>CAVQIV010000027.1:0-263023 GCA_963712665.1 Thermoanaerobaculaceae bacterium | reverse complement strand
GACAGGCTGGCGCTATCACCACATGGGCATTCCAACTGACGTCCAGCGCCCAGGAGAAACTCACCTCGCCGAGTACGGCCTTTACGTGTCGGGCTTCAGCACCAGCCCATACGGCGTGGAGTGGATGCGATTCGAGAAGTCCAGTCCCCTGCCCGAGCTGATCAAGACCGTGCCCCACGTGGCATTCGAAGTCGACGACCTCGAGGCTGCTCTCGAGGGCCAAGAAGTCATCTTTCCTCCTGGGTCTCCGTCGGAGGGTGTCCGAGCAGCCATGATCGTGGACAACGGCGCCCTTATCGAACTCATCTCGTTCCGGAAGAACAGCGATGCCCACCAGACGTGACAACGGTTTGCCGCGGTCGCCTAACGGCGCTTGCACTCGGACGGCTGGCTGCGCCATCCGCCGGTGAAGCGCGTCAACGTTCGACGCCTTCTCATGAGTTAGTCATCGATGATGGATCTACCACAAAGTAATGCAGAGGCGGGATAGTTATTCTCCGTCCCGTAGACTACGGCTAACCTCGACATGCCAAGCGCTCCCCACGTTGCTGAGAGATCACTCCTAAATGGAGGAACAAGCTATGAAAACGATGAAAGAGGTTCTGGCAAGTTTCATAGGAAAGAAGCTGGACGTAACCTTTGAAAACGGAGTAATCAGTATTTCGGAGAGACCTTCTTTTGATCCTTATCCTAGTTATGAAATACAGGAGGTGGGAACCGATGTATTTAAAATGGCACATAGAAGTGCAAAGCCAACTAAGAAATTGGTGGTCGCTTCCAATTACTACCGCATTGATAAGGTGTTGGTAATTGGGCCTATAACATCGTAGATCTAAGATAGATTTGACGCCCAACCAACGCCTCTACCGGACGGCTGGTACCGCCGGTGAGGCGCAACTTCATTGGCGTACTTGGAGCGAACGTTGAGCGGCGTGTCATGGCTCTCCACTCCATTGTTCACCAATGCTGGCTGAAGAAAGTCTGGCGCTGGTCTCGCGTTGGCTGGAGAAGCTCGGCCTGACGATCCATCCTACCAAGACGCGCCTCTGTCATGCCCGAGAAGAGCCGTTTGACTTCCTGGGTTACACCTTCGGTCCGGCTCGGCACATTTTCTTCCCGGTCCGCGGGTCGTGCTCAACTCCGTCCAGGCCGCCTACGTCTGCCCTGAGAGCCGGCTCACGAAGAGTCCCTCGAGCGACGCCTCGTCGGAAGGGCCGCGAGGACTCTCAGTTCGGCTCATCGAAGACCGCGGCGACCGAAGCGGCGACAGCAGCCTTCTCCAGCCAGCGCTCCAGCCGTTCCGGGTCCTTCTCGGACAGAATGCGCTCGCGGTCGGCCTCGGGCACCGCAAGGCCACGAACCCGCAGGATGGTCAGCAGGTTGCGCGCCGCCTCCTCAGTGCGTCCCTTGGTGAGCCCCTCGGTCAGCCCCTCGGTCAGCCCCTCGGTTCGCCCCTTAGCTCGGTCAGCCCCTCGGTGAGCCCCTCGGCACGTCCTTGGGCGACGTACTTCTTGGCGAAATCGCTCTGGTATTCGTAGCCCTTCATCAGTACCTCCAGCGAGCGGCGAGCCGCCTCATCCAGGGAATTGTATATGAGGTCGTAGTAGAGCCTGACCCGGTCGTCATCGAGCCCTTGGATCGCCGGTATCAACGCGGCGGCGATCGTCGCTCCCTGCTCCGTCTTGCCGTGCGCCAGTACGGAAAGCACCCCGAGCTCGGGCCGACGGGCCGCTTCCTCAAGGTCCGTCACCATCGGCACGCCTGTACGGCGCAGCACCGGCGGGCACAGGACGAAGCCGGGGACACCGGTCTCGATCGGCTCCCCGCACCATCCAGCGACGGCCGGATCCGGTGCGACGACGAGGAGAGCCGCTGGGCAGCCGTGGACAGCCCGCGCGACGGTCACGTAGGCGGGCCAACTGAGACGCTTCTTGGGATCGACTGCCAGTTGGACCTCGACGATGACCACCCGCACAGGGGCATCGCCATCGAAAAGGAGGACGACGACATCGGCACGGTATTCGGCGGGTTGGATCTCGGTCAAGTCGGCCGAGGCGATGCGGGCCTCGGTGTAGACCGGAAGCGAAAGGCCGAGCATCTCGACCAAGATCTCGGCGGCGAGCGAGGGACGGTTCTTGAACAGATCCACGAGGACCTCATGGGCCAGCGAAGGCATGCCGGGGATCTTCGCATGCGGAAAAAAAGGAGTCAATCCCGGAGACAACGGACACCGTAACGACACCAAAATCGCACAAGGATGCATCTCGGTTCCGAGAGGGCACGATCAGGGCAGGAACCGGCTTCAGCTCCGTGGCGGCATCGATGACCCAGGGCATAGGGTGACCACTTGGCGGACATGGTGCGGTCAGGACCTATGTACCATTCAAGGCCAGAGCGAGGATCGTTCCCGCTCGCTCACCTTGTGGGCGTTGGCCGCGGAACTCCATCCAGGCGGAACCCTTAGAGCAGAGTTCTCGGATAGGTGAAGAGAAAAAAGAATCTTCGTCCGTCTATTGGAGAGAAGGAGACTTCGGCCCGAAGCGTATTTCCTTAGCTTAGACCTGGTTACAAGAGTCACTCTATGGTCGAATCGCGAGTTAGAACCCTGAACAATGGGAGAAAATCTATGCCCACCAAGTCGGTCTTCATTGCCCTGGCTTTTACCCTCCTCATCCTGCAACCTCTGCTAGCTGACAAGTACTGTGTTACGTGCAGCCCATCTAGCCCTCAAGGCACACGACCATTCAGATGCGAAGCCACAACCGGTGGCGAGATAGGTAGGGTTGAATGCGGCATCAAGAACCAAGGATGTCAAGTCACCTTCTATGACGGGCGTGTCTGTGGTCCTGGTGATTGCAGCTACAATCGACCCGAAGGCAAGCAAAATCTGAAGTGGTGTGTATTTCATGAAGGCTGCAACGTTTTTGATGGCAGCAACCGCAAGCCAGCGGAAGATGTGCGTTCGTGCTGCTTCGGTTTTCAGGAACATAACGACAATGCTTTGTGCCAAGTCAGAAAGATTCCCGGCCAGGATCTCTCGGGGATCATAGACGAAATCGCCCAAGAGGTCCCAAATGAATTTCAGGCCGCTGTAAATTTTTCCTGGGTTTGCGACCACGAAAGGCAAGGAGCGCGCATCCATGAACTTGCAAAGAACAAACGATTTGGTGAGATTCGGGCGATCTACGGCGCGTTCCAAGCCCATAATCCAAATGCGAGGAACATTCTCGCAGCAGTCAGCGACGACGGACTGATGGCTCTGGTGGCGAACAACTGTCCACCGACCGGCAGTCTCCGCGACAAGCCTTCTCATCATGAAAGAGTAGATAAGCCGGGTAAGCCGCGGTGACGCCCAACCCCGAAAGGTTTGGAGACTCTATGAAACGCATCGGCATTATCATCTCGGTCCTCTTCATTCTAGGTAAGGGCGGTTATGCACAGCAGCAAGCAAGACGACATGCGACAGGCCTGAACTTCCTAGATCAGGCAGCCTATCAAGCAATACCACTAGCGGCACCTCTCTTTGCCGGAGCATTGCCATCTCAGGTAAACCTTGTTCCCTTTCCTGAAGTAGGTGATCAAGGAGCTCAGGGTTCCTGCGTTGCTTGGGCCATTGCGTATGCCTTAAAAACTTACCAAGAGGAAGTAGAGCGACACTGGGGAATTACCAGCAACGATCACATCTTTAGCCCAGCCTTTATCTACAACCAAGTGAAGCTTCAGGGCAATTGTAACGGAGGGAGTTACTACGCGGAAGCCCTAAATCTTCTGACTCGCGACGGCGTAGCACCTATTAGTGCGTTTCCATACGATCCGTCTCATTGCGACTTACTTCCTAACCAGCCAGTAAAGCAACTCGCTGCTCTTTACAGAATTGCCTCTTGGCGCAGAGTCAATACTCTAGATGAGACTGAGGTCAAAACACACTTAGCGGCTGGATTTCCGATTCTCATAGGCATGCCCGTCGATGAGTCATTTATGAATATCGCGGGACCGAGTATTTACCAAGGCTTATCAGGTCCCGCGTTAGGTGGTCATGCTATGGTGGTGATCGGCTATGATGATGCCAAGGGTTCCTTTCGCTTACTGAACTCTTGGGGAAAGTCTTGGGGCGATAGCGGCTTGGCATGGGTTTCCTACCCAGCTTTCCGTCAGACTGTCAGAGAGGGCTATGTGACACAAGATATTGTTGCTATGTCTCCAATTGCTCCTAGCTCTAAGCCGGTGATAGAATTAGAAACGATAGTTTATGCCGAAACCCCACTAGGGGCGAAATCTGTCACTAAGACAACCGGAGACCACCATTGCGACCGTAATTGTGAGGGAGAGCCGACTCGTACTAACTACTCGCTTGAGCTGGCTGCAGGCAGTGATTCTCTCCTCAAGAGTCCCTCCTTGAAGTGTAGTGCTGGCCCCTGTCAGGGTTGGAACACGGTTCATTTCGCCAGATTGGAGGAAGGGGGCAAAAAGGCTGTCGCATCTTGGGTAATGTCTGGACTCATCCAACAACTTGGGAACTCTGGGCTGATGAGTACAGGGTCTCAGAAGTTAGCAGATTTGTAAGGCACGGAGTAATTCGGAGATTCGTTTAGCGTTTCTGGCGGAGACCTCGGGCGGACCGCCTCCACTGGTTAAAGGAAACCTACCTACCGGTGAAACTTTTTCGTTTGTAGCTGGACGTCCCACGCTAAACAGATATATACGCTTAATCGAACACAGTCCACAGGCCAGAGACAATCTATAGGTACTCGACATCATCACCGCCTCAGTGACGAATGGTCAACCAATCTACCTGCAAGGAGAACCGATATGAGAAAATACATCAGCTATCTTTACTTTGCTGTCGCTGCTGTGTCTATGGTGCCCTGTTTCGGTGACATGACTCCAGCACCGGTCACTGATCCTGATGGTAAGGTCTCGCAGAAGCTTGACCTGCCCAGGATTACAATCAAGAAACCAGTAATGATGTCGGTCATTGGCGGAAATGGTTATTGGGAACAAGCTATTGTTGTCTGGAGGTCCAATTCCGCAGCCTCGATTGTTCAGGTTGGCCAGGTTGCGAGGGGAAGCTAAATGCAGAGGGTAGCCTGGTCGCGATGCACCACATGGCCGACATCATTGATTGCCGGAAGCTGGTACCTACTTCTTCGCCTGCTGGCACAAGGTTCAACCTGGTCCGGAGCCCGGATATTACCCAGGTGTCATGGACCCGCTCTAAGGAGAGGCTCACCAGCATTCCAAAAACGGGTACACTCTAGGTTGCGAAGACTCGAACGACAATGACTATGACGACATCATCGCGAAGGTACCACCGACCGCACCTCCAGCGCAGACGCATAGCAAGAAGCACAAGAGCTGACGGTGCTGAGGCGGCACGTTACTCAGACTTTAGGGTGAGGAGCGCCCAACACGAGTCCGTAACCGGACGGCTACCGCACTTTCGCGCGGTCCCGCCGGTTAGGTCCACAGGTTAGGCGACTGTCGAAATGTCCGTGGATGTCAAGAGTCTCAGTCTATTTCGGCTGCGTGATTCCATAGGAGGACTGGCAATGCGGAACCGTCCGACCACTAGTTGGCTGGCTATCACCATCGGCCTTGGCCTACTGCTCACACCCGCATTGCGAACCCAGGGGATTCCAACCACAGAGGTCTGCAAAGCTGCCTTCTCTCAAGGAATCCGCGATAATTGGTATCTCTTCACCGAGCGCCAGCAGTTCGAGGCGTGTCAGTACAGCTTCACTAAGTGCCGGGCACCTCTCCTGCGCCTAACTCAAAGGCCGCGTCAAGGATCTCTCGTACAGAGATGCCGTCTGTTCGGCGGTCCTGGTCCAGGAGAAGTCTTTGAGCCTCTCTTGCCCGCGTCGTACCAAGGCCTGACGCGCTACGCTATCGGATAACACCGTTTCGAGGACCCTCTCAATAGAGGATACGTCGGACGGCTCAAAATATGCGGCGGCCTCTCCTGCGACTTCCGGGAAACAGCTCGTCTTGCTGAGGGCGACAGGGCAGTTGGCAGCAAAAGCCTCGAGGATCGGCAGGCCGAAACCTTCGTAAAGGGATGGATAGACGAAGAGTGAGGCGTTCCTGTATAGAAGGCTAGCTGCCTGTCATTCGCTGGCACATTGATGCAGCGGTTTTCCAGTTTGGATCCTTTTATCAGCTCGAGCTCGGTTGCGTTCGAATTCTTTTTGATTGACGCAGACAAGATGGAGGTCCGGGCGAGCAGCGGCAAGGCGCGCAAAGGCCAGGAGAAGATTCCTGAAGTTCTTGTAGCGGTTGCGCTCGCCTACGTACAAGACGTAGCTCTCCGGGACGGACACTTCTTCGCTCTCGCCGGTCAAGGGATTGGCCAGAGGGGTCACTTCGACTCTTCCCGGATCAACGTTCAAATACCTTAAAACGTCTGCCTTGGTGGAAGCGGATACGGCGATGATCTTGGTCGCTGCTCTGGCCAGGAGGGCTTTATGCTCTCTCGTTTTGTCGTTTGGCTTGAAGTGTTCCGGATAGATCTCGTGAATCATGTCATAGATCGTCAGGACGAATGGCTTTCCCTTCAGATGGTCTAAGAAGTAAGGGTCGTAATACGTCGGATGGAAAAGGTCGAAGTCTTGTTCCTTCAGCTTCTTGACGCTGGCCCGCTCGTTGAGCCTGGATTTCGTCCTCCGCCATGCGCGCTCGACTTCCCTGTGCGCCAGGTTCGCCCTCCTCATCTTCTGAACGAGCAGCGACCGGATGCCTGTCCTTTGGCAACCCGATTCAGCGAGTAAGGGCAGAGAACGCCTATTGTCGGTACAGATCTGAGGCAGATGTATTCTTGCCAGGTCTTTGCTGATCAGCGTCGAGATCAGCTTGTAGAAATAGCGAGAAACGCCGCCTCGAGCCTGAGCATCCATGATCTGATGGTCGAATAGAATGCGCATGGTTTCAAGCCCAACCTCACGAATCGGCGCACGTCCGAGAGCGCGGGAGTCGGGGCGCGCGTACCTCGATCGTAGGGGCGCACCGGCGTCGGTCGCTATGGGACCTTGGTCCCAGAGGATGCAGCGGGGCAAATGGCTTTCCCCTCTAAGGGGGCCAGCCGCTCCTCCTCCAGAGCTGGCAGCGCCAAGGCGCTTGAGCGTCGCGCTCGCGGCGAGCACCAGATTTTTTGTAATTCCCTGGCAGTTTCCTTCACTCCTCTAGCGAACGGTGACGACCCAGCCCGATGCGGGCGGGCGTTCGAGGGCTTCCACGATCTACTTGGGGCTGCGGCTCCCGGGAGGAAAAGCCATGATTCTCGACTTCAACGAGCTGAATGACGGCTCCAAGCTCGACTACGACATCTGCGTCGTGGGAAGCGGCCCGAGCGCCTTCGCGCTGGCTCTTCAATTCGCCCAACGGCGCCCCGGTGAGCCGGGAAGCGGGATGCGGGTGGCCATCCTGGAGAGCAGTCCGGACGATAACTCCGACGTCCAGGCCCTCTATGAGGGGGAGAACGCGGGGCTGCTGGCGAGGAGGACCCGTTGGCCGACCAACTACCTGACACAAGGGCGTCTCAGGAAATACGGTGGGACCTCGAATCACTGGGGCGGATGGTCCTGGCCTTTCGAGGAGTTCGACCTCAAAGAGCGGTCCATCCGGCCGGGGGTCAGTTGGCCGATCGAATATGGAGAGCTCCTCTCCTACTACGAGAAGGCCCAACGCGACGTCATGCAACTCGACGCCTTTGCATACGACGATCCTCAATACTGGATCGATAACACGCCAAACCCGAAGTTGGCCGCCATACCGCTGCCGCCGGACGCGCCGTTGCGCACCCGCATTCTGCAGTTCAACTGGTTCCATTTTCAGGATGAGTATGGTCGTGTGATCACAGGCTCGAACTACGTTCACCTCTATCGCAATGCCAACGTGATCGGATTGGAAACCGAGGATGCCGGCCCTGACCGCCGGCGGGTCCTGGCGATGGTGGCGAGGGGGATCGAGAGAGGGAGACCCGGCGTGACCCTCAGCATTCGGGCCCGGTACTTCGTCCTGGCGGCAGGGGGGATCGAGTCCACACGCCAGTTGCTCCTGTTCGGTATCGGCAACAGCAGCAAGCATCTGGGCGAGAACTTCATGGATCACCCTTACCTCAACTCCGCCACCTACCGGGTGGGGAACATTCCCCCCGAGGTCAGGAACTTCTATCTGGGCCTCGGACAAGTCGACGCCGACCAGCTAGATCTGAAGATGCAGTCGATCCCGGCCCCCAATGGCAAGTCGACGTTCATCGCCGGGTTGGTGCCGCAGCACGAGATCCTCGAGCATTACTGCGTCGGGAACTTCAGGGTTCTGCTGGGCGGAGTCGGCAATCAGCCCGGGACGATCCAGACCAACATCGAGCCTTTGCCTCAGGACGGAGGCACGATCTCACTGTCGGATTCACTGCCGTGCGACCTCTTCGGCCAGCAGCGAGTCAAGGTGGACTGGCGGCTCTCGCCGCTCGCCCGTAAGACGGGGGAAGTCATGTTCAAGGTGACCAAGGAGATCTTGGAACGGCTTGGCTATGGCAGCGACTTCTGGTTTCCGGATCTGGACGACAGGGTCTGGAACCCCGGGCTCCACCCGATGGGGACGACGCGCATGTCCGCGGAGCGAAAGGATGGCGTCGTCGATCCCAAGCTGCGGGTCCATGACTCCTCGAACTTGTATGTCGCCAGCTCCAGCGTCTTTCCCACCGCTGGCTATCAAAACCCGACTTTCACGGTGTGCGCCCTGGCCGTGCGCCTGGCCGATCACTTCAAGACGAATCCGACGGACTGAGCACGCGACGGCTGGCCCCCGAAAGGGTGCCAGCCGCCCCTCGTTCCGACATAGGTGCCACTCTAGGTGCCAGGCTTCTGATGAACGGACCGGACAGTTCGTCCGGGATCGAGAAGCCGGCCTGGCGGACTTCTACTCATTAAGTAAGCATTGACTTCAGCGCGCATTTGCCTTACAGTGTGTTTGGGGCCACAGAACCCTGGCCCCAATCCTCAGGAGGTTGCAATGGCAAACCGTCTGTTCTTCCCTCTTGCCCTCGCCCTCATCGTCTTCGCAACTCCCGCGCACGCCGACTTCACCATGTGCGGCGGCCCATGCCCAGCCGGCAATCATCTCGCCGGTCAATCCTGCAGCGTGACTTCCTGTCCGGGGAGCTGTCCGAATCAGTCCATCTGCTCGCCGAATACGGGCAACTCGTTCACTATGTGCGGTGGGCCCTGCCCGTCCGGCTACTATCTCTTCAGCGTTGCCTGTAGCGTCACGAACTGCCCTGGCAGTTGCCCGAACCAGGGCGTCTGCAACAAGGTGCAGGGGACCTCTTTCACTATGTGCGGCGGCCCTTGCCCCGCCGGCTACTACCTCTCCAGCGTGGCCTGCAGCGCCACGAACTGCACTGGCAGTTGCCCGAATCAGGGCGTCTGTAAGCAGGTCACGGGGACCTCGTTTACCATGTGCGGCGGGCCCTGCCCTGCCGGCTATCACGCGTCGGGATCGGCCTGCAGCGTCACGGCGTGCTCGGGCCCTTGTAATAATCAGACGATCTGTCAGAAGAACTAAAAACTGGCAGCGCCTAGCCGACAGGTACCTCTCTCCGCGCCCCGAGCTGTACGACTTCGCGTTCTACGGGCGCCGCCGATTCCTCGAGATGCGGTGTGAGATCCTCTTCAGAGAGGAGCTCGGCAAAGGGGCCGAGCTTGGTGCCGAGACGGCGGCGATAGTACTCGGGCAACCGTCCGCCGCGGCCTTCGTGGAAGGCTCTCAACTCCGGATCGCTGACAAAAGCCCGGCGGATGTGGCGCAGATTCGTCAGGTCGGAGTAGGCGCCGGCCGTGCGCAAAAGGTGCAGCGCCCGTACAGCCGATGTGCGGGCGCTCGCCAGCCGCCGTAGCAGCAGCCGCGGCGAGCAGATGGCCGAGTAGATCTCGATCAACAAGTCATAGTACTCGATCAGATCGTAATGGCGCAGCCGGAGCACCAGGTTCGGCATGTAATAGAAGGCGAACGGCATGGTACGCAGGACCCGGTCTTCCGCCATGTAGACGTCGAAGAGCTGCGTGCTGCCGAAGGGGACCGGGATGTTGATCACCGGCCAGACGAAGGGGAGGCGCGCGATGAATTCCTTGGTCAGCTCGACCGGCTCTCGGCCGCGGTCGTTGTCGGTCCCGAAGATGAAGTTGGCCTGGAGGGCCGGCACCGCCTCGTGCAGCTCGGTGAAGTGCTTGACGACGCCTTCGAGCTTCTCGCGGCCGGTGCTGCGCCCGGCGGCGGCTTTGTTCGAATATTCAGTCCAGGACTCGACGCCGGGAGCCACGAAGACGCAGTTCGTCTGCCGCAGACGCTCCAGCCGCTCGCCGCGCAGGATGGAAAGCGAGCTCTCCATGACATAGGGATTCCGCCGCCCCTCCGGCACGGCTTCCAGAATCTCCAGGACTTCGTCGAACTTGACCGCAAAGTTGGGATCGTGAAAGGAGACGAGCAGACCCGGCAGTTGCTCCGATACATACCTCAAGTCGGCCGCAAGGCGATCCTTGGGAAGCATGACGTAATCGTTCTGGGCGTCGACGCAGAAGTCGCAGCGATAGGGGCAGCCCAGGCTCGCGAGCAGTGCCACGTTCGACAGCATGACCCGCTTGCCCTTATTGAAGCCGGCGGTGTGGATCTCCGGCATCCTTTCCTCGACGCTGGGTATATCCTCCAGGAGGTGGCCGCTGCTCGCCACCGTCCCCGCTGGGAAATCTCCGCGCAGGATGCGGTCGATCAGATGTTTGTCGCAGTGGTGGACTACCAAGTCGAAGAAGCGCAGGCTGTCGGTGGGGAAGGACGTGGCATGGGGCCCGCCGAGCACCGTGCGGGCGCCGCGGCGCCGGTAGAGCCTGGCCAACCCATAGGCCAGAGTGCTCGCCTGGGTGTAGGCCGCGATGAACACGACGTCCAGCTCCGCCGGCAGCAGGGTGTCGGGCTGTTGCTGGCCGTAATAGGTCGCGTAATGGACCTCGTGTCCGAGCTGCCTGCACCACACCGCTACCGCCTGGGGGGTGATGCTGGCGTAGTGGCGGCGGAAGTTGCGGTTGAAGAACCCGTCGAGCCGGCCCAGCTCTGCCGAGTCCTTGAGGATGTCCAGGATCCCTACTCGCATAAAGGCTTTCTCCCGCCGTACCCACCGGGTACGCGTTGACGGTCGTGGTGTGCCAGATCGCTGGTGAGCCAGATCGCGTGAAGCCAGAGACCTATTTCTATCAATCTAACGAGTCGCTCTAGTATAGCAGCCCGACGACACCCAAGCCTGGAACGTACGACCGGATCTGCCACCCGATCGTAGCATGGTGTCGCCTCCTCGGTCTGGCCGTCTCTCGTGCTATCCGCATCCACTCGCAAACCAGGGGAGCGCACAGCGACGGATTGGCGTCGAGTTCCTCGCTTCCACGACACAGCGCATTGCCTTGACGAGATTCTGAGGGTGATGTAGGCTGGGATTCGGGAAGATTAGCTCGCTGCCACGCAACGGCATGCAACGGACAACCCATATCGAAAGGACAAGCGGTCATGCCTACAGGTACAGTCCGGCTTCACCGTGTACTTCGTGCGACCCCTGAAAGAGTCTACCGAGCCTTCCTCGATCCCGACGCCATGGTCAAATGGCTGCCACCGAACGGCTTCACCGGCAAGGTTCATCATATGGATGCCAAAGTGGGCGGCACCTACAAGATGTCGTTCACGAATTTCACCTCAGGTAACGGCCACACTTTTGGCGGCGAGTTTCTCGAGCTGGTGCCAAACGAACGCATCCGGCACACGGACAAATTCGATGACCCGGGATTGCCCGGAGAAATGCAGACGACGGTCACCTTGAAGCAGGTGTCCGTCGGAACCGAGCTCAACATCGTGCAAGAAGGGATACCCGAGGCCATTCCGCCCGAGGCCTGCTATCTCGGCTGGCAGGAATCGCTCACGCTGCTTGCACTTCTCGTCGAGGCCGAGGTTCCAGGATAACGCGCGACGGCGCTGGATCGCGGTTTGATCTACATCTGAGTTATCATACAAGGCCATGGCCGGCAAGAAGACCCGTCGGGCCTCGGGCCGTGGTCGCGGAGACCAGGGCGGTCAGGAAACCGGCATGACCGTCAGCGAACGGCTGTCGGTCGTCTTTGCCGTGATCGTCAGTCTCTTCGGCTTCCTGGCGTTGGTGGGAGTGCTCATCGGAGCTTTCGAGGGGACCTCGAAGTATTCCAGGCTCACCGACGTGACACTCACGATCTTGCTGGGGTTCGTCCCTCTGGTGGGCGGCATCCGTCTCTACCGGCGGGCCCGCAGGAACGTCGTCCAGCGGCTGACCGGCGCCAGGGAATCCGCCGTGTTGCAGGTGGTGCGGCAGCACGAAGGTGTGGTCAGCCCCGTCGACGTGGCAGCCGACTGCGGCATGAGCCTGGAGCAGGCGGAAGAGATCCTCAAGGGGCTCCACCTCCGCGGCTTCGCCGAGATGGACGTGACCGACACCGGCACCGTCATCTATCGCTTTCCTCTCTCTCAGGGCTGAGCCGCCCAGCAAAGCGGCGTCAAGGTCCACAGGTTGGACACCGGCTCCCCTTACCGCGAAGCACGGACACAGAAGAACTCTCCCTGCTCCGGATCGCGCTCGGATCGGACCTCCATCCGCTTGAATCCCGCCGAGCGCAGGGACGCGAGGACCTCCGTCTCGCTATAGAGGATGAACCCGAACCGGTGCCAGAAGCCCTTCTCGAGCTCGTGCCGGGCGTTGAAGCAGACGACCAGAAGGCCCTCGGGGCGCAGCACACGACGGCATTCGAGGAACGCACGGTCGAGATCGTTCCAGAAATAGATCGTGTTGACGCAGCAGACTTGGGTAAAGGCTCTCTCGCGGCAAGGCAAGGACTCGACGCTTCCACAGCAGATTTTCGCGCCGGAGCTCAAGCCTCGTCGGGCTTCGCCTGCCATCGCAGGAGGCAGGTCAACGCCAACCACCCGGGAGGTTCTCGCAAGGAGCTGATCGAGAAGGGCACCGCCCCCAAAGCCGATCTCCAGCACGCGGTCCGTGGACGCGAGGTCGAGGTGCTCCAGGGTGACCCGATTCATCACCGCATTGAGGGAATTCATCTCCTCCCCGACCGCGATCCCCTCCGCCCCGGAGGGGCAACGCAGTTGGCGGGCGACAGCCGCCTGGTCCTGAGCCCAGGCGGCTGGGGTTCTGCGGCCCGCTGCCACCTTTGGCGTCATTGTGCCTTCTTGCAGCCTGGGAAGGGATATTTCAGCTCCACATCGGAAAGGTCGGTTTCGGCCGGGACTTCGAGAACCGGCGTCTGCACGGTCTGGCCCGTCTTCTTGAGGATGCTGTCGAGCTGGGGACAATTCTCGAACTCGCCTACGTAGGAGTACATTTCGCCATGGAGCTTGCCCTTCAAGCCCTTCAGGAGCTTGATGGAGAACCGGCCATTGGCATCGGTGCTCGCATGAGCCTCGCCTTCGACGTCGTCGTTGGTCTTCCCGGCCTGGAATTGAACGAATTCATGAGCGACCGGCTTGCCGTCCGAATAAAGAAAGGTGCCTTCGACCGTGATGGTGTCTTCCACCTTCGGAGCATAGATGTTGACGTCTTCCAGGGCTTCCCCTTCCCGGATCGCCACGGCCACGGCCTTCTCGCGCTCGAAGACATTGGGATAATAGAAGGTCTTGAACGGCTCGCTGCTGCTGATCTTCCCGTCCCGGTTGATCACCAGGACGTAGCTGCCACGGGGCAGCCGGGTCAGGGCAAAGCTCCCGCCTTCCTTGGTGCAATCCATCGCCTCGGCCTGCTTGCCCTGCGCTGGCACCGCGTCGATACAGACGTCCTTCATCGGGTTGCCGTTCGGGTCGAACAACCTCCCGCGAATGGCGTTGTCCAGCTCGTAGACGATATCGAGGCTGACGTGCTTCTTGTCCTCGAGAACGATGGGAATCCGCTTAGGCGATCCTCCCGGGTCATCGCGAAGAAATTGTGAATAACGGAGCCAGATGTCAGACAGCTTCCAACCCGCCGGCACTTCAGGTTCGACCAGATACTTACCGGCCGGCAGATCATAAATTTCATAGACTCCGCTCTCGTTCGTCTTGACTTCGTAGGTCTTGTCGCTTCCGATGACACGAATGGTTCTGCCGGCAGGATTTACCTCGGACCCCCTTATGAATTGGATCGTCCCCGAGAGCCGCGTCCTTCCCTGCACCTCTTTGATTTTGCTCAGATAAAGCAGATCGTCCGTCACTCCCGCTGCATCTGGCAAGGAGGCCGATCTTCCGCAGGACATGGCATACCATTTGTTGTTCTGGCGCGGGCCCAGGTAGAGCAGGAACCGTTGACCCACGGAATTCTGGTAAAAGCCCCAGACGCAGTCAGTGCCGGCGCCTTGTGCGAAAGCCATTTCGTCGCCGGCTTTCAAATCTCCCTTGAAGACCTTCTCGACGACCATCTTCGTCGAGTTGATCCCACCATAGCCCTCACCGTGCTCTGATTTTTCGACCGACACGACCCGGGCAATGACGACCACCTCTGCCCTTTCGTAGGCCTCGAGAACCGTAGGCGTCGGGCGGCATGAGCATGCCGTCGCAACGCGTACGTCCAGGAGGAATCCCACAAGAACCAGGAGAAAAAGATGGCGCTTGAAAGACATGTTCCACCTCCTGGCCGTCAAGCTACAAAGCTTCCGACGGCCCTCTTTCGCAAAGACCTAGACGTGGTTACGCTTCTCGCCCTTGAGTCTCTGGAGGAATGCTACCACGGAGCCGGCGGGAAGGGAAGACCGGCAAGAGCAAGATTCTTCAAAACCCTCGGCCCCTCTGTGCGTATACTCCACCGGATGAGCACCGAGACCGAACCAGGCTTCGACAGCGCCGTCTGGAAACACCCTGGCCTGGACATCCAGTGCCTGTTCAAAAGCTCGTCATTCGCCATCGCGCTCTGGAACTGCCACTGCGGCCGGGCCGGGATGTCGGAGGAGAAGACCCAGCTCGTGCATTTGATCAGCTTCTTGCACGAGGGATCTTTCGTCCTGCACTCGGAGGGCCGCTCCGAGGTTGCCGATCGCACCACGGCCGTGCTGTTCAATCCCGGGGTTCCGTATCGTTCCACGCATCCCCACGGCTGCTCCGATCATGGCAGCTCGCTGGTGATCCGGCGGGACGTGCTTCTCGACGTCATGTCGCACTTCAATCCAGCGGCCCAGGAGCGGCCTGATACTCTTTTTTCTTCTCTTCTCGCCCGTGACTTCTCGCGGTCTTTCCTTCGCCATCGGCTGATCGTCCGCGGGCTGATGCAGGGTGCGCCGTACGATCCTGGCGCCCTGGACGCGACGCTTCTGGAGATCCTGGGGAACGTGGCGAGGTCCTCTTCCCAACCGGAAGCGGCGAGGCGTGCCGCGGCTTTTGAATCCACACGGGCGCGCCGGCGCTACGTGCACGATGCCCAGTTGATCCTGCAGGAGCGGTTCCGGGAAAAGTACCGCCTGGAGGAGATCGCCGGGCAGCTCTACGTTTCACCTTTCCATCTGTGCCGGCTGTTCAAGCAGGAGACGGGGATGTCCATGCATCGCTACGTGAACCGGCTGCGCCTGCGCGAAGCCATGGAGCATCTGACCACGGGAACGGACCTCACCCAGCTTGCCTTGAGCCTGGGCTTTGCCGGCCACAGCCACTTCACGAACGCGTTCCGCAAGGAATTCGGCGTGCCTCCGTCCGCGGTCCGGCGTCAGGCGAGCGCGTCCCGCATTGCCGAGATGAAGAAGGCGCTCTCCTGACGGCGTGCTCCTGCAAGAGGAACCTGCGTGAGGTTCCCCTCGTTTCCGGTTCCGCGGAGTGGACGCTCTTACGGCGGGTCGAGACGTCCGAACAGCCCGTGTTCTTCTTCGTCCGGCCCCGCGGCGAAGAAGAGCGTGTTCTTCGGACCGGCGGTGGCGCCGTTGCCGAAGGCGATCCCCCAGAGCCCGTCGATTTCGATGGGTTGGCCGTCCTCACCCTTGAGATGTCCTTTCGGCTCGAACGTCACCGCGTCGAATGCGTTGATGCGGCCATCGCCGAAGTTGCCGACCAGGAGCCTGCCGCTGAAACGGCCGAATCCACGCGGCGCCAGGGCCATCCCCCACGGAGCGTTGAGCGCGCCCCCCGTGGCGACCCGCGCGATCAGGTGGCCGGCGACGTCGTACTTGTCCACGACTCCGAGCCCCGGCCCCGCAACTTCTTCTTCGCCATCCTCATCCTGCTTGGCATAGGCGACGTACACGTTGCCGCCCAGCGTCTGGATGCCAAAGGGGGCGTAGCCCGCCGGAAGGTCTGGATCCTTGAAGGCGCCGGGCCTCCTCACCAGAACGAAATTGCGGTCGAAGACGTCCACCCGGGCATTGTGGAAATCCGCCGCGTAGAGGCGTCCACCGGCGGTCGTCGAGTCGATCGCGAGCCCTTTGTAGCTTGCCTCCGCGGCGGAGCGGTCCACGACGACGACCGACTGGGTGTTCGGCGCCAGACTCGGGCTCCACGCGGAGATCGTCCCATCTTCGCTCGCGAAGAGGAAACGCGCGGCTCCCACGTTCGGGATGACGAAGCGTGGGCCCCCGTTGAAGACGATCCCCGTCGGCGCGCCCGCGACCGAGACGACGAGCGCGTTCTTGACGCCTTCGCCGCTGTCGAGCAGCGACTTGCCGGAATCGGCCGCATTGATCCACCACGGCCCGGTCGCGCTCGGCGCGATCCCCCAGCCGTTGACGAGGTCCGGGTCGATGTGCTCGGCTGGAACGCCACCATCTGAAACGAGATCCCTGCGGTGATAGGAATTGCCCGGCTCGGCTGCGAAGGCTATCGCAGCGGTGAGCAGGACTGGAAGCAGAATGGCCACGGCTCTGCCGCAGCGGCGGGCGTTGGGAAACCTCATGACGGACTCCTTTCTCGTCTGTAGGTCACCGGAGAGGACAACATTCCCCGCCGCGAATCAGCAAGCAATCAACATGCCAAAATCCTTTATTTCGGCGCCTGGAACCCGGGCAGGATCCCCACCTTTTCCAACTCGCGGGCGATCGCGAGCAGGCGCATCTCGGACCAGAGGGGCCCGACGATCTGAATGCCGACCGGCAGGCCGTCGTCGTCGAGGCCGGCCGGGGCGACCAGCCCGGGCAGGCCCGTGAGGTTCGAGATCGTGAGAGCGCTCCCGATCTCCCAGTAGCTCACGGCCTTCCCCTCGACTTCGACCGCAGCGCCGGTCTCGCGATGGGGAAAGGCATTCGTCAAGGCCGGAGGCAGGATGAGGCCGTCGAGGTCTGCGAAGTATCTCTGCCAGGCCGCGGTCAGGCGGTCGCGCCGTTCGAGGGCCTCGAAGTACCAGGCGAGCTTGCGCTGCTCGTCCCGCAGATGGGCGCCGGGGGAAAAGAGGCTGGTGATCGTCGTCACCAGATCACCGAACAGCTTGTGGAGATCCTCCCAGTCGAGATCCGGCAGACGTTCGACGACTTTGGCACCTGCGTTCGAAGCCTCGGCCGCCACCCGCTCGGCCTGCTGCCGGACACTCTTTGCAACTTTTTCACCGGGAAGCGCCGGAGCCACGGCCAGACGCAGATCCTGGAGCCGGAGCCGGCGTCGCGAACCGAGGGGGACCGGCGGCACGTCACCATCCTGTCCATCCGGGCCGGAAATGACGCGGAGAAGAAGCTCCAGATCGCCGAGGTCGCGCGCCAGGGGACCGAGGACGGACAGGATGCGGACCGACCGCGGCACCCCCTCCGGCTGGCGAAAGAAACCGGTGAAGGGCACGCGGTGCTCCGTGGTCTTGAGGCCGTAGACCCCGCAAAAGTGCGCCGGCAGCCGGATCGAGCCCGCGAGGTCCGAGCCGACTTCGAGGGGCGTCATGCCGGCGGCGACCGCCGCAGCGGCGCCACCGCTGGAGCCGCCTGGGGTGCGTTCCGGATCCCAGGGATTCGAGGTGCGACCGAAGACCGGATTCGTGGTCTGAAGGGGATCCGCCAACCACGACGCCACGTTCGTGTGGCCGATGAGGATCGCGCCTGCCGCGCGCAACCGGGCCACCACCGTTCCATCCGCCTCGGCCACCCGGTCGAGCTCCTTCGTGCCCACCGTCGTGCGCAGACCGGCCACGTCGTGCGCATCCTTGAGCGTCATGGGGACGCCGTGGAGCGGACCCCAGACCTCATCGCGCCTCAAGGCCGCATCGGCGGCCTCAGCCGATTTCCGCGCCCGATCGGCGTCAAGCGAGACGACCGCATTGAGCACCGGATTACATTCTTCGATCCGCTCGAGGTGGGCCTCCAGAGCCTCGACAGCGGTCAGTTTCCGCTCTCTCAACCTGCGCGTAAGCACCCGTGCCGGAATGTTGCAAGGTTCATCGCTCATGATTTGGCAGGCTAACACAGCCACCGATCCAGGGATTTACCGTCGTCGAGATCCAGGCAGGCCACGTCAAGCTGCAAGGCCAAGGCGCGACCGTATTCGTCACTACCAAGTAGAGACGGCGCAAGTCCGATTCCCACTCCTCGTAGAAGAAGGGAAAGTCGTTTTCCCCGCGGATATAGCTCATATCTGCTCATACGGGCCATATCCCGAGGGAAAATCGTTTTCCCTTCTTCTACGCCGCATATCTGAAGGGAAAATGATTTTCCCTTTGGATATGGACCATATCTGGGGAAAACGGCGCATAGAAGGAGGGAAAGTCGTTTTCCCTCGGGATATGGCTCATAGAAGGAGGGAAAACGATTTTCCCTTCTTATCTGCCGTGATTTGCCGGGATATAGGCCGTCTGTCGGAGCGACGTTCCCTCTACGTCAACCGAGGAGCTCGTCCACCAGAAATCGCTCATCCGGGAAGGCCTGAGGCGAGATCCAGTCCCCTCTCCGGTATTTTCGGACTTCCTTGTAGCCTCCCAGAGACGGCCGCCTGTAGGCGAAGATCGTGTCGGAGTTGAGATCGACTAGCCAGAACTCGAAGATGCCGGCCTTCGCGTAGAGGGGCATCTTGACGTCGCGGTCATAGACCAGGGAAGAGTCAGCGATCTCTATGAGGAGGACGGCATCGGAAGCTCCCGGAGGTCGCAGCCTGTAATCTTTCCGCGGCTGAACCAGGACGAGATCCGGTTCCGGCAGGTCCTTGAATCCGGGAACGCGAAAAGGGCTTTGAGGGCTCAGGTCCACTCTCGGGATGAGACGCGCAAACGCTCTGATCTCCGCGATCAGGCAGGCAATGTGGCGGTCACCGATCGGTGACATCTCAACGATCTCCCCGTGGATGAGCTCGATCCGCGCGTCCTCGGAGAAGACGCCGTCTGCCGCCATCTGGAGGTACTTGTCGACCGTCAAAGACCGTTCGGGCATTGGTAAAGCCATAGGACACCTCCACCTCCTATTCTACGCCCTTCCTGGAACTTCCCGAGATCCTACCAGAAATCCCGCTTTTGGAGAAAATCAGCTCCTCCTTCTCAGCACCATCTCTGCATGGTGAGCCCTCTTGACTCACCATGCCCATCATGCGTTATCATGCGCATGGATTTGCCGAGAGACCGACGACTATGCCCCACGACCACGAGCACCGCGAAAGCCGCCAGCAGGAGATCCTTGCGCTCCTCACGAGCCACCGGGTGAAGAGCCAGGTGGAGTTGGTGGAATTGCTGCGCGAGCGGGGGATCGTGGTCAATCAGTCGAGCGTCAGCCGGGATCTGCGGGATCTCGGGGTGGCGTGGATCGGCGGCCGGTATGCCCGGCCCACGGAGCACGACGAGCGGGACCCCGGAGTGGCCGAGGTCGCCCATTTCCTCCGCGGGGTGAAGCCCTCGGGGCCTTATCTCAGCGTCATCTTCACCATGTCCGGCGCGGCGCAGGCCGTGGGGCTCGCCATCGACCGGGCCGGCTGGCCGGAGCTGGTGGGGACCATGGCCGGCGATGACACCGTGTTCGCGGCTACGGCGTCCGCCCGCGATCAGCGACGACTCATTCAGAGGCTGGACGTCTTCCTCAAGGAGGGGTAAGACCATGTCCCATCCCATCGTGCTCGCCTTCTCGGGCGGGCTGGACACCTCTTTTTGCATCCCCTGGCTCGCCGAGACGTACGGCCGGCCCGTGGTCACCGTGACCGTGAACACGGGTGGGATCGACCTCGCAGCAGCGGAATCGCTCGCCGAGCGCTCGCGCGCCCTGGGAGCTGCGAATCACGTCCTGGTGGATGCCCGGGACGCCTACTTCCAGCAGGTGCTGCGCTTCCTCATCATGGGCAACGTCCGCCGCGGGCAGGTCTATCCCCTCTGCGTGGGAGCCGAGCGGGTGCTCCAGGCGCAAGAGGTGGCGAAGGCGGCGGAGCGGCTCGGCACGCTCACGGTGGCCCATGGCTCGACGGCCGCGGGCAACGATCAGGTGCGTTTCGAGGTCGCTCTGCGCACGCTGCGGCCGGGCCTCGAGATCCTGGCGCCGGTGCGGGACACCCCTCGTCCGCGCCCCGAGCAGGTGGCCTATCTGGAGGAGCGGGGGCTGCCCGTGCCCTCCTTCGGCGCCGCCTACTCCATCAACCGCGGCCTCTGGGGGGTGACGATCGGCGGCAAGGAGACGCTGGACACGGTGGCCTCCATCCCCGAGTCCGCCTGGGTGCTCACCCGCGGAGCTTTCGAATCGCCGCTCGGGCCGTCGCGCCACACCGTGGCGCTTCCGGCAGGGCGTGCCTACGGCGCTCGACGGCGAGGCGACGTCGCCCGTGGCCCTCATCGAAAAGGTGGAGGAGCTGGCCGCGGGGTATGGGATCGGCCGCGGCATCCATCTCGGGGAGACGATCCTCGGCATCAAGGGGCGGGTGGCCTTCGAGGCGCCGGCGGCCGAGGTGCTGCTGACGGCCCACCGGGAGCTGGAGAAGCTCACCTCGACGGGCCGGCAGCTCCGGGTGAAGGAGACCGTCTCGGCCGTCTACGGCGACCTGGTGCACGAGGGGCAGCATCTCGATCCCGTGTGCCGTGACATCGAGGCCCTGCTCCTCTCGTCCCAGGAACGGGTCACGGGCGAGGTCCACCTGCTTCTGCGGCCCGGGCAGGTGTTCGTCGAAGGAGTGGCATCGCCCTACTCGCTGCGGGATGCCTCGCGGGGGGTCTACGGCGAGGCCGCGGGCGAATGGACGGCGGCCGACGCGCGGGGCTTCTCGCGCATCGTGGCTCTGCCGGGCGAGCTGTATGCCCGGATGGCGCCTGCGGCAGCACGACCAGGAGGTGTCTCATGAAGACCGTGATGCTCGACAAAATCGCCTCCGTCACCCGCGCCTGCCAGCTCAAGCGGGAGGTGCGGGTGAGCGCCGACATCCCCTGCGAGGAGGGGGTGGTGGTGGCCGTGCGGGTGAAGAACGACAAGACCACCTACAGCCAGCTCGAGCTGCCCAGCGGCCGCATGGCCCAGGTGAAGAAGGGGGACGTGGTGGCCGGCGCCCTCGGGCATCGCCACGCCCTTTTCGGCTACTCCGGCCACCTGCCCACGCGGCTCGCGCCAGGGGACACCATCCAGCTCCTCAACATGGGGGGGGTGCTGGGGATCTGCGATTCGGTGAATCCGGATCTCGGCGCTCCCTTCGACTGCGAGGTGCTGGGGGCCGTGCTCCACTTCCCCTATCTGGGGGAAAGGATCGGCATCGCGGCCCGCATCGGTGCTGAGACGCTGGACCTCAAGGCGCCTCTCGACGCGGCCGGCGTGCCGGTCGTGGCCCTGGTAGGCTCGTGCATGAACTGCGGCAAGACGGCCGCGGCCTGCACGCTGGTTCGCCATTTGAGCCACGGAGGATTCACCGTGGATGGTCTCAAAGCCACGGGCGTCTCCCTGCGGCGCGACGTGCTGGCCATGGAGGATGCGGGCGCGCGCACCACCGGTCTCTTCACGGATCTGGGGATCGTCTCCACCACGCCGGTCAATGCTCCGGCCGTGACCCGCACCCTGGTCACCCGCCTGGCTGCCACGCGGCCGGACGTGATCGTGGCCGAGCTGGGGGATGGCCTGCTGGGAGCCTACGGGGTGGCGGCCATCCTGGAGGATGCGGAGATCCGCGCCGCCTTCTCGGCCGTGGTGCTCGCCGCCAACGATCCCGTGGCGGCGTGGGGCGGGGTGAGGATGCTGCGCGAGCGTTTCGGCATCGAGCCCGTGGCCGTGACCGGTCCGGCCACGGACAACCTGGCGGGCACGGAGATCATCGAGCAGGCGCTGGGAGTGCCCGCCATCAACGCCCGCACCAACGGCGAGAAGCTGGCCGCCCGGGTGCGGGAGGTGCTGGGCTTGGGAGTCCCGGACGTTGAGGTGGTAGCGAAATGAACGGCGAGGTTCCCGCGCTGGTCCTGGGGGACGGGCTACGTGGCCGGCGAGCTGCTGCGGCTCCTGGCCGGCCATCCGTACCTGCATCCCTCCGCCGTGCTCTCGGAGAGCCAGGCCGGGGGAGCGGTCGAATCCGCCTTTCCCCATCTCGCGGGGTGCTTTCCGGATCTGACGTTTTCGGACCGGAAGGATCTGCCCGGGCTGATCGGAGAGAAGGAGAAGCTCGCCGTGCTCTGTGCCGCACCGCACGGTGCCGCCGCTCCCCTGCTCGACGAATTGCTGACCGAGGCCGAGCGGGCGGGGACGGCCGTCAAGGTGGTGGATATTTCCGCCGATTTCCGCTTCTCCTGTGCGTCAGCCTACGAAAAAACCTACGGCCACCCCCACGGCGCCCCGGACCGGCTCGCCCAGTTCCGCTGCGCCGTGCCCGAGCACCTGGCGGAGACGCCGGAGGGTCACGTGGGCCATCCCGGCTGTTTCGTGACCGCCACGCTGCTGGCCGCCGTGCCGCTGCTCAAGCTGGGATTGATCGAGCCGCGGCTCTCGGTGGTGGCCATCACCGGCAGCACGGGAGCGGGGCGGACGCCCACGGCCACCACCCACCACCCGGCGCGGCGGAGCACCGTCTTCGCCTACAACCCCTTGAAGCACCGCCACGAGCCGGAGATGCGGGCGCTGGCAGCCGCGGCCTCGGGAGTCGAAGCCGAGATCCACTTCGTCCCCCAGGCCGGACCCTTCGCCCGGGGGATCTACGCTACGCTCCAGGCCCGCCTGGCTCAGTCCTCGACGGCCGAGGAGGTGCGCCAGGCCCTGGCCGGCTTCTATGCGGGATCACCCTTCGTGGATATCCTCGCCGAGCCCCCGCGCCTCCAGGACGTGGTGGGGACCAACCGCGCCCGCCTCTCCGTGGCGGTCGATGGCGATCACCTGGTGGTCTTCTCGGCGCTGGACAACCTGGTCAAGGGCGCGGCCGGCGGGGCGATCCAGTGGATGAACCGGTTGTTGGGGTTCCCGGAGACGGCGGGGTTGCGAATTCCAGGATTGGCCTGGCTGTAAACGACAAGGAGACATGACTGTGACCAACACCACCGTCGCACCCGTTCCCCAGGCCGAGCTGGACGAGGCCCGGTGGCTGCTGCCCGTCTATGCCCACACGCCCGTCGAGCCGGTCTGGGGCGACGGGGTCACGGTCCACACGCGGGATGGCCGCGGGCTGCTCGATTTTTATGGCGGCCATGCCGTGGCCCTTCTGGGCTACCGGCATCCGCGGCTGCTGGCGGCGCTGGGCGATCAGGCCGCGGAGCTGTTCTTCCAGAGCAACTCCGTGCCCCTCGCCGTCCGCGCCCGGGCGGCCGAGCGCCTGGTGGGCTTCGGCCCGGTGGGATTGACGCGGGCGTTCCTCGTCAACAGCGGCGCCGAGGCGAACGAGAACGCCCTGCGCCTCGCCTTCCGGCACACGGGAAGGAGCCGCGTGATCGCCCTGGAGGGCGCCTTCCATGGCCGCACGGCCGGCGCCGCGGCCGTCACCTGGAAGGCGGAGAAGTGGTACGGCTTCCCGCGCCCGCCCTTCGACGTCACCTTCGTGCCCCGCCGGGACCCGGACGCCCTCCGCGCCGCCCTGGGGCCGGACGTGGCCGCCGTCATCCTCGAGCCCATCCAGGGCATGGCCGGCGCCGTGGACCTGGGAGCGGAGTACCTGTCCACGGTCCGCGAGCTCACCCGGGAGGCCGGGGCGTTGCTGATCTTCGACGAGGTGCAGTGCGGCATGGGGCGGACCGGCCATCCCTTCGCGGCCCAGGCGTACGGCGTCACGCCCGATCTCCTCACCACGGCCAAGGGGCTCGCCGGCGGCTTCCCGGCCGGCGCCGTGCTGGTGAGCGACGAGGTCGGCCAGGGGCTCAAGGCCGGGGACCTGGGGACCACCTTCGGGGGCGGCCCCCTGGCCTGCGCCCTGATCGAGGCGGTGATCGACACCATCGAGCAGGAGGGGCTCCTCTCCCGCGTGCAGCGGCTCTCCCGGCTCATCCGCGAGACCTGTCAGGTGGGACCGGTTACGGGCGTCCAGGGCGAGGGCTTCCTGCTCGGCCTCCGGACCACGCGGCCGGCGCGGGAGATCGTGGACGAGCTGCTGGATCTGGGAATCCTGGCCGGGACGAGCGGCGATCCCCACGTCGTCCGCCTGCTCCCCCCGCTGGTGCTGGAGGAGACCCACGTGGCGGCCCTGGCGAAGGCTCTCGCCGAGGTGCGGCCGTGAAGGGATTTCTCGATCTCGCGACGCTCGCGCCCGAGGAGATCGCGGACCTCCTCGCCCTGGCCACGCATCTGGAGCGCTCTCCGGAGCCAAAGGCGCTCAGCGGTAAAATCCTCGCCCTCCTCTTCTTCAACCCGTCGCTGCGCACCCTCGCCTCGTTCCAGGCGGGGATGGCCCGGCTGGGAGGGAATTCGTTCGTCATCTCTCCGGGGCAGGGGACGTGGCTCCTCGAAACCCGCGAGGGGGTGGTGATGGACGGCGCCGCGGCCGAGCACGTGCGGGAGGCCATCCCCGTGCTGGCTGGCTATGCCGACGCCCTGGGCATCCGCTCGTTCGCCGGCGGCGTGGACCTGGCGGAGGACCTGGCGGACTCGACTTTCCTCGACATGATCGAGGTCTGCCCCGTGCCGCCGATCAACATGGAGTCCGCCATCGATCATCCCTGCCAGGCCCTGGCGGATTGGAAGACCATGGACGACATCGGCACGCCGGCGCGAGGCGGCCGGTTCGTGCTCACCTGGGCCTGGCACCCCAAGCCCCTCCCCCTGGCCGTGCCGGCCGCGGCCGTGCACATGGCGGCCCTGCGGGGGATGGACGTGACCGTGCTGCGCCCCGAGGGGTTCGCGCTTGCCGGAGCCCATCATGGATCGGGCTCGCCGGGCGGCGACCCTGTCCGGCGGCTCGGTCAAGGAGACGGCGGACCGCCGTGAGGCCCTGGAGGGAGCGCACGTGATCTACGCCAAGTCGTGGACCTCGCCCCGGCATTACGGCCATCCGGAGGCCGAGGCGGCCTTCCGCGCCGGCCTGCGGGACTGGTGCGTGGGCGAGGAGTGGTTCGACACCGCGGCGCCGGCCTGCCGCTTCATGCACTGCCTGCCGGTGCGGCGCAACGTGGTGGTGAAGGATACGGTGCTCGACGGGCCGCGCAGCGTGGTGATCCACGAGGCGCGCAACCGGATGTGGGCCCAGATGGCGGTGCTCTACCGCCTGCTCCGGGGATGAAAGGAGTGAAGCCATGAAAGACGTCGGTCAACGGATGGCCGAGGCCACGGCCCTGAAGCACGCGGTGCCGTACATCCGGATCTTCAAGGGCAAGACCTTCGTGCTCAAGGCCGGAGGCGGAGCCCTGGAGCGGGAGACGGCCACGCGCGCGCTCATCGAGCAGGTGGAGGTGCTCCACCAGGTGGGCATCCGCGTCGTGCTGGTGCACGGCGGCGGCGCCCAGTCCACGGAGCTCATCCGGGCCCTGGGCGGCGAGGCCCGGTTCGTCGAGGGGCGGCGGGTCACGGACGAGAAGTCCCTCCAGGTGGCCGCCATGGTGCTGAACGGCGCGGTCAACACCCACCTCCTCGCCTCCTGCCGTAGGCTGGGTCTGCCGGCCGTTGGGGTCTCGGGCGTCGACGCCGGGCTCATCCAGGCCAGGAAGCGGCCTCCCGTGCGAGTGGGCGACGAGCTGGTGGACTACGGGTTCGTGGGCGACGTCGCCGGCGTCGATCCCAAGGTGCTGATCTCCCTCCTCGATGGTGGCTACGTTCCCGTGGTGAGCCCCCTCTCGGCCGCGGACGACGGCACACTGCTCAACATCAACGCCGACACGGTGGCCTCGGCCCTGGCCGTGGCCCTGAAGGCCGAGAAGCTACTCTTCCTCACCGGCGCCGCGGGCATCCTCGAGCGGCCGGACGATCCGGGCTCGCTCATCTCCTACACGGATCTCGCGGGCCTGCGCCGGCTGCGCGACGAGGGCGGCCTCGTCCACGGCATGCTGCCCAAGACCTCGGCCATCGAAGCCGCCATCCATGGCGGCGTGCGGCGGGTGCACATCCTCTCCCACGACCTGCCGGACGGCCTGCTGGCCGAGGTGTTCACCAACGAGGGCGTGGGGACCCTGGTGGTCGAGGACGTCAAGGCCTTGACCCCGGCCGAGCAGGCCGCGGGGCATCCGCCGCGTGCCCGCCTACTATGCTGGCAGAGCTGCCGGAGGACATTCCTGAGATGCTCCCCGAGCGCGAGATCCTCGCTTTGCACCGGGCCATCACCGCCATCCGCTCGGTCTCCGGAGAGGAGGCCGGGCTGGCGGGTTTCCTGGGGGACCTGCTGAAGCGCAACGGCATCGCCACGACGCGCATCGGCAACAGCCTCCTCGCCACCCTGGGCCGCGGCCCCCTGCTGCTGCTCGACACCCACCTCGACACCGTGCCGCCGGCCACGGGCTGGACCCGCGACCCTTGGGACGTCGAGTCGATCGACGGCCGCGTCTACGGCCTGGGAGCCAACGACGCCAAGGCGGCGGTGACGGCCATGACGGTCGCCTTCCTCGCCTTCCGTGAGGCCGACCTCCCCTTCACTCTCGCCCTCGCCCTGGTCGAGGGGGAGGAGACGCGGGGCACGGGCACCGAGGCTATACTGGCCGAGCTGAACCGGCGGGGCACGCCGCCGCACGCGGCCATCGTGGGGGAGCCCACGGGGCTCGACGTCGCCGTAGCCCAGAAGGGTTTAATGGTGCTGGAGCTGATCGCCCACGGCAACTCCTGCCACGCCGCTCACGCCGCGGCCCTGGGAGCGAGAAACGCCATCCGCGGCCTGGCCCACGATCTCGCGGCCCTGGAGCGGGTGGACTTCGGTCCGCCGCATCCCAAGCTCGGCCCCATCACCCTGGAGCCCACCCAGCTCCGGGCCGGCACGGCCCGCAACGTGGTGCCCGGGGAGGCCACGGCCCTGCTGGACGTCCGCACCACGCCGGCTCTCGATCGCCGCGAGGTGGTGGAAAAGATCGAGCGGGCGGTGACCGGGGAGGTCCGGGTGCTCTCCGACCGCCTGCTGCCGCGGGAGACCTCGGAGAGCGAGCCGCTGGTGGCCGCGGTCCTCCGCGCCCGGCCCGAGGCAAGGCTCTACGGCTCGGCCACCCTCTCGGATCTGGTTTTCATGGATGGCATCCCGGCCCTCAAATGCGGCCCGGGCCGGTCCGAGCGCTCGCACACGCCGGACGAATTCGTGCTGGAGAGCGAGATCCTGGACGGCGCCCGCTTCTACTCCCGGATGGTGCGGGCTTATGCGGAAATGCGGGAAGAGGAGGCCGCGTGAGCCGCCTCTGGGACAAGGGCGAGCCCCTGGACGACCGCGTCCTGCGCTACACCGCGGGCGAGGACCATCGCCTCGACGAGCGCCTCGTGCCCTACGACGTCCGCGCCTCGATCGCCCACGCCGAGATGCTCCACGACGTGGGGCTGCTCACGGCGGGAGATCTGGAGGCCATCCGCTCGGGGTTGGAGGAGTTGGAGGAGGAGCACGCCGAGGGGGTCTGGAAGATCCGTCTGGAGGATGAGGACGTCCACACCGCCCTGGAGATCCGCCTGACGGAACGGATCGGCGAGGCCGGCGCCCGCGTCCACCTCGGCCGCTCGCGCAACGACCAGGTGCTGGCCGCGCTGCGCCTCTATCTGCGGGACGCTATCGCGGCTCTGGCCACCGGGGCCCAGGAGGTGGCCGCCGCTCTGGACGGCCTGGGGGAGCGGGAGTCCGGCACCGTCCTCCCCGGCTACACCCACCTGCAGCAGGCCATGCCCAGCTCCGTCCTCCTCTGGGCCTCGGGCTTCGCCGCCGAGCTGCGGGACGACGCCTTAGGGGTAGAAGCCTGCGCCCGCCGCATCGAGAAGAACCCGCTCGGGTCGGGCGCGGGCTACGGCGTCCCCCTCCTGCCGCTCGACCGCGAGCTGACGCGCCGCAAGCTGGGCTTCGCCGAGATCCAGGAGCCGGTGACGGCCGTCCAGCTCTCCCGCGGCAAGGCGGAGGCCCAGGTCCTCTTCGAGATCGCCCTCCTGATGCAGGACCTGGGCCGGCTCGCCGCGGACCTCGTCCTCTTCGCCATGGCCGAGCTCTCCTTCGTGAGTCTCCCGGCGGGACTGACGACCGGCTCCTCGATCATGCCCCAGAAGCGGAACCCCGACGTCTTCGAGCTCGTCCGGGGCCGCACCGCCACGGCCCAGGGCTGCCTGTTCGAAGCGCTGACCATCACCGCCAAGCTCCCCTCGGGCTACCACCGCGACCTCCAGCTCTTGAAAGCTCCCCTCTTCCGGGGGATCGACCTCGCCGGCGAGACGCTCGCCATCCTCGCCGCCGCCCTCCCCGAGGTACGATTCCGCCCCGAAAAGATCCGTCTCGACCCCGGGCTCAACGCCGCCGAGGAGGCCTACCGCCTGGTGATGGAGGAAGGAATTTCGTTCCGCGAGGCGTACCGCCGGGTGGGGGAGCGATACAAGGAGTGAAAAGCGGCGGATGCGCTTCAGGCGGCCGGCAGCAAACGGTCCCAGGCTTCGCGTGCATCAGCAGCCGTCTTGGCGAGCTCCCGGATTTCGACCTGCCCTCCGTGTTCCTTCGCCCAGGCGTGGAGCTCGCGCGAGCTGAGCACGTACGATTCAGGAATGGATTGAGGAGTGGACTTCTTCGTCGTGAAACGGACGAACACGACAAAGTGGCTCCGCTGAACCGTGAAGTCTTGAATTTGCCATGACTTGGAATCTGGAGCGGACTTCACGTCCACGGTAACGACCTCTCCCGGCTTGCGCACCACAGTGATGTCCACGTCTTGCTCGGCTCCAACGGAGACCGTGGCGGCGGCCCCCAGGCGATACAAAACGGACAGAACGTGGAATTTGGCTGCCAGCTCGAGGCGGCGGACGCGGACCCTGTGAGCCCATGGTTTGGCGGCGACGGTGATCGGAGGTCCCCATGCGGAGTCGTCGTTCGCTTCGCGAATCAGAAGCTCATCCGTCTCGACCTCCGTGGGCCTCTTCTTCTTCATAGTCATGTGGGCCAGCCTGTGATGACGAGAATCACACCCTTGGGTTTGAGCTCAAACACGACCTTGAGTGGCCTTCCGGCGTCGGTCCTGCCAATCAGTAGCCATTGATCCCTGCGTCGTTTGTTCCTGCGGACGACGTGTTCGTTGTAAAAGCATTCAGCGACCTCCTCGAGAGTGACGCCGTGGGAGCCGAGATGATCGGCTTCTTCGTCGTACTCGAAATCAGAGGGTGACGCCGTGGGAGCCGAGATGATCGGCTTCTTCGTCGTACTCGAAATCAGAGGGCGTGAAGCGTCTCCAGTCGACCACGACACCAGTCTATCCTACCATCCGTTGCCCCCCTTCCGGGAGGCGTACACTTCCCAGACACCCTCTGATAGTTTCTGGGTAGATGCTTCGCCTCACCCTCCCGGACCCCTGGCTCCGCCGCCTGTTCTTCACCCTGGCGGTGCTCTACGTCCTCCCCGTCTGGACGGTGCACTACCTCCCCACCACGGACGGGCCCGCGCACGTCTACAACGCCTGGGTCCTCCGCCAGCACGCCAACGTCGAGCAGTATCCCCTGTTCCATCAATACTACGAGATCAACTGGCGGCCGTACCCGAACTGGACGGGCCATGCGATCCTGGCGCTGCTGATGTTCGTGGTGCCGCCCCTGATCGCCGAGAAGCTGCTGGCGAGCCTCTACGTCCTGCTGTTCCTGGGCGGCGCCTGGTATCTCGCGGGGTCGGTGCGTCCGCAGGAGAGGTGGCCGGCGTTCCTGGCCTTCCCCTTCGCCTACAACCTGCTCTTCCAATTCGGCTTCTACAATTTCTCCCTCAGTCTCGCCGTCTACCTCTTCGTGCTGGGGTTCTGGTGGCGGCATCGGGAGAGGCCCGATCTCCGGTTCGCGATCGGGATCAACCTCCTGCTGTGGCTGTGCTGGTTCTCCCATCCCCTGTCCTTCTGTTTGGCCCTCCTGTCCATCGCCATCCTCTGGCTGGCGACGATCCGGAAGGCGACGTGGCGGCGGCACCTGCTCCACGTGGCGATCCTCGTGCCGCAGATCCTCCTGCCGCTCTGGTATTTCCGGGATCAGGCCGGGACGACCCAGCCGCAGACCCTGTCGTGGCACGACCTGCGGTGGTATCTGCTGCCGCCCCAGGCGCTCTTCAGCTTCAGCACGGCCCAGCTAGATCTCGCCAGGGGAGTGATGTGGGGATTCCTGCTGCTCATCCTCCTCACCCTCGGGCGGGACACCTTGCGGCGGGAAGGGAGGTTCCGGCCGGCTCTCAAGGAGGCCGACGCCTTCCTGCTCCTCGCGATCGGAGCCCTGGTGCTCTACTTCTTCGCCCCTGCCGGCATGGCCGGGGGCTCCATGATCCTCGAGCGGCTGAGCCTCTATCCCTTCCTCCTCCTCATCCCCTGGTTCGCGCTCCGGCTGGGGCCGCGGGGGAGGACGGTCGCCGTCGCCGCTCTGGCTCTCGTGGCCGTGGTGAACCTCGGATATCTGATCCGCTGGTACCGGGTGCTCGGGGAGGAGGTGCGGCAGTTCGTGACGGGGCTCGAGCCGGTGCAGCCGAACACCCGGGCGCTCTCCCTCATCTTCCGCCGCAATCTCTCGTCCCAGCGCAGCGACGTCTTCGGCCATGCCATCGGCTATGTGGCCCTGGAGAAGGGACTGATCGACTGGGACAACTACGAGGCCAAGACCTCCTTCTTCCCCATCCGCTTCCGCAACGGCGTGGCGTTTCCCCGGCTCGACGAGATGGTGTTCGAGCCGGGGGGGCTGCTGGTGCGGGTCAACCGGGGGACGATCGACGCCCTCTACACCTGGCAGATGCCCCCGGACGCGCTGCTCCGGCAACGCCTCCAGAGGGACTACCGGAAGGTTTCGGAGCTCCACGGTGGCGAGCTCTACCAGCGGCGGCCTCCCCGGCCCGGCAAAAACTGAACCGGCATAGAATCCTCCACAGATCGGACCGATCCGACCGATCGGACTGATCCGTCCGATTCTTCCCTCGGAGACCCCAGACCATGCCCCGCTTCCCCGCTGCTGTGGTTGTGCTGGTTGCCCTCGGCGCGTGCCGCGGCGAGTCGAAGGACCCGAATCTCCTCACGGCCTCGGGCCATGTAGAGGCCACGGACGTCCGCATCGCCACCAAGGTCGCCGGCCGGCTGCAGGAGTTCGGGCTCCAGGAGGGAGACGTGGTGAAGGCCGGGCAGGTGCTGGCTCAGGTCGACACCACGGACCTCTCGCTCACCCTGGAGCAGGCCCGGGCCGAGCGGCAGCAGGCCGCGGCGGAGCTCAAGCTCCGGCTCGCCGGCTCGCGCCAGGAGGACGTCGCCGCGGCGGCGGCCCAGGTCTCCCAGGCCCAGGCTGAGCTCGAAGGTACCCAGACGGACCTCGACCGCATGCAGGGTCTCCTCGACCGCGACTCCGGGTCCGTCAAGGCTCGCGACGACGCCCGCACTCACCGCGACGTGGCCTCAGCCCGCCTGAAAGGGGCCCGCGAGACCCTAACGAAGCTGAAGAACGGCAGCCGGCCGGAGGAGATCGAAGCCGCCCGCGCCCGCGTCGGGGTCTCCGAGGCCCGCATCGCCCAGCTCGAGCAGCAGATCAAGGACGCAACCGTGGTCAGCCCCACGGCCGGAGTGGTGACGGAGAAGATCGCCCAGGCCGGCGAGCTCCTCCAGGCGGGCTCTCCCCTCTGTGTGATCACCGACCTTGCGGACGCCTGGCTCACCGTCTACGTGGGCGAGCCGGACCTCGGCCGCATCCGCATCGGCCAGCCGGCCGACGTGGTCACCGACGACGGCCAGCGCCGCCAGGGGCGGATCACTTTCGTGGCCTCGAAGGCGGAGTTCACCCCCAAGAATGTCCAGACCCGCGACGAACGGGTGAAGCTCGTCTACAAAGTGAAGGTGGGCCTCGACAACCGCGACGGCCTGTTCAAGCCCGGCATGCCCGCCGAGGCCCGGTTCGCCGTGGCAGCGCCCGCCGGCAAGGTCGCGAGATGAGCACCGAGCCGGTCGTCCAGGTCCAGGGGATGGCCCGGCGGTATGGCGACGTGGTGGCCGCCGCGGACGTCACCTTCGAGGTCCATCGGGGCGAGATGTTCGGCCTCATCGGACCGGACGGCGCCGGCAAGACCACGACGCTACGGGTGATCCTCGGCCTCCTGTCCCCCCAGGCCGGCACCGTCCGCACCTGCGGTCTCGAGCCGGTGAAGCAGGGGACTGAGCTGTCGCGGCGGATCGGCTACCTCTCCCAACGCTTCTCGCTCTATGGCGACCTGACGGTGGACGAGAACATCGCCTTCTTCGCCTCCATCCATGGCGTGAAGGGGTGGAAGCCCCGCCGTGACGAGCTGCTCGACCTCCTGCGCATGACCCCGTTCCGCAAGCGGCTGGGAGACCGCCTGTCGGGCGGCATGAAGCAGAAGCTGGCCCTGGCCTGCACCTTGATCCACACCCCGGAGCTGCTGGTGCTGGACGAGCCCACGACCGGCGTCGATCCCGTCTCCCGCCGGGACTTCTGGAAGATCCTCGCCCACCTGCAACGGGAGGAGCTGACGCTGCTCGTCACCACCCCCTACCTCGACGAAGCCGAGCGCTGCCAGCACATCGCCCTCATGGATCACGGCCGGCTGCTGACGGTCGATGCTCCCGCCCATCTCAAGCAGGAGGCCGGCGAGGCCATCGTCGAGATCCTGGCCCGCCCCAAGCGCCAGGCCCTGGAACGTCTCAAGGAGCTGCCCGAGGTGGCCGACGTCCAATCCTTCGGCGAACGGCTGCACGCCACCCTCAAGGGGATCGATCGCGCCAACCCCGAGGCCACCGAGGCCGCGGCCTCCCGCCTGGCCTCGGATCTCGCGGCCCGCGGCATCGAGGTCGAGCTCGCCCGGTCCGTGCTCCCAACCCTGGAAGACGTCTTCATCGCGCGCATCGAGGCCGCCGAGCCGCAGGACGCGAGGTAGCCGCCGTGGCCGGTCCCGCCCTGGAAGCGATCCACCTCACCAAGCGCTTCGGCAACTTCGTGGCGGTCGACGACGTCTCCTTCGAGGTTCAGGAAGGTGAGGTCTTCGGCCTCCTGGGAAGCAACGGCGCGGGCAAGTCCACCCTCATCCGGCTCTTCTGCGCCCTGCTCACCCCCACCTCGGGCACCGGCCGCGTGCTGGGGATCGACGTAGCCCGCGATCCCGAGGGCGTGCGCCGCCGCATCGGCTACATGACCCAGCGGTTCAGCCTCTACGACGACCTGACCGTGCGGCAGAACCTCGACTTCTTCGCGCGGGGTCTACGGATTGACGGGGCAAGGCCAGGGCCGATCGCCTGGCCTGGGCCATCCGGATGGCGGACCTTGGCGGCAAGGAGAACCTCATCACCCGGTCTCTCCCCGGCGGCTGGAAGCAGCGCCTGGCCCTCGCCTGCGCCCTCCTCCATTCGCCGAAGCTGGTCTTCCTCGACGAGCCCACGGGCGGCGTCGATCCCATCTCCCGCCGGCGCTTCTGGGGCCTCATCGACTCGCTGGCCGGCGAGGGGGTGACTCTGATCGTCACCACGCACTACCTGGACGAGGCCGAGCGCTGCGATCGCATCGCCCTGCTCGATCAGGGGCGGCTGGTGGCCCTGGGCTCCGTGGGGGAGCTCAAGCAGGTGTTCGGCGGCCGGGCTGTGCTGGAGGTCATCTGCCCCCGCTACCTCGAAGCCCAGGAGACGCTGGAGAAGCAGGGCTGGGTCCACGAGGCCTCCCTCTTCGGCGACCGGCTGCACGTCGTGGTGGACGATCCCGAAGAGGGCCGGCGCCGCGTCCTCGCCCTGCTGGAGGAGACGGGGAACACACCGGCGACGGCGGAGCGCATCGTCCCCTCCCTGGAGGACGTCTTCATCCATTCATCGAGGCCCGGGGGGAGACCCGCGCCATGAGTCCCCACAAGGTCTGGTCCGTGGCCTGGAAGGAGCTGCTCCAGTCGGCCCGTGACCCCTTGAGCCTGGGCATGCTCCTGGGGGTCCCCTGCATGATGCTGCTGCTCTATGGCTACGCCGTGAACTTCGACGTCCGCCACGTGGCCCTGGCCGTGGAGGACGACGACAAGAGCGCTGCCAGCCGCGAGCTGGTGGCCAGCTTCGTCAACTCCACCTACTTCGATCAGGTGGCGGACCTGCCGGCCGGGGCCGACCTGCGCCAGCTCACCGAGCGGCGAAAGGCCCGGGCCATCCTCGTCATCCCCGAAGGGGCGAGCCGGGACCTGGCCTCCGGCAAGACCGTCGAGCTCCAGCTCATCCTCGACGGCGTGGACTCCAACACCGCCACCACCGTCCTCGGATATGCCTCGGCCCTGGTCTCCGCCGCCAACGGCGAGCGGCTGGCCGAGGCCGGGGGTCGGGTCGAGCTTGCGCCCATCGATTTCCAGCCCCGGGTCTGGTACAACCCGGAGCTCAAATCCACCCGCTTCCTGGTGCCCGGCCTCATCGGCTTCATCCTCATGTTGACGGCCGTGCTCTCGACCGCCATCTCCGTGGTGCGGGAGAAAGAGCGGGGGACTATGGAGCAGCTCCGGGTGACGTCCTTGAAGCCCGGCGAGCTGATTCTGGGCAAGACCCTGCCCTACCTGGGGATCTCGCTCCTCGCCACGGTCCTGATCCTCGTCGCGGCCCGCTTTCTCTTCGGCATCGTGGTCTCCGGCCCCTACCTCCACCTCTTCGCGGCCACGCTGGTCTACCTGATCGGCGCCCTGGGGCTGGGCCTCCTCGTCTCCTCGATCGCGGACACCCAGGCCCTGGCTTTCCAGGCGGGAGCCCTCGTCTCCATGCTGCCGGCGATCTTCCTCTCGGGCTTCATCTTCCCCATCCGCTCCATGCCGCGGGCCTTGCAGATCGTCACCTACGCCGTGCCCGCCCGCTACTTCAACGTGGTGCTGCGGGGGGTGATCCTCAAGGGAGCAGGGCTGGAGCACTACCCGCGGGACATGGCTTTCCTCATCCTCTACGCCCTGGCCGTGCTGAGCCTCGCCTACGTGCGCCTGGCGCGGAAGGAGGTCTGAGCGTGCACGCCCTGCTCGCCGTGATCGTGAAGGAGTTCCTCCAGCTCCGGCAGGACCGGAAGATGATCCCAGCCATGGTCATCGGTCCCCTGGTGCAGCTCCTGGCCCTGGGCTATGCCGCCAACCTGGACGTCACCCACGTGCCCCTGGTGCTGGTGGATCAGGACCGCACGGCGGCCAGCCGCGCCCTGGTCGAGCGCTTCACGGGCGCCGGCACCTTCGACCTCGTGGGGGCCGAGGATACGGTGGATCGCGTCGATCCCTGGCTGGTGGAGGGTCGGGCGCAGATCGCCCTGGTGATCGCTCCCGGCTACGGCGAGGCCGTGGCGGCCGCTTCGGCAGGACGTCCGCCGCAGGTGCAGGTGATCGCCGACGGCACGGACGCCAACTCTTCGGGTCTCGGTCTCGGCTATGCCGCGCAGATCCTCGCCGGAGCCGGAGCGGAGATAGCGGCCTCGCGCCGGGTCCCCAGAATGACCATCACTCAGACGGGCCGCTACGAGCTCGTCCCTCGCGTCTGGTACAACCCGGACTTGAAGAGCCGCTGGTTCTACGTCCCCGCCGTGGTGGCCATGGTGCTGATGCTGGTAACTATGATCCTCCCCTCCATGGCCGTAGTGCGGGAGAAGGAGATCGGCACCCTGGAGCAGCTCAGCGTCACCCCGCTGCGTCCCTGGCAGCTCATCCTGGGCAAGCTGGTGCCGTTCCTGGTGATGGGGATGCTCGACATGCTGCTGGTCACCGGCCTCATCACGGGGCTCTTCCACGTCCCCCTCCGGGGCTCGCTCCTGCTCCTCGCCTTCCTCACCTTCCTCTTCCTCCTGACGACGCTGGGTCTGGGGCTCCTCGTCTCCACCCTGGTGCGCACCCAGCAGCAGGCCATGGGGCTCTGCATCTTCGTCGTCATGGTCCCCATGATCTACCTCTCGGGCCTCATCTTCCCCGTGGAGAACATGCCCCGCGGCTTCCAGATCGCGAGCTACGCCATCCCCGTCCGCTACTACGCCAACGTCCTGCGCGGCATCTTCCTCAAAGGCTCGGGGCTCGACGTCCTGTGGCCCGAAGCCCTGGCCATGCTGGGGATTGGATTGACGGTGCTGACGCTGGCGTCGCTGCGGTTCCGGAAGAGTTTGGAGTGAGGCGGCGCCTATAATCCCCGAGTGCCCTACGTCTATATCCTTCGCTGCGGCGATGGCTCGCTCTATACCGGGATCGCCAAGGATCTAGAAAAACGCCTCGGGCAGCACCAAGCCGGCCGGGCGTCGCGGTATACCCGATCTCGCCTGCCCGTGGCGCTCGTCTGGTCCGGAGAAGTCGGATCGTGGAGCGTCGCTTTGCGCGAAGAGCGCCGGATCAAGGCGATGCGGCGGGCGGAGAAGGAAGAGCTTCTGCTGGAAGTCCAGGAATCATGCCCCCCACCCTCCTCCTGAGCGTCGACGCCGTCACCAAGGGGTATCGGCGCCCGGCCCCTGTTCGAGAAGCTCTCGTTCGGCATCTTCGAGGGAGACCGGGCGGGGCTCATCGGCCCCAATGGCTCGGGCAAGACGACGCTGCTGCGTATCCTCGCAGGTCTGGAGGAGCCGGACAGCGGGATTCGGTCGCTGCGTCGCGGGATCCGCATGGGCTACGTCCCCCAGGATCCCACGTTCCCGGCGGGGAGCCACGGTCGAGGAGGTGCTCGTCCAGCGCCCTGGCGGAGGATCCGGCGGAGGAGTTCGAGAAGATTGCCCGGGTGGCCGTCACGCTGGGCAAGGCGGGGTTCGACGATCCCAGCGCAGTCCGTGGACGTCCTCTCCGGAGGCTGGCGCAAGCGGCTGGCCATCGCCCGCGAGCTGGCGAAGGAGCCGGACGTGCTGCTCATGGACGAGCCCACCAACCACCTGGACGTGGACGGCATCCTCTGGCTGGAGGACCTGCTCCAGAGCGAGCCTCTGGCTTATCTCGTGGTGAGCCACGATCGCTGGTTCCTGGAGAACGTGGCCGGCCGCATGCTGGAGCTCGATCCGCACTATCCCGACGGCCTCCTCCAGGGCGAGGGCTCCTACACGGATTTCCTGGAGAAGCGCGACGAGTTGCTGCGCAATCAGGCCGAGTACCAGGCCTCGCTCGCCAACAAGGTGCGCCGCGAGGTGGAGTGGCTGCGCCGCGGCGCCAAGGCCCGCACCACCAAGGCCAAGGGGCGCATCCAGGAAGCCAACCGCCTCATCGCCGAGCTGGCCGAGCTGCGGGAGAAGACCGGCGCCGCCGCCAACGCCCGTGCCGGCATCGACTTCAATGCCTCGGACCGCAAGACCAAGAAGCTCCTGGTCGCCGAGGGCCTCACCAAGTCGTTCGGCGAGCGGAAGATCGTCCAGGGGCTCGACCTCAAGTTGACGCCCGGAACGCGCCTGGGCCTCATCGGCCCCAACGGCAGCGGCAAGACGACGCTCCTCTCGCTGCTCGACGGTACCCTGAAGCCGGACGCCGGCACCATCCACCGGGCGGACTGGCTGAAGACCGTCCGCTTCGAGCAGAACCGCGACACCCTCGACCGCACCGTCACCCTGCGCCGGGCCCTGGCTCCGGAAGGGGATACTGTTCTCTATCAGGACCGCCCCATCCATGTGGCCTCGTGGGCCAAGCGGTTCCTCTTCCGCTCCGAGCAGCTCGACACGCCTGTCTCCCGCCTCTCGGGCGGCGAGCAGGCCCGCATCCTCATCGCCCGCCTCATGCTCCAGCCGGCGGACCTGCTGATCCTCGACGAGCCCACGAACGACCTCGACATCCCCACGCTGGAGGTGCTGGAGGAGAGCCTCATGGAGTTCCCCGGGCGCCCTGGTGCTCGTCACCCACGACCGCTTCCTGCTGGAGAGCGTGTCGAGCTTCGTCCTCGCCCTCGACGGCCGCGGCAACGCCACCTACTTCGCCGACTACACCCAGTGGGAGGCGGCGCGCACGGCGGCTCCGTCACCTCCCAAGCCCGCGGTTGCCAAACCGGCCCCGCCCAAGCCGGCCAAGGACCCGAAGCGCCTCACCTATCGCGAGAAGCAGGAGTGGGATCGGATGGAGGCGAAGATCCTGGAGACCGAGGAGCGCCTCGCCCTTGCCCAGGCGGCGGTGGAGGACCCGGCCGTGGCGACCGATCCCAAAGCCCTCCAGGAGCGTTGCGAGGAGTTGGAGACGGCCCGCCAGGAGGTGGAACGCCTCTATGCCCGCTGGGCGGAGCTGGAGGAGAAGCAGAAGTAGAGGACTGACTTTTTACTTGGTGGTGACGAAGACGGTCGCGCCGTGGCCTTGCAGCTTGACGTGGCCTGCCTGGATCTCGACGACGGTGAATCCCTGGACGGTTTCTCCGGGACCCACCACCCGGCCGTCGAGCACGGCGATGGGATGTTCCGGCGAATAGGCGATGCCGTTGAGCCTCACGACTCCTCCTCCGGGGACGGGGACCTCGCTCACGTAGGACTTGCCGTCTTCCAGGGCCCCGGCGTTGGCGGCCGGCTCCGGGATGGGGGTCGGGATGGCGGGGAGGGTCACCGGAGGCGCGGCCGGCCGCGGCTCCTCGATCGGAGGCGCGGGCGCGGGGCTGGGCTCGACGCGGACGGCCGGGGTCTCCGCCACGGGAGGCGCGGCCGGAGTCTTAACGGGAGCGGGAGGAGCCGGAGTCGGGGTCGGAGCCGGGAGCGGACGAACAGGCTCTCTTTTCTCCTCGACGACCGGCTGCGCAGGAGCGGGCTCTGTGGGAATCGGCGCCGCAGGTGTGGCAGCCGGAGCTGCCGCCACCTGCACGCCCGGGTCCGTCTTCCGGGCGAAGGGTCCCCAGCCGCCGAGGTAGACGATGCCGAAGATCACGGCCGCCAAGAGGCAGCCGGCGCCCAGGCCGGCGAAAATCGGGATCAGCGTATTCCGCCGCTCCGGCAGGTCCGCCGGTCCCACGGCGTAGGGGAAGCCCGGGCGCAGGGAGTCCTGGCGGGCGGCTTCCTGGCGGGCCTTCTTCAGGGCGTCGCTGATCAGGCTCATGTGAAATTCCCCTCCAGCTCACGGATGGCCCGCCGCACCTGGCGCCAGGTCAGGAGGTCGGTGCCATCCACGAAGCCGGCCAAGAGCGCCTTGTCACAGACCGCGTTGATGAGGCGCGGGATGCCTCCCGAGTAACGGAAGATCGAGCGCAGCGCCCAAGGAGTGAAGGCGGGGCGGCCGTTGGCCCCCACCACCTGCAGACGATGCTGGATGTAGCGCGCCACCTCCTCGCGGGAGAGCGGAGTCAGATGATACCGGACGGTGATCCGCTGGCGGAGCTGGCGCAGACGCGGTCGTTCAGCTTGTCGCGCAGCTCCGGCTGGCCGAGGAGGACGATCTGCAAGAGCTTGCGCTGATCGGTCTCCAGGTTCGAGAGCAGCCGGATCTCCTCCAGGAGCTCGGCGCCCATGTCCTGGGCCTCGTCGATGAGAAGCACCACGTCCTTGCCGGCGGAGAGCTGGTCGAGGAGGAAGCGGTTGAGCGCCTCCAGGGCCTCCACCCGGTCTTCCCGGGGCTCGAGTCCGAGCTCGGTGAGGAGAGTGCGCAGGAGCTGCGAGCTGGTCAGGCAGGGATTGAGGACGAGGGCCGTCACGTAGCCCGGACCCAGCTCGTCGAGGATGGCGCGGCAGAGGGTCGTCTTGCCGGCCCCGACCTCGCCGGTGACCTGGATGAAGCCCTTGCGCTCCCGAATGCCGAACAGGATGTGGTTGAACGCTTCGCGATGGCGGTCGCTGAAGAACAGGAACCGCGGATCGGGCGTGATATTGAACGGCGCCTCGCGGAAGCCGTAGAACTGTTCGTACATTTCAGGGGAACTTTCTCATACTCCGGGCGGCAGGGCTCCAACCAAGCTCCAGAACCGGCGCGCCCGGAGCCCGAATTCCTCTCCGGCCTCCGGTACAATGCTCTTTAGAGATCCTAGAGAGAGGTCTGCCATGAAGCTCCTCACCCCTGCAAGCGTACGGATACCGGCGCGGAAACGTCGGGCATGGCTCCTGGGGCTCGCCCTGCTGGCGATCCCCGTTACCGTCGCCACCGCCAGCGAGCCCCCATCCCGCATCGTGCTGCAGGTCCCCGAGGCCGCCCTGCACGCGGGCCAGCCCGCGACCCTGGCGGTCGAGCTGACCGGGGAGAACGGCAAACCGGCCGTGGCACTGGAGGACATCCACATCGAGCTGCAGGGCCTGGGGGGGCTCTCCCGGACGGCGAGCCTCACCATTCCGGCCGGATCATCGCGGGCGGAGCTGCCCATCCAGGCCCCGAAGCCCGGCTTGTGGCAGATCGAGGCGCGGAGCCGCGGCCTGGTGTCTGGCAACGGAGTGGTCGCCTGTGTGGCCGAGAAGGCCAAGGTCCTGAAGAGCGCGCGAGAGAACCCCAGCGCCATGGTCCTACCTCCGGGACGGGTCCTGACGTCGAGAGACCGCAATCTTTCCCGAGTCAGGCGCCGTCCGTGCCCTCTATCCCGGTGGGCAGTCCAAGCCGGTCCAGCTCGAATTCCTCAATGCCTCTCCCCTCCGCTTAGGATTCGCGGGAGCACCGCAGAGCTTCCGGGTCTCGCCTCGGCCGGCACCGAGCTTTGGGTGCGCCTGCTCGACGATGACGGCGAGCCCGTGTCACGGAAATACCGCTCGACGTAGACGTGGCAGTCGCGGGCCCCACGGGGACGCGCTCGTACTCGGCCACCATCGAGCCGAGCCGCATGCAGGCCAAAGTGGCCCTGGAGCTCAACCGGCCGGGAAGCTACACCATCCAGGCCTCCGCGCCCGGATTGCGGGATTCGGACACGCTCCCCGTCCGCTTCGCCGTGGACTGGCTGCTGCTCTCGATGGCCCTCTTCGGCGGAGTTCTGGGGAGCCTGACCCGGGTCCTCTATCGCCGGGATCGCTGCGAGAGCGTCTGGCCCAAGGGGATTGTCCGCGTGCTGGTCCTGGGAGTCGCCGCAGCGCTCCTGGTGCTGCTCCTCTCCCTCTTCGGCCTGCTCTCCCTCCTGAGCGGCGCGCTGCCAGAAGGGGTGTCGGAGGAGCTGCAGAAGGTTTCCGCCACCAGTTTGTTCGGAGTGCTGCTCCTTGGGTATCTGGCGGGGCTGCTCTTCGACAAGGTCTTGGGGCGGTTCCTGGGGGGTGGAGAGGCGCCCAAGCCCAAAGAGGCGGCGGCGTAGGAGCGAGAGTGTGGAGTGTCAGGCGAGAACCGTGAGGCCGAACCCTCGGGCGGCATCCGCCAAGCGGTTATCAAACGTTGCCAGACGGTCCAGTCCCAGGCCCATCGCCACCGCGAGGTGCAGAGCATCGAGGGTGCGCAGCATGATCGCTGATCGAATCGCCAGGTGGCTCGCCGCCTCGGTGTGCGCAGAATGGAGAGCGGTCCTATTGAGAAGCCCCTCTGCCAAGTGAGTCTCGAAACACGCCCCGGCAGCTTCGGCCTGCCGAGGCGTGAGAAATTTCAGTTTCACCTTTCTTGCCAGTCCGACGTAGAACTCGGCGACCGTCAGATCACTGATCAGGATGAACGAATCCGATTCGAGAATCCGGTTGGCCCGCTCGCTCTGCGCCTCTGGGGTATAGACGGGAAGGAGGAGCGAGGTGTCGACATAGATCACGAACGCTCATCCTCGCGCATCTCTAGGATCGTGTTCCCAGGATAGGTCTCGGCCCCCAGGTTGTCTCGGAAAGAGGCCAGATCGGGAAAGCGCGAGGAGACCCGCGGGAGGGGTGGCTCCTCGACCACAATGACGACACGATGCTCTCCCTGCGAGAGATAGCCCGGCACCTTGGCGGTGATCGTGCCCTCCTCTGTAACCGTCGCAACCGTTTCGATCGTCACCATGGCAAACCTCCTTACGGGTCTATTCTAGCGCGCCGCACCCTCCCCCTACGGCGCCTTCGCCACCCCCGCCCCCGCCGGCTTCAAATGCTTGTCATACCAAGCGATGTACCGCTCATACCGGTCCTTCTGATACGTCGGCTTCGAGATGCCGTGGCTCTGGCCTGGGTAGATGATCAGCTCGGTCTCCACCCCCAGCCGGCGCAGGGCCTGGTAGAGCTGCTCGGAGTTGAGGATGGGGACGTTGACGTCGTTGCCGCCGCAGAGGATGAGGGTCGGCGTCTTCACCTTCTCCACCTGGAAGAAGGGCGACAGCTTGATCCACAGGTCGGTGTTCTTCCAGGGCAGGCCCAGCTCGGCTTCCCATTCCTACTGGTAGTGGTCGGTGCCGTAATTGGCCACGTGGTTGGATTCGCTGGCGCCTGAGGTGGCGGCCTTGAAGCGGCTGGTCTTGGTGATCACGTAGTCGGTGAGGATGCCGCCGTAGCTCCAGCCTCCGACCCCCAGACGGTCCGGATCGGCCACTCCCATGGCGATCGCCTGATCCACGGCGGCCATCACGTCGTCGAAGTCCTTGTTCCCCCAGTCGGCCCAGATGGCGCGGCTGAAGTCGCGGCCGTAGCCGGTCGAGCCCCGGGGATTGGCCGCGACGATGGCATAGCCGTGGGCGGCCAGGATCTGCCACTCGGTGTTGAAGCCGGTGTTGTACTGCGAGGTGGGGCCGCCGTGGATGCGCAGGATGGTCGGCAGCCGCTTGCCGGCAGGTGTGTCGGGCGGCAGGGTGAGGAAGGCATCGACCTTGGTGCCGTCGGCACTCGTGGCCTGGATGCGCTGGACCTTGCCGAGACGGATGCCCTTCAGGAGCTCGTCGTTGACCTTGGTGAGAGCGCGCAGCCCGCTGCCCTCCACGACCGAGACCTCATTGGGCCGCTGGGTCGTGCTCTCCAGCACCACCAGCTCACCCTTGGGACCGACGTCGAAGGTCTGGATGGAGCGCTCGCCGTCCACCGCCCGCTCCACCGTCCCGCCTGCGGCGGGGACGCGCGCCAGGTGGTCGTTGCCCCCCTCTTCGAGAAGGAAGTAGATGGAGCGGCCATCCGCCGAGAACTGGGGGTTGTCGACGTTACGGTCCAGGGACGTGGTGAGAGCCCGGGGCTCGCCGCCGGCGACGGGGACCACGGCCACGTGATTGGTGGCATACCAGATGTCCTTGGGATCGCCGCCGGCGAGATAGGCGATCCACTTGCCGTCGGGGCTGAAGGCGGGCGACCGGTCGGTGCCGGGAGAGGTGGTGACGGCCCGCGGAGTCTGGCCCGCCTTGGCCTCCACCAGGAAGACGTCGGTGTTGTCGTTGGCGTCCGGCTCCTGGGTGCGGTTGCTGGTGAAGGCGAGCCACCGGCCGTCGGGCGACCAGACGGGATCGTTGTCCTCGTAGGGGCCGGTTGTGATCTGAATGCTGGCCTTGGTCGCCACCTCGAAGACGTAGAGGTGTTGGCGCAGCTCCTTGAGATAGCCCTCGCCGTCGCGCTTGAACTGGAGCCGGCGGATGACGATCGGCTTCGGCGTCTTGGGACGATCCGGCTTTTTGCTGGCTTCTGCCTTGTCATCGTCATCGTCCTGATCGTCGGGGTCCACGTCGCCCACCACCAGGGCCAGCCGCTTGCCATCGGGCGACCAGGCGAGGTCGGAGACGTCGGCCTTGTAGTCGGTGAGCTTCACGGCCTCGCCTCCCCGGCGGTCGAGGAGCCAGACCTGCCCGTGCTTGCCCTCCCGCCCGGAGGTGAAGGCGAGAAACCGGCCGTCCGGGCTGAAGCGCGGCCGGCTCTCGGCCTTGGGGCTGGAGGTGAGCCGCAGGGGAGCGCCGCCCGCGAAGGGGACCATGTAGACGTCGGAATCCGCGGAGTCCTCCTTGGGATCCAGGGAGCGCACGGTGTAGGCCACCCAGAGCCCGTCCGGGCTGATGCGGGGATCGCTCACCGCCTTCAAGGCGAAGATGTCGTCGACTTTGAGCGGGCGAGGCCCGTCGGCGGTGTCTGCGGCCAACGGAGCCGAAAGGAGGGCGGCCAGAGCGAGGCCGGTGAGGATGTGGGAGCGTCGGTTCATGGCTGGACCTCGTTGCCTCCTCACTGCCGGTAGAGCTCGATGCTCACCAGACGCAGGCCCTTGGCGGTGTCGTCCAGCCAGCGCTTGGTGAAGCCGGCGACGTCGGAGCCGATCAGCAGGTCGCCGGGGCCGCCCACGCCGCTGCGGGCGACGGCGTCCCAGACCCAGTTCTTGCCTTCCTTGTAGGTCTCGATGTCGGAGAGCTGCTGGCCCTTGGCGGCGGCCTGCTTCCACTTCGCCTCGAAGGCCGCGCGGTCGAGGGTGGTCCACACCTCGTACTTCCCCGAGGTGCCGCGGAAGGTGCCGGCGTAGGTGGTCTTGGTGGGCCCGACGTAGACCTCCATGTCGATCAGTTGCTGTCCCTGGGCGGCCAGCTCGTTGACCTTGTCCACGAAGTTCTTGCGCTCGTCGGTCCACATCATCGGCCGGTTGTGGTCGTCGAAGTCACGGTAGAGGCCCGCATAGAAGGGCTTCGTGTCGTAGACCTCAATGTCCACCAGGCGTGCCCGGCCGCTGGTCAACCGGATCCACTCGGACCGGAAATCCTTCCATTCCAGATTGCCGCGCAGCACGACGCGGTCCGGGATGGTCTTGAAGATGCCGCTCCACAGCCGCTTGCCGCCGTTCTCGAAGGTCTCGATGTCCACCAGCTTGAGCCCCTGGCCGCTCAGCTTGTCCACCCGCTCCTTGAACGCCGGCCATTCGAGACCGATCAACACCGCGTGCCCCTGCTTTTCGGGATTGAGCACGGCGGCCACCTGGAGCGGCGGGCCGACCTTGGCCGCAGCAGGCTTCTTGCCCTTGGCGGGCTCCGGCGTGGCGGCCGGAGCCGGAGCGGCGGGGAGGAAGACCTCCAGGCTGTCGACGACCAGCATCACGCGCACGCCGCCCACGTCGGCCTTGTCGATGTCGAGCTTGTAGTCGCCGCCCTGGGGTACGGTGACCGAGGCGGTGCCGATCTCCGTCCAGGTGGTGCCGATCCAGCCCGTGTCCTTGGCGGCCGTGCACTTGACCTCGGCAGGAAACTGCTTGATCTCAATGGACTTGCCGATGTCGATGAGGTCCTTGGTCCGGCCCTGTTTGCCGGCGATGAGCTGGGTCGGGGGGCCGGCCACCCCGCAGCTCAGCTTCAGCGTGCAGGTGCCCTTGCACCGTTCGATGGACATTTGGGTGAAGGTGACCCGGCCCTCGGCCCATGCCGGGGCGGAGCCGCCCAGGAGAGCGCCGCCTGCCAGGAGGGACAGCAGGATGGCACCCAGGAATCGGGGGCGAAGCAACGCCGCTTGCGTTCTCATTTGCCACTCCTTTCAAGCAAGGTTCGATGTCGGGATCTTAATCCACAGGACGGACCCGGGTACCCACCCGATCAGGTGGTCTCTTTTACGAAGAAGGTCGCCGCCCCGTCCCGTGGTGCTGGGGGGAGTGTACCAGCGGTCAGCACGGACTGGCGAGACGCCAGGAGCGACCTCACTCGTACCGGATCGCCTCCAGCGGCTCCACGCTCGCGGCGCGCTCGGCGGGAAGCCAGCTCGCGATCAAGGCCACGGCCGCGAGGAGGGCGGGGACGGCGGCGAAGATGGCGGGATCGAGGGGGCTGGTATCGAAGAGCAGGGCGAAGAGCAGCCGGGTGACGCCGAAGGCGCCGGCGAGACCGATCCCGATCCCCACGAGGGTGATCAGGAAGCCCTCACGCAGCACCATGCGGGAGATGTCTCCCCGGGCCGCGCCCAGGGCCATGCGCACCCCGATCTCCCGCGTGCGCTGGCTCACCACGTAGGAGATGACGCCGTAGATCCCCACCGTGCCCAACAGCAGGGCCACGGCGGCGGCGATCACCAGCAGCAGCATGGTGAAGGAGGTGCGTGCCATGGAGCGGGACACCACCTCCTGCATCGGCCGCACGTCGGCGAGGGCCAGATTGGGATCGAGCGACCAGACGGCCTCGCGGACGGGCGCCACCAGCGAAGCCGGTGCGACCCGGCCGCGCACCACCAGGGCAATATCCCGCGACACGGACTCCGGATTCTTGGCGTCCGGCGGCGGCGCCTCGCCCAGCAGCGGGAGGTAGACCGTCTCCAACGGCTTCTTGTCCAGGCCCAGATCGCGCACGCTTCCCACCACCCCGACGATCGTGTACCAGGAGTGCTGCTCTTTGGTGATCCCGTTCATCAGCCGCTTGCCGAGGGCGCTCTTGCCCGGCCAGAAGCGCTCGGCCAGGGCCCGGCTCACCACCACCTCCTCGGAGCGCCGGCCAGGATCGAGACGCTCGAACGTGTGTCCGGCAACGAGGGGGATGCGCATCGCCTCGAAGTAGCCGGGGCTCGCGTAGCGGACGCCCAGGAGGGGTGGCACCGTGTCCTTCGGCAGAGGGAAGTCCTCCAGGGTAAAGCCGCTGTTCGAGTTGCCCCCGGAGAGCGGGAGGATCGACACCGTCCCCGCTTTGGCGACTCCCGACACGGCCCGCACTTTCTCCAGGAGCTGCTGGACGAAGCGAGCCGCGGCCGGAGCGTCCGCGTAGCGGGCCTGCGGCAGGTAGAGGCGCAGAGTGAGGACGCCCTGGGGATCGAATCCTGGATCCACGCTGCGCAGCCGCCAGAAGCTCTTGGCCATCAGGCCCGAGGACACCAGCAGCACCAGCGCCAGAGCCATCTGCACCACGACCAGCACGGCGCGGGTCCAGAGCCGCGCCCGGCCTGCCGAGCCGCCGCGACCACCTTCCTTGAGGGCGGAGATCATCTCCGGCCGGCCGAAGCGCAGGAGGGCGAAGCCGCCGCAGAAGAGCCCGGCGGCGACGGAGATGGCCACGGTGAAAGCCAGCACGGAGCCGTCGATCCCGATCTCCTCCAGCCGCGGAATGCCCTGGGGCCTCAGGGCGACCAGCAGGCGGACGCCCGCCGCGGCGAGGCCCAATCCCACGACGCCGCCGATCAGGGCGAGGGTCACGCTCTCGCTCAGGAAAAGGCGGGCGACGTCGCGATGCGAAGCACCCAGAGCCGTGCGCACCGCCACCTCCCTCTGGCGTCCCTCGGCCCGGACCAGGAAGAGATTCGCCACGTTGGCGCAAGCGATCACGAGGATGATGCCGACGCTGCCCAGGAGCAGCCACAGCATCCGCTCCACGTCGCCCACCAGATCGTCACGCAGGGAGTGAACGAGGACGGAGAGCTTCACGCTCTCGATCATGCCGCGGCTCACGTCCCGTTCTCCATAGTCCTCGGCGAGCCGGAAGACGAGGCTCGACAGCTCGCGCTCGGCCTGGAGCCGCGTCACGCCGGGCTTGAGCCGGCCCACGGCCCTGTAGTTGAAGTTCCCCACCACGGGTTTGGCGGGATCGATGATCAGCGGCTGCCACAGCTCGGTCTGGACCGAGGGGAACCGGAACCGCGCGGGCATGACGCCCACCACCCGGGTGGCCACGCCGTCGATCTGCAGCACCTGGCCGAGGACGTCGCGCCGGCCGCCGTACCGTCGCTGCCACAGCTCGTGGGAGAGCACGGTCACCGGTTCGGAGCTTGGCAATCCGTCGGCCTCCTGGAGGGTGCGGCCCAGGAAGGGACGGGCCCGCAGCACGGAGAAGATGCTGGCCGTCATCCCGGCTGCTTCCACACGTTCCGGCTGGTCGCCGCCGGTCAAGGTGACGGAGCCTTCCCCGTAGATCCCCAGGTCCTCCAGCACGTGGTTGTGCCGGCGATAGACGAGATAACTACCCTCCGAGTGCTCGAACTGATCGAGATTCATCCCCGGCGCATGGTTCCACACCGCCACCAGCCGGTCCGATTCCGGATACGGCAGGGGGCGGATGAGCACGGCATGGACCACCGTGAAGATCGCCGCCGTCGCGCCGATGCCCACCGCCAGGGTGAGGATCACGATCAAAAGGAATCCCGGGCTGGAGCGGAAGCCCCGGAGCAACGAGCGGATGGACGACAGGATGGTGAGCATGGCAACGCCCTTCGCGAAGCGGGTCCTCAGGCAACTACGAGGAGAAGGCCGGGAATGTCGATACCTCCGGCAAAGCCGGAGGCTTGAAATCTGGGAGCCGCTCAAAGCGGCTGAGCCGCCTAAAGGCGGCGGCCCTTCTCGCAATTCTGCAGGATCTTCTGGGTAGGGCGCTTCCCCCACCCGAGTACGTGGACTCCAACCACCAACCCGACCTCCTTGAGTCTCCCAGCCATCGGTGATTTCGTCAGAGAGCCCTCCGCCCTCCGGAACTGTCAAACTTTGGAGTCACCCCGGCAGAGCCGGGGGCTTACCCTTGAGTTACAGAGGGGAAGAGCCCGGGCATCCGCCGCGTCGGTCGTCAGGCAATACCGTCCCAGGCTGACCGTGCCGGAGACCACCGTGGCCAGCAGGAAAAGCACGAGCATCACGCCGGCAGCCACCCGCCACGCCCGGGAGAACCGGCGGGGCGACGCCGCGAAGTCCGGCGGGGATTCGAGAAGGCCGATGGGATTGACGCGGGGCGGTTCCATGGGGGGTATGGTAGCGCGGTGGAAAGGGGACTTAAAGGGGACAAAGGGGACATCGTCACGGGAGATCACTCTGTCGACGGTGCCCTGCGCCCCAATTCCTCCCGGAGGCGGGCGAGCTCTTCTTCGAGAGCCTGCCGGGCGGTCCGTTCCCGTTCCGCTTCCTGTTTCGCGGTTTCCGCCTCTCGGAGCGCCGTGTCCGCTTCCCGCTTCGCGATCTCCGCTTCCTGCTTGGCGGTTTCCGCTTCCAAGAGGGCCGCGTCCGCTTCGCGAGCCCGGGCACGCGTCTCGGCCATGCGCAGGAGAGGCTCCCCGGTGGCGACATTCACCAGACGCAGATGCTGACCCTCCCGGCGGAGGATCAGTCCCGTCACCGCGCTCCAGAGCGAGCCGTCGGCGGCAGGCTCCATCGGGCGGTACTCGCCATCCTTCAGACGGAACCCCTGGAAGGGAGGAGAGAGGTATTCCTCGAAGGGATCGTGGAGGAAGTACTCCTCGACTCCGAGGTTCGCATAGGTCTGCTTCTTGCGGCCGAGATCCTCGTCGCAGGTGCTCTCCGAGCTGACCTCGATGACGAACGACGGCGCCCGCCTCTCCTCCCACAGCTTGTAGATCCGGCGCGGCCCCGGATCGACCCCCTTCACCACGAAGACGTCGGGGCAGATCACCGACCGCGGATCGCCCTTCACGTAGTAGAGGAAGAGGTTGCCCGAGACGTAGACGTCCTTCGCGTCCTGGAAATACTCCCCCAGAGCGGAGATGAGATCCATCATCTCCCGGCGGTGGACATCGGTTTCAGCCATGGGCTGGCCGTCGGACTCCGGATAGTGGACAGCAAATCCGAACGCTGTTACGGCCATCTAGACACTCCTTTCTCCGGAAGGCGACGCCGAGCCGCGGACCGCGGGGCCGCGGCATGGGTTTACGGGATCAGAGTAGCATGCGGGTGGCGATCAGGGGGGGCCTGTCCTCACTTGCGAACCCGGCCACAGATCTGTCGACAACAAATCGGTTGCGGGAAGCATCGAGACCGATCACCGGCCATCGCGTTCCGCCGCGACCGCCTCCGGGATCGACTCCGTCAGATCCACACTGCCGTGGCTTCGGAGCCGCTCCAGGAGCTCCCCTGAGGTGGGCCTCCTGGCGAGCGACCGTTCGAGCTCCCGCAGGAGGTACTCCGAGATCGACATCCCAGCCAAGGCCGCCCGGGTCTTAAGCTTCCGGTGGAGATCGTCGGGAACGTTGCGGATCTGGACCGTTACGGCCATGGGTTCAGACTGATCCACATGTGTGGCGCATGTCAACTGGAACCCCGGGCCGGGCTGCAGCCCGATCAGAGCCTTGCTGCACTCCTCTCTGATAGGGTAGCCTAACGTTGCGATGGACTGGCACGACTACATCCAAGCGGATCCGGAAATCCTGGCTGGAAAACCGGTCGTCAAAGGGACTCGTCTGGCCGTGGAGTTTCTTCTCGGCCTACTGGGCGCGGGCTGGACCTCGGAGCAGATCCTCTCGAACTATCCCACCCTCACCCCGGCCGGTCTCCAAGCTGTCTTCGCCTTCGCCGCGGAATCCCTCCAGGACGAAAGCGTCTACTCTCTCCATCTCCGCACCGCGTGAATGCGGCTCCTCGCCAACGAAAACTTTCCCATTGCGAGCGTTCGTCGACTCCGGGAAGAGGGGCACGACGTCTTTGCGGTCGCTGAGTCCATGCCCGCGAGCAAGGACGAAGGAGTGCTCTCTCTGGCTGTTCAGGAAGGTCGAATTCTCCTGACTTTCGATCGTGACTATGGGCAATTGATCTACCGGCGCGGCATGGCAGCCCCTGCGGGTGTTGTCTACTTGCGGTTCGTGCCTACCACACCCTTACAACCGGCAGAAGTCGTGCTCGATATCGTGCAGATCGTCAATCTCGAGAACCGGTATACGGTTGTGGAGCCTCATCAGATCCGCCAGAGACCCTTACCTTGACACAGGGTTCTGGACAAGCGGATCACTCCACCCCCATCTCCTGCAACGACCGCACACTCAACCCCGCCTCCCGCATCGCTGCGATCCCCTCCGCCGCCGCCATGGCTCCGGACAACGTAGTGATGCAGGGGATATCGAACTTCAGCGCCATCCTCCGGATCGCCCCGTCATCCTCATGAGAAGCCCGGCCCAGGGGGGTGTTCACCACCAGGGCGATCTCGCCGTTGATCAGGTGGTCCACGACGTGGGGGCGGGATTCGTGGACTTTCAGCATGGTGCGTACCTTGAGGCCGTGGTCCCGCAGGTAGTCGGCGGTTCCGGCGGTGGCGGCCAGGTCGAAGCCCAACTCGGCTAAGCGGTGGGCGACGGGGAGGACTCCGGGTTTGTCGCGGTCGTGGACGGAGAGGAAGGCGGTGCCTTCGAGGGGGAGGACGTGTCCGGCTCCCAGCCAGGCTTTGGCGAAGGCGTTGCCGAAGGTGAGGCTCTCCCCCATCACTTCTCCTGTGGACTTCATCTCCGGGCCCAGCACAGGGTCCACTCCGGGGAAGCGGCGGAAGGGGAAGACGGGGGCTTTCACAAAGACTCCCGGCACTTTGGGCTCTTCGGTGAAGCCCACGTCCGAAAGGCTTCGGCCGGCCATGGTCGCGACGGCCAGCTTGACCAGGGGGATGCCCACGGCCTTGGCGATGAAGGGCACGGTGCGCGAGGCTCGGGGGTTCACTTCCAGGACGTAGATCCTGCCGTCCTTCAGGGCGAACTGCACGTTCATCAGGCCCACGACCCCCAGGCGCAGGGCCAGGCGCTTGGCGATGTCTCGCATCCGGTCCTGATCCTCGTGCGAGACCTTGTAAGGGGGGAGCACGGCCACGGAGTCTCCGGAGTGGATGCCCGCCTCTTCGATGTGCTGGAGGATGCCGGCCACCACGGCGGTGTGGCCGTCGCAGAGGAGATCGAGATCGACTTCGAAGGCGTCTTCCAGGAAGCGGTCGATGAGCACCGGGTGGCCTTCCGAGATGGCCGCGGCTTCGTGCATGTAGCGGTCGAGGGTGGATTCGTCGTAGACGATGGCCATGGCCCGGCCGCCCAGCACGTAGCTGGGACGCACCACCACGGGGAAGCCTATGCGTTGCGCCACGTCCAGAGCCTCGTCGAGCGAGGTGGCGCTGCCGTTTTCGGGCTGGAGGATGCCCTCTTCGGCCAGGAGGTCGCCGAAGCGCCGGCGATCTTCGGCGAGATCGATGGCGTCAGGGCTGGTGCCCCAGATGGGCACTCCCGCGGCGGCTAAGCCCCGGGCGAGCTTGAGTGGCGTCTGGCCGCCGAGCTGTACGATCACCCCGATGGGCTTCTCCCTCGCGAGAATGGCCAGCACGTGCTCCAGGGTCAGGGGCTCGAAGTAGAGGCGGTCCGAGGTGTCGTAGTCGGTTGAGACCGTCTCGGGATTGCAGTTGATCATCACCGTCTCGTAGTCCATCTCGCGCAGGACGAAGGCGGCGTGGACGCAGCAGTAGTCGAATTCGATCCCCTGGCCGATGCGGTTGGGGCCGGAGCCGAGGATGACCACCTTGCGCCGGTCGTCCGGCTCGCTTTCGTCCTCGTCCCCCCAGGTGGAGTAGAGGTAGGGAGTGGTGGCCGGGAACTCGGCGGCGCAGGTGTCCACCCGCTTGTAGACCCTTTCGAGGCCCAGCCGCGCGCGGGCCGCGGCGAGGTCCTTCTCCGGGCAGGCGAGGAGCCCGGCGATGCGCGCGTCGGTCAGGCCGAAGGACTTGGCCTTGCGCAGGAGCGGCCTGGGCACGGACCCCAAATCCCAGCAGGCGAGCTCGGCCTCGAGCTCCACGATCTCGGCGATCTCCCTCAGGAACCAGAAGTCGATGTGCGAGGCCTCGGAGACCTCCTCGGGGGTCCAGCCCTGGCGCAGGGCGGCGAAGACGGCGAAGAGGCGCTCCCAGTTGGGGGTCGCGAGCCGCCGGCGCAGGCGCACGGGGTCGGACATCCTACGCTCGCGCGCGGCCATGCTGCCGTCGAGCTCCAGGGCGGAGAGGGCTTTCATGAGCGCTTCCTTGAAGGTGGCGCCCATGGCCATGACCTCGCCCACGGACTTCATGGAGGTGCCGAGGGTGGTGGAGGTGTCCGGGAACTTCTCGAAGGCCCAGCGGGGGATCTTCACCACCGTATAGTCGAGGGTGGGCTCGAAGGCGGCGAAGGTCTTGCCCGTGATGTCGTTGGGGATTTCGTCGAGCGTGTAGCCCACGGCCAGGAGGGCCGCGATCTTGGCGATGGGAAAGCCGGTGGCCTTGGAGGCCAGGGCCGAGCTCCTGGAGACCCGCGGATTCATCTCGATCACCACCCGCTCGCCTGTCTTGGGATCGACGGCGAACTGGATGTTCGAGCCGCCGGTCGCCACCCCGACGCGGCGGATCACCTTGAAGGCGTCGTCCCGCATGTCCTGGTACTCGCGGTCCGAAAGGGTCTGCTGGGGGGCCACGGTGATCGAGTCGCCGGTGTGGACGCCCATGGCGTCGAAGTTCTCGACGGAGCAGACGATGATGGCGTTGTCCGCCACGTCGCGCATCACCTCCAGCTCGAACTCCTTCCAGCCGAGCACGGACTGCTCGATGAGCACGCGGTGCGCGGGGCTCGCCTGGAGGGCCGAGGCCACCACCTCGTCCAGCTCGTCACGGTTGTAGGCCACGCCGCCCCCTTCGCCGCCTAACGTGAAGCTGGGGCGGATGATCACTGGGTAGCCGACGTCGCCCGTGATCTCCCGCGCCTCCTCCAGGCTCCCGGCATAGCCGCTCTTCGGCACCTTGAGCCCCACCTCTTCCATGGCCTGCTTGAAGAGCAGCCGGTCCTCCCCCAGACGGAGGGCGTCGATGCTCGCGCCCAGCACCTCGACGCCGAAGCGCGCGAGAGCCCCCCGCTCAGAGAGGGCGATGGCGAGGTTGATCCCCGTCTGGCCGCCGACCGTGGGCAGCAGGGCATCCGGCCGCTCCTTCTCCAGGATCTTCTCCACCACCTCGGGCACCAGGGGCTCGACGTAGGTGGCGTCGGAGAATTCCGGATCGGTCATGATCGTCGCCGGATTCGAATTGACGAGGACGACGCGGTATCCCTCGCGCTTCAAGGCGCGGCAGGCCTGAGTGCCGGAGTAGTCGAATTCGCAGGCCTGGCCGATGACGATCGGACCCGAGCCGACGACGAGGATGGAGTGGAGATCGGACCGTCTGGGCATGGCGGGGGGAGTGTATACGAACCCTCGCCAGGGCTGCGGAATCGCTGCCGCCCGATGGATGGCAAGGGTATCATTCCCCCGCCATGCCCTTCTCCGTCGATCAGATCCGCACCGCTCTCGCCGGTCACAGCCCTCAGTTCCTGGAGCGGCAGCCTTCCCATGCCGAGGCGGCGGTGGCCCTGGTGTTGGCGGGAGCGGGGGACGACCTGTCGATTTGCGTCATCCGCCGCGCCGAGCATCCTCTCGATCCGTGGTCGGGCCATATGGCCTTGCCCGGCGGCCGCTCCTCGCCCGAGGACCCCAGCCCGCGGGCCGTGGCCGAGCGGGAGACCTTCGAGGAGGTGGGGCTCGCCCTGGGAGACCCGCACTGGATCGGTCCCCTCTCGGACGTCCTCGTGCGCCTGGGTGGCGGCGACTGGCAGATGATCCTCTCGCCCTTCGTCTACTACCTGGGGGAGGAGCTGGCGCCGTTCACCGTCAGCGAAGAGGTGGCCGAAGCGTTCTGGATCCCCCTCTCCCATCTCTGGGATCCCCGCAATGCCGACCACCTGGAGTGGGAGAGGAGTGGAGCGCGCCTGCTCTATCCTGCCATCCGCTTCCGCGGCCACTCCATCTGGGGGCTCACCTTCCGCGTCCTCACCCTGTTCTCCGACGTGCTCGACTCGCCGCTCCCCCATCTCGAAGAGATCCCCGGCCTGGGCCGGTAAACCGTGAAAGGAGATTCCCGTGAAGCCAAGCTCGCTGTTTCTCATGCTGGTGCTGGCGGTGGCGCTGGCCGCCCCGGCCGCAGCCGTCAAGACGACCGATTGCCAGATGACGTACACCGTCTCCGGCTGGTCGGCGTTCTACGAGGCGGCCCATGGTCAGGGGACGATCACTTGTGACAACGGCCAGAAGGCGCAGGTGAAGATCGAAGCCAAGGGCGGCGGGCTGACCGCCGGGAAGTACAAGATCACCGACGGCCTCGGCAAGTTCAGCGAGGTGACGAACATCTCGGAGCTGTTCGGCACCTACGTACGGGCGTCCGCCGAAGCGGGAACCGTGAAATCCAGTGCCGCGGGCGCCATGACCAAGGGAGAGGTCTCCCTCGCCCTCGCCGGCAAGGGGACCGGCTTCAACCTCGGAGTCAGCTTCGGGAAATTTACGATTACGAAGAAGTAGGCTACGCCCCTTCAGTGCACCGCCACCGGCTCGGGCTCGCGGTGCGCCTCGAGGAACGTCTCGGGCTTGCTGAACACCCGGGCGATGTTCATCCCCTTGCGCACGGCGCCCAGGGAGACCTTGCCGGTGGCGAGGGCGAGCCCCAGGGCCACGTAGGTTCGGGCCTTCCCCCGGTGGCGGTAGCGGACGTCGAGGACGTGCCGCCAGAGCCGGGAGTACTCCTCGTAGAAATCCGCAAGAGGCAGCTTGGTGGGGATGACGGCGTGGACGATGTCGAACATCTCCCAGTTCTGGGTCAGGACCCCGTGCTTGGCCGTCTCCCAGAGGTCCGTCCCCGGCAGCGGGGTGAGCACGGAGAAGCCGCTGTTGTAGGCCCCCGTCTCCTCGATCCAAGCGCGCAGGCGGGCGAAGTCCTCATGGTCCCAGGCGGGATCGACGATGAAGTTGGGGGTGTAACCCACGCCGAGCTCCCGCAGGATGTCGAGCGCCCGGACGTTGTTGGCCGCCGTGTTGCTCTTGTTGACGGCGTCGAGCCCCTCATCCGTCACCGCCTCGAGGCCGAGGAAGATGGAGAGGTTGCCGCAGTCCTTCCACATCTCGACCAGGTGGGGGAACTTGCAGATGATGTCCGTGCGGGTCTGCACGGTGAAGTACTTCTTGATCCCCGCCGCCTTGATCTGGCGCGCCATCTCCTCGCCCCGGTACACGTCCATCCAGAAGATGTCGTCGGTGATGAAGACGTTCGGCGCCTCGATGGCCTTGAGCTCCGCCACCACCCGCTCCGGCGACTTCTGGCGGAAGGTGCTGGCGTGGAACTTCCACACGGAGCAGAAGTTGCACTTGAAGGGGCAGCCCCGGGCGGTCTCCATGAGTGCCAGGGGTTTGCGAAAATTGATGTAGTACTGGGGCGCGTAGTGGGCGATGAGATGCCGGGCGGGCAGGGGCAGGGAGTCGAGGTCCTTGCGCGTCGGCGCCTCGCCGGTGGCGAAGGACGCGCCGCCGCGGTCGAGCAGCAGGCCCGGCACGGTCTCGAGGCCGGCGCCCCGCTCCAGGGCGTCCACCAGGGCCGGCATCACCTCTTCCCCGTCGCCGATGGCCACGGCGCCCACGCCGGAACGCAGGAACCATTCGGGCTCCCGCGAGGCGTCGTGGCCGCCGATCACCAGGAAGGCGTCCGGCATCTCGCGGCGCAGGCGATCGATCAACCGCAGGGTGCGGAAGCGCTCGGTGGTGAAGTTGCACTGGAGGCCGATGACTCCCGGCTCGAAACGCCGGCAGAGGTCGAGCCCCTGCTCCTCGCCCTCGATCCGCAGATCGAAGACCCGGCACTCGTGACCGTCGGCCTCGAGGCCGCCCGCGATGGAGATGGGGCCCAGAGGCTCGACGAAAGTCAGCATCTCGAGCCCAAGAATGCCGCCGATGGGCGGCTTGAGGAAAGCAACTCTCATCGTCACCCCTTTGCCCCGAACCTCACCGAGGCCAAGGCGGCAGTATACTTCCAAGGCCGTCCCAGAGAGCAGGGAGAACCCCGGCCCCGCGGCGGCGGGACCGGCGCCAAGCGCGCAGCCTCCTTCAAGGATTCACGATCACGTTGCCCGGCTTGCGGGGCGGATCGTTGCGGGGCCGCTCGGGAACCGCCGGGTTCTGGTTGAACTCCGGCGCGAGCTCCTTGTTGATGGCCGCCCACTCCGGGTCCTCGTCCTCGGTCTCGAGGATGGCGCCGATCGGGCACTCCGGCAGGCAGAGGCCGCAGTCGATGCAGGCCTCGGGATCGATGATCATGAACTCTTCGCCCCGGTAGTCGCCCGGCTTGATGCAGTCCACCGGGCAGACCGAGACACAGGTCGCATAGCGTTCTCCCAGGCACTTCTCCGTAATGATGTACGACATTGAACGTTTCCTCCCGCACCGAGTGCGTTCGTGGTTGGCTCTTTGGTGGCATACAGTAGGAGGAACCGAGGGGCGGCGTCAATCGTCTGACAAAGCAACCCCTCACCTCCCTCAGGCGCCCGGCGGAGCGATGCGCAGGGCGGCGTTGTCGCTCCTCACTCCGGCCATGTGCTCGGCGATCCTCTCGGCCAGCGCGGCGATCGTCCCCGAAGGCGCGACGCCGAGGGCGGCGGGGACGACCGACCCGCAGCAGACGTACAGGTTCGGATAGCTCCACACCTCGCCCCACTCGTTGGCCACCCCCTGGTCCGGCGAGTCGGAGAGCGCGCACCCTCCCAGCGGATGGGGGGTGAACAGCTTGCGCAGCGGCCAGTGCCAGGTGATGCAGGTGTTGTACTTGCCCCCCAACGCCCGGCTGAACTCTTTCAGCACGCCGAACATCTTGCGGAACATGCGCATGCTCTCGTGGAAGCTCCATTCGACCTCCAGCCCCCCGTCACGGATCTTGAGCCGGCCGTTCGACGCATCGGTCCCCATGCCCAGGTAGCCCAGGTAGCCGGGCGTGAAGTTGCCCTCGAAGAAATCGTTTATTTTGCGCGTCCATTGCCACGGCTTGGTGAAGCCGAAGGTGCGCCCCAGGTAGGCGAAGGTCCCCGCCAGGGTGTGCCGGATGCGCGCGAACGGATAGAGGCTGCCCTGGATGTACCAGAGGAGCGGGTTGGGATAGTTGAGGTCGCTGATGAAGATCCCGTCGCCGTCGGAGCCGACCTCGACGCCGGAGGTGATCGAGGGCCCCCGCACCGGATCGATGTCGCGGTCGACGCGGGTGGTGCCGTTGAAGACGAAGTCGCCGTTGATCGAGAACCCCGTCCCGAGCGCGCGGCTCAGCTTGGGCAGGGTACGGTCCACGTCGCGCGCCTTGAGGAGGAGCTCGTTGGTGCCCATGGTCCCCGCGGCCACCACCAGCTTGCGTCCCACCACCGAGCCCGGCTCGGAGCCGTTGGGATGGAGGTGAAGGAAGTGGACGCGGTAGCCGGCGGCCCCATCGTCCAGCGGCTCGATCTTCTGCACCATGTGCAGGGGGTAGACTTCGGCGCCATGGCGCTCGGCCACCGCCAGGTAGTTGAGGTCGAGCGTGTTCTTGGCATGCACCGGGCAGCCGAACATGCAGTTGCCACAATACATGCACGGCTCCTGCGGGATGCCGCTATAGGGATTGGTGCGCGGCGGTCCGGTGTAGACGGCGATGTTGACCAGAGTGGGCTCGCGCCCGGTCTTCTTCACCGCGTCGAAGAACGCCGTGGTGCGCGGCGGCATAGGAAATCCTTCCGGCGGGCTGAGCTTCTTCGCCTCCAGCACTTCGCGCGACAGCTCGTAATAGGGTAAGAGCGTATCGAAGTTGATCCCTTTCGGCCAGCGCTTGGCGAAGACCTCGGGGCGCGGGCGCCAGTTCACGTTCAGATAGACCAGGGACCCGCCGCCCACGCCGCTCGCCTGGATCACGTCGACGCGGCGGAAGGCGCGGACGTCGAGCAGCCCGAGGTCGCGCGGGTTCCAGAAGGCCCGCGCCAGCTCGGGAGTGGTACGCGGGAAGTCTGAGCGGCCCCACCGCCTCCCGCGTTCCAGCACACAGACCGACCTCCCGGCCAGGGCCAGCCGGCAGGCCGTGATCGCGCCGCCGAAGCCGGAGCCGATCACCAGCACGTCATAGGTCTCGTTCATGGGATGATCCTCCTCTCGTAGGAACTCTCAGTGGACATCGGGGAGGTCCTCGAACACCGACATCACCTCACGCATCATCGCCACGTAATCGCCGCCGAAACGCGACAGCTCGTAGCAGCCGAGCGGGTTGGTGAGGACGTTGACCGTGCACCGGTTGCAGTAGGTGCACGGTCGCTCGGGGAGGTCTTTGCCAGCCGCGAACACCTGCGGCAGATCGGGATTGGCGATGAGCGGCCGGGCGATGCTCACCCCGTCGGCGCTGCCGTCCTCGATGGCGCGGCGGATCACCGAAGCGTTCTGAAAGCCGCCGGTCACGAGCACGGGGATGCGCAGCGCCTGTTTGATCGCTCGCGCGTCGGGGAGGTTGATCCCCTCGTCGTTGCGGGGACGGGTGCGGTTCCACAGCCAGGTCATGATCGGCCGCAGGAAGGGCACGCGGAACATGAAATAGTTGCGCAGCGTGTGCGAGCCGCTGGGGAGCATGGTCGGATAGGTCTGCGCAGCGACGTCCAGCGGGAACGGCCCTGGCGGCTGCCAGGGATGGATGAACGAGTCGCCGTTGGAGACGTGGATGGCATCGACCCCGTCCTCCTCCAGCCAGCGGCAGACCTCGAGGGTCTCGGCGAGCGTATTGCCCCGCTTCTCCCAGGGGAAGAACGCGTTGTTCAGATCGCGGGCACTGATCTTGACCTGGAGGTGGAAGTCGTTGCCCACCTCCGCCCGGATGGCGGCGACGACCTCGCGGAGCAGCCGGGCGCGGTTCGCGAGCGGCCCGCGCGCGAAGCGCTCCTCCCAATTCAGGCGCACCGGGCTGCCGCTTCCGTCGTAGTTGTCGAAGCGTCCCGACACGTTGGAGCGTAACAGCCGGTTCTTGACCGTCAGGCTCCGGAACTGGAGCGGCTGGAAGAGGACGTCGTGCGCCATCGGACTGGCTCCCGGTGGCTAGGCGGTCCTTGGACGGATCAGCAGGCCGACGACGCCGACGAAGAACTCGGCGACGAAAAAGAGGATGAAACGCGTGGGCGGTATGCCATCTACCATGAAGCTGTAGGCCCGCCCCAGCGACTGCATGAGCGTCAGCAGGAACACCGTGTCCCCCAGGATCGCCACCTGGTAGTGCCGCACCGCTCGGAAGGAGGCGATCGTGAGGCCGAGCCAGAACCCCAGGTAGACGGCGTGGAACTCATTGGCCCCGCCGATCCCGTCCGGGATCAAGGCGTAGATGTGAGCCGTGCGATCCAAGCTGAGCAGCGTCGAGATGGCGAAACCGAGGAACGTCAGGCCGTTGGCGATCAGCAGGAGCTTGCGGACGAGAGTCATGGCATAGATCTCCTGAAAGGAGCATGGCGTGTGCGGGAACGCCGAAGAGAGAGCGCACATTGCCACGTCCGGGTTGAGGGTTCAAGTATACTCCGGAAAGGATCGCCAGGAGTCACTCCATGAAAACCGCGGCAGGTCATGGCCGAGATCCGCCAGCGCCTCGAGCGCTCCGGCAGCCGGTTCGCCGGCTGAAACGGTCATCTATAATCTCTTGCCATGAGCAGCAACGGCCGTTTCTCCAGCCGCGCCACCCAGCTCGTCGCCGAGAACAGCATCCGCGAGGCGATCGAAGAAGGAAAGTTCGACAACCTCGCCGGCCTGGGCCAGCCCATCGCCGACATCGACGAGCCCTACGACCCCGACTGGTGGGTCAAGAAGTGGATCCGCCGCGAGCAGGTGGGCCAGATCCTGGCCGAGAGGTTCGGCCGGGACTGGTTCTGGTCCCGCTGAGCCGGGAGGCGGTGCTAGCCCAACTTCCACAGCCAACAGCCCCGAAGAGGCCAAACTCTGCATCTTCGGAGCTGTAAGTCATTGATTCCAGGTGTGACGGGGACCGATTTCTGGAAATAGTGACGAAACCAGAGACTCTCGGATTTCTGATATAGACGAGATCATGGCTCCCGGCAAAACCTGGCTACCCAATCCTAATAGTGACGAAAAATCTAGGCACACCCTTATCTATCAATGCTTTACCGCGCAAAGTGTGGAAGTTGGGCTAGCATGACGTCCATTCATCCCGGGAGGATCTGCCCATGCCCTCGGACTCGTCGACGCCAGCCACAATGCTGCCGCCGGACCACCACCTCCGCTTCCACGCGCCCCACCATCACCTGAGCTCGGCCTTCGGCGGCGACTGGTTCGGCAGGAAGGCGGAGCTCTTTGCCCGCTTCTTCGGCACGCCCATCTTCATCATCGTCCAGACGGTGCTGGTGGGAATCTGGATCGTCTTCAATCTCTGGGGTGCCTCTCATCACTTCGATCCCTACCCGTTCATCCTCCTGAACCTGGCCTTCAGCCTCCAGGCAGCCTATGCGGCGCCGCTGATCCTCCTCGCCCAGACGCGGCAGGCCGACCGCGACAAGGCGATGACCGAGGCCGACGCCCAGCACCGCGAGGCTCTGGCCCAGGCCAGCCTCGAGCGGCAGGAGATCGCCACCCGCACCCAGGAGCAAATCCTCAAGCTGCTGGAGCAGAACACCGAGCTGACCCAGATCACCCGCGCGCTCACCCAGCGCATCGAGGAGCTGACGCAGGACATCCACAGCCGCACCTGCGCGGAGGGGCAGGTGGGATAGGCGCGGGGCGACTCCGGTCGACGCCAGGGCGGCCCGCCCCACGGGGTAGCGGCTCCTCCCCTCCAAAACCCTCCAGGCGTACGGCGCGCGGCGCTCGGCTCACGAGGTACCTTGTGGCCACGATGAGCAACGACCTCTTGCAGCCGATCCGCTTCGACCGCGACATGGTCGTCAAGTACGACCGCCCCGGTCCCCGCTACACCTCGTATCCCACGGCGCCGCAGTTCGTGGAGGGCTTCGTCTCTCCCGATTACGCCAGGCTCCTCGATCACAGCGGCAATCAGAGTGATCGTCCACTGTCGCTCTACGTCCACGTCCCGTTCTGCGACGTCCGCTGCTTCTTCTGCGGCTGCAACGTGACGATCTCTCGCGATCGCACCTGGGGCAAACGCTATCTGCCCCTGCTGGCCCGTGAGATGGAGAAGGCTGCGGCCCTCTTGCAGGCCGGCCGGCGCGAGGTCCGCCAGGTCCACTGGGGAGGCGGCACGCCGACCTTCCTGCCCGCCGAGGACCTGGCCGAGCTGATGGCCCTCCTGCGCCACCACTTCCGCTTCGCCGCGGATGCCGAGATCGGGGTCGAGATCGATCCCCGGGAGTGCACGCCCGAGCAGCTCGACGCCCTGGCCGCCGGCGGCTTCAACCGCCTGAGCCTGGGCCTCCAGGACCTGGACCCCCAGGTGCAGCGGGCCGTCAACCGCGTCCAGACCGTGGCCGAGACCTGGAGCCTGATGGACGCCGCCCGCGCCCGCGGCATCGACAGTCTGAACGTCGACCTCATCTACGGCCTCCCCTACCAGACGCCCGAGACCTTCGCCGCCACCCTGCGCGAGGTCGTCCGCATGTCCCCGGACCGGTTGGCCCTGTTCAATTTCGCCTACCTGCCGGCCATGTTCCCCCACCAGCGGGTGATCGACCCGGCGACCCTGCCCGACCCGGCCGCCAAGCTCCTCATCCTGGAGCAGTCGATCGCCGCGCTGACTGAGGCCGGGTACGTGTTCATCGGCATGGACCACTTCGCCAAGCCCTCGGATCCCCTGGCCCAGGCCCTGCGCGACCGCACCCTCACCCGCAACTTCCAGGGCTACTCCACCTGCGGCGAGAGCGATCTCGTCGCCTTCGGCGTCTCCTCGATCAGCGCCGTGGGGGGCGGCTACGCGCAGAACGCCAAGACGATGCGCGACTACGGCGCGGCGATCCAGGAGGATCGCTTCGCCACCGCAAAAGGGTTGGAGATGTCCGCGGAGGACCTCCTCCGGCACGAGGTGATCATGAAGGTGATGTGCCACTTCCACCTCGACAAGCGGGAGATCGGGGCCGCGTACGGCATCGACTTCGACCGCCATTTCGCGGCCGAGCTGGCGAGCCTCGCACCCATGGCGGCCGACGGTCTGGTGGAGCTCGGCGAGGACGAGATCGAGGTGACACCCCGCGGCCGCCTCCTGGTGCGCAACGTGGCCATGGCCTTCGACGCTTATTTGATCGCGGGGGCTGCCACCCGCTATTCACGGACGGTGTAGAGCCGTGGCGGCCCTGGCCTCAGCGAGCCCCTTCAGCGCTATCCTTCCTTCGTGACCCTGGACGTCCTCGTCGTAGGAGCCGGCATCTCCGGCCTCACCACCGCCTTCCGCCTCGCCCGGGGCGGGTGGCGCGTGGCGGTCGTCGAGGCCGCGAGCCGTGTGGGTGGGGCCATCCAGACCCATACGGACGGACCCTGGCGCTTCGAGCTGGGACCCAACACCGTGCTCGAAAACCACGAGACCGTCGGCCATCTGATCCACGACGCGGGCCTGGACGGCGAGAAGGTCGTCGCGGCCCCCTCGGCCAAGCGGCGGTATCTCTATAAGGATGGCCGGCTGATTCCCTTGCCCGGAGGACCACCAGGCTTCCTCACCACCCCGCTCTTCCCGCTGGGCGCCAAACTGCGTCTCCTCAAGGAGCCGTGGATCCGGCGACCGCCGCAAGGGACGGAGGAGAGCATCGCTCAGTTCGTCCGCCGCCGGCTGGGACAGGTGTTCCTCGACTACGCCGTGGGACCGTTCGTCTCCGGCGTCTACGCTGGCGATCCCGAGCGGCTCTCCGTGCGCTGGGCCGTACCCAAGATCTGGATTCTGGAGCGCGATCACGGCAGCCTCATCCGGGGAGCCTTCGCCCGCCGCAAGGGTCCGGCCCCGGGGGGAGCCATGATCTCCTTCCGCGACGGCCTCGAAGCCCTCCCTTGCAAGCTCGCTCGGGAGATCGGCGACGTGCGCACCGGAGTCTCCGTCCAGAAGATCGTCCGAATCGATTCCATGGGGAGTGGATACCGGGCGGAGACCTCGGCCGGACCCATCGAAGCGAAGCGGATCGTCCTCGCCGTGCCCGCGGACGCGGCGGCCCGCCTCCTGGACGATATCACGGCCGGGGCGAGCCGACTCTTCGATCAGATCCCCTACGCTGCCGTGGCCGTCCTCGCCCTGGGCTGGCGCCGCGCAGACGTGGGCCATCCCCTGGCCGGCTTCGGCTTCCTCGCTCCCCGCAAGGAAGGTCTCCGCTCCCTCGGCTGCCTCTTCCCCTCCGAGCTCTTCCCCGGCCGCGCTCCGGAAGGTCACGTGGCCCTCGCCGCTTTCGCCGGCGGCAGGACCGATCCCGAGATCGTCTCCTGGGACGAAGACCGCATCGTCACCACCCTCGTCGACGAGCTGCGAGGCCCCTTGAGCCTCCAGGGCGATCCCGCCTTCCACCTCGTCCGCCGCTGGCCCCGGGCCATCCCCCAGTACGAGGTGGGCCACGGCCGCTTCGTGGAGAGGGCGAAGGAGATCGAGAACGCCCTCCCCGGCCTGCACATCGGCGGCAACTTCCTGAGCGGAGTCTCCGTGCCCAACTGCATCCAGAACGGCGCGGAGCTGGCGGAGCGGATGCTCCAAGACATGCAGTCGTAGCCCCTGAAACCCCATAGGCGCTAACTTTGCCTCAGAGCGCCCCCGCCCAAGACCCTCACCCCTGCCCCTCTCCCGACCACCCCATCCCCCTCCCCGGGAGAGGGGTCCCGGCTGGGGCGATCTCGCTGTTCATCCCTGCTGTCCTTGTTGTCCCTTATGTCCCTTCTTGCTTTTCTCCCTCTTCTCCCGGGGAGGGGGGCTGGGAGGGGTCGGGAGAAGAGGGCCGGGGTGATGAGGGCTCATGGATGGTAGGATTGCTTCGCCTGCCATCTGTAATCGCAAGGGGGGAGCCATGCAGCCTCTGACCTTGATTGCCGGCGTCTTCGCAGCGCTGGTCCTGTTCATCCTCCTCTATGCCCTCGTTCGCATGCTCTACAAGAAGGTGGGGCCGGACGAGGCGCTCATCGTCTATGGCCGCCGCAAGCTGATCGGGGCCAAGGTGCGGGACGAGAAGGGGGACGTCGAGGGATTCCGCATCATCCGCGGCGGCGGCACCTTCGTCTGGCCGGCGTGGGAGCAGGCGCGGGTCCTCTCCCTGCGCATGATGACGCTGGACATCGACCTCCAGCACGTCTACACGAGCCAGGGCATCCCCATCAACGTCAAGGCCGTCGCCCAGGTGAAGGTGAGGGGCGACGTCGAGCACATCCGCAAGGCCGCGGAGGGCTTCCTCGGCGTGCCTCCCGAGCACGTGCGCTCCACCATCCAGGAGACCGTCGCCGGCCACCTGCGCGGCATCATCGGCACCCTCACCCTCGAGGAGCTCTACCGCGACCAGAAGCGCTTCCAGGAGAAAGTCCGCGACGAGGCTCACTTCGATCTCGAAGGCATGGGCTTCGAGTTCAAGTCGTTCGTCTTCCAGGCCATCCAGGACGCCGAGGGCTACCTCGACTCGCTCGGCCAGCCGAAGATCCAGGAGGCGCTCAAGAACGCCCGCATCGCCACCGCCGTCTCCGACCGCGACGCCAAGATCGAGGAGGAGACCGCCCGCCAGCAGAAGGAGCAGAAGCGCTTCGGCGTGGACACCGAGATCGCCGACGCCGAGAAGGCGCTGTCGCTCAAGAAGGCGTCCATCCAGAAGGAGGTGGACGTGGCTCGGGCCCAGGCGGTGAAGGCCGGCGAGATGGAGACCAAGGTGCAGGACATCACCATCGCCGACAAGGAGGTCGAGCGCCGCAAGCTGGAGCTCAACGCCACCATCCGCGAGCAGGCGGACGCCAAGAAGTACGAGGCCGAGCGGCTGGCCGACGCCGACCAGTACCGCGTCGAGCGCCAGGCCGCGGCCGAGCGCAAACGGCGCGAGGAAGCGGCGCAGGCGGTGAAGGCCGAGGGTCTGGCCAAGGCCGAGGCCGAGTCGGTGATGCGCAAGAACATCGGCCTCGCCGAAGCCGAAGCGATCCAGGCCAAGGGTGCGGCCGAAGCCTCCGCCCGGCGCCTCCTGGCCGAGGCCTTGAAGCTCTACAACGAAGCCGGCCTTTCGATCGAGGCCCTCAAGGTGCTGCCCGAGATCGCCGCCGCCATCGCCGAGCCGCTGTCGCGCGCCGGAGCCACCACCATCATCAGTAACGGCAACGGGCAGGACGGCACCGGCGCCGCCCGCCTCAGCCAGGACGTGGTGCAGGTCCTCTCCCAGCTCTCGCCGATCATGGAGCAGCTCGCGGGGGTAGACCTCAAGCGCTTCCTCCAGGACGTCTCGAAGCTGCCGGCCGCCATCACCGAAGGACGCGGGGGCGACGAGCCCCGTCCCCCCGCCGGTCTCGTGAGGTAGGCCGCCCGTGATCCCACCGGCGGCGACCGTGCCCGAGCTGCTGCAGCAGCTCAAGCGCACCTTCTCTCCCTTCGAGCGGCTGCGGATCCTCGGCCGCGCCTGGGTCCTTCTGCACCGGATGTCGCCCCAGGAGCGGCTCGCCGTGGCCGCCCAGCTCGGGCTCGACAACGCCGACGAGTTGGTGGAGGCCATCGCCGCCCGCAGCGGCACCCAGGCCTCGCCGGGCCTGCTCTCGCTGATCGATCAGGCGCAGAAGAAGGGGACGGCCCACCTTCCCCAGCTCATCTCCGACCTCAAGGATCCCAACAAGCGGACCGAGCGCCTGCGCCAGGGCGTCGAGGCCGCGGAGATCGCGCTGACGGCGGCGCCGACTGCGGGAGTGAAGCCGCCGCCTCTGCCTCCTCCCGTCCCGGAGCCCCATCCACCTCCCTTGATTCCCGTCGAGGCGGTGAAGCTCGTGACTCCGCCGGCGGAGCCTCCTCCGGCTCCCCCACCTCCCGTCCTCACGGCACCGCCTCCGCCTGCTCCGTCCCCTGCTCCGCCCGTAACGCAGAAACCCGAGCCGACGCCGCCGAGACCCGAGCCCCCGCCGGAGCCTCTAGCCCCCTCCGCGGGTCCGGCACCCGTCGTCGAGATCGCGGCCCCCCTCCACCTGATGGAGCGCTTCCGCGAGCTCCACCACACCGTGGGCGGAGAGGGGAAGCCTCCAATCTCCGGCCTGCGCTCCCTGGTGGAAGGATTTCCCGATGGCTGGGCCCGCCGCCGCGCCCTCCTGGAGCTGCTGCGGGCCGGCAACCCGCCCCTCCTGCGGGACGCCCTCGCCCTCCTCGACACCCTGGGCTCGGAGCGCGACCGCCTTTGGTGCCTGGGAGCCCTCGCCGATCGCGACCTGGCCACAGCCGATCGGGAGGTCCTCCTGGCAGCGGCGCCTTCCCCCACCGCCCGGCGGCGGCTGGAACGCCGGCTGGGCCCCTGACCCCCTAACTCATCGATGCTTGCGCATGATATTCTTGAGCTTCCACTGTTGGCTCAGATTTGAAAGGAGCATGGAAAATGAAGAAAAGAATGGGGTTGTTCCTAGCTGCCATAGCCCTTGCCGCCATTGCCCTCTCCTCCAAGCCGATGGCAGCGAGGCCGCTCTGTGGTCCTCAACTCGCCTGTTTCATCGGTCCAGTCTGTTGCTCTGACGAAGCCTGCAGCGCCTTCTGCGACAGCGTGCACCCTGGCAGCATCCCGCATTGCAGTGGCACCTTTCCTGACGGTGGGTGCTGCGACTGCCAACCCGCGGTAGAGGGGCTGTAGCGTCTGGCGCGGTACCATCCTCCAGAAAGGAGATCCCATGAAACGCATCACCCTGTTCCTCTTCGCCCTTGGCCTCTCGGCCGCCGCCCTCGCCACCGTACCCCCCTTCCAGAAGCTCTCCTTCTGCAAACCCCCGGCCTGCTTCGCTTCCCCGGGCTGCTGCACGGGCGAGTCGTGCGACTCCTGGTGCGGCGGCGCCGGCCTCGGCCGCTGCAGCGGTGGTGGCACGGGTGGCTGCTGCTGGTGCGCTGGATAGACCTCCAAGCGTGAGACGTCCTGGGGCGTGCCGCCACCCGGCCGCCCCGCATCTCCCCTCCTTCGGGGTAGAATAGAGGGTCGAAAGGAGACTGGGATGCTGTCGAGGAGCTGAGCTTCGTCGAACGGGGATCGTCCTCACACTGGGAGTCTGCCTGCTGGCTCCGGCCCGCACCGCCTTGGCGGACCCGGTCGAGCCCGCGCCCATCTTCTCCTTGGAGACCCTGGACGGCAAGACCATCACCAGCAACAGCCTGAAAGGCAAGGTCGTGCTCCTCGACTTCTGGGCCACCTGGTGCATCCCCTGCTTGAAGGCCCTGCCGGAGCTCAAAGACCTGCGCCAGAAGCACGCGGGCCAGCCGCTGGTCATCGTCAGCGTCAGCGTGGACGAAGACAAGAAGACCGTTCAGGACTTCGCCAGTCGCAACGGCATGGACTGGCTCCAGGTCTGGGACGGCGAGATGAAGGCCATCAGCGCCTTCCAGGTCAGCAGCTTCCCCAGCTACGTGGTCCTCGACGCCGACGGGCGGATCGCCTACCGCCAGCGGGGCTGGTCGCCGGGCCGCTCCGGCGCCGCCCTGGCCGCCGCCGTCAAGAAAGCCCTGGAATCGGCCCACAAACCGGCCGCGCGGGACACCGCCTCCACCCGCTGAAGGGGCCGCCATGCCCGCTGCCCTCTCGCAGATCGGCCAGATCGCCGTCATCATCCACGACCTGGACCGGGCCGTGGCCTTCTACCGCGACGTCCTGGGAATGCCCCTCCTCTTTGAGGTGCCTCCCAAGATGGCCTTCTTCGACTGCGGCGGCATCCGCCTCATGCTCTCCCTGCCTGAAACCCCCGAATTCGACCATCCCGGCTCCATCCTCTACTACAAAGTGGCCGACATCCAAGCCACCTGGGCCGCCCTGCGCGAAGGCGGCGCCGACCTCCGCTCCGAGCCCCACCTCGTAGCCCGGATGCCGGATCACGAGCTGTGGATAGCGTTCTTCAAGGATTCGGAAGGAAACACGCTGGCGCTGATGAGCGAGGTCCGGGCGGCGTAGCCTCAAGAAAGTACCCGAGCGATGGGACGTGCCTTGGGCACACCCCTTTGTCGTGCCTCCACCTGCCCTTCCGAGGCCCTCACAACCCGCCGATGCGAACACGCAACGGCACGATGTGAGCTCACATCGGGCCGATGTGACCTCGCAATGCGCCGATGCGAGCTCACATTCTCACGATGGGACCTCACATTGCGCCGTTGCGACCTCGCATTCTCACGATGTGAGCTCGCAATGCGCCGATGTGACCTCACATTCTCACGATGGGACCTTACATCGCGCCGATGTGACCTCACATCACGCCGTTGCGACCTCACATCGGGCCGATGAGACCTCACATCGCGAGATTGCGACCTCACATTGCGCCGATGTGAGCTCGCAATACGCCGTTGCGTCCCCTCATTTTCCCTTGGGGTGGGTCCCGCAACGCGTTGAGTCTGCCCTGGAATCCAGTGCCAGCTCACGAAGAGCCCGAGAGACGTCTCGTCGGAAGGGTCTCGAGGATTCTCAGTTCGGCTCGTCGAAGACCGCGGCGACGGAAGCGGCGACGGCGGCCTTCTCCAGCCAGCGCTCCAGCCGTTCCGGGTCCTTCTCGGACAGAATGCGCTCGCGGTCGGCGTCGGGCACTGCAAGCCCGCGAACCCGCAGGACGGTCAGCACCGCGCGCGCCGCCTCCTCGATGCGTCCCTTGGTCAGCCCCTCGGTGAGCCCTTTGGTGAGCCCCTCGGTGAGCCCTTTGGTGAGCCCCTCGGTAAGCCCCTCGGTGTGTCCCTCGGCACGTCCCTGGGCGACGTACTTCTTGGCGAAATCGCTCTGATATTCGTAGCCCTTCATCATTGCCTCCAGCGAGCGGCGAGCCGCTTCATTCAAGGAATTGTATACGAGGTCGTAGTAGAGCCTGACCCGGTCTTCATCCAGCTTCTGGATCGCCGGCACCACCGCGGCGGCGATCGTCGCTCCCTGCTCCGTCTCGCCGTGCGCCAGCACGGAAAGCACCCCGAGCTCCGGTCGCCGGGCCGCTTCCCCGGGGTCCGTCACCACCGGAACGGCCGTTCGGTGCAGCACCGGCGGGCGCAAGACGAATCCGGGGACGCCGGTCTCGATCGGCTCCCCGCACCATCCAGCGACGACCGGATCCGGTGCGACCACGAGAAGAGCCACCGGGCAGCCGTGGACAGCCCGCGCGACGGTCACATAGGCGGGCCAACTGAGGCGCTTCTTGGGATCGACCGCCAGTTGGACCTCGACGATGACCACCCGCACGGGAACGTCGCGATCGAGAAGGACGACGACCACGTCGGCCCGGTATTCAGCGGGCTGGATCTCGGTCAAGTCGGCCGAGGCGATGCGGGCTTCGGTGTAGGCCGGAAGCGAGAGGCCGAGTACCTCGACCAGGATCTCGGCGGCGAGCGAAGGACGGTTCTTGAACAGATCCACGAGGATCTCATGGGCCATGGAAGGCATGCCAGAGATCTTGGCATACGGGAAAAAAGAAGTCAAATCCAGAGCCGACTGGCTGCCGGAGACACCTTGCAAGGTAACGTGCTTACGGCCAGCTTCTCCAGCTACGTGATCCCCGCGACGGGAATGGACGCTACGACTCGCACGATGGACACACAAACCTCCGTTTTGAGACGCTACGCTCCACGACGGTACACAAAACCCGCGAGTTGGGACACTACACTCGCGGGGGCGCAGGCCGTTGCGCACGCAACGCATGATCGTTTGCGTCCGTAAAAAAGTCGCCACTTTAGTTAACGACCGTCGGCTCGCGCGCCGCGCACCCACCGCACTACATTGTAGATACTTGCGGCCACTGCGAGGAGGAGGACGGTGAACCAGACGTTCGCGTAGGTCGAGGCTGCCCGAAGCTCCTCCAGCGTGTGGTGACGCGTCGTACCATCAGGCATCGCGATAGGCGGATCGGCCGTGATCCACGCGAAGAACACGCCGAAGTGGAGGGCAAGAAGTGCGAGCAGCGCGAATGCACAACCGAGAGTTCCATGTTTCACGTGCAGATTCATAGGAGTTGAAGGTAGCCAACTCTATGAAGCTCACCGGCGGGGGCCGCGCGCAGCGCGGTTGACGTCCGGGTTAGACGACCTACGCTCCGATGGTTCACCCGAGAGCACTACGATTCGCGTATTTTCTGTAACTCCACTTGCAACCAAAAGCCGGTTCCATTCCTCCTCTGAGCGAAATCGTCGTGTCTCGTATATCACGTAGAAAAAGTGATCCCACTCTGGCGAGTGATAGCCACGAGTATCTGCCAAAACTTGGTCGGCTAGAGGGCCGACATCCTCTGGCCTTGCTAAGTACTTATACTCAATTAACGTGCGTATGCTCGGTAAGCCAGTATCCGGTTCAAAATTCTTAATCGGCTTAGAGAGTGTCGGTTTGCGCAGTAGATCACGAAACAAGCACCTCAGGACTCCCTCGATTCGATCGTGCAGCTCTGGCTCACCCTGCGGAGGCAATAAAAACAGCCTGTTAGAACCAACAAAATAAGTTGACTCTCGGAGGATACCTCCTAAATCTTTAGTAATCTCGATGCTCGATGGCGTTCCATGTGTAACTGCAATAGCCTCCAAATACCTGTAAATTGGCGTTGACCATCTAAGATAGGGTCCATCGGGACCCATGACTACTGAAGAAAAGTCCTTCCGGGCTTCAGTAAAGAGTGAGTAAACTTCGTCGTACGAACGACTAAGTCCTAGTGATTCGAGTAATACCAGAAGGGTTCGAAATGCATCTTGGATATAGATATTGGCGTACCATAAGCCGTACTCGCTGCCCCCTAGCCTTTCGCTGCTCTCGAACTCATCATCAGCATCTCGAAGCGCCTTTCGGATAGCCTCAAGAGCTTCGGCAACCCTTATGGGTGTCAGCATGGTTCTCTCGTGTCTAACTTCTCGGTGAGCTTATGCGCCGCCTCGAAGAATGCTTAGCGAAATCTCTGAGTGAGCCTCCCCGATATCTCATCGGGCAGATCGTGCTCATTCTGTGACGGTTATAACCCTACGCCAGTTGAACGCGTACGTCAATGTAGGCCGACGAAGACGATCAGACCATTGCCGCGCGAACCTATTGTCCTTTCAAGACCAGATGAGCATAGCGGTCCGACCTCACCGCAACCCGGCGAGCACCCGCTCCGGAGTCATCACCTGCCCGCCCACAGCTCCCCGGACCGGCGCCTTGAGCCACAGGGTCAGGAAGACCTCTCGCCCTTGGGCAAAGGGGAGCTTTGCCGCCTTCCGTTCCAGTTCCTGGAGGAGGCGGGCCGGATCGTCCGGCGTCGCCCATTTGACTTCACCGAGGAGGAGGGCGTCCTGCGAATCGCTCTCGGCGACGAGGTCGATCTCCAGCGGCTGGTGATCCAGGCCGGGCCCCCACCAGCGGCCGGCGGGGCCCCAGGTTCTTCCGAAGCCGTCGAGCAAGGGCACGCTCGCTCTCGCGAGCTCTTCCCAGATCTCTCCGGCGTGGTGGGGAAAGCGGGCGGCCACGTCTCTTTCCACAGCGGCGATTTGCCGGGCCTCCAGTCGCGAGCGGTCGGGTTGGACGAAGCGAAACCAGTAGCGCAGGAAGGGGTCGGCAATCCGATAGAGGGTGCGCTTGCTGGTCCGCGCCGAGGTGCCGAAGGGAGTCTCCCGGACCACGAGATCCATCTCGATCAGGCGTTCCAAGGGCCTCGACAGGGAGGTGACCGGCTTGGTTATACGGGCCGCGATCTCGGAGATCCGGTGGCAGCCCTGGCCGATCAGCCCGAGGATGGATGCGGCCTGGGCCGTGTCGCGAAAGTCGTCCAGGAGCAGGCGGGAGGGCTCGTCGTAGAGAACCCCGAGAGGGCTCAGGATCAGGGAGCGGACGGCCGTTGCAAGGTCCGGATGATCGCCCGCCAGCTCCCAGTAGCGGGGGACGCCGCCCCAGACGGCATAGGCTTCGACGGCCTGGGCGGGATCGTCCAGGTGAAGGGCGCGCTGAATCCAGCCGGCCCGGAGAGGGGCGATCTTGAGGATCTCCCTGGCACGGCCGAAGAGGGGCGCCGTGCGATCCAGCACTAGGCCCTGCATCATCCGCTGCGAGGAGCCCGCGAGGAGGAGGTGAAGGCCTCGCTCGGGAAAGCGATCGACGTGCTTCTGGAGAATGCTCGGCAGCTCGCGGGCCTCGGCGGCCAGGGCGGGAAACTCGTCCAGGACCAGAGCCGTCCCAGGGCTGGCTTCGTTCCAGAAGCGGGCGAAGAGCGCGTTCCAGTCCGGATAGGTCACTTGGTCGAACCCTGGAAGAAGGCGGGCGATCTCCGCCGCCAGGCTCGCTCGCTGAAGGGCACCCTCCCGCTCGTCACCCACGTAGTAGACGGATCGCTCCGGCGGCAGGGCCTCGCGCAAAAGTCGCGACTTGCCGCAGCGCCGGCGGCCATACAGCACGGCCAGGGAGCCCTCCTGGCTCTCCACCAGCCGCGTCAGGCGCGCGGTCTCTTCGTCGCGGTCGAGAAAAGGTAGCTTCATAAGAACTATGCAGCAGGGACATTATGTCCGAGCTACATAGTATAGCGCGGGACGCCACGCCAGGCGATCGATGGGCTCCAGTCGTTCCATGGGGGGATCCTGAGGCGAGTCGGCGAAGCATCGCCAGGGTGACAGGGGGCGGGACATCTTGCCCCGGGCTCTCCGCGGAACCATAATCATCGGCGCACCGCCTCCGGTAGAGCCATGCAAATTCCCACGCTTTCGTCGCCGTCTGAGCCGTGTCCGGGCGAGCCGCTCCAATCCAGCGTCCTCTCCTCGCCAGCCGATCCGATGTTGGGCCGTGCCCTAGCGACGACGCTCGAGGCTCCGGCCAGCGATCGCGCTCGGCTCTTCACGCAGCTCGTTCGCGAGATCGAAGAGCTCATGGCAGCCCATCCTGAGGAGCGCCCCTGGACCTGCAAGGTGTACACGGGTACCGACGGCTCGACGATCTTCCGGGGAGGCATCGGCCACTCGCTGGTCATCGATCCCGACGGACGACTCTGGCGAGCTCGCAGCTATGAGGACTTCGACACCACCTACAGATTCACCGCGGCTTCCTGCGAAATCGATACCCTGAGCCCGCTCTATGCCCAGATGCGCGAATACCTGCCCAGGTGATCCGGTCCCCCCCGGCCCCAATCCGCGGCCCGCGCACACCCGTATCAAAAGGAGGGGCCGGCGCACTCGCGCGCCGACCCGGGCTCTTCAAGGGAGACTTGCGATGCACACCCAGCTCAAGACCATCGTCGCGGCCCTGGCGCTCGCGGCTTGCGGATTGGCCTGCCAGGCCGGAGCCGACGCGATCGACAAGGTGATTCCCGCTCCGGCGCTCGACACGCCTGCCGCCGAGGCGACCGGACCCCAGACCGCGGTGCTCGCCGGCGGCTGCTTCTGGGGTATGCAGGGGATGTTCGAGCACGTGCCCGGAGTGACCAAGGTCGTCGCCGGCTATTCGGGTGGCACCAGGGAGACCGCGCACTATGAGATGGTGGGCACCGAGCGGACGGGTCACGCCGAGTCGGTGGAGATCACTTTCGACCCCAAGCGGATCTCGTACGGGCAGCTCCTGCGGCTCTACTTCTCCGTCGCCCACGACCCCACACAGCTCAACCGCCAGGGACCGGACTCCGGACCCAGCTACCGCTCGGAGATCTTCTTCACCTCTCCGACCCAGGAGCGCATCGCCAAGGCTTACGTGGCGCAACTGACCAAAGCGAACGTCTTCAAGGCACCCATCGTCACCAAGATCGAGCCGATGAAAGGTTTCTATCCGGCGGAGGACTACCATCAGGATTTCCTCATCAACAATCCTCACTATCCCTACATCGTAGTGAACGACCTCCCGAAGATCGACGCCCTCAAGCGGGTCTATCCGGATCTCTATCGCGAGACTCCGGTGACGCTGAGCGGCGGGCGCTGAGGTCCCCCTTTGTCACGCTTAGAGACTCTCACGCACCCTATTGGGTGAAAGTAGTCTACGGTCTTGGAGGGATCCCCGCACTGGCGCGGGAATCTCGTGTAGCAAGGGAGGTCTCATGCGTAAGTATATCCTATGGAGCTTTGTCCTGACATGTCTGTTGGTGGTCACGGGAGCCCCGGCGATGGCCGGTCCGCTCGACAGCACCGCGCTCGTGCCCCAGTTGAAGATGGACAAGGCGGCCCTCACTACGGCGGACAACGTCAACGTAAGCTTTTCGCTCGCCAACCAGGGGCTGGACGATCTGTTCGTCCTGAAATGGAAAACTCCCCTGGCCGGCTTCGAGGCTGACATCTTCGCCGTCGAGCGCGACGGCGAGCGCGTCGCGTACACCGGCCGGCTGGTCAAGCGGGCGGCGCCGCGGGCTTCGGACTATGTCCGCATCCCGGCCGGTGAGAGTGTGTCGGTGACTTTCGATCTGTCGGCGGTCTATGACATGAGGAAGCCCGGCCACTACACCGTGCGCTATGAAGCGGAGGGCATCAACTTCGTCCACGAGGACCGCCGCGGCGGCAGGACCGCCCTCGATACCGTCGACGCTCTGGAGTCTCAGGCCCTGGATTTCAGTCTTTCCGGCCAGGACCTGAGCGGCGACGAGCGGATGGCCGAGCTGCCGGCCGCGCGCTCGATCAATGGCAAGGCGCTGACCCCGACGTTCCTCAACTGCTCCAACGGCAACATCTCGGCCATCGGCAACGCCTTGACCAACGCCCAGAACTACGCGACCGAGTCCTACAACTTCCTGGTCAACCTGGCGACCGCTTCGCGCTCGACCGACGCGCGCTACAAGACCTGGTTCGGGGACTACACCAGCTCGCGGTACTCGACCGTCCAGTCGCACTACAACAACCTGAAGAACGCCTTCGCCGGCCAGACCTTCCAGCTCAACTGTGACTGCGCGTCGGACAACTCGCTGTATGCGTACGTCTTCTCCAACCAGCCCTATCAGGTGCATCTCTGCGGCGCGTTCTTCGCCGCACCGGCCACCGGCACCGACTCCAAAGCCGGCACCCTGGTCCACGAGACGAGCCACTTCACCGTCGTCGCCGGCACCAACGACTATGCCTACGGTCAGACCGCCTGCAAGAAGCTGGCGACCAAGACTCCGAACAAGGCGATCAATAACGCCGACAGCCACGAGTACTTCGCCGAGAACACGCCGTTCCAGTCGATCGTCCACTGACCGGGAGGTAGGTCACGGCCGCACGCCCAACATGACGCTGTAGCTCGTCCAGGGGCGGTCCTGCGGGGCCGCTCCTAGCAATTCCGGCCGATCCGACCCCATCGGACCGATCCGACAGAGCCAGTCGAGTTGACAGCCACCACCGGCTCTCCTACGCTCGCGGGAGCGCAGCCGCAACCGGCACAACTCTCTCCACTCCAGGAGGACCCCATGACGATCCGCAGGCTCTTTCGCTGTCGTCTCCCGTTGCTCGCCATTCTTGGTTGTCTCTTCTGTGTGTCCGGCCTTTCGGCGCAGGACGCGGAGAAGGCGACTCCCAAGGTCGTCAAGCTGAAGCTCGAAAACGAGCGGGTGCGGGTGCTGGAGGCTTTGAGCAATCCGGGGGACAAGGAGAATATGCACTCACATCCCGCGAACGTCGTTTTCGTGATTGAAGGCGGCAAGCTCCGCATCACCACTTCGGATGGCAAGACGTCCGAGGTGGAATTCAAGGCCGGCGACACGATTTGGCGCGAGCCCGTGACCCATGCGGCCGAGAACATCGGCACGACGCGGTTTCACGCCATCATCGTCGAGCTCAAACAGCCTTGAGCGTCATTTTCCCTGATTTGGAGCCGGTCTTTCGTCGTTTGGGGTTCATCTTCCGCCGGATGGAGCCCATTTTTTGAAATTTGGATTCCATCCGCCGGCGTTTGGAGTCCATCTTTTGCCGTTTGGCTCCATCTTCCGGCGTTTGGATTCCATCCGCCGACGTTTGGGCTCCATCTTTTGAGATTTGGACTCCATCTTTTGCCGTTTGGATTTCATCTCCGGACGTTTGGACTTCATCCGCCGACGTTTGGGGTCCATCTTTCCGAAGTCTGGGCTCCATCTCCGGAAAGTCGGCTCCAACCGTCCTCAAAGAGAGTCCATCCGGGGAAGAATGCCGTTCAACCGTCGGCGGCTGCAACCTACTGCCGCGAAGTGAGCCTTCGTCCCGCCAGATAGGTCACGAAGGCCACGGCGAAACCGACGAACCAGGCGTAGTGGTAGAGCCCGCTGAGGAACCGCGGGACGGAGCCGGGCGAAAGGAGCTTCATCTCCTCCAGGAAACCGGGGAGGCTCGGCAGCACGCCGGCGATCAGGGCGACGATCGCGACGCCGCTCACCCCGTGCGTGTAGCGATATTCGCCCTTCTCGTCGTAGAGGGCGTCGACATTGAGTCGGCACCGGCGATAGACGAAATAATCCGCGATGAGGATGCCGCCGATCGGTCCCAGCAGCGCGCTGTAGGCGACGAGCCAGCGTGAAGATGTAGCCGTTGGGATCGGCGACGAGCTTCCACGGCATCATGAGCACGCCGATGACGCCCGTGATGAGCCCGCCGATGCGGAAGGAGATCCGCCGCGGCGCGAGGTTGGCGAAGTCGTTGGCGGGGCTGACCACGTTGGCGGCGATGTTGGTCGCCAGCGTGGCGATGCAGAGCGCGAGCATCGCGACGACCAGCACGACCGGGTTCTTGAAGCGCGTCAGCACGTCGACCGGATCCCAGATCGTCTGCGCCGTAGATGATCGTCGTGGCCGAGGTCACCGCCACGCCGATGAACGAGTAGAGCGCCATCGTCGGCGGCAGGCCGAGCGCCTGGCCGAGCGACCTGGTCGCGCTGCGGTCTGGCGTAGCGGGAGAAGTCCGGGATGTTGAGCGAGAGCGTCGCCCAGAAGCCGACCATGCCGGTCAGCGCCGGGAAGAAGAAGGCCAGAACTGCCCGGCCTTCGGCTGGCCGGGGTCGAACGCCGACGGCTGCGAGAGGATCGGCCCGAAGCCGCCGGCCGCGCGTACGCCCAGCCGAGCAGCGCCAGCCCGAGCGCGATCAGCAGCGGCGCCTTGATGTTCAGCAGCAAGCGGATCGAGTCGATGCCCTTGTAGATGACCAACATGTTGACGCCCCAGAAGAGCAGGAAGCAGACGAGCTGCGGCAGCGTGATGCCGAGCACCGGCAGCGGCGCGCCGGTCGGCCAGCGACGGCACGAAGACGCCGAGGATCTTGTAGATCGCCTTGCCGCCGATCCAGGTCTGGATGCCGAACCAGCCGCAGGCCACGAGCGCGCGCAGCAGCGCCGGGCACGTTCGCGCCGAGGATGCCGAACGACGCGCGGCAGTAGACGGGGAACGGGATGCCGTACTGCGTGCCGGCGTGGGCGTTGAGGACCATCGGCACGAGCACGATCAGGTTGCCGAGGAAGATCGTGAGGACCGCCTGCCACCAGTTCATGCCGTCGCCGATCAGCGACGACGCGAGCATGTAGGTCGGGATGCACGCCGCCATCGAAATCCACAGCGCGGCGAAGCTCGCCATCCCCCACTTCCGCCCGGAAGCGGGCACGGGCGCCAAGTCTTCGCTGTAAAGCCGGCTCTGCCGGACATCGGCCTCGATCACGGTCTCCTCCCCTTTCACCGCGCCCCAGGCTGTCCGGAGGGCGCCGCTCCAAACGACTGATGCTGCAAAATCGCATTCCACACCAGGGGATGACTGCCGATCGTCGAGCCGCGCCAGATGGGATTGATGGCGAAGAGCAGCAAGTGCCCCTTGCCGACCGGGACTTCGACCACGGCGGCGCGGCGGGCCAGATTGCTTCCGTTCTCGAGCAGACCGGAGATCAGCAGGTCGTCGGCGTCGCCGAAGCGCACCAGGGTCCGCGGCCGGAGCGCTTCGGGGATCACGCCGGGATTGTTGCGCAGCTCTTCGGTCCTGAGCGACCGGGCCTCCCAGCGCTCGACTTTCGCGGGCGTAGGGGGCGGCGGCTGAGAGGGCCGTCCTTGCGGGGCATCCACGTCTTTGGGACCGCCGCGGCCGGTCGGACGATCTTCTTCCTCCTGGGCCCAGCCTCCCATCGCCGAGTTGCTCACCTCGAAGCTCATGCCGTCCGAGCTGTAGACCGACAGGCGGTCGCCCAGGCCATCGAGCGATCGGCGACGTGGCGTCGGGGAAACGCGCGTCGAGCACGCTGCCGACCACTTTGAGGTTCTTGGCGTTCGTGACGCGCACGCCGGGCGCCATGCCGGTGGTGATCAGCAATTGCGCCGTGTCCTCGACGCCCACCAGCAGGCCTCCCTGCTCCACGAACTGGCGCAGATGATCGAGCCCGGCGAATCCCAGCCCGGGACGCAGGTCGTCGGTGGCGTCGATCTGTCCCGAGGTTCGGCGTCTCCGGCGTCGTCTTCCAAGGCACAGGCTCGCCCCACATGGGCAGACCGGTGACGATGCGCAGGGGATCCCCCACGCCCACCGGCGGGAAGAGGATGACGTCGTAGCTCGCCGCGAGATTCGGATCCGTCGCCACGTCCTGGGTGCTGATGTAGCTGTAGGGGATTTTCAATAGATCGAGACGCTGGCGCCACCAGCCTTCGGTCTGGGTGTTGATCCAGGAGTGCAACAGCGCGATGCGGGGCTTTGAGACCGGCCGCGTCTTGACCTTCGGCGCGGCAGCGATCGTTTCCACCGCGACGCCGGCTTCCTCAGCAGCGTGATCGATCGCATTTTTTTCGATCCCGCGCACCAGCCAGGTGCCACGGGGATAGTCGCGCCCGCCGTCCTTGAATGGCTCGGCCACGGCTTCTACTGTCGCATCTCCGAGCGCGTAGCGAAGACTGAACATCGCGTCGTCCCCGCGCTGCGAGATGACGAACACCGAGCCGCTGCCCGTGACGCCGCCGCGTGATCGCACAGTCTCCTCGACACGATTCATCGGCGCCGCCAGCACCTGACGGTCGGTGATGCGGACAGCCTCGGTGCCGAACAACGCGGGGAAGCACCAGCCCGTGTCGTCGTACGGGTTCTTTTGCGGATCGTTCGGGCTCCAGTACTGGCGATCGAGCAGAGCGTCGGCGACGCGGCTGTAGGGCTGATCCATGCGCACGACGTAGCTGCCGGCCGGGAACGTCCGCGTCGTGGGGGTTTTCTCCTTGTCTTTGTCCTTGTCCTTCTCTTTGCTCCCGGCCTTCGACTCCACCGTCACGGTGAACGCCTTGTCGGCGCGCGAGATCTCCACGTGCTGCAGTTGCAGGACTCGGAGCAGCTCGGCCTGGGCGCTCGGCCGCCGGTCGTCCGCGGGCAGGACGTACGCCGCCGGCCCTTCCCGCTCCGGCTTGGCGATCGATCGCTTGCTCTTCTCCCAGAAGTTCCGCAGCAGCAGCTCGCGATTCTCCGCCACGAACGCCAGCGAGACCAGGAGACCGGTCTGCTCATAATTGTTGTTGTTGCGCTGCGACCAGGAGACGGTGCGGTACGGCGGATCCTGGCGATACCAGGTGCGGGAGGATGCGTCCGGCGAGATCTCACGCGTCTCGGTGTCGGCGCCGCCGTTGCCGAAGGTCTCGTAGAGCCGCGACACGCCGTTGTGCATCGCCGACAGGAACATCAGATAGCCCGGGCTCCAGGTATCGAAATTGCCGTGGGTGTAGACGCCCGGCATCCCGAACTTCCCCATCTGCGCCACGTTCATCCATCCGAAAAGCTGCCATTCGTTGGTGAGGATGGGATCGACCCAGGCGTTGTAGGGGCCGTCGCCCACCGTGTTGTCGTAGAGGAACGGCACCGATTCGTGCAGGTCGTGCAGCACCTGGGCGTGCCAGCCGAGATAGGTGTCGAGCACCTGCCGGGAGAGGGAGAGCGTCATCCCCATGGCGTCGCGGTTGTTGTCGTGCGCCACGTAGTGACCCCAATACATCAGACGGGGCGTGACGGCCTTGGGATGGGCGAGATGCCAGCGGTACACGTCCACCATACGGTCGCGGCCGTCGACCTCGACGACCGGCGTGATGAGGGTGATCACGTGCTCGCGGATGTCGCGGATGTACGGGCTCTCGTCCACCGCCAGCCGGTAGGCGAGCTCCATCAGCGCCGTGGGCGCGCCGGTCTCGGGAGAATGGATCGTGCCCGTAATGTAATAGATTGGCACGCTCGACGTGACCAAGCTCTCAGCGCGTTGATCGTCCATCTTCAGAGTCCGCGGGTCTGCCAGTTGTGCGAGCCGCGAGTCGTTCTCCTTCTGATGCTCGAGGTTCGCCTCCGAGCTGACCGCCACCGCGATCCGCTCACGTCCCTCCTCACTCTTCCCGATCGAAATCACCCGCACCCGGGGGCTCGCCGCCGCCAGCATCCGGAAGTAGCGGTTCACGTCCGCCACGTACGGCAGGATGCCCGGCGCCCCGGCCACGTCGCCGAGAACCGCGCTCGGGCTCGGCACGGTGGCAGACGCCGGCAGGTAGTCCGTGAGCGGCGAGTTGAACTCCGGCGCCGTCGTGTACTTGCGGATCTTCGCCGTGGCGTCGGCATCGATAGGCTGATCCAGATTGGGCTTGAGCTCAGCAGGAACGCGGGTCTGGGCGGCGAGGGGAGCCGCCAGACAGGAAACCAACAGAAAACCAGCAAAGGCGAATCGGCGCATCCGAGATCCTCCGGGTACAGGAGACGAACCGTGAACCGGCGTATCCTACGCCGACCGACCCGAACGCGCCATCTCCCCGCTCACTCACCCTTGGCGGTCCTTGCCGGGGGCCGCACACTCCTCTCCTCGTCGAGGGCGAAGTAATAGGAGACGTTGGGGCTGTCGCTCCTTTCGACAGCATAGAGGTGGAGGAACAGACAACCCCGAAAATCGTTCTTACCACTGCTCTGCTCGTCATATGAGCAGTAGAATAGGTGCATCTCTCCGTCTTCCGGACCACCCTCCTTGCCGACGGTTCCCGAGTTGGAGTGCGCACTTGCGGCGCGCTCCAGCTCCTCGAAGACGGCCCGAGTCAGACGCGAAGCATCCTCCCGGGAACGGAATTCCACCGTCTGCTGGCAGGTGACGGAGGTGATCGTCGGGCCACCGGCAGTGCTCGACGTGCCCCTGCCGCAAGGCCCTCCTCCCATTACGATGGATGGCGTCAAACCCTCACGTTTCGCCATGGCCTGAATCACCTCCAGGGGAGCGAATCTGGTGGCAAACGGGGTAGCGGGGACGTGAGGTCCCAGCTTCTGTGAGCAGGCCACGAGGAGGACCACCCCCAGTCCCACACCCAACAAGGAGAAGGTGTAAGCGATAGGGTTGGACGCCCTGCTCACTCCTGAAGTGCGGGGTTCGGCCGCCTCTGGGTCACAGCGTTTGCTCATGCGTCTTTCCTCCATACCGACAGCGCAAGGCCTACGATCATCAAGCCGAGGAACACGAGATTGACGACCAATCCAGGCGGTGCTCCCGTCCTGGCGATGGGTATGGCCCGAAGGATGAGCTCTTTGCCCACGTGTTCCAGCAAGAGGAGCACGAACATCAAGGGCACCAGGGCGCGATATCGAATCAGCACCAAGATGCCGACCCCGCAGATCACGAGCCGCGCCAGCCCCAAGAGCGCGAAGAGAGAAACGACCGTTTGCGCACCGGCGGACGTGAACGTGTCGAGCGGGATTCCGTCCGCAGAGCTTGCCACGGAGTAACCATCGAAGATGGATCTCAGGCTGATGACAGCCTTCATCAGCACGAGCAGGCCAAAGAGCCAGAGCCCAAGCTTATAACCGCGATACGTATTGTCGACGCGCTGAGGAAGGAGCGGATTGAACATGAGGGTTTCTCCGGGAGAGCCTGATGGCCACCGCGTCGGTCCTGCGCTGAGCGCCTATTCAACTTTGGTTTCGTGCGCCTCGAAGCGTTCGATCTCCGCCCAAACGGCATCGAGATCCAGGACGAAGCCGTCGCTGCCGGGAATCTCGACCTTACCTTCTGTAGCGCCGAGGAGGTGCTCGTAGCGGCCTTGGGGGCCCCGCTCCAGGATCTCCAGGCTGCGGAGCTGAGGATCGAGGATCCAGTAATAGCGCACCCGGAAGGTGGCGTAGTCCGCTACCTTCTCCACCCGATCCCGGCGGCCGTCACGGGGTGTCGGGGAGACAATCTCGATGGCGATGTCGGGCGGCTGCGTGATGATGCCGTTGGCGGGCGGCAAGGGAGTGCCTGCAAGGTAGACGGTGAGATCGGGCTTGCGGCCCCGCTTCGGCCCTACCGCCAGCTTGGCCTCGGAGCCCCCGACGAACCCACCCCGCGGGACGAACCAACTCCGGAGGAGACTACCCAGCAGGATCACCAGGATCTCATGGACGTAATTCGGCACCTCTTCCTCCACCAGATGGCCGTCCACCAGCTCTCCCGGCTCATCTTCCGCCAAGGCAAACCACTCGGCGAGGGAGAGCTCGCCAGGGACTGAATCATCCAAAAGGGAGTGCCGACTCATACCAGCATGAATCCTAGCACAGGCCTTGAGCGGCTCTCCGCGGTAGAATCCCCCCATGATTCTCGCTCGCCGGACCTTCACCGCCGTTCTGTCCCTTCTCTGCCTGGCCTGCGCGGGCGTTCCCCGGAAAGGTGTTCCTCCCATGACCGGAGACCTGTCTCGAATCGATCACGTCATCCTCGGCATCAACGACCTGCAGAAGGGGATCGCGGAGTTGGAGCGCGTCACGGGCGTCAAGGCCGTCTTCGGCGGTGCCCATCCGGGACGGGGCACGCAGAACGCCCTGATCTCCCTGGGTGGGGAGCACTACCTGGAGATCCTGGCGCCCAACCCGGAGGATCGGGAGAGCAAGGAGCCGCTCGACGAGCTCCGGGCCCTGACCACGCTCACTCCCGTCGGCTGGGCAGCGCGGTCTGACGATCTGCCGGCCCTGCAACAGAGCCTGCAAAGCCGGGGAGTCCGGACAGGCGAGATCCGGCCCGGTGCGCGGAACCGGCCGGACGGCTCCCGCCTGGCTTGGAAGACGCTCGGTTTCGCACCCTCATCGACATCGTCGAGCCCTCTGCTGCCGTTCTTCATTGAATGGGACCGTGGCAGCGCGCATCCTTCGACGACCTCCCCGGCAGGCTGCCGACTGACGGGCTTCTCTCTCGAAGATCCCGCTCCGGAATCCCTGCGGGAATCGCTGCGGGCCGCCGGCCTCCCTGTGGAGGTGCGCGAAGGGAAGGAACCCCGCCTCCGGATCGCCCTCGCCTGCCCCAGGGGTGACGCGGAATTCCGGTAGACGGGGGCCGATTGGTCGATCGTTGCTATAAAGTCTCCTGAGGCTAGACGGACTTAACCGCTACAACCTCGCGTGCATCGCTCACGGCTTGCCCGTCGTGCGGTAGCGTCGCTCCGCGCATTCGAACGAGGAAGTACAGCGCAAAGAGCCACAAGAGCCCCGCAGTGAGCCACGCCACGAGCGTGGCCTTCACAGACAAGGGATTAGCGACAGACGCTCGCGATGACACGAGCTCCGCAGTGTTGTTGACGGCGGCGTGCATCAGCATCGTCAGCAGAAGGCTTCCCTGAGTGCGCCAGTAGAGCCACGCCATGGCGACGGAGAGCGCTGTCACCGCCAACAGGTAGGCCGGGAACGACTGACCTGCCTTATCGCTTCCTGGAATGAAGAAGAAGGGCAGGTGCCAGCACGCCCAGATCGTTCCGAGGACGATGCTGGCGAGCGGGAGCCCCAAGGATTTCGCCAACCGGGGAAGCGCATACCCGCGCCATCCGATCTCTTCTCCCGCCTGAAACGGTGTCGAGATGAGGATGGCTCCCGCCATGACGTACCAAGGAGTCTGACCGAACGGCGGCCATGCACCCGTCACGATGCGATGCAGGAGAGCCACGGCAAGCTTGATCGCCGCGAAATAGCCGACCGCGAACACATACCATCCCGCGGCGGTTGGCGCTCGGGCGATCCGACGGAGCAGCGCCATCATCCCACCGCGTCCCTCGGCTCTAGCAGTGAGCGCGAGAGCAACCAGGGCTGGGGCGAAGACCCCAAGGAGTACGATCAGGCCGCTGATTGCCCCGACAAGCCCAGAAGGCGGCGAAAGGGTCCCACCCGAGATCGCTGCCGCCGCGAAGAAGAAGGTCCAGCTTACGAGGTACGTGAACAGGAAAAATTTGAGGAGGGAGCGCATGATGATTTCACCGCCTGCTGTGCACGCCGCTCCGTTTCGCACTCAGCTCGGCCGTTTACCGGCCTTTGCCTCCTCAATCGAGATGTCTTTAACCTCCACGTGCGTAGGGTCAAAACCGATCTTTACGCTCCCGGAAAAGTTGAGATCTTCAATCGCCTTGCGGAGACCCTTCCGTAGCGTTGCCGGCAGACCGAAGAAGATCCCTGTTTGCAGACCATGCACCTGAGCGATCCCGGCCAGCCTAATCAAGTACTTCCGGGTTGGATTGAGCGGGTGATCATCGTCGAGGAGATCGACGGCCAAAGCCTCCGGTTTCCCGTTGGATCCTGTGACGTTGTGGAATCCGAACTTCACCTGGCTGGTGCCATTCTTGAATGCCAACAACTGGTCTTCGATCGACCTGTGGGCATCTTGAATCCGCGGCCGAAAATGTTCAGCCTCGAGGTCGTGGATTACCGCTTGGACCCTCTGGGCAAAGGCTGGAAAGCACTCGCCGAGCCTCTGCTTGTTCCTCGCCTTCCTTGCAGCCTCATTCACGCTGGAGCCTCCTCGAATGAGGAAGTATAGCGCCGCAGGAGTAGCCGTGGGGAGGACGAGGGGATCAGGCCTCCAATCTTCTCAAGGCTCGGGGGCCGCCGAGAGGAGATTCCGTTCCACGGGCCGCCGGCTCCAGTGAGGATCATCCTTGGGTACCCACCCGGGCCGCACGAGCTTGGCGCGGATCTCGAGCACTCCGTCCCGCTCGCGGCGCACGTAGAGGCCCTCGGCGGGAACATGCCCGATCCGCGAGGGCCCGAGCCAGCGGCGCAGCGCGTCCGGCGTGCCGAGCACACCAGTGAAGAGCCGCGGGACCTCCTGGACGCCGGCCTGCCGGCAGACCTCACCCCGGGCTCGGGTCTCGAGAAAGAGGCGACGTTCGCGATCGTACAAGTCGTGCGCCAGAAAATAGTCGGGCAGCGCGTCGTAGAAGATGGTATGCCGGGCGAACAGCCATTCTCCAAAGAGGACGAACCGCGTTCCCAGAAGCTGGAATAGAGGATCACGGCGCGCCGCGGCCCACCCGAAGAACGGATCGAACTGGCGGTGGGAGCGTCCGGTTCCCAGGACCGCGCCCCGGCTCTGCAGGATGAGCCGCCCTTCCTCGTCAAATCCGATCCCCACGTTCGCGCCGTCCACCTTCTCTTCAACGACGACCGGCTCGCGCAACAACCGCTCCACTTGCGCGGCCGGCAGCAACCGTTCGCTCTTGGCCTCGGCCCCCGTGCTCCCGGGCCAGTGTGGCGTGCGGGGAAACTTGACGAAGGGTGGCGACATCAGCGGGCTCCTCCATTTGGCGCATGCCGCAGTGATACCACGAAGAGGATGGGCTCCGTCCCCACCTCGACGCTATACGTTTTTCTGCGCAAGGAGGCGGTCGACCCCGGTCAGACCCCGGTCATACACCTGTTCCTTATCCACGTCAACGCCTCCCTCCGCGATGCGACGATTGCGGCCCTGCGTCTTCCAGCATACACCTGGTTTTAGGCCGGGGCGGGGCGCCGATCCCGGTGCGTTGGACTAAACAAATTGTGAGAGCTGGTGTCCTTGGTCTGTAGCTGGCGGAGGCATGGGTCTGTCGCCCACCGCCCATTGTGTAGGCGAAGTTTACTCTCAGTTAGGAGCAAATATGGGCATCGACGAACAGCTACTTCATCAAGCGAAGCACTTGGTTGAGGCGATGGACAAAACGGTAGACGAAGCCTTGCCTCACGAAATTGCGGAGATCGTAAAATTTCATTCCAAAGGTGCCGCTGTGGGGGCATTAGCGTCGGCGTGGATTCCTGGTGCCGGGGCAGCAGCCGCGGTCGCGGCTTCTGCTGGCTTTATTTGGACGATGTATGGGCGGATCGGTTCAAAAATAGGTTTACCGTTCGGGCAAAATGTCTTGAAGACGCTGGCATCTGGAGCTGCAACCAACCTTGCCGGGTCCGTTGTAGGGATTGTCGCACTATCTACCGTTTTATCATTTGTCCCTGGCCTGGGTAACATCGGCGCATCTGTAATCATGGGCGCTACTTGCTATGCGATCAGCCTGGCTTCTGGTTATGTCTATCTGAAAATAATGGCAAAGCTTTTTGCGAAGGGTGTCGATCTTTCGACGATTAGCGAACAGGAGCTGAAAGACTTGGTCGCAGCGGCAGCTAAGGATAGCGATGTTCGGGAAATAATCAAGGGTGCTAAGGCAGATTTTCACAGCAAGAAGAAGCAGGGTGAATTCAGTTAGCCAGCGGGACACCTTCCAGGTTCTGGACACGATGCCGGAGGTCCTGGTGGTCGATGCCGGGCCGGCGGGTTTGTTTGCGGCGCCGGTGAAATCCAGGCCGGCCCTGGGTCAGCTCCTGGGTACGCGAGCACGCCGCGAGCCTCCTCCCCGCCTCCGGGGCCGACCTGGTGGCGCTGATGGCTCAGCTCGGGCTCGAGCTGCGGTAGACCGGCGGCTTCCTCGCCCGCACGAAGGCGCTCATCGCTTTGCCGTCCACCTGCTCGGCGAGGGAGGCGTCGAGCCCGGCGCTCGCCAGGAAGGGCTCGATATCTTTTCCTTCGTAGACGCGGGTGGGCTCGACGTCGATCTCCTCGAAGCCCGCTGCAGACAGCAGGTGCCGGTACTCGGACTCCTGGAGCGCTCCGGCGACGCAGCCCGTCCAGGCCACGAAGCTCTGGCGGATGGGCTCGGGCAGCTCGCCTCGCAGCACGATGTCCGATACCGCGAAGCGTCCGCCGGGCCGCAGCACCCGGAAGGCCTCGGCCAGGACCTTCCCCTTGTCTGCCGCGAGATTGATCACGCAGTTGGAGATGACGACGTCCACGGCCGCGTCCGGCAGAGGAACGGCTTCGATCTCCCCCTTCAGGAACTCCACGTTCTCGACTCCGGCCCGGCGCTGGTTCTCGCGCGCCAGCTCCAGCATGTCGTCCGTCATGTCCAATCCATAGGCCTTGCCCGTGGGTCCCACCCGGCGGGCGGAGAGGAGGACGTCGATGCCGCCTCCCGATCCCAGGTCCAGCACCACCTCGCCCGGCGCCAGCTCCGCCAGGGCCGTGGGATTGCCGCACCCCAGCGAGGCGAGGACGGCTTCGACGGGCAATCCCGCCGTCTCCTTTTCGTCATAGAGGTCCACCGTGATCGGATCACGCTCCGTCGTGCAGCACATGCTGCCACAGCACGAGGCTTCCTTCGATCCATCCTTCACCTGGCGGGCCGCAGCCCCATACCTCTCCTTCACGATCTCACGCACGGTCTCGGGATTCACTGTGCTCAGCTCAGTATTCATAACTTGCTCCTTTCGTTGTCACTTGCAACTATTTGGGTTAAAAAAAGTACCTCGTCAGTCCGTCGTGCAGCAGGTGTCGCCGTTGCCCAGCCGGGTGGCCACGGCCCGGGCGAGGCGGGCGATGAGCTGCGGCAGGATCTGGCGGATCGCAGGATCGAAGCTCGCGAGGAGCCGTTGCTCATCGGCCAGCAGCCCCTTGCGGATCGACTGGTAGAGCTCACGGCCCCGCTGCGTGGTCACCAGCAACACGGCCCGGCCGTCGCTGGGATGGGTCGAGCGGTCCACGTAGCCCTTGCGCTCCAGGGCGTCCACCACCCGGCTGGCCGTGCTCTTATCCAGATAGAGATGGGCGGCCAGCTCGCCCAGGGTCAGCCCGCCGCGACGGGCGAGCGCTTCCAGGGCGTTGCATTGGGTGATGGAGATGTCGTGGCAGCAGATGCGATCCCGGTCCAGCGACTGGTAGACCCGCACCAGCTCGGAGACCGAGTCGTACAGCGCTTCGGCATCCCGTTCGAGATCGGGATCGGAGGTGAGGATCGGGAGGAGGGCCGGCGAGCTCATGGAGGGACTCTACCACGTCTCGTTGTCACTTGCAACTATCTCCTCCGTCATTCCCCCGGCTCGCGCGGCTGGTCATATACTCCCGCCGGCGAAGCATCTGGCCCTCCGTCAGCCGGCTCGACCCGCCGAGCCGTCATTCATCGGCTCGCCGGAACCGCAGGGGAGGATCGACGTGGAATCCACTTTACTGTCCGCCTGGGAAAACTTCTATGTCATCGTCGGATCGTCGGGCGCGGCGCTGACCGGTCTGCAGTTCGTGGTCATTGCCCTGGTGGCGGAAAGCTCGATGCGCGGCTCGCCCCGGGAGATCGCGGCCTTCGGCACTCCCACCGTCGTGCACTTCTGCTCGGTTCTCTTCATCTCCGCGGTGCTGAGCGCGCCGTGGCAGACGCTCGCGGGCCCAGCGATCGTGCTGGGAGGTGGGGGAATGCTGGGAGTGGTGTACGCGATCGTGGTCGTGATCCGGGCGCGCTCTCAAAGCGGTTACAAGCCGGTGCTGGAGGACTGGCTCTGGCACGTCGTCTTCCCCTTCATCGCCTATGCGACTGTGTTCACAGCCGCGCTCTTCATGCGGCGGCATCCCACGCCGGCGCTCTTCTCCGTGGGAGCCTCGTCGCTCCTGCTGCTCGCCATCGGAATCCACAACTCCTGGGACACCGTCACCTACCTCGCGGTCCAGCGTTTGCAGGAAGATCGCAAAGCGCCGGAATAGCCTCCTGCGCCGGAACCAGCCGCAGGGGCTCGACGGCCGGGACTCAATGGTTTAAGATTTGCAGATATCACAAAGAGTGCAGCAGATCCCCTACTGCACTCGAAGGCCGTCGAGAAAGGAGAAACATCGATGTCGAAGCTCAATCCCCTGCGGAAGCTCATCATCCTCCTGGCCGTCTTGACAGCGTGCCTGGGCTCACTGAGCTCCTTTACCGTGAGGAAGGCCCACGCCCTGCCCTGTTGCTCGGCCTGTGACGTCGATCCCATTCCGACCTTCTGCCGGCACGGCTGCTCGCCGAGCTGCTAGGGACAGAATCGTAGATCGCCGGGCCAGAACCGAACCCCTTCCGGGACTTCGTGGCCCGGCGGTTGAACCGCACTGCCCGTTGCCGCTCAGCGCATTGCCGAGTGGCTTTCCACCCAGGCCTTTGCCTCGGCCGATTTCGCCCACTCTTCACGAATCGCTCTTGGTATCCCTGGAGTCCCTGCTGTCTCTGAAGTCCCTCAACCCTCCTGGCCCGGCGGTCGCCGCGGCCGTGTGGTATACTCGACACCGGGGAAAAAGGGACCCAGAGGGACAACAGGGACTCCAGAGTCACCAAAAACCAGGACTCCCTGTCATCGCTTTTAATGTCTCGGATTCCCTGCTACCTCTTGAACCTCAAAAGATCGCTATGCACTCAAGGTTCATTCCGCCCCACGGGGGCTACAAGAAGCTGCTCTCTTACCAGAGGGCGGAGATCGTCTACGACGCTACGGTCTACTTCTGCGATCACTTCATCGACCGGCGCAGCCGTACTCATGACCAGATGATCCAGGCGGCACGCTCCGGCAAGCAGAACATCATCGAAGCCAGCATGGCCGCGGCGACCTCCAAGGAGTCGGAGCTCAAGCTGACCAACGTGGCACGCGCCAGTCTCGAAGAGCTGTTGGCCGACTATCGCGATTTCCTGCGCGTGCGCGGTCTTCAGGAGTGGCCCTTGGAGCACGCCTATGTGAGCCGCCTTCGCGAGTTGATCCGGACCCCCGGCGCGAGCTACGCGACCTTCCGCAAAGGGATCGAAAACCCCGACCCGGCGATCGCCGCGAATGTGATCATCGGCCTGATCCGCGTGGCCAGCACTCTTCTTGACCGGCAGCTCCGGAATTTGGAAGAAGCCTTCGTCAAAGAAGGTGGCCTGCGCGAGCGGATGACGCGGGCTCGCCTCGACGAACGAAAAAGAAACCAGCGATGACGAGGGACCGGAGACCGAATATGAATCCCTGGTCCATGGGAATCCTGGCGTCCCTGGAGTCCCTGCTGTCCCTGGCCCCTCAACTCTCAACGCTGTGAATACCGTCTCCGGAGCAGTCGAGCGAACCGGCTGGCCCTCCCGTTCTGATTTCTACCCCCGGCCCCTCCGCCCCTGCTCATCTGCTAGGCTTGGGCTCATGCGAAACCTTGCCTGCCTTCTGCTTGCTGCCAGTGTCTGCTCATCAGCCCATGCCCAGGACGCCTCCGTGGCCGATCGTGTGGCAAAACAGAATGCGCTGTTCGAGGAGCTCTATCAGGCCGGCCTGAAAAACTCGCCGGAACGGGCGACCTCGATCGGCGACTATCGCTACAACGCGCAGCTCAGCGATGCGTCGCTGGCGCAGATCGCGCGCCAGCACGCGGAGAACGACGCCTTCCTGGCGCGGCTGCGTGCCATCCCCACCACCGGCATGCCGGAGACCGACCTGCTGTCGCACGAGCTCCTGGAGCGTCAGCTCACCCGCGCCGACGTGAGCTACGAGCTCAAGAACTACGAGATGCCGATCAACCAGCAGGGCGGCATCCATACCTCCCTGGCCGACCTGCCGCTGAGCGTGCCGCTGGATTCGGTGCAGCACTACGAGGACTACATCGCGCGTCTCCACCAGATCCCGCGGGTGCTGAAGCAGACCACTGAGGTGCTGCGCGCCGGCGTAAAGGACGGCCTGATGCCGCCGAAGCTCGTCGTCGACCAACTTCCGGGGCAGTGCGAGGGAATCGTCGCGGCGAATCCGTTCCTGCTGCCGCTGAAGAAGTTTCCGGCGAGCTTCTCCGAGGAGGAGAAGCAGCGGCTGACGGCTGCGATGACCAAGGCGGCCAACGAGGAGGTCCTCCCGGCCTACAAGGAATTTGCGGCGTTCCTGCGCGACGAATACGCGCCGAAGGGACGGACCGCGATCTCGGTCGAGAGCCTGCCGGACGGCAAGCGGCGCTACGCCGAGGCGGTGAAGGCGATGACCACCGTCGACATCACGCCGGAAGCCGTCCATGAGCTGGGCTTGAAAGAGGTGGCGCGGATCACGGCGGAGATGACCAAGCTGGCGCAGGCGCAGGGCTACAAGGACCTCGCCGCCTTCCGCGCCGCGATCCACAGCGATCCGAAGTGGGCGCCGAAGAACGAGGACCAGATCGTCGCCGACTTCAAGAAATACATCGACCAGATGCAACCGAGACTGCCGGAGCTCTTCGGGCTGCTGCCCAAGGCGCCGGTGACCGTCGAGGCCATACCCGACTTCGACAAGGCCGCGGCGACGCACTACGTCAACGGCACTCCGGACGGCAAACGGGCCGGGCGCGTGGTGGTCGCCGTCGCCGACCCGACCCACCGCAGCCTGGTGAACGACGAGGCCGTCGCCTATCACGAGGGCGTGCCCGGGCACCACATGCAGATCAGCGTAGCGCAGCAGCTCCAGGGCCTGCCGAAATTCCGGCTGTTCAGCGGCGGCCTGTCCGCTTATACCGAGGGCTGGGCCCTGTACTCGGAAGAGCTGGGCAAGGAGATCGGCCTCTACAAGGACCCGGTGTCCGACTACGGCCGGCTGAATTCGGAGCTGTTCCGCGCGGTGCGGCTGGTGGTCGACACCGCCATTCACCACAAAGGCTGGACGCGCGACCAGGTGATCGCCTACATGAAGGAGAACGACGTCAACGCCGTCGTCGCACAGACGGAGACCGATCGTTACATCGCGCGGCCGGGGCAGGCGCTGGCCTACAAGATGGGGCAGCTCAAGATCCGCGAGTTGCGTGAGCGCGCCAAGACACAGCTCGGATCGCGCTTCGACATCAAGGCGTTCCACGACGAAATTCTGAACGGCGGAGCGCTGCCGCTAGACCTGCTGGAGGCGCGCGTAGACGCCTGGATCAAGGCCCAACTGCCACCGAAAGCGGCTGCCGTGCAATAAGACTTCCGTCGACCTTCGAGCCGGCCGAATCACGCCGCGAGGCGATGGCGCTGCCGGCTCAAGCCTTTTTGCTGCCGTCTCCTTGGGTGCTCTTGAGCGCCCAATACACCAACGCCGGCTGGAAAAATAACCGCGCCAACCTTTTCTTGTCCGTGTCCAGTCCAAAAGCGTCCCTTCGGTTGACGTATTGCGATAGATTCCCGGGAAACACCGCCACGAAAAATGCTGCGGCTAGTTTCCCCACCAACTCCTGATGCGCCTCATCCGTCAGCACCAAAGCGCTGCCCAGCGCAATCTCGGCGATGCCTGAATAAACTACTGTATCGTCTTTCCTGAGCGGCACCCAATCGGGCACTTGCGCCCGGAAGGCTTTTCGGGCAAAGGTGAGATGGCCAATGCCGGTGAAGACCAGAGCGCCGCCCAGGACATTCTTGGCGATTTTCTTGAAGGTTTTTTCTGCCATGGCAGCATTCTATGGCTGCCGGCAGGCGAACGCAACCGTTGGAGTCAAGAGGACCCGATGTACCTGGCGGCGCCGCGCTGCGGCCGAACGCCTCAAGCGCGCGATACGGGAAGAGTTGGTGGAGGTGGGTCCCCGCACCTGGACACGCGAGGACTTGTATGAACGATGAGGCACCGGCCTTCGTTGATACCAACGTCCTCGTCTATGCCTTTGACAGCGCAGATCCAATCCGACACCGTTCCGCGGAACAACTGCTTTCACGCTTGATGGACGAGGACCGGCTGCGCCTGAGCACGCAGGTGCTCCAGGAGTTCTACGTCACAATGACACGGAAAGCCCGGCCGATGTGGAGTCCCGATCGCGCACTCGCAAAGCTCGATGACTTCGCTGCTTGGCCGGTGGGGTGCCAGTCGGCAATCCCTTCGCTGCCGGGCGGGCCCGCTGTCGTAGTCCAGCGGTAACGAAACCTCCCTTCGCTGCGCCTACCTCTACGGCACGGCACTACGGCCATCCAGGACGCAGGTGACCGTTTCCCTCGTAGAGGAGTTTGTCATGGGTGCTACGCTCGAAAAGCGACAGGTGGTGAACCCGATCGATCTCTGGAAGGCCATTCACGGCGGCTGCTGGCCCGGCCCGCCACCCGACCTTCGTGTTACTGAGGCGGTGCAGGAAGTCCTGGCCGCACTGGCGCTGCACAACCTTTCCCACTCCTTCGGCAGCCCGGAGTTGGGCCGACAGCTCCGGGGCGTTGCGGCAGAAAGCCTCAACAAGGCGATCCCGGCGCTCCAGAAAGCCGTCCAGGCCTGAATCCTTTCAAGGAGTCCCGCCGGCGAGACGTTTCGCCGGCGGGGCCCCCGACCTAATACCAGATGTGCATTGGAAGACCATAAGAGTCGGTGGATAGAACCTCTGGGAGTCGTTGGGCGGTGCCGGCCAGAAGTCGTTCGGCCGACCATAGCGCTGCAAAGGCATCGGCGATATCGTCTGCGGCGACTCTCCGCGAATCGATCTGTGCTGCGGCGCTCGCGAACGCTTCGGGACCGAAATGTCGAGCGATGAGAGCTCGGCGTTGCTCATGGCCACGAACCTCTTTCTTCGCAGAGTCCATCGGAGCGCCCTGCCACGAGGCAAATGAAACCTCCGGATGGATTTCGAAGAGGCGTTGCCTGAGGTCGGTTGAGCGTACGCACTCATCGATAGCGCGAATCTTCGGGATGATCGCGAACGTTTGCTTCGAGATACGGTGTCCGTTCTGCTGGAAAGTGATGTCGCAGGCCTCCTGCCAAGACGCTGCATTGAGCGCAGGCCGGATGGGGCATGGGAACACGCTGCTGGCGCGAGGGCCGATAAACCTGCGAGCCGCACGGTCGGCCTCACGGGCGCCGCGATCGGGCAATCCAATCGGAATGTCGATCGCGGCGAGCGTCCAGGGTTGAGCGGCAAGCTCGCTCGTCGCGAGGACCTGTGCCACGAACGACGAAGAGCCCGGCACGTGAGTAATGGCCAGCCACTCTGACCGGCAACCATCAATCCCTGCGATCTGCTGCATGCTGCCTCCTGGTGGCGAACCCTATGTCTTCTTCATCCACAAGCCCCAGGTGAGGGACCCGACTTCATCATCGCTCAACGGGCATCCTGCGATCTTCAGGGCCAGCTTGATCTGCCCGTGATGGTAGCCCTCGTGCCAGAGCAAGTGTTGCAGCAGGAGAATGGGATGATCGTAAGAAGCTCCATCTCTTGGCGCGCCTGCACGCGGCTCCTTACAGCTTCCCGCACGACTCTGGCGCTCTCGGTCAGCATCTCCGCGATACGACGAGCGTCACGCTCGGCAATCCACTCGGCTTCAGGCAGCGTGACGGCAAACTCGGGCGCGTCTTCCGAAACGAGCACGAGTCGCACGAAGTGAACATGCGTGAAGAACTCCGCGACAGATGGGCCACCCTCCGTTGCCCTCGCCTCAAGCCCGCTTGGCGGGAGTGCGCGGAGCAGGTTCAGCAGAATGCTGTTGTTGCGGTCCCAGGAATCCAGGACCACCTCGAGCAAGCTCTGGTCGCCGTTCGAAACGCTGGAGCTCTGCTTCATTCCCCCCATTCCTCGACCGACTTCGACCCGGCCCCTCCGGGCCGCGAGCTCCCGCTGCTGCAGCAGCGAGCGCAGTGGCATGATTCAACAGCCGGAATCTTTTGTCTAGCTACTGTGACCGGCAGCCATAAATACCTGCGCTCTGCTGCATGCTGCCTCCGAGGGGCGAGAGTGTGTGAGCTTAAGCGGCGACATCAGGAATTCGCTTGACCCCAACAGAGACCTCAGGGTTGAACATGATTGACCTCGGTACCTCGCGTAACCCCCTTGAAAGCTCACAGGTGGCGACCGCGCGGAGCGCGGTTGGTCTCTGGTGCAGCGCCGGGATGGCCGCCTACGCCGACGTTTCGATATCTGCATGCAGCTATCCCTCTTCAGCGGCTTTCCCAATTTTACACCGAATACCTCTACTATGCTAGAGGCTCCAATGGACGTTCTTACACTGAAATCCACAGGAGTCCCATGGAGAGAATCCCACAAAGGGGAACCGAACTCGGAGTAGCAGCGCCAGTTTGGAGACGGAACGGATCGGAGGCTCCAAGCTGGCTCGAATCTCTCCAAGGCGCCCGAGGCGGAGAGGTCGATCCGGGCTGTTTGGCGCCGCAGCGCAGCGGGGCGCCAAGAAGCGAACACAATAACCTTTGCCGGAAGGGCACTCCTCAGGGTTGCCCCACTACCAACTCAGGCGGGCTAGGCACTTCGCGCTGGAACTCGGCGAGGTCCTCGGCTGATAACCGCGCGACGGCATGTCCAATCCGTCAGGCATGATGTTTGCATATTAGACAATACGAAGGAAGGGCTCACCCAAACAAAAGGAGGATTCCTATGAAGCTCGTTTTCAGTTCCTTACTCGCTCTCTCAGTTATCGGGTTCATGGTGCTCACGAGCACCTCACCCACTATCGAGGCGAGTTCAGCCTCATGCGGCCCTGCCGTGCACTTACCTCCTGGCAGCAAAGCCGTTCGGGCAGGAGGTGCATTGATGGTGACTTACCCAGACGGAAGCCTACAAGCCTTTGACTGTTCGTGCTCTGGGTCAGGAGCCTGCAGCGAGCTTGGTACCAAGGATGGAGTGGTATGCACGACGAGCAACTGTAGTAATTGCGTCATGAACGTTACGCTCGTGAAAGGAGGACTGCGCCCTAAGAAAATGTAAGATATCAAACTGCGTCATACATGTCTCGTAGTGCCGTCGCTGGCCCTTCAGGGCCCTTCCTTCAAGTCCGATCCGAGGCTCTCGCCTGTTTCGAGCGGGAACGTACTACGGTAAGTCAGATATCTCTGGCAAAGCTGGAGGCTTGAAGAAGTGAACCGCTCAAAGCGGTTTATTCCGTCATATGTGTGAACCGCGCTTGACCGGGCGACCCCGTAATGAGCCCGAGCGGAGCGAGGGTAAGGATCATCTGATGAACAGTGAGTGGCGTGACTTTGGGTGTAGGCGTCGAGAAAAGCGAGAGCCTGCCCCTACAAGTGCATGAAGTTTGGCATTCCTGCCTAACGCCTAGCCGGCCAATTGGGATAGGGGGCGCCTCGCAGCGACCCTTCTCCCGTACCACAGAGGGAGATACCTGTAGCCTATTCTGGCGACTCTATGCGGATCGATCTGTGCTGCGACGCTCGCGAACGCCTCGTAGAAGCCAGGTGTTGAAAGCTTGACGTCGCGCTCTAAGCTCGATTCACGGCGTCGAAAGCTTTCCTCGGAGCGAATTGGGGACAGTCAGCGCGTTGAAAGAGCTTTTCCGGCCAGCTATGACTGCGGACGGCCGGTCAAAGGGTTTTCTGCGGGCGGAAAGACTTTTCGGGATCCGATTTGCGAGCGGGTGCGGGGAAGTGGGCTTTTTCGTGCAGCGACTGGCCAAGTCTCCAGCGGAATGACGATTGCTGCAGGCAAAAGGGCTTTTCCTGGAGAGGGATGAGCTTTCCTTCGGCCCGAAGACCTTTTCGCGAGCCAAGAGGTCTTGTCTCAAGTCGCCCTCCCTTTCCCCGGGAGAAGAGGGAGAGATTCGTCTGGAAGAACACGGAGAGGCTGGGAGAGTGAGGGTTCGCCCTGAGGGGGCGCTGACTCCGCCTTGGCGGCTTGGCCGGCCGCGGGGTGGATGAGAAAACGCTCCCTCTGGGGTAAACTCGGCGGGTTTGACTGCCGCACCGGCGCGCCTGGGGCAGCCAGGGTGCCGGGGCTATCGTTTTTTTCTGGAGGACAGGAATGCTTCCTCGCCGTAGGACGGCCCGCTTTGCGCTGGCCCTGCTCTTCGCTGTGACGGCTTCGCCGGGGGTATGGGGGGCAGACGCGGGCCTCGACGCCCGGGTGGATCAGGAGGCTGGAAAGGTCTCGTCGCAGCTCGTCGAGGTGCGGCATCAGTTGCACCAGAACCCCGAGCTGTCCAACCGGGAGGCGAAGACGGCGGAGCTGGTGGCGGCCCATCTGCGGTCACTGGGGCTTGAGCCCCGGACAGGGATCGGGAAGTATGGAGTGGTGGCCCTCCTCCAAGGGGGCAAGCCCGGTCCTCTCATCGCGGTGCGAGCGGACATGGATGCGTTGCCGGTCGTCGAGCAGACGGATCTGCCGTTCGCGTCCACGAAGAAGGACACGTTCCTGGGCCAGGAGGTGGGGGTAGCCCACGCCTGCGGCCACGACGTCCATACATCGGTGCTGCTGGGCACGGCCTCGGTGCTCAAGGCGATGCAGAAGGACCTCCCCGGAAGCGTCCTCTTCATCTTCCAACCTGCGGAGGAGGGTCCGCCGGCCGGGGAGCGCGGGGGTGCGGAGCTGATGCTCTCCGAGGGTGCGTTCGCTGCTGGCAAGCCGGTCGCGGTCTTCGCTCTCCATTCCTTCCCGGATCTGCCGGTCGGCCAGGTGGGGTTCAATCCCGGGCCGACGATGGCGGCGGTGGATCAGTTCCGAATTACCATCAAGGGTAAGCAGGCCCACGGCGCCTATCCTCATCTCTCGGTGGACCCGGTGGTGATGGCGGCCGAGGTGATCACTTCGTTTCAGACCATCCGCTCGCGCAACGTCCCGGCTCTGGAGCCCAGCGTGCTCACGGTGGGCATCGTGCGGGGCGGCGAGCGGTTCAACATCATTCCCGGGGAGGTCCACCTCGAGGGCACGGTGCGCACGTACAAGGCGGAGGTGCGCGACCTGATCGAGCGGCGGATGCGCGAGATCCTCGACGGCGTCACCCGGGCGAACGGTGGATCGTTCGAGATGGACTATCAGCGAAACGCCCCTGCCACGGTGAACGATCCGGAGCTCACGCGCCGGGTGCAGCCGCTCCTCGAGCGGATCGTGGGAGCGGGCAATGTCAAGATCGTGGAGCCCAGCATGGCCGGAGAGGATTTCGCCTACTTCGCCAATCAGGCCCCCGGATTCTTCTATCGGCTCGGCGTAGTCGCGCCGGGCACGACGTCCGGCGGTCTGCACACGCCCACTTTCCGTGCTGACGACAGCGCGGTGCCGGTGGGCATCCGGATCATGTCGCGGCTCCTGACGGATTATCTTTCCTCCTATAACTCTTCGAGGTGATGGCATGCACAAGGACGGGCCGGTCGTCAGCAGCTTTGGTTTGGAAAAGCATGGGATCGAGGGGGTGGGCACAGCGTACTGGAACCTGCCACCGGCGCGGCTGGTGGAGATGGCAGTGCAGCGCGGCGAGGCGGTGCTGGCCGCCGAAGGACCCCTGGTCTGCGAGACCGGATCGCACACGGGGCGGTCGCCCAATGACAAGTTCCTGGTGAAGGACCCGTCGATCGATCGCGAGATCTGGTGGGGCGACGTCAACCGGCCGTTCGAGCGCGAGAAGTTCGAGGCGCTGCTCGCCCGCGCCAAGGAGCATCTGAAGGGCAAGGACGTGTTCGTCTTCGACGGCTATGCCGGGGCCGACCCTCGCTATCGCATCAACGTCCGCGTCATCACCGAGGACGCCTGGCACAATCTTTTCGCCCGCAACATGTTCATCCGCGAGGAGGATCCGGCGGCCCTGGCGAATTTCGAGCCCAATTTCACGGTGATCAACGTCGCCCATCTCCAGGCTGAGCCGGAGCGCGACGGCACGCGCAGCTCGACGTTCATCCTCCTGGATCTCGCGAAGCGTATGGTGCTGATCGGCGGTACCCGTTACGCGGGCGAGATCAAGAAGAGCATCTTCAGCGTCATGAACTATTACCTGCCCAAGCAGGGAGTGCTCTCCATGCACTGCAGCGCCAACTATGGAGCGATGGGAGCCACGAAGGATGACGTGGCGCTATTCTTCGGTCTCTCGGGCACGGGCAAGACCACTCTCTCGGCCGATCCTGGCCGCACGCTCATCGGCGACGACGAGCACGGCTGGAGCGAGGACGGAGTGTTCAACGTCGAGGGCGGCTGCTATGCCAAGGTGATCCGTCTGTCGCCGGAAGGGTGAGCCCGAGATCTACGCCACCACCCGCCATTTCGCCACGGTGCTAGAAAACGTGGTCTGCGATCCTCACACCCGCAAGCTGGACCTGGACGATGATCGATTGACGGAGAACACCCGCTCGAGCTATCCCCTCACCCAGCTCTCCAATGTCGACCTCGGCGGCCAGGCCGGGCATCCGAAAAACGTGGTCTTCCTCACCTGCGATGCATTCGGCGTGCTGCCGCCCATCAGCCGGTTGACGGAGGAGCAGGCCATGTATCACTTCCTTTCGGGGTACACGGCCAAGGTGGCGGGCACGGAGCGGGGGATCACGGAGCCGAAGGTGACCTTCAGCACCTGTTTCGGCTCTCCCTTCCTCCCTCTCCATCCCGGCGTCTACGCCGAGATGCTGGGCGAGAAGCTGAAGCGTCACGGCTCTAAGGTCTGGTTGCTCAACACGGGCTGGACGGGCGGTCCCTACGGCGTGGGTCAGCGCATCAAGCTCGGCTTCACCCGCCGCATGGTGACCGCGGCCCTTTCGGGCGAGCTCGACCAGGTCGATACCTGGACGGACCCCATCTTCGGATTGAACGTGCCGGTGCAGGGTGGACGGAGTGCCGGACAAGCTCCTCCGTCCCCGCGAGACCTGGCAGAACCCGGCCGACTACGACGCCCGGGCCTCGAAGCTCGCCGACATGTTCGCAGAGAACTTCAAGAAGTACGAGAGCGGCGTCAGCGAAGGAGTGAAGGCGGCGGGCCCGAGTAAGGTGCGGGCGTAGGGTGGCATCACGGGTCCGGCTTAGTGCTACCATCATCTCTTGACAGTTGCGCTCCGCTGGGGTGATGTGATGAGATCCCGCCACCGGTTGGAGAAAGGACGGCACGTATGGGAGCGATTCCTCTCCGCCAAGACGTCATCTATCCCGAATCGGACGGCCAGCCCATGGCGGAATCGGATCTCCATCGCGAGGAGATGGTGGACCTGATCACGGGTCTTCAGCGCCGCTATTGGGAGAGTCCCGACGTCTACGTGGCTGGCAACCTCTTCTTTTACTACGCCCAGGGAGATCCGCGTGCCGTGGTGGCTCCCGACGTCTTCCTGGTTCAGGGAGTGCCGAAGGTCCGCCGCAAGACCTACAAGCTGTGGAAGGAGGGGGAGGTCCCCTCGCTGGTCATCGAGGTCAGCTCGGAGAGCACCTGCGACGAGGATCTCGGGAAGAAGAAGCAGCTCTACGAGGAGCTGGGCGTCGAGGAGTACTTCCTCCACGATCCCCTGGGGGAGTATCTGAGCCCCCGTCTCCAAGGTCAGCGGCTTGTCCGCGGCCGTTACGAGCCGCTGCCCTCCGCCTCCGACGGCTCCCTTCTGAGCCGCACGACCGGCCTGACCCTCAAGGTGGAAGGATTGAAGCTCCGCCTGATCGACACCGCTTCCGGCAAGCCGCTCCCTTGGGTCGAAGAGCTCGACCTCAAGCTTCTGGAAGCCGAGGAGAGGGCCGAAATCGAGGCCGCGGCTCGTCAAGTCGCTGAGCATCGGGCCGAGATGGAGGCGGCGGCTCGTCGCGCCGCCGAGGAGAGAGCCGAGGTGGAGGCGACGGCACGTCGCGCCGCCGAGGAGAGGGCCAGCCTTGCCGAGGAAGAGCTGGCCCGGCTGCGACGCGAGCTCGAAGGCCGAACAGGCGACTGATCCCTACACGTCGTGCACCAGCGGCTGCGGGCGGCAGAGCCAGTAGCCCTGGGCGTAGTCGACGCCGAGGTCCTTCAGGGCGTCCAGGGTCTGGCGGTTCTCCACCCATTCGGCGATGGTGGTGAGCCCCATCACGTGGCCGATCTGGTTGATGGACTCCACCATGGCCCGCTTGACCCGATCCTCCAGCATGTTCTGCACGAACTCGCCGTCGATCTTCAGGAAGTCCACCTGGAGGTCCCGCAGGTAGGCAAAGGAGGAGAGGCCGCTGCCGAAGTCGTCGAGAATGAAGCGGCAGCCCTTGGACTTCAGGATGCGGATGAAGCGGATGGCGCTGTCGAGCTTGCTGATGGCCGCCGTCTCGGTGATCTCGAAGCAGATGCGCCGGGAGTCTACGCTGCTTTTCTCCAGCTCCTCGACGACGAAGGCGAGGAAGCTCTCCTCGCCGATCGACTGGCCGGAGAGGTTGATGGCGAAGAGCACGGGGCGCGACCATTCGCGGCGCTGGGACTCGGCCAGGGCCTGGAAGGCGGTCTTCACCACCCAGCGGTCGAGCGAGCCCATGAGGTGGTAGCGCTCGGCCGCGGCGATGAAGGCCGAGGGCTCGAGCACCTTGCCGGTGGCGTCGAGCATGCGGATGAAGACCTCGCAGAGGAGGTCCTGGTTGTCGCCGTCCGTTTTCAGGGGCTGGATGAGCTGGTAGAAGAGGCGGAAGCGGCGGTCTTCGAAGGCGCGATGGATGCGGTGGATCCACTGCATCTCGCCGTAGCGCTCGGCCACCAGGGTGTCGTCGAGCTCGTATTCGTGGACCCGGTTGCGGCCGTTGTCCTTGGCCACGTAGCAGGCGGCGTCGGCGGCGCTCATCACGTGAGCGAGGTCGCCGCTGTCGGAGTCGATGGGCACGAAGCCGATGGAGACGCCCACTTCGAAGATCTGCTCGCGCCAACTGAAGCGGAACTCGCGGACGGTGCGCCGCATGTCTTCGGCGATCTTGCGGGCATGGTCGAGAGGGCAGTCCTCCAGGAGGACGCCGAACTCGTCGCCACCCAGCCGGGCGAGGGTGTCGCTGCGCCGCACCCGGGAGCGCAGGAGGGCGGTAATCTGCTTGAGCATCTCGTCGCCCACGAGATGGCCGCAGGTGTCGTTGACCACCTTGAACTCGTCGAGGTCGAGGTAGAGCAGCACGTGGTGCCGCCGCTCGCCGCGGGCGGCCCGGATGGCCCGCTTGAGGCGCACCTCGAACTCCCGGCGGTTGATGAGACCGGTCAAGGCGTCGTGGCTGGCGAGATAGACCATCTCCCGCTCCATGCCGCGGAGCTGGGTGACGTCCTTGAACACCAGGACGGCGCCGAGGACGGCGCCCGAGCGGTCGAAGATGGGCGCCGCCGAATCGCGCACCGAATACTCCTTGCCGTCGGCAGAGAGGAGCAGGGCGTGCCCGGGGGACTCGACGATCCGGCCCTCGGCCAGGCAGCGGGCCACCGGGTCGGCCAGCGGCTTGCGGGTGAGCTCGTCGATCACCTGGAAGACTTCGGGGACCCGGCGTCCGAGCGCGTTCTCGGCCTGCCAGCCGGTGAGGCGCTCGGCCACGGGGTTCAAGTAGTCGATCGCGCCGTCGGGACCGGTGCGGATGACGCCGTCGCCGATGGAGGCGAGGGTCACCTGGGCCCGTTCCTTCTCCCGGTAGAGGGCCTCTTCGGCCTGCCGGCGCTCGGTGATGTCCACGGCCACGGCGATGCAGCCCCCGATCTCGCCGGCCTCGTTGCGCAGCGGCTCGACGCGGGTCTGGAAGGTCCGGCCCTGCCATTCCTGCTCGTAGCTCACCGACTCGCCGTCGAGAGCCATGCGGTGGGCGCGGATGGGCAGGGCATCCGGGTCGGTGGTGCGATAGTAGTCGAAGAGAGTGGTGCCCTGGGTGGAGCGCAGGCCGAAGGCGGCGAGGCCGCTTCCCAGGTCGGAGCGGAAGCGCAGCTCCCGGTCGGTCGTCCAGACGATGGCCGGCATGGGCTCCACCAGCAGCCGCAGCCGGTCGGCGGTGGAGTCACCCGGGTCCTCGGCCGGCACCGGCCGCAGGGGCAGCCGGGTGTCGCCGTCGAAGTCGAGCTCATTCGGCAGATCTTCAGGCTCGGAGAGAGCATTCACGGAATGTCGGGTTCTCATAGAAGGCGTGTCCCGGGACTCCCAGGAATGAGCAAGAATCGCGCCTGCTTCCCAGTATGCTACAGATCCGCTACAGGGGAAAGGCGGGGAATTTTTTCCTTCCCGTTCTTCTCCGGCTTGTAAAGTCGCTAAATCAGCGGCTCTGGCATCGACAACCCGTAGCCCTGGGCGTAGTCGACGCCGATCCCGCGCAGGGCTTCGAGGGTGGTGCGGTCCTCGACGGACTCGGCGATGGTGCGGATGCCCATCACCTGCCCGATCTGGTGGATGGATTCCACCAGCGCCCGCTGCACCGAGTCGGCCGTCATGTCCTTGACGAAGGCGCCGTCGATCTTGAGGAAGTCCACCTGGAGGTTCTTCAGGTAGGCGAAGGAGGAGAGGCCACTGCCGAAGTCGTCGAGGACGAAGTGGAAGCCCAGCTCGCGCAGCACGCGGATGAACTGCATGGCCTTGGCCAGGTTGCCCACGGCGGCGGTCTCGGTGATCTCGAAGAAGATGCGCTCGGGGGAGATGCCGGTGGCCTCGATCTCGGCGAGGACGTAGTCGAGGAAGGCGTCGTCTCCCACCGACTGGCCCGAGAGGTTGATGGCGAAGCGGGTGGTGTCGCCGTGGGAAAGGGTGCCACAGGCGAGGGCCACGAAAGCGGCATGAACCACCCAGCGGTCGATGGAGGCGATGAGGTGGTAGCGCTCGGCCGCGGGGATGAAGGAGCCGGGGGTGGCGATGCGGCCGTCCTCGTCCATCATGCGGATGAAGATCTCGCACAGGGGGGGCTCGCTGCCGTTGTCGTGGAGCGGATGGATGCTCTGCCGGTAGAGACAGAAACGGTGCTCGGCGAACGCCTTGTGGATGCGATAGATCCACTGCATCTCGCCGTAGCGCTCGGCCATGGCCGTGTCGTCCGGCTGGTATTCGTGCATGCGGTTCCTGCCGCTCTCCTTGGCCACGTAGCAGGCGGCGTCGGCGGCGGAGAGCACCCGGGCCATGTCGCCGCTCTCGGCGGTGATGGGCACGAGGCCGATGGAGACGCCGATCTCGAAGATCCTCTCCTGCCAGCCGAAGCGGTACTGGCGCACGGCGCTACGCAGGCGTTCACCGAGCTCGCGGGCATCCTCCAGGGAGGCGTCCTCCAGCAGCACGCCGAATTCGTCGCCGCCCAGGCGGGCGAGGGCGTCGGACTTGCGCACCAGCGACTTGAGGAGCGTCGTGACCTGCTTGAGCATCTCGTCGCCCGCGAGATGGCCGCAGGTGTCGTTGACCACCTTGAACTCGTCGAGGTCGAGATAGAAGAGGGCGTGCTCGCGCTTCTCCTGCCAGGCGGAGTCGAGGCAGATCTGGAGGCGCTTCTCGAATTCCCGGCGGTTGATGAGGCCGGTCAAGGGATCGTGGCGCGCCAGGTAGATCATCTCCCGCTCCATGCCGCGGAGCTGGGTGACGTCCTTGAACACGAGGACGCTGCCTTTGGTGCGCCCCTGGCGGTCCTGGATGGGGGCCACGGAGTCGCGGATGGCGAACTCACGGCCGTCGCGGCGCACCAGCATGGAGTAGCCGTTGTGCTCGATGACCCGGCCCTCGGTCAGGCAGAGCTCGACGGCATTGGGCAGCGGCTTGCCGGTCGACTCGTCGACGAGGCTGAAGACGCGGATGACGGGCAGGCCGCAGGCTTCGGCGGTGGTCCAGCCGGTGAGGCGCTCGGCCACCGGGTTCAAGTAGTCGATCACGCCGGCAGCGTCGGTGCGGATGACGCCGTCGCCGATCGAAGCCAGGGTCACCTGCGCCAGCTCCTTCTCCTGGGCCAGGGCCTCCTCGGCCAGGTGGCGTTCGATCTCGGCGCCGGCACGGGCAGCGAAGATCTTGAGGATGGAGACCGCGGCGGGGTCCTCGGCCTTGGTATCCGTGCTCATCACCGCGATATGTCCCAGAAGCCGGTTGTTGCCGTCGTAGAGGGGCACGGCGAGGTAGCTCTCGATGCACAGCTCGCGCAGCCCGGGGTCGCTGGGGAAGAGGCGCCAGGTGTCGCTGGGGAAGAAGCAGTACTCCTGTCCCTTGACGTGCTCGCAGGGCGTCCCCGCCAGCTCGTACTCCAGCGGCTCAGCGTAGTCCTGGCCGGTCCAGAAGGCGATCATCCGGGCTCGGCCCGGGGGCTGGCCGCGGACTTCGGCGACGAAGGCGTACTCCATGTCGAGGGCGCCGGCGAGATGGCGCACCAGAGAGCGGAGGAAGTCGGTGCCGGTGGTGGAGGAAGTCCCTTCGACCACGGCCCGCAGGCGCTCCTCGCCGAGCCGGCGGGGGCTGATGTCGTAGGCGACGCCGATCAGTCGGACGGGAGCGCCGGCGGCGTCTCGCAGGGCCTGGCCGCGCTCGGAGAACCAGCGGGGCTTGCCATCCGGCGACAGGACCCGCAGCTCGACCGCGAAGTCCTTCTCCTCCCGCAGGCACTGGCGCAGGGCCTCGATCAGGGCCGGCCGGTCCTCCCGCGTGACGGCGGCGATGAGCTCCCGGCCGGTGCGCCAGAGCTGGTCGGGCCGGCAGCCCAGGATCCCGGCGGCGTGGGGAGAGATGATCATCTCGTCGGTGAGGAGGTTCCACTCCCAGGTAATCACCCCAGCCACCCGCTGGGCGAGCTCGAGGCGGGCGCCGCTGTCGCGCAGGGCCACCTCGGCCATCTTGCGCTCGGTGATGTCGATGGCCGTGGCGAGGGCGGCGGGCTGGCCGCCGTCCAGCTCGATCAAGGCGGAGGTGAGGTCGATCCACCTCTCCCGTCCGTCCTTGGTGACGATGCGGGCCTCGTAGCGCTCGGGCTCGGGCTCCCCCCGCAGCCGGGCCAGGCCCCGCTCGCGCAGCCCGGCCTGGGTGTCGGGAGCCACGAGCTCCCAGGGGGGCTTCTGGAGCAGCTCCGCGGCGCTGTACCCGGTCAGCTCCTCGCAGGCCGGATTGACGTAGAGCAGCCCTTCGGCGCGATAGACGAAGATGGCCGTCGAGGTGGTCTCGGCGAGAGTACGGAACCAATCGTCCGTTTGCCGGACGGTGATCTCCTCCGGGCTCTGAAGGGCTTGTCTGCGCATGACGGCGAAAGCAGGCTCCAGGCGAAAGCCTCCGGGACCAGGACCTCCCCATTCGAATACGGCAAGAACGAAACCTCAGGATACGGTCTAAGGAGCCCTGGCGCAAGGAGGGGTGCGGCGGAGCCAGGGACTTTTCCCCTCCCCCGGTGAGGGTTATTCCCGCACCGCGGGAGCGAGGAGGGAGAGGTCGGCCTTCCGCTCGCGCTCGGCGAGGTCCATCAAGCCCTTGATACCCCCTTTGAGCTGGTAGGCCTCGAAGCCCGCCTCTTTCATCTTCTCGGCGAGATGGGCGCTCTTCAAGCCCACCTCGCAGACCACGACGTAGGCGCGGTCGCGGGCGAAGGAGCGGTAGGCGGCGAGGGCCTGGGGGAGGGCGAGATGGAGGGCTCCCGGATAGTGCCAGCTCCGGTAGGCCGGGGCCGCCCGGAGGTCGAGGAGGGTGGCGCCGGCCGGCAGGTGGTCCACCTCGGGCACCGGGGAGGCCAGGGCTTCGGGATCGATCCCCCGCAGCTCGAAGACCTGCCGGACGTCCACCAGACCCTCCAGGCGGTCGAGCCCCAGGGCGGCCTCGTCGCGCAGCACGTCCTGGAGGACGGCCCGGGTGGCAGGCTTGGGAGGCATGAGGTCGCAGTACTCGGCCACGGCGGCGGAGAGCTCGTAGATGCCGATCTTCCTGGCGAGCTCCATGATCTCCTCCTTGTTGAAGCCGAGGAGGGGACGCAGCACCGGGAGGGCCGGCGAGGCCTGGGAGATCACCGCCAGGTTCTGGAGCGTCTGGGAGGAAACCTGGCCGATGGCGTCGCCGGTGACGAGCCCCAGGCGGCCTCCCCGGTGGGCCACCGCGGCGCCGGCGCGGAGGATGAGCCGTTTGAGCATGATCTGCCAGTGCTGGGGCTGCACCTTCGCCTTGAGGTCGGCGAGCAAGGGGGAGAGGTCCACCTCGTGGAGACGGGGAGAGGTGCCGTAGCTCCACTGCTCGGCCAGACGCTTCATCACCTTGAGCACGCCCAGGCGGTGGGCCGTGCCGCCGAGGTTGCAGAAGACGTAGTCGAGCTGCACCCCCCGCTTGAGCATCAGCCAGCTCGCCACGGCGGAGTCGAAGCCGCCGGAGACCAGGGCCACGGCCCGCCCCTCGACGCCGATGGGCAGGCCGCCGTGCCCCCGCACCTTGTCGAAGAAGAAGTGGACGGAGCCCGGCTCGAGCTCGACGTGGGCTATCACCTCCGGCTCCGAGAGGTTGACCCGGGCCGCGCCCGCGTCGAGGAGTGCGCGGCCGAGGGCGCTCTCCATGTGGAGCGAGTCGAAGCCGATCTTCTCGCGCTCCCCCCGGCGGGTGGCCCGCACGGCGAAGCTCCTCCCTTGCACCGCCTCGCCGAAGATCTCGACCCCCATCGTCACGACGTCCTCCAGCCGCTCCCACGACCGGCGCTGGACCTCGGAGACCGACTGGATGCCGAAGACCCGGGCGGCGACCTCGGCGGCGCCGGGATCGGAGGTCGTGAGGTACATGCGGCTCCAGGTCTTCTCCAGCTGTAGGGGATGCCATGGGCGGCCAGAGCGTCCTCCAGGTTCTCCACCAGCCGGCGGAAGAACCGCATACGGGTCTTCCGCGCCTTGGTGTAGAAGTCGCCGGAGAGCCGGAGGATGAGGAGGTGGCCGACATGCAGGTCCCTGGACGACCCAAAGTTTACCCCCCAATCCAAAATCCAAAATCGCAAATCCAAAATCCTCAAGGCCGTACGATCGTGATCACCCACCACCGCGTATCGTTCTCGATCCGTCCCGTGGGGTCGTCGAGGACGTAGGCGGCGCCCACCTCGAGGTCCAGGGAGGGGAGACGGCCGATGGGGAGGGGACCGAGGGTGAAGCGGTATTCGAGGCCGGCGAGGCTCAGCCAGTCTCCCCGGGTACCGTTGCGATCCCACAGGCGGTGCCGTTCGTAGAAGAGTGGAGTGGGGAGGGCGTTCAAGGAGAGCTCGGCCCGCTGCCCTTCGTGCTCGTCGCCTAAGAGCGTGCCCGTGGGGAGGGCGGGGACGGCGATGCGGTTCGACAGGGCGGAGTCGGGGAGGAGGGAGACCCGGGAGCCGCCCAGTTGGTAGAGATCGAAGCTCCGCTCCAGATCCCGCGAGCCGTCGCGCTGCCAGGCGATCTCCAGGCGGTCCTTGCCGTAGGCGATCCCCAGGCGGGCTGCGCCGCCATAGCGGGTCCACGATCCGGTCCCCTGGGTGTGCCCGGCCTCGTAGTGGGCGGAGAGGCCCGGCTGCAGGCGCCAGAAGGGGCCGAAGCGACGGTAGACTCCGTAATCCCCGGCGAGGGAGAGGATCTCCTGGTCCTGGGTGCCTCCCGCAACCCCGGCAATCTCGATCTGGTTCCAGAGGCCCCGTCCGGCCCAGGTGAACCGGCCGCCGCTCCACTGCCAGTTGCGGCTGGCGGCGAGCTCCAAGCCCTGGCGGTCGAGGTCCAGGAGGCGATCGCGCGGTGCGTTCCTCTCTTCGCTCGGCCGTTCCCGGGAGGTGAAGGCGTGGAATCCCACTTCGACGGGCCAGCCCCGCCAGGTGGCAGCCAGGGCTCCCCCCTCGGGCCAACCGCGGTGGCTGAGGGCGCCCAGGACGAGCCAGTCGAGGCGTCCCAGCACGTCGCCGCCGCGGAGGCCGATCTCGCCGGTTCCGCCCGCGGAGGAGACGCTGCCGGAGAGGATGGGGAACAGCTCCTGCCGTCCCACGCCGTACGGCCGGCCGGGAGCGACCTCGGCGAGGGCGAGGGGCGCGGGGGCGGGCGGCGACGGCGGCCGGATGGCGGGGGCTAATTCCTTGGGGAGATCGGCGGGAGGGGGCGAGGCCGCGGCCAGGGAACCACCCGGAGAGAGGGCGACGCGGCGCAGGTCGAAGCCGTCCGGCTGGAGGGAGAGGAAGAAGAGGCCGGAGCCGTCGGGCGTGGGAGCGGGAGCCAGGGTCGCCCCCTGGGTGCGGGTGAGGGGCAGAGGGGCGCCCGTTTCGACCGGGAAGGCCCAGAGGTCGACGAAGCCGCGGATCCCCACGGCGGCGTAGACGGTGCGGCCATCGGGGCTCCAGGCGGGAGAGGCGATCGTGCCGTCGGGGACCGGCGGCGCCAGCTCCCGGCGTTTTCTCCTCCGCCTTGCCCTCAACCTCCTGGAGCACCAGACGCCAGACACCGCCGCGATGCAGGGCGTAGACGATCCGTTGGCCGTCGGGAGAGACCCGGGGCTGATCGTAGACCTCTTCGACGGTGGGCTCGGTGAGGGGGCGCACCTCACCGGTCGAGAGATCGGCCCGCACGACCTGGGAGAGGCCATCGCGGTTGCGCACCGCCACGGCCCAGCGGCCGTCCGGGGCCGGATCGGGATCGCGCAGGCCGGCTCCGCGGGTGAGGCGCCGCACCTCGCCCGTCTCGGTCTGCCATGAGAAGAGGTCGGGGCGGAGGAAGCCCTGGGGGTCCGGCTCGAAGCGGACGAAGAGGATCGACTTGCCGTCCGGCATCCAGCGCGGCGCGGTGGGCTCGGGGCCGTCCGGGCTCTGGTAGGTGTGGAGGGGTTTCACCGGCAGCGGCTTGGTGCGCACGGCCGGCACGTCCTCGGGATCTTCCTCCGCGAGCTTCTCAACCTTCTCTTGCCACTTCTTCTCCGCCTCGTCGTCCGGCGTCGTGGACCAGACCACGAGCCGCGACGGCCGGTTGCGCGCCGGCAGGACGGCGGCGAGACGGGTGCCGTCCGGGGAGACGGCGGGAGCGCCGGTGGTCCAGGAGAGGTCCTGCCACAGCTCGCCCTCGACGGCCGGGCCGCTCCGGCGTTCGGCTTCCATGGCCCGCCAGGTCAGCTCGGCCCGGAAGCGATCGTAGAGGTCGGCAGGGGAGTCGCCGAAGACTCCGCGGAAGGCGTCGTCGAAGCTGCGGGCCGTGCGCGCGGTCATCCGCGCCCATAGCGATCGCAGGCTGCCCGGGCCGGCCCGCTCCTCCAGCCATTCGAGGTAGGCGGAGCCCAGGAGATAGGCCATGGACATCCCCCGCCAGCTCCCGGTGTCTGCGGCCAGGCGGTCGTAGCTCGGGAGCTTCCCCGCCTGGGCCCAGCGCCGGAGGATGGCGGCCCGGAGGTCGCCGTTGGGGCGGCCGGAGCCCGTGAGCCGGCCCTCCACCACCGTGGCGTAACCCTCCATCACCCAGCGGGGAGCGTTCTCGGGGATGGGACCCAGGGGGACCAGCGCCTCCAGTAGCCGCCGGGTGGGGTTGCGCGACGGCCGCAGCAGATGGACGAGGTGGGCCTCCTCGTGGACGGCGACGAGCTCGCTCCAGTCGGTGTAGTGGCCGATCTCGGACTCGGGGCCCGGCGGGCTCGTCCACAGGATCATGCGGGGCCAGCCCAGGAACGGCAGGGCCTGGCCGTTGGGATCGGCGATGGGGTCGGAGACGAGGACGTCCACCACCTCGGGCGGCTCGTAGCCCACCTCGGCCACCACCCGTTCACGGACCGACTCCAGCCGGGCGGCCGCGCGCCGGGCCCAGGCCTCGGAGGGCGCGGGGTAGTGGACCCGGAAGTGGGACGTCGTGAGCGTCCGCCAGTCGGCGGCAGGACCCTGGGCGAGGACGGCCGGGGCGAGGACGAAGGCGAGGAGGACGGAGGCAAAGCGGATCTTCATCATCAGCGCAGACTTTTCCAGATGCCCCTCTCAGATGCCAAGCTGCCGCTTCAGCTCCTCTAAGTCTGTGGCGAGCTTCTCGACCAGCTCCTCCAGGCGGTCGACCCGCGCGGAGAGGCCGGGACGGGCGGGGGCGAGCAGGGCTTCGGACGGCTCGGTGATTTCCCGGGGCTCCCGGGGCTCGGGCTCCGGGGCCAGCTCTCCCACCAGGTGGACCCAGCGGATCTCCTTCTGACCCGGCCGGCGGGGCAGCTCTTTGACCAGGGGCTCGTCCATGCCGGCGAGGCGGCGCAGGGCCTCCTCCACCTCTTCTAAGGTGGCGAAGGGGTGCAGGCGCTCGCTCCTGGTGCGCAGCTCCCCCGGAGTCTGGGGTCCGCGCAGAAGGAGCAGGGTCATCAGAGCCTTGCCCGCCCGGTCGAGACCCCAGCGGCGCACCACGCTCTGCTGCCAGCGCTCGGTGCGAGTCCCCTCGGTGCGCCAGACGAGGACGTCCTGGCGCAGGCGGTCGAGGGCGTTGACCACCTGGTCCTCGCTCACCTGCATCACCGGCTCACGGTTCGTCTTCTGGTTGCACGCGAGGAGGATGGCGTTGACCGTCAGCGGGACGGTCTCCGGGTTCGTCTGCTCCTTCTCCAGGAGCGACCCCAGGACCCGGATCTCCACCGGATCGAGCGGCCTCGGGATGCGCGTCGACGTCGCCATGGAGGCGATCTTACCGGACGCCTCGGGGATCGCGGAGAGATTCTCGCGATTCCCTCTTGATTTTTTCCCTGAGAGGTGCCATAGTGCCGCCAAATTCTGAGTCGGCGCATAGGATACGGTTGGAAACGGCTTCATCTCACGAGACACCCCCGCCCGTCACACCCCGCAGCAACTAGCTCAACCACAGATATTTCTAAGTCGTTGGATATATGAGGACCACCAGGCATCAAGGGAGGCGCGAGAGAGCCTAGAGCCCGGAGGATCGAGCCGAGCGCGCCTGGCACCCGACGAGCGCGGCTTCGACGTCCCGGAGGAGCTTGGGAGGGTCCCTTCTTATGGATTGGTTTTCGCCCCCTTTCGGGGGACCGGAGGATGCCGCCTCGTGCGGTGAACAGACAAACCCTGAATCTTTGTCGCAAGGAGCAAGAGCATGGCTGAGCAAGGTACCGTGAAGTGGTTCAACGACGCCAAGGGGTATGGCTTCATCGTGCGGGAGCGAGGCGCCGACGTCTTCGTCCATCATGCCTCCATCATCGCCGAGGGCTTCCGTACCTTGAGCGAGGGAGACCGCGTCTCGTTCGACGTGGTGGAAGGGCCGAAGGGCCTGCAGGCCAAGAACGTCGTGAAGATCTCCTGAGCCGTTGCGGCCCGCTCTCAGATAACGCGCCCTGCCGGAGCTGTGCAGGGCGTCTTCTTTTTTCTGGGGTAGACCGCAGGCACGGCGTGGATCGGCGAGGATAAGATGACGGGCCATGCGCAAGACCGCCTTCGGCCTCGCCGTCCTCGGGCTCTTCGCCGCTCTGCCGGTAGCGGCCGCCGATGATCCGTCTTCAGGCAGCCACAGCAGCTCGGTAGTGCCGGTCCTCCTCGGACTGGTGATGATCCTCATTGCGGCCAAGCTGGGCGGCGAGCTCTTCGAGCGCCTGGGCCAGCCGGCCGTGTTGGGCGAGCTCCTCTTCGGCATGGTGCTGGGCAACCTGGGGCTCGTGGGCTATGGCGGCTTCCAGTTCCTCGCCACGGACCCGGGGCTGAAGGTCCTGGCCCAGCTCGGCGTCATCCTCCTCCTCTTCCAGGTCGGGCTGGAGTCGAACGTCAAGGAGATGATGTCCGTGGGGGCGTCCAGTCTGCTGGTGGCCGTACTGGGGGTGATCGCGCCCTTCCTCCTCGGCTGGGGAGTCTCGGCCTGGCTGCTGCCGGAGGAGGAGACCCTGGCCCACGTGTTCATCGGCGCCACTCTCTGCGCCACCAGCGTCGGCATCACGGCGCGGGTGCTCAAGGACCTCGGCAAGGTCTCCACGCGAGAGTCGAAGATCGTCCTCGGCGCCGCGGTGATCGACGACGTCCTCGGCCTCGTGATCCTCTCGGTGGTGGCGGGGACGATCCACGCCGCGAACACGGGCGGCAGCCTCGACACCCTCGACGCGCTGGTGATCATCGGCAAGGCCATCGCCTTCCTGGTGGCAGCGCTCTTGATCGGCGGCTGGCTCTCCCGCCACGTCTTCCGCCTGGCGAGCAACCTCCGGGTCCAGGGGCTCCTGCTCGCCCTGTCGCTCGGCGTCTGCTTCCTCTTTTCCTACCTGGCCGAACGCATCGGTCTCGCCACGATCGTCGGCGCCTTCGCCGCCGGGCTCATCCTCGACGGCGTGATGTACCAGAACCTGGGCCGGGACACCACCAAGCACACGATCGAGGAGCTGATCCACCCCATCGCCGGCTTCCTGGTGCCGGTGTTCTTCGTGCTGATGGGCGCGCAGGTCGACCTCTCGTCCTTCGGCCACGTGTCGGTACTGGGCTTCGCGGCCCTGCTCGTGCTGGCGGCCATCCTCGGCAAGATGATCTGCGCCGCCGGCGTGCTGGAGCGGGGGCTGGACCGCCTCTCCGTGGCCGTGGGCATGATCCCCCGGGGAGAGGTAGGCCTGATCTTCGCGGGCATCGGCGCCCAGCTCGTGCTGCACGGCCAGCGGGTGATCGTGCCCAAGGTCTTCGCGGCCGTGGTGGTGATGGTGGTCGTCACCACCCTGATCACCCCGCCGGCGCTGAAGGTCACTCTTGCCTGGGGGGACCGGAAGGAGCGGAAACGGGGACGACAGCGGCCGGTGGAGGAGCCGGTGGAGCGGCCGAATCCCCCCCTGGGGTGACCGCTCCCTCGGGCAGCTCGATCACCACGTCCCCCGGACGCACCATCCCCAGGTCCTCGCGGGCCAGCCGCTCCAGCATCCCGGGGTCGTGGCGCAGGCGGTCGATGCGCAGGCGCAGCTTCTCGCTGCGGGCCTTGGTCTCGGAGATCCGCACCTCGAGCTGGTGCTCGCGCGCCCGGGCCGCCGCCAGGTCGCGATAGCTCTTCAGAGCCGCGACGGCGAGCAGCGCGAAGACGAGCAGGACGGTCGCACCCAGGACGGGGCGGAACGAATCGCTCCGGGCGGGCACTTCGGGCCGGGTCACGGAGTCCAACGGGGGAAGGCCCTGGCCCCGGGATAGGTGGCCACGCCTTCCAGCTCCTCTTCGATCCGCAGCAACCGGTTGTACTTGGCGACGCGGTCGCTGCGGCACGGCGCGCCCGTCTTGATCTGGCCGGCGCGCACGGCGACGGCGAGATCGGCGATGGTCGTGTCCTCGGTCTCCCCCGAGCGGTGGCTCAGGACGTTGGCGTAGGCGTGGGTCTTGGCCAGCTCCACCGCCTCCAGCGTCTCGGTCAAGGTGCCGATCTGGTTGACCTTGACCAGCAGGGCGTTGGCGAGGCCGCCGGCGATCCCTTGAGCAAGGATGGCGGGATTGGTGACGAACAGGTCGTCGCCCACGAGCTGCACGCGGCTACCCAGCTCGGCCGTAAGCTCCTTCCACCCTTCGCGGTCGTCCTCGGCCAAGCCGTCCTCGATCGAGACCAGGGGATAGGCGTCGAGCCACTCGCGATAGAGGGCGATCAGGTCCGCGCTGGTGAGGCCGGAGCGCCCCTCGCCGGCCAGGGCGTAGCGCACGGCCTCCTTCCCTTTCCCCTTCTTCTTCTCCACCAGCTCGCTGGCCGCCACGTCGAGGGCCAGGGCGATCTGCTTGCCCGGGGTGTAGCCGGCCTTGCCGATGGCCTGGACCAGCAGGTCCAGGGCCTCGCGGTTGCTCTTGAGATTGGGGGCGAACCCTCCCTCGTCGCCCACGGCCGTGACCAGGCCCGAGGCCTTCAGCACGCCTTTGAGCGCGTGATAGGTCTCGACGCCGGCCCGCAGCGCCTCGGCGAAGGAGTCGAAGCCGATCGGCACCAGCATGAACTCCTGGACGTCCACCGAATTGTCGGCGTGGGCGCCGCCGTTGACCACGTTGAGCAGCGGCACGGGCAGCACCGTGGCCGCGGGACCGCCGACGTAGGCATAGAGGGGGAGACCGCTCGCCTCGGCCGCGGCGCGGGCCACGGCCAGCGAGGCGCCGAGGAGCGCATTGGCGCCCAGCCGGCTCTTGCCCGGCGTGCCGTCGAGATCGATCAACGCCCGATCGATGCGCGCCTGATCGCGGGCATCCATGCCGCGCAGGCGCGGAGCGACGTCGTCGTGCACGTGGGCCACGGCCTTCTGCACCCCCTTGCCGCCGTAGCGCTTGCCACCGTCGCGCAGCTCCAGGGCCTCCCGGCTGCCGGTCGAGGCGCCCGACGGCACGGCCGCCCGCCCACCGACGCCACCATCCAGAATACAATCCACCTCCAGGGTCGGATTCCCCCGCGAATCGAGGATCTCGCGAGCGACGATCTCTTCAATGGAAAACATCCGCTCCCTCCGAACCGTGATTTTTCTCTACGCCCCGACGGAAAGGTTAGCCGTAAAACCCCGCCGCCTCAAGCATTTCTGACGGAATCCTCCACTGAGCGGGCTTTGAAGCAAAGCTGATGCCTGGAAAAAGGAACCGTTCGCGCCGCCACGCCGGCCTCCTGCTTGCCCTCGCGGCCCTGGCGTTCACGACCTGCGCCGGGAAGGAGTCGCCGCGGCCCCGCCCCCGCAACGTCATCTTCATCCTCGTGGATACCCTGCGGGCCGACCGTCTGGGCATCTACGGCTATGGGCGGAGCACCAGCCCCAGCGTCGACGCTTTCGCCCGTGAATCCGTGCGCTTCGCGAACGCCCGCAGCCAGGCGCCCTGCACCTTCCCCTCCGTCAACTCGATGCTGACCTCGCGCTGGCCCGGCGCCTTCCTCGGCCAGCCGGACGGGGCCGTGGGCATCCCGCAGGGGATCCCCTCCCTGGCGGAGATCCTCCACGCCCGCGGCTTCCGCACCGTCGCCGTCTCGGCCAGCGCCGTGGTGCGCCGGAGCCCCAGCCGCTACAACCCCTTGGGCGGTTTCGGCCGCGGTTTCGAGGTCTTCGACGAGGAATGCGTCTGGAAGTCCGCCGGCTGCGTCAACCGCCGGGCCCTGCCCCACCTGCGCCGTGGCGACCGTCCCCTCTTCGCTTACCTTCACTACCTCGATCCCCACGGCCCCTACCAGCCGCCCGAGCACTACCGCCGCCGCTTCGCCCTCGGCCGTAGGGACAAGCTGTGGGTGCGGACCGGCGACGTCAATCCGATCGCCGACTGGCTGTACAGCGGCAAGCGGAACCCTGGCTTCACCGCCACGGACCTGCGTTACCTGAGCGACCTCTACGACGACGAGATCGCCTTCTTCGACGAGAGCTTCGCCGAGCTGCTGGCTGCCCTGCGCGACTCGGGCCTGCTCGACGAGTCGATCGTGGTCTTCGCCGCGGACCATGGCGAGGAATTCCTGGAGCACGGCCACGTCAAGCACTGCCGCACCCTCTTCGACACCTCGCTGCGCGTCCCCCTCCTGATCCACGTCCCGGGACTGGACGCGCGGACGGTGACGGCCCCCGTCCAGAACCTCGACCTCGTCCCCACCCTGTTGGACCTCCTGGGGCTGGCCCCTTCTCCCTTCCCCTTCGATGGACGCACCCTGCGACCGCTCCTGGAAGGCAAGCCCTCTCCCGCTCCCCTCCAGCACGCCCTCATGGGTACCCTGCGCAGCGCCGCGGACGGCCACTACAAGCTCATCGCCGACCTCGCCACCAACACCTACTCCCTCTACGACCTGGCCGCCGACCCCGGGGAGACGAAGAACCTCCTCGCCCTCCACCGCCGCGAGCTCATCCGCCTGCGACAAAGCCTCAGCGTCTGGCTGGCCGCCAGCGAAGGGCCGGAGGGGCTCCGGAGGTCGCGGGAGGCGGAGGAGCGGCTGCGGGCGCTGGGGTATATTCAGTAGGTCCAAAGTGCCCTTGCCCCCAAGACCCTCATCACCCCGGCCCTCTTCTCCCGCCTCCCGACACCCCCCTCCCCGGGAGAAGAGGGAGAACAGCAAGACGCTCCAACGGTGTTCCTCCCGTGGGAGAAAAGAATCCCTCCCCTGTCCTTGTTCGTCCTTTATCCGTCCTTGTCCGTCCATGTTCTTCTCCCTCTTCTCCCGGTGAGGGGGGTGGGCGGGGACGGGAGAAGAGGGTCGGGGTGATGAGGGTCTTGGGTGGTGGCCTCCCCCGGTTTGACACCGCCCCATCCTTGTGCGATGATCCTCCTCCGCCTCCTGCGGGAGGCGGCACGGAGAACTGACGCGGGGTGGAGCAGCCTGGTAGCTCGTTGGGCTCATAACCCAAAGGTCGCAGGTTCAAATCCTGCCCCCGCAACCATTTGACACATCTGCCCCCAAGGGCGTTCAAAAAGGTAGGGCCTCACGGTCCTGCCTTTTTTCATGCACTCTTTGACCAGTACAGATGAGCGAGAGAGAGCCTGAAGCTCCCGAAGAACGGCTGGCCGACCGGGTGAAGCGGGCCCTCCTGGGTGCCCCCCGGGACGTGGCCGACACCTCCTACCTCCATAAGATGACGCTGATCGCCTTCCTGGCCTGGGTCGGGCTGGGAGCGGACGGCCTGTCGTCCTCCGCCTATGGGCCGGAGGAGGCGTTCCGGGCCCTGGGGGAGCACACCTATCTGGCCGTGGGCCTGGCCATCGCCACGGCGCTGACGGTGCTCATCATCTCCGCCTCCTACAGCGGCATCATCGAGCAGTTCCCCACCGGGGGCGGCGGCTATGTGGTGGCCTCCCACCTCCTCGGACCCAAGACCGGCGTCGTCTCCGGGTGCGCCCTGGTGGTGGACTACGTGCTCACCATCACCGTTTCCATCGCCTCGGCCGGCAATGCCATCTTCAGCTTCCTGCCCCCCCATCTGGAGACGACGTGGAAGCTGCCGGCGGAGTTCGCGGTCATCGTCCTCCTGATCGGCCTCAACCTGCGGGGGGTCAAGGAGTCGGTGCAGGCGCTGCTGCCCGTGTTCCTGGTCTTCCTCGCCACCCATGCCCTGCTCATCGGCTGGGCGATCTTCAGCCACGTGAACGACATTCCGGCCGTCTCCCACCGCCTCTCCCAGGGTTTCCACACCGGCCTCTCGACCCTGGGTCTCGCGGGCATGGCGCTGCTGCTGGTGCGCGCCTACGCCCTGGGGGGCGGCACCTACACGGGGATCGAGGCGGTGTCCAACGGCCTGCAGATCATGCGCGAGCCGCGGGTCGCCACCGGCAAGCGGACCATGGTCTACATGGCCATCTCCCTCGCCCTGACGGCCGGCGGCATCCTCATCGGCTACCTGCTCCTCCACGTCGAGCACGTGCCGGGCAAGACCATGAACGCCGTCCTCTCCGAGCGGATCTTCGGGGGCTGGCATCTGGGCGGCCTGCCCATCGGCTACTGGCTGGTGCTCGTCACCCTCATCTCCGAGGGGCTGCTGCTGGTGGTGGCGGCGCAGGCAGGGTTCATCGACGGCCCGCGAGTGATGGCGAACATGGCGGTCGATTCCTACCTGCCCCACCGCTTCGCCTCGCTTTCCGAGCAGCTCAGCATGCAGAACGGCGTGCTGCTGATGGGCCTCGCCGCCGTCGCCATGCTGTTCTACACGCACGGCAACATCCAGACGCTGATCTACATGTATTCGATCAACGTGTTCCTCACCTTCTCCCTCTCCCAGCTCGGCATGACCCGGTTCTGGAAGGAGAGGAAGAAGGATCGGGCGCGGACGAAGCACCTCGCCATCCATATCGTGGCGCTGCTGCTGTGCGTCAGCATCCTGGTGATCACGGTGATCGAGCGCTTCACCCATGGCGGCTGGGTGACGGTGCTGCTGACCTCGGCCTTCGTGCTGGTCTGCTTCGGTATCCACGGCCATTACCGCCGGTCCGCGGAGGGCCTGCGCCAGCTCGACGACATCCTCGCCTCGCTGCCGGCCACGGGCGAGGCGAAACCCCGGAGCCTCGATCCCAAGGCGCCGACCGCGGTGCTGCTGGTCGCCGGCTACTCCGGCTTCGGCGTGCACACCGTGCTGTCGATCCTGCGCTACTTCCCCGGCCTCTACAAGCAGTTCATCTTCGTCTCCGTGGCGGTGGTGGACTCGGGCACCTTCAAAGGCAAAGAGGAGATCGAAGCGCTCAAGCAGCACACGGAGGAGGACCTCGCCAAGTACGTGGAGCTGGCCCGCCGCATGGGCTTCGCCGCGGACAGCCTCTACGGCGTGAGCATCGAGGTGGTCTCCCAGGCCTCCGAGCTCTGCGAGCAGGTGGCCAAGCTCTACCCCAAGGCCACCATCTTCACCGGCAAGCTGGTGTTCCGCATCGAGCGCTTCTACTACGGCTTCCTCCACAACGAGACCTCGAAGATCATCCAGCGCCGCCTCCAGTGGGTGGGCGTGCCCATGGTGGTGCTCCCCATCCGGGCTCGGGTGTAGAAAGTCGAAGCCAGGACAAAGGACATAAGGGACAGCAAGGACACAAAGGACCCAAGGGCTGAATCCTTCGTGTCCTTGATGTCCCTGGGGTCCCTTATGTCCTTCGTGTACAACGAGGCGCTGTCCCCGTACGACGAAATTGCGACGCGTACGACGCCCCAAGGTACCCGTGCAACGGCTCGATGACCCGGTACAACGCGGCGACGACCCTGCGCAACGGAAAAATGTCCCGGGGCAATTTAGCAATCACCCGGGGCAATGGCTCGATGGACCGGTGCAACGTCTCATTGACCCGGTGCAACGAACCGATGGACCCGTACGATGCTCCGTTGAACGGGTGCAACGGCTCGATGGATCGGGACAACAAGCCGAAGCCCCGAGGCAACGGTCCGACGCACCGATGCAACGACTCGATGTCCCAGTGCAACGTCTCGTTGACCCGGTGCAACGAGCCGCTGTACCCGTACGATGCTCCATTGAACGGTGCAACGGCCCAATGGACCGGGACAACAAGCCGATGACCCGGGGCAACGGAGCGATGTACCGGTGCAATGAACCGACGGCCCCGTACGATGTCCCGTTGATCTCGTACATCGGCTCGATAATCCGGAGCAACGAGACGTTGAGCCAGTACAATGGACCCCTGAACCGGTACGACGCCCCGTTGATCTCATACGACGATCCGCTGATCCGGGATCCTGGAGGCACACCCACGGACGGTGGACCGTTCTTCGCGTACGGCGAGGCGTCGTCTTCTTCGCTTGGATCCTCGCCATGATGCGAGCAGCCCGGGACAGGATTTCAGTCGCCGCTGATCGACGTACCGTCTGAAAATAGCCCCTACGGAGCAACCCGACCCGGCTCCGGAGCAGGCTCGACCGTCGCCACAGGCCGGGTCTCCGGGGCCCGCTGGCGGGCGGTGAGGAAGCTCGTGCAGAGCATCAACGTTGCCGCCGCCCAGAAGGGATAGCGCGGATCGATCTCGTAGATGACGCCGGCGCAGACCGGTCCCACCAGCCGGGCCATGGAGCCGAAGGACTGCTGGACGCCCATGGTCTGCCCGATCTCGGCCCGGGTCGTGCGGCGGGAGAGGAGGGCGGTGGTGGCGGGGAAGAGGAGGGCCGTGCCCACCGGCACCAGCAGGACCACGACGGCGAAGAGGCCGAGGCGCACCCCGTGGGTGAGATCCACCATGGCGGGAAGAGGGATGCCTGAGAGCCCCAGCACCAGGCAGAGGGCACCCAGCCGCGTCACCCCCACCTCTCCGAAGCGCCGCACCAGCGGCCCCAGGAGCAGGGCGCGCATCACCAGGCCGATGGCGCCGATGTAGGTGAAGAAGTAGCCGATCGTCTTCTCGGTGACGCCGTAGGAGGCGCCGAGGTAGAGGGCGAGGACGCCGTTCATCCCCATGAAGGCGAACATGCCGATGGTGTAGATCCAGATGAGAGAGCTCGCCGGCGACCGCGGATGCGACAGCACGGCGAACACCGCTTGCCTCAAGGGCCGTCGTTGTGGCTTGGGTGTGTCTGCGGTGGTATCCGCGGTGGGGGCGTCCTCCTTACGCGACTCGGGCAGCCAGAGCCAGGCGGAGATGACGTTCAAGGTGCAGAGGCCGGCGGCCACGAAGCCCGGACCCCAGCGTCCGAGATGGGCGGCGAGGGAGCCCACCGCACCGCCGATCATGACCCCGGCGTTGGTGGCGGCGCTGATCCAGCCCAGGGCCTTGGCCCGATCCTCCGGGGGCACCGAGTCGCTGACGTAGGCCTGCACCACCCCGGTCGTGCCGCCCCCGGCCCCCTGCACCAGCCGGAAGACGAGGAGCAGCCAGACGGTGCTGGCGAGGCCGAAGAGGGCGAAGGCCACGGCCGAGGAGGCAAGGCCCACGAGCAGCGCCGGCCGCCGGCCATAACGGTCGGAGAAGCGGCCCCAGAACGGCGCCGTGATGAGCTGGGCCAGGAAGAACGACGAGATGATGAAGGTGATGACCACCGGCCGCGCCCCGAGCTGCTTGGCGTAGAAGGGCAGGATGGGCACCACCATGAGGAATCCGATCATGTCCACGAAGACCGTGGCCATGAGGACCCAGAGCTGTTTGATCGAGCTGGACTGCATGACTCCCTCTCAGCCAGCCGTCTCGCCCTGCCCCCAGAGCAGGAAGGCCGCGGTGCTCGCGATCATGAGGAGGACGCCGTAGGCCGCCGCGAGACCGAAGTCGTCCCGCAGGTGCGAGAAGATGGCCATCGAGATCGGCCGGGTGTCGAAAGTGTAGAGGACCACGGAGACCACGAAGTCGCCGAGGGCGGTGATGAAGGCGAGCCCCGCGCCCGCCGCGATGCGCCGGGCGGAGCATGGGCAGGACGACCCGGCGCAGGCGCCGCCAGCGGTCCGCCCCCAGGGAGGCCGCCGCCTCTTCGAGCGCTGGATCGAGCTGCCGCAGACCGCCGAGCAGGGCGCGGCCGGTCACCGGCAGGCTGCGCACCAGGTAGGCCAGGGGGAGGATCCACGCCGTGCCCACCAGCACGAAGCGGCCCAGCCACGGCTGGTTGGCGCTGAACGTGGTGGCGAGGGCCACGGCGAAGACGGTGCCCGGCACGGCCCAGGGGATGGCGATCAATCCTTCAAGGAGACCGCCCAGCCGGGCTCCCCGAGCCAGGGCGAAACGCGCAGCCACGAGTCCCAGGACGGTGGCCGCAAGCGTCGCCGCGGAGGCCATCCACAGCGAATTCACCATCGGACGCCACGGCTCCCTGGGTGAACAGGGCCTTCCAGCTTGCGGCGTTGAGCACCGGGGGGATCAGCTCGGTGGTCCACGTGTTCGGGGGAACCAGGGAGACCAGCACGAGCACGGCATGGGGCAGCAGGAGGAAGGCGGCGAGCAGCCAGCCGGCGAGTCCTGCGAGGCCCCGCGCGAGGGGACTGCGAAGCTGGCGGCGGGCCGGAGCGATCCCCCGCACGCCGGTGCCCGTGGCCGTGGCCCGGTCCGCCCACCGCATGGCCCACAGGCCGAGGAGGGCGAGGAGAGAGAGCATCACGGTCTCGACCTGAGACAGGGCCACCTCGTCGTTGAGCTTGGAGGCCAAGATCTGGGTGGTCATCACCCGGAAGTTGCCGCCAAAGAGGTAGGGAGCCGAGAAGGAGGCCAGGGCCGTCATGAAAGTGAGGAGCGACGCCCCGGCCAGGACCGGACGTAGCAGCGGCAGGGTGATCCGGAAGAGGGTGCGCCAGCGATTCGCACCCAACGAGGCCGCGGCTTCCAGCAGGGCCGCGTCCACGCGCGCCAGCCCCGCCCGGGTGAAGAGGTAGAAGTAGACGTACATCGAGTAGGCGTGCACCAGCAGGATGGCTCCGGGGCCTACCAGTCGCCAGGGCGGCTGCGCCAGGCCCAGCGCCGTCTGCACGCCCCGCGTGAGGAAGCCGGTCTCGCCATAGAGGAAAAGGAAGGCGATGACTCCCACCAGAGGAGGCAGGGCAACGGGTAAGGCCACGATGGCGCCCAGCACCCGTCGGCCGGGGAACTCCGTGCGCTCGAAGAGGAAGGCGAGGGGAATGCCCACGAGGCCGGCCAGCACCACCGAGGCGGCCGAGATCCACAGGCTCCGCCACAGGGCCAGCCACTCGTCGCGCCGGCCGAAGAACTCGCCGAACGCCGCGAGGCTCCACCTGCCCGGCCCGCCGCCCAGCGCTTCGAGGAGCGTCATGAGCAGGGGGTAACCCACCAGCCAGGCGAGCAGGGCTGCGACGAGGAGGGCGGGGAGGAGGTTGGATCGTTTCACGGCCGTTTCCTTGTAAACCGTCTACGGCAGGGAAAACGTCAAGGTTCTGTAAATTCTCTCAACCTGATCTCATACCGACTGCCGGAACAGCCGGGGAACGGGGCCTTTCGGATCGGGCACGACTCTCACCGCATCGCCCACGACCGCCGCTCCGGAAAGCGCCAGGACCTCCACCTCGCCGCCGGCCACGAGAGCCACCTGATAGTAGGTCACGGGACCCGCATAGCGCCGCTCAATCACCCGTCCGGCGAGAGCCCGGGGATCGGCCGCGGCGGTAAAGGTCAGGGACTCGGGGCGGATGACGAGATCCACGGCCTCACCGGGCGTGGCGCCCGCGAGCTCCGGAGCCGGCGTCGCAGACCAGCGCACCGGCCCCACACCTCCCGCGGCCGGATGGGGGACCCAGACGGCGCCGTCTCCTTCCAGCACCGCGGAGAGAACGCTCGCCCGCCCCACGAAGGTGGCCACGAACCGGGTGGCCGGCCGCTCGTAGAGGTCCTCGGGAGTTCCCACCTGGTGGAGCTCGCCGCCATGCAGCACGGCCACCCGGTCGCCGAGATGGAAGGCCTCCTCCTGCTCGTGGGTGACCAGCACGGTGGTGATGCCCACTCTCTGGATCGCCCGCCGCAGCTCCCGGCGGGTCCTCTCGCGCAGGGTGGGATCGAGGTTGGAGAGGGGCTCGTCGAGCAGCAGGACGCGGGGCTCGGGGGCGAGGGCCCGGGCCAGCGCCACCCGCTGCTGCTGGCCGCCCGAGATCTCGCCCACCCGCCGCATCGCGAAGCCGGGGAGCTCCACCAGGGCCAGGGCCTCGGAGACCCGGCGATCGATCTCCTCCTTCCCCATCTTGCCCCGTCCGGCAAGACCGAACGCCACGTTCTCGCCCACGGTGAGATGGGGGAACAAGGCGTAGTGCTGGAAGACCATGCCGAAATGCCGGCGCTCCGGGGGAAGACCGGTGACGTCCGTGCCCTCGACCCGGATCTGCCCCCGGTCCGGCGCCTCGAAGCCGGCGATCAGCCGTAGGGCGGTCGTCTTGCCGCTTCCCGAGGGACCGAGGAGGGCGAGGATCTCCCCCTTGGCCACCTCCAGGGACAGGCCTTTCAGGACGGCTTGCGCGCCGAAGCTCTTGTCGAGGCGCTCGAGGGTGAGGTAGGGGGTCACTTCGACGGTCCCCTTTCTCCCGCCTTTGCCTCAGAGCGCCCCCACCCCGGAAGCCCTCACCCCTGTCCCCTTCTCCCGACGCCTCCCATCGCCCCACCCGCGGGAGAGGGGAACTCGGTTGGAGCGATCTTGCTTTTCTCCCTCTTCTCCCGGTGAAGGGGGTGGGAGGGGACGGGAGAAGAGGGCCGGGGTGATGAGGGTCTTGGGTGGGGGTGCTCTGAAGGAGACATAGACCCGCCACCCATCAACGACCCGCCGCCCCGTGCCCGCGCACGGTGCGGTCCCAGGTGGCCATCCATTCCTGACCGTGCGCTGTGATCAGGTCCCAGTCCAGGTCGGCCGGCACCAGCTCTTTCAAGACGTCCTGCGCCCATTGCGGCAGGCGCTCGGGGGGGAGGTCGGTGCGGGCGGGCAGGCGGAAGGCGTCGCGGGCGGCCAGCTCCTGCCCCTCGACGCTGCCCACGAAGTCGATGAAGGCCTTGGCCTGCTGCGGGTGGGGCGCTCCCTTGACGAGGCCGATCGAGTCGTCGATCACCGGTGCGCCGCTCTTCGCGAACTTGTAGCCCAGGGGAGCGCCACGCTTCGCCTGCCAGAGCATGTCGGTGAGCTCCCAGACGGTGACCGTCCCCTCCTGGCGCTTGAGCTTCTCCATCATGAGGACGGGGTTCTGGACGTACTCCTTGGTCTGGGCGTCGAAGCGGCGCAGCCAGTCCCATCCTCGATCAGGACTCCCCGTCTCCTTGATCGACCTGGCGAGGATCATCCCGAAGAGGGTGCGCATGGTGCCGCTCGCGAGCGGATCGCGGATGAGGACCTTCCCCTTCCAGCGTGGATCGAGGAGGTCGTCCCAGTCGGCCGGAGCTTCTTCGCGCTTCACCGCCTGCGTGTTGTAGGCCAGCACGGGCGCCGTGCGGTAGGAGGCGAGGTAGAGGTCGTGAGGATCGCGGCTCGAAGCCGGCACGGCGTCCGCCCAGGGGGGCCGGTAGGGGGCCAGCAGGCCGTCCGCGGCGCCGCGGGCGAAGATCGTCTGCGGTCCGCCGAACCAGACGTCGGCCTGGGCGTTGGCAGCTTCGGAGCGGATCCGGTCGTAGACCTCCTGCGAGCCCATGTCGAGCCAGCGGACGTCCACGTCCGGATGCTTGGCCTCGAAGGCCTTCTCCATCAAGGTCAGCAGGTCGCTCCCATGGGGGGAGTAGACGGTCAGGTGCGTGCGGCCGTCGCCGCAGCTCACGGCGAGCAGGGCCGCCGCAGCCATGGCGAGCGTGAGGGGATGACGGAATCGGTTCATGGGTGAACGATCTTATCCGTTTTTCCCCGGTGTCTTCCCCAAAGCGAGGAGGTTCGCGAACAGCCGGTACGCCCCGGGCACGCCCGCGGGGAGCTGGCGGAAGAGGGCGAGGGCGGTGTAGACGTAGTGACCCTTGCCCACGTTAGCCACCAGCAGGCTTCCTTGAAGCTCCGGGGTGTCCGGGTCCTTCATCGAGAGCAGGGGCTTGTAGGCCGCGTCCCAGGTGTGGGCGAAGTAGAGGCCCCTCTCCTGCACCCAGCCCTCCCAGTCGGCGGGGCCTATCTTGTTGGGGTTATTGAAGACGGGGCTTGCGGGATCGAGGATCGTCACCGCCGCGGTCTCGTCGGTCACCCGGTCGTGGGGCCGGGCGATGTCGAGTGGGAAGGGGGCGAACTTGCCTTCGATGAATGGGTACTGCTGGTACTGGACGATCACCAGGCCGCCGTTCCTCGCATAGTCGAGGAGACGGTGGTTGGCCCGGGCCAGGGCGGGATCGATCTCGTAGGCACGGCTGCCCACGACGATGGCGTCGTAGCGGCTCAAATCCCCGGACTGAAGCTCCTCGGGTCCCAGCATCTCCAGGGGCACGCCCACCTGGCGCAGAAACTCGGGGACGCGGTCCGAGGCACCCCGCACGTAGCCCACCCGCTTCAAGGGGGGCAGGCGCAGGTCCGCGAAGCGGAGGTCCACCCGGGCCGGGATCGGCCGGGGCGTGGGGCGGATGTGGGGATAGTCCACCTCGGGCACGGCGAGGTCGAAGCGCCGGCCGTCCTCCAGCACCGCGGCGAGACGCAGGGTGGCCTGACCCGGCGCCAGCTTCTTCGGCGGCACCAGGGAGAGATCGAGGCTCAGGGGCTCGCCCGCGGTCTCCAGAGTGAAGGGCTGAGGCGTCACCGAAAGTCCGGGCACACCCTCGGCCTCCAGGCGGCCGCGGACTGGACCCTTGGAATGAGAGGTCAGGGTGACCCGAAGCCGCCGGGCCTGGCTGCTCTGGACGGGCCAGACCAGGAGCCCGTCCGCAGCCGCTACCTCCACTTCGGGCACCACCCGCAGAGGCCGACGGACCTCGCCGATTGCCTGGTCACGGTGGAGGTGAACCACCTCGCGCTCCAGGGTCACGGGCACGCCTTCCATCGTGAAGCTGAAGCGGGCGGTAATCGGTGGCGGACCGAAGGGGAGGCCGCGCTCGGCGGGGCTCGCCGTGGACCAGTCGTAGACGCTTCCGGCCATGGGCTTACGCAGGAAGTAGGGGACCGTGGCCGGAGCCGACGCCGGTACCTGGGGCTTGAGCTCCCAGGAACCCAGGGCCCCGGCCGCCAGCTCCTTGGTTTCCCCGGCGACCGGCTGAGAATTCCAATCGGACGCCAGCGAGACCGTGGCGCCCGAGAGAGGCCGGGAGCCGCTGTTCCAGAGCGAGGTCTGGACGGTGAAGGTCTCGCCGTCGATCAGTTCCTCGCCCGCGGTGGTGGCGTCGATCGCAAGGCCGGCCGCGGCGGCGAGGCCCGTCGAGGCCACGTCGATCTTCTCGTCGATCAGCTCCCGGGCAGGCCGATCGTCTTCCGTGAGGGCGGCGCGGGCGTCCCGGAGATTTCGGAGGATCTCGACGAAGGCGGGTACCGTGTCCCCCAGCCGGTCGGGGATCACTCCTGCCCGGGCCTTCTCGGCCGCGGCCTGGGCGGCGTCCAGCTTGTCGCCCGCGGTCTTGCGGCGCCCGGCATCGGCCACGGTCGCCACCATCCCGGAAAGGCGGGTGTCGATCCCCTCGAAGAGGTCCTTGGCTTCCTTGCCCGATCCTCCCTGCACCCAGGCCACCCGGGTCTGCTGGGGACCCAGACGCTGAATCTGTCCCATGTCCTGGGAGCGATGCATGCTGCGGCTGGCCATGGCGAGCTGGAAGATGGATTTGCCAGCCAGGGGATCGATCCTGCCTGTGGGCAGGGTCAGGGTGCTGGCGTTCGCATCGAAATTGGTCGAACGGTAGAGGACCTGGGGCGTCCATGGCGCGAGCCCTTCGCCCGCGAGCTGGGGCAGGGCCTGGGGATCGCCCGCCAGGGGGAAGGCCGCGTAGGCCGTCACCCCCGCGGCCTGGTGCTGGCCATGATTGGGGTGGGGCACGCCCGGGAAGACCGAGACCACCACCTGGGGCTTGAAGCGGCGGATGACGCGTACCGCGTCCTCCACCAGCAGGTCCTTGGGCCAGAGCTTCAGGGTCTCGTCGAGCGACCGGGTGTAGCCGAAGTCGTAGGCGCGGGTGAAGTACTGCCGGCCGCCGTCCACCGAGCGGGCGGCCAGCAGCTCGCGGCTGCGCAGCAGGCCCAGCCCCATCCCCAGCTCCGGACCGAGGAGGTTCTGGCCACCCTCGCCCCGGCTCAGGGAGAGGTAGGCCGCCTCGCCGCCCATGCCGCGGGAGACCACGGCGATGAGCGACGTGTCCTCGTCGTCGGGATGGGCGCCGATCACCAGCAGCCGCTTGTGGGTGGAGAGCTTGTCCAGGGCCCGCTCCACGGTGGCCACACCACCCGTGCTCGCCGGCTCCAGGGGCTGGGGAGCGAGCTGCGCCGACGGCGCGGACGGCAGCAGCAGGAGAAGGAAGAGGAAGGAGAGGAGGGCGGAAACGGGCTTCGCGAATCGTCGCGTCATGTCTTTCAGGGCTCCACAGGGTTCCAGTCTGCCGGGGCAGACCGCGGCAGACAGCGGGGGAGTCTAGCAGGGTGTCGTGGTCTCCTCTTGCCTTAGAGCGCCCCCACCCAAGACCCTCACCCCTGCCCCTCTCCCGACCACCCCGTCCCCCTCCCCGGGAGAGGGGTCCCGGCTGGGGCAGTCTTGCTGTTCGTCCCTGATGTCCTTGCTGTCCCTTATGTCCTTTCTTGCTTTTCTCCCTCTTCTCCCGGGGAGGGGAGATGGGAGGGGGCGGGAGAAGAGGGCCGGGGTGATGAGGGTCTTGGGAGGGGGTGCCCCGCGCAAAATTAGCGCCCATGCGCTAGACGCCTTGGCTTCCCTCCCCGTAAACCCTTCAGAACGCACGAGAACGAGCAGCTCGAAAGCTCAGCGAAACGCCGATCGACGCATCACGAACGACCTTGGAATCGCTGCATCTGTTGCAAAAGGAGAAATGATCATGATTCGCAGGCTCCTCAACTTCCTCACCGCCGCGGCCGTCTTCCTGGCCCTCTCCCTAGCAGTTACCTCGGCCGCGCAGGCCGCGGTCTTCATCCCCAACAAGACCACCGACTCCGCCGGCGCCTGCACACCGCAGAGCTGCTCGCTGCGGGAGGCGGTCCTCGCCGCCAACCAGAACCCCGGGGACGACGTCATCCTCCTGCATACGGGCACCTACACCCTGACCCTCCCCGGTAAAGAAGATCTCGCCGCCACGGGCGACCTGGACGTCCTGGGCAACCTCGTCCTGATCGGCGACGGCGCGGCCAGCACCGTCATCGACGGCGGCGGCCTCGACCGGATCTTCCAGGTGCCCGGGGGCGTCACGTTCGAGATCCGCGACGTCACCCTCCGCAACGGCCGGGCCCCGGGCGTCGGCGGCGCCATCTGCAACGAGGGCAACCTGACGATCACCCGCAGCATCCTGACCGGCAACTCCAGCATCGCGGGATCGGACGGTCCCGGCTTCGGCGGCGCCCTCTACTCGCACGGCAGCAACGCCTCCCTGACGGTCTCCGCCAGCACCATCGCGGACAACAGCTCGCAGGCCGGTGGCGGCGGGCTGGCGGCCGGCGAGATCTTGCATCTCGCCAACGTCACCCTGTCGGGAAATCACGCCAGCGCGGATCTCGGCGGCGGCCTCTACCTCTTCGGCAGCATCCACGCCACCATCAACAACATCACGGTGGCGGAGAACACCGCCCTCAGGGCCGGCGGCCTGTTCGTCGAGAGCAACCCGTTCATCGGGATTGCGCCGGTGATCTCCAATTCCATCATCGCCGGCAACGTCGCGCCCAATCAGCCGGACTGCCAGGCGGCCGTCGACTCCCAGTACAACCTGATCGGCATTGCCGACACCACCTGTATCGGCCCCTCCGCCGCCAACCATGACATCGTGGGCACGACGACGGTTCCCATCGTGGCCAAGCTCGGGACCCTCCAGGCGGCTGGCGGACCGACTCCCACCCGCCCCCTGGGACCGGGCAGCCCGGCCATCGACCACGGCAGCCCGGCGACGCCCGGCTCAGGAGGCCGTGCCTGCGAGGCCACCGACCAGCGGGGAGCAACGCGGTCGGGGACCGGCACGGGCACGACCTGTGACATTGGGGCCTACGAGGTGACCACCGCCTGCGTGGACGGCGGCGGCGTCCTCTGTCTCTCCAGCAATCGTTTCCGGGTGACCGCCGACTGGAAGACCGGCACCGGTGCCACGGGCTCCGGACAGGGAGTCGAGCTCACGCCGGACAGCGGCTACTTCTGGTTCTTCGGTCCGGACAACGTGGAGCTGACCGTCAAGGTGCTTAACGCCTGCACCTTCAACAACAAGTACTGGGTCTTCATCAGCGGTCTGACCAACGTGGAAGTGAACATCACGGTGGTCGACACCAAGACCGGGACCATCAAGCTCTACACCAATCCCCAGGGCCAGACCTTCAAGACCGTGCTCGACACCAGCGCCTTCGGCACCTGCCCGTAATGGGATTGACACGGGACCGGCCCGGAGATCAAACTCTGCGCGTCATGGCCGAACGCTTCGCCACCCCCGCCCTCTCCATGTGCATGTGCCGCAACGCACGGCGCGGGGAAGGAGCGCGTTCCGCCTAGACCAGCAGCAACTCAGGCTCGACGATCCCAAGACCCGCGACGGCGCCGCCGGAGCGGGTCTTTTGCTTTTCTGGCACGCCGTCGCTCAACCCGAAGGAGGAGAAAGCATGAGCGACGTTTGCAGCGCAGAAACCCGGGAGGGCGGGGCTGGGGGCCCCGTGACCTCCTTTTATGAGCTCTCGGAGCCTCTCCGGCTGGAGTCGGGGAAAACTCTCTCAGGAGTGCGCGTGGCCTACCGCACTTGGGGCCGGCTGGCCGCGGATGGCGCCAACGCCGTGCTGGTGTGCCACGCCCTCACCGGCTCGGCCGACGCCGACGTCTGGTGGGCCGGCCTCTTCGGACCCGGCCGGGCGCTCGATCCGGAGCGCGACTTCATTGTCAGCAGCAACGTCCTGGGGAGCTGCTATGGCACCACGGGACCCGCCTCGCCCCGGCCGGAGGAGGACCGGCCGTGGGGGCCGGACTTTCCGGCGATCACCATCCGCGACCTCGTCCGCGTCCAGCACGCCCTGGTGCGGGCCCTGGGCATCCGCCGGCTGAAGCTGGTCCTCGGTGGATCGCTGGGGGGCATGCAGGTGCTGGAGTGGGCACTCCTGTACCCGGACCTGGTGGAGGCCATCGCTCCCATCGCCGTCTCCGGCCGCCACTCGGCCTGGTGCATCGGCCTCTCCGAAGCCCAGCGCCAGGCCCTCTACGCCGATCCCAACTGGCGAAACGGACGGTATTCGCCGCAAGCGCCTCCCCTGGCCGGGCTGGCTGCGGCCCGGGCCGTCGCCCTGTGCACCTATCGCAGCCGCGGCTCCTTCGAGGAGCGCTTCGGTCGCCGGCTTCAAGCGCCCGGCCTCTTCCAGGTGGAGAGCTACCTGCGCCATCAGGGGAGCAAGCTGGTGGGCCGTTTCGACGCCAACTCCTACGTCACCCTCACCCGGGCCATGGACACTCACGACGTGGCCCGAGGCCGGAGCTCCTATGAGGAGGCTCTGCGCTCGGTGCGCCAGCCGGCCCTGGTGGTGGGCATCGACTCCGACGTCCTCTATCCCCCGGAAGAGCAACGGGAGCTGGCCGCCCGGCTGGGAAACGCCCGCCTCGCCTGGCTGCGCTCCCCTCATGGACACGATGCCTTCCTTATCGAGACCGAAGAGCTGAACCGCCTGCTGGTGGATTTCCGGGCCGGGCTCGATGATCCTCCGAATCCACGTCCAGCCGGACCACGTTTCCTTCCAGCTCGGACGGACGATCGGAACGTCAGGGTGGTGGTGGCCGGGGCCACGGGCCGCGTGGGGAGCCGGCTCTGTGATCAGCTCGGAAAGCAAAAGCGGGATCTGCGTCTGGTGGGAGCCCTCAACCGTCGCCACCTGGCGTGGGATGACAGCGGCCTCGACCCGCTTGCCGTCCCAGCAACCCTGGAGGCCGGAGATCCCAACGCCTGGGAGAGCCTCGCCGCACACCTCGGAACGCCGGGAGATCCCCTGATCTTCGTGGACTGCACGGCGAGCCCTGAGATCGCGGAGAACTATCCCTCTCTCCTGGCCGCCGGCATCGGCATCGTCACTCCCAACAAGCTAGCCGGCTCGGGGACCTTCGAGCGCTGGCGCCTGCTGCGCGAGCTCGCCGTCACCCGGGGATGCCCCTGGCGCTACGAGACCACGGTGGGAGCCGCCCTCCCCATCCTCGGTCCCCTGGCGGACCTGCACAAGGCGGGCGACCGTCTGGTCTCCCTCACCGCCATCCTCTCAGGCACCCTCTCCTTTGTGCTGAACCGGGTGAGCGAGGGAATCCCCTTCTCGGCGGCCGTGGCCGAAGCCCACCAGTACGGCCTCACCGAGCCGCATCCTCTGGAGGATCTCACCGGCGAGGACGTGGCCCGCAAGCTCCTTATCCTCCTGCGGGAAGCGGGGTTTCCCGTGGAACGGGACGAGGTGATCGTCGAGCCGCTGATCTCCAGCGACGAGCCGGACCCCGAGCGATTCCTCGCGGGCTTGACTCGCTACGATGAAGCCTGGACCGCCCGCGTCGCCGAAGCCCGGTCCCAGGGCGAGCGCCTCTTCCACGTCGCCCGCTTCGATGAGAACGGTCCGCGCGTTGGAGTCGCCTCCCTGCCGGCGGACCATCCCGTGGCCCGGGCCGGAGCCGGCGAGAACGTGGTCGTCCTACAGACCGACCGCTACTCCGACCTCCCCCTGACCATCTCCGGTCCGGGAGCGGGACCGGAGATCACGGCCTCAGGGGTGATGATCGATCTCCTGGCGGCGGCGGAGAACGTACTATACAGGCCATGATCTTGCTGCTCTTCTGGCCTGCCCTGATCCTCGCGCTCGTCCTGTCGATCTTGGGGATCTCCTGCCGCGCGCCCGGCCTCCTGGTCGTCGCCGCACTGCTCACCGTGCCGATGTCGCTGTATATCGGGCTGGGAGGAGAGCTGCGGGGCGGCTTCCTGGTCGCCCTCCTGCCGCTCTTCCCCGCGCTGGGAGCCCTCGCCGTCCGCTCGGGACGCCGAGGTCTGGCGGCGCTCCTCCTCCTGGTACCCTTGGGGTACTTCTCCTGGTTTGGTTGGAATGTCGCCAACCAAGCGCGGCTTGACCCGCAAGGGGTTAAGGCTGTAACCTCAAGGTAATGCGGCGGCCTGCCGCAGGTGGATGGCCCGTGAGGGCCAGCGTGACGGAGCCCCCTTTGGGGGCTCTTTCATTTAATCCAGCCAGACCTTGCCGAAGCCGGCAGGGCCTAAGTACTCTGAACCATAATTACGGTGACGTATCCCTATAGGGGGAAGGCCGGCCTTATGGCCTGCCGATGTTTGACCTCGGCCGCGGAGGTGTGGGGATTCTGAGGCCCGAAGGGTCGCCCTCCCTCAGCCCAGCCCAACGGGCTGGGTTGGAGGGACGCACCGATCCTTCACCAGGCCTGAAGGGCCGAACTAAAGCCTCGCCCTCCTATCGCGCCCCTTTGGGGCTCATGAATGAAGGGGGGAGCACCCTCCAACCCAGCCCGTTGGGCTGGGCTGAGGGAGCCCGGGCCTTCAGCCCGGAAGAAGGCGCGTCAACTTCATCCGTTACTGTATTTATGGTGAGTACTAAGGGACCTAAAGGACAGCAAGGACACCAGGGACATTAAGCGCTCGTCTCGGCGGTATTCTTCGTCCTTGCTGTCCCTGCTGTCCTTTAGGTCCCTGCCGCTTTCCCCCCTCCCCAGATGCGCTATCCTCCCCTCGTCATGGAAACGACCACCCTCCCTCCGACCGTCACGCCCGAGCGCCCTGCGGCGCTGGACGAGAAGTCTTTGAACGCCTACCGCCGGCTGGGGTATCTGCTGGCGAATCTCGATCCCCTGAACCGGCTCCCTCCGGCGACCGCGCCGGGGCTGGAGGATTGTGATCCGGCCACGGCCGAGTACGCCCGGCGGTACTACTGCGGCACGATCGGCGTCGAGTACATGCACATCGGCGATCCGGCCAAGCGACGGTGGATTCAGGAGCGGATGGAGTCCGAGCCGCCGGCCGTGGACCGCGAGCGCATCCTGGAGCTCCTCACCCGGGCCGAGACCTTCGAGCAGTTCATCCAGTCGCGCTATCTCGGTACCAAGCGGTTCTCCATCGAAGGCGTCGAGTCCCTCCTTCCCCTGCTCGACGAGATGCTCGAGAAAGCCGCGGATCACAAGACGAGTCAGGTGGTGGTCGCCATGAGCCACCGCGGGCGGCTCAACGTCGTGGTCCACACCGTGGGCCGCAGCCCGGCCGAGATCTTCGCCGGCTTCGAGGACGTGGACCCACGCAGCATCCTGGGGGGCGGCGACGTCAAGTACCACATGGGCGCCACCGGCGATCACCGGGGGCGCAACGGCCACACGGTCAACATCCACCTGGTCTCGAATCCCAGCCATCTGGAGGCCGTCGATCCCGTGGCCCTGGGCCGGGTGCGGGCCAAGCAGGTGCGGCTTTCCGACGAGCGGAACCATGACGTGGTTTTCCCCATCGTCCTCCACGGCGACGCCGCCTTCGCGGGCCAGGGGGTCCTCGCCGAGACGCTCAACATGGCGGACCTCCACGGTTACCGGGTAGGCGGGACGGTGCACGTCATCGTCAACAACCTGATCGGTTTCACCACCGAGCCCAAGGCCCTCCACTCCTCCCGCTTCGCCTCGGACGTGGCCCGGCGCCTGCCGATCCCCATCTTCCACGTCAACGGCGAGGACCCGGACGCCGTGGCCCGCGTGGCCCGCATCGCCGTCGACTACCGCTACACCTTCAAGAGCGACGTGGTGGTGGATCTGATCGGTTTCCGCCGTCACGGCCACAGCGAGGTGGACGACCCGACGATCACCCAGCCGCTCCTCTACAAGAAGATCCAGACCCACCCGACGGCGTGGCGTCTCTACGCCCAGGCGATCGGCCTCTCCGAGGAGGAGGCGAAGCGGCGCGAGGAGGCGATCCGCGCCGGGCTCGAAGCCGACCACAAGGAGGCGCCTTCGCTGGACCGGCCCACCCTGCGCACCCTGCCGTCCTACTGGGACCGCTACAAGGGGCGCCGCTGGCTCCCCGAGTACGAGGTGAAGACCGGCCTGCCGGCAACGGAGATCGCGGCCTTGACGGGTCCGCTCACCACGGCGCCCGGGGGATTCCACGTCCACAAGAAGATCCAGGCCCTGCTCCAGCAGCGCGCCGAGATGGGGAACGGCAAGCGGCCGATCGACTATGGGATGGCCGAGGCTCTGGCCTTCGCCTCGCTGGTGAAGGGGGGCGTGCCCGTCCGTCTCTCGGGGCAGGACAGCCGGCGCGGCACCTTCAATCAGCGCCACTCGGTGCTCATCGACGTCGAGGACGACTCGGAATACACGCCGCTTGAGCACGTGGCCGCGGACCAGGCGCCCTTCGAGGTCTACGATTCGATGCTCTCCGAGGCCGCCGTCCTCGGCTTCGAATATGGCTACAGCCGCGACTTCCCCGAGGCCCTGATCTGCTGGGAGGCGCAGTTCGGCGACTTCGCCAACGGCGCGCAGATCATCATCGACCAGTTCATCACCGCGGGCGAGGACAAGTGGGGCCTCCTCTCCGGCGTAGTGATGCTCCTCCCCCACGGCTACGAGGGGCAGGGGCCGGAGCATTCGAGCGCCCGCATGGAGCGCTACCTCCAGCTCTGCGGCGAGCACAACGTCCAGGTCTGCCAGCCCTCGACCGCGGCCCAGTACTTCCACATGCTCCGCCGCCAAGCCCTCACGGTGTGGCGCAAGCCGCTGATCGTGATGACCCCCAAGAGCATGCTGCGCCACAAGGACTCCGCTTCGACCCTGGAGGACCTCGCGCGGGACTGCTTCCTGCGGGTGGTGCCCGACCGGGATGTCCGCGACGCCCAACGGATCCTGCTCTGCACCGGCAAGATCGGCCACGAGTTGAAGCGGGAACGGGAGAAGCACCAGGACACCACCACGGCCGTGGTCTTCCTCGACCAGCTCTACCCGTTCCCGAGCCAGGAGCTGAGGGAAGTCTTCGCGCAGAACCCCAACGCCCGCGACGTGGTCTGGGTACAGGAGGAGCCCGCCAACATGGGAGCCCTCTTCTTCGTCCAGCCGCGCATCGAGCACCTCCTGCGCCGGCCCATCCGCTCGGTCAAGCGCTCCGCCAGCGGCAGCCCGGCCACGGGCTCGGGCAAGGCGCACACCCTGGAGCAGCAGACGCTGTTGACCCTGGCGTTCACGACGGGGAGCTGAAGCTTTTTTACCTCTCTGGGTGATTTGGGCGAGCTGGGGGTTTACAGTTCTCTCCGGAGAATAGTATCCTTGCCAGCGTCATGGCAAAACAAAAAAAGGTCACACGAGAAGAAGCCGAAGAAGCTGTAGACGTCAAACTTGTCTCCCAAGCCCTCCGGCGGGTCCGCCAGGCCACAGGGTTCCTCCAGGTGGACGTGGCAACGAAGAGCGGCCTGACCCGGGCCATGGTCTCGGCGTACGAAGCCGGAAAATCCATCCCGTCCCTCGGCAGCCTGTCCGTCTATCTGGGTGCCATCGGGCGGAACCTGGGGGATCTCCAGGACGAGCTCGACCGGTTGAGCGGCAAGGCCCTCGGCGAGCCCATCGATGATCGGGAACGCGTCGTGGGGCGGGCCGTGCTGAAGGCGATCCGGGCGCTGGGAGGGGAGGTCGTGGCACGACCCAAAGAAGCCGACTGAAAGACGGCCAGGGCCGTCAGTGCGGCCGGGCTTCCTCTTCCATCTTCTGGGCCTGGAAGTGGGCGACGAGCGGCTCGATCAAGGGCTCGAGGTGGCCTTCCAAGATGGTGGGGAGCTGGTGGATCGTCAGGCCGATGCGGTGGTCGGTCACCCGGCTCTGGGGGAAGTTGTAGGTGCGGATCTTCTCCGAGCGGTCGCCCGAGCCCACCATGCTGGCGGCGCTCCTCGGACACGGCGGCCTCGGCCTTCTCGCGCTCGATGTCGTAGATGCGGGCCTTCAGGACGCGCAGCGCCTTGGCCTTGTTCTTGATCTGGCTGCGCTCGTCCTGGCAGTAGACGACGATCCCGGTCGGCAGATGGGTGAGGCGCACGGCCGAGTAGGTGGTGTTCACGCCCTGGCCGCCGGGACCGGAGGCGCAGAAGCGGTCCACCCGGATGTCCTTCTCGTCGACCTCCACCTCCACGTCCTCGGCCTCGGGCAGCACGGCCACGGTCACCGCCGAGGTGTGGATGCGGCCCGCGGCCTCGGTCGCAGGCACCCGCTGCACGCGGTGGACGCCGCCCTTCGTACTTGAGCCGGCTGTAGGCGCCCCGGCCTTCGACGATGGCCGAGACCTCCTTGATGCCCCCGACCTCGGACTCCGAGAGGTCGATCACCTCCACCCGCCACCCCTGCGTCTCGGCGTAGCGGCTGTACATGCGGAACAGCTCGGCCGCAAAGAGCGTGGCCTCGTCGCCCCCCGTGCCGGCGCGGATCTCCAGCACCACGTTGCGCTCGTCGTTGGGGTCCTTGGGCGTCAGCTCCAACCGCAGCCGCTCCTCGAGCTCGGCGGCGCGGGCGGTGAGCTGGTCCTTCTCGTCCTGGGCCAGGGCGTAGAGCTCGTCGTCCTTGGGGAGACCTGAGAGCAGCTCCTCGTTCTCCTGCTTCTGCTGCTCGATCTTCACATATTCGCGGTAGAGCTTCACGGTCGGATCGATCTCCGAGAGCGTCTTGTTGACCTCGCGGTAGATCTTGGGGTCCGAGAAGATGGACGGGTCCGAGAGGCGCTCCGTCAGCTCCTGATGGGTCTTCTCGAGCTGGGCGAGTTTCTCGATCATGGCTCTACCTTCTTCTCACGACTCCTCAGGCCTGGGCGATGGCGGGCTCGGGGACGGGCGTCTCCGCCGCCGGCTCCAGCAACCCGTCCTCCCGCAGCGCCTCTTCGAGAGCGACGATGGCGACCTCCAGCATGTCGTCCGTGGGCTCCTGGGTGGTGATGCGCTGCAAGGCGAGCCCCGGCGCCACCAGCAGGTTGAAGAGGGGCGCGGCCCGGTGCTTGGCCGTGAAGCGCAGCACCTCGTAGGAGAGACCCGCGATGGCCGGCACCAGCAGCAGCCGTCCCCCGAACTTCACGAGGAACGGCGCGGTCTTGGGGATCAAGGCGAAGACCACGATCGACACCAGCAGCACGAACAGGAGGAAGCTCGTGCCGCACCGTGGATGGAGCCGGCTCTGGACGCGGGCGTTCTCGACCGAAAGCGGCAGCCGCTTCTCGTAGTTGAATACCACCTTGTGCTCGGCCCCGTGATACTGGAACACCCGGTGGATGTCCTTCATCCGCGAGATGAGGAAGATGTAGCCCAGGAAGAAGACGGCCCGCAACGCCCCGTCCACCAGGTTGAACTGGAGGTTCGAGAGCGGACCGAACACGTACTTCTCCGCCAGATGGGTCAGCCCCAGGGGGACGAGAAGGAAGATCACGATCCCCAATCCCAGGCCGAACGCCATGGAGCCGGCGATGGCCCAGTTGGACGCCTCCTTCTTCTTCTCGGGCTCGGTCGGCACCCCTTCGGTCACGGTCTCCGTCGCCAGGGCGGCCACCGCCTGCTCGGCCGAGAAGTTGAGGGCCCGGATGCCGATGGCGAGCGACTGGAACAGCACGGCCACGCCGCGCAGGATGGGCAGCTTGAGGACGGGGAAGCGCTTGGCGAGGCTTTTGACCTTGCCGCGCTGAAGGGCGAGCGAGCCGTCCGGCCGGCGCACGGCTACGCCGTAGGCCCCGGGGGAGCGCATCATCACTCCCTCGATCAAGGCCTGGCCGCCGACCAGCAGCTCGCTCTCTGGGCTGGCGTTCGACTGCATGATGGATTTCTCGTCCACCCCGTGCCGGCTGCACGGGGAGGAGCTAACCGGCCGCGGCCGCCGCCGGACGGTTGTAGCGCCGCTGGAAGCGCTCGACGCGGCCGGCCGTGTCGATGAGCTTCTGCTTGCCGGAGAAGAACGGATGGCAGGCGCTGCAGATCTCCAGGCGCACCTCGTCCTTCGTGGAATGGGTCTCGAAGGTGTTGCCGCACGCGCAGGTGACGGTCACCATGTTGAGCGGGGGATGGATGTCTTTCTTCACGATCGTGATCCTTTTCTCTGGCTTGGGGGTCTCCAAGAACCCGGAAGCCTAGCCGATCCCGGCCGTCCTGACAAGGCTCCTGGTGGACCACGCCTTTCAACAGGTAGGCAGGGAGTGGAATTCCAGGGGACCCTCATCACCCCGGCCCTCTTCTCCCAGCCTCCCCCCCGTCCGCCGGGAGAAGAGGGAGAACACAAGAGTCTGTCAGCACGTTGCGCCCCTGGGACCGCTGGCGTCCCCGCCGGCAACTAACTCTGCTGTTTCTTCTTTGACTACACTACCCCCCATGGCCCACCACGAAGACACCCTCATCATCGATGCCCACACCGACGTCCCCACCCGGCTCTGGGAGGCCCCGGCGGACCTCTCCCAGCGCCAGACGGACCGCCACGTCGATCTCCCGCGCTTGAAACAGGGCGGGGTGAACGCCCTCGTCTTTGCCCTCTACGTGCCGGCCGAGCTCGATCCCCAGCGGGGGTGGGAGCATACCAAGACTCTCTACGAAGTCTCCGAGAAGGCCCTGATCCCCGGCCAGCTCGTCCAAGTGGCCACGGCGGACGACCTCCAGCGCTCGGTCTGGCGGGGCGAGGTGGCCGTCATCTTCGGCCTGGAGAACGGCCGCCCGCTGACGGTGCCAGGAGCCCTGGACCACTGCGCGAAGATCGGCGTCCGCTACGTCACCCTCACCCACTTTGCGAGCCACGAGTGGTGCGACGCCTCGACGGACGAGCCCCGCCACAAGGGGCTCTCCTCGGAGGGAGAGGGAATCGTCCGCCGCATGAACCTTCTGGGCATCCTGCCGGACGTCTCCCACGTCTCGGACGACGCCGTCCTCCACACCCTGGACGTCTCGACCGCTCCCGTAATCGCCAGCCACAGCTCCGCCCGGGCCCTCTGCGACCATCCCCGCAACCTCCCCGATCCCCTGATCCGGGAGATCGCCCATCAGGGAGGCCTGGTGATGGCCAACTCCTACCCGGCCTTCATCAGCCCCGAAGCCTCCAAGGCCGACGCCGCCCGCGGCAAGGAGCTCAAGCCGATCCTCCTGGAGACCCAAGAGGAATACCTCCGCAACCCCGGCAAGCTCTGGAAAGAGCACGCCCGCCTCTTCGCAGACCACCCCCTCCCCAAGGTCCCCCTCTCCGTCTACGTGGACCACATCATCCATCTCATCGAAATCGGAGGCGAAGAGCACACCGGCATCGGCACCGACTTCGACGGCATCCCCGACGTCCTCGAAGGCTTCGAAGATCCCTCCAAGTTCCCGGACCTCAAAGCGGCCCTGCTGGAGCGGGGGGTGGACAAGGGCGGGGTGGGGCTGATCCTGGGAGGGAACTTCTTGCGGGTGCTGCGGGAGGGGGAGCGGCGGGCGGGGTAGGGCAGTTCTGAGATAGAATTCCCTGGCGCCGTGATTCGGAGGTGTTCCCCATGCATGCCCACAGACTTCAGGTCACAGTTCCAAAGGATCATGATCGTGAAATCTCGGTCCCGCTTCCGGACGACTTCCCTTCCGGTCCTGCCGAGGTGATCGTCCTTGCAGGCTCCCAGAACGCCTCCCGGCCACCTGCACCTACAAAGGCGGCTCTTGCGGAGCTGCTCTCGTTCCAAGGGACACCGGAAGAGGAGAAGATCCTGGACGATTTTGAGTCCTTTCAACGAGAGCATCCGTTCAGCTTGAGCAGCCTCGTCGAGGAGCCATGAGGGACCTTCTCCTCGATACGAACACTCTGAATTACATCCTGAAGAGAAGACAGCCGGCCGTAGCTCGCCTCCAGCAAGCTACGGACGAGGGCGACCGCTTCCTCCTGGCCTCGGTCGCTCATCATGAGCTGACTCGGTATCTGGAGCTCAAGGGAGCCCATCGCCTGATTCGTCTTTACCGCCGTCTCGTCGAGCCCTGGCTGCCCTGTAATCTGGATTTCGAGGATTGGAGCTCCGCATCCCTCCTCTGGGCTGAGCATCATCGTGCTGGAAAGTCGATCTCGGATCTCGATCTCCTGCTCGCCACGCTTGCCCGCAAGCATCGGGCGGTCCTGGTGACGAGCAATACGCGGCATTTCACTGGGCTCGGACTGATCCTGGAAGACTGGACTCAGCCCGTGAAGTTGTAGGAGCCAGAATGAAGCGGTTCGCCTGATCCAGTCCGCAGCCTCACCGAGTCAAAACACGAGGATCCAGGGGGTCTGACAGATGAAATATCATGTAGCATCCGGGTTCGATATCGAGACTCTTACCGCCAATGTCGATCTGTTCCTTCAAAAGGGATGGAGACCGATTGGCGGTATCACTGTGATGGGTCACAGTCCCTCGAGTTTGCTGCAAGCGCTCGTCGCGGATGCTGACGATGCCGAGATCCCCTATGTAGAACCGACGTGGGAGATGCAGGCGAAAGCCATGTGCGCCGAAGGAAAGAAGATCAATGCGATCCAGCTCGTGCGAGATAAAACAGGCCTTGGCCTCAAGGAAGCCAAGGATCTTGTGGAATCCTGGAACTTCAAGTTTGGGTGAGGCGTAAACCGGCAGCCCCAGGTTTTCACCGTCCCATGGGTTATCGTGCCGTGAGATTTGCATACATCTCGTGACCGAGAACCGAAGATGCTCCGCCGAAGCCCCATCTTCCAGATCGCGACCTTGGGGATCGCCGTCTGCGCCTGCCTGTGCTTGGCGGCGTTCTCGGTGACCCAGGCCGGGCGGCGAGCGATCCCCGGCCAGACGGTCCGGCAGCGGATGGACGGGATCTTCTCGGGATTCGACGGCGACGTCCCCGGCGCGGCCGTGGGGGTGGTCCGCAAGGGAAAGGTCCTGTTCCAGGCGGGATACGGCTTCGCCAATCTCCAGAAGAGGACGCGGGTGGACCCGGAGACGGCCTTCCACCTCGCCTCGTGCGGCAAGGAGATGACGGCCGTGGCGGTGCTCCTGCTGGTCGAGGAGGGGGAAGGTCCGGCTCGACGACTCCGCCGCGCAATACCTACCTGAGATGCGGGGCTGGGCGGATGAGGTCAAGATCCGGCACCTGCTCCAGAACACGAGCGGCATGCCCGACACCTACGACGCCCTCGCCGCGCGCGGCGGCACGCCCACGGACGGCGACGCCCTGCGTCTCCTCGCGCAATGGAAGCGCCTCGATTTCCCGCCCGGCTCCCAGTACGCCTACAGCGACTCGGGGTTCGACGTCCTGGGCGAGCTGGTGGAGAGGGTGTCCGGCAAGCCGTTCCCGAAGTTCATGCAGGAGAGGATCTTCGGCCCCCTCGGCATGAAGGACACCTTCATTTTCGATCCCGAGCGGCTGCGGCAGGCCAAACGGGCTCTGGGTTACGACCAGGAGATGGGGGGCTGGACGCTGGACGACAGTGATCCCAGAAACCTCCTCTATGGCTCCGGCGAGGTCTACTCGACCATCGCGGACCTCGCCCGCTACGACGGAGCGCTCTTCGGCGGTCGCCTCCTCAAGCCCGCGAGCCTGGAGCAGATGGTCGCGCCCGGCCGCCTCAACGGCGGCCAGACCCTCTCCTACGGCTTCGGCTGGAACGTGGACCTCGAAAACGAATCCGGCGACCTCTACTACGGCCACTCGGGTCTCTGGATGGGCTACACCGCCTACTATCTCCACTTCCCCGAAGATGGGTTGTCGGTGATGGTGCTTTCCAACAGCTCCGACTCCAATCCCGAGGCGCTGGCGTTTGATACGGCGGCGGTGTTTCGGTAGGGGATTCCTCCCCCGCCAGAGCTCATGCATGATAAGCTATGCAAACAAGGAGGATCGATTCCATGAAGAAAGCAGCGAAGGTCGGTTTGATCGCGCTCGTGCTGGCCGTCGGACTCCTGCCTTCCGGAGCCTCGGCCGTCATCTTCCTCTGCGGTGACATCTGCCAGACCTGGCAGAGCTGTACACGGCAATGTATCGACGACACCTCGGGGTTCCAGATCAGTTGCGGGCAGTATGGCTGCTGCGGCCAGATCCAGTGGAACTGCGGCGGCCTGAACGCGGCGGCCACGGCCCCCCAGGCGAATTCGAGCATCTCCAACGCGGTCTGCCCGGCCGTAGATCCCCGTGGATCGGCACCGGCGAGCCCGGCCCTGCCCTTCGGTCTGGAGTGACGCCTCCTACTGCGTGAGGTCCCCCCGCTCCGGATACACCACCACCCGCCGGTAGGGCTCCTGGCCCTTGCTCTCCGAGGTCAGGCCGAAACGCTCGACGAGCTCGTGCTGGAGGCGGCGGAGGTGGTTGTTCTGGGGGGAGAGCTCGACGGGTTGGCCGAGCTCCAGGGCTTCGTCCACGGCTTCCTCGACTTCGCGCACGGCGGCTTCGTCCAGGCTGAGATGGTCGTCCACGCCGAAGGCGGCGCGGAGGAAGTTCTCCATCTGGGCGATGGTGTTGCTGCGCACTACGTAGAAAGGAATGCCCCGGGCCTGGGCATCGCGCAGACGCCGGGGCTGGCGGCGCTCCTGGGCTTTGATGGTCACCACCATGTCGGCTTCGTCGAGGTCGTCCACCAGGTAGGCCGGGACACGGAATTTGTGCAGGGCCTTGTCCAGCTTCGCCTTGCTCACGGCGTAGGGGAAGATCCGCACCGTCCGGCCGCGGGGGAGGATGGCAGCCATCCCTCTGTCGTCCTCGTCCGGCTCCGGAGTGGTAGCGGGGGGCTCGGTCCAGGGGGAGGCGGGGCGGGGCGGGGATTGGGAGCGGGTGCGGCGGGAGCGATCGGGACGAGGAGAGCGGGAACGTTCGGCGTCGGAGCGGTCGGACTTTTGGATCTCGACCCCTCCTTCGGTGCGGGTGCGCAGCTCGGGGCGGGGTGGGATCTCGCGCAGGAAGCGGTCCACCACCTCGGCCACGTCGTGGTGGACGGCGAGACGGTCTTTGTCCTGGATCTCGATCAACACGTCGAAGGTGGGCGGAGCCTTCCTTTCGAGGACGGTCTTCTGGGTGCCCCGGCGCCGCGCCTCCTCGTCCGAGAGGGTGACGGCCTGGATGCCTCCCACGAGGTCGGAGAGGGTAGGGTTCTGGAGCAGGTTTTCGAGGGTGTTGCCGTGGGCCGTGGCGATGAGCTGCACGCCCCGCTCGGCGATGGTGCGGGCCGCGAGCGCCTCGGCCGTGGTGCCGATCTCGTCGATGACGATCACCTCGGGCATGTGGTTCTCCACCGCCTCGATCATCACCGCGTGCTGCTCGTCCGGCGAGGGCACCTGCATGCGGCGGGCGCGGCCGATGCCGGGATGGGGAACGTCGCCGTCGCCGGCGATCTCGTTCGAGGTATCGACCACGATCACCCGCTTGTTGAGCTCGTCGGCGAGCACCCGGGCGGCCTCGCGCAGCAGGGTGGTCTTCCCCACCCCGGGCCGTCCCAGTAGGAGGATGGAATCGCCCGCTTCAATGACGTCTCTCAGGATGTCCACCGTGCCGAAGACGGCGCGGCCCACCCGGCAGGTCAAGCCGATGACGTCGCCCACCCGGTTGCGGATGGCCGAGATGCGATGGAGGGTGCGCTCGATGCCCGCCCGGTTGTCTTTGCCGAAACGCCCGATCCGCCCCACGACGTAGGCGATGTCCTCGCGGGTCACCGGGGTATCGGCAAGCGGCTCGCCGCGGTCGGGGTAGCGCGCTTCGGGGAGCCGGCCGAGGTCGAGCACCAGCTCCATCAGGGATTCTTTCTGGGGCTGTCCTTCCAGGGCCGCCCGGAGCGGCGGCGGCAGGACCTCCAGCATCAGCTCCAGGTCGTCGGTGATGGGTCGTCCCGCCACGTGCATCTCCTTCCCCGGGGAAAGGCTAACACCCTTCCGGCGTCCACCTCCACCCGAGGGCGCGGCAAGATCAGTGCCGGAGGAGATTGGGAGGATTCTGTAACCTTTCAACGACTCCGATCGTAGAGGAGGGTATGACAAAGGAGGGACATGCCATGCACAACCCGAATCGCCGCAGAGCCCTGGCCGTCGTCTGCGGCCTGCTGATCAGTCTATTGACAGTAAGCGCCGCGAGCGCGGTCACCTTGAAGGAGAATTTCGACAAGACCATCCCCCTGAAGCCCGGCTCGGAGGTGACGCTGCGCAACGTCAACGGCGCCCTGACCTTCGAGGCCTGGGACCGGGATGAGGTGCGCATCCAGGCGGAGAAGAAGGTGCGAGCCGGAAGCGACGAGGCCGCGCGCAAGATGATGTCGCAGGTGCGGATCGAGGTGACTCCGGGCTCCGGGGGGCTGCGCATCGAGACCAAGGTGCCCAAGCGGAACAATGGTGTCTTCGACTGGATCTTCAACAACCAGGTGAACGTGGACGTCACCTACCGGGTGCACCTGCCCCGCCGGGCCGCGGTGGACGCCGAGACGGTCAACGGCGCCGTGACCCTGGCCGGTACCCGCGGCAAGGTGCGGGTGGAGACGACCAACGGCGCCCTGGACGTCAAGGACGTGGAAGGGGATGTGGACGCCGGCACCACCAACGGCGCCATCACCGCCACCCGCATCACCGGCGCGGTGAAGGCCAGCACCACCAACGGCGGCATCGAGGCCGATCTGCTCGATTTTCCCGATGGGAGCGATCTGGAGTTCGAATCCACCAACGGCGGCATCTCCGTCCGCCTGCCCCGGGACGCCCGCCTCTCCGTGGACGCCTCCACCACCAACGGTCACGTGCACAGCGACTTCGAGGTGCCGGGCGCCCCCAAGGGCAAGCACTCGCTCAAGGGGGACATCAACGGCGGCGGCGGCCGGCTGACCCTCTCCACGACCAACGGGAGCATCGACATCCTGGAGCACTGAGGCCCAAGACCCTCACCCCTGCCCCTCTCCCGACCTCCCCATTCCCCTCCCCGGGAGAGGGGAAGAAGAAATTCTTCCCCTGTCCGTTACCGTCCTTGCTCGTCCGTGTCCGTCCCCGTCTTTCTCCCTCTTCTCCCGGTCAGGGGGGTAGCGAGGGGACGGGAGAAGAGGGCCGGGGTGATGAGGGTCTTGGGCAGGGGAGGCCCAGCCTGTGGCACAATCCCAGGTTTCATGAAGGGGGGGGATCTCTTTTGCGTCGAGTCGGCATCTTCGGTTGGGGCATCGTCGCGCCCCGTTCGCCCAATATCGCGGCTTTCGCGGACAACCTGTCGTGCGGAGAGAGTTGGCTCACGCCGTTCAACGGCTTCGGGCCGGACAACTTCCTGGTGGGCGTCCCCCAGTTCTCGTTCGAGGACTACCGGGGCTGGATCGCCGAGCGCTTCCCGCCCGCCCGCTTCCACTCCCTGATGGACAAGATGGATCTGCCCGTGCACTACGCCATCGGCTCCTTCATCCAGGCCCTGGAGCAGAACCCCGGCCTAGAGCAGGAGCTCAAAGCCCTGGGCACGGCCGCTCACGTCTACATGGGGACGGGCATCGGCTGCGTCGACACCATTTCCAAAGAGACCCGCTCCCTCGACCGGGCCCAGCGGCGGTGGGACCGCTTCTGGGCCGAGCGCAACCCGGATTTCCAGAAACCGTCTCGGGGGCAGGGGGAGCCCCGGCCCCCCTACCGGACACCGCGCCGCCCGATCCCGCCACGGTGTCTGACCCCGAGGACCGTTACGACGCCGAGGCCGCCTGGTGGCACTACTGGGCTGCCTCCTCGCCGGATCTCCAGACCTACCTCGCGGAGCTCGCCGAGATCGAGTCGCTCAACGTCCAGGGTGACATCGAGAAGGGGAAGGTGAGCGTCCTCAAGGAGAAGCAGCGCCGGCTGCGGGCGCTCCGCGAGCGCTGGCAGGAGCCGCTGCCGCCCTGGCAGTCGGTCTCCCCCAACCTGGTGTGGAACATCTGGAACACCCCGGCCTCGCAGATCTCCATGTTGGGCCACATCACGGGCCTGGCCTTCGCACCCGTGGGGGCGTGCTCCACCTTCGGCGTCTGCCTGAAGCTGGGGATGGACGCCATCCGCCGGGGCGAGGCCAAGGCCGTGGTCATCGGCGCTACCGATCCGCCGCCCCTGCGCCTCGCCGTGGGAGCCTTCTACTCCGCCCGGGTCATTTCGGCCGACGCCTCGGTCTCCAAGCCCTTGACCGGCCTCCGGGGCACCCACGTGGCCGGCGGCTCCATCCTCTGGATCCTGGGCGATTACGAGCACATGACGGCCAGGGGATTCAAGCCCCTGGGCATGGAGCCCGTGGCGGTCGGCGTCAGCTCGGACGCGGACCACATCATCACCCCCTCGGTCGAAGGACCCACGGCGGCCATCCGCAACGCCTTCGCCGAGTCGGGCATCCGGCCCGAGGAGATGGCCACCTGGGATCTCCACGCCACCGCCACCCCCGGCGACTACCGGGAGGTCGAGACCCTGCGGGGCATCGTCCCCGACTCCGTGCTGGTGACGGCCCGCAAGGGCACCTTCGGCCACGGCATGTCCGCCGGAGGGGGCTGGGAGCTGACGGCCCAATATCTCGGCTACGAGCGGGGCCGGCTCTTCCCGACCCCCCTCCACCCGGGCGAGCTCAACCGCGAGATCGAGCGCATCCATGGCGCCTACGTCTTCGACGAGGCCTGCCCCGTCACCCAAGGAGCCGCCGGCAAGCTCTCCATGGGGATCGGCGGCATCAACGCGTGCGTGATCTCGCGGCCGTGGCCCTCACCGGGGTGATAACGGCCTACATCTCGTCCAGCAGCTTCTGCCGCTTGGCGTTGAACTCCTCCTGGCTGATCAGACCCTCGTCGAGCAGGCCCTTCAACTGGCGGAGCTTCTCGGCCATGGGGCTGGCCGCGGGCGCAGCAGCCGGTGCCGCTGCGGCGGGGGCTGCCGGTGCCGCGCCTCCGGCCATGGCGTCGCGCATCATGCCGGGGAGCATGGCGCCGAGGCCGGCTCCCATGCCGATCCCCAGTCCCGCTCCCACCGTGCCACCCGCTCCACCTCCCGGCTGGGAGGCGGCGTCGCCGATGGCGCGGGCGGTCTTGAACTTCATGTAGGCGTTCATGTCGCCGATGGCGCCCATGCCGCTTCTCTCGTCGATGAGCTTCTGCACCTCCTCGGGCGGCGTGATGGCCCCGAGGTAGAGGTCCGCCAGCTCGATGCCGTACTTGCCGAAGTCGTCCGCCACCCGCGCCTTCAAGGCCATGGCCAGCTCGTCGTAGAGCTTCGGCAGGTCGAAGATGGAGGTGAGGTTCTCCCCCAGCACGTCGGTCAGCCGGGCCACGATGACGTCGCGGAAGTAGTCCTCCACTCCCTCGGTCGAGTAGAAGCCGCGGCTGCCCACCACGGTGTTGACGAACACCTGGGCGTTGGTGATCCGCACCGCGAACTTGCCGAAGGCGCGCAGGCGCACCATGGCGAGGTCCTGATCGCGGAAGATCACCGGCTCCTTGGTCCCCCACTTCAAATCGAGGAAGGTCTTGGTGGAGACGAAGAACACCGCCGCCTGGAACGGCGAGGTGCCGCCGAACGGGATGCCGAAGATGCTGGCGAGGATCGGGACGTTCTGCGTCGCCAGCGTATGGCGGCCCGGGCCGAAGGTGTCGAGCGCCTTGCCGTCGCGGAAGAACACCGCCTGCTGGCTCTCCTCGACGATGAGCTGGCTGCCGAGGCGGATGGCCGACGTGCCTTCGCGCGGATAGCGCGCCACCATCGTGCTGCCGGTCGGGTCCTGGTATTGAATCACTTCCATGGCCGAAGTCTCCTGGAAAGTCGTCAAGCGCTCTGCCCGTGCACGACGGAGCCGATGACCTGCTCGCGCCGCTTCCACTTGTCGTCCAGCCCCCGCACCGACTGCTGCAGGGCGGTGAGGGCCGGGGCCGGATCGTCGCCGCCCGGCGCGGGCACGGCCGCGATGGCCGCTTCGAGCTGCGCCAGGTCGTCGAGCACCGAGAGGTCGAACTCGTAGAGCCGCTGCAGCTCCGCCTCGCCGATCTTCACCGGATCGAACAGCCCGGAGGCCCCGTAGTCGCTGAACCGGATCGCCTGCGACAGGCCGTCGAGCTGCCGGTCCAGACGGTCGAAGCCACTCAGGGCGCCGATCTTGCCGGCGTCGGTGTAGCCACGGGCGTGGTCCCGCAGGGACGACTTCAGCCGCCCCAGCTCCGACGCCAGATGCTCCCGCTGCAGCCGGTCGACGTCGCGCCGCAGCTCGCGGTCCTGAAATCCCCGGTAGCCCGGGATCTTCTCGCCGAGCTTTTCGAGGACGTTCCGTTGTGCCTTGGCCTCTTCGTAGCCGTTGCTCATGCCACTCTCCTCCGCTGTGGGCTCAAGTCTCCATCCTATCGCACCTTCCCGCTCTCTGCGGATTGGGCTATCCTTCGGCCTCAGAACGTCGAAAGGCAGTTTTTTGATTGCTGAGTGACCTGTCGGGAATCGAGATCCGGAACGCACGACTCCGGGCCCTGGCCTTCCTCTTCATCCTGCCGCTCCTCGGGAGCTGCTCGCGAGGGGGGCCGGATCAGCCCAACCTCATTCTGGTGACCGTGGACACCGTTCGAGCCGACCACCTGGGCTGTTATGGCGACCGCGACGCGGTGACGCCCACCTTCGACCGTCTGGCCGGGGAGGGGATCCGCTTCGACGCCGCCTCCTCGTCGGTGCCGCTCACCCTCCCCTCCCACGCCACCGTGCTCTCGGGTCTCCTGCCTCCCCATCACGGTCTGCGCAACAACGGCGTCGGGGCCCTGCCGCCGGGGACGGCCACCCTCACGACCCTGCTGAAGGGGGCCGGGTATCGCACGGGGGGCTTCGTGGGCGCTTTCGTGCTGGACCGGCGGTTCGGCCTCGCTCAGGGGTTCGAGGTCTACGACGACAAGATCCCCCGCGACCCACAAGCCGGCGTCTCCCTGGAGGCGGAGCGGCCGGGGCAGGAGGTGGTGGACCGGGCTTTAGCCTGGCTCGCCCGTCAAGATGATCGTCCCTTCTTCCTCTGGGTCCACCTCTACGACGCCCATGCCCCCTACACCCCACCGCCGGCCTGGGCCGCGCGCCACCCGGGCCGGCCCTACGACGGCGAGATCTCCGAGGTGGACGAGCAGGTGGGCCGCCTCCTCGTCGAGCTCGACCACAGCGGCCTCGCCGGCAAGACGGTGGTGGCCGTGGCGGCCGACCACGGCGAGTCCCTGGGTGAGCACGGCGAGCTGACCCACGGCCTGCTGCTCTACGAGCCGACGCTGAGAGTGCCCCTGATCCTGCGGGCCCCGGGCCGGCTCACCCCGCGGGTGGTGCGCTCGCCCGTGAGCCTCGCGGATCTCGCTCCCACCCTGGCGGGCCTGCTGGGGAGGACCTTCGCCGGTCCAGGCGTCCGGCCGCGGGACGGCCGCGATCTCTCCGCCGATCTCCTCGACGGCCGCGAGCCGCCCTCCGGAGAGGTCTACGCCGAGAGCCGCTATCCCGCCATCTTCGGCTGGAGCCCGCTCTCGGCCCTGCGGCGGCGCGACCTCAAGTACATCTCCGCCCCCAGCCCTGAGCTCTACGACCTGGGGAAGGACCCGAAGGAGACGGCCAACCTCCTGAAGGACCCGGGAATATCGGCCGGGGTGGCCGGGGTGGCCGGACCGGCCCAGGGGTTCGCGGCCCGCCTGGCCGAGATCGAGCAGGGAGCGGTGGCGACTCCGCAAGGCACCACCGACGCCGAAACCCGGGCCCGGCTGGCGAGCCTCGGCTACGTGGCTGGCGGCGCTCCGGCCCTTCCCCAGAGTGGATCGAAGGGGGCCTCGCCCGATCCAAAAATCGATCCCAAGACCATGGTCGACCTCTTCCAGAGATTCGAGCGGGCGAACCAGCTTCTTCAGGACGGCAACACCACGGGGGCCACGGGCGAGTTGGAGGGACTGGTGGCGGCCGATCCGGCCAACCCGGTCTTCCGCGGCAAGCTCGCCGAGGCGTGGCGCAACCGCGGGGAGTACGGCAAGGCCGTGCCCCTCTATCGCCAGGCCGCCGAAGCGGCGCCGGCCGATCCCGAGGCCTGGTACAACCTGGCCGCCACCCTCCAGGAGGCGGGAGACCTGCCGGCGGCGAGGGGCGCCATCGAGAAGGCTCTGAAGCTCGACTCCAGCCGTCCGGAGGCCCACAACACCCTGGGCATCGTCCTGATGAGCGAGGGCAAGCTGGAGGCGGCGCGCGGCGAGCTCGCCCTCGCCGCCGAGCTCGATCCCAGAAACGGCCGCGCCTTGAACAACCTGGGCAACGTGCTCAAGGCCATGGGCAGGCTCGACGAGGCCGAGAACGCCTACCAGCGCTCCATCTCCCTCGCCCCCCGCTATGCCGAGCCCCTGAACGGTCTCGGCACCCTGGAGGTGGAGCGGGATCGAGCCGCGGGCGGCACTTCCTTATTTCGAACGCGCATTAGCCCTCGCTCCGGGGTACCATGAGGTCCGGCTCAATCGCGCCATCGCGCTCGACCTCGCCGGCGACTCCGCAGCGGGGATGAACGCGTATCGGGACTTCCTCGCCGCTACCGAGGGGGACCCGCGGTTTACGGAACAACGTCGCGCCGCGCAGCAGCTCCTCGCCCGGCTCGCCAGCCGTGTGGCGGGGGGAGCGCCGGCCGGGAGGAGGTGATCGAGCTTCTTCACCGTCGCAGTCGTCGCAGTCCTTCGTACCGTTCCGTTCGAATGAATGGATTTCGCTGTTATACGATCCTAGAGAAGGAGACGAGTCATGAACCAAGGCAAGAAGGGAGCGATCTTCGCCCTCGCGGTCGTGCTGGCCCTGGTGGCGGCGCTGGCGCTCGTGCCGGCCGTCCAGGCCCAGACCTCGGGCGCGACCCTGATCGGGAAAGTGCAGGACAAGAGCGGCAAGCCCCTGCCCGGGGCCACCATCACCGTCACCCAGGCGGACACCGGCTTCACCCGCACCGTCGTCAGCGAGAGCGACGGCACCTTCCGGCTGCCGTCGGTGCCCGTGGGCACCTACACCGTGGTCGTGGAGCTCAACGGCTTCGCCACCGTCACCGTCCAGGAGGTGCGGCTCAACGTCGCCACCCAGCGTGAGCTGACGGTCGACATGAGCCCCGCCACGTTGGAGGAGTCGATCACCGTGGTGGACGAGGCTCCCCTCGTCCAGACCACACCCACGATCGGCGCCGTGGTCAGCGAGAAGCAGCTCGAGAACCTGCCCTTGAACGGCCGGCAGTTCGCCAACCTGGCCATCCTGGCTCCCGGCACCTCTCTCGCCTACAACTCCGACCCCACCAAGCCCGGCCAGCTCACCGTGGCGTTGAACGGCGGCATCGGCCGCAACGTCAACTACCTGGTGGACGGCGGCGACAACATGGACGACACGATCGGCGGCGCCCTCCAGAACTTCAACCTCGAGAGCGTCAAGGAGTTCAACATCCAGACGCAGCAGTACAAGGCCGAGTACGGCCGCTCGACCGGGGGCGTGCTGACCGTGGTCACCAAGACCGGCACCAACGCCCTCTCGGGCAGCGCCTGGGGCTTCTTCCGCGACGACAGCCTCAACTCCAAGACCGAGACCGAGAGTCTCGCCGGCATCGACAAGCAGCCCTACGACCGCAAGCAGTACGGCCTCTCCCTGGGCGGCCCGATCGTCAAGGACCGCGTCCACTTCTTCGGCACCTACGAGAAGACCGACCGCAAGACGTCGTACACCGTCAACACCGGCGGCGTGCTGCCGGGCGTCGACGGCGAGTCCGTGGCGACGCCGTTCAAGGACGACCTGATCACGGCGAAGGTGACCGCCAACCTCTCGCCCAAGCAGTTCCTCCAGGTGCGCTACGGCTATCAGAAGAACACCGACAAGTACGGCGCGAGCGCGCTGGCCGCCCCGGATTCGCTGGGCACCGTCACCAACAAGTACAGCTCCATCCTGGCGGGCCACAGCGCCCAGATCGGCGCCGACAGCCTCAACGAATTCCTGTTCCAGTACACGAAGTTCAACAACGCCATCACGGCGGACTCCTCCGCGCCCTATCTCTATTTCCCCTCGGGCGCCCACAGCGGCCAGAACATCAACACGCCGCAGACCACGAACCAGACGAAGTACCAGTACAAGGACGACTTCAGCTTCACCCGCAACTTCTTCGGGCGGACCAACAACTTCAAGGCCGGCGTCAACTACATCAACGAGCCGACCCTGGGCGGCGACTTCACCACCGGCACCAGCGGCCAGTTCTCCTTCAAGGCCGACGACATCAACTCACCCGTCGTCGACATCACGTTCTTCGGCGGTTTCTTCGGCGACACGACCCCCGTCAAGCAGTATGGCGGCTATTTCCAGGACGACCTCCTGTTCAACGACCGGCTGACGGTCAACGTCGGCCTGCGCTACGACTACTGGACGGGCTTCGACCTCGACCAGACCTCCAACCCCATCTGGCAGGAGCTCTCCACCCAGACCCGCTACAACGAGTTCTACCTGCGCGACTTCCAGGGCGGCCGTGGCGGCCAGCTAGAGAACGACAAGAACAACTGGTCCCCGCGCCTCGGCTTCACCTATGACATCGGCGGTGACGGCCGGCGGCTCCTGCGCGGCGGCTGGGGCATCTACTACGACTTCCCCTACACCAACGCCACCATCCTGTTCCCGGCTTCGGCGGTGCAGTCCGACTACGGCGTGGTCTACAACGCGGCCAATCCGAACGGCATCCGCAACGCGGACGGCTCCTTCTACCGCCCGGGCCAGCCGCTGCCGCCCAACCAGCTCCCGGGCGCGGACATCCCGCCGCCCAACGAGGTGGCCTCCCCGACTCTGGCGACCCCCTACTCGGAGCAGGCGTCTCTCGGCTTCTCGTGGCAGGTGAACACCTGGCTGGGGCTCAACTTCGAAGTCGTCAGCATCGACTATCGCGACATTCCCTTCCGCTTCCGGGCCAACCCCATCGATCCGGCCACGGGCGTGCGGCGGTTCCCGGACTTCGGCAACTTCCGGCTCTGGTACGGCAACGGCAAGGCGAGCTATGACGGCGCCAACTTGAGCTTCCGCGCCCGGGTGTCGGAGAAGCTCGAGATCCTCGGCTTCTACACCTACGCCAAGGCCGAGGGCAACGTGCTGGCCGGAGCCGACGAGTTCCGGCTCACCGACGTCGGCCACCAGCCCAGCATGCGCATCGCCCGCGACGTCTCGGTCAACCCCTCGATCCCCTGTGCGACGCCTGCACCGGCCCCCTCAACACGGACGCACGGCACAAGGTCACCCTGAGCGCCGTCTACCAGGGTCCCTGGGGCATCAATGCCTCCGGCATGTTCCGCTACCGGTCGGCCCTGCCGTACACCCTCCACTCGGCGGTGGACCTGAACGGCGACGGCTTCCGGCTCGACCTGGCCTCCGGGCGTCTCCAAGGTCAACTCGGCCCGCGATCACTCCTTCTCGCAGCTCGACATCCGGCTGTCGAAGGACTTCACCTTCGGCCGCGCTCGGCGTCGAGGTGATCGCCGAGGTGTTCAACGTGTTCAACGAGAAGAACCCCACGGCCTACACCCTCGACTTCGATGCCGCCGGCAACCCCATTGGGGCCCACCCCACCGCCTACGCGGGCGATCCGCTCCAGGGCGAGCAGCGTCTGACGCAGCTCGGCCTGCGGGTCCACTTCTAGGAGCCGGTCCGCCGGCTGCCGGCCTTGTCCTGGGGGCGCTCCGGCGCCCCCTTTTCATTTCCCCTTGGGCTCGAAACGGAAACGCGCATCGCCGAACGAGAACGACCAGCGGCCCGGGGCCGGGCTGCTCAAGAACGGCGCCGAGAGGCGGGGCCAGGCCGAGACCTCCAGAGTCTTGCCCTCGACCCGGGCCCGCCGGCCGGGGAGGAAGTCGAGACGGGCGCCGCCGCCGGCCGTGAAGCGGATCTCCCCCTCCCCGTCAGGGCGAGCCGCGCGGTTGCGACCTTCTTCTTCCAGGCTGCGAAGTCGCCGTCCTCTGCCCGCCGTCCCGCCTGGAGTCCCACGCTCGCCGGCTGCGCCTTGGGCACCGCCACCCAGGAGCCGGCTATTCCCCGCCGCGGCTTCTTGGCATCGCCATAGAGGCCCGGGAACCGCTCCATGGCCGGGGCCACCTCCCAGCCGCCCTGGGTGACCAGGGCCACGTAGGTGTCGCCACACTGCGACACCACCACGTTGCCACGTCGCCATTCTTTCGGGTTTCGACCAGGGCGGCGCCAGGTAGGCGTGCCCCATTCCCTGCCCCGGGGTGTCGAGCCGCGCCACCAGCAGGTTGCGGCTCGCCACGGCCTGATCCCGGGTGTCGAGATCCGCCTCGGCACCCCCCTTGGGCATCTTGGTGCGGCTCCAGAGATAGAGGGGGGCGAACTCGGGGGACTCGGCGTAGAGCGTCGCCACGATCTCCTGCCCGCCGGAGATGCGCAGCGCCAGGTCGTCCACACTCTGGGCAGCCCCCAGGATGTAGTCCGGCGTGGCCCAGGCATAGAGGGCGGTGTTCACACTCTTGCGCCTGGCCGGCTCGATCCGCCGCCGCTCACGGATCTCATAGGGTGGCTGCTTCCTGCGCTCTGTCAGCAGGCGGACGGCACCGTCGGGGATGCGGTAGCGGCTGACGGGCAGCTCCGGGCGATCCATGAAGTTGACGTCGTCGGGATTGCCGATCCCGGCCACCAGCCAGGTCCAGGCCTGCCAGGGGCTGCTTCTGGGAGTCAAGGCCCAGACGCTGTTGGTGCGGCTCTTCGCTCCCGCGGGGAAGCCCCCGACCTGATTCTGGGCCCAGATGGCGAAGAGCACGTCGAGCTGGCGCCGGGCGAGGTCGCGCACCGAATCCTGAGGCGCGTGATCGGCAAGCTGGAGGAGGCCGGTCACCGACAGGGCCAGATAGCCGGGGCTCTCCGCCTCGTACCAGCCATCACGGTCGTGGGCCCGGAGGAACGCCTCGGCGAAAGCTCCCCAACTCCTGGCCGCCGGCGAATCGGGGGTGCCGGCCACCCGCTGGGCCACCAGGCTGCGGGCCATGGTGATCATGCGCTGGTTCTCGGTGTCGGCGAAGGACCAGGGGTTCTGGATCTGCCCCTCGCCGGGCGGCGGTGCGGCGTTCGAGACCGCCTGCCGCAGCCGGGCGAGGAGCTCGGACGGCAGGGTCTGGGGATATTGGAGGACCAGCCGTTGCAGAGGGAGCTGAGCCCGGCCGCACTCGTTGGTGTGCCACTTGGGACAGGCGTTGAGCACCCCCTCGGTCCAGCGCGCCGCCTCGGCCCGGAGCCGCGGCGCGTCCGGCCGGCCGAGAGACGCCAGAGCCGCGGAAGCCAGCGCTCCGGAAGCCAGCGGCTGGCGGCCGATCCAGTTGAAGTGACTCTGGAGCTTGCGGATCTGGGCGAGCTCCATCTCCAGGTAGCGCACCTCGCGCTCCGAGAGCTTCTTCCAGGGCTCCGGAGCGGGAGGAGCGGCGGCCAGCAGGACGCCGGCCACGCCGGAAACGATCAGGGCTGCCAATGTGGCGCGTCGTGAGTTCGATCCTCCCAATCTCGTTCATCGCACTCTCGGTGCCCCTATGCAGGATCGGGACCGTCCCGGCGGCAATCTTGCACAGACCCGCGGTCGAGGAGGAGCTCGGAATGGACTCGAAGACTTTCCTGCAGGTGCTGCTCGCGGTCGTGCTGATCGCCCTGGCGCTCTCCGGGATCATCCTGGCTGTGGCCTTCCGGCGCCTGCGCCGCATCCGCCTGCCCCCGAACTCGGACTTCTTCACCACAGTCCGCGCCGTCCCCCTCTCCCTGGTGGTGGGGCTCGACCTGCTCGATCTGGCGCTCGATTCCTTCGCCAGCCCCATCATCTGGTTCCTGCTGCGGCGGGCGAACCTCGAAGCACTGCGCCGGGTGGCGACCATCGAGGCCATCCTCCCCTTCACCGGCCCCATCCCCACCCTCACCCTGGCCTGGCTCGCCGCCCGCGCCTTCAACCTCGGCGAACCCTACGACCCCGATGTCATCGAGACCCGGCGCGTGGGTCCGGATCGGTATGTGGCACGGCCGCAGGCTTAGGTCCCTTACTTTTCACGTCCGTCACCACCACCCTCCCATTGAGCGGCTGCACGGGCCGGCGGTCGCCGTCCGGGAACTCGGGCCCGGAGAAGAGCGCCCGGAAGCTCCGGAGGTTCGTGTCCGTCAGCTTGAGGTCGCCCGCGAAGACGTTCCAAGCTACACCCTGGCCGCAGGCGGGGGTAGTGAGCGATCCGGTATAGCGGTAGGAGGCCCGGTCCGCCGGTAACAGCCCCGCGAGATCGAGGGTCCCGATCTCCCGCTTCTCCCCTTTCTTCTTCGGCAGGTCTTTGAAAACCTTGGCCAGCTCGGGATTGGCCGTGCTGGCGTGCACGAAGACCCCCACCACGGCCAGCCGTCCCCCGGGGCCGGCGTGCACCAGGTGCATTTCGAGGGGCGCCTCGGCACCTTTCACCTTGTGCTCGCTCGGGGCGTGGAAATGAAACTGGGTCAGCCGGTAGGAGACGGCGCCGATGCGGAGCGTCACACTTCCTTCCGGAGCGCTGGCGGGGATGTCCACCTGCACGGTATGGCCGTTGTTGCGCGACACCAGGCCCGGGACCTTGCCGTAGGAAAAGCCGAGGGGCGGCAGCGTGGCCCTCTCCGCGTTCACGATGTCGATGGGCGACTGCTCACCGCCATTGCACGGCTTGTAGCAGGGGGAGAGATCAGCCCAGTGGTCAGGAGCCTCGGCGCCGTGATATCCCCACTCCACGTCGCAGCAGGAGCCGGACTGGGGATGCGAGGAGAATCCGGTGACCAGGAGCAGGATGGGGAGGACGGCGATCTTCAGACACCAACGCGCGAACGAGCTCGAGATCTTCATGGCACCTCCTGCTTGGAATTGCAACAATGACTAGAATGATCCGCCTTCCAGGACAGAGGAAGAGCAGGGCCGTCGATCAACGGCAGAGGAGGGTGGCGGTAACCTACCACCCCTTCAGTCTGGATTTCACTTCCGCATCAGGCGGAAGGCGACGAAGATGCCGGCGAAGAGCAGCGCGGAGATCCCCAGGTTGCGGAGGTACACCGGGCTGGTGGTGGAGCTGCCCGAAGCGCTGAACTTCCTCTCCAGGTGCTTGGGGTTCACCTTGGCCAGGAGCTTGCGCACGCTGACGGCGGGCACGGCGAAGTTGAGGCTCTGCCCCCCTTCATAGAAGGCCACCGCGACCCCCACCACCTGGCCGTCGAGGTTCAGCACCGGCGAGCCGCTCGAGCCTTCGGAGATGGGCGCCGTGATCTGGAGCAGCGGGCCCTTGATGAAGTCCGGGTCCTTGTCGAAGCCCTTCTCCCGCCAGGCCGAGACGATGCCGTCCGACAGGGTGCTCGAAAACCCCAGGGGATTGCCGAGCACCACCACCCGCTCGCCGGGATCGATCCGGTCGGAGGGCACGAGCGGGAGCGGCTGGAGCGCGTGCGTGGGAGCCGCGAGGATGGCGAGGTCGTGCCCTTCGTCCTGGGCGAGGATGCCCGGCAGCTCGAGGACGCGCTTGTCGGGCAGCACCGCCTGCATGCGCGAGGCGCCCTCCACCACGTGATGATTGGTGAGGATGTAGCCGTCGTGGATGACGAAGCCCGTGCCCTCGCCCACCTCCTCGCCCGAGGCGTCGAGGTTCTTGAGCAGCACCACCGAGCCGCGGGCCCGCTGGTTGAGCTCCTTGAGACTGAGCTCCTTCTCCGCCCCATGCGCCGCGGCGGGGATCACCAGGGCGAGCGCGACGAGACGGGCCAGTGAGCGGCGAGAGGGTTTCATCGGATTCCTCGATCTCCCCGAAGCTTACTTGAGACCATGCCGTCACGAAAGCCCTCGGCGGCGCGGAAGGGAAGGGCCCGGGCACCTCTGGTGTAGGAGGTGACCATGAAAACCAAGCTCTTCTTCCTGACCCTCGTCCTCGCCCTGAGCGTCATCCTGCAACCGTCGCCGTCGGCAGCCGTGACATCCTGCCAGGCCTTCTGTGCCAAGGTCCGCTGCATCGCAGAGTACGTTTGCGGACCGTTCGTCAACTCGTCGGGCCAGACGGTCTGCGGGTGCCATCCGCGGCCCTGAGAATCTTTAGCTTCAGCGGTCCGGCAGCCGGCAGACGACCTCCCGGTACAGGCGGACGGCTTCCTGAAGCTCCCGCTTCGCCACCCGCTCCTCGGGCGTGTGGGCGACGTGGATGCTGCCAGGCCCCAGGAGGAAGGGCTCGCCCCAGGCAGTGAGACGGGGGACGTCGGTCGTGTACTTGACGGTCGTCGTCTCGAAACCGGGGAGGGAGCCGAGATGGACGGCCGGGGTTTCGCGGATCTCGGCGATCCTCACTCCGGGGACGGCGTGGACGGCCGTGGCGATCTTGCGCCGCAGGTCCGCGGTCTCGCCCACGGTGCGCAGGGTGACCTCGGCTCGCGCGTGGTCCGCCACTACGTTGGGGGCACGGCCGCCGGCGAGGGTGCCGATGTTGAGGGTGGTGTCTCCCAGGATGGGATCGGTGGGCAGGGGCAGGCCCCGCAGGCGGGCGAGGACGTCCAGGAGCTTGTCGAGGGCCGAGTCGCCCAGCTCCGGGTAGGCTGAGTGGGCGGCCCGGCCTTCGGCTTCCAGGCCGAGGTAGATCATCCCCTTGGATCCAAGTGCCAGGCGATTCTCCGTAGGCTCGCCGTTGACGAGATAGCGCGAGCCCCGGGGATGGCGATTGGCCACCTGGGCGCCGGCGCTGTCCGTCTCCTCGCCCACCACCAGCAGGAGGCCGAAGCCGCTCCGTCCCGCCCCCAGCAGCTCCTCGACGGCCCGCAGCATGGCGGCGATCCCACCCTTGGTGTCGCAGGCCCCGCGGCCATGGAGGTGCTCGCCGTCCTCGGACGAGGGGAAGAACGGCGGCACGGTGTCCATATGGGTGGAGAGGACCACCACCGGCTCCCCCCAGGAGGCGAAGACGTTGAACCGCTCGCCCTCGACGGGCATGCGCTCGATATTGCCGGCGATACCGCTTCCAGCTCGGTCGATCAACTCCTCCAGATACCGGAAAAGGAATTCGCCGATCTCAGCCTCGCGGCCGGTCGTCGAGTCGATGTCGATGAGCGCGCGGGCGAGAGGAAGGAGGTCCATGGGCAGGAGCGATCCTATCCTTTCGGATAAGATACCGCGCCATGATCGCCATCGACCTCAAGGGCAAGCGTGGTCTCGTCATGGGTGTGGCCAACGCGCGCAGCCTCGGCTGGGCCATTGCCGAGCGGCTGGCATCGGCGGGCGCGGAGCTGGCCTTCAGCTACCAGGGGGAGCGGCTGAAGGAGGACCTGGAGAAGCTCACCCGCGACATGCCGGGGACCCGCCTCTTCCAGTGCGACGTCACCAATGAGGATGAGCTGAAGGCTACCTTCGCCAGCCTCGAGGAGGCGTGGGGGAACCTCGACTTCGTCGTCCACTCCATCGGCTTCGCTCCGCGGGCGGCCATGGAGGGGCGCTATATCGAGACCACCCGCGACGACTGGCGCACGGCGCTCGAGATCTCCGCCTACTCCCTCGTCTCCGTGGCGCGCGAGGCCGAGCCTCTCTTGAACGAGGGCGGGGCCCTCGTGACGCTCACCTACTACGCGGCGGAGAAGGTGGTGCCCAAGTACAACGTCATGGGCATCGCCAAGAGCGCCCTCGAAGCCAGCGTCCGCTACCTCGCCTACGAGCTGGGCAAGAAGGGCGTGCGGGTCAACGCCGTCTCCGCCGGTCCGGTGCGCACCGTCGCCGCCCGCTCCATCCCCGGCTTCATGAAGATGTACAACAAGGTCGCCGGCATCGCCCCTCTGGGCCGCAACGTCACCCACGAGGAGGTGGGCAATCTCGGTCTCTTCCTCCTCTCGCCCCTGGCGGGAGGGATCACCGGCGAGACCGTCTACGTCGACTCCGGCTTCCACATCATGGGCATGGAGCTGGGCGAAGAGTAGAGCGGCTCCCCGCTACGAGCCCGAGCCTCCGCCGTCGTCCGGAGGCGTCGTCCCCTGGGTGCCGGGATCGGGTTGATTCCCGGGATTGCAGGGCACGGGCTGCCCGTTGGGATCGATGCCGCAGCCGTTCTTCGGCAGATTCGCGGCGCGAGCGGCCGGAGTCCGTCCGAAGGCGTGGCCCGTGAGGTGATCCCACCACTGGACGACCTGATCGAAGAGGCTCGCGACCCCTCCGGAATGAGGGAGCCCGAGGGGAGCCGCCTGCGAGGCGGCCGGGACGAGGAACAGCGCGAACGACAGAGCCAGGAGCACAATCGCAAGTTTATTCTTGAGCATAAATATCTCTCCTCCATGAAAAGCAGTGTTCAACACAGAACGAGTCTCTGCCTTAGTGCAGCGAAGAGAAAGAACCGGGGCAGCTTTCCCTCACTCTCCCAACCCTCTCTCTCCCAGCCTCCCCCCGAACCGCCGGGAGAGAGAGGCTAAGACAGCTTGTCCTTGCTTTCTTAGACAAACCTCTCCCTCTTCTCCCGGTGGACGGGGGGGAGGCTGGGAGAAGAGGGCCGGGGTGATGAGGGCTTGGGCGGGTATACTCCCACGCCCATGAAGACGAGGACCTCAAAGACCGGAATCATCGAGCGAGGAGACCCGGCGTGCAGGCGCTGATCCTGGCCGGCGGCAGCGGCACACGGTTCTGGCCCCTGTCGCGCAAGCGCATCCCGAAGCAGCTCCTGGCCCTGGAGGGAGAGCGGAGCCTGCTGCGCGACACCCTGGAGCGGTTGCAGCCCTCAATCGGCCCCGAGTCGGTCTGGGTGTGCACCACCGAGGCCCTGGGCGAGCGGGTGCGCGCCGAGCTGCCGGAAGTTCCGCCGGAGCAGGTCCTGCTCGAGCCCGAAGGGCGCAACACGGCGCCGGCCATCGGCTGGTCGGTACGTTCCATGCCCGAGGCGGCCCGGCAGGGAGTGGTGGCGGTGCTGCCGGCGGATCACCGGGTGGGAGATCCCGCCGCCTTCCGGAACACCCTGGAGAGGGCTCGCCAGGTGGTGGAGCAAGAGGATGGGGTGATGACCCTGGGGGTGAAGCCGAGCCGGCCCGAGACCGGCTACGGCTACCTGGAGCTGGAGCCTGGCGCGGGGCCGGAGGGAGTGCGCCGGCTGCGGCGATTCGTGGAGAAGCCCACCCTGGAGGCCGCGACCGGCTTCGTGAATTCGGGCGACTACCTGTGGAACGCCGGCATCTTCGTGTTCCGGGGGACCACCTTCCTCGAGATCCTGGCGCGCCTGCAACCGGAGCTGGCGGCCGGCCTGGAGGAGATCGCCGTGGCGCCCGGCCGGCTGCGCGAGCTCTACGCCCGTCTCCCCTCGGACTCCATTGACTACGCCGTGATGGAGAAGCTCGACGCCATCTCCGCCCTCCCCCTCGACTGCGGCTGGAGCGATCTCGGCTCCTGGGAGGCGCTCGACGAGGTCCTCCCCCCCGATGCCCAGGGCAACGCCGGCCGGGGGGACGTTCTGGCCGTCGAGGCGCGGGACAATCTCCTGGTCTCCGATTCCGGGACCATCGCCGTGCTGGGCGTCGAGGGACTGGTGGTGGTCCGCACGGGCGACGCCGTATTGGTGATGCCCAAGGAACGTTCGCAGGAGGTCCGCAAGATCGTCGCCGAGCTCGCGGCCCGGGGCCGCGGGGACCTCCTGTGATCCAGCCGGTCCGTCTCTCCACGGCCGCTGGAGACCGCGGCCTCGCCGGCCTGCCGGCTCCCCTTCCTCTCGACGAGCTGGTCCCTGGTCCTGGAGATTGGGAGGTGGAGATCGGCTTCGGCAAGGGGCGCTACCTCCTGCGCCGCTGCCGGGAGGACCCCGGCCGCCGCTTCCTCGGCATCGAGGTGGCGGGCGAGTACCAGACCCTGTTCGTCTCCCGCGCCCGCCGGGCGGGGCTCGCCAACTGGCTGGCGCTGCGCGGAGAGGCCCTCTACCTCCTCGCGGCCGTCCTCCCCGCCGGCTTCGCCTCGGCGCTCCACGTCTACTTTCCCGATCCCTGGCCGAAGAGCCGCCACCACAAGCGCCGGCTGTTCGATCCCGAGACCGTGGACCTGGTGCTGCGTCTCCTGCGCCGGGGGGGCCGCCTCTCCTTCGCCACCGACTTCCTGGACTACGGCGAGCGGGTGGTGGAGATCCTGGCCGGTTATCCTGGCCTCTGCTTCGCGCGCCGCGACCGGCCGTGGGACGAGGGGCCGCGCACCAACTACGAGGCCAAGTACGAGGCCGAAGGGCGTCCCATCCTGCGCCTCGAAGGAGTGCTGGAGATCGACGGCCGCGAGGCGCCCCTGCACCCTCTTGGCGCGAAGGCCGTGCTGGCCGCCACCTCGCACGACGGAGACGATTGAGGAGGATTGAGGATGACGGAGCCGACGCCTCCCGAATGACGCCCCCCGAAGTGCCACCCCTTCCGCCGCGCTGGAGCTGGGGAGCCCGCTTCTGGTTCCTGATGACGATTCTCATCGGCCCTGCCTACGTCCTCTGGATGACGGGCGTCGAGGGGAGGAAGATCTGGGTGGTGGTGGGGATCCTCCTCCTGATCGCCCTCTGCGCCGGCCTCGCCCATTGGCTGATGGGGAAGACGCGACGGTAGCTACTCCACCTCCACCTCCATGTAGTACTTCAGCCGGTCGAACAGCAGCTTCTGGAAGAAGCCGTTCTCCGTGAGGATGAGCACCGAGCTGTCACCGGCGAGCGTGCCCACGACGTCCTCCCAGCCCGCCGCGTCGATGGCCTGCGCCACGAGGTCCGCCGCGCCCGGCTCGGTGATGAGCAGCGTCTGGTAGGGCCCGGCGGGCTTGACCTCCTCGATGAAGTCGACGACCCGCCGGAACGGCGACATCCGGTCCTCTTCCGACCACGAGGGGATCACGTAGCGCCCCTCGGAGCGCACGGCCCCGAGGTCCCTCAGGTCGCGACTGACGCTCGACTGCGTGGCCTGGATCCCCCTCTCCCGCAGCCTCTCCACGATCACGCTCTGCTCCTCGATCTGGGAGTCGGCCATCAGGATCTCCCGGATGGCCTCCCTGCGCTTGCTCTGTCCCTCGCGGTCCGCCGGCATTGTCGAGTCTCCCTGTATGTGAGTATGTTGATCTCAATGCGCCTCTCTGTCAAGAATCTTCTGATGTCTCTCTTGACAAGACTCAGAATGCGCTGTACGGTATGCACATCGTAGGTCGTACCACAGATTGGAATTCCGGCTCCGCTCAAGGCGCCGGATGTTCGAGCCCATAGGGCTCAGAAAGGAGAAGTAAGATGTCGAAGGAAACGACGGATGCAGGAAAGCAGGGAGATTGGCAGTTCCTGCTCGGTGCCCTGGATGCCAACATGGGGACGTTCCCCCACCTGGAACCGCTGCGGGCCCAGCTCGCGACGCAGCGCGACCGGGCGGCGAAGATCAAGAACCAGCAGTCTGGCCTCGCCGCCAGCAAGCAGGATCTCTCGAAGCAGCTCCGGGTGGTGATCACCGAGGGAGATCGGCTGGCGACCCTGCTGCGCTCGGCGATCAAGCAGCACTACGGCATCCGCGCCGAGAAGGTCACCGAGTTCGGAGTCCAGCCCTTCCGCGGCAAGAACCGCAAGGCGAAGACGCCCACCCCCGGGACGCCCGAGCCACCCACCCCGTCATCGACGGCGACGCCCACCACCACCTCGAAGTAGCCTTTCTCGCTTTCTCATTCGGGGGACGTGCTCCGGCACGTCCCCCTCTTTTGTCCGCCCGACAGGAGCGAAGCTCCAGCCGCGCCCGCATATCCCGGGATATGAGGCATATCTGGAGATACGGCCCATCGTCCTCGGGATATGCGACGTATCTGGAGATGTGAGCCGTTGTCCGCAGATATGAGCCATATCTGTAGATACGGCGCGTTGTCCCGGGGTATGGGCCGTATCTGGGGATACGACGCATTGTCTGGAGATATAGCCCGTTGTCTCCAGATATGGGCCGTATCTGCGGATGTGAGCTGTGGCCAGGAGGTATAATCCGTGCTAGCATATGCTTGGGTATAGGCCATCGGCGGCGAGGGAGGTATCATGCAGACAGAACGAATCGTGCGCCTTTTCCGAAATGGGCGCAATCAGGCAGTGCGTATACCGCGAGATTTCGAGCTTCCTGGTAGCGAGGCTCTGGTCCGCAAAGAGGGGAATCGGCTGATCGTCGAGCCCATTCAACGGCCCAATCTCCTCGAGCTTTTATCCACGTGGACTCCTCTCGAGGAGGATTTCCCGGACATCGATGACCTCGAGCCCATCGAGGATGTGGATCTCTGAGATGGTCGATTTTCGCTATCTCCTGGACACCAACATCTTGTCGGATCTCCTCCGGAACCCCGGCGGCCGGGCGGCTCGGAGACTTGCGGTCGTAGGAGTGGCCACGGTCTGCACGAGCATCGTTGTCGCCTGTGAGCTCCGTTACGGTGCAGCCAAGAAGGGCTCTCCAGCGCTTTCGGAGCGCGTCGAGACTCTCTTGGGGAGTTTGGAGATTCTCCCTCTAGCCGAAGAAGCCGATCGCCACTATGCCGAGATCCGTTCGCATCTCGATCGGACGGGAAAGCCGATCGGACCCAACGACCTGCTGATCGCGGCGCACACGCTGGCGCTCGATTTGACCCTGGTGACCGACAATGTCGACGAATTCGCTCGCGTGCCGCACCTCGCGGTTGAAAACTGGCTTGACTCCTGAGAAAAACAGCATCAAGGGAGGCAAGAAGCTCATAGAATCCAGGGAAGGCGACTTCAGGAGCATCGTTATGGCACAACGCTTCTCTGGCTGGGGTAACGGGCTCCTCATTGCTTGGAGCCTGGGCGTCGTGACCTATGGGCTCTGGCAGTGGTCCCGTGTGGTGTCTGCTTTGTTCATCGGCGCGGTCATCGTCATCGCAACAAGCATCCTTCTCAATCGCCGTAGGCGGCAGCTTCGTGACTACGGGGTTGAATACGTATCCTCTGGCCTGCTCAGAGCTAGAGAGGATGAGTTTGCTATCATCTATCACGAAGGCACAGAAAAACTTTATTTTTATGGCGTCGAGCGCCCGAAGTCGGCTCGAAATCTGCTGTTCATTCCTTCGGGAGATCGATGGGACGACACCGTGGCGGCTTGGGCGCGTGGCCGGCGGGATCTCATCGTCGAGAGGCTGCAAGCCGATCCGATCGTCAAGCGCTGCGAGATTGCAGAGGGCAAGGCATGATCCCCACCCACGAGCTTCTCAGGCATCCAGTACGGCATAGCCGAATCCTCCGACCTGGACGAGATGGCCACCCTTCTAGGCTCGGTCTTCGCCCAGGAAGATCCCATAGCTCTGGCCCTTGGCGTGACCCCGGCGGAGTTCCAGGATCTCGTACGCCTCTTTTGCCCTCAGGCGGCAGCCGATGGACTCACGGTCGTGGCCCGGCGGGTTGATACGGGTGAGATGGTCGGCACCTTGCTGACGGAGGACGCGGGCTCGGCTCCGCCGAGTGGCATGGAACGGATGAGCCAGAAGTTCGATCCGATCATCGACCTCACAGGCCAGCTCGATGCAGAGTATCTGCAGGGAAAGGATGTTCTCCCAGGGGAATGGCTGCACCTTTTCCTGCTGGGTGTTCCCCAACCCTTCGGCGGACGCGGCGTGGGCCAACAGCTCATCGCGTCATGTCTCGAAAACGGCGTCTGCAGAGGCTATCGCCTGGCCTTTGCGGAAGCCACCAACAGAGTCTCCCAGCACATCTTTCGGAAGCACGGATTCGTCGAGCAGGTCCGGCGGTCCTATCGGGATTATCGCTATCGAGGAGAAAAAGTGTTCACATCCATCAAGGGACACGCTGAGGCCATCCTGATGGACAAAGAGCTGAAAGAGGAGGATTGAAAACCATCATGGCCGTTCGCATCGTTCGACTGGGAACACCCCGCGATCCGAAGGAAGGCTTGCGCATCGGCACGGTGCGCAGACAGCCGCGCGGTGTGCGCAAGGAGGAGTTTGCCTCACGGGATTATTACGACGTCTGGCTGCCGGAGCTATCCCCGAGCGCAGAGGCTCGTGTCGTGGGCGATGTCGAAGCCGTTTACACCCAAACGCTGGGCTGAGTTCGAGAAGCGATATCGGCGGGAGATGCGCGAGCCGGCCCCGCAGCACCTCCTCGCCACGCTGGCTGCGCTCTCGGCGCAGACGAATTTCTCCGTGGGCTGCTATTGTGAGGACGAGACGCACTGCCACCGATCCATCCTGAAAAATCTCCTGAGTGAGCAGGGCGCTGAGGGCGTCTAAAAGAGCCAGCTATGCCCAACCAGGCTGTAGGCTCAACTGCCGTGGATTCTCTGAGCGGCTCACTGTGATATACTTGGTGATCCGAAACACCAGCTTCGAGCCTGGGCATTTGGCAGGGCAACCCGATGTTGATTTAAACGATTTTTATAACCGCGGAGATGAGGCAGATGATTGTCGAACTTGTCATGCCACAGATCGGTGAGGATGTCAAGGAGGCGAAGGTGCAGAAGGTCCTCATGCGTGAGGGAGAATATCTTGAGAAAGACGATATCTTCATCGAGGTCGAAACGGACAAGATCGACATCGAGCTGCCCAGCACGATCGAAGGGAAGATCGTCAAAGTTGGTGCCAAGGTAGGAGATAAAGTCACGGCAGGCCAGACGTTGCTCTGGGTTGAGTCCGACGTCGACGAGAAGCACGCGAGGCTCCAGCTCGAGACGCAGGATCTAAGCACAGCGTTTAGATATCTCATCGACCGCGACAGCTCTTCTCTATGCAGCCGTCCAGATCTGGAGAGCCTCACCTTCGAAAGGTTTCGGGATTTCGTCGACGAGGCAGCCGAGCTCGCACGAGCCTTCACCGACCTATCGCTTGCGGATCTCGACCGGCGATCTCAGGAAGAACTCCGCGCGGCCCTCTTTTTCGTGACGGACCTGATGGCGATGCTGGTCGGGTTTTCGCCTCAAGACCTCGGGTTCAAGAAATATCGCGAGCACAGGCGCATCTATGACGCTCTCTCCAAGGACAGTGAATTCAGCTTGCAGATCTTGCGTGATTTGCTCTCTCGTGCGGGCGTGAGCATCGAAAGTCTTCAATACGATCCCATCCGTGCCTATGTCTTCATCAGTTACTCTCACCATGACGCCAAAGCTGCGTTCGAGATCGCAACGAAGCTCCGCGAGGCAAGGATCGCTCACTTCCTGGATCACCGGATTGGATTCGGCGAGACTATTCCCACACGCCTGCACACCGAGGTCAGCCGCGCGACCCATATGATCGTACTCATCTCGCCCGCCAGCATCGAATCGCCGTGGGTCTATTACGAGGTTGGCTTTGCTCGCGCGCTCGGAGTCACGATCATTCCCTATCTCTTTCACGTGGATATGAAAGTCCCACTATTTCTCGCAAGCGAGCAAAATGCAACCAAGGCTGATGAGGAGCGGCTTCTCAAGCAGATCTCGGACTATAAGAGGTCAGCCGAGCCTGGAAAGAAACACTTGGTAGTCCACACCTGGCGGAGCCCCTTCGCCAAGGAGCGGATTGGAAAGGCGACGCAGATCTGGCATCAGAGCATGGCGAGCTACGCCTCGATTCAGGATGCAGAGAAGGAGTTGGAGCTTTTCGTCCGGAGCGGCGGCCAGCTCTGGTGTATTCTCAGCGACCCTGCCGGAGTCGGCTTGGAGCGCTCAGTGATCCGCAACCTCAAAGAGACGAGCTCTGTTCAGTACCTCACAGACCAATTTGAGAGGACGCGAAAGGTACTGGCTAAGATCGCGCAGAAGGCGACGGCGAAGGACGGAGTCGTCCTCAAGGTTATCGACTTTGTCCCTGAGCCCATCGTGACGCTCGTCGATCCTTTAACCGCCCGAGGAGTGGCCTTTGTTACTCTGAGCGGTTTTCGGCAGGCTCCTGGTGCGAGACCTCACTTTCTATTGTCCAGACACCAGGAAGAAGAATGGTTCGAATTCTACTGCAAAAGTTTTTGGGAACTCTGGACTCATCCTGGTGCCAAGACGATCAATGTGAACGTACGGGATAGAATCGTGCCGTAAAAATCATCATGGCCATTCGCATTGTTCGACTGGGAACACCCCGCGATCCGGAAGAAGGCTTGCGCATCGGCACCGTCCGCAGGCCGCCGCGCGGTGTGCGCAAGGAGGAGTTTGCTTCACGGGATTATTATGACGTCTGGCTGCCGGAGCTATCCCCGAGCGCAGAGCTCGTATCATGGGCGATGTCGGAGCCATTTACGCCCAAGCGCTGGGCCGACTTCGAGAAGCGATACCGGCGGGAGATGCGTGAGCCGGCCCCGCAGCACCTCCTCGCAACGCTGGCCGCGCTCTCGGCGCAGACCAATTTCTCCGTGGGCTGCTATTGCGAGGACGAGTCGCACTGCCATCGATCCATCCTGAAGGCTCTCCTGAGCGAACAGGGTGCTGAGGTCGTCTGAAAAAGAATGCCTGCGAGCCGATCCACGCCGGCTCGCAGGCATATGAGGTCAGCCTTGCCGTTTGCACTGTCCCTTGGCGATCAAATCGGAGATGAAGTAGAAGTGCTCCGAATCGGGAGGGAAGGTGCCGAGCTTCTTGCGCAGCACCGCGATACAGTTGTCGGTCTCCGTCATGCCTGGCCGGAAGGCGTTGCCCGCTCCGAACGACCACGGCGTGCCGCCTGTGGGGTCAGGCAGCTTGATGTCGAAGAACAGGCTGCCGACATAGGCTCCGGTGTCGGAATGATTGGCCTGCATCTCCACCCTCAAAGCCAGCTCGGCACTGAAGACTCCGCCGCGATCTGAGCTCTTGGTGATCTTCATCTTGGTGGTCGGTTGCTTACCTTTGGCGAGCCGCGCCGTCCAGAACACCTTTCCGCAGGGAGTGTCGCTCGGCGCGGTGCTGATCAACATCAGGGACCTGAACTGCACGCGGGTGGTAGCTTCCTTGGCCTTGTAGAAATTGGCATCTTCGAGCCGTTCGACTGCGGAGTCCCAATCCGTGCCTTGGGACGGGATACCGCGCAGAGTCACCTGATGGTTCCAGGAGGGATCCGGCTTTTTGTGACACAAGTTCTCGACCTCCCCGTCCGGGAACGTGAACTTGGTGCCATTGAGCGGCGTCCGCCAGTAGTCGGTGCCTTTTGGAATGGTCTGGGCCGCGGCTGGAACAGCCGCCAGGAGCGCGAACAGGATCGATAGGACCGTCGCACGCACGAGGAATCTGGTCATGGCTTTGATCTCCCTAGGTTGGTTTTCGAGTCCACCACTTTTATATGGAGGCTGCCGACCGCGGGAGCGGCGGACCGCGGGCTGCTCTGAGGATTGAAATCAGGATTTTCATTCGATCTCCTCCTGAGCGCCATGAGCAGGGCGCCCGAGGTGGTGAGAGTGAGCAGGCAGGCGCTCGACAAGGCGAGGGCCACTAGCAAGCCGAGCCAACGGTTGGTGGGGACCTGGGAAAATACCAATAATCCGAAGCCGAGCGAGATGGCCAGCGAATCGATCAGGATCGACGGCCCGGCCGCGGCGCTCGCCACAAGATCCGGCCGGGGAGCGCCGGCACTCGCGGACTCCTGGAACCGTTCGAAGAAGTGGATGCCGTAGTCCACGCCGATGCCGAGCGTCACGGCGCAGAACATCGAGGTGGCCACGCCGAGAGGGACGTCCAACCATCCCATGATCCCGAACGTCCAGGCCACGGCCACGGCGCTGGGGGCGATGCAGGCGAGGCCTGCGCGCAGGGACCGGAAGAGCAGGGCCACGATCAGCAGATTGCCCACGACCGCGAGGAGGAGCGAGCCGAGCTGGCTGCGGACGATCGCCGGGATCATGGCCTGGGACACGGCGACGTCGCCCGCGAGCTCGACCCGGCCATGGACCGGGGCGAGCTCCCGGCGTTCGATCTCGCGGATGGCTGCCATGAGCCGGGCGGTCTCCCGGAAATTGGCTCCCTTGAGCAGGAGGGTCACGACCGTGCTGTGGAAGTCGTCATCGATCAGCTCCCGCCGGCGGGCCTCGCCGCGGACGTTGGCGATCCTTCGGACGTAGAGATAGATCCAGTTGGGATCGTCGCCGATCTCCCGGAACTCTTCGTTGCGTCCACCCCAGAGGAAGGCGGTGGTGGAGAGATGCCGGGCAAGGCCGAAGACACCGCCGGCTTCGGGCCGGGTGCGCAAGGCCTTTTCGAAACGGCCGACGGCCGCCACCGCGGAGCTCGCGAGCAAGGGGCCGCGAGCCACCGGGAGGACCGGGATCTCGGAGGGGGGAGGGTCGAAGGTGACGACGGCAAGGAGGACGTGTGTGCCTGCGAACCGGCGGTCGATCCGCTCGGTGGCGATCCGCAGCGAGCTCTTCGGTGCGAAGTTGTGGATCCATCCGTCCTGGACCTCGAGGCGGGAGATGCCCAGGGCCAGCGCCACGGTGCCCAGAGCGAGAACGGGCAGGACGAGCCGTGGCCTCTCCCCGAGGGCGGTCGCCAGTCGGGCGAGCCGCGACCTCTCGCCGGAGGGACCGGTGGCCGGGATGGCGGCCGGCCGCAAGGCAAGGAGGGCCGGCGTGGCCACCACCGCCCAGACCAGGCAGAACAGCACGCCGATGCCCGTGAAGAGCCCGAAGCTCCACACCGGTCGGATCGACGAGGTGAGGAACGAGAGGAAGCCGATGGCGGTGGTCAGCGAGGTGAGGACGATGGGGCGGCCGAGCTCCGCCAGGGTCTGGCGGAGCGCCTCGGCCGGCGGCTGATCCGCGGGCCGGTGGCGGTAGCGCCAGAGCAGGTGGATCTCGTCCGAGAGCCCGACCGTGGTCAACAGGACGGGGATCACGGCCGTGGTGAGATAGACCGGCTGGCCGCACCAGCCGATGAGGCCGAAGGTGAAGACCTGGGCGGCGCCGACCTTGAGGAGACCCAGGAAGACCCCCCAGGCCCGGCCGCAGGTCACCCAGAGGACGGCCGCGATCACCCCCAGGGCGAGCGGCACCAGCAACCCGAGATCGGCGAGGAGGTGCTCGCCCAGGAGCGCTTCGGCCGCCGGTGCTCCCACCACGAGGACGCGATCCGATGCGGTCTCGTATCGGCGGGCCGTGGCCACGACCCGGTGGTAGAGGGCGGCGCGGTCGAGGGCCTCGCCCGATTTCTCATCGGCGGGCAGGCCGTCGGCGGGCCCGGGGACGCCCATAAGGATGGCCGCGGCCCGGCGATCGAAGGAGACCAGGGTGCCCTGGAGGAGGTCGATGGCCTCGACGTCCTCCCGGACCTCGGCGAGGCGCTCCGGGGTGTGAGGCGGCGGATCGAGCAGAGGGCGGAACCTGGAGGTCCCGGGATAGAAACGACCGCCGGACTCGGTGGCGAGGCTCTGCACGGCTTCGGGGCCGACCCCTGGCAGGGCCGCGAGGTCCCGCGTCATCCGCTGCAATCGATCGAGCGTGCCGGCATTGAAGATTCCCTGGGGGTGGGTGGTCTCTATCACCACCATCAACGGATCGCGCAGCCCGAAGTGCTGGCGGACCGCGCGATCGACGGCGATGGCCGGATCGTCCTGCGGCACCAGGGTCTCGCCGTCGGTGCGGAGCTTCAAACGGAAGAGCCCCGGCACCATGGCCAGCACCAGAACCACCATCACGGCAAGGGCCGGGATCGGCCGTGTTGCCGAGGCCCATCCCAGACGGGCGCCCCAATGGAGCCACCGTGTGCCGGCCACCCGCCGCGCCCCCGTAGAGAGCCCCATGATGTCCTGGTCCTTTCAGCTAATACTATACACCCGCTTCGTACGGTCCACAAGGAGTTGGCGCGGGTCCTGCATTGATAGAGGGCGGGGCCGGACATGAACTCCTAGATCTGACAACAGAGCCCCTCAGATACTTTGGGAAGGAGGAAAAGGCATGACACGCAATGAAAGAAAACAACTAGGGGCTGCCCTCCTATGCGCCGTTGTCCTGGCGGGGCTGCCGTTACTGACCGCTTGCAGCAGTAAGTCCGCGACCCCGAAGGGAGCCAACGTGGTCCAGGTCCAGCTCACCGATCAGGGGATCCAGATGCCGGCAACGCTGCCGTCCGGCGTGACCACGTTCCAGGTCGCGAACGCGGGGACCAGCGAGCACAGCTTCGCGGTCACGGGCCCGTCGGGTGACCTGAAGCTGGAAGCGCCCCTGAAGCCCGGCGAGTCCGGCTCGCTCGACATCGTCCTCGACCCTGGCACCTACCGGGTGTTCAACCCCTTGAACCAGAACGGAGGAGCGATGCAGATCGCTCTGAACGTGCGCCCGGAATCCGCCCACAGCCGCAACGGCTGATCCCCCTGGAAAGTGAAGACCAGGCCACGGCGCGTCCGCGCGAGCCGGACGCGCCGAGAGGTTTATGGTCGCACCGGAACTCCGAACCGCTCCCGCAGTCCCTTCCGCACCTCGCCCACCAGGTAGATCGAGCCACAGGCGGCCAGCACCTCGCCTCCTAGAGCGAGAGCGCGATCCAGAGCACGGCTGGGATCGGGCTCGATTTCGACTCCCTCACGGCCGGCGAGCAGGGGGAGGAGCTCCGCGGGGTCTTTCGATCGTGGGCTCGCAGGGCGGGTGAGAACGACGCGGCGGGCGTGGGCAGCGAGGCGGGGGAGCATCTCGCCGTAATCCTTGTCGGCCAGGACGCCGAAGAGGAGGTCGGCCGGCTGCTCCAGGCGGGCGAGGAAACGGGCGAGGACGGTGGCGCCATCGGCGTTATGGGCAGCGTCGAGGAGGACTCGGCGGCCGTCCGGGAGCTCGATCGACTCCAGCCGGCCCGGCCAGTGGCAGGCCGCGGCTCCGGCGGCGATGGCAGCGGTATCCAGGCGATCGAATCCCAATCCGGCCAGGGTTTCCGCTGCCCGCACGGCGAGACCGAGGTTTTTCGCCTGGTGATCCCCGAGGAGGGCAATGTCGAGATCGTAGGGACGCGTGGGCGTGATGAGGCGGATTCGCTGCCCTTCCCAGCCTCGGGGCGCCACGGATTCGATCCGCACCTCGTCCGAGGCGAAGTGGAGATCCGTTCCCAGGTTTGTGGCGATTTTTTGCACTGATCCGGCCGGCTCGGCGTCTTCGATCCAGACCAGAGCGGGCCGGCCCGGGCGGAGGATGCCCGCCTTCTCGCGGGCGATGTCGGCCAGGGTGTCGCCCAGGAACTCGCGATGGTCGAAGCCGATGGGAGTGATGAGCGAGAGGAGGGGATCGGCGAGGTTGGTGGCGTCGAGCCGGCCGCCGAGGCCCACCTCCACCACCGCGAGGTCCACCCGTTCCTCGGCGAACCAGCGGAAGGCGGCCAGGGTGACGGCTTCAAAATAGGTGGGAGGCGAGCCTGTCTCCCTTTCGGCAAGGTTGACGAGGTCTTCCAGGATGGCGGCGAAGCGATCGGATTCGATCCTCCGGCCGTCGATCTGCAGCCGCTCCTCGACCGTCTCCAGGTGAGGAGAGGTGTAGAGGCCGGTGCGGTACCCGGCCGCCTGGGCCATGGCGGCGAGGAAGGCCGAGGTCGAGCCCTTGCCGTTCGTCCCCGCCACCAGCACGGAGGGGAAGCGGCGCTGCGGCTCGCCCAGACGGAACAGCAGGTCGGCCGCCCGCTCGAGGCCGAGCTTGATGCCCAGCCACTCGAGGCGGGAGAGGACGGCGTCGGGGCCTACCGGAGATGCCGGAGGCACCGGGCGAGCGTCTCCTTCATCTCCGAGCGCTGCACCACGAGGTCGAGGAAGCCGTGCTCGAGGAGGAACTCGCTGCGCTGGAACCCTTCGGGCAGGCTCTGGCGGATCGTCTGCTCGATGACCCGCGGACCGGCGAAGCCGATGAGAGCGCCGGGCTCGGCGAGGTTGAGGTCGCCCAGCATGGCGAAGGAGGCGGTGACGCCGCCGGTGGTGGGATCGGTGAGCACCGAGAGGTAGGGCAGGTGGGCCGTGCGCAGCCGGGCGAGGGCGGCCGAGATCTTGGCCATCTGCATCAGCGACAGCACGCCTTCCTGCATGCGGGCGCCGCCGGAGGCGGAGACCACGATCAGCGGCCACTTCCGCTCCAGGGCCCGCTCGGCCGCGCGGGTGATCTTCTCGCCCACCACCGACCCCATGGAGCCGCCCATGAAGCGGTACTCCATGGCGGCGAGCACCACGGGGATCTCCTCCAACTGGCCCTGCACCACGATCACGGCGTCGCGCTCGCCCAACGCCTGCTGGTAGGACTTCAACCGGTCGCGGTAGCGCTTGCTGTCCCGGAAAGCCAGGGGATCGACGGGGCTCACCCCGGCGAACAGCTCCTTGGGCTGGGGATCGTCGAGCAGCAGGGAAATGCGGGTGCGAGCGTCGATGCGGAAGTGGTAGCCGCACTTGGGGCAGACCTTGAGATTGCGGTCCAGATCGCGTGAATAGACGATCTCCTTGCAGCCCTCGCATTTGACCCAGAGGCCCTCGGGCACGGTGCTGCGCGGCCGGTCCTCACGGATCGGCTTCGGCTGCTTGGTCTTTCGAAACCAGGCCATGAAAGGGCGTCAGACGTCGGCGGAGTGACCCTCTTCGGCGTCCAGATCGTTGGGGATTCCGAGCCGCATGCAGGCCGCGTCGTACATCTGGCGGGAGGCCTTCTTGGCAGTCTGCAGCTCGGCGAGCCGGTCTTTGACCTTGGCCAGCTCCTCTTCGATCTGCCGGTCGAGATCCTCCATCTCCTGCCGGGTCATCGCGAGCGTGCTCTCGTAGAACTTCCTCTGTTGGTCGGTGAGGCTCATCGTCTCGTCTTCCTCCGAATCGCGCAGCCGGCCGCGAGGCCCGGGACCGCGACAGACCTGACGGTCACATCTTGAAAGGTATCCTCAGGCGGGTCCACATCTTCACCCGGACCCCCTCCTTCGTAGCGGGCTTGTAGCGAGCGGACCGTGCCGCCGACAGGGCGGCTTCGTTGATGCCGACCTTCTGCTCGATCGGCTCGTCCATCCTCGTCTCCTGGACCTGGCCGTTTTCGTCGACCAGCACGGAGACGACCACAACTCCTTCAACCCGCAGGCGCCGGGCGAGGGGAGGATACTCTGCTTTGGGAAAGCTGACAAGCGCCGGCGGGGTCACACCAGCCCCGGGAGTGACGAGGTCGCCCTCGCGGGTACGGGGGGCGGCGGGAGCGGGCTTCGCCGGCTCGGGAGCCGGGGGCGGCGTCTTCTCCTGGGCCTTGGGCGGCTCGGGCTCCCGCTGCGGCTCGGGCTCGGGGGACGGCGCCGGGACGGCGGGCACGGGCTCCGGCGGCCGGGCGGCCGGCGTCTGGGCCACCGGCGCCGGCGTTTCGGGCAGGGGCTTGCCCGCGGCCTTGGCCGCTGCGATCTGCTTTTCGAGGTCCTTCGCCTGCTGCTCCATCTTCAGGCGCATCGCCTCTTCCTGCTGGGCGACCTTCTGGTCCACGAGGGCCTGGACGTTGGCGCCTGCGGCCGGGGTCGGAGTCGCCTGGGGGCCGCCGGGGGCCGGCGCCGCGGCGGCGGGGACGGGAGACGGGGTGAGGGCCGGGGCTGTTCCCGGATCCTGAGTGGAGGTCTCCGGAGAGGCGGCGGCGTCTCGGCGCGGTTGCGCCGGCTCAGGAACCAGAAGGTGAGGACGGCCACCAGCAGGAGGGCCGCGATGGCGGCGTAGAGGAGGGTGCGGCTCTTGCGCCCGCCCTCTTCCACCACCACCTCGCCCCTGGGGGCCACCGGCGCCACGGGCGACTCCACCTCGACCTCCACCGGCTCGGCGGCGGCCGGGAGCGGCGGGGCGAGGGGCGGGACCGGAGCTCCAGGAGATGGGCACCGGCACCTCCGGCGGGGTCTCGACCGGCTCCGCGTCCGGCTCCAGCACCCGGTGGATGTAGGCGGCGAGGTCGGTAGGGCCGGGCTGCGGCGAGAGGGTGGCGAGCACGGCTTCCAGCTTCTGCTTCATCTCGCCCGCGGTCTGGAAGCGGGCCTGAGGAGAGACGGCCAGGGCGCGGACGACGATCTCGTCCACTTCCACCGGCACCGCGGGGCTCACCTGCCGGGGCGAACGCACCCGACCCTGGCGCACGGCTTCGAGCACGGAGATCTCGCTGTCGCCCGGGAACAGGCGGTCGCCGGTGATCATTTCAAAGAGGACGGCGCCCAGGGAGAAGATGTCGGACCGGGCGTCGACCGGCCGCCCCCAGGCCTGCTCGGGGGACATGTACTGGAGCTTCCCCTTGAGCGCGCCCATCTGCGTCTGGGTGACCTTGGAGACGGCCTTGGCGATGCCGAAGTCGCAGAGCTTGACGTCTCCTTCGAAGCTCAAGAGGACGTTCTGGGGCGACACGTCGCGGTGGACCAGCTCCAGCTCGTGATCCTCGAAGTCCCGCTTGCGGTGGGCGTAGTCGAGGCCGCTCGCCACCCGGGCCGCGATCATCAGGCCGAGGCTCAAGGGGAGGGGCAGGCCCTTGCGGCGCCCGGTGTTGAGCAGCGAGCGCAGATCCTTGCCCTCCACGTACTCCATGGCGATGTAGTAGTCGCGGCCGATCTTCCCCAGATCGTAGATGTGGACGATGTTGGGGTGGCTGAGCTGCGCCGCCAGCTTCGCCTCGTCGATGAACATGCTCACGAAGTCGGCGTTGTCCGTCATGTGGGCGAGGATCTTCTTGATGGCGACGGTCTTCTGGAATCCTTCGACCCCCCGCATCCGTGCCTTCCAGACCTCGGCCATGCCGCCCACGGCAATGCGCTCGAGGAGCGAGTACTGGCCGAAGCGCTCGCCGTCCCCCGGCTCGTCCGTGAACACCGGAATGCGCTGGGTGGCCGCACTGTCTGCCAGGGAATCGGCGAGAGAGAAGGGAGCCGGAGCGGGGGCGGCCGGCGGCGGCTGGAACGGCAGGGGAGCCGGAACGGCTGGACTGGGCGTAGGCGCCGGAGCGGGTCGAGCCGCGGCGGCCGGGGGCGGCACGGCCGGCCGGGGCGGGGAAGCCGGCGTCTTCCCGGCGCGGGCTAGCTCTTCCAGCTCCGAGAAGTCGAAGTCTCCCACCATGCGGGTCTTCCGTACGCCCGTGCTTTCGGCGACCGGGGCCGGCGGCGGGGGCGCAGGAGCCGGGGGAGCTGGGGCCGGGGGACGATGCGGCGGCGGGGCCGCCGCTACGGGCGCCGGCGGCGGCACGGCCGGAGCCGCGGGCCCGGGAGCCGGCGGGGGTGGACGCACGCCCGTCTTGGTCCGGCCCAGGTCCAGATTGGAGAGCGTCTTGCTCAGCAGGGCGTCGACGTTGTCGGCCGCGGACTCGGTCCGGCGGGGAGGAGGAGGCGCCGGAGCGGGTGAAGAAGCTGCCGGAGGTGCCGGAGGTGCAGCCGGCCGGGGCTTCGGCTCCGGCGTCAGCATCCCGGAGAGGGTCTGCTCCAGGCGGCGCTGCACGTCGTCGTGCTGAGGTGGCGGCGCCGGTCTGGTCGCTGGTGCCCCGGGTATTGCTCCGGAAGCGGGGCGCAACGGCGGCGGCCCCGTGGGCGCCGGGACGGCGGCCGGCGGGGAGGGTAGGTCTCCCTCTACCTCGGCCAGGACGTCGCCGAAGATGTCCTGCGAGGTGAGCTTGTGCTGGCTCCCCACGACCGGGGCCGGCGGGGGCGGAGCTGCCGCCGGCTCGGGCCGCCGGCTCCCCAGCGTCCGCCGGGCGGCGGCGCACAGGTCCTCGTCGGAGAAGGGCTTGGCCAGCAGGTCGTCCGCCGCGAAGCCGGGGTTGGGGAACGCCATGCCCTCGGGCAGCAGGCCCACGACGCCGGGACCGCCGCCGCTTCTGGAGAAGGCCCCGGCGAGGGTGCCGGCCGCCGGCACCTCGGAGCTGACCATCACCAGGTCGGGAGCCTCGGAGGCCGCTGCCTGGATCGCCTGGTCGGCCCGCGGCACAACCCTCACCCTCCACCCTTCAGAGGACAGGGCTGCGCGGATGCGTTCCACGTAGCGCTCTTCTGGCTCGACGACGAGGATCGACGGCATGGCGAATCTCCTGGAGTACTTCCAACCAGCTTTTCTAGCACTCCCATCCGCCCCAGTCAATCGCCTGGAGGGCCAAATGCCTGATTTTTGAGAGATTTAAGCCTCTCGGGCTAGGCGCCGGGGCGGGAAGTCCTGTAGAATCATCGTCCTTCGCAGGTTCTTCCCAGGAGCGGTCCGATGTCAGGTCACAGCAAGTGGAGCACGATCAAGCACAAGAAGGCGGCGACCGACGCGCGCCGGGGCAAGGTCTTCAACAAGGTGCTGAAGGAGATCACGGTCGCGGCCCGGCTCGGCGGCGGCGATCCCAAAGGCAATCCGCGGCTGCGCGCCGCTCTTCTCGAAGCGCGGTCCAACAGCGTCCCCAACGACAACATCGACCGCGCCATCAAGAAGGGGACGGGCGAGCTCGAAGCCGAGGTCTACGAGGAGGTCTCCTACGAGGGGTACGGTCCGGGCGGCGTCGCCATCCTGGTGGAGGGGTTGACCGACAACAGGAACCGCACGGCGGGCGAGATCAGAAACCTCTTCGCCAGGAATGGTGGCAACCTGGGGGAGGCCGGCTGCGTGGCCTGGATGTTCACCCGCCGTGGCTACTTCGCTCTCGACCGCAAGGCCCCCAAGGCCCTGGACGAGGAGGCCTTCATGGAGCTGGCCCTGGAGCTGGGCGCCGACGACGTGGCCATCGACGAGGACGTCTACGAGATCTACACCCCGATGGAGGAGTTCATCACCGTCCAGGAGGAGCTCGAGCGCCGGGGGATCCCGCTCGTGGCCAAGGAGCTCGTCATGGTCCCCCAGACCTACGTCGACGTCCCCCGTGACAAGGTCAACCAGGTCTTGCGCCTGATGGAAGGCCTGGAGGACCACGACGACGCGCAGAAGGTGTGGGCCAACCTGCATGTCGACGAGAATGTCCTCGCCGCCCAGTCGCGGTAGGCGGGGTCGACCGTGCTCATCCTGGGACTCGATCCGGGCAGCCTCCACACCGGCTACGGCGTGATCGAGAAGCAGGGCTCGTCCCTGGTTCCGATCGAAGCCGGCCGCTTCTCCTGCCCCCGGGACCTCCCCCTGCCCGAGCGGCTCGCCCACCTGGCCGGCCGGCTGCAGGAGCTGCTGGCGCGGCGGCCGCCGGACCTCGCGGTGCTGGAGACGCCCTTCCACGGCCTGAACGTCCATTCGCTGATCGTCCTCGCCCAGGCGCGGGGGGCCCTCCTCGCCGTCCTGGCCGGCCGCGGCATCGAGATCCGCGAGTTCAGCCCCGCCGAGGTCAAGTCCGCCGTCACCGGCAACGGCCGCGCCGGCAAGGACCAGGTGGCCCGCATGGTGCGCCTCCTCCTCGCCACCCGCGAGGATGGGTGGGCCAGCGATGCCACGGACGCCCTGGCGGTGGCCATCTGTTGCGCCCAGCGGCTGCGCCTCGATCGCCTTGCCGAGCGCCGACCCTGACCGCGGGCCGGGCCGCTAAGTGATCGGATTTCAAGAGCTTGCCGCGTCTCTCCTGCCTTGCTTCGGATTTTTTCCCTGTGCTACCATCAGCCCCCTTGCTTTGTGGAGTATCGTGGTGTCGTTTCCGTGTCGTCTTGTGCAGGTGAACCGCTGACGCCCAACTGACTTCTAGCCGACTGATTCCGATCATGGCCTTCCAGGGCTCGCTCAAAGAGCTTCCGCTCCCCGACATCATCCAGCTCGTCTCCGTCTCGGGCAAGACCGGGGTCTTCTCCCTGCGCCGCAACAACGACGCCGCGGGCGAGATCTACCTGCGGGGCGGGCAGATCGTCCACGCCCAGATCGGCGACCTCCAGGGCGAGGAGGCGATGTACGAGCTGGCGATCTGGCCCGAGGGGGAATTCGTCTTCACCCCGGGCCAGGAGACGGAGGTCACCACCATCCAGAAGTCCAACACCAACCTGCTGATGGAGGCGGCGCGGCGGATCGACAAGTGGCAGATCCTCGCCAAGCGCATCCCTTCGACCCGGCTGGTGCCCGTCTTCACCCAGCACGCCACCACCACCTCGGTCTCCTTGACGCCGCAGGAGTGGGCCCTGATCTGCAAGATCGACGAGCGCCGCTCCATCGAAGAGGTGGCCGTGGGCCTGGGGATGAGCCCCTTCGAAGCCTGCAAGCTGCTCTACGGTCTCATCACCTCCGGGCTCGTGACCCTGAACGAGGACCTGAGCCGCCTGCGCACCGAGCACCTCCACACCCTGCCGGCGGAGGAGCTGGCCGCCATCGCCGACGACATCCACAGCCAAGCCTGCAGCCTCCTCTCCGGCCACGGGCGGCAGAACGAGCTCGACATCCCCTTCCGTATGAGCAAGGCCGAGATGGATGCCGGCCGGGGCGTCGAAGCGATCCTGGACCTCGTGCGCGCCGAGGAGAAGGTGGTCTCCGCCGCTCTCGGTCCCAACCAGAGCAAGGTCTTCCTTTCGCGGGTCGGTCAGATCCTGAACCGCTGATCCCCATCCGGTCTTTCCCCGGTTCCGTGCGTTGGGACCCGGCCACGGCTAGAATCCCTCCATGCTCCGCCTCCTCGCTGTCGCGTCCCTCTTCGCTGTGATCTGCCTGCCCGTGCTCGCGCAACCGCCGGAGGCCACACCACCGCCAGGCGAACCTACGCCACCTCCAGACACGACCCAGCAGACCGCACCGCAGCCGCAGCCTCCACCCCAGCCTCAGCAGACGCCGCAGACGCCGGCCCCCACACCGCCGGCCGCGGGCACGACCGGCTCCGATCTGCCTCCCAGGCCTCCAGGCGGGGGAGGGGTGCCCCGCCTCGACGTCTTCTTCCCGGAAGGCGACCTCGACCTGCGGGTAGGCCGGCTGGTCAACAAAGTTTTCTTTGAAGGCCAAGTGAAGTATAATTTCATAAGCGGCGACATTACCGCCTTCCTCCGTTACCGCTACTACAGCCTCCGGCAGACGACCCAGCTCACCGTGTTCGACTCGATCCAGTTCGACGACATCGACGAGACCGTCACCGACGACTTCGAACGGACGCGGGGGGGCCTCCTGCTCATGCAGTGGCCGCACAGCTACAGTCGCCGCACATCCTTCCTGGCCGAGCTCGACAAGATCAGCACCAACAAGCCGACGGAGGAGGAGCGCCTGACGCGGATCGGCCACACCAACACCTTCGTCCGCTACAGCTTCCAGTTCGGTACGCCGGACGATGGCCCCTCCAACGCCATCGTGGGCGAGCCGCGGGCGCGCACCGAGCGGCTGTTCTCCGCTTTCCGGGACATCGGCCCCGGGGGGGCCGGGTTCACGGGCGCCTTGGCCTACAGCAACCCCAATGGCTTCGGCGACTACGACTACCTCAAGCTCCAGATCGAGGCCCTGAAGCGGTTCGACATCACCCAGCGGTCCTTCCTCATCGGACGCCTGCGGGGCGGCTCTTTCCTGCACGCCGGTACCGTGGAGCAGGAACCCGGGGCGCCGCCGCCCACGAATCCCGAGGACACCTTGCGCATTCCCCGCAGCGAGTTCTTCGCGTTGGACGGGCGCGACGGCCTCCTGGGGCTCAGCGAGCGCATGCACGGCACCGACATGCTCCTCACGACCTGGGAGTACTTCATGCCCTGGTTCATCGAGCAGAGCCACAACTTCCTGTGGCTGAACTGGCAGAACTGGTACTGGATCTTGTACACCGGAGCCGGTACCATTGGATTCGACCGGTCGGTCTATACCGATCTCAGTACCTATATCCCCGACGTCGGCGTCGGCTTCGAGGCGTCCTTCAACCTCCGGAAATACAGATTCTTTCTCTCCGGGATTGTGGCACAGGCTTTGAATGGGAGTAGTGGCGTAGAGGCGCGCATCTCGGTCAAGTCGTATCACTGAGCTGGCGCTCGGTGGAGCGACTCGGACCGGCGTAATCGCCTTTTGGGGTAGCTTCGCTGCAGTCAAGAAAGGCGTGGGTCTGCTTCGCAGACTTCACAGAATTGGCTTACAGCCGGAGGAAAAGAGAATGAAACTGAAATGGTTGGGCTTGGTCATGTTGGTGGGTCTCGCGCCTGCCCTGGCCTCGGCGGCAGAGCAGGCGAATGCGCCGACAGCCACGGGCGAGACGGGGCTTTTCACCCTGCTGAGCGGCGACACTTTACCCCATGGTGGGTGGTCGTTTGGCCTTTATTACAACAACTGGGACCCGCTGGTCGACATTCGGGAGTTCCCGAACCGCAAGCTCGATGACATGAGCGTCGACCACCACCAGTTGGAAGCCAGCTTCGGCTACGGCATCACCGACCGCTGGGAGCTCAGTGTCTCAGTCCCCTATGAGAAGTACCACTTCGCCTTCGGCGACCTGGGCCCTGGCTTCGGCGGCCTGGACAGAACCCGCGAGGGCCTGGGGAACATCCACATCGGCACGAAGTTCCGCCTGCTCGGCGCGATGGGGGATCCTTCCACCCTGGCGCTGAACCTGTTCGTTGAGCCGTCGACCGGGGACGATGAAGTCGCCTCCGACACCACCGGCTGGGGCGGCGGCCTCGGCTGGCGCCTGAACCGGTGGGTGATCGACCTCGGCTACCGCGATCAGGGCGGCGATTTCCCCACCCAGACCCACGCCGGCATCGCCTATGTCGCGCCGGTCAGCAGCCGTCTCGACTGGATCACCGAGGTGGTTGGCAACTTCTACAGCGGCAACAACCGCGACGTCTCCTTCAACGAGTTCGAGGACCGGTACGACCTGACGACCGGCGGCCGCCTCTGGTTCGCTGACGACAGGTGGGCATTCAACTTCGCCCTGCGCACCGACCTCGCCCAGCTCAGCGAGATCGACGATCACTGCCCCCTGGGCGGTCTCCTCGGCTTCACCTACTTCCCGCGGCTGGTGCGTCACGAGCCGCCTCCTCCGCCGCCGCCGCCGCCGGTCGAGCCGCCGCCGCCTCCTCCGCCACCGCCGGTTGAGCCGCCTCCTCCGCCGCCGCCGCCGCCGCCGCCGCCTCCCCCTCCGGCACCTCCAGAGCGGATGGAGACGACCTGCGACTTCACGCCGGGCAGCGCACGTCTGGACAACCGCTGCAAGGCCAAGCTCGACGAGGTCGGGCTGCGGATGAAGGACAAGCCCGACTCGAAGGCCCAGGTCATCGGCTACAACAACGGGCCCGGCACCAAGGGGTCTGGCCAGAGGCTCGCGGACCAGCGCGCCCAGGCAGTAAAGAACTACCTGGTGACCCGGCATGGAATCGGTCCGGACCGAATCACGACCGAAGGTCAGGTCACCGACCGCAACGCGGCCACGGTCATCCTCACTATCCCTTCCTCTTAACCGGCACCCAAGGTGCTGATCGAGAGGCCCCGCCGCAAGGCGGGGCCTTTTGTTTTTTCTACAAAGCTTCGCGGCGGAGCGACGCGATGGCGCCGAAGAGGCCGGCCATGCCGCCGAGGAGGATGAGGAAAGCGACCTCCTGAGGCTTGAGGAAGTCGAGCGCCAGGACGGACGTGACGAGCGAGCCCCGGCTCCGGACGTGGAGGAAGTGGTAGACGGCCCAGAGCGAGCCGCTCGCCACCAGCCCGCCGAGCAGTCCCTGGAGGAAGCCTTCGACGTAGAACGGTCCGCGGATGAAGAACTCCGTGGCCCCCACCAGCCGCATGACGGAGATCTCCTCGTGATGGAGATAAGCCGTCAGACGGATGACGCTCGCGATGGTGAAGATCGCCGCTCCCAGCAGTCCACCCACCAGAGACAGCCCCACGGCCCGCACCACCGCCACCACGGTCTCGAGCTGGCCCAGCCATTCGCGGTCGTCGTCGACCAGCGTCACCTCGGGGCGGCGGCGCCAGCCGTCCAGCCAGGCTTTGCGGGCTCGTCCCCCCGTGGCCGGATCGAGCCCCACCTCCAGCGATGCGGGCAGGGGCTCGTCCTGCCAGCCCGCCACCAGGTCGGCGAGGCCGGGGAAGATCTCCCGGAACCGCTGGCGCGCCGCCGCGGCCGTGACCGCCTCCACCGATCTCACTCCCGGTTGGCGGGCGGCTTCGGCGGCCAGCCGGCGGAGTTCTTCATCCGGCGTCTCCGGCTTGAGGTAGATCAGCACCCGCATCTCCCCCCGCCAGCGCTCCACCGATCCCGACAGGTTGCCGGAGACCAGCAGGAACACGCCGCCGATGAACAGGCTGACGGCGATGGTGAGCACCGCCAGCAGGCTCACCTTCCAGCTCCGCAGCAGGTTGACCGCCGCCTCGCGGAAGAAATAGCGGAGGGCCTGGAGAATTTTCAATCGCCGGGCTCCTCGGAGGGTGAGCCGGCGTCCGGCGTCTCTGCCGTGGGCGTCCACCGAGGCTTCTCTGCCGTGGGCTTGTCTGCCGTGGGCTCGGTGACCGGATCGAGCACCGGCGGCTCCGTGCCCACCAGCTCCTGGTCCGACGCCAGGGTGCCGCGATCGAGGGTGATCACCCGCCGGCCCACCCGCAGGATGGTGTCGCGGTCGTGGGTGGCGAGGATCACCGTCGTCCCCCGCAGGTTGACCTCCAGGAAGAGGCGGAGGATCTCCCGCGAGAGATCCGGATCGAGATTGCCCGTGGGCTCGTCGGCGATCAGGATGTCCGGCTCGTTGATCAGGGCCCGGGCGATGGCTACCCGCTGCTGCTCGCCGCCGGAGAGCTCGGGCGGGAAGGCGTTCAAGCGATGGGCGAGCCCCACCCGCCGCAGCGACTGGTAGGCCAGCTTCTTCTGGCCCTGGAGATCCACTCCCAGGAGGCGCGGGAGATAGGTGACGTTCTCGAACACCGTCTTGCGGGGGATCAGCCGGAAGTCCTGGAAGACGACGCCGATCGTCCGCCTCAGGTAAGGGATCTTGCTCTGGGGGATGGACGAGACGTTGCGGCCGTTGACCAGGATCTGCCCGGACGAGGGGATCTCCTCGCGGAAGATCAGCCGCAGCAGCGTGGTCTTGCCGGCGCCGCTCGCGCCGGTCAGGAAGACGAACTGCCCGCGGGGGATGTCGAACGTGAGGTCGTCCAGGGCGGACTGGCCGCCCGGGTACTGCTTGCTGACGTGGAAGAACTGGATCAATCTAGTCCGCCGAGCCCGGCACCGGCTCGCGCATAATCTCCCCTTCAAGCGCCTGCTTGAGGAGCTGCTGCACCGTCTTGGGCTCGGCGCGCCCGCCCGAGCGCTTCATCACCTGTCCCACCAGGAAGCCGATCGTCTGCGTCTTGCCCGCGCGATATTGGGCCACAGGACCGGCGTTCTGCTCGACGACCTCGTCGATCCACCGCTCGATCTGAGAGGTATCGGACACCTGGGCGAGCCCCAGACGCTCCACCGCCGCCGTCGGGTCCTCACCCGTGGTCAACACCGCGGCGAACACCTCCTTGGCGGCGCTGTTCGAGATCTTCCCCGCATCCACCAGACCCACGAGGGCGGCGAGCCGCTCGGGCGCGAGGCTCTCGCCGAGCGGGACCTTCCTCTCCTTGACGTCGCGCAGCACCTCGCCCATCACCCAATTGGCGATCCCCTTGGGATTGGAGGGCAACGCGGCTACGGCAGACTCATAGTAGTCGGCCAGCTCGCGCGAGGAGGAGAGCACCTGGGCGTCGGTCGCTGACAGACCGTATTGGGAAACGAACCGCGTCCGCCGCTGCCAGGGCAGCTCCGGCAGCTCGGCCCGCAGCCCCTCGATCCGCTCCCGGGTGAGGACGAGCGGCGGCAGGTCCGGGTCCGGGAAGTAGCGGTAGTCGTGGGCCTCCTCCTTGCTCCGCAGGGCCCGGGTGACCCCAGAGTCGGCGTCGAAGCTGCGGGTCTCCTGCACCACCCGGCCGCCGGACTCGATGACGCTGATCTGGCGCTCGATCTCGTGCTCCACGGCGCGGGCGACGTTCCTGAAGGAGTTGACGTTCTTGATCTCGGCCTTGGTGCCGAGCTTCGTCTCGCCCCTCCTCCGCACCGAGACGTTGGCGTCGCAGCGCAGGCTCCCCTCCTCCATGTTGCCGTCGCTGGTGCCGGTGTAGAGCAGGAGCTGGTGCAGGGTCTGGAGATAATCCTGGGCCTCGGCCGCGCTCGTCATGTCGGGCCGCGACACGATCTCCACCAGGGGAACGCCGCAGCGGTTGAAGTCCACCAGGCTCTGACCTGGAAGGGCGCCGCCGCCCGGCGCCTCGTGCAGCAGCTTGCCGGCGTCCTCCTCCAGATGGAGGCGCTCGAGATGCACCTCCTTGTCGTGCTGCGAGAGAGGGAGACGGCCGCCCTCGGCCAGAGGCTTGTCGAACTGGCTGATCTGATAACCCTTGGGCAGGTCCGGATAGAAGTAGTTCTTGCGGGCAAAAACCGAGGTCGACCGGACCTCGCACCCCAGGGCCAGGGCCAGCTTGGCCGCCAGGTCCACCGCATGGCGATTCGGCACCGGCAACGTGCCTGGATAGCCCAGGCAGACCGGGCAGACGAGCGTATTGGGCGCCGCCCCGAACCGGTTGGGGCAGCGGCAGAACATCTTCGTCTCGGTCAGGAGCTGGACATGGACCTCCAGCCCGATGACCGCCTCGTAGTCCGCGTGCGCCATGGCGCGGACAAGTCTAACCCAAGGGGGCCGCGCCTTCCTCTACAATCCCCCGGATGCGCAAGGCCCTCCTCCCACTCCTCTTTGCCGTCCTGCTCGCCGCCTGCCGGCACGCGCCGCCCAACCTGAATTCTCCGGGGCACACCATCGTGGTCCTGGGCGACTCCATGGCCGCTGGAGTCGGGTCGGGACCGGGTGAGGCGTATCCGGATCTCCTTGCGGCACGGCTCAGGACGGAGGTGGTCAACGCCGGGGTCTCCGGGAACACCACGGCGGACGGCCTAGCGCGGATCGGCGACGTGCTGGCCGAGGATCCATGGATGGTCATCGTCGAGCTCGGGGGCAACGATTTCCTCCGCCAGGTGCCGCCCGAGCAGACCGAGCGGAACCTGCGGGCCATCCTCGACCGGCTGATCGCGGGCCGGGTCGTCCCCATGCTCGTGGAGATGGACGCTCCCTTCGCGGCGCGCTACCGCGAGATCTATGGGCGTCTGGGCGACGAGTACCACGTGCCGGTCGTGGAGGACGTCTTCGGCGAGATCGAGCGCGACCCGTCCCTCAAAAGCGATCAGATCCACCCCAACGCTGCGGGTCAGCGCAAGCTGGCCGAGGCTATCGCCGAGGAGGTCCAACCCATCCTCGACGCGCGGAGGAAGGCGCGGTGACCCCGCCGGAAGGACCCTCGATCGAAGGCGGCTTCTGGGTCTGGAAGACCCAGCATGGCGACATTGAGGTGCGATTCACCGGCCGCGGCCCCGACGAACGAACGCGAGGAGATCCTGCGATCGATCGAATCTGCCGCTCCGCCCCTCGCCTGGGCGAAGCAGATCCACTCCGCCCTGGCCCTGTCGGCCCGACCGGGTATCTGCGGCGAGGGGGACGCCCTCTACACCGAAGAGACCGGGCTCGCCCTCTCCGTGGTGACCGCCGACTGCGCCCCCGTGCTCCTCGCCGGACCGAAAGGGATCGCCGCCGTCCACGCCGGGTGGAGAGGGATTGCGGCCGGGGTCATCCCCGCCACTCTCAACAAGATGAAGGGAGACCACGGAGTTTCAACCGCCTGGATCGGACCCGCGATCGGCCCCTGCTGCTACGAGGTGGGGGAGGACGTGGCCGCCCAGGTGGTGACCGCGAGCAGCCCCGGGGTCGCCATCCCAGGTCCGAACGGCAAACCCCATCTCGACCTCCAGGCTGCCGCCCGGCTCCAGCTCGAAGCCGCGGGAGTCGGGCAGGTCTTCGTCCTCGCCCACTGCACCCGCTGCGACGAGGAGAAACTGTGGAGTTATAGGCGGGAGGGGAAGGGGGCGGGGAGGAATATGGCGATTATCTGGGTGCAGGAAGCAGGAAGTTTTTAGACTAGCCAGGCCAGGCTTCGCCGGTTGAACGCTCAAGAGAGATCCGCAGAGTCTCCTCATCAATCCGGAGTCCGGCATCCAGAAGGGCTTTGAGCACTGGAGCTGCCAACGGGATCAGACCCTTCCGTTTGGCGCGCAGGACGACCCCTACCGTTCCCAGTAGAGGAATCTTCAGCGCCACAGCGCATTTTCGTGCCGCACGATCGTCCAAGACCACGGAGTAGTCCGGAGCTTCCAAAGCCAGAGCCAGAACCTCGGTTTCGCCTGCTCCCAGGCCCCATTCCAGAATCAGCGGGGACACGTTTGAAGGCGAGGCGGAACGACCCCATCCGCTCTCGAGCGCTTTCCGGGCAGGATCAGAGGACGGTCCGCTCAGGATCTCTCGGGCGACGGCTCCCGGAATCAGGAATGTCGAAGGGAGCCCGTCGAGCAATGAGAGATAGCCAACCTTCGCCAGGGTGATGATCGGCGAAGCGTTGAGAATCCAGGTCTCAGTCAGCACCGGCTTCCGCGATGATCTCGTCGGCTCCGTACTGGAACGGAGAGACTCCGAATCGACCCAGGGCGTCGATGAATTCGCTCCGTGAGACGCCAGCGACCTCCGCGGCGCGACCCTGCGATAGTCGCCCGATCTCGAACCACTTGACGGCCGCCGCCAGTCGCATCTCGCGAGCGAAGCCTTGAGGATCTTCTCGAAGGGAGGCGAGAGCCTCCTCCGGGACCTCGATCGTCATCTGGACCATGGCATCTCTCCTTCGGCTGGCAGCTTAGCACGCCAGAACTAGTAGGGCCTGTTAGGAGTCTTCAGTCACTAACCCAGCGGATCAGGCGTGTTGCTTCCCCTCGGGATGCGACACCTTCACTCTCACCCTCCCGGCCTACTGCCCCTGAACCCCGCGACTCCCCAGCATATAGATTCGCCAAAAATCATATACCTTGAGCGCTCGAGGGCGTCTCGGGCGTGAAAACTATATAGGGACCTCCATGCCCTTATATAGAAAAGCGCGCGGAAGACTCCGGGGAGCCTCTGCGACCGGGCTCCGGGGCTCTCCCTCCCTTCATAGAGCCCTCGTTCGTATGAAAAACTCGGCGTTCCATATAGAATTTTTGTCCCCCTATATAGGGAGAGGCCTGTACCTGCTCGATTGGGAGCCGCCCTATATACTGGCTCGGCAAGTACATATACTTTGGGTCCGGGGACGGAGTCTGGAGCTGCCGTAGGGCGGGGAGAGAGCGCTCACCTTCGTCGGGAAAGAGGAAACTCCTCCAGAAAGAGCTCTGTCGCTTCCTTCAGGTTCGCGAGAGCCTCGTCCAAAGACGAACCCTGACTGGCCGTGCCAACCTCGGGGCACTCTGCAACGTAGAGCTCCCCCTCTCTATGCAGGATCGCGGTAAACGTTCTCTGTCTCGTCATGGCTTGGCTGGCTCCAAAGAGAGTTGCTGAAGTCTACCCCTTTTTCCGAAACCCCCGCGCCTCCCGCCCGAACGCTCGGAGCTGGCCGCAGGCGGCGCTGACGTCGTCGCCGCGACGGCGGCGGATGGTGGCGATCCAGCCGCGCTGGCGGAGACGCTCCTTGAAGGCTTCGACTCGGGCGTCGTCCGGCGGCTGCATGCTCTCCCCCAGCACCGGGTCGGGGTTGATCGGGATGAGGTTGATCTTGGCCTTGAGGCCGGTCAAGAGACGGGAGAGCTGGTCGGCGTCCCGGGGGGAGTCGTTGAAGTCGCGGATCAGGATGTATTCGAAGGTCAGCTTGCGCCCCTTCTCCAGCGGGTAGCGGCGCAGGGCCGGCAGCAGCTCGGCCAGGGGATAGGTGCGGTTGACGGGCATCACCTGGGAGCGGCGCTCCTCGTCCGGAGCGTGGAGGGAGATCGCGAGGTTGGGCCGGCGCTCCCAGCGGGCCATCTCCTCCAGGCCAGGGAGGATGCCCACGGTCGAGACGGTGATGCGGTGGGGGGAGATCGATTCCGTCAGGATGTCCAGCGCCCCCTTGACGCTCTCCAGGTTGAGCAGCGGCTCGCCCATCCCCATGAAGACGATGTTCAGCCCCTCGGCCGGCAGGTCCCTATCAGCGCGGATGGCCAGCACCTGGGCCACGATCTCGCCGGCCGTGAGGTTGCGCCCGGCGCCCCAATAGCCCGTGACGCAGAAGGTGCAGGCGAGAGCGCAGCCGGCCTGGCTGGAGATACAGAAGGTGCGGCGCGTTTCGTCTGGAATGTCGACCGCCTCGACGGTGGCGCCGTCGTGCAGGCGGAAGAGGTACTTGCAGGTGCCGTCCGCCGACTCGTGGCGGGAGGCGATGGCGGGCAGGCCGATGCGAAAGCGTTCGGCGAGGCGGGACCGCAGCTCCTTCGAGAGGTCGGTCATCTCCGAGAAGTCGCGCACCCCGCGCTCGTAGAGGGCCTGATAGACCTGCTTCACCCGGAACGGCTTGTCCACCACCGGCGCGAGGACCTCGGCCAGCCGCTCGCGCGAGAGGCCGAGCAGGTCCACGCGCTCGGGCGCGGCGCTCTCCGGCGGGAGCGAAGGCAGGCTGGGGGTGTCGCGCGTCGTGGTCGTCATGCGAAGAGGAAAACGCCGGCCGGGGGCCTCGCTGTTCCCGGAGCGGTGAGGGTGCCTGGCGCCGAGCGAAGAGTTTCAGTCGAGGGTGGCGCGGCGGCGGCGCAGGCGGCGCGTGGGATCGATCCCGATGGAGCGCAGGAAGGAGAGGTCGCGGCCGTCGATCTGGAAGGCGGGCTCTCCCGAGGTGAGACGCGGGGCGGTGGTGGCGAAGGTCAGCGGCTCGATCTCGTTCGCCTCCCGTTTGCAATCCACCAGCAGGTAGAGGGCATAACCCTCTTCGCGGATCCGCCGCAGCATGCGATTCACCTCCGAGCTCTCCGAGATGGCTTCGGAGAGGGCGCGCCGCAGGTCTCGCAGCATCCGATGAAGATTGTCGTCCAGCTTCAAACCCTCCAGGCTCCCTGAAACGGGGGTCACCGCCGGGGATTATCCCTTGCACCCCGCGAGGAGTCAAACCGTTCCGCCGCCCTGCAACACGCGGCTCGCGACTCCCATTCCCCCGGCGTTTCCGGAAGTCTAGCATGGTAGTCTACGCTCTCTCGTACGGGAGTTTTCAGCAGCTTTTCCGGCGGCTTTTCACAGCGAGGACAGAGCACCCATGACTCCGCCGATCGAGTCGCTTCAGGCCGCGGGCTTCCCCCTGGTCGAGGTCCAGCCTCTGGCTGGCGACGTGTCGCCGCGCCGCTACTCCCGCGTCGTCCTCGCCGGTGGGGGCAGCGCCATTCTCGCCACCTATCCGCCGGAGATCCGCGCCACCTGCCTGCGGTTCCACCACACCACGGAGATCCTCGCCGGCGCGGGCGTGCGGGTGCCGCGCATCCTGGCGAGCGATTGTGAGGAAGGCTGGATGCTGATCGAGGACGCGGGTCTGGAGACGCTGGGCGAATGGGGCCAGGACCGGCCGTGGAGCGAGCTCGCCCCTGGATTCGCGACCGCTCTCGAGATCGCGGAACGGATCGCTCATCTGCCGGTTGCCCTCCTTGGGGATCTCAATCCGGTGCTGGACGCCGAGCTTCTGCGACGCGAGCTGGCGCAGACCTGGGATCTCTTCCTGGAGCCCCGGGGTCTGGTGACCGGTATCGGCGGGGAGGGCGGGGAGGAGCTCAGGGCAGCGCTCGACGCCCTCTGCGATGCCCTGGGCGCCGAGACGCCCGTGCCCTGCCATCGCGATTTCATGGTGCGCAACCTCATGCCGCTGCCGGGTGGAGAGCTGGCGGTGCTGGATCACCAGGACCTGCGCCTCGGGCCACCGCTCTACGACGCGGCTTCGCTGCTCAACGACACGCTGTTCCCCCCGGCAGAGGCCGAGGAAGATTTCCTCGCCATCGCCCCGGCAGACCGCCTCCGCTACCACCGGGCGGCGGCCCAGCGCACGCTCAAGGCCGTGGGCACCTATGCCTCGTTCGCCCGCCGCGGCGCCACCCGGCACCTGCCGCTCATCCCGCCGACGCTGGCGCGGTTCGTGAAGAATTTTTCACGGATCCCGGAGGGAGAGTCCCTGGCGCCGCGGCTCGCCGCAGAGTGGCGCCACGAGCTGGAGCCTCCGGTGGATTGATCTGTTAGACTGATCCGAGCCCGCCATGGGCCAAAAGGGGCGCAGACCGCCCCGGGAGAACAGCCGCCATGCCTTCCCTCGGTGTCCCAGAGCTCATGATCATCTTCCTCATCATCATCGTCCTGTTCGGCGCCAGCCGTATCCCCCAGATCGGCCGCGGCCTCGGCGAGGGCATCCGCAACTTCAAGAAGGGGATCAAGGAGGGGGATGAGCAGGAGCAGATCCCCGAGAAGACGGGGACGCGCAACACCTAGCCCGCCTTACCGCCGCCGCGTCCGCGCCTTGAAGAGGACGTCGCTTCTGGCGCGGGGGTGTGCCCGAATGACGCGGCGGCTCGATCGCTTACGGCTCTCTCACGATCCCAGACGCAGGACGCGGAACTCGGCAGCTTCCAGAGGCATGGCTGAAGCCCTGTCGGCTTTCCGAGTGTACTGGGCGTAGCGCTCCATCACTTCGCGGACGTAGGAGCGGGTCTCATCGTAGGGGGGCACGCCGCGGTAGCGGGCCACGGCTGCCGGACCCGCGTTGTAGGCCGCCAACGCCAGCTCCAGATCGCCATCGAAATCCTTCAGCAGACTGCCGAGATAGCGGCTCCCCACGTCGAGATTGACGTAGGGGTCGAACAGGTCCTGGGCGCCGTAGGCCTCGCCGATCTCGGGGGTGACCTGCATGAGCCCGCAGGCGCCGCGGGGCGATACGGCTTTGGGGATGAAGTCGGACTCGACCTCCACCATGGCGGCGAGGAGAAGCCCGTCGACCTTGTGGCGCTCCGCGGCGAGGGAGATGGCCGAGCCGTAGGGAAGGCGGCGCAGGAACCGGCGCTGGGCGTCGACGTCGGGGCCGGGCTCGAACAGACGGTGCTGGCGATCGCTGCCGCTCAAGTCCTCCGGGCGGAAGGCGTGGAAGCCGGAGGGGACGGAGCCGTCGCCCGTGGCCATCCAGTGGGCGAGGTCCGGGAGCTGGGGCGCGCCGGCCTCCGCCGTGGGTCTCTCCTGGGGAGCGGGGATCGCGGTGTCGGACGGGGTGGAGTTGAACGAGACGATGAGGAACAGGACCGTCGCGAGGACGATGAAGGGGAGTCGCAGTCTTCTGGGACGTTTCTGCATGCGCCGGATCTCTTCCTCTCTGGCTCACGGCAAGTCCCCCCTCGCCGGACGCGTACGGGGGGACTTACGGCCGCATGTTGGTCTCAAAAAGCGCACACCCCGACCCTTTGCGGTCGGGGAAGCCGGCTGCTATCTGAAGAAAAGACGTCCTGCGAAATTTATGCCAGGAATCCCCTCTGGCAGGGCTGGCAGGGAGATCTAGCTGATGGGCGGCTCGGAAGGGGCGGGGCGGCCGGCCCGCCGCCGTGGCTGGCGGCGGCCCGCGAGGTCGTAGTCCTCGGCCATGATCCCGAGGTCGCAGACCTTGTTGCGGAGGGTGTTGCGATGCACGCCCAGGGAACGGGCGGAGCGGCAGAAGTTGCCCCGGTTGGATTTGAGCGAGGCGACGATGAACTGGCGTTCGAACTCCCGCCGCGCCTGCTCCAGCGTCAAGCCGCGGCGAACGAGCTCATCCACGATCTGGAACAGGCGGCCGTTGAGGTTCTGGTCTGCCAACGCGTGGTCCTCGAAGCTGAAAGAAACAGCTTAGCATAGCTCCGGGCCCGGCACGGACCCGGGAGCACGAGCTACTTCGGATCGAGCCGGTCCCCCAGGCGGATGGGGTAGCGCGACTCCAGGATCTTGGCGACGGAGAAGTGCCGGTGGACCGAGAGCACCGCCAGCTCGCCGAGGACGACGGGAGGCAGACCCGGCCGGCTGTTCTCACGATAGATGGTGTACAGGTCGCCGGGGGTCACGTCCTGCTCGCCCAGGTCGACGTGGACGACGTGATCGGCGCCCAGGGAAAGGACGTCGTCCCGGGCGTAGACGATGGTCGGCGCGTTCACCAGCTTCTCGGCCGCCGCGGGGAAGTTGACCGGCCGCATGGCGGTGCTCCGCCCGAGCGGCACGGGCTCGGGCTGGAACGGCGCCAGAAAGGCGCCCACCACGACGGGATCGCAGGTCTGGACGATCTCCGCAATGGCCGTCGTCTCCTGCACCGAGAGGATGCGGATGCGGCCGAGGTAGTGGTAGAAGCGGCCGACCACCTGCCGGAGCACGGGGTGGACCACCGGCTGCTCGGGCACCACTACCGTGAACAGGGTGCCTGGCGACATCCCCCGGGCCCGGCCGCCGTCGACGTAGATGATGTCGCCCGTGGCCAGGCCGAACTTCACCGTGGTGGACGCGCCGTAGCGCCCCTGGATCTGTTTGGCGGCAGGGACGTCGCGGAGACGGACGTCGTAGTTGCTGATGTCGATCCGGAGAGAGTCGTACTCCGAGCCGATGATCGCGAAGGGGAACGGCTCTTCGAGATCGCCCACGTAGCCGCTGCAGTAGATGTCGCTCTCCGCCGCCAGCGGCACCGGGGCGCCGGCAGCCTCCGCCGGGGTCAGGGCCCCGGGCGGGGGTGGCGGCGGGGGCGTTTCTTCACCAGGGGCACCAGGGGTCTCGCCTGTCGTCCCCGGTCCGCCCGGCCCCTGGGCCAGGTTCTCCACCGGGGCCACGGTGATCCCCAGCAGCAGAGGGTCGCCGGGATAGATCCAGTGCGCGTCCAGGATGTACTGGTTCTTCTCCCAGATCTGCGGCCACAGGTAGGGATTGCCCAGGTACTTCCCGGCCAGGGCCCACAGGGTGTCGCCCTTGACGATGGTATAGACCTGCTGGTCGCCCGTCCCCGGCTCGGGGGGAGCCGGAGGGTTCCAGGCCGTCCAGTGGTCGCCCACCCGGTGGAGATCCTGCGGAGGGCGATCGGCCGCCGTCAAAGCGGTCGCGCCGACCACCAGGGTCGCGAGCACGAAACCAGGGAGCCGCACTCTCATCAGGACCTCCTGCACCACACGCTACACGCTGGGAGGAAACTATAGTCGAGTCTCTATGCCTTAAAATAGAACGTCCGCTTGCGTCTGTCAAGCTTTACCGGGGTGAACCTCAGGTTCTGCTTGAGGTTTACCCCGGAGGAGGCTCTTGCTACGGCAGCTTCGCCCGCCGTTCCTCGGCCGCAGCCGCAGCTCCGGAGCCGGGGAAACGCCGGATCACCTCGCGGTAGGTCACCCGCGCTCCCTCGATATCGCCCATGCCTTCCAGCGACTGGCCGGCCTTGAGCATGGCGTCGGCCACCTTGTTGCCCTTGGGGTACTTCTCCACCACCTCGCGGAAGGCCTCCAGGGCCCCCTTCATGTCGTTTCTGGAGTAGCGGCACTCGCCGATCCAGTAGAGGGCGTTGTCGGCCAGCTCGCTGGTGGGGTTCGCCTGGAGGAAGCGCTGGAAGCTCGCCTCGGCGTCCAGGAAATGGCCCTGGTAGAAGAGCGTGTAGCCGCGGTCGTAGAGCACCTGGTTGGCTGGCGAGAGGTTCTCGGTGCTGCCCGCTTCGCCAGGGGCTGCGGGCGCCGGCGCGGCTGGGGCAGACGGCGCAGGGGCCGAAGGCGAAGGAGAAGGCTTCACCGGAGCCGGCGATGGTACTGCGGGCTTCACCGCCGGCGGCGCGGGCCGGGGGGGCTGGGGCTCGTTGGGGGGCAGCTCGATGTCCACCTCCTCGATGGGCTCGGCCGGCGCGGTCACGGGCGCACGGCGGGCGGGAGCGGGCGAGGAGGGCGCCGGAGCCGGAGTTGGAGAGGCGGTCGCCGGCGGCGCGGCCACGGGCGTAGGACGGCTCGCCACCGGCTTGGGCGGCTCCGGACGGATCGGCGCTGGCGCCGCAGTGGCCGGCCGGGTGCCGCCGTTTCTGGACTCGAGCTCGGCCACCTTCTGGCGGAGCTGGGCGAGCTCCACCTGGTTCATGGCGGCCTCCTGCTGGAGCTGGAGGAGGCGGGCCTTCAAGGTCTGGATCTCGGTCTCCCGGGGATCGTCGCCGCGCGCGGCGGCGCCGGCGCACCCGGCCGCCAGCAGGCACAAGGGGACGAGGAAAAGGGTGAAGCGGCGCATCATGATCCTGCCTTGTTCTCCTGCTTGGCGGGGGTTGCCGGAGCCTCGGCTCCGGCCTTGATCTCCGGGATGTCGTGGATCAACGGGCTCTGCGGAAACTCGGTGCGCAGCCGGTCGAAGGCCTTGCGGGCCTCGTCGGGCTGCCGGCTCTGCTCGTAGGCCACGCCGAGGTTGTAGATCACCTTGTCGCGCGACTTGTAGTTGGGGTAGGCGGAAAGGAGCGACTGGTACCGCTCCACGGCCGCCCGCGGCGCGCCATAGCGTTGGTAGAAGGTGCCGATGATGAACTCGTGCTCGGCGAGGTTGTCGAGCACGGCGTTCATCTGCTCCTGGGCCTGCGCCGCGTACTCGCTGGTGGGATAGAGGCGGATCAGCTCCTGATAGGCCTCCATGGACTTGCGGGTGACGTTCTGGTCGCGGTCCGGCTTCTCCATCCGCTTGGCCAGGCTGTTGGCGATCTGGAACTGGACGTAGGGCGCCTGGGCGCTGGTGGGGAAGCGGTTCAGGAAGTCGCGGTACTTGGCCTCGGCCTGCACGTAGTTGGTGTTGCCGCCCTGCAGGTAGTAGGTGTCGGCGGCCAGCAGCAGGGACTCGCGGCCGATGGTGGAGTTGGGCTCGACCTCGAAGGCATGGGTGAAGTAGGGGCGGGCGCGCTCGTACTTCTCCTTGGCCAGGAGATCCTTGCCCTGGGCCAGCGATTCCTCGGCGGAGAGCCGCAGGATGGGATCTTCGGGAGCATTACCACCATGGCAGCCGGCGGCAACCAGCGCCAGCAGCGCCAGGAGGCCAACGGTCGCCAGCAGCGTCAGGGTTCGTCTCATTTCGTCTCCGGCCGAGCCCGCTCGCGCAGCTCGGACATGGTTTGAAGCGGATCGCCGTGCGCGAAGATCGCGGAGCCTACCACGCACACCTCCACCCCGGCGGCGACCACAGGCCCAATGGTATCGCGATCGATCCCTCCGTCCATGGCGATTTCGACGGCAAGCCCGGCGCCGTCGATCATCGCCCGCAGCCGCCGGGCCTTGTCGAGCGCCCGGGGAAGGAAGGCCTGACCCGCGAAGCCGGGGTTGACCGACATCACCAGCACGTAGTCCAGGCGCGGCAGGGCGTCCACCAGCAGCTCCACCGGCGTCGCGGGGTTGATCGCCACCCCGGCCTTCGCCCCGCCCTTGCGGATTTGATCCAGCGTGCGGTCGAGGTGGGGGGTGACCTCCCAGTGCACGGCCACCCGGGCCGCGCCCGCCTTGAGATAGTCGTCCAGGAGGCGGTCCGGGTTGGTGACCATCAGATGGACGTCGAACGGCAGACGGGTGCGCGCGTGGAGGGCCTTGAGCACCGGGATGCCGAACGACAGGTTGGGCACGAAGTGCCCGTCCATGACGTCGAAGTGGACGAGGTCGGCGCCGCCCCGCTCGTAGAGGGCGAGGGCGCCGCCGAAGTCGGCCGGGTCGGCGGAGAGGAGGGAGGGAGCGAGGCGCATGGTCATTGGGCCTTGCCTGGGGCCGGAGTCGCCGGGGCCGGGGTTCCAGCCGGGGAGCCCTCCAGGCCTCCTTCCGGAGAGCCATCCGCCGTGGCCACCACCAGCGAGACGGCGTCCTCGCGGGTCAGCGGGTGGCCCGGCAGGGGGAACTGGCGGAGGATGACGCCCGCCGCCACCCCTTCATAGCGCTCGAACTTGACGTTGCCGAACTTGAAGCCGAGCTGCTCGAAGTAGGGACGTACCTGCTCGTAGTTGCGGTAGACGAGGTCGGGCATGACGAAGCGCTCGCGGGGGATGGCCATGGAGAGCAGGAGGTCGACGCCGCTGGCCGGCGCCACGGCGGCGCCGGGATCCGGGTCCTGCTGCAGCACGGAGCCGGGAGCCTCCCGGCCCGGGGCGAAGGCGCCGAGGATGCGGCCCATGGCGAGGCCGGCGCCCGAGAGCGCAGCCTGCGCCGCCGGCAACGCCTGCCCCTCCAGGTTCGGCACGTCCACCCGCCGCGGCCCCCTCGATAGCACCACCGTCACCGGGCTCCCCCGCTTGACCAGGGCGCGCGGGTCCGGGTCCTGGCGGGCGACCTGCCCGGCCGGAACCTTGTCGTCGTAGCGGCCGGCGCCCTCGACCCCCTTCAAGACCAGCCCCTGGTCGGCCAGCACGTTGGCCGCCTCGGCGCGGGACAGCCCCACCACCGTCGGCACCGTCGTGGCGCCGCTGCGCACGAAAAGGCTGAAGGAGGTATAGGCCGCGAGGGTGAAGACGAAGAAGATGAGCAGCACGTAAGCCAGGAGACCGAGCCCCCGGAGAAGCCTCGACAGCATGCCCGCAGTGTACCAAAGCAGGACGCTGCGCGGCAGAAAACCTGGAGCAGAGACATCAGGGACAACAGGGACTCCAGGGACAGCGAGGCACGAAAGACGACGCTCCTCCCATCCTCCCGTCTCTGTCGTCCCTGCTGTCCCTCACGTCCCTTTTTCTAATTCACCAGCCGGTCGATCAGCCGGTTGACCACGCTCTTGGGATAGCTGCGGGTGGGGGACGGCAGGTCCTTGAGCAGCTTCTCCACCTGCGGCAGGGCCTCGGCCACCGAGGCGATCGGATTCGCCACCCACTTGACGTCCTGGCGGCGGCCCACCACCACCAGGGCGGGAGCGGCGGTCTGCCCCTCCCCGGCGGGGGTCACGCCGTAGGCGGCCGAGAAGTTGCGGTCGTCGTGGAGCAGGGGGAAGAGGAGCTTGCGGGAAACCTGGAGGCGCTTGAGGTCGTCCAGCTTCGCCGGCGACACGGCGAGGACCTTGGCTGCGAGCTTCCTCAGCGGCTCCTGCCAGCGGCTGAGGGCCTCGAGGTCGCGCAGCACCCGCTCACCCTCCAGGTCGGCGAAGAAGTAGACCACCAGGGCGGTGCGGATCACCTCATCCTTCAGCATCAGGACGGCGTCCTCGGTGGAGCTCAGGTCGAAGTTCGGCGCCACGTCGCCGATGGAGAGCGGACCGGGCATCTCTAGGCTCCTTCCGGCTCAGGAGCCGGGCAGCAGTTTCGCAGGCAGGTGCTTCATCAGGTCGAAATATATCACCACGAACATCAGCAGCAGGATCATGACGAAGCCCACCTGGCTGATGATCTCCTTGAAACGCACCGACAGGTCGCGCCGGATGACCCCCTCGATGCTCAAGATGAAGATCTGGCCGCCGTCGAGGATGGGGATGGGCATCAGGTTCATGATCGCGATGCTCAACGAGATGAAGCCCATCAGCAGCAGCAGGTCCTTGAAGCCTCGGCGGGCCGCGTTGCCGCTCTGCGCCGCGATCTCGATGGGACCGGCGAGCGCCCCCTTGGCCGAGAGCTCGCGGTTGAAGATCTTGCCCAGGATGCGGAAAGTGTCCTCCACGGTCTGCACGTTGTAGCGCACGCTCTCGATGATCGCCTTGCCCGGGCTGTAGCGCTGGTAGAAGCCGATCTGCACTCCGATCCGTCCGGATCCCCCTTCGTTCTTCGGCACCACGGCCACGGTCAGGGGCTGGCCGTCGCGCACCACCTGCACCTCGACCCGCTGGCCGGCCTTGCCGGAGATGGCGTCCACGAATGCTTTGCTGTCCAAGAGGGGGCGGCCGTCCACGGCGCGGATCTCGTCGCCCGGGCGGAACCCGGCCGCGGCCGCGGGCGTGCCGTCGAGCACTCGGATGATCTGCGGCCGGATGCTGGGCAAGAGGCCGGCGAAGTCGCCCATGTCGTAGCGAGGAACGCGCTTGGGAGTGACCGCGGCGTCGAAGGTATGGCCGGCGCGGCGGATGGTCAAAGGCACCGGGCGATCGGGCGAGCCGAGCAGCTCGAAGACCACCTCGTTCCAGTTCTCCACCGCCTTGCCCTTGGCCTCGACGATGAGGTCCCCCCGCTGCAACCCTGCCTGAGCGGCCGAGGAGCCCGCCTCCACTCCGGCGATCAGGGGCGGCATGTCGGGCAGGCTCATCACCTCGATGCCGACCATGAACAGGCCGGCCACGAGCACGATGGCCAAGACGACGTTCATCGCCGGTCCCGCCAGGTAGACGAGGATCCGCTGCCAGCGCGGCTTGTTGAGGAACTCCCGCGGATCGTTCGGATCGCGGTTGGGGTTGTTGGCGAGGTCCTCCGGCGTCTCGCCGGCCAGCCGGACGTAGCCGCCGAGGGGGATCAGTGAGAGCCGGTACTCGGTCTCGCCGCGGCGGAAGCCCCAGAGGCGGCGGCCGAAGCCCACCGAGAAGGTCAGCACGCGCACGCCGAAGGCCTTGGCCACCAGCAGGTGCCCGGCCTCGTGCACCACGATGATCACGCCCAGCGCAAAGGCGAAGGCGAGGAGGTTGGTGAGGATGTCGGTGAAATGAGTCATGTCGGTCCCAGCCCGGGTCGAGAGATGAAGGGCGATTATATCGAACGGCTCGGGAGGGCCGGAGATTCCCGCCGGGTCATCTTGCCACCACCTAGAGCCCCAGCAGCCAGAGGCCGAAGAGGAAGACCGGGGCGGCGAAGAGGATGGAGTCCATGCGGTCGAACAGGCCGCCGTGGCCCGGGATGAGGTTGCCGGAGTCCTTCACTCCGGTGCCGCGTTTGATCATCGACTCCATCAGGTCGCCGATCTGGGACGCCACCGCCGTCACCGCGGCGACCGCCATCACGCCGGGGTCGATCCTCCCCTCCAGCCGCAGGTAGCTCCACACCGCGGCCGCGATCATGGAGATGACGAAGCTCGCGGCCGCTCCCTCCCATGATCTTCCTGGGGCTGATCACCGGCGCCAGCTTGTGGCGGCCGAACCGCGAGCCCACGTAGTACGCCGCCGTGTCCCCCAGCCAGACGATGGCGAACAGGAGGAAGACCACCCAGGGATCCCTCGACTTCAGCAGGTGGAGGCTGGCGACGGGCAGGGCGAAGTAGGGGATGCCGAAGGCCAGGATGCCCAAGCGCGGGGAGGGTCTCCTCGAGCGGCGTGCGGCTCAAGAGCAGCAGCGAGCCGAGGCCGACCGAGATCACCAGCGCTCCGGCCAGGAGATAGAGACGCAGGGGCTGGACCTGGGTGCCGTCCGCGAGCGCGACGCTCAAGGCCCAGGCCGCCAGCGGCGCCAGCACCAGCAGGCAGGCCAGCGGCGCGTGGGGGGCCCGGTGCCGCACGATCTTCAGGTACTCGAAGATGGCCCCCTCGATGATCACGGCCACCAGCGCGAACCACCCCCAGGGCGGCAGGAAGAACAGCGCCGCGAGGGCGACGGGCACGGCGACGACGGCAGTCAGGAAGCGCTGCATCGATCCGAGCCGTTGCGGAGAGGATCAGCCCGGGAGCCGGCCCGAGGCGAAGACGTCCGCCGGGTCGGCCTGCTGGACGCCGCCATAGCGGCGCTCGCGTTGCTGAAAGTCGAGGATCGCCTCGTAGAGGTCGCGGCGGCGGAAGTCGGGCCACAGCGTCTGGGTGACCCAGATCTCCGCGTAGGCGATCTGCCAGAGCAGGAAGTTCGAGACCCGCAGCTCGCCCGAGGTGCGGATGAGCAGGTCGGGATCGGGCTGGCCGGAGGTATAGAGGTAGCGGCCGATCGTCTCCTCGTCGATGTCCGCCCGCTTGCCGGCCGCCCAGTCGGCGACGATCTTGCGGCAGGCGTCCACGATCTCGCAGCGTCCCGAGTAGTTGAGGGCGACGTTGAAGCTCATCCCCTGGCAGTGCCGGGTGGCGTCGATGGTAGCCTTGAGCTCGCGCACCACCGACGGGTCCAGCTCCTCCCAGCGGCCGAGGACGTTGAAGCAGACGTCGTTCTCGGCCAGCGCCTCCCGCTCCCGGCGGACGTACTCCTTGAGCAGGTTCATCAACGTCCACACTTCGAAGCGCGGGCGCTTCCAGTTCTCCACCGAGAAGGCGTAGAGGGTGAGCACCTCGAGGCCGAGCCGCGCTCGCCGTCTCCACCGCCTCGCGCACCGAGGCCACGCCGGCCCGGTGGCCCTCCACCCGGGGCAGGTTGCGCGACTTCGCCCAGCGGCCGTTGCCGTCCATGATGATGGCCACGTGCCGGGGCAGCCGGTCGAGGTCGAGCCGGCGCACCAGAAGCTCTTCGGGAGTTCCCGGTTCCGCAAGTTTGGACAGGTCTGCCATGACAAACGCCCCTAAATTATCACAGGAGGCAGAGGATCGCCTTCGACTCGCCACTCCGGGGGGTAGAACACCCGCTCCAGCACCAGCCCGTGAGCGGGGGCCGTGGGGCCCGCCTCCGCTCGCGGCCGGCCGGCGAGCAAGCCGGCGAAGCTCTCGGGGGTCCTCTTCCCGGTACCGACTTCGACCAGCGTACCCACCAAAGCACGAACCATGCCGCGCAGGAAGCCCTCCCCCACCACCCGGAAGCGCAGCTCCTCGCCCTCCTCTTCCCAATGTGCGGCAACGATACTGCGGAAGGGCTGCCCGTGGGAGCCCCCGGCGAGGGCAAAAGCAGTGAAATCGTGCCGTCCCAGCAGATATTCCGTGGCCAGCGCCAGCTTCTCGAGGTCGATGGGTCCGGCCGAACCAGGAATCGCTGCCACGAAGAGGGAATTCAAAGGGGAGATCACGGCGGCGCGGCTCAGGCGGTAAACGTACTCCTTGCCCCAGGCGTGCTTGCGGGCATGAAAGCCTGCGGGCATCCCGGCCGCGGCGAGCACCCGCACGTCCTCCGGGAGGAAGGGATTGGTGCCGTGGACCAGCCCGCGATCGGGAAACGGCGCGGCCAGCTCCAGGTGGGCCACCTGACCGCGGGCATGGACTCCGGCGTCCGTGCGGCTCGCCCCCACCACCCTCACGGTACCGCCGGGATGCCCCAGCAGCCGCTCCAGGGCCTCCTCCACCGTCTGCTGCACCGAGGGCGCGTTCTCCTGCCGCTGCCAGCCCGAGTAGGCGGTGCCCCGGTAGGAGAGAGTGAGCCGGTAGGTGGGCATCAGGCTTAATTTAGAATGGCGAATGGCGAATTTTTCGCCATTCGCCGATCGCGAGCAGCACCCCGAACGGCCCCCAGATCCCCAGCCACACCCAAGGCCACACCGGCACCCCCCCGCGCTGGGGGAGGTAGGAGAGGAGGATCAGCGCCGAGAGGGCGAGCCAGGCAGTCTGGCGGCGCAGGGCCGCCCAGGGGAGCACCCAGAGGAGATACCAGGGGTAGACCGTGGCCGAGAGGAGGAGGAGCCCTCCGAACAGGCGGCCCGTGCCCACGACCGGATCGCGCTCCTTGAGCGTGACGAGGACGACCGCCACCACGCCCGCAGCCAGGACGAGCTTGGCCAGGAATTGGGGATAGAGATAGGGATAAATAGGATTGACCGTCTGATAGTCGTGCGTCCAGTCCTTCAGGTGGTCGAGACCGCGGGCGAGGGCCGGCGCGGCGCCAGCGAGGTCGAGCAGACGCCAGAGGGGCTCGAAGAGGGGGCCGTCGAACTCCCAGGAGACACCGTAGGTCACCAGTCCGGGGGGGATTCCCCCCGTGGCCACCACTACCGGAGCCACGGCCAGGGCCACGAGCCCTCCGGCGAGGCCCAGAAACCGCCGCGGGCTCCGGCTCAGCCGCGCCCACAGGGGGAACGCCGCCAGCGGCACCAGCTTGGAAAGCGCCGCCGCCGCCGCCCAGAGCGCCGTCCTCCCCAGGCGCCGGGACCTCTCCAGGTCCAGGAGGCAGAGCACCACCGCCACTACTGCCGCCACCCCCAGGGCGTCGACGTGCCCCATGCCCGCGACCTCCAGCGTCACCAGCGGATTCCAGGCGTACCAGACGGTCCGGCCCAGCGGCACGCCCCACCGGCGGGCCACCCCGAGGAGGAACCAGCAGGCCAGGAGATCGGCCCCGGTGGCCATCAATTTCCAACCGAAGAGCGGAAATGGCAGCCGACTCGCTATACTGAAGGCGGTGACAGAGAAGGGTGGATAGATGGTTGCAATGTGGGTATGAGGGAGTTGCCGCCAGATTTTATCGCGGAGAGGGGTGAGTTGCTCGGCCGCCGGAGGCAGGGCATAGGGATTGAAGCCGGCCGCCGCGACTTTTCCATCCCAGAGATAGCGCAGCATGTCGTCGGACAGCGTCGGCGGAAGGGGAAGCAGGGGGAGCCGGAGCAGCAGGGCGACCAGCAGCAGCGTCCTGCCCGAGAGCGCCTCCACCGTCTCCAGCCGTCGCGCTGCCCAGAGGAGCCCGAAGAACGCGGCCCCGAGGAGGGCCAGCGTCAGCGGCAGGCGATGAGCGAGATCGAAGACGAGCAGAAGACCGACGTGCGCCGCCAGAAGCGGCAGCGAGACAACGACCAGCCCCAGGCGGAGCCGTCCGCGCCCAGGCTCTGACAATGCACTTTCCATGGGCGCCGGCCCTGCTGGCACTCTATTACTCCGTCCTGGCGGTGCTCTCGTTCTACGGCCTGCACCGGCTGGTGCTGGTGGGAGTGTACCTGCGGACCCGGGGACGTCGGACCCCTCTCCCTGAGCCCCCGGCCGATCCGGAAGCCTGGCCCGTGGTCACGGTGCAATTGCCACTCTACAACGAGATGTACGTGGCCGAGCGGCTGATCGACGCCGTCTGCCAGCTCGACTATCCGGCCGGGCGTCTGGAGATCCAGGTGCTCGACGACTCTACGGACGAGACCACCGAGATCGTGGCCCGCGCCGTGGCCGCGCACCGGCAGCAGGGAGTGGACATCCATCACCTCCACCGCTCCGACCGCACGGGGTTCAAGGCCGGCGCCCTGGTGGGGGGCCTCGCGAAAGCTCGCGGCGAGCTGCTCGCCATCTTCGACGCCGACTTCGTGCCCTCGCCGGACTTCCTGCGCCGCACCGTCCCCTACTTCGCCGACCCGCAGCTCGGCATGGTTCAGGGGTGCTGGGAGCACATCAACCGCGGCTACTCGCTGATGACCCGGGTGGAGGCCATCCTGCTCGACGGCCATTTCATGATCGAGCACACGGCCAGGAACAAGAGCGGCTGCTTCTTCAACTTCAACGGCACGGCCGGCATCTGGCGCCGGGCCGCCATCGAGACCTCCGGCGGCTGGCAGCACGACACCCTGACCGAGGACCTCGACCTCTCCTACCGCGCCCAGCTCCAGGGGTGGCGTTTCCTCTACCTGCCCGATCTGGCCGTGCCCTCGGAGCTGCCGGTGGATGCCAGCGGTTTCAAGAGTCAGCAGTACCGGTGGGCCAAAGGAGCGGTGCAGACCGGCCGCAAGCTGCTGGGGACGATCTTCCGCGCCCCCCTCCCCCTGAGGGTGAAGGTGGAGGCCTTCGTCCACCTCACCAACAACGTCAGCTATCCCCTGATGGTGATTCTCGCCCTGCTCGTCTTCCCGGCCATGATCCTGCGCCGCGGCACCTCGACGCAGATGCTGCTGCTGGTGGACCTGCCCATGTTCGTGGGAGCGACCGCCTCCGTCCTCTTCTTCTACCTGATGAGCCAGCTGGCGGCGGGCCCGGGCTGGCGGCGGGAGATCCGTTTCCTGCCGGCCCTGTTGGGCCTGGGTATCGGCCTGTCGCTCAACAACTCGCGGGCGGTGATCTCGGGCCTCCTCCACCGCGGCGGCACCTTCCACCGCACCCCCAAATACCGCATCGAGCACCGGGGACAAAGCTGGTGGGGCAAGCGCTACCGGACCAACGGCGATCCCACCCGGGCCCTGGAGGCGATCTTCGCGTTCTACTTCCTGGCCTGCATGATCTACGCGTGGAAGAACGGGATGTGGATGTCCCTCCCCTTCCTCTATCTTTTCGTGCAGGGCTACGGCTACATGGCCCTCCTCAGCTACTTCCCTTCTTTGCGCGAATGGTGGACAAAGATGCGGGGCCGCCGGGCGGCCACCGTCGGGGCGGGCTAAAATGATCGCCATGGCATTTCCCGAGCGCCGCTCCAGCCCTCAGGTGACGTTACGGCCGGCGGCACCGCGGGACGCCGATCTCCTCCGCCAGTGGCGCTCCGAGACGAGCGTGCGGCGCTTCCAGCCCTTGAACGAGCTGCCCACGGCCCAGCTCCGGGCCGACGTCGCCAGCCAGCGCATCGCCGACCTCTATCGAGGACGGGGCGAGAAGTTCCAGTGGATCGTCCAGGTGGACAGCCAGCCCGCGGGTTGGATCACCCTGGTGGTGAGCAACTGGGAGCACGGTCTCGCCGAAGTGGGCTACGCCCTCTCCACCGTCTACCAGAACCGGGGCGTGATGAGCTCGGCGCTCGCCATCCTGCTCGACGACGTCTACCACAACACCCTGCTCGAGCGCATCGAAGCCCGCTGTGCCGTGGAGAACGTCGCCTCCCAGCGCGTGCTCGAAAAAACCGGCTTCGAGCGCGAAGGCCGCCTGCGCGGCTACTTCAAGCTCCGCGGCCGGCGGATCGACAACTACCTCTACTCCCTGCTGCGGGAGGATTACCTGGCGTTGCGGGAAGGGTAGGATTGACTTGCCGCAGCGTACTCGCTGTCCTATAGTGGACGTGAGGGGAGCCCAGAATGAATCCCACTGCAAAAATCTTCGCGATCCAGGATCTGGTCAAAGAGCACGACGGGGAGTGGTTGGCGCTCGAAGTCGTCGAGCGCGACGCCCAGGGCTTGCCCCAGAAGGCCCGGCTCCTGGCGAGCGCCAATTCCCGGCTTGATCTCAGTGCCAAAATCAAAGATCAGAAATCCGTCTACATCAAATTTGCTGGGCCTATGATCCCGACCCACTACGGATTCCTCTATGAGTCCGTCGTCTTGAGCTGACCCTCGCCGTTCCCTAGCCCTCAATCTCAAGCATTGCGGGTCTCGCCTTGTAGTCGAGCACCAGCCGGAAGCGACTCAGCAAGCTGAGCCCCAGAAGAGACGAAACTCTGTCTCCCACTATGTCCAGGCAAAGTGTCTCGACTTGGCGTGCAGCGTATTGGCCCAGTTGGACGGACTCGACGACGATCAGGGGCGCCTGGACGACACCTTACCCTGAAAACGAAACAGGCCCTCCCGCGTGGGAGGGCCTGAGAGACGCGGCTGTGCCGCGGATCAGTAACGGGCGCCCGTGGTCAGGCCGGCCCGCGAGCGGAAGCGGTCCGACTGGATCATGTCCGAAACCACGTCGGCGATGCGGCCGGAGGTGATGCGCCGCAGGTCGTTGTCGTACTGTGCGCGGTCCACCCGGTCGGCGTTCATGCCCAGCAGGTTCTGGTAGAGAGCGGCCAGACGGTTCTCGCTGCTGACGCCCTGGCCGGGAATGCGGTTGCGGCTCTCCGGGCTGTTGGCGATCCCCACCGCCGCTCTCAACACCGCGTCGTACCCACCGGCGTTAATGGCGTCGATCGTGCCCTGGGCGCCTGGATCAGGGTCCCGCATCAGGATGCCCCGGTAGAGCATCTGGGTGACCTGCTCGGCGCGCGAGCCGCTGCCGTAGGTGTACCCGCCCACGTCATTCCCCGCGATGGATTCGGTGCCCGGAACGATCCGCAGGTGGATGGTGCCGCTGCGCAGGTCGGCGGGGACCCAGTCCTCCTGGATCTGGAACCCAATGGCCTGGGTGCGGTTGGCCTTGGCCGTGCCGACCGCCAGGTCCGCGGTCGAGTTCTCGGCATTGGAGCGGGTGATCTGCACGCCGCCCTGAGACAGGTCGCTGTAAGTCGTGGCGGGGTAGAGCGGCTGGCGGTTGCCCGTGGGGATGGCGGTCATGATCAGCCGCACCCGGCTCCCCGAGGGGATGGAGATCGTCCCACCCGGTTGCAAGGTGCCGATGTCCTCCTTGGTGGCGATGTCGCGGACCACCACTTCCACCGCACGGATGGGGGGCTTGGGCTTCGTCGACTGAGCTTCGACCGTCTGCACCGCCAGGGGGCAGAGCAGCGCCGCCACCAGGGCGGCCGGCAGGAAGGTTCGGTTGGCTATTCTCATGACATCCTCTCTTAGGTAATGGGATTCCGCCGGCTTTCTCCGGCCTCTACCCTAGAGAGAAGCAAGAAGGGTGCCATGGGGCACGCCTACTACCTGTCGAAGCGGTTTCTGGAGCGGAAGCGTTCCGAGCGCACCATGTCGGCCACCACGTCGGCGATCTCACCGTCGTGCATCCGGCGCAGGTCGCGATCCCAGGTCGACCGGTTCACCTCGCTGGGATCGAGGTTCAGGAGGTTGCGGTAGAGGGAGATCAGCCGTCGCTCGTTGGTGACGTTGCCGTTCTCATAGATGCGGACGCGGCTCTCCTCGCTCTCGGCCATCCCCTCGGCCGCCTTCACCAGGGCGGAGTAGCCGCCCCGATCGATCGACTCGACCGTGCCGCGGGCGCCCGGATCGGGATCGCGCAGCAGGATGGCCTGATAGAGCATGCGGGTGAGCTCCTCCCCCCGCGAGCTGCCGCCATACCCACCACCGCCGGACCAGTCGCCGCCCCGGGTGCCCGAGGACTCCCCGCGCGTCACGCGGACGTAGAAGGTGCCCCGCCGCATCTCCCTGGGGATGCGCTCGTCGTAGATCTCGAAGCCGATCGGCTCCCGGCCGCCCGTGCCATTGCCGATGTCCAAGTCCGCCGCCGCGTTGTCGGGATTCGAGCGGGTGATGGCGACGCCGCCGCGGGCCTGGTCGGAGAAATTCGTGCCGGGGTAGATCGTCTTGCCGCTCGAATAGATGGCCGACATGATGAGCCGCACCGGCCCGCCCCTCTCCAGCTCGACCGTCCCGCCAGGCTCGACACTGTCAATGTCCTCCCGCGAGCCGATGTCCTTGATGACGATCTCGAGCCGGTCGATCCGGCCCTGAGCAAAGACCCCGGCGCCGGAAAGGCCCAAGGCCAGAAAAAGCAGAAAGGCTTCGCTTCGCGATGCTCATCACGGATTCTCTCCTGTGTACGTTGGACAGCTTGGTGGGGATGGTACACCAAGAGGGCACCCTCCGTTTCGCGGCGTTCCCAACGAAAAGGACCACCATGAAGACGTCTGACGGGCAGGCGGGCCGGCCGATCCTGGCCCTGCCACCGACCTGCCCGGAGAGGAGAATATGGTCATGACTCGCAACAGATTGAGGAGCCGTCTGGCCGCCGTCGTCCTGGGACTCGCGTTGCTGGTTCCGCCCGCCGCCCTGGCGCAGAGGGCACGGACGGACGCCGCCGATCACGGAGGGGGGAGCGTTCTCGCCAGTCTTTGGAGCTTCGTCTCCAGTCTCTTCAAGAGCGGGGAGACGGAGCACCGGGGACAGATGGATCCTGATGGCCTTACCGTGACCCCCGCTCCCGACGGCGAGCACCGGGGGCAGATGGATCCGAACGGCTAGCCCAACTTCCACACTTTGCGCGGTAAAGTATTGACAGATAAAGAGCGGCCCTGGTTTTTCGTCACTATCTACGACTTGGGGAGCCAGATTTTGATGGGCGCCATGACCTCATGGGGGATGTCGAGGGTGTCGTAGATGAGCTGATGCTGCTTCTCCGGGGTCGTTCCTTTTCGGATCTTGAGCAGCTGACCCTCCGGCGTCGGGAGCACCACGGTGACCACCTGATGGGTGGAGAGCTGATCGCGCAGAGTCGCCCACGAGGTGTGAATCTGCTTTCGCAGGAAGCTGGTTTCGATGCTGATCAGCAGATGGTAGGCCAGCACGCAGAGAAAAATGTGGGTCTGGACTCGATTCTTGAGCTGATGGAAGATCGGTCGCTCCCGGAGCGGGCTCTTCAGATCGCGAAAGGCGTCCTCGACTCGAGTCAACAGAATGTAGATCCGCCAGGCCTCTTCGGCGTCGAGATCCTTGCGATCGGTCTTGAGCAGATAGGCGCCGTCGAGTAGAACAGCGCGGGCTTTGGCCTCGGCATTCTCTTGCCAGCTCAGCTGCCCCAGATCGGGATCGAAATGGATCGGATAGTAGCGAGCCACCCGCGGATAGCGCTCCTTCAGGCGGCCAATGGCCTCATGGATCTTGGCTTCGTCGATCCGCTTGTTGGCTACCCGCTTCTGAAGCCGGCCGAGGTCGGCCAACAGCCGCGTCTCCTGCTTGTCTCGGATCGCCCGATCCTTGGCTTGGCGCCCTTCGCTGCGGCACAGGATGTAGAACTGGTCGGCTGTCTCCTGGCGCTTGACCCACACCTGGGATTTCTTTTGAGCGGGATTGGTCGGGGAAGGCTCTCGCAGGATTTCCTGCCAATCCTGTTCTTGCTCGAACTCGTCAAGCCATTGCAGGCGCTCCGACTGTCGGCAGGCCACCACGTAGTGATGACCACGGGCGCGAATTTGCTCAAGATTCTCTTCGAAGGCCATGCCACGATCCACAATCACTGTGCCTCCACCTCGGCGTCCGGTCCGTTGCTCCAGAATTCCTAACATTTCATCGACCGAAGATCGATCTTGGCGATTGCCATCGAAGATCTCATGGGCCTTGGGAAAGCCTTCTCGATCGAGCACAAGGCCAATGACAACTTGCTTGCAGTCCGGCCGCTGGTCGCGCGAATAGCCGCGCTTTGCTTGAGGATTTCCCTCACACTGGCCCTCAAAATAGGTTGAGGTCAGGTCGTAGAAGAAGTAGGTGTCATCGAGATTGAAAAGCGTTTTCTCCCGCGTCGCCAGAGCGGCTTCAATCTTACCTCGATTGGGATGGAGACGATCCAGATTGCGATAAAGAGCCTCGTCGGTGAGCTCCTCAAGATCCATTCCCAAGATATCGCCCAGCGCCGTACGCCGGACCCAATCCGGCATGGCATGCTCCGAAGACGGAGCGACCAGTCGATTCAAGACCATGATCTCGGTGAGTCGCCGAGTCTTGAGCGAGAGCCCCATCTCTTCCAGAATGTCGTCAAGCCCCAGGCGCTGCCACATCTGATGGCCGACATGGGCCGGTCCCGCCTCGCGGGGCTTTTCCTGGCGGATCTGGTCGGTATGGACAGACACCAGGTCTTGGCGACTCGAGGCTTGCCGGACCCGGGCCGCGATCTCGGTGACCAGCGAGTCCTCCGTCTCCAGGCAAGCTTGCCCCGACAGGTCCGCCTCGACCTGACTCATCAAGCCCGGCCACTTACTTGGGGGCCCCGGCGCGAGGTTGCCCAGTGAGCAGATCGTCCGTTGCCGGGGCCCCTGAGGCGTGGCGACGGTCTCGACCACCAGGTAGTTGGTGTAGGTCTTGTCCTTGTAACATTTAGTCGTCTTGCGGATGAACACAGGGCTTCTATATCAGAAACCCGGGAGCCTCTGGTTTCGTCACTATTTCCGGCAATCGCCACCTCGCCACACCTGGAATCAATAACTTACAGCCCAGAAGACGACCAGTTTGGCTCCTGCGGGGCTGTCGACCGTGGAAGTTGGGCTAGAGGAAAGACGCCGGGGGGTTCCTGAGGGAGCCCTCCTTTTTTCTCCGGGACATCAACACGGGATCGCCCTTTTCATTCGTGACAGATACTTGTACTCTATCGAGAGGCTCCACGAGCGAGGCTTCCAGCATGCCACCTTTCGCGCCCAGTTCCGAGGATCTCGATCGCCTGCTGGCCAGGCTCAGATCTCCGATTGTAGAGATCCTCCGGGAGTGGGAGATCCCTGAGGTGGAAGCGGGAGAGTTGGTACGCGAGGTCCTGGTCCGCCTCTCCTATCGCTGGAGCCGGATTCCCGACCCAGAGCGCTGGTTCCTGGCCGCTCTCGAAAAAGAGGCCCGGAATCGCTCGGAACGATCTCAAAAGGAGCCCAGGGATGAGTGAGCGCCGCCCCGATCCACCAAACCCTGACCACGACGGTCTTCCGAGCTACGAGCAAGACCTCCAGCATGCCTCGGAGCAGGCTCGAGGCCGGCTCGCCGACATCCTCCAGGAGGTCGATGCCGCGGCGGCTCTCGCCGGAGAGCTGCTGGCGAAAGCCGGCCCGGATCGCTCAGCGATGGTGCAGACGGAGACGGTGGACCTCCATGGGCTCGCGCTCTGCGATCTTCTAGAGGCGAGGAGCCGCGATGCGTGGTTCACCGACCCGGTCCGGGCAGTCGAGCTGGCAGAGCTGGCCGTGGAGGTCTCGAATCGACTGGACACCGATCACTACGGAGTGGCACTGGTGGAGGACGCCCGAGCCCTCGCCTTGGCTTACCTTGGCAATGCCTGCCAGATCACGTCCGATCTCCGGCGGGCGGAGGAGTCTCTACGCCAAGCCGAGGAACACTATCGGCTTGGAGACGAGGATGAGCTGACCAGGGCGCAGATCCTGAGCTTCCAGGCATCCCTCCGCAACGCCCAGGGGCGCTTCGAGGAGGCCGCCCACCTGCTGGACCAAGCCATCGCTATCTATCGCGACGCGAAAGCCCGCCACTTGGAGGGGCGATCCCTCATCCAGAAAGCCACGGCGCTCGGGTACGCTGGGAAATTCAAGGAAGCCGAGCGCCTGGTCCGGCGAGGTCTGTCGCGCATCAACATGCTGGAAGAGCCGCGGCTGTTGGTGATGGCCCGCCACAACCTCATCTGGTATCTCACCGAGAGCGGTCGCCATGAAGAGGCCCAGAAGGCTCTTGCGGAGACCCGCAGCCTTTATCTCAGCCTTCGGGACCAGATAAATCTCGTCCTGCTGCGCTGGCTGGAGGGCCGGATCGCCTTCGCGACTGGCCGGTTGGAAGAGGCGGAGTCGGCCCTGCGGGAAGCGAGGGACGCCTTCGTCGAGCGCGGGATCGGCTTCGACGCTGCCCTCGTGTCGCTCCACCTGGCGGCGGTCTACGCGAAGAAAGGAGATACCGGCGAAATGAAGCGGCTCGCGGCCGAGATGGTCCCCATCTTCGAGTCGCGGGATCTCCACCCGGAGGCTCTCGCCGCCCTGGCCATCTTCCGTCAGGCCGCCGAAGCCGAGGAGGTCACCCTGGGGCTGCTGAACCGGATGGCGACCTACCTCCAGCGGGCGCGGCGGAACCCAGAGATGCGGTTCGAGCACACCAGTTGAGCCATGAAGACACAGAAATTGCGTGCCCGCCTTCAGAAGGACCGACCGATGGCGACCATCAGCATCCGGATGCCCGAGGACGTGGTGGAGGACCTCAAGCGGGTGGCGCCCGTCCTGGGGTTTTCGGGATACCAGCCCCTCATTCGTGCCTACATCGGCCAGGGCTTGCGGCAGGATCTCGAACGCCTCGACCGGAATCCTGGGCTCGAACGATTGGTGGAGAGCCTGCGCCGGCAGGGCGTCGCCGAAGAGATCCTCAATGCCGCCATGGCTGAGATGCGGTCGCCCTGAGCTGTCCGGAGACGGCCCTCATCGTCCCGAGACAACGCTTCGTTAAAGGGCTTCTGCCGGTTTCTCCGGCCTCGTTCTTCGCCTGAATGGCGTCTTTTCGGCTGAAACGGCCAAAAAATCGCCTAGGCCCGTCTATTCGATTTAGACGCCGTCTTTTGGGAAAAGACGGCGTCTTGAGCCGCTGATACGCCGTGAAAATCGAAAAGACGGGGTCTTTTGGGAAAAGACGGGATCTTTCGCCGTTGAGACGCCGTAAAAACCCAAAAAACGGGAGAAAAAGGGAAGAGGCGCCCGAAGGTTCCCTCTTCGTCCTTCTCCAGGCGTGTTGCGCATGCAATCGAAAAAATCGGTGTGACCTCTTGACAACCCCTCGGCCATGCCCTACACTTCCCCTGTCGTTGCAGCACACAGGCCCGGTCGAATCCCTCGGCAGGCGATGGAGCCTCCCGAGACCAAGGGAAGGAGTGTCTCATGGCGAGAGAGCGAGGACCTCCGGAGTGGATCCGAAGAAGCACCCGACACGAGAATCGTGAAGTTCGAGCTGTCAAACCCGTAACTGATCCGAAAGGAGAAGAAGATGCGAAGTGCAAAGGTATTCGCAAAAAAGATCACGGAGTGGGAGCTGATCAGCGCCAGCCTCAAGCCGCACTTGGCGGAGATGCCGTTCCTGCAGGACATCGTCAACGAGTTGGACGCGCTGATCGCCCGGGCGAAGGCGCTGGATATTGAGCAGGAGGTGGCGCGAGGCCGGTTGCAGGACGTCGTTCACCAGCGCCAGGAGGTGGAGAAACAGGGGGAGCGCCTGCGCGGCCGGGCCGCCGCTCATCTGAAGGGGAGCTTCGGCTTCGGGAGCGACGACCTCGTGCAGTTCGGTCTCCGCCCCGTCAAGGGGGTGCGCGGTCCTCGCAAGGCCAAGCCGAGCGGGACCCCGACGACTCAGCCCGCCACCGCCAAGTAGTGCTGTCCGCAGGACCCGATGAAGTCAGGAGGGGGGCGCGAGGCCCCCTCCTTTGCGTTGTGACTTATAATCATCTGCTAAGCCCACGGCAACTTCATAGGGAGGTGTCCTATGCCCAGGCGTCTGTTTGCGGTGTCGGTGACGCTCTTGACGATCCATCTGGTGCTGGCCGGGGTGGCCTTCGCCTTCCCGGCTGCCGCAGGGAGCCCCGCGGGGTCGGTCGATGAGGAGCTCGCGCGGATGGGGCGCGAGGTGGCGGGCTTCGGCGGCCTGTTCTATGACCAGGAGGGACGGCCGAACGTCTATCTTCTCGATCCGGCAGGGAAGAGCGCTGGTGCCTTGAAGCGCCTGGGATCCGAGGTCCGCATCCGGCGAGGGGATTACGAGTTTCAGCGGCTCCTGGATTGGAAGACCGAGCTGCGGCCGTTGCTCGCTCTGCCGGGCGTCGTCTTCCTCGACGCGGACGAGGCGAGGAACCGCGTCGTCCTCGGGCTCGATTCCACCTCCCTTTCCAAGAGCCTGGATCGCGAGGAGCTGGAGCGCCGGCTGCTCTCCACGAACGTGCCGCGGGAGGCTGTGGTGGTGGTCGAGGCCTCTTCCTTCGAGCCGATGGTGGGGGTGCAAAACAAGTTCCGGCCTGCGATGGGAGGCATCCAGATCCTCTTCCGGCTCACCGCCACCACGGGCGGCATCTGCACCCTCGGCTTCAATGCCTATATCGGCCGCGTCTTCGGCTTCGTCACCAACTCGCACTGCACGCAGGTCGAAGGCGAGGTGGACGGCGCGAGCTACTACCAGAGCCTGCTCCCGGACGGCACCATCGCCACGGAGATCGCCGATCCCGGCTTGTTCACCGATCCCCCATGCCCGCCGGGCCGGCGTTGCCGCTACAGCGACAGCGCCTTCGCGAAGTACGACAATCCCCGCAGCGGTACCTTGGGCAAGATCGCACGGCCGGCCTTCGGAGGTCCCGACGCAGGACCCTTGAACCTCAGCCCCGCGTCCGCGCGGTTCACTATCAAGGGTCGAATCGGTTCCCCGCTCACCGGCAGCGTCGTCCACAAGGTGGGGCGGACGACCGGCTGGACCTTTGGCTCGGTGGTGGCCACCTGTGCGGACGCCAACGTCGGGGGCTCGAACGTCACCAAGCTCTGCCAATCCATCGTCAAGGCCGGGGACGATCACGGCGACAGCGGCTCGCCGGTGTTCTCCCGGATCGGCAACAGCGCCAACGTCAAGCTGGTGGGGCTCCTCTGGGGAGGCGGAGACGATCCGGTGCTCGGCCACCTGTTCGTCTTCAGCCCCCTCGACAACATCGAGCAGGAGCTGGGGCCCTTGAAGGTGAACAACTGATTCCGGCCGGCGATGGCTCAGCCTCGCATCATCTCCTGAAGGACGGGCCGTCAAGAGGCCGATCTCCCGGCGTGCTCGGCCGGGCTTGACCGCTGCGCACAAAAGCATAAAGATGTTTGGTATGAGGACCACGATCGATCTCCCCGACGAGCTCTTCCGCCAGGCGAAGGCCAAGGCCGCGCTCGATGGGCTGAGGCTGAAGGACCTCATCACCCGCTTTGTGGAGCAGGGGCTGAGGCAAGGTGCGCCACCATCGTCCGCGACACCGCCGAGGCGCCGGCGCAGTGAGCTTCCCGTGACGCGAGCGGCGACGGGCCGAACGCTGCCCGACCTGACCAACGCGGAGATCCACCGAATCCTGGAAGAGGAAGAGACTGCCGGTGGCCGGCCCGATTGATCTGCCCGACGTCAACGTCTGGCTCGCCTTCAGCGTGGCCGATCATGCGCACCATCAGAGAGCGCGTCGCTACTGGTACGAGGAGTCGGCCGACCAGCTCGCCTTCTGCCGGGTGACAGCCCTCGGTTTCCTGCGTCTTGCCACCAATGCCACGGCGATGGGCGGGCAGCCGCTCACGGTTCCACAAGCCTGGCAAGCCTATGGCTCCTTTCGCCGGCTGCCCGAGGTGGTGCTGGCCGCCGAGCCGGAGGGCTGCGAAGCCTGGCTGGAGCAGTGGGCCTTAGGGGAGGGTCCAACACCCCGCCAATGGACCGACGCCTATCTGGCCGCCTTCGCAAAGGCGGGCGGATTACGGCTCGTGTCCTTCGACGGAGACTTCAACCGCTTTTCGGGACTCGATCTTCTCCGTCTGAAAGTCTAGCGACCCACCGGCTCGACGAAGCGCTGGCAGAGTCTCCGTCTCTCTGCCGATCCAGATCCTCGCTCCAGGGTCCTGTTACGCCTGGACAGAAAAGTCTGAGTGAATCGATCAAGGTCATGACCGATCAAGGTCATACTGCATGTAAGACGGGATGAATGCAAAATCAGAGTTCTTCAAATGCAAGAAAAATTTGAGACCCTTTGCCGCGCTCGATGGCTTGACAGCCGCGGACCGCGACGCTCATGATCGCGAGCGTCGAAAGATTAGAGTCGATCGAAAATCTGGCGGAATAATTCTGGGCATGTAATCCCGATCGGATTGGGCGCTGCTTTGCTCGGATTGGGCTCGAAGGAGACTCTGACTTGGTAAGAACAGGCCGACCCAGGGGCACCGAAATCGACGACACCGACGTTCTGCGGAAAATGGCTCGCGAAAGATTGAAGCACCCCGAGTTGACAGTTGAACGGCTCGGGAAGATGTTCGCAGATCAGGCCGAAGGCGCCCATGGCCCTGGGTCCGTTGCGAGACCAAAACGTTTGGCCAGGAAGTTCAGAGCGAGGGAATCTGAGCTGATGGCTTGGGTCAAGAAGCGCCCGTCAGGCTGAGGGCTCCAAGGTCCCGGAACGCCGTTTTGACGGTTCGCTCCCGCTTCCCACCTCTCAGCGCCGGGGGGCATTTCCTGGCGCACTATCAACTGCCGACGCGGGACTTATTATTCCTTGCGTGGCGTGCCAGAAGAACATAGCCTAGAGAAACGAGAACCCCGCTGGGGGGCGGGGTTCTCCACCAGACTCGGGATGGGACCCGGCGTCAGGCGACGTTACGACCGCCATGCTACGCCGCGGCACCCTCCCGGTCAAGAAGGAGGTGTGCCTTGCTCGGCTCCTATGCTCCGCGTGTGCCCTTCCGCTGGTGGCTGGGTCTCTTGTTCCAGGGGCTCCCGAGGCGTGGCTTATGTGTCGGGGGCCGGGTGACGAGCAGGTCTGGGGGCCAGGGACATCCCATCTCTGGCCCCCTTCCTGAGGAAGCTCCCGGGGAACGCGCTCTATTTCCGCTTCCCCGACATGTCCCGCCCGCCCTGGTGGAGCACCAGGCTGGCCACCTTGCCGTCCGCTCCCTTGACGAACTCGATCTGGGCGTCCACCACTTTGAGGAAGAAGAGGGTCTCGGACTCGGGGAAGATCTCGATCTTGGGCTGGCCCGTCGCCTGGGCGAAGATCTGGTCCCCCTCGCGGGTGATGGCGATGGAGAAGGTCGACGCCAGTTCGTACTCGCCCACGTAGGCGTCGTAGATCGCCGGGTCCAGTTTGATCGCCTTCTTCTCCGCGGGGAGCGGCTCGCTGGTCTTGGTGCCCGTGACGCTCTCCCCGGCCGGCGGGGTGAACTCCACGCCGGTGACCTTCCCCTGGGCGTCGCGCTGGAAATGCAGGCGGGCGAAGACGCCCTTGTAGAAGAAGTCGTCGCGGGCTGCAGCCAGGACCTCCGCTTTTTCGCCACCACTCCTCTGGGCGAAGAGCTTCGAGCCCTCGCGGGTGATGATGCGGGTGGTCTGCGCGTCGAAGCGGTAGACGCCCACGTACTCGTCCAGCGTCTTCGCATCGAGCTCCACGGATTTACGGCCTTCCAGGTCCTGGCCCAGGGCTTTGGCGACGATGCGCATCCCGAGATCATCCGGCGACGCCTCGGAGGCCGTGTTGTTGGAGAGGATGGCGACGAACAGTCCCTCTTCGGGAATGCGGAGCTCGGCGGTCACGAACCCGAAGATGCCGCCGCCGTGCTGGATCAGGCGCCGGCCCAGGAAGTCGGCGACTCCCCAGCCGTAGCCATAGGCCACGGATTTGCCCGTGCTGAGCTTGTAGGGGGTGAACATCCGGTCCCGCGACGCCTGGGTCAGCAGCGCGTCGGTCGTGAGGGCGCGATCCCACTTCGCGAGGTCGTCCACGGTGGAAATGAGCGATCCGGCGGCGTAGGGCTGGGTCATGCTCAGGTATCGGGCGTTGCGGAGGTCCTTGCCGCTCCCCTCGTATCCGGTCGCCCGGTGGGGGACGACCTCCTCGGGGTGGTTGTAGCGGGTCTGGCTCATCCCCAGCTTCTGGAAGATCTCCTCCTCGACGAGCTGCTCGTAGCTCTTGCCCGACACCTTCTCGATGAGGGCGCCGAGCACGATGTACCCCGAGTTGCTGTAGGACCACTGGGTGCCGGGCTTGAAGTCGAGGGGCTTGTCCTTGAAGATGCCCATCAGCACCGGCAGGGGCATGTCCTCCCGCACCCGCGGCATCCACTCGGGCATGCCGGTGTAGCTCGGGACGCCGGAGGTGTGGGTGAGCAGGTTCTCGATCGTGATCTTCTCGCCATGGGTGGGATAGTCCGGCAGGTACTTGGTGATCTCGTCCTCCACCCGCAGCTTTCCCTGCTCCTGAAGCAGCAGGACCGCCGCCGCCGTGAACTGCTTGGTGATCGATCCGATCTCGAACACGTCCTCGGGCCCCAGGGGGACCCCGAGCTCGACGTTGGCCAGGCCATAGCCTTTACGCAGAACCACCTTGCCGTCCTTGATGACGAGGGCGGCGGCTCCGGGTTGGTCGGGCGGGTAGGCCGTGGCGAGGAGATGGTCGGCGTAGGCCGCGAGGTCAGAGACGGGCGCCGGAGCTGCGGCATGGGCAGGAAGGTTGAGGCAGAGCGCGAAGACGGCGAGCAAGGCGAGTCTTCGGCCGGAGAGCGATTTAGGCATGAGTGGGTGTCCTCTTGTAAGTTGTCCGTCCTTGATACGAAAAGGAAGCGGAACGGTTTCGCCGTTGAGCCGGGGGCCGGTCCCATGGTATGGCTAGAGGCATGAGCACCGAACCGATTCTCGTGGTGGTGGACATGCAGCGCGACTTCATGGAGGAGGGGGCGCTGCCGACGGTGGAGCCCTCCGGGATCGTCGAGGGGCTGAACGCGGCCATGGCAGCGGCCCGGGAGCGGGGGTTCACGATCGTGGCCACGCGGGACTGGCATCCCCCCGACCACGAGAGCTTCCAGAAGAACGGCGGCATCTGGCCCGACCACTGCGTGGCCGGCACTCCGGGCGCCGAGTTCCATCCCGGGCTGAAGCTCCCGGAGTCCACGATCGTCGTCTCCAAAGGGACCGAGCGGCAGGGAATGGGCTACTCCCCCCTGGAGAGCCGGGACATGGTCAGGATCGTCCGTGGCCACGTGGGCGCCACGATCTACGTCACCGGCGTGGCCCTCGAATACTGCGTGCGCGCGACCTGCCTCGACGCCCTCGCCTACGGCGGCCGCCCGGTCGCGGTGCTGCCCCTGATCCGCGCGGTCAGCCGCGACGAGGCGGAGTTGAACGAGGTCCTGGAAGAGCTGACGGATTCCGGGGTGAAGTGCGTCTCGCAGGTGCCGCCGGAGCTGGGGGGCGCCTCCTAGATCTCAAAGACTTCGGCCAGCCGGATTTCCAATCCCGGCAGGAGAGGCGTGGTGAGCACGTCCCCCGCCGCGGCGGAGAGCTCGGCCACTAGGCGGAGGCGATTGCCGATCCGGCGATAGACGTGGGCGGAGCTCTGGTCAGGATCGAGCATCCAGTACTCCCGGACGGCGTAGCGCTCGTAGCTCTTCCGTTTGGTGCCCTCGTCCTGCTGCCTGGTCTTCTTCGAGAAGATTTCGACGATCAGGTCCGGCGCCCCCTGGACGTTCGCCTCGGTGACGATCTCCAGCCGCTCTCCGGAGATGAAGAGGAGGTCTGGCTGGACGACGTCGTAGGGGGAGAGCACCGCGTCCGTGGGTGCAGCGAGCACCCAGCCCAGACGATGGGTTTCGACGAACGAGCCCAACCGGACGTGCAGCTTCGAGGAGATCCTCTGGTGCCGGGTCAGGGGCGCTGGGCTCACGTAGTGCTCTCCATCGAGGATCTCGTGGCGCTGGCCGTCCTCGGGGATCAGGACGTAGTCGTCGTACGTCAGCTTGCGGGGGAGATCGTGGAGAGCCATGTCTTGCCTCCTTCCAGAGACGATCTCATTCTACATCACCTGCCTGCCATTGCTTGCTCCGGCCCGCCATCTGGCGAGAAATACTTCGGACCACGTAACATACCATACCGTCCTGAAAGGAGGAGGGTATGGAGTCGTCAACTCGAGCCTGGAAAGGTGGAAGGGAATCCTGGCTCTTCATGTTCTCCTAACGGAAAGGAATCACCTCCATGACGGAAGACACCTTCGACGACGAAACCCTCGACGAGCTGGAGAGCTTCTTCCGGGAGTCCATCGCCCGCATCCTGGAGCGGGAGGATGGCGAGGCATTCCTGGCCTGGGTGCGGGACGAGGCCGCCGAGCGGATGCCCCGGCTGTTCGCGGGGCTCCCTGACGAGGCGGCCCGGCGCAGCACGGCGTCGGAGCTCGGCCGTTCGCTGTGGAACGTCGTGCCCCTGCCGGGCAACGGCTTCCGGCCCCGGCCCCTCGCCGAGCCCGAACGCAACGACCCGTGCCCGTGCGGGTCCGGCCTCAAATACAAGAAATGCTGCGCGCCCTGGGCGGCGGAGATCCCCACCTTCGATCCGGAGGGGATCTGGCGTCTCCTCGTGGCAGCCCTCCCCTTGGAGCAGGTCGAGGTGCTGGGGCAGTCCGGCCGGGTGCCACGGCATCTCGTGGGCGATCTCGCCACCTCGTTCCTCGACGACGCCGACCCCGAGCGCGCCCTGGCCCTCGTCCAGCCCCTCTTCGAACGGCCGGAGAGGCTCGACGAGCGGGACGCGGCAGCGCTGAACGCGCTCCTGGAGTCGCTCGACGATCTGGACCTGCAGGAGGAGAAGGCCGAGGCGGTCGAGCGTCTGGCCAAGGTCTTGAGGCCCGCCCTCCGCGCCGTGCTCTGGGAGAACCAGGTCCGTGCTCATGCGGTCGAGGGCGAGATCGAGGAGGCCTGGGAGGCGCTGGAGAAAGCGCGACAGGACGATCCCGAGAGCGCCGCCCTCGGTCCCCTGGAGGTCAGCCTGCTGATGTCCGAGGGACGGACGGCGGAGGCCGGAGACCGGGCGCGTTTCTTCCGCGAGCGCTTCCGCCGCGATCCCGGCGCAATCACCGAGGCGGGGCTGGAGTTTCTCGACAAGGTCGCCCACGATCCGCAGGCGGCCCAGCTCGAATTCTCCCTCGGCGAGGAGGTGAAGGACGGCATCCTCCGCCTCCAGGAGCTGCTGGCCCGGATCGGACCGCCGGCCGTGACCTATGGCATCCAGGAGCTCGAAGGCGACCCGGAGGCAGGCCAGCTCGTGCCCCCTGATTCCCTGCGCCGGGTGGAGGAGGCCTGGGATCAGGCGTTCTTCGGCTCGGTTCCGCAGCTCGATGAGGAGGACGAGGAGGAAGACGATGAATTCGATCCCTGGAACGAGGAGGATGCCGTGCGCTGGCTCGCCTTCCTCGCGGACGAGCCCGCGGCCCTCGACAGCATCGAGGTCCTGGAGGACCTCTCCCACTCGGTGCCGGAGCTCGGGCTGGATCGCTATCCCTTCCTCGATCGCCCGCTCCTGAAGCCGATCCTCGATCGGGGCGTAGCACTCGTCCAACTGGCCCTCGCCCCCCGGCCGGAGATCCTCCGGCTGCCGGAGGACGCCGAGCCCAACGGCTCGGCCCTGGCGCTGATCGCCGCCGCCGCCGTCCAGGCGGCTCGCTTCGACGAGCCGGACCGGGCCCGGGAGCTGCGGCAGTGGCTCGGCGCCCTCGATCCCCTGGGTGTGGAAGCCGAGGAGGATCTCCCCTGAGGCCCGGACTCGCTCTTTCTTCTCGGATCTGAGCACGATAAAGATCAAAAGGCGCCGATTCAAGTTACACTAGAGAGCCATGAGGGCTCTCTTTCCCATCCCAAATTCTTTCCTGGAGCAACGTCCAGATCTCCGGGTGGAGCCGCGGGAGGCGATCCTGCGCTATCTCGACCGGATCTTCGAGACGGAGCGGCAGGGGGATTCCCGGGAGGAGAGCTTCTATCCCCATCTGCTGGACCTCTTCGAATGGTACGGAGAGGAGCGGCGCCGCCGGGACCTCGGGGTGACCCAGATCCCGCGCCGGACCTGCGACTGCCTGCTCGACCTCCAGGTGCGGCGGGGGGAGCGGATCGCCGGCTACGTGGAGGCGAAGCGGCCGGCGACGAGCCTGGACACGGTCGCGGAGTCGGAGCAGGTGCGGCGTTACCGGGAGACGTTCCCCAACCTCCTTCTCACCAACTTCCGGGAGTTCCGCCTGTACCGGCAGGCCGAGGTCCGGCGGGCCCACGCCAGCGCTCTCGCGGACGGCCCCGAACGGTTGCTGGAGCTTCTGGACCTCTTTACCGAGTTCGAGACGCCGCCCAGCCTCTCGACGGCGGCCCTGGCCAAACGGCTCGCCCTGCGCACGCGCCTCCTGGCCGAGGGGATCGAGGGGCTGCTTCAGAGCGGCGCCCCGGAGGCGGCGGACCTCTCCGGCTATTTCGAGGCCTTCTCGGAGTACCTGCTCGCCGGCCTCGACCGCCGCGCCTTCGCGGACCTCTACGCCCAGACCCTCTCCTACGGGCTGCTCGCCGCCCGCTGGCAGGCAGAGGGGGAGTTCGACCGGCAGACGGCGGCGGAGAGCATCCCCGCATCGAGCGGTCTGCTGCGCGAGGTCTTCCGCAACATCTCCCTGGACGATCCTCCGGCCGGAATCGCCTGGATCGTCGACGAGATCGTGGCCGTCCTCGCCGCCGCTCCGGTGCGGTCCATGCTGGAGCGCACAGGCAAGCGCCGGGGCGATCCGGTCCTCGACTTCTACCAGACGTTCCTGCGCAGTTACGACCCTGGTCTGCGCAGAAGGCGGGGGGTCTACTACACGCCGCGGGAGCTGGTGTCCTACGTGGTGCGCTCCGTCCAACGGCTCCTCGCCAGCCGGCTGGGTCTGCGGGACGGGCTCGCGGACCCCGGGGTGACCCTGCTCGACCCGGCCGCGGGAACGCTGACCTTCGTGGTGGAGGCCGTGCGCTGTGCGGTCGAGGCCGTCCGGAGTGAGACCGGGGGAGGCGGCGTGCCGGCGCTGCTGCGCGATCACGTGCTGCGCGACTTCCACGCTTTCGAGCTGATGATGGCTCCTTACGCCGTGGGCCACCTCAAGATGAGCCTGGTGCTCGCGGAGATGGGCCATCCCCTCGGACGGGACGAGCGCTTCCCCCTCTACCTCACCAACGCCCTGGAGGACGTCGAGGATCTCAAGCAGTCGCGGCTGCCGTTCGTGGCCGCCCTCACCCAGGAGGCACGGGAGGCCGGGCGGGTGAAGCAGGAGAGCCGGATCACGGTGGTGCTGGGCAATCCGCCCTGGTCCGGTCACTCGGCGAATCGCAGCCCCAGGATCAACGCCCTGCCCAAGCAGCCCTACCAAGCCGCGGACGGCCGGACGATCCCAGGGTATTACGAGGTCGAGGGCGAGCCCCTGGGCGAGCGCAATCCCAAATGGCTGCAGGACGATTCCGTGAAGTTCCTCCGCTTTGCCCAGCGGAAGATCGATCAGGCCGGAGAGGGGATCGTCGCCTTCGTCACCAGCCACAGCTTTCTGGACAACCCCACCTTCCGTGGGCTGCGCCGGTCGCTCCTCGCGACCTTCGACGAGATCTATCTCCTGGATCTCCACGGCAACCGCAAGAAGCAGGAACGGTCGCCGGACGGCTCGGCAGACGCCAACGTCTTCGAAGAGGTGAGCCAGGGGGTGGCGGTCTCGTTCCTGGTGAAGAAGCCGGGATTGGAAAAGCGGGTGTTTCGCGCCGATCTCTGGGGAAGCCGGGGCGAGAAGCTCCATTGGCTGGCGGAGGGGGACGTCGAGTCGACCACCTGGCGGGAGGTCTCCCCGTGCGGGCCGGCCTTCCTCTTCGCACCCCGCGACGCCGTTCTGGAGGAGGAGTACGGCCGGGGCATCCTCCTCACCGACCTCTTCCCCGAGCGTTCGGTGGGGATCGTCACCGGCCGCGACGCCTTGGCCCTCGACACGGACCCGGCGGCGCTGCGGCGGCGGATCGAGTCCCTGCGCGGTTGGCGGGCCCCGGCCGGAGCCCCGAAGGACACGGCGACCTGGAAGCTCGCCGGTGCCATGGCCGCGGTCCGGTCCGACGCGAGATGGCAGGAGCGCTTCCGGCGCATCCTCTTCCGGCCGTTCGACTGGCGGACGGTCTTCTATATGGATGCCGTGGTCGAGCGCCCGCGCCTTCAGGTCATGCGCCACATGCTCGACGGTCCGAACCTGGGGCTGATCGTCCCGCGACAGTGCAAAGAGGAGTTCGGGGCTCTGGCCACGGATGCTCTCGTGGCCCACAAGGCGGTCTCCGCGTACGACATCAACACCCTGTTTCCCCTCTGGCTTTATCCCGAGGGCCGGCTGGTGAGCGAGGGCCCGGTGGCCAACCTGTCGCCGGAGCCCCTTCGCCTCTTCACGGAGAGGCTGGGGGAGGAGCCGCCTCCCGAGCTGGTCTTCGAGTACGTCTACGCCGTGCTCTACAGCCCGCCCTTCCGGCAACGCTACGCCGAGCTCCTGCGCACGGGCTTCCCTCGCATTCCTCTGCCCCGGGACCGCGGCGCCTTTCTGGAGCTGAGCGCCCTGGGCTCCATCCTGGTAGATCTCCACCTCCTGCGCTCGGACCGCCTGCGCCAGCCCGCCGTCCGCTTCGAGGGCGGGAAGGGACGAGGGTGCTTGCAGGGGATCGGTCCCGAGGTCTGGGAGTACCGCGTGGGCGGCTACCAGGTGCTCGACCGCTGGCTGGCCGCCCGGGAGGAGAGGGCGCTGCGCCTGGAGGAGATCGAAGAGCTGCGGCGGATCGCGGCGGCATTGCGGGAAACGATTGGAGTGGAACGGCGGATTTCCGAGATTTGGAGGAATTAACTCTTTCGCCGGCTGGGCCGCCGCTCGGGGCGGGCGTTCCACGGGTCCGCGGGCCAGGCGTGCTTGGGGTATCTCCCCTGGAGCTCCTTACGGACTTCGGGGTAGGTGTTCTCCCAGAAGCTCTTGAGATCGTGGGTTACCTGCTGAGGGCGGCCGTTGGGAGCGAGGAGGTGCATCAAGACGGGGACGCGGTCGGCAGCCACCCGGGGAGTCTCGGCCAGGCCGAACAGCTCCTGGATGCGGGCGGCCAGCACTGGAGGTTTCCCCGGCTCGTAGAGGAGCTTGATATGGCTGCCGCTGGGCACCTCCAACCGCTCCGGGGCCTCCCGGCGCACGGCTTCGAGCTGCGGATAGGAGAGGGCTCCCTGGAGCACATCCAGCAGCGGAGCCCGCCGCAGCTCGGCGAAGGATTTGCGGCCGGCTGCCAGGGCAGGAAGAAGGCTGCGGATCTCGTCGTCCGTGAAGCGTGGGAGGCCGAGCTCAGGCATCCAATCTCCCAGGGAGCGCACCCGGGCCAGGAAGGCGGCGACTTCGGGATCGTCGAGGGAGAGGGCGCGGCCGAGGCGGTCCGCGGCGGCCTGGACGAGGACGCGTTCGGTCTCGGCCGCACCCGGGGCCGGCACCTCGGTTTCCGCGATCACCAGATCTTCATAGCGCGTCCGCTTCCAGGCGGCCACGCGCTCGCGGGATTCGTCGAATTCCAGATCGATCGAGGGCCGCAGGCGGTCGGCTGGGAGCCACTCCAGCTCCACGGCCGAGGCCTTGTGCACCAAGGCCTCAGCGACTGCGCCACTGCGGCCGGCGTCCAGATCCACGCAGAGAAACAGCTCGGCTTCCAGCACAGCGCTCTCCTCGGCGAGGCGTACCCCGCGGCCGCCCACCATCACGGCCCGCGGGCTCCGGGGCTCGCGCCGTCGGGCCACACGATCAGGGTAGGCGGCGAGGAGGGCGCGGAGAAGGACGGCGTCATCATCACCCCTCTTTCCTCCATCTCCCAATTCCTTTTTCGCCTTCTCGGCGAGCTGATCCCGCGCCCGCAGCACGAAGCGAGCGGCGCCGGCATTGAGGCGTTCGCCTTCGAAACCATCCCGGCGCTCGAAGCCTTCCAGGACGCCCAGGCGGTCCAGGAGGTCCGAGCGGGAGGCCCGGCGGGAGCTTAGACCCCGAACGAAGGGATCGCGCTCGGAGAGGAGAGCGGCGAGCAGGGCCGCCTCCCGGGTCCGCCCGGCCTGGTGTCCCTCGATCAGTAGCCGGGCGAGACGGGGGTGGATGGGCAGGCGGGCCATCGTGCTCCCCAGCCCCGTGACCCCCTGGTCGTTCACGGCGCCGAGCTGCCGCAGGAGAAGGACGGCGGCGGCGAGCGATTCCGGGGAGGGAGCCTCGAACCAGCCGAAGACCGCGAGGTCGGTCTCCCCCCAGGCCAGGAGCTGGAGGGCCGGGCCTGCCAGGTCTACCCGGGCGATCTCGGGCGTCTCTCGCTCGGGGAGGGTGGCGTGCTCATAGGCGGGCCAGAGCCGGAGACAGATCCCCGGCGCCTGGCGTCCCGCCCGTCCGGCCCGCTGGTCCGCCGAGGCGCGGCTCACCCTCCCCAGCTCCAGACGATCGAGACCGGTCGCGGGATCGAAACGCAGCCGGCGGACCTGCCCTGAATCCACCACGGCCGTGACGCCGTCGATGGTGATCGAGGTCTCGGCCACGTTGGTGGCGAGCACGACCTTCCTTCGGGAGAGGGGCCGGAGCACCTCGTCCTGCCGCTCGGCCGGCAGATCGCCGTAGAGCTGGAGGACGGCCAGGTCCCGCTCTCGGGCGAGCCCCTCCAGGGCCTCGGCGCTACGCTGAATCTCTCCCACGCCCGGGAGGAAGACGAGCACGTCTCCCGCGGTCATATCCAGCACCCGTCGCACCCCCGCAGCGATCTGGGCGGGCAGAGGACGAATTTCTGGGGGATTCGGGTGCTCTATATAGAGGATGTCGACCGGGAAGAGCCGACCCTGGCTCTCGATCGTGGGAGCGTCCCCCAGGAAGGCGGCCACGGGACCCGGGTCCAGAGTGGCAGACATGGCGAGAAGGCGGAGATCGGGCCGCACTTCCCGCTGGACGCGCCGCGCCATGGCAAGCGAGAGGTCCGTCGTGAGGCTCCGCTCGTGGAGCTCGTCGAAGATCACGGCTCCAATCCCTTCCAGGAAGGGATCGGCCTGGAGACGCTGGACGAGGATCCCTTCGGTGACCACCAGGATCTTCGTGGCCGGTCCGGCCCGGCGGTCGAACCGTACCTGGTACCCGATCTCCTCGCCGAGGGTGGTGCCCGTCTCCTGGGCCATGCGCCGGGCCGCGGCCCGGGCGGCGATCCGCCGGGGCTCCAGCATCACGATCTGTTGGCCGCCGCCGATCCCCGCCGCCAGCAGAGCCAGGGGAACCCGGGTCGTCTTGCCCGCGCCCGTGGGCGCCACGAGCACGGCCGCCGATCCCTCGCGCAAGGCAGCGCGGAGGGCAGGGAGGGCGTCGTCGATCGGCAGGGAATCCAAGCCAGGGGATTGTAGCCCCCGACTCGGCTCAGGGCTCGGGCTCGTGGACCTCGCCGGCATACGGGAGGACGCGAAAGCCCTCGCGGGCGGCGGCGAGGCGGAGAGACTCGTCCACACAGACGAAATGGATCTGGTGGGTGTGCTCGCGGCACCAGACCAGGGCGGCGGCGAGCTGCAGGGCACGGCCGGCGCGCAGAGGGTGGACGGTGAGGATGCGCAGAGCACGGGCGCGCACCTCCTCCGACGGCTGGATCTCGAAGGCGCGGACCCGGAGCTGATCGATGAGGATCCGCGCTTTCTCGAATCCGGCGTCGGTCAGGCGCTCGCAACGCCGGGCCTCCGCCAGGCCGCCAATGCACTCCGGGATGGCGCCCCACCAGAAGGCCAGCTCCGGGTCCCGGTCGAGGAGGGCCTCGACGTCTGGAGAGAGCGGCTCCCGCACCGCCAGGGCCAGGAGGGCGGAGCTGTCCCAGAATCTCAGACGGCCTCCCGCAGCTCCCAGGTCTCGGCGTCGTCCTCCTCGTCCCGGGGGCGGACGTACTCGGCGCGAGGCAGCTTCCAGAACATCTTCCAGAAAGCCTCGTCCGCGGGCTTCTCCGGCGGCTTGACCAGCCCCGTGCGCACCAGCTCCTTGGTGGCTGCGAGGGGATTCGCCCGTGACAGCGGCATGATGCGGGCGATCGGCCGCCCGTGCTCGGTGACGGTGACCTCGTCGCCGGCCTTCACCCGGGCGAGGGTTTCGGAAAGCAGCGCTTTGAGCTCGGCAATTCCCATGGATTTCATGAGGGAAGCCTAGACCGGAGAAAATGACCTGTCAAGTCATAAGATTCGGGCCACAAATTGCCGAGCCCGGCTCCGAAAGAGCGAATTCGTTCAGCTTCCCGGCGCTGCGGGCTTCGAGGCGATGGCCAGGATCAGCTCCTGGACCACCTCCTTGAGCTCGACCGTGTAGGTCGCGAGATCGCGCAGCGACTGCTCGAGCTGCTCGGAGGAGGGCCGGGTCAGGGAGCCGCCGGAACGGGGGCGCACCTTGTGAGTCAGCCGGTCGTCCAGGGTCTGGAGCTTCTGGTAGGCGTCCTTCAGGCGTTGCGGGTCCATGTCACGGGGTCTCCTTGGGTTCGCGGCTGAGCTGGAGCGTGTAGTCGATGAGCCGTTCGATCTCCTGCGGGGTCAAGCGGCGTTTGAAGCCGGGCATCGGCCCATAGCCCTCGGCGATGCGCTGGCGGATGGCCGCGCGATCGCCTCGCAGCATCATGGGGGAGACGAGCAGGTTGGCGTGAGGGTAGAGGGTCAGCGATCGCGGGGCCCCCTGTCCCCGGTCGCCATGGCAGCGGGTGCAATAGAGATCGTAGATCTCGGGCGACGTGAGGTTCTTGCGGAAGCAGCCGGCAAGGACGGCGGCCACTACGGTGACGGCGAGCGCCGTGAGGAGGAGGAGCTTCAAGGCTTGCGATGGACCTGGGTGGCCGTGGCCTGATCGCGAGGCCGCACGACGATCTCGTCGATGTTGACGCGGGACGGCCGGGTGGCCGCCCAGACGATGCAATCGGCGACGTCCTCGGCCGTCAAGGGGTCGAGGCCGCGATAGACGGACTTCGCCCGCTCCGCGTCGCCGGCGAAGCGCACCAGGGAGAATTCGGTCTCCACGAGCCCCGGAGCGATCTCCGTGACCCGCACGGGCTCGCCCAGCAGCTCCAGCCGCAGGGTGCGGGTGAAGGCGCGCACGGCGTGCTTGGCCCCCGTGTAGCCCGCCCCCCCCGCGTAGGTCTCGAAGCCGGCGATGGAGCCGAGGTTGATCACGTGGCCGTCGCCCGAGGCGCGGAGGGCGGGGAGAAGGGCCCGGGTGAGGCGCAGGGTGCCCATGACGTTGGTCTCCCACATCCACTCCCAGTCCTCTTCCCTGGCGCTCTCGATGCGCTCCAGGCCGTGGGCGCCGCCGGCGTTGTTGACCAGGAGATGGAGCCGCTCCGGCACCCGGGCCACGAAGGCGGCCACGCTCGCGGGGTCCGTGACGTCGAGGGGCACCACCGTGGCACGGTCACCCAGGGGGACCGCCACCTCCTCCAGCCTCTCCAGGCGGCGGGCTCCGAGGATGACGTGGAATCCGGCCCCGGCGAGGGCCCGGGCCGTGGCCGCCCCGATGCCGGCGCTCGCTCCCGTGATCACGGCAGAACGGCTCTCCCTCATCTCATACCTCCGCCGACGGGCACAGGTCGGCCACGGGACAGCGCCCGCATTCGGGCCGGCGCGCTTTGCAGGTCTGCCGGCCGTGATCGATGAGGAGGAGGGAGAAGAGGGTCCACGCCTCGCGGGGGACGACGGCCATCAGGTCGAGCTCGATCTTCACGGGATCGTCCTCCTCGGTCAATCCCAGGCGGCGGGAGAGGCGGTGGACGTGGGTGTCCACCACGATCCCTTCGGTGAGGCCGAAGGCGTTGCCGAGAATGACGTTGGCCGTCTTGCGGCCCACGCCGGGCAGCTCGACGAGAGCGTCCATGCGGGCCGGCACCTCGCCGTCGTGCCGCTCGAGCAGGGCCTGCCCCAGGTTCTTCAACGCCCGGGCCTTGTTGTGGAAGAAGCCCGTGCTCTTCACGAATTCCTCAAGCTCGGCGAGATCCGCAGCCGCGTAGTCGCGGGCTGCGGGAAAGCGCCGGAAGAGGGCGGGGGTGACCTTGTTGATCTGCACGTCCGTGGACTGGGCCGCCAGGATGGTGGCCACCAGGAGCTGGAGGGGAGTCTCGAAATCCAGGGCGATCCTGGGATGGGGATCTTCCCGGTGCAGACGGGCGATGATCTCGGCCACCCGCGCCCGCCGCGCCCGGCCTGACTCCCTCCGTGCCTGACCCGGGGTGATGCCCGGCAGCATTGCCTTCGCGGGAGTTTTCGTTTTGCTCGCCTTGGTGGCCGCCATGGACGGGGATGATATCCCGTTCTGCCGTCAGCCTGTCTCGCCGCGCAGCCCCAGGCTCGGCTCCAGGATCTCCCGCGCCTGCATGGCCACCCGGCGCTCATTGTCGAAGCTGAGCTTGGCGATTCCCTCGTCCCAGGAAAACCACTCGGCCCCCGAGACCTCGCTGGCGTCGAAATCGGCGGCCGAGCCGCTGACGTAGTCGAGGAGGAAGTAGTCCACCCGCTTGTGGACGCGCCGCGCCCCCTTCTCCACGAACCAGTACTCCACCTCCGAGAGGGGGGCCACGAGCCGGCCGGTGACGCCCGTCTCCTCCCGCACCTCGCGCACGGCGGCCTGCTCCGGAGTCTCCCCGTACTCGATGTGCCCCTTGGGGAGCTGCCAGCGCCGGCCGGACTGGGTGGAGATCAAGAGGATGCGGGGGCCGTCCACCACCAGCCCGCCCGCCGATCGGTGGTGCTCAGTCGTCAGGCGGTCCGCTTCGGATCGCTCTCTGGCGCCACCCCGGGGATGCCGCCGCGGGCTCGCAGAGCTCAGTTCGCCGACTCCTCGGGAGCGCCAGCGGGGATCCAGGACGGCAGGGCGGCAGGATCGATCCCCACCGAGCGCAGGGCCGCGGCCCACACCTGATCGGGATCGGGAGCGAAGATGAGGTCGCCGTCGACCGGCGCCGTCAGCCAGTCGTTGCGGAGGATCTCCTCCATGAGCTGCCCCTCGCCCCAGCCGGCGTAGCCGAGGAGGAGACGGAAGCGGTCGGGGGGCTCCTCGGCCAGGCGGGAGAGGTCGCCGATGTGCTGGGTGAGGGCGATGCCGGGGACCACCTCGGTGGCCGTGTCGTCCTCGCCGCCGCCATCCTCAAGCACGGGGGCGAAGAGCACGGTTCCGAGGTTGGGCTGCACCGGGCCGCCGAAGTAGGCCACGGTCTCGTCGCGGCCCCGCCACCCCACGTCCATCCCCTTGAGGATCTCGTTCACTTTGATCCCCGTCGGCCGGTTGACGATGAAGCCGAAGCTCCCCTCGGCCTCATGGTGCAGCAAGAGCACCACGCTGCGGTGGAAGAACGGATCGAGCACCTGCGGCATGGCCATCAGGAGCACCGGGGTCGCGAGATCGGAGTCGCTCACGGACATGGCCTCATCTTACCCCGGCTCGCCGCCTCTGGGAGAAAGCTGATATCTTTGCAGTGCTTTTGGCAGGACCGGCGGGCGCCCCCGCCGATTCCGGCGGCGCTCTCCGCATCACCCCTTGCCCAATAGATTCCGAGGAGAAGATCCCCATGCTCGATAGTTTCGGAAGCCGTGCGACGCTGCGGATCGGCAGTCGTGAAGTCCGCCTCGCCCGGCTGGACGCCCTGGAGAGCCGCGGGCTCCACGTCTCCCGCCTCCCCTATGCCCTGCGCATCCTGCTCGAAAACCTGCTGCGCCGCGAGGACGGCGCGGTGGTCACGGCGGATGAGATCACGGCCCTCGCGGGCTGGGATCCTGGAGCCGTCCCTTCGCGCGAGATCGCCTTCATGCCCGCCCGCGTCCTGCTCCAGGACTTCACCGGCGTGCCCGCGGTAGTGGATTTGGCCGCCATGCGCGACGCCATGGTGACCATGGGCGGCGATCCCAAGCGGATCAACCCCCTCCAGCCCGTGGAGCTGGTAATCGACCACTCGGTGCAGGTCGATGAGTACGGCTCTGCCGCCGCCTTCCTCTTCAACGCCGAGAAGGAGTTCGAGCGCAACCGCGAGCGCTACGCCTTCCTGCGCTGGGGGCAGAAGGCCTTCGCCAACTTCCGGGTGGTGCCGCCGGACACCGGCATCGTCCACCAGGTGAACCTCGAATACCTGGCCCGGGTGGTGATGGAAGGCGAGGTCGGCGGCGAGCTCTACGCCTACCCCGACACCCTGGTGGGCACCGACTCCCACACCACCATGATCAACGGCCTGGGCGTCCTCGGCTGGGGGGTCGGCGGCATCGAGGCCGAGGCGGCCATGCTCGGCCAGCCGGTCTCCATGCTCATCCCCCAGGTGGTGGGCTTCCGCCTCTCCGGCGAGCTGCCCGAAGGGGCCACCGCCACGGACCTCGTGCTCACCGTCACCGAGATGCTGCGGAAGAAGGGGGTCGTGGGCAAGTTCGTGGAGTTCTACGGCCCCGGCCTCGCCAATCTGCCGCTCGCCGACCGGGCGACCATCGGCAACATGGCGCCGGAATATGGCGCCACCTGCGGCATCTTCCCCGTCGATCAGGTCTCCCTCGATTACCTGACCTTCTCCGGCCGCGCCCCCGAGCAGGTGGCCCTCGTCGAGGCCTACATGAAGGAGCAGGGACTGTTCCACACCGCGGACAGCCCTGAGCCCGCCTACTCCGACTCGCTGTCGCTCGACCTCGGCACGGTCGAGCCCAGCCTCGCCGGCCCCCGCCGTCCCCAGGACCGGGTGCGCCTCTGGGACGTCAAGGCCTCGTTCGAGAAGGAGCTCGCGGCGATGACGGCCGCCGGCAAGACGGGCAAGACCCGGGCCCCGGCCGCGCCGGGCCTCCAGGCCGTGGGCGGCACCGCCGCCGGCCTGGCCGTGGCCGAGCCCGAGGTGGAGGTCGCGGACGAAGCCGCCGCGGCCCTGCGCCACGGCTCGGTGGTCATCGCCGCCATCACGAGTTGCACCAACACCTCGAACCCGTCTGTCATGGTGGCCGCCGGCCTGCTGGCCAGGAAGGCCGTCGAGAGAGGGCTCAAGACTCAACCCTGGGTCAAGACCAGCCTCGCGCCCGGCTCCAAGGTCGTCACCGAGTACCTGCGCGAGGCGGGGCTCACCCCCTACCTCGACCAGCTTGGCTTCAACCTCGTGGGCTACGGCTGCACCACCTGCATCGGCAACAGCGGACCGCTGCCGCCGGCCATCTCGAAGACCATCGAGGAGAAGGACCTGGTGGCCGTCGCCGTCCTCTCCGGCAACCGCAACTTCGAGGGCCGCATCAACTCCGACGTGCGGGCCAACTACCTGGCCTCGCCGCCCCTGGTGGTCGCCTACGCCCTCGCCGGCCGCATCGACGTCGACCTGCGCAGCGAGCCGCTGGGCCTCGGCAGCGACGGCCAGCCGGTCTATCTGAAGGATATCTGGCCGACCCGCCGGGAGGTGGAAGAGACCATCCTGCGCTCCCTGCACTCCGAGATGTTCCGCCGCGAGTACGCCGACGTCTTCCGGGGCGACGAGCGCTGGAACGGCCTCGACGTCCCCGAGGGGGACACCTACGCCTGGGACCCGGATTCCACCTACGTCCGCCAGCCCCCCTACTTCGTGGACATGCCGGGGGAGCCGCGGCCCGTTGAGGACGTCCACGGCGCCCGGGTGCTGGGCGTCTTCGGCGACTCCATCACCACCGACCACATCTCGCCGGCCGGCTCCATCAAGGTGGCGAGCCCGGCGGGCCGCTACCTCGTCGAGCACGGCGTCGCGCCCAAGGACTTCAACTCCTACGGCGCCCGCCGCGGCAATCACGAAGTGATGGTGCGGGGCACCTTCGCCAACATCCGCATCCGCAACAAGATGGTGCCCGAGATCGAGGGCGGCTTCACCGTCCACCTGCCGGACGGCGAGCCGCTGTCGATCTACGACGCGGCCGAGAAGTACCAGCGGGAGGGGGTGCCCACCGTGGTGCTGGCCGGCAAGGAGTACGGCACCGGCTCCTCCCGCGACTGGGCAGCCAAGGGCCCCCTGCTCCAGGGCGTGCGCGCCGTCATCGCCGAGAGCTTCGAGCGCATCCACCGGAGCAACCTGGTGGGGATGGGGATCGCACCCCTGGAGTTCACCAACGGCGACACCGTCACATCCCTGGGCCTGACCGGCCACGAGGTGATCGACATCGCCGGCCTTGCCGCGGGCGTCGAAAGCGGCTTCGCCGGCGGCCGGGAGGTCACCGTCCGCGCCACGAAAGAGGACGGCTCGGTCCAGGAGTTCAAGGCCCGGGTCCGCCTCGACACCCCCCAGGAGGTGCAGTACTACCGCCACGGCGGCATCCTGCACTACGTGCTGCGGCAGCTTCTCGCAGGCCGGACATAAAAAAGCCCCGCATCGGGGAGGGAGCCGTGCGGGGGGAGGAGAGGGAGCTGAAAGTGCGGAGTGTTGGGCTCCAGGACGGGTACAACTCCCGACACCCGTCCTGCCTTGTATAACCGGGCGCGGATATGGCGGATTCCCATTTTTCCAAGGGCTTGGATTGACCCATGCGGATCTTCTTGACCGGTGGCACCGGCTACATCGGCCGCGCTCTGGCCCGCCGTCTGGCCGAAGCGGGCCATGAGGTGCGAGCCCTCGTGCGCCCCACCAGCAACGCCGAGCCCTTGAAGCAGCTTGGGATCGCCACCTTCGTTGGCGACATCGGCGACCGGGTCTCCATGCGCGAGGGGATGTCCGGCGCCGACTGGGTGATCCACGCCGCCGCCGAGCTCAACCTCACGGGTCCCTCTGAGCGGATGCGGACGGCCAACGTCCAGGGGAGCGAGAACGTGGCCTCCCTCGCCTCCAAGCTGGGAGTCGGCCGCTTCCTCTCCGTCTCCTCCATGGCCTGGTGGGGAGGCAGTCCGCCGGATGGCCAGGCCGTAGATGAGACGGCGCCTCCCTTCACCCCCTTCCCCACCCTCTACAGCGCCACCAAGCACTCGGGCGAGCAAGCCATCCAGGAGTGGGCGAAGAAAGGGTTGCGGGTCAACACCGTCTTCCCCAGCATGGTCTACGGCCCGCCCGGAAAGAAGGAGGGGGCGAACGCCATCCTGCGGGGATTCCTCAAGGGCCGCTTCCCCGCTCTCGTGGGGGCGGACAAGAAGACCTCCTGGGTCTTCCTTGACGATCTGGTCGAGGGGATGCTGAAGGTGATCGACAAGGCGCCGCCCGGGCGGGGCTATCTGATGACGGGCGACGTCACCACCCTACGCAGCCTCGCCGACCGCGTCTGCGCCCTGGGAGGGGTGAAGCCGCCGCGCCTGAACCTCCCCGTCGGCGTGGCGCGGGCGGGTCTGATCCTCTCAGGCCCCTTCTACAGGATGCGCGGGTTCCGCCCTCCCTTCTCCACCGAGCAGCTCAACAGCCTGGAGCGCCACTGGGTCTTCGATGACTCCCGGGCGCGGACGGAGCTGGACTGGCACCTCCGCACGCTGGACGAGGGGCTGCCCCCTTCAGTGGCGTTCCTGCTCGGCTCGTAGGGTGCGCTCTGCGCACCTTCACCGTTCATGGTGCGCGCAGCGCACCCTACCCGCACACTGCCCCGAACACCCGCGCGAAGTTGCCCCCCAGAATCTTCTCGACCTCCCCCTCCTTGTAGCCGCGCTTGTCGAGAGCATCCGCCAGCCTCTGGAGACGGTCCGGGCCGTCGAGAGCCGTGATGGTGACGTGCTTGGGCTCGCGCTCGGCTCCCGGCAGACCCTGGTTGCGCCGGTAGTAGCCGGCCATGCCCTTGACCTTCTCCTCCTGGGGCGTCGTGTCCCCGAGCACCCCGTGATCGCTGCCGAAGCCGGGGAGGTCGATGCCTCCCAGCTTCACCACGTGATCGATGTGGTCCACCATGTCCGCCACCGAGGTGGTGTCGCGGTCGGTCAGCCAGAGGCTCATGTTGTAGATGCCGAAGTAGCCTCCCGTCTCGGCGAGAGCGCGAATCACCTCGTCCGGCTTGTTGCGCAGCGAGGGGTAGAGGGCCCGGCAGCCGGCGTGGGTGACGGCGCAGGGCTTCTTCGACAGCCGGATGGCCTCCAGGGTGGTCTTGTCGCTGCAATGGGAGAGGTCGACCAGCATGCCGAGGGCGTTCATCTCCGGCACCACCTTCTCTCCCAGGCGGGAGAGCCCGGCGTCGGACTTCTCGCGGAAGGCATCGCCCACGCCGTTGCGGTCGTTGTGGGCGAGCTGGAGGACGCGCAGGCCCAGGTCGTGGAAGAACCGGAGATTCCGCAGGTTGCGGTCGTTGACCGAGCCCGTCGAGGAATCGAGGATCGCGGCGTCCTGGCAGGCGAGGATGATCCCCAGCTTCCTCTGCCGCTTCGCCTCCTGGAGGTCCGCCGCCTTCAGCACCTTGAGGAAACCGGAGTCGGTCTGATGGAAGACGTTGCTCCAGTCGGCCAGGGCATCCACGGCCTGGGGGAAGGAGCGGGGATAGATCGAGAGATCGAGGACGGCGGCCGTGATCCCTGCCTTGACCGCCTCCGCGGCCTCGAAGAACGGGCTGTCAGGCGACAGGGTGTCGATGACGAGCGATCGGGTATAGACGGCGGACGGCGGGGGAGGTGGGGCTGGACTGGCCGTCTCGGCGGCGGCTCCGGGCAGACCTCCCAAAGCGGACACGGAGGCCACGGCCCCCGCGCTCTGCAACAGAAAGCTCCTGCGGCTGATCATCGCGCGCTTCCTCCGATGGATTCGAACGTCGGGACCATTCTCTCCCAGACTCCCCTTTGGATGCCGTGCTCTTTTTTCGCAACCGGCTCTAGCGCCGACACGGCTTTGCAGAATAAACTCTGGGAGATGGCACGCCGCAAGACGCAGGACCAACTCGCTCTCTTCGACCTCGGACCGCCCCCCGAGCCCCAGCGCAGGGACGTCGAGGCCGCTTCCCAGCCTCCCGAGGTGGAGGAGCTGGGCCGGAGACTGCCGCCGGAGATCCATCTCGGGGGATCGACCTGGTCCTTCCCGGGATGGGCGGGGCTGGTGTGGGACCGCTCCTATCCTCAATCCAAGCTGGCTCGGGAGGGGCTCGCCGCCTATGCACGGCACCCCCTGTTCCGGGGCGTGGGAGTCGATCGCACCCACTACTCGCCCGTCGAGGCCGCGGAGCTGGCGGCGTACCGGGAGGTCGTGCCTCCAGGGTTCCTGTTCCTGGTGAAAGCCCACGAGGCGTGCACCGTGGCCCGCTGGCCGGAGCACGAGCGCTACGGCATCCATCGCGGTCAGGCCAACCCCCTCTTCCTCGATCCGGCCTACACGACCGACCAGGTGGTGGCCCCGTTCGTCGACGGGATCGGCGCCGAAGGCGGAGCCCTCCTGTTCCAGTTCGCTCCCCAGAGCCTGGGCTCGCCAGCGCAGTTCGCCGAGCGCCTCGGGACCTTCCTCGCGGCCCTCCCCCGCGGTCCCATCTACGCCGTGGAGCTACGCAACCGTGAGTTGGTGACGGCCGAGTACGGCGACGTTCTCGCGGCCGTGGGCGCCTGCCACTGCCACAACGTCCACCCGCGGATGCCGGATGTCCGAGCGCAAGCCAAGCTGACCGGCTCGGACCGTGAACCCATGACGATCCTCCGCTGGCTCCTAGGTCCGGGGATGACCTATGAGGAAGCCGGGCGGCGCTACGCTCCCTTCAATCGCCTCGCCGCTCCCGATCCCGCCTCCCGGCAGTCCGTGGCGGACCTCGCCCGTGACGCTCTGGCCGCGGGCCGCCCTTTCCTCTGCACCATCAACAACAACGCCGAGGGGTGCGCGCCCCTGTCGGCCGTGGAGCTGGCGCGGGAGATTGTGGCCGTGGCGCCTGAACGGCGTTGAACCCCCGCCGACTCGCAAACCTCTGGAACTAGGAGGCTTGCCCCCTCGCCGGATCGCGTCGGGCCCGCAGCGATCCGAGCTCTGCCCTCGCGAATTTTCGTCCCGCCCTCGCGAATTATGGCTGCGCCCTCGCGAATTTTCCTCCGGCCCTCGCGAATTCTGGGCCGCCCCTCGCGAGGGCCCATATATAACTCGCGAGTTTTCATATGAAACTCGCGAGGGCGCGATGAAAACTCGCGAGGGCCTTACGAGAATTCGCGAGGGGCGGTCCGGCCCCCGCGAGGGCGCGACGAAAATTCGCGAGGGCGATGCGAGAATTCGCGAGGGCACCCACTCTACCGCCCGTCCTTGCGGTCCTCGGATTCGCTGAGGTGGGTGGATTCTTCCGGCGTGCCTACGGTGAGATCGGTGTCGACTCCGGTGATGGTGGGAAGAGTCATGCCGGCGCCGGGTCTGTCGGTCATGCCGGGGAGACCCGGGCTGATGCCGAAGCCGGAGGTGCCGGCGATGTCGGTCACCCGATCGTAGGTGCCGAGCCCGGCGCTGGTGCCTTGAATGGGAGAGCTGACGCCAGCCGCCGGGCGCTCGCCGGCGACGAAGCGGCTCTCCAGGCGATCCCAGGCATCGCGGGTGGCGTGACGGGCCTCGTTCCAGGCTAGGCGCGAGTTGCCCCGGGCCTGGTTCCAGCCCTGCTCGAGATCTCCCTCGGCCCCGCTCCAGCCGCGCTCCCGATGCTTCGGCCACGCCTCCCAACCGTATTGATAGGCGGGTCCGAGCTCGTCGTAGCTGCGGTCGGCGGCATAGGGACGGCTGGCGTAGCTCTCGCGCCAGTAGGCCTCCTCCTCGGTGGGATTGACCGACTCGGCGACCCCCTTGCCGGCCAGTCCGCCGGCCACGCCACCCACGGCCGCGCCGATCATGGCTCCCACGGGTCCACCCACCACGCCGCCGAGGGCCGCGCCCGCTGCGGCGCCACTCACGGCGCCCACACCGGTGCCCACCGGATGGGCCCCGGGCTCGCCGGTGATGGGATCATGATTCGCCTCCTCCCGCGCCTCGGCCTCGATACCGGCCGTGGTGGTCTTGCCCTTGGTGGTATAGCGATCGTCTTCGTTCATTGGGGATCTCCTTTATGAGCGGTGAAACGACGGGTCCTGCTTCGATGGGAAAGATTTGCAAAGAGGGGGCCAACGTCGTCCTTGCCTTCCCCCCGCCCCCCGGGGTACCCTCGCGGCACGATCATGATGCCCAAGAAATCCCTCTGCGCCCTCGGCCTCTGCCTTGCCCTGATCGCCGGGCTGGCCGGCGCGGGGTGCAACAACCTCGCGAAGGCGGCGGGGGATCCGAAGAAGGTCCGCGTCGGCATCGTCTTCGACAGCGGCGGCAAGGACGACCGGTCGTTCAACGCCGCGGCCTACCGGGGCGTGAAGCGGGCGGCCAAGGACTTCCCCATCGTGCTGCGCGATGCCGAGCCGGGCGATCCCGCCTCGCTGGAGCCCGCCATGCGGGCCTTTGCCGAGGTAGGGTATGACCTCGTCATCGGCATCGGCTTTGCCCAGACCCCCATCGTCGAGTCCGTGGCCAAGGACTACCCGAAGAGCAATTTCGCCATTATCGACGGCGTGAGCGACCTGCCCAACGTCGCCTCCCTCATCTTCAAGGAGCACGAGGGGAGCTATCTCGTGGGGATGATCGCCGCCCGCACCTCCAAGACGGGCACCATCGGCTTCGTGGGCGGCATGGACGTCCCCCTGATCCACAAGTTCGAGGTGGGCTACGAGGAGGGCGCCCACGCGGCCAACCCACAAATCCAGGTGATCCAGAACTACGTGGGCGTCACCGAGGCGGCATGGAACAACCCGGGCAAGGGCAAGGAGCTGGCCGTCGCCCAGATCGGCAAGGGGGCGGACGTCATCTTCGCCGCCGCCGGCAACTCGGGCCTCGGCGTGTTCGACGCCGCCGAGCAGTACCAGAAGTTCGTCATCGGCGTCGATTCCAATCAGAACTGGGTCAAGCCCGGCTTCGTGCTCACCAGCATGGTCAAGCGGGTGGACAATGCCGTCTATCAGATCATCGCCGACATGGTAAACCACCGCTTCAAGGGCGGCATCCACGTCTACGGCCTGCCGGACGGCGGCGTGGGCTATGCCATGGATCAGTACAACGCGAAGCTCATCCCGCCCGACGTGCTGCGCCAGGTCGAGGACGCCAAAGCGAAGATCATCCGCGGCGAGATCAAAGTCACGGACGCGATGGCAAAGTAAACCGAAGTAATCCTTTCCAATCCTTCAAAAACCATGCTCGAGCTGCGGGAGATCACCAAGCGCTTCGGCGACGTGCTGGCCAACGATCACGTGAGCTTCGCGGTGGCGCCGGGGACGATCCACGCTCTGGTGGGGGAGAACGGCGCGGGCAAATCGACCGCCATGCGCATCGCCTACGGCTTCTACTCGGCGGACTCGGGCGACATCGTGGTGGACGGAGAGGTCCATCACTTCGAGAGCCCCCACGACGCCATCGCCCTCGGCATCGGCATGGTCCACCAGCACTTCATGCTGGTCGAGCCCATGACCGTGGCCGAGAACATCGTGCTGGGGATCGAGCCCGGCAGCGCCGTGAAGCTCGATATGGCCGGTGCCATCTCGCGCATCCGCGCTCTCTCCCAGGAGTTCGGTCTCGCGATCGATCCCACGGCGCGGATCGAGGACCTCTCCGTGGGCCAGCAGCAGCGGGTGGAGCTGCTCAAAGCCCTCTACCGGCAGGCGCGCATCCTGATCCTCGACGAGCCCACGGCCGTGCTCTCCCCGCAGGCGGTGCGCGACCTCTTCGGCATCCTGCGGCGCATGCGGGAGCAGGGGAAGACGATCGTCATCGTCACCCACAAGCTTTCCGAGGTGCTGGAGATCTCGGACGAGGTGACGGTGATGCGCGACGGCAAGGTGGTGGGCAACCGCAAGACGGCCGAGACCAACGCCGCCGAGCTCGCCCGTCTCATGGTCGGGCGCGATGTGCTGCTGCGGGTGGTCAAGCCCGAGGCCCATCCGGCGGCTCCCGTGCTCGCCGTGCGCGATCTTTCTCTGAGCCCCAAGGGCGGCGGACGGCGGCTCGACGGCGTCTCTTTCGAGGTGCGGGCCGGGGAGATCGTGGGCATCGCGGGCATCGAGGGGAACGGCCAGACCGAGCTCGTCGAAGCCCTGGCCGGACTCGCGGCCCCGGGCGCCGTCTCCGGCGCCATCCTGCTGACCGGGCAGGACGTGACCTCCCTGTCCGTGCGGGAGCGGCGGGCCCGGGGGATCGCCCACGTGCCCGAGGACCGTCATCGCCGCGGCCTGCTGCTGGATTTCGACCTGGCGGAGAACTCCATCCTCGGCGCCGACGACCGGCCCCCCGTGGCGGTGGGCCCCTGGCGCTCCTGGCTCAACCGCGAGGCCATCCGCCGGCGGACGGAGAAGATCCTCAAGGCTTTCGACGTGCGGCCGCCCAACCCCGACCTGCCGGCCCGCGCCCTCTCCGGCGGCAACCAGCAGAAGCTGATCCTGGGCCGCGAGTTGGAGGAAGGGCCGAAGCTGCTGCTGGTGGCCCAGCCCACGCGCGGGGTGGACATCGGCGGCATCGAGTTCATCCACCGCCGGCTGGTGGAGATGCGCGACGCCGGCTGCGCCCTGCTCCTCGTCTCCTCCGAGCTCGAAGAGGTGACCGCCCTCTCCGACCGCCTGCTGGTGATGCGCGAAGGGCGGATCGTGGGCGAGGTGGACCCGGCGCGGGCCACTGTGGAAGAGATCGGACTGCTGATGACCGGCGGTACTGGCAATACTGGCGGCAGTGCCGCGGCCTGAAGGCCAGGGGACATTCTGATGAAAAGTCTTCGCCAACTGATCTTTCCCCTGGCCGCCGTGATCGCGGCCTTCGCCGTGGGCAGCCTCCTGGTGCTCGCCGTGCGCGACAGCCCCATCGCCACCTACGAGCTGCTCATCGGCAGCGCCCTCACCTGGCCGGACGGCATCGGTTACACCCTGTTCTACGCCACGCCCCTCATCTTCACGGGACTCGCGGTGGCCGTGGCCTTCCGCTGCGGCCTTCTGAACATCGGAGCCGAGGGACAGCTCTACATCGCCTCCTTCGTCACCGCCTGGGTGGGCATCACCTGGGCGAACCTGCCGGCTGTGCTGCTCATCCCCCTGTGCTTCCTGGCGGCCATGCTGACAGGAGCAGTCTGGGGGGGCATCCCGGGATTGCTCAAGGCCCGCTTCGGGGCGCACGAAGTCATCACCACGATCATGATGAACTTCATCGCCATCGCCCTGGCGAGCTATTTCACCCAATATCACTACAAGCCGGTGGGCGACCCCATCCTGGAGACGGTGACGATCGGCGAGGGCGGTCACATCCCGCGCATAGGGGAGGTTCATCCCCGGCTTTCCGGAGCGCATCCCGCTCAACGTCTCCTTTCTGCTGGCACTCTTGGCCTGCGTCTTCGTCTACCTCTTCCTCTGGCGCACGCGCTGGGGCTTCGAGCTGCGGGCCACGGGAGCGAACCCGGCGGCGGCGCAGTATGGAGGCATCGCCACGGGCCGGCAGATCGTAATCGCCATGGCTCTCTCCGGAGCGCTCGCCGGCATGGTGGGCATCAACGAGGTGCTGGGTTACCGCTACCGCTACTACGACAGCTTCTCCTCGGGCTACGGCTTCACCGGCATCGCCGTGGCCTTGCTGGGGAGGAACCACCCCGTGGGCGTCATCCTCGCCTCGCTCCTCTTCGGAGCCCTGCTGCGGGGAGGCCTCTTCGTGGACATCTTCACCGAGCATGTATCGAAAGACCTGGTGCTCGTGCTGCAGGGGATCATCATCCTCTTCGTGGCGGCAGAGGCCCTGTTCCGGGGTCCTTTCGGGAAGAGGATCAAAGGCGTATGAGCGAATATTTTGATCGTCGCGCTCTCTTCTCGGCCGTCCGCCTCTCGACCCCGCTGTTGCTGGCCGCGCTGGGCGGTCTCTACTCCGAGCGCTCGGGAGTGATCAACATCGCCCTCGAAGGTCTGATGCTGGCGGGAGCGTTCACGGCGGCGACGGTCACCCACTACACGGGAAATCCCTGGATCGGCCTCGCGGCGGCGATCCTCGCCGGGGCGCTGGTGGCCCTGGTTCACGGCATCGCCTGCATCCAGTTCAAGGCCGACCAGGTGGTGAGCGGCACGGCGATCAATATCCTTTTCCTGGGCATCCCGGCCCTTCTTTCCGGAGCGCTGTTCGAATCCACAGGCGCCACACCGCAGCTCCCCAAGGAGCAGCTCATCCCCATGGCACCGATCATCGTGGCCTTCGCCCTGGTGCCGGTGACCTGGTACGTGCTCTACCGCACCCGCTTCGGCCTGCGCCTGCGGGCCGTGGGGGAGAACCCCGAGGCCGCGGACACGGCGGGGGTGGACGTGTCCCGCGTGCGTTATCTCGGTGTGATCCTCTCGGGAGCTCTGGCGGCCATCGGCGGCGCCTACCTCTCGATCGGCCAGTCCTCCCTCTTCGCCCGCAACATGTCGGCAGGCCGGGGCTTCATCGCGCTCGCGGCGCTGATCTTCGGCAAATGGCGGCCGGTGCAGACCATGCTCGCCTGCCTCCTCTTCGGCTTCGCCGAGGCGCTGTCGATCCAGATGCAAGGAGTCTCCCAGATCCCCGTGCAATTCATCCAGATCATTCCCTACGTGCTGACCATCGTCGTCCTCGCCGGCTTCATCGGCCACTCCCGGGCGCCGAGGGCGCTGGGGATTCCGTATCAGAAGAAGCGGTAAGGGAGAGCCCTGTGCGTCGTTTCCTCGCCTTGCTGCTATTCGTTCCTCTGGCGTCGGCCTGCAGCTCTTCGGTCACCCCCGTGACGGCCCCGGCCGGCTCTCGCTCCGTCGAGGCGGCCTTCGAAGCTGCCCGCCGGGATCCCAACGCTCTGCGCGCTCTGCTCCTCGAGATGCCCAAGGGTGGCGACCTCCACCATCACCTCACTGGGGCTGTCTATCCCGAGGTGCTGATCCAGCTCGCGAGCTACGAGGGGCTGTCTGTGGATACTGTAAGCTCGTCTTTCCAGCAGTGCCAAGGTGGATCGGGGGATTCCAACATCCCGATCGCCGCTCCCACTGCCGACTGCAAGGCCTGCGCGGACGCGAGCGCTTGCAAGAATCCCCAGCCGCAGTGCACGAGCGGGACGAAGACGCTGACCGGATCGTTCGTTCCGGCCTGCTGCCTTTGCTCCAACAGCAATCTATACGACCAGGTGGTCAACGCCTTTTCCCTACGGGACCAGCCGTGGGGCACCCTCGCGGCCCACGATCACTTCTTCGCCATTTTCAGCAAGCTCGGCCCGGCGGTGCAGGATACCGCCTCCATCGTGGCCCAGCTCCGCCAGCAGGCCTCCCGGGAGAACGTGCTCTACATCGAGACCATGACCTCTGCCGCGAGGCCCCAGGGGACGGAGATGAACGCGTTTCTGTCCCAGTTCTTTGGCGGCGATTCCTCGCCTGGCGCCGTTTTCTGCCGGCAATTGATGGCAGGCCCGATCGCTCCCACAGCGATCAGTGAGGAGGGCAAAGCGATACTGGTCGCCGCCGATGCTCTAGGCAAGCGGTCTGCGGCCATGATGGCCGGCGATCTCGAAAAAAGCTCACAGCTCCTGGGCTGCGACGCCCATCCGGAGGCTCCTGGCTGCGAGGTGACGGTGCGCCGGCAGATCGAGATGCACCGGACTCTCGATCCCCTCTATGTCTGTGGCGAGGCGCTGCTGGGATTCGCCGCCTCGCATGCGGATCGCCGGCACATCGTGGGGATCAACATCGTGGCGGCCGAGGACGCCTATGTGCCCCGCGCCGACTATCTCCACCACATGAGCCTCATCGGCAACCTGGGACGGATCTATCCGGACGTGGGGCGCTCCCTCCACGCACGGCGAGCTCATCGAGGGACTGGTGCCTCCGAACGATCTGCGTTTCCACGTCGGTGCCGCGATCTGCACGGCCGGCGCCCAGCGCATCGGCCATGGCGTCGACATCACCTATGAGGCCGATTCCGAACGGGTTCTCCACGCCATGGCAGGCCGTCCGTCCGCAGGCTGGTGCCCGGCCCGCGTTGCCGGTCCGGTCGCCGTCGAGATCAACCTGGTCAGCAATGCCCAGCTCCTGGGTGTCCAGGGCAAAGAGCATCCCTTCCCGCTGTATCGCGAAGCGGGCGTACCCGTGGTGCTCGCGACCGACGATCCCGGGATCATGCGCACCAGCCTCACGGAGCAGTACCGGCTGGCGAGCCTGGATTACTCGCAACTCCGCTACGCCGATCTCCGCACCTTCAACCGCAACAGTCTGGAATACAGCTTTCTGACCGGCCCTTCGATCTGGGAAGACCCGGGAGTCTACCGCCGTCCGGTCGCCGCCTGCCGTGCGACCGCTGGTGATCTTGATCTCGATCGCTGTGCCGGCTGGGCCCGGGATCAGGGGGACAAGGCCCGCATCCAGGTGCAACTGGAGCGCCGGCTGCGGGCCTTCGAATCCCGGTAGGAATGAAGGCGGGCTCAGCGCAGCGCCGCCCGCAGCCGGGTCTCCAGATCGTCTTCGGTGAGGACCCGTTCGGTGAACGTGTTCTTCAGCTTGTTCAAGAGCTGGTCCGGCTTGAGCTTGCGGCCCGCTCCGGCCTTGAGCACGTTGGCCAGGTGTGAGGCCACCAGCATGGCCGCCGTGGAGCTGCCGCTGGCTTGGAAGGTGCTGCCGTCCAGGACGACCTCCACCGGCTGCTCGTAGTCGACGTAGACGCCGATCGCCGGGCCGGTGCTGCCCGTGGGGTCGCCGTCCGGAGCGTTGCCGATCTTGAAGGAGAACTGGCTGGACGGCCAGACCTGGTTCGCAGCGACCTGGGGATCGTTCCCCCCAGGGGAGACGATCACGGCGATCTGGCTCAGGCGTTTGACGGCCTGGCTCCAGGAGCCCGCGACGTTGCCGCCCTCCAGGAAGGCGCCCGTGTAGACGATGTTGATGGGCACCGGAGCCCGTCGCCGCTGCGCCGCGGCCCGCTCGGTCTCCAGCGTCTTCGCCAGGTCCGTCAAGGCGGCCGGGGCCTTGGCGGGATCGATCTGGCAGGACTCCAGGCTCATCGCCGAGGAGTCGATCGCGAGGGCCACGTCCGTGATGGTCTCCGCCACCGCTTCCTGCACCTGTGAATGAGCGCAGCCGTCCAGCAGGATGATCTTCACCGGCCCGACGCCCGCGGGGCCCCGGGGAGTGGCGCCGGTCGCCGGCAGTGCCGTGAGAATCGCTACCAGAGAGATCCAGAAGAGCGCGGTCCGCATTTCCCAATCCTCCTTCGTCGAGCAGCTTACCCTTGTCGATTCTACACCGATCTGCTAGCGTATTAGCCCTGATTCCCACGGGGACTCTGAAATTTCTCGGCGGTCCGGACAGTTGTAAAGAGTCCACGTGCCCGAATGCCTTGCAACGCAGGGTAGGATTCAACATCTTTGGAGGTAACTTCTCGCGATGCAGAGGAAATCTTCGACTTCTGGGCTCCGTCTCCCCGTGGCTCTCCTGGTGCTGACCGTCGCCAGTCTGTACGTCAACAATCTCCCGACCCCGGCGGCCGCCGCCGCGGACCTGAAATCGCCCGTCGCCCCGGCGGCCGCGGTCCCCGCAGTCATGTCGTCCGAGGCCACGGCTCCCCGGGCGGTGCCGGCGGCCTTCGCCCAGGGCGCCGACGGGCTCTCGCCCAAGGTCCTTGCCGCGGCTCTCGACGCCGTCGCCTGCGCCCAGGCCCGCGGCGTCTCCGGCAAGAGCGACCTGCTGACGGTCATCGATTATTCCCTGCCCTCGACCGAGCCCCGTCTCTGGGTGCTCGACCTCGAGCGCGGCAAGGTGCTCTTCCACGAGCTGGTGGCCCACGGCGCCGGCAGCGGCGGCAAGCTCGCCACCCGGTTCTCGAACGTCAACGACAGCCGGGCCACGAGCCTCGGCCTCTTCCTCACCGGTGACACCTACGAGGGCGGCAACGGCTACTCGCTCAAGCTCAAGGGCCTGGACGAGGGGGTCAACGACCGCGCCGAGGAGCGCCACGTCGTGATGCACGGCGCCTGGTACGTCAGCGCCGACCATGCCCGGCAATACGGCATGCTGGGCCGGAGCTGGGGCTGCCCCGCATTGTCCCCCGCGGAAGCGAAGCCCGTCATCGACGCGATCAAGGGCGGCAGCTTCGTCTTCTCGTACTCCGCCGCCGATGCGGGCTGGCAGAAGGCTTCTTCCAACTCTCTGCGCAGTTGCCCGGTCCCGAGCGGCAGCAGCCAGTCCGCGACGCTCAAGTCGGCAATCTGATCGATCCGACCGATCCGATCGATCCCACCAGGCCGGCGGCCTCCGTTCCTTTTCCGGAGGCCGTCGCCAGGATCGACTCCAGCACCGGGCGCAGGTTGCGCAGCCGGCGGGAGCGGATGAAAGCGTTCCACATCGGCTCCAGTTTCTTCCATCCCGCCGTGTAGCAGAAGCTCTTGAGGCGCTGCTCCCAGGTGTCGTGATGGGCGCTGGCCCGGAAGATCGAGCCCCAGCGGTAGAACTCCTCATAGGCCCAGTCGTATCCCGCCTTGAGCTGCTCCGCGGACATCCCCCGCGTGCGATAGACCACGTGCCGGGTGTCGTAGAGGTCCCAGTCGTCGTTCAGGATGCGTCCCGCCGCTTTCATCTCCGTGTGGAGAGCGGTGCCGGGATAGGGTGTCAAGATGTGGAACGTGGTCGTGGTCAGGCCGTTTTCGATCGCCCAGTCCACGGTGCTGCGGAAGACGTCCGGGCCGTCGTCGTCCAGCCCGAAGACGAAGCTGCCGTTGATCTTGATCCCCAGGCCTTCGAGGCGGCGGATGGCCTCGCGGTAGTCCCGCCCCAGGTTCTGGGCCTTGTTGCTCTGCCGCAGATTGGCAGCGCTCAAGGTCTCGAAACCCACGAAGAGACTGCGCAGCCCTGCCTCCGCCGCCTTTTCGATGAGATCGCCGCGCAGCACCGCATCCACCGTGGAGGCGCCCTGGAACAATCGCTTCATGCCGCGCATCCCCTCGAACAGAGCGGACGCGAACCGGAGATCCCCGAGCAGGTGATCATCCAGGAAGTAGAGATGGCGCCCCGGCAGGCGCTCGATCTCGGACAGGGCGTCGTCCACCCGCTGCGTGTAGAACGACCGGCCGCCGGCAAAGAACGCGTCCTTGTAACAGAAGCCGCAGTGATGGGGACAGCCGCGGGAGACGACGATTGAATTGGGCACGAAATAGAGCTCGCGCCGGATGAGATCGCGGCGCACCGGCGGCAGGCGTTCGAGCGTACGCACGCCGGAGAAATATCTCGGCTTGGGGCAGCCCGCGGCGAGATCCCGCAGGAACTGGGGGAACGTCTCCTCGCCGGGACCGCAGAAGAGGCTGTCGGCGTGGGGAGCGGCCTCCTCGGGCAACGAGGTGACGTGAAGCCCACCCAGGCACACGTAGCACCCCGGGCCCGGTAATGATCGGCGATTTTGTACGCCCGGTAGGCGTTGGTGATGTAGACCTGAATCACCACCAGATCCGGCTGATCGTCGAGCGTCAGCGGCTCGACGTGCTCGTCCACCAGGGTGATCTCGGTGTCAGGATCGAGATAGGCGGCCAGGGTGGCCAGCCCCAGGGGTGGAAAGAGCGAATACTTGATCGGTCGCCAGAACGGCCCGGTGGCCTCGGTGAGAGCCGGCAGGATCATCTTGACGCGCAAGGTCTATCCCTCCTTGTTTTGAGAGTAGACCCTGGAGATGTCGGGCGAAGGGCCGGCTCAGGGAAAACCGGGAGAAGATTGTGGCGAGATTGTGTCCCTCAGGGCACCGTGACCGTCACCACCTCCGAATAAACACTGAAGTCCTTCTTTACCTTCGCCCGTATCCGGAAGGTATTGGGTCCGGGCTTGAGCTTGGTGATGGTGACGCTGGTCGTGTTGGGCGGCAGCGACTTCACCTGCTTGAACTTGCCGTTGGCCTGGCGCTGCTCCACGAGCCAGTTGGACTCGTTGCCGAAAGGATCGGTCCAGGTGAGCGTGGCACTGCCGGGTGCCCCTTCGCCCTGGAGCCCGAAGGGCGCGCTGGTGATCACCAGGCAGCTCGGGCCGACCACGTCCACGAAGCCGCGGATGACCTCCTCCACGCGCTGGCTGTCCACGCCGTACTTCCCGGGCTCCCCCAGAGAAAGGTTTCTGGGCGAGCAATAGCTCATCACCGAGCCGCCGTCGTCGGGCGTCGATTCCGCGCCGGAGTAGCACCCCAGCTCGCCCGTGTGGCACTGATCGACGGGCGGATCATAGCAGTGGGTGTGCCGCGAGCCGAACACGTGACCCAACTCGTGAGCGGTGACGAACGTGTCGGTCCCCTTCCGCCTGGAGATCACCACGATGCCGTAGCCGCCGTAGGGGCACGACGAGGGCCGCGAGGTGTAGTTGCAGAGGCTGGAGCGCCAGGCCTGGCCGCCGATGTCGTCGGAGCTCTTGCCGGTGAAGAACACCGCACCGTTGCGCGGATAGGTCCGCACCGGCCGGAACCTCTGCCAGAAGTTGGAGAACTCGCAGAGCACGTCCGCCGTGGCCCCGCTGTGGGGGTTCGGCGCATTCCAGGGATCGTCGCTGCTGGTGTAGAACGAGAGGCTCGAGATCGTCAGCGAAATGCCGAGTTGCCGGAAGTACAGCTCCGAGACGCCGGCGATGAGCGAGGCGAGATACTCCGTGGCCGTGTCCACGTTCTCGTAGAGCGCGTACAGCTCATAGTCGGTCTCGACCGCGATGGTCGCCTGGTACTCGGAGCCCGGAGGGACGACCAGCTTGCCCTTGTCCGACAGGGCCTTGCTGAAACCGCCAGGCGGCTCCAGGACATCCGTCAGGCTCCTCTTTGCCAGGGGATCGATCATGGTCTGGCGGACCACGGCGGACTTAGCGATGGGGCCCTGGGCTTTCGCGCCGGCCGGCAGGGTGATCTCGTAGAGCCGGTCGCCGGCCACCACGGTGCCACTCCAGGCCCCGGTCTCACTGTTGAGGGTCAAGGCCACGGACGAGCGCGGCCACTCCTCGACCGTACCCCGCAGCAGCGTCAGCCGGCTCACGACCTCATGGCCCCGATCGCGGCCGTCCACGTAGAGGTGGAAATCCGGCGCGAAGAGCGTCGCCGTCTCGAGATCGAACGTCAGGGCCTCGCCTTCGGCCCCCCGCAATCCCGTGATCCGGAACAGGGTGCCCGGAGCGCTGGCGCGAGCCTCGCGAGCCACCTCGGCAGGCCGCGCGCTCGCAGCGTCGAACGAGCGGAGAGTGAGGGGGGCCGCGGCCAACGGCGCGGAGAGCGTCAGACTGAGCGCGAGGAGGAGGAAACGGTATCGCACGGCAGACTCCTTCCAGGTTGACAAGAGCACGAACCAACACGGACTCGCCCGTCCCCGTGGGTCCGTGTCCGTCCGTGTTCGTCCGTGCTCCCCCTGAAATAATACCAGCAATCCGCGGAAATCGCTGCAGCAAGGCCGGGGGGCTTGGCACCCCCCGGCGATCAGGGTGGGACTACGGCTTGGTGGTGTTGGTGGTGGATGCCGGCGTGGGATTCTGCTCCGGATTCGTCTTCTTCGCCTTGGTCTTGCGGCGCGGCTGCAGGCCGAACTCCGTCAGCTTCTCACCGCGCAGCCCATACTGCGTCCGGATGCCGTTGCGCAGGCGGGTGGCCAGCTCCCTGCCTTCCGCCATGGCCTTCTCCAGGTCGCGCGTCGCCTGGTGGAACTGGGCCTTGAAGGTCCCCTGGCGCAGGTTGGCTTCCTTCGCCCGCTCCAGCACCGGCAACAGCGCCGAACGCGGCGATTCGAGGAACGAGAGGTCCGTCTTGTTCACCTCGACGGTCGTCATCAGGTGCTCCCACTCCGTGGTCTCATCGGCAAACGCTACTCTCGACATGATTCCTTTCTCCTTTCTGTCGTTACGTCTTGGGACGGTTGCGGCTCCACCTTTTCAGGCTTCGCCAGTTTCTGTTCGAGCAAGAACAACAGCACCTTCCACCGCAGCAACATCTCGCTGTACGGGGCTTCCGGCATGCTGAGCCTCCTTTCTTCCTGCCGGAAACCGCGTCAACTGATCAGCACCGCGAAAGCGAGCTGCGACTCGCTCAGCGGCTGGCGGCCCTGCCGCGTGCTCCCCAGCGTCAGGACCACCCGCTCGGCCTGCACGCGCACGCTCACCGGCACGTTCAGGTTCGAGGCGAGCGACGAGACGAACGCGGAGTACGTCAGCGCCGCCATCACGTCCGGGAAGGTCTTCTCCCGGCGCAGGCTCTTGCCCTCGCCCAGGATCTGCCAGGCCGGGATCGCCGCGAGCATCAGCTCCACCCGCTCTGGCTTCAGCGGGTTGATCCCGCTCTCCGGCGGGCGAGGGGGCCGCCGCAACCCGAGGGGCGCGACGGTCAGGGTGTTGACTACGTGCATCGGACTCATAGGAACCTCCTTGGTTCACAAAACTCCGGCGCCTCCATGACGCCGGAAGATCGACTTCGGAACGACCGCTGCAATGACGCCATTGTACATATGGAGATGAGGTTATCAAGATGGTGACGATAAAAAGATGACGATCCCGATCGATTCCCAGAAACGTGAACAAAGCGCCGGCCGTCGCGACCTGAAAAGGTGGCGTGACGCCGCGGGTGGGAAACAACTCGGAGACGGAACGCGGACAGGAGGAAATAGGAACCGTGAGGAGAGTATCTTAGGGGTTGGGAGCTTCCGTCGAGACCGCGTGCCGGACGAGGCCCGCACCGCGCATCCGGGCCCTGGCGCTCGGCGGGCGATCCCCATGTCCGCGGACGGTCCGGGCCATGGAGGTCCGGGCCCGCGCCGCGCTGGAGGGAGAGAACGATATGTCCCATCCCATGCTTCGACGCTGCCTCATCGTGGGAGTCCTCGCTGTCATCCTTGCCACAGCCGGCGCCGCACCGGCCCAGGCCCGCGACCTCGGCCCCGCCAGTCGCGCCTGGCTCTGGCTCCAGGAGGTCTGGACCCAGCGCCTCTCCGTCCTCTGGGATTGGAGCGGGGCTAGAAAGCCGGAGGCGAAGGCAGTCCCCTCTCGAGAAAAACAGGGAGCAGGAACCGCCCCCAATGGATCTCCCGGGTCGGCCTCCTCGAATCCGACCTGCAACCCCTGCACGGATCAGGGCCCTGGCTTCGATCCCAACGGTTAGGCGAGAAACTGGCCCTTCCCTCCTTCCCCTCGCCATCGCCGGGACCTATAATGAAAGCCTGCATCCAAAAGCTGGCTGGCGGCGGAGGGACCGATGAGCGATCACGAGATTCCGGAAGGGATGGACGGTGACCTGGAGAAGCTGCTGGCGTCGAAGGCGGGCGTCTTCCATCTGATCCGGGGATGCAAGTCTTGCAAGACGGCCGCCCGGCGGGGACGGATCTCCCGGGCCGCCGTGCGTGCCGAAGGGTTGACCTCCGAGCTGAGCGCCGCCTACGACGTCGACCTGGAACGGGCCGCCGAGAATGCCCGCCGGGTCGCGCCCCTCCCGGCGGGGGAACGGTGGCGGTTCAAGAAGGCCCTCTCCCTGCTGCGCTCCACCAACAGCGTGCTCGCCGTCGCGAGAGAGGGGAACATGACCCTCGCGGGGTTGGGCGTCTACGAAGCCTTCCTCGCCCAGAGCTGGGCCATCCGCTATGAGGATCCCCGCTCCATGTGCCACCTCGCCAAGGTGGCGGTCGAGATGACGGACACGTTCGATCCCGAGGTCCTCGGCGCCGAGCGGGTGGCGGACCTCAAGGCGCGGGCCTGGGGCGAGCTGGCCAACGCCTGCCGGGTCGCGGATCGGCTTCACGAAGCGGAGAAAGCTTTCGGCACGGCCTTCGCCTTGGCCCGCGCGGGCTCCGGAGATCGTGACCTGCTGATCCGCCTGTTCGACCTCGAGGCGTCCCTCCTCGGCGCCTTGCGGGAGTTCTCTCTCGCTATGGAGAGGCTGAAGGAGCTCGCCCGCTTCCATCGGGATGCAGGAGATACTCATCTCCTCGGCCGGACGCTCATCACCCAGTCCCTCTACCTGTTCTACCAGGGGAACGCCAAAGAGGCATGCCAGACGATCGCACAAGGGATTGCCCTGATCGACCGGGACCGCGATCCTTCCCTCGCGCTGATTGCGATCTTCGACCAGCTCCTCTTCCTCGTGGACTGTGACCGATTCAAAGAGGCAAGGAGGATTCTGTTCGAGAACCGCTACAGGATCACGGCTCAGGATGGGGTCGCGAATCTCAGGCTGCGGTGGATCGAAGGTCGTATCAGCTATGGCATGCGGGAGCTCAAGAGCGCCGAGATCGCCATCCGGGAGGCGAAAGAGGGGCTCGCCGAAGCGGGGATGGGTTTCACCTGCGCCCTGGCCGGCATGGACCTCGGCCTGATCCTGCTGCGCCAAGGACGCCGGGAGGAGGCCATCCACGAAGTCGTGGAGTCCGCGAAGATGTTCGAAGCCCTGAGCATCCACCGGGAGCTCCTGGGCACCGTCATCCTCCTGGAAGAGACCTTCCGGGCCGAGCGTGCGAACCTCACTCTGCTGGAAGCCTCGGTGCGCTATCTGCGCAAGAAGATGATCGAGCTGGGGTTGGGCTAGCTCACCAGGGTTTCAATCCTGGCGACTAGCTGCCGGCCTTCGGTCCTCCTTCTTTCATCTCCTCCAGAGCCTCCCGGACCGCCTGCCGGATCTCCTGGCGCTGCTCGCTACGGTCCAGGGCTCCGGGAAGCTCCGGCCTCGCCTCCGCGCCGGCGGATCCCGTAGGCCGGAGGTCCTCGAGCATCCCGCGGATCTTGCGCGCCGCCGCGCTCTCGGGCCGGGACACCGGACGGGCGGGATAGGCGAAGGCGAAGAGCTCCTCGTATTCCAGACCGATCGCCCGCGCCGCCCCCAGCACCAGCTCCAGCTTCGGCTCGATCTGGCCGTTCAGGAACCGGCTGACCGTGCCGTGCTTGAGCTCCAGACGGCGCTCGACCTCCCGGTTCGAGATGCCGAGCATCCGCATCAGCGTCTTGAGAACTTCGAGGACACGCCGGACCTCGTCCTCTTCCTGGCTCATAGAGGTCATTCTACGCTGACTCGATCTCGGATGCAATGGAGACGTAGCTAAGACATCTTGACGAAAGCATCTCCATGCGTGTACAACTCTCCGGGAGGGGAGAGACGTGACCGGAGACCGGAACTTTTACCGCTCCCCGAAACCCCGGCAGAGAGGAGGCGTCCATGAACGAAGGGTCCCGTGCGAGAAATGCCTTTTCCGAGGAGTACCAGGCGCTGCTGCGCGAGCGCGAGGAGCCGGACGGTCCCTGGGCGGGAGATGGGGAAAGGCCTTTGGTGATCCGGCGGCTCCGGGAGGGCTTCGGCCTCTTCCGTCCGTGGCAAGACCCCCAGGCCGGCGACGAGCCCCTGGCGGTGTTCACCGAGACCGCGGACGCGCGGCTGGCGGTGGTGGCCCACTCGCTGCTCCGGAGGACACGGTACTACCAGCTCCGCGAGCCCGAGCACTCGCATCCGGTGGAAGGCTACGCCGTCCTGCGCGAAGGGGAGGTGAAGGGACGCCTGCGGGTCTTCGAGCCCGAGTGGATCGACGTCATGAACCTGCTGACCTCCACGGCCCAGACGGCGGAGGGACTAGCCGTGGTGCTCGACCTGGGAGGCCCCACGACCCAGGAAGAGTTGGGAGAGATCCTCGGCCGCACCCTCGCGCATCCCCTCCCCGCCGATGCACGAGACGAGGCCTGGGATGAGGAGATCCGGCCCGAGCCCGTCCACCCCGGCCCTCCAGACGCCCGGGGCGATCAAGAGACATGACCGGGAAACACCCCGGACCAACGGGGAAGCACCCCGGGACCAACAGGGAAAGCCTGCGGACCAACAGGGAAAGGCCCGTACCTGCTCGGGAGAGCCCCCGGACCAACAGGTACGGCCCCCGGACCAACGGGGAAAGCACCCGGACCAACAGGGAAAGGCCTGTACCAACTCGGGAGAGCCTCCGGACCAACGGGGAAAGATCGTGCCCTCTCGGCAGCGTAGCGGGTTCATCGAAGAGGCCGTTCGGGCACGGCTTGCGCAGTTGAGACAGATCCGAGCGGCGGGGGCATGGAGCGGCGAAGGCCGTGGCGAACCGTCTCAGGAGATCGAGGTGGGCCGGCGTGCGTGGGAGGACCGACAGCGCCGGACCGAGCCGGGTTCACCCTCTCACTTCCCGATGCTCTGATCGGTGCCACCGCGCTGCTCGCCTCGATCCCCTTCTACACCTGCAACCCTCGCCACTATCCCATGCCGGACCTCGACCTGTGTGCGGTGTCGAGCTGACTCGAGGCTTCGCCAAGGGCAGCCAGCTTCGGCCAAGCCACGGGCCGCCCCAAGGTCAACCCGGGATCCACCCGCGCCGCCTCCAGGTACAGGGTGAGCTCGCGGACCAGCCCGGCGGTGAACTCCTCCCGCCGGGGCAGCATCCTGGAAGAGGAGGAGGGCGGCCGTGGCCTCGCGATGGACGTCCTGCACCGCGAAGATCGCCACCATCTCCCCGGCGAGGCGCTGGCCGTCCGCCCTTCCTTTAGGTACATCCGGGTGAGGTCGAAAGACACCATGGCCGCGTCATACCCGATCCCCTGACGCACGAATCCATCGCGGGTCTCGAGGAAGAGCTGCTCGGCCGTCCCGGTGTCCCCTGGAGCTGCTTCCACGGCTCCGGGAACCGCCCATAGAGGTCCTCGTCCAGGGCCACCAGCTCCGCCGCCTGGTCGTTCGAGTGACGGCGTACCGGCGTACCCGAGAGGCCGGGTGAGCCCGCCGAAGTGGAGAGCTTGCTCGGAACAATCCCGTACAGGCATAAAATCGGGTTGAAACATGGCTGGTCCTCTGACAGGATAGCGATAATAAGTAACTGTACAAGACGCGAGGCCAAACCCTCTTTTCCGCTAGTACTTTCGCGCCCCGCCTGCCGGTCCGGCCGCCATCCTTGCCCATCATCCCCGCGCCCCAGCCTCAGACTGAAGAGAAGTCCCGCGCGGATCCCCGCGGCGAGCGCCGAGATTCGACTCACCTCACAGCAGAGACGCCCACAAACACAAACCCCATCGCCACAAATAAAAGAGCACACAACATTCCCAGACTCTCTCTCCCAATTTGCCGACCCTCCTCTCTAACAATTTCCTCCAAATGCCCAACCAAACTTCCTCCCCCCTCTAACACCTGCCTCTCCCTTGCAGCCTCCCGATAAGATCGCACCTGGGTCGCGCAATAGAAAGATCCGAGACCGCCCAAAGAAAACCATATACCCCCAAACACCAGCACCGCCTTTCCGCCAGAAACCGCCACCGACGAAAGAATGTTTATGCCACCAGAAATCGCTACGACAGAAACCAGCTCGTAAGCCCGAGCATCGAGTCCCAGATACATTCCCTTCAGCAATCCCTTGCGCTTCATAAACTCCTCCTTAAGGGGGCGCCTATACGTCGAGCTGTTCGAGCGCTCGAACAAACTGCTGACGCATGGTCTCACCGCTCCGCTTATCTTTCAATTCCTTTTCGATTGCCTTCAATTTTTGCACGTCCATGCACTCCGACAACTTAAGCAACCCAACCCTACTCCTTTCGGCCAGATCATTATTACCAGTATTACCAGGGGTTGTAGAAAGAGCCTTAAAAATCTTCTTCCACAGCGACTCCACTTTGCTCCTCATGGTGCCGATTTCTTGCGTTCCCTCTTCACTTTTCAACGCTAACGACAAAGAAGCTCCTGTTAGTCGGTAGAACTTCGAAACTACCTGCGGAATTGTCCCGTCTTTTGAAACCAGACCAACAAACCGGAGCACGCCCTCTTCGATTCCAACCTGCGCGCCCGAAACATAACCACCCGCTAGGCGCTGCTCAAAGAAGGATCTAGCTCGGGAGGGTAGGCATGAGCTTAACCTGCCGATAATGTCTTCTATCTCTTGCTGGTGGTGCTCCATAATCTCCGCTAATATCCGTTGCTCCAATTCTTCAGCTCGCCACTCCGCCATCGATCCATCTTCGTCGCCCCGCGCAATTGCCGCAATTATCCAACGACACACTCGTGCTAATAACTCTGGATGCCTCCCGCAGAGTGTAATTAGAACACTTGAAAGACTCTCTACAAAGGCCTCGCCTGCACTTCGAATCCGATCCTCTCTCAGCATGCTTTTCATCAAATCCTTAGCCTCACTCTCCCTGAACGCCGCAAGCTCCAAAACCCGATTGATCTCTGGGTGTCTCACTTGCCACATCAAGGCGCCACCAGCCGTCCTCTGCTCCAAAATAACCTTACAGATGCAGCGACCCCTACCAAGCCCGCTCGAAAAAATGATCCGAGAGAGATGCTCATGCGAGCCATGCACGTCACTCACCGACACCCAGATAACGAGTCGCTCAGCGTCTTGCACCTTTCTGTCAGTGCTTAACACCCTAGCTATCCAGTCTAGCTGTTCTCCAAAAGATTTGACGCCAGCAAGATTGCTCTTAGGCCTTGGCGGCGCTGGATATCCAGTTTCAGCACTGAGAACCTCAACAAGCTCCTTAATGCTCAACGCCGCATAGTCTCGCCTCATCCAAACCAACGACGCTTTGCGTCGCTTCTTCTTGAACACGTTGTAGGCGTAGTCAATCGTGCAGGACTTGCCAATTTTGAACACTCCTTGCACAACTCTGAAATCTGGATAGTCACTCCCAAGAAAAGCCACGAGATCTGCGACCGGTTCACTCCTAGAACCTTGAGCACCAATGAAATCCATAGCATCCCCTTGACTTCCTCTTACACTACTCAACTTACCACCTCATGCGGAGCAAGGGAACCTTCCCAATCAATCGCTGGATAGCCGAGGAACCCCACCCTTAGCCGACACTGCTCCGCTCCCTCGAATGCCGCTTCGATAATTTCCTTCTCCCGAAGAACTCGCATCGCGCGGGAGAAAAGGGCAAGATCGATTCCGCCGATGAGATCAGGTGACCTGACTAAATAACCTTCATTCGGCGAGTACCTTACCCCCTCAATCAAACCACCAGACTCAGAGGAGATAAGGCCGCTCCTCGTTAATGCGGCCAAAACCTCCTTTTCATCAGATCGGAGACCATCCATGAAATAGAGAAAGAAACTTCTGTAGTCCTGCGAGCTTAACAAATAACTAGCGACTTTCTTGGCGAAAGAAATATCGATGCAACCTACCGTATCCCGCTGAAACTGTCGAATGGCCTCATAGCAAAGCAAGTGCACCACCCCTGGCCAACCGCCAGTTAGCAGCCAAACAAACTCTATAGCCAGATCACTGAACGCGACGGGTGAAATACGGACTAACTCCGTCATCTCACGCTATTGAGCAATGGGATGCGCCATGGCAGGATGGTCAGATCGTCTTTTTGATACCGTAAGTTCCATCCACTCGAGGTCCAGTCATGCGATAGGATGACTCCCAGTTCCCTGGCACGACCGGAAAGAGCACCAAGAGGGCGGAGAATCTCCTGAGCGTCTCCAGGAAATGGGCCCTGGTTCAACCACCAATCAAGCTCGTCAACTAATATTACAACATTCCTTCCTGTGATTTCTTTGACGGACCGCACCGCCTTAGCGAACAGATCCGCGGGCAGAGAGAGTGATTGTTCGGCGTCTTTTAAGATTGTCCCCAACTTCTCCCTCGCCGAATTTACAACCGCATCATCATCAAGCGGAAGAAGGCGAACTGCCGCCGCCACTGTCGATTCCGCAATCTCATAAAATATATTAGCAGCTCCGAGCGATTTGTCCTCAGAAATTAGAGCTCGGTACCAAAGACGTATATCAATGTAAACCGGGAGGAAGTTCTGTCCTCTATCCTCTAGGGCTGACGCAATCCAGTGCAAAAGCGTCGTTTTCCCCGTTCGTCGAAGGCCGTGAACCACATATAACCGCCCCTGATTTTTGGCCAATTCACCACATATATTGTTCACAATAGCTCTGTGCTCCCCCTTAGCGACATCGACCCATTGCTCCCGCGACGCCAGCGGGAGATCTGGAGTGAAGGGGTTTCCCATCTCATCTCTGCTCAGCTTAACGGAGACGGCTCGAGCATGTAGAGTGACGCCGATCTCCTCGGTACTCTCGAGCGTATTCCCAGCCACAATCCGAAAATATTCAACATTGATTCGAACCAGAACTTCTCCATCATGTCTAACGCGAATCGTCATATGCTTTAGATTGCCGCCCGCAAGCAACTCGCCGATCTCCCAACGTGCCTCCATGTCTCTAAGCTCGGCCCCATCGATCTCGAGGCTTTCTGCCACCCCTACAACACTGAGCCTGAGCACAGGACGCCAGACGGGAAACTTCCCTATGTTAATAATCATAATGGGCAGCACGGTCTGCACCGTTGAGTCTCCAACATCCGTCTCCTCCATCACAGCTAAGTCAAGGGAGGGAGTTATGCCAATTCGCAGAAGCTCGTTCTGCAACTCAAGGCCCTCCGCAAGAGCAGCTACCCACATTTCAGCCGCCGATTTAAGGAGGCCAACCTCGGGCAGTCCACGCCAGCGAGGCGGGCTAGCCTGCTCCATAAATGTTTCAAGAGCGTTGACCGTCGGCGCCAAGCCGAATGGAAATCCAGCCTCGATCAGAAAGTTGTGTAAGTGACTTGGAGCCATCTCCAAGAGATGGGGAGTATCTATGTCTGCCTCGATCGGTCGCATTAGCAGCAGGCTCTCCAAGAAGTCATAGAAGGCAAACGGGACCTCGGAGAAGGTTTGTAGTTTACTATAGACGGCTTCTAAGCTGAGCCGATAGTCTCTTAGCCGGCGAATTAAGATTTTGTTCATGCAGACTCTCCCGCCACTTCTTTTAAGCAACAGTTGCCGAAGCGAGCTTCGTAACCGATTCTGCGAATCTCGTCCTTTCTTGGCTCCAGTTGTTAGGAATGAACGACCGAAGTCCATTCATAAAGGCGTCACCATGAGGCATCACAGAAAACATGAAAAATTCGCTTATCAGAAGCTCGTTAGCGTCGAACCATCTGTCCAGCACTATCGGGGCCAAGCCTTCTGCTCTCTCCCGGGGGAACCTCTTCGTCAAGTTGCTTACAAATGAAGGCTTGCTGTTTCTCCAGATCGCCTCCAAAAATTCTATTTAAGGCGACATCGTAGGTCAAAGAAAACTCACGATTAGCAAACTGCCTGTTCGACACCACCTTTTTATCCGCCCTTTCTAGGACTTTGTCAATCAGTGCCTCTGCTCTCTCCTGTTTCTTACGTCGAGCAAGCAGCACTGCCCTACGCCTCATTGCCCAGGCTTCGTACTTCGGCCTCAGGGACTCCCAATTGCGAGCAATTAGAAGAATACAAACTCCCAAACTTATGCAAACCAAAGCGAGGCTGAATTTGGCCCAGTTTTTAGATTGCGGCTTACTCGACTTCATCGCTACCAGATCAGACCCACCGTTTCTCTTAAGCGGACCGCGTTCGTTTCGTGTTGATACTGGAGGAGCGGGAGCGAGAGTACCGACCAAAATGGAAGGAACCTGGTCAGCAGGGTCGCCGTAGTCCGCCCGAGAAACGTAGTAGCGTTCCGGAATGAGCGGCTTCCACAATTCCGCATCAGGATGGTTGTCGCCGACAGCGAGGACAATCACGGTCGCCCCTACGTTTCGCAGTGCGGTGATAGCCTCACTTAGCGAAGTTCTCTTATCACTAGTGTCCGGTTAGAAGTCGAATAGAATCAATTGGTTAGCGAGGGTGGCTATTTCTCGTTGGGACCGATCGGGCTGCAAGGCGCATGAAATCTCGGTTTTCTCGAAGATCGAGACCGACAAGATCTGTAGACATGTGTACAGCGAGGCCTCGAGTCGAAGCTCTTTCTTTACAATGGCGATCAACACGTAAGTGGCCACGGCGCACCAGATTTGCGTCTTCACCGCGTTCTCGCAGGTGCCAATAAATCGCTTAATGCGCAGGTGCTGTTTGATCCACTTGAAGAACAGCTCGACCTGCCAGCGGCCTTTGTACAGAGCGGCGATCGTCAAGGCGGGCAAGACCGTGTTGTTGGTCAGGAAGACGAGCGTCTTGCCCGACTCGGGGTCCTTGAAACGGACGCGCCGCAGATGCTCCGGGTAGGCCTTGGCCGAGTAGAAGCCGTTGAGCATCACGCGCTGATCGCAGATCACGCCGGTAGAGCGCTGCGTCGGCGACGAATACACGCGCCGGGCATCCATCCCGTGCTTGGCACGAGTGACGAAGAAAGCACCGGCCTGATGCATCGCGTACAGCCGCGTAAAGTCCACGTAGCCACGATCCATCACGTAGAAGGCACCGGCCTCAATCGGCAGGATGTCGAGCACGTTGACATCGTGCAGCTTGCCATCGCTGATGTGGAGAAACGTCGGGATCGAGCCCCGGAGGTCCAGAAGCGTGTGCAGTTTGACGGCCGCCTTGGTCGATCGAAACGGCGCCCAGGCGAACAGGCTCAGGCACAGATCGATAGTGGTGGAATCCAGCGCATAGACGCTGGCATTGAGCTCGAGCACCGAAGGATCTTGCGCGTAGAGCGCTTTGGCGCGCGCGATAAGTCGCTGAGCCAGCGCATGATAGATGCGCCAGTCGCGACGCTCGAGTGCGTCGGCCAACGTCGAGCGCGCAGGCGACGCCTTCATCCCCATGTGGAACAGCTTGGTTTGGTTGGCGGGCAGACAAGCCTCGATGTCGCGCAGCGATTCGCGCTAGGTGAGTTGCGCGAAGGCCATGACGCGGAACAGGTCGGCACAGCTCAGAGTGCGCACGCCCGCATCACCCTTGTGCCGTTCGACGATGCGTCCGAAGGTCTTCCAGGGGACGAACTCCATCACCTGTGCGAAGAGCGTCTTGCCCACGTTCATGCTTCACCTCGGGGTCGGTCAAGCCCGAGAGCATGGCATGGACGAGTAGCAAAGCTTCGCCCTCAGCTACCGGGAGCCCGGCCAGCCCCTGGCTCAGTTCTGGACCGGAGCCGAAGCCCCATCCCCAAGAGATTGCTCAAGCTCTCCGGGCCGCCTCCTCCCCCGAAATTCAAATCGTGGACACCCCTGAGTCAACCCAAACTACAGTCAATGCTGGCCTTACGGTCGGTAGACAGCAAATAGACCGGACACTAGTGTTCTCTTATCTTTAGTCACGGACAAGGTGCTCAGAGGCAATTTGAAGTAAAACCTCTTTTCGCTTTCGGTCATTCTGTCTTTCGTTAGCTGCGGCTCACAGTCTGAAATTACGAAGACCATCCGACGGACCGGACGCTCATCTCGAGGAGGTGAGGCTTCCGAGAAAAGTCTCAAGGAATAAGCGAGAGGTACACGAAAATCGGTAAACGCAATTGTCTCTCGACTCGGCAAACATGGAAGCGACGGAAAGCCGACCATTT
>CAVQIV010000026.1:770000-1248910 GCA_963712665.1 Thermoanaerobaculaceae bacterium | reverse complement strand
ATCGTGGCGGAAGCCGGTGGTCTTGCTGAAGACCAGGACGCGGAACTCCTGGGAGGCAACGGGGAAAGCCGCCGTATCCCCGACGCTGGCGAAGCGTCCCGACGGATTGCGATAGACCTTTCGCGCCCCGGTCTCCTATCGGTGACGGTGAGCGTGTACTCGACGTTGGACAGGGCGCCGTAGTAGACCCAGAACCGGCCGTTGACAGCCCGGCCGTCGAGCACCTTGACGACGACTTCGAGATTCTCGGGCCCGAAGACCAGAAGGCTCCGGTGTCGTCAGTGAGCGGCCGGACCTGGCCGACGCCCGTGCGGCCGGCGAAGTCCTTCCAGGCGGCCTCCACCTTGAAGCGGCCGCCGTTCAGGCAGAGCGCCGTGGGCCCGGACTGGCAGTCGGTCACCTGCGGCGCCGCGCTGAGCCCGAGAGCGATCACGGCGAGAATCCCAAGCAGAGCTCTGTACCGCGGCAACATCAGGACCTCTCTCCCGGCATAGATATTGACACAGATTCCACCGCGGCTCCATCCCAGCCCGCCGGGCACGATCAACGAGCCGCGACAACCGCTGTGGTACGATTTCCTCATGAGCTCGCGAATCGCCGTCATCCTCGCCGCGTCGTTGCCTGGCTCCCTGCCGCCTTCTCCGCGGCGACCCGGGAGCACACCTGCCGAGGCCAAAGCGATGCTGCAGAAAGCGGTCCAGCACTACGGCTCCGTGGGCCGCAAGCAGGCGCTGGCCGATTTCACGGCAGGAAAAGCGCCCTTCCACGATCGCGACCTCTACGTCGTCTGCGTGGACTCAAAGCATGTGATCGCGGCCAACGGCGGCTTTCCCTCCTTCGTCGGCACTTCGAGCGACGCCCTGCGGGACGCGGACGGCCACCCTCTCGGCAAGGCGCTCTGGGACGCGGCGTCCAAGCAAGCGGAAGGCTCGGTCCACGCTCGATATGATGAATCCGGTGACCCACAAGGTCGAGCCCAAGGTCACCTCCTACAGGAAGGTCGCCGACGATCTGCTGTGCGGCGTCGGGGCCTACAACGCAGACTGATCTGACAGGCCAATTCCGGGCCTGCCTCTGGGACGCTACTCAAAGTGGCATCTCTTGTCGTTCTTCGCATCCTCTCGCGTCTTGTAGAGCGTGCCTCGGTAGCGATCACAGTCCTCCCGGCTCATGGGCTGCACGTCCCCTTTCCCGGTACAGCAGTAGCCCTCCTCCTTCGGGGTCGAGCACACCTTTTTGGCTTGCTGAGGATCCAGGAAGAACTGTCCGCCGCTCTGGAAGCATGCGCTCTGCTCGCCGGAGGTCAGCCGGCCGTTCAGGCAGCACCACCCCACGGGCTCACGATTGCAGTTCGGATCCTGTTCCGCGTACTCTCTCGCCTTGTAGAGCGTGCCTCGGTAGCGATCGCAGTCCTCCCGGCTCATGGGCTGCACGTCCCCTTTCCCGGTACAGCAGTAGCCCTCCTCCTTCGGGATCGAGCACACCTTTTTGGCTTGCTGAGGATCCAGGAAGAACTGTCCACCGCTCTGGAGGCATGCGCTCTGCTCGCTGGAGGTCAGCCGGCCGTTTAGGCAGCACCACCCCACGGGCTCGCCTGGCTTGACCTCGATGAGGGGGAATTTCTCCCGCCAGCGAGCCACTTCGTCCAATTCCGCAGCGCTCAATCTTCGCACGTTCCCGATTCGATCTCCTGTCACCGTGACCTGCTCGCCGTTACCGAGCTTCTCCTCCATGGGAGCCGTGATCAGTACCGTGCCCTGGAACAGGGTGATCGTGGTGGAGTCTCCCGCCACCTGGAGATCGACCGTGCTGTAGACGATCCCGCTTGCGTTCGGGGTGTCGAAACAGGTCAGGTCCCGGTTCACCCAGACGCGGCCGAACTTGATGCGGATGTGGATACAGCGGCGTCCGCGGCCTTGGGGCACCATCTTGAAGCTGAATTCGGGATCGGTGTTTTCGTCGAGCTGGTACTCTCCGCCATCCGGAAGCTCGATGATGGCGCTGCTGCCAGCGCCCGTCGTCACGGTGTCGCCCGCGTACACTTCCTCCCCATTGCGCGCTCTGTGATCATTGCGGAAGACCTCGCCGCCGATCACCCGTAATGTGCCGATCCTCTCCACCGGATCGTTCGGAGGACGCGAGGGAGGCTCCGGTATGACGCAGCCGGAGAGCCATGACAGCGCCAGCCCCCAGAGAGACACGCCAACGATGCTCTTCACGAAGCTTCTCACGTTTGCCTCCTCGCGACGTTCATGGCCCCGGCCTGCTCTCCTCGAAGAGAGGCCGGATCTCCCTCACCTCCGCCGCTTTGATCTCATCGTTCGGAATCCAGAGGACCCGCCTCTCCCGCTGGTCCCAGAGGACGAGCTCATGCTCGCTCTTGTTGAGCAGGAACAGCCGCCCCTGCACGCTGGCGACGAGACGGTTCTGGGAGGTCAACGCGACCACTGGAAAGCGGGTCGGACGCACCAGCGTTCCATATGCGAGCGGCAGGAACAGCACGTACAGCATCAAAAGGATGACGAACGGCGTGAGCAGCCATATCTTCAGCCGCATCTTGGAGGTCACGTTCCAGGCCAACGCCAGGATGACGCCCGCCTGCAAAGTACCCCACAGCAAGACACGAAAATGATCGTCCAGCTTGTCGCGATCGTCGGACAGAATCCAGCGGACGAGTTTCGCCGTGCGTGAACGATCCGGCTGGTTGGAGCCGCCGTAGAGCAGGTTCGAGACTTCCAGCGCCGGGGTAAAGTCCTTGAGATATCCAGTCAGATGGAACATCAGGATGAAGAGTAACGCAAGGAACGCGCAGTTCCGCCACAACCGCGGCCACTTCTCGAGCCGCACGACGGCGCCATCCCGCACTCTCCCCCAAAGTTTGTCGACCTTCTCTCTGCGCCTGATGAGGTAGACCCACCCCGGCGAGGAGAGGACCAGGAGGAAAAACAGGATGTATCCCAAGTAGACCAGCCATGGGACCAACGGACCCAGCGAGATCGTCACCAGTCCGACGAAGAAATTGGCACCTTCCTGGAGGTAATAGTCGGCAGGGCGTTCCAGGACCCCGAACAGCCCCAACGAGCGAAGCTGAGCCCGGGAAATCAGGTAACCGCAGGCGTAGAGGATCGCCCCGATTCCAGCCAATGAGCTGGTGATCCAACCGACGAAGAGAGCGATGGCCTTGAAGAGGCTCATGTCCAGCTCGGAAATCGGTCGGCCGCCCTCTGCAAGAGAGACCCGTTGTCGGCGGTTTCGATACCTCTATGATACCTCAGGAAACCGTCGGGTTCCTAGATCTCTGGACCGGGAGCCCTCTCTATCCTCCCCCCGCCACCCCCAGCACCTCGCTCGCCAGCCACCAGAGACCCACCAGGAGGATCAGCACCGGCACGACGTAGCGCAGCCAGAGATAGAGGAGTCGGATCGTCAGCCCGGGGTTGGGACCGCCCAGCTCGCGTAGCATCGTCGTCCGGTCGAGGCACCAGCAGGCGGCCAGCACGGCGAGGAGCGAGCCGAGCGTCTGCATCCCTGAGCCGAAGGTGAGGTCCCAGGCGACGAAGATCTTCTGGTTGGGCATCGGCGGCAGGGCGATGAGGAAGATCAGCAAGGAGAGCCACCCGACGGCCTGCCGGCGGGAGAGCGAGGTGTTGTCCGTGAGCGCCGCCACCTGCACCTCCCAGGCGGCGATGGCCGAGAGGAAGCCGGAGCCCAGGAGGCCGAGGAAGAAGACGAGGCCGAAGAGACCGCCCAACGGGATGGCCGCGAACACGCGCGGCAGGGTGAGGAAGATGAGGTCCGGCCCGCTCGCCGGCAGCAGCCCCAGGCTGACCACGGCCGGCAGGATGGCGAAACCGGCCAGGATTCCGGACAGGGTGTCGCCGGCCACGGTGACGACGGAATTGCCCAGCAGGCGGTCCTCGGGCTTCAGATAGGAGCCGTAGATCACCATCATGGTGCCGCCCAGCGAGAGGGTGAAGAAGACCTGGCCGAAGGCGGCGGCCACCACACGCGGCGTGAAAGCGGTGACGTCGAACTTGCCGATGAACCACATCACTCCGGTGCCCGCTCCGGGCAGGGTGAGGGCGCGGACCATGAGCACGAGGAGGCTGAAGAAGAGGGCCGGGATGAGCACCTTGCTCGTGCGCTCGATACCCGCCCGCAGGCCCCGCAGCAGCACCGCGGCACAGCCGGCGATGAGCACCCCCGTGAACACCATCTGGAGGATGAACGAGCGGGCGTCGAAGCCCGTGGCCGGCGGCAGGATCGCTCCCTCGGCCCAGGGAGCGCCCACCAAGCGCGCGGCCTCGCCCACGGCATAGTAGAGCACCCAGCCGAGGGCATTGATGTAATACCCGGTGGCGGCGAACATGACGAGGAAGAGGAGCCACCCGACGATGCGGCCACCGGGGAACCTCACGCGCTCGAACGCCCCTACCGGCCCGCGCCGGGTATGCCGGCCCAGGGCCCACTCCGCCGCTAGCGCCGGAATCCCCAGCAGCACCGCCGCCAGCACGTAGACCAGGACGAACGCCGCGCCCCCGAACTTCCCCACCATGTAGGGGAACCGCCACACGTTGCCCAACCCCACCGCCACGCCGAGCATGGTGAGGATGAGGCTCAAGCGAGAGGTATAGGTCTCCCGCGGCTGGTCCGGGCGATCCCCGGGTCGGTTCGGGTCCGGCATAGGCGGGGAGGATTGTAGCCTGCTCCCGGCGCTGTACCACACCTGACTCCTCTAGAATTCTTCAGTTGTGGCGCCCGCCGAGAGTACAGAACCCATAGGACCTCTGTCGCCGCCAGCACGGCCTAGGGAAGCGCTGCCTCCGGCCGCCGTGATCGACGGACGCTACGAGGTGCGGAGCTTCCTCGGCCGCGGCGGCTCCGGCTTCACCTATCGCGTCTTCGACCGCGAGCTGGGCTGCGAAGTGGCCTTGAAGGTCCTGCGGCCGGAGCGGGCCACACCCGAGGGGATCGAAAGGCTGCGCCGCGAAGTGCGGATCGGCCGCAAGGGGGCGAGCCCTCACCTCCTCCGGATCTTCGACCTCGGCTCGACGCGTGACGGGACCTATCTCACCATGGAGCTCGCCGTGGAATCTCTCCGCTCGCGGCTCTCAGCAGGACCGCTCGAGCTGACAGAAATCCTGCGCATCGCCCACGGTCTCTTCGCAGGCCTCGCCGCGCTCCATACGGACCGGCTCGTGCACCGCGACGTGAAGCCGGAGAACATCCTCTTCATGGCCGACGGCCTCGTGAAGCTCGGCGACTTCGGCCTTACCCTCGATCCTGGGGACGACGAGCACCGCCTCACCCTTCTCGGTCAGGTGGTGGGCACGCCTGGATATCTCTCGCCGGAACAGACCCTGGGGCGGGACGCCAGCACGCGAAGCGATCTCTATGCCGCGGGTCTCGTGCTGTTCGAGATGCTCACGGGAAGGCTGCCGCAGGAAGCGTCCTCCGAGCTGGGACGACGCCTCGGTCCCCTTCAGGCAGCGCCCGACGTGCGGAAGCACCGTCCCGAGACTCCCCGCTGGCTGGCCGCGATCGTGGCGAGGCTTCTGGAGGTGCGTCCCGCCGACCGCTATCCGAGCGCCGAGAGGATGCTCGACGACCTGAGGCACCGCCGCAGCCCCTCCCGTGCCCGCTTCCGACGCCGGCTCTTCCGCGCGGCTCTCATCACCCTCTTTTGCCTGCCGCAGACGGGAGTGCTCGTCACGCAAGCTCCCGAAGCAAGGTTCTCCCATCTCGTGCCGCTGGGCGAGAAGGGGATTGCAGCGATCGGCACCGCGGGCGAGAGGCTTTGGACTCTTCCCGGCGTGGCTCCGGACATCGCGGACCGCTGGACCTTCGCGAGGATCACGCCCGGAGGCCCTCGCCTCATCGCGATCGTGCTTGCCCGGCCGCAGGAGTGGTCGCTGGAATCGGTCTCCACACTGTCCTTCCTCGATCCGGCTTCGGGGCGGGTCGTCAGGGAGAAGAAGCTCCCGAACGCCGCAGGCGACTTCCCGAACGACCCTCCACGTTTTTCATTCTCTTTGGCGAAGGCCGTCGATCTCTTCCACGACGGTGTCGACGAGGTCCTCGTCAATTACATCCACGTCCCGGAGGCGCCCGCGTACACCGTTCTCTACGCACCCCGTTTCGATCAAGCCCGTGTGATCTATTATTCGCGGGGAGGTCAGGGCTTCCAGGACGCGGTGGATCTCGACGGCGACGGCTCTCTCGAGCTCCTCTTCGCGGGCGTCAACAACGGTTGGAACTGGGTGAACGTCGTGGCCGCGGTACGGCTCGACCCCCGGTCCTTGATCGAAGGAGACCGGCTGCCGCCTGCCGCCGCGCCGGACGTGGTGGAGCAACTCTCGCAGGATCGGTTCCTCCTTTGGTACGCCATCCTGCCGCGGGGCCATCTCGAAACTCCCGACTTCCTCACGATCGATCGTGAACGGCGGGAGCTCAACATCCGCTACCGCACCGGCAAGGTTTGGACCCTCGGGTTCGACGGGTTCCCACCGGGGCCCCCGAGCCCTGAAAGGATTGAACGTGGGAACGCCCGGCGAGCGGCCTATGAGCATCTCCGGGAGGCCGAGCGTCTGCGCCAGGCCGGAGCGCTCGACCTCGCCATGACCGAGGCTCGCGCCGCACAGGGCTTTGCGGAGCGGGCGCGGGAAATCTGGCTCGGGCAGTACGCGGAGCGGCTCCAGGCGAAGATCCTCGTCGCAAAGAGCAAGGTCCCGGAGGCGGAGGCCCGCTTCGCAGCCCTCACAGAAAAGGCCGAGGATGGGCCCGAGGTCGCCTACGACGCCGCCGTAGCCTTCCACCTCCATGGCGATCTCCGGCGAGCGGTTGCCTGGTACGAACGCGGCATCGGCCGCAACTCCGCGATCGGTGCGGGGAAAAGCAAGCATGAGTTCCTGAAGGGCGAGATCCTCGCGCTCGTGGAGGAGAGACGCTACGCGGAAGCGCTCTCGGCCGTGGCGCGCTTCGTGGCCACATATCCAACCTGGCAAAGCCACATGTGGATCTTCCGCGAGTATGTCCGCTGGCGCGCCGGCGAGCGCCCCCTGGCGAGCCCTTCAGAGGTTCCGTCCAATTGGACGGATCTGGAACGCTATTGGGAGCTGGAATTCGAGCTCGCGCGAGGGGACGAGCCCGAGGAGGTCCTCCGGCGGGTCGATCAGCTCCTCGACGAAAAGCTGGAGACCCGGGCCGAGCTCTTGTCGCTACGAGCTGAGATTCTCGCGCGGCTGGGCCGCAGGCAAGAGGCCGCGGAGATCGCGCAGTCCGCCCTCGAGCTGGTGCGCATGGAGCAGGCGCGGAGCATCGTGGCGCGGGGACATGCGGATCTCATAGAAAAGCGTGCCCGGGAGCTTCGCAAACTCCTCGCTTCCATGTGAGACCTGCAGATGCTTCGCCTGCTCACCGTCCACGATCAGGAGGAAAGGATCTTCGAGATTCCGGAGAGTGAAGCCCGGCTCGGAAGCGCACCGGACAACGAGCTCGTCCTGCGCGTCCCCGGGGTCTCCGGCCGGCACGCGCTCGTGCGGCGCTGCCCGGGCGGCGTCGAGGTGATGGACCTCGGCTCGAAAAACGGCCTCTTCGTGGAGGGTCAGCGAGTGAAGCGCGCCCTCCTTGTGCCGGGACTCCGTCTCCAGATCGGGGCCGCCTGGATCGAGATCGAGGAGGTCTCCGCATCCGCGGAAGCGCTCGCCCTCCTGGTCATAGACTCCTCCGCAGGAGCTTCCTTTCCGTCTTTTCCCACCACGACCGTGGACCCCGGCAGAGATCCCGGGAGCCGCTCCCCGGTGGACGCGGCCTTCCTCCTCGCCTGCGATATCGCGCAGACAGGAGTAGGGCTCCCAGGAAAACGGACCGATCTCCTCGCCCGGATCCAGGCGATCCTCGGAGCGGATGCGTTCGCCTCGTTCGAGAGGACGCGGAGGGGGAGGCTCCGAACTTTGGAGAGTGCCGGCGACTTTCTCCACGATGAAACGAAGCTCCTTGCCTCGCTCGTCGCTGGCGCAGGCTCCTCGGCCGGGGAGCCGGTGACGCTCAAGCGGACGGGACGGCTCCTCCTCGCCGGACGCGATCCGTGGTTCCTGGGGGCGAGATTCGGAGAGGAGTCCCTCGCCCGTGACGGCTGGAGGAAGGACTTCCTTCGCTTCCTTGCCCATCAGTTCTTCCTGCCCGTGCGGAATCTCGACGACCTGAGCTCTTCCGAAGCCTCGCGAGTGCTCGCTCTCGCGCGGGGGAACAAGCGACGGACGGCCCTCCTCCTCGGGGTGAGCCCCGGGACGCTCTACAAGCTCCTCGCCCGCCGCGGCGCACCGCAGCGCTGAGCACACCTCCGTCCAGATCGTCGAAAGCGTTCAAATTTTGAACGGCTTTGACGCGTCGAGAGCCGTGCTCCCAGAATGGTTGCGGGAACGATCTTTCGATCAAGGAGGATAACGATGTTCAAACGGCGGTTGATCTTGAAACTGGCACGAATCGGTCTGATGGCATCCCTTCTCCCTCTCTCGGTGGCGCGAGCGCAAACCTTTTCGACACGGACGGACGTCCCCACCGGCACTGAACCGCTGGGACTCGCGATCGCCGACTTCGACGGCGACGGCAGGAACGACATTGCGGTCAGCATCTACACTCATGGCACGGGAAATCACCTCACGGTCTGGAGGAACATTTCAACACCCGCCGAGGTGCAACTCGAGTCTCCCCTCGATTTTCCGACCGGGACCGGCCCGGAAGGGATCGCCGCGGGCGATCTCGACGCCGACGGCAAAGTGGACCTCGTCGTCGCGAACGCGGGTAATAGCACGGTAACCGTCCTCCGGAACACTTCGACAGTAGGTTCCATCTCTTTCCAGAACGCCTCGACCTCGTCCCTGGCGACACCGCATCAGATCGCCATCGCCGACTTCGATGTCGATGGGAAGCCCGACGTCGTCGTGACCTCGAATTCCGGGCGAAGCGTGTCCGTTTTCCATCACGGTCCGAATCCAGCCCAGATCGCTTTCGATTCAAGGACCGACTTTTCACTCGGAACCTTCCCCAACCATCTTGCCGTGGCCGATATCGACGGCGACGGCAGGCCGGACATCCTCGTTCCTTTGTCGGATACCAACAACCTGTTGATCTATCGGAATACGAGCAGCCCGGGAACGGTCCAGGCGGCAGCCCAGGCTCCCGTCCCCACGGCTGCCATACCCGATGGTGTCGCGACGGGCGACCTGAATGGCGACGGGAAGCTGGACGTCGTGGTGTCGGAAAGGGGCGTAGACAAGCTGGCTGTGTTCACGAACTCCAGCACCGCCGGCACGTTCTCGTTCGCTCCAAGCGAATTCGACACGGGAGCGGGTCCCAACTTCGTCGTGGTGGGGGACCTCGACCAGGACGGAGAAAAGACGTCCTGGTGGCCAACGGCACGGCCAACACCGTCACGGTACTCCGCAACGTCAGCACCGGCGCGGCCATCACGCTGAGCGCATTGCCCGACCTCTCCACGGGCACGACTCCCCTGTCTCTGAAACTGGGTGACTTGAACGGAGACGGGAAATTGGACGTGGTCGTCGCGAATGACGAAGCGGACTCCCTGTCAATTTTCCTCAATTCAGTTCCCCCACCGGTCGTCGGCTTTCATTGGAAGGGCGCGTGGGACAGCGGCACCTCCTATGCGACCGGGGACGCCGTGAGCTTCAACGGATCAAGCTACATCAGCCTGATTGACAGCAACACCGGCAATCCACCGGACACTTCGCCAACCGACTGGGACCTCATCGCACAGCGAGGCGATACCGGTGCGACGGGCCCGACCGGTGCCACAGGTGCGACGGGAGAGCAAGGTCCAGTGGGTCCTCAGGGTCCGGCCGGCCCCACAGGTGCGCAAGGTGAGCAGGGGCCAATTGGTCCCCAGGGCCCGCAAGGCCCGCCCGGTCCGATCGGTCCGATCGGTCCGATGGGACCTCCCGGACCTCCGGGTCCTCAAGGTCCGGCCGGCCCCGCGGGCGCGAACGGTACCAGCGGCTCGGCGATCGGTGGCAACTATGCGAACACCGGCAACAACAACTTTCTGTTCCCCTGGGGCACCACCAGTGGGACGGAGGCCAATACCAACATTCCGCTGCCCTCAGGGAAAGCCAGCAAGCTGGTCGTCAGCTTGACAGTGGCGCCGGGCGCGGGTCAGTCGGCGACCGTCACGATCCGGAAAAACGGGGTCAACACGGCGCTGACCTGCACGGTCTCCGGCACGGCCACGACCTGCGCCGACACGGTGAACAGCGTGACATTCAACGACGGAGACCTCCTCTCCGTCCTCTACACCGAAGCCGGCGCGGCGGCCTCCCGCATCCGTTTCGCCTTCGAGTACAACTCACCGTAGACAGTCCAGGCCTCAAGCCACACCACCCCCGGGTCATGGAGGCCCGGGGGTTGGAGCACCTTTACGGAATCGGCGGGCAGAGGCGCCCCCGCCACGGGGTCATGCAGACCTTGTCGCAGCCGTCGATGCCGCAGGGGTAGCAGCAGATCTGGCCCGTGGGGCAGTCGGTGTTGCTGGTGCAGATCGTCTCGGCGATAGGACCGTTGCCCTGGCCGTCCGACAGGGAGGCGAGGAAGGTGGCGAGGCTCATGGGAGCGGTCACGGCTGGAGTCTGAGGAGCCTGTGGCGTCTGGGCCAGGCACTGCGTACAGAGGACCAGGGCGAAGAGGGTGGACAGGATGAGGACGGTTGCGGATCTCTTCATCTCGATCTCCTTGCTGTCCGGCCGGCGTGAGGCCGGCCGTCTATAAGAGAAGGTGCTCGATCCCGCCGGAGACAGGCCGAGCACAGTGGATGACGGATTCTTCAAGCGAACGACGCATCTCCTTATAGACGGGCTCGGAGCGCTCCGCTGAGAGCCCCGTCTCGTTGGGACTGAGCTCGAGACGCTCTCCTCCTGAGCGCGTCGTTCCAGAACCAGGAGGTATGGATATGAGGTTTGTGTCACGCTCATCGTTGCCGTTCCTGTTGGCCCTGCCGCTCGTCTTCCTTTTCGCCGCGAGCGCAGGAGCCCAGACCTGTAACCAATGTACCCCCTACTCCTTCTGTGACGAGTCGTGCACGCGCTGTCGCGGCTTCACCCAGGACGGTTGCCTGAACGAGATCGAGTCGACCTGCGGCGAGTTCGGCGGCGCCTGCATGCAGTGCACGCCGAGCTACGTCGAAACCGCACGAGTGGTCCACGGCACCTATGGCAACGGCTCCATGTTCAGTTGCTCGCACCACAAAGTGGAGCTGGTGACGAGGCACGACAACAACCAATGCAACACCAACTCGTACTACTGGGACGTCAACTCCTGCGAGGACACGATCGACGGCGGCAAGTCCGGCTGGTGGCCTGATTGCTGCAACGGCTACGGCCCAGGTGGTGTGCCCGATGCCACCTACACCTGCAATCACCAGCATAGCTGCTAGGGCGAGCGTCGCAGAGCAAATCACTCCTGACGGCTGTAGCTCTGGCCTTTGCTCAGCGGGGCGCTCCACTGTGGAGTGTCCCGCTCTTTTTTCCCCGCACGCGCGTGTAGGATTACCGCGACGGCTGTCAGCGTACACAGACACCTCGCAACCCGGCGCTGAGCCTCAGCCCAAAACCGGAGCCTGTGCACAAATCCCCTTCCCTGCTGGATTTGAACGGCTTTCTCTCGGATCTCCACGGGCCTGGCACCGCCCTTGCCCTCTGCTGTCCGTCGCGAAGCCTGGGAGATCCCCTGGGCGTCCTTACAGGAGGAGATATGAACCGACGAATTCTCGAGGTCTGCACGATTCCAGCGCTGGCCGCGCTGATTTTCCTTGCCGTCGCTCCCCGTGCCTCAGCGCAGGAGCCGCACCTTGGCGCTTCCATCGACGTCTTCGGCGCTCGCGTCGACACCATACAGTCCAGCGAAGGGCACGCCAACTCGTATGGTCTGCGGGGAGGTTACCGGTTCAACAGTACATGGGCTCTGGAAGGCACCGCCGAGCACGTGGACGAGGGCTTCACCAACTGGTTCTTGGACGTCTCCGCCAAGGCTTACCTCATCGACTCGAAACGTTTCGAGCTCTACGGCCTGGCCGGGCCGGGCCTGTTCCGAGTCTCAGCCTTCGGCGAAAGCGAAGACCAGGCGACCGTGCACGCGGGCCTCGGCGCAGAGATCAGCCTGACCGACCGGCTCTACCTGCGGCCGGAAGTGCGCTCACGCTGGTCCACCGACGACCTGAAATTCAACGACGGTCTCGTGAGCTACTCGCTGGGGATCGGCTGGCGATTCTAAGCCGTCAGCAACAGCAAGGACAACAAGGACTGCAAGGACCTCAAGGACAAGACAAACAACGTGCTGTCCTTGGAGTCCTTGCTGTCCTTTAGGTCCTTCGGCTTTTTCTGCCGCGCAGCCTCCTAGCCACCGCCCGAAGGAAACGCCGCCGTATCCCCTTCGCTGGCAAATCGTCCCGAGGGATTGCGGTAAGTCCTCACCGCCCCCGTCGCCGTGTCGGTGACGGTCATCGTGTATTCCACGTTCGACAGGGCGCCGAAGAAGACCCACCACTTGCCGTTGAAGCCCCGGCCGTCTAAGACTTTGACGACGACTTCGAGGTTTGCGGGGTTGAAGAACCAGAAGGTGCCGGTGTCGCCCGTCAGGGCGGAGGCCTGGCCGGGGCCGGTGTGGCTGGCGAAGTCTTTCCACGTGATCTCGACTCTAAAACGATTGTTGTTGAGGCAGAGCGACGTGGGTCCTGGCGTGCAGATGGCTTTGCCTTCCGTGGATGAAATCGGGATCGGCAGGAGCTCGCTTCGGGCTGGCGCGGCAACGGAGGCGGAATTGCCGGGCAAGGCGTCGGGATCCCCCACGCTGGCGAAGGTGCCGGAGGGATTGCGGTAGGTTTTCACCGCGCCTGTGGTCGTGTCGGTGACGGTGAGGGTGTATTCGACGTTGGACAGCGCGCCGAAGTAGACCCAGAACTTGCCGTTGAAGCCCCGGCCGTCGAGCACCTTCAGGACGACTTCGATGTTGGCGGAGTTGAAGAACCAGAAGGCGCCTGTGTCGCCTGTGAGCGGCAGGGTCTGGCCGGCGCCGGTGTGGCCGGCGAAATCTTTCCAGGTGGCTTCCACTTTGAAGCGATCGTTGTTTAGGCAGAGGGTCGTGGGCCCGGGCTGGCAGCCGGCGCCGCCGCCGAGGTCGGTCTTCCAGAAGCGCAGGAGCGAGCGCAGGGCTTCGGGGGGATTCGTGGGCGAGGCCTTCCCCTGCTGGTCGTGGCTGTTGGGGCCGTGGCAGGAGGTGCAGACGCGGATCTCGCCGGGCTGGAAGGTGAGCCAGTAGCGCTCGCGCACCACGCCCTGGCCGGCGCCGTCCGTGAGCTGCCAGGTGAGCGCTCGCCGAGCAGGAACGAACGCGGCGGCCGACCCGTCCATCGCGAGGCGCACGCTTCCCGCGGGTCCGCCGGAAACCGGATTGCGGGCTTGTGGATCGTGCAGAATCGTCGACAGCACCCGGCGGCCGGGCCGCGGATCGGCGGTGCCGCCCAGGCCGCGCAGCAGATCCCCCTCAAAAATCTGAAGGTGGCTGACGTCGTAGACCTTGCCGGCCGAACCGGTGGTGCGCGCGCCGCCGCCGGCCACCTGGAGATTGAACGGCTGCTGGCGGTCCGCGACGTCGCGCGTGGTCACGTTGCGGCTCACCATCACGGCGAGACCGCGGGCGCGCAGCCAGGCGCGGAAGGCTTCGGGATCGACTCCTTCCTGCTCGAAGATCCCCCGCTCGGGCGACTCGAACGCGGCGGAACGCATGGGCGGCGCCGGCCGCGCGCGCACTTCGACGGGATCGAGCTCCCACAGCTCGCCCGAATACGTCACCATTTCGTCCGGATCCCAATACGAAATGGTTTTGCGGATGCCCGCGGTGAGCGGCGCGCCGGCGGTGAGATAGCCGCCGGGGCCGAGCTCCAGGCGCTTCAAACGGAAGGCGTAGCGCGATCCCGGCTGCTGCCGGGTGCCGGTGTTGTCGTCGGCACGGGTCTCCGCGGCGTGGACGGCGATCAGCGATCCATCCGCAAGGGGCAGCGGATTGCGATAGTGACCCGTGCTCCCGGCCGCTGGGGTGTCGCCCTCGTCGGTGACCTCGCCCGTGCTCGGATGCGTCAGATAGGTGACGGCGATGCGATCGGCTGACAATCCAACTGGTGCGTCGAGCGACACGATACGTCCCGAGGCGTGCGTGCGGAACTCTGGCGCATCGACTCCGAGATAACGGCCGGGCGTGCGCGGGTCCTCCTGGATCTGGAGGAAATTGTCGATCGGATCGTGATTCAACCGGCTGGTCTCGTCGGCGATGAACTCCACCAGCTCATCGTCGTCGTGACGGTCGCGATTGAAATATTCGTGCAGCTCGTGGCGGCCGACGTGGTTGAGGGTCTCGTGCTCGGTGCCGTCCGGATTGACCTGCCAGGGGAAAAAGTGATTGAAGCTGTGCCCCTCGAAGGGCGTCCCCGCGAGCAGGTCCTGGCGCTCGGAGCGGGGCTCAGGGAAGATCTCGGCGCGGCTCACGAGTCGAGCGGCACCGGCGCTCTCATCCGCATAGTTGAAGGTACCGTAATTGTCGCCGTCGAGAGCGTCGGAGTCCGCCTGCTGATCCCGCTGCAGATGATCCCAACGTGTGTAGACCACGCGGCCGAAGCTGTCGAGGAGAGGACGAAAGACGCCGGACGGCGCGTGATCGAGCAATCGCAAATCACCCGAGGCCGGATCGAGGCTCCACAGGCCGCTGGTGGTGGGAGCCTCCTCGTATTCGTCGAGCTGCGGATAGAGATGGCGCTCGCCGTTGCGCGGCCGGTCCGAAGAGAAGAGGATGCGGCCGTCCGGTGCATAAAGCGGGCTGACGTTGTTGGTGTCCGCCGGCTGGTTGGGGATGCGCGTGATGACCGCAGGGCCCGCGTGTCCGCCCTCGCCCAGGCCCGTCACCTCGTAGATCTGCCAATAGGTGTCGATGTACTGATAGCGCTGCGTCGTGGCACCCACCACCATGCTGAACAGCGCCTTGGTGCCGCTCCAATGGACCGCGGGCTCGCGCACGGCAATGGCGCCGCTGCCCTGGAAGCCGTCATTGCCGAAGCCGGCCTCGCGGGTCAGATTGCGCAGCGTGCCGCTGGGATAGAGGATGTAGAGGTCGCCACCCCGCCCCGCGCTCTGCACGTCTCCCTGATGATTGCCGAACACCGAGCCGACGGTGGTGAAGTCCTCCGGGATCGGCACCTGCGTCACGAACAGGATGGGATTCGCGAGCGCCTTGGTGGCCTTCGCCGGAGCCCCTGCGGGCGGGGCGGCGCCGAGGAGAAGGGGCACGACGGCGAGCGCCATCGCAATGCGGCGGACCGGACGGGCACGGCAAGCTCCGGGCAGAGGGGGCATGGGCTCTCCCTTCGAATAGACAGTGATGCATATCTTAGCATGCCCCCTCCTCTCTCTGTCCTGTCACGGCCGCTGGTGCCGACGGGACGGATCGCTCGATACCTCAGACACATTCGGAACGGGCACTGCTCGAGGAGAAGGACCTTGCCTGCCGACCAGAGCCAAGTAGAGCGCCTGGAAACATAGTTCTTCCAAGTACCTGAAGGGGGAAAGTGGGGAAAATTTGTTACTCCGCTGCCAATTTTGGTCAGCCTGCGCTTCCTTCGTAGAGCTCATCCAATCGACTCCTTTCAGGGGGCGCTGCCCACGTCTCCTCTCCACGTTGCCTTCTGAGTCTGATGATTGGGATGGAGGTGCAAGGCTTGGGCCAGTACGGAGCATCGCCATGTACTCGGCTTCAAATCCAAGACTGGCGCGGTCGTGCTGGCTCTTCAAGAACTGGTCCGCAAGCGCCGGATCGCGGGCTGCGTCCGGAGGGCTGAGACTTGACAATCGCCGTAAGGCTGTAAATACTGCTCCTCATGAAGACGACCTTCGATTTGCCCGACGCGCTGGTCAGGAAGGCCAAGGCGCTCGCTGCCCAACAGGGACGCCCACTGCGCGACCTCGTGGCCGAGGCGATCGACGAGAAGCTCGAAGTCGCAGCCAGCGGAGAGGCGAACGCGACGAAAGCTGGCGAGGTCAGACGGGAAGCCTGGGAACGCTGGAAAAGTCGGCTGGAGCGGCGCTCGGACGGCACCTGGTTCAATCCCGAGGGCATTGACGACGAGTCTTTTTTCCGGTCTCTCGAAGAGGTTCGACGCGAGCCCTGGGCCACGCGCGATCCGTTCGGTCGCGACGCGTAGGCACCCCCCTTGAACCCGGCTGCCAGCGCGATGTTCCTGATCGATACAAACATCTTCTCAGAATTGATCCGGCCGCGGCCAAACCTGCCCGTGGTCCGGCGGCTGCTTTCAACGGATCCGGCGGTGCTCTTTGCCTGCGAGATCACACGCTACGAGTTGCGCTTCGGCGCGGCGATCCATCCAAAATCGAGCGAGATCTGGGGGAAGGTGGAACGGGAGATACTGCCACTGCCGATCTGGCTTCCAATCGAAGAAAGAGTCGCGCTCGAAACCGCTGACCTCCAGGCCTCACTGCGAAGAAGCGGAAGACCGATCGAAATGCCCGACGCCTTCCTCGCCGCGACGGCTCGGGTGCACGACTTGGTGCTCGTGACGCGCAACATTCGCCACTTCCAGAACGTTTCCGATCTCGTGGTCGAGAACTGGTTCCCCTCAGAAGGAGTTGAGAGCTGAGCCTGGCTGTCGGCGCTCCTACTGAAGAGTAGGTGAAAGGGTTGAGCACGCCTGAGTAAGGTTCGAAGTCGGCAAGGCACAACGCACATGACCGAGCAATTCTTCGAGAGGCCGATCCTCAACTCTCCCTACCACTACCCGGGCCGCCACTGGGAGCTCGACGAGGACGGCCAGCCCACCGACCGTGAGGTGATGAAGGTATTTCGGGTCGACTGAGAGCAAGCCGATTCCCCGGCTCTTTCAGAGCCAGGGCCGGCGGGGACGCCGGCGGTCCCAGGGGTGCCCTTGGGCTTGCCGTAGCTCGTGGTAGCATCCCGCCCATGCTCCAGCGTTCGTTCCTCTCCCTCCTGCTTCTCCTGGTCCTCGCCGCCCCACCCGCTCTGGCGCTCGACAAGGTCACCCTCGCCACCAACTGGAAGGCCGAGGCGGAGCATGGGGGCTTCTACCAGGCGATCGCCACGGGGATCTACACACGTCACGGGCTCGACGTCACGTTGCGAATGGGGGGCCCGCAGATCAACAACCCGCAGCTCCTGGCGGCCGGCCAGGTGGATTTCAACGTGGGCGCCAGCTCCTTCTCGGCATTGAACTACGTCAAGGCCGGGGTGCCCGTGGTTACGGTGGCGGCGATCTTCCAGAAAGATCCGCAGGTGCTCATCGCCCATCCCGGCCAGGGCAACGACACGCTCGAAGCGCTCAAGGGCAAGCCGATCCTGATCGCGCCGGCCGCCCGCGCCACCTTCTGGAACTTCCTGCGCATCCGTTACGGCTACACGGACGATCAGATCCGCACCTACACCTTCAACATGGCCCCCTTCCTGGCGGACAAGAAAACCATTCAAGAGGGCTATCTCACGAGCGAGCCCTACACGCTCGAAAAAGCAGGGGTCAAGCCGGTCGTCCACATCCTCGCCGACCACGGATTCGACAGCTATTCGACGACGATCGAGTGCAACTGGAAGCTGGTCCAGACCCGCCCCGACCTCGTACAGCGCTTCGTGGACGCGAGCATCGAGGGGTGGTACAGCTATCTCTATGGCGATCCCGCGCCGGCCAACGCTTTGATCAAGGTAGCCAACCCAGAGATGACGGACGACCTCATCGCCTACGGCATCGCGGCCATGCGCAAGCATGGGGTGGTCGATTCCGGCGATGCCCTGACGCTCGGCATCGGCGCCATGACCGACGCCCGCTGGAAATCGTTCGCGGCCGCGATGATCAAGGCCGGCGTCTACCCTCCCACGATCGATCTCTCCAAGGCCTACACCCTGCGTTTCGTCAACAAAAAGGTGGGCATGGAGATCAAGACCTCGCGCGGTGGCCCTCCCCGATCCCAACGTCCGCGACGGTGAGCCGGTCGTCCGTCTCCGCCAGGTCGCCAAACGATTCGCGAGCGGCACGGAGGCGCTCGCCGGGATCGACTTGGCCGTGGCCCCGGGGGAGCTCCTCGCCCTGCTCGGCCCCTCGGGATGCGGCAAGAGCACGGCGCTGCGGCTGATGGCAGGGCTCGACGAGCCCACGGCTGGCTCGGTGGAGCGCCGGCTGCCGGACCCGCATGCCGTGGGCTTCGTCTTCCAGGAGCCGACGCTCATGCCTTGGGCCACGGTCGAGAAAAACGTGGCCTTGCCTCTCAAGCTCGCTGGGTATTCCGACCGTCGAGATCCGCCGGCGCGTGGCCGAGAGGCTCGAAGGGCTGGGGCTCGCCGGATTCGCGCGGGCTTATCCGCGCGAGCTCTCCGGAGGGATGAAGATGCGGGTTTCGATCGCCCGCGCCCTCGTGGCCCGGCCCCGCGCTCCTCCTGCTGGACGAGCCCTTCGCGGCTCTCGACGAGATCACCCGCTTGAAGCTCAACGACGAGCTCCTCGCGCTGTGGCAGAAAGAAAACCTCACCATCGTCTTCGTCACCCACAGCGTCTACGAGTCGGCCTACCTGGCCACCCGCATCGCGGTCCTCTCCGCGCGGCCGGGCCGGATCGTGGGCGAGATCGCCGTCGAATCTCCTTTCCCCCGGGGCGAGACCTACCGCAGCTCCGAGACCTACCTGCGCACCTGCCAAGCCGTTTCAACGAAGCTGGCCGAAGCGCTCGGATAAATCATGAAACGAGCCCTCGCCAACGCCCTGCCACCGGCCCTGGTCGCCGTCCTCGTCCTCGCCGCCTGGGAATGGATCGTCCGCCTGCGCCACATCCCTGAGTACCTGCTGCCCGGCCCGCTGCGCATCGCCGCCGCGCTGAAGGAAGACTGGCCCACGCTCTATCCGTCGCTGCTGCAAACCCTTGCTGTTACCGGAGAGGCCCTGCTCGCCGCGGCCGTGCTGGGAGGAGGTCTGGCCGTGCTCCTCATCCAGGCGAAGTGGATCGAAAGGAGCCTCTTCCCATTCGCGGTGATCGTCCAGGTCACCCCCCTGGTCGCCATCGCACCGCTGCTCCTCATCTGGGTGAAAGACGTCCGCCTCGCCCTCGTCCTCTGCGCCTTCCTCGTGGCCTTCTTCCCCGTGGCCGCGAACACGACCCTGGGCCTCCAGAGCGCCGACCACTACCTCCTCGACCTCCTGCGACTCTACGGAGCCTCGCGCTGGAAGATCCTCCGCTTCGTGCGCCTCCCGAGCGCCCTCCCCTACTTCCTGGGAGGCCTGCGGATCAGCGGCGGCCTGGCCTTGATCGGAGCCGTAGTGGCCGAATTCGTCGCCGGAACGGGAGGAGCCTCCTCCGGCCTCGCCTACCGCATCCTCGAAGCCGGCTACACCCTTGCCATCCCTCGCATGTTCGCCGCGCTGGCCCTACTCGCAGGGTCGGGGGTGCTTCTGTATGCGGTGCTTTCGGGGGTTTCCTATCTGCTGCTGCGGCGGTGGCATGAGAGTGCGGTGCGGCGGGAGGGAGTGACGGTGGAGTGAGGGGGAGCCGCGCGAAGGGTGGCGGAGTAGACCAAGAGCGCTGATCGCAGTAAAGTCCAGTCCAGCGGCACGCCCAGTCATTCTCAAGCAGGCGAAACTGAAATAGCCCCTGGAGGCAGACGATGCGCTATCTGGTCATCATCGAGCAAGCCGAGAACAATTTCGCCGCCTACTCTCCCGATCTTGCCGGCTGTGTCGCGACGGGCAAGACCGTCGAGGAGATCGAGCAGAACATGCGAGAGGCCATCGAGTTTCATCTGGAAGGGATGCGCCTCCACGGCGAGTCGATTCCTGAGCCGAGCACACTGTCGCTCTACGTAGACGTGGCTGCCTGAAGACCAGGGCGCTAGCAGCAGTTCGCGACCCGCGGACTTCGCCGATATGCAGTGTAGCTCTACCTGACTCTTAAACTGATTATCCGATCAGCCGCTGCAGGATCGACTGCGGCACCATTTCGCGCAATTCAGGATGCTCCTCTATGAGTCGGGCGATGTCAGCAAGGTCCTTCTGTCGTTTACTGGCGCGCCGGCTGGGGTCGCTGGCGGCCCAGACTTTGCCGCGCAAGACATCCTCCAGTCTCGCCACTGGCAGCCGGTGCCCGAGAATTCTCAGGCTCTCACTGCCCTCCTGTTGCCTGCCACCATCCACGCCGGAGAACCATGAAGCGGATTGTGGCCAGCGCCCTGCTGCCGGCCCTCGTCGCCGTCCTCACCCTCGCCCCCTGAGAGAGGATCGTTGAACGGGCGGAGCCGCCTCCGGTCTCGCCTACCGCATCCTCGAAGCCGGCTACTACACCCTGGCCATCCCCCGCATGTTCGCCGCGCTGGACCTCCTGGCTGGCTCGGGGGTACTGCTGTATGCGGTGCTCTCGGGGGTCTCGTATCTGCTGCTGCGGTGGCATGAGAGCGCGGTGCGGCGGGAGGGGATGCTATCCTCGGGCTGAACGAGGTGCAATCCATGACCACCAGACAGACGAGTACGAAACTTTGACGCTCACCCTCCGCGACTGGGAGGCCTTCCTTGCAGCCTTGAACGACGCCGACCGGCCTCGCCCGCGGCTCGAGGCGGCTACGCGTCGCTATCAGAACCAGCGGCGTGAGCGTGATGGACGTTGACTATGTGCTATTCCACTATGGTGGATATCAGCTCCAAGTTCGAGAGCCTGCTCAAGCGCATGCAAACACCGGCAGCCAAGCAGGGGATGGAGACGGCGTTCAATGCCGCTTCGGAGGAGCTCGGTCGGGCTGCAGTCAATGCGGCGCAACGGCCCGACCATGGCCTAATCGAGGAGGATCAACTGTACTGAAGGTTCAACTGTTTCGCTTCACCTTCTGACTGCCCATCGAGACGGCGGGCCTCAAGTTCAAGAAGTTTGCTTGTGAAATAGCTTATAGAATCCTTTGTCGTGGGTTTTCGTAGAAAAACCTTGTACCGACCTTTGCCTTGCCTCATAGCCAAACCCATATCAGACAAAGCTTCGAGCGCCTCTTTCACCCAGCTGGCCTTCGGCAGGGAGGGTTGTCGAGCCTTATGCCTCGTGTCACAAAACTGCTCCTCCAGCTTCCTCCGCATTGTCGCCACTGTTATATCCACACCCTCAATCCCTTCCTCCGACTCCGCACCATACTGATCTTCCGAGAACATTGTCGGCAGAATATAGTCCTGTATTAGCACCAGCATATGTATCAGAGGAGGGTCGGCGTCGTAAAATTTAAGCCTGCCTGTAATCTCGACAAATACTGTCTCTGGAATCTTAACTCCACGACGAAGGCGCGAATCATGCTCAGCATCAGAAAGGCTGCCCGAGACCCTCTTTAAAGCAAAGTACGATTGCCCCTGATCGCTATAGCTGAATTCGACTATCGCGAATTGACGCTCATAGGGCGCATTTTTCGTCTTCCACAACTCAAATGCATCTTGGGCATTCGTACTACTAAAATAATGAGTCAGGAGCACCAAGTCATGACTTTCAATAAGCTCATCTGGAGTCCACCATCCAATTAGCTTGCAGTCATATTTCTTGATCTGCTCAAAGGGCCTCAAGTCTTCTTCTTGATAGTGCTTCTTCATCTCGACCACTACGCCATACCGAGAAGTCACCTGTACTACGCAATCAGGAGTGAGATTCGAAGAGCCCTTTTTGTCCGCACGCTTCATTGTGCGCGGCGCACATCGGTAACTATCTGGCCGCAAGCACTTCGCCGCCTCATCCCAACATGCCGAACTCGCGAATGCGTAAATTCCCTTAACGCTTCCCAGGTAATCATCGAGAGCGTTCCTATTTTTGACCAGCGCTGACTGCCCGCTATCGGAAGATTCAGGCATTGGATACCTCTCGCAACTCACCTTCTCTAAAGCCAAAAAACACCGCCGCACAGAATCGTTGAAGAGCCCCGACAGTAGCACGCCCCTGCGGAATGACAGTTAAATGACTCTTACTGATCACAAGAACTTCGTAACTTGAACCATCGTGATCGTCTACTAAAAATGGCATGAAAGTACGGGTTACCGTGAAGTACTGTACAGGTAACCGATGGCAGTTTTCTCAACGCGTCTTGCAACAATCTAACTTGATCTTTCTCATCAAAGACGGCCGATTCAAATTCGATATTGAAAGTGTCGAATCCTAAAGTCAGTGCTCTTTGATCGAGCGCGACCATTGAGAACGCATACTCTCGCGCGCTTCGGCCCGCGTCGGGAAATCCTGATAATAAAGTCTGCTCTCCGGCAACCCTACGGAAGGTGAAGATGCCGTATCGGGTAATTTTTAGACCGGCGTTGTGCACCGAGAAATAGCGAAACTGAATCGACGCATCGGTTATCCAATGTCCTTCGGAGCGAATTTCTTTGAACGCTTCCTCAACGGATAGATCTGTCCATTTTCGGTCACTCTCCAAGGTTTTTGATGCTCCTTTGCTTCGGATCTTGGCGCGACTACCAAACTGCCGAACCCGTAAATCTTGGGTGGAAGGCAGATCTTCAACTTTACCCAGAAGGGATCTTATTTGGCCTGTTTGAAGGATAGGACGAGTGCACCGGGGACGAACCGAACTGATAAACGATTCGAGAGGATAACGTTCTCGAACTTTTTCCCCGAATGAGTGATCAAAGTCCATACAAGAGCGTGCTCAGGATGCTGAACTGCAACGAAGAAGCCAGCTATCTCAGAGCGATCCTTTCCGAAGCTCCCAGAGAGTCTTCCAGATATGCTAGTTGGAGAGACTGCAAGCACTTGCAATTCATGGCCTATTCTTCTGAGGATCGCTGAAAAGACAGAGTAAGAGGCGTTTCGCTTACCGAGTGTGCCCTAATCTCACATTACCCCGCCGCGAGAAGGGCATCAACAAGAGCAGGAAGCTCTTTCTGCTCAACACTGGCTTTGTAGAGAAATGACTCCGCCAGTGCTAGTTGTTGTCTTCCGCACAAACCGCCCCCCTCATAGGAGTAGAGACAATCGAGGATCGACCTTCCTGGAATTGGACATCGTTGAATCCTTAGGCATAGCTCACCAGCGCCTCCCAACAGCCTTGACCAGCGACCTGATACCCGTGCCGGGAAACTACTCGGCCTCGGTCCCTTACGCGAGCTGGCCGCTTCTCCCCCTGGCAGTCTAGCAGCCTAATCGAGTTTGTCCACTATACCTCTCGGTCGAGCTACGAGGATGCTGCCGCCGATCATGTTAGTTCTTCTAGACTTATACTCTTTTTCTGAATCCTCGTCAATACCTCGGGAGAAGAGAAGTAGACAGGAAGTGGCACCGCATCCCTCCCATGGAGCCCTACGACAAACGTTGAGGAGTTGACTGCGGGCACCATCGCACGCAATTCAGGATTCTCCTATATGAGCCTGGCGACGTCAGCCAGCTCCTTCTGTCGTTTACTGACACGCCGGCTCAAGTCCGAGCCGGGAGTGGACAGGTTCACCGAGTGCTCGATCCGGATCTGCGGCCCGAACAGCCCCTCAAGGCGCTCGATCTCGCCGGGGGCAAGTGCAAGGTCCAGGTCGAGGCTCACGACCGGTTCGGTGTAAGCGTTGACGGCCTGACCGTCGATGACACAGTAGTGGACGCCGGCCTCCTCAAGAGCTTGGAGCGTCTGCTTGAGAAGGTCGGCGTGGTCTTTGGTCACCGTCCTCCAGAAGGTCCCAGCTTGCACGAAAAGGCCCTCTCACACTCGACACGACGGAGCACGTCTTGCCGTCTCGGTCACGAAGTGGTCTTCCGGCTCAGCGATCAAATCCCAAGCTCATTGAGCCGCTCGGTGATGATATTTGATCATGGCGGGTCAAGTACTCGATCAGGGCCTCGGTTAGAGCTGACGTCGAGGCTTCTCCAGCCGCTTGGCGAGTCCCTTGGCTTCCTGGAAGACCAGGTCTCGAACGAGACCGATGTCGTCATAGCTGAAATATACCCCACCCACGGATTCCTTGGAAGTATACCTGTGGGTCTGCTCCAGGGATTCTCGCCAGCGGCCTGAGGCGGCTGCGCGTCGCTACCAAGACCAGCGAGCGCAAGTCATATGGGCAGCTTGGCAACGGCGGCTCGCCAGACCTCCGGATCTCCGAGTTGGACTGCCCGGTCTGCACCGACGTTCTCGAGGAGCAACCCGAGGAGCGTCTCCCGGTCCTCTTCGGTCCACAAGAGCTTTCCGTCAATCATCTCCACCTTTTTGGGCGCGAACCGTTCATAGCGCTCCCAAGCTTCCTCGCCTGACCAGGCTCTACCTTTGTTGAGGATCTTCCATTCGATCTCCGCCATGGTTCACTCCTCCTTCAGAGGATACTGCGGTGATGCTCTCCATGCTCCACCTGATCTTAATTCTACTTTGTCAGATTGGCGTACCTTGTCGCAGACCCGCAGGGTCGGTGGAGAAGAAGAAGCGGAGTTTGTGGGCCGGCGGACGCCGGCGGTCCCAGGAGGGTGGCTCCGGGAGAGTGAATCCAGGGAGCGGGAACAAATCGGCATAGCCAGCGTAGAAGGAAGAATTCAAGGAGATTCCATGTCCCGTCGCGCCCTCCTCTTCTTCTCCGCTCTCGTCGTCCTCCTGGTGCCTTCCACCCTCCACGCCGGCTTACCTGCCGCCCAGGCGACGACGAGGCCGCCCTGGCAGGGGAAGCTTTCCCCCTGCACCTTGCCAGAGAAGGGCGGCAAGGCCTTCTGCGGGACGTACGAGGTCTTTGAAAACCGAGAGGCCCGCTCCGGGCGAAAGATCCCGTTGAAGATCGTCGTCCTGCCGGCGAAGGGGCCTGACCGGGCGCCGGATCCCGTTTTCTTCCTCGAAGGCGGTCCGGGAGCGGGGGCGACGATGGATGCTGCTGAGCTCGCCCACGATCCCGTGCGGGTGCGACGCGACATCGTGCTCATCGATACTCGCGGCACGGGTGGGTCGAATCCCCTGTCCTGCCCGCTGTGGGGCGACGGAACGCGGCTCGATCATCTTTTTCCGCTCGATGCGGTCACCGCCTGCCGCGACAAGCTCAAGAAGCGGGCGGATCTCAGTCAGTACACCACGCCGGCGGCCATGGATGACGTCGACGAGGTGCGGCGGTATCTCGGCTATGGTCCGGTGAATCTGAGCGGTGCTTCCTATGGCACTTTCGCGGCTCAGATCTTTCTCTCCCGGCATCCGGAGGCGGTGCGGACCGTCACTCTCGTCTCGGTGGTGAGGCCGGGCGAGCCGGCTCCCTTGAATCATGCCCGGAATGCGCAGCAGGCTCTGGAGCTTCTGGCTCAGGACTGCGCAGCCGAGCCGGTCTGCCATGCCGCCTTTCCCCATTTCCTGGAGGAGGTCTCGATCGTCCTCGACCGGCTGGCGAAGCAGCCCGTCAAGGTCCAGGTGAAGCATCCCAGGACGGGGAAGGGGGTGACGGTGGAGCTTCCCGTTCGGCGGCGGCCGACGCCCTCCGCTTCGCCCTCTACAGCCCCGAGGCGTCGAGCCGGGTGCCTCTGCGCATCCATCTCGCCGCTCAGGGAGACTATCGGGAGTTGGCGCAGGCCGCGGTTCTGGTTCGCTCCAGGCTTCAGCAAGGGCTCGCGTTCGGGCTCCTGTTCTCGGTCTCCTGCGCGGAGGACCTGCCGCTCATCGATCCCCAGGAGATTCCTGCCGCTACCCGCGGGACCTTCTACGGCGACGACCGGGTGCGCGAACAGCTCGCCGTCTGCGGCGCCTGGCCGCACGCTCCCCTGCCAACGGGCTGGGGGTCGCTCGTTCATTCGGACGTCCCCATCCTCCTCTTTTCCGGCGAGCGCGATCCGGTGACTCCGCCCGCCGACGCCGCCCTCGTGGCCCGGGGCTTTCCACACGGCCTGCTGGTCCAGATTCCCCACGGCACCCACGCCGGCGCCGCCGATTGCCAGGAGCGCCTGATCGCGGATTTCATCGAACGGGGATCGGCCCAGGGGCTCGACCTCTCGTGCGTCAAGGCCGCCTCGCCCGTACCGTTCGTCACCGAGGTCGCGAAGCTTTCTGGTAAAATCAACCCAACACGGAAGCGATGATGACCGACGACGACCCCATCAAGGTTTGTCCGGAGTGCGGCGGCGAGTATCAGTTGACGGCCAGTGTCTGCGTCGACTGCGGTGTCCCGCTCGTGCTTCCGGAAGAGATCGCGGAGCGGGAGGCTCGCGAGCTGCGCTTGAGGCCCAGCCTCGTCCTGGTCCGCACCGCTCCGATCCTCTGGATACGAGCCCTGGCCGCGGATCTCGAGTGGGCTCGAATTCCCTACGCGATCGACCGCCGCAAAGTTCGAGACGAGGGTCTCCTGAGCCTCTATGTGAAACGGGAAGACCGCGAGGCGGCCGCGGCGCTGGACGGCGCCCGTCTGAAGACTGATCCTCTGGAAATGGACGACGAGCCTTCAGAGGAGGAGCGCGAGGAGGATCTCTCCAGGGAGGAGGACGAGGAGGATTACAAGGTCTGCCCCGAGTGCGGCGCCGATTTCCGGCCGGAGATCGAGCGTTGCGCCTACTGTGGCGTCGAGCTCGTCAAGCCCGGTAAGGACGAAGATCCCGATCCAGAAGAGCTCTCTGAGGAGGTTTCTCAGGGAAAAGCGGAGGAGCGTCTTACGTTTCCCCATCCTCCGCGCCACGAGATTCCCGCGTCGGACGATCTCGTCTGTCTCTGCTGCGGATCTTTCTCGTTCCTTACAAGCTTATCAGCCAAGCTCGACGAAGCCGGCATCGGTCATCGCATTGAGCTCGGGCCTTACGAAACATCCGCTACCAACGCCTGCCTCTACCTCGACCCGGAGGATTGCGATACCGCGGAGGAAATCTGGGACGCCGCGAACGATGCGGATGAAGACTTTACCTCAGACGGTCGGACGTGCTCGGCTTGTGGCACAAGCCTTCCGCGTAACGCTCCGGACTGCCCGGAGTGTGGCTTGAGCTTCGACATCGTGCCCGAGGTGACCTGCCGCCATTGCGGCGCCATACTGGTTGGCGCGGGCAAGCGGTGCCCGAACTGCGGATCGGTCATTCGAGCGCGGTGAGCCAGTCGCCTCGCATTCCACTGGTTTTTCGAGTTGTCTCATAGAGCTCCCTCTCCCCTTGAGGCTTTGGGGGAGAGGGAAGGCGTCTACATGCGCCTACACGCAGCTATACGAGACCTGGGCCGCGGGGCAGCCTGGGCCATGGCAGGGACAAGTCTTGACGATGATGTCTCCGTTGAGACAGCAGCGGTTGAGGCCGCTGCCGGCCGAGCAGCAGGGACCGAGATTCGTGAACGTGCAGGTGATGCTGATGGCGCAAATGCCGGTCGGGCTGGTGCAGACCACGTTCACAGGGCACGGCGGGGGAGCTGCCGTAACGGGCTTGGGCACCCCAAGCTCTGTCGCCTGGAGCAAAGCCATGAATTCCTCGGGTGAGAGGGCGCCGACATCCAATCCGGGAGCGGTATTGGTCGCCGTCGCCGCGACCGCGGACGGATTTGAAGCGACCGCCAGGGGAGGCTCAGCCGCAGCCAGGGGGGCGGTGAGCGCTACGACGAGCAGCGTGAACAGCAGCTTCTTCATAGGAATCTCCTTTCTGAAGAAAGGCTGGTGGTGAAAGGCACGGCGCCGGCCGCGCAGGACCGGCGTGTTACCCTTCTACTCTTGTAGTGCTTGCCGCAGCTTGAAAGGGGCACTTCCGCGAGGCGCCATTGGAAACACCCTTTTCAGACACCTTCTCAGGGCATCCGCGTGCTCCTCACCGTCTCCCCTCCCGCCGGGCACGGCGCTCCGCCTGCGATCCAGGTCTTGAAGCTGGCCACGAAGGCGTCGTGGGGGATGGAGACGGGAGCACGGCCGACTCCGGGGGCCCAGCCCCAGAGCACGAGCTTGTCGTGGCTCACGTGCTCGAGGAGGGCGGCTAGGTCCTTGCCGCCGTTGCGCTTCTGATCTTTGATCGTGGCGCAGAGGTCCGCTTTCGAAAGACCGATGAAAATCATTTTTCGGCTCGGCGGCGGCAGGTGCCAGCCCGGCGCGCCGGGCGGTGTGTGGGGTCCGTAGCTCGCCGGCGGATTGGCGGTGCCGTGGCAGGTGGTGCACGGCAGGCCGGCCGAGCCGATGCCGGCGGTTCCACGCTTCACATTCTGCGGGTGGACTTCCCCCGTGTCCATCACCAGAGGCGCATCGCCGGGAATGTGACAGTTCTGGCAGCGGGGATGTTGGAGCACGGTCTGGATGGTGTCGAAGGCCACGAGGGCGGCTTCCTGTGAATTGGGTTTGTCTCCAGTTCCGAAGACGGCGCTGCCGCAGAGAAAGATTCGCGGCGAGCAGTCCCGCCAGGACCCAGAATTTCCTGATTCCGCTCATGCCTTACCTCTCCCCTCGAGCCGGAACGGCAGCTCGCGCAGCCGCTTGCCGGTCAACGCGAACACGGCGTTCGCCACCGCGGGTGCGATGGGCGGCGTGCCCGGCTCGCCGGCGCCGCCGGACTTCTCGTTGCTGGGCACGATGTGGACGTCGACCGGCGGCATCTCGTGCAGGCGCAGCACCCGGTAGTCGTGGAAGTTGCTCTCGATGCACGCGGCCGTCCTTGATCGTCAGCTCGCCGTGGAGCGCCGCGCCGAGGCCGAAGGCTATGCCGGACTCCATCTGCGCCTCGACGCCCAGGGGATTGACGCAGACGCCGCAGTCGATGGCGCAGACCACCCGGTGCACGCGGATGTGTCCGCTCTCGACCGAGACCTCCGCGACCTGGGCCACGATGCTGCCGAACGACTCGTGCACCGCGAGGCCGCGCGCCCGGCCCTTGGGCGGCGGCGTCCCCCAGCCCGCCTTCTCGGCCGCCAGCTCCAGCGCGGCCGCGCAGCCGCGGTGCCTTGGCGAGCAGGGCGCGCCGGTATTCCAGCGGGTCCCGCCTGGCCGCGTGCGCCAGCTCGTCCATCAACGCTCCATCGCGAACGCGGTGTGCGATGTGGCCCACCGAGCGCCACCAGAGCACCGGGACGCCCGGATCCGCGGTGTGGAGCTCGACGCGATGGTGGGGGATGGCCGTCGACGTAGGGCGAATCGGAGGCGCCCTCGACCGCCGTGGCATCGATCGCCGTTCTTGATCATCCCCGCGAACGGCGTGCCCGCCACGATCGACTGGCCGAACGATGCGATGGCGCCAGGCCACGGGCGCGCCGTCGTCGTCGAGCCGACCTTCGATCGCGGTGGATGGCCATGCGGCCGGTAGTAGCCGCCGCGGATGTCGTCCTCGCGCGTCCACACGATCTTGACCGGCTGCTCGACGGCCTTGGCCACGTGCACGGCTTCGACCACGAAGTCCGAGGCGATGTTGGCCCGGCGGCCGAAGCCGCCGCCCAGGAACGTGGTGTGGATCGCGACCTGCTCGGGCTTCAAGCCGAAGATCGCCGCCACCCGCTGCTGATCCACGGTCTGGAACTGCGTTCCGGTCCAGACCTCGCAGCCGTCGGCGTTGCGGCGGATCGTGCAGTTCAGCGGCTCCATGGGAGCGTGGGCGAGATAGGGCAGGGAGTATTCGGCTATCAGCGGGTCGACCCGAGGGCCTTCTCCACGTCGCCGCCGGCGGAGGCTTCGGCCCCTTTGGACTTCGCCTGCGTGAGGTAGCTCTCGCGCAGGACGGCCGTGTCGACGTCCGCGTGCGGACCCAGATCCCATTCGACTTTGAGCGCGTCGCGGCCCCTCTTGGCCGCCCAGAAGTGTTCGCCGGCCACGGCCACGCCCGAGGGGACCTCGAACACGGCCCGCACGCCGGGCATTGCCTTGGCCGCCGTGGCGTCGAAGCTCTTCACCTTGCCGCCGAAGGTGGGCGCGTGGGCCACGACCGCGGTCAGCATCCCGGGGAGCTGGACGTCGATGCCGAACTGGGCGCGGCCGGTGATCTTCTCCGGCGTGTCGAGCCGGCGGGTGGGCTTGCCGATGACCTTCCAGTCCTCCGGGGCCTTGAGCTCGACCTTCGCGGGCAGCGGGCAGCTTGGCCGCCGCCTCAGCCAGGGAGCCGTAGCTCGCCCGCTTGTTGCCCGAGATCACCCAGCCCTTCTCCGTGCGGCAGTCGCCGGGGGAGACGCCCCATTGCGCGGCCGCGGCCGCCACCAGGAGCATCGCGCGCCACGGCGCCCACCTGGCGATAGCGGTCGAACTCGGACCACGTGGTCGTCGAGCCACCTGTCATCTGGATGCGGAAGACCGTGAGTGCGTAGACGTCGGCCGCGGGCGCGTGCTCGACGCGGAAGCGGCTCCAGTCGGCGTCCAGCTCCTCGTTGACCATCATGGGCAGCGTGGTCCAGATGCCCTGGCCCATCTCGGAGTGAGCGAGCAGCACGGTGACGCTGTCGTCGCTGCCGATACGCAGGAACGCGTTGGCGGGAGGCAGGACCCGGGCCGCCGTGGGAGCGGGCTGCTCCTGCGCGAACGCGAAACGCTTCAGCGGCGCCGGCACGAAGAAGCCCACGACGAGGCTCCCGCCCACCAGGGCCGAGCTCTTGAGGAAGGCGCGCCGGGAGACTTCTTTCTGAGGGGATTTGAGACCGTTGGGCCGCATGGTCAACCCTCCACTTTCTCGGCCATCTCGGCCGCGCGGTGCACGGCGGCTCGGATGCGCTGATAGGTGCCGCAGCGGCAGAGATTGCCGCTCAGCGCGGCGTCGATGTCCGCATCGGTGGGCTTCGGCTTGGCCTTCAACAGGGCCGCAGCCGCCATGATCTGGCCGGACTGGCAGTAGCCGCACTGCACGACGTCGACCTCGGTCCAGGCGCGCTGAACGGGATGGTCCCCGTTCAGGCTCAAGCCCTCGATGGTGGTCACGGACCGGCCCGCGACCGCGGCGGCCGGCCGCACGCAGGAACGGACGGGCTGGCCGTCGACCAGCACGGTGCAGGCGCCGCATTGCGCCATCCCGCATCCGAATTTGGTGCCGGTCAGACCCAGCACGTCGCGCAGCACCCACAGCAGGGGCATGTCGTCGCTGACCGAGACGTCGTGCTCTTTTCCATTCACGGTTAGCTTCATCGTCGCACCTCACCCGACCGCTCGCGGCGGTCTCCAGGTCGAGACAGTTGGCGTCGAGGCATGATACCGCGAACCCGTCCCCGTGGTTCAACCCTTCTTGTAGAAATCTCCTAAGTGTTTGCAATTCGTGGGGATAACTCACTTCCGCAGGTGGCGAACACCATAAGAAATGGAGGCCGCGCTCCGTTCAACTTTTGTCTAGACAGGAGGTTTGCGTGAGGAACAGAGGTATCTTGTTGGCAGCGCTCGCTGTTGTCCTTCTGGCCGCTCCCCTGGCCGCCGATACCGTGATCCATCGCGGCGTCGACACCTTCACCACCACCGCCAATGGCAAGACCTTCTACGACTTTTCCCAGAGCCCCATCCCCGCCGGCTTCTTCTGCAAGAGCTCAGCGCCCTTCACCGGCCGCGTGACCTTGAAGGGCCTACCCCTCGAGACCGGCGCCCCGGGCCAGCTCCATGGCGCTGACACGGTCATCGAGCGGCTCGACGACGCCGCCTTCGAAGCTGACGGCTCCGCCGTGACCCGCATCCAGTTCCGGGCCCTCTCGCTGGTGAGCGTCTCCCCGGTCAAGACCGCGTGCGGCTCCTATCACGTCTACGTCACCCTCGCCGGCAAGCAGCGGGTGACGACGATGCGCATCAACCAGACTCAGGAGGGCGGCGGCAACTTCGTCGCGCCTCTCGCGGTCAACGCCAAGATGACTTTCATTCCCGTGAAGCCGCAGAAGAGCGCCCGCAAGCTGGAGCTCACGGGTAGCTTCACTTTCCCGGCCAGCCCCATTCCGTGGAGCACGACGGGCGGCCTGAGCTCGAAGCGGCTCAGCTCCGTCCTCGTCGACACCAATGGCGATCTCAAACCCGACGCCGTCCTGACCGGCAGCTCGAACTTCTGGCCGGGCTGGTCGCCGAACGGTCTGGATTCGATGGCGAAGGGGTGCACGACTTGCGAGCCGTATAGCTGCCACGAAGACTCTGGCAAGCAGCACTGCACGGGACCGGTCGTCGCCTGCTACCCCTACAACTGCCCGTAGCATTCAGTGAAAGCCCCGACGGGGCCAGCGCGGCCGCCGTTGAAAGGGTCCGCTCCTGCGAGCGGACCCTTTCGCTTCCTTCCCATTCCACCTCATCTCGTTGTCCTGAAAATTCGTGATCTCGCTTAAGCACTTGGCGAGCACCTTTAGAAGTGGAGGCCGCGCTCAGCATAAACCGTCGTTCAGACAAGGAGGTTTGCGTGAGAAACAGAAGCATCTTGTTGGCAGCGCTCGCTGTTATCCTTCTGGCCGCTCCCCTGGCCGCCGATTCCGTGATCCAGCGCGGAGTCGACACCTTCACCACCATCGGCGACGGCACGACCTTCTATGACTTTGCCCAGAATCCCATCCCCGCGGGCTTTTTCTGCAAGAAGTCCGCGCCGTTCACCGGCCGCGTGACCTTCCGGGGCCTGCCGCTGGAGACCGGAGCCCCCGGCCAGCTCCATAATGCCGATACAGTCATCGAGCGGCTCGACGATGCCGCCTTCGACGCCGACGGCACCGCCGTGACACGCATCCAGTTCCGCGCGCTGTCCCTGGTGAGTGTCGCCCCCATCAAGACCGCCTGCGGGTCCTATCACGTCTACATCACCCTGGCCGGCAAGCAGCAGGAGACGACGATGCGCATCAACCGTATCCAGGAGAACGGCGGCAACTTCGTCGCGCCGCTCGCGATCAACGCACGCATGACCTTCATCCCCGTGAAGCCTGCGCGGGACAAGAGCGCGCGCAAGCTGGAGCTCACGACACGCATCAACTTCCCCGCCGTCCCCATTCCGTGGAGCACGACGGGCGGCGCGAGCACGAAGCGGCTCGGCACCGTCCTCGTCGACACCGATGGCGATCTCAAACCCGACACCGTCCTGTCCGGCACCTCGAACTTCTGGCCGGGCTGGTCGCCGGACCGGCATATCACGACGAAGAGCTGCATGGAATGTGAGCCCCGTACCTGCCACCCTGACTACACCGGCACCGACCAGCACTGCACCGGGCCGGTCATGGCCTGCTCCCCCTACAACTGCCCGTAGCATATCCATGAGGGCCCCCGGCCGGGGGCCAGCGCGGCCGCCGTTGAAAGGGTCCGCTCCTACGAGCGGACCCTTTCGTGTCTTTGCCTTCCCCGCCCCATGAGACAGCTCGCCTGAGCAACCGGCAGGCACCGTGGAGATTGTAGGCAGCTTCCCGAATCCCCGGGAACGGAAAGGAGAACGATGTTGAAGAAGATTGGCGTCGCCGCAGCGCTCGTCCTGGCCCTTCTCGCTCTGGTCTCTCCCGCATCCGCCCAGACGGAGCCGGCCGTCGCCGCTCCGGCGGCTCAGACGGTCGCGCCAGCGCCGGCGCTTCAGTTGGCTCCCGTGGTCCAGACTCCCGCCGTCTCGCCTGTGACGGGCACCGACTCTCTCGACTGGCTCCTCCCCACGCCGGAGGAGAAGGTGCCGTGCCAGTGCACCACCAACGCTCAGTGTGGCAGTGGCAACGCCTGCTGCCGGCTGCCGGGCCGCAACTGCGGTATCTGCTGCTGACACTCCGCACGGCTCTCGACCCGCGGGCTGTGCTCGGTCCGCGGGTCGTGCCAGCCTCCGAGCCGTTCCACCCGTGTACAATCCCGGCACCCGCTTCGCATGGGAGGCCAGGATGAGCGAAGAGCTCTCGACGCATACCGTAGGGCAGCACTTCGAGCGTTGCTCGCCGGAGGTACGCGCCATCTACGACCGGCTGCTGAAGACGGCCAGGGGCTTTGGCTCGGTTCAGGAGGAGCCTAAGAAGACGTCCATCCATCTCGCGCGCAAGACGGCGTTCGCCGGGGTGGCGACACGGAAGAACGCCCTCATCCTCACCCTCAAGTCCGCAACCGACCTCGCGAGCCCCCGGATCTTCAAGCGCGAGCAGGCGTCCGCCCACCGGTGGCATCTCGAAGTGCGCCTGGACGATCCGGCCCAGGTGGATGGCGAGATCGAGAGCTGGCTCAAGGCCGCCTATGAGTTGGCCGGCTGAGCCTGCGAGTGGACTTTTTCAATTTTTCCCATTCTGGGAAGGCCGGACGTGGCCGCGCGGTTACAGTGTTCAGGGAGCCGGGACGCCCCGGGAACCCGGGAGGTCGAAATGAGACAGAGAACGCTTTCCGCGACGATCGCATGCTTTGGGCTGTGGTTCCTTGGCACCGCCGTGTTTTTCTCGGCAGCCTGCGACGGGGCCGCCACCTCCCGGGAGATGAGTGACATGCCGAACGAGGAGGCCGCCACCACGCTGGGGACGGCCGAGCAGATCCGGATCGACCAGCCCACGGTGGCCGTGCGGCTCCCCATCGCGAAGTCCGGCCCGGCGGTCGAGCGTCTGCACCAGGTCCTCGCCGCGCCCGCCGGCCGCACCACGGCCGAGCTGGTGCTCGACGACATCACCGTCGCCAAGCCGCCGGGCGTGCTCTTCAACGTCTACCTGAGCACCACCGGACCGCAACCGCGGCGCCAGTACGTGGGCACGCTGAGCTTCTTCGGGGTGAGCCACCGCTCCGGGTATGGCTCCCTTCCCGGCCGCACCTTCGACGTCACCGAGCAACTCCAGGCGTTCATGGGCCAGAATTCCCAGCTCCCCGACCTCCAGGTGGTGTTCGAGGCCACCACCGGCACCGCCGATTCCACTCCCGAGAAGGCTGGACCGCTCAATCCGCAGGCAGGCCTGCGGGTCGGCGCCGTCCGCCTGCGCCTCCAGAGCCAGCCGTAGCGCGACCTGCTCCAGCCTTGCGGGGAACGGTTTCGTGTTAGAATCTCCACAACCGTTCCATTGAAAGGAGGGCTGCGTGAAGCGCAGAACGACCGCTCGTCAGGTTGTCGGATTCGCGGTTCTAGGGATCCTCATTGCCTTCGTGTTGTCCGTAGCGGGCCTGCGGGCCCAGACAGCCGCCCCAGCGGCGAAGCCGGTGGCCAAGACACCAGCGGTGGCAACGACGCTCCCGCTGAAAGTGGCGGCGGGAGTCCGGATGAAATTCCAGGACTTCGTCAAGGACAAGAGGCGGCTGGACGCTCTCGTCAAGGCGATCGAGGTGATGAAGAGCCGTACCTCGGCCTCAACCAGCTCGGCCGACTACCGCCGGAGCTGGGAGTACTGGTCGTCCATGCACGGCTTCTACGGCCCGCAGGCCAAGGCCGGTCTCCTCCAGGATGCCATCGACGACGCTCCCGCGACCAAGAAGCCGTTCTTCAAGGGTCTGCGCGACCTCACCTTCCCGCCACAGCCGCCCGGCTTGGCCCAACAGGTCTGGGACAAGTGCCAACACGGCACCCCGCAGTTCCTGACCTGGCATCGCGCCTTCCTCTTCTACTTCGAGCGGGTGCTGCAGCAGGCGGCGCAGGACAACACCCTGCGCCTCCCCTACTGGGACTACACCGATCCCACCCAACTCCAGCTCCCCGCGCAATTCGGGCAGCCGACGCTCAACGGCAAGGCCAATTCGCTCTTCGACCCCCGCCGCCGCTCGCAGACGGTCAAGCTGGATTCGAATGCGACCAACATCGACAACCTGCTGAAGAAGGCCAGTTACAACACCTTCAGACCGGAGATCGAGCAGCAGCCGCACGGCTACGTGCATTGCGCGGTCGGGCCGGACTGCCCGTATCCGCTAATGGGCGACGTCCCGGTCGCCGGGACCGATCCCATCTTCTGGCTCCACCATGCCAACATCGACCGCATCTTCGAGTGCTGGCTCAAGCTGGGCGGCAAGGTCCCGGACAATCTCAAGAGCATCCAGTACGCGTTTATCGACAACGCCGGCAACCTGGTGAAGATCAAGTACTCGGACGTCCCGATCGACTACACCTACGACCACGTCACGAACTGCGGCCGCAAGCCGACTCTGCAGTTCTCGCCGGCGGCGGTAGGAGTGGAAACGGCCGCCACGCAGCTCGCCAAGGTCGAGGGCGTGGCGCTCAACGCCGTCAAGGTGGCCGCGCGACTCAAGGTTCCGCCGCGCCCGGAGGGCGCCCCGCCGGCCAAGACGACCGAGCTGGTCCTCGAAAACATCACGCTCGAGGGCCCGCCGGGAGTGCTCTACAACGTCTACCTGGAAACCACCGGGGCGAACCCGCGCCGCCAGTACGTGGCCACGATCAGCTTCTTCGGGCTGGACCATCACCACGGGAAAGGCAAAGGCGGCGGCACCCTCACCCGCAACGTCGACGTCACCGACGCGCTCAACGCCCTCAAAGGCAGCCCGAACGCTCAGCTCCCCGAGGTCCAGGTGAAGTTCGAGGCGACCACCGACGGTACCGTAGGCGCCGCGCCTGAGGCCGTCAACCCCAAGGCTGCCCTGCGGGTCGGCGCCATCAAGCTGCAGACCAAGGACAAGTAGCCCACCTTTCCGGATCGGGAGCCTCGCGCCGCGCGGGGCGGGGCTCCCTCACGACTCCACCCGTTTCAGGGGCACGCCGGTCTCCCCGGCTTCACGGACCTGCGGGTCAGGAATCAATCCGAAACCGTCCGCCATGCGGGGGAAATAGTTGAAGATGGAGATCAGGTGCGCGGTCTCCAGCAGTCCCTGGTCGTCGAAGCCGAGGTCGCGCAGGGGCTGCCAGTCGGCGGCCGTCATGCGGGTGGGCTCCAGGGTCAGCTTCTCGGCCACGGTGCAGAGGGCGCGCTGCCGGGGCGTCAGATTCGGCAGCTCGCGCCAGCGCCGCTGCTTGATCGCGTCGACCAGCTCGGCGTCGTTCTCCTCGACACGCAGAAACTCTGCGTGAGACTGCGTTCAGTATTGGCAGTCCTGGGCCGCGGAGGCCACGGCCGCGATCATCTCCCGCTCGGCGCGGGTGAGGGCTCCCGGGGCGAACATGATCTCGTAGAAGGTCGCCTGCATGGCCCGGCCGATGCGCTCGTGGGCGGCGAGCAGGCGCCCCATCCCCGAGGCATACCCGAAGTTGTAGGAGGAAGGCTTGGGGCCGCCCGGCCGCGCTCGCAGCTCCTCGAGTGTGGGCAGTCGGATGAAGGCGTGCTGAGGGTCCTCGGACATGGAGATCCTCCGTGAGTCGTCCGGCGGTGTGGTAACGCGTCCGCCGGAGGTGAGGATACCCGAGCTAACCGTCTAGATTGAAGCGAGCCTGAGAGCGGAGATCATCCGGTGCCGGTCTTGCCGTACATCTCACGCAGGAGGTCCAGAGGATCCCGGCCTTTGCGCTCCGTCCGATCTTCGACGACACGGAGGCGATTATTGAAGTCCCTGTAATGGACATTGAGTGTGCTGTGGACGATCTTGAAATTCTCATCCACGTTCGCCTGAAACACCGTCAGCCGCTCCTGGATGCCGAAGTACCCCTCGGCGACGAGCTGAAGCTTGGCGTGCATGTCTTCAACCAGGATCTGGGTGTGGCGGGTCTGCTCCGTCATCTCCTGGCGGAGACCGCCGATCTGCTCCGTCATCTCCTGGCGGAGATCCTGCCGGAGACTCCGAAAGTGCTCGTCAAAATAGGCGATCATCTCTTGATCCATGCGACCCTCTCCCAGGACAGATCGTGTCAATGCAAGTCAAACTACCAGAAGAGCCGGGCAGAGCGCAAGGGGGTGACACGGATCTTTGCTGCTTTGTTTCCTGACCTCACACTCTGTCGCGTCCCGCGATGTCCTCGTCCCACAGATCGGGACGCTCGGTGATGAAGCGCCGCATCAGATCGATGCAGTCGGGATCCTGGAGCAGGATCACCTCGACGCCGTGGGCGCGGAGGAAATCGGGATTGCCCGGGAAGTTCCGGTCCTCGCCGATCACCACCACCGGGATGCCGAACTGGAGCACCGTGCCCGAGCACATCATGCAGGGGCTCAGGGTGGTGTACAGGACGGTTCCCGCGTAGTCGGGACGCCGGCCCGCCCGGCGCAGGCAGTCCATCTCGCCGTGCGCGATGGGGTCGCCGTCCTGGACGCGGCGGTTGTGGCCGACGGCGAGGACTTCCCCGTCTTTGGTCAGCACGGCACCGATGGGGAGCCCGCCCTCCTGGTAGGACTTCAAGGCCTGCTCGTAAGCCAGGCGCAGAAAGTGCCGGTGGTCCATGGAGAGAGTCTGTCACAGACTCCCTCTGGCAGCCCGGCTCCCCAAAGAGCTAAACTACCCGCCATCGATCGAGTCGATCCCATACTTCGGGAGCACAGGATCAGCCTATGCAATATATCTATTGGTGGGAAGTCGTCCTCGTAGCCATCTTCATCGGGGTCTTGGTCTACTTCAAGCGCCAGCGCGACGCGAAGGCGCCCGCCAGGGCCGGAGGACCCGGCGCGCGGCGGACGCCCAAGGCCGAGAAGACGGAGGAGGAGGCCTACATGGACCTGCGCCGGCAGGCCATCGAGACCAACCCCAAGCGGCTCGTCCTCACTTCCGGGCTCAAGCCCGAGGAGGCCTTCGGCGTGCTGATGGAGATGGGGATCTCGACCTCGGTGGTGACGCTGGCCGCCTTCGCCGACGGCGACGCCAGCATCTACTACAAGACGGGCGGCGGCATGATCGGCGGGGGCAGCCACGAGACCGTGCGCGCGGCGTCCAAAGACCTGGTGGCGCGCGCCCAGAAGGCCCTCCCCCGGATGACCAAGACCACCAGCTTTCCCCTCCCCGAGGACGGCCGGGTCCGCTTCTACGTGCTGACCCAGCGCGGCGTCTTCACCACCGAGACGAGCCGGCAATCCCTGGGCGAGCGCCCGACCGAGCTCGCCGCCCTGTTCGCCAGCGGCCAGGAGGTCGTGGCCCAGATGCGGCAGGTGGAGGAGCAGCGGTCGAAGCCGGCCTTCGCGCCGCCGCCGATGCCACCGCCGGACGAGCCGGAGGAGGCACCGGCGTAGCCGGTAGGATCAGCCGGCGGCCCGGCGCCGGTCGCGGACCGCAGACCAGATCAGCCAGAGACCGCCGGCGACGAGAACGAAGGGCCAGAGGTCGAAGATCCAGTCGAGCCGGATGTCGAGGTAGCGGTCGGCCAGGGCGATGAGGCCGATGAGGGTGAGGAGGGTCCCCGCGGCGATGCCCCCCTGGCTGGCCCGCGGGTGCCGGGGCAGGTCCGTCAATCCCAGGTCCTGGGCATAGCCATAGTTGATCAGCGTCGCCTGGCGATAGGCGTCGATGACGTTGAACAGCCAGAAGAAGAAAATCGAGAACACGAACAACTCCTCACCATGGTTGCGCCGGCTGACGATGCCGATCAGGCTGGCGATCACGAGGAAGAAGGTCATGCCTCGCAGGTAGAGGCCGTTGTAGATGTTGCCCATCCCCGGGAAAAGCGAGAGGAGCGCGGCCAGGCCGGGATTCTTGCGGGTCACCGCCGGCGGCGCGACGGCGGTGGGAAGAGCGGGGGGTACCGGAGGGGGAGCTTCGGCGGCGGTCTGCCAGTTCTCAGCGGGATTCATGGCAAATATCTCCTTATTTCGACTTGTCCGAGGGGGTCGGGTCTTTGGATACGGCGTTCGACAGACGAATGGAAAGCCCGGAGAGCCCGGCGTCCAGGCGATGCAGCGAATCCGCGACGGATTCGCGGGCCGAGTCATAGGTTGCCGCGGCCGTGAGGCGCAGCTTTTCGAGCTCCCGGCGGCCACCCTCTCCCGCCTGATCCAGGAGCGGGCTGACCTCCGCGCTCGCGGCGCTCAACTCCTGCCGCCCCCGGTCCGCGGCGCCAGCCATCCACGGCCCGAGCAGCAGCGCCAAAAGAGCGCTCGCGGCCAGGGCATACCGCGGATTGCGCACCCATTCGGGAGGGGAGGGCCGGGAAGCCGGAGGAATGGCGCGCAGGCGAGCGGCGAGAGCTTCCGGCATCGGCAGCCGGGGAATGGGGAACGGCAGGACCGCTCCCGGCTCGCGGGCGGCGATCCCCCGCAGGTTGCGGCCCAGGCCGGCGGGCAGGGGGAGGCGGACCCCGGCCACCCGCTCCAGCGCGGCGGCGAAGGCGTCGCACTCCGCACAGGCCCGGCGGTGGGGATGAGGGGCCGTGCCCGGAGTGAAACGGGCGCGGAACCGGCGGCAGGCCCAACTCAACATGGCTCCACCTCCAGCTCCGGCATGGGGACCGTGGCTCCACGTGCTCCCAGCTTGGCGGTGACGCGGCCGGCGAGATCGAGACGGGCGCGATGGAGCCTCGACTTCACCGTCCCCACCGGCACCTCCAGCCAGGCCGCGGTCTCCTCCTGGCTCCAGCCCTGGAGGTCGCGGAGCAGCACCACCTCGGCGAGGTCCTCCGGCATCTCTTCGAGGCTCTTGTAGACGGTCCGGAGCTGCTGGCGGCGCTGGGCCTCGGCCTGGGGGTCGTGGCCGAGAGCCGGCAGACCGGCCAGCACCTCCTCCGAAACGTTCAAGGCCCGGCGCTCCCGGCGGGCGCGGCGATAATGGTCGATGCACAGGTTGCGCGACAGGCGGAGGGCCCAGGCCGCGAGCGGCACGTCGCCGCGGTAGAGCCGGAGGTTCTGGTAAAGACGGAGGAAGATCTCCTGGGTGAGGTCCTCGGCGTCGGCCGTCGAGCCCGCGAAGTGGAGGGCGAGGTTGTAGACGCGCTCGCCATAGAGCGCCAGCAGTTCGTCCCAGGCCTCGGACCGCCCACCCACGGCACGGCGGGCCAGCCAGAGGTCGGGGGATAGGGACAGTGGGGACGGCGCGCTCATGTCTCTCCTCTCCACCCTAGACGAAAACGAGGGTGAAAAGGTTCGCGGCCTTCCCCACCCGGCCCTGTCTACTGCTTCTGAATCCGGAGGGCAACGTCGTAGATGTACAGGTGCGACGCCGGCAGAGCGTAGTCGACACCCGCGAGCAGACCGTTCATCGTCGTCGAGAACTTGACGACGCCCGTGCCGGGCTCGATCCACTGCACGAGGTAGCTGCCGGCCTGCACCGGACGGAACGAGAGCGTTGACTCCCTGTACTCGGAGCCCGCGGCCGGACATCCCGCCGGCGGCGGCACGTAGCGGGTGTTGAGAGAGAAGGGTGGGTCCAGGCTCGAAAGCCGGCTGTGGTGCTGATAGAAGAGGTAGCTCGACGGCGAGTGCATGGCGGCCCAGTAGGTGGAGCCCTGCCACGTCGTGCCGCCGCAGGACATCGCCGCATCCGCCGAGCCGTAGGTATGGAGGCCCCGGATCCAGCAGTTGGAGGTGGGGCCGCAGAACCCGTCACGCGACACGTTCGCGAGATCCATACCGCTCAGCGTCGTCTTGAGGACGCCGAGCTGCTTGATGATCTTGTCGGTCAGCGGATCGATCGTCGTGCTGTTGGTCTTGTAGGATAGGTTGTAGTTGTCGTAGAGCCCCGCCTCGCTGGTCATGAACTCCCAGGCCTCGGACCGCGCCGAGGCGGGAATCGTGGGATTGGGGGTCGACCGCCCCTCGTTGAACCCGAACAGCCGGTTGGTGAAGCTCGCCGTGCCGATGCGGGCCCGCAGCAGCTCGATGGCGCCGTAGGAGGTGTCGCCCGGCGGGTTCTGATCGGCGGTCACGTAGTGGCTGCTGACGACTTGCGACTGGGAGACGAACGGATTCGCGACGGCGTCGATGAGAGCGGTCGCGCCGGAATTCGTGAAGACGTTGACGCCGATGCGATGCACCTTCTTGCCCGCTTCCGCGGCCTGGATGACCTGCGCCACGTGGTCCTGCCACTGCATGGCCGCCGTGCCGGTCACGATCCCTCCGAGGTCCGTCTCGTTAGCGATCTCCCAGTAGATGTTGGGGTACGGGTTGAGGTCACTCACGACCTTGGTCACGAACTGGTCCTGATAGAAACGCGCGTTGGCGTTGGCCGTGGCCGTATCACTCTTGCCCGGGCCTTCGAAGCTGGCGAAGTACTGGCGCTGGGTGAATCCCGTGCTGGCCTGGGTATTGAAGGCATCAGCCCAAGGCCCCTGGGTCCAGTCGTTGCCTGCCTGCGACGTGCTCCAGGGATCGAAGAGAGTCACCTCGACCATCACGTTCTTGGTCGCGGCGTAGGCGATGACGCACTGGAGACGTTGGAAGAAGGTGGAGTCATAGCTGGCGAGGTCCCACTTGCCGGCGCTGTAGGTGAACGGCTGCTCGTTGGCATAGGGCGCTCCGAGACCGCGCGCTTTGCCGACGCTCTGGTTCAGGCTGAGCCACACCTGGAAGACGTTGAGGCCGCTGGTGGCGAGCCGGTCGATGAACGAACGATAGTTGGCCCAGGTGCAATAGGAGTTGTCCGGCGTGACGACGACGGAGTTCACCGTGAAGGTGCCGGGCTGGGCCACGTGGCACAGGAACTCGGAGCTCAAGCCCACGAGCGGGAGGGTGGTCCCATTGTAGGAGAAGTATTGGGGATTGCTCGACTGCGTGAGGGCGGGGACGGGAACGGGATCGAACGTGAAGTCCGAGCACTGCGGGTTGTTCGGCGGAGCCTGGGTCTGAGCCATGGAGATCCCGGCCGGCGCCAGGACGAGAGTGAGGAACAGAGCTACGAATTTCTTCATGGTCACCTCTTGATGCGGTTACGACAGTCCTCGCGAGCCGGCGGCCACACCCGGACATCCCGGGGCAGATACCTGCCCGAAGGCCTTTCAACAGTTGCCGGAAAGCCTGGTAACGTTCCCGGAACGTTTTAGAACTTCTTGTGAATGCTGAATATTTCCCAGAGCTCCTCAACCCTGGGTGGCTCCCCGCTTGCGGGCTTCGAGCTCCTCCAGCGTCCGCGGCCAGTCCGCCTTGAGCAGGCGCGACAGGGCGCGGTCGGCGAGGAGGCGCCCCCCGGTCTGGCAGGTGGGGCAGTAGTTGGCCTCGCTGTCGGCGTAGACGATGCGCTGCACGGGCGTGCCGCAGACCGGGCAGGGCTGGCCGAAACGGCCGTGCACGGCCATGCCCTCCTGGAAGGCGCTCACCTTCTCGGGAAAGCCGTCGCCGGTCTCGGTCCGCAGGCGCCCGATCCATTCCACGAGCACCTCGCGGCAGGCCCGGTACAGGGTCTCCATCTCCTCGGCCGAGAGGTTCCGCGCCAACTGGAAGGGGGAGAGACGCGCCCGGTGGAGGATCTCGTCCGAGTAGGAGTTGCCGATGCCGCTCAGCAGGTGGGGATCGGTCAAGGCACGCTTGAGAGTGTGATTCTCCTGCGTGATCGCCGCCTGGAAAGCGTCGAGATCCGCGTCCAGCACCTCCAGACCTCCGGGATCGTACTCTGCGAGCGCCGCCTCGCCCAGGACCAGGTGGAGCGAGGCCCGCTTCTTCGAGCCGGATTCTGTGAGCGTCAGCGTGCCGGTGGGAAAGTCGAACGCGGCCAGGCCGATCTTCCCCTGGATTTTGGCGCCCCGCGGTTTCCAGTGCAGGCGGCCCGTGATCATGAGGTGCAGCATCGCGAAGCGCTCCCCCTCGAAGCCGATCACGAGCCGCTTGCCCAGCCGCCGGAGCGACTCGACCCGCCGGCCCTCGAAGCTCGCGAGGGGCGGCTCGACCGTGCGCAGCAGGAAGGGGCTGCCCAACCGCGCCCGCTCCAGCGGCTGGCCCAGGATGCGCGGAGAGAGAGCCGCGAGATAGACCTCGACGTCGGGGAGCTCGGGCATGGCGCGAGGGTGCACTGTCGCGGGGAAGCCCGTCAAGACACCACGCTCATGAATCCATGCTCAAGTGCACCCATCTTCAATAGCAACAAAGATTGTCAGGTGGATTCCACTGCTCTAGATTGGAATCGTCTGAAGCGCCTGCCTCGCATCCTTCTCGAACCCAAGGAGGAACGACCTTGAAGCGGATTCCCTTCCTTCTCATCGCCGGATTCCTGGTGTCCTGGAGCGCCGTTCAAGCGAAGACCCCGGACGGCAAGCCCCCCTCGGAAGAGACCGTCTGCGACGGCCTGACCGGCGCCGCCTTCGGCCTCTGCAACGCCTACTGCGAAGCCATGGACTGCGATAGCCCGAACCACCACGCGTCGGACAACGCGTGCGCCCAGGTGAAGCGGAACTTCGAGCGCAAAACCGGGCAGCCGCTCCCCTGCGAGGTCGCTTGCCCGTGCGGCCAACATCTCCCGCTGATCGCACAGCTCGCGAACGGCACGGCCACGGCAGAGCGGTGCCTCACCAGCTCCGAGGCCCTCAGCATCGTCACGCCGGAGGGGACCTTCGCGATCGTGGTGGGCGACTCCACGCCGCCGTTCTGCAGCGTCAACCTCGAGCCGCCGTTCGTGGAGCTCACGCTATCCGAGGTCGTGGCCTGCCGGGACCAGTTGCGCAGGGTCGCGGCGAGCCAGAGCGTCACCTGCGTGCCTTTCGAGTAGAGACGGGCGCCACTGTAGGACGGCGCGGTGCGGCCCCTCGCCATCAGCTCGTCTGCGCCGACTTTCTCCTGGTCTGACGCCAATACCGCGGCCGGAGCCGCAAACTCGTCTCAAAATGTCGCAAATCCTGCTCGCTGGAGGCCTCCCACCGAGTTGCGGCCTCCAGCAGAGCTGGTGTGAGCCTCCGCGACCTGGAATTGCGTCGCGAACTTCGCATCTCCAGAGATTCCACCTTGAAACTATGTCGCGTAATCCAGCCGATTCGCGTCTCACGCCGAGGTTTTCGCATCCACACGGCAGATTTTTGCGGCTCCATGCTCAGAATTTGCAACTCAGATTCCGGTTTTAGCGGCAACGGAGAGCTTATTGGCAACAACGACCCCAAAGGCAGACCCTCGCGAAGAGGTATTTGCGGCTCCGACCGCGGTGGGAACGACTCCAACCCAGGTATATGCGGCTCAGATCTCCAATTACGCATCAATTTGCAACAATTTCGCAGCTCAAGCTCTGTGCGAGACGGCTCCGACCGCGCTGTTTGCATCATCCTGGAGCCTCGACTTCGATTCGCGGCTTCGAGATAGGTCGAAGTCGGCTGATAAACTGAACCCGCATTCCCGAACCAGGAGGCTGGCCCTGTCCGAGACCCACGACGTCTTCTTCAGCTACAACAGCAAGGATCGGGATGCCGTGCGTCACGTCGCGACGAGATGCGGCGTCAGCGCGTGCGGGTCTGGATGGATGAGGAAGAGCGCCGCTCGGCCGACCGCTGGCAGCCGCACGTCGAAGACGCTCTCAAGAGCTGCGCGCCGCCGCCATCCTCCTGGGACCCTCCGGTTTCGGAGACTGGCAAAAGAAGAGACCGCGTCTCTGCACTGACCAGGGCGTCGAAGCGCCGCATCCCGTGATTCCGGTCCCTCTCCCGGCGCCGGTCCCGCCCCGGAGGCTCCCGCTTTCCTGAAAGAAGGTCCTCCTCTGATCTCCGGCAGGACTCCAACGGAGACCGCCTTCAGCGGCTGATCCGTGAATCCGAGAAAAGGGATCGGAAACCGTGCCCGCCAAAGTCGAGGCAGCCCGCCCCGTCCGCTCTTCTCAAGGCCCCAAGATCCACAACCTCCCCTTCCTTCCCCTCAACGACCTCCTCAAAGGCCGGGACGAAGAGTTCCGCACCCTGGAAACCAACCTCCACGGTCCCACCACCGCCACGGCCATCACCCAGACCCAGGCCATCCACGGCCTCGGTGGGATCGGCAAAACCCGCTTGGCCGTCGAATACGCCTGGCGTTCGGGAGATCGGTACGATGCCGCCCTGTTCGTCGTGGCCGAGTCGCCCGAGGCGTTGCGGTCTGGCCTCGCGAGTCTGGCTCAGACTCGATCTTCCCGGCCTGTCCCATTCCTCGTCCCGCGCCCAAGAAGAAGAAGTCGCTGCCGTTCTGTCCTGGCTTCGGGAGCACGACCGCTGGTTGCTGATCCTGGACAACGTGGACACCCCAGAGGCGGCCGCCGCAGTCGAGGATCTCCTTCCTCAGTTCGCCAACGGCCATGTCCTCATCACCTCTCGCAGAAGAGACTGGCTCGAGGAGCATCCAGAAGCAACTGCTCGGTGCCCTGACTCGGGACGAAGCGGTCCAGTTTCTCCTCCAAAGCACCGCCGGAGAAAGAGCCTCAACCCCGCAGGACCTCGATCAGGCGAATCAACTGGCTAGTGACTTCCTTGACGGTCTTCCTCTCGCCCTGGAACAAGCCGCCGCCTACATCGCCCATCATCAAATCTCCTTCACCGTTGTACTTGGCCGATTGGGAAAAGGAGCGGGATGCCGTCCTCTCGTCTACGACAAGAACGTCATGCAATACCCCGCCTCGATCGCGGTGACCTGGCACACCACCTTCAACCAACTCCATCCCACCGCCGCCGCCCTCCTCCGCCTGACCGCCTATCTGGCTCCGGACCCCATTCCTTTAGATGTGTTCGAGAAGGGGGCTGCGATCGTCGAAGAGGCCGTCGGGCTCCTGCTGGAGGAGACGAAGCAGGAAGGCTCTCCTCAGACGGTCCGGGAAGGGCTTGCCGAGCTGTCGGCTTACTCGATGATCGTCAAGGAAGGCGAGATGGGAACCATCCACCGTATGGTTCAGGAGGTCGTCCAGGGGCGGATTTCGGAGGGGCATCGGAGGGAGTGGATTGAGTTGGCGTTGCGGCTAGTTGATGATTTCTCGCCACTACGATGCTGATGATGTACGGACGTGGCCTGTCTGGAACGTACTCAAGCCGCATGCCGCCGTAGTAGTGGACTATGCCGACCATGCCGGAATCGCCGACCCTACGGCGCGCCTCATGACCCAAACGGCTCTTCTTCTCCTCGCAAAGAGCCTCTACACCGAAGCCGAGCCGTTGATGCGGCGGGCCCTGAAGATCGACGAGGAAGCCTTGGGGCAGGATCACCCCGACGTCGCCACAGACCTCAACAACCTGGCATCGTTGCTTCAGGACACGAACCGGTTGGCGGAAGCCGAGCCGTTACTGCGGCGGGCCCTGAAGATCGGCGAGGACTCCCTCGGACCGGATCACCCCAACGTCGCCATCCGACTCAACAACCTGGCTCAGTTGCTTAGGGCCACGAACCGGTTGGTGGAAGCCGAGCCGTTGATGCGGCGGGCCCTGAAGATCGGCGAGGACTCCCTCGGACCGGATCACCCCAACGTCGCCATCCGACTCAACAACCTGGCGTCGTTGCTTCAGGACACGAACCGGTTGGCGGAAGCCGAGCCGTTGATGCGGCGGGCTCTGAAGATCGACGAAGAGTCCTTCGGGCCCGATCACCCCGATGTCGCCATAGACCTCAACAACCTGGCAACGTTACTTAAGACCACGAACCGGTTAGCGGAAGCCGAGCCGTTGATGCAGAGAGTCGTGGAGATCATGGAGGCGAATCTTGGTCCCAATCACCCCAAAGTCGCTACGGCTCTCAACAACCTGGCTCAGTTGCTTCAGGACACGAACCGGTTGGCGGAAGCCGAACCGTTGATGCGACGGGCCCTGAAGATCGACGAGGAATCCTTCGGACCGGATCACCCCAACGTTGCCATCCGCCTCAACAACCTAGCAGGGTTGTTTTGGGATACGAACCGGTTGGCGGAGGCCGAGCCGTTACTGCGGCGGGCGGTGAAAATTTACGTGGATAGCCTCGGGCCCGACCATCCCCGAACACTGAATGCAAGCAGAAACCTGAAGGCCCTCCTCGAAGAGCTACAATCCTGAGGAGAGCCGAGATACTGCAACAACGGACATCACATCGCGCCCCTACGCCACTTTTGACTCCACGGCGCGCCTGTACTACACTAACCTCCATGGCCGTGCCCGTTCCCAAGATGCCGGCCGACTGGGAGCTGACGCCTGCTCCCGAGGATGCCGATCCCTTCCGCTATGGATGGCGGCCGAGGTATGTCCATCTGCCGGGCGGCAAGGTCGAAGAAGAGCGGATTCCTTTGACGGCGGAGGATCTTCTCGATCCCCAGCCTGGAGATGTGATCTTGGCCCAGGACCAGTCCGCACTGCGAACGCTCACGTCCTTCCTTCACGTCCTTCTCGATGTGCTCTTCGAGACGGCACGTGGACGTCTGGTCACTCACGACCTGAAGATGGTCTGGGGCATCCCGGGGCTCAGCGAGCCGGCGCCGGACATCGCCGTGATCCGGGGAAAGCGGATCAAGCAAAGTTCCACGGGGGCGAACCTTCGAAGTGCGCGGAAGAAGGGTTCTCCCCTCCCTCGCCATCGAGGTCATCTCGCCGAAGTATGCGGAAGTCCGGGACAACGACTACGTGAATAAGAAGGACCTCTATGAGCACGTCGGCATCCCGGAGTATCTGATGGTTGAGCCCTACCCGGTTCCGGAGACCCGAGCGCCACCCCATCAAGATCCGCCACTGGACTCGGCTACCGCCTGGGTCCGGATGGCCGCTACCAGACGATCGAGCCGGACGGTGAGGGCCGCCTGCTTTCGGAAACGACCGGCCTTCTCTTCGGCATCGCCGCGAATCGCGACTTCGAGGTGACCGACGCCCGGACCGGCGAGGGGCTGTTGAATCCGAGCCAGCTCGCGGCTGCCTGGAGCAGCGACGAGAAGCGGGCCGACCAGGATGCCGAGGCCCGAGGGGCAGCCGAAGAGCGCGCCGAGCGGGAGGCCGAGGCTCGGGTCGCGGCCGAGCAGCGGGCCGAGCGGGAAGCCCAGCGGGCTGATCAGGAAGCCCAGGCCCGGAAGGCAGCCGAAGCCGAGCTTGCCCGTCTACGGGCCGAGTTGGAGCGGCGTTAAGAAGAGCCTTCTCAATCCCCCAGCTCCACCGAGCGGACGAACGCGGGCTCGCCCTCGGCCACGTCCAACTGGGCTTCCTCCGGGGTGCCGAAGACCCTGGCTCTCCGGTCGTCGAACTCCCCTTCCCAGCGGGCGATGACCACCGTGGCCAGGCAGTTGCCGATGACGTTGACGCAGGTGCGCCCCATGTCCATCAACTCGTCGACGCCGAAGATGACGGCCACGCCGATGGGCCCCAAGTCCCCCGGCACGAACGTGCCGAGCGTCGCCAAGAGGACCACCAGCGAGGCGCGCGGCACGGCGGCGATCCCCTTCGAGGTGACCATCAGCGTCAGCATCATGACGAACTGGCGGCCGAAGTCCATGTGCACCCCGGTCGTGGCCTCGGCGGCCTGGGCCACGAAGACCGCGGCGATGGTGAGGTAGAGCGACGTGCCGTCGAGGTTGAAGCTGTAGCCGGTGGGCATGACGAAGCCCACGATGCGCGGCGGCACGCCCAGGCGCTCCATGGCCTCCATGGCCTTGGGCAGGGCCGACTCGCTGCTGGTGGTGGCGAAGGCGATGGTCGCCGGCTCGCGCACCGCCCGTATGAACTTGCGGATGGGCACGCGGAAGAGGATCGCCACCAGCCCCAGAACGAACACGATGAAGAAGACGAGCGCGAGGTAGAGCGAGCCGATGAGCTTGCCGAGGTTGACCAGCACTCCCAGCCCCTGGGTGGCGATGGTGTGGGCCATGGCCGCGCCCACGCCGATGGGAGCGAACATCATCACATAGCCGGTGAAGCGGAACATGATCTGCGACAGGCTGTCCATGGCCCGCAGGATCGGCTTGCCCTTCTCGCCGATGGCGGCCACGGCGAGGGCGAAGATCACCGCGAAGGCCACGATCTGCAGCACGTCGCCGCGCACCATGGCCTCGACGATGCTGGACGGGAAGATGTGCACCACCGTTTCGACGACCGTCTTCGGATGGTTCTCGCCGATCTTCTGCACTGTCTCCAGGCTGGGTGCCGCGAGCGTGACGCCGACGCCGGGCTTCGTCAGGTTGACCACGGCGAGGCCGATCAGGAGCGCGACGGTGGTCACGATCTCGAAGTAGATCAGCGCCTTGGCGCCCATCCGGCCGACCTTCTTGAGGTCGCCGCCGCCCGCGATGCCCACCACCAGAGTGGAGAAGACCAGGGGCGCGATGATGGACTTGATGAGGTTGAGGAAGATGTCCCGCAGGAAGAAGAGCTTGTTGCCCCACTCCGGCTGGATCCAGCCGATGAATCCCCCCACCACCAGACCGATCAAGATCCAGGTGGTCAGCGACAGTCGATACCAAGGCTTGCGCGGCGTCGGCTCCATTTTGCCCCCTCGAAATCAGGTCCCCTCGAAGTCAGGAATCGTCCGGGCGGGACTGTAGCACGGCCGCAGGTTGGCAGCGGAGCCTTATTCGTACAGATCGCTGATCTCGATGACCGGCTCTCCGCGCCGTAGGAGCTCCATGGCCTCCGGGAAGCTCCGGGTGAGGATGACTCGAAGCCTCTCATTGGAGGTATTCCCACAGGTGATCCAGACCACCTGAGGCGGTGGCCCGAGTCGCTCAACCAGCAGTACGAAGTCCTGATCCTTCGTCAGGACCACCACGGTGCCGGCCGCCCGGGCAGCCGAGAAGATCTCGTGATCCTTGGCACTCTGAAGGTCCAGGAAACGGGCAGAGTAGGCTTCAATCCCGAAGGTGGCGGACAGCCAGGGGGCAAGGGCCGGCGCAAGCTGCGCATCAACCCAGACGATCAAGCGACGAGCACCGGGTGGTCAAACCGTTGACTGGCGAAACGCAGGCTGGCGCGGACGTCGTCCAGTTCCAGGTCCGGCAGCTCCTCCACCACCTGCTCAGGAGTCAGACCGTTCGCCAGCAGGTCCAGCACGTCAGTAACGCGGATTCGCAGCCCTCGGATACACGGGCGGCCGCCGCATTGCTCGGGATCAACCGTAATCCGCTCGGCGAGATAGGTCATACTGACACCTCCAGCTCGATTCTATCCTACCGCCACGCAAACACCGGCTGCTCGTAGTGCCCCACACGGGTCTCCCGGCCCAGCACGGCCACTTCGGCGAGTTGGTGGAGGATGGCGGCGGTGGGGGCATAGATCAAGGTGTTCAGGATGGCGAGGGCGAGGACGGGGCGGTCGCTCTGGGGAATCGTCTGGAGCACCAGGTTGGCGGAATCGAGGAGGTCTTCCAGGGGGACGAGGTGGACGGCGGCCACTTCGCGGGGGTCCGGACGGAGGGCCGCGTCGGCGGTGCCCCAGACCACCACGGGGGGTGATGACGAAGCCGGAGCGGGTCGGGAAGTCGTCGAGACAGCCCAGGATGTGGTCGGGCGACAGGGAGAGACCGACCTCTTCTTCCAACTCGTGGAGGGCCGCGGCCTCGGGGGTCTCTCCTTGATCGAGCCGGCCGCCGGGGAGGGCCCACTGGCCGCCGTGCCGGCGCAACCCCGAGGCGCGGCGGGTGAGGACCACGGCGGCTTGACCGGAGGTATCCGGCACCACGACGAGGGCCACGGCCGCGGGCCGGCGGTCTCCGGCGGGCAGGCTCCTCCTCTCGAAGCGGGCGAGATGGTCTCCCATCGTGGCGCGGAGAGATTCGTCGAAGGCCGGCGCGGTCATGCCGCCAAGCATATCCAGAGAAACCCGCGGCGGGCTGCGACTTTCCCAGCGCGATGTAAACGCGTTTTCACTCTATCGAGAGATGTCTCGTTGCGATAGAGTCCCGGAGGCTCATGGCTTCGCTTCCTTTCATCGTTCCCGGAGCTCTTCTCGTATGACGGATAGCATTTCTTTCCCTGACGATTTCCTGTGGGGCGCTGCCACGGCGGCGTATCAGGTGGAGGGCTCGCCGCTCGCGGACGGTGCCGGCCCCAGCATCTGGCAGCGCTTCACACACACGCCCTGGCTGGTGCCCAGCGGCGACACCGGCGACGTGGCGTGCGACCACTATCATCGCTATGAGGAGGACGTGCGGCTGATGCGCGAGTTGGGGCTCAACGCCTACCGCTTCAGCGTATCGTGGAGCCGCGTCCTCCCCGAAGGCACAGGCCGGATCAATGAAAAAGGGCTCGATTTCTACCGCCGTCTGGTGGACGCCCTGCTCGGTAACGGTATCCAGCCGCTCATCACCCTCTATCACTGGGACCTGCCCGCGGCCCTGGACGACCGCGGCGGCTGGCTCAACCGCGACGTGGCGAGCTGGTTCGCCGAGTACGCGCAGGTGATGTTCCGCGCCCTGGACGACCGGGTGGAGATGTGGGCCACCTTGAACGAGCCCTGGGTGGTGACGGACGGTGGCTATCTCCACGGCGCCCTCGCCCCTGGCCATCGAAACCTTTTCGAAGCGCCCCTGGCCTCGCACCATCTGATGCTCTCCCACGCCGCCGCGGTGGAAGCCTACCGCGCCGCAGGCAAGCACCGCATCGGCCTGGTGGTGAACATCGAGCCCAAATATCCTGCCTCGGAGCACGCGGACGACCTCGCCGCCACCCGCCGGGCCGAGGCCTACATGAATCGGCAATACCTCGATCCCGCATTCCACGGCTTCTATCCCGACGAGATGAAGGAGATCTTCGGCGAGGCCTGGCCGGATTTTCCTGAGGACGATCTGAAGCGCATCCAGCAGCCGATCGATTTCCTCGGCATCAACTACTACACGCGCGGCGTCGTGCGCTGCGATCCCACGGCCCTGCCGGTGAAGGCGAGCAACGTGCGGCAGAAACGCCATGCCTATACGGAGACGAGCTGGGAGGTCTACCCCGAAGGCCTCACGGACATGCTGGCCTGGGTCAAGCAGCGCTACGGCGACATCCCCCTCTACATCACGGAGAACGGCGCCGCCTTCTACGATCCACCCACGGCCGAAGGCGAGGTGCAGGACCCGCTGCGGGTGGACTACCTGCGCAGCCACCTCAAAGCCGCCCACGATGCGCTCGCCCAGGGGGTCGACCTGCGCGGATATTACGTGTGGTCGCTGCTGGACAATCTGGAATGGAGCCTGGGTTTCTCGAAGCGGTTCGGGATCGTGCACGTGGATTTCGAGACGCTGAAGCGGACGCCGAAGGCGAGCGCACGGTTTTATGGGGAGGTGATCCGGAGCAAGGGAGGGAATCTGATTTAGTTGGTTTTGAGGACGATCTCCGCCGGCACCTTCCGGATCACCGTCTCCCCAACCACAATCCCTCCGGGCGGCACCTTCACCGTGCCTCCGATCCGCAGCCGCACGGCCTTTCCTTCCGCCTTCAAGGAGTAGTCCAGGAGGCCCCAGGGTGTGGGGAGGTGCCGGACGGTGACTCCTCCGGGAGAGTTGATCCATGCGGGGGGCACTCCAGCGGCGAGGATGAGAACCTGGTCGGAATCCCTCTCGTAGGCGAGGAGGTCCAGGAAGGAGCGGACGTAGTCCGAGGCGACCCAGGTGTGGGGGAGGTCGCCGAGGAAGCCGGGGGCGCGCAGGTCGCGGTAGATCACCTCGGGCCACTGATTCCAGCCGGGAGGACGGCGATCCTTCAGAAAGCCCGTGAGGAGCTGATGGGCGCGGTCCGTCCAGCCCAGACGGAGAAAGGCGCCCACGGCGCGTAGCTCGTAGGGGGTGTAGGCCTTCCAGTCTCCTGAGGTCCGGCGGTGCTCGACCTCCTGCCAGTAGCGCTCGAAGGTGTGATCGAGGACCGGGCGCGGCAGGTTCGCCAACTCGCCGCCGGGGCTGAGAGCGATGGTGGTGGAGGTGGCGTCGAAGTCCGCGAGGTCTGCGGAGCCGGGGATGTAATCAATGCCGGCGTCGGCAATCACCCGGCTCAGGGAGGCGTAGAGATCGGTGCGGAATTCGTCGCGGATGTCGATCCAGCGGGCGGCGTCTTCGGTTTTACCCAGGGCCTGAGCGAGATCGGCCGCGTCCTTCAATCCCTTGAGGGCGAAGAAGTCGTCCCAGTAGGAGTGGACGGGGTGGGCCGAGTAGCCCTCGTGGCTGATGGACTCGGGAAGGAGGCCGAAGAAGCGCAGCTTGCCGGCCTCGCGGTATTCATCCGTGCGGCGCTGCCAGCGGAGCTCGTCGATGTAGGCGACGGCTTTTTCGACGTGCGGCCAGACCTTCTCGACCGTCGCGCGATCGCGGGTGTAGCGCCAATATTCGGCGACGAGGAACAGGAACTCTCCGTGGCTGTCGTTCTCGGGCACGGGATCAGCCCCGCGCGAATCCACGCAGCAGGGGATCTTGCCGCTGGGGAATTGATAGGGGACGAACCATTCGATCAATTCCCGTACCTCGTCCGGATGGCCGGCGCGCAGCAGGGCGGACGAGGTGAGGGAGCCGTCGCGGATCCAGGTGCGGGCGTAGGAGCGGGAGCCCGGCTGGATGGCGGGGCCGTCGCGGTTGATGAGGATGTGGGCCACGGCGGTGCGAAATGTTTTGACGAGCGGGTCCGCCGCGGACGGCAGATGAAGCTCGACGCGATCGAGGCGCTGGTGCCAGTCGCGAGTGATCTCAGCGAGGGTGACAAGATCGTTTCGGTCCGGGTTCGGCGCGTCGTGGAGTGGGACGCGGAGATTCACGGACCGCTCCCCGCCAGCCGGGACGTCCAGATTCCACGCCAGGGCGCCGGAAGCGTAGCCGAAAGGATCGGTCGCGCGGGCCGTCTGTGGAAGCTCTCCCTGACGGAGATGCTCGGAGATCTCGCCGCCGTCGAAGGTCGTGGCGCCGAAGGCGGAGGGCGCGATCTCCGGAACGACGGTCCGCTTTCCATTCACGATCGCGGCGCGGCCGTCCCAGGCGATCTCGTGGATGGACGAGACGCCTCCCGGGTTGTTCAGGAACTGGGTGGGCGGATTCACCTGGAAGGGGCGGACGGCGAGGTAGAGCCTGACACGCCTGGCTTTACCCCCGCGATTGCGAACGGTATAGCGCGCCCGCAACTCAGAATGCCCCGGCGGTCCCGAAGCAAAGACCGTGACGCTCAAGGAAAGATCGGCGCGGGTCCAGGTGACGGTGGGGATGGGAAGATAACCGTCCGCCAGCGTCTGGGACGTCTCGACGTTCGCCCAGGAGATCAGCTCACCCTCCACGAAGAGAAAGGGCTCGATCGAAAAAGCCCCCTGCCCCACCTCCAGAGCCCCGTCCTCTCCCAGGAGGCCTTCCTCGGTGTCGCCATCCACCCCCACCACGGTCCAGTATTCCTGCTCGCCGGAGAAGGAACGGGGATACGAACCGCGCGGAGCGTCCTTGGCGATCGCCGTAAAGAAGGCGTTGATCGACGGCGCCCAATCGAGGGGTTTGACGTCGACGTTGCGCGGAACGGCGGCTCCTCGCAACCGGAGATATCGCGATTCCGTCTCCGGCAGGTATAGATAGTCCCGCCCGCCGTTGCCGCCGGTGACCTCGCGGATCTGCGTCCATGCCTCGCCGTCGTCCGAGATCTCGACGGCGCAGTGATCCGCAGCAGCGCCGGGTTCCCAATCGATCACCAGACCGCCGTATTCGCGGGATTCCAGGAAGTCGAGGGTGATCCCGTCGGCGGAGGTGGTGATGGCGGGCGTGCGGGTGTAGGGGTGTTCCGGGGGCAGTTCGGTGAAGGTGAGGTCGTCGATCCAGACCGTGCCCTTGCCTCCTGTGCCGGCAGTGACGGCGAATTCGATCGCTGCGACCTGCTTCATCTCGCCGCCGCCGAGGGGACCCCAGGCGAATTCGATCTGCCGCTTCTTCGTCCGCACCCGTTGCCAGTCGCGGGGGAATGCGAAGGCTTTCCGGTTGATCCACCAGACGTTCTGTCCCGTGGCATCGATCAGCTTCAATTCGAGGTTGTTGACCGGCGCCTCGGCGCGGAGGCGGAAGGAGATCTCCCAGTTGGCCGGCAGGTCGATGGCGAACGCCTTGTGGGCCACGGCATAGCCCGCGCCGCCGTGGAAGTCGAAATCGAGACGCAAGGCGCCCTGATCACCGGAAAGATCGAGCCGTACGCCGTCCGAGGGAACGGCGGTCCAGCCGGATAGGGTTTCGAAATCGTCCAGGGTGCGCGTCTGAGCGGCGAGTGGAATCGCGATCGCCAGCAGGAGGAGAAAAACGAGCGTCGATCTCATTCCTTCAATCCACCCATTAGCAGGCCCTGCACGTAGTGGCGCTGGAGGAAGAGGAAGAGGAGCAGCACGGGCATGACGGTCAAGACGGCGCCGGCCATCATCAGCTCCGTGTCCTGCACGTGCTCGCCGAAGAGGTTGGCGAGAGCCACGGGCAGGGTGTACTTGGCGTCGTCGGCGAGCACCACCAGGGGCCAGAAGAAATCGTTCCACGTCCCGAGAAAAGTGAAGATGGCGAGCGTGACGAGGATGGGCCGGCAGAGAGGCAGGATGATCTCCACGAAGATGCGGACCTCGCTCGCGCCGTCGATGCGCGCGGCGTCCAGCAGCTCGTCGGGGATGGAAAGGGCGTACTGGCGGACGAGAAAGATGCCGAAAATGGTGGCCATGCCCGGGAGGATCACTCCCCAGTAGCTGCCGATGAGCCCCAACTGACGCATGAGCAGGAAGAGCGGCAGGATCGCCACCTGCGACGGCAGCACCAGGGCCGCGAGCAGAAAGCTGAACGTCCGGTTCCGGCCGGGGAAGCGGAGCTTGGCGAAAGCGTAGCCCGCCATGGCATTCAACAAGACCGAGAGCACCGTGACGGACACGGCCAGCAACGCGCTGTTGAGCAGGACGCGGCCGATGTTGAGGCGGAGGAACAGCTCGCGGTAGTGCTCGAACGTCACGTGACTGGGAAAGAACGGCGGCGGCTCGGAGCTGGCCTCGCCCGTGGGCATGAGCGAGGCCAGGACCATCCAGATCAGCGGCAGGAGCGTGAGCAGGGCGGTGAGGACAAGGCCCGCATGGAGAAGGACGCTCGCGAGCGTTTTCTTCACGCTTCCCTCCTCCGCGCCCAGCGAACCTGCAAGGTCGTGGCGGCCAGGATGACGAGGAAGAGGACGAAGGCCACGGCCGCGGCATAGCCCATGTGCCAGAAGCGGAAGCCCTGTTTGTACATGAGGAGGGCCACGCTCAGGGTGCTGTTCAGGGGCTCGCCCTGGCGGGTGAGCACGAAAGGCTCGGCGAAAAGCTGGAAGTAGCCGATGCAGGTCATCACCGCCACGAAGAGGAAGGTGGGAGCAAGCATGGGCAGCGTCACGTCGCGGAGCTGGCGCCACCAGCCGGCGCCCTCCAGACGGGCCGCTTCATAGAGCGACTCGGGGATGCTCTGGAGCCCCGCGGCCAGGATGATCATGTTGGCGCCGAAGTTCTTCCAGATCGCGAGAAGAATGATGGCGGGCATGGCCCAGTGCGTGTCCCCCAGCCAGTCGATGGGCGCGATGCCGAACCAGCCCAGGAAGTGATTCAACAAGCCGAAGCGGGGGTGGTAGAGATAGCGCCACACCGTGGCGACGGCCACGAGCGTGGTCACGGCCGGCGCGAAGAAGGCGGTGCGGAAGAGCCCCGCAAAACGGGTGAGCTTGGATTGGATCATCAACGCCGCGGCGAGCGACACCACGACGGTCAAGGGGCCGCCCACCAGCACGAAATAGAACGTATTTCGCAGCGCCTGCCAGAAGAGGGGATCGCGCAGGAGGTGGAGGTAGTTCTCGAAGCCCACCAGGCGGAGGTTCCGCCAGTCGGCCACGGCGTAGAGGTCGAAATCCGTGAGGCTCAGGAGCAGGGCCGCGGCGATGGGCAGCAGGAAGAAAAGGAAGATGATGGCGAGCCCCGGGCCGATGAACAGCCAGGCCGCGCGAACCTCGGCCGGCGTCGCGATCGTTCGACGGCTAGACACGAGCGCGCTTCCTTGCCAGCACCTGGCGTCGCTTCGCGAGGATGCGATCCACCCGGCGGTCTAGATCGGTCACGGCGGCATCGACCGTCGTGCGCCCACGAATGGCGGGCTCGAGGCTCTGCCAGATCTGGACCGAGATCTCTTCCCACTCCGGCACCTTGGGAGCCGGCACCACCCGTTCGAGCTGGGCGTGGAAGGCGGCGACCTGGGGATCGTTCGCCAGGATCGGAGAGGCCCAGGCCGTGGCCCGGGAGGGGAGGTCACCCGTGAGCTCGTAGAAACGGGTCTGCATCGCGGAGTCGGAGAGGAACTCGATGAGCTTCCAGGCCTCCTCCGGATGGCGGGAGCCGTGGAACAGGACCAGGCTGGCGCCGCCGGCCACGGAGATGCCGGGCCAGTGGCGGGAGTTGTCCGGAGCGGGCATGGGAGCTGTCTTCCATTTATCCTGCACGTCGGCCGGCAGCCGGCGGCGGAACTCGCCGATGTTCCACGGACCGGTGATGTAGAAGGCGAAGTCGCCGGCTGCGAACTGGTTGTAGACGCTGACGATCTGGCCGTTGGCCCAGGCCGGGGCGAGGTTGTTTTTATAGAGGCCGACGTAGAAGCCGGCGGCTTGGCGGAAGGCGGGCGAGCGGAAGTCGCCGTAGCGGTCGCCGTCGCGCAGCAGGTTGGCACCCAGCTCGCGGCCGAGGATGACGGGTTGCTCGTGCTCGTCGACCGGTAGCAGGATGGCATAGCGTCCCGGGCCGGCCCGCGCCTTGACGCGCCGCATGGCCTCCAGCCACTGGCTCCAGGTGCGGGGCGGCTCGGAGAAGCCCGCGGCGGCCAGCAGGTCGGTGCGGTAGAAGAGGAGGCGGGTGTCCACGTACCAGGGGATGCCGTGGAGGGACCCGGCCACCACGTTGGTGTCCCAGATGCCGGAGAAATAGTCCGCCTGGGAGATCACGGCCGAGCCGCGCACCCGCTCATCCAGACGCTCGATGGCCCTGAGGTTCGCGAGCTCGGGGATCCAGGTGTTGCCCACCTGGGCGAGGTCCGGCGTGACGTGGCCCACCGAGGCCGTGAGGAGCTTCTCGTGAGCGTTCAGGAAGGGGATCTGCTGCACGTCCACCCGGATGCCGGGGTTGGCCCGCTCGAACTCGGGGATGAGATCCTTCACCACCTCCCCTTCGCGGCCCAGGGCCCAGAAGCGGAGGGTGACGCCGGTGTCCGCGATGTCTGCGGGTGGCGCGCAGGCGAGGGAGGCCGTGAGGAGGAGCCCCATGAGCCGGATTCGACCGCTCAAGACGGCGGCGCCTCCGCGAGCCACCCACCGGTGAAGCCCGCGCGCTTCAGGCCGCGGACGACGTGGGGGTTTTTCTTCATGGTCTTCCAGACCAGCCCGCTGCGGTAATTTTCGATCATGGCCACGATCGGTCCCTGATCGATCCCCAGGTAGTCGATGTCGAACCAGCCCTCTCCCGGATCGACGTGCCCGCTCGTCACTCCCTGGCTCGTGCGCAGCGTGGGATTGAAGGCATCGAGGAAACCATATTTTCCATAGAGCCGGCTGCCGTAGCGGCGGCTCATCTCGCGCATGGCCGGGAGCGACAGCTCGGGCGTGAAGACGATCGACGAGGCCGCGGCGGTCGGCGTGATCGTGCCGTCGTCGCGCACGTCGCCTTCCGTGGCGCCCCGCGCGGCATAGCCTTGGAAGGTGCGTTGACGGCCGTCGATCGTGAGCGTCGCGTCCATGGGCCCGTCGCAGGCAGAGAGCCCCCAGATGCGATCGCCATAGTCGCGGTAGCCGTTGGGATTGTCGAGGGCATAGGCGTGCTGAGCGATCGTGGCGCGGCGGGAATTCTCGAAGTAATCGATCCCGCGCGCGCGCATCACCTCGTCTTGGATGCCGCGGAAATCGATCCACACATGCGAGTACTGGTGGCCGAAGAGCGGCGCGAAGAGCACGTGCTCCTGGCCGTAGAACGTCCCCCAGCGATAGGTCTTCATGTACTCGCCCCAGGCGCTCGCGTCGACCGGGTGGGTGGGCGAGCCGAGGGCGAGAACGAGGACGATCATCGCCTCGTTGTAGCCGCGCCAGTCATAGGTGTGGAAGCCCTCCTCGGGCGTCCAGCCCATGCTGATCGCCGGATTCCGCACCTGCTCCCAGGGCCAGTCCACCCGCGCGTACAACTCCTCGGCCCTGGCGCGGATGGCCGCTTCGGTGGCGTCGTCGCGATCGAAGTAGGACTGGGCGAAGAGGACGCCGGCCATGAGGAGAGAGGTGTCGACGGTCGAGAGCTCCACGGTCTTGAACCGCTCGGCCGTCTTCATGTCGAGGAAGTGATAGAAAAATCCTTTGTAACCAGAGACGCCACGCGGCTCGGGGCCCTGCTTCATGGAGAGGAGCGAGCGCAGGGTGGCGAGCGTGCGCTCCGCGGCTTTAGCGCGCGTCACGTACCCGCGCTCGGCGCCGATGCCATAGGCGGTGAGGCCGAAGCCCACGGCGGCGATGCTCGAGAACGACGGCGTGGGCGCGCGGTCGGGGATCAGCAGGGTCTGTGGATCGGCGAGGTCCCAGAAAAAATTGAAGCTGCGATGCTCGACATCGTCGAGGAGCGCGCGGTCATCTGCCTGGGCAGCCGGAGCGGCAGCCTCAGGGTGAGGGGGAGGGTGCAGGGGCGCGCAGGCGAGGACCGAAACGGCGAGGAGGAGCGCACAGATCCTTCTGGTCATGGTCCTCCCCGCCGTCGCCTGCTCGTCAGAAGTTGATCTTGAGCCCCACCTGCTCGCGGCGGCCGAGATTGGTCACGCAGGTCGGCTCGCCGAAGGTCGGGTTCCCCTCCGGTGGAATGAAGTTGTTGAGACAGCCGTAGCTCGCCCAGTTGAAGGCGTTGAAGATCTCGCCCACGACAGCGACCGAGGTGGGGCCGACCGGGAAGCTCTTCTCCAGGCGGAAATCGATCGTGCGGCTGGCGAAGCCCCAGGTCGTGGGCGGCCGGATGGAGCGCTCGAACGGATGCGTGCGCAGCCGTGCCGCGAGGTCAAAGCCCTGGGAGAAATCGAGGACGTTGGTGGCGCCGCCGGTGCCGAACGCGAGGCTGGTGCTGAAGCGCAGGTCCCACGGCAGGGCGAAGATGGCGTTGGCCACGATGCGGTCGCGCTCCGAATCCGGCACCTCGTGGCGCGGATAAGTGGCCGCGCTCGGATAGTCGAGGCTGAACAGGTCGTTGCCGTTCTGCTCGGCCTTGGCGTGCGTCCAGGCGACGTGCGCTCCCCAGCGGCCCGAGAACGGCCGATCGAGGGTGAGGAAGATGCCCTCGTACCAGTAGCGCTTGCCTTCGGGGTCGGAAATGATCACGTTGCCGAAGCCCGGCACCAGCGCTGAGCAGCAGATGCCGGTCGCCGACAGCCAGGTGAAGCCGTGATAGCCACGCACGCTGTTGTAGCTCAGCGAGCCCAGCCACGAGCCGAGCCGCTGGCGGACGCCGAGGTTCCACTGGGTCGAGTAGGGGGGCTTGGTGTCGTTGTTGAGCAGGAAGAGCTCGGGGCTCGTCTGTCCCGACGCGATGAGCGCGTGCAGGCCCTCCGGCGTCAGATAGCTGTCGTTCCACAGGATCGTCCCCGGCCGTCCGTCGGGCGAGAACGCGATGCGATAGACGGGGAACTGCAGGCGATAGCGCTCGTCGAGCGTGGCGTTCAGGAAGAGGCGGTCGTAGTAACGGCCGGCGCCGCCAAAAATGACCGTCTTGCTGTCGCCCCGCAAGTCGTAGGAGAAGCCGAGGCGCGGCTGGAGCATGTTCTTGTACTGCGAGCGATTGCTGCCGTTCGCGAAGTAGCTCGGGTCCACCTTGCCGGCGAGCCCCGCCACGATGTTCGCCGGCGTCACGTAATCCTCGTCGAGCTGGTTCGTCTCATAGTCCCAGCGCAGGCCGAGGTTCAACGTCAGGCGATCGTGGGTCCAGGAGTCTTGGCCATAGACGCCGTACTCCTGGTTGTTGGCCGAGAGCTTCGGATTGCCGAAGCCGAACTGCGCCTCGAACGGCTGCGCGAACGTCAGGCCGTTCGCCGGGTCGTTGCGGTAGTTGTAGACCGGGTTGCCGGTCAGGCTCTTGTCGACGTCGTAGTGGAGGAAATCGGCGTTGCCGCCGACCTGGAGGTTGTGGTCGCCCCCCCAGCCGGTAATGGCGAAGCTGTAGTCGTCGCGCAGCTCGATGCGCCGCTGCTCGAACTTCTGGGTCGTGCTGTTGCCGCCGATGCGGATGACGCCTTCGTAATTGCGCCCCACGAGCTCGGGATGGAGCGGCACCGGGTTCCAGGCGTAATCCTGCCAACTGAGGGCCGCCTGGTTGAGGGCTGTGTCGTTGTTCCAACTGTGGCGCAGCGTCGAGCCGTAGACCCAGTTCTTGACGTCGGTCGCCGACTCGAACGACGTGGTGCCGCCGAAGTCGCGGGTCTCGTGCTCGTGGCGGTAGTTGCCACTCCAGTCCAGGACCTGGTTCTGCGCCGGCTGCCAGGAGAGCTTGCCGAACCCCAGGTTGGATTTGAACGGCTTGGGGAAGATGCCGGTGAACTGGCCGAACTGAATCCCGAAATTCGCGTTGCCGAGGGACACTGGCGTCGTGGCGTGCTCGTCGACGCCCTCGTAGGAGAGGAAGTAGTGGAGCCGGTCTTTGATGATCGGTCCGCCGAGCGAAAAGCCGGGCTGATTGCGGCGGTAGTCCGCGTTGGTGGTCAGCGACGAATACTGGAAGTTCTTCGGCAGGTCCGACACCCACTCCTGCGGCTGGTAGAACCAGAAGAGCTGCCCCTTGAGATCGTTGCCGCCCGAGCGGGTGACCGCGGTGATGATGGCGCTCGACGCCTTTTCATATTGCGCGCTGTAGTTCTGGGTGATGACGCGGAACTCCTGCACGGCGTTCTGGGGGAAGGGGTTGCCGCGGCTCGCGTCCTGGCCCACCACGCCGCCTTGCAGCACGTCGTTCTTGAAGCTCACGCCGTCGATGAAGATGTTGGTCTGCTCGGCCGGCTGGGCGTCGCCCGCGATCGTCTTGCGCTGCGGGTCGTTCGACAGCCGGATGCCGGGCGCGAGCGTCGCGAGTTTGAGGAAGTTGCGGTCGTCCTGCGGCAGGCTCTCGATCTGCAGCGGCGTGACGTTGGTCGCCGCCTCCGAGCTTCGCGTGTCGAGGGCCTGCTCGCCGATGACGTTGATCGTCTCGGTGACCACGGCGGTCGGCGACAGCACGAAATTGACCTCCAGGCTCTGGCCGACGCGGATGGTCACCGTCTCCGAGCGCGGCTCGACGCCGGTGGCCGACACCGTGACGTTGTATTCGCCCGGGTTGAGACCGCCCAGTTGGAAAGCCCCGTCGGCGCCGGCGGTGACGGTCTTGATGAATCCCGAGGCCGTGCCCACGGCCTCGACCTTGGCGCCGGCCAGTGCCTGGTCCTGATCGTTCGTCACCTTGCCGCGGAGGGTGGCCGTCGTCGTCGCCTGGGCGAACGCGGAGACCGCCAGCACGCCGGCGAGCACTACGAAGAGAAACGATTTCAACATTCGCCTCATGTCTCCTCTCCTTTTTGATTCGACGATACCGGAGCCGCTGCGCCGCCGCAGGAGCCCCGCACCACCAGGGTGGTGGCGACGGTCTCCTGCCGCCGCTCGTGCTCGTTCTTGCTTTCAACCGCGTGGAGCAACCGTTCCATGGCCCGCGTCCCCAGCTCCGCGATGGGCACGTGCACCGAGGTCAAGGGCGGCGTGACGTAGCGGGCGATGGGGACGTCGTCGAAGCCGGCCACGGCCACGTCCTCCGGCACCTGCACTCCGGCCGCGCGCAGGGCGAGCAGGCAGCCGATGGCCATGGAGTCGTTGGCGGCGAACACGGCCGTGGGGCGCGGCGCGAGGGTGAGCAGGCGCTCCCCGGCCCGGTAGCCCGACTCCTCGCTGAAATCCCCCGCGATCTCCAGGCCCTCCGACCGCTCGGCTCCCAGCGCGCGGAGGGCGTCGCGATAGCCCCGCAGCCGCTCCCGGGCGTCGACGTTCTCCGCCGGCCCCTGGACGAGGGCGATGCGGCGATGCCCCAGGGCTCCCAGGTGGCGCACCATGGCGAACGCCCCGCCGTAGTTGTCGATCTCGATGGCGTCGAAGGAGGCGCCGTCGACCGGCGTATTGAGGAGCACCACGGGCAGGGTCTCGGGCAGGTTGCGGCGCAGGGTCTGGGCGTCCACGTCCGGCGACAGCACGATGAGCCCGTCCACCCGTCCCCGCATGGCCCGCAGCACGGCCTCGATCTCGGCGCGGTCGCTGTGGAAGCCCGAGACCAGGACGTGGTAGCCGCTCCGCCGCGCCGCGAGGTCGATGCCACGGATGACCTCGGAGAAGAACTCGCCGTAGAGGTCCGGCAGCAGCACGCCGATGGTGTCGGTCTGGTTGGTGATGAGGCTGCGGGCCGCGCCGTGGGGCACGTAGCGCAGCGTCTCGATCGTCTCCAGGATGCGGCGCCGGGTCTCCTCGGCCACCGGCCCCGTCTTGTTGAGGACGCGGGACACCGTGGCGATGGAGACGCCCGCCTTGAGAGCCACCTCTTTGATGGAAGCGCTCATTCCGAGGCTCCTTGCTTGCCCGCTCAGCCGATCGAGAAAGTGAGGCACTCTGCGCGTGGACGGGAGGAGTCCACAGGGCAGTGTAATCGTTTACAGTGACGTACGGTAACAGGGTCGTTCGCGGGCTGTCAAGGCGCGGTCACCCGCTACCGACCCTTCAGCTTGTACATCTGCCGCTGCCCCTTGTGCACGACCTTGTTCTTCTTCTTCTCCTGGAGGCGGGCGAGCTCGTCCTGGCGGAGATGGAGGTGGTGCAGCTCGCGTTCGAGCTTGTGGTAGCTCTCCAGGCGCTCGGGGGGCAGTCCGCCGTTCGCCACCGCGGCCTCGACGGCGCAGCCGGGCTCGCCCTGGTGCCGGCAGTCGGCGAAGCGGCAGCCCGCGGCCAGCTCCTCGACGTCGGGGAAGGTGGACTCGATCCCCTGGTCCCCTTCCCAGAGCTGGAGCTCGCGCAGGCCCGGGGTGTCGATGAGGAGCCCGCCGCCGGGGACCAGAAACAGCTCGCGGTGGGTGGTGGTGTGCCGGCCGCGGTCGTCGCCCTCGCGCACGTCGGCCGTCTTCTGCACCTCGCGGCCCAGGAGCCGGTTGCTGAGCGTGGACTTGCCGACGCCCGAGGAGCCCAGGAGGCCCACGGTCTTGCCCTGTCCGAGATAGGCCCTCAGCTCCTCGCAGCCCTCGCCCGTTTTGGCGCTCACCCGGTGGACGGGCACGCCCATGGCGATGGCTTCGACCTCCAGCAGGCACGCCTCGGGGTCCGCGCAGCGGTCGAGCTTGTTGAGCACCACCACGGGCTGGGCGCCGCTGTCCCACGCGGCCGTGAGGTAGCGCTCGATGCGGCGGGGATTGAAGTCGCCGTCGAGACCGGAGACGAGGAAGATGGTGTCGATGTTGGCCGCCACCACCTGCTCCTCGGTGCGCAACCCCGCGGTCTTGCGGGAGAACTTCGACTTCCGCGGCAGGATGGCATGGATGATCGCCCGCCCCTCCCCCGCCGGCGCCCGCAACGCCACCCAATCCCCCACCGCGGGATGCCCGGCAGAGCCGCCCGGCCCCGCCAGCTCATGACGGAGCTTGCCGGCGAGGTCCGCGTAGTGCTCGGACTCGCCCGTCGAGACCTGATTGAGCCCCTTCTGGGCCACCACGCGGGCGGGGACCATCCCCTGCTCGCGGTAGGGCGCGAAGGCCTGGGCGAAGAAGTCGGTGAAGCCGAGGTCGTCGAGGGTCAAGGGCGGGTGACAGGGAGTCGCAGGGTCGCTTTGTCGAAGAACGCGTCAGTCAGCGGTGGGATGTCCGTATAGTCGATCTCGTCGTCTTTCATCGACGCGAGTCTGTCCCAGTCAGTGCGAGAGGTCTTTTTCGTAGCGCCTGCGCTCATGTCCATTCGCCTTTCGTGCCGATATGACCCGAATAGTTCCTTCGGTCGGCTCAGTCCATACTACTACGACCAGTACGTCGCGCAGCCAGCCAATCCCAATCCAACGATCTTCTCCTTAGTCCTCACGGTCATCGAGGCTTACAAACATTGGGGTACTGAAGATCTGTGGGACATCCGTAAAGTCGATGCCATGCTTCCTTACGTTGATGTTATTTTTGCCTTCGTCCCACTCGAAGCGCATCCGCAAGGATCCTCTCACGCGTCCATCTCGTACGCCTTTTCAAGCCACCGTTTCACCTCGCCGTCGATGTCCGCCAGGCTGGCGACGGGGATGCGGTGGGTGATGCGGTCCTTCTTGGCGAAGCCGCCGGTGTCGATGAGGCGGCCGCTGACAGGGGCGTCCTTGAGGGCGAAGCCGAAGTCGATGCGGGTCCTGGTGGCGGGCTTGATCTGGGCGAAGACGTGGTTTCTGTAGAGGGGCACTATGGTCTGGCAGGGGCAGGCCTTGACGTCCGGCCCCATGGAGAGGCCGAGGTCGAGGAGGGCCTCGTAGACGGGGCGCAGGGCGGCTCTGGGGCCGGCGAGCATGGCGTCCACGTAGCCGAGAGCGGCGGCGAGGTAGGCTTCGGAATCGCCGGCCTCTTCGCCCTTGCCGACCGAGCGCTCGGCGATCCACCCGGCGGAGTTGGTGCCCAACTTGTGCTCGGCCTTGAGCCAGTCCCGGCGCTCCGGCTCCGTGGCCGGCCCCTCCTCCTGGACGAAGCGGATCCACTCTTCCAGCGACCGGCCGGTCTTCTCGGGCAGGGTCTCGACCCACTGCTGGGTCGAGAGCACTCCGGGGTGGACGCTGTAGGGATTCTGGACGCTCGCTCGGGGCATGGGGGCTCCTCCGGTGAGGGTATTGTAGCTCCCTCCCCCTCAGTGCGGTTGGAACGTCCCCCCGTTCAGGGCCTCCACGCGCGCCTTGGCCCGGGCCAGGGGCGGCACGTCCCACTTGGCGCGCTCCTCGTCAGTGATCGGGGGATCGACCTGCCAGAGATACCACGGGCCGTTCTGATCCCGCTTGAACTGGGTGCCGTAGAGCTGGGGTTTGCCGAGGTTCATCAGATAGCGGTCCTTCGAGGCAGCGGCGAGCCAGCGGGCGCCGGGATAGTCGGGATCGAGCTCGATGGCCTTGACGCACCACTGGTGGGCGCGGTCGAAATCCTCCGGCGACTGGCCGTGCTGCAGAACCATGGCGGCATGGTAGTAGTCGGCGGCCTCCTTGGCTCCGCCCTGCGCCACGATCTCCAGGACCCGTTTGCGGCGCTCCTCGTCCCGCTTGCCCACGACGCTCCAGTCGACCTTGCCCATGTCGGGGGCCCGGTCGGCCTGGTCCTCGTTGTAGAGGCGCTCGAGCTCTGCATGGAGGGGTCCCTTGCGCGCGGCGGCGTCTTTGGCCTTCACCTTGTCGACGAATCCCTGCCAGCGCGGGTCCTGCCGCAGGGAGTCGAAGTCGGGATCGGTGGTCACGCGGTTGGCATCGCGATAGCCGCGGGCATTGGCCTGGTCGAGATCGCGGAAGGCGGCCTCCTTGTCTCCCGCTCGGGAGGCACACCGCGCAGCGCCGACCCAGGCGCGGGCGGCCTGGCGGTCGAGAGAGGCGGCCTTGGCCGCGTCGCCGAACTGGGCGGCGCAATGGGTCCAGTCGGCTTTCTCGTAGGAATTCGAGGCCTGATCGAACAGCTCGGGGAAGCCGGGAGCGGTCTGGGCCGCAGCCGCGCCAGCGAATGCCAGCGCGGTGAGGACCAAGAGCAGCGGGTGACGTTTCGGGATCATGGGAATCGTCCTCCTCATGGGAACGATTCTATGGAACGCAGGAACGGATCTGAGGTTTCGTCGGGGCCGATCACGAAGATGGCCGGCCCTTGCCCTTCTGTCGATTCTTGACGAGCGCCTTGGTTTCCAAAACGCGGACCCGGCCATCCAACTGCTCGAAGACCCCGCGGACCAGGCTCCGCATTTCCGCCCGCACGTCCTTGAGCTCGGCAGCCGTCTCCTTCTGGAAGATATCCAGTCTTTCGTTGGCGCCGGTGACTCCCTCGGCGACTAGACGGATCTGGCCGTACAACCCCTCGATCTCTACACCGGTGTGCCGGAAGCCTTCCTCCATACGCTCCTCTACACGCTCAAACCTCTGGTTGGTCTCCTCACGGGAGGCTGCGAACTGCCGGGCGGTCTCCTCGCGAGCAGCCGCGAACTGCCGGTCGATCTCCTCGCGGTAAGCTGCGAACTGCCGGTCCGTCTCCTCGCGGGAGACCGCGAACTGCCGGGCGGTCTCCTCGCGGGAGGCTGCGAACTGCTCCTGAACCTGCCGTGCGCTCTCACGGAAGCGCTCCTCAAGGTACGCGATCAGCTCCTGGTCCATGCCTGGCCTCGTCGTTGGTTGACGTGTCGTACCAGGAGAGGCTAGCACGCATGACCGCGAAAGGCAACCCCCTTAATGCGACGGAATCAGCGCCGGGGCCGCCGTCGTCCCGGCGGTCTTCGGCGTACTCTGGGTTGCCAAGCAGGCCGCGGGCACGATCAGGGCATGGGTGACCGGATTCTCTTCCCAGGGGCACCGTAGCGCGGCTTGCCCGTCCGTCGTCGTTTTCTCGAAAACGTGGCTCACCAGGTATGTATGTTTCTGCTCCGCGGTATGGCAGAAGAAGCAGCTCTTCGTCGCGGACAGGTCAGGCTCGGTCTGTCTGAAGGTCTCCATGGTGACGTTAGCAAGAAGGTCCGAGCCGCCCAGGTTGCCACCCTTCAGCTCGTGGTTGGAATCGAGCGAGGGCTGCGTCGGGGGCAGGGCACCGTTGACCGTCCACACCGTGCCGACCAGGTAGTAGTTCTTCCAGACTGAATCCGCCGGGAGCCCGCCAGCCACGGACCGGTTGAGTGCCTCGATAGCGTGGATGTTTTCCTGGGCGGCGGCCTGGTTGGGGTCGTTGCCATAGGCCCAGTTGCGGACCGCCTGGACGATCGGGTACGGAGCGGGGGTAGCATTCTGCCAGTGGTTGACATGGCTCGTGCTGCAATCCGGATCTGCAGAGTTGTTGTACGTCCACTTCTTGAAGCCGGCTGGCGGCGTGGTCGCCTTGCCGGTGCAAGGGCCGTCCGGCGCGTTGGCGACGTGCTCGAAGGTTGCCCAGACCAACTCGGGGTGGCCGGCCGGCGCGTAGACTAGGTGGAACCCCACCAGGGCCAAGTCGGTCGTCACGCACTGGTTCTTGCCGCCGATGATCTGCGGGTCCTTGAGCAGGACGTCTTTGATCGTGTAGAAACGGTTGTAATTCGGGTCCTCACGCGAGATGGGCTGCCAGGAGGCCTTGAGCTCGAGACTCCCCAAGGGAGTACGCAAGTCGGCGGCCTCCTGCGTCTTCTGGCAGGCCAGGAACTCGAACCGGCAGTGGTCGACGAAGGAGGCGAAGCGTCCGTTGAAATATTGCTCGTAGTAGGTAACCTTGTGTCTCTGGTCCACGAGCACTCCAGAGGAGCCGGCCTGGGTGATTTCGCCGCTCCGGCTCTTGCTGAGGAGGTGGGTAAAGATCCGCGACTTGCCGTTGGCTTTATCTACGGAGCAGTCGGGATCGGTCGGCAACTTGAGAATGTCGGAGATCGAAGGGAAGGTTTCGAAGACCAGGCCCCCCTGAGGAACGCGCTGCGTCACATACAGGAAGCTCTGCCAGGCGTACTGGTGGAAGGCGCACACGCTCGCCGGCTCCTTGCGGAAGTCGGGCAGGCTCGGATTCGTGGCCCAGGCGGGATCAGCCTGGCAGTCGACCTCTCTGGCGGACTTCGCTTGGGCGGACCGCGTCCCGCCCACCAATAGGGCGAGGCCAAGGAACAGGACGGCGCTCACTTCCCTCTGGCTCTTCATGAAGGGTCTCCTTTCGACACCTCCCCCGTCTCGGCCCGGGGATCGGGCGGTCGGGAAACGTCTTGGAGGTGCTGTCGAAACCTGGATAGAGCAGGATGGATGCCAGGGACCGATCCCCTGGGAAAAGGTTGCTGAGCGCCGGTTTTACCCTCACCGAAAGGTGAGAGCGCTCTCACCGATCGGTGAGAGTACGGGAATCGCTGCGCAGGCCGAGGCTGGAGAGGAGGCGGTGCAGGTAGTTGGGGTGGAGCCCGAGGAGGGCGGCCGCCCGGGTGACGTTGCCCTGCGCTTCCGCCAGGGTGTCCTGGATCAGCCGCTTCTTCGCCTCGGCGAGGGCCTCGTGATAGCGGGCTCCCTCCGCTCCGGGCGGCGGACCGGCTTCGAGCAGGGTCTCGGGGAGATCCTCGGGACGGATCAAATCCCCCTCGCCGAGGACGATCGCCCGCTCGACGGCGTTGGCCAGCTCGCGCACGTTGCCGGGCCAGGCATAGCGCTGCAGGCAGGCTCGCGCCTCGGGGGTGAAGCCGGCCGCGGGGCGCCCCAGCCGGCGGCTGGTCAAGGCCGCGAAGTGGCTGGCGAGCAGGGGGATATCTTCCCGACGCTCGCGCAATGGCGGCAGGACGAGGGTGATCACGTTGAGCCGGTAGTAGAGGTCCTCGCGGAAGGTCCCCTCGCGAATCATCCGTTCGAGATCGCGATGGGTGGCGGCGACCACCCGGACGTCGACGCGGATCGTGCGGGGGCTCCCCACTCGTTGGAGCTCCCGCTCCTGGAGGAAGCGGAGGAGCTTGGCCTGGAGGGTCGGGGGGATCTCCCCCACCTCGTCGAGGAAGAGGGTGCCGGTGTCGGCCACCTCGACCTTGCCCACCTGCCGCGCCACCGCGCCCGTGAACGCGCCCCGCTCGTGGCCGAAGAGCTCGCTTTCGAGCAACGTCTCGGAGAGCGTGGCGCAGTTGACGGCCACGAACGGCCGCTCGGCCCGCGGGCTCGCCCGGTGGAGGGCCCGGGCGGCCAACTCCTTGCCGGTGCCGCTCTCGCCCCGCAGCAGCACCGTCGAGTCCGTGGCCGCGGCCCGGCGCAGCAGGCGGTAGACCTCGCGCATGCGCGGGCTCTCCCCCACCAGGTCGCTGTCGAAGGCGGCGGTTAGCCGGCGGTTCTCTTCCTCCAGCCACTCGATGCGGCGGACCGTGGCGAGCGGCGCCCCGGCCATGCCGGCGATGGCGGCGATCAGCTCGAGGTGCCCGCTATCGAACTTCGAGGCCGGTTCGCCGCTGTCCACGTAGAGCACGCCCACCGGCCGGTCCAGGTGGACGATGGGGGCGGCCAGCAGGGAACGGATGTGCGCCTCCCGCACGCTCGCGGCCTCCCCGAGCCCTGCCTGGCCTGCCACGTCGTCGGCGAGCAGAGCGATCCTCTCTGCGAGGACCTGGCGAACGACCGTACGCGACACCGGGAAGACGTCTGATCCGCCCGCCCGGTTTAAGGCGAAAACGGCTGAAGCATCCTCTTCTTCCCGATCCATCAAAACCAGGGCGGCCCGCTCGCCGGGCACGGCCCCCAGGGTGAGGTCGAGGAGGCGATGCGCCAGCTCCGCGGCCGAACGGGGGGACTGGAGGGCGGCGCCGATTGCGAGCAGCGTACGCAGATCGCGGGCGATCCGGCCGCTGCGATCCGCTGCGGCCCGCTCGCCCAGCCGCTCCGGAGACTGGGAGTAGAGCGCATCTCCCGCCGCAAGGTGGATCGTGGTCGCAATCCCCGGCTCGCCCTCCCCGAGAGCGGGGACCGGAGTCCCCGCCGTGCTCTCTTCCCCGGTCTGGAACACGAACAGCGAGCGGCCGAGGGTCACCAGGTCCCCATCCGCCAGGAGCCGTTCCCGGACCGGCACGCCGTTGACGAAGGTGCCCCGCCGGCTCTCCAGGTCGAGCAGCCGGAAGCCGCCGGCCTCCGGCTCCAACCGGCAGTGGCGCCGCGAGACCGCAGGATCGGGGATCTGGAGCCCGTTCGAGGAGTCGCGGCCGAGGGTCAAGGCTCCGCCATCCAGAGGGAAGGTGTGGCCGGCCAGAGGGCCGCTCAGGGCAAGGAGGGCAGGGCTCAAGATCGGAATCCTAACGATTCGGTTAGAGTGTAGCCAATCCGATAGACGTCCGGGCCGATTCCGGCAGCCCCTGGGCACAGGGGTAAGCACCGCGAGACGGAGCGGGCACCGGGCTTGCTCTGGTCCGGAGCCAGAACCCAAAGGAGGACGAGGCAATGACGGATCAGGTCACGGTCAGGGTTACCTACGACTCGACGACGGGCAGTCTCCTCATCTCCCCCCAGGAGATCGCCGTGGTGAACGGTAACTGGGTCGCGTGGTACTTCGAGAACCTCCAACCGGGCTGGCTGCCCCACATCAGGTTCGCCACCCGATTCGGCCCCTTCCATTCGCTGCGGTCCTGGTACGAGTCCGACCAGGAACCAGGCTTCATCGGCAAGGGGAACATCGGCCCCGGAGAGCTGGAACGATTCACCTACACGGCGTGGGCCCTCGATCCGGCCGCCGGCGGGCCGCGCGCATCGGGCACGGGGACGATCCACAATGCGGCAACCCTCCCCAACACTTCCCCCGAGGCCCGGGTGACCTTCAACCCCAACGCCCCGAAGTCCGAACGCATCCAGGTCTCTCCCGAGCTCCTGCGCTTGAACCCCGGCGACACCGCCACCTGGGAGGTGAGCGGAATGCCGCCGGGCGCCTTCGCCACCATGCACTTCAAAACCCCGGAAGGCTCGCCGATGCGCCCCTTCGCCGCCTTCTACCTCGTGCCCGGCGACGGTCAAGGCACGGCGCGGGCGAGCGGGATCGGGTTCGCCGTCAAGCAGGACGAGCCCGTGCCGGACCGGTTCACCTACAGCGTCTGCGTCTGGGGCGCGGACGGCAAGCTCCTCGATGGACACGATCCCACGATCGACAACATCGGGCCACCGATCCATCCTGGGGAGCCCGACGATGACGGGTCTCAGGTCTAGCGCGGACGGGCCGGCCGCCGCAGGAGGATCCGGAGCTCGGGATCGGCGCGGAACGAGCCGAATGCGGGGAGCGTGAACCAGCGGGGCTGCACCCCCTTGTCCAGGGCGATCCGGGCGTTGACCAGGGCGGAGGCGCGATCGCCGACGAGGGCATAGACGAGCGAGGCCTGGCAGAGGATGTCCGGATCGTCACCGCTCTGGCGCAGGACGCCTTGAGTCTGCTCCACGGCCTCGCCGGCGCGGCCCAGATGGGCGAGGCACTGCGCCTGGATCATCCGGTCCTGGGGCGAGAGACCGGTCGCGGGCTCCGTCTGTTCGAGACGCGCCAGCGCCTCGGAATAGTGCGATCGGGCCTCGTCCTTCCGGCCCAGGGCGAGCTCCGCGTCGGCCAGGTTGAGCAGGACCGCGACGTGACCCGGAGAGAGAGCCAGGGCCTGGCGATAGGCCGCGACCGCCTCCTCCTGGCGGCCGAGGAGAGCGCGGGCGAGGCCGAGGTTGGTGGCGTGCGAGCGGTGCGGCTGGCGTTGCATCAGATCGAGATAGATCCGCTCCGCGCGTGCGGGATCGCCGACCAGCAGCTCCAGGCTGCCGAGCTTGCCGAGCGCCCAGAGGTTGCCGGGACTGCGCTCCAGGAGCTGCTCCAGACGGCGCCGGGCCGCCGCCGTCCGGCCGGCCCGCATCTCGAGGTCGGCCAGCCGGTAGAGGTTGGCCCAGGAAGGCGAACGCTCGACCGCGGCTTCGAGGTCCGCGATCGCCTGCGGCAGGTTCCCCTCGGCCTCGGCCACCCGCCCGGCGAGGGCCCGGTTCTCGGGATCGCCGGGCGACAGGCTCTCCAGGTCTGTGAGCAGTCTCCGGGCCTCCCGCGTCTGGCCCGCGGCCAGGGTGATCCAGAGCTGGCTCACCACGGTGCGGGGATCGCCGGGGGCGAGCTCGCGGGCGACGCGGGCACTCTCCCGGCCGCGCTCGAGCTGGTCGGGATCCCGGTTCGAGCTGAAGAGATTCAGGGCCGTCAAGACCGCGAGCAGCCGCGCTTCGAGGAACCGCGGGGAGCCGTGGACGATGCGGTCGAGCGCTGCCTGGTCTTCGGCGCCCGGCGTGGCGCGTCCCTCTTCGAGCCGCCGCTTGAGACGCAGGAGCTCGGCATAGTCCTGGTCGCGGACCTCCAGCGCCGGCGTGCCGGCCCGCACCCGCCGGTCCGGCCAGGCGCGCCGCAGGTGGACCGCCACGGCGTCGGCCAGCAGCCGGAGATCCTTCACGTCCGTGGGCACGATGAAGCTCTCGGCCCAGAGCACGCTGCCATCGCTCTCCCGAATGCGGCGCAGGGAAACGGTGGCGCCCGCCGGGCCCAGGTTCTGCACCGTGGCGGCGAGGGCCTCGTCCGCTGCGGCCGAGCGTGCCGCCGCAGCCGGCGAGACGGTCCCCTCTCCGGCCTGACCGGGATCGAGCGGTCTCATCCCCTCGAACGCGGCCAGGGTCGAGAGGCTCGAAGCCAGGACGCCCGAAGCCGCCAGCCCCAGCGTCTCGTCCGCAGCGGGCTTCACCTCGGGCTGGAGCACCAGTACGCGTAGCGGCGCCGAGCCGGTCCGTCCCATCGAGGTGAAGGCTCCAAAGGCGAGCGCGCCCAGGAGGGCGAGGATCGCCAGCCCCCAGATCCACCGGCGGCCCGCGGCCCTTCTCCTGGGAGCGGGGGCTGCCGCTTCGGTGAGCAGCCCGCTCTCCCCGGCCGAGGCCTCCGAGCCCTCGGCGAGGCCGGGAGAGGTGGCGATCCGTGCCAGGGCCGCACCCACCTCGCGGGCCGAGCGGGGACGCGCCTCGCGGTCTTTGGCCAGCAGGCGCCCCACCAGCTCCGGCAGCTCCGGCGGCAGGTCCGGCCGCAAGGCGCCGAGCCACGGCGGCTCATAGACGAGCACCTTCCTCAGGGTGTCCGCGGCGCTGTTGCCCCGGAAGGGAGAGCGGCCGGCCAGCATCTCGTAGAGCAGCACGCCCAGGGAGAAAAGGTCGGAGCGGGCGTCGACCTCCTCACCGTTCGCCTGCTCGGGAGACATGGTGTAGAAGGTGCCCAGCACTGCGCCGTGGGCCGTCAGCGAATCCTCCCCGGTTGCCGTTTCGCCAGCGAACGACTTGGCGAGGCCGAAGTCCAGGATCTTGGCGTGACCCTCCGGCGTGACCACCACGTTCTCGGCCTTGAGGTCGCGGTGGATGAGACCCGCGGCATGGGCCGCAGCCAGGCCCTCGGCGATCTCCCGCGCCAGACGGACGGCGAGCGCCGGCGCCGGCAGCCCGCTCCTCAGCGTCTCGCGCAGCGTCCGCCCCTGCGCGTGCTCCATGACGATGGCATCGCCCGAGGCCTCGTCCTCGACCACGTCGTAGATCTGGACGATCGAAGGGTGATTCAGCCGCGCCGCTGCCCGCGCCTCGCGGCGGAACCGCTCGCGCGTGGCGGGATGGGAGTCGTGGCGGATGCGCTTGACGGCCACCCGCCGACCCAACCGCTCGTCGCGGGCCAGAAAGACCTCGCCCATGCCGCCGCTGCCCAGCCGCCCCTCCAGCCAATACACGCCGATCCGCTCGCCGGTGAGCGGCGAAACGGCACCCTCTGTCGTCGAGGCGGCCCCACCCGCCGGGCGTCCGGGCTCCTCCGGCTCTGGCATGCGTGCTCCCCGGAAAGGAGCATTCTAGCGCCGGAGGGATTCTCTCGTGGTGCCTGCTGCCCTACCGCCACCCCATCCGCACCTGCATCCTGAAGACGCGCGAGGCGAGCGTCTCGTTCGCCAGGGCGGCCCGCCCCGTTCCGAGGTCCAGCTCCCGCTTGAGAACCGTGCCCGCGTTCAGGAGATTGGCGGCTTCCAGGCTCAGGGTGAAGCTCGCGTCGCCGATCGCGATCTCCTTTTCCAGCCGGGCGTCGAGGGTTAAGAGGTCGCTCGTGCGTAGGGCGTCGGGACGGCCGGTGAGCTGCACGCGGGCGAGGCCGGCGCGCTCTCTCGCGACCTGGCGGTAGTACGGGAGGGGATAGCCCTGGCGGCCGTTGACGGCGGCCGAGAGGTTGAGGCCGTCGCGCAGCACCACGAAGCCCAGGGCATGGAACGACCAGCCGGCCGACTGGAAGCCGGGGATCTCATGGGGCCGGCCGGAGGCGATCTCGGTCACGGGCCGGCCTTCGTCGTCGCCGCTGCCGAGGGTGTTCGTGGGATCGTCGAAGCGCCGGAAAGCCGGGCCGAGCTCCTGGTCCTCATCGCGCCAGGTGACGTGCCCCTCGGTCATCCAGCGGTTGGACGAGCCGCTTCAGCCAGAGGAAGGAGAGACTGAGGCTCTCCTGGCGACGGTCGCCGTTGACGAGCAGGGTGCCGCCCGTCCATAGGAGACCAGGCCGGAGGTCCCAGACGGGCACGTCGTAGGCCCTGCCGTCCGGCAAGACCCCGGTAAGCCGGCGCGTGGGAACCCAGTCGCCGGCCGTGGCGGCGAAGACCTCGCCCGTGGCCTCGTCGCGCACGAGGAGGCGCTCTTCCAGGAAATCGCGGGTCCGCCGCCAGGTCGCCCGCAGGCCGACCTGAAAGTCCCGTACCGGCGAGAGCTGGAAGCCGAGCACGGCCTCGTCGGTGATCTCCGGCCGGAGACGGGGATCGACCGCGTCGGGATCGACTCCGGGCCTCGAGGGGTCGAGGCCCTCGCCCGGCAGGAGCTGGAGCGGCTCGCCCGGATCGAGGATGAGATCGCCGTCGCGGTCCTCGAAAATCGCGGGGAGCATCGGCCGGCGCTTGCGGATCGAGATGCCAGGCCACGCGGGGACCGAGACGGGAGGCGAAACGGGCCAGCGAGACCCAGACCTGCGTCATCCGCTCGGAATCCAGGGACTGGTTGAGCTGGAACCGGGGCAGCAGGGTCCAGGGCTGCCTGCCGCCGGGGATCCCCGGATCCTGGCGGTCCGCGTGCAGCCCCACGGTCGCCGTCCAGAACCCGACGGACATCTGGTCCTGGGCCCACAACCCCAGCGTGTGGGCGCGGGACCGGGCTTCGCCGGCCCGCCAGAGCTCGGCCAGGGCGTGGCCGTCCGCGAGATCGAAGATCCGGCCGGCTGTCACTAGTGGACCCGGCAAGACCGAGCCCTGATTCTCGTCATCCCCGCGCCAGCCGGCCCCGAGGGCGATTTCGTGCGAGATCGAGCCCGTATCGGCAAAGACGGCGGCCACGAGCCGGCCCTGCTGCATCCGCTGCTCTTCCCCCAGGTCGAACCAGCCCCCGTGGGCCACTCCGTCCGATCCGATCTGAGCCTCCGGGCCCGCGAGCCGGGGAAGGTCGTCGAGACGCCGGTCCGAGCGACCCCCACTCGCGGAGGCGTAGAAGTCATTGGAGAAGATGGCGGTGCCCTCGGCCGCCCAGACGTCCTCCCGGCCGTCCTCCTCCCAGGTGGTCTCCGGCGCGCGGCCGGGTCCCGCGCCGATGCCGGAGCCCGTGGAGCGGCCGCGGCTCCCTCCCAGGAGGACGGAGACGGCGTTCACGATCTGGGCGTTGAGCTTCAAGCGGCCGCTGCGGCCGACCTGCTCCTCGCGCTGTCCGCGCGAGGACGATGCGATCGACCTGGTGCAGGCCGGCCTCGCCCCAGGTCCAGAAGCGGTCCTTGGCGAGCGGTCCACCCATCCAGGCGTTGGCGGCCCGGAGCGAGTCGAGGCGGTCGCCCTCCCCGTCTCCCTGGCCGCCACGGCTCCCCTGGAAAAAACCCATGGCCGTCCACTCGTTCGTGCCGTGCCGCGGACGCAGCCTGGCCAGTGGCTCCGGCGTCCCCGGCGCGCCGGCGTCCAGCGTCTCCACCGGAATCTCGGCGAAGGCATTGAAGTCGAGCTCGTTCGGCAGCGAGCCCGCCGCGGCCATGGGGGTGGCGATCATCTCGTCGACACCGGGGAAGCCCTGTCCGACCGCCGCCGTGACTTCCACCACCGGCGAGCGCGAGCTGCAGCTCGATTCCCGGCCGCCCACATTGATGCGGTCCACCAGCACGCCCGGCGTGTCCTGGAGGATGGACCAGGGATCTCGCGCAATGGACCGCTCAGCGACGAGCGGGCTCTCCTCAGTGGCCGTGATCAAGTCCTCGTCCCCGCCCGTGACCGCGAAGCAGGCACAAGGGAGCCGCCACACTTCGGGAACGGCGCGACAGATTTCGGGATCGAAAACCTGAGCTGTGGCCCGGCCCTGGCCACCGAAGGAAATCGAAAGGGACAGAACGAGCCCGACCGCCAGAAAACGGTTTCTCATCGCTGCCTCCTACGTCGATACGACAGAGCGAGAAAGCAAGCGGAGTGCCACCCTGACGGGCAGCGGGAAAACCTTATGGATCGGGACTCTTCAGCGATTCCTACTTCTCGCGGTTCAACGGGTTGAACCGCAGGGTATTCAATCTGCTGGAGAGAGAAGAGGCACCGGGGAGGTGAGGGCTCCGGCCCTGCCCTACCCGGCACCGCCGGCCGCAGTGAATTAAAGCGGGGGCCTTCCGCCACCGGCCACGTAGTCTTCCCTGCTGAGGGCACGAGCCATGCACCCGCCGGTCAGCGGTCTCACGGTGACTGGAAAGTACGGCGGACAAGCGACTTTCGCCACGAACGGCAACGTCCCTTTGAGGCGAGCCGAGGCGATTCCCGGATATCGGCTGATGAGCTGCTGCGCCTTTTCCGGAGTGGGGAAAGTGCCTCCGTTCAACCAGATCAAAGCGCCCCAATTGATGAGCTCTACCTCTCCAACGCCGAAGGGAGGCCTGTTGTACACGGTCGTCATCGCCACGATGACCAACCCTGACGCCAGGCTGCACGAAGGATCTGTTGCCAGCGGTGGAACTCTATCACCCTGATTCGGCTGATAGGCGATCTCGGCTTTCTGCTGGGGCGTGATGACTTCATCGTAGTCGTGCTGCATGTCCGCCTGCGGGACGGTGACGACAGTATTTGACATGAAAGCTCCTCTCACTTTGAACCTGCAAAGGGTTTTTGTTCCGGGCGCCGCCGGCCTATCCGGCAAAGCCTCACGCAACGACAGATCCACTCCGGAGGATTCGGTTTATCGGTCGGCTCGAATCGGCTCTGTTTCCGCCGATTTCAAAAGAAAAAGGCGCCCCGCGAAGGGCGCCCTCCTGCAGAGGCGGTCGAGAAGCCGCTCGATCTCAGTCAGTTCCCCCCTGGCCCGTCGTTACGGGCTTGTTCTTGATGTCGATATTGACCCCGTCGACTCCCGGTTTATCTAGGTCCGGACGGCGAATTGAGATGGGCTCGTGCGATGAATCGTCCACGCGGAGCTCGATCGTATAGACGATCGAGAATTCCTGGGCTTTGCCGTCATGACCGCCGGTGGCGCCGGAGCCGTCCGCCGGGACTTTGTCGCCACGAGGGGACGATGGAATAGATTGCGGGGTCAATTTCAAAGTGATCGTCATCTCATCCTCCAGAGTAGGTTTAGCTGTATGGACAGTCTACAGATCCACATTGGAGGGAATGGTTTATTCAGGGATGCGCCAATCCCCTTGGAGGATGAAGCCCGCCCAGTAATAGGCTGACCGGCGGCCCTCGTCTCTCCACATCGCGGTCTGCGCCTCGCGGAGAGCGGCAGCGGGGGGACGCCCCCGGCCGAGCATTTCGAGATAGAAGCGCCGCATGAGCTCGGCGGTGGCGCGGTCCTCCACCGGCCAGAGACTGACCAGGACTTGACGGGCACCGGCCGAGAAAAAGCCCCGGGTGAGGCCGACCAGGCCTTCGCCGCGGATCTCCCGGCCGAGGGCCGTCCGGCAGGCGGAGAGCACCACCAGGTCTGCGGGAAGGTTCAGCCGGTAGATGTCGTCGAGGCTCAGGAAGCCGTCTCGCGGGCGGCCGTGAGAGTCGACCCGCGAGAGCATGACACCCGAGAGCCCGGGGTTTTCGGTATTCAGGATGGCATGGGTTGCGAAGTGGACGATCCGGTACCGCGCCAGCCGGCCGTTCAGGACGATGTCACGACTCGCCATGAAGTCGAGGACCGCCAGCGTTCCCTGGCGAGGAGCGACGGAGAGGATCGCCTGCGCTTCGGCGCGTGAGAACGGCAGCCTTTCGAGTCGCGCTGACGAGCTGTCGCGCGGACCGTAGCTCCGCATGGGCACCGCCGGGGTGGGCGTCACCCGCGAGTCCATGACGTCGAAGACGGAATCAGCCACCACGGCGAGCGTGCCGAGAGGGGGACGACGGCCGGCAGCCTCCCTCCGCAACCGGGGCAAGGTCGAGAGCGATGGGAGCGTCACGATCTCATGGCCCACCACCAGCGGCGGTCTACCTGCGGCGGGGCCGCCGGTTCCCGGGTCCGGCAGGGCGGCGAAGGAGACGTACCAAAGCGCTCCGTCCGGAACGATCACCAGGCGCTCCGCTCCGCGCAGGAGGTGCGCCACCGGCGCGAGAAGCCGGTGGGAGAGATCGGCCAGGGCAAGATCGGTCTGCTGCCGGGCCAGAGCTCGGCTGCTGGCGCTCAGGAGGAAGGCGACGCGCCGAGCTTCGGCCTCCAGCACCTGGCGCGGCGGCAGCTCGAAGCTCTCGACCGTTGCTAGAGGTCACGGCCCAGAGGAAGCTGCGCTCTCGACCCAGGAAATACTCGATGACCAGAGTCCCTGGCTCAGCGACCTGCCGTTGGAGCTCTCGGAATCCTGGCGCCGGGGCCACTGCGAGTCCGTCAGCCCGAGGACCGGCTCCGACGTGGGCCTCGTCCAGGAGGTCGAGGAGCGTTCGCGCCCGGGCTTCCTCACTGGCCATCAAGGCCTGCGCATCCTGGCGAAGCTTCATCAGGAGATCGATCCGGAGCTCGTAAATGTCCTGCCGGGAGGCGAAGAACGTTTGACGCAGGTCCAGGCTTTCCGGTTTGCGTCGGAGCGTCTCGATGCGGGCGGATGCGACTTTCGACGGCGGCGAGGGCTGCCGCCGTCCGCCCCGCCGCGCGCCGAGCGCGTGCAAGACCGAACAGGGCCGTGGCCTCTTCGGCGGGATCGCCGATCTCAGTAAAGAGAGCCTGCGCCCGCGTGAAGGATTCCTCTGCCTTAGCCAGACGCCCGCGCTCCAGATCGATGCCACCCAGATTGACGAGCGCTCCGGCTTCGCTGGCGCGGTCGCCAAGCGCCTGGAAGATCGCGAGCGTCTGGCGGAAGATCCGCTCCGCTTGGGGGACCTCTCCTTCCCCATGGAGATACCAGCCCAGATTGTGGAGCGTCAGAGCCTCACTACCCTGGTCCCCCGTTTCGCGCTGAAGTCGGAGCGCGCGCTGGAAGGCCGCCTGGACTTTCTTCCGGGGATGGCCAGCGAGCGCGAGAGCCACCCCCTGCCGAGCCAGAGCCACGCCCAGCCCTCGGCGGTCCCCGCAGGCTTCCAGGAGAGACACCGCCCGGCCGAGGTGATCGAGCGCCCGCGACGTCTGGCCCAGAGACGTCTCCAGATGGCCGAGATTGCTCAGCAGATTCCCTTCGGTGACCCGGTCTCCCAGGGAGTGTTCGAGAGAGATCGCCTGCTCGAAGGCCGAGAGGGCCTCGCCGGTCTCGCCGACGTCCATCGCGGCGCGGCCGAGGTTGTTCAGGGTACGGGCCTCGGCGAGCCGGTTGCGGGACCGGCGGAGCAGAGGTAGCGCCCGGCGATACAAGGCGAGGGCCCGTTCAGGCCGTCCGCCGGTGCGTTCGAGCTTGCCGAGATTGCTCAGGGCGGTCCCGACCCGCGCCTCGTCTCCCAAGACGTTGAAGATCGCCAGAGCCTGTCGGTAGAAGTCGGCGGCCGTTTCCCTCTCATCCAATCGATCGTGATAGGTCCCCAGACAGAACAGGGCTTCGGCCTCCCGCGCGGGAAGGCCGAGAGCGCGGAAGCGGGCGAGGGCGCCTTTCTCCCGTGCCAGACTCGCCGGGAGCGACGCGGGAGTATCCTCCTGGAAGAGCCGTACGCCCGCTGCCAGCTCCCGCTCGGCCTCCACCCGGGCACGGTCGCGCGCAGTCGCCGGGCGGAGCTCCTCGAGACGTAGGACGTAGCGGCCGGCCCGAGCGCCCGCGGCGAGGGACTGGATCTCCAGCCGAAAGCGTCCGCCGGTCTCGGCCACGAACGGCAGGGGCTCAGGCCCGATCATGCCATTGAAGCTGTCGATTGCGGCCACCACCCGCCCATTGGTCGCCTTGAGGCTCACCGCCACGTCGATTCCCTCCTGATCGACCACCAGCCCGGCGTATTGACCCGCGGCGAGATCGAGGAGATAGACGCGCTCTTCACCTCCTTTCAGGAGAGCTTCGTCGAGCACTCCCGGAGCGAGGCGGAGGATTCGGGCGGCGGCAGGGTGAGGCCGAGCGGCCGGCTTGTGGACGGGAGGCGACCGTTCGCAGGCGGCGAGTAGTAGACCGGCGACTAGGAGAGCCGCCGGCTCAGGGCGCGAGCTGGAACGCATACTCGCCGAGGACCTCCCGTCTGCCGCTCCGGATTCCGAACAGATGGAGCCGGTGCTCGCCGGTTCCGAGAGCCCGCCGTGGCAGGGTCAGGCTGAACGAGCCGTAGTCGTTCGGCCGCAGCCCCCGGTCTCGCCAGCCGACCTCGCCGCCCGGGCGGGCGATCTCCGCCTCGTAGTCCTGAAAATCCCCGCGCCGGGCAGGGCTCAGGATGAGGGTGATCATCCGGGAGCCGGACGGCACCACGACGGCGGCCCCGTTTCCGCCTTCCCGCTGCCCGATGCCGAGGGGGACCAGGTCCAGCACCGTAGCGTTGACCTCCGGCCGGGACAGCTCTCCCACGGTCCGGCGCAGCGACGCGACCCAGACGGAGAGACCGATCACGGCCACCAGCAGGGCGGCGGCCAGAACGGAGATCCAGCGCGGCGGGGCCGAGGCCCGGCGGGGCGGGAACGGGATCACCACTGCCGGTGCCGGCTCTTTACGGATCTCCTGCCGCAGGCTATCCCAGAGGGCTTCCCCCGTGCCCTCGGGAACCTCGATCTCGCGGCCGAAATCCGGATCGGCCATCTCTCCGAGGTCGAGCAGCAGCCGAGCGCATCGCGGCAGAGCAGGAGGTGGTCCTGGACGCGCCGTTCTGCCGCGGGCGGCAGCTCGCGCGCGTGGTAAGCGGCCAGCGTTTCAGCGTCGGGATGCTCGTCGTCGTCCAGGCCGGCGCCGGCCATCCACTCCTCTACAGCCTGGCGGATCTCAGGGTCGTGATCGCTCATGACGAGGCCTCGCCGCGGTCCGGGATGGAGCCCGCGAAGTGGGGGCCCAGCGCCTTGTGCAGCCGCCTTCGCGCCTGAAAGAGATGGACCTTCACCGTCTCGGGCGACAAGTGCAGCAACTGGGCGATCTCCCGCATCTTGAGCTCATGGTAGACGTTCAGGATCAGGCACCTCCGCATCTGGTCCGGCAGCTCATGAACGGCCTCGCGCAGCAACCGGGCGCGCTCGGCCTGGAGCAGCGAAGCCCCGGGGAGGGGACCCTTGGCCATCGGCTGGAAGACGGGCCGATCGTCCTCCTCCTCGGGCCCGGGGCTCAGCGGAATTTCGTCGCCGGCCCGCTTTCCCGCCACCGCCCGGCGCAGACGCTTGCGGTAGGCGTTCGTCGCCACCTTGAACAGCCAGGTCGTGAACGGGGCGTCGCGCCGGAACGACCCGATTCCTCGATAGATCCCAAGGAATGTCTCCTGGGTTAGATCGAAGCAGTCGGCCTCCGGGAAGCCGCGCCGGGCGAAGAACCGGTACACCGGCCGGTGGAAGCGGTCGCAGAGGAGACGGAAATTCTCTTCGACGGCCCGTCCCGCCTGGAGATCGGCGACGATCGCCTGAATGGATTCGTCGGCGTGAGACATCCGGATGTCACACTCTGGATGTCTTCAAGAGTAGCACTCACGGGCAAGTCCCGAACGCCGACGAGTCCTGGATCGGCCGGAAAGCCGTCCCCTGAGGGTTCTGGTAGGTCTTCACCGCCCCGGTCATCGTATCGGTCACCGTGATGGTGGTCTCGACGTCGGTCAGGCCGCCGGCGTAGACCCAGAATTTGTTGTTGAAGGTGCAGGCGTTGAGGACTTTGATCACCATCTCCACGTTCGAGGCGCCGAAGAACCAGAAGTAGCCGGTGTCCGCGGTCAGCGGCACGGCCTGTCCAATACCGGTCTGCCCGGTCCCGGTCTTCCAGGCGACGTCCACCTTGAAGCGATTGCCGGCGAGGCAGAGGCTGGTGGGACCCGCAGCGCAGGTGCCGACGGCTTCAGCGATCCGTTCGTCCGCGATCTCCGGCTCCGCGGCCGGGCTCGCGCCGGTCGCGCCGCAGGTGGCGAAGGCGGAGGAGTCCTGGATGGGCTGGAAGGCCGTGCCCTGGGGATTGCGCCAGGTGCGGACGGCGCCGCTCACGGTGTCGGTCACCGTGAGGTCCACCTGGACGTCGGTCAAGCCCCCGGCGTAGACCCAGAAGCGCTGGTTGAAGGAGCAGGCGTCGAGCACCTTGACGATGGCTTCCACGTTGCTCGCGTCGAAGAACCAGAAGTAGCCCGTGTCCCCCGTCAGCTTCACGGCCTGGCCCGCTCCTGTACGGCCGTCGGCGGTGCGCCAGGCCGTCTCGACCTTGAAGCGCCCGCCGGCCAGGCAGAGGTTCGTCCCGCCTGGGAAGCAGCCCGCCGGTCCGCCGGTCTGCAGCGTCACTCCCTTGTACGGGGCGCGGCTCAAGAGGCCGATGTACCAGGTCCCCGCCTGGGGCGCGGCGAGGGTCACCGACTCCGTGTTGCCGGCGGTCGTCGAGGAAGCGTCGGACTGCGTGGTCGTGGGGGGCGCGCCGAAGCGGACGTAGAGGTCCACGTCGCCCGTACCGCCCGAGGTGGAAAGCGTTAGGGGCGGGGCGCCTGAGCCCACGTCGAGGGTCCAGAGCACGAATTTGCCCGTCCGCCGGTCGGCCAGGGCGGTGAGCGGGACGCTGGGATCGAACGGCGCGGCCACCGCCTGGGAGCTGATCCAGTCGCCGCCCGCCTGCTTGGCGTTGACGTCTTCGAGGAGGCCGGGCTCGGTGTCGGTCGCCAGGGCGTTGGCGCGCAGGTCGAGACCGACGTCGTCGTCGAGGGTGGGGAGGGCTCCCAGCTCGAAGGGGATGGGGCCGGTGAAACGGTTGTGGTCCAGCCACAGGGTCTCGAGATCCGGCATGCTGCCGAACGCGCCCGGGATGTTGCCGCCCAGCCGGTTCTCGCTCAGCAGCACGCCCACGAGGGCGGTGGCGCCCCCGAGATCCGCGGGCACGGCGCCCGCGAGGTGGTTGCGCTGGAGGTTCAGGAACATCAGGCTCGCGAGCCGCCCCAAGTCGGCCGGAATGCGGCCGGAGAGCAAGTTGTCCCCCAGGCCGAGCTGCTCCAGGGCCGCCAGGTTCCCCAACTCGCCGGGGATCGAGCCCGAGAGCTGATTGCCCCCGAGGTAAAGGATCTGGAGCGCCCCGAGCCGCCCCAAGTCGGCCGGGATGGCGCCGGTCAGGCGGTTGTCCGAGAGGTCCAGGTAGGTCAGGGACCGCAGGTCTCCGAGCTGCGGCGGCACGGCGCCTGCCATCTGGTTGCCCGAGAGGACCAGGAGCTGGAGATTGGCGAGGCGTCCGAGCTCGGCAGGCACCGCTCCGGAGAGGCGGTTGAGCTGCAGCGAGAGGGTCTCCAGCAGGGCCAGGGAGCCCAGCTCGGCGGGCAGGGAGCCGGAGATCTGGTTGAAGCCGAGGCGCAGGGTGCGGAGGCTCGCGAGGTGCCCGAGCTCGTGGGGGAGGGAGCCGGAGAGAGTGTTCTGCTCCGCCTCCAGGGACTCGAGACCGGCGAGGTTGCCGAGCGCCGCGGGGAGGCTGCCGGCGAGGCCGTTGTCGTTGAGGAAGAGCCGGGTGACCGTGGTGCCGCCGGCATTGCAGGTCACGCCCGCCCACGCACACTCCGTGCCGGCCTTGCCGAGCCAGCCGGTGCGGTTCGTCCAGTGGGGTCCACCCGTCGAGTTGTAGAGCGAGATGAGGGCCGTGCGCTGGGCCGCGGGCACGGCCGCACGGCACGGCACGGGGAGGGCCACCAGGGAGAGGAAGACCAGGATGGCGAGGGCGTGCCGGCTTGAGGGAGCAGGGGATTCCACGACGAGCTTCAACGTCTCCTCCGAAATCTGAAAACTGCCGACAAGGATAACGCCTCACCCCACCCGGCTGTAGAGCGCCTCGTGATGGGGCCGGCCTTCCTCCACCGACTCGATCTCGCCGGCTCTGAGCAGCCGCCGCAAGTGCACGGAGACCAGGCGCGGATCGGGCGGCCGGCGGAGCCGGTCGCGGTAGCGGCGGGCGACCTCGTTGGTGACGGCCGCGGTGCCGAACGCCTGGCCCTCCGGCCAGCTCGCCACCACCAGCGCCACCATGCGGCTCAGCCGCGGCTTGCGGCCGGGGTCCGGGTCGGGAGCGGTGAGGGGCAGGACGCCGTCCCCGAGGCCCGGCCGCTTCGCAAGCTCCATCGCGGTGCCCGCCGCTGCCTTCAGGGCTTCGAGATTCCGGGCCAAGGCCTCCAGCTCGGCCGCGTGCTGCTCCCGATGCTGCCGGTGATGTGCCTCCTGCTGCGCATGGAAGGCCTCACGCTCGCGGTGGGCGGCAATCTGCGCTTCCAGGTTCTCCAGCAGCGAGGAGAGGGACACGTCGTGCCTCATCGCGACCTCCTGATCCGCGGCTCGCCCCACGGGCCGCGCGTGCGGATCCATGCCATGTGTTGCGAACCACTTCTCGTGAGCCGCAGAGTAGAAGATTTCTGCCGCAAAATCCAGAGATCCTCTGGCTGGGGCCGATCAATCTGTTGCAAATCTCCATGAATTCTCCGTCCATTCCAGAAAACGTGCCGCAAATCACGGACAATTCGCAACAGAACACTTCAAATTTGCGGCTGGCGGCACGAAATTTGCAACTCAATTCTGGTGATTTGCAGCAGACGAGAAGGTCCAGCAGGTGGGAGGCTCGGGTCTTGCGGCTCATTCCGTGGGTCACGCCTCCCGACCCCTGGGTTTTGCAACACATGCCACGGGTCTTGCGGCTCACGCGGAGATCCCGGCCCGCTTGACCCGGAGGCCGGGTCGGGGCAGAGTGGGGCCGTGTACGTGATCGCCATCCACTACCGGCCGGGGACGGGCGAGGCCCTCGCCGCACCGCTGGCCGAAGCCCTGGGCGGCACGCTCTACGAGGCGCGGGCCCGGCTGGGCGATCCGGAGGGCGGGCCCGCGGTAGTTGCCACCTACGGCGAGATCGAGCCCGCCTGGGCCTGCGCCGGCCGGCTGCGGGCCAACGGCTTCGCCCCCATCCTCATCACCCCGGAGGACGTGGAGTCGAACGCCTCCCGTTTCGTGGTGCGCAGCTTCACCCTCTCCGGCGAGGGGATCACGGCGGTGTCGCGCCGCGGCGAGACGATCGAGCTCGCCTTCCGCGAGATCGACCTCTTCCTCAAAGCCACGCGCATCGACGAGCGGACGGAGGTGAAGACCACGGAGCAGCGGAAATTCAGCGCCGGCCGGGCCCTCCTCTCAGGCGGCCTGATGCTCACCAAGAAGACGCGCAAGGCCGAGCAGGTGACCACGGAGGAGCTGGACGAATTCTTCCAGCTCTACACCGACGGCCGCCTGCCCCTGGTCTTCCACGCCTCGGGCCTCAACTACCAGCCGCTGGGTCCCTCCGCTCCAGCCGTCCGTGGCAGCGAACTTCGCCCGCCTGGTCGGGATCGTGCGTCAGAGGGCTCCCCAGGCCCGTTATGACGAGCGGCTGGCCAACCGCGCCGGCCGCGCCCGCATCCTGGGTCCGTCGCTCAAGGACCGGCACCTGGACATCGCCGTCTCGCTCCTCGCCCGGGTGCTGCGCTCCTCCGGGAGCGGGCGATGAAGCTGCTGCTGATCGAGGACTCCCTGCGGCTGCGCTCGACCCTGGGCAAGGGGCTGAGCCGGGCCGGCTATGCGGTCGACACCGCGAAGGACGGCCGGGAGGGCCTCTGGTTCGCCACCGAGAACGAATACGACGTCATCGTGCTCGACCTCATGCTGCCGGAGATCGACGGCCTGACCGTGCTGGGCGAGCTCCGCCGCCGCGGCAAGGGAACCCACGTCCTCATCCTCTCCGCCCGCGACCTGGTCGAGGACCGAGTGCAGGGTCTCTCGCGCGGCGCCGACGACTATCTGGTCAAGCCGTTCTCGTTCGACGAGCTGTGCGCGCGTCTCCAGGCCCTCGTCCGCCGGTCGTACCAGGCCAAGAACCCGCTGATCCGCCTCGGCGAGTTGGAGATCAATACCTCGTCCCGGCGCGTCGCCTACGCGGGCCGCCCGGTGAGCCTGACCCCGCGCGAGTACGGCCTGCTGGAGATCCTCGTGCTGCGGGCCGGCGAGGTGGTGAGCCGCCGGGACCTCTGGGAACGTCTCTACGAGCTCCACTCCCAGGCCGAAAGCAACGTCGTCGACGTCCTGGTCTGCTCCCTGCGCAAGAAGCTCGATCCCCAGGACCCGCAGAGCGTCGTCAAGACCCGGCGGGGCCTCGGCTACGTGATCGACAAGAACCCGCCATGAGGTCTCTGCGCGGCCGCCTGACCCTCTGGCTGCTGATCGGCATGGGCCTGCTCCTGGCCGCCGGCGGGCTGGTGCTGAACCGGGCCATCGGCTCGCGGCTGCGGCGGGAATACGACGAGGGGCTGATCGACAAGGCGGAATCCCTGAAGACGTTGACCGAGCAGCAGGCGGGAAGGATCCTCTTGGAGTCCGCCGACGTGGGCATGCCCGAGTTCGAGGCGAAGGAGAATCCCGACTATTTCCAGATCTGGCCCAGCAACGGCTCGGCGGTCCTGCGCTCCCGGTCCCTCGGCTCCCGGGACCTGCCCAGGTCGGAGGGGCCTCCCGGCCGGCCCCGGCTGAGCGACCTCACCCTGCCGGACGGCCGGCATGGGCGCCAGGTCGCGATCACCTTCCGCCCGCGTCTGGAGGTGGACGAGGCCCACGAGGCGCAGAGCGATGCCGCTGCGGCGATCTCACCGTCACCCTGGCCGTGGCCCACGGACGGGAGGAGCTCGACGCCTTCCTCACCTCGGTGCACCTGACGCTGGCGCTCGTGGTCCTCGGTCTGCTCGCGGGGACCGCCCTGCTGGTGAAGGCGGTGGTCGGGATCGGTCTCTCTCCTCTGGACAGCCTCGCGAACCGTCTGGAGGGGATGGACGCCGAGTCCCTGGGCAAACCTCTGGGACAGTCGATGACGGTCGCGGATGCGCCGACCGAGCTCGTGCCCATGATCCGCCATCTCGATGGGCTGCTGGCGAGGCTCCACGAGTCCTTCGCGCGCGAGCGGGCGTTCTCCGCCAACCTGGCCCACGAGCTGCGCACCCCGCTGGCCGAGCTGCGCGCGGTGACGGACGTGGCCTTGAAGTGGCCCGAGGACTCTGCCTCGTGGCTTTCGTCCTGTGAGGAGATCCGGGCCATCGGGATGCAGATGGAGACCGTGGTGGTGAACCTGCTGGCCCTGGCCCGCCACGAGGCGGGACAGCTCCCGGTCCAGTCATCGAAGGTCTGCCTGCGTGAGCTGGCCGTGGGCTGCTGGAGCCCCTTGATCGCGGCGGCGGCGGGGAGAAGGGGATGGCATTCCAGTTGGAGATCCCGGACGATCTCGTCCTGATCACCGACCGGGAGAAGTTGGCGCTGATGCTGTCGAACCTGTTCTCCAACGCCGTGGCCTACGGCTCCCCGCAATGCCCGGTGACGTGCTCGGCGACGGCGAATGGAGCCAGCTTCGCACTTCGTGTGCGCAACTGCACCGCGGCCCTCGCCCCTGAGGACATGCCCCGGATCTTCGATCGCTTCTGGCGCAAGGACCCCGCGCGCTCGGGAGGCCACACGGGCCTTGGGCTCGCCCTGGTCGCGGCCCTCTGCGAGACGCTGGGTCTCGAGAAGGAGGCGCGCCTCGACGGCGGCGCTTTCGAGATCACCTTGCGGGGGCGGGTGGCCGGCTAACCCACGGCTCTTCGAAACACTTTCGTTGCACGCTTTTCATCATTCCCTCATGGAAGCGTCCGTAGCATCAGCGCGGCATGGGGGGCCTCAACTTTCAGTCTCTGCCGGATTCGAAGGCGGCGCAGAGCCCGGAGCGCGCGGGTTCTGGCACTCTGGAAAGCTACGCGCCGCTCCTCCTCGCCGGCGGCTTTCTCCTCCTCTTCTTCGGCGGCCTGGGGACCACCCCGCTGCTCGATCCCGACGAAGGGCGGTATACCGAGATCCCGCGCGAGATGCTCGTCCAGGGCGACTTCGTGACCCCGCGTCTCAACGGCGTGCTCTATTTCGAAAAGCCGCCGCTCTACTACTGGCTGAACGCCACGGCCCTCGCGGTGGTGAGCCGCCCCGAGATCGCCTCGCGGCTGGCCGGCGCCGGCTTCGGGCTGGCCGGTCTGGGCCTGGCCTGGCTGCTCGGGAGCTCCATGGGAAGGCGACGGACAGGGCTCCTGGCCGCCATCGTCCTCGGCACCACTCCTCTCTACCTCGCCCTCGCCCGGACGGCGATCATCGACATGACCGTGACGTTCTTCCTGAACGCCACGCTGGCCTGTTTCTGGCTGGCCCAGGAACGGGAGGGTGACCGCGGAGCGCGGCTCCTCTGGTACGGCGTCTTCGTCTCCGCTGCCCTCGCCACGCTCTCGAAGGGGCTCATCGGCATCGTCATCCCGGGCGCCGTGGTCTTCCTCTTCCTCCTCTTCACCCGGCGCTGGCAGGTGCTGCGACGGGTGCCCTGGGTGGGCGGTCCGCTCCTGTTCCTGGCCCTCGCCGTGCCCTGGCACGTGCTGGCGGCGCAACGGAACCCGGACTTCCTCTTGTTCTACTTCATCCACGAGCACTTCCTGCGCTACACCACGCCGATTGCCGACCGCCAGCAGCCCTTCTGGTTCTTCATCCCCATCGTGGTGCTGGGAATGCTCCCCTGGACGGGGTCGCTCCCGGCCGTCGTGAGGCTCTTCCGCCGCGGCTCGGAGCGGCTCCGCGACCGTCCTCACCTTGTCTTTCTGGCCTGCTGGGCCGGCTTCGTCCTCCTCTTCTTCTCCGCTTCCCGCTCGAAGCTGGTGCCCTACGTCCTGCCGGCCTTCCTGCCGCTGGCCCTGCTGGTGGCCCTGGCGCTGGCTGAAGCCGAGCGGATCCGGGCCCGGAAGTGGGTCCGCACCGGCGCGACCCTCGGGGCCCTGCTGATCGTTGTTCTCTGGGCCGTGGGACCCCGGGTGGCCCGCGAGCGCAGCGCCTACGAGGTGGCGCGCTTCCTCAAAGGCCGGCTCGCTCCGGGGGACGAGGTCTACTCCTACCGGTTCTATCCCCAGTGCCTGCCGGTCTACCTTGGCCGGCTGATCGGCGTCGTCCGCTACCGGGGCGAGCTCGCCTTCGGCATCGACCACCTGCCGCCCGAGGAGCACGTCCGCCGCTTCCCCACCGCCCAACAGTTCCAGGACCGCTGGCTCTCCGCCCGCCCCATCTACCTGGTGCTCGAAAGCCCGGACCTCGACCGCATGGCACGGGACGGGCTGGTCCCCGGACCCATCGTCTTCCGGCAGAGCCGGTTTCTCCTGATGACCAACCCGCGATTCCCAAGCGAAAGGAAACCTTTATGAAGCGGATCTTGATCCTCGCCTGTCTCGTGGGCGCCCTCCTGATGGCGGGCAGCCTGTACGCCGCCACCGCCGTGAAATCGGACATCCCGGCCGACCTGGCCAAGCAGGCCAAGATCAGCCTGGAAGCGGCCCGCACCACGGCTCTCGCCAAGGTGCCGAACGGCACGGTGAAGTCCGAGGAGCTCGAGAAGGAGCACGGCAAGCTCATCTACTCCTTCGACATCCAGGTCCCCGGCAAGCCCGGCATCGAGGAGGTCAACGTCAACGCCATCGACGGCAAGGTCCTCGGGGTGGAGCACGAGAGCGCCAAGACCGAGCGCCGCGAGGCGAAGAAAGAGCACAAGGAGCACCATCCCCCGGGCCGCTGAGTCGCCGAGCCGGTCGAGATCCACTATGCTACGGCGCCGAAGCTGGTCATCGAATCCGGGATCCCGAGCCCAGTGAAGACCCCGTACGCCGCCGCCCTGTTGGGTGCTCTCCTCGTAACGGCCACGGCTTTGCACGGGCAGCAGCCCGCTCCCCTGACGCTGGACGAGGCGATGACGGCCGCCCTCGCGGCCAGCCCCGCCTTGGCCGCGGCGCGGCTCTCCCGGGAGGAGGCGCGGGCGCGGGGGGACGTGGCGGGCCAGCGGCCCAATCCGGAGCTGTCCTTCGAGGAGTCGCCGCAGGACTTCCCACGGGATACGGCGGCGCTCTCCGTGCCGATCGAGACGGGGGGCAAGCGACGCCGGCGGATCGAGGTGGCGCAAGCCCAGGCGCGGACCGGCGAGGCGGAGCTCGCGCGCCTGATGGCCGAGACCCGCAACCAGGTGCGCCGGGCCTACTTCGGGCTGACCGCAGCGCAGCGGCGCGACGGTCGAGGCGGAAGAGCTGCAACGCCTAGCCGAGCGCGCCCGCGACGCCGCCCGGGCGCGTTTCGAGGTCGGTGACGTGCCCCGTCTCGACGTGCTCCAGGCGGAGCTTTCGGCGGCCCAGGCCGCGAGCGAGGCAGACAAGGCCCGCGGCCTCCTGGCGGGCGCCCGCGGCGATCTCAACGCCTTGCTCGGCCGGCCCCTCGACGCACCGCTCGCGGTGAGCAACGGCCTCGACGCCGGCAGGGTGCCGCCGCCCGAGGCCGCGGTCGACCTGGCCGTGAGGTCCTCCACCGAGCTCGCCGTGCTGGATCTCGGGATCGCCCAACAGCAGGCCCAGGTGGAGCTCGCACGGGCCGAGACCGTCCCCGACGTGACCGCCGGCGCCGGGGTCCTCCATCACTCCCCCCCCGACTTCAACTGGGGCTGGCGCGCCTCGCTCGCCATCCCGCTGCCGATCTTCACCCGCAACAAGGCCCAGGTGCAGTTGGAGCAGGCGACGTTGGCGCGCTTGGAGGCCGAGCGCACCGCCGCCGCCGCGCGGGTGCGGGGAACGGTATACGCCGCCGCCGCCAATGCCGAAGTGCAGCGGCAGGCGTTCCTGCGCTTCCGCGACGAGATCCTCCCCCGGGCCGCGGAGGTGGAGAGCCTGGCCGAGGACTCCTATCGCTCCGGCCAGACCAATCTCGTGGCCCTGCTCCAGAGCCTCCAGTCCGTGCACGACCTGCGCCTCCAGGCGGTGCAGGCGGGGACCGAGTACCAGAACGCGCTCGCCGACCTGGAGCGGGCCGTGGGAGCCCCCCTGCCGTGAGAGCCGCCATGCCCTGCCTCCTGTTGACGCTGCTCGCCCTGCCGGCGTGCCACAAGGAATCTCCCGAGGCGGTCGACACCGCGGAAGCCGTGCCCGTGACGGTCGAGACGGCGCGCTCCGGTCCAATCCGCCCCGTGATCGCCGCTACCGGGCAGGTGAAGCCGGCGATCGGGGCCGAGCTGCTGGTCATCCCGCCCCAGGAGGCCCGCATCGAGGAGATGCCCAAAGCGGTGGGCGATCGGGTGCGCCGCGGCGAGCTGCTGGTCCGTTTCGAGATCCCCAGCCTCAATGCGGACGCCGCGGCCCGGCGCGCGGATCTGGCGCGCGCCCAGGCGCAGCTCGAGACGGCCCGCCAGAACGCGAATCGCCTCGCGGGCCTCTTCGAGCGCGGCATCGCCGCCAGGAAGGAGGTGGAGGACGCCCAACGCGATCTCGCCCAGGCCGAGGCGACGGTGGCCGAGGCGCGGACCGCCACCGCCGCGGCCGGCCGGCTCGCCGGGCGCGAGGTGGTGCGGGCTCCGTTCGACGGCGTGGTCGTGGCCCGCACCCACCAGGTGGGGGACCTCGTCGATCCCACGGGACCCGAGCCCCTGATGCGCGTCATCGATCCGTCCCGGTTGCAGGTGGAGGCCGCGGTGCCCGCCGGCGAGCTGGGGAGAGTCCTGGAGGGCAACCCGGCGCGGGTGCGCGGCGCGGGCTACCCCGACGAGGAGGCACGCGTCATCGCCCGGCCGCCGGCCGTGGATCCGGCTACGGGGACCGGCCTGGTGCGGCTCGCCTTCCCCAACCCCACCCGCCGGCCGGCCGGGCTCGCGGTGGATGTCGAGATCTATGGCGCGGAGCACAACGCGGCCGTCCTGGTCCCGGCCGAAGCCCTGGTGCGAGAGGGGCCCGCGACCTACCTGTTCACGGTGGACGCCCAGAAGAAGGCCCACCGCCGCAAGGTCGAGGTCGGTGTGATGGCCGAGGGTAAGGTCGAGATCCTCTATGGGATCAAGGCCGGCGAGCCGGTGGTGGTGCGCGGCCAGACGACGCTCCCCGACGGGGCCCTCGTCGAGATGACGGAGCCGGCGGAGGAGGCGCCTTGAACGTCGCCGGCTTCGTGGAGCGCCAGGGACGCGCGGTGGTCCTCATCACCCTGCTGCTGGCTGGGGCCGGGGCCCTGGTGTTGCCGACGCTGCCTTCCGACATCTATCCGCCGCTCCAGTTCCCCCGTCTGCTGGTGATCGCCCACAGCGGCTCGCTGCCCGCCCGCTCCATGATGACCTCACGTGACCCGGCCGCTCGAGCAGGCGGCCATGGAGGTGCCGGGCATCCGCCGCGTGCGCTCGCTGACCTTCCGCGGCGCCACCGAGATCTCGGCCCAGTTCGCGCCGGACACCGACATCGGCCCCGCCCTGCAGCAGCTCCAGAACCTCGTGGCCGAGGAGCGCCAGGACCTGCCGGCGGAGACCACGCTCTCTGTCGATCGTCTCACGGTCTCCGCCTTCCCCATGCTGAGCCTCAACCTGACGGGCGGCCTCTCCGTCCCCGATCTCCACGACTACGCCTTCTACGTCGTCCGTCCGGCCCTGGCCCGGGTCCCCGGCGTAGGGCGGGTCGAGGTCTCGGCCACGGACACGCGGGAGATCGAGGTGGTGACCGCTCCCGACCGCCTGCTCGCCGCCGGGCTGACGGTCGAGGACGTGACCACTGCCCTGCGCGCCGCCAACCGTCTGGCGCCCGTGGGGCGCTACGCCGAGGGCGGCCTGCAGCACCTGGTGCTTGCCTCGGGGCTCTGGGGCTCCGCCGGCGAGATCGCCCGCACCCCCGTGGCCGTGCGCAATGGCGCCACCGTGCGGGTGGCCGACGTGGCCGACGTCTTCCCCGGGCGCTCCCGACCGCACGGCCCTCATCACCGGCAACGGCCGCGACGCCGCGGTGATCAGCGTCTCGCAGCAGCCCGGGGCGAGCATCCTGGCGGTCAAGTCGGGGATCGAACAGACGCTCCACGACCTTGCGCACACCCTCCCCTCGGGGCTGCGTCTGTCGAAGGTCTACGACCTCGCGGACTTCGTCTCGACCGCCATCGCCAGCGTGCGCGACGCCATCCTGATCGGCGGCGTGCTGGCCGTGCTGGTGCTCCTCCTCTTCCTGCGCGACTGGCGGATGACGCTCGTCGCCTCCATCACCCTGCCGCTCACCGTGCTCGCCACCTTCCTCTTCATGAAGCTCCTGGGCGAGTCGATCAACCTCATGTCCATGGGCGGCCTCGCGGTCGCCATAGGCCTGGTGATCGACGACGCGGTGGTGATGGTGGAGAACATCCACCGCCGGCTGCGCGGTGGACGCGGGGAGTCGGCTATCGCGGAGGCCACCGCGGAGCTGGTCGCGCCGGTGGTGGGCTCGACCCTCACGACGGTGGTCGTGTTCGCGCCCCTGGGCCTCCTCTCCGGTGTCGTCGGCCAGTTCTTCCGCGCCCTGTCGATGACTCTGTCAGTCTCCGTGCTGATCTCGCTCGTGCTGTCGCTGACCCTCATCCCCCTGCTCTCGCACTGGGCCTACCGCCACGGCGAGCACGCTCGCGAGGAGCGGCCGAGCCGCCTGGAGGGGCGCTACGCACGGGCCCTGAACGCCTCGGTGCACCGCCCCTGGCTGGCGGTCGTCGCCGCCCTCGTCCTGGCCGTGGCGGGCTCTCCTCTACCGCGGGATGCCGAGCGGCTTCCTGCCCCCATGGACGAGGGCGGCTTCGTCATCGACTACCTCACCCCGCCGGGCACGGCGCTGGAGGAGACCGACCGGCAGATACGCAAATCGAGGCCGTCGTGGCGGAGACGCCCGAGGTCGCGTCCTTCTCCCGCCGCACCGGGCGCCGAGCTGGGCCTCTTCGCCACCCAGCCCAACAAGGGCGACATCCTGGTGCGGCTGAAGCCGCGCGGTCGCAGCGCCACAGGAGCGCCGAGGAGGTGATCGCGGACCTGCGCGCCAAGCTCGCCGAAGCCGCTCCTGGCGTGAGACCTGGAGTTCGTCCAGCTCCTCCAGGACATGATCGGCGACCTCGAAGGAGCCGCAGACCCCATCGAGGTCAAGATCTTCGGCGACGACTCCGCGACCGCTCGCCAGCCTGGCCGAGCGAGGTCCAGAGCGAAGTCGAAGGAGTCCAGGGCGTCGTGGACGTGGTGGGTCGCCGAGCAGGGCGCTCCCGAGGCCACCTGGCGGATCGATCCCGAGGCCGCCGGCCGCGCTGGGCCTCACCGTCGAGCAGGTCTCGGACCAGCTCGCCAGCCGCCTGGCTGGGCGAGGTCGGCCACCGACCTGCGCCTGCTCGACCGCACCATCCCCGTGCGCGTGCGCTACCCGGACGCCGATCCGCTTCGATCCCTCTCACCTGGCGCGGCCTCAACCTGACGACTCCGGACGGTCGTCTCGTGCCGCTGGCGAACGTGGCCGTGCCCGTGGTCGCCACGGGAGACGGCGAGCCGTCATGCAGCGCGAGAACCTGCGCCAGATGGCCCTGGTCACGGCGCGGCTGGAAGGGCGGGACCTGGGCAGCGCGGTCAAGGAGATCCAGGGCGAGCTGCGCCGCTTGAAGCTCCCCGTGGGCTACACGACGGAGTCGGCGGCCAGTACGAATCGCAGCGCCAGGCCTTCCGCGAGCTGCTCCTGGTGCTTCGGCGTCGCGGCCTCGCTGGTGCTGCTCGTCCTGGTGATCGAGTTCCGCGCCTTCACCCCCGCGGTGATCCTCATCCTCGCCGCGGCGCCCCTCTCCTTCGGCGGCGCGCTCGCTCCTGCTGCTCCTCACCGGCACCGGAGCTCGAACGTCTCCTCGGCCATGGGGTTCATCCTGCTCGTCGGGCCTGGTGGTGAAGAACGGCATCGTGATGCTCGACTACGCCCACCAGCTGCACGCGGAAGGGCAGCCCTTCCAGGAGGCGGTGGCGCACGCGGCGCGGGTCCGCCTGCGGCCGATCCTGATGACCACCCTCTGCACGCTGTTCGGGCTGCTGCCGCTGGCCCTGGGCCTGGGCGCCGGGGCGGAGCTGCAGAAGCCGCTGGCCCTGGTCGGTGATCGGCGGGCTGAGCCTGTCGACGCTGGTGACGCTGTTCGCGGTGCCGTCGGCGTATGTGGCGTTACGGCGGGAGAGGCAGCATTGACCTAAGACCGAGACAACAGTATCGTTGTGTTGATGATCCCGCCCTTCGATGCCGCCGGCAATCTTCCGCCTGGCATCCATTGGGCGACCTGGGACGAGGTCGTCGAGCGCTTCGGGACCTCGGCGTATCGGACCGAGCTGCTCGATGGCCTGAAGCGGGCCCTCCAATCCTTGGCCTACGCAGGCTGCCAGACCGTGTACGTCGACGGGAGCTTTGTGACGGCCAAGGAGATTCCCGGAGATTTCGATGCCTGCTGGGATCCCAGGGAGGTGGACGGCGACCGGTTGGACCCCGTCTTGCTGGATTTCACCAATCGCCGTGCGGCACAGAAGGCGAAGTATGGAGGCGAGTTGTTTCCCTCCGTGAGCTTCGCGGATCCCGCCGGCAATACGTTTCTCGAGTTTTTCCAGCTCGACAAGAGAACCGGAGAGGCCAAGGGCATCATCGCCATCGAGCTGAGGAAGGAGGCGACATGATCAAGAACGAGCGCGAGTGGCGCATCACCAAGACACAAGCCAGCAAATTCGAGCATGCGCTCTCCCAGCTTGCCACGCCGGAAGCGGTCGCCGGGCTTCACCCGCTGATCCAGAAAGCCCAGCGGGATGCCCTCCAGAGCCAACTGGACGAGTTGCAGGAGCAGATCTCCGACTACGAATCCCTGCGCTCCGGGAAACAGGCGGTCATCTCTCTCGATTCTCTGGAGGAGCTTCCGCGAGCGCTCATTCGGGCTCGGATCGCAGCCGGTCTGACGCAGCGGGAGCTCGCGGAGAGGATGGGGCTCAAGGAACAACAGATCCAGCGCTACGAAGCGACCGAGTATGCGTCCGCTGATCTTGCACGGGTGAACGAAGTCGCCAGAGCGCTGGGCCTGCGCGTACGGGAGGATGTCTTCCTCAGCAGCTCCCCGCAAGTTTCGGAAGATCTGCTCGTGCGATTGAAGGATCTCGTGAGTCAGACGGTTGCTGAGTATCTGAAAAAGGTCAGCTAAGCCGACGGCAAGTCTGGGGGGAATCCTCAGCAATTTACTCCGCCGGAATTACCATCACCGGAATCTTCACCTGGTGGCGCAGCTTCTCCACCGAGGTGCCGTGGACGATGTCGCCCATGCCGCGGTGGCCGTGGCTGCCCAGGACGATGATCTCCGGCTTGTGGCGCGCCACCAGGGCGGCCAGCTCGTCCGCAGGCTCGCCGAAGCCGAGGTCGTAGCTCGCGTCGACCCCCATCTCGCTCAGCTCCTTGGCATAGAGCTCCAGCCGCTGCTGGTCGCCCCGCGCCTCGCTGTCTTCCAGCTCGCCGCCCATCACCAACGCGCCGCCCGACTCGACGACGTGGAACAGCAGCAGCTTCGCGCCCCGGCCGCCGCTCCGAGCCAGGGTCACGGAGTTGGAGAGCACGGCCTTGTCGGCGCGGGAGAAGTCCACGGCCGCGGCGATGAGACGCGGCGCGCGCGGCGGCTCGATCTCCGGCACCTCGCTCGGCCCGTGGACGCCCACCAGAGCACCCACCGGCTCCCCCCTCCGGCGCTCCAGGGCGGGCACGATCATCACGTAGCCCAGCAAGGCGATCAGCCCCACGGACAGGGGCACCGCGGTCACCCACAGCACCCAGGACTGGCTCCCCGCGCCCTGGATGCCATTCACCAGGGCGTCGAACACCAGCTTCAAGTTGAGGAAGGCGATGACCGACGCCACCACCCAGCCGCCGATCTGGGCCCAGCGGCCGATGGCGTACTGCCCCATCCACCGGCGGTCCGAGACCACCTGGATCAGGGGGATGACCGCGAAGGAGAGCTGGAGCCACAGGACCACCTGCGACAGCACCAGCAGGTTCCCCGTGGCCCGCTCGCCGAAGAACGACGATGGTCACCACCGCCGGCACGATGGCGATGAGCCGGGTGATGAGCCGCCGCAGCCAGGGGCGCAGCCGGATGTCGAGGAAGCCCTCCATCACGATCTGCCCGGCGAGCGTGCCGGTGATGGTCGAGCTCTGGCCGGCGGCGAGCAGGGCGACCGCGAACAGCGATGCTGGCGCGACCGTCGCGCCCAGGAGCGGCGTCGAGCAGCTGGTAGGCGTCCTGGATCTCGGCCACGTCGTAGCGTGCCGCGCCTGTGAAGAACGACGGCCGCCGGCCAGCACCAGGATCGCGGCGTTGATCAGAAGAACGCCGTTCAGAGCGCGATCGATCGAGTCGATCGTGTTGAAGCGGATCGCCTGCGCGCGTTGCCCGCCGGCGTCGGGCCGATGCGCCGCGTCTGCACCAGCGCCGAGTGCAGGTACAGGTTGTGGGGCATCACCGTCGCGCCCAGGATGCCGATCGCGACGTACAGCGCCGCCGGTCGCCGGGCAGTCGGCCGGGCACCAGGCCGACGCGCCATCGCGCGCCACGTCGGGCCGGGCGAGGACAGATCTCGACCACGAAGCAGACGCCGATGGTGAGCGACCAGCGCGAGGATGAACGCCTCCATCAGCCGGATGCCCTGCGCTGCAGCAGCAGGAGCAGCGAAGACGTCGAGCGCCGTGATGCAGCACGCCCCAGCAGCAGCGGGATGCCGAAGAGCAGCTTGAGCGCGATGGCCGAGCCGAGCACCTCGGCCAGGTCGCAGGCCGCGATCGCGATCTCGGCACAGCACCCAGAGGACCACGACACCGGCGCGCGAGTATTGGTCGCGGCAGGCCTGGGCGAGGTCCATGCCCGGTGACGATGCCCAGCCGCGCCGAGAAGCGTCTGCAGCAGCATCGCCATCAGGTTGGACATCACGCAGCACCCAGAGCAGCGCGTAGCCGAACCGCGCGCCGCCCGCGAGGTCGGTGGCCCAGTTGCCCGGGTCCATGTAGCCGACGCCGACCAGGTAGGCCGGACCGCGAAGGCGAGCAGGCGGCGCCAGAAGGAGAGCTGCCGTGGGATTTCGACGGTGCCGTGCACCTCCGAGAGGGACGGCTGATGGGGCTCCGTGGGAGGGGCCGAGACGCTCACGGCCCGCAGCATCCCCGGAAGCGCGCGGGGCTGTCAAGCGTGCGCGTGGTGGTTGAATCCTCAGGAACCCGGAGGCTTCTCGGGCTCCTGCGCCGGCTCGCCCGAAGCTCCCGCCCGGCCGTTCTTTCCGAAGAAGAACTCGAAGGCGTCGACCGGCTTTTTTTCAGCGGGCGCCGTCTTTTTCGCCTCGCCTCCCGGCGCCGCAGCGCTGCGGCCGAAGAAGTACTGGAAGGCGTCCACCCGGGTCGCCGCCGGGGCCGGCTCCGCGGGCTTCGGGGGCTCCGGAGGAGGCGCGGGCTGAGCGGCCGGCTCCGGAGGAGGCACCGGGGCCGCAACCGTCGCCGGGGCTGGGGCGGCCGCCGGAGCCGGCGCCTCGGGAGCCTTCTCCGGCTTCTCCAACGTGGGCTCCGGAGCCTTCGTGGGAGCAGGCTCCGGAGCTTCAGCCTCCGTCTTCTCGTCCTTTTTGTCCTTCTTCCCGAAGAAATACTTGAAGGCGTCCGGCTTCTTCTTCGCCGGCTCCACGGGCTTCGTCTCCGCGGGAGGCTGGGCCTCCTGCGCCAGAGCGACTGCCGGGGTCGCCGGGCCGAGAAGGAGGGAGGCGAGGGCAAGGAGAAGGAAGCGGCGTAGCATTTCGAGGTCCCCCGAAGGTTGCCTTCCCATTCTACTCCTCCCGGCTCCGAGCGCTCGCCGGGAATAGGGGAGGGGGGTATATGGTTGTGATCGGCATGAACGCATCCACCACCGGGCCGGCGACCGGCGTGCGGATCACCCTCCCGGTCGAGGGCATGACCTGCGCGGCCTGCCAGGCGAGCGTGCAGAAGGCGCTCCAGCGCCAGCCCGGAGTGCTCGACGCCTCCGTGAACCTGATGATGAAGAACGCGGCGGTCACCTACGATCCCGCCGTCACCGGGCCGGAGGCCCTGGTCGAAGCCGTCCGCGACACCGGCTACGAGGCCGAGCTGCCGCGGCCGGAGCAGACCGCCTTCGCCGAGCAGGAGGCGCGCGACCGCGCGCAGGAGCGAGGAATTCCGGGATCTGCGGCGCAAGGCCCTGGTGAGCGGTGCCGCCGGCGTCGTCGCCATGCTCGTCTCCATGCCGCTCATGGTGGCGAACGGCGCACGGCGTCGATGGGGCCCACGGGATCGTGGCCGATCCGTTCATGCGCTGGGCCATGGAGTCGCTGACCCCGGCCCTGCGCGCGGTCGATGCCGTGGCTCTACGCGGTTCGACGCCGGCGTCCTCTCCTGGACCCTCCTCGCTCCTCACCGCTCGCCGTCATGGCCTGGGCAGGCCGGCACTTCTACGTCCGCGCCTGGGTCGGGCTTCCGCCACCGCTCGGCGGACATGAACACCCTCGTCGCCGTGGGCACGGGCGCGGCATTCCTCTATTCGGTGCTCGCCACCGTGGCCCCCGGCTTCTTCCTGGCGCGCGGGCGTAGCCGCCGGACGTCTACTACGAGGCGGTGGTCATCATCATCGCCCTCATCCTGACCGGCAACGCCCTGGAGGCGCGGGCCAAGAGCCGCACCGCCGCGGCCCTGCGCGCCCTGGTGGCCCTGCAGCCCAGAACCGCCCGGGTCGTGCGCGGCGGTACGAGGGAGAGGCGGACGTGCCCGTCGAGCAGGTGCGTGAGCGGCGACACGGTCGCTGGTCCGCCCCGGCGAAAGGGTCCCGGTGGACGGCGAGGTCCTCTCGGGCGCGAGCGCCGTCGACGAATCCATGCTCACCGGCGAGTCGATGCCGGTCGAAAAGCAGCCGGGCGATCGGGTGATCGGCGGCACGCTCAACCGCACGGGCGCTTTCCGCTACCGGGCCACGACGCTGGGAGACGGACAGCGTGCTGGCGCAGATCGTCCGGCTGATGCGCGACGCCCAGGGCTCGCGCGCGCCGATCCAGAAGCTCGCCGACCGCATCAGCGGCGTCTTCGTGCCGGTGGTGATCGGCCTCGCCATCGCTCACCTTCATCGTCTGGTTCGTGGCCGCGGACACGGCGCCGGCCGTGCGCGCCTTTGCCGCGGCGGTCGCCGTGCTGATCATCGCCTGCCCCTGCGCCATGGGGCTCGCCGTGCCCACGGCCGTGATGGTGGCCACGGGCCGGGGCGCCGAGCTCGGCATCCTGATCAAGGGCGGCGAAGCGCTCCAGCGGGCCGGCGACGTCACCACCGTCGTGCTCGACAAGACGGGCACCATCACCGAAGGCCGGCCCGCCGTTACCGACGTGCTGCCGGCCCCCGGCGCTCCCAGGGATGCCGACGAGCTGCTGCGCCTGGTGGCCTCGCTCGAAGCTGCCTCCGAGCACCCGCTCGCCGACGCCCTGGTGCGCGAGGCCCGGGAGCGGGATCTCGACCTGCTGCCCATCGAGGGGTTCCAGTCCTTGACCGGCCGGGAGCGCGTGGGGATCGTCGCCGGCTCGTTCGTAGCCGTCGGCAACGAGAAGCTGATGGCGGAGTACGCCGCCGATCTCGCCCCTTGCAGACCGAGGCCGAGCGCCTGGCCGAGCGAGGGGCGGACGCCCGTCTACGCTGCGATCGACGGCGCCCTCGCGGGTCTCTTGGCCGTAGCCGATCCGCTCGAAGCCCACGGCCCGCGAGGCCGTGGCGCGCGCTGAAGCGGCTGGGCCTCGACGTCGTGCTGCTGACCGGCGACAACCGGCGGACGGCCGAAGCCGTGGCCCGCGAGGCCGGCATCGACCGCGTGGTCGCCGGAGGTCCTGCCCGACGGCAAGGTCGCCGAGGTGCAGCGGCTCCAGGCCGCGGGCGCCGTGGTGGCCATGGTGGGCGACGGCATCAACGACGCGCCGGCCCTGGCCCAGGCCGACGTCGGCATCGCGATCGGCACGGGCACGGACGTCGCCGTCGAAGCGAGCGACGTCACGCTGATGCGGGGCGATCCGCAGGGCGTCGCGACCGCCATCGCGCTCTCGCGCCGCACCATGCGGACGATGAAGCAGAACCTCTTCTGGGCGTTCATCTACAACGTGATCGGCATCCCGATGGCCGCGGGCGTGCTCTACCCGGCCTTCGGCGTGCTGCTCTCCCCCATCCTGGCGAGCGCGGCCATGGCCTTCAGCTCGGTCAGCGTGGTCACCAACAGCCTCCGCCTCCGCCGCGCGCGGCTGGCGTGAAAGCCCTAGGAGGAATCCGGATGGAATCGAAACTCAAAGCCCCGTCGAAGACGCCATGCGGCTGCGGCGTCCCCCAGGAATCCGGAGAGCGCCACGCCATCGGCGTCGATCCCGAGATCAAAGACCGCAACCTGAAGCGCCTGCGCCGCATCGAAGGCCAGGTGCGGGGACTCCAGAACATGGTGGAGAGCCGACCGCTACTGCGCCGACATCCTCACCCAGATCTCCTCCGTCCAGGAAGCCCTCCGCGCCGTCGGCCGCGAGTTGATGCGGAACCACCTCAAGCACTGCGCCACCAAGGCGATCAAGACGGGACCGAAGGAAGCCGAGGGGATGTACGACGAATTGATCGAGTTGATTTACAAGCACAGCCGGTAGGGTAGTGTCTGTGCTTATTTATGCTGGAACTCAAGGTGTGGATCACCGAATTACCTGCGCGACCTCGCGAGCCATGGCCTCGGTCTCTTCCAGGCTCTCAGGAGCCTCCCGCGAGATGCCCGCGCGATGGAGGCTCTCCTTCATGTCTTCAATGGAAAGCCCTGACCATGCCGCAGCACGGCCCAGGGAGAACAACCCCTTCGCATAGAGCCGGCAGGCTACGGCCTCACGAATGTCCGGTCGGGCAGCAAAGAGCGTTCTGACAGCATCGGTCAGAAATGCCTCCTTGCTCTTGTAGAGGCCCGTTTCGGTGATGGCTTCCAGCTCTTCGTCCAACTCTTCTTCCAACTCGACAACCGATCTCTTGGTCATGATCGCTCCTGCGGCGGCGACAGAAACCGCCTGGGGCCAGCTTACCAGTCTTCTGCCGCGCCCACATCCCTGTTCACTCCGAATCCCTCGTGCCCGGCACCGCCACCTGCTGGGGATAGGGGATCGGCTGCTCGGGATCGCGGCGCCGATGCAGACGGATGCCTCCTCCTTGTTCTTGCAAGATACGTCAAACCCAGAGAATCTCAACCTCATAGGGCTCCAGGAGCCGGTCATGTGTAACGAGGGTCAGCCCTTCGGCTTGAGCCTGCGCGACGAGCATGCGATCAAACGGATCCCGGTGATGGGGAGGAAGATTGCCGGCGCGTTCGGCGTGGGAGAAGGTGATCACAAGCTTCTCAAAGCCGCTGGCGAGAACACCTGCTTCGATCGTGTCGGGGAGCTCGAGGCGGCCCAGGGAAGTCTTGATCGCAGCCTCCCAAGCCGAAACCGCGCTCACGAAGACGATGTCCGCCGTCGCGATGCTGCTCCGCACTTTGGAGGACAGCTTGGAAGGCTCCCCTCGCCACCAGAGAAAGACGTGAGTATCGAGCAGAAGCCGGCTCGCAGGAGTCACCCACGCCCCTCGAAAGCGGCTTGGATCTCCGGCGGCAGGGGATCATCGAAGTCGTCCGAGATGCGGACCTGCCCCTCCCATCCGCCAGGTTGACGCGGCCTGGGTGACGGGTGGAACGGCACGAGCTTGGCGAGGGGCTTGCCGGCCTTGGACAAGATGATCTCCTCGCCGCTCGCGGCGCGATCCACGAGCCGTGAGAGGGAGGTCTTCGCCTCGTACAGGTTGTAGATGATTTCGGACATATCAGGGCGCCGCTTGACCAACCTTGACCAAGGTTACGCCCGATGGGCGTTCAGGTCAAGCGGGGTCCGTTCACTCCGAATCCCTCGTGCCCGGCACCGCCGCCTGCTGGGGATAGTGGATCGGCTGCTCGGGATCGCGGTGCCAGTCGTATTCAGCGCCCTTGACCGCCTGCTCAGCGACGGCGCGGCCGGCGAGGCGCTTGACGAGGTAGAAGGCCATGTCGGTGCCAGCGGAGACGCCCGCGGAGGTGACGTAGCGGCCCGCGTCCACCCAGCGCGAGACGTTGTCCCATTGGACGCGCGGGCCGAAGCCGGTCACCCAGGCAAAAGATGCGTGATTCGTGGCGGCAGGCTTGCCGTCGAGGAGCCCGGCAGCCGCCAGGATCGCGGCACCGGTGCAGACGGACGTCATGAGCTCGGTCCGCTTGTCCATAGCCCGCACCCAATCCAGGAGCGCTCGCTTGTCCTTGGGATGCTTGTCGCTCAGCAGGACGCGAGTGCCGATGCCACCGGGGATCATCAACACGTCGATCTTCAGTTCGAGCGCCTCATCGCGGAAATAGTCCGGCGCCACGCGCGGGCCGTTGGCGCTCTTCACCGGCGCTGGTGTCGCCCCCTTGCCCTTGGGTTTGCACTCATTGGAAATGAAGACCGTCTCGAACGGATACGGCGGCGGGCTCGCGTAGTTCGTGCCGATGAAACGCGAAATGCTGAACGCCTCGATGAAGCCCCACACGTCGATGGGCTCGAAGCCGTCGAACACCAGGATGCCGATGCGCAGCGTGCGGGGAAACTGATCGGTATCTTTCTCGGTGTTTTTCATGGCTCCCTCCTGACTTCGGAAGCCTAACACGCTTATCCTTCCTCCGCCGGGGCCGGACCGGTCCCCGAGCGACGAGAGGAGAATTGGAGATGGCGCCCGAGAGACCTTTTCCGCCCGATCCGATCGCGGCGGTGACCTTTCCCGATCCCTATCCCTTCTACGCCGAGCTGGTGGCGAGGAGGTCGCTCTATCGTGACGAGGCGCTGGGCCTGTGGGTGGCGGCGAGCGCCGAGGCCGTGACGGCCATGCTGGCGAGCGATCTCTGCCGGGTGCGTCCGCCGGCCGAGCCGGTGCCCAGAGCGCTCGTGGGGTCGCCCGCCGGCGAGATCTTCGGCCAACTCGTGCGGATGAACGACGGCCCGTTCCACGACTCCTGCCGGCAGGCGGTTACAGCGATGCTGGCCTCGATCAACGAGGCGCGCGCTCTGGCGGTGAGCCGCCACTGGGCCGGCATCCTGGCGGACGAGCTCCCACGCTTCCATTTCCGTCTGCCGGTGTACACGGCCTCGAGCCTGCTCGGAGTCCCGTCGGACGGGCTGCGGTCGGCGGCCGAATGGATGGGCGACCTCGCCCCGGCCCTGGCGCCGGCCAGCACCCCCGAGCAGGTCGAGAGGGGCCAGGCGGCGGCAAGCTCCCTGCTGGAGCTGTTCCGCTCGCTTTACGAAGGGGATGCGATCGTCGCCAACGCCATCGGCCTGCTCTTCCAGGCCCACGACGCCACGGCTGGCCTGATCGGCAACGCGCTCGTGGCCCTGGGGAGGCACGGTGAGGTGCGCGAGCAGGTGATCGCCGATCCCGACCTGTTGCCGGCGATCCTCCGCGAGGTCCTCCGTTACGATCCGCCCGTGCAGAACACACGCCGCTTCGTGGCCCGCGACGGCGTCGTGGCCGGCCAGAAGATGAGAGAGGGCGATGCCGTGCTGGTCGTCCTCGCCGCGGCCAACCGAGACCCGGCGGCCAATGAAGACCCCGAGCGTTTCGATCCCTTACGGAAGGAGCCACGGATCTTCACCTTCGGAGCCGGAGCCCACGCCTGCCCGGGCGAAGCACTTGCCCTCACCATCGCCCGCGCCGGAGTCGAGCGTCTGATTCTGAACGGCTTCGACCTCGAGCGTTTCGCCGCCAGCGTGGCCTATCGACCGTCCGCGAACGGGCGGATCCCTGGAGGACTCTCTACAGGAGAGACGCCGCCGGAACAGATATCATCCCCCGAATGAAACCGAACCCGCGGGCCGAGGCCCAGGTGGTGATCGTAGGGGCGGGGATGGCCGGCCTCTGCTGTGCTCTGCGGCTGCAGGAGAAGGGGATCCCCTGCGTGGTGCTGGAGGCGTCCGACGCGGTGGGCGGGCGTGTCCGCACGGACGAGATGGACGGCTTCCTCCTCGATCGCGGCTTTCAGGTGCTGCTCACCGCCTATCCAGAAGCCCGTCGGCTTCTCGACTATCGGGCGCTGGGTCTGCGGACGTTCTCTCCCGGCGCCCTGGTCCGACTGGACGGCAAGCTCCACCGGATCTCGGACCCGTTCCGCCAGCCGTGGACGATCCCCGCCACGCTCCTCGCGCCCCTGGGGAGCCTGAAGGACAAGCTGCGGATGGCCCGGCTGCGGCGCCACGTGCTCGCAGGGTCGATCGCGGAGATCTTCCAGCGGCCGGAGACCTCCGCGCTGGACACCCTGCTCGACTTCGGTTTCAGCGACCGGATGATCGGCGCCTTCTTCCGCCCGTTCTTCGGCGGCATCTTCCTGGAGACGGACCTCGCCACCTCCAGCCGGATGCTCGAATTCGTCTTCCGGATGTTCAGCCTGGGGAAGGCCGCGCTCCCCGCCGCCGGCATGGGCGCCATCCCCCAGCAGCTCGCGGACCGGCTCCCGGCAGGGACGGTCCGGCTCGGCACCCGGGTGGAGTCGCTGGGCGAAGGCGAGGTGCGCCTCGCCGGGGGCGAGCGGATCCCCGCGCCGGCGGTGGTGCTGGCGACCGAAGCTCCCGAGGCAGCCCGGCTGCTGCCGGACCTGCGGCCCCCCGGCTCCCACGGCACAGCCTGCCTCTATTTCGCGGCGGACCAGGCGCCGTTCGCCAAACCGCTCCTGATCCTCAACGGCGAGGGCCGGGGACCGGTGGACAACCTCTGCGTGCCGAGCACCGTGGCTCCCGGCTACGCCCCGGCCGGCAAGGCCCTCGTCTCGGCCTCCGTAGTGGGCGCCGCCGGCGCGGACGAGAAAGAGCTCGAAACCGAGGTGCGCAAGCACCTGGCCTCATGGTTCGGCCCCGCGGTCCAGGCTTGGCGTCACCTGCGCACCTATCGCATCCCCCTTGCCCTCCCGGCCCGGCGCTCGCTGGAGCCGGCAGCGCTGCCCGTGCGACGCCGGCCAGGTCTGTATCTTTGTGGCGACCACCGGGAGACTCCTTCGCTCCAGGGCGCGATGGTCTCCGGACGGCGAGCGGCGGAAGCGGTGGCCGAGGATTGGGGGGTGCTGTCACTCCCGTCACGATCGCGGAGCGACAATCTCTACGCCCTGCCCGCAGGCCTCCCCGTCCCCGAGGACGACGGCGCCTGCGATCACCTCCCGGGTCTCCGCCTCCCCGCGATCTCCCTCCCCTCGACCGCCGGGCGCTCCGTCGATCTCTCCTCCCTGCCGGGCCGGACCGTGATCTATCTCTACCCCCACACCGGCCGTCCCGACCGCGACGCCCTCGCGGGCTGGAACGAGATTCCCGGAGCCCGCGGCTGCACCCCGCAGACCTGCGCCTTCCGCGACCACCACGCCGAATTTAGGGATCTCGGTGCCGGCGTCTTCGGCCTCAGCACGCAGGACACGGAGTATCAAAAGGAAGCCGTCGGACGTCTCCACCTCCCCTTCGAGTTGCTGAGCGACGAGCTTTTCAAGCTGATCGAAGCCCTCCGCCTCCCTACCTTCGAGCTGGCGGGGATCCGCTTCGTGAAGCGAATCACGCTGATCGTGCGGGACGGGGTGATCGAAAGGGTTTTCTATCCCGTGTTCCCGCCAGATGGGAACGCGGAGGTGGTGGCAGAGTGGTTGCGGGAAAACCCGGCGAGCCCCTGATCCGCCCCTCAGATCCTCTCCAACTCCCGCCGGGTGCGCTCGTCGTCCTCGACGTTGCCGGTGTTGAGGGTCGAGGCGGGCTCGAAGAGGAGGATGTGCACCTCCTCATCGGCCACGGGGCGGTGCTCGACGCCGCGGGGGACGACCAGGATCTCCCCTTCTTCGAGCCACACGTCGCGGTCCCGGAATTCCATCCGGAAACGGCCTTTCAGCACCATGAACAGCTCGTCCTCGTGCTCATGGTGGTGCCAGATGAAGGGCCCTTGGAACTTGGCCAGCTTCACGTGCTGGCCGTTGAGCTCGGCCACGATCCGCTGGTTGAAGTAGTCGGTGAAGGTGGCGAGCTTCTGCTGGAGGTTGATCTTATCCATTCCTTCCTCCCTTTTCCCGTCAATGCACGAAGCTGACCGGTTGCTCCGCGTCGACCTGGGCGCAGCTCTTCTGCAGCAGTTGGCAGAGATCCACCCGCCGCCGCTCGATGTCGCCGAAGGTGTGCACCAGGCCGCAGGGGTCCGCTTGTGGACCGGTGCCGGTCAAGAACGCGGAGAGCTCCGCCGGCCCCCCGGCTATGGGAATGACCTGGAGGAATTGGACGCCGGTCTCCAAGCCATGGCAGCCGCTGCAGGTGTTGCGGGAGGCGATATGCCGCGCCTGCAGGTTCGTGATGCTGCTGCACCGGGTCCCCGGGCCGTCCCAGAAGCTGGGGTCGTTGGGCGCTGCGGCGCCGCGGAAGCCCTGGCTCTGGAAGCTCAACGGCACGGTGTAGTTGTCCGCCGCGATGGCCGTTGCGTTGGCGTTGACGTAATCGGCGAAGATCTGGTGGAAATTGTGGCGATCCGACGGGGTCTGGGCCACGGTGGCCTGCAGCAGCGGTGCCGGTGTCGGAGGAGGCGGCGGAGGGGCAGGCCCCGCCAGCGACTTGTGCGCTCCCAACTTGGCCATCGCAGCTTCCTCCACCGGGACCACTTGCGGCTGCAGCTTGAACTCGCGCAGCTCCCACGGCTGATGCCCGACCGAAGCCAGGAAGAACTCGTTGCTGCGCACCTGATTGATGGCGCTGCCGTTCGGCTTGCCCAGCGCGGCCCCGATGGCCGTGTAACGGTCGGTCACCGCCTGGAGCGCCGCGTTGAAGTTGGGGCCGAAAGAGACCGTGCCGAGGTTGTGGACCCGCTGCGCCCAGGCCTGGATGTCGGCGCAGGTGGCGGCGGGGAGGCCGTACTCGAGGATCACGCTGAAGAGCTCATCGCCAAATTCGTCGGTCAGGGTGAAGACGAATCGCGCCTCGCCCGCCGTACCACCGCCCGAGTAGCCCGAGCTGCGGCGCAGGTCGAGGCGGAAGACGATCGCCAGCAGCCGGAATGGCGCCTTGGTCAGGTCGAGATGGATGCCGCCGCTGGCCGCCAGCCAGGGATCGATCAACTTTTCCTGGATCCGGCCACGGTTCAACACGAAGTCGCCGTTGATGGTGTGGTCGATCATCCACTCCCGCAGCCACTGCTTGGTGAGGTTGGAGAGCTTGACCGGGTCGGTGGTGCCGAACACACCCGGCAGGAGGCCTCCCAGCGTCCACGCACCCCGGGTCGCCGGGGCCACGGGCGTCGGGCAGGTCCCGGTCCAGGTGGTGCGGAAGCAGTCCTGAACCACCGAGGTGTCGATGATGAACAGCTCCCGGTTGGGATCGACCGAGCAGCCCGGCGTGGCAGGCAGGGCGGTCACCTCCCGCGGGTCCGGCGCCGGAGCGGCGGCGTGGCTGACGATCAGGGACGGCGCAGCGGGCCGTTGAGATGCGGCGGAGACGGTCTGGGCTCCACCGGCGACCAGGGAACCTACGACGAAGGCGAGACAACTGGAACGAATCTTCCGCATTTTTTCTTCCTCCTCCGAAGCTCGGCCTCTTGTGGAAGAAAGCGTGCCGGCTGACCCGCCAAACGTGACATCGCGTCGAGCTTGCTCACGCCGCGCCTACCCCCCCACGATCTGCCGCAAGAGCGCGATGTTGTCCCGGTGCCCGGTGAGCCGGGCGGTGACTTTGCCGCGGATGGGGTAGCCCAGGAGATAGAGATCGCCGATGATGTCGAGGATCTTGTGGCGCACGAATTCGTCGGGGAAGCGCAGCTCGGTGTTGATCACTTCGTCTTCCCCCACCAGGATGAAGTTGTCGAGCCGCCCGCCCGAGCCCAGGCCCAGCTCGTTCAACATCTTCAGGTCCTTCATGAAGCCGAAGGTGCGAGCGGGTGCGATCTCCCGCTTGTAGTCCTCGGCCGAGGTGAGGGTGAACTCGCAGGATTGCTCCCTCACGGGTGGCGGATAGCGCAGCAGGTAGGAGACCGAGAAGCGGTCCGCCGGCTCGATGGCCAGCACCTTCTCCTCCGATCCGTTCACTTTATAAAGCTTGTCGATCACCACCTCGCGCTGCGGCTCGTCCTGCTCGATCACGCCCACCTCTTCGAGGATCTTGCAGAACTCCAGGGCCGAGCCGTCGAGCACCGGGATTTCGCCGTTCACCTTGATCAGCAGGTTCCCCACACCATAGGCATGGAGCGCCGAGAGCAGGTGCTCGACGGTGCGGATGCCCTCGCCCTCCCCGGAAAGGGTGGTGGCGTAGTCGGTCTCCGCCACGGCGCGGACGTGGGCCGGGATCTCGACGCCCGTGGGCAGGGTCACGAAGTGGAGGCCGCTGTTCTCGGGCAGGGGTTGGAGCACCATGCCCGTGCGCTGGCCGGAGTGGAGGCCCAAGCCATAGACCACGGTCGAGTGCTGGATCGTCCGCTGCCGCCGGTCGGTGTCGGCGAGGAGCGGCAAAGTGGGCGGGCCGGAGAAGCGGCGCTCCTCAGCACGGCCGTTGCGGACCCCTGGCACGGTCTTCCGGGAGCCCGCCTTCTGCGATCGCTTCCAGGCCAGGGCGCCGGTCGCGGCATCGACGACCCGCTTGTAGGAGAGAGGCTTCTCCAGGTAATCGAAAGCCCCCATCTTGATGGCCTTGACAGCGGTCGCAGTGGTGCCGTGGCCAGACATCATCACGACCGCCGCCGCAGGGTCCGCGTCGCGCAGGGCCTCCAGGGTCTCCAAGCCATCACGGTCGGCCAGCCAGACATCCAGGAAGACCACCGCCGGCCGCCGCTCCCGGTAGAGGGTGAGCGCCTCCTCGCCGCTGGTGGTGGTAAGGGTGGCGTAGCCCTCGTCCGCAAGGATTCCCCCCAGAGTGGAGAGGATCCCCGGCTCGTCGTCCACGATCAGAATCAGGTCGGGCATGATGGATCAAGCATAGCAGGGCCCTTGAAGCTCCCACCCCCCTGGGAGCGCTGGCGTCCCGCCGGCCAACTTACTCCGCTTTTTTCTTCTTGATGGGAGGTAAGAGAAAACGGAGTTAGCAGGCCGGCGGGACGCCAGCGCTCCCAGGGGGTCTCACAACCCTCCCACCGCGTCCGCCGAGGCGCGATCGCCCGTAACCATCCGCCGGTGATAGTCGAGCTGGCCGGTGTGGTAGGTGAGGTGCACCGCGAGCTGAAGCAGGAAGAGATGCACCGGGTAGTGCTGTCCGCGCAGAGTCTCGGGATAGGGATCTTCCAGGACGGCCGGGTCCAACCGGGTCAGGGCGCCGTCCACCTCGTCATGAGCGGCGGCGATGAGCCGGAGCAGCTCCTGGCGGGACGTGCCCCGCGTCGAAAACTCGGCCGGACGATCGCGGACGTAGCCGCTATGCCCCAGCAAGGCGCCGATGAAGTGGCGCAGGTTGCCCGCCAGATGAAGGATCAGCGTGCCGCCAGGATTGGGAAGGCCGGGGACCTCCCGCCAGAGGGATTCGTCGTCCGGATAGAGATCGACCTCCCGCCGGAGGGTGTCGATGTCTCGCAGGAAGATGCGACGGAGGTGTGGGATTGGGTTCATGGTAGAGGATCCTAGCGCAACCTTCCCCCCGGTCCTTACCCGATAGGCGCTGACTTTCCTCGGAGCTTCCCCCGCCCAAGACCCTCATCACCCCGGCCCTCTTCTCCCGACCCCCGATGCCCCCTCCCCGGGAGAAGAGGGAGAACGGCCAGCGCCTGTCAGCACGTTGCGCCCCTGGGACCGCTGGCGTCCCCGCCGGCAACTAACTTCGTTTTTTCTTCTTTGGGGTCAAGTAGGAAAAACAAGCCCCTTCCCCTCTCCCGACGACTCCTCCTCGGAGAGAGAACCCCCGTTGGAGCAGTCTGGTTGTTCTCCCTCTTCTCCCGGGGAGGGGGCCGGGGAGGTCGGGAGAAGAGGGTCGGGGTGATGAGGGTCTTGGGCGGGCGGCGCTGTGAGGCAAAGTCAGCGCCACCCGAGGGGGGCAAGCCCCCCTCGGGGCTCCCCCCTCCGATTCCATAGTCCAGAGGTTCAGAGGTCAGAGGGGTCAGAGATCAGAGGAGAATGGGAGCAGCACGACCCGAAACCCTAAGTTCCCGCCCCGGAACATAGGATCGAACCTGAAGCGGAAGGAGCAGCGCACGCCCCTGGAGTAGTCGATGTAGGAGCCGCCGCGCAACACCCGGGGAGCTTCCTGAGAAGAGTCTTCGCGCAAGTTACGCTCCTTGCCCGCCTCGGGGTGCTCGTAGAGGCTGCGCGTCCACTCCCAGACGTTCCCGCTCAGCTCCTCACAGCCGTAGGGGCTCGCTCCTCGCGGAAAGCAGCCGACAGTGCTGGGTTCTCCGATGCCGGTGTCGTCGTAGTTCGCCCGGTCGGGGTCGGGCTCATCTCCCCAAGGGTAGACTCTGCCGTCGGCCCCTCGGGCGGCCTTCTCCCACTCCGCTTCCGAAGGCAGGGTCGCCCTCAGCCCGCCGCGGTGCAGTGAGCTCTCCACTGCGCGGAGCTTCTCGCTGATCCAGTGGCAGTAGGCCATGGCGTCGTGCCAACTGACTCTCACGGCGGGCTCGTTGGCGAATCCCTCCAAAGCTGACGGCGTTACCTCATAGCCGCTTTCATCGACAAAAGCACGGAGCTGCGCCACCGTCACCGGATAGCGCGCGATATAGAATCCCGGCACCGTCACCTGGTGCTCGTTCTGCCCTTCGCCCATCCGGAACGTCCCCGCCGGCACCTCGACAAAGCCCAGAAAGGGTTCATCGGGCAGATACCAGCGTTCCGGATCGAACCGGGGGTCGCCGAGCCGGGCCAGAGTCCGACCGGCCAGGGCACGTTCCCGGGCCGAGAGGAAGTCCGACCGCAGCAGGTGGACGTGCCAGCGGCGCAGAAGCTCTAGTTGTCGCCGGTTGGCTTCACCGAGCTTCCTGGTGAGGTCCGCGGACTCGGCGAGGACCTGGCCGGCGAGGTGGGCACCCCAGGCATCCTCGATGCTGCAGCCGGCCTCCCCTGGCTCGCGGCAGCACAGCTCGCGGGCGAGTTGCCAGGCGGATGAGGCCGTTCCCCGCACCGCTTTGGCGCCGGCGAGAAGCACCACCTCACGCCAGCGGTCCGGGTCGTTGCGACCCAACTCGGCGAGCGAGGTGGGGAAATCCTCGTCTGTGAGATGACAGGCGGCGAGGTACTCCTGAAAGGTCCGGTGCGGGAAGGTGTAGACCTTCACGCCTCGCGGTACCAGCAGGCCGGCGCGCTGGCTCAGGTAGTCCACCAACTCGGCCGGGTTGGTCGCCGGGTTCTGTCGCAGGTCCATCAGCCGGGAGACGAGATCCCCTTCCGCCACGTCGGCCGTATCGAGCCGGTCGCCCTGGGACGCATGGACGGTGAAAGCCAACTCCTCCAAGGCCTTTCTGACCTTGTCCGTGCCGACGGCCAGGTACTGCGCCAGGCTGGGCTGCATCAGGATCGGCTTGCCGTCCAGGCCTTGGACCACCCGTTGAGCCTCCCAGAGGTTGAGCAGCAGCTCGACCGCGTCGGAATAGAGCTGCTCCCGCTTCTCCGGCAGGCTGCCGCCGCGCCAGGCGTGGAGGCTCGCCATGAGGGTGAGGAGGAGTGGCCGCTGCGCGAGGCCCCGCAGGCGGTTGCTCGCGAAGATGGCCCGTCGCAGCAGCTCGGCTCTCCCCGCGGCGTCGGCCTCCGTGATCTTCCCCGCCGCAGCGGCCTGGGTGTACCAGCGGGAGACGAAGCGCAGGATCTGCCCGTCGCTGAACGGCGCGAGCACCGCTTCCCGAAAGCCGCGCAGTTTCCAGCCTTGGTTCTCATAAGCGTAGGTGCGACTGGTCAAAAGCACCCGGCACTTTGGGAAGCTTTTCACCATCTCCTCAACTGTCTTCCGTAGCCGCTCCCTTCGGCTTTCCGCCTCGGGGACCTCGTCCAAACCGTCGAGCAGCAGCAGGCCGCCCTTCTCCTGAAGCTCCTTGTAGAGAAAGGGAGCATACCCTCCAAGGCTCGCCTCCCCGAGCGAGGCGGCGATGAACTCCCAGAGGTGGCGTGCCGCCGGCCGCTCCGCCCCAGCCGGAAGCCCCCGCGCCGCAAAGTCGCGCAGCACTACCCGCACTGGCAGAAGAGAACCGTGACCCCAGGGCTGGAGCTCCTTTTCGTCGTCACCTTCTTCGTCCGGCAGCGGTGAGCGGAGAAGGTCCAGGTTGGCGCGCGGGTGATCCAGCTCCTGCCCGGCCATGCAGAGGGCCACGAAATTGACGAACGTGCTCTTGCCGCTCCCCGGATCACCCAGGAGCACCAGGCGGGGGTGTCGGTCGAGCTGCGCCAGAGCTGAGATGCGCCGCTCTCCGCTTTCAGACTTCTCGAACCGATCTCTCTCAGGTTCACGGGTCAGGAGGGCCGTATAGACCGCATCGAGGCTCAAACCCGCATCCGCTTCGCCACTCGCAGCGGCCGGGTCAATGCCGGTGAGAGAGAGGACACCGGTCTGCTGGAAAAGGCGATGGAGATAGGAGGTGCGGAGGGCGCTTGGATCGACATCCGAGGCCCTGGCCGCCGCAACGCTCCCGAATTCGGCCTCATAGCTCTCGACCGCCTCGACCTGCCGCTGCCAATTGCTCAAGGCCAGGACAACCAGGGTCGCCAATGGATCGGGCCTGTCGAAAAAGCCCACAATCCGTTCGTTTGCAACTCGTCCCCGGAAGCTCTCCTGTTTCCGCCGCCGCTCGTCCGGTTCTACAAGAGAAGGGGGCATCCGCAGATCGTCCGATGCGAGGAAGAGAAGCCTGGGAATTTCCGCCATCACCGCAGCCTCGTGCTCCCGCTCGGTGAATGAGGTTTCATGGCCCGGAGGCGAGCTGCCATACAGATGGCCGATCAGCCCGACGAAGACATCGCACTCCGCCACCTTAGCGCGGCAGAAATCGTCGGCCGCCCAGTCGCGGGCTCCGAAGTCCTCCATGCGGACGCAGTGGAAGCCGTCCAAGCCGGAGATGGCCTTGTAGACGGCATCCCGGTACGGTCCCAGATCCCTGGCCGTGGAGCTGAGGAAGACGTTGCGGACGGCGGAGCGCTTCGCGGGCGACACGGGACCTCCAAACCGGGTACAGGATCGGCCGTCAGTTTAGCAAGATCCGGGGTCGCGGGGTGCGCCCTCGCGAATTCTCGTTCGCCCCTCGCGGATTCTGGTCCGGCCCTCGCGAATTTTCATCGCGCCCTCGCGAGTTTTCGTCGGGCCCTCGCGAATTCTCGTAACGCCCTCGCGAGGGCCCATATATAACTCGCGAGTTTCTATATGAAACTCGCGAGGGGCGGACCAGAATCCGCGAGGGCCCATATAGAATCCGCGAGTTTTCATATGAAATTCGCGAGGGCGCGACGAGAATCCGCGAGGGCGCGGAGAAAATTGGCGAGGGCGCAGCCGAAAACAGGGAGGGGCATGGCCCCTCACCGCCCCCGCAGCCGCATGTAGACGTGGCAGTCGATGAACCGGCCGTCCTTGAAGGCGGCGTGCTTCAGGGTGGCCTCGTAGTCGTAGCCCGCTTTCTGGAGGACCTTGGCGGAGGCGGGGTTGGTGGCGAAGACCAGGGCTTCGAGTCGTTCGTAGGGGAAGGTGTCGAAGGCGTAGGTGGTGAGGCGGCGCAGGGCTTCGGTGGCGATGCCGCGGCCCCAGAAGGATTCTCCCAGCCAGTAGCCAACTTCAGCGGTGAAGCGGGCGATGTCTTCCCGCGGCAGCAGGCCGGCGCCGCCGATGGCCTCCCCCTGATGCTCGATGGCGAAGCTCAGCGGCGGTGGAGGAACGGCGGTGCAGCGCCCGATCCAGGAGCGGGCGTCCGCCAGGGTGTAGGGGTGGGGGAAGTGATCCCGCAGGTTGATCCACACCTTGCGGTTGTTGGCGTGGCGGGCGAGCGACTCCTGGTCCCCTTCCCGCCAGGGGCGGAGCACGAGCCGCTCGGTTTCGAGTCTCATGGGGGTAAGTGTATGCCGGGAGAGGGCGGGGGAGCCGGAAAAGAAAGGACAAAGGACGTAAAGGACCGAAAGGACGTAAAGGACTACAAGAACTATAAGAAGAAAACACTGCGATTTTTCTTGTACCTGTAGTCCTTTGTGTCCTTTACGTCCTTTATGTCCTTTGCCCGGCTTCTGGGAGAGCGAAGCAGATCTCACTCAATTGGACGAGCCGCGGGTCTTTTATGAATGGCTTCAGGTCGGTCCGAGTCAACAGAGTACCGGCGAATTACTACACAGCGGCCTGAGCGGCGAGCTTCTACAATGATCCTCGACAGGAGAAAGCCCATGCTCACACCCAGCCAGCGCACGCCACCACCCGGACCACCTCAGAAGACGGCTGAGCTTTCTTTGTAGTTAGACAATGTTTGTAGTTATGACGTAGATCCGTCGGGAGCATGAAGGAGAGGTTTCCTCGTCGAGTGCCGGAATCCCCGCCTTGGCTCGCCGGCAGTGTTGTATCCGCGGTCTCGTGGACCATGGAGGTCCTGCCCAACCCCCGCGGAGAAGGGAGATCGAATGTTTCATGAACAGGGTAAGGTGGCTCGCATCATCGCAGCCGTGGCTCTGGCCACGGCCCTTTCGCTCGCCGGTCCTGTACGGGCTCATGCCGCCAACGTCGTGGGGCGGACCAGCTTGGCAGATCCGTGGAGCTGGCTGAAAGGCTGGTGGCAGGGTGGAGTCGTGGATCTCGTGAGAGGTTGGACGGCGGGGGCTCCCCGCACCTCGCCTCCGGCAGCTCTACGGGAGAAGGACGGCGTCTGCTCCCCCACCAACCCCCCACCCTGCACGCCCCCGCCGCCTCCACCTCCACCGACAGGCGGCGGCAATCAGGGGGTGGGCACCGATCCTGACGGCAAGGCCTAGTCCTGGCTCTTGGGTGCTTTGCGGGGGCGCAGGAGCCTGCGTCCCCGTTCTTCTCTTCCTCGCGCTTCTGACCCGTTCCCTTCGCTTCGTTTTTGTGACACAATACACGCGCTTTCACGAAGGAAAGGAGCCTGGATTGATCCAGCACGTCACTTTCGCCGAGCTACAGGCAGGTTCGCGTAGCGAGCTGTCTGCTGAACGGAGACGACAGATCCTCTTCCATCTCTTGCGCGGATGCAGGCCCTGCCGCGCGACCATCGGCTGGAACCAGCGGGTGCGTGAGAGTCTGGGTGTGCCCGAGGAGCCGCTGGCGCAGCGGGAGGCCACGTACGCCCAGCCGGTGGCCCGTTCTTTCGCGGCTGCGATCCGGCTCAAGCGGGTCCTGGAGGAGCAGCAGGTCCGGGCCCGCGAGGCGGCCGATCTCCTGGCCCGCGAGGAAGGGCTCGACATGCTCGCGGCAGGCCCTGCCGGTTTGGGGGTCTACCAGGCCCTGCTGCAGCGCATCGCGGCGGTCCGGCACGACGATCCGCAGGCGACGGTGCGCCTGTCGCGGGTGGCGGTCGAGGTGGCCCGGGGTCTCGATCCCGCCGTCTATGGCGAACGCCAGGTGGCCGATTTCCAGGCCCGGGCCTGGGGCGAGCTGGGCAATGCCCTGCGCGCCTCTGACGACCTGTGGGCAGCGCAGGACGCTTTCGAGCAGGCCTTCGACGTCCTGGAACGGGGTACGGAAGCCACGGCCCTCGCGGCCCGCCTCCACGATCTCCATGCCTCGCTGCTCGCCACGCAGCGCCAGTTCCAACTCGCCTTCCTGGCCCTGGACGTCGTCCGCGACCTCTATCTGGAGATCGGCGACAACCACGCGGCCGGCCGGGTGCTGCTCAAGAAGGCCGTCTACCTGCAGTCCGACGGCCAGCCGGAAGAGGCGTTGCGAGTGCACCGGCAGGGAGTCGCCTGGCTCGACGAGTCGCGGGACCCGGAGCTGTCTTTCATCGCGCTCAAGAACCACGTCGGGTTCCTCGTGGACTGCGGCCGGTTCCGCGAGGCCAAGCGCCTGCTGTTCCGCAATCGCCATCGCCGCGACTCGGCGGGGCGGATGACGGCCGTCAAGCTGCGGTGGCTCGAGGGGCGCATCCGTTACGGTCTGGGCGAGCTTGCCGCCGCCGAATCCGCCTTCCGGGAGGCGAAGCAGAGCCTCGAGGAAGCGGGGCTCGGCTTCGCGGCGTCTCTGGCGTCCCTCGACGCCGCCGTGGTCGTCATGCGCCTGGGCCGGACCGCGGAGGCCGAGCGCCTCGTCACCGACGCGGCGGCCGTGTTCACTGCCCTGGGGATCCAACGCGAGGCCCTGAGCGCCGTGCGTCTCCTCCAGGAGGCTTTCGAGCGGCGCAAGGCCACGATCGTGCTCCTGGAGCGGACGGTGGCGTTCCTGCGCGAGCTGGAGGGCAATCCCGACGCGTCCTACGCCTTCCGCCTGGATTGAGCCCCGCCGGCCCTGATACCCTTCCGGGGCGCCGATGACGGCGCCCCCGGCCTCCTCCAGGGCCGGGCACCCGCGAAGACGAGGCCGCCATGTCCGAGACTCCGTTCCAGACCTCGGTCGTCGAGCGCTTCCTGCGCTACGTGACCTTCGACACCCAGTCGACCGAGACCTCCGAGACCTATCCCAGCACCTTGAAGCAGCTCGAGCTCCTGCGCCATCTGGTAGAGGAGCTCAAGACCCTGGGGATCGCCGACGCGGCCATGGACGAGCATGGCTACGTCATGGCCACCCTCCCGGCCACCACGGGGAAGACCGGCGTGCCGGTCATCGGCTTCATCGCCCACGTGGACACCTCGCCGGAGATGAGCGGCGAGGGGGTCAAGCCCATCGTCCACCGCAACTACCAGGGGCAGGACCTGGTGCTGCCGGACGATCCCACGGCCGTGCTGCGCCCCGCCGAGATCCCCTATCTCAAGGAGCGGATCGGCGACGACGTCATCACCGCCTCGGGCACCACTCTCCTCGGCGCCGACAACAAGGCCGGCGTGGCCGAGATCGTGGCCGCCGCCGAGTACCTTCTCGCCCATCCCGAGATCCCCCACGGCACGATCCGCCTCGGCTTCACCCCCGACGAGGAGGTGGGCACCGGCACCAAGTTCTTCGACGTGGCGAAGTTCGGCGCCAAGTACGCCTACACCATGGACGGCGGCGCCCGCGGCGAGCTCGAGTACGAGAGCTTCTCGGCCGACGCCATGACCATCACCTTCCAGGGGCGCAACACCCACCCGGGCTATGCCAAGGGGACGATGATCAATTCCATCAAAGTGGCGGCCGACTTCATCTCCCGCCTGCCCAAGGACGGCCTCTCGCCGGAAACCACGGAGGGCTATGAGGATTACGTTCATCCCTACGTGATCAATGCCAGCGTGGAGAAAACCTCCGTCAAGCTGCTGATCCGCGACTTCCGCACTCCGGGCCTCAAGGAGAAGGAGGATTTCCTGGCGGAGCTCGCGCGGAAGACCGTGGCGGACTGGCCGGGGGCCTCTTTCGAATCCAAAGTCGAGGAGAGCTACCGCAACATGCGCGAGGTGCTGGACCACCATCCGGAGGTGGTGGAGAACGCCCGCGAAGCCATCCACCGGGCGGGCCTCACTCCCCACGAGAAGCCCATCCGCGGCGGCACTGACGGCTCCCGGCTCAGCTTCATGGGCCTGCCCACCCCCAACGTCTTCGCCGGCGAGCAGAACTTCCACTCCCGCTACGAATGGGTCTCGGCGCAGGACATGGAGAAGGCGGTGGAGGTGATCGTCCACCTCAGCCGGGTCTGGGAGGAGAGGGCGTAAGACCCCTCATCACCCCGGCCGTCCGTCGCAGCCTGCGGTGTGGGCTCCGGTCCGCGCTGCTCGTGACGGCGCTCGTCCTGGTGCTGGGGTGCGGGCATATAGTCCGGAACGCTCCGAACCACCCCGGTTCCCCCTTCGATTTCAGTCATCCTCCCTGTTCTCCGGCCCGGCCTCCTGAGACCTCAGGGGCGGACGCCGTGGTGGACGTCCGGTATCTGGGGGCCGCGGGGCTCTACGTCCGCTGGGGAGACGACTCGATCCTGCTGGGACCGTTCTTCTCTAATCCTGGCCTGTTCCGCGCCCTGGCCGGACGGTGGGAGATGGATGAGGCGGCCATCGAGCGGGGTCTCGCGGGCCTGCCCCTGGCCGAGGTCGAGGCGGTCTTCGCCGGCCATGCGCACTACGATCACGTGGGGGACTTTCCCGCCATCCTCGCCCGGGCCCCTCGCGCCCACGTCTACGTCAATCGCTCGGGCGTCCACGCTCTCGTCCCCTACGCGGCGGGGCGGTCCACGGCGCTGGAGGATGGGGCCAATCAGTGGGTCTGGTTGACCGGTCCCGAGGGCGAGAGGCGGCCGGTCCGCTTCTTCGCGGTCCCCTCCGAGCACGCGCCGCAGATCGATCACCACCTCTGGGCCAAAGGCAGCATGAAAGAGGACTGGCACGAGCCGTGGACCTCGCGTCATTTCCACGAGCTGCGGGCAGGCCAGACCTTCGCCCTGGTGATCGACCTGATGTCGAGCGATCTCGGGAGCGTGCGCTACCGTTTCTATTATCAGGACGCGGCCAACCGGCGGGGAATCGGCGAGCCTCCCCCCTTCCCGGATGGCCACCCTTACGACCTCGCCGTCCTCTGCATCGCCTCCTACGACAAGGCCGACGGCCAACCCGCCGCCATCCTCGACGTCCTGCGCCCCCGCCACGTGCTGGTCACCCACTACGAAGACTTCATGCGCCGTCAGGACCGCCCCGTGCGCTTCGTGACCCTCCTCACGGACGCCAAAATCGAGGCCTATCTCCAGACGATCTGCCGCCAGCTCGGCTGCGAGTCGCCGTCCGGCGCCGGACCTGCCAATTCTGTCTGCGGGCCGTCAGGGCCCCGTTGGACGGTGCCGTTGCTTGGGGAGTGGATGCGGTTTTCGGTGGTGGCGGCGTCTACCATTTCTCGACGCTGAGGCCGGTAACCCGCTTGAACTCCCGAAGATTCGCAGTCACCAGAGTCAAGCCGTGCGCGATGGCGGTCGCAGCGATCCAGAGATCGTGAGGTCCGATGAGGATTCCCGCTGCGGCCAGATCGGCCCAAACTCGAGAGTGGATCCGAGCAGTGGTCAGATCGACCTGGAGGATGGGAAAGCGCTCCAGGACGGCCTCGACGAAAGCTGATCTCTGTGTCCGAATCCTGGAGTCCTGCGCCCGGTGCACACCGTGCAGGATCTCGCTGGCGGTGATGACGGAGATGAAGAACTCCTCGTCCTCGCGCCGCGCCAGCTTCTCGGGAAGATCGAGGCGTCCTCGCTCGTGCGCGATGAGGACGGTCGAGTCGATCAGGACTCCCATGGAATCTGGATCGGCATGTGGCCGAGCTCGTGTCGGGCTTCTTCGAGATCGGCCTCGAAGCTGGCCAGGTCCTCGGGCGACAGGTGGGGGAGAGAGGCCAGGAGCTCCGGAAGATCTCGCAGCCGTCGCCCAGGCGTCACCGGTCGCAGCTCGGCAACGGCTTCGCGGTCCTGCATGAGCACGAAATGCTCGCCGCGCCGGACCACGCGGTCGATGTACTCGGAGAAGTTGCGAGCGGCTTCGCTGATGGTGAGGTGCGAGCTCATCGGGTTTGCCTCCGAGCAGATCATAGCACCGGGCCCGTTGTCGTATCCTCATCCCCATGAAGATCGCCAAGGCCCTCCTCTACACCATCGTCATCCTCGGGGCGGTCGTCGCCTTCGGATGGTTCTTCGTCTCACAATTGGGATCTGGCGGTCGGTCGGACGAGCCTGCGGGGGTGATGCTCTCGCCGCCTCCGGGCTATTCGATCGTCGAGCGGGGCGAGATCTCCCCCAGTGCAGCAGCGGCCGAGCTCGAATCGCAGACCTCGTCTTCCGTCTCCGGCAAGGTGGGGATCCGCTTCCAGCGGCAGGGCTCGACCGTCTACTGGCTCGCCGACGTGCCCGGAGACCGGATCGAGGAACGGGCCGCGGGAGCGTCCGGCACGCGGCTTCAGACGACTTGGTCCGGGGGGCTCCGCCAACGGCTGAGCTGGGCCCGCGAGCACGGTGACTTCTCCGCCCCGGGGCTGCCGCCGCCGGAGCGGAAGAACCTCTATCACTGAAATCACGGCGGCCTCCCTCCGTTGTCGATTTCGGGCCCTCCCGAGCGACTACCCCATGAACAGCGTCGTTCGGCGACGAACAACAAGGAGGAAGCGATGAAATATCTGTGCCTGGCCTTCGGTGACGAAGAGAAGTTCAACGCGATGTCCAAGAGCGAGCTCGACGACCTCATCGGCAAGTGCGCCCTCTACGACCAGGAGCTCCAGAAGAGCGGCCATCTGATCTCCGGCATGAGCCTCGGGTGGGGGGCCACGACCCTGCGGCTGCGCAATGGCAAGCTCTCGATCACCGATGGCCCCTTCGCCGTCACGAAGGAGGTGGTGGGCGGGTTAGTCATGATCGAGGCGCGGGACCTGAACGAGGCCATTCAGGTCGCTTCGCTCCACCCGGCCGCGCGCATGGGCGAGGAGCTGGGCTGGGGCATCGAGGTGCGGCCGATCGAGGAGAATCCGCCTTGCAAACCCAAGCCGTCGGATCGTGGGTGATCCGCGGATGAGCGAGGACAGGGCCGTTCGTGAGCTGGTGGACGCCGTCTACCGCGAAGAGTCGCGCCGCGTCCTCGCCACCCTGATCCGCCTCCTCGGCGATTTCGATCTCGCCGAGGAGGCCCTGCACGATGCCTTCGCCGCGGCGCTCGAACGCTGGCCTCGGGAAGGCCCGCCCGCCAGGCCCCGGGCCTGGCTCGTATCGGCCGGCCGTTTCAAAGCCATCGACAGGATCCGCCGGCGGGCGCGGTACGACGCCTACGTGGCGGAGCTCGCCCAGACGATCGAGGCGGACGCGAGCGAGGCCACGGATTGGGATGGCGAGGGTCTGGAGGACGACCGGCTGAGGTTGATCTTCACCTGTTGCCATCCGGCCCTGCCGCCGGACGCCCAGGTGGCGCTCACGCTGCGCCAGGTCTGCGGCCTCACCACCGAGGAGATCGCCCGCGCCTTTCTCACGGCTCCTGCCACCATCGCCCAGCGGATCGTGCGCGCCAAGGCGAAGATCCGGGACGCACGGATTCCCTATGCGGTGCCGTCGCGGGCCGAGCTGCCGGACCGGCTGGACAGCGTGCTCCACGTGATCTATCTCGTTTTCAACGAGGGATACTCCGCGTCCTCGGGAGAGTCGCTGACCCGGCACGATCTCTCGGCCGAGGCGATCCGGGTGGGGCGATTGCTGGTCGAGCTGCTGCCCGAGCCCGAGGCCCTGGGTCTCCTGGGGCTCATGCTGCTCCAGGAATCGAGACGCGCCGCGCGCACGTCGCCGGACGGAGAGCTGGTCCTCCTGGACGATCAGGACCGTTCGCTCTGGAACCGGGAGCAGATCGCTGAAGGATCGGCCCTGGTGGAGCGCGCCCTCTTGTCGCGCCGGTTCGGTCCCTACACGCTCCAGGGAGCGATCGCGGCGGTCCACGCCGAAGCGCCCCAGGCCGGCGCCACGGACTGGGACCAGATCATCGGCTTGCACAACGTGCTGGCGCCCGTGGAGAGGTCGCCCGTCGTCGAGCTGAACCGCGCCGTGGCCATCGCGATGCGCGACGGCCCCTTGGCGGGTCTCCCTCTCATCGATGCCATTCTCGCGCGGGGAGACCTGGAGGATTATCACCTGGCGCACGCGGCGCGGGCCGACCTGTTGCGGCGGCTGGAGAGGACGGCGGAAGCCCGCGCTGCCTATGAACGGGCCTTGAGCCTCACGCGGCAGGAGCCGGAACGGCGGTTTCTCGAACGCCGGCTCGCCGGGCTGCCGGATTGAAAAGGTTGAGTCATGGCACCCGGGTTGCACACGCCCTGGTCGCCATGGAACGCTCGCCGTCTCCGGACCGCCCGCAGCGGTTCTCGCTGCTCACGTTTGCCCTGATCGCGGCCGGGCTGTACTTCGCCCGCGAGGTGCTGATTCCCCTCGCGCTCGCGCTGCTGGTCAGCTTCATCCTCACTCCGCTCGTGCTGCGTCTGCAGCAGATGCGGCTGGGTCGGGTGCCTGCGGTGCTGGTCGTCGTCGCCCTGGTCTTCGCCGGCGTCGCCGGGCTGGGGTGGACCCTGGGGAGACAGCTCGTGGACCTCGCGGAGACCCTGCCGCGATACGAGCAGAACATCCGCACCAAGGTCGCCTCCCTGCGCCAGGGCGGCTCCGGAGCGCTCGACAAGGCGAAGAGTACGGTGGAGCACCTGAAGCAGGACCTGGGGATCGCTTCCCCGACCCCTCCTCCCCCACCGTCTCCGCGGCTCGGCGCCAAGCCCCGCGCCACTGCGACGACGCCTTCCCCGGCCCCGGCGACGGTGCCGGTCACGGTCGTCGAGCCTCCGGCGTCGCCGATCACGGTCCTGCGGACGACCCTGTTCCCTCTCCTGGGACCGCTGGCCACGGCGGGCCTGGTCTTCGTCTTCGTCATCTTCATCCTGATCCAACGCGAAGACCTGCGCGATCGTCTCCTGCGCCTGCTCGGCCAGGGACGGCTCAACACCTCGACCCAGGCCCTGGACGAAGCCGGGCAACGGGTGAGCCGCTACCTGCTCATGCAGAGCCTCGTCAACGGCGGCACGGGCCTCGCCGTGGGTCTCGGGCTGTTCTTCATCGGCGTGCCGAACGCCATCCTCTGGGGGCTGCTCGCCGCCGTGCTGCGCTTCATCCCCTACGCCGGGCCATGGATCGCGGCGTCGCTGCCGATCCTCATCTCGCTGGCGGTATTTCCAGGGTGGGAGAAGCCGCTGCTCACGGCGGGTCTCTTCGTGGTCATCGAGTTGGTGAGCAACAACGTCGTGGAGCCGCTTCTCTATGGCTCGGAGACCGGCATCTCCACCATCGGCATCCTGATCGCGGCCGTGTTCTGGACCTGGCTGTGGGGACCGGTCGGCCTGCTGCTGGCCACACCGCTGACCGTCTGCCTGGTGGTGATCGGCCGCTACGTGCCCCAGCTCCAGTTCCTCAACGTCCTCCTGGGCGACGAGCCGCCGCTGCCGCTCGAGGCCCAGGTCTATCACCGGCTGCTGGCCATGGACCCGGTCGAGGTCGGCACGGTCCTGGAGAGCTCCATCAAGGAGAAGACGGTGGCCGAGCTCTACGACGGCGTGCTCATTCCGGCCCTCGTCCTGGCCGAACGTGATCGCCATCGCGGCGAGCTCAGCCCGGAACGGGAGGAGTTCATCGACACCACGGTCCGCGACTGGATCGACGAGCTCGCCAGCCGGACGGTCGAGGACTGCAGCCTGGGGGTCGAAACGGCCGCGGGCGTGCAGGCGGGGCGGGTGATCTGTGTGCCGGCTCACGATGCGGCGGACGAGCTCGTGGCCCACATGTTCGCGCAGCTCGCCGTCCCAGGAGCCACGGCCACCGTGTTGGAGCACGACCTGCCGCGCTCGGAGATGCTGCGCCGGCTGGCGGAGCTGGGAGCCGATCAGGTCTTCATCTCGTCCCTCGCGCCGTTCGCCTATACCCAGGCGCGCGAGGTCTGCCGCGATCTGCGGGCCCATTTCCCGGGGATGCGCATCGTCGTCGCTCTATGGGACCTGCGCGCCGAGGCCGAGCGCTTCCGCCGGCGGCTGGAAGCGGCAGGGGCCGACGAGGTCGTGGCCACGCTGCAGGAGGCGGTGAAGGCCATCCGCCTCACTCCGACGAAGGCCGTGGACCCGGCGGCCCTGGTCGTTGAGCTGGGGCGGGCGTTCCAGGAAGCCGACCTGGAGCGGGCCGAGGATCTCCTGACCGAGGCCGAGCGGCAGCTCCCGGTGGAGACCCTGGCCGTCGAGGTGCTGCAACCGCTGCTGGAAGAGAACGGGATGGCGGCCGAGGAGGAGGACGACCCGGCCGGCAAGCTCCTCTACGACCGCCTCTTCGCACTGGCCGAGGCGTCGCCGCAGGGACCGGGCTACCGGGCCCTGGCCGTGCCGGAGGAACCGGACGAGGTCCGTCTCCTCATCCTTTCCGTCCTGCTGCGGCGCTCCGGCTGGAGCGTCGTCCCCCTCGGTCAACACGACCCGGAGGAGGGGCTCGACGAGGTGATCGCCTCGGTCCAACCCCACGCCCTCCTCTTCTCGGCGAGCCGCGAGAAGACCGCCTCTCCCCTCCTGCGTCTCGCGGCGGACCTGCGGGAGGAGCATCCGGCGCTCCTCCTCGTCTTCAGCGGCGAAGGCTTCCGCCCCCAGGCGGTCGCCGCCCTGGGCGGCCCGGTCCTCCGCGTCTCCAGCGACGCCCGCCAGGCCCTGAAATCGATCGAGCGCCGGATGCCGGCCCAGGAGAGGGAGGGTGTGGGCGAGGCGGCGTGAGGGAACGAGATTTGACAGAATGGTCTCGCCATGCTCGAACCCGATCTGATCCAGCTCCGCGAAGCTCGCGAACGGCTCGAAAACCCGCGGCTCGCGGCGCGCCTCATCGACTTGGCGGGCCGTCCCGTCGAGCTCGCCCTCGATCGTCTCCCCACAGGGCTCCAGAAGCGGATCCACTCCGCGGCTCAGGCCTCCATCGAGAAGGCCCTGAACGTGGCCATCGGAACACTCGGGAGGAGGAAATCACTCGGCAAGCCGCCCTCCAACCGGGCGCACAAGCTGGTCACGGCGGCCACGGGCGCCGCGGGCGGGGCTTTCGGGCTCGCGGGCCTGGCCCTCGAGCTCCCCGTCTCCACGACCCTCATGCTGCGCTCGGTGGCGGACATCGCACGCAGCCAGGGGGAGGATCTCGCATCGCCCGAGGCCCGGCTCGCCTGCGTCCAGGTCTTCGCCCTGGGCGGCACGTCGGCGGCGGACGACGCGGCCGACACGGGTTACTACGCGCTGCGGATCGCCCTCTCCCGGGGCATTCCGGAGCTGGTCCAGGTCTTGACCGAGCGCGGAGCCATCCACGAGAGCATGCCGCTGGCCATCCGTTTCGCGGCCAGGATTGCCTCCCGTTACGGCGTGCGGATCTCCGAGAAGCTGGCGGCCCAGGCCGTTCCCGTGCTGGGGGCCCTGGGCGGAGCGGCGATCAACCTCGTGTTCACCCAGCACTTCCAGGACATGGCCCGCGGTCACTTCACCGTGCGCCGGCTGGAGCGGATCTACGGCTCCGTGCTCGTCCGCGAAGCCTACCGGGGCTGAGAGGGTGTTTGGAAAAGCGGCTCGAGAGATCGTACGACTCCAATTTGACAAGCGTACGAGTCACGGCTAGACTGGAGACGTCATGGCGATCAAGACCTCATCCCTCCGCGAGAACATCTACCGCATCCTCGATCAGGTGCTCGAAACCGGAGTTCCGGTCGAAATCGAGCGCCGGGGCAGGATTCTGAGGATCGCCCCGGCCGAACCCAGGAGCAAGCTCGACAATCTCAAGCCCCGTCCCTACCTGCTGTCCGAACCGGAAGAGCTGGTCCACCTCGATTGGTCGGGCGAATGGAATCCTTGATCTACCTGGACACCCATGTGGTGGCCTGGATGTTTGCCGGACGGACCGAGCTGATCCCGGAAAGCGTCAAGGCTCTGTTGGAAGAGAGCGATCTGATGATCTCTCCCGCCGTGAAGCTGGAGCTCCAATACCTCTTCGAGATCCGGCGGACCTCCGAGCCGGCGAGCGTAGTCCTCGAGAGCCTCCGGCGCGACGTGGGTCTGAAGGAGTGCGATCTCCCCTTCTCCGAAGTGGCGGACGTAGCCTTGACCCAGGACTGGACCCGAGATCCTTTCGATCGGCTCATCGTCAGTCAAGCTCTCCTCCGCGGAGCGCCTCTCGCCACCAAGGATGGGGACATTCGAGAGCACTACCACCAAGCCGTCTGGGGCTGAACGTCATCATTACCGGGAGCTGAGAAACCCTGCCGTGCAACTCTCGTAGTAAGAGGAAACACGGGAGGCGCCCATGAACGCCCGGCGCGAGATCCTGCTGTTCCTCTGCCTCACCCTCACCTTGAGCTCCGGCTTCTACGCCTATCTCTTCTTCACCCGGAGCCCCACCTGGAATTCCGCCTTCGCGGCGGCGTTCATGTGGTGTCCGGGCACCGCGGCGCTCCTCACCCGGCTCATCACGACGCGGAGCCTGCGGGGGCTCGGCTGGCGGTGGGGCGGGACGAGGCGGGTCCTGCTGCCCGTGTTCGCCGTTCCCTTCCTCCTTTGTGGAACGGTCTACGGCCTGGTCTGGGCCTTCGGGCTCGGCGGCCTCGACACGACACGGCTGGTGGCGGCCACGGCGCGGCTGGGGTTGCATGGCGTCCTGGGAGAGGTCGTGTTGATCGCCCTGATTCCTTTCGGGGTGGCATTCAGTTGTATTTCGACGCTGGGCGAGGAGGTCGGCTGGCGGGGCCTGCTCTCGGACCGGCTCCTCCAGGTGACGAGCTTCACCCGGGCCAGCCTGCTGACGAGCGTGATCTGGACCGTGTGGCACTATCCCCTGATCTTCGTGCTCCTCCCCAAGTTCCGCCCCGGCCTCCCCGTGGCCTATGCCACGGCCTGCTTCACGGCCTCGGTGGTGGGAGTGAGCTTCTTCTACACCTGGCTGCGACAGAGGACGGGCAGCGTCTGGCCGGGCGTGATCCTCCACGCCGCCTCCGCCAGCGCCCAGGAGATCTTCGAAGCTCTGACCCGGGACACCGGCCCCACCCACTACCTCACCTTCGAATATGGCATCGGCTTCGTGCTGGTGATCTGGGTTTTTCTGGCAATGTTCTGGAAGAGGCTCCGGCATACCGCGCCGGCCGTGCTATAAATTCAAGATCGCTGGTGACCATCCATGCCCTACCTGAGAAAAAGAATCCTCGTAAAGCGCAGCATCGCCAAGGCGCTCAAGACCCCGCTCAACCTCATGGCGGGAGCCGCCAGCCTCGGGATCGCATGGTGGCTCCACGATCCCACCTGGGCGATCGTCTGGGGAGCGGGCGCCGCCGGCTGGGTGGTGATCGCCACGGCGACACAGCGCTACCGGCCGCGCATCCTGGAGGAAGAGCGCCGGCGGCGGGAGCTGAAAGAGGAGAGGCACCGCGAGGCCCTGCGACTGCGGACCCAGCGGCTGCTCGACGAGAGCCCTTTCGATCTCTGGATCCGCGCGGGCTTCCTGCCGGACTACATGGCGGTCTTCGGCCGTCTGGTCGCGATCCGCAACCGGGTCTCGCGGGTCCTGGCCGAGCGGCCCGAGCTCGACACCTTCACCAAGGAGGACATCCTCCAGCAGCTCAGCACCATGCTGACCGCCTACCTGGGCTTCGTACGCGAGCGGGTCTCCTACCTCCACCTCCTGGCGAGCGCCCCCTCCGTGCCGGTCCCCCCCGCCGCGTCGAACTCGCTTCCCGGTTGGCGCCGAGACTGGCGCCGGCTCTCGGCGCGGATCGCGCCCGTCCTCGTCCCGCCGGTGCCGAGCCTCGAGAAGCGCCTCTCCGAGGTGGACGAGAAGATCCGGCAGATCCGGGACCTGGCTTCCCGAGAGCCGGTGACGGCCCGCACCCGCGAGCTCCACGTCGGCATCCTGGAGAAACAGCGCGAGCTGCTGCTGGACTGCCACAAGCGCGACCAATGCGTCATCGCCCAGCTCGGAGCGTTTTCCGACGCCTTCGAAGTCATCCATGGCCGCCTCAGCGCCTCACAATTCAGCGCCACCGAGGTCGCCAGCTATATGAGCCACCTCGTCGAGCAGATCGTGGAGACCGAGCGTTTCGTGGAAACCCTGCGCCCCTCGATCGACACCCTCATGAGTGGGCTGGACCCCACGATGACCATCCGGGTGCCTCCCGCAGCCCGGCAGGCGGGGCGAGGGTGATCACGGCTTGGGTGCACTGGAAGAGTTGGTCAGACTGTGAGTCACCTTGCCCGCTTCGTCCAGGAACTCGAGCTTCGGCGTCCCATCCGGCGCGACCTGCATCCTGATTCGTGGCCGTCCCTTGACGTCGTACATCAGCAGCTCTGCAGCGTCATTGCGTCGCTTGCCGAGGAAGAGGCGCGGCTGGGTCGATTGATTCTGATCGCTCGGCAGATTGGGCTGCTGCCAGATTTCAATCCCCGTCTGGTACGCTCCATTGTCGCCTTCAAGATAGCGGAAGCCGACGGCCTGATCGTTTCTGACCTTGTCGAAGGTCAGCGACCCGAAATGTCCATTGCCGCCATTGTCCCCGAAGACCAGGCCGCCCATCTCATCCCCCAGATGATTGAAAAAGATCATCCCGGGCGGGCGAGGGCCGTCCCGCTTGATGATCTTGCCGTTGGCGATGCCGGGATGCTGGCGCGCCTCATTGGAGATCACCATCCGGAGCTTGCCGTCCTTCTCCACGACATTGATACGCTCGACGTCGATCTCCTCGAACTTGAGCTTCTTGTTGTGGGCGGCGAAGGCGGAAAGGAAAAGTCCCGCGCAGAAGAGCGTGGTCAGGACGGCGTAGATCTTCAGGAAGCGGACTTCTCTTTCCAGCTTGGTTTCCATGGCGGCAACCTCCTTCAAGATGGGTAACTCGTGCCGGGCAACTCGACCGTCGACTTGGCCCCAGCCGACTGGTGTCTTACCGTGATGGTAGGATGGCGCTCATGAAGTCCGCAATCCGTGTGACCAGCAAAGGTCAGGTCGTCATCCCCAAGCCCGTGCGCGAGCAACTCCGGTGGGCGGTGGGCACGCAGCTCGTCGTCGAGATCATAGACGATGGTGTCGTACACTTGACGCGCCTCGCGGCCGAAGACCCCGTCGACACCTTGTATGGTTGCCTGAAGAACTCCCCGCGGGACCTCCTCGCGGATCTCGAAGCTGAGCACCAAGCAGAAATTGAAGCGGATGAGCTCCGGCAGCGTCGCAGTCGTTTGACTGCGGGGGGGCAGGGCCAGGATCGATCTCCGGATTGCCAGTGATGACGGCGCCTTCTCCGCCCGGCCGGTGGCAACAGCGAATGCGTCATCGACGTGCTGACCTCAGGGATACCCTGGCACCTATGGCTCGGACCCAAAAGGCTACGACATCAGGTATCATTCCCCCATGAGGGTTTACCTCGATCTCTGCTGCCTCAAGCGTCCCTTCGACCGGCAAGAGCATCCTGTGGTGCGCCTTGAGACAGAGGCTATTCTGGCGCTACTCAGCGCTCCTGCCGACCGGGTCATCCTCCTTCGTTCCGCGGTTCACGTCCTGGAGAACTCCTATAACACCGTAAAGCCTCGGCGAGAGGCTGTCGCCGACTGGATCTCCTGCGGTCCCCTGGTACCGGTGAAGGTTCCAGAGCTTCGACCCCGAACCGCGTTTCTGGTGTCTCTGGGCTTCTCCAAGTTCGACGGCCTCCATGTGGCTTCAGCCGAGCTCTCGTCCGCGTCGGTCTTTGTGACGGTCGACTACCCTCTCTTGAACCGCCTGCGAAGGAACGAGAGTGCCCTTAGAGTTCGGTATTCTGATCCAGTACGTCTGGTGGAGGAGGTGTTCGATGGAACAGTTGATTACCAATCACAGTGAGCTTCGCGAGCGAGGCTTTCGTGCTCTCGCTGACGCACTGGGCTGGGTCAATGCAGTCCGTTTCTTGCGAGAGTACGATCCCGGGGCGGGAAACTACACGGAAGAGCGATCGACCCTCCTGCCGGACCTCAGCGTTGATGAATTGACCGCAGAGATCGCGCGTATCCAGGAGGAGAAGGGTTTGGGCACGGAAACTTGACCCAGCGTTGCGCGCCACCTCTACTGCCGACGAATCGCTGGCTCGCTGTTGATCGAGCTTGGGCTAAACCAGTCGTGTGAAGCCCTGCTCCTGGGCGAAAGTAGGCGGATCAGAATGTTTCAGCAGCCCGCCGTTTGATCGCCTCGTTCATCTCTTCGACCGTGACCGGCCGCTCCCCTGCGAGATGGTGAAGAAGACCGGACAGCCGCCCGAGAGGGCTCTGGGCCTCCGGCCGAACCAGAAGGTTGCCCTGATCGTCGAATTGGAAGACCAAACGGTCGCCCTCCTTCAAGCCGAGGCGCTCGCGGACTTCCTTCGGGATCGTGACTTGTCCTTTCGAGGTCAGAGTGCTCGCCGACACAGGCTCCTCCTTACGAAACTGGCAGTATATACCCCTTTGGTAAGGAAGGACTATCCGCGGCCGGAGCGGTCGGAGCGGTTTGGGCAGGAGGCACCCCCTCCCGACAGCCCAGAGGGGACCGTCCTCAGCGCGGCTTGAAGGGGGCCGAACGGCGGCGTCCTTGGACTCGGCGGCCGCCGTCCCTTCTCAGTTGTCAAAGAGCTCCTTCCCCGGCGCACGCTCCCGGGTCTTCCAGATCGTCGCTCGGCATCTCACCTCTTCAGTATGCGTTAGATTGCCAGGTCCGGATGTAAGTGTCAAGCGGGATCTTGACAAGCTCGTGCAAACCGCGTACTCTATGCGCACTGATCGAGAGCACAGCACGGTAGACCAGGAAGCGACGTCGAGGCGAGCGATGAGAGTTTCCGGCGTCAAGACGGCGCCGGTGAACGAGCCCGGAGGGCTCAGAAAGGAGAAGCAGTCATGGCTAGAAGAGAGACGAGGAACGCAGGGATCCAGGGCGACCTGGAGCGTCTGTCGGCGACGATGGAGGCCAACAAGGAGTTGCTTCCGCAGTTGGAGTCGTTCCGACTCAAGCTCGGCAGCATCGTCACCCAGTCCCTGGACGTCAGCAAGCAGCAGGCGGCGTTCACGGCCAGCAAGCAGGAGGCCTCGAAGCAGCTCCGGCGGCTCCTCACCGACGGACAGCGGGTGGCCGACGTGATCCGCACCGCGGTGAGGGATCACTTCGGACCCCGTGAGGAGAAGATCGCCGAGTTCGGCGTGCAGCCGTTCCGCGGTCGCAAGGTGAAGACGCCGAAGGCGACGCCGTCCACCCCCACCACCCCGTCGGCGCCCGCCGGCTCCGCATCACCCGTCAAGTCGGATCAGTAGTTTGTCCCATGGGGGGACGCGCGCGTCGCGTCCCCCCCTCTTTTTCGTTCCTCTTTCCCCAAATGATTGAGTCCTCGACCGAGACGACGGTCTGTCGTACGCGGACGGCTTCCCGTCGCTCCGGGACATCGCTCCGTTGCACCCATACAACGCCGCGTTGGACCGGTACATCGGTCCGTTACACCGGGGAATTGCCTCATTGCCACGGGACATCTCTTCGTTGCTCCGGGACACAGCTTCGTCGTGCCGGGGCATTCGCTCGTTGGACCAGTACGTCGCTCCGTTGTACCGGTACATCGGTCCGTCGTACCGGGTCACAGGCGTGTTGTACCAGGCCATCGACTCTCCACAGCGGGACATTAGGCCGTTGCACCGGTACATCGCTTCTTTGTACTGGGTCATTGGGCCGTTGCACCGGTGCATCGCTCCGTTGTTCCGGGACATCGACCCGCTGCACCGGTACATCGGTTCGTCGAACCGGGGCATTGCTGCGTTGTACTGGGTCAGCGGCCCGTTGCACCAGGACATCGAGGCGCTGCACCGGTCGTAATCCCCGCTGTATCAGGACATCAGTCCGTCGTACTGGAGCATCCATCCGTTGAACCGGCGCGTCGGTCCATGGGACGCGGCGCACTTCCAGCGCCCCAGGACAGCGGTCCGTCGTACGCGGGTACGTCAAAGCCGGGAGCGATCACCGAGCCGCACCCCAGGGGAGGGAACGGATTCCTCCTACACCTCCCCTCTTGAGCTTCTCGTCGGCTCTTGCGGGAACAGGGTCAGAGGACGATAATGACCAATATGACCAGAATGGAAGGAGCCCCCATGACCCAGATTGCTCATGCCTGGACCCTGGCCGACGCGAAAGCGCACCTGAGTGAGGTCGTTGAAAGCGCCTTGAAGAAGGGACCCCAGGTCATCACCCGTCACGGCCGAAAGGCCGTGGTCGTCGTCGCCGCCGAGGAATGGGAGCGGAAGACAGGGCGTCAGGGAACGCTCGCGGACTTCTTCGCGGCCTCGCCCTTACGGGAATCCGGTCTGGAGATCGAGCGTCCTCAGGACGGCCCCCGTGATATCGACCTATGAGCTTCCTCCTCGACACCAATGTCATCTCGGAATGGGTGAAGCCGGCGCCCAACCCACACGTCACCCGATGGCTGGACGAAGTCGAGGAGGATCAGGTCTTCCTCAGCGTTGCTTCGCTGGCAGAGATCCGCCACGGAATCGAGCTGATGGATCCGGGCAGGCGCCGCGACCGTTTGACCGACTGGCTGGCGAGCGAGCTCCCAGCACGGTTCGCGGGACGCATCCTCGACATCGACCCTCGCATCGCCGAGGCCTGGGGCGTCGTCATGGCCCGTGGACAAAAAGCTGGATTGAATCTGGGGTCCTTGGACGCCTTCTTCGCCGCCACCGCGGAGGTCCATCGGTTGACGCTGGTCACCCGCAACGTTCAACACTTCGAGAAGTTGGGTACTCCTCTCTTGAATCCCTGGCAAGGCGGCCCGGGCTGACCGCACCAGGGTTTCGCTCGCTGATGAGGAACGATCGTCACCGGCCGTCTTTACGCTCTGCGAGGAGGGCTTCGAGGGCGCTCGCACTCTCGGACGGACGCAAGGGTCCCTGCATCAGGATCTCCCGCGGAAACGGAGCCGAGGCCCGGCGCAGAAACCCCTGACGCTCAAGCCGGGCAAGCCGTCCCTCGGGGTCGTCCCTATCTTCCAGATCGGATTCTGCCATCGGTGCCCCCTTCAAGATTCCAAAGTGATCTCGGCGATCGAAGAAGCTTGGGCGGCCTGGACCAACCAGTGATCCAGTTGAGCGAGGTCACGACAGCGAAGGATTCTCTGCCGCAGATCCTGGATCACAGGCAGCCCTCAACATACTCGACTTCTGGAACCTTACCTACACGGCACCTCGTCACGAGCTTCCCGTCAGTCTCAAAAATCAGACGGTAATTCTTTTCGTCGAGGTCGCGAGGTATAAAGGTCAAATAGTGCCCCTTTTCGTCGTACTTATGGGGGGATATCTCCAGCCGACCTTGGTAAAGCTGGATAACGCGCTTTTCCCGGTCTCCGACCCGTGCACCGCTGAGGGTCGAAAATGCGGGGCTGTCGATGTCGATTCGTGCGACATGGCCTTCCGTGATCATAAACGATATACCTGTCGGCCCTTTCGCAGGAGAAACGTTGTAGCATCCTCCTGGATCGTTTGCGCTCCCCTCCTCTCCACGCAGCTCTCCTAATACCTCCCGCGCCTTATCAACAGTCATCCCGACTCGGATCGGACCGACTCCATGGAGGGAGAGTCGCGATTGTGTGGTCAAGGGCTGTGCCGTTGCCGGTTCACTACTCCGGCCTCCTATAGAGATACCGAATCTCGGGAGAGAAAAGGACAAAAGGAGGACTATGAGCAAGGCTGCGGCCACGGGAAATAGCTTTGAGGTCTTTCCAGCCGTCGAACCAAACTTTGTCTTTCCAGCCAAGGCTTTCAATGTATCAAATGCACCGGTGACCGCAGGAACGAGCCAGAGGAACACGGCAGCCAGAGAAACGGGCCTTGGTAGAAAGAGCAGGGCGAGTGAGCTCCATGCAACAGCGGCCTTGAGATCGTCTATCCCAGGCATAAGGTAGGCATACTTAAAGGGTGCGACTCGAAACTCCTCCGCGGATGGAGCCAAATCTTTTCCGCTTCGTGTCCCCGCCGCTTCAAGGAGGATGGCATAGAAGGGCGCATCGTCTTCAATTTTGTCGAAAATCTCTCTTTGGCTTTCGGCGGGGAGACGAGCCGGCCCGAGGATGTCCGCTCGAGAGCCAAAGCCCTTGACCAGGCGGAGACCCAGAATGAGGAGAGCAATGGGTAGGCCGGTGTTAATTCTGTACGTATTTGGATCAAAACTCACCCGCTCAACTCCGGGAATTCCCGAGGCTCGAAGAGCAATCTGGTCCTCCAACCGAGACCCAGCCAAGAGCATCGTACTAGCAGCAGATGGAATGCTCAGGACAATACCAATGACTATGGAAAGCACAATCTGGACAACTGAAATCACATGCCGGGTCATTCCGGAATCGCGGCCGAGAGATCTGCGCCAGGAGCCCAAAGTGAGATCCAATAGACGCCTGACGAGATAAATCATAAGGGCGACCAGAACATAGGTTATCCACCAGCTCCTGAAAGCTCCGAGCTCTGTCACACGGAGCTGCAGGATCGGCTTTAAGATGAAATGGCCATAGAAGCTTTCAGAAGGAAGACCGAGCTCCTCGACCTCATCCCCAATAATTTCTTGAGTTTTCTGTAGGACTACCCGCTTGTAGAGAGGGAGCTCTACAGCTCGTGGCAGACTTTCCGCGAGCCAGGGAACGACAGAACGCAGAGAACTATCTGCAGTTCCGCCGCTAAGAGCCTGTCTCTCGATGTATTCAGCCCAGCAATCACGCCACCCCAGCGGGCCGCACCATAAAGTTCGTCGCCAACCCTAATCTGTAAAAGAGGAGGTTCCTGAGATACGAGCACGAAAACGCCACGTTTTTCAGCGCCTTCTTCTCATTGCTCTCCTCGGCAGTTTGGCCAAACAGGTCGTCGGCTTTTGCACCTATCAAGCTCTCGGGGAGCTGGTCAATGGTGCGGACACAAAGAGCGTATCCCCGCGGGAAAGGGAAGCTCGTGATCCAGTTCTTCGTCTCGGGACTCAGCAAGTTGGCGTCATCGATAACCAAAGGGGGGAAATTCTGCTCGGCCAAATTACCGCAACCAGCCAGCGTCAAAAGAGCAATCAGCAAGAAAGATGCTCTCACCCTGTGAGAAACACTCGCAATTCAAACGAAGTGGTCCACATGGTGCTCCTAGATAGCTAGCCGAAGCTAGATTCTTAATTTGAGTTGTTCATTCCATGCACTCTCCATCTTAGGATGGGTTGCTGGTCCTCGTCAATACCGCCGGCGAGGACGGCCCCAGGGAAAAGCGGTAGATTGAGGGAATACACGCGGTCAGACGACTACAGCCGCCCCTCAATCCAACACCCACCCACCACCCGCGTCCCCTGGTAAAACACCGCCGCCTGCCCGGGCGTCACGCCCCTCTGGGGCTCGGCGAAGTCGATCTCCACCCTCCCCTCCCCCTGGGGCCGAATCCGGGCGGCGACTCCGGGATGGCGCGAACGGATCTTCACGGTGGCTTGGACCTCTCCCTCGGGAGTCGGACCGATCCAGTGCAGACGCTCTCCTCGGAGGCCGGGGGAGAGCAGGTCCTTTTCGTCTCCCACGATGACGCGGTTGTGGTCGGGGTCGATCTGGAGGACGTAGAGGGGGCTGGGGGCGGCGAGGCCCAGGCCTCGGCGCTGGCCTACGGTGTAGCGGTAGTAGGGCTGGCCTTCTCCCAGGGTCTCGCCTCGGGTGTCCACCAGGACGGCGGGCTCGGAGAGGGAGGGGGATCCATAACGGTCCGGGTCTGCGGCCACCTGGGTCTCGACGAAGTCGCGGATGCCTCCGGCGACGAAGCAGACTTCCATGCTCTCGCCCTTCTCGGCCACCACCAGGCCGGCTTCGCGGGCGAGGTGGCGCACCTGGGGCTTGGTCATGTCTCCCAGGGGAAAGAGGGAGGCGGCGAGCTGCGCCTGGGTGAGCTCGAAGAGGTAGTAGCTCTGGTCCTTCTCGGCGTCGCAGGGCGGTGTGGAGCTCGGGGCCGTCCGGTCCCTGGAGGATGCGGGCGTAGTGGCCGGTCGCCACCCGGTTCGCTCCCAGGCGGCGGGCGCGCTCCAGGAGGAGGTCGAACTTGATCCAGGTGTTGCAGCGCACGCAGGGGCTCGGGGTGCGGCCAGCGAGGTAGTCGGTCACGAAGGGATCGACCACCTTGTCGCGGAACTCCTCGTCCAGACGCAGGGTGTAGTGGGGGATGCCCGCCTGCTGGGCTACGCGCTTGGCGTCCCCGAGGTCGAGGGCGCCGCAGCAGCGGCCGTGCGTCTCCACTCCGGACTGATCCCAGAGGAGCATGGAGAGGCCCACGACGGGCCGGCCCTGCTTGGCCAGCAGCCAGGCGGTGACGGAGGAGTCGAGGCCTCCGCTCATGGCCACGGCGATGAGGGGCTCGCTCATCGCACTATCTCCTGGGGCTCCTGGGGCGCCTGGGGAGAAACCCGGCGCAGCTCAGCCACTTCGCGCTCCAGGGCGACGAGGAAGGCATCCACTTCGTCCGGCGTGTTGGTGATGCCGAAGCTGAAGCGCAGGGAGGAGAGGGCCTCTTCGGGAGAGAGGCCGATGGCGAGCAGGGTTTTGCTGGGCTCGACGGTACCGGAGGAGCAGGCCGAGCCGGTCGAGACGGCGAAGCCGGCGAGGTCGAGACGGATGAGCAGCGACTCGCCCTCGGCCCCAGGGAAGGCCACGTGCGAGGTGTTGGGCAGCCGTGGCGAGGTCTGGCAGTGGAAGATCGCGTCCGGCACGCGGCGGGCGAGCCCGGTCTCGAATCGGTCGCGCAGGCCGGCCAAAAAGGCGCGCCGATGTGGCAGCTCCTCCATCGCCGCGGATGCGGCCTCGCCCAGTCCCACCAGGGCCGGCACGTTCTCGGTGCCCGCCCGACGCCGCCGCTCCTGGCTCCCCCCCACGACGTAGCCGGTGATCTCCACCCCCTTGCGCACCCAGAGGGCCGCCGCGCCCAGGGGACCGTGGAACTTGTGGCCACCGAGCACGAGGTAGTCGATCCCCAACTCGTGCACGTCGACCGGGATCTTGCCCACGGCCTGCACGGCGTCGCAGAGCACGAGGATCCCGCGCTCGCGGCAGGCGGCGGCCACTTCGGCCACGGGCTGGAGGGTGCCCAGCTCGTTGTTGGCGAGCATCAGGGCGACCAGCCGGGTGTCCGGACGCAGGGCGCGAATGACCTCCACAGCGGGCACCACCCCGTCCTTGCCAGGGGACACCCGCGTCACCTCGATCCCCTCCTTCTCCAGCCTCGCCGCGGCATCGCGGATGGATGGATGCTCGAAGGCGGAGATCACCAGGTGGCCTCCCCTCTGGGACGCCCGCGGGAAGCAATGGAAGAGGACGGCGTTGTTGGCTTCGGTGCCGGAGGCCGTGAATACGATCTCCGGCGGCCGGCCGCCCAGGAGGGCCGCGACCTTCTCCCGCGCCTCTTCGACGGCGTTTCTCGCCGCCTGGCCGAACTGGTGGATGGACGAAGGGTTGCCGTGCCGCTCCCCCAGCCAGGGGAGCATGGCCTCGCGCACCCTGGGGTGGAGGGGGGTGGTGGCGTTGTGGTCGAAGTAGATGGGATGCATGGGGTACAGACCTCACGAAGAGGGTTTATTGTAGCGCGGTGGGCCCTCATCACCCCGGCCCTCTTCTCCCGACCCCTCCCACCCCCCTCACCGGGAGAAGAGGGAGAACAGCAAGACCGCCCCAGCCGGGCACCCCTCTCCCGGGGAGGGGGATGGGGTGGTCGGGAGAGGGGCAGGGGTGAGGGTCTTGGGCGGGGGGGGTGCCCCGGCATGCTGTTTGAATCGCTCCGGCTTTCCCAGGGCTGCCGTCTCTGGATTTCCAAGAAGGTGACCGAATGCGCCGACTGCGTCCGCTGATCGTCCTTCCCCTCCTCCTTCTCTCCCTCTGCGCCCTGCTCCCCTCTGCCGCCGACGCGGCCGAGAAGGTCACCCGTGCAGAGCGCAAGGCCATGAAGGAGGCGATCCAGAAGCTCCCGGAGACGTACCAGCACTGGTTGAAGATGGTCGACCTGCTGATCTCGGACGACAAGCTGAAGACCTTCCTGGCGCTGGAGAAGGACTACCAGCGCGACGCCTTCATCGAGCACTTCTGGGAGGCCCGGGACGCCTACCGGAGCACGGCGCGCAACGAGTTCAAGGAGCGCTGGGAGGCCAACGTCGCACTGGCGGAGGAGGCGCTCGGCACCCTGGACGACGACCGTGCCCGCGTCCTGCTGCTCAACGGCCCGCCCAACGCCCGCATCGATTCGTCCTGCACCAATCTGATCTGGCCCGTGGAGGTCTGGTTCTACGCCCACGCGGAGCGCATCGGCTCGGAGTTCATCGTGGTGTTCTACCGCCGCTGGGGCGCCGGGGCGTTCCGCATCTGGAGCGCGATCGATGGCCTGGGGTCTCTGTTCTCCGGCGGCGCGGCCAGCTCCGGCGAGCAGAGTCTGCAGGCGATCGCCAACGGCTGCCGCAACGGCGACCAGATCGCGGGCGGCATCGGCTGGGTGCTCCGCCAGGGGATGGGCTACGACATCCTCCAGCAGCGAATGATCGCCAAGCCCGACGACCAGAAGGGTGAGTGGGTGACCTCCTTCAATTCCTACTCGACGGACATGCCGCCGGGAGCCAAGCTGCTGCCGGCCAATCTCACGGTCGATTACCCGGGCCGCTATGAGGGGCGCACGGTGGTTCAAGGTGTGATCACCGTGCCGGCGAGCGGCGCCGGGCAATCCACCCTGGGGGACGCCCACACCTACAACATGATCCTGAACGGCGAGGTGATGCAGGGCCGCAAGCTGTTCGAGAACTTCCGCTACAAGTTCGATTTCCCGAGCAGCGCGGCCGGCCCCGCGGACTCGCTCCCCCTGGTCTTTCAGCGCCATCTCCGCCCGGGCGAGTACACGCTGGTGGTGAAGGTGGAGGACCTGAACTCGGGCAAGATCTTCCGCGAGGAGCGCGCCCTCACCGTGCCCGCCACGGACGTCGTGGCCCCGGCGCCGCCGCCGACCGCCGAGGACGCGGCGACCGCCAAGATGCTGGCCGAGGCCAACGCCGCCATCGCCAACGGCGAGACGACGCTGAAGCTGATCCGCCCCTTCGGCGAGCTGCAGACGGGCATGCAGCGCTTCGACACCCTCACGACCGGCAAGACCATCGAGAAGGTGACCTTCGCCTTGGACGGCAAGGCGGTGTTCACCAAGAAGAAGCCGCCGTACAGCGTCGAGCTGGACCTCGGCAGCCTCCCCCGGCCCCGCAATCTCGCGGCCAAGGCCTACGACGTCACGGGCGCCGAGGTGGCGTCCGACGAGATGATGATCAACGCCGCGCCCAACCGTTTCCAGGTGCGGCTGCTCGATCCCCAGAAGGGCAAGCGCTACGGCAGCAGCCTGCTGGCCCGGGCCGAGACCCAGACGCCGGACGGCCAGGTGGTGGAGCGGGTGGAGTTCTTCCTCAACGAGACCCGCGTCGCGACCCTCTACCAGCCGCCGTGGGTGCAGCCCATCGTGCTGCCCAAGGCCGAGGCGATCGCCTACGTGCGCGCCGTGGCCTATCTCAAGGACGGCAACTCCACGGAGAACCTGGTCTTCGTCAACGCGCCCGAGGACATGGCGGAGGTCAACATCAACTTCGTCGAGCTCTATACCTCGGTGCTCGACCGCCAGAAGCGGCCGATCGAAGGGCTGGAACAGAAAGATTTTTCGGTCACCGAGGACGGCGCGAAGCAGGACATCTCCCGTTTCGAGAAGGTGACCAACCTCTCGATCCACGCCGCCGTGGCCCTGGACGTCTCGGCGTCGATGGAGAAGAGCCTCGACAAGGCGCGGCAGGCCGCTCTGGAGTTCTTCCAGCGGACGATCCGGCCCAAGGACCGGGCCGCGGTGATCACCTTCAACGATCACCCGCAACTGACGGTGAAGTTCACCAACGACGTCCCCACCCTGGCCGGCGGGCTCGCGGGCCTCAAGGCCGAGCGCGGCACGGCGCTCTACGACAGCGTCATCTTCACCCTCTACTACTTCACCGGCGTCAAAGGGCAGCGGGCCCTGCTGCTGCTCTCGGACGGCAAGGACGAGGGGAGCCGCTTCACCTTCGACGACGCCCTCGACTACGCCCGCCGGGCCGGGGTGACCATCTATGCCATCGGCTTGGGCGACGACGTGGACAAGCGCAAGCTCTCCCGCCTCTCCGAGGAGACCGGCGGGCGCGCCTTCTTCTTGAAAAACGTGGACGAGCTGGCGGGGATCTACGCCAGCGTCGAGCAGGAGCTGCGCTCGCAATACTTGATCGCCTATCAATCGACCAACACCAGCGGCGGCAACACCTTCCGGAGCGTCGAGCTGAAGGTCGATCGCCCCGGAGCGGAAGCCAAGACCATACGGGGATATTACCCGTGAAGGTTTTTCCCTGGGAGCGCTGGCGTCCCGCCGGCCTTCTAACCAAAAGAAGTAAGAAGGGGCCGGCGGGACGCCAGCGCTCCCAGGGAAAATTTCTTTTCCTATTCCTTCTCTTCCTCCTCCCCCTCCCGGCCGCGGCCTACCATCCGTACGACCGCAAGGTCACCCCGGAGGAGCGGGAGGCGGTCGCCAAGCTGCCGGAGAAGTATCAGGCCTGGTGGGTGGAGGTCGACGTCCTCATCACCGAGGAGGAGCGGGCGACGTTCCTGGCGCTTGAAAAGGATTATCAACGCGACTCGTTCATCGAAAGGTTCTGGCAGGTGCGGGACACGATCCCGCGCACGGCCCGCAACGAATTCAAGGACCGCTGGGACGTCAACGTCAAGAACGCCCGCGAGATGTTCGGCGATCTCACGGATGGCCGCTCGCGGGTGATGCTGCTCAACGGCCTGCCGGACGAGCGCCTGGAATCCAACTGCTCCCTCATCCTCTGGCCTCTCGAAGCCTGGTTCTACTCGCCGAATGAACGGGTGGGCGAGGCGTTCGTCATCGTCCTCTATCGCAGATGGGGCGCGGGGCCATTCCGGGTGTGGAACCCCAGCGAGGGGAGCGAAGCGCTCTTCGCCCAGAGTGTCCTCGAGAAGGGCGCTGGCGTGAGCGCCGGCAAGGGCCAGGAGCCCCGGTCAGGCGGTAGGGGCCACGCTGGGAGGGACGGTGACAACGTCGCGAGCGGCGGGCGCAGTCTCGCGGAGATCGCGGATTTCTCCAGCGGCTGTGGCGAATGGGAGCACGCCCGCAAGATCGCCGCCGCCATCGGCTGGGTGGCGAGCCAGGGCTTGGATTGGGACCTCCTCGAGGTGAAGATCGTGGGGCGGCAACCGGGGCCCGGCAGCGAGTGGGTCTCGACTTTCAATTCCTATTCGACGGACGTGCCCGAGAGCGCCGTGCCCTTGCCCGCAAAAGTGGAGGTGAGCTTCCCCGGCCGCTGGCAGAGCCGCACGGTGATGCAGGGGATCGTCTCCGTGCCCGCCAGCGCCGCGGGTCAGGCAGCTCTGGGCGAGGCCCGCTCCTACAACCTCCTGCTGACAGGCGAGGTGCTGCGCGAGGGGCAACTCTTCGACAGCTTCCGCTACAAGTTCGACCTGCCGGCCGCCGAGGCCCCGGAGTCGATCCCCCTGGCCTTCGAGCGCCCCTTGAGGCCGGGGGACTACACCCTGGTGATCAAAGTGGAGGACGTCAACTCCGGCAAGCTCTTCCGCGACGAGCGCCCCCTCGCCGTGCCCGAGATCGATCGTGTGCTGACCCTGGCCCCGCCGGCGCCGGCCACCCCTGAGGCCGCGGAGGCGAGCCGCGTGCTGGCCGAGGCCAACGCCGCCCTGCGGAGCGGCGAGACCACGATCAAGCTCGTGCCTCCCCTGGGCCAGCTTCAGACGGGCATGCAGCGCTTCGAGACCCTGAGCACGGGGACGGGCATCGCGACCGTCACCTTCCTCCTCGACGGCAAGCCGATCCTCACCAAGAAGGCGCCGCCCTACAGCGTGGAGCTGGACCTCGGCAAGGTGCCCCGCACCCGCACGCTCGCCGTCACCGCTCACGACGCCGCGGGCGAGCTCGTAGCCTCCGATGAGGTGCAGCTCAACGCCGCGGGCAACCGTTTCCGGATGCGGCTCGCCGAGCCCCAGAAGGGGAAGCGCTACGAGTCGAGCCTCCTCGCCAGGGCCGAGGTCGAAGCTCCCGAGGGCGAGGGGGTCGAGCGGGTGGAGCTCTACCTCAACGAGACCCGGGTGGCGACCCTCTACCAGCCGCCCTACGTCCACCCGGTCGTCCTCCCCCGCGGCGAGCCGGTCGCCTATGTGCGGGCCGTGGCCTATCTCAAGGATGGCAACTCGACCGAGAGCGTAGTCTTCGTCAACGCTCCCGAGAACCTGGAGGAGGTGAACGTCGATCTCGTGGAGCTCTACACCACGGTGCTCGACCGCGACGGCCATCCCGTGACCTCGGGGCTCGCGGCCCGGGACTTCGCGGTGACCGAGGACGCGGCCAAGCAGCAGATCGTCCGCTGCGACCGGGTGACGGACCTCCCCATCCACGCCGCGGTGATGATCGACGTCTCGGCCTCCATGCAGTCGAGCCTGTCCAAGGCCCAGGAGGCGGCCCTGCGCTTCCTCGAAGGATCGGTGAGACCGAAGGACCGGGCGGCGATCATCACCTTCAACGACCATCCGAACCTGGCGGTGAAGTTCACCCGCGACCTCCAGACCCTGGCCGGCGGCCTCGCGGGCCTCAAGGCCGAGCGGGGGACGGCGCTCTACGACAGCCTCATCTTCTCCTTCTACACCTTCAACGGCCTCAAGGGCCGGCGGGCCCTCCTCCTGCTCTCGGACGGCAAGGACGAGGGAAGCCGCTTCACCTGGGAGGAGTCGCTGGAGTTCGCCCGCCGGGCCGGCGTCACGGTCTACTCGATCGGCCTGGGGGACAAGGTGGAGAAGGGCAAGCTCTCCCGTCTCGCCGAAGAGACGGGCGGCCGCGCCTTCTTCCCTAGGGACGCGGGTGAGCTGCCCGGCATCTACGCCACCATCGAAGAGGAGCTGCGCTCCCAGTACCTGATCGCCTATCAGTCCGCCACGACCCGCAAGGACCCGGGCTTCCGCACCGTCGATCTCAAGGTGAGCCGGTCCGGGATGGAGGCGAAGACGATCCGGGGGTATTACCCGTGAGGGGATACAGATCTCCTGAGTTGTTGAGGCGTCCTGCCCTTCGAAGCCTCACCCCCGGCCCCTCTCCCGGGGGGAGAGGGGGGTCTTGGCCGAACCGGGAGAGCTTCGTAGGGTGCGCACGGCGCACCATTACCGTTCACGGTGCGCCCAGCGCACCCTACGGCAACACCGCCCGCAGGAGTCACCCCTCTCCCCCCGGGAGAGGGGCCGGGGGTGAGGCTTCGAAGGGCAAGCCGTTCAATTAAGGTAGGATCGCCACCCATGCCGTACCGTCGATTGCTCCCGCTCCTCGTTCTCCTGTTCACCTTCGCTGTCCCGATCCTCGCCGCGGCCCAGGCTCCCCCCGCCGATCTCGATCCCCGCTATCAGAAATGGCTGGAGGAGGTGGAGCTGCTCATCTCCCCCAAGGAGAAGGCGGCGTTCCTGGGGTTGGGGAAGGACTACCAGCGCGACACCTTCATCCGCCGGTTCTGGGAGGTGCGGGACCCGTTCCCCCAGACGCCCCAGAACGAGCTCAAGGTGCGGTGGGAGCAGCGGGCCGAGGTCGCACGGCAGAAGTTCGGCAACCTGACGGATGACCGGGCGCGGATGATCCTCTTCAACGGCGAGCCGGCCGACGTGCTCCTGGCCCGTTGCGAGGTCCTGACGCCGCTGGAGATCTGGACCTACCCGGGCACCGAGCGCGTCCGCGGCGACTTCACCCTGGTGTTCATCGCCCGCGGCGCATCGTCCTACCAGCTCTGGTATCCCGACGACGGTCTGATGCCGCTCCTCACTCCGGGCCTGCGGGTGCCGGTGGACGATCCCGCCCGCGCCTATCAGGCCATCTCCGAGCTCTGCCCGCGGGGGGAGGACATCGCCTCCCGCCTCGCCGAGGCCCTGGACTGGAAACGGGTGGAGACCACCCAGAAGCTCGTCCCCAAGCCGGGCGAGGAATGGCTCTCCACCTTCTCCTCTTACTCCACCGAGGTGCCCGAGGGGGCGGCGCCCTTCCCGGCCCAGGTGGACCTCTCCTACCCCGGCCGCTTCGGCAGCCGCACCGTGGTGCAGGCCCTGGTGAGCGTGCCCCGCGACGCCGTCAAGCCCGAGCGGATCGAAGGGAGCGCCACCGCGAGCTACGTCTTCACGGTCGATGGCGAGGTGCTCTTCAAGGACGAGCTGTTCGAGCACTTCCGCTACCGCTTCGCCTTCCCCGAAGCCCAGGTCAATTCCGACAAGATCCCCCTCGTCTTCCAGCGCTACCTGCGGCCGGGGAGCTACTCCCTGGTGATGAAGATCGAGGACATGTCGGGCAAGCGCTTCTTCCGCGAGCAGCGGGAGATCGTGGTGCCCGTGGAACCCGAAGCTCCCGCGCCCACCCCTGTCGCCGCGGCTCAGACCCCCGTTCCGGCGCCGCCGGCCGGGGCTTCGCCGGACGCGACCCTGACCGAGGCCAACGCCGCTGCCGCCATCGGCTCGGACGAGCAGACGATCCGTATCCTGGCGCCGCCGCCGGGATTGATGACCGGCAAGGCGCGGCTGGAGGCGGTGACCACCGGCAACGCCATCGCCAAAGTGAGCTTCGAGCTGGACGGCAAGCCCCTCCTTGCCAAGACCCGGCCGCCCTACAGCGTCGAGCTCGACCTGGGCATCCAGCCGCGGGTCCACACCCTGAGGGCCGAGGCCCTGGACGCCGCCGGCCGCAAGCTGGCCGCGGATGAGATCGAGCTCAACGTGGGCCCGCACCGTTTTGCCGTGCGGCTGGTGGAGCCCCAACCCGGCAAGACCTACAAGTCGAGCCTGCGAGCCCAGGCCCAGGTGGAGGTGCCGGAAGGGGACAAGCTGGACCGGGTCGAATTCTTCCTCAACGACGACCGGGTGGCGACCCTCTACCAGCCCCCCTACACCCAGCCGATCCTCGTGCCTCCGAGCAGAGACCTCACCTGGGTGCGCGCCGTGGCCTATCTCGCCGACGGCAACTCGACCGAAGATCTGGTGCTGATCAACGCGCCGGAGAACGCCGCCCGGGTGGACGTCCAGTTCGTGGAGCTCTACACCTCGGTGGCGGACGGCCGCGGCCGCCCGGTCCAGGGACTGACCAGGGACGACTTCAAGGTCTTCGAAGACGGCACACCGCAGCAGGTCGTGCGCTTCGAGCTGGTGCGTGACCGCCCCATCTACGCCGGCATCCTCCTCGACACCTCGGGCTCCATGAGCGACGGCGGCAAGCTCGACGAGGCCGTGCGGGCGGCCCTGCGCTTCTTCCAGAAAGTGATCACCCCCAAGGACCGCGCCTCGGTCATCACCTTCTCCGACAAGCCGAACCTGGCGGTGCGCTTCACCAACGACGAGTCGGTGCTCTCGGGCGGCCTCGCCGGCCTCCAGGCCGAAGGCAACACTACCCTTTACGACAGCCTGATCTACTCCCTCTACTACTTCGGCGGGGTCAAGGGGAAGCGGGCCATCGTCCTCCTCTCCGACGGCAAGGACGAGGGGAGCCGCTACTCCTTCAGCGACGCTCTGGAGTACGCCCGTAGGAGCGGCGTGGCCCTCTACACCGTGGGCCTCGACCTCTCCTCACAGGAGGCGGACGTGCGCTTGAAGCTCGCCCGCCTGGCCGATGAGACCGGGGGGCGCTTCTTCTACATCTCCAAGGCCTCTGAATTGGAGCGGATCTACGACCAGATCCAGTCGGAGCTGCGCTCCCAGTACCTGCTCGCCTACCAGTCGTCCAAAGAGACCACGCTCGGCGACGCCAACAAATTCCGGACGGTCGAGGTCAAGATGTCGCGGCCCGGCCTCGAAGCCAAGACCCTGCGGGGCTACTATCCTTGAGTAACCAGCGCCCTGAGTGACCAGCGCCCTGAGCGACCAGCCCGCCCTCATCCTCGCCTCGGGCTCCCCCCGCCGCCGCGAGCTCCTCACCGGGCTCGGCCTGCGCTTCACCGTCCGCGCCGCGGATCTGGACGAGACCCCCCGCGACCACGAGCCGCCCGAGGATCTCGTGCTCCGCCTCGCCCGTGAGAAAGCCGCGGCCCAGGCCCACCCCGGAGAGCTGGTGCTGGCCGCGGACACGGTCGTGGTGATCGACGGCCAGCTCCTGAACAAGCCCCTAGATCCGGAAGACGCCCGCCGCATGCTGGCCCTGATCGCCGGCCGCGAGCACACCGTCCTGACCGGCGTCGCCCTCGAAGAACCCGGCCGGAACCGGCGTACCTCAGCCCTGGAGCGCTCGCGAGTCCGTATGGCCCCCCTCACCCCGGAGGAGATCGCCTGGTACGTATCCACCACCGAGCCCCTCGACAAAGCCGGCTCCTACGCCGTCCAGGGGCTCGGCGCCCTGTTCGTGGAGGAGGTCTACGGCAACTACACCAACGTGGTGGGGCTGCCGTTGCCGCTGACGTACCGGCTGTTCCGGGAGATGGGGTGGGAGATGTTGGGGTTCCGGTAGAGGCCTCCCTTCTCGGTACTGGAGGGTTCTCCTCAGATTGTCCTATGCCTGTGACGTACAATGCCGAGATGGAGGATGAATCCATGAGCGCCTCGCCCGCCCGGATGACCATCGAGCTGTCACAGAACATCAAGGAGCGCTTGGAGGGATTGGCGCGAGCCACTGAGCGCTCCGAGGCGCGTCTGGCGGAGGAGGCCATCTCTTCTTACGTCGAGCTTCAAGAGTTCCAGATCCAGCAGATCCAGGCCGGGGTTCGCGAAGCGGATGCAGGAGATTTCGCCAGCGACGACGAGGTGGCGGCCATCTTGACCAAGTGGACGAATGCGCGTTAGATGGACGCGCAGGGCTCTTCGATCCTTGGATTCCATTGCCGAGTACATCGCGAAGGATCGCCCTGGTGCTGCCGCTCGGATGGTGGAGCGAATCCATGACGCTGTGGATCTTCTCGCTCGATATCCTGAAATCGGCCGGACGGGGCGCGTGCCAGGGACCCGGGAGTTGATCGTCAGCGGCAGCCCTTACATCGTCCCCTATCGAATTCGTGGGGAAGAGATCGAAATCATCACCGTCTTCCACGCGGCCCGTCTCTGGCCCGACCGTTTCTAATCCCGCTCCCTCACACTCCCTACTCCCTTCAAGAGAGTGCTGAAGCACAAGGCCCAGGCGAAGACAGCGCTTCCCAGGAGGTAGAGCAGATCCTTGGCGCTCTGGAACGGCAGGGAGATACCAGACTTCATGGATTTGGGGACAAAACCAGGAAATCGGGGACGAATCTGTAGGAATCGGGGACAGCTTTGAATGGAACGGGGACAATACCGATTGAAACGGGGACAATACCGTCTGGAACGGGGACAGCCCTGAGAAATTCCGGGACAAAACTTGGATCAATGGGGACAGAATTCCAGAAACGGGGACCAAAACTCAGAAACGGGGACAAAACCAAGGTGAAGCGGGACAGGATTGAGAGATTCGGGGACAGCCCTCGGAGATTTCGGGACAAATCTGCAGGAAAAGGGGACAAGGACTGAATGGGAGGGGCGCCCCCCGGCCGGAGCCACCCTGAAGCAAGCCTACTAGGAGGTCTTCTTCGGCGCCAGGAACCGCTCCCGCCCTGCGAGGTACAGCAGCAGCATCAGGAGGACGAAGGGGATGAGCGACAGGGCATCCGAGGAGTCGCCTTTGAAGAACGGGTTGTGGGTCTCCATGTACTTGGTGATCGACTCGGTATCGGCGGTCAGGGCCACAAGAGCGATGATGATGCCGGCGATGGCGCCGCAACAATCGAAGACAACAGAAAAGACCGCCGCAAAGGGGACCATCTCCTGGCGCTCCTGGCGGCGGTCGTCCTGCAAACGGGTGGCTACATCATCGCGACCGGCGGTGCCGGCTCATCCGGGCTGCCCGCGTTCGCCAGGGGCACGCGGATCAGGACGAAGGCGAGGATCGCCATGACCACGAGCCCGGCGAGGTACGACGGAGCCTTGAAGATCTCGGGGATCGGCCAATCGAAGAAGTTGAAGGTCGCGGTCGCCAGCCCGACGAGCGCTTCGCCGGCGATCAGACCGGACGCCACCAGCACGCCGACGTTCTCCACCCGCGCCTTCTGGGCCTCGTTGAAGCCTTTGCGCTCGCGCAGCCTGTCGGTCAGCCCGCGGATCATGCCGCCGACGAAGATCGCGAACGTCGTGGCGAGCGGCAGGTACATGCCGACCGCGACCAGCATGGGGCTGCGCACCTTGAGCAGGATCATGGCGACACCCATGAGGATGCCAACCAGGACGAGCGCCCAGGCCATGTCGCCGCCCACGATGCCCTGGGCGAGCGCCGCCATCAGTCCGGCCTGCGGCGCCGGGAGCTGGCGGTCGCCGAAGCCGATGCCGCCGGCGTTGATGTTGCCGACGTGGAGGACCATCACCGGGAAGTACATGAGGAGGCTCGCGCAGACTACCGCGATCAGCTCGACGATCTGGATGGTGCGCGGCGTGCCGCCGAGGATGTAGCCGACTTTGAAGTCCTGGAGCAGCTCTCCGGCCACCGCCGACGAGACGCAGACCACGGCCGCCACCGCGAGGACTGCCACGACGCCGCTCTTCCCCGCCACGCCGAGCGACACCATCAGCAGGGCCGCGATGATCAGGGTCGACAGCGTGAGGCCGGAGATCGGGTTGTTCGAGGAGCCGATCAGCCCCACGAGATAGCCGGAGACGGTGGCGAAGAAGAACCCCGCCACGAGCATCACGATAGCGGCCACGATGGCTCCCATCACCAGGCCCGACATGTAGACGTAGAGGAAGACCATGAGGACGAAGACGACGGCGATGAGCGAGAAGACCGTCGTGCGCTCATGTAGCGCTCGGTCCGCCCGACCACGGCCTGGTGGTCCACCTTGCCTTTGAGCTCGGCGAAGGCCCGGCCGAGCCCCCCGAACAGGTTCTTGCGCATCCGGAAGAGCGTGTACGCCGCGCCGACGAGCATGCCGCCGACGGCGATGGGCCGGACGATGAAACGCCAGACGAGGGTGACGGTGCCGGCCCAGCTCTCGGCCTCGGCGCCCGGGGAGGAAGCTCTGGAGCTGAGGCCCGAGGAAGAACATCAGGAGCGGCACCATGCAGGCCCCAGGCGAGGACGCCGCCGGAGAAGTTGAGCGCCGCGAGCTCGGGGCCGATGATGTAGCCGACTCCGAGGTAGGCCGGGCTCACGCCGGGCGCCGCGAAGGTGGTGACGCCGCCCGCGCTCAGCGTTGGCGCGCCGGCGCCGGCCCCGAGCTTGACTCTGCTCGCCCCGATCGCGCCGATCTTCAGCAGGAGGTCCTTGTCCGGCGCGAACAGCTTGATGACTCCGAGGATGTAGACCAGCGCCCCGAAGCCCATGCTGTAGAAGAGGTACTTGGCGGCCTGGGCGCCGCGCTGCCCGGCCTTGTGGATCTCCGAAGCGGCCACCGACTCGGGGAACGGCAGCTCGCGGTCCTCGACCATCACGCGGCGCACCAGCGAGACGAAGAGGACGCCCAGAACGCTCCCGACCAGCATCAGCGCCGTGGACTTCCAGTAGGCGTCCTTCGGGGCGAAGGACGGCCACACGCCGGCGATGACGAAGGCCGGCAGCGTGAAGATGGCGCCGGCCGCGACGGACTCGCCGATGGAGCCCGCCGTCCGGGCGATGTTCTCCTCGAGGATCGAGCCCCTCCGCAAGCGGAGGATCGCCATGCTGATCACGGCGGCCGGGTAGGTCGCGGCGATGGTCACCCCGGCTTTGAGACCCAGATAGGCGTTGGCGGCTCCGAGCACGAGCGTCATCACCAGACCGAGGATCACGGCGCGAGCCGTGAACTCCTTCATCACGACGGTCTCGGGAACGAAAGGCTGATGACGAGGTCCGGCGGCCGGCTTGGACTCTTGATTCGCGTTCATCGGAGCCCCCCAGGTTGTTGATTGCGGGGGGACTCTACCGTGCGCATCTGGGGCTGTCAATTCACGGCATGAGGCACCGCCAACGAGAACGGCGCGATCTCGGCGTCGAAGCTCTCGCCGCTGCCGAGGACCATGCGATAGGAGCCCTGCATGGCGCCCACCGGCGTGGTGAGGGGGCAGAAGCTGGTGTACTCGAACGCCTCGCCCGGGGCGAGCACCGGCTGCTCGCCCACCACCCCCGGGCCCTGCACCCGCTGGGTGTCGCCGTTGCCGTCGGTGATGATCCACTCGCGGCTCATGAGCTGGGCGGACTCCAGACCTTCGTTGGAGATCCGGACGCGATAGGCGAAGAAGTAGTAGCTCTCCTGGGGGGAGCTGCGTTCTTCGTCGTAGAAGCTCTGGACCTGGACCCGGATGCCGCGGGTCTTCGTATCACTCATGATGCGAAATTATGACACGGCCGGGACCGGCGGCCGGGTTACAATCCGCGCACCATGGACTGGATCACCAACCCCGAGAGCTGGATCGCGCTGCTGACGTTGACCGTGCTCGAGATCGTGCTCGGCATCGACAACATCATCTTCATCTCCATTCTGGTAGGGAAGCTGCCGAAGGGGCAGCAGCCCAAGGCGCGGCGGCTGGGGCTGATGCTCGCCATGGTGATGCGCATCCTTCTGCTGGCCTCCCTGGCCTGGATGGCGCGGCTGACGACGCCCCTGTTCGTCCTCCCCGTCATCGGTCACGGCATCTCGGGGCGGGACCTGATCCTCCTGGTGGGCGGCCTCTTCCTGCTCACCAAGGCCACGCGCGAGATCCACGAGAAGCTGGAAGGGGAGGAGGGGGAGGCCAGCCGCAAGGTGGCGGCCTCGTTCACCGCCGTGCTCATCCAGGTCCTGCTCCTCGACGTCGTCTTCTCGCTGGACTCGGTGATCACCGCCGTGGGCATGGCCAACCACCTGACGGTGATGATCGCCGCCGTGGTCATCTCCGTGGGGGTGATGATGTTCGCCGCCGGGCCGATCGGCGAGTTCGTGGCCCGGCATCCCACGGTGAAGATGCTGGCCCTGGCGTTCCTCATCCTCATCGGCATGTCGCTGGTGGCCGAGGGGCTGGGCCAGCACATCCCCAAGGGCTACATCTACTTCGCCATGGCCTTCTCGGTGTTCGTGGAGGCCCTGAACCTGCGGGTGAAGAAAAAGACGAAGCCGGTGAAGCTGCACGAGCCTTATGTGTGATTACCGCCGGAACTCCCGGGTCTCGCCGTCCGCGAAGGTGATCACCAGGCCGCGTTCCTCCACCGACTGCACCTCACCGGCGCCGAAGATGGAGAGGGTCACGGCATCCCCGGGCTGCAGTCTTCCAGGATCGCGGTCGCCGAGGAGGGGGGGCATGGGCAGGACGTCGGTGGCCAGGGTGGGCCGGACCGGCACCTCGGCGCGGGGCGGGGCCGAAAGCTCGCGGATGGGGCGCGCACAGTTGTCGCAGTGGCCGCAGCGCTGCCACTCCGGCTCCTCGCCGAAGTATTCGAGGATGGCCTTCCAGCGGCACAGGGCCGTCTGGGCGTAGAGAACCATGCGCCGCAGCTTGTCGCGATCGACCTCGGCCCGGCGCTCGTAGCGCGCGGCCATGGCGTCGAGCTCCTCGGCGGAGAGGCCGCCGCGGGTGAGGCGGTAGAGCCCCGGCTCGGCCTCGGTCACCATCTCCAGGTCTTTCATGGTGGCGAGCACCACCCGCACCTTGCTCAAGACCACGGTCGAGGCCCGCGCGTGGATCTCGGAGGGAGCCAGCTCCCGGCGCTCGGCCCCCAGCCGTTCCAGGGCTTTGTAGACCGCCACGAAGTGCTCCTGCTTGGGGTAGCGCCCGTTGAGGAAGAAGATCTGGGTGTTGCGGTCCTCTGCCTGGTAGAAGAGGATGCAGCGGGCCGGCTCGCCGTCGCGGCCGGCGCGCCCCGCCTCCTGGTAGTAGGACTCCAGCGTCCCCGGCAGGTTGTAGTGGATGACGTAGCGGATGTCCGGCTTGTCGATCCCCAGGCCGAAGGCGTTGGTGGCCACGATCACCTTGAGCTCGCCGGCCATGAAGCGGTCCTGGGTGCGCTTGCGCTCGCGGGCCCCCAGGCGGCCGTGGTAGCGGGCCACGGAGAAGCCCAGGCTTTCGAGTTGCTCGGTGACCGCCTCGCAGTCCCTGATGGTGGAGACGTAGACGATGCCCGTCCCCTCCATCTCACTGAGAAGCCGGGCGAGGGTCTCCCGCTTCGACTCCTCGCGCTGAGTGGGGATCACCTCGAAGCGGAGGTTCTCGCGGTAGACCCCGATATCCACCACCTCCATCTCGTCGCGGCCGAGCTGGTGGCGGATGTCCTCCACCACCTCGGGCGTGGCGGTGGCCGTGAGGGCCAGGACCGGGGGATTGCCCAGTGCCGCGATGGCTTCCCGCAGGCGCAGGTAGGCGGGCCGGAAGTCGTGACCCCATTGCGAGATGCAGTGCGCCTCGTCGACCACGAAGAAATCGATCGTGTTGCTGCGCAGCGTCTCCAGGAACTCCGGCTGGGCCAGCCGCTCCGGAGTGACGAAGACGAACTCCCGCTGCTCCTTGCGGATCTCCTCCAGCACCGTGCTCTCCTCCTCGGAGGTGAGGGTGCTGTTGACCTGGGCGGCGTCGATGCCCAGCTCCTGGAGCTTGTCCACCTGGTCCTTCATCAGGGAGATCAGGGGAGAGACGATCACCGTCGTCCCTGGCAGCTCCGCCCCGGGGAGCTGATAACAGAGCGACTTGCCGGCGCCGGTGGGCATGATGGCCAGGGTGTCCCGGCCGGCGAGGATCGAGCGGATGACCTCCTCCTGCCCCTCGCGCAGGGCCTTGAAGCCAAAGGTATGGCGCAGAGCACGCCGGAGAGTCGAAAACTGAACGGTTTCTGGCATGGAAGACCCCTTCCTCGGAAAGCCTGTGGGACTAGAGCAAGGGCCGTGCCGTGAAAGGGGACCAGGAAAGGACCCCAGGGACAGCAGGGACTCCAGGGAAAGAACTTACTTCTGTCCCTGGTGTCCCTGATGTCCCTGCTGTCCCTGGGGTCCTTTCCTCCCCAGCACAATGCAAACATTGACTCTGCCCCCCGCCGGAGCTATACTGGTTCTACAAATTGTCGAGGGGGAACAGGTAGGACTTGCACCACTCCCCTGGGGAAGTTTCCCAGTGTGGGGGAGCGGTGGGACGACTGCAGGCTTCTCTTCTCTTTCTGACGGAGTTGAAGCGATGATGACTTTCCTTGGAGTCCTGATGTGCGGAGCCGTCGCCGGCTTCCTGATGGAGCAGCAGTGGGGTTCCAACGTCCTGCGCTGGGCCCGCCAGCACCGGATGCGGATGCGCGTGCTGCGCCGCCAGGGGAGCAATCCCCTCCGCGCGTGGCGCGACGACGAGTGAGCTTGAGCCTCCTCACCGAGCGGCCTCCCTGCGCTCGCCGCCCCGTCGGCGCGCGGGGAGGGCGCGCCTGAATTCCAGGCCTTTCCCGGTCCTCGGGCCTTTACTCGCCCGCGACAGTCGGGATAGATTCATCCCTGTCGCCCGGTCCTGCCGGGTGTTTTCCCCAAACCTCCGACCGACTCTTTCCTCCTCGAGAGATCCATGGGACGCATCTTCGAAACCAGAAAACACACGATGTTCGCCCGCTGGGACCGGATGGCGAAGCAGTTCGCCCGCATCGGCAAGGAGATCACCATCGCCGTCAAGGCGGGGGGTCCCGATCCCGTGGGCAATCCCCTGCTGCGGCGGGTGATCCAGAACGCCCGCGCGGTCAACATGCCGAAGGACAAGGTCGAGGCGGCGATCCGGCGCGCCTCGGGCAAGGAAGCCGCGGACTACGAGGAGATCCTCTACGAGGGCTACGCTCCGCACGGCATCGCCGTGATGGTCGAGACCGCGACCGACAACCCCACGCGCACCGTCTCCAACCTGCGCACCCACTTCAACAAGGGCGGCGGCAACCTGGGAAACTCCGGCAGCGTCGGCTTCCTGTTCAAGCGCATGGGCGTCTTCCGCCTCGATCCGGCGGGCATCGACCCGGACGAGCTGGAGCTGGAGCTGATCGACCGCGGGCTCGAGGAGATGGGCGAGAGCACCGGCGAGAAGGGCGAGCCCCAGCTCGTGATCCGCTGCGCGTTCAACGACTTCGGCCAGATGCAGAAGGCGCTCGAGGACCGCGGCATCACCCCCCTCTCCGCCGAATCGGAGTACCTTCCCGTGACCCCCGTCGAGCTCCCCGAGGACAAGGCCACCGAGGTGCTGGGCCTGGTCGACCGGCTCGAACAGGACGACGACGTGCAGAAGGTCTTCCACAACCTCGGCTGAACGTGTCTGACTCAAATGCGCCGGACACGAGCCGTCCGAGCCGTCCGCCGGCCTGGCTCCGCCTGGAACGGCGGCGGCGTGGGGAAGCCCCAGTCCGCTACCTGCTCGACAGCCGTCTGTTCCGCCGGCTCTGCGCTCCGGGCCGGGAGGAGGCCCTGGAGAGCTTCCGCGCCGCGGTGATGGACCTTGGCATCGAACCGGGGAAAGTCCTGCCGGCCCTGGAGCTCACGCCCATGGCGTTCCTCGCGGCCATCGGCGTCACTTCTCCGCGGCAGGAGACCTTCCCGCTGCCTGCCGCGGTGCTCAAGAGCGGCGAGTCGCTGATGGCCACGACCTTCATCGCCAAGTTCATCGAGCCCCGTTTCCGCGAGGCCCCCGAGCTCAAGCCCGACTTCCTTAAGGAACGGGTCGAAGAGCTGCGGGAAGCGACGCCGGCGGCAGCGCACGACCTGTTCGACCTCTGCCTCACCCGGGTCGTCTCCCAGGAGGGTTTCGAGAGCCCGATCCTGCGTCAGCTCGCTTTCGACTTCCTCTACCGGTACCCCTTTCCGGACGTGCTGCGGGAGGACATCTTCCATTTCCTCTGCGCCAGCCTGTTCGGCACCGGAGACACGGTGGCCGGGATGTCCAAGATGCGGATGATCAAGGCCCTCTGGGACCGGGCCTACCCGCGGCTCCTGCGGGCGAACCCCGGCGCGCGGGGCGAGCTCCAGGCCCTGGACCGTGAGATGAAGCTCAGGACCCGCAAAGACTTCCTCGACTGGGAGCTGGTCCACCACACCGTCCTGGGCTGCGAGGCCGGGAAGGGGTTCCGGCCCGTGACCGCGTTCGTCCCGGACTCCGCGGAGCAGATCCGATTGCACGCCATCGCCTACAAGTGCGCCCTCCGCGCCTTCCTCGACCCCATCACCCAGGACGATCTCGCCATCCTCCGCTTCAAGCTCGAGTCCTGGCGACCGGGAACGCTCGTGCCCATCCAGGAGGATGGGACCGTGGAAGAGCTGGTGCCGACCGAAGACCTGCCGGTATTCGGGGGAGAGAAACGGGTGGGCGGCACGGAAGCCACATCCGAGCCGGGAACCGCCGAGGCCGACGCCGAATAGGGGAAAATCGGACGGATCAAACGGAAATCACGCGCACCCGGTGCCAGGCGTTGTTGGCGTAGCCTTTGAAGTTCCAGACCTGGGCCGCGCGCTCGGGCTGGGTCTGGGCCGCGGTGTCCCAGGCCCGGCAGACGATCTCCCGCGGACCGGGCGCGAGATCGAGGACGGCTTCCCAGAGGCGCCAGAGGAAGGGACCCTCGCCCGCCACGAAGTCGGCCACGGTCCAGGTCTCCCCGCCATCGGCGGAGACGTCCACCCGGGCGACCCCCCGGCTGCCGCCGGCCAGGGCCCAGCCGCGGACCGTGACCTTCCCGGCGGGCACGGTCGCCTCCTCCCGAGGAGAGAGAATGACCGAATTGACGGGCGCCTCGCCCAGCCGCAGCCCCTTCTCCCAGTCCACGTTGCCCGGCCCGTAATGGGGCGGGAACAGGCGGTAGGCCTTGGCCTGGAAGTAGTTGTCGGACGGCGTCTCCTGAAGCGTGATGCGGGAGAGCCACTTGACGCTGCGCGCTCCGATGTAGCCCGGAACCACGACCCGCAGAGGGGCGCCGTGGAGGGAAGGCAGGGGCTCTCCGTTCATGGTGTCGGCCAGCAGCACCTCGCCGGAGAGGGCCTTGTCGAGGGGGATCGAGCCGCCGAAGTTGAAGCGATGGCCGTGGCGCTCCGTGTCGTCGAGACCCGTGAACGCCGCATGGCGGGCTCCCCGATGGAGACGATCGAGACGATCGGGCCGGCCGCGGCCAGCACCTCGCGCAGGGGTACGCCCGACCACTCGGCGTTGCTGATCGCCTCCGTGCCCCAGGGCAGCTCGTCGGGGATGGGCTTGTGGGCCATCATCTCCAGCCGGCGGTTGCCCGCGCACTGGAGGGTGGCCGTCACCGTGGCCCGCGGCAGGGCATGAAGGTCGTCGAGCGACAGAGAAAGAGGCTTCTCCACCAGGCCGTCGACGGTGAGGCGGTACTGGCTCGGGTCCACCGCGGGCACGCCGCCGTGATTGCGGACGAAGAACAGATCCGACGGGGTCGTGAATTGGCCCAGCAACCGCTCCGGGGGAGGGCCGCCGTTGAACGGGTCCTGCTGCCGGACGATGAAGTCCGGATGCTTGTCGAGGCGATCACTCGTCATAGCTGAGCTGCTTCGAACATCGCCGGTGGAGGGAGCCCTCGGGCAGGAAGACGTCGCAGTGGTTCATCTCGCCGCCGTAGACGTGGAGGGTGAGGGCCACCTGGTCGGGCCGGGCGTTGCCCAGCACGTGGTACTCGAAGGGAGGGATCAGGGCGCCCGCCGAGCCGGCCCGGGCGTGGGCGGAGTCCCGCTCGGCGAAGCGATAGAGACCCTCGCCCTCTTCGGCCAGCAGCTCGTAGCGGGTTACGTCCATCTCCCCCTCGACCACCCCCTCGACGCACCAGATGCCGGCGTGATCGTGGAGCGGCGTGCGCTGGCCCGGCCCCCAGGTCATGACCACGGCGGTGAAGCCCAGCTCTTCGTCGCGATAGAGGAGGCGGCGGGCGTAGCGATCGGGCAAGGACCGGCGGAAACGCTCCGGCAGGGTCAGCCCCTCGGCCGGAATGAACGACTCCAGGTCGTCCTTGATCCGCCCGGTGATGGCGTGGACCTCGCCCAGGCGCACCGCTTCGCACAGCCGGTCGATCAAAGGGTCCACCACGGTCGCTTCGGTCTTCATGAGCTCCTCCTCCCGCAATCCTGCATCAATCCTGCTCCAGGTAAGTGTAGCCGGACAGGCCCTCCTCGTAGCGCCGCAGCAGGGTCTGCGACTCCTCGAGGGTCATGCGCTTGGCGCGCAGGGCCGCCTCGGCGGAGCGCCGCACCCGGGCCACCAGGTCGTCGCGGTTGTAGCTGACGTAGTGCAGCACGTCGGTGACGGTGTCGCCGGCGACGACGTGCTCGATGCTGGTAGCCGCCTCCTGGTCGAGCGAGACGTGCACGGTGTTGGTGTCGCCGAACAGGTTGTGGAGGTCGCCCAGGATCTCCTGGTAGGCGCCGACCAGGAAGATGCCGAGGTAGTAGTCCTCGCCCGGTTGAGCGGGTGCAGCTCGAGCACGTCCTTGACGTCGCGCCGGTCGATGAAGTGGTCGATCTTGCCGTCGGAGTCGCAGGTGATGTCGGCCAGCACCGCGCGGCGCGTCGGCTCCTCGTTCAGCCGGTGGATCGGCACGATCGGGAAGAGCTGATCGATCGCCCAGGAGTCGGGCAGCGACTGGAACATCGAGAAGTTGCAGAAGTAGGTGTCCGACGAGCGCGCGCTCCAGGCCCTCGAGCTCCTCGGGCACCTCGCTGCAGCGTCGCGCGCGATGCTGCAGGATCTTCTGGCAGATGCGCCCAGAAGAGGTCCTCGGCGACGCACGCGCTCTCGCAGCGACAGGTGCCCGAGGTTGAACAGCGTCAGGCACTCGTCCTTGTACTCGAGGGCGTCGTGGTAGGCCTCGAGCAGGTTCTTGCGCGTGACCTCGCGGTAGGTCTCGAACAGGTTGCGCACGACGCGGCGGCGCGTCGGCCGGCGGCTTGCTCGGGCAGCCTTGCCGACGTCGAACTCGCCGACGCCCAGGACGTCGACGACCAGCACGGGTGGTGCGCCACCACCGCGCGGCCCGACTCGGTGACGATGGTCGGGTGCGGCACGCCCGCCGGCGTCGCAGATCTCCTGCATGCGCGAAGACGATGTCGTTGGCGTACTCCTGCAGTGGTGTAGTTCATCGACGACGCGAAGTTGGTCTGCGAGCCGTCGTAGTCGACGCCCAGGCCGCCGCCGACGTCGAGGTACTTGCAGCGGCGCGCCCATGCTTGCACCAGCTCGACGTAGAACCGGCCCGCCTCGCGCAGCGCGTTCTTGACCGCGCGGATGGCGGAGATCTGGCTGCCGAGGTGGAAGTGCAGCAGCTCGAAGCAGTCGAGCAGGTCGTTCTCGCGCAGGAACGTCGACCGCCTCGACCATCTCGCGCGCCGACGAGGCCGAACTTCGAGCGGTCGCCGCCCGACGCCTCCCAGCGGCCCGAGCCGCTTGGCCGACAGCTTGACGCGCATGCCGATGCGCGGGCCGCACGCCCATGCGTCTTGCGCGATCTCGGCGATCAGCGGCGAGCTCGCGACGGCTTCTCGACGACGAGGATGACCGTGCGGCCCAGCTTCGAGGCGCAGCAGCGCGGTCTCGATGTACTCCTCGTCCTTGTAGCCGTTGCAGATGATGAGCGCCTCCTCGTCGTCGAGCATCGCCATGACCGCCAGCAGCTCGGGCTTCGAGCCGGCCTCGAGGCCGTAGTGGTAGGGCCGGCCGTACTCGACGATCTCCTCGACGACGTAGCGGTGCTGGTTGACCTTGATCGGGTAGACGCCCGCGGTAGTCGCCCTTGTAGCCGTACTCGGCGATGGCGCGGCGGAACGCCTCGTTCAGCTCGACGACGCGGGCCTTGAGGATGTCCGAGAAGCGGATCAGCAGCGGCAGGCCGATGCCGCGCCGCCGCACCTCGTCGACCAGCTCCTTCAGGTCGATCGCCGGCGTACCGTGGCCGCCGGGATGGACGACCATGTGGCCTCGGCTGTCCACCGAGAAGTAGTCGTTGCCCCAACCCCGGATGTTGTAGAGGTCGAGGGAATCGGCAGGAGTCCAGCGGCGGGTCAGAGGGGCGGCGGTGGCCATCGCGGTGCGAGCACTCCTCTCACGGTCCCCGGAAGCGGGGAAAAGTACTGCCGTTGCACGGTCAGAAAAGGAGACGCCGGGTGGACGCACCCCAGCCTCACGCACTTTAACACGAATCGGCGGGGGTGCCTTCCAGAGGGGCAGGCATCTACCGGGGACGGGCGCCGCGCTTGGCGCTGAAGATGAAGAGGTGCTGCGAAGGGAGCGTCTCGATCTGGTTGAGGAGCAGGAAGCCGGCGCCGGTCCACTCCGCGAGCACCTGGTCCACGGACATGCGGTGCTTGATATTGATGTGGGAGGCGGTCTCCCCCTCCAGGCGGTACTCGACGAGGATGACCGTGCCGCCGGGAGCGAGGCTGTCGCGCATGGCGGCGAGCATGGGCTCGGGCTTCTGGAACTCGTGGTAGACGTCCACGAGGAGGATGCGATCGACCTTGCCCGGCAGCTTGGGATCGGTCTCGGTACCGAGGATGGGGATGACGTTGCCGATCTCCTCCTTGGCGCTGTTCTGCTTGAGCAGGTCGAGCATCTCGGGCTGAATGTCCTCGGCATAGACCTTGCCCGAGGGACCCACGGCCTTGGCCAGCCGGCGGCTGAAGAACCCTGTGCCGGCGCCGATCTCGGCCACGGTCATCCCCTCGCGGATCTCCATGGCCTCAATCACCATCTCCGGCTTTTCCAGCTCCGCCCGCCCCTCACGCTCCAGCCACCCCGCCTTCTGATACCCCATCACATTGGCCGGCTCGCGCTTCGCCAACGTCTGGGGAGCGGGCGCCTGCCCGCCCGAAGGCAACGGCACGCCGCAGGCCACCCCGCAGACGACGAGGAGGATCAGGGGCCACAGCCAGCGCAGCAGGGCGGGGGTGGAGGCAGGGCGGGGGCGGTGGGGCATCAGGGTCTCTCCTGAGACAAGAGTACAACCTGACAACGAAGAATCCGGCGGCGCCCATTCCCGATCGTCCGGGAGTGTATTTTCCCCTCTGGACAGGCCGGTGCGTGTCGCATTATCGTGTCGAGCACGGAATGCAGCTTGACTTTGGTTTAACCTGGAGGTTAAAATGAAGCTCAGGGTGGTCTGCAAGGGTCTGTGGACCCTATATGCAGTCTGTACGGATCGAGGAGATTGCCCCCTGCTGGAGTTTCTTGCCGATGGCGCCTCCAGCCATGTGGCAAAGACGAAGTGGCAGATGCTGCGTCGTCTGGAGTCGATCTCCCAGCGAGGGGTCGTTCAGGTCACGGAGATCTCTCACCAGATCGCGGAGGACATCTGGCAGATCGAGAAAGGGGATATCCGGATCTTGTACTTCTACGACAAAGGACGGGTCATCATCCTCACGCACGGTTTCGTCAAGAAGACCCAGAAGACCCGACAGTCCGAGGTCCAGCAGGCGCAGGACGCGCTCCGGCGTTATCAGGCGGAGAGAAACAGACTTGAGATCATCGAGGACTAAACTATGGAAACGAAGCGATCCTTCAAACAGCTCTTCGAGGAAGCGCGCCAGCACGACGATTACTGGACGGAAGGGGTCATCGTCGAGTTCACGGAAGAGTTGGCGCGCTGGATGAAGGACAAGAAGGTCTCCCGGAGCGATTTGGCGGTCCGCATCGGACATTCTCCGGCCTATGTCACGAAAGTGCTCCGCGGGAATGCCAACTTCACCGCCGCAACCATGGCCAAGCTTGCCAAAGCCGTGGGAGCCGAGGTCCGAATCCACCTCGCTCCCTCTGGAAGCCGTACGACGTGGTACGACCAGACAGCCACTCAGCCGCAGGACGAGCAGGAAGAAGTGGACCGTCCTGAATTCCTTGAAGAGCCCCGTAGGAAGCGCGGCTAAGCCAGCGGCCGCTCCGCGATCAGATACTCCTTCACCACCCTCCCCCCCAGGAGGTGCTCCTGGAGGATGAGCTCCAAGACTGGAGGGTCGCAGTGGCCGTACCAGGTGCCATCGGGGTAGACGACGGCGATGGGACCGCCCGTGCAGATGTCCAGACAGTTGGCGCGGGAGGCGAAGACGTGGCCGGACCTGGCGAGGTCCAGCTCTTTGAGGCGCTTCTTCAGGAACTTCCAGGCCGTCAGGGAGCGCTTGCGGCTGCAGCACTTGGCCTTGGTGGGGTCGCAGCAGAGGAAGATGTGCCGCTCGATGCCAGGCACGCCCAGCTTCTCGGCGATGCGGCGCTGCTTCTTCAGCGTGTCCTTCGGAGGCTTCATCTGCTTACTCTAGCCCAGGTCCCATTCCGAGACCCAGACTGAGAGGATTGGCTGACCGGCGGCGTTTCCCTTCTTGGGGCGAAGATCGTTCGGCGAAATTGGAGAATCCCCGAACAATCCTCTTGCATCTCCCCTTGACCAGTAGTATCATCGGTCCGTCGAGGAGGGAAGCGAATGATCGACGAAATTGACCTCAAGATCCTGACGATCCTTCAGCAGAGCGCCCGGACCTCCAATGCCGAGATCGCCCGGCAGATCGAGATGGCGCCCTCGGCCGTGCTGGAGCGTATCCGCCGTCTGGAGGCCCGGGGGGTGATCCAGGGCTATGAGACGCGGATCAACCCCGAGGCCGTGGGGCTGGGCCTCTTGGCGTTCGTGTTCGTGGCGTCGAGCGACATGTCGGCGGAGATGAAGACTGCGACTGTGCTGTCCCAGATCCCGGAGGTGCAGGAGGTCCATCACATCGCGGGCGAGGACTGCTTCGTGCTCAAGGTGCGGGTGCCCGACGCCCGGAGCCTGGGCCGCCTGCTGCGCGAGAAGATCAGCGCCATCGGCACCGTGCGCTCGACCCGCACGACCGTGGTGCTGGAGACGATACGCGAGAGCGGGCTCTTCCCCCTGCGCGCTCCGACGTCCGAGACATCCGAGGATTCCGAAGTGGCCGAGGAGGTGTTCCATGACTGATACGACGCGCCGTGCGTCCATGCTGCAGATCGCGGCCGCCCTGGGCGCCGTCTACGTGATCTGGGGATCGACCTACCTGGCGATCCGTTTCGCCATCGAGACGATCCCGCCCTTCCTCATGGCGGCGACCCGCTATCTGACGGCGGGAACGCTGCTCTACGGCTGGTCCCGTCTGCGGGGAGCACCGCGGCCGAGCCTCCTCCACTGGCGCTCGGCGGTGATCCTCGGCGCCTTCCTCCTGCTGGCCGGCAACGGCGGCGTGGTATGGGCGGAGCAGCACGTGGGCTCAGGGCTCGCGGCGCTGCTCATCTCCACCGAGCCGCTGTGGATCGTGCTCCTCGTCTGGCAACGCACGGGCCGCAAGCGGCCGGACTGGCGGGTGATGACCGGCCTCGCCCTCGGTTTCATCGGCCTCGTGCTGCTGGTGCGGCCGAGCGGCTCGGAGAGCGTCAGCCTGATCGGCGTTGCGGCGCTGGTGCTGGCCTCCCTGTGCTGGGCCTGGGGCTCGCTCTACGGCCAGCGGGCGCCGCTCCCCTCCTCGCCGCTCGCCACGACCGGCATACAGATGCTGGCCGGTGGCACCTGGCTGCTCCTCGCCTCCACCCTCGCGGGCGAGCCGGCCCGCTTCGCCATGGCGGCGGTGTCGATGAAATCGCTCCTCTCGCTCGGCTATCTCATCGTCTTCGGCGCCATCGTGGCCTTCACGGCCTACGTCTGGCTGCTGCGGGTGGCCTCCCCGGTGCTGGTCTCCACCTACGCCTACGTCAACCCGGTCGTGGCCGTCTTCCTCGGCTGGCTCTTCGCGGGCGAGCCCCTGACCGGCAAGACCCTGGGAGCCGCGGCCGTGATCCTCACCGGCGTGGCCCTCATCACCAGTGCCCAGGGCCGGCGAGCGGCCCCGGAGCGGGAACGGGTCGAGCCTGTCAAGGAGCCGGATCCGAAAGAGGATGCCCCTCCGGAGCCGCTGGCGCTGGAAGTTGAGGCGTGCGCCTCGCGCTGATCTCCTGAAAAAGCTCTCTTACCTTGAAAATTGGGAGTGGCGCTCCCAATTTTCAAGGTGCGACCCCGATCCGCCATCGTTCGTCAGAGGCGCGTGAACGTCTGGGATTGTCGCGCCACCGTTGAAAATCGATTGGCCGGCGTCAGGAATCGACTGGCCGGTGTCGGCGAGCCGCTGACCGGCGTCGGCGAGCCTCCCGCCGGGAGTAAAAATCGTCTGGCCGGTGCCGGCGAGCGAGCGGCCGCTGCCGGCGAGACCTGTTCGAAGGCTCGCGAGGCGTTGGCCGCTGCCGGCGAGACCTGTTTCAAGACCGGCGAATCGCTTCGAGCTGCCGGCCAGCGGACTCCGAGGAGAGCTGCGACGACGCGAGAGGGAGGCTGGTCACTTAAATCCACCTGGCGAGACACGGCGGACCGGCGGATGCCGGCTTCGTTGTCCATCTGACCTTCACACTGGTATCATCCTGAGTGTCAGAAGGAGGTCAAGATGCCACCCACCACCAAAGACCGCCAGATCAGCGTCCGCATCCCGAGCGAGACCGATGCCTGGCTGGAGATCCGTGCCGGAGGCAGCAAGAACAAAGCCGGATTCGTCCGCCAGATCATCGAACGAGAATGGGCTCGCGAGCGGGAGCAGGAGTTGCTCGAGATGTTCAACAGGGCGGCATTGGACGTCACCGAGGAAGATCTGGCCGAGAGGGAGTCCTTGCTGGGCGGATTTGCCGGCGGCCCCGGGGAGTGAGGTGGGATTTCCATGGCGAGTCCCAAGCCCCTGCGTGGCGAGATCTGGATGTTCGACCTGAATCCCAGGAAAGGTCATGAGCAGAAGGGTGTGAGGCCCTGCCTGGTCGTATCCACCAATGCGCTGAACCGGTCGGACCTCGGTACTGCGATCATCTGCCCGATCACCACCACCGACCGACCCAGCTTCAAATGGCGTGTCGCCCTCGAGCCGGGCGACCTCCGTCTTGCCGATACTGGCTGGCAGCCCAAGCCCCATTGGGTGGAAACGGACCAGATCGTCACCGTGGATACCAGGCACCGAGCCTTGCGGCATCTTGCGACGGTGAATGACGAGGAGAAGCTACAGTCGGTCGATGAATCCCTTCGAATGATGCTCAACTTGTAGCAGGACTGACCTCACCGGCCGGCGGACTCCGAGGAGGGCTGCGACGCGAGAGGGGGTTGGTCCGTAAAACCTCCCTGGGCAGAACACGGCGCGGACCGGCGGATGCCGGATCGCGGCTCCGGCCTGTCCACGGGATCTTTGACAATTGACGCAAACTGAATCTCCGGTCCGGTGCGGGGACGGACCGGGGATTCCCCTGCCAGGGGGACAGAGGCGGGCTGTCCTCCTGGCGCAGGTTTTTCTCAGCCGTTAGGCCGCCGACTGAAGGTTCTCGCGGAGGATTCTTGGATGGCGAGCGGCAATGCGCAACAGAGCGATCGCGGGGCCCTCTGGTTGCCTATGGCCCTGCTCCCAGTTGAGGAGGGTTTGGACGCTGATGCCCATGGCTTGAGCGAACTGGTCCTGGGTGAGCCCGACGAAACGTCGCAATGCGACAATGTCCTCACCGGACTCAAGCTGCCCCATCATGAGGCGCTTTCGAACACGCGCGGGAATGGCCCTGGCAAAGTCCTGGTCGGTCAACTCGGGGATTTCAGTCATCGCCTTGTCTCTGCCTCCCCGGTCGGCGGCCAGAGCCGGAGATCTTTCATTCCCGGGGAAGAGCGCCAGATTTCCATTTGCTTGTCAAAGGATATCGATATCTCCAAGCCCCGCTCATCCAGATACAGAGGCGGCCCAAAGGAAGGCCGAGCCGGAACCGTCTTGATCGTGCGCATCTCCCGCGAGCCGGGCAGATGCTCGAAGAAGTATATCCGTCCCTTGAAAGACTTCCCTTTTTCCAGGCAGGTCAACCCGATCAGCATGCCCTTGAGGCCAGGGACCCGATCGACCTTGAGGGATGCTTTTTCCTGCGGCGAGCAGCCCTTCAATTCGAGGGTGTCGGCAAGCTGGGGGTCATAAACGAACCAATGCGGGTCGCCGGGGTCCATGGATGAGAACGCACAGGTCCCCGAGGCGGGATCGATGAAATTTACCAAGCCGGGTGCCAATGCTCGGGAGGAAATCTCCCACATGCCTAACAAATCGGGAGCAATGTCTGGCAACTTTTCCCAACGCGATTCTGAAGCCGTCGGCCGAGCCCAAAGGACTCTTGAGTCAGGGGCTTTCCCTTCCAGAAAGTACAGACCTGTCACCTCAGGCTTGATGAGAAAAGCTCGGTCCCGATCGGGCAGCAGAAAACTCCCAGGGATTGGCATGCCTCCCTGAACTGTAGGCTGGCCAAACCTGCGCAGCAGAGCAGCCTTTGCCTCGGGAGAGCCGAGAACCTCTCCGGACAGGACATAGGCCACCTCTCGGGTCGATCGTGGGACCCGAACCTCACGAGCCAGGGAATCGATGACCCAGGCTCTCCGCGGCTGAAGAACATTGTCGAAGTAGACCAACGCGGCCGTTTCGCTTCCGTGGATAACCGCCTCCCCGTCGAGAGGAGCTCTCACCATCTCGGTGGATCGGCCGCTGGCACCATCCAGCAGAAGGACCCGGCCCTGGTCGCCTTCCCGCAAGACAACAAGGGCCCGGCCTCCCGCAAGGATCTCTACCTGCTTGACCCCTTTCAAGCGCAGTGTCGAGATCTCCCGGGCCTCAGGCGAGAGCCGGATCCAATCCACAGTACCGGGTATCAAGTAACCCCAACGATCGAGCGGGGAGTTGTTGAGGACCAGCAGGTTGAGCACATCCCCTTGGGCGGACCAGTAGCCCCACCCGGCACCTCCGTAGATCGATTGGCTGGTGACATGTCCAGTCCGAGTGTCCACGATGCTGACTCGGACCATGAAAAGCCTGCGTTCCATCAACTCGAATACGAAAAGATACCGACCGTCCGGCGAGGCGCCGTAGGAGAGGGGCCGACCCTGGACGAAGACTAGGTATGGGTCTATAGGTAAGCGTGAGACCCAGGTACTCCCGACCGACGCGAGCCTCGGGCTGGCCGCAATACAGAAGACGAAGCCGATATACGCCGTGACAGTCATCGCGAAGACGAGTTGATTTCTGATCCGGCGTTTCGGATTGCCGATCTCGCCTTGGACGTAAAATCGCCACGAGAGGAAGAGCAATGAAAACAGGAGGACGCTCACGAAAACCGCGAGGAACGGCGGCGTAGGCAAGCCGTCGAACCTAGTCAGGAAAACTATTGAAAGGTCCAAGAGCTGAGGAGATACCGTGGAATAGCTACTGGCGAGGAGAGTCTCGATCAGCAGAAATCCCAGGACTGAGAAGCCGGCGACATACGAGAACAAAGTCCTGCGAAAGAGAAGCGCGAACACGGTCCCAGCCGAGAAGAAAAGGATATAGGCGAGGAGAGCCTGAGTAGCGATGAGGCTGAGGTCCAGCCGGAGCAAGTGAGCGTCTTCGCGAAAGGCCAGCAACGGCCGCCGGACCGCGACCACAATGGCCAGCGAAGACAAGGCAGCGAGCAGGCGGGCCGAGACAATGGCCAGCCAAGTCCAAGTCCGCGAGATCGGCAGAGAGGAGAGAAAGAGCATACGGGACTCTTTCATCTCCGCAGGAAAGCATCTTTCGCCGGAGATGAATCCCGACACCACGAGCCCGACCAGGAGAGCGGCATCAGTAAAAACGCGGATATCCTCCGCCTTGCCCAATCTTGGACCAAGCAGTCTTTCCAGGACGACGAGCGCCCCCAGGATGGCCCCCACCGTGACCAGGTTCGGCACCAGAGCCGAGCGGAATTCGCGGGAAAAGAGAGCGCGTCTCATCGCAGTATCTGGACGAAGATCTCCTGCAGGCTCAGCTCGCGGACTCCACTGAAACGGGCTTTGAGGTCCGCGATGGGCTCGGACAGGACAACGCGTCCATCCTTGAAGAAGCCGGCGTGGGTGGCGACCCGCTCCAGCTCTCCGTAGTTGTGGGAAGCGATCAGGATGGTAGCGCCCTCCCGGGCGGCTTCCTCTAGGCTTTCGATGAACTCCTCGAGAATTACGGCGTCGAGCCCCAGGGTCGGATCGTCCAGGAGCAGCAGATCGGGCCGGTGGGCGAGGGCCATCACCAGGGAGACCTTGGTTTTCATTCCCCGGGAGAGATCGCGGATCTTCTGTTCAAGCGGCAGGTCATAGCGGGCGAGGAGATGGTAGCAGTGAGCCTGGTCCCACTGGCTGTAGAAGCGGGAGGCGAAGGCCAGTAGCTCGCGGACTTTCATCTTCTCGTCCACGGCCAGGGCGTCGGGCACCAGCCCCACACGAGCCAGGATGGCCGGTCCCTCGCGCTCCGGGTCCCGTCCGAATACGGCCACCCGACCGCCATCCCTGCGGTAGAGGCCCAGACAGGTGCGGATCAGCGTCGTCTTGCCGCTGCCGTTCCTTCCCATCAGGGCATAGACAGCCCCGCGGGGGATCTCGAAGTCAACCCCGGACAGAATCGGCTTCCGGAAGCCGAAACCCTTGGTCAGCCCTGTCGCCTGGAGAGGGAAGGCACCGTCCCATGGGGCTTCTGCGCGCCGACGGTTGATCCCAAACCGCCGTCTCTCTCGTTTTCCGGCTGGATCCTCGCTACGGGTCGAAGCCAGAGACTCCAGTTCGCGCGCGAGATCCTCAGCGGCCTGCCAGCGGTCCTCGGGGGACTTGGCCAGACAAAGTAGGACCGTTGCTTCGAGTCCCGGGCCCGCCCGTTCACGCAGATCCCCTAGATCCGGAGGCTTGAAAATAATGGCGTGGAGAAGCTCCACTGCCGAGCTTCCCTGGAAAGCGGGTCGGCCCGTGATCATTTCCACGGCCACACATCCGAAGGCGAAGAGGTCCGCCCGCGCATCCACCGGCTTGCCGGTGGCCTGCTCGGGGGACATGTAGCTCGGCGTCCCCAGGATCGCCCCCTTGAGAGTCAGATCGAGGCCGGTGAGGAGCTTCGCGATGCCGAAGTCGGTCAGCCAGGCGTGCTCGGTACCGTCCCGATCCTCCAGGAGGATGTTGGCGGGCTTGACGTCCCGGTGGATGATGCCGCGTCGATGGGCATGGGCAAGGGCGCCCGCCATCTGGATCAGCAGCCGGAGAGCCCGAGGAAAAGGGAGCGGCCCTTCATCGCGAAGGGCGCTCTCCAGGCTGGGGCCGGCCACCAGCCGCATGGCCATCCAGGGGATCTCACCCTCGTGGCCCGCGTCGTAGACGGGAACGATCGAGGGGTGATCCAGCCGCGCCACGGCCCGGGCCTCCTCTTCGAACCGCAGGACCTCCTCCCCGCGCGCGAGACGGCCTGGAGGGAGAGTGAGAATCTTGAGGGCGACGATCCGCTCGAGTTTCTGATCGAAGGCGCGGTAGACCCGGCCGAAGCTCCCCTGACCGAGCAGGGCCTCGATCCGGTAGCGTCCTGCGACCAGTCGTCCCGGATCAAACGGGCTGGCTGAAAGAGGGAGGGTCAGCCTTTCCCTGGGATCCGGCACGTCGGGCTCGCCGCGCGGGCTGTCTGAGGGGGGTGTCTCGCTCATTTAATAGGTGTCTGACGGATAAGAATATCAGAAGCACAGACACCCCCTTCGTCCTCTCTGGACTTGGCGGACAATCGTCTATACACTTCCCCCGTGCGATTCGAATGGGATCCTGCCAAAGCGGCAGCGAATCTCGAGAAGCACGGAGTGAGCTTTGCCGAGGCATCCACGGTTTTCTACGACGACTTCGCTCTCACGCGCGAAGACCCGGACGCCTCGGGGGAGCAACGTTTCGTGATCCTCGGTCTCAGCGACGCGGGAAACCTCCTGGTCGTCGTCTACACGTATCGCCGGTCGGATACCCTTCGGATCATCTCGGCCTGGAGGGCCAACCGCCGGCAGGGGCTGGAATATGGAAAAAATCGACCCTGAACCCTACCGGGACATCGATTTCTCGCAGGCCAAGCGGGGAGCTGTGGTCAAAGCCGAGCCGGGCAAGACCAAGATCTCCATTCGCCTGGACAACGCGGTGATCGAACACTTTCGCGCCCTCGTCGATCAGGCCGGAGGGGGCAACTACCAGACTCTGATCAACGACGCCCTGGTCGCGTATCTGCACCAGCAGACGGTGCTCGACGCCGTCCGGCAGGTGGTGCGCGAGGAGCTGGCCCGGTCCCGCTCGGCTGCTCCTCGCCCGAAAGCCGTCGCAACGGGCGGCTAATCCCGCTTCACCTCGATCGGTCCCTCCTCCGGCAACAGCCGGAGCTTGGCGTCGTCCACCTGCTTGCGGAAGGTGGCGACGTCGGTGGTGTAGAGCTTGTTGACGTCCGCCAAGATGGCGGCCACGGCGGCTTCGGCCTGGCGGAGGTATTCCAGGTGGGTGGGGCTCGGCGGAGACCAGGAGGAGAGGATGTAACCGAAGGGGTAGCCGACCTTGCTCAGCACGTCGGTCTCCGGCTGGATGCCTGGCGAGTCGTAGGGGATCCACAGCCGCCGCTCGAGCTTGGTGAGGTCGTCCTTGAGCTTGTTCCCCGCCTCGACCAGAGGGTCCTTCTCTTCTTTCTTGTCCTTGCTGGCCTGGGCGTCCTTATCCTTATCTTTATCTTTCTTGGCGCTCTGGGCCCGGGCGAGCACCTGGTCCACGTCGGAGCGGGTCTTGCGGACGCGCTCCACTGCTTCGGATATGGCGGTGCCCAAGGCCGTTACCCGCGTCAGGGCGTCCTCGCGCTGCCGCCAGTCGGCCTCGGTGTTGCGGGTGCGGGGGTCGGCCAGGACGCGGACGATCCCCTTGGCTTCATGGTCGCCGTACTTCACGGTCACCGTGTACTGGCCCGGTGGCACTTCGGGACCGGCGGGGTGCGCGTCGGGCTCGCCTTCCTGGGGGAGGGGCTTGAAGCCATCCCGCTGCAGGCCCCAGGCCACGCGGTTGAGCCCCTGGTAGGCCCGGGCCGTGAAGGTGCGGAGGGTCTTGCCTGCGGCATTGGCGATCCGGATCTCGACCTCGGGGGGTTTTTCCTCCCCGGGCTTGGGCTTGGCCGCTTCCTCCGGCTTCTTCTCTTCAGGAGGCTTCTCTTCGGGCTTGACACCGGGGCGCTCCTGCTCTTTCAGCTCGCTGGCGCTCTTCGGCGGGGCCGCGGCCGGCGTGGTCTCCTTCTCCTTGGTGCGCTGGGCCGCCCGCTCGGCGATCTTCCGCTGCCGTTCCTTATCCGTGTCGGGGAGGGGCAGGCCGGGGACGTTCAGGGAGAAGGTGATGAGGGCGCCGTAGTCCCGGTTCTGGCCGCGGAACTCGCCGGAGCCGAGGCCGAAGCCGCTGGGCTCCGGAGCGAACCAGTGCTGCTGGGCGTCGGCGATCTCGTAGAGGTGGAGCGGCTCGGCCAGGGTCTTCTCGGAGAGGGTCCTCAAGGGACGGACGTCGTCCAGCACATAGAGGGCCCGGCCGTGGGTGCCGATGACGAGGTCCTGGTCCCGCGGGTGGATCACCAGGTCCATCACCGAGGTGGTGGGCACGCCGTGCTTCCAGGACAGCCAGCGACCGCCGCCGTCGAGCGAGACCCAGAGGCCGAATTCGGTGCCCAGGAAGAGGAGGTCCTTGTCCACCGGGTCCTGCTCGATGGTCAGGGCCTGGCCTCGAAGATCCTTCGTCACGAGGCTCTTCCAGGTCTTCCCCCAGTCGTCGGTGCGAAAGACGTAAGGATTGAAGTCCGCCCGCCGGTGGTTGTCGAAGACCACGAAGGTCGAGGCCGTGTCGAGCTTCGACGGCGTGATCTTGGGGATCCAGGTGTTGGCCGGCACGCCGGGGACGTTCTTCTCCAGGCTCGTCCAGGTCTTGCCGCCGTCGCGGGTGACGTGGAGGCGACCGTCGTCCGTCCCCACCCAGATCACTCCCTTCTCCCGAGGGCTGGGGGCGATCGAGAGGATGGTGGTGAAGTTCTCGGCGTTGGAGACGTCAGGCGTCAGGCCGCCGCTCTCCGCCTGTTTCTGCCACTCGGGGTTGTTGGTGGTCAGGTCCGGGCTGATGGCGGTCCAGGTCTCACCGCGGTCCGTGGACTTGTGGAGGAACTGGCTGCCGGCGTAGATGGTGCCCGCGTCGAAGGGATCGGTCGCCAGGCCCGTGTTCCAGTTGAAGCGGAGCTTGCCTCCCTCGGGGGAGCGGGCTTGATGTCCCTGCCCTCGCCGGTGCGCAGGTCGAAGCGCCAGAGGTTGCCCCCCTGCCACTCGGAGTAGAGAAGTTGGGATCGAAGGGGTCGGGGCGGACGTCGAAGCCGTCGCCCGTGCCCACGAACCGCCACTCGTAATTGCGGATGCCCCCGCCCTGCCAGACGGTGTTGGGCCCGCGCCAGGAGCCGTTGTCCTGCAGGCCGCCATAGATATTGTAGGGATTCTGCATGTCGACGGCCACGTGGTAGAACTGGGCGAGAGGGAGGGTGGTGACGAACGCCGCCGTCTTTCCCCGGTCCCGGCTGACGGCCACGCCGCCGTCGTTTCCCAGATAAATGAGGTTCGGATCGCGGGGGGAAATCCACATGGCGTGGTAGTCGCCATGGATGACGAAGCCGGGGATGAGGTCCGAGAAAGTCTTGCCGCCGTCGTTCGACACCCGGGCGTTGAAGTCCAGGCTGTAGAGGCGGTCCGGCAGCTCGGGATCCACCCGCAGGTCGGCGAAGTAGAAGGGGCGCGGATTGGCGTCGTAGCGCTGGTTGACGGTCTTCCAGGTGCGTCCGCCGTCGTCGGAGCGGACGATGGCGCTCTTGCCGGCCTCCACCGTGGCATACACCACCTCCGGATGGGAGGGGGAGATGGCGATGCCGATGCGGCCGAGGTCCCCCTTGGGCAGTCCGTCCTCCTCGGTGAGCTGCTTCCAGGTCTTGCCGCCGTCCCAGGTGACGTAGAGTCCCGAGCCTGGGCCGCCGGACTTGAAGAACCAGGGCCAGCGCCGGTACTGCCACATGGAGGCGAAGAGCTTGTTGGGGTTCGAGGGATCGATCACCAGGTCGGAGGCGCCGGTCGTCTCGTCCACGTAGAGCACCTTGTTCCAGGTCTTGCCGCCATCCTCGGTCTTGAACACGCCGCGCTCGGGGTTCTCGCCCCAGGCCTGTCCCAGGGCCGAGACCCAGGCGACGTCCGGATTGGTGGGATGGAGGACGATGCGATAGATCCGCTCGGTCTTCTCCAGGCCCAGGTGGCTCCAGGTCTTGCCGCCGTCGAGCGAGCGATAGATTCCATTGCCGATCGAGACGCTGTTGCGCGGGTTGCCCTCGCCCGTGCCCACCCAGACGACGTCCGGATTGGCCTGGAAGATGGCGATGGCGCCGATGGAGGCCACCGGCTGGTCGTCGAAGATGGGGGTGAAGGTGAGCCCGCCGTTGGTGGACTTCCAGACGCCGCCCGCGGCGCTGCCCACGTAGACGATCTCGGGATCGGACTCGACAGCGGCGATGGCCGGCACCCGGCCGCTCGTCCCCGCCGGACCGATCGAGCGGGCCTTCATGCCGGCCAGCAGGTCGGGATCGATGCCAGTCGAGGCGGCAACCAGGGGGAGCGAGGAAAGAAGCAGCGAGACGACCAGGAAAGGAAGGGATTTCCGCAGCATGACACCTCCAACGGTCGGGTGAACGGTGGACCGAGACAGGGCTCCGCCTCCGGGCGGGAGCCTGGTGTGGGTACGGAGAAGCCCCGGGCAAAGTTGCAGGGAGCCCCCGCCCAAGACCCTCACCCCTGCCCCTCTCCCGACCACCCCATCCCCCTCCCCGGGAGAGGGGTGCCCGGCTGGGACGGTCTTGCTCTTCGTCCTGCTGTCCCTGCTGTCCTTTATGTCCCTTTCTTGCTGTTCTCCCTCTTCTCCCGGGGAGGGGGGCTGGGAGGGGTCGGGAGAAGAGGGCCGGGGTGATGAGGGTCTTGGGCGGGGGAACTCTGCGGCAAAGTTAGCGCCTATACCCCGATTACCCTGCCCCCTCCTCCTCCAGGCTCTGCACGATCTGGGTCACCTCGACCTCGGCCTTGCGGATCTTGCCGCGGCAGAGGTCGAGGAGCTGGGCGGCGCGGCGCAGCTCTTCGGCGAGCTGGTCGATGTCGATCTCCTCGCCTTCGATGCGCTCGAGGATGCCTTCGAGCTCGTCCATGGCCTCGCGGAAGCTCAGGGTCTTCTCGCCGGACGCAGCGGCCTCTTTGGGTTCACTCATGATTCCTCCACTCGGCTCTTGAAGTCCCCCCCGGCCACGCGGGTTCCGATGACGTCGCCCGGCCGCACCTGGCCGGGATGGCGGACGGCCTTCCCCGAAGCGTCGCGGGTGAGGCTGAAGCCCCGCTCCAGGGTGCGTTCCGGGGCGAGTTGCTGGCAGAGACGGTCCATACCCGTCAGGGTGGCCGTCGCCTCCCGCACCCGGCCCCGGGCCGCAGCGGCGATCCTACCTCCCCGGCGGCGGCGCTCGCTCCCGGCCGCGGCCAGGCGGCGGGGGGCGAGGTCGGCGAGCCGGGTCCGCAGCTCGCTTTGCCGGCGGCTGGCGTCGCGCAGGGCGCTTCTGCCCACGCGCCCCAGGGTCCGGGCATGCTCCTCGATGCGCGAGCCGGCGGTGGCGAGACGCAGGCGCGCCAGGCTCACCCCCCGCTCGGCCCGTCCCAGGGCCTCGCGGCCGGCGCGCAAAGGCTCCAGGGATTCCCGCAGCAGAGTGCGGCGCAGATCGTCCAGCATCTGCTCGGCCCGCGCCATGCGCTCCACCAGGAACTCGGCCACCTTGGTGGGGGTCTTGAACGCGGTGTGGGCCACGATGTCGGCGATGGCGCGGTCGATCTCGTGCCCCAGACCCGTGAGCACGGGGAAGGGCGACCGGGCGATGGCCTCGGCGATCGACCGGCTGTCGAAGGCCGCGAGGTCGGTGCGCGAGCCGCCGCCGCGGATCAGCACGGCGCAGTCGATGGCGAGGCCCCTGAGAGAGGCCAGGGCCGAGACCACCTCGCGCTCCGCCTCCCGCCCCTGCATGGCGGCGTGGAGGAAGAGGACGCGGAAGCCGTAGCCACTCTCCAGCAATCCCGAGAGGAAGTCGTGGTAGGCCGCGCTCCCCTCCGAGGTGATGAGGGCGATCGACAGCGGCAGGTCCGGCAGGGGGAGCCCCTGGTTACTCTCCAGGAGGCCGGCGGCGGCCAGCGCCGCCAGGGTCTCCCGCCGCCGCCGCTCCATCTGGCCGAGGGTGAAGGCCGGGTCCACCTCGCGCACGCAGAGCTGCAGCCGGCCCGAGGGGGCGTAGAAGTCGAGGCTCCCCCGGCAGCGGATCTGGACGCCGTCCACCAGCCGCTGCTGGGAGGCGGCGAGGAGGCGCTGGACCTTGAGGTAGTCCCCCTTCCAGATCACCGCGTCGAGCTTGCCCACGATCTCGTCGCGCTCGCCCTTCTCCACCAGCTCGAAGTAGACGTGCCCGCGGGCGCTGGGCCGCACCCGCTGGGCCTCGCCCACCACCCAGACGGAGGGGAAGGCCTCGGCGAGGAAGCTCCCGCACCTCACCACAGAGCTGGGAGACGCTGTAGGTGGGCTCGAGGCTCGCGAAGAGATTCAGGCTGGGCTCCACACCCGGTCCCCCCTCAGTGATACGACTTCAGATCCTTGGTCGAGCTCAAGGGGATGGCCTCGGCCCACTCCATGGCCTTCTTCTCGCCGGCCGTGAGACGGCTCAGGAAGTCCACCGCCTCGTCGCGCTCGCGGAACAGGCGCCAGATGAAGGTGTGGCCCGCGGGAGCCGTGAAGTAGGTGTAGGGCTTGGCGTTCGCGCCCGAGAGGTCGAAGCCGAGGTTGGCTTCGCCGTTGACCCCCACGCAGGCCACGGCAATGGCGCGGTAGGCCAGGGCCAGAGCGCGGATGGCGTCCTCGTAGTCGCCGAGCTCCTCGCGGGAGAGGGGCGAGTGCCAGACGGAGATCCGGGCCCCGTCCTCCTCGGCCAGGAGGTTGTAGGGGATGTCGTGGCGGTCCATCGCATCCTTGGTGTCACTGGTGGTGACGAAGACGTCCTCCGTGCCAGCGACCTTATAGGTGATGGCGTAGACCTCCTTGTCCAACTGGGAGAACGCCTCGGCGAGGATGCTCTCGTCCTCGACGGTGAAGTAATAGAGGCGGTTCATCATGCGTCGTGTAGCCATGCGATCCTCCAGGGTCATCGGGTGTGGAACCCAGGACCCGGTCAAGTCTGTAGCGGGTTGAACGGGTAACAGGGCACGGCGGCAACGGGAAGAAGGCCCAGCCCGGACGACCTATTGTAGCAAAACGTTACGGCAGGCCGGCAGGATTTCCATCCGGCGCCGGCGCCAACCGGTAGCGGGGCCGGTCCTGCAGGAAAAGGCCGATGGCAAACCCGGCGGCGCAGCCCCCCAGGTGGGCGGCGTTGTCGATGAACTTGATCGAGAAGCCCAGGAAGACGTTGATCCCTGCCCACAGGAGGAGCTGCATGAGGAGCGACTTGGCCTGGGGGGTGAGGTTCTCCCGCCGCTTGAGCAGGAAGGCGATGATGGCCCCCATGACGCCGAAGATGGCTCCCGAGGCGCCGACCGAGAGGGAGCGGGTGAAGAGAGTGCTGGCGATCGAGCCCGCGATGCCGCTCACGAAGTAGACCAGGAGGAGGCGGCCGGACCCCAGGATGAGCTCGAACAGGGAACCGAGCTGGTAGAGAGCCCAGCCATTGACAAAGATATGAACAAAGCTGGCATGCAGAAACATGCTGGTCACCAGCCGCCAGTATTGACCCTGCTGGATCAGCAGCGGGTGATCCGCCCCCAGGGCGATGAGCACCCTCGGATCGCCCGCCCCACCGCGGAGGGTCTCCACGATGAACACGGCGACGATCGCCAGCAGGAGGAACGTGGTGACGGGGGTTCGCCGGCCGAGGAGCATCCAGGGATCGTATCGTAGATCCGGTGTCCTACGGGTAAACTCCCCGTGACACCCGTGCCCGCCCCTTCTTCGTCCGCACCTCGATCTCCCGGAAACCGTCCTTGCCCGCCAGCCGGTCCGACTGGTAGGCGAGGAAGTAGCGGCTGCGCAGCTCGGCCTCGATCTGGCCGTAGGCGTTCCTCAGATCCTCGGCCTTGTCGATGAAGAAGACGCGACCGCCCGTGGCCTCGGCGAGCTCGGTGAGCTTGGCCTTGGGGCCGCGCTCACTCTGCTTCAAGCCGAGACCGATGGTGTAGATGGCGACGCCGCTGCGTCTGGCGAAGCCCAGGGCATCCTCCCAGGTGGCGGTGGAGACCGTGTCCGCACCGTCGGTGAGGACCACCAGGGCGCGCTGGCCCCGCTGGGCGCGGAAGTAGTAGAGGCTGGCGAGGAGGGCGTCGTAGAGCGCCGTGCGGCCGTAGGCCTTGAGACCCTCCAGCGAGAGCCCCACGGCCTCGGCGTCGTCCACCGGCGGCATGAGCAGCGACGGCCGGGTGGAGAAGGCGAGGGTGAAGCAGCGGTCCTTGGGGGTCAGCAGATGGCGGACGAAGCCGCTCGCGGCCCGCTGCGCCTCGGTGAGCGACGAGGCCATGGAGAACGAGACGTCGATGGCGATCCCCAGGGTCAGCGGCAGGTTCTCCACCCGCTCGAAACGGGTGAGCTTCTGCGGCCGTCCCCCTTCGCGCACCTCGAAGTCCCGGGCCTCGAGCCCCTGCACCGGGTGCCCGCCGCCGTCGACGACCGAGGTGTAGAGCTCCACGAGGTCCACCTCCACCTCGCTCAGGTTGACCGGAGCCCGGAGGAAGCGGGTGTCCTCGGCCCGCGAGCCGTCGTCGAGCACGGCAGACACCGAGACCCAGGCCAGGTCTTCGTTCGGCACCTGGACCTCGGCCTGCCAGGGGGGCTGGGTGAGGGAGGCCACCTTGCGGTCGTTGACCCGGAACTCCACCTCGGCCACCTTGCGCTCCTCCGGCACCACCACCTCGGCCCGGGCCAGGACCTTGCCCGAGGAACGGGTCCCCCGGCGGGGATCGGTGATCAGCACCCGGAAGCCTCCCCGCGCCTGGTTGAGCACCACCTGGTCCCAGGCCACCAGGGCGCCGTCCGCGTCATAGCCCTCGGCCCGCACCACCTGCTCGCGGGGGGAGGAGGCGAGACGGAGCTCGGCCCCGAAGGGCGCTTTGGTGCGGGAGAGCTGGGGTTGGCCGTCCAACAGGAAGAGAACCTTGACGATGCGGCTGCCCGTCACCACCGTCTCGGCCTGCCAGACGCCGAGCACCACCTCGGCCGGCGGCGGCAGGAGGAGGAGCGTGTCCTTGCCCACGACGTTGGTGCGCACGGTCTCGCCCCCCACGGCCATCGTGGTGTCGGCAGCGGGGAGGACGGACTCCGGCCGCGACGGCACGCGGAAGCCGCGGGTCAGGGTCGCCTCGGCGCCGCTCGTCTCGTCGTGGATGCGCAGCCGCAGCACGAAGCTCTGCCCCGGGCGCAGGGACCGCTCCAGCAGCAGGGCCGTGGGGGTGCCCTCAACCGGGGGAGCCACCTGATAGCGCAGGCGGAAGGTCTCGAACGGGGAGCCGCCGGCGTCGAGCCTGCCGTCCACCACCAGGCGCACCCGCGGCTTGCCCTCGACGTCCGTGGTCTGCATCCCCTCGGCCGAGGAGAGGGAGATCAGCACCCGCGTCGCCAGCCGCTGCCCCTGCCAGCGGGGGAAGTCGAGGGAGAGATCGCCGGTCTGCAGCCTGGCGGGCGCCGGGGGGAGAGGAGTCGCCGCCGCAGCTTGAGCCCAGGCACCGAGGTCCGCGGGAGCGGCCAGGAAGGAGACCCGGTCCCGCGGCTGACCCCAGTGGGAATCGCGCAGGGCCTCTTCGCTCCTCCCCCGCAGGTCCCAATGGGAGATCGCGGCCACGTCGCCGATGGGCTTGCGGCTCAAGCCGTCCATCCCGGTGACCAGGTCCACCTGCGCGGAGTCGGGGCAGAAGAAGCGGTCGATCCGCTTGTTGATCTCTTTCTCCGCCTGATCAAGCCAGTACGAGGCTTCATCGATATAGAGGCTGCGCTTGGAGTCGATGGGGAGCCAGAGCACGTAGGGCTCGCCGCCGGAGGGACGGTAGAGGATCAAATCCTTGACGGTTCCGTCGTCCGCCCGGTAGGTCCACACCTCCATGGGCTTGAAGATGGCGGCGCAGTCGAGCACCAGCTTCTTCGCCGGCCGGCCACGGAGGAAGAGGAGCTCGGCCCGGGCGTCTCCAGGCAGGAGAAATTCGGACGTCATCAGGCGCTGGCGGCGCTCGATCCCCTCGGCCAGCTTGGGATCACGCCCCAGGACCTCCGCCATGAACGCCTCGCGCCCCGCCTCGTCGAGCGAGAGGAACGTCTCCCGCTGCTCCGCCGTCAACAGCAGGCCGGGGCCGTCCTGAAGGAACGCCCGCTGCTCCTCGGGCCAGAGCGTGGGGTCCGGGGCCTGAGCAAAGAGAGGAAGAGCAAAGAGGGCAAGGAGGAGACCGATCCAGAGAGACCGGAATTTCGGACCGGAATCCCTGCCGCCGAGGCCCTCACCTCCCCGGCCCTCCTCTCCCAGCCTCCCTCCCCCCTTCCGGGAGAGGAGGGAGAGGTTTGTCCGTCTTTTTCCCCTCCTCTCCCGGCGGAGTGGGGGGAGGCTGGGAGAGGAGGGGCCAGGGGTGGTGAGGGCCCGGCGGCAGGGGAGACCGCCGCATCCAAGATGCCTTGTGGATCGGTCGGTCTCTCACGGGTAATACCCCCGCGCCGTCCGCGCCTTGAGCCCGCTCTTCTTCACCTTCACCTCCACCATACGGAACCCGGGCTGGGAATTGGTGTCGTTGGAGTTGTAGGCCACGAGATACCGGCTGCGCAGCTCGGTTTCGATCTGCTTGTAGATACCCGCCAGCTCCTCGGGATTGTTGGTCCAGAAGGCCCGGCCCCCGGTGGCCTCGGCGAGCTCGCGGAGCTTGGACTTGATGCCGGTGTCCATCATCGAGAGGTTGAGCCCGATGGGGTAGACGGCCACGCCGCTCCTCTTGGCGTACTCCATGGTGTCCTTGAAGGAGATGTAGCTCGAGTTGTCGTCGCCGTCGGAGAGCAGCACCATGGCCCGCTGCCCCTGGACGCCGCGGAAGTAATAGAGGCTGTGCACCAGGGCGTCGTGGAGGGCCGTGTCCCCCACGGCCTGGAGGCCTTCGATGGTCTGTGTCAAGGCGCCGACGTCGTCGGTGGGGGGCATGTCGAGGTGAGGCCGGCGGGCGAAGCTCACCAGGAAGGCCTTGTCCTTGGGCGTCATCACGCTTTCGAGGAAGCCGGAGGCCGCCCTCTCCGTATCCACCAGCGAGCCGGCCATGGAGCCCGAGGTGTCGAGCAGGATGGCGATAGTCAAGGGCAGGGTCTGCACCAGCTCGAACTTGGCGATCTCCTGCGGCTTGCCTCCCTCCAGGACCTCGAGGTCCTCCTGCTTCAGGTCGCGCACCAGGTTGCCCGAGCGGTCGGTCACCGCCACGTACATCTCGACTAAGTTCACGTCCACCTGGGACATGTTGGCCGGCGCCCGCATATAGCGCACGGCCTCGGCCCGGGTGCCATCGTCGAGCGTGGCCTGGACCGTGAGGTAAACCAACTCACCCTCGGGCACGGGCACGTCCATCTCCCAAGGGGGCCTGGTGAGCGAGCCCACGGCCTGGTCGTTGACGAGAAAATCGAGGCTCTTGAGCTTGCGGCCGTCGGGGATCACCACCTCGGCCCGCGCCCGGGTGGACTTGCCCGTCACCTTGGTGCCCTTGCCGGGCGAGACCACGCGCACGTTGAACGCCCCCTTGGGCTGGTTGAGGATCACCTCGTCCGCGGCCACCAGCTTCCCTTCCGCGTCATAACCCTCGGCGCGGACCGTCTGCTCGGTGGGATATTGCTCTAGCCGCACCTCGGCGGTGAAAGGGGGCTTGGTGGAGGTGAGCTGGATCTTGCCGTCCACCAGGAAGACCACCTTCTGGATGAGCTCGCCCGTGACGATGGTGTCCGCCCGCCACAGCCCCATCACGATGTCGTCCGTGGGCGGCATGAGGAGGAGGGTGTCCTTGCCCGCGGCCGTCTTGATGGGCACCAGCTCTCCCCCCTGGACGCCCGGCGGCATGGGCTCGGGGGTCGGCTGCAGGGGTACCCGGAAGCCTTTAGAGATCAGGATCGAAGCGCCGCCGACCTCGTCCTGGATGCGGAAGCGTGCGAGGAAGGTGGATTGCGGGCGCAGCGGCCGGTCGAGGGCCAGGACCAGGGGCTCGCCGGGCTTCGGCACCGGCAGCCGGAAGCGCATGCGGAACTCCTCGAACGGCGCGCCCTCCTGCTCCATCAGCCCTTCGACGACCAGATGGGCCTCCGGCTTCTCCGAGGCGAGCTTGAAGCCCGCGTCCGCCGGCAGGGAGACGAGGGCCCGGGAGACGATGCGCTGGCCGTCACGGTCGGGGAAGCGCATCTCGATCGCCGAGACCTTGAGGGGCGACGCCAGGTTGGGCATCTCGGTCTCCGTCGCGGCCTGGGCCCAGCGGGCGAGGTCCTTGGGCGGCGCGAGGAACCCCGAGGCATCCTTGGGGCGGATGTGGCTCTGGCCCCTAGCCGCCAGGGCCCCGGTGAGGCCGGGCACGCCCGTGGCATCGTCCACCCGCTTCACCTCCTTGCAGTTCTGCATGTCGAAGCGCACGGCCCGGATCCTCCCCCGCAGCTCCTCCCACTGCTCCAGCCAATACTCCATGAGGGGGGTATAGAGCACCCGCTTCGAGTCGCTGGGGAGCCACAGCTTCCACGGCTGGTTGGGACCGGAGGTGTAGACCACCAGCGTGCGGTCCTCGGGCTGGCCGCTCGGCCCGGTCCCGCCGGGGTAGTACCAGACCTCCAGCGGCTTGTACACCGCCGCGCAGTCGATGATCACCCGGTCCTTGGGCAGGCCGTTCAAGAAGAGGATCTGGGCCCGCACGTCCCGCGGCGAGAGGAACTGGTCGGCGGCGAGCGCGTATCGCCTGGCGATCGCCTGGCCCAACTCGTCGTCCTTGACGAAATCCGCGATCCACTTCGCCCGCGCCTCGGGGCTCAAGCCCAGCAGCTCGGTGCGCTGCTCCGGAGTGAGGAGCAGGCCGGGACCATCCTGGAAGAACGCACGCTCGGTCTCGGGCCAGAGCGTGGGATCGTTGTCGGCCGGAGTCTGGGCCTGGAGGCTGCCCCCGACGAGGAGACCGGGGACGACGAGGAGGAAGAGGAGGGGGAAAATTGCAATCCGGGTTTTCACGCGTTGCCTCGATGCATGGCCGGTGCCACGGGATCAGCGTTACGGAATAAGCTCAGAAACACCCTGCTTTTCGGGCCCTGGTTGGCAGGGCTCTGCCGACAGACTACTATGGGGAGCACCGCGGTATGGCCAAGACCCTTCGCAACGCACCGATCCGTACCTGGGAAGCTGGCGACAACGTCCAGGGCTTCGCGCTCCTCCTGCGCAAGGAGACGCGGCAGGACCGCAACGGTAAGACCTTTCTCGACATGGAGATCGCTGACGCCAGCGGCTCCATGTCCGCCAAGGTCTGGGCCGACAGCCCGGCCCTGAGCTCGCGCTTCGAGCCGCATCAGTTCGTGGCCTTCCGGGGATCGGTCAAGAACTATCGCGACCAGCTCCAGCTCAGCATCGACGACTGCCGCGAGGCCACCGATGGGGACCGCAACTACGGCTTCGACGAGTCGAAGCTCATACCGTCCACCCGTGAGGACATCGACGATCTCTGGAGGCGACTGGAGCACCTCTACGGCGACACGATCGAGCGCCCCATCCTGCGCCGCCTCGCCGCCGAGACCCTGGCCGTCCACGGCAAGGCCCTGCGCGAGCACCCGGCGGCGAAGTCCATGCACCACGCCTACCGGGGGGGCCTCCTGGAGCACGTGGTCTCCATGGCCGAGCTGGGCGTCCTGGTCTGCTCCCACTACCGGGAGCTGGATCGGGATCTGGTGCTCCTCGGCGTGCTCTTCCACGACCTCGGCAAGCTGCGCGAGCTGGGGGCCATGCCCGTCAACGACTACACGATGGAAGGGCGCCTCGTGGGCCACGTGGTGATCGGCCGTGACCTGCTGCTCGAGCGCTGCGCCGTCATCGCGGACTTCCCCGCCGATCTGCGGCTGCTGCTCGAGCACATGATCCTCTCCCACCAGGGGAAGAAGGAGTTCTCCTCGCCCGTCGAGCCCATGACCCCCGAGGCCCTGGCCCTCCACTTCATCGATGACCTGGACTCCAAGATCAACCAGCTCCGCAACCTGCGCGAAGCCTCCCCCGGCATGCAGTTCCACCGCGGCTTCGGCCGTTTCGTCTACGTGCCCGCCGTGGAAGAGCGTCCGGCTGAGACGCTCCTGGACCTGGTCGAGCCCCACGCGGAGGAGGCGCTGGAGGCGGAGCTGCCGGAGGGGGTCGAAGGGACGGATGCTATTGGAGAGGACCCGAAGCTCCAGGCGTCTCTGTTCCAGGCGGGTTAGTTAGCTCATGAGCGCGAACGCTACCTCCAGACCCAGTTCCCGACACCGGGCCAGGAGCTCGCCGCGCTCCCTGAGAAGACGGAGAGCCGACGGATTGTCCTGGAGCTGTTCCTGGAAGATGTTGATGAGGAGGCTGGCGTCCCCCGTCAGCAGCTCCGGATGCTGCTCCAGATAAGCCCGCTGCTCGGCCGGGCTCCCCATCCTGAGGAAACCGATCAGAGTGTCGAAAAGAGACCGCAGCTCCTCGGGCGGGAGAGGGGGCCGCAGCCGGTCGGAGAAGACGGTCTCGATCCCTGCCAGCCGGCAACGGCCCAGGAGCTGGTGGTGGTCTTCAAGCAGTCGCAGGTTGTGGGGGTTGCCTTCGAACCGCTGGCGCAAACGGAGGAATCCAGCCTCTACTAGGTCACCTTTATCACCCTGTAGCAGCTCCGGGTGCTCTTCCAGATAGGCACGGCTCTCTTTCCAGCCTGGGGTCTGGAGCCAGCCCAGGATCAGGGCCGCCACCGCCTCTACCCGGCGCTTCTCCTCGTCGGCCTTGCTCATGGTTTTCCGGAAAGCCTGGTCGACTTCCTGGTGGAGTTGCCCGGTGTCAGCGACCTCGCCGCGCGGCAGGGCTAAGCCAGGAAAGTCCTGGACGTAGATCATGGCCGCTTCCAGGTTGCCCAGGGAGATCTCCAGAGTGCCCATCAGCAGCCGCGTCCTGGGATCCTGCGGATCGAGGGCCAGCGCGAACTCCAGGTCTCTCCGGGATCCAGCGATGTCTCCCGTTTTGTGCTTTAGGACTCCGCGGTTGCCGTAGGTCTGGACAAGTTGCGGCTTAAGCATACCGACAGCCCGATCATAGTCCGACAAGGCCTCGTCGTGCTTGCCCCACCTCTCGAACACAGATCCCCGATTGATGTAGGGCCTCGCGTCGTCGGACGAAAGCTCGATCGCCCGAGTGTAGTCCTCGATCGCCCCTTTAAAATTCCAATCGGCCGCCTTCGTGTTTCCCCGGTTGATGTAGCCCATGGTGAGCTGCGGAGCCATCTCCAGAGCGCGGTTGTGGTCATCCAGGGCCTCCCCGTAGCGCTGGAGCTGTTCAAAGACGACGCCGCGGCCGGTGTAGTCCGTGGCCGAGAACCGTCTCCCCACCTCCAGGGTCGCCGGTTTCCGGCCAAATTGACGCTCGTAGACTGTAGAGAGGGCTTCCCGCAGCGCCCGGACATCCGGGAAACGCTCCTCCCGGGGCTCGGCCAGGCAGCGGGCCAGAATCTCCACGAGGTCGCGGCCGGTGGGATCCACCCCGTCTGGCAGAACTAGGACCGGAGCCTCCCCTTCACCGGAAGGCCGGCGGCCGGTCAGCATCTCGTGGAGAATGCAGCCCAGGGCGTAGATGTCGGCCCGAGCGTCCAGTGTTTCGCCCGACCGTTGCTCAGGAGACCGGTAGGGAGAGGGAGCCAAGCTCGGGCCCTGCTCGTCTTCGGCGATCGCCACCCCGAAGTCGGTGATCCGGGCCAAGGGACCGTCGGCAACCAGGATGTTCTCCGGTTTCAGGTCGCGGTGGACGAAGCGGGAGGCCTGATGGGCCGCGTGCTCAAGGCCGCAGCAGACATCCATTGCCAGGTCCAGGGCCGTCCGGAGCTGGAGCTTCTCCCGCCTGAAGCCACTGGCGCAGGCTGGTCCCGCGTCCGTGCCGATTGAACACCCACTCCAACTTGAGAAAGGGGAGGTTGTCGATCTTTTCCAGAGAGAAGCACTGCACGATGTTCGGGTGCCACTCGAGCTTCATCCAAAGCGCCGCCTCGTCCTCGAACCAGCGCTGCTTCCTGGGATCCCCGAGGAGGTAATTCCCCCGGAAGGTTTTGAGGGCATAGGGGAAGCTCGTCTCCAGGTCTACGCAGAGGTAGACGTCCCCCATGCTGCCCGACAGAACCTGGACCACGTGGAATCGCCCGCTGATCTCCTCTCCCCTGGCGTATCGGGGTGTCCCTGTATCCTTTCTCCACATCGCTCTCAGTCCTCGAACAGCACCGCGGAGGTGTCCACCCCCACGCGGGCGATCAGCTTGGGTATCTCCGCGCCTGGGGATTTCTCCAACTCGATCTCCAGGCACCCCGCCTCAAAGGCCTTCCGCACGCTGCGCCCGAAACCCAGCTCTTGATAGAAGCCCCCCGCGAAGTAGATCGCGGAACGATCATCGAAGCGGGCGGACATCCCCACCACGCAGTCCACCTCCCGGGCGATAGCCTCGGCCTGTCCGGCGGACCAACAGGAGTTCAGCACCACACAGCGCAGGTCGCCGCCGAGGACGTGGAACAGCCGAGCGAGAGTCTCGCCCTCTACTGGATGGTTCAGGCCGGCGTCATTTTCAAGGACGATGGCTCCAGAATGGCTGCCGTGCCCCGAGAAATGAAGGATGTGAGGGCGGTGGCGTTGTAAGGCCAGGGCTAGATCCCGGGGCCGCACGGCCCACTCATCCGCGAATTCGAAACGCTGGAAGAATTTGGTGCTCCGCAAGCGGTCCAGGATCTCCCGCCGCTCGCAACCGAGTTGGATGGGCTGCATTTCCATCGGGCTCGCCGCCAGAAAGAGGATGCGAATCTGGTGGGAGACCTCCTCCTCCACCGGCCGGCCCGCAGGAAGCTCGTGGAGTGCCCCGGGTGAGCTTCCTGAGGCCCTCAGGGTAGGCGTCGCCCTGGAGGTTGAGGGGAGCCTTACCCTGGAGGTGGGCCGGCAGCGTCGCATCCTCGAACTGCAGAGGCAGCAGGGGCTTCTTGTGCTGAATCGCAAAGTCGAGTTCCCGACCGATGATCTCGGACCTGGCACTCTCAGGGGAGACTAGAAGCAGGAATGCGTCCGTGGCGCGGATCGCCGTCCGCACGGCGGGATCCCGGTCCTCCCAAGCACGCAAGTGGTCGTCGTCGAGCCAGACCTTCACGGAATGGCGTCGCAGATCAGAGGCGAGCCGCTCTGCCCGGGAAAGGTCCGCCGGAGCATAAGAGAGGAAGACGTTCGGCAGTCCGCGGAAGCCTTCTTCCGACGCCTTGAGTGCCGCCCCCAGGGTAGTCGCCATGAGGCTCAGCAACTGGAGGCTCTCTATCGCCGAAGACGGCTCCCGGGGCGCTGGTTCCGACGTGGAGGACGCCTACGGCGGTGCCGTTGCAGAGCATGGGAGCGTAGAGAGCGGAGGTTGTGTCGAAAAGGCTGGGGAACCCTGAGTACTTCTCCAAGTCCCGCACCCAGAGGAATCCCTCCCTGCCGAGGATAGCGCGCCGGGCAAGCGTGAAGCTCACGTGGGGACTGTGCCGGGGGTGGGAGGCCCGGGCCACCAGCTCCGGCCCGTCGATCTCCACGATCGTGCAGTGCTCAGTCCTGGGGAAGGCGGCGACCATCTCCCGCAGGAATGTGTGCCAGCAGGGGCTGCCCGGAGAGATACCGGGCAGCCTGGAAAACCTGCGACAGGATCTCTAGGCACTGACGCTCGGAAAGGGGCTCCGGCCGTAGCGTCTCCCTGATAGGGATGCAGCTCTCCACGTGGCCCGGCTCAGGAGCCGGTTCCGCCTCGAACAGGGCAGTCAGTCGGTCGGCCCCGACCTCCAGGGTGGAGGAGGGAAAGATCTCCCGTCCTCTGCTCCACCCTCTCCCCGTCCAGCCGGATGCCCGACTTCCCCGGGTCTTCGACCCACCACGTTCCGAGATCGTAGACCAAGCAGGGCCCGGGCGCTTGTAGATCCCGTGCCGGCAGAACCTCTGCCGGCAACGCTCCCGGCCTTTCCAACTCTACAACCGGTTGGTCAAACTCGGCACGGACTTCGGAGCCGTCTAGTAGGAAGTACCTGAGTGTAATGGGTTTCATAGGTTCCAGCCGCTGTCCATTCGGTTCTTCCAGACACCTTGGACCAAGCCGATGTTTAGTTAGACCTCCGCGAACATTGCGTCTTGAGCACTTTCGAGCCCCACGCCGAGGAGGCTCTGGAGGCGGAGCTGCCGGAGGGGGAGGCCGAGCTGCAGCCACAGTTGTTCGAGCCGGCGCCCAGCGTGAGGGCGGGCTGTCGCCAGCGAAGCCGAAACAAGGACATAAAGGACAAGGAAGAACCTCTCAAAGGGATCTTCTTCGTCCTTGCAGTCCTTTATGTCCTTGTCCTTTCACCGCCCCGTCCCCGGCACCGTAAACTCCTTCCGCAGATACGACGCCGTCGCCGCCAGCTCGTCGCGCACGGCCACGCCGATCGACCAGGTCCCCGCCTTCAGGGGAATGCCCACGTCGTGCACGTACTCCCGGGCGCTCCCGGTCGCGGCTTCGGCTTCTGGCAGCTCCACCGTCACCACCTTCGTCTCTTTCACCGGCGTGGTGGCGCCCTCCGTGCTCGCCACCACGTAGAGGCGAAGCCGGCCGGTGCGGGTCTTATCCTTCGGCTGCAGATAGAGCTTCGCGACCGGCACCTTCACTCGCAGCGTCACTCCTTCCTGCTCCTTCGCCGGCTGGATCTCCAGCGAGGCGCCCAGGGGGTTGTCCTCCGGACCGAAGCGCATCACCGCCAGGGTCCGCTCGGCCACGGATTCCCCCACCGGCTTGTCGCGATACCACTGGCGGTAGCGCGCCTGCGCTCCCCGGACCTTCACCTTCACCTCGATCTTGTGCTCCGCCTCATCCCCCGGACGGTCCGGCGTGTAGCCCAGAGAGTAGTAGGAGGTGAGGTCCTGCTCTACGAGCTGTAGGGCGGTCAGGGGGGACGCCGCATTGATCAGGGCCCGGCCGCCCGTGTCCTCGGCCAGGAAGCGCAGACCATTCTGGCGTTCGTTGACCCGCACGGACTGGGTCACGTTGCCGCGCGGGATCTCCGTGTTGAAGACCTCGATGGGATAGAAGGTGATGCGGTTGCGGCTAGCGTGCGAGGTCACGGCCCGGAACTGCCGGGTGAGATCGAATTCCTTGGTCGTCATGCCCGAGACCGTGTGGGAAGGCCCCGTGTTCCCCTTTGCGAACTGAGAGAACAGATCCTGCCCCGGGGTCAACGGCAAACCATCGCTGACATAAAGGATGGCCTTGCGGCCGGGGACTCCGGCGAGCCAGCTCACCACACTGTCCAGCGCCTGGAGCGCTCCTTTCACGGCCGCGCCCTCCTGGTCGGCCCAGGCCCGCAGCCGTCCCTCGATCACGGGGCCGCTGCTATCCCCTTCCAGGGCCGCGGCGATGTCCTCGTAGGCCTGCTCCAGGCTCGCCTGATACTGCCGTAGGTCGCTCGACTGGCTCCCCAGCGCCCCGAGGTCGGCGTCGATCAGACTGAGATCGGACGTGAACGGCCGGCGCACGTCGAGACTCTGGGCGTAGCGCACCAGCATCACCTCGTCCCCCGGTCCCAGGCTCTGATGCAGGAACGGGCTCACCTGCGCGAGGATCTTGGCCCGGCTCGCCGGTCCGGTGTTGACGTCGTCGATGAAGACCACCAGGCGCAACCGGCGATCCACCGGATGGTCCTCCGCCGTCTCCCCAGCTTTCGTGGCCGCCGGAGCCGCGGCCTGACTCTCATGGTAGAAGTTGGTGATCTTCACCGGCCGGCCATCCTCCAGGATCTCGAAGTCCTTGGCTTCGAGCCCCTCGATCGGCTGACCGTTCTTGTCCGACACAAAGACGTCGAGATTGACGACGCTGACCTCGATCTGATCGGTGAAGGGCTCCGTGGGCGCCGGCGACTGGCCCGCAGCCGGCAGGATCAGAAGGAGAAGCATCAGGACAGGAAAAAGAACGCGATGCTGCATCATCGACCCTTCTGCTCCTCAGGGATCGTGAAGTCCTTCCGCAGATAGGAGGTCGTCGCCGCCAGCTCGTCGCGCACGGCCACGCCGATCGACCAGGTCCCCGCCTTCAGGGGGATGCTCACGTCGTGCACGTACTCCCGGGCGCTCCCGGCTGCGGCTTCAGCTTCCGGCAGCTCCACCGTCACCACCTTCGTCTCTTTCACTGGCGTGGTGGCGCCCTCCGTGCTCGCCACCACGTAGAGGCGAAGCCGGCCGGTGCGGGTCTGATCCTTCGGCTGAAGATAGAGCTTCGCCACCGGCACCTTCACTCGCAGCGTCACTCCTTCCTGCTCCTTCGCCGGCTGGATCTCCAGCGAGGCGCCCAGGGGATTGTCCTCCGGACCGAAGCGCATCACCGCCAGGGTCCGCTCGGCCACGGATTCCCCCACCGGCTTGTCGCGATACCACTGGCGGTAGCGCGCCTGCGCCCCCCGGACCTTCATCTTCACCTCGATCTTGTGCTCCGCCTCGTCCCCCGGACGGTCCGGCGTGTAGCCCAGGGAGTAGTAGGAGGTCAGGTCCTCGCCCATGAGCCGCAGGGCAGCCAGCGGATCCGCGGCGTTGAGCATCTCCCGGCCCCCTGTGTCCTGGGCGAGGAAACGCAGACCGTCCTGCCGGCTCGCGACGAGGGCTTCCCCATCACTCTGCTCCGTGACGCCCGCGCGCCAAAGGCCTCGATGGGGTAGAAGGCGATCCGGTTGCGGCTGGCGTGCGAGGTCACCGCCCGGAAGCGCTTCGAGAGGTCGAATCCCTGCGCGCCGATCGCCGACATCCGCCGTCCCGCTCGATACCCGGAGGCGTTCGCCGCCCACTGGAAGAGGTCATCCCCCGGCCGTAGCGGCAGCCCATCGCTCACATAGAGGAGGGCCTTGCGCCCCGGGACTCCGGCGAGCCAGCTCACCACCGTGTCCAGAGCGTCCAGAGCTCCCCTGCACCACCGCGCTCTCCTGCTCGGCCCAGGCCCGGATGCGGCCCTCGACCAGGGGGCCGAACCCCTCGTTGGCGTAGAGCGCGTCGACGATGTCCTCGAACGCGTGGTCGCGGCTCTCGCCGAACTTCCTCATGTCGCTCGACTGCCGCGAGAGCACCGTGACGGCGGAGTCGACCTTCGCCAGGTCGGGCGTAAACGAGCAGCGGACGTCGAGCGACTGGGCGTAGCGGACCAGCATCACCTCGTCCCCTGGAGCCAGCCCCTGATGGAGGAACGTGCTCAGCTGCGACCAGCATGTTGCCCCGCGTCCCCTGCCCGATGTTGACGTCGTCGATGAAGACCACGAGACGCAGCCGCTGGGCCTGCGGACGCTCCGCCGTCTTCTCCGCCGGCTCCGCGGCCCGCTTCTCCGCATAGAAGTTGGTGATCTTCACCGGCCGGCCATCCTCGGTGACCTCGAAGTCCTCGGCCTTGAGCCCCTCGAGCGGCTTGCCCCCCTTGTCGGTGACGAAGACGTCCAGGTTGACGATACTGACCTCGATCTCTTCCCCGAAGCTGTCGTCCGCAACCGGCTCCTGAGCCAGGAGGGGGAAGGAGGAGAGGGAGAGGCAGCCGAGAGCTAGGGCGAGAGGCCCGAAGCGTGTGCAGCGACAGAAAGACATGACGGATTCCTCCGGTTCAGACAAAAGAGACAGAAAGCTCAGGTTGAGACTAGCAAGAAATATACCGACCCCTCGCTGTTGCGGCAGGAGCGGCGAGCCTCCGAAATGCCCTCTCCAGAGGGCTGGCACCGTCTCCTCAGGAGGACAATCCCGCCAAAGCACCGGCAATGACTGCCGCGCTTGCCGCCAGCGCCTCAGCCTCCTCGGCTGACAGTGCGGGGGGCAGGACTCTCAACACCCCTCCGTGTCCAATGACCGCAGGAAGCGACAGGGTGACAGCGAATTCTGGCTGCAGCACGCCGATGGGCGCCACCAGCCCCTCATCGCGAAGCATCGCCTCGACGATCCTCGCCGTCACGATGCCGATGCCGTGTTGACTGGCGCCGGTTCCCTCGATGATGTCGATGTTCGCGAACTTCACCGCGGCCTCGACCTCCGCCCGGAAGCTCGCCGCGTCCAGGCCTTCCTTGACGACGCGTTCCAGAACGGGCGCACCACCGATCTGCGCTGAGGACCAGACGTACACCTGCGAGGTGCCGTGCTCTCCAATGACGAGCGCCTCCACAGAGGAAGGGTGACATTGCAGTCGCTTCGCAATCTGCAGACGGAAGCGGAGCGTGTCGAGAAAGGTGCCCGAGCTGAGCACTGGGTTGGTCGTGGTGAACCGCCGGGCAACGTCGGCGAGGGGATCGGGTGGATCGGTTATGACGAGGATCGGTACCCGCGGTGCGACACGCACGATGCGAGGGATGATGTCCTCGTAGACCTTCGCGTTGTGTGCCAAGAGGCGGAGTCGCCCCAGCTTATCCCCACGATCGATCGCTTTTCCAGCCTGCTCATTGATTCCCGCGGTTATCGCGACGACCGCGGCGTCGGCCAGGTCTTCGTAGTCGCCCGCCCGGATCCGCGTGGCGGGGCACAGCACTGCGCCGTGCGACAGGTCCGTGGCGACCCCTCGGGCGCGCCGTTCATTGACGTCCAGGAGCACGATCTCGTGGCAGGAGCCCCGAAGGAGCATGGCTTTCGCGCACGACGTTCCCACAGCTCCTACGCCGATGATCGCGATCTTCAGGGTCATAACCGGACGAAACTACTACGGCCCTGCGCCACGCGTCAAGGCTGGTTGAGGCCGTCTCCCGGCAGGCGAGCGTGATAGGCTCACGATTCAGCAGCGCGGTCTCAGGTGGGGAGAAAACTTTGCAAAGCTTTATCCGCATCGTCCTGGAGTCGGGGAAGTCGGCCGTCGACCTGACGCTCTACGTCCTCCTGCCGATCATGGCCTTGATGATGGCCGTGATGAGGCTCCTGGAGGCGAAGGGAATCCTGGCGTTCGTCGCCAGACTGCTGGCGCCGGTGCTGAGGCCGTTCGGCGTTCCCGGCATGGGCGTCTTCGCCATGCTCCAATTGCTCTTCGTCGGCTTCGCCGCGCCAGCCACGACGCTCGATTTTATGGAGCAGGAGGGAATCTCGAAGCGCGGGCTCGCGGCAACGTTGGCGATGATCCTGGCCATGTCGCAAGCCAATGCCGTCTTTCCGCTGCTGGACGTCGGCCTGAGCTTTCAGGCGACGCTCCTCACCTCGCTGCTGGGTGGATTCGCCGCCTCAGCGGTGACGTACTACCTTTTGGTGCGATCGGATGACGATGGCGAGGTCCGCCAGGCCGAGGCAGCCGCAGAGAAGCCGGAGCGGCCACCCCGGCTTCTGGAGCTCTTGACCGACGGCGGCATTGCGGGGATGCGGCTCTGCCTGCGATCATTTCCCATCCTGCTGCTGGCTCTCTGTCTGGTCAAAACCCTGGAGGTGGTGGGATCGATCGCGGCTCTGGAAAGAGGTCTGTCGCCGCTGGCGCAGAGCGTGGGCCTGCCCGGCATCGCAGTCCTTCCTATCGCCACCAAGTATCTGGCCGGCGGCACCGCGATGCTGGGCGTGACGAGGGACCTGATCCATGCGGGATCCATGAGCGCTCGCGATCTCAATCGCGTCGCAGGATTCATGATCAATCCCCTCGACCTCGTCGGAGTCCCCTTCCTGCTCTCCGCCACGGGGACCCGGGTCAAGGAGATCGCCTGGCAGGCGATGGCGGGAGCCGCCGTGGGCATCCTGATCCGCGGTCTCCTCCACCTGGTCCTCTTCTAAAGCTCCTGGCTCGTCGACTCTTCGCCCAGCTTCTGGAGGTGCTCTTCGGCCTCGCGGCTGCGCAGCCAGTACTCCTGCTCCTCCCCCAGCTTCTTCGCGAGCCGGAGGTAGGCGCGCCCCAGGTCCAGTTGCCCGGTCCGGGCCGTGGCCACGCCCAGGATGAGCAGGCTCTGGGTCTGGCGCAATCCCAGCCCCAATTCGTTGGCGATCCCTAGCGCGGCCATCGCCCGCCTCTTCGCCAGAGCCGCATCCTCCAGGCTGAGGGCGAGACGGGAAAGGCCGGTCAGGATCTCTGCCTCCAGGCGGCGGATCCCCAGCCGGTGCGCTTCGGCGAGAGCAGCGTGATACTCGAAGTTGGCCTTGGCAAAGTCGCCCCGCTCGCGATGGAGGCGTGCATGGGCCGTCCGGGCGTAGGCGAGCAGATCCTCGGCGTGACCGCTCGCCGCCAGGGCGCGGCTTGAGGCCACGTGCTCTTCCGCCTTGTCGAGATGCCCTTCGACCGTCGCCAGCTTCGCCCGATGGCTGAGGAAGAAGCTCTGCGCCCTGGCGTTTCCTCCCGCCCTCTTCAAGAGCCTGAGGGCTTTTCCGAACATGGCGTCCGCTTCCTCCAGATGGCCGCGGTAATAATGGATCAATGCCTGATAGCCGAGGATCCTTCCCCGGTAGTCTCGATCCTGGACTTGGTGGTTGGTCCGCGTCGTGTCTTCGAGATACTGAGCCGCGATCGGCAGATTTCCCAGCTCCAGGAAGGTGTGTCCCAGGTGGAGCTGCGACTGGAGCGTATAGAGCGGCACCTCGGCGCTGCCCTCGAGGATGCGGTTGATCTCGAAGCCTTGTTCCCAGACGGCCAGGGTGTCCGGCATGTAGCCCTCGGCACAAAGGGTGAGGCCGACGTCATTATAGACGAAGGCCAGCTCGTCGGCATAGAGGGGCGCCGCCGGATCCTCGATCTCGACGCGCTCGTGCGGCTCACGGAAGCTCCACAGGCGGGGCGAGAGCCGCTTGACGAGATCGGCGAGGCGCAGACCGAAAAGAATGTAATCAGAATAGGTGGTCCAGCGCGGGGCCGTATTGGTTTCCATCCGCGAGCGCATCACGCCGAAGAGGCTCCGGCAAAGCCCGCGCGCCGCCTCGCTGCGGCCTTCGCTCGCCGCCCTCACCGCCTCGTCGTGGAGGCGATCGAACAGCTCGCGCACCAGCGCGGCCGTGGCACGGGAGCCCGGATGCACGGCTGCACGGCCGGAGGTGAAACCAGCGAGAGAGAAATTGGGTAGCACGTCGCGCTCGATCTGCTGGTCCCGCTGTTGGAAGACGTAGCTGCGCACGGTCGGATGCACGGTGAAGGCCGCCGGCTGGCGCTCGGTCGCCCCCGAAACGACCCTGAACAGGAGCCCGCCTGCGAGGAGCTTGTCCACCACCTCGTCGAGGGACACCGCCTTTCCATCACCAGGTTCCATCTGCCGGGTGGCGAGCGTGAAGCAGAGCTGCACCGTCTCCCCGCTCACCGGGCTCATGAACACGGCCAGCCGTTCGAGCAGCGCCCACGCGAGGTCGTGCGTCTCCTCGTCCAGCCCGTGGACCGCCAGCTCGATCATCTTGGCGAGGCGGCGATCGGGGGGTGCATCGGAAAGCGCGCGCCGGAGCTTCACGAAGTGTCCCTCGACCTCGGCGGGCGGACCCTGCCGCAGGAAGCGGCCGGCCAGGAACAGGGCGTAGGCGTGGCCGTCGAGCAACGAGCAGAGCGTTGACACCTGGGAGCGTTCGAGCCAACTGAACGGCACGATGCCTTGCACGTCGCCGGTCCGCATGCGGTCGAGGGCGTGCTTCTCAATGCCCGGCGCACTGGAGTCGAGCTCGGCCGGCCACAGGCGGCTGGTGAGGACCAGGGTGCTCCGGCTCTCCGTGTGTGCGAAGATCTCCAGAACCCGTTGGATGATGGAATCGTTGCTCCTTCCCACGTCGGGATCGGCGGTCGGGTGTAGGAGCCGTTCAAGGCCGTCGAGGACGATGAAATAGCGGCCCTTCAGGCACTCCCGAAGCCGGGTCAGGCGGGAGGCCGACTTGTCGCCCTGCGGTTCGACGTACCTCAGCAGCCGGTCGAGGAAAGTGACGGAGTCGTCGGCGTAGTAGGAGCTCCAGAAGAAAAACCCTTGGAAAACTGCCGTTTCGCGCTCCACGACCTCCAGCAGACGCATGGCATGCCAGGACTTGCCGGTGCCCCCAGCGCCCACCAGTCCGATCACTCGCGCGCCGGCGAGGGCCTGCTCCTTGAGCTTATCGAGCTTGGAGGTGACTCGCTCCTGGCCGAGGGTCTCGTGTCCCTTGGAATCCACACTGTAGTGCCGGTACGGCTGCGGCGGCTCGGCTTGGACGGTGACCTTGCGGAACAGCGGCTTGTCGAACCATCCGTCCCGCCACCGCAGCCGGCCCTCCTCCAGGCGTGCCAGCTCCGTGCACAGCACCCGGCCCCTCGCCTGGGGGTCGGACGAGGCGGGCGCTGCAAACGGGATGACGTTCAGCCCATACCGTTCGAAAAGCTGCTCGTGGCGATCCCGATCCTCGCCGTCAGGGGCTTCAGACAGGAGAGCGAACAGGGGACGGAACTCCTTGCGCTCCGGGCTGGCAGCGGCAATCCTGCGCAGCGGTCGCAACAGATCCTCATCGCCCAGGCCATAGCCCACGAAGAGAATGGGATTCGAGGTGAAAAGCAGGTCGAACGTCTGCAGGAAGGCCGGGGCCGCTTCTTCCTCCGCGGCCAGGTACCACCGTTGATAGTCCAGCTCCGTGGCCACGATCGAGTCGGGATCGTCGTAGTGTCCGTGGCAGTGAAAGACCATGTTCTTCGCCCTTCCGACGCGGGCCAGCGCGAAGAGCGCGAGCTGATCGCAATTCTCCGGCCTCTGGGTGAAGGAGAGGCCGAGCTGGGGAGCGCGGGAGGGATCGGCGGCGAGCGCACGCTCCAATTCACCGTCGTAGTTGGTGGTGACGAAGCGATGGATGGGCAGCCCGAGCAACGCCCGGTGCGGATTGTGCTCGACGCCGGCCAGCCGCTCCGGAGGCCGAAAGCGGTCCATCAGATAGCGGCTATAGGGGTTCTCCTCGGGAGGGCGACCGCCGAAGAGCCGCTTGCAGACGCCGATCATGAACATGAGCCTTGGGAATCCACGCTGGGTGCGCCGAGCCTGCTCTGGAAGCGTAGGAGGCGCTCGCGCTGGCTGCCATCTCCTTGGGCAAGGGCGAGCTCGACGATCTCCGCCGCAAGACCTTTCCAGGATGGGTAGCCCAGGGGCGCCGAACAGCCGCTGCCCACCACCGCCACCGTGCTCCCCTGGGTGAGGGCATGGAAAAGCATCTCGCGGCTGCGCCGCAGGCGCTCCTCGCGGGAAGCGTCCGGCGCCGGCGGCAGCCGGTGAGCGGCAAGGGAGACCGTCTCGGCCACGGCTCCGTCTCAGCGGCTCCCCAACTCGGGGGATTGGAAGCGGAAGGCGTCGCAGCGGAGCCAGGCCTGACCGGCCTCCTTTTTGACGCTAAGCCGCGCGAGTACCGTCCGCTTGTCGTCCATCTCGTCGAGGATCGCCTTGTAGGTGTCGAAGGCGTTCTCCCTTCACCGCAGCGGGCTCCACCGGCCACCAGACCGGTTTTGGGTGCTCGCGATCCCCTCTGAGCAGGACTCGACAGGACTTCTTATCTTCCCCCTCCCCGGTTTCGAACCGCACGTCCGACACTTCAAGCCAGATCTCTGCTTTATCGTCCATAGGTCTTTCTCCCTATACGCCTTTGTGCCTTCGCCGTCACCACCTGCCAAAACATGATTCCTTTGGCTCTATGAGAAAGAGGGAGATGGCGTCCGGCACACGGCAACTGGAAACGTTGTGCTATTGTAGCACCAGTTTCTCGTTCAAGGATGGGGTGAGATTTGGGCCAAGGCGCTGAAACGATCCAGTTCTGTGACACCAGCGTGTTGCTGGTCCGCGACGCGGAGGTCCGCCGCCATCTCTCCATCGCCAGCGCTCTCACCGATCTGAGGGAGGTACTGGCGACGACGGCAGGCAAGGGCTTGAACCGGCCCCGCATCCGCATCGACGCGCGGGAGAAGAGGCGCGCCTGGCTCCATACTCTACGCGCGGGACTGCCTGCTTGGGAGGTTGCTGGAGGCAAGGACTACACGAGCATCGAATTCGAGACCAAGGCGATGTGGGCGTCGGTCATCGATACCCGCACGGGCTTGCCCCTGGCCTTCATCGAGGCTGACTTCCTCAGCCTCATCCGCACCGCGGCAGTGGCAGGATTGGCGACCGACCTGCTGGCTCCAGCAGAGCCGACCTGCCTCGCTCATTTCGGCGCCGGCAAGATCGCCGAGCATCTTGTCGAGGCGGTCCTCCACGTCCGCCCCTCCATCCGCAGGGTCCTGCTGGTGCGTAGGGAGATCTCGAAGGGTGCTCCGGAATGGCTGTCCACCCTCGGGGATGGAGTGGAAGGGACCCTGGTGGATGCCGAAGAGGCCCTGGCCGAAGCCGACTTGGTGACGACCGCCACCAGTAGCAAGACGCCGGTGATCCCAGCCGGAGCCGCACTGCCACGGCTGCGGCATCTCAACCTCATCGGCTCCAACCATCTCAAACGCCAGGAGATCCCGGAGGACCTCGCTCGACGCTGCCTGCCACCCCATGGCTTCCTGGTGACGGACGATCAGGAGCAAGCGGCTGCCGAGGCCGGGGATTTTGCAGGACTGGCGGACCAAGGTGCTCTCTGTTGGGACGAGATCCCAACCCTTGCCCAACTCGTAGCGGACTCTAACCTCAGGGAGCGCGCCAGGGCCGCGGACCTGACGGCCTTCAAGTCGGTGGGGACTGGCTTGATGGATCTCATCATCGCGTCAGGGCTGCTCCGGCGGTTGTGAGGCCGGCTACGGATGAGCATGGCCGAACTGATTCTCAACTCCCGGCCAGGGAGGAACCGATGAAGAACAAGAGCAAAAGCCGAGTCAACCACGATCAGGTTCCTACAACAATACCTTGGGGAAGCTATGATCTCAACTTTCTCGCCGACCACCCGCTCTATTTCTATGTCGGGGCGGGACTCTCAATGAGTGCCGGGCTTGTCGGATGGAACGAGATGGTGTGCCTGATATGGTGGTACCTGAAACACTACGAGCACATTCGCCCCACAAGATGCCCGAAGGAGAAAGAGCCAGAGGAAAATGCCGAATTCCTCCAATCTTTCGTCGAGGCGGCCGAAGCTCCCTTTCGCTGGATCCGCATCCTGTCGCGGGAATCAAATAATCCTTTTGGCTTGGGTCGTACCGCTTTGTTGAACATGATGCTTCGTTACCGGGCGCCGAAGATGGCCTTCCAATATAAAAAGGGGGAAGCTTATCCAAAGCACCGCAATGAGCAGCATCCGCGCCCAGGGAGAGAGCCGAGCAAGGATGATCTGAAGCTTCAATCCCTGATCTGGGATAGCCAGTGTAGTGGAGTTCTCACCTCCAACTACGACATGTTGATCGAGCATGCCTACTCTCTCTTCGGCCATGGCGCTGCGCTTCGTTCCTACCGCTACAATGCCGACTTCCTGCGCTATCTCCTGAGTAACCGCCAGTTCGTCCTCAAGCTCCACGGCGACATCAACGACATCGCTTCGATGCAGTTCGCTCCGCACCAAGCCTGGAAAAAATATGGGGCTTTCGGCGGACGCGAGAGCCGGGGTTTGGACCTCAAGCTCATATACAAAACCATTCTCGAGCGGGGTAATATGATATATGTGGGCTGCGGCTTTCGCGATGAAACAATCAAAGAGGCTCCACGGCTTCTGGCAATCCGAGTCGTCGAGGCCCGGCTCCTGGACTCTCCTCACCCGCCGAATTGCCCTGGTTCAGGAGGGGAAGCTCTCACCTAAGGAGCTCAAGGATTTCAAAGACATCCAATTCTTGACGTTCAGGCGCAAGGAGTGGGATCAGGTGGAAACGTTCATCGAACGAGTGGTGGCGGCAAGGCGTGGTGCTTCAAAGCCCAGGAGGATCTGCACGGAGGCCTCGCATCTCCATCGGCAGATTTTTCGCTCCCAGAATCCTTGGCCGGTTCGGCATTGGAAGACAGATCCCTGGACGTGCCAGAGCGTGAAGGCCTGAAGCCGGGACGACAAGGAGTGCGAGTGCCGGCAGGGCTTCGACGGCACTGGGGGAGCCGCTCCGCCCTGTACCCGTCGCCAAAAAGTCTCGATCCCCATCTGGGGAACCCGGTCTGTGGGCGCCTCGGAGCGGATCTACCGCCGAGGCGCCCATGGAGGCCCTGGATTCCATCATCCCAGGAAATAGACGATGGTGAGCGGTACCGGGCCCTCGTTCCTGACGAGGCCTCCGGCTTCGCCAAACCCCAGCTTCGTGGTCCCGGGAGGCACGCTCAGGGTGCCCTCTGTTTGCACCGGGGGATTGATCCTGAAAAACAGGTGCCCCGTTTCGTTCGTGTTGTTGTCGGCAGAGGCATTTGAAGGACCCGCCGGAATCTCTACTTCTTCCCCAACGGCCAGAGGGATCACGACATCGCTTCCAACCTTGGACGACATAGCCCATCTCCTTTCGAATTTTTCAGATCGGCCTGACGCACCGGAGAAGGGCAAGAAGAATGCCAATGATTTCTTCTCCTTCCTTCCAGGGGAAAACCTCTATCGCGACCTCGTTCCCAAGAATCTGACATGTCGCTGACATGTCAGGAGTCCGTCGGATCTGACGGATCCGTCGGATCAATTGTTGAGGATGAAGGAAGGTTGACGAGCAGGAAAGCAGGAAAGGGGGACCGACGCGGCCGGACCCCCTTGGAGGTCTTCAGTGGCGGCAACGGCTGTCGTGGCGATGAGAGGTGCGGCGATCGTAGCGATCGTCGTAGCGGTAGGAGCCACCGTCGCGGGAGTAGTAGCCGTTCTGGTAGTAGCCGTCCTGGTAGTACACGTTGCGGTCGTAATATCCGTTCTGGCTGTAGTAACCGTTCCGGTCGTAGTAGCCATCGCGGTAGTAGCCATCCCGATAATACCCGTGCCGGGAATCCTTGGTCGCGCCGACCACGGCGCCGATCGCGCCACCGACCACGGCACCCTTCAGCAGCTCGTGCCCCTCGGTCCGGCCGCCGATGATTTGGACGAGGGTCCCCACGGCCGCGCCGATAGCGGCGTCCTTCTTGACCTGATCTTGATGCCTGTAATCACGAGCCTCAGCCGCCACGGCGCCAAAGCTCAGGAACCCCATCAGCATCATCGGGATGAAGACCCGCTGTTTCGACTGGCTGGACATCTTTCGGTCTCCTTTCTGACAACGGAGATCCTCCCCCGTTGCAATCGTCCCGTGACTCAACACGGGCGACGTTCGGCAGACCCATAGATCAAAGGCTATGCCAGCCGCAGGTTCATCCTCTAACTGCTTCCATCTAGGGGACTTGGAAGACGGAGCGGGGATTAGGGGCCGATCTGAAATCGTCCTCTTCTGAGGACAATCCATCCATAGCAGAAGGCGGTCTCCCCGGTTTACACCAGCCTTCTGCGATAGCATCCCTCGTCATGGAAACCTCCCGCCGTCAGGCCCTCGCCGGAGCCGCTGCCCTGGCGCTCACGAGCGCTCTCCCTCGCCCTCTCGCCGCCTTCCGGTTGGACGGCGCCCGGCCCCGGACCGTCCGTCCCATCCGCCTCCAGCCTGGCGACACTGTGGGATTGGTGGACCCGGCCAGTGCCATCTGGGAGCCCATGAACGTCGAGATCGTCGTCGAATCCCTGGCCGCGCTCGGCTTCAAGACGAAACCAGGGGCGAACCTCCTCGCGCGCCGGGGCTACTTCGCCGGCACCGACGAGCAGCGCGCCGCCGATCTCAACGCCATGTTCGCGGACCCGGAAGTACGGGCCATCCACTGCCTCCGAGGCGGCTGGGGAAGCGCCCGTCTGCTGCCTCTGCTCGACTGGCCGATGATCGCACGCAACCCGAAGATCCTCCTCGGCTATAGCGACATCACCGCCCTCCTTCTCGCCCTCCACGCGAAAACCGGCATGGTGACCTTCCACGGCCCGCTGGCGACCTCGCAGTGGAACCCCTTCAACGTTGGCTACCTGAAAAGGGTGCTCCAGGAGGGAGAGGCGGTCACCTTCGAGAACCTGAAGGAGATCAAAGAAGACGACCTCACGGTGATCGAGAACCGCGTGCAGACCCTCCATCCCGGAACCGCAAGGGGCCGGTTGCTAGGCGGCAACCTCACCATCCTGACCAGCCTCGTCGGCTCGCCCTACCTGCCGGACTGGGACGGCTGCATCCTCTTCATCGAAGACGTGGAAGAAGCCCCCTACCGCATCGATCGCATGCTCACCCAACTCCGCCTCGCCGGCATCCTGCAGAAAGCCAGAGCCGTGATCTGGGGTCACTGCACCGACTGCAAAGTCGGAGAAACCTTCGGCTCACTGACTGTCACCGAAGTCCTCCAAGACCACCTTTGTCCCCTGGGAGTCCCCGCCTGGCAAGGAGCCATGATCGGCCACGTCCAACGGCAGTTCACTTTGCCGGTGGGGATTGAGGTGGAAGTGGATGCGGGGGCGGGGACGCTGCGGATGATAGAGCCGGCGGTGGTCGCGGGCTCCGCGTGAAGACCCCAAGCGGGGCCGTCCCTCGTATTACCCAATTCCTTACCCAATTCCCCCGCTGTTACCCATTTCACCCCGGGCTACGCCGCCACCGGGCGTTTGTGGAGCCACGCTCTACGGCCGCGCTCTCGCCGCAGCACGATCCACCACCACCGCTCCACCCTTCATCACCCACACCACGTGACGCGTTACGGCTTGAATGTCCGCGAGCGGATCGCCATCGACGGCGACGAGGTCGGCGTAGTAGCCTGGGGCGATGGCGCCGAGGGTGTCGCTCATGTTCAGCAGCGATGCGCCCGTAGTGGTGGCGCTTTCGAGCGCCTGGGCCGGGGTCATGCCGGCTTCTACGAAGCGCTCCAGCTCCCGGGCGTTCTCTCCGAAGCCGGTGAAGACCGCGTCGGAGCCCATGGCGATCTTCACCTTGGCACGGCTGGCATGGCGCAGGGTCGTGAGGTTCCTCTGCACGTAGGCTTCGAGACGCTTGACGACCGCGTCGTCGTAGCCGAACTCGTCGCGATGGGCGATGTAGTAGCGGTTGTGCTCGACAGTCGGCACGTAGACGGTGCCACGGCGTGCCATCTCCGCCAGCGTCTCGTCGTCCATGTCCGTCGCGTGCTCGACGGAATCGGTTCCCGCGCGCACAGCGTCCCGGGCCCCGGCTGGACCATAGGAATGAATCGCGATCCGCTTGCCGGCCCGGTGCGCCACGTCGACGGCGGCCTTCATCTCTTCGAATGAGAAGGTCTGAAAGCCGGTGACGTCCTGATCGCTACCGGTCGAGCCATACATCTTGATCCAATCCGCTCCTGCCCCGAGCTGCTGCCTTGCCACGCGCTGCACTTCGGCGACGCCGTCGCACTGGCCCGGATACGGTGCGGCGCCGGGGCGCTGGGGAGCATTGCTGATCTGAAGCCCATAGCCGGCGACGAGCATCCTGGGACCGATCATCGCGCCGCGATTGATCAGGTCCCGCATGGCGATGTCGGTGTATTCCCACGACCCGAGATCCCGCACGGTCGTGACGCCTGCTTCGAGCGTCTTGCGCGCGTTCTCCTGCGCGAGGAACACCGTCACCGCCGCACCCAGCGAGCCCAACTGCGTCCAGGGCCGCGTGCCGGGCGCGCGATCCCAATAGAACGTCATGTGCGTGTGCACGTCGATGAGACCGGGGATCGCGGTGTACGGACGGAGATCGATCAGCTTCGCACCCGGCGGCACCGCCTTGTCGCCGGAGCCGACGCGGTCGATGCGATCCCCTTTCAGGACGACCACCGCGTCCTGAACCACGCCCCCCCGGCCGTCGATCAGCCGGCCGAAGCGGACGGCCGTCGTTTCCTCAGCCGCCGTGGCGGGAGAGGCAAGGGCGGAAAGCAGGACCACCGCCAGGAATGCACGCATGGAGTTTCTCCTTTCGCCGAGAGCCCGCAGACTTTACCCGCGCTCGTCCTCGGGCTCCTCGTGCAGCTCAGCCAGCAGTGTCGTCATGCCCCAGATCTCTACCCCGTGCTCCAGCATCTTTCGCCGTAATTCGTCGTCAGCCCTCAAGTCGCCATCACCGGACACGATTGCGGAGGCATGGCCACTGATGGCCGTGGCCAAGACGGGATGATCCTTCGGGTCACGGCAGCGGGGTGGAACGGCCGTGGCCTCCACCCAATGGCCTCGCCCGCGCAACTGCTCGATCAGGGCTTTCGCCTGCTCCGGGTCGATATTTTTTCTCAAGCGTGGACGCTGTGAGACAGCCTCCAACTCATCGAGAAGAGGCTGGCTGGTGAGGACAAGGAACTTACCGGCTCGCCATGCCTCCAACAACGGCAAGGTCGCGGGACCACCGAGGAGCACACGAATCCACAGGTTGGTGTCGACGACGATTCGTCGCTTCATGCTGGCCTAGCGGCGCTGCGCACCGCCTGCACTTCGCGATCGATGTCGGCATCTGTGATGCCTTCGGCAGGAGCTCGCGCGGCCAGTTGCTCGATCAGATTTTTGAAGCGAGCATCGAGCTCAGTTTCAGCAAGAGCTTGAGCGACGCGAGCCCGGGACGGTTCGTCGAGGCTCTGGATGACGGCGAGGAGATCTTCGAGGCCGAGCCGTACGTTGGGGATGGTGATCTCCGAAGAGCGAAGAGCAATGTCACGGTCTTCCATAGGGTCTTCCTCAGTACTCCTCCCCCGGACAGCTTAGCACGGCTCAGCCACGGGCTTTGGGACACGAGCAAGGCCGTCAAGCTCTCATCACTGACGGTGAAGCCGCCGTTCGAGCCGCTGTCTCGCCTCATCCCAGGAAACCCAGTCCTGGGGATGAGACTCAACGTCTTCCAGACGCTGATCCAAGAGCTCCTTTTGCCAGTTGAGGAGCCCGGGATGCTCGCTCTCGGCCTCCCTCCAGAGGTCCTCGAGAAGCTCAACTCTTTCGGGGAAGGGGAGCTCGCGGATCGCGAGGATCAGATCGTCTTTGCTCACGATGCCGTCTCTCTCAGACTCAAGAGTCCAGGTCAATCGCCGCCCTGATCCCCATCCTCAAGGGCGAGCAGGTCCGACTCGGGTAGCGCCCCGATCCTTTGGGTGAGCTTTGAACGGTCCAGGGAGGGATCGCCCCGTTTCAACGGTCGGCCTCGATAACCTGGATTCCTGCTTCCTCCAGATCCCGGTCCAAGTCGAATTCCGTTCCCGCGTTCTCCGCTGCGAACGCTGCGATCTCGGCATGCCGTCTTTCCTTCCTGCGCCGTCTCAGCCAGTCGGCCAGCGCCTCTCGCGCCAGGTTCGTCGCAGGCTCCCCGGAGACCTCGGACTCTGCGCGAAGCATCTCGCGCAGCTCCGGGGATAGGGGTAGATGGAAGTTGTGAACTCTCGATGCCATGGCAGGTCTCCTGCCATCATTCTATGCCCATCTTTGATGCACTGGCAGCCTCTCCTCTCTGGTCCAGACTCCGAGGCGACTCCTCCCAAGGCAAGACGGCCCGATCCCATCCCCGGGGTGGGGACAAGCTGATTCGCTTCTGCTACGATCCAGTCCGCTGGGAACGTTTTCATCCGATCCTTCCCGGATTGGTCTCAGGAGGTCCTCCCCATGCGTAAGCCTGTGTTCCACCTGCTGCCTCTCCTTCTCCTCGGGATGGCGACCGCGGCGCCGGCTGTCGCCAACACCCCGGCGCCTCAGACGGTCACCGTCGCCGGCAGTCTTCAGCAGGAGCTGGGCTGTACGGATGACTGGATGCCCGACTGCGCGGTCACCCATCTCACCTTCTCCGCCGAGGACGACGTGTGGCAGGGGACGTTCAACGTCCCGGCCGGCAACTGGGAGTACAAGGCGGCGCTCAACAATTCGTGGACGGAGAACTATGGGGCGAACGCCCAGCGCGACGGCGGCAACATCGCCTTGAATCTCGCCTCGGCCGCCAGCGTCAAGCTCTACTACTCGCACGCGACCCACTGGATCACCAGCGACCACAACGCGGTGATCGCCGTGGCTCCCGGCAGCTACCAGCACTTCCTGGGCTGCCCGGGCGACTGGCAGCCGGACTGCCTGCGCTCGTGGCTCCAGGATCCGGACGGCGACGGCATCTACAGCTTCTCGACCACCTCGATCCCGGCCGGCAACTACGAGGTCAAGGTCGCCTTGAACGAGAGCTGGGACGTGAACTACGGCGCCGGCGGTGTGCAGAACGGCGCCAATATCCCGTTCACCGTGGCCGCGGACTGCGCCGAGACGGTCTTCACCTACAACTCGACCACCCACGTGCTCACCGTCTCGGCGGGCTCGGGCGGCGGCGTGACGCAGCCGTCCCACGTCACCATCCCCGGCAGCTTCCAGTCCGAGGTGGGCTGCTCGGATGACTGGCAGCCGGACTGCGCCAGCACCCATCTGACCCTGGAGGACGGCATCTGGCAAGGGACGTTCAACATCCCGGCCGGCTCCTGGGAGTACAAGGCGGCGATCAACGATTCCTGGGACGAGAACTACGGCGCCAACGCCACACCGGGCGGCGCCAACCTCGGCTTCAACCTCTCCTCGCCCACGGCGGTCAAGTTCTATTACGATCACGCCACGCACTGGGTGACGAGCAACAAGAACGCCGTCATCGCCGTCGCCCCCGGCAGCTTCCAGTCCGAGCTGGGCTGCCCGGACGACTGGCAGCCAGACTGCCTGCGCTCCTGGCTGGAAGATCCGGACGGAGACGGCGTCTACACCTTCTCCACCCGGGCCATCCCGCCGGGCAACTATGAAACGAAGGTGGCCATCAATGAGAGCTGGGACGAGAACTATGGCGCCAATGGCGCGCCCAACGGCGCCAACATCCCCTTCACCGTGCCGCAGGCCTGCACCGAGATGTTCTTCTCCTACGACTCCGTCCACCCACGTCCTCACCGTGAGCGCCAGCGGAGCCCCCAAGGGCAACCTCGGCCGCACCCAGGCCTACTGGGTCACCGCGGACACCATCGCCTGGAACCCCGGCGCCGTGGCCGCGAGCTGGAACGTGGCCCTCCACTACGATGCCGACGGCGGCCTCGCCCTCGATCCGGGCGGCGTCACGGGCGGCACCGTCGATCCCCCTGATCTGCGACCCGGCGGGACTGTCGGCCGCCGTCTACGGAGAAGTTCCCCCACTCGCCGACTTCAAGGCCTTCCACGTGCCGGCCAACCGACTCGCCGAGGTGGCCGAGGCCCTGAAGGGCCAGATCGCCGTGGATGCCAAGGACGCGGGCAACACCCTGGTCGACGCCACGGGCCTCCAGATCCCGGGCGTGCTCGACGACCTCTACACCTACGACGGCGCCCTGGGGGCCACCTTCGGGCCTGGCCACGTGCCCACGCTGCGGGTGTGGGCGCCCACGGCCCGCTCGGTGAAGCTCCACCTCTTCGCGGACTCGAACCCCGCCACGACGGCTCAGGTCGTCAACATGACCCCGACCCGGCGACGGGCGTCTGGAGCGCCACCGGGCAATGCGAGCTGGTACGGCAAGTACTACCTCTACGAGGTCAAGGTCTTCGTCCGCACCACGGGCCAGTGGAGACCAACCTGGTGACCGATCCCTACTCGGTGAGCCTGTCGCGCAACAGCCAGCGCAGCCAGATCGTGGATCTCGCCGATCCCGCCTGGAAGCCGGCCGGCTGGGACACCTGCACCAAGCCGCGGCTCGACGCGCCCGAGGACATCGTGCTCTACGAGCTCCACGTGCGCGACTTCAGCGCCAACGATCCCAGCGTGCCCGCGAACCTGCGAGGGCACCTTCAAGGCCTTCACGCACGTCGACTCGCAACGGCATGCGGCACCTGCGCTCGCTGGCTCTGGCCGGCCTGACCCACGTCCACCTGCTGCCGTCCTTCGACATCGCCACCATCAACGAGGACAAGTCGCAGTGGCAGTCGCCCGCCGGCGATCTGTCGAGCTTCCCGCCCGACTCGCAGGAGCAGCAGGCCGCGGGTGCACGCCGTGGCTGACGTCGACGGCTTCAACTGGGGCTACGACCCCTGGCACTACACCGTGCCCGAGGGGAGCTACTCGACCAACCCGGACGGCCCGACCCGCATCCTCGAGTTCCGCGCAGATGGTGCAGTCGCTCAACTCAAGCGGCCTGCGCGTGGTGATGGACGTGGTCTACAACCACACCAACGCCGCCGGGCAGAACGATAAATCGGTGCTCGACCGGATCGTCCCCGGCTACTACCACCGGCTGAACAGCGACGGCAACATCGAGACCAGCTCCTGCTGCCAGAACACGGCCACCGAATACAACATGATGGAGAAGCTGATGATCGATTCGGTGGTGACCTGGGCCAGGGCCTACAAGGTCGACGGCTTCCGCTTCGACCTCATGGGCCACCACATGAAGCGCAACATGCCAGAAGCTGCGCGCAGCCCTCGACGCCTTGACGCTCGCCAATGACGGCGTGGACGGCAAGAAGGTCTACCTCTACGGCGAAGGCTGGAACTTCGGCGAGGTGGCCAACAACGCCCGCGGCGTGCAACGCCACCCAGGCCAACATGGCCGGCACGGGCATCGGCACCTTCAACGACCGCCTGCGCGACGCCGTGCGGGGCGGCGGACCGTTCAGCGGGATCCAGGAGCAGGGCTTCCTGACCGGCCTCTTCACCGATCCCAACGGCACCAACCAGGGATCGCCCGCGGATCAGCTGCAACAAGCTGCTGCTCGAGACCGACTGGGTGCGCATCGGCCTCGCCGGCACGATCGCGAGCTACCAACTGCGTGGACCGCAACGGCAACCTGGTGACCGCCAGCGCAGATCGACTACAACGGCCAGCCCGCCGGGCTACACGGCCGATCCCGCAGGAGGTCATCAATTACGTCGAGGCCCACGACAACGACACGCTGTTCGACGCCATCCAGCTCAAGGCCGCCCCGGCGACGACGCCCTGGCCGACCGGGTGCGGATGCAGAACCTGGGGATGAGCATGCTGGGCTTCGGCCAGGGCATCCCCTTCTTCCACGCGGGCGTCGAGCTGCTGCGCTCGAAGTCCATGGACCGCAACAGCTACAACTCGGGCGACTGGTTCAACAAGCTCGACTTCACCTACAACTCCGAACAACTGGGGCGTGGGCCTGCCGCCGGCGGGGGATAACCAGTCCAACTGGCCGATCCTGCAGCCGCTCCTGGCCAACCCGGCCTTGAAGCCGGCGAAGGCCGACATCCTCAAGGCCTACACCCATTTCCTCGAAGTCCTGGCCATCCGCAAGAGCACACCGCTCTTCCGGTTGCGCACGGGCGACGACGTGAAGAGCCGGGTGCGCTTCCACAACACCGGCCCGGGCCAGATCCCCGGGGTGATCGTGATGAGCGTGGCGGATGCAAACGGCGCGATCGATCGGGCGCACAACCTGCTGGTGGTGGTGCTCAACGCCAACAAGACCGCCCAGACCTACGCCTCCTCCGACTTCGTGGGCAAGGCGCTGCGGCTCCATCCGTTCCAGGTGATCTCGCTCGACGCGGCGGAGCGCTCCTCCACCTTCACGAGCGGCACCGGCTCGTTCTCCGTGCCGGCCCGCACGGCGGCGGTCTTCTGGGCGAACCGGCCGGCCACCGAGCAGATCGCGCTGCTGATCCAGGACGTCGACCACCTGATCGCTTCGGGAGCGATCACCAGCGGCCGGGGCAACGCCTTGAAGGCGAAGCTCCAGGCGGCCCAGCAGCAGGCGCAGCAGGGTCACAGCGTTCCGGCCTCGGGCCAGCTCCTGGCCTTCATCCACCAGGTGCAAGTCTTCGCCAGCCAGGGCTTCCTGCCCCAGGACGACGCGGACGCGCTGGTCACCAACGGCTACCTGGCGATCGCGGGGTTGTTCCTGTAGGGGGGCTACGTCACCGTCCTCGCCCGCCGCATGAGCAGCAGCTCGGCTTCATCGGCGGGCACCGGGTGGGAGAGGTAGAAGCCCTGGCCGTATTCGCAGCCGAGGCCGCGGAGGCGGGACTGCTGCTCGGCGGTCTGGATGCCCTCGGCCACCACTTCCATGCCGAGCTGGTGGGCGAGGGTGACGATGGCCTTCACGATCGCGAAGTTCCCCTCCGTCTCCTCGATGCGGGAGACGAAGGAGCGGTCGATCTTCAGGAGATCCATGGGGAAGCGGTGGAGGTAGTTGAGCGAGGAGTAGCCCTTGCCGAAGTCGTCCAGGTAGAGCTGCACGCCCAGGCTCTTCAAGCGTGAGAAGCGGCTGCTCGCCGAATCGGCCTGGCGGATGATGACCCCCTCCGTGATCTCCAGCCCCAGACAGGAGGGGTCGAGCCCCGAGGCGGCCAGGGCCTCGCTGATCTGATCGAAGAGGTCGGCCTGGAAGAACTGCTTGTTCGACAGGTTGACGCTCAGCTTGAGATTCCCCATCTCCGGGTGCTTTCTCTGGAGCTCGCGGATCTGGCGGCACCCCTCCATGAGCACGAAGCGGCCGATGGGCACGATGAGGCCCGTCTCCTCGGCCACGGAGAGGAACTCGTCGGGCGGCAAGAGACCCCGCCGCGGGTGGTGCCAGCGCACCAGGGCCTCGAAGCCCGTCACCTCGTCGGTGGCGAGGTCCACGAACGGCTGGTAGTGCACCCGGAGCTGGCCCCGCTCGATCGCCCGCCGCAGGTCGGTCTCGAGCTGCAGGCGGGCCATCACGAAGCGGTGCATCACCCGGTTGAACACCACGTGGCAGGCTCGACCCGAGGACTTGGCCCTGTACATGGCCGTATCGGCGTCGCGCAGCAGGTCCTCCGGCCGCTCGTACTCCGGAGTGTGGACGGCGATGCCGATCGAGGCGGTGATGAACACCTCGTGCCCGCCCAGGTTGATGGACTCCGACAGGCGGTCGTGGATGCGGTTGGCCACCCGCACGGCATCGCTGACGTCGCGCCCCCCTTCGAGGAGGATGGCGAACTCGTCGCCGCCCACCCGGGCGATGGTGTCCGACGGCCGCAGGGCCGCGGCGAGGGAGCCGGAGATCTGGATGAGGAGCTCGTCGCCCACCAGGTGGCCCAGGCTGTCGTTGACGATCTTGAAGCGGTCGAGGTCGAGGAAGAGCACGGCGGTCAAGCGCTCGGGCTCGCGGCGCGAACGCTCCATGGACTGGCGCAGCCGGTCCATGAACAGGGCCCGGTTGGGCAGCCCCGTCAGCTCGTCGTGCAGGGCGTCGTGGAGGAGCTTCTCCTCGGCTCGCTTGCGGTCGGTGATGTCGTGGGCGTTGAGCACGATGCCCGCCACGGCCGGCTGGTCGAGGAGGTTCGAGGCCGTGGATTCGAGGACGCGCCAGCTCCCCTCGCGGTGGCGGAGGCGGTACTCGATGGTGACGATCTCCCGCGGCTCCTCCACGAGCTGGCGCAGGGCGTTTTCCAAGACCGTCCGGTCCTCGGGATGGACCATCTCGGGGAGACTCCTCCCCATGTGCTCCTCGGGCTCGGAGCCCAGCACCCGGCGGTGGGAGGGGCTCTCATAGCGCACGATCCCTTCAGCGTCGAGGATGCAGATCAGGTCCGAGGCGTGCTGCACCAGCGAGCGGAAGCGTTCCTCGCTCCACCGCAGCGCCTCTTCGGCCCGGTGGCGGTCGGTGATGTCCTCCAGCGCCCCGTCGTAGCGCAGGATCTCGCCGTCGTCGCCGCGCACGGCGCGCACCGTGAAGCGCACCCAGATGACGTCGCCGCCGAAACGGCGCACCCGGGCCTCGAAGCTCTGTGCCGAGCTCGCGCTGACGATGACCTGCTGCCAGCGGCGGCGGTCCTCCGGATTCTCATAGATGTCGCCGACGTAGGTTTCGAGCAGCGACTCGAGGCTGGGATAGCCCAGGATCTTCACCAGGGCGCTGTTGGCGTCCAGCATCACGCCCGCCGGCGTGGTGCGGTAGAGCCCCACGGGCACCCCCTCGAACAGGCCGTGGTAGCGCTCGTCCGATTCTCGCAGGGCGCGCGCCACCCGCTCCTCGACCTCCTTCCGCTGCGGCAGGTCGGCCCGTCCCTCGGGCAGGATCTCGGCAATTAGATGGAAGATGTCTTCGTTCTCCATGGGATTTCACGCCGGAATGGCATCGTCCTCCAGCAGAAGGCAGTTATCGAAATCATGGTTCAACAGCCGGATCTGACTTGGAGCGGGTGGATTATATCGCGTCTTGAGGGAGAAAACCGCTGTGAGTTTTCTCGCAGGCGTCCTGTGGTGCCATTCACAGCGGCTGCGGAAGCGCTGAGGTAACGTGGAGATCTCAAGACTGGCCGTGAAAAACGGCAGGCCGCTGCCCGGAAAGCCTCCTCTGGCCGGCGGTCTGGGTTTCCCGGTCCGGCCGTGCCCCCCTCCGGTGCGGCCGGATCGGGCCGCCCCCTTTTGGAGTGCCCCCACCCAAGACCCTCACCCCTGCCCCTCTCCCGCCCCCTCGCTATCCCCCTCCCCGGGAGAGGGGTACCCGGCGGGGGCGTTCTTGCTGTTCTCCCTCTTCTCCCGGTGAGGGGGGTGGGAGGGGACGGGAGAAGAGGGCCGGGGTGATGAGGGTTTTGGGCGGGGGAGCGCCGAGGCGAAGTTAGCGCCTATGCGATGATACCCTCTCCCCTGGGGCGCGCCAACCGTTCGGCTCCCCCCTGCTTCGGAGGCAGATCCGTGACCGACTCTCCCGCCTCTCTCTATCTCCAGGACGTCGTCGATCAGTTCCGCAAGCTCAAGGACCTGGGGGACCGGGCCCTGGCCCAGGTGCGCGACGAGGACCTCTTCGCCACCCTCGATCCCGAGTCCAACAGCCTGGCGATCCTCATCCAGCACATGGCCGGCAACCTGCGCTCCCGGTGGACCGATTTCCTCCATTCCGACGGCGAGAAGCCCGACCGCGACCGCGACGCCGAGTTCGTGGTGACCCACACCACCCGTGAAGAGCTCCTGGCCTGCTGGGGGGAGGGGTGGCGCTGCCTGTTCCAGGCCCTGACCGCCCTCTCGGAGGAGGACCTGGCCATGACCGTCCTCATCCGCGCCGAGCCCCACAGCGTGATCAAGGCCATCAACCGGCAGCTCACCCACTACGGCTACCACATCGGCCAGATCGTCTTCCTCGCCAAGCACTTCGCCTCGGATCACTGGAAGACCCTGTCGGTGCCGCGCGGGGGAAGCGCCGCCTTCAACGCTGCGAAGATGAGCCGCCCCAGCTCCAGCTCTTGATCTCGGGCATGTCGTCCCCGTGCTGCTCGATGTATTCCTTGTGATCGATCAGCTTGTCACGCAGCGCCTGCTTGAGATAAGCGGCCCGGAGGCCGAGCTGGGGGACGCGATCGATCACATCCCCGACGAGATGGAAACGATCGAGGTCGTTTCTCACCACCATGTCGAAGGGGGTCGTGGTGGTCCCTTCCTCTTTATATCCCCGCACGTGGAGGTTCTCGTGATTGGTCCGCCGGTAGGTGAGGCGGTGGATCAGCCAGGGATAGCCGTGGAAGGCGAAGATGACCGGCTTGTCGCGGGTGAAGAGGCTGTCGAACTCCTTGTCCGTCAAGCCGTGAGGGTGCTCGGACTTGGGCTGCAAGGTCATCAGGTCCACGACGTTGATCACGCGCACCTTCAAGTCCGGCAGCTTCTGGCGCATCAGGTCCACGGCGGCCAGGGTCTCTAACGTCGGCACGTCGCCGGCGCAGGCCATCACCACGTCGGGCTCGCCGTCCTGATCATCTTGATCGTTGCTCGCCCAGCCCCAGATGCCGATGCCGGCCGTGCAGTGCTTCACCGCCTGATCCATGGTGAGCCACTGCGGCGCCGGCTGCTTGCCGCAGACGATCACGTTGACGTACTGCCGGCTTCTCAGGCAGTGATCGGTCACCGAAAGAAGCGTGTTGGCGTCCGGCGGCAGATAGACGCGCACCACCTCGGCCTTCTTGTTCATCACGTGATCGATGAACCCCGGATCCTGATGGCTGAAACCGTTGTGATCCTGGCGCCAGACGTGCGAGGTCAGCATGTAGTTGAGCGAGGCGATGGGCCGCCGCCAGGGGATATCGCGCGTGGTCTTGAGCCACTTCGCGTGCTGGTTGAACATCGAGTCCACGATGTGGATGAACGCCTCGTAGCAGGAGAAGAAGCCGTGCCGGCCGGTGAGGAGATACCCCTCGAGCCATCCCTGGCATTGATGCTCGGAGAGCACCTCCATGACGCGGCCGTCCGGCGACACGTCCTCGTCCGTGGGCAGGATCTCGGCGACCGACTCCCGGTCCGTGGCCTCGAACACGTCGTTCCAGCGGTTCGACGCCGTCTCGTCCGGGCTGAAGAGGCGGAAGTTCCGCGCCGCCTCGTTGCGCTTCAGCACGTCGCGCAGGAACTTCCCCTGCACCCGGGTGGCCTCGGCCAGGGTGGCCCCGGGCGTGGGCACGTCCACGGCGTAATCGCAGAAGTCGGGCAGCCGCAGGTCGCGCAGCAGCACGCCGCCGTTGGTGTGGGGATTGGCGCTCATCCGCCGCTCCCCGTGCGGCGAAAGCTCCGCGATCTCCGGCCGCAGCCGCCCCGTCTCGTCGAACAGCTCCTCGGGGCGGTAGCCGCGCATCCAGTCTTCGAGGATCTTCAGGTGCTCAAGTCTGTTCATGTCCCCCATGGGCACCTGATGGGCCCGCCAAGTCCCCTCGACCGGCTTGCCGTCCACCACCTTGGGCCCCGTCCACCCCTTGGGCGAGCGCAGCACGATCATGGGCCAGCACGGCCGCTCCCTGACACCGTTCTTCCGGGCGTCCGCCTGGATGCGCTGGATCTCCGCGATCACCTCATCGAGCACCGTGGCCATACGCTGGTGCATGGTCTCGGGATCGTCCCCTTCCACGTAGTAGGGGATGTGGCCATAGCCGTGCATCAAACTGTCCAGCTCCGCGTGGGGAATGCGGGCCAGCACCGTGGGTCCGGCGATCTTGTAGCCGTTGAGGTGCAGGATGGGGAGCACGGCCCCGTCGCGCACGGGATTGAGGAACTTGTTGGAGTGCCAGCTCGTGGCGAGCGGCCCGGTCTCGGCCTCGCCGTCGCCGATGACACAGGCGACGATCAGGTCCGGATTGTCGAACGCCGCGCCATAAGCGTGGGACAGGGCATAGCCCAGCTCACCCCCTTCGTGGATCGAGCCCGGCGTCTCGGGCGCCGCATGGCTGGGGATGCCGCCGGGGAAGGAGAACTGCTTGAACAGGAGCTTCAGCCCCTCCTCGTCCTGGGAGACGTTGGGATAGAGATCGCTGTACGTCCCTTCGAGATAGGCGTTGGCCACCACCGCCGGACCGCCGTGGCCCGGACCGGTGACGTAGAGCATGTCGAGGTCGTGCTCCTGGATGACCCGGTTCAGATGCACCCAGAGGAAGTTGAGGCCCGGCGTCGTCCCCCAGTGACCGAGGAGACGGGGCTTGACGTGCGAGAGCTCCAGGGGCTTCTTGAGCAGCGGGTTGTCGAACAGGTAGATCTGTCCCACCGAGAGGTAGTTGGCGGCGCGCCACCACGCATCCATCCTCCGGAGGAAATCGGGAGAGAGCGGTCCGTCCTGCGGACTCGGCATTCAGCACCTCCTTCCGCCACGGGAGGTATCCTGACACACCTGCAGGATGGTGGCTGGTTCTGTCACGCCTTCGTTTCAACGGTTGGGAGAAAAGGACAACAAGGACCTCAGGGACAACAAGGACAAAGCCAACAACAACCTCAATGTCCTTGCTGTCCTTGCAGTCCCTTGGGTCCTTCAGCCTTTTCGGCGGCGCAGGCTCTCAGGTGAAACCTGCCTCCGGACCGGTCCTTCTTCCGCAGCGCCTCGGCAAAGAAGCGCAGGCGGGCGCGCTGGTCTTCGCAGTCTTCGCCTCCGACCTCGACGACGGCGATGTCGTCTCCTTCGGGCCAGTCGCCTTCGTTCCAGGGGAAGAGGACGGAGGCGGCTTTGCGCACCCAGGCTTCTTTGACCCGGGGCAGGGAGTGGGGATCGCCGGGCGGATCCGTACGCTCGCCTTCGAGGAGGGCGGCCGCGGCGGAGGAACGGACGGCGCAGGCTTTGATCGCCTGGCGTTCCAGGTTGGCGATCAGGGTACGGAGAAAGTCGTCGCCCACCTCGTCCGTGGCCACCACCAGGGACTCCCCGGCTTTGGCCACGCTTTCGAGCAGCGGCAGCCACCTCCAGAACGGTCCCGTGGCCCGCTCGACCGTGAGCACCCGCGGCTGCGGCAAGGCCATGGTCCAGGGGACCGGCCACAGCTCCTCCCCGTCGCGCAGGAGTTGGGGAGCCCAGGCGCCGCCTAAGAGCAGGCCTCTCCTGCGCACGACCGTGGTTTCGAAATGGAGGGCTGCCGTGCACCACACCGAGCGCGAGCTCGGCACCGTCTCCAGAATTCCGTCCAACAGCTCCCGCAGGTCGTTGTGCTCTGTCGTCATTCCTCCTCCAGCGGGTGACACTTGCCCTGGCAGGTTAGACACCGCGGGCCAAGGAAGGGGTGATGAGGATGGGGGAAGGGACAGAAATGACGGTCTTCCGGTAAGATCCCCGGCCATGACCCAGGGCCGAGCTGAACGGATCGAAGAATTGAAGCGCCGGCTTGCGGCAGCGGAGCTGGGCGGCGGGCAGGAGCGCATCGACAAGCAGCACGCCGCGGGCAAGCTCACGGCCCGCGAGCGCGTCGAGCTCCTGCTCGACGCCGGCTCGTTCGTGGAGATCGACGCCCTCGTCACCCACCGCTGCCGCGACTTCGGCATGGACAAGGTCTCGATCCCCGGCGACGGTGTCGTCTGCGGCTATGGCACGGTGGATGGCCGGCTGGTCTACCTCTTCGCCCAGGACTTCACCGTCTTCGGCGGCTCGCTCTCCGAGACCAACGCCGCCAAGATCTGCAAGGTCATGGACCTGGCGGTGGAGAACGGCGCTCCTCTCATCGGGCTCAACGACTCGGGCGGCGCCCGCATCCAGGAGGGGGTCGCCTCGCTCGGCGGCTATGCCGACATCTTCCTGCGCAATACGCTCGCCTCGGGCGTGGTGCCCCAGATCAGCGCCATCCTGGGGCCGTGCGCCGGTGGCGCCGTCTATTCGCCGGCCATCACCGACTTCATCTTCATGGTCGAAGAGACGAGCTACATGTTCGTCACCGGTCCGGAGGTCATCCGCACCGTCACCCACGAGGAGGTCACCAAGGAGGAGCTGGGAGGCGCCTCGACCCATGCGGGCAGGAGCGGCGTCTGCCATTTCACCGTCAGCAGTGACGCCGCCTGTCTCGCGGCCATCCGCGAGCTGCTCTCCTACTTACCCAGCAACAACCTCGACGATCCGCCGGCGGGCACCAGCGACGACGATCCCAACCGGGAGTCCGAGCCCCTCAACACCCTGGTGCCCGAGGACCCGAACAAGCCCTACGACATCAAGCAGCTCATCCCCGAGGTGGTGGACGACGGCAAGTTCTTCGAGGTGCACGCCGACTACGCCCGCAACATCGTGGTGGGCTTCGCCCGGATCGGCAACCGCAGCGTCGGCATCGTGGCCAACCAGCCGGCGTACCTGGCCGGCGTGCTGGACATCGACGCCTCCTTGAAGGGGGCCCGGTTCGTCCGCTTCTGCGATGCCTTCAACATCCCGCTCGTCACCTTCGAGGACGTGCCCGGATTCCTCCCCGGCACGCACCAGGAGTATGGGGGGATCATCAAGCATGGGGCCAAGCTCCTCTATGCCTATGCCGAGGCGACCGTGCCGAAGATCACGGTCATCACCCGCAAGGCCTATGGCGGCGCCTACTGCGTGATGTCGAGCAAGCACCTGCGCACCGACGTCAACTTCGCCTATCCCACGGCGGAGATCGCGGTCATGGGGCCCGAGGGCGCGGTCAACATCCTCTATAAGAGGGAGCTGGACGAGGCCCGCGAGGACGCCCCGAGGGTGCGGGCGGAGAAAGTGGCGGAATACCGCGCCAAGTTCTCCAATCCCTACATCGCTGCCGAGCGCGGTTTCGTCGATGCCATCATCGAGCCGCGCCGCACCCGGCCCGAGATCGTGCGGGCGCTGCGGCAGCTCGGGGCCAAGCGGGCGGGGGTACCGCCCAAGAAGCACGGGAACATTCCGTTGTAACTTTCTTGACACCCGGGCGCGCGTACGGCAAGCTGGCACCGCCCGGAAAGCGCTGAAACGATGGCTCTAGAGCCGGGATCGTCCAAGGAGAGGACATGAGAGAGAAAGATCGACAACTGAATCGCCGGCGGCATCGCCGGCTCAAGCGGTTGAAGCAGAAGGGCCAGGAGGAGCATCAGCTCCGGACGGAACGGCCGAGCGGCTCCAAGCGCATCCCCAAGAAGCCGCCGACTTCCGCCGAGGCCGCTGGCGGCGCACCGGGTCCTGCCGAGGTGCCTGCTCCCGAGCCCCCCAAGAAGCCCGCCGCCAAGAAGGCTCCCGCCAAGAAGGCTCCGGCCAAGAAGCAGCCGGAGGCTGCTGGTCCCGAGCCCGCGCCTCCTCCCCCCGAGGAGCCGAAAGAGCCCTGAGCCCTCGCATGTCTGATTACCATTCGCTGAAAGCCTCTGATCCCGAGGTCTATCAGGCCATCGCTGACGAGCGAGCGCGCCAGAGCTTCGGGCTGGAGCTGATCGCCTCCGAGAACTTCGTCAGCCGCGCCGTGCTGGAAGCCGCCGGCAGCGTGATGACCAACAAGTACGCCGAGGGCTACCCCGGCCGGCGCTACTATGGCGGTTGCGAATTCGTGGACGTGGTGGAGCGGCTGGCCATCGCGCGCGCCCAGCAGCTCTTCGGCGCCGAGCACGTCAACGTCCAGCCCCACAGCGGCACCTCGGCCAACATGGCGGTCTACTTCGGCTTCCTGAAGCCCGGCGACAAGCTCATGGGCATGGACCTCTCCTCCGGCGGCCACTTGACCCACGGCCATCGCCTCTCGTACTCCGGCCGCGACTTCAAGGTCGTGGCCTACGGCGTCGACCGCGAGACCGAGACCATCGACTACGACGAGGCCGAGCGCCTGGCTCTGGCCGAGCGGCCCAAGCTGATCATCTGTGGCGCCTCGGCCTACAGCCGGATCATCGACTTCGCCCGTTTCCGCGCCATCGCCGACCAGGTGGGGGCCCTGCTGATGGCCGACATCGCCCACATCGCCGGCCTGGTGGCCGCGGGTCTCCACCCCTCGCCCATCCCGCACTGCGACTTCGTGACCACCACCACCCACAAGACCCTCAGGGGTCCGCGGGCCGGCATGGTGATGTGCCGGGAGCGCTTCGCCAAGGACCTCGATCGCGCCGTGTTCCCCGGCCTCCAGGGAGGACCGCTGATGCACATCATCGCGGCCAAGGCCGTGGCCCTGAAGGAAGCGCTCACGCCCGAGTTCCGCACCTACCAGACGCAGATCGTGGCCAATGCCCGGGCCCTCGCGGCGAGCCTCATCGAGCACGGCTTCCGCATCGTCTCCGGCGGCACCGACAACCACGTCTTCCTCGTCGACGTGGCCAAGGCGGGCACCACCGGCAAGGTGGCCGAAAAAGCGCTCGAAGACGCCGGCATCACCGTCAACAAGAACACCATCCCCTACGACCCCAACCCGCCCCTCGTGGCCTCCGGCGTGCGCATCGGCACCCCGGCCCTGACCACCCGCGGTATGCGCGAGCCCGAGATGAGCCACGTGGGGGACTTCATCGCCGAAGTCCTGCGCGCTCCGGAGGACGCCGGGGTCCTGGAGAGCGTCAAGGGCAGGGTGCGGGAGCTCTGCGAGCGCTTCCCCCTCTACGACCCTCTGATGTAGGGCCGCGGGAGCCATTCCCACCAAGATCGGAGCCGTTGCCACCGCGGTGGGAGTCATTCCCACCCAGGTTGGAGCCGCTGCGACCGCGGTTGGAGTCATTCCCACCGAGGTGGGAGTCATCGCCACCAAGGTGGGAGGCGCTCCCACCGCGGTGGGAGTCACTGCGACCGAGGTGGGAGCCATCGCCACCGAGGTTGGAGTCATTGCCACCAAGGTTGGAGTCACTGCGACCGCGGTTGGAGTCATTGCCACCGAGGTGGGAGCCGTTGCGACCGCGGTGGGAATCGCTGCGACCTGGGTGGGAGCGGCTCCCACCGGCGGCCGTGAAACACGAAGGGCGCCGGGGAAACCGGCGCCCTGCGCGGCGACTGCTGTCGGGATCGGCCGTTACTGGTAGGCCTCGATGTGGATGTTCTGGTACACCCAGTTGTAGGACGGCACCTCGTCGGGAACGGCGTTCTCCTTGAAGCCCATGTCGATGAGGAACCGCTGGCCCGCCTTGGTGGTGAACTGCGGGACGTTGGGTACGTCGGGGAGGATCACCTGCACCGCGCCGGTGCCCTTGTCGGTGATCGTCACCTTGTAGATGCGGTTGCCCATGTCGTAGTCGTTCTCGACGTGGTAGATGCGGCCCGGAGTGGCCTGGAAGGACTTCTCGATCTTGCCCTTCTGCGGATGCGTCAGTCCGATGCCGTGACGGACCAGCGCCGTATAACTGCTCGGGCCCCGGAAGAAGAGCATGCCCGGCATGTCGAAGTTCTTGTCGATGACGAACCAGTAGATCAGGTGCTTGGCGCTGGGGTCGCGGGAGTACCAGGGTCCTACCGTGATGTCGAGCGACATCTTGAACCGCTTGTAGGTGGCGGCCGGAATGGGGAAGGTCATCCGCCCCACCGGGTTGGCCGGCGTCGGCTGGTGGACGACCCCCGAGGCGTCGAGGCAGACTACGCCGGCAGTGCCGCAGCCCGTGCCGGTGCTCGGCGCGCCAGGCAGGGTCAGGGTGGACTCGCCGCTCGCCGCGGGCCGGATCACCGCCACGTTGCCCGTGACGCTGTCGGCGAGCAGGGCATAGGCGTAGAAGTCCTGGGTGCAGCTCACCTGGGCGCGGGCGTCGCTGACGCCGTTGGCATCCACCAGGCCGGCGAAGACGTTGGCGAAGTGGCGGTGGGAGAGGGACTTGAGGGACAACGTAGCACTGGCGCCGATGGCTGAGCCGTCGGCCCGCATCAGGCTGACCGTGCATTGCGCGGCCCCCTTGCCGAGGTTGACGAGGGCGAGATCGCTGGTCACCGTGCTGGTCGAGACCAGCCCCTGGAGGCTCAGCTTGCCGTTGCCCTTGACCACGTCACTGGAGGTGATCACCGGCAGGTCGACACTGTTGCCGCCGCCCAATTTCACCAGCCGGGCGGAGTAGCGAAAATCGGCCGCGCCCGTGATCTCGAGCAAGCCCCGGAAGGCCGCTCCGGGCTTGACCACGCTGGTGCGCGCGCCCGCCACCGAGAGGGTGGACGGCGTGACGCCGGTGCGCTGCGTGCCGTCGGTATCCGTGCCGAGCAGCACCTGGTCGACGTTGGCCGACGCGCCCGCGGTATTGACGACGGATACCTGGACCTCGTAGGTCGCCGTTCCCACCGTGGTCTGGCCGGCCAGGGGGACGTAGACGGTGCCGGCCTGCGCGGCACCGGCACAGAGCGTGGCGAGGAGCAGAGAGGAGACGATGGATCGGGTCATACGCAGACTCCCACAAACAGTTCGGGAACGATACGGAACACGACGATGCTGAAACGGCATTATAGCCGGTTTCGGATGAAGTGGCTCGCCCATCAGGTCATTGCTTTCGTCAGACGGATGTCATACATTGTCCTGCGTGCTGGTCTTCGACGCTTCGACGCTGATCCTACTGGCGAAGTCAGACCTGCTCGACCTGTTCCTGAACGACTTCCCGAGCGTACCCCTCATGCCAGGAGCTGTCGCAGCAGAGTCCACGGGATCCCGGGATCGGCCTGACGGTCTTCTCATCCAACAAAGAATCGAAGAAGGTCGTCTCACTGTCGAAGAGGTCCGGCAACCCAGAGTGGTCGCTCGCCTCGTCCAGGACTTCCGGCTGGGCGCTGGGGAAGCCGAAGCGCTGGCGCTCGCTCTGGAAAAGGGAGATGCGGCCGTCGTCGCCACCGACGACCGAAATGCGATCCGGGCCTGCAAGGTCCTGCGGGTCGGGTTCGTAACATCCCTGGGTATCCTCGTGCGGGCAGTGGAAAAGGAGCTCTTGACTCCCAAAGATGGGATGCGCTGCCTTGAAAGGTTGAAAGCCTTTGGGCGGTTCAGAGCCGAGGTCATCGAGGAAGTTTCGCGCCAGATTGGAGGCTCTCATGGCGAAAGCTCAGAAAATGGTTAGCATCCGCCTGGAAGCGGATGACTACAAGTTCCTCAGCAGTCTTGCGGAGGCCGACAAGGAGGATCTGTCCACGGCCGTCCGGGACCTCCTCACCCGAGGGCGCAGATTCCTCGCCCTTGAGCGGTATCGGGAAGGGAAGGCTTCCTTGAGCAAGGCGGCCGACGTGGCAGGCGTCTCCGTCAGCGAGATGATGGACCTTCTCGCTGAGCACGGAATTCCGGCAGACCTCCGCATCGAGGATTACCGGGAGGGCCTCAGAAAGCTCCGCGAGATCTGGTAACTCCGCAGCAGCAGCACCGCACCAGCCAGAGCCAGCCACCGCAGCCTCCTCCTTCACCGCACAGGTGAAGGAGGAGGAGCCGAAGCGATCAGATCTACCGCCGGACGGCGATCCGCCGCCGCAGCAGGGCCGCGCCACCCAGGGCCAGCAGCAGGCCGAGCAGGGCGAGACCCACGGTGTCGAGGGTCGGGATTTCGACGACCGACTGCGCCGCGACCTGGAACGTCGTGGGATCGGCCGCACCGCCGGCCGTGGCATCGGTCTGGGCCGTGGACTCGTTGGTGCCGTTGCCGTCGGCGTCGTAGGAGATCGTCCCCTGGTTGGAGATGGTCGTGCCGACGGGGACGTTGGCGTTGATGGTGGCGGTGATGGTGATGGTCACCGAGGCGCCGGCTGCGAGCGAGCCGTTCCAGGTGACGGTGTTGGTGGCCACGGTGGGCACGGCCGTACCCGAGGTCGCCGTGGCGCTGACCAGCATCAGACTCGCAGGCAGCACGTCGGTGAATTCATTGCCCGGGTTGTCGCCCTGGGTGCCGGTGCCGCTGTTGGTGATCACCACGGTGTAGGTCACCGTGCTGCCCGGCCTGAAGGAGCCGGAGGCCGTCTTGGTGCCGGAGAGGATCGGGCTGGACGGCGGCGCAGGCGTCACCGTGTCGCTGTCCGTCGCCGAGTTGTTGGCCGGCGTGGGATCGGTCACCCCGGCGGGTGCCGCCACGGTCGCCGTGTTGGAGAGCGTGCCGGTCGCAGAAACCGAGAGCGTGCAGCTCGCCGTGTAGGTGACGCTGCCGCCCGCGGGCAGGTTCACGGTGTCGTTGAGGTTGCCCGAGCCGGACGCCGTGCAGGTGCCGCCGCCGGCCCCCACGCAGGTCCAGGTACAGGTCAGCGAGGCCGGGAAGGTGTCGGCCACCGTCGAGCCCGGGGCGTTGCTCGGCCCGGCGTTGGAGGCCGTGATCGTATAGGTCACCGAGCCGCCCGCCGTCACCGTCGTCACCCCGTCCGTCTTGGTGATCGCCAGGTCCGCCTGCGCATTGATCGTGTCGGTGTCGGTCGCCGAGTTGTTGACCGGCGTGGGATCGGTGACTCCGGCGGGGGTCGTCACGGTCGCCGTGTTGGAGAGAGTGCCCGTGGCCGCGGCCGAGAGCGTGCAGCTCGCCGTGTAGGTGACGCTGCCGCCCACCGGCAGGTTCACGGTGTCGTTGAGGTTGCCCGAGCCGGACGCCGTGCAGGTGCCGCCGCTCGAGCCCACACAGGTCCAGGTGCAGGTCAACGAGGCGGGGAAGGTGTCCGTCACCGTCGAGCCCGGGGCGTTGCTCGGCCCGGCGTTGGAGGCCGTGATCGTATAGGTCACCGAGCCGCCCGCAGTCACCGTCGTCACCCCGTCCGTCTTGGTGATCGCAAGGTCAGCGCTCGCCGAAAGCGTGTCGGTGTCGGTCGCCGAGTTGTTGGCCGGGTTGGGGTCGGTCACTCCGCCGGGCGCCGCCACGGTCGCCGTGTTGGTGAGCGTGCCGGTCGCAGAAGCCGAGATCGTGCAGCTCGCCGTGTAGGTGACGCTGCCGCCCGCCGGCAGGTTCACGGTGTCGTTGACGTTGCCCGAGCCCGAAGCCGTGCAGGTGCCGCCACCGGCCCCTACGCAGGTCCAGGTGCAGGTCAGCGAGGCCGGGAAGGTATCGGCCACCGTGGCACCCGTGGCGTTGCTCGGCCCGGCGTTGGAAGCCGTGATGGTGTAGGTCACCGAGCCGCCCGCCGTCGCCGTCGTCACCCCGTCCGTCTTGGTGATCGCAAGGTCAGCGCTCGCCGAAAGCGCGTCGCTGTCCGTGGCCGAGTTGTTGCCCGGCGTGGGATCGGTGACTCCGCCCGGAGCCGCCACGGTCGCCGTGTTGGAGAGCGTGCCGGTCGCAGAAGCGGAGATCGTGCAGCTCGCCGTGTAGGTGACGCTGCCGCCCGCCGGCAGGTTCACGGTGTCGTTGACGTTGCCCGAGCCCGAAGCCGTGCAGGTGCCGCCGCCGGCGCCTACGCACGTCCAGGTGCAGGTGAGCGAAGCCGGGAAGGTGTCGGCCACCGTGGCGCCCGTGGCATTGCTCGGCCCGGCGTTGGAGGCCGTGATGGTGTAGGTCGTCGAGCCGCCCGCCGTCGCCGTGGTCACCCCGTCCGTCTTGGTGATCGCAAGATCCGCCTGCGGGGCGAGCGTGTCGCTGTCCGTGGCCGAGTTGTTGCCCGGCGTGGGATCGGTGACTCCGCCGGGTGCCGCCACGGTCGCCGTGTTGGAGAGCGTGCCCGTCGCAGAAGCGGAGATCGTGCAGCTCGCCGTGTAGGTGACGCTGCCACCCGCCGGCAGGTTCACGGTGTCGTTGACGTTGCCCGAGCCGGAGGCCGTGCAGGTGCCGCCGCCGGCTCCCACGCAGGTCCAGGTGCAGGTCAAGGAAGCCGGGAAGGTGTCGGCCACCGTCGAGCCCGGGGCATTGCTCGGCCCGGCGTTGGAGGCCGTGATCGTGTAGGTCACCGAGCCGCCCGGCGTGGCCGTCGTCACGCCGTCGGTCTTGGTGACGCCCAGGTTCGCCTGGGCGGTGAGCGTGTCGGTATCCGTCGCGCTGTTGTTGGCCGTGTTGGGATCACCCGCCGCACCGCCCGAGACCGTGGCCGTATTGCTGAGCGTGCCGGTTGCCGAGGCATTGATCGCGCAGGTCGCCGTATAGGTCACGCTCGCGCCGGCCGGCAGGTTCACCGTGTCGTTGATGTTGCCCGAGCCCGACGCCGTGCACGTGCCGCCGCCGGCCCCCACGCACGTCCAGGTGCAGGAGAGGATGGCCGGGAAGGTGTCGGCGACGGTGCCGCCGGTCACCGGGTCCGGACCCGCGTTCGACGCCGTGATCGTATAGGTCACCGAGCCGCCGGGCACCGCCGTGGTCACGCCGTCGGTCTTGGTGATGGCGAGGTCAGCGCTCGCGAACAGCCCGACGAGCACGGGATCGTGGTCCGACGCGCGATACGGCGACATCGGCTGGAAGACGACGCGCGGCGGCACGAGGGCCGAGCCGTCCGGCTTCTCCTCGAAGGTGGCCTCGCCCGGGGCGTCGCGGATCTCGTCGTTGTAGTCGAACAGGTCGACCTCGTCGGCGTTGATGTGCCAGGCGTCGGCGCCGGTGACCTGCGAGAGGAGGCTCGCGCTCGCGAAGCCGTAGTCGAGATGCCCGAGCTGGCCGTCGAAGAGATAGGAGTAGGCGTTGGTGCCGATGGAAGACGGTCTCGAGGTCCGTGTAGCCGCCGGCCTCGATGGTGCGTGACCGGGTCTTCCTTCGCGTAGGAGTTGAAGTCGCCGAGCAGCAGGACGTCGGGATCGCCCGCCGCCGGCAGCACGGTGCCGTTGATCCAGGTCAGCAGGCGGTTGGCCTGGGCCGTGCGCGTGGCGTTGAAGCAGCCCTGGCCGTCGCCCGGCGTCGGCGTCGCCGCCCGGTGCCGGGGCAGCCCTTCGACTTGAAGTGGTTGGCGATCACCGTGAAGCGCTTGCCGAAGGCCGGGTTCGTCGCATCGACGACGTCGAAGGTCTGCGCCGTGGGCGGCCGGTTGTGGACCGGATCGAGATCGACGAGCGGCGAGCCCACCGGCGAGACGATGCCCGTGCGGTAGATCGAGCTGGACCCGGATGGCGTCGGTGCCCAGGGTGCCGCCGGTGTTCACGAAGGTGTAAGGATGGGCGCCGCCGCAGCGGGCGTTGACGGCGCCCGAGAAGGTCGGTGATGGTGGCGCTCGGGGTGGTGTTCTCGAGCTCCATGAAGCCGAAGACGTCGGCGTTGAGGCCGCAGATCACGACCGAAGCCCGCTCGCGCTGGCGGTTGAGCTCGGCCGTGCTGTCGGCGCCGCGGCAGTCCAGGGTCCCCGAGGGAGCGCAGGGGCCGGTGCTCGTGCTGGAGGTGGTGTCGATCGTCGTGAAGTAGTTGAGGAGGTTCATCCCCACCGCTTGTATCGCGCCGCCCACGTCCGGCGGCGTCGCCGGCCGCGGGTTGGCCACGGTGAAGGCCGCGGGGTTGGCCGCCGTGGGGCGGATGCGCCAGGTGTCGGCGCCGAAGCCGGGGAACGACCAGTGCAGCACTCCGGTGAGCCCGTTGACCAGGTCGCCGCCGCGGAAGAAGTCGGTCCCCTGGGTGCCGACGGAGAACCCGCCGTTGGCGCGCGGGTAGTAGACGAACTGGAGACCGTCGGCCGGCCCGGGCGGGGTGGACGTGGTCAGGTACCACTCCTGCGCGTTGTTGTCGTCGTCGAGGATGACCTCGCGGCGCGAGAGGTTGTCGGCCTGGGCGGCGTTGCCGGCCACGCTCGGCGCGTTGTCCTCCGTGAACTGCCGCGGGCGGCCCCCTTCGTAGAGGATGATCTGGCCAAAGCGCCCGAGCTCGAAGTACTCAGAGACCGTGAGGGTGTCGACGAAGGTCACCTTCATCCCCTCGCGCGCCTCGTAGAAATCGTTGACGACGCCGGCGATGGGCAGGTCGATGGGCGTCGGGGTCACCTCGGCCAGATGGTTGCCGGCGTCGGTGACCACGACCGAGGGCGCCGTGCTCGCCGTGATCTCGGTCATGTTGTTGAACTCCGAGACCGTGCCCGTGGCCTTCACCCGCTGCCCTTCGGCGACCGGGGTGGGGCATCCGCCGCAGAAGATGAAGATGCCTTCCGAGGTCGCGGGATTGGCATCCGCGTCCGCGTCCTCTTCCTGGAGGAAGAAGCCCTGGAGCTTGCCTGTGCCCTGGAAGTTGGCGATGACGACCCCTTCGACCGTGACCGTGTTGCCCGGGATGGGAGTCGCAGCGCCGTTGCCCTGCACGTCGTGGATCTTGGTGATGTCGTCGTTGACGATCGTCCCCAGTCCCTGGGTGTCCGTGCCGATGGCGTTGACGATGTTGGTGACGTTGACGAAGAAGGTCTCATCCGTCTCCGGCACGGTGTCGCCGTTGACCAGGACGTCGAAGGTGTAGGTCGAGCTCCCCGCCGGGATGGTCTGGCTGGTCAGTGTCTTCGCGACGTAGTCGTTGTCCTCGGTGACGGGGTTGTCGTCCTGGGCCGTGCCATCCGCCGTGGCGATGTCGAACGTCACCCCGCCCGCCGGGGCCGGAGCCGAGAGGCTCACCGTGAAGGTGAAGGTGGTGGTGCCAGCGTTGCCCTCGTTCAGGGTGACGTCGTTGATGGTCAGGTTGGGGGCCGCGTCGTCGTTGACGATCGTCCCCTGTCCCTGGCCGTCCGTGACGGTGACGCCAGTGCCCGTGACGTTGGTGACGTTGACGAAGAAGGTCTCGTTGGTCTCGGGCGTGGTGTCGCCGTTGACCAGGACGGTGAAGCTGTAGGTCGAGCTGCCCGCAGGGATCGTCTGGCCGGTGAGGGACTTCGCGACGTAGTCGTTGTCCTCGGTGACGGGGTTGTCGTCCTGGGCCGTGCCGTCCGCGGTGGCGATGTCGAACGTCACCCCACCCGCCGGCGCCGGCGAGGACAAGCTCACCGTGAAGGTGAAATTGGTGGTACCGGCGTTGCCTTCGTTCAGAGGGACGTCGTTGATCGTCAGGTTGACCGGCGGCACGGCCTGGGGAGTGAGGGAGAAGTCGTCCACCGCCAGGCCGTCGTCGGCGCCGGTGACGTCGATGTCGGTCCAGCGGATCCAGAAAGTCGCGCCGTTGGGGATGCTCAAGGACGAGACGGTCGAGGAAAGGACCGTGCGGTCCGCCGCGGCGTTACCGTTTTTGGCGCCGACCGTGACGGCATCTGGCGTGACGAAATTGAGGGGGACGACGTTGGTCCAGGTGCCGGTCGTCAGGTCCGTCGCGTTGGTGCTGAATTCGAAATTGATCTGATCGGTCCGCCCAGCCGTCCCGAAGCGCCACTCCTCGCCGGTGTAGGCGACCGCCAGGCTGGTGATCGTCGAGCCGGTGTTGTTGGTGAAACAGGCGCCGAAATTGGGGATAAGAGTGCCGCTGCGCAAGCCGCCCAGGGCACGGTCCGTAGCGGCCGCGGCGCCGTAGCTGTAGGTATCCCCGGTCGTGCTGCCGCCGGTATCCACGGCGTACTGCTCGTTGTCCCGCGCGCCCCCTCCCGTCTCGGTCATGGACCATCCCGGGATCGTCAGGTTGTTGGTCGTGCTGCCAGCCGTGTTGGAGAGCGTGTCGAAGTTCTGCGTGTAAGGCGACCCGAGGGTCGTCAGGCTGACGCACTGGGCTGAAGCGGATCGTGCCGCGGGCAGGATGAGCACGAGCGCGGCGACGAGGACGAGCGAGAGGCGCGAGGCGAGGCGCATGGGACAGACCCTCCGGAAATTCGAGGACTTCGGCCGGGCCCGGGCGAGGCGCGGCGGATCGAGACGCTTGAGCAGACGGGGTAGTTTAACCCGGAACCGGGCTCGGATGGGTGACGGAAATGAGACGGGAGGATGACGGCGGGCACGATCCGGCCCCCGGCGCGCACTCTAAGAAGTGGATCCCCCCGCAAAGGCGGCATTCCATCTCCCGTCCAAGACGGGCGTGGAGACTCTACCTGGAGGTGCAACGGATGAAGACACGGAGATTTCTTGCATCGAGTGGCCTGGCCCTGGGCGTCCTGACCGTCCTGGGCGCCGGCGCGCCGGCCCGGGCCCAAGGCCTTCCCGACCTGATCGTCGACACCGTCAAGCTGCAGCACAACTGGGTGGTGCGCGACGAGAACCTGCCCGCGGATTTCTGCAGCGTCATCGAAGGGGAGGTCACCCCCGGCCTCCGCCGCCTCATCCGCTTTACGGTGACCACCCCCAACATCGGCGCCGCGGACGTCTTCGTCGGCAATCCCGCCGACCACGTGGCGGCCAATGACGGCTTGTTCGAGTTCGCCACCTGCCACCAGCACTTCCACTTCCGCAACTACGCCAAGTACGAGCTGATCGACCCGCGGACGGGGCACGTCTGGAAGGCGGCCAAGCGCGGCTTCTGCATGCTCGACACGGATCCCGTCCCGGCCTCGGTCGACGGCACCGCACCGCGTTCCGCGCAGTACAAGTCGTGCGGCACCCTGACCCTCCCCGGCAACCAGGGGATCAGCCACGGCTGGTCGGACACCTACGTCTTCACCCTCGGCGGCCAGTTCTTCGTGCTCGACGGCGGCGACAATCAGCCGGTGGTGCCGCCGGGGGATTACATCATCCGCATCACCGCCAATCCGCCGTTCAAGGGGGACCACAACAACCCCTGCCGGGCGCTCGATCCCGCCACCAAGCTGTGCCACAACTTCGCGGAGTCCGACTACACCAACAACGTCGGCGAGGTCCTGATCACCATCCCGAACCATCCGGGGCGCAGCGGCTACGGTCCCCAGGCCGGCTCTTCGGTCCCCACGAAAGAGTCCCCCGAACACTGAGCCCCATGTTTCGCGCAGGAGCGGGATGACCGACTCCCGCTCCGCGCCCTCCTTCCCGCCTCGGGGACCGGGACTAGTTGAAGTTGAAGGTCTGGAGGCGGGCCAGGGTCACCAGCACGAACGGCAACAGGTTGGTGTTGATGAGGTCGTGGATGCTGGCGGCCCAGCCATAGCCGTCCCGCAGGTCGAGGATCTCCATGGTGATGGAGAGCAGAAGCCCGGGGATGAGCGCCTGATAGGACGTCAAGCGCCGGCGCAGCACGATGAGGGCGCCCAGCAGACAGAGAAAGCCGACGTAGACGTGGATGGCGTCCTTGGTCAGCGGCAGGACGGCGAGGATCCAGAGCTTGAAGAGCTGGTACCAGGATTTCATGGCCGGGGTCAGCGTATCGCAAAACCCCAAGACCCTCATCACCCCGGCCCTCTTCTCCCGCCTCCTCCCAACCCCCCTCACCGGGAGAAGAGGGGGAAGACAAGGACAAACAGGGACGAACAGGGACCAGCACGGACAGAGAGGAAGAAGAGACCCTCCCCCTGTCTTTTCCGTCCTTGCCTGTCCTTGTTCGTCCGTGCTCGTCCGTGTTCTTGCTTTTCTCCCTCTTCTCCCGGTGAGGGGGGTTGGGAGGGGGCGGGAGAAGAGGGCCGGGGTGATGAGGGCCTACAACCGCCGGTGCCGCGCCACCGGAATCGCCTCCCGCACCCGCGCCACGCGGTCGAGATCGATCTCCGCCAGGGCGAGCCCCGGGCCGTCCGGAGCGGTCGCCACCGGGATCCCCCAGGGGTCCACGATCATGGCGTGACCCCAGGTGTGGGCGAGGCCGCCGTCGTCGTGCTTGCCGTGTTGGGCCGGCGCGATCACCCAGCACTGGGTCTCGATGGCGCGGGCGCGGATCAGCGGCTCCCAGTGGTCCTTGCCCGTGGCCAGGGTGAAGGCGGAGGGGATCATCAGCACCTCCGCTCCCGCGTCCGCCAGCTTGCGGTACAGCTCCCCGAAGCGCAGGTCGTAGCAGATGGAGAGGCCGAAGCGGGCCAGGGGCGTCTCCACCACCACCGTCTCCTCCCCCGGCTTGCAGGTGGCGGATTCGAGGAAGCGGGGGCCGTTGGGCACGTCCACGTCGAAGAGATGGATCTTGCGGTAGGTGGCGAGCACCGAGCCGTCCGGACCATAGAAGACGCTGGTGTTGTAGCAGCGCTCGGCCTCGTCGCTCTGCTCGTTGAAGGAGCCCAGGAGGAGATGGATGCCCAGCCGCCGGGCGAGGACGGAGAAGCGCTCGCCCGTCTGCCCGTCCAGGGGCTCGGCGCGCCGCACCTTCTCGGCGTGGGGACCGAGATAGTTGGTGTTCTCCGGCGTGGCCACGAACCGGGCCCCGTGGCCGGCGGCGCGCTCGATGAGCGACCGGGCGCTCTCCCAGTTGGCTTCCGCGTCAGAGGTGGAGGTGAGCTGGACGGCGGCGGCGAGAAACATTGCACAATTCTTGTAGCACATTTCTGACCCTCTCGTGACGTCGCTGACACCTGGGATTGCGATCCTGCCAGCGGGAGGAACCGCGCCCATGGAGAAGACGACCATCCTGCTCACCGGAATGACCGCCATGACCGCGATCTCGCTGGCCATCACGCTGCTGGTCACCGGGCTCGCCCTGCGCTTCCTGGGCCGGTCCCGCCGGCCGGCGCCGGGAATGCAGCAGGCACTGCCTCCTCTCTCCGTGCTCAAGCCCCTGTGCGGGACGGACGACGGGCTCTATGAGAACCTCGTCTCGATCGCCCGCCAGGACTATCCCGACTTCGAGCTCATCCTCGGCGCCGAGGACCCGGACGATCCGGCCCTGGCCGCGGCCGAGCGCCTGCGGCAGGAGTTCCCGGCGCTCTCCATCACCATCGTCCGCGGCGCGCCGCCCCTGGGCTACAACCCGAAGGTGAGGAACCTGGCGTCGCTCGCCCGCCACGCCCGCCACGAGCTGCTGCTGATCTCCGACTCCAACGTCCGCGCCCGTCCCGGCTACCTGCGGGCCCTGGCCACGGAGATGGCCGACCCCAAAGTGGGCCTGGTGGCGAGCGTGCTGGCCGGCACCGGCGAGGAGACGGCCGGCGCTCTCCTCGACAACCTCCACTTCAACTCCTTCGTGGCCGCCTCGGTCTGCGCCGCCCAACTCGCCGGCCATCCCTGCGTGGTGGGGAAGTCCATGCTCTTCCGCCGCGCCGACCTCGAAACCGTGGGCGGCTGGGACGTGGTCAAGGACGTCCTCGCCGAGGACTACGTGCTCGGCCAGGCCTTCACCCGGGCCGGCTTCCGCGTGGCCCTCTCGCCGCACTCCCTTCCCGCCCTTCACCAGCGGCGGACCGTGGCCCAGTTCGCCGAGCGCCACCTGCGCTGGTCGCAGTTGCGGCGCCGTATCTCCCCCGCCTACTTCGCCGAGCCACTGCTCAATCCCGTGCCCTTCCTGATTCTCCTGGCGGCGGTGGCCGTTGCCGCGGGACGAGGCTCCCTGGCCACGGCCGCCCTGGCTGGCGTGGGGACGAAGCTCGCGGCCGACGCCCTCCTCGCGCGGCGCTTGCAGGGCACCCTGCCGTCCCTCACCCTCCTGGCCCTGGCGACACCCCTCAAGGACGCGCTGATCCTGGGGATCTGGATCGTGGGGCTGTTCAAACAGACGATCTGCTGGCGCGGCCACCGGCTGCGAGTGGGACCCGGCAGCGTGCTCTCGCCGGTGATGAATCCAACCTCGGTCGAAGCGCCCTCTGAGGCCCTGCCGGAGGTGGCATGATCCGCGCCGCCCTGGTCGCCACGGCCTGGCGGGTGGTCTCGCTCGATCACCGGCTGCTGCTCGCCGTGCGGCGATTGGAGTCGCGGACCATGACCCGCCTGATGCGGGTCTTCACCCATCTGGGGGACACGGGGACCTGGCTGCTGATGGGATTACTCTTCGGCTTCAGTGGCGGCGAAGGGCCGCGCCATTGCGCCCTGCTGGGGACGGCGGCGGGGATCTCCCTCGTCCTCGCCCAGCCCCTGAAGCGGGTCTGCCGGCGCTCTCGGCCGGACCGGAAGATCGGCGGCTTCGCGGCTTTGGCTGAAAATCCGGACGCCTTCTCCTTCCCCTCGGGCCACACCGCCGTGGCCTTCGCCGTGGCCTCGGCCTTCGCGGGCGAGGGGAGCGGCCTGGGGGCGCTCATCCTCGTGCTGGCCCTGGGCATCGCCATCTCCCGCGTCTACCTCGGCGCCCACTATCCGCTCGACGTGGCCGCGGGCGTGCTCCTGGGGACCATCTCCGGCACGGCGGCACGGATCCTGGTGTTCCAGTACCCCCTCCTCAAGCTCCTGGGATACGCTGTCGTCGCCTCGGTCTCTTAGAGGGTGTCTGAAAATTCGCCGGCGTGCCCTCCGAAGCCTCACCCCCGGCCCCTCTCCCGGGGGGAGAGGGGGGTCTCAGGCGAGTGGGATTGCCGATCTGGTGCGCGATCTACGTAACTTCAACAGTGGTGATACGCACAGCGCCTCCTACGGCCTCATCTCCCCAGACAAGTCCCCCCTCTCCCCCCGGGAGAGGGGCCGGGGGTGAGGCTTCGGAGGGCACGCGGCTCGATTCAGCTCCGACTTTCCAAACATCCTCTTGAGTCTCCTCCTCTGATGCCCTCTGGCCCACCCAGCTCTCCTACGCCCGTCGTCGCCTCCGCCGAGATGGGCTACGGGCACCTACGGGCGGCCCATGCCCTGGCGAGCGAGCTGGGCACGGAGATCCTGCACGTGGACCGGCCGCCGCTCGTCGAGCCTGAGGAGCTGCGGCTGTGGCAAGCCTCGCGGCGGCTCTACGAAATCACCTCGCGGGCGTCCCAGATCCCCGTCGTGGGCGCTCCCCTGCGCTCGCTCCTGGAGTCGGTGACGAACATCCCCCATCTCCACCCCCAGCGCGACCTCTCCTCGCCCACTTCCGGGGTGCGTTACCTCCACCGGCTGGTCGAGAGAGGGCTGGGGCGCGGCCTCGCCGATCACCTGTGCGCCACCGGCGCGCCACTCCTCTCCACCTTCTTCGCGCCGGCCATCAGCTCCGACTTCCACGGCTGCGAACGGGTCTTCTGCGTGGTGACGGACGTGGACATCAACCGCGCCTGGGTGCCGCTCGCTCCGGGGCGGTCACGCATCGTCTACCTGACGCCGAGCTACCGGGCCGTCCACCGCCTGCGGGCCTACGGCGTGGCCCGCGACCGCATCGAATACACGGGTTTCCCCCTGCCTCCCGAGCTGCTGGGCGGGCCGGACCTCCCCGTGCTGCGGCGCAACCTCGCGGGCCGGCTCGTCCGCCTGGACCGCAAACGGGTCTTCCGCGATCAGACCCGGGGGGAGATCCACCACTTCCTGGGCGGCCTGCCCGAGGATCAGGAGGGGAAGCCCCCGCTCCTCACCTTCACCGTCGGGGGAGCCGGAGCCCAGGCGGAGCTCGCCCGTCCGCTCCTCAGGGGCCTGCGCGAGCTGATCGAAGAAGACCGCCTCCGCCTCTGCCTCTCCGCCGGAGTGCGAAGCGAGATCGCCGCGAGATTCCATGAATGGGTGCGCGAGGCCCGGCTGCAGGACCGTCTGGGCCACGGCATCGAGATCCTGCTGACACCCACCCTGGAGGAATACTTCCCCCGCTTCAACGCCCTGCTGGCGGAGACCGACATTCTCTGGACCAAGCCCAGCGAAATGACCTTCTTCTCCGCTCTCGGTCTCCCCCTCATCTTCTCCTGGCCCGTAGGCGTCCACGAGCGCTACAACCGCCGCTGGGCGATCGAAAACGGCCCCGGACTGAAGCAGCGCGATCCCGCCCACGCCTCCTACTGGATGCGCGAGTGGCTCAACGACGGGACCCTTGCGGGTGCGGCGTGGACCGGGTTCGTGAGGATGCCGAAGTTCGGGCTGTATCAGATTCTGGAGCGGGTGGGGAACGACCTTCCATACACGCTGAAAGAGAGTTAGACTCTCCATCCGTCCTTTCCAAACCCAGGGGAGCGTCATGCCGATCGATGCGCCGCAGGAACCGGAGTCGCCGGAGAAGTGGTCGCGCTACCAGCGCGTCAAAGCCATCCTGAATCAGGCCCAAGGGCCCATCACTCCCAGCTACCAGGGGTATGGCCGCTTCTGGGAGCTGCCGCTGAACGAATTCCTCGCCGTCACCCTCTACGGCGTCCCCCTGATCGCCCCACCGCCGCAGGCTTCGCCATTCGCGCCGCCGCCCGCGGTAGCCGGCGGCTCGTGCTGCCATGGATCGGCGCCCGCCGAGCCGGCGCCGAGCTCGCCGGGCTCGGGACGGGGCGCGGCTTCCGGCCTGATCCTCGGGCTGCGCGGCCAGTGTCCATTCGACGGCACGCAGTTCCCCCGGCTGCCCTGGGACGGCCAGCCGGTCTCCGGCGCCGACATTCAGCTCATTCAGGATTGGATCGACGCCGGATGCCCGGAGACGGATGAGCCGCGCTCGCCAGCCCAGGTCAACGACGACGTGGTGGCCGCCCGCGCGCGGGGCGACGAAGAGCACCCCCTGTCCTCCGTGCCCACCAACCAGTACCAGGAGGACGAGGACGGGGTCAAAGCCCGCAAGAACGTTAATTCCCTGACGTGGGACGAGCTGACGCGGCTGCGCAACGCCCTCGCCCGGATGAAGTCCCTGGACGACTACTACCAGGACCCGCGCAGCTTCGGCTACTGGGGGCGCATCCACGCCAACGACTGCCAGCACGGCTGGGAGGAGTTCCTCACCTGGCACCGCCCCTTTCTCTATTACTTCGAGCTCCAGTTGCAGGACGTCGATCCGTCGGTCACGCTCCCCTACTGGGACTGGACCGACGAGTACGATCCCAACTTCGCCGGCTCGCTCTTCGACATGACGCAGGCGGACCCCTCGGCCAAGACGGACAACGGCATCATCCCCGAGGCCTACCGCTGCTGGCTCGACCAGGAAGGCTGGGACCGCCTGGCGGCGAGCCACCTGGTGCCCCAGGCGACCCTGACGGCGCTGAAGAAGGTGGTGACCGTGGATCCCGGCCATGGCGGCGATCCCAAGGACTTCAAGACCTTCAACTCCGGTCTGCGCCTGTTCCTCGCCGCCGGCATCACCTACGGGCAGGACAAGACCAGCGACGACGCCATCATGACGGAGCTCGGGCGCATCAATCCGCTCTGGCACAAGCTGCGCTGGCCGGGCGGCGATCAGACCCTGATCTTCGAGGCCTACCCGTCGTCCGCCGACGTCGAGAGCATCCTCCAGGGCAGCAACTTCTTCAACTTCGGCAGCGGTCCCGGCAACAACCATTTTTTCGGCGCGCTGGAGAACGTCCACAACCTGATCCACAACTTCTCGGGCGGCGCCAATCCTTATTACAAGATGGGCACCAACCCGAGTGACCGCAACAACGAGCCGCAGTACGGCGACATGGTGTCCGCGGGCGTGACCGCCTTCGATCCCATCTTCTGGGGTCATCACAGCAACGTCGACCGGCTGTGGGCCGATTGGCAGTCGCGCCATCCCGGCGGCCCGGACAACCCCAGCTCCGTGCTGCCGCCGTGGCCGCTCAACGTCCAGCAGACCTATAGCATCGCCAACTTCGGCTACGAGTACCTGAAGGCGTCGCACGTCTATCCCACGGAGAATTCGGTGCCGATCTCGAAGCTCAAGACGGCCAAGACGCCGGTCGCGCCCCACGTGCTCCACGATCACCGTTGCGCCGAGGTGCGGCTGCACAAGGTGAAGTTCCGGTCGCGCGCCGGATTCCACGTGCGGGTGTTCCTGAACTCGCCGGACGCCGACGTCAACACCCCCACGCGCGGCAACGATCATTACGTCGGCATGCTCAACACCTTCTTCGGCCACTGCGTGGCCGGGCCGGGCCACTGCGATCCGCCGCCCGAGACCAAGCGCCGGTTCGATTGCCGCCCGCGCCACCGCAAGACGCCCGGCAATTACCGGCTCGACGCGACCGACGTCGTAAGCAAGCTCAAGGCCCAGGGCGAGACCGCCTTCCAGGTCAACCTGGTGGTGATGAACACCGACGGCACGCCGGCGCACGATGCCCTGCTGATGAACGCCGTCTCTCTCAATTTCATCGAGTGATCGAGTGAGGTAGACGATGCAGCCGACATACAAGATCCATCCCGCGATCGGAATCGCGCGCCTCGGCAACAGCCCGGAGCTCTACCTCTCTCCCGAGACCACCGGCGGCCTGCCCATCCAGTGCAACGCGAACGGCACCGTCGACGGACCGGAGCAGCCGGTCACCCAGTTCAAGGACGGCGAGCAGCGCATCAAGCGCCAGGGAGCGCGCTTCCGCGTCTTCGTCTACGACGACGCCTCGCCGGGTGGGCGCGAAATCCAGATTGGCGATACCGTCACGGTGCTCAATGGAACGACCGGGCAGCTCCTCGAAGGCACCCTGGCCGACGTCCAGTGGACCGTCTACCTCGCCAACAAGAAGGCGAGCTGGTACGAGTTCCAGCAGACCGAGGGCGAGCACGGCTACGGTCCCAAGCACAAGCTGCGCAACGCCGACGTCAAAGGCGCGGACTCGCGCCAGAAGCTGATCATCGACCCGGGCCCGCAGACCGTTGGCGTCACCGGCACCGCCGGCTCTCCCAATTCGGCCGATTTCGCGCTGGGGAAGAATCCTGGCAATCCGCAGACGTTCCCGCCGCCGCTCAACCCCAATTCGATCACCACGCTCGGGGAGGTCATGGCCAATCCCCAGGGAAATTTCGCCCGCCTGGTGGTGCTCGGCGGCAACGGCAGCTCGGGGTCCGTGAAGCACGGCCTCGGCCAGCCCGTCATCAAGACGTTCGCCAACAACGACGGCTGGTTCGACGACGTCTCGGACGGTCCGGTCACCGCGCAGCTCATGGTCAACGTCACGAAGATCGACACCAGGCCCGTCACCAACCAGGGGCCGGCGACCGTGGCCGTGGACGAGGGCTCCTGGGTGGTCGTGGGGTATCCGCGCTATGCACCCGAGATCGTCGACATCGTGACCATGGACGACTTGGTCTACGACCTCTCGATCCGCAACTTCGCCTACAACACCTACATGTACGGCATTCCGCCGTTCCACTGCGATGCGGCTCCGCCGACCGATCTCGCTCTCTGGCGCGCGCAGGCGCAGTGGAACTCCGGCTATTACCCGTACTTCTGGCGCGATGTCTGGCCCATCCTCTCCCGCCCGTACTACTACCAGTTCGTGATGGACTTCGATCCCATGACCGGGGGCGATCCCCACGAAACCGCCCGCGGCTCCGGTGGCAACATGGACCCCGACCAGATCTCCATCCCGCCCTTCAACGGCGAGAATCCGGACGAGCGCCGCAACCGGGCCCAGCGGCGCCAGTTCGTCTACCACATGCTGCGCCAGCCCGGCGGCGAGAACACCCTCCAGGTTCCCGGCAACCCCAGCGATCCGCAGTACCGGCCCTACGCCATGCCCTACCTGTGCGGCGACAACCCGCTCAAGAACACGGCGGCCTCGAAGTTCCTGCGCCTCACGGACACGCAGCTCTTCATCCTCCGCCAGTGGGCCGCGGGCAAGTTCATCAACGAGAAGCTGGAGGAGCTGCCTCCGCAGCCGCAGCAGCCCGGGATGGAGATCGACCGCGGCTCGCTCGGCAACATGCTCGGCGGCGCCTTTTGCCCCGGTGGCGAATGCTGCTGGATCATCCGCAACCCGGCCATCTACAAAGAGGCGTACCGCATCCACCACGCTTCCTACACGCCCGGGGGCCTGAGCCAGCCTGCGGTGGTCGGCGGCGGCAGCACGCCCTCCAATCTGGCCGCCGGCCTCGAGCCGGGTGACCTCACCAAGTACGACGCCGTGCCCTGGCAGGCGGATTTCAACGAGTGCTCCACCCAGCCGATCGACATCACCTACGAGGACTGGAACGAGATCTATCCGGCGAGCACCGGCGATCCGGTCGTGCCCATCATCCAGAACACGTACTGGTGGCCGGCGCACCGGCCCATGGAGGTCAACATCTTCCTCGGCATGTCGGGCAATCCGCCGGCAGCCCAATATTCCTTTGGTCCGTTCTCGCCGACGCCGCAGAACCACCAGGGCGATTTCCAGATGGTCACCGCCTGGGCCGGCCTCGGCTTCGTGCTGCGCAATCCGGCGGCGGTGCCCGGAGCTTCCGATCCGGCGTTCGTCAACGTGCCGGACGGCAACGCGAACGAGCTCCCGCCGCCACCTTCGGAAACCAAGTGACCCCAGCGCCGGAGCGGTACGACGTCGCGATCCTCGGCGGCGGACCCGCCGGCGCTGCCGCCGCCCTCTCGCTCCGCCGGCTGCGGCCGGCGTTGCGGGTGGGCCTCGTCGAAGCCTCGCGCTATTCGGCCTGGCGCGCGGGGGAGACTCTCTCGCCCGGCTGCCGCGAGCTCCTCGCGGGGCTCGGCTGCTGGGAGCGTTTCGCGGCCGAGGGCTTCCTCGAATCCTTCGGCACCCGCGCCGTGTGGGGCGGCGACGAGCCCTACGATCACGAGTTCCTCTTCTCCGCCCGCGGCAACGGCTGGCACGTGGACCGCGCGCGTTTCGACGCCATGCTGTGCGAAGCCGCGCGTGACGCCGGAGCCGAGGTCCTCACGGGCACCCGCTTCGTCAGCGCCGAGAAAGGTTGGGGATTGACGCTCCGCGGCGGCGAACGAATCGAAGCTTCCTGGGTGATCGATGCCACGGGCCGCTCCGCCACCTTCGCCGTCCGCCAGGGGGCACGCCGTCTCGCCGCCGACCGGCTGGTGGGAGTCGCGGTCCGGTTTCGCGCCCCGCAGTCCGATCTCCGCACGCTCGTCGAAGCCCAACCCGACGGCTGGTGGTATTCGGCGGCCCTCCCCGGCTCCGGGCTGATCGTGGTGTGGATGAGCGACGCCGATCTCGTCCGCGAGCAGGGGCTCGGTGAAGGCCCGCGCTGGTTCGAGCATCTCGCTCGCAGCCGGCACACCGCTGCCCGCGTGGCCGGAGCCGTCGCCGAATCCCGTCCCCTCGTCCGCGCCGCGGGCTCGCAGAGGCTCAGTGACTTCGCGGGCGAGGGCTGGCTCGCAACGGGAGACGCGGCCTCGACCTTCGATCCCCTCTCCTCCCAGGGGATCCTCAAGGCGCTGCGCACCGGCAAGATTGCGTCCTTCGCAGTGCTCGACGCCCTGGAGGGCCGCGCCACGTCGCTCGCCCGCTACCAGCAGCTTCTCGCCGCCGAGTACAGCCAGTATCTGGAGACGCGGGCCTGGTTCTACCGCCAGGAGCAGCGCTGGCCGGACAGCCCTTTCTGGGCGAGCCGGCAGTTGTAAGCGCGGAGGGAGAGTGGTACTTTCCCTCTCATGGCACCCGCAACGACTTTCCTGACGCTCGACAAGAAAGGCCGGACCACCTTGCCCGAGGAGGTCCGCGAGGCGCTGGGCGTCGGCGCAGGCGACTTCATTCTCCTGGAACGTACGGACCGGGGCACCTTCGAGCTTGTTCCAGCCGTGCTCGTGCCGAAGGATCAGCTTTGGTTCTACCATCCGGAGATGCAGGCGCGGGTCACCAGAGCCGAGAAGGACTTCGCCTCGGGCCGAGCCACACACACCGAGACTCCGGAAGAGGCGCAGGCATTTCTCGACGGATTGAAGAAGGCGCGGCGCTAATTTGGCTCGCAAGCAGACCTTCCTCGCCGCCGATTGGTCGGAACCGTGGAAGGAGAGCTACGCAAAGCTCAGTGCTGACCGCCAGACCGCCTGCGACGAGACTGCGATCGCTCTCATCAAGCAGACCTCCTCTCCTGGCTTGAGAGTCAAGCCGATTCAGCCCGACAAGTATTATTTGGAAGCAAGGATCAACAGTGGTGATCGCATTGTCTTCCGCATCGAAGCAGGAAAGATCTTCTTCGTGGACATCGTGAGCCACGATGAGATTTGGCGTTACGGAAAACGACCGAAGCGGTCAGATCATAACGACGATTCGGATCACCGCCCGGCCGTCTCTGCCCGCTCGATCGCTTCGATGAATTCCTTGCGCGGCTCGGCACTCTCGATCGCTTCGACGAACTCCTTCTTGCGCCGCTCGGCGGCCTCCGTGACCTCCACGAACTCCGTCAGCTCGGGACGCTCCGTAACCTCCACGAGCTCCGTCACCTCCGGGCGCTCCGTGACCTCGACGACATCCGGCCGCTCGGGGCGCTCCACGATGTCGACGATCTCAGGCCGCTCCACCACCTCGACGATGTCAACGACGTCAGGACGCTCAGGACGCTCCACGATGTCGACGATCTCTGCCTTCTCGACGATGGGACGCTTCGGCGTCTCGGAGCCGTACCCCGATCCGGCCGCGGCTGTGGCATCGGACGAGGAGCTGGCTCCAGGAGGCGGGGTGAAGGGATTCTGGACCTTGCTCGGGGACTGGACGGGGTCGTTCATGGGAGTCTCTCCTTGATCCGCGAAAGGCGCGCGCCCTGGATGAGCGCGAGCAAGGTGTGGCTCACGAAATCGATGCGGACGTCACTGTTGGCGCGGGAGCTGCGGACGCCGCCCACGGCCCGCGCCGGTCGGTCATGCAGAAGGTGTCCTCGGGACGGATGACGAGCTGGTCGAGGAAGCGCACCGCCTCCTGCCACGAGCGCGCGTAAGCCTAGCGCGGCGGTCGTCCCCCAGCTCCTGGGCGAGGGCCCAGGCGTCGGCGATCCCCTCGATGAGGAACGCGGTGTGGAAGCTCGGTCCCGCGGGGTGGAGATCGTTGATGAACGCGCCCGTGCGCTCGTGCTGCCAGTCGAGGGCCCAGTCCGCGACCTCGAACACGAAGGCGGCGTGCTCGGGGTTGCGGGTCAGCCCATAGAGGGCGGTCCAGGCCCGGGGCTGCCAGCCCACCATTCCCCACGGCTGGAGCATCCGGAAGCGGCGCCGGTACCACTCGAAGGCGCCGTCCAGCCGCTCCATCCCTCGCCGGTCGCCGCTTGCCTTCCCGCTTGCCTTCCAATACCGCGCCAGGGCCAGCAGCACGGCGCCGGGCAGGAAGTCGTGGTCGGCGGGGCCGGTGAGACGCTCGGCGATCCTGCCGTCCGGCTGGAAGAAACCGAGCAGGCGGTCCGCGAGGGGAGAGGCCGCCGCCAGCAGATCGGCCTCTATCCGCTGTCTGCCAGGGCTTCGAGCAGCGTGGCCATGCCCATGGGTCCGGCGGTCAGGCCCGGCAGCGCCAGGGTGTCTCCCGCCGGTCCATTGACCGATCATTGAGATGGGCGGCGCAGAAGCGCAAACCCTCACGGGCCGCCGTGGACAGGGCGGGATCCGCCAGGAAACGCCCGGCCTCGTCGAGGGCCGCGAGCGCGTGGACGACCCGCGCCGCCGTGCCGTCGCGGGTCCGCCGGCCCTCGATGGGAAGGTATTCGTACTCGGGCAGCCCGTCCGGTCCCCGGCTGCGCATCAGGTAATCGGCGAGAAGCGCCACGTCGTCGATCACCTCGTCTTCTCTCCTCGCGCGCTCTCCCCGTACGGGGAAACCGAGCCACAGGCGCTGGACAGGGCCGTCCTTCGGCCGCACCCAGACGGCGGTGCGGAACGTCGCCCACTGGCAGGGGCGGCCCGCGATCCCCGCTTTATGCAGGAGCTCGGAGACGACCTTCTCTTTGGTCCAGTTGTAGTCGATGGCGACCGAGGGGAGGAACAGGGCGCAGCGCTCTCCCTGTTGCACGGCCAGTGAATCGAGCCCCAGCCGCAGCTTGCGGGCCACTCTCGCGAGCGACAGGTCGCCCACCCACTCGCGGTCGTGGAGGATCGAGACGACGACGTCGATCTCCTCCGCCGGAACGCCGGCCAGGCGCTCTCCGAAGCGGCGGTCGCGGAGGGCACCGCGCGCCGCCCGCTCCAGACATTCGTCGAGCGAGCCGCTCCACGACAGCGTGCAGCCGCCCACGCCGCCGTGATAGAGGGTGACCCCCACGGCATAGACCGAAGCGGGGATGAGGTCGTCGTCCACCGGCGTGCCGGACGCGGGCTCGCCCCGGATGGCGGCGGCGAGCAGCTCGCGGGCCCGGGCCGTCAGGCGCTCGCCCACGGCATCGTCGCGCGTCCAATCCCCCGCGTCCTCGGTGGCGCCGAAGGGGAGCCAGCCGGAGCCGGGCTCGACGTACTTCGTCACCTCGTGCCGGTAGAGGTCGTGGGGCTCGAAGAGGGTGAGATCGGCGTTGGTGAAGCGGGCATGGCGGTACTGCTCGAGCTCGTGGGTGAACACCTGGGTGTTGGGCAGGGCGCCGCCGACCTTGGTGGGCCAGGCGCGGCTGTGAACCACGATCCCATAGCGCCAGTAGTCGAGCTGGCACGGCCGGATGGGCTCCAGGGGACCGAGGAAGCTGACGCCGATCTTCAGCTCCTCCAGGCGCTCGCGGGTGATGGGAACCTCCGAGAGCCGGAGCGTCTTCACCGTGGCCAGCACGAGGTCGCGGCCAGGATCGGCCTCGGCCGCGTCGAAATGCCAGAAGCCGTCGCGGGCCAGCCGCTTCTCGCTCCCCGGCTCGCGGAAGCTCACGTAGACGCCGCCGCGGCCGTCGACCGGCGGATCGAAACGCGAGGGAGGGAGGGGGACCTCGCCGTGATCGAGATAGATCTCGGCCGCCCGCCGCGCCGCCACCGCGGGATGGAGACCGTCCTCGATCTGGCAGGAGCCCCACTGCGCGGGCATCGCGCGCCGGAACCCCGGCGTGTAGACCGGGCGCGGCATCTCCAGATCCTTCCAGACATCGAAGACCCACTCCACCCGGTAGCCGAGCCCGAGGGTGCGCTCGGCCCCGCCCCGGTAGGGGAAGTACACCAGGGCCACGCCCCCTTCGACCTGCAATCCCTCCTCCTCCAGGGCCTGGATGGCCTTGCGCATCGAGGTGCCGGAGCTCAAGGAGTCGTCGAGCACCACCACCGGCCGCGTACGGTCGATGTTGCCCTCGATGTGGCGGCAGGAGCCGTACTCCTTGCGCTTCTCACGGATGCACAGCCCGGTATAGCGCCCGCCGCCCAGCAGCACGCAGGCGGAGAGGAGGGGCATCCCGGTGTAGCCGAAGGTGGCGATCTGGGTGGATTCGAAACCGCTGAGACGATCGAGGAAGCACTCGGCGGCGAGCCGCGCGCCGTTGGCGGTGAGACTGATGCCCCAGCTATAGAACATCCACGGAGCGGAAACTCCGTCGCGTCCGCGGACCGGCTGGTCCGGCCCTTCATAAAGGATGGCCCGTTCCCGCAACAGGAGCCGCAACTCCTCGCGCGCCGCCGCCACGCCGCTCAAACCAACCTCGGTCGCGAGCATCCTTCACCTGCCTTTCCCAACTCAGGGAGAGTAGGCCGGGGCTGGGAAGTTTGTCCAATGGGTATATGTCGAAGAAAGGACGTAAAGGACTCAAAGGACCCAAAGGACTGCAAGGACACGGATTCTTCTTGTGTTTGATGTCCCTTGAGTCCTTTGGGTCCTTTATGTCCTTGAGGTCCTTTCCAGGCTATGGGCTCGCCTGCTTTCCCACCCGTTCCCCCACGTGATCCTCGCCCCCATAACGCATGTTCACCCTCACGGCCTTGCCGCTCTCATCCAAGGTGAAAAGAGCCTTGCCGTCTCCCAAGGGGAAGTAAAACTCCGTGGGAGACAGCGGAATCAGGCCCGCGGTGTAGCGTCCTTTGAGCTCCGCGACCAGCAGATCGAGCTCCTTGCGGACGGTCAGCACCTTGCCATCCGACATCTTGTACTCGCCTTCGAGCTTCGCGAATTGCTCGGCGGTGAGCTGGACTACCTTGCCGCGCACCGGCATGTCGTAGGGGGTGCCGAGCACGATGGCAGTCACGTCCCGGGCGACGCGGTCGAGGCGGGTGCGGTCGAGGTTTGAGAAGAGGAGGATCGTGATTTTGTCGCCGGGAAACTTGATGAAATCCGAGACGTAGCCCGGCAGGATGCCATTGTGGCGCAGCCGCTTGCGATCGAAGCCGGTATTGATGAACCAGCCGTAGCCGTAATCCTCCAGGCCAGGGGTGAAGACCTCGGCGGCCTCTTCGGCGGAGACGAGCTTGCCGCCATCCATCACCTGACTCCAGCGGTACAGGTCGTCCACCGTGCTGTAGACCCCGGCATCCCCGGCGGGCGGCGTCAAGGGAAGCTTCTCAACCTTTTTCAAGTGGCCGGCGGTGAGCGAGACGCCGGCCAGCATCTTCTCCCATCCCAGATCCCCATGGGTGTAGCCGTTCGCCAGGCTCTTCGGCGGCGCGCCCGCGCCGAAGACTCCCGAACGCGTCATGCCGGCGGGGGCGAGCAGGGTCTTGACGACGAAGCCCCCGAACGGCTGGCCGGCAGCCTTCTGGAGGGCGTAGCTCAAGACGATGTAGCCCGTGTTGCTGTAGTGGAGCTTCTCCCCGGGCTTGAAGTCGAGCGGCAGCTTCTTCGCGTTCTCCACGATCTTCGCGGACGCGCCCGCCTGGGTCATGAAGGCCATGTACTTCTCGGAGCCGATGTCCAGCGCCTCCTCATAGTCCGGGATCCCGGAGGTGTGGCGCATGAGCTGCTGGATCGTGATGGGCTTCCACGCCTCCGGACAGTCCTCCAGGTACTTGCAGACAGGATCTTCGAGCCGCAGCTTCCCCTGGTCCCGCAGCTTGAGCGCCGCCATGGCGGTGAACATCTTGGAGATCGAGGCCACCTCCTGCTGGGTCTCCGGCGTGTAGAGGACCTTCTTCTCCACGTCCGCGAAGCCGTAGCCCTTGCGCAGCAGGACCTTGCCGTCCTTCGCGATGAGCACGGCGCCGCTGAAGCGTCCCAGCTCCGTCCGGGCCGCGAGGTACTGGTCCACGGTCTTGGCGATGTCCTGGGCCTGGCCGGCGACGGGCAGTGCGAGGGCCAGGAAAGTGAGAGCGGCGCTCAATTTCCGAAGCTGCATGGGGAAACCTCCACTTCAGAGCTACCCCATACGTCGTCGAAGAGGGAAAGTTCCCCGATCGGGACCTGGCCGCGAAAACGGGGCTGCGGTCTACACAATTCTCGAACAGATGAGTGTAATTACGGGCCAGATTTGCCGCGGCGCGTCAGGAGATTTACACGTTCCTGGCCGAGAATGGTGTAGGGCGGCGGCTCTTATACACAGATTTGGACCAGAAACGTGTAGAAATCCTCCGAAGATACACTCTCCGAAGGGAAATCTGTGTAGGGCGGTCTGCGATTTGTGTATACCTCTTCCAGATTTGTGTAGAGCGGGCCCGCCCCCGGGCGGGGCCGGGCCGGGATCAGGCGGCCTTGCGAGCCCAGCCGATGAAGGAGATGCTGAGATCCCGGCTCTCCTGGAGGTCGAGCCGCCCGATGGCTTCCGCGTAGGAGATGCGCCCGCACTTGCGGTCCCGCAGGATGCGCAGGGTCTGGAGGGGATTTACCGCGGGCCGCAGGCCGGCGAGCCCCTGGTTGGCGAGACCGGCGCCGGCGAGGATTGCGGTCAGCTCCCGGGGCTTGATGAGCTGGCGCCAGTCGTGGAGATCGGGGGGCATGAAGCTCGTCCAGCTCCACTCCTGGAAGAGCTTGATGACCACCAGCCAGCTCCGGAAGGTCCGGTTGATGGTGTCGTAGAAGAAGATGCCGCCGGGGCGGAGGACACGGGCGGTCTCGGAGATGACGCGGGGCAGGTCGTCCACGTGCTCCAGGACGTCGCAGCAGCAGACGAGGTCGAAGGCCCCGTCGGGGAAAGGCAGGGCCTCGCCCGTGGCTTGGCGGTAGTCGATCGCGAGCCCCTCCTGCCGCGCATGGACCCGGGCCGCCTCCAGGGACTTTTCCGAGGGATCGACCCCCGTGACCTCGCACCCCATCCGCGCCAACTCCTCGGCCAGCAGACCACCGCCGCAGCCCACGTCCAGAGTCCTCCGACCCCGCGGATCGAGCACCCGCCGCAGGTAGCGGAGGCGGGCGGGGTTGAGACCGTGGAGGATGTGGAGCATCCCCGACTCGTTCCACCAGGAGCCGGCCAGGGTGTCGTAGAGGTGGTTGTCGGCGGGCATGGGGATACCTCTCTCCTTCAGAGGGTATCTCGGAGCCTTGCCCGGGCCTCTCTGAAGACTTCTTCGGAATCCTCCGCTGCCACCTCGCCTCGCCGGAGCTCCTGGTAGCGCCGCTCTGCTTCTTCGGCCCAGATTCGCTCGATTGCTTCGTCTTCCTGTTTCTTCGCCATATGGTCTCCCCTTGACACCCAGAGAGGAGATATAATTCTAATCCATGCCACACGTCGTCTTCACCCCCGCCCTGCAGCGTCACATCGCCATTCCACCCCGGGAGGTCGAGGGAGGATCGGTCCGCGAGGCTCTCGAAGGGGTCTTCCGGGATCAGCCGCGGGCGCGCGCCTATGTGCTCGATGAGCAGGGGGCGCTGCGCAAGCACATGATGGTCTTCGTCGACGGCGAGCCGGTCCAGGACCGCGACGGCCTGTCCGATGGAGTGGGAGCCGGCGCCCAGATCTACGTGATGCAGGCGCTCTCGGGCGGATAGATCCGTATCCTCCAAGGAGAACTCAGCATGGCCGACCGTCTGCACGTCGCGACGCGCAAGGGACTGTTCACCATCGATCGCACCCCCTCGGGCTGGGGGATCTCGCGCACCGCCTTCCTGGCCGATCCCGTGTCGATCGTGCTCGATGCCGACGGGGGCCGGATCTACGCCGCCCTGGACCTCGGCCATTTCGGCGTCAAGCTCCACCGCTCGGCCGACGGCGGCGAGACCTGGGAGGAGTGCGCGCCCCCCACCTATCCGCCCAAGCCCGAGGACGTCGATGACCGGGACGCCAACGGCAAGGTGATCCCCTGGCGGGTGGAGAAGATCTGGGCCTTGACCCCTGGAGGAACGGACGAGCCCGGCGTGCTGTGGTGCGGCACCTTGCCGGGCGGCCTCTTCCGGTCGGCGGACGGGGGGAATTCCTGGGAGCTGAACCGGCCGCTCTGGGACGTACCGGCGCGCAGGAACTGGTTCGGAGGCGGGTACGACGTCCCCGGCATCCACTCCGTCTGCGTCGATCCCCGCGACTCCCGCCGTGTGGTGGTGGGGATCTCCTGCGGCGGCTCCTGGCGCACTGAGGACGGCGGCGCGAGCTGGGCCTGCCGGTCCCAGGGGATGCGGGCGGAGTACATGCCGCCCGAGCGGGCCTACGATCCCGACGTCCAGGACCCCCACGCCCTCGTGCAGTGCCGGACGCAGCCGGACGCCCTGTGGGTGCAGCACCACAACGGCATCTTCCGTTCGACCGACGGCGGGGACTCCTGGCAGGAGATCGAGGACATGCCGGTCTCGAAGTTCGGGTTTGCGGTCGCCGTCCACCCGCACGACGGCAACACGGCCTGGTTCGTCCCCGCCGTGAAGGACGAGCGCCGCATCCCGGTCGATGGCAAGCTGGTGGTGACCCGCACCCGCGATGGAGGCCGCACCTTCGACGTGCTCCGCGACGGCCTGCCCCAGGAGCACGCCTACGACCTCATCTATCGTCACTCCCTGGACGTGGACGACACCGGAGACCGCCTGGCCTTCGGCAGCACCACGGGTTCGCTCTGGGTGAGCGAGGATCAAGGGGATCGGTGGGAGTGCGTCTCGACGCACCTGCCGCCGATTTACTGTGTGCGGTTTGGAACGGCATCCTGAAAGGGCAGCGCTAACCCCTCCGAAGAAGAGACGCCTCGCCGTCCCCGTAGTGTCCGTACCGATGTCGTATCGGGTCTGAGGCGTCTCTACGGTACGTTGCCACGTGATTGAAAGTCGTCGATCCTTGGGGCGCCCCGGAATCGAGATCCAGCGCCGACGGATATCGTTCCGTAGAGACGACCCAGACCCGATACGACATACTCCGCAGGCCACGGGGACGACGGGGCGTCTCTCTTCGAAGGGCACGCGGCCGGATTTATAGGGAGCCTTCGGGAGGCCTCACCCCACGATCTCCCCCGCACCCCCTCCCCTGCCAGCTCCACCAGCTCGACCTCGCTGAAGCGGTTCCACAGCCCGGCTCCGTCCGGGCTGATCACGCGCAGGTAGTTGTCGGTCAGTCCCTGCCCCATCCCGTCCCGGGGTCTCTCCCAGAGGACGGTCGCCCGCGTTCCCAGGTGGGCACGGAGGAAATCTTGCTCGGCTTGGTCGGCGGCGGCGAGCATGCGGTCCATCCTCTCTTTCTTCGTTTCAGGGACGACCGGACCGGGAAGGGTCTCGGCTTCGGTCCCCGCGCGGGCAGAGAAGGGGAAGACGTGGACCTTGGCGAAGCGGGCGGCTTCGACGGTCGCTAGGCTCTCGGCGAATTCCTTGTCCGTCTCGCCGGGGAAGCCCACGATGACGTCGGTGGTGATGGCCACTCCTGGGACGGCGGCGCGCACCTGGGAGAGAAGGGCGAGGTAGGACTCGGCCGTGTAGGGGCGGCGCATGCGGCGGAGGGTGGCCGTCGCGCCGCTCTGGAGAGAGAGATGGAGATGACGGCAGAGACGGGGGTCGTCCCAGAGGTCGAGGAGACGGTCGTCCAGGTCCCAGGGGGCGATCGAGGTCAGGCGCAGGCGGGGGACGTCCGTTTCCGCCAGGATCGCCCGCACGAGATCCGGCAGGCGATCGCTCCCATGGCGCCAGGCGGAGATCTGCACGCCGGTGATCACCACCTCCTGGTATCCCTCCTCTACCCGGGCCTTCACCTCCTCCACCACCTCGGCCAGGGGACGGCTGCGCTGGGCTCCGCGGGTGAAGGGGATGATGCAGAAGGAACAGCGCATGTTGCAGCCGTCCTCGATCTTCACCAGGGCCCGGGTGTGGCCGGGGATCGCTGGTACGCAGGAAACTGAACAGGGGACTGGATCTCCGGGGACGGTCTCGGGGAAGGCCTCGTGGACCCGGGCGAGGAGGTGATCCTTCTCCGCATTGGGCACCACCAGGTCCACCCCCGCGAGACGCGCCGCCTCGTCCGGCCTCTCCGTGGCCCAGCAGCCGGTGAGCACGGTGCGGAGGCGTCCCCGGCCCCGGCTCGCGGCCTTGCGGGAGGTGCGGGCGGCGGCCAGGGTCACCGTGCAGGAGTTGACGACGTGCAGGTCCGCTTCGGCCAGCGAGCCCACGACCTCATGGCCGGCGGCGGTGAAATCCCGGGCCAGGCGCTCGATCTCCGCCTGGTTCAATTTGCAGCCGAGATTGGTAAAGTGGACGCGCATGCTCTCCGGAACGCCCGTAAAATTCCTGTAAAGGTCGGGCGTCCGAGGAATTCTAGCCGCGCCCGGCCCGGTTGGGTTGAGCGCTGGAGCAACTTCGACTCATGACCGCCCCCAAATTCGCGATCCTCTCCGCCGCCACCGTCGCGATGGCCCTGACGCTGCTCGCGCCGCTTCCGGCCCGCGGTGCCGCCAGCGAGTGGTCGGTCAATCCCCAGTCGAAGGTGCGGCTGATCACGGCGTGGAAGGTGGCGCCCAGGAGCGGCGAGATGTGGATGGGGCTCCAGTTCACCCTCTCCCCGGACTGGCACGTCTACTGGAAGAACAGCGGCGATGCCGGCTTCCCCCCGTCGGTGACGTTCCAGCCCGCGGACGTGCTGGGCAAGCCCGAGCTGCTCTGGCCCACGCCCCACCGTTTCGACCTGCCAGGAGGGCTCGTGGCCTTCGGCTATGAGCGCGAGGTGATCTATCCCGTACGGGCCGAGATCAAGCCCGCGGCGACCCCAGCTCCAGCCCCGTCTCCGGCCCCCTCTGCGGACAGCTCTCCGGGCGACTCGATCACGATCACGGCGGACCTCGACTATCTGGTCTGCCAGGCGGACTGTATCCCCTACCGCTACACCCTCACGGTCGAGCAGCCGGTGGGCGATCCTCCCCAGGCCGATCCGGAGACGGCGAAGCTCCTCCAGAGGACCCTGGACACCCTCCCTCGGACCGTGGGGGAGGTGGCCGGGGTGACGACGGGCGCGGTGCTCGACGCCAGCCGCCCCGCGGGACCGGAGCTGGAGGTCCGCGTCCTCGGGGTAAAGGCTGCGGCGGGGAAGACCGACCTCTTCCTGGAGACGCACGAGGCTCTGGACGCCGGCCGGCCGCGCATGAAGGTCACGCCGGACGGCGTGGTCTTCCACGTGTCCATGAAGCCGCGCGAGGCGAACAAGCCCCTGCCCGCCCGCACGCCCATCGCCTGGACGGTCTCCAACCTGGTAACCAAGGACGGCCACGCCTTCAATCTCGAAGCCCGGCGCGACGTCGACGTGTGGAGCCGCTCCGGAGCGCCGTCCACGAGCGAGACCCGAGAGCCGGCCGCGGCCCCCGGCCGGCTGGCCCGCTTGCTGTTCGCGGCCTTCCTCGGCGGCGCGCTGCTCAATCTGATGCCCCCCGTGCTGGCCCTCCTGCTCGCCGAGCTGTTCGTGCTGAGGGCGGGCGAGGGGAGCGGCCGGGTGCGCGAGAGGGCGGCGGCAGCGACTACCGGCATCGTAGGGGCCGCCTGGGGCCTGGCGGCCCTCGCCCTGGTCGCCCACCGCTCCGGGCTGCCGGCCGGCTGGGGAGCGCATCTCCAGGAACCGGTGCTGGCGGCCGTCCTCGCCGTGGCGTCGGCGGTGCTGGCCCTCAATCTCTGGGACGTGGTGGAGATCCCCCTGGCGCCGGTAACTCCGGTGGCTCCAAGAACCCCGGCCGGCGCGACGCTCGGCACCGGCCGCCACCTGCTGGCCGCCTGTTCACCACCCCCCTCGCCCTCGCCTTCCCCGTGCCCTTGCTCGACGAGCCCCTGGGCTACGCCCTCTCCCGCGGGCCGGTGGCGGTGGCCGCCTTTCTCGCCGTGGTGGGCTTCGGTCTGGCTCTTCCCTACCTGCTCCTCGCCGCCGTGCCCGCCCTGGTACGCGCCCTGCCGGCGCCGGGACCGTGGCTCTCACGGTTGCGGGAGGGGCTCGGGCTCCCTGGCCGGCGGGGAGCTTTCTGGGTGCTCTACGCCCTTTCCCGCCAGGTGAGCCCGGTGGGGCTCGCCGGCATCGAGCTCGCCCTGCTCGCCATGGCCCTGCTCGCCTGGCTGCGGCATCGTGAAGGCACCGGCCGCGCCCTGCGGGCCGTTTTCGCTCTCGGTCTGCTGGCCTGCGCCGTGGGCGCCCTCTGGCTGGCCGACCGCAACCGGCTGGCGCCGCGGCCAGCCGCCTCTGAACCCACAACCCCAACGACAGCAACGACCCAACTGAATCCAGGAGGTTGATATGCACAGCAAAGCACTCTCAAAGACGCTCCTCGGCCTGGCCCTTCTGGGCCTCCTCGCCGTCCCGGCCTTCGCCGGCAGCGCGGTGGGCGACAAGGCCCCCGACTTCAAGCTCACGGCCCTGGACGGCAAGGCCTACTCGCTCGCCGATCTCAAGGGCAAGACCGTGGTGCTCGAATGGGCGAACCCGAACTGCCCGGTCTCCTCCCGCCACACCCGGGAGAAGACCATGATCGAGCTCTCCAAGCAGTACGGCGAGGTGGTGTGGCTGGGAGTCAACAGCACCAACCCCGACCACGGCGACTACATGAAGCCGGCGGATGAGCTGGCGTGGAACCAGAAGAACGGCATCGCCTACCCCGTGCTGTCCGATCCCACGGGCACCGTGGGCCACGCCTATGAGGCCAAGACCACGCCCCACATGTTCATCATCGACAAAAACGGCAAGATCGCCTACAACGGCGCCATCGACGACGATCCTCCGGGCCGCAAGGCCAAGGCCGAGCGGGTCAACTACGTGGGCCACGGCATCGACGCCGAGAAGACCGGCAAGAGCCCGGATCCTGCCTCCACCCGCCCCTACGGGTGCAGCGTCAAGTACTGATCGGCGCGAAATCGGCGCGCAAGAAGGCTCGGGAGCGCCCTCTCCCGGGCCTTTTTTTGTTCCGCCGCTCCTTGACGCTCGTTCCTCCCTGCCTTAGAATCCCTGCGTTCGCCAAACATTTCGTTGCTTTGAAGCCGGAAGCGCGCGCACCCTAGAGGCTCACCTGCTGAAAATCCGGGAGGGATCCATGTCGAACGGAGAATCCATGTCGAACAGAAAAGAAGCTCTCATGGTACAAGCCGTCTTCGCCCTGTCCCAGGGCTGCGGCAATGCCGAGATCAGCGAAGATGCATGCAACTGGTTCGTCGAGCACTATCATCCCTGGGTCGACAAGCCGAAGCAGGACGGCCGCACCCCGCAGCAGGTCTGGGAGCAGGAGGGGCGCGGCTTCCTCGGCAAGTTCAAGGAGATCGGGCGCCGGGCATGCTCAGGAAGCGTCGTGAATCGAGAGTCGCTCGCCAAGGCCGCCGACGCGGTCGAGCTCGAGTCAGATTGCCCGTTCTGCCCCATCAAGGCTTGAGCCGGAGTCAAGGGCGGGCGATGCCTTGAAGAGCAGTCCCTGGGCGCGCCTCCTCATGATGCTGACCGCCCTCAAGGTGATGGGGGCGGCGGTGGGGTTCGTCTGGGGATGGAGCTCGCCCGTCCCCGCCCCCGCAGGCATTGCGCAGGACGGGGGCACCGTCCTCTCGCCGGGGATCCTCTTCCTCATCATGCTGGCGTTCGCGCTGGCGGGGCTGTTCCTCCTCACCTCCGGCTACGGCGACGACCGCGCCTGGGACCTCGGCGCCTTCTTCCTGATCCTGGCGACTCCATTCGCCAACCGGCCGTTGCTGGCTCTCGCCCATGGAGCTCCACCCTCCTGGGCGTGGCCTGCCCTGGTCCTCTACGTCACCGCGTCGGATGCCTTCCTGGCTTTCTATCTCTGGTCGTTCACCCAGAAGTTTCCCAACAGCATCTCGTCGTTCCGGGTGCAGCGGCTGCTCACCTGGGGCCGCCGCACGGCCCTGGTGGCCGGCGTTGCCGGCTTCGTCTGGCAGATCGTCCGGCTGCTGGTGCGCCTCAGGGCGGCGACGCCGGCAGAGCTGGTTCCTCTGAAGCCTAGCTACGAATACTACGGGCCCCTGCTGCTGCTCACCATCCCGGCCTTCGTCATGCTCCTCTGGCGCACCCGGGGAGCTGCGGGTGAGGAGGGGCGCCGCGCCCGTCTCTTCGTGGCCGCCCTGGTGGCAGGCATCGCGCCGCTCTTCCTCGACATCGTCGCAGAGTCGCTCATCCCCCCGTACAAGGCCTACTCGGAACGCGGGTTCCGCGAGCGATCTCGCGGACGGTGCTCTTCCCCTGTCTGCTGACCGTGCCCTTCACCACCGCCTACGCCGTGGTGGTGGGGCACCTGCTCAACGTCCGGCTGATCGCCCGCAAGGCGCTTGCAGTACGCCCTCGCCCGCTATTCGGCGCTCGGCTCGCCATCGTGCCGCTGGTGGCGCCTCCTCTATCTCTATCAGCACACGCAGGAGAGGCTGGAGCAGATCCTCTCCGGTCCCATCTGCTGCTGCTCGCCTCCTCGGCGGCCGTAGGCATCGCAGCGCTGCGCTACCGCCGGACGCTCCTCGACGCGATCGACCGGCACTTCTTCCGCGAGCAGTACGACGCCCGCCAGACCCTGACCCTGCTGGTGGAGCGCATCCGCGCCACCCACGGCGTGGCGGACCTCGCCAACCTGCTGTGCCGGGAGGCGGACCTCGCCCTCCATCCCGAGAGCGTGTCGCTGATGGCCTTCGAGCCGCGCTCGGGATTGCTCGCCGATCCCAGGTGCGGGGCCGGCGGCTGGACGCCTCCTCGTCTCTCGCCTCGCTGGTCGCCAGCGCCAGCGATCCGCTGCCGGTCGGACCTCGGAGACCCCCGCTCGCCGCTCGCCAAGCTGCCCGAGCAAGGACCGCCACTGGCTGGTGGACAGCGGCTTCCGCGTGATCGTGCCGATCCTCGCGCGCGACGGCTCGCTGCTCGGGCATGATCGGCCTCGGGCGAGAAGAAGAGCGGCCTCCCCTTCCTCAAGGAAGACCGGCAGCTCCTGCGCGCCATCGCCAGCAGCGCCGCCTGGGTGCTGGAGCTGGAGCAGACCCGCTCCTCCGGCTCCTCGCACCGGAGCGGCCGGACGGGGACCGCGGCCGCCCGCCGCCTTCCCGGAGACCGCGCCGGCCGCCCCGCCGAGCTCGCCAAGGAGTGCCCCCACTGCGGCCGGCTCTACCCCTCCTACACGGTCTTCTGCAGCCATGTGCAGCCGGCGCCTGGAGCCCTCCCACGTGCCCTATGTGCTGCCCGGCAAGTTCCGCTTCGAGAAGCGGATCGGCACCGGCGGCATGGGCGTCGTCTACCGCGGCGCCGACCTCTCGCTCGGACGGCCGGTGGCGGTGAAGACCCTGCGCCGGGTCTCCCCCGAGGACGCCATGCGGCTGCGGCGCGAGGCGCGCACGGCGGCGGCGGTCTCCCACCCCCACCTGGCGCCGGTCTACGGCATGGAGACCTGGCAGGGAACGCCGATGCTGGTGATGGAGCTGCTCGAGGGCGGCACCCTCACCCAGCGCATCGAGAAGGGGCGGCTGGACGCCGCCGAGACGGTCGAGCTGGGCATCGCCATGGCCGAGGCGCTGGAGCACCTCCACGCCTCGGACATCCTCCACCGCGACATCAAGCCGAGCAACATCGGCTACACCCGGGACGGTGTGCCCAAGCTCATGGACTTCGGCATCGCCCGCGTCATGTTCGACCTGCGGCGCGACACCGAGATCCCCTCGCCGGACGAACCGGCGGACGACTCGGCGCTGCCGCCCACCTCGCTCTGGCACCATACCCCCACCGCGGACTCGGCCTCCAAGCAGCTCGTGGGCACCCTCTCCTACCTCTCGCCCGAAGCGCTGACCGGCCAGCCGGCGGACACCTCGTTCGACCTCTGGGGGCTCGCCATCGTCCTCTACGAGTGCCTGCTGGGGCGCAAGATCTTCAGCGGCGGCGACATGCATCAGCTCATGAACCGCATCCGCCACGGCCGCGTCCCCGAGTTCGCCCAGGTGCTGCCCCAGCTCGACGCCGTCTTGGGCGACTTCTTCCGCTCGGCCCTCCACCGCACCATCACCCGCCGGCCGGCGAGCGCGCGGGAGCTGCGGGAACGCCTGGCCGCCGTCCGCCTGAGCCTCGCCACCTGACGATCGATCAGCTAAACACCCTAAACACAATCCCGGACTTTCGTTTCCTTCTTGCTGAAGCTTGACGAGGTGGGAATTCCGGGTTTATGATCGTCTGTACCTGAAACATTGATGGTTGGTTGTCATCCGTTGTGATTGTCCGGCGCCCCGTTGGGTGTGACGGCGGTCTCATACAGGGCGGTTTACGCCCAAGGAGAGAAAACCATGGCATACACGCAGGAGGGAATCATGGCTCAGATCTGGATTGCCTTCGGCCAGGGGGCCGGAGCGATCCGGGTCTCCCAGGACGCGGCGCTGGAGTTGCGCCGCTGGTATTTCGACGCGATCACGCCCCAGATCGTCAGTACGGAGTGGGGGACGCAAGGGGTGCAGGTGCTGGACCGCATTCGCGCCATCGGCAGCCTGGCGGCGACGAAGGCGGTCCTGGCCGGCTCGACGGCGATCTCGCCGCAGGACGTCTACGATTCGGCAACGACGGTGCAGCTCACCTCGGACACCGAGCTGTGCCCGCCAGTTCCTCCTCATCTGTAAGTCTGTAAGAGCTCGCAGAACGGAGGCTTGCTGAAACGGTCTGTCTTGTCGCGGCTGGTCCTGGCGCTGGCGGCTTTCAAGCTGGCGCTGGGACTGGCCGCGCTCGTGGTCACCTACGAAATCGAGGCCGGCCACGATCCAAACTTTCCTTACCTCTTATACGGTCTGTGCGGCGGCGCCTTCGGTCTCACCGCCCTCTTGCTGCTGCTCGGCGGCCGGGAGGACCGCCGGGCCCAAGCGCTGGGCGGCTTCTTCCTCGTAATCGCTACGGCTTGGTGCAACAAGCCTCTGGCTCAGGCCTGCGCGTGCCAGGGTCTCAACCTGTTTTCGCTTGCAGATGCCCTGGAGCTCGACGCTTTCATCGCCTGGTTCCTCTGGCGCTTCGTCCGCGACTTTCCGCAACCTCCCGTATCGCTCCCCGTACGCCGTCGCCTCCAGATGGCGGTGCGCCTGAGCGCGGCGGCCGGCGTCCTGCTCTTCGTCCTCAACCTGATCCAGTTCATCGGCCGCCGAGTACCCCTGGAGTCGGGCGCCACCTGGCTGCAGCTTTCCTGGCTCACGCCGCAGCGGGGTAAGGGGCTCTACTACTCCGTCGTCCTGGCGTTGACTGGCGCGGCCTTCTGCCTTCTGCTCTGGAGAGCCGCTCGGACCATCCGTGGCCCGGAGCAGCGCCGGGCCCGCCTCTTCCTGCTGCTCCTCGCCTTCACTCTCGGTCCTGCCATCATCGAAGTGCTGCTGGAGCTGTTCGCACCCGGTTATCACACTTCTCTCATCGCCAATCAGCGACGGCACCTGCTCACTGTCGTCGTCACTCTGCTGCCGACGTTGACGCTGCCCTTCACGGTACCCTACGCCGTCCTGGTCCACCATGTGCTCGACGTCCGCCTCGTCGCCCGGCGGGCCCTCCAGTACCTCCTGGCCCGCTATTCGGTGCTCGCAGTGGTGGCGATCCCCCTGGTCGCTTTTGTAGCCTATTTCTACTTCCATCGCACCCAGAGATTGGACAAGATTATCTCTGGCACTCGGGTGCCGCTCCTCCTCTCGGTGATCGTCATTGGCGCTGCCGCTCTGCACTACCGCCGGCGGCTCCTGGATACCATCGACCGGCGCTTCTTCCGCGAGCAGTACGACGCCCGCCGCATCCTCACCCTGCTGGTGGACCGCATCCGCTCGATCCAGGAGTCCGCCGCCCTGGCCAACCTGGTGTCGCGGGAGATCGACCTGGCGCTCCATCTGGAGGGGATTGCGCTGATGGTGCTCGATCCGCGCTCCGGCATGCTCATCGATCCCCGCAGCCGGGCGCGCAAGCTCGACGCCGGGAGTGCGCTCGCCCGGACGGTGTCCGATGCCAGCGATCCTCTGGAGGCGGACCTGGAGAGCCCTCATTCGCCCCTGCTCAAGCTGCCGGAGAAGGAGCGCCACTGGCTGGTGGACAGCGGCTTCCGGCTCCTCGTCCCCATCCTCGCCCGCGACGGCTCGCTCCTCGGTCTGGTGGGGCTGGGGGAGAAGAAGAGCGGCCTGCCGTTCCTGCGCGAGGACCGGGAGCTCCTGCACGCCATCGCCAGCAGCGCCGCCTGGGTACTGGAGCTGGAGCAGGAGAGCGGCAGCGTTCCCCCCTGGCCGATCGGGCCGGGGCCGATGCCCGAGCCGATGCCCCCCACCGAGCTGGCCCGGGAGTGCCCCAACTGCGGCCTGCTGCACCCCTCCTACACGGTCTTCTGCAGCTCGTGCAGCCGCAAGCTCGAGATCTCGCGGGTGCCGTTCGTGCTGCCCGGCAAATTCCGCTTCGAGCGGCGCGTCGGCATCGGCGGGATGGGGGTCGTCTATCAAGGCTCCGACATGGCGCTGGGCCGGCAGGTGGCCATCAAGACCCTGCGCAGCGTCTCGCCGGAGGATGCCATGCGCCTGCGCCGGGAAGCCCGCACGGCGGCGGCGGTCTCCCATCCCCATCTCGCGCCCGTCTACGGCATGGAGACCTGGAAAGGGACGCCGATGCTGGTGATGGAGCTGCTGGAGGGAGGCACCCTCGCCCAGCGCATCTTCCGCCAGGGGCTGCCCGCGGCTGAGACGGTGGAGCTGGGGATCGCCATGGCCGACGCCCTGGCGCAGCTCCACGCGGCCGACATCCTCCATCGCGACTTGAAGCCGAGCAACATCGGCTACACCCGGGACGGGGTGCCGAAGCTCATGGACTTCGGCATCGCCCGGGTGATCTTCGAGCTGCGCGACGAGGAAGGGCTGGAGACTGAAGAGCCCGACCTCGTTCCAGGGGTGGCGGTGTGGCAGACCAGCGATGCCGGCGATGGCTCGGGGGACCTCCGGCACCGTTTCGTGGGCACCCTCTCCTACCTCTCGCCCGAGGCGCTGCGGGGCGTTCCGGCCGACGCTTCGTTCGACCTCTGGGGGCTCTCCGTGGTGCTCTACGAGTGCCTGCTGGGGAGGAAGGTGTTCAGCGGCACCAACGAGCAGGTCTTCGAGCGTATCCGCGCCGGCCGGGTGCCGGACTTCGCCCAGGTCTGCCCGGGACAGTCTCCGGCGCTCGCCGCCTTCTTCCGCGATGCCCTCCACCGCACACCCTCCCGCCGGCCCGCCACGGCTCACGACCTGCGGCGGCGGCTGGAGGAGGTGCGGGCGAGCCTGTAACGGGGCTAGAACGGCCCGCCCATCTCCATGATGGTGGGCTTGAGCTTGGTGGCCACCCCCATGCCGTCGCCCAAAGGGAGGACGAGGGACTGGAGCTGGGGGTGCATCATCAGGTAGCCGTTGAAGGCGCGCAGGGCTTCCGTCTGCCGGTCGTCCTCCTCCCCCGGGCTCGCCACGCGCCCGCCCCAGAGCAGGTTGTCCACCAGGATCGTGCCGCCCACCTTGAGGCGCGGCAGCACCTGGTCGAGATAGCGCCGGTACTCCAGCTTGTCGGCGTCGATGTAGACGAGGTCGAAGGTGCCGGGCAGGCGGTGCAGGAGGTCGAGCACGTTGCCCTCGATCAGCTCCACCCGGTCCGCCACCCCCGCCTTCTCCAGGTACTGCCGCGCCGTGGCGAGCCGGCTGGCGTCCACGTCGAACGAGACGACGCGGACCTCCGGCCCTCCGCGGGCCAGGCAGAGAGCGCCATAACCGATGGCGGTGCCGATCTCCAGCACCAGGCGCGCCCCTGTCGCCCGCACCATGAGGCTCAGGAAACGGCCGACCTCGGGGTCGGAGATGGGGACGTCCTCGCGCTCGGCATGGGCCTCCATCTCCCGCAGCAGGGGATCGCGCGGCGGCAGGAGGCGATCGAGATAGCTCTCCTGCTCGGCGTGGAGGATGGAAGCCTTGCCGTGCTTCATCAGGCTCCCTATTGCGGCGCCGACGGCGAGGAGGGGGTATCCGCCGCGTTGGCCGGCTGAAGAGCGGACGGCCGCGTGCCCCCGGGGAGCCAGGCGATGTTCTCCAGCGAGATCGAGCGTTTGGGTCCGACGGCGGTCTGCGACTGGATGGTGAAGTTGGCCGACAGCTCGACGCGGCAGACGCCGTCCGGGGGCGGCGTATCCATGACCACCTCCATCTCGTGATTCCCCGGCCCGGAGATGTTCGCCTCCGTGCCGCCGCAGTTGCTCTGCACCAGCACGTTGGGGACGCTGGCGCCGGGTGCCAAGGCCAGACGGAAGTCCGGACGGTCCATGGGCGGGATCTGGACCATCAGCCAGACGACGCCCGGACCGGGCTGATCGAGCACGCGGATCGCCCCCTGCTCGGCCATCCAGCGCCGCGCCATCACCTGGCGGTCGCCCCCGGGATCGATCGGTCCCCAGGTCGGCGAGAAGGCGAAGCGCGGGCCGGGGCTCTGGGCCGGCACCTCGATGGTGAAGGCGTTGTACTCCGTGCGCCCCACGGACTCGCCGAGGCCGTCCAAGGCCCAGCGTTTGCCGTCCTTGCCGTAGAGGCCGATCACCACCTGGTACTTGCCGGCGGGGAGCGGCGGCGCCAGGGCGGACTGGTAGACCTTGAATTCGTCCGTGATCGGCTCGCCCTCCCGCCAGCGGCTGGGGAGGGGATGGTCGAAGGTGCGGGAGACCTTCTTCTTGTCCTTGTCGTCGAGGAGGTGGACGAACACTGTGGGAGTCTCCCCCTCCAGGGGCGCGGAGGGAGTCCAGGTCAGGCGCACTATCCGCGCCTGGGCGGAGGGGAGCTGTACCACGGGCGGAGCGACCGTCACCCGCGCCACCGGGGTCTGCTTGCCGCCACATCCGGCAGCCAGCGCAACGGCCAGCGCGAGGGTGACGAGCGAAGCTGGCAGGAGAACCTTTTTGACGTTCATGAGTGACGAGGACGCTAACCACCATCCGAGCCCCTGTCAAGGGCAATTCTCAAGGGCGATTCTCAAGGGCAATTCTCAAGGACAATATGTGGCCGAGCAGTCCGGCCCTTCCCAGACGGTCACCTCCACCAGCGGCGCCGCGGGCAGCCGCTCGGCCAGGGCATTGAAGAACCAGGCCGCGATCCGCTCGGTCGTGGGGCTCGTGCGGTCGAACGGCGGCACGGTGTTGAGGTGGCGGTGGTCGAGCCTGGAGACCAGCTCGCGCAGCGCGGACTGCACCTCGACGAAGTCGAAGGCCATGCCCTCGCCGTCCAGCTCCGGGGCTCCGAGGGCGGCCTCGACCCGCCAGGAGTGGCCGTGGATGGGCTCGGGCGCTCCCTTGTAGGAGGTCAGGTGGTGGGCCGCCTCGAAGCGGGCGGTCACCCGCAACAGATAGGGCACGGCGTCACCTCCCCAGGAGCTGCTGCACGTGGGCCACCACCATCTCCAGGGCCACCCGGTTCTCCCCGCCTTCGGGGATGATGATGTCGGCCCACCGCTTGGAGGGCTCCACGAATTCCAGGTGCATGGGGCGGACGGTCTCCAGGTACTGGCGCAGCACGTCCTGCACCGAGCGGCCGCGCTCGGCCATGTCGCGACCCAGCCGGCGGATGAGCCGCAGGTCGGCGTCGGTGTCGACGTAGATCTTGAAGTCGAGCAGGTCGCGCAGGCTGGGCTCGACGAAGATCAGGATCCCTTCCAGGATGATCACCGGCTGGGGCGTCACCCGCTTGGTGCGCGGCGTGCGCCGGTGGCGGACGAAGTCGTAGATCGGCACCTCGACGGGATGCCCCGCCTTGAGCGCCGCGAGATGGGCCACCAGCAGGTCGTTGTCGAGCGCCGAGGGGTGATCGAAGTTGTGGTGCAGCAGCTCGCTCTCGCTGCGCCAGTCGACGTCGCAGTAGTAGCTGTCCTGCTCGATCAAGGTGATGCGGTCCGCGCCCACGGAGTCCACGATGGTGCGCGCCACCGTGGTCTTGCCCGAGCCGGTGCCCCCTGCCACGCCGAGGACGCAGGGCTTGAACCGCGAAGCGGCGAGGAGAGGCTGGAGCAGCGGCTCGGTGTCGATCATGGCGGGGGATTGTACTCGGGATCGTGATCACCGCTGGCAGCGCGGGCAGTAGTACGTGCTGCGGCCCGCCTGGACGAGCCGCCGCACTGGCGTGCCGCAGACCAGACAAGGCTCTCCCTCCCGGTCGTAGGCTGTGAGCGACACCTGGAAGTAGCCGCTCCTCCCCTCGCCGTCCGCAAAGTCGTTGAGCGTGGTCCCCCCCTGGGCGATGGCCTGGCGCAGCACGGCCACGACCGCATCGGCGATGCGGTCCCAGCGCGCGGCCGAGATCCGGGCCACCGACCGCGTGGGGTGGACGCCCGCCCGGAACAGCGACTCCGAGGCGTAGATGTTCCCCACTCCCACCACTACCCGGGCGTCCATGAGGAATGCCTTGACCGGTCCTCGCCTGCCCGCCGCGGCCCGCGCCAGCACCTCGCCGGAGAATCCGGGCTCCAGCGGCTCCACCCCCAGATGGGCGAAGTGGGGGTCGGATTCCATCTCCGCTGTCTTGAAGGCCAGCACCAGGCCGAAGCGCCGCGGGTCGCGCAGCCGCAACCGCCGGCCGGAGCGCAGGTGGAAGGCCACGTGCTCGTGGGGCTCGGCGGGCGCGTCGCCGGGCGCCAGGGTCAGCCGGCCGCTCATCCCCAGGTGCACGGCCACCGTCCATCCTGCCGCGAGGTCGATCAGCAGGTACTTGGACCGCCGCCGCAGGGCCACCACCTCGCGCCCCGCCGCCGCGCGCCGCAGCCGGGCCGTCTCCACCGGCTCCCGCAAGGCTGGATTGCTCACCTCGACGCGCTCGATCCGGTCGCCCACGAGGTGGGGCTCCAGGCTCCGGCGCAGGACTTCGACCTCGGGGAGCTCGGGCATAGGAGTGGGATTCTATTTTGGATTGGGGATTTTGGATTTTGGATTGAGGAAGGAGATGACGCTTGACAGTGGGCGGAAAGAGGCGTAGAAAAGGCGTAACATGATCAGCCAAGCCACCTTCCCGCTCCTCCTTGCCCTGTCCCCGGCGTTCCAGCCCGATCCCTCGGCAGCGCTGGAACGGCGGCTCCGCCGCGCATTGCTCCGCCGCGAGCCCATCGTCGTCGGCGCTCTGACGGAGCCGTACGAGCCGGGGAGCCCGGAGTCGCCCCTGCGCGTCCTGCTCGCCGCCGAGGGGCTGGAGATCAGCATCACCACGGCGTCACCGCGGATCCTGCGGGAGCTGGAGCTGCTGGTGGAGCTGGACCGGCGCCACTCCGTGACCGTGCGAATCACCATCCCCCTGTCGCGGACTCCAGACGCCGCCGCCCGGCTGGAGGCGGCCCGGCGGCTCGCGGCCGAGGGGATCACCACCCGGCTGGTGCTCACGCCGGTCCCGGGAGCACGGGAGGCGCACGTCCGCGCCCTCCTGGCGAAGGCGCGGGAGGCCGGCATCTTCGACGTGGAGATGGGGAGTGCCTTGCGGGAGCGGAAATCTCTTTTCGCGGCCTTCCGGAGCCTGCGGCTGGAGCACGGCTTCCCCCGCGACGTGCCCGGCCGGGGGTGAAATCACTGCACGGAACCGCCGGGCCAGCCGTCGCCGTTCCCCAGCGCCAGCTCCCGGCAGCGTTCGATCACCGTCCGCAGCAGCCACCGCCTGGGGCTCTGGCGGTCCCACCGCTTGCTGATGAGGAGGACGAAGGTCTCCTCCACGATCTGCCGCGCCAGCTCCTCCGCCACGTCATAGGCGGCGAAGATCTCCTCCAGCACCGGCTGAAGGCGGGCGAGCAACTCGACAGCAGACTCTTCCATGAGCGGGCTGGAAGCATACCCTTTTGAAGGCTCCGGCGACGGAAGGCGGGAATTTCGTTATGTCCGGCGACCGCTCTGGCTCAGGTGAGCCACCAGGCGGGCGAGAGCCACGTCAGCCTCGCCGCTCTCGCCCTTGATCTGCAGCTCCGTGTCCAGCAGGTCCGCGGGGAGCTTCGCCAGCATTGGCTCGGGCAAGCGGCTCGCGGCCAGGTAGGCGCGGTGGAGACGGAATGGGTGGAGGCCCGCCAGGGGGTTCTTGCCGCCGCCGGGGACCTCACCCTGGAGAGCCGGGGCATGCTGGTTCTTGAAGCGGCCGTAATTCGCCTCGCCCGCGGACACACGGGCCACGCGCATCATGCCGCGGATGGCTACGAGCTGGCGGCAGAAGGAGGAGAGGAGGGAGAAGAAGGTCAGGCGGGCCGCCAGCGGATCCTCCGCCGCGCCGATCAGGCGGCGCAGGCGGTCCAAAGCCTCGCCGCCCCGGCCGGCGGCGATGGCGTCCAGGAGCTGCCAGACGTCCTCCTCGCCCCGGTCCTCCACCGTCTGCTCCACCAACCGGCGATCGATCCGCTCCTCTTCGCTCCCTCCCCCAAGAAGATTGGCGAGCTTGCGGTACTCCCCGGCGAAGCGGGAGGTGGAATCGGAGTCGACGCCCCCGGTAACGCGACCACGACCGTCGCTCTCCTGGCGCAGGGTGCGCCGGGCGAGCTCCGTGAGAGCGTCGGGAGCAATCCCTACCCCCGTCTGCCGCTCCAGCTCGGCGGCGAGGAGCTCCAGACCCTGCCAGCTTCCCCGCTCGGATTCGACCCGGCCCAGGCTGAGGACGGCGCCGCGGTCCTGGAGCGACTGGACCAGGGGGTGGTCCGCGGCCACGGCGCTCTCAGCCAGCACCAGGGCATGGCCGGGGGGAAGTCCGCCCCGTACCGCCTCGGCGAGCTCCGAGAGGTCGCTGTCCCCCATCCCTTGGAGACCCTCGCGGCGGGCCGCCTCCAGCAGCCCGGCGAGGGTGCCACGCAGCTCCTCCACCTGCTTCTTGGTGCGGGCCTTGCTGCTGGTGCGGCGCTCCTTCCCCCCTTCGAGGACCCAGGCCGGCAGCTCGCTCACCGCCTTCTCAGGTGCACCGGCCTGGGCATCGATATCGAAGAGGTGAAGAGCCTGGAGGAGGCGCGACGCCGCCTGGCGTTCGCGGGCGGAGAGGGGGCGCATCCCGCCGTCGGCCAGGGGTACCACCTCGGCCGCGTCGTCGATCAGCTCGCCGGCCGCGGTACGGTCCGCGAACACGGCCGAGTCCACGACCAGCGTCACTTTGCCCGGCGAGAACAGGGAGAAGGTGCGGAGGTCCTGGAGGATCGTGGCCAGGTCGGCGGGCCGCCGGTGGGTCTCCACCGTTTCGGCCGGCAGGCCGGTCCCTTGAGCCAGGGCCTGGGCGACCCGTTGCGCGGCGGGCTCCGCCAAAACGGCATCGCCCTGCACCAGGCAGACCTGGGGGAGGGAATCCCGGCTCAGCCGGGAGAGGAAGGACGCGACGAGGTCAGTCATCTGCAGCCAGCCGGAAACACGAAGGCGAGGAGGCCGCGGCGGCTCTCCTCGCCTGAAATCCCGACCTTATGGTTATGAGGCCTCGACCTCCAGGAGCCCCTTCTCCGCCAGCTCCTGGCAGTCGATGCAGAAACGCGCCCACGGCACCGCCTCCAGCCGCAGGATGTGGATGCTCTGCCCGCAGTTGGTACAGCGCCCATAGGCCCCGTCATCCATCCGCCGCAGCGCATTCTCGATCTGGAGCAGCGTCAAACGCTCACTGTCCGACAGGGAGAACATGAGCTCCCGGTTGTAGGCGTTGTTCGCGCGGTCCACGATGTCCTCGGTGCCATCGTCCGCCGACTCCTGCCCGGCCCGGAGGTCCTGCTTGTACATGTTGAGGATCTCATCCCTCTGATTCTGCAACCGCTCGTGCAGGGCCTGGAACTGGTCCTGCGGCACCTCCACGGTCGCCTTGGCCTTCTCGGTTCTGGCCACGCTGCTTCTCCTTTCACATGGCGCCCTAAAAAAAGTTCCCCATGATACAGCCTAAAGGGGCTCGCGATGATAGCTCATTCCGGCCTCGATGGAGAGAGCCCGGAAGAGTTGCTCGTAAAGCACGACACGTGCCAGCTCGTGGGAGAAGGTCATGGGCCCCAGGGAGAGGATGGCGCGGGCGCCTTCGACCACCGCGCGGTCGAGCCCGAGGTCGGAGCCGATGAGGAAGGCGATGGGGTGGGGCCACTCCTGCCGCAGGCGAGCGAGGCGCTCGGCGAACTGCTCCGAGGAGAGCCTCTCGCCGCGGCTGTCCAGAGCGAAGCTCCAGGATGACGCCGGCAGCGCCGCCAGCAGGGCCTGCCCCTCGGCCCGCAGCCGCTGGGGATCGTCCGCCGCCATCCGGGCGCGGATAGGCACGTCCCGGATAGGCGTTGACTGAGCGAGGCGGGCGATGCGCTTGCGGTAGGAGTCGCAGATCTCTTCCCAATGGGAGCGCTGGTGCCGTCCTGCCCAGAGGACGGTGAGCTCGCGGCCCACCTCAGCCGACCGCGGTCTCGTCGAGGTCCAGCTTCGAGCCGACCAGGTAGGCCTCCCACTCGTCATAGAAGGCGAGGGAGCGGAGGTCGCGCATGCGGTCGAGGAAGACGACGCCGTTCAAGTGGTCGAACTCGTGCTGGACGACGCGGGCTTCGAAGCCGGCGACCACGTAGTCGAGGGGGTGCCCCTCGCGGTCGAGACCCTGCACCCGCACCTTGGGATGCCGCGGCACCAGGCCCCGCAGGTCGGGAATCGACAGGCACCCTTCCCAGTCGTAGACCAGCTCCCGCCCCTGAGGGGTGATCATGGGATTGATCACCACGTGCAGCGGGATCTCCGGCGGGCCGGCGGCCTGGTAGACGAAGAGCTGGACCTCCTCGCCCACCTGGGGAGCCGCGAGCCCCACGCCGTGAGCCTCGTGCATGGTCTCCACCATGTCGTCGATGAGCGTCTGGAGCTCCGGATCGCCGATCCGCTCCGGACTGACGGGGGAGGCCGGAGAACGGAGCGCAGGGTGGCCGAGGCGGACGATGGGTCTCGCAGGCATGATCCAGAGCATTATAGCCTGACCGCTGAAAAGCCGGCGGATGGTATGCTCCGGGGCCATGGTGAGAGGCACGGGGCGGTCCTTGACGAGCGAGCGCGGACGGCGCTGGGCCCGGCGCCTGCTGCTCGCGGGTGTCGCGGTCGGCGTCCCCATTGCGGCAGGGGCCCTGCTGCGCCGCCGGGCCGAGCCGCCCACGGCTCCCCGCTGGGGCCGCGCCCACCGCTATGCGGGCCGCTCCGGCTTCGAGGTGGTCTTCCAGGAGCTGGGCAGCGGTCCGCCGGTCCTCCTCCTCCACTCCTTCGGCCCCGGCTACGACGCCAACCAATGGCGGGCCGCGGCGGAGGTCCTGGCCGAACGCCACCGCGTCTTCGTGCCCGACCTGCCCGGCTGGGGACGCACCCGGGGGGGACCTGGAGCCCACCGGCCGGAGCGCTATCTGGACCTGGTGGCGGACTTTCTGACGGGTGTGGTGCGGGAGAAGGCCGTGGTGGCGGCGGCGGGCCTGGCTGCGGCCTACGCCGTCCAGACCGCCGTCGACTATCCAGGCCGTGTGCAGGCCCTCGCCCTGGTGTCGCCCCTCGGCCTGGGCGATGACGACCCCGCACCGTCCGCGGCCGACTCCTTCGTGGGCAAGCTCCTGAGCGTCCCGGTGGTGTCCGCCTCGGTGCTCGACGTCCTCACCAGCCGGGCGGCGCTGGAGCACCACCTGCGCAAAGAGGTCTACGCCGCCCCCGAGCGGGTGGACGCAGCCCTGCTCGAGCACCACTACCGCGCCAGCCACACCCCCGGGGCCCGAGCGGCCCTGGCCGCCTACCTTCGGGGCGACCTCCAGCTCGACGCGACGGAGGATCTCGCCGCTCTCGAGACACCCATCTGGCTCGCCTGGGGCCGGCAATCGAAGAACCCGCCCGTGGAGACCGCGGACCACTGGCTCCACCACGCCCCCGAAGCCGACCTCGCCATCTTCGAAGGCGCCGGCGCCCTCCCCCACGCCGAGACCCCGGCCCTGTTCTGCCGCGGGCTGGAGCGGTTTCTGGAGGGGTTGGGGGATTGAGGAGAGCCGTCAGCGATAGCTCTGAAGATCGCGAACGGTGTTCCACATCTCCTCTACGGAGACGGTCTCGATCAGCCGGCAGACCTGCCTCAGCAACTCACCCGTAGCCTCGTTGCTGAATTGACGCGAGAGGACGATCCCCGCATGCTCTCGGTCAGCAGCAAACCAACTCCGGGCCAACAGGATAAAGTCCTTCCTGTTATAGGTCAGGATCGTCCAGCCCCGCTCGGCGGCAAAGGCGAGCTGTTCCTCATCGGCAAGGCCTTCCGTCCCGGCCGATCTGACGCTCACCGCTTCGTAGCCGCGCTTTTGTAGCAAGACGGCCAATCGGTCGGTGATGTCCTCGTCCGTATAGAGGAGGATGGAGCTACGGCCCGAGTTGCCCGTCATCGGGCAGGCTTGGGGAAGTGGATGACTCCATCGGCACCCAGGACCGCACCCGTCTCAGCCAGGATCGCTTCCAGGGAATTCGCCTCGATCTCCTCGTCGATCTCCTCGCGATGATCGAAGTAGTAGCCGATCGCGTCGTCAATGGCCGCGGGTTCGAGATGAGAGTACAGGAGGAGGAGATCGTCGCGAGACTCGCCGCCCCTCACATACTCTCCGACGGAGCTCACGGGGATACGGCTGTCCCTGATGCGCGCGCGTCCGCCACAGACGCCCTTCGTCTGTACTATGTAGGGATACGAGGACATCAGCTCTGTTTTCCGTACGGAGGCGCCGCGCATCGAGGATCTCCTGAGAAAAGGTAGAACCTCTCCGCTCCACCGTCCGGGATCATGCTAACAGATCTCGGACAGGCGGAGAGGGACGAGTAGCATCCACACCGATGTAACCGGCACGGACGATTTCGTATTTCTACCCCGAGCTCTCTTTCCTTGTCAAGACGACCTCCCCACGTCTCGCTGCGGTCGAACAGGAATCCCCAAGCCAGCCCCGGGTCCGAAGCTCCGGTACAATACGCACTCTTCGCCGCACCCCGGCAGAGGACCGCGGCGCGCGAGGTTTATCCAGTCATGAGCGAGAGACGATTTCCCGACGTTCCGGGCGGGTATCCCTTCCCGTCGCTGGAGCAGGAGGTGCTCCAGGAGTGGGAGGACCGGCACGTCTTCGAGGCGACGCTGAATCGGCCTTCCCCCCGAGGGGAGCTCGTGTTCTTCGAGGGGCCGCCCACGGCCAACAACGTCCCCCACGTGGGCCATGTGGTGACGCGGGTGGTGAAGGACGCCTTCCCCCGCTATCGCACCATGCGCGGCTATCACGTGGCCCGCAAGGCGGGATGGGACACCCACGGTCTGGCCGTCGAGATCGAGGTCGAGAAGCGCCTCGGCTTCTCCGGCAAGCAGCAGATCGAGGCCTACGGCATCGCCGAGTTCAACCGGGCCTGCCTGGAGAGCGTCCACACCTACGAGCGGCAGTGGCGCGCCATGACCGAGCGCATCGGCTACTGGGTGGATTTGGATCACGCCTACTACACCTACACCAACGACTACGTCGAATCGGTCTGGTGGGCCCTCTCCGAGCTCGCGGCCCGCGGTTTGCTCAACGAGGGCTACAAGATCCAGCCCTACTGCGCCCGCTGCGGCACCACTCTTTCAAGCCATGAGGTGGCCCAGAACTACAAGGACGCGGACGATCCGTCCATCTGGACCCTGTTCCACGCCCGGCCGGGCGCGTCGCTTCAGACCACCATCCCCGGCGAATCCTGGGAGGTGGGGAACAACCTCTATCTGGTGGCCTGGACGACCACGCCCTGGACGACCCTCGCCAACGTGGGCCTCGCCGTCCACCCCGACCTTATCTATAAGGTCGTCGAGCATCCGGCGAAGCCAGGGGACCTGATCCTCCTCGGCGAAGACCTCGGCATCCCTGTCCCCCTGGTGGTTGAAAAGGAGGGCAAGCGCCATCAGCTCGATCTGCGAGAGGCGCCCGCCCTGGTCCGCTTCCGTGGCCGGGATCTCGAAGGGCTGCTCTACGACCGGCTCTTCACCTTCTTCGAGCCGGACGTGCCGGGCAAGGTGGTGCTGGGCGACTACGTGACCTCGACCGACGGCACCGGCCTCGTGCACACGGCGCCCCCCTTTGGCGAAGACGACTTCCAGACCGGCCAGCGTTACGGGCTGCCCATGATCCTCACCGTGGACGGCGAGGGGAAGATCGTCCCTGGCGCCGGCCCCTTCGCCGGCCTGTGGTTCAAGGACGCGGACCCCAAGATCATCCAGGACTTGAAGAGCCGCGGCCTGATGCTCCACAACGACCGCTACCGCCACAGCTATCCCTTCTGCTGGCGCTGCGACCGGCCGCTCCTCTACTACGCCACCACGAGCTGGTTCATCCGCACCACGGCGGAGAAGGACGAGCTGGTGGCTAGAAATAAAGAGATCCACTGGCACCCCGAGCACATCGGCGAGGGGCGGTTCGGCAACTGGCTGGAGAACGTGGTGGACTGGGCCCTCTCCCGCCGCCGCTACTGGGGTACGCCGCTCCCCATCTGGCGCTGCCCGGAGTGCCGGCACCAGAAGGTGATCGGCTCCTACGAGGAGCTCTTCGCCGTCTCAGGGCGGCCCAAACCGGCCAACCTCTACGATCCGGAGCAGTTCAATCCCCACCGGCCGTACATCGACGAGGTCACGTGGCCCTGCCCCGAGTGCGGTGACCGCGGGAACGGCACCATGAAACGGGTCGAGGAGGTGATCGACGCCTGGTTCGACTCGGGCGCCATGCCCTTCGCCCAGCACCACTACCCGTTCGAGAACCGGGAGCTGATCGATCGGCGCATCCAGTTTCCGGCGGACCTCATCTCCGAGGCCATCGACCAGACCCGGGGGTGGTTCTACACCCTCCACGTCCTGGGCGTCCTGCTCTTCGATTCGGTGGCCTACAAGACCTGCATCGTCCTCGGGCATATCAACGACGAGCAGGGGCGGAAGATGTCCAAGCGCCTGGGCAACGTGGTCGAGCCCATGGGCGTCATCCAGGAGACGGGGGCGGATGCCCTGCGGTGGTATTTCTGCATCAACAACCCGGAGATGAGCTCACGCTTCTCGGCCCGGCTGGTGCGCGAGGCGGCGCAGCGCTTCCTGCTGCCGCTGTGGAATGCCTTGTCGTTCTTCACCATCTACGCCAACCTCGACGGCTGGCACCCGGAAGCGGACGCCGATCCCGGTCCGTTCGACGCGCGGCCGGCCCTCGATCGCTGGGTCCTCCTCCGTCTGGGCCGCCTCACGGCCGAGGTCACGTCGCGGCTGGACGCCTATGAGCTGACGCCCGCGGCGCGGGAGATCGAGGCGTTCCTGGACGACCTCACGAACTGGTACATCCGGCGCAGCCGCGACCGCTTCTGGGCGCCCAACGGCAATGAAGCAGGGAACGCGGACAAGACGAGCGCCTACGCCGCCCTCTACGAGGTGCTCACGACACTCGCCCGGCTCATCGCGCCCCTGACGCCGTTCGTGGCCGAAGTGCTCCACAAGCAGCTTGTGCGCAGCCAGCGGGACGACGCCCCGGCGAGCGTCCACCTGGAAGACTGGCCGGAGCCGGCTCCGGGCCGCGCCGACGAAGCCCTGGAGAAGGGGATGGCCGCCATCCAGCGCATCGTCACCCTTGGCCACGCGGCCCGCAACCTCCACAGCTTGAAGACCCGCCAGCCGCTCTCCGCGGTCACCCTGGTGACGGCCGACGAGTCCCTGCGGGGACTGGTCGAGCCCTATGCGGAGCTGCTGGAAGACGAGCTTAACGTCAAGGAGATCCGCTGGGCTGCGGACCGCACGGTCTACGTCCACCATGAGGTCAAGCCCATCTTCCCCAAGACCGGCCCCCGCTTCGGCAAGCGGATGCCGGAGGTCAAGAAGGCCCTGGATGCCGCGGACGGCGACGCCCTGGCCGCCGAGCTGGAGCGCGCGGGGAGGATCACCATCCAGCTCTCGGACGGCCCGGTCGACCTCTCGGCCGACGAGGTCGAGGTCCGGCTCGTGGAGCGGGCAGGCACGGCCACCCAGGGGGACCGCGAGCTGCTGGTCGCCCTGTCGACGGAGCTGACCCCGGAGCTCGAAGCCGAGGGGCTGGCCCGCGAGTTCGTCCACTGGGTGCAGCAGGCGCGGAAGAAGGAGGACCTCGACTACGCGGACCGCATCCGCGTCTCCTACGAGGCCGACGCCGGCATGAAGGCGGCGGTGGACACCCATCTCGACTGGATCAAGGGGGAGACCCTGGCCCTGGAGGTCGTGGGCGCCACGTCCCCATCCGCGGGCGAGCCGTCCATTCACATCGAGAAGATCTGAGTTTCAAGCGAGGGAGAGAGCATGGCCGGAATCTTCAAAGCGTACGACATCCGGGGCATCGTCCCCACGGAGATCAACGAAGCGATCGCCAGAAAGATCGGCAACGCCTTCCAGTTCGTCCTCGACGCCGAGGACCGGGCGAACGGCAATTCGGTCGTGGTGAGCCGCGACATGCGCGAGCACAGCCCGGGGCTGGAGAAGGCGTTGATCGAGGGCATCACCTCCGCCGGGCTCGACGTGATCGAGATCGGCCTCTCGACCACGCCGATGAATTACTTCGCCATCGCCCACCTGAAGACGGCCGGCGGCGTGCAGGTCACGGCCAGCCACAACCCGGCCCAGTACAACGGCCTCAAGTTCAGCCGCCACGGCGCCCGGCCCGTCTCGGGGGACCACGGCATCGCCCTCCTGGAGGAGAAGGTGAAATCGGGCGATCTGCCCACGGCCCCGCAGCCGGGGACGCTGACCCAGGGCAACGTCTTCGAGGCGTATACGAAGCACATCCTCTCCTTCCTCCGGGGCAATTTTCCCGGGGATATGGGCAAGCGCCTCAAGGTGGCGATCGACGCCGCCAACGGCATGGGCACCATCGACCGGCCCATCCTGGAGGCCATGAACATCGAGCTGATCCCCCTCTACTTCGAGCTCGACGGCCGCTTCCCCAACCACGAGGCCAACCCGCTCAAGGAGGAGAACCTCCACGACCTGCAGCGGGCCGTGAAGGAGCACCAGGCCGACCTCGGCGTCTCCTTCGACGGCGACGCTGACCGCGCCGCCTTCATCGACGAGACGGGCGAAGCCATCGGCAGCGACCTGATGACGGGGCTGATCGCCGGCGAGCTGCTGAAGCGCGAGCCCGGCAAGGTGGTGGTCTACGACCTGCGCTCCTCCCGGGCGGTGGCCGAATACATCCAGGAAAACGGCGGCGTCCCCGTGCGCGAGCGGGTGGGCCATTCCTTCATCAAGGCCACGCTGCGCAACAGGAACGGCATCTTCGGAGGGGAGCTCGCGGGCCACTACTACTTCCGGGATCACTCCTACGCCGACTGCCCCATGATGTCCGTGGTCGAGGTGCTGAACCTGGTCCGATCGAGCGGCAAGACCCTGTCGGCCCTGGTCAAGCCCCTGCGCCGCTACGCCAAGAGCCCGGAGATCAACTTCGTGGTGGAAGACAAACAGGGGAAGATGGACGAGCTGGCCCGACGCTTCGCCGACGCCGAGATCGACTACCTCGACGGCATCACCCTGAGCTACCACGACTGGTGGGCCAACGTCCGCCCCTCCAACACCGAGCCCTACCTGCGTCTGGTGCTGGAGGCCCGGACGCCCGAGGAGCTGAAGCGGCACGAGGACGAGCTGATCGGGATCCTGGGCGAGCCGGCGGAGTAGGCTCGTGGCGTCACTGGACTAAATCCTTGGGGTGAGTTGGAGAAGAGGAGAGAGGAGGTCCGAGTGCAGACTTACGAAAGTGCTCGTTTCAGCCCACCGGCTCCAGTCGCGGCAGTGATCCTGCGTAATCCGGAGAATGGAGCGATTGTTTCGGACATTCCCATGCTGGTCGACACTGGCGCCGATGTCACCTTGGTTCCTACGTCTTTTGTCCGTCAGTTAGGAGTCGTGGTATCGGCTGGTAACTACGAGCTGACGGGGTTTGACGGAACCAGGAGCTTCGCGCAGTCGGCGCAGTTCCATCTGGAGCTCCTGGGGAAGACCTTCAAAGGCAGGTTCCTGCTGATCGACCAGGAGTGGGGGCTCCTCGGTCGGGACATCCTCAATCACCTCTCCCTGGTTTTCGATGGCCCGCGTCAGAGCTGGGGGGAGGCGTAGTCCGAAGCCGACTTTTAGGACTCGGTCACTACTTTCTTCTCGAAGTCCGCCATCTGCTCTGGATGAACCAGTCGAGGGCTGCCGATATAGGGAGCAGACGGTACCTCGACATCGGGGATCACGACGTACACCTTCGCCTTTTCCGGAAGACGAATGCTGACCGGCAACCGGACTTGACCGTTCTCTACAAAGCCTTCGAACGTCGTGACCTTCATGAGCGGATTCTAGCGCCGATTGAGGCGAGAAGCCGAACCAGAAGCAAAATGCCCCACCAGGGAGATCCCGGGCAGGGCGTTTTCCAGAGGAACCGCGGGATTACCGCCGCGACATGGACGACGCCCGCAGCAGGTAATACAGCAATGTCATCAGCGTAGAAACCACCGCCGCCACGTAGGTCATGGCCGCGGCGTTGAGGACGCGATCCATCCCCTCCCGCTCCTGGGGCAGCACGATACCCGTCTCCACGGCCAGCCGCTTGGCGCGGGCGGTGGCGTCGAACTCCACCGGCAGCGTCACGAGTTGGAAGAGCAGCACGGCCGAGAACAGCATGGCGCCGAGGTAGATCATGTTCGGCGAGTGGAAGATGAGCCCCCCGAACATTACGAAGTAGCCGGCCGTAGAGCCGATGTTGGCCGTCGGCACCAGGGTCGAGCGCAGCCCCAGAGCCTTGTAGCCCTGGGCATGCTGGAGCGCATGCCCCGCTTCGTGGCAGGCGACACCCACGGCCGCCACCGAGTTCGAGGCATAGGTGGCCTCGGAGAGCGCCAGCGTCTTGTTGGCCGGGTTGTAGTGGTCCGACAGGAAGCCGCGCGTCGGCACCACCGCCACGTCGAAGATGCCGCCCGCTCGCAGCATCTCCTGGGCGGCCTGGGCCCCCGTCAGTCCCCGCACCGTTCGCACCCGGGAGTATTTCTTGAATGCCGACTTCGTCCGCCAGCTCGCCCACAGCGACAGGGCCAGCGCCGGGAGGATGAAGAGGAAGTACGTCGGATTAAAATGCATGAGCATGGGGTAGATGTTTCCTTTCAGACTCTGAAAACAGGTGAACTCCGCGTCGTATTTCCGCCTTGATACAGTAGCCCGCGAGGAGGACGAGCATGGCAGGGAACGACAGAATCGCGATCGTCACCGGAGGCAGCCGCGGCATCGGTCGCGGGGTGGTGGAAGCCCTGCTCCGTGAGGGATGGAAGGTGAGCTTCTGCAGCCGGAGCCCGGGCTCCGTGGAGGAGGCGCGCTCGGAGCTGGCGGAGAGCTATGGCGACGCCGTCACGGGCCGGGCGGTCGACGTACGGAGCCAGGAGGCGGTAGACGCCTTCGTGAAGGAGGTGCTCGACCGGGAGGGGAGGATCGACTGCCTGGTCAACAACGCCGGGCTGGGCACCTTCGCCGCCGTGGACGAGCTGACGGGCGAGCAGTGGCGGGAGGTGATCGAGACGAACCTCTCCGGCGCCTTCTACTTCCTCCACGCCGTGGCCCCCGCCATGAAGCGGCAGGGCGCGGGGTGGATCTTCAACGTCGCCTCCCTGGCGGGCAAGAACCCCTTCGCCGGGGGCGCCGCCTACAACGCCAGCAAGTTCGGGATGATCGGCCTCTCCGAGGCGGCGATGCTCGACCTGCGGCCCCACGGAGTGCGGGTGGCGGCCCTCCTGCCGGGCAGCGTGGACACGGGCTTCTCCCACCGTAGGGACCGCCAGGACCGGAGCTGGATGCTGAAGCCGGAGGATATCGCCGCCATGATCCTCCACCTCCTGAGCTACCCGGAGCACGCCCTCCCGAGCCTGGTGGAGATGCGGCCGGCGAAGCCGCAGAAGTAATCGCTAGCTGAGTCTGATACACACCCGCCGCCCGCAGGACCTCGGGGCCGGCGGGCTTGGGGGCCTGAGGGTCGTCCTCCAGGGTGACCATCGCCGCCTTGGTGCCCAGGGGCATCTTCTGGGAGCTCGAGCTCCACGGGCGCTCCCGGCCGGGCGGTGAAGGTGCCGCCGCTCACCGGAATGCCACCGGCCACGAACCAGAGCTTGTAGGTCTTGCCCGCGGGCGCGGGCTTCATCCCGTGGAGGCGGAGAACCCAGTGCTGATGGTCGGCGGCCACGAAGAGCACGCCCCGGGCCCTGGGCTGGAGGGGAGCCTTGCCCGCCGGACGCATGGGGCTCGCCTCGACGGCCGGCGAGGTCACCAGGGCGAACTTCTCCTGCATGCTGAGCGCGTCCGCCTCGGCGCGGCGCGCCTGGCTGACGGCGCTCTCGGCCCGGCTGCGCTGGAGATCGAGCTGACGGCTCTGGAGGTCGAGCTGGCGGCCCTGGTCGTCGATCGTGTCGCGCTGCTGTTCGAGCTGGGTGTAGAGCCAGCCGGAGAGCCCGGCGAAGATCACGGCCAGACTGGCGGCGAGAGCCAGGGGCCAGCGGGACGGCCGGCGGGTACGGCGGGGCGGCGGCGTGAACGAGGTAGGCCGCGGCCGGCGGGCAGCCTCCGGTGTTGCCGGACGGATGGGAGGAGCGGGCGGCGGCGCCGCGCGGACAGGCTCGAGGCCACCCTGGGATCGATCGACCGGCGCCGGGCTGGCCGGCGGCAGCGAGGTCAGCCGGATGGGCTCGGGCTCCGTGGGCGGCGCGGGCTCGCGCACGTCCTGGGTCTCGTCCCCCTGGACGAGGGCCATCAGGCGCGCTCGGGAGTCGGGCGAGGGCGGCACCGGCTCGAGCTCATAGGCGATCAGGCCCAGCACCTCGGTGTAGAGGCGGGCCCGGGTCTCCTCGGTCGTATCGTCGAGATCGGGGCGCGGCAGGACTCCGGAAGACTCGCTCCCGGGCTCCAGCGCCTCGACGGCGGCGAGGATGGTGCGATCCTCGGGATGCATGGGCTCAGTCACGTCGCTCACAGCAGTTGCCGAATCTCGTCGCGCAGCGCGCCGCGCAGTTTTTTCATCGCCAGAAGCGTCCGCGTCTTGACCGTGCCGAGCGGCAGGTCGGCCCGGGCCGCGATCTCGCTCTGGCTCAGGCCCTCGTAGAACGCCAGCTCGAGGACCTGCCTCTGCTCAGGCGGCAGCTTCTCCATCTCCCCACGCACCCGCTCCCGCCTCTCCTGGATGAATACGGACTCCACGCCTTCAGGGGATGCATGCCGGGCCGGCTCCCGCAGAACCGCGTTCTCGTGGGTGCGCTCCACCACCTTGCGGGTGCGCAGCCGGTCGATGGCCCGGCTGCGGGCGATGAGGATCAGCCAGGTGGACACCGACGAGCGGAGGGGATCGTAGCGGCCGGCGTGGTTCCAGACATGGAGGAAGACCTCCTGCAACACCTCCTCGGCCTCGGGTGTGCCACCCAGGATGCGGGCCGCGAGCGCCAGCAGCGTGGACGCGTAGCGGTTGTAGAGAATCCCCAGCGCCTCGCTCCGACGGTCGGCCACCTGACGCAGCAGCGCGGCGTCGTTCAGCGACTCCAGGGGATCGGGGCGCGGCGGCGAGGGATTGGGGTTCATTCCCGGAAGAGGGACCGGACGACAGAGAGGCTAGGATACCATGAAGTCGGTTGACTCCCTGAGGCGCCCCCGATCCGGACGGAAAGGATAAAGAACCGATGGACGATTCCCCGCCGCACCCCAGCGCCGGTCCGCTGCAACCCGCCGTCCGCGTCCTGCTGATGCCGAAGGACACCAACGCCCTCGGCACCATTTTCGGCGGCATCATCCTCTCCTACATCGACCAGGCGGGCGCGGTGGAGGGGCACCGCCACGTCCCCCTGCCCGGCCGGCTGGTGACGGTGGCCATGCGCGAGGCCGTCTTCCATTCGCCGGTGTTCGTGGGCGATCTGGTGAGCTTCTACACGGAGACGGTACGCGTGGGCCGGACCTCGGTGACGGTCAAAGTGACGGTCGAGGCCGACCGCTCCACGGGCACCGGCCGGGTCAAGGTCACCGAGGCCGAGGTGGTCTACGTCCACGTCGACCACAACAACCAGCCGCTGCCGATACCCACAACAGCCGGCGAAGAGCCTGCGCGGCAGAAAAGCTGAAGCAAGGACATAAAGGACATAAAAGACTTAAAGGACGCGGAACCCCGTTTGGGCATCTCTTCAGATCCCTGTCCTTTCGGTCCTTTAGGTCCTTTAAGTCCCTTTGTCCTTTCCCCTCAAGGCTCGAACGGCTCGTAGCAGCGGCGGCAGCGGGCCTCGTAGGACTCGTTGTCGCCCACCTGGAGCTGCTCGTCGCCGCCGGCGGTGCGCTGGCTGTAGTGGGCGGGAGCGCCGCAGCGCATGCAGACGGCGTGGACCTTGTCCACGTACTCGGCGATGGCGAGGATGCGGGGCATGGGGCCGAAGGGGCGGCGCAGGTAGTCGAGATCGAGACCGGCCACGATCACCCGCACGCCGGAGTCGGCCAGCTCGCTGACCAGCTCCACCAGCCCGTCGTCGAAGAACTGGGCCTCGTCGATCCCCACCACCTGCACCTCGGGGAGGAGCCGCTGCCGCAGCTCGCCCGTGCAGGTGACGCTCACCGCCTCCAGCTCCCGCTTGTCGCGGGTGACGAGCCGCCGGGGATCGGCGTACCGGGTGTCGGTCGCGGGCTTGAAGACCTGGATCACCTGGCGGGCGATGGCGGCCCGGCGCAACCGCCGCACCAGCTCCTCGCTCTTGCCGGAGAACATGCCGCCGCTGATGGCCTCGATGCACCCCTCACGGATGCGCTCGCGAATGCTGTCCAGATCGTTCACGTCCGGAAGACTGTAACAAGGAGCCGGCTCCGGCGCCAATCCCCGGCCGGAGATGGCTCATCTGATATATTTTGGCCATGCCTCCACGCAGAGCTACGAGCAAACGCATCTTCACCTACGACGAGGCCGTCAACACCTTCCCCCTGGTGCGGGACCTGACGGCGGCCGCGGTGCGGCAGATGGAGGCGCTGGTCAACGGCGTCGCCAGCCGCGAGGAGCTGGACTCCCGGCGGGAGGAGCTGGAGGAGACCCGGGAGCGGATCGTCCTCGCCTGGGCGCAGCAGATCACCGCCCTCGGCTGCGAGGTCAAGGGTGTCTGGCTGGTGGACTGGGACAGCGGCGACGGCTACTACTGCTGGCGCCACCCCGAGCAGGCGATCTCCTTCTTCCACACCTACGACGAAGGCTTCTCCGGACGGATCCCCATCAATTAGCGCCGGCTGACCTCCGCGAACAGCCGGTCGAGCCCCCCAGGAGTCAGGTCGCGGAGGCTCGGGGTCACCACGTCGGCCCCGGAGAGGCGGGCGGCCGGGAAGGTGTGGGCCACGCCCAGGGTGGGGAAGCCCACGTCGGCGGCGGCGGCGAGGCCGGCCGGGCTGTCTTCGACGGCCAGCACCTCGTGGGGGTGGAGCAGGCGCTCGGGCAGGGGGGGCTGGGAGTTGAGGCCTTCCAGGGCCTTCAAGTAGCCCTCGGGGTGGGGCTTGCCCTCGGTCACGTCCTCGGTCGTCACCAGCACCTTGAAACGATCGAGGACGGCGGACTGGCGCAGGGCGCCTTCGACCTCCTCCCGCAGGGCGCCGCTCACCACGCCGAGCATGCGCCCCTCTGCGGCGAGGGCCGCCACCAGCTCCAGGGCGCCCGGGAAGAAGGGATAGCCGCCGCGGCGGATGCGCTCGCGGTAGTAGCTGGCCTTACGCGTCACGAGGCGCATCAGGCGGGGAATGTCTGAAGCCTCTCCCGCCTCCCGGAGCACCGCCGCGAAGCAGGTGCGGTCGTCCAAGCCCACGTAGCGGGCCGCGTAGTCCGCGGCGGAGAGGGCGATTCCCTCCTCGGCGAGCACGCGCTGGAAGAGCTCCAGGTGGATCGGCTCGTCGTCGACCAGGACACCGTTGAAGTCGAACAGGACGGCGCGGATCACGCCGTCATCATATCGCGGCGTCCACCGCCGTCCGGCCCTGCAGCCCCCGGGCGACGGTGTCGACGGCCGGCTCCTGGAAGACATCCAGGTGACCGCCCTCGACGTCCACCACCTCGACCGTCCCCTCCAGCCAGCGCTCCCAGCCAAGGAGGGGCTGCTCTCGAAGCTCCGCGTCGCCCTGGGTGGCGCGGAAGAGGATGGCGCCCAGGGGGAGGGGGCCGGGGGGGACGTAGGCGGCGATGGCGTGGACGTTGCTCCGCATCACCTCCCACTGCCGCCGGAGCTGCCCGGCGTCGAACGACTCGCCCACGATCCCCATCTCCCGGGCCCGCGCCACGATCCGATCGATCCACTCCTCCGGCGGCGCGGCGCGCAGCTCGTCCGCGGCAATTTCCACCCCATTGCCATAGGTACGGACGAACGAGGCCAGCATGTCGGCGTCGTCGACCGGCGGCGGCATGGGAGCGGGGAGGGGACCGGGGCTGTCGATGAGCACGAGGTCATCGACCTCCTCACCCTCGGCGCGGAGCTGCCGGGCCATCTCGAAGGCCACGGCTCCTCCCACGCAGTAGCCGCCCAGGCGATAGGGACCATGGGGCTGGACGGAGCGGACCGCCTCGCGGTAGCGGGCGGCCATCTCCGGCACCGTGGCGAAGAGCTCGCCGCCCGCCACGACCCCGGGCGACTGGAAGGCATAGAGGGGTTGATCCGGATCGAGCCGCTCGGCCAGGTTCACGTATTCGTGGACGATGCCTCCCGCGGCGTGGACGAGGAACAGGGGCGGCCGGCGGCCGGCGCTCCGCAGCTCCACCAGAGGATTGACCCGCGGCGGCGTTTTGGGCTCTGCAGGGCTCGCGCCGCCCCCCACCCATTTGCGCAGCAGGGATTTGCGGTCAGCCGAGAGCTGTCCCCGTCGGGAAGCCACCTCGCTGCGCCGCCGCTCCAACTCGGCCCGCCGTGCCTCCGCGACGGCTGCTGCATCCACTTCGACGGTTGCCGCCAGCGCCTCCTCCTCGTGCGGCCGGCGAATGGGAGGCTCCACTTCGAGCTGATGGCGCTCCGCCGCGGAAAGCAGAGGGATGTCGGCGACCGGCCGGCCGGGGTCCTCCACCAGGGCCTCCAGCAGACGCCGGTACTGCTCCAGGAAACGGAGGATGGTGGACGGATCGAAGAGGTCGGCCGCCCAGGTGATACCGCAGACGATCCCGACCTCCCCTTGCATGGCGCCGAGGGTGAGGTCGAACAGCGCCCCGGCGCTGGGCGTGGACAGGAGGGAGAGGGTGACGTCCCGCAGATCGAGGTCGGTCCGAGCCTGGTTCTGCAGCACGAACATGACCTGGAACAGGGGCTGGCGACCGGGGTCGCGGTCGCGCGCCAGGGCCGCCACGAGCTGCTCGAAGGGGAGGTCCTGGTGATCGAAGGCGCCCAGGGTGGTCTCCCGCGCCCGCTCCAGCAGACCGGCGCCCGTGAGCCCCTCCCCGAATCCGGTCGCCAGCACCAGGGTGTTGACGAACAGGCCGATCAGCTCTTCGACCTCCATCCGCGTGCGGCCAGCTACGGGCGTGCCCACGGCGATCCGCTCCTGGTGGGTATGGCGGTGGAGCAGGGCCTGGAAACCCGCCAGCAGGGCGATGAACAGCGTCCCCCCGTGGCGCCGGGCCAGGGCTTCGAGGCGGGCGCCGAGCTCCGGAGGAAGCAGGAGCCCCCGCGACTCGCCCCGGGAGGAGGGGACGGCCGGCCGCGGCCGGTCGGTGGGCAAGGCGAGGGGCGGTGGATTCTCGCCGAGCCGCTCCCGCCACCAGGCGAGCTGCGCCGCCACCACCTCGCCCCGCAGCCATTGCCGCTGCCATTGGGCGAAGTCGGCGTACTGGATGGGCGGCTCCGGCAGGGGGGACGGCCGGCCCTCGGAGAAGGCGCGGTAGAGGGCCGACAGCTCGCGCGTCATCACGTCGAGCGACCAGCCGTCGGCGATGGCGTGGTGCATGGTCACAAGGAACGCGTGCTCATCCGCGCTTACCTTCACCAGGAGGGTGCGCAGCAGGGGGCCGCGGGCGAGATCGAACGGTGTCCGCAGCGCCGCGAGACGCTCCAGCTCGGTCTGCGCCACAGCCGCGGGAAGGCCGTCCAGATCCACCCTGGGCAGTGGGGAAATCCCCAGCCAGGAGACAGGCTCGATCATCTGGACCGGACTGCCTTCGGAAGTGGCGAAGCGGGTACGCAACACCTCGTGCCGGCGGGCGATCTCGGCCAGGGACCGGGTGAGGACCGGCACGTCGAGCCGCCCGGTGAGCAGCAGAGGGAGGGCGATGTGGTAGGTGGTGCTCCCGGGCTGGAGCTGATCCACCAGCCACAGCCGTTCCTGAGCGAACGAGAGGCGCGGCGGACCTGCGTCCCGAGAGCGGCGGACGAGCGGGGGAGCCGCTCCGCTGTGACGCTCGCGGCGGGCCGCCTCGATGCGCCGGGCGAGGCCGGCCACCGTGGGGTCCTGGAAGAATTCCGAGAGGGAGAGATCGACCCCAAGGGGGGCCCGCAGCCGGCTCAGCACCCGGCCGGCCAGGAGCGAATGCCCGCCGAGATCGAAGAAGCTCACGCGGACCCCCACCCGCTCCAGGGCGAGCACCTCGGACCAGACGCCGGCCACGATCTGCTCGACCGGCGTGCGCGGCGCCTCGAAGGAGGGTTCCGCCGCGGCGGGCGCCTCACCCCTGGGCCCGGCGATCCGGCGCGCTTCGGCGATCTGCCGCTGCTCCTCCGGCGTGAGGACGAGCAGCTCCGAGATCGGCGCCTCCGGCCGGGCCGCGGCCGCGCGCACCACGCTCAGGAAGTGCCGCCCAATGCGCCGCACGGTGGCGGCGTCGAAGAGATCGGTCGCGTACTCGAAGCCGCCGGCGAGACCGCCATCCGGCTGCTCCTCCAGGAAGAGAGTGAGGTCGAACTTCGACGCGCCACCATCCACGAACTCGACTTCGCAGGCAAGGCCCGGGGCCAGCTCCGGGTCTGGCAGGGCGTTGTTCTGGAAGGCGAACGCCACTTGCACCAGGGGGTTGAGCGACAGGTCGCGGTCCGGGGCGAGGGCCTCGACCAGCTTTTCAAAGGGCAGGTCCTGATGGCCGAAGGCCTCCAGGGCCGCTGCGCGGACCCGCTCTACGAGACCGGTGAAAGTGGGATCGCCCTTGAGGTCGGTGCGCAAGGGCAGAGTGTTGACGAAGAAGCCGATCAGCCCCTCGATGTCGCCGCGGTTGCGGTTGGCCACGGGGGTGCCCACCAGCAGGTCCTCCTCGCCGGTGTAGCCCAGGAGGAGGACCTGGTAGGCGGCGAGCGCCACCATGAACGGCGTGGCCTCGTGCCGCCGCCCCAGCCGCCGCAGCAGCTCGCGGAAGTCGGCGGCGCCGCGGGGACCCAGGGAGTTGAACGGCAGCAGCTCGATCGCGCCCCGGAAGCTCTGCACCAGGGGCCGCGGCCGGTCGGCGGGCAGCTCGAGCACCCCGGGATGGCCGGCCAGCCGGCGGCGCCAGTCCGCGAGCAGCCTCTCCAGGATCTCGCCCTGCAGCCAGGAGCGCTGCCAGACGGCGAAGTCCGCGTACTGGATGGGCAGCGGGGGCAGCGACGAGCTGGCGCGATAGAGCGCCGCCAGCTCCGCACCCAGTACCCCGAACGACCAGCCGTCGCCCACGATGTGATGGGCGGCGAGCAGCAGCGAGTGGGTCTTGCTCCCCAAGCGCAGCAGGAAGGCGCGCAGCAGCGGACCGGTCCCGAGGTCGAACGGCCGCCGCGACTCTTCGTGGATCAGACGCCGGGCCACCTTCTGAGGGTCCGGCAGAGCGGAGAGGTCCACGATCGGGAGCGGAAAACCGGCGAAGGGGAGCACCACCTGTTCGGGCTCGCCCCCCTCCCGCTCGGTGAAGACGGTGCGCAGGGCCTCGTGCCGGCGGACGATCTCCGCAAGGGCCGCAGCCAGCGCCGCCGGGGCGAGGGGACCCCGGAGATGGAACGCCGTCGGCAGGTTGTAGGCGATGGAGCCGGGGGCCAGCCGGTCGAAGAACCAGAGCCGCTCCTGGGCGAAGGAGAGGGGCGCCCGGCGCTCAGCCGTGCCTGCGCTCTCCGCCTTCCTCTGCGGCTCCTGCTCCGGGGCGCGGCTCGCCAGAGCCCTGCGGTCCACCTTGCCGCTCGGCGTCAGCGGCAGCGAGGGCACCGCCGCGAAGACCGCGGGGATCAGTGGCCCCGGCAGCCTCGCGGCGAGGAAGTCCCGCAGATCGCGACCCGCGGGAGCGGCCCCGCCGGACGGCACGAACCAGGCTACGAGACGCTTCTCGCCCAGGCGGTCCTCGTCCACCACCACCGCCACCTCCCGCACGCCGGGATGGGCGGCGAGGGCGGCCTCGACCTCGCCCGGCTCGATGCGGAAGCCGCGGATCTTCACCTGCCGGTCCACCCGGCCCAGGTACTCGACGCGGCCGTCCCGGCCCATCCGCGCCCGGTCGCCCGTGCGGTAGAGGCGAGCCCCGGGAGTGCTCGCCCGCGGATCGGGCACGAACCGCTCGGCCGTCAGGTCCGGACGGCCGAGGTAGCCGCGGGCGAGGCCGTCGCCCCCCAGGCAGAGCTCGCCTTCGACACCTGGGGGCACCGGCTCCCAGCCGTCCAGGATCGCGGCCCGGGTCTTGACGATGGGCCGGCCGATGGGCACGCTCGCAGCCCCTTCCGGCACCGCGGCGACCGGCTCCCACAGGGCGAAGGTCGTGCACTCCGTGGGGCCGTAGATGTTGACCAGGCGGCCCGGCGGGCCGGCCGCCAGCACGGCGCGGAAGCGAGAGGGATCGGCGGCCTCGCCCCCCGTGAGCACGCACCGCAGGCCCGCGAAGACCGCCGGCTCCTCGGCCACCAGTTGATTGAACAGCGCCGTGGTGAGGAACAACACCGTCACTCCCCGCTCGCGCAGGGCCGCGGCCAGCCGGTGGGGGGAGACGGCCGTATCGCGGTCCAGCACCACCACCCGGCCGCCGTTGAGGAGCGGCCCCCAGACCTCGAAGGTGGTGGCGTCGAAGGCCACGTGGGCGAGGTGCGCCACCCGGTCGTCCGGCCTGAGGGGAGCGTAGTCCGCCCCCCGCACCAGGCGGACGACGGCGCGGTGGGGGATCGCCACCCCCTTGGGCTCGCCCGTCGAGCCCGAGGTGAAGGTGACGTAGGCCAGGCCCTCACCTCCCCGGCCCTCCTCTTCGAGAGGAGAGAGACCGGCAACCTCTTCCTGGATATTGAGAATGGGAAGGGCAGCGCCGGATCGCGTCACGGCCCTTTCCGCGATCTCCTGGTGCTCTGCGTCCGTCAATACGGCCACGGCCCCGGAGCCGGCGAGGAGCCGACCCAGCCGCTCCTCGGGGAATCCCGGATCGAGGGGGACATACGCGCCGCCGGCCTTGAGCGTCGCCAGCCAGGCGACGATCAGCTCGGGCGAGCGCTCCAGGACGGTGGCGACCCGCGCGTCCGGCGCGATTCCCAGCTCCCGCAGCTCCCGCAGACGCCGAGCCCAGCCGTTCGCCAGACCGTCCAGCTCCCCGTAGGTCAGGCAGCGGTCTCCGGCTTCGATCGCCACCGCGTCCGGACGCTCCGCGGCCACCTCGGCGAAAAGCTCGTGGACCATTCGCTCTTGCGGACCGGGGACGACCACCTCGGTCATCTCGGACGTGAGCTGCACACGGTCCTCCTCCATCATCCAGGGCAGCTCCCTGATCGGCCGCGCCGGATCCTCCATCACCCCGTCGAGGAGGACCCGGAGACAGCCGGCCAGGCGCTCGATGGTGGCGGCGTCGAAGAGGTCGCGGCGCGAATCGAGGTAGATCACCAGCCCCTCGTCCAGGGACAGGCTATGGATGGCCAAGTCGAACTTGACGTACGGCATGGCCGGCGAGCGCTCGGCGATCTCCAGGCCCCCCGCAGGGCCCATGGCCCACGCGGGATCGAGATTGAAGATGTTGCTGACCATGGGTGAGCGGCCGGGGTCCCTCCGGGGTTTCAGCAGCCGCACGAGCCGGGAGAACGAGATCCCGCCGTGGTCGTGGGCGCCGAGCATGCAGCGCCGCAAAGCGGCGAGGTGGCCCTCGAACGTCGGATCGTCCCCGCGGCTGCGCAAGGGCATGATGTCCGTGCAGTGCCCCACCAGGCGATCGCCCCCCTCCAGGGGCCGGTGAGCCTGGGCGCTGCCCACGATCAGGTCGTCCTGCCCCGTCCAGCGGTGGAGCACGGCCGTCCACGCGGCGAGGAGGGTGACGTAGAGGGTGGCGCCGTGCCGCCGGCCGAAGCGCACGAGACGCTCGCGGTCCGCGGCGGCGAGGACCATCCGCTGCCGCCGGCCGCCGAAGGTGAGCACCGGCGGCCGGGGACGGTCCGTGGGCGGATCGAACACGGGCAGCTCGCCCGGTATCTCGCACATAAGCTCGCTCAGCCAGTAGGCCTCGTCCGCGGCCAGTTGCTCCGCCGTTCCGGTTTCCTCCAGCCAGGCCACGTACTCGCGGAACTGCAGGGGCCGGGGCAGCACCGGCCGGCGGCCGGCCCGCATCGACTCGTAGGCCGCAAGGGCCTCGCCGAGGACGATGGCGATCGACAATCCATCGGCTACGAGGTGGTGGACGGCGATCGACAGCACATGTCGCAGAGATTGCCGGTCGCTCAGACGCATCACCGAAGCGCGGATCAGTGGCCCACGGGCGAGGTCGAAGGGATCGCGCGCCAGCTCCTCCAGCCACCTCCCCACGATCTCCTCCTGCCGCTCCGGAGGGCAGCCCGAGGCGTCGAAGAGGGGGACCTCCAGGCGGAGCGCCGGCAGCACCGTCTGCGTCTCGCCCGGCGGCGGGAAGACCGTGCGCAAGGCCTCGTGGCGGTCCACCTCGCCCTGCAAGGCGCGGCGCAGGAGGCCGAGATCGAGCGGTCCCCGCAGCTCGAGGACGCCCGACTCGTAGTAGGCCCGCAGCGCCTCGGCACCGACCTGGGCCACGGTGTAGAGGTCGCCCTGGGACGCGGTCAAGGGGAAGGAGAAAGGCTCGGCAAGGGGCTCGGGGATGGGCACGCCCGCGAAGCGCTGCCGGAGCGTATCGACTGAGGGCAGGCTGGCCAGGACCCGGGCGGGCTCGACGCCGAAGTCGATGAGGCAGGCGATCTCATCCACCCCCACGGCGCGCAGGTGCTCGACGATGGGCGCACAAGATTCCGGCGAGCCGATGAGGGCCGAGGTGCGGACGTACCGCTGGAAGGCCATCTCCAGGATGTACTCCAGGTCCTCCTCGGCCATACGATCGAAATCGGCCGTGATCCCTTCGCTCGCCATCATGTTCTGGAGCAGACCCACGGAGGACTTGAGGTAGTCGTAGAACGGCCACCGCGCCCGTTCGATCGCCACCTCCGGATCGGCGTCGAGGTGAGTGTGGAGCAGGAGCGTGACCTGCCCCCGCTCCGGCGGGTGCCCGGCGGCGGCCAGGGCCTCCCGGTAGATCCGCACCATGCCGGCGAGCCCCTCGACCGTCTGCCCCATAAGGTTGGTGAGCACGCCCACCCCCATCGTGCCCGCCCGCCGCCAGGTGTCGGGGTTGTTGACGATGGTGATCCACTCCGCGAGCTCCCGGTGGGCCGGCCGCGGGAAGATACGGAGCTCCACCTCCTTGCCCGCGCCGTCGCGCACCTTGAGGGCCTCGCCTCGCCACAGGCGGCGGACCTCCTCGATGCGCTCGAACATCAAATCCCGATGCCGGCCATAGGCCTCGGGAGCCAGGGCAAAGTCGTTGGGATGCCACCCCGAGGCATACGAGAGGCCCACGCGCCCCCCTGAGAGGTTGTCCACCAGGGCCCACTCCTCGGCCACCCGCAGGGGGTGATGAAGGGGGAGCACCACACTGCCCGCCCGCAGAGCGATGCGCTCCGTCTCCCGAGCGAGGGCCGCGGCGAGCACCGACGGATTGGGCGACAACCCGCCGAACGGATGGAAATGCCGCTCCGGGAACCACAGGGCCGAGAACCCATGGCGGTCCGCGAAGCGCGCCGCCGCGAACGCCAGGTCGTACTTCCCCGCCCGGAACTCCGCCGGATAGTGGCCGAAGAAGTAGAGGCTGAAGTCCACGCTGCTGTTTCTTGCTGCTGCATCGGACGGATCCGACCGAGCTGCTTTTTCCGCCACCACCGGCGCGATCGCGGGCTTCCCCTGCCGATCCCAGAACCCCTTGGCTCCGCCCCCGCCGCCCCCGCTGGGCGGCTCTGGCAGGAAGCCGCCCCGCTGGAGCTCCGCCACGCTCTCTGCCACCGCCTGTGCCACGAAATCGAGATCGGCCTCCGAGTGGGCCGTGGAGAGGAAGCAGTTCCTCCACTCCCAGACGTACACTCCCTGGTCCACAAGCTGGTAGTAGAGGAGGTCGAGATTGGCCGCGGACTGGAAGCGGAACAGCGAGTGGGCGTGGACGGCGCGGATGGGCGCTCCCGCGCGCTCGAAATCCTCATTGAGCCGGGCGGCGAAGCGGGCCGTGCGGGCGTTCAACGTCTCCTGGAGCCCCGGCCCCTGCTCCTTGAGATACGTGAGCACCGCTTTGGCCGCAGCCATGGCCAGGGGATGCTGGCAGAAGGTGCCGCCGAAGAAGGTGGTCTCGCGCTCCGGCCGCGAGTCGTCGCCGTAGCGCCACAGGCCGCCGTCGATGCCGTCCATGAAATCGGCCGCGCCAGCCACGACGCCGATGGGCAGGCCGCCGCCCACCACCTTGCCGTAGGTGGCGAGGTCGGCCCGCACCCCGAAGTGGGCCTGGGCGCCCCCGAGGTGGAGGCGGAAGCCGCAGATCATTTCATCAAAAATGAGGGCGATGCCGCTCTCCGCCGTCAGCCGGCGCAGCTCGTGGAGGAATTCGCGCGGCTGGATCTCCGGCCGGCGGCTCTGGATGGGCTCCACCATCACCGCCGCAAGCTCGTGCCGGTGCCGGCGGATGATTTCCAAGGATTCTGGCGTGCCGTAGTCGAGCACCAGCACGTCCTCCGCCACTTTGGCGGGGATGCCCGGCGCCACGGGGAACGAGCGCAGCGTGCCATCGATCTCCTGGGTCTGGGCCAGAGTGCCGTCCGAGTGGCCGTGGTAGGAGCCGGCGAACATGACGATCTTCGTCCGCCCCGTGCGCGCCCGGGCCAGGCGGAGGGCCGTCATGCACGCCTCGGTGCCCGAGTTCGTGAAGGTGGCCCGCTCCATCCCCGTGAGCTCGCAGAACAGGGCCGCCACCTCTCCCGAATGGGCTGAGCGGGGCCCCAGCTCGAACCCCTCCCGCACCTGCCGCTCGATCGTCTCGCGCAGGAATTCCGGATCGTGGCCGAAGAGGTGGACGCCCATGCCCATGGTGACGTCCACGTACTCGTTGCCGTCGACGTCCCACAAGCGGGAGCCCCGGGCGCGATGGCGGGCCAGGGGGTAGAGCATCTCCTTCGTCGTCGTGCGGAACCCCACCGTGGCCCGGCTGTCCGCCAGCCACGGCCGGTACGCCTGCGTCAACGCCTTGGATTTCGCCGTCTTCCGCGTATAGCGCGCGACCAACTCGTCGAGGTGCCGCCGCTGCCGCTCAGTCATCTCCGCCGCCGGATGCACCTTGCCCAGATGGGTGGGGAGAACGGGCTTGGCGACCGGCGTCTCAGCGGGGGGAGGTGGCGGTACGGCCGCAGGAGCTGGAGGCGGGGAGGGGGTTGGAGACCGGACTGCCGTACCTCGGGCTCCCATGGCCTGGAGCTGCTGGGCCACGAGTTGGTTGAAGGCCTGGATCTGGAGGGAGAGGACGCGTTCCACGGCTGAGGCGTTGGAGCCCTCACTCCCCCAACCCCCTCTCTCCCGCCCCCTCCCACCCCCCTCCCCGGGAGAGAGGGGGCTTGAAGAGATCTCCCCTTCCTGCTTTGTCTCTCTTCGACTAACCTCTCCCTCCTCTCCCGGTGAGGGGGGTGGGAGGGGGCGGGAGAGGAGGGCCGGGGAGGTGAGGGCCTCCCCACCCTCTCCGCCAGAAACGAAGCCAGCACCGAAATCGAAGGAAGCTGCTCGAAGAGCTGCCGGATGGTCAGCTTGACCCCATACGCCTCCTGAATCCCCCGCAGGGCTTCCACGAGGGCGAGGGAGTCCGCCCCCAGCTCCAGGAACGGGGCTTCGACGTCGATCTCCCGCGGCTCGATGCGCAGCACGCGGCCGAAGATCCCCTGAAGGGTGGAGGCGAGATGGGCGTGATGGGTCGATGCAGACATTACGAATCGAGGTCCTCCGGCCGGCCGAGCACCTCGAGCTGCAGGGCGACCATACGGTTGAAGGCGTCGAGCTGATCGGCGAGCAGCGCTTCGAAGTCCGGCGTCGGAGCCGGCAGAAGAGAAGGTGCCGCTGGGGCGGCCGGCCGGGACGGCGCCTCGAACCAATACCGCTGACGCTGAAAGGGATACGTGGGCAGCGGCACCCGCCGGCCGCCGTCGGGGAAGACCCCGCGCCAGTCGACCGGCCGGCCCAGGACGTAGAGCCCGCCCAGCGCTTCGAGCAGCGTCTCCCGCTCGTCCCTCCCCCGTCGCAACGAGGCGAGCACCATGATGAATTCCGTTAGGGATTCCAATCCTTGGGAGATCGACGCCGAGAGCACTGGGTGGGGACCGATCTCCAGGAACGCCCCATGCCCCGCCAGGGACGCGACCGCCGCCGCGAAGCGGACCGGCTGACGGACGTTCCGCCGCCAGTAGGCGCCGTCCATCTCGGGACCTTCGACGGCACCGCCGGTGACCGTGGAGAGGAGGGGCACGGCTGTGGGCCGGGGACGGAGATCGGAGAGCTCCGCTTCCACTTCGGCGTCGAACGGCTCCATCTGAACGGTGTGGAAGGCGTAGTTCACCCGCAGCCGCCGGCCGGCGGCGCCGCGGCGGGCCAGCTCCTCCAGCATCATCGCCAGATCCTCGAAAGCTCCAGCCAGGACGATCGAGGCGGGGCCGTTCACCGCCGCCACCTCCAGAGGCGATCCCAGATCCGCCAGGAGCGCCCGGGCCTCATCCTCCGTCATCTCGACGGCCACCATGCCGCCCTTCCCCCGGGCCCCCTCCATGGCCCGCCCCCGCACGGCCGCCACCCGGGCCGCCTCCTCCAGGCTGAGAACGCCCGCGGCCCACGCCGCCGCCACCTCTCCCACGCTGTGGCCCACCACGGCGTCCGGGGTCACGCCCCACGATCGCCACACCTCGGTCAATCCCACCTGAAGGGCGAAGAGGGCCGGCTGGGCCAGCTCCGTGCGCTCCAGGGCGTCCGGCTCCGTCTCCAGCCGTTCCTGCAGCGAGCCGCCGAGCCAGGGGCGGAGCGCCGCGTCGCAGCGCTCGATCGCGTCGCGGAACACGGGCTCAGCCGCCAGGAGCTGCCGCCCCATGCCGGACCACTGGGGCCCCTGCCCCGAGAAGGCGAAGACGAGGCCGCCCCGCTCCCCCCGTCCGGCCCGCCCCGCGGTCAGGCCCGGCGGCATCTCGCCGCGGGCGAAGGCCTCCAGCCGTCCGGCCACCTCCTCTCTTGAACGGCCCACCACGGCCAGACGATGCTCGTGGTGGCTGCGGCGCAGCGCGGCGGTCCAGCCGAAGTCCCCCACCGTCTCCGCCCCCGGCTCCCGCAGCCGCACGGCCGTCCGCAGCGCCAGCTCCCGCCGCGCCTCGAGCGAGCGGCCCGAGAGGGGGACGATCGCCGGACCCGGCTCGGGAGGCCTGTATCCCAGAACGCTGAGCGAGTCGCCGAGCACGCTCGCCGCCTCTTCCCCCCGGCGCAACGACGGGAGGACCACGGCGCGCGCTCCGAACGCCGCGAAGCATTGCTCCAGAGGAGTCGCCAGCACGGGATGGGGGTCGACCTCAAGGAAGGTGACGGTCCCCCTGCGGAGGGCATACTCCGCCGCCTGGGCGAAGCGCACGGGCCGCCGCAGGTTGGCGGCCCAGTAGTCTGCGTCCAGCGGCTGTCTCACGGGCTCGCCGGTGACGGTCGAGATCATTTCGGTCCTGCCCGTCCGCGGCGCGAGATCCGAGAGAGACTGGCGCAACTCGTCGAGGAGCGGCTCCACCTGCGGACAATGGGAAGCCACGTCGCTCGGCACCCGGGCGCTGAACAGCCCCCGGGCCGTTACGGAGGCGAGCAGGCGGTCCAGGAGCACGGGCTCGCCCGCCACCAGCGTCGAAGCCGGACTGCTCCATCCGGCCACCACCAGCCGATCCCCCTCGGGGGCGATCCGCGCCGCCACCTCCTCGGCCGGGAGCTGGACGACGCCCAGCCCGACCGTCCCCGCGATCCTCGCCAGCAGGCGGCTGTAGTGGAAGGCGACGCGCGCCGCATCCTCCAAGCTGAGAAGCCCGGCCACGTGGGCCGCCGCGAATTCCCCGATGCTGTGGCCGATCACCGCCGCCGGCTCCACACCCCACGAGCGCCAGAGCGCCGCGAGCGCCACCTCCACGGCGAAGATGACCGGCACGGCCACGTCCACCCGCTCCCAGCGTCCGCCGCCGGTAACCTGATCAACCAGCTCGTCGACGACCGACCAGCCGGTGAGCGGGGCGAGCGCCCGGTCGCACGCCTCCAGCCGGGCGCGGAACACCGGCTCGGAGCGCAGGAGGTCCACTCCCATGCCTGGCCACTGGGGGCCGATGCCGGAGAAGACGAAGACGGGGCCCTCTTCTCCCGCCGCAGTCCCCCCTCCCAAGACCCTCATCACCCCGGCCCTCTTCTCCCGTCCCCTTCCGCCCCCCTCACCGGGAGAAGAGGGAGACAAGAGGCCCTCCATCACCACATGGCAGTTCGTCCCGCCCCATCCGAACGAGCTCACCCCGCCGAGCGCCGGCCCCTCGCCCGCCGGCCAGGGTCCGAGCGCCGTCTGCACCCGCAATCCCAGCTCTGCGAACGGGATGTCGGGGTTCGGCCGTTCGAAGTGAAGGCTGGGCGGCACCTGCCCGGTGATGGAGGGCCAGCGCGAGCTTGATGAGCCCGGCGATGCCGGCGGCGGCTTCGAGGTGGCCGATGTTGGTCTTGACCGATCCGATGACCAGCGGCCGGGCAGGATCGCGACCCGCGCAGAGCACCTGCGACAAGGCCCTCGCCTCGATGGGATCGCCCAGCGGCGTGCCCGTACCGTGCGCCTCCACCACCTGCACGCGACAGGGATCGATCCCGGCGCGTGCATAGGCTTCCTGGAGCACCTCCACCTGAGCCAGAGGATTGGGAGCCGTGAGGCCGTTGCTGGCGCCGTCGTTGTTGACGGCGCTGCCGCGGAGGACGCAATAGACGCGGTCGCCGTCCGCCAGCGCGCGGGAGAGGGGCTTGAGCACCACCACACCGGCCCCCTCACCGCGGGCGAAACCGTCCGCCCGGGCGTCGAACGCTTTGCACCGCCCCTCGCCGGAGAGGCCCCCGAACTTGGTGAGGGCCACCATGGTCTCCGGCAGCAGCATGAGATTGACTCCGCCCACGAGCGCCACAGTCGATTCGCCCGACCGCAAGCTCTGGCAGGCGAGGTGGATGGCCACCAGCGACGACGAGCAGGCCGTGTCCACCACCAGGCTCGGCCCCCGCAGCCCCAGGGCATAGGAGACGCGGTTGGCCACGATCGTGACTCCCTGTCCCACCCCGGTGTGAGAGGTCACGGTGGCGCCCGCGGCACGATGGAGCTCTGCATAGTCGCGCCACACCACTCCGAAGAAGACGCCCGCCTTGGTGCCCGCCAGCTCCCGCGGCGGCACTCCGGCATCCTCCAGCGCCTCCCAGGCCAGCTCCAGCATGATCCGCTGCTGCGGGTCCATCTCCGCCGCCTCGCGGGGCGAGATGCCGAAGAACAGGGGATCGAACTCGTCGATCCGCTCCAGGAACGCCCCCCGCCGCGTGTTGGTGGTGCCCGGAGCCTCGGGATCCGGATCATAGAAACCCGCCGCATCCCACCGCTCCGCCGGCACCTCCCGCGTCGCATCGATCCCCGCACAAACCATCCGCCAGAATGTCTCCGGGTCTGAAGCCCCCGGGAACCGGCACGCCATGCCCACGATGGCGATGGGCTCGTCCGCCGTTGCCGAGCGCGTGGTCCGAACCGACCCGGCCTCCCCGCCAGCGAGGAAACGCGCCAAAGCCTCGGGATTGGGATGCGCCCAGATCAGCGTAGGAGAGAGCGGACGCCCCAACTCCATGGACATCTCGGCGATGAGCCCCACGGCCCCGGAGGAGTCGAGACCAAGGGATTGGAAGCTCTCTTGAAGATCGATCGCGGACGGCTCGATGCCCAAACGGGCAGCGAGCCTGACGGCCAGAAGGGAGCGAAGGGTGGATTCGGCGGAGAGCGGGGTCATGGGCCCAAGGATACCGCGGCCTGACGCGCCCTCCTTGGATCTGGCGACTTACCCTCTAAGCGTATTCCATGAGCGTGGACGTCGCCGGCGCAACACGCTGGACGCGAGCCGCCGCCTGCAAGCTCCTCTTGGCTCTCTTGCGCATGGCCAGGCGAAAGACCAGATGGCGATCCATGAGATGGGTGATGATCGTTGCGCCGTACAACACGTACACTTGCCGGTAGAAGTCGTTTTCTTCCTTCTGAAGCTCCCGATTGAGAGACTCGGCCGCCTCTTCAACCCGAGAATCTTTCCGGTAGGTCAGCCAGACGCCCAACGACTGCCAGAGACTGATGCGCGGAAGTTGGTCGATCGTCTTCGCGATCGAGCTGTCGAGATATTGGAAAACCCAGCTCCGCGGATCGATTCGACCCGTCATCGCGGCCTCGCGCAGCGCGTCCCTGGTCTCGTACAGGCGATAACGATGACGGGTCGCCTTGTCGGAGATCCTGAGCGCGTGGAGGCAGTCCAGCAGGTAGGCGACGAGCACCACAGATATCAAAAAATAGATCATGATCTCACCCCTTTCGTACGGGCTCCATCTCGGATGCATTCAGAGTGTGATGAAGCTCCACCGGTAGAAGCTCTTGCTGATACTGGCTCTTCCACTCCGCCAGACGGTCGATTTCCTGCTGCATCGTTTTCATTTTGCGCTTCCAGTAGTTATGCTGGGCGATGAAGATACCCGAGGTGAGCAAGACCAGAAGCCCGATGGCTCGTCCTCCCGGGCTGTCGGGGTGAATGAGCATCTCGATGATCTCGCGCTTCTGCTCGGAAGAGCTGTGCACCTCCACAAAGGTGAAGATGAGGATGACCGTACCTCCCGGCCAGCCAAAACGGTCAATGGCTCGTGCCATGAAGTCAAAAACAGAGCGGGCGAGTCGTGTTCCTGCATCGCTGGTCGTGCTCTTCCTACGTCGCTTTGTCGCCAAGACCAGACCCTCGTAGTGATCCGGTCTACGGCAGCCAGGAAGCGAGCAATCCGCGTGCCGACCGGATTCTTCAGTGGGAGCATTTGTTTCCAGTATAGGAGCAATGCGGCCCCGCTGTCAACGGGTGGCGGAACAAAGTCCCGCAGAACGGCGCGGGCGAAAGTCAATCGGACTGCCCTTGTCGCGTAATCCGACAATAAATTGATCAACGGCGGCGCGACTTGTGAGACGCTCGACCCGTGGGTCCCGCAACTCCCGCAGGCTGTTGTGCGTCACGCTCCCCCGCCCCCCACCAGCGCCTGCACCTCCGCATCCTCCATCGCTTCCAGAAGATCTAGGATCTTCTCCTCCACCACCACGGCGAGCTGCTCGACCGTGGGCATCTGGAAGAGGGCGATCAAGGGGAGGTCGATCCGCAGGCGCTCGCGGATGCGGGTGATGACCTGGGTGGCGAGCAGGGAGTGGCCGCCGAGCTCGAAGAAGTTGTCCTGGACGCCGACGCGGTCGATCCCCAGCGCCTCGGCCCAGATCTCAACCAGCGCCTCCTCGACCTCGGAGGCCGGCGGCACGTACTCCCGTTCGAGGCGCGGGCGCTCGCCGTCCGGCCGGGGGAGGGCGCGGCGGTCCACTTTGCCGCTGCCGGTGCGGGGCAAGGAGTCCAGGAGCACGAACGCCGCGGGTAGCATGTGCTCCGGCAGGCGGTCGGCGAGGAAGCGGCGCAGCTCGCTGGTGGTGGGGGTCAGGGCCGGGCTCGCCGGCCGGCACCACGTAGGCCACCAGCCGCGGGCCGCCGGGCGCGTCCTCGCGCAGGACCACGGCAGCGGTCTGGACCTGGGGATGGGATGCGAGGACGCTCTCGATCTCCCCCGTCTCCACCCGGAATCCGCGGATCTTCACCTGCCCGTCGATCCGCCCCAGGAACTCCAGGACGCTGGCTCGGAAGCGCACGAGATCGCCGGTACGGTAGAGACGATCGCCGGGCCGATCCCCGAAAGGGTTGGGCACGAAGGCCGCGGCCGTCAGATCGGGCCGTCCCAGGTAGCCGCGGGAGAGACCGGCTCCTCCCACCAGCAGCTCGCCCGCTACGCCGGGAGGCACGGGCCGGAGCCGGCGATCCACCACGTAGACCCGGGCGCCGGGGATCGGCCGGCCGATGGGGATCCCCGCCGCAGGGTCCGCCACCTCCGCCAGCTCGTGACGGGTGGCCACGATGGTCGTCTCCGTGGGACCGTAGGTATTCACCAGCGGGGCGGGATGGCCTGCCGTCTCTCGCCGCCATTGGACGAGGGCCTCGGGCAGGGCGCGCTCGCCTCCGAGGATCACTCGCTGCAAGCCGCGTGGGAGGACCCGGCCCGCGAGCCCGTCCGCCAGCTCGTGCCAATAGGCCGTGGGCAGGTTGAGGAGGGTGATGCCCAGGCGGTCCAGCTCGGCCAGGAAGTGAGGGACCGAGTCCAGCATCGACTCCGGCCGCAGCACCAGGGTGGCGCCGGTCACCAGCGCAGGATAGATCTCCTCGGCGCTGGTGTCGAAGCTGATGGAGGCGAACTGCAATGCCCGCTCGCCGGGCGCGAGACCATAGGCCTTCGCCGCATCCAGGGCGTAGGCTGCGAGGGAGCGGTGCTCCACCACCACTCCCTTGGGCCGGCCGGTCGACCCCGAGGTGTAGAGAACGTAAGCGGCGTTCCCCGGCTCGATGTCCCAAGGGAGCGGCGCGGAGCCCTCGGTTTCCCAATCCTCACCGTCGAGGAGCACGGTCCTCGCCTCGGGCCAGCGCGATGCCAGATGCCGGCGGGTCAGCAGCAGGGGGGCTCCCGCATCCGCCAGCATCCATTCCAGTCGTTCAGGCGGATAGTCGGGATCGAGAGGCAGGTAGGCGCCGCCCGCTTTGAGCGTGGCCAGGAGACCCGTCACCAACTCGGGCGAGCGATCCGCGGCCACGCCTACCACGATCTCCGGCCCCACCCCGAGCCGCCGCAGGAAACGGGCGAGGCGGTTCGATCGCTCCTCCAGCTCGCGGTAGGTGATGCCCATCCCCTCGTGCTCCACGGCCACGGCCTCGGGCGTCCGCGTCGCCTGAGACGCGAAGAGGACGGGGATCGGAGGCGCGCCTCGAGCGGCAGGCGCACCGCGCCGCTCCAATCCCCCAGGATCTGCTCGCGCTCGGCCGGGGACAGAATGGGAGCCCGTGCACCGGCCGCTCCGGCTCATCAAAGGCGGCGGTGAGCAGCGCCGTCAAGTGGAGGTTCAGCCGCTCGATGGTCCCGACGATCGAACAGCTCGGCGTTGTAGCCGGTCACCCCCCGCACCTCGTCGCCCACCTCGCTGAGGATCAGCTCCAGATCGAAGTTGACGTGGGAGGCTCCCGACTCCTCGACCAGGGGCGCCAGACGCACGCCGGAGAGCTCCACGGCCTCCAGAGGGAAGTTCTGCACCAGGAGGAGGGCCTGGAAGAGAGGCGTGTGGGAGAGGTCGCGGTCGAGCCGCAGCTCTTCCAGCAGCTTCTCGAAGGGCACCTCCTGATGGGCGAAGGCGCCCAAGGTGACGTCGCGAACCCGTCCCACCAGGGTACCGAAGCCCGGGGCATCCTCCAGCCGGGTACGCAGCACGAGGGTGTTGATGAAGAAGCCGATGAGCTTCTCGAGCTCGGCCCGGCCGCGGTTGCCGGAGAAGGTGCCCACGGGGACGTCGTCCACCCCGGTCCAGCGGCGCGAGCAGGGCCTGGAACGCGGCGAGGAGCACCATAAAGAGGCTCGCCCCCTCGCGCTGGCCCAGGGCCTTGGCTGCACGGACGAGGTCGGCGGACAGGGCCAGGGGCGTCCGCGCCCCCCGCAGACGCTGGACGGGCGGGCGCGGCCGGTCCGTGGGGAGAGGCAGGAGGGGCGGCGAGCCCGCGAGCTGATCGCGCCAGTAGCCCACCTGCTCCGCGAAGAATTCGCCCTGAAGCCGCTCGCGTTGCCAGACGGCGAAGTCGGGATACTGGATGGGCAGCTCCGGCAACGAAGACGAGGCGCCGGCCGAGTACGCCCCGTAGAGCGCCACCAGTTCTTGGAAGAACAGGCCGATCGACCAGCCGTCGGAGACGATGTGGTGCATGGAGAACGGCGCCAGGTGATCCTCGGGCCCGAGCCGCAGGACGAAGAACCGCAGCAGCGGCCCCTCTCGCGAGATCGAAGGGCAGCCGCCGCTCCGCCGCCACCAGCCGCGCGGCCTCGGCCTCCCGCACCTTCGAGCGGCAGGGCCGAGAGGTCGAGGAGGGGAATCTCGACGGCGACCCCGGAGGCCACGACCTGCACGGGCTCGCCCGCGGCGGGCTCGAACGTCGTGCGCAGCGACTCGTGGCGGCGCACGATCTCCTCCACGCTGCGTCGTAGCGCGTCCAAGTCGAGGGGACCCAGCACGCGCGCCCCGCCCGGCATGTTGTAGGCCGGCGTCCCCGGATCGAGCAGCTCCAGGATCCACTCCCGAAGCTGCGAGAAGGAGAGGGGGAACCGGTCGGGGCCCTGTGGAGACCTCGGCTGCCGGGGGATGCGGTCCGCCGCCGCGGGAGCCTGGCGGGCGGCGAGCTGGCGCAGGAGAAGCTCGCGCTTCCTGGGCGAGAGGCCGGCCAGCCGTGCGGAAATGTCGCTCATTGAAAGTCCGTTCTCATCCTTTGGAATCAAATCCTTGCGGAGACGCTACGGCCCCCCGGAAGGAAGATCGTCAGTCTACAACTACCTGGAGGCCCGGCTGGAATTTGACAACCCCTCCGCCCCCCGGTATCTTGATCAATACTGCCGGCACTGCCGGAAGGCAAGGAGCAACGAACCATGGAAAATACCGAGCAGGTCCCGACTTCGACTCCGCAGGCCGCGCCGCCCCAGGAGGATTTCCCCGTCACGCTGACCCCCAAGGCGGTCGAGATGGTGAAGATCACCCGCGAGCAGGAGGGGATCGACCCCTCTCACGGGCTGCGGGTCGCGGTCCGGGGTGGCGGCTGTAGCGGCTTCGAATACGCCCTCGACTACGAGAACGAGGCGCGGGAGACCGACTGGGTGTACGAGCAGAGCGGCCTGACGGTCTACGTCGACGCCGTGAGCGCCCGCTACCTCCAGGGCACCAACATCGACTACGTCCTCGGCATGGCGGGAGCGGGGTTCAAGTTCCACAACCCCAACGCCGCCGGCACCTGCGGCTGCGGCTCCTCGTTCACCGTCTAGGTCCAGTTGAAAGGCCGGGGGGGGCGACTCGTCCGCCTTTCGCTTTCACGGAGAAAGGGCCACCCGGAGCTGCAGCCTGGGTTATGCTCACACCATGACCACGACGATCACGCTGGAAGACGAGATCGCCCAGAAGATCGACCGCCTTCGTCAGGAGCGAGCGCTGAGCTTCGACGAGGTGCTCTATCAGGCCATCCGAGAGGGTCTGACGAGGTTGGAGTCACCGCCTCCCCACCCTCCTACGCTCCCCGTCTCCCTTGGCGAGTGCCTGATCGATAACCTCGACGACGTTTCACGGGCCTTGGCGATTGCCGAAGGGGAAGCCTTCCGGTGATCCTTGTCGACACGAACCTGCTCGTCTACTCCTACGTTCAAAACCTCCCCCAACATCCAGCCGCCCGCTCCTGGCTCGACGCCCAGCTTGAGGGGGCTTCGCAGGTTGCACTGCCCTGGCCTTCCCTGCTTGGGTTCATCCGGCTGGTCAGCAATCCCCGGATCTTCGCGACGCCCGTAAGCATCACTGATGCGTGGAATCAAGTGGAGCGTTGGTTATCCTTCCCGGTCGTCTGGTCACCCAATCCCACGCCACGGCATGCCGCGTTATTGGGAAAGCTTCTACACCAGATCAAGTCATCGAACAAAGTGCCGGACGTCCACCTCGCAGCCCTCGCGATCGAGCACGATCTGACGCTTTGCAGCAGTGACAGGGACTTCCGGAGTCTGAGGGGGCTGCGGTGGCAGAATCCGATTTCTCCGACGAGCGGTTAGTACAGTGGCTCACCCGAACGGCACCGCCCGCACCTCCGCCACCCCGCCGCCCGGCAGGTCGAGCCGCGTTCCTGGCTCCGCGGCCCTTTTGTGGAGGATGGAGAGGCCGATGGGCCGTCCCAGGACCACGGAGTCGACCACGGTCGTGGCCTTCCCCACCTCCCGATCCTCGAAGAGGAGAGGCGCGCTCGGCTCGGGGGCGGGACCGGTGCCGAAGTCGAGCCCCCTCAGGGTCTTCTGCACGCCGCCGCGGTAGTGGATGCGGGCCACCACCTCCTGGCCCAGGTAGCAGCCCTTGGTGTAGCTCACCCCTTCCTCGGCTCCCGTCTCCTGGGGGAAATTCTCCGGGCCGAAGTCGCGGCCAAAGCGGGGGATGCCTGCCTCGGCTCGCAGCACTTCCAGGGCCTCGAAGCCGGCCGGCACGACGCCGGGGATCTCCAGCAGGGTCTCGGTGAGGGGACCGGCGATCGAGGCCGAGACCCACAGGGTGAAGGCTTCGGTCCCCAGCCGGCCCGCGCGCTGGAGCGCCACCTCGGTGCCGTGGATCCGGGCGCGGACGTGCCGCCAGTCCCCAGTCGGGGGGAGCTCCGTATCCAGGGCTTCGGCGGCCCGAGGTCCAAGGAGGGAGATCGGCAGCATGTCCTCCAGGGGGCGCAGCTCCACGCGATCCGCCAGGACGTACTTCCGCAGGTGGGCGGCCATGGCGTCCTCCTGCCCCGGGGGGAGCTGGAGCCAGAGGCGGTCCTCGTGGACAAGCACGACGACGTCGGAGAGAATCCCCCCCTTCGGGTTGGTGAAGAAGCCGTAGGCCCCTTCGCCTGGGGCAAGGCTCTTGACGTCGCAGGTCACGTAGGCGTTGAGGAAGCGATGGCGGTCCGCCCCCAGCAGCTCCAGGCGGCCGGTCCAGGAGCGATCGGCGAGGCCGCAGCCTTCGCGCAGGGCCCGCACCTCGCCGGCCACGGAGCCGTAATGCAGAGGAACGGCGGCGCCGCCGTCCACGGTGCCGAGGACGGCTCCCAGACGCTGGTGACGCTTCGCGAGGGGCAGGGGCTTCGGGGTGGTCGTCATGAGCTCAGTCTACAATCCCAATGTGGGAGAGACGAGCGAGACGGTCCCCTTCACCCTGGAAACGTCCACGGCCCCGCTGCACGGGATGATCGACCTGCCGGACGTCCCCGGCGAGCGGCCGGCCGTGGTGATCTGCCACGGCTTCAAGGGGTTCATGGAGTGGGGGTTCTTCCCCTATCTCGCCGCCTTGCTCGCGGCGCGGGGCTTCGTCGCCTCCGCTTCAACCTCTCGGGCACGGGCATGCGGCCCGGGGATGAGCTCGTCACCGATCCGGAGGCCTTCAAGGCGAACACCTACGGCCGCGAGGTGGCCGAGCTGCTGGCCGTGCTCAAAGCCACGGGCGAAACCCTCGCTCCCGGCCGGGTGGATCGCGACCGGCTGGGCCTCTTCGGCCACAGCCGCGGCGGCGGAGACGCCATCCTCGCCGCGTCGCGCGAACGCCTGCGGGCTCTGGTGACCTGGGCGGCCATCGCGGATATCGACCGCTTCACGCCGGAGCAGAAGGAGGAGTGGCGCCGGCAGGGCGAGATGCCGGTCGTCAATGCCCGCACCGGCCAGCGCCTCGCCTTGGGGCCCGGGATGCTGGCCGAGATCGAGGCGAGACGCGCCGGAGCTCGACATCCTCGCCGCTGCGGCAACCGTGCGCGCCCCCTGGCTGATCGTCCACGGCGAGGACGACGAGACCGTCCCCGTGGAGGACGGCCGGCGGCTGGCCGAGCGGGCGGGCGGCGAGAGGGAGCTGCGGATCATCCCCGGGGCCAGCCACACCTTCGGCAGCCGCCATCCGTTCGCCGGTCCCACGCCCCAGCTCATCCAGGCCCTGAACGCCACCCAGCGCTGGTTCCGCGCCCACCTGTAGCCCTTTCCTGCCCTGCAAGGCTGGGCTGGTGAGGGCTTCTTGTCCCAAATTTCCGCCCTCCGGCAACAATATTTGATGAAGGTCTTGCTGCTTGGACCACTCTTGGGAGGAATCGGGATGACTGACGAGCACTTCTCGCGATATACGGTGGAACAATTTTTCCGGTCCGAGCTCGCGCAAGGAGAAATGATGCTGTTCGTGCGGCACCTCCTGCGGCGATGCCCCGGGTGCTGCCGACTCGTGCGGGATGTCACCCAAAGCCGGAACTTCCGGCTGGTGCTGCTGCGGGGCGGCAGCGATTCCGGCGAGCCGGTGCCCGACCGTCTGAGGCCGGACCTGGCGGCGCGTCCGCGGCTCTTCGTGGTGCCGACGCGCATGATCCGGCGAGCTTGAGACGGGCTTGAGATAGCATCGGGCACATCGAGGAGGTGTGCCATGGACCCGCATTTCGACGGGGTGATCTTCAAGACCCACGCCGCGGAGCTGATCCGCCGTCTGCGCCGCCCCTTCCCGCCATTCTGCGTCGTGGACGTGCGCTGGCGGGGGGATTACAACCGGGGGCACATCCCTGGAGCCGTGCCGGTCGGTCCCGACGGCCCCGCGGCCCTACCCCCGGGCACGAACGAAAAGACCGAATTCTTCATTGTGGGCAGCGACCCCGAGGACTCCGCCGTACGCCGGGTGAGCCTCGCCCTGCGCCGGCTGGGAGCCCACCGGGTGGTGGAGCTCACCAACGGCATGGTGGAGTGGAAGCGGGCCGTAGGCCCCGTTGAGGTCTCCGGGCAGGAAAAGGCGGCCTAGGACTGTCCGTTACCCCAGCCAGTCGATCGCCCGGCCGGCCTCGCGTAGGTCGGGGATGAGCCAGTCGGCGCCGGCCTCCCGCAGAGCCGTCGCCGGCGTGCGGCCGGTGGCGACCGCCAGGACCGGGATGCCGTGCGCTCGGGCACAGCCGACGTCGTGGACGCTGTCGCCCACGATCAGCGTCTCCGTCGGTTGAAACGTACGTCCAATGCTCTTCTCCGCCCGCGCCAACGCCACGGGGGGCAGATCCGAACGGTCGATCCCGTCGCAGCCGAAGGCTCCGAAGGGGAAGAAGTGGTTGAGGTCGAAGCGCGACAGCTTGGTGCGCGCTCCCCGTTCCCAGTTGCCGGTCAAAAGGGCGAGGACGACGTCGTCGCGCGCCGCGAGGCGCTCGAGCAGCTCTTCGACCCCCGGCAGCAGCTCCATCCCCTGCCGTTCGAGCGAACGCTCGAGGCGCTCCAGGTAGAGGTCCCGCACCCTGGGCAGCCCCGCCCGCACGTCCGCTTCCGGCACGCCGGCCCCGGTGATCAGGTCGATCACGATGCGCGGGTCGGTGCGGCCCGCGAAGTCGTAGCCATCCACGTGCCCCGCCGTGCCGAAGACCTCCGTGAGCGCCGAGGCGAAGAGCGGGCGCACCTGGGGACCGCAGATCAGCAGGGTGCCGTCGATGTCGAAGAGGACGAGCTTCACAGGACTTGCCACTCACCGCCACCTGGGCGTCTTCTTGGTCGTGAGGAACGTGGCGATCCCCCGCTTGCAGTCGTCCGTGGCGCGAGCCGCGGCGTTGACCTCCGCGGCCAGCGTCATCGCTTCTCCCAGCGGCCGGCCGAGCACGTCGAGCAGCAGCCGCTTGGTGCGGGCGATGGACTCGGAGCTGCCTGTCTCCAGGACCTGAGCGGCCAGGGCCTCGCCCACGCCCGCCAGGTCTTCGGTGGGCACGAGGCGATTGACGAGACCGATCTCCAGCGCCTTCCTGGCGTCCACGAACTGGGGATTGAGCAGCAGCTCGCGGATGTCCGAGCCCTTGAGGCGCAGGGGGAGGTAGGTCGCGACCAGGGCCGCCACGAAGCCGATGCGCACCTCGCTGTAGAGGAAGCGGGCGTCCTCGGCGGCGATCACGAAGTCGTGGGCCGTGGCGAGACCGCAACCGCCGGCCACGCAGGCGCCGTGGACGAGGGCGATGGTCAGCGCGTCCTGGCGCAGGATGGACTCGAAGAGGTCCTTGAGGCGCAGCGAGTCGCGGAGGTTCTCCTCGGGACCGGCGTCGCGCAGCGAGCGCAGGTGCTCCAGATCCGCTCCGGCGGAGAAGTTCTTGCCGGCGCCGGCGAGGAGGATGGCCCGCACCCCCTCCTGCCGCCACGGCCGGCGGTAGATGGCTGTGATCTCATCGATCATGGTCGGCGACAGGGCGTTGGCCCGCTCGGGGTCGTTGAGCGTCACCCACAGGAGGTCCCCCTCCTGCCGCACCTGGACCTTCTCGCCGCTCATTTCTGTCCCTCCAACGGCCCCTCCAGCAGCTCCGCGGGGACTTCGATCTCCATCTGCAGCAGTCCCTGGGCGTGGGTCTTCCCCTGGGCGTCGTTCTTCAGGCTCTCGGTGCCGCCGCCGCCCAGCGAGTCGTGGAGGATGAAGTTCAAGCCCAGGATGTTCGGCAGCTCGTAGCGCTGCACGGCCCCGCGGCAGACCTCCCGGAAGTGCTCCTTCACCCGCTCGGCCGTCACCTGCTCGCGGATCACCGGATAGAGCGCCGCCGTCTCGGCGATGAGCCCCACGTTCGAGGCGTCCCCCTTGTCGCCCGAGCGGGCGTGGGCGACCTTCTCCAGCCTCACCCTCATGCGGTCCCCTTCTCTCTCCGGACGTCTTTCCGCAGCAAAGCGGGCACGAGCACGCCCGCCCCAGCGATCCCCAGCACCGCAGCCAGCACGCCTACCGTCCCCGGCCGCGTGGCGAGGGGATGATAGACGGCGGGGAACACCGCGCGGAATCCGAGGTCCAGGATCTCATGGTGCGCGGACTCCAGGCCCGCGAACACGGCGAAGGCCGCGGCGAGGAGCAGCAGGAGCGAGCCGGCGCGGCGCCCCGCCGGCCAGCCCGCGGCCGAGCCCCTGGCGCAGCAGCACCACCCAGAGGGCCCCGGCCACCAGGGCCCAGAGCACGAAGACCGTGCGGTCCGCGAGCGCGCTGTAGACGAATCCCAGGAGGAGGATGGGGAGGAGGCCAGCCAGCAGGCCGCCGTACCAGGCGCGGGCGGAGACGAGGCCGTCGCTCACACCTCCTCCACCGTCACCTGGATGCGGCTCTCCACCTCCTCGCGCGCGAGGAGGGCCGGCCAGTAGGCCACGATCTCCTGCGGCTTGGGCCGGCCGCCGGCAAAGCCGGTCACGCCCGGGGGACCGGCGGTGACGAGCGGTGCGATCTCCTTGCCGAACCGCTCCACCTTGGTCGAATCCGGATGCTTGACGCCCAGCCGCAGCACCACCTCGGGCAGCTCCTCCGGCGTTGAGAAGATCCCCGGCAGGCAGGCGCCCGTGCCCAGGATCTCCGTCTCCCGGTCCTCGGGCGCGAAGGTGACGCCGGCGCGCTCCAGGCGCTTCCAGACGATCTCCGCCGCCAGCTTCGCCTTCTCCACCGCCCGCGGACCCGAGAGTGTGATCTGCCCCGAGGCCTTATAGCCCGCGAGGTAGGAGGCCGAGACCTTGAGGAATGGCGTGTTGGGCCGCCCCTGGATGCCAGAGACCTCCACCCGGTCTTTCCCCTCCTGGCGCAGGCGGATGGAGGTGAAGTCGGCGGTCACGTCCGGCGTCACGTAGCCCGTGGGATCGCCCATCTCATAGACGAGCTGCTCGGCGATGGTATCGACGGTCACCATGCCGCCCGTGCCCTCGTGCTTGGTGACCACGAACGAGCCGTCCTCCCGCGCCTCGACGATGGGATAGCCCGCGTTCCAGAGGTCCGGCACCTCCCAGAAGCGGCTGAAGTTGCCCCCGGTGCACTGGGCCCCGCACTCGATGATGTGGCCGGCGATGGTGCCGGCGGCGAGGTGATTCCAGTCGTCGTCGGCCCAGCCGAACTCGTAGAGCATGGGGGCCAGCGCCAGGGCCGTGTCCGTGATGCGGCCGCAGAGGATGATCTGAGCGTCCTGCTTCAGGGCCTCCACCACGGGCTTGGCCCCGAGATAGGCGTTGGCGCTCATCACCCGGTCCACGATGGGTGTCAGGGGCTCGCCGGTGTCCATGTTCTTGAGCGGATGCCCGGCGGCGATCAGGTCCTTCAAGCGCGGTAGCAGGTCGTCCCCCTCCACCACCCCCACCCGCAGCCCCTTGACCCCGAGGTCGCGGGCCAGCTCGAAGATGCGGTTGCGGCACGCCCGGGGGTTCAGGCCTCCGGCGTTGGTGAGGATGCGGACGTTCCTCTCCTTGAGCTCGGGCAGCACCCGGCGGATGAAGCCGATGAAGTCCGTGGCATAGCCGAGCTTCGGGTTCTTGAGCTTCTGCCGCATCATGATCGACAGCGTCACCTCGGCTAAGTAGTCCATGCCGATGTAGTCGATGGGGCCGCCGCGCAGCAGCTCCACGGGAGCGTCGACGTTGTCCCCCCAGAAGCCCTGGCCATTGCCGATGCGGATGGTCCTCATGAGGCCCCGAAGATTAGCATGGGTGTAAGCTGGTCCCGTTGAAGGGCCGGATGCGGTCGGACTCTTGCATCCCGGTCTTTCGAGAGAGTGAAAGGAGGGGACGTTTTCATGGCCAAGAAAGACGACAAGAAGAAGCACGATGCGGATCAGGACGGCGGAGCCGGCGTGAGCCAGTCGCAGTTCATCGATCTGCTGAACATCGACCTCGCCCATGAATTCGGGGCGGTGATCCTCTACCGCAACTACGCCAGCCAGGTGCAGGGGCAGTGGCGGATGGAGCTGCGCCAGTTCTTCGAAGCGGAGATCCCGGACGAGCTCGGCCACGCCCAGATCCTGGCCGACAAGATCGTGGCCCTGGGCGGCACGCCCACCACCATCCCGTCAGAGGTCAAGCCCGCCAAGGACGCCGTCCAGATGCTCAAAAACGCACTGGCGGACGAGAGTGACACCATCCAGCGCTACGTCCAGCGCCGCCGCCAGGCCGAAGCCCTCGGCCACTACGGCCTCGCCGTGGACTTCGACGATTTGATCCGCGACGAGACCTCGCATCGGGATGAGATCCAGCTCATCCTGAAGCGTTGGGATTCGGGGTAGCAAACAGCTCAGGCGGCCGGGGGCTCTCAGCCGCTCTCGGCCGCCGACTCGGGCTGGCCGGATTCGTCGACAGCCAGCCGGGACATGATCGAGGTGATCTCGAGGCCGCCGAAGGGCTTCCTGACGTAGGCGGCCGCTCCCGCCTGGAGGCCGCGCACCACGTCGTGCTCCTTCCCCTCCGTGCTGATGATGACCACCGGGATCGCGGCCAGGGCCGCGTCGGCCTTGAGCCTGGCCAGCAGCTCCAAGCCGTTCATCCGGGGCATGTTGATGTCCAGGAAGATCAGGTCCACGTCGGGGTTCTCGCCCAGCCGCGACAGCGCTTCGAGACCGTTGGCGGCGAAGACCAGGCAGCGGTCGGGCAGCGTGAAGCGGAACAACTGGTGGATCAGGGTCGAGTCGTCGATGACTAGAACTTTTCTGGGCTGCATGGTTCTCTCTCCAGGGCCAGGGCGTCGCAGGGAGGGCCCGCCGCCGCGAGCTGACGCAGGCGCTCTCCGATGGACGAAAGTGGCAGGGTCTCTCGCGCGCCTCCCGCCTCGATCGCCGCGCGCGGCATTCCGAACACGACGGACGTGGTCTCGTCCTGGGCGATGGTGTGCGAGCCCGCCCGCGACAGCTCCACCATGCCACGGGCACCGTCGTCCCCCATGCCGGTGAGGAGGACGGCGAGGGCGCGGCCCGCCACGACGGTGGCGGCCGAGCCGAAGAGGACGTCCACCGAGGGCTGGTTGGGATCGGCCGTGGGCGTCAGACGGGCCGCGAGACCGGGGCGTCCTTTCTCGATCGCGGCGTGGAACCCTCCCGGCACGACGTACACCGTTCCCGGCAGGAGACGCTCGCCGTGCACGACCTCCTGCGCGTTCCACGGCAGGCGGCCGGCGAGCCGGGAGGCGAAGGAGCGGGTGAATCCCGCTGGCATGTGCTGCGCCACCACCAGCGGGCAGCCGAGCGGTGGACCCAGGTCGCACAGGACCCGCTCGATGGCGTGCGGGCCGCCGGTGGAGGCACCGATCAGCATCAGGGCCGGCCCTCCCGGAGCGCCAGTCGCGGCCGGCGGCGCCGCCGGAGCCGGTTCCCGGCGCCTCTGCTTCTCTCCGGGGTGGGCGCTCCGCGAACGCGCGAGCTTACGGATGCGGCCCACCAGAGCCTTGCGCAGGGCCTCGAAATCCATCAGCGAGAACTCCCGCTTGTCGATGAAATCCACGGCTCCTGGAAGCAGGGCTTCGAGGGTATGGCGCCCGCTCTGTCTGAGGCTCCCCGAAAAGATGATCACCGGCGTCGGCCGCCGGTTGCGGATCTCCGCCAGGGTCTTGAGCCCTCCCAGCCCGGGCATGGCGTAATCGAGGACGATCAGGTCGGCCCGCCAGCGGGTCAGGTTCTCCAGCAGCTCCTCACCCCGTCTCGCCGTGCCCACCAGCTCGATGCCGGGCTCTTTGGCCAGCATCCAGGCCAGCGCCTTGCGGATGAACGGCGAGTCGTCCACCACCGCGACCCGGATCACGCCGCTCCTCCCGTGCGCCCTATGCGCCGATAAGCGATCGTCCCCGACAGCCGGACGGTCTCGAACCGGTCCGACAGGCCGATGACGGACTCCGTGGCCCCCAGGAAGAGCAGCCCGCCCGGACGCAGCACCTCTGCGAAGTGCCTCACCGCCCGGAGCATCCCCTGGGGCGAGAAGTAGATGAGCACGTTGCGGCAGAACACGGCGTCATAGAGGACACCGGCGGCGAAGGTTGCGAGGTCCACGATGTTCCCCCAGTCGAAGCGCACGCCGGCGCGGCAGGGCTCGCGCAACGACCAGCGGTCGCCGCCGAGAGGCTCGAAGTAGCGCTCCACCTGCTCAGGGCTCAGCAGACGGAGGGAGCCCGGGCCGTACTCGGCCCGGCGCGCCGCCGCGATGCACCGCTGGTCGACGTCGAAGGCGTCCACGGACAGGGAGCGGCCCCCTCCCCCGCCCTGCTCGCGGGCGAGGATGCCCAGGGTATAGGGCTCCTCCCCCGACGAGCAGCCGGCGCACAGTACCCGGATCGCGCCGTGGGCGGGCTTGAGCTCCGGCACGGCCTCGGCGAGGAAGGAGTCGAGCTGCCGGGTCTCGCGGAAGAAGAAGCTCTCGTTGTTGGTGATCAGCTCGGCGAGCCGCTGGCGCTCGCCGTTGGCGTCCGCCCGCAGGTGGAGGTAGTACTCCCAGAAGCCCGGCAGGCGGAGGGATTCGACGCGGGGCCGCAGGCGCGTCTCCAAAACCTCCTTGCGATGCTCCGGAAACTCGATGCCCAGACGCTCCGAGATCAGCTCGTTGAGCAGCAGATAGCTGTCCTGGGTCATGACGGGGCTCCTCACGGCTGCGCTTCCTCCCGGACGGGCGCGAGGAGGGCGAGAGCCTGCATTGCCACGGCGGCGACCGGATCGGCCACCAGTTGCGCCAGCAGGACCCGGTCCTTCGGATCGCCGGAACGGGCGAGGACGTCCGCGGCAATGTGACGGACGAACCAGTCCGCATGGGTCGCGGCGGCGCGGAACAGGGGAAGGTCGGCCCTTTCGTGGCAGGCGGCGAGGGCGCGGTAGGCCAGGCGATCCTCCCCGGCCGCGATGGCCCCCCGCAACGCCTCACGGACGGGCTCGCCGCCCAGCCGCCCCAGGGCTTCCAGCAGGACGGGGCGCAGGACCGGCCGGGAGCTCAGCAGCGCGAGGAGCTGCGGCACACTACCGCGGTCGCCGAGCTCGCCCAGAGAGCGGATCACCGCCGGCGACGGGGCCATGGCCAGCCGGCCCCGCAAGGGGCCGGCGAGGTCGGCGAGGCCGTAGCGTCCCGCGGCCTCGGCGGCGAGATCGGCCACCTCGTCCGGTGAGCTGCGCAGCCAGTCCTGCCAGGGCAGCCGGCGGATCAGCTCCTCGCAGTGCAGCAGTGCCGCCGCGGCGTGCCGGCTCTCCCCAGGGGAGAGGGCCAGGAACCCGGCGATCAGCGACTCGGCCGGCTCCCCCAGCTTCGCCGCCAGGATCAACCGCTCGACCTCGTCCAGGTCCTGCCGCTGCGCGAGGCTGGCCCGGACCTCCACGGCGTGGGCCAGCAGCGCCGGCTCGAAAGCCGTCTGCGCCTCCGGGAGCAGCCGCAGATAGAGGTCGAGCACCGCTGCCGCGACGCCGGCGATGCGCACTCGCCCGAGAGCCGCCACCAACTCGGCGGAGACCCGGTCCGGATCGCGGGACTCCTCCGCCAGGGCCGCCAGGAAATCACCGGCGGGCACCTTCTCCGGAAACCGGGCCGCCAGGAGGAAACCCCACGACCGCTCGACGGGGCCGCCGCGCAGGAGTGCTCCCAGCAGGTCGGGCCGCCGCCTCAGGGCCTCGGGCGCGACGTCCGGGACGGGGCGGAGCTCGACCAAGCGTCGCAATGGCTTTGGCGTCCCACGGACCGGCCCCCAGGCAGAGCAGGCAGCGGGCGGCGGCGGCCCTCTCCTCGCCAGACCCGCGGGCCAGGAGCCCGGTCAGCTTGTCGTGGAAGCCCGCCGGCTCGCGGACCGGGCCGGCGAGCCCTTCGAGGACGTGCGCCAGCAGCTCCAGCCGGGTGATGTCCAAGGCGTCCGCCGCGCCGTGGGGCCCGAAGAGGGCCTCGAACGCCGCCGCGCCGCCGATCCGGGCCAGGGCCTCGGCGGCCAGCGGGCCCATCATCGGATCCCGGAGCTTGCGGGCGAGAGGAGCCACGGCTTCCGGCGCCCGCAGATCGCCGAGCGCCTGCAGAGCCGCCATCTGCACCCACGGATCCCCCTCCAGGAACGGCAGGAGACGGGATACCGAGCGGCCGTCGCCCAGCCGTCCGATGGCCAGGATCGCCTCCTGGACCACGTTGAGGTCGGCATGAGACAGGACGCCATACAGGGATTCGAGGGCCGCCGGATCGCGCAGCCGGCCGAGGATCAGGACCGCCTGCAGCACGACGTCCGGCTCCGCATCGGCGAGCAGGGGCAGCACGGTGGGCAGGGAGCGGCTGCCGCGCAGCAGCAGGATCTCCGAGCCGGCGTTGCGTAGCGCCGCGTCCCCTTCCTCCCGCAGCAGCTCGGTGAGCCGGTCGTCGGAGAAGACCGCGGCCCCGATCTCGAGCGCCCGGTCGCGGATCTCCGGGCCGGCGTGCCGTACCAGCCGCTCCACCAGCTCGGGCCGGTCCGCCAACGGCACCATCGGCAGAGTGGCGAGGATGCGGGCGCAGTCCTCGCGGGCGCAATCCTCACGGCTGGAATCGAGGGAATGTCCGAAGCCCGGAGTCATGGCGATCCTCGCTAGATCTGGAACACGGCCGAGATGCCGCGCAGCCGCTCCGCCTGGCCCGCCAGGTTGCGCGTCGCGCCGGACATCTCCTCGGCCGCCGCCAGGTATTGCTGGGCGAGCTGGGCCACCCGCTCGACCGACTTGACGATCTCGTTGCCGCCGTTCATCTGGTCCGTGGTGGCGTCGGCCACCTGCTGGGTCATCCGGTTCATGACGTCCACCGAGGTCATGATCTGCCGCGCTCCATCGGCCTGCTGGCGGGCGGCCACGGCGAGCTGCTGGGTGACCTGGTGCATGGTGGAGGTGGTGCGGAGGATCTGGGCCGCGCCGCTGTCCTGCTCGCGCACGGCGCCATGGACGTCGCGCACCAGCTCGTTGGAGCGATTGACGGCGTCGACGATCTGCTGCAACAGCTTCTGCGAGAGCTGGACCGCCTCGCCGGTATCCCGCTGCACGGTCTCGATGAAGGTGGAGATCTCGCGCGCCGAGCTCATGGACCGCTCGGCCAGCCGCTTGACCTCGTCGGCCACCACGGCGAAGCCGCGGCCGGCGTCGCCGGCGCGAGCGGCCTCGATGGCGGCGTTCAAGGCCAGCAGGTTGGTCTGGTCGGCGAAGTCGCCGAGCATCTGGGCCATCTTGCCGATGTCGCGGATGGAGGAGCCGATCCCCAAGACCACCTGCGACAGCCGTTCGCCGCCGCCGCTCGCCGCCGCTGCCGCGTCGCTCGACACCTGGTCCACCACCTGCACCTTCGCCGCCACGGCACGGATGGACGTCGTCATCTGCTCGATCGTCGCGGCGGTGTTGCCGACGTGCGACAGCAGGGCCTCGGAGCTGCGGGCCACCTCCTGGATGGAGGCCGTCATCTCGTCGATGGAGCTGGCCGTCCCTTCGACGTTGGTGGCCAGCTCCTGGGTGGAACGGTTGACGCTGTCCAGGCGCGCGGCCATCTCCACCATGGTGGCCGAGGTCTCTTCCGCCGAGGCGGACTGGGCCTCGGCCCCCTTGCGGATCTGCTGCGCCGAGGCGGAGAGCTCTTCGGCCGTGGCCGCCACCTGCGCCGCCGACTCCTTGGCATCGGCGAGGAGCCGCCGCAGGGCCGCGGCCATCTGCTGGAAGGCGCGGCCGAGGAGGTCGGACTCCGAGCGCGGCGCCACCTCGCTGCGCAGGTCGCCGGCGGCGATGGCATCGGCCACGGCGGCCATCTCCCGGAAGTAATCCACCATCCGCTGCAAGGCCCGGGAGAACTCTCCGATCTCGTCTTCGGAGTGGGCCTTGACCTCTACCGAGAGGTCTCCGGCCGCCAGCCGCCGGGCGACCTCCACGGCCTCCGAGAGGGGCCGGGTGAGAGCGCGGATCAGGAGGAACGACAGGAGCGAGAGGGCGACGACGCTCACCGCGGTCACCCCCGTGACCATCAGCACCGACAAGCGCTGGCTGGCGCGGGCGTTGGCGAACGCCTGCTTCATCTGCTGGCGGTTGTCCTCGGCCAGGGCGTCGAGGCGGGCCCGCACGTCGTTGTACTGCCCGGTCATCGACTGGAGGGCGGCGACCACGTCGTCGCCCGTGGCGTGGGCGATCATCCGGACTGAGGTCTGGCGGGCCAGGGCGTAGTAACGCCCGAAGCGGTCCCCCAGCTCCCGCGCCGTGGCGGCCGGCAGCGTGCCGTCCTTCTCCGCTTTGGTCACGATGGCGAGGAACTGATCGCGCAGCGCGTCGCCCGCTGTCAGCCCGGCGGGCTCGGCGGCGGCGACCGCGTCCTGCAGGGCCCGCTGGATCGAGGTCAGCGTCTTCTGCAGCGACTCGCTGGCCACGTAGGCGGGGAAATACCGCTGCTCGATGGCGTCCAGACGGGCGGCATTGCGGGCTCCCTCCCACCGCAGCAGGGCCAGGATCACCAGGAAGCCGACCGCTGCCAGGACGGGCAGCAGGCCCAGCTTGTGAGCGAACCGCAGCCGGCCCAACAGGCCGGAGCGGTCCCCGCGGCTGCGCGGGGAGCTCTTCACGGCTTCACGTCCAGGACTTTCACGCCGGCCGGCACGTCCGTTCCCGACGGCACGTAGCCCACGGCGCCGCGGTTGGCCCGCACGAACTCGACGACGTCGCGCACCGCGCTCTTCTCCGGCGGCGGTACGTTACGGCCGGAGAAAATCTGCTGCTGCCAGTAGGCCTTCACCGCGGACGTGCCCTTGTGGTGGACCTGCCGCGAGAAGCCCTCCCGCGCCGGCGAGGACTCGGAGAGGTCCACCGGCAGCGCGGCCAGGCCGCCGCTCCACTGGCTGACCTTCTTGAGGAACAGGTTGGAGAGCTCGCTCGTGGTCACGCCCGCGACGGGATTCTCCGCGTTGACGATGACCACGTAAGGCTCGGCAGACTCGCCGGTCCTTGCGGTCATCGCGGTCATTGCGGCCACGGCGGCCAACATCACCAGCACGGCGAGCGGCAGGGAACCCGGGAACCGGCGTCTCCCCGGGGTCCGGTTGCGACTCTCGGTACGGCACATCATGCTCTTCTCCATTTCTCAAGCCTCCACACCAACAATGGATTCGGGCTGCGGGCTCTCCGGCACCAGGAGCACCTTCTCGACGTCCAGCAACAGGAACAGCGAATCCTCCCGGCGGCACACGGCGACGATGAAGCTCGACTCCTCGCTCATGACCTCGGGCGGCGGCGGCTCCAGAGTGCTCGGCAGGAGCTTGACCACCTGCCGTGCGGCGTCGACCAGCAGGCCGAGGTTGCGGCCGCGGGAGGAGACCACCAGGATGCGGCTGCGGTCGCCGGTGGCGACGGGCGCATGGCCCAGCCGCACCCGCAGGTCGACCACCGGCAGGATGCGGCCGCGGACCTGGGTCATCCCCCGCACCGGCACCGGCGCATAGGGCAGCCGGGTGATGGTGGTGACCCTCAGCGCCTCCTCCACGCACTCGACCGGCAGGCCGTAGACCTCCCCGGCCACGTCGAAGGTCACCCAGGACCTGGGCACCTCCACGGCCGCGGCCTCGACGCGGTTCGACTGCCGGATCAGCCGGTCCGCCAGCGCGTAGAGGCGCTCGGGCCCTGCCGGGGGGAGCGGCTCGCCGGGCTCGGGCGCCGACTCAGCCGCGGTCTCCGTCGTCCCTGCGGCGAGCGCGGCGAGGATCTCTTCCGCCGTCCCGGCAGCGGGAAGACGCAGCTTCCTCTTCATGCCGCTTCTCCGGGCCGGGCGAGCGGCGAGAGCCGGGCGAGAGCGACGGGATCGAGCAGCAGCACCGCCCGGCCGTCGCCGAGGATGGTCGAGCCGGCGATCGCCGGATGGTTCGCGGCCCAGGCATCGAGCCGGCGCACCACCACCTCGCGGATGCCCCGGATCTGATCCACCCCCAAGGCCCGGCAATCGCCGTCGGCTTCGAGGATCACGGCGTAGCCGTGGCGGCGGCGCAGGGCGGAGGTGCCGAGGCAGAACCCCAGGTCGAGCAGCGGCACCAGGCCGTCGCGGCGGCGCAGCACCAGGCCGCCGTTGATCTCGTGCACCTGGGCGGGCTCGAGACGGAAGGTCTCCGCCGTGGCGCCGAGGGGGAGCACGTAGTCCTCACCGTCGCTCGCCACCAGCAGCGCGCGCAGGATGGAGACGCTGAGCGGCAGGCGCAGGCGGAAGACCGTGCCCTGGCCCTCCTCGGAGAAGACCTCGATGCGCCCGCCGCGCCGGCCCACCGCCTCCTTGACCGCCGCCAAGCCCATGCCGCGGCCCGCGCCCAGATCCGCTTCCGCCCGGGTGGAGAGCCCCGGCAGGAAGAGGAGGGACATGGGATCGGCGTCCGCAGGCAGCACCTCCCCTCGCCGCTCGGCCGCGGCCAGCACCGCGGCGCGCTGGATGCCCCGGCCGTCGTCGATCACGTCGATGCGCACCTCGCGGGTGTCGGCCGCCGCGGCCACGCGCAGGCTCGCCCGCGGCTTGCCGGCCCGCCGCCGCTCCTCCGGGACCTCGAGGCCATGGATCACCGCGTTTCTGACCAGATGGCCGAGCGCCTCGCTGGCCACCTCCAGGAGCCCCCGGTCGAGCGGCGTCTCGCCGCCGGAGGTCTCGAAGTCCACCTGCTTGCCGCCGCTCTCCGCCTCGTCGTGCACCAGGCGCCGCAACGAGCGGAAGAGGGTGCCCAGGGGCACCATGCGCAGGCGCAGGATGCCGTCGCGCAACAGGTCCAGGGATGAATTCAACCCCTCATAAGCCCGCTGCACAGCCTCCGAAGCCGGCGAGGAGGCCGCCCGCCCCTGCTCCGCCCGCTGCCGCTCCAGCGCCTCGGACAGGCGGTTGCGGAAGATCACCATCTCCTCCAGACGGTCCACCAGGGCGTCGAGAGTCGAAAAAGGCACGCGAAGGCCGGATTGCGACGCCTCGCCCTCGCCGGCCGTCGCCTCTTCGCCATCCCCAGCCCCCCGCAGCAGGGCGCGGAGGCGGTCCAGGCCCGCCAGCAGAGCCTCCGCCAGCGCTCCGCCGGGCTCCGTCGAGGCGAGGAGCTGCTCCTCCAGGGCGTGGGCCTCGGCCCGCATCGCGCTCAAGCCCACCAACCCGGCGTTGCCCTTCAGGGTGTGCAGCTCGAGCTGGACGTCCTCCAGCGCCTCGCCCTCCAGCCGGCCGGTCTCGGCCGCCGTCAACAGCAGCGACTCGAGGTGAGCCAGCCTCTCCTGCGCTTCGAGCAGGAAGTCGGCGAACAGGGCGGAGCGGGAATCGCGCATGGGCTTCCCGCCGCTCAGAACGAGAACTGCGCGCCGATCAGGAACACGTCGGTACGGGGATCGAGCGAGCCTGCGGCCACGGCCGCGTCCAGATCCGCCGCAGCGGGGTGAACCAGCAGGTTGCCGTCGATCCGCAGATAGTTGGCCTTGATCACCAGGTTGCTCCCCAGCCAGTAGTTGAGACCGATGCCGGTCTCGTCGTGCTGGGTGAGGTTCTTCAGCAGACCCGTGGAGTGCACGCCGAAGAAATCCGTCCGCAGGCGGCTGGCCAGGGCGGCGGCCTGCCAGTGGTCGGTGAAGCGATAAGAGACCTCCACGTAGCTCCCCGTGGACTTGAGGTCATGTTTCACGTCCTCGTGCATGGTCTCCGCCCTCACCGTCAGCGCGTCCCCCGCGTACTCGGCCTGCAGGCCGTAGACTTCGCGGCGGCGGTCCACCTCCTGGTCCTCGGTTCCCGTCAGGTACGAGGCGCCGAAGCTGAGGCCGGTGAGCGGTGTGGCGACCACCAGGCGTCCGCCGAGCACGTTGCGGGTCACCTCTGACTCCTCTTCCTCGGGCAGGGGCTCGCCGAGCAGAAAAGCCTCGGCCAGGGAGTCCTCGTTCAGCTCCATGCCACCGCCATAGAGATCCCACTGGGCGTTCCAGCGGCTGCCGAAGCTCCCCGTCACCCCGATTCCCTTGTAGCTCTCGCCGATGAAGCCCACGGGGCCATAGGTGGCCTGCGGGAGCTCCATGAACGGGCGGAGCGTGCCCACGTCGGTGATCTCGCCGTAGATGCCGAACGGCATCTTGGACTTCCCTACCCGCCCCTGGAGGCGGTCGTTGAATTTCCATTCGGCGAAGACGAAGTCGAGCTCCATCTCGTCGCCGTCAGGGCGGTTCAGCCAATCCACCTGGGTGAGGATGCGCAGCCGTTCGCTCACGGCCGCGGCGATGCTCAGCGTCGCTTGCGCCGTGCTGTAGTCGCCATCCTCCGGCAGGCCCAGGTAGAGGTTGGCGTTGTCGGTCTTGCCGTAATACCAGGTGCCGTAACCATTGATCGAAACGTTCTTGAAGGAAAATTCCTCGCCGCTCAGCGGAGCCGCAGCCACGCAGAGCAAGGCGAGCGCCCAGGCCCGAACACGCATAGAGAATCCCTCCAGCACATGACTTTCATGTCAACTGGAGGGACGATAAGGCAGGAACATTACGATCGGCGTTGCGGCCGTCTTGCGAAAATAGAGATATGGGAAATTCGCTTATCTCTATGCTCAACTGCTCTCGACCACCGGCTCGGGCTGCCAGACTTCGTCGCAAGCCAGCCGGGACACCAGCGAGGTGACCTCGACGCTGCCGAAGGGCTTCCGGACATAGCCGGCCGCCCCCGCCTGGAGGCCGCGCACCACGTCGCGCTCCTTCCCCTCGGTGCCGATGATGACCACCGGGATCGCGGCCAGGGCCGCGTCGGCTTTGATCCTGGCCAGCAGCTCGAGGCCGTTCGTCTTGGGCACGCTGAGGTCCAGGAAGATGATATCCACGTCGGGGTCCTCGCCCAGCCGCGACAGCGCTTCGCGGCCGTTGGAGGCGAAGACCAGACGCCGGTCGGGCAGCGTGAAGCGGAAAAACTGGTGCATCAGGGTCGAGTTGTCGATGATCAGGACTTTTCTGGACATGGCTCTCCCGTCAAGCTCACGGGAAGGATAGGCAAGGCACATTACGATCCGCATTACGGGTCGCCTTGCGAAAAGAAGCGTTCGTTGAAATTCAGACTGCACCCTACGTTTGCAAGACCCCGGTCTTGAACTCCGCGATCTGCGGGTTCATCGCCACGCATGCCAGCGACCGGCCCAGGATCTCCCGCGTCTCGGCGGGGTCGATGAGGGCGTCCACCCAGAGGCGGGCGGCGGCGTAGCGGGGCTCGGAGGCGGCGGCATAGCGGGCCTTGATCGCGGCCAGGAGCTCGTTCTTCTCCTCTTCGCTCACCTCCTCTCCCCGGTTCTTGAGCTGGATCGAGAGGAGGGTCCGGCTCGCCTGGTCGCCGCCCATGACGGAGATCGAGGCCGAGGGCCAGGCGTAGACGAAGCGCGGGCCGTAGGCCTTGCCGCACATGGCGTAGTTGCCGGCGCCGAAGGAGTTGCCGGCGAAGAGGGTGATCTTGGGCACCGTCGAGTTGGCCACGGCGTTCACCATCTTGGCGCCGTCCTTGATGATGCCGCCCCGCTCGGCCCGGCTCCCCACCATGAAGCCCGTCACGTCCTGGATGAAGAGAAGCGGGATCTTCTTCTGGTTGCACAGCTCCACGAAGCGCGCGCCCTTGTCCGCGGATTCGGAGTAGATGACGCCGCCGATCTGGAGCTCCCGGTCGGCGGGGCCGGTGCCGGTGCGGCGCGGCACGATCGAGCGCTGGTTGGCCACGAGCCCCAAGGCCCAGCCGTCGATCCAGCCGGTGCCGCAGATCAGCGTCTGGCCGTAGGTGGCCTTGTACTCGTCGAGCTCGCTGCCGTCGAGCAGGCGGGCCAGCACCTCGTAGGTGTCGTACGGCCGCGAGCGGTCGATGGGCATGATCCCGTAGAGGTCCTCGGCGGGATAGAGCGGCTCGGCGGAAGCGCGCCGGGCGAAGGGCGCCCGCTCTCCCGCCGCGAGCTGGGCAAATTGGCTGCGGATCTTCGCCAGGCAGGCCGCGTCGTCGGGGTGCCGGTGGTCCACCACGCCCGAGACGTCGCACTGGACGAGGGCGCCACCCAGCTCCTCGTTGTCGACCTTCTCGCCGATGGCCGCCTGCACGAGATGGGAGCCGGCGAGGAAGATGGAGCCCGTCCCCTCCACGATGTGGGACTCGTCGCTCATGATCGGCAGGTAGGCGCCGCCGGCCACGCACGGACCCATGATGGCCGCCATCTGGAAGACCCCCTCGGCCGAGAGGCGCGCGTTGTTGTAGAAGGCGCGGCCGAAGTGCTCCTTGTCGGGGAAGATCTCGTCCTGCATGGGCAGGAAGACGCCCGCCGAGTCCACCAGGTAGACGATGGGCAGCCGGTTCTCCAGGGCGATCTCCTGGGCCCGCAGCACCTTCTTGCAGGTCAGCGGGAACCACGCGCCGGCCTTCACCGTAGAGTCGTTGGCCACCACCACCACGTCCCGGCCGTGGATGGCGCCGATCCCCACCACCACTCCCGCGGCGGGAGCACCGCCATATTCGCGGTAGAACCCCTCGGCCACCCAGAGCCCCAGCTCGAGGAACGGAGCGCCGGGATCGCAGAGGACCGCGACGCGCTCCCGGGCCGTCATCTTCCCCTGAGCGCGCTGCTTCTCCTGCGCCTTGAGGCCGCCGCCCAACCGGATGCGCTCCTCCTCCCCGCGCAGCCGCTCCACCTCCCGCCGCCAGTGCTCGGCCTGACGCTCGAACGCCTCGTTCCGCTTGACCTTGCTCTCCAGGATCGCCACGAGTCCTCCCCAGAACCGGGGGATTATATGGGACGCGTCGCGGCATGCTCCTTGCTGCTTACCTTGACGACGATCGGCGCAAGCGGCCGGTCCAACACCAACCACTGAAAGGAGCCATCATGGCCGCTACCGAACACATCCTCGAAGGACGCTGGAAGCAGCTCAAGGGCGAAGCCAAGCGCATGTGGGGCAAGCTCACCGACGACGACTGGGATCGTGCCGAGGGGAACCGCGACAAAATGGTCGGCGCTCTCCAGGAGCGGTATGGGTGGGAGAAGAGCCGGGCCGAGACGGATTTCGACCGCTGGGTCGACTCCGTGAGCACCGAGACGAGAGAGCCGGTCCATCGCTGAGTCTCCGCTCGGATGAGCGGTATCCATAAGAAGGCGGCCCCCGAGGCCGCCTTTCGTTTGCTAGCATCCCTCCATGAAGATCCGCCTCCTCGCCTTCGCCAGTGCCGCCGACGCCCTCGGCGCTTCCGAGATGGAGCTGGAGCTGTACGACGGCAGCCGCGTGTTCGATCTCCAAGGGCGGCTCAACCGCGACTACCCCGCCCTCACCCCCCTCTGGCCGCGCCTCGCCATAGCGGTCAACGGCCAGGTGGTCACCATCGCGGAGCCGCTGCGGGACGGCGTCGAGGTGGCCCTGCTACCTCCGGTCTCCGGCGGCAGTGGCGAGCCCCTGCGGGCGGAACTGGTGGACGGACCCATCGATACCGCCCAGGCCGTGGCCGCCGTCTCGGGACCGGGACGAGGGGCGGTGGTGATCTTCCTCGGCACGGTGCGGGACCACCACGCCGGGCGTCCCGTCGCGAAGCTCACCTACTCGGCGTACCGACCCATGGCCCTCGAAGGGTTGCGCCGGATTGTGGCGGATCTCGAAGCGTCGGGATCCGGACTGCGGATGGCGATCGTCCACCGCCTGGGCGAGGTGCCCGTAGGGGAGGCGAGCGTGGTGATCGCGGTGGGCTCTCCCCACCGCGCCGCCGCCTACGAGGCGAGCCGCACGGCCCTGGAGCGCCTGAAAGCGGAGATTCCCATCTGGAAGCGCGAGCACTACGCGGACGGCGAAGCGGCCTGGCGGGAGGAGGAGCCGCTGATCAAGGCGGTTTCCTGATCCTCATCTGCCTCAGCCCCCCGCCCCCGCCACGAAGGCGGCGATGTCCTTCTTGAGCTGCTCGCGGTCGGCGCGGCGGATGTACATCATGTGGCCGGCCTGGTAGTAGTGCAGGGTCACCCGCTGCTTGTAGTCGGAGTCGAAGCCGATGTGGTCGAAGGTGTACTCGGTGGCGAAGAAGGGCGTCGCCAGATCGTAGTAGCCGTTGCCCACGAAGACCTTGAGGGCCGGGTTCTGGGCCATGGCCCGGCGCAGGTCCTCGGCCACGTTGGGATAGGAGCCCTGGAATTCGGTGAACGGCCAGGGACGGACGCGGTCGGTCAAGATCTCGTAGGGGAGGTCGCTCTTGAAGTTGAGCTCCTGGCTCACGTAGTCGTTGAGCGTGGCCGTGTACAGTCCCTGGATGGCGGCATAGCTGGGATCGAAGTCGAAACCCTCGCCGGCGGCGTCACGGTCCATCCCCTTGAAGCGGCCGTCGAGCCGTCCCACGGTGATCCGCTGGTCGCGCATCAGCTCCTTGACGAACTGCCCGATCTCCGGCCGCAGGTTGGTGCGGCTCACGAAGTCCGCCGACAGCCCCGAGTAGCGCGATACCTTGGCCGCGGTGTCCCGCCACTGTTCCGGCGAGAGGTCGTTGCCTGCGGCCAGGGCCAGGGTGTACTCGCCGAGGGCGAAACGCCGCGCCTCTTCGGTCGCCTTTTCGAGGCCCGCCGCCTGGAGGTCCGGGGGCAGGCGCTTGTGGTACCAGGCGATGGCCGTGTAGGTGGGGAGGAAGAGCGGATAGGGCAGGTCGTTGCCGACGTCGAAACGGGCGGTCTGGAAGTTGAGGATCGAGGAGAGAAGGATGATGCCGTTCAGGTACATCCCATGGCGGCTCTGGAGGACGTTCGACAGGCGCGCAGAGCGGGTGGTGCCGTAGCTCTCTCCGGACAGGAACTTGGGGCTCGACCAGCGGCCGAAGCGCACGGTCCACAGGCGGATGAAGTCCGCCACGGTCTCAGCATCCTCCTTGAGGCCGTAGTACTTCTTGGCGTCCTCGCCCGGGATGGCGCGGCTGTAGCCCGTGGTCACCGGATCGATGAACACCAGGTCGGTGATGTCGAGCAGCGACTCGCCGTTGTCCACCAGCTCGTAGGGGGGCTTCGAGATCATCCCTTCGTCGTCCGTCTTCACGCGGCGCGGACCGAAGGCGCCGAGGTGGAGCCAGACGGAGGAGGAGCCGGGGCCGCCGTTGTAGGTGAAGGTGACGGGCCGCTTCGCGCGGTCGGCGATGCCGTCGCGGATGTAGGCGGTGAAGAAGATGGAGGCCCGGGGCTTGCCCTCCTCGTCGCGCAGGACGAGGGTGCCGGTGGTGGCCGTATAGCGGACCTCCTTGCCGCCGATGATGGCCTTGTGCTGGGTGGTGACGAGCTTGTCCTCGGGCTTGGGGGCAACGGCTTCGGTGCCCTTCTTGGGAGCATCGCCGGCCGGAGGAGCCGGCGGCTCCTGGGCGGTAATAGGGGCGACAGGGGCGAGGGCGGACAGGGCTAGAGCGAGAGCGATCCAGGGGAATTGATGGCGCATGGCGGGGGGATTATCGCCGATTATGCCGAAAATCCCCCGCCCCGGTGCGGGTTACTGGCAGGAGAACGCCGACGTGTCCTGCACCGGCTTGTAGGCCCGCCCCAGCGGATTGAAGTAGGAACGGGTGTGGCCGGTCTGGGTGTCGGTCACCCGCAGCAGGACCTCGACGTCGGTCAGGCCGCTGGCGAAGACCCAGAAGTGATCGTTCAAGCTGCAGCCTTCCAGCACCTTGACCGTCAGCTCGACGTTGTCGGGGCCGAAGAACCAGAACTGGCCGGAGTCGCTCGTGCCCGTCAGGGCGTGCGCCGCGCCGGAGCTGCTCGCGGTCCGCCAGGTGGCCTCCACCTTGAACCGGCTGCCTTCGCCGAGGCAGAGCGCGGTCGAGCTCGGCACGCAGGGAGCGATCGCCGCGACAGGAGCCAGGTTGTCGTAGAAGACCTGCTCGGCGATGGCGCGCCCGCTGGCAAGGCCCGCCTGATTGTCATACTGCCAGTGGATGCCGCCATAGATCCGGCTCTGGCCCGCCTCCGCGGCGGCCTGCGAGAAGCTGGTGAAGGAGCGCTGGACGCCCGGCAGCCCGTCGGAGGTGGTGGAGAAGCTGAAGGTGTCGGTGCCGAGGAACAGGGCGAGGACCCGCGCCGCCGCCGAGCTGAAGGTGCTGTGGCCGGAGATGTAGGAAGGGAAGGGCGGCGTCGCGATGAAGGGAGCCCAGGTGGTGTCCTGGAGGGTGTTGGGGTTGCCGTCGGTATCGGCCTTCTGGATGCCGGTGACGGGGCGCCAATCGAGGTAGTGATATTTGCAGTCCCAGGCCACGATGCCGGCGTCGGCCACGGCGATTCCCACCAGGGCGAAGAGACGGGCGTTCTGGATGAGGGTGAGGTGCTGGCTGCTCGAAATCCCCTGGGCGATGACCACCCAGTGGCCGGGCGGGGTGGCGGTGCCGGCACCGTCGGCCCAGAAGAGGGCGATCTGCGTCTGCTCCGGGGTGCGGAACGTGCTGTTGGAGCGGCCGAGGAGCCTCACCTCGTCGTAGGCGGCGGTGTACTCCGCCGAGGCTGGAATCGGCGGCGGGTCCGGACGGAATTGCGCGACGCTGCCGATGCCCCAGGGTGTGACCGCCGGCCAGTTGGGCAGCAGCGGATCGGCGAAAGCGGGAGGGGTCTTCTCCCACCACACGGCGCCCAGGGGCAGGTTGGCGGTCACCACGTCGCCGGAGTGGTCATGGGCCCGCAGGTCGAGGATCTGGGTGGCCACCGACTCGCCCCAGGCAATGCCGAGCGTCTTGGGCGGGCCATCCGGGATGGCGGCCAGCGAGGTGAACGCGGCGGCATCCAAGGAGGCGCCCTGGAGGGGGAAGAGGGCCACCAGGGTTTTGTGGGCAGCGGCGATGGCGGCGGCCTCCGGCGCGCCCCCGCCGGGCGGCGGCGCGCTGGTCACGGCATAGGGGGTGTAGCCGCCCACGAGACCGTTCACGGCGTCGAAGACCGCCACGTTCATCAGGGCGATGGCGCGGCTGGCCTTGGGCGGCGGCGTCTTGTCCGTGCGGATGGCCTGGAGCAGGACGTTGTTCCAGTCGTTGACGACGTCGGCCTGCGCCGGCCCGGCCAGGCCGAGCAGGGCCACGGTGCAGAGTCCTGAAGAGACGAGTTTCCGCAGCATGGTGTCCCCTTCCTTGATTAGAAGGGAGACTATAGGAGAACCCCCCTTGGACCAAGGGGGCTCCGGGAATCTGGATCGAAAAGAGATCAGTACCGCGGCACCGAGGGATCGACCTGGGCGCTCCAGGCGTCGATCCCTCCGGCGAGGTTGATGGCGCGGGAGAAGCCCATCTGGCGCAGGAAGTTGACGGCGCGCGCCGAGCGCATGCCGCTGTGGCACTGGGCCACGATGGTGGCGGCCGGATCGAGCTCGCCCAGCCGGTCCTGGAGCTCGGGCAGGGGGATCAGCGTCGCCCCTTCGATGCGGCAGATCTCCCACTCCTGGGGGTTGCGCACGTCGAGGATCGTCACCGGCCGCCCCTCGTCGAGCCAGGCCTTGAGCTGGGGAGCGGAGATCTCGAAGGCCTGCTCCACGGTCTCGGCCCGCGGATCGATGCCGCAGAACTGCTCGTAGTCGATGAGCTCGTCTTGAGTCGGATGGTCCGAGCAGATGGGGCAGTTGGGGTCCTTGCGCAGCTTGAGCTCGCGGAACTTCATCTTGAGGGCGTCGAACAGCACCAGACGGCCGATCAGCGGATCGCCGACGCCCACGATCAGCTTGATCACCTCGTTGGCCTGGAGCGAGCCGATGATGCCGGGCAGCACTCCCAGCACGCCCCCCTCGGCGCAGGAGGGCACCAGCCCCGGCGGCGGCGGCTCCGGGAACAGGCACCGGTAGCACGGCCCCTTCGCCCCCCAGAAGATGGACACCTGCCCCTCGAAGCGGAAGATCGAGCCGTAGACGTTCGGCTTACCGAGCAGCACGCAGGCGTCGTTGACCAGGTAGCGGGTGGGGAAGTTGTCCGTGCCGTCGACGATCACGTCGTAGTCCTTGAACAGCGCGAGGGCGTTCGACGAGTCGAGGCGCACCTCGTGGGGGACGACCTTGATGTGGGGATTGACGTCGCGCAGGCGCTCGGTCGCGGCCTGGATCTTCGGCCGGCCCACGGAGGAGCGGCCGAAGAGCACCTGGCGGTGGAGGTTGCTCTCATCCACGACGTCGAAGTCCACCAGGCCGAGTGTGCCGACGCCGGCCGCGGCCAGGTAGAGACCGAGGGGCGAGCCCAGGCCGCCGGCGCCGATGGTCAGCACCTTCGCGGCCTTGAGCCGGCGCTGTCCAGTGGTGCCCACCTCGGGCATGATGAGGTGCCGGCTGTAGTGGCGGATCTCGGCCGGCGACAGCGACGGCAGCTCCTCGACGTCGCGCGGCGTCTCAAGCACGCTGATCCCTCCCGCACCCCCCGCAATCGACGGGATGATGGACAGCGTGTCGCCGCTCGCCACCCGCGTGCCCTCGCGCTCGAGGTGGCGCACGTCCTCGTCGTTCAAGAAGAGGTTGACGAAGCTGCGCAGCGCGCCGTCGTCCGTATAGAGATGGCGCTGGAGCGCCGGGTGGCGGCGGGTCAAGTCCTGCATGGCCTCGCCGACGGTGGCCCCCTCGACCTGGACTTCACCGTGATCGCCGGTGAAGCGGCGCAGAGGGGTGGGGATCTGAACGGTGACGCTCACGGGACCGCCTCCTTATGGATGGCCGCGGGGGCAGCCGGCGCCGTTGCCGGATCGACGGCCTCCTCCTCGAACCGCTCGCGGTCGTCGGAGAGGCGCCAGCTCCGGGTGTCGGCCAGCTTGCCGCCCTCTACGGAGATGATGAGGTAGGAAAGCCCCGGCCACGCGTGATCGCGGTCGAACTCGCTCGGCCGCGCCGGATGGTCCGGGTGGGAATGGTAGTAGCCGACGACGTCGAAGCCTAAAGAGCGGGCCTCCTTGTTGGCCGCGAGCACGGTCTCCGGGCTGATCAGGTAGCGGTTGTGCCGGCTCTCCTGGCGCTCGTTGCCCACCGACAGGACCCGCTCGACCACGGTCGTCCCCCCGTCGGCATGACCGATCAGAAAGCCGCAGCACTCCTCCGGGTAGCTCTCCTCCCCATGGCGCGTGATCGTCTGCAGGTGACGCGGCAGGATCATCAAACGATTCATGACTCCTCCCAGAAACGATCGGACAGATACTTGTCCGCGCTGTCACACAGAACGGTGACCACGACGCCTTTCTTGAGGTCCGCGGCCACGTCCAGCGCCGTGGCCACGTTGGCTCCCGAGGAGATGCCCACCAGGAGGCCCGCCTCGCGGGCCAGCCGCTTGACCATGGCATAGGCCCTCTCGGTCGCCAGCTCCCGCGCCTCGTCGGCCAGCCCTGAGTCGTAGATCGGCGGCACGATGGCCGTGGCCATATGCTTCATCCCTTCAAGGCCGTGGAACGGCGAGTCGGGCTCCATGGAGATGAGGCGCACCGCCGGGTTCGTCTCCCGCAGGAAGCGGCCGACACCCATGAAGGTGCCGCTGGTGCCGAGACCGGTGACGAAGTGGGTGATCTCCCCCAGGGTCTGCTCCCAGATCTCCGGTCCCGTGGTGCGGTAGTGGGACCGCCAGTTCTCCGGGTTCGAGTACTGGTCGAGATAGGCCCACCGCTCCGGCTCCTCCGCCACCAGCCGCCGCGCCTCCAGGATGGCGCCGTCGCTCCCTGCCAGGGGATCGGTGATCCGCAGCTCCGCGCCGTAAGCTTTGAGGATGCGCTTGCGCTCGGGGCTCGCGCTGTCGGGCAGGGCCAGGGCCACGGGGATCCCCAGCGCCGCGCCGATCATGGCGTAGGCGATCCCCGTGTTGCCCGAGGTGGCATCGAGCAGCCGCCGGCCCCCTGTGAACAGGCTGCGGCGCAGGGCGTCCATCACCATGGCGAGAGCCGGCCGGTCTTTGACCGATCCGCCCGGATTGGCGAGCTCCGCCTTGGCGTAGAGCCGCACCCCCGGCTTACCGGTCAGCCCGGAAAGATCAACCAGCGGCGTATTGCCGATCAGCTCCAGCCACTCCACGGGCCTCTGCCGGTCCAGGGCGGAAGCCGCGTGATCGAGAGGCAGGGTGAGCGTTCGCATGGCCGGATCAACGTAGCAGACAGGGGACGGGGTGTAAAGGTGATGTTCTTGGTCATCAATTCCCGGCGGCCACCCTCTCCAGCAGGAGCGCCGTCCAGTCGTCTTCCAGGGCGGGTTGGGTGACGGTCCGGATGCGGTCGAGGAGAGCGTCGATCCAGGCCAGCGGGGTGGCGGCGTCCGCGCCGGCCGCCAGCAGGGAGGCGAGAGCGGGATAGCCCAGCGGCTCGCCATTCGAAGTCGGGGCTTCGGCGAGACCATCGGTCAGCATCAGGATGCGATCTCCGGGCTGGAGACGGACGGCGAGCGCCTGATAGGCGACCTCGGACCGGGCGCCCAGCGGCAGCCGGGGTCCCGGGACGACGAGCGGGAGCGGAGGCTCCCCGGTCCGGAGCAGATAAGGATCGGGCAGGCCGGCGTTGACGAGGGTGGCCGTCCCTTGCTCCGGATCGTAGCGAACGAAGGCGAGGGCCACGAATTCGCGGGGGGAGAGCTCGGCCGCCAGTGTCCGGTTGAGCGCGCGCAGGGTCTCCTCCGCGGGACAGTCGGCGGCGAGGAGGGGGAGCCGCGCCTTGGCCGAGGCCATGATCAGGCTGGCGGCCATCCCCTTGCCGGCCACGTCCGCCACGGTGAGGCCGACGGCGCCGTCCGCCAGCCGGAAGACGTCGTAGAAATCGCCGGCCACCACCCGGGCGGCAAGGTTGCGGGCCGCCACGCGGTACCCCTCCCCCGCGATCTCTGGCGGCGGCAGCAGCCGGCTCTGGAGGTCGCGGGCGAGCTGCAGCTCCCGCTCGGCGAATTCGACCTCCTTCAGCCGGGCCACGCTCTCGGCGAGGCGCGCCTGCATCCGCTCGAAGCTGACGAAGGCGAGGCCGACCGTGATGGCGAGGACCACCGTGATACCGATGGAGATCAGGTTGACCCGGGAGAAGATCGGGAGCCTCAGGCCGAAGAGGGCGTTGATGAGGAGGCCCGCAAGGATCCACGCGAGGGCTCCGCTGAAGAAGAACAAGACCGTGTGGGCGGCCGCCCGCCGTCCTCCTGTCAGCGGCTCGAGACGAACGTCGAGGAGCCGGGCCAGGCCGCGCGCGATCAGGGAGATCCCCACGCCGACGAAGAGGCCGTAGAGCAGGGAGATCCAGCGCGTTCCCGGGCGGTTCCCGAGCGCGAGCAGGCACCCCACGCCGAAACCGATCGCCGCCGGCAGGATCAGGTGCCGGAGCCCTTCGCGCCAGAGGGACGTGGGTTGGGCCGCCATGGGGCTCTTATACGACAATCGGCCCCCTGGGTTCAGGGTGACAGCCATGTATCCTTAGCCGCGGGAGGGAGAGACCATGAACGACGCACCCCATACCGGGCCGGACCGCATCCCCCCGGGCCAGTACGTCACCAACAAGTGGCCGGTGCTCACCTACGGCAGGACGCCGCAGATGGCGCCGGAGAAGTGGACCCTCCGCGTCTTCGGCCTGGTGGAGGGCGAGGCGACTTTCTCCTGGAAAGAGCTTCAGGCGCTTCCCCGGGTGCGCGTCACGGCCGACTTCCACTGCGTGACCCGCTTCTCCACCCTGGACAACGGCTGGGAAGGGTTTTCCACCCGTGAGCTGCTGCGCCGCGTGCGGGTGGCCCCTGAGGCCTCGCACGTGATGATCCACTGCTACGGCGGCTACACCACCAACCTCCCTCTGGAGGACTTCCTGTCAGAGCGCGCCCTCTTCGCCGACACCCACAACGGCAAGCCGCTCCTCCTCGACCACGGCGGCCCCCTGCGCCTGGTGGTGCCCCACCTCTACGCTTGGAAGAGCGCCAAGTGGGCGAACGGCGTCGAGCTGCTCTCGGAGGACCAGCGGGGCTTCTGGGAGGAGAACGGCTACCACACCTACGGCGATCCCTGGCAGGAGGAGCGCTTCAGCTCCCAGGAGACCCGCGAGGCCTACCAGGTGCGCCGGCGGGCGAAGGAGCTGGGGATCGTGCCCGAGGATTAGACAGGGTTGGACGTCCCAACAGGCGTTGCCGTATACCAGCAGGACCGACTGAACCGGCGACGCCGGTAGGAGGTGGACGATGCTCAAGCTCAGGGGTGTAGCGCTTCTCGTTCTCTGCGCGGTTTCGATGGCTCCGGCGCTGTCGGCCGAGGAAACCGTGACCGCGGATCTTTCCCTCGCGCGGCTTCAGGCCATGGACGCCATCGTCATCCTGCGGAGCCTGACGGGATCTCACGGTCTTCAGGTCGTCGACGAGCACACGGTCAAAGTGACGGACTCGGCCGCGACCGTCGAGCTCGTCAAGGTGGTCCTGGACGTAGCCGAGCACCCGAGCGACGCATCCGATACCGTACCCACTCGCGAGCTCGCCGACGGCTCCGTCGTCTTCTGCGTCCGCTTGCAGCATGCGCCCGTCAAGGACGTCGCCCAGGCTCTCCGCAAGGAAGTGCGCGTCACTCGACTGGCGATAGAGATGGAGCTTGCCACGGTCATGGTCCGCGACACTCCGGAGCGAGCCGCTTCGGCTCTGGAGGTGATCCGCCGCCTGGACGCGCCTCAGCTACAGTAGCCCGGGTGCTTCGAGGACTAGAAACGGACGGGGATGGGCGTCACGAGCGAGGCCACGACGGCGGCCGCCGTGGCCAGGATGCAGAGGATGGCCACCATCGTGTAGTTGCCGGTCTCCGGCTTCCGTGGGTCCATCAGATAGCCGGCGAGGAAGCCGCCCGCGAAACCGCCGAGATGGGCGGCGTTGTCCACCCTCGACATGAGGAAGCCGAAGACGATCATGAAGATGGCGTAGCTCCAGGCCGTGCGTCCCACCACGCCGCTGCCCGTGCGCCGGCCGTAGGCCACCATGGCGCCGAGCAGGCCCAGGATGGGCGCCGACGCCCCCACCGTCAGTCCCGCGCCCAGCAGGGGGATGTGAAGGAACGGTGCCACGCTGCTCGCCGCGAAGCCGGTGATCGAGGAGACGGTGTACAGGGTCACCATGCGGCCGGGGCCGTAGAGCTCGGCCGTCTCCGGCGCCAGGATGCGGATCCAGTAGAGGTTGAATCCGATGTGGAGCAGACCGGCGTGGAGCCAGCCGGCGGAGAGCACCGTCCACCAGCGGTGGAAATAGAACACCGGCAGCGCGCCGCTGGCGCCGAAGCGGAGCAGGCTGTCCTGGCTGGGGGCGCCGAATTGGAACAGGCCGCCCATCTGGATGCCCTGGGGGTCCACCGCCAGCATGGCGAGGTAGAGGAAGGCGTTGCCCAGGATCACCAACTGGACGAACCCGGCGTCCCGGCCGAGATGCCGGAGGAGCGCGGTGAAGCCCCACATCCCCGGCCGCTTGCGCCCGCAATTGAGGCAGACGTCGTCGTTGACCCCCACCAGCTTGCCGCAGGACGGGCAGAGGGTCGAACCGGTGCGCCGGCGGCTCAGCATGGGGCGGTACTGTAGCAGGAACGATCTACCCGCGGACCTGCCGCGCCGGCTCCTTGGGATCCGGATCGCGGCGGACCGGCTCGTCCTCGCTGGGCGACTTGTCGGGATCTTCGACCGGCGGCTGGTCCCGCGGGGACTCCTGCGGATCGTTCACGGGCTCGTCCCACTTGGGATGATCGAAAGGCTCGCGGGGATCGCGGTCACGGCGGGGGTCTTGGGGGTCCCAGGGCACGGTGTGTCCCTCCTTACGGGAGGAGCTGAGCAAGGATCGGGCCGGGGTGGGAGAAAACAAGGGACCCAAGGGACTCCAGGGACAACAGGAAAAAACTCTGTATTCCTGCAGTCCCTGATGTCCCTGCTGTCCCTTGGGTCCCTTTCCGGCTCCCTTCTTGCAGGTCCGGCCCCGCCATGAGCCCCCCCGCCTCCTCCCAATGGGTCCTCCAAATCGTCTGGCTGTTCGTGCTGGCCGTGCCCATCGCCTGCGTGGCGTGGACGGTGACGCACGAGGAGGTCTTCAAGGAGCCCAGGGATTTCTGCGCCCATCGCTCCCAGCACGCCCGCAGCCTCTTCGCCCGCAAGTTCTTCTATCTGTTCACTTGCGAGTACTGCTTCAGCCACTACGTGACGATCTTCTTCCTGATCCTCACCCGCTACCGGCTGCTGCTCGATGACTGGCGGGGGTACCTGATCTCGGGCTTCGCCCTGGTGGCCGTGGCCAACGTCTACATCAGCGCCTTCGGACGGCTGCGCCAGGAGGTGAAGTCGCAGAAGCTGGAGGCGACGATCAAGGAGGAGGAGCTGAAGGACGTCCAGTCGCCGTAGCCGGAGACGCCTCACGAGGCGTCTCTACATTTCCTCTTCTTCTTCCCCGTCCTCCCAACCCTCTTCGACCTGGGCGAGGAGGGCGAGGGCGCGCTCGGCGTCCTCGGGGTGGACCTCGACGCGGTTCAGGGCCAGGGGCATACCGGTCAGCAGGCTCACGGGCGGCAGCCGCTCTTCCATGACACAGGCGTCGATCCCCTCGGATTCGAGCAGGGTGCGGGCCAGTTGCGCCTCCCAGGGGGTGGGGAAGCGGCCCACCGTGACCAGGCTCTCCGGCACCTCGGGCTCCGGCGGGCGGCTGGGGCGCAGCTCTTCCTCCGTCACCAGATGGATGTCCGGGATGGGCTGGCGGCTTTTGAGCTGCTCGGCCGCCCGTTCGGCGTCCTCGGGGCGGACCTGGAGCTTGATGCCCCCCAGGGTGCCGGAGAGGGCGCCGTAGAGCCGGAAGAAATGCTCGTCGGCCACTACGGCGTGGATCCCCGCGGCCTCCAGGCACGCGCGGGCGAGCTGCGCCTGCCAGGGAGAGGAGAAGGTCTCGACGGTGACGAGCCGCTCGAGGTCGTATTCGGGATCGAGCATCGCAGAGATTCTACGCCATCAGGGCAGGAGGCGGGCGTTGCGCATCAAGGCCAGCACCACCGCCAGCAGGAGGGCGAAGAACACGGCCGTCACCACCGAGCCGACGATGGCCGCCCGCCGTCCGCGCAGGGCGTTGAGGGCCAGATAGGCGCCCACCACGCTGAGCAGGCCGAAGAAGACGAACAGGGCGACGGGCAACCAGAGATCGGAGGGCTGGGGGGACATGGGAGGAGCTTTCTCGACGGTCTTCGACAGACAGCGATTCTAGCAACCCCGAACTGTCCCGCATCGCCGCGGTGGAGCACTAAGCTAGACAGGCCATGGCAACCGCGAGCACACCCCAGGGCATGAAAGCCTTCCTCGTGATCTGGTGCGGCCAGTTCATCTCCTCGATCGGCTCGAATCTGGGGGCCTTCGCCATGGGCGTCTGGGTCTATGAGCAGACCCGCTCCGCCACCCGCTTCGCCCTCGTCACCTTCGTGGGCACCGCCGCCATGCTGCTCCTCTCCCCCCTGGCGGGCACCCTGGCCGACCGCTGGGACCGGCGCCGGCTCATCCTGCTGGCGAACCTGGGCTCGGGGGTTACGACCCTCACCATGGCCGTCCTCTTCTTCACCGGCCGCATGCAGGTGTGGATGGTCTATCCCCTGGCGACCCTGATGGTGATCTTCCTCGTCTTCCAGGGGCCGGCCCTCTTCGCGTCGGTCCCCCTGCTCGTGGGCCGCGACCAGCTCGCGCGGGCGAGCGGCCTCACCCAGACCTCGCGGGCCGTCGCCCAGATCGTGGGCCCCTTAAGTGCCGGCATCCTCATCAAGCTCATCGGCTACTACGGGATCGCCCTCATCGACAGCCTGACCTTTCTCTTCGCCGTGGCCTCGGTGCTGGCGATCCGCATCCCCAATCCTCCACGATCGGAGGAAGCCTCCGTCCGGCGTTCGGTGCGGGAGGACCTGGTCTACGGGTGGGAGTATCTGCGCAACCTGAAGGGCCTGCTCGCCCTCCTCGCCCTCTTCGCCGTGACCAACTTCTGCATGGGCATGGTGGAGGTACTGCTGACGCCCTTGATCTTGAGCTTCGCCACCCCGGTGGAGCTGGGCACCGTCAATTCCACGGCCGCCGTCGGGGTCCTCCTCGGGGGCTTGGCGGTGTCCATCTGGGGCGTGCCGCGGCGACGCGTGGCCACGATGCTGGTGGTGCTGGTGATCGAGGCCCTGATCCTGTTTCTGGGGGGAGCTCAGCCCAGCATCCCCTTGATCGCCGTGGCCGCGTTCAGTTTCATGCTCACCCTGCCGGTCGCCGTGGCCTGCAACCAGACGATCCTCCAGACCAAGATCGCCCCCGCCGTGCAGGGCCGGGTGCTCGCCGTGGCCGGCATGGTGGCGGCCGGCGCCCTACCGCTCGCCACCCTGGCCGCCGGGCCGCTGGCAGACCGGGTCTTCGATCCCCTGCTCCGCCCCGGCGGGGCGCTGGCGGACACCACCGTCGGCCACCTCCTGGGCGTCGGTCCGGGTCGCGGGGTGGGATTGATGTTCATCGTCCTCGGAGTGCTGGTGCTGATCGCCGTGGGGATCGCCTCGCTCAATCCGCGGCTGCGGAATCTCGAGCGTGAGATTCCGGACGCGCTGCCGCCGGAGCCCGAGACGCCGCCTCAGACAAGGATCGCAATCTCGACGTAGAGATCGGTCTCCTCGCAGCGGGCGCGGAATGTCCGCCAGTCTTCGTCGGAGACCTGTCGGGGCTTCTCCGGCAGCCCCTTGTCGGCGCGCAGGACGCGTCCGGAGGTCTTCTCCTGCAACCGCTTGAGGAGCTCGCCGAAAGGCATGTCCCAGCCCTTGACCTGGGCCATGGCCTCGTCCACCGGGATCATCGCCACCAACTCCGGGCTCTCCATCCGCTCCAGCCCCTTGGCCCGCAGGGTGGCGCTGTGGCTGGCGTAGTGACCCACCTTGTAGAGGACGATGCGGCGCAGCAGGTCCGCGACGGTGAGGGATGGCTTGGGATCGCCGGGCTTGCCCTCCTGGGGCCAGGCGAGGCTCTCCCAGGAGAGCCAGTTGCCCACCTGGGCATCGCCCGGGAACAGCAGCACCTTGCCCCCGGGAGAGAGCTCGAAGGCCAGGGCCAGGCTGGTGTTGTTGGTGTCGCCGTCGAGTTGCAAGGCGAGCTTCTCGGCCGATCCCAGCCAGGAATCGTCGATCCGCCGCCAGGAGATGTCCTTGTCCTGATCCTTGTCCTTGAGGATGCCGAAGTAGCGCTCCTTGAAGAAGGCGTTCTTCTGCGCGTCTTCGAAGGGGAGGCCGCAGGGCTTGTCGAAAGGGACGCTCAGCGCCCGCAGCTCCTCTTCCTCTTCGGTCAGCTTCAGGCCGGTGCCCGGCACGGCGGCCACGGCCGCGGCGAAGAAGGCGGTCTCGTCGTCGAGTCCCAGCTTCTTCTCGTAGACCTCGCTCGCCCGCCGCGACGGGTCGGAGCGCAGCAGCAGCTTCTCGTCCCGGGGGGGACCGAGGACGTAGGCGCGGGCGCCCCCCGGCAGAGGCAGCGGCGGCCGGCCCGGGGTGTGGTAGCGCGTGTTGCCGCGCGACAGGACGAACTCCAGGGCGCTTTGGAGCCCTGAGGGGCTGCCGTCCGCTCCCAGCTCGCCGAAGAAGCCCAGGACAGGATCGAGCCGGGAGGTGCCGTCCGCGGCTCTCAGCCCCTGGGCCGCGGCGTGGAGCCCCCGCAGCGCCGTCTCCCGCTTGGCGCGCAGCCGGGAGGCCAGGGGATCGGCGGGGTCCTCTGTCCAAGCCACCCAGACCTCGCCGAACCGGATGCGCGCGAAGACGTCCTTCGCCTGCTCGAAGCCCGAGAGGTGGTCCCAGTGCTGGTGGGTCGCCACCAGGACGTCGATGTGGTTGCCCGTGGCCTTCCCCAGATCGGCCGCCACCTTCTGCATCCTGCTCGGGGCGTCCGGCGTGCCCACGATCAGTCCGCAGTCGATGAGGACGTAGAACGGCTCCTCGCCGCCGGTCGCGAAGGCCAGCAGGAAGCAGTCGCCGAGCCCCTGACGGTACATCCGGACCTTCACTCCGGACGGGGGCGCGCTCATGCGCTCTCCATCCTTCTTCTTGACCGGCTTCTTCGCGGGCCTGACGGGCTTCATGGAACCTCCTCGCCCACGGAGCGGTGCATCAGGGCGAAGGGCTCGCTCTCCTCCTGTCGCCGGGGATCGCCGAAGTAGGTGGCGCGCAGCGATCCGTCCGCGACGCCCAGCAGGAAGTCGCGCTGCCCTTTGAGCCGGGTCTGGCTGGTGATCCGCTTGCCCACGGCGTAGCGCACTCCCCCCTTGTCGAAGTCGAGGAGCACCGTGCAGCCGCCGCGGAACCAGAAGTCCTCCTTGGGCGGAGAGACCCCCTTGTCCTTGTCGACCTTCTCCTGCTCTCCGGGGTTGAAGTAGCCGCGCCGCCGCTGGGTGATCTCGAGGACCAGGTCGGTCAGGGTCTGGCCGTCGGGGCCGAGCCGGCGGGCAGGGCGTACGGAGTGGACCTCGAAGATGGGCACGCCGTTCTTGTTGCGCTCGATCGAGTAGGGAGCCCCGGGCCCCAGGGCCATCCCCACGGCCGTACCGAGGGCGAGTCCGGCGTCCGAGAGCAGCCAGTCGTGGATGGCCTTGCCATTCTTCTTCATGTCCTCCCAGGCCCGCCGGCGGTCGGTGGTGAGCGACCAGTCGGGCCGGAGCCGGCGCAGGCCTCCCACCCCGGGCAGTAGCTTCTTGAGCTCCGCCTCCTCCAGGCTCGCCGGCACTCCCCAGCACAGGCTCTCCGCCGACAGGCTGCGCACTCCCTGGGGGAAGATGCCGCGGCGCCGGAAGCCCTCGATGACCGCCGTGCGGTAGCCCCGGTCGTCGTCCGGCACCAGGTCGCGGTCGGCGGTGACCAGGGCCCGCAGGTAGTCGCCGAAGGTGACATCCACGGGCGGGCAGTAGTCGAGGGCGCGGATGCACATGTTGAGCACGTGCCCGGCACTCGCCGACGCCTCCTTGGCCAGCCGGTCCACGAGATCGGGGTGGATATCCCCCTGGGGGAGCACACCCGTGCCCGCCGTGGCGATCCGCAGGAGATCGGCGACCCTCGACTTATAGATCGAAAGGAAGCCGTCGAACACCGCCGCCACCAGGATGGCGCCGCGGGCATGGGGTTCGGTGATGCGGCCGAGCTCGGTCGGGTCCGGCTTCTTCGGCCGCCACTCCCCGGTCGCCTTGTCCACCGAGCCGATGGCGTCGCGCAAGGCCCCATACTGGCCGATGGCCTGGCCGAACTGCTGCGCGAGCTGGCCCAGCAGACTCTGGCCTGCGAGGTCGCCCCGGGTCTTGCGGATCTGGTCGCGCAGCGCCGCGGGATTCGAGAAGTGCTGGAACAGGGCCACGATGTCCGCGAACCCCTCGTGGAGGGCCAGGGTGTCGACGTTCGTGGGCTCCACGAACCGGCGGTGCAGGCCGTCGAGCAGGGCGTGGGTGGTCTCGTGGGCCACCACGTCGTGGGAGAGGCAGGTGAACACCGTCCCCCCCGGCAGGTTCCTCCCCGGATCGGTGGACGAGGCCGGGAAATAGCCGAAGAGCAGAGCCTTCTTGCGCGGGCTGTAGAAGGCGTTGGCCTCCCGCATGGCGTGGGGGTAGATGCGCAGCCGCTGCACGTACTGGTAGCCCTGCTCCTCATCCGTCTGCGACCAGAGGACGCGCCGCCCCAGGGCCCGCTCGAAGTTGCGGATGGTCGTCATGGCCACGGCGTAGACCATCTGCTGGTGGAAATGGGGGTCGCTCTCCGAAGGATCGAGCCCGTCCTGGGCCAGGATGAACAGCTCGTCGAGGTCGACCGGCGGATAGCAGAGGCCGCTCGCGGGATCGACGTCCACCACCTCCAGGTACTCTCCCACGGGGCCGGACTTCAGATCCTCCCAGGGCAACCGCAAGGTCATCTGATTGATGCCCAGGGTGTCGATCTGCCAGCTCAGGCTGGGATCGAAGGCATAGACGCGCAGATCACGGAACGGCGGCTGGCGATGCGAAGGCTTGGTCCTGGCAGGACGGGCGTCGGGCATGGCGTTCTCCGGGGGCGGTTACTAAGATGCCACAACGGGGGTGAAAGTACCATTCCCAACCGTAAAGAGAAGAATAGCTACCAGCCAACCCGAGCAACAGCGATATCAGGCAAGAGAGGAATCTTGCGCTCGCCGGATCTCCTCCACGCCCAGGATCCTGATCCCCTCCGGCGGATTCTCGACCGCCTGGACGAGTGTCGCGATCATCTGCCGGAGCGTGACCAGCCCGAGGCGGAGGGCGGTGCTTCGCGTGCCGGAGAACCGCTCGGCGAGAGCGTAGAGGGGGAGGAGAAGGTACGGCCAGCGGTGGCCGGGACCGAGCACGTACCAGGGTCGGACGAACGTGGCCGGCAGACCGGCCGCGGTGATCAACGCCTCGCACTCAGCACGAACCGCCACGTAGGAGCGCATCACCGGTGCCGGCTGCGCCACGCTCAGGTAGACGAGGTGGTGGATCCCCGCCGTCTGCGCCGCGCTCACCGAGGCCTTGACCGAGCCGAGATCCACCTCCCGAAACTGCTCCGCCTTCCACGGCGCGGGGTGGGAGACCCCCACCAGGTGAACGAGCGTATCGGCCGGCGCCACCTGCGAGGCGAAGGACGAAGCGTCGAGCGCGTTCCCGAGCACCACCCCACAGCCCGCAGGCAGACGCATTTCAGAGCCGAGCCGGGCCAGGGCCCGGACCTCGTGCCCCCGCGCGAGCAGCGCTGGGATCAGCCGCTGCCCCAGGTATCCGGTCCCTCCGGTGACGAACACGCGGCGGCTGGCGTTGGAAGTCTCCATGACGTCCTCCTGTCGTCCCGCTCTACGCAGCAAGAACCGGCGCCGGATGAGGACCGGGGATCATTCTTCGATTTCTGCCACAGCCTCCGCTGGGAGTCACTGCGACCTTGGTGGGAGTGACTCCCACCAAGGTGGGAATGGCTGCGACCACGGTGGGAGTGACTCCCACCGAGGTGGGAGTGACTGCGACCGCGGTGGGAGCGACTCTTACCGAGGTGGGAGCGGCTGCAACCGCGATGGGAGCCTTGGGCGTTTAGACGCCAGACTCCTGCGTTTGGGCTCCATTCCGTGCGATCGGACCCCGAACGCCTGCTACCTCCGCTGCCGCTTCAGCGATCCGAACCACATGTAGAGGCACAGCCCCAGGAAGAGCACGATGGAGACAATCTGTGAGACCGGCACGTTGTCGAAGAAGGGGGTCTTGATGAGGTCTTCTCTGTACCAGGGGGCGAGGCGCAGGCCGGCGCCGAAGACGCCGCCCAGGGCGCCGCCCGCCATCAGGCCCGAGGCGATGATGACGCCGCGCTCGCGGATCGTCCGCCCCGCCTCGCCCCCCACCCGTTCGGAGCGCCGGAGCAGCCAGTGCGAGAGGAAACCGCCCACCAGCGCCGGCGTGTTCAGCTCCAGGGGGAGGTACATGCCCAGGGCGAAGATGAGGGCCGGCACGCCCAGCATCTCCATCACCAGGGCGACCACCGCCCCGGCGGCGAAGAGGATGTAGGCCACCGGCTGGTGGCTCATGAAGCCCTCCACCAGCGCCTTCATGATCGAGGCCTGGGGCGCCGCCAGGACCACCCGGGCATCGCCCGGCGCCGCCTCGCCGAACTGGAAGGTCTTGGCCAGCAGCACGATGGTCAAGGCCGCCGCGATGGCCGAGGCCATGACGCCCAGGAACTTCACCTTCTCCTGCGTCGCCGGCGTCGAGCCCAGCCAGTAGCCGGTCTTCAGGTCCGTGATGGTCTGCCCCGAGACCGACAGCGCCGTGCACACCATGCCGGCGATGGCCATGACGAAGAACATCCCGGTCGTGCCCGAGAGGCCGAAGCGCAGCAGCACCACCGAAGAGATGATGATGGTCAGCATGGTCATGCCCGAGACCGGGTTGCGCGCCGTGGTGGCGATGGCGTTGGCCGCCACCGAGGTGAAGAAGAAGGAGAAGACGAGGGTTAGCAGCAAGCCGACCAGGACCGCCGCCAGCGAGCCTTCCAGAGTGGTGAAGAAGGCGCCCGCGGCCACGGCGCGAGATCACCACGCCGACGAGGATGCATCACGATCGGCATGTCGCGGTCCGTGCGCTCCTGTCCGCGCGGCCTCGCCGTGCTGGAACGCCTTGGCCGCGATCGAGAACGAGCCCGCGATGATGCGCAGCGACTTGAGGATGCCGAAGATGCCCGCCGTGGCGATCGCGCCGACGCCGACGAAGCGCACGTAGCCGCGGAAGATCTGCGAAGCGTCCATCGCGGCGATGGGAATCGTCCCCGGATAGACGGCGATCTCGGGGAGGTGCTGGCCGATCATCCAGATCAGCGGCACCAGCACGAAGTTCGAGAAGAACGCCGCCGGCGCAGAGGATCATCGACGAGCGCAGGCCCATCACGTAGCCGAGGCCGAGGATGAAGGCGATGGCGTCGAAGCGGAACACCATCCTGCGCGCGATCGGCGAGCGACTTCATCGCCGGGATGAACTGGAAGTCCACGATCTCCTGCCACACCTGGAATGTGGTGACGAAGAAGTCGTAGACGCCGGCGATGGCCGTGGCCTGGAGCAGGAGCTTGGCCTGCGAGCCGCCCTTCTCGCCCGTGACCAGGACCTCGGTGATGGCCGTGGCCTCGGGGTAGGGGAACTGGCCGTGCAGTCTCGCGCACGAAGTAGCGGCGCAGCGGGATCAGGAACAGCACGCCCAGGCAGCCGCCGGCCAGGCAGATGAAGATGGTCTGCAGCGGGATGCGGGTCGAGGTTGAGGATGTAGAGGGCCGGCAGCGTGAAGATCGCGCCCGGCGACGACGGCGCCCGAGATGCCGCCGATGCTGGTGATGATCACGTTCTCGAGCAGGGTCGAACGCCGCCGGTACACGCGGGCGAGGCCGATGGCCAGGATGGAGATCGGGAATGGCCGCCTCCATCACCTGCCCGACCTTGAGCCCCGAGTAGGCCGAGGCCACGGTGAAGATGATGCAGAGGAACAGGCCCCACCCCATCGGCGCGGACCGTCGCCTCCTCCTGGCGCGACGCCGCGGGGACGATCGGGGCAGTAGACCTCGCCCGGGGCGAGGGGCTGATAGGCGTTCTCCGGAAGCGACTTGGTGTCGGGCGCGTCCATCCTTCCTCCTGCTCGGGCCAGCCGGTTGAAAAAGCCGGGTCAGTGTACCGCAAAGGCAGCGTCAATCCGCGAGCACCTAGCCGTACAATAGGCACTGTGACCCCACCGTCAGTGCCCGCTCTCCTCTGAGACCGGACCTCCCCGCGTAGTGCTTCGCTCTTCAAGTCGCCCCGAGACACCGCACCCAGAGGGGGGCCTCTCTACCCCAAGAGGGCGGTTCTTTTCCCTTCCTTCCAGTGACAGAATGCCGCCAATGAAATCGCTGGGGTCCTGCCTAGACGTCCTGGGTCCATGATGGCCCCCGCGGGGAGAGAACATGACTGAGTACGTTGCGTCGCTGTTGGCAGAGGTGAAGGCGAAGAATCCGGCGGAGCCGGAGTTCCATCAGGCCGTGCAGGAGGTTGCCGAGTCGCTGTCGCTCGTCCTCGATCGCCATCCGGAGTACCGTCATGCGCAAGATCCTCGAGCGGATCATCGAGCCGGAGCGCGTCATCATGTTCCGCGTCCCCTGGCAGGACGACCGGGGCAGACGTCCAGATCAACCGCGGTTTCCGCATCGAGATGAACAGCGCCATCGGTCCCTACAAGGGCGGCCTGCGCTTCCACCCGTCCGTCAACCTCGGCATCCTCAAGTTCCTCGCCTTCGAGCAGGTGTTCAAGAACTCGCTGACCACGCTGCCCATGGGCGGCGGCAAGGGCGGCTCGGACTTCGATCCCAAGGGCAAGAGCGACAACGAGGTGATGCGCTTCTGCCAGAGCTTCATGAGCGAGCTCTTCCGCCACATCGGCCCCAACACCGACGTGCCCGCGGGCGACATCGGCGTCGGCGGCCGCGAGATCGGCTACCTCTTCGGCCAGTACAAGCGGCTGCGCAACGAGTTCACGGGCGTGCTCACCGGCAAGGGGCTCAACTGGGGCGGCTCGCTCATCCGTCCCGAGGCCACCGGCTACGGCTGCGTCTACTTCGCCGCAGGAGATGCTCGCCACCCGCAACGAGACGCTCGAAGGCAAGACCTGCCTCGTCTCCGGCAGCGGCAACGTGGCCCAGTACACGGTGGAGAAGCTCCTCGACTTCGGGCGCCAAGGCCGTCACCCTGTCGGACTCCAACGGCTACGTCTACGACGAGGCACGGCATCGACCGCGAGCAAGCTGGACTTCGTGATGGACCTCAAGAACGTCCGCCGCGGCCGCATCAAGGAGTACGCCGACAAGTTCAAGACGGCCGACCTACTTCGCCCATCGATCGCCAAGGCGGACCACAACCCGCTGTGGGATCACAAGGCGGACTGCGCCTTCCCGAGCGCGACGCAGAACGAGATCAACGGCAAGGACGCGGCGAACCTGCTGCGCAACGGCGTCTACGTGGTGGCCGAGGGCGCGAACATGCCGACCACCATCGACGGCGTGAATCAGTTCCTCGACGCCGGGATCCTCTACGGGCCGGGCAAGGCGGCCAACGCCGGCGGCGTCGCGACCTCGGGTCTCGAGATGGCGCAGAACAGCATGCGCTATGGCTGGACGCGCGAGGAGGTGGACAACCGCCTGCACCTCATCATGAAGAGCATCCACAAGGCCTGCGTCGAGACCGCGGAGCGCTTCGGCACGCCGGGCAACTACGTCAACGGCGCCAACATCGCCGGCTTCCTGAAGGTCGCCGACGCGATGATGGACCAGGGGCTGGTCTAGGCTGAGAGAGAGAGCTGGACATCAGGAACGGTGGTCAGTCCAGCCCCAACCGCTTCTTGACCTCGGCCAGGGAGTAGCCCCCCTTCGCCTTTTCCTTGGAACGCTCTGCGAGAAGCTCCATCAGCTCGCGGCTCTGGCTGACGGCCTCGATCTCCTCGTCGAAATCGTCGATCTCAGCAACGATGAACTCGCGGCCGTCCGGCGTCGTCACCTAAGTCCTCCAATGCACTGTCCACGAATCTTACCTCGAACATTGGACTCATTGTTCCTCAAAGACCAGTGCTTCTACCATCTTGACGTGCTCCTTGACAAGGCCCGTCAACGTCCGGGGACTCTCCTGGCCTCCCGAGACGGTCCATTTCACCCGCTTCCGGTACACAATAGCGCCAGAATCGGCGGGATCCTGGATCAGGGACTGATTTGGAGGGGGGATAAGAACACATGGCGGCGAAGGGCACGAATCCGTTCGAGATGGCGCAGGCCCAGTTCGACAAGGCGGCGGCCATCCTCGACCTCGACGCGGCGACGCGCGACCTGCTGCGCTGCCCAATGCGGGAGTACAGCTTCACCATCCCCGTGCGGCTGGACGACGGCCGGGTGCAGGTCTTCCGCGGCTTCCGGGTGCAGCACAACGACGCCCGCGGCCCGTCGAAGGGCGGCATCCGCTTCCACCCCCAGGAGACGCTCGACACGGTGCGGGCCCTGGCAATGTGGATGACCTGGAAGTGCGCCGTGGTGGACATTCCCCTCGGCGGCGGCAAGGGCGGGGTGATCTGCGATCCCCACAACCTGTCGCAGCGCGAGCAGGAGCGGCTCTGCCGCGGCTGGGTGCGCCAGCTCGCCCGGAACGTCGGTCCTGTGCAGGACGTGCCGGCGCCGGACGTGATGACCTCGGCGCAGCACATGCTGTGGATGCTCGACGAGTACGAGGCGATCCACGGCGGCCACTACCCGGGTTTCATCACCGGCAAACCGGTGGGGCTCGGCGGCTCCCAGGGGCGCACGGAGGCGACGGGCTACGGCGTCGTCTTCACCCTCCGCGAGGCGCTCAGGATCCTCAAGCTCGGCCCCGAGAGCACCCGCGCCAGCGTCCAGGGGTTCGGCAACGTGGCGCGGTACGCCATCCAGCTCTACCAGCAGATCGGCGGCACGGTCATCTGCGTCTCCTCCTGGGATCACGCCGAGCAGCTCTCCTATGCCTTCCGCAAGGAGAGCGGCGTCGATCTCGCGGAGCTGACGGGCATCACCGATCAGTTCGGCGGCATCGACAAGGACAAGGCTCGCGGCCTCGGTTACGAGGTGCTCCCCGGCGATGCGTGGCTGGAGCAGGCGGTGGAGATCCTCATCCCGGCGGCGCTCGAAAATCAGATCCGGGGCGACAACGCAGGGCGCATCCAGCCCACCGTCCGGCTGATCGCGGAAGGGGCCAACGGCCCGGTCACGCCCGAGGCCGACGCCGTCATCCAGGAGCGGGGCATCTTCCAGATCCCCGACTTCCTGGCCAACGCCGGCGGCGTGACGTGCAGCTACTTCGAGCAGGTCCAGAGCAACATGAACCATTATTGGGAGAAGGACGAGGTGCTGGGCCGGCTCGATCTGATCATGACCTCCGCCTTCCAGGCCGTGGCCGACCTCGCCCAGCGCCGGGGGCTCGCGATGCGGGACGCGGCCTACGTCATCGCCGTCAACAAGGTGGCCCAGGCCTGCCATGACCGCGGCTGGGTCTAAAGGAGTGCCCGCTGAGGAGACCTTGAGAGATCTGCCGCCGTTCTCCCGCCGTCTCTTCGACCCCGCGCAGCGGCTGTCGCGGCTCGGGGGCGGCGAGCTCGGAGGCAAGGCGCACGGCCTGCGGCTCGCCGACGAGGTGCTGGCCCGCCACGGCTCTGAGCTCGGCGGCCTCGGCTTCCATTTCGACGTCCCCGCCCTGGTGGTGCTCGGCACCGATCTCTTCGACACCTTCCTCGACCGCAACGGGCTGCGCGACCGGCTGGCGGCTGATCTCACGGAGGGTCCCCTGGACGAGGCCATCAAGCTCGCCTTCCAGCAGGCCTCCATGCCAGGCGAGATGGTGGGGGACTTCGCCGCGCTGGCCGGCGAGGCGCGGGTGCCTCTCGCCGTGCGCTCCTCCAGCCTGCTGGAGGATGCCCTGGGGCAGCCGTTCGCCGGCGTCTACGGCACCAAGATGATTCCGGGCAACCAGATCCAGTCCCCGGCCCGCCTGCGCACGCTGCTCGACGCCGTCAAGTTCGTGTGGGCCTCCACCTTCTTCGCCGCAGCCCGCTCCTACCGCCAGGCCACGCGCCGGCCCGCAGCCGAGGAGAAGGAGGAGAAGATGGCCGTGCTGATCCAAGAGGTGGTCGGCCGGCCGCACGGCCCCCGCTTCTACCCGGACGTCTCGGGTGTCGCCCGCTCGCTCAACTTCTACCCCCAGGGGCGGGAGCGGCCCGAGGATGGGATCGTCCACCTCGCCCTGGGGCTCGGCAAGACGATCGTGGACGGCGAGCCCGCCTGGTCGTTCTCACCCCCTCATCCCGAGATCGGTCCCCCGTTCGGCTCGGTGCGTGAGCTGGTGGGCGCCACCCAGACCCGCTTCTGGGCCGTGAACGTCGGTCCGCCCCCTCCCTATGACCCGATGACTGAAACGGAATACCTGATCCGCCCCGAGCTCTCGGACGCCGAGGCCGACGGTACCCTGCGCTGGGCGGCTTCGACTTACGATCCGGCCTCCGACCGGCTGGTGCCCGGCACCAGCAGGCCCGGGCCGCGGGTGCTGACTTTCGCCCCTCTGCTCGTCTACCGGGAGATCCCACTGGCCCGGGCCGTGCGCACGCTGCTCGACCTCTGCCAGGAGGCGCTCGCCTCGCCGGTGGAGATCGAATTCGCCCTGTCGCTGCCGGAGGGCGGACCGCGGCGCTTCGGCTTCCTCCAGGTCCGCCCCCTCGCCGCCGCCAGCGAGCCGGTCGAGGTCGGCGAGGCCGAGCTCTCGGCGCCCGAGGCCGTGGTCGCGTCGCGCTCCGCGCTCGGCAACGGCCGGTGCGAGATCTCGGATCTCGTCTACGTCGATCCGGAGGATTTCTCGGCCGCTGAGACGCCCGCCATCGCCGAGGAGATCGCGGTGCTCAATCGCGAGCTGCGTGAAGAGCGGCGCCCCTACCTGCTCATCGGCTTCGGCCGCTGGGGAAGCTCGGAGCCCTGGCTGGGCATCCCGGTGCGCTGGGATCAGATCTCCGGCGCCCGGGTCATCGTCGAGGCCGCGCTGCCGGCGATGAATCCCGAGCCCAGCCAGGGGTCGCACTTCTTCCACAATCTGTCGAGCTTCGAGGTCTGTTACCTGATGGTGCCGGTCGCCGGCGACACCCGAGGGCTCGGCGGCATCGACTGGGACTGGATCCGCAGCCAGCCGGCGAGCCGGCCGAGCCAGCACCTCCGGCACGTGCGCCTCACTACCCCCCTCGCCGTGGCCGTGGACGGCCGGACGGGCCGCGGTGTGGTCCGCCGCCCGGAGGCGCCATGAAACCAGACTCCCGCCTCGACTCCATCCTCCACGACCTGCGGGAGCGGGCCAAGGAGCTCAACTGCCTCTACCAGGTCGACGAGATCTTCTCCCGGGCGGATGCCACCGACGAGCTGTTGGCCGCCCTGGTGGCGGCCCTCCCCTCCGGCTGGCAGTTCCCCGACATCTGCGAGGCGCGCGTCACCCTCGGTAGCCAGATCTATCAAACCCCGGGCTTCGAGCCGACGCCCTGGGTGCTCTCAGCCCCCATCCCCAGGCAGGGGGAGGAACCGGGTCTCCTCGAGGTCAGCTACCGCGAAGCCATGCCCCGGGCCGACGAGGGACCGTTCCTCGCCGAGGAACGCAAGCTGCTGAACCGGCTGGCCGAACGCATCGGACGCGAGCTGGGCCACCGCCGGATGCAGAGCCTCCTCGCGAGCCTCACCTCACCGGTGGAGACGGCCACCGCCGAGTGGTGGGTGGTCCTCGACTTCCTGCGCCAGACCGACCGCGCCCTGCTGGGGCGGCTGGGGCGGAAGATGATCAACTACCTCTGCTGGAACGGCGTCGAGGGAGCCCAGCAGCTCCTGCGACGCACGGCCCCCGAGCTGGACGAAGCCGAGCTGGACGACAACCGGCCGCTGCCGCGCACGCCCATGGCTCCCGACTCCGCCGTAGCCGAGCAGGCGTTCCGGCTCGCCGCCTCCCACCTCGGCGACGACGCGGTCCTGTCGCTCCTCCAGAGCTGGATCAAGGAGGACAAGACCACTTTCCTGAAGCACGCCGTCGAGCGGCTCGACCGGCCGCTCTCCGAGCTGATCGACGCGCTGCAGCGCTTCCGCCACGGCGACGTCGAAGAGAGCGAGCTGGCGCCGGCGACGCAGATCGGTCTGCGCGCGGGGCTCGCCCGCCGTTTCCTCACCGAGCAGCTCGACTTCGTCAACGCGGCCAAGGAGTCGCTGCGGATCGTGGACTTCCACGAGCTGGCGCAGCGCATCGTCGTCTCTGGCGCCAGCCGCGGGCGGGTGGGGGGCAAAGCCGCCGGCCTCTTCCTCGCCAGCAAGGTGATCGCACGCTCGGCGCGGGCCGTGGAGCTCGGCGAGATCCGCATCCCCAGGGGCTGGTACGTCCCGTCCGACGGCCTGTTCGACTTCCTCTATCAGAACGATCTCGGCGAGGTGCTCAACCGCAAGTACGACGATCCCGAGCGGGTGCGGCTCGAATACCCGCACGTGGTGCAACTGTTCAAGAATTCGTTCTTCCCGCCGGAGATGCTGCGCGGCCTCGCCGCCGTGCTCGACGACCTCGAAGGGCGGCCGATCATCGTACGCAGCTCGAGCCTCCTCGAAGACCGGCTGGGCTCCGCCTTCTCGGGCAAGTACAAGAGTCTCTTCCTCGCCAACACCGGCAGCAAGCGGGAGCGCCTGCAAGCTCTGACGGATGCCATCGCCGAGGTCTACGCCTCGGTCTTCGGGCCCGATCCCATCGAGTACCGGGCGCGGCGCGGCTTTCTCGATCTCCATGAGGAGATGGGGGTGCTCATCCAGGAGGTGGTGGGCCGCAGGATCGGCCCCTACTTCCTGCCGGTCTTCTCGGGCGTGGCCTTCTGCAACAACGAGCTGCGCTGGTCGCCCCGCATCCGGCGCGAGGACGGCCTGCTGCGGCTCGTCCCAGGGCTGGGGACGCGGGCGGTCGATCGCCTCGGCGACGACTATCCCGTGCTGGTGGCCCCGGGCCAGCCGGGCCTGCGGGTGAATCAGACCCGCGACGAGGCCGTGCACTACTCGCCGAAGAAGCTGGACGTGATCAATCTCGAGTCCGGGAGCTTCGAGACCATCGACGTGGCCCCCTTCCTCGCCGCCTGGGGCGAGCGCCTGCCCGTACCGCTCCTGCGGCAGATCGTGTCCATCGCCGGTCACGACCGCATCCGCCGTCCCACTGGGCTCATCGACCTGTCGCGGGAGACCGCGGTGGTGACGTTCGAGGGATTGATCGCCGACTCTCCCTTCCTCGCCCGCATGCGCGCCCTCCTCCAGATCCTGCGCGAGGCCCTGGGCACGCCGGTGGACGTCGAGATCGCCTCGGACGGCGAGCACCTCTACCTGCTGCAATGCCGGCCCCAGGGCACGAGCGCGGGCGAGGAGCCCGTGGTCCTCCCCCGCGACCTCCCTCCGGAGCGGGTGCTGTTCACGGCCAACCGCTACGTGTCCGACGCCCGGGTGGAGGATGTCACCCACGTCGTCTACGTGGACTCCGAGGCCTACGGCCGCCTCGATCCCGACGCCATGCGCGAGGTGGGCCGGGCGGTCGGGCGCTTGAACCGCCTGCTCCCCCGTAGGCGCTTCGTGCTCATGGGGTCCGGGCCGGTGGGGCAGCCGGGGCGACGTCCGCCTGGGCGTGCCCGTCACCTACGCCGACATCTCCAACACCTGCATGCTGATGGAGATCGCCCGCAGCCAGGACGGCTACGTGCCCGATCTCTCCTTCGGCACCCACTTCTTCCAGGACCTGGTGGAGTCGGCCATCCGCTACCTGCCGCTCTATCCGGACGATCCCGGGGTCGCCTTCAACGAGGAGTTCTTCCGCGACTCGCCCAACGAGCTCCCCGCCCTGCTGCCGGAGCTCTCCCAGCTCGCGGACGTGGTGCGGGTGATCGACGTGGCGCGGGCGAGCGGCGGCCGGGTGATGCGCATCCTGATGAGCGGCGAGAGCGACGAGGCCGTGGGCTTCCTCGCCTCCCGCCGCAGCCCGGAGCCGGCCTGATGCCCACCCCCGCCGACCGCCCGGCCCAGATCCGGGTCCCCTACCAGGACCTGATGCGCTACCGCATCCTGCACATCCTGCTGGTGGCGACCCCCTACGACCGTTTCCTGCTGGAAGAGGCCGGCGAGCTCTCCGAACGGGTGCAGGGGGAGTTCCGCAATCTCGACGTCCACTATGCCCCCGGTCTCGCCGGCGTGTCCACGGGCGACGATGCCCTGAAGCTGGTACGCAGCGAGGAGAGCATCAACCTCGTCATCACCACCCCCCATGTGGCAGACATGGATCCCCGGCCGGCTGGCTGCCGAGGTCAAGGCGGTGCGCGACATCCCCGTGGTCCTTCTCGCCTGGGACCCCTCGGAGCTCAACGGCTTCGTCACCGGAGAGAGCTCCGCCATCGACCGGGCCTTCCTCTGGCAGGGGGACGCCCGCATCCTGCAGGCCATCGTCAAATCCGTCGAGGACTGGCGCAACGTCGAGCACGACTCCCGGCTGGTGGGCGTGCAGGTGATCCTCCTGATCGAGGACAACGTGCGCCACTACTCCTCGTTCCTCCCCCTCATGTACTCGGAGCTGCTGGAGCACTCGCAGCGGGTGATCGCCGAGGGCCTGAACCTGTCGCAGAAGATCCTGCGCATGCGGGCACGGCCCAAGGTCCTCCTCTGCACCACCTTCGAAGAGGCCCGGCGGGCTTTCGACGAGTATGGCGGCGAAGTGCTGGGGATCATCTCGGACGTGGAGTTCCCCATGGCCCACGGGCTCGAAGTCTCGACGGAAGCCGGGCGGCGCTTCACCGAGCTGGTGCGCACCCGCTACCAGGACATCCCCATCGTCCTCCACTCCTCGAAACCCGCGAACCGGAAGCTGGCCACCCAGGCCCGCGCCCGCTTCCTGCTCAAGGGCTCGCCCCACCTGCTGGAGGACCTGCACAAGGTGATGATCGAAGACTTCTGCTTCGGTCCTTTCGTGTTCCGCCGCAAAGACGGCGAGGATGAGGTGGACCGGGCGGACGACCTGCGGAGCCTGGAAGAGAAGCTGCGGTCGCAGGCGCTGCCTACCGAAGCCGTGCTCTACCACGGCAAGAGGAATCACTTCTCCCGCTGGCTCAAGGCGCGGACCGAGTTCGCCCTCGCCCACGCCCTGCGCCCCCGCAAGCTGGAAGACTACGGCAACGATCCCGAGGCGTTGCGGGAGGACCTCATCCAGGCCATCGCCGACTACCGCTTCGAGCGTGGCCAGACCGTGGTGGCGGATTTCGACCGCGCCAAGTTCGACCTCGGAAGCGACTTCTACCGCATCGGCGGCGGCTCCCTGGGCGGCAAGGCCCGGGGCCTCGCCTTCGTGCGCCGGCTCATCTCGCTCAACGGCCTGCGCAACCATTTCCCCGGCGTGCGCATCTGCATCCCCACCACGGCGGTGCTGGGCACCGACGTCTCCGATCGTTTCCTGGACGACAACGACCTGCGCACTTTCGCCATCGACTGCCAGGACGACGCGGAGCTCTGGCGGCGATTCGAGCGCGCTCCCTTTCCCGCGGAGGCCGAGCGCGACCTGACCGCCTTCCTGGAAAAGGTCCACCAACCGCTCGCCGTGCGCTCGTCGAGCCTGCTGGAGGATTCCCAGAATCACCCCTTCACCGGCGTCTACGACACGCTGATGGTGCGCAACAACGCCTGGAGCGTGGCCGAGCGGGTGCGGCAGGCGACGCTGGCCGTCAAGCGCGTCTGGGCCTCGGCCTTCTCCCAACATGCCAAGGGCTACCTCCAGGCCACCTCCTTCCGCCTGGAGGAGGAGAAGATGGCCGTGATGCTCCAATGCATCGAGGGAGCGGCCCACGGCCCCCGCTTCTATCCCGAGATCTCGGGGGTGGCCCGCTCCTACAACTTCTATCCCCTCCCGCCCATGAAGGCCGAGGACGGCGTCGCCGCCATCGCCCTGGGGCTCGGCCGCGCCATCGTCGAAGGGGGAATCTGCCTGCGCTTCTGCCCCCGCTATCCCCAGCACGTGCCCCAGCTCTCGTCGGTGAAAGAGGCCCTGGAGAGCACGCAGCGGGATTTCTGGGCCCTGCGCCTGGAAGGGCGCTTGGAGGGGAGCTTGGAGGGGGATACCGACCTCGCCATGCGCGAGGAGCTCTTCGGTCTCGACGCGGCCGAGGCCGACGGCACCCTAGCCCGCGTGGGCTCCACCTACTCGAAGGAGAACGAGGTCATCTACGACGGGATCTCCCGCCGGGGCACGCGCCTCGTCACCTTCGCCCCCATCCTCAAGCACGGCCTCTTCCCCCTGGCCGAGGTCTTGCGGGCCCTGATGGCGGCCGGCGAAGAGGGAGTGGGAGGGCCGGTGGAGATCGAGTTCGCCGTCAACCTCTCCGTGCCCAAGGGCCAGCCCATGGAGCTCGGCTTCCTCCAGGTGCGCCCCCTAGCCCTGGCCCGCGAGACCGAGGCCATCGAGGTGGGGCAGGTGGACCCCGCCGCCGTGCTCTGCCGCAGCTCGCGGGTGATGGGCAACGGCCGGATCGAGGAGATCCGCGATCTGGTGGTGGTGGATTTCCAGCGCTTCCAGCGGGCCCAGAGCCGGGAGGCAGCCCGCGAGATCGGTCGCTTGAACGCCCGTCTCCTGGCTGACGGCACCCCCTACGTGCTGATCGGCGTGGGTCGCTGGGGCTCGCGCGATCCGTGGCTGGGCATCCCCGTGACCTGGGATCAGGTGGCCGGCGCCAAGGTCATCGTCGAAGCCGGCCTGCGGGACTTCAAGGTGACGCCCTCCCAGGGCAGCCACTTCTTCCAGAACCTGACCACCTTCAACGCCGGCTACTTCACCGTCAACCCCGAAGACGGCGACGGCCATCTCGACTGGGACTGGCTCGACGCCCAGCCCGCCGCGAGCGCCAACGCCCACGTCCGCCACCTGCGCCTGGCAGAGCCGCTGCTCATCAAGATGAATGGGCGGAAGGGGGAGGGGGTGATCCTGAAGCCGGGCCGGGGGGAAGCCAGGACATAAGGGACAGCAGGGACTGCAAGGACGAAAACCGTGTTCCTTCTTGTCCCTGGTGTCCTTGCAGTCCCTGCTGTCCCTTGGGTCCCTTGTTGCCGCAGACTCCGAGCGCCCTGATACACTCCGCCCAAAGTACGAAGGAGGCTTTCATGGCGGTTGTCACCGTGCGGGTTCAGGCGAAAGGCGGGAAGTTCCTGGCGGACGATATCGGCGGCTCGGAGGTGACGATCCGGGACGCGCAGACGGGGGAGAGGCTCGGGGGCGGCCTCGCTCTGGGCACGGACTCGGGAAACCTGTCGCCCATGTATACCTCCAACGCCTCCCTGAGCGCCATCGTCACGCCGGCGGTGCCGCCGGCGACCGAGCCCACCATCCAGTGGCTGTCGCCGGACATGAGCACCTCGGGGCTGACGGTCGACCTCCCCATCACCCGCCCCACGCTCCTCGCGATCACCGGCTTCGGTCCCCTGGGCGGTCTCCAGTCGGCTCACCGGACCACGGTGACGCAGTGGTTCGTCCCGGAGCAGGTGCTGACCGAGGGGCCGGGGTTCGTGGTGGAGCTGTCGGGCCTGCTGGTCCAGGTCATGGAGCCCGCCACCCATCTGGCGATCGAGTCTGACAACCTCCCCTACACCGTTCCCTTCCTGGTGAACGTGACCATGATGTGCGGCTGCCAGATCGCCGACGGCCAGCCGTGGCTCCCCTCCGACTTCGAGGTGACGGCCGCCATCGGCTTCGTGGGACAGCCCGCCTCGGAGACCGTGACGCTCAGCTTCCCGGGGACCGCGCCCAGCCTCTTCGCCGGCTCGTGGATCCTCCCGGCCGGCTCCTCCGGCTTCTACCAGGCGGTGATCACCGCCGTGCAGCGCAGCACCGGCAACACCGGGACGGGGACGGTGACCTTCTTCGTCAAAGCGGCCACCCCGACGGGAGACGCGAGATGAAACGCTTCAGAGCCTCCAGAGCGGCCCTCGCCGCGCTTCTCTTCGCCCTCGCGATCACGGCCGCGGCCATGGCGACGGCCCAGGACCTCAAGTCGTTCGAGGCGAAGACCCGCGTCCACGTGCTCCAGAACGGGTGGACGTTCATCATCGTCGAGCGGCCGGTGGCTCCCGTCTTTTCTTTCGCCACCGTAGCCGACGTGGGGTCCGCTCAGGAGGTGCCGGGGATCACGGGGCTCGCCCACATGTTCGAGCACATGGCGTTCAAGGGCACCCCGAATCTCGGCACCCGCGACTACGAGGGCGAGAAGAAGGCCCTCGACGCCCTGGAGGCTGCCTATCAGGCGTATCAGGCCGAGCGCGTGTCGCCCCGGCCGGACGCCCAGAAGCTCGAGCGCCTGCTCGCCGACTTCAAGGCCAAGCAGCAGGCGGCCGCGGGCTTCGTGCTCAAGGGCGCGTTCGACGACGTCGTCACCCGCGAGGGGGGCGTGGGCCTGAACGCCAGCACCAACGCGGACGAGACCCAGTACTTCTACTCGCTGCCTGCCAACAAGGTGGAGCTCTTCGCGTTCCTGGAATCCGAGCGGTTCTACCACCCGGTGTTCCGCGAGTTCTACGAGGAGCGCGACGTGGTGATGGAGGAGCGGCGGATGACGACCGAGAGCCAGCCCCTGGGCCGGCTCGTGGAGCAGTTCACCAGCGCCGCCTTCACCGCCCACCCCTACCACCAGCCCACCATCGGCTACACGAGCGACCTCCAGTCGATCACCATCACGGACGCGGAGAGCTTCTTCCGCACCTTCTACGTGCCGTCCCGGCTCACCACCGCCATCGTGGGCGACGTCCACGCCGAGACGCTGATCCCCCTCATCGAGAAGTACTTCGGCCGCATCCCGGCGCGCCCGGCGCCGCCGCCCCTGCGCACGGTGGAGCCGCCGCAGGGCGCCGAGAGGACGGTGGTGCTGGAGGACCCGTCCCAGCCCCTCTACCTGGAGGCCTACCACAAGCCGGCCTCCACCGACCCGGACCAGCCGGTCTACGACGCCATCGACGACATCCTCTCGACCGGCCGCACCTCGCGCCTCTATCGCTCGCTGGTGCGCGACAAGAAGCTGGCGGTGGACGTCGAGTCCTTCTCCGGCTACCCGGGGGAGAAGTATCCGGCCCTCTGGGCCATCCTCGCCGTGCCCGCCTACGGGGTGACCAACCAGCAGGTGCAGGCCGCTTTGCGCGAGGAGCTCGAAAAGCTCAAGCGCGAGGACGTGACGGACGAGGAGATGGCCCGCTTCAAGGCCCGTTCCAAGGCCAACCTCGTCCGCGCCCTGCGCAACAACCAGGGGCTCGCCACCCAGCTCGCCGAATACCAGCGCCTCTTCGGCGACTGGCGCGAGCTGTTCCGCTTCATCGACCGTCTCGACAAGGTCACCAAGGCCGACATCCGCCGCGTGGCCGCCGCCACTTTCCAGGAGCAGAACCGGACGGTCGCCATGATCGTCAACAAGCCCGGCGACGCGCCGCAGGGGAGATGAGACCGTGATCCGCCGCCGACTCCCGATCCTCCTTCTCGCCGCCCTCGCTCTATCGGGTGCCGCTGCGGCCCAGGTCACCCGCGTCGACGACCTGCGCTACCCGCCGTTCCCGTCCTTCGACGTCCCTCAACCGGAGCGGGTGGTGCTGGACAACGGCATGGTGGTGATGCTGCTCGAAGATCACGAGCTCCCCCTGATCGAGGCCACGGCCCTGATCCGCGGCGGCAACCGCCTCGATCCCGCGGACAAGGCCGGCCTCGCCCGCCTCGGCACCGAGGTGTTGCGCACCGGCGGCACCCAGGGGATGGCCGGCGACGCGCTCGACGATTATCTGGAGAGCCGCGCCGCCGCCATCGAGGTGCGGGCGACCGACGACCAGCTCCGGGCCACGCTCTCCTCGCTCAAGGGGGATTTCCCCGACGTGCTCCGCGCCTTCGCCGACGTGCTGCGCCGCCCTGCCTTCGACGCCCGCAAGCTGGAGGTGGCCCGCAACCAGGCGATCTCGGAGGTGGCACGCGAGAACGACGATCCGGGGCTGGTCGCGGGCCGCGAGTTCCAGCGCATCGTCTACGGCTCGGATTCGCCCTATGGCCGCACCGCCACCCTCCCCTCCCTCGGCCGGATCGGCCGCGCCGATCTCCTGGCCTGGCATCGCGAGACCTTCCATCCGGACCGCATCATTCTGGGCTTGGTGGGGGATTTCCAGCGCGACGACGCCCTGCGCCGCATCCGCGAAGCCTTCGGCGACTGGCCCAAGGGACCGGCATGGACGGCGCCCGACGTGCCCTATCGCAAGCAGCCCAGCCCCGGCGTGTGGTTCGCCCGCAAGGACGACTCCACCCAGTCCTTCATCATGATGGGGCACCTGGGCGGCCTGCGCAGCGATCCCGACTTCTATGCCCTGGAGGTGTTGAACCAGCTCTTCTCCGGCTCCTTCGCCTCCCGGCTCGTCAACGACGTGCGCACCAGAAAGGGGCTCGCCTACGCCGTGCAGGGGCAGATCGACAGCGGCTACGACCATCCGGGGATGGCGTGGATCTTCGTCTCCACCAAGGTGCAGACCACGGGCGCCAGCATCGACGCCCTGCTGGAGGAGGCCCGCGGCCTGACCGCCCAGCCGCCCACGGACGAGGAGGTGGCCAAGGGCAAGCAGGCCCTGCTCTCCTCTTTCGTCTTCACCTACGAGTCCCGGCGCGAGGTCCTCGGCCGCCAGCTCACCCTGGACTACTTCGGCTATCCGCTCGACTGGCTCTCGCGCTACCGGGGGGCTATCGAGGCCGTGACCACCGAGCAGGTGCGCGCCGCGGCCCGCCGGCTGCGGCCCGAGGACTTCGCCATCGTCGTGGTGGGACCCGCCGGGGGGACCGACAAACCCCTCACCGCCTATGGCAAGGTGACGCCCATCGACCTCGCCACAGCGCCGGGCAAGAAATAGGAGCTCTCCCGCGCCTTGTAGGAAGGGTCGTGCCTCGGGCACGAATCGTGCGACAGGCCTGGGGAAGCGGAGGACAGGCTTGAGCGGACGGATCCTGATCACTCGCGGCGCGGAGAAGACGGTGCTCATCACCGGCGGCTGCGGCTTCATCGGCACCAACCTCGCCCATGCCCTGGCCAGCTCCGGCCGCCGCGTTCGCCTGTTCGACAACCTGTCGCGGCCGGGGGTGGAGGCGAACCTGCGCTGGCTCAAGGAAACCCACGGCGACCTCATTGGCATCGAGGTGGCCGACGTGCGCGATCCGTTCGCCGTGCGCCGGGCCATGGCCGGCATCGAGGCCGTCTTCCATTTCGCCGCCCAGGAGGCGGTGTCCTCCAGCCTTGCCGATCCTGTGCACGACTTCGACGTCAACGTGCGGGGCACCCTCAACGTGCTGGAAGCCGTGCGCGCCCAGCAACAGCCGCCGGCCCTCCTCTTCGCTTCCACCAACAAGGTTTATGGCGGCACGGAGGACGTCCCCCTGAAGCTGTGGGGGTTGCGCTACGAGCCCTGCGATGCCGGCCTGCGAGCCCGCGGCTTCAGCGAGGACCGCCGGCTCGACTTCCACAGCCCCTATGGCTGCTCGAAGGGGGCCGCGGACCAGTACGTGCTCGACTACGCCAGGAGCTACGGCTTGAAGACCGCCGTCTTCCGCATGAGCTGCATCTACGGTCCCCACCAGTTCGGCACCGAGGACCAGGGCTGGGTCGCCCACTTCCTCATCCGGACCCTGGAGGACCGCGCCATCACTCTCTACGGCGACGGCATGCAGGTGCGGGACGTCCTCTACGTGGAAGACCTCGTTCGTGCCTTTCTGCTCGCCAGGCGCCACATTGACACCCTGGCTGGCCAGGCGTTCAACATGGGAGGCGGCGCGGCCAACACCATCTCCCTGCTGGAGCTGGTGGAGCTGATCGGCAAGCTGCACGGCGCCACGCCCCGCATCTTCTACGAGAGCTGGCGCACCGGCGATCAGCGCTACTACGTCTCGGACACGGCCCGCTTCATAGCGGCCACCGGCTGGCAGCCGCGTGTAAACGTGCGAGAGGGAGTGAGCAAGCTTTACAACTGGTTGCTGGAATCCAGGGGGCTGGCCGAGGCCTCTGTGGCGGTTGGACGCCACGCTTCGTAAACCTCCTTGAGGGACGCTCCCAGGGGAGCGCTCCCACGAATTCCGGGATTCGATACACCGGCTGGGTGTCTGCTGGCCACGGCACGAATCTTGGATGAATTCACGCGCACGAGGCTTCTCGTTGGGCCCAGGAGGGGACCAGTATGAGTGAGACGTATCCTTTGCCCCGCAAGGTCTTGATGACCGCGGATACCATGGGCGGCGTCTGGACCTATGCCGTCGACCTCGCTCTCGGCTTGACCGAGCGGGGTGTGGATGTTGCCCTGGCCACCATGGGCGATCCCCTGAACGACTCCCAGCGCGAGAAGGTGGAGCGCATCCCCCGGCTCAAGGTGTTCGAGAGCACCTTCAAGCTGGAGTGGATGGACGACCCCTGGCGCGACGTGGAGAAGGCCGGGGAGTGGCTCCTGGGCCTGGAGGAACGCCTCGATCCCGACGTCGTCCATCTCAACGGCTACGTCCACGGCGCCCTGCCGTGGAGCGCCCCCAAGGTGATGGTGGGGCACTCCTGCGTGCTCTCCTGGTGGCGGGCGGTCAAAGGCGAGACCGCTCCCGAGGACTACGACCGCTACGCCATCGAGGTCGCCGCCGGGCTCGACGCGGCGGACCTGGTGATCGCCCCCTCCGAAGCCATGCTCACCTCGCTCAGCCAGAACTATGGCAAGCCCCACCGCTCGCGGGTGATCTACAACGGCCGCGACGCCAAGGCCTTCAAGCCCGGCGCCAAGGAGCCCATCGTCTTCTCCGCCGGCCGCCTGTGGGACGAGGCCAAGAATCTGGAGGCTCTGGAGACGGTCGCCCCCCGCCTCCCCTGGCCCGTGTTCGTGGCCGGTGAGAACCACCATCCGGATGGCGGCGAGGCCCGCCCGCACCACACGCGGCTCCTGGGCCGGCTCTCCCCCCGGGCGCTCGGCGCCTGGCTCGGCCGCGCCTCCATCTACTGCCTGCCGGCGCGCTACGAGCCCTTCGGCCTCTCCATCCTGGAGGCCGCGCTCTCCGGCTGTGCCCTGGTGCTGGGCGACATCCCCAGCCTGCGGGAGATCTGGCGCCACCGCGCGGTGTTCGTGCCCCCGAACGATCCGGAAGCCCTGGCCGACGCTATGCAACGGCTGATCGACGATCCCGATCGCCGGTCGTCCCTCGCCGCCGGCTCCCGCGCCCGGGCCCTCCAGCTCACGCCCGACAAGATGGTCGAGGCCTATCTTGCGGCCTACGGCGAGGTCCTGGCCGAGCGCGCTGGCGTCCTGGACGAGGCGGCTTCAGGTTACCCGATCGCCGTCTGACCGGGCCGGCCTGGAGGCATAGCTGTGAGACACGAGCCGCTCGACGTCGTCATCCTGGGTCTTTCCATCACCTCCTCGTGGGGCAACGGCCACGCCACCACCTACCGTGGCCTGGTGCGCGAGCTTGAGTTGCGGGGCCACCGCGTCCTCTTCCTGGAGCGGGACCAGCCCTGGTACGCGGAGAACCGCGACCTCGCGAAGCCGCCCTACGGCCGCACCGAGATCTATGGCGACCTCGAAGAGCTCCAGGACCGCTTCGCCCCCGCCGTGCGCCGGGCCGACCTCGTAATGGTCGGCTCCTACGTCCCCCAGGGCGTCGAGGTCGGCCGCTGGGTGACCGACGTAGCGACCGGCATCACGGCCTTCTACGACATCGACACCCCGGCGACCCTGGCCAAGCTCTCCCGCGGCGACCACGAGTACCTCACCCCTGACTTGATCCCCCGCTACCACGCCTACCTCTCCTTCACCGGCGGCCCCACGCTCAAGAGCCTCGAGCGCCGCTTCGGCTCCCCCATGGCCCGGCCCCTCTACTGCTCCTTCGATCCTGGCCTCTACCCGCCGGAGACGGTCGAGCCCCGCTGGGACTTGGGTTACATGGGCACCTACAGCGACGACCGCCAGCCCGCCCTGGAGCGATTGCTCATCGAGCCCGCCCGGCGCTGGTCCCAGGGTCGTTTCGCCGTGGCGGGGCCGCAGTATCCGCCGGAGATCCCCTGGCCGAAGAATGTTGAGCGCTTCGAGCACCTGGAGCCGAAGCGGCACTCCAGCTTCTATAACCAGCAGCGCTTCACCCTGAACGTCACCCGGGCCGCCATGGTGGCCGCCGGCTTCTCCCCCAGCGTCCGCCTCTTCGAAGCCGCGGCCTGCGCCACTCCCATCATCAGCGACGAATGGCCCGGCCTCGGCACCTTCTTCCGCATCGGAGAGGAGATCTTGATCGCTCGCACCCCAAGCCAGGTGCTCCAATACCTGCAAGGGATCCCCGAAGAAGAGCGCCGTGCCCTGGGTGAGCGGGCGCGGGCGAGAGTCCTGCGCGAGCACACCGCCGCCCATCGGGCGGAGGAGTTGGAGGGGTATGCGTTGAGTTTGTTGGAACGGCACGTGGCGGCGTGAGCTCTTTTCACCCCCTCACCCTCCGCGCCGTCGTAAACACCTTCCCGCCCAGAGAAACCAGCCGCCCCTCGGGCCCCAGGGTTTTGAGGAGAGGCTCGTTCAGCTCGGGAGTGCCGATCTCCTTGCCCAACTCCAACCGGCGGCTCTTCAAGTCGACCTCGAGGAGATCTCCGTCCTTCGAGACCAGATAGACGCGCCCCCCGCCGCGGAAAGCCAGGCAGGGAGTGGTGTTCCCGCAACGCAGGGTTCCGAAGGTGGTGACGTACTGCGGGTCCTGCCCCTGGATCTTGAACCGGGAGGCCACGCTCCGCAGCGCCTCTTCGGGAGACCGGAGATTGCGCCCGCTCTCCAGCGTGCTGGAGATCACGGTGAGCCGGCCGCTCTCGTCGAGGACTGAACGGGTGATCTCCACCCCGCGGCCGTCCAAGACACGGACGAGGTGATAAGCGTCCAGCCTCCGCTTCCTGAGGCAACGCGTAGGAGACCAGTTCACGATCCGCAGGACCTCGTAGCGCAGAGTACCCTTGGGGATCCCCTGCTGGACGACCGCCGCTTCCTTCGGCAAAGCCGCGGGTGGAGTGTCCTTCACGAGCCGCTGGAAGTCGTAGAGGTAATCCTCCAGGATCTCCTCCCGGGTCTTGGGAAAGGGCCTCGGGAGATAGAGGGGAGTCCCCGGCTTCGCGGCCCGGAAAGACTGCTCCGGAGCCTCCCACGTCTTCACCACCTCTGGCGGACAGTCCACGAGGGTCCAGGCGGAGGCTGCTGGGGAGAGGAGCAGAGCGAGCAGCGGGACGGCAAGCGTCTTCAGGAGATCCACGCCGCGTAGTGTAGCCCGCCCCTGGTATCCTTCCGGAATCTGAGAGAGGATCTCGTCATGGCCGAGAAATCCACGGAGCGGATGAGCGACCAGGCCGTGCAGGCGAAGACGGGCAAGACCTGGGACGAGTGGTTCGCCATCCTGGACGCGGCCGGCGGCCGGGAGATGGATCACAAGGCGACCGTCGCCTATCTGCACAACGAGCACGGGGTCGGCCCGTGGTGGCAGCAGATGGTGACGGTGACGTATGAGCGGGAGCGGGGAAAGAGGGTGAAGCACGAGACGCCGGCCGGATTCCAGGTGAGTCGCAGCCGGACGTTCAGCGTGCCAGTGAGCCGCCTGTTCGCGGCCTGGAACGACGAGACCCTGCGCCGCCGCTGGCTGCCGGAAACCGATTTCACCCTCCGCAAGGCCACGCCGGACAAGTCGCTGCGCCTCTCCTGGAACGACGGGACGAAGGTAGAGGTCAACCTCTACCCCAAGGGCGAGTCGAAGAGCCAGGTCGCCGTGGAGCACTCGAAGCTCCCGGACAGCGACGAGGCCGCCCGGCGCAAGGCCTGGTGGGGCGAGGCCCTGGACCGGCTGAGCCAGACCCTGGAAGACTAGACGAAAGGAGACGCCCCCCGCATGGACCACCAACCGTTCCTCGGCCTGCGTACGGCCATCTACAGCGTTCCCGATCTGGAGAAGGCAAAGGCTTGGTACAGCGCCCTCTTTGGCGTGGAGCCCTATTTCGCCGAGCCGTTCTACGTCGGCTTCAACATCGGCGGCTTCGAGCTGGGGCTCAATCCCGACGTCTCGAAGGTGAAGCCCGGCCCTGGTGGCGTGGTGGCCTACTGGGGAGTCCTCGACGCCGAGGCCGCCTTCCAGCACGCCCTCCGCCATGGCGCCGGCGAGCACGAGGGGGTGCAGGACGTGGGCGGCGGCATCAAGGTCGCCACGGTGACCGATCCCTTTGGCAACCTGCTCGGGATCATCGAGAACCCGCACTTCAAGATCGAAGGACCGGGACCAGTGTCGTCCTAGCCGTTGTCGATCAACGCCATCACGATCCGGTCCTGATCCCCGTGCGAATCCCCGCGCGTGCCGTTCAGGAGGATTGAAAAGGCGTAGGACTTGCCCGACGCGGCCTTGGCGTAGCCCGAGAGGGCGGAGACGCCGGAGAGGGTGCCGGTCTTCGCGAACACGTTCCCCCGGTAGGGAGACGCGGCCAGCCGCCGCTTCCAGGACTTCATGTCCTCCCCCGAGTAGGGGAGCGACTGCGCGAACTCCGTGCCCGCCGGGTGGAAGAACATGTGGCGCAGCAGCGTGGTGATGGCCCGCGGCGAGGCCTGGTTCTCGCGGCTCATGCCCGAGCCGTCCACCATGTGGAGCTCGTTGGGCAGCACGCCGATCGCGGCCATGAGCTCGCCGATCGCCCTCACGCCCTCGCTCCAGCTCCCCGAGCCGCAGCGCCGCGCCCCCAGCTCCTTGGCCAGGCTCTCGGCATAGAAGTTCTGACTCCGCTTGTTGGTGGTGCGGACGGCCGTGATCAGGTCGCTTCTGTGCACGGCCACCCGCTGCCAGACCGGCCCCGGGAGCTGATCCACGGGCCGCAGTCCGCCGTCGATCACGATCCCCTCCTCGGCCAGCGCCGCCCGCAGCGCTGAGCCGAAATACGTCACCGGGTCCGCCACCGTCACCCAGGTCTCGAACGGTCCCGAATTGACGTCGATCGTGCCCCGCACGGTCAGCAGGTCCTCGGTCCGGCCCACGTAGAGCTTCGTCCCCCTTCGCTTCGCCCGGGTCGTGGTGGAGTTGTCCACCCGGAAGAGGGGGATCGCAGGCACCGTCTCGATGATGGCCGGCTGCCCCGCGGCCTTGCCGGGATAGACCCGGACCAGGATGCAGTTGTCGCTGAAGGAGAGGGCGCCCACCGGTGCCTCGTACCACTCGGCGAGTTGGTCCCGGGGCCAGTCGGGATGAACGGAGAGGCTCTCGAAGAGGCCATGATCGAGATAGAGATCGCCCGCGATCCGCCGTACCCCCTTGTCCCTGAGCGCCGCAGCCCAGGGCCGGAACACGGCGAAGGCGTCACCCGCGAATTCCCGGCCGGAGATCTGGGGATCGCCCGCGCCCACCACGCCCAGATCGCCCTGCAGCACGCCGTCCGCCACCTTGCCGCGCATCAGGAAGCGGGTCTCGAAGAGATAGCCCGGCCCCAGCGCATCGAGGGCCGCCGCCGTGGTGAACAGCTTGCTGTTGGAAGCGATCACCCGCGGCTCCTGGGGGTTGTACGAGAACACCGTCTCCCCCGTGTCGAGCTCCACGATGTTGACTCCCACGCCCCCCGCCGTCTGCTGTGCGCGGGCCACCTCCGCCGAGACCGCCCGTTCGAGGGCCGTCTGCGCGAGCGAGGACGCAGGAGCGAGGAAGAGGAGGGAGAGAGCGAGGGATAAGGAAAATAGGGAGACGAGCCGGCTGCGAAGCTGCATTTCTATCCCTTCAGATACTTTTCAAACCAGCGCACGATCTCCACCGTCGACGTCACGCGGTTCGCCGTCTTGCGAAACCCGTGCCCTTCGTCCGGAAAGATCACCGACTTTACGGGCACGCCCCGCTTCTTGAGCTCTTCCTCCACCTGCTTCGCCTCCACCAGGGGGACGTTCGTGTCGTTGGCGCCGTGAAGCACGAGGAGCGGTGCCTTCACCCGGTCGAGCTTGTGGATGGGCGAGAGCCGGGCGAGCAGATCCTTCTGCTTGACGGGATCGCCGTATTCGATCGTCGAGATGGCGGCCATCCACGGCTCGGTCTGGGCGAAGAAGGTCTCGAAGTTGACGATGCCGAAGAGGTCCGCCCCGGCGGCGAAGAGGTCCGGAAACTCGGTCAGACCGGCGAGCGTCATGTAGCCGCCGTAGGAGCCGCCCATGATGCCGATCCGCTTGGGATCCGCGAGCCGCTGCTTCACCAGGAAATCGACGCAGTCCTTGATGTCCTTCACTCCCTCCACCCGCAGGGGGCCGTTGTCCAGGTTGACGAACTTCTTGCCGAAGCCCGAAGAGCCCCGCACGTTGGGGGCGAAGACGCCGATACCGCGCGACAGCAGGGCCTGATAGGTGGAATTGAACGATGGCCGCTCCTGCCCCTCGGGTCCGCCGTGGAAGCTGATCACCACCGGGCCGGGGCTGCCAGACGGTGGCCCCGGAGGCCCCGGAGGATGGTAGAGCCAGCCCGAGAGATCCAATCCATCGCGGGCCTTGAAACGCACCAGCTCCGGCTGCGCGAGCTTGGCCAGATCCACCCCCTCATGAGGGGTCCAGGTGACCTGCCGCAGACTGCGGGCGCCGGCTCCACCCGGCCTGATATCCATGACCCAAACGTCCGTGGGCAGCCGGGCACCACCGATCGTCAGCGCCAGCCGTGAGCCGTCCTCGGACACGTTGAGGCCGCCAACGATCTCGCCGGCCAGGGGAGCGATGGGCGTCAGGCTCGCCTTCGCCAGATCGAGCTTCGCCAGCTCGCTGCGCCCCGCGACGTTGAAGATCAGGAAGGCGCTCGACCCGTCGGGAGCGAGCGCGAAGTCGTCCACCTCGGCGTCCGTCCGGGTAGTGAGCTTCTGGTACGGCTGGGGCTTGCCGTCCGGGCCGAGCGGCACCCGGGCGAAGTACGTCGTGTCCGAATCCTTGTTCGACGTGATGTAGACCGCGCGGCCGTCCGGGCTCAGCTTGCCGCCGGCGAACTGCCCGGGAGGATCGTGGGGCGTCAGGAGCTCCTCCCGGCCCGTGGTGAGATCGACGAGGTAGAGGTTATCGTCCCCCCGGCTGGCTACGCGGCCGACCACGGCTCGCTTGCCGTCGCGGCTGACGTCCGTCAGGGCGGAGACCCCGGAGCTCGCGGCCACCTTGCGGCTCTTGCCTGTCTCCGAGTCGTAGATCCAGGGCTCCAGCGAACCAGGGTTGTCATGGCTCGAGCTGTAGCGCAGGAGCTTACCGCTCCAGCCGTCCAGGGTGTTGTTCTCCTTGCCGCCGCTGGTGATGAGCCGGGAACCCGTGCCGTCCGGGTGCAGGACGTAGATCTGCTGGTTGAGACCGCCGCCGGGCGCCACCAGCAGGGCGAGCCACTGCCCGTCGGGCGACCAGGAGACATCCGTCACCGGATCCGTGAACGTGGTCACCGGCTTCGGCTCCGCCTTGCCGTCGACCTCGGAGAGCCACACCTGCGGCGACTGACCGCGATTCGAGAGGAACACCACCCGCTTGCCGTCCGGCGACAGGCTGGGCGAATTGCTGGAGCTGACCTTGGCCATCCGCTCCACGGCCGCGGTGAGGGCGTCGACTTCGGGAGCCTCCGGAGCCGCCGGGGCCGGCAGGAGAGCGAGCAGGGCCAGCAAGGCCAGGAGCACAGGCAGTGAACGGCGACGCATGGGACCCTCCGATCTTCGATCTCGCAGCGGCCGTAGTGTATCCTGTTCCATTGCCGGCAGGCATAGTCAAATTCCGATGGGCCACTGCGTTGACCCCCTTTCCTGCCGGCTGGTAGACTGCTTGCGGTTTCGTTCAGGCATGGGGGAGCTGTCTCCCCGTTTCGCTTCAGGGCCCGCAAGGCCCGATAAAGGGTTCGCATGGCACCACCGGAACCTGTACGCCGGCCCCAAGCCGTTCCTACGCAGCTCCCTGACAAGCTCGGGGAGTTGCTCGTCCGGACCGGCAAGATCGACCAGAACCAGCTCAACGAGGCCCTGGCCCTCCAGAAGGATCAAGGCGGACGGGTGGGGACCAACCTCGTCAAGCTCGGCTACTTGACCGAGAAACAGCTCGTCGAGTCGCTCTCGCAGCACTTCCGGGTCCCTTCCGTGGATCTCAACGGCATGGAGATCGACGAGGCGGTGATCAAGATCATCCCCGCCGACGTCGCCCGCAAATACACCATCCTGCCCGTCACCAAGTCCGGCGCCACGGTCACCATGGCGATGATCGATCCCACCAACGTCTTCGCCATGGACGATGTGAAGTTCATGACCGGCTACCGGGTGGAGGCGGTGGTGGCCTCGGAGACGGCCATCCGCGCTTCGATCGACCGGTACTACGGCTCGACACACGCCATCGAGCTCAAAAAGGTCATGTCGGACCTGACGGAGGAGAGCTCCAGCGGCAGCGATCTCGAGGTGCTGGAGGAGGAGGAGGATCTCGATCTCGCGACGCTCGAAGAGGAGTCCGAGCAGGCGCCGGTCGTCAAGCTGGTGAACCTGGTGCTCACGGACGCCATCAAGCGCGGCGCTTCGGACATCCACATCGAGCCCTATGAAAAGGAATATCGGGTCCGCTACCGGATCGACGGCATCCTCTACGAGATGATGCACCCGCCGCTGAAGCTCAAGGAGGCGATCACCAGCCGCTGCAAGATCATGGCGAAGCTCGACATCGCCGAAAAACGGCTGCCGCAGGACGGCCGCATCAAGATCAAGACCAAGATCTCCGGCAAGAACAAGGACCTCGACTACCGCGTCTCCGTGCTGCCCACGCTGTTCGGCGAGAAGATCGTCATGCGCTTGCTCGACAAGGACAAGCTCATGCTCGACATGGCGCGGCTGGGCTTCGAGCCGGAATCGCTGCGCAAGTTCGAGGGAGCGATCCTGAAGCCGTACGGCATGGTGCTGGTCACCGGCCCCACAGGCTCAGGGAAAACCAACACGCTCTACTCGGCCCTGCAGCGCATCAACACCCCGGAGGTCAACATCATGACCGCCGAGGACCCGGTGGAGTTCAACCTCTCGGGCATCAACCAGGTGCAGATGCGCGAGCAGATCGGCCTCAACTTCGCCACCGCGCTGCGCTCGTTCCTGCGCCAGGACCCGAACATCATCCTGGTGGGCGAGGTGCGCGACTTCGAGACCGCCGAGGTGGCGATCAAAGCCGCCATGACGGGCCACCTCGTGCTCTCGACCCTCCACACCAACGACGCACCGTCGTCCATCAGCCGTCTGATGAACATGGGCATCGAGCCCTTCCTCGTCGCCACCTCGGTGCACCTGATCGTGGCCCAGCGTCTGGTGCGCCGCATCTGCACCTTCTGCAAGGAGCCGCTGGAAGTGCCGCCGGCAGCGCTCGTCCAGGCCGGATTCTCCGAGCACGAGTCGCGCACCCTGAAGCTGTTCAAGGGGCGCGGCTGCGACCGTTGCAGCAACACCGGCTACAAGGGGCGCGTCGGCCTCTACGAGGTGCTGGAGGTGGAAGACGAGATGAAGGAGATGATCCTCTCCGGCGCCAGCGCCTTCGAGCTGCGCCAGAAGGCCGTCCAGAACGGCATGATGACCCTGCGCGGCAGCGGCCTGCAGAAGATCCGCGACGGCATGACCACCTTGGAAGAGGTCGTCCGCGAGACGGTGCTGTAGCCGGGGCGCTTCCTCCTTGGCTCGCCTGCGAGATCGCGTCATACTTGAGGCGCCAGGAGGATCACGATGCTGAAGACCGTTGAAGGGTTCTATCGCGAAGGCCAGGTGGAGCTCGCTGAACGTCCTGAGGACATTCAGGAGGCCAAGGTCCTCGTCACGTTCCTACCCAAGGCCGAGAAGGAAGCCGATCGTCAAGCTCTCCGCGAGAGGGCCTTCGCTCGCATGCGGAAAGGGCTGCCTCTGGGTGGCGGCCCTTACCCCAAGCGGGAGGATCTCTATGACCGGGGACGGGAGAAAGCGTGACGGCGGCTCTGGTAGACACCAACATCGCCGTTTATGCCTATGATCCTGCCGAGCCTCAGAAGAGATCGCGCGCGCAGGGTCTTCTGCGCGAGCTGAGCCAGGGCGAGATGCTCTTCCTGAGCGTCCAGGTGCTCAACGAATTCGTTGCCGTCCTCCTCCGGCGGAACCCAGAGGGCAGGAGGAGCGGAGAGATCCTGGAGATTACGCGCGAGTTATCGAGTCTCGGAACCGTGCTGCCTCTGACGGCCACGATGACCTGGCTTGCCCTCCAAGCCGTGGTAGATCACAGCCTCTCTTTCTGGGACGCCCTGATCTGGGCGACGGCCAAGGTTCAAGGTCTCTCCCGAGTGTACTCAGAGGACTTTCAGCACGGCCGCATTCTCGACGGCGTCCAGTTCATCAACCCTTTCCTTCCTTGAGCCATGGAGCTCCCCGTCCTTGTCTCCGCCGACGGCCCGGTCCGCATCTTCCGGCTCAACCGTCCGGCGGCGCGCAATGCCATCGACGCGCGGATGGCCCGCCTCCTGCGCGAGGTCTGGATGGCCTTCGAGAAGGACCCTGGAGCGCGGGTGGGCATCCTCACCGGCGGCAATCAGGTCTTCTGCGCCGGGGCCGATCTCAAGGACCTCGACGCGCTCGCCTCTGACGTCACGGGCGAGCACGGCCCCTTGGGCTTCACCCGCCTTGCCGTCTCCAAGCCCACGATCGCGGCCGTGGCCGGCTACTGCGTGGCCGGCGGCCTCGAGCTCGCCTGCTGGTGCGACCTGCGGATCGCCGACGAGACCGCCGTCTTCGGCTGCTTCGAGCGGCGCTTCGGCGTCCCCCTGGTCGACGGCGGCACGCAGCGTCTCCCTCGCATCGTGGGCCTCGGCCGCGCCCTGGACCTGATCCTCACCGGCCGGCCCGTCCGCGCCCATGAGGCCCGCTCCATGGGGCTCGTCACCCAGGTGGTGGCCGAAGGGCAGGCCCTACGCCGGGCGACCGAGCTGGCCCACGCTCTCGCTGCCTTTCCCCAGGCGGCGCTGCGCAATGACCGGATGGCGGTCTATGAAGGATTGGGACTGCCACTTTCCGAAGGGCTCAACGTGGAGGCCCGGCTCGGGGCCGAAACCCTGGCGAGCGGCGAAGCCACGGAGGGCGCCCGCTCGTTCGAGCTCGGCAAGGGGCGGGGCGGTACGTTCGAGTAGGCTCCCCGCTCGGCCAGCACCGTCGAGCCCAGCCGCAGAACCGCGATCCACAGCAGGTCCGCCACCAGCAGGTGGACCACCTGCAGCCACACCGGCGCCAGCAGCAGGACGTTGAGGATTCCTGCCAGGATCTGAAGGATGACCAGCCCCGACGTCCACCAAGCGAAGCGGTCCGCCGCGGGCGCGAGGTGCTCGTTCAACGCCCGCAGAGCGAGGAAAAGACAGAGGGCCCCTGCGGCCACGGCGATGGCGGGGTGGAAGAGCCGCAATCGGATCAGCAGGTGGGCCGTGGAAGACAGATCCTGCTCCAAAGCATGGGAAAGCGAGCTCGCCGGGAAGAGCGTATCCCCCAGAGCGGCCACGGCGCCACTGACGCTCGCGAGCAGCAGGCCGGAGAGAGCCAGGACGATCCCCCCCCCGAAAGCCCCCTGGCCTCGAATTCGGAAAGGTGCGCAGCCGCTCGCGAAGTGAGCGGTGAGCGTCATGGCACCGAGAAGCAGGAAGGTGTTGACCAGGTGGGTGGCCATGAACATCGCCCGCGCCATGGACTCGTTGTCGGCCACCAGCCGGAAAAGCACCAGCCCGGCGCCCACCGCCGCCTCGCTGAGCATGAACCCCAGGGAGAAGAGAGCCGCCTTCCGCGACGGATGCCCCTTGGGCTGGGCCCGGAACGCCCACACGACGAGCCCCACCACCAGGAGGAGGGCGACGCCGCTCGTCAACCGGTGGGAAAACTCGATGATCGTCGCGATCTTCGGTGCGTGCGGGACCATCACCCCGTTGCAAAGCGGCCAATGGCTGCCACACCCCGCACCCGAGCCCGTAGCCCGCACGATCGTCCCCCAGAGGATGACGGCGACGTTGTAGAACAGGGTGGTCCAGGCGTAGCGGGCGAAGCGGTCCATGATGGGATGATATCCCGTCGCAGGGTGCGAGCCATCAACGGATCAGACGGTAGGGCTCCTCCTCCGCAACCCCACATTCCGCCGCCGCTCCTCCTCTTTCCTCTTCCTCGATGCCGCCCAGGAGCAGATGGGGCAGGCTTCGAGGTCGTGGTAGAGGGCCGGGCAGTATTGGCGGCCGAAGTAGATGATCTGGAGGTGGACCTTGCCCCAGGTCTCCTCGGGGAAGACCTTTTTCAGATCCCGCTCCGTCTGCTCCACGCTCCTGCCGCTCGTGAGCCCCCAGCGGGCGGCGAGGCGGTGGATGTGGGTGTCCACGGGCAAGGCGGCCAGGCCGAAGGCCTGGTTGAGCACCACGGAGGCGGTCTTGTGCCCCACGCCGGGGAGGGCTTCGAGCTCGTGGAGGGTGCGGGGCACCTCGCCGCCATGCTCGGAGACCAGGATCTCGGAGAGGCGCTTCAGGTTCTTCGCCTTGGCCTCCGTCAGACCGATGCGGCGGATCAGCGTCTTGATCTCCTCGACCGCCAGGGATGCGAGAGCTTCGGGGGTCGAGGCCCGGGCGAAGAGGGCGGGCGTCACCTCGTTCACCAGCTTGTCCGTGGTCTGCGCCGAGAGCACCACGGCCACGAGGAGTGTGAACGGGTCCTGGTGACGGAGTGGGACGTCCACGGCCGGGAAGAGCTCGTCGAGGATCCCGGCGATCCGGTGGGCTTTCTCTTTTTTCGTCATAGGGGAATCCCGAAGGGCGGATTTTATGCCCGGCGGATCTTACCCTGAAAGAAGCGCACCCCCCTTGCAATTCAGAGCAGAAGGCGCATACTTGTCCCAGCGAAACCGTTTTCTGCTTTACCTGGGGAAGGACTGACGATGAAAGTCTGCCCGGACTGTAGTACCACGTATCCTGACGAATTCGTCTTCTGCCCTCTGGACGCCAAGGCGCTCCTGCAATTCCAGACCGCGATCCGCGAAACGGCCGAGACCCGGGAACGAGCGGCGGGAGCCCTCGTCGGCGGGGAGCTGCCGAGCGCGAGCGCTCCCACTCTTCTCTCGGAGCCGCCCGCCGGTCTGGCCGCTCCGGCAAGCCCCACGACCCGGGGGAACGACGCCACGATCGTCGGCCGCTACGAGCTCGGCCGACGGCTGGGCAAGGGGCACCTGGGCGAGGTCTACGAGGCGGTGGACCTGGAGGATCAGGGGCGCTGGGCCCTCAAGATCGTCGACCGGGAGCACCTCCTGGACCACCTGCCCCCGGGACGCTTCGTGCGCCAGGCCGAGCCGCTGACCGCGCTCTGCCATCCCGGGCTCGCCGCCGTCCGCGAGGTGGGCGAGACCGCAGACGGCGAGCCGTTCCTCGTCCAGGAGCTCGTCCGCGGCACGGAGCCTTTCGAGCTGACCCATCCGGTGCCTCTCGACACCCTCTGCTGGCTCGGCATGGAAGTGGCCGAAGCTCTGGCTGCCGTTCACGCCTTCGGCACCATTCATGGCGACTTGAAGCCGCGGCACATCGTCCTCACTCCCGAGGGGAGCTGGAAGCTCCTGGACGTGGGGCTGATGCCCATGCTCGAGTCGCTGACGCCCGAGGATGCGCTGGCGGGCACTCCGGGCTACATCGCTCCCGAGAGGGTCCGCCGCGAAACCTGGGCCGATCCGCGCTCGGACCTCTTCTCGCTGGGAGCCGTGCTCTACGAGCTGCTCGCCGGCCGTCTGCCCGCGCCCGAGCGGCCGGGCATCCCCGTGCTGCGCGCCGGCCCCCGGATTCCGGAGAGCCTCCAGCGGCTCGTCCTCTCCCTGCTGGAGCCCGATCCGGCCGAGCGGCCCGCGAGCGCCCTGGAGGTCGCCGGCATTCTGGCGGCCATCCGGCAGGAGATCTCCGCCCAGCCCGCCGTCGTCCTTCCCGCGCCCGAGCGGCCCTACGCCCGGCGCCCGGTGAGCTGGCCGGAGTCGGGGCTCTTCAACCGGCGTCTGGAGATCGCAGGAAAGACCGTGACGGGCGTGGCCTTCTCCCCCGACGGCCAGGCGCTGGCCGGCGCCAGCAAGGACGGCGGGGTGCGGCTGTGGGGACCCCAGAACGACCAGACCGCTGCTGGAGCTCACCGGACATGAAGGGCCGGTCCACGCCGTGGCCTTCTCTCCGGCGGCCCCCCTGCTGGCGAGCGGTGGACGCGACGGCACCGTGTGCCTGTGGGACCCGCGGACGGGGCACCTCCTGGCAACCCTGGCCGGCCACTCCGGACCGGTCTGCACAGTCGCCTTCTCACGCGACGGCCGGACGCTGGTGACGAGTGGCGCGGGCCAGGAGGTCTGGCTCTGGGACGCCGCCACCGGCCGGCCACGAAGAACGCTCAGCAGCGCGGAGCCCGTCACCGCCGCCGGCCTCTCCCCCAGCGGCCGGGAGGTCGTCTACGGCACCGAAAACGGATCGCTGGAGATCGTCGATCTCGAAACGCTGCGTACCCGCATCAGCTTCCGGGCCCACCACGACACGGTGACGGCCGTCGTCTTCTCACCCGATGGCTCCCAGGTGGCGAGTGGCAGCGTCGACCGCACCCTGCGACTCTGGAGCGCCGAGACCGGCGAGCGCACCGCCGTCCTCACCGGCCACCCGCAAGCCGTCTCCGGCCTCTCCTTCCATCCCTCCGGCGCCCTGCTGGCGAGCGCCGGGCTGGACGGCAAGGTGCGGCTGTGGGATCCGGCCACGGGCAAGCTCCAGGAGATCCTCGCCGTGGCCGCACGCTGCGCCACCTCGGTCGCCTTCTCCCCCATGGGAGACGCCCTGGCCGCCGGCACGGACCAGCCGTCGATCGAGGTGTGGGGGGCGGAGTAGGGGAAATCAGCAGATACACGAAGGGCGGCCTGCGGTCGCCCTTTCCACTCCCCACGCCCTCTCGTCCACCCCACGCCACCCCATCCACCCCGCGCTCCCGTCCGAGAGGGCGACCGCTGGCCGCCCGACTTTTGAAAAACTTCCCTACGCCCGGGGCGGAGACACGGTCCCGCCCGGCCGGCCGCGACCCTGGGTCTTCTTGACCGCGCTCAGGATGCCGATCCCCACCAGGCAGATCACGCCGACGATGATCCAGACCGGCGGAATGCCTATCAGATGGGCTCCGATAGCGAGGCCGATGATCACGATGATGAAGCCGACCAAATAGATGCCGAACGAGGAAGACATCGTGCTCCTCCTGGAGATTCAGGTCTCAGGCGCCGGTCGAACCCGGCATGCCATCCTCGCTTCCAGATTCAAAAGGCGGGCCAACTCGACGGGGGACCCTCAGAGGGCATAGGCTACCTTTGCTGCACTCAGAGCGCCCCCCGCCCAAGACCCTCACCCCTGCCCCTCTCCCGACCACCCCATCCCCCTCCCCGGGCGAGGGGTACCCGGCTGGGGCGGTCTTGCTTGTTCGTCCCTGCTGTCCTTGTTGTCCTTGATGTCCCTTCTTGCCTTTCTCCCTCTTCTCCCGGGGAGGGGGGATGGGGTGGTCGGGAGAAGAGGGCCGGGGTGATGAGGGCTTCGAAGGGCAAACCGGCGGCTTTCGAGACACCCCTCAGGCGCGGGAATCCCAGAGGACCTCCGGCGTGCCCCGCTTCAGGTTCTCGTAACGGGCCATGACGAAGAGGGCATCCGAGAGCCGGTTGAGATAGGGGACGACCGAGGCTCCGACGGGCTCCTCGCGCGCGAGATGGATGGCGAGCCGCTCGGCCCGGCGGCAGATCGTGCGGGCCACGTGGAGCTGAGCCGCGCCCGGCGATCCTCCCGGCAGGATGAAGTTGGCGAGAGGGGCGAGCTCTTCCTGGAGCTCGTCGATGAGCCGCTCCAGGGCCTCCACGTGCCGCGGCTCCACCCCGGGCACGGGCATCCTGGCCTTGTCTTCCTCCAGGATGCAGAGGTCCGAGCCGAGATTGAACAGGTCGTTCTGGATGCGGGGGAGCCGGGCCGCCAGCTTGGCGTCGAGCCCCAGGGCGAGAGCGACGCCGATCGCCGAGCTCAGCTCGTCCACCGTGCCATAGGCCTCGATGCGGCCCGAATCTTTGGGCACCCGCTGCCCGCCACCGAGGCCGGTGGTGCCGTCGTCTCCCGTCCGGGTGTAGACCTTGGTGATGCGGGGCATGAAGGGCTCCTTTCAGACCTGCGCAGCCTATCGTATCGAGCCCGTCCAAGCCCCGGCTGACACGCCAGGAGGCTCAGCCGCACCTTCCTTTCTAGACGGAACTACGAAAGGAGACTCTCATGAAGCGATTCAAGCTCGTTGCCCTCGGATTGGTGTTGGCCCTGGCCGTCTTCGCCTCAGCTCCGCGACAGGCCGCGGCCGGCGAATGTGAGGAGTGCTGCGCCGACATGCAGCAGCAGGCCGAGAACGACTGCGCCCGGCTCGGCACCTGGGTGCGGTACTTCTATTGCCAGCCGGGTTGGGGGGGCTCGATCTGCGGGGCCTCGTGGGACTGCTACCCGCCGGCGCAGTGAGCAGAGGGCGAGCCCGAATCATTCCGCTGGCGCGTTGAAGCTATCGGAGCTTCCCGCAAAGTTCCGGAGGGGCCGGGAAGCTTTCGGCTCCTCCTGTCTCCTTCCCGCCCCGAAAACAAGCAGGGAAAGCCTCTTTCCCCCGATTCCGCGTCTCCGGAAAGGAGGGAAAGCGACGTTCCCTCCTTTCCCGCCGTCTGAGAAGGTTCCCGCTGCTCAGGAAAGGAGGGAAAGCCACGTTCCCCCTTCTCCCGGGCCGCGGAAAGGAGGGAAAGCCACGTTCCCTCTTCTCCCGAGCCAAAAAAAGGTTCACCGGGCCAGGGAAAGGAGGGAACGCGACGTTCCCTCTTTTCCGCTCCTCGGGAGAAGGGGGAAAGGAGCCTTCCCCGCTTTCCTGAGCCGTGGAAAGGAGGGAAAGCGGCGTTCCCTCCTTTTCCGAGGCGGTGGAAGGTTTGCAGCCGGCCGGAAAGTTTCTACGAGGGCGGGAACTGGGCGGGGCCTATCCGGGAGGTGGACTGTCGGGGAGCCAGAGCGGCGAGTACGGCAGCAATGATGAAGAGCGCAGGGACGTCGCCAACCAGGTGGCCGTGCTCGGTCGAGTCGACGAAGGCCTGCACAGCCATGATGCCTCCGTGAACGACGCTGGACCAGACCGTGAACCAGATGAGACTTGTGTGGGCCTCGGGTTTGCGCGCGGCGATCAACAGGAAGACGCCGAGTGTGGCGTAGATGCCGACCATCATCAACTCATATTCGTGCTGGCTGGGTGACCACGCCCACCCGCTGGGCCAAAGACGCATGAGTGGATAGAGGAGAAGCGCCGCCACACCGGTGGCGACCAACGCAACTTGGAGCAACCTTCGACGGTTCACTATTCACCTCTTTCGACGACGATTAGGCGGCTCCCTTCGGCTTAGCGTTATATCCACGCTCCCCGAAGGGTGAGAGCTTATCAAGCCACAATGCATCCAAGACCCTCAAGTCCTCCTTCGGGTCATAGTGTCGAGGATCTCGAACTCGAACGCCTCCGGGCCGAGCTCCGCCCAACCCTTCTGGAGCTCGCGGTTACGGTGCCCGCCCATCCGGAGCTCCGCGCGATGGCGGTTGAGGATCGCCGGGAGGTCAACGCTCGCCCCGACCAGTAGTTTCCCGTTAACGGTATTCCGGACCTGATAGACGCCCATGGGTCGCCAGCTCTCCTTGTACTCACGCGTCAAGGCTTTTTTGTCCATAAACATTCCTTACTGCTTCAGCGCCTCTCATCCGACTGTCGGTGCTCCGCGCTGCCTAACGCGATGCCGATGAGCGGTGGAACCGCGCTTTTGCGGTTTCTGCCCGCTCGATCGGCGGGTTCGGCGTTGTCTTTAGCCTGAGAGCGAGCGGCGCGCAAGTTTCTCATACGCTGACTCTAGCTTCGAAAGACGAATTGCTAGTTTGATCCAGAGCTCTGATTGGCGGTAACGGGCCGTGCCGTCCTCCAACTGCTCGCGCGCGCGATCAACGCGCTCCTTAAAATTAGGATCTGCCCGATTTGCGTTGACCATACGAGATAAAGAGCGTTCCATGAGTTTAAGGTCATAGGAGAGACTGTTGGCCTCTGTAACACCGAATTCCGCCTCCTTAGAAGGTAATCGTTTTGAAATAGATCTAACCTCATCGAACAAATTCTTCAGCTCAGCGCGCAGAATCTGTAAGGCTGGATCTTGGTTTGCCTCTTGCACTTCCGCGAGCGTGGGAGGCTGAGTGACAGACAAGATCCGGACCATCGAATTGATTCCTGCGCCCTTAGCAAACGCTTCTGCAGTAGCCTCGATCGCCCGCGCGATTGCTGAGCGATCTTCGACTACCTCATGGTAAACTAAGCCAGATCTATATTCGGTGTAGCGCAGCGGTGCAATATCGAAAATCTTTGGCGTGCCCTTTTCCTGAACAAGTACGACAGGTTTATCAAAGGCTTGACGGAGTCCGAGTTCAAACAGAACATTAGGATTTCGTGAGCTAAGGTCGCAGAGCACCATAGGGGAGTCGATCAATCGTTGGAGTATGTCAAGGTGAATCAGGTTGGTTTGACGTACTTGGTCTACACGAACCGGATCATAGCCTGCTTCACTGCAAGCCGGCGCCAAGATATCGTTAAACACGTGGTTAAAATGCCCAGGTTTGTAACCGTCGATTTCCGAGATCGGCATAATTACAAAACACTCGGGGCGGGTGCCGGCCTTGCTTGGACCCTGTTTCCTCGCCACTAAGGTCTCCTCATGTCCTTCTTACGCCGAACCGCCTGCGGCAGTGAACGGCGGGAACCGCGCTTTTTGCGGTTTCCGTCCGCTCGACTGCCCGGGTTCGGCGTCTCTTCGCGATTTTACTCTGAGCCATGGAATTCGTACGCTCGCTTACCATGCGGAAGTTTTGTTTCTCTAGCCTCTGGTTCGGAGAGCTCATGCCTATGGCCGAGCAGTTTAAACTGCGTCGCCTTGAGTTTCAGAAATGCCTCTTGGGCATATACCTCAAGAGGCAAGCCAGGATAGCGAGTTTCGGCAAATAGAATGCAATCATCACCAGCGTCCCATCGACTTATTATGATGCGGTACTGCGCATAATGAGCTATGAACGACTCGAAGCAGACGGGCAAGCCATTCTCGATATAAAGATCTGCATTTTCCACAATCAACCTATAGATTCTCTCATTCGTTTCCTGAAACTCGCTTCGCATCCACCGTTTCCACTCTTCCTTATCCTCCTCAGGTATCGCCTGGGTTAGTCTGTCCCACTCATCGACCCTGGTCTTGGATTCAAATATAGCCCAGCTCTTCTTGCGTGCATTCACCAATGCATAAAGAGGTCCATACAGTTGTTTGAGCTGCGCCTCGATTCTTGAGAGTTTCTCGGCCCTTGTTCTCTGCTTGACCTCATAGAGGTACTTCCAGACGGCCAAAGTCACCGTTATCAAGAAGCCGACTATGGGGATCACTACTTTGTCCATGGCCTCGTCTTATTGGTCTCCTGACGCCTGGCGCCGAACCGCGCATTCAAAGTATACCTGACATCGATCCTTGACCCGGGAGTGCTTATCGTCTTCCTCATTGTCTCTGGCCTCCTGGAGGCCTCTCGGGTAACTTGTTCATTCCATATAGGTTGAAGCCTACACCTGTTTCTAAGACTCGTCAATAGCACGCAGGGCGTGCGGATAAGCGTCCACCCTGGATGCTTAGTACTCCTCACCATAAATCCGGTAACGGGTAAAGTGGGCGCGCCTTCTTCCGGGCCGAAGGTCCGGGCTTCCTCAGCCCAGCCCAACGGGCTGGGTTAAAGGGTGCCCCCTTCATCCATGAGCCCCAACGGAGAGGCGAGGCATTTAGTTCGGCCCTTCAGGCCTGGTGAAGGATCGGTGTGCCCCTCCAACCCAGCCCGTTGGGCTGGGCTGAGGGAGGGCGACCCTTCGGGCCTCAGAATCCCCACCTCCGCGGCCGGGGTCCAGCATCATCGGCAGGTCGTAAGGTCGGCCCTCCCCCTAGAGGGATACGTCTGCGGCAGCGTGTTGGCTCGGGAGATCGCGACTGAAGCCTTCGCCTTCCCGGTCGAGATTCCCGGCTACGCCCCCAACTCCCCCCAACTCCGTCTCAATCCTCTCCCACTCCCCCATCGTTGATGGCGTGGACGCGCGATTCGGCCTGCTCCACGGCGGCGGTCACCTGGTCGCGCTTCTTCGCCAGAGACAAGGAAAGCTATTCACCAACCAGGGCCAAGGCCTGCTGGACAACCCTATCGGAGAGGTACATTCCCGCTGCCACCAGAGTCTCGACGACCGGACGGGCGGCGGGAAGAAGGCCCTGGCGCTTCGCGCGGAGGACCAGTCCCAGGGTTCCGATGAAGGGCACCTCAAGAACCTCAGCGCAGCGACGAGCCGCCAGGTCATCCACAATGGCAACTGAACCTGGATTGTTGAGAGCCCAGGACAGGACGGCCGTCTCCCCGGGTCCGAGCTTCCAGGCCTGGACTCTGCGAACTGGCCGTACCAGCTCTACTTCGTGCAGCCAGGGTGTGGATTTCAGGATTCCGACCGTAGGATCGTCAGATCCGCGGCGGTAGATCTCTTTGGCGACAGCGCCGGGTACGCAGACGTTGGGGCCTTCTACCTGAAGAAGATCGATGAGGCCGGTATGAGAGAGAAAGATGAGAGGCGAGGCGTTGACGACAGGAGGGCTACTCACGCGAGATTTCCCGGGCGAGCTGTTCGAGATCCACGTGGAAGACGTCCACCTTCTCGCGGGCGAGGGCCATCAAGAAGTCGGTCCGGTCGAGGCCGGCGATGGCTGCGGCTCTTTCTTGGGAGATCAGGCCCTGGGAGTACCAGCGGATCGCCGCTGCCAGGCGCACTTCTTTCTGGACCTCTGTTGGGGACCGGCGCAGAGTCTCGTAGACCTCGTCAGGAAGCTCGATGGTCAGCGTAGTCATCGGTATGCATCTTACACCTTCCGAGGAGCGGGGAAAGCTGCCCCCTACGCCCCCAACTCCCCCAGCTCCGTCTCGATCCTCTCCCACTCCCCCATGAGCTCCTCCACCTTGGCGGAGAGAGTCTTCTGCTCGGTTTCGAGCTTCTTGACCTGGTCGCGCCGATCTTCGACGTGGCCGGGCCGGCTGCCGCGCAGGGGCGGCGCCACCGGGGTCTACACCTTACGCACGGGCCCAGGGTACAGGGCCAGTTGCCCGTCGCTGGTGAGGAGGGTGATGCCTTCGCTGAGGGCCTGGGCCAGCAGCAGGCGGTCGAAGGGATCTTTGTGCAGCGGGGGAAGGACGTCGAGACTCACCGCGTGCTGGCTGGTGACAGGGAGCTCTACGTAGCCGTTGTCGAGCAACCCCCGGCGCAGCACGCGAGGCTCGACGCGGAAGTCCTCCCGTCCCAGGGTGCTCTTGATGGTGATCTCCCACAGGCTGGCGGCGCTGAAGAGAAGCTCGTTGTGGGGGTCGTTCAGCAGCTTGCGCGCCGTTACCGAGAGCCGCTTGGGCTGGCCAGCCGCCCAGAGCAGGAGTTGGGTGTCCAGTAGGAGCTTCACTCGCCGCTCCCGAACAGGGCCCCGATCTCGGCTTCGCCCATACGGTTGAAATCTTCGGGCACGGCGATCTCGCCTGCAAGGAAGCCCAGCCGTTGCGGCTCGGGAGGGGCATCCAGCGCCGCCACCTTCACCAGCGGCTTGCCCGCCTTGGCGATCACGAACGCTTCCCCCCTGACGGCTTGATCGACCAGCTTCGAGAGCTGGGTCTTGGCTTCATGGATGTTGACGGTGACCATGTCGACCTCCAAGACTAAGTTGGCCGGACTAAGTCTATTTCGTCAACCCTCCCCCGTCAAGCAGTGGCAAAGAGCACGCGCATTACCCCCCAAACTCCCCCAGCTCCGTCTCGATCCTCTCCCACTCCCCCATCAGATCCTCGACCTTGGCGGAGAGGGTCTTCTGCTCGGTTTCGAGCTTCTTCACCTGGTCGCGGGAGGTGCGGTCGAAGAAGGTGGGATCGCAGAAGAGCTCGTTGATGGCGTGGACGCGCGACTCGGCCTGCTCGACGGCGGCGGTCACCTGGTCGCGCTTTTTCGTCAGATCCTTCTGGCGCTGCTGGCGGCGGCGGGCTTCGGCAGGGTCGGCGGTCTCTTCGCGGGCGGCGGCTGCGGCGGCTTTCTTCTTCTGCTCGCGCTTCATGCGCAGCACGGCTTCAGCGTCCAGGTGGTCGTCGCCCAGGCGCTCCAGGTATTCGTCGTAGGTGCCGAGGAAATCGTTGATCCCCTTGGGCGAGATCTCGAAGATACGGGTGGCAAGCTGGGAGACGAACCAGCGGTCGTGGGAGACGAAGATCAGGGTGCCGTCGTAGTTCTTCAATCCCTCGACCAGCGCCTCGATGGCTTCTAGGTCGAGGTGGTTCGTGGGCTCGTCGAGGATGAGGACGTTGGGCTTGGTCACCGACAGCTTGCAGAAGACGAGCCTTGCCGCTTCGCCGCCTGAAAGGCTGCCGATCGTCTTCTTCACGTCGTCGCCCGAGAAGAGCACCATCCCCAGGTTGCCGCGCACGAAGCCGATGGGCTCGCCGGGGACGAACTCCCATAGCCACGCCTCGACGCTCTGCTTGCTCCCCTTGGGGATCTCGTGATGGTCCTGGGAGAAGTAGCCGGGGTAGGTCTCGTAGCCCCACTCGATGCGGCCGGCGTCCGCCTCGGTCTCGCCCACGGCGATCTTCAGCAGGGTGGACTTGCCGATGCCGTTGGGGCCGATGACGGCGATGCGGTCGCCGCGCTCCACCTTGAGCGAGACGTCCTTCAGCACGTGGTTGTCGCCATAGGACTTGGAGATCCCTTCGAGCTCCAGGGCCTGCCGGCCGCTGGGGCGGACCTGCTTGAGCTTGAAGGTGGGATAGCGCCGGGAGCTCTGGGGCAGGCGCTCGATGACGATCTTCTCGATCATCTTGATCTTGCTCTGGGCCTGCCGGGCCTTGGTGGCCTTGGCGCGGAAGCGATCGACGAACTCCTTGTGCCGGGCGATCTCGGCCTCGCGCTTCTCGATCTCCGCCTCCTTGCGGTCGCGGTTCTCCACCTTGGCGCTCATGAAGGCCGAGTAGTTGCCGGGGTAGAGGATCATCGTCTCGTAGTCGACGTCCACGATGTGGGTGCAGATGTTGTCGAGGAAGCGGTGGTCGTGGGAGATGACGATGGCCGTGCCTTTGTAGGAGTCCACCAGGAACTTCTCCAGCCAGCGGATGGAGAGGATGTCGAGGTGGTTGGTGGGCTCGTCGAGGAGCAGGACGTCGGGATCGGCGGCCAGCACCTGGGCGAGGAGCACGCGCAGCTTGAAGCCGCCGGAGAGGGTGGAGAGGGGCTGGCGGTGGATCTCGGTGGGGATGCCGAGACCCTCCAGCACCTCGCCGGCCCGGGACTCCAGGGTGTAGCCGTCGTTGCGGAGGATGAGGTCCTCCACCTCGGCGTAGCGGTCGGCGTCGAACTCCTCCTCGGCGTTGGCGAGGAGGCGCTCCTTCTCGACCATGGCTTCCCAGACGTCGTGATTGCCCATCATGGCCACTTCGAGGATGGGCATGTGCTCGTAGCGGAAGTGGTCCTGCTTCAAGACGCCCAGTTTGAGGCGCTTGGGCATCGCAACGGTGCCCTCGCTGGGAATATCGTCCCCGGCGAGGACCTTGAGAAACGTCGACTTGCCCGAGCCGTTGGCCCCCACGAGGCCATAGCGGTTGCCGGGATTGAACTGGATCGACACCCCTTCGAACAGGGTCTGGGGGCCGAAGGCTTTACCGAGGTCGGAGACGGCGATCATAGGGCCGGAGATGATAACAGGAGGCGGGGGCGGGGTGTTCCAAGGGGAGGAAAGGCCCTTCCGGGAGCACTTGAGACACCGTTGAAGGTGGGACCCGATCCGTCCCGCTCTCGAAAGGAGGAGTCCAACATGACCCGAAAGCCCCGCTGGATCCTGCTTGCCTTCGCCCTCCTCGCCACCGTTACCCTGCGGATGCCTCCTGGACCCGGCACCCTCACGACCGCCCAATACTGTCCCTTCTGCCCTGTGGCTGACCCGTTCGGACAGCCATGCTTCTACTACGGCCAGCCCTGTGGCGACGGCTCCTGCTACTGCGGTTTCTGCGGCTCCGAGGTGGCCTGCCTGCAGTAGGCCCACCCTCCTGTCTCCCCGCCCGGCGAAGACCGCTTCCACCTTCAAGGAACCCCGAGTCGGGCGGGGTTGTAAGATTGCGGCGAGATTTTCCGTCTTTATACAGGTAGGAGATAGGCCGGCGTCCTGCCGACAGAGTCCCGCAATCCCGCGAGATCTCTTGGAGGCAGGATAAAGCGCACCGCTTGCCTTTTTGGAACGTACGCCTTACAATGAGAGCGTACGCCCAGAGGAGCCCGGCCATGAGAAAACCCATGACAGCCACGGAATTGCGGAAGGACATCTACAGAGTGCTGGACGAGGTATTGGAGACCGGGGTCCCGCAGCAGGTGACTCGGGGCCCGCGGACGTTGATGATCGTGCCCTCCGGAAGGGCGCGCCTGCGGCTCACAGACCTGCCAAGGAGGGAAGCCCTCAACTGCACGCCCGATGAGCTGGTCGCGACCTCCTGGGACTGGAGCCCGGAGTCATGAAGGCGTTTCTGGACACCCATGCCGCGATCTTCTTGTGGGAAGGGAGGAGCGAGGTCTTCGGGGCCGGCGCCCGCGAGGTCCTCGAACGGTCGGCCCTCTTCGTCTCCCCTATGGTCCGTCTGGAGTTGGCCTTCCTCAAGGAGGTCGGAAAGCTCAAGGTCGAACCTGACCAGATCCTGGGATCGCTCACCGCCGATTATGGCGTGACGATGACGGACGACTCCCTCGAAGACCTGATCCCCGTGGCCATGCCCCTCTCCTGGACCCGTGATCCTTTCGACCGGCTCCTCGTCGCCACGGCGATGCTTCATCAAGCGCCGTTCGTCACCCGGGATTCGCGGATCCACGACTACTTCCCCGGCGCGGTGTGGTGAATCCCGGTGAACCCCGAACCTGCTAGTCTTCCCCGCCAGGGAAGTCCCAGTCCGTTGAAAGCGTTCTCCTGGATCGGGGTTCGTTTCGACCGAGATGCCAGCCGTACGCAGTCCCAAGATCGCCGTCCCCGCTGTCTCAAGGTGGAGGAGCTGGAGCCGGCGCCGCCGATGGACCGTGATCCTGAGCGGGATCGGTCTGTTCCTGGCGATCGTGGCGATCTTCATCATCCGTCCCTTCTGGAAGCTGTCGAGCCAGTTCGACGAGATCACCTTCCGCCAGCCGTCGCGGCTCTACGGCCGCGCCACCCGGCTCTTCGAGGGCCGAAGCTTTCCGCCGGAGCTGCTGATCGCCAACCTCAAGGGGGAGGGCTACCGTGAGGACGCCTCCTCCCCAGACCTCCCCGCCGGCCGCTATCGCAAGACCAAGCACGGGGTGAACGTCCACCTGCGCAGCTTCCCCCTCCCCGACGGCTCGCGGGGTGGCGGGATGGTGGAGCTCACCTACGACGGGAACCGCGTGGCCTCGCTGCGCCAGGAGGGCGCGCCGGTGGATTCGGTGATCCTCGATCCACCCCTCATCGCCTCCTACTACGGACCGAATTTCCTGGAGCGGCGGCCGGCCACCCTGAAGGAGGTCTCGCCGGACCTCATCGCCGCCGTGATCGCCGCCGAGGACGACGGCTTCTACAAGCACGCCGGCTTCTCCCTCTCAGGGATGGCCCGGGCCCTCTGGGTGGACATCCGCGGCCGCGGGGTGCGCCAGGGCGGGAGCACGCTGACGCAGCAGCTCGTCAAGAACCTCTATCTCTCGCAGGAGAAGACCCTGTCGCGCAAGAGCCAGGAGCTCCTCCTCGCCATGCTTCTCGAGCTGCGCTACAGCAAGCGGCAGATCCTGGAGGCCTATCTCAACGAGATCTACCTGGGGGGCAGCAACGGCGTCTCCCTCATGGGAGTCGGGGCCGCCTCGCGGGCCTATTTCGGCAAGGATGCGAACCAGCTCGACCTCTCCGAGGCCGCGACGCTGGCGGGTCTCATCTCCTCGCCGGCCAACTTCTCGCCGCTGGTCCATCCCGACAAGGCCAAGGAGCGCCGCGACTGGGTGCTGGGCCGCATGGTGGAGCTCAAGCTCGTCCCCCAGGAGCGGATCGACCAGGCCCTGAAGGAGCCGATCGCGGCCTCGCCCGAGCCGGTGGTGCGGCGGCGTGCCCCCTACTTCGCCGACTCCGCGGCCCTGGAGGCCTCCCGCCGCTTCGGCGTCGAGGACCTGGAGGATGGCGGCTACGTCCTCTTCTCCACTCTCGACTGGCAGAGCCAGAAGGTGGCCGAGGAGGCGGTGAGCTGGGGTCTCGATAGGATCGAGCAGGGTTACCAGAAAGGACACAAAGGCGAGGGACCGCTCCAGGGGGCTCTGGTGTCGCTCGACCCCGAGACCGGGGGCATCCTCACCTATCTCGGCGGCCGGCAGTACGAAGGGAGCCAGTTCGATCGCGTGGGCCGCGCCCAGCGCCAGGTGGGGAGCGCCTTCAAGCCGGTCGTCTACGCCGCTGCCTTCGAGTCGGGCAAGGCCTCGCCCGCCACCCTGCTCGACGACGAAGCCTTGACCGTGCAGACCGCTGGCGTCTCCTGGACCCCCAAGAACGACGACGGCAGTTTTCACGGCTGGGTGACGGCGCGCACGGCTCTGGAGAAGAGCTACAACTTGGCCACGGCCCGGCTCGCCCTCCAGGTGGGGATGCCGAAGGTGGTGGGCCTGGCCCGCGACATGGGGATCACCACTCCCATGGAACCGTACCCGTCGATGGCGCTGGGCGCCGCTTCCATCACCCCTCTGGAGCTGGCCACGGTCTACACCACCCTGGCCAACGGCGGGGCACGGCCGTCGATCCACGAGCTGGTGGCCATCCTCGACCGCCACGGCAATCCCGTGCAGGGAGCGCCGCTGCCCAAGGCGCAGCGCGTGCTCTCCCCTCAATCCGCCTATCTCGTGACCTCGCTGCTCGAAGGGGTGCTCCAGCGCGGCACCGCGGCCGGGGCCGCCTCGGGCATCAGCGGTGACATCGCCGGCAAGACCGGCACCACCAACAAGCAGCGGGACAGTTGGTTCGCCGGTTATACCCCAGTGCGGGCCACGGTCGTCTGGGTGGGCTACGACGACAACTCCCGCACCCGTCTCTCCGGAGCGCGGGCGGCGCTGCCCATCTGGAGCCGCTTCATGGCGCGCGTGGCCCCGCCGGGGGGCTACGGCAGCTTCAAGCATCCCCCGGGCCTCACCACGGCGACGATCGATCCCGAGACGGGCCTGCTCGCCACGGAGTACTGCCCGGGCGTCGTCACCGAGGTCTTCCGCGAGGGCGAGGTGCCCACGGAGCTCTGCAACCGCCACCAGAGCTGGATCGACAACCAGCAGGTGGCCGAGGTGGGCGAGCCCACGACCACGGCGCCCACCGAGAACGCCGCCCAGGCCGCGGGCGAGGAGAGGCCGGAGGAGAAGAAGCTCAACCCCTTCCGCCGCTGGCTGCGCCGGGTCTTCGGCAAGGACCGGGATCGGGATAAGGATCACCCGGGCGATGAGCCGCGGGAGGGGTCGCCTCCGCCGTAGGCCGTTCGCGTTATGATGGTCCGCTCTGCTCTGGCCGGGAGCGCCGCAGGATTCGCCGTAGCGGTGCGACTTTCCGGCACGGGAGTGGCACGCAACTGATGTCCAAGTCTCCAGCCATCCTGGTCGAACGGGCTCGCACCCACAACCTCAAAGGGATCGACTGCCGGGTGCCGCATCACGCGGTGACGGTGGTGACCGGCCCTTCGGGAGCGGGGAAGTCCTCGCTCGCGTTCGATACCATCTTCGCCGAAGGGCAGCGGCGGTTCGTGGAGTCGATGTCCACCTACGCCCGGCAGTTCCTCGACCAGATGGAGAGGCCGCCGGTGGATGCCATTCACAACGTGCTGCCAGCCGTGGCCCTGGAAGCCAAGAACGCGGTGAGAAACGCCCGCTCGACCGTGGGCACCATCACCGAGACGCTGGACGTGATGCGTCTTCTCTTCACCCATCTCGGCGAGGTGGAATGCACGCGGGGGCACGGCCTCGTCCGCACCTACACGCCGGAGGAGGCCGCCTCGGAGCTGGCGGGCGGCATGGCCGGCGATCCCTTCACTCTCGTGGTGCGCCTGCCGCGGCCGAAGAAGGGGGCCAACGATGCCCTGGGCGAGCTGATCCGCCAGGGTTTCCAGCGCCGGCTCAAGGATGGAGAGGTGGTGCGCATGGAGCCGGGCGAGGCCTGGCCCTCCCGGCTCGATCCCCTGCCGCTGGTGCTCGGCCGCTTTCCGGCCCGGACGGAGTCCTCGGCACGCGTGCTCGACACCCTGGAGCAGGGCTGGCGGATGAATGGCGGCAGGGTGGAGGCCCGGGGGAGCGCCGGCCTGCGCCTCTACAGCCGAGAGCTCTCCTGCCCGGTGTGCGGCGAGACGGCCCGGCGGCCCACGCCCCCTCTCTTCTCCTTCAACTCCCCCCTCGGCGCCTGCCCGGAGTGCCAGGGCTTCGGCCGGGTGATCGGCATCGATCGCGAGCGGGTGATCCCCGATCCCCGCCGCACCCTCTCCGAGCGTCCCATCGCGCCCTGGAACACCCCGGCCTACGAGGAGCTCTACGACGAGCTGCTGGCCGCCTGCAAGAAAAAGAAGGTCCCCCTGAACGTGCCCTGGATGGACCTCCCCGAGGAAACCCGGGCGTGGATCTGGGGGGATATGGGCAAGGATAGGAGCTTCGTCAATCTCAAGGAGTTCTTCGAGTGGCTGGAGCAGCGCACCTACAAGGTGCACGTGCGGGTGCTGCTCGCCCGCTACCGCTCGTATGAGACCTGCCCGGAGTGCGGCGGCAGCCGGCTGCGACCCGAGGCCGTGGCCGTGCGCCTCCAGGGCCGGACCCTGCCGGAGCTCGCCAGCTTGAGCATCGAGCAGCTCCTTGCCTGGCTGGCCTCCCAGGAGTGGACGCCCCGGCAGCGCGAGGTCGCAGGCCATCTCATCGAGGAGCTGACGGAGCGCGTCGAGGTGCTCCACCGGGTGGGGCTCGACTATCTGACCCTCGATCGCCAGGCCCGCACTCTCTCGGGCGGCGAGACGCAGCGCATCCATCTCGCCGCGGCCCTGGGCTCGGGGCTCACCAGCACCCTCTACGTGCTCGACGAGCCCACCATCGGTCTCCATCCCCAGGACAGCGAGCGTCTCCTCTCCCTGCTGCGCGACCTCGCGGCCCGCGGCAACACAGTGCTGGTGGTGGAGCACGATCGCACCTTGATCCGCGGCGCCGATCACGTGATCGACCTCGGGCCCGCCGCCGGCGAGCATGGCGGCCAGGTGGTGGCCGAAGGCCCCATCGAGACCATCCTCGCCTGCGAGGAGTCCTTGACCGGCCGCTATCTGCGCGAGCGGCCCCCCACCCAGGCCCGCCAGCACATGGCCCGCTATCGCCGTGAGCAGGGGTGGGAGACGCTCTCCCAGGAGCTGTCGAGCCTCCCCCGCATCACCATCCGCGGCGCCCGGGCCCACAACCTCAAGAACGTGGACGTGGACTTCCCCCTGGGCGCCCTGGTGGCGGTCACCGGCGTCTCGGGCTCCGGCAAGTCGACGCTGATCGAGAACGTCCTCTACGGCACCTACCAGCGGTCGCGGGGGGTGGTGGACGTGGAGCCCGGGGAGTGCGATCTCCTGGCGGGATTGGAGAGGCTCGCCGACGTCTCGCTCGTGGATCAGCGCCCGCTCGGCCGCTCTAGCCGCTCGAATCCCGTGACCTACGTCAAGGCGTACGACGAGATCCGCAACCTTTTCGCCGGCACGGCCGACGCCCGGGCGCGGCGGATCACCCCTGCCCACTTCTCCTTCAACGTCGAGCGGGGCCGCTGCCCCACCTGCCAGGGCACGGGGGTCACCGAGGTGGACATGCAGTTCATGGCTCCGGTGACCGTGCCGTGCGAGACCTGCCAGGGCCACCGCTTCCGGCCCGAGGTGCTGGCCGTGCGCTACAAGGGGAGGAACATCTCCGAGGTGCTGGACCTGACGGTGGAGTCGGCCCTGGAGCTGTTCGCGGACAACCGCCGCCTCACCAGGCGCCTGCGGGTGCTCTCGGATGTGGGCCTCGGCTACCTGCGCCTCGGGCAGTCCACCTCCACCCTCTCCGGCGGCGAGGCGCAGCGGCTCAAGCTGGCGAGCTTCCTCGACCGCCCGGAGACCGAGGAATCCCGGCTCTTCCTCTTCGACGAGCCCACGACCGGCCTCCACCTCGCCGACATCGACCTCCTCTACCACACCCTGCGCCGGCTGGTGCAGCGGGAGGACGGCGTGGTGCTGGTCGAGCACAGCCCGGACCTGATCGCCCGCTGCGACTGGATCGTGGACCTGGGGCCCGGCGGCGGCGTCCACGGCGGCGAGGTGCTCTACTGCGGTCCCCTCGAGCTGTTCCTGGATCACGGCGTCAGCCCCACGGCGGACGAGCTGCGCCGGCACCTGCGCTGGCCCGGAGAGGCGGCGTAGGGATTTTGGATTGGGGATTTTGGATTTTGGATTTTTGGAGAGGGTGGGAGTGTTTTCGCTGGGGAGCCCAAGTTGCGGCGGCGGGGCCGGGCCGCTAGGATCAGCTCTCGAGGATGGAAGCGATGGAAGCGATCGAAACCAGCAGCGTCCGGCCCGAGACAGCGCGGCGGGCGTCCTCCCACCCCATCTGGTGGTGGCTGGGGACGTTCGGCGGCGCCGTGCTCGGCTGCGTGCTGCTGGTCGCGGTCTGGGCCAAGATGCTGGACCCCACGGCCTTCGCCGAGCAGATCCACACCGAGGGGCTGGACTTCCTCCTTTCGGCCCAGGCCGTGGCGCTGATCGCCCTGGCCCTGGAGGCGGGGCTGGGCCTCGCCCTGCTGCTGGGCCTGCGGCGCCTCTGGGTGCTGATCCCAGCAACCCTGCTCGTCGCCTTCTTCCTCTCCCTGACCGGCCGGGCCTGGTGGCTCGAGGCCCACGGCCTGCGCGACGCGTCCGCTTCGTGCGGTTGCTTCGGCAATCTCGTCCAGCGCACGCCGGCCGAGGCGTTCTGGCAGGACCTTGCCATGCTCGTGCCGCCTCTGCTGCTGGCTTTCGTGGGCCGCGACCGGGAAGGCCGGAGATTCCCACCGTTGCGCACCGCGGTGGCCGTCCTCGGTGCCCTGGCGGTGGCGGCTTTCGCGTGGAAATCTCCCGAGCTGCCGGTGGATGATCTCGCCACCCGATTGCACCCCGGTGTGGCCGTGAAAGAGATCTGCGCCGGCGCGGCGGACACCAAGGTCTGCCTCAATTCGATCGTTCCGGAGCTTCAGTCCGGCCGCCACGTGGTGGTGATGGCGAAGCTCGACGATCCCCAGCTCACCAAGCAGATCGATGCCCTGAACGCCTACGCCAGTGACCATGGTGACCGCGGGCATCCCACCCTCTGGGTGCTCTCCCCCACGACTCCCGAGGAGAAGCGGGCCTTCTTCTGGAAGTGGGGACCGGCTTTCGACATCCGCGAGGCGCCGCCGGAGATGCTGCGCCCGCTCTACCGCCGCCTGCCCCGGTCCTTCATGGTGGAGGACGGGAAGGTGACGCGCACCTTCGGCGGGCTGCCGCCGCTCTCCCAGCCCGCGGCGAGCTCCCAAGATCTTTCCAAGAGGTCCTCGACATGAAGCCCATGAGATCCGTTGCGCCGGCCACGATGGCCTTCGCTCTGCTCGTCCTGCCGCTGGCAGCGCACGCCCAGCGAGTTCCTTCCGACAGTGTGCTGCGGGGCTTTCAGCCCAGTGCGGAGTACAACCTGGTCGTCGACGGCAAGCCGGTGCCGGGCGCCGAGATCTACCTGAACGACAAGCTGCCGTCCATGCTGATCCTCACCTCGGCCTTCAGCTCGCCCGTGCTCCTGACACCGCGTTCCGGCGCGGTCGAGACCGTGAACCTGATGAAGGTCGCCAAGCAGAAGGACGGCTCCGTGGACCTGCTGGCCGACGCCGTGCTGGCCCCGGCGGGGACCTTCAAGGCCGAGGGCGACGTGGTCTCCTTCTCCGTGCAGGGGAAGAACGCGAGCCTCAAGCCCCGGCCGCCGCTGCTGGGCTTGAAGACCAATGCCGCCGTCAAGAGCTACCTCCCCGAGTACGTGCGGGGAGCCCGGAGCTACACCCCGAACGGCGCCGCCATCGCCCAGCTCAAGAAGAAGACCGCGCCGGTGACCGTGCGGGTCTACTTCGGCTCCTGGTGCCCCCACTGCCGCCAGCACGTGCCCATGCTGCTGCGCGTCGAGGACGAGGTGAAGAACCCCAAGATCAAGTTCGAGTACTTCGGCCTCCCTCGCGACTTCAACGCTCCCGAAGCCAAGAAGGCGAACATCCACTCCGTGCCCACGGGCATCGTCTACGCCGGCGGCAAGGAGATCGGGACGGATCAGCACCGAGGGCTGGAGCGCCCCCGAGGTGCAGCTCAACCAGATCATCGGCGGCGGTCCCGCTGCCAAGGGAAAGTGATCAGGGCAAGTATTCAAGGACAAGTGAGCGCCGCCAGCGGATCGATCCCGCCGTTGTGCCAGGTGGCGTCCGGCGACTGCAGCTCGCCGGGCGCCGCGCAGCGTGAGATCCCCAGCTCGAAGCAGCCGGGGCTCCAGGCTCCAGGCCTCCTCTCCGATCAAAGCCGCTCCCTGAAGACGGCCTTTCCAATTTCGCAGCAGCCCCGGCAGACGGGTGAGATCGGCTAGGGGATGGATGCGCACCGTCCGCAGCCCGGGCGACGGCCGAAGCTCGGGATTGGGGTCCACCACCACCGTCCCCTCCCGCACCACCAGCGAAGACAGCCAGAATCCACGCATCTCCGCCTCCAGCCGCAGATGCTGCACCGCGACCACGGCCGGCCGGGGCAGGGGACCCGGGGGCCAGCGGCGGGCCAGGTCCCGCAGCTCTCCGGCGAGCGCCTCCCCCAGCGCCTCCGGATCTCCCGCCGTGTAGATGGCAACCACCGAGAGACACCCCCGCTGATCGAACAGGGCCACGTCCCGCGCCAGTCCCTCCGCGGCCTGTCGCGGATCCACGTTCGATCCCACCACCCCCAGACTGGTCTTGGGACCGTAACCGATCACCTTCCCCGGCGCCCGCCGTTCCAGGTCCTCCAGGGCCTTGCGATCCCCATAGGCCAGCACCGTTCCCACACCGGCGAGGAGGGGAGCCTCCAGCTCCACATCGCCTCCCTCCCAGGTCACGGCGGCCACGGCGGCCCCCAGCCGGGGCTCCCGTCGGGTGAGAGCCGCCAGGAAGGCTGGAGCGAAGAGCGGCTCGGCCGAAGGGGATTTGAGGATCACGGGCCGGCCCACGGCCAGGGCCGGCAGCAGCGGCTGGACCGCGAGCCCCGGCAGATTGGAGGCGAGGATGACCAGCACTGGGCCGGATTCGGGGGGGGCCGGCCGGGCCCGGGAGAAGACCGCCGACGCCGAATCCCGCCTCACTCCGCCCAGCACCGCCTCCAATCCGGCCTTGAGCCCCTCGCGAGAGAGACCGGACAGCCGGGCGAGGGGTGGATCGAGCGCCCGCCTCTCCAGCGACCCCGGGCGCAGGAAGGTCGCCACCGTGTCCCCCCAGGCGGCGAGGAGATCCTCTGAGGGAATCTCCCGCAACGCCTCCGCCCCCTCCTGAAGCGCCGTGACCAGCCGGTCCAGCGACTCCGGGCTCCATCGCGCCGAGCTGTAGCGCACGCCCGGCCGCTCCACGGCCCGGAAGACCGGGGATCGAGAGTGCACCAGAGAGAGAGGGAGAAAAGCATCGCGCAGCATCAGCGGCCTTATTATGATGGGAAAACCGATGGGGAAAACCGGAAAGGAACGGCATGCGAGCCACGGTGAGCCACTTCGAGATCCCTGCCCGCGACCTCGTGCGGGCCGCCCGCTTCTATCGCGAGGTCTTCGGCTGGAAGGTGGAGCCGCTCCCCTGGGAGGGGCACCCCTACTTCACCGTCCGCGGCGCCAGCGGCGAGACCTCCCCGGCCGGCCCCCTCGGCAATACCGGGATCGACGGCGGCATCCTCCCGGTCGAGGCCGGAGCGGATCACCCCCTGCTGGTGATCCACATCGCCGATGCTTCCCTCGACGACTGCCTGCAGCGGGTGGTCGCAGCCGGCGGCTGGATCGACCGGCCGCTCCGTCCCGTGGGGACGATGGGCTTTTTCGCGCGCTTCCGGGATTCGGAGGGGAACCTGATGGGGCTGTGGCAGGCGAGCGCCTAATCCGCTGAATGCCATTCCTCCCTGCTGACGCCGGCCTGCCTCAAGATACGCGTAAGGAGATCCGCACTGATTTCCTGGCGGTGAGGATTTGGTACTACGAGCCGGACATCTCTACGAGCCATGAATTCATGCCGTCCTCCTGTGAAGGGACCCTCGAATCCGAGCCGGCGGAGACGTCGAATCAGCTCACGCCGGCTGATGGGGCCGATCCTCGTCATGCTGGACGGGGAAACTCGATGGCGATTTCGCCCATGGGGGGAATCGGGGCACCGCGGTAGATGCTGAAGAAGATCCAATCTTCGAGGGCCTGGATCAGCTTTCGACGGCATTCCTCCAGAGTTCTTCCCGTCGCCCAAACCCCCTGAATGCCCGGGATCTCCCCATAAAAAGGCTCCTCATCGTCGATCTTCTCGTATGTGGCACGCTCCAAGGCCGCAGTCAGGTAATCGAGCAACATGAGGTGTCCTCCCAACTCGGACTCTACCAGTCCGCAGGCAGTCCACAAAAGCCCACACCTACGAGCCTCGCAGCTCCTCCACCACCAGCGAGCACCCCCGAAGCTCCGCCCCGGCGGCGCGGCCGAGGAGGCGGAATCCCTCCCCCTCGGCCGCGCCCAGGTCTTCGGTGAGCAGGTGCGCGGCCGAGCCGAGGTTGGCGAGGTCGAAGACGGCGACCAGGCCCGGAGAGCCCGCCGGAGCCTCCTCCAGGCTCTCGGGGTCGAGCACCCGCACCCGTACCCAATGCGGGGCCACGAAGAGGTCGGGATCGCCGCCGAGCAGGGTGCGGGTGTAGCACTGGCTGGTCAGCTCGGTCATGCCGTACTCCCGCACGATCGATTCGGGAGGCACGCCGAGGCCGGTCTGAATTCGGGCGAGGAGGTCCTGGCGGGAGACCTCCGTCGTCTTCCCTTTGAATCCGCCGGTCTCGAAGAGCACTGTTCCCGGAGGAAGACGGAAGCGCAATCCCAGCCGCTCCAGCGCCTCCAGCCACTGGACGAGGGCGAAGGCCGTGGCCAGGATCAACACCGGCCGCCCCTCCCGCTGCCGGGCCGCCGCCCACGACCGGGCCTTCACGGCCTCCACTCCCCGGGGACCGAACGTCGTAGCGCTCTCCGGGCTCCCCCAACGGGAGAGGACGTGGTCTGCCATGAACGACAGGCTGGAGTCCGGAAGCTGCTCGCGTGATGGGATGAGGGAGAGGATCGGCAGCTTCCCGTCTGCCCCGATAAACGGCAGGCAGAACGGAGGGAAGGAGACGTCGATGACCCGGCGGTAGAGATCCGGGAAAGGCTGGTGGTGCTCGCTCCTCTCCTCCCCAGTCGTGCCGCTGCTGCGGAAGATCTCGACCGCGGGAGCAGCGGCCAGGGTCATCGTCTTGAACGCGGCCGCGGGCACGGGAGGCACCTGCCGCCAATCCTTGACCGTCTCCGGCCTGGCCCCCCGCCGCTCGCACAACCGGCGATACGCCTCCACGCGCTCGAACTGCCACGCGAAAGCGGCGAGGGCCAGCTCGTCGAAGGTCGCGGAGTCAGGGGCGGTGAGGAAGCGGGTGACGCGGTCGAGGATCACGGGCGGGATTTTGTCATGGGAGCTCGCGCAAATCCCTCCCCTGTCCTTGGCCGTCCGTATCCGTCCCTGTCCGTCCGTGTTCTTCCCCCCTCTTCTGATGAGGGCCATTTCTGCTACAGTATCCCCACCCTGAAAGGCACCTGAACCCGGAGCGACCCCACCCATGCCTGAAGCCTTCCCCTACGAAAAGAAGATCGAGATCGACAAGCCGCCGCGGCCCAAGCCGCCGAAGCAGGTGGCCGTGATCGACCAGACGGGTTGCACCGGCTGCGAGGCCTGCATCTCCTTCTGCCCGGTGGACTGCATCGAGATCGTCCCCGGCCCCGAGTTCCGGGATTTCATGAAGCTCGTCGAGGTCGACCTCGAGCGCTGCATCGGCTGCCAGCTCTGCGCCCGCTACTGCCCGTGGGAGACGATCGACATGTGGGGCTATGAGGAGGGGATCGGTCTCGCCCCGGAGAAGACTGTGCGCTCGCTGATCTACGAATACGATCCGGAAACCATGCACGAGGCCGCCGAATCCCGCGTGCGTGTTGCTGACAGCGCGTCCGCGGCGTCCGCTCCTTAAAGCCTCGCCTCACCGCAGGATTTCTCTCCCCCGAGGGTTCCAGACCGCGAGGTGGCGACCGAATCCGTAACGGCGGCGGCCGTCGATGCGGGCTGGGAGGCGTTGGCCAGAGTGGCCGCGGGCGATGCGGATGCGTTCGCGACGGTGATCGAGAGCCACCAGGAGCGCCTGCTCCGGCTCTGCGAACGCCTGTTGGGCGACGTGGAGGAGGCCCGCGATGCCGCCCAGGAGGTCTTCCTCAAGGTCTATCGCAAGGCTGGCGAGGCCCGTCCTCAGGGGCAGGTCTACACCTGGCTCTATCGCATCGCGGTCAACCACTGCCTGAACAAGCTCCGGCGGCGCAAGCTGGTGCGGTTCCTCCGCTGGGAGGGCTCCGCGGAGGGGGAAGGCCCCGTCTTCGATCCTCCTGACAGAGCCGCCGATCCCGCCTCCGCCCTGGAATCACGCCGCCGCTGGCAATCCACGCGCCGGGCCATCGCCCGGCTGCCGGAGAACCAGCGGGCGGTGCTGGTGCTGATCCGGTTCGAAGGGATGTCCTACCGCCAGGCCGCCGAGGTGCTGGGGATCACGGAAGGCGCGGTCGAGAGCCGCCTGGTGCGGGCCATGCGGCGGCTCGAAGCAGCGCAGGAAGCGGAAGGCTCGGGGGTTTCATCAAGGGAGAGGATGCGATGACACGCGCCATGGAGCACGATCTGATGCGCCTCCTGCGGGGCGATCTGCCTCTCGGGGAGGCTCTCAAGCTGCGCGAGCGGATACAGCGCGAGCCCGAGCTGGCCGCGGCCTACGCTCGTCTGGAGCGGACGTGGCATGGCCTCGAGCTGCCGCCGGCCGCTCCCGTCCCACCGGGATTCACCGGCCGGGTCATGGCCCGCGTGCGGAGCGAGAAGCCCTCGGGCTCTCTCTCCTGGGCAGCGGCTCCTGGCTGGGTGCGGGCCGCCGCGGCCACGGCCCTGCTGGCTGGAGCCGGATTGGGGATCGGCGTGGGCCGGACCTGGCCGGCGACCCCGGCGAGCGAGACTCCAGCGAAGGTGGAGACGGCCAACGCAGAGCTCTCTTCCGGAATCTCCTCCGGAGCTGAGGACCTCAGCCTGGCCGCGGGCTACTGGAGCCTGGTCGAGGACGAAACGGGAACGGAGACGGAGGCCCGGCCATGAGGCGCTGGTGGCTGGTCATCGCCCTCCTCCTGTCGGTGGGGCTCAACGTGGGGATCTTCGGCGTCATCGTGCTCCGGCGTCTGAGCCCGGCCCTCCGGCCTCCGAAGCCGCCGGCGGAGATGGGCAATCCCGCGGCCGATCCCCTCCCCCGTCTCCCTCGCCTCGCCGACCGCCTGGGGCTCGAAGGGGAGGAGCGGCGGCGGTTTCTCGACATCCAGTGGAACCTCTTCCAGGAGACCAGCCATCTGCGCCTGCAGCTCGGCGAGGTGCACCGCGCGCTGCGGCGCGAGCTGACCCGGCCCACCCCGGACAAGGCCGAGGTGGACCGCCTGCTCGCGGAATCCTCGCGGATCTACCTGGCCCTGGAACAGGCCCTGGTCAACAACGTCCTGGCCACGCGGGAGCTGCTGGGACCGGACAAGGAGAAGGACTACCTGCGGTTCATCGGACAGCTCCGGATTCCCAATCCCGGCGGCTTCGGACCGGGGCCGGGAAACCCCGGGGCTCCTCCCAATCGCCCGGGAGCCCGCCAACGCTGGCAGGAACGACTGGAGCGACAGGAGCGACGGCGGGAGCGGTTCCCCGAGCCGGAGCCAAGGAATCCTCCGCCGTAAACCCTTGCCTGGGAGCGCCGGCGTCCCGCCGGCCTACTAACTCCGTCTTTTTTAAAAGCAAAGTTAGATGGCCGGCGGGACGCCGGCGCTCCCAGGCAAGCCCAAAGATTTTACTTCTTCGTCGCCACCACCGGCTTCGCCGTCCGCACGTCCTGAAGCTTCTCCTGGATCTGCTTCATCGTGTCGGCCGGGAGCAGCAGCACGGTGCCGCGCCCGCTCGACCGGGCCGGTGCTCCGTCCTTCAGCTCGGGATAGAGGGTCAGCGTCTCATCCCCCTGATCCTTGCTGTGGAAGGTGACGGTCAAGAGCGGCTTGCCTTCCCCGGCGCGCATCGCCTGGGCCTCCTGGGGAGAGAGGAGGCGCGAGGCCTTGGCGCTGGCCAGCGCGAAGAACAGGTCGCTCACCGGCAGGTAGGAGACGATGGTGTCCCCCCGCTTCCAGTCCGTACCGGCGCGGGTGAGATCGAAGGAGCCCTTGTCATCCTGCACCTTGGCCGACTCGATCTGGAAGACTTCGAAGGATGAGAGCTGCGGTGCCCGCCACGCGGCCGGGTCCCGGCGGGCGGACTCGGCGAGGCGGGTACGGGCCTCGAAGACGGCGTCGCCCACCCGGGCGTAGGTGAGCTCGCCGGCGGTCTGCCCCTCCGGCGCGGCTCCTCCCGTCACCGGCGATCCCAGCTCGATGCGCAACGGTGGCTTGCCCTGGAGCGCCACCTCCACGACCTCGCGTGGGGGGCTAAGCCCCAGCTCCGCTGGCGGCCGGGGAGGATCGACGAAGCGCTCCGCCATCATCCCTGTGAGATCCGCGAGCAGCCCTTCGGCCGCATCGTGATCGGCCCGGTCCGCGAACGGCTTCTCCATCCACAGCCCCTGGGGCTTCTTGACCAGCACCACCGGCCCTCCCGGCGCTCCCGTGAGCGTGATGCGCTGGACCTCGTCGCGATCCGCGTGCACCACCTGGCGATCCCGCCAGTCCCCGGGGCTCAAGTTCACCTCGGTGAGGATGGTGTCCGGCACCACGTAGGCCCCCTTCATCCCATCCACTCCGGCGATGAGCGAGCCGCCCGGCGGCACGTCGGCGCCGAGCTTGAGCACCTTCTCCCCGTCCTTGGTGGTCAGCCGCACCGTGGCCCGGGGCTTGTCGAGCCCCACGGCCTTGGGATCCACCTCGTCCAGGGTGCGGTTCTTCTCCAGCCTGGTGAGGGACTCCAGCAGGCGATCGACGGCGAAAGCATCCGCCTGCACGGTGAGGGGCTTGACCATCCGCCACTCGGCCGAGACCTCGGGCCGGGGCTTGTCGACCCGCTCCTTTTCCTTCTTCTCCTGCTGCGGCGTGGAGACCCGCTCCAGGCGGACCGAGCCCTTCTCCGCGTCGATGGTCAAGGCCGTGACGTCGTCCTTCTCCAGGCTGAACACACGCTTGCCCAGCTCGGCCCGCTCCTCGCTCGACGGGAGCTTGCGCTCGTAGAACCAGATGAACGCGCCCAGGACCAGGACGATCGCCAGCAGGATCAAGAGAGTCCGCGGACGCATGCGCTCACCTCCTGCGGCGGAAGAACACCACCGCTCCCAACACCACAGAGAGGATCGGCAGGATCGCCGCCAGCCACAAGACGCGACGGAACTCCTCCCCGGTGAGGGTGAGCCGCACCTGCTCCGTCTTCTTCGGTGGAATGCCCAGGAGCGCCTCGCGTTCCACCAGCCAATTGAAGGTGTTGGAGAGCAGAACGACGTTGGCATCGTCGGCCGCGAGGAGCAGGTTGGTGGCGAAGTCTGAGTCGCCGAAGACCACCAGCCGCGGCCCCTTCCGGCCCGCCGGCGTCGGATCGCTCTCTGCCACCGCTGCGAGGGACACTGGCCCCGCCAGATCCTGGACGTCGTGCGAGAACTTGTCCAGATCCGCGAAATTGGTCTCACCCCAGCCCTCGGGGGAGGTCCGCATCAGCTCTGTCACCTTCATTCCGGGGGCGTTCCCCTTGGTCATGGAACGCGAGAGTCTCACCAGCACAGGCTTGTTAGCCTCGGCCAGGGCTTTGGTGATGGGGTGCTCACCGTAGTTGATGGTGAAAATAGTATCCGGGCCGAAGAACGGCATCAGATTCGGGGGATCCCGTACGATGTCCTGGCCTGCCTTGATACCATACTCAGCGAGCCACGACTCAAGACCCGTCTGCACCAGCCCAGCTCCGGCTCCCTGGCCCAGAGTGGGATCGAGCATCACGAGGATTCTCCCACCGCCGTTCAAGTAGGCCGAAAAGATGTCCAGCTCCGGCTTTAGGAAGCTGCCCGTGGGGCCGGCAATGACCAGAAGGTCGGTGCCTGCCGGCACGGCAGTCTGGCCTAGAGAGGCCCACTCCGACAGGTCGAAGTTGTCCCCCCCAGGAGCTGCTGGGCCCCGGAGAGGCCGTGCTCGCCCTGATTATCCAGGGAGTGCTCACCGTGGCCGGTGGTAAATAGGATCTTGGGCTTGCGACCTTCGGAGAGCTGTAGGATGGCGCCAGTGAAGAGTTGCTCGCCCTTAAAGCCAGTCATTTGCGGCTGGCCGACGGTCTGCACGCTGCTGAAGTCGAGATCGGCGAGATCGTTGCTGGCGATAATGCGGCGGTCATTGCCGCTGACTACCACCACGCCGGTAGTGGTGACACCGTACTTCTGGATGAGCTGCTGCGCCTTGATGGGGTCCTTCTCAAGGTCAACGACGCGGACGTGGATGCGACGCGAGACCGCGCCGTAGCGGGCGAGCACCTCCGTTGTCGGCTGATACAGCTCGCGCTGTTTGTCGGGGGATAGAAAGACGTAGAAATCGACATCCTGCTTGAGCCCCTTGAGTACGTTCACCGACTTTTCCGACAGGCTGTAGAGCTGGCTCCCCGTCCAGTCGAAACGCTTGTAGTACTTCCAGCCGAGATAGTTGACGATGAGCAGCAGGAGGGTCAGGAGCACGATGCCCACCCACAAAAACACCGTCTTCATGAGCTGGCGGTTGACTTGATCCATGGTGGTCATCTCCACTTCTTGGCTTCCAGGGCCCGGCTGGCCAGAAACAGGAAGAACAGCGTGCCCGACAGGTAGAAGACCAGCCGTCGCGTGTCGACGATGCCGCTGGCGAACTCGTCGATGTGGTTCCAGATGCTGACGTAGCCTAGGGCCTTCTTCAACGTGTCGTTGTTCACCAGCTCCTCGAACACGGCGAGGAGGAAGAGCAGGAAGAGCAGGGCCGCCGTCATCATCGCCGCCAGGAGCTGGCTCTTGGTCATGGCCGAGGCGAAGATGCCGATGGCGAGGAACAGCGAGCCGATGAGCAGGATCCCCAGATAGCCGGCGAGCACCGGTCCCCAATCCACCTTCTCATAGAGGGAGATCATGCCGCCGTAGGCCAGCGTGGGGAGCCAGAGGAAGCCGTAGAAGGTGAGCGAAGCGAGGAACTTCCCGCCGATCACCTGCCCCTCCGTCACCGGCGCCGTCATCAGCACCTCGATCGATCCCGAGCGCAGCTCCTCCGCGACCAGACGCATGGTGAGCACCGGCCCCAGGAGAAGCAGCATCAGCCACGAGGCGCTGAAGAAATACTTGAGCGGCGGACCGCCGGCGGAGCGAGGATCGTTGAGCTGACCGATCAAGTAGACGAAGATGATGCCGTTGACCAATAGGAAGAAGAAGAGCACCACGTACGCGAGCGGCGAGAAGAAATACGCCCGCAGCTCGCGGCGATAGGTCGCGAGGACTCTGCTCATGACACCACCTCCTGAGACTGATCAGTCTGATCGGTCTGATCGGTCCGCTCCGTCGGCTCAGCCGGCGCCTCCGGCGAGGGGGACGCCTCAGCCGCCGCCGTATCCGCCGTGGTCAGCCGCACGAAGATCTCCTCCAGCGTGGCGCCGCGCTGGCGGGCGAGCTCCAGCAGCACCCAGCCGGCCGAGGCCGCGGTGCGGAACACCTCCTCGCGAGGATCGGAGCCGGGCGCGCACTCCAGAATCCATGAGCCGTCCGGGCCCCCCGACTTCACCGCCAGCACACCGGGCAGGGCGGCGAGGGCCTCGGCCGCTCCGGACGGCGCCTCCTTGAACAGCACCCGCACGGCGGGATTGCCCGTCCAGCGCTCCCGTAGACTCTGGGGCGTCCCCTCCGCCACGATGCGTCCCCTGTGGATGATGATCACGCGGTGGCACAGCAGCTCCACCTCGGCGAGGATGTGAGTGGAGAGCAGCAGCGTGTGCTCGCGGCCCAGCTCGCGGATGAGCTCCCGGATGGAGATGATCTGCTTGGGATCGAGACCCACCGTGGGCTCGTCGAGCACCAGGACGTGGGGATTGTGGAGGATGGCCGTGGCGAGACCCACCCGCTGGCGGTAGCCCTTGGAGAGGGTGCCGATGATCTGGTGTTGCACGTCGGTGATCATGCACCGCTCCATGGCCACGCCCATGGCCGTGCGCGCCTCGCTCCGGGAGAGCCCCTCCAGCCGGGCACGATAGGCCAGATACTCGTCCACCCGCATCTCGGGATAGAGGGAGACGTTCTCCGGCAGATAGCCCACCTGTCGCCGCGCCTCGCGGGGCGACTCGAACAGGTCCTTACCGTCCACCGTCACCCGGCCGCTGCTGGGCGGCAGGAAGCCGGTGATCATGCGGATGGTGGTCGTCTTGCCGGCGCCGTTCAGACCCAGCATCACCATGATCTCCCCCTCCTTCACGGAGAACGAGATGCCGCTGACGGCGGTGAAGAAGCCGTAGCGGCGGGTGAGGTCGTGCGCTTCGATCATGGAGCCTCCTCGAATCAGCCAACGTTTCAGTCGCGGCCCGCGGGTCTTAGCAAGACGGATGCCGCAGGATCTTACCGCTGCAGCCGCCGCAAATCTCTGGAAACACGGGGGGATCTCCGCGGCGTTCCGGCGCCGGACCGGACCGGCGCATGCCACTTTGGCACGGAGCGCAGGCGCGATGATATGCTGTTTTCATGGCCGACAAGGACAAGACCTCGGGAATGAAGTCCGCCTACGAGCTGGCGCTCGAGCGGCTGGAGAAGCAGGGCATCGAGCGTCCCCGCCAAGAGACCTTCAGCGACGACCTCCGGGAGCAGATCGCCGAAGCCCGCCGCAAAGCCGAAGCCAGCCTGGCCGAGCTGGAGATCCTCCACCAGAACCGCCTGAAGACGATCTACGATCCCGCCAAGCGCCAGGAGGAAGAGGAAGAGTACCGCCGCGAGCGCCGCAGGATCGAGGACCAGCGGGAGCGGAAGGTCGAGGAGCTGCGGGGGAAGGCGTAGGCGCGGGTCAACTCCCCGGACGAGTAGGTACAGGCCTCTCCCCACTCGGTACGGGCCTCAGACGAACAGGTACAGCCCTCGGACGAGCAGGTACAGGCCTCTCCCCGCTCGGTACAGCCCTCGGACGAACAGGTACGGGCCTCTCCCTGTTGGTCCGGGGTCGTTCCCTGTTGGTCCGGGAGCTTTCCCCGTTGGTCCAGGGGCTTTCCCCAGAAGGTCTCCCTGCTCGGTACGCGCTCTTCCCCGCTTGACCCGTCCTCCCCCACGCCAGACCGGGACTCCGCCTTGAATCCCGCCCCACGACTCTTTATAGTAACTGCTGCATGACTCATAACTGGCCCATGTCGGCCACACGAGGAGGAGCCATGGTTCGAAAGCTTGTCTCGCTCGCCGCCGTCCTGTTCGTGCTCGGTGTCGCCATCCTCTCCAAGCCTGCTCTCGCGGCACCCCCATGCGAATGCGATTTCTGTTCGTCTTTCCCCAACGCATGGTGCATCGACGACGACCACGGAGGATGGGGGATGCGCTGCAACCAGTTCACCACCTTCTTCTGCTTCTGAGCGACAGGAGCCTCGGGGCTGAAGGGGCTATAATCCCGGGCGTGAGCACGCAAGCGCTGGTCAACGAGCGGCTTGAGGCCGCGCCCGGGATCGAGGAGCTGCGGAAAGCGTAGGGATCAAGATGGGGATTGAAGAGCTGAGAAGCCTCCGCGACAAGATTCTCAGCGTCGCCGCTCAGCACGGAGCCCATCACGTCCGCGTCTTCGGTTCCGTGGCCCGAGGCGAGGCCGACGAACGGAGTGATGTCGATCTCCTGGTTGACCTCGAAACGGGGCGAAGCCTCCTCGATCTCGGCGGTCTGCTCATGGATCTCCAAACCCTGCTCGGCCGGCCTGTAGACGTCGTCACGGAGAAAGGGCTGAAGTCACGAATCCGGAATCGCGTCCTGGACGAAGCGGTGCCCTTGTGAGGGATCATCGAGAGCGGCTCCTCGCTCTCCAAGAAACCATGAGAGAATCAGGCCCGAAGGGCCGACAGCATGTAGCCTGGGGCGAAAGCCCCAGGAATTCGGCCCCCCGACCTTCAAAGCCCCGAAGGGGCGGCAGCAGCCATGATCGGAGAACCTAAATCAATGGCGTTCTACCTTGACCTCTTCTCCCCCGAGACTTACGAAGCTTTCAGCAAGTCTGGTCGGCAAGTCTCCGGATTTCGGACGCGACAGGGCGTCGCTGCTCAGAAGTTAAAACGCGGCGATAAGCTTGTATGTTATATGACCAAACTGTCGAGATGGGTGGGAATTCTCAAGGTCATTGATGGCCCCTATGAGGACGCCTCGCCAATTTTTTACCTTGAGGACGATCCCTTCATAATTCGATTCAGGGTCACACCTACGGTCTGGCTCAGCAAAGAGAATGCCCTTCCGATCCATCTACCCGAGATCTGGAATGAGCTTTCTTTCACCAAAGGACAAGACCCCTCAACTTCGAACTGGACCGGGAAACTCAGAGGTAGCCTTGCCCGGCTTACCGACGCAGACGGGAAGATCCTGGAGGCCAAGCTCCTGAACCAGCTTCATTCCAAGCAAATATTTGAGGTTAATGAGCAAAGCTATCGCAGGCTTCTTCAGCACCGCGTTCGCACCCCTGAAGGTATCGTGTCAGTGTCCGTTCCAGGGGACACAGATAGCGAGGAGGCGGCCAAAACAGAACCAGAATCTCGCGAATCCATCAAGATTCAGGCTCTGATAGCTAAGATCGGCGCCACCATGGGAATGAGAATATGGCTGCCAAGAGCTGATCGCACCGCAGTGATTAAGGAATGGAAGCCTGAGAGTGACACTCTCCTGAATAGCCTGCCTCTGAACTACGATGAGACAACATTGCGCACCATTGAACAGATCGATGTGATTTGGCTGAAGAGGCGCTCTATCGTTAGGGCCTTTGAAGTCGAGCATACGACATCGATCTATTCTGGCATTCTTCGCATGGCTGACTTGCTCGCGCTCCAGCCTAACATGGACATTAAGCTGCATATCGTGGCCCTCTCCGATCGTCGCGAGAAGGTCTTTCAGGAGATCACACGACCAGTTTTCTCTCTCCTCGAAAGGGGTCCTCTTTCCGGGAGGTGCACATATATCCCATACGAATCCATCAGGGATGTAGCTGAATTGAAGCACTTAGAGCACACTTCCGACTCAGTTCTCGATAAATACGCAGAGGAAGCCGAACAGTAGCTTCTGTCGCCCTTTCAGGGCTTTGGGGACTGGGGTGGACCGCTTCCCTGGGGCTGACGCCCCAGGCTACATTCTGCCGGCCCTTCGGGCCTGATGATCAGGAGGCCGAGATGCGACAAGTCCGCTACTCCGTAGCTGCAAGCCTCGACGGCTACATCGCTGGCCCGAATGGCGAGTTCGACTGGATCGTCCAGGATCCAGAGATCGACTTCAAGGCTCTATACAAGAGCTTCGACACCATTCTGCTGGGGCGCCGGACGTTCGAGCTGACCCTCACCCAGGGAGGTGGCGGCCGCATGCCGGGGATGCGGGTCTTCGTCTTCTCACGGACGCTGCGCGCCTCGGATTATCCGAAAGTCACCCTGGTGTCAGAGGATGCCGGAGGCGTGGTGGCCGCGCTGCGGGCTGAGGAGGGGAAGGACATCTGGCTGATGGGCGGCGGCGTGCTCTTTCGCAGTCTGCTCGATGCGGGCCAGGTGGATTCCGTGGAGGTGGCCGTGATCCCCGTGCTGCTCGGCGGGGGCATTCCGCTCCTCCCCTCTCCGGGCTCCAAGGCCACGCTTCAACTGGCCGGGAGCAGGATCTATAAGAAGACCGGCATCGTATCGCTGGAGTACACGGTGCAGCGCGAAGTGAAGAGCTGAGCTGCCTCCCTCCTGGGAGCGCCGGCGTCTCGCCGGCTACTAACTCTACAGCTGCCCCCCACCGACTCGCAAATCTCTGGAACTAGAAGGCTTGCCCCTCGCCGGATCGCGTCGAGCCCTCAGCGATCAGAACTCTGCCCTCGCGAATTTTCGTCCCGCCCTGGCGAATTCTGGCTGCGCCCTCGCGAATTCTCGTTCCGCCCTCGCGAATTCTGGGCCACCCCTCGCGAGGGCCCATATAGAATTCGCCAGGGCGCATAGGAAACTCGCGAGGGCGCGAGGAAAACTCGCGAGGGCGTTGCGAGAATTCGCGAGGGGCGGTCCGGCCCTCGCGAGGGCGCAATGAAAATTCGCGAGGGCGATGCGAGATTTCGCGAGGGCAGAGGGGGGCTCAGGCGGCCGGGATTGCCGTAGGGGGCGCTGGCGACGGCCGAGTCAGGCAATCTGACAAAGTGGAGCTAACTCCGTCTTTTTTAAAAGCAAAGTTAGATGCCGGCGAGACGCCGGCGCTCCCAGGAGGGAGGCAGCGGGAAAAACTACCCTCCGCAGAACCGTTCGAAGACCTTACCCGTCTCCTCGACGAGGGCTGCAAAGAGGTCGCCGGCCGGGCGAGGAGAGGCCAGCGGTGCCCCCTGCCCACCATAAAACGCCAAGATGTCCTCCCGTCCCGCTCGGGCTGCTGCGTAGCGGAGCTCCCGGGTGAGCTCGTTTTGCAGCGGGTAGGGCAGGATCTCGACAGGCGGCTGGGCCATCTCTTCCGTGTAGCGGTTGGCGAGCATCCTTGCGAGACGCCCGGTGTAGGCCCGGGTCAGGGTGGTGCGTCTTGCGCGGGCCCGGTCGGCGAGGGCGGCGCGGTGGAGGGCGCTGGCTCCGGACTCCTGGGTCATCAGGAAGGCGGTGCCGATCTGGGCCGCGTCGGCGCCGAGGACCAGGGCTGCCGCGACGCCTCGGCCATCGGCGATCCCGCCGGCGGCCAGGACGGGAATCCGCACGGCGCTCACGACCTGGGGGATGAGCGGCAGCGTCCCGGTGAGCGACTGCTCCGCTGGACGGAGAAAGCTGCCGCGATGGCCCCCGGCTTCGAAACCCGAGGCACAGACGAAATCGACGCCGCTCGCTTCCAGGGCTTCCGCTTCCTCGACGGTGGTGGCGGTGCCGATCAGCAAGATCCCCCTCTTGCGCGCCTCGGCCACCATGGGCGCTGGCAGCAGGCCGAAGACGAAGCTGAACACGGGCGGCTGGATCTGGAGCACGACCTCGAACTGTCGCTCGAAGTCCTGGACGGTTGGCGCCGGGGGCTCCGTGACGGGCGGCAGGCCCAGCTCGTCCCGGTAGGGCTGGAGACGCGCCAGAGCGCGGGCGACGTCCCCCTGGTTCCCGAAGTCCTCCCGCTCGCGGGGGATCCACAGGTTGAGGGCGAAGGGCTTGGTCGTAAGGCGCCGGATTTCCGCCGCAGCGTTCCGGATCTCGTCAGGCGGCAGGTGATAGGCGCCGAGCGATCCCATCCCCCCCGCGTTGGAGACTGCCGCCACCAGCTCCGGGGTCGAAGCGCCGCCGCCCATGGGTCCCTGCACGACGGGGAAGCGGCAGCCGATCCTCTGGGTGAAGCGGGTTGACGTCCACATCGAGAAGCTCCTTTCGAGGCCCTCACTCCATACGATCCTATCCGAGTTTTTTCGAGTACCATGGCGACCGACAATTCGACCGACCCCTGAGGTGAAATCATGAAACGCCTCCTCGCGCTCTGTCTGCTCCTCTTCCCGGCTTCTCTCGTCGCTGCCGATCATCCAATCGTCCAATCCCCCACGGTCTCCACCTTCTCCATCGTGGCGATCGATCCGGCGAACGGGGACCTCGGGGTGGCGGTCGCGTCGCGCTATTTCTCCGTGGGATCGGTGGTGCCCTGGGCCCTGGCCGGCGTGGGCGCGGTCGCCACCCAGGCGAACGTCAACGTGGGCTATGGCCCTCAGGGGATCGACCTCCTGCGCCAGGGGCTCTCCGCCAAGCAGGTGCTCGACAAGCTGCTCGCCGACGACACCTTCCCGGGCAAGGACGGCCGCCAGGTGGCCATCGTCGATGCCAAGGGCAACATCGCGGCCTACACCGGCCCCAAGGCGCCGAATTGGGCGGGAGACCGGCAGGGCAAGGCCTGGACGGCGCAGGGCAACATCCTCGTGGGACCGCAGGTGCCGGAGGCCATGGGCAAGGCGTTCGAGGCCACGCAGGGAGAGCTGGCGGAGAAGCTCTATGCCGCCCTCAAGGCCGGGGACGATGCCGGCGGCGACTCGCGCGGGCGGCAGTCGGCTTCGATCCTCGTCGTCCGCAAGCAGGGCGGGCGCAACACCAACAACGACCGCTACGTCTACATCAACGTGGATGACAATCCCCAGCCCTTCCCCGAGCTGCGGCGGCTGCTCGATCTCAACCTTTTCTATCTGCACGAGGAGGCCGCGGGCCGTGCTCTTGAGAAGAAAAATCTGAAGGATGCGCTGGCCGAGGCGCGGAAGGCCGCGGGGTATGCGCCGGACCATCCGTACGCTCACTTCACTCTCGGTCTCGTGGAGTACATGAGCGGCAACAAGGACGCGGCCTTGAAGGAGCTGCAGGCGGCCCGGAAGGGGGACCCTGGCTTCGACAAGGATTTCGACGAGACGCTGCGCGAGAGCCCGGAGCTCAAGAGCCTGCGGGAGGATGAGAAATTCCTCCAGGCCCTGCGCGGCGAGCAGAAACCTCCTGGCAGGTGATCGGTGTCGTGACGGATACGACAGTTCTCAACAACTTCGCTCGGATCGCACCAGATCCCGAGTAATCTCCGCCACCGTCGGTGCCCCAACCAGGGCCATGGCGAGGTCGAGCTCGTCGCGGAGGAGGCGCAGGGCCTTCAACGCTCCTGCTTCCCCATCGGCGGCGAGCCCCCAGAGCACGGGGCGGCCGGCGAGGACGGCTTTGGCGCCGAGGGCGAGGGCTTTCACGACATCAGTGCCTCGCCGGATGCCGCCGTCCATCAGGACTTCGATCCGATGTCCGTGAGCGGTCAGGGCGTCGGCGATCTCGGGCAGCACGTCGAGGGTAGCCGGCGAGGTGTCGAGCTGACGGCCGCCGTGGTTCGAGACCACCACGCCGGCGGCGCCCGCCTCGGCCGCTCGCAAGGCGTCGTCAGGCCGGACGATCCCCTTCACGAGCACCGGCAGCTCGGTGATGGACTGGAGCCAGGCCACGTCCCGCCAGGTCAAAGCCGGATCGAGGAAGGAGGCGACGTAGGCGGCGAGGCCGGAATCCGCCGTGGCTGGAGGCAGGTCTCCGTATCCCTCGGGCAGGAGATTGGCCACGGCGAGGCCCGGAGGCAGACGGAAGAGGTTCCGGACGTCCCGCTCCCGCCGGCCGAGCAGGGGAGCGTCCACGGTGAGCACGAGCGCCCGGCAGCCCGCAGCCTCGGCCCGCCGCACCAATCCCTCGGTGGCTTTGCGGTCGCGATAGACGTAAAGCTGGAACCACACGGGTCCGGAGGCCGCGGCCACGACCTCTTCAATCTTGGTGGTGGAGAGGGTGGAGAGGATCATGACCGTCCCCGCCGCCCCGGCGGCGCGGGCAGTGGCCCGTTCCCCCTCGGGTGTGGCGAGGCCGTGGAACGCCGTGGGGGCCACGAGGATCGGCATCGCGACCGGCTGGCCGAGGACCGTGGTGGTCAGGTCGCGGCGGGAGACGTCCACCAGGACCCGGTAGGCGAGAGAGATGCGGTCGTAGGCGGCACGGTTCTCGCGCAGGGTGACCTCGTCGTGCGCGCCGCCCGCGTAATAGTCGTAGGCCTCGCGGGAGAGCCTCTCGCGGGCGATCGCTTCGAGCTCGAAGACGTTGACCGGTTCCATGCGGGCTCGAATCTTACAGCAGAGCCCGATGTGAGGTGAGGAGAAAGGCAAGGACCTAAAGGACGCAAAGGACCTAAAGGACACCAGGGACTTCAAGGACGTCCTTCCTGACGTCCTTTGGGTCCTTTGCGTCCTTTAGGTCCTTTTTCTTCAGCCCTCTCACCGCGTCGTCTGCTCTGCAACCGGCGCGGTCGCCGGCAGCTCCCGCACCATCACCCCATAGCCCGAGGTCCCCAGCAGCAGCCGGCCGTCGAGCACTCGGGCGGCGGCGATGTCGCGGGCGGGGATGGGGACTTCGAGGGCTTGGAATTTGCGGGCTTCGCGATCGAAGAGGCGGACCGTGTCGCCGCTGATCATCAGGGCCGGGAAACGCTCGTCGCCGGTCGAGAGGAGACGGGAGCTCTCATGGGTGAGCTCGGTCCAGTCGGCGTCGGCGCTGGTCTTGGTGAAGGTGCCGCCAGGACCCCAGAGGAGGAGCTGCTCTTCGAGACGCTGCAGCCGGCCCCCCGGGAACGGGGACGGGATGGTGTGGTTGTCATTCGCGGTCAGCCGGTAGACGTCCTTGGCGTCGGTCACCCAGAGGGCGTCACCGTAGAAGGCAGCGGAACGGGGAGTGCCGTGCTGGAACGGCCGGCGGGTGAAAAGCTTGCCGTTGAATTCGAACAGGGCGTCGGGCGTGCGGGCGAGGAGGCGGGGACCATCGGCGATGAGCTGCTCGACCGTGCCCTCACCCAGATCCCGCACCCAGTGCCAGCCCTTGCCGCGACGCTCGAACAGGCCCTTCTCCGTGGCGGCGAAGATGCGGCCCTTGTAGACGGCGAGGTCGAGCACCGTGGGGAGGAAGGCGAAGTCGTCGAAGCTCTTGCCGCCGTCGTGGGAGGAGTAGACGCCGGAGAACGGCCCGGCGTGGTTGACCCCCACCATCAGCTCCTTGCCGGCCACGGCGAAGGCTCCCACCCGGGTGTTGATCATGCCGCCGCTTCCCGGTCGCAGGGTGGTGCCGCCGTCGTCGGAGGTCCAGACGCCGGACCCTTCGGTGGCGATGACGATGCGCCCGGGCTTGGCCGGATGGTAGGCCATCGTCAGGATGGAGATGCCAGGGTCGCCCATCCGGTGCCAGGTCTTGCCGTCGTCGTCCGAGATATGAAGACCGGCCACGGTGCCGGCGAGGAGGCGGCCGTTGGGGAGGGCGGCGAAGCCCGGAGTACGGCGCTCTTCGAATCCCTCCTTGAAGCGCTCCCACTTGCCACCCCGGTCGCGGGTGGCGTAGACCCAGCCGCAGGTGCTGGCCCAGATCTCGCCGGGCTTGCCCGGCACCGGGGTGAGGCTGAAGACTTCGGAGTCGAGCACCATGCCTTCGAAGATCCCCGTCCAGGTCTTGCCCGCGTCGTCGCTGCGGTAGGCCTGGCGCCAGGTGCCGGCGATGACCGTGTCGGGCTGATCGGCATCGACCAGCAGGCTGGTGACCTTCTGCACGTTGGGGAGATCGCCCGTCAGGTCGCTCCAGGTCTTGCCGCCGTCGTCGGTGCCGTAGACGCCCGAGGCGGTGCCGGCGAAGATCCGTCCCTCATGGCCGGGGACCAGGGCCAGGGTGTAGATGGGCTCGTTGGGCAGGCCGTCCTGGACGCGGGAATTCCAGGTCCGCCCCAGGTCGTCCGACGAGGCCACGTGACCGCCGCCCCAGATACCCCGCAGCGACGCCCACAACCGCGACGGCTGGTTGGGATCGAAGCGCAGGCTCGACACCACCCAGCCGGGGAAGGGCAGCCACGCCCCGGCATCGACCCAGGTGCGTCCGCCGTCGCGGGAGAGATAGACCTGGCCGGCGGAGGTGCCGGCGAAGACCATGTCGGGGTCCTGGGGATGGATGGCCAGGCTCCAGACGTCAGCCCCCCAGATGGGGAGCGTGCTCCAGGTGGGCTCGGCAGCAAAAGCTGGAGCCGCGAGGAGCGCCGGGAAAACGCCACTGAACAGGAGGATCAGGAGGATCCGATCACGCTTCGACCGCAGACTTCTCATACCGCTTTCCGATGACCTCCGCCAGGATTGAAATGGCGATCTCGCCCGGGCTGTCCCCACCGAGGGGCAGACCGATGGGCGCGTGCAGCTCGACTGTCGAAAGATCGACTCCCTGCGCCGCCAGCTCGTCGCGCACCCGGGCGATCTTGCGCCGGCTCCCCATGAGCCCCAGATAGACCAGCGACTCCGGCGACTGCCGCATCACCGACGCGATGGCCGTGGTGTCCGTCTCCCAGCAGCGGGTGACGACGGCCACGTAGAGGTCGCGGTGGTAGAACGGCGCCAGGAAGCCCTGCTCGTAGTCCGCGCTCACCTCGGCGATGCGGACGCCCGCGGGGAACAGCTCCGGATTGCGGAACTCCGCCCGGTCGTCCACCACCAGGACCTCGAAACCGGCCAGCACGGCCGCCCGCGCCAGAGCCTGCCCCACCGGGCCGCCGCCGCAGATGGCAATCACCGGGGCGGCGATCATCACCTCCAGGAAGACCTCGGCCATGCCGCCGCAGACCATGCCCGTGGGCTCGCCCCGCGTGGCCTCTTCGGTGAGGTAGTACCGCTTGATCTCCGAAGCGTCGACTCCGGCGCGCATACGCAGCTTCTCCAGGGCGTCGATCTTCACCAGGGCCTCGAAGGCGCCGCCCCCCAGATTGCCCACGAACGAGCCGTCGGGACGAGCGAGGAGCTTCCAACCCACTTTGCCGGGCGTCGAGCCCTCGGCGCGAACGATCTGACACAACACCACGCGGCCGAACGTCTGCAAAGAGCGTTCCGTCTCGGTGAGAACCTCGGGGGGAGCGGCCACAATCATGACGAAAGCAGGATACAGCAAGATGAAGGGGCCAGATCGTGGACGGCACCGTCTGGACCCTCACTCTCCCAACCCTCTCTCTCCCAGCCTCCCCCCCCTTCCGCCGGGAGAGAGAGGGCTAAGACAGCTTCGCCTCTTTGCTTTTTTCTTAGACAAACCCCTCCCTCTTCTCCCGGCGGAAGGGGGGGAGGCTGGGAGAAGAGGGCCGGGGTGATGAGGGCTCCCCCGGCTTCGGAACCCACCAGACGACCGCCGTGGTCAAGCCCAGGGCCGCGAGCCCCAGCCCCAGGAGGAAGAGCCCGGGCCGGTAGAGCAGATCGACCCGGTGCTCGCCCGCCGGGAGCCAGGCGCCGGCCAGGATACCGTCGGCGAGCAGGGCGGGGTGGGGCTTGCCATCCACGAGGACGTGCCAGTGGCCGTCCTGAAGCACGCTGGAGGCGAGGAGGCGGGGCTCGGCGAGGTGGGCCCGGGCGTGCACGCGCTCGGGCTCGGGGAGGGAGACGTCGAGCGTCGATTCCCGAGGGGAGAGCGCCCGCCAGTCCGCGGCTCCTCCGGGGATGGACGCGACCAGGGAACGCTTGGCGAAGTCGCGGTTCGCCTCCAGCCAGTCCCCCCAGGGGCCACCGCGATAGACGACGGCCCGCTCGGGGAGGAAGAGTCTCGGCAGGGCCCCGGGCCGGGCGTAGATCCACAGGGCCGGATCCTGGAGGACCAGGCGCAGCGGCAGGTTGGCCCCAGGCTCCGCCAGCACGTAGCGGACCCCCAAAAGGTCGTAGAGGGGATGGCGGGGCCGGGCGAAGAGATGCGGCGGCTCGCGTCGCAACGGCCAGGTGGTCGCCGCATAGTCCTCGGGCAGGGATGGATTGTCGATCCGCACGTCGTTCAGCCCGTAGACCAGGGCGAAGTTCGCGGGCAGAACGTCCTTCCCCATCCCCACCACGCGGAAGTCCCCGAGGTTCTCCTGGAGGAAGCGCATAGGAGGGGTCACGGGGTACGCGAGGCGACGGGGTGCCGGCGGGAGGGCCGGACCATGCACCAGCAGCAGCTCGCCGGCGACGAGACCGCAGAAGAGCCAGGGGACGGCGCGGCCCCAACGTCCCGGGAGCTTGAGCAGGAGCAGGGCAGTGGCGAGAGCCAGGGCCACCAGGTGAGCAGTGAGCATCCGGTTGCGAAAATCGGCCAGGAGAGAGGGGTCCTGAGGATTGGGATGGGCCTGGTAGCCCCAGAGGATGAGAGCGGCCAGGACCGCTGCTCCCACGACGACCGGCCAGCGCGAGCCCTCGCCCCGCCAACGGCGCTGGGCCTCGCAGACCGCGAGCACGGCGAGGCAGAAGCTGATGAGGATCAGGATGCGGTGGGTCTGGTGAATGAACGTGGCGCCGAGGATGGGCACCCGCACCATCAGCCGGTCGAGGCCCGAAGGCTGAGCCACGAGGAGCAGCGCAACGATCAACACCAGGAGGGCCAGCCCCTCCAGGGGAAACCGGCGACGGCCACGCCGGGGAAAGAGGGCTACGAAGGCCGCGAGCAAAGCCGCGCTGCCCACGAAGCCACCCCCGGAATCGATCACGTTTCCGTCTCCCCAGTAGTAGTTGTGATCGCCATAGGCCCGGGGGGCTACGATGGGCAGGAGACGTTCGAGGGCCCGCTTGCGCCACAGCTCCCGGATCTCGGGCCGTTGCAGGTCTCGCCACAGCTCGCTCAAGGAGATGGGGGGCATGGTGGCCGCCACGATGGCTGCCCGCTCGGTCTGCGGCAGATATTCGATGGCTGGGAGGAGCAAGGGAGAGGCCGTGGCACCGGCGAGCGCCATCGTCAATCCACATTGAAAGAGCAGCCGCCGGCCGGGGATGCCTCCGAGCCGGCGGACCCGATCGATCAGGAAGAGCCCCGCGAAGCCGAGGGCATAGAGCATCACCTCGGGGTGGCCCGCCAGCATCAGACCCAGGGTGGCGAGAAAGAGGAGCAAGAGGTCAGACGGTGTCTGGAAAGTTGGCGCTGAATCCAGCCGCTTGCCCTTCGAAGCCTCACCCCCGGCCCCTCTCCCGGGGGGAGAGGGGTGACTTAGCCGAACTTGGAGAGCTTTGTAGGGTGTGCTGTGCGCACCATCAACGTTCACGGTGCGCACGTCGCACCCTACGGCCTCACCAGCCCCAGCCAAGTCCCCCCTCTCCCCCCGGGAGAGGGGCCGGGGGTGAGGCTTCGAAGGGCAAGCCGGTGACTTGTCGGACGCCCTCTCACATCGAGCGATCCCATACAGCACCACGGGCAGCCAGGCCGCACAGTTGGCCATGGGCCAGCCGAGCCAGAGGATGAGGAATCCCCCGAGGCCGAAGGCGAGGCTCCCCCCCAGGGCCGCGGCTTCACCCAGGCCCAGCCGGCGGAGGAGGAGAAAGGAAAAGATCAGAGCGAAGAGCACACGGAGGGCTGCGGTGATCCCCACCGCCGCCGTGATGGGGAAGGGATAGGCGAGCATCACGAGCGGTTGGAGCACCTGAGTCTGTGGATCGCCCAAGAGGGGCATGCCCGCTCCGGCGCGGACGTTCCACAACGGCCAGTGCCCCTCCGCGAAAGCCCGGCGCACCTCCAGGGTCCACGGTGTGATCTGGTGCACGAGGTCCCCCTGAAGGGCGAGGGTGGGGGGATCGGGCAGGGGGAGCTGGCGGAATGGCGCGAAGCCGGCCAGGTTGCCGAGGGGCAGCAGCACCCCACCGCCGAAGAGGACCGTGCCGAAGAGGAGGATGAGGACCACGCCGAAGACGGCGAGGATGCGCCAGGGCACGGCGTCGTAGAAGCGCCGCAGGATCGCGGCCAGCCCTGCTCCCAGCAGGAAGACGTAGAGACCGGGGAGGAGATCGGAGATCGTCCAGTCGCTCATTCGGCCTTCTCGATCAACCCCAGCCGCGCCTTGAGGCGGAACCAGGCATTGCGCAGCTTCCAGAAGCGGCTGGCCTCCATGGCGGCGATGCGCGCCTGGAAAGCTGACCGATCCACCGCCGCACGAGTTTGCTCCTCGGCGAGCACGGCTTCGGCGTGGCGGAGCCGGCCCTGGAGATGGCCGGCTTCGAGACGGGTGGCGGCGAGGAGCAGCCCCTCGATGGAGCCGGCCCAGAGCACTTGGGACTGCCCCCGGCCGTCGATCACCCGCAGCCGCAGCACGGCCGTGGAATACGAGACCCGGGGAGGGAGCGGGCAGGTACAGAGCCATCCTGAGCGGACCTGGCGCTCCTGGCGCTCACCACCGAAGAAGAAGCCGGCCACGTCGCCGCGCACGTCTTCGACCGCCGCCGATCCCAACCGCTCATCGTCGAGCCAGACCTCCACCTCTTGCACGCTGCCGTTGCGCACGGCGGCCCAACCGCTGATCCTCAATCCGCCGGCCGTAAGCTCCGCATGCTCCACGAAGAGCTGCGGCTCGCCTTGGAAGGCGAGGGAGGGGAAGTCCACCCCGGGCTCGGGGAGGGCGACGTAGAGGTCCTGGAAGTTGCAGAGCGCCCGTTCGAGGTGATGGAGGGAGAAGCCGGGGGTACCTGAAGGGAGCGCCCGTTCCAGGGCGGAACGGACGAACGCCGCGGTCACCCAGGTGGAGCCGTAGTCGCTCTTGTCGAGCGAGCCGCTCTCGCTGATGGGCTGGAAGAGGAAGCCCCCGGCCGGCATTTCGAGGCCGGCGGGGAGGACCTCGGAAGAGTGGGCGCTGAAGGCCAGGAGCCCTCCCGGGTTGAGCAGCCCCAGGAGAACCCGCAGCCAGGCCACGAACCGCTCTTCGGGCAGATGGGTGAAGAGCGAGGTGACGAGAATGGCGTCGAATCGCTCGTCACAGGCGAAGTCCTCGGGCCGGTTGGCCGAAACGAGGCCGTGGACGCCGAAGCGCTCCTCCTGGAACCGCACGCCCCCGGCATAGACGTCCGCCACCCAGACCCTCTCCGGCGGGATCTCTCTCAGCAGGAAGCGGGTGACCCGGCCGTAGCCGCTGGCGAAGTCCAGGAGCTTCACTGATTGCTCCCCGAAACGCCAGCGGAGCACCTGGCCCAGGGAGCCGGCAATGCTTGCTCCCGACTGGAAGTACTGGAACAGGGCGCGGTCGAAGTCGCCGCCGTGGGACTCCACGAGGAAGCCGAGCATCTCGTCCCGCTCGTCGATGGCGAGATCCACGGTGCCCGGGGCCACCCCCAGATCCGCCAGCAGGGCGGCGACGCAAGGGCGATTCTCGTCGGAGCGGAAGGCGAGGGTCATGATCGTTCCAATCGCGGGGGCCAGAGTTTAGCAGGGTAAGATCTGCCCCATGCTCAGGCGATCCCTGCTGGGGCTGCTGGTCCTCTGGGCCGCGGCTGCCCTCCTGGCCGAGGTCCGGGGCGCCTTGACCACCTTCGATGCCCGCGGGGAGTGGCTGCAGCCGGCGGCGAGCTGGCGCTTCGGCACCCCCCAGGTGGCCCGGCTCGAAGCGTGCCTGGCTCCCGCCCGGCAACGGATTCCCAAAGGGAGCATCGTCGCCTTCGCCGGGCCGGACGAGCCCCGGGGAAACGCCTTCTTCGTCACCCGCTGGGCCGCGTACCTGATGCCGGCCCACGAGGTCCTGGCTCGCGAAGACCCGGCTGCGAGCGTCGTAGCAGGATACGTCATCGCCTACGGCGTCCCCCTCCAGGATCCCTGGCCGAGGAGACTGGAGAGATGGGCGCAACTGCCGGGGTGCGACCTCTATCGGGTGATCCACCCTTGAGCGTCTGGGCCCTGCTGGCGGCCGTCCTCCTCTTCGTCGCCCTCGGTCTCCTGGGGAGCCGGTTTGCGGGCGTGCTGGCCTCGCCGGGCGATGGCGCCCTCTACCGTGGCGTCCTCTATGTCCTGGCCGGCTCCGTCCTCCTCCATCTCGTCCTCACCCTCCTGCACCTCATCGGGATTCCCTGGAGCCTCCCCCTCCTTGCCGTGGCCGGGGCCCTGATCGCCTTCGCGGCCCACCGCTTCCTTCCCAAGGGAGACGGCACGCGCCTGCCATCAAATGTCAGCGGGTGGGGATGGGGCGACGGCCTGGCGCTCTTCGCCCTGGCGGCGTTCACCGTGTTCGCCCTCACGGGATGGATCGCCATGCCCGACTTCCTCTATCACTGGGGATTCAAGGGGCAGCGGTTCTATCTGGCCCATGGGGTGGACACCCTGTTCCTGACGCGGAGCTGGAACTGGATGATCCACCCCGACTACCCGCACCTCGTCCCCGAGACGTTCGCGGTGACGGCGATGCTGGCCGGCTCCTTCGACGTGCCTGCCATGATGCTGGAGACGGCGGTGCTCTTCGCCCTGATCCTCGCCGCTGTCCGGGAGGGGCTGCGCCAGGGAGAGGTGGATCGCTTCACCCAGCAGGCCAGCCTCGCGTTCGTCTCCCTCATCATCGCGGCCTTCGGCATCGGCTACATCATGGCCGGCGCCGCGGACTGGAACCTCTCCCTGGTCCTCGCCGCCGCCCTCCCCCCCCTGCTGCGGCCCCCGGACCGGGCAGGCGATTTCCAGATCGGATTAATCGCCGCCTTTGCCGCGGCCTCCAAGGTGGAGGGAGTCCCCCTCGCCGGGTTCCTCGTCATCGTGCAGATCGTCCGCCGGATTCAGTCTGAACGCCGTCTGGACCTTGGGGGAGCCCTGCGCACGGGACTGCTGCCCGCCCTGGTGATCCTGCCCTGGCTGATCCAGGCCCTCCGTCTCCACCTCTTCCAGGAATTCAACTCGGGAGCGTTCGATCCCGCCCGCGCCGGGGTGATCTTCCGGGCCGTGGCCGAGATGCTGTGGCTCCCGGCCTGGCACGGCCTGCTCCCCGCCATGTTCCTCGCTCCCCTCCTCCTCCTCTGCCGGCGGACGCGGGCCTTCGCGGCCGTGGCCACCCTGGAGCTCCTCTTCTACTTCTACGCCTACTTCACCTCCGGCGTGGGAGACGTGCGCTACTTCGTCTTCTCCAACTTCCCGCGCCTGGGCTTCCAGTTGATCCCGGCCTGCCTGGCAGCCGCGCTGGTGGCCCTTGCCAAAGGAAAACGGCCGGCGGGGTCTCCCGGTTCTTCCGGGTCCCCACCGGCCGCTCGGAGCGACGAAACCGCGAGCCTCAGCGCGGCAGGGTGACCGTCACCGCTACATAGGGAGAGAAGCGGCTGCCGGCTGCGGCGCGGACCCGGAAGGTGTAGGTCCCTCCCGGGGTCAGACCCGAGATCACAGTCGAAGTCGAGTTGGCATCCAGTTGCTGGATCTCGCTGAAGCGACCCCGTCCCACCTTCACCTCGACCCGGAAGCTGTCCTCACCCGCCGCCTTGTCGCGCCAGGAGAGGGTCACCTCGGTATTCGAGGTGGCGCGGGCCGTGAGCTTCTGGGGCGCGGCCAGAGCGCCGCCACCGTTGCTCGAGCCGGTGCCGCTGGGATAGAGCACGGCCACGGCGGCGCGGTCGTCGTCCGTCAGGCGGGCGCCGCGGCCGTCGTCGTGGACGTTGGCGAACATCAGGGCGTCGCGCAGCCGGGAGTGATCGAGACCCAGCGTGTGGCCGAGCTCGTGGGCGAAGACCTCCGCGGCCACACTGGGGTCGTTCGCGAACAGGCACTGCGTGCCGTCGTTGGTCTCGATGTCGGCCTCGGCGATCTCGTGGTAGGCCTTGCCCCGGAAGACCTTGGTCGACTCGAAGAAGTAGGGCCCACCCTGGGCGATCACGCCGCCGCTGCCGCAATCGAAGGCCCCCTCGACGTTGTTGGCGCGGTCGTCGAAGATGATGGCGTTGGTGCTGTCCGACCGGTCGAGCCCGTTCGACGCCGTGGTGGTGCCCACGTACCGGTAGTTGATGTTGGTGCCGGGATCCGCGTTCCAGGCGTTCAGGGCCGTCTGGAAGGCGGCGATCGTGGCGTCGAGACCGAGGCCCGGCTGCCCCTGGGTGTTGACCCGCCAGTCCACGCTCTGGCCACGGTCGAAGCGGAACCAGCGGAGAGGGTTGCCGTCGTTATAGGTCATCAGGGCGAACTTCTCCGAGATGGAGTTGAGCTGCGCCTTGGCCGTGCCCAGGACGTAGCTCGCCGGATTCTTGACCCCGTAGGCGCGATCGGCCACCCAGTCGGCGAAGCGGTCGAAGTCGCGGATGGCATCCTGGCCGCCGAGGTCGAGGTCCTTGCCGACCTCATGCGCCTCGGAGAGGTCGCGCAGCGCCACGGACTTGCCGTTCACCGCCCGCCGGTGGAAGGCGCCGAGCATCAGGTGGAGGATGTGGTAGGTCCCATCCTTCGCCGGCCGCAGGAACAGGAGGGCGTTCTCCCCCTCGGCGAACTGGGGCGCGCCATAGATCTTGAGCCCGAGCCCCTCGGGATTGATCCCGCCCGGCACCCGCACCACCAGGGTGCTGCCCGGGACGTCGCCCTTTACCACCCGGTTCACCTCGACCAGGTAGTCGGTCGACGGCGGCCCGTCGAGGACGGGGGCCGAGTCCACTCCCACGACCCGGGCGTCGACCACGGCCGCGGCCTGGTCCACCAGCGCACTGTCGGACATCATCATGTAGGTGGTGGCCCGCAGCGGACCGGCGAGCACGAACGCAAGACCGAGGAGCGACAGGACGAGGGGGCGAGCTGCTGACTTCATGAGGCCTCCAAAGACTTGAACGACTTCTCGAACGGCGGAGCGAGCTCCAGGATGCCATCGTAACATAGAGAGAAACAGCGATTATTTCCCCCCGGGCTCGCCTGGCCCCCTCCCAAGACCCTCATCACCCCGACCCTCTTCTCCCGTCCCCACCCAACCCCCCTCACCGGGAGAAGAGGGAGAAAAGCAAGAACGCCCCAGCCAAGTACCCCTCTCCCGGGGAGGGGGATGGGGCGGTCGGGAGAGGGGCAGGGGTGAGGGTCTTGGGCGGGGGAGCTCCGAGGCAAAGTTAGCGCCCGCCTATGCCCTGGGGGGTTACTCTGAGTTGCTGCTGGAGCCGGAGCTCTTCGTCTCGGCGGCGGGCTTTTCGGCCTTTTCGGATTTCTCGCTCTTCTCTGCCTTGTCGCCCTTCTCGCCGGCCCCTTCGCCCTTACCTTCCGACTTGGACTTCGAGTCCTTGTCGGCGGGTGCCTTCTTGCCGGCGTAGTCGGTGACGTACCAGCCGGTCCCCTTGAACTGGAAGGCCGGCGAGGAGATGAGCTTCTTCAGCTCGCCGCCGCAGCTCGGGCAGACGGCGGGGGGAGGATCGTCGAAGCGCTGGAGGACCTCCGTCCTCTTCCCGCAGCTCTGGCATTCGTACTCGTAAAGCGGCATATCGACTCCAGTGGGCTCTTCAGGCGGTGAACTTGTCGCCCTGTGTCTTGAAACGGATCTTGATGGCTCCCGTCGTCCCCGTTCCCGTCCCCTCCTCGCGCCGTGGCTCCGGATTGGGGCTCGCCGCCGGGTTCAAGCAGCGGACGAGCTGGAGGATCTGGAAAGCGTACAGCACCTTGCCGTTCTCGGCGGCGCTGTGGGGACCCTGGGTGCAGATGTCGTACAGGGTCCGCCGGCCGTCCACCAGGCTCAGGAGCTTGTACTCGTCCCCGTCGAGGGCGAGCTCGATCAACTGCTCCGTCTTGTAACAAGGCTCGAACACCGTCTCTTTCCGCCCCAAGCGCGCCACCAGGGTCTTGGCGTCGGGAGCGCGCTTGATCCCCTGGATGATCACCTGGCGCATGGGGATTTGGATGCGCACCGAGTCCGGCTCGTGGAACTCGCCGATGCTGAAGATGACGCTGCCGTCGTGCCAGTAGAAGAGGCTCCAGACGATGGCCTCGATCTGCTTGCGGATGGCCCGGTAGACCTCGGCGGGCGAGAGCAGCCCTGCCTCGATGAGCAGGACGCCGTAGCGCTTCTGGGTCCGCTCGCGCTCCTTCATGGTGGCCAGGTAGGCTTCGGGCGTGATGACGCCGCTCCTCTGGAGATAGGCGCCCAGGCTGTCGTTCCGGTCCGTGGAAATGGCGTGGACGACGTTGCCCTCCTTGATGTAGACCTGCTTGACCACGCCCTCCCGGCTGGCCTCGATGACCCCGGGAACCTGGAACCGGTCGATCGTATACAGGATCTCCGGCAGGGCGGTCTGCGCGAGATCGCCGCGGTACTGGAAGCTGTTCTCCACCGATCCCAAAGAGAAAACCACCTCCATCCCACAAACCTAGGAACCCGGGAAACGCGCGAAGTATACCATTGGGCTCTCAGGAGGGATGAATTGTTGCAACCCGGAGAGGCCTGGAGGCGGATCGAGGAGCGGCTCAAGCCCCTCCCCGAGGAGAGGATCGAGCGCCGGGCCGCTGCCGGCCGCGTCCTGGCCCGGGACCTCGCGGCCACGGTGGACGTGCCCGCCGCGGACGTCTCCGCCATGGATGGCTATGCCCTGGCCGGCGAGATCGCCCCTGGGGAGAGCCGTCCCGTGGCGGGAAGAGTTGCCGCTGGCGATCCCCCCGGCTTCGACCTCGTGCCGCCCGCCGTGGTCCGCACCATGACGGGCGCGCCCGTGCCCGCGAGCGCCGACCGGATCGTCCCCATCGAAGAGACGAACGCGGGCCGGGACCAGGTGATCTTCCTCCGGCCGGCGGCCCCGGGGCAGCACATCCGCCGGCAGGGGGAGATCCTGCGGACGGGCGCGCCGCTGCTGCCCGCGGGATCGCGCCTCACCCCAGGAGCCCTCTCCTTCCTCGCCACCCACGGCTACGGAGCCGTGCCGGTGCACCCGGCTCCCACCGTGGCGGTGCTCACCACCGGGGACGAAGTCGTGCCTCCGGAGACGACGCCCGCACCCGGGCAGCTCCGGGACTCGAACACCGCCTTCCTCCTGGCCGCAGGTACCACCCTGGGGCTCCGCTTCGAGTCTCTCGGCATCGCGCCCGACCGGGTGGATGCTCTGCGCCCCCTGGTGGAGCGGGGCTTGGGCGCGGACGTGCTCCTCCTCTGCGGCGGCGTCTCCATGGGCGAGCTCGATTTCGTGGAAGGGGTGTTGGCGGAGCTGGGCTGCGAAGCCGTCTTCGACGCCGTGGCCATCCAGCCCGGCAAACCCCTGGTCTTCGCCACTCACCCGAGGGGCTGGGTCTTCGGCCTGCCGGGCAATCCGGCCTCGGTGATGGTGAGCTTCTGGCTCTTCGTCCGTCCTGCCCTGAGGAGACTGATGGGGATCGCCGACTCCTGGTGGGGAGGAGCCCTGGCCGGTACCCTCACCGCTCCCCTCCCCGGAGCCGGCGCCCGCGACCGTTTCCTGCCCGCCGAGGTGGAGACCCGGGACGGCGCCCTCCTCGTCACCCCCTCCCTCTCCAAAGGCTCCCACGACCTCGCCGCCTACGCCCGCGGCACCGCCCTGGTGCGGGTAAGGGCGGGGGCGAAGCCGGCGGGGGCGGGGGAGGGGTGCGAAGTGCTGGTGTTGATGCTTTAAGCCCACAGATTCGCCGAAAACTGCTTAGCGGCGCGAAATAAGTAAAGTATACTTGCCTTATTTCGTACTGCTAAGCAACATAGACCCTCAACAGAGGATCTTTTCAGAGGGTATCTGGAAATTCGCCGGCTTGCCCTTCGAAACCTCACCCCCGGCCCCCCCCGGCCCCTCTCCCGGGGGGAGAGGGGGGACTTGGCTGGGGAAGTGAGGCCGTAGGAGGCTTCCTCTTGATACCAACCGTTGAAGGCAGATTCGTACCGGTTCGGCAATCCCATCCGCAGGAGTCCCCCCTCTCCCCCCGGGAGAGGGGCCGGGGGTGAGGCTTCGAAGGGCAAGTGGCTGGATTCAACTCCGACCTCCCCTGCGAGGAGCCCGGCAAGGGCAATGTCCGGGCCGGCCTCAGTGTTATCGTCAGGCATGGGAACGACGCCGCTCTACCGCCCCCTGCGGGACAAGCTCTATCTGCCCACCTCTCTGTGGGCCACCTACGCCATCACCTACCTTCTGGCCGGCACCCTGATGAACCAGGTCGGGCAGTGGCTCGCGATCGCCCGTTTCACCCACTGGTGGCAGGTGATCACCGTCTACGTGCTCTACATGGTCCCGCTCTCGGTGATCTTCCGCCGCCTGCCCTGGTGGCAGCAGTACCTCTACGGGCTCTTCCCCATGGGTCTCTTGGAATTCGGCGGCTACGCGCTCCACTCCAGCTACGCCTACCCCCACAACCTGCTCGACCGGCTGTTCAGCGAGCGCAACTTCACCCTGGCAATGGTGCTCTTCTTCAGCGCCTACTTCCCCCTCCTCAACGCCCTGGTGAGCAGCCTCCACAGCCGGCTGTTCCGGCCGCGGGCTCAAGAAACCGTGACAGCCGGTCTGGAGCTCGAGCCGCCGCTCTGGTGATCGCGAGCGAGCAGCCGTAGCCGCCGCTCGCCTACAGCACCTTGGCGATGGCCGTGTTGACGCGCATGTTGGTCGCGTTGAGACTCGGAGTCTGACCGTAGAAGTCGAACTCGAGGTTCACGCCCGGGCGGAAGACGAGGCAATGGGTCGATCCGCCGAAGTGGAACATGCCCAGTTGTTGCCCCTTCTCCACCCGCTCGCCCACCTTCACGGTGACCTGACAGCTCGACACCTCGGCCATCCCCACCGGTATTACGCACATCAAGCCGATTTTAGGATTGTCGGCTTCGATGAAGATGAGCGCCCGCGTGGCCACGGCCGTGAGGAAGGGTTGCGAATCGTTCGGTGCGCTGGAGTCGGCCCCGTGGGGGTTCTCGAACCCCTCGTACAAATTCTCCAGGTAGTAGGAGCCGTTGACGATGGAGACCTTTTTGATGGTCCCGGAGACCGGGCTGTTCCAGCGGTGGAAGCTCAAGGCGCTGAGGAAGGCCTGGTAGACCGTGCCGCCGTCGAATAATGGGGTGTGCTCGTCGAAGTCGAGCATGTTTTCCAGCGAATAGGGCTGCCCCTTGAGCCAGAACTTCGCATTGAGCGGCACGCCGGTCTTCACCTGCAACGGGGCTGACTCGCACGCGTTGACGATCACGCTGTCATCGCCCTGGCCGGAAACGGGCCGCACGCCGGAGCGGAAGGTCCTGGTGAAGAAGTCGTCCCACGACTTGAACCCGTAGTATTCATCCTTCGGGTCACAATTGAAGATCTCCTCGAATCGGTCAGGAGTGGGGTTCGAGCCCTCCCCCACCGCTGACTTGGCCACCTGCACCATCTCCCTTTTGGCGAGGTCGCCCAGCCACGGGACGACGAGCGTCTCGGGATCGAGCCGGCTCACGCGCTCGGTCAACACGTAGCGCGACTCCGGGGTGACCAGGAACCGCGACCAGTAGCGGAGGATCTTCTTGAATTGCTGGTTGACCAGGGCGTTGGCGAACACGTCATAGCCCGACTTCGTGGCCATCGGCCAGTCGAGCAGGGCGTTGATCGGAAAACCGATCAATCCCGACGGCTCGTGACTGGGGATGTCCTGATAGGCCTCGGGGGCCGTGGTCATGATCCCATTGAGCAACACCAGGAATTCTTCGAAAGTCCGGACCTCCAACTGCCCGAGCGGCGTGAGCTTCTTGTGCTCCCAGGCCTCCTCGAACATGGCATCGACCTGGGCATGGAGAACGGGGTCGGACTTCACCATCTCCCGGAATTCCGCGATCGGCTCCACCAGCTCACGAGGATGATCGGCCACGAACTTCTTGAGCCTGCGGATCCACCGGTCGGTATGGGCAGTGTCTCGGGGCAACCATCCCCCCGGATGAGCCTTGACGAGCCTGGTTCCTTCTGGAGTCTCCATGGGTCCATCTCCCTTGATGATTTCGACCTCTGCCGTACTGGTAGAGAGAGCCCAGTGTATCATCACCGTCCGCTTCAAAGCAGGCATACGGAGCGCCGGCCGCCGGCGTCCAACGTCCGTCGTCGACTGGCCGCCCTTCGTCGTCGATCGGCCGGCGTCGGTCAGCGACTGGCCGACGCTCGCCATCGACCGATGAACGTTCGCGAACCTCTGGCCGACGCTCGCCATCGTCCGGCCGACGCTCATCAGGCTCCGGCCGGCGCCGGCCAGAGGCTCGCCGATGTTCGCGAGAGGATGGCGAACGTCGGCCAGGGGATCACGAACGTCGGCCGGAGGATCGCGAACGCCGGCCAGCCGATGCGGGAGGCTGGTCCATCGATCCTTCTCTCCTCTCCACCTTGGACGGCCGGTGCGCCGCCGACGTAAGAAGATCCAACCTCCGGAAAAGCCGTCGAGCGAAGCCAACGGAGAGGGGAAGCACGGATCTTTGAAAACTGAACCCGCCGGGGGGCGGCCGTAGTGCCGTAGCTCCCGGCCGATCGCCTACGGGCGATCCCCGGAGCGGTCCGTAGAGGCGGCGGACCGTTCCGGAGCCCTGGGCCAACCGCACGGCCGGCGGTTCTGCGCCAGGGCAACGCCGGGGCTCTGCGCCATGCGGGAGAGCCGATCAAGGAAAGCAAAGAGGTCGCCGGTGTCCGTGTGGGGGTTTTGCTTCAATGGCTGAGGGTTTTCCCTCATGGCTCGTGGTGACCGGAGAGCGCATGATGAAGGCTGCTGGAATTCCGGTGGCCTCATTGCTTTCCAAAGGAGAGACCTTTCCAAAGGAGAGACTCGTGAACGCTTCCAGGTCCCTGTCTGCCGTCGCCCTCATCCTGTCGTCCGCCGTTCTCTTAGTCCCTCCAGCCGCCGGCTCCGGAGAGCCGACCTATGCAATCTATCCAACTCCGGCCAACCTCGGCCAGAGCGCCGGTGAGCCGAGCCTGGGGGTCAACTGGCACAGCGGCAACGTCATGTTCACTGCCGGGCTCGAGACCCTGCGCGTCAGCTTCGACGACACGGTCACGCCGGCGACGGCGACCTGGCAGGACGTGACGTTCCCACTGACGGGTCTCACCACCCTCGACCCGATCCTGTTCACGGATTCGCAGACTGGGCGGACTTTCGTCGCGCAGCTCGCCGGCCCGGCGAGCCTTATGGCCTTCACTGACGACGACGGCGCGACCTGGCTGCCGTCCACGTCCGGCCTCGCGACCGGGATCGATCACCAGACGGTCGGCGGCGGCCCCTTGGCATCCGGCCTGCCGGGGCATCGGCTATCCGCACGCCGTCTACTACTGCTCGCAAGGGGTGGCTGCTCGCCGGGTGCGCGCTGAGCCTCAACGGCGGTCTCACCTTCAACCCGCCGATCCCTATCTATACGCTGCTCCAGTGCGGCGGTCTCCACGGCCATGTCAAAGTCGCGCCGGACGGCACCGCCTACGTCCCCAACAAGGGCTGCGGCAGCCAGCAGGCCGTGGTGGTGTCGACCAACAACGGCCTGACCTGGAAGGTGCGCCCGGTGCCCGGCAGCTCGGCGGGCAACAACGACCCGGCGGTGGGCATTGCGACCGACGGCACGGTCTACTTCGGATTCACCGGCGCGGACGGGCACGTTCGGGCGGCGGTCTCGCACGACAAGGGCGCACACTGGTCGACGCCGCAGGACGTGGGCGCGTCGTTCGGCATCCAGAACGCCGCCTTCCCGGCGGTGGTGGCCGGCGACCCCAACCGCGCCGCCGTCGCCTTCCTCGGCACGCCGACCGGCGGCGACGGCACGGGGACCGATCCGACCTTCGCCGGCGTCTGGCACCTGTACGTTGCCACGACTACGACGGCGGAGCGACCTGGACGACGGTGGATGCGACTCCCGGCGACCCGGTCCAGCGCGGCTCGATCTGCCTGAGGGAACCACGTGCGGCGACGACCGCAACCTGCTCGACTTCATGGACATCGCGGTGGACGCGCAGGGGCGGGTGCTGGTGGGATTCGCCGACGGGTGCGTCGGGCTGTGCGTCTCCGGGCCGCCGAACAGCGAGACGGCGATTGGCACGATCGCGCGCCAGAGCGGCGGTAAGCGACTTTTCGCGGCCTTCGACTGATGAAAGCACTCACCTTTGCCACCGGTCTTCCTCCTACCTTCTCCGGGCGGCTGCGCCGCGCTATGCTTCCTCAAGCTCCAACACGGACCCGACGGAGCAAAGGAGGATACGGGATGAACGAGCTGGAGAGGTTTCTGACCTTATGGGAGGCCGAGGCTGAGAAGACGGTCAGCCTGATGCGTGCTTTGCCGGCAGACCAGTACGACTTCCGGCCGGACCCCGGAGGACGGTCCATCGGGGAGATGGCCTGGCACATCGCCGAAGGGGACGCCTACAACAGTTTCGGCATCGAGTCCGGCGGCTTCGGATTCGAGATGAAACCGCCTGGCATCGAGCGGCCGCGCACGATCGCCGAGTTGGCACCGGGCTACGAGCGCATCCACACCGACGCCAAGGCCCGCATCCGGAACCTGCGCCCAGAGGATTTGGATCGCAAGCTCAAGTTCTTCGACGGAAGCGACTGGACCATCCGCGACATCCTGTGGAACAGCATGCTCCTCCACATGGTCCATCACCGCGGCCAGCTCGCGCTGCTCTGCCGCCAGTCGGGCGGCGTGAGCCCGGGGATGTACGGTCCCAACCGCGAGGAGATGGCTGCACTCCGGGCTGCGGCGGCTACATAGACCGGATCAGGGCCGAGAAGAGCCAGGCCAGCGATGCGGACCGCCTTGTTGCTGTCGATTATGGCAAGCTTGGCCACAGGTCTGGGCTGCCCGTCGCAGGGCCCGAACGCGCCGGAACGGGTGATCGATGGGTCCGCCACGAAACCCGGCTCCGACATTGTTCTGTCGGAGGTCTCGTTCCAGAGCGGCGACGATGTCGTCCCGGCCCTCCTTGCCCGTCCCGCAGGGGCGGGTGAGTTTCCAGCGGTGGTCGTGATCCATGCGAACTCGTTGCGCGAGCCGTATATCGGTGAGACCGTGGGCCGGCTCGCGAAAGGCCGGCTTCGTGGGCATCGCGGTGGACGTATTCCATTTCCTGCCGAGGGGTGGGGTGGGAGGAGTTTCAGAATCTCCCTGGCGACTTGATCCGGTCACGGCTCGATGCGGAGTTTCGCGAGGACCGCCTCGTGCGGAACGTACGATCGAGCATCGACTTTCTTCATGCGTTGCCGTTCGTCCGGAAGGGAGGAGTGGCGCTCCTCGGCTTTTGCGGCGGCGGGTGGAACGCATTCCTGGTGGCGGCACAGTCCGTTGACGTTGAGTCCGTCGTCGCCTTCTACGCTCCGATTGCGGAGGCCAACGCAACGCGCCGGTCGCCGCAGTCGCTCGCCGGCTTCATCACCGTGCCGGTCCAGTATCACCGCGCGACCGAGGACCCTTACATCCGAGAGACCGACGTCGAGCGCTTCACCACAGCGCTTCGCTCGCATCGATCTCCGGTCGAGGTCTTCACCTACCCGGCGAGCCACGGCTTCTTTGCTTCCAACCGCGCCGGCGTCTTTAATGCGCGGGCAGCGGAGCTGGCATGGTCCAGAACACTGCCGTTCCTGCGAGCCCACACCAGCCATCCAGTCCGGCAGCGACCGGTTGCCCCCTCGCAGGAGCATGCGATGCCTGGAAGCGCGAGGGGCTCGAACACTTCATCCGAACACTGGCTGCTGCACCACTCTCACTAAGGACTCGCGGGGCCACCAACACCCTTTCCCGTGTCACACTTCCCGCTTAGTCTTAAACGATTGAACCTAATGGCGGAAGCGCATGGAATCGAACCCACCTTCGGTGCCGCAGCCGGCGCCGGATAACGGTTTTGAAGACCGGTTGGTTCCCATGCCTTCCGTCATGCATCTCCTTGGTTTTCCATGGCTTAGCAGCGTCCGTCGGCGGCGTTTATCGAGCTGCTAAGGGTAAATGTAAGAAGACCAAGATGAATGATACTCTCGCTTCTCTTGTTAAGGAGGAAGTCTTCAAGCCGGAGAAGCGTAAGGGGAGGGGAAATCCTGTTTACTACCATCTGAGCACAGTTCATCCAAAGGTTCAAAAGGTTCGTCAGGACCGTTCCTAGGATTCTATTTCTTTCTCCTTACGTGCAGGGGGAGGGGGAGCCTCCAAGATCCGGCTCTCTTTAGCAGGGTCTACCAAGGATTATTGTCCATATGTGTTGAAATTCTCGTCAGGCCCTGTTGACACGGGACAAGGAAGTTGCGTTGTCTCCCGGAACGAAATCTTGGATTCTTGGAGTAATTCTTCCTTGACCGTACGTCACTACCTAACGCTTCGATGAATGCCCTAGCAACGTCGGGCAACTATCGAGATTGTTCTTTGCTATCCGAGCATGCCACGAAATACGTTCGACGGATTGTAAATTTTGAATACTTCACCGTGATTACCATCGATATAGCAGCAAATTGACAAGGCACCACACATACAAATGTGTTCCAGATCAGACTCTCCCGGCTCAATGTAGTTATACACTTGCCGACCTACGGAGGCGGGAAGAAGATTGTCGGTAGACATCAAGTTTTCGATAATAAGACTGCCACCGTCGACCCTTAGGCCATCCAAGTCTACCCTGTAGACCTCAGGCAATATACGAACAGAAGATATGTTTTTGAATCGTATCGTGGCAGCAAATAGAAAACTGCTCTCGCTTCTGATAACCTTTGACTCAAGCTCTACATCCAACTTTGGCGCTAATATTCGTCCTTTTACAAATTTATAGTAACTCCACATCCCGGCGAGTAGCAGGCCAAGAGTAGTGGCCATGCTCTGCACAGCCTGCGCAACTTCCTTAAAATCCTGAGTTGACATGAGGATATCAAAGATCAATGCTTCGAGTTCTTAAGATTTTTCCCCGCATAAACTTTATTGAACGCCGAAACTGGAAAAGCCACAGAGAGCGATGCCTCAAGCAAGAGGACCTCGTGGAACCATCCAGATGGAACAAGAACCGCCTCACCGCATTCGACTGTTACGGTGAGTGGCTGTGCATCATGAAAAAGCGGGTGACGTTTGTAATCCGGATCGGATAGATTAACATCAGAAAGCTCGTATCCGGCTCCCTTAACCGGCTTCGGATAGAGCTTCTCCGCCTGATCAGCCGAGTAGAAGGTCCATTGCTTGCGTCCAATTATATGCACATTTAGCCCATGGCCCATGTCACGGTGGAGAGGCGTCATCCTGCCAACTGCACCCAGAAAGAGCCTCGCTCTACCAAAGCTAATCTCCAGGCCACTAAATGGTGGTTCTGTCTCCGCGAGCATCTCTGGTGGTGCCGTGATACCGCCGGTAGTCCGGCAAGAGCCATTCTCGATTGACCGAATGTGTTGAGCGAGGGTTTCTCCAGTTTGGAGCTGTATATTGCCAAGCCGCTGACAGAGGTTGGCAAAGCTCCATGTTTTCGCGGGCCATCTATGAATGAAGTTTGTCAGAATAACTGGTTGGCTTTGATCCAGGCAATCTACAACTAACTCTGGTGACCAATTAGCGATCCGCTTGACGGCCTTCACAGGAAACCGTCCAGATGTGGCTTCAGCTTCAGAAAAATGGTACGACATGGCTATCTATTAACCTGCGCAACAACGAGTAAAAGGTCCTCATTACCTGCTACTTCGTCGCCACGCACTAGGCGGTGATATATAACGTGGAACGACGTTGAACGTAGCTCTTCAAGAAGAGCATCGACGCTACCGCTGTACCGCTCTGAGACCATTCCATCTGTCACACAATTAGTGGCTACTTCGAAACGCGTCACGATTCGTTCTAGGCGTGGTATGCCGCACATAGTCATAACGAGGAATACGCCTCTTGGTTCCAATGAACGAGCAATCGAGCGAAGAAGCGTGCGCCGGTCGCTACCAATGATGCAGTGCCAACAGAGGCCATCTAGTACGGCAGCGTATCTATGTGTTGCGGCGGCAGGTTCGCTCTTTGTGATATCCTCGGCCCTAAAAGAAGCTGAAACGCCGAAAGCCGACGCTCGGCTTGATGCTACTCTTATCGCAGTGTGAGAGATATCAACACCCTCTACACTGAAACCTGCCTTCGCTGAGGAATTGAAAGGTTACCCATCCCGCAACCAAGTTCTAGAATCCGCGCAGGCGGCTTCAGGTTCGCAACATCCAAAAGCTCAAACACGTAAGAAAGTATTTCGGCATCAACGGCCGGCGAGTTCCACCCCGGAGCCGCTGGATTTTGAGCATAAACTTGCTCATGCCGAGCGTAGTCAGGCGGCAGTGGTTTATGTACCATCGATGGAAGCGCGCCATAATGCGGCACAGTCACAGTGCTCTACCGGCTCGGGCCACTGCACTGGAATAGGTGGACATGGGAGTAACGGTGGGTTCGCCCAGACCTGCATTGCCGCAGTCGTTGTAGTGCTCCGTTTCTGCTCCCAGCAAATATGCTCTACCATGCTCCATGGGGGTCTAAGACAGAGCCCTTTGTTCCGCATATGGTGATACCACCAGCCGACAGCCCACAAGTTCTTCGCTTCGGCTTCCGACGCCATCTTAGGCATGTCGGTTCCATATCGTTCGGTATTGATACCCGCATTGTGGCATTCTGCCATGATCTCTATCGCAGGCATCTCCATTCCTTTCCAGGAACGCGCCCACGTCCCCCATACCCAACACTCGCCTTTCCCATCGAAGTAGGGCATCGTACCGACATTAGATGGCGTGATGCAGGGGTGTGTCCAGCCTGTAACACTCATCACTGTCTCATCATCACCATAGTGGTGCAGAGCTTCGACTAAATATTTGTAAGTACCGGGTACGCATACAAGATCGTCTTCGAAGAAGATAGCCGCTTTGTATTGGCGCAAAATCTCCGCGACGCCTTCTTTTACCGAGATACCAAGCCCTAGATTAACTGACCTTTCAATAATCTTGCAATCGCACCAATCGACGGATCGAATCAACCGACGAACAGCAGCGACTTCGCCAGCGACCTCGGCGTTCCGCGGCCCATCGCTAAAGACATGCAGCAAAGGAACCGCATCGGCTCGAAGACTCTCGATTACCCGTGAGACTGTATCGGGCCTTCTATATGTAAATAGGACGACCGGAATTCTAGTCAATGCGCACATTTTCGGCTTCAAGCAGGCCAACGGGTAACTCTCGGCCATCTTCAAAACGTGATTCTAGATAGTCAAGGAGAACATTGACGCTCGCTTTTTTTTGAATCCGACACGTCGTCGTCTCGCTTACGTTGAACCGACCGTGTTCGAAGAACTTATTCGAGGGAGATCCTCCGCCACAGAAATTCCAGTGGGCACAGGATGACTTGCACGCCTCGATACCTTCTTCGATTTCGCGGTAAACACGCTGGAATACGGGGTTCCTTGGAAGCTGATCAAGCCCGCCGACCATGACGTTGCCCATTACGAAGTTCTGATACTCTGTACTTCTTGCTGAAACGAGTTCTGGGCAAAAGGTGCTAAAATTACCTGAGGCATCGAAATTTAGGATGCGCCAGGGTTGATTTGTTGTATTGTGAGGATCATTCGATCCTAGTGCAAGTGTTCTAAGATTGGTCCAGACCTCACGCCACTTAACAATTCCATTGTTTTCCACTGCCAGTTCGATCAGACGATGGAGAAAACGCTCGTAGCGCGCGGCCGCATTGCTTTGCGCGAAGGTCGTGGATGCATGAACACCCTCAATCTCATCGATATTGAAACCGACGTCGTCAATGCCATTATCGCGATAAAATCGAAACATTTCGTCCGGGTAGTCGAGGGAGAAGTTGGTGAGTACGCTAATCACACTAAATGGGATACCGCCACCTTGAGCCATACCGATGCCACGCATTGTTGCCGCATGAGTGCCTCGACCATTACGATGCACCCGCTGTCGGTCATGGATAAACTTAGGACCATCGACGCTTATGCCTAGTCGTATGTTGTGCCGCCGGAACAAGTCGACCCACCGCTCATCGATCATCGTCGCGTTGGTCTGAAATGAGTGGGTGTACTCGCGCCTATGAGGCTGATTCGCCTCCGCAATTCGAGCAAACGCTTCTTCGTAAAAAGATGGGGGAACCGATAATGGCTCCCCTAAGTGCCATAGGAATGCGATTGGTGCTTCTACATAAAAGCTGGAGAACACCTCGGACGCCACGCGATGCACTATGTCCATCGGCATGCGTTTCGAGCTAGACCGCTCTGGTAAGTAGCAGTATCGACAATCTATATTGCAGAATGTCGTGGGCTGAAGCACAACCAGCGTCCGATAGGTGCTCATCACTTTATGTGCTCTGCGGCCACTGGCTGAACTGCTCCCAGTCGCTCCAGTCCATAATGTTAGGATCGGAGTGAAGTCTGGTCGCAGGAACGAGGGCCAGCATCGTCTTACGACCGGTCGGTGTGGAATTGACGATTCCTCGCAGACGCTCAACGCGCGTATTGAGGTCGGCTTCCTGAGCTTTCACCTGAGCTTTCGCCATTACAGCACCTCCTTATTGGGGTTAATATCGTTCCTACGTTACTCGTTCCTATAGCCTGCCAGCTTTGGCTCCGCCTGGACTCAAGTAGAAGCTGGATAGGCGCCCTGAGCCTACCTAAAGTGGCTCCTCCTTAAGCCAAACAGCAAGATGCTACTCGCGAGGAGATCCGAAATCAACAGAAATTCTTAAAAATGCTGATATCCGTAACTCCAGGAAAGCGCTGCAAAGGGGGTCCCGCCAGAACAGCTAAAGTTCTCGCTCTACGAAGCTACGTCGTATCTCGCTCCGCTGTAAGGTTAGCTTATTCTCGTTCCTCGATACCTAGGGGGCTGGTGCCCTCTGCGGTCTTCCTTGTGTCACTGCCGTGTCACTGTGTGCGTAGATTCGAGCGGCAAGGTAGGTTTGAAGCTGAAGGCAAATCGGCGTCGAGAAGCTCGCCGTAAATTCTTAAACCGACTGGCGGAAGCGCATGGGAATCGAACCCACCCCCGACGCCGCAACCGGCGCCGGACAACGGTTTTGAAGACCGCAGGAGGCACCAGCCCCCGAGCGCTCCCGGGGGCATCCTACCACCAGAGGGCTTGGCGCCGGACCTGCTGAGCTTGGAGGCAGATCGGCAACCTGGCCCATCTGCCTCCCTTCTTCGCCAGCAGGCTCAACTCACCAGGCTTTACACCAGCAAGGCGAATGCATCGGCTCGTTCGGACAGACGACGTTCTTGGGGACACAGCGCCCCGGCCGGTCCGACGCGTCGGTGCAGGACTCCTGGTAGTACCCCCCGCTGCACTGATACTCACTGCAAAAGACGCCGCAGTCGGGGTAGAGAACCCGGAATACAGGAGCGGGAGCTTGTGAGGGGATGTCGACCGGAGCGTTCCCATTGCTGGACGCCTCGCAGGGAGGCTTGTCCGACAGCGTCGCAAGGAACGCCTCGGTCGAAGGGGCCGTCGCGGCATTCAACCGGGCCTGGGCGATGAACAGGAGAGCAAGGCAGAGCGCGAAGACGACACGATGGGTGACACGGGACATTGGAGCTCCTTTCACGGTCCGAAATGGCCTAGCCTGACCGAGCTAACAAAATAACACACAAAGGACGCCAAGAGTCAACATAATCAAAATTCATTCTCAGCGCATTACGATTTTATTGAAGACCGCAGGAGGCACCAATCCCCGAGCGCTCCCGGGAGGATTCCAGCCGATGCGGAGGGGGTTGGCGACGGTGATAGGCTCTTGAATCGTCACCCGATCCTACGGAGACCCGACATGCTTCGCCAGACCCTGACCCTCTTGATGCTCCTCCCCCTCCTCGTGGCCTGTGGAGACCGGAACGCTCCTGCGCCAGAGGCCACCACGGCGGCGACGCCGGCTCCCGAGGCCACGGAGCCCAGTCAGCCCGCCGGCGACTCCTCCGCCCCTGTGGGCCCCATCTCCTCCCACGGCGGCACGGTGGCCGACAGCCAGCCCGCGGGCGGGGAATCGTCCGGCTCGATCGAGTTCGACATGCCGAAGAGCTGGCAGAGCCAGACGCCGTCCTCGGGTATGCGCCTCTCCCAGGCCTCCATCCCCGGGCCGGGCGGGCCTGGGGATTTCGCCGTCTTCTTCTTCGGTCCCGGCGGTGGCGGCGGTGTGGATGCCAATATCGAGCGCTGGATCAACCAGATGGAGGCCACGGAGCAGCCGAAGCCCGAGACGTTCGAGGCCGGCGGCATGAAGGTGACCTGGGTGGATGTGAAGGGGACTCTGAAGCCGGGCCAGATGGGAATGAGCAATACCACCGAGGCGGTGAGCAATGCGCGGCTCTATGGGGCGGTGGTGGAAGGGCCGGGCGGCCCCTGGTTCTTCAAGGCGACGGGGCCGGACGCCACATTGGGGCCGCAGCGGGATGCATTCGTGAAGATGTTGAAGAGCGTGCGGGCGAAGGCGGCGTCGGCTTAAGGCACCCCCAAAGGAAAGGGGCGGGATCACCCCGCCTCTACGGTACCGCTGGAACGATCTGGATCAGCAGCCGGGTGTCTCGGGCACCAGCCGGAGATTGCCCATCATATCGATCACCAGGACCATCTTCGGCGGCTTCTCCTTGTCCTTGGCGTCCTTGCCGCTCTCTTCCTTGTCGCGTTTGGGGTCCCGGTTGTGATCACGATCCCGGTCACGATCACGCTCCATGCGCTCACGGTGCTCCTTCCGCTCTTGCTGCTCGATCTGGCGCCGCTCTTCCAGGGAGCGCTTCAGCTCCTGTCGCATGGCCTTCATTTCGCGCTCGATCTCGCTGCGCATCTCGGCCTGGGCCTTATCGATCTCCGCCCGGTGCTCTTCCCGGAACTCCCGGGACATCTCCTGGTGGCGCTTCTGGAGCTCCTCGCGCAGGGCCCGCATCTCTTCGCGCTGCTCTGGTGTGGGCCGGGCGGACTCGGCCAGACGTCGCGCCTGTTTCCGGACTTCCTCCCTCTGCTCGGGAGTGAGGGTGTCGCCTCCCTCTGCCCGTAGCCTCTTCGCCTCGGCGCGGATCTTTTCCAGCTCCGCGTCCGAGGGGCGCATCTGGGCGGCGAGCTTCGCCATCTCTGCTTGCAGGCGCTGCATTTCCGCGTCCGTCTCGTGCAGGCGGGCCATCTTCTCGCTCAGCTCGCGGGAGAGCTGCTCCATGCGGGGCTGCAACGTCTCCTGGATCCTCCGATTGGTACGTTCGATCTCGGCTTCGAGCTGCTTCTGCTTCTCCGGGGTGAGGCCGGCCTCTTCCAGCGAGGCGAGCTCATCTCCCATGTTCTCCAGGGCATTGTCCACGGAAGCGACCGCCCCTTCCACCATGGCGTCCAGGTCGTCGGGGTCGACGTCGACGTCCATGTCGTCGGGATCGTCCGCCTCATCCTTCACGGCGTTCTCGGCCTGCTCGGACCTGTCGTGCTCGGGCCGGGCATCCAGCCAGGAGTCGTCTTTCTGCTCAGCCTCGTCCTCGGCCGCTTCGGCGGTCCGGGGAGCGGCGGGCGCCTGCACGCTGTTCGAAGTCTTCGATGACTTCGGGGGTGCAGGCTCCTGGGACCGGGCAGCGGAGATGGCCGGCGCGGCAGCGACGATGACGATCAGCAGGGCCACCATGGCGACCCCGAGCCACACCCGGCGGGCCGGGTGCTCGGGCGACCGGGTCTCGTCGAGCAGACGGCGGATGCGCTTCGCGAGGTTCGACGGACGGTCGGCCATGCCCGGTAGGGGAAGGGGCCGGACGCCCACCGACCAGGCGGCGACCTCGGCCAGGCAGCCGGCCAGGGAGAGGGGCCGGCCGGTGAAGCCCACGGCCCACTCGTCGCTCAGCATCTCGGAGATCTCCCGCAGTCGCCGGCGGGCCACCCAGTTGAGGGGCTGGAAGAAGAGGACGCCGGTAAGGACGTGGCTGATCATGAGCCAGATCGGATCGCGCCGCACCAGGTGGGCGAGCTCATGGGCCAGCATCCCTTCCTGCTGCTCGTCGGTGAGCCCGGCGAGGGCCCGCGGCGGCAGACAGATCTCCGGCTCGCGCAGACCGAGGGCCAGGGGCACCGGCACCCGCGACGAGCAGGAGAGGCGCACGGGCCGGTCGAGACCCGCCTCGATCGACAGGTCACGGAGCTGGGTGAGCACGTCGCCCCCAACGACCCGTGGCCGGGTGCGCAGCCGGTGCAGGATCCGCAGGTAGGAGCGGCCGTAGGCTCCCAGGAGCACGGCAGCGCCCAGCGCCCACAATCCCAGGACCATGCCCGGCACCGAGGGACGGAAGGGGAGGGACGCCGGAGCCGGCGCATCCTGAACTGCCACGGGCGCAGCGACCGGGAGGGTGCGCGGAACGAACCGGAACGGCACGGTCCGAGGAGCGACCTCACGGGCAAAGGTCGTCGGGGTCGCCACGGCCTCGACAGCCGCCGGCACGGCCTGGGGGTTCTGGGCCAGGCGCCAGCGTCCGGCCGCGGGCTCCCAGCCGGCGGCGAATTGGAGCGAGGCGGTGAGGAGAGCGCCGACGAGGGCGATCTTCCACACTGCCTCCTCGGCCGCCACCGACCAGCGGGCGAGGGGCTTCGATGCGAGCCAGGCGAGGCCCAGCAGCAGGGTGCTGTGGAGGAGATAGGTGAGCAACCAGGCGAAGGCGTGCTGAGCGAGCATCTAGCGATCCTCCTTACGCTCCCGGGCCGCGATCATCTCCCGGAGCTGGGCGAGCTCTCCGGAGTCGATGTCGTGCTCGGACAACAGGTGATTGACCAAAGCAGTGACGTCCCCGCGGAAGAGCTGCGAGGTCAAGTCCGACACCATGGAGCGGCGGACCTGGCCCTCGCTGACGAGGGGACGATAGATGAACCGGCGGCCGTCGGCGCGGTGGTCGACCACGCCCTTCTTCTCCATCTTCGTGAGCATCGTGGCGATCGTGGTGAGGGCGAGGCCCCGCTCCGGCTCGAGCGTCTCATGCACGTCCGCCACGGTGGCCTCGCCGTGGCTCCACAGGACCCGCATGATGGCGAGCTGCAGATCTCCGAGGTGGTGGGATGTCTCTAATGTTTCCATGGATCCCGTTCTCCTTGGCATCAACTACTGGGATAGTACTACCCGAGTCGTTGACTGTCAAGAGGGAGATACGAGGAAGGGTGGGGAAGGTTGCAGGGGACACTTTGAGAGTACGATCCTGCCGATGAGGCTCCTTTCCCGCCGCGAGATCCTGGTCGCCTTGAACGCGTTGGCCGAGGAACTCAAACACGATTCACCCGTCGAGGTCGTCATCGGCGGTGGAGCAGCGCTCGTCCTTCTCTATGGCGCCCGGGAAGCGACCAAGGATGTGGATGCCCTGCGTATCTCCACTCCCGATGCCGCCCGTGTACGCGCCGCAGCGTCTCGGGTCGCGGGCAGCCTGGACCTGCCAGAGGACTGGTTGAACGACGGCGCGAAGGGTTATCTCCATGGCTTGTTGCCCGGAGAGATCGTCTTTGAGAGCCCCTCCCTCGTCGTCCGCTCCGTGGCTCCCCAGCAGCTCCTGGCCATGAAGCTCAGCGCCTGGCGCGACGATGTCGACATCGGAGACGCCCGCTTGCTACTCTCGAAGCTGGCAGGGAGCAGAGATGGGATCTGGTCCCTGATCGAACCCTTCCTCGTACCCGGTCGCGAGCTCAAAGCCCGATATGCCTTCGAGGACCTCTGGGAGCTGGAACATGGATCTTCTTGACCTGATCGAAGCCCTCCTCTCCTACGATGCCTTGTCGGCTCGGCAGTGGGTGGCGGATGCGGAACGGTCGGGCTTCGACTGGTCCCAGGTGCCGTCTCCCCAAGGGCTCGATCCCACGGCATCGGCCCTCGCGGCGGGAGTCACGGAGCTGATGGCCGCTCGCTCCGGCCAGTCCGCGCCGGCATGGACGGAGGCGGTGCCCGCGGCTCCCGAGCGGCTCTTCCTCGTCCGTTCGGCGGCGGCCATGCCTCGTCTGCGGGCTCTCTGCGAGTTGGAAGGGCCGGAGCCTCTGCGCCGTCGCGGTCTCTTCGCTCCCCCAGAATTCCTCACCGCGGCCTGACGCGTCCCGGCCCTCCCGGCGTAGAATCGACCAGGCTCGGTCACTCCACGGCGTCAGGCCGGCTCGGCCCGACAGAAAGGGGGCACCATGATGCGGTTCATCTCCAAGATCGCGATCCTCCTCGTGCTGGCCGCATCCCAGGTCCAGGCGCAGCCCTGGCGTGGACCGGCGGTCGTGGAGGTGCGGGTGGAGGATGAGAAGGGGCTGCCCGTGGCCGGCGCTCAGGTGCAGCTCCAGTACGCGGCGGTCGATCCCCTGGAAGGACCGGCGCCCGTGCTCACCGACGACCGGGGGCATGCAACCGTAGGCGGCCTGGCCGAGGGTCCCTGGCGGCTGGAGGTCAGTCACGACGGATTCATGACCTATCAGGCCGAGGTGAAAGTGCGTGAGGGGGGCCGGCCGGCCGTGGGAGGGGCGACGCAGATCAAGGTGTCCGGAGCCCTGCGCATGATGGAGGTCCAGGTCTCCCGGGGTCGCTCCGTCCCTTCACCCTCACCGGCACCGGCCCCGTTGCCGCGCCCGGTCGAGGCCGCTCCCAAAAAGGAGACCCCGCCGCCGGCACCCGCTCCCAAGCCCCAGCCTCCGCCAACGCCTCAGCCGGCCCCTCGGGAGACCCCGGCCGCGCCGCCTATGCCGGCACCCCAGCCCACACCCACTCCGGCGCCGACTCCCAAGCCTGCTCCGCCACCGGCCCCAACTCCGGAACCGGCTCCAGCTCCAGCCGCGCCGGTCACGCCGACGCCCGCGCCAGCACCGCCTCCGGCCGAGCGTCTCTATTCCTCCAGGGATCGCAACTGTGTGGAGTGCCAGCCCGGGGAATCCGCCATGACTCTCGAGTGGACGGTCACCCCTGGGACCGGGACCGGCTGTGGCGATCTCTCGAAGCAGCTCGCCGGGGGCGACGTGCCATCCGATCTCTCCCCAGGCTGCCACGTGATGCGGATCGCCTTACCGGCCGGCGTGCGCTATACCGCCTACCGCTACGAGGTCCAGGTCGAGGGCGAGGGGATCGACTGCCCCACAGGCAAGTACTGCCCGCGGAGCATGGGCCGCTGGCCCATCGATCCGGTGCTGGTCCGCAATGCCCAGGGGACGATCATTCTCGCGCCCTTCGAGCCCGGCCCCTCCCAGGCTGAGCGGCGGGCGGCTCTGACGGTGTACTTCACCGAGGGGACGAAGCGCCGGTGAGGGGGGAGAGCTGAGGATTTAAAGGACGTAAGGGACTCCAGGGACAGCAGGGACTCCAGAGATAGCAAAGACAGGAGTCTCCTTGTCCTTGAAGTCCCTTACGTCCCTGGAGTCCCTTGGGTCCCTTGTTTCTACGCCTTCAGCAGCGGCAGCCTCTTGCCGGTCCAGCCCGGGAACAGCTTGCCGTCGTCCTTGACCCCTAAGTGCTTGCCGGCGAGCTCGCAGAAGACGGCGCGGAAATCCGTGGTCACGGGCAGGTCCCGGCCTTCGTAGAGGGCGGCGGTCGAGAGGCCGGGGAAGGTGCCGTGGACCTTGCCGCCGTCCACCGGGTTGCCCAGCACGAAGAGGCAGGAGCCGTGGCCGTGGTCGGTGCCGCCGGAGCCGTTCTCGCGCACGGTGCGGCCGAACTCGGTCATGGTGGTCAGGAGGACCTGGTTCTGGAAGGCCCCGAGGTCGGTCCAGAAGGCCTGGATGGATTGGGACAGGTCCCGGGCCTGACGGGTGAAGGTGCCCGCCTGCTGCACGTGGGTGTCCCAGCCGCCGGATTCGGCGAAGGCGATCTCCAATCCCACGTCGGACTTGATGAGGATGGCGATCTGCCGCAGGGCGTTGCCGAGGGGGGTCTGCGGATACTCTGCTCCGTCCGCCGGCTTGTAGCGCTGGATCTCGGCGGCGGAGAGCATGTGGACGGCCCGGAAGGTCTCGCTTCCCGTGTCGCGGAGAAGGTTCTGCGACGTCTGCTCGTAGAGGGCCTCGAAGCCCTGACCCGCGGCGGCGGCTGTGCGGTCGGCGCCCGGCAGCGTGACCCGGAAGTCGGCGAGATTGGTCACCGCGAGCGCCGGCTCGTCGCCGTAGAGGGAGCGCGGGAGGGAGGCGGTCAGGGCCACGACCCGGAAGGGTGAGGCGTCGTGGCCGAGGAGGCCCACGGCGCGGTTGAGCCAGCCGTTGGGCGTGCCCTTGCGGCCGGGGGTGCCTGTCTCCATGAAGTCCTGGGCGTCGAAGTGGGAGCGGGTCGGGTCGGGCGAGCCCACGGCGTGGACGATGGCCAGGCGGCGGTCCTTCCATAACGGGAGCAGCGGCTCGAAGCCCGGGTGGAGAGCGAAGCCGGTCCCGAGATCGAGCAGCCCCGGCTCGGGCGCCGTGCGGGCCGCGCTCAGGGCCAGCCGCGGACGGAGGGACTTGAGGTCGTCTCCGATGGGCGGCACGGCGGCCAGGCCGTCCATGGCGCCGCGCTGGAAGATCGTCACCAGCACCTTGCGCTTGCGCGAGGGGGATCCAGTGCCCGTGGCCGCCAGGGCCGTACGGGTGAGGAAGCTGGGGTTGCCGCCCACCCCGAGGGTGAAGAAGGTGATGCCGCCGGCTTTGAGGAACATTCTGCGGGTCAACATGGGGGTGCTCCTATCGTCTCTGAAACTCCGGCGACCCCAGGATCACGCCCACCACCTGCTCCAGGGGTGTCGGGGGCCGGCGGTCCACGAGCGGCTTGGGCTCGTCGCCCAGACGGCCGCGGACCTTGATCGAGGTGCTCTTCGTGGGATTCATCTCGGAATCGCCATAGACCAGCTCGTCGGCGGCATCCCCTCCCTTGGCTCCCATACCGCTCATCCCCGGGGTCCCGGACGAGTCCTTGGGCGCGGCCTTGTCCACCCGGTGGGCCAGCTCGGGGTCGCTCACCATGGGGGTGAGGAGCTTCAAGGTGGAGGTCAGATCCCGTCCGGGCATGAGGAGGGCGGAATAGGTCTTGAGGGCCGCTTCGCGCGACTCGGGCTCGCGGCCACCGTCTAAGGCTTCGAGGTCGAGATCGACCCCCTTCACCCGGCCGGCGGCGAGTTGGAGGCCGAAGTTCATGCGGTTGAGGAGCGACCCGGTGTTCACCCAGGCCTCGGCGCGGTCGGGATAGCCGGTGGGCGCCTGATAGGCGTAGAGGGGCTGGCCCATGCGCTTGATCCACTTCAGGAGCTCGCGGGGATCGCCCACCTGGCCACCGGTCGCCCGCAGGGCCGAGGCGGTGAGCTCGAAGGGGGACTTCACCTTGGCTCCCAGAGCCTCCTTGCTCCAGAGCTCCGGCGACTCGGCGATGGCGATCAGAAGCCGGCGAGTGTCACCCCCGGTCTTCAGGAAGACGTCCGCCAGCCGGTCCACCAGTGCCTGCGGCGGATGGTCGGAGACGAAGCGGACGGCGAGCTGGCTGGCGATGTGCTGTGCCGTGGCCTTCTGCCCGGCCAGCAGGTCGAGCACGGCCTCGCCGTCCTCGATGCCGCGGCCCGCTGGCAGGCGGACTCCCAGGACGGTCTTCTCGCCGGCATCGTGCTGGTCGGCGCGGAAGAGGAATTCTCCCTCGTCGTGGAAGCCGAGCCCGCCCACCTTCTGGGCGCGGGCGAGGCGGGCCTCGACCTGCTCCCGCCGGGCCGGGGGCATCACCGTCCAGCCGGTGAAGGCGCGGGCCACCTCGACGACGTCCTGCTGGGTGTAGCCGCCATCCACGCCAAGGGTATGGAGCTCCATGAGCTCGCGGGCGTAGTTCTCGTTGACACCGCGGGGACGCACACGGGGCGGCGGCGTACCATCGGCGGTCTTCATCTGCGGATCGCCGTCCGGCCGCGTCCTCCCCAGACCGCCCCGCCCGGCCACGGCGCCTCGTCCTCCGAAGCCACCGCGGCCCATCCGGTCCATACGGGCCCGCTGGCGGGACATGCGCTCCATCTCGTCCTCCATAGTGGTGGGCGCGCCGTCCGCGGCCGAGGACTGGGCGTTGTCGAGATAGAGCAGCATGGCCGGGCTCTTGGCCGTGGCTTCCAGGAGATCGCGGAAGCGTCCCAGCGCGTTGGGGCGGATGGCGTCCCGCTCGTAGGGGAGGATGAAGGGCCGGGCCTTGTTGTCGGTGAGCGAGACGTTGAAGTGGTTGAACCAAAAGTCGGTCATCACCTGCTGGAGCTGGTTCTCGGATTCCACGGCGAGCGTCAGCTTCTGCACCATGAGCTGGCCCAGGAGCTCCTTCTCCGGGCGGTAGCCCTTCTCGCGGGCGAAATCCAGCACCTTCTCGCGCAGGGCCTTCTTGTCGTCCTCCTTGAGGCTCTTCCGGGTGACGTCCGCGGACAGGACCCCGGCCTCCTGGGCCTGGCGGAGGACCATGCCGGTGGGCGGATACTGGCGGAGGATCTCGGCCGTGGAGAGATGCAGGGCCGGCAGATCGCGGAGGTCCTCCACCGCCTTGCCGTCCGGCAGATCGTTGCCGAGCTGGCGCTCGAACCAGCGGTCGAGCCCCATCTTCACCACCGCGTCCACCTCGCCCGGCCGCGGGCCATAGGCGAAACGGTTCAAGAGATGCGCCGCCGCCTGCCGCTCCGTGAGCCCCGCCGCCTTCCATGGCAGGTGGACCGTCGGGGGCTTCTCGTCGGCGGTTATTACCCCGGCGCTGGCCATGCAGACAGCGAGGATCGTGGCGGTCAGGACGGGGAGGATGGCTACTTTCATGATGGATGCTCCTTGGGTCACGGTCTCTCCATTTTGAACCTGAAACCCGGAGAGGGGGGATTTCCTGCGGACCCCGGCCCCTCCCAAACATTTCCCCCACCCCACTCGTAAACTGTATTGCAGGTGTAGTACACTTTCCTTCAGAGGATCCGCAAGGAGCTTCGGAGCGAAGCGGCCATGGGGCCGCCAGGAGGAGACTCGCCTTGATCGAGTTGGAGGGGATCGCCAAGACCTACGCGGACGGCCTGGAGGCCCTGAAGGGGATCTCTATCCGGCTGGAGCGGGGGATGTTCGGCCTGCTGGGTCCCAACGGCGCGGGCAAGACGACGTTCCTCTCCATCCTGGTGCTGGGCCTGGAGCCCTCGGCGGGGCGGCGGATCTATGACGGGCTGGACGCGGCGTCGCGGCAGGCGCGGGCGGCGATCCGCCGGCGGATCGGCTTCCTCCCCCAGGACTACCAGCCCATCGGCCATCTCACGGGGCGCGAGTACCTGGCCCACTGCGCCCGGCTGCGCGAGGTCCCTCTGGGAAGGACAGCGCTGCGGCAGCGGATCGATGAATTGATCGAAGGGGTGGGGCTCGAGCGGGCGGCGGACCGGCGGGCCGGGGAGTATTCGGGGGGCATGAAGCGCCGGCTGGGGATCGCTCAGGCGCTCATCCACTCGCCGCGCCTGCTGGTGGTGGACGAGCCCACGGCCGGTCTCGATCCCGAGGAGCGGATCCGCTTCCGCATGCTGGTCACCGAGGTGGCGGCGGACACCACCGTGCTCCTCTCCACCCACATCGTGGAGGACGTGGAGGCCACCTGCCCCCGCCTGGGGGTGATCGGCCGCGGCCGGTTGCTCTTCGACGGTCCGCCGGGCGAGCTGCTGCGGCGGGCCAACGGCCGGCTCTGGCAGGTGCCGGCGGACACCCCCCTGCCGGCCGGGGCCATCGAGGTCTCACGCCGGGCCGACCTCCAGGGAGGCGCCGAGCGGGTCGTGCATCACGACGGTCCCATCCCCGGCGCCGTTCCCCGGCCGCCCACCCTGGAGGAGTCCTATGCCGCGTTCCTCGCCCTCCAGGGCATCGAGGCCCACCCCGACGAGCCGGAAGAGGCCGCGCCGTGAGACTGATCCCTCTGACCCTCGCGTTCGCGGCCCACGAGGCGCGCACCCAGCTCCGCTCGCTGCGCTTCCGGGTGCTCGCCGCCGCCTACGTGGCCGCTGGCGTGTCTCCAGCAGCCCTGATCCTTGCCCGTCGCCAGGAGCTGAGGATGACGATCGGCGGCGCCACCTACGCCTCCGAGGTTTTCGCCGTGCTGCCCCTCCTCACTGCCGTCGTCGCCCTGCTGATCTCGCTCGACGCCGTGACCCGCGAGCAGGAGGAGGGGGCCTGGTCCACCGTTTCTCTGGCCGGGATGTCGAGCGCCGGCTATCTGCTGCGCCGCTGGCTCGCCCTCCAGGCCGTGCTGCTGCCGTTGACAGCCGTGCCGGTCATCGCCGCCGCCGTGATCGCGGCAGTGGGTTGCGGGCCGGGAGCCATGCGGGTGGCGCCGATCCTCGGCCCCTGGCTGATGCAGATCGTCCCCATTGCCGCGGCCTTCTCAGCCCTGGGCCTGGGCGTGGGGACGATCGCCGGCGGTGCGATCAACGCCTTCCTGCTCGCCGCGGCGGCGATCTGGCTGATCCCCTCCCTGCTCAACGACGGGCTCGGACGGTTCGGCATCCGCTTCGACGGCCCCCTCACCTGGCTGCGGATCGGCCCCTTCGGGGGCACGGTGCAGCGTATGGCGGCGATCTACAAGGGAACGGACAGCCCCTGGGCGTCCGCTTTCCCCCTGGAGGTGAGCGAGTCGCCCTGGGACGGCTGGGTGGCCGGCGAGCAGTACCTGGCCCTGGCGGCGCTGCCGGTGGCCCTGGCCCTGGCGGCGCTGGGCATCGCCGTGCGCCATCTGCGGCGCACCCGGCCGGACGTCAAGCCATGGCGCATCCGGCCGGACCATCCGCTGCGCACCTTCATCACCAGTGTGGCGCGGCTGCGCGAGCGCTACACCCCCGATCCCCGCCCCGCGCGTCCGGATCTCCTGGCCCTCGGCCTGGCGCTGCTGGCAACAGCCGCAACCGTGGGCCTGCTGGTGGAGCGCGCGGAGAGCTATGAGCGCCTGGGCCGGAAGCGCTTCGACGCCGAGGAATGGGGAGGCCCGGCCCCTACGCCCGCCGGCGTCGTGCCCGGTCGCTGGCGGATCGCGGGGACGATCGGCCCCGGCCGGACGGTCGACCTCACGGTGACGGCGGAGATGCGCAACCTGGGTGGGGAGCCGCAATCGCACCTGGCGTTCACCCTCAATCCCTTCCTCCGCGTCGCGGCAGCGCAGGCGAGCTCCGGCATGGCCACCCTCTCCCGGCGGTGGGACCGCCTGGCCGTGGAGCTGGCGCCGCCCATCCCTCCGGGCGGCGCCCGCGAGGTGCGCTTCCGCCTGCGAGGCGAGCCCGCCGGCGTCGAATCCCGACTGAGCGGCGGGACCTTCTGGGGCTTCCACAAGCTGTTCGGTGGCCATCTGCAGGCGAAGTTCGGCCGCGACCTCGCGGACCTCACGAAGAGCTACCAGGTGCCGGCGGTCTCACCGCGGCGGATCGACCTCGCGGCCGCGGATCTGACGCCCGTGCCCCGCTACCAGACGTGGAAGCTCGCCCCCGGCGAGGAGATGCCGGCGAACGTCTTCGTCCCCGACGAGGTCTTCCGGCCCGTGGCCGACCTGGCACTGGACCTCGCCGTGCCGGCCGGCGCCTTCGTGGCGGACGCCTGCGGCGACGGGGCCGTGCGCGGCCGGCTGGCGGGCCGCTGCCGCCTCCCCCTGGCGGACCTGGCGGTGGCCGGCGGGGCCCAGCGGGCCCTGCCCCGGCAGCGCGGCGGCGCGACCGTGGCGGTCTACCCCTTCCATGCGGCCCAGGGGGAGCTGCACCTGGGCTTCCTCGCTCGCGACAACCGGCGGTTGGAGGAAGCCTGGCCCGGATTGGGGGGCCTCTCGCAGACCGTGGTGCTGGAGCAGCCTTCCGACCGCGCCTTCGATCTCGACGAGTCCGCCTTCTCCTTCAGCCGCCGCTGGATGGAGCCTGGGAGCTCGGTGCTGGTCCAGGGGGAGCTGGTGCGGATCAGCGAGCTGGACCTCATCCAGCTCCAAGGCTTCAAGAAACCGGACCTCCTGGTGGCCGACCTGGTGGCGGGTCGCCTGTCGCGACGGCGGGCCGTACCCCCGGACGATGCGGCCCTCTTCCGCAACCTGCTGCGCAACCTCGTGCTGCAGCGGCTCGGGCTGGGGCCGGACGGCGGCGCCGTGGTGGCCGTGCCCACCGGCAGGGGAGCCTTCATCCGCATCCCGCCGCCGATGGATCGGTACGACTACCGCCCGACCTACTGGAACAATCGTTTCCCCGCCCTGGTGGCGGCGCTGCGCTACCGGATGGGCGAGGAGGCCCTGCGCGGTGCTGTCGAGGAGGTCCTTGCGAGCCCCGACTCCCGGCCGGCCACCCGCCAGGAGCTCTACGCCGCCATGGCGCGGCACTCCGAGGCGCCGGTCGAGCAGTTCATCCAGGACTTCTTCGTCAAGGGGTACCTGCCCGAGCCCGTCCTCGACGGCGTCGAGTTCCATCATGCTGGGGATGGCTGGCGGATCACCGGGCGGATGCTCAACCTGTCGCAAGGCGAGGCCCTGTGTAAGGTCGTGTTGACCACGGACCTCGGCCGGCAAGAGGCCGTCGTCCGCGCTGGCGGCGATCATCCCGGCGATCATCCCGGAGACTTCTCCTTCTCCACCCTCCACCGCCCCCAGGCCGTGCTGCTCGATCCCGGCCGGGAGTGCCACCGCCTGGTCTCCGGCGCCGTCCCCCGCGACCGGGTGGCCTTTGACGGGAGGGGCCAGTGAGAAACAGATTGCGCTCCCTGCGCCTCACCCTGGAGCTGCTCCTGGGCCGGCGGCTGTTGCTCTTCGCCGTGCTGGACGCCGTGCTGGTGGTCTCCTGCCTGCTCTCCATGCTCCTCCAGCCCGAGGGGACCGCGGACTCGCTCTTCCTCTGGGTGTTCCAGTTTCCCTCTCTGGCCTTGGGGCTGCCGGCGCTGGCGGGCATGGTGGATCAGGAGCGGCGGGCCGGCTGCCTCGACCTCGCCCTTGCGACCTCCGCGGCCGAGGCCTACTTCGTGCGCCGGGCCGTGGCGGTCTGCGTGGTGATGGTCATCCAGGGCGCGGTGGTGATGACCCTGGGCTGGGCGCTCGACGAATTCTCCTTCCCCCTGATCCCGACCCTCGTCCAGGTGGCGGCGGTGAGCGCGTTTCTAGCCGCCGTGGCTCTCTTCTGGGCCGTGCGCCTTCGCACCTCGGGTGCGGTCTGGCTCGCCTCGGCGGTGACGGCGGGGCTCATGGGGCCGTGGCTCTTCTACGATCCCATCCCGCCGCGTCTGAAATCGGCCTACGGGATGCTCCTGCCGGGCGCCGAGCTGGCCCTCCCATGGCTGCGCAGCCTGGCCGTGCTCGCGGCTAGCTCCATCCTCTTCTTCCTCTATGCCCGCCGGCGCCTGCGCCGGCCGGAGCTGATGCTCTCGTGACGGAGGCCCTGATGCGATTCATCCGTTTCCTGCCGCTTCTCTTCCTGCTCGCGGCCTGCACACCCAAGACGGAGATCCCGGACGAGGCTCCCGCCCTGCCCGTGAAGCTCGAGAAGGTGGAGCGGGTCTCGTTCCAGCCCACGCTGACCCTGCTGGGAGTGGTGCGGCCGGCCGGCGAGGCGCAGGTGGTGATCCCCGCCTCCGGCCGGCTGCACTACCCCGCCCGCTTCCGGGACGGCCTCTCCTCGGGCGTCCAGGTGCGGGCCGGCGAGGTGCTCGCCCGCGTGGACAACCAGGACGCCGAGCAGGGCCTCGCCGAAGCCCGGCTGCGGCTGGAGGCCGCGAACCGCGAGCTCGCCCGCTACCAGCGGGCCTTCGAGAGCGGGGTCGTCCCCGCCGCCCAGCTCGCCCAGTACAAGGCCGAGGCCGACCTCGCAGCGCAGCGCCTGGCCGCTGCCCGCGAGCGGCGGTCGAGCCTCGACCTGCGCTCGCCCGTCGCCGGCTGGCTGCTCGTCGAGCAGCGCCTCCCTCCCGAAGGGGAGGTGCAGGCCGGCACCGTGCTCGGCCGTATCGCCGCCGGCGGCGCCCCCAAGGTGGAGGCGCGGGCCGCAGCAGGGGATCGCGGACGGCTCCACGAGGGGCTGGGGGTGCGATTTGCTGTTGCAGGATCGGACGGATCGGTCGTCGGATCTCGTCTGCTATTGCCGGCCGCGGGGTGATCCGCGAGATCTCGCCCGTGGTCGACGCCGGGGGGACGATCGCCGTGGTGGCCGAGGTGACCGAGGGCGCGGCCCTGCCCGCCCCGGGCGAGGGCGTCGAGGTGCAGGTGGAGCTCGATCGCCGGGAACAGACGCTGACCGTGCCCGAGGAGGCGTTGCTGGTCTCCGAGGGCGGCGCCGCCGTCTTCGTGGCCGAGGGCAGCACCGCCCGGCGGAAGGCCGTGACCACCGGCGGCCGGGCGGGGGACGGGTCGAGGTGCTCTCCGGCCTCGCGCCAGGCGACAAGGTGGTGGTGGATGGCGCGGCCCTCCTCTCCGACGGCGTGCGGGTGACGGCGGTCGAGGAGCCGGCGGGAGGAGCCAGCCGATGATCGATCCACTCCGCCGCGCCATCGAGCGCCCGGTCTCGACGCTGCTCGGCGCCTTGACGGTGGTGGTGCTCGGGGTCTTCTCCCTGCTGCGCCTGCCCGTCTCGCTCCTCCCTTCCCTGGAGCGTCCGCGCCTGGAGATCACGGCGTCGGCGCCCGGGAGCGGCCGCGACGAGGTGCTGGAGCGGATCACCCGGCCCCTGGAGCAGCGCCTCGCCGCCCTCTCGGGCGTGACCTCGGTGAGGAGCACCACGGGCGACGGCTACGCCCGCGTCACCGTCGAGAGCGAGTGGCAGACCGACGCCGACCGCCTGCGCATCGAAGCCGAGCGCCGGCTCGCCGGTCTCGAGACCCCGGGTGCGACCCTCACGATCGAGCTCGCCGCGGGCGACACGGAGCCGATCGCCGAGGTGGCGGTCTTCGGGGGCCCAGGCGGATCAGCCACGGCCCGCGCGGCCTTCACCCGCCAGGTGCTGGCCCCGGAGCTGGCCCGCCTGGAAGGGGCGGGGCGGATCGAGACCCTGGGCCTGGCGCCGCTCCACCCGGTCGTCCACCCCCGCTCCGCAGCCCTGGCCGCCCGTGGCCTCACCTCGGCGGACGTGGTGGCGCGCCTGCGCACCGTGGGGGCCAGCGTGGCCGCCGGCCGGGCCCGCGCCGGCGCCTCCTCGCGCCCCCTCCTGGTGCGGGAGGACGTGGGCTCGCTCGACGACCTGCGAGCCCTGCGTATTGCCGGAGCGAAGGGCGAGAGCATGCTCGGCGACGTGGCCGCGGTGGGATTGGAAGAGGTGCGGGACGACTCCTTCTTCCATCTCAACGGCCGCGAGGGGACCCTGGTGCGGGTCTTCCGCGCTCCGGAGGCGAACGCCGTGGCCCTGGCCGCCCGGGTGCGCGAGCGGGTGGAGAGCCTGAGCCGCCGGTCCACTTCGGGTCTCCACGTCGAGCTGGCCGCGGACAGGAGCGCCGAGGTGGTGGCCGCCCTCAAGGAGCTGGGGCTCGCCGCCCTCCTCGGCCTCGCCCTCGGGGTCGCCGTGCTGCGCCTCCTCCTCGGCCGCTGGCGACCGACGCTCGCCCTTGCCGTGGCCGTGCCCGCCTCGCTCCTCGCCGCCTTTTCCGGCTTCTATCTCGCGGGGCTGTCGCTCGACGTCGTCTCCCTGGCCGGCCTGGCCCTCGCGGCCGGCATGCTGGTGGACAGCTCGATCGTGGTGCTGGAGGCCATCGAGACCGCCCGGGCGCGCGGCGAACAAGACCCCGAGATCGCCGGCACGAAGCAGATCGCCCTGCCGGTCGTCGCGGGGTTCCTGGCCACGGCCGTGGTCTTCCTCCCGCTCATCTATTTGAAAGGATTGGCGCGGGCCTTCTTCGGCGCCCAGGCCTTCGCCATCGTGACCTCGCTCGCCGCGTCGCTCCTCTTCTCGCTCACCGTCACCCCCGTGCTCGCACGCAGCCGGCGGTCGAGGCTCCCCCGCCCAAGGACCCTCACCCCTATCCCCTCTCCCGCCCCCTCCCACCCCCCTCACCGGGAGAGGGGGACCCAGTTGGAGCAGCCTGGCTGTTCTCCCTCTTCTCCCGGTGAGGGGGGTGGGGAGGGGGCGGGAGAAGAGGGCCGGGGTGATGAGGGTCTTGGGGGGGGGCGGGCACCGGGAAGGGCAACCTACCTTTCCCTTCTCGACCGCGTCCTCGCCCGGCCTTCCATCGCCGTACTTGCGGGAGCGGCCGTGGCCGCCCTGGCCCTCCTTGCCGTGGGCCTCCTCCCCCACGAGCTGGTGCCGGACGCCGCCACCCGCGACTTGGTGGTGCGTTACCGGCTGGCCCCGGACCTGACCCCCGAGGCCGCCCGGCGCCAGGGCGCGCTCGTCGAGACCCGGGCCCTGGCATCCCTGGGCGGGCTCCCCGCCTCCCGCCTCGCCGTGCAGCTCCCCGCGGCGGAGAACGCGGCCAGCGCGGACCGGGAGGAGACGGGCCGCATCGAGCTGCGCTTCGCCGATCCCCCCACCGCGGCCCAGGCCCGGTCCCGGCTGCGGGCCGCCCTCGCCCGGCTCCCGGGCATCGAGGTCTGGGTGGAGCCCCGGGCCAGCGCCTTCGTGGAGTCGATCGAGCGCACGGGCCGCCGGCTGGAGGTGGTGGCCTCGGCCGCCACCCCGGAGCGCGCCGCAGCCCTCTCCCAACGGGTGGCGGAGAGGCTGGGTCAGGCGGGCCTACGTCCATCCGGCGGCCGGCGGGAGGGGCCGACCCCCGCCGTCCTCCTCTCCTGGGACCTCTCCCGGCTGGCTGCCCTGTCCGGGGATCGCGACCGTCTCGAAGGCCAGGTGCGGGATGGACTGGGGGATCAGACCGCCGGGCTCGCCCGTATCGAGGGGGTCGACCCCGAGATCGTCGTGCGTGCCGCCGAGCCTGCGGACCCGGGGCTGATCCCGATCGCGACCGGGAACGGTCTTGGCGTCATTCCCCTGACGGCCGTGGCCCGCCTCACCTCCGGCTCGCGTCCCCCTGCCCTGGAACGGGAAGACGGAGTCCCCGCCGTGCGCCGGGCCTACGAAGGGATTTCCCAGCGCGATCCAGACCAATTGCTGAAAGGGATCGCTCGAGCCGCGGACGAGGAGGTCGCGCCCGCCGGTCAGGCCCTGGAGCTGCGCCGGGCCTTCGGCCAGCTCCGCCTCGCCCTCCTCCTCTCCATCGTCCTCGTCTTCCTGACGGTCGCGGCCCTCTATGAATCCCTGAAGACGCCCCTGGTGGTGATGAGCACCGTTCCCATCGCCTTGGGCGGTGCCCTCGGTCTCCTGGCGATCACGGGGCAGACGCTCAACGTCCTCTCCTTCCTGGGGCTGATCCTCCTCGCCGGCATCGTGGTCAACAACGCCATCGTGCTCGTCCACCGGGCCGAGGACCACCGGCGCGCCGGCCGTGATCTGGACGCGGCCCTCCGCCTGGCCGGAGCCGAGCGCTACCGCCCCATCCTCATGACCACCCTCGCCACCGTGGCCGGCATGCTGCCGCTGGCCCTCCTGGGAGGGGAGGGCGTCGAGCTGCGGCGGGCCCTGGCCGTGACCGTGATCGGCGGCCTGACGACCGCCTTCTTCGCCTCGCTCCTCCTGGTGCCGGTCCTCTACAGGTTCGCTCACCGCCGAGGGCATTGATGAAGGACCGAACGATCGCCCGGCTGATCCTCACGGTCGCCCTGCTGGTGCTGGGCGGCGTGGCCCTGGCGCGCCTGCCCCTCGACTACCTGCCGCGGCAGAGCTTCCCGGAGCTGACCGTGGGGCTGGACCTGGGGGAGGACCGCGATCCCGGCGAGGTGGCCCGCGACTGGGTGGAGCCCATCGAGAGCGCCGTCCGCTCCCTGGGTCGGGTGCGAGGCCTGGCCGGCGAGGTGAGGACCGACGGCGCCACCTTGACCGTGCGCTTCGCCCCGGGGACCGATCCCGAGCGCAAAGCCGCCCGCCTCGACTCGGAGCTCACCCGGCTCCGCACCCGAATGACTGAGGGAGCAACCCTCTGGGTGGACCCCGCGGCCGAGCGGGACGGGGACCTCCTCGCCATCGTCTGGCTCTCCGGAGTCCGCGATGATGCCGACGCCCGAGCCGCGGCCGAGGCCCTCCGCGCCGTGCCCGGCGTGCGGGCCGTCGAGCTCGTGGGGGTGCGGGACGAGGAGGTGCGAGTCGAGCTCGCCACCGGCTCGACCGACCCCTGGGGGCAGGCGACGAGCATCCTCGGCGAAGCCCGGCGCTGGCTCAAGGTGCCCGCCCTGGGCTGGAGCCGCACCGGCGACCACCGCCGCCCCGTGATCGCCGCAGCCTCCGGCACTCTCGCCTCCCTGCCCGTGAAGGCCAGCGGCGGCGCCATCCCCCTGGGCGTCGCCGCCACGATCCACGACGGCCGCAAGCCACCCCAGGCCGAGATCCGCTTCCGCGGCCATCCCGCCCGGGCCCTCTACGTCTGGCGCACCCGCGACGCCTCGCCTCTCTCGGCCGACAGCGCCCTGCGCCGTCATCTCAACCATCTGCCAGGAGGAGTGCGAGGCGAAATCGGCTGGAGCGACGCCGATCCCCTCCGCGATCTCGTCCGCCGCCTCTCCTTAGCCGGCCTCCTGGGGATGCTCCTCGCCGCCGCGGCCGGAGCCTGGCGATCGGGCCTCCGGGGAGCCCTAGCCCTCGGCCTCGCCCTGCCCGCCATCGTGGCCGCCGCAGCCAACGCCTTCCTGCTGGCCGGCGTACCCCTCGACGTCATCACCCTCACCGCCCTCGCCCTCGCCGCCGCCGGCCTCCTTCCCCTAGCGGCCCTGCGGTTGACGAGGCGAAGCGGCTTCTGGACGTGGGGGATCACCGCCATCGCGGCAGCCGCCGTGGTCCCCGTCGCCGTGGCCCTGGCGGGAGCGGAGCTGGGCCCACTCCTCGCCGAGCCGGCCCTGGCGCTCCTCCTCGCCGTGGTGGCAGGGGTGGGGGCCATCGCGATCCTGCCGGCGACTTGCCCTTCGAAGCCTCACCCCCGGCCCCTCTCCCGGGGGGAGAGGGGGGACTTGGCTGAAAGGGAGGGGCTTGTTGGATGCGCTGTGCGTACCACGACCGGTGACGGTGCGCCCAGCGCACCCTACGGCAATCCCGACCGCAGGAGACCCCCCTCTCCCCCCGGGAGAGGGGCCGGGGGTGAGGCTTCGAAGGGCACGAGGCCAAAATCACCCCGTCTTCTTGGAGCCCTCCAATCCACCCTCCGAGACCCCGGCACCCTCCTCCTCGCCGCCACCACCGCGGCCTACCTCGCCATCGCCATCTTCGGCGCCGCCCTCGTCCCCCGCCCGGGGAGTCTGCGGCCGGACCAGGCCAACCTCGCCTTGACTCTCCGCCTCCCCCCCGGCGCCACCCTGGAGGAGACCGTCCGCCGGGCGGCCAAGGCCGAGGAGCTTCTCGCCAAAGCCGAAGAGGTGGAGCGCTTCTGGAGCTACTCGGTCCCTGGCCTGGCCCGCCTCACGGCTGCGCTGAAGCCAGGCGCCAGTACGCCGGAGGCCCGGACGCTCGTGGCCACCCGCCTGCGCTACGGGCTGGGCGGCGCGGGCGCGGTCGAGATCTCCTCGGGCGCCCGCAGCTCTTCGTCGGGCAGCTCCAGCTTCCTCAACGATCTCGAGGACCATGCCTCGACCGACGAGGAGGCGACCTCCTATCGCATCGTGCTGCGCGGCGCCGACCTCGGCGCCGTGCGGGCGGGCTACGACCGCCTGATCCAGCGCCTCGCGACCCTCAAGATCCCCAGCTACCGCATCGCCGGTTGGGGCGAGCCGGCCATCCACTTGGTGCTCCGCCCCCGCGCCGGCACCACCCCCGCCCAGGCCGCGGCCCTCGCCGCCCGGCTACGGCGGGAGAGCGCGCCGCCCCCGTCCCTTCTCCTGCCACCGGCCCTCCCGGGCGGACCCCAGCGGTCGCTCACCGTCGTCCCCGCGGGCACGCCGCTCGACTCCGACCGCGCCGTGCCTCAGATCGCCACCCTCCTCGACCAACCCATGGCGGTGGACGGCCGGGTGGTGGTCCCCACCGCGCTCCTGGTGCCCTCGGAGGAGTACCTCCACCCCCGGGTGGCCCGCCAGTCCGGCCGCTTCGTGGTGCCGGTGGAGATCCAGCTCCCGTTCAGCAACGAGGAAGTCCGCAAGGAGAAGCGGAAGGATCTCGACCGCAGCCTCGGCCAGCTTCCACTCCCCCCGGGGTGTGACCTCGAACACCCCGTCCTCGGCTTCGATCCCTGGCGGCAGGACCGCCTGCGGGTGATCGCCCTGGCCCTCTCCGTCCCCCTCCTCCTCTTCGCCGTGGCCGCCTGCCGGCTGGGCTCCCTGCTGCGGGGGATCACGACTCTCATCCCTCTGGCCCTGGGTCTGGTGGCGGCCCTGCCGCTCGTGGGGAGCGGCCTCGGCCACCTGGACGAGCTGACCGTCTTCACCCTCGCCGCGAGCCTGGCCCTCGCCCTCCCCTCCGCCGCCGAGGTGGCCGCCGCGAGCGCCGAGGGAGGAGGCCGGCTCTATCGCGACCTGCGCCGGCAGGTCCCCTGGCTCGCCGCCGCGGCCCCGGTACTGGTCCTCGCCCTGGCGGCGGCGACCCTGGGAGCGGACCCGGCGAGCCATCCCTGGTCCGTACCCCTGCGCGCCGCGGCCGTGGCCGGAGGCGCCGCCCTCTTAGGCTCGGCGCTCCTCACGCCCGCCCTCCTCCTCGCCGGCAGCCGCTGGCGCCGCCGCGACCCCGAAGCGGAGCGGCAGCGCCGGCATCCCCCCGCCTGGAGCGAGCCGGGCGAGCCCGTCCTCGAAGTGAGGAGCCTCACCAAGACCTACGGCGGAGGTTTCCGGGCTTTGACGGCCGTGGACTTCACCCTGACGCCGGGCATCGTTGGCCTCCTGGGACCCAACGGCGCGGGCAAGACGACCCTGCTGCGCATCGTCACCGGCCTGCTGGAGCCCACCCGCGGCTCCGTGCGCTTCCGAGGCGTGCCCTTGACCGCCGCGAACCTGGCCGCCTACCGGCAAGGCATCGGCTTCCTCCCCCAGGAGTTCAACGCCTACCCCGGCTTCACCGCCGAGCAGTTCCTCGACCACTGGGCCCGCGAAAGGGGGATGGACGATTCCAAGGTCCGCCGGGACGAGATCGAGCGTCTCTTAGCCGCCGTGGGTCTCGCCGAGCACGCCGGCCGCAAAGTGCGCGACTATTCAGGCGGCATGCGCCAGCGCGTGGGCATCGCCCGCGCCCTCCTGGGAGCGCCCCCCATCCTGGTGGTGGACGAGCCCACGACGGGCCTCGACGTCGAGTCGCGCAACCGTTTCCGCCAGATCCTCCTGGAGCAGGCCGGCGAGCGCATCGTCATCTTCTCCACCCACATCGCAAGCGACGTCGAAGCCGCCGCCCGCCGCATCCTCCTCCTCCACCGCGGCCGCCTCCGCTTCGACGGCACCCCCGAAGCCCTGGTCGAGAGAGCCCGAGGCCGCGTCTTCCGAGCCCTCGTCACCGACGCCGACCTTCTAGACTTTGGCCACCGCTACCGCACGACCTCGAGGGTGAGAGTCCTCGAAGGGATCGAAGTGAGGGCCATCGCGAGGCCGGGCGAAGAGGCGGCCGGGGAGATCGTGGAGCCCAACCTGGAGGAGGCGTATCTGGCGGAGGTGGACCGGGCCGATGGGGGGCTCCATACTGAGCTTGACCCCAGCCCCGAAGGGGCGGCAGCATAAAGCCTGGGGTGTGAACCCCAGGAAAAGGATTTCCCAAGACCTGTTGAAAGCCCCGATGGGGCGACAGCAGCCCTCTCCGATCTGGCCTGCTGCCGCCCCATCGGGGCTTTTCGGGATTCGTGGTGGACTCCCTACCTGGGGCTCACGCCCCAGGCTTTACGCTGTCGCCCCTTCCGGGCTGAGCTCCGGGGAGTTGGTACAGTTCTTCTGTGACAAGCAGGAGTGGGCATGGCGGACGTTCTCGACAGGGTACAGGCGGTGGCAAGGCAACGCATCCTCTTCCTGCCCCATGCCATCCGCCAGATGTCCCACCCTGATCGTATGATCACACCGGAGGAGGTTGAGAGAGTCGTTCTTGGAGGAGAGATGATCGAGGACTATCCGACAGATCCGCGCGGCTACAGTTGCCTGCTTCTGGGCTTCGGCGATAAGGCTCTCCCGATCCATGTGGTCTGCTCGCCCAAGGATGAATACCTCGCCATCATCACGGCCTATCGGCCTGCGCCCGAGCAGTGGTCTGCGGACTTCAAAAGGAGGCTTTGACCATGGAATGTCTTCATTGCAAAGGCCGCATGGTGCGTACGACCGCACCGTTCAGCATCGACCGTAAGGGCTACCACATCGTCTGGGACGCGATCCCCGCCTGGGTCTGCACGCAATGCGGTGAGCCGTTCTTCGAGGCGGGCGAGGTCGAGTCGATTCAGCGGGTTCTTGTAGCCGTGGACCGCGAAACCGCAGCTCTGGTCGCCTGAGGGCTAGTATGGGCGTGGCCAAGAAATTTGCGTCGGCTGTGGATCGTGGGTGGAAGCGAGAGGATCTTTACGACCGTGGCCGCCCTGATTGACACCAATGCTCTAGGATTATCCCTCCCCCGTCTGTCTTGCATCCCCCTCCCCCTTGTGTTGCAATCCTCTGCAACATGACACGCGCCGAGTACGAGCGACACAAGCAGCGCCTCGATGAGGAGCTGCGCGCCGGGATGGAGATGCTGGCAGCCGCCCACCGCTACCAGATCCGGGCCCTGGAGATGGTCTGGGCGGCCATGGGTGAGGAGGGAGCGGCCATCCCGCCGTCCGTCGGGGCGCCTGTTGCGCCCAGCGGCGAGGGCCAGGGCTTCCTGCGCTTGGCCGGAGCGATCGACGGACCGGAGGACTTGTCTCGCCGCAAGGGCTTTTCGCACTCGCCTCCGAACTCCCAGATCGATCTCGATGGCGTATGATGGTAGTCTCATCGATGGGGAGTATGCCATGCCGACTGTCACCGTCTCGCCAAAGTTCCAGGTCGTGATCCCTCAGGAAGTCCGCGAGGCTCTGGCCATCCGCCCTGGAGAAAAGTTGCAGGTCTTCCAGTTCAACAACCGGATCGAGCTCGTTCCGGTTCGCCCCATCCGCGAGATGCGTGGTTTCCTGCGCGGGATCGACACCAACCTGGAGCGGGATCCCGACCGCCTGTGAACCTCGTGGATTCCAGCGGCTGGATCGAATACCTGGCGGATGCGTCAGGAGCGGATTTCTTTGCTCCTGCCCTCGAGAACACAGAAGAGCTGGTGGTCCCGACGATCTACCTGCTGGAAGTCGCGCGGCACGTCTATCGGAACAGCGGCGAGGACAGGGCGCTCCAGGCGCTCGCCTTGATGCAGCAAGCCCGCGTCGTCGATCTGATACCCGAGGTCATCCACAGGGCAGCCCAGGTGGGCAAGGACCACCGCCTCCCATTGGCGGACAGTGTGGTCTACGCGACGGGCCTCCTCTATGGCGCGACCGTCTGGACTCAGGATTCAGACCTTGAAGGGCTGGAGGGAGTCCAGTACAGGCCCAAGGCAGCCCTCCCGCCGGTGGTGGCGCCTACGGTTCCGAAGCCCGCCGCAGCTCCACCGCCGGCCACACCTCCCCAGAAGCCCAGGCGGCACAAGTCGGGAGAGCTGCTCGAAGCCGTCCGGACCGTGCTCGGCCAGTTGCCGGAAACCTTCAACCGCAACGACGTCTGCGCAGCCCTCGGCTACAACCCGGACCGCAGCTCCCTCTTCCGCGTCTTCCAGGAGCTGCAGGCCGAGGGCGCCCTCGCCATGAAGCGTCGCGGCGACGGCAACGTGCCCACGGTCTACAAAAAGACCGCAACGTGACGCAGCCCAGCGTAGTTGCGGCATGGAAGACGCCCCACGCATCACGCCCCTGCCTTGACGCGACGTTGCCCTCGCGGATTGCCTCATAGCCCTCGTGGATTGCACGATGCAATTCGCCAGGGGAATGTTGCAATCCGCCGATTGCCTCATGGCCCTCGCGAGCTCCATGATGCAATTCGCGAATTCCGTGAGGCCCCCCACGAATTGCATCGTGCGATTGGCGGGTTGCAAGATGCAACTCCCGAGGGCAATGAGGAAATTCGCGGATTCCGTGTCGCAATCCCCGAGCTCGGGAAGCCGTTTCCCGAGGGCTGTGATGCAGACCCGGAGGGCGAAGGCGCGCGCGATCGGCGATAATCCCCGGATCACGGGGGAGCCCATGCCGTCAAACCGCTGGAAGATCCGTCTGCTGAGCCTGTATCCGCCCTACCTGGGGGCTGGTGTGCGGGTGCGGGTTTCCCGTGACCTGCGCACGTATGAGGTGCGGATGAAGCTGCGCAGGTGGAATCAGAACTACGTGCGCACCCACTTCGGCGGGTCGCTCTATTCGATGTGCGATCCCTTCTTCATGCTCATCCTGATCGAGGCCCTGGGGCGCGACTACGTGGTGTGGGACAAGGCGGCGACCATCCGCTTCCGCCGCCCGGGGCGGGGTACGGTCACGGCCACGTTCCAGATCCCCCAGGAGCGGATCGACGAGATCCGCGCCGCCGCGGACGCCGAGCGCAAAGTCGAGCCCGTGTTCACAGTGGAGGTCGTGGATGAGCAGGGCGAGGTGGTCGCCGAGGTCGAGAAGCTGCTCTACGTCCGCCGCAAGACCTCCTTGTCAACGCCTTCCGCGGACCGCTAAGCTACGTCCTGCCTGCTCCATATTGACCTTGAAGGAACGCCGCATGTCCCGACCTGCAATCCTCCTGTCCCTCCTGCTGCTCGCCGCCCCCGCCGCCGCCGACACGTTCCTCACCGTGCGCAGCAGCGTCGAGGGGCTCAAGATGGACCAACCCGCGGGGATCGAGGTCCGCATCTGGGTGGGTGCCGACCGGCTGCGGCGCGACGAGGGGGAGACCTCCACCATCGTCCGCCTCGACCGCGGCAAGGTCTACGTGCTCAATCACGCGGACAAGACCTACGTCGAGATCGAAGCGCCGGACCTCCAGAAGCTCGCCGCGCCCGCGGAAGCGGCCATGAAGGTGCAGGTCACCGCCACGAAAGAGACCAAGAAGGTCCGCGACTGGAATGCCCGCAAGTACAAGGTCGAGATCTCGAACCCGGAGGGCCTGCACCTGGACACCACCATCTGGGCCAGCAAGGACGTGGTCGCCAACCCCGCCTACGGCCGCCTCGCCGCCACCGTGGCCGCCCTCCAACCCAACTCCGCCGAGTGGGCCCGCCAGATGCAGACCATCGAGGGCTTCCCCGTGATCCAGGAAGCGGACGTCCAGATGGCCGGCAGCCGCTTCAAGACGCGCGAGGAGCTGGTGTCCGTGGAGACGAAGGAGGCCCCGGCGGGGATCTACGATCCGCCGGCGGGGTATCGGGCGCAGTAGGCATCATCCCCCCTCCAGAGCCCTCCCCTGTCCCCTCTCCCATCGCCCTCCCCCCGACCGGGAGAGGGGGACGTGACTTCGCCGGTCTTGCCAAGACGGAATTCTGTCTGAAAAGGAGACGATGGGAGGCGCCCCCGACGCCGCAACCGGCGCCGGGCAACGGTTTTGAAGACCGGGTAGATTCCGTGCCTCCCGCCATGTTCTTTCTATTTCTTTAGCTATGGAATATAGAGCGAGGGCACCGGAATGTCGGTGCCGTCGCCGAACTGGACGATCAGCGTCTGGGAATCCGAACTCTTCAGGATATACCAGGTGGCTGTGCTCGGCCGGAAGACGGCTGCGTCGAACTTGTGGTCGCCATCGTAGTCGCCCGGGACCGGAATGTCCGTGCTGAGCCCCCACTGCACTACCAGTGAGTTTCCGTCCGAGCTCTTGCGAATCCACCAGTTGCCGTCGCCCGGCCGGAAAATGGCCAGGTCATACTTCCCGTCGCCGTCGTAATCACCCGGAACAGGCCGGTCCGTGCTCAAGCCCCACAGAATCGCTTGTGTCGACGTGGTGGTGGAGCAATCCTGGTTGAGGATGTACCAGATACTGTCATTGGGACGGAAGACGGCCATCTCCGCTTCACCGTCACCGTTGTAATCTGCGGGGACCGGCTTGTCGCCACTGAGGCCCCAGTTGTCCACGCAGTAATGGTTGTTTGGCACATCATTGTAATACCAGAGCAGATTTCCTGTCCCAGGCCGGATCACGGCCGCGTCCGTTTCACCGTCGCTGTTGTAGTCTCTGGGTATCGGGATATCGGAGTTATGTCCGAAGACATAGACCTCCTGACCCTCCGTGCTGCCGAGAACCCACCATTCGGCATTGATTCCGCCGCCGAGCCGGAAGATGGCCGGATCGGTCCGACCGTCCCCATCGTAGTCACCCGGAACCGGAGTGTCTGTGCTCAGGCCCCATGGGATACTTACCAAAGTCGGATAGGCAGAGCTCTTGAGGTATTTCCAGTACGCTTGGCCGGGCGTCCCCGCCTCTCGATGGAACACGGCAATATCCGTTTTGCCATCACCGTCGAAATCGCCGGGCAGAGAGCCCGCAGAAGAGGCGGTGCTCAGGCCCAAGAAGCCGAAGGCGAGGAGAACTATCGAGGAGAGGACGCGGTACCCCTTAGGCGTGTTCGACATTGCTTACCTCCTTGTTGGCAGTCTGTTGGCAGTGACGAATTGACGCCGTTCATTATACTCTGATCTTGCCGGCTCGTGCCAACGACCTAGACCTGCCGCCAAGCGGCACAGAATGAGCAGCGGCCGAGAAAGGAGGTAGACGTAACTACGGAACCGCGTGGCGGAAGCGCTTGGCCCTACTTCCCCTGTGAAATCTGCCGCCGCAGCAGCTCGTTCTCGAAGGCCATCCCGACCTGGGCCGTGGCCAGCTCGAGGATGTCAATGTCCTCGATGGGCTTCTCGTTCTCGCCGTTGTCGGTGTAGATCACGGAGATCACTCTTTGGGCTCCGAGGACGGGGAAGATGACCACCTGGTTGTTCTTCGGCGGTCCCACCATGGAGCGGAAGGGCTCGGGCAGCTCGGCCTCCTCGAAGGTGAGGCTCTGCACTTCGCCGGTGTCGAGGCTGCGGCCGAGGCCGCTGTCCACCTGCAGGCTCACTTTGAGGGCGCGGGTCACCTCGGCGAGGGGACGCCCCTGGGCGTCGCTTCCGAAGGCACCCAGGGCCACCAGGTGGTCGCGCTTGACCAGGAAGAGCACGGCCCGCTCCACCGACTCCGAGATGATGTGCATGAGGTTCAGGGCCACGGTCGCCGAGATCAGGCCCGAGCGCAGGTCGCCGAAGACCCGGCGCAGGCGGGCGACACCGGATCTCGATTCCGGCCGCGAGGCGCCCCGCACCAGGTCGCGCCGGCTCTCGATGACGTTCTCGACGCAGGCCGAGACGGCCTCGATCTCGGCCGGCAGGGCCGCCAGCATGCCCGTCTCGTAGACCCGGGTGAAGGAGGTGCCGGGATCGACCACGGCGATGAACGACGCCCGCGGCCGGGCTCGCCGCAGCGCCGACGCCTCCTCCAGGGAGGCGCCGCCCCGCCGCAGGTCAATGAGCACGATGGGGGGCGGCTCGCCGCGCGACACGATGCCGGCCTGGCCCAGGCCCACGAGCTCCACCCCCGCCACCTCGTGCTCCAGGGCCTCGGCCAGCCCCTCGGCGAAGTCGGTGTCGGAGGTGACGAGATGGAGGCGCAGCAGCTCGGCCGCGTGCTTGGGCTCTTCGAGGTCGAAGTCCGCCTCGGTCGCCGCTATCACCAGGGCAGAGCTCGCCCCGGCCACCGGCTCCAGGAGAGTGGGATGGGTCGAATCCCCCGCGGCATAGCCGCCCGACGCCGGCCGCGCGTCGGGATGGGTGTCGTCGCGGTTGCGCTCGTCGAAGATGCGGGCTGCTTCGAGTAGCACCATCTGGGTGTTGATGTCCGCGTCCGGCAGCACATCGCTCGGGTAGAGGGCGATGTCGTCGATGGGCCTTAAGTCGTCAATGGCGAATTCGAAGGTGCCGGTCTCCCACACCATGACCTCGGAGACCGCCTGCTCGATCTGCTGGGCGATGACGCTGCGCAGACCTTCGGCGTCGATGGAGCCGGAGGAGAGGAGGATCTGGCCCAGGGACCGGTGCTCGCGCTCCTCGTTCTGGGAACGGATGGCGCCGTCCAAGATGCCGCGGTCGATCATCCCCGAAGAGACCAGGAGGTCCCCCAGCTTGGGGGTGCGCGGCGCCTGGGCGGAGACTAGGCGGCCGCCGTGGAAGCCGATCATCGCCCGCTCGGTGTTGCGGGAGAGGAGAAGCGTACCCGTCCGCCGGCCGAGGTGGATGAACTGCATCACGTCGGCGACGGAGACGTCTTTGAGGCTGCCGGAGATACCCATGGGATCACGGTTTCAAGATTGTGGCGGCCGGGCGGTGGCCAGTCCTCGGTAAGACCGGTGCGGGGAGACTACTCCCCGCGCGCCAGCTTGACCAGGCTCTCCAGCGTGCGCAGCTTGCGGTCCTTGGTGGCGAACAGCCGCGCGGCGAACATAGCCGAGGCGGCGTGGGCGGAAAGCAGGTCGAGCAGGTCGCGATCCTCGGCCCGCAGGATCGGCTTGTGGTCCAGCAGCTTGAGCAGTACGAGGGCGCCGACGATCTCGTTCTGCACGCGCAGCGGCACCGCGGCCAGGACCGGCGATTCGGCCGTGGGACCCAGGCGCAGCACGCCGTCCTTGAGCGTCGAGTCCACCATGGGATCGCCGCCGGTGTAGGTCTCGACGTCGTAGGGTGCCGCGACCCCCTCGTACATCCCCTCGACCAGGGCGATCTCGCACCCTTCGCCCTCATCGCGGCGCAGCAGCAGCACGAACTGCGCGGCGCCCAAGAGGTTGATGGCGATCTCGGCGATGGTGGCCTGCACCTCCGCCGGGTCGAGGGTGGCGTGGAGCTGGTAGGTCGCGACGTAGAGGTTCATCAGCCGGCCGCCCTGGTGCTCGGAGTCCACGAGGCGGGAGGCGAGCTCCTTGACGTCGGACTCCGCGGTGGCCAGCCGGCGTTCGAGCTCGGCCACGCGCTCGGCCGACGAGGCCCCCGCGGCACCCTCCGAGGCACCCTGGAGGTTCTGCTCGACGACGCGGATCAGCTCGCCCGCCCGTTCCAGGGTCGAGCGCAGCTCGGCGACGAGGTCCAGCCCGACGGCCGGGGCCTCCAGCCGCGTCTTGGGGAGCTGAGTGGCGCTGCGCTCGTTCAAGTGTTGGAACCCTTCGTCTCCAGGCGCGCGATCATGTCGAGGATCTCCTCGGTGTGGAACGGCTTCTTGATGTAGGCGGTGGCGCCCGCCTCCATGCCCCGTATCGTGTCTTCCTCGCGCCCCTCGGTGCTGATGATGATGACGGGGAGACCGGCTCGCGCGTCGTTGGCGCGGAGCTCGGCCAGGAACTCCAGACCGTTCATGTTGGGCATGTTCACGTCCAACAGCACGAGATCGATGTCCGGGTGCTCGTTCAGGCGGTCGAGGGCCTGCCTCCCATCCGCGGCGTAGACCAGCGGATACTGGCGCAGCATCACCTCGTACATCTTGTGCATCAGCTTTGAGTCGTCGGCGACGAGAATTTTCCTTGGCTGCACGGCTGTCTCCCGGACCTCGTGGATAGGAACCCTGGATTCTAGCGCATTTGGCTCGCGATCCCTCGGGGAGTGTAGCCAAGCGGCGCGGGCGTTTCAAGGAAGGGGTCTCCAGGATAGTCTTCTCGGGCCATGGCATCCCCCTCCCGACCCCGCCTCGAAGGAGGTCTCTTAGCCATCGCCGGAGCGGCGCTGCTCCTCTACGCCGTCTGGCCCTGGCTCCCCCTGCCGGGCCGGGCGGCCCCGCCGCGCACCGTGGTGTTCTACGGCTTCAGCATCCTGAGCGAGGTCCTGAACGAGGACGTGCTCCCCGACTTCGCCCGCCGCTGGCAGGCGCGCACCGGGGAGCGGGTGGAGTTCATCACCTCCTTCGCCGGCTCGGGCACGGTGACCAACCAGCTCACCCTGGGCGTGCCCGCCCAGCTCGCCCTCCTCTCCCTGGAGCTCGACGCCGAACGGCTGGCCGCGGCCGGGGTCGTGCCCCCCGGCTCCTGGCGCCGCCTCCCCCATGGCGGCGTGGTCAACCGCACCCCCTTCGTGCTCGTGGTGCGCCGGGGAAACCCGCTGGGGATCCACGACTTCCCCGACCTCGCCCGGCCCGGGGTGCGAGTGGTCCATCCCGATCCCCTGACCTCCGGCGGCGCCAACTGGGCGCTCCTCGCCGAGTACGGCTCGGCCGCGCGCAGGTCCCCTGGGAGGGAACAGGAGGCCGGCTTCCAGTCGCTGCGCGGCGTCTGGCACAACGTGGTGGCCCAGGCAGCTTCGGCGCGCGCGGCCCGCACCCAGTTCGAAAACGGCTTCGGCGACGTGCTCGTCACCTACGAGCAGGACGTCCTGGCCGACGCCGTCAAAGGCAAGCTGCCGGGGGAGATCGTCTATCCTCCCAGCACGGTGCTCTCGGAGCACACGCTGGTGGTGGTGGAGAAGAACGTGACGCCCGCGGACCGGCCCCTGATCGACGCCCTGGTCGAGTTCCTGTGGAGCGAGCCGGCCCAGCGCAGCTTCGTGCGGCGGGGTTTCCGCAGCGTCGATGAGGAGCTGAACAAGGCCAACCCTACCTTCGGCAGGATCAAGGACCCGTTCAAGGTGGCCGACTTCGGGGGCTGGGACCGGGTCAAGAAGGAGATCGTGGACGGGATCTGGAAGGAGCGCGTGATGAAGGAGGTGGGGAAATGATCCGCCGGCGCGGCGGGGCGAGGATCCCCGTGGGGCTGCTCGTTCTGGTGCTGCTGCCGCTGATCCTCATGCCCATCGCGGCGGTCTTCGTCTTCGCCTTCCGCGGCGGCCTGGGGGAGCTCGTGAAGGCCCTGGGCGACGAGGACGCCCAGTTCGCCCTGCGCTTCAGCCTGCTCATCGCCTTCCTGACGGCGGCCATCAACGCCGTGCTGGGCACCTGGGCCGCCTACGTGCTGGCCAAACACCGCTTCCCCGGGGAGAGGCCGCTGGCCATCGCCGTCAACCTGCCGGTGGCCATCCCCACGGTGGTGGTGGGCACCTCGCTCCTCCTGCTTTGGGGACCCATCGGCCTCTTCGGCAAGCTGCTGGCGCCGCTGGGGCTGCAGCCCATGTTCACTCCCGTGGGCGTGCTCCTCGCCCACCTCTTCGTCACCTTTCCCTACATGCTGGGGGCGGTCAAGCCGCTGCTCGACGAGCTGGAGGTGACCTACGAGGAGGCGGCCTACACCTTGGGGGCGGGCAAGTGGCAGACCTTCCGCTACGTCATCCTGCCAGCGCTCAAAGGGGGGCTGTTCAGCGGCACGCTGCTGACCTTCGCCCACTCGCTGGGGGAGTTCGGGGCCACGGTGATGGTGTCAGGGAACCTGCGCCTCCGCACCCAGACGGCGCCGCTCTACATCTTCGCCCAGTTCGAGGCCGGCAAGGTGGCTCAGGCCAATGCCGTGGCCGCGGTGCTGGCGGCGCTCTCCTTCCTCATCTTCTTCTTCCTGCTCCGCTACTCGGGCAAGGGCAAGGGGCAGGCCTGATGTCGATCCGCCTCGACCAGCTCACCAAGAGCTTCGGCGGCCAGCGGGTGGTGAAGTCCACGACGCTGGAGGTCGAGGATCGCGAGCTGTTCGTCCTCCTGGGGGCGAGCGGCAGCGGCAAGAGCACCATCCTGCGGCTGATCGCGGGGCTCACGGCGCCGGACTCGGGGCGGATCTGGCTCCATGGCCGCGACGTCACGGACCTGTCCCCCCAGGCGCGGGGGATCGGCTTCGTGTTCCAGAACTACTCGATCTTCCGTCACATGAGCGTGGCCGAGAACATCGAGTTCCCGCTGAAGATCCGCAAGGTGCCGCCGGCCGAGCGCACCCGCCGGCGCGAGGAGCTCCTCGACCTCGTGGGCCTGGGCGGCCTCGGCAACCGCTACTCCCACCAGCTCTCGGGCGGCCAGCAGCAGCGGGTGGCCCTGGCGCGGGCCCTGGTCCACGAGCCGTCGGTGCTCCTGCTGGACGAGCCCTTCGGGGCGCTCGACGTGAAGATCCGCGGCCAGCTCCGGCGCAACCTGAAGGAGATCCAGCGGCAGGTCCACGTCACCGCCATCCTCGTCACCCACGACCAGGAGGAGGCCTTCGAGCTGGCCGACCGGGTAGGGCTCATGGAGCGGGGCGAGCTGCTGGAGGTGGGCGAGCCCGAGACTCTCTACGCCCGGCCGCGCACTCTCTTCGGCGCCACCTTCCTGGGCGCCGGCACCGTGCTGGTGGGGCGGGCGCGGGAGGGCTCCGCGCAGCTCGGGCCCTTGTCCCTCCCAATTCCGCCCGAGGTGGAGCACGAGGAGGACGCCCGGGTGCGGGTGCTGGTGCGGCCCGAGCAGGTGGCCCTCTCCGTCACGCCGCCGGAGCGGGGGGAGCGCCTACTGGGGCAGGGGACGATCGTGGAGCGCAGCTTCCTGGGAGCCTTGCGCCGGCTGCGGGTCCGCCTGCCGCCCATCCCCGGCACCCGGCAGGCCTCACCCGCCGTCTATGGTGAGGAGAGCCTGCTGGTGGACGCGGTGCTCCCCGCCTCCGAGGACCCGGGCGGGCCCGAGGTCTGGGTGAGCCTCAAAGGCTGGCACATCCTGGCCCCGCCCCTCCCCCGCCTCCTGGCCTGCGATCTGCCCGAGCAGGGGAGCCCGGCCCCCTTCCAGCTCCTGACCAGCCTGGAGCGGGCGCTCGACGCCCAGATCTCTCTGCTGGCCCTGACCGAGGACGCGGATCAGGTGGAGGCCCTCCGCACCGCTCTGGCTCAGCGCGCGATCGAGCAGGGTCTGCCGGACGCCGAGCCCATGGTGCGCCGGGGGGACGCGGCGGAGGAGATCGCCGCCGAGCAGGTGCAGAGTCTCTACGATTTCCTGATCCTCAGCGTGCCCGCGAGCGAACCGGGAGAGATCCTGGGCGAGCTGCTGAACGCGCTCTCGACCTCTCTGCTGGCTGTGCAGAGCGACCCCACCACCTTCGCCCGCATCCTCATCTGCACGGCCGTGGGCGAGCCCGGCAAGGCGGACGTCCGTGTCGGCGGCTGGCTCGCCCGCCGTCTGGGCGCCGAGGTGACGCTGCTGCACGTGCTGATTGATGGGGGTGGGGGCGGCGGAGCCCCCGCGCCCTGGGTGAAGGCCCACCTCGACGCCGGCCTCGCCACCCTGCGAGCCCTGGAGGTGAGAAGCCGTACCGCCCTACGCCCGGCCCGCACCGCGGTCCAGGGCATCCTGGAGGAGGCGAGAGAGGGGGGCTACGACCTCATCGTCCTGGGCCGCCCCGCAGTCTCGCGACTTGGCGGCAGATCCCGCCGCCACGACTTCGTCTTCGAGATCCTCTCGGGATCAGGCAAGTCGGTGCTGATCGTGCCGCCGGATCAGTAAAGCTGGAGAAGGAGAGGGATTGGTGGAGCCGATCGGGATCGAACCGACGACCTCTTGAATGCCATTCAAGCGCTCTCCCAACTGAGCTACGGCCCCACAGGGACGCGGATTCTACAGAGTCGTGCCAGGGGTGTCAAACGCGGCGGGAGGCCAGCGCGCAGGCTCTTCGAAGCCGAGACGCCGGCCCAGCTCGACCTTGAGGGCGGGGATGCCTTCCCCCGTGGCGGCCGACACCCAAAGGGCGTGGCCGTTGCGGGATTCGTCGGCCGGCACGAGGTCGCTCTTGTTGAAGACGTTCACCACCCGCTCGCGATCCACCCCCAACTCGTCCATCACCTGCTCGGCCACGGCCATCTGCTCTTCCCAGCGGGGATGGCTGCGATCGATGACGTGGAGCACGAGGTCCGCGGCCGTGATCTCCCCCAGGGTGCTGCGGAAGGAGGAGACGAGGTGGTGCGGCAGCTTGCGGATGAAACCGACCGTGTCGGCGAAGACCGCCGTCTTCGCGCCGTCCACGGAGCCGCGCCGGAGCTTGGCGTCGAGGGTGGCGAACAGGCGGTCCTCGGCCAGAGTGCCAGCGGCCGTGAGGCGGTTGAACAAGGTGGACTTGCCGGCGTTGGTGTAACCGGTGAGCGCCACCGTGGGCGCGCCCGCGCGGCCGTGGCGCTGGACGTTCCTGGTGCGCTCGATCTTCTCCAGATCCTCTTCCAGGCGCCGGATGCGGGTGCGCAGCACCCGGCGGTCCTGCTCGAGCTGGCTCTCACCCTCGCCGCCGCGCAGGCCCACGCCGCCGCCCTGGCGCGAGAGGTGGCTCCACTTGCGGGTCAGACGGGGGAGCGAGTACTTGAGGCGCGCCAGCTCCACCTGGGTGCGGGCCTCGCGGCTGCGCGCCCTTTGATCGAAGATGTCCAGGATCAGGGAGCTGCGGTCCATCACCGCGAGCTTCGTCAGCTCCTCGAGGTTCTTTACCTGACTGCCCGAGAGGTCGTCGTCGAAGATCAAGAGGTCAGCCCCCAGGTCACGGGCGGCGGCGGCGATCTCCTCGGCCTTGCCGCGGCCCACGAAGGTTGCGGGGTCCGGCGCTTTGCGCGCCTGCACGGCGCGGCCGGCCACTCGTGCGCCCGCGGTGTCGGCGAGCTGCGCCAGCTCGTCGAGATGCTCCTCGACGACGTACCCCGGCTGGCCCGGCAGGATGAGACCCACCAGGAACGCACCCCGGGAAGGGGCGGAACGGATTTCTTCGCGCGTTTGCAAGGTTGTCAGGGTCCGTGCGGTATTCTAGAGGAGTCGAGGGATCGGGCCAAGATTTGGGGTCCACCTCTGCAACACGGGAGCGACGCCATGCATTCCCCATCCGACCCCGTTGCACCCCCGGCCGACGCGGCTCCAGATGCTGCCGCGCCCCCTGCGACCCCGGCACCCCCGGCACCCCCAGCAGTCACCAAGCTCGGCCTGCCCGCGAAGCTGGGGCTCGCCGCCCTGGCCGTCTGCGCTCTCGCCGCCCTCTTCTGGCCCCGCGGCGAGTCCACCTTCAAGGAGCCCGGCGGTTTCCTCTACGACGCCAGCGGCCAGGCCGCCACCATCGGCCCCCACCTCGCCCCGGTCACCCTGGTCCACTTCTGGGCCACCTGGTGCCCGCCCTGCATCCAGGAGGTCCCGGCCCTGCAACGGCTGTCCCGGGACTTCGCCGGACACGAAGACTTCAACGTCCTCATGGTCGCCGTCTCCGATTCCAACGACAAGGTCCGCAACTTCCTGGGCCGCGGCGCCGACATGGTGCTCTTCGATCCCAACTGGGAGGTGGCGAACCGCTACGGCACCAGCAAGCTGCCGGAGACCTATCTGGTGGTCAAGGGAGAGGTGGTGCGCAAGTTCGTGGGCATGACGGACTGGGACAACCCCGCCCTGCGGCAGGAGCTCCAGTCCAGGCTCAAGAGCACGGGTCCCTCCACCGCCGCTCTGCGCTGAGAATCCCCGGCGGGCCGCTCCCCGCAGGAGCGGCCCGGCCCTGTCACCTAGAAGTGGATGGCCAGGCCCACGTGGACCATGCCGAAGAACTGGGCCTCGTCGAAGTCGATGTAGTGGGCGGAGAACTCGGCCAGCACGCCGAAGTGTTGGTTGATGGGAAACTCACCGGTGGCCCCCACGGCGAGCCCCCAGGCGTTCTCCCGCTGATCCTGGCCCGACGAGGCCTGGACGCCGCTCAGGCGATAGCCGCCCAGGGCCAGGTAGATCCCCGAGTCCCAGAACGCCTGGCGCGAGCGGTACTCCCCGCCGATGGCGGCATAGGCCAGGTCAGCGTCGCGCAGCGAGCCGAAGAACGTGTCTTTGTCCAGCGCCAGCTTGCCGGTGCGCAGGGTCAGTTGCGTGTGGGCGTCGGTGATGACCCCCAGGTTGAGCTGGAAGCTGGTGTTGGTGAGGCTGTCCCCCGGATCGGCGTCGAAGGAGCCGCCGATGCCCCCGAGGACGCCCACGGTATAGGTGTACAGCTCCTGCGCGCCGGCGGCGGCGGGGAGCAGCAGAAGGCCCGCGATCAGCAGGAGCCTGCCCAGCAGGCGGTGGTGTCGAGTCAAGATCTCCTCCTTTGCGATGGCTACGGTCAGGAGCCTCCGGCTCTCCCCTGGACCGCCCGGTTGCTGAGAGTATAGCTTCACGCCACCCTCTCTCCGGAGACCCGCGGCCCATGGATGATCCGGTATACGGACCCGAAGCTTCAGGCGTCGCGCCGTCGTCCTTGCGATGGCTCGACCGGTTGGTCCACGCCCTGCTGCCGGCGCCCTGCCTGGGCTGCGCTCAGCCGCTCCCCGCCACCGGCGCAGCCCTCGGCCTCTGTGGATCGTGCCGGGCGGCGCTCTCGCCTCTGCCCGTTCAGGCCTGTGCGGCGTGCGCCCGGCCGCTGGCCGGCTATGCCCTGCCGGCGGACTACCGCTGCGGGTCCTGCCGGCAGGACCCGCCGGCCTACGACCGGCTGATCGCCCTGTGGAGCTACCAGCCGCCCCTCGACGCGGTGGTGCAGGCCTTCAAGTTCCGGCGGCTGGACTACCTCGGCCGTCATCTGGCGACCGCCCTGGCCGCGGAGCTCGGCCCCCGGATCGTCGATATCGGCGATATCGATCGGGTCGTCCCCATGCCGCTCCACTGGCGCCGCCGCCTGGCCCGGGGCTACAACCAGGCCGAGAGGATCGCCCGGCCGCTCGCCGGCCTCCTCGGGCTCCTCTTCACTGCCGCCCTCGTCCGCAGCCGGGCCACGCCGCCCCAGAGCCTCCTCGGCCGGGAGGAGCGGCTGGCCAACCTGCGGCGGGCCTTCCGCGTGCCGCGGCCCGCCCAGGTGCGAGAGCTCAGGATCCTGCTGGTCGATGACGTGACCACCACCGGCGCCACCCTCGACGCCGCGGCCCGGACCCTGAAGGAAGCGGGAGCGGCGGCCGTCATCGCGCTGGTGGCGGGACGCACGCCGCTCGATCCCGGTTTCGTTCCCGAAGCTTGACGTGTCCAAAGGGAGAGGGCAGGCTCGGTCCTGCCGCGCTGTTTGAGGAAAAGATTGGAGGATACGAGATGAACGGTACCCGATCCTGGCTCCAGGACCCCCGCCTCTACCAGATCCTCCTCCTCGCCTCTCTGCTGGTCTACGGCGTCACCCGCCTGGACTTCGAGATCGGTGCCGGCCGCGCCCTGCTGCTCCTGGGGACGGCCCTCCTCACCCAGCTCGCCTGCACGCGGTTGTGGCGCCTGCCGGCGTTCGATCCCAAGAGCGCCCTGATCTCCGGCCTTTCTCTCTGCCTGCTGCTGCGCACCAATTCAGCGCTCCTCGCCGCCCTGGCCGCCGTGATCACCATCGCCAGCAAGTTCGTGCTCCGCATTGGCGGCAAGCACGTCTTCAATCCCACCAACTTCGGCCTCGTGGCCCTGATGCTATCCACGGGCCAGCTCTGGGTCTCCCCCGGCCAGTGGGGGAGCGCGGCGTTCTTCGCCTTCCTCGTGGCCTGCCTGGGCGGGCTGGTGGTCAACCGCGCGGCGAGGAGCGACGTCACCTATGCCTTCCTCGCCTTCTACCTGGCGGTCCTCTTCGGGCGCGCCCTGTGGCTGGGCCAGCCCCTGGCCATCCCCCTCCACCAGCTCGAGAGCGGGGCGTTCCTCCTCTTCACCTTCTTCATGATCTCGGACCCGAAGACCACGCCCGACAGCCGGGCCGGCCGCGTCCTCTTCGCCCTGCTGGTGGCGCTGGGCGCCGGGTTCGTCCACTTCGTGCTCTACCGGCCCAACGGCCTGATCCTGTCGCTCGCCTTCCTCTCTCCCATCGTGCCGCTCCTCGACCGGCTCCTGCCCGGGGTGCGCTACGTCTGGCGAGGGACTCCAGCCGCTGTGGCAATCCCGGCTCCCACTCACCCTCTCCTCGACGAAAGGAGATTCGCATGAGACGCCTCCTCGTTCCACTCCTGGCCCTTGCCGTCCTGGCCGTCGCCGCCGGCACCGCCCTCGCCTTCTGCGGCTTCTACGTGGCCAAGGCCGACACCAAGCTGTTCAACCAGGCCTCGCAGGTGGTGCTGGTACGCGACGGCGACCGCACCGTCCTCACCATGGCCAACGACTTCAAGGGCGACCCCAAGGAGTTCGCCATCGTCATCCCCGTCCCCACCTTCCTCGAGAAGGAGCAGATCCACATCGCCGAGCGGGCGCTCCTCGACCATCTGGACGCCTACTCGGCGCCCCGGCTCGTCGAGTACTTCGACGAGAACCCTTGCATGCAGTACCGGATGAAGGCCCAGGCAGCCCCGATGTCCGAAGGGGTCGCCGGAGGGGTGATCGGCGGCGCCGCGCGTGACCGCAGCCTGGGGGTCACCGTCGAGGCGCGCTACACGGTCGGCGAGTACGACATCCTGATCCTCTCGGCCAAGGAGAGCCAGGGGCTGGAGACTTGGCTGATCGAGAGCGGCTACCGCATCCCCCAGGGGGCGTCGCGGGTCCTCGGCTCCTATCTCAAGCAGGGGATGCGGTTCTTCGTCGCCAAGGTGAACCTGAAGGAGCAGTCGAAGCTCGGCTTCACCTACCTGCGCCCCATCCAGGTGGCCTACGAGAGCCCCAAGTTCATGCTCCCCATCCGCCTGGGGATGGTCAACGCCAACGGTCCCCAGGAGCTCTTCGTCTACGCCCTCACCCGCAAGGGACGAGTGGAGACCACCAACTACCGCACCGTGCGCCTCCCCTCGGACGCCGAGGTCCCCCTCTTCGTCAAGGACGAGTTCGGCAGCTTCTACAAAGCCATGTTCAGCCAGCAGGTGAAGCGGCAGGACATGCGCACCGTGTTCCTCGAATACGCCTGGGACATGGCCTGGTGCGACCCGTGCTCGGCCGACCCGCTGTCCGCAGACGAGCTGCGCCAGCTCGGGGTCTTCTGGCTGGAGCGGGGAGGGGACAATCCTTCCGGCGCCCAGAACGTCTTCCTCAGCCGGCTCCACCTGCGCTACGACTCCGAGCACTTCCCCGAGGACCTCGTCTTCCAGGAGACGGCGGATCGCCAGAACTTCCAGGGTCGCTTCATCCTGCGCCACCCCTGGACGGGCAACGACCGCTGCGAGGAGGCCCGGACCTACCGCCGGGAGCTGGTGAAGCGCCAGGATCAGCAGGCCCAGACCCTCGCCTCGCTCACTGGCTGGAACGTCAACAAGATCCGCGGCAAGATGAATCTCAAGGCGAGCTCGTCCGGATCGACGGACGAAGAGCCCTGGTGGAAGAAGATCTGGAACTGAGCCTGTAGACCTCGATCAGGCGCGCTCTCGCGAACGCGGGGGCGCGCTGTAGGCCGCGTCCAGCGCATGGACCGCCGCCTCCGACTCACCGAAGTCGAGGTCCTCCAACGCCTGGCTCGCCAGCTCCAGGTTGGCCGTTGCGATGGCGCCGCCGCCCCGCACCGTGGCGCTCTCCAAGGCGAGATCGATCTGCGCCTCGACGCGTTCGAGGTCGCTGTCCACCTGCTTCAGGGTGTGGTCGCAGCTTTCCAGGTTCTCCTGCCGCTGGCGCAGGATCCTGAGGGTCGCGGCCTGGGAGTCCCGCAACGCGGCCGGGGATTCTTTCGCGGCCAGGTCGCGCTCCAGGCTCGCGATCCGGGTTTTGAGGTCCGCCCCACTCGCCTGGTCTCGCGACGCCGTCAACTGGCGGCGGGCCACCAGGAGCTTTAGGTAGGTCCAGATCAGCCGGTCGAGAGCATCCCGGGAGCTCTCCAGCTCGAACTCCCCGGCCTCACGAGCAAGGTCGAGGACGCGCCCCCGCTTCCCCTCCAACGCCACGAGACGTTGCCGGGACGGCAGATCGAGGGTCTGGATCAACGCCTGACGGCTCTGCTCGGCCGTGACCGAGGTCTGGTTCCGGAGCTGGATCTCCACCAGCCGCTGAAAGCGAGGATGGGATGACACAGCCGTCAGGTACGCCGCCTCCAACCCCGCCCCCAAGAGCCAGAACGCCGGCTCGGCGAAGCCCAGGATGCCGAATCCCGCCAACGCCAGGGCGTTGAGCGGCAGCCGGCCCAGCCCCGGGATCTGCGGTCCAGCCCAGAAGGCCCGCTTGAGATACTCGAGCACGGTATACCTAAGGAGAGCCGGCCGACCGCTGCCACCACTGCAGGAGGTTGTTCAGCACCTCGGCCTTCGGCGGCTCGCACATGGTGCCGAGGTCGATGCTCAGACCGAAGCGCTTATAGGCGACGAACGGGCTGCCCGGGAAACGGACAGGCACCGACGGGTTGCCCGGCCGGAAACCGTGGACGAGAGACTGCTTCTGGATCGGCTCCGTGAGCAGGAAGTCGAGGAATTTACCCGCGGCTTCCCGCTGCTCCGGCGAGCTCCAAGGCACGTTGAGGACATAGAACGGGTTCTCGCTCCACAGGTTGCGCGAGGGGTAGACCACTCGCAGTTCCCCCCAGCGTCCCTCGGCGTTCTTCAGGTAGTCGATGGCCACACTCTCGTAGACCACTACCGCATCGTACGCCGAAGGGCCCTTGAGGACCATCTCCCGCATCAGGTTGCCGGTGCTGTTGGAGAGCCCGCTCACCCCGTGCTCGAAGCTCCGCGCCCAGTCCTGAAAGCCGGAATCGAGGATGTCCTGGAGCGACAAGCCCTTGGTCTTACCGTGAAAGTCGTAGCCCATGAGCACCAGGGTCATCAGTCCGCTGTTCGACTGGTTGGGATGGGTGTGCCCCAGCTTGAAGAGCCCCCACTCCGGCCGGCTGGCGATCCCCTGCCACCCCGTGGGCTCGGCCAGGGCCTGCGCCAGGGTACGGAAGGAGACCTCGCCGTATTTCTTGACGAAGGCGTCGTGCCGCTCGGCCCACATCACGAAGACCATGGGAGAGAGGGCCAGTTCCTCCCCGCGGGCGATGGGGCTGTCAGCGCCACGGCGCACCTGCCATTCCTGAAGGAAGATCTCCTTGTAGAGGCTGCTCGCCGGGCTCCAGGCCTGGATGCGGGAGTCCCCCGCCAGCACCGCCTGAGCGCCCTCCTGCGAGCCCATGGGGATCAAATTCACTTTGATCCGGCGGCCGTCGGAGGTCTTGGCGAACTCCTCCACGGCCCACTGCAGCCAGCGCTCCTTCTCGGTGCCGTAGGCGATGCCGATCTCGATCTCCGGAGCGTCCCCGCCTGACCGGGACGCTCCAGGAGCCGGGGAGTCTACAGGCGGAGCGGCCCGGCGCATGAACATCACATAAGCGCCATAGAGACAGCCGGCCACGAACAGCAGCACCACGAGCTTGCCGGCGAGGGTCAGACCAGGTTTTCGAACGGGTTCCATGAGGTCCTCAGAAGAAAGTCGAGATGTCGCGGAAAACGGAGCGGATGTTCGACGGATCGCCCTTGTAGAAACGGCCCCGGGTGGCGTCGGCAATGCGCTGGAGCACCTCCTTGCGCGCGCCTCTGCCGTAGCCGATGGTGAACACCCGCACGCCGGCCGACTCCTCGCCCGCCTGGATCTTGCGCAGAAGGTCGTCCAGGCCCAGCCGGCTGTCCGTGTCCTCGCCGTCGGTCAGGACGACGATCGCCCCGATCCGGCCCGGGTCCTTGCGGATCTCCGCGAGCTTCTCGTCATAGGCCAGGGCAATGGCATCATAGAGCCCGGTCCCGCCATCCGGAAAAACCCCACGCACGGCCTCCACGGCCTGAGGCCGCGCCTGGCCGAGCTGCGCCCCCTGGACTACCCAGGTCGGCTGGGCGTTGAAGGTGAGAAATGAGAAGCGGTCCTCCGGATCGAGGAGCGTGACGAACTGCTCGGCTCCCGCCCGGGCGTTCTCCATCTTCGCCTCCTCCCGCATGCTGCCCGAGCGGTCGAGGACGAGGGTGACGTCCGAGCGTTTCTTGTTCTCCCGCCAGAGCTTGAGCACGGCGTCGATGGCTTCGACCGACGGCACCTCCAGGGTCGTCTGGGGCTCTTTGGGATCGACCCCGTGGGCCGCGTCGAAGGGCGCGGCCAGGGGGATCTCTACGGCCGCGGGACGGAAGCCGTAGCGCAGAGCAGCCTCCTGCTGCGGCTGCGCGAGCAGATAATCGATATAAATTTTTGCCGCCTCGCGGTGCTCCGGGGTCACCCACTCCCGCTCGACGATGCCCACCGGGTGATCGCTCCAGAAGGTCCCCTCCTTGGGATAGACCGCCACCACTGGGAAGGGGAGATGGTACTGCGGCCCGTAGGACTCGATGACCATGTTCTCGTAGAGCACCGCTGCCGACAGATACCCAGGGCCCCCCTCGAACATCCGCTTGCCGAAAAAGCCGGTCGAGCTGCCGTAATGCACGATGGCGCTCTCGATGCCCGCCACGTACCGAGCCGTCGCCGGCCGGCGGACGTCCTCCAGAGTGAGGCCCGCCACCTTGCCGGCGCCGGCATAGGCCTCAGCCAGAAGGGAGGTCAGGCCGCTGTTGCTGTATTCGGGGTGAGTGTGCCCCAGCTTGAAGGCTCCCCATTCGGGATGCCCCTGAGAGGACCAGCCGGCGGGGTCCTTCGCCAGGCTCAGGACGTCGCTCCAGCCCACGGGCCGTTTCCCCCAGCCGATGGCCTCGGCCATGGGTCGCCACAGGGCGATCACCACCGGCGAGAGCACCAGGTTGCGGGTCTCGCCCACCAGGTCCTTGCCCGTGCGGGCTCGGGACTGGGCATTGCCGAGCTTCAGGAACGCCGCTGACGCGGGGCTCGTGAGGTGTGCCTGACGCGTCCCCGAGAGCAGGTCCTCCACCAGCTCGCCCGAGCCCTGGGCCACGGCCTCGACCTGGATGACCTTGCCGCCGGCCGTCCGGTGATGGCCGGCGTTGAACCGGTCCGTCACCTCCCGGATCCACTCCTCCTTCTCCGAGCCGTAGGTGAAGAGGAGCTGCAGGGTTCTCGCTCCGTCCGAAGCGGGAGGCGCACCTTCGCGGGCGGGCTCCTGCCGGGCTCGGCACGACACGAGAGCACCGAGAAGGCAGAGGATGGCGGCACCACGGGCACCTCGGCTGCGAGCTCTCATCGTTCTCCGTCTCCTCAGTCTCCGGGGGCTCCCGAGCCCCAGTCTATGGAGGGATACGGAGGAATGAGGGGATCGACTGCGGCTGTCGCAGAAATGTCACGATCCTGTCTATCGGATGTAACCCAAGGATCTCAGCTCGTCGAGCAGCTTGCGGTCGGCGGGTGAGGAGCGGACAGCTCCCCCGATTGATCCCGTCTGGCGGCGCGTCCCCCAGGTGCGGATCGTCCTCAGCGGGTGATCGCGGCGGAACCCGGCGGTGAAGAGCTCCGTCCGCGGCCGGCCCGCGAAGTCCTCGGCCACCGGCAGCCCCAGACCATAGAGGATCGTGGGCGCCAGATCGTGGACGTGAATCCCCGAGAGGTCGGCGTGCGGGTCGACGTCCGGACCGGCGGCGAGGAAGATGCCGTGAGTCGAGGTCGTGTGCGTCCCCGAGATCCGGCTGAGGCTGCGGAGCGCCGGCGGGAAGGGCCGCCCCTGGACTCGCAATACGGGGGTGACGTTCGTGAGCAGCACGGCCGCTACCAGGTCGCCGTCCTCGCCGCGGCGCGGGCGCGCATCGCGCACATTGAAGACCGGCTCGCCGCCATCGTTGGTGACGGTGGCGAGGTCCGCCTCGAGGCGCCGGCGCAAGCCCTCGCGCTCCTCCGGACGCACCTGGCCGAACCGCAGCACCTTGGTGCGGTCGAACTCCGGCGAGGCATAGGTGTAGACGAGCGTCCGCGCGAGGTCCACGGCCTCTCCCCGGCGGAATAGATACCCAAGGCGTTCGAGGATGGCATCCATGTCCACCTGGGCCTTGATCTCCTCCTCCGGGGCCGCGTGGAAACCGTGGTCTGAAAGGACGATGACGTTCGCCTCCCACGGGGCCGCCGCGAGGATGCGTCCGATCTCTAAGTCCACGGCCTCGTAGCCCCGCGGCACCTCCCCACGGTTCGCCGCCAGCTCCCTGGGATCGATGCCCGGAAAGAAGGCTGGCTCGAAATACTTCCAGTTATTGTGACTGACGAGATCCGTGGTGCGGAAATAGAGCAGGACGAGGTCGTATCTCTCCGCCGCGAGCTCTGCCGCCGCCCGCGCCATGACCCGGTCTTGCCGCTCGGGCTCACTCGTGCTGAAGAGCCCTGGATCGGCGTCGGCCTGCCGTAGCTCCGCGAGGAAGCGGGGAAAGCGAGCCGCCGGCGAGACCCGGGCCGGAAGGTCCAGCAGGGCCCGGTCGGAGTAGACCACGCCGTTGACCTCCTCCGCCGGCCAGGATCCCCACCAGCCGAGGACGGCCACCCGGCGGCCGGCGCGGGAGAGCATGTTCCAGAGCGCCGGCACCTTGCGCACGTCCGACGAGATTGGCACGTCCCCCTGGGGGGTCGCCACCACGAAGTCCGTGATGCCGTGGACCTCGGGCACGACGCCGGTCGCGATCGTCGTCCAGATGACGGGAGAGGAGTTGTAGGCCGTGCGCAGGGTAGCGGTGACTCCGCGGTCGGCCAAGGCCTTGAGGTGCGGGAGCTTCCCCTCGCTCCAGAGCCGGTGGATGACCTTCCACTCGCCGCCATCGATCCCGATGACGATGAGGGGAGGTCGCCGCACAGTTCGGGCGGGAGGGCGCTTTACTACGATCGAGAGGACGAGAGAGACGCCAACGAGGATCAAACAGATGAGCCAGGCTCTGCGCATCACACGGCGACTCTACAAAAAAACGAAAGGCCCTCGCGAGGAGGGCCTTGAAGAATACTTCCCGGCAACGTCCTACTCTCCCACACAGTTTCGCGCGCAGTACCATCGGCGCTGAAGGGCTTAACTGCCGTGTTCGGAATGGGAACGGGTGTGTCCCCCTCGCTATAGTCACCGGAAAATCCAAATCCATGAAAAAGAACTTCTGCCAACTGAATCAGGGTATAGAGCGATAGGGTCCGCCGAGACAAGAGCGGAATCATTGGTCAAGCCGCACGGCCGATTAGTACGGGTCAGCTTCAACGCCTTACAGCGCTTACACACTCCCGCCTATCAACGTGGTCGTCTCCCACGGGCCTTCAGGGATTGCTCCCGGGAAATCTCATCTTGAGGAAGGCTTCCCGCTTATATGCTTTCAGCGGTTATCCTTTCCGAACTTAGCTACCCAGCGGTGCCGCTGGCGCGACAACTGGTGCACTAGAGGTTCGTCCATCCCGGTCCTCTCGTACTAAGGACAGCTCCCCTCAAATCTCCTGCGCCCACACGAGATAGGGACCGAACTGTCTCACGACGTTCTAAACCCAGCTCACGTACCGCTTTAATCGGCGAACAGCCGAACCCTTGGGACCTGCTTCAGCCCCAGGATGCGATGAGCCGACATCGAGGTGCCAAACCTCTGCCGTCGATGTGAACTCTTGGGCAGAGATCAGCCTGTTATCCCCGGCGTACCTTTTATCCGTTGAGCGATGGCCCTTCCATACAGAACCACCGGATCACTAAGCCCTACTTTCGTACCTGCTCGACTTGTCGGTCTCGCAGTCAAGCTCCCTTTGCCTTTGCACTCTACGGCTGGTTTCCAATCAGCCTGAGGGAACCTTTGGGCGCCTCCGTTACAGTTTAGGAGGCGACCGCCCCAGTCAAACTACCCGCCTGGCACTGTCCTGGACCGGATTACGGGTCTCAGTTAGAACTCCAGAACGATAAGGGTGGTATTTCACCGTTGGCTCCACCGAGGCCAAGCGCACCAGGCTTCAAAGCCTCCCACCTATCCTGCACATGACAGCACCAAAATTCAATGCCAGGGTATAGTAAAGGTGCACGGGGTCTTTCCGTCTACGTGCGGGTAACCGGCATCTTCACCGGTACTACAGATTCGCCGAGCCCTTGTGGAGACAGTGCCCAAATCGTTACGCCATTCGTGCAGGTCGGAACTTACCCGACAAGGAATTTCGCTACCTTAGGACCGTTATAGTTACGGCCGCCGTTTACCGGGGCTTCGGTTCAGAGCTTCGCCTTGCGGCTAACCTCTCCCCTTAACCTTCCGGCACCGGGCAGGCGTCAGACCCTATACGTCGTTTTACGACTTTGCAGAGTCCTGTGTTTTTGGTAAACAGTCGCTTGGGCCATTTCACTGCGACCCCCGTACGCTTCGGGGGCAAACCCCTACACGCTCCAGGGCACCCCTTCTCCCGAAGTTACGGGGTTAATTTGCCGAGTTCCTTCACAAGGGTTCACTCGAGCGCCTTAGGATTCTCTCCTCGTCTACCTGTGTCGGTTTGCGGTACGGTCACCCGTGCATCTCCTTAGAGGTTTTTCTTGGCAGTGTGGCATCAGCGAGCTTTGCGGCCTGACGGCCTCGCCATCACGTCTCGGCGTTGAATGGAGGAGCGGATTTGCCTACCCCTCCCGCCTACGAGCTTGAACCGGCACATCCAACGGCCGGCACGACCTAGCCTCCTGCGTCCCCCCATCGTAATAACGATTCACGAGCGGTACAGGAATATTAACCTGTTTTCCATCGGCTACGCCTTTCGGCCTCGCCTTAGGGACCGACTAACCCTGAGCGGATTAACCTTGCTCAGGAAACCTTAGACTTTACGGCGAGCAGTGGTTCTCACCTGCTTTATCGCTACTTGTGCCGGCAGAGTCTCTTCCGATGCGCTCCATCAGTCCTCACGGTCTGACTTCGACTGCGCTATGGAATGCTCCTCCTACCACGTCTCATGCCCGAAGACCTCGAGACATCCGCAGCTTCGGTACGCTGCTTGAGCCCCGTTGAATTGTCGGCACGGAGCCGCTTGACCAGTGAGCTATTACGCTTTCTTTAAAGGATGGCTGCTTCTAAGCCAACCTCCTGGCTGTCTGAGCATCTCCACATCCTTTCCCACTTAGCAGCGATTTGGGGACCTTAGCTGGCGGTCTGGGTTCTTTCCCTCTCGACAATGAAGCTTATCCCCCACTGTCTGACTCCCGCGCTGTGCATCTGACGGCATTCGGAGTTTGGTTGGATTCGGTAACCTGGTAAGGCCCCTAGTCCATCCAGTGCTCTACCACCGCGATGCAATCCATGCGAGGCTAGCCCTAAAGCTATTTCGGGGAGAACGAGCTATCACGGATTTGATTAGCCTTTCACCCCTACCCTCAGCTCATCCGAGCTGTTTTCAACCAACACCGGTTCGGGCCTCCACTGCGTGTTACCTCAGCTTCACCCTGGCCATGGGTAGATCATCCCGCTTCGCGTCTACTCCCAGCTGACTCAATCGCCCTATTCAGACTCGCTTTCGCTTCGGCTCGCACTCGCTTAACCTTGCCCTGACAGTAACTAGCCGGCTCATTATGCAAAAGGCACGCGGTTGCCACCGCCTTGCGAGCCATAGTGCTTCCACTGCTTGTAGATGCACGGTTTCAGGTACTATTTCACTCCCCTCACAGGGGTTCTTTTCACCTTTCCCTCACGGTACTGGTTCACTATCGGTCGCAGAGTAGTATTTAGCCTTGGGAGATGGTCCTCCCGGATTCCCACAGGGTTCCTCGTGCCCCGTGGTACTCGGGAACGGATCGGAAGGAGCCATCGACCTTTCGCCTACGGGGCTGTCACCCTCTATGGCGGCCTTTCCAGGACCTTCGACTAGACTGGTGTTCTTGTTGACTCTCCTGGACTCGCGACCGTACTACGACGCCCCACAACCCCACGAGCAACGTGCAAGCTACACTCGATCGGTTTGGGCTGTTCCGCGTTCGCTCGCCGCTACTGACGGAATCGCGGTTTGTTTTCTTTTCCTCCGGGTACTGAGATGGTTCACTTCCCCGGGTTCGCTTCCTCCGTGCCTATGTATTCAGCAGGGGATGACTGGACATTGCCTCCAGCCGGGTTTCCCCATTCGGAAATCCCCGGATCAAAGCCTGTTTGCGGCTCCCCGAGGCTTATCGCAGCTTACCACGTCCTTCATCGCCTCTCTGCGCCAAGGCATCCACCGTACACCCTTAGTAGCTTGACCATAACTTGAGATACTCTAAGACCGGCGAATCCGTATCGCTCTATACCCGATTCAGTTGTCAAAGATCGCGATCACCGCGGATCACAGAGCTCCTCGCATCTTTCGCGAGGAGCTTCCTACATCCGCGACCGAACCGTGCATTCCATCGAACCTGCGATCGCTGCAGAAAGCTCTGGTGGAGCTGATCGGGATCGAACCGACGACCTCCGGCTTGCAAAGCCGGCGCTCTCCCAGCTGAGCTACAGCCCCTTGGGACGTTGGCCAGAGCGCCCGGTGCGAGTGGTGGGCCTAGGTAGATTTGAACTACCGACCTCACGCTTATCAGGC
>CAVQIV010000026.1:0-762500 GCA_963712665.1 Thermoanaerobaculaceae bacterium | reverse complement strand
CGACCCTCCAGGGCTCGGTCAGGAGCCGCCTCAGGGCCTCGGGGTAGGCCTGGTGCTCCTGCTCGAGGATGCGGGCCGAGAGGGTCCCGGGCGTGTCCCCGTCCAGCACGGGGACCGTCCGCTGGACTACGATGGGCCCGCTGTCCAGCCCCTCGTCCACGAGATGGACGGTGCAGCCGGAGACCTTGACGCCGTGGGCCAGGGCCTGCTCCTGGGCGTCCAGCCCCGCGAAGGCCGGCAGCAGGCTGGGGTGGATGTTGACGATCCGGCGTGGGAAGGCCCCCACGAAGTCCGGCGAGAGGAGGCGCATGTAGCCGGCGAGGCAGATCCACTCCGCTCCGGCCTCGCGCAAGGCCGCCACCATCCTCTCTTCATGGGCCCGCCGGGTCATCCCCTGATGGGGGAGCCCCAAGGCCGGCAGCCCCAGCTCGCGCGCCCTTTCGAGGCCCGGAGCGTCCGCCACATTGCTCGCCATGAGGACGATCTCGGCCGGCACCTCGCCCCGCTCGATCGCGGCGTGGATCGCCAGGAAGTTGCTCCCCCGGCCGGAGAGGAGGATGGCGATTTTGGATTTTGGATTTTGGATTTTGGATTCCTCCGCCGGATCAGGCCGTGGGAGGCTCGGGGCCGAGATCGTAGACGACGCCCGAGCCGCCTGTCTGGACGGTGCCGATAAGGTAGCTCTTCTGGCCCACGGAACGCAGGAGGCTCAGCACCTCGGACAGGCCGGCGGGATCCACGGCGAGGATCATGCCTACCCCTAAATTGAAGACGCGGAGCATCTCTTCGAGATCGATCTCGCCCGTCTCCTGGAGGAAGTGGAAGAGCTCGGGCACGGGCCAGCTCCCCAGCCGGATGAGGGCGTGAGTGTCTGAAAGAAGGATGCGCGGCAGGTTGTCCGTAATGCCGCCGCCCGTGACGTGGGCCATGCCGTGGAGGGCCGGGTTGCCGAGCAGGGGACGAATCGACTTTAAATAGGAGAGGTGGGGCGCGAGCAGCGACTGCCCCACCGTCCTCTTCTTGTCCCACGGCGCCTTGTCCGCGATGCCGAGGCCGGCCTTTTCGAAGACGACCTTGCGGGCGAGGGAGTAGCCGTTGGTGTGGAGGCCGGACGAGGGGAGACCCACGAGGACGTCCCCGGCCTTGACCTTGGAGCCGTCGAGCACCTGCGGCCGGTCCACGATCCCCACGATGAAGCCCACGAGCTCGTAGTCGCCCGGCTGATAGAACCCCGGCATCTCGGCCGTCTCGCCGCCTAAGAGGGCGCAGCCGTTCTCCCGGCAGCCGTCGGCCACGCCGGAGACGAGCTCGACCATCTTCTCGGGCTCCAGGACGCCGGCCCCGAGATAGTCCATGAAGAAGAGCGGCTCGGCCCCCTGCACCAGGATGTCGTTGACGCAGTGGTTGACGAGGTCACGGCCCACCGACGAGTAGTCCCCCGCCATCTTCGCCACCACCAGCTTGGTCCCCACCCCGTCGGCCGAGGCCACGAGCACCGGCTCCTTCATCCCCTGGAGATCGGGACGGAAAAGACCGCCGAAGCTGCCGATCTCGGTCAGGACCCCGGGAGTGAAGGTGGACTTCGCCAACTTCTTGACCTGGGCGAGCCCCTTCTCCTGGGCGTCGATGTCGACGCCGGCGGCGGCGTAGGCGGATTTGGGGGCTGGAGGGGTCATGATCCGCAGGGCTACCTCCGGGAGACTATATCCCAGCTGGAAGAGCTGACGCTCATCGCCGCCCCCGGCGCTCGGGCCAGGGGCGGTTGAGGATTCTACTGTGCAGGATACGAGCAGCAACCCCGGGTGGGACAGAAGAGGTTGCAGACGCCGCCCGGAGCGGTGGTGCAATCCCGGTCCCGCCGGCAGTACTCGTCGTTGCCGCAGCCGATCAGGGGGCAGATGGCAGCCGGCTGCGGCGCCGGCGCGAGCAGATGGGTGACCGCAGGCGCGGGTCCGGAGGCGGACGCCGAAAGCTCAGCCACACAGACGGGCGCCGTCGCGGGAAGGTCCCGGGCGGCCACCATTCCGACGCTGAGCACCAGCCCGAGGATCAGCAGGACGGACGAGACCAGAGTCTTCTTCATAGAACCTCCTTCATGCCGGCCGGCGAGAGCGGCCTCGAGCCGTCCTCGACCGGCGATTTCCAGACACCGTGGGCTCTCGACGAAGGAGCCCCCATAACGAAGGTGCCTGTCAACGCCCTTCTGACGCCGCAATGGGGGGAAGGAGGGGAAGGAAATGTCTGCGCAGTGTCGGACTATGTCGAGCTATGTCGGCGCAATGTCGGCGCGGAAGCTGCCCGACGCCGGCTTCCAGGGAATGAGCCCTGGCAAGCCCCTTGCACAGAGAGCTTGCAGCCCTGCTTTTCAAAGCTCAGGTCGAATGACTTGAAAGGAGATTTTCATGTTAGCCACTGTCCAGCCGTCCTCCGCAGCATCGACGAATTCAGTCACCCAGAACATCTCATTGGTCTATAATTCGACAACAAACACGCTCACCTTTTCCGACGGTACCAATGACAACCTAACTTTTCTCCTCGTCGACGAGGAGACAACGATTACCGTGACGTTGGAAAACGCAGAATTCGCTGAAAATTCAACCACCTGGATCGCGCATCCTACGCCCGAGCCCACTCCCGACATCGCGCCCGGAAACCATCAACTTTCTATTACCGTACCTTCGCCGGCATCTTATTTCAAGCCCTGGAGCCTTTCGTTCAACGTCAACGTCAACGGTGCAAACGGCCTCACCTCTCCGATACTATTCCTGGTCCTGCCGCCAGACTCGTCAAACGCGACGACCATCGGCCTTACCTATAACCCCGACAACGGCAGCTTCAATCTGGACTCGGCAACGGATGCCCTGGCAAACCTTTCTCTCCTGGTCAATACCATCACGCCTTTCACCACCACGATCAATCTCTCCGTCGACTCTTCCGGAGCTTTCAATCCCACGGTGGTTTTCAATTCCACGCCCGCCGTTGTGGATGGAAGTTTGCCAAGCTGGCTTTCCTTTCACCGCCCCTTCCCCACGCAAATGACAATTTCTATCGCTTCCCACCCCGGCAAATTCGCCGGCTTTCGATTCGCCCTTGACGTCCAAAGCTCAGGCAATACCGTAACCGTCCTCTCCCCCGATCCCATCCTCATCAACGCCACGATCGGCGACGGATTACAGTAGAGCGCGAGGTTTTATCTCCGCGGTGAAGGCGGGGTCTGACCGCAGGGGGTCGAACCAGGGGAGGGCGAACATCCTGGGCTCGATCCCCTGCTGAAGGGCTTGCCGGGCGTTGTAGAGGGCCGCGTTGCGATCGCCCAGCAGGATGTAGATCAGGCTGATGTCATAGGCGAGCTGTGCTCCTTCGGGGCCGATGCGGATCATCTTCTGGACGGCTTCGACGGCGCCCGGGCTGTCTTTCAGATGCGCCAGCGCCTGGGCCCGCGCCGAGAGCACTTGCCAGTCGATGTTGTCCAGTCGGGCTTCGTGGACCACCTGGCGATAGATCGGTTCGGCCTCCCTGGACCTCCCCTGGAGGCTCAGGGCATCGGCCAGGTTCAGCAGGACGAAGACATTCCCGGACTCCAGAGCCAGGGCCTTCCGGAAGCTAATTTCCGCTTCGTGGTAGCTTCCGAGGTACATCTGGGTCGTACCCAGATTGGAGAGCTCCAGAGGCCGGGGATACCGCTCGACGAGCTTTGAGTAGAGGCTCTCGGCCCGGCGCAGGTCGCCATGTAGGAATTCGATCTCCGCCAGCTTCGTCGTGCCCTCATAGCTGTCGGGATAGTTGGCGAGGAGCTGCTCCGCGTACCGCCGGGCCGCGGCGAAGTTGCCCTGCGAGGATTCCATTTGGGCAGCTCTGAAAAGGTTTCGCCACGATGGATACCGGCTCACCCCTTCGCGCATCAGCGCCAGAGCCTTCTCGCTCTCTCCCCGTTTCTCCAGCAGCCGGGCGCGGTTGATCAGAAGGCTGGGATCTCCCGGCTGGAGCCGCTCCAGACTGGCGAGCGCCTCTTCGGCTCGATCCCATTGGCCCCGGAGCATCGCGACGCCGAACTGGCCGGTCAGCGGACGGGGATCGGTGGGAGCGATCTGCTGCGCCTGCTTGAGAAGGCTCGCGGCCTTGTCGAGATCCTCCGGATCCTGGCGGGTCTTGTATCGTTGCTGGCGCACCTCCGCCTCGAAGGCGTAGGCATCGAGGAATTGCGGTGAGCTGACCCGTAGCGCCTCCAGTGAGGAGATGAGGCTCTCTGGCGAGAGGGTCTGCCCCTCCCGCTTTTCCTCGAAGGTGCGTCGCAGGCGCAGGTATTGGACGTAGTCCTCGGGACGGACCTCCAGGCGCAGGGCTCCGGCGCGCCGCTCGAAGCCGGCATAGGCATCCGTGAGATATCCCTGGACCGCCTCTTCCAGCAGGTAGGGCCGGTCGGCGTCGACGCTGAAGCTGCGGCTGCTCCAGAGAATCCTGCCATCGCTCCCGTGCACGCGTTGCAGAGCGATCTCGCAGCGCTCCCGCACGCAGTCGAGGCGCGAGGTGAGGATCTCCTGGGCGGCGAGGGCACGGGCGACCTGGCCCGGCGAGCCGGGAACGTCGTCTCCCTCGCCCGGGGACAGCGGCGCGATCCCGGTGAAGCCCAGGAGAGACCGCACGAGGGAGATCCGCAGACTGGAGGCGAGGAGTTGGGCTGTCTCCCCCGCCGTTTTCCCGCCATCGGCGCTGATCTCCGGCCGGCGGACGACGACCCGGACGGGCGACTCCGACTCCGGAGGCTGGACCGGCACCGCCCCCGGCCGCACCGACTGCCAGAGGAAAACCGCCGCGAGGACGACCAGTAGAACGGCCACGAGCGCCCACCGCAGAGCCGGCCGTGGGGGTGTGTAGCTCTGGGAGAGCTGCCCGAGTCCCGGAGAGGGAGCCGTGAGCGTGGGCCGCTGCTCCTGCCAGGGTACCGCCGGCTCGCGCCAGGTAACCTGGGCCGATGCGGCCCCGGTCAGCGCGGTCTCCAGCCCCAACGCCGCCTCGCGCGCGGTCTGGGGACGGTGGGACGGATCCTTCTGCAGAAGCTGGTCGACGAAGGCGGACAATCTCTCGGGAATCCGGGAATCGAGCTCCCGTAGCGGCTTTTGCCGGTGGGTGCAGATCTTCGTCAGCGTCTCCAGGGTCGAGATCCCTTCGAAAGGCGACTGCCCGCTCAGCATCTCGTAGAGGAGCGTGCCGAACGAAAACAGGTCCGAGCGGGGATCGAGCGGCAGTCCCTGCGCCTGCTCGGGGGACATGGAGCGGAACGTCCCCAGCACCCGGTGATCCTCAGTGAGCGACGCCTCGCCCTCCAGCCGCTTGGCGAGGCCGAAGTCGAGGATCTTGGCCCGCCCTTCGGGAGTGATCATCACGTTTTCGGGCTTCAGATCGCGATGGATGAAACCTTTCGCGTGCGCCGCCGCCAGCCCCTCGGCGATCTCCCGGCCGAGCCGCACGGCTTCGTCCATTGCCAGGGGGCCACGGGCGAGCCGGCACGCCAGGCTCTCCCCTTCGATCAGCTCCATGACGATGGCGTCGCTCTCGTCGCTCTCGACGATGTCGTGGATCTGGACGATCGCGGGATGGGAGAGGCGGGCCGCGGCCCGGGCTTCACGGCGGAAGCGCTCGCGGGCCGTCGCCTTCGCCGCGGCCTCGGGACGGATGACCTTGATCGCCACCCAGCGCTCCAGGCGCCGGTCGTAGGCCTGATAGACCTCGCCCATGCCGCCGGAGCCGAGCAGCTTCTCCAGGGTGTAGGGTCCGATCGTCCGGGATGGCAAGACCATGGCGCCTCTCCTCAGGACATCCCGAGCTGTGCGATGCGGCGCTGGAGCCCGCGCTTCGAGACCTCAAGGGCCTCGACCATGGCGTCGAGATCCCCGCCACACCGCGCGTGGCACGCTGCGATCTCCTCGTGGGAGAGATCCGCGGCCTTTCTGATCCTGGGACTCTTTTCAATTCTATCGTAAAGGGAGCCGCGGGAGATGCCGAGCTCGGCCGCGGCCCGCTGGATGCGCCACCGGTGGGCCCGCAGGGCCGCGATCAGCTCGTCGTCGGTGACGTTCTCGGGGCTGCGGTAACGCTTCCGGGGCCCCCGCGCCGGCGGGAGGGCCTGCTCGGCGGGGAGATCCCACGTCGGCCCGTCGTCCAGCTCCGCGGCACGGGCCGCTTCCTGAAGCAGGCGCTCTACCTGCAGCCACATGCCGGGCTCGCCCGCGTCGCGGCCGGCGATGACGATCTGGCGAACGCAGTTCCTGAGCTGGCGGACGTTGCCCGGCCAGTCGAGATCCGCGAGACGGGCCACCAGAGGGGCGGGCACCCAGGGTCTCCCCTCGGGCGAAGTCGCCAGCCGCTCGCTCTCCCCCAGCTCTGCCAGCTCCTGGCGGAGGAAATGGATGAAGAGCCGGCCGAAGTCGTCCCGCCGGTGGCGCAGGGGCGGAATCAGGATCTCATAGCCGGCGAGCCGGTGCAGGAGCGGGGCCCGGAACCTCCCCGCGGTCACGGCCCCTTCGAGATCCGAATCGGTGGCGGCGATCAGGCGCACGTCCACCCGCTTGAGGTCGTCTCCCCCCACGGGTTGGATCTCCTGGGTCTCCAGAGCGCGCAGGAGGAGGACCTGGACCTCGAGCGGCGTCTCCCCCACCTCGTCGAGGAAGAGCGTGCCGCCGTCCGCCCGCTGGAAATAGCCGTCGCGCTTGCGGTCCGCTCCCGTGTAGGCACCGCGGGCAGCGCCGAACAGCTCGGCCGCGGCCAGCGTGGCCGGCACCGCTGCCATGCTCACGGCGAAAAAAGGTCGCGACCGCCGCGGCCCGCCCTGGTGCAGAGCCTGAGCGACCAGTTCCTTGCCCGTGCCGGTCTCCCCCCGCAGCAGCACCGGCACGCCGAGAGGCGCGACGCGCAGGATCTCCCGCCGCAGTTGCAACATCCCGGAGCTCTCCCCCACCAGGCCGCACGACGGCAAACCGACCTTTCCCACGGGATCGAGCAGCGAAAGGAGGAGGACGATCCTCTGTGCCAGGAGAAGGACGACGCCCCGCTCGATCTCCGTCCTGGAGAAGACCCTCTCCTCCTCGACCGGCTGGCCGCCGGCTGTCACCGGAGTGCCACTCTCCCGGCAGCTCAGGCGGATGGAGCCGGGCTCGGGGCCGGGGCTCAAGCCCAGGGGCCGCCGGCTGAGATAGGGATCGGCTGGCGGACGCAGGCTCCCGCATCCCGGCGCCGAAAACTGCGGCTCGCGGCGGGAGAGCAGCTCCTCCCGGCCCGCCGGGAGACCGGAGAGGAGAGACCTCTCTCCCACCCGCTCGACGTCGGGATGGGCCAGGATCGTCAGGCCCGGGACCAGCATGGAGGAGAGAGGAACCTCTCCTCCGCTGTCCCCGCGAGTATCAGCCTGCAGCAGATGCCGCAGAGCCTCACTGTGGTTGGGCACGGAGGGGAAGTGTAGCGCCAGTCAGCGTTTTATGGAACTGCCTGCTCTCCACTCTCCTCGCTGAACGAATGCTTGTCTGTCGATATCCGCGATCTCACTGCGGTCGCTTCCCGCAGACAGGGTTGACGCAATGCTGGTGCGTGGGGCTCGGACCCTCATGGCACTTGGTCAGGCTCGCGAACTTCACCCAGCAATCGACGCCCGGGGCCTGCTCGGCACAGGTATAGCCGGGGAAGAAGTCGTTGCTGGTTCCTGGCAGATTCACATCCTTGCCTTCGCAATCCTTCACGCTGAAGGGTCCTGTGATCAGCGCGTCCTGCATCGGCTTGGGGCACCAGGGCATGTTGACGATCTTCAGCTTCACCTCCTGAGGAATCGGACCACGCACCGTACTGTCGGCCAGGTTGGTGAACCGCAGGCAGGTCTTCATCCTGAGGGAACCATCGAAGGTGCCGCAACCGCAAGTGGGATCGACCTTCACCACGATGTCGGTGGCCGGCTGGTCCCCGCACAGGCACACGTCGAGCCGCCATTGCGTGGAGCCGCTCGCGCAGGAGATCGTGAGGGGATTGGAGCTGGCGAGTGAGAGGGCCCGCACCTTCACGGGAATCGTGGCGGCTCCCCCCGAGAAGGACGTATTCTGCAGGCGCTCCACGATGGTGTCACCGGATTGGACTGTTCCCCCCAGCGGCACACCCTTCAGTGCGACCTGGCCGGCGAACTGCGGAGAGCCCGGGCAGAAGAAGTTGGGCGGGAGAGGAGTGGCGGCGAAATCCACACCGGTGCCATTCCCTGTCTGGAACACGTCCACCCCGCGGGCAACCGGGGGCGCGTCGACGCCCCCATAGTGGTGGTGCGAGCATCCCGTCAGGGATGCCGCCAGAGCCAGCGCACACAACGCACTCCAGATGATACGACCGTGTCTTTTCATGGCGGTTTCCTCCTTGGTTTGGCGTCCTGAGACGGACTTCCACCCAGGGATTCGCTGGAAGGCCGGGATTTCTGACAGATACGAGCCCTCCAGGAGGGCGCCGGCCTCAGAGGTGGAGGATCGTCCTATCGCTCCACACCCGGAGCCTTTATCATGGGCTCGAAGAGACGGGCGGAGGGGCGCACCTCACCGCGCCGAAGCATCCCGGAGGAGAAACCAATGCAGAAACGCAAACTTGGAACCAGCAACCTGGAAGTCTCGGCCCTCGGCCTCGGCTGCATGGGCATGAGCTTCGGCTACGGTCCGGCCGCGGACGAGCAGGAGATGATCTCCTTGATCCGCTCCGCCGTCGATCTCGGCGTCACCTTCTTCGACACCGCCGAAGTCTACGGTCCGTTCACCAACGAGGAGCTGGTGGGCGAGGCGCTCTCGCCCGTCCGCGAGCAGGTGGTGATCGCCACCAAGTTCGGGTTCCACATCGATGCCGACGGGAAGCAGGCGGGCCTGAACAGCCGGCCCGAGCACATCAAGGAGGTCGCGGAGGCCTCGCTCAAGCGGCTCAAGACCGACGTCATCGACCTGTTCTATCAGCACCGCGTCGATCCCGAACGTGCCCATCGAGGACGTGGCCGGGGCGGTGAAGGAGCTGATCCAGGAGGGCAAGGTCAGGCACTTCGGCCTCTCCGAGGCGGGCGTGCAGACCATCCGCCGCGCCCACGCCGTCCAGCCCGTCACCGCCCTTCAGAGCGAGTACTCGCTCTGGTGGAGAGAACCCGAAGAGGAGATCCTCCCGACGCTCGAAGAGCTCGGAATCGGCTTCGTTCCCTTCAGCCCGCTGGGCAAGGGCTTCCTCACGGGCAAGATCGACGAGAACACCACGTTCGACAGCACCGACTTCCGCAACACCGTCCCCCGCTTCGCGCCGGAGGCCCGGAAGGCGAACCGGGCGCTGGTCGATCTGCTCGAGCAGCATCGCTCAGCGCAAGAAGGCGACGCCCGCCCAGATCGCGCTCGCCTGGCTCCTCGCCCAGAAGCCCTGGATCGTGCCGATCCCTGGCACCACGAAGCTGCATCGCTTGCAGGAGAACGTCGCGGCGGCCGCCGTCGAGCTCACCGCGGACGATCTCCGCGACATCGAGAGCGCCGCGTCTCAGATCACGGTGCAAGGGGCCCGGTATTCCGAGGGCACGCAGCGAATGATCGACCGTTGAGGTTCATTCGAGGAGAATCAACAGCATGCGAATCGGCATTCTCGGTTCAGGGTTGATGGGCGGCAAGCTCGGCACGATCTTCGCGCGAGCGGGACACGAGGTCGTCTTCAGCTACGCACGCCACAAGGAGAAGTTGGAGAAACTCGCGCACGACGCCGGTGGGAAGGCCCGCGCGGGAACACCGGCTGAAGCCGCAGAGACTGCGGACGCTCTGTTGTTGGCTGTCCACTGGTCACGAATCGACGACGTGTTGAAACAAGCCGGCGACCTGTCGGGAAAAGTGATCGTCACCTGCTCGCTCCCGATGAACGCGCAAGACACCGCGCTCGTCCTAGCCCACACGACCTCGGGCGCGGAAGAGCTCGCAAAGAAGGTTTCCGAAGCGCGAGTTGTCTCTGCTTTCAACACCGTGCCAAGCGAAGTGCTCTTCGGCGTTTTCGAGGCCCGAGACAAGGCCGACAAACCCAGCCTCGTCTATTGCGGAGATGATTCGGGCAGCAAAGAGATCGCCGCAGAGTTGATCCGCGACGTGGGTTTCGATCCCGTGGATGCGGGTCCCTTAAGGATCGCCCGCTACACCGAGCCGTTCGCCTTGCTGGTGGCCCAGCTCGCCTACGAAGGAGACGAGGGGCCGGAGGTGGCGTATCGGTTCGAGTGGCTGGGCAAGTAGCATTGGAACGGACAGCCGTCCCAGGGAAGGACCTCAGGGACAGCAAGGACAACAGGGACAACAAGGACGAAAAAGCCGTACTGTTCTCTCCTTTTGTCCTTGATGTCCCTGCTGTCCCTTAGGTCCTTGGATTCTCAGTCCTCCGGCCCCAGAAAGCCGTAATAACGCCCCATCCAGTAGGCGAGGAGGTAGTCGGCGCCGGGGTAGACCAGGACCTCCGGGCCTGGGGATAGCTGTGGCAGGCTGTCACAGTACCCCTGCAGGTCGGCGGGAATCCAGGTCGTCCCCGTCAGCGGCTGGCAGCAGATCATGAACGGGCTCTGTTGCCAAAGGAAGTCCTGCGGACAGCGATACTGCGGGAGGTAGGCGTTCTCGGCCCGTGGCGGGAAAAGGATCCGGTGCGGGTCCGCCTTCTCGTTCAGATGGTAGATGTCGAGTGAGAGCTGGCTCAGCTTGCTCTCGGGTGGCACGACAGAGCTCTGTTGATGCGGCGGCCCTGGAAAGCTCACCAAGGCGGCTTTGTCGCTCGTCAGGGTCGCCTTGTCGGTCCGGCCGCTCAGGGCCATGTCGGTGTAGTCGAAAAAGACGTTGCCCGTTCCTTGCACCCAGTGGTACGAATTCCTGTTCAGCGAATCCAGGTACGCCCGCTGGCGGGAGCGGTTCGGCTCGAGCTTGACCAGGGGGTAATAAGTGATGAAGTTGAGATTGAAGGCGTAATATTGCATGTATTGGTTCAGCCACTCGGTGCCGAGCGGGGTGATGGTAGCCTGAACGTCCACGACGTCCCGGACAGCTTTTTCATACCATCCACACGCAGGCTCGCGCTGGGCGGCGGAGGTGGTGAGCAGCCAGCTCAATTTCTCATACGGCTCGACGTGGGACGCCGTGCCGCCGGTGGACTTGCCGTTCGGTCCAAGGATGATCCAGGACGAGCCTTGCAGAGCGGTGACGATGTCGTTCATGTCGTTACGGATCATCTGCCGCAGCTCCGGATCGTCGATCAGACGCTCCGCGATCCCCATGCCGTAGAACCAGCCCGAGTACTGGTCCCGGCTCGTGCCGCCCAACCAGAAGACCGGCGTGCCGTCGAGCGCCTTGCCGGTAGTGCAGCTATTGTTCGAGGGGCAGCACAGACCGGAAGGATCCGTGGCCGTACCGGCCGGGCAGCACGCGCCGTTGAGGAAGATGGACGCCTGGTCGAGCGGTGCGGCGAAGCGGGCGATGAGACCCGGCGTCTGGGTGACGTGCAGGAAGAAGTCGAGAGTGCGGACCGCGCCGCGGGCATTCTCGAAAGCCTGGCGCTTCTTCTCCGGATCGCTCTCCACGGCATAGCGGAAGGACTCGGCCGCGAGATAGGTGCCCGTCCAGATCGCCGAGTCCTGCAGGTCATCGTAGCCCTCGACTTTTTCAAGGCTCGAGTCCGCGAAGAGCACATTCACCACGCCACCATAGGGCTCGGGCCGGATCTTCCCCTGATACAACTGATCGAAAGCGAGGGCCTTGGTGTAGAGCCGACCGCTCCCAGCCCCCACGCGCGGCGGCGCGGGACGTCCCGCGTCCGGGCAGTAGGGCGGTCCATACAGGGAGCATCCGGAGAGGAACGACACGATTACGAACAGCCAGACCGAACGTAGAGACATGGAAAGTCCCCTCTTGGTAGCGGCGCACTCTCGATCTGGCACGAGAGCTGCCGGATCGATCCATGCAGGAAGCCGCAAAAGCGTTTCAGGAAACTGTATACCACCTGGGGGACGTTGTCCAGACGCTCTGGGTCCACGGAGAGACCTTTTCCAGCCACCTTTGATCCCGGCCATCCGGTCAAAGCCGTTTCTCCCAGCCCCAACGACTATTCAGGACCGGATTTGTGGATGGGATCGAGGAAAGGATTTTTTCCCCACGGCATTGAGTCACTTCTACGTCGGAATGACTTCCCGACCCGGGCAAAGAGTCTTTCCCCGAGAGGATTGGATCAATTCTGCGGCTCAAAGACTTTTTCCCGGGCTCAAACGGTCTTTTCCAGCTCGAATTGAGTCTTTGCGCGGGAGAAAAAGACTTTTCCCGAGCCCAGGAGGTCTTCTCCAGATCGAATTGAGCAATTCCACGGGGAAAAAGACTCTTCTCTGGTCCACAAAAGGTCTTTCCTCAGCTTGGTGCCCTCTTTGGCTCGGGACAGACGGGCTTTGTCCTGGGCATCTGAAGCGAAGGCCCGCGGACAAGATTCCGCGAAGACCCGTTTCGACATTGATTCCTATGACCTCTGAAGGGATCCGATCCCGGCTGCAAAACGCTCAGACTCCGCGATATCTGGGCGGGGGTGCAGGGCCGAAGGCCCGGGCTCCCTCAGCCCAGGGCAACGCCCTGGGTGATGGGGGCATATCCTCTCATTCAGAGGAGGCCTGAAAGGCCGCGATTTTTGTGCGTATCGGCGGAGGTCGCCATCGGTTATCGCGCCCCGTTGGGGCTCGGGGACGTGGTCTGCGGCCCTTCGACCCAGGGCGTTGCCCTGGGCTGAGGAAGCCCGGGCCTTTGGCCCTGAGGATCGAAGAGGCGCGGGATCTCTCCTGGATTCGTCCCAATTCTACAGGGCCACCTCGCCCCTCGCGAATTCTCGCAACGCCCTCGCGAGTTTTCGTCGCGCCCTCGCGAATTCTATATGGGCCCTCGCGAGGGGCGGCCGAGAATTCGCAGCGCACAGACAAAATCCGCGAGGGCCTTACGAGATTTCGTGAGGGCGCAGCCAGAATTCGCGAGGGCGGAACGAAAATTCGCGAGGACAGAGCCCTGATTGCTGAGAACTCAACAAGATCCGGCGGGGGCAAGCCTTCTACAAGCCGAACCTCCAAGCGGCCTGAAAGGTCGCGAGAACCCGTAGGCTCTGCCTCCTCCGATAGATCTCTGACAGCCATTCTGGTAGGCGGGACAGGAAGGCCTTGTCCGCCGGCATAGGTGAGCGTGAAAACGAAGCAAGGACCTCAAGGACTGCAAGGACAACAAGGACAGAAAAGCCGTGCCTCAACAGATCTCTGACACCTACCCTACGGCCAACACGCTGATGGCGGTTAGCGCGCGGAACCGCGCTGTTTGCGGTTTCCGTCCGCTCGACCGCTCGGTTGGCCGCACTACCGATACGTTGCGATATTTGTATACAGCTTCTCCTCCACAGAGACTACTCCAATTCTACCCCGAGCACCGCGCTACGGCTAGATGTTCCGCCACACCGCAAGTGCCAGATTGGTGCCGGAGCGTAGCGGAGGCACCAAGCTGGCTCGGGAGGTACCACGTACGCTCTGGACGCAGATAAGGGTTCAAGCTGTTTGGCACCAGCGTAGCGGAGGTGCCAAGCAGCTAGCACACCTATCGCTCGACGGAGGGCTATCTTCTCTTGTCGGCTGGCGCCTATTGGGGTGGTTGGCCACCCACACCGACGTTTCTATGTGTCTATGCAGTCTCTCCTCTTCAGCGGCTCCTCCCATTTACCTAGAACGCCTCAACCCATGAGACCTTCCAGCCGGCTGCGGCCGTAGGAGTTGTTGCTGGAACGCGCCGTAATGTTTACTCACGGCTAGCAACATCCACCGGCAATGGGTTTCGCCCCCACCTCAATCTCAATGACACCCTTACCCACTCCACCACCTGACAATTCGACTACAATATGCACGGGCGCAATAGGACAGTCGCAACGCAATGTCATGGCAGATGTGTTGCTGCCAAATTCAGGCCGGCCGCCCAAGGCATTCGTTTCGACCTCCATCGCCTCTGCGAAAAGCGGTACGGTAATGCACTCATTACATGGCACGCAGAACTTGGCTATGGGCCCATAGACAGCGACCCATCCGGACTTGGCATTCACGCCCAAGTTGCCGCTGAGTCCCGGCACTAGCCCCCACGACTCCATGGCTTGAACCGCAATGATAAGTTCGAGTTGATTCTTGTCTGCGGCATTTTGTCCTTGGACAACACGCACCTTTGCTATGTACAGCTGAATGCAGCAACTCGGTTTGTGTTCCGATCCGCAGCCTTGGCGGCACCCGCACGGCGGTTCCTTGTTCGGTTGCGGTGCAGGTGTGCCGGGGATTGTTGCGATACGTTCCCCGCTTGGCGGGGCGAGACTTCCTACGATTGCGCTTTCGGCGAGAGCGCGAAAGAGCTGCGTCGACTGACGTAACTCGGCGAGACCCCGCTGAATCTCTGAGTTGTTGATTTGATTTCGCAGGAGTTCGGCCTGGCCGATGATCGAATTAGACATTTCGCGAATTGCGGCGAGCACTTCGGATTGCGGATCCTGATCGCGCTCGGTCGAGCGCCTTGCGGGCTGCTCTGGAGGCGTTGGCTCGGCAGGCTGGCCCTGTCCCTCGGGGGGCGTTGATTCGGTGGGCTGTTCCGGCGTCTTGGTTCTTGCCATGGAATTGCTCCTCCTATCGGGTTATGCCGATTGGAATTTCAATCGGCCCATTCGCCAGCCAATCTGACAAGTAGAGGCGGTCGAGCCTCGCACTTCGCATGGCTCTGCGGCGCCCGCACTACCGCGCAGTCTCAATCACGGCCTTGCTGGGTTCATCGGGGTCTGGTCATCGGCGGCACTGTTTTCAATTCTCTTGCGGCCTGTAGGTCAACCTTTCGCCGTTTTCCCACAGAATGCCTATCGTGGTCGAAATCTCCGCTGATGCAGCTTGCCTTCGCCATTGTATGTCTATCATTCTATGGGTCGATCGGATTCTACGCCGATTCCTAATCCACGTCAATGCCGCGTCGTGGCAACGTAGAAGCGGCTAGTGCACGGCCTGAGACCGATGTAACTCGGAAGGCAAGGTCCAGGAAGCTAACTTCGTGAGGCGACAAGCGTTTCCGCTCCTCAGAGGTCGGATCTGAGCGTATAACGTGCCGGGGTTGGAATGCTATACGCGGACGATATGCATTCCAGGCCAAGGAGGACATCCCGCTATCTCTTCTCGAATGAGAGCGTTGGGACTCTCGTAGTTATGGCCAATCTACGTGCGCAGAGCACGGATGCCCGTCCCGAATCAGCTGTCGCCCATCAGGCGGAGGAGAGGAGAATCAGGCCCCCTCAAGCCACCTCCGGCGCCAACTCCGCCATCAGCCCCATCGCCGCTCGCAGATCCACCGTCTCCCATCCCTCCTCAAACCGGCTGACGACGCCGGCCACCAACTCGCTTGCGGCTTTGCCCTGGCCTTCTTCGGACCAGAGACGGCCGAGGTCGGTGGCGGCTCGCAGCTCCAGCCAGAGGCTGCCGGCGGATCTCGCTTCGTCGAGGGCGGTGCGCAGACGCACTTCGGCTTGCCGGCGGGTTTGATGGGAGGGTGCGCCGTCGCTCCCGGCCAGCAGCAGAGCGCCTTCGAGACGGAAAAGGTCGGCTTTGCCCAGGCGCTCTCTAGTCCTTAAACCGATCTGGAAGGCTTCTTCCAGGAGCCAGCGAGCTTCGGAGGTCATGCCGCAGGCCAGGCAGGCTTCGGCCAGCCAGCCCAGCAGCTCCGGGAAGTTGAGCTCCTGGCGATGGTCCCGGCGCAACAGGTCGAGCGACTGGATGGCCTCGCCGATGCGCTCGACGGCCTCCTCGGGTGGCACCAGTCTCGCGCTCGCCAGGCTCGCGAGGAAAAATCCGTGGATGGCGAAGAAGGCGAAGCCGTGCCGCAGGCAGAGGTCGCGCATCCGTTGGGCGTAGAGAGACGCCTCCTCATACTCGCGGCGGGCCATGTGGATGAAGCCCAGGGACTGGAGGGCCAGGGCCGTGCCGTAAGGGTCCGCGCGGCTCTCCACCAGCTCCAATCCTTGACGCCCGAGGCGCAGGGCCTGATCCGGAGAGCCGGCGTCGCAGAGGACGAGGGCCGTTTCGCAGAGGATGTGGCTTCTCGTATCCCACCCCGGAAACAGGGGAACGACGGAGCTCTCGCAGGCAGGGCACAAATCGAGAGCATGCCGTAGGGCCCGCAGAGCGCTCGCGGGACGGCCGAGACAGGAGTGGACTTTCGCCAGCTCCTGGAGTCCCAGGATCAATCCCGCGGAATCGTGCCGGATCTTGGCCGTCCTGAGACCCTGGATCGCCAGGCTGCGGGCTTTCCCCAGATTGCCACGCCAGGTGTAGAAGCTCCACAGCAGGGCCTGGAACTCAAGGGGCAGCTCCCCGAGCTGACCGCCCAGGGCCAAGGCACGGTCGAACAGAGCTTCCACCTCGTCGTCGGAATGGCCGCGCTCCACGATCACAGCCTGGGCCGATCCGATCTGGAGCGACAGCTCACGGCGATCGCGTTCGGGTCCGGCCGGGAGGGAGGTGATCAACAACAGACCGTTGCGGAAGTGTTCCAAGGCCTCCAGGTTGGCAAATCGCTCCAGAGCCCGCTGGCCCGCCTGGAGCCAGTGATCGATCGCTTTCTCCGGTTCGTTCGCCAGCGTGTAGTGATGCGCCACCCGCTCGGGCTGGCTGGCCGCGATGGCAGGGAATTCATTGACCAGAGCCTCGGCCACCCGGTGGTGGAGGCGCGCGAGGTCGCGAGGGAGGAGGAGCTCGCAGGCCGCTTCCTGGAGCAGGGCGTGCTTGAAGAGGTAGGTGGCGCCCTCGCTGTTTCCCCGGCCACCCCGGCAGTGCAGGAGGTCGGCACGCACCAGCAGGTCGAGACCCTTGCGCAGTGCAATCCGGTCGAGGGGTGAGACCGCGGCCAAGAGCTCGAAGGAGAAGGTCCGGCCGATGACCGCCGCCAGTTGCGCCACCTCCCGGGCCCGCCCCAGGCGATCGAGCCGTGCCGTGAGCGAATCGCGCAGACGGCCGGGAATCCCGCGCACTTCGGAGGCCTCGCCCGCTTCCGCGCAGCTCCGCGTCAGCTCTTCCACGAAGAGCGGGACGCCGTCGGATTTCGCCACGATCTGCCGCTGCACGGCCGCCGGCAGCCCTTCGCCCCCGGGAATCTGGACGATCAGTTGCAGCGCGTCGGCGTCGGTGAGACGGGAGAGGTGGAGCTGCAACCAGGACGCGTGATGCCTCCAGGGCAGGGCGAATTCCAGCCGGAGGGTGAGGATCACCAGCAGAGAGGCCCCGCCGATCACCTCCAGCAGGGCGCCGACGAATTCCAGGCTGGAGGGATCGAGCCAGTGCAGATCCTCCACCACGAAGATCACAGCCTGCTCGGCCGTGGCCTGGAGGAAAAGGTTGAGCAGCACTTCCAGGATGCGCTGCCGCCGGGCATCCGGGCTCGCGGGCGGCGGCACGGTGCCCTCCGGCAGCGGCAGCGACAGCAGCAGGGCGAGGATCGGCAGGTCGTCCGCCACCGGCAAGCCATACTGGCGTAGGAGGTTTTCGAGGATCGCGAGCTCTTCGGCGGGCGAATGGGCGGACGCCAGCCAGGAGCGCCGCAGCAGGTCGAGGATGGCGAAGAACGGCGAGCTCCTGGCGTGGGCCACGCCGTAGCAGAGCAGCCAGCGGGGTGCCAGCCCGCCCAGCTCTTCCCGCAGTCCATAAACGAGACGGGACTTGCCGATGCCGCTCTCGCCGCTGATCAGCACGACCTGGCTCTCCCCGGCCTGCACCAGCTCCCAGCGCTGGACGAGGATGTCGATCTCCACCTCTCGCGCCACCAGGGGCACGGAGGTGCGGAGCCCCTGCTCGGAGGCATCGAGCGACGCCCGGATGCGGAAGACCGGGACGCTCTCCTCCGTGCCGGGGAAGCGGAACGAAGGGAGCCGCTCCGTCTCGAAGCTCCTGGCGATCAGCCGCCGGGTGGCCTCGCTCACCAGCACCTCGCCGGCTGGGGCCAGGCCCTGGAGGCCGGTCGCGAGGTCGAGAGTCGGCCCCAGGGCCAGCGGCTCCGGCTGCTCCCGGTCTTTCGAGACGATGGCCGGGCCGCTGTGGATCCCCACCCGCAACGAGAGGCGGCAGCCCCGCTGACTCTCCCAGCCTGCCTGCTCCACGCGGGAGATGAGCTCGCGGGCCGTCCGTACTGCCCGCTGAGCGTCGTCCCCCTGGGCCTGGGGATAGCCGAAATAGATCCAGAGCTGATGCCCGAGCGCCGTGCCCGAGCTCCCCTCGAAACGGGTCACCACGTCATAGAGGAGACGACGCAGCGCCGGCATGACGTCGGAGAGGTCCTCGAGATCGAGAGATCGCCACCCGGCCGGACCCGCGATCTCCACCAGTCCGCAGCAGACCACGGTGACCTGGCGGCGCTCGCCGGCCGCGAGGGAGGCCTCCGGCGGCCTGGGTGCGAGGCGGAGGATGGGCTCGTCGCGGGTCGGCTCCAGCGAGATCGTCCTCTCGTCGGCCAGGGACGCCCGGTCGGCCTTCCCCGGGGGCAACGTGGTGTGGATCTCCTCCAGACCTTCCAGCGTCTGCCGGGCCAGGATGGCGTTGAGCACCGCGGCCACCTCCAGGGCATCCCCCGGCCGCATGGGCGCCTCCTTCTCCAGCAGCCAGTTCACCAGCTCCGAGAGCTCGGGCGGCATCTCGGGCACGAGCTGGCGCGCCGGGGCCTGCCGGTGGGTGCACACCCTGCCCAGGGTCGCCACCGTGGTCTCCGCCTGGAACGGGGAAATCCCGGTCAACATCTCGTAGAGCAGCGAGCCGAAGGAGAAGAGATCCGACCGGTGATCGAGAGGCGTTCCGAGGATCTGCTCCGGCGACATGGCATAGGGCGTGCCCACCAGGGCGCCGGCGTGGGAGTGGGAAGAGCTCGAGGGATCGTTTCCAGCGACGCTGACGAGCCGGGCGACGCCGAAATCGAGGATCTTGGCGTGGCCCGAGGGCGTCACCATCACGTTCAGAGGCTTGAGATCGCGGTGGATGATCCCCTGGGAGTGGGCCTTGGCCAGCCCTTTCGCGATCTCCCGCCCCAGCCGGACGGCCTGATGCAGAGGAAGGGGACCGGCAGCAAGGATCTCCGCGAGAGTCTGGCCCTCGACCAGCTCCATGACGATCCAATCCGTATCGTCCGCTTCGAGGATGTCGTAGACGTGGACGATGGCCGGATGATTGAGCCGCGCGGCGGCCGCGGCCTCATGGCGGAGGCGCTGGCGCACCCCGGGCCGATCGCTCAGGTCCGGGCGCACCTGCTTGACGGCCACCGGCCGCTTGAGCCGCTCATCCCAGGCCCGCCAGACGGCACCCATCCCTCCCGAGCCGAGACAGCGCTCCAGGAGATAGGGTCCAACCCTCGTCGGCCTTAGCGCACCCGCATTGTCCGGGATCACACCCACAGTTTATCGCAAGAGCTCGCGGAAGTGCTGAGCAGTCCGTTATGGATCCGGCCGCATACGCAGGGGCTGCCCTTCTCGCTCTCGTCGCCGTCGCAGTGCTGGCCGGTCCGGCTCAGGGCCGGCGATAGGAGAGACCGGAGGGCGGGGTTCGAGGATAAGCTATGGCCACGACGGCCAGCTCACCGCCGGGTATTCGGCTCGCGGTTGAGATCGCCGTCTTATCCGAAAGGAGAGATCCCATGAAGCGATCACTCAAAAAGCTGACCCTCAACCGCGAGACGATCCGAAGGATCAGCGATGAGGGGCTGGCCGAGGCGGCCGGTGGCAACACGAACTCGTGCGACACCTGCGATACGCTGTGTTTTGTCTGTCCCGGACCCACCGACAGAACGTTGTGCTTTGTCTGCCCCGTTACCGCAGCCTACAGCAACTGTAACACCTGCAGAGGCTGCTGATCGGCCGCCTTTGATGGGTCGATCGCGCTCAGATGCCCGAAGAATCCCGGAGACCCGTCTGAACCCTGCGTCAGCTCTCTCAAGGGCCCGGAAGATCAGACGGCTCCGTCTCGCGTCTCCCCCTTCGTTGGCGGGAATCTTGCAATAACGAATTGATCCACAGTGCGCGCTCGCGCAACGAACGGGAAGGAGAACAGAGATGGCAAAATCATCCAGCCCGATCCCCAAAGGTTACTCGACCGTCACCCCGGTCCTCACTCTTGAAAACACGCGCAAGGCCATCGATTGGTACAAGAAGGCACTGAACGCGGAGGAGCAGTCGATCTCGGTAGGCCCCGACGGTAAGGTCATGCATGCCGCGATCCGCATTGGTAACTCCTACATCATGCTCCACGACGAGATGATGGGCGCAAAGGGGCCTCGCACCTTGGGCGGATCGCCGGTCGACCTCTGGCTGTACGTCGACGACTGTGACGCGGTCTTCAAGCGAGCGGTCGACGCCGGCGCGGTGGCGAAGGTCCCGGTGAGCGACCAGTTCTGGGGCGACCGCTGGGGGGCCTTCACCGATCCCTTCGGCCTCGCATGGTCGGTCGCTACCCACAAGGAAGACCTGACGAAGGAGGAGATCGAGTCGCGTCAGAAGGAGTCCTTCGCGGAGATGGCGGGCAAGACCGCCTAGCCCCGCACGAACGCGTATAGAGTCCGCGACAAACGAAGGCTCGACGTAGCCTGCCTGCCCTGCGGGTCGGGCGGTGTGACCCGTGGGGCAGACCGCCGACCCACAGGGCTTCAAGAGCCCCTGGCGCTTATTCCCACTGAGCCGGCTCAGAGGCCCGGCCGACATCTCAAACGACTGACACAGAGACGACTCCCGACACGTGCCCCTCAGCCTTCGGCCGGATGATGATCTCGACGTCGCGATCGAGAAGAGTGACGAAGCGCAGCAGCCGTTCGGAGGAGAACCGGTTCAGCTTGTAGTGCTTGAGCTCCGAGACGTGGGGCTGCGGAATGCCGAACAACTGTGCCGCGCGCGCCTGAGTCAAACGGCGGGCCGCGACCAACTCGTTGAGCCGCATCGCGAGTTGCACGCGCAGCTTCCGCTCGTCGGCGTCCGGGAAGCCGAGATCCACCAGCACGTCGCCAGTGCCCGCGTCGACGGTCTCCTTCTCAGTCTTCTTCTTTTCTCGCATAGCGCACCTCGTAGTCCTTTTGTGCCGTTCTCAAGCGCTCATGGATCAGGACGATGTCCTGCTTGGCCGTGCGTATGCCCGAGGGCGACTTCTTCTGGAAGCAGTGCAGGACATAGATCGCCTTCTCGAAGCGCACCGTGTAGACGGCCCTAAACGTATCGCCACGATGCTCTTCGACCAGTTCGAAGACTCCCGGCCCTTCGCCCTTCCATACCTTGGCAGAAGGCGGCCTACCGCCATGCTGGACCACGCTCAGGGCATACCCGAGGTCGTCCACCACATCGCCGGGAAACGCCAGCAAGTCCTTCTTCGACGAGCCAACCCAGTGGAGGGGCTTTTCGATGGTCGTCGGGGGCCGGGCCATGTCGCATTATACCGTTTTGGGTATGTCCTGTATACTCGACTGCGACGCCGGCCGCTGCCAGCCGGACGGCGTTCGAAGGCCATCACCTACAACCGGTAGGCGGCCATCCCGGAGCGATCACCATCTGGCCGAACCAGAATCGGCTGGCACCCTCTCCCCGGGGCGCCCTCTCTGGGCGCACATCGCCTGGCACCCTCTCAGCACCCTCTCCTCCCGGTGAAGTCAAGCCTGGAAAGAGCTGAGTTCCGAATCCGATTGCTTCGGTCAACGATCCAGCGATTCGGAACCACATTGAGTTACCCTACGTGGTCCACCCAGTCACGGCCATCGATGACCTCTCTTGGCTCTATGCCGCGCAACTCATGCTCGAAGTCATGCCGATCGCGGTCGGCATGACCGCTGCGCTTGCCGGAGGATCCCTTGCCTGAGCTGCTCTTAGCTCCTCCCCTACTCCCGCCCTTCTTTTCACCGTTCGGCGTCTTGGACGTGCTCGCCTCGGGCACCTTGTCCTGCTCCTTTGAGATCTCTGAGTGAGTGAGCGTCACAGCTACCGCCGCCCCCACAGGGCCGCCAGCTTTGGCTCCGACAGCTACTTTGACTCCAATTTTGACGGCTTCAGAGGCTATTTTGCGGACGGCCTTTTCGCCGTCGGTCTTAGAGTGCTTTTCCCTCTCCTTGGCTGCCGCTGGCAGGTTTGTAGACAGAGACATCATCAAGGCGATGACAGCGAAGCATTTTGCCGCTTTCATGGCGTTCTCCTTTTAGACACGGAATCCACTAAAGCAAAGGCCACGCCACATGAGGTGGCGACCTAAGAGAAGACTTTTTCCTGACGATCAGCGGACGTTGTGGAGGGCGCCCATGGTTTCAAGATGTCCTCTTTTTAAGACATGCGGGAGACAATCGGCAGCAACTGACCGCCTCCGGGGCGGTTTCCCTGACGGTGACGGATTGCGCCGGGCCGGGTTTTCTGCGAGGCTCAACCGGCTTTTCTGATCCCAGGAGGCTCGATGATGCGCACCGCCCTTCTCGTTCTCGTCGCCGTCGTGCTGCTGGCCGGTCCGGCTCGGGCTGGAGAATCGCCTGGCACCTCTCCCCCGAAAACCCCTGGCGCTTATTCGGCGCTTATTCCTGTGCTGGAGAATCAGTGTTAAGCACTGAAAGCAGAAAGGGCAGCTAACTACTTCTTATCCGGTCCGTTCTTCTTGGCTTCCAATCCAGGAAGCGGAGCCTGCTCCGTGACCGTAGTACGATCTTTAGGCTGTTCAACGGAAGCGGCTACTTCCGGAACGTCAGCAGCGCCCGAGTTCAGTAAGAATCTCCTTCGATCCAATTCCCAGAAATCCAGCAGCACACCCAACATCCCTTTAGTTGCGGGCGAGAGACTTTGCGGAGACACAAAGACGTTTTTGTACGCAGCGCCTTCAAGCTCCTTCGCTACCGAAAATAGATCCTGGGACACGCTCTGCTTCGCGAAGTGTTCCGCGAGCAATTTCGTCGGAATGGCCTCCAGCTCTTTCCCAAGCTGCTCTTTAATCCGCGGCGCCAACATCCTGTGTTCCGGCGCGTATTGTTCAATTAACCCTGTAGCTAGTTCTAGTAGATGCTTCGTCCCCGTTGCTCCCTGAGATCCGTGTCGCAAACCATCGTTAAGAGCCGCCAGCTTGGCCGCGGGTTCAAAGAAGGCCAGATCCTTCATCACAAAATCGATGGCGATGGCAATGAACGAAACTAATAGGTACAACACTCGAAGGGCTACTTCCCTGTGGGTTGCAACTAGGAGTGCCTGCTCTGCGAAATACTTCGCGTCGATAAGCCACCTATTGATCGCGTTGTATCCCAATCCGCTGGCTAGCGGACGCTTTGCTGTCTTGAACACCCTACGCCAATCTCCTTCATCTTTCGTCGGGCGATAAGTTCCCAGGATGTCAATCAATTCCTCTTCGGTTAATCTAGCCTCGAAGGGCTCCGCTGATTTCTGGAGCTTGTCAAGAAACGCGCCGTCGAGAATGAGCACGTTTTGCTCACGCCCGAAATTGGAAACCGCAGGACGCTTATCTGTCGTCGCCACAATTGCCTGCTCTACGCTGAGCACCTGTTGAAGCCCCTTAGTCCAGAAAATTCTCTCGATTGTCTTTGGCGTGTTGCGGTTCTTGGCGTCAACGATTATTCGATGGCGTGATACAGACGAAGGACGATCATATAACCAGAGGTCAATATCAGTGACGTCGAATCCCTCGTAGACAAACGGAACACCACGCACAGTGAAATATCCGTTGCGTATGAAGTAGCGGCGCAGGAGTTCTTCCGTTCGATAGCCCTTGGGCAACGCCTGTGTCATCTCAATACGCTCCCCGTTCTGAGGGCCATTACAATATCTCTCGTCGCATGCTTGCTGGCGACATGCTGCTTCCTGCGGCGGCTTTCACGGTTTGGTTCCGGGCCGACGTAACCTGTGACGGTCGCGCCCGGCAGATTCAATGCCACCCCACTGGCGTCGCCCGCCTTGATAACTTCCAGAGCAATCTGTCCGACGTCCTTCTTTAGCAGCTTCATGTCATATCCGCGATGCGGATTCGGTCGAACCTTCACGACACCTTTCAATTCCAAGGCGCGATAGTCCTGGCCGATCGCCTCAACCGGACCAACCCACCGCCCCGCAATCAAGGCTCTCATCAGTTTTTCTATCATCGTGATTCGACCGCGAGCGGCAGAGCTTCGCGTCATTCCATATGTCAGGGAACTTACGAAGGCTTTGGCGAGATCAAGCGCATCTTCGACCAAAGGATTGCCGTACTTCGAGAAGGCGGCCGGCCTCGTCACAAACGCTACGTTCTCCTGGTCATTGTTAACTACGCTGATGTCGTACATGGAGATGGCGTTCAGCTTCTCCAGAAGTTTGACGCCGAGTACTCTCGTGACTTCCGTCAGCGATACGCACCCGGCTTTTTTCAGCAACTCCTCTACCTCCATGACACGCCTTCTGTCATCCTCGGTGAGGCTACTAAGCACCGCTTGCGTCTTGGCGATGTGTTCCCGGCGAAAGAGATTTCCGTTAAAATAGACCTTGTCGCCACCCAGGTCTTCGAAATCTACAAAGCCAACCTGCTCCGCCTGCTCCAAGAGATCCTCTGACTGTCCGCTCGTCAGCTTGAATGTGTCTCCAAGGTAGGTTTTCGATTCTTCTTGAGATAAAGGAGATTGCGCGGCCAACTCGGAAAACGCCAGCGCCGCGTTTTCTATGGGGGACGGACCGAGGTGATCGTAGATATCCGCCGCGTGTTGTACAACCGCGCTCGTTGTTACCCCCAGAACATCAACGCCTTGCTTGGATGTCTGGACCAGACCTCTGTCATGGAGCAGGTCTAGGAGCTTTGGCAGTTCGAAAAGAGTATTGATGCTCGAGGCCTTCGCGAGCACCTCAACTCTGCTGTGCGGCAGGCTGGTTTGATCGCTCGCCGACAGGGCAGACAGGAGAATGCCTGCCTTGCCAGCGGCGGAAACGTTATTGAATTCTTGGAAGCCGCTGACCTGCTCCAATTTGTGCGTGTGGTGCACGAGCCAGGCGCCTTTTGTTTTTGCATCCATGCTGAAAAGACCTACCCTCTATGAAGCTACGTGTATCCTGTCCGTAGAGACCCTCTCGACCGCCGCGGCACGGCTACCTACTCAGCCGGGATAGTACCAGAGGACGGAGAGGAGGACCCGATCTCGGAGAAGGGCTCGGGCCAGCATCAGGTTGGCTATGCGGCCGAGAAGACTGCCCTCCTCCGGGACCGGGTGGTAGCGGGCGCAGGGAAGAGGAAGACGAGCTCTCGACTCAGCTAGCGGCCAAGCTCGGAACCAAGACCGAGACCACCCCAGGAGGCCAGCGGAGCCGTGGCGACCTGTTGAGCAGCGGAGCACAGGTGTCCTTACCAGAAGTCCCGATCCGCCCCAATGTGTCCTTGACAGAAGGACACCTTTTGGCTCAGGGTATGGCCATGCCTCTGCACCCGGTGCTGCTCGAGAAGCTCAACGCCGCGCTTGCGCCGGTGTCTCCCCCACTCCTCACCCGGCGTGATGCCCGACTCCCGGCGGTGCCGGGGAAGGTGCATGCGGTCATTGGCATGCGTCGGGCGGGAAAGACCACCTTCCTGCGCCAATTGCAGGCCGCGCGGCGGGAGAGCCTGCCAGCGGAGCGTGCGGTCTTCGTGAGCTTCGACGACGACCGGCTCGCCGAGCTGGCCGCAGATCAGCTCTCGCTCCTGCTCGAGGAGTACTACCGCCGCTACCCGGAGCTGCGTGGCCACGAGACGGTGCACTGGTTCCTCGACGAGATCCAGCTCGTCGAGGGCTGGGAGCGCTTCGTACGCCGGGTCATGGATTCCGAAAAGGTGGAGCTTGTGGTCTCCGGCTCTTCGGCTCGCATGCTCTCCCGCGAGGTCCACACGTCGCTGCGGGGGCGCGGCATGGAGACGGTCATCCACCCCTTCAGCTTCCGCGAGTTCCTCCGCCATCGCGGCGAGGAGCCGGACCGGGAAGCAACGCGATGGACTGCGGCGGAGCGGTCTCTGGTGGAGAAGCGATTCCGCGAGTATCTGCTCGCGGGCGGTTTCCCCGAGACGCAGGGGCTCGTCCCCTCGCTTCGTATCGAGCTGCTGCAGGGCTACGTCGACACGGTGCTCTTCCGCGACGTGGTGGAGCGCTACGGTGTTTCGCAGGTGGCTGCACTGCGCTGGCTCGTGCGCCAGTGCCTGCGCAATCCGACCGGGAGCTTCAGTGTGCACCGGCTCCACCAAGACCTCAAAGGCCAAGGACACGGAGTGGCGAAAGACGCCGTGCATGCCATGCTCGGCTATCTACTGGATGCGTTCCTGCTCAGCGCCGTGCCGCTGGCGACCGAATCGGAGCGCCAGCGCAACTCGAACCCGCGCAAGCTCTACCCGGTGGACTCAGGGCTCATCCGCGCCTACGACACGAGCGGCCGCTCGAATCTCGGCCACGCCTTGGAGACCGCAGTGCTGAATGAGTTGGAGCGTCGCAAGGGCGAGGTAGGCTACGTGAAGACCGCTGAAGGTTTCGAGGTGGACTTCCACGTCCGCTATCTCACCGGCGCCGAAGAGCTGGTGCAAGTCTGCGCCGACCCCTCGGTCGCCGCGACAATGGAACGCGAGCTACGCGCCCTCGCCCAGGCTACCCAGACTTATCCGCGCGCGACCCAGCGCCTGCTCGTGTTGACCCGCGATCAGGTGATTCCCATGGAGGAGATCAAGGTCAGCGTACAGCCTGCCTACGAGTGGCTGCTGGCCGAACCCGATTGATTCGCGACGACGGAAGCGCGGATTGCATCCGGCCGGGTTTTCTGCGAGGCTCAACCGGCTTTTCTGATCCCAGGAGGCCCGATGATGCGCACCGCCCTTCTCGCTCTCGTTGCCGTCGTGCTGCTGGCCGGTCCGGCTCGGGCTGGCGATCCTTTGGCTCATACGTTCTCGATCGTGGCTCGTGATCCGGTTACGGGGGATTTCGGGGTGGCGGTGCAGAGTCACTGGTTCCAGGTGGGGCATTCGGTGCCTTGGGCGGAGGCAGGGGTGGGGGCGGTGGCTACGCAGTCGTTCGTCAAGGTGGATTATGGTCCCCTGGGGTTGCGGCTCATGAAGGAGGGTAAGTCGGCGCAGGAGGCGCTCGATCTCCTGCTGTCTCAGGATACGGAGAAGGACGTGCGGCAGGTCGCCATGGTGGATGCCAAGGGCCGGGTGGCGGCGTGGACGGGGCCGAAGTGTATTGCCGCGGCTGGCCATCAGACGGGTGCCGGCTTCTCGGTGCAGGCGAATCTCATGGACAAGGCCACGGTCTGGCCGGCCATGGCGCGGGCTTTCGAGGCCACGAAGGGAGATCTCGCGGACCGCATGCTCGCCGCTCTCGACGCGGCTCAGGCCGAGGGTGGGGACATCCGCGGCCGGCAGAGCGCGGCTCTGCTGGTGGTGCGCGGCCAGTCCGCGGGCGAGCCTTGGAATGGCAGGCTGGTGGATCTGCGGGTGGATGACAATCCTCAGCCTCTCGCCGAGCTGCGGCGGCTTTTGAATCTCCATCGCGCCTATGATGAGATGAATCAGGGCGATGACGCCGTGGCCAAGAACGACATCCCCGCGGCAGTGCGCCATTACACGAAGGCCAGTCAGCTCGCTCCGGACATCGCCGAGCTTCCGTTCTGGCAGGCGGTGACTCTGTTCGTCTCGGGGAAAGAGGAGCAGGCGCTTCCCATCTTCCGGGACGTCTTCGCCCGCGAGGAGCGGTGGGTGCGCCTGGTCCCCCGCCTCCCCGCGTCCGGGCTGCTGCCCAATGATCCGAAAAAAATCGAGAAGATCCTTTCCGTGGCTCCGGTGGGCTCGCGGCCGAAGCCGTGAGCCCGTTTCGATTCGGATGTGTTACGGCGTACCGCCCCGTACTGCCCGCACACGGAACGTGACGGTTTTGTCATACGCGAGCACCTCGCCGTGGGTGAAATCCACAGCCCACGCCATGCCCGTGCTTCGCGCCCACGTCGTCGATGACCCGTAGGAGGTCAGAAGAGTGCAACTGCCGGTCAATACAGTGGCTCCTGCCACACAGTTGTTGTTGAACGCCGTTGACACCGGCACCGGGGTATTCTGATAGTTTATTATGCTCAGTAGCTCCCGCACGTTCGGGATACGCCAGTCGTGATAGCCGGCGAAGCCGGTGCCGCCTTCCGCGTTGACGTCCTCCAGCCAGTCCCAGATCGTTTCCTGGGTGCCGTTGCCGGACCAATAGTAGGCGTTGTCCTTGTCGTGCAGCCGGTCGCCGTCATCGCTCTTCTTTTCCCACATGAGCCCGGTGTTGTTGTCGGTGATGGTGCCGTCGCCGTTGTCCGTATAGCTGAGGGTCGCGCCCGCCTGCACCGTGCCGTCGTCCGGCACCGCGACCGGTCCTGTAAGGCCGTCGTTCTTCTCCGCGTTGAAAGCCGTGGTCTGACCGGAGGCCGGAAATACCACGGCGTTCGCCTGGCAATCTGCGAGGTCGTTCGTGCAGGTTGCCAGGTCGGCCTGCAACTGGCTGCGGTCGGTAGTGCAGGCTGCCAGGTAGAACTGCACCTTGTCGACGCCGTCATTGCAATCGGCCAGGTTGCTCTGGGTCTGGGTGAGGTTGGTGTTGCACGTTCCCAGGTCGCCCTGCGCCTGGGTGAAGCTGGCCTCGCACGTTCCCAGGTTCGCCATACAGACGTTGAGCTGAGCCAGGCACTGCTGGAGTGTGAGGGGGCTCGCCCCGGCGATTCCCACCCAGCCCAGAGCCAGGATCGACGGAGCGATCATGAACAGAAACGAATGTTGTCTGCGAATCATTGTCGTTCTCCTCTTGACGACTACTGCGAGCCGCCCCGCACCGCCCGCACGCGGAAGTTGCTGGATTTGAAATACCAGGACACATCGCCGAGGTCGAAGTTCACGGCCCACGCCAATCCCACGATCGTGCTGCCGGCCAGCGAAGACGATGACCAGTAGGCGCTCTGGAAGGTACAACTTCCGGTCAATACGGTAGTGCCCGTCACACAGTTGCTGTTGAACGCTGCCGGCGCCGCCGATGAGAAGCTCTGGTAATTCACGATGCTCTGGAGCTCCTTCACGTTCGGCAGACGCCAGTCGTGATGGCCCGCGAAGCCGGTGACACCTTCCCCGTTGACGTCCTCCAGCCAGTCCCAGACTGTTTCCTGGACGCTGTTGCCGGACCAGTAGTAGGAGTTGTTTCTGTCGTGCAGACCGCCGTCCGCACTCTTTTTCTCCCACATGAGCCCGGTCCTGTGGTCCGTGATGGTGCCGTCGCCGTTGTCCGTGTAGCTTAAGTCCGCGCCCGCCTGGACCGTTCCGTCGTCCGGTACGGTGACCGCTCCGGCAATGCCGTCGTTCTTGTTCGCTTGGTAAGCCGTCGTCTGCCCGGAGGCCGGGAAGGCCAGGGCCTCGCACGCCGTGAGATCGTTGGTGCAGGTTGCCAGGTCCGCCTGCAACTGATCGACGTCGGCAGAGCAGCTCGACAGGCTGGTCTGCAACTGAAGAAGGTGGGTATCACAGGTCGTCAGGTCGCTTTGTGTCTGGGTGAGGTTGGTATTGCAGGTTGCCAGGTCGCCCTGGGTCTGGGCGAGGTCGGCGTTGCACGCTGCCAGCTTGTTGTTGCAGGTGCTTTGCTGGATCAGGCATTGCGGGAGGGTGATGGGGGTGGCACCGGCTGCTCCCTCCCAGCCCAGAGTCAATGCCGCTGCGACTGCTATCAACGAAAGCTGCTGTCGTCGTCTGGTCATGATCGCTCTCCTCTTTACGTTCGCCCCAGGGGAACGAAGCCAGGCGGAGGATTCCCTCACCCCTTGCGTTTTCGCTATACTTCCCCGCGGAGGATCTCTATGCCACGACGAGAGGCACGCCCGAGGTTGACGTTCACGCTTCTCCTGCTGACGGCGCTGGCCGGCGCCCTCAGTGGGGGATGCGCTTCGACCGCCGCGCCTTCCCCTGCGGCAAAGGCCCCGGCCCAGCAGGCGGGGACGTGCACGAGCAATCAGCAGTGCGCGCCCAACGATTTCTGCGCCAAGCTCTATGACAGTTGCGGCGACCGGGGGAAGTGCGAGGAGCGGCCGGCGGACTGCACGGAGCGCGGCAAGGTGCTCGTCCGGCCGGTCTGCGGCTGTGATGACAAGACCTATGACAACGCCTGCCTGGCCGCGGCCGCGGGCGTCAGCGTCAAGAGCGAAGGGAAGTGCGCGTCTTGAAGGACAGACACGTCCGGCACCTGAGTGCCGGCGGAGCTCGTTTTAACCAACTCAAGGAGGATCGCCACATGCGTTCACGAATCGGTTTCCGGCTGCTCGGCCTCGCGGTCGCGCTCGTACTCTCCATCCTCGCGGTCCTGCCCAGCGAGGCTGCGGGATGCTTCAACAACAAGCTCGTCATCTACTACAGCGACGCGAGCCACACGACCGAGGTGGGTCGTTGCGAGCCAACCTGCTGCGACGGCTGTCATTGCACGGGGACGACCAGTCAGTTCACGGTCGTCTACGCCTTCAACTGCCTGGGCGTCTGCCCGCCGAAATCCTGACCCTCGCCAGGGTCGATGCGACTTTCGCTGGGGTTTGCTCCTCGGTGGTCTCGCATCGACCCTGGGTTGCGCCGTCCCGCCCCGCAAATCCGAAACCGGCCTTCGAGCTTGGTGTCGAATTGCCATAGCTATGGCACGCTCACCCTTGAGCCAACAGGTGTTCCGGCGCTCAGGGATATCCTGAGATCTCGTACAAGTCAAAGAAAACAAGACTTTTAGCCGTTCGTTCCTCCAATCGACGCCGGGCGGGCACGCGTCTTGACCAGGGAGGTTGGAATCATGGTTCCGACTCTCTGGAAAGGAGAAACGAATGAACGCTTTCAAACACTTCGAGTTGGCTCGTCTCGGACGGTGGCTTCTGACTGCCGCCGTCGGCTTCATCGGACCAGGCAGTGCCTTCGCCGTGCCGGTGATCATCGATTTCGAAGACCTTGCGGCAGGAGGACACGGTACGCCCGCGACTGTCGCGGTGACCACGCAGTACCTCGCCAAGGGCGTCACCTTCACCGGACCGGTGCCGCCGGTCGCTCTCGATTACTCGAAAGGAATCTCGATCCCCGGTTTCGCCCGCTCGGGGACGAAGGCGATCGAGCAATGCTACAGCCAGGAATTCTGCACCGCTCCTTTCGCAATGAGCTTCACTGCGCCGCAGAACCGGGTCAAAGTCTGGGTTGGATACAGCGGCCCTCTCTCCACCTCCCGGACCGTGCTCCTGGAGGCCTTCAACGCCGGGGGTGCTTCACTGGGCAAGGTTACGGCGACGCTCGCTCCCAGCACGGCGGCCAGGCCGATCAGCATTCCACTGCAAGTCGCGGTCGGCAGCCCCGCCATCGCTCGCGCCGTCGTCAGGTTCGATCCGAGCACCACCCTGATGAATGATCTCGCTCTCGACGACCTGGAATTCGAGACCCTCTCTCCAGGGCCACCTCCACCTCCGGCCTGCGGCGCCAGTCAGCCGCCGGTGGTTACCCTCAAGGCACCCGCCGGCGAAACCTTGCAGATCAACGAGCTCCTCCTCGACGGAGCGATCAGCACGGAGGCTCCCCTGGAGGCGGCGACGCTGACCGTCGCTGGCGCCGGGGGCACGCGGACGCTGGACCTCCTCGCCCGCAGCCTGGTCTCGCCGGCCGGCTCGGGCTTCGGTCCGGTGCGGGTCAACGGCCTGCTATTCCCAGGCTCGAACACGGTGAGCGTCTCGGCGCGCAACTGTAAGGGCACGACGGTGCGCAGTGCCTCCGGAGCCGTCAGCTTCTCGCCCATCCCTCCCCTGACGCGTTTCGAGTCGTTGGGCTTCGAGGTCACCCAGGCCGTGCAGGACATGAGCAACTCGGTTCCCCTGATTGCCGACAAGCGGACTTTCGTGAGGGTCTATCTCCGCTCCAACGGAACGACCGTCAGCGGTGTCCGCGCTTCGCTGTTCGGTTGCCGGCAGCTCAGCGGCTCGAGCCCTGCCATCTGCGACGACTCTCTCCCTCCCCTGGTCTCGCTGAACGCCGTCTCTCTCGACGCCTCAACCGACCTCACCGCCCGGCGCCGGGACCTCGCCCGCAGCCTGAACTTCGAATTGCCTCCCTCCTGGATCAAGGCGGGACGCCTCCACCTCGAAGTCGGCAACCTGAACATCGGCGGGACGTCGCTGAGCCTGCCCTGTGACAACTGCAACAATCCCCTTCCCTCGCTGCCCGGCTTCGGCCGCTTCTATGAATTCACCAGCGCTCCGCCGGTCGAGGTCTCGCTCTTCGAGGTGGGCTACGACTTCGCAGGCGACGTGCGCTACCCCCGCAAAGAGGACGTCTTCCTTCTACGCTCTTGGCTGGCACGTGCCTATCCCACCAGCCGGGTGGTCGCGCCCAACATCTCTCTGGACGCCGGCATCGACGGTCTGCCGAGCTGCAGCAGAGTCAACCTTCACCTCGCCATCGACAAGGTGGCCCTGGCGATTCCCAAGCTGATCGTGGGCGAAGACTCCCGCAAGGACCGGTATTACGGGCTGGTCTCCGATTTCGGCGGTTTCATGCGCGGCTGCAGCTTTACCTACCATCTCACCTTCCTGGGTTTCACGCTGGCGAGCTTCGACATCGGCTCCGGGCCGGCGGGGGTTCCCGGCAATCCAAACGCCGCCTGGACGGCCTGGGACTCGGACGCCTCCTATGGCGACTGGTACGGCGCCCATGAGATCGGTCATCTGTTCGGCCGCAATCATCCTGACGCTTGTCTCGACGCTGAAGGGCGATCGGATCTGGACTCCGGCTATCCCTTCCCGGGCGGGTTCCTGAGCGGCCCCGACCTGCGGTACTTCGGGTTCGACATCGGCGATGACGGTCTCAAGCAGCCGCGCCGGGTCTACCCGCCGGACAAGTGGACCGACGTCATGGGCTACTGCGACAACCAGTGGATATCCAACTACACCTACGAAGGCATCCTCAAGCGCCTGAAGAGCAAGAGCACGGGGGATGGGCAAGAGCTCGCCGCGGCCAGGACAACGACGCGCGACGGGCTTGCGGTGATCGGTACCCTGAGCATGGACGGTGAGGTCGAGCTCGGAAACCTGCTGCGGCTGCCGAAGCTGACGCTCACGGAGCGGCCGGCCCGCAGCCACTTCACCATCGTCCTCGAAGGCGCGGCCCACCGCAAGCTGGCGAGCTATCCCTTCTCGCCACGGCCGGGCAGCGATGGCGATACCGCCGGTCAGTTGATCGCCGAGGTCGTCCCCTACCGCACCGGGACGCGCCGCGTCGTCATCGTCAAGGATGGCAGGGAGCTCGCGGCCCGTGAGGTGAGCAAGAGAGTCCCCGCGGTCAAGATGCTCTTCCCCAACGGGGGCGAGCGGCTGGACGGCAATACCGCCGACGTGCTCTGGCAAGGGAGCGACGGTGACGGCGATGCGATCACCTACTCGCTCCTCTACAGCAATGACCGGGGAGCGAGCTGGGGCGCCGTCGCCACGGAGCTGGACGAGCCCAGAGCCACCGTCGACCTGAGGCGGCTGCCTGGAGGCTCTGGAGCCCTCTTCCGGGTGGTGGCCACCGATGGGCTCAACACGAGCCGCGACGACTCGGACGCTTTCTTCACCGTGCCTCTCAAGGCGCCGAGCGTACGCATCATCACGCCGGGCACCGGCGCGAGCTTCGGCGATACCCAGACCATCGTCTTCGCCGGAGAGGCGATGGATCTCGAAGACAGCCTGCTCGACGGCTCCAGTCTCCAGTGGAGCTCGGATCGCCAGGGAGCCTTGGGTTCCGGACGCTCCATCGCCGCGACCGGTCTTCTGCCGGGCCGGCACCGCATCACGCTGACCGCCCGGGACAAGAGCCAGACGTCGGCCAGCGCGAGCATCGACCTCGAGATCACGCAGCCCCCGCCGCGGGTGCTCACCAACACCCCGGCCTTCTGATGTCCGGCTAGTCGCCGGCTACGGGTGGCTCCGCCAGCAGGGAGAAGCGCTCGCGCCGGGGGACGAGGGGGAGGTAGCGGTTGATCCGGGCGAAGAGGCCCAGCAGGCGGAAACGCCAGCGCAGCGCGAAGGAGGGGCGGGGAAAGACGTAGCCGGCGAGGATCGACATGGCGGCGCGATGCACCTGGAGCGGTCCCTGGCCGTTCAGGAAGAGCTCGCGGAACGAATGATCGTAGTAGTAGTCGATCAGGCGGAAGAACACCGAGGAGCTCTGCTCGATGAAGCGGATGTAGCGCCGCCGCAGGCGGGCGGGCTCCTCACCCTGTCGTATGGCGGCGAGGATCGCCCGCCCGGCCTCGGCGCCGCTCATCATCCCCAGACAGACGCCCGTGGAGAAGATGGGATCGACGAAGGTCGCGGCGTCGCCGGCCAGGAAGTAGCCGGGACCGGCGTAGGGGGCGCAGCGATAGCTGAAGTCGGCGAGCACGTGCGTTTCCGTCACGAGGGTCGCGCCCGCGGTCCGCTTGCGCACCTCGGGGCAGCGGGCGATCCCCCAGGCGAGCAGCTCGTTCGCGGGGAGCCCCAGCCGGCGCGCCACGTGATCGTGCATCACGAGGCCGACGCTAGTCTTGGTCTCGTCGAGCGGGATCAGCCAGAACCACCCCTCTTCGCAGACTACGATCACGATATAGCCGCCCGCGTCGCCGGGTCGGCGCCAGACGTTCTCGAAGTGGCCGAAGCAGGCAATCTTCTTGAGATGGGGGAGGACGCGGCGCAGGCCCAGGTGCTTGCCCAGCAGGGTCGACTGGCCGCTCGCGTCCACGAGGAAGCGGGCCGCGATCTCGCCCTCGTCCGTGGCCACCTCGACCCGTCCATCCTCCAGACGCAGGATCTTGCGGACCGCCACACCTTCGCTCACTTCCACGCCGGCCTGGCGAGCGACTTCGAGCAGCCGGGCGTCGAACGGCGCGCGTTCGAGATTGAACGAAGCCGTCTCGCCCGGCACCAGGCCCAGGGAGAAGGGAAAGAGCGAGGGCTCGCCGCCGCTCCCCAGGATGAATTCCGCCCCTTTTTTGTCCACCTTGGGGACGTCTTCCAAGGCGTCGAGGAGGTCGAGCTCGCGGAACAAGGCCAGGTTGCGGGGCAGCAGCGACTCGCCGATGTGAAAGCGCGGGAACCGGGTGCGCTCAAGAAGCCGCACCCGCAATCCGGCACGGGCCATGACCCGGGCGGCGGTCGAGCCGGCAGGGCCGCCGCCGATCACCAAAGCATCGTAAGGCGGTGAATCGTGAGACATGGGCGGAGTCTATCGCGACAGAACGGATTCAAGAAAATGGATGGCTCGTTTCAGCCGTGAAAAGCACCTCATAAGATTAGGGAGGATTCCGTCCCGTTGGAGACCGTTGCACCTTTTTTCCCCATGAGGAGAATCGTTATGAGCACGAGAAGCGTCCGCCGGAGGACCTGGCCCCTGGCCCTGGTCTTCGCCCTCGCCGTGCTGTGCGGCTGGCACTCCCTGCCCGTTTTCGCTCAGACGGCGAGCTCCGCCCTGGTCGGCAGTACCCATGACGGCAAGGGCACGCCACTGCCCGGAGTCACCATCAACGCCACCAACAAGGAGACCGGCCTCGTCCGCTCCACCATCACCGGGAACGACGGCGCCTTCCGTCTCCCCTCGCTGCCGGTGGGGACCTACACGATCACCGCCGAGCTCGAGGGCTTCGCCACCGTCACCGTCGAGTCAGTCAAGCTCAACGTGGCCACGGAACGGACCCTGGAGATCAGCCTGAGCCCGGCGAGCGTCGAGGAATCGATCACCGTGGTCGACGACGCGCCTCTGGTCCAGTCCTCGCCCTCGATCGGCACCGTGGTCTCCCAGAGCGAGCTCGAGAACCTGCCGCTCAACGGCCGGCAGTTCGCCAACCTGGCCTCGCTCGCTCCGGGCACATCGCTCACCGTCAACAGCGATCCCACCAAGCCGGGCCAGCAGACGATCGCTTTGAACGGCGGCATCGGCCGCAACGTCAACTACATCATCGACGGCGGCGACAACACCGACGACACGATCGGCGGCGCGCTCCAGAACTTCAATCTCGAGAGCGTGCAGGAGTTCAAGATCCAGACCCAGCAGTACAAAGCCGAGTATGGCCGTTCGACCGGCGGCGTGCTCTCCGTGGTCACCAAGACAGGCACCAACCAGTTCGGCGGCAGCGCCTATGGTTTCTATCGCAAGGACAGTCTGAATTCCGAGACCGAGACCGAAAGAGTTTCGGGCGTGGGCAAGCAGCCCTATGAGCGCAAGCAGTACGGCGCTTCGCTGGGCGGCCCCATCGTCAAAGACAAGGCGCACTTCTTCGCCACCTGGGAGAAGACCCAGCGCGACACCTCCTACACGATCGCCACTGACGGTACCCTGGCCAACCTCGACGGCCAATCCATCCCCGTGCCCTTCACCGACGAGCTCGGCACCGCCAAGGCGAGCTACGACATCTCGGCCAAGCAATATCTTCAGGTGCGCTACGGCTATCAGAAGAACGCCGACAAGTACGGCGCCTCGCCGTTGACCGCTCCGTCGGCCCTAGGCACCGTCTCCAACGACTACTCCTCCGTGCTGGCGGGCCACACCCTCCAGCTCGGGCCCGGGGCCTTGAACGAGCTGGTGCTCCAGTACACCAAGTTCAAGAACACGATCACCGCGGATTCGACCGATCCGTCCATCCTCTTCCCCTCGGGAGCGCGCACCGGCCAGAACGGCAATACACCGCAGCAAACGAAACAGACCAAGCGGCAGCTCAAGGACGACTTCTCGTGGTCGCAGGAGATCGGCTCCGGCCGGCACGACTTCAAAGTGGGCGTCAACTACATCGACGAGCCGACCCTGCAGGCCGAGTTCACCACCGGAGTCAACGGCATCTATAGCCTGCTGACGGACCAGCCGGGCTCACCGGTGGTGGACATCACGTTCTTCGGCGGCTTCGCCGGCGTGAGCACGCCCGTCAAACAGTATGGCGGCTACGTCCAGGACGACTGGTCGATCGGCGACCGGCTGAAGCTCAACCTGGGGGTTCGCTACGACTATTGGAAAGGTTTCGACATCGACCAGCGGACGAATCCCATCTGGCAGGCTCTGTCCACCCAGACCGCGTTCCACGAGTTCTACCTGACGGATTTCCAGGGCGGCCGGGGAGGCAAGCTCAAGAACGATTCCAACAACTACGCCCCCCGTCTCGGCTTCACCTACGACGTCACGGGCGACGGCCGTCACCTCGTGCGCGGCGGCTGGGGGATCTACTACGACTTCCCCTACACCAACGCCACCATCCTCTTCCCCTCTTTCGCCGTGCAATCCAACTACGGAGTGAGCTACAACGTCCACGACGCCAACGGCATTCGCAATGCGAACGGCACCTTCTTCCAGCCGGGCCAGCCGCTGCCCCCGAACCAGCTCCCCGGCGGCGAGGCCTTCCCGCCCAACGACGTGGCCTCACCCACGCTGTCGACGCCGCAGTCGACCCAGGCGTCACTGGGCTACTCGGTGCAAGTGAACAACTGGCTGGGCCTGAACCTCGAGGCCGTCACCATCGACTACACGCACCTCCCCTTCTCCATGCCGGCCAATCCGTTCCTCGACGCCAACGGCCAGCCGCAGGCGACCCGGCGGTTCCCCGAATTCGGTGCCTTCCGTCTCTGGTACGGCCGTGGCAAGGCTTCCTATGACGGCGCCAACCTGGGGATCCACGCGCGCTTTGCCAAATTCGAGCTCCAGGGCTTCTATACCTATTCCAGGACCAAGGGCAACGTGCTCGCCGGCGCCGACGAGTTCCGCATCTACAACGCCGGCCAGCAGCCGGACCTGGGTGGCGGCGCCCGCGGCGGGGTGCCAGCCGATCCGTTGAACCCCCTGTGCGGCGCCTGCTTCGGCCCCCTGTTCACCGATGCGCGGCACCGCGTCACGCTCGGCGGCACCTACCAGGCGCCCTGGGGGATCGACGTTTCCGGCATCTTCCGCTATCACTCGGCCGCGCCCTACACCGTCTTCTTCAACCGTGACATCAACGGCGACGGCCTGCTCCTCGACCTCGGGCCGGGCACCGGGATCTCGAACGTCAACTCCGGCCGCACCCACTCCTTCTCGCAGCTCGACCTGCGGCTGGCCAAGGAATTCCACTTCGGCGCCAGGGCGTCCGTCGAGGTGATTGGCGAGGTCTTCAACGTCTTCAACGAGACGAACCCCGCCGGCTACATCAACGTTTTCGACGCCAACGGCAATCCGACCGGCAAAAAGCCCACCCTGTTCGCCGGCGATCCCCTCCAGGGCGAGCAGCGGCTGGCGCAGCTCGGATTGCGGGTTCGGTTCTAGCTGGATATCTCGAAAGTGAGGGCCACCCACGCTCGGATCGTGACGTCGACGGACCTCGTGGACGGGCCTTGGGCTGCCGCTTCGAGGCCCTCACTCTCCCAACCCTCTCTCTCCCAGCCTCCCCCCCGTCCGCCGGGAGAGAGAGGGCTAAAGAAGCTCTTCCTTGTCTTTTCTTTGGACTAACCCCTCCCTCTTCTCCCGGCGGACGGGGGGGAGGCTGGGAGAAGAGGGCCGGGGTGATGAGGGCTTCGAAGGGCAAGCCGCCGACTTTCGAGACACCCTCTAGGACTGCTCTCTCCAGCCCCTCCCCTCTTTTCAGGGAGAGGAGGGGGCGGAGGAATGAAAGGTTTATTTCACCCGCGCGTGGAGGATGTCCGACAGCATGTCCGGACGCCCGTCGATCCGTTCGAGGTGCGGATAGCGAAGGCCGTCGTGATAGTCGAGCCGGACGGTGCGCAGAGCGTCGCCGTCTGCGATCACGACGTCGATCGGATCGCTTTTTCCCTTGGTCTCGGCGAGCACCGCATCCACCACGCGCGGCGTGTAGACATGTCCGCCGAATCCCACCAGCTTCGCGCCGATGACCATCCCCGCCCGTCCCGCGGGTGAATCGGGCAGCACCTCGCCGATCACGTCCTGCTTGCCCACCGCGAAGCCGAGCGAGAAGCGCCAGTCGTGAAACTCACGCCGAGATTCGCCGTCCGTGATGGCGGCGTTCGGCTTGTCGTTGTAGACCAGCCGCCAGCCGGCGCGCTCGACGCCGGACATCCCCAGGCGTGGCGCCACGCGGTCCACCCGCTCGGCGAACACCGAATTCCAGTCGTAGGGCACGAGGTCATTGAGGGTCTTGACCACGTCATCCCGGGTGTAGGGGACCACCGCGGGCCCCGAGCTCTTGCCGCCATGGAAGCGGTGGCAGAAGTCGTCGAGCGTCACTTTTCCTTTCGAACGTTCGCGCAGGAGCGTGTCCACGTCGAGCCAGAGGAAGATCGATTCTTCGTAGAAGTCCACGCCCCGCCGCCGGGCCCGGCCGTCGTTCGGCGTGCCGTAGAGGATCTGGGCCGCCACGGCCGTATCGCCGAGCGGGCGCCAGTTGCGGCCCGTCTCGGCGTCGAGCGCGGCCGCGGTGGCGGCGATCTGTTCGCGATAGTACTCGGGCGTCCACAGACCGGACCGGGCAGGCAGCAGATATCCTAAATGCTCGGTCAACCCTTCATAGACCCAGAGCAGCGAACCGTCCATGGGCTTCTGGAAGTCCGGCGACAGGAGCCCCGCGGGCCGCCGGTACTTGCCGTTCCAGGAGTGCACGAACTCGTGCGCGAGGAGACCGGCGAGGCCGCGCCGCGAATCCTCCTTGAGGAGGGTCTCCTCGTCCAGCCGGTCGTCGCTCGATTCGTGATGCTCGAGGCCGAAGTGCTCGACGTGATCGGAAAGCGTGAGCAGCCAGCGATAGGAGTTGTAGTGATGGGCGCCGAAGAGCGCCAGGGCCTCGTCGACGAGGCGTTGCATCGGCGCCGTCAGCTCCTTGGCCTCCGCCAGGTCCGCGCCCCGGTCGGCGGTGATCACCAGATGGTGGGAGGCGCCCTCGTGCGTGCCGAGATCGAGATCTACGAAATGCTCGCCCACCAGCACCGGAGAATCGACGAGTATGGCCAGTCGCGGTAGGGACGCCGGAGCGCCCCCCGCACAGATCCCGGCGTGCAGTTTTCCCGCACCGGGCTCTTCAGTAACCCTCGCCTCCGCACTCGGCAACTCAGACAAGCACCATCTGCCGACATCGACTCTCCGTGATCCGGGCATCCTCCAGTGGAAATCGCTTCAGCAAGACGCTGAACTTCTCCCAATTCATCCGGCTCTTCTGACTTCGCCTCCCCAGCCACTTCTTCAGCAGCCGGGTGACCTGATGAAAGTAGGAGCGTAGGCTTGCGTGGTTGCCGATCACCCCGTAGTAATTATAGTGCCCACGAAGCCTCGTGTTCAACGCCTCCACCAACTGGCGAACGGGAAGGTGCCGCTGAGCCTTGAGCCACTCGGTCACCCGGGCCAGCGCCGACCGGAGCCGCTTGCGCGACGTCCGGCAGGTCACCCGCGCTACTCCCCTGTGGTCCACAACCCAACGAAACTCGAACCCGAGGAAGTCGAACCTCTCCGAGCTCTTACCCAGTTGGAAGCGGCTGAACCGCACTAGCCGGCTCTTCTCCGCCGACAACTCCAACCCGTACTTCGCCAGCCTTTTCGGCAGCACCCGGAAGAATCGCTCGGCCTCGTCGCGCCACTGGAACGCGAACACAACATCGTCCGCGAACCGGCACATGAAGGCCCGCGCTTTGCACCGGGGCTTCACTACCTCTGTGAACCACAGGTCCAGCACGTAGTGAAGATAGATATTGGCCAGCACGGGCGAGATGCTACTCCCTTGCGGGCAGCCCGTGTCCGGGTGGATTACCTGCCCACCCCTCCTCCAACACCCCTGCCTTGAGCCATTTCCAGATCAGCCGCAGGAACGGCCGATCGTTGATCCGCAGCTCGAGCATCTGCATAAGCTTGGTGTGGTCGATCCGGTCGAAGAACCCCTTGATGTCAATCTCGACAACATAACCGTAACAACCAAACTGGAGCTCCTGCTTCAGCGTCCGCACCGCTTCGCGCGCATTTCGGCCGAGCCTGTAGGCCCAACTGCACGGCAGAAAGATCGGCTCGTAGATGGCGTTGAGGATGCGGGAGACTGCGATCTGGAGGAGCTTGTCCGCGACCGCTGGAATGCCCAGCGGCCGAGTCCTCCCCCTTCCTTCGGAATGTGGTGTCGCCGGACCAACTTCGCCCGGTAACTGCCCCGCTTCACACGCTCCCAAAGGTCTTGAACATTGGCGACCAAGTCCCTTGCATAGCTTCGGGCCGAGACCCGATCTACACCGCTGGCAGCTTTCTTGTTGACTCGCTCCCAGCAGGACAACAGGAAACCAATAGTCAGCAGACCAAAGAGATTGCGGAAGCGGTGGTCCTTGTCAGAACTTGCCTTGTTCGCTATTCCCCGCAGGGAGGTTGGCATGAGTTGTCCAGCCTGTCGCATCTGGGTCATGTTTCCTTTGCGGGCTACGGGTTACTGTCAGCCCCTTCCCCATGTGAACGGCTCTCCCGTTCTCCGAGTACTATGAGCTGATCCGACTCCCCAAGGATCTTCGGTTCCCCTTGCCTTCTCGGTTCAGGTCGCCTACCTGTCGGCTCTCGTTGATCGTGTTTAGGCGTCAGGCTTTCTCTCTGGGTCCGGGTTTCCCCTTCTGTGCCTAGCCAGCCTCGCGCCATGCGAGTTGTCTCCGGGAGCACAGGAATCAATGGGGCCTCCCAAGTTCTTCGACGCTTCTCTCCATGCATGCCATGCCCTGATGACCCCGGCAGGCCCTCCGGAATCTCACCTTTGCGATTCCTTTGCGTGGGCTTCTGCGATTACGTACCCGATGGCCGCCTGCATCTCTACCTCCCTTTCGGGGCTGTACCAGACCTCAGGGAGGTGCGGTCTCCCTTACGGCCTACATGGTTCCCTGTGTACGCTTCAGACCTTTCGTTCGGTTCGTCTCTCGACTCTCCTCCTACGGATCTGCAACACTCGGTACGGGTGGTTGGTTAGACCTTACCCGGCAGGGACTTACACCCTGCAAGAAGCGCCAAGCTTGTCTTGGCGCACGCGACACGGGAGCGAAGCGGACGACTCCCCCATCGTCCCCCTGCTTCACGAGGGACGTGGCATAAGACCATCCCGCGGGCAGGCGCAGGGTGGGCGCGATGCGGAGGTCATCGCCGCTCGTGCCCTGGGGGTAGAGGGTGACGGTGTTCCAACTGAGCACCGCGAGAGAGACCGTGGCTCCGGGTCCCGAAGAGAAGTTCCCGCCCTCGCCGGGGAAGAGGAAATCCGCCTGGGTCGAAAGCCGGGTCACACCGGGGGGGATCACCACGCGCAGCGCATACATCTCCAGAGGATCGCGCTCCCAGGTGATCTCCTTGCCACCCGCCGACAGGCGCAGGTCCACGAAATTGGCGATCGGCCCCGTGGGCCCATGCTCGCCTGGAATCCACTTCGGATAGAGCAGCGTGACCGGCCCCGGCGCTACGGGGATCTCGCTGCTGACGTGAAGGATCCTCTGCCCCACCTGGCTGGCGTCGAGCGAGAGGGAGATCGGCTCCGTCTGGGCTCTTGCGCTCATTGCCAGGACAAGGAGGATGGCGAAGAAAAAGAGGATGGGACGCGGCTTGCGGACTGCGGGCTTCATTATTGGCTTCATAAGCGGAAGCTCTCCTTGGGTGCTCGGTTGGGTCCTGCGCTAAGCCTGCTCACTATAGCGCTGGGGAGGGGGGTGCGTACAGGCGGGACTGAGCCAAACAGATCTCTGACTGCGTAGAGGAAGAGCGGGCAGACTCGCCCGCCACTCAGAAGGAGACCCACGATGAAGAAGGCTGACCGGAAACTGCAGCTCCGCCGCGAGACCCTGAAGCCCCTCGGCGTCCACAACCTCGAGCAGGCTTATGGCGGCTCCCTCACGGTGCCGATCAAGGACACCGTCGTGCGTCCCTCGGACGCCTGCGGCACGCCGACGGGTACACGGTAGAGGACGTCTCAAGAGGTGACGGCCGCTCTCCACCCTGCGGCGATCACTCCACGTTGTCGCGCACCTCCGTGAGCTTGCGGGTGGTGCCGAGATGGTTGTCGTCGACGAAGGAGACCTTGACCACGAACGGCACCTTGACCTTGCCAATGGCACGATAGTCGTCGAAGTCGGTCTGTTCGGGATCGGGACCGATCACCGTCGGACGGAAAGAGAGGCGGCGGCGCAGCAGGCCGGTCTGGGTGTCGAAGTACAGAAGCTCGCGGCTCCCCTCCGTAAGAGCGGCGCGCACGATGTAGACGTCGTGCCCGTCGATCTTGTCCTTGCCCACGACCCGCATCTTGTCGGCATGATCCTGGAGGCCAAGATCCTTGCGGAGATCGGCGAGCGTGGTCATCCGGGCGATCTCCCGTGGGTTCAGGGGGCGCTTCCCTTCCGCCGTCTCGAGGGTGCCGGACGTGCCGTCGAGCCGCTGGGTGATCCGCTGGTTCGGCGGACCGAGGATCACCGTCACCTTTCCAGTCCCCTGCTGATCGATCTCCAGCGGATCTTCCTGCCCCCGGTTCACGGCCCGGGCCTTGGGGGTTTCAGGATCGACCACCTTCATGCGCAGCAGGGTGCCGCGTGAGACCCGGCCCTTGACCGCCAAGAGGGCCGGCCGGCCGCCGAGCGCCTCGACGTAGCGATCGAGGATCTGCGCCGCGGTCGGCAGCTTCTCCCGCGCCTCCGCCTCCGGGGCGGCGTTGGTGGTGTCGGCGAACAGTCCCTGGCCGATGGGCGGCACTGCGACGGGATGCTCCTTCCCGTTGTGGCAGGAGTTGCAGGTGACGACCGTCCGTCCTTCGAAATTGTTCTTGTTGATGTCCAGCACCATCTGGATCATGCGGCGGGCGGTCTCCTTCTCCTTCTTGGTGTCCGCCTCGAACTGATCGCCCTCGGTGACGTGGCAGAAATCGCAGGTCACTCCCAGCGACGCCCGCATGAGGTGCATCACCGGCAGCATCTGCGACGCGGGCATGCTGCGCAGCACCTTGATGTTCTTGAACTTCTCCCCGGCCGTGGGCTCGCCCGTGGTCTGCGGAGCCGCTGGCGAGGTGCTCGCGGGCGGCTGGGCCGGGGTGGTCTCCGGCTGCGCGGGCTTCGGCGGCTGCGGAGACGCAACGGCCATCAGGGGGATCATGAGGATTGCCACGGCCAGGGCGTGGGCGCGAGGAAGGACCGGAAAGGGTGAGGTCATCGGCAGCTCTCCTATGAGGGGGGAATCGTATCAGGCCCTCGGCCGACCGGCGACACCTTTCTGACCCGCTGGGAGATCGTCTCCCGCAGGGGCGTGCCCTACGGGAGACGATGCGAGTCGCCCTCAGGAGAGGTTGTCCTTGATGATTTTCTCGATGACCCAGCAGGGGACGATCCAGGGCTTCTCATCGACGATGACGATGAGCGTCTGCCCATGGATCTGGTAACGGCCCGTCACTCCCTTGACCGAGAACCGGCCCTGGGAAGTGTCGCCCTGGAACGTGCCGCCGTTCTCCTCGACCAGCTTGCGCGCCTTGTCCACCAGATCCTTGGCGCTCCCCGTGAACGGGAATTTGAACTCGCAGGCCGGCCCCGCCGCGGCAAAGGGGAGCAGCTCGAACTGCGGAATCCATTGGCGGACGAAGTTTTCGATAGCCCAGCAGGATATCAGGAATGGCTTCTCGGTGATCAGGATGTAAACCTTCGAGGCCGAGATGTGGTAGGTCCCGGCAACGGCGCCGAACGGTGTGGGGACCTTGAATTCCCCTTTTTCGGTATTGCCCTTGAAAGTGCCGCCAGCATCCTCCACGGCCTTTTTGGCCTTGGCGACCAGATCTTCCGGCGAGACGTTGAACGCGACGCTGAACTCCGGGCATGCAGACATTGGTTTCTCCTCCCTGAACAAGTTGTTGGTTCGTGACCGGGACGCGATTCCCAGTCTCGACTCAGGGAGTGATCCGGAGCGACTGAAAATTACAGCCGCGGACTCAAGCGCCGGGGAGCGTCCCCCGCTCGATCGCCTCGCACCCCTGCTTTTTCAGGTCGACCCGCCACAGGCCGTCGTAGCCTTCCGTCAGCAGGCTCCCCGGCTGGCCGGTGATCCCCAGCCGCTGGAAGCAGTCGGGTTTCGCCCCCAATCGGATCAGCAGCTCGGGGAGGGTGTTGGAGTGCCCGACGATCAGCACGGCCCGGTCGCCCGCGTGCTTCTCCCGCAGACTGGCGAGGAAGGTGGCCATCTCGTCCGGCTTGGTCGTGGCATCGTCGGCCACGATGGGCTTGCCCGTAGCCCTGGCCAGGGGCTCGGCCGTGGCCAGGCTGCGGGTGGTGCGGCTGGAGTAGAGGGCGGCGATGCCTTCGCCCTTGAGGCGGACGGCCAGCGACTCGGCGCGGGCCACCCCCGCGGGAGAGAGGGGACGGTAGGCGTCCAGCTCGCGCGTCGTGGGCCAGTCGTCCACCTTCTCGGCATGGCGGACGAGATAGAGGACGTCCAGGGCGACGGCGGGCAGCGCCGGGAGCAGGAGGGACAGGAGGATGGGCAGGATCAGGCGGCAGCGCATGGTCCGGCTATTCTGACGGCAAGGGGCGGGCTTGAGAAGCCCGGGCGGGCTTGGGCTCACTTCCGGGGCGAAGACGCACCTTTGATTCTAGACATCGTTGTCGCAACGTCCTTCTGGCCCCAGAGCAGGGGAGGGGTTGCCATGGATGCCGCTGCGTTCCTCTCATCTCCCCACCCCCGGGCGCGCGCTCCTCCCCTCCGGAGGAGTCAGGGATTCGCCATTTCGTCGTCCACGGTGAACATGGATGTGAATCTTTCGGCAAAGGAGAAGAAGATGAGCAAGACTCGTTTCGCAGTCTGGCTGTTCGTTCTCGCCCTCGTCGCCACGCCGGCCCTGGCTCTTGACTCCACGATCTACAATGGCATCGACCTCTGGACGACTCGGGGGGACGGCGCCACCTTTGCGGACTTCGCCACCAATCCCATCCCCGCCGGATTCTTCTGCGCGAAGTCAGCGGCGTTCAGCGGCCGGATTCCCATGCAGGGCGTGCCTCTAGCCACCGGCGTGCCGGGCGTCCTGGGGAAGACGGACACCATCGTCCAGCGCCTCGACGACGCCGTGTTCAACAAGAAGGGCGTGGCCTCCACACGGCTCCAGGTCCGGGCCATGGGCTTCGTGAGCATCGCGCCGGTCAAGACGGCTTGCGGGGCGTTCAACGCGGCGTTGACGCTCGATGGCGAGCAACCGATCACCCGCATGCAGATCGTGCGGGAGAATGCCCAGGGCGGCCGCTTCTATGCACCCATCGCGGTGAACATCAAGATCTCCTTCACCCCCGTCGGCCGGCCGGCCACCGAGACCCTCGAGATCCGCAAGAGCGTCAGCTTCCCCGCCGCTCCCCAACCAGCGCTGGACCTCCATTTCGCCGCAGTCCCGCCCTCAGCTCAAGGGCTTCGTGCTGGTGGACACGGACAGCGACCGCGTCCCGGATACCTATCTCCCCGGGATCTCGAACTTCGGCGTCGGCCAGTTGCGGCCCAGAACTCCTAAGACTTTGTATGACCAGGCGGCTTTCATCTGCCATGAGAGCGACGACGGCGATCACTGCGTAGGCTGATCCATCTGCTGTTGAGACCAAGCGGCGGCGGTCCTCGAAGACCGCCGCCATCTGTCTGGAATCATCAATGGGCGGGCGATTGCTGCGGCTGCGTGGTGGTGCAGGGGACGCAGACCCAGATGCAGTGCAGGTGATCGCTGGCGCATCCGGAGCTGGACTCGTTCGGGTCCGTGCTGTCCACACTACAGTGGCAGGTCCGGTAGGGGCACTGCCCCGGAGGGCAGGTCGGCGCCGGCGAAGGCGAGGTGCTCGTGGCCAGGAACGGTCGCGACGGCTCGCCCTTGAGCACGGCCGGGGAGACGCCGGCGAGGAAGTTCGAGGAGGCCGGCAATACGGTGTCCGGCCGGCCGTCGCCGTTGGTGTCGACCTTGAGGCCGGCCGGATACTGCGGCGCCTTGACGTACGCCCAGACCGAACGGCTCCCGGGGCCGAGCTCGATGCGGCGGGTCACCTCGCGACGGCCGCTCCTGTCACCCTGGACCGGCGTGAACACGGCCTTGACGTTGAGGGCCAGCGGAGCCGAATAGGTTCCTCCCAGGGCCTCGGTGCGGAAGATGCGCATGGTCGTGACCGGCTGCTCACCGGCCAGGCTGACGGCCACGTCATATTTGCCGCAGCTCGTCTCGACCGGCTCGACGCTCACCAGCGAGAGCGCCAGCAACTGGATGCGGGTCGTGGCCTCCCCCTGTTTGTTGAAGGCCGCGTCGTCGAGCCGGCGCACGACGGTGTCGATGCCTCCCAGGCTTCTCGCCGGCGTTGCCGAGAGCGGCACGCCCTTGAAGACGACCTTGCCGGTGAAGGGCTGCGAGCCCGCGCAGAAGAAGCCCGCCGGCAGGGGATCGCTGGCGAAGCTCGTCTGCGCGAAACCCGACACCGTCATCCACAGATCGACGCCGTTGTGGATGATGTCCCCCGGTCCCGCGAAGGCGAGCGGGCCGCCGATCAAAGCGAGGAGCAACGCTCCTGGGACAGCTAAACGGATCCAAGACTTCGAGATCTTCATCCTCCACTCCTTTCCGGGTGTTATGTGGATCACAGGCAAACCCCAACCGGGTGGACCTGCGAGCCACCCCATAGACAGAACAGTGCGCCGGAGGGGCCGGTGGGGGACGGGAGACGGGGACCCGCCTCACCCCGCCCGGCTCAGCTCCTTCAACCACCCGCGGGCCAGCTCCACGGTGACGGTCTCCTGCTGGACGGCCTTGCAGAAGAGATCGACGCACGCCAGCGTCTCGCGGGCCACTCGTTGGGCGGCAAAGACTGGGGCCAAGTCGCCCGCAATCATCCGCACCTCCCCACTCCTCCTATCCTCCAAGTAGAGCACCGCCAGCTCCAGGGTGGCCAGCGCCGCATCGTAGCCGATCTCCCGCGCAAGAAACTCTCTCCGCACCCGATCGAGAAGCTCGGTCGCTTCGGCACGCCGGCCGAAACCAGCGGCGACCTTCGCCTCCAGCCAGAGCACCCGCAATTGGTCGAGGGGCTTGTCGGCTGATTCAGCCATGGCCTTGACCTCGGGTAGCTTGTGCGCGGCGTCTACGTATCGCTTCAGGTGAATGAGGTTCACGATTCGATTGAAACGCACGCCGAAGAGAAGGCGCGGCTCGCGGGCGGCGTCGATTCGCGCTTCAGCTTCTTGAAGGGTAGCAAGGGCCTGTTCGGGACTGCCTTGCTGCTCAAGTGTCCCTGCCTGTTTGAGAAGGAGGCGCCCCGCGACTTCCGGCGGGGCGAGGCTGAAGGCTTCATCGTGCAGATGAAGAGCCTCTGTGAAACGACTTTGGTGGCGGCGGAGGGACGCCTTCATATCGTGTAGGCGCCAGGAAGGAAGGGAAATGGGCGTGGTGCCGGGCCACGCTGCCCATAGCTCTTCGGCGTGGGCGAAGGCAGCCTCGGAATCAGGCAATATGCCGCAAACCCGCCGGGCGTTGCCGATGAAGATCCACACGTAGCCTTCGAGCTTCAGACGGCGTTCGCCTTTTCCTGGCGCTCGCTCGGCAAAGCGGAGGGCCAACTCGGCGAGCTTCACGGCTCGCTCCGTCTCGGAAGACGCGGCCTCGGCGCTCTCATGGCAGAGCCGTTCGACAAAGCGCCAAGTCTTGGCTTCCCAGGTCTCCTCGGCAGCCGTGACACTTGAGCCGGCGGCTAGCTCTCCGAGGAGGAGTGCAGAGAACGCGGCTCGGTGGGAGTCGGCTGGGGCTCCGTCCAGGCTGGCGTCGGCGGTGCCCTGGTCCCCAAAGCCCGCCAAAGAGGCACGTCCAGCGCGAATGGCTGGCAGGAAGCACGTTTCGACAAGCGCCAGCGGCAACCCCGTGCCCGCCACGATCTGCTCGTAGGTCTTGCGGGTCATGGGCGCGCCTTTCTCGTAGCGCCGCACGGTGCTGGCGTTGACGCTCCCATGTACTGCCAGCTCCTCCTGAGTCCATCCGAGGAAGGCCCGCAGCATCGGGAGAAGCACTTTCTGGTCCTCCGGGTCCATGGGCTCTTTCATCTTGCACCTTCCTGCGTGCACACTCAGCGTGCAAAGTGGTGTGCTTTTTCGCACCTGCCCAGGCGGCCATCAAGCCTGCCCGGCGCTCTCTAGAAAGGAGATCCCATGAAGCGAATCCCCACGGCGTTTAAGGCCGTAGCCTTGCTACTACTCCTGATCGTCCTCCCCTGGACAGCAGCGGCAGAGCCGCCCCATCGAATCGCTGGAGCGAGCAAACCCTACCACGGCAGTTCCTCCGTAGCTGCCCCTCTGAACAGCCTTTGGAAATGGCTAACCAGCCTCTGGGATAAAAATGGCTGCATGATTGATCCAGATGGCCGTTGCATTTCCGGAGCTGCGCCAGCACAGCCAACCAGCACGGACAACAGGTGCGGCCTCGATCCTGGGGGCCGCTGCAAGAGCTGAAACTCTGGCGGGCGGGCGATCGCCAGCCCGCCGATCAGCCTTCGAATCGGAGCCCCGGGCTGTGCTGCGCTCTTTCAAGATACTGCAAGATGCGCCGTGCTAGCTCCACCGTGAGGCGCTCCGCCTCGGCCGCCTCGCAGAAAAGTCGTAGCGCCTTCTCGGCCTCGGCGTGAACGCGCTGCGCCTCGAAGATCCAAAGCGTCTGCTTCGCCAGGACCTTCACCTCTGCCATGCGCCCCTGGCTGCGGTAGAGCACGGCGAGCTCCAGGGTGACCTTCGCGTAATCGAAGGCAATTAGTCGTGCGTGGAATGCTTGCCGCACCTGCTCGAAAGCCGCCTCCGCCTCGCTCTTCCGCCCAAGCCCGGCGTCGATCCGGCCACGCAGCCAAGAGCAACCGGAACTTATTCAATTCGTGCCCAAGCTCCAGTGCCATCTCTCCGATCGGTCTCAGGAGGGCTTCGGCTTCTGCGAAGCGTTCTAGATGGCAGTAGTTGACGGCGCGATTAAACTGCAATCCGAACACGCTTTGCGGCTCGCGCACCCCGTCGATCCGTGGTTCTGCCTCATTCAGCGCGACGATCGCTCTCTCCGGATCGCCCATTTGCTCAAGTGTTCCTGCTTTTTTCAGGAGGACTCGCCCCTGCACCTCCGGTGGAGCGAGGGCCAGGGCTTTCTCGTGCAGGGAGAGAGCCTCCTCAAACTTGCCCTGAGTCCGCCGCAAGGAGCTTTCAAGGTCGGGCAAGCGCCATGTAGCAAGAAGGCCCGGGTCCGCCGCTGAACCGGCCTCCCAAAGCTGCGATGCCTTGGCGAAGCCCTGTGCTGCTGCGGGCATATCTCCACCCACCCGCCGTGCATTCGCGATGAACAACCAGACATAACCTTGCAGGCGCTCGCTCCATACTGGGTCTCCAGGGGCCAGCTCAGCCACGCAAAGGGCTAACCGCGCCATCTCCAGGGCTTTCGCTGCGCTGCCCGCGGCCGCCTTCGCACTCTCTTCACAGAGGCGTTCGGCGACCGCCCACTGATGAAACTGGTGAGAGGATTCGACCAACTCGCGCCGTGCCTTCGGGTCCGGCTCTTCGAGGAGCCACCGTACGAGGTCTTCCGCGGCGTTCCGGTCGCGCTGAGCACGAGTTTCGCGCAGCTTCCTCACCAACTGTTCCTCCATCCCTTCCAGCTCCGCCTGGGCCAGTCGGCCAACCACCTCGCGGATGCGGCGGCGCTCGGCGGAGTGAGGGGTCCACGGGTGAGAGAGGACCTGGGTGTAGCCGGGTAGTGGCGCGGAGGATTCCGAAGAGGACGGCATCGACGTCGACGCGCTCATAGCCCATCACGGCGGCGAGCTCATCCAGCTTCTCGCGCCCGAGGCGGTCGGTGCCCAGCTCGTAGCGCGAGATGAGCCCCTTCGAGATGCCACTGAGCTCCGCCAGCTCGCCCTCGGTCAGGCCGCGGGCCCGCCGGAGGGTCGTCAGGGCCAGGCTTTCCGGAGGCGGTGAAGGGCGTGGCATGGGCTGGTCTCCTTCTTCACAGTCATCTCTCTCTAATAAGGTTGCCACAGACCGGCTTTTCGTGACACCAGAAAAATCACAGCGCTCTGAAGACCCAGCGGGCATTTCTACAGGTCAAGGCTTGACGCAGCCAGGAGTCGCGTAGTCTCAGAGCATGCAGAGAGCCGATGCTGAACAGGTGCTGGCGACCACCGGCCCAAGCCATCCCCATCCCCGCCAACTAGAGCGCTTCATGGCCACCCAGCTTCCCCGGCCTGAGGCGTCCCTGGTGATCCGCCATCTGCTGAAGGGCTGCCCGAAATGCGTCCAAAAGACGGGCCAGCTCTGGCGGTTCGGAGATGAGACGCTGGAGACTCCGATTTGACCGGCGCGGGTCTTCTCGTCGAACAACTCGGCCCGTCTGTGCTCGTCGAGCCCGGAGACCTCTGGATCAGTTGGTAAGCACAGTAGCTCGGACAATAGGAGACCTTACGTTCATGACGGAAGCCGCCGCCAAGGAGCAGATTCGAGAGGTCGCCGCTGAATTGGAAGCGATCCGACTACGCCTTCTGGGTGTCCACGTCAGCCTGCCGGCTCCGGTTGAAGCTGGCGAAGAGCAGGACGGCGAAGTGACGCTGCGCTCGATTATCCAGTGCATTCTCAGCGACAGCCTGGAGCCCGCGATTCGGGACCTCCAGACGGCCGCCCGCGACCCAGGGAAACGGGGATAACGGCAGCGGCATTGATCCATTTTGCAGCAAGTAGCTCTCCCACCGAGATCGCAGACCCCGCCATCAGCCTCGCGAGATTCCCCACCAGGGTCGCGGACGTCCCCGCCAGAATCGCAGACTCCCCCGTCCAAGCCACAGATTCGCCTGTGGGATCGCAGGGGGTTTCCTCCCGGTTGCCGTCTCCGCCACGGGGATCGTGGCCAGCCTCGCTCAGATCTCAGCGCCTTTGACTCAAATCGCCGTCTCCCTGTGATCGAGAGCGCAGCCTTTCTCACCACGGTGGGAGTCGTCGCCACCGCGGTGGGAGCCATTCCCACCGCGGTCGCAGCCGCTCACAATCCCTCGCCGTCGTCTCAATACAGGTCGACGGCCGCTCCCATTCCGGTGGCGGTCGCTCCCACCTGGGTGGCGATGACTCCCATCTCGGTTGCAATCGTTCCCACCGCGGTGGCGATGGCTCCCACCTTGGTGGGAGTCGTTCCCACCAAGGTCGCAGTCGCTCCCACCGCGGTTGGAGTCACTCCCATTTCGGTGGCAGTCGTTCCCACCTGGGTGGCAGCCGCTCCCATCTTGGTGGGAGTCATTCCCACCGCGGTTGGAGTCGCTCCCATCTCGGTGGCGATCGCTCCCACCTTGCTGGCAGAGGCTCGTATCCGCTACGCCGACCCGCAGAATCGATCTCAAGTGCCTGCGGAGGGATTCTTCTTCCTGCTTTGTGCCATCGCGGCGAACACCGTTGCTCGAGACCTGGCTCGCCCCGGATGCGTAAAAGTTAGTAAGGAGATCATGTATACTGGCGCGGCTTCGCCCGGAGGGAGCGCCGATGCCGAAACCCGCCCGCCCCATTGCGGTCTACCACGAGCACCCGGACTGGTTCCGGCCGCTGTTCACCGAGTTGGACCGGCGGGGCACGCCCTATATCCGGATCGACGCGCGGCGTCACCACTTCGACGTCGCGGCCCGCGAGCTCGACTTCTCGCTGCTCTTCAACCGCATGAGCCCGTCGGCCTACCTGCGGGGAGAGAGCCACGGCATCTACCATACGCTGGCCTACCTCGACCACTTAGAGCGGCTCGGCGCCCGCGTCGTCAACGGCTCGCGCGGCTTCCGGGTCGAGATCTCGAAAGCGCTCCAGCTCTCACTGCTGGAGTCGCTGGGCCTCAAGTATCCGCGGGCCCGGGTGGTCAACCATCCGGCCGAGGTCATCGAGGCGGCACGCGGCCTGCGCTTCCCCGTCGTGGTCAAGGCGAACGTGGGCGGCAGCGGCGCGGGCATCGTCCGTTACGATGATGAATCCGCGCTGGCGGCGGCGGTCGCGAGCGGCACGATCGATCTCGGCATCGACAGCACGGCCCTCGTCCAGGAATTCGTGCCGGCGCGCGACAACCACATCGTCCGCGTCGAGGTGCTGGGGCGGAAGTACCTCTATGCCATCCGCCTGTGGAGCGCCGGCAACTCCTTCAACCTCTGCCCGGCCGACGCCTGCCAGACCACGGGCGGCGCCACGCTGGTGGGTGCAGCGTGCGCGGTGGACGCTCAGCAGCGCGGCATCCGGGTCGAAGGCTACACGCCGCCGGCCCAGGTGATCGCCGACGTCGAGCGGATCTTCGAGGCCGCGGCCATCGACGTCGGCGGCGTCGAATACATGATCGACGATCGCGACGGCGAGCTCCTCTATTACGACATCAACGCCCTTTCGAACTTCGTGGCCGATGCGCCGCGCGTCATCGGCTTCGATCCCTTCACCCGGTTGGTCGACTACCTGGAAGCGGAGGCCGCGGGATGAGATACGGATACTGGATGCCCGTGTTCGGCGGCTGGCTGAGAAACGTCGAGGACGAGCGCATGGAGGCGAGTTGGGACTACGTCAGCCGTCTCGCGCGGCGCAGCGAGGAGATCGGCTACGACCTGACGCTCATCGCCGAGCTCAACCTCAACGACATCAAAGGGACCGAAGCCCCGGCGCTCGACGCCTGGTCCACGGCCGCGGCCTTAGCGGCGGTGACCCGGAGTCTCGAGCTGATGGTGGCCGTGCGGCCGACCTTCCACCTGCCCGCCCTGCTCGCCAAACAGGCCGCCAACATCGACCACATCAGCGGCGGCCGGCTGTCGCTCAACGTCGTCTCCTCCTGGTGGGCGGACGAGGCGGCGCAATACGGCGTCGCCTTCGACACCCACGACGATCGCTACGCGCGCACCGCCGAGTGGCTCGACGTGGTCGACGGCGTGTGGAAAAACAATCACTTCTCCTACCATGGCCGCTACTACCGCGTCGAGGACACCGTCCTCCAGCCGAAACCCTTGTCACAGCCGCGGCGACCACGGCCGACGATCTACGCCGGCGGCGAGTCCGAAGCCGCCAAAGAGCTGATCGCCCGGCAGTGCGACGCCTACGTGATGCACGGCGATCCGCCGGATCGGCTGCGCGAGAAGGTCGCCGACTTGCGGCGCGTCGCGAGCGGCAAGGCCTGCCCCCCATGAGCTACGGCGTCGCGGCATTCGCCATCGTGCGCGATTCCGAGCGCGAGGCGCAGCGGGAGAAAGAGCGCATCACCGACGTGCGGCAGAGCGCCGCCGGCTTCGCCAATTACCAGGAATGGCTCGCCGGCACCCAGCTCGAACGGCGGATGTCGATCGAAGAGTATTCGGTTTCGAACCGCGGCCTGCGCACCGGGCTGGTGGGCACGCCCGAGCAGTTGCGCGAGCGGATCGAAGAGCTGGAGGCAGCGGGCATCGACCTCCTGCTGCTCCAGCTCAGCCCGCAATATGAAGAGATGGAGCGCTTCGCAGCCCAGGTGATCGATCGCAAGCCGGTCGCTGCTGCGTCATGAGCGAGCCGTCGAACAAGGCGGCCGTGACCCGCTATCCGGTCCACCCCTTGATCCGCGAGCGCTGGAGCCCTCGGGCCTTCGCCGACCGGCCGGTCGATCGCGAGACGCTGGGCTCGCTGCTGGAAGCGGCCCGCTGGACAGCCTCCTGCTTCAACGAGCAACCCTGGATCTTCATCATCGCGAGCAAGAAAGACGACCCCGCCACCTTCGAGCGGATCCTCCACTGCCTCGTGCCAGGCAATCAGACCTGGGCGCAGAACGCTCCCATCCTCATGATCTCCCTCGCCCGCACCACCTTCGCCAGCACCGGCCAGCCGAACCGCCACGCCTGGCACGACGTCGGCGCCGCCACCGCCCAACTCACCCTCCAGGCGACCTCCCTGGGGCTCTCGGTGCACCCCATGGCCGGGATCGATCGCGATCGCATCCGCACCGAATTCGCGCTGCCGGACGGTGTCGAGCCCGTGGCCGGCATCGCCGTCGGCTGGGCCGGAGGGCCCGAGACGCTACCCGAGCGGCTGCGGGAGCGCGAGACGGCTCCCCGGGAGCGGAAGGGCCTGGATGCGGAGGTTTTCGGGGGGTGGGGGGAGGATACGTGAGACCGCAAGGCTGCAGCTCATGCGTCGTTTTCCTGGAATTCACCCTCGCCTTCCTGCTGCGTCAACCAGTATGAATTGGGTTTCTTCCAAGACTCTGAACCAGAAACGAAGCGATAAACAATCTCGGCCGCAGGAGACTGCCAGTCATTCGCGGTCGCTGCGCCGTCGCCCCCGTAGGAAGTGAGGGAGAAGCCTCGGTTGCACCCCGGGTTGCCGCCAGGGTCCAGCGGGCTGTAGAACATCGGCCTCCCCCAGCCGTCTTTGGCCGCCTGGACGGCTGCAGGAGCAGCCGCTGGGAAACACCAGGAACCACCAGCATAATACTGCGCGTTGGCCTTGATGCTGTCCCCAATCCGGCGGAGGCTCGCTAGGGTCGCCGCGACTTTGTTGCGTTCGGTGTTCAGGGCCGCTCTCACGGTCCCCTCTCCGGCGGGAGCCACACCAACGGCCTGCTGAGCCAAGATCTTGGCGTCGCCATACCGCGCCTCCGCCAGAGCTTTGCGGATGGCGGGAACGTATGCCTTGTCGATCACTTCGGCAGCCCGTCCTTCTTTAACCAGTTGGGCGCCAAGCCGCCAGGACTGAGAGTCGTTCCGGGCGGTACGGCAGGCTTCGACCACGCCGCCGAAACCGGCGACCACGCTGGCGGGATAGGGATCTCCCAGCTCCTGAGCTCCGGCAAGAAGCTTTTCAAACTCGGAGACGTTACAGCCGAGCCCTTGCGCCTGGGCCGTCAAGACTTGGCGGTACTCGTCTCCCAACTGCTTGGTCAGCTCGGGAGAGAGCTCGCCGAGGCGGGCCAGGCATTGCTTCGCCTCGGCTCTCAGACCGAGGCGGATCGTCGCCTCGCCGCAGAGGAAAAGGGCTTGTTTGTGCTGCGGGTGATCCACGAGAAAGGGAGAGAGAAGGACCCAAGCGTCCTGAGGCTTTTGCTCCGCCAGCAGCGCTCTGCTGTCGCGGACGGCTTTGTATTCTCGCAGGAAGGCGACGCCGAGGGTCACCAACAGCCACAACCCGGCCACAACCAACAAGCCCTGCAGCACTGGCCTCTGCCAGACGGGCTCGGCGACGGGAGCACGCAGGCTCTCTGCGATACGGGGCCTGCCGCAGACTCCGCAGTAGGCCGAATCGTTGTCGATGATGGCGAAGCAACGCGGGCAGCTCATACGATTCTCCTTCTAATCATGGCCGGATAGCCATCATGAAATCCTTTTGCTCATTCTTTCCGCACGCGTGTTGAACTCGATCGCCAAGCCGACGTCGATCGCGGTCGCGATCGAGTAGAGGACCAGGAAGGCAACCGCTACGATCGAGGAAAAAAAGAGACTGAGAGGAGCCGAGACCAGCAGCGCCTTGGCGGACCCGGAGCTCACCCCGGAGGCGGCCTCCGGTGATACCGCGCCAAGGATGGGGTTCAACAGTGCGCTGACCGGTTGCAGAAGAGAGCTCAACCCGGTCAAAAGGACGTAGACAAGAGAGATCTCGCCCAGCCAGCGGCAGATGACGGCCAGAGCCCGCAGACTCACGAAGTCGTCAGGAGGCAGGGCTCGCAGGTGCCCCGCTCGGAGCATCGTGATCCTGGCGACCAGGAAGACGGCTAGGAGCGTGATTATCTGGGCGAAGAACGCCTTCACCAAGCCCCATCGCTCGAATTCGTGATAGATGGCTGGCCAGAGGGCGATCCAAAGCAGTACCTGAATGACCAGCCAGACGGCTGCGCCGATCCGCAAGACCCAGGGTAGCGATTGCCGCAATACGTCGCCGCTGTGAAGGTAGGCGAGCAGTCTCCTCGCCGGGGCTGGGGGCCACTTCAGCTTGTCGAGAGCAAGACGCTGGGTGAGCTTGTCGAGCGTAAAATTCTGTGAGAGTGAGTCCACGGTCGTTTCTCCTGAGGACAGCGTCCATAGTCAGTTGAGCACGTCGCCGGTACCGGCCAGTACTGCTCGTTCCCAGGCGCCGGTCGGGGTGCGCCCTTACGTTGACTAGAGACACGCTGCCCGGTGATAAGGGTTACTCATCTCTTGTCGCGCATGAGGGCGCGTATCGCAAGCAGCGTTTTCTCAAGCCCGGTCCTTACTTGGCCACCTCCCTCCGTCGTTTCCCCTTGCCACACTACGGAAACCGGAACGGACAGTCGCCGGCCATTCGTCAGCTCGAGCGAGAGCATCTGGGTCGGAACGCGAGTCCCTATGCCGACGCCCGGAGGCGGCTGGTGCGCGGGCATCGCTGCAACCTCGACGTTTTCCTCGAACCGTAGCGACACCACGTCACGGTAGTGGTGCTCCTCGACGGAAATCTGTGAAGTCAAGCCGCTGAGGGAATCGTGAAGACAGGAGTAGATCCCCAGTTGATCCTCCATCGGGAGCAGGATCACGGCTTGGTTGAGCGAGGAGCGAGGGCGACCATCCTTACCCGTCCGCCGTGGGACACGATTATGGGCGGGAGCGGCTGACTCCGCAGGTCCGAAGATCGCGAGCGGCGGAGCCACTTCCTGCTCCTGGGCCAAGCTTTGCCTCGCTTTCTCCACCAGGGTCTGCAAGTCGTGGGACAACAAATCGTCGAGCTCCCCGTCGGACGGCCGTTTCGTCGCCAGCACCAGCGCTGCGCCCAGCCACAGCAGACCGGCCAGCAGCAGGAGCTTTCCCACCGAGAGCTCCACGAGGACCAGGCCCACGAACAGGACGCCGACGGCATACCGCAGCCGGGTATCCAAAAAATACAGACGGATCTTTTGCCTCTCGTCAGACGTAAGACTTGCCGGAGTCATGTGGTCCTCCCCACTCGTTCACTGACCAGGTCCACCACGGATCGTGCCCAGGGGACAAGTTGGGCGAGCTCGTCCAACTTCCGGGGCTCCCACCGGGCTGCCGCCGCGCGCTGCACCAACTCCTCGTAGGATGGCGGCGGAGGTGACAGGTAGTTCTCGAGATAGAAATCCCGCTGCAGAAAAGCCAGCAGGCAGAGATGATGGGCGGCACAATCGGGGAGACCGACCGCCCGGCGGGCGCTGGCTTCGATCGGCTTGATTTCCCCCAGCTTGAGGAAGCGAGGGCGGCGGTCTCCCAGCAGGGCCAGCGCCAGATAGTAATGGAGGTCGGCGGTGCTCGCCCCTTGCTCGAGGCGAGCTTCGACGACCTGCTGCGCCTTGAGATAGAGCTGAGTGCCCAACAGACGGGAAGCTTGAGCCACCGTCTCCTCAACTTCCTCAGATTCGGCCGTGCGCTCCTCCGCCATCGCGCATAAGGGCCGGAAGACGTCGGACTCGGAGAGCGCCGCGAACAAGGCAGGAGTGATCCATTCCCAGGACTGAGGGTCCGCCTGATAGAGGGCGAGCCGGCCATCGGCAACCGCCGCCTCCAGCGAGCTACCGCGCGCCAATGAGCGATATACTGCTTCGCTGAAGATCCTGGCCGCAAGGTCCGTGATCGGAAATTGCATGGCAAGGACGGCGGGCAGGCCCCGGCGGACGAGGGCTGCAGCCACTCCCGACAAGGGATCCTGACCGGAACGCTCACCGACCCGGGCACTCTTGCAGGAGTTGAGGAAGACGAGACGCAGCTCACGGCTCGTCCGGAGGGTTTCCGCGAGCACGTTGCTGGGCACGGCATGAGGTCCGCCTTCGGCGGTTTCGAGCAGCAGGGAACCCACACCGGTTTCGGTGTCGAAGTCGCCATGAGCAATGAAGTGGACTACGTGGAAGTGGTCCCACCGTAATGCTTCGTAAAGGTCACGCAAGATCGCCGGCCGCAAAACCTTGACCTCGGTACCCTGTCGTTGACACCAGGCCGCGAGGATGCGAGCGCGTTCGTCAGCCTCGTCGAGCGACGCAGCTCCCCGCGGCTGGGCGACCACAATCAGGATGCGGACCCGGTGCGTCCCGGCCGCCGGAAAGGGAGAGGACAACCACGGGATGGGCAGGTTCCGAACCACTGGGGTCAGCACGTTCCTGGCGAGGAAATCGCTCGTCTCCTCGCAGTACAGCAACTCCCAGGGAAGAGCTTGGAGCAGCCCGGCATCCGGCATGTCGCCCGGCAGAACGATGCGGATCCGCAAGCCGTGATCGGGAAACGATTCAGTCCGCCCACGGCTCAGCAGATAGGTCTCGCGGACAGCCCCACGGAACAGGGCCTGGAAGAGAAGAGCGCCGGTCTCCTGGAAGATCCTTTCAGACGCGCGCCTGGGCTGCACGCAGTCCAGCTCTCTGGCGACTTGCGGGGAGACCTCTGCATTGGAGCAGCGCAGACCGGATCCAACGTTCCGGATCATCTCCTCCAGCTCTCGGCGCCGCAGAGGAAGAGCGAAAGGCGCCGCGGCCGGCCCATACGGAGAGCTGAGGGTCCGAACCCGATAGCCGTCCCCTTCTGGCTCGACGGCCAGCGACAAGTCTTCATACTGGATGAGCCGGGCCATGGTCGCGCCACACTCCTTCTGGTAGCAGAGAGCTCACCCCATCAGAGATCCAGGCTCCCTCGCAGTTTTCTTCTTCGCACCTCGATCATACCGCGGAACTTGCGGAGCCTCATGGTCAACACTTCCGGCTCCGGCTCGCTCCGAAGCGGCAGATGCACACTTCTCTATAGATTTATCCTGCGCTTGCGCAAAGAGAAGGAGGTCTGAAATGCGTGGAGTTGGGAAGGTCCGGAGCCGGGACTGGCTCTGGAGTTTCGTGCTGTCGCTGTTGATCGTCGGTCTCGGCAGCGCTTATGCGCTGTGGCGGCCGGCACCAATGAAGGTGGAGATTCAGGGTTACACGGCCCAGTCCGAGGATCTGACCCCGGTGATGGACCTCTCCACCTATGTGGTGGAAGGAACCGTGGTCAGGGTGCTGGCCCCGCGCTGGACGACTCCGAACGGACGTCGCCCGCAGTTCCTGCAGAAGGCGCTCGCCACCAACCCGGACGTCCAACTCCGTACCCCGGTGCTGCTGCGGGTCGAGCGGGTGATCAAAGGCGAGAAGGTGCCCGCAACTCTGCTCTTCTCCTTCCCGGGCGGCCGCGACAAGGAGCTCGAGGTCGTCAATGAAGGTGCACAAGACGTGCGGGTGGGTACGCGGCTCGTGGCCTTCCTGAGCGTGGCGCCACCCGACGCCGGACCTTGGGCGAAGATCTCGCCCCTCTATCCCCAGATGCTGTTCACCGTCAAGGGAGACCGGTTGCAGGGTCCTCTCCAGGAAGTGGAACGCCCTGACTTCGAGCGCGGGCTGCGGGGAGGGATCGAGCGATGAGCCGCCGAAAAATCGCCGTTTATGGCATGCCTCTGCTCGCCGTCGCCTACGTCGTCGCGCTCCTGGGATTCGCGCAGCCCGGCAGCGGCTTCATCACCATTGCCCGCTGGATCACCAACTCCACGGAGTGGGCCTCCGGGGTGGGCAATGCCGCGCCCTTCCCCGCCAACACGCTCGCCAACATCCAGACCGCGGGCGCCCGGTGGAGCAATCCCTCAACCGGCAAGAACTTCACCTTCTTCGACTACACCAACATCGTAGGCCCGGTGCGGACCTGGATCGACAAGCGGTCGTTCGCTGCTCAAGGGTGGCCCGGCGACCCCGGAGTCACGCAGGTCTTCACCTTCACCTCCGGCATGTACACTGGCCGGATACAGTTCGCCAACGTCTATCTCAACTCCGACTGGACCTGGAACACGACCTGCACCCTGAACCAGGGGGCCCGTCAGGCCGACCTGCTGACCGTGATCCTCCATGAGATGGGTCACGCCGTCAGCCTCAACCACGATCCGGCGTTCCCCAACGCCGTGATGTGGCCCAACTACGTCTGCAAACAGAACCTCACCGCCGACGACCGCAACGGCATTGGCGCTCTCTATCCGTGATCGGGGATTCACGGGCGGCCCGCGATGGTGGGCCGCCCGTGCATTTCGTTTACTATCTCCGGCATGCGCCTCCGACTCCTCCGCAACGCCACGCAGCGCCTCCACTACGCCGGGCACGAGTTGCTCCTCGATCCCTACTTTGCGCCCAAGCACTCACGGCCGTCCTTCGCGGGGCGCTCGCCGAATCCTCTCGTGGACCTCCCCTGTTCTCCCGAGGAGATCATGGCCGGGGCCGAGCTGCTGATCGTCTCTCATCTGCACTCCGATCATTTCGATCCTGAGGCCCAGCGCCTCCTTCCCAAGGATCTCCCCGTCCTCTGCCAGCCGGGAGACGAAGAAACCATCCGCGGCCATGGATTCGAGCAGGTGACCCCAGTGGCCGTCGCGGTCAGGTGGCAGGGCATCACCGTGACCCGCACACCGGGGCAGCATGGAACCACGGGCGTAGACCTCGCAGAGATGGGATCGGCCTCAGGTTTCGTCTTCCAGGCTCCGAGAGAGCCCACCCTCTACTGGGCCGGAGATACGATCCTGTACGAGCTGGTGATGCAGATGATCGAGCACTTCCGGCCGGACGTCATCGTCACCCACTCCTCCGGAGCGATGTGGAAAGGGAGCGGTCCTATCGTGATGGACGCCGCCCAGACCCTCGACGTCTGTCGCGCCGCTCCCGGGAGCCGCATCGTGGCCATCCACCTCGACTCCCTCGATCACGGCGAGGTCTCACGCGACGACCTCCGGGCTCAGGCGCGAGAGGCGGGGATTCTGGATGGGCGGCTGCTGATTCCTGCGGATGGAGAGACGCTGGAGCTGAAACGTTCCGCCGACGCTTGATGAGAACAGCATCGTCAGAGGAACGGGTTAACGATCTCCAGTCCGTCGATTTTGCGCCCGGTTTGAAGATCCTCCGAAAAAAGAACGGAGCACCCGGACCGGAGGGCAGCTCGCACCACCAAGGCATCCCAAAAGGAGAACTGGTGGAGACGGTGAAGGTCGATTGCGGCAAGAATGTCGTCGAGCCCGATCCGAAACACGTTGAAGTGACCGAAGAGCTCCACCTTCCGCTTCACGTCTTCAGGTGGTACGCGGAGCTTTTTCGTCGCCGTGACGAAGTACTCCTGGAGGATCTGGGTAGAGACTACGCCTGTCCTCTCGCTCCGGCACCGCTCGACGATCTCGAGAGCTCTGGACTGCTTCCCCGGGGTGTCGGCGTCGTCTGTGTAGACGAGGACGTTGGTGTCGAGAAAGCTACGAGCGCTCATAGATTTCGTCGCGGTTGAATCTCCACCCCTTTGAGTGTCCACGGCCAGAAAGGCGGCGGATCTCTGCGATGTCCTCCTCGGCAGAGGACTGCGAGGTGAGATCTTCCAGATAGTGTCGGATGAGCTGGTTCAGGCTCATACCAAGGCCCTCTGCCATCTCCTGGGCACGGCTGACAAGCTGATCATCGAGGTCCACGGTTACAGTCATAGCAGCCCCTTTCACGCCCCTGTTTCCAAACGTCAGGGGCCACGAGCTATCCCAGGAGTATACAGCGAAGGAAGAGAGGATGGACCTATCGGGGCTCCAACACCAGCCGCTCCGTCGCCCCGGCTTCGACCTTCTCGCGGCTGAAGAGGAGAGGAAAGTATTTCCCTTCCGACCATAGAGGCAGCAGGTCGCCGTAGTGGGGGCTCCCGGGCTGGCCGGATTGGCCGGGCACGCTGGTGGCCACGGAGCGATCCCAGTCGGCAACGTCCAGGATCTCGCGGAAGGAGGCGCCGTGGGTCGCCTCGAAGCCCCCGCCGCCAGCGGCCATGACGGTGTCGCCATCGCCGCTCCGCTGGATTGCGGGCAGGTCGAGGACTGCTTTGCGCGCCTCGTCGGTGGCCAGGGGATGGTGGAAGGGCGTGGCGTGGAGGGCGCCCCAGCGCCAAGAGTCCGGATCGGGGCCGAGTTGCTTGCGCGCTTCCTCCACGGCCTCGCCCAGGGCCCGGAACAGGGCAGCGTCGCGCGCCATCCGCCCGTCTTCGCCAGTCCCGAACCAGCGCGGGCTCGCCTTCTCCAGGACGTCGAGCGTCTTCTCCCGTGAGATCAGAGGACCGATCAGCTTCCAGGCCGCTTCGGATAGCTTCGGCTTGAACACGGCCTCGGGCAGCTTCGTCATCCAGATCTCATAGAGCGCCGCTGGCGAGGAGTCGCGGCCGATCGTGTCGTCCCACTGCGTCAGGCGAGTTGCCCAGGGCTTCAACTCGGGGGCACCTCCCGTAGCCGTGGCGAGCAGGCGGATCATCCGACGGGCCGGCAGCGAGACCACGTCGTACTGCAGACGCTCGAAATCTTCGACTGTGAATTTGCGGCCGGGGAGCTCAAGCTCCTGGGTGATGCGCTCGAAGCGGAAGGGCGGAGCCCATTCGTAACCAAGCTCCCGCGTGTAGCCCGGAGGCATGACGTTGTGGTTCGCCGTGGCGATCGAGTGCGCGGCTGGATTGAACGAACGAGGCAGATCGGCGAGCGGCAGAAAACCTTTCCATTCATAGCGCCCATCCCCTGGCACCGGCACGAGGCCGGACCATCCCTGGCGCACCGGGGTCAGACCGGCGGCCTGCCAGCCGATGTTGCCGTCGACATCGGCATAGACCAGGTTCTCCGACGGCACCTTCCAGCGCTCCAGGGCCTTCAAGAACTCCGGCCAACTCCGCGCCCGGTCGAGCGACAACGAGGCGAGATAGCCGGCGGTGCCCGGCTCGCTGCCTACCCAGCGCAGAGCGTAGGCGCGATGGCGGGCAAGGTCCTCATGGATCACCGGCCCGTGCGCGGTGAGCTTCAGCTCGACCTCGACGGGCGCCGCACCCTTCACCCGAAGGGTCTCGCGCTCGATCCGCATGGGTTCCCAACGACCTTGGAAGCGCACCTCGTTCGGATTCGCCGGATTGGTCTCCTCGACGTAAAGGTCCTGCTGATCGATGCCGACGATGGTGAAGCCGAAGCCGACGCGGTCGTTGTGGCCGGCGGCGACGCCGGGGAGGGCGGGCTCGCCGGCACCGATCACGTTCCAGCCGGGTGCGACCAGGTGGACCATCCAGCGCAGGCTGGGGAGCTGGATGGCACGATGCGGATCGTTGGCGAGGAGCGGCTTGCCGGTGGCGGAGAGCGTGCCATCCACCACCCAGTTGTTGCTCCCCTGGACTGGCGAGAAGGAGATCGGCGCTCCCGCGGCGCTGAGCCCGGCGAGGATCGACTCGTCGATGCCGGCGAAGTCGAGACCGGGCGGGATTTCGATCTTCTTCGGTGGATCAGTCGTGATCAATTCGTCCACCAGCTCAGCACCGAGCTCATGGACGAGCCGGGCCCGGAGCACCTCCAGGCTGGCATTGCGCGTCATCCCCCAGCCGGCCATGCGGGTGAGGCACACTTCGGGGGTCCAGGGCTCGGGATCGAACCCGGCCAGCCGGAATTCGACCGGCCACCGGCCGCGGCTCGATTCGATGAACGCGTTGACTCCGCGCACGAAGGCTTCGATGATCTGCCGCGCGTCGGGAGCGTAGCTCTCGTACTCCGCCTTCAGGTCACCGCGGTAGCGTAGCAACCGGGCGAAGCGGTCGCGCTCCACCGCGGCCTTGCCGAGCACTTCGGCCAGCCGGCCCTCGCCCGCTCGCCGCCACAGCTCCATCTGGAACAGCCGGTCCTGCGCCGCTACGAATCCTTGAGCGAAGAAGAGGTCATCCTGCGTCTCGGCATAGATGTGCGGGATGCCCCACCGGTCGCGCAGCACCGTGACCGGCCGCGCGAGGCCGCGCACTTGGAGGGTGCCGGAGGTCTGGGCGAGCGCGGCACGCGCTTCCGCGGCAAGGTCGGCCGGAGGGGCGGCCTGGAGCGGGGACTGGAGGAGCAGAGCCAGGAAGACGAGAGATAGGGCGCGTGTCATAGGAGACCTCCAAGGTCCTGCATGCTATACCTGAGGAAGCCTTGTCAGAAAGCCGCCGTCGTAAGCAAAGACCTCTGATGGAGGTGGACACAATGAGTCCCTCACGCCGCATCATTTCATTTCTGGCGCTTTTGGGCGCCTTGAGCTTCATTGCCCCAGGCGGAGCGCAGAATTGCACACCCGTTGCGGACGCCTCGGGCGTCAGCGTTTCGCTGATCACGGAGGCGTTCCCGTATGCGAGCCTTGTGCAGACATCGGGCCAAGCTCCGGCGGCTTTGCCGAATCGTACCGGCGAGCTTGGTCAATCGGGAGCAGGCGTACATTTCGAGTGCCCTTGCCAGCAAGCTCGGCATCGCGACCGTGAACCTGGACTGGAGCGGGCCCAATCCCCAGATCCGGCTCTGGATCGAGCAGCCGGCCACGTTTCCGAATTGGAACAGCAAGTCCAATTCCTACTCGCAATCGCAGCAGCAGCGCGGTCTTCACCGTCGTCGGCGTGGTCAGCGACGTCAAGGATCGCGTCTGGGTCTATGCGAAGAGGAGCGCGTCGGATCGCGACAGCGGCGAGTACAGGCTCTTCGCCGCAGTTACCAAGAACGACTCCTCTGCGTCGCAATCCTTCCCCGACGCCAACAGCGACGGCATTCTCGACGGCGTATCCGCCCGCGCCTTCCGCACTCCGACGAGCTCGTGGCAGATCACCCAGAACAACGCGACGACCTCGACGACGAGCTACTGCGAGCCCGACGCGGTCGGCAACCTCAAGGAGTACAGCGTCAAAACGGCCGCCCCTTGGGTGGCAGCCCTGGCGCCGCACGGCGGTCAGATCGAGAGCGGCACATACGAGCAACTCGCTCCGTTCGTGAAAGCCCTCGCAGTGAGGTACAACGTGCCGGTGAGCACTTGGGGCGTGCAGGGCAAGTGGGAGGACGACCAGACGTCCAAACGCTGGCATACCACCGCGCCCACGATCCATGAGGCATCCTGGCCGGCCTTGCGGGCGTTGCTCAAGCGCCCGCTGTTTGGTGGACCGGCAAGGAAGGCGTTCGGCTTCGTCGTCGCCTTCCACGGCTTCTCTGCGCAAACGAAGGATGCTATCGAGGTCATCGTCGGCGGTCGCGCGCCGCAGAATACGAAATGCCTGGCGGTGCATTACATTCAGGACGCGCTCGTGGCCAAGGGCCGCGACAGGCGCGAGATCGCCTTCATCATCCATGCCCCCTCCGCCCATGCCTTGAGCATTCCCAACAAGGACGGCAAAAGGGTCGGACGCCGTGATCTCCAAGGCACGGAGGCCGCCAACATCGTCAATCGCCTTGCGGCCTATGGAGGCATCCAGCTCGAGCAGTCGAAAGCCGTGCGGGACAGTGACATCTTGCGCAACGCAGTCGCCACAGGCACGGCCAAGGCTTTGGGGGAGGTGATCAAGGGCACGGCGCCGGCCAATGCCTGCACAGGCCTGTAGAGATCGTTGGGCCTGGTATCGCCTGCAACCGGGGAGCCGGCGGCACCGTAAGAGAGGAAAGGCGCCCGGCTTTCCCCCGAGCGGCTCGCCGCGACTCCAGGAAACCAGGAGGAATGCAATGCCCAGAACGATGACCACCGGAAGGCGCATCCTGCGCGGTCTCACTCTGCTGATCGTGCTCGTGGCCTTCCCGCCGGCGGCGCCGACGGCGGTCTCTCAAGACCAGGGCCCGGCGCTCGTGCTCGTCGGCGCTAGAATCTATCCAGGGCCGGATGGGATACCGATCTTCGACGGCGCGATCGTCGTGCAAGGAGGCAAGGTCGTCGCGGTCGGGCCACGCGATGCGGCCAAGCCTCCCGTCGGGGCGCGGACGCTCGACTGCACCGGGCTGGTGATCACCGCGGGATTCCAGAACAGTCATGTTCATTTTACGGAAGCCAAGTGGGCCGACGCGGAGCATCAAGCGGCTGTTCGAGATCGAGGACGAGGTCCGCGACTACGCTCGCTCCGGAGGCCAGATCCTCTTCGGCACGGACGTCGGATACCTGACCGATAACGATCCAACGGTGGAGTATCTGCTGCTCGAAAGCACAGGCCTCGGCTGGCGCGAGATCCTGGCGGCGTTGACCACCAGTCCGGCGGCGCGCTTCGGCGAGGCTTCCCGTCGCGGCCGGATCGCTCCGGGGATGGACGCCGACCTCGTGGTGCTCGCCACCGACCCGGTGACCGACCCGCGCGCATTCACCAACGTGCGCTACACGATTCGTGGCGGCAAGGTGATCTACTCCGCTCCGCCTGGAGCGCCATGATTCGAGAGAGCCGTCCAGCTCAGCCGGCCTTGACCACCGGCACGTCCACGAGGTGCTGGGAGAGGAACCAGACCTGGAGCTCGTTAGTCCGGATCACGTCACTGATCAGCAGGTCGTTGGTGCCGTCGTCGCCGGCCTCATCGGCCTGCTTGGCCATCGAGCGCGCCTCCTCCAGGAGGATCTCGTGGGCATGCAGGAGCCGCGAGATCTGGACCGGGACCTCCTCCCGGCCCCGCGGCGGACGCGGGATGCTCGTCGTCTCCGCGATGTCGGCTGCCATCGCCAGGCTGACTCCGCCGAGCAGTTGGATGCGCTCAGCGATCTGATCGACGAGCTCGTTCTGCTCTTCGTAGTGCTTGTCGAAAAGGAGATGAAGTTGATAGAAAGTATGACCGGCGACCTGCCAGTGATGCTTCTTGTAGAGATCCCGTAGCGTGATCGTATCGGCGAGGACCTGGTTCAGATTCTCCACGCTCTGGCGACAAGCCTTCTCGCTCAGCGCGATTGGAAGCTTGACGATCGTGCCATAGGGCTGGATCTCCACAGCCTTTTGCCCTACCAGCGGCCGGGCGCGATCCGGTACCGCGGCCTTTTTCCCGTTCCTAGCCATCATTTTCCTCCTTCGATTGGATATACCCCTCTTTGAAGAGGCGACTCTGGAGGATACGCACGAGGTGTGCCAGCTCGCTATCCCCGTCCCCTCCGGCCCGCCATGTCCACCGCCACTGCGGCGACGAGGATGGCGCCTTTGAGGATTGGCTGCCAGAAGGCTTCGGTGTTGAGCAGGCTCATGCCGTTGTCGAGCGACGCCATGACCAGGGCGCCCAGGAGCGCACCCCAGACCGTCCCCTGGCCGCCGAGGAGGGAGGTGCCGCCGATCACGGCGGCGGCGATGGCGTCGAGCTCCATGAGCTGGCCGGCGTTGGGCGTGGCGGCGCCCACCCGCGCGGTGAGGACCACGCCGGCGGCTCCGGCCAGCAGGCCCATCAGCGTGAAGACTCCCACCAGGTGGCGTTCGATGGCGATGCCGGAGTAGAACGCTGCTTCGCGGTTGCCGCCGATCGCGTAGAGGTGACGCCCGAACGGGGTCTGATGAGCGACGGTGGAGAGGACGGTCGCGAGCGCCAGGACCACCAGGACCGGCACCGGAACGCCCGCGTAGGCGTTCATCAGCGCAACGGCGCCCACCGCGAGGACGGCGAGCCCCAGGAGTCCCAGCCGTTGGCGGCCCCGCCGGCGGTCATGAATGCGGACAGCGCTGAGCACCAGGACCGCGGCGACCCCACCGGCGACGATCCAGCCCGCCGTCTTCGGCAGATAGGCCTGACCCAGAAAGAGGAACGGTCGAGGCGGCGAGATCGAGACGCCACTCGTGACCCCGAGGAGCGTGCCCTGGAAGACGAGCATCCCGCCCAGGGTGACGATGAAGGGGGGAATCCGCAACCACGCGACGAGGCTGCCTTCGAGAGCGCCCAGCGTCGCACCCACGACGAGCGCCAGCAGGATGGCGAGGATGAGCGGCCATCCCAGCCGGGCGTAGGCGAGAGCCGCGAGGGCACCCGTCAGGCCGGCGAGGGCGCCGACCGAGAGATCGATCTGGCCGGCGACGATCACCAGCACCATGCCCACCGCCAGGATCGAGGTCACCGCCATCTGGCGGGCGAGGAGGGAGAGGTTGCGCGGCAGCAGGAAGGTTCCGCCCGTGGCCACCGAGAAGACCACCCAGATGGCGAGGAGCGCTCCCACCATGGTGAGCGCGCGCCAGTCGAGAGGAATGCGTTTCAGCATCTCAGGCCCTGGCCCTGGCGGCAGTCGCCGCGCCCATCACACGTTCGGGAGTGGCAGCCTCACCATCGAAGAGGCCCGCCTGCCGTCCCTGGTTCAGCACCAGAACGCGATGAGAGAGGCCGAGGAGCTCGGGGAGCTCGGAGGAGACGAGGACGACGCTTAAGCCCTCAGCGACGAGGCGGCCGATCAGATCGTAGATCTCGCTCTTGGCACCGACGTCGATGCCGCGCGTCGGCTCGTCGAGCAGCAGGACGCGCGGCCGACGCAGCAGCCAGCGGCCGAGGATCACCTTCTGCTGATTGCCGCCGGAGAGCTGCGCCACCGGGGATTCGAGGCTCGCCGCCTTCAGCCGCAGGGCCGTTGCCTCACCCGAAGCCGCGGCTTGGCGTGCTCGATCGTCGAGGAGACCACCCCGCCGGCGGCGCGCAGCCGGCGAGAACGGCGCCGGCAAGAACACGATCACCAAGGACTTTCCAGGCATCCGCGCCTTGGACGGAGTGTCCTTCGACCTCGAGCCGGGCGAGATCCACGCCCTGTGCGATGCAACGCCCAGGCGCTGTGGCGTCGTTTCGTCATCAGCAAGTCGGAAGCTGTCGCTGGACTCCGCCCGCAATGGGGGGCGGGGAGTTGACAGGAGTTGTCATTGTAACGCAAGCTGTGTAAGATATAAGAAGCTGCCAACTCCCTGCAGCGGAAAGGAAGCAAGAGATGAAGAAACAGTCCCGTCGTCTGGCGCTTTCCAGGGAAACCCTCTACGCCTTGGATCCGGGCTCGCTTGCCAATGCTAATGGTGGAAGCACGCCGTTACTCACTTTAACACTGGTGCCAGAGGTGACGGCTCTTACTTTCACTATATACAAAGTTACGGGAGGTTGAGCCGGCACGAACAGCGGATCTCGCGCGTCAGGCCGCCGGACAGGTGTCGAGGGAGCTCCGCCGGGCTGCTCCCCATAGCCCACCAAGTGTGGGGCTTCCTACCGCCAGGTTCCTCCTCCGGGCGCTCGGGGATATAGCGGCCGGCTTCGGGCCGCGGGCGGGTCGAAGCCGGCGCCGATGTCGCTCCCCCGAGCTTCCCCTGGTTGCCGAGTTCGGCCGAGTCCTCCCGGGAGATCCCCGCCCGCGGCCTCCGCAAGCGCCCGGCGGTAAAGGACGGCTGCAACCTTGCTAACTCTTCTTCAGGCTCTGGGCGCCGACCTCTGCGACTTGCAGAGGTCGGCGCCGAATTAGAGGTGACCTTCCCCTTCAAAGACGCTCCTGAGAAAGTGGAACGGAAGGTCGGCAGAGCGGTGCTAGCCCTGGTCGACAGACTTCGGCACAACAAGCATTCCCTACCCGAGGGTGCGGAGGACGACTATGGCTCAGACCGAATTGCAAATACGCGAGGCTAGCCCCCTACTCAGGGGAATGTAGGCTCTGGCTTCCCGCTCTGCTGCGCTGCGTCTCGTTACATCGGGCGGCCCCTCTCCCCAGTCGCACTCTCGAAAACGCCGGCGTCCTCCAACCTCGGAGCGAATCCTCTGCCGCGATACCGCCCAGGAGGAGGTTCGGCGCCCGCTCTGGCCTCTGGGATAGGATAGTCCTACATTTTGTTACCAGATTGTAACCTCGCGACTGAGCCTCAGAAGGCTAAGTGATTAAAACAAATAGAGCTAATGTTCGATCGCTCCTCTCCCGGGGAAGAGGGGGAACTCCTGCGAACGGGATTGCCGTAGGGTGCGCTGGCGCACTGTCACCGATGTCGAAGGTGCGCACAGCACACCCTACAAGCTCCACCCTTTCAGTAAAGTCCCCCCTTTTCCCCGGGAGAGGGCCGGTGGTGAGGCTTCGAAGGGCACACTGCCTAATTCAGCGCGGACTTTTGAGACACCCTCTGAGAGTTCTGCACCGCCTCGTCATTGTTGGCCGCCTGCACGAGCACGCGGGCTCCCCAGCTCGCCACAGCGACGGACGAACATGTCCCGATCGCGCTGCCACCGCTCCTCACGCAGAGTGTCGAGCGACAGACCGATGGTGATCTGCCGGGCGCCCTTGGCCGGACCGGTGCCGCGGTCGCATCCGGCAGCGGCGAGGGCCACGGCCAGAAGCGGGATGAGGATCTTTCGCATAGAGCCGTCTATCTACCACGGATCGTGGCACCGGTGGCGAGCCGGCTGAGGAAGTGCTGGGCCTGGCGCACCTCGTCGCCGTACTGTTTGCGGGGCGCGCCGGCGACGAAGCGCTGGAGCGCCGCACGCGCCTGCTCGGGATGGCCGGTCTCAGCCGCCTTGGTACCGAGGTTCCAGAGCGTATCCCAAAGATTGGGCTGGAGATCGATCGCTCTCTGCCAGGCCTGGATCGCCGGCGCGGGCTGCTTCAGCTCGTAGAGTGCCACGCCCAGGTCGTTCCAGGCGATTGGCAACCGCGGGTTGGCCTTGACCGCTTCCTGAAGCTCCAAGCGCGCCTCGTTCCACCGCTGCTGGCGCAGCGCGATCAATCCGAGCTGCTCGTGAGCCCGGGCGTTTCCAGGATCGGCGGCGAGCACCTGGTGCTCCGTGGCCGCCGCTTCCTGGAGCCGGCCTGCCTTGAGGAGCGCGATCGCATAAGCATTGAGCGACTGCGGCAGCCGCTTGGCGGCGAGCGGTTGCAACACCGCGAGGGCCTCGGCCGTACGCCCGACCTCCGCCAGGGTGAGCCCGAGCTGGCGCAGCAGCGACGCCGTCGCCGCACCACGGCGCCGGGCCTCCAGCATGGCCTCCAGGGCTTCCTGGGTGTGACCGCCCTCCAGTAGGCAGTGGGCGAGCATCGCCTGGCCGTAGGCCATCGTGGGACGCTGGGCCACGACCTCCCGCGCCAGGCGCACCGCCGCCTCGGTCTTCCTCCTGGCGAGGAGATCGCTCACCTCGTGCATCTTCCGGTCGAGACCGATCAGCGTCTTGGGATCGTCTTCAGGACCATAGCGCGTGCGCGTGCGGGCCGAAGCCGTGATGTAGCCGAGGCTCTCGAGGCGCGCCGTAGTCTCCAGCGAAGTGTCCTCGCGCCGCAGCGGCCAGGCCGACTCCCGCGGCAGCGAGGCGAGGACCTTCCGCACTTCCGCTCGCTCGGCGCTGGCGAGATTGTGATGCTCCTGTGGATCGTGCTGGAGGTCGTAAACCTCTGGCAGGGGCAGATCGATGAATTTCCGACCGTGGGAGAGGATGCCGCGCAGCGGCGCCCAGCCCCGGTTGAAGGTGGCCGACAACGCCTCGAAGTAGGAGTCCGGAGGCACCTGGTCGGGAGGAGCGAGGAGCGACCGGCCGGGATAGGCGCCGAACCGGGTCGAAGCCGGTGCGGCCACGCCCGCGGCCTGGAGCATGGTGGGGAAGACGTCGACGTGGCGCGCCGGCCGGAGATCGCGACCCGGCGTCACACCCGGTCCCCAGAGCACGAGCGGCACTTTGAGCGTGGCCTCGTAGGCGAACAGACCGTGAGTCACCTCGCCGTGATCGCCCAACGCCTCGCCGTGATCGGCCGTCACCACCACGAAGGGCGCCGGCCTCGCCGCCGTCGAGGAAAGGCCGGAGCAGCGGCGCGAGAAAGGCGTCGGTCGCCGCGACCTCGCCGAGATAGGGATCGCGGGCGAAGCGCGAGGCGAACGGCTCGGGCGGAGCGTAGGGGGCATGGGGATCGAAGAGGTGGACCCAGAGGAAGCGCGGCCGCCGCTTCTGCTCGCGCCACCAGGTGAGGGCAGCGCCGACCACCTCATCTCCGCGCCGCTCGGCGCCGCCGAATCCCTCACTTTCCGCGCCGCGGCTGGTGCGGTCGTCGTAGACGTCGAAGCCGTGGCCCAGGCCCCACTGCGAGTCGAGCGTGAAACCGCCGACGAAGGCGCCGGTGGCATAGCCTGAGGCGCGGAGGACCGTAGCGAGGGATGGCACCGAGCCTGCCAGGCGGAAGCCGCTGTTGTCGCGCACCCCGTGCTGATAGGGATAGAGGCCGGTCAGGATGTTGGTATGGGAGGGCAGCGTCGCGACGTTGTGCGCGTGAGCGTCGGAAAAGACCCGGCCGGACGCGGCGAGACGGTCGAGAACCGGGGTCTGAGCCCGGCGGTTGCCGGCAAACCCCAGCGCATCGGCCCGCAAGGTGTCGATGGTGATGAGGACGATGTCGGGGCGCGCTGGCTTCGGCGGCTTCGGAGATCGGGTCGGCAAGGCAGAGAGCCCGCTGGCTGGCAGCAGGAGCAGTCCCCCGAGAGCATAGGGCGTCAGGCGGTGAGCGATCTTCATGGTTTGGTATTCATTCCAAGGTCGGTCGTCCTCTGTTGAAGAGGTGCTCCCCAAGGGGGTCCTGCGAGCCGATCTCGGTAGCGAGAGCCTGGGACCGGGGCGCTGCCCGGTCCCGATGCCGTCCCTTCCCTTACGGACAGGTGGCGAATGCCGAGCTGTCCAGGATCGGCGGGAACGCTCGGCCCTGGGGGTTGACGTAGGTCCGGATGGCTCCCGTCTGGGTGTCGGTGACGGTGAGCTCCACCCGTACGTCCGTCAGGCCAGCGGAGTAGACCCAGTAGCGATTGTTGAAGGTGCAGGCGTTCAGCACCTTGACCACCACCTCGACGTTGGTCGAGCTGAAGAACCACATGTACCCGGTCTCGTCCGTGAGCTTGAAGACCTGAGCCTGTCCGCTCAAGCCCCCGCCGGTATCGAAGGTCGCCTCCACCCGGAAGCGGCCGTTGTTGAGGCAGAGAGCGGTGGCGCTGGGGACGCAGGCCGTGGGTGTGGCCGTGGGATCGACACGGACGCCGAGGGCCTTCGGCGGCGAGCTGGAGAACAGCGTCTGCATATCGGTCCACGAGGCTCCGCCATTGCCGCTGCCGAAGTTGCTGCGTTGGGCCGTCGTCGCCGAGCGGTCGCCGCAGAGCGCGATCGTGCCTCCGGGCCAGCGCACGCCGACGTAGACGCTGGTGTCGGGCAGCACGATGCCGGAGCCGGTGAGGTTGACCGAGTAGAACTGGAAGGCTCCGGCGACCGGGATGGCGGTGGCCGTCGCGGGCGCGGACCCGAGGAACGTCCCCGGCTGCCCTCCTGGGCCGTCGTCGTTGTAGACCACCGCCTCGAAGCTCATGCTCGCAGGAGCGGCGGAGTTGGCGCGGGAGAAGCACGCGCAGACCTGATCGAGGCGGCTCGTCCCTGGCGGCAGATTGAACTTCATCACCATCGTGGCGTCTCCGGGATCGCCGTTGCCGATGCTGTAGGCCGCGGTGAATGAGCCGCTGTCGTAGACCACTCCCTGGCTGCACTGCGGGCTGATCGCCTTCAGATCTTCCTGGGGCATGGGGATCACATGGGGCTCGGTCGACTGCGCCGCGCAGGGGAGTGCCAGGGCGGCGAGGACGAAGATATGGGCGAAACATTTCTTGAGCATGATTTCTCTCCTGGCCCGTGGGGGCAATGCGGGCGGAGAGACTCACCTCAGATGCAACAGACGCGGGAATCGCGCTCCGTTCAAATAACGGTTCGGTTTCGCACTCCACCCCAAGCGATTTGGGGATTGCATATTGCGGGCCATCTTGACGAAGGCGATTAGAAATCCACTCCCGACCGCCGGATCAGCTCGCCGAGGCAGCGCTCGGATTCCCGGTAGATCTCTCCGAGATCGAGCCGGGTGAGCCGGCCGTCCTCCACCTCCAGCCGGCCGTCGACGAGGACGTGGCGGACGGCGGCGCGGGAGGCGCCGAAGGCGATCAAGTCGTGCGGATCGGCCTGGGACGCCGCCCACAGCTCGGGCCGATCGTTCGAAAGGACGACGAGGTCCGCGCGCTTGCCGGGCTCAATGGTTCCGATCTCGTCCTGGAGAGAGAGGGCGCGGGCGCCTTCGCTGGTGGCGAGGCGCAGGGCGTCGAGGCCGGAGAAGGCGTCCGGTCCGTGCTTGACCTTCTGGAGAAGGGCGGCGAGGCGGACCTCGGCGAAGTTGTCGAGCTGGTTGCTGCACGCCGCACCGTCCGTGCCGATGCCGACGGGCACCCCGGCGTGGCGGAAGGCGAGGAGATCGGCGACACCTGAGCCGAGCTTCAGGTTCGAGCTGGGGCAGTGAACGACGCTGAAGCGGCCACGGCGCACCCGCTCGAGGTGCTGTTTCGTGATCCAGACGCCATGAGCGAGGCGGAGGTCGGTCGCGAGCAGGCCCTGATCCGCGAAGTACTCGACCTCGTCGCGCCCGCCTTTGAGCTCGCGTACGGCGAGCGTCTCGTCCCGCTGCTCCAACGCGTGGGTGTGGACGGGCCAGCCGCGGCGGAACGACAGATCGCGAATCCCCTCCCACAGTGGATCCGAGCAGGTGAGGATGAAGCGGGGATTGAGCACGTAGCGCAGCCGGCCGTCCACGCCATCCTCGAAATGATCTCCCAGCGCCTCGGTCGCGGCGAGCACGGCATCGGTCTCCTGGCGCATGGGATCGGGAAGGCCCTCGCCGCTGTCCATGAGGCACTGCCCCGCGAAGGCGCGCAGGCCGGAGTCGGCAATGGCCTGGAGCAGTCCGCGGGCGCCTGGACCGATCCCGATGTCCTGAATGGTGGTCGTACCCCCCAGGAGGCATTCGGCAGCGCCCAGCAGGCCGCACCAGTAGGCGCTCTCGTCGTCATGAGCCGCTTCGAGCGGCCAGATCCGCTCCCGCAGCCAGGAAAGCAGCCGCCGCTCCTCGGCCAAGCCGCGGAAGAACGTCTGCCCGAGATGGAGATGCCCCTGGATCAGGCCCGGCAGGACGAGGCACCCGGAGACGTCGAGCACGCGAGTGCCCGGCGGCGGCTCGGGAGCCCCGAGCGAGAAGATCCGGCCCTCGCGGATGAGAAGGTCCGCACCGCGCAGGACGGTGGCCCCGGGGTCCAGGGTGAGGAGGGTGCCTCCCCGGAGGAGCAGGGGGGGAGGATCGCCGGGCGCAGGCTTGGAGTCTTCCTTCAGAATCATCAGGATCGAGATCCTACAATGCCTCCGAGTTGACAGAGGGTGGAGGGGACGGCATACCTTCCCCCTGCATGGCCTCCGATCTCCTCCTCACCAGCCGGCGGGTCGTGACGCCCGGGGGCGTGCGGCCGGCCACGGTGTACGTCCAGCAGGGGAAGATCGAGCGCGTCGGCCCCCTGGAGATCGGTGCGCCTGGGATCGACTTCGGGGACTCGGTGCTCATGCCGGGGATCGTGGACACCCATGTCCACGTCAACGAGCCGGGGCGAACGGAGTGGGAGGGATTCGAGACAGCCACCCGGGCCGCGGCCGCCGGGGGCGTCACCACGCTCGTGGACATGCCCCTCAACAGCATCCCCGCCACCACGACCGTCGAGGGCCTGCGCGCCAAGGTCGAGGCCGCGGAGGGAAAGCTCCGGATCGACGTGGGGCTATGGGGCGGTGTGGTGCCCGGCAATTCGGAGGAGCTGGAGGATCTCCTGAAGGGAGGCGTCCTGGGGTTCAAGGCGTTCCTGGTCCCCTCCGGCGTGGACGAGTTTCCTCACGTCGAAGAGGCGGATCTGCGCGAGGCGATGCCGATCCTCGCCCGACATGGGACCGTGCTCCTGGCCCACGCAGAGGTGCCGGGACCGATCGAAGCCGCGGCTGGCGTCTGGGAAGAGGCCGGTCCCGCACAGCTCCGCGAGTACGGCCGTTATCTGCGCTCCCGGCCTGACTCGGCCGAAGTGGAAGCGGTCGAGCTGCTGGTCCGGCTCTGCCGAGAAACCGGCTGCCGTGTCCACATCGTCCATGTCTCGTCCGTGGAGGTCCTGCCCGTCCTGAAGCGAGCCCGAGAGGAGGGGCTTCCCATCACCGCCGAGACCTGCCCGCACTACCTCACCTTCGCCGCCGAAGAGATCCCGGACGGCGGCGTGGCCTTCAAGTGCGCGCCTCCCCTCCGCTCGCGCGAGAACCGGGAGCGTCTATGGGAGGCCCTGCGTGAGGGGGTGATCGACCTCGTGGCCACCGATCACTCGCCGTGCCCTCCCGAAATGAAGAAGGTCGAAGCCGGCGACTTCCGCGGCGCCTGGGGCGGGATCTCCTCCCTTGAGCTCGCTCTGTCCGCCGTCTGGACCGGAGCGCGGGAGCGCGGCTTCACGATCGAAGACCTCGCCGCCTGGATGTGCGCCGCGCCCTCCAGGTTGGCAGGCTTGGGGGATCGGAAAGGCAAGATCGCGCCGGGCTACGATGCTGATCTCGTGGTCTGGGACCCCGAGGCGAGCTTCGAGGTCGAGCCCGAACGGCTCCATCATCGCCACAAGCTCACCCCCTACGCCGGGCGGACGCTCCACGGCGTGGTGATAAGGACCTTGCTGCGGGGGGAGACCGTCTACGAGAATGGGGACCTGATCGGATCACCCGCAGGCCGGATTCTCACCCGGGGAGGGAGATGAGCGACTTCACGGATCTCACGGACCTCGCCGCCGAGCGGCTGGGAGGCGCCGTGCTCTCGGCGAATGACGAATTCTTCGCGCCGAAAGAGAACCTCCTGAAGGCCAGAGAGGCCGTCTGGATCGAGGGCGAGTACACGGACGTCGGCAAGTGGATGGATGGCTGGGAGACCCGGAGGCGGCGCGAGCCCGGCCACGACTGGTGCATCGTGCGGCTGGGGCTGCCGGGCCTGCTCCGGGGCGTGGTGGTGGACACCGCCCACTTCCGCGGCAACTATCCGGAATCCTGCTCGCTCGAGGCCTGCACCGTCGAAGGCTATCCGGCGCCCGAGGAGCTCGGAAAGGTGGACTGGATGGAGGTCCTGCCCCGCTCGCCGCTTCAGGGCCATACGAAAAATCGCTTTCCCATCGAGCGGGAGAGCGGGCGGGTGACCCACCTCCGCTTCAACATCTATCCGGACGGCGGCGTGGCCCGACTGCGAGTCCACGGCGATGTCGTGCCGGACTGGGCGCGGCTCGTGGGCCATGGCGAGATCGACCTCGCGGCCATGGAGCACGGCGGGCTCGTCCTCTCGTGCAGTGACATGTTCTTCGGCAATCGTCACAACCTGATCCTCCCCGGTCCGCCGCTCGGTATGCACGACGGCTGGGAGACGAAGCGGCGCCGGGGGCCGGGCCACGACTGGGCGATCGTGAACCTGGGTGCGCGCGGCGCTCTCCACCGGGTGGAGGTGGATACCTCGCACTTCAAGGGCAACGCGCCCGGGAGCTGCTCGATCGAGGGATGCGACGGGGATCTTGAAAACTGGCGGGAGATCCTGCCGCTCACGCCCCTGCGCCCCCACACCCGGCACCGGTTCGACGAGATTGCCGCGGCCGGGCCGATCACCCACGCCCGGCTCAACATTTTTCCCGACGGCGGCGTGGCGCGATTGCGGCTCTATGGGACCCTGGCCGGAGATCCACGATGAGCGAGGATCTCGCTCGCTTCAATGCCCTGCCCTCCGGCGAGGCCGCGGCCCGGCTCCTGCCATGCTGCGGCTCCCGGGCGTGGGCGGAACGGATGGCGGGAAGCCGCCCGTTTCACAGCCTCGTCGATCTCCAGGAACAATCCGGTCGGATCTGGTGGAGCCTCAGTGGCGAAGATTGGCGCGAGGCCTTCGCGGCCCATCCCCGGATCGGCGAGAAGGGAAGCCGCTGGTCCGAGCAGGAGCAGGCCGGAGCGCGCGGCGCGGACGCGGAGACCCTCGCCGCGCTGGTCGAAGCAAATCGCGTTTACGAATTCCGCTTCGATCACATTTTCATCGTCTGCGCCACGGGCAAGAGCGCGGCGGAGATGCTCGGCCTGCTGCGGGCGCGTCTCGACAACGATCCCGAAACGGAGCTGCGCATCGCGGCCGAGGAGCAGAGGAAGATTACCCATCTGCGGCTGGAGAAACTCTTCTCATGAGCGGCATCACCACCCACGTGCTGGACACCTCGCGAGGCAAGCCGGCGAGCGGCGTGCCCGTCCTGCTGGAAACCCGTGAAGAAGAAGGTTGGCGGGAGATCGGGCGTGCGGTGACCGATGACGACGGCCGCGTCCGACAGCTCCTGCCAGCGGGATCTTCGCTAATCCCAGGTATCTACCGCCTCACGTTCGATCTCGATCCGTATTTCGCTGCGCGGGACGTCGAGAGCTTCTATCCCGAGGCCTCGATCGTCTTCAACATACGGGACGCGAACCAGCATTACCATGTGCCATTGCTGCTGAGCCCGTTCGGATACTCGACCTATCGGGGGAGCTGACCATGCCCGTGACCCTGGCTGAAAACGCCTATGGAAAACAAGCCGTCCGCCTGGTGACCGTCCGCCGCCACGCGGACCGTCACGAAATGCAGGACGTGACGGTGGCGATCCGTTTCGAAGGAGATTTCGCAGCGGCCTACACGGACGGCGACAACCGCGGCGTCCTCCCCACGGATACGATGAAGAACACCGTCTACGCCCTGGCCGCCCAGCATCCCTTCGACAACATCGAAGATTTCGGCATGGCGCTGACCGATCATTTTTTGACGAACAACTCCCGGGCCTCGCGTGTGCAAGTCGATCTCACAGAGCACCTCTGGGAGCCGCTCCATCCGCACACCTTCCGCCAGGCGGGGAGCGAGCGGCGCATCGCCGAGGTCACGCGGGATCGGCAGGGCGTGCGAGTCCTGGCCGGAATAGAGGACCTGGTGGTGATGAAGACCGCGAATTCCGGCTTCGAGGGATTCCCCCGCGACCGTTACACCACTCTGAAGGAGACCTCGGACCGCATTCTCGCTACGGCAGTCCGTGCCACCTGGCGCTATTCAAGGCCCTACGTCGCCTTCGGAGATCTCTGGCACCAGGTGCGTCGCGTGCTTTTAGAAACCTTCACGGAGCACGACAGCCGCTCCGTGCAGCAGACCCTCTACGCCATGGGCGAAGCGGTGCTGGAGGAGGTGGACGTCGAGGAGATCCACCTCGTCATGCCCAACAAGCATCATATCCCCGTCGACCTCACCCCGTTCGGGCTGGAGAACCGCAACGAGATCTTCGTGGCGACTCTGGAGCCGTACGGGTTGATCGAGGGGACGGTGCGGCGGAAGTAGGCTCAGCCCCGCCGGTTCTTCAGGATCTTTCACGAACGACCGCCCCCGCAGCTCCTCCAGCGTCAGCCCGGACCGCTCCAGGGCCTCCTCCTCCGCGATGGCGCCGCAGTTGATGGCGCGCAGGAAGTAGTTGAGGAGACCCTGGCCCGTGGCGGCATCGTCGAAGACGTCGCCCACGAGGGTGGCCTGGGCGGCCTTCTGGACGAAGTTGCGGAGGCGGTCCGAGGCGGCTTCGAGGCTCTCCAGGAAGAAGGAGTAGAGGGCGGCGTAGCGGGTGACGAGCTGCGCGGGATGGAGGTCCCAGCCCTGGTAGAAGCCGCCGACGAGAGAGTGGCGGACGTGCGCCGGCGTGGAGGCTCCAGGCGCGGTGGACGACGGCGCGGTTCTCTTCGTCTGCGCCGCCGTGAGCTGGGCTCCCCGATGCGGCGGCACGGGGAGGACGTTCGTGGCGCCGTCGGAGAGCCAGAGCCCCGTGCCCGCGTAAGCGCACCTGCATCATGTGCTTGGCGAAGTCGCAGGCCGGATGGGTCATGGACTGGTGCTCCGCGGTGATGTTGCAGGAGGCCGTGTAGTCGTAGGTGCCGAAGTGCGCGGCCACGCACCGGCCCCGCGCGGCAGAGGCCAGGAGCGGCAGGTTCGACTGCCCTCGCTCATTGAGGATCGACTGCGGCGTCTCGATCATGATCTCCAGCCGTAACGAGCCGATCTCCAGACCGAGCGCCGGCTCCAGACGATCGAAGAGATCGGCCAGGGCGGCGACCTGCTCCGGGATCGTCACCTTGGGAAGCGTGACGACGAAGTTCTCCGGCAGCCGGCCTCCGGTCTCCCGGACCAGCGTCGTCAGGAAGAGGTCGAGCGTGCGGAAGGACCGGTCCCGCAGCTCCTCGATGAACGGCTTGATGCGGATGCCGATGAATGCCGGCAGACTGCCGGCGGCCAGCCCTGCGGCGACCTCGCGGGCGCCGGTCTCGGCGTGGCCATCCTCCTCTGCGTCCGGCCGGTTGCCGTAGCCATCCTCGAAGTCGACCCGGAAATCCTCGACGGGCTCGCGGCGAAGCTTTTCGTCTACCCGGGAGTGGATCGTGGCGGCGAAATCCTCCCGCAATCCGATCGCTCTGGCGAGGTCCGCGGGGGTCGGGGCGTACTCCTCGAAGGACCGCAGGGCGAGCGAGCCCAACCGCGAGGCCGTGTCAGCCTTGAAGAGGTGAGCCCCGCCGTAAACGGTGTGGACGGGCTGGCGCTTTCCGGATTCGCCGGGCTGGCGCCGCATGAAGGTGACGTTGGCGACGCGCAGACGCTCGAAGACATCGCGGACCGCATCATCGTGGAGGGAAGTCGGCATCAGTCTCTCCTCGGGTCAGCTCAATCCCAGCACCAGCCGCCGCACCACCCTCTCCAGAGCGAAGCGGCGGTAGTCGGCGGTCGAGCGGACGTCGTCGATCGGCGTCACCTCGCCCGCGGCCTCGCGGCCGGCGAGGCTGGCGGTCTCCGGCCCCGGCGGCAGGCCGCGGACCGCCTCCTCGGCGGCACGCAGACGGATGGGAGTCGCGGCCACGCTGCCGGCGGCGAGGCGGAGAGCGACGATCTTCCCCTCGGCGACACGGCCGGCCAGGGCCACCACCACCTTGCTGATCGACTGCGCCTCGCGCGTTCCCACCTTGCGGAAGGCCTGGACGGAGCCTTCAGGAAGGAACGGGATGCGGACCCGGACGACGATCTCCCCGGTTCGCAGAGCCGTCTTGCGATAACCGGTGTGGAATTCGGAGTAAGGGATCTCGCGGACGCCGCCCACTCCGGCCACGACGACGACGGCGTCCAGGGCGAGGAGCACGGGGAGGGAGTCGCCCGCCGGGCTGGCGTTCGCCATGTTGCCTCCCAGGGTCGCCCGGTTCTGGATCTGCCAGCCGCCCACCAGGGAGGCGGCCTCGGCGAGAGCGGGAAAGGCGGCGCGGACAGCGGCCGAGCGGCGGATCTCGGTGAAGGGCGTCGTGGCGCCGATCTCCAGGCCCCCCTCCACCTCACGGATGCCCCGCAGCTCGGGGATGGCCAGGAGGTCGATCACCCGCTCCATCCGGTGGAGGGCCTCGAGGCCGCGCACCATGAGGTCGGTGCAGCCGGCCGTGGGAACGAGCGCGGGATCGTTCCCCAGGCTCCGGAGGGCCTCGTCGAGCGAGCGAGGCTGGAGGGCAATCAAGATTCCGCCTCCTTGCAGAGCGCCCGCAGGATCCCCTCGTATCCCGTGCAGCGGCAGAGATTGCCCGCCAGCGCCTCCCGCGCCTCCTCGCGGCTCGGCTCGGGATTGCGCTCGAGGAGCGACCAGGCGGTGACCACGATCCCCGGCGTGCACGCGCCGCACTGGACGCCGCCCGTGGCCACGAAGCGTTCCAGGAAGTCGCGGGCCGGTCCCCCGGCGATCCCCTCGACGGTCTCGATCCGCCGTCCCTCGCACTGGAGCAGAGGCACGAGACAGGAGAGGACGGGCTCGCCGTCCATCAACACCGTGCAGGCGCCGCACTCCCCCTCACCGCAACCCTCCTTGGTGCCGGTGAGGCCGAGTCGCTCGCGCAGCACGTCGAGCAGGCGCTCCATGGGGTGGCCGTCGGCTTCGGCGGCCCGGCCGTTGACGGAGAAGGAGACTTTCACCGTGCGACCTCCTGGCTCTGCATGAGCCGCTCGGGAGTGGCCGGGATCTCGTCCACCGTCAGCCCCGTCGCGTTCTCGATGGCTTGTACGGCCGCCGGAGCGCCGCCGTCCATAGGCAGCTCGCCGACCCCCTTGGCGCCGAAGGGGCCGCCCTCCCAGGCCCGCTCGAGGAGATGGACGTCGATCCGCGGACTGTCCTTGATGGTGGGGATGATGTAGGTGGCGAGGCGATCGTTCAGATAGCGGCCGTCCTGCATCTTCACCTCTTCGAGCAACGCCCAGCCCAGGGCCTGGAGGGTGCCGCCCTCGATCTGCCCCGCGCAGAGAGTCTTGTGGATGGCCTTCCCCACCTCGCAGACGGCGGTCGCCTGGAGAGGCCGGACGGCCAGCGTGTCGGGATCGACCTCCACCTCGACTACGTCCGCGCCCCAGGCATAGGTGGGATAGGCCGCGCCGTGATAGGTCGATTCGTCGAAGGCTTGATCTTCCGGGGGCTCGTGGCGGAGGGTGACCTCTACCGGGCCGGCCTCCTCCCGATACCGTCGCGCGGCCGCGCGGAAGCTCTCGCCGGGACGCGACCTGGCCAGCACCCGGTCGCGCAGCTCGGAGACGGTCCGCGCGATGAGCGCGCCCACGATCATCGTGGTCCGCGAAGCGACCGTGGGGCCGGAGTCGGGGACGTCGCCCGTGTCCGGGGGAGCGAAGACGAGATCCTCGGGTCCGATCCCGGCCGCGGCGGCGGCGATCTGGGGAAAGACCGCCACGCAGCCCTGGCCCATGTCGGTCATGGCCGTGAGCACCTCGATACGGCCGTCCGGGAGGAGACGGGCGGTGACGGGCGACTTCATCTTGCGCTCGCCGTTCCCCGTGAAACCCGCGCCATGGAAGTAGAGGGCGAGGCCGATCCCCCGCCGGGGCTCGCCGTCACCCCCGGCGGTCACCGCGCGAGGCGATTCAAGCGCTCGCCACTTGGCGCGGAATCCGGTCCGCCGCTCCGCCTCCTCCAGGCAGAGGCGGGCCGAGGTGGTCTCGTCGAGCACCTGGCCGGTAGGCAGCCGGTCCCCGGGCTCGACCACGTTGCGATCGCGGATCTCGTAGGGATCGAGCCCGAGGGCGCGGCCGATCTTGTCCATCTGGCGCTCGATGGCGAACTCGACTTGGGGAGCGCCGAAGCCGCGGAAGGCGCTGTTCGGAGCCGTATGGGTGCGCAGCACCTTCCCCTTGAGGCGCACGGCCGGCCAGCGGTAGGGGCCGAAGGAATGGAGCAGAGCCCGCGAGAGCACCACGGGCGACAGGGTCTTGTAGGCGCCGCCGTCGAGGAGGATCTCGCCGTCGAGCGCGAGCAGCCGGCCTTCGGCATCGACCCCCGTCCGGTGGCGGATCACGGCGGGATGCCGCTTGCTGGTGCCGACGATGTCCTCGTGCCGGTCATACACCATCTTCACCGGCCGGTCGCAAGCACGGGCGAGCAGGGCGGCGTGAAGGGCGAGGGCGCTGGGGAAGTCCTCCTTGCCCCCGAAGCCGCCGCCCACCACCGAGGCTCGCACCCGCACCCGGTCCTCCGGCAGCCCGAGGCCGTGAACCAGCGCCTTGTGGACGTAGTAGGGGCACTGCATGGACCCCGTGACGCGACACCGAGGATGCCCCCGTCGTCCGCCGGCTCGGCGATCATCCCCTGGCACTCGATGTAGATGTGCTCCTGGTGGCCCGTACGGTACTCGCCCTCGATCACGTGCTCGGCCTGGGAGAGGGCGGCGTCCACGTCCCCGCTCTCCATGCGCAGCTCGTAGAGGGGCGGCAGCGCCAAGGCGTCTTCGAGCGTGAGGACAGGCGCGAGCGGCTCGTACTCCACCGTCACGGCCGCGAGCGCCTGCCGGGCCTCGAGGCGCGTGGGAGCCGCCACGAGAGCCACGGGCTCGCCCACGTGGAAGACGAACCCGTCGGCGAGGATGGGCCAGCTATCGTCCAGGAGCTGGACGCCGTTCGGACCGGGAAGGTCCGCGGCGGTGACGCAGACGGTCCCAGCCGGAGCCGCGGCGGGATCGAAGCGGATGGAACGGATGCGGGCGTGGGGATGCGGGCTGCGCACCGTGGCGCCGTGCCACATCCCGGGCAGGGAGATGTCGTCCAGGTATTGCGCCGCGCCCGAGACCTTGGCGAAGCCGTCCGGCCGTGGCGGGCTCTCTCCAATGCCGTTCATTGGCCCGGGAGTCTGGAACAAGGGTGGGGGTGGGCGCAATAGCCATCCCTGAGAGTAGAATCCGCGTCGATCGCAGACTTCGAGAGGAAGCCCACGGAATGAAGCCCGCCCCGTTCGAGTATCAGGCACCCGCCTCGCTGGACGCGGCCCTGGACGTCCTCGCCAGCCACGCCGGCAATATTGGTGAGGCCAAGGTCCTGGCCGGAGGGCAGAGCCTGATCCCGGTGATGAACTTCCGGCTGGCCGAGCCGGCGCTGCTCGTCGACATCAACAAGCTGAAGGAGCTGGACTTCATCCGCCGAGGCGAGGACGGGGCCTTGAGGATCGGCGCCCTGACTCGCCAGCGCCGGCTGGAGCGGGACCCGTTGGTGGCCGAGGCTGGCGCCGCTGCTCCACGAGACGGTGCCCTTCATCGCTCATCCCCAGATCCGCAACCGCGGGACGATCGGCGGCAGCCTGGCCCACGCCGATCCCGCGGCCGAGCTGCCAGCTATCGCCGTGGCTCTGCGCGCCCGCTTCCGGCTCCGCAAGGCGGGTGGCGACCGCTGGGTGGAGGCCTCCGACTTCTTCCGTGGCCTGTTCACCACGCTGCTGGAGCCGGACGAGATCCTGGTCGAGGTGGCGATCCCGCCCCTGCCGGCCCGCACCGGCTGGTCTTTCATGGAAATCGCCCGGCGCCATGGCGACTATGCCCAGATTGGAGTGGCCGCCCTGGTGACTCTCGACGACTCCGGCCAATGCCGCGAGGCGCGGCTGGTCTACCTGAGCGCCGGCGACGTGCCCATCGAAGCCCGCGAGGCCGCGCGTCTGCTGGTCGGGACGGAGATCTCGCCCGAGGCCATCGCCGCGGCGGCGGACAAGGTCTCGCGAGACGAGATCCATCCGTTCAGCGACATCCACGCCACGGCCGACTTCAAGCGCCACCTGGCGCGCGTGCTCACCGGCCGGGCTCTGCGCCGCGCCGTCGAACGAGCTCACAACGGGAGGATTTCCGCATGAGCGGGCTCTACAGGATCTCCGTCACCGTCAACGGCAAGACCTACGACCGGGAGATCGAGCCGCGCCTGCTGCTCTCGGACTTCCTGCGCCACGACCTCGGCCTCACCGGCACCCACGTCGGCTGCGAGCACGGCGTGTGCGGCGCTTGCACCGTGCTCTTCGACGGCGAGCCCGTCCGCTCGTGCATCCTCCTCGCCGTGCAGGCGGATGGCCACGCCGTCACCACCGTCGAGGCCCTCGCGCCGGGTCCCGAAAAGCTCCATCCGCTGCAGGAGGCCTTCTGGGAGAGCCACGGCCTTCAGTGCGGCTTCTGCACTCCGGGCTTTCTCATGACCCTGCTTCCCTTCCTGGAGGAGAACCCCGATCCCACCGAGGACGAGATCCGCCACGCCATCTCGGGCAATCTCTGCCGCTGCACCGGGTATCAGCACATCGTGGACGCGGTGAAACTCGCCGCCGAAAGGCGTCGGGAATCGGCGGGATGAACGAGACGCTCTTCGCCGAGCGCGAGCCCGAGGTGCGCGCCTTCCTCCCGGAAGAAGGTCGCTTCGAGCGTCTGCACCGGGAGCAGGAAGCCCTCCAGGCCCGCTGGCCCGATCCCGCACGGAACGGCCCCCCCTCTTCGGCATCCGCGTGGGGGTGAAGGACATCTTCCACGTGGACGGCTTCGCAACCCGGGGAGGCAGCCGCCTGCCACCGGAGGTCCTCCGCGGACCCGAGGCCGCGAGCGTGAAGGCCCTCAAGGAAGCCGGGGCCCTGATCCTGGGCAAGACCGTCTCCACCGAGTTCGCCTTCTTCGCGCCCGGCCCCACCCGCAATCCCTGGAACCCGGAGCACACGCCCGGAGGATCGAGCAGCGGCTCGGCCGCGGCCGTCGGCGCCGGCCTCTGCCCCCTGGCGCTCGGCACCCAGACGATCGGCTCGATCCTCCGTCCCGCGGCCTTCTGCGGCGTGGTCGGCTTCAAGCCCAGCTACGAGCGGATCTCGCGGGATGGGATCATCCCCCTCGCTCCCTCCCTCGATCACGTGGGCTTCTTCACCCCCGACGTGGCCGGCGCGGAGCGGGCAGCCTCTGTGCTCTGCCGGGACTGGCATCCAGCGACGGCCGTGAAAAAGCCTAGGCTCGGAGTCCCGGAAGGACCGTACCTGGAGCGCGCCTCGGGCGAGGGGCTGGTCCACTTCCGCCAGGTCTGCCACCGGTTGATCGACGCCGGCTTCGAGGTCGAGCACGTCCCCGCGTTCCCGGACTTCGGGGAGATCGTCGAGCGGCACTTCCGGATCACCGCCGCCGAGATGGCGCACGTGCACCGCGACTGGTTCGCCCGCTTCGGCGACCTCTATGCTCCAAAGACGATCGACCTGATCCGCCGCGGCCAGGGAGTGACGGACGACGAGCTGGCGCGGGATCTCGACGGCCGGGAAGAGCTGCGGGACGAGCTGACCTCGTTGATGGACCAGCACGGCCTCGATCTCTGGATCTCCCCGCCCGCCCTCGGCGCCGCGCCGCGTGGGCTCGACAGCACGGGCGATCCCGTGATGAACCTGCCCTGGAGCCATGCCGGAATGCCGGCGATCGCTCTCCCCGCGGGGCGAAACGCGGCCGGTCTTCCCCTGGGCCTCCAGGTCGTGGCCCGCTGGTGGGCCGACGAGGCGCTGCTCGCCTGGGCACGGGAGCTGGAAGCGGTGGTGGGACGGTGAGCGGCGATCCCCGTGTTGGGGTCCGAGTTGCCGTCCGTCCCGGCGCCTACTACGACTCGGTCGTCCTGATGCAGCTCCAACGCAGGTTGACCACTCTTCCAGGAGTGCTCGACGCTGGAGTGGTGATGGCGACGCCCGCCAACCGCGAGATCCTCGCGGCAAGCGGTTTGACTCCGAGCGAGGAGATCGAAGCCGGACCTCACGACTTGCTGATCGCCGTCAAGGCGGAGAGCGACGCCGCGGCAGGCGAGGCCCTGGCCCGGGTGGATTCCCTCCTTCAGGTGCGCCGGAGCGGCGGCGAGCAGGATTTCCGGCCGCGCAGCCTCGCCTCCGCTCTGAAGCTCCTCCCCGAAGCGCGCTGGGTCCTGATCTCGGTCCCCGGCCGCTATGCCGCTGGCGTGGCGGAGGAAGCTCTCGATCACGGCCGCAACGTCTTCCTCTACAGCGACAACGTGTCCCTGGAGCAGGAAGTCGCTCTCAAGCGCAAGGCGCTTCGCCAGGGGCCTCCTGGTGATGGGGCCCGACTGCGGCACGGCGATCGTCGGCGGCACCGGTCTCGGCTTCGCCAACCGAGTCCGGAAAGGAAGCGTCGGGCTGGTCGGCGCCTCCGGCACCGGGCTTCAGGCCGTCACCAGCCATCTTCATTACCTGGGAGCCGGCGTCTCGCAGGCGATCGGCACCGGCGGTCGCGATCTCTCTTCGGAGGTGGGCGGGATCACGGCGGCCCAGGCCTTGGATCTCCTCGGCCGACGATCCGGAGACCCGGGTCATCGTCCTGATCTCCAAACCTCCCGCGCCCGAAGTGGCCGCCCGTCTGCTGGCGGACGCGCAGGCGACGGGCAAGCCGGTCGTCGTGGACTTCCTCGGCCTCGTGCCTCCGCTGCGGCGGCTGGGAGCGATCCGTTTCGCCGCCAGCCTGACCGAAGCCGGCCGAGCTGGCGGCAAGTCTCCCCCGCCCGAGGGCCCTCACCCCTGTCCCCTCTCCCGCCCCCTCCCACCCCCCTCCCCGGGAGAGGGGAACCCGGTTGGAGCGTTCTTGCTTTCTCTCTTCTCCCGGGGAGGGAGGTGGCGAGGGGGCGGGAGAAGAGGGCTGGGGTGATGAGGGTCTTGGGTGGGGGCGCTCTGAGGCTGAGGTAGCGCCTATGGCAGGCTTCCTCCGCGGCCTCTTCGCCGGAGGCACCCTGGCCTACGAAGCCAAGCTCGCCCTCCAGGCCTTCCTACCCGGCGAGGGAAACACGATCCTCGATCTCGGGGACGACGAATTCACCGTCGGGCGTCTCCATCCCATGATCGACCAAGACCTGCGCCTTCGCCGGCTGCGCCAGGAGGCGGCCGATCCCCAAGTGGGCGTCATCCTCCTCGACGTGGTGCTGGGCGACGGCGCCCACGCCGATCCCGCGGGCGAGCTCGCTCCCGTCATCGAGCGCGCAATCGCCGACCGGAATGGGACGCTGGAGGTGATCGCCATCGTCGTGGGCACGGACGAGGATCCCCAGAACCTCTCCGAGCAGATCGCCACCCTCAAGCAGGCTGGAGCGCACGTCTGCCGCACGGTGTCCGAAGCCGTCGAGGCGGTCTGGCTGCGGCAGGCAGCGTGCAGAAAAATCGACCGGAATTCCAATCCCTCTGGAATCCGTCCAGCCGCCCCTGGCCGCCGTCAACGTCGGGCTGGAGTCGTTCTACGATAGCCTCGCTCGCCCAGGGCGCCCAGGCCGTGCAGGTGGAGTGGAAGCCGCCGGCCGGAGGCAACGAGAAGCTCGCCGGCATTCTGGCGCGAATGAAGGCCCGCTGAGATGGATATCGATCACGCCAACCGCACCGCCGTCGAGCGCATGACCTCCGCGCGGCCCATGCTCACCGGCATGGCGCCGGGCGCGGCGACGTCATCCCCGGCCTGACGGACGACCTCCTGCTCCACGCCGGGCCGCCCATCGAGTGGCAGCGCGCCTCGGGTCCCCTGCGGGGCGCGGTGATCGGCGCCCTGCTCTTCGAGGGCCGGGCCCGTGACGAGGCCGAAGCCGTGGCCATGGTCGAGCGCGGCGAGATTCGCGCTCGAGCCCTGCCATCACCACGGGCCGTGGGTCCCATGGCGGGCGTCATCTCCCCCTCGATGCGGGTCTACGTGGTCGAGGACGCCGTCCACGGCCACCGCACCTTCTCGAACTTCAACGAGGGCTACGGCAAGGTGCTGCGCTACGGCGCCTTCAGCGCCGAGGTGCTGGCGAAGCTGCGCTGGATGAACGACGTTCTGGCGCCGTGCTCGCCGAGGCGCTCGACCCTCGCCGGCGGCATCGACCTGCGCGCCCTGATCGCCGAGGCCCTGCACATGGGCGACGAGGGGCACAACCGCAACAAGGCGGGCTCGCTCCTCTTCTTGAAGCTCCTGGCGCCGCACATCGCCAGAGCCGCCGCCGGACGCGGACGCCGAGGCCGAGGTCTTGAAGTTCCTGGGCGACAACGCCGCTCTCGGTGCTCAATCCGGTGATGGCGGCCTGCAAGGCCATGGCCGACGCGGCGCACGGCGTCGAGGGGAGCACCATCGTCTCCGCCATGGCGCGCAACGGCACGGACTTCGGTATCCGCGTCAGCGGCCTGGGCGATCGCTGGTTCACCGCGCCCGCCCAGGTGCCGGACGGCCTCTACTTCCCCGGCTTCACGAGCGCGGACGCCAATCCGGACATCGGCGACAGCACGATCACCGAGACCGCCGGCATCGGCGCCTTCGCCATGGCGGCGGCCCCGGCCATCGTCACCTTCATCGGCGGCACGCCCCAGGACGCCGTCCACGCCACGCTGGAGATGTACGAGATCACCGCCGCCGAGCACAGCCAGTTCACCATCCCCGCCCTCGGCTTCCGCGGCACGCCCGTGGGGATCGACCTGCGCAAGGTCGTGGAGCTGGGCATTACGCCGCGGGTCAACACCGGCATCGCCCACCGCCAGGCCGGCGTCGGCCAGGTCGGCGCCGGGCTGGTGCGGCCGCCCATGGCGATCTTCGAGGAGGCGCTGGTGGCTTTCGCGGAAAGATATGAGATCTGAAAGGAGGAGACCGTGTACGTCCCCTATGACATGAGCAAGGTGAAGGTCCTCGACCTGTCGCAGAACTTCAGCGCCGATTCGCCCTCGTTCGCGTTCTACGAGGGTCCGACCGTCAAGTGGGTCAAGCGGCTCGCCTTCGAGGGGGTCAACGCGCAGTTCCTCTCGACCACCAATCACATCGCCACCCACCTCGACTCGCCCATCCACTTCTACGATCCGGGGCCGGACATCTCCGGCATCCCGCTCGACAAGCTGGTCGGGCCGGCCTGCATCGTGGACCTCACGCAGTTCGGAGTGGGCGACTATCAGATCTACGGGCCGGAGCACTTCGAGCAGTGGGAGAAGAAGACCGGCATCAAAATCGAGCGCGGCGACATCCTGGTCATCCACACGGGCTACCACCACTTCTACAACGAGGATTGGTACAAGGTCCACAATCAGGACAAGGCGGACCTGCCGCGCTGCTTCCTGAAGCACCCCGGCCCGCAGAGCCGCTTCGTCGAGTGGGTGCTCGACCGCGGCATCCGCTGGCTGGCCGTCGATTGCATCGCCGCCGACCATCCGTTCAACACCAACGTGCGCAAGGCGCGGCCCGACCTGATCCCCGAGGTCGAGGCGGTGATCGGCATGTCGCTCGACGAGGCCTTCCCCTGGCCCAAGGACTACCAGTGCATGCACGTGCAAGCTCTTCCCCCACGGCGTCTTCCACGCCGAGAACGTGGGCGGGCAGATCGACGAAGTGCTGAACCAGCGCGTCTGGCTCGGCTGCTTCCCCTTCCGGTTCAAGGGAGGCGAAGCGGCGTTTGCGCGGATCGTGGCGTTCGTGGAGGAGAAATGATCGGCACCCGCACCAAGCGCAACGAAGACCCCCGCCTGCTCACCGGGCGGGCGCTGTTCGTGGACGACATCGAGTCTGCCCGGCATGCCGCACGTCGCCTTCCTGCGCAGTCCGCTACGCCCACGCGCGCATCCGTGGCATCGACGTCTCGCGAGTCGCGCGGCGCTGCCGGGCGTGGTCGCGGTCTATACCGCCGACGACCTCGGCGACTACTGGCAGCCGGGGCCCCTGCTCGTGCCGCCGCCGCCCGTCGAGGGGATGGTCTTCCACCAGCGCACGCAGGTGCCGCTCGCCAAGGACAAGGTGCGCCACGTCGGGCGAGCCCATCGCCGTGGTGGTGGCCGACAGCCGCTACCTGGCCGAGGACGCCGTCCAGGACATCGAGGTCGACTACGAGCCGCTGCCGGCGGTGGTGGATCTCGAAGCGGCGCTGGAGCCCGGGCGCCGCTCATTCACGAGGACCTGGACTCGAACATCGCCGCGCACGTGCCGCAGAGGAAGGGCGACTACGAGGCGGCGCAGGCGCAGGCGGACGTGGTGATCCGGCGGCGCTTCTCCTACGACCGCGGCGCCGCGGCGGCGATCGAGAACCGCGGCGTGGTGGCGCAGTGGGACGCCCGCGCCGAGCGGCTGACGATCTGGGACACCACCCAGGCGCCCATCCCCGATCCGCAACGGCCTCGCCGCCATGCTCGGCCTCTCCGAGCACCAGGTGCGCGTGATCGCGCCGTTCATCGGCGGCGGCTTCGGCCCCAAGATCATGATGTTCTATCCGGAAGAGGTGCTGATCCCCTGGCTCGCCCTGCGCTCGATCGGCCGGTCAAGTGGATCGAGGACCGCGCCGAGAACTTCGTCGCCACCACCCAGGAGCGCGGGCAGATCCACGACGCCGAGATCGCGCTCGACGCGCGACGGCCGCATCCTGGGCGTCCAGGACGCCTTCCTGCACGACACCGGCGCCTACGATCCCTACGGCCTGACCGTGCCGCTCAACAGCCAGTGCACGCTGCTCGGCCCCTACCGGGTGCCGGCCTACGACAGCGAGTTCAGGGCGGTCTTCACCAACAAGACCGATCGTCACGCCCTACCGCGGCGCCGGCCGCCAGCACGGCGTGTTCGTCATCGAGCGGCTGCTCGACCTCGCCGCCCGCGAGCTGGGCATCGACCGCATCGAGATCCGCCGGCGCAACTTCCTGCGTCCCGACGAGTTCCCGCACGACCACGAGATCATCTACCAGGACTTCGCCCCGCTCTACCTACGACAGCGGCAACTACGTGCCGGTGCTCGACAAGGCGCTGCGACATGATCGGCTGGGACAGCGTTCCTGCAGCGAGGAGCAGCCGCGCCTGCGGGCCGCAGGCACAGCGGTGGGCATCGGCGTCGTCGCCTACGTCGAGGGCACCGGCATCGGCCCCTACGAAGGCGCGCGGGTGCAGGTCGCAGCCCAGCGGCAAGGTCACGGTGGCCACCGGCGTCGGCACGCAGGGACAGGGGCACTTCACCGTCCTCGCCCAGATCGCCGCCGACCAGCTCGGCGTCGAGGTCGACGACGTGCGACGTGGTCACCGGCGACACCGACCAGTTCCACTGGGGCACCGGCACCTTCGCCAGCCGCGGCGCCGTCGTCGCCGGCAACGCCATCCAACGCGGCGGCGAAGAGCGTGCGCGAGAAGCGATCCGTCTGGCCGCCGAGCACCTGGAAGTGCGCCGAGGACCAGATCGAGCTGGCCGGCGGCAAAGCGCAGGTGATGGGCGAGCCGGAGCGCTCGATCGCTCTCGGGCGATCTGGCGAAGCGTGGCCAACCCGATGCGCGGCGCGGTCAAGCCGGGCACCGAGCCGGGACTCGAAGCCACCGGCTACTTCGGCCCGCACCGCGGCGCCACGGCCAGCGGCGCCACGCCATGATCGTCGAGGTCGATCCCGAGACCATGCAGGTGAAGATCCTGCAAGTACGTCGTGGTCCACGACTGCGGCCGGGTGATCAACCCGCTGATCGTCGAAGGCCAGATGCACGGCGGCGTGGCGCAGGGGATCGGCAACGCCTTCTACGAGCAGCTCGTCTACGACGACAACGGCCAGCTGCTGAACGCCTCGTTCATGGACTACCTGCTGCCCACCGCGCTCGACGTGCCCCGCGTCGAGGTCGGCCACGAGGAGACGCCCTCGCCGCTCAACCCGCTCGGCACCAAGGGCGCCGGCGAGGCCGGAGCGATCCCCGTCGGCGCCCTCTTCGCCCAGGCCGTCGAGGACGCCCTGGCCATTCCTGGTCTGGAGATCCTGGAGATCCCCCTGAAACCGAGTCGGCTGTGGGAGATTGCGGAGGGGGCGAAGGCGGGGTGACTCCATGACATCTCGCGCGATCCACCAACTCCGTTGTTCTCGTCGCATCGCGGACCGCCCGCTCTCCTGTAACACAGACACCTGCCGCCGCGACTAACATCTCGTGGGAGGAGGGGACGTCATGGTGCAGAGATCAGTCCCACCCCGGCCACGCCCCTGGTTGGAGCGGATCGCGATGGCCGGTTTCCTGGCGCTTTCTCCGCGACTGGACAAGGTGCCGCAGCCGGAGCCCTCAGAGGGGTTGCAGCCGTTCGAGAACGTCACCGTGCCGCGGCGGCATGGGCGCGGCACGCTCGCGGCGACTTGGTTTCCAGCGGCGGGGCGCCCGCGCGGTGCCGTCCTCCTGCTCCATCCCTGGCTGATGTGGGGGAGGGCCTACTTCCACCTGCGGGGCCGGATCCAGGCCCTCCGCGCCGCCGGCTACCATGCTCTGATCCTCGACTTCGGAGGCTTCGGTGCCAGCGGTCCGCCGCACGTCTTCTTCGATCGCGACGTGGAGGCCGGGCTCGACTTCCTGCGGCAGCGCGCCGGCGATCTCCCCCTCCACGTCTGGGGCGTCAGCTCCGGCGGCTACTGGGCTCATCCCGTCCTCAGCCGGACGGACGAGGTGACCGGCGCCTTCTTCGAGGACGTCTCTCCTCACCTCTTCGAGTGGTCGTGGCGCATGGCGCCCCTGGGCCGGCCCATCTACGTCCTGTACCGCGTCTGCCTCCGCTCCGTCTATCGTTTCTTCAACATCCGCCGGCACGCCGCCGCCCTGTCCCTCGGCGCCGTGACCTATGTCAGCGGCGAGCGCGACCGCGGCGTCCGTCCCGAGGACACCCGCGAGCTCGCCTCCCTCACCGGAGGACGTTTCCATCTCGTGCCCGGAGCCGAGCACCTGGGCTCGATCAAGCTGGCCGGCGACGAGGTGATCGGCCTCGCCCTCGACACCTTCCGGCGGGCGGAGGAGAGCTCCGAGGTCAAGCCCGGTCCTCGATGGCCTGAAGGATCGGACGCGAGAGATAGACACGCCCCCAGCTCCGGCCGGTCACTTCGTCGATCATCCCTTCCGCCAGCAGGAGAGCGATCGCCTGACGGGCGGTGGGCGTGGAAACGCCGAGCACTCGCGCGGCGCGAGCGACCGTGAGGTAGGGATTCACGAACAGCTCAAGAAGCTTTGAAAGAAATCGGCCGTTTTCTTTCAAAGCTCGGAAGACTCGGAAAGGACTCTTTCAAAGCGCGCGAGGTCGGGGTTCACCGCCACCCGGCGCTCCAGCCGCGGTCGTAGCCGAGATAGACCTCGCCCATCCCGCCCTGGCCCAGCCGGGATTCGATACGGATGCTCCCGATGCTCGAGCCGACGTAACTCACCGAGACCGATTCCTGAAGACGCTTCGCGTACCGGAAGACTACCACCTCCGGCCGGCGTCCGCCGGCGACCGGCCGGCAGCGGCCAGAGGATCGCCAAGACCGGCGAGAGGCTTGCCAACGCCGGCCAGGGAGCGGTCAACGTTCGCCGGAAGGCTCCGAACGCCGGCCAGAGGATCGCGAACGTTGGCGACAGTCTCGCCGGCGCCGGCCAGAGGATCACGAACGCCGGCTGGAGGATCGCGAACGTCGGACGGAGGATCGTGAACGCCGGCGAATCCACTTCGATGCTCTCCTCCCGCGCCTCGATCGCTTCAAGCCACGCCATCGCGCATCCACCGTAGCGGATCTCCGTTATACGACCCAATCTTGACCAAAACGGATTTGAGAGTTCTGATTTTGTATGCATTGGGTCTAGACGGAAGATCTATATCTGCCGTAGACTCTAGGAATGCAGAAGCGTCAGATCTTCGGAATCGAATCGTTCTGACCCGGTAACCTGGCAGCACAAACTGTTGAGATGATACTCAGGAGGAGGCTATGATGGACAGAGAGGATCAGGCAGCGAGAATGACCCCAGGTGTGCTGAAATGGATGGCGGAGCAGACCGGGGAGGCTCGGCGGCTGTTCGATCGCCTGCTCGGGGCCGCCGCGGACCAGCGCAAGGCCCTCGCGGCCAGCGAGGAGTTCCGCAACCTGCCGCTGGTGGATCTGCTCCTGGAGGAGAGCCTGGAGCTGCAACCGGCGGAGCCCCTGCGCTCCGAAGAGCTGGCGAGCCTGGGCTTCCAGATTGCCAGCCAGCCCTACGAGCCGCGGCTCGCCAGCCGGGTGGACGATGCCAAGGCCCGTGCCTCCGTGCTCATCGGCAGCGCCCGGCGGCTGGCCGGCGATCGGGCGGGAGCCGAGGAGGCCTTCCGCTGTGCCGTCACCCATCTCACCTGCCCGCCGGACGCGATCGAGCGGGGCTTCTACTGCCAGCACCTCGCGGCCCTGCGCCGGGATCAGGGCCGCGACGAAGAGGCCACCGGCCTGCTCTGGCGGGCGGCGCTGATCTACAACAAGAGCTCCGACTTCCTCGAAGAGGGGGCGTGCCTGGCCGAGCTCGGCTTCCTCTTCGTGGCCGACGACCAGGCGCACCGGGCCGTCCTGCCCCTGAGCCGCGCCTGTGAAGTCCTCGACCTCCACCGGGACGCGACCCTAGCCGTCCTGGCCCGGCTGGCCCTGGCCGTGTGCCATGCCCGCCTGGGCGACGCGGAGAGGGCAGAGCGCCTCCTCAAAGCCGCCCGGACGATGTACGACCGGGTGGCCGACTCCTCCCGGCAGTTGGCCCACGTCACCTGGATGGAAGGCAAAGTGGCGGCGCTCACCGCCAACCTGGAGGACGCCCCGGGGCTCCTCGACACGGCCCGCAAAGCCTTCGTCCAGCAGGGGCGGCTCTACGACGCGGCCTTCGCCTCCCTCGACCTCGCCGCCGTCCTGGCGCGGGCAGGCCGGCTGGAGAGCCTCCATTTCATCATCCACGACCTCGTCGAAGACTTCCGGGCCGACGTGGTGCAGATCGGCGTGCTGCGCGTGCTCGGCAGCGTGGAATCCGCCCTCCTGCGCGGCCGCCGCGCCGAGTTGGAGAGCGTCATCACCGCCGCGACCGAGAGACTCCGCAGCTACCGGCGCAACCCGCTGCTCGTCTTCGAAGCGATGACCCAGACGTCCCAACCGGCCTCGTCCTCACCCGGCGCCGCTCTGACGTGACAACGAATCACTCGACCTTCCGGGGCATAGAGCCCCGGATTTCTTGAAAGGAGACGCAGATGGAACCACTCTCGACCCCCACGACGCACCCCGGCCTGCGCCGGCCTCCCCGCCGGCCGGGCGGGGAAGTGGACCCCACTCTCAAGCGCGAGAGGATCCAGAAAGAAGGCGACCTGCTCATGGCCACGCAGGCCCTGGCCGGCGAGCCCCTGAAGCCGGCCACCGTGCAGGAGAGGCTGCGGCAGGAGCGCGCCCAGGAAGCCCTCCAGGCCCTGCCCGGCTGGAGGATGACCGCGGACGGCAAGGCCCTCCATCGCACCCGGGAGCTCCCCTCGCCGGCCGTCGCCAGCCTCTACAGCGCCTACGTGACCGGCTTTGCGGGAGCGCTGTCCCTGCCCGTCGCCGTCAACATCTGCGGCGCGCAGGTGATGGTGACCCTGCACGCCCGGCGCAACCATGGCCGCCTCACCACCGTGACGGACGCCGTCCTCGACCTTGCCCGACGGCTCGGCTGACGGGAACAGCCGAGCGAACCCGAAACCAGTGTTTCACCTCGAAAAAGGAGAAAGACCATGCCTGAGATCACCGCGTACAAGGGCCTCTTCCGCGACTGGAAGGCGTGAGCGGCGCCTGCGCCAAGAACGCCGACCTGCTCCCCAAATCCGAGGCCATCCGGCCCGAACTGGACGCCATCATCGTGCAGTTGAAGGACTTCAAGATCCAGCAGGAGAACCTGACGGGCACCCGCCAGGCCATGACCCAGCGCATCCGCCAGCTCGTGACGGAGGGCCGGGAAGTGGTGCGCAAGCTCCGCAACCAGATCAAGGTCGAGCTGGGAGCCAAGAGCGAGCACCTGCCGCAGTTCGGCATCGCTCCCATTCGGGCCCGCAAGACCAAGGCGAAGGCCAAGGCCCCCGCGGCCAAGCCGGCGGTCCTCAACACCTCTGACGCCTCCAACGGCCCGGCCACCAAGCCGGCCGCGTAGCTCCTGACACTCCCGGGGATGCGCTTCAGGGCGCGTCCCCGCTGTTTCACCGCTTCACCCCCGGCCTGACCGGGTGCTCTGACGGAGTTGGGTTCATTGACAACTGAAGCGATTGAAGGCAGGGGAGCTTGGCGGGACTTCCCTGCCTCCCACCTTGGTTTGCCTTAGAGTCCTACTCAGAGTAGGATATCCCGCATGGCCACCGAGAAAGTCTCCCTCTCCCTCGAAGAAGAGCTCCTCGTCGAAGCCCGTGAGGCTGTTGGTGCCCGAGGGCTTTCGAGCTACGTCAACCGTGCGCTCCGCCACCAACTCCAGCGTGATCGGCTCGCCGGCTTGCTCGCGGATCTCGAGCAGGAGCACGGGCCGATCGAACCCCAGGTGATGGAGGAGGTCCGTCGAGCATGGCCAGCACCCGTCGAGAAAGCCGCCACGCGCCGCAGCGCCTGATCCTCGATTCGGGAGCGGTTATCGCTCTGGCACGGGGAGACTCCAGAGCGCGGGCCTTCCTGACCAGGGCCCTGGAGCTGATGGCACCAGTCGAGATTCCGGTGGTCGTCGTAGCCGAAACGGTCCGCGGCGGACCGCGGGACGCCACCGTCAACCGGGTGCTGAAGGCGGTCGGCTCCGTACCCGAGGCACGCGAGATCCATGGCCGCACTGCCGGGCGACTCCTAGGAGCCGCTCGTTCGGCCTCGACGGTAGACGCTCTCGTCGTAGCCCAGGCCGTGGAGGCGGGAGGAGCCCACATCCTCACCGGGGACCGCGAAGATCTCAGTCGTCTCGCGGCGCAGAACCCCGAGGTGTGGATTCATCCTCTTTGATGTCCGAGCCCCAATCCTGGAGGGCTGCAGAACTCATAGCCCAGGCCATCAGACCTGCGCTTTAGGAGACAGCCGGCCCACAAACGCGGCAAGGCCGGCGCCCTGGCGGTATCCCTGTCACCTTCTGCTGGCGATCGGCGGGGATTTCTTTGAGGCGTGGGCAAGTCTCGCGATGGAACACAGGAGATCCGTCCAGCAGCACAAACACCGGTTGCGGGGTCTCGGCGGCTGGCGGCGAGGGTTCCTTCTGTCGTCCTTGAGGGGCTCCGGGCTTCCCGGTGTGGCGCCAGCTCACGGTAAGGATGGTCCCCAGCACCAGGAGCGCCAGGCCGAGAAAGACCACGTCGATCGCGAGGAACATCTTGGGGGCTCCAGGCACCAGCGCTTCCCGCGAGGTCCAGAGAAGCACTGAGATGGCAACCCCCACCTGAAGGCTGTCGCCGAGCGTCTCGACCTGTGTAATCGAGACCACCACGATGAGCAGGATCAAGAGGAAGAGCACGACCGACAGTTGAACGGCCAGCGGACGGGTAAGCTCGGCCTCGACGACCGCGGCACCCGGCTGCCACCGCATCATCTGTCCCCCTCCCGGGAGAGGCGTCACCTTCGGCACCCGGCGGGCCCGCGATTCGCGTTGCGTAACCCTCCAACCCGGAGCGGTGAAGTGGAGCTCTGGCGTCGCGAATCGCCAATCGCTGACCTCTCCGCGGCCGCCATTCGCGTCGAATAGGAAGATTCTCGTTTGAGCGCGCACGCGATAGATCAGGTGGTCGAAGGGATACCAGTAGTGGACTGTCTGGATGAAGGAAGGCACCGACTCCTTCTCCTCGGCCCTGGCGTTGCCGACCGCCCATCCGCACTCGGTGGTGGATCCGCCAAAGATGTTGGTGGGATTGAACTCCAGGGAGTCATCCTTCGACCCCATGAGGACCCACCCCTGGACAATCTCGATCTGAAAGCCACATTTGCCGGCGGTTCTCAGCCTCTCTTGGAGGTTCCGGTCCAGAGCCACGAGCTGGGCGTTAGTCTGGATCTCCTCGAAGAAGTCGGGCCCGCCCACCGGCCGCACATCGATTCGGACCCGGGCGTCAGTGCCTGGTGAGATCGCCCCGCCGTAGACGTTCGGCGCCAACGGCTCGTCTTCAGGCCTCAGGACAGCCACGGCAACGCTCAAAACGGCCAGAGTCGCCAGCAAAACGATCAGCGAAGACTGTAGTCGCTCACGCCTGGGGCGGCGCCGCGTTGTTTCGGAGGGAGGCTGAGCATCCATGCGGGTGATTCTGGCACCGAGAAAGGCTCGGCTATCCAGGAATGACGTGCACGCGAAGCCAGTCCGCGAGCTCAGCCTCCGCGCAATGGCCGCTTGCAACAGCCAGGAGAGTGGCGACCACTTCGGCTTCGGGGGCGTCGAAGTCCCAGCCGTTGAGATCCAGGAAAACGACCATGGCCAGGAAGGCGATCCGTAGGCAATGTAGGGAGATAGAGGGCCGGCGCCGGATCCTGGGAGCCGGCGCTGGCGGTTGAAGGGTCGATCAGTTGATCCGTGTGACCTGTCCCATGAAGCTCTTGGTTCCGCAGAGGCTGGAGGTGGCAGTCACCGTGATGAAGTAGTTGCCGCTTGCCACCGTCTGGCCCGAGCCGTTCGTGCCGTCCCAGACCGTGATGGTGAAGTTCGGATTCGGGTTGAAGGTGCCAACGGTGGTGTTCTTCACAAGTTGGCTAGCTACGTTGGTTACCCGGGAGGTGATGGTCGCGGGGTAGAACTGGAAGTCGGTGCCTAGCACGAGCAGGTTGACGTTGGCCTTCACGACCGTCGCTCCGCCCGAAGGGTTCGGGAAGAAGGAGCCGATCTGCGAGAAGGTGAACTGCCAGCAGCTTACGGCCTTGTCGCCACGAAGGGAAGAGTGACCCGACCGTGCAGGTCCGCTCTGATCGGGATACGCCGCCGCGGTGTAGATACGGCTGTAGTCTTCGGTGAAATCGTAGGCGCCAAACTCATCAACGTAATAGACGTTGGCCTGGAACCGGTTCGCGGATCCCCGAGAGAGTCGGTCCGGGCCATGGCGTCGGACCATGCCTGCAGTCGCGCATCGCGATCTCCTGTCGCCCTTTGCGCCAATTCAGCAGCCTGAAGGCCTGAAGCGGTCAGGGTCAGCACGAGAATGAACGAGAGGAACAGGTGTGCCTTGGCTCTCATTGCCAATCTCCTTTCTAGGAAACTACGTGATGAGGGTATCACTGATTTCCCCAGACGGGGCCCCCGGCGAAGGCTCGGAGTAGGCGGAGCTACTTGCCGACGTCCGCCATCTCCACGTAGAGCGACGTGTTGGCGGACAAGCTCGGGGCGCCGATCTTCTGCACCACCGTCGCCAGCCAGCCATGATCGAAAATGCCCGCGGAAAGATCCGGATAGCGGAAGCTCGCGGGATTGGGGAGCCAGATCGGGACGTCGAACGTGCAACCGCGCGGCCAAGTCTCACCAGGCGGAATGCAGCTCGCGAGATTGACCGTGTCCGGTTCGACCACCTGGACCCTGAAGGACGTGGCATTGTTGATCAGATAGGCGCTGTAGAAGAAGACGTCGTTCCCCGAGTACCGCGACTGAACCTGCCGGATCTCCTTGAGCGAGATGTCCGGCCGCGGATAGGGATCGACGTTGAAACTTGCGTCCTTGCGGCAGACGTTCCCCTCGCAGTTGGTGAAGTCCGAGTAGTAGAAGTAGAGCGAGCCCGCCGGAAGGGTGCCCAGATCCAGACGCCGGAAGAAACCGAGCTCGCGCCCTCCATCGGTGCAGAACTTGTCGGTGAAGAAGACGGCCTGAACTGCGGCGGTGCCGTTGGGAGATCCGGTGTACCCGCCGCGGAAAGCCCCTTTGAAGGTCAACCCCTTGATGAAGAAGCCCGTCCAGGCTTCGTGATACTCGAACGGTGTGTAGATGATCGGGAAGACGCCCTGCAGAGGCCGCGGCCCGAAGCCGTCACTCAGGTCCCCATACCAGTAGATGGGATGGGAGGCGTCCGTCTGATTCTGGTAAACGCAGGTCGTGCGCCGCCGCCCCATCGACATCGGGGCCAGGTTCGAGAAGTAGTAGGTCTGAGGATAGGAGCCGCTGAACGACTGGTTCTCCGTCTGCGTCCACTGGTCATACTTGAAGTAGGCCGTCGGCGGAATGCTGGTCCACACCGGCGCCCCCTCGTTGGTCCCCTGTGCCGAGGCCGCGATGGCTCCCAGAAGCAGCAGGAAGAAGACAGCGATGACGGGCTTGATTCGGTTCATGGCGATGCCTCCTGTAGCTTACAGACATATACGAACTAGCCGATATTACCCGACAAGCCTGTTCCCGGCAAGGTCCGTCCTGGCAAATCTCGCGCATCTGCCCACGCTCGGTGCCAAGAGCGCACCTACGTTGGCGTATTTCTTGAAAGAGAGATCTGTAGCCGCGCAGCGAACCGCTGGCGGAGGAACTAACTACGGACACCGGTGATGCAATACCGAGGAGAACGATATGGCCAGAACCAGTAAAACCGCTGAGCGCGTGAAGGATGGAGTGGGCGACTTGGTGAAGAAGGCTCGTGTGGTCGTCAATGGCGGCCTCGACTCCGCGAAGGAGAATTTCGACGACCGGGTGGACCGGCTCGATCGCCACTACCGCGAGACGGCGGCCCAGGTGCGCGGTCGCGCTGGGCGTGTCTCGAAAAAAGTGTACAAGCAGGTCGCAGACGTCAGGAAGTCCCTGTTGGGGCGCTATACGCAGGCCAGGAAGAAGGTGTCGCGCCTTCAACGCGATACGGGAAAGTACGTCAGAGACAATCCTGTCAAGTCGCTGCTGGCCGCCACCGGCCTCGGGCTTCTCCTCGGGTTGATCACCAGCCCTCGCCGCCGCCTCGCGGCCCAAGAGTCGTAGACGCGTCCGAACGGGCCCGGCGCCAATCCGCTCGGGCCCATGGGCGCGCCTCAGGGCACCGTTGTTGCAAAAGTGTCCTGCGAAAGGAGGCGTTGCGATGACTCCCACTCCAGAGGTGATCCAAGAGCAGATTGCAGGTCCGGCAGGCTCTCTCCACGTCGACGATGGCGGCACTGGTGGATTGCCGGTCGTCTTCGTTCACTCCTTCTCCGGCAGCACGGCGCATTGGTCGGCCCAGCTCGAGCACCTGCGACGGGAAAGGCGGGCCGTGGCGATTGACCTGCGCGGCCACGGTCAATCGGAGTCACCGGCAGGAGATGACTACGCCGTCGAGTCCCTGGCCGAGGACATCGCGGCCGTGGTGGATGAATTGGGTCTGAAACGCTTCGTCCTGGTAGGCCACAGCATGGGAGGCGCCGCTGCGATCGCCTATGCGGGAGCCCACCCGGACCGGGTCGCGGGGCTCGTCCTCGTAGGTACTCCCGGAAAGACTCCGGCGAACGAGTCGGAGAAGATCATGAAGGCCATGGAAGCGGACTACGACAAGGTCACCGAGGGCTACTGGAACCAACTCCTGGAAGGTGCCCAGCCTCAGGTCCTGAAGCAGGTGAGACGCGACATGGCCAAGATCCCGCAGGACGCGGCGGTGGCGATGATCCGCGCCGTCTTCGACTTCGACCCCCTGCCTGCGCTCCGCGCCTACAAGGGCCCGAAGCTGGTGGTCAACACACCGCACGGCGATACACCCAACGCACTGCATAGACAGATCCCGGACCTGCCGTACGAACAGGTCGCCGGCACCAGCCATTGGTTGCAGATGGATAAGCCGGAGGAGCTCAACCGAATACTGGATGGGTTCCTGGCAGAGTCGGAACTGCGGTGATGTGACCCTGCGAAGGCGTTAGGGGCCGCGGCGACTCGAGCGTCGCGACCTGTAGGAGACTCCCGCGGGTATGAGAAACTACCCCGTCCGTCCACGGGAGACTCCATGAGCAAGACCGCCGTACTCGAACCGCGTTTCGTCGCAATCATCGCCTCGGAGGTGGGGTGCCGGCCGCAGCAGGTGCAGGCAGCCGCCGAGCTGTTTGCGGAGGGGGCGACCGTCCCCTTCGTGGCCCGCTACCGCAAGGAGGCCACCGGGGGCCTCGAGGATCTGCAGCTCGAGACCCTGTTCAAGCGCCGGGAGCTATTTCCTGGAGCTTGCCGAGCGCCGGGATGCCATCCTGGAGAGCATCCGCGAGCAGGGGAAGCTCACGGAGGAGCTTGAGACGGCGATCCGCTCGGCCCTCACCAAGCAGGAGCTGGAGGATCTCTATCTCCCCTACAAGCCCAAGCGCCGCACCCGCGCCCAGATCGCCCGCGAGAAGGGGCTGGAGCCGCTGGCGGATGCGCTTTTGGCCCATGCGGCGTCGCGCGACCTTCCCGAGGAGTTGGCGCGCGAGTTCGTCAATGCCGAGAAGGGGGTGGAGGACGCGGCGGCGGCGCTCGCCGGTGCGCGGGACATCCTGGCCGAGCGGCTCTCCGAGAACGCGGCCGAGCGTTCCGAGCTGCGCCGCGTGCTCGCCATGGAGGGGACGCTGCGCGTGCGCGTCCTCCCCGAGAAGGAGAAGGATGCCGAGGCCGCCACCTATCGCGACTACTTCGAGCACGACGAGCCGGGGAAGGACATCCCCTCCCATCGCCTGCTGGCCATCCTCCGGGGGGAGCGCGAGGGATTCCTGATCTCGGATCTGCGGATCGAAGACGAACGCGAGGTCGAGCGTCTGGGCCGCTCCTGGCGCCTGCCGCTCGAGACCCCTGCGGCCGGCAGATCGCCGAGGCCACGGCGGACGGCTACAAGCGGCTGTTGCGGCCGTCGATCACCAACGAGGTCCGCTCCGAGATGCGCGAGCGGGCCGAGGCCCAGGCCATCGCCGTGTTCCGCGCCAACCTGGAGGCACTGCTCCTCCAGGCGCCGCTCGGCCAGATCGCGGTCATGGGGCTCGATCCCGGCTATCGCACGGGCTGCAAGCTGGCCGTGGTGGACGGCACCGGCCGCGTGGTGGCGACGGACGTCATCCATCCGCATTCAACCCCACGCGGACGAGGCGGGATCGGCGAAGACGGTGGTCTCTCTCATCCAGAAGCATGGCGTCCACGCCGTGGCCGTGGGCAACGGCACGGCCAGCCGGGAGACCGAGGCCTTCGCCCGCAAGGCGGTGCAGGAGGCGGGGCTCGACAAGGTGGTGGTGGCGATCGTCCCCGAGACCGGCGCCTCCGTCTACTCGGCCTCGGCCGTGGCGCGCGAGGAGCTGCCCGACGCTCGACGTGTCGCTGCGCGGCGCCGTCTCCATCGCCCGCCGCCTCCAGGACCCGCTGGCCGAGCTGGTGAAGATCGAGCCCAAGCTCCATCGGCGTCGGCCAGTACCAGCACGACGTCGACCAGAAATCGCTGGAGCGGGAGCTGGACGACGGCCGTCGAAGGCGCGCGTGAACCGCGTGGGCGTGGAGCTCAACACGGCCTCGGCCTCGCTGCTGCGGCGGGTCTCGGGCCTCTCCGAGCGCCTGGCCAACACCATCGTGCACCACCGCGACTCAGCAACGGCCCCTTCCCGCTCCCGCAAGTCGCTCCTCAAGGTCGGCGGCTTCGGCCCCAAGACCTTCGAGCTGGCCGCCGGCTTCCTCCGCATCCGTGAGAGGCGAGAACCCGCTCGACCGCGACGGCCGTGCACCCGGAGCGCTACGAGGTGGTCGCAGAAGATGGCCGACGGCTCTGGCCGTGCCCGTGGGGAGCCTGGTGGGCAATCCGGAGCTGGTGGGCAAGGTCGACTTCAGCCGCTTCGCCGACGAGGCCCATCAGGTCGGGAAATACACCCTGGAGGACATCCGGAACGAGCTGCTCCGCCCCGGCCGCGATCCGCGCGTCCGGAGTTCAAGACCCCCGAGTGGCGGGCCGACGTCACCTCGGTCAAGGACCTCCAGCCCGGCATGGTGCTCGAAGGCCGGGTCTCGAACGTGGCCAACTTCGGCGCCTTCGTGGACATCGGCGTCCACCGCGACGGCCTCGTCCACGTCTCCGAGCTGACCCACCGCTGGGTGGCGGACCCGCGCGAGGCCGTGAAGGTGGGGGAGATCGTGAAGGTGAAGGTCCTGGAAGTGGACTACCAGCGCGAGCGCATCAGCCTCTCCATCAAGGCCCTGCAGCAACCCCCGGTGGAGGGACGTAACGCCACGGGAAGCGCCGGACGGGGAGGGCGGCCGGACCGGCCTGGTGGTCCCGGCGGTGGCGGCGGCAAGGGGAACCGTCCCCCGGCGAAGCCGGCGCCGAAGCCGGAGCCAAAACCGGCCTCTACGCTTGAGGATTTGATGCGGAAGTTCAACCGAGGGGCGTGAGATTGGAAAAAGGACATAAAGGACAGAAAGAATACTTCGAGATGAGGGGCTTCTTTGTCCCTGAAGTCCTTGCAGTCCTTTCTGCCCTTGCAGGAGCTGATCCATGACCGAACCCCTCGTCCCCCTCGCCGAGCCTTTCGCCCGGTTTCGTGAGTTTCTGGCCGAGGCCGAGGCTACAGGCATGGCCGATCCCAATGCCATGGTGGTTTCGACCGTGGATGGCGAGGGCCAGCCTTCCTCCCGCGTGGTGCTGCTCAAGGAGCTCGACGAGCGGGGCTTCGTCTTCTATACCAATTTCGAGAGCCGCAAGGGGCGAGAAATCCTCGGGCATCCGCAGGTGAGCCTCAGCTTCTTCTGGCGGGAGCTGTCGAAGCAGGTGGTGGTGCTGGGCACGGCCGAGCAGGTGAGCGACGAGGAGGCCGATGACTATTTCGCCACCCGCCACCGCACCAGCCAGCTCGGTGCCTGGGCGTCGCAGCAGAGCCGCCCGTTGCCCGGCCGGGCTCACCTGCTGGCCGAGGTGGCCAAGCTGGAGGCGCACTATCTCGGCCGCTCGATCCCCCGGCCTTCTCACTGGTCGGGTTTCCGTGTGGTCCCCCACTGGATCGAGCTCTGGGTGGCCGGCGCCTTCCGCCTCCACGACCGTACGGTCTACGAGCGCGTCGCCGAAGGCTGGCGGGTGACGAAGCGGTATCCGTAGATCGAATAGAAAGGATAAAAGGGAGGGAGCGCCCCTCCCCCGAGAGGCGCTTGGATGAGGAGTTTGTTTCGAACCTTTGAAGCCGGGCGCTCGCGGGGGCGGCGCCTTCATTCTCTACTACGCAGCGCGGGCGCCGATGTTTCAGAGGCGATCCTCACCGCCAGCTCAGAAGGGCGCGCAGGTCAACGCCACGGCGTTGGTCAGGCCGTCGGAGACGCTGAGCGCAATGTCGTAGGTGTAGTTGGGGACGGTCAACTGCTTGAGCATTCCGTCGGCCACGAACGAAGAGGGCGAGGATGGGATGGTGACTCCCGTCGCTGGATTGATCCACTTCACCGTATAGGTGCGCAGGTTGCTGCCCGGCTGGAGGATCAGTGAGGTGAGGCGGTTGATTGACGTCGGTTTCACGTATTTCGTCTTGGAGCTGTGGAGCTGACTGTGATGGATGTAGAGGACGTAGGTGTCTGTCGACTCCTGCATGGCGGCCCAATAGATCTTCGTCGCGCTATTTGAGGTTTCCGGAGTGCCGTAAGGCGGAAGCGAATTAAACGGAGGTACGATAGGTCCGGGCAGCACCCACGACGGCGGGTTGCCGGTGGACCGGTTCATGCGGCGCAGGTTGAGGGTGCCCAGGAACGAATTCAGCTTGCCCAGGTAGTTGCGCAGGTTCGTGGCCTGCGTGTTGGTCGCCCACTCATAGCCCAGGTGATCATAGATTCCGCCTTCATTGAGCATGAACTCCCAGGCCTCGGCGCGAGCGGTGTCCGGCGTCTGCAGGATGGGGACGATTTTCGTCTCGTTGAAGCCGAAGATCCGGTTGAGGTCTGTGCCGCCCGACGTATCGTGCCAGCTCCGGATGAGGTCGATCGCTCCCTGGCGCGTGCCGTCCGCGTTGTGTACGTAATGGGTGTTGACGACCTTGACGTTGGGGACGGAGCTCGGGTAGGTGTTATTCTTGATCGTATTCAGAGCGTCGATGGTGTGATAGTTGACTCCGATCAGGTGATGGCCGTTGGGCAGGGTCGCCTCATAGTTGTAGAGTTGCTGGACCATGCAGTCGTGCCAGAGAGCGGCTTCCGCGCCGGTGACTCCGTTGTCGGCGTTGATCTCCGGCTCGTTGGCGATCTCCCAGTAGAAATTGTTGAGCGGGTTCAGCTTCTTGGCGATCCGCTTCATCATGTCTACCTGCCGCTTGCGCGGGCCGCTAGCGATCGCCGTGGCGCAACTGGTCCCCGCCGGGAGGGTGGCGAAGTCCTTCTCAGCCGCGAATCCCGTGCCGTTGTAAACGTTGGCGGAATTCCACGGCCCGCGCGTCCAATCCCCACTCCAGGGATCGAAGAGGGTCACCTCGACGATGACGCTTGGCGTCTTGCCCTGGGCGTAGTTGATGACGTTGAACAACTGGGTGAGGTAGGTGGTGTCCCAGGTGGTGTCGTCGGCGAGGTTGGCCGCGGCGTTCCACTTGTTCATTCCGGTGTTGAAGGGGAACGGATGCTCGTGAGGGTACGGATCCGGGTCGAAAGGCTGGCCGACGGCGTCCGGCTCCCTTCCCGGGCTGTGGTTGAGCCCCACCCAGACGCGGAAGACGTTCAGGTTCTTGGCGGCGAGCTCGTCGATATAGGCCGTGTAGTCCAGGTTCACCGGCACGAGAGGGTCGGAGTACATGCAGTAGCTGCCCAGGAAAGGGACCTGGTTGCTGGGTTTGTTGGGCTGCACTTGAGCGACGTGACAGAGATATTCCGCGGAAGTGCCCACCAGAGCGATGGTCTTGCCACCATAGTAGAAATACTGGGGGTTGCCGGCGTCGACACAGATGGGACCCGCCAGCGTCGGGCCTGCGGCGAGCAGGCCGAGGAGCAGTGATGTGAGGATGCGGGCAGTCATGGTCTTCACTTTCATGGGACACCTTTCCTTTCGACTCGAATCCATGATGGCTTCGACCGCGAGCGGCAACGGCCGCGCGTATCAAGGTATACGTGGCCGGGAAGGTCAGGTTTTAGTATAATCTTGCTGTTGTTTTGAATAATCTTGCTATTTCAAAGTGCCGGATCACCCGTAGCGCTCAGTGCGGCCTTGATTTCATCCGGTCGGGCGGCGATCCGGGCGCCGTGGCGCAGCCAGCGCAGGGCGCCGGCGCGATCGCCGCGGGCGAGCAGCGTCTTGCCGAGGGCAAGATAGGAGGGCGTGTGGGTGGGATCGATCTCCAGGGCGCGACGCCAGCAGGCGAGTGCGTCTTCAGTCCGGTCTTGGGCGGCGCGTAGCTCGCCGAGGTGATACCAGGCCGCCACCAGGACGGGCCGGGCTGCGAGCGCGTTTTCGAGATGGGTCGCGGCCTCGTCGGTCCGGCCGCGCACGGCGAGATACCTTCCGAGGTTGTATTCGGTGTCGGCGGTGTCAGCGCCGTGAGCCAGGGCCCGCCGCAGGAGATCGATCGCCTCGTCCGTCTTCCCCTGGCCGGACCGCGCCAGGGCCAGCCACGAGAGCGCCAGGGGATGATCCAGTTGGCGCTCCAGGATTCCCGTCACGATTCGTTCCGCATCGGCGAACCGGCGCCGGCGGAGCAGCCCCTGGGTGAGATCGAGCCACGGCTCGATCTCCTTGGGGCTTGCCGCGGGCAGCATCTTCTCCAGGTGGGCGATGGCCTCTTCCGCGGCGCTCGTCCGCACCACGGCGGCGGCGCGGTAGACCTCGCCCAGGGGGCCCGCGGGAGCGTTGGGGCCGAGCAGGCGGATGCCGGTGAGGACGGGCTCGGTTTCGTTGAGAGGAGCCAAAAGCTCCGGGCCGCCGGGCTGGCGGCGGATGAGGTGATCGGTCATCACCACGTGGACCACGTCCTGGGTCCGCCGCTTCGGCATGTGGCAGGAGACGCAGTCGCTCGAGTCCGCAGACGTCTCCTTTCCTGTCCGGTGGCAGGCGTCCGGCTGGTGGCAGGTCAGACAGGCGGCGCGGTAGTGAGCGGCCCGTTCGCTCTCGGGCACGCGGGCGTGGGGATCGTGGCAGGTGAGACAGGAGAGGGCCCCGGCGCTCGCGATCCAGCAACGGCTCTGGCGCAGACGGTAGGGATGATGATTGATCTCGAAGCGATCGGAAGCGCTCCGTCCCTCCTCCTCGACGTCCACCTGGACGAGATAGTCCGCGAGCGGCTCGCCGGGCCGGAAGGAGAAATCGCTCCGTCCGAAGCGGCGCAATCCCGGGATCGCCACCGACGGCTGGAGGTGGCAGCCCTGGCAGACCTCGTCGCGCCGCGCCGGGGGGAGCTTCCCGGGATTGAAGACGCTGGCCCGGATCTCCTCCCGCACGCCGATCCCGCCCAGGGAAAGCCACACGTGCTCGGCCGCCGGTCCATGGCAGCGCTGGCAGCCGATCCCCTCAGGAAGGTTGTCGGGAAAGGTCTGGGAGGCGCCGTAAGCATCGGCCCCGGCTGGCACGTCGGGGTAGGAGGTGTGACAGAAGAGGCACTCGCGGCGCACCCGCCGTAATACCCCATCATGGTCCGGCCGGTCGAAGCCGGGAGCCATCCGCCAGCTCCGCGTCTGCGAGTACCAGGCGAGAGGGAGCTGATAGATCTCTCCTCCCGTGGTCCGATAGAGGTAGGTGCGGGCATGGTCGCCGGAACCGAGGATCCAGTCCACCGGCTGCTCGAAGACGTTGATCGATCCTCCTGCGGCATCGGTCTGCCAGCGGCGAAAGATCAGCCGGTCGCCGCGGCGGGTGATCTGAAAGGTGCTCTGCGAAGGTCCATGGGTGAACGGCGGCGCGCCGAAATCCTCGATGTCCGTCTCCGGGCGCGGCCGGCGAAAGGCGCGGGCCATTCCCTTCTCGCGATAGGACTCGGCGATCTTCGGATGGCAGAGAGCGCACGACTGCTCGTCGACGTAGCCGGACGCGGCACCGAGGGTTACAGGGAATCCGAAGCCGGCCAGGTGCCGGGCGATCTGGGGCATCGTGGGCCCAGTTGGAGTGGGCGGCTCCGGAGCCTGCCCGAGGAGCAGGAGGGAGAGGAGGCCGAGGAGGGCCGCCGCGGTGGAGCAGGGGGCGGGCACGTTGCTGCGAGCATAGCAGCCTCAGCCCACCATGCCCTCGAACCGCCGGATCTCCTCCTTGAGGCTCTCCGGGAGAGGAATGGATTTGCCCGTCGCGTAGTCCACCCAGACGATGACGCCGGAGCCGTCGGCCACCCGGTCGTCGGTGTCGCGGTAGAGCAGCTCGTATTCCATCTTGAAGCTGCTCCTGCCGATCTCGGTGACGCGGGTGGCGACCTCGAGCTCGGCGGGATGGTGCACCTGGGCGCGAAAATTGAGATTCGCCGCCGCCAGGGCTGGCCCGTGCCGCTCGCCTTCGCGGTGCTCGTCCATGTGCACGGCCGCGAAGTAGCTCATGCGGGCCGACTCGCAGTAGGTGAAGTACTTGGCGTTGTTGACGTGTCCCATCGAATCCATGTCGCCCCAGCGGACGCTGATGGGCTCGACGTGGCGGGCGCGGTCGCGGGCGGGCAAAGCTCTAGAACCTCCGCCCCAGCCCCGTGCTCGGCCCGTAGAGGAGGGCGTTGAGGAGGATGGGCGCGGTGCCTCGCCAGAAGAGACGGTAGGTTGGGTCCTCGGCGAAGAGGACGACGCTGCCACGGCCCCGCGACTCGGTGCCCACCAAGAGCGAGCCCGCCAGGCGCTGCTCGGCTTCGGGCCAGGCGAAGCCCGCCACGACCGGAGAATCGTCGATCGCCAGCAGCACGTCCTGGCGCGGATCGTCCGTGGCCTTGAGCACCAGCGTGCCCTCGTAGAGGACGTCCGGCGGCGCGGTGAGCCCCAGGGTCAGCGGGTGTAGGGCCTGCATGCGGGTGGCCAGCACGGCGCCGGGGGTGAAGATGGGCCGCTGGGCGAGCTGCTTTTCGACCGGCGGCTCGCTGGCTTCGGGGTCCTCGACAGCCTTGGCGTCTTCCTTCTTCGGCGCCGTCCAGCGCTTGATGGAGGTGAGCTCCTTGTCCTGGAGCCAGCTCACGGCGTCGCCGATCGCCACCAGCACGCCGCCGGATTTGATCCAGCCGTCGAGCGACTCCTTGACCTTGTCGCCCACGCGGTCTTCATAGTTGCCGCTGGGGAAGACGAGGACGTCGAAATCGGTCAAGGGGACCTGCCGGATCTGGGCGAGGTCGATGCGGTCGTGATCCATCCCGATCTGCCGGTCGAGCAGGTACCAGAGGTAGCCGAAGGAGGTGGCATCCACCCCGTCGCCGCCCACGAGGCCCACCCGCACGGGCCGCACAGCCGCCATGTCGTTCGATCCCAGGGAGCCCTTGAACTGCCAGGAGGAGCCGATGGCCTGGGCGGTGAGGCCGTCGTCCTGGAGCAGCTTCTCGAGGGTCTCCCGGAGGGTGTCCGGATTGGCCCGGCGGGGGATGAACAGGGTGCCGGCCGGGTAGCTCACGCTGCCGCCGGTGAAGGGGGCCAGGGCCACGCGGTAGCGCACCTGCCGCTTCTGGAGGGCCGCGGACAGACGGTAGGAGGCGATCCCCTGGGGCGGCACCAGCCAGCCGAGATCCCCTTCGCCGGTGATGCCGCCGCCGGCGGAGTCGGGGAGCGGCCGGCCGTTCGCCACGTCGCCCGCGGCCACCCAGGCGTGGACGTTGTAGGCGAGCGGGAGCGACCAGGCGGTGATGTCGTAGAACTCGGCTTCGAGGTTCTGCTCCAGGCGCGCGCGCTGGCGGTCGAGGAAGCTCTGGCTCATGGGCGATTCGAGGACCATGAGAGCCTGGACGAGGTTGCCGAGCGGCTGGGCGGTCGAGACGGCGTAGGTGCCGGCCGCGAATTTGCGGGGCTGCGGCTCGCTCGTGGCGCGGGTCAGGCTGCGCACGGGGATCTCCGCGGCCTGGCTGAGCTGGCGCACCCGGATGCCGTGGAGGGCCAGGAGGTCGGCCAGGGCCCGGGCCTCCTGCTGGTCCGCGGGCCAGAGGAAGGTGCGCGCCGGGTCGGCCGCGGCCCTGGCGCGGTTGGCGGTGAAGTCCTCGAGGATCTTGTGGGCGTTCTTCGCCGCCGTGCGCACGGTGGTGAGCGAGGTGGTGAGGTGGCGCGCCACGCGGTCGGCGAGGGTCAGGACGGTGCCGTCCTGGAGAGCCATCGCGGTCCCGGCCCGGCCGCCGCCCGCCATCTCGTAGGTCATGCCCACGGCGCCCCGCAGGCTGGGGTAGGAGTCGCCGTAACCGGGATAGAAGAGGTCGTAGTTCTCCTCCTTGAAGTAGATCCAGCCCTGGCGGTCGAAGGCCGCGGCGTTGGCGCGGCCGAAGACGTCGAGCCAGCCCAGGATGCGGCGGTCGATCTGGGGATGGATCGGCTCGGCCGAGGGCGGGAAGAAGTAGGAGGACTCGCTGCTCATCTCGTGGAAGTCGACGTAGACCTGGGGCTCCCAGGAGCGGTAGGCGGCGATCCGCTGCCGCGTCTCCTGCTGGCTGGCCCAGGCCCAGTCGCGGTTCAAGTCGATCACGTAGTGGTTCTGCCGGCCGCCGGGCCAGGGCTCGAAGTGCTCGGCCGAGGTGCGGCGGGGATTGGCCTCCTCGCCCCGCCGCTGGCCGTAGGCGGTGACGTAGCGCTCCCGGCCGTCGGGGTTCTGCAGCGGATCGAGCAGCACCACGACGTTCTCCAGCATCTGGGCCAGGTCTCCCTGGGCAGCGGCCAGCACGTATGCCGCGCCCATGGCCGCCTCGGCCGAGGAGGACTCGTTGCCGTGGACGCCGTAGGCCAGCCAGACGATGGCGGGCATGCGCCGCAGCAGCCGGTCCCGCTCATTCGCAGACAGCCCCGCGGGATCGGCCAGGCGCTGGACGTTCGTCCGGATCTCCTCCAGCCGTTCGAGGTTGTCCGGGCTGGAGATGGCGAGGAGCTTCAAGGGCCGCCCCTCGTAGGTGCGGCCGTACTCCCACATCTTCACCCGCGGCGAGGCCGCGTCCAGGGCTTCGAGGTAGGCGACGATGCGGTCCCAGGAGGTGAAGCGGGCGCCCAGGGGGTAGCCCAGCACGGCCTCGGGACGGGGGAGCCGCTCGTCGAGCGGCGGCAGGTCAAGCGTCTCCCCGTGGGAGAGCGGGGCCAGGAGACCCGGCGGCCGGGAGGCGAGCGGGCCTTCGGTCTGGGCGAAGGAGAGCGTCGCCACGAGGGCGAGCACGAGCGTCAGCAACGACGTCTTGCGAAGAGACATGGGGATCCGATTCCGGCTCAAGAGGTGACGAGGCTCTCGGATGAGATGTTCAACCGCTTCATCATCTCGTGGAGAGTGGTGGGTTTGACCTGGAGCAACTCGGCGGCCCGCTTCTGCACGCCGCCGCACGACTGCAGGGCCCGGATGATGATCTGCCGCTCGTACTCGCTGACCGCGTCCTTGAACGAGATGCCGTTGGACGGCAGGGTCGGGGCGGCAGCAGGCGCGGCGGACTCGCGCTGGCGCACGGAGGAGGGGAGGAGCTCCTCGATGAGCACTTCGCCGGTCGAAAGCACCACGGCCCGCTCGATCGCGTTCTCGAGCTCGCGCACGTTGCCCGGCCAGTGGTAGTCCAAGAGCAGCTCCATGGCTCGCGGGGAGATGGAGCGGATGGCCTTCTCGTTCTCGCGCGCGTAGAGGCGAGAGGAAGTGCTGGGCCAGGAGCGGCATGTCCTCCGTCCGCTTGCGCAGCGGCGGCAGGTGCACGGTGATGACGTTCAGCCGATAGTAGAGGTCCTCGCGGAACTGCCCCTGCTGCACGACCGCTTCGAGATCGGCGTTGGTGGCGGCGATGATCCGCACGTCCACACTGATGGTCTCGAGGCCGCCCAGGCGCATGAACTCCTTCTCCTGGATCACCCGCAGCAGCTTCGCCTGGGTGTCGATCGGGATGTTGCCGATCTCGTCGAAGAAGATCGAGCCGTTGTCGGCCAGCTCGAACAGCCCCTTCTTGTTGGCGACCGCGCCGGTGAAGGCGCCGCGCACGTGGCCGAAGAGGTTGCTCTCGAGCAGGTCGGCGGGCATCGAGCCCGAGTTGACGGTGACGAACGGTCCGCCGCGCGCGCCGCGAGTGGTGGTGGATGGCCTTGGCCACCAGCTCCTTGCCCGTGCCGCTCTCGCCGAGCACGAGGATGTTGCTCTTCGACGGCGCCGCGAGCCGGATGAGCTCGAAGACCTGCTGCATCGGCTTGCTCTTGCCGATGATGTTGTCGAAGGCGAAGCGCTGCCGGAGCTGCTCCTTGAGCGAGCGGTTCTCGGCCGTGAGCCGCCGCTGCTCCAGCCCCTTGCGGACGGTGAGCAGCACCTCCTCGTTCTTGAACGGCTTGGGGATGTAGTGGAACGCCCCCTCGCGCATGGCCTCGATGGCGCTCTCGATCGACGAGTAGGCGGTGATGACCACCACCACCAGGTCGGGGTCGTGCTGGCGGATCTGCCGCAGCACCTCCAGGCCGTGCATGCCGGGGAGCATGAGGTCGAGCAGGACCAGGTCGACCTCCTCGCGCTCCAGCACGGCGAGCGCCTCCTCGCCGGTGGTGGCGGACGAGCGGGTCGTGCCCCTCCCTGCGGATGAGCACGGTCAGGACGTCCTGGAGGACCTCCTCGTCGTCGACGATCAGGATGTTCATGCCGTGACTGTCTTGTCAGAGGTGGAGTAGCAGCGGCCGGTAGCGGGGCAGCCCCACCAGGAAACAGGCGCCCTCGCCCGGCCGGCTCACCACCCGCAGCTCTCCGCCATGGCGCCGCACGATCTCGTAGCTGATCGAGAGGCCCAGGCCGGTGCCGCCGGTGCTGAGCTTGGTGGAGTAGAACGGCTGGAAGATCAGCTCGAGCTTGTCGGGCGGGATGCCCGGACCGCTGTCCTCCGACCTGCACCATCACCCGCGAGTCGCTCGCCATGACGTCCACCGCCAGCCGGCCGCCGGTGTCGTTCATGGCGTCCACCGCGTTGAGGATGAGGTTGGTGAACACCTGCTGCAGCTCGCCGTCGCAGCCCATGACCTCGATCTTGTCGCTCTCGGATGGGGCGGGCGGCGTCCACTTGAGCTCGATCCGCCGCTTGCCCAGACGCTCGCCGAGGAGGTCCAGGCACTCGGAGATCAGCGGCGCCACCACCACCGGCTTCTTCTCCTTCTGACGATTGCGGGCGAACTCCAGGAGGTTGTTGACGATGCGCGAGGCGCGGAACGTCTGGCGCTCGACCTTCTGCAGGATCTCGTAGTGCGGATCGGTCGGCGACGTGTCCTCGAGCAGCATCTGGGCATAGCTGGAGATGCCGGTGATCGGCGTGTTGACCTCGTGGGCCACGCCGGCGGCCAGCATGCCGAGGGCGGCCAGGCGGTCCTTCTCGCGCAGGGCGTTCTCCATCGCCACCCGCTCGGAGACGTCGTGCACCACCAGCACGTAGAGCCCCTCGCGCCAGCCGTGCTCGAAGGCGGCGAGGGAGAGCTGGAGGAAGCGCTCGCGGCCCTGGGGATCGACGCCAGCTCGCCTCGACCGGCCCTTCGCCCGGAGCAGGGCAGCGGCTGGATGGGCAGCAGGGATTCGAGGCTGCGGCCGATCAGCGCCTCGCGGCCCTGGCCCGACGATCCCCGCGAAGGCGGAGTTGGCCGAGAGCAGCTTGCGCTCGCCGTCGAGCACCGCGATGCCGGCCGGCGAGGACTCGAAGATCCCCTCGGTGTAGAGCTGGAGCTGGCGCACCTCTTCGAGCTGGAGCTGGAGCTGGCCCACGAGCTGGGCGTTCTCGATCGGCGAGCGACGCCTGGTTCAGCAGGTGGCGGATGAGCTCCGCGTCCTCGCTGTTGAGCGGCATGTGGTCGCGCTTGAAGCCGGCGAGGGCGAGGCCGATCCCCTTGCCGCGGACGGTCAAGGGAAAGGCGTAGCGGTAGCCGGCGACGAACAGCCGCGCGGGGATGGGCAGCGGCTCGACCGGCAGGGAGCCGCCGGAGAGGCGCTCGACGTCCCGGGTCCAGATCTCCTCGCCCAGCACGTCGCGGGGGATGCGGCCGGGCAGCTCGGGCTCCGGGCGGATTACGGCCAGCGAATCCCCCTGCATCAGGTAGAGGTTCGCGCTCTCGAGGTCCACCGCTTCCTGGATGCGGTCGAGGAGGGCCTCGCACAGCTTGCCGAGGTCGCGCTCCAGCAGCAGCTCGCGGCCGAGGCCGGTCAACGCCTTGCGCTTGCCGAAAGTGTCGCGGTAATGGATGCGCTCCAGCGCCGAGGAGATGGCGCCGCGCGTGGGCACCAGGAGACCGGCGATCCCCAGCCCGGAGAGGAACGACAGGAGGTTGCGGGCGAGGGTCAGCTCCTGGGAGACGCCATGGTCGATCGCCAGGTTGACCAGCGAGAAGCCGATGATCCCCAGCAGCAGCGTGAGGGTCAGCGAGATCGTGTCGCGGACGATGACCTCGATGTCCCACAGCTTGTAGCGCAGGATGGCGTAGGCGAAGGTCAGCGGCACGAGACCCAGGGGGATCACGGCCGCCGAGGTCACGAGCTGCGAGATCCCGAGGTTGAGGATGAACGGGGCGTAGTAGAACAGGAGGAACGGCACGTAGCCGCCCACGACGCCCCAGGCCATCCATTGCATCTGGCGGTGGTGCTCCCAGGCCGCGCCGCGGCGGAAGCGCCAGAAGAGGACGCCGATCGCCGCCAGCACCAGGGCGCCGAAGTACAGCAGCTCGATCCGGTCGAGCACCGCCAGCCGCTCCGGGGTGGCGCGGCCGAAGATGCGCCCGCGGTTGAGCACCATGTCGAGATGCAGGGTGATCAGGAACGTCGCAGGCAGATAGAAGAAGGGGATCAGGCGCCGGGGCCATCCTGTGGACTTTAGAGGCGCCGGGAAGACCAGGAAGAGATGGAGCGTCAGGGCCGGCAGCAGCAGGCGCGCGATCTTGTCGCCGAAATAGATCAGGGTGCGCGCCAGGCCGGGCTGCGGCGTGGGCGTCACCAGATAGAGCGCTGCCGAAGTCAGGCACCAGAGATAGAACAGGAGCCCCTGTCCGTCCCGCTGGCGCAGGAGCGTGTAGAGCCCCACGGCCAGATAGAGGACGGCGATCAGGCAGAAGATCAGGTACGGGAAGTCGATCTCGAGCGGCAGCCGGTGGTAGGTGACGTCGACCAGTCCCTCGCCGCGCAGGACCTGGAGCTTGCTCGTCTCCCGTTCCCGCAACCCCTGTACGAGCTGGTCCCAGGTCGGCGTCTCGTGGCCGTTGACCAGGAGGATCTGATCCCCGGCCCGCAATCCCGTGCTCTTCGGCTTCTCGACCGAGTCGACGCTGACCGCCCCGGCCCGAGGTGTGGCCTCGAAGCCCAGCGCCTGGAACGTCTGGACCTTCCGGTACACGCTCAAGCCACCCAGGCCTACCACCAGCAAGGCGAGCGCGAGGGAGAGCGCTAGTCGAGAAATGCGAGGCCGCGTCATGGAATAACGACTCTGATCCACGACCGGAACAAGCACTTTCTATGCCACCGCAACGGCATTTTGAACTGCCTCTAAACCCTGATTCTGCCACACTTTTCGGGCCTCCGCTTCAGAAAAGCGGAGAGGGTCCAGATTTTTGGATTCAACCGGTTGGGGTCTAGAACTTGACGGCGATGCCGCCGAGGATGCTGCGGCGGATCTGGTCGGACTCGCGGGGGTCGGCGGTCAGGTTGCCGCCGCGGCTGAGCTCCATGTTGAGCTGTACGGTCCACTCGGACGCGAGGTTCAGGAGGACGTTCAGGTTCTGGTTCACCATGAGCTGCAGGCGCTCGTACTCCATCTGGGCCGCGGGATGGCCGCCTTCGGCCGAGTCGAGCTGCTGCTGCAACTGGTGGAAGGCGATGAAGACCCCGGTCGAGCTGGCGAGGAACCGGGTGTCGAGCGACGCCACCAGGTAGCGCACGTCGTTCTCGTAGGGCCGGCCATCGGCGGCGAAGAAGGTGCCGCCACCGCCCGAGGCGAGGCTGGACTCGAACTTGGTGACCACCCGCGGCGCGAGCTTGTGCTGCATCCCGACGTGGACCTCGGGGAGACTGTCGCCCCGTACCAGGTAGAGGCTCTCCAGGCGGTCGAAGAAGTCGTCGCTGAAGTAGAGGCGCAGCGTGTCTCCCACCTTGCGGTGGACGGCGCCGAGGGTGAAGGAGCTGTCGTCACCGTCCCCCTTGCTCGTCAGGTTCACCTGATAGCACGCCTCGCTCCCCTGCTCGCAGAGGTCGCGCTGCTCGAAAAGGGTGGGGAGGAAGTCGGGATTGGCCACGGAGTCGGTGTAGACGCGGCGGGCGGCGGTGGTCTCGAGCTGCCAGTTGGAGCCGAGTTGGAGGACGAGGCCTCCCTGGGGCGTGAGCGCCAGGCTGCCGTCGGAGAGCGTGCTGTAGAGGCCGTACTCCATGAGCACGGCCGGCTGCAGGCGGACGCCGCCGCGGCCGAAGAGGTCGATGCTGGAGAGCGCCTGCCGCTCCGAAGCCTTGCCCTGACGGCTGGGATCGTCGCCGAACCCGTACTGGCGCTCGCGGTAGCGCAGGCCCGCCTGCAAGGTGCTGCTGTCGCTGAAAGATTCCGTATAGGCGCCTTCGAGAAACAACGACCGCGAATACCCGGGGATGTCCACCGGCTCGATGGCGCCCTGGTGGTGGTAGTTGCTCTCGTTGGTGTAGTGGGCGACGACGTCGGTGCGGCCGTTCTCGCCCACGCCCTGCGACCAGTTCAACTGGTAGTGCTCGAGGTCGACCGGTCCATCTTCCCGATTACCGATTCCGCGGTTGTTGACGGAGCTGAAGTTGATGCGGCTGCCGTGGCCGCGGTCGAGGTCGAGGGAGACGCTGCTGCTCTGCCCTGTGCCCAGCGCGCTGCTGGCAGACTGGACGGGGCTCAGGCTCAGTTGCCGGAAGTTGCCCTTGAGGTCCACCAGAGTCTGGCCGAGCTGACCCTTGATGCCCACGCCGCCGCCGGCGACCTGGCTGCCGCGATCGACGCCGGTCAGAGCCTGCATCTCGGCCTTGAAGCTGGCCAGGGAGCCGGCGACCCCGGGGGTGAACGTGGCGCCCTGGAGCTCGGCGGTCTCGATGTCGCGCAGCACGTCGGCGGGCACCTGGGCGCGGACGGTCCAGAAGTCCTCGTCGTCCTTCTCCGTCCCGGGCCGACGCTGGGAGAGCTCCAGCTCCAGGAGCGTGTACGCCTGGGCGGTCGCCCGGATGATGGGCACCACCTTCGGCATGAAGCCGGCCTTGTGGGCGATGACCTTGTAGAGCCCGGCGGGGAGGTCCTGGAGAAGGAAGTTGCCCTGCGTGTCCGTCGTCGTCACCTTGCGCAGGGAGAGATCGGCGAGCGGGTAGGCGTAGATCCGGACCGCCGCCAGCGGCGATGTCCCGCCCAACACGTGACCGACGATCCCCGCGGGGCGGACCTCCGCAGCCTGCGCAGTGCTCCCCAGCAGGGCGAGGGCGGCGATCAGCGGCAGGCTCTTGCGGAGGGCTGTCATCCTAGGCTTCTCCCACAGGCCTAGCACTGTACCCGGGCTCGGTCAACCCTGTCAAATGTCGCTGCGTCATATAGATAACCGGGCATATCGCCTCCTCGAACGGCCGTTCAATAGGAACACGGGAAGGGGCGAGGGAAATTCCGTTCCCCTCACTCCCCCAGGATCTGCGCCCGCAGGGCGAGCACGTCCGGATCCTTCTCACCCTGCAGGGCGGCCGTGACCTGGTCGCGGTCGAGGTGGCGGCCCGGGGAGGCGAGGCTGCGCAGGGCCTGGAGGCGGACCCAGCGGGAGGAATCGTTGCGCAGGCGCTCCAGCAGCGCGGCCGTGGCCTCTTCCCGGTGGATGGAGGCGAGGATGTTGCAGACCGCCATGCGGGTGCCGAGCCGGTTCGCCCGCACGCCGTCTTTGAGCATCAACTCCACGGCGGCTTCCCGGTCCACCCGCAGCAGCAGCTCCAGGGCGTGGCGCTTCACCAGGGCGGCGGGCTCGCGGGGCCAGAGATCCCGCACCAGGTCGGGGAACGATTCCGGATAGCGCTCCACGAAGAGGTCCAGGAGGCTCCGCTTGTGGGCCGCCCGTTCCTGGCGGGTGAACAGGCCGCGCAGGAAGGCCACGCCATCGACCGGCGCCTGCCGCCCGTAGGCGCTCGCGAGGCGCAGCCGGAACGAGTGATTCCGCCGCAGGCGGATCCAGCGGGCCGCCGATTGCGCCACGAGATCCGGATCGTCCTCGGCCAGCACGACCAGGGCCTCCTCCTCCAGCCCCATCCGGTCGCCCTCGATCAGCCGCACGAGGAAGCCGGAGACCTCCGGACTGCGCAGCCCGCGCAGCTCTAGCACCAACTCGCGGGCCTCCTGGGGAGCGCCCTGCCGCGCGAGCAGGAGAGCCATGACGCGGGGCAGGTAGTCTCTCCGGACCTCCAACGGCAGGGCGGAGAAGGCGATGCGGGCGAGCCCCAAGTCGTCGGTGCGCTCCAGGATCTCCCGGCAGAGCTCCTCGCCCTCGGCACAGGGCCGGGCCGCACAGAGCTCCACGCCGAGCCGCACGATCTTCCGGTTGCCCCCCGGCCGCCGCGCATAGCGGATGCAGGCCCGCACCAGGTCCAGGTTGGACGCAGTGTGGGCCGCCCGGAAGATCATGCTGACTTCGGGGGTCCTGAGCGGCGGCTCGCCCCGGCCATGCTCCAGGAGAGGCACGAGGAAGTCCCGCCCCTCCTGCATGTCCAGCCGCATCAGGGCGAGGAGCGCGTTGGCCCGCACCCAGAGGCTCTCGCTCTCCACCCGGGCAGCCCGGATCAGCGCCTTCACGACCTCAAGCTGGCGGTGGTAGCCCAGGGCCGTGGTGGCGAAGCAGCGGAGCTGGTGCTCGACCGCCGGCGCTTCCAGGATCTCCAACAGCGTCTGGGCGACCTCGGGCCGCTGGATGCGGCTGAGGCATTTGACGGCATGGCCGCGGGCCCGGAGGTCGCCGGCCGGGTCCCGCACCAGGGCCAGGAGGCGATCGACCGCCATTGTCTGGTTGGGCGGCGAGAGGAGGTCCTGGACGAAGCGATAGATCTCCGAGCGGAACGGTGCGCCGGCCCAGACCGCGACGTCGCCCCGCTCGATCGCGCTCACCAGATAGCGCGCGTAGAAGAATTCGAGGAACGAGCGGTGCGAGAAGCGATAGCGCCCCCCCTGATCCCGTACCAGGAAGGTCGCGGCCCGCAGCTCGCGGTCGATCTCCTCCTCGTCCAGGTTGTTCATGCCCGGACGCCAGGCGCGGATCAGGTTGGGGATCTCCAGGTAGTGGAGCTGCGCGTCCGGCTCGTGGATGGCCTTGGCGGCGAAGCGCTCCAGGAGGTCGCGCTTGGTCTCGACGTCGAGGATGGTGCTCCAGTCGTTTCTGGAGAGCCAGATGTCCGTGTAGATGCGGTAGAGGATGGCGGGCGTCACCGGCTCGGTCTGCCGGCCGAGGCTGCCCGAGGAGGTGACGATCATGTCCAGCAGCACCGGCCGCCGCGAGAGCTCCGCAAGGTTGTAGGTGGTGGAGATGAACTGCCGCACCCGCCCGGCCGCGCCGCCGCAGCGGTTCTCCAGGTAGGTGGTGACCTGCTCGGCGTCGAACTCCTGGAGATAGGTGATGAGGAAGTTGGGCCGTCCCGCGATCTCGCGGTAGAGATCGGTGTAGAAGACCGGCACCTCCTGGGAGATGGGGCGGCCGAGGAACTTCTGCACGTCCCGCTGGTCGGTGAAGTAGTGGCTGCGGCAGGAGAGGATGATCTTGGCCTTGCCGAGAGCGCTGCGGTTGAGCTCGCGGAAGTTGCGCAGGGTCACGCGGTAGTTGCCGCGGCTCGCCATTTCATCGAAGCCGTCGAGGATGAGCAGCACCTGCCCTTCCCGCAGCACGTACTCGAACGCGGCATAGGAGGCGGCCCGGATGCCGTGGTTGTCCAGGAGGTCGAGGATGATCTGCTTGAGCGAGAGGGCCTGGGTGTAGTCCCGCAGGTCGATGAACACGGGCACCCGTCCCCGGGCCCCGCCTTCGATGACCTCGCGCTCGTAGCGCCGGGCGAGGTCCAGGGCGAGCTGCTTCAGGAAGGTGGTCTTGCCCGTGCCGTAGTCGCCCAGGAGGGTGAGCTGGTTGGCCTCGGAGTCGGCCAACCAGGACCCCACCACGGCCACGGCCGGCTCGGACACGGTCAAGTGCTCCCGCACCAGCCGGGGTGCCACGTAGTGGGCCAGGGCCGGCTCGGGGTCGAGGCGCCGGATCAGGTCCCGGGCATACTGCCGGAAATCGATCACCGAGCTCTCGAGCTCCGAGATGGTGAGGAGCTCGATGTCCTCGTGCAGGGCCTGGGCCTTGGCCTCCTTGACGAAACCCACGCTCGCCACCAGGATGCCCCGCAGCTTGGGGGAGATCTCGTGGCGCGCCGCCATCAGCCGGCCACGGAACGCGTCGTACTGGGCCGTGTTGACCGGGCTCGCCTGGTCCTTGCACTCGACGACGTAGAGGCGGGAGAGGGGGCCGCTCCGATCCTCCAGGAAGAGGTCCACCTGCCGGCCCGCGATCAGCCGGTTGGGCTCCACGCGATAGCCGAGCAACTCGAAAAGCATACCCACGCGGCGCTCGAAAGCGCGGCCCGCGGGCAACGCAACGTCCAGAGCTGGCTCGGTCATGGTGGCGGAATTGTATGACGGCTGCCCACGAAACGTTTCAGGCTCGCAACAGCAAGGGACCCAAGGGACAGCAGGGACTCCAGAGACTCCAGGTTGTCGATCTTCGCCGATCCGGCCCTGATCCCCACGCAACCCGCATCCCCGCCGCCGCTGTGAGGCCCTCCCCTTCACGCGAACGTGGCCGCGATCTGGGACGCGCCCGCGTAGGCGCGCAGGCCTTCGATGAGCTCCAGGGCCAGCAGGACGTTGGGGATCTTCTCCAGCGGCAGGGTCACGGTGCCGAGGAACCGGCCCTTGCGGCGGATGCGCAGCTTGCGGCCGACGATCCCGATGCGCTCGATCTCGTCCAGAGGGATGGGATCCCTGCTCTTCCAGGTCACCCCTTGCGAGGAGAGCTGGAGCGGGCCGAAGGCGACCTCGCCGTAGCTCTCCAGCCGCCGCTTGAGCTCCGGCTTCAGGCGGTTGTGGACCTCCGCGACGATCATCCCGATCGCCTCCCCCGAGCCCTTGACGTTCGGGGTGACACGGAACTTCCTGCCGTCCCGGGCCACCAGAGTGATCGAAGGAGGGCCGGACGGCATCCACTGGCTGGCCTCGACCGCGGCCTGGATCGCCATCCCGATCAGGCCGCCCACCGCGAAGCCGGTCTGATTGGGGACGATCCGGTAGCGGTACTCGGCCACCTCGTCCCACTCCATCTCCTTCGCTCCCAACACGGTCGTCCGCCGGACCCCCTCGGTGTGGATGGCGAGCTGTGTCTTCGCGATCGTGAAGCAGAGAAGGCCGTAGCCGAGGAGGACCGCCAGCCCCACGGGGACCCCGGGGAAGTCGTTCGGGTTGGAGCCCAGGGCAATGAGGAAGGGGATGCCGGCGAAAAGGAACGCCACGACGCCGAGGGCGATGCGCACGACCAGGGTCTGGCCGAAGACGACACGAGGAGGAGACAGGATCATCGAAGCTCTCCTGAAGGCAATTTGGCCTTCCTGTAAACGCTGCGTGAAGGTGAAACGCTGGAAGAGATTCTACCCTGTCCGGCGCGAGGTGCTAAGATCGCGAAGCGGAGGTTTGGGCGTCGAGGCACAGGGCCAGGCGTTCGGACCCCAGGACCCCATCCGAACTTGTCCTGCAACCAACAATCTCGGATGAAAAAGAGGTTCAGGCATCCACCGGGGTCGTCGCGTCCGAAGCCGGGGCCGGCGACGAACAAGCAAGGAGTCTTGTAATGGGAAGAAAGTTATACGTCGGCAACCTGGCCTACGGCGTCAGGGACAGCGATCTGCAGGAGCTGTTCGGAGAGCACGGCACCGTAGACTCCGCTCAGGTGATCATGGACCGCGACTCGGGGCGCTCCAAGGGCTTCGGCTTCGTGGAGATGAGCAGCGACCAGGAGGCGCGAGCGGCCATTGCCGCGCTCAACGGCAAGGAAGTGGATGGCCGGAACCTCACCGTCAACGAGGCCCGGCCGCGGGAAGAAGGCGGTGGGCGCGGTAAGGGGGGCGGCGGGGGCTACGGCGGCGGGGGCTATGGTGGAGGGGGTGGCCGCGGTGGCGGTGGCGGTGGCGGTGGCCGCGGCGGTGGCGGCGGCCGTGGCGGCTACGGCGGCGGACGCGGCGGGTACTGAGTCGGTCGGATCCCTGCCTCCTCTCCCCACGGGGAGAGGAGGGCGGGGAGGCGGCACTATGGGCTCATCGACGACGGAGTCCGGGAGCCCTGTACCTCGAGCGTCTCAAAGAGCTTCTTCAACTGCGGCTCCATCCCCGAGGCCATCCGGGTGGGATAGATGACGTCGATCAGCCATCCGTCCTTGCCGTCCGAGACGAGCACGCCGTCGACCATGGACTTCTCCTTCGGGAACACGAACGAGGTCTTCATGCGGATGGCGGGAAGACCCGAGACCGTGGCGTGGCTCTGCTGGTGGTCGAGCTGTCCGCCGTCGCGCTGGGCCGCGTTTCGGATAGCTTTTTCAAACCCGGCGGCCCCCTTCTCCAGGTTGTAGCTCTGGCCCGAGCCGTAGAACCACGCCTTGATCTGCACGGCGCCCGCCTGGCAGGCGAAGCTCCGGTCCTCCGCCCGCAGCTTGCCGTCAGACGGCTGCTCCACCGGGATGCAGGGCAGCCAGGCGTTCACCCCCACGGGAAGCCGCACCATGTTCCAGTCGCCCGGCACACCCAGCTTGCTCAACACCTGACAGCCAAGGAACAGCAACGGCAAAAGCCCGATCAGGGCGGTCTTCTTCAGCCTCATCGCGAACCTCCGGGGAAGAGTCTGGAGGGAGACTATCACCTATAGGAGGCCCGTCGGACTACATCTCCGTCGGCAGCCTCAGAGCCGCGAGGGTGGCTTCGACGAGGCGGGAGATCTGCACCGGCTTGGCGAGGTGGGCCACGAAGCCAGCGGCTCGGGTGCGCTCGGCGTCTTCGCTCTGGCCGAAGCCGGTGACGGCGATGGCGGGCAGTCCGGCGGTGCGGGGGCGGGTGCGCAGCTCCCGCAGCAGTTGGTAGCCGTCCATGCCGGGCATGGCGAGGTCGGAGACGAGAACGTCGAAATCCCGTCCCTCGACGAGACGCAGGGCTTCGTCGCCGTTGGCCGCGGTGGCCACCTCGGCCCCCTGGAACTGGAGGAGCTGGCGCAGCATGGTGGTGGTGTCCGCCGAGTCGTCCACCACCAGCATGCGGACGTGGGCGAGGGACCCGGCTTCGGCGCCAGCGCTGGCGGTCGCCAGCTCCAATCCCGCCGGCAGGATGGGGAGACAGACGGTGAACCGCGCCCCCCGGCCCACCCCCTCCGACTCCACCTCCACCCTCCCGCCGTGCAGCTCGGCGAGCTGGCGCACCAGCGACAGGCCGATACCCAGACCGTCGTAGCGCCGGCTCGTCCGGGAGTCGGCCTGGCTGAACATCTCGAAGACGTCGGGAAGGAAGGCGGGGTCGAGCCCCTGGCCCGTGTCTTCCACCACCAGCCGGGCTTCAGCGCCGTCCCGCTCGAGACGGACGGTCACCCTCCCCCCTTCCGGGGTGAACTTGACGGCGTTCTGCACCAGGTTCCAGACGATCTGCTGTACGCGCACGGGATCGGCCTCGGCCAGCGTCGGCTCGCCGCAGCGCTCCACCTGCAGCAGGATGCGCCGGGCCTCGGCCTCGTCGCGCAACGCCTCGGCGGCCTCGGCCACCAGGGTATCGAGGGCGACCGTCTGGCGATCGAGCCCGAGCTTGCCTGTCTGCAGCCGTGAGAGGTCGAGCAGGTCGGCCACGAGCTGCGCCTGGACCATGGCGTTGCGCCGGATGGCCTCGGCCGCCCGGCGCACCACCGGCAGCCGTTGCGCCTCCGGATCGCGAACGAGGAGCTGGGCGAAGCCCGAGATGACATTCAGGGGATTGCGCAGCTCGTGCGACAGGGTGGCCAGGAACTCGTCCTTGAGCCGGCTGGCACGGGAGAGCTCCTCCACCAGCACTCCCGTGTCGAGCGCCGCCGCCACCTGGTTGGCCATCACCTCGGCGGTCTTGATCACGGCCTCCTCGGCCGCGCGGCCCGGCTCGCGCCAGAAGAGGGCCACCACCCCCAGCAGCCGGCCCCGGGCGCGCAGGGGCATGGCGAGGACGGAGCGGATGCCGGTGCGGCTCCACAGGTTCGAGAACTCCGTCCAGGAGAGGTCCGCCTGGGTGTCGCTCAGGGAGACCGGCCGCAGGGTGCGGGAGGCCCGGGCCACGGGATGGTCGGAGCTCATCTCGACCCGCAGCAGCAGGTCCTGCATCCGCTGGTCGGTATCGTTGCGCGGCGTCCGCCGCACACCGTAGGTGCCCCGGGCCGTCAGCGCCGCCGGGCCGGCCGCTCCCTCGTCGCGCAACCAGTAGACTCCCCGCGGCGCGCCGGTGACGTGGCAGAGGATCTCGATCAGCCGGTCGTGGCTCGGCGCCTCGCCGAGGTTGAGCAGCCCGACGCTCGCCTCCTGCAGGCGCACCAGGGCCTGGTTGCGCAGCTCGGCCTCGGCCACGGCGCGGTGGACCTCCGCCAGCCGCTCGGACAAATCCATCCCCTCCTGTCGCTTCACGTCCATGAGAGACAGGGCTACCCCTCTCCTCCTCTGCTCGATGCCGTCATGAGCCGTCCGATAGTCCCCTCTAGTTTATCGCTAACTGAAGATTCAGGCCAGCCCCCTTTCGCGGCACTCGCGGCACATGCCTTGCACCATAGGGTAGCGAGGCCGTCGAAGGCCTCGCATCCATGAACTCACCGAGGAGGAACGACTCCATGCAGACCACCACGACGACCGACGTGAGCGCCCTCAACAGTTTGCTGCGCGGGGAGATGTCAGCGATCGAGACCTACCGCCAGGCCCGCGAGAAAGTGATCTCCGGCGAGCCCGGAGCCACGGAGCTGGAGCGGCTCCAGCTCGACCACCGCGATGCCGCCGACAAGCTGTGGCACCACATCGAGCAGCACGGCGGCAAGCCCTCCGAGGGCTCCGGCGCCTGGGGCACCTGGGCCAAAACGGTCGAGGGCACCGCGAAGCTGCTGGGCAACGCCGCCGCTCTCAAGGCCCTCAAGGAAGGGGAAGAGCACGGCCTCAAGGACTATCAGGACGCCCTGGAGGACAAGAACCTGCCCGCCGACTGCCAGGCCCTGATCCGCGGCTTCCTGGAGAAGCAGCGCGAGCACATCGGCGTGCTCGACCGGCTGATCGCGGCAGTCTGAGGCGACGGCCAGGGGCGGCCTCCGGGCCGTCCCTCACGGCTTGGCGGCAGGCTCGGGCCGATCCGGGGTCGCTCCGATGGCCGTCAGATCGATGTTCCGGTTGGCGGGCCGCTCCGCCGGAGCTGCCGCCAGCCGGGCGTTGATCGGCTTGCGCTGCTCCGGTTTGAGCTCGCCGCGGATCGCCACCACCCGCCGCGGCTCCGCCGCCTCCACCTGCCAGCCGCGCCCCAGACTCGCAAGGGCCGTCCGGAATTCCCGCGCATCGGCTTCGTCGTCCCAGTCCGTCACCCACACCACGAGGCGCCCGCCACCCTTCTCCTCGTAGACGGCGAAGCGGTCGCCGCCCCAGCCAGTCGCCGCAGCGACGGCGCGGTCCAGATCTCCGAGCCCCTCGCGCAGCAGGCTGCGGATGCTCAGCTCGCCCATCTCCCCGTCGGCGGCCTTGCGGTAGCCGGGCAGGTCCGCTGCGAGATCCGGCAGCCGGATCACCACGGGATCGTCCCGGCGGGTATGCCACTTCTCGGGATGCAGGACCTGCTCGGTCGAGCGGGGCGGATCGGTAGCGAAGGCGTAGTCCAGCAGCTTCTGGCCGCCCCGCAGCCGCACGCTGAGGCAGAAGGCCATGCCGTTGAGATAGGGGAAGATCAGGTTGTCCCGCAGCCAGACCGGCGCCTGTGCGAATTGATCGGCGCCGGGTAGGTCCGGCAGCGACGCCATCATCAGGTCGGGATCGGCTGCCATCGAAACCACCACTCGGTCGGCGTTGGGTAGGCGTTCGACGCTCGTCCGAGAGAGAAAATTCATCATCGTCAAGGTGGCGTCCCCCTCCGCCAGGGCGGTGAGAGCGTCTCCCGAGTCGGCGAGCGGATCGTCCTCCTTCTCCAGCTTCACCAGGTCGAAGCTCTGGTCCTGGAGGGCATGGGTCAGCTCGTGGACGAGCACCAAGTCCTCCTCAGAGGGGCCGTCGTCCGCCACACGCGAGGTGGTGCCGCGGCGCACCATGGCGAGGTATTTCCGCTCGGTGTCGTAGTAGCCGGCCACCTGGCTGGTCAGCAGGTCGGGAAGGTAGGTGCCCAGGTCCATGGACTCGGGGATGAGGCCGAACGCCTTCAGGCTGATCTCGGCGGCCCGCAGGGACTCCGGCGACGTGTGCTGCCGCATGCTCTCCAGCATCTTCTTCTTCAGCCCCGCCTCCTCCAGCGTGCCCGCGGGAATGGGCGCCTTGGCTTTGAGGCCCCGGTACTTCTCCGCGGCCTCGAGCAGCGTCTGCATGTGTTGGGCGCTCTCCGGGGGCAGGGGGGTCACCCCCTCGGGCAATCCCGCCGAGGGCGATGAGGACAGCTTCGGCGACTCCGCCCGGCCGGTGGCGGACAGCAGGAGGAGAGGGAGGAGCAGGGCGATCCAGGAGAGGTTACGGCGCATGTCCTTATTATAGGGGGACGATTTGAGGCAGAATGCCCGGCCATGAGCGAAGAATGGAAACCCCTGTTGCAAGGCGACCTGGCCGCCCAGGCCCGCGACGCCGTCCACGACATCGCCGCCGCCCTGGAGTCCCAGGGGGAGAGCGAGAGCAACCGTTATGCCTCCCTCGCCGGCGGCCTCTCCGGCCAAGCGCTGTTCTATACCTATCTCGCCCTCCAGAGCGGCGAGGAAGCCCCTGCCGAGCGGGCGGCACAGCTCGTCGAGAAGGCGGTGGACGTGCTGGCGGAGACCCCCCTGCCGGCCAATCTCTACACCGGATTCGCTGGCGTGGCCTGGACCATGGAGCACCTTCGCGGCCGGCTCTTCGAGGAGGAGGCCGACGAGGACGATCCCGTCCAGGAGATCGATGAGGCGCTCCTCACCCCCCTCCAGCGCTCTCCCTGGCCGGGCGATTACGACCTCATCACCGGCCTGGTGGGGCTGGGCGTCTACGCCCTCGAACGCCTCCCCCGTCCCCAGGCCGCGACCCTGCTCGGCCACGTGGTCGATCGCCTGGCCGAGACCGCCGACGTCAGCGAGGAGGGGGCCGCCTGGTTCACCCGCCCCGAGGACCTCCCCGACTGGCAGCGCGAGATCCACACCAAGGGCAACTACAACCTCGGCGTGGCCCACGGCCTGCCCGGGGTCGTCACCATCCTCGGCGGCGCCGCGGCCGCTGGGATCGAGAGGGCGCGCCCCCTGCTCGACGGCGCGGTGCGCTTTCTGCTTGCCCGCCGGCTGGACCCGTCCATGGGCTCCTGTTTCAGCACCTCGTACGCTCCCTGGGAGGCCCCCACCGGCTCCCGCCTCGCCTGGTGCTACGGGGATCCCGGCGTGGCCGCCGCCCTGCTGGCCGCTGCCCGTGCCGTGGGCGAGCCCGCCTGGGAACGCGAGGCGCTGGACGTGGCCCGCGCCGCCACCCAGCGTCCGGAAGCCACCTCCGGCATCCGCGACGCCGGCCTCTGCCACGGTGCCGCGGGCCTGGCCCACCTCTTCAACCGCATGTACAACACCACTGGCGAGGAGCCTCTCCGGGAGGCTGCCCGCTTCTGGTTCCAGCACGCTCTGGAATTCCGGCAGCCGGGCGAGGGCGTGGGGGGCTTCCGCTCCTGGGGCACGATCGGCGCGGGAATCAACGATCTCGGCTGGCGGGACGAGCCCGGCTTCCTGGAGGGCTCCGCGGGGATCGGCCTCGCCCTCTTGGGCGCCATCTCCGACGTGGAGCCTGCCTGGGACCGGGTACTGGCGATTTCGGTGCACACGGTTCGGCAGCCGGAGTAGCTAGCCGCCCCCCGCCGACTCGCAAACCTCTGGGGCTAGAAGGCTTGCCCCTCGCCGGATCGCGTTGGGCCCGCAGCGATCAGAGCTCTGCCCTCGCGAATTTTCGTCCGGCCCTCGCGAATTTTGGCTGCGCCCTCGCGAATTCTCGTCCCGCCCTCGCGAATTCTGGGCCGCCCCTCGCGAGGGCCCATATAGAATTCGCGAGGGCGCGATGAAAATTCGCGAGGGCCTTACGAGATCTCGTGAATTTTGGTCCGGCCCTCGCGAGGGCGCGACGAAAACTCGCGAGGGCGATGCGAGAATCCGCGAGGGCGCAGCCAGAATTCGCGACGGGCGAGGGGTCTCAGGCGGCCGGGATGGCGCTGGCGACGGCCGAGTCAGGCAATCTGACAAGTGGAGCTAAGCGCACCATGGAAGCCACCGCCCTCCGGCACCTCACTCTCACCACCCACGGCGTGCGCCTGCACGCCGTGGAGGCCGGGCCGGCGGACGGCCCCCTGGTCATCCTGCTTCACGGCTTCCCTGAATTCTGGTACGGCTGGCGCCGGCAGATCGGCCCGCTGGCGGCCGCGGGCTTCCGCGTCCTCGTCCCCGACCAGCGGGGCTACAACATCAGCGACAAGCCGCGGCGCGTATCAGCCTACGGGCTCGACGAGCTGGCCCTGGACGTCGTCGGCCTCCTCGACGGGGCCGGCATCGAAAAGGCCCGCATCGTGGGGCACGACTGGGGCGGCGTCGTGGGCTGGTGGCTGGGGATCCGGCATCCGCAGCGCATCGAGCGCCTGGCCCTGCTCAACATTCCCCATCCGCTGGTGATGCGGCGGACCCTGCTGCATAGCGCCGTGCAGCGGAAGAAGAGCCGCTACATCTTCTTCTTCCAGCTCCCCTGGCTGCCCGAACGCAGCTTCTCCCGCGACGGCTTCGCCTACGCCGAGAAGATCCTCCGCGTCTCCAGCCGTCCCGGCACCTTCAGCGACGAGGACGTCGCCCGCTACAAAGAAGCCTGGTCCCAGCCCGGCGCCGTCCGCTCCATGATCCACTGGTATCGCGCCGCCCTGCGCGCCCAGCTCAGGATGCCGAAACACTCCCGCGTCCCCGTCCCCACCCTGCTGATCTGGGGCACGAAGGACCGCTTCCTGGGCGAGGAGATGGCCGAGCCCAGCCTCGCTCTCTGCGACCACGGTCGCCTGGAGCTCATCCCCGAGGCCACCCACTGGGTGCAGCACGAGGAGGCGGAGAGGGTGAATGGATTGCTGGTGGAGTTCTGCCGGTGAGGAATCCCCCGCCTTGCCTCGGAGCACCCCCGCCCAAGACCCTCACCCTGCCCTCTCCCGACCACCCTATCCCCCTCCCCGGGAGAGGGTACCCGGCTGGAGCGTTCTGGCTTTCTCCCTCTTCTCCCGGTGAGGGGGGTGGGAGGGGACGGGAGAAGAGGGCCGGGGTGATGAGGGTCTTGGGCGGGGGGAGCTGTCCCTAATCCTCCGCCAGCACGATCAACCAGTCCTTGTCCGTGAAGCTCACCTTCTTCGACTTCTTGGGATTGACCACCACGCCCCAGGCCTTCGAGGCGTCCGACACCTCCGCCTGCAGGCGGTAGCCGATGGCAACCTCGTTGCGCTGGCTGGCGGCCACGGTCACGGTGTAGAAGTTGACCTCGCGGCCGGGCTCCACGTACTCCGCGGCGTTCTTGAGGTAGATCTCCGAGCCCTCGGGATCGAAGAGGTCGGCGAAGACGGCGTTCAAGTGCTTGTTCTCCGAGACCTGGGAGAGCATCAGGCTGGTCAGCTTGTTGCTGACGATGAAGTCGTCCGCCTGCGTCACCTCCGCCAGCTCGCGGTTGCGCACGTCCAGCATCTCGCTGACGATGCGGAAGTCGTGGCCCCCCTTGTCCGCCATGTCGCGCAGGTGGAGCAGGGTGATGAGGGTGCGGGCGTCGGCCTCCTGGGCGTCCAGGATCTCCGAGTAGCAGAGCAGGATGATCTGATCGTAGGAGGGGATGCCGAGGCCGTCGAGCACCCGCCGGTCCGTGGTGTCGGCCTCGATCACCGAGGTCTCCTGGTTGACGAGGCCCGCGCAGTCGCGCTGGATGTGCTCGCGCACGTCCGGCGCGTCAGCCACCACGGTGAGCCGCGAACCCGGCGCCACGTAGCGGTCGAGCTCGTTGATGATGGCGATGGCGCCCCGGTTCCAGCCCAGGATGAGCGACTTCTCCGGCCGCGGCGGCGTGGGCAGCGCGAAGCGGATGGCCTCGTGCTCGACCCCCACCCGCGCTTCGAGGCCTTCCCACGAGCCGGCGTGCGGCGAGACCTTCACAGTGTCGTCGTCCTCGGAGATGGCGATGACATGGTCCCCCTCCTCGATCCGCGTGTCCATGGGCGGGTTGACCAGGATCTGCCCATCGGCGCGGCGCAGCCCCATGAGGCAGGAGTCCTCATAGGCGAGGAGGGCCTCGGCGAAAGTCCGCCCCACGAGCTTCGGCTCCTCCGTGAAGTAGATCTCGTCGCCGCCGAAGTCCAGCAGCTCCGTGTACACCACCGACAGGCCCGACTGCCGGCAAGTCTGCACGATGATGCGCGAGATCAGATCGTTGGTGACGATGAGCTGCGCCTCGTCTTTCCCCACCATCCGCGCCACGTCGGCGTTACGCAGGTCCTGGAGCTCCGCCACGATGTTGTAGGGATCCGGCCGCCGGTCGGGGTTGTTGGTCAAGGCCAGGATGGTCTTGATCACCTCCGAGTCCGGGTTCTCCCCCTCGGGCGCCAGGATGATGACCGAGCGGCTCTGCCGGGGGTTGACGATCTCCAGGTCCTTCAAGTCGAGGGAGCTGCCGGTGCGGCAGATGATGCGGGTGTTCTTCGTGTCCTCGATCTGGGTGCGGATCTCGTCCTCCATCTCCACCTTGTCCTTCTCGGCGAGGATGACGATGCGCGGCTTCGAGCGGTTCTCGTTGGCGAGCACCAGCTCCGAGAGGATGGTGAAGACCTTGGGCGACCAGCCGAGGATCAGCGTGTGATCCTTCTCCACCACGAAGGAGCGCCCCTTGCGCAGCTCGTCCAGCTTGCCCTCGATGCCGTTGTTGATGACGCCGATGAGAGCGCTGACGAGGAAGATACCGCCCAGCGTCACCCCCAGCATGGGGATGCGGAACGACCATCCTTCGTCGCCGCCCATGGTGCCCGAGTCGAGGGTGCGCATGAGGCTCAGCCAGGCCGCCTCGAAGAAGCCCGGCTGGTCGCTCCCCTTGGGCGCGATGTGGAAGAGGACGACGACGAGGGAGAAGAAGGCGATCATGCAGATCGAGGCGAGGGCAAGATAGCCGATGAGGGCGATCGCACCCCTGGACATGCTGTTATCGAAGGCATAGCGCAACCGCGCCGAAAAACGGGTCCGGGACATAGGGTCTCCTGCTGAAGGATTTGAAACCGGCAGGTACGATAGCACAGGCGGGGGAGTCAATGCCGGCCCCAAGTCGCGCTATCATCTTCCCCATGACCGGCGACGACACCCATCTCCCGCTCGTCCCGCTTCCGGACGTCGTGCACTTCCCCCGCACGGAGCTGAAGCTCCACGTGGTCGATCCCACCTATCTGCCGCTCGTCCACGACCTGGAGGAGCGGGACGAGGATTCCCGGTGGCTGGGCGTGGTCCTCTTGAAGCCCGGGCCGCGGCTCGATGCCCAGGGGCGGCTCGAGATCTTCCCCGGCGGCACGGCGGCTCGGGTGCTCGACCTGGAGATGCAGCCCGACGGCACCCCGGACCTCCTCCTCTATGGCGAGTTCCGTTTCGAGCTGGAGCGCGAGATCGGCGACGCGCCCTACCGTCAGGCCGTGGTGCGCCCCCTGGCAGAGCCCTGGCTCAACGAGCGGGACGCGGGCCTCGTCGCCGTGCGGCAGGACCTCCTGGAGCTGCTGCGCGCCCTCGCCGCGGAGCCGGGGGAGCCGTTCCCCTGGGATCTGGCAGACCTCGCGTCGCTCTCCGGCGGCGGCGCCTTCGAGGAGCTGGTCAACCGCATCGCCACCCGGCTGGACCTGCCCCCGCTGCGCAAGCTCCAGCTCTTGACCGAGTCGCTGCCGGAGCGCGGCCTCTCGGTGCTCTCCATCCTGCGCGGACGGCGCCAGGTCTTCGATCGGCTGCGCCCGTTCCGCCGGCTGGCCGGCGGCGCGGAGCACAACTGAGCCCTCTCTCCGTACTGTCGATCCGCGATCCGGTCCACGGCTTCATCCGCGCGGATCCGCTGGAGGCCGCGCTGGTCAACAGCCGGCCGGTGCAGCGCCTGCGCTTCATCCATCAGCTCGGCTTCACGTTCCTCGTCTTCCCCGGGGCGGAGCACACCCGCTTCGGCCACGTGGTGGGAGCCATGCATCTCGCCGGCCGGGTCTATGACGCCCTGTGTTCCAAAGGCGAGGGGCTGCTGCCCGCGGGCGCCCGCAGCCCGGAGCGCCGCCTCGCCCGCGCCGCGGCTCTCCTCCACGACCTCGGGCACGCTCCCTTCAGCCACTCGGCGGAAGACCTCTTCGCAGGCGGCATCGACCACGAGGAGATGACCCGGCGCCTGCTGCACACCGAGGAGGTCGAGGAGATCTTCCACCGCCACGGCGACGGCATCACCACGATTGACGTGGACCGCCTGCTGGCTGGCGGCGGCTCGGCCACCGAGCGGCTGCTCTCGAAGATCGTCTCCGGCGAGCTGGACGTGGACAAGATGGACTACCTGCTGCGCGACAGCCTGTTCTGCGGCGTGCGCTACGGCACCTTTGATCTCGAGCGGCTGCTCGACACCATCCTCCCCCTCGCCGACCCGGAGACCGGCGAGTGGGGCATCGGCATCGAGGAGGGAGGCGTCCACGCCCTGGAGGCGCTGGTGATGGCCCGCTACTACATGTTCACCCAAGTCTACTTCAACGTCACCGGCAAGGCCCTGGAGCTCCACCTCAACGAGTGGCTCCGGGAGCAGGGGTGCCGCTGGGCGGCGACGCCGGAAGAGTTCCTGGCCCAGGACGACGTCTCGGTGTGGACGGCCCTGCGCACCTCGGAGAGCCCCCACGCCCGGGCCCTCATCGAGCGCCGCCACTTCCCCGTGGCCTTCGAGACCCGGGAGCACCTGGCGCCGGAGGACAAGGAGCGCTTCGAGGAGCTGCTCCCCGGCCTGCGCCAGAGCTTCGGAGCCGGCAGCATCCTGGTCTCCAACTCCGCCAAGGACCCCCACCGCCTGGGCAGCAGCCGCGTGCTGGTCCGGCGCTTCGACGGCTCGCTGGAGCCCATGGAGCAGGCCAGCCAGTTCATCCGCCATCTCTCCCGCATCGACCGGTATCGTATCTACACGCTTCCCTCCCTGCGGGACGAAGTGGCCGCGGCCCTGCAGGAGCTGTGGACCGATCCATCCGCTTGATTTTTCGAATCCAAGCCTTTGGATTCCAATCCAGCATCCTGAATCCCCGGACGGAGCTCGCCCGCGCCGGGGAGACGGATCTCCCTGCCAGATCAGGGATTTCAGGCCCTGATTGACAATGGGCCGGGTTGGTATGAAACTTGATCGCCTTCATTCCGTCCAGTTCGGGTTCAGGTCTCGCAGCTTCTCAAGACCGCTCCCCCGCCAGCCGGGGGGCATTTGACTCGGAAAGGAGTCAGTTATGAGATTCAAGGCCTTCGCCATGGGTTTGGCAGCCCTCCTCCTCGCGGGGTTGCCAGCCTTCTCGCAAGGGAATCCCACCGGTAAGCTGTCGGGCCGGGTAACGAGCGGCAACGAGCCGCTCGCCGGCGTCAAGGTAACCGTGTCCTCGCCCAACCTGCAGGGGGGAGGCAAGTCGACGGCGACGACGTCGACCGGCGACTACCTGTTCCAGTCGCTGCCTGCCGGCGACTACGAGGTGGTCTTCGAATCGCCGGGCCTGCGGACGGTCAAGCTGGAGGAAAAGATCGCCGCCGCCCAGGTGAGCACGCTGAACGCCGAGATGACGGCCGAGGCGATCACCGAGGAGATCAACGTCACCGGCAACCTGGAGGCCATCTCCGAGGGCGTCCAGTCGGCGACGACCTTCACCAAGAACCTGGTCGACGAGCTGCCCGCGGGACGCACGATCAACCAGATCGTGGCGCTGTCGCCAGGCATCCAGCCGAACGGCCCCTCCAAGGACAGCGGCACGGGGCTCGGCAACATCACCATCTCTGGCGCGCCGAGCTACGAGAACCTCTTCCTGCTCAACGGCGTGGTGCTCAACGAGAACGTCCGCGGCCAGGCGTTCGACCTGTACATCGAGGACGCCGTGCAGGAGACCACCACGGCCACGGCGGGCGTCTCGGCCGAGTACGGCCGCTTCTCGGGCGGCGTGGTCAACGTCCTCACCAAGTCGGGCGGCAACAGCTTCTCCGGTTCCTTCCGCACCACCTTGAACAACCAGAAGTGGCAGGAGAAGACGCCGCTGACCACCACCCAGACGGACAAGGTCGTGCCGACCTACGAGGCGACCCTCGGCGGCCCCGTGGTGCACGACCGCCTCTGGTTCTTCGCCGCCGCCCGCAGCGTCAAACCGGAGGAGACGCGTACGACCGCCGCTCCCACGCTGATCTCCTACGACAACGTCCGCGACCAGCAGCGCTACGAGGGCAAGCTCACCGCCACGCTCTCGCCCAGCCACAGCCTGCTCGGCTCGTACAGCAAGATCAACGACAAGGAGAACGGCAACTCGTTCAGCACCATCCTGGACGAGGCCAGCCTGGTGAACCGGGAGACGCCGCAGGAGCTCTGGTCGGCCAACTACACCGGCACCTTCACGGACAACCTGCTGCTGACCGCTCAGTACTCCGAGCGCAAGTTCACCTTCATCGGCTCGGGCGCCCCCTCCACGGACCTGATCGAGGGCACCCTGCTCCTCGACCGCTCGCGCAACAGTGCCCGGTACCACAGCCCGACCTTCTGCGGCGTCTGCCGGCCCGAGGACCGCAACAACAAGAACGGCCTGGCCAAGCTCTCCTACTTCGTCTCGACGCAGAGCATGGGCTCGCACGACTTGGTGGGCGGCTACGACACGTACGATGACATCCGTGCCGCCGACAACCACCAGTCCGGCAGCGACTGGCGCATCCTCGGCACCGGGGCCCTCATCAGCGGCGCCAACATCTCGCCCATCTTCCTCGGCGACGGCACCACGTTCATCCAGTTCGACCCGATCCTGCAGGCGACTCAGGGGACCAGCTTCAAGACCAATTCGTTCTTCGTGAACGACACCTGGCGTCTGAACGACCGGATGACCTTCGGCATCGGCCTGCGCTACGACAAGAACGATGGCGAGAACGAGGCCCACCAGAAGGTCGCCGACGACGCCAGCTTCAGCCCGCGCCTGTCGGGGACGTACGACGCGAAGGGCGACGGCGGCCTGCTCCTCCACGCGAGCTACGGCCAGTACGTAGCGGCCCTCGCCAACACCGTCGCCGACAGCAGCTCCTCGGCCGGCGTGCCCTCCTCCTTCCAGTGGTTCTACCGCGGGCCGGACCTCATCGGCTTGAGCCAGGACGAGGCGGTGCGCCGTCTGTTCGACTGGTTCACCGCCGCCAACGGCGGTCTGCCCACGGTGTCGAACCCGCTCGGCGGCGGCCTCCAGCCGCTGCGGGCCGCCGCCATCCGCGGCCTCAACACCAAGATCAACGGCACCCTCGACTCGCCCAACGTCACCGAGTACACCCTCGGTGGAACGGCGCGCATCGGTAACCGCGGCGTCGTCCGCGCCGACCTCGTCTATCGCGACTGGGGCAACTTCTACGCCCAGCGCACCGACCTCTCGACCGGACGGGTCTCGGGACAGGTGGGAGGGGTGACGCAGACCTTCGACCTCACGCTGGTGGAGAACAACGACAGCCTCTACAAGCGCACCTACAAGGGCCTGCACACCCAGTTCAGCTTCCGCGCCAGCGACCGGCTCAACCTGGGCGGCAACTGGACATTGTCGAAGACCGACGGCAACTTCAACGGCGAGAACCAGGGCAGCGGCCCGCTCGCCGGTGGGCTGGGGAACTACCCCCAGTACTTCCAGGTGAGCTGGAACTCCCCCGACGGTCCCCTCAACATCGACCAGCGGCACCGGGTGAACCTCTACGGCGTCTACAAGATCTTCAACCACGACCGCCACAACTTGAGCGCCAGCCTGCTCCAGGGCTTCTACTCCGGGCATCCCTACGATGCGAACGGAGCGATCTTGATCACTCCCTACGTCACCAACCCCGGCTACGTCACGCCGCCCACCCAGGTCGGTTACTATTTCAGCAAGCGGGGCGCCTTCAGGACCTCCAACGTGCTCCGCACGGACGTCTCCCTCAACTACGAGTTCCGGATCGGCCAGGTCAATCTCTTCGTGAAACCGGAAGTGATCAACCTGTTCAACCAGGAGAAGATCGACACCACCGACGTCCGGTACTTCGACACCACCGTCCTCACTGCGGCCAACTCCGCGGCCTGCCCGAATTCGCCGACCGGCCGCTGCCTGCCCTTCAACCCGTTCACCGAGACGCCGGTCGAAGGCGTCAACTGGGTGAAGGGACCGAACTTCGGCAAGGCCATCAACGCCCTGGGCTTCCAGCAGCCCCGGCTCTACCGCTTCGCGGTCGGCGTGCGGTTCTAGCCCATTTCCTGTCGTAGAGAAGAGAGCCCCGGTCGAGCGGCCGGGGCTTTTTCTTGCTCAGCTCCCCGTCACCCTCTCCGCCAGCCGCGCCAGGGCCGTGCGCCAACGGTTCCGGTAGCTCTCCCAGACCGTCAGACCGACCGACAGCGGCAACCGCTGGAAACCGTGCTGGAGAACGTCGAGCTCGCTGCCGCCAGGCAAGGCATGGAGCCGCAGGGTGAGGCGGGTGGCGGCCGTCCAGCCAGCATCCAGCCGTTCGAAGGCGAGGACCCACAGCTCCGGCGGGGCGATCTCCACCGTCCGTCCCCGCTCTTGCCAGGGGCCGGGCGGCGGATCGACGCGGGGCCCCGAGCCTTTGAGCAGCAGCGAGCCGGCCGGACCCGCCTCCACCTCGGCCTCGTCCGCCAGCCAGCGGGCGAGCTTCGCCGGCTCGACGAGCCAGGTCCAGGCCTCCTCCCGGGGGAGAGCGAGCCGCTGCCGGCAGCGGAGCTGGACGCCCGGGATATCCCCCTCGCGGATGGCTTCGGCCACCATTCCCCCTCAGTCCAGCAGATCGCGGAGGGCGGGCAGGGCCTCCGGATAGCGGAAGACGTAGCCGAGCTCCAGGAGCCGCTGCGGCACCGCCCGCTGGCCGTGGAGCAGCATGTCGGCCATCTCGCCGAGGACGAGGCGCAGGGCGAGCCCCGGCGCCGGCGCCAGGCTCGGCCGGTGGAGAGCCCGCCCCAGGGCACGACTGAAGTCGCGATTGGTCAGCGGCTCGGGAGCCGTGAGATTGAACGGACCCTGGGCGTCCTCCCGCTCGAGCAGGAAGCGGATGGCCCCCACCTCGTCGGCGAGGTGGATCCAGGGGAAACCCTGGCGGCCGCCCCCCAGGGGACCGCCCACACCCAGCTTGAAAGGGAGGGCCATCCTGGGGAGAGCGCCGCCCTCGCCGCTCAAGACGATACCAGTGCGCAGCACGGCCCGCCGTACCCCCAGCGACCCGGCCTCGGCCGTGGAGGCCTCCCAGGCCACGCAGACCTCGGCGAGGAAGTCATGTCCAGGAGGATGGCTCTCGGTGACCACCTCGTCGCCGCAGGGGCCGTAGATACCCACGGCCGAGCCCTGGAGCAGCACGCGGGGCTTCTCCTTGGCCTGGCGGATGGCGGCCATCACGGCCGCGCCCGAGTCCACCCGGCTCGCCCGGATGCGCCGCTTCTTCTCCGCCGTCCACCGGCCGCCGGCGATGCTCTCCCCCGCGAGATGGACGATGCCGGTATCGGCGTCGAGCAGCGACGCCCACCCTTCGCTCGTCCTGCCGTCCCACCCAACCGCCCGTGTGTTGGGCAGGAGCTTCACCCGGGAAGGGTCGCGCGACAGGACGACAATCTCGTGCCCCGCCCCTCCCAGCTCCCGGGCCACCGCACTGCCGATGAGACCCGAACCCCCGGTGATCACCACCTGCATGACGTTTCTCCTCCCTGGGGGATGCTACACCGCCGCCAGCTCCTCCTCCAGGAGCTGGCGCTGGTGGAGGTCGGCGTAGAGGCCGCCGGCGGCGATGAGTTGGGAGTGGGTGCCCCGCTCGGCGATGCGGCCGTGGTCGAGCACCACGATCAGGTCCGCATCCTTCACCGTCGAGATGCGGTGGGAGACGAGGAAGACTGTCCGCCCCTGGAAGACCTGCCGCAGGTTGGCGAGGATCAGCTCCTCGGTCTGGGTGTCCACGGCCGAGAGGCAGTCGTCGAGGAGCAGGATGCGGGGCTCACGCAGCAGGGCGCGGGCGAGGGCCACCCGCTGCTTCTGACCGCCGGAGAGGGTGAGGCCACGCTCGCCCACCACCGTGTCGAGCCCGTTGGGGAAGGCCGCGAGGTCCGGCGCGAGACCCGCCAGGTGCGCGGCGCGCAGAACCTGCTCCGGTGCGGCGTCCGGTCTCCCCAGGGCGATGTTCTCCCGGATGGTGGCCGAGAAGAGGAAGGTCTCCTGCGGCACCATGCCGATGGCGCTCCGCAGCCGGGCGAGCGGCAGCCGCCGCACGTCGATGCCGTCCACCCCCAGGGTGCCCTCGGGGGGATCGATCAGCCGGGGGATCAAAGAGAGGAGCGTGGTCTTGCCCGAGCCCGTGCGGCCCACGATGGCCACTGTCTGCCCGGCCGCCACCTGGAGGTCGACGTCCATCAGCACGGGGCCGGCCTCCGGCCGGTAGGCGAAGGTCAGGTCGCGGAAGCGCACCTCCCCTCGGATCTCTCCAGGCTCGAGGAGCGGCGGCAGATCGTCCGCATCGCGGATTGCCGGCTCGGCGTCGAGGATCGTCTGGATGCGCAGGAGAGAGGCCGTGCCCCGCTGCGCCAGATTGATCACCCAGCCGAGAGCGATCATGGGCCAGACCAGCTTGCCGAGGAAGAGCTGGAAGGTGACAAACTCGCCCACCGAGATGCGGCCGCGGATCACCAGCAGGCCGCCGTACCACAGCACGGCCGCGAACCCCAGCCCGATCAGGGCCTGGAGGAGGGGGTGGAAGGCCACGGACCAGCCGATGAGGCGGCGGTTTCCCTCCAGATAGTCGTCGTTGATCCGCCCGAAGTCCGCCTCCTCCCGCGCCTCCCGGGCATAGGCCCGCACCACCCGCACGCCCGCCAGGTTCTCCTGCACCCGGGTCGTGATGTCCCCGAACTTCTCCTGCACGCCGGTGAAGAGGACGTGGATGCGGCGCCCGAAGAGGAAGGTGGCCCCGGCCACCAGGGGCGCCGTCACCAGGGCGAGCCCCATCAACCGGAGGTTGATGCGCCCCATCAGCAGCAGAGCGCCGGTGCCGGTGATCACCGTGTTGACGCTGTACATGATGGCCGGGCCGCAGAGCATGCGCACGGCCTGGACGTCGTTGGTGGCGCGGGCCATCAGGTCGCCCGTGGGGTACTGCTGGAAGAAGGCCGGCGGCTGCTTCTCCAGGGCTGAAAAGTAGACGTTGCGCAGATCGAATTCGACGTCCCGGCTCATGGCCACCAGGATCATCCGCTGGAGATAGGTGAAGATGCCCTGCACGAGCGCGAAGCCCACCACCAGGCCGGCATAGCCCAGGAGCGACCGGCCGGAGACGTGCCGGCGCACTGCGTCGATGGCCCGTCCCACCAGCAGAGGGTTCACCAGTCCCAACAGCACACCGGCCAGGATGGCCAGGATGCCGAGGATCAGCTTGCGGCGATGGGGACGGAGGAAAGGCCAGAGATAGGACAGTCGTTTCAGCAAGGTGCCAGGCTCCCGGCAGGAGGATATCACCCCGCCGGGAGCTGGAGGTCCGGGGGCTCAGCGATGCCCGTGCCCACCACCGTGCCCACCACCGTGCCCACCACCGTGGCCGCCACCGTGGCCGCCACCGTGACCGCCACCGTGGCCGCCACCGTGGCCGCCGCCGTGGCCGCCACCGTGACCACCACCGTGGCCATAGCTGCCACCATGGCCGTAGCCGCCGTGGCCGTGATAGCCATAGCCGCCGCCATGCCCATAGTAGCCGCCATGGTTGTGGTAGCCGTAGTTGCTGTGGCCGTGGTAGCCGTAGCTGTTGTAGTAGCCATAGCCGTAGCCGTAGCCATAGTAGCTAGGGTAGTAGTAGGGCGCAGCGTAGTATGGATCGTAGTACGGATCGTAGTAGGCCGCAGGCGGCGGGTAGTAGTAGGCGGGGTATCCAAAACCGATCCCGACGCTCACATGCACGCGCGCAGAGGCAGCCGGGCTGAAGCTCAGACCCCCGATCAGGCAGAACAGAGCGATGGCCAGGGCAAGACGGCGCTTAACACACATCGTTCGATTCACCTCCTACCCCTAAGAATATCAAAAATGTCTCAGAATTTCCAGTGGCCGGCGATGAAAAAGTGGCGCGCCACCTTCCTGCGGCGCCCTCATCACCCCGGCCCTCTTGGGATCAGACCGGCGGCTTCCCCTTCTTCGCCGGAGCTTCGATCTTCTTTACCACCGGCGGCAGGGGAGCGCCGGCTGGCTGGTTGGCATAGACCACGATGTTCGCCTGCGCGCGCAGCTCCCCGGTCCAGCGCTTGAGCTCCTCGGTGAGCCTCTCCTGCTTCAGGACCTCGCGGATGTCTTCCCGCACGTCCTCCAGGGGGGGTACCGGCACCCCCTTCTTCTGCATCTCCGGAGTCAGCACGTCCCTGTAGTAGCGGGTGATGTCGTCGATGCTGACGAAGACCCGGGGGCCCATGCGCTCGTCCACGGAGGTGAGCACCAGGAGCTGCCGCGCCATGAGCTGGCGCAGGCCCTTGAGGTCCAGGCCCACTTCACGGAGGGCCTTCTGGAACGCGGCCTCGTCCTTGAAGTTGGCACGGACCTTGGCCACCTCTTTCTCGACGTCCTCCACCGGCACCTGCTCGAGGCCATAGCGGTCGATCTCGTGGAAGCGCAGCCGCTCGTCGATGAGGGCGTTGAGCACCCGGCCGCGGAACGCCTCGTCGCCCTCGCCGGGATTCGGCTTCTGCAGGCCCAGCTTGATGATCCGCTCGACGTCCGAGGCCAGGATGGGATCCTCGTCCACCACCGCCAGGACCCGATCCTGAAGGGTGACCTTTCCCGCCGGAGCCGTCGAGGGTTTCGCGGCGGGCGGCGGAGTCGGGGATGGCTTCTTCTGGGCCACGATGGGAGAGGCCGGCAGCAGGGCGAGGGCGGCGGCGACGAGGGTGACGACGAGCAGGGCGGGAGTCCTCATGGGGTCATGCTAGCATCCGGCCGGACCATGGCCGAAAGTGGCCCGGGGTTACGAAGAGCACGTGGTGCGCCGCATCGTGGCCCTGGAGCAGCAGTTCCGCTTCAAACGCCGGCTGATGCTCATCGCCCACCTCTCGGGCAGCGCCGTGAACCTGGACCAGGAGATCCCACGCGATTGAAGGTAAGAAGATAATGGCCGGCAAGCTCCTGGTCGTCGCCACCCCCATCGGCAACCTCGAAGACCTGTCGCCGCGGGCAAGGGCCGCCTTCGAGTCCGCCGACCTCGTGGCCTGCGAAGACACCCGCCACACCGGCCGTCTCCTGGCCCATCTGGGAATCAAAAAGCCCCTCCTCTCCCTCCACGAGCACAACGAGCGGCAGCGCCTCCCCCGTCTGCTGGCCGAGCTGGCCGAAGGGAAGACGATCGCCCTGGCAAGCGACGCGGGCACGCCCCTCCTCTCCGACCCCGGCTTCGTGCTGGTGCGGGAAGCCGCCGCCGCAGGAGTCCGCATCGAGCCCATCCCCGGCCCCTCCGCCGCCCTCGCCGCCCTGGTGGTCTCGGGTCTCCCCCCCTACCCCTTCACCTTCGCCGGCTTTCCACCGCCCAAGACGGGCAAGCGGCGCTCCTTCTATAGAGGATGGGCGGAGCTCGGCCACACATTGGTGGTCTTCGAGTCCCCCCACCGCCTGCTGGCGAGCATCGAAGACGCTCTGGCGGAGCTAGGGGATCGGCCGGCGGCTGTGGCCCGGGAGCTGACGAAGATGCATGAGGAGGTGCTGCGGGGGAGGTTGTCCGGGTTGCTGGAGGAGTTCAAGGGCCGGCCCTCGCTCAAGGGGGAGTTCGTGGTGGTGATCGGGACGTAGTGTAAGATGCGCGATCAAGCCCCATGCTGTTCCTACGCCGCCGCCCCACGCTCGAAGTCCACGTCCCGGTGAGCCCGACCCGGACGTTTCTCAACATGGCCCACTACCTCACTCGGTCGTTGCGCGTCCGAGGGGGCCGCTACCGCGACGCGCCGATCGTCCTGACCGTCGGGGCGGAAAAGCATGATCCCGACCTCGCCCGCAACCATCCCTGGATGGCCGACAACGGCGTCGAGGTCCGCTGGGTCGACGAGGATCTCTTCGCCCGCGAAAGCTTTTATGCCACGGCGTGCGAGCGCTTCCGCTATGAATTCACGAGCGATGTGGTGCTGGCGCTGGACGCCGATACCCTGATCGCCGGTCCACTCGACGAGTTGGTCGAAGAAACCCATCGGACGGGCGCGTTCTGCGGCGTCGTGGCTCACATGCCGCCGTTCTCCCTGCGCGAGCAGTGGCAGGAGATCTATGACTCCTGCGGCCTGGGCAAGCTCAAAACTCCCTGCCAGCATACTGGCTGGGGATACATGTTCAACGACGAGGCCATGCGCTATTGCCCACCCTACTTCAATCTCGGTGTGCTGGCAGCCCCTGCCGCCGTGATGCGGAGCATCGGCAGCTCCATCTACGAGCTGATGGCCGCCGTCGATGCCGTTCACCGCACGATGTATCGCGTTCAGATCGGAGTCTCTCTGGCGGTGACCCGCTTCGCTCTGCCCTTCCGCGCCTTGCCCTTTCGCTGGAACTTCGTCAACGATCCCCTGCTCGAGGCGCTCCATGCTGACGAGCTTGGCAACGTACGCATCATCCATCTCCTGCGCAAGCATCAGATTCATAAAGATGAGGTCTACGCCAGCCTGGACAACGTAGAGGCGATGCTCGCCCGTACCGATCTACGGGTGATCAATGCGCTGGCTCAACAACTGCTCGGTGAGCTTCACCCGCAGGTCAAGGCCGAGGACGCCGCACGGATCTGCGCATGATTCCCTTTGTCGAGGTCAAGCGGCCGGACTACGAGCAGATCCGGGAGCTGCTGGCACGCAGCGAAGCGAGCGGCGTGTGGTCGAACTTCGGCCCGCTGTCGCTTCAGCTCGAAGAAACCGCGGCGGAGATCCTCCATCTGCCGCGCGACCGCCGGGTGATCGCCTGCGCCAATGGCACCGTGGCGCTCAACGGCCTCGTGCAGCTCTACGAGCACATCGCAGGGCGTCCGCTGCGCTGGGTCGTCTCAGCTTTCACCTTTCATGCGCAGCGACAGGGTCCGCTCGCCGGCGCGCAAGTCCTTGACTGCGATGCCCAGGGCTTCCTCGATCCCGGCGAGCTCGCCGCCCTGCCCATCGAGTCGTACGACGGGATCGTGGTGACCAACCTCTTCGGAACGGCGCTTCACGTCGAATTCTACGAGGAGCTCGCGGCAAGATCCGGCAAGATCCTCCTCTTTGACTCGGCCACCTGCTTCAGCTCGACGCATCCCGGCAAGCCTTTCGGCAGCCTCGGCGCGGGGGAGCTCTTCAGCTTCCATCACACCAAGCCTTGCGGCTTCGGCGAGGGCGGATGCGTCGTAGTGCCCGCCGAGCTCGAAGATACGTTCCGCTCGCTGATCAATTTCGGGCTCTACAAGGGTATCGACACCGGCGCGCGATCGAGCAACGGCAAGATGTCCGACGTAGCCGCCGCCTTCATCCTCGATCGGCTGCGTCATCGCGAATCAATCCGCGCGGCTCACCTGGAGCAGTTCAGGCGCCTGGCCGATATTGCCCGTGATCTTGGCCTTGCGCTTCTCGTCGATGGCGGGAAGGAGGGGTTGTTTCCGAATCTGGCGCCAATCCTGTTCCCCCAGCCGGTAGGACTCGAGCGGCTGTCGGGCCTCCCGCTGGTCGTTCACAAGTACTACCGGCCGGTGGCGTCCAAGCCGCGAGCTGACGAGTTGTATGCGCGCGTGGTGTGCTTTCCTTGTCATGGCGGAGTTGCTCAGATCCCTGACGACGAGTTGCGCGCGGCCTTGGCAGTGCTGATGGAGGATTGAGGATGGGAACGCTTTCTCCCGATCAGATCGCCCAACTCGGGCTCGCCAGCGTGGGCACCGACGTCACGATCAGCGACCGTTGCTCGATCTATGGTGCCAGCTCGATCAGCCTCGGAGACCACGTACGGATCGACGACTTCGCCATCCTAACCGCGCGCGAGCCGGTGGTCATCGGCTCCTACGTGCACATCTCCGCGTTCGCCTTTCTGAGCGGACCGTTCGGCATCGTCATCGAAGACTTCGTCAACGTCGGGCCGCGGGCCTCCCTGATGTCAGGAAACGACGACTTCACAGGTCAATGGCTTCCTGGTCCGGTCGTTCCGGAAGAGCTGAGAAATGTACAGGGAGCCTGTATCCACCTCGGGCGGCACAGCATCGTGGGAACGCACAGCGTCGTCCTCCGCGGAGTGAGCTTCGGGGAAGGGGCCGCGGTCGGCGCGCTTTCGCTGGTCAAGGAATCGCTCGCCCCCTGGGGGATCTACGGCGGGGTGCCTGCGCGTTGGATCAGGCCACGCGGGCGCCTCGTGGAAGAGCTTGCGGCCCGCCTTGTGGATGGAGCCAACTAGACGAGCCCCTCCCGGTCATTCTTTCGGAAGCCGGGAGGGGATGCAACAGTCCTACTGCGGGTTGACGCCAATGAGAGGGGGGACGATTACGGCGTCGGAGTCGTTGTTCTTGAACGAGAAGCAGTTGGAGCCGGCCGTAGCCACGGCGGCCCCATTGCCGATGATGCTCATGTTGCCTATGCGGACGGTGGTGTTTAAGGCACAACCTACCCCCGTCCCATTGCCGACCGACGAGCTATGCTCGATCGTTAGAAACGTCAGCGCGGAGCTGCCAGCGGTCGAGAAGCCGGCAAAGTCGTTGCCCGCAGCGACACTGTCTTTCACCGTAGTGTTCGAGGAGCCCTGCACCTTGAGGCCGAACACGTTGCTCTCCATCCGCACCCTGTCGAGAGAAACCTTCGCCGTGCCGGAGCCGGTGGGGGCGACGTTGATTCCGCCATTCGGGTTGACTCCGTTTTTGCGCACGATGGTGTCGACAACGTGCAACTGGCTCCCCGCGACGGTGGGCACGAAGTTAATGGCGGCGGTTGTGAAACGATTGATCGTACACTTCTCGACGAACACGGTTCCACCCGTGAGAACGGTGATGCCGCTCAAACCGGTGCCCAGCCCTTCGATGTCGAGGCCGCGGAGCACGACGGCATCGGTGGCATTGGGGACGTTGACGATGATGGCGTTCGTGCCGGAGACCAACACACCAGCCTCGAACCCTTCCGAGGAAATGGTAATGGGCTTAGTGATGGTCACCCCGCCGAAGCCACCGGGATCGAGGACGTTGATCTCGCCGCCGGAAGCGGTCTTCGAGATGGCGCCCGCGAAGGTCTTGCAGGGCGCGGTGCGGCTGCACGGGTTGGCGTCGTCGCCCACGCCGGACACCCAGGTCCGGGTCGCCTGCGCGTGAGCCAGCGAGGTACAGGTGACGAGAAGAATGAGAGCGGTCAGCACATGGAAAAAGAGCTTTTTCTTGTTCACGGCGAATCTCCTCCTGCTTTGTCGGGTCTGCCTTCCGGCCGGTTGGAACCTTTAATACTACGCCCCACGACGGGGCCCGTCAAGAGACGATGCAATCTCGGAGCTTTCGATCGAAAGCAGCCTTTCGACGACGTCTCCGTCCTTTTACAGTCTCTCCAACGGGGGTTTTCGTTACAGCCCTCGATTCGTAGTGCCGCCTCCCGAGCGAAAGAGGACAAGAGAGCCGCGAAAGCTCAAGAAAGAGAGGCGCTATCGCACTCCCTCGAAGATCCTCCGCACCGTCCCAATCGTATCCGCCTCCGCAGCCGTCTTGTCCTCCCGGTAGCGCTTGACCCGCGCGAAGCGGAGGGCCATGCCGGCTGGGTATTGGGGGCTTTCCTGGACGTCGCTGAAGGCTACTTCCACCACCAGCTCGGGTCGGACGTGCACGGTCCAGCCGTCGGTGGCGAGGGCGAGATCCTGAAGCTTCTTGGTCTGCCAGGCGAGCATTTCGTCGGTCAGGCCCTTGAAGGTCTTGCCCAGCATCACGAAGCCGGCGTTGTCGGGATCGCGGGCTCCTAAGTGGAGATTCGAGAGCCAGCCCTGGCGCCGGCCGTGGCCCCATTCGGCGGCGAGGATCACCAGGTCGAGCGTGTGGGCGGGCTTGATCTTGAGCCAGGAGAAGCCTCTCCGGCCCGCTTCGTAGGGAGCGTCGAGGGCCTTGGCCATCATCCCTTCGTGACCGCGCTTCAGGGCGTCGGCGAAGAAGGCGTCCGCCTCTTCGGCGTCGGCGGTGACGATGCGCGGGACGGTCAACCCCGGGACGGCTGTGCCCAGGGCGGCGAAGCGTTCGCCGGCCGGACGGTCGAGGAGGTCTTCGCCGTCCAGATGGAGAAGGTCGAAGAAGAAGGAGGTCAGGGGAGCTCGCCCCGTAGGCGAGGGACGTCGAGCTTGCGGCCGAAGCGGCGCATGGTGACCTGGAAGGGGAGGGGCGCGCCGTCCGGTCGCAGGGCGATGACCTCGCCGTCCAAGAGGAGCTGGCGCGCGGGCAGGGCCTGGACGGTCTCGACCAGCTCGGGCACGGCCGGGGTGACGTCGTTGCCGCGGCGGGAGAAGACGCGCACCTCGTCCCCGGCCTTGTGGACCTGGACGCGGGCGCCGTCCAGCTTCAGCTCGAAGGCGGCTTCGCCAATCCGCTCCAGGGCTTCGGAGACGTCGCCGGCCGGCGAGGCTAGCATGGGCTGGAGAGGGCGCAGCAGCTCGAGGCGGAAGCGGTCGAGCCCTGATCGCCCTTCGGTGAGCACGGCCTTGGCCACGGCCGGCAGCTCACCCGCGAGCATGAGTGCCCGGCGCACGTCCCCGGCCGGCAGCTCCGCGGCCGTGGCCAGGGCGTCGGCCATCAATCCCGCCAGGGCTCCCTGCCGCAGCTCGCCGAAGATGAGGCGGATGAGAAAGTCCTGCTCCTCCCGCGTGGCCCGGGCGAGGAGGTCTCCCAGCATCCCCACCCTCGCCGCGGTCGAGCCCGCGCCCGTGGTCGCGGCGATGCGCTCGAAGGTCGCATCCACCTCGGTCAGGGTGAGGGAGGGCTCCGTAGCGGCCGTGCCGGGGCGAGCGTCCCGCACCGCGGCGAAGCCGAGGCCGATCCTCCCCTGCCTCAGGTGACCCGAGAGCCAGGCGACCGCGACGTCGATCTCCTCGGGAGCCAGGCGCCGCAGCAGGTCGGCGAGCGCTCCGATCTTCTCCGAGCGCGAGCGGGTCTCGGCCACGCGGCGGGAGGTGGTGACGAGGTCGGCGAGGCGCATGATCCCCTATCTTATTGCCGCTGAGATCCTGGAATCCTCCGCTCCCGATTCCTGTTATGCTCTTGGGTCTTCCGCCCTTCTTGCGCCATGGCACACACCGACTTCCACCCCGCCGTCTCCTCCTGGTTCGCGAAGCGCTTCGGCGTTGCGACCGAGCCCCAGGCTCGCGCCTGGCCCGAGATCCGGGCCGGGCGCCATACGCTGATCGCCGCGCCCACGGGCTCGGGCAAGACGCTCGCTGCCTTCCTCTCCGCCATCGACGACCTGGTGCGTCAGGCCCTGCTCGGTGGAGGCCCCGGCGGATTACCGGATGAGACAGAGGTGGTCTACGTCTCGCCCTTGAAGGCGCTGTCGAACGATGTGGAGAAGAACCTGTGGGAGCCGCTGGCGGGGATCCGGGAGGAATTGGCGGCGATGGGGCTGCCGGACGTGGAGATCCGCACCCAGGTGCGCACCGGAGACACTCCGGCGTCCATTCGGACGGCCATGGCCAAGCGACCGCCCCACATCCTGGTGACCACTCCGGAGTCGCTCTTCATCCTGCTCACCAGCGACAGCGGACGCCGGATGCTCTCGACCGTGCGCACGGTGATCGTGGACGAGATCCACGCCGTGGCGGACGACAAGCGGGGCTCGCACCTGTCGCTCTCCCTGGAACGACTGGAGGCTCTGGCGGGAGATGGGCTTCTACGCATCGGCCTCTCCGCCACTCAGCGGCCCATCGAGGAGGTGGCCCGGTTCCTGGTGGGAGCGGGCAACGTGGAGCCGGATGGCTCCCCCCGCTGCACGATCGTGGACGCCGGGCATGGCCGGCGTATGGATCTGGCCGTCGAGATCCCCTCCTCCTCGCCGCTCGAAGCGGTGATGCCCACGGAGGTGTGGGGCGAGATCTACGACCGGCTGGCGGAGCTGATCCGCGAGCACCGGACGACTCTCGTCTTCGCCAACACCCGCCGTCTCGCCGAGCGGGTGACCCGCCACCTTTCCGAGCGTCTCGGAGAGGAGAAGGTGGCGTCCCACCACGGCAGCCTGGCCAAGGAGCATCGCCTGGAGAGCGAGCGCCGGCTCAAGGCCGGGGAGCTCTCGGCCCTGGTCGCCACTGCCTCGCTGGAATTGGGGATCGACATCGGCTCGGTCGACCTCGTCTGCCAGCTCGGCTCGACCCGCTCCATCGCCACCCTCCTGCAGCGGGTGGGGCGGTCCGGCCACCAGCTCGGCGGGCTGCCCAAGGGGCGGCTCTTCCCCCTCACCCGGGATGAGCTGGTGGAGTGCGCGGCCCTGGTGGACGCCGTGCGCCGCGGCGAGCTCGACCATCTCATCATCCCCGAGCGGCCTCTCGACATCCTGGCGCAGCAGATCGTGGCCGCCGCGGCTTCGGAGCCGGAAGAGGGCTGGCAGGAGGACGACCTCTACACCCTGGTGTGCCGGGCCTGGCCGTTCCGCAATCTCTCGCGGCACGACTTCGATGCCGTGATCGAGATGCTCTCGACCGGGTTCACCACCCGCCGGGGCCGGCGCGGGGCCTACCTCCACCGCGATGCCGTCAACGGCGTGATCCGGGCGCGCAAGGGAGCGCGGCTCACGGCCATGACCTCGGGCGGCGCCATCCCCGACCTCGCCGACTACCAGGTGGTGCTCCAGCCCGTGGGCACGGTCATCGGCACGGTCCATGAGGACTTTGCCGTGGAGAGCCTGGCCGGCGACGTATTCCAGCTCGGCAATGCCTCATGGCGAGTCATCAAAGTGGAGCAGGGGCGGATGCTGGTGGAGGATGCCAAGGGTCAGCCGCCCAACCTCCCCTTCTGGCTGGGCGAGGCTCCGGCACGGACGGAGGAGCTTTCGGTCGCCGTCTCCCGCCTCCGGGAGGAGGTGGCGAAGCGTGTTCGGGAGGGATCGCGGGCTGACGCCGTGGAGTGGCTGGAAAACGAGCTGAGGCTGCCGCCTGCTGCCGCGGTCCAGATCGTGGACTACCTCGCCGCCACGCAGTCGGCCCTGGGCACCATGCCCTCGCGGGGCACCCTGGTGGCCGAGCGCTTCTTCGATGAGGCCGGGGACATGCATCTCGTGGTGCATGCTCCGTTCGGCAGCCGGCTCAACCGCGCCTGGGGTCTCTCCCTGCGCAAGCGTTTCTGCCAGACCTTCAACTTCGAGCTGCAGGCCGCGGCCACCGAGAATGCCATCTTGCTCTCGCTGGGGCCCACCCACAGCTTCCCCCTGGAGGACGCCTTCCGCTTCCTCCACTCCAACACCGTGCGCGGCGTGCTCACCCAGGCCGTGCTCGACGCGCCCCTCTTCGGCGTGCGCTGGCGCTGGAACGCGGGCCGGGCCCTGGCCATCCCTCGCCAGCGGGGAGGCAGGCGGGTTCCCGCGCCCCTGCTGCGCCAGCAGGCCGAGGACCTGGTCGCCGTGGTCTTCCCCGATCAGCTCGCCTGCCTGGAGAACATCGTGGGCGAGCGCGAGGTGCCGGATCATCCCCTGGTGGAGCAGACCCTCCGCGACTGTCTGGAGGAGGCCATGGACATCCAGGGTCTGGAGGATCTCCTGCGGCGGATCGAAGCCGGCAGCGTGGAGCTGGTGGCCCGGGACGTGGTGGAGCCCTCGCCCCTGGCGCACGAGATCCTCAAGGCCCAGCCCTACGCCTTCTTGGACGACGCCCCCCTGGAGGAGCGGCGCACCCAGGCCGTCTCCCTGCGGCGCTGGCTCGATCCCGAGACGGCGTCGGATCTGGGAGCCCTCGACGCCGACGCCATCCTCCGCGTGCGCGACGAAGCCTGGCCCGAGGCGGAGACGCCGGACGAATTGCACGACGCGCTCCTCACCTTGGGCTTCGTGACCATCGAGGAGGGCGTCCGCTCCCGCTGGAGCGGGCTCTTCGACGCCCTGGCCGCAGCCCGGCGGGTTGCCATTGCGATCCTGCCCGACGGCGGTTCCCGCCTCTGGGTGGCGGCCGAGCGGCTGCCCCAGCTCCTGGCGATCCATCCCGGCGTGGCTCTGGAGCCCGCGATCGTGGCCCCTCCCCGTCTGGCCCGCGACTGGCCGCGGGAGGAGGCGCTGGTCGAGATGGTCCGCGGCCGGCTCGAAGGATTGGGACCGGTCACCTCGGAGCTCCTGGCGGCGAGCCTCGGCGTGAAGCGGAGCGCCATCGAGACCGCTCTAGCCTCGCTGGAGACCGAGGGCTTCGCCTTCCGCGGCCGGTTCACACCTGGATTCGTAGGCGAGGAGTGGTGTGAGCGCCGTCTCCTGGCCCGCATCCACCGCTACACCCTGGACCGGCTGCGGCGGGAGATCCAGCCCGTCTCGCAGGCCGACTACCTCCGCTTCCTCCTCGCCTGGCAGCGAGTCGATCCCGAGGCCCAGGCGGAGGGACCCGAGGCCTTGAGCGCCCTGCTCGACCAGCTCGAAGGATTCGAAGCCGCGGCCGCGGCCTGGGAAGGGGAGATCCTGCCGGGGCGGATGAAGGAGTACGACCCCTCGTGGCTCGACGCCCTCTGTCTCTCCGGACGCTGGGTCTGGGGCCGGGCCACGGCTCCTGTGGCCAACAACGGCGCCCGGCGCTCGGGTCCCGTGCGGGCCACGCCGCTCGCCCTGCTCTCCCGGGGCAACCTCCATCTCTGGCGGGAGATCGCGGGACCGGTCGATCCGGCCGTGCTCGAGCTCTCGGGAGCGGCAAGGGACGTCTACGAGCTGCTGCGCACCCGGGGCGCCTCCTTCTTCGGCGAGGTCGCCCATGGTGCCGGGCTTCTGCACACCCAGCTCGAGATGGCCCTGGGCGAGCTGGTGGCCTGGGGGCTCGTCACCTCGGACAGCTTCACAGGTCTGCGCGCCCTGCTGGTGCCCGCCCACAAACGCCCGCCTGTCGATCGCCGGCGGGGGAGCTCCTCGATCTCTCTCTTCGGCATGGAGAACGCCGGCCGCTGGTCGCTGCTCCATCCCGCGGGTCCGATCCCTGCTCCGGAGACGCCTTCGCGCGATGCCGTCGAAGCCGTGGCCTGGACCCTGCTCCGGCGCTATGGCGTGGTCTTCCGCCGGCTCCTGGAGCGCGAGACCCTGTTGCCGCCCTGGCGCGATCTGCTGATGGTCTTCCGTCGCTTGGAAGCACGGGGAGAGATCCGCGGCGGCCGGTTCGTGGATGGTTTCTCGGGCGAGCAGTATGCCTTGACCGAAGCGGTGGGGAGCCTGCGCGCTCTGCGCAAGCAGCCGAAGAAGGGCGTGCTGGTCTCCGTCTCCGCCGCCGATCCCCTGAACCTGGTGGGCATCGCCACCCCCGGCGACCGCCTGCCAGCCCTCGCAGGCAACCGCCTCCTCTACCGCGACGGCGAGCCCATCGCCATCCTGGAGGGAAGAGAGCCCCGCTTCCTCGTGGATTCCCTGGACCCCGCCACCCGCTGGCAGGCCCAGAGCGTCCTGGTCCGGCGCAGCGTGGCGCCGAAGCTCAAGGCGTATCTGGGCCGGTCAGCGTAGGCCCTCAGGGGACGAACACGGACGGCACGGACGCCTGTATGCCGATCCCCTGAGGGCCCGGCCTTCCAGTTTACTCCAAGCCGGAGATCAGGGCGCCGAAGCGGTCGGGATCGACGTTGCCGCCGGAGAGGACGACGCCGACTTGACGGCCAGCGACGTCCGGGATCTTGCCGTGGAGGAGGGCGGCAAAGGCGGCGGTGCCTCCAGGCTCGACGACGATCTTCATCCGCGAGGCGAGGAGAGCCATGGCGCGCCGCAGCTCGAGATCGCTCACCGTGAGGATGCCCTCTGCCAGGGCACGGACGATGGCGAGGGTGCGCTCGGCGGGCCGGATGGTCTGGAGGGCGTCGGCGATGGTGTTCGGCAGGGGGATGGTGACGGGTTCGCCGGCCTCGACGGAGCGCTGCATGTCGTTCCCCATCTCGGGCTCGACGCCCCAGAGGCGGATTCCGGGGCGGATCCCCCGCGCGGCCAAGGCCGTGCCGGAGAGGAGGCCGCCGCCGCCGCAGGGGGTGACGATCACGTCGAGGTCCGGCACGTCCTCCAGCAGCTCCAGGGCCAGGGTGCCCTGGCCGGCGATGACCGCGTCGTCGTCGAAGGGGGGGACGAGCACGGCCCCCTGCTCGTCCTGGATACGCTGGGCGATGGCCTCGCGATTCTCGCCACCGACACGGTCGTAGAGCACGACCTCGGCGCCGTAACCGCGGGTGGCTGTCACCTTGAGAGCCGGAGCATCCTTGGGCATGACGATGGTGGCGCGCACGCCCAGCTCCCGCGCGGCGAGGGCCACGGCCTGGGCGTGATTGCCCGAGGAGAAGGCCACGACGCCCCGCGTCCGTTCCTCGGGGGTGAGCAGGGTCAACCGCGAGAACGCCCCCCGGGCCTTGAACGCCCCCACCCGCTGGAAGATCTCGCACTTGAAGAAGAGGCGGGCTCCCACCTCCTCGTCGATCAAGTGTGAGGTCAGCACGGGCGTGCGAGACACGTGGGAACGGATGCGCTCGCGCGCGGCCTGGATGTCGGCGAAGGTGACAGAGAGGGGGATGGTCATGATCCGGCGTAGCTTACCCGACCTCCACCGGTTTCGAGGCCTCCGCCTTCCTCTTCGCCTTGAGCGACTTCGCCTCGATGAAGATGCGGCCGACCTCCGGGTGACGCTCCCGCACCTCCTTCTCCAGGCACTCGATGGCTTCGGTGATGTCGGCGACGGTGGCGTCGGGGCGGAAATCGATCTCCAGGTTGACCAGTACCTCGTCGGGTCCGAAGTGCATGGTGAGGGGGCGCTGGACGTCGACGACGGCGGGGATGGCCCGGGCGAGGGATTGGATGTCCTCCACCACCTCGGGGTCCGCACTCTCGCCCAGCAGCAATCCCTTGCTCTCGTAGGCCAGGAACAGGGCCACTCCCGCCAGGATGGCGCCGATGACGATCGAAGCGATGCCGTCCGCGTAGGGGTTTTGCAGCCGGTGGCCGAGGAAGACGCCGAGGAAGGCCACGACAAGGCCGGCGAGCGCCGCCGAGTCCTCGAACAGGACGGTGACGACGGACGGGTCCTTGCTGGTGCGCACCGCCTGCCAGAAACCTTCCTTCCGGATCTCCGGCAGAAGCCCGCGGAGGACGATGACCCACGACACCAGCTCGAAGACGAAGGCGGCGCCGAGGACGCCGTAGCTCCAGGCGAGGCTCTCCAGGGCGCGGGGGTGCTGCAGATGGGTGATCCCCTCGTAGACGGACATCCCGCCGCCCACACCGAAGAGGGCCACGGCTACGATGAGGCTCCAGAAGTAGAGCTCCTTGCCATGGCCGAACGGGTGCCCGGCATCCGCGGGCTTCTGGCTCTTCTTCAAGCCCAGGAGGAGCAGGACCTCGTTGCCCGTGTCCACCACGGAGTGGATCCCCTCCGACAGCATAGCCGAGCTGCCGGTGAAGCCGGCGGCGATGAACTTGGTGACGGCGATCAGCAGGTTCGCCCCCAGGGCGCCATAGATGGCGAGAGGCTTCTCTTCGTGGGCCTTGGAGGACATGAATCCCTATGAGCGCCGGGCTCCAACCTCCTGAGGCTCCGCCGCCTCTCCGGCGCGGTCGAGCTCGCCCGTGATTGGCCGGGCCGGCGCACCGCCGGAGCTTTCGCCTCCTGCCGCGAGACCCGCGGCTCGGGCGGTGTCCGCCGGAGTGTCGCGGCGCCGGGAACCGTAGAATCGATCCTCGTTGAACGAGGGGCTGGCGTAGAAGTCGGCTCCCGGGGCGTGGCCGGTGATCCGGTCGAACACCCGGCGCAGGCGGGACTCGGCTTCCCGGTCCAGGGTATCACGGTCGTAATCGGGCAACTCCGCGAGCTGGCCGGCGGTCAGGTCCTCCACCTTCACCTGGTCGTGCTGGGGATCGAGCCGGGCGTGGCCGATGGGGATCAGGACGTGGCGCTCGGAGTCGAGGTGGTGGTCGCGGGTCATGTCGTTCTCCGTGTCCGTGAGGGTGGATCGCACCACGGTCTCGGTGAAGAGGGGGGCGACCCCGGCCTCGGGGCTGCTCGCCACCACGGCTCCGGCGGGTGGTGCCTCCGCTCCGAGCAGGTCCGGGTCGATGCGGACGTCGAGGTAGCGCACCCGGCCGGCTTCGACGTCGACCAGCAGATCGGAGACCTCGCCGGCTGCCTTCCCGTCCGCCCCCAGCACGATCCAGCCGCGCACGTCGGGATCGCCCTCGGCGATCTCGTAGCCATGCAGCCGGCTGAAGGGCTGGAGGGAGTGGCCGGGGAGAGCCGCGTCGAGGTCGCCCGTGGGAGTCCTGTCGCTCATGGGATCCTCCTTTCAGCGGACGCAGGAGGCGTCGCGCCTGGGAGAGGTTCCTGCAAGGGATGGGCCGGAAAGAGAAAAGGCCCGGAGCCATCCAGCCCCGGGCCTGGGAGATCGGAGAGAGGGTGAACGTTTACAGCGCGTCGAAGCCTGCGCGCGTGACCGGCTCGTTCTGCAGACGTCGTAGGATGCCGCCGACCAGGCGCAAGACGTCCAGCGTCGCCTGATCCCGTTCCAGGGCGTCCTGCAGCAGGTGGAGGGCCGAGAGGGCCTCGCGCTCGACGCCGAGGACGCGGAAGCTGGCCGTCATCTCGGCGACCAGGCCGCGCACCTCGGGCGTGCGGCTCTGGCGCAGCCAGACGCCGGCGAGGTCGAGGGAGACGAGGGCGGCCTGATAGCCCAGACCGGCATCGTTGAGGTCCTGCCGGATCTGCTGGAAGGTCGCCTCGGCGGTGACCAGGTCGCCCAGGCCGGCTGCGATCTCGCCCTCGAGGCGGTGGAGCTTGACCATGTCGAGCCAGCCGGCGTGGGCGGCGTAGAGCGGCCGCATGCGCTGGAGCTGGCGCTGCGCCTGTCCGTACTCGCCGAGCTCGACGCGGAACAGGAGGATGTTGTGCAGGGTGTGGAACACCAGCTTGGCGTCGCGCGCCCGGTCGATCATCGACAGGCCGCGGACGAGGAGCTGGAGGCCCTCCTCGGGCTTGCCGGCATAGCCGGTGTACAGGCCCTTGAAGATGGTGACGCGGCCCACCTCGTGCGAATCGCTGTAGCGGCGGTGGATCGCGTAGGCCAGGTCGAGCATGCGGAACGCCTCTTTGAAACGCCGCTGGTCGCACAGCAGCGAGGCGTCGAGGTCGGCGATGCGGGCGTAGAGGAGGGGGTCGCCCGTCCCCTGGGCACGCAGCTCCAGGGCGCAGGTCATGGCCGCCTCGGCCTGGGGCAGGTCCTCAGCCACGCGGTAGGCGTTGGCCAGCTCGGCCCAGGCGCGGGCCTGCATGTCCGTCCGCCGCTCGGCGCCATAGGTTTCGGCATCGAGCCGGTCGGCGGCCACCCGCGCGAGGTCCGCCATGCGCAACATCCCCGCGGGATCGGAGTGGCGCAGCGCGCGGCTCTTCTCCAGCAGGCTCTCGCACAGACCCCAGGTAACAGGGCCTTCGGGCAGCGACGGCTCGTCCTCCCTCTCCAGGGCCAGGACGAGGTCCTCGCTCCGCCGCTCGGCCGTGTCGCGCTCGGCGTTCAGGCTCTTCTCGAGCTCCAGGGCCTTGGCAAAGGCCGCCGAGATGGAACGGTCGTAGGCGGCGTCTTCCTCGGCCGAGAGCTGCAGCTCCGGGCCGGCGCCGGGCGTGAACATCGCCGTGGCGAGCGGCGACACCTCCTGCCGGCAACGGTCACAGCCGACCAGCAGGTGGGCCACCATGGCCTTGGCCTCTCGCTTGGGGAGGCTGTTGAGCAGAAAGCCCTCCAGGGCTTCGCGGTGTGGATGTTCGCTCATCCGTATCTCCTCAAAAATCGTCCAGCGGAATTGAATCCATTCTCTCATACAGGGAGGTACGATGTCTTCTCCCCAAGCCTAGTTGCCGCCGGTGTGCGGCGGGGTCGCGACGTACAGCCCGTTCGGGTCGATTCCCCAGCCCTTTTCGGCGGGGGGGTCGTCGGACGTGGCGACCTTGTCCGTGAAGCCGAACCAGCCGGTGACCGTGCTCCACAGGCTGGGCGCCTGCGGCGCGCTGGTGGTGCCGGTGACCGCTCCCCAGAAGCTGGCGAGGCGGTCCAGGAACCCCTGGTGGCTGGTGGCGGCCGCCGCCGGTTGCGCGCCGACGAGCGTCAGTACGAGAACGAATGCCAGAGCGGCAATCCCTCGTTGGACGTTTCTCCGGTACATCTCCTCCTCCTTTGCGAGCCGGGCTGAGGGCCCGGTTCCTCCTCGCGTATAGAGCCTGGTCGGGCCAACCAGGCTCAAGATCTCAGTTTCCTGGGCGACAACTTCACTTCCCCTGCCGCGCGGCCCCCTCACGCCACAGGCTAGACTAAAAAGGCGCTTCTAAGGTTAAGAGTGTCGCGGGTGAGGAAAAGTGAGCCGCCCGCCTCAAAGATTCTTCGTCCCAGGGCGAACCCATCCCTTTCTCCCAGGCGGCACGCAAGTGTAGCACTTTCGCCGTGGTTTCAACTAAAATTTTACCACCGCGGCCTTACGCCGGAGTTGGAGAACCTGTACGTCGGGATCCACGACAATCTTGTCGGGCTTGAAGGCGCAGGCGATCGCGACCGTCTTCGCCTCGCCGGCCCCCAGCGTCACGGTGATCCGGGCGTCCCGGTAGCCGGCCTTGGGCTTCCCCTTGTCGGTGAAACGGTCGCCGTGGACGGCGGCCACCTCCACCGGCATGCGGCCCTTCCCCACGTTCTTCACCTGCACCATCACCTTCCAGGGCTGCCCCCCAGAGCCGCCGGTCACCCGGGGGTCGGCGAGGGTGTACTCGGGCACGACCACCTCGATGGAACCACTGGCGCACGAATTCGTCGTAGGCCGCCGGATCGGGCGCGAAGGGACGCAGGGCGGCGATGAAGTCCTGGAGCACGGGGTGGTCCGGGCCGTTGCCCCAGTCGGTCGATGAAGTCGCTGCAGGCCGGCGAGCATCCTCTCGCGGCCCATCTGGCTGCACGAGCATCCAGAAGACCCAGCCCCCCTTGTCGTAGGTGACGGTCGTGTCGCCCTGCGTGGGTGCCGTCGATCTTGACCAGCGGCCGCTCGGCAGTCGGCCCGGCGCTCGTCGCCGTAGTTCTCCTCGATGCGCTTGCAGAACTCGATGCGGGCCTGCGGGGCCCTTGACCTGCTCGAAGAGGAGCACGGTCGAGAAGTGGGACATCCCCTCGGAGAGGATGTTCCCGCCCGGCCCCTTGCCCGGGGTGAGGATGTTGCCCCACCACTGGTGCGCGGCCTCGTGGGCGGTGACCAGGAACGCGGCGTCGGTCTTGGCGTCGCTCTTGGTGAGGAAGCCGATGCCCTCGGAGAAGGTGATGTTGGTCGGGAATCCCTGGGCGTAGGTCGCGAGGCCGGGGAACTCGCGAGAGCTTGAGCTCGTGCCAGGGGAAGGGGCGGAACCACTCCGAGTAGTACTTCCGCGCCGCGTCGAGGGCGCCGATCATCTCGTCGATGTTGTAGGCGTGCCCGGGGTGGTAGTAGATCGCCGTGCCCTCGCCGCGGCGCACGTCCCAGCGTCCCGCCACGACGTTGAAAAGCCGCACCGGATGGTCGGTCTCCCACACCACCGTGCGCTCGCCGCCCTTGCACCGTCTCGCTCGTCCTGCACGCCCACCGAATTGAAGGTGTAGTCGGCCGGGCCGGTGATGGCGATGCGGCGTGGTGAACGGGTGCTCGACGCCGAACAGGGCCTCGGTCGTCCCCTGGTAGAAGTCGTCGGGATAGTCCTTGGACTCGTAGTCGGTCTCCTCCTTCTTGCCGATCTCCTCCATGTAGCCCACCACCGGCACGAAGCTCGGGGCTGAAGGCTGGTCAGCACCACGCCGGACGGGCAGGATGAACTCCCCCGTGCCGCCGCCGTTCTTGGTGATGCCCTGGGGGAAGGCCCCCTCGAAGTCGAAGCCGACGCGGAGCGGTCCGCCCGGCGGCAGCGGCGCCGGCGGGGTGAAGACGTAGAGCCCCGAGCGGTTCTCCGGCTTGTAGGGCTTGCCGTCCATCGTCCAGTGGACCTTCTTCCAGTGCGGGCCGCCGGTCAAGGCGAAGCGCTGCAGCGGCACGTCGCGGTCGTTGACCAGCTCGAAGCTCCCCCGGCTGTGCAGCCAGCGCCGCTCGGGCTCGAGCTCGAGATCGACGTCCGCGTCCGCGATGGCCGGCTGGGGAGCGTCCTTCCAGGTGGCGAGGTTCTGCTTCCAGTAGTCGTGGGCCTTCTTCTCATAGAACCCGCCCTGGAAGCCGTCCTGCACGGCCAGGCCGAGGACGGTGGCGGTGACGAGCGGCACCAGGACGAAGGGGAGGAGGCGCAGCAGACGCCCGCCGCAGGGGGGCCGGCTGGAACCGGTGGACCCGGCCGATGGCGTCCGCCTGCCGCCGCCGCGTAGGCGCGCACGGCCACGGCCACGAAGAGCACGGCGAGGCTCAGCGCCAGGAGACGATTGAGCAGCAGGGCCTTGCGGTCGATCTCGAAGGTCCCCATGTCGCTCCACTGGAGCGTGCCCCAGAGCCACCAGTTCCCCACCCAGTTCATGTCGTTCGTGAACTGGAGATAGACAGTGAGGACAGATCGCCGCCAGCCCGAGGCCGTAGGTCGCGTAGCGCGAGCCACGCGACGGCTTGGACGGCGACGATGAAGCAGGTCCAGACCAGCAGCGTGGGCACCAGCAAGGCGCCCCAGACGAGGAGGAAGGGGCCGAGCGCGATCCCCACCTTCCCCTGCGACCAGGAGGGCGATGGCGCAGCCGAGGAAGGTGGCCACGATCATCGACCACGCCCACCAGGCTGTTGGCCAGCGCCTTGCCGAAGAGGATCGAGGCCGTGCGCACCGGCGTCGAGAACGAGATGGGGGCCAGCCCCGTGGCCTGCTCCCGCTCCAGCGACTCCACCGTGTAGAACATCAGCAGCAGGCCGAGGAGCAGCGACGAGCGTGTTGAAGCTGCGCACCGCCGCGAGCGCCGGGGGTGAGCGAGGACCTCGGTCTGGAACGCTCCCAGGGCGAGGAGGCTCCCGCCGAACGTCTGGAGCAGGATCAGGGCGCCGAAGAGATAGAGGCCCGGAGAGGCCAGCAGGTTGCGCAGCTCCGTGCCCGCCACCAGGGCGATCCCCGCGAAGAGGCTGACGTCCCCGATCCTGCCGCTGCTCGTCCGGAGCTCGGAGAGGGGCCGGGGCAAGGCCGCCACGATCTCCGGGGAGCGGCGCCGGCGGAAGGGGCGCCATCCTTCAGCGACCGCCTCGCCCTGGAGATGCGTCGTCATGTGCCGCTGCGCCCGATAGACCCCGAAGAGCCCCAGGGCCAGGAAGGCCAGGCGCGAGATCACGAACGGCAGGTCGAGGCCGATGGGCGGTCTGTGTTGTAGAACAAGGCGCCGCGGTCCAGCTTGAGCCAGGTCTCGTTGAGCCAGCGGAAGCCCGCGGGATCGATCAGCATCAGCGCCTGGTTGATCCGCGGATCGAGCCAGGTGGGCGCCCAGTTCCAGAGGAAGAAGCCGCACAGGAGGAGGATCGCCGTGGGGAAGAGGAAGACCGCGATCGGCTTGCGCCAGCGCTCCCCGAGATAGAACGCCGCGCCGAGGTAGAAGACCAGGGCCGGCAGGGCGAAGACGAAAACCGGACGCAGGTAGTTGACGAGGTGGAACGGGCCGCGGATCTCGGCCGCTTCGGCGTTGGGCACCAGATGGTTGAAGAAGGCGGCCAGCAGCACGTGGATGCCGAGAGCGGCCACGAAACCGCCCAGGATGGCGAAGAACTTGCCCCATACGTACTCGGCCGGGCGCAGCGACGACGAATGGAGCAGCTCGCCCACCCGCGCTTCGTCGTCCGCGATCACCGCCATGCCCGCCCCGATGGCGCCGAAGAAGGCGTAGAGGATCGTCACCAGGAACGTCAGCAGGAAGGCGAAATTGAACTCCGAGGTGATCCAGGCCTTGGTGCCGCCTACCGAGGTGTCGCCCGACGAGATGGTCAGCCCCCCGTCGACATCAGCCAGGTGGTGAGCACCAGCAGGACCACCAGGAACCAGAACAGCGGCCTCTTCAGCGTATGGGCGAATTCCAGACCGAAGACGGTCCGTACGCGGGAGAGAGAACGGCTCATGCCGCCCCTCCCGCGACCACCTCCTCCGACTCCTGCCGCGCGGGATCGTAGGGCGCTGCCGCCCGCTCCTGGGCTCCATCCTGCATGAGCACGCAGATAGGCGTCCTCAAGAGTAGCGGGCACGGCCTCGAAACCGACAGGCGGCTGGCCGTCCGGCTGGTAGATCCGCACCCGGTTCTTGCCCTCGACGAGCACCGCCTGGGTGACCTTGAGCCGGCGGCGGACCTCGTCCATCTCGTCGCGCGGCACCCGGCCCTCGAAGATCTTGCCGTCGATCTCCTTCCGGGCCTCGGAGGGAGAGGTCAGGGCCACCAGGCGCCCCTTGCGGATGACGGCGAAGCGGGGGCAGAGCACGGCCACGTCCTCCACGATGTGGGTGGAGAGGAGCACGATGCGATCCGCGGCCAGCTCGGCCAGCAGCCGGTAGAAGCGCAAGCGCTCCTCGGGATCGAGACCGGCCGTGGGCTCGTCCACGATGATCAGCCGTGGATCGCCGGCGATGGCCTGAGCGATCCCCAGCCGCTGGCGCATGCCGCCCGAGTAGGTCTTGACCTTGCGCTTCGCCGCCGGGCTGAGGTTCACCCGCTCCAGCAGCTCGGCCACCAGCGGCTTCAAGCCGCCCGGAGCGCTGACGCCCTTGAGCTGGAGCAGATAGGTGAGCATCTTCTCCCCCGTGAGATGGGGGTAGAAGCCGAACTCCTGGGGCAGGTAGCCGAGCCGGCGGCGGACGATCTCCGGCCGGGCCAGCACGTCCTCGCCGTCCAGCGTCACCTGACCCGAGGTGGCTTCGAGCAGGCCGGCCAGGATCTTCATCAGAGTGGACTTGCCCGCCCCGTTCGGGCCCAGCAGCCCGAACATGCCCGGCGGTACGTCGAGGTTGACGCCCTGGAGGGCCGTCACGGGGCCGGGATAGACCTTCACGAGATCGCGGATCGTCAGCATGGGGAAGGCTCCTTTGTCTTCAGGGCATCTGATGGCGGCCCCTTCAGGCACCAATACGTGGGACGGGGGGAGAAGGTTACGGAATGCCCTTCTCCCCACGTTGGGTTATCCTGTTGTCTGCACGTGAGGAGGACACCATGATCGCACGAACCAAGATTTTCGCATCCCTTCTCCTGATCGCCGCCCTGGCGATGGGAGTCTCCGCCCTGCTCGCAGCGGACGCCAAGCCGGCCGCGCCGTCCGCGACCAGCCAAGCCCGATCCCGCGGCCTACCGCAAGGAGATCGAGACCTGGCGCAAGGAGCGCGTCGAGGGCCTCAAGAAAGAGGATGGCTGGCTCACCCTGGTGGGGCTCTACTGGCTGAAGCCGGGAGAGAACCGCTTCGGCAGCGATCCCGGCAATCCGGTCATCCTGCCCAAAGGCAAGGCCCCGGGTGTGGTGGGCGTCTTCGTCCGCGAAGGCGACAAAGTGACCCTGCGCGTCGAGCCCGGCACCGGCTTGACCGCCGACGGCAAGCCCGTGACCGCGCCCCTGACCCTGAACCAGGACGCCAAGGGCAAGCCCACGATCCTCGAGCTCGGCCCCCTCACCTTCTACGTCATCCAGCGGGGCGACCGCCTGGGCGTGCGGATCAAGGACAAAGAGAGCCCCGAGCGCACCGCCTTCAAGGGTCTCGACAACTTCCCCCTGACCCCGGCGTGGCGGGTGGTCGCCCGCTTCGAGCCCTACAAGGACAAGAAGATCGCCATCGCCAACATCGTCGGCCAGGTGGAAGACAATCCCTCACCCGGAGCCGTGGTCTTCGACTGGCACGGCAAGACCTACCGTCTGGACGCCCTGGGAGATGAAAAGGAAGGTCTCTTCCTCGTCTTCGGCGACACCACCAACGGCAAGCAGACCTACGGCGCCGGCCGCTTCCTCGACACCGATCCGCCCAAAGACGGCAAAGTCGTGGTGGATTTCAACACCGCCTACAACCCACCCTGCGCCTTCACCGCCTTCGCCACCTGTCCCCTGCCTCCGCCGCAGAACAAGCTGCCGATTGCCATCGAAGCCGGGGAGAAGAAGTTTGCGGGCGGGCCGGAGCACTGAGAAATGGCGAGAGCCTGCGAGGCAGAAAGGGTACGACGGCTCGATCCGGGGGCAACGGAGTGGCGTACCGGGAGCTCATCCTAATCTCATCGCGCCGAAAGCGCTTTGAAGGATTTCCGAGAAACAACGGCCTGCCTCTAGACACGACGGTCTGCCGCTGGCTACGACGATCTGCCGCGACTCACGACGGCCCGCCGCGATCGACGATGGTCTGCCTCGATTCACGATGGCCTGCCGCGCTCGACGACGGCCCGCCGCGATCCACGACGGACTGCCTCTGGTTACGACGGCCCGCCGCGATTCACGACGGTCTGCCGGGATTCATGACGGTCTGCCGTCCACCATGACCCCCGATCTACAACGTCTGCCGCGCTCGACGACGATCTGCCGCGATTCACGGCGGCCTGCCGCTGGCTACGATGGCCCGCCGCGATTCACGACGGCCTGCCTCCAGACGCCCGCCGCGTTCACAATGGTCTGCCGCTGTCCACGACAGTCTGCCGCGATTCACGACGGTCTGCATCCGTCGACGACGGCCTGCATCTCGACAACCACGAGCACACTTAGAGGGACGGTGCGGCCCCTCCGTTCCATGCCGGAACGGAGCCCTGGACGCCGCACTCCGAAAGGAGCCCCTATGCTCCGTAGGACCGGCCTCCGTGTCCTCGTCCTCCTGTTCCTGCTCTCGGCGCTTGCAACCCCGGCGGTCGCCGCCGGCCCCCACGTAGAATCCCCGAGCTTCCTGGGGACGCTGTGGCACGCCCTCACGAGCCTCTTCGCACCCGAGCCCAGCCGAGCCAAGAACGGCTCGATCATGGACCCGAACGGCCAGCCGACCACGGGAGGAGCTTGCTCAGACCGCCGGGCGTTCTCCTATCCTTCATCCCGCTCTGCGGCTTGACGGGGTAGCGCAGAGTCGCGACTCGCTGGGCTCGACAAGGCGTAATTTTGCTTTATCCCCTTGACATGGCTACTCAGATGACGAAGAATTAGCGTCCTACGAGGCAACGAGGAGCGGAAACCCAGCTCGGCATCGACTTTGAGATCCTACCGTGCGCTAGGGCTCGCCACTGAATAACTGTCCCAACCGCCCGGAGCCCAGCCTCGAAGAGAACAGGAGACCCCCCAAATCTCAAAGCCCCGAAGGGCCGACAGCGGACCGCACCTCATGGCCAGCAGCCTCACCAATCTCCTTTACCACATCGTCTTCTCCACAAAGGACCGCGTCCCTTTGATCGGCGACGACCTCCAGGAATCCCTCTATGGCTATGTGGGAGGGATCCTTCGTGGCCAGCGGGGCATCCTTCTGGAGATCGGCGGCATGCCGGACCATGTTCACCTGCTGGTGAAGCTCAAAGCGGACCTTGCGATTGCCACGGCGGTCCGGCTCATCAAGTCGAACTCCTCGGGCTGGGTCAACGAGAACCGGAAGATCCAAGGGCGATTCGAATGGCAGGCTGGATACTTCGCTGTTTCCGTGAGCGAGTCCCGGGTAGCGGAGGTCCGCCGCTACATCCAGACCCAACGAGAGCATACGCCCGGATCTCCTTTCAGGACGAGCTTATAAAGCTGCTGAAGAAACACCGGATCGTGTTTGACGAGAGGTACCTGTTGGGATGACCGCACGGTCCGCTGCCGCCCTTTCAGGGCTTGGAGGGTGTTGAGGGCTTCCTATTCCTGGGGCTCACGCCGCCAGGCTTTAACCTGTCGCCCCCTTCGGGGCTGGGTTCCAGGCGATTGATGTAGCTCTACTTTGTCAGATTGTCTTGCCGAGCCGTTGGGCCCTCATCACCCCGGCCAGCTTCTCCCAACCGCCCCCCCGCCGACTCGCAAATCTCTGGAACTAGAAGGCTTGCCCCTCGCCGGATCGCGTCGAGCCCTCAGCGGTCAGAGCTCTGCCCTCGCGAATTTTCGTCCCGCCCTCGCGAATTCTGGCTGCGCCCTCGCGAATTCTCGTCCCGCCCTCGCGAATTCTGGGCCGCCCCTCGCGAGGGCCCATATAGAATTCGCGAGGGCGCATATGAAACTCGCGAGGGCGCGACGAAAACTCGGGTAGTGTCCTAGTTTGAAAATCGGCCCCAAAACCGCCCCATTCCCGCCCGCTCTGCGCTACCGTCCTCCGATAGGGAGAGGACGCCCTCTCTCACTTCACAGCCAAGCGGCCCGGCGGGTGTGCCAGCACGCCGCCGGACCTAAGCCCAGCAGGAGGATCAGCCCCATGCCGGACCTAGCACCCGAGTCTACACTGCCCCCGCCCCCATCACCGGCAGACGTTGAAGAAGAAGATCTGCCGGAAGCCGCCTCTCCGCCGGTCATCGATCCCCCCAGGTGGGAGGACTTCGCCGTCTTCCGCGAGACGTTCCTCGTGTACTTCACCCGCCCCAAGCACGCCGCCGCCCTGCGCGTCGTGGGGGAGATGCTTTTCGAGATGACGCTCGCCTCCTGGGGTGAGTGGCCAGACCAGCCTGAGGGGTTGCTCCGCGGCCAGCTCCGGGCCGTGGTGGCCGATCTGCGGCACCTGGAAGGCTTCCTGGTGACGTTGACCGAGGCGCCATCGCCCGATCCATACGAGGGCGCTCTCCATCGCACGGCGATGAACATGTCTCGGAAGATTGCGTCCGTTGCCGAACACATCGAAGGCAAGCTCGGCACGTGGCGCGGGGAGGTGGAGTGATGGGCTGGGACTCGAAACCGGCCTACCCTCCCGACGCGGACCGCCGGGTGACGGTCCGCGCCACCGGCCTTCAACTGCTCGCTTGGAGCGACGCCGCCCGGCGTCAAGGCAAGCCCCTGGGCGCCTTCATCGGATGGGCCACCGACTTCACCGCCCGCTACTTCCGAGAGGAAGCCCTCCAGGCGCTCCACCGCCAGCGGGACCCGCTCCTGGCCCGCCTGGAGGAGAAGAAGCGGCTCCGGCGCCTATTGGATGCCGCATGGCACGCCCTGGACTTCCTCCCGTCGCCCTCCCGGTCTCCCGTCGAGGGCGGTATCCGGGACCCGAAGAAGGATCTCAAGGAGGCGTTGGAGGCCGTCCACGAGCACCTTGACGAAGTACAGGAGGAGTGGGAGTGAAGACGATCGCCTTTACTGTCCGCGCGACGGAGAAGCAGTCGCTCCGTTGGAAGCGGGCAGCCGATGGAGAGGGCCATAGGGCGGTCGGCACGTGGCTCGCCGAAGCAGCGGACCGCTACCTGGAAGCCGTAGCCAGGGCGGGCAAGCTGGTGCCGATGGGGTGGCGGCGGCGGGCGGACTTCTCCGTCCGTCTCACCGGTCAGGAGGAGATGACATCCGTAACGGGTGCCGTCTCTCACCCCTTCGCCTACTACCGCGGCACGAACGCGGGAGCGGACCGGTACAGCGACTTCTACACGCTGGTCTACTTCCCGTCCGGGCGGATCATCGCTACCCTCCGATCCGCCGCGCAGTGCCGTTCCCTCGCTTCCGAGCTGGCGCGCCTCTGGGTGCGTTGGGGAGGGAGTGAGCCTATCGAAGATCCCCGGCCGGTCATCGACCGACACCAGCGAGAGGACGTGTAACTGAAGCGGGCGGCGCCTGCATGGGCCGCCCCTTTCTCTAGCGCAGCATCCCGAAATAGGAAGCTCCGGTCCTTACTTCGTACTGCATGACCTTGATGGCGTCTTCAATGGTTAGCGCGTAAATGGCCTCGGACGCGTAAAAAAAGACGTACCAGGGCAACATCGTGACTCCTTTCTTGAGCGACCATAATTCTACTTTGTCAGACTGCCACTCCCGGCCGAGGTGCCGCTGGCGGTACTACGGCGTAGAGCACGCTCGCGAGGCTTTCGTCGTTCGCCAGCAACTCCCTTCACCACGCCGAATCGGCTCTCGATACCTCATTGCGGGACCTGTAGAGACGGAGAAATTCCGACCCGCGGCGGCGGGGCTTCACTCCAAGCTCGATTCCTACTCCTTTCAGGCGCTACCTGAGATCAGACTGCTGATCGTGCTCTACTCCAAGTCGGCGAGCTGTTGTCGGCGATAGGCCGACTCGATCGCTTTGCGGCGAGCCTCGTGGCGTGCTTCCATCTGGCGAACGACTTCTTCGACCGTAACGTCGCACCGGGGTAAGAAGTGCGCCAGCAGAACCTCAATGTCCGAGCAACTCAGCAGCGGATAGCTCTCCCGGTTGGCCAGTTTCTCCTCCAGCATAAAGAGCATCGCCATCAGCACCAGAGCCATGTGGTGGTGCCAGGCACGCCAGCCGCGCACTTGGTAGTCGGCCAGGCCGCTCTCGCTCTTGGCATCCTCGAAACAACGCTCGATCCAAAAGCGCTGCCTCTGCATGTACACCAGCCGCTCCAGCGAGGTCTGCGCAGGAGCATTGCTCAGGACGTACTTGATGGTCTCGGCAGAACCCAACTCCCGGATCGCCACCACGTGCCAGCAGCGGGCCTTGACCTCGCTGCCGTCCCACAGCCACACACGACCCTGCAGGGCCTCCACACGCAACTCCCCGCGAGTGCCTGGACGAACCGCGATTTCCTGCCAACGCTCCGTGGGCTGAGCCTTCACCCATTCGTCCACTCGCTGGCTGGCGCTCTGCGCTTGCAGCCGCGTCGGCTTCTTGCCTCGGGAGCCTTGGCTTTCCGGCACGCGGGGATCAGGATCTTCCAGGTAGATCTGCTGGTCTTTGTGCACCTCGGCCCCGAACACTTCTCCAGAATCCTCCAGGCGACGCAGAAACGCCGGTTCCTTGCCATACCCACCATCCACACCCACCCAACTGAAACGCACACCGTTCTGGCGGGCATGCACCACCATCTCGAAGGCCAGGTCTGACTTGCTCTTGAAAACCACCTCGGACTCAGGAATACCCGCGGCCAGAGACCTCTCCAGATTCTGCGTCCAGTCCTGGGGAAGGTATAAACGGGTGTCGATCAGGGTCGAATACGGCCCTTGAACCAGGCCGGCAAACACCGCCACTTGGCAGTTGTCCACCTTCCCCAGACGACCCGACCATTGCCGTGCCACTCCCACGGACATGTCGCCTTTTTTCTGGAAGGAGCTCTCGTCAATCAGTAGAGCGGAGTCTGCCGACCCGCCAAGATGACGGTCCGCTTCCACCGCCACCTGATCCAACACGGCACGAGCCTCCCACTCGGACTCGGAGACAAAGTGGTGGAGCGACTGGTAATCACAGTCAGGCACGACTTCCTCCATGCGCTCCATGTTTTTGCGGCTGGCCTGCATCAAGCCTTGGAGATACTTCTGGGCCTGGGAGGCGACAGAACGCGTCCCGCGCCGAAAGTGCGTCGCAAAGCGCTCCGAAAACTGCTGGAACCGCTGTCCCATCTCTTCAAATGGGGATGGGACATTGGCTATCTCCTTGGACTTACGTCCGTTCAGGTGGGGAGTTCGGCATTTAGGTATCTCCCGCAGGCGCCACTGTGGCGCCATGTCGGAACCTTACCCCGACAAGATACCCGAAATCAAGACCTTCGGCTGACTGACTCGGTCTGACAAAGTAGAAATAGCTCTCTCCCCGAAAACCTTCGTTGGGCGGTCGTCCAAAGTCAAGTACCCTGAATCGCGTTCGGTGTTATTATTGGAGCCATGCCTAAGCGCCCACGTAGACCCCGCGATCCGAACGAGCTAGCCTTCCAGGTCTTCCAGGAAGCCATCGGGGAAGCTCCCGCGCCTCCACCCGAGAGAGAGAAGAACGCCGCCGCTGTCGCCTTGGGGAAGCTCGGGGGGGCTAAGGGCGGGCACGCTCGCGCCGTGAGGATGACTTCCGAGGAGCGGCAGGAGTCGGCTCGGAAGGCGGCTCGGGCGCGGTGGGGAAAGCCTTAGCAGTGTTTGGATCACCCGGGGTTACCTGAAGAGGGAGTCTCGCGACCTCTTCCCAACCTCCGTTCCGTTCTTTATCCATAGTAACGAAATAAGTGCCCAATAGCGTCACAACCATTTGATCAGATCTGACCGTAATCCTTTGGGTGCCCGTTTTTGTTAGCTCAATTGAAATCTCTTGCTCAAAAAGCTTTTCGCCCCTTGGGTCTGCAATGGAGAGTCGGCATCTGGCCGTTTCTGGGCGCAACCGGTCAGAGCGAAACCATTGACTTACTACTCGGATTGATGCGGGAACTACTATCCCCCTTCCGCCTTCCTTTTTCACCTCATCTAGCTTCGCCTCAATATCCGGAATCTCGGGATCTGGGAATATGAGCAGGCGGTCAAAAACATCCACGAGTGTGTATAGGTCCGAGTCCGGATCGACCAGGGTCTTCTGACAAACTACCGTCCAGGCGTGCTCAGCCATGGCTGCTCTTTGCCTCAGAGCTAACCATCGTTGAAACCCTCTCGAAACGCTCCTTCCTGTAGGTCTCCAGTTGCACAACCTTATTAGCAATTTCCGTGGAATTTGCTACGGCAGCCGCCTGTCCTTCGTCTAGAGCGTGAGCGGTTTCATAGTCAACCACCCGCACCGCCTCTCCCTCTTCTTTGATGACCCGCACCTGCACAACTCCGCCGACGGCCCGCGCCCATTTTGCCATTGTCTGTAAATTGTAGTTTCCCGCTCTCCCGTTGAGAAAACGAGACACATAGGCTTCCGATGCTGGAATCCTCCTCGCCAGTTCTGCCTGAGAGATCTCTAGCTCCTCAAAAAGGCGGTGGAAGTCGTCCTCGAAACCCATTCTCGCCACGGCAACCCAATAAGAGAGCGGTTCTTCCATGCTTTAGTCCTCTGGTTGCGGGAGCTTGCCGTCCGCTTTCAATGCCATGTAATCGCCTCGAATGCGAATAGCCTTAGCTTTTTCCCGCTGAAATTCCTTCTTGTTTAGCTTTCCGCAAGCGTGAGTACAAACTATTCTCCTGGGAAACTTGGGTTGTCCGGCGTCATAAAACCAGAGTACACGGACCCCCCACTCCTTGAACTCCCAAATGTCATCGCCGACATACCGACATCGGCTCTTACCGCGTGGCGGCCCGTTGAGCGGCACGTGCTCCCTAAGTGCTGCACGCATTTGTACCGCGCCACCATCACTCGGGTCAGCACTCTGAAGATCAGCCCAAGGGCTACGGCCCGAATGGTCCGCAACAGCCACGACATCATAGACAGCGCGACGTATACGGACTAGACGCATCTTAACTCCCATGTTAAGCTCTGTCAATGCCTTAACTTCAAAGTTAAGGCGGCCCCTCATCCTGAGGTGCCCCGATTTTATCAGACACGCTTGACTTTGCCTGACCGCCTACGTATAATGTCTAGTATGGCAAACGTGCTCAGCGCCCCGAAGCGAGTCCAGATCGTGTCCTCCCTGGTCGAGGGGTGCGGCATCCGCGCTACCGCCCGCATGTGCGACGTCTCCAAGGACACCGTCATGAAGCTCTGGCGGGAGATCGGAGCCGCGTGCAGCCGGTACCAGGACGAGACCTTCCGGGGTCTGACCTGCAAGCGCCTCCAGGTAGACGAGATCTGGAGCTTCGTCTATGCCAAGGCGAAGAACGTCCCCCAGGACAAGGTCGGCACCTTCGGCTACGGCGACGTGTGGACCTTCACGGCGATCGACGCGGACACGAAGCTCATGCCGTCGTTCCTGGTCGGCTCGCGGGACGCCGGGTGTGCGACGGAGTTCATGCAGGATCTCGCGGGTCGGCTCGTGAACCGCGTCCAGCTCACGACCGACGGACACAAGATGTACCTGTCCGCCGTCGAGGACGCCTTCTCCGGCTCGATCGACTTCGCCCAGCTCGTGAAGATCTACGGCAACGCCCCCAGCGGTCCCGAGACGCGCTACAGCCCGGCGGAGTGCATCGGAACCCAGAAGAACGCCGTCACCGGGTGCCCAGACGCCAAGCACGTCAGCACCAGCTACGTAGAGCGGGCCAACCTCACCATCCGGATGAGCGTGCGCAGATTCACGCGCTTGACGAACGCCTTCTCTAAGAAGGTGGAGAACCATACCGCCGCCTTCGGTCTCTTCTCGGCTCACTACAACCTGTGCCGGATTCACCAGACCTTGCGGGTCACCCCCGCCATGGCGGCCGGTGTGGAGACGCGGGTCTGGGAGATCGCGGATCTCGTGGCCCTGCTCCCCGCTCCCGCGGCCCAGAAGCGGGGACCGTACCGGAAGGGAAATTCAAACTAGGACACTACCAACTCGCGAGGGCCTTACGAGATCTCGTGAATTTCGGTCCGGCCCTCGCGAGGGCAACAATATACTTGACTCACCGTCTCCCCCGGGGGACAATCGGTGAGCGGCTCCCCGCACGGGGCAGCCCCGCCGCCGCTGGTGGAGCCGCTTTGGAGGCGCGCGCCCAACCGGCTCGTGAATTTTATAGATCTCATGCAGGGTTACTACAACCTAGCGAATCTCCTAGACATATTGAGTGGAGCCACTCAGCTTGCCTTCTCAGCGCGTAACCGTGAGCCCTTAGACGAAGATGACATTCGATCGGTACTGAAGCTTTGCGAATTAGTATTGACGTTTAGCGAACGAGCGGGTTTCACCGCCTCGGGTGCAACCGCCGAACGGATGAAGCGCCTTATTGAAGGCGCGGCCCAAACCAAAATTTCCCACGAGGATTACCTGAAGTTTCTTGAAGACCTCGACAGCCGATTGCATGACGAGGCAGGGGCCTTGCTGTTCCTTCAGCTTACCAAGAGCGAGGCCGACTGCTTTAGAAATCCCAGACTGGGCTGGGAATCCATATTGGACAGGTTCCCGGCGGCTGTCAGTGAAGTCGAGGAGGCCCGTAAGTGCTTTGCGTTATCTCGATATCCAGCGGCGGTGTTTCATACCCTCCAAGTGGTGGAGTTTGGGCTGATTGAACTCGGGACGTTTCTAAACACGACTGATCCAAATTCAGGATGGACCGCAGTCTCTAGAGCACTTGAAAAGGTCGTCAAGAAAACGCGCGAAGAGCGGACTCCTTTTGAGAACGTCAACTTCCCTTTTCTGGAGCAACTTAACACCACGGTTAAGGTGCTCAAGGATGCCTGGCGTAACAAGATAAGCCATGCGCAAGGTCGACTAGTCCTCTTGCCTGGGGAATTCAATTCTCAAGTGGCGGAGGAAATTATCTTTGCCACCCGAGCTTTGATGCGACGTCTCGCGGAAGGCTTGCCGCAAAGGCAGGAGGGAGCAGAGTGACGGCTATGCTCAATGACCCTGCCGGGCCTGTTACCAAGCCCGGCCCACCCTCAGATACCGAACGCCTCGCCGTGGCGCTCCCAGAACGTCTCCAGCGCTTCCACGGCCCGCTTGAGGTCCCCGGCCGGGTCCTTGCGCTCGCAGAAGTGCGGCATGGTGAACGGCTTGGGGAGGTAGCGTCCGGATTCCTTCGCCGTCCGCACCAGGGCCTCCACAAGCTCCCGCTCCTCCCGCCGGTACAGGACGGGATCGGGCCGTGCGTGCTCCCGGAGCGACTCCCGCAGGTAGCGGACAAACCAGTCAGCGGCGAAAGCCAGGAAGGCGGGGACGGTGCGATTGTAGACCCGTCCCCATTCCTCCCAGCGGCAGAGCTGGTCGCCTGTGGCCCGGACGGCTACGGTGTGCTCGCTCAACACGCGGAGAGGACTACGCCCCTTCCTCATGACGCTGCCCCCTTCTTGCGCCGCCGCTTCAAGGCACGCCGGAGGTTCCGCGCATGAGCGTCTCCGGCCTGAGTCAGCCAGATCTCAAGAGGGACGCCGGACAGGTGAGCCGCTCCTCTCCAGGCTACCCACTGCTCGGGAGTAGCGCGGACATTGACGGGATAGTAGGCGGTTTCGGGCCACATCGTCAGGCCCCGCCCTCGCGCCAAGAGTTCAATTCGACCTCCAGGTGCTCTGCAATCTTGCCAAGCGTTCGGGCCACGTCTGCCCCCACTTCGGCAAGGCGGCGCTCGTGCTCCGTGTCGACGGAGCAAGTCGGCCCGGTCCACTCCTGGAGGCATCCCTGGACGTGCCTGAGGTCTGCCACGGCCGCCCGTAGCTCGGCAGGGAACAGCCCCTCAGGGTGCGGCGGCCAGTGCCCCCAGAACTCCAGGACCAGCTCGTGGAGGATCTTGCCGAAGCCCCTCATAGAGGCGTTGGCGCTGGCATCGGTGAACAGGAGTAGAAACGTCTCCCTGAATACCGGGAACTCTTCGAAGTCTTCGGGACGGATGACGGGGGGCGAGACGGCAGGTCCGGACGGCGGGGCTACGGTACACTTCGTGCTTAGCTCGGGCATGGGCTTGCTCCTTGCTCGGGTCAGGTCCGGCGGACGTGTGACAGCACCCCGCCGGGCCGCTTGGCTATCTCTGGTAGGAGGGCTGGGCAGCGTGCTCGCTCTCCTACCGCTTCGCTGCGGACCACCATATACACAGCTACGTACCTACGTCAAGCGCACCTATGTAGGATTGCATTATGGCCAAGAAGACGACCGCCAAGCAGCAGACGGGTCCGCGGGGAGGAGAGACGACCGTTTCCAAGTCTGGGATGGTGCGGAAGACGCTATGGCTTCACGGGGACGAAGCCGAGGCACTCCGCTTGCGGGCGTTCAAGGAACGGCGGGCGGAGTCGGAGATTGTGCGGGAGGCGTTGCGAGCGTTGCTCGGAATTGAGGATTAAAATGCTCCTAAACGAGGCTCGGCTTATGACACCCACAGAAAATACAAAAAGCCGCGAATTGCGGGACAAGTTACTTCGGTGGCTTTTGGCTGAGTACTCGTCGGCCGAGCCGTTTTCGGCCGAGAATACGCTTTGGGCGTACAAGGCTCCGACTGGCGACGGCCGTATTCTTTTGATGGCGCGCCTTGCTAACCATCCCGACGCGATTATTCTTCAAGCTATCGCGCAGATCTCGCATGTTCACCGTGAACGGTGGTTTGGTCTTACCGAGGAGCAACGGCGCTCATTTTTGCTCGACTTACAACTGGAATACTTGCGTCTTGGCGTGAACTACGCAAGCACCCCAGAATTTGAAAAAATTGAATTTACGGCTAGGTTATGGATTGAAGATTTAACGCGCAACGTTTTTTCGCGAAATGCCACCTTAGTTTTGAGTTCCTTGAGTCTTTTTATGCTCAAATTCGCATTGTTGATGGGCGAGTATTCGGAGCCGGGCAGTGTCAACTAGTCTCGACGACGCCTCTCGCGGTACGCGCGCTCCCGTTCCTCAATCTCCGCCCGTGGGACGGAAATCACCTTCCGGGCGAATTCCTCGAACCGCTGAAAGGGTGTTTGCTCTGGCGGCGGCGATTCAGGCTTTCCCGTCTCGCCGCTTCCCGCGTCCTTCTCGTTTACAGGCACGTGGCTCCCTCCTCCTTTCCGGTCAGGCCGGCATAGGTAATCCGCTTGCCGATGATGCCGACCGCAGCCCGCAGGAAGCGCAATCCGTCAGTCATCTTGCGCGAGTTGAACCGGAAGCTCTGTTCGTCCAGGTAGCGGAAGAGGTGGAACGGCTCAACACTCACGTAGGTCCCCTTGATGGACCGCTTGAGCAGGCTCCAGAAGTTCTCCAGGCCGTTGGTGTGTACCCGGCCGTTGACGTAGCTTTCGGCGTGGTCGATGACCTGATGGTTGTAGGCGTCGTTCAGGTCGGTATAGGACTCCAGGGCATCGGTGTAGACGTCCGATCCTTCAACGATGCTCTCCCGGACCTGCGGTCCCAGGGTAGCGCGCCGGACGTTGGGGACGACCTTTGCCTTGACGCGGCTATGTCCGTCCTCCCCGTGACGCTCCAGGAGCCCCATGACGGCAGTCTTGCCCGTCATCCCGGTTTTCGAGCCGATCTTCTGCTCTCTCCGGCCCTTGTGCATGAAGCGGGCAGCGCCACCGATGTAGGTCTCGTCTACCTCAACCTCCCCGGACATCGGCTCGAAGGTGCCTTCCTGGACGGCAAGCCGGATTCTGTGGTTCATGAACCATGCAGACTTCTGGGTGACGCCCAGCGCCCGGGCCATCTCGTAGGAGCTGATCCCGTTCTTGCAGTTGACCACCATCCACAGGGCCGGCAGCCACTTGTCCAGCCCAAGCGGCGAGTCCTCGAAGATCGTCCCAACCTTGACGGAGAACTGCTTCTTGCAGCCCTTGCACTTCCACAGGCGCCGGGTGCTCAGGAAGGAGTTGTCACCGGAGCCGCACTGCGGGCAGGTGGCGCCGTTGGGCCAGCGCAGGTTCGCGACGAAAGCAAGGCAGACATCCGCGTCAGAGAAGTAGCGGATAGCGTCGATCAGGGTCTCGGGGGAGCGGGTCTCGGTGTCCATGCAGAGGACTGTAGCAGGGATTCGCTGGTGAGTCAAGTATATTGTTGCCCTCGCGAGGGCGCAATGAAAATTCGCGAGGGCGCGACGAGAATTCGCGAGGGGCGAGGGGGGCTCAGGCGGCCGGGATTGCCGTAGGGAGGCGCTGGCGACGGCCGAGTCAGGCAATCTGACAAAGTAGTTAAGGGCTCGCCACAGAATACCAATCGCCCCGGTGTTCAGCCCCGAAGGGGGCGGCAGCGTACAGCCTGGGGCGTGAGCCCCAGGTACGGGAGCCCTCCAACCTTTCAAGCCCTGAAAGGGCGGCAGCAGACCTTGGCGATCCGGTCTTCTGCCGCCCCTGCCGGGGCTTTGAAGGATTGTGGTGGATCCCGTACCTGGGGCTCACGCCCCAGGCTTTATGCTGTCGCCTCTTCGAGGCTGGGCTCCGGACGATTGGTGCAGTTATTCCGTGACGGGCCCTTAGGCCAAATCACCACGGAATCTGCCGCCGATCCCTGAAGAACGAGCCCGTAGGTCCGCCGTCGGGGAGGGTAGCGAGCCAGACGATGGTGTCCGCTCCCTGCGTCACGGGCACGGGCGCGCGGGGGCCGCCCATGTCGGTCTGCACCCAGCCGGGGCAGACGGCGTTGACCAGCACGTTGGTGCCCCGTAGCTCGTCGGCGAAGATGCGGGTCAAGGCGTTGAGCGGCTCTTGGACACGCGGTAGGAGGGATAGCCGCCGCTCATCTCGGACATCGCCCCCAGGCCGCTCGAAACGTTGACGATCCGGCCATAGCCCCGCCGCCGCATCCCGGGCACCACCGCCTGGGAGAGCTGCCATGGCCCGATCAGATTGACGTCCAGCGTCTCCCGCAGCACTTCCACGGGGAGGTTCAGTCCGCCGTAGTCCCGGTCGAGAAAGACGCCGGCGTTGTTGATCAGCACGTCCACCTGTTCGAAGGATTCCAGAAGGCGGGCCGATGCCTGCGGATCGGTGACGTCCAGCGTGAAGGGCACCACATCACCCTGAAGCCCCGCCGCCGCCTGCCTCGCCTTGTCCCCATCGCGCGCCGTGAGCACCACCTTGAGGCCCTTGGCCGCGAGCTGGCGGCTCACCTCGAGACCGATCCCCCGGTTCCCTCCTGTGACGACGGCGACGCGCTGGCTGGACATGGGTTTTCTCTCTTCAATCCCCCAAAGGGTCCTGACCTCTTTGCGACTGCGGGCGAACGTCGACAACGACCTCCTCTACGGGTCTCAATCCCCCGAAGGGTCCTGACCTCTTTGCGACGCCCAACGATGAAGATTCCGGAAGTTTGGAGAAAAAGACTGTCTCAATCCCCCGAAGGGTTCTGACCTCTTTGCGACGATCTTCGCCCCGGTCCATGTCAGCCAGACCGACATCTTGTCTCAATCCCCCGAAGGGTCCTGACCTCTTTGCGACGGGCTCACGTCTCGTAGACGAAGAAGAGTGTTTTTACCTGTCTCAATCCCCCGAAGGGTCCTGACCTCTTTGCGACTTGCTCATGGAGGGCACCCGCGAAGTCGACGTCCACCGCATGTCTCAATCCCCCGAAGGGTCCTGACCTCTTTGCGACCTGCGGCAAGCGGTTCGAGGTCGGAGATGACATGGTCTTGTCTCAATCCCCCGAAGGGTCCTGACCTCTTTGCGCCCCTGATCGCGTTGAGAGGGTCCATCGGTTGTCAAGGAGCCACGAAGAGTATACAGGCTTTCTGCTACATCTCCACCACCTCGAACCCCTCGAACACCGGGTGCCCGGCCAGGGTGCCCTGGGGGGAGCGGGCGTCGCCGTGGGCTTTGCGGAAGGCTTCGGATTCGGTCCATGCCACGAAGGCGTCGCGGGACTCCCAGGTGGAGTGGGAGACGAAGAGGGTGGTGCCGTCCTGGGTCTCCCCCCGCAGCAGACGGAAGGTCTTGAAGCCGCGCACCTGGTCGAGGTAGGAGTCGCGGCGGCGCCACATCTCCTCGAAGACCTCCTCGTGCCCGGCGTTGACGCGGAACCGGTTCATGGCGATGTATGTCATTCGTCCAGCAGTCCCTTCTCCTGGAGCCAGGTCTTGTTGAGCTTGGAGAGATACCGCTCCCCGGAGTCGGGGAAGAGGGTGACCACCAGGCCGTCCGCGCCGAGCGACTGGGCGACCTGCCGGGCTCCCGCGGCCGCGGCTCCCCCGGAGGAGCCGGTGAAGATCGACTCCTGGCGGGCGAGGTCGAGGGTGGCCCGATAGGCGGTCTTGTCGTCGATCGTGATAATGCCGTCGATGTAGTCCCACCAGACGGTGGCGGGCATGAAGTCTTCGCCGATGCCATCGATCAGGTATTGGTGGATCTGATCCGCGGGCGGCAGCTCCCGGTGCTCGAAGTAGTACTTGTAGACGCTCCCCACGGTATCCACGCCGAGGACCTGGACGGCCGGGTTCTGTTCCTTGAGGTACTTGGCCGCGCCGCTGATGGTGCCGCCCGTGCCCACGCCGGCCACCCAGTGGGTGATCTTGCCGTCGGTCTGGCGCCAGATCTCGGGACCGGTGCTGTGGTAGTGGGCCTCGGGGTTCGCCTGGTTGTAATACTGATAGGGCAGGTAGGCCCCCTCCTCGTCGCGGAAGCGCTCGGCGACCTTGTAGTAGGAGCGGGGATCGCTGGCGTCGATGTTCGTGGGGCAGGTGACGACCCGGGCGCCCATGGCTTCGAGGAGAGCGATCTTCTCCTTGGGGATCTTGTCGGGGGCGACGCAGATCAGCTTGTACCCCTTGAGGTCGGCGGCCATGGCGAGGCCCACGCCGGTGTTGCCCGAGGTGGGCTCGACGATGGTGCCGCCGGGCTGGAGCAGGCCCGCTTTCTCGCCCGCCTCGATCATGGCGATGCCGATGCGGTCTTTGACGCTCCCGCCGGGATTGAAGGATTCGAGCTTGGCGGCCAGCGTGGCGGGACCGGGATGGAAGCGGCCGAGCTTGACGAGCGGGGTGTTCCCCAGGGTTTCTAAGACGTTGTCGTAGATCTGCATCGAGTCTCCAGAATCAGTGGGCAGGGAGGAAGGCTCTGCCAGCTTGAGTGCGTCCTGCTCGTCGAAACGCGCCCCGGTGAGGTTGGTGAGGATGGCTACGGCCACCTTGCCGTCCGGCACCAGGAGGAGGAAGGCCCGTCCGCCTTCGATGGCGCCGCCGTGATGGTAGAAGCGCCGATCATCCTTCGTCCCGATCCGCCAGCCGATGCCGATGCCCGTCTCCTCGCCGGCGGTCGTCTTCTGGGAGGTGAAGAGGAGGGTGCGCGTCTCGGGCTTCAAGAACCCGTCCGTCAGCAGGGCCGAGCCGAAGCGGACGAGGTCCGGAGCGGTCGAGAGGTAGCCCCCCGAGGGCCACTTGTAGCTGCTGTCGATGGCGGCCTCGTTCTCCAGGGTGTCGCCGCCGTTTCTCCGGTAGGGGCGGACGCGCCGGTCGACGATCCGCTCGGGGACGTCGGGTCCCGTGGCCGTGAGGCCGAGCGGCTGCACCACGAGGTCGTCGATGGCGGAGAGGAAATCCGTGCCCGCGGCGGCTCCCACCACCACGCCGAGCAGGTTGTAGCCGTAGCTCGAATAGCTGTAGGCCTCGCCCGGCGGATGGACCAGCGGGTCGTTCTGGAAGATCTCCAGGGCGTCGACCAGGTTCTCGTAATGCTTGGGCGGGCGCTGGAAGTCCTGCGGTCCGTAGTGGCGGATGCCGGCCAGGTGCCCGGCGAGGAGGCGCGGTGTGATGGGCTGCCCTTTGTCCGGGAACGTGGGGACGTAGCGCTGCACCGGCGCGTCGAGGTCGAGCTTTTCCTGCTCCACCAGGCGGACGGCCGCGGCGGCGGTCAAGAGCTTCGAGAGGCTGCCGATGCGGAACCGGGAGTCTGGGGAAACCCGTGCGTGGTTCTCGGCGTCGGCCTCGCCGAAGCCCTCGGCCCAGACCACCTTGCCATCCACGGCTACCGCCGCCGAGAGCCCGGGGCTCCCCACGCGGACCCGCAGCTCCTCCATCATCTGCCGGGCCTGGACAGCCTGGGGCGGGGCCTTGGCGGGGGTGGGAGCAGCCGGCGGCGCGGCCGGAGTCTGAGCCTCTAGCGCCAACGGCGAGGAGCAGACCGAGCAGGATCGTGGGGATTGGGATGCGGAGCTTCATGGCAGACCGGGACCTCGAAATGCGGCGCGGATGCTAGCACACCTGGAAGTTGGCCCCGACCTTGCAGTCTGTTCTCTATGCGTGCGCTGGACGCACTCATCATCGAAGAACCAAACTCACGAGAGGAGAAACATCATGGCGGATCAGTACAAGGACACGAGCTTCACGGGCAAGCCCACAGAGACTTTGGCGGATCACGACAAGGCCCATCCGGTTGGTAGCGGTGTCGGCGCGGCGGCGGGCGCAGCCACGGGCGCGGCGGTCGGCACGGCAGTCGGCGGCCCGGTGGGGACCCTGGTGGGTGCGGCGGTGGGCGCGGTGGCCGGCGGCTTGGTGGGCCACGGCATCGCCGAGGGCATCAACCCCACGGTCGAGGACGCCTATTGGCGTGAGAACTACCGCGCCCGTCCCTATGTGGACGCGAACCGCAGCTACGACGAATACCAGCCGGCCTACAAGTATGGCTGGGAGTCCCGCGGCCGCTACGGCGCCAACCAGCGCTTCGAGGACGTGGAGACCGACCTGGAGCGCGGCTGGGACAAGGCTCGCGGCGCCTCGCGCCAGGCCTGGAACGAGGCTCGCAGCGCCACCCGCGACGCCTGGCATCGCATCGAGGAGAAGCTCCCCGGCGACGCCGACCACGACGGCCGGTAGGCCCTCATCACCCCGGCCCTCTTCTCCCGCCCCCATCCACCCCCCTCACCGGGAGAAGAGGTTAGTCAGAAGCAGAACCAGACAAAATTTTCCCCTCTCCCGGTGAGGGGGGTGGCGAGGGGGCGGGAGAGGGGTAGGGGTGAGGGTCTTGGGGTGGGGGGCTCTTATGGTTCCCTACCCCTCCCAATCCCAGAAGAAATCCTTATTGGTAAGGGTGACCTCCTCCTCCCGCGCCGCCTCCTCGGTGGCCCGGGCTTCGGCCTCCTCCGGCGGCACCTCGCCCCGCAGCACGGCGAGCTGCTCTTCCAGGTCCTCGGTCTCCCGCTGCCAGTAATCCGGGGTGCCGAAGTGGGGCCAGGCCGCGGGGAAGGCGGGATCGTGCCAGCGGCGGGCGAGCCAGGCGGTGTAGTGGATGATCCGCAAGGCCCGCAGCGGCTCGATGAGCGAGAGCGTCGAGCGGTCGAACTCCCGAAACCGTTCATATCCTTCCAGGAAGACCTCCCGCTGGGCGAGCGCGGACGCGTCCCGCCCGGGGAGGGCCAGCCAGAGGTCCTGCACCGCGGGGCCGATCACCATGTCGTCGAAGTCCAGGACGTTCAGCAATCCATCCCGGAACAGGATGTTGCCCAGGTGGAGGTCGCCGTGGAGGCGGTGGACGGCCACCCCGGCCATCCTCCGGTCTGCGAGGTCGGCGATCTCGAGGGCGGCATCGAAATAGCGGCGGCGCAGGTGGCGGGGAAGAGTGTCGTGGGCGTCGAGCCAGGCCACCGGCTCGCGCACGTAGATGTCGGCGTCGAGCCGCAGCCGGTGCGGCGCCGGACGCTCGACGGCCACGTTGTGCATCCTTCCCACCAGCATGCCGAGGCGGCGGGCGGTCTCGTCGGAGAGCTCGTCGGGCGCGCGGCCGCCCCGGCGATCCGAAAGACTGTAAAAAATACCTTCCATCCGGCGCAGAGTGCCGCCTCCCGGGAAGGGCCGCATGGTGCAGACGGGGATCTCCTGGGCCGCGAGGTCCGCCAGGAGCTGGTGCTCCTCCAGGATCTGCTCCTCGCTCCACCGTCCCGGACGATAGAACTTGGCCACCACCCGGGTGCGGTCCGCCAGCTCCACCTCGTAGACCCGGTTCTCGAACGAGTTCAGGGGATAGCAGACGGGATTGCACTGGAGGCCCCCAGCCTCCACGGCCGCCAGCACCTTCTCGGGCGTCAAGGAGAGGAAGAGGTCGGTGGCGGGCGCTGCGGAGTCCTTCATGAGCCCACTGTAGCAAAAAGCACAGGGAGGAGCGGACCCGTCCGCTCCTCCCGCAACCGGTCGCTACGGCGCCGCGTCCACGATCAACGAGAAACGGAAGTTGAAGTCGTTCCGGCGGGTGAAGGTCACACCGTCGGGGGAGGTGTAAGAGAAGCCGAAGATCGGCGCGTCGTTGGTCGCATTCCCTCCATCGAGCCAGATAAAGGGCGGCAGCCCCGAGACGCCGGGAAAGGGCGTGGTGGTAGGCAGGCGCAGCACCAAGAAGAGGTTCTGGATCTCGCCGCGATTGATCTTCCTGCGCACCAGCGCTCCCAGCACGTCGGGCAGGGGGAAGTAGAACGGCGCGAAGTCGTTTTCCTGGCCGATGAACCCCGTCTGCCGCGCCAGCGGATGGGCGAGGTCGAGGGTGGCCGTGCTGCCGCTCACCGTGCCGGTCGTGAGCAGCGCCTCGGCGAATACCGGGACGACCGAGGCGTCTCGGATGAACATGTCGAACGCCCCCTCCTGAATCAGGAGATCGCCCCCGGGGTTGACGGCCGCGATCTGGCTCGCGGGGAACTGCACGGCGTAATACCCGCCGGCCGGCAGGCTCGTCAGGCCGACGAAGTCCCGACTGCCGAAGTTGTTGAGGTTGATCTGGGAGTTGGTGACGAAGTTGACGTTGCCCACTGTGAAGCCCGGTAGCGAGGCCACCGGCAGAGCGAGCCCGGGCGAGACCTCGTGCGCCGCCTCGAGCGGCCCATTCCAGAATTCCTCGTTGAAATTCTGCTGGCCGAAAAAATCGCCGATGGTCGTCGTCGTGTTGATGAGCCCGAAGACACCGGGAGACCGTCGACGGCTTCGATCCCCACCCTCCAGAGCCCCAGCTTCACGGGCAGGACGTACTTGCCGTCGAGGATGTTGTAGGCCGGGCTGATCACGAAGGAGCCGTTCGTCGCCAGGTCATAGGAGACCCTCGTGGTGCCGCTGAAGCCGGTGGTGGCGAGCTCGCCGGTGACCAGGTTGGTGGCCGAGACGCTGGCGCCGGCCACGGGCTGGTTGAGCACGCCATGGGTGACGTTGCCGGTGATCACGCCATAGACCAGATTGAAAGGAATGTCGCCCGGCTGGAGCGCGGCCGGACCCCTGGCCGCCGTACCCTCGGGATAGAAATAGGAGCTCCAGGCGACGTCGTCGCTGTCCAGAGTGCGCTGGGCCAGCTCGGACGCCGGGTCGTCCGTGTCGACGAACGGGTACATGGTGGCCGCCGTGCCGTCCGTGGGGCTCTTCTGGTCGTTGAGCACGTGGGAGAGGCCGTGGGAGTGGCCGAGCTCGTGGGTGGCCACGGCTCTCAAGTCCACGGACCGGGCGTTGGTGTCGATGGCCGCGTCGGCCGTGGTGAAGCGGAAGCCGTTGCTGGTCTTGGTGTTGAACTGGACGTCGTTGTCCAGGATGGTGCCCGCTTTGTAGAAGCCGGCGGGGAATTCGACGTCGCCGTCGCCGTCCACGTCCCTGCACGTGGTGATGGCGCTCGAGACGTCGGAGTCGCCGTCGCCGTCGATGTCGTCGCCGTCCACCAGGGTTTCATCATCAATCAGGTTGATCGAGAAGGAAAAGGCAATGACGTTGAAGCTGTTCGCCGTGCGGAAGGTCAGCTCGTTCTTGAAGTCGAAGCCCGGCAGGCCCGGATTGCTCACCGTGCCCACCACCCGCATGTCGATGTAGGACGTGGGGATCGAGTTCCACGCGTCGAACGACTGCTGGAAGGCGGTCGTGGCGTCCGCCAGCGACAGGAAGGGAGCGCCGAGCGGATTGGGCACCGGGTCCAGCGTGTCGTTGACCCGGAACTGCACCGGCAGGCAGCGGGGATCCCAGAACTGGCGGACGACGCGGGCGTTGAACTGCCCCGGAATGGGAGAGGGGGTGAAGCCCGTGACGTCCACGGTCTCGAGGGCGCCGCCGGCCAGGGCCGGGGAAGCGGCGAGGATCGCCAGCAGGAGGGCCAATGTGAGCTTGGCAGGTTTTTCCTTAGAAAAGATTGCGCGCATGGCATCCTCCTATCGCTGCCGCTCCACGGCTAGGGTTTCCCGGATCTTCTGCCGGAGCTCGGAGAGCAGCAACGTCTTCGCACCACCGCGGGTGACGGCGCCCGTGCGACCCTGCAAATTGAGCTCGCTCAGGTTCTGGCTGGCCACCATGCGCCCCTTGGTGTCCAGGGCGAGGGTGAGCTTGCCCTGAGAGAAGCCGGCAATGGCCCAGCCGTTCGCCACCCGGTCCTCCGGCGTCAGGAAGAGGAGCACGTTCTCCTGCTGGAAGATCTGCGGCGCCCCTGGGATGCTCATGGCAATGGGGATGCGCCGGTTGGCGTCGCTCCCGCCCGGCAGGACTACCGTCACCTCCGGGCCCGCCTGGCCCTTGAGCACCTCGGAGACGGACACGGTGGCGACCGTCACCAGCGTGCGGCCGATCCACTGGCTCTGAAGATGGGTGCATTGACCGGTGACGATGACGGAGGCCTCCTGAATCAGGTCGGTCTCCGTGCGCTCCACGGCCGTGGTGGCCCACGCCGACGTCCCAGCCAATGCGACCGCGAGGAGGCCGAGGACAGCTCTCGCTACGTTTCTCATTCTGCTTCCTTCCTGGACGCGGCCAAAGCGGCCACACCCTATATCTCTGAGCTTCGGTGCTACCAGCCATGGTGCCACGTATCTGCCGAGCGTGACAAATTCAAAAAGATGGATGGATCAATGCCTGTGTGGGCTCGGGTCTGGTACAATCCGTCGTCCGGCCGTTCTTCTGCCGTTCCGAAATCCAGACAACGAGGACCCCTCCCCATGTCCGAGCAGTACATCTACGTCATGAAGGACCTCCGCAAGATCTACCCGCCCAACCGGGAGGTCTTGAAAGGAATATGGCTGTCGTTCTTCCCCGGCGCCAAGATCGGCGTCGTGGGTTTGAACGGCGCCGGCAAGAGCACCCTGCTGAAGGTCATGGCCGGGGTCGTCACCGAGTTCGGGGGCGAGGCCTGGGCGGCCAAAGGCGCGCGCGTGGGCTATCTCTCCCAGGAGCCCCAGCTCGATCCGGAGAAGGACGTCCTCGGCAACGTCGAGGAAGGGGTGGCCGAGACGCGGGCCCTGCTCCACAAGTTCGACGAGATCAATGCGAAGTTCGGCGAGCCCATGGCCGACGACGAGATGGACAAGCTCATGGCCGAGCAGGCGCGGGTCCAGGACCAGATCGAGGCGGCCAACGCCTGGGACCTCGATCGCACCCTGGAAATCGCCATGGACGCTCTGCGCCTGCCGCCGCCGGACGTCGACGTCACGAAGCTCTCCGGCGGCGAGCGCCGCCGCGTCGCCCTCTGCCGGCTCCTCCTCCAGCGCCCCGACCTCCTCCTCCTGGACGAGCCCACCAACCACCTCGACGCCGAATCCGTGGCCTGGCTCGAGCGCCACCTCCAGGAGTACGCCGGGACCGTGGTGGCCATCACCCACGACCGCTACTTCCTCGACAACGTGGCGGAGTGGATCCTGGAGCTCGACCGCGGCCAGGGCATACCCTGGAAGGGCAACTACTCCTCCTGGCTGGAGCAGAAGCAGGAGCGTCTGGCCCTGGAGGAGAAGGAGGTCTCGGGCCGGCGGCGGACTCTCACCAACGAGCTGGAATGGATCCGCATGAGCCCGCGGGCTCGCCAGGCCAAGGGCAAGGCCCGCCTCAACGCCTACGAGAAGCTGCTGGCCGAGGACCGGGAGTACGACAAGCGGGCCGATCTCAACGAGATCCACATCCCCGCCGGTCCCCGCCTGGGCGACCTGGTGGTGGAGGCCAAGGGGCTGCGCAAGGGGTATGGCGACAACCTGCTGATCGAAGACCTCTCCTTCTCCCTGCCGCCCGGCGGCATCGTGGGCGTGATCGGCCCCAACGGCGCGGGCAAGACGACCCTGTTCCGCATGATCGTGGGCCAGGAGAAACCCGACGCCGGCACCATCCGCATCGGCGAGACGGTCAAATTTGCTTACGTGGACCAGAGCCGGGACACCCTGGAGGGGGACAAGCTGGTGTGGGAGACGATCTCCGACGGCCGTGACGTGGTCACCCTGGGGAGCCGCGAGGTGCCGGCGCGCTCCTACGCCGCCGCCTTCAACTTCAAGGGCTCGGACCAGCAGAAGCGGGTCAAGGACCTCTCGGGCGGCGAGCGCAACCGCGTCCACCTCGCCCGGACTCTCAAGGCCGGCGGCAACCTCCTGCTCCTCGACGAGCCCACCAATGACCTCGACGTGGACACCTTGAGGGCCCTGGAGGAAGCGCTCCTCGCCTTCGCCGGCTGCGCCGTGATCATCAGCCACGACCGCTGGTTCCTGGACCGGATCGCCACCCACATCCTGGCCTTCGAGGGGGATTCCCGCGTCGAGTGGTTCGAGGGCAACTACGAGGCCTACGAGGCCGACCGCAAGCGCCGCCTGGGCGCCGAGGCCGACCAGCCGCACCGCATCCGCTACAAGAAGCTCACCCAGGCCTGATCCCGCGGGTTTACAGCACCCCCACCCCAAGACCCTCATCACCCCGGCCCTCTTCTCCCGTCCCCTCCCAACCCTCCCTCACCGGGAGAAGAGGGAGAAAAGCAAGAATGCCCCAGCTGGGTACCCCTCTCCCGGGGAGGGGGATGGGGTGGTCGGGAGAGGGGCAGGGGTGAGGGTCTTGGGCGGGGGCCCCGGTGTCGCCGCAAGGTGGCACCGGGGTTGCATTGAATCCAGGGTGTGTAGCGAGCGGAGGTGGGCAAAGGGTTTTACAGGCGCGCCACCTGATCCTTCGAAGAAAATCCTCCCACCTCCCCGCTCGCGACGAGTTGAAGACGAAGGAGCCCCCTCGGGCCTGTCCTTCAGGAGCAACTTGTATAACCCTTGATCGGAGAGGAGCTCGATATGAAGCGCCAGATTCTTACCCTCGTGACGGTCCTGGCCCTGCTGGCCACCGGCGCCGTCTTTGCCCAGAGCACGCTGAACACGCCGGCCCCGGGGCCGTCGCAGGAGACCAAACCCGGCCAGACCAACAACAACCTGCAGAACCCGGGCAACCCGCAGATGCAGCAGGTTCCCCAGAATCCCCCTGTGCGTGAGAACGGCACGGTCGAGGGGACGGCCGCTGAGAGCAACACCCGCGACCAGACGGGTACTACGGGCACGACCACGACTGAGACCACCGGCACGACGGGGACCATGAACAACATGGAGCAGCCCACAACCCCGCCGGCGACGACCACCACGACCACCACCACGGATACCACGACGACTGGGACCTACAACAACGGCACGACGACCGGCAGCACGACGGACACCTCCACCACTCTGCCGAACACGGCGAGCGACCTGCCGACCCTGGCCCTGATGGGTCTGCTGGCCCTGAGCGCGGGCTTCGCGCTTCGCGCCTACGCCAAGCGGAATGCCTGAAGCCTGAGGGCTCTTCCTCTGCTGGTCCTGATCACCTGGCGCCCCGCCGCCAGGTGATTTCGTTTTCAAATGGGTATAGATTCAGCAAGGTGATGAAGCAAGCAGCCGTCAAGATTCCCGCCTTGCGCTGGCTCGAGAGGATCCTGCTGCTGGTAGGGTTCCTCTGCCTCGGCATCTGGGCCTTCGCCTGGTTGGACGCGAGATACACCCAGTACCGCGATGGCCAGATCCTCGACAAGGCCCGAAGCGCCAGCGTCACCCCCGCCACTCCACCCGCCTCTCCTGCCCAGAAGGCCGATGCCCTCGACTCCTTCCATGGCCAGGAGCGTCCCGATCTTCAGGAGCACCGGGCGCCCCTTCCCGAGGGTTCCCTCGTGGGCCGTATCGAGATCCCCCGCGTGGGCGTTTCGACCATCGTCCTCGAAGGGGTGGACCACGAGACCCTGCGGCGTGGCGCCGGCCACATCCCCGAGACCTCGCTCCCCGGCGAAGGGGGCAACGTGGGGATCGCCGCCCACCGGGACAGTTTTTTCCGCGCCCTCAAAGACATTCGTAAGAATGACATCATCCGGCTCGAAACGCTTCAGGGCACCTTCAGCTACCGGGTGGAGTGGACCCAGATCGTCCAGCCGGAGGACACCCAGGTCCTCGACGCGACCGGCTCTCCGGCATTGACCCTCGTCACCTGCTACCCCTTCTACTACGTGGGCTCGGCGCCCCAGCGCTTCATCGTCCGCGCCCAGCGGGTCGATGCGTGAGCGCCCTCAACGCCCCGCCACCACCGCGTCGAACACCCCGGTCCGCACCTGCCCGCCGCTCTTGACCTGCACCCAGAGGCGGTAGCGGCCGGGCTGCGGAAATTCGTAGGGGAAGGTGACGGCGCCGGGCGCGGAGTAATCCATTCCGGCCATTTCCATCATCCCCATCCCGGTTTCCTTCTCAAATCTTTCCTGGGCGGCCATGTTGATGGTGCCCATGGGGTGGAGGTGGACGAACACCTGGCCGTCGTACCGGGTGATGACAGCGTGGCTCAGCATCCCCATGTAGGGCTCCAGGGCGAGGGGATTCCCCGCGGCGTCTCGCGCCTCGAAGCGCAAGGCGGCTTCGCGGTTGGCCTTCAGAGGCTCTGCCTGCCACACCAGGGTGCCGCCGCCTTCCAAGGGGCTGACCTGCGGTCCGGAGGTCGCCTTCGCAGCCAGGGGAGCCGAGTTGCGCCAGGAGTCGTCCGGATCCGGCGCCGGACCTCCGGTTCCCCCCGTCGAGGTGGCGGGCACGGTGACCCGGTCCACCAGGGTCTGGGGGAATCCGCTCTCGTGGACCACGTCGGCGTAGAGACGGTAGGTGCCGGCCGGCAGGGGTGGCAGCGAGACCTCGAACCGGCCCGTTCCCGCGGGCACGGGATGGACGTGGGCGAAGGCGTCGAAACCCGGCTCGCGGACGAGGAAGAGGTGCATGAGCTTGCCGTGATCCGGCATCAGGGGGGACCAGTCCGGCCTGCGCTCGTCGTCGATGGCCAGGGAGAGCACGGGCCGTCCCCCCTCGAGACGGGTCGCGGAGGTGACGTGGAACGGTTTGTAGAGGCCCTGCTTCGCCTGGGCGTTGGCGCTGTCCCACCAGGATTTGCCGCCCCAGAGGAGCAGGGCGAGGACGACCGCCGCCTCGGCTCCCACGATCCGGGCCCGGTTGCGCCGGCGCCCGTCCGCGACCTCGCCGGGCGGCAGCGAGGCCTCGCGCACGCCCGAGACCACCAGGGTCACCGCTCCCGCGAACAGGAACAGCCCCAGGGCTCCCAGCACGATCCCCATCCCCGGCTTCATCTCCAGCACCTGGGTGGGCACGGCGGTCACGGGCACCAGCGTCTCGCCGCCGCCCGCCGCCCCCTTCACTCGCACCCGCACGCCATAGGAGGAACCCTGCATGATCCAGATCTGCGCGCTCCACACCCCGGGGGCTCCGGGCACCGGCGTGGCCACGTCCGGCGGCGGTGCCCCCTTCGTCCCCGTCTCCCACGGGATAGGCTGGGCCGTCACCGCGCTCGCCGTCCCTCCCCTCAGCTTCACCGTGACCTCCGCGATACCCGGGATCACCACCGGGGTGCGGACGATGACCCGCAAGGGATAGGGGCCGGCGCTGCCGTCGTAGAAGACGTTCGGGCTGCCCACGTGCGCCCGGGCAGGGAGCGCCGCCAGCAGCAGCGCCAGGACGATGAACGCGCGCCGGGACCGTCCCTTCAGGCCCTTCATCGTTGCACCCTGGAGAGCCCTGCGCCCCGCCAGAGGCCGAGGAAGGAGGAGAGCACCGCCAGCACCAGGGCGGTCCCCAGGGCCCGGAGCGTCATGGGGTCCGCGTCATGCTGCCAGAACTCGTGGCGGTAGGGGCCGGACGTCGAGGAGTACCCCCAATGGCGGTCGCTTGCAAAGAACCAGTTGTACGCCCCCTTGGAGATCAGGAATTCGGAGAAGAACCACTGCACGGTCAGGAAGAGGACGAAGAAGGCCACGGCGATCAGCAACGCGTCGCGCCAGGTCGCGCCTTTCCCCTCCCGGCGCTGGAGGAGGAAGTCGATGGCCACGGCCGGAACGATCAGCAGCAGCGGGAACAGCGGCGCCGTCATGTGGTCCACCGGGGTGTTGATCGGCCCGAGCTTCGGTTGCGCCGGGAACAGCGGCAGGATCCACACCATGGCGCAGGCGAGGAGCATGTAGAAGGCGCAGGCCGTGGTGGCCGCCCAGCGCCGGCGCGACGAGCGGGCGACGGAGACCAGCGTCAGCGGGAACACGGCGCAGGCGATCTCGTAGAACAGTCCGCCGTGCTGGCGGTTGGGATAGCTGTATTCCAGGATCAGCGTGGTCGCCATCAGCAGCACGATGCCGGTGGCGTAGAGGTGGGCCAGCCCGAGGGCCCGTCCCTCGCCCGCCGGCGCCCGGTTCTGGAGGGCGAGCGCCATCAGCATGGTGCCGATCTGGATGGTGATCATGCCGGCGCCCAGCAGGCTGTGAGGGGGCGAGAGGATCTTCACGTCCAGCCCGTAGGCGTTGTGCCACCAGTCGTCGAACGGTGCCGAGGTGAGCATGGCGAAGGCGCCCCAGATGGCCACCCAGGCCCCCAGCGGCGCCCGGAACCCCCAGAAGCGCACGGACGTGGCCCTCTCCGCCTCGGTGCCGGCGAAGGTGGTCTTGAGCGCCAGGGTGCCGCATGCCAGCCCGGCCAGCACGCCTCCCAGGTAGATGGCCATGTGCGCCGGCGTCCAGAACGTGTCCCGGCCGATCGTCATGTGCCAGGAGATGTCCCACAGCAGGCCGACCACGATGCTGGTCGAGCCCACGAGCATGGTGGTGAGGTACCACGGCAGGGCGACCCTGCTCGCGACGCGAGGGCGGGTGGCTACGATCGGGGCGACGGATTCCATCCGTGAATCCTCCTCGACGACGACGTTTCAGCCATGGCACGCAACAGCTAGAGTTGAAAAAGGTCTAAGCTAAGAGTAGGCTACGAACCTGTCTTCAGCCTCCCTCGATCTTATACGGACTCTCCATTCGACCTGTTTCCAACCAACTTCCAACCAACCAACCGGCCCGAGACGAAAAAGGAGGCAACATGAGGCACAAGTTCCTGATCCTGCTGGTGGTGGCGATGGCGGTCATGGCGGCGGGCTGCGCGATCACGGATTTTGATGGCTGGCCCAACCACCAGACCTCAGCCGAGGCGAAGCTCTTCGGCAGCGAGATCTCCTTCATCGTGGGAGATCCGAACCTGGACGGCACGTACTCCTATACGGTCAAGTACGACAACCGAGGCGGGGTGCGCGATCGCAACATGAAGATCATCTCCTATCGCAACCCGGTTCCCGACTCCTTCAGCCAGGACGGCGTGGTCGACCGTGACGGCGACGACGTTCAGGGCCGCAGCGGTGTTCTGGGCGGCAAGTTCCTGACCGAGTGGGTGGCGGTGGATCCCGCGCCCGACTGCCAGTTCGAAGCCAACATCACCCAGGACCACTCCCACGGTGCGGGGCCTGGCATCTTCTTCTGCACCACCACCAACGAGGAGGTCGACAAGGACCTGGACCTGCAGGCCAGCTTCTCCAGCACGGGCGACCTGCTGGCGAAGATCTGGTCCGGCGCCGTCACCGGCGGCTTCACCGCCGAGCTGAACGGCGTGACGATCAACGGCTCCAACCACTCGCTCGCCCAGCCCGTCTCGATCGGCGCCATCTCGAACGGCATGCGGCCGGCGCGGCTCTCGATCGACCTCACGACACCCGCCGGCAAGGCGCTGGTCCAGACCCTCCTCAACAACACCTCGGACCGGGTGCCGGTGACGCTCAGCCTCAACTTCGCGGGCGGCATGCAGCTCGCCCTGCCCGCCCGAGTCAAGGTGGCGTTCAATCACGACGCCCTGTTCAACATGCTCTGATCGGTCATATCCTTGCCCGGGGGCGGACTTCGGCCGGTTGGCCGCCCCCGGGTTCGGACCCCTCGGAGCCGCGTTTCTGAGATCCTTCACCTTCCTTCTGATCCTTACCGCCTGCGCTCCGCGGACCCTCCCCGTGCATCCTCCCCCAGGGGAGACCTTGCGCGTGCTCGTGGACCTGAAGCGCCAGGTGGACCTCCGGCAGCTCGGGGAGGAGCTGGCGCGCCGGAGGATGAGCAAGCGCGAGCGGCGCGACGCGGTCCTCACCGCCCTGGAACGGCTGGCCATGCAGAGCCAGGAGTCGCTGCGGCCGTTCCTCGAAGGGGAGAGGCGCGCCGGGCGGGTGCGTTCGTGGACCGGCTTCGCGGTGGTGAACCGGCTGCTGGTGGAAGCCACCCCGGAGGGGATCGCGGCGCTGGCCCGCCGCCCCGAGGTGGCGGCGGTCGTGCCCGAGACCGAGCTGCCCGCTCCCGTCCTGGCAGCCGAAAGCCAGGCCGGACCGCCGGAGAAGACCTCCTGGGCCCTGGCGGCGATCGGCGCTCCCGCGGCCTGGCAGCGGGGGCTCGACGGCACCGGGGTGATAGTGGGGATCATCGACTCGGGCGCCACCGCCGTACACGAGCAGCTCGCGGCCGGCTTCCGGGGAGGCGAGAGCTCCTGGCTCGATCCCCGGGGGCGGAGCCCCGAGCCGCGGGACACCTTGATCGGCCACGGCACGGGAGTCCTGAGCGTGGCCGTGGGGAGGAACGCCGCCGGCGTCACCCTGGGGGTGGCCCCCGGCGCAAAGTGGATCGCCTGCGCCGCCCTGCCCGAGGGACGCTACAACAACGTCCTCGCCACGCAGTGCGCCGACTGGATGCTGAGGGTGGCCCGGCCCGACGTGCTGATCCTCCCCTGGCTTCTCCCCACCGGGGGCTGCGACCGCTCGCTCCAGCCCCTCGTCGACGGCTGGCGGGCGGCCGGGATCCTCCCCGTCTTCGCCGCCGGCAACCACGGTCCGGCCCCGGGGACCGACCGCTCCCCGGCCAACTACGACGACCTCTATCCCGGGGGGAGGACGGCCCTCGCCATCGGTGGCCTCGGCCGGGACGGCGCCCTCTGGCCCGGCACCAGCCGGGGACCCAGCGCCTGCGGCGGCGGGGAGATCCCCCTCCTCTCCGCTCCTGCCGTAGACCTGGTGGCGGCCTTCCCCATCACCCGCTCCTCCTACCTCAGGGCCGAGGGGACGTCGTTCGCGGCCGGGCTCGCGGCCGGCGCCGCCGCCCTCCTCCTCCAGCATCGGCCCGAGGCCGCGATCACCGAGATCGAAGACGCCCTGCGCGGCTCCCGCTCGCTCGACGTGCCGGCTGCCCTGGATCGCCTGGACGCTTCCTCTAAAGGAAAGTCCCCCGCACCGGCACCTGCACCCGCGGGAACGCCGGATCGTTGGTGCGGACGGTGACTGTCCCTTCGATCTTCCCCTTCGGCGCTTTGCCGGGCACGACCGCGATCGAGATCAGATAGCTCTTCCCCGGCTCCTTCGGCGCCACCTCCAGGGTCAGAAACGGCAGGTCGCTGGTCGCTCCCAGCACCCGGAACCCCCCTTGGCCGGAACGCCGGGTCACGAGGACCTGCTTGTGGCCCAGATCACCCGCCACGCTGTGGGGGAGGAGAGTGCCGAAGTAGACCTCGGCCGGCGAGGCGGAGACCACCTCCTCGATCACGGCCCGAGCCGAGATCTCCACCCGGGGCTGGGCCGGATCGCCGGTGGCGATCGTCACCTTCCCCTGCTGGCGACCCACGGGCGCGGCGCGATCCAGGACCACGGTGAGCTCCCAGCGCTTGCCGGGCGTGACCGGCTTCAACCGCGCCTGAAACCACCGGTTGTCCGACACCGGCTCCCCGAGCTTCAAGGCCTGGCCCGCACGGCTCACCAGGACGAGCCGCTGCTCGCCGCCGCTCCCCCGCGTGGTGAAGAAATACGCGTGGTTGTGGGGAGTGATGTCCAACAACGGGGCCTTGCCCACGGGCGCCGCGGAGCCGGTAAGCATTGTGAGCAGGAGGAGGATGGTCAACGCGGGGACCTGGGGTCTCATGCTAACCGTACCGATCACGAGTCCGGTAATCCTCAGCGAGAGGATGCCTGCGGCAGTGACTCTACAGAGGAATCTTTTTCTATTTCAACATACCGGAATTGAATCCCATAGCGCTCCTGTGCTTCCAGAGCCTTTCTGTGAGCAAGGGCAATATATCCACCAGGTTCATGGCCAGCCTGTTGGCTCAGCGCCTTCTGGACTCTCCACTTATCTTCGAGGATGGGATTCGTAATCATGTTTCAGTCTCCGTGAATAACTCCATCGGCGTCACGATCTCAGGGATGAAAAGCTTCAAGCGGGTATTGATGATTGCAATATGCTGCTTCTTGTTCGCGTTCGCGAGGTGATTGCAGTTCCAGGTCAACAAAAAGTCGACCTTGTAGAAGGATGCATACGCAAGATGCACAGCGTCCCCTGTTGCGCCTCGCGGCATGAGAAAATTATCCGTGTACACACGTACGATCTCGTCCAGGCTTTCATGCGGGGGCAGCACTTCGAGATCAGAGATACACTCTCTCAGGATTCTTTCCTTGTAGGGATGGGCGCCATCGCTCACCTCGATGATCGTCGCATCCGATATAACGACTCGAAAATTTCCCCTCTCCTCCTTCCACCACTTCTTCGTGATCTCGATACTCTCCCGGATGCTGTCTCTCTGGTCGAAGAGGTAACTGGGGATCGTGCTGTCCAGATAGACTGTCTTCCGCATTAAGTTATTGGCTCCATTGCATTTCTCATTCTACGACGGTCTCCTACCCTCGTCAACGCGACGGAAGCGCTAAGATGCTCACCCATGATCGACCCCCGCCCCTTCCGCGTCCCCACCCGCGTCGTCATGGCCCCCGGCTGCATCGGCCGGCTGCCCGAGGTGATCGCCGGCTATGCCCCCGAGCGGGTGTTGATGGTGACCGATCCCGGCATCGAGCACACGGGCTGGCCCGAGCGGGTCTGGAAGGCCCTCGCCGACCGGGAGATCGAGGCCATCACCTTCGACGACGTCGAGCCCAATCCCCGCTGCTCGACCGTGGACCGGCTGGCTGGCTGGGGCCGGGAGGAGGGGGTCTCGCTCGTCCTCGGGATCGGCGGCGGCAGCGTGCTCGACGCCGCCAAGGCCGCAGCCATGATGATCCCCAACGGGGGCTCCGTCGTTCAATACGAGGGACGGAACCGCTACGCGAACGATCCCCTCCCCTTCATCGCCGTCCCCACGACCTGTGGCACGGGCTCGGAGGTGACCTGGGTCTCCGTGCTCACCGACGAGGAGCGGCAGGTCAAGATCAGCGTCAAGGGGGAGACGATGTATCCCGCCTGGGCCCTGGTGGACAGCGAGCTCCTCCGCACCCTCTCCGGCCGCCTCGTGGCCTGGACGGGCGTCGACGCCCTCACCCACGCCATCGAGGCCACCACCTGCCGGGTGGCCAATCCAGTCTCCGACGCCCTCGCGGCCACCGCCGTCTCCCTCCTCTTCCGTTTTCTGCGCCGGGCCGCCGCCGATGTCGCCGGCGACGCCGAAGCCCGCGAGGCCGTGATGCGCGCCTCCACCCTCGCCGGTCTCGCCTTCGGCAACGCCGACGTGGCCGCCATCCACTGCCTCTCCGAGACCCTCGGCGGACGCTGGGACGTCCCCCACGGCCTCGCCAACGCCGTGCTCCTCGCGCCCGTCACCCGCTTCAATCTCCCGGCCGCTGCCCGCAAGCTCGCCACCCTCGAATCCGCCCTGCCGCCCGGCAGCGGCACGGGAGCCGAGGGCGTGCTCCAGGCGATCGAGGAGCTGGTGCGGGATCTGGAGATCCCCCACTTCCAGGAGCTGGGGATCTCCCCCGAGGACTATCCCTGGATCGCCGAGCGGGCGACGCGGAACGGCTCGAATCCGTCGAATGCGCGGGAGATGGGGGTCGAGGAGTATCTGGAGGTGCTGAGAGAGCTGTAATCCCTACAGCACCCCACCCCCCTGTCCGCCCAGCATCGCCTCCCTTACCAGGGGCACCGGCGGTCCGCCATAGGAGAGGAAACGGTCGTGGAACTCCCGCCAGGCCGCGCGGCCTCCCCGGGGGGAGGTCCAGTCCTGCCGCAGCTTGCGGATCATCAGCTTGCCCAGGGTGTAGTTGAGATAGCCCGGGTCGAACGTGCCGCGGGCGGCCTGCTGCCGGGCGTTGGCCGGATCCTGGAAGGCCTGCTCGCGAAACATGCGCTCCGCTTCCGCCACCGTCAGCGTGCCGGTGTGGAGGCCGAGGGCCGCGAGGTAGCGGACGTTGCGCAGCAGCGCATTCTGGAGCTGGCCGATGTGCAGAGCGGGATCGCCGCCGCCGAAGCCCGCCTCCCACATCATCTCCTCCGAATAGTGGGCCCAGCCCTCGGCAAAGCCGTAGCCCACGAAGAGCTGCCCCAGGAGCGAGGCGGCGCGGTTGCTGTGGAGGAACTGGAGGAAATGGCCGGGCCACACCTCGTGGGCGGTGACGAACAGGAGGTCCGCCTCGCCCGGGATGTACTCCGCCTGCTCCTCTGGCGACCAGGAGGGGTCCGGCGGCGCGATGTAATAGATGGAGGGCAGGTGCCGGTCGTAGGGACCGGGGATGTCGATGTACGCCGAGTTCCACCGCTGGTAGGGGGGCGCCTCCTGCACCAGGGCCTCCTCCGTGCCGGGGATGGTGACCAGCTCTTTCTCGACGACGAAGCGGTGCAGCCCCGCGAGCTGCCGGCGGGCCGCCCCCACCGGACCTTCGGGCGGCTTGCGGGCCATCACCCGGGCGAGGCACTCCGTCACCGAGAGGCTGGGATCGAAGGCGGCGCAGGCCTCTCGCAGGGCGGCGAGGTTGCGCTCCAGCTCCCTCTGGCCCGCCGCCTCCAGCTCCGTCAGGGGGACGTCCACCCGTTCGGTGGCGGCCAGCATGCGGGCGTAGAGGTCGGGCCCGAGGCGGAAGTCGCCGCCCTCCTCCCCCGCGGGCGGGATCTGATCGTGAAACCAGGCGCCCAGCTCACGCATGGCCTTCGCCGCCTCTGCGTTGGCCTCCCGCATCTTCCGCTTAAGGTCCGGATCCTCGACGGCCGCGAACACCACCGGCACGTCGGTCTCGTAATAGCCCGCGAGGCCGCCGAAGGTCATCTCCCCCAGCTCCGCGAAGGTGCGGGGCAGGGGGAGCCGGAGATGGGTCCGCATCTGCGCCGCCGCCCGGGGTACCTGCCGGGCGTAGTGGACGTAGGCGCACAGCCGCTGCTCCAGGGGCGCGTAGTCGCGGGAGAGATAGAGGTTGGGATCGAGCCGCCCGGAGTAGAAAAGGGGGTTCGACCGGTACGACTCCGCCTCCTCCAGCCAGAAGAGGTCGGCGTCGGTAATGGAGATCAGCAGCTCCCGCTCGAAGCGCCGGGCCTCGTCCAGACTCGCGGGATCGAAGCTCAGGGCCCGCTGGCGGTCCTGCCGCAGGCTTGCCGCCTCATCCACGAACGCCTCCGGGTTCCAGTCCGGCAGGCGGCCGTCGAACTCGTGCCGGCCGGCGCCCGCCGCGAACGCGGGGTGTCGCTCGAAGTAATCCTCGACGAATGACTTGACGGCGGCGTCCCACGCCGCCCCTGCCGCGGACCCGTTCTTCTCCATGCCCGGGAGTCTAACTCAGACCGGCCTTTCAGCGATTCCTCTGGCGGGTAATGTGCAACGTAATCTCTCCCGGGTAGACTCTACAGTCTCTACGCAACACGTAAGGAGACCCCATGTCCCTCATCGATATCCTCCAGTCGCAGCTCGGCTCCGACGGGGTCGCCGCAATCGGCCGCCAGATCGGCCTCGATCCCGCCACCACCCAGAACGCGGTGGCCGGCGCCATCCCCATCCTCACGGGAGCCCTGGCCCGAAACGCCTCCCAGCCTGGAGGCGCCGACGCGCTCCACCAGGCCCTCGGCGCTCACGACGGCAGCATTCTCGACCAGCTCGGCAGCTTCCTCGGCAACAGCGGAGCCGCCAGCAACCTCGGCGGCAGCATCCTGGGACACATCCTGGGACACCGTCAGGACACCGCTGCCACCGGCCTCGCCAACGCCACCGGCATCAACGGCGCCCAGGCGGCGAAGCTCCTCGCCCTGCTCGCCCCCCTGGTGATGGGTGCCCTGGGCCGCATGAAGCACCAGCAGGGGCTCGACCCGGCCAGCCTCCCCGGCGTGCTGCAGAACGAGCATGCCCAGGCCCAGGCCGCCGCCCCCGGGGGCCTCGGCGGCCTCGCTAACATCCTCGACATGGACGGCGACGGCAATCCCATGGACGACATCGCCCGCCTCGGCGGCAGTCTCCTCGGCGGGCTCTTCGGGGACAAGAAGTAGGCCCGAGCTGGGGTAGTATCCCCGGCGTGAAGGGGCTGGTAATGAGGTCTTCTCCTTGGAGGGAGACATGGCCGAGCTGAGCTACGCAACCCACCGGAAATACGTACCTACATACCACTTCGTCATCTTCGGCATCCTGCTGATCAACCTCATCCTGACCGTCGTGAGGCTGTTCTCTCCCGTTGAGGGCCTACCCCTCTTCGACCGCATCGTCAACGTCGCGGTGGCGGTCGCCCTGATGCTGATTGCCCTGTACGCCCGGACCTTCCCGTTGCGGGCCCAGGACCGGATCATCCGGCTGGAGGAGAGGGTACGGCTGGAGAGGCTGCTGCCCGCGGACCTCAAAGGTCGCATCGGCGAGCTCTCCACGGGCCAGCTCATCGCCTTGCGCTTCGCCAGCGATGGCGAGGTGGCGGAGCTGGCGCGGGCCGTGCTCGATCAGAGGCTCAAGAACGACGACATCAAGAAGAAGATCCGCGAGTGGCGGGCGGATCACCTGCGGATGTAAAAGCAAAGGACATAAAGGACTTCAAGGACAGCAAGGACGAGAAGGTTTTCGTCCTTGCTGTCCTTTACGTCCCTTATGTCCTTTATGTCCTTGCCTGCTTTACTCCCCCTACTTCGCCGCCGTCTGCGTGCCCGTCTCCTTGAGGGCGATCTTCTTCGTGAGCTTGCCCCCCTTCAGGCTGTCGTAGTTGACGGTGACGTCGCCGTCGCCCTGGATCAGGAAGAAGAGGATGCGGGTGGAGAGGCCGTCGACGCCGGGCACCATCAGGCGCTCGGGACGGTGCTCCTGGACCTCGATCTTGTCGAGGTATTGATCGTTGACGAGGCCGCTCGAGATCACCTTCCCACCCGTGACGGTGGCGACGTCCGGACGGTGAAGCTTGTTGTTCGCCGCCACGGCCGTCATGCTCGGGATGCCCCGGTCGTTGAGCACCGGCACCTGGACCTTCCAGAGATGGTCTCCCAGCTTCTTCACCGTCGCGTCGCCGATCGAAAGGCGCGGCAGGTGGTAGGCGTTGAACAACACGAAGGCGTTGTTGCGGTGCGTCTCGTCTTCCAGGGCCCAGCCCTCGGGCACGCGGCCGACGTCACGCTTGAAGCCGCCGATCTCGATCGGTCCGTACTGCGGGTGGTTGTAGGGGTGCCAGTCCACGAACTCGCGACCCTGGGTGAGCAGGTCGTTGAACTTCATCAGCTCCTGCTCGGACACCTCGCCGTTCTTGTCGAAGTCGGCCGGCGGGTTGTACATCTCGTTGGTGAAGGCCAAGACGCCCATGGTGCCGTAGAAGTGATCGGTGGTGGCGCCGTGGACGGTGTAGAGGTCTTTCCACGAGATGTAGTAGTGGTAGCCCGGCAGGAGCTTCTCGCCCTCTTTGCCGAGCAGGTCGTAGACCTTGAGGTCCTGGGGCGGATAGGGCGGATCGGACTTGGCGCCCGGACCGCGGAGGATCATCTGGCCGTTGTTGTGGTAGCTCTGCACGGCCGCGATGTTCTGATGTTGCAAGGCCCAAGTGGCGATGGCCCGCGTCTCGGGGATGGAGAACGGATACCGGCCGGCGCCGTTCTGCACGTACTCGGGCTCCCAGGAGAAGCCCCACGTGCGGTTGGGATCGACGTAGCCCACCGTGTCCTCGTTGACGCGGCCGTCGCCGTCGTTGTCATAGCCCTCTTTGCCGAGCTCGATGTAGTCGCCCAGCTCGCCGGGCTGGACCGCCACCAGCAGGCGGGGGTCCTTGGGATCGAGACGGTGGGTGCCCTGGCCCATCGGCACCTTCTTGCGCATGGCGGTGATGTAACCGTCGCCATCCACGTCGTCGTAGCCGTCCTCGTCCACCTTGCCGTCGCGGTCGTCGTCCACCGGCACTATGACGGTGCGGGGGAAGTCGGCGTCGGAGGGGCCTTTGAACCAGAGGGCGCGGCCGTCGGGATTGACCATGGGCAGGACGTAGAAGACCGAGCGGTCCAGCATCTCGGTCACCCGCGGCAGCCGGCCATAGTTCTTGAGGAGGTAGTCGATGGTGTAGAGGGCCGTCTCGGCGCCCTGCACCTCGTTGGCGTGGATGTTGCCGTCGATGTACATGGCCGGCTTGGATGAGTCGGGACCGGTGGCGGGATTGTTGATGGTGAGCAGCCAGAGGTCGCGCCCCTGGATGCTCTTGCCGAGGCTCTCGAGCTTCGTCCACTTCGGATAGGCCGCGGCGTAGGCCTTGAGGAGGTCGCTCACCTCCTCGTAGGTGTGGAGGCGGTTGAACGTCGCCGCGGGCGCCGGACCCTGGGGCTGGAGCGGCTCGGCCGCGCGCAGGGCGGACGGCTGAACCGCGGCGAGGAGCAGGGCTCCCAGGAAGAATCCTTTCGTTTGCGATCTCATGGCGCTCAAGCTCCCTTCCCCACGGTGGTGGTCTTCTGGTCATGGCCGGCGTTGTCGGTCTCCAGGTCCACGACGATCTTGGCGCCGGGCGCGGCCTTGACGAGCCACTCGCCCTCCAGGGTCCCGGTGGTGCCTTCAAGACGGTCGGAGGTGACGGCCGGGTAGCCGGTCACCAGCTCGACACCCTTGCCCGTTTCGAGCACGAGCCGCACGGGCAGGTGAGCGCGGGCGCGGGCCGCCTGCTTGGTGTGGGTGGGGAGGTAGCCACGGTTGCCGGCCACGGCCTTGACGCGGTAGACGCCGCCCCCCAGGTCCTTGAGGTCGAGCGAGAGGATCTCCACCCGCGCCAGCTTGCCGGCGAGGTCGAGGACCGTCTCGGTGTGGGCCGCGAGGGCCGGCTTGAGGATCGCCATCGGGGGATTGAGCTCGATGAAGGGATCGAGCCCGCCCACCTCGGCCTTGGTGCCGTCGGGCAGGGTGACGGGGGTCCAGGCGGTGAAGGCGCCGGACGCGTTGGCGTCCACCCAGGCCAGCACCTCGCGCTCGCGGACGCCGACCTCGCTGGGCTTACCGCCCCCAGCCGCCGCCGCGCCACCACCGCCGCCCATCGCCTTCATGCGGTCGATCATGGCCTTGGGCGTGATCTGGCCGCCCTTCATGGCACCGATCACCATGTCGGCGCTGAACTGGGGCGGCACCTTGTTCTCCTTGAGGAAGGCCTCGATCTTCTCTTTGCCCAAGGCCACGAACTCGTCGGCCGTCATCCCCGCCACCTTCTCCTGGGTGAGGGGCTCTTCGCCCGGCTTGGCCTCGCTCTTTTTCTCAACCTTGGGAATGCCCCAGACGTCGAGCTCCAGAGCCATGGCGCCATATTGATAGTAGAGCCACGGGGTGAAACCCCCCTTGCCATACTGGGCGCCAGGACGATCGTTCGAGAGGCCGGCCTTCTTCAGGCGCTCCTTGTAGCCTTCGGCGAACTTGTCGAGATAGGTCTGGTCGTCGGGGTCCACCTTGGTGGCGGGGCCGGCGCCGAGAAACTGCTGGAGCTGCTCCTTGGTGATGCCGTTCTGCCGCACGAAGGGCAGGTTCTGGGCCACATCCCAGATCTGATCGATGGTGTACTCCTGCTCGGGATCGAAGCCCAGGAACTTGGCGGCCTGGGGGGGCACCTTGAACTTCTGGGTCCCCAGGTCGCCGCCGCCGCCGAGGCTCTGGGGCGCGGCGAGGAGGTTGTTGGCCGGACCGTAGACTACGGCCAGGGCCACGTTCGGATGGGCGAAGAGGAAGTCGAGCAGCGCGCGGGTCTCCGGCGCGTAGCTCGACCACGGTCCGCTCTCGGCCGTGTAGGGGAAGGCGTGGGGGAAGTTGCGGTCCGGCCAGACGCCGGAGGCCGCGTCTTCGTTGAGATCGCCGTCGCCGTCGTCGTCCTTGCCTTCGGCCTCCACCCGGTAGGCGCCGGCCCGCTTCTCCATGGCGTCGGACTTCACCAGCACGCGGGGATCGGTCGCGTCCGGCAGCCAGCCGCCCGTGGGATCGGGGATGCGCAGGCGGGTGATGGCGCCGTCGCCGTTGAGATCGTCCGGCCCGTCCTCACCCACCAGACCGTCCATGTCGTGATCCACCTTCTGATCGTTGCCGCCGCGGCGGACGCGCGGTGTGGCGAAGATGCTGTCCTGGGCATCGGGATCGAGCGCCGGCGCCACGTAGAACGTGGTGGTGGCCAGGAGCTTGGCCGCCGGGCTGCCGGCCGGAGCCGTGGCCAGGGTCTGGATGAGATCGAGGGCGGCCTCGGTGCCGGCGTTGTGATAGCCGGCGATGTTGGCGCCCACGAAGACCGCGGGCCGCGTGTCGGGGTCGGTTCCCGGTCCGGCAATGCGGACGACGTAGAGCGGCCGGCCGCCGGCCGACTTGCCCACAGTGAGCAGCTTCACCTCCTGCGGGTGCTCCTTGCTCCAGGTCTGGAGCTGCTGCTCGACCTTGGCGAAGGAGTGATAGTCCTGATAGCTCACGGCAGCGCCGGCGTTTCCACCCAGGGCCAGCAGGCCCAGGACGGCAGCCGCCGCGGCAGTCCGCAAGCTGGAGAGCGTCCTTTTCACGAGCACCTCCTCCATGCGAGAGAGATTGAACGACGGGGTACACCTGTCCCGGGAGTCTATACGCCGGGAGCGATGGAAGGTTTCCCGGGCCGACCTGGTACGAGCCTTGCTTCACCCATAGGCGTCTGGGCGGCTTGGATCCGAGCCGGCCCTTCAGTCATACCAAGAAGCCCAACAGGGAGAACGAACGATGAAAGTATCGAAGCTCATGGCATTACTATTGGTTTCGGCGTTACCGCTCGCCGTGGCCTGCAAGTCGCACGAGGGCGCGGAAGTGGACGACCGGAGCGACACCGCCACGCAGACGACCGAGCAGGAGGTCGCGGGCGCCAACAAGCCGAACGATCTCAACCCCGTCGAGGCTCAGACCATGATCGACGACGTGACGATCGGTCACAAGGTCGAGTCCGACGGCACCATCGTCGCGGCCAACCAGGGCGACGACTTCGCGCCCGGCGATCCAATCTACATCACCATGAAGGTGGGCGACGCCCCGGCCGACTCCAAGGTGAAGGTGGCCTGGTACGGCCCTGGCGAGAAGAAAGTCGACGACCAGGAGAAGACGGTCACGGCCGGTCAGACCTACCTGACCTTCGAAGAGACCAGCACCTCTTCCTGGCCGAAGGGCGACTACCGCGCCGAGGTCTGGATCGGCGACGAGAAGGTCAATCAGCAGCAGTTCAACCTCACCGACAAGGACAAGGCAGGCAAATAGCCGCGGCTTGTTGGAAAATCCTCTTCAGACCCCTTTTCTCCCCTGGAACGGCGGCGTGGGATGGTCCCGCGCCGCCGGTTTCGTTTGCGGGGTGTCCCGGTTCAGCCAACTCGTCACACCTCTAGGACAGCATTGCAAGCTGTCTTGAAGTCCTCTGCTGTCAAAGGCGCTGAAGCTGTACCGGTTGCCCCGCCGCCGGCCTGCCTGGCCGGCGGCGGGGCCTCCTTTCGGCTCGCCAAGCTCCCCCTGCATCCTCTAGACTCTGGAGGCTCCAGTCTGCTCCAGCGGCTCAGCTCATGGCGAAGTGACGTAAAATCGGAGCGGCTGGCCGCCACGCCTGAGCCCTGTTCCAGAAATGTCCTCGTCCAAGATCGCCGTCGTCGCCGAGAAGCCCGCCGTCGCCCGCGACATCGCCCGTGTGCTCGGCGCGAGCCAGCGGGGAGAGGGGTTCCTCCAGGGCAACGGCTACGTGGTCACCTGGGCCATCGGCCATCTGGTCGCCCTCGCCCAGCCGCACGAGATCAACCCGGACTGGAAGCAGTGGCGGCGCGACCACCTGCCCATGCTCCCCCGCGACTGGCCGCTCGTGGTGGCCGAGGAGACCAAGGAGCAGTTCGAGGCCGTCCGCCGGGTGATCACGGCGCCGGACGTCGAGCGCGTCGTCTGCGCCACGGACGCGGGCCGCGAGGGCGAGCTGATCTTCCGCTACATCTACGAGGCCGCCGGCTGCGCCAAGCCGGTGAGCGCCTCTGGATCTCCTCGCTGACCGCCGACGCCATCCGCCAGGGCTTCCGCAAGCTGCGCGACGGCCGCGACTTCGATCCTCTAGCCGACGCCGCCCGCGGACGTAGCCGCGCCGACTGGCTGGTGGGGATGAACCTCTCCCGCGCCTACACCCTGGATTTCAACGAGGAGCTCTCCGTCGGGCGCGTCCAGACCCCCACGCTCGCCATGCTGGTGGAGCGCGAGCTCGCCATCCGCGCCTTCGTGCCCGAGGACTACCTGGAGGTGGTCGCCACTTTTTCGCCCGATGGCTCCCGGGAACTGGAGGCGGCGGCTCGTCCTTCTTACAAAGGCACCTGGTTCCGGGGGACTCCCCCAGCCCAGAGGCGAAGAGGATCAAGACCGCACCCGATGCAAAACCGGGAGCGGACCGCGAAGAGGCCATGCGGATCGTCAGCGCGAGCCCGCACGGGCCGGGCGGAGATCGAGTCCATCCGCGCCGAGACCAAGCGGATGCCGCCGCCGCTCCTCTACGACCTGACCGAGCTGCAGCGCCACGCCAACCGCCTCTACGGCTTCAGCGCCAAGAAGACCCTCGGACTCGCCCAGACCCTCTACGAGCAGAAGAAGCTCATCAGCTATCCGCGCACCGACAGCCGCCACCTCTCGACCGACGTCGCCACCACCCTGCCCGAGATCGTCCGCGCCATCCAAGGCCCCTACCACGACCGGCTCGCCCCCGGCACGGGCGAGCGCCCTCTGGGCGAAGCGCTTCGTGGACGACGCCAAGGTCACCGACCACCACGCCATCATCCCCACGCCCACCTCTCCCGAAGGCGCCAACCTCGCCGAGGACGAGAGCAGAATCTACGACCTCATCTGCCGGCGCCTCCTCTCGGCCTGGCACGACGATCACGTCTGGTCGGTGACGACCGTGATCACCGCCATCAGCGATCCCCCGCCGTCCGGGATCGGGGAACCCACTGTGGATCGCTATCACAGCACGGGCACTCGGTGGATCAGGTGGGCTGGAAGGTGCTGGACATTGAGAAGAAAAAGAAAACAAGGGACGAAAGGGACAGCAGGGACGAGAAGAAGGACGACGAGCCCGCGCCGGTCGAGGAGAACCAGGACCTGCCGCCGGGCCTCGCCCAGGGGCAGGCGCAGGAGGTGCTCGACGTGCGCGCCGTGGCCAAGCAGACCCGGCCGCCGAAGCGTTTCACCGAGGCCACCCTGCTCACGGCGATGGAGACGGCCGGCAAGACCCTGGACGACAAGGAGCTCTCCGCGCCATGAAGGAATCGGGCCTGGGCACTCCGGCCACCCGGGCGGAGATCATCGAGACCCTCCTGCGCCGCGAGTACGTGGTGCGCACGGGCAAGACCCTGGAGGCGACCGACAAGGGGATCCGCCTCATCGAGGTGGTCCACCCCCACGTCAAGAGCCCGGCCATGACCGGCCAGTGGGAGGCCCAGCTCCAGCGCATCCAGCGCGGCCAGGGGGACCTCGTGACGTTCATGAAGGGGATCGAGGAGTATGTGCGGGGAGTGGTGGGAGGTGGGAACAATTCCCAGCCGGGCCTCTTCTCGGAGCGCCCCCTCCCAAGACCCTCATCACCCCGGCCCTCTTCTCCCGTCCCCTCGCCACCCCCCTCACCGGGAGAAGAGGGAGAACAGCCCCTCATCACCCCGACCCTCTTCTCCCATCGCCCTCCCCCCGACCGGGAGAAGAGGGAGAACAGCCAAACGTCCCAGTCACGTCCCCCTCTCCCGGTCGGGGGGAGTGCGGTGGGAGAGGGGACAGGGGTGAGGGCCCCGGGAGGGGGCGACCTCTCCACCCTCCTCCGCACCGCCTTCCGCCTCACCGCCTTCCGCCCCTATCAGGAAGCGGTCTGCCAGGCGGTGACGGCGGGGAGAGACGTCCTCCTGGTGATGCCCACGGGCGCGGGTAAGTCGCTCTGCTATCAGCTCCCCGGCCTCGCCCGGGGGGGCACGACGCTGGTGGTCTCCCCCCTGATCGCCCTCATGGAGGATCAGGTCGCCAAGCTCCGGGAGCTGGGCCTCCGGGCCGAGCGCATCCATTCGGGGCGGGACCGGTCGGCGTCGCGGCAGGTGTGCGTGGACTACCTGGCGGGCCGGATCGACTACCTCTTCATCGCCCCTGAGCGCCTCTCCGTCCCCGGCTTCCCCGAGATGTTGGCCAAACGTACGCCGGCCTTGATCGCGGTCGACGAAGCGCACTGCATCTCCCAGTGGGGCCACGACTTCCGGCCCGACTACCGGCTGCTGGGCGGCCGCCTCCCCCTGCTCCGCCCGGCGCCCGTGATCGCCTTGACGGCCACGGCCACGCCCCAGGTGCAGGACGACATCGTGGCCCAGCTCGGCCTCGCCCGTGAAGAGCGCTTCATCCACGGCTTCCGGCGCACCAACATCGCCGTCGAGGTGGTGGAGATGCTCCCTTCGGAGCGCTTCGACGCCGTGCGCCGCATTCTGGGGGACGCCTCCCGCCGGCCGGCCATCGTCTACGCACCCACCCGCAAAGAGGCGGACCTCCTCGGCCAGCTCCTCCAGGCGGACTTTCCCGCCGCCACCTACCACGCGGGCATGACCACCTACGAGCGTGACCGGGTGCAGTCCGCCTTCCTCTCCGGCCGCCTGGAGGTGATCGTGGCCACCATCGCCTTCGGCATGGGAGTCGACAAGCCGGACATCCGCACCGTCATCCACACGGGTCTCCCGGGCAGCGTCGAAGGCTACTACCAGGAGATCGGCCGCGCCGGCCGGGACGGTCTCCCCTCGCGCGCCATCCTCCTCTACTCCTACAACGACCGCCGCAGCCACGAGTGGTTCCACGCCCGCGACTACCCCGAGGCGGCCGAGCTGGAGCGGATCTTCCGCGCCCTCACCTCCCAGCCCAAGGTGGACGGCCAGATCCGCAAGCGTCTGGGGATGGACGAGGAGCTCTTCGAACGCGCCCTGGAGAAGCTGTGGATCCACGGCGGCGCCCTGGTGGATGCAGACGGCAACGTGGCCCTGGGCTCCGCCGGCTGGCAACGCCCCTATCTCGCCCAGCGGGACCACAAGCTGGAGCAGCTCGAGCGCATGATCCGTTTCGCGGAATCCCACGGCTGCCGCATGCTCCACCTCGTCCGCCACTTCGGCGATCAGGAGGACTCGGGTGCGCCGTGCGGCCTCTGCGACGTCTGCAATCCCGAAAGTTGTGTGGCCCGCCGTTTCCGGTCGCCCAATGCCCTGGAGCAGGAGCTGCTGACCGGCGTCCTCGACGCCCTTCGCCGGCGCGACGGCCAGACGACCGGGCAGCTTTACAAGGAGCTCTGCCCGGACGAGCTGTCCAATCGCAAATCCTTCGAGCATCTCCTGGGAGGCATGGCCCGCGCCGGTCTCCTCAGGCTCCAGGACGACGCCTTCGAAAAGGATGGCAAAACCATCCGCTTCCAGCGCGCCACCCTCACCCCGGAGGGCTACCGCGGCGATCCCGCGGCCCTGGACCGCCTGGAGATGGCGGAGGAGCAGCCGAAGACGAGGAAGAAACGCCAGCGTCCGGAGAAGGGCGAGCCCCGGAGAATCCGCGAGCGACTGGCAAAGTCCGGTCAGGAGAGCTTGACGCCCGCTCCCGGCCTCGTCTCACCCCAGCTCGTCGAATCCTTGAAAGCCTGGCGCCGGGCCGAAGCCAGCCGCCGCCGAGTCCCCGCCTTCCGCATTTTGACCGACCGCGCCGTGCACGCCATCGCCCTCAGCTTGCCACGGAGCGAAGCCGATCTCCTGAACGTCCCGGGGATCGGCCCCACGATCGTGCAGAAATATGGGCGGGAGATTCTGGGGATCGTGGGCGCAGCTTAAAGCTCCCACAATCCAAGGCTCTTGTCGGGATAGCGCTCGTCCTCGACCGACTCACGTTCTCTGATCAATTGCAGCGGCGGCCCCAGACTGAAGGGGGCTCGCTCCAGGTTCACGGGACGCCAACCGCCGAGCGGCGCCTCTTCGTTGGGATGATCGCCGGTGAACGTGGTGGCCAGAAGATAGATCGAGCCGCTGCGCCGGAAATTCCGGAGCGCCGCGCGGATCTGTCCATTTTTCAGATGGACGAGACAATCCCGACAGAGGATCAGGTCCACGCGCGGCAGCTCATCGCGGGTGACGTCCAGGGAGACGAACTGCCGTCGATCGTTTCCATAACGCTCCTGATTGATCGTCACGAGCTCTTCGACGACCTCGACTCCGACATAGCGATCCAATTCCAGCTCCAGCTCCATGGCCTGGAACCAGTTGAAGTCGCCACAGCCCGCGTCCAGCACGCTGCGGACGCGGAGATCCCGAAACAGCGCGGGGATCTTTCGCCGGATCACGCCGGTACGCCGGAGCGTCGAGCCAGGGCCGGAAACGGATTCCGGCTCCAGCCAGCCGCGCGAGCGATAGAGCTGCGTAAAGGCGGCGCGGATGCGTTGGCGAGGATTGAGCGCCAGCAGGGCTCGCCGGAGGACGTTCACCGCTCACCTGAATTCATGAGTCGTGTGGCTTCAGGCGTTCTTCAAGGGTACGGAATTCCCGCCCCAGCCTCTTCTGCAGTTGAGCGGCCACAACGTCCCGATCGCCTGCGACCCGGGCCAGCACATACCAGGTAGTTGCATGCGGATGCGGTCTGCTGAGCGAGCGGGACGTACACCTCCGCACTGTGGATGTCGGGCGGTGCGTCCTGGACGACGCCGACGATCGTCAGCCACGATCCGGCGCTTCCTCCGATCCGCACTCTTCTTCCGATAACGTCCTGACTGCCTGAGCTGCCTTGATAACTGGCATAGCTCTCGTTGACGATCACCACCGGCGGACTGCCTTCGTGGTCGCGCTCGCTGAAGAACCGTCCCCGGCGCAGATCGAGCTTCAGTGTCGTGAAGTACCCGGGACTGACGACCTGGACAAAGCCCGCCGGCCGTAGATGAGACGGAGAGTCCTCGCGCTCGATCTGGACCTGATGCCGCAGCACCGTGGCGCCGGGAAGGACGTCCACCACCGCGACCTGCTTCACGCCCGGCACGATGGCGGCTCGCTCGAGGAGCTGGGAGAGCTCCATGGCCGCCCGTCCCGTTCTAGTCAGCCGCACCTCGGCCGCGAGGACGTCCCGCGACCATGCTTCCTGGTCTTTCTCATTCCTCGCGGCCAGGTGACGCCACACATCCTGGCATGCTGTGGTGGAGAGCGCGAGAAGCCCCCAGCAGGTCAAGAGGGCAGAGAGAAAAAGCCTTTTCATGGCCACATCACTCGTTCATACCCAAAGCGAAGCGAAGGGCCGCTTCGATCTGCTTGACTTTCGCGGGACGGAGGAGGGCAATGTACTGTTCGAGGTGTGATTTCAATCCCAGGGCTCCTCGGCCAGAGCCGCATAGCTCGCCGAGCGGATCGCGTCTACCTCTTCGGCTCGCTCCGGGTGCTCGATATAGCCCTGGACATACCGCTCCACGTCCTTGCGTTTCTGCAAGTCACGCAGGAAGGCCTGAACGGCTTGCCGGAAGAACTCGCTGCGGCTCTCTCCCATCAGTAGACCTCGTCGTGGGTTCCCAAATTTTCCAGCAGAATCGCCTCGGATTCTTCGTGCTGGACAAAGCTGAAGATGATGCGCAGGTCATAACCGGCGCTACAGGCCCAGGAACCCTTGAGCTTGCCTTTCAACTTGTGGGTCCGCAATTGAGGATGGTAGGCATCTTCCTCAAGCAACTCCAACACTGTCAAGATCGTCGTGACCAGAGAAGGATCCCGTTTGAGAATACGCTTTGCTGCTCGGGTAAAAGCGGAGGAAGATAGCAGGAGACGTTTCACGAAAGGATATCTTTCAGAATATCCGCCGGAGTTTTGGGCTGGCATTGCCCCGCTTGGAACTCTCGCCGGGCCTCCTGGATTTCCCTGGCGAGCTCTTCCCGCCTTCGTTCGGTGACCCTGTGCCGAAGCACCTCGATTAGCGTAGTCTGCTCGTCCACGGACAACTGGTCTGCGGCTTCCAGGATTTCGCTAAAGCTCATACTCTCCTCCGCCTACTACAACTATAGTATAGCCCAGAGTCATGGTCGAGCCCACCCTTTCCTCCCCCGCCCTACCCCGCGACGAGCCTCCTCGCTCCCGCCCGTCGCTGTTTGCCCGGGTCCCTCCGGAGGGCACCCGCGATCCGGACCAGATCCTCGACCTGTTCGTGGACTGGGCGGCGGAGGCGGGGTTCGAGCTGTATCCGGCGCAGGAGGAGGCTCTGCTGGAGATCATGGCCGGCAAGCACGTCATCTTGAATACCCCCACCGGGTCCGGCAAGTCGCTCGTGGCCCTGGGGCTCCACTTCAAGGCTCTTTGTGAGGGGCGGACTTCCTTCTATACCAGCCCCATCAAGGCCCTGGCGTCCGAGAAGTTCTTCTCTCTCTGCGACGACTTCGGCCCCGAGAACGTGGGGATGATCACGGGCGACGCCTCCATCAACCCGGACGCGCCCATCATCTGCTGCACGGCCGAGGTGCTGGCGAACCTGGCGCTGCGGGAGGGGGAGCGGCTCGATGCCCCTTACGTGGTGATGGACGAGTTTCACTACTACTCGGACCCCGAGCGGGGGAGCGCCTGGCAGATTCCCCTCATCTCCCTGCCGTACACCCGGTTCCTCCTCATGTCCGCCACCCTGGGCGACGTCTCCGCCATTCAGGAGCACATCGTGGAGCGCACAGGCATCGAGGTGGCCCTCGTCAGCTCGGAGCAGCGGCCCGTCCCTCTCGACTTCGAGTACCGGGAGACCCCTCTCCACGAGACCATCGAGAGTCTCGTCAAGGCCGGCAAGGCGCCCATCTACATCGTCAACTTCACCCAGCGCGAATGCGCGGAGCTGGCCCAGTCGCTCACCAGCATGCAGATCTCCACCCGCGAGGAGCGGGAGAAGATCCGCGAGGCCGTGGGCGGCTTCCGCTTCGACACCCCCTATGGCAAGGAGTGCAAGCGCTTCATCTCCTTCGGCATCGGCGTCCACCACGCGGGGCTGCTGCCCAAATACCGGTTGCTCGTCGAGCAGCTCTCCCAGCAGGGGCTGCTGCGGGTCATCTCGGGCACGGACACGTTGGGCGTGGGGGTCAACATCCCCATCCGCACGGTGCTCTTCACCAAGCTCGCCAAGTTCGGCGGCCAGAAGGTGTCCATCCTCTCCGTGCGCGACTTCAAGCAGATCTCCGGCCGCGCCGGCCGCAAGGGGTTCGACACCCAGGGGAGCGTCGTGGCCCAGGCGCCCGAGCACATCATCGAGAAGCGGAAGAGCGAGCGGAGTGGCGGCAAGAAGAAGGTCACCGGCCCGGCCAAGGGCGAGGTCTCCTGGAACGAGGACACCTTCGAGAAGCTCCGCACCCGGCCGCCCGAGACCTTGAAGTCCCGCTTCCGCATCACCCACGGCATGGTGCTCAACCTCCTCCAGCGCGACGCCGAGCTCGACGATCCCAACCTGCGCAACTTCGACTCGCTACGCGACCTTATTCGCCGCAGCCACGAGGAGGAGGGAGGCAAGGCCCGCCTCCTCACCACGGCCGCCGTCCTCGTCCGCTCGCTCTACCGTTCAGGGATCATCCGCATGCGGCGGGACACCCGCACCAACTATTTCTGGGCCGTGGTGGCGGACGACCTGCAGTGGGATTTCTCCCTCCATCAGGCCCTCTCGCTCTATCTCGTGGAGACGATCGGATCGCTCGAGCGCGAATCCGAGACCTACGTCCCCGACCTCATCACCCTGGTGGAATCGATCCTGGAGAACCCGGAGGCCGTGCTACGCAAGCAGGTGGACAAGCTCAAGGGCGAGCTCGTGGCCCAGCTCAAGGCCGAGGGGATGGAATACGAGGAGCGGATGGAGCGCCTGGAGGAGATCACCCATCCGAAGCCGCTCTCCGACTTCATCTACGGCACCTTCAACCGCTTCCGGGGCAAGCACCCGTGGGTGGGGGGGGAGGACATCAAGCCGAAGTCCATCGGCCGCGAGATGTTCGAGGGCTACATGAGCTTCGCGGACTACATCAAGCGCTACGGCCTCCAGCGCAGCGAGGGCGTGCTCCTACGCTACCTCTCGCAGCTCTACAAGACGCTCGACCAGACCGTCCCCGAGCCGGCGAAGACCGAAGGCGTCTGGGATGCCCTGGGCTTCTTCCGCGCCCTGGTAGAGACGACCGATTCGAGCCTCCTCGAAGAGTGGGAGGGCCTGCTCCATCCGGAGATCCTGGTGCGGACTCATCACAGGGAGACGGCCCGCGAGATCCTCTGGCTCCAGGAGCTGCTGGCCGATCCCAAGACCTTCGCCGCCCGGGTCCGCGCGGAGATGCACCTCCTCGTCCGCGCCCTCTCCTTCAAGGATTGGGAAGAGGCGGCCACCCTCGTCAAGCAGGACCCCGACCGATCCCCAGACCCAATGGGACGCCGACCGCTTCGAGGAGACGCTGGCCCCCTTCTTCGCCGAATACGGCGAGCTCCTCTTCACCCCCGAAGCCCGCCGCCACCAGTGGACCCAGATCCAGAAGACCGGAGATCGCACCTGGGACGTCACCCATACCCTCCTGGACCCCCAGGGAGACAACCTCTGGGCTATCCAGGGCACGATCGACCTGCGGGACCCGGATGAAGCCGAAGGGCCGATCGTGCGGGTGGGGCGGATTGGGGTGTGATACGCCGCTCTTGCCGCTTGGAAGGCTGTGTCGTACCCTTTACCTATGAGAACGTTCGAGATCAAAGCGACTGTCGCTCCTGATGGTGAGCTTCGGGTCGTGGCCAAAGTTCCGCTGGACATTCCTCCTGGAGACCATCAAGCGGTACTCATCCTCGATGAGGCTGCAAGCGCTGTATTCTCCGGGACTCCCAAGCCTCCTCTCCGGCTGAAGGTCTTCGACTGGCCGGGTTGGCCCGCCAACTCGACGTTCCGCCGCGAGGAGATCTATGACGATGACGGACGCTGAGGAGTGGTTCGTCGATACGAACGTCCTAATCTATGCGACGAATGCTCAGTCGCCCTGGAATGAACAGGCGACAGCCGCTCTCAACGAGGCTCGCCAAAAGGGCATCAACTTTGTCATCAGCCCACAAATTCTGCGAGAGTACATGGTCACTGCCACACGCCCGGCTCCCGTGTCTCAACTCAACCCCCGAGAAGCCCTTGAAAATGTCGAGCTGTTTCTGAAGGAATTCAGGGTTGTGGCGGACAATCCAGCCGTCGCTGTCCGTCTCGTGGCACTTGTCAGGCAATACAGTGTTCTCGGAAAACAGGTACACGACACCAATATTGTCGCCGTGATGCTGACGCATGGTGTCAGTCACCTGCTGACCAACAACGTTGCAGATTTTGCGCGGTTCAGCCAGGAGATCACCGTGATTCCGATGATCTCGGTAGACGCGTAATCTCGACTCCTCCAGGGTGGGATGAAGCCGAGAGGCCGATCGTGCGGGTGGGGCGGATTGAGGTGTGAGGTTAAGAGGACCCTCCAGATGAGATCCTATACGGCAATCGTCGAATTAGACTCTGGTACTGAGCTTTACGTCGGGTACGTGCCTGGCTTCCCCGGTGCGCATTCACAGGGGGAAACCTTGGACGAGTTGCACAGGCATCTTCAGGAGGTTGTCGAGATGCTGCTGGACGATGATGGTGGTTCGTCGACCTTGGAATGAGCAAGCAACAACCGGTGCGACGGCTCGATCAACCGGGGCAGTAGGGCGATGTACTCCTCCAACGGAGCGTTGTCCCGATAAAACGCCCCGATGTCCCAGTGCAACGGAGCGATGCCCCGGTACAACGCTCCGACGTACCAGTACGACGGCCCGATGACCCAGTACGACGGCCCGATGAACCGGTGTAACGGACCGTTGTACCGGTGCGATAGCCCGTTGTCCCGGGGCAAGGTCCCGATGTCCCGGGGCAATTTAGCAATGACCCGGGACGATGCCTCGATGTACCGGTGCAACGGAGCGATGTACCCGTCCAACGGCGCGTTGTCCCGGTACAACGGACCGATGAACCAGTGCAACGGTGCGATGAACGGATACAACGCCCCGATGTACCGGTACGACGTCCCGTTGAACCGGTTCAACGAAGCGATGACCCGGGACGACGGACTGTTGTACCGGAACAACAGAGCGTTGTACGCGTACGAGGAAGCGATGTCCCGGGGTAACGGGGCGGTGACCCGGGACGGCGGAGCGATGTACCGGTACAACGGACCGATGATCTGGTGCAACGGAGAGTTTGTATCGGTCCAAGGGAGCGATGTACCGGAGTCATCAAACGGTAACCCGATACGACGAACTGATGCCCCCATGCAACGGAGCAGTGCCCCGGTACAACGGACCGATGCACAGGGGGGATGAACCGCTGTACCGGGTCCCGCCTCCCCGTTACGGCCGCGTCGCGCAGTCGAACCGGTGGAGGACGATCACCTGGATGTTCCCCATCATGTTGTTGACCTGGGCGCTGGGGTAGCCCGGATCATAGATACAGCCGTTGTCCTGCTCGGTGTCGGAGTAGAGAAGGGAGGTAGCGGCCGACTGGGGGGTGAAGCCCGTAGGCACCCCGGAGGCCTGGGGATCGACGGTCAGCGAGCAACTGAACTGACCGGCCGGAACGGTGCAGGCATAGGTCCGGGTGGTCGTGCCACCGTTCGCGAAAGTCACCCGCACCGGGCAGACCCGCGCTCCCGGCGTCTCCGAGAGCTGACCGCTCTCGGTGGAGACGTAGTAGTCGAGGTTGCAGGTGATCGGTAGAGTGGTTCCCCTGGCCATCCCAAGAGAGGTGAGGAACAAGCAGACGAACAGCGGCGCCATGGCTTTCTTCGACATGAGAACCTCCTTTGAGGGCAGCCTTTGAGGGGCAGCCCTCGATAGATGAATTGATCTTACTCAATTATCTTGCCAACGGAGATGCTCGACCGTAGCAGTCGGGTGATACTGGTTACAACCGTTCCACCACTCCCGGCAGGCTGGCCGCGAAGTCCGCCCCGAACGCCCGTGAGGGAGTCCAGGCGCCGGGGGGCACCGTCCCCTGGAGAACGCGCTCGACGCTCGCCACGGCGGAGGTGGCCGTGAAACGGTATCCCTCGGGCGTCTCCAGGGTGGCGGTGACGGTGCGGCCGGCGGGGTTGCGGACCTCTCCCCAGAGGCGGACCCGGGCCGTCTCCCGCACCTGCTCGGAGGGGCCGGTCACTTTCCGCTCCACCCAGCGTTGAGCGAGGCGCTTGAACGGTCCCCAGCCGGCCAGGGGGAGGAGGGGGGCTAGGCGCTTCACCTTCCGGATCTGGGCGGGTGGCGTTCCCGAGTAGACGCGGATGTTCGGAATCCCCGTGGAGTGATACGCCGTCGCGACGTCTCCCCAGGGGATGGTCATGGCCCAGCGCTTCCCCCTTCCGGGGCCGAAGTCGATCTCCCTCGCGTCGAAGGCCAGGGGCACGGGCACGATCTCGCCGTTGCGGCGGATCGCTCCGGCGTCGGGGAGGCTCTCGATCATGGTCTTGAGCGTCCCCCGGCTCATGCTCCCTCCAGAGGTGTCGAGGGCGAGGACGAGCTCGGTCGCGTCCGGCAGGGCGGCGGCGAGGCGGGCGGCCAGGCAATCGCTGGGCACGACGTCGAAGCCGACGCCGGGGATCAGGGCCACGTTCGCCTTCCTCGCCTCGTCCCCGCGGCGGAAGATGCTCTCGAAGACGGCGATCTCGCCCGTGATGTCCAGGTAGTGGGCGCCGGTGGCGAGACAGGCGTTCACCATGGGGGCGCTGGTGTGGACGAACGGGCCGGCGCAGTGGAGCACGGCCTGGACGCCATAGAGCTCGGCAGCCGTGCTCTGGGGATCGTCCAGGGAGAAGACGCGGCTCGGCAGCCCGAGCTCCCGGGCCAGCTTCCCCACGGCCTCGGCGTTGCGCCCTGCGAGGATCGGCGCGTGGCCCTTCCCTATCGCCTCGCGCGCCGCGAGCTCTCCCGTGTAGCCGTTGGCGCCGTAGATCATCCAGGCCATGGGGTCACCTCCGGGATCATCCTATCTCCTCTTGTCTCCCGCCGCAGGTGCCGCATACGATGGGAGGAATATGAAAACGAAGATCCTCGTCACGGGAGCCCTCGGCCAGATCGGCTCCGAGCTGGTCCCCGCCCTGCGTGCCCGCTATGGCGCCGATCAGGTGGTCGCTTCCGACATCCGCATGATGAGCCGGGAGGAGCTGCTGCGCACGGATGGGCCTTTCGACTTCCTCGACTGCACCAACCAGCGGCAGGTTCAGGACGTGGTGCAGCGCAACCAGATCGGCACCATCTATCACTTGGTCGCCCTGCTCTCGGCCGTGGGGGAGAGCAAGCCGCAGGTGGCGTGGGACGTCAACATGGGGAGCCTCTATCGCGTGCTGGAGGTGGCCCGCATCAACAACTGCGCCGTGTTCGTCCCCAGCTCGATCGGCGCCTTCGGGCCCGGCACCCCGCAGGACCACACGCCGCAGGACACGATCCAGCGCCCCGCCACCATGTATGGCGTCACCAAGGTCGCGGGCGAGCTGCTCTGCGACTACTACCACCAACGCTTCGGCGTGGACACCCGGGGCGTGCGCTACCCCGGCATCATCTCCCACGGCGCGCCGCCCGGCGGCGGCACCACGGACTATGCGGTGGAGATCTTCTACGAAGCGATCCGCCACCACCACTACACCTGTTTCCTGAAGCGGAACACCCGGCTGGACATGATGTACATGCCCGACGCCATCAAGGCGGCCATCGACGTGATGGAGGCCGACACGGCCCGGCTCGTCCATCGCAACGCCTTCAACGTCACGGGGATGAACTTCACCCCCGAGGAGCTGGGGGCGGAGATCCGCAAGCACATCCCGGACTTCGAGCTGGATTACAAGATCGATCCCGTGCGGCAGGCGATCGCCGATTCCTGGCCCCACTCGCTGGACGATGGCGCGGCACGGCAGGAGTGGGGATGGGACCCGAGCTACGACCTCGCGGCCCTGGTCCGCGACATGATGGAGAACCTGGAGAGGAAGCTTTCCGCCGAGGAGGTCCACCAATGAGGAGATCCAATAATGTCCGGGATGCCCGTTGAACGTTTCCACCAAGCCCTGTCCGCCGAGCTCGACGCCCTGCGCGAGCGGGGCACCCTCAAGGGGGCCGAGTCGGTGATCACCCGCGTCCTGCCCGCCGATAGCGAGCGCGGCCCCCGGTATCTCCTTGCAGGCGAGGGCGACCAGCCCTTCCTCAAGATGAACTCCAACAACTATCTGGGGATGTCGCTGCGGCCGGAGCTCCGGCAGGCGGAGGAGACCGCGACCCACGACTTCGGCGTCGGCCCCGGTGCCGTGCGCTTCATCAGCGGCACCTACCAGGCCCACGTTGATCTCGAAGCCCGCCTCGCCGCCTTCCACGGCCGCGAGTCGGCCATGATCTTCAGCTCGGCCTATGCCGCGGTGCTGGGCGTGCTCGTCCCCCTGACCACGGCCGAGACGGTGGTGATCAGCGACGAGCTGAATCACAACTGCATCATCAACGCCATGCGCCTCTCCCGCCCCAAGGACAAGCAGGTCTACAAGCACCTCGACCTCGGGGATCTGGACGCCAAGCTCGCTGCCGCGGTCGGCACCTGCCGGCGGGTGGTGGTGGTGACGGACGGCATCTTCAGCATGCGGGGCGACCACGCGCCGCTGCCGGAAATCCTGGAGATCGCCCGCCGCTGGGACGAGCGGTTCCCGGAGAACGTGGTGGTGATGGTCGACGACTCCCACGGCGTCGGCGCCTTTGGCCGCACCGGGCGGGGGACGGAAGAATTCACCGGCTCCGGGCAGGCGGACGTGCTGGTGGGCACCCTCGGCAAGGCCCTGGGGGTCAACGGCGGTTACGTCACGGGGAGCAAGGTGCTGACGAATTACCTGCGCGAGACGGCGGCAACCTACATCTACTCGAACCCCATCACCGTCGGCGAGTGCGCGGCGGCCCTGGCGGCCCTAGATATCCTCGAAGGCCCGCAGGGAGCGGGACTCCTTGATCATCTGCGAGCCATGACCTCCCGTTTCGAGCAGGGGCTGCTGCGCCTGGGCTACGAGACCATCCCCGGCGAGCACCCGGTGACGCCGCTCATGGTGCGCGATACGGCGAAGACGACCGCCCTGGTGGCCCACCTGCGCCAGCACGGCATCCTCGCCACGGGACTCAAATACCCAGTCGTGCCGCGGGGGGACGAGTCCATCCGCTTCCAGATCTCGGCGGACCACACGCCCTACGACATCGATTCGGTGCTGGCGGCGCTGGAGAGCTTTCCGGGGAGATAGACGAAAAGGGCGGGGACGAGTCCCCGCCCTTGAACGGATTCCTACCGCGGGTTCCCGCCCTTGGGCGGCGGCGGCACCTTGATCTTCTTCGGCGGGTTCTTCTGGAGCTGATCGAGGAGGTACTTCACCCCCGCCTCCAGGCTGGGGTCTTCACCCCGGGCCAGGGCGTCGGGGGCGTCGATGACCTCGATGTCCGGCGCCACGCCCTCGTTCTCCACCGCCCAGCCTCCCTCGTTGGTCGAGGAAGCGGAAGGTGGGACGGTGAGCGTGCCGCCGTCCACCAGCGGCGGGTTGCCCGAGAGGCCGTCGAGCCCGCCCCAGGTGCGCGTGCCGATCAGCGGCCCCAGGCCCAGCTCCTTGAAGTAGTAGGGGAAGGCGTCGCCGCCCGAGCCCGCCTGGCCGTTGATCAGCACCACCTTGGGGCCGTTGTTGGAGAATTGCGGCGTGGGATCGGCTCACCCGCGGCGCGGCTGACAAGTAGCTGACCCGCGGCCGCGAGAGAAGATCGACCATGCGGTCGGGGATGAAGCCGCCGCCGTTGTAGCGGTCGTCGAGGATCAGGGCGTCCTTGATGGCCTGCGGGTAGAACAGCTTGAACAGCTCGCGGTTGCCGGCGACCGCCGTGTCCGGCAGGTGGATGTAGCCGATGCGGCCGTTGGAGAGCTTGTCCACCTTGGCACTGCGTGCCCTTCACCCAGTCGAGGTAGCGCAGGTTCGTGCTCGTTCGTCACGGCCGGACCGTTCTCGCTGCGGGCGCCCTCGCCGTCGAAGGCTTGTCGTTCACCTGCAGGGTCACCACCCGGTCGGCCTTGCCCTCCAGCAGGCGGTAGAAGTTGTCGACGCCCTTGGTCGACTGGCCGTCCACGGCCAGGATGTAGTCGCCCTTGATCACGTGGACGCCGGGCTCGGTCAACGGCGAACGGAAGTCCGGCTGCCAGTTCTCACCCGGGAAGACGTGGCGACGCGGAAGTAGCCTGAAGGATCGGCCTCGATCTCGGCGCCCAGCAGGCCGCCTTCCACCCGCTCCGGCCCCGGCGCGTTGCCCGGCTGCACGTAGCCGTGCCCGCACCGAGACCTCGCCGCCCATCTCGGCAAGCAGGTAGTCGAGGTCGGCGCGGGTGGACATGTAGGGGAGCAGCTCGGCGTAGCGATCGCGGATGCCTTTCCAGTCCACGCCGTGCATGGCCGGGTCGTAGAACCAGTCGCGGAAGATCCGCCAGGCGTCGAAGTACTCCTGGCGCCACTCGTCCCGCGGCTGGATGCGCAGATCCAGCTTCTCCAGGTTGAGCTTGCCGTCGCCCGGCTTCTGGCCGCCTTTGGCGTCGACGATGCCGAAGGTTTCCGGAGGCTGGCGGTAGAGGATCTTCTTGCCGTCCGCCGACAGGTCATAGCCCACCACGTTGTCGAGGATCGTGTCCTCCTTGCGCCCCTCGAGGTTGAACATCTTGAGCGACGGCGCGCCGGCGGCGGTGCGCTGGAAGAGGTAGAAGACGGCGGTGCTGCTGGCCGAGAGGTTCTGGTAGTTGCCGGAGGGGCCGGGGATGGCCCGCACCCGCTGCTCGAAGCCGTCGAAGTCCACCTTCACCCGCACCGGCGCCTTGGGCGGAGCGACGTCGGTCTTGTCCCCGGGGGTCTCAGGAGTGCCCTTGTCCTTCTTCGCTCGGCGGCTTCGGCTTCGGCCATGTCGGCCATATCGGCGAGCGAGGCGCCCGGCGGGGGCTCGGGCTTCACCGTCTCCTCGTCGCTCTCGGGGAGGAAGAGGGCCGGCCCCTCCTTGGCGAGGACGCCCACGTACACCCGGGTGGGATTGCTGTAGACGTAGTCGAACTCGTAGCCGCTGAAGTTGAGGTTGAAGTCGCGGTTGGAGAGGAAGTAGAGATAGCGGCCGTCGGGCGACCAGGTGGGCTCGGCCTCGGCCGTCATGTCGCTGGTGAGCTGGCGGGCCTTGGCGTCGTCCAGGCGATAGATCCAGATCGACGGGAAGGTGTTCTCGCCGTTCTTGGTGTAGGCGAGGAAGCGGCTGTCGGGCGACCATTTGTAGTCCTGGACGTCGTTGCTCGCCGCCTGGTCGGCCTGGGTGATTTTGCCACTCGCCACGTCCACCCAGTAGAGCTTGCGGTCCTTGTCGCTGAAGGCGAGCTTCTTCGAGTCGGGGGACCACTGGGGCTGGAAGCGCCAGATGTGGCCGTCCTTGGTCACCTGCCGCTCCTGGCCCGAGCCGTCGGCCGGCCGCACCCAGATCTCGTACTCGCCGGTGCGGTCCGAGAGGTAGGCGGCCCAGCGGCCGTCCGGCGACCAGGTGGCGCCCAGCTCCCGCACGCCCGAGGAATTGGTGAGGTTGCGGATCTCGCCCTTCTCGGCCGGAACGGAGAAGACCTCGCCTCGGGCCGTGAGCAGGGCCCGCTTGCCGGTGGGGGAGATGGAACCGGCGTCGGCGTCCTCGGCCACGTTCTTGAAGTAGGGCAGGGTCGTGGGCAGGTCGCCCTCGACGCGGATGGGCACCTTCCGGCTCGGCTGGCCCGAGGCAGGATCGTAGAGGTAGATCGAGCCGCCGTTCTCGTAGACGATGCGGCGGTCGCCGCTGGGCCAGAAGACGTCGAAGGTGTCGTGATGGGTCAGCTCGCGCACCGCCTTGGTCTTGACGTCATAGGCATAGAGGTTGTTGATGCGGTTCTGATCGCGGTCGGAGACGAAGTAGATGGTGTCGCCGATCCACACCGGCATGTAGTCCATGGCCGGATCCTTGGTGATCTGCTCGGCGGTGTTGGCCTTCAGGTCGTAGATCCAGAGGTCGGGCGTGCGGCCGCCGCGGTAGCGCTTCCAGTTGCGCCACTCGTGCATCACCGGAGCGAAGACGAAGCGGTTGCCGTCCGGCGAGAAGACGCCGGTCGAGCCCTCGCGGATGGCGAGCGGCATCTCCGTGCCGCCGGCGGCCGGCACCAGGTAGGGCCGGGCGTTGCGATCGCTGTAGGGGGTGCGTTTGGCGTTGAAGAGGACCTGCTTGCCGTCCGGCGTCCAGCCCATCACCTGGTTGTCGTAGCCGGCGCGGGGCGGAAGCCCCCCGATGTCGTTGTGGAAGGTGAGCTGGCGGGGCGTGCCGCCGTCCACTCCGATGACGTAGACCTGGCGGGTGCCGGTGTACTGGCCGGTGAAGGCGATCCACTTGCAGTCCGGCGAGAGCTTGGGGAACACCTCCTCCCCTTCGCCCGAGGTCAGCCGGCGGGCCACGCCGCCCTGGGCGGTTGAGAGCCAGACGTCGCCGCCGTAGACGAAGGCCAGATTGTCCTTGCAGATGTCGGGGAAACGCAGCAGACGCGTGTCCCCCTGGGGCTGCGCACTGGCCAGGACAGGCAAGAGCAGCGCCAGCGAGGCCGCCATCCAGAATGATTTACGCACAGAAGCTCCTTTCCGAGAACAGTTCTCTCCCGGAGACGTGTTACGGCCGTTCCGGGGGAAGGTTGCGGGACGAAGGATCGGAAGCCCTCGCGAGCAGCAGGGCCTGGGCCGGATCGGCGAAGGCGATCCCGAGGGCCTCGAGCTCCCGCAGTAGCCCCAGGTTGACGGCCTGCTGCCGGTCCATGAAGGTCCGGTAGTCGGGAGTGAGGATCCAATAGACGGCCTCGAAGTCGAAGGACGCCGGGCCGAAGCCCTTGAAGTGGGCGCGATCGAAGCGGGTGAGGTCCTGCGCCTCGACGAGCCGGCGCACGATCCCCGGGATGCGTTCCACTGCGTCGGCCGGGGTCTGGCAGGGCAGGCCGAAGGTGAGGACGACCCGGCGCTCGCTCATCCGCTTCCAGTTGCGGATGCGGCTCTTCAACAGCTCGCCGTTGGCCAGGATGATCTGCTCGCCCGAGACGCTGCGCAGCCGGGTGGTCTTCAAGCCCACGTTCTCCACCGTGCCCATGACGTCGCCCACCGAGATCGAATCGCCGAGGACGAAGGGCTTGTCGAAGATGATGGCGAGGGAGGCGAAGAGGTCCGACAGGACGTTCTGCAGGGCGAGCGCGACCGCGACGCCGCCGATCCCCAATCCTGCCACCAGCGCGGTGACGTTGACCCCCAGGTTGTCGAGCGCCGCCAGCAGGAGGAGCGTCCACACGATCAGCTTGCCCATGAAGCGGATCACGCCGGCCATGGCCGCGGCAGAGGCATCGTCCTCCAGCCGCCGGCGCTGGACCCGCTCCATCCAGAGATCGAAGGCGAGCGACCCCCAGAGGGCGACCTGGAGGAAGACGGCGAGCGAGGCCACCCCGCGCATCACCCGGTCCGCATCCGCAGGGAGCTTGAGCTCCAGGCTGCCCAGCCAGAGGGCGGGGAGGAGGATCAGCAGGGGGCGGGTGCGCCGCGCCACCTTGACGGCGATGTCGTCCAGCCCCGTGGCCGTGCGCTTCGCGACCCGGCCCAGCCGGCGGACGATCACCTGCCGCGCCAGCAGCAGGGAGAGGAAGACCACGAGGACGATGCCGGCCGCGGTCGCCCACTGCAGCAGGGAGCTCCCCAGGAAGAAGATGGGCTTGAGCCAGCGCATTTCAGCCGAAAAGCCGCCGCAGCAGGTTGAGCACCAGGTGATGAGGGCCAGGGAGACGAGGATCATCGAAATCCGTCCGCCACGCAAGCCAGAGGTTGCGGCGGACCCACAAGAATGCTATCACTGCCCGTCGTTACGATCTCCGCCTTCAGGAGATCAGAGTCGATCCGGATCCAATCTCCGAGGAATCCTCCGCATGCCGAACCAACACCTCAGCTTCTTCGAGCAGGTGAACCGCAACTTCGACCGCGCCGCCGCGTTCACCAAGCACCCGCCGGGGCTGCTGGCCATCATCAAAGCCTGCAACAGCGTCTATCACTTCACCCTCCCCCTGGAGAGGGACGACGGCTCGATCGAGGTGATCGACGCCTGGCGGGCCGAGCACAGCCACCACAAGCTGCCCACCAAGGGCGGCATCCGCTACAGCCTCGGGGTGAACGAGGACGAGGTGATGGCCTTGGCCGCCCTCATGACCTACAAGTGCGCCGTGGTGGACGTCCCCTTCGGCGGCGCCAAGGGCGGCATCAAGATCGACAGCCGGAAGTACAGCAAGAGCGAGCTGGAGCGGATCACCCGCCGCTACACCTTCGAGCTGGTGAAGAAGAACTTCATCGGCCCCGGCATCGACGTGCCGGCCCCGGACTTCGGCACCGGCGCCCGGGAGATGGCCTGGATCGTGGACACCTACACGGCCCTCTCCCCCGACAAGCTGGAGGGCGCCGCCTGCGTCACCGGCAAGCCGCTGGCCCAGGGGGGCATCCGCGGCCGCACCGAGGCCACCGGCCGCGGCGTGGCCTTTGTGACGCGCGCCGTCTGCAGCGTCGGCGAGGACATGCAGAAGCTCGGCCTCTCGCCGGGGATCGAAGGCAAGCGGGTGATCGTCCAGGGGCTCGGCAACGTCGGCTCCTACACCGCCGAATTCCTCCAGCAGATGGGGGCGATCATCATCGGCCTGATCGAGTTCGACGGCGTGCTCTACGATCCCCAGGGGCTGGATGCCGCGGCCATCATCAAGCAGTGGAACGCCCTGCCCCGCGGCGAGAAGTCGATCAAGAAGCTGGTCCTCCCCGAGCGCGTCCAGCGGCTGGAGAACGCCCGGGAGGGGCTGGAGCTCGACTGCGACGTCCTCATCCCGGCGGCGCTGGAAAACCAGATCACCGACGAGAACGCGCCGCGGATCAAGGCCAGGATCATCGTCGAAGGGGCCAACGGACCGACCACCAGCGGCGCCGAGCGAGATGCTCAACCAGCGGGGCGTGCTGATCGTCCCCGATCACTACGCCAACGCCGGGGGCGTGCTCGTCTCCTACTTCGAATGGTTGAAGAACCTCGCCCACGTCCGCTTCGGAAGGATGGAGAAGCGGGCCGAGGAGCTGGCCTTCCGCCGCATTCTAAAGACCGTGGAGGGGAAGACCGGGCGCTCTTTCTCCGAGGAGGAGCTCTCCAGCGCCTCGCACGGCTCGGACGAGGCCGACCTCGTGAACTCGGGGCTGGAGGACACCATGGTGACCGCCTTCAACCATCTCCGGGAGATCCGCGCCACCCACAACAACGAGATCGACCTGCGCACGGCGGCCTTCATCGACGCGATCGACAAGATCGCGATCTGCTACCAGGATCTGGGGATCTTCCCGTAGGTCAGGCCGAGGCGGCTGCGAAGTCGCGCAGCCGCACCGGCACCCGGCGGGCTCCCCAGGCCCCGGGATGGGCCTGGAAGCGGCCGGCGCAGGGGGTGCCGCAGGTGGCGCAGGCGCCTTCGGGGGTGAGGTTCCACTCCTTCAGCACGAACCAGTCGCGGCCGATGAGCCGTTCGCCGCAGGCGTGGCACCAGGTGCTGCCGCCCTCCTCGTCGTGGACGTTGCCGGTGTAGGCGTAGCGGATGCCGTTCGCCAGGGCGATGCGCCGCGCCCGCGTGAGGGTGGCGGGCGGAGTGGGCGGCTTGTCCAGCATCTTGTAGTCGGGATGGAAGGCCGTGAAGTGGATCGGCACGTCCGGCCCCAGCTCGTCCATGATCCAGCGGGTCATGGCATCCAGCTCCCGGTCCGAGTCGTTCTCGCCGGGGATGAGCAGGGTCGTGATCTCGAACCAGACGTCCGTCTCGTGCTTGAGGTACTTGAGGGTGTCGAGCACGGGCCCCAGCTCGCCGCCGCAGATCCGGCGATAGAAGTCCTCCGTGAACCCCTTGAGATCCACGTTGGCGGCGTCCATGTGGCGGAAGAAGTGCTCCCGCGGCTCGGGGCAGATCTCCCCGGCCGTCACCGCCACGGCCTGGATGCCCGCCTCATGGCAGGCCTCGGCCACGTCCACCGCGTATTCCAGGAAGATCACCGGATCGTTGTAGGTGAAGGCCACGCTGGCGCAACCGAGGCGCCGGGCGGCCCGGGCGATCACCTCGGGCGTCGCCTGATCGGCCAGGGTATCGATCTCGCGCGACTTGCTGATGTCCCAGTTCTGGCAGAACTTGCAGGCCAGGTTGCACCCCGCCGTGCCGAAGGAGAGGACAGGCGTGCCCGGGAGGAAGTGGTTCAGGGGCTTCTTCTCGATGGGATCGACACAGAAGCCGCTCGACCGTCCCCACGTGGTGAGCACGATCTGGTCGTCCTGCCGCGCCCGCACGAAACAGAGCCCCCGCTGCCCCTCCAGCAGCTTGCAGAAGCGCGGACAGACATCGCACTGAATGCGGCCGTTGTCGAGCGCATGCCAGTACTGGGTGGGGATGGTGAGGCCGGTGATGGGTGCGTCAGACATTGTAAAGGCTCCCAGGGAAGGCAACGCCGAAGCACCACATTGAATTCCTTGGAGCCCACCCCCCTGGGACCGCTGGCGTCCCGCCGGCCTACTAACTTCGACTCACTACTCCCCTCCCTCCTTCGCCACCACCGTCGCCAGCGCCCGCAGCTCCTCGATCCCCCGCACCACCCCGCCCCGCACCACCCAGCGCACCTTTCGCAGGTTGGCCACGTCCTTCGTGGGATCGGCGCCCACGATCAGCAGGTCGGCCTGCTTGCCCTTCTCGACGGTGCCGAAGTCCTTCTCCCGTCCCATGGCCCGGGCTCCGCCGCGGGTGGAGGCGACGAGCACCTGCAGGGGGGTCAGGCCCGCCGCCTGCATGGCCTCCATCTCGGCGTAGACGGAGGGGCCGTGGAGGGTCAGCGGGTTGCCGGCGTCGGTGCCCATGGCGATCGGGATGCCGGCGTCGAAGACCCTCTTGAGGTTGGCGGCGCCGATGCGCTCTCGCTTCCGCCACCCGGGTCTCCAGGGCCTTGAGACGCTCGGCGGGGACGGGCGCGGCCACCTTCGCCGTCTCGGCCACCCGCCCGAGGGTCGCGGGATCGACGCAGCCGTTGGGATCGTCCACCTTGGGCGCCTGGTGCTCGACGGCGCCGGTGAACATCCGCAGGTAGCCCCGGAAGACGGTGAGGGTCGGGCAGTAGAGGGCGCCGCTCTTCTTCGCGAGGTCGAGGAACTCGTCGTCCACCGGCTGGTCCTCGACGCTGTGGACGAGCAGCTTCGCTCCGGCGCGCAGGGCCTCCTTGGCCTCGTCGAGGCCGGTGGCGTGGACGATCAGCGGGAGCTTTGCTGGCCCGCGCCTCCTCGCCGGCGGCGTGGACGGCGGGGGCGGACTTCTCGACCGGATGCTCCTTGTCCACGATGTACCAGACCTTGACGGCGGCCGAGCCGCGCTCGGCCAGATAGCGCACGCTCGGCGCGGGCGGCGTCGGGGTCGGTGAGCACCATGAACTGCCGCTCCGCCGGCAGGTTCAGCCAGTGGTCGATGGTGGAGAGGAGGGGCCCGGCCGCGGCCACGTGCGGCACCTCGGTGCTCGCCTCGGACCACGCCGGCAGCCCCAGGGTCCAGGCATAGCCGCCGACGTCGAAGACCGCCGTCACGCCCGAGCAGAGATAGGAGCGGCCGAAGCGCTCGGGGTGGCGGGCGAGGTCGGACATCGACCTCTTCGTAGGGGTGCTGCGCCGCGCACGTCGATCGAGTCGGGGCGGCCGTCGGCCCAGCCGGTCTGGGAGAAGTGGACGTGGGCGTCGACCAGACCGGGGGTGATCCACAGCCCCGTGAGATCGGTCACGTCGACGCCGGCGGGCACCGGGCAGGCGGCGCGGGAGCCCGCGCAGTCGATCTTCCCGTCGCGCAGCACCACCACGGCGTCGGGCACCGGCGGCGCGCCCGTGCCGTCCACCAGCGTGGCGCCCGATGAGGGCGCGCGGCGGCGGCGGCACTCCGGGCGAGGCCGGAGAAGGCCGTGCTGACGGCGATCTTCCACCCCTTGGGGGTTGAGACGAACAGCCGCTCGGAGAGGCCGGACTCCTCCCGGCCGCCGTAGCGCACGCGGTAGCGGTAGGTGCCGTAGACGAGCCCCGGGCGGACGGGCGTGAGATGGATGTCCGAGGCGTCGATGTGATCGGGCCACCCCTGGCCGGCGGTGGCGGCGAGCCCCTTGTAGCCGAGCTGGAAGCCTTCGGGGCCGGTGCGGGCCAGGCCCTCGGAGTCGAGGTAGCAGGAGAGATAGGTCGTCCCGGTTTTTGTCACGGATGGCTTGTAAGTTCTTCTCGAAGAGCGCCCGGGCCGCGGCGATATCTGCTCCTGCGGTTTTGTCGGGACCCGCGGCAGACACCTGGGCGGACAGTGTCAGGAGGCCCAGGATCCATGGACCCAGAATCAACAGCGGCAGCCCGAAGCTGCGTCTTCTCAGGACTTCCCGCTTCGCCATGACTCCTCCTCTTCTTCCCTGGTGGGGACGGCTGGCGAGGAGTATGCTACCAGCCTTCCGCGGCGTCCCCGAAGGATCTCCGCGGCAGGGGACTTGCATTGAACCTGGGATCGTTCTCAGTTAGGATCTGGACTCCGAATCGCATGCCGTTGTACAGGACATGACTTCTTCGATCGAACCGTCCTACCGCCGCTCCTCCGGCCTGGTCGACATCCTGGACCGTGTCCTGGACAAGGGCCTCGTCATCGCCGGCGACATCCGCGTGTCGCTGGCGGAGGTCGAGCTGATCACCATCCGCATCCGCCTGCTGGTCTGCTCGATCGACAAGGCGGAGCAGATCGGTCTGGACTGGTGGCGTCACGATCCGAACCTTTCCGTCGGCAGCCCGGAAGTCTCCCTCGAGAACGAGGCCCTGCGCGAGCAGGTCCGGCTGCTCGAAGAGAAGGTCGCCAGGCTGGCCGTCCCACAACCGTCCGCGCCGCGGCGCCGGACCAAGCCCGTCAAGAGAAACCAGGGGGAATGAATCATGCCGGTTGAAAGAGCCTCTGGCGGTACCAGCCTCATCGACGTCCTGGACCGGGTCCTCGACAAGGGCATCGTCATCGATGCCTGGGTCCGGGTGTCGCTGGTGGGTATCGACCTGCTCACCGTCGAGGCCCGCATCGTCGTGGCCTCCATCGACACCTACATCAAGTACTCGGAGGCCGTCGCCCAGGTGCCTTCGGTGTCGCGGCCGGCGATCGAGAGCCGTACGTCCGAGGACCTGCTGGCCGAAAACGCTTCGCTGCGTTCCCAGCTCGCCGCTTCCATGGCGCGCGAGGACGAAGCTGCCGGTGCGAAGGTCCCGTTCGGCGCCGAAGGCCTGACGCATGGCCAGCGTGGCGCACCTCGACGTGCTCCCGGCTCCGCGGGGGAGCGGCAGCGTCGGCTCGAAGGCGAAGCTTCGCGCTGGTCGACGCCTTGCTTGCGGAGCAGGAGGCGCGGCCGTGCGCGGTGCTGGCCCTGCGCTGGCTGGCGCGCCATGCCGGCGTCGAGCGCGCCCTGTGCGCGGTCGGTGGACGCCGAGAGCGGCCGGCTGGTGGGCCTGACCGGGCTGGGAGTGTCGGTCGCCGCCGTGGACGGCTTCAGCCTCGACCTCACGGACCGCACCCATCCGCTGGTGGTGGCTCTGGGCGGCAGCGAGCCGGTCGCCTTCCATGACTCCGGCCAGATCGTGCCGCGCCCCTTCGCAACCCCCCTGGGACACGCCTCCTTCCACGCCGTGCCGCTCGCCAGCTCGCATCACTCGCATCAGGAGATGGGACCCGGCCTGCTGCTGTTGACCGGCTCGGGAGACGGCCCGGTGACCGAGGACGTGCTCTGGGCCGCGGAGCTCCTGGGCACCCGGCTCGCCGCCCTGGGATACCAACGCATCCAGGCCGACGAGCGCCGGCACAAGCGGGAGCGGAATCTGCTGCTGGCCGTCATCCACGCCGTCACCGACCCCATCCTGCTCACCGACGCCGAGGGCCGCATGCTCATCGCCAACGCCCGCGCCGAGATGCTGCTCGCCGCCGACGAGGCGAAGAGCGAAGGGCGGCGCCGGGCCGTCGCCCTCAACAACATGCTCTTCTCGGCCTCGCTGTTCACCGCGGTCGAGCAGGGACCCACGCCGCGCGAGCTGCTGCTGGTCGACCCCACGGAGGGATCGGATCTGCTGTTCGAGGTGATCAGCACGCCGGCGCGCGATGCGCGCAGGCGAGACCGGCATCGTCTCCGTCCTGCGCAACGTCACCGATCTGCGCCGCGCCACCGAGGAGATCGAGGAGAACTACCGCCGGCTGCGGTCGGCCGAGGCCGCGACCCGCGCCGAGCGCGACCGGCTCGACCTCATCATCAACTCGGTCGCCGACCCCATCCTGGTCACCGATCCGACGGGCAACATCGTGCTGATGAACCCGCCCGCGGAGCGGATGTTCACCGTTCCCAGGCGCGCCGCGACGCCGAGGTGGAGCGCCGGGTGCGGGCCAACGACGCGATCTTCACCTCCTTCGTCTCGAACCTCTTCGCCGGCCAGTCGCTGCGCTGTCCGGGGCGAGCTCAACCTGCTCGATCCGAAGACCGGCGCCACCGTGCCGGTGGAGGCCATCTCCGGCAGCGTGGTCTCCAAGCACGGCGAGGACCGGCCGTCGTCACCATCCTCCACGACCTGACCGAGGCGATGGAGAAGGCGAGCAGCTCTACGAGCAGGTCAAGCGCCACTCGGACGAGCTGCGGGAGAAGGTGCGCGAGGCCACGGCCGAGCTCGCCGAGCAGAACGAGCTGCTGCGCCGCCAGGCCTTCCAGCTCGAGCAGGCTTCGGCGCTGAAGTCGCAGTTCCTCGCCAACGTCTCCCACGAGCTGCGCACGCCGCTCGAACGCCATCCTCGGCTACACCCATCTTATGCTGGAAGGCGTCTCGGGCGACATCAACCACGCCCAGCAGGACAAGCTCGACCGCGTCGACGCCAATGCCCGCCACCTGCTGGCGCTGATCAACGACCTGCTCGACATCTCCCGCATCGAGGCGGGCAAGATGCCGGTCCAGGCTCGAGCACATCCGGCTGCACGAGCTGATCGACGAGGTGATGACCGAGGTGGAGCCGCTGATCGCCGGCACCCGCCTGACGGTGACCGCCAGCTCGTCGCCGCTGCCTGCCGGAGATCCGAGACCGACCGCAGAAGGTCAAGCAGATCGTGCTCAACCTGCTGTCCAACGCCCTCAAGTTCACCCCCGAGGGATCGGTCGCCATCCGTCTGGAGCATCACGAGCACAGCGACGAGATCTCCATCGCCGTCTCGGACACCGGCATCGGCATCGCCGAGGAGAACCAGAAGACGCATCTTCGAAGCCTTCGAGCAGGCCAACAGCTCCTATGCCCGGCGCGCAGGCGGGGACGGGCCTCGGCCTCTCCATCTGCCGCCGCCTGGCCTCTCTCCTCGACGGCCGCATCGTGCTGGCGAGCCAGTTGGGCGAGGGCTCCACCTTCACCCTGTTCCTTCCCGTACAATCGAGGACGGCATGAGCCTCCCCAGCAGAAGCACCCGACCGCTCGTCCTCGTCGTCGACGACGTCGAGCACGGCCGCGAGATCTTCGCCGAGTTCCTCGAGTTCCGCGGCTTCCGCGTGGCCACCGCGGCCGACGGGCAGGAGGCCCTCGAGAAGGCGTACGAGCTGCGGCCGGACGTCATCCTGATGGACCTCTCGCTGCCGGGGATCGACGGCTGGGAGGCCACCCGGCGGCTGAAGCAGGACGACCGCACCCGTGACATCCCCATCATCGCGCTGACCGCTCACGCCCTGGCGAGCGCCCACGACAAGGCCCGTGCCGCGGGCTGCGACGCCGTGGTGACCAAGCCGTGCCTGCCCGAGGAGCTGGAGAGGAGGTCCGGCGGCAGCTCGCCGCACGACCGACCGCGGAGAACGAAATCCGAGCCATGAGCCCCTCGAAGACGACCCGTACTGGAACGACGCCGAAGCAGGGAGCGGCCAAGAGCCGCCGCGAAGAAGGCTGCGCCCGAAGAAGGACGCGCCGAAGAAGGCCGCGAAGCCGTCCGCGCTCCACGCCGGAGCGTGGTGCCCTTCCCGGAAGCCCACGCGGGCCGGCAACAGCAGCGAGCGGCAAGTACGTCTACTGCATCATCCAGACGACGGAGCCCCGCCGCTTCGGCCCCATCGGCATCGGCAGCGAGCCCGCCGAGGTCCACACCGTCAGCTTCCAGGACATCGCCGCCGTGGTCTCCGACACCCCGCTGGAGGTCTACGACCCCACGCGCGAGAACGTCCTCGCCCACGAGCGGGTCAACGAGGCCGTGATGCGCGACTACACGGTGATCCCCATGTCGTTCAGCACCGTGTTCAAGACCTCGCGAGGACATCGTCGAGCTGCTGCGCAGCGCCTACGACGCCTTCCGCGACGTGCTGGTGAAGATGCAGGACAAGCTGGAGTTCGGCCTCAAGGTGCTGTGGGAGCCGGAGATGGTCATCCGCGAGATCGAGAAAGAGGACGAGAACCTCCGCCTGCTGCGCCAGGAGATCTCCAACCAGAAGGGCTCCACCTACTTCGCCCGCATGCAGTACGGCCGGCTGGTGGACTCGCTCCTCCAGGAGCGCTCCGAGAAGCTGGTGGCGGAGATCTTCGACACCCTGGGCGCCGTCTCCGTGGCCTCGCGCACCAACAAGCCCATCGGCGACAAGATGATCCTCAACGCCGCCTTCCTCGTGGCCCGCGACCGCGAAGCCGACTTCGACGCCAAGGTCAAGGAGATCGACGCGCGCTACGAGAACCTGATCTTCAAGTACACGGGACCCTGGCCGCCCTACAACTTCGTCAACATCCGGCTGAAGCTGGAGCGGGCGAGCGAAGCGGAATGAAGACATGTTCATCCTCGACAACCTCCTGATCGGGGGCTTGAGCTTCGTGCTCGACAAGATCGCCTCCGCGGTCGACGCCGAGCGCGACGACTCGGCTTCGATCAAGGAGGAGATCCTCGCCCCCCAGATGCGGCTCGAGCTGGGCGAGATCAGCGACGAGGAGTTCGTGGAGGCCGAGCGCGACCTCCTGGACCGCCTGCGCGCCCTGCGCCAGGAGGAGCGGCCGGCCGGCGCCGTCTCCCTCGACCGCGGCGGCTTCGAGGTGGACGTCAGCTTCCAGGGCGACGAGCCCTTCTCCGAGCGATGAAGCTCCGCATCTTCGGCGGCAAGGGCGGGGTCGGCAAGACGACCTGCGCCGCTGCCGCCGCTCTCGCCGCGGCCGAGGCGGGCCTCCGCGGTCATCGGGTCCTCATCGTCTCCACCGATCCCGCCCACTCCCTCGGAGACGCCCTCGCCGCGCACCTCACGGGCGAGCCCGTGCGCGTCCCCACCCGGCGGGGAGAGCTGCTGGCGGCCGAGCTCGCCGCTGCTCCGGCCATGGCCCGCTGGACCGGAGAGCACCGCCGGGACCTCCTGCGCCCTTGCCGCCCGCGGCACCTATCTGGACGAGGAGGACGTGGCCCGCCTCCTCGACCTCACTCCACCCGGCGGCGACGAGCTGATCGCCTGGATCGAGATCGACCGCCTCGCCCGCGACACCCGCTGCGACGAGGTGGTGGTGGATACCGCGCCCACGGCCCACACCCTGCGCCTGCTCAAAAGCCCCGAGACCCTCCGCCGCTTCGCCGCCCTCCTCGATCGCCTCGAAGACCGCCATCGGGAGATCGTCGAACGTCTCGGAGGTGCCTGGCACCCCGATATCGGCCCCAATATGGGAGATACCGGCGACGCCTTGATCGCCGATCTCGAAGCCGAGGGCCGGACTCTGGAGGAACGGCTGCGCGACCCCGAGACCACCTCGCTCGTCTGGGTGCTCCTCCCCGAGGCCCTCGCCGTGGCCGAGACGGAGGATGCCCTCGCCACCCTCGAAAAGGTCGGCCTCACCGTCACCGAGCTGATCGTCAACCGTGTCCTGCCTCCTGGCGGTGACGACAGCCCCTTGTTCCGCGAGAGGAGACGGTCCGAGGAGGCGGTGATCCGGGAGATCCGGAAGGTGTTCAAGGGGCGGGAGATCCGGTTCCTGCTGGAGGAGGAGAAGGAGCCGCGGGGGCGGGGGGGGTTGCGGGGGATCGGCGCCAACCTTGCCACAGAGCGCCCCCACCCAAGACCCTCATCACCCCGGCCCTCTTCTCCCGTCCCCTCCCAACCCCCCTCACCGGGAGAAGAGGGAGAACAGCAAGAACGCCCCAGCCAAGCACCCCTCTCCCGGGGAGGGGGGTGGGGTGGTCGGGAGAGGGGCAGGGGTGAGGGTCTTGGGCGGGGGCGCCCTGCGAAGCAAGGCTCGGCCTGGCTGGACGACATGGCCCCTTCGGGCTTGAGGTTGTTGTTCTTCGGCGGCAAGGGAGGCGTGGGAAAAACGACCTGCTCCGCGGCCGTGGCCCTGGCCCTGGCGAAGCGGCGAAAGGGGAGACGAATCCTCCTGCTTTCGACCGACCCGGCCCATTCGCTTGCCGACGTGCTGAAGGTCCCCCTGGGGGATGAGGAACGCCCCGTGCCCGGCGCGCCTCCCAACCTCTCCGCCCGCGAGCTCGACGCCGGGGGTGCGTTCGCGCGCTGGCGGGAGCGGCATGGGGGGGAGGTGGGAAGGGCAGTGGGCGCCTTTGCCGCGGCAGGGGCGAGCGCCGAAGACCTCCTCGATCTCACGCCGCCGGGGCTCGACGAGCTGATCGCCATCTCCTCCCTGCTCGACGCCCTTGCTGATGACGATGGAGAGGACGGCGAGCCGGCCCGCGATCTGGTGATCGTGGACACCGCCCCCACCGGCCATGCCCTGCGCCTGTTGGAGATGCCCGCCCTCGCCCTGTCGTGGGACCACTTCCTCCTCTCCCTCCTCCTCAAATACCGTGAGGTCGTGGGCCTGGGGGATCTCGCCGCCGGCCTCGTGGAGCTCTCCCGCAGCCTGAAGAGGTTGGAAGGATTGCTGCGCGATCCTGATCGGACCCGCTTCGTGGTGGTGACCCGTGCCGCCGAGCTCCCCCGCCGCGAGACCGAACGCCTCCTGACCTCCCTCGAGCGGCTGGGGATCGCCGTGCCGGCGGTGATCGTCAACGCCGTGCCACCTCCGGGCTGCTCCCGGCACCAGCCCTCCCGTCTCACGAAGAAGCGCTGCGCTATGATCGAAGCCCCCGCCTCCTTCCCGCCACCCCGAGGAGTGAGGGGGCTCGCGTCATGGGTCCGCACCTGGACCGCGGGGATCGGATGAGCGAAGCCACCTATCTCTATTGCCTGCTCCGCTGCTCCGGAGAGCCCGCCCTCGCCGGAGCGCCGCCCGGCCTGCCGGGGCTCGGGCCCCCTCGTACCCTGGCGGTGGACGAGGGGCTCTGGGTGGTGGTGGCCAGCGCTCCTCTGCCGGACTTCGGCAGCGAGCGGATCGAAGAGCGGCTGGCCGACCTCGACTGGGTGTCGGCCTGCGCCCTGGCCCACGAGGCCGTGGTCGAGCACTTCCGGAACGCTCCGGCGCTCCTCCCCCTGAAGCTCTTCACCCTCTTCTCCTCCGACGAGCGCGCCCTCGCCCACCTGCGTGAGAGCCGCGAGGCGCTCGACCGGGGGCTCGACCGGGTGGCCGGCCGCGTGGAGTGGGGGGTGCGCGTCCGCCTCGACGAGGCCCGGGCCCGTGAAGCTCTGGCTGCCAGGAGGCCCGCCGAGGCCGGCCCCTCCGGCTCCGGCACCAGCTTCCTCTTGCGCAAGAAGCGCGAGCAGGAGGCCTCGCGCAACCTCGCCGGCTAGCCTTCGCGCCGAGGTGGATGCGGCCTGGGAGGAGCTGGCCGCCGCCGCGGACCTCTCCCTCCGCCGGGAGCCGGCCACGCCGCCGGAGCAGGGAGGGAAGCTCTTCCTCGACGCCGCCCTCCTCGTCCCCACCGATCGCGCCGTCGAGCTCGAAGCCGCCGTGGGCCGTTTCGCGGATCGGCTGGCACCCAAGGGAGGCGAGGTCACCTTGACCGGTCCCTGGCCCCCCTATCACTTCGTGGAGGAGGCACGGTGATCCGGGACGACAGCCTGGAGGCTCTGAACTCGAGCGACGTCTCGCTGCTCGACACGGTCGACAACCTCCTCAACCGCGGAGTCGTGCTCACGGGCGAGGTCGTCATCGGCTTGGCCGGCATCGACCTGATCTACCTCCAGCTCTCCGCCGTCCTCTGTGCCGCGGACCGCATCCTGCCCAAGGAGCCGAAGGAGTGACCCCCATCCTTTATCTATACGCGGTGGTCGAGGGCGAGCCGGCCGTTCCCCTCGGCGAAGGGATCGCGGGCGAGCCTCTCCGCTGGCTCCCCGTCGGCGGGGTCGGGATCGTGGCCGGCGAGCTCACGGTCCCTCCCCAGCCATTCCCTGAGATCCTGCAGCGGCAGGACGCCGTGGTCCAGCGGCTCGCCGGGCTCTTCGCCGCCCTCCTCCCCGCCCGCTTCGGCGAGAGCGCCGCGGACGAGGCCACTCTCGCGGCGAAGCTCGCTCCCCGCGAACGGGAGCTGGCCGAGGCCCTGAAGCTGGTGCACGGCTGCGTGCAAATGACCCTGCGTGTCTTCGGCGAGCCGGACGCGGCACCGGAGCCCCGCCTCCGATCGCCAGCGGACCCGGGTCCCGCTTCCTCGAAACCCGCCGCCGCGAGCAGGAGAGGATGCGGAGCCTCCCCGAGATCGATCCCCTGAGCCAGGTCCTCCGCCCCCTGCTCAAGGCAGAGCGGATCGAGCGCCACACCGCCGCCGGTCCCCTGCTCGGCACCGCCTACCACCTCGTCCCCCGCGAAGAGACCGCCGCCTACCTCGCCGCCGTGGAGGAGACCCGCGGCCGGATGGGCGGCCGGCGGGTGGCCGCCACCGGCCCCTGGCCCCCCTATGCCTTCGCCCCGGGAGGGAAGCCGTGAGCCAGCAAGACGCCGTCCGTCTGGAGATCGAGGAGCTCGACGCCCTGCGCGCCGAGATCGAGCGCCGGGCCGCGGCCGAAGCTCCGCGCTGGAACGCCGATCCCGAAGAGGTGCAGCGCTCCGTGGCACGGCTCCTCCTGACGCTCGTCGAATTCCTGCGCAAGCTCATGGAGAAGCAGGCCATCCGCCGCATGGAAACCGGCACCCTCAGCGAGGAGGAGATCGAAAAGCTGGGCCTCGCCCTCATGCGCCTGGAGGAGACCCTGCATGACATCGCCGCCCGTTTCGGCCTCGCCCCCGAGGATCTGAACCTGGATCTCGGCCCTCTCGGGAGGCTGATCTGAGCGCTCATCCATCCCGGCCCCTGCACCGTATTTCTGGCGGGAGGGCTCAATCCGTGTCCCGCATCTTCGTCCTTTCCGTCCTTGCTGTCCTTTTCGTCCTTTCCCCTGTCCAAGCGCATGAGCTGGGAAAGATCCAGGTCTACGCCGACTTCCTGAAGGACGGCACCTATCGCATCGACGTGCCCCTTGATCCCGAGCACCTGACGCCAGGGGATTTCGGCGGTCCTGCCGGCGACACCCGTTACGGCCGGATCGCCAACCTTACCCCCGAGGTGGACGGAAAATTCGGCAAATTCCTCTGTGCCTTCGTGAACGGCGCCACCGTGGCCTTCGACGGCAAGCCGGTCGAGCCGAAGCTCGAGATCGCACCACCAGACCCGGACGCTCCCTCCGGCCGCACCATCCTGCGGCTCCACGGTCCCATCCCGGGTGGCGCCAAAGCCTTCACCTGGCGGCAGTCGATGAAGCTCGGCTCCTATCCCCTGGTGCTGCAGAACGAGGGAGACGAGAGCGCCGTGTGGGGTTGGCTCGAAAGGGACAAGGAGAGCCCGCCGTTCTCGCTCTCCAAGGCCGTGGTGCCGCCCACGCGCTGGGAGGTGGTGAAGCTCTATCTGAAGCTCGGCTTCACCCACATCGTGCCCGAAGGGCCGGACCACATCCTCTTCGTGCTCGGCATCTTCCTGCTCTCCCGGCGCATCAAGCCGATCCTCCAGCAGGTGACGGCCTTCACCGTGGCCCACACCCTGACTTTGGGGCTCTCCATCTACGGCATCGTGTCGCTGCCGCCGTCGATCGTCGAGCCGCTGATCGCGCTGTCGATCGTCTTCGTAGCGGTGGAGAACATCCTCACCCCGGAGCTCAAAGCCTCGCGCATCGTCCTCGTCTTCCTCTTCGGCCTGCTCCACGGCCTGGGCTTCGCGGGAGTCCTTTCGCAGCTCGGCCTGCCCCGCTCGGAGTTCCTCACCGCCCTCCTCTCCTTCAACCTCGGAGTCGAAGGAGGACAGCTCACCGTCATCGCCCTCGCCTTCCTCCTCGTAGGCCTCCCCTTCCGCCGCCAGGTCTGGTACCGCCAGAGGATCGTAGTCCCCGCCTCCTGTGTGATTGCGGCGGTGGGGTTGTACTGGTCGGTGCAGCGGGTGTTCTTCTAGGGGAAGAAAGTACCCAAGGGACTGCAGGGACAAAAAGGACTTCCCGATAACATTCTTTCTGAATGCTGCAACCCGGCTGAGTACCCCGCCTTGACGCCTCTTGCCTGCGTCGAGACAATCCTGGCTCGAGGTGCCCACGACCATGCCTGCCACCCGGCTCAGGATCTTCATCAGCAGCGTCCAAAAAGAATTCCAACAGATCCGTTCAGATCTGAAAGCCTTCCTGCTTGGCGACGCTGTATTGCGCCGCTTTGTCTCTGAGGTGTTCCTGTTCGAGGAGCTCCCGGCCCGAGACCGCCGCGCGGATCAGGTCTACCTCGAAGAAGTGAGCCGCTGTGATGTTTATATCGGCATCTTTGGCTACGATTACGGCTACGAAGACAAAGTCGGCGTCTCCCCGACGGAGCACGAATACGATCACGCCACCAGATGCCGGAAAACCCGGCTCATCTATGTATGGGGCTCGGACGAGAAGCGGCGGGCGCCCAAGATGCAAGAGTTGGTTTGGAAGGCCAGCAACGAATTGATCCGCCGGCGGATCGAAAACCCGAGCGCCCTGACTGCTGAGGTCTATGCCAGCCTCGTGGATCACCTCGACCGGTTGGGCGCTCTGCGGATCCCGCCGTTCGACACTTCCGCGTGCGATGGCGCTTCCCTGGAAGATCTCTCCCGCAAACGCGTTGACTGGTTCCTGCAAGTGGCACGGCGAGAACGCGGGTTCCCTCTCAAGGCCAAGACCACGACCCAGGCCTTGCTTACCCACCTGAGCCTCCTCTCCAACGAGAAGCCGACCAATGCCGCGGTGCTGCTCTTCGGAGCCAATCCTCAGCTCATCCATCGGCCCGCCGAAACCAAGTGCGTGCACTGTCACGGCACCATATATCGCCGGCCGTTCGCCTCCCAGCAGAACTACTCCGGCGATCTCTTCGAGCAAGCCGACCAAGCCAGCGATTTCGTGCTCGCCAAGATCAACCGCGCTGTCGGGACCCGAGCTGAGAGTCTCAGGGCGCCCGTCACCTACGAGTTGCCTCCCGATGCCGTAGCCGAGGCCATCATCAACGCCCTCGCCCATCGCGACTACCACAGCAACGGCTCAGTGGAGGTGCGGCTGTTTGCCGATCGACTCGAGGTCTGGAACCCCGGCACGCTCCCTGGAACGCTCACCTTGGAGGATCTGCGCACCGATCATGCCTCGATCCCCAACAATCCGCTCCTCGCGGAGTCGCTCTACCTCGCCAGTTACATCGAGAAGCTGGGCTCCGGTACCCAGAAGATGATCGAGCTCTGCCGGGAGGCGGGGCTGCCCGAACCGGATTTCGAGCAACGCTCGGGCTTCTTCGTGCTCACGATGTGGAGGGATTGGTTGACAGATGAGGTTCTATCCTCTCTTGGAATCAACGAGCGACAGGCCAAGGCCGTCGCTCAAGTCAAGAAAGACGGCCGTATCGCCAACGCCGAATACCGCGACCTCGTCGGAGTCACCCGCAAGACCGCTGCACGAGATCTCGATGACCTCGTCGAGAAGGGGGTACTCAAGCGGGTGGGAGAGAAACGTGGTAGCCACTACGTCCTGGCGGGGAAGAAATGAGCTATCAATGGGACATATGAGACAGCAGGGCGATGGGCCCGCTCAGGGCTTCCGGCGAAATGGGACATTTATGGGACATATGGGACACGCACCGCAGAGGGACATCGTGAACCACGAACGTCCTTTGGAGCCTTGGCAGAAAATGCAACTCGCTTTCATCGCCGCCCGGCTGTAGAGCTGACCACGGGCGGCTTCAAGGGACTTACAGTCGGCAGTTTCAAGCTCAGCTCCCCGGCCGCCTCCAAGACACCCCCGACACACCGGGCATCCCCCTCCGGTGGTATTCCCCGGCGCAAGACCGGCGCCTTGTCCGTGGCGCAGAGGGTGTAGGGGCCTGGCTCCACGTTGGGGACCACCAGCCGGCCCGGGGTTTGCGGAGTCCCCTGGAGATCCGCCCAGCGGCGCAGGATGCGCGGCATGGTGAGCGTCTCGCGTTCCCGGACCGCGGGATCGCAAGGCTCTCTGTCCTTTTTGTCCTTGCTGTCTTTTTCTTCCTTGAGGTCCTCGAGCACCAGCGTGCCCCCGGCGGTGTCCACGTGAATCTCCAGCAGACGCTCGCGGGTCACCTCGGCGTCGAGCATGCGCAGGGCCGAGCCGGGGGGAAGCACCACGAGGCTGACCTTGCGAGCTCCCAGGGGCAAGGAGAAACCGAAACCGCCGTCCTCGTCAGAGCCAGCGAGCTCGGCCGGGATGGTGGGGGCGGAGCCCGCGGGCCAGGCCAGCACCTGGGCTCCGGTGCCAAAGCCCAGACGGGGGAGGATGCGGCCGCTGATCTCCATCTTCGCCGGGATGACCAGGCGGAGAGGCGGCGCCACGTCCCCCTCCCGCAGGACGACGGGGGTCTCGTCGCTCCGCCGGAAGAGATCCGCGGCAGCCAGCAGACACTGCGGCCCGGGCTTCAGACCTACGAGGTCGATCTTCCCGAATTCGTCGGTGATGACCTGGTTGCGGATCTTGCCCAGAACGTTCACCGTCGTTCGGGGGAGCGCCCCGCCCCGCTCGTCCGTGACCTCCACCGGCAGCTCGGTGTCTGGAATCCGCAGCTCCAGCCAGGCGAACTGGCCCTCTTTGGGCACCCGGATCCGGTCCTGGAGGCGGAGGCGGAAGCGTAGGGCCTCGGAATTGGAGACCGCCACGTCCCAAGGTCCCTCGTTGGGGAGATAACCCCGGAACTGCCCCTGGGCATCGGCACGCAGCGAAGCGCTGCCCCGGTCATTGTCGAAGTCGAGCGATGCCGCCAGCGGACTGTCCCGCCAGGTGAGGTGGCCACGCACGCGGACGAACGAGAGGCTCAAGCGTTCGGTCCTCGACGTGGGCCAGAGGCGAACCTTCTCTTTGTGCCAGGCGTTGTCGTCCGCCAGGCCGACGGCGAGCCAGTAGTCCCCGGGCGGCAGACCCTGAGCCACCCAGCGGCCCCGGCTGGAGCCGGTGCCGGTCAACGGTCGCCAGGTCTCGCCCGCGTCCAGACGCCTGTCCGGCTGGAGCATGAAATTCCAGGGCTGGCGGTCCGGTCCCAAAGGAGGGCTGACCAGGACCTCGAGATCCCTCAGCGGCGTGACCCACAAGGGCTCCGGCAGCTCGAACGAACGGTCGCCTTCGATGACGATGGGCTCGGAGCGGGCGACGGGGAGCCCGGGGTCGCTGGCGCGGACGATGTAACGCCCCGGCTTGACGTTGTCGAAGCGGAAGAAACCCCAGGGGCGGGTGGTGGACTCCAAGGTGATCGTGCGCAGCGGGCTGGGAGCGACCGGGCCGCTGCCCACGCGCTCCGGCTCCAGGCTCACCTGGAGGGAGTGGGTGGGGATCTTCTCGCCGAGCGTCCGCAGCCAGCCGGAGATGGAGGCGCCGCGCTCCAGCCGGACGACGCCCAGGTCCCTCGTCTCCCCCTCCTTCACCGTCAAGCCCCACTGGTAGACCGGCATCTCGGCTGCGCCCTGAAGGCGCAGGTCCACCCGTCCGGCCGGGATCTCGCCGGTCCACACCCCATCGGGGAGGGGACCGGAGACCGTCACCTCCCAGGGGTGGTCCTCCAGTCCCCGGAGCTGCCGGCTGGGGCGGACCCGCACCGCGAGCTCCCGCGGCACGCTCTGTCCGGGAGGCGGGGAGAGGGTCAGCCTGAGGATGCCCCGTGGCACCGGCGGCGCGGCGGCCGGGTCCGGGACGAGGAGAGCGAGCAGAAGGAACCAGGCGATCTTCATGGTCGAGTCACCGTTCGAGTTGTCTTGAAGTATACGGGAGAGAGGGTGAAGGCGTTTTTGTAATCCTGCCGTAAGGTCCCGCTCCGTAATCTCCCCTTCGTCTCAGCAGTCGTCGTTCCGTCAGATCGAAGTGCCCTGTCCCGTTGCAGCACCGGCATCGCGCCGGCCGCCGTCGAGCGGGACTGAGAGGCCCTCGGTAGATAGAAAAGGAGAAGGAGGATGGTTACCAAGCGTCGTCTTCTGTCCCTGGGATTCGCGATCCTGGGCCTCGCCCTGCTGGTCGCGTCGCCCGCCCATGCCCAAGCCATCCCGGCGGGTTGCGCCGGGGTGACCTATGCCAACGTGGTGGCTCTCGATCAGCCCTGGTTCTGGAACCGCTTCGGCGCCATGGAGCCGCAAGGGATGATGTACGCCCTGCGGCGCGACGTGGTACCGACGAGTGATCCGGACGGCCTGCCGGATCCCGGGGTGGTCTACACCCTGAACGCCGGCCAGGTGCAGTTGCGCCGTGACAAGCGCCCCCGGCCGCTCGTGCTGCGGGTCAACGCCGGCGACTGCCTGCACGTCCACTTCACCAACCTCTTGGCGACGAGCGTGCTGAGCGGCAAGGACGAGCAGCCGTCCACCCGCAACGCCTCGATCCATTTCGTGGGGCTGGAGGCCGTGCAGACGATCGCCGACATGGGCTCCAACGTGGGCAACAACCCGGGGCCCGGCAATGGCATCGTCACTCCGAACGGGGCGATCGACTACTGGCTGTACGCGCCGAAGGAGGGGGAATATCCCTTCTATAGCGCCAGTGCCATGACCGGCGGCGAGGGGGACGCCGGGAGCATCTCCGCCGGCCTGTTCGGCTCCGTCAACGTCGAGCCCGCGGGCGCGGTGTGGTATCGCAGCCAGGTGACGCGCGACGATTTGGACCTCGCCCGCACCGACAAGCACGATTCGGCGATGGACAGCTTCCCCACGATCAACTACGCCGCCGTCTATCCCGCGGGCCACCGCTACGCGGGGCTGCCGATCCTGGCGATGAAGAAGGGCAACGAGATCGTGCACTCCGATCTGACCGCGATCATCGCCGGTCCGGCGGCGAACGGTTACCTGTTGAGCGGCATGGTCAGCACCAGGACCTATCCGCACCGCGACCAGCCGTTCCGCGAGTTCACCATCATCTTCCACGACGAGGTCGGCGCGGTGCAGGCCTTCCCGCAGTTCGAGAGCGATCAGCTCCACTTCACCCTGCGCAGCGTGCGCGACGCCTTCGCCATCAACTACGGCACCGGCGGCGCCGGCGCTGAAATCCTTGCCAACCGTGTCGGCGTGGGCCCTGCCCGCGACTGCCCGGAGTGCAAATACGAGGAGTTCTTCCTCACCTCCTGGGCGCTCGGCGATCCCGCCATGGTGGTGGACAAGCCGGCCAACGCCCCCTGCACGCAGAAGCAGCTTCAGGACGGCAAGCTCGGCTGCTACACGGCCGGGGCCAAGGCGACCATCGCCTACTATCCGGACGATCCCTCGAACGTCTACCACAGCTACATCTCCGACCACGTGAAGTTCCGCAACGTGCACGCGGGCAGCGACGACCACCACATCTTCCACCTGCACGCCCACCAGTGGCTGCACACGCCCAACAGCGACACCGCGGCCTATAAGGACAGCCAGTCGATCGGCCAGGGCGCGGGCTACACCTACGAGATCGCCTACGAAGGGAGCGGCAACCGCAACAAGACGGTGGGCGATTCGATCTTCCACTGCCACTTCTATCCGCACTTCGCGCAGGGCATGTGGAGCCTCTGGCGCACCCACGACGTGCTCGAGCTGGGCACCCTTCTCGACGACAAAGGCCGGCCGGCCGCCGGCTCGCGGGCGTTGCCGGACAACGAGATCCTGGCCGGTACGCCGATCCCGGCGCTCGTCCCCATCCCGGTCCTCGCCATGGCGCCCGTCCCCGGGCCGGTGTCGATCGTGGCCGGCCAGGTGTCGCTGCCGAACCCGGTGGTGGCTAATCCCGGCTATCCGTTCTTCGTGCCGGGCATCGCCGGCCGCCGGGCCCCCCATCCGCCGCTGGACTTCGCGGTCGATCCCGGCACCGGCCAGTCGATCGACGGCGGCCTGGCGCGCCACGTGGTGGTCAACGGTACCGCCGTCAGCACGGAAACCCGCTTCAACATGGAGAAGACGATCCTCACGGCCAACGTCAAGTGGCTGGCCGAGGCGGGCGAGCCCGTGGAGCAGGTGGCGATGAATTTCCACGCTACCGCCGCAGGTTTCAATACCTTCACTCCGCTCGGCGCGCCGGCGAGCTTCAAGGTCAACGGCCATCCGGCCAAGCCCGGAGCTCCCTACGCCGATCCTTGCTTCGACGACAACGGCAACGCCATCACCGACGTCCGCTACTACAAGGCGGCGGACATGCAGCTCGATATCAAGTTCAACAAGGGGGGCTGGCACTTCCCGCAGTCGCGCATCATCGCTCTGTGGGGTGACGTCAATAGCCTGCTCGCCGGCACCAAGGCTGCCGGAGCCCTTCTTCTTCCGTGCCGGGAGCGGCCAGTGCATCGAGTACTGGCACACCAACCTGGTGCCCAACAAGTATGTGCGTTGACGACTTCCAGGTGACGACGCCGACCGACATCCTGGGCCAGCACATCCACCTCGTGAAGTTCGACGTCACCTCGTCAGACGGCGGCGGCAACGGCTGGAACTACGAGGACGGCACGTACGCCGGCGAAGAGGTGCAGGAGCGCATCTGCGCCATCCGCCAGGCCCAACCCGGCCGCTGCGGCGAGCCGAGCACGGCCTCGTGCACCTTCGGCGGAGCTCCCACCAAGAACTGCCCGGTGCCCAAAGTCCACCCCTACTTCAATCAGTTCCAGGATCAGGATTGCAATGGCGTCAACGACTTCCTGGGCGCCCAGACCACGGTGCAGCGTTGGTGGGCCGATCCCATCACCAACCAGGACGGCACCGGTCGCACCCTGCGCACCGTCTTCACCCACGATCACTTCGGCCCCTCCACCCACCAGCAGGCGGGCCTCTACGCCGGTCTGATCGTCGAGCCGGCCGGCACCACCTGGTTCCAGAACGAGACGGGTGTGCAGCTCGGCACCAACAGCGGCCCTGGCCTCGGAAACGACGGCGGACCCACGAGCTGGCAGGCCGTCATCCAGAGCGGGATGCGGAAGAACAACTTCCGCGAATTCCTGATCGAATACGCCGACTTCCAGCCACTCTACACGCCGGGCGGGCCGACCTGCCCGAGCAAGGACCTGGAGCAGGGCTGGATCGACATCGCCCGCGCCGTCAACCCGGCGGGCAAGGAGGAGGTCGGGCTGCCCGATCTCTACCTCAAGGCGCAGCAGTGCCCGGTGCCCGAGGGCAGCACCGCCTTCCTGCCGCCGCCCTGCCCTGAGGCCGTCTCGGCCAACGACATCGGCATGACAGTGGTGAACTACCGCAACGAGCCCGTGGGCCTGCGGGTGCGCAACCCGCTCACCAATTCCCAGGCCAATGGCAAGAAGGGTGACCTCTCCTACGCCTACCAGTCGCGCACCGACCGTGCCGACGCCGCCTTCAACGTGCAGCCGGGCTTCTATCCACCGCTGACCGGCGGTCTCTTCCCCGGCGATCCCTACACGCCGCTGCTGCGCACCTTCGAGGGCGACCAGGTCAAGGTCCGCACCCTGGTGGGCGCGCACGAGGAGCCGCACAACTTCACCGTGCACGGTCTCAAGTGGCTGTTCGAGCCGGACGATCCGGATTCCGGCTACCGCAACTCCCAGATGGCCGGCATCTCCGAGTGGTTCGACTTCGAGATCCCGCGCGTGCCCAGCTTGAACGATGGCCGGTTCGCCGACTATCTCTACAAGCCGAGCGCGGCCACGGAATCGCAGTGGGCCGGCGCCTGGGGCATCCTGCGCATCTACCGCAACGACACCAGTACCTCGCCCGCGAGAAGCAAGTACTCGCTGATGCCGCTGGCCACCTACAACGCGATCGCCAAGTCGCCGACGCCGGATACGGTCTTCGACTCCATCCCCGTGTCCCAGGCCTACGACGAAGGCGTCCCCGGCTATGACGTCGATACGGCCTCACCCGTGCCGGCGAGCGAGAGCACGAGTGAGGGCACGGGCGTGACCACCGGCGCCGCCATGGCCGCCGGCGGCACCATCCGCATCGCCTGCCCGCCGGGAGCCCAATACCGCACCTACAACGTCACCGCGGTGTCGGCCGCCGAGGTCCTGCAGAACGATCCCATCGGCCTGCCGGGGCTGGTCTACAACGCGCGGCCGGCGACGGTGAGCGGCCCCAACGGCACCTTCTCCGGGCCGTTGTTCGATCCCACGGGCATCATGTTCGTCTTCAACTCCGACCTCACCTACGTCGGTTCGCCGGCGCGCCCGCGGCTCAACCAAACCGTGCGCCGCGAGCCGCTCATCCTGCGGGCCAACGCCGGCGAGTGCATCAAGGTCACGCTGAAGAACGACCTGCCGGCCAACTACGCCGATGCTCCGGGCTACACGGGCGTCAACATGATCGTCGAGGGCTACAACCAGAACGACGTGGCGCCATCGATGGAAGTCAGCCTCCATCCGCAGCTCGTCTTCTTCGACGTGCAGAGGAGCGACGGCTCGAACGTCGGTCTCAATCCGGCGCAGTTTGGCAAGCAGACCGCGGCCCGCGGCGAGAAGCGGACCTACTACTGGTACGCCGGCGACGTGCAGGGCACGACGGCCATCCCCATCGAGTACGGCGCCACGGGCCTGACCTCCTCCGATCCCATCAAGCACAGCAACAAGGGATTGATGGGCTCGCTGATCATCGAGCCGGCCACCGCCACCTGGGCGTACGATCAGGATTCGAACCTGAAGACCACCCGGGCGTCGGCCACCATCAGCTCGCCAAGCTCGGCCTTCAAGCCGTTCCACGAGTTCGCCTTCGTCATCCAGGACGACGTCAACCTCCAGTACGCCAGCCGCACGGCGGTGCCGAACCTGGCGATCGACGACGACGCGGAGAACAGTGGCCAGAAGGCCATCAACTACCGGGCCGAGCCGCTCTGGTATCGCGGCGGCTGGGGTCCCGAAACACCGCTCACCGACACTCGCCTGTTCACCCAGTTCGACCTGATCAATCACAACACCTGGGTGGGCGGCGATCCCGAGACGCCGGTCTTCCAGGCGAGAGCCGGTGAGGCCCTCCGCTTCCGGGTCGTCCACCCGGCCGGCCACACCCAGGCGCACGTGTTCGAAGCCTACGGCCACCCCTGGCTGGAGCGGCCGTACGTGACCGGAACGAATTCGCGGCAGATCGGCACCAACACCACCTCCGAGTGGTTCGGCACCCGCGGTGGCGTCGGCCCCTCCGACCACTTCGACGGGCTCGTTCCCGACGGCGCGGGCGGTAAGTTCAAGGTGACCGGCGACTACTTCTACCGCGACTACCCGGGCCCGCGCTTCGACGCCGGCATCTGGGGCATCCTGAGGATCGTGCCTTAAGGCAGGCGCAATCTCCTTGCAGTCACTCCTTCACTCTGGCGGCCGGTCCTCCCCGGCCGCCTTCTTTTTTTGTGATCGGATTTACGGATGATTCACCCGCGTCCTCACCGGTCCTGCCGGTCGCTGCGGGAAGACCTTCGGCTCCGCCTCAAGCTTTTTCAAAGCCTCGGCCACTCCCCGTTCGAGCTGCGGATCGCGGCCGTCGAGAATCGACTTGACGTCGTTCTCCACCACGATGTCGGGATCGACGCCGTGCCCTTCGATGATCCACTGGCCCTTGAGCGACGCCGACGCGAACTCGGGGACGAAGATCTGGCCGCCGTCGATCATCGGACCGTGGCCGGTGATGCCCACCACACCGCCCCAAGTGCGGGTGCCGATCAGCGGCCCCAGCCCCAGCTCGCGGAACATGTAGGGGAAGATGTCGCCGTCCGATGCCGAGTTCTCGTTCAGCAGGCAGACCATGGGCGCCGTAGAAAGTCACCTGCGGATAGGGCTGCGGATCGTCGCTGGTGCGGGCGAAGTCCACGGACAGCGGATGGCGGGCCAGCCGCTCGAGCAGCATGGGCGAGATGCTGCCGCCGCCGTTGTTGCGCACGTCGACGACCAGCCCCTGCTTGCGGATCTGGCCGAAGTACTGGCGGGCGAACTCGCGGAAGCCGTCGTCGCCCATATCGGGGAGGTGGATGTAACCCAGCCGGCCGTTCGAAAGCTTCGCCACCCGCTCGCGGTTGCCGTCCACCCATCCGATGTAGATCAGATCTGTCTCCGAAGGAATGGGCCGGAAGGTGATCTCCCGGGCGCCGTCGAGTGTGGGCTTTGAATTGACGGTCATGCGCACGGGCCGGTCGGCCTTGTAGCGCAACAGACGGTAGGGATTGTCGTTGGCGGCCAGCTCCTCGCCGTCGATGGCCAGCACGTAATCGCCCGCATGGACGTCGACGCCGATCTCGGTGAGCGGCGAGCGATAGGTCTCCTCGTCGTTGTGGCCGGCGAAGATCCTGGCGATGCGATAGCGGCCGGCGGCCTTGTCGAGCTCGAAGCGGGCGCCGGGCAGGGCGACGTCGGGCCGCGGCGGCAGCTTGAAGTCGCCGCCCGCCACGTAGGAGTGGGAGCTGTTGAGCTCGGCGATCATCTCGCCGATGACGTAGTTCAAGTCCGAGCGGTGGCCGACGTAGGCGAGGAGCGGCTCGTACTGCTTGCGCAGCGCCTCCCAGTCGTAACCGTTCATGTTTTCGGTGTAGAAGAAGTCGCGGTACCGGCGCCACGCTTCGCGGAAGACCTCGGCCCACTCCTCGGCCGGCACCCGGTTCACCCGCATGCCGCCGGTGTCGATCGTCTTCTTCGAGTCCTTGCCGCCGGCATTGACGTCGTAGAGATTGTACTGGCCGTCCTGCCGGACCAGGACCTTCTGGCCGTCGTCCGACAAGGCGTAGCCGTTCATCCCTTCCACCAGGGTCGTGGTCTTGCGGTCCTTCAGGGTGAAGACCTGGAGCGCGTTGCGCGATGGCGGCTCGCCCACCATGACGTTGGGCGCCGTTTTCATGAACAGCAGGCGGCCCTCGGCTGCGACGAGGCCGTCATAGTTGTCGAAAGGCACGGGCACGCGGGCCACGCGATCGGCGAGGCCGTCGAAATCGATCTTCGTGGGCGCCGGCACAGAGCCTTTCTTATCCTTATCCTTCTTTATCCTCCCCTCTCGTCCTTCTTGTCGTTGCCGTCCTTTTTCTCCTCCTCGCCCAGCGCCACCTGGTCCTCCTCCGGCGGGAAGGGGTGAGGCACGTCCTTGCGCAGGGCCAGAGCGTAGATGCCAATGTTGCGGTCGAGCACGAAGTTGTAGTCGAGCGCGTCGAGCTGGGCCGCGTAGTTGCGGGCGCCGAGGAAGTAGAGGTACTGCCCCTTGGGATCCCAGGCCGGGCTGTACTCGTGGGTCTGCTCGCCGGTGACGCGGTGGAGCTTGCCGTCGGCCACGCTCCAGATCCAGATCGAGCTGAAGGTGTTCGCATCCGAGAGGCTGAAGGCCAGGTGATCGCCGGCGGGCGACCAGGCGTAGTCGTTGACCTGACGGCGGACGTCCCGGGCCACCTCGGCGAGCTTCTTTTCCGCTACGGTGAGGACGTAGAGGCGGCCGTCCTTGTCGGAGAAGGCGATGCGTTTGCCGTCCGGCGACCATTCCAGGTGCGTAGCGCATGCCCTTGCCGCCCGAGGTGAGCTGCTCAGGTTTTCCGTTGCCTCCTGCGTCGACGAGATAGATCTCGTCCTCGCCCGTGAGGTCGGAGATGAAAGCGATCTTGCGGCCGTCCGGCGACCAGCGTCCGCGCTTGTCGTGGGCGCCCGAGGTGCGGGTGAGATTGCGGGTCGGCCCCTTCTCGACCGGAACGTTGAAGACGTCGCCCCGGGCCGTGAACACCGCCCGCTCGCCCTTGGGGCGAGAGGGCGAAGTCCTCGATGTTGCCGGCGGCGGGGATCTCGGCGGGCCGGCTGTCCACGGCGTCGTCGGCACCTGTGATCGACAGATGGCGGTCCTTGCCGGTCCGGGTGTCGTAGACGTTGCAGCTCGCCGTTCATCTCGTAGACGATCTGGCCGTCCGGTGTCGGCGCTGGGCCAGCGGACGTCCCACTGCGTGCTCTTCGTGAGCTGGCGTCGTGGCGCCGGTCGCCACGTCGTAGGAGTAAAGGTTGAGCGTGCCGGTGCGGTCCGAGTTGAAATAGATCTTGTCGCCGATCCACATGGGATCGCGCTCGGTCAAGGGGGTGTTGGTGATCTTCTTGGTCTCGTGGCTCGCGAGGTCGAAGATCCAGAGGTCCTGGGCCCAGCCGCCCTTGATAGCGCTTCCAGGTGCGGAAGTCGCGGGCGAAGGGGGTGTAGACGACCTTCTTGCCGTCCGGCGAGAGGTCGGCACCGCCGGAGGTCGGGCATGGGCAGGGGCTCGCCGAGGCCGCCGTCCACCGGCACGGTGTAGATGCGGCTGTCGGAGAGATCCCAGCCGTCGCGCAGCGAGCGGAAGAAGACGGACTTGCCATCCGGCGTCCAGCCGAGGACCTGGTTGTCGTAGCCCCACCGGGGCGGCAGGGGACCGCGGGCAGGATAGAAGGTGAGCTGCCTGGGGACGCCGCCCGTGGCCGGGATGACGTAGACCTGCTCGTCGCCGTCGTACTGCCCGGTGAAGGCGATCCACTGGCCGTCGGGCGAGAACCGGGCGAACAGCTCGAGGCCCGGATGGGCCGTGAGCCGCGTGGCCGTCCCCCCGTCCCGCTAGTGCTGGAGGCGATCCACAGGTCCCCCGCATAGGTGAAGACCACCTTGTCCTTATAGACGTCCGGAAACCGCAGCAGCTTGGTCTGGGCCGAAGCCCCCGCCGCGGCGAGACCGAGCGCCGCAGCGAGGCAAAGCACGATTCGAATCAGGCGATGCATGGAACCTCCCTGAAGATGAGGGCAAAGACAACGCTCCCGGGGACTCTACGGCAGAGTCTCCAGGGGAGCGGGATGTCTCAGGAGGTAAGTACGGCGGAGAAAGGGTGGGGTTTGCGGGCATCGAAACCCCACCTCCGATTTCACGTCCGAGTCTGCAGCGGCCTCGCAGGACCGCCGGACAATCGACCAGAAGCAAGGGCACAAAGGACACCAAGGACTTCAAGGACGAGTCAGCCTCGGCCTCGGAGGTTTTTGTCCTTGCAGTCCTTAGAGTCCTTTATGTCCTTGCTGTCTTCTTCTGGCGGGCTGCGTTTCCAGAAACGGGCAAATCACCGGGCAATGCGGCGAGCTCCCCTCACTCCGTCGGAAACCCCACCCGCCGCTCTCGCCCGGCCGTCCCTTCGAGCTCGCGGAGCTTGCTGAGGAGGATGTCCTGCTCCTCGACGACGTCGAGGGTGGCGCCGGAGAGGAGGAGGAGCTTGGTGCCGCTGCCGTGGCGCTCGGCCGGGGCCAGGCCGATGATCGACTCGGTGCGCAGCCAGACGTCGCGGCTGGTGCTCTGGGTGATCTGGATCCATGGCATGTCGCTCTCCTCCCAGAAAGGGGGCAATTACAGGACGTACGGTATCACCCGCCGGGTCCTGCGGGCGTAGTCGGCGTACTCGGGGTAGCGCTCCCGCACCAATCTCTCCTCGAAGATCATGCGTAGGAAGGTCATGGCCGTGGCCAACAGTCCCAAGGCCGCGGCGCGCAGGCTCCAGTGGGCGCTCACCCCCGTCCAGACGAAGAGGAGGATGGCCGCGTAGATGGGGTGACGGACGAAGCGGTAGGGGCCAGTCGTCACCAGCCCTCCCTCCGTGGGATTGGCCGCGTAGTGGAAGCTGCGCAGCCCGAAGGTCACCCGCGCCCAAATCATCAACAGGATGGCGGCGACCTGAAGGCCGATCGTCAGCGGGTCGTGGCCCAAGAGGCTTTGGGTGAAGTACAGGCCGACGATGGCCAGGAGCAGCACCAGCACGACCACGGTGGAGAGCCAGGCGGCGTTGCGCTGGAGGGAGGCGCCGTCGGTCACAGCTTCACCCCCGGGTCCTGATCCGAGGCGAAGCCCAGGCGGTGCATCTCCTCCAGCACCTCGGCGAAAAGGTCGAAGAGCTTCTTGAGACGCTCCACGTCGCGGATCACGCCCACCACCTGGAAGTGGAGCTCGTCCACCCCTTCGGGGAAACGGGCGCGGAAGAAGCCTTCGTCGTCTTTGAGCTCCAGGCGGATCTGGGGTTGCTCCTCGATCAGCCGGCGGATCTCCGCATTGGCGAGCAGGGCCTTCACTTTGATTTCATCGTTGCTCTGGACGATGAAGCCGTCGTCGAACTGGCTCGACACCCCGATCTCGATGTCCTGCATGCCCAGAGCCTTGCCCAGGCCGCTGAAGAAGCTCTTGCGGTAGATCCGGAAGCGGAAGTTGTCGCCGTTGACGAAGGGGGCCCGCATCCGGGTGTAGGTGACGTGGCTGTGGCCCGAGGAGACGGTGTAGACGTCAAGGGTGATGGTCCAGCCCTTCACGTGGGCCTGCACCTTGTCCCCCTTCCAGAAGCCGCCCTCCACGAAGTCGGCGCCGATCTCGCCGCAGAGCTGCTTCCAGACTTCTTCACGGCTCGGTCCGAATACGCCTCCCAGAAAGCTCATCTCTGTCGCTCCTTCTCTCCAAGGATGGTGTTGTCCCTATAAGACTCCATACGCCGGCCGGCCGGGACGGTTGCAGCCGGTGCGAGGTGACAAATTTTCTCAAAGATCTGTGAGAATTTTTGCGAGTTTCCAATAAAGTCCGTTTTTGCTCGCTTTCAGGGCAGTTTAGAAGTCTGGAACAGCGCACCCTCTGCGCTCTGTCAATGACAGACTCATGACATCTCTTGACACTCCTGACACGCTCTGACACGCCTGACGCGGCCCGGAAAATTTAGGGCATTCTTACATTTCTCTAGGGCAAATTGACGGAAGAAGTTTCAATCCTCCGCCTGGCTGAAGAAGAAGACCTTCCCCGGCTGGGCCCAGTGGACGGGGATGCCCCCGGCGGTGGCGCGTGCCTCCGCGAGGCTCACCTGGGGATCGAAGGCCGGCCAGACGTGGGTGATCGCGAGCTCCCGGACCCCGGCCCGCCGGGCGGCCTCCCCGGCCTCGCGGGCCGTGAGGTGGACGGGCGCGCCGACCTTCCCCTCCTGGTAGGTGGCCTCGCACAGGAGGAAGTCGCTCTCCTGGGCGAAGCCCGCTAGATCCGCGCCGGGGCCCGTGTCCGCCGAGTAGGTGAGAGTCCCGTTGTGGCTCTGGCTCTCGGCGCGGATGGCGTGGGTGATACCGGGATGGTCGGTTCGCAGGAAGCTCAAGCGGATGCCCCCGATTTCGACGACATCTCCCGCGTTCACGGCGCGGAAGGGGAAGGTCTCGCCGAGGTTCGCCGCGCCGTCCGGCCCCAGCAGATGGCCGAGGGCCTCAAGGGTGCCCGGGGGGCCGTAGAGAGGAAGACAGAGGGGGCTTTCGACCCGGTAGCGGAGGGCGACGTGGGCGGCGTAGAGGTCGGCGCAGTGGTCGGGATGCAAATGGCTGAGCACGAGGGCATCCAACTTTTTGAAGTCTGCCACCCGCTGGAGGGCGGCGAAGGTGCTGTGACCGGCGTCCAGCCACAGCCGGGTCGTGCCGTGCTCGAGGAGAAAGCCGCTGCTGGGATTGTCGGGGGCGGAATAACCGCCGGAGCTGCCGAGGACGTGAAGACGCATGGCCGTGACCCTCCCTTCGTAGAGGATACCGCGAGCGGGGGGTGTGGAACTGTTTACAAACGTTTTACCCCCGAGGGGTAACCCATCCGCCTGGCATTGCGTATGCACAGATGGATGAGCAAGCAGTCATGACGCACAGGAGGGCCCCCAGAAGGGAGGGGACATCATGCAGGACCATAGCTTGATCCAGCAATTGCAGAACCGCAGGACCGACGGCCGTCATGCCGTCGTCATCGGCGGCAGCATCGGCGGCATGCTTGCCGCGCGAGTGCTCGCCGATCATTTCGACCGCGTCACCATCGTCGAGCGCGATCACCTGCCCGAAGGGAGTGAGAACCGGCCGGGAGTGCCTCAGGCCCGCCATCTCCATTTCCTCTTCAAACGGGGATTGATGGTGGCCGAGGAGCTTTTCCCGGGCATCACCGCCGATCTCACGGCACAGGGGAGCCATCTCCTCGATCAGGGGAGCGATTTTCGCATCCTCTATCGCTCGGGTTGGTCGCCGCGCAAGGAGATCGGTCTCGAGTTCTGTACCTTCACCCGTCCCCTCCTGGAGGCGACGGTGCGCCGCCATCTGCTGGCCAACCCGAAGGTGGAGGTTCGTCAAGGCTTCGAGGTGGCCAGTCTGGCGTTGGACGAGAGCAAGGCCCGGGTGACGGGCGTGCACCTGCGTGCGCGCCATCGCGATCCCAACGCGCCGGTCGAGGAAGAGATGCTGGCGGCCGAGCTGGTGGTCGATTCCAGCGGCCGGGGCTCGAAGGCTCCCGAATGGCTGGAGTCCGAGGGCTATGCCAGACCTGAGGAGACGGTGGTGGATGCCTTTTGGGGTTATGCCACCCGCATCTACGAGCCGGTCGAGGAATACAAGAAGGAATGGAAGACGCTGTTCGTCATGAATCGGCCGCCCTACCAGCCGCGGGCGGGGATCATCCAGCCCATCGAAGGGAATCGCTGGATCGTCACCATCGCCGGCGTGATGCACGACTATCCGCCCACCGACGAGGAGGGCTTCCTGCAGTTCGCCCGCAGCCTCTCGACGCCGGAGCTCTATAAGGCCATTCAGCACGCCCGGCCGCTGTCGAAGATCTGGGGCTACCGCCGCACGGAGAACCGGCTACGCAGCTATGAGAAGACGCGGTTGCCCCGAGGCTTCGCGGCTCTCGGCGATTCGGTCTGCGCCTTCAACCCGGTCTATGGCCTGGGCATGACCCTCATCGGTCTCGAAGCCATGGAGCTGGGCAAGTGCCTGCGCGAGGGCCGGGGCACGCTCGACAACCGGCGTTTCCAGAAGCGGGTCGCGAAGCTGGTGGCCGGCCCCTGGGCCTTGACCACGGGCGAGGACCTGCGCTGGCCGTCGACCCAGGGCGGCAAGATCAACGCCAAGGTGAAGTTCATGCACTGGTACATCGACCAGGTGATCCGGCTCATCCCACTCCATGAGGAGGTCTTCCGCCGGTTCCAGGAGGTCAACCACATGCTGAAGTCGCCGGCGGCCCTGTTCCATCCCGCGGTGCTGCGCCGGGTGTTGCGCCAAGCCTTCGGTCCGCGCCGGGTGTTCGTGCCCAAGCCCCAGGAGGCTCCGGCCCGGATACCTGCAGCACCGGTCACCTCGACGGTGCCTGTGCGCCGCTGACCCACCCTCCCCTGAAGCGCCGGCCGGCAGCACCGGCCGGCGCACCTTTTCTTCTCCCCTATAATAGATTCTTGCGTAGTACCCGTTTGGAGGAGGAGAGCGCATGACGACATCAGCGAAGGATGACACCGGATCGGGATTGAGCCGGCGCAGGTTCCTGGGGGGACTGGGAGGGGTCGCGGCCGCCGTGGCCGGAGGTGTCGCCGGGGTGGCCGCCCTGGAGCCGCAGGCATCGGCGCAGGAGCTGGGCGAGCTGACCGAAGCGGTCGGCGCCGTCCCTTCCTCCGGAAGGCTGCGCCGCAAACACGCGTGGCAGCTCCGCAAGGAGGCCGCCGACTTCTGGATGGGCCGGCCGGTGCTCGCCCATCCCACCAACGGCGACGAGACGCGCTACCCGAATCACATCGGCAACTACTCGAAGAGCCTCCCCCACGACAGCTTCGGCGAGGTCGATCCAACGGCGTACGAGAGCCTCCTCAAGGCCGTCCGCACCGGCGCCGCGGGTGATTACGACAAGATCCTCCTCGGCGGACCCAACCGGCTGACCTGTCCCCAGGGAGGGCTCGCGTGCGACCTCGAAGGCGCGGATGCCGCCGCCATCGCCGTGCCGCCGCCGCCGGCTCTCGCGAGCGCCGAGGCGGCGAGCGAAGGGGTGGAGCTCTATTGGGCGGCGCTGCTGCGGGACGTCGACTTCCTGGACTACGACGGCCATCCGGACGTGGCCGCAGCCTGCGCGGACCTCAACCGCTTCGGTGCCGATTTCAAAGGTCCGAAGTCCAGCGGCCAGGTGGTGCCTCAGACCCTGTTCCGCGACGTACTGTCCGGAGCCACGGTCGGTCCCTACATCTCTCAGTTCATGTGGCTCAACACCCCGTTCGGAGCGGAGTACGTGGAGCGGAGGATGCGCACCCTGCTCCCGGGCACCGATCACCTGACGAATTATGGCAACTGGCTCACCACCCAGAGCGGGAGCGTCGTGGAGTCAGCCGGCGGGGATTTCGACTCCACCCGCCGCTACGTCAGAAACGGCCGTGACCTCTCGCAATGGGTGCACATGGACGTGCTCTTCCAGGCGTACTTCAACGCCTGCCTCATCCTGGTGACGCCGCCCAACGCCGCCGATCCTCTGAGCGGCGGCATCGGTTGCCCGGTCAACCCTGGCAATCCCTATGTCGGCAATCCCACCCAGATCGGCTTCACCACCTTCGGCCCCCCGCACTTCAAGGCCTTGATGTGCGAGGTGGCCTCGCGGGCTCTGAAGGTGACCTGGCACAAGAAGTGGCAGGTCCATCGCCGGCTGCGTCCCGAGGAGTGGGGCGGCCTGGTGCACAACCAGATCACGAGCAACCGCTACCCGGGAGTCCTGGAGGCCCGGCAGTTGAATTCGCCGGTTCTCGAGAAGGTGCACGACAAATACGGCTCCTTCCTGATACCCATGGCCTTCCCCGAGGGTTGCCCCACCCACCCGTCCTACACGGCCGGGCACGCCACGGTGGCCGGCGCCTGCGTGACCATCCTCAAGGCCCTGTTCGACGAGCGGTTCGTCATCCAGCACCCGGTGGTGCCCTCGGCCGACGGACTGGACCTGGAGCCCTACACTGGCCCGGCCCTCACCGTGGGGGGCGAGCTCAACAAGCTGGCCTCGAACATCGCGACCGGCCGCAACCTCGCCGGCGTCCACTGGCGCTCCGACGCCCTGGAGTCGCTGCGGGCGGGCGAGGCGCTGACCTTGAGCATCCTGCGGGACCAGCGCGGGCTCTACAACGAGTCCTTCCGCGGCTTCACCTTCACGAAGCTCGACGGCACGACCGTCAACGTCTGAGGGAGCTGAGGCTCAAGGCGCCGTCGCCCTCTTGATCAGGTCCACCATGTCCCGCTTGAGCTTCTGGTGCTCGGCCTTGCGGACGTACATCATGTGCCCGGCCTGGTAGATCTCGTTCTTCACGTTGCCTCGCAGCTCTTTGGGCAGCCCCAGGTGGTCGCGGGTGAAGAGGGAGTCGAAGAAGGGGGTGGCGAGGTCGTAGACGCCGCTCGCCATCAGCACCTGGAGACGGGGGTTGTGGGTGATGGCCTGCCGCAGGAACTCGGCCAGGTTGACGTACTGGTTCCGGGTCTCCCAGTCCCAGGGCCTGACCTTGTCGGTCAGCCGCTCGTAGACGAGATCGGTCTCGAACTTGAGCTCGCGCCGAACGTAGTCGTTCACGGCCGCGGCATAGGGGCCGTCCAAGGCCTCGCCCGCGGGATCGTACTCGGTGTACTCGCCGGCCGCGTCGAGGTCGACGCCGGTGAAGCGGGTGTCGAGCCGGCCGATGGTCTTCCCCTGGTCGCGCAGCAGCTCCTTGGTGAAGCGCTCGATTTCGACGCAGAGGTTCGAGCGCTCCACGTAGGTCTGGGAGAGGCCGGTATAGCGCGCCACCCGGGTGGCGATCTCCTTGCGCCGCGCCTCCGGCAGGCGGTCGCCCTGGAGGAGAGCCGGGGCGTATTCGTCGAGGGCGAAGGCCTCCACCTCCTCCAGTGTCTTGAAGAGGTCGCCCGACAATTCCGGGGGCAGCTTCTTGTGGTACCAGGCCGCGGCCGTGTAGGTCGGCAGGTGGATGAAGCAGGGAGTGTCGTTGCCGACGTGGAAGTCCTGGTCCTGCCAGTTGAGGATGGAGGAGATCAGGGCCACGCCGTTGATCTGCATGCCGTAGCGCTCCGCCAGATAGTAGGCGAGCCCGGCCGCGCGGGTGGTGCCGTAGCTCTCGCCGGCCACGAGCTTGGGGCTCGCCCAGCGCTGGTTGCGGGTGACCCAGAGCCGGATGAAGTCGGCCACGGACTGGACGTCTTTGTTCACGCCGTGAAACTGCTTCGCGTCCTGACCCGGGGCCGGCCGGCTGTAGCCGGTGCTCACGGGATCGATGAACACCAGGTCGGTCGCGTCCAGGATCGAATTCTCGTTGTCCACCACCCGGCCGGGGGGCGGGCCGCTGCTCAAGCCTTCGGAGTCCCGCGCCACGGTCTTGGGACCGAAGGCGCCCATGTGCACCCAGAGCGAGGCCGCGCCCGGGCCGCCGTTGAAGCTGAAGGTCACGGGGCGCGTGGCCGGGTCCTTCACGCCGTCCAGGGTGTAGGCGATGTAGAAGATCAGGGCCTTGACCGTGCCGTCCTCGTCCTTGAGCTGCAAGGTGCCGGCCGTGGCGGTGTAGGGGAAGGCCTTGCCGTCGAGGGTCAGGGTGTGACGGGTGACCGCCGACTTTTCCTCGGGAGCAGGCAAGGCCTTCGCGTCCGGTTTCTTGTCGGCGGGCGGAGAGGGAGAGGCCGGGGGCTGCCCCAGTCCCGGGGAGAGGACGAACAGGACGGCAAGGACGAACAGGACGAACGCTCTCTGCATCATGCGAAGGACCTCCGGGATGAAAACGGCGATTGTACGTTGTACGCTGGGGGATGTCTGCGGGTTGCGGGTTGCGAGTTGACGATTTATCGCTGCTGCGCTATGAAGCAGAGTCGGCGGTATCGCCACTTCCTTCACCTTGTCGTCTTCGGGAGACCCATCATGCATCGATTCCTCAGATTCACTGCGCTTGCCATGCTCGCTCTCGTCCCCTGGCCGGCCCTCGCCGCCGGCGCCGTGGACCCCGATCTGCTGGCCGGCCTGGCACCCCGCTCCATCGGCCCGGCGACGATGAGCGGCCGCGTCACCGACATCGACGCCATCGAGTCGAATCCGGACGTCCTCTATGTCGGAGCCGCCACCGGCGGCCTCTGGAAGTCCACCAACGGGGGGCTGACCTTCACCCCCATCTTCGACGACCAGCCCGTGCACTCGATCGGCACGGTGAAGATCAACCAGGCCCAGCCGGACATCGTCTGGGTGGGCACGGGCGAAGGGAACGTCCGCAACAGCGCCTCGATCGGCAACGGCGTCTACCGCTCGCTCGACGGCGGCAAGACCTGGGCCCACCTGGGGTTGGAGAAGACGGAGCGCATCCCCCGCATCGTCCTCCATCCCACCAATCCGAACGTCGCCTGGGTGGCGGCCCTGGGCCAGGAGTGGGGAGAGAACCCCGATCGCGGCGTGTTCAAGACGGTCGATGGCGGCAAGACCTGGCGCAAGGTGCTCTACGTGGACGAGAAGACCGGCGCCGCCGACCTGGTGATCGATCCCGGCAATCCAGAGAAGCTGTTCGCCGCGATGTGGGATTACCGGCGCTGGCCCTGGGGCTTCCGCTCCGGCGGCCCGGGTTCGGGGCTCTACGTCTCCTACGACGGCGGCGAGACCTGGAAGCGCCAGACCGAGGACGACGGCCTGCCCAAGGGGGACCTGGGACGGATCGGCCTCTCCATCTCGCGCTCCGATCCCAACATCGTCTACGCCCTGGTGGAAGCCGAGAAGAGCGCTCTCCTGCGCTCGACCGACGGCGGCAAGAGCTGGGAGAAGGCCAACGAGGACCAGCGCACGGCCGAGCGGCCCTTCTACTACTCCGATATCAAGGTCGATCCCGCCTGGCCGAACCGGCTCTACAACCTCACGGCCCGGCTCATGGTGTCGAACGACAGCGGCAAGACCTTCAACAACCTGGGCCGGTCGCGGGAGATCCACGGCGACTATCACGCCATCTGGATCGATCCCCGCGATCCCGATCACCTCGTAATGGGCGAGGACGGCGGCGTGGGCATCAGCCGCGATCGCGGCGAGACCTGGCAGTTCGTGAGCACCCTGCCCTTGGGGCAGTTCTACCACGTGGCGGTGGACATGGACACGCCGTACAACGTCTACGGGGGTCTTCAGGACAACGGCTCGTGGCGGGGCCCGAGCTCGGTGTGGGAGGGCGGTGGCATCAGGAGCTACCGTTGGGACCCGGTGGGCGGCGGCGACGGCTTCGAGACCCTTCCCGATCCCCAGGATTCCATGGCGGGCTACTCCGAGTCCCAGGGCGGCGAGCTGGTGCGCTGGAACCTGCGCACCCGCGAAAACCGGGGGATCAAGCCGGCCGACCCGAAGCCGGGCAGCGGCCTCAAGAAGCTCCGCTTCAACTGGAACGCCGCCCTGGCGACCGACCCCTTCGAGCCGGGAGTGGTCTACATCGGCAGCCAGTACGTCCACAAATCGACCGACCGCGGGAATTCCTGGACGATCATCAGTCCCGATCTCACGACCGACAAGCCGGAGTGGCAGCAGCAGTCGAAGAGTGGCGGCCTGACGCCGGACGTCACCGCGGCCGAGAACCACACCACCATCCTTTCGATCGCGCCGAGCGCCAAGGAGAAGGGGGTGATCTGGGTGGGGACGGACGACGGTCGCCTCCACGTCACCCGCGACGGCGGCCAGACCTGGACGAGCCTGGAGAAGAACGTCCCCGGCGTGCCGGCCAACACCTGGATCCCCCACATCCGGCCTTCGAAGTACGACGCGGCCTCGGCCTTCGTGGTCTTCGACAATCACCGGCGCGAGGACTTCACCCCCTACGTCTACCGCACGGACGACTGGGGGAAGACCTGGAAGAGCCTGGCCACCAAGGACCTGCGGGGCTACGCCCTGTCCATCGAGCAGGACCCGGTGGACAAGGACCTCTTCTTCCTCGGCACCGAATTCGGTCTCTGGGTCTCGTTCGACGCCGGCAAGAGCTGGCTGCCGTGGAAGCACGGGCTGCCCACGGCCTCGGTGATGGACCTGGTGATCCACCCCCGGGACCAGGACCTGGTGATCGGCACGCACGGCCGGGCCGTGTACGTGCTGGACGACATCACGCCGCTGCGGGACGTGACGCCCGGAGGCGCTCGCCGAGCCCGTCCACCTCTTCCCCGGCGCGCCGGCGATGCTGCACCGCAACCGGCAGGGGGGTGGGGTGCGCGGCGGCGGCGCCGGCGAGTACCAGGGGGAGAACCGCCCCTATGGCGCCCTCATCACCTACTCGCTGAACGCTCCGGGCCTACCCGTGCAGGACGAGGAGAAGGAGCGGGCGCGCAAGGAGGCCGAGCGCACGGCCGCGAGGGCCAAGGCCCAGCCGGCCCCGGAGCGGCCGGGAGAGCCCCTCAAGGAGGATCAGCCCCCCAAGGAAGAGGCCACGGGCAAGCCGGCTCCCCCTGGGGCGGACGAAATGGGCGGCGAGGGAAGGGACAAGGAGCCCAAGGTGGAGATCCGCATCACCGACGCCTCCGGCAAGCTGATCCGCAAGATGGACGGCCCCGCGAAGCTCGGCTTCAACCGCACCGCCTGGGACTTCGGCCGCGATTCGTTCCGGCAGCCGCCCAGAGAGAACCGGGGATTCCGGGGACGGGATAGCGGTCCGACGGTGGGGCCGGGCACCTACAACGTCACCGTGAAGTACAAAGACAAGGAAGGCAAGGGAACGATCCAGGTCGTACCCGATCCGGCCCTCACCAGCACCGACGCCGACTGGCAGGCCCGGGAAGCGGCCGTCACCCGCGCGGGCCAGCTCCAGAACGCCGTGGCGGACGCCATCACCCGCATCGGCGCGACCAAGGACGACGTCAAGGTCGTGCTGAACAAGCTCGACGCCCGCCGCAAGGAGCGCGAGCGGAATGCTCCAGCCACCCCGGCCGGCACCAAGAAAGACGACGATCCCGACAAGGCCCTTAGCAAGGCCGCCCGCGACCTCCAGAAGAAGCTCACCGATCTCGAAAAGCGTCTCTGGGTGACGCCGGACACCAAAGGCATCGTCGAAGACGAGACCGCCTTGAGCAAAGTCGAAAACGCCAGCCGCGGCTTCGACTCCTCCTGGGACCGTCCCAGCCCGAACGCCCAGGCCTACCTGGACGAAGCCGATACCGACGTCAAGGCCGTCCTCGCCGACCTCAACAAACTCTTCGCCCAGGACATCGCCGCCTTCCGCCAGAAGGTCGCCGACGCCAAGCTCGATCTGCTTGGGCCGCAGGAGCCGATCGAGGTGAAGTAGGGTTGGATCGATCGGGGGCGCAGGCTGCTGCGCCCCCTGCGCCGCTTTGAAAAGGTTTCTATTCGGCGTCAGATCCGCACCACGATCTTCCCGAAATGCCCCCCCGCCCTCATGTGCTCGAAGGCGGCGCGGATCTCTTCCAGAGGAAAGACGCGGTCGATGACGGGGTGGAGGTGGTGGAAGGCGATGGCTCGGTTCAGGGCTTCGAAGCTCTCGCGGGGGCCGACGAGGATGCCCTGGACGCGGACGTTCTGCATGAAGATGAGGGGGAGGGGAATCTCGGCCGTGGTGCCGGCTAGATTTCCCATCAGGGCGATGGTGCCCCCCATCCTCACGGCCTGGAGGGATTGCTTGAGGGTGCCGGCGCCTCCGACTTCGACGACGCGGTCGACGCCCGTGCCTCCCGTCAGCTCCTTGGCCTTCGCGCCCCAGTCCGGCGTCTCGCGGTAATTGATTCCCGTATTCCCGCGGCGGCTCCCAGCTCTCGCGCCCGGGCGAGCTTCTCGTCGCTGGAGGAGGTGATGATGACGCGGGCTCCCCGAAGATTCGCGAGCTGCAGGGCGAAGATGGAGACGCCCCCAGTCCCCTGGAGGAGCACGGTGTCGCCGGCCGTGATCCCGTCGAGGGCCGTCCAGGCCGTGACGGCGGCGCAGGGGAGGGTGGCGGCCTCCTCGTCCGTGAGATGCTCGGGGATCTTCACCAGGCCTTCCTGATCGAAGACGGCCAGCTCGGCCAGCGTGCCGTCCAGGGGACCGCCGAGGGTGGAGCGGAGACGATCGCGCGTGGGCTCGCCCGCGATCCAGCGCTGGGCGAAGATGGGACAGACCCGGTCGTTGGGCCGCACCCGCGTCACCCCCTCCCCCACCGCTACCACCTCGCCGGCGCCGTCCGAGCAGGGGATGAGCGGCAGCTTCTGCTTCGGGTTGTACTTGCCTTCGACGGTCAGCAGGTCGCGATAGTTGAGCGAGGCGGCGCGCAGCCGCACCAGCACTTGGCCTGGGCCGGGCACGGGGTCCGGCCGCTCGACGAGGACCAGGTGATCGAGCCCGAAGGCGCCTTGAATCTCCATCGCACGCATGGCGTCAGCCCTCCAGCGCCTTGCTGATCTTCTCCTGGAGCTCGCGGGCCGTGGACTCGGAGAGCTTGCGCGCGGGCCAGCCCACTCCGAGGCCGTCGCTGCCGAATTTCGGGATGATGTGGAAGTGCACGTGCATCACTACCTGGTGCGCCGCCGCGCCGTTGTTCTGGAGGACGTTGTAGGCCGTGGCGCCCGTGGCCCGCAGCACGGCCCGGCAGAGGCGGGGGAGGACCCGGCCGAGGGCCGCGGCCGACTCGTCCGAGAGCTGATGGAGCTGCGCCTTGCGCTCCTTGGGGATGACCAGCGTGTGGCCGTCCGACAGCGGACCGATGTCGAGGAACGCGAAGACGTGATCGTCCTCGTACACCTTCCAGGAGGGGATCTCCCCCGAGAGGATCTTGTCGAAGATGGTGGGCTGGTGTTCGCTCATGGCGGCGTATTGTATCCTGCGCCCCATGCTCCCTCTCTCCGCTCGCCAGCCCGGCTGGGACGAGGCCGACAGCCGGGAGTTCATCGATCACGGCCGCATCTTCGTGCCCGATCGCGAGGAACAGATCGCTACCGTTCTCGATCTCATCCCCGAGCCGGGCGACGGTCTCCTGGTGGACCTCTGCTGCGGCGCAGGCCCCCTGACCGCAGCGCTGCTCGAGCGCTTCCCCCACGCCCGCGTCCTCGCCATGGATCTCTCTCCCGCCATGTTGGAGCACGTGCGGACGACTCTCGGCAGGTATGGCGAGCGCCTCGAGACCCGGAAGTTCGATCTCATGGACGATTCGTGGCGGCATTTCTCGGAGCCGGTCCACGCCTTCGTCAGCTCGCTCGCCATCCACCACCTGGACGGCGAGGGCAAGCGTCGGCTCTATCACGATCTGGCCGCGGCCCTGGCACCGGGAGGAGCGGTGGTGATCGCCGATCTGGTGCAACCCGCGACTCCGAGAGCCCAAGCCGTGGCCGCAAAGGCCTGGGACGAGGCCACGCGCCGGCGCTCGCTGGAGATCGCCGGAGATCTCGGACCCTATGAGAAATTTCTCTCCGCGCGCTGGAATTTTTACTCGGATCCCGAACCGGACCCCATCGACCAGCCGGCCCCCCTCGTCGATCAGCTCCGCTGGCTCGCGGAGGCCGGGCTCACCGGCGTCGACGTCCACTGGCTGAAGGCCGGACATGCAGTCTTCGGGGGTTTCCGTTGAAAGTGGCACGCCCTCCGCGTCAGAACGGCGGTGCCCGGACTCTGGGACGGGCCTGGAAATCGCCTGCTGAGCCTGGTAACAGAATTGCATTACCTCCCGGGCGTGAAAGGAGTCGTTGCCGTTCCGGGCTCGCGGCCCATCGCTCACGGCGTGCTTGGCGCCGGCTGGAGGCGTGCCTCGCGTCTCGTGGGGCGCCTCGACGCCATGGCTGCGCACGCTCTGGAGACCGCATTGGCCAATCCTCTTGACAGGGGTGAGAAGTCCGGTATTGTAAAGACCGTGGACGTGAACGCTGCTCCCGACCAACCTCCCAGTACTCCGGACAGCCCGGACTCCGTAGACCTCCGTCTCGGGCTGTCGGCCACCGGCATCGCTTCCCCAGCTCTCGAATTCCCTTCGCCAAGCGCAGTTTCCCGTAACCATTCCGGTTGCGGAGTCACCCCTTCCGGGTTGACATACTAACGATCATGCGCACGGAGCCCCCTGGGGCTTTCCCGCCGGACGATCGATCCGGGTGGGTTGTCGCCATTGGCGGTGGCAGCTCGTCGCTGATTCCATCCCCTTTTCCCAAGAGGAGCCTGGAAATGAAGCAAGAGGCGTTCGCCTCGTCGTATGCGGTCGAGACCACCCGGCGCGAGGAGGTCTGCGACCTCCTCGGGGTGCCTTACGATCCCGATCACTGGAACGATTGGCGCTGGCAGATGCGCCACCGGCTCACCCGTCTCGAGCAGTTCGAAAAGCTGCTGCGATTGACCGAGGCCGAGCGCCGGGGGCTGCTGCTGGCGAGCGAGAAATTTTCCGTCGCGGTCACGCCCGAGTTCGCGACGTTGATCGATCCTTTCGATCCCGGCTGCCCCATCCGCCTCCAGGTCATTCCCCAGGAGAGCGAGTTGCTGGTCAGCCCGGGTGACATGACGGACCCCTGTGGCGAGGACGACGCCTCCGTGGTCGAAGGGCTGGTGCACCGCTATCCCGACCGCGTCCTCTTCCTGGTGCTCGACACCTGCGCCGCCTATTGCCGCTACTGCACCCGCAGCCGGCTGGTGAGCCAGGGGGAGCTCGAGCCTCTGGGGCGGCGCATCGAAGCGGCTCTCGATTATCTCAAGCAGCACACCGAGGTGCGGGACGTGCTGCTCTCGGGCGGCGATCCGCTGCTGATGTCCGATCACACGCTCGATCAGCTCCTGGGCCGCCTGCGAGACATCCCGCACATCGAGTTCCTGCGCATCGGCACGCGCATCCCGGGATTCCTGCCGCAGCGCATCACGCCGGAGCTGGTGAAGGTCCTGCGCCGGCATCGCGTCTGGCTCTCCCTCCACTTCTGCCACGCCAAGGAGCTGACTCCCGAGGTGGCCGAGGCCTGCGATCGCCTGGCCGACGGCGGCATCCCCCTCGGCTGCCAGACCGTGCTGCTCAAGGGCGTCAACGACGACGTGGAGACGCTCCGTGATCTCTTCCACGGGCTGCTCAATCTGCGCGTCCGTCCTTACTACCTCTATCAGTGCGATCCTGTGCTGGGCACCGGCCATCTGCGGACCTCGGTGGAAAAGGGCCTCAAGCTGATGGACCAGCTCCGCGGCCACACTACTGGCTATGCGGTGCCGACCTACGTCGTCGACGCGCCGGGCGGCGGCGGCAAGGTGCCGATCCAGCGGGAGACGATCGCGGGCTATGACGATGGAGTCGTGAGCCTGCGCAACTGGCAGGGCCGGACTTACACCTACACCGACGTCGAGCGCTGACATGCGATCAGAACGCAGGCCGCTGCGCATCGGTCTCTGCTACGACCTCAAGGGGGATTACCTGGCCGCCGGGTTCTCCCCCGAAGAGGTCATGGAGTTCGACGAGGAGGAGACCGTCGAGGCCCTGGCCTCCGGGCTGGAGGATCAGGGCCATCAGGCGGAGCGCGTGGGACGTGGCCAGGAGCTCGCCCGCCGTCTGGCTCAGGGTGAGCGCTGGGATTTGGTCTTCAACGTTGCCGAAGGGGTGCGGGGACGTTCACGCGAGGCGCAGGTGCCCGCCCTTTGCGAGCTTTACGATCAGCCCTACACCTTTTCAGATCCGCTCACCTGCGCCATCACCCTCGACAAATCGCTCGCCAAGCGGCTGGTGCGCGATCACGGCCTGCCCACGGCGCCGTTCGCCCTCGTGGAACGGCCGGAGCAGGCCGAGTCCGTGACGCTCGAGCCGCCACTCTTCGTCAAGCCCGTGGCGGAAGGGAGCGGCAAGGGAGTGACGGGGCGCTCTCGCGTCGAGACCCGGGAGGAGCTGCCGGCCGTCTGCGCCGAGCTGATCCAGACCTTCCATCAACCTGTCCTGGTGGAGAGCTTCCTACCGGGCCGGGAGATGACCGTGGGGATCGTGGGCAATGGCGCCGGCGCCCGCGTGCTCGGGGTGATGGAGGTCGTCTTCCGCGCCCACGTCGAAGCCGTCTACACGGGGGAGAACAAGAAGGAGTTCGAAACCCGGGTGGATTACTTCCTGCTCGACGGCGAGCCCCTGGCCCGCCGGGCGCGGGAAGTGGCCCTCGCCGCCTACAAGGCCCTCGACTGCCGTGACCTCGCCCGCATCGACCTGCGCTGCGACGCCGCGGGCGAGCCCCACTTCCTGGAGGTCAATCCCCTGCCCGGCCTGCAACCCACCTTCTCGGACCTGCCCATCCTCGCCGGCCGGGCCGGCACAACCTATTCCGATCTCCTGGGCCAGATCGTCGAGGCCGCCGCACTGCGCTGGGGATTGTGGACCTGACGGCGATCGATTTGACTGCGATCGATCGCGTTGTCATCGCCCACAACCCCGTGGGCGAGGACGACGATCCTTCGACATCGGACGTGCTGGCCCAGGTGGAGCTGGCGGCCGCGGGCCTCGACGCTCTCGGCATTCCCCACCAGACCGTCGCGGTGCCGGACTGGCGCCCCTGGCTTCGCCTGGGTGCCACGGCTCCCGGCACTGTGGTCTTCAATCTGATCGAAGCGCCGCCCGGCCGGCCCGGAGCCCTCCTGGGAGCCGCTGCCGCCCTGGAGCTGATGGGCCTCCCTTTTACCGGCTCGGCTCCGAGTGTCCTCTGGATGACCACCGACAAGCTGGCCACCCGCGCCGTGCTTGCCGACGAGGGCCTGCCCGTGGCGCCCGGCGGCCGACTCGATCCTGATTGCCCGACTCTGCTCGATCGGATTCCAGGACCGTGGATCCTGAAACCTGCCTGCGAAGACGCCTCCTTGGGATTGGAGGGCGATCCCGTCTCTGCCACGCCCGAGGCGGCCCTGGCCCGGGCGAGGGATCTCGCGAAGCGCTTTCCGGGCCAGGCCGTGCTCGCCGAGACCTTCCTCCCCGGCCGTGAGCTGAACGTCTCGCTCCTCGCCAGGGATGGTGACGTCGAAGTCCTGCCCGTGGCCGAAATGGTTTACGAGGATTTCCCCGAGGGGATGAGCCGCGTCCTCACCTACGAAGCGAAATGGCACGACGACTCCTTCGTTTCCATCCATACCGTCCGCCGTTTCCTCGACGACCCTGCGGACGCGGAGCTGAGCACGCAAGCCAGAATGCTCGCCCAAGCCGCCTGGAGGGTTTTCGGATTGAAGGGCTACGCCCGCGTCGACCTCCGTCTGGACGCATCGGGCAATCCCTGCATCCTGGAAGTCAATGCCAACCCCTGTCTGGCCGCCGACGCCGGCTTCATGGCCGCCGCAAAAAAGGCCGGCCTCACCGCGAGGGACGTGGTGGAACGCATCCTGAAGGACTGCGTCGTGCCGGCGACCGCCACGACCCCACCCCAACAGAGCCGCCGCGGCGAGCACTCCGGAATCTCCATCCGCCGCAACCTCGATCCCGCGGACCGGGGCCCCGTCGAAGAACTCATCCGGGCCACCAGCTTCTTCAACCCCGAAGAGATCGAAGTGGCCTTGGAGCTGGTGGACGACCGCCTCGCCAACGGCGAGTCCAGTCACTACCGCTTCCTGGTGGCCGAAGCGGACGGAGCCATCGCGGGCTACGCCTGCTGGGGTCCCATTCCCGGCAGCCAGGAATCCGCGGATCTCTACTGGATCGTCGTCCACCCCCGCTTCCAGGGGCGAGGCGTAGGCTCCGCGCTCCTCGAGGCCGCCGAAGCCTGGATGTCCGCCGCCGGCCGTCCCCGCGTCTACGTCGAAACCTCCACCCGTCCCCAATACCTCCCCACCCGCGCCTTCTACACCGCCTGCGGCTATCACCTCGCCTCCGAGCTGCCGGACTTCTACGCCCCGGGGGATGGGAAGGCGACGTTCCTCAAGGTGTTGTGAGCGCCCTACACCAAGCCGAGACACCGGCCAGAGCGCTTCCGCCTCCTTGGGGTAGAATCAGCCCATGCGAGTAACTACCGGAAGAGTCGTCAACGGCAGGATCGAGGTTCCCGGAGAGGATTTCGCTGAGGGTATGGTGGTGACGATCCTGGCGCCTGAGGATCGAGGGACCTTTACGCTGGGCCCTGAGGCGGAGGCTGCCCTCCTGGCGGCCATCGAGGAAGCGGACCGTGGAGAGCTTCTCTCCGAGGAGGAGCTCTGGCGGGAGCTGCGTAGAGATTGAGCACGCGGCTCCCCCTGCGGTTCACCCGCCGAGTTCTCCGGGAGATGCGGGAGGTCTCGGAATGGTGGGATCTGAATCGGCCGGCTGCCCCGGAGGCATTCCGTGAAGCCCTCGAGAAGGCATTCCAGCTCATCTCTACTCAACCGAACATCGGAGCGGTCGCTACGAACGTAAAAGTCCCGGGTGCACGTCGCATCCTTTTGAGCCGAGTTCGGTATTACCTCTACTATCGCGTAAAGAGCAAACCCAAGGCTGTTGAAGTGTTGGCGCTCTGGCATACAAGCAGGTATCCAGATCCGGGCCTATAGCGCTACTCCTCAGAATTGTGCTGGTCCCGGTAAGTAGGAAGCTTTGGGCGCGTGACGGCCAAGGACTCAAGCACGCCCAGTGATCCGCAGATATGAGCCGTATCTGTGGATACGTTCCATGGTCTGGAGATATGGCGCGTATCTGGAGATACGGGCCGTTGTCTGGGGATATGGCGCGTTGTCTCCAGAGATGCGCCGTATCTGTGGATATGGGCCATTGTCTGGAGATATACGCCGTTGTTCGCAGATATAGGCCATATCTGTGGATATGAGCCGTTGTCCCGGGATATGGCGCGTTGTCCGCAGATATGGGATGTCTCCGCTCTTGTTGACAAGACTTGGGAGCTCGCATAAGATGCCCTGGCTCGAAGAATGTACCTTTCCAAGAAACCAGGAGCAGAGGCATGGCAACCGGCCAGCACGTCGCTTTACTCCGTGGCATCAACGTCGGACGCGCGAAGCGTGTCGCGATGTCGGACCTTCGAGCCCTCGTCGAAGACCTCGGCTACGGAGACGTGCGCACGTTACTCAACAGTGGCAACATCGTCTTTACCGTACCGGCCAAAGCCAAGGGCGATGCCGCTTCCCGCATCGAAAAAGCCATTGAAACGCAGCTCGGAGTTACCTCTCGAGTCACCGTGATCACCGCTGCCGAGCTTGATGCCATTGTGAAAGAGAACCCGCTGCTCGAAATCGCCGACAACCCCTCGCGCCTGCTCATCGCCGTCCTCAACGACAAGTCAGACCGGAAGCGGCTGGAGCCGTTGTTGAAGGAGGATTGGGCGCCGGACGCTCTGGCCCTCGGCGAGCGGGTCGCTTACATGTGGTGCCCCGGAGGGCTTCTCGAAAGCCGGTTGGCCGATACGGTCGGGCGCGTGCTCCGCGATGCCGTGACCACCCGAAACTGGGCCACGATCTTGAAGCTTCATGCCCTCACAACAGATCAAGGCTCTTCATAGCCGAAGGAGGGATCTATGAGTAGAACTGCGATAAGCGTTTACGTGTGGGGGTTGTACCTTGTCAGCGCTGGAACGTTGCTGGCGCTCATACCTGGGATATTCCTGCCCTTGGTGGGCGTCCCTGCGCCTGCGAATTTCTGGCCCCGGTTTCTGGGCATTGTTTTCATCGTCCTTGGTGGATTCTTCCTTGTCGCTGCGAAAAACAATCTCGGCCCCTTCTTTCGGGCCACAATACCGGCTCGTATCTTCGGTTGGCTTGGCCTTTCTACATTATATCTGACTGGCTTGGGCCCCAAGGCGCTGTTGTTTTTTGGGATGATAGACCTGATCGGTGCAATCTCGACCGCGGTTGCGATGAGAAAAGACCGGGCCTCGGCAAGGTGAGGCGAGCGGCGTATCCTTGAGGCCCTTACTTGGGCTCATGCTCCTGGCTAGCCCGGCGAACGCCGGGGGTCCTCTCCGTAGGTGGACTCGTACTCCATGTTGCCGTCCTTCTTGTGGACCTTCACCTGACCGAGCTCGGTCTGGCGAGCGCGCTCCTTGGCGAACTCCAAGGCCTCTTCCTTGGTGTCGAACTCCCGGCGGAACTCGGCGTTCTCCTGGCTCACCACCCACTTCTCAGCCGAGGAGTTCGGAACCACGTGGTAGACCAGACGCTCTTTCGTGCTCGTCGGCACGTCCTTCCTCCTTCGTCGGGACTAGGGAGGCAACAAAGAGGCCAACTTCGATGCGCTTGCAAAATAGCACGACCGGTCGTATCATACAAAAGACCGATCGTTCGTATAGGAGACCCATCCATGGAAGCCTACATTCTCGACGCCGTCCGCACACCCCGGGGACGGGGCAAGGCCGGCAAGGGCGCCCTGTCCGGCGTTCACCCCCAGGAGCTCCTCGCCCAGACCCTCGAAACCCTCGCCGGCCGCGCCGGCATCGACCGCGCGGAGGTCGATGACGTGGTGGTCGGGTGCGTCTCCCAGGTGGGAGAGCAGGGGGCAAACGTCGCCAGGAACGCCGTGCTCGCCGCCGGCTGGCCGGTCGAAGTGACGGGCGTCTCGCTCAACCGTTTCTGCGGCTCCGGGCTCCAGGCCATCAACTTCGCGGCCATGGGCGTGGCCTCGGGGGCGCAGCGGCTGGTGGTGGCCGGTGGGGTGGAGAGCATGTCGCGGCTCGCCCTGGGTGCCGACGGGGGCGGGCAGGACGGCGGCAACCTCCGCCTGCGGGCCCGGCACTTCCAGGTCCCTCAGGGGATCAGCGCCGATCTCATCGCTACCCTGGAGGGGATCTCCCGCGAGGAGGTGGATGCCTTCGCCCTGGAGTCGCAACGCAAAGCGGCCACGGCCCAGCGCTCGTGCTATTTCAGCCGGAGCCTGTTCCCGGTGCGCGACCCCGAGACCGGCGCCGTGCTGCTGGAAAAAGACGAGCACCCGCGGCCCGAGACCACGGCCGAGGGGCTGGCTGGGCTCGCGCCGTCTTTCGCCGCACTCGGAGTCTCCCCCCTGGGGCCGAACGGCGAAACCCTCGACGAAATCGCCCGGCGGCCCTATCCCCAGGTGACGGAGATCCACCACGTCCACACCGCCGGCAATTCGAGCGGTATCGTGGATGGGGCAGCGGTCGTGCTCCTGGCCTCGGCCGACTACGTGAAGGCTCACGGCGTCCGGCCGCGGGCACGCATCCGTTCCACCGCCACGGCGGGGGCCGAGCCCGTGATCATGCTCACCGCGCCCACCCCGGCATCCCAGAAGGCGCTCAAGGCCGCGGGCATGAAGGCGGGGGACGTCGACCTCTGGGAGATCAACGAAGCCTTCGCCGTCGTCCCCCTGAAGACGATCCGCGATCTGGGGATCGATCCCGAACGGGTGAACGTCAACGGCGGCGCCATCGCGCTCGGCCATCCTCTGGGGGCCACGGGAGCGGTGCTCCTGGGCACGGCCCTCGACGAGCTGGAACGCCGGAACCTCGGCACGGCCCTGGTGACGCTGTGCATCGGCGGCGGCCAAGGGATCGCCACCATTATCGAGCGTCTCTAAATCGAAGAGCAGTCGCCTGATTGGGTGCCGCTGACCTACCCCACCCCTGTCGACCCGAACCCGCCCGCTCCCCGCTCGCTCTCCTCCAACGCGTCCGCCTCCTCCCACTCGACTGTGGCCACGGGGGCGATGACGAGTTGGGCGATGCGGTCGCCGCGCTGAAGGGTGAAAGGAGACTCGCCGAGGTTGATGAGGATCACGGCCACCTCGCCCCGGTAGTCGCTGTCGATCGTCCCGGGGGCGTTGACCACCCCGATGCCGTGGCGCAGGGCGAGGCCGCTCCGGGGGCGGACCTGTCCCTCCCAGCCTGGGGGGATCTCCAGCACGAGGCCGGTGGGCACGAGCAGGCGCTCGCCGGGGCGGAGCACGACCGCTTCGTCCAGGGCGGCGCGCAGGTCGAAGCCGGAGCTGCCGGTCGAGGCTGGGGTGGGAAGTGGGAGGTCGCGGGCGGCGGGGAGCCGCTTCAGCCTCACCCTCATGGCCGGCCGAACGGCTTGGGCTTGGGAGGGGGTTGTCCGGGGACCGGCTTGCTACCCGGCTGGCCGGTGCCCGGCATGGTGCCGTTCTGCACGCCGGGGGGCATGCCCTGGTTGAAGTAGCGCATGGGGCGCCCGAGCCAGCGGGTGGAGAAGACGAAGCCCCTCCCGCCGCCTCCAACGCCGGGGCTGCCGGTATCGATGGGCTGACCGTTCAGCAGGTCCATCGTGAACCGCCACTCGTCGTACCGCTCGTGGCCGTAGAAGATCAGGATCGATTTCTGGTGGCTCTTGCTGTAGACGCCGACGATCGGCCCCGACTGCACGACGTCCCCTTTCTTGGGGGTCTGCAGGCCCGGCTGATCCGGCCCTTCCTGGTCGCCACCTCCCGGCTGCGGCTCGGGCGGGTTCTGCGGGTTGATCTGCGGGTCCGGGCTCTGGTTTTGCAGCGGCTGGCCCTGGTTGAGGAAGATCAGTCCCCACTTGCCGTCGTCGGTCATGGGGTCCTTCCAGAGCTGGCGGATGGAGCGCGGTTTGACCTCGATCAGCTCGCTGAGCTTGTTGGGCAGGCGCTGGTAGCGCATCTGGAAGACGCGGATGGCCTCGGCGTACTGGAAGCCGCGGAAGACCAGCTCCTCCTCCTTGTCGCGGCGGATCTCCTGGCTCACCAGCGGCAGCATGGCCGCCAGCATGATGGTGAGCACGGTGATGGCGATGATGAGGACGACGAGGTTGTAGCCGGCCTCACCCCGTCGGACTGCGTTCTTCCCCTTCTCCCGTGCCATCGCCGTCACCAATCCTTGTAGGGAGTGCCGTCCAGGGACAGACCGGGCGCGCCCGAGTGCACGTCGATGATCCCCGGCTTGCCGTCTTCCGTGTCGGTCTCCGCCGGCGGATGCTCGGGGTCAATCTCCTCGTAGACCGGCACCCAGGTGTCGCTGCGGTGGGTCACGGGGTCGATGGGAAGCTTGCGCAGGTAGCCCTCGGTGACCAGGGCCTCCAGGGTCGTAGGGTACTTTCCCTTGTCGCCGTAGTGTTGATCGATGACGTCGCGCAGCGTCCGCAGGTTGGTCTTCAAGACCGCCTCGTGGGCGCGGATCGGGACGTTCTTCAGCGCCGGCATGGCGATCGTCGCCAGGATGCCGATGATCGCGATGACGACGATCAGCTCCAGCAGGGTGAAACCGCGCTCGCGGGCATGCTGTGTCGGCTGCTGGTTAGGCCGCTGGTTCGGCCGCTTTGTCGGCCGCTGGTTCGGCATGATTCGGCTCCTTCTCACCACTTTCGATACGGGACTTTGTTGAGGCCCACCCCCTGGGAGAGGGAGTAGACGTCGTAGACGTCCTCGCCGCCCCAGGAGGTCGCGGTGGAATCGTCCTGGAAGCTGCGCATGCCCCATTCGTCCTTGCCGGTCATCGGATCGATAGGGAGGCGGCGCAGGAACTTCATCTTCTTGTCCACCTGGCCCACCAGGTCGACCCCCTTGACCAGGACCTCGAGGTTCTTGGGATAGCCCTGGGTGCCCAGGTCCACGGGGATCATGCCGGCGTCGCTGTAGCGCTTGTACTCGTCGATGGCCGAGCGCATCTCCCGCAGGGCGAGGCGCAGGTCGGCCTCCTTCGACCGCTTGGCGGTGAACTTCGCCACCGGCAGCGTCACCGCCGACAGCGCCACCAGCACGGCGGCCACCATGACCAGCTCGGCCAGGGTGAAGCCTGCCTGGGAGCGGTGACGGGGGAGGAGCTTGCTTGGGAGCATCGTCGGTCTTCCTCTCTACTTCAGTTCAACGGCTGCCGGCCGGCGTTGCTTCCCGCTCCTTGGGGTTCCGGGGATGTGGCTCGGTGCCGCCGCCGTCGCCCACCTCGATCACGGCCGACCGCGAGCGCACGGCCAGGGGGTGGAGCCCCGAGTCCAGGGCCTTGGCGTCGAAGCCGAGCGGGCTCGATCCCGCGGCCAGGGCGCGGAAGGTGATGCGGGCCACGGTGCCGCCCCCCTTCACTCCCGCCGCCTTGCCCAGCCGGCTGGCGCCGATCACCAGGGCCCCGGGCCGGCCGGTGTCGGAGAGCACCTGGGACTCGCTCGCGCCGCCCAGGAAATCCCCGGCCTCCACCTTCTCGACCGCCAGCACCGCCGGATCGAAGGAGAGCGACAGGGGCAGGTGGGAGACCGGCTGGCCGGCCTCGGCCTGTACCCGCACCTCGAACGTGTCGCCGGGAGACACGGTCAGCTTGCCCGGGACGAGCCAGATCCGCACCGCCGGAGCGCTGGCCGCCGATGCTGCCGATGTTGACGGCAGTGCCGCCAGCGCCACCTGTGAAGAGCTGGCGCTCGGGAGCGCCGCCGGGGACACGGCGTTGCCCAGCGTGGCCGTGCCGGACGCGGGCCGCTGCGAGACCAGGCCGCCGCCGTTCGCGCCGGTGGGAGGCTCCTCATCGGGCGGCGGCGGCTGGTTGGGTTGCGGTGGCGGGGCCGGCCGGAAGATGTCGGTGGGCGGCGCCGCGGGCACCAGGTTCACCCCACCCGGGGGGGGCGGCGGCGGCTCCTGGTTCTGATCGGGCTGCGGCGCTTCACCGTTCTCGCCGGGACGCAGGCCGCGGGGCAGCCGCTCCAGACGGCGGCGGATGGCGTCCTGGATCTCCTCGGGCGTCCCCTCGGTGCTGTCGAACGGGCCCTCGACGACGTCGGACTCCACCCGCGGGCTGCCGCCGCGGAAGGTGATGTTGGCCTCCGTGCCCACCCAGATCGGCTGCAGGTCGTCCGCGGTGATCTCGGCGTTGCGGATGATGTGGGGCGTCAGCGTCAGGATGACGTCCGTGCGCGTGTGGTCCGTCCGCTTGTTCGAGAACAGGCGGCCGAGGATGGGGATCTCCGAGAGGCCGGGGATGCCGGAGTCCGTGTTGCTCTCGTCGCTTCTGATCAGGCCGGCCAGGAAATTGGTCTCGCCATCCTGCAGGCGGATGGTGGAGTCGATGGTGCGGGTGCCGATGATGGGCTGGCTCGCGCCGCCCGCGGCCGGGACGCTGCCGTTCAGGTTGGAGACCTCGACCTTGATCTTGAGTGTCACCTCCTGGTTGTGGTGGACCCGCGGCTCCAGGTCGATGCGGATGCCCACGTCCTGGTACTGGAAGGAGGTGATGGGGACGATGCCGCCCGCGCCGCCCACGTTCTGGGTGTTGAAGGTGGTGAGGGGGATGGGGATGCGGTCGCCGATCACCAGGCTCGCCTTCTCGCCCTCGGTGATGCGGAGCTGCGGCTTGGCCAGGAGCTGGGCGTCGGTGCTGCTCTTGATGAAGTTGTAGATGAAGCTCGGGATGGTCAGCAGCCAGTTGCTCTGGTTGATGAACTGGAGGTCGGAGAGGCGGATGCCTTGGGGCGCGGCGGTCCCGCCGGTGCCACCCGTGCCGCCGCTCGTCTGGCCAAAGTTCAGGGTCTGGGTGATGGAGTAGGCGGAGAGGCTGGTGCCCAGCTCCCGCAGCCGGTTGCTGTTGATCTGCAGCAGCTCGACGTCCACCACCACCTCGGCCTTGGCCTTGTCGTTGGACTCGATGATCTTCTCCGCCACCTTCACCTTGTCCACCGTGTCGCGCAGGATGATGGCGTTCAACTGCTCGTTGGTGGCGATCTTGCGCGCGTCGATCAGGCTGCGCAGGATCGTCAGCATGTCCTTGACCTCGGAGTTGGAGAGGAAGAAGGTCTGGATGACGAGGTCCTCGTAGGTGCGGCGGTTCTGGGGCGTGTCCTGGGCGATGATGACCGAGTGCTCGTCCAGCACTTTGTAGAAGTGGCCGGCGGAGCGCATCAGGGTCTCGAGCGCCGCCTGGGCGGTGACGTCTTTGAGGTCGACGGCGATCTCCTGGTCGCGCAGGTTGGGATCGAACAGGATGTTGATGCCGAACGCCTGGCCCAGGGCGCGATAGATGGAGAACAGCGACACCGGCTGCGGGAATTCGAGCGAGATGGGCTTGTCCGAGCGCGGATTGAGCACCGGCGGCTGCGGGCGGGTGCCGCGGGCCTTCTGCTTCATCTGCTCGATGGTCTCGTAGCCCCCTTTGTTCGCCTTCTGGGCGAGGTAGGCCCGGTGCACGTGCTCGAGCTGCGCCTTGGCGTACTGGTTGGTCGGGTCGAGCTGCACCGCCTGCTGGTACTCCACCAGGGCGCGCTCGATGACGTTGGCCTTCTCGAATTCCTGCCCCTTCTCGAAGTGGGCCTGCGAGGCCCGGATCTTGGCCCGGATCAGGGCGGCCTTGTAGGAGAGGTTGCTTGGATCCTCCTCGGTGGCCTTCAAGTAATGCAGCACGGCTTCGTCCCAGTTGCCGAGCTGGGAGGCGATCTCGCCCTGCCGGTAGGCCTGGTGGCTGGTGCAGCCCGCGAGCAGCCCGAGCACCAGCAGGGGGATCGACATCCGGATGATGAAATCACGCATTGGGAAAAGTACCTCCGAGCTAACGCCGGCGCACACCGAGGCGCTTGGCCGGCGTATCGGGAAAATTCACGAACTTGATGTCCACGGATTCGTAGCCGATTCGGGCCACGATGAACTTGTTGTCGATCACCTGTCCTTCGAGCGCGTTGACCACCCGCTTGCCGTTGGTGAACACGGCGATCTTCTTCTCGGGCGGCCCGAAGTTGCCCAGGTAGTCCATGGCGAACTCAGGCGGCTTGGGCTTGGCCGCTTCGATGGCGGCGAGCCGGGCGCGCTCGGCAGCCTCGGCCTGCGCCCGCCGCATGGCTTCGAGCTCCGCGGCCGTGGGCACGTGGACGGGCGGCGGAGGTGGGGGCGGCGGAGGCGGCGGATCCACGAACCGCCAGGGGTCTCGCCCCACCTTGGATTCGGGAGGCACGCGGTCGAGGTCCGGCACGCGCAGCACGGCCACACGGTCGCCCGGATGGGCGGTGTGGCTCTCGCGGATGGGGCGCGACGGGACCGCGGGCTCGTCGCCCGGTTCCCCCAGGGGCCGCGAGGTGCGAGCCGGCGTGCCGCCGCCGCTGTCATCGACGCCGAAGCCCAGCATGGGCCGCAGATAGCGCCAGCCGACGATCACCAGCAGGATCCCCATCACGATCAGCAGGTTCTTCTGGCGTGAGCCGCCCTTCATGGCCCGCCTCCGGGAGCTCCCCCCGGTGCCGAGGTGCGGGCGGTGGGAGTCACGGGCACGGCCACCGCGCCGTCCTCGGCGGTCATGGCGAACAGGGTGGACAGCGACAGGTCGATCTTCAGCTCCGGCCCCTCGCTGTTGCTGGCCACCGTGACCTCCTCGATGGTGATGAAGGAGCGCGAGGTCTCGAGGAGATGGACGAGCTTGCGCAGCTCTGGGTAGGTTCCCTCCACCGTGAAGACGAAGGAGCGCTTGATGAGGTTGTAGTCCTGGATCTGCTCCTCGGGATACGAGAGGGAGCGCGGGGTCATGCCCGCCTGCTTCGCCAGCTCCTTGATCTCCCGGGTGATGCTGGTCATACGGCGGCTGCGGGTGGAGAGGCGCTCGGCGTAGAGCTGCTGCACCTGCTCCTGATTGGTGCCCACGAGCTCGATCATCGTATTGATCCGGAGCGCTTCGCCATTCAGCTTCTGGATCTGCTGCTCCTGATTGTGGATGTCGTCGTCGAGCTTCTCCACCCGGCCGGCGTAGCCGAGCTTGTAGACCGAGAACGCCGTGGCGTTGGCCAGGAAGAAGAGGAGCGCCGGCACCCAGATCCATGGGTGCTGGCGCCAGATCTCGCCGCGGAACCTCACGGCCGGCCTCCGGCGGCGGGGGTCGCCGCGGGCGCCGGTTTTCCTGCTGGAGCGGTCGCCGGCGTGCCGGCCGGCGACTCCTCCACCACCGCGCTGTGCGGCGGGCCGCCCGGCAGGTAGGTCACGGTGAGATCGAACTTCGTCACGTTGCTCCCTTCGTCACCCCGGCTCTCCCGCAGGATGTTCGCGTAGAGGAAGGCAGGGTGCCTCAACAGATTGTCTACGAACTGGAGCGGCGCATCGTCATTCCTGGCCTCGCCGCTGATCGTCAGTTGCACCTCTCCCTCGCGCGCCGGGCTGCGCCGGACGCCGCGGCCGCGCTGGCCCGGCAGCGCCGACTTGGCGGCGGTCAGGGGCACCAGGCGATTCAAACGCACGTCGTTGGGCAGCACTTCCGCGAGGCGGTCGAGGAGCAGGCTCCAGGAGAAGGTCCGCGCGTCGATCTGGGTGTTCAGGAAATCGGTCTGATCGTTTTGCTGCGGCAGGTCGTAGCCGTTGAGGCGGCGCTGGAGCTGGTCGGCGTTCTGCCGCACCTTCTGGATCTCCTCGTCGCCCTGAGCGATCTGGGCGCGCTTGTCGGCCGAGCTCGAGAGGTAGCTCCAGAACAGGGAGACGTTGCCCAGCAGCAGGGCGAGGCCGAGGAGCCACAGGATGAGCGACACCCGCACCACCGGCCGGCTGTTGCCGAACGGCCGGCGGGCGAGGTTGAGCGATTCGGCGCGAGAGCCGGCGTCCGTGGCGGCAACGGCCGGAGCCGGCCCCATCGGCACCGGGCGCGGCGGCAGCGTCGCGGGGGTCTCAGGCCGCTCGTCGGGATTCACCAGGCTCATGCGACCTCCCGCCGGGCCGCGCCGAGCATGGGCGCGAGATCGCGCCAGGGCGGCACTGCCGAGTCCTCGGCGCGCAACGGCGGCAGGTGCCGCCCGTCGAGAGGGGAGGCGGGAGCCCCCAGCCCCTCCTCCAGCCGGTCGAGCCAGGTCGGCTCGAGCTCCGGCGGCGCGAGCAGCAGGACGGAGCCGAGGGCGGAGCCCGGGAAGTGCTCGTCGAGGAAGTTACGGGTCAGCTTCAGGTCGCGGCCCACGAAGCCCCCGTGAGAGCCCTCGGGCAGGGCACCGGTGAACCCCTTGTAGCGGTGAAGCACGGGCTCGCCGCCGCGGGCGAAGACGAGGGTGTAGCCCTCGTCCTCCACCAGCACCAGGGCCGCGAAGGCTCCGGCCGGCGCCGGGTCGGTCGCGGCGAGCAACGACAGGCTGGTGTTCGAGACCTGGCCGAGGCGGACGCCGGCGGCGGTGAAGGCGTCCTCCACCTGGGACAGGAGCTGCTCCACGGCGAAGCCCAGGAGCAGCCGCCGGGGCTCCTCCTGCCCAGGGAGCGGCGCCACCTCGGCGGCGCTGACGCGCAGCTCGTCCACCCGGAAGGGCACCAGCCGCTTGAGCTTCCAGCGCAGCACCTCGTCCAGGGCGCTGGCGGTCGTGGGCAGCTCGCCGCTCTCGCTGAAGGTGACCCGCAGCCAGGCGTCGGGGAGCACCAGCGAGGCGTCCTTCACGCCCCCGGGGATCCCCTTCACTTGGGCCGCCACCAGCTCGCGGAAGGCGGCCGTATCGCGCAGCGGCCCGCCCAGGGGGCCGTGCTGGAACGGATCCCGCGGCAGGGCCGCCTGGCGGAAGCTCCGCAGGCGGAAGCCGTGACGGTCGCGCACGAACTGGCCGTAGCGCAGCCGTTCGCCGTCGAGAGCGAAGACGTGCGGCGGCACGGGGATCGGGGAGAACCCCAGGATCCGTTCAATCCACGAAGGTGACCTTGTTGATCTCGCGCAGCGTCGTCATGCCCCGCGAAGACCTTCTCGAGCGCCGACTCGCGCAGGAAGGTCATCCCCTCCTCGCTTGCGCGGCCCGCTTGATCTCCGCCGCCGGCCGGCGGTCCAGGATCAGCTCGCGGATGCGGTCCGACAGGTCGAGCAGCTCGGAGACGGCCATGCGGCCCTGGAAGCCGGTGCCGCCGCACTCGACGCAGCCGCGGCCCTCGTAGAAAGCTAGACCTCGCGAGTAGACCGCCGGGTCGAGCCCGCTCTCCTCGCAGCAGCGTGATCGGGGCACCTGGACCGGCTGCTTGCAGTGCGCGCAGATCTTGCGCACCAGGCGCTGGGCCATGACGCAGTTGAGCGCCGAGACGAAGTTGTAGGGCTCGACCCTCATGTTGAGGAAGCGGCCCAGCACGTCGAACACGTTGTTGGCGTGGACGGTGGTGAACACGAGGTGGCCGGTGAGCGCCGACTGGATGGCGATCTGCGCCGTCTCCGCGTCGCGGATCTCGCCCACCATGATCTTGTCCGGGTCGTGGCGCAGGATCGAGCGCAGGCCGCGGGCGAAGGTCAGCCCCTTCTTCTCGTTCACCGGGATCTGGGTGATGCCCCGGAGCTGGTACTCGACCGGGTCCTCGATGGTGATGATCTTGTCCTCGGGCGTCTGGATCTCGCGAGAGGCGGCGTAGAGCGTCGTCGTCTTGCCGGAGCCCGTGGGGCCGGTGACCAGCACCATCCCGTAGGGCTCGCGGATGAACTTGCGGAAGCTTGCGCAGCTCGTCTCTCGTCGAAGCCGAGGACGTCGAGGCGCAGGTTGCGTGAACTGCGTCGTTGAGCGACTCCTTGTCGAGGATGCGGATGACCGCGTCCTCGCCGTGGACGGACGGCATGATCGAGACGCGGAAGTCGATCGTGCGGCCCTTGACGCGCAGCTTGAAGCGGCCGTCCTGGGGCACGCGCTTCTCGGCGATGTCCAGCTCGGACATGACCTTGATGCGGCTGATGATCGTCTCGTGGTGCCGCTTGTCGATGCGGCTCCATGGCCGGGTAGAGCACGCCGTCGATGCGGTACTTGATGAGCACCTCGCGTGTCGCGCGGTCTCGATGTGGATGTCGGAGGCGCGGCGCTGGATGGCGTTGAACATGGTGGAGTCCACCAGCTTGATGATCGGCGACTGGTGTCGGCCGTGATGCGGTCGATCGACAGGACCTCCTCGCCGTCCTCGTCCTCGTGGACGAGCTGGATGCGGAAGTCCTCGGTGGCCTCGTCGAGCACGCGCTGGGCGCTCTCCGACTTCTGGAGGATCTCGTCGATGGCCGAGCGCACCCCGACCTTCACCTCCACGGGCTGGCCCAGGAGCAGCTCCATCTCGTCGATCTTCACCACGTCCGACGGATCGGCCATCACCACCGACATGCGGCCGTCGAGCTGCGACTCGGGGATGAAGCCGTAGCGCAGCATGAGGTCGAACGGCACCCGCCGGAACAGGTCGTTGTCGATCCGGAAGTGGGTCATGTCCACGAACTCGAGGCCGTAGCGGGCGGCGAAGGACTCCGCCTCCCGCCGTTCCTGGGCGATGCGGGCCCGCGCCTGCTCGACGGTCTCGGCCTCGAGCTCCTTGTCCTGCACCCCCGTCCTGCCGTTGATCACTGCCATTGCAAGTCACTCCTCAACAAAGCCAATCCCGCGGAAGGACCGTTGTGGTCTCCCCTTCAGCAGGGTGCTAGAACTTCGACGAACCGAGCATCGAGAACATGGGCAGGTAGATCGAGATCAGGAGGATCGCGATGATGGCACCCATGAACACCAGCATCATCGGCTCGACCAGCGACAGCAGCCGTTGCATCCGGGTCTCCACCTGCTCGTCGAGGAAGTCCGCGACGCTGCCCAGCATGTCGTCCAGCGACCCGGTCGTCTCACCCACCTTCACCATGTCGATCGACATGTCGGTGAAGATGTCGCTCGCCTCCAGGGCGTCGTAGAAGGGCTTTCCCTCCCGCACCATCTGGATGGTGGGCTCCACCTTGTCGCGCACGTACGCGTTGCCCACCGACGAGGTGGCGATCTCGAAGGCGGGCACCAGGGGGATGCCTCCGGAGAGCAACGTCGACAGCGAGCGGCAGAATTCCGACATCGCGGCGCGGTGGAGCACCGGGCCCAGGAACGGCACCCGGAGCTTCAAGCGGTCGAGAGCCAGCCGGCCCCCGTCCGTGTTCCCCCAGGAGCGCAAGGCGATCGCACCCACCACCAGCCCCACGAGGATGATCGGCCAGTTCTGGGTGGCGAAGGTCGAGATCGACAGCACCACCTGGGTGATCAGCGGCAGGTCCGTGCCCAGCTCGGTGAAGAAGCTCATGAACTTGGGCACCACGTAGACGGCCATGACGGCAATCATGGCGATCGACAGGCACACCAGCACCGCCGGGTAGACCAGGGCCGAGACCACCCGCCGCCGGGCGTCGAGCACCAGCTTCATGTAACGGATGAAGCGGCGGATGACCTGCTCGAGCTCGCCGCTCTTCTCGCCCGCCTTGAGCGACGAGGGGTAGAGGCGGGGGAACAGGTCGCCGTGGGCGGCGAAGGCTTCGGAGAGGTCCTCGCCGCTCTTCACCCGGTCGCGGATGTCGGTCAGCACCGCCTTGAAGGTCGCGTTGTGCATCCGCTCGAGCATCAGGTCCAGGGTCTGGAGCAGCGGCAGGCCGGCCTTGAGCAGCGCCGCCAGCTCCTGATTGAAGACCACGAAGTCCTGCGCCGGGATGTGCCGGCGTCCCCGGCCGAGCCCCGGCACGGCGAGCTTGCGCGCGACGCCGCGGCGCCGCATCTCGAACAGGTGGTAGCCGAGCTTGCCGAGATCGCTCTTCAGCGCGGCCTCGTCGCTGGCGGTGAAGATCTCCTCCAGCACCCGGCCGTCCGGGGTTCCTACGCGACAGATGAACTGCATCGTCCTCGCTCCATCCTCTCTACTTGCCGGCGACGGGGGTGGCCCGCCGCAGCGTCAGCACGACCATCAGCGCCTCGCGGCTCGCCTCCCGCTTGGCGAGCCCCAGACTGATGGTCTGGTCGACCCAGAGGGTCAGGTTCGTCTGCAGGAGGTTGGTCATCGGCCGACCCTCCCCTCCCTGCCGTGAGATCCGGAAGCCCGACAGCTTCACCCGCTGGTCGTCCACCAGGGTCCCGAAGCGGAAGCTCAACTGGTACTCCTGCCCCAGCTCGTAGACGACCGGCTGCCCCTCCACCCCGGCGAGCTGGGCCTGCGCCTGCATCTCGAACAGGTCGTACGCCAGCAGGTCGTGCAGCCGCCGGGTGAGCTGCTCCGGCAGGTCCGAGCGCACCTGGGGCGAGATCAAGGTGCGGCTCGCCCGCACGATGTAGACCTCCAGCCGCAAGGGCCGTGCCGGATGATCGAAGCTGCGCAGCGCCGGCACGATGCGGCTCAAGGCCGCCGGCGTGTCGCGGATCACCAACGTGTTGCCCCGCGGCTGCACCTCGACCGTCCCCTTCGGCGACAGCAAAGGATAGACCAGCGCCACGGCCTCGCTCGCCTGCTGGTGCTTGAACGTGTACGCCTGCAGCACCACCTCGCCAGCGCTGCGTGGCTGGGCGTCCAGCACCGAGCAACCCAGGGCCAGGATCCATAGGAAGCTCACCAGAGAGCGAAACGCCGCCGACACCGAAGGACTCAGGATTCTACCGCGAAGTGGGGTGACGGACGGGACGCGGGCGCTCGGGTCGCCGCAAGAGCAGGCGAGGAAGGAGAAGCGAAGCATGGGGACACCGGTCAGATCTCCAAGCTCTCGTCGACGATCATGTACGCCTTGAACCCCTCTACGGACAGGTCGTACACGCGGGCTCCGGGGCGGTTCAGATCCTCGAGCGCCGAATCCTGGTCCAGGGACGGAACGAGGGCGGGCACCGCGGCCGGCGCCATGCTGTGGGCGGTTTTGGCAGCCGCCGTCTCAGAGGAGGTCGGCAGGTCACGGCCCACCGACAGAGAGGCGAGGACGAGCACCGCCGCCGCGGCCCAGCGGTGCCAGCCGGCGAAGCGACGGCGCGACTCCAGGCGGCTGGCGGTGCGCATGGCGGCCACGGCCTGGCGCACGGACTCGACCTCCGACTGCTCCGCGGCGGGGGTGAGCTCCGCGGCCGGCAGCCGGCGGAAGACGAGCAGAGGGTCGGCCTTCAGGGCCTCGGGCCGGCAGCTCGGGCAGCCGTCGAAGTGCTCCACGGCCAACGTCCAGCCCTCCGGCTCGGCAGCCTGCGGGGTCTGCGGCGTCCCCTGCGCCCGCAGCGCCGCGAAGCGGCTCCAATCGGGGCAGGCCATCTAGCACTCCTCCTCGTTCACCGAGAGACCGAAGCCCCCGGCGTACTCGGGATAGCGCCGGAGCAGCTCACGGCGCAGGATCTTGCGGGCGTTGAACAGATGATTGCGCACCGTCGACTCGCGGCTGCCGATGATCTCGGCCACCTCGGGCGAGGAGAGCCCTTCGATCTCGCGCAGCAGGAAGACCATCCTCTGCTTCTCCGACAAGCCGGTCGAAAGCTCGCGGAAGATGGCCGCCACCTCGGTCTGCTGGAGCCGCGACAGGTCGCGGGCCGCCCGGCCGTCGGCCACCTGGAGCAGGTGCTGGCGCACGGGCTCTTGGCTGCGCTCGCGGCTCTTGCGCGATCGCAGGTGGTCGATGGCCAGGTTGCTGGCGATGCGGTAGATCCAGGTGTTGGGGCTCCACCGGTCGTCGAACTTCCGCCGGTTCTCCCACACCTTGAAGAAGGTCACCTGCACGACGTCGCGGGCCTCCTCGAGGTCGCCCAGGATGCGTTGGCAGAGCTGGAGGAGGGGCTTGGTCTTGCGGCCGATGAGCTCGTTGAGCGCGCCTTCGTCCCCCTCGCGGACGGCCATCAGGAGGTCGCGGTCGCTCGACTCCACCCAGGGCGCAGGCTGGAGGGGACTGGACTGGCGGCGGCTATAGACGAGCTCTAGCATATGTCGGTGTATACGCGGCTGGGACTCCGGGCGTCTATGCCCTCCTCCCCTGCAAAGACGGATAACCACCCGGAGAGGCGCGGCCTTCCATCCCAAACAAGTCATTATACTGCCGCCCGATGCGATCCATCCTATGGGGGCTGTACCAGCTCGCGATGGGGGCCGCCCTGCTCGCGGCGGGGCCCTTCCTGCTCGCCCGCCGCGGCAGCCACTACCTCCCCACCCTCCCAGGCCGGCTCGGAAGAGCGTCCGGGCCGGCCGATGCCCCTGTGACCCCCGGCGCCCTCTGGCTGCATGCTGTCTCAGTGGGGGAGGTGGGGGTCGCCGCCACCCTGGCGCGGGCCCTGCCGCCCGAGATCCCCCTGCTGGTGACCACCGTCACCCCCACGGGCCAGGAGCGTGCCCGGACCGAGTTCTCCGGACGGGCCAGCCGCGCCGAGGTGGCCTACCTCCCCTTCGACCTCGGCTTCGCCGTGCGCCGGTTCTTCCGCCGCCATCAGCCGGCGGCCCTGGTGCTGGTGGAGGGGGACTACTGGCCCCTGCTCCTGCAGGAGGCTCGCCGCCGGGGGCTCCCCGTGGCCGTGGTCAACGGCCGGGTGGGGGACCGCGGTTTCCGCCGAATGCGGCGTCTGCGCCCCTTCCTTGGCCCTCTCTTCTCCGCCGTCTCCCGTTTCGGCGTGCAGACGGCGGGCGACCGCGAACGGCTGGTCGAGCTGGGGATCGATCCCGGGCGCGTGGCCGTCACCGGCAACCTCAAGTACGAGACGCCCGCCCCTCCGGAGAAGCCCGAGCTGGCCGCCGCCCTCCAAACCCTGACAGGGGAGAGGCCCATTCTCGTGGCCGGCTCCACCATGGCGGGAGAGGAGGGGCCGGTGCTCGACGCCTTTCAGGAAATCGGGGGAGGCGGCTCCGCCCTCCTCGTCCTCGCTCCCCGGCACCCGGAGCGGTGGAACGAGGTGGACGAGCTGCTGCAGGCGAGAGGGATCAGGACTGTCCGCCGGAGCGGCATGGAGAGCGAGGGGCGGCCGGAGGTGCTGCTCCTCGACAGCCTGGGTGAGCTCGCCGGCCTCTACCGCCTGGCCGCCGCGGCCTTCATCGGCGGCACCCTGGTGCCCACCGGTGGTCACAACCCTCTGGAGGCGGCCCGCTTCGGCGTGCCCATCGCCGTCGGCCCCTCCATGCACAACTTCCGAGAGATGGCCGAGGCCTTCGACCGCGCAGGGGCCTGGCGCCGGGTGAAGGACGCCCGCGAGCTGGCTGCGGCCTGGCGGGAGTGGCTGGGGAATCCTGCGACCGCCCGTGAGACCGGGGAGCGAGGTCTGCGTCTGGTGGAGGAGAATCGGGGGGCTTTGGCGCGGACGGTGGAGATGCTGAAGCCTCTTTTGGAGCGGCGTTGAAAGCACCTTCTCCTCCCATCTCGCCCTGGCAGCTCTTCTACGGCGGCATCCACCGCCTCCGCCAGCGTTGGTACCGGAAACGGGCACGGCATCTCCCCCGGCCGGTCATCAGCGTCGGCAATCTCCACTGGGGAGGCTCGGGCAAGACACCCCTGGTGGCTGCGATCGCCGCCCATCTCCGGGACCGGGGGCTCGCCGTCTGCATCCTCTCCCGGGGCTACGGCAGCCGCGGCCAGGGCGTGCGGGTGGTGAGCACCGGCGAGGGGCCGCTCCTCGATCCCCTCGTCGCCGGCGACGAGTCCGTGCTCCTGGCTGGCGATCTTCCTGGAGTGGCAGTCGTCGTGGGGCCGGATCGTCACCAGGCCGGCCTCGAAGCCCTGAAACAGCTCTCCCCGGCCCCCGACCTCTTCCTGCTCGACGACGGTTTCTCCCATCTCACCCTCGCCCGGGACCTGGATCTCGTCGCCTTCCCCGCCTCCAACCCCTTCGGCGGCGGCCGGCTCCTCCCCTGGGGCCGGCTGCGCGAGCCCCTGGCCTCCATGAGCCGGGCCCACGCCGCCATCCTCACGGGAGCGCCGGACTGGGGAGACCGCGGCGCCGCCCTGGCCGCGGCCCTGCGCCCCCATGGCTTCACCGGTCCCGGCTTCGCCAGCATCACCCGTCCGGGAAAGCCGCAGCTCGCGGCCGGAGCCCGGGTCCTGCTGGTCACCGCCATCGCCCGTCCCGAAACCTTCACGGCTCTGGCTCATGACCAAGGCTTCGACGTGGCCGGCGAGCTGCGTTTCCGTGACCACCATCGCTATCCCCCGGCGAGCCTCGCCCGCATCCAGGAAGCCTGGCGAGAGAGCGGTGCTGAAGCCGTCCTCGTCACCGCCAAGGACCGGGTGAAGCTCCAGGGCCGGCTGGACGTCCCCCTGGCCGAGCTGCCCATCCGCGCCGAGCCCGAGCCGGCGTTCTGGGCCTGGCTGGGTGAGGAAGTGGACCGCCTGCGGTAAAGTCCCCTGTCTCGTGAAGAACCGCCCCCTTCGCCACCGCGTCGAGTACGGCGCCTACCTGGGCCTCAAGGGGTTCCTCCGCGCCCTGCCCCACTCCACCACCCGCGCCGTGGGAAGGGCCCTGGGGAGCCTCGGCCACCGGCTGGACCGCCGGCATCGCGACGTCGCCCTGCGCAACCTGGCCTTGGCCCTTCCGAACCTCCCCGAAGGCGAACGCCGGCGGCTCATCCGGGAGTGCTTCCGCCATTTCGGCGCCGCCCTCTGCGACGCCATCTCCTCCACCCGCTTCGACGCGGTGGAGATCTGCCGGCGCTTCACCCTGGAGGGCTGGGAGAACCTGGAAGCGGCCGAGCGGCGGGGGAAGGGGATCTTCATCCTCTCCGCCCACCTGGGATTCTGGGAGCTGGTCCCGCCGGTCGTGGGGCTCTACCGCGGCCGCATGGACATCGTCGTCCGCCCGGCCGACAACCCCTGGCTCGACGCCGAGCTGCGGCGCCTGCGTGAGCGTTTCGGCAACGCCGTCATCCCCAAGCGGGGCGCCGCCCGCAAGATGCTGGAGGTCCTCCGCTCCGGTGGCCGGGTCGGCATCCTCATCGACCAGCGGGTACAGGAGAAAGAAGGGATCGCCGTCCCCTTCTTCGGTCGCCCGGCCCTCACCACCCCCGTCCTCGCCCGCGTCTCCCTGCGCACCGGGGCGGCCGTGGTCCCGGTTGCGGCCTATCCCGAGCCAGGAGGGAGATACCGCGTGGTGGTGCGGCCGGCGATTCTGCCCCCGGAAGACAAGGACAGCAAGGACGGAGAGGAGATGGTAGCGGCTCTCACCAGACGCTATCTAGAGGTGGCAGAGGAGGATATCCGCGACCATCCCGAGATGTGGCTGTGGATGCACCGGCGGTGGGATGAGAGAGGGCAGGATCACCGGGGGAAGTAGGAAAAGATCTGGGCCAGGGCTTCCCGCACCGCTCATCGGCAGAAGCGTTCGTTCAGGTCATCGGAAGTAGAGGGACAGGATAGGCCGCAATGTCCAAATCGACTGTGGCGATCGTCAACCCGTGTTGCAGTGCCTGTGCGACGAGCAGCCGGTCGAACGGGTCGCGGTGGAGCGGTGGCAGGCCAGCCAGGTGTGACATCGCTCCCTTGTCGATCGGCAGGCTGGCGATCCCGTGTGCCCCCCGCTGCCGCGGCAGGTAGTCGGCTGGCGGGGCCGGGAGCGGGAGCTTGCCGAGGTTATATTTGATGACTGCTTCCCAGATGGAGGCGACGCTCAGGTACACCTCGTTGGTCGGGTCCTGACTGGACGCCCGGAAAGCGGCCGGGAGCTTCGGGTCGGCGGTGATGTACCAGAGGAATACGTGGGTGTCGAGCAGCAGCCTCATTGCCCCTCGAACTCCCGCAGGATCTCCTCCGGCAGGGGCGCGTCGAAGTCGTCCGGGACCATGAACGCCCCGGCGCAGAGACCGAACGGTCGTGGACCGGGCTGAATGGCAGAGACAGGCCTGAGCTCGGCGACTGGGCGGCCACCGCGAGCTACGACGAGGTGTTCCCCGGCCTCAACTCTGTCCAACAGGGCCTCCGCGTTCCGTTGGAGGTCTTGTAGGCTGACAGTGCTCATGAGGGGCATTCTAGCAGGCCTCCGCGGCGGCTGAAGCGAGCCGCCGGGTTCACCCTACTTCCCACACAGCCGGAAATGCCCCAAAAACTCCTGAATCGCCGCCGGGTCGGCGACGGTGCCGGCGTAGTCGGCTTCGGCGACGGGTTTGTCCGAGGCGGGATCGGGACCGAACCACATGGCGAAGCGGAGGCGGGGATCGTGGGCGCATTGGGGCATCACCATGGTGACCAGCCCGTGGGTCCGCTCGCGCCGATGACGGTTGATGTCGCCCCGGCCCGAGGAGTAGAGGACCTCGGTGCCGTTGACGGTCACGGAGCCCCGGCGGACGATTTCCTTGGGATCGAAATTCACGGTGGATCGCGACCAGCCGGAATCCTCGGGCCTGGGAGCCTCGCCGCGCATGAAGCGGGCCATCTTCTCCTTGTTGTCCCGGATCTGTGCCAGGTTCATGTACATGAAGCCCCGCTCTTCGAACTCCTGGTCTGGCGCGGTCTGGCCCGTGCCGGGATCGCGATCCGTGAGCATGGCCATCTCCATGACGCCCATGGGAGCGGTCATGGCGAAGGCGGGGTAGTAGCCGGGGGGGAGCTGGTCGTAGTGGAGCACCGAGCGGACCTTCGCCTCGCGCTTCACCGGATCCTTCATGGTCTGTTCCATCTCCTTGCCCGTGCGATAGCCCCACCAGGTCAGCCCGCCGAAACCCAACATGGCGAGCAGCACGAGCGCGGCGCAGCCGCAGCCCACGTACACCCAGGGGGAGGTCGCCTTCTTTTGCGGTCTGCCGTCGGCTTCCATGTCACATTTTCTCCGGAACAGGGATGCCCAGGAGCTCTCCCAGGGTCTCCAGTCCCCGCCGGAAGACCTGCACCGTGGCGAGGCGCGCAGCGCGCACCTGGGAGTCCTTCTCCTGGAGGATGGGGTGACGGTGATACAGGGCGTTGAAGCGCTGGGCGACGTCCAGCGCGTGGCGGGCGATCAGCGACAGCTCCAGGCTCTCGGTGGCCTTCTCGACCGTCTCGCCGGTCTGGGCCACCACCAGGACGAGGTCCCAGAGGTCCTCGCTCCACAGCTCGTGAGGGAGCTCCGAGACCTCCTCGGCGAAGACGTCGGCCGGCAATCCCTCCTGGATGAGGCGCCGGCGGATGTTCTTCGCCCGCACCAGCGAGTACTGGAGGTAGGGGCCGGACTCTCCCTCGAAGCTCAGGGCCTCGTCGAAGTCGAAGGCGATCACCCGGTTGTTGGTGGCCTTGACCATGAAGAAGCGCAGGGCGGCGGTGGCGATCTGGCGGGCGAGACCGTCGAGCTCCGCGTCCGCCAAGTCGCGGTTGCGGGTGGCGATCTCCTCCCGCGCCTTGAGGATGAGCTGGTCGATCAGGTCGTCGGCCTTGACGCCGATCCCCTTGCGGCCGGACATCTCCAGCACCTTGTCTTCGTCCTCCGCCTCGTCGCCCAGATAGCCGAGCTGCCGGGCCGTGGCCGGCGACAGGCCGACCATCTCGTAGGCGAAGTGGACGGAGCGCTCGGCCTCGGCCTCGTGGCCCAGGGCCTGGAGCCCGGCGCGGACGATCTTCTGGAGATAGCTCTGGCGGGTGTCGATGACGTTGAACACCCGCCAGGCGTGGCCGAAGACGGGATGCCCCTCGACGCCGCCCAAGGTCGTCTCCCAGACCCCCTCCTCCCCCCAGAAGCGGTAGCCGAAGTCGCGCCCCAGCAGGCCGAACTTCCAGAGCTGGTAGGCGATGTCCTTGCCGACGTAGGTCACGGTGCCGTCGGAGCGGACGATCACCTTGTCGGGGTCCGACAGACCAGCGAACTCCTCGGCCTGCGCCAGAGGCATCACCCAGCAGCCGGCGTTCTTCCCCTCTTTCTCCAGGTGGACGGCGCCAGTCTCCTTGAGGAGCCCGAAGGCCTGCTCGAAGAAGTGGTGGGCCAGGATGTCCTTCTCATGGGTGAGCAGATCGTAGGAGACGTCGATCCGTCCCATGGTGGCGAGGTGCCGGGCGACGATCCGCCGCGCCACCAGCGCGCCCATCTCCGCCCGCGGTCCCTTACCCGTCTCCAGCTCGTGCAGGGTCTCGCGGCTCAGGCGCTGGCGCGTCGGGTCTCCCTCGAACCAGCGGCCGACCTCGCTGTAGAGGTCCCAGCAGTAGTAGTCGAAGGGCTCGGGGAGGGCAGCCACTTGGGCGGCGGAGAGGCCCCGCAGGTCGATGAAGCCCACCACCACGTCGGCGAGCTGCACGCCCGTGTCGTCGATGTAGTTCTGGATCTCGACGGGATAGCCCAGGCTCTTGAGCGAGCGGCCAAGCACGTCGCCCAGCACGGCGTTTCTCAGGTGGCCGATGTGGGCCGCCTTGTTGGGATTGATGTTGGTGTGCTCGATCACCACCTTGCCGCGAGCCCCGCCCTCTCCCAGGCTGCCCTCCAGCAGGGGAGCGTCGAGCAGGGCGGCGGTGAAGGCCCGGCGGTCGAGGAAGAAATTGAGGAAGCCGGCGCCGTGCACCTCGACGTCGCGCACCAGCTCCGGCCGGCGCAGGGCCCCCGCCAGCTCCTCGGCGAGGGCCCGGGGGTTGCGCTTGAGCACCCGGGCGAGTTGCATGGCCGCGGGCGAGGAGAGGTCGCCCAGCTCCCGCCGGGGAGGGACCTCCAGCACCGGCGTGTGCTCGACGCCGAAACGTTCCCGGATCGTGACGGCCAGCTCGGCCGACAGTCGGTTCTTCAGCTCCGTCCACATTGCGGCGAGGAGTCTACACTATGGGGATCGCAGGGTTGGGACGTGGCCCGCGCCTGGCACCCCTTGATATGATCTTGAGGGAGGGGCTCGATGGCAGAAACGGAGAACACCGCCGAAAACCGCGTCACCGTGATGATGGACCACACCCAGCTCGAGATGGTGGAGGGTGACATCACCGACCTCGAGGTGGACGCCATCGTCAATCCCGCCAATTCCCAGCTCCAGCTCGGCACGGGAGTGGCCGGCGCCATCCGCAGCAAGGGCGGCCCCTCGATCCAGGAGGAGTGCAACCGGATCGGCGGCACCCCGGTAGGAACCGCCGTGATGACCGGCGCCGGCCATCTCAAGGCCCGCAGGGTGATCCACGCCGTGGGGCCGCAGATGGGCGAAGGGGACGAGGACAAGAAGCTCGCCGCCGCCGTCCGCGCCTCCCTGGCTCTCGCCGACCGCCGGGGGATGAAGTCCATCGCTCTGCCCGCCATCTCCACCGGCAACTTCGGCTTCCCCATGGAGCGCGCGGCGCGCATCATGCTCACCGAGATCCACCGCTTCCTCCAGGGCGGCACCAAGCTCGAGCGGGTGGTGGTGGCCCTGCATGGCGACGAAGCGTTCGGCGTCTTCAAGCGCGAGCTGCGCCGCGGGTTCCGCTAGGGTGATCCCCCTCTCCCCCGCCGTCGTCCTCGTGCGCCCCCGCGAGGAGGGCAACGTCGGCTCCGCGGCCCGGGCCATGGCCAACATGGGCCTCTCCCGCCTGATCCTGGTGGAGCCCGCCCCCGAGCTCGGCGGCACGGCCCGCGCCTTTGCCGTGGGCGCCCGGGCGGTGCTCGACAATGCCGTCCGCGTTGCGAACCTCCCGGAAGCCCTCGCTCCCTTCCGCCGGGTGATCGGCACCACCTCCACCCGCGACCGCCGGCTGGGCATCCCCTTCCTCACCCCCCGCGAGCTGCCGGCCTGGCTCGGTCATTCGCCAGACACCCCGTCAGACACCCCCACCGCCCTCGTCTTCGGCCCCGAGGTCGGGGGGCTCACCAACGAGGAGCTGGCCCTGGCGGGCGCGGTCGTTACCATCCCCTGCTCACCCGTCCAGCCCACCCTCAACCTCGCCCAGGCCGTGCTCATCCTCGCCTACGAGCTGTTCCTCGCCACGGGTGAGACCCCGGCCGGCGACGCCTGGGAGGAGCCCCCCGCCACCGCCGGAGAGATCGACGGCCTGCTCGGCCACGCCGCCGACGTCCTCGTCGAGGTGGGCTTCGCCCGCGACGACAGCTTCCACGGCGTGCTGCGCGACCTGCGCCGGCTCGCCGCCCGTGCCGCGCCGGCCAGCCGGGACGTGCGCATCCTGCGCGGCATCTGCCGCCGGGTGCAGGGCGCTATCCGCCGAACTTGATGGGGTCGCCCAGGCTGTCGAGGGAGAAGTTGGCCATGATCTGGTGGCCGTTGAAGTCGAGGACGCGGAGGTCCTCGACCCCTTCGAGATCCTTGGAGACGTTGTCGAAGGAGTGCTCGTAGCGCTGCCGCACGGCGTCCAAGTCCACCTCGTAGGCGATGAACTTGTCGATCCCTTTGTAGCGGAGCTTGTCCACCAGGCGCTCGTCGGTCAGCTTGGGGTAGGTGGAGAGGACTAGGATGGGACCGCTGCCGGTGAAGACCAGGTAAGCTCGCATCGACCGCTTCGGGCTCATGCTCTCTCTCCTCTTCCCTCAGGCGACCGTTTTCAGGCGACCGTTTCTAGGCAACAAAATAGGCGCTGGCACGGATCTGCAGCCGGGCCCGGGACTCGAAGCCGCTGCCCACGAGGGCGAAGGCGCTGGAGCTGCCCAGAATGGGGAGCACGATCCAGCCATCGAAGCTCTCGCCGCCGGCGTAGGGCGGCACCACCGGCTCGATCTCGGCGATCTTGGTCCAATGGTCCTCGTCCGGATCGAAGTTGGACCGCAGCTCCACGTAGGCACGGTCGAGGTCGATCGTGCGCTGGCCCGACGGGTGCCAGATCGAGAAGACGAAGCGGACCTCGTCGTAGGCGGCGGTCCCCAGGAACGCCTTGCCGGCGACCAGCAGCGGGAAGGTGAAGGAGCCCGCGGTGTCGGTGGCGTAGATCTCGGGCGTGGGGTCGAAGATGATCTGCCGGGGGGGCGTCGGGGTCGTCGAGCTCATCGATCGTTAACCTCCTCTTGGTGGGCGGGGTCCTGGCCCCGGGCCAGGGCGAGGGCCCGGGCGACGCGCCGGCGCGCCTCCTCCTCGTCGGGGCCGATGCCCAGGAGCGGCGCGGCCAGGCCGAAGGCGGAAGCGCCGGCCCGGGCATAGGCGGGGATCTCCTCGACGCCGAAGCCGCCGGCGGCCAGCATGGGGATGTCGCCCAGGGGGCCGCGGATGACCTGGAGGTAGGCCGGTCCGCCGACCGGGGGCAGGGGGTAGACCTTGACCAGGTCCGCTCCCAGCTCGTACGCCGCCACGATCTCCGTGGGGGTGAGAGCGCCCATGACCAGGAACATCCCGGCCTGCCGGGCCTCCTTCGCCACCTCGGCGTTGACGTTGGGAGTGACCAGGAACTCGGCACCGGCGGCGACGGCCTCGCGGGCGCGGGCCGCGGTGGTGGCCGTGCCCATGCCGAACCAGGGCGGCCCCTCCGTGCTCCGGCCGGCGAGCAGCTCGCGCAGCAGGCCCGAGGCCCCAGGCACGGTGAAGGTGATCTCGACCAGCTCGACGCCGGCCGCGGCGAGCATCCGGGCCTGGGCCGCGGCCTCCTCGCGCGTGGGGGTGCGCACCACCCCTATGATGGGTGAGCGTCGCACGCTCAGGGCGACGCGGGAACGGTTCTGGATCGTGGTAGCCATGCGGCGGTGGAGTCTATCATTCCCTCTGCTGCCCCGCTCTCCCCTGCAACCGGCACTTAGGGAATGCGGGCTCGAGGCAGAAATCCCGGTCCCGGGTGGGAAAGATGAGTCTTCCGGGTTATCATTGCCCGCACGGAATGAAGGGAACGCTTCGCAGCAGGGAAACGAACGGAAATGGCAGTGTCGGATCAACCGGTAGAAAGGGAGTCGCTGGACCAGCTCCTGCGACGGCTGCGCCCGAGGCTCAAGCAGGTCCTCGGCCGGTATCGTATTCCGGCCCACGACGCTGAAGACCTCGTGCAGGAGGCCCTCATCTCCACCATCCAGAAGTGGGAGGTGATCCAGGACCCCGAGGCCTGGCTGCTGGTCACCTTGCGCAACCGCTGCGTGGTCTACTGGCGCAAGCGGCGCAACAACCTCTACAACTCGGTGGACACGGCCATCCTCGAGCTGCTCTCCGAGCCGGTCGCGGCTCCCCAGGAGCGGGCGGAGCTGCTGTGGGACCTCAACAACCTCTTGGAAGAGCTGCCTCCTCGCTGCCGCAAGCTCCTGCGGCTGCGCTACGGCCTCGGCTACGACTCCAGCGAAGTGGCCGAGCGCATGGGCTACCACCCTTCGAGCGTCCGCAAAGTGGCCCGCCGCTGCATGGCCGCCTTGACCTACCAGATGGTCACCCGCGGCTTCACCAAGCTCAGCCTCCCCCCGGTGGATGACGATTCGGACGTGAGCTAGGGCCGCAGCGCCATCCGGTGCACCGCCTTCCCCGGCAGGAACGGGGTGGGCGCCCCCTCCTCCCAGGCCCGGTGCCCCTTCTGGTAGTACGGCGAGAGCGGATGGCCGCTCTGGCCCACGGGCATGTGGAAGATCCCCGCCTCCTCGTGGCCGGGGGAGACCACCAGCCGCGCCGAGGCGCCGTAGCCACGGCCCTGGACGCGGGGCATGTCCTCGTCCCCGGGGAGCTGGCGCGGCGGCACGTCCAGCCAGCGGCCCAGGAGGGGGAGGCCCTGGCTCAGGAGGTGCTGGATGCGCGTCGTGTTCCGCTCCCCCCAGGTGCGGCCGGAGAGATCGGGACCCTCTTTCTGGATCGTGTCGTCCACCGCGGCCAGCAGCCAGGCGTCCCAGCTCGGGAACCGCGGATCCAGGAGATGGGCCGGCCGCTCGGTGACGAGCCGCCAGAGGGGACCCTCGAGCTGGGGCGTGGATTCGATCCGGGCGTCCTCGGGCACCTCCTCCTGGCGGGTGAGGACGGTGAAGATCCGGTCCCTGGCCGCGAAGTGGAAGCTCCGCACCAACCGGTAGGCCACGGAATCCGCGGAGGCATGCCCCGTCCAGGTCGTCGCCACCAGCCGCCGCAGCTCGGCCCGCTGGGGATGGCCCTTCACCGCCTCGGGAGTCAACGTCCGCAGCAGCAGGTCCCGCCAGGGCGTAAGGAACAGGGCCCGGTCATCGAGCTGGATGGCGAGCAGATCCCGGGGCGTAGCCTTCTCCAGGCCCAGCAGCCGGTCGCGGATCTGCTTCGCCCGGGCTCCCAGCATGTAGCCGCCGTCCCCGATCTTCGCCAGCGCGTCGCCGTCCACCACCCGGGCGTTGGCCGTCCAGATCTTGCCGGAGGGAGGATCGACGATCCGCGGATGCTCCTCGGGCGAGAGCCAGCCGTCCCAGCGCCGCGAGCCGTCCGCCCAGGAGGTGGGGAGCCGGCCGTCATAACCCACCCGGCGGGGGATCTGGCCGATGATCGTCCAGCCGATCCGCCCCGTCTCGTCCCCCACCGTGAAGTTCTGGGGCGGGATACCAGAACGGTTGGCGATGGCGATGGCCTCGTCGATCGTCCGCGCTGAATCCAGATCGGCGCTCGCGAGGTTCACGGCTTCGGGATGGTGAGCCGTCCAGGCCAGCACCTGGCGCCGGCCGGAGCCGTCACGGCCGATCACCGGCCCCCAGATCGTCTCCTCCACCTCCTCCGTGGCGTCCGGCAGGCCCTTGACCTTGATGACCTCAGTGACCTTCTCGATCCGTTTCGGACCCTCTGGGGTCGCGTAGAGCGATCCGTCCTTGGGGTCCTGGTCCAGGATCACCACGTCCGCCCAGTCGCCGAAGCTGTTGGTGAAGCCCCAGGCCACGTGGCCGTTGCTGCCGATCGCCACGATGGGCGTGCCCGGCAGGGTCACACCCGTCACCCGCTGGGTGCCGCCCTGGCCGTCCGGCCGAATATCCGGCCAAATAATGGAGGCCCGGTACCAGGTGTTGGGCACCCGGATGCCGAGGTGCGGGTCGTTGGCGAACAGGGCATGGCCGTCCGCGGTGTGGGCGCCGGCCACGGCGAAGTTGTTGCTGCCCTCGTCGGAGACCGGCTCCCCTCCCGACGGCCGGAAGGCTCCCAACGCCGGCTGGACCGCCCGCTTGCGCAGGTCCAGGACCTCCGGTCCCGGAATGGGCGGCGTGGTAACGGCCGGTCCCACGAGCGGCGCGTCCCACTCCGTGCCCTGAGGCGCCAGGAACGCGAACATCGCGGGAGGCAGGCGATCGTGAAGCGCCTGGAGGTCGGCCTCCCGGTCCCACGACCTGCCGTAGAGATCCAGGAACATGGAGTAGACGGCGAGGATGGTGTCCTCCGGCCTCCAGGGCGCGGGCTCGGTCTGGAGGACGATGTACTCGAAAGGCTCGTCCCCCAGGGCCGCGAGCCCGGCGTTCACCCCCGCGGCATAGGCCTCGAGCAGGGCCCGGTCCTGGCCGCTGGCCCGGGCGATCACCTGCCGGGCCGCGGCGCGGAAGCGATGGACCCGGTGCGCCCGGTCCAGCTTCAGCGCACCCCCTCCGACCAACTCTGCCAGCTCCCCCGCGGACTGGCGCCGCAAAAGATCCATCTGGAAGAACCGCTCCTGGGCATGAAGGAACCCCAACGCCCGCACCGCATCCACCCGGTTCGCCGCCCGGATCGTGGGCACCCCGAGCTCATCCCGTTCGATCGTGACCGGCCCCGCAAGCCCCGCCACCCGCCGCTCGCCGTCGAGCTGCGGCAGGCTCGCCTCCAGGCGATGGTGGAGCCAGAGGCCGGCAGCGAGGATGGCGAGGATCAGGACGCCGAGAAGGAGGACGAGGAGGCGGAGGACGCGGCGTCCGCGGGAACGGGATGGAGGGAGATCAGGGATCGGGGTGGGACGGGGGGCGGGGTTCATGACGGTGTAGTTTACTGGGATCGGATTCGCTTCGAAGCCTCACCCCCGGCCCACGGCTCATGGATACCTCCTTGGGCGTATTTTCACCCCAAATCAGGTGTCCATAAAACCCGGGCAAGGCCCGTGTCGCTTTTTAGGAGCTTTGGTGTACCTCTATTTGTGGAGGCATTCTCGCCTCTCTCGAAAAGGAGGACTCTCGTATGAGAATCGCCCGCCTTTGTCTCCTCATTCTTCTCGTCCTGACAACGGCCTCCCTGTCCGCCGCGCCGCACAGAACGTCGCACAGAATGCCGCACAGAACAGGCGGGCGCCTCATCCATGCCCCGACGGGGGACAACAAGAGTTGTGACTATTGGTATCAATGCAATGGCAGCGACGTTGTAGTTTCATGTTGCTCGGGAGCCTGTTCGTGCAAGGGTATTTGCATTGACAACTGCGGAGGCCCGTGCGACTGGGACGATAGTTGCCCCTATCTGGACTAACCGCTTCCGCGGTAGCGCCAGTATTGGCGCTCTATCGGGCTTTGAAGCACCACTATAGAAGGAGGCACTCTCGCCTCCCTCGAAAAGGAGGACTCTCGTATGAGAATCGCCCGCCTTTGTCTCCTCATTCTTCTCGTCCTGACAACGGCCTCCCTGTCCGCCGCGCCGCACAGAACGTCGCACAGAATGCCGCACAGAACAGGCGGGCGCCTCATCCATGCCCCGACGGGGAACAACAAGAGTTGTGACTATTGGTATCAATGCTATGGCACCGGCACTTATTACGAATGCTGCGGGGGAGCCTGTGGATGTAAAGGTGATTGTATCGATATATGCGGAGGCCCGTGCGATTGGGACGATAGCTGCCCCTATCTGGATTAAGCTTCCCACGAAGGGACGGACGGGCCGCTGCAACCCTGTCCCGGAGGATTCCAAGCTTCGGGTACGGGGGGGAGGATTATACACTCCTCCCCGCCATGTACCCCGACCTCCGCGCCTTCCTCGACCAGCTCCGCCGCGACCACGACCTCGTCACCGTCGAGGCCCCGGTGGACGCGCGGCTGGAGGCGGCGGAGATCCACCGGCGGGTGATCGCGGCCGGAGGGCCGGCGCTCCTGTTCACGAACGTGAAGGGGGCGGACTTCCCCCTGGTCACCAACCTCTTCGGCACGGCCCGCCGGGCCGAGATGGCCTTCGGCACCCGTCCCCAGCGGCTCATCCGCCGGCTCGTCCACCTGGCCGAGACCCTGATGCCCCCCACACCGGCGAAGATCTGGGGCGCACGCGACCTTGCCCGCGAGGCCCTGCGCATCGGCTCCTCGCGCCGCCGCTCCGGTCCCGTGACCGAAGTCGTGACTTCAGACATCCGTCTCGACCGCCTGCCCATCCTCACCACCTGGCCCGAGGACGGCGGCCCCTTCATCACCCTCCCTCTCGTCTACACCGAGCACCCGGACGGCAAGGGGCACAACCTGGGGATGTACCGCCTCCACGTCCACGACGCCCGCTCGACCGGCATGCACTGGCAGATCGGCAAGGGGGGCGGCTTCCATTACGCCGTGGCCGAAGCGCGGGGAGAGGCCCTGCCGGTCACCGTCTTCCTGGGGGGACCGCCGGCTCTGATCCTGGCCGCTGTCGCCCCCCTGCCCGAGAACGTCCCCGAGCTGATGCTCGCCTCCTTGATCGCCGGCGAGCGCCTGAAGCTGGTGGATCGATCCGGAAAGGGGAGCCCCGGCGCGCATCCCCTGGTGGCCTCGGCCGAATTCGCCCTCATCGGCAAGGTGCCGCCCCGGGTCCGGCGTCCCGAGGGACCCTTCGGGGATCACTACGGCTACTACTCCCTGCAGCACGACTACCCCGTCTTCGAGATCGAGACGATCGCCCGGAGGAAGGACGCCCTCTACCCGGCCACCGTGGTGGGCAAGCCCCGGCAGGAGGACTTCTTCATCGGCGACCTCCTCCAAGAGCTCCTCTCGCCCCTCTTCCCCCTGGTCATGCCCGCGGTCGAGGATCTCTGGTCCTACGGCGAGACGGGCTACCACTCGCTGGCGGCGGCGGTGGTCAAACAGCGCTACAAGCGGGAAGCCATGGCTTCCGCCTTCCGCATCCTGGGCGAAGGCCAGCTCTCGTTGACCAAGTTCCTCCTCGTCACCGACCGGCGGGTGGACCTGAAGGATTTCCGGGCGACCCTCACCCACATCCTGGAGCGCACCCATCCGGAGACCGACCTCTACGTCTTCTCCAACCTCTCCATGGATACCCTCGACTACACCGGTCCGCAGGTGAACGAGGGTTCGAAAGGGGTCTGGCTCGGCCTGGGCGACCCGGTGCGGGACCTCCCCCACGCCTTCACCGCACCCGAGATCCCCCAAGGCCTCACGGACGTCCACGTCTTCGTCCCCGGCTGCCTGATCGTGGGCGGCCCTACTTATAAGGATGATCCCGGTGCCGCCGCCCGCTTCGCCACCCACCCCGCCTTCGCCGGCTGGCCCCTGGTGGTCCTGACCGACGAGCCTCGCCGTGCCGCCGCGAGCCCCATCAACTTCCTCTGGACCACCTTCACCCGCTTCGAGCCCGCCGCCGACCTCCACGCCGCCGGCACCGACCTCCTCCGCCACCACATCGCCTACCATCCCCCCATCCTCCTCGACGCCCGCATGAAGCCCTGGTACCCCCAAGAGCTCTTCGCGGACGAGGAGACCTCAGCTACGGTGACGAGACGGTGGAAGGAGTACTTCCCCTCCGGGAAAGTGGAGATGGGGGATTCGGGGACGGGGCATTTGACGGGGTAGGTGAGTTACCATCAAGAAGACACGACTGGGAGTTGGTGGCGGGCTCCGGTGTCGTGGTAACCTCTCGGAGGCATAAAGCAATGGCACTGGCGAACATAGAAGCTCATCGCTGGACCCGGCAGGAGTATGAGCGCTTGGTCGATCGGGGATTGCTGCCACCCGGCAAACGGGTCGAGCTGATCGAGGGAGTCATCTACGACATGTCACCGCAGAACAGCCTCCACGCCATGGCCTACCAGTTGGCGCACGACGCACTGCGGATCGTCTACCCATCCGGGCTTGGCTTCACGGTCCGCCCCCAGCTTCCCCTCGCGTTGAGCGAGGACTCCGAGCCTGAGCCCGACCTTGCCGTCATCCAGGGCAGCGTCCGTGACTTCCCTGATGGGCACCCCACGACCGCTCTACTCGTGGTGGAGGTCGCAGACAGCTCGCTACTCCATGACCGGAAGCAGAAAATTCCGCTCTACGCTCGCTCCGGGATTCCAGAAGCCTGGCTACTCAACCTCGTCCGCAGGGCGCTCGAGGTTTTTCGCGATCCCGTCGATGGGATCTACCAGACCCGGATCGTTCTCCGCGCCGGGGACAGCGTCTCGCCTCTCCGTCGCCCGGAGATGGTCATCGCGGTTTCAGACTTGCTACCCTGAGGTGTCAAAAAGAGTCGCTGCTTGCTTCGTCCCTGCTCTATGCGGCAGGAGTTGGAGATGTCTATGCCCTACACTTCGACGATCGAGCGAGTCCGCACGGCCCTGGATCAGACCTTCGGCGAAATCGACCGCTGGTTCAATCGTCCGGAAGCCTTGCGGTCTTATAAACCCGCCAGCGGGGGCTGGTCGATCGACGAGGTTCTGGAGCACGTTACCCTGACCAGCCATTTCCTACTGATGGTGATCCGCCAGAGCGCGGAGAAGGGGTTGAAGCGGGCCGGTAGGGGCACTCCGATTCCAGACGGGGAGAGCGATCTCGATCTGCTGGAGCCCATCGGGCGCCGCGGCTCGTTCTCCTGGTCACGGCCCGAGCACATGATTCCTACGGGGACGGTGCCGAGCCAGGAGGTCCGCGAGCGGATGGACGCCCAGTACCGGGAGTGCGTCAGCATCCTGGACCGCCTTCGCGGCGGCGAAGGCGCGCTCCACAAGGTACGCATGTCGGTGAATGGGAGCGGTAAGCTCGACGTCTATCAGTGGCTCTACTTCCTTGCCCAGCACGCGACGCGCCACATCGATCAGATACGGGAGAACGAGGCGGAGTGGACCTTGCGAGTGTAAAATGCTCGTCAACTAGCAGAGCGAGGGAAAGGTCTTGGAAATCGGCGGAGTGTACAGTGCAGATCGGATAGCGGCCCTCTCCGGGGTATCCAGGAGCACGATCTACCATTGGGCGCGGAAGGGTCATCTGATTCCGTCGGTTTCGCAGAGTCCTTTGCTCTGGTCTTATACCGATCTGCTGGCTCTACGGACGATCTACTGGTTGCGCCAGCCCAAGAGAGCCTTTGATCGTGAAGTGCCGCCGACTTCGATGGGGAAGGTTCGGCGGGCTCTGGAACAGCTCAAGAAGCTGAGCCTCGATCTCTTCGAGGGAGACCGGCCCGTTGTGGCGGTGACTCTCAAGGGAGAGATTACGATCGACGCCGATGCGGCGCCGCTTCAGGTTGTGGAAGGTCAGTATCTGGAGAGAGGCCTGGTGAACCTGATCGGCCCCTTCGAGGGACTCGAGGGAACCAAGGGACCTGATCTGGCCTGGCCTCGGCCGACGGACGGTGCAGATCCTTCCCAGAAAGATCTCGGGCGCGCCGCACACGCTGGCACCCGTTTGCCGACCGAATCCATCTCTGCGCTGGCCGACAGAGGATTCACCGTCGATCAACTCGCCGCGATCTACCCCTTTGTGGGCAAGGAATCGCTGCGGGACAGCATCGATCTCGAAAAGCAGCTCAAGCAAAATGTCGTCAGCCTCCGACGCGCTGCGTGATCAGCATGTACATGCTGCACTGACAAAATGAGGAGAAAAGATGCCGCGCGTACTCTGGTGCGTTCAATCCGTTTTTAGACAGCGTGCTTCTTACTTTCTCTCACGTATTATTATTCTGAAAACTAAACGCCTCTGCTATGTCTGAAAGGAGACGTTTTACACTCTTCTCTGTCTTTGACGCAAACGCCCTTTCTCCATTCGTAACGCTCTCAGCGAATTTTCGAGCAAGTAGTACCTTATCAATATTTTGACGCTTTATTGCTTCCGATGGCTTCTCGTTAGACGCGAGCGACAATTCCGAATCTACGGAAGCTAGAAGATTCCGAAAATCATCGGCTGCAAATAGGTCTTCGATAGCGACAGCATCTCTCGGGAATAGTATGAGAGACTTAGAAACAGACAAGTCTTGACGTAAACACCGCTCTACTTCTTCGCCCTTTTTATCGCGGTCGAGAAGAACCGAGAAACCTAGGCCCCAGCCAATGAATAGAGAGGCAAGCAAGGGCAAGCTGTTTGCGCCGTGACCTGGAAATATGTTTATATCCTGCAGCAATTCATGTGGGAAAACTTTCACCCAAGACTTCAGATAGAAGAGATCTGATATGCCTTCGACCAACAGATTTCTTTCCCGAGCAAACGCCAGACCTTGCCGTATGTCGATGCCGATCGCAGAGATTATCGGGGATAACGTATCGGAAAAAGCCTTTCCCCTGAGAAGCGGATGCGTCAATCTATCGAGTACCACAGTCCCCTTTGCTTCCGTTTTTATCACCACCCTCAAGCGATGTAGATTCTCTGTCGGGAGCAGATACTGACTCACTAGTGTCCGGTCTATTTGCTGTCTACCGACCGTAAGGCCAGCATTGACTGTAGTTTCGGGTTGACTCAGGGGTGTCCACGATTTGAATTTCGGGGGAGGAGGCGGCCCGGAGAGCTTGAGCAATCTCTTGGGGATGGGGCTTCGGCTCCGGTCCAGAACTGAGCCAGGGGGTTGGCCGGGCTCCCGGTAGCTGAGGGCGAGGCTTTGCTACTCGTCCATGCCATGCTCTCGGGCTTGACCGACCCCGAGGTGAAGCATGAACGTGGGCAAGACGCTCTTCGCACAGGTGATGGAGTTCGTCCCCTGGAAGACCTTCGGACGCATCGTCGAACGGCACAAGGGTGATGCGGGCGTGCGCACTCTGAGCTGTGCCGACCTGTTCCGCGTCATGGCCTTCGCGCAACTCACCTGGCGCGAATCGCTGCGCGACATCGAGGCTTGTCTGGCCGCCAACCAAACCAAGCTGTTCCACATGGGGATGAAGGCGTCGCCTGCGCGCTCGACGTTGGCCGACGCACTCGAGCGTCGCGACTGGCGCATCTATCATGCGCTGGCTCAGCGACTTATCGCGCGCGCCAAAGCGCTCTACGCGCAAGATCCTTCGGTGCTCGAGCTCGATGCCAGCGTCTATGCGCTGGATTCCACCACTATCGATCTGTGCCTGAGCCTGTTCGACTGGGCGCCATTTCGATCGACCAAGGCGGCCGTCAAACTGCACACGCTTCTGGACCTCCGGGGCTCGATCCCGACGTTTCTCCACATCAGCGATGGCAAGCTGCACGATGTCAACGTGCTCGACATCCTGCCGATTGAGGCCGGTGCCTTCTACGTGATGGATCGTGGCTACGTGGACTTTACGCGGCTGTACGCGATGCATCAGGCCGGTGCTTTCTTCGTCACTCGTGCCAAGCACGGGATGGATGCCCGGCGCGTGTATTCGTCGCCGACGCAGCGCTCTACCGGCGTGATCTGCGATCAGCGCGTGATGCTCAACGGCTTCTACTCGGCCAAGGCCTACCCGGAGCATCTGCGGCGCGTCCGTTTCAAGGACCCCGAGTCGGGCAAGACGCTCGTCTTCCTGACCAACAACACGGTCTTGCCCGCCTTGACGATCGCCGCTCTGTACAAAGGCCGCTGGCAGGTCGAGCTGTTCTTCAAGTGGATCAAACAGCACCTGCGCATTAAGCGATTTATTGGCACCAGCGAGAACGCGGTGAAGACGCAAATCTGGTGCGCCGTGGCCACTTACGTGTTGATCGCCATTGTAAAGAAAGAGCTTCAACTCGAGGCCTCGCTGTACACATGTCTACAGATCTTGTCGGTCTCGATCTTCGAGAAAACCGAGATTTCATGCGCCTTGCAGCCCGATCGGTCCCAACGAGAAATAGCCACCCTCGCTAACCAATTGATTCTATTCGACTTCTAACCGGACACTAGTGATACTGACTATGGGTTGAATATATAATGCGATCTCGCTTGATCAGCCGTTCCTGTAGCAACTTGAGAACATCTTGCTGTGCTCGTGCGTGTAGGTAGCTGCCCGGTTCATCGATCAGAAGCAGACGTTCATTAGTGGAAGTACGTTTATGGGCCGCCGCCAAACGAAGATAGAAAGAGAGAAACCAGAGGAAACCCTTGCTGCGCTGTTCCGGGTATTGATCTACTTGATCGCGAACATAAAATGCCAAGTTAAGCTCACCGCTTGCGTCGCGATGATGCTTTACCCGGAGATCAATCTCGGTTGATTGACCTGCCTTTGTCTTCCAATAAGAAAGAAAATCTCCGGTAATGTTCGCGCTGCAGTGGTCCAGATAGTTGCCAAGCGTCTTATCTTGTGAAGAAATTGCCTGAAGCTTCGCCAAGTCTAGACCTGATAAAGCAACAAAATCATGAACAGGTTGAAGAGGCGACCGATTCTTGTCCGAATTAACAAGGTCAGATAGCGAAACCTGTCGCGGGAGACGATCCTCGAAAGAATCAAAATAGACAAAGCTTGGCCAATAGACTTGAAGATAGTCGGGGAATTCTGTCGAGTTCAGAAATGTATTTTCGTGAGGTGTTGCTTGTTCCTCTGTGCTATTATATTCAGTGTCTGTCTGTATTTCGGGAACAGGCCAGAATAAGGCGAGATCTGGCTCCAGATTGAAGTGCCCACTGGTAAGGTCTCTGGTAATCCAGATGTAGCCATCACGCGCAATCATGCTTAGTGCTTCCTCTGGAATCTTCTGTTTATCTTTGTTCAACCACGACCGAAGCTCCGTGATGTCAACAGAAAATTTGACACTTACCCGTGGACTGACCTCCCAACGACCTTCTGGCTGATATTCTTGCGTCTGGGGAGACTCCCCTTGTATCAGGTCGAAATCCCGAAGCGCTGAGAGAACAGAGGTTTTACCCGACTCATTCTGACCAGCCAGCACTGTGATGCGATCGGCAGAAAGTGAACAAACGTGAGAATCTCGGATAGATTTAAAGTCTACGATTCTAAAAGCTATTGGAATCATCGGTTGTCCTGACTAAGTTTCCTAGCATTAATGGCAGTAACAGACTGAATGCTAGACCATTCGGCGAATGACTTTCAAGAAGCCGCTCTTACACCGTTCCACCAACAATCTCGTTCAGGCCCTCAACGACCAGCTCGAGCTCCTCGGGAGAAAGCCGCCCGACGCGGTCTCCGAGGCGCTCGGTGGAAAGCGTGCGGATTTGGCTGATCTTGACCCAGGACCGCTTCGGCAGGCGGACGGAGTGGATCTCGAGAGTCAGAGGAAAACCGGCTGAGGGCTCCTGGCTCGTGATCGCTACAGCAACCACGGTGCCAGAACGCTCATTGAAAACGTCCTGGCTCAAGACGAGGATGGGGCGACGGCCGGCTTGCTCTCGACCTCGGACGGGGTCGAGGTCAGCCCACAGGATGTCCCCTCTCAGTAGGCGGGCCATTCCGCCTCACCGACAAAGAGCTCTTCCGCCGCGGTTTGCTCTTCTTCCGGCTTGAGCTTGCTGCATTCTCGGGCAAGGCGGATTCTTCGGAGCCGCATCAGTTTCTCTGCAACGGCATCCTGGATGAGCCTGCTGCGGCTGGGAAAGAGACCCGTCTGGACGAGTTGATCCACCTGCTTGAGGGACTCGGGGTCCAGGGAAATGGCGATCTTGGCGCTGCTCATAGAGCTACGGTATCACCAGTGGTCGTACTGAGCAACCTTCGACTTGTCCGGAGCAGGCAGGAGCCGCAACCGGTGATTCTTCCCATCCACCGTCACCACGAAGCGCCGCAGGAAGGCGGCTCCGAGGTTGGCTTGGGGGAAGATTTCGATGAAATCGACGCGGACGTTCTCCACGCTCTGACCAGCGATGTGCAGGGCTCCTTTGAGGGGGGCCTGTTTGATCTCGAACTCGTTGAAGCTGGTGCGGCCGTGGCCGACCACTACGGGGTCCTTCTCCAGGGGGACCTTGCCGATGTAGGTGGCGGGGAGGACCACTTCACCCTTCATGTTGCCGGAGTCGACGTCGGCGCGTAGCTCGACGTCGCCGATCTTCAGGGCGATCTCGGGGATGCCGCGGGGATTGGTGAAGTCCAGGATCTCGGGGTGGCCTTCGGCGGTGGGCAGCTCGCCGGTTTCGAGCCGCACGCGGCGGGCGGGGTAGTCCAGGGTGAGAAGGAGGTCCTGGAAGAGGCCGATGCCGAGGACGCCGTCGAGGTTCGCCCCGGGGCCGGACTGGAAGTCGCGCGCGAGGAGATCGACGTCTTGGAAGCTCGCGCCCCCTAGGGTCAAGGTGTGGGCGCGGACGATCTCCGCATCCTGCCGGTTCTTGCCACTGGGATCTCCCGTCACGGCGCGTCCCACCACGGAGAGGCCCAGGGTCTTGGCCAGCTTTCCGTCGATGCGGCCGCCGCGGGCGGCTCCGGTGTCGAGGGCGAAGCGGTAAGGTCCCTTGCCGTCGACGCGCACCTCCAGGAGGACCTCGTCCCCTTCCAGCATGGACACTTCGACGACGGGTGACGACAGCTCGAACGCGGAATAGGGCTTGGGCGGCGGCCCTTCGCGACGGATCTGGATCTGGGCGACGGCTCCGGTACCCAGCAGGAAGCAGGCGAGGACGAGGGTGAAGCGCTGTCGGATCATGAGGATCTCCTCCTACACGCCTGCAACGCGCGAGATCCCCAGGAGTTCCGGTGTCTTCCCCGGGACGACGGAAATGCGTCGTGTACGACGCGCCAGCGGACGCGTACAACGAGACGTTGGACGCGTACGACGTGCCGATGTACCGGGGCAATTTAGCAATGTCACGGGGCAACGGCGCGATGTACCGGTACGACGGGACGATGTACCGGTGCAACGGAGCAGTGTACGGGTACGACGGAGCGTTGCCCCAGAGCCACGAGACGATGTCCCGGGACAACGAGGCGATGACCCCGTACGACGAGACGTCGGACGCGTACGACATGCCGATGTCCCGGGGCAATGGAGCAGTTTACCGGGGCCGCAAGGCGATGTCCCGGAGCAACGAGGCGATGACCCCGTACGACGAGACATCGGACGCGTACGAGGTGCCGATGTCCCGGTACAACGGAGCGTTGTACGGGTGCAACGAGGCGATGACCCGGGGCCATCTCGCGATGTATCGGTCCGCAGGAGCGATGCACCGGCGCAACGAGGCGTTGTATCGGTACATCGCCTCGTCGTACCGGGACGAAATGGAAGCGCCCCGGTCCCCAAAACCTCGCGTCCGGCGCGCCGACGCCTCGTCATGACGTTCGCGATCCCTGCCGGGCCTTCCGCCGCCGGAACGCCTGGGCCGTCTTGCGGTTCACGTTCACGGCGATCTGGGGGCGCAGGCGGGTGAGCCACCAGAGGAGGCGGGCGTAGAAGGGGAAGACGATCATGGGCTGGTTGCGCTCCACGCCGCGCAGAATCTTCCGCACTGCGACGTCGACCTCCACGAGCTTGAAGGGGATGAGGGCGAGCATGCCCTCCTGGGTGGCGTCGACGTAGGTGCTGTTGTCGAAGATGGCGGTCTTGATGTAGGCCGGGCAGACGGCGCTCACCTTGACGCCGAGGTCCGCCCCTTCCGCCCGCAGGGTGAGGGAGAGACCCACGACGCCGAACTTGCTGGCGGCATAGGGGGAGCCCAGGGCCATGCCGCCGATGCCGGCGAGGGAGGCGACGTTGACGATGTGCCCCGAGCCCTGACGGACCATGCGGGCGTAGGCCGCCGTGGCGCCGTGGATCACCCCCCAGAGGTTGACGTCGATGACCCGGTGCCAGTGCTCGAGGGGGAGGCTTTGGGCCTCGCCCATAGCGGCGAGGCCGGCGTTGTTGAAGAGGTAGTCGAGGCGGCCCTGGGTGGCGATCGTATCGTCCAGGAGACGCTCGAAGGCCGCCGCGTCCCGCACGTCGAGGGCCGACGCAGAGGCGCGCCCGCCGGCTTTCACGATCCCTTCGGCCACGGCACGAGCCCCTTCCTCCTGGAGGTCCGTCACCACCACCCGGGCACCGCGCCGGCCCAGCTCCTCGCAGAGCGCCTTGCCGATGCCCGAGGCTCCGCCCGTGACCACGGCCACGGCGTCCTGAAACGGTGCCGCCATGCTCTTCCTCCTTCTCTGGGAAACAGGGCCAGCAGAGTATAGAGCTAGAATCCGCTTCCCATGCCGTTCTCCCGTCTCGACTCCGCCGCCGTTGCCCGCACCCTCTCGCAGCTCGCCGAGCAGCCCGACGACGTGGTGGATGCCTTCTTCGAGCGGCGCGAGGAGGTGGAGGTGGCGCCGGAGGGCGATCCGGGGAGCCTGCGGATCTGGAGGGAGGAGGGATTCGCAGTGCGGCTGGTGAGGGAGGGCCACACCTGGCTCGCCTCACGGGATGGGATCGAGCCGCGGTCTTTCGCCGAGGCGCTGCGCCAGGTGGCCCGTGCCTTCTCCGCGGCCACCTATCCCGAGCCGTCCCTGGAGGTTCCTCTCCCGGAGGCGGTGAAAGCCCAGGAGCTGCTGGACTTCCCGGGCGCCTTGTCGCGGGCGGTGCGGGCTCACCACGTGGGATTCCCCCTACGGGTTTCCGTGCGCCGGCATCGCCGCTGGGTGCAGGTGGTGGGACCGCGGTTGGTGGCCGATGCCGAGAAGGAGAGCTTCTACAGTCTCACCGCCGAGTCGTCCTGGGGACGCTATGGCGCGCTCCTGCTGAAGCTCGACGCTGCCGCGGCCGAGGAGATCGCCGCCGCGGTCGTGGCCCTGTTCCGCACCCGGCAGGCTCACCCTCCGGCTCCCATGCGGGGTGCAGCCGTGCTCGGACCGGCGGCGGTGGCGGTGCTCCTCCACGAGGCCGTGGCCCATGCCCTGGAAGCCGACACCCTGGCCCAGGGGGGGAACCCGGAGGCGGCCGTGGGAGTCCCCATGGCAGCCTCGTGCCTGGACGTGCTCGACGATCCGGCGGCGGCCCCCGAGGGGGTGAGGCGGAGCACGGACGACGAGGGTTCCCCGGTCGTCCGCCGCTGGCTCCTGCGAGGGGGAGTCGTGGAGCAGCCGTTGGCCGATTCCCTGTGGGCCCGGACCTCGCCCGTGCTGCTGCCGGGCGCGGGCCGGCGGGGGACGCGCCACTTGCCTCCCGGCCCCCGTTCCAGCCATCTGGAGGTCCTCGTCGGGGAGACCGCGCCCGACGACCTGCTCGCCGGCTCCGAGGAGGGGCTCTACTTTGCCGAAGCCAGCCGCGGCAGTCTCGATCCCCTCTCGGGGGAGTTCGTCCTCCAGCTCCCCTACGGCCAGCGCTTCCGGCGGGGCGGTCTGCATGAAGCCGTGGGTCCCTGCGCCCTCCGCGGCCGGGTGTCGGACCTGCTGACGCGGGTCACGGCCGTGGGGAACGCGTCGCGGCTGGCGGGCGCGGGCTGGTGTGCCAAGGGGGGGCAGAAGCTGCCGGTGTGGGCCACGGCTCCGGCCCTCCGCCTGGAGGGAGTGGAGGTGGCGCCGTGAGCTCAGGGCCCCTCGACGAGATCCTCCGCGCCCTCCTGAAGCGCCACCTCACGGACGCCGAGGTCTACGTCAAGCGCGGACGCTCCCGGCGTCTGGAGCGGACGCTCGTCACCGAGACCTCCTCCACCAGCCAGGAGCGGGCCTGGGCCGTGCGGGCCGGGAACCGGCGAGGCTCCTTCTTTGCCGCGGCCACGGGCGATCCCACTCCTGCCGGTCCCTGGCCCGAGCCTGTGCCCGGCCACGCTCCGGAGCTCCCGGAGCCTCAGGCCGTCCCCCCGTGGAACGAACCATCGGACTTCGACACGCCGCTGATCGGCGAGCGGGAGGGTCTCAAGCTGCTGGAGAGCCTGGGCCGGGAGCTGGCAGGGGAGCTGCCCGGGGCCCGTCTGCTCAAAGCCGTGCTGGAGGATGGATCGAGCGAAGCCGAGCTGGCCAACAGCCGGGGCTTGAGGGCGCGCACGCGGCAACGGATCTCAACCTTATATATAGAGGCTGCAGGTCCCGGAAAACCGGCGGTCCAGGCCAGCCTCTACACGGCCGCGCGGGAGCCCCGGCGCTTCCACCCCACGGCCCTGGCCCGTCGCCTGGCGGACCGTCTGGCCGTGGCCGCGGCCGGCGCGCCCCCGGAGCGGGATACGGGGGAGTTCCTCCTCGCTCCGGCCGTGGCCGTCCGGCTCCTGGCTGGCGTGCTCCCCCTGCTGGTAGGGCCGGGACCGGGGAGCCGCTTGACCGGTGCCCGCGGCCGCTTCGGCAGCGAGCGGGTGACGCTCATCGACAACGGCCGCCTCCCCGGGGGCGCCTTCGAGGCGCCGGTGGACGGTGAAGGAGTGCCCACCCGCGAGGTGGTGCTAGTGGAGGAGGGGATCTTCCGCCAGCCCCTCCTCGCCTGGTGGCAGGAAGTGGCGGCACACGGTGAGCCCTCGGGCTGCACCCGCCGTCCAGGCTGGCGCGACCTGCCCACGCCGGGCCCTACCCATCTCTACCTCAAGCCCGAGCCCCGCACTCCGGTGGCCTCCCTCCTCGGCTCGGTCGAGCAGGGCTACTACCTGATCGACATCACCGGCCCCGGCCGTTTCGACCTGGCAGCAGACCGGTTCGCCCTCCCCGTCTGCGGCTTCGCCGTCACCGCCGGCCGTGCCAGCGCCCCCGTGGCCGGAGCCTGGCTCTGCGGCGGCATCGGCACCTTCCTGCGCGGAGTGGCCGGCGTGGGAAGGGACCTCACCTTCCATCCTTTGGACGGGATGATCGGGTCGCCGACCGTGCTGGCCACGGGATTGGAACTGCGGGCGGGGGTGGAGTGAGATGGCCGGTGTAGTAGGTTTTGAGTATGCCCGTGCCGAATCCTCCCATCACGTCCTCTCCAGAGCGGCTCAGCGGGACTCCGGTATTTGCCGGAACGCGGGTTCCAATCCAGACCCTGATCGACTACCTCGAAGCGGGTGATCCTCTCGACTCCTTCCTCGCCGACTTCCCTTCGGTGACGCGTGAGCACGCCGTCGCGGTCCTGGAGCTTCACGAGCCGCCTACCTGACCGTCCCTCCTCTGGCGCATCAGAGCGCCCCCACCCAAGACCCTCATCACCCCGGCCCTCTTCTCCCGACCCCTCCCAGCCCCCCTCACCGGGAGAAGAGGGAGAAAGGCAAGAAGGGACATAAAGGACAACAAGGACAGCAGGGACGAACAGCAAGACCGCCCCAGCCGGGACCCCTCTCCCGGGGAGGGGGATGGGAGGGGTCGGGAGAGGGGCAGGGGTGAGGGTCTTCGGGCGGGGGAAATCTGAGGCAGCGAAGTTGGCGCCTATGCCCTCTGGCCATCCTCCCCCGCTGTGCTACGATCCGCCCCGCTCCGGGTTGTCACAGGAACGCCACATGCATGTAACAGTCCGAGGGAGGGCCGATGGGGAAGGTCGACGCCGTCATCCGCTGGTTCATGCCCAAGGAGGAGCGGTTCCACGAGCTGCTTCGCCAGGGACACCGGCAACCTGCTGCGGGCGGCCCGCCTGTTCGCGGAGATCGCCCGCAGCGACCGAGCCTCGAGGACCGGCCGGGTCAAGGTGGCGCAGCTCAAGGCCCTCGAGCACGAGGGCGACCACATCACCCGCCAGATCTTCGACGCCCTGAACTCCACCTTCATCACGCCCCTCGACCGCGAGGACATCCGCTCCCTCGCCACCGACCTCGACGACATCCTCGACTACCTGGAGGGCGTGGCCCAGTACCTGGTCCTCTTCGAGCTCGCGGAGTCCCCCGAGGCGCTGCGGCAGTTCGCGGAGATCCTGGTGGCCATGGTCGAGCGAGATCGACACGCGTCACGGAGCCTGATCTGGGACCTGGCCAACGAGAAGCAAGATCCACGAGGCGATCGTGCGCATCTCCGAGCTCGAGAACCAGGCCGACGCCCTCTACAACACGGTGATCGCCGACCTCTTCAAGGCCAAGGCGCCGCGACCCCATCGAGATCCTGAAGTGGAAGGAGATCTACCAGGGCCTGGAGGACGCCTGCGACGAGTGCAAGGACTTCACCCACGTCCTCGGCAACGTCGTCGTCAAGAACGCCTGAGGCCGCGCCGTGTCCACGCCCAGCGCCCGTCATCGTCCTCATCATCCTGGTCGCCCTCGCCTTCGACTTCCTCAACGGCTTCCACGACGCCGCCAACTCCATCGCCACCGTCGTCTCGACGCGCGTGCTGTCGCCCCAGAAGGCGGTGCTCTGGGCGGCCTTCTTCAACTTCGTGGCCGCCTTCGTGCTCGGCACGCACGTGGCCAAGACCATCGGCAAGGGGCATGATCGACCTCGCCGTGGTCACCCACGAGGTGGTCCTCGCCGGGCTGCTCGGCGCCATCGCCTGGAACCTCATCACCTGGTACTACGGCCTGCCCGTCTCCTCGTCGCACGCGCTCATCGGCGGCTACGCGGGCGCGGCCGTGGCCAAGGCCGGGCTGCGGCGCGATCCTGATCGCGCGGCTGGACGAAGACGCTCGTCTTCATCGTGCTCGCTCCCGCTCATGGGCGCGCTCCTCGGGTTCCTGCTGATGGTCGCGGTGACGCTGGATCTTCCGGCGCTGGCACCCGTTCCGGCTGGACCAGCTCTTCCGCCGCCTGCAGCTCGTCTCGGCCGGCCTCTACAGCCTGGGCCACGGCGGCAACGACGCGCAGAAGACCATGGGCATCATCACCGGCCTGCTGGTCGCCTCCGGCTACCTGCAAGACGTTCGACGTCCCGCTCTGGGTGATCCTCATCAGCCACGCGGCGATCGCGCTCGGCACCATGTTCGGCGGCTGGCGCATCGTGAAGACCATGGGCACGCAAGATCACCAAGCTGCAGCCCTTCGGCGGCTTCTGCGCCGAGACCGCGCGGCGCCATCACCCTGGTCGGCGCCACCCTCGCCGGCATCCCGGTCTCCACGACGCACACCATCACCGGCGCCATCATCGGCGTCGGCGCCACCCGGCGGCTCTCCGCCGTGAAGTGGGGCGTGGCCGGCCGCATCGTCTGGGCCTGGGTCCTGACCATCCCCATCGCCGCGGCCATCTCGGCCGTCACCTATCTGATCGTCTCGCGGATCCTCTGAAGGATCTGTCCTCTGCAGAGGATCGCGCCGTCGCCTGGGAGGGCCGGCGGCGCGTATCCTCCTCTGGGAGAACCTGCGGGAACGTTCCCTGCATCCAGGGGTGCACGGCTTCCGGAGGACGATCCATGACGATCTCGTTCCTGACGCTGTTCTTCGGGCTCATCTCTGGTCCCTTCCCCGTCGAGGTGACGGTCAGCGGACCCGTGGCCGCCGTCGAGATGACGATCGATGACGGTGCCCCGATCCGGCTCGCGGCGCCTCCCTGGAGGACGACTCTCGATTTCGGCCCCGCGCTCCTCCCCCACCGGATCGTGGCCCGGGCTCTCGACGGGGAGGGGCATGAGCTGTCGCAGACCGAGGAGTGGGCGAACCTCCCCCATCCTCACGCCAAGGTCGAGATCGTCCTCGAAGGGGAGAAGACTGGCGCGCCCCGCACCGCGCGGGTGGTGTGGACGAACGTCCTGGGGGAGAAGCCGGAATCCATCTCCCTGACCTTCGACGGCCGGACCGTGAGGCTGGACAGGGCCGGCCGCGCCGAGCTCCCCGCTCACGACCTGAAGAGGGTCCACGTCCTCACCGCCGAGGTCCGGTTCCGGACCGACCATACGGTGCGCAAGGACTTGTCCTACGGTGGCGAGTATGGCAGCGAGGTCTCGACCGAGCTGACGGGAGTGCCGGTGCGAGTCCTCTCCGGCACCCTGCCGCCCATCGAGGACCTTCGCGGCTGGTTCACCGCCGGCGGCCGGGAGCTCAATGTAGCCGCGCTGGAGGACGGGCCGGCCGAGCTCCTGGTAGTCCGCGTGCCGAGCGAATACAAGGACACGCGCAAGCTCGGCAGCAAAGGGCAGCTACCGCCCGACATCCAGTACGACATGCGGCTCGACAAGGAGGCCCTGATCCGCTTCATCAAACCGTATGCCGACCGGGTGGAGGGCTCGGACCAGGAGGCGGACCTGGTGGAGGGCCGTTACCTGCCGCAGTCGCTCGCCCTGGGGCCGGCGGCGAAGGGGGTCGAGCTGGTGAGGGGAGCGGGAGCCCCTGAGCGTTGATACTTTGAGCTTAGGATGAGCAACACAGACTTTCGGGAGGGCGATCCATGACGATCTCGTTCCTGACGCTGTTCTTCGGACTCATTTCGGGCTTGGTCCCCGTCGAGGTGACGGTCAGCGGACCCGTGGCCGCCGTCGAGCTGACGATGGACGACGGAGCCCCGGTCCGGCTCGCGAAGCCGCCCTGGAAGACGACGCTCGACTTCGGCCTCGCGCTCCTCCCTCACCGGATCGTGGCCCGGGCTCTCGACGAGGAGGGGCATGAGCTGGCACGGACCGAGGAGTGGGCGAACTCCCCCCACCCTCCGGCCAAGGCCGAGATCGTCCTCGAAGCGGAGAAGGGCGGCGCGCCCCGCGCCGCGCGGGTGGTGTGGACGAGCGTCCTGGCCGGGAAACCGAAGTCCACCTCCCTGACCTTCGACGGCCGGCCTTTGAAGCTGGACGAGGCTGGCCGGGCGGCGCTGCCTCCCCATGATTTGAAGACGATCCACATCCTCGCCGCCGAGATCCAACTCCAGTCCAACGAAACGGTGCGCAAGGACGTGGCCTACGGCGGCGAGTATGGCAGCGAGATCTCCACCGAGCTCACGGCGGTGCCGCTCCGCGTGCCTGCGGGTACCCTGCCGCCACTCAAGAACCTCCACGGCTGGCTCACCGCCGGCGGCAAGGAGCTCAACGTAGCGGCCCTGGAAGACGGCCAGGCCCAGCTCTTCATCGTCCGCGTGCCGAACGACTATGAGGACACGAGCAAGATCGGCAGCATCGGGTTGATGTCGGCGGACATCCAGCTCGAGATGCGGCTCGACAAGGAGGCCCGGATCCGTTTCGTCCCGCCTTACACGGAGAGGGTGGAGGGCCAGGATCAGGAGGCCGACCTGTTCAACATCTCCGGCGAGGCCACCTACGCGCACGGCGGCCTCCCCTTCCTGGTCCGGGGAGCTCTGGTCGAGGGAAGGACCGACAAAGACCCGAGACGCCGGCAGAGATACCTGGCCGGCTTCTCGGATCACCCGACGGACAAGCCCGTGAAGCGCGAGCTGCGGATCGCGGACGCCGTGGCCGTGGCCGGCCTCCAGGCCATGGCGGAGAACCGCCGGCGCGCCGTCCTCCTCGTGCTCAAGGGCGATGAGAGCGAGGACCACAGCCTCTACGCCCCTGGCACGGTGCGGCGTTTCCTGGCCGCGATCCACGTCCCCCTCTTCGTCTGGACCCTGGGCAAGCCGGCGCCCCTCAGCCTGGCGACGGCCTGGGGACCCAGCGAGCAGGTCGATATCGTGAAGAACCTCTACCGCGCCTCGGGTTCCCTGCGAGACGAGTTGCGCGCCCAGCGGGTCGTCCTGGTGGAGGGTCACCACCTTCCCCAGTCGATCGCCCTGGGACCGGCGGCGAAGGGGGTCGAGTTGGCGGGGAGAGCGGTAGCCCCCGTGCATTGAGAGGTTGTCTCGGAAGTGTCCCGGCAACTCCCCCGCCCGGGCATAAATGCCAGGGCTATGAACAGCGCCCCCTGAAGGGGGCTTTAAGCCGGATTCATCCGGCGTCGTTCTTAGCCCTGGCATTTATGCCCGGGCGGATGCTGAGCTTTGGTTTAGGATGGGAACGAAAATGACGATCTCGTTTCTCACGCTCTTCTTCGGGCTGATCACGGGGCCTTATCCCGTGGAGCTGGCCGTCAACGGAGGTCCGGCCGCGGCCGTGGAGCTGACGGTGGACGATCAGGCTTCTACCCGACTGCCGGGGCCGCCCTGGAAAGCCAAGATCGATTTCGGCCGGGCGCTCGCGCCCCATCACATCGTGGCCCGGGCTCTGGATGCGGAGGGCAAGGAGTTGGCCCGCACCGAGGAGTGGGCCAACCTCCCTCACCGCCTGACCAAAGCCGAGATCCTCCTCGAGAGCGACAAGGGCAGTGCGCCCCGGGCCGCGAAGGTGGTGTGGACCGATCTCAAGGGCAAGGCTCCCGAGTCCATCTCCCTGACGTTCGACGGCCAGCCCCTGAAGCTGGACCCGGCCGGCCGAGCGGAGCTCCCCGCTCACGATCTCAAGACCCTCCATGTCCTCACGGCCGAGGTCCGGTTCTCAGATCTGCGGATGGTGCGCCGCGACGTGGCCTATGGCGGCGAGTACGGCAGCGAGGTCTCCACCGAGCTCACGGCCGTTCCCCTGCGGACCCGCTTCGGCCGGCTGCCGCCGCCCGAGAAGCTGGCCGGCTGGTTGATGAAAGACGGCCGGCCGCTGGCCGTGGCGGCGGTCGAGGAAGGCCCGGCGCAGCTCTTCGTGGTGCGGGCGGCGCCGCCCGGCGAAATCCGCGAGAAGCTGGGGAGCAAGGGGCTCACCATCCAGCGCGACCGCCGCAGCCTGCCGCTCGGCCCGGACGACCAGGTCCGTTTCGTCCTGGCCACGCCGCAGCGGGTCGAAGGCTCGGGGGAGCGTTCGGACCTGTTCAACATCACGCCGGCCTACACCGCCAAAGACGGCGGCCTCCCCTACATCCTCCGGAGCTTCGGCTGGCTGCGCAGCCTGCCGGGGGAAGAACCGCTGGCCATGCCCGAAGCCCTCCGCATCGCCGATGCCGTGGCGGTGGCAGGTCTCGAAGCGATGACCGAGAACCGACGGCGGGCCGTGCTGCTCATCCTCTCCGGCAGGGAAATGCAAGACGCCAGCAGCTACGACGCCGAGACGGTGCGCCGCTTCCTGGCGACGATCCGGGTTCCCCTCTACGTCTGGACGCTGAGCCGGCCGGCGCCGGGATCGGTCGCCGCAGCCTGGGGGCCGGCCAGGGACGTGGTCTCCACGGTCGACACCGCCGAGGCCGTGGGAACGCTCCGGTCCGACCTGGGCTCGCAGCGGATCGTGATGGTCGATGGTCGCCATCTCCCCCAGTCCATCAAACTGGGGCCGGCTGCGAAGGGCGTGGAGCTGATCGAGGAGGAACCACGATGAGGAGTCTCCTATAATCGCGTTCGTCACCCTGCTGCTCGGCCTCATTTCCGGGACCTATCCCATCGAGGTCACCGTCGGTGGGCCCGTGGTCTCCGTGGAGTACGTGCTCGACGGTGCGCCGGTGGCGGAGATCAAGGGGCCGCCCTGGATCGCGAAAGTGGATCTGGGACCCGAGCTCCGCCCCCGAGAGCTGACGGCCCGTGCTCTCGGCGCCGAGGGCCAGGAGCTCTCCCGCGTCACCCAGTGGCTCAACCTGCCGCGGCCGACGGCGGAGGTGGAGATCGTGCTGGAGAAGGGGACGGAAGGCGCGCCGCGGGCCGCGCAGCTCACCTGGCAGAGCGTCAACGGCCTCGACCCGGCCTCCCTCGGCCTTACCCTGGACGGCCAGCCGCTGCGGGTGGACGGCGCCGGCCGGGCCCCGCTTCCGGCGACCGACCTCAAGGTCCTGCACGTGCTCACCGCCGAGCTGTGGTTCCCCCCGGGAGTCCTGGCGCACAAGGACGTGGCCTTCGGCGGCGAATACGGCAGCGAGGTCTCCACCGAGCTGACGGCGGTGCCGGTGCGGTTGTCCCAAGGCGCGGCCCTCCCTCCTCCCGAGGGGCTTTCAGGCTGGTTCACGGTCGCGGGGCAGCCGGCCGCCGTCGCCGCCGTCGAGGATGGCCCGGGCAAGGTGATCGTCGTCCGCGTGCCCGGCGGCGCCGAGGTCCTCGACAAGCTGATCTCCACCAAGCGTCGTCCCATGATCCCCCGTTTCCAGAAGGAGATGCGGCTGGGCGACGACGACGGCGTCCGCTTCGTCTCTCTGGCCAGCAACGTCTTCAAGGGCTCCAGGGTCCCCGCCGAGCTGTTCGACATGTCGCCGGAGGTCAAAACCGTGGACGGCGGGATGTTCTGGTTGCTGACCGGCAGCCGGGTGCCGGAGCCCCGGACCAAGGCCCTTCAGATCTCCGACGCCGTGGCCGTGTCCGGGCTCCAGGCCGCGGCGGAGAACCATCGCCGGGCCGTGGTGCTGGTGCTGGGCAGCAACGTGAAGGACTCCAGCCGCTACACCCCCGAGGCCGTGCGTGGCTACCTCGACTCGGTGCACGTCCCCCTGTTCGTCTGGAGCCTCTACGGCCCGCAAACGCCGGCGGCCAAGGCCTGGGGCGGCGCCGAGGACGTGTCGACAGTGGAGAATCTCAAGCAGGCCGTGGCCCGCCTGAAGGCCGAGCTGGAGTCGCAGCGCATCGTCTGGCTGGAAGGGCGGCACCTGCCGCAGGCGATCGGACTCACGCCGGCGGCGCGGGGGGTGGAGGTACCGGCGGCGCGGGTACCCTAGCCCGCGATTTCCGCCACCGCCTCCAGCAACCGATCGACCTCCTCCCGGGTGTTGTACATCGACGATCCCCGTGCGAATTACCCCCCCCTTCTCCGCCAGGCCCAACGCCTCGATGGGCCGCAGGGCGTAGAAGTGGCCGTCCCAGACCTGGAGGCCCTTCTCTCCCAGCCGGCGGGCGGCTTCCTGGGGGTGGACGCCGTCGATGGTGATGGAGATCGTGGGCGCCCGCGGGCCCCGAGAAATCCGGACCCCAGACGGTGACGCCGGGGATATCCGCACCTCGTTGTCGATAGTAGGTGCCCAGCCCGTGCTCGTAGGCGGCGATGGCCGTCATGGCGGAGACGATCCGCTCGCGCAGCGTCGCCCCGTCTCCCCAGGCGGCGATGTATTCGATGGCCGCCTTGACGCCGGCGAGGGCGGCGTGATTCAGGGTCCCCATCTCGAACCGCCACGGCGCCTCCTCCTCCTGGGTGCGCAGCCGCTCCGGCGAGAGGCTCGCGAGGAGACCGGGCCGGGCGTAGAGGATGCCCACGTGGGGGCCGTAGAACTTGTAGGCGGAGCAGAGGAGGAAGTCGGCGTCCAGCGCCTGGACGTCCAAGGGCAGATGAGCGGCGTAGTGAACGGCGTCGAGCAGCAGCCAGGCCCCGGCCTCGCGAGCCAGGCGCCGGGCCAGGGCCACGTCGGTGACCGTGCCCAGGGCGTTCGAGGCGATGACCATGCCCACCAGCCGGGTGCGCTCCGTCACCTTGCCGGCCAAGTCCTCGGATCGAGCGTGCCGTCCGGCCGCATCGCCGACCTCCCGCACGGTGATCCCCCGCTCGCGCAGCGCGAGCCAGGGCCCGCGGTTGGCCTCGTGCTCGAGCTGGGTGATGACGATCTCGTCGCCCTCTTTCATCTCGCGGACGAGGGCGTGGCTCAGGGAGTAGTTGAGGGTCGTCATGTTCTGGCCGAAGGAGACCTCCCGCCGCTCGGCGCGCCCAGGAAGGCGGCCACGGTCTCGCGGACCTCGTGGAGGAGGCGGTCCGACTCCCGCGAGGTGGCGAACTCGCCGTGGGTGTTGGCGTTCGAGGCCCGGTAGTAGCCGGCGATGGCCTCGATCACCGCCTCGGGCACCTGGGTCCCGGCCGGGCCGTCCAGGAAGGCGAGAGGCCGCCCGTCCACCATCCGTCCCAGGGCCGGGAAGTCCCGGCGAGCTCTTTCACAGTCCGCGGCAGTGAAGGGCATCGATCTCTCCAATCTCCTAAAGGCTTGCCTTGACTCCCAGCCCGAAGTACACCCCGTCCTCGATCGGGCCGAGCGCCGAGGTCAGGGCGAGGAGGAGGATCGCGGCTCTCATGATGCGTACTCTACCTCGCGCCCGGGCGAGGCAGGGCAGCCTCAGGCCCGCGATTGCCTCAGAGGGTTTCTCGAAAGTGAACCCCACCCAAGCTCGGATCGTGACGCCGACGGACATCGTGGACGGACCTTGGGCTGCCGCTTCGAGGCCCTCACTCCCCCAGCCCCTCTTCTCCCAGCCTCCCCCCCGGTCCGCCGGGAGAGAGGGGAGCAGGAAGTCCGACAAAGGCCGGGAGCTGCTTTTTCTTCTTCAAGACTAACCTCTCCCTCTTCTCCCGGCGGACGGGGGGGAGGCTGGGAGAAGAGGGCCGGGGTGATGAGGGCTTCGAAGGGCGAGCCGCCCCCTTTTGAGACACCCTTTCAGGCCCGCGACAACCGATTGAGGCTGGAGCGCAGCAGCTCGTGGAAGGCGGCGTCCGGGCGCTCGCGGCGGACCTCGGCCACGGCCCTCTCGGCGAGGCTCGCCTTGTAGCCGAGGTTCACCAGGGCGGAGACGACGTCCTGGTCGGCCGGCGGGGCGGTGGTCTCGGGGAGCTCGGCCGCGAGCTCGCGCATCTTGTCCTTGAGCTCCAGGACCATGCGCTCGGCGGTCTTCTTCCCCACCCCGGGGATGGTGGAGAGACGGCCGACGTCGCCGCCGGCGATGGCGCTCAGCAGGTCGTCGGGCGCCATGCCGGAGAGAATCACCCGCGCCAGGCGGGGGCCGATGCCGGAGACGGCGATCAGGCGCTCGAAGAGGAGCTTCTCGCGCTCGGTCCAGAAGCCGAAGAGGGCGATGCCGTCCTCCCGCATATGGGTGTGGATGAACAGGCGGATGGTCTCCTCGCGCCGCTTCTCGATCTCGTACCACGTCGAGAGGGGGACGTGGACCTCGTAGCCCACCCCCTGCACGTCGAGCAGCAGACGCTCGGGGGTGGCCCGGAGGAGCTGGCCCTGGAGGTAGCCGATCATGGCGGGGGATTGTAGCGCCTACTGCGCCTTCTCCACCCGCACCTCGGGATCGCCGTAGCGGTCCCGCTTCACCGTCACCTGCCAGGGATTGCAGCAGACCTCGCAGTCCTGCACGAGGGTACCCCAGACGTCCGGCTCCAGGGTGATCTCCACCTGCTCGCCGCAATAGGGGCACTGCACCTCGATCGTGTCGCTCCAGTAGCCGTCGCGCTCCATGCTCAGCCCCTCCCGAGCTTGAGGACGATCTCGAATTCCTTCTTCGTCACCGGCTGCACGGAGAGACGCGAGCCCTTCTGCACCACCACCATGTCTTTCAGCCCCTTCGCCTCCTTGAGCTCGGCCAGCGAGATGATCCGCGGAAACTTCTCCACGAAGCGGACGTCCACCATGTACCAGGTGGGATTCTCCGGATCGCTCTTGGGATCGTAGTAATGGTGCCCCTTCTCGAAGGCATAGGGATCGGGATAGCCCTCGCGGGCGATCTCGGCCACCCCGGTCACCCCCGAAGGCTCGGCGTTCGAGGCATAGAAGAGGACGCCGTCGCCCACCTTCATGTCGTCCCGCATGGAGTTGCGCGCCTGGAAATTGCGCACCCCCTCCCACGTCGTCACCCCGTCCCGCTCGAGGTCCTCGATCGTGTACGCCTCGGGCTCGCACTTCATCAGCCAGTACCGCTTCGCTCGTGCCATGGTGTCCTCAAGAATAGTCCCCTCAAGAATAGGGCCCTCAAGATTACACTGAGCACAGACACCCGCCACGTCCGTATACAGAGGAAGTGGACGATAAGGAGGATTCCCCCATGCTTCGCCGCTCGCTCGTCGTTGCCGCTGGTCTGAGTCTGATGGCCGTGCTGGCGCCGGTCCGCCCGGGTTGGGCAGAGCGGCCTTCGGAGGTGGTGGTCAGCAATTTCCCCCAGGTCCAGGCCGTCAGCGGCCGCGTCGCCATCAGCGAGCCGGTCCCGCAGACGCGCCTCGAGACGCGCAAGGGGCTGGTGCCGACCGTGGCGCCCTCGGATTCCGATCACTGGACGGAGGCCGGCTCGATCGACTGCACCGGGTTCACGTACGTCACCTTGAGCCTCGGCGGTGGCCTGAAGGGAGCTGGCCAGGCCGGGACGGTGGGGGTCGTGCTCGTGCCCGACGTTCCGGACGTCCAGGAGGCCCTGCGGTCCTACGGCGTGCTGCAGTTCCCCCTGAGAGTCGAAGCCACGGTGCCAGCGATACCTTCCGGGCTCTTCAGCTCGGAGTCGAAGACCTTCCGGCTGGCATTTCCCCGCTATCGCGTGTTCTTCTACAACACCGTCCAGAAGTCGGCCGAGCCCACCGTCTATGCGCTCCTCAGCACGTCGTAGGCCGTGATAGGGTTTGAATGAAGGACTTTTGCGATGAGCAGTCCGAATCCTACCCTGCCATCGGGCCGCCTGCCCCCGACCACGGAGGCTCTCCTGGACGATGACACGCGGCCGTATTTCCTCTGGTGGACGGACACGACAGTCGGCCAGCTCAAGGAGCACCTCGTCTCCGCCGATCTGGAAGAACGCGCCTACTGGATGGGCGCCCTCCTGCGGGAAGCCAACACCCGGGACGTCTGGCTCTTCGTCAATGCCGCCGACATCCGAGCGCTCTGGCCCCGCCTGATCCGCTATCTGGGTCGCTCCCGGCAGATGTGGGCCTGGCTGCTCCAACTCCCCCCGCCGGAGTGGCCGCCGCTGAGCCAGATCCGGGCAGAGAATGCGTAAGACGTTCGATCGCCGGGTGGTACCGGACTTCGTCCTCGACTTCGTCCGCGCCTGCCAGTCGCGCATTCCCTGCCATCTGGGAGGAGGCGCGGCGCTCGCGGGAGCGTATCTCGGCCATCGGATGACCGGAGACATCGACCTCTTTGTCCATGACCCCGAGAATATGCGCGCCCTGATCGGGCTTCTCCCCGACGCAGCCGCTGACGCTGGGGTCAGCGTCTCTCTACTTCGTGACGTGGGTCATCTGGTGCGCGCGCAACTGGAGGCTCCGGACGGAAACCATATTGAAGTTGACGTCGTCCACGAGCCCGTTGCCGACATCTCAACTCCACCACCGCCGCTCGAAGGAATCGTCATCGAATCGCTCCCCGACCTGCGGGCAAGCAAGCTGACCTGCATCCTCTCGCGTTCCGAGCCTCGCGATCTCGTCGACCTCTATTTCCTCGATCAGGCCGGGTTCCCTCCCGAGCGTGATCTCGAGCTCGCTTTGCACAAAGACGCTGGTGTCGATCCCGGCGTGCTGGCCTGGCTTCTCACCCAGTTTCCGACGCATCCCTTACCCGCGATGCTCGAGCCCCTCTCCTCAGACCAGTTGGAGAAATTCCGGGACGAGTTGGCCGAAAGGCTCAGACGCAGCGAAGTCAAATAAGTCTCGGCGTTCGGCATGAGGCCCGGCGGCAGGGACACCGCCGGGTTCACGATCGTCGCAGAGATCGGCGAGAACCTACCGCCGGCCGGCGGTGGGTGCCATCGTCTCGCCGGTCTTGGCGAAACCGGTGACGATGTAGGTGCCGGAGCGCTGGTCCTTCTTCAGCTTGATGATGTTCTTGCGCTCGGCGTCCTCCAGCAGCTCGGTGAAGGTGCGGTAGCCGTAGTAGCCCTCGTTGAAGGAGGGCTTCTTGCGCTTCATCGTCTCCTTGACCATCGAGCCCCAGAGCACGTCCTTGTTCTCGCGGAGCAGGGCCTGGATGGATTCGATCAGCAGGCTGAAGGCCTCGGCCGTCTTCTTGTTCAGGCCGTCGAGCTTGGGACCCTTCTGGGAGTCGCGCCAGACGTCCTCGTAGTAGATGAACTCGTCGCAGTTGTCGAGCAGCAGGTCGGAGGTCGAGTTCTTCACGCCGAGGCCGATGACGTACTTGTCGTTCTCCTTGAGCTTGGACACCAGCGGCGAGAAGTCGCTGTCGCCCGAGACGATGACGAAGGTGTCGATGTGCTCCTTCGAGTAGGCGAGGTCCATGGCGTCGACGACCAGCCGGATGTCGGCGGAGTTCTTGCCCGACTAGAACTTCTGCGGGATGTCGATCAGCTCGATGGCGGCCTCGTGGAAGGGGCGCTTGTAGTCGGAGTAGCGCTCCCAGTCGGCGTAGGCCTTCTTGACGATGATCTTGCCCTTCTCCAGCAGGCGCTCGAGGACCAGGTTGATGTCGAACTTGCCGATGTCGGAGTCGCGCACGCCGAAGGCGATGTTCTCGAAGTCGCAGAACAGGGCGATCTTGCGCTCGTCGCCGGCAGACCTTTGGCGATCGGGGACGGAGATGACGATCTCTCGCACCGGCTCGTGCTCGCTCTGGGTGATGACGTAGCTGTCGGTGCCTCGCACCCGGTATCCCGGAGTGGGGGCGGGCGTTGGCGCATGGACCGGCGCGTGGGAGGGAGCCGGCGTGTGGGACGAGCGGCGGCGAGGGGCCGGAGCCGGAGCGACGATGGGAGCGATGGGAGCGGGCTCGTCGAACGGCAGGGGCTCCTCGCTGTCCTCCTCTTCGACCGTCTCGGCTGTGCCGGCGGCGGTGCGGCCGTTGCGACGGCGGCCACCACGGCGGCCACGGGAGCGGCGCCGGCGGCTCTCGGCGGAGCGGCCTTCGCTGTCCTTTTCCTCGCTATCGGTTCCGGTTGCGGCTTCGGCGGCTCCGAGCTCTTCGTCGTCGTCCTCGTCGTCGTCTTCCTCGTCATCGTCCTCGTCGAAGCGGGGTTCCTCGAAGCGGGGCTCCTCGGCGGGCAGGGCTGAGGGGACGGCGAGCTCCATCTCCGATTCGACGAAGACGGGCTCCGGGAGCGGGGACGTGGTCTCGGGCAGCCAGAAGGGTTGGGAAGGCTCCTCGACGTAGCGCTCGGACGGCAGGTCGGGGAAGGGTACGGGGGGGGGAGCGGCAGCGGCGGGTTCGGCAGGCTTCTCGGCCTCCGGCGGCTTGGGCACGCTCTCGTGTTTCGGCTTGTCTCGTTTCTCGTTTTCTTCCAGGCCCTCAGCCGTAGGGCGCATCCACCATGGACTCAAAGTGTGACTCCTTTTTCGCGCGAGCCCTTAGGTGAGGGCCCGTCGGCGGTCTCGGTCATAGGTCAATCGGGGGCAAGCATCCAGGCTTGCGGGCGAGCAGCAACAGACCGGGGGTTGAGGCTCGGGCCAACGCAGTGGCGGGAAAACCGAAGGCCGGAATCAGATCCTACCATAAAGGACAGAAGAATACAAAATTTTGGATCAAATCGACCCATCCCCAGGATCAATCCAGGTCGAACGGCCGGGGAGGCGGCACGTCGTCCGGCTCTTCCTCGGCCCGCTTCAAGGCTTCGCGGAACTTCTCTTCCAGGAGGCGGTCGCGGTCCTTGAGCGCGGAGACCTCACGCTGGAAGACGTCCTCGGCGTGGGCCTTGTCCTCGTCGAGCCCCCGGAGGAGGGAATCGAAGTCCTTGCCGCCGGCGATGGGCTGCTTGGCCTTGCGGTGGCTCAGCACCTCGCCCGTGGCGGCGTCGACCACCAGCTCGGAGTCGCAGGCGGGGCAACGGACGGTGAGCTTGCGGGTGTCGTCGGCCATGGCCCCCATTGTAGCCACTTTCTGCTAAGTTACGCGCCATGTCCGCTCAGGAAACCTCCGAACGCCTTCCCAGCCGCGACGAAGTCTGGGACCTCCTCTGCCAGTACACCGAGAAAGATGGATTGCGCAAGCACGGCCTGGCCGTCGAGGCCGCCATGCGCCACTACGCCCGCCTCTGGGGCGAGGACGAGGAGCTGTGGGGCCTCACCGGCCTGATCCACGACTTCGACTACGAGCGCTGGCCCGACGCCGAGAACCACCCCTACCGGGGCAACGAGATCTTGACCGCCCAGGGCTACCCCGAGGCCCTGCGCACGGCCATCATGGGCCATGCTCCCTATACCGGCGTGCCACGGGAGAGCCGCCTGGCCAAGGCCCTCTACGCCTGCGACGAGCTCGCCGGGTTCGTGACCGCCGTGGCCCTCATCAAGCCCAGCAAGAAGCTGGCGGACGTGGACCTCTCCTCGGTAAAGAAGCGCCTCAAGGAGAAGGCCTTCGCCCGCGGCGTCCACCGCGAGGACGTCTACGCCGGCGCCGAGGAGATCGGCCTGCCGCTCGACGAGCACATCCAGAACGTCATCGCGGGGCTGCAGGCCGAGGCGGAGCGGCTGGGGCTGTAGGAAGCTGGAAAAAGGGACGTAAGGGACGATAGGGACAGCAGGGACGGCAGGAGAAGAAAAGCTCTCCTTCCGCGTCGTCTGTCAGGGTTTTGATGTCTCTGGGGTCCCTGTTGTCCCTGATGTCTCTCCTTCAGGCTGGCGCGCGGAGGGCCGAGCAGGCCGCGGCATCCACGCCGCGGCCCCGGCCACGAGCCCCAGGGCCGCGATCAGCCACCCCCAGACGAATTCCGCGGGCCGATACAGCAGGTCGAGCCGCATCTCGCCCCGGGGGAGGCGGGCGACGAGGAACGGCGCGCCCGAGGTGGCGCGGGGGAGGCCGTCGATCAAGAGGATCCAGCCGCCGTCCTGATAGAGGCGGGTGCCCAGCCACTGGCGGCGGCGCAGGCTGGCCGGGCCGGAGATCCAGGTGTCCTCGATCCTCTGGATGAGCACACCCCCGGCCGGCTTGTCGGCAGCGATGAAGAGAAGGGGGAAGGGAAAGGGCTGCTCCCAGACGGCGGCCGTCCGGTCCGCGAAGATCCGTTCCCAGGGAGCGGGGAGGCTCGCGTCGAGACGCGTCAGAAGGTAGCGCACGCCGAGCCGCTGGTAGAGCGGGTCGGTCAGGCCCGAGGCGAGGAGGTCCCTGTAGGTCTTGGGAGCCATGGGATTGTCGACGCGGGCGTCCTCCAGGCCGTAGAGAGCGGCGAGGCCCGGCGGGAAGTCGTCCCCCAGGGCCGCCATGCGATACCCCTTCTGGGGATGAATGGCGAGACCGTAGGCCACGGCGCCGATCGATTCGCTGGGGGGGAGAGTCCGATGCCGGCTGATCTCGCCCAGGCCGCTCGCGACCTGGAAGCGCCCCGGGCCGCGCATGGCCTTGGGCAGGTACCGGAGCGTGGGGAGCAGGATGGGAGCCGCCACGGCTGCGGCCACCAGGAGGGCCGTCCCCACCCGCACGAGGAAAGGCCGCCGCAGCCGGAACCGGAAAAGAAGGACGAGCAGGGAGACCCCCAGAGCGTAGAGGACCGCCTCGGGAGGTCCGCTGAAGAGGAGACTGAGGAAGGCGAACGCCAGGAGGACGGAGTCCCGACGGCCGCCAGGCTCGTCGCAGCGGACCACGGCGTAGATCGTAAGCGGGACGAGCGCCACCAGGTTGGCGAGCGGTCCTCCCGTTCCCAGGATCAGGAAACCGAGGAAGCCCCAGGCCAGCGCGCCCGCGAGCGCCAGGCCCGGCTTCAGCCCCACCCGGCGGAGCCCGAGGAAGCTGAAGACGAGGGCGACGAGCCCCCGCAGCGCGGCCACGAACCCGGCGGCCCGCAGCAGGGGCAGAGGAATTCCGAGGAGCGTCAGGGGTTGCAGGGCTTGGGATTGAGGATCGGCGAGCAGAGGCATGCCCGCGCCCATCCGCCGGTTCCACAGCGGCCATCGCCCCTGCTCCAGAGCCTCCCGCACGGCCGACTGAAGAGGGGTGACGATCCGGATCAGGGAATCGTCCGGAGCCCGCTGGGGGAGGCCGTCGAGCGGGAGGAGCACCGCGCCGCCGAAAAGCACGGGTGCGAAGACGATGAGCAGTCCGGCGGCGAAGACGGCGAGCACCCACCCCGGCACCGGGTCGTACCATCGCCTCAGGGCCGCGGCGAGGAGCGCCCCCACGAGCCCGAGCCACAATCCGGGCAGCAGATCCACGGGCGTCCAGTCGATCACGAAGAGGCAGTCTACAGGAGGGGAAGATCCCACAGGATCTCCTCGCCTCTCTATATAGAGCCACGCTCAATCTATATACGAATCGGCTATGGGACGTTGGGGAGCTCCGAGCTCATATACTTCTCTGCACAAAGTATATAGGGGAGCTCCCGGACCAGCGGGGAGGGCACCGTACCTATATGGCCATTTTTTGGGGATATATAATTCGGCTTTCAGGAGCCGTCCGAAGGGTCGAATCTATATAAGAAACTCTCGGGACTATATGAACAGGGGGCCTGCGGATAGCGGCAGGCCTGTTTCTATATGGGGACCCCGACGGGGGTATATGAACGGACGCCGCCCCACCGTCTGATAATGCCTCGGGTATATAAGATTTAGGAGGAAAGCAATACTCTCCTGGAGGGTCGTCCTTGAAGTCCTTGTCGTCCCTGCTGTCCCTTAAGTCCCTTTCTTCTCCGCCCACTCCACCCCACCCGCAAACTCCCAGTCGTGCTCCGGGAGGTACATCCCTACTCCACCTGCCTGCGCAGTCACGGTAAAAGAGAGGGCCCGGCGCTGGTAGTCGTAGGGGGCGCCCTCCTTGGAGTGAACGGCGACATCCACCACGTACTCGCCGGGGCCGAGGCGGAAGGCGGGGCAGGTGAGGCGCACGGTGGCTTCGCCTTCGAAGGTGCCGGGGACGTAGCCTTCGAGGTCCGTGTTGGTGCCCCAGACTTCGTTGCCCCGGGGCGTGGCCACGGCCACTCCGAAGACGAAGTCGTCGAGCGGCCGGGGGGCAGCCCGGGCGCGGATCTCGAAGACCACGGGCTCGCCGCTCTCCACGTAGTAGCGCTCCTCGCCCCCGACCAGAAGGCGGATGGCCGTGATCTCCGCCTCCCGCGATCCCCAGCGCAGCTCCTCCGAGACCGCCTCCCCGGCGGCCTGGCGTTCCTGGCGCTGTTGCCTGGCGGCCTTGTGCTCCTCCCCTTCCTTCTCGGCCACCTCCTGGCGGTAGGCGTCGATCACCCGCCGGGGCTCCCCCACCAGACGCTGATGGCCATTCTCCAGCCAGAGAACCCGGTCGCACACCCCTTCGACCAGATCGAGGCTGTGGCTCACCAGCAGCAAGGTCTTCCCCTCGGCCAGGAACTCCTCGATGCGCCGCAGGCAGCGGTGGGCGAAGGCCTCGTCGCCCACGGCCAGCACCTCGTCGACCAGCAGCACGTCCGGATCGGTATGGGTGGCCACGGCGAAGCCCAGGCGGACGTACATGCCGGAGGAGTAGTTCTTCACCGGCTCCTCCATGAAATCCCCCAGACCGGAGAACTCCACGATGTCGGCGTACCGGCGCTCGATCTGCTTACGGCTGAGCCCCAGCACGGCGCCGTTGATGAAGACGTTCTCCCGTCCCGAGATCTCGGGGTGGAAGCCGGCGCCCAGCTCGATGAGCGCCGCTACCCGGCCGGCGACGGTGATCCGTCCGTTGCTGGGCTTGAGCATTCCGGCCACCAGCTTGAGCAGGGTCGACTTGCCCGAGCCGTTGCCTCCGATCAGGCCGAACGCCTCGCCGCGGCCGACGGTGAAGTCCACTCCCTCCAGAGCGGTGATCGCCTCCTCGGGTTTGAGACCGCGGGTGAGGCTGCGGCCCACCAGGGCGCTCTTCAAGGTGCGTAAGCGATCCCCCGGCAGGGTCCGGCGGTAGAGCTTGGTCACCCCTTCGACGACGATCGCCGGTGCGGGCGGAGCAGAAACCGGCTCGCTCATGCGGCCTCCACCAGCGTCTCCCGCAGGCGCTCGAACAGCCCGGCCCCGAACGACCAGGCCACCAGGCTCACGATCCCCATCTGCACCCACAGCGAGGGATCGGGCATGCGCCCCCAGAAGAGCGCCTCCTGATAGGCCAGGATGAAGGGCGTGAACGGATTGAGCCGCACCGCCCACCAGACCGGGGCCAGGTGGCGGATGCTGTCCAGGGGAAAGAGGATGGGGGTGAGGAAGAACATCAGGGTGAGGAGATTGGCCAGCAGATCGCGCACGTCCTTGAAGTGGACGGTCAAGGCCGAGAACCCCAGCGCCAGCCCGGCCACCAGGGGGAGATGGATGAGGATGATGGCCGGCAGGACGAGGATCGAGGTCCCTCCCACGGGGAAGCCCAGGAACCGTCCCGCCACCAGGGCCGTGATGACGATGGGCAGGGCGAAGAGGAAGTGCACCAGGTTGGAGAGCACCGCCACCATGGGCAGTAGCTCGGCCGGGAACACCGCCTTGCGGATGAGCCCCGAGCTCACCACCAGGGACATGGCGCCCTCCAGGGTCGAGGTCGAGGTCCAGATCCAGGGGAAGAGGCCGCTGACCAGGAACAGGGCATAGGGGTTCGCCCCCTGGGTGCGGGGCTGGAACACGACGCTGAACACGAAGGTGTAGACCGCCAGCAGCAACAGGGGATTGGCGAGCGACCAGAGGAAGCCCAGCACCGACCCCCGATACCGCGCCTTTAGCTCACGGGAGGTGAGGGTCGCGAGAAGCCCGCGGTAGCGGATGAGCTGAGCGGCGACCCGGAACATATGGGATGGGAATCTATCACCCCCTCCCCTCCACGGAAGAAGAAGAGGCCGGCGGGACGCCAGCGCTCCCAGGGGGCCTTTCCGCGCCGTAGGGGCTTGGAGAAAGGTTGTAGGATACCGAGGCCGATGTGGAATGAGAGATCCATGCTCCTGTTGAGGCTGTGTGAGGTCTTGGAGCGCATCCAGGAGTACGAGCTGGAACGCCGCCATCGTGCGGGTTACGAGCGCAGGCCCGTCGAGCCCGGTGAATTCAGTGACTGGGAAGACGAGCAGGCTTGGTGCGACTGATCCAGGCCTTTCTCCCTCTTCTCCCGGCGGACGGGAGGGAGGCTGGGAGAAGAGGGCCGGGGTGATGAGGGCCCTGGCGGCACGGTCGCCGTCCGTCATCATCACGGGGCTTCGGATCGGAGACATCTCCCCCCGATCTCCTATATCCTTCCCCCGTCCCCATGAGCCTCCAAGACCTGGCCCGGCATCTGACGGCGGTGGCCCTGGCGGCGGTCGATCCTGAACGACTGGCGCGGGAGGAGCTGTCTCGCCGGGGGGAGCGTTTCGGGTCCGTGGTGGTGATGGGCAAGGCGGGGGCGGCGTTGGCCCGTGGGGTGGGAGGTGGGTTGGAGATGGGAGCGCGGCGGTTGCTGATCCGGCCTCACCGGTCTCCCGGGCTGCTCGATCCAGGATGGGAGCAGAAGACGGGCGGCCATCCTGTGCCGGACCGGCAGAGCGTGGCAGTGGGCGAGCGGCTGGCGAGGTGGCTCGGCGAGATCTCGCCCCATCCTCTCCTGGCCCTGGTCTCCGGGGGCGCTTCCGCCTGTCTTGAGCTGCCGGCTCCGGGGATCAGCCTGGAGGACCTGGTGACGACCCAGCGTGCGCTCCTGGCTTCGGGCCTCCCCATCCACGCGGTCAACGCCGTGCGCAAGCACCTGTCGCGCCTCAAGGGGGGCGGCGCCCTGCGGGCCACGGGAGGACGGCTCCCCCGCATCCTGGCCCTGCTGCTCTCGGACGTGCCGGGAGACGACCCTTCCGCCATCGCCTCCGGTCCCTTCGCCGCCGATCCCACGACCTACGCGGAGGCTCTCAAGGCTCTCCGTGGCATCGCGGTGCCGGATAGCGTCCGCGATCACCTGGAGGCGGGAGACCGGGGGGAGATTCCCGAGACGGTGAAGCCGGGGGATCCCACCCTGGAGCGGGTGGAGACCGTGCTGGTGGGCAGCGTGAGGACGGCCATGGCCGCGGCGATGGCCGAGGTGCGGCGGCAGGGGTTTGAGGCGGAACACGGCAAGCTGGAGGGGGAGGCCTCCCAAGCAGGCCGCGATCTGGTGGAGTGGGGGCGTGCCCTGGCAGGGAATGCCGGCTTCGCCCTGGTGCTGGGCGGCGAGACCACGGTCACGCTGGGAGAAGCTCCGGGCAGCGGCGGGCGCAACCAGGAGCTGGCCCTGGCCGCGGCGCGGGAGCTCTCAGGTGGTGAGGGCGAGCTCGTCTTCACCCTGGCCACGGATGGGGAGGACGGCCCCACCCGCTATGCCGGAGCCCTGGTGACGGGCGCCACCTGGGAGGCCGTAAGGCGGGCCGGGATCGATCCCGCGTCCGCGCTCGCTCGGCACGACTCCCGCACGGCTCTCGCCGCCGTGCCGGGAGCTCTGGTGGAGACGGGGCCGACGGGCACGAACGTGGGCGACCTCGCGGTCTATCTGCGGGTGGGGTAGCATGGGGGAGAAATCCAACCAAGGAGATCTCATGGACGAGCCCGAAGCCGCCTTCAACGTCAAGATCACGGACGACGAGCTGAAGGGCCGCTATTCCAACCTGCTCCGCATCACCCACACGCGCGAGGAGTTCATCCTCGATTTCATCAACCTGGTTCCCCCCCAGGGCATCGTCTCGGCCCGGATCGTCACCAGCCCGGGCCATCTGAAGCGGATCATCGGCGCCCTGAGCGCCAACCTGGAGCGCTACGAGAAGACGTTCGGCACCATTCAGGAGGCTGCAGAGCCGAGCGAAGACGGCAGCATTCATTAGGAGGCTGAAACCCAAAGGAGGAGGCAGCCGAGTCCCAATGGCTGGAGGCCAACGAGCGCGGCGATGGCCGAGTGCCGTCCCGCTCCTGCTGTTCCTGCTCACTCCGGGCTGTCAGTCCACTCCCCCCCGCCGCACGGCAGGCGGCGGGCTGGACGACGGGCCCACCCGCTGGCTCATGCTGCCCGACGAGGAACGTCAGTATCGTCGCATTCACTCCACTCGTGACCAGGTGACCTTCATCGAGGGCTTCTGGCAGCGGCGCGATCCGGACCCGGCCAATCCCGGCAACGAGTTCGCCAAGGCCTTCTACGAGCGGGTGGAGGCCGCCGACCGTCTCTACTCCGAGGGCGGGGTCCGCGGCAGCTTGACCGACCGCGGCCGGGCCCTGATCCTCCTCGGTCCCCCGCCCGTGCTCCGTTACGGCCAGAAGAAGGTCCCGGTCTGGGACCCTGGCCGGCCTGGCTCGCCCTCGAACGTGCGCAGCCGCGAGATCGTCCTCGAATCCTGGGTCTATCCCGTAGCCGATCTGCCGCCAGGCCTCGCGCACCTCGTCCAGGAGGAGGATGCAGAGCCGGAGATCGTGCTCGTCTTTGCAGCCGAGCCCCGTCATACTTCTCTCATCGAAGGCGAGAAATACCTCGACATGGCCGTGCGCTCGGCCGTCCACGAGTAGCGCCGGCAAAGGAGCCCCCGACATGACCATCCCCGAAACCGTTGCACCGCGGCCCAACTGGTGGCAGCGCAACTGGAAGTGGTTCGTGCCCACCGGCTGCGTGGCCATCCTGGCGCTCGTCGCCGCGTTCATATTGGCGATCGTCGTCTTCGTCTTCTCGGTCATCCGCCAGACGGACGTCTTCAAGGACGCCCTGGAAAAGGCCAAGGAGAACCCCCAGGTCCAGGCCGAGCTGGGCGAGCCCATCCATGAGGGCTGGTGGTTGAGCGGCCGGGTGAACAGCACGGGCTCTTCGGGCAACGCCGACATCTCCATCCCCCTGAAGGGCTCCAGGAACAACGGCACCCTCTACGCCGTGGCCCACAAGTCGGCGGGAGAGTGGACCTACGAGCGCCTGGAGGTCGAGGTGGATGGGCGGACGGAGAGGATCGACCTGCTCGAGGCGACGAGGGGAGACGTGGAGCAGTGAGCGGCGCCGCTATTTCTCCTTTCTCAGCTTGCCTTGCCCGCTCGCGCCCCTTGGCGGCCCTCATCTCCCCTCCCTCTCTCTCCCACCCTCCCACCCCCTCCCCGGGAGAGAGAGGGCTAAGACCGCTAGTCCTGCTCTTTCTAACCGGCACCCCCTCTTCTCCCGGCGGACGGGGGGTTGGCTGGGGACGGGAGAGGGGGCGGGGTGATGAGGGCCCTCGGGCGGGGGAGACGCGATGAGGGCCGGAGTAGGCCAGGAGCGTGACGCTGATATCCTTAGCGGGATGGACACCACCCCGAAGAAAGACACCGAAAGGAGAAGCCATGCGCCCAGCGTTGGCCTGTCTGGCGGGCCTCGCGGCTCTGGCCGTCGCGACCTCCCTCCAAGCTGCGGAGCTCAAGATCGTGCCTGACATCGATAAGCGCGTCGCCCAGTTCGTCCCCACCCCGTTCTCGGCGGACCTCTCGCCGCTCACCGCCGAGGACCGCCAGGTGCTCGACAAGCTGGTCGAGGCCGCCAAGCTGATGAACGAGATCTTCCTGCGCCAGGCCTGGACGGGCAATCCCGCCCTGCGCGAGGAGCTGAAGTCGCTGAAGGGTCCGGATGCCGCGGCTGCCCGCGAGTATTTCACCATCAACTTCGGCCCCTGGGACCGGCTGGCCGAGCGCCAGCCCTTCATCGGCACCAAGCCCCACCCGCCGGGCGCGGGCTACTACCCCGAGGACATTACCAAGCAGGAATTCGACGCCTGGATCGCCAAGCATCCGGGCGACAAGGAGAAGCTCACCTCGACCGTGACGGTGATCCGCCGGAAGGACGGCGGATTCGTGGCCGTGCCCTACTCCCAGGAGTACGCCCAGTGGATCAAGCCCGCGGCGAAGCTGCTGCGCGAGGCCGCGGCGATTACGAAGAACGCCTCGCTCAAGAAGTTCCTGGAGCTGCGGGCCGCCGCCTTCGAGAGCGACGACTACTACGCCTCGGACATCGCCTGGATGGACCTCGACGCGCCGGTCGAGGTCACGATCGGCCCCTACGAGACCTATGAGGACGAGCTCTACGGTTACAAGGCCGCCTTCGAGGCCTTCGTGACCGTGAACCTGCCCAAGGAGTCGGCCGCCCTCACCCTCTACAAGGAGCGGCTGCCCTGGCTGGAGCGCAACCTCCCCATTCCGGATGCGGACAAGAACCTGAACCGTGGCACCGACAGCCCCATCCGCGTGGTGGACACGGTCTACAGCGCCGGCGACACCCGCGCCGGAGTGCAGACCGTGGCCTTCAACCTGCCCAACGACGAGCGGGTGCGCGAGGCCAAGGGATCGAAGAAGGTGCTGCTGCGCAACACCATGAAGGCGAAGTACGACCAGATCCTCATCCCCATCGCCCACCAGGTGCTCGATCCCGCCCAGGTGAAGGACGTCTCCTTCGACGCCTACTTCAACGAGGTCCTCCACCACGAGCTGTCCCATGGCCTGGGGCCGGGCACGATCACGGTGAACGGCAAGAAGACCGAGGTGCGGCTGGAGCTCAAGGAGCTGTTCGCCACCCTGGAGGAGGCCAAGGCGGACGTGATGGGGGTCTACAACATCCTCGCCCTGATCGACCGGGGCGACATGCCGGCCGCGCTGCGCAAGTCGCTGGAGCCCACCTACGTGGCCGGCCTCTTCCGCTCCGCCCGCTTCGGAGTCGACGAAGCCCACGGCCAGGGAGTGGTGGCGCAGTTCAACTACCTGATGGGCAAGGGCGCCCTGCAGCTCGACGCCCAGGGGAGGGTGCACGCCGTCTCCGAGAAGTTCCCCGCGCGGCATCCGCGACCTCCTGCACGACATGCTGATGCTCCAGGCGCGAGGCGACTACGACGGCACGAAGAAGTTCCTCGACACCTACGGCAAGCCCTCGCAGGCGTTGCGGGACGCGATCGGACGGTTGTCGACGGTGCCGGTGGATATCCGGCCGCTCTACGCGGCGGAGAAAGCTCCCTGAAAGAGAGGGGTCGATCTTCGTGGTATCCTGTCGTCCATGAGGGAGATCGGAATCCTGCCTTCTCCCTCTTGCATTTACTGGTCGTGCGGAATAAGATCCTGACAAGGAACGACTCCGCAAGGGAGTATGCCATGAGCCAGCCAGCCGTCGCGCTCGCGCCTCTGCCCTTCGAGCTCGTCTTGGATGACGGAGAGCCTTTGGAGACCGAGTGGCATACCTGGGAATACCCCCTCCTGCGGGAGCTGATCGGCCGGGTCATGGCCGAGCAGGGCAGGACCGACTTCTACGTCGGTGGCAACATGTTCGTGTACTACTCCCTGGAGCAGGCCCGCGAGGTCGCGGAGGAGGTGACGAAGGGCCTGCCGGAGAAAGCCTTCCGGGGCCCGGACGTCTTCTGGGTGGACGGCGTCGAGCCGGATCGCGAGCGCAGGGTCTGGATCGCCTGGGAGGAAGACGGGCGGCTGCCGGACGTCATCGTCGAGCTACTCTCTCCCAAAACGGCAAAGAAGGACCGCACCACGAAGAAAGACCTCTATGCCCGCGTCTTCCACACGGCGGAGTATTTCCTGTGCGATCCGGACCGCAAGACCCTGGAAGGTCTGCGTCTGGCGGGCCAGTTCTATCAGCCCATCCCACCCGATGAGAACGGTCGGCTCTGGAGCGAGCAGCTCGGAGCGTCCCTCGGCTTCTGGCACGGTGTCTTGGACAGGAAGAAGCGCGATTGGGTCCGGCTCTTCCGACGCGATGGGAGCCTGGTGCCGACGCAGGAGGAACAGACCGAGGCGGAACGCCAGAGAGCTGAAGCCGAGCGTCAGCGAGCTGAGGAGGAACACCTGCGGGCCGAAGCCGAGCGCCAGCGAGCTGACGCGGCAGAGGCCGAGCTCGCCCGGCTGCGGGCCCTGCTCAGCGAGCGGAGCTGAGCCTGGACCGAAAGTCGAATCCGAATTCTCCGGTCTTTCTGTCGATCCACCGGCCCAACGGGCCGGAAGAATTTAGCCCAGGGCTTCTGAGGCCGAAGGCCGCTGCCCTGGGTGGAAGAGGGATGCGGCAACGCCTCGCGGCCTGAAAGGCCGCCAGAGCTCTCGTGGCCTTTCAGGCCGCATGGTTGTTTGGGCCTGTTGACCCAGGGCATCGGCCTTCGGCCTCAGATGCCCTGGGCTGGAGTCTCCCGGCCCGTTGGGCCGAAAACACTTACTGATACGTCACTACGAGCTGCGGCCGGTTCGCCGAGGTGCCTTCACCCGAGTAGTAGCCGATGTAGTCGTTGCCCGTGTCGTCGTTGTCATCCAGGTTGAAATAGACGCGGAATTGCGTCGTTCCGGTCTTGTTGATGGCTGCGAGGCCGGAAGCGTTGAGGTTGCCTTCTGACCAGCTTCCGTTGGACGCGGCATTGGAAAGGCTTGCCGTCTGGGCAACGGTTGCCACGGCCTGGAAGTCGCTCGTCTCGAGCGTCGTCGAACCGGAGAAGCCGCCGGTCTGCACGTCTACCCAGCAGGTGCCGTGAGTGGTGAAGGGACTGGTGCCGGAGACCGTGCCGCGGCGCAGCCGCAGGGTCACTGAGAGGATGGTGGCGCCGTCGGGGATCGACGACGTGTCGAAGGAAACGACGGCCTTGTACTGCTTGTCCTTGTTGTCATCCCCCGCTCGCAGAGCGCTGGTCGTCGAGGCAGTGGCGTCGATCGAGCCGCCCACGTTCGAGGTTTCCGTAGACTCCAACACCCAGCCGTCCTGCCCGGCGCCGGAGGTAAAGGTCACCTGGACCGGCACGGAGACGACCACCTGCGGCGCGGCGCTGTTGTCGCCGCTGCTGTTGGTCCAGCCGGCGATGCCGGTGAAAGCGGCGGTGAGGGTGTGGCTGCCCACGGCCAGCGTGGACGTGCTGAACGCGGCCTGGCCCGCGGCGTTGACAGGCACGGCCGAGGCCAGTACGTTGGCCCCCTCCGTGAACGTGACGGTGCCCACGGGCACGCCGCCGGTGGACGCCACGGCCGCCGTAAACTTGACCGATTGCCCAGAGTCCGAGGGGTTGGGCGAGGAGGCCAGCGCCGTGGTGGTGCCGTTGACCGGCGGCGGTGCGCCGCAGTACTGCTCGTACTTGTCGATGACGGCGTAGAGACAGGCGGCCTTTTCGATCAGGTAGAGGATCGCCGCGCGGTTGCGGGCGGTCTCGGCGGGGATCACCTCGTCCGGCGGATAGAAACCGGCCGGATGGCCCGAGACCGGATACATCTCGAAGGTGTAGGAGAAAATCCCGTGGACGCCGAACAGCCAGTCGTTGATGCGTGCCGTCGATAATGTAGAGGTCGCTCGCCTGCTCCGGGGTGTAGCCGTTGGACGAGGCCATGGCCCGGCCCAGGGCTGCCAGGGCGTCGTGATTGTCCTGGGACATGTCCGGCGCGGCACGTCGGTCAAGGTGTAGCTATACGGCCACAGCACCAGCTCGTCGTAGGTGTGGAAGTCGATGTTGGCCTTGATCTGTTGCACGCCCCCCACCACGCGGCTGTTGACGAAGTCGCGGACCACCTGCGTCTCGGGCGCCGAGAACGACGCGGGGCCGCGGTAGGTCGTCGCTGCTCGGGTCGGTGCCTGCTGCCGCCGCAGCAACCCCAGTTGTAGCTCCAGTTGCGGTTCAGATCGGTGCCGATGAAGCTCGATCCCGCGTTCGGCTGGCGGTTCTTGCGCCAGGAGACGGTACGACGCCGGTCGCGATGTCGAACTCGCCGCCGTCCGGGTTGACGTCGAAGATCGATCCAGATCTCGCGGCCGTCGACCAGGCTGGTGATCTGCGGAGTCGGTGCCGTACCCGTCGGTGAGCATGTGGAGCGTATAGAGCGCCCTGCTCGACGGTGAGGTGCTCGCGGGCGTGCTGGTGGTGCGTGAAGAGCACCTCAGGCTCGTCCTCGTCGACGCCCACGTTATCGGAGATCTTGCCGGCCCAGATCGTGCGCCCCTCGTAGGAGAGGCCGAGGCTGAACAGCGAGAAGATCGCCGGATGATCGAAAGCCGCCTGTTGCAGCTCCGCCACCATTTCGGCGTAGTCGTGGTAGTTCGAGTCGGCCGCCGGGAAGACCTTGAGAAACTCTTCGGGTGTCTCGTGCCGCACGAGCAGCAGGCCGAGGCGGCGGATCGCCCGCGCCTCCCGGGGAGTGGCTTCCACCACCACGTAGTCCGGGCCGACGTCGAGGATGCCGGCGCCCGTGGCCGCGATGGCGGAACGGGTGTGGACGTCGGAGACGCCCGGGATCCGGTAGGTAGAAACGGTTTCACCGGCGCTTTGCGCGGCGGCCGGAGGAATCGCAACGCTCGCGGCGAGCGCGAGCAGCAGGGCCAGCGCGAGGAAGGTGAGGCGTGTCATGGGGCGCTCCTTTCTGATGCAGGGAGGCGGGGCGCACCGGACGGGTCCGCCCCGCCTTTCCTGCGATCGCTATGGCCTGAGTGCAGGGCTGGTTACTGGCACGTAAGGTTGTGGGCCGCGGCAGAGTCGAGGAGCAACTGGTTGCAGGCCTTGGCTTCCGCCGCGGTGATGGCGAAGGGTGAACGTCACTCCTCCCACGACATCGATAGAACCGCACACGGGCTGAGGATTTCCGTTGACATTGGCGAAGGCAAAATTTGGATCAGGATCGTTGAAGCGAAGCACCGTCCCGCGGTTCGGGTCGTTGAGGCTGCAAGCATTGGCCTGTGCCAAGACATTTTCTGAAATTACCATCGCTCAGGCAGGGGCAGGTTGCCGGCGGCGCCTCGCAGGGCAGGTCGTGGCCGGTGATCTGCTGGAACTTGTCCCGCACCTTGGTGCAGGCCGTCTCCGAAGCCTGGGGGCTCTCACTGTCGCAGTCCATGGCCTCGCAGTAGGCGTTGCAGAGGCCGAACGCGGCGCCGGTCTCGTTGTCGCAGGCCGTCTCCTCGGCCGGCGTCTGGCCGTCCGGGGTTTGCGCCACGGCGGCGCCGGTACAGAGGAGCAGCAGGGCGAACGTCAGGGTGAGTGCCTTCATCATCGGTCTCCTTTTGCTGGGTGGAGCGTGTGGCTCCTAGCGTAGTGAGACGCGATGGCTTTGTCGTCATACAAAAGTATGAGCTTCGTCTCAACGTTTGTTGTAGGTGGGGCCTACCCGGAAGGTGGAACGGCCCCCACCGCTCGCGCGCAAGAAGCTCTCGCGACCTTTCAGGCCGCATGATTTGGATGATCCTCCTGACCCAGGGCATCGGCCTTCGGCCTCAGCCCTGGGCTGGAATCTCCCGGCCCGTTGGGCCGAAAAACTATCCCGTGGTGGCAAATCAGATCGGAAGGAAGGGATTGACGATGACGAGATCTCCGATCCGTTGACCGTGATTCAAATCCTCGGTCCATAAACGGTCGCAGAGCGCCACGCGGGCGGCTTGGATCATCAGAGCATCCCAGAAGGAGACCTTGAGGGTCGAGGCCAGGCGATCCCGGCGAGAAGCAGATCCCCGGTGTTCTCCACCACTCGCCAGGTCAGGTACTGCTCGACGATAGCGAGGGCATCGTCCGGGGCCAGGGGCTGTGGCACCTTGCGGGTCACATTGACGAAGAATTCCTGAAGAACCTGGATGCTCAGCACTCCTTCTCCAGAGTGCCAGAGGTCTGTCACCAGTTCCCGTGCGATGGTGTGTTTGCTGCCGGCGTCCCGGTCTTCGGCATAGACCAGGACGTTGGTATCAACGAAGGCCGGCACGATCGTAAAGCTCGTCTCGGGAAGGGAGGGGGCCGCCGCCGAGGTGAGAGCCCTGGGCGAGGCGCTCCAAGGCGGCTCGCTTGGCGGTCTCGTACGCCTCGTCCTCGGCCACGAGGCGAGACAATTCTTCCCGCAGCAGTGCCGAGACTGAACGATTACGGCGGGCCGCCAGCACCCTTGCCTTCTGAATGAGGTCGTCGTCGAGCGTCAGTGTGATGTTCCGTTGCATCGGCTCCCTCCCTGGCTCCACGCGTTTCACGTGCAGCACCGGTTCCACGTGAGTTTACGTCGAGGTGGGACTGAGATCAAGGAGCCGGGGCAGCGGCTGACGAACTGATAAAGCGGAGTTAGTGGCCGGCGGGACGCCAGCGGTCCCAGGGGATTACGGCTGGAGCCTCCCGGCGACAAGGCTCCAGGCCTCTTCCAGCGCCGGCAGACGCTCCTTGCAGCCGCTCAGGTCGCCCTGGCTCGCCAGCGTGGCCAGCTCGGCGGCCTTCCCGGCCAGGGAGGCGGCGCCCATCAGGCCGGCGCTGCCGGCCAGGGCGTGCGCTGCGGCGGCGAATCTCTCCCGGTCCCCTTGCGGGAGAGCGTGCCGCAGGGTCGCGAGATCCGCCTCCCCCTGCTGGAGGAAGGCGGCCATGATGGACTGTCCCGTCGTCTCATCCAGGGTTTTCAGGACCGCAAGGCGCTCCTCGAAGCCGTCGCCGGCCGGCTCGCGCCGCTGCACCGCGGCCTCGATCCCCAGCCAGCGGTCGAGCGTCGCGGCCAGCTCCGTGATGCGGAAAGGCTTGGGCAGAAAATCGTCCATGCCAGCGGCGAGGCATCTCTCCTTGACCTCCGGCAGGGTATGGGCGGTGACGGCGATGACCGGAACGCGGGGATTGTTCGGGACCGCGGCCTCCTGCTGGCGCAGACGAACGCAGGTCTTGTCGCCGTCGAGGCCCGGCATCTCGCAGTCCAGAAGCACTGCGTCGTAGGACTGCTCCGCCAGCAGGGCCAGGGCCTCCTCGCCGCTCTCGGCAGCTTCGGCCTCGAAGCCCAGCTCACACAGCAGAGCCAGGGCCACGGCGCGGTTCACGGCGTGGTCGTCCACCACCAGAAGCCTCCGGCCGTGGGCCAGCCGGCGGGCGGCGGCGACCTGAGGAGCCGCACTGTCCTCTCCAGCGGAGATCACGCCCCCTCCAAGGGCACCAGCCCCGCCCGCAGGGCATGGAGGACGGCTTCCACCCGGTTGCTCACGCCCAGCTTGCCGAGCACGTGGCTCACGTGCGTGCGCACCGTGATCTCGGCGACTCCCAGCTCACGGGCGATCTCGCGGTTGCTCCACCCCCGGGCCAGCAGCGCCAGCACGTCCTGCTCCCGGCTGGTCAGGGTCGCCGTGGCCGGACGCGGCTTGAGCAAGGTCAGCAGCCGGCGTGTGAGGTACGGGGAGCCACGCCTCGCCACTCGCCACCCGGCGGATGGCCTCGAGGAGCTCCTCCTGGTCCGCGGTCTTGGCGAGATAGCCAACGACCCCGGCCTCCACGGCGGCCAGCACCTCCGCCGCCTCCGCGTCGGCAGCGGTGAGGATCACGATCCCCACCTCCGGCTGTGCGGCGAGGATCCTCCGGGTCGCCTCCACGCCGTTGAGCCCGGGAAGCCGGAGATCCATCAGGACGACCTGAGTATTGCACGCGGCCCGCCGCTTCCACGGCCTGGAGGCCATCTTCCGCTTCGCCGACCACCGCGATGTCGGCAATCCCTCTCAAGAGGGCAGAAACACCCGCACGCACGACAAAATGGTCGTCCACAATAAGAACTCGGATGGGGTCCACGAGCCTCCGCCCTTCTCCACGCGTCCTTCAATCGAAGCAGGACACAAAGAAGTGAATATTGCTAATCGCAAATTCTTCGCGTGTACTGTAAATGGAGCTGGGCGAGGAATCAAGAGGACGACTCGCGCTATTTCCGTTCGGAGCGCGAAAACGACGTTTCCAGGTGTGGGATGACGACCGCGAGCGCTTTTCGCCGCGCGGCCGGTTGCGGTGGGCCCAAACAGGCGCGCCGGCAGGTCCTACGCTGTGCCCGCGGACGGCCCCTCCGGAGGTCCTACTTCACTCCCAGCAGCTCCACCTCGAAGATCAGACGTGGCGTTCGGCGGGATCACCCCGCCGGCGCCGCGCGCGCCGTAGCCGAGGTTGGCGGGGATGGTGAGCTTCCTTTTGCCGCCGACCTTCATGCCGGCGACGCCCTCGTCCCAGCCGCGGATGACCTGGCCTCCTCCGAGATGGAAGCTGAAGGGGCTCCGGCGGTCGTGGCTGGAGTCGAACTTGGTGCCGTTCTCCAGCCAGCCGGTGTAGTGGACGTTGACGGTCTGGCCGGCTTTCGCTTCCTGGCCCTGGCCGACCTCGAGGTCGGTGTACTTGAGTCCGGACGGGGTGGTGGTCTCTCCTGCGGCTTCTGCCATGGCGCGCTCCTCCCTTTCAGGGACGACAGCTTATCGCACGGCGAGCAGCTCGAACTCGTAGACGAGCACGGCGTTGGGGGGGACGACGCTCCCCACCCCCTGTTTGCCGAAGCCGAGCTCGGGCGGGATGACGAGCCGGCGCCGGCCGCCGACCTTCATGCCGACCAGCCCCTCGTCCCACCCCTTGATGGCGTCGCCGGCGCCGAGGCGGAAGGTGAAGGGGTGGTCCTCCATGCTGGAGTCGAACTTGACGCTGCCATTCGCCAGCCAGCCGGAGAAGTTGACCTCCAGGACCTTGCCGGTGTCGGCGACGTCGCCCTGGCCGATCCTGAGATCGACGTACTTGAGGCCCGAGGGGGTGACGACCTCCTTGCCCGGAGGCGGGGTCTGGCTCACGTTCGGCTGAGCCAGGGCGGGGAGGAGAAACGAGACCGCAGCGGCCATCAGGCCGGCGAAGGCGCGTGGAAGGAGGGTTCTGGTCTGCATGGTCGAGTCCTCCTGGATCGAAGCGCTGGGTCGAAACGACGTCCGTTCTCCGTGGGAGGCGATCGGCCCCCGATTCTACTTCAAGCCGCCCGCCGTACCACCCTCCCATCCTTGACCACGGCGGCGACGGGGTTGATGCCATAGTGGTAGACGAGGTGGAGGAGGTTGGGGGCGTCGAGCAGCACGAGGTCGGCCCGCTTGCCCGTCTCGATGGAGCCGATCTCCCCTCCCAACCCCAGCGAGCAGGCCGAGTTCAGGGTGGCGGCGGTGAGGCTCTCTTCGATGGTGAGGCCCAGTTGGAGCACGGCGAGCACCACCACCATGGGCATGGACTCGGTATGGGAAGATCCGGGATTGCAGTCCGTGGCGAGCGCCACGGGTACCCCGGCCGCGACCAGCTCGCGGGCCGGGGCATAGCGCTGCTTCATGAGGAAGAAGCTGGTGCCGGGGAGGAGCACGGCCGTGACGCCCGAGCCGGCCAGGGCCTCGATGCCGGCAGGTGATACGGCCATGAGGTGGTCGGCCGAGAGGGCGCCCAGCTCGGCGGCCAACTCGGCGCCCCCGGAGTCGGCGAACTCGTCGGCGTGGAGCCGGGGGGCGAGGCCGTAGCGGGCTCCGGTTTCCAGCACCCGGCGCGACTCGGCGGCGGAGAAGACGCCGGTCTCACAGAAGACGTCGCAGAAGCGGGCGAGCCCCGCCCCGGCCGTGGCCGGAATGATCTCCTCGCAGATCAGGTCCACGTAGCGCCCCCGGTCCTGCCGATGCTCGGGTGGCACCTCGTGGGCAGCGAGGAGCGTGGGCACCAGGTCCACCGGATGCTCGGCCGAGGCCCGGCGGACGGCCCGGAGCTGTTTGAGCTCGTCATCGCGGGTGAGGCCGTAGCCGCTCTTCGCTTCAGCCGTGGTGGTACCCCAGGCGAGCATTTGATCCATGCGCCGGCGGACGTTGGCCACCAGCTCGTCCTCCCCGGCCCGGCGGGTGGAGGCCACGGTGGAGAGGATGCCGCCCCCCGCAGCCGCGATCTCCTGGTAGGTCTTCCCCGCCAGGCGGGCCGCGAACTCCTCCTCACGGGTGCCGGCCCAGGGGAGATGGGTGTGGGGGTCGACGAACCCGGGGATCAGAGTGCCCCCCCGGCCGTCGAGCCGCTCCGCCTCCGGCAGCTCGCCGAAGAGGCGCCGCCGCTCCCCGGGATCGCCCACGAAGGCGATCCGTCCGTCGCGGCACAGCACCTCGGCGCCCGGCCAGCGGCTCACCCGGCGCTGCTCCTCACCCCGCCGGGGGGACGTCCCCTCGGGCGTGGCCACCTCGGAGAGGTCATGGATCAGGAGGTCGGTCATGAGAAATCGATTCTGCTCCGTCCCCTCCAAAATCCAAAATCGAAAATCCAAAATATCTTCAACTGAGCCCGGCTCGCGCTCTTCCCAGCTCCCGCACCTGGGCCCGCAGCCACGTCTCCACCTCTTCCCACTCCAGGGGGACGGCGAGGCGAAGCATGGGGTCGCCCTCGATCCCGGTCAGGTCGGCGAGACCCTTGAGGGCCTGAAGGGGGAAGTCGCGGACGTGGCCGAACTTGTCCTCGGCGAGGTGGAGGAGGTCGGCGAGGGGGATCTCGCGGCAGAGGAGGTAGAGATCCACGAAGTCGCGGCGGCTGGCGCGGCTGATGATGGCGCCGAGCTTCATCAGGCCGAGATCGGCGGCGGAGATCACGGCGAGGCCCGCGAGGTCCGCGAACGGCTGCACGAGGGGATAGGGATAGTAGAAGAAGCGCACGCCCACGCCGGCCAGGCGGACGAAGAGATAGCCGTCGCGGGCGGTCTCCACCTCGGCGCCTGGATCGAGGGCCAGGAGCTCGGCGAGCAGGTCCCGCCGGTCGGGGCTGGCCAGCCGGTTGGCGTTGGACATGAGGTCCAGGTCCGTGACCGGCCGGTGCCCGGTGTAGAGGGCCAGGGCCGCGGAGCCGGCGAGGTAGAAGTCCTCGGCCCAGGGCCGCGGGGCGATCCGCGCCAAAAGCTCCTGGGAGCGAGGGGAGAGCGCCTCGGGATGAGACAGAGTCATGATTTGGAGGGGATCAAAGCGGCCACAGAGCCTGCGCCTCCGGGGGCACGGGCCCGGGCTCGCGGCCGAGCACCACTCGCCAGAATTCGCGGCTGCGGCGGGAGAGCTGGCGCCCACCGTGGCTGCCGAACCAGTCGGCGATCCCGGCCTCGGGGAGAGCGGCCGTCAGCCAGGCGAGGTCGTGGGCGTCGCCGTCCTCCAGCAGGCGGGCGAGGATGAGGGAGCGGCTGCGCTGGAGGTCCAGATCCTCTTCCTCGTAGTGGGGGAAGAGGCGCCGGGTCTCCAGAGGGAGGCTCAAGCCCCGGCCTCCCGCCGCTTGCGCTGGGCACTCAGGGTGTGGACGGTGGCGGTGTTGCGCTCGTCGTCCATCTCGGCCTCCAGGATGCGCTGGAAGAGGTCGAGCGTGTTCTTGAACTTGAGCTGCAGCTCGCGGCGGGCGGTGCGCAGCTCGGCGATCCGGGCCTCGAAGCGGGCGGACTGATCGACCGCCTGCTGCACGATCTTGTCGGCCATCAGCTCGGCCTCCTTGATCATCAGCTCGGCCTCGCGGCGGGCGTTGGCGGTGATGTCCTCGGAGACTTTCTGGGCCCGCAGCAGGGTCTGCTGGAGCTGGTGCTCGCGGTGCTCGGTCTCGTCCAGGCGCTGCTTGAAGTAGTGGTTCTCCCGCTCGATCTTCTCGATCTGGGTGAGGCGGGCGGCCACCTCCTCGGCGAGGAGAGCGAGGAAGCCCTCCACCTCCGTGGGATCGTAGCCCCGCATCTTCTGGGAGAACCGCATCTTCTGGATCTCGAGCGGCGTGATGGCCATCGTCACATCTCCTTCGGAACAGCCCATCGTGAGAAACGCCTTGAAAAAAGGATAGCCATCCTAGCATGAAACCGTGAAAACTCCCGCTCAATGACGCTCAATAACGGGGGCCGAACAAGGCCGTGCCCACTCGCACGTGGGTGGCGCCCTCTTCGATCGCGACCTCGAAGTCGTCGCTCATGCCCATGGAGAGAAAGCCGGGGAAGGATTTCCACTCGGGGCGGGCGGCGAGGTCGTCGCGCAGGGCGCGGAGCTTCTGGAACCAGGGGCGGGAGTCCTCGGGATCATCCCCCTGGGGTGGGATGGCCATCAGACCCACGATGCGCAGGTGACCGAGGCCGGCCAGGGGGCGGACGGCCTCGGCGAGCCCCTCGGGAGAGAAGCCGTGCTTGCTCTCCTCGTTGCCGAGGTTGACCTCCAGGAAGCCGTCCAAGGTGCGGCCCTGGGCGGCGGCCTCGCGGTCGAGGGCCTCGGCGATGCCGGGCCGGTCGATGGAGTGGACGGCCTGGAACAGCCCCACCGCGGGCCGCACCTTGTTGCTCTGGAGCGGGCCGATCAAATGCCACTCGATCCCGGGCGGCAGCTCGCCGCTCTTGGCCACGGCCTCCTGCACCCGGTTTTCGCCGAAGACACGCAGACCGGCCTCCCAGGCCGCGGCCAGCGCGGCCACGGGCTGGACCTTGCTGGCCCCCACCAGGACCACGCTGCCGGCCGGGCGGCCGGCGCGTTGGCAGGCCGCGGCGATCCTGGCCTGGATCCGGGCGAAGCGCTCCGGGATGTCGCCGCCGCTCAAGGCCTCAGCCCGCCTCCTCCTCCACGTAGAGGATGCGCTTGCAGGAGTCGCACTGCACCATGTTGCCGCTGTTCTTGATCTCCACCACCACCTGGGGCCGCACCCGGTAGTTGCAGGCCGCGCAGTGCCACTCCCGCTGCCGCTGCCCGGGCCGTTCGATGATCCGCACCGGCGCCACCGCTCCCGAGGGGTAGCGATCGAGGATGCGTTCGAACTGGGAGAGCACGTTGCGCGGGAGCTGCTGGCGCAGGGTGGCGAGGCGACTCTGGAGCTCCGCCACCTGGCGGGCGATCTCGGGCTTCTCGGCCTCCCAGCGGGACTGCTCGGCGGCGTAGCGCTCCTCGATATCGCGGAAGCTCTCGCGCAGGGTCTCGAGGTCCTTCTGGGCCTTCTCCGCCGCTTCCAGCGAGGAGAAGGCCTGCTGCTCGCCGGCGGTGATCTGGCCCTTGACGGTGTCGATCTCCTGGAGCAGGGCGCCGTACTCGCGCTGGGTGCTCACCTTGTTGATCTGCTGCTGGTATTTCTTGAGCTTTTCCTGGGAATCCTGGACGGCAGCCTCGGCGGTCCTGCGCTCGCGGGCCGCCTCCTCGGCGGTGGCTTCGACGGCTTCGATCTCGGCTCTTCGGGTTTCGTGCTCGTCGTGCAGCTCCCGCATCCAGTCTGGGATTCCGTGGAGCCGCCTTTCGGCGTCCCGGAGCTGGCTGAGGGCTTGCTGCAGCTCCAGGACGGTCTGGAGGTTCTGACTCATCTAGGGTGTTCGCTCCTCTCCAAAGAAAATCACCTCACGATCGATATGGGGCCGCGGCCCCCGTCTTCGTCCATGGCTCGGAACGTGCCGAAATGGGTCCACCTGGGTTCGAACCAGGGACCGTCCGGTTATGAGCCGGATGCTCTAACCGCTGAGCTATGGACCCGGGGAGCCCTTCCATGTCAGGGCAATTCGGCAGTATACCATTCGCGCGCCTCGGCGCCGGGCGTGGTCTCTCCCGGAAGGAACTCGTGCCACGTCCGCGCCAGGACGCGCGCCAGCTCCGCCATTCTCCTGGGATCCGAGACCGGCGCGCTCCCTTGGGCTCCCCAATGCTCCAGCGTCAACACCGGCGGGCCTTTGCCGCTCAAGGGGGGGGTGGCGCGGAAGGCGGCGAGCAGGCGGTCGAAGATCGCCTCCGGGGGCTCGGAGAGCTCGGCGCGGGCCACCTCGGCGTTGCCGCGGGCCATCAGGGCGAGGCGGGCACGGTAGTACTCCGGCGGCGGCGGCGCGAAGCGCGACTCCCACAGGAGCTGGTCGTCGCCGTCCACCAGGGAGAACTGGTTGGTGCCGTCGGTGAGGTAGAGCTCGGAGAGCACGGGCGCCGGAGCACCTTGGGAGTCGTGGAAGAGGCTGGGAGCCACGGCAGGCCCCGCCGATCCACCCGCTACTTCCACCAGGGTGGCCCAGATCCGCGCTGCCGCCACCCGGCGGTCCTTCGGTACGGCGATCTTCAGGTGCGAGCCCGCCGGGAGCTTGACGGCCAGGGGTACCTCCAGGAGCTGCCGGCCGAGGTTGCCGCCGTTCAGGATCTGGTGCCGCTCGCCGAACTCCTCGCCATGGGTGGAGGTCACTACCACCAGCGCGCGATCCCACTGGCCGCTCTGCCGCAGGGCTTCGAGGCAGCGCCCCAGGCGGTCGTCCGCAAAGGCGACGTTCATCCGGTACATGGCCCAGAAGAGCCGGCGGGCCTCCGGCGGCAAGGGGACGGTAGGATCGAAATACGGCTCCAGTTGATTGGGGAGCACCCGGGCGGGGAGATCGAGCCCTGCTGCATCCACCCGAGCCTCGAAGTTCGGCCGCCGCAAGTAGGGGGCTGCCGGCTCCGGGACGTGGATCCACACGAACTGACGGCCGCGCAGGCCCTTCAGACGGTCGGCGGCCTCGCCCCACTTCTCGAGGCCCCCCAGCAGGTCGAAGCCCTGGTCGTAGCCGAAGGCCTTGGAGTAAGAGGGCTCCGCCGAGAAGCCGGCGGTGCGGTAGCCCGCGGCCTGCAGAGCCTCGGGCAGGGTGAACAGGGCCGGCGAGAGGACGGCCTGCCGGCCGTGGAGCACCTGGTGCTGCCAGGGGCGCAGTCCGGTGAACAGGGAGGCCATGGCCGGCGCGCCTTCGCTCGACGAGGCGATGGCCCGGCCGCCCCAGTCGGCGCCGCGGATGAGAGCGTCGAGATTCGGCGTCAGCCCCGGCTCACCGCCCAGGGCCCCCACCACGTCGGCGCGTAGCGAGTCGAAGGTGATGAGGACGATGGGTCCTCTCTCGACCGGCCTGTCGCCGCGGCACGCCGCCAGCAGGAGGAGCAGAAGGACGGGAAGGGCGAGCGACCGCCACCCCACCCGGCGGCGGAGCGCCGGGCGGGAGGAGACTGCCGGGGAGACGCGCCGAGCCCGCCTCACCCCTGGGTGTAGAGCTGACGGTAGCTGTCGGAGAGCACCAGGATCCGCTTGACGTAGGTCTTCGGCTCCTCGAGGCCGAGCCCCTCGAGGAAGCGGTCGACCTCGACGTTGCCGGACTCGTTCCACAACCGCTTGATGCGGTACGGGCCGCCGTTGTAGCCGGCGAGCGCGAGCTCCAGGTTCTCATCGAACATGTTGAACACCTGCCTGAAGTAGGTGGTACCCAGGCGGACGTTGAACGACGGATCGGAGAGCATGTCGTGCGAGTAGGTGAGACCGTTCCTCAAGGCCAGCTCCTTGGCCGTGGACGGCATGAGCTGCATCAGGCCGCGGGCTCCGGCCCCGCTCTGGGCCATTTTGTCGAAGGCGCTCTCCTGGCGGATGATGCCGAAGACCAGGTGGGGGGGCAGACGGTTGAGGTTCGCCCAGGTGCGGATGGAGTCCTGGAAGTCGATGGGGTAGTAGAGCCGCCGCGCCTCGTCGGGCACGCTGGCCTGGAAGGGGCCGCCCAGCAGGGGGAAGGCGTCGCGGATCACCTGCACGCTCTTGCGGCGGTCGCCCCGGCGGGCGAGGATCACCGCCTCCAGGGCACGCAGCGAGCGCGGCTGCGCTTTCTCCTGCACCAGCTCGGCTTCGGAGAGGGCGAGGTCGTCGAGCCCGAGGTCGGTCAAGAGGCGCGCCCGGTCGAGGGCCGGCTCGATGGGCCAGGGCTCCTTGCGGAGCTGGGCCGCCGCGGCCAGGGCTGCCATCGTCTGAGAATTGCCACGCAGGCGGATGAGGGCGTTCTTGCGATAGAAATCGGTGGTGTCGGCCTGGGTGATCTCGGTGTAGATCTGTTGCGCCCGCTCGCTCTCGCCCAGAGCGTCGAAGGCCCGCGCCGTCCAGTAGCGGCCGCGGCGGGCGCTCGCGTCCTCGGGATAGAGAGAGTAGAGCTCGGTCCAGTAGCCCACGGCGCCGGTGTAGTTCTTGCGGCCGAACTCCCGCCAGCCGAGCTGCCAGAGGTTGGAGGCGCCGGTCGAGTCCCGCGGATCGATACGGCGCAGCCTCCGGAGCACCTCGATGGCGCGCTCGAACAGGCCGTCGTCCTGGTAGTCGGCATAGAGCGACCTCAAGGCGCGGGTTGCCAGCTCAGGGTCGGCGCCGGGCTGGGCCACCCGTTCGAGGTACTGCTGGGAGAGGAGATGCAGGCGTTGGCGCTCGGCAGCGGCGAGATTCGAACGGCCGCGCTGGGCGGTGGCGGCGTCCTCAGCGGCTTGAGCCCGGGTCCAGGCGAGGGCGGACGCCTGGCGCGAGTCCGCGGCTTCGCGGCCGGAGAGGAGCTGGAGGGCTTCGGCGCCGCGATGGGAGCGGGTGAGGGCCTGGGCCGCGAGCAGGGCCCAGTCGAGGTCGCGCTTCACGGCCGGCATGGAGTCCAGCGTGGCCAGGGCGTTCGGCTCCAGCTTCAGGTCGAGCAGGGTGCGGGCCCGCCGCTTGAGCTGATCGGCGTCGAGGACGCGCGACCAGTCGAGCGAGCCGGCGGCGTCGCGGAACATCTCCACCACCTTGAGCTCTGAGGCCTTCAGGGGGAAGCTCACCAGGAGCCGGCGGGCCGCCTCGGCCTGCGCGGTGCGGTCGCCGGTCTGGCCGCTGATCTCCCAGGCCAGGGCTTCGAGCTGGGCCGCCTCGTCACCCGTCAGCTCCTCGCTGCGGGCGGCCTCGACCAGCTCCAGGGCGCGTCGGGCATCCGCCCGTTGCCAGGCGAGGCTCGCCGCCTTGACCAGGGCCCGGGGGCGCAGCACCGAGCCCGGATAGTCGCCCAGCAGGCGGGCGAGGGAGGTCTGGGCCAGGAGGAGGTGCCCACGGGCCGCCGCGGCGTCGCTCAGGATGTACAGCCGCCAGTCCTCCAGGGGACCGTCGCGATCGGCCGCGGCGAACAGCCGCTCCTCGGCGTAGGCCACCTGCTCACAGGCGTGGGCGTAGAAGCCGAGGAGGAGCTGGGCGAAGCGGGCCTCCTGGGCCTTGCCCGCCAGGATGGGCTGGAGCGCCTTGTAGGCGGCAGGGCAGTCCTTGCCGCGCACCGCGTCCGCGGCATCGGCGTAGGCCAGCGCCGCCCGGTCCGAATGGCCAGGCAGGGGGCCGGCGAGACCGGCGCGCGGTGGGGGTGACGAGGCAGCGCCCAGAAGGAGGGGGAGGAGGAGGAGCGGCGTGGCGCGGTGCCAAAACAATCTTCTACGTCTCAACTTCAGAACCCTCAAAAACAGCGGCTCCGGAGGACGCCGGAGCCCCGCGACGCGGCCGGCGCGTCAGATTCCCAGCGCTCGCGAATCGCCAGCGGCCAGGATTCGCACCAGCTCCTGGTAGAAATAGTCGGTCGAACGAAGGATCTTGGGGTCGACCCGCTCGTCGTACATCTGGCGCGAGCGGTCGATGTCCTCTTTCAGCCGCTCGTAGATGTCGCGGTTGCGCCGTCCTTCCTCGACCTGCTCCTCGTTGTACAGCTTGATCTCGCTCACCAGCAGGCGGGCGAGCCTGCGGGCCTCCTCGTGCATGGCCTCATCGCTGGGCGAGACCGGCACGCGGGTGGTGTTGAAGGCCCAGCCCGGGCCGTCCACGCCGCTGGGGGGCCGCACCTCGGGGGTGCCGGGCACGGCGGCGGCAGGGGTGGAGGCGGAGGGCTCCGGGACGGGCACCGGCCGCAGGGGCGGGGGTGCCGGCGCGGCGGGAGCGGGCTCGGAGATGGGCAGGGCGGAGCGCTGCAGCAGCACGGTGGCCTCGGGGCTCACATCCTGGAGCTGTGGCGCCGGCGCCGTGGGCTCGGCCTCGACCGGACGGGGATAGCGGAGCACGTCCTCCGCCGGTGCGGCAGCCCGCTGGGGCGTCTCCTCCACGGCCTCGGCGAGGGCGGAGGTGGAGAGCTCCGCGGTGTAGCTCGGCGTCTCATCCCAGCCTCCCGGGACCGCGGGCGCCGTATCGTCGGCGGTCTCGAGGGCGACGGCCGACTCCTCGTCCTCGGCCGTCCAGGGCGCGCCAGCCGCGGGCTCTTCGTGGGCTTCGGGGACGGGCTCGGGCTCCAGCTCAATATCTGCGACGTCCGCGACGTTCTCGACCTCCGGGAGCTCATAGGTCTCGGGCTCGGGGGCCGCTGCCGCGACCGGCTCAGGCTCCGGGGCCGGCGCTGGCGCGGCGGGAGCTTCGGCCACTGGGGCTTCGGCCGCGGGTGCCGCCGCCGGCTCGCCATCGGCCAGGATCAGCGTCGGCGTGACAGCACGCTCGCGGAAGGGGAGGGTCTCGATCCCCAGGGCCGCCACATGGGCGAGGATCTGGAGCGCCTCGATCTCCAGCTCGGCATCTCCCAGACGGTCGGCATAGAGGCCGGCGGCCACGCGGTCGCGCAGCACCAGGGGGATGAGCACGCCGCCCTGGGGCAGGGGGGCTTCGATGCGGCTGCAGATTGCGGCGCAGTCGGAGGACGAGAGGCGCAGGGCGCCCTCGCTTTGCAGGAGCCGTCTCCAGACGCCGTCCTCGGCGCTCAGAGCGAGCTCGCGCACCGCCCCCGCGGCTTCGCCGAAGCCTTCGCTCCCCCAGCCCCGGACCTCGCCGCCGCGCACCAGCAGCAGGGCCGACCGGGAGGCGTGGCGGGCGGTCTCCCGCAGCAGGGTGGTGAGGATCTCCGCCTGCGAGCGGGCGTGGTCGATGGCGGCGACGCCGTCGCGCAGGTCACGGAAGGCGGCGTTGCGCGCCGCCCCGCCGACCTCGCGCTCGTGGGGGGCGAAGTCCTCGTGGGACAGGAAGGAGGCCGGCAGCCGGGGAGCGATCTCCTCGAGGTGCCGGTGGATCTCTGCGCTGCTGGCGCGCAGCCGCTGCGCGATCTCCTGGCGCAACTCGGCGATGGACCGCTCGACGGAGGCGCCGATCTCCTGGTTCAACTGCTGGATTCGTTCCGAAAGGGACATCCGTTGCTCTCCCCGGCCGTCCTCGTGATGCCAGTCTCACTAAAGGACCCTGATTATTCTTGAGCCGGCCGGACGGTGTCAAGCCAAGCCCGACCGAAAATGCCTCTGAAACAAGGGCTTAGCGAAGACCGGGCCGCCTTGTCGGCCTTTCGCGGCCTGTGGTACGGTCCAGCGCGGACGGAAGGAGACGTCGCGATGGAAAGCAAGCTGGCGGTGGCCCTCGTCTGTGCGGTGTTGGGCACCGCAGCGCTCGCGACCGGTTGCGGCCCGTCGCGGGACGAGACGGGGACCGAGCCACGGAAGGCCACGTCCGAAGCCGAGTGGGCGTGGCTCCAGAAGACCCAGCAGACCCTGGCCGAGCAGCGCGCCCGGCTCGCCGCCACCGATCCCGCGGACCCCAAGACCGCTGCCCTGCGCAAGCAGACCGCGGTCCTCACGGCCGAGCTCAACGCCCGGCTCGTGGCCTTCATCAACGCCGATCCGCCGGTGCAGGGCCAGCCGCTCTCCGCGCGCCAGAAGGCCGCCATCCGGATGAAGAGCGACGAGGACATCCTCCTCGCCCGCGAGTTCATCGACCAGGGGGGCGACTACCAGCGAGCCATCGAGATCTACAAAGAGGCCCTGGCCACCGATCCCGGCTACGCCCGGCTGGAGGAGGAACTGGCCAAGGCCCAGGCGCGGCGCTACGTCTCCCGCGACGCCTTCGCCCAACTGAAGAAGGGGATGACCCAGGACGAGGTCCGCGGCCTCTTGGGGCCGCCCAACCTCCACAGCGTCAAGGACTACCCGGAGCGCGGCGTCATCGGCTGGTTCTACCCCAAGGACGCGAGCGGCGCGGCGGCCGCCGTCTGGTTCGCGAAGAGCGAGGCGGGCTATGCCGTCTACCTCTTCGACTTCGACGCCCTCCAGCCGCAGGCACCCGGACAGACCCCCGGAGCCCCCGTCGAGCCGCCCCAGAGGCCGCAGACACCGCCGCGGTCACAGCCCGCCACGACTTGACTTCCGGCGGCTTTTGAGCCAGAGTTGCAAGGCTCGCGCCCCCCGCTTTTTGGGGGGCGCTTTCATCCGGAAAAGAAAAGAGGTGAGTTCGGATGCCCGTTGTCCATGTGCGCGAGGAAGAGAGCTTCGAGAACGCGTTGCGCCGCTTCAAGCGCAAGGTCGAGAAGTCCGGGATTCTGACCGAGCTGCGTAAGCGGCAGCACTTTGAGAAGCCCTCGGTGAAGCGCAAGCGCAAGGCTGTGCAGGCGCGTAAGAAGATCATGCGGAAGCTGCAGGAAGAGCGCCGGCAAGGTCTGGCCTGAGCCGACTGCTGGCGCGAAGCAAAACGGGGGGAGGCCCGCGGGCTTCCTCCCGTTCTGTTTTTGCGGCCCTTCTCTACTCCGCTTCAGCCGCGTCCAGCGGCAGGAGCCCGGAGAACGGGAGCGGCAGGAAGGCGGGCAGCGCCGTCGCCCGCTTCCCCTCCTCCTTCTCCCACTCCTCCCGGCTCTTCGTCTTCAGCGGCTCGAGCTTGCGGCTCTCGAGCTCGCGGTTGACGGCGGCCACCTCGCCGCTCTGGAGGGCCTCCAGGCGGGCGCCGGCTTTGTCGAGCTCTCCGCCGAGGATTTTCTCCTGGTCGAGCTGCGACTTGGTCGGGCGGCCGTCGTAGCCGTTGACCGCGCCGTAGACCTTGGCCATCTTCTCCCGGAGCTGCTCCTCGCCGGAGAGCCATCCGCCCTCGCTGGTGGCGACCAGGGTGGCCCGGAAGCTCTCCAGCGTGTCGGCGAGCGAGGTGAGCCGCTGGCGGAGCTTGTCCCCCTTGGGCAGCCTCTCGGCCCGCTGCTTCGCCCCATCCTCCAGCGACTTCACGGTGTCGGCGACGTAGGTGAGGCGGCCGAGCATGCCGTAGAGATTCAAGGCCGTCTCGTGCTGCAGGAAGCGGTCCGCGTCCGAATGGGTGGAGCGGGGATCCGGCGCGATCGTCACCTGGCTGGCGTAGGTCTGGTCCCCCTTGATGAGCTTGACCGTGTAGGTGCCGGGGAGCACCCGCGGGCCGAACGATGGCGAACGCAGCGCCGATCACCAGCGAGTTGGCCGGCGGCAGCTTGGGGGGCGGCAGGCGCATGGGCCAGCGGACGCGGTTGATGCCGCGCCGCTTGCCCCCGGGCAGGGTCGAGATGCAGCTTGCCCTCGGCGTCGTAGACCTCGACCTTGAGGTCGCCGAACATGTGCCGCTTCTTCAGGTAGTAGGTGATGGCGGCGGCCTCGTGCGGGGTCTGGAGCCGAAGAACTCGTCGTCGCCCGGGAACTCCGGACCGAAGACGGGGATGACCATGGCCGCCGTCCGCGACGGCAGGAAGGCCACGTCGGATTCGAGCACCTCGCGGGTCAGCTTCCGCAGCGGCGTGATGTCGTCCACGATGTAGATGCCGCGGCCGTGGGTGGCGAGGATCAGGTCGCGCCTCGCGCGGGTGGATGGCGATGTCGCGCACCGCCACCTTCGGCAGGTTGCCGGTGAACGGCGCCCAGCTGCGCGCCGCCGTCCACGGAGACGAAGAGGCCCTGCTCGGTGCCCAGGAAGAGCAGGTCCGGGTTCACCAGGTCCTGCGCGGACGACGTGGGCGTAGCCCGCGAGGGCGTCGCGTCGCGAGCGCCGTCCAGGTCTTGCCGAAGTCGGTCGTCTTGTAGACGTAGGTCTTCATGTCGCCGGTCTGTGGCCGTCGAAGGTGGCGAAGGCCGTTCCCTCGTCGAAGCGGCCGGCCTCGACCGTCGACACCCAGGTGCCCTTGGCGCAGCGCCGGGGACGTTCGCGGCCACGTTCGTCCAGGGCTTGCCGCCGTCGCGGGTCACCTGCAGGTTGCCGTCGTCGGTGCCCACCCAGATCACCTGGCCGTTCTTCGGCGATTCGCTGATGGTGAAGATCGTGGTGTGGTTCTCGGCCGATGGAGTTGTCGACCGTCAGCCCGCCCGACTTGCCCTGCTGCTGTCTGGCTCGGGTCGTTGGTGGTGAGGTCGGGGGAGATGCGCTCCCAGGAGTCCCCCTGGTCGCGCGAGCGGAAGAGGAACTGGGAGCCGATGTAGATCGTCCCGGCTCGCGTCGGGCTGACGTGGATCGGCGTGTTCCAGTTGAAGCGGTAGCTTGGGCTCGCCCGCCGCCGGCGAGCGGCTTGATGTCCTTCGTCCTCGCCGCGTCGACTTGCGCAGGCGCGACGAGCTCGCCGCCCTGGATACTCGGCGTAGACGATGTCGCGGATCGGTGGGGTCGGGGAAGGCCCAGAAGCCGTCGCCGCCGCCGACGTTCAACCAGTGCTGGTTGGCGATGCCGGCCCGGGCCCGCGCGAGGGGCCGCACCACGAGCCGTTGTCCTGCAGCCCGCCGTACACGTTGTAGGGCCGGTCCATGTCGTAGCTACGTGGTAGAACTGCGACACCGGCAGCGCCGCCACGAACCGCCACTGCGCGCCCCGGTCGTCGGACAGGTAGACGCCGCCGTCGGTGCCGAGGAGCACCTCGTTCGGGTTGCGCGGGTTGATCCACAGCGCGTGATGGTCGCCGTGCGGACCGGCGAAGCCCTGACCGCTCAAGGCCGAGGTGAACGTCTTGCCGCCGTCGTCGCTGACGGTCGAGCGACAGGCCCGGCTTGTAGACGCGTGTTGAAGTCCGTCGGGATCGACCACGAGTGCGGGCGAAGTAGAAGGGCCGCGCCTGGACGTTGAACGAGGTGTTGACCTCGCGCCAGCTCTCGCCCAGTCGTCGGAGCGGATAGAGGGCGGTGCTTCTCCGACCTCCACCATCGCGTAGACCACGCTCGGCCGCGACGGCGCCACGGCCATGGCGATGCGCCCCATGTCGCCGGCCGGCAGCCCGTTCTTGAGTCTTCTTCCAGGTCTCGCCGCCGTCGGTGGACTTGTAGAGGCCGCTGCCCGGGCCGCCGGAGTGGAAGAACCAGGGCGTGCGGCGGAACTGCCACATGCCCGCATAGAGGATCGTCGGGTCCTGGGGATCGATCGCGAGGTCGGAGCAGCCGGTGTCGGCATCGACGTAGAGGACCTTCTTCCAGGTCTTGCCGCCGTCGGTCGTCTTGTAGACGCCGCGGTCGGGATGGCGTCCCAGAGGTGGCCGGTGGCGCAGACCCAGACCGTGTTGCCGATCGGCTTCGGGTCGACCTGGCGATGCGGGCGATGCGCTCGGAATTCTCGAGGCCCACCCGCTGCCAGTTATCGCCGCCGTCGGTGGACTTGTAGACGCCGTCGCCGACGGAGGCGCTGTTGCGCATCCACGACTCGCCCGTGCCCACCCAGACGGTCTTCGGGTTCTTGGGATCGACGGTGATGGCGCCGATCGACTGCACGTGACTTGTCGAAGACCGGCTTGAAGGTCACGCCGCCGTCGGTCGGACTTCCAGACGCCGCCGCCGGCCGCGCCCACGTAGATGGTGAGCGGTCGCCCGGCGACGGCGTCGATGGCCGCGATGCGGCCGCTCATGACGGCCGGACCGATCGAGCGGGCTTCGAGCCCGCCGAAGGTGTTCGGAATCGATCTCCGTCTCGGCGGCCCGCGCCGTCCCGGCGATCGCCAGGCCCGCGGCCGCGAGGCAGAAAAGCATCCTGAATTTCCAATGCATACACGTCCCCTTCGTGATTGGAAAGGATTGAATCGAGGTTCGGCGGGGGCGGCCCGGTGGACCGCCCCAGGAGCATTCCTACTGCTGCGGGGGCTTCGCCGGGTTGTCGGGTTTCTTCTCCGGAGCCGCCGGCTTCTTCTCGGCCGCGGCCGGCATCGTGAAGCGGGAGTCGGTGACGCTCGGGTTGAGTTCGATCTTCGACACGGTCATCACCATGCCGCCGGGCATGCCCGCGGCCTTCTGCTCGATGGAGTGGGGGAAGACCAGGCCGTCCGACCTTCTTGAAGTCGCCAAAGATCGTCTCGCTCTCGATCTCCTGGCCGCGGACCTTGGTCTTGCCCGCCTGCTTGAGCTGCAGGAACTGCTCGGCGTCGATGTAGGCGTAGACGACGTCGCCGCTCTTCTGGGTGACCTTGAGCTTGTAGACCGGGGTGCCCTCGAGCTCCTCCTTGCCCATCAGCTCGACCGTGCGCCCGTGCTCCTTGTAATCGAGGAACAGGCCGTCCATGTCGGCCTGCTCCTGCATTCTCTTGACCTCCTCCTCCGGCATGGCCTCGGGATCGGTCTTGCCCATGAACGGCATCACCGACCAGCCGGTCTTGCCGTCGAAGGCCTGGACGCCGGTCATCCCCTGGAAGGTGAACTCCATGCGCATCTTGTTGGGGCGCGACATCTCCAGGGTGAAGGGCGCTTCCATCCCCTGCCCCATCACCATCTTGCCGGTGAGGCGCTCGGACTGGACGGCCTTGAGCTTGTCCTTGCCGCCCATGGCCTGCAGGTGCTTCTCGATGATCTCATCGGCGGTCTGGGCCCACGCGGCGGCGGAGAGCAGGCCGGCCACGAGAAACCACGCAAAGGTCTTGCGATTCATGAATTCTCCTCGTCTGGTTGTCTGTACGTTGCCACGAGGGCGGGCCTCGGGCCCACCTTGAAGTACGCAGCAGCCCGCCGGAAGTTTTCTCTCCGCCCCCGGCCGGAGAGTCTACTCTTCTCCGAAGCCGATCCGCTTGCTCTTGCCTGCCGGCAGCTCCAGCAGCTCGCGGAGGATGTCGAAGACCTGGGTGAGCTTCTGCTTGTGGTCTCTCTCCAACTCGCTCAGCCGGCGTGCCAGCTCCACGTGGGAGGACAGCATCTCCCGCAGCCGCATGAACGTGCGCACCACCTCCAGGCTCACCTCAATCGCCGTCGGGCTGTTGAGCAGGCTGGCCAGCATGACGGCGCCGTGCTCCGTAAAGGCGTAGGGAAGGCTCGGCGAGTATCGCAGCCGGGTGAGGTGGTCACAATCTGTGACCACCTTCTCCTTCTCCCGCCGGTTCAGGCGGAACATGAAGTCCGGCGGGAAGCGTTCCGGGTTCCGCTTGACCGCCTGGTTCAGCACCTTCGTCGGCACCCCGTACAAGACCGCCAGATCCGTGTCGAGCATGACCCTGCGTTTGCGGATCCAGAGGATCGACCGCTCGATCCGATGCACTTCGACCAGCGCCGTCGTGGATTCGTCCTTCCGTTTTCCAGCCATTCTTTTCCCTCCTTTGGGTCTCGGGAGACTTTCTCCCTACCTATAAAGACGGAAAATCGGGCGCCCATCGCTCAGCTTTAGGATTGGCTTCAACAGAGACGCACCCGGGAGGTGGTCACAATCTGTGACCACCTCCCGGTGAAAAACCGCGTAAGTTGTTGAAATGATTTGGCTTGCGGCGGAGGTGGTCACAATTTGTGACCACCTCCCGGGCTGGACGGCTTTACGCCTCGTCGTAGGTGATCTCCATGCCGCGGATCCGCCACCCCGAGACCGCCACCAGGACCACGGCCAGGCCGAGGAGGCCGAGGACGGACACCCAGGGGGAGGGCGCGTCGGAGAGCACCGCCAGAGGCCCCTCGGGGATGGGCACCGGGCAGAGGGACTGGAGGTAGTGGATGACGCTCGCCTGCTTGAGCAGGGGCGGCAGCAGGAAGTGGATCGACTCCCAGACGAACATTGCCAGGGCCGGCACGGCGGGGCTCTTGAAGAAGAACCCCAGCACGAGGAAGACCGCGCCATAGCCCACACAGGCCAGGAAGGTCACCAGCAGGTACGAGGCGAGGTGGTGCAGGCCCGGCCCATGGAAGAGGAAGGCGCTGACGGCCGTCCACTCGTGGGGCGCGTAGGCCAGGGCGAAGGAGATCACCGTCGACAGGCCGAACAGGGTGAAGGTGACGAGGATCCCCGTCAGGTACTTGGACGCCAGCATCACTTCCCGGCGGATGGGAGAGAGGAAGTAGTAGTGGAGCGTGCGGTCGAGGACCTCGCGCCGGATCAGGTTGCCGAAGACGGCCACGCCGGCGAGGAACAGCTCCAGCCGCAGGATCAGGATCTGGTACATCCAGGCGTAGAAGTTGGTGCCCTCGGCCACGTCGGCGCGGTCATGCACGGAGTTGGCGGAGAAGAGGAACCGGATCATGGCGATGGCGACCGGCGCCAGGGCCAGCAGCAGGAGGCCCACGGGGCGGCGGAAGCCCTTGCGCACGTCGAGGCGCATCACGGCGCGGGCCTGGGAGACCCAGCGGCGCCAGGGCAGCCCGGTGGCAATGTCTGCGGGCGTGGGCGAGGGTTGAGCCAGGGACTCGCTCATGACTTCTCTCCGTTCGAGCCGATCAGGTACTGGTAGACGGCGTTGACGTCGGCATCGGCGGGGGCGACCGCCTCGATGGCGAGCCCGCGCTCCAGCACGATCTCGTTGAGCAGCAGGTGGAAGCGGTCGGCGTCGCGGGTGCGCACCAGGAGGCCCCTGCCGTCGTCGTCGATCCTGGCCTCCATCACCGAGTCCAGCTCGAAGACCCGGGAGGCGAGCAGCGACGGCCGGTCGCAGCGGATGGACACCTGCGCCGGGTGCTCCTCCTCCATCTCGTCGCGGACGTTGGCGATGTCCCCTTCGGCCACCACGTAGCCGCCGTGGATGAGCACCACCTGGTCCGAGATCAGGTCCACCTCGTGCAGGATGTGGCTCGAAACGATGACGTGCAGGCCGCCGTCCGCCAGCTCGCGGAACAGGGAGATGACCTCCGCCCGCGCCATGGGATCGAGCCCGTTCAGAGGCTCGTCGAGCACCAGCACTGACGGCTGGTGGGCGATGGCCTGGGCGAGCTTCACCCTTTGGCGCATGCCCTTGCTGTAGCCCGCCACCTTGCGGCCGGCGGCCTCGGTGAGCCCCACCCGCTCCAGCACCTTGCGGGCCAGGGCGTCGGCCTCGCGGGCGCCATAGCCATGGACCCGGAGATAGGACTCGATGAACTGGTAGCCCGTCAGGCCCGGCGGGAAGGCGTCGTACTGGGTGGAGTAGCCGACGTGGCGGAAGAGCTCCTCCGGCCGGTCGACCGTCATGCCCAGCACCGAGATCCTCCCCCGCGTGGGGCGCAGCAGGCCCACCATCAGGTTCATCAGCGTCGTCTTGCCCGAGCCGTTGGGCCCCACCAGGCCGGTGATCCCGGGCGGGATCGCCAGGTTCACCCGGTTGACCCCCAGAACCTCGCCGTAGAACTTGGAGACGTTCTCGAAGATGACTCGCCGCTTTTCGGTGACGATCGCGCTCATCGCACCACCTCATAGGCCCGGATGCGCCGGGAGAGGAGCCCGAGAGAGATCAGGAAGATGGCGGTCAGGGCGAACCAGGCCGCGAGCACGGGCATGGGATTGCCGCCGTAGTCGGCCTCCTCGATGGGGAGGCCGAAGAGGTTCGTCCACACTGTGGTGATGGTCGGCCACAGGGTCATGAGGAAGCCCCACCAGGTGTGCTGCGTGACGTTGAGCACCTGGGCGAAGCCCCAGGGGACGTAATAGAGGATGAGCAGCGAGATGCGGGCCACCGGCTTCCATTTCACCCAGGCCGACACGGCGAGCGAGAGCAGCGACAGCACGGCGATCCAGATCCAGCTCCCGACGAAGATGGCGAAGGCGATCTGCAGGTTGTTCCCCATCCAGCCGGCCCCTTCGAGATAGCTCTGGAAGAGGAAGAGGAGGAGCCCCGGGACCCAGGTGATGGCCGACATCAGGATGGCCAAGACCGCGCCCTTGCCCAGCACGTACTCGGCGCGCGAGAACGGCCGCGACAGGTAGAGGGGCAGGCCGTTGTTGCGCAGGTCCGGGGAGATCAGCGCCGGACCCACCACCAGGGCGAGCAGGAAGCACAGCCCCCCCTGGAGCTCGAGCCCCTTGCGGAAGAACCCGGCGTTGATCGGCAGCACCTCGCGCAACCGGTCGAGGGGGAGATTCAGGAAATTCAGCGCCGAGAGGTTGTGGTGCAGATAGATGATGAGCAACCCCGCGAACGGCACCACGCCGCAGAGGGCCAGGAACGCCACGAAGATGCGGCTCTGGAACACCTCCTGGTAGGCGTAGCGGGGGACGATCAGGAAGCGCGACCAGGTCGGCGTCCGCTGCCCCTGGTAGATGCCGAAGTTGCGATCATGGACGGCCATGGCCGGCGACCTCCGTCTCCATGGCCTTCAGGAAGATGTCCTGAAGGGAATCCTTCTTGTAGTCGAGGCGGCGGATCTGCACCTGCCGCTCGGCGGCGACGCGATAGAGCTCCCGGATCTCGACGCCTTCGGGCAGCACGAGCTTGAAGCGCTGCTTGCCGTCGACCGCCATCTCGCAGCCGAGGGCCTCGACGGCGGCGGCGAAGGCGGCCTCGTCACCCCCCCGCACCTCGAGCTGGAGGAACTTGCGGTTCGCCTCGCGCTCGGCTTCGAGGTTGCAGTAGGTGGCCACCCGGCCGTCCTTGAGCACCAGCACCTCTTCACAGCACTCCTCGACGTCGCGCAGGAGATGGGAGGAGAGGATGATGTTGACCTGCCCGGCGTCGCGGATGTCACGCACCAGCTTGAGCATGCGCTCGCGGGCCGAGGGGTCTAAACCGTTGGTGGGCTCGTCGAGGAAGAGCAGCCGCGGGCCGTGGACCAAGGCCTGGGCGAGCTTGGCCATCTGCTTCATGCCCAGCGAGTAGCTGTCCACCTTGCGGTAGCGAGCCTCGCCCAGGCCAACGTAGAAGAGCGCCTCATGGGAACGCTCCAGGGACTGTTCCGGCGGCAGCCCCGAGAGCTCGCCCATGAGGCGGACGAAACGGATGCCGGTCATGCCGGCGATGAAGGCGTCGTTCTCGGGCATGTAGCCCATCAAGCCACGGATCGCCTTCGCCTCGGTGTGGATGTCCCGGCCGAAGATGCGGGCTCTCCCCGCGGACAGGGGGTGGAACCCGAGGAGCGCGTGGAGCAGGGTGGTCTTGCCGGCGCCGTTGGGGCCGAGGAGCCCGATGCAGCGGCCGGTCAGGGAGGCGTTCAATCCCTTGAGGATCGGACGCCCCCCGAGCTTCACCTCCAGGCCCTGGAGCTCGATGACGGGTTGCGACGGATTCATGGTCGTTCCCTCCAGGGCCGGGAGGTGCTTGGCCTACCGGGCCTCCGACTGGGCTGCCTGGTCGTGCGCCTCGTTCATCATGCCGATGATGCCGCCCATGCTGGCCAGCGTGCCGAGGTTGAGACCCAGGGGGTTCTGGTTGCTGCCCGCGAAGACGATGCGGTCCGGCTCCGCGTAGGCGTAGTAGAGGGTCGGGCCCTGCGCGGCGAGGAGCTTGCCGAGCTTGGCCGGCCCGCTGGCATTCTTGCCGTTGCCGTCACCGCTGGGGATGACCTTGTTTGCTGCCTGAGCCAGCGGCGCCAGGTTCTGGTAGACCAGGGCGGAGACGTTGACCTGGCCATCCGGACCCAGCAGGTCGCGGAACTTCGGGGTGGTGGCGAGCGTCACGCCCGACTCACGCTGCTGGATCGACCGCTCGAGCAGCGCCCGGCTCGGACCGGCCAGCATGTAGCCGTCCTCGAACACGTAGTGGATGCCGACCTTCGGCTGCGTGGCCTCGATGGCGTAGAACGTCCGGCCACCGGAGGTCTCACGGGTGATCTGGAGCCCCGGCTTGCCCTGGGCCCGCAGCTCGGTGTTGATCTGGGCCACGGCCTTCTCGAAGGTCTGCTGCAGGTGGGCCGGATCGTAGACCTCGGCCACCAGCTTCCACGACGGCGACGGCAGGACGGGTCCGTCGAGGCCGAGGGCGAACTCGGCGCCCAGCGGCACCGCCAGGTCGTTCCTCAGATCGAAGCCGTGCTTGGCCTGGCCCTCCGCCAGCTCACGGGCGAGGTCGGGGTTGACGGCCAGCATCTCGTCGAGGATGTTCACAGGGCTCTTTACGGCGAAAGCCGCCGCCAGGTTTGCGTCCGGCGAGAAGAAGGAGAGGCTCCCCATGGGCGCCGGCGCCGCCAGCCACGAGGCGATGCCCCGCCGCGTCTGGGAGAACGTCAGGGCGGCGCGGGTCTCGGCCCGGCCGTCGATCTCCCGGCGGTCGATGATGAAGTGGTCGAGGTCCAGGACGCCGAGCTGCTCGGCCTTGTCCCGCGACTCGTCGGACTGATGGGTGTGGCCGCTCTTGACCAGCGTGCCGAGGTCGGCCGCGAACAGCCAGCCGGCGCCGTCCCGGTAGTCCTGGGCGATGCGCTGGTGGAAGCTGGAGGCGGTGAAGGCATTGGCGCCGCCGGCCACCACCTGGCGGATCTGGGCGACGCTGGGCGAGGCCACGAACAGGCCGTCGTGGATATAGAGGGCCATGCCTTCGCCGTCCGTGGCGGTGGCGAGGTCGTCGACGATCCGCAGGCCCGGCTTGCCGCTCTCCCCTCCTCCCTGAGAATTGAGACGGGCGATCTCGGTCTCCAGCGTGGCGCGGAAGGAGGCCTCGTTGGTCACCTCGGCCAGCAGCACGGGCTCGCAGGAATCGCCGCTGCCGGCGTTCATGGCGATGACCACCTCGTCGCCCAGGAACTTGCCGAGGTCGCCCAAGCGCTGGATCATGTCGTGGAACTTCGACTCGCTCCGCGTCGAGCCCAGGGTATCGCTCCACCACTGGGCGAGCGACGGGCTCTCGGCGATCTTCTGATCGAGAATCTGCTGCGTCTCCGTCAAGCTGCGGGAGAGATTGGGCAGCGCCACGTAGATGGTGGTCCCCGCGGGGGCGAGGTCGAGCAGCTTGGTCGAGTAGCGCAGGCCGGGCCGCTCGACGCGGGCGTCGATGTCCTTGCCCAGAGCGGTCAGCTCGGCCAGGAGGTCCTGGTACTGCTTGGCGTTGCGGCTCCAGGCGATCTCTTCCTTGACCGGGATGGCCTCGACGCTGGTGTGGGTCGCCACCTGGCCGCCGGCGTGGAGGACGGTGTCCTTGCTGGATTGCTCGACGTGGACCTCACCCTCGACCACCGACACGCGGGACCCCTTGGTGCCGCTGTTGACCGAGAAGATGGTGCCGGTGACGGATACCAGGGCGTCACGGGTCTGCACGTAGAGGTGGCGGGGGCGTTGCTTGGCGGCCTGGACGATGATGCGGCCGCGCTCGAGCTCAATGGTGTTGCCCTTGCGGCCGGCGTCGAGCGACAGGCCGGCCCGCTCGCTCATCTCGATGCGCGAGCCGTCGGCCATCCGCACCATGGCCGTCGAGCCCTTGGCGGTGCGGATCTCGTCGCCCTCGTCGATCGAGGCGCCGACGGGCAGAGGCTTGCTGGAGTCGCCGGCCACGCGGTAGAGGGTCCCATCCACCGATTCGATGCGGGCCATCTGCGAGCCGCCGGCCAGCATCTCCTGGACGAGCGTCACCACGCCGAAACCCAGGACCACGGCGAGGACGGCGGCGAGCGCCAGCCACACCTTGCGGTCGATCGGCCGCCGGGCCATGGGCTGGATTGTGGTGGCCACCTTGCGACCCTCGCGAGTATCGCGGGCATCGCGGAGCGCCCGGCGGCAGGGCACGCAGCTCCGCGTGTGGTCCTCGACGAGCAGGGCGCGCGCCGGGGAGAGCTCACCCCGCAGGTAGGCGGGGATCTGGGCCTGGAAATCCTCACAACCGTGCAGGCTGTGGGTAGCGGGAGTTGCGGCTACGGGGGCAGGTGCCGCGGACGGGGCATCCTCTGCCCCCTCCTGCGACAGCCGCGCCCAGACGCGGGAGGCGGCCGCTTCGACCTCGCGCGGATCGACCGGGTCGTTCACCACCTGGGCGATGGCGTCGTCCAGAAGGTCATCGTGCTTCGAGAAAAGGCTCATGACAGGTCTCCTTCAAGCGACCCCAGCTCCTTCTGGAGCCGGTGCCGCGCGCGGTGCAATAAGACGGCGATGGAGGTCTGGGAAGCGCCGAGCATGCGGGCGATCTCCAGATTGCCCAGACCTTCGAGATAGCGCAGGGTGAAGATCTCGGCCTGGCGGGGAGAGAGGTGCGACATCGCCTCCCGCAGCCGGGTCTTGAGCTCCCGGCTCCCCCGCTGGCGCTCCGGACCTGGGTCGGAAGAGTCCACCAGCGACTCGCCGACCTCGTCCAGGTCGACCTTGCGGGCCCGCTTGCGGCGCCGCATCAGGTCGAGCGCGGCATTGACCGCGGCCCGGTGCAGGTAGCTCCCCGCGCTCTCCGAGAGGTCCGGCTGCTCCTCTCGCCGTAGAAGACGGGTGAAAACGGTTTGCAGAACGTCCTCCGCGTCCATGGTGTTGCCGGTAATCCGGTACGCGGCGCGATAAACCGCCCCGTGATGCTCCCTGAATAGCGCATCCAGGGCGCCCGGGGGGCTTGTGAGCGGTCTGTCAAAGGCTACGGCTTGCACGCCTCCTGCCCTCCTTTCTCCTTCGCCCATGGATACGTACCTCCCTGTCGTTTCTTACAGGGTACTCCGGAAAGGGGGGAGAAGCCGGAAACAGGGGCGTGAGGGACACCAGGGACGACAGAGACAGCAGGACTTTATTCCGCGGCATCGCCTTCAGAGCTTGGATGTCCCTGGGGTCCCTGCTGTCCCTGATGTCCCTGCTCCAGACTCAGGCGCTCTCCACCTGCTCCACGAATTCGTCCAACAGGCGGTTGAACGCCTCCGGCCGGTCCATCATCACCCAGTGGCCGGTGCCGGTCATCAGGCGGACGGGGAGGTCCGGCAGCAGGTTGTGCAGGCTGTAGGGGAGCCGGTTCATGTCGCTGATGATGGAGAGCTTCGGCCCCGGGTAGCGCGCCAGGGCGGGGAGGGGCTGGTAGCGCAATGAACCCTCGACGGCCTTGGCCACGGCGTCCTCGTGGGTGAGGCGGAGGTCCTCCAGCACCCAGCGGGCCGCGTCGGCGTCGCCGCCCACCACGAGCGGCCGGAAATAGGATTCGAGCTCCGCCAGGGGATCGGCGCGCAGGGCTTCCAGGAAGGGCGCGACCTCCTGATCCGGGACGCGGCTCATGTCGCCGTTGGGATCCACGAGGAGCAACCCGGCCACCCGCTCGGGGTGGCGGCCCGCGTACTCGATGGCCACTGCCGAGCCCAGGCTGTGACCGGCGAGGAGGAAGCGGCGCAGGCCGAGCTGATCGGCCACCGCGGCCACGTCCCCCGCGAGGCCCGCGATCGAGTAGTCGCCGTCCTCCGCCGGATCGGACTCGCCGTGACCCCGGAAGTCGAGGGCCACCCCCCGCCGGCGCCGGCGCACGTGGTCGAGCTGCAAGGCCCACTGGCCGCCGTTGCCCGCCAGACTGTGAAGGAAGAGGATGGGGAGCGCCTCCGGGTGCTCGTCCGCGCCGCCGTCCCTTATATAGAGGTTGCCGGCCGGGCCGGCGATCCAGAGGGCCTCGCCCTCCACCTCGGGCACCGCATCCTCCTGCGGCTCGGGTTCCGGCTTGCCGCGCCGCGGCGGCGGCGCGAAGTCCGCGAAGATCTCGCTCCGGCGTCCCCGGGTGAGCAGGACCGCCGCCAACCCCAGCGTCACCAGCCCCAGCAGCGTCCAGAGGAGTCCCCGGGGACGCCTTGGGCGCGGGTAGCTGGACCTCCGTAGCCGTTTCGAGCTCATCGCCTCAACGTAACACGACCGACCGCGGCGTGGCTACGCATCGACCGGCTGGCGGAAAAGCCGGTATTCAGGCGGAAGGTTGACACATCGATTGACGGTTGTGTATCAATGCCCAGCCTAAGCCGGCAGTTACAAGCTAGGAGCAGCGTCGCCTCGTCGCCTGCTCGTCCTGATGTTGATTGACCCAGACGGGAGGCACGTGTGGAGAGGAAGCAAGCAACACCCGCCGTCGTCGCTCTGATCGTCTCTGGTTTCTCCGCTCTTAGGCGCCTTGCCAGGAGCTCCAGCCCGCTCTGTGCAGGCTTCTTCGCCTTCGGCCTGACCCATCTCGCCGCCGCGGGGCCCGTGGTTCCTCCGCCGGCTCCGACCACGGTGACCAGTGACGCAGCGACGCGCGCCAGCCCAGACGGCGACAGCGGCACCAGAGGCCCCGAAGCCTGCGGCCGCCCCAGCCGAAGCTCCCAAACCGGCCCCTGAAACTCCAAAGCCCGAAGCGCCGAAGCCCCCGGCCCAGCAGACAGCGCAGACTCCGCCGGCCTCCCAACCCTCCCAGACCTCAGCTCCCCAGCCGGCACCCCCGACTCCGGCTCCCATACCTCCGGCTCCCCCACAGCCCGCGGCCGAGCCGACCACCCAGGAGAAGCTCCAGGGGTTGCAGCGGGCCGCCGACATGCTGATCGAGGTGAACTCGGCCCTCGGCGCACCGGACTCGCCCTATGGGCAGATCATCTACGACATCGCTCTGCGCCACTCCATCAATCCGCAACTGGTCGCCGCCCTGATCCACGTCGAATCCGCCTTCAATCCCCGGGCCGTCTCGCGCAAGGGAGCCTACGGTCTCATGCAGATCCTGCCGGAGACGGCGCGCCGTTTCGGGGTCAACCGCAAGCGGGACCTCCTCGATCCGGTGAAGAACCTGGAGGCGGGGGTGAAGTACCTGCGGTGGCTGACCGACCGCTTCGGCGGCAACGTGCACAAGATCCTGGCCGCCTACAACGCCGGCGAAGGAGCGGTGGACCGCTTCGACGGCATCCCGCCCTACCGGGAGACCCAGAGCTACGTGCAGAAGATCTTCGGGCTCCTCGGCTTCAACCCGTACCCGCCGCCGCCCCCGGCAGCCCCAGCGAAGGACTCCGACCAGCCGGACGTAGTGCCGGCGGGCCGGTAGACCGGCTTCGCTCAGGGATTCCCTGAGCCTGAGCGCCGCAAGCGGGCGATCTCTTCTTCCAGGGCTCGAACCCTCTCCTCGGCCTGGCGGCGGGCCTCTGCCTCCGCGGCGGCTTTCGCTTCAGCCTGGCAGCGTGCCTCCTCGGCCTGGCGCCGTGCTTTGGCCTCGGCGGCGGCTTCCGCTTCAGCCCGGCGGCGTGCCTTCGTCTCCTCCTCCTTGCGGAGCAGAGGAGCGCCGGTGACCGCATCCGTCAGTCGAAGCTGGGTCCCGTCGGGACGAAAGACCACGCCCGTGGCCTGGCTGACGAGAGAGCCGTCGGGATTCGGCCGCATCGGCCGATACCGGCCTGCCATGAGGCGGAAACCCTGCAGCCGGGGATCCAGGTAGTCCCCCAAAGGATCGAACTGGAAGTATTCGTCGACGCCGAGCCTCTCGTAGACTTTCCTCTTGGTGTCGGTGTCCTCACCGTGCGTGCTCTCCGACGTCGTCTCCAGCACGAAGCAGGGGGCCTGGCCCTCCTCCCACAACAGAAACTTCCGGCGTCGGCGGTTGCCGGGCAGCCGTTTCGTGGCATCCCTTTGACCACGAAGCCGTCCGGCGCCACCACGGCGCTGGGGACCCCCTTCTGGTAAAAGAGGAAGAGGTTGGCGCCCACGAACACGTCGGGCTCGTTCTCGAACCGCTCTTTGAGAGCCTGCCAGACGTAGACCAGCTCTTCGAGATGGATCTCTGTTTCTGCCACGGGCGCGCCGTCAGACTCGGGATAGTAGACTTCGTTCTCGAGAGGGATCGCGGTCATACGCGCCTATCGCTTTCCCGGAAGGTTCCTGCATCAAATCACAAGAACCTGCCGGAGAGCAACGGGCTACCGTAGATCATACCACGAGCCGCTCAACGATGCGCGAGTCCCGGGCTCGCCCAGTCGTTATCTCCTCCTTAAGGATTCCCTGCTAATTTCCCCGAAGACGACGAAGGAGTGCCCGTGGCATTGCCTCTCGGCCATCCCTATCCAGGCTACGCGCTGCCCGCACTGCACCTCGGAGCTCAAGACGGCGGCCTAGTTGAGGGAGATGCGAATCACCGAGATTTCTGCTGCAAATCCCTGTGAGACTGTTGCGAATTCGCGAGGGCGCGAAGAAAATCCGCGAATTCTCGTAACGCCCTCGCCAATTCTGTTGCAGCCCTCGCGAGGGCAACAACATACTTCACTCACCCGCCCCGGCGGTGGGAGAATGGCCGTGAGCGGCTTTCCGCACGGGGCAATCCCTGCCCCCTTGGCTGGCGGAGCCGCACAGGCTCCACAGCCTCGGGGACATCATGCGCCAGTTCAAGCCCGAGTTCCAAAGCTCTTTGGCGGAGATTTTACAGATCTGGAGGTTGAAAGTCTCGCCTGATTCCACTCCGATCAGCGAAAGCACCAAAGAAAGCGCGTGTCGCGTAATGGCGACCTGGGCGGACCAAGCCACGCAGCTAGGATTCGATTGTGCATTTGCTTCAGCGGCGAGAACGCTAAGACTACTCGAAAACGAAGAAGTTACCACGGGCGATTTTGTACTGGCCCTTAATGAATTTGCTGGCCGGTTCAAGGATGAGCAAGCGGCCGCGGTGTTCTTGGCGCTGAGCCTTGCCGAAGCAAAGCTCTATGATGACCCGCAGCGCGGTTGGGAAACCGTCATCAAGCGATATCGAAGAACAACACGGGACATTGAAGAAGCGAGCAAGTGTCTGGCTCTTAATCGCGGCACCGCCGCCGTTTTTCATCTAACGCGAGTCATGGAATTAGGGTTGAAATCGGCGGCAGTTGTTATCGGGATTACCTACTCGCCGAGTTGGGAATCCTTATCTTAAGCAATTTTCAATACAACTGGGATTACCATGGGACAGAAAAAGTCTGTTGTTCAGAAAAAACGAGTTGTACATCAGTGAAGCTTTCAGCCTATTTACTGCCGCAAAGCACGCGTGGCGTAATCCAACTATTCACGGCAGGCGAGACTACACGCCGGAAGAGGCGGAAGAGGTATATGTTTCGGTACGAAATCTAATGAAACACCTTGCGAGCAAGGCTACGCGGAGGCGCGTCTAGCTGATGCTCCATTCTTTCTTAGGGTGCGGGAATGCCGGGCTTGTTGCCAAGCCCGGCACGTCCTCAGATTCCGAACGCCTCCCCGTGGCGCTGCCAGAAGTCCTCTACGGCGTGGACGGCCCGCTTGAGGTCCCCGGCCGGGTCTTTGCGCTCCAGAAAATGGGGCGTGGTGAACGGCTTCGGAAGGTAGCGGGCGGCATCCCCTGCCGTCCGCACCAGGGCTTCCAGGAGCCGCTTTTCCTCCCGGCGGAAGAGAATGGGATCGGGCCGGGATCGCTCCCGCTCCACCTCCCGCAGGTACCGGGCCACGGCATCCGCCGCGAAGATGAGGAAGGCGGGAACGTCCCGATGAAAGGGCCGGCCCGCATAGTCCCAGCGGAAGATCTGGTCACCGGTCACCTTGAGCGTGATGGTTCGGCGGTTCGTGATGCGGAGTGGACTGCGCCCCTTCCTCATCGCGCCTCTCCTTTTTGCGCCGCGCCACGGCGCGACGGAGGTTTCTCGCATGAGCGTCCCCGGCCTGGGTCAGCCAGATCTCGACTGGAACGCCGGAGAGACGGGCTGCCGCATTCCACGCCGTCCACTGCTCCGGCGTGGCCCGGATTTGGAGGTGGTGAACGGCATCTTCTGGCCAGAGGGGATTCATGACGCCTCCCCTCGCCATGTCCCCAGCTTCCCCTCGATCTGCTCGGCGGCGGATGCGATCTCGCGGGAGGCGCGCAACGCCACACGGTGCAGAGCGCCCTCGTACGGATCGGCGGATGGAGTCTCCGTCAACGTCACCAGGAAGCCCTCCAGGTGGCGGAGATCGGCCACCACGGCGCGGAGCTGGCCGCGGATCAACCCCTCGGGCTGGTCCGGCCACTCATCCCAGGAGGCGAGAGTCATCTCGAAAAGAAGGTCTCCCATGCCCCGGAGAGCGGCGGCATGCTTGGGGCGGGTAAAGTACGCGAGGAACGTCTCCCGGAAGACGGGAAAGGCCTCCCAGGAGGGGGGATCGATGACCGGCGGAGCGGCGGCGACCTCCAGGTCCTCGTCCGTCTTCAATGTCTGCCGGTGGGGACGGTGGGGGCGGATCGGACGCTGCGGTAGACTGCGGAGTCAGCTCGGGCATGGACGCGCTCCTTGCTCGGGTCAGGTCCGGCGGACGTGTTCCCGCACCCCGCCGGGCCGCTTGGTTTGACTTGGTAGGAGGAGCTGCCGCAACGGACTGCTCCTCTACCGCTTCTCTGCGGACCACGATATACAGAGGTACGCACCTACGTCAAGCGCACCTATGTACGCTCTAGCCATGGCCAAGAAGGCGAAACCCCAAACCGGTCCCCGCGGAGGGGAAACGACCATCTCCAAGTCCGGGATGGTCCGGAAGACTCTCTGGCTTCACGGAGACGAAGCAGAGGCGCTCCGCATGCGGGCGTTCACGGAACGCCGGGCGGAGTCGGAGATCGTACGGGAGGCGCTTCGGGCGCATCTTGGAATCGAGGACTAGGCGCTAAGGGTTCTACGGCACTCGATTGGGTAGCTTGCGCTCCCGCGCTCGCGAGAAGCGTAAAAAGACGACGGGCGATTTTCCCGCCCGTCGTTGCTAGTTCCTTACCAGCGATAACCGCGATTGCGAGTCATGGATGCGACGGCTTCCATGTGACGCATCATCGCCTGAGCCGTCGCCAAGTTCTGGCGCATGGCTCGGTCGATTCCCGCCGTTTGCTGCCGGAAGATGCGGGCCGCCTCATCAATCATCGGTTTTGCCGCCTCTGCCTTGGCCGTGGCTTCCTGAACGGCGTTTCGCATAGGCTCGGCCGCCCGCATGGCGTCCTCTACCGTTCGGTTGACCTCGTCCAGGGCACGGAGGGGGTTGGTTGCTTCGTTGTCGAGCGGGTCAAACGGGTTGCTCATGAGGTTTTGCTCCTTTCAGACAAGGCAAGGCCCTTGACTCGGAGCAACCGTTCTGGCAGGATGGGGATCGCCACGATCCTACACCCCTTGTGCTTCGAGGGGACTGCCGTTACAACCCAAATGTCTTTGGAGTCCCGTTAGCGCGGGGCTCCGCTGCTTTCATTCCTTCCGGAGGGTGCTCCCATGCTTCACTTACGACGCCTCCTTGAGCACGCCCCGCGCCGCCTGTAGCATGGTGGACCGCACCCAAGCGGCCCGGCTGAGCCCTAGATGCTCGGCGGCACGGTCGATGATCTCAAGGTGGGCGGGTTCAAACCGCAGGAGGACGGGTTCCGACTGGGTCCGGTGGTGATCTGTCGGATGCGGATCGGATGGTTTCATAGGGCTTCTCCTCCGTAAATCCCAACAATGCCGCCATGCTACACCCAGGTCCAGGCATCATGTCAATAGGCAATTTCTGGCGGGAAGTCTCTCTGCTCCATTACGATATATTAAAGACCGTGGCGAGATTGCAGAACTTCCGAAGGAGTCTGCGGGGGTTGGTTATCCATCCGCGCTACGAAACATCCGGTAGGCCCCACCGTAAAACCTACCTGGCGTAAGGCACTTGACACACCCCCGCTTTCCTGATACCTTACTCCTATGGACAACGCGACCCGCCTCCCCGAGACCCTGCTGGAAGCCATCAAGTTCTTCGATGATCCTGACATTAGCCTTGCTTTCGTCGCTAAGCTCCGCTGGCCCAGCGGCGTCACCTGCCCGCGTTGCAGCGCTGGCGATCCTACCTTCCTCAGCACCCGGAAGATCTGGAAGTGCAAGGGCTGCAAAAAGCAGTTCTCCGTCAAGGTCGGCACGATCTTCGAGGACTCTCCTCTGGGTCTGGACAAGTGGCTCCCCGCCCTCTGGATGGTCATCAACTGCAAGAACGGCATCAGCTCCTATGAGATGGCCCGCGCGCTGGGCGTGACTCAGAAGAGCGCATGGTTCATGAACCATCGGATTCGCCTTGCCGTCCAGGAAGGCACCTTCGAGCCTATGTCCGGAGAAGTTGAGATCGATGAGACCTACATCGGCGGCGCTGCTCGCTTCATGCACAAGAGCAAGAGAGAGCAGAAGATCACCTCGAAGACCGGGATGACCGGCAAGACCGCCGTCATGGGTCTCCTGGAGCGCCACGGGGAGGACGGACATAGCCGCGTCAAGGCGAAGGTGGTGCCGAACGTGAAGCGCGCTACCCTGGGGCCGCAGGTCCGGGATAGCATCGTTGAAGGATCGGACGTCTACACCGATGCCCTGGAGTCCTACGCCGATCTGAGCGACGCCTACAACCATCAGGTCATCGACCACGCCGAGAGCTACGTCAACGGCCGGATTCATACCAACGGCCTGGAGAACTTCTGGAGCCTGCTCAAGCGGTCCATCAAGGGAACTTACGTGAGTGTCGAGCCCTTTCACCTGTTCCGCTACCTTGACGAGCAGTCCTTCCGGTTCAACTCCCGCAGGCTGACCGATGGTGTCCGGTTCCTCAAGGCCGCTGCTGGCATTATCGGCAAGCGCCTGACCTACTCCGGCCTCATCGGCAAGGAGGAGGTGGCTACGTGACGCCAAAAAAAGAGAAGGACGGGGCAAGCGGCGAGCAGGGAAGGCAAAGCCCTGACTCGCCAGCGCCGGATGAAACACCCTTTCAGCGATTCGAGGCATTTGCCCGCAAGGTAGTCTCGGTACCACGGGCTGAGATCGAGGAGCGGGAACGCGTCTACCGCGAGACGCATCCGAAAAAGACAGGCAAAACGTGATTCAGTTTGCGCTCAAAGACGGGAAACCCTTCGCCGTTGGCCGACCGGGCTTGGTGAGCCAACTATATTATTACCCTCGCGAGGGCGCGGTGAAAATTCACGAGATCTCGTAAGGCCCTCGCGAATTTTCGGTGCGCCCTCGCGAGGGGCGGCCCGAAATCCGCGAGGGTGCGGTGAGAATTCGCGAGGGCTGCAACAGATTTCCCGTGATTCGCAACAGATTTCCCGAGGGCGGGCTCGGGTATAATGCCGCCCACACGGAGAGCGGTTTCCCCAGTGTTGCCCTTGGAGGTTGAAGCGTGAAACGAGCCCTTGTCCCCTGTCTGCTCGCGGCCGGCCTGGTCGCCGCCGGTGCCCTCTATGCCGGCCGGACGTCCCCGGCGCCGGATTCCCTGCACGTCGCCCGCGCGCACCAGACGGTGAGCCTGCCTGGCCTACTCTCTGACCGTTCGCGGACGACCGACCTCACGCTCGTCAACCTCGGCAAATCGGCCACCACCTGCACCGTCAGCCTGGCGGGGACCGCCGAGACGTTCGTGGTCAAGCCCCGCTCCCAGCGCGCTCTCGCCGACGTCTTCAGCCAGGTGGGAGCGACTGGCTTGCGTGCGGCCGAGGCGGCCGTGAGCTGCGATCAGCCGTTCTACGCCTACGCCCGCATCACCGACGAGGCCACGGGCCGGGTGACCGTCGCCACACCTGTCGAATCCGTCGCGGAGAAGCGCGGCAACGCCGGGCCGCGTCCCTGCGGCACGGGCATCATCTGCTTCGAGACCAAGGGCGTCGTGCACGAGCCGACCCCGGCCAAGCCGGTCAAGCGATTGGCCTATGGCGTGCCGGTGGGGACCTGGAGCCGGGTCAAGATGGAGCTCGACGTCACCGTGGGTCCCTGGTACGCCCCGGATCCCGACGGCAAGCACCTCATCTACTGGTTCGTGCTCAACAAGAACTTCGACATGCTGGGGATGCTCTACTTCCGCGGCCCCGACTCCTACACCGCTCTGGCGCGCTACGGCATCCATCTGACCCATCCGGAGAAGATCAAGATGGTGAAGGGGTTCAAGGCCGTTCCGGGCCACACCTACCATTGCGAGAATGATCTCGATATGGCCGGCGGCACCCTCACCATCACTGTCACCGACAAGGGCACGGGCGAGGTCACGGTGCTCAAGGACGCCGCCAACGTCCCCAGCCTGACCACCCGGCAGGGCGACAAATTCATCATCGACATGGCCTTCCCCGAGGGCAAGGTGCCGGACGAGGTCCCCGGCTTCGGCTGGAAGTACGCGAACGTCCTGATCCAGGCCTACCAGCAGTAATAGAAACCCGCCCCGACTACGGCTGCCGGGGCTGCGGGCAGCCGGCTTCGTCCGGCTGCCCCTTGACTATCTTCACCCTGCAGAGCTGCTTGTCCTGGGCGTCGAAGAAGCTCACCACCAGAGAACCCGCATCCGCGTCTAGCACGGCGAAGCCCGGGGTCATTCCGACGGCCCACGCACGGCGCCCCGTGTCCCTTCCCATCACCCGTGGATTGTGTCCGCCGGCGCCGGAGACGAAGAAGTGGAGGTCACCCTTGGGCTTCAGGTACTCCAAGTTGTGATCATGACCGGCGAAGTAGACATTGACACCATACTTCGTCAGGAGAGGCAGCACGTCGTGGATCATTTCCGGCGTATCTCCATGCTCCACGCCGGTGGAGTAGATGGGATGATGGCCGTAGACGACCTTCCAGGGGGCCGAGCTGGCGGCGAGAGCCTTTTCCAGCCATTGGAGCTGATCCCTGGGGGATTTCTTCCGCTCGATGGGATCGGTGTCGAGGGCGAAGAAGTCGACCGGCCCGGCTGTGAACGTGTAGTAGTGGCGCGGCAGGCACCAGCTCCGGCTCTTCTTGGATCGCGCGATTTCCGCCGCCGGACTTTGTGGGTCGTAGTAATCATGATTGCCCAAGGTGGCGTAGAAGCGGATGCCCAGGGGGTTGTAGAGATCTTCCCATTGATCCTTCCAGCGCGGGCTCTCCGGATCGTTGATCCCCAAGTCGTAGAAGTTGTCTCCCAAGATGAGCCCGAGGTCAAAGGGATGCTCCTGGTCGTAGCGGACCATCGCCTGCGCCACACTCTTCTGGTCACTGCCGCCGTCGCCAAAATCGCCGAAGGCGAGGACACGTAGGGTCTGGGGAGTGGGCTGAAGAGCGGGAATCGCGCCCTTGATCCCCAGGGCGTCACAGAGATCCGTGCCGGCGGCCGCGGCCATCGGAGGAGCCGGCACCGGGATGGCCTCCTGGACGGCTGTCGAGGATGTTCTCGCGCCCCGGTCTCCAGAGACACACCCGGCCGTGAGAGCCAGAGACAGAAACAGGATTGCTTTTCGCACACGCCACCTCCAAAAAAATGAGCGTTTGCGACCATAGACGACCCGATCCAGGATTTTCCCGTCGCCACCGGGGATGTCCCTCGGAGGGCGGCGACGAGCGCGCGAGGCATGGGCTCAGAACACCTCAGAACGCTTCGACGTCCGCCCGGCTGGTCTGGTGGCCCGCCTCGTTGTGGTAGGTCCTGACCTTCCCCGTCGCGGTGTCGGTGACGGTGATGATGTAGTCGACGTCTGAAAGCGCGCCGGCGTAGACCCAGAAGCGGCCGTTGACGGCGCGGCCGTCGAGCACCTTGACGATCAGCTCGACGTTGTCCGCGCCGAAGAACCAGAAGGCGCCGGTGTCGCTGGTCAAGGGCACTGCGTGCCCGGGCTGGGGCTCACCAGAAAAGGGGTTCTTGACCTGGACGGCGACGCGGAAGCGCCCGGTGAGGCAGAGCTCGTCCGGCGTCTCTCCGCAGCCCGCCGTGGTGAAGCGCTGGCCGAAGACGCCGAGGCTGCTGCCGTCCTGCGAGAAATCGACGGCATTGGGAGAGCCTCGGTGGCCTCCATGCCGCTGCTCCAGACGGCCAGCAGGTGACCGGCGCCGTCGCTCGCCACCGCCGGCTCCGTCTGCTGAAGGACGGTGAAGGCATTGACCCGGAATTCAGGCCCCCGGGGCGCCCACGAGCTGTCGAAGAGGCGGGCGAGGACGCCGCCGTCGGGGTCCAGGGGCCGCCCCGCTTCGGTCCAGAGGACCAGGGCGTCGCCCGCGAAGAGGGAGACCGTGGCCGGCACCTGCGGGAAATGGCCCCGCCGCAGCTCGATCCAGCCGCTCGCGGGTGTGCCCGTGGGGCTGAACCGCCGCGCGAACAGGCCTTCGACGTCGCTGCGGTTGGCAGGCGTGGAGATTGTCGTCCAGACGATCGAGAAGCTGCTGTCGGGATGGACGACGGGGGCCGCCTGCTGGTGGTTGCCCTTGAGAGGGCCAGGACCGTCGGCGGTGACCAGGATCGGCTCGCCGACGGGGTCTGAGTCCTCGTCGAAGCGCTGCGCTTCGACGGTGAGACCCGGGCCCGGCAGGAAGCCTGCGAGCCAGGTGGCCACGAAGCCGCCCCCCGGCCAGGCGGCAAGACGGGGCTCCGCGAGGTCCGTGCCGCTCTCCGCGACGAGCGGGATCTCGATGCCTGAAGGATTGCCCCGAAGGTCGAACCGCCGGCCGAAGAGGGCCTCGAAGCCGTCGAAACCGAACGGAGACGGCCAGGCCACGACGTAGCCGCCGTCCGCTGCCACGATGGCGGGAGCGGAGGGGGGGCCGGAGTCCTGGCTGATCTCGATCTCTTCGACGATCGGCTGGCCGTTCTCGCCAAAGGCGCTCCCCAGGACGAAGCCGCCATCGTTCCAGGCGACCATGTAGCCGCCCTCCGGAGACGCGGCCACCCGGGGCCAGCTCTGCGTCCCGATGCGATGGCCGTTCAACCGGATCTCCCCACCCCGGGGATTGCCGGCGGCGTCGAAGAAACGGCCAAAGACGTCGAGACCGTACGGCGGCGACTCCCCGGCCCACACCACCATGAACCCGCCGCCGAGCCGATCGCCACGTCGGGGTGGTAGCTGCACGCCCTCGGTCGTGACGTTGACCGGCAGCTCCGAGCCCTGCCGCAGAGGGACGGCCGCGACGGTCGTGGCCTTCCCCGCTGTCCCCGCGGAGGCTCCCCCGAGCATCCCGGAGCGGATCGTGCCGCCGGCCGCGAGGGGCTCCGCGGCGAAGGCCGAGGTGTCGGCCCCGCTCGCGAGCCGGGAGGCGGGGTTGTGGTAGATCTCGGTGGCGCCGGTCTTCGAGTCGGTTACGGTGATCGTGTACTCGACGTCCGACAGCCCGCCGTAGTAGACCCAGAAGTGGCCGTTGATGGCCCGGCCGTCGAGCACCTTGACGACCAGCTCCAGGTTCGAGTCGTTGAAGAACCAGAAGAGGCCCGTGTCGTTCGACAGGGGCGAAGCGTGACCGACGCCGGAGGCGCCTCCGGGGATCGCCCAGGCGACCTCCACCCCGAAACGGGAGTCACGGAGGCAGAGCCGGGTGACGGAGAACGAGCACGGGTTCCCCCAGGCCGCAACCGGGGCGAGCGCCGCCGTAGCGCAGACGAGGAGGACGGAGGCGAGCGTGCGAGACATGGCTCAGAAGGCCTCCACGTCCGCCCGGCTCGCCTGGTGGCCCGCCTCGTTGTGGTAGGTCTTGACCTTCCCCGTCGCGGTGTCGGTGACGGTGATCGTGTAGTCGACATCGGAAAGCGCGCCGGCGTAGACCCAGAAGCGGTCGTTGACGGCGCGGCCGTCGAGCACTTTGATCAACAGCTCGAGATTGTTTGCACCGAAGAACCAGAAGGCCCCGGTGTCGCTGGTCAGGGGCACGGCCTGGGCGGCCTGGGGATCGCCGGTCCGCGGGTCGGTGAGCTGGACGTCGACGCGGAAGCGCCGATTCAGGCAGAGCTGACTGGACGCCAGGGCGCAATTCGCCGTGGTGAAGCTCTGGGCGAAGACGCCGAAGCTGCTGCCGTCCTGCGAGTTGTCGGGGACGGGGTTGACGGGATCCTTGGCATAGGGGTCGATGCCGCTGTTCCAGACGGCCATCAGGTGGCCGGAGGCATCGCTGGCCAGCGCCGGCCCGGACTGTTCCGAGAGGGTGAAGGAGTTGATCCGGAACGCGGTGCCGCGGGGCGTCCAGGAGCTGTCGAAGACTCGGGCCATGACGCCGCCGTCCGGGTCCTCGGGCCTGCCCTCCGCGTGCCAGAGGACCAGGGCGTCACCGGAGGGGAGGAGGGCCGCGGCAGGCGTCTGGTAGGGGACGTCCTGCTGCACCTCGATCGTCTGCCCCAGAGCCGTGCCCGCGGAGCTGTACCGGCGGGCGTATAGGACTTTGGCGGACCGGGACATGGTCCAGAGCACGGAGAAGCTGCCGTCGGCATGGAAGAGGGTAGGCGCCAGTTGGGGGGACCCAGGAGGCTGGAGGGGGTGGCGACCTCGATCGGGTCCCCCACGGCTTGCGACATCGAGTCGAAGCGCTGCGCCATCAAAATCGGAACCGTGTCCCGGGTCTCGGTTCGAACGATCCACTCGGTCCAGGTGGCCACGAAGCCGCCCGCCGGCGAGGCGGCGAGGAGGGGGCCTTCCACCGGCGCTCGTCGTGTCGCTGATCTCGAACGTGCCACCCACGGGCTCGCCTTGCAGGTTGAAACGCTGGCCCAGGAGCCGTTTGTTGGGAACGCCTACGGTGTCGTCCACCCAGCCCACGACGAAGATGCCATCCGCCGCGGTGATGCCAGGATGGTGTTGGAAGTGCCGCACGTCGCCTGGGCTCGGGAGGTGGATCTTGAATTCCCCGCTTCGCGGCTGGCCGTCCACGCCATAGATGCGCCCGGCGACGAAGGAGGCGTCGCCCAGGTTTTCCCAGACGGCCATGTAGACCCTGCGACCGCCGCCACCCGGACCTGCCAGGCTCCTACGACGTCCTCGGTCTCGTTCAGCCGGCATCTCACCGCCCCGGGGGTGGCCCGCGGCGTCGTAGAAGCGGCCGTAGGCGTTCGAGATAGTTGGGCGCCGCGTCCTGACCCATCCACACCACCATGGATCCGCCATCGGAGCCGATCGCCACGTCCGGGTCGAGCTGCATGCCCTGCGTCGTGACGTTGACCGGCAGCTCCGAGCTCTGCCGCAGGGGGACGGCCGCGACGGTCGTGGCCTTCCCCTCTGTTGTCGGGGAGGCTCCCCGAGCATCCCGGAGCGGATCGTGCCACCGGCCGCGAGGGGCTCCGCGGCGAAGGCCGAGGTGTCGGCCCCGCTCGCGAGCCGGGAGGCGGGGTTGTGGTAGATCTCGGTGGCACCGGTCTTCGAGTCGGTGACCGTGATCGTGTACTCGACGTCCGAGAGCCCGCCGTAGTAGACCCAGAAGTGGCCGTTGACGGGCCGGCCGTCGAGCACCTTGACGACCAGCTCCAGGTTCGAGTCGTTGAAGAACCAGAAGAGGCCCGTGTCGTTGGAGAGGGGCGAAGCGTGACCCACGCCGGAGGCGCCGCCGGGGATCGCCCAGGCGACCTCCACCCCGAAACGGGAGTCATGGAGGCAGAGCCGGGTGGCGGAGGGCGTGCACGATGCCGCGAAACCTGCGGTGGGGACGAGCGCCGCCGCGGCGCAGACGAGGAGGACGGCGGCGAGCGAGCGCAGCACGATCAAGAACGCCTCGACGTCCGCCCGGCTGGTCTGGTGGCCCTGGTCGTTGTGATAGGTCCTCACCTTCCCCGTCTCGGTGTCGGTGACGGTGACGGTATAGTCGACGTCGGAGAGAGCGCCGGCGTAGATCCAGAAGCGGCCGTTGACGGCCCGGCCGTCGAGCACCTTGATCAGCAGCTCGAGGTTGTCCTCGCCGAAGAACCAGAAGGCGCCGGTGTCGCTGGTCAAAGGCAGGGCGTGCCCGGCCTGGGGCTCGCCGGACCAGGGGCTCGTCACCTGGACCGCGACGCGGAAGCGCCCGTTCAAGCAGAGCTGGTCTGGGGTCGCGGCGCAGGTCGCCGTGGTGAAGCGCTGGCCGAAGACGCCATAGCCGCTGCCGTCCTGCGCGTTGTCGCCGAAGCCGGGGAAGGGTGGGATGCCCTTCGAGATGTCGAGGCCGCTACTCCACACCGCGACCAGGCGGCCGGAGGCGTCGCGGGTATCGAGGGCCAGGGCCGGCTCGGTCTGGGTGAGCTCGGTGAAGGCGTTGATGCGGAATTCAGAGCCGCGAGGCGCCCAGGAGCCGTCGAAGAGGCGGGCGAGGATGCCGCCGTCTGAGTCCATGGGCCGCCCCTCCTCATACCAGAGGACGAGGGCGTCGCCCGAAGGGAGGAGAGCCGCGGCCGGGGCCTGGGGGAAGAGCCCCCGCCGCAGCTCGATCACGCCCGTTGCAGGCGCGCCCGCGGCGTCGTACCGGCGGGCGAACATCCCCTCCGTACCCGCATGGTGGGGGAGGAGCGAGGTCGTCCAGAGGACGGAGAAGCTGCCGTCCCCGTGGACCAGGGGGAGCGCTCCCTGGTGCAGACCCGGGACGCGGGCGGTGTCCACGAGGTTGACCTGGATCGGGTTGCCGGGGGGGATGGTCGTGCTGTCGAACCGCTGCGCGAAAACGTTCGTCTCGCCCCGATCGCCCGTGAAAAGGTGCTCGACCCAGGTGGCGACGAACCCGCCCGCAGGTGTTGCGGCGAGGCGCGGCTCGCTCAAGAGCTCGCTCAAGGGATCCACCAGGCTGGTGACCTCGAACGAAGCGCCCGCGCGGCTGCCCTGGAGGGTCAAGCGCTGGCCCAGGACGGTCACGCTCGGATCGCCGGTGAGCGAGTTGAGCCCGGCGTTCACCCAGATCACGACGAAGCCGTTGCCCGTGGCCACGACGTCGGGGGAGGACTGCGTTCCCCAGCTCATGCCGACCCGGAATGCGTCGCCGAGCGGCTGGCCGCTGTCCGCCCCATAGAGGCGGCCAACGATGACGCCGCCGTCCTCCCACACCACCAAGTAGCCGCCCCCGAAGGCCGCGGCCACCCGGGCGTGCGTCTGGTCACCCTGGCGGTAGTCGTTGAGGCGGACCTCGCCGCCCCGGGGATTCCCCTGGGCGTCGTAGACGCGGCCGTAGACGTCGAGATCGTACGGCGGGGAATCCCCCGACCAGACGACCATGGAGCCGCCGTCCGGGCCGATCGCCACAGCCGGGTGCCACTGCATGCCCTGGGTCGTGACGTTGACCGGCAGCTCCGAGCCTTGGCGCACGGGCACGGCCGGGGCCGTCGGGACCTGGGCCGTCTCTGAGGCGTCGCCCAGCATCCCGAACCGGATCTCCCGCACGGCCGCGGCAGGCTCCTCGGAGAAGGCCGAGGTGTCGGCCCCGCTCGCGAGCTGGGAGGCCGGCTTGTGGTAGATCTCGGAGGCGCCCGTCTTGTGATCAGTGACGGTGATCGTGTACTCGACGTCCGAAAGCCCGCCGTAGTAGACCCAGAAGTGGCCGTTGATGGCCCGGCCGTCGAGCACCTTGACGACCAGCTCCAGGTTCGAGTCCCGGAAGAACCAGAAGAGGCCCGTGTCGTTCGTCAGCGGCGAGGCATGACCCACGCCGGAGACGTCCCCCGAGATCGTCCAGGCGACCTCCACCCCGAAGCGGGAGCCGTGGAGGCAGAGCCGGGTGGCGGTCGGCGTGCATGACCCCGCGAAACCTGCGGTGGGGACGAGCACTGCTGCGGCGAGAGCGAGAAGGACGAAGAAGAAGGCGCGATGCATCGGACCTCCGAGAGACACCGGAACAGCTTTGATGTCATTGTAGCATGGGGCAACGCACGAGCCTGCACGGAAAGCAAGGACAGCAAGAATCTTCAAAGACCTTCGCCGCAGAGCGGCCCCCATTTCTTGACACAGTGCGGCATCGCTCCCTACGATGGGCTCATGACTCTCATCGAAGCCAGTACCTCAGCGAAGCGCGCGAACGTTCAGGCCAGTCCCCCTCCGGGCGCGCTGGCCGTGGAGGATGGGATCGCCTGGCTGCGCCTGGACGATCCCGGCAAGCGAGTCAACACACTCTCGACCCGCCTGATGGGCTGGTTCGAGGAGCAGATCGGTCTCCTGGCAGGGGAGCGGCCCCAGGGGCTGGTGATCTACTCCGGCAAGCCCGACACCTTCGTGGCCGGCGCCGACCTGGAGGAGCTGCTGGCCCTCGAAGACAAGGAGTCGGTGATCGCCATGCTGGAGCGCGGCCACGAGCTGATGGAGCGCCTGGCCGGGCTGCCGTTCCCCACCGTGGCCGCGATCCACGGCGCCTGCCTCGGCGGCGGGCTCGAATTGGCGCTCGCCTGCCGACGCCGGGTGGCGACCGAGCATCGCGAAGACGAAGCTCGGGCTCCCCGAGGTGCAGCTCGGCCTCATCCCCGGCGCCGGCGGCACGCCAGCGGCTGCCGCGCGCTCGATCGGCGTGCCCGGCGCCCTCGACCTGATCCTCACCGGCAGGCAGGTGGACGCCAGGAAGGCGCAAACGGCTGGGGCTGGTGGACGACACCTGCCATCCCGCGGACCTGCGGACGGCCGCGGAGCGGCTGGTCAAGGGCGAGCGCGCCCAAGGTGAAGCGCCCCCTGGCCACGCGGCGCGGGAGACTTCCTGGCCCGCACGCCGCTGGGCGGCAAATTCGTGTGGGACAAGGCCCGCGTCGGCGTGATGGCGAAGACCGGCGGCCACTACCCGGCGCCGCTAGCGGCCATCGACATCGTGCGCGAGGGGTTGAAGCTCCCCCTCGCGCCGGGCTCTCGACCTCGAAGCCGGCGCCTTCTCTGAGCTCGTGGTCTCCGGACACGGCCAAGAACCTCATCTCCATCTTCTTCACCAAGAACGACGTCGAGGCGCGGGCCGCGAAGCTCGGCAGGAGGGCCCGGCCCACCTTGCCCGAGACCACGGTGGGCATCTTGGGCGCCGGCTTCATGGGCGCGGGCATCGCCCAGGTGCTGGCTCAGAAGGGATTGTCCATCATCCTCAAGGACAAGGACCTCGCGGCCGTGGGCCGGGGCTACGCCTTCTGCCAGCAGCAGCTCCGCGACCGGGTGAAGCGCCGGAGGTCGACCGAGGCCGAGGCCAAGGCGGCCATGGGGAGGATCCTCCCCGACGGTCGAGTACGCCGCGCTGCGGCGGGCGAAGGTGGTGGTCGAGGCCGTGTTCGAGAACCTGGAGGTCAAGCGCTCGGTCATCCGGGAGACCGAGGCCGTGGCACCGGACGACCTGATCTTCGCCTCCAACACCTCGTCGATCCCCATCTCTCGTCTGGCCGAGGCGAGCCGGCGGCCGGAGAACGTGGTGGGCATGCACTTCTTCAGCCCGGTGGCGAAGATGCCGCTGGTGGAGGTGATCCGCCACCCCGGCACCTCGGAGGAGACCCTGGCCACCATCGTGGAGCTGGGGCGGATCATGGGCAAGACCGTGATCGTGGTGGGCGACGGCCCGGGCTTCTTCACCAGCCGGGTGCTCGGCACCATGCTCAACGAGGCGGCCTGGATGCTGGCCGAGGGCGCGAGCCATCGATCGGGTCGACAAAGCCATGACCCGCTGGGGCTGGCCGGTCGGTCCCTTCGCTCTCATGGACGAAGTGGGGCTCGACGTCGGCGCCCACGTGGGCGAGGTGATGCGCGCCGCCCTGGGCGACCGGGTGGCGCCGCCCCCCGTCTTCCAACGCATGCTCGACGACCGCCGGCTGGGACGGAAGGGCAAACGCGGCTTCTACCTCTATGGAGAGAAGGAAGGAAAGGGGAAGGGCAAGGGCGAAGTCCGTGGACGAGTCCGTCTATCGCCTGCTCGGCTGGAGCGAGCGGCCCATCTCGGACGAGGAGATCGTGGAGCGCTGCTGGCTCCAGATGCTCAACGAGACGGCCCGCTGCATGGAGGAGGGAATCATCACCAACCCGGCGGACGTGGACATCGGCGTCATCTTCGGCTTCGGCTTCCCCCCCTTCCGCGGCGGCCTGCTGCGCGAAGCCGACCGTCACGGCCTCCCCTGGGTGGTCGAGACGCTCGACGGCTACGCCGACCGCTATGGCGACCGCCTGCGTCCGGCCGAGCTGCTGCGCGACATGGCGCGGCGGGGGGAACGGTTCTATAAGGGGGGGTGACGCAGCGCCCTCCGCGCCCCCACCACCCTCTCCACCGCTTCCCGCGGCGTCCTCGCCAGCGCCGTGAGGTGCCCCATCTTCCGCCCGGGTCGCGGCTCGGCTTTGCCGTAGAGGTGGAGCTTGACGTCGGGGTGGCGGCAGGCGGCGGCCCAGTCGGGCTCGCCGTGCTGCCAGAGGTCGCCCAGGAGGTTGGCCATCGCCGCGGGACGGAGCAGGTCGGTCGCGCCCAGCGGCAGGCCGCAGATGGCCCGGAGCTGCTGCTCGAACTGGCTGGTGACGCAGGCGTCGAAGGTCAGGTGGCCGGAGTTGTGGGGACGCGGAGCGAGCTCGTTGACCAGGAGGCGGCCGTCCCGCGTCAGGAACATCTCGACGCACAGGACGCCGACGACGTCCAGCGCCTCCAGGATGCCGCGGGCGATGTCCAACGCCTCGCGTTCGTCACCAGGGGCGAGACGGCCGGCCGGCGCGATCGAGAGGTCCAGGATGTGCCGGCGTGCTGGTTCTCGATCACGCCGAAGTGGGCGAAGGAGCCGTCGAGGCCCCGCGCGGCCGACCACCGAGACCTCGCGCTCGAAATCCACGAACGCTTCGAGGACCGACTCCTGCGTTCCTACCGCACTCCCAGGCGGCTTGGCACTCTCTGATCAGGATGCGATCTTCACCTGCCCCTTGCCGTCGTAGCCCCAGCCGGCTGTCTTGAGGACCGCCGGGGTGCCCGAGCGTGGCGAGCGGCGGCTTTCAGGTCCTCCAGGGAGCGGACGGGCGCGAAGGGGGTGACGGGGAAGCCAGCTCCCGACGAGGAAGCTCTTCTCCCGCAGCCGGTTCTGGGTGGTGTGGAGCACGGCGCCCGCCGGACGCACGGGCGCGTGCTCGGCCGCGGCCTCGGTGGCGGCGGCCGAGACGTTCTCGAACTCGAAGGTGACGACGGCGACCCCGCGGGCGAACTCGCGGACCTTGTCCAGATCGTCGTAGGCGGCCTGGATCTCGAGGTCGGCCACCTGGCCGGTCGGGGTGTCGTAGTCCGGAGAGAGGGTGTGGACGCGGTAGCCCATGCGCCGGGCGGCGATGGCGAACATGCGGCCGAGCTGGCCGCTGCCCAGGACCCCGACCACGGCGCCCGGCGGGATGATCCCGTTCGCTCCCTTCAAGGCAGGGTCTCTTCCCGCACCCGGCGGGTCTGCTCGTCGACGAACTGCCGGAGCTTCTCCCTGAGCTCGGGGCGGGTGGTGGCCAGGATGCGGATGGCGAGGAGAGCCGCGTTGGCCGCGCCGGACTGGCCGATGGCGAGTGTCCCCACCGGCACTCCCGAGGGCATCTGGACGATCGAGAGGAGCGAGTCGAGACCGTTCAGGGCCCGGCTCTGCACGGGGACGCCCAGCACCGGCAGCAGCGTCTGGGCCGCCACCATGCCCGGCAGATGAGCGGCACCGCCGGCGCCGGCGATGATGACCTCGATCCCCCGCTCCTCGGCGCCGCGGGCGAATTCGGCCATCCAGTCCGGAGTCCGGTGGGCGGAGACTACGCGGCACTCGTGGGGAACGCCGAAGCGGGTGAGCATCTCGTCCGCGTGGGCGAGGGTCTCCCAGTCCGACTTGCTCCCCATGATGACGCTGACCAGGGGGCGGTCCTCGGATCTCATGCTTCAACTCGGCAGGGAATTCGACGTTCGCGGCGGGCCGGTCCGGGTTATAATCCCCCCGACCATTGACCGCATTCGCGGGCGGAAGCTTAGCACAGAGGGAGGGGGGTACCCTGATGCCACGGGCCTGTTACACCAAGGTCGCACGAGGCTCACCGGGAGGCTCGCCCTCTCGCCTAGAATCCGCCCGGAGAGATTTACGTATCCCTAACGCATCCCAAAGGAGGGCTTCATTTATGGTGCGTGTCCGCTCCCACCGCTCTCGGAACTGGGTCTGTGCCCTGGCCTGCCTGCTGCTGGCCCTGGGGCTTACGGGCTCGGCTCTGGCTCAGACCGACGTCACCACGAGCCGCATCTCCGGCACCGTGGAGGGCACCGACAAGGCACCCCTGCCGGGGGTGACCGTCGAGGCCAAGAACACGGAGACCGGTCTCGCGATCGTCTCCGTCACCGACGCCAACGGCTTCTACCGCGTCCTCAACCTGCCCACGGGCACCTACACGCTGGCGGCGAGCCTGGACGGGTTCGTGACGGCCACGGCCGAGAACATCCGCCTGCTCGTGGGCTCGGCCCCCACCGTCAACTTCACCCTGCAGAGCGACAAGATCGCCGAGACCATCACGGTCACCAGCGAGGCGCCGCTCGTCGAGGTGACGAACACGACCGTGGGCACGACCATCCAGAACGAGCAGATCAAGAACATCCCCAGCGCCGGCCGCGACTTCCGGCAGCTCGTGCTGCTCACCCCCGAGAGCCGGCTGGAGTCGGAGCGCAACACCCTGTCGCTCTCGGGCGAGCGGGGCATCAACACCAGCGTCAACGTGGACGGCGTGGACTACAACAACGCCTTCTTCGGCGGCACCGTGGGCTCCGCCGAGGGCCGTGCCCCGCTCTCCATCTCCCAGGAGTCGATCAAGGAGTTCTCCGTCATCACCAACGGCGCCTCGGTCGAGTTCGGCCGCTCGGGCGGCGGCTTCGTCAACATCGTCACCAAGAGCGGCACCAACAGCCTGCGCGGCTCCGCCTTCTACTTCAAGCAGCCGCAGAGCCTCATCGCCGACTTCCCCGAGGGCTCGCGGCCTCCCGGCCAGAGCCTCTCGCCGGCCGACCAGAACAAGGACCAGTACGGCGGCTCACTGGGTGGCCCCATCGTCAAGGACAAGGTCTTCTACTTCCTGTCCTACGACAAGCAGAAGCAGGACATCACCATCCCCATCCTGGCTTCTCAGCTCCTCCCGATCTTCTTCACCACCTACCCCGCGCTGGCGTCGCCGGACAGCTATGTCCAGACCCAGAACGGCTCCGTGGCCTTCGGGCGCGTCGACTTTCAGGCCACTCCGGCGCAACGCTTCATGCTGCGCGGCAACTTCACCAAGTACGACGGCGACAACGGCACGTCGAACTCGCAGTCCCGCACGGAGAGCTACAACGGCATCGAGGGATTGGACTCGAAGGCCTACGTGGCCACCTACACCGGCCAGTTCGGCGCCAACCTGCTGAACGACCTCAACATCAACTACATCAACGAGGAGACCCCGCGCAACGACAAGGACCTCAACCTGCCCGAGATCCAGGTCGGCGGTCTGCGCTTCGGCGAGGTGAGCTTCCTGCCGATCCAGACCACCAACAAGCGCAAGGCGTTCGCCGACACCCTGACCTACCTGCTCGACCGCCACGTCATCAAGGGCGGCCTGGAGTACAACGACACGAGCGTGGACCAGGTCTTCAAGGGCAACTGGCGCGGCGTGTTCATCTTCGCCAACAACGCCGACTTCCTGGCCGGCCGCTGGCGCGAGTACCGCCAGTTCGGCGGCTTGCACGGCCTGACCTCCGACGAGGCGGGCAAGGCCGCGTTCAGCCAGAAGGAGACGGCCTTCTTCCTGCAGGATCAGTGGTTCCTGCGCCCCAACCTCACGCTCACCGCGGGCGTGCGCTATGAGCGCCTGGACAACCCGGACCTGCCGATCCTCAACCCCAACGATCCCGGCCCGAACGGCACCCTGAATCTGACCGGCCACATTCCGGACGCCAACAACCAGATCTCCCCCCGCTTAGGGCTCTCCTGGGCGCCGAACGAGAAGACGGCCGTCCGCTTCTCCGTCGGCCGCTACTGGAGCCGGACTCCGGCCCTGCTCTGGGCCCAGCCGTTCACCTCGAACGGCGTGCGCGGCGCCCAGCTTTCCATCTTCGCCACGCAGGACGCCAGCGGCAACGTGATCGGCGCTCCGACCGATCCCAACGCTCCGGGCTGGGGCCCCGGCGGCTTCAACCCCGTCGGCGTCGAGCGCGTCAACTTCAACGCTCCGGGCATCCGCATCTCGACCCCCAACGTCTTCACCGTCGATCCGAACTTCGAGAACCCCTACACCGATCGCGCAACCGTGGGCTTCGAGCGCGAGATCCTGCCCAAGATCTCCTTCGGCGTCGACTTCACCTACGCCGAGGGCAACCAGCTCCAGCGCCTGACCGACATCAACCGCGTCTACGACGGCACGACCTCGGTCAACGGCCTGCCGCACTACAGCTCGACCCGGCTCCACTCCGCCTACGGCGCCATCATCACCGACCTGTCGGACGCCGAGGCCACCTACAAGTCGGTGACCGCCACCCTGCAGCGGCGGTACTCCGACCACTTCAGCCTCTACGGCGCCGTGACCTGGTCCCGCGACCGGGACAACGACTCCAACGAGCGGAACTTCTCCGGCATCCAGGCCGAGGACTTCAACAACCTCAACATCAACGAGGCTCCCTCGAACCGCGACCAGGAATGGAAGATAGCCTTGAACGGCGTGTGGGACACTCCCTTCTGGGGGATCGGCCTCTCCGGGGCCTTCCGCTACTACACGGGCCAGCCCTTTAACCCGATCGCCAACGCCGACCTGAACGGCGACGCCGTCTCCGGCACGGACCGTCCGACGATCAACGGCACCCACCTCGGCCGCAACAGTGAGCGCCAGCCGAACTTCTACACGCTCGACCTGCGGCTCAGCAAGGGCTTCCAGATCGGCCCCACCGACTTGTCGCTCTTCGCCGAGTGCTTCAACTGCACGGACCACGCGAACCGTTTCATCAGCGCCACCAACCAGATCTGGGGCACCGCCCAGACCCCGAGGACGACCTTCGGAGTCGAGGACTCCCTGAACTCCTCCTTCGTGCCGCGCACCATCCAGTTCGGCGCCCGGGTCGAGTTCTAGACCGATCGGATCGACAAAAAGGGGGGCGGAAACGCCCCCCTTTTCGTTTGGGGAGCCGAAACCAAATCCGCACGCCAACGTAGTGTCCAGGGTGACCCGCTTCAAGAAAGTGAGCGCCCGATGAACAAGCTCTTCCCCCCCTCCACAGCCCTGCTGTTCTTATCTCTGCTCTTCTGGTCCACGGTGCAGGCGGACGCCCAGCCTCAGCAGAGCAAAGCTCCGGAGGATCCACTGTTTCGCACCATCGCGGCGCTGGACACCGCGGTCTTCGATGCTTTCAATCACTGCGACCTGGAGAAGCTGGGCTCGTTCTTCACGGAAGATCTGGAGTTCTACCACGACAAGACTGGGCTCGAACGGTCACGGCAGAGCCTGGTCGAGGCCGTCAAGAAGAACATCTGCGGCAAGGTGACCCGCGAGCTCGTTCCCGGAACGCTCGAGGTCTATCCCATGGAGGGTTACGGAGCGGTGGAGATCGGCGTCCACCGCTTCCACCACCCGGGGCATGACGACACCGAGCCCGCCGGCGAGGCGAAGTTCATCCACCTCTGGCAGAACAAAGATGGCAAGTGGCAGATCACGCGGGTGGTCAGCTTCGATCACCACGCGCAACCGAAGTGACGCGATCGCTCGGGATGGCCGGGGGATGATCCGTCAGGAGCTCGCCCCTGCGACGCCGACCATCCAGGGCGTGCCGAAGCGATCGACCAGCATGCCGAACCCTTCGGACCAGAAGGTCTTCTGAAAAGGCAGGTTCACCTGGCCGCCTTCGGCCAGGGCGTCGAACACCCGCTGCGCCTCGGCGGCCGTCTTGTAGGTCAGCGACAGCTTGAACTCCTTCATTCCCGCGTAGGGATGGCCGGCCATCTCGTCGGACGCCATCAGGGCGCCACCGCCGTCGAGGACGAGGCGCGCGTGCATGATCCTGTCGGCGTTGCCGGGCTTCGACTGCCCCGCGGGAGCCTCCGCGTGGGTCATCATGGCTTCGAGCTTACCGCCCAGCGTGCGCTCGTAGAAGCGCATCGCCTCGGCGCAGTTGCCATCGAAGAACAGGTAGGGACTGAGCTCAGTCATGGCAAGTTTCCTCCTTGGCTGTCATGATCCACCACCGCGGGCCTATATGTCCAGACTAAATCGTTTGGATCGGGGAACTTCGTTGAGCCGGAGGTTCTCTCCCGACAGATCCCGAGACATCGCCGAGACGCCGCGGGAACGGCAATCCGTAGCCCATACACCGCATTGTCTCCAGACACACCGCAAAGCCTCCAGATACACCGCGACTTTCCTGGATACACCGCAATCTCTCAGTATACGCCGCAATCTTTGCAACTATGCCGCAATCCAGCCAGATACACAGCGAACTTTCTGTATACACCGCAAAATCGACAGCTACGCCGCAATTTCAGGAAATACACCGCAAAGTCTCCAGCCACACCGCAATTTCTCCAGCTACACCGCAACCGCAACTGGTATCATTCCTCGCTCACAGCTCTGGAGACGAGAAATGAGCTCGAAGCCCTCGATCGAGAAAGTGGTGTCCAGCCTGGAGCAACGTGAGGCCTTCCTGCGCCAGCAGCAGGATTTCCACGCCCAGCAGGAGGTCCATCACCGCGAGCAGCGTGCCGCTTACGCCGCCGAGTTGGAGGCGGTGCTGAAGAGCCTGGAGGTATTCCGCGCAGCCCTGGCGTTGACGGAGGACCCCACCCTGCTGTCGGCCCCCGCTCCCGCCGTACTGGATGAGGCGGCGCTGCCGCCGCCCAACCGGCTGATGGTGAGCCGGCTGCTGCGTCTGGTCGTCGAGAGCCCGACCCTGCTGGAAGAGCCCTTCGGCCCGACCGCCGTGGCCGCGGAAGTCAACCGCCGCTTCGCAAACCGCCTGCAAGAGCCCGTCGGTCCCCGCCCCGCCTCGGACGTGCTACGCCGAATGCTCGCCGAAGGCACCCTCCAACTCGTCCGCAAGGGAAAAGCCTCCCACGAAGCGCTGTACAGGAGGACGCTGGGCAGGAGCGGATGAGAAGGGCGGCCTCTTTGCCCGAGCAAAATATGAAGGATTTTGCCGAGGGCGTGGCTGCCCTGCGCTTCGCGGATTGACGATGCGGCAGCATCAATGTATCGTCTGGATCATGAGGACGACCGTTACGATCGACGATGATGTTTACGAAGCGGCACAGGCGCACGCACAGGCGACCGGCAAGCACCTCGGCCGTGTGCTGTCCGAGATGGCTCGGCAGCGCTCCAGCCCTCCGGACGACCGTCGAAGCGGTCATCGGAAAGGGTTTCTCGCTTTCCCGTCTTCGACGTCCCCGCGGACGCCCGGCTGATCCCCGCCTCGCGGATCCAGAAGGCCCTGGACGAGGATGGCATCGTCTGAGAGCCGCCCGCTTCTGCTGGACGCCAATGCCCTCTTAGCACTGGCTTGGCCGAACACCAGTTCCATTCCGCAGTCGTGGCGCGACTTGAGCAGCGACCGATGCCGCGCTGGGCGACGTGCGCCCTGACTCAGCTCGGTTTCGTGCGCCTGTCATCGAACCCGACAATCGTGGAGGTGCGCAAGACACCATCCGAGGCGGTCGATTTGCTCGCGGAGCTCACCCTCGACCCGCAGCATGTCTACCTGGAAACCTTGCCGGCGCTGCCTCATACGGCGAGCGTATTTCGGCGGCTTCTCGGGCATCAGCAGGTGACGGATGCCTACTTACTGGGAGTCGCTGAGGCGAACGGCGCCACGCTCCTGACGCTCGACCGGCGGGTAGTGCCGCCGAGCACGACGCATTCCCTCCTTGAAGTGATAAAGCCTTGAGCCCTCTGCGAGGTGCCTGGCACACCTCGCCCCCGCGGCTGCCGCAACGCGCGACCTATCGAGCTTCCTCAAGCCGATGAGCCACCTCACGCAAGAAGTCCGGATCTTTGAGCAGCGCCGCCTTGATGGCTTCCGTCTGCTCCGGTCGCAACTCTTCGCCAGTCAACGCCTTGCGCAGCGTTTGGTTGATCTGGGTCTGATAAGGCAGAGCGCCTGGCTTCGCAGCTTCTGCCTTGAAGTGCTCCACCAGGTCCTGGTCCAGGGTGATGGTGATACGAACCTTCATGGGCCGCCCTGGGGCATCGCGAAAGTCCGGCAGAGGTCCCCGCCTCTTGACCTTCAGCTTACTGAGCTCATATTCCTTTCTCATAGTCCCGAGTCTCCTTGCGCGTCGTCCGCCGTGCCGAGATGATCCGGATCGCTTCGCTGCGGAGGGTATAGACGACCAGCAGCAATCTGCCATCCTCCGAGTGGGCGATCAGGATCTCCCGATCTTCCTCCTCGCTGTGGTCCGGGTCATAGAACGCCACCTGGAGAGGATCGTAGAAACAAGTTGCCGCTTCCTCGAACGTCACGCCGTGCTTGTGCTCGTTGTCGGCAGCTTTGTCCTCGTCCCATTCGAGCCACATCGAGTATGCATACCATGCACAGACGTTTTGTGCAAGGGGTGCTCCCAGTCCCCTCCCGCACAGCTCGTCTCGGCTTTGGCTCACCATCCGGGCGGTGAGGAGGACAGTGGTACACTGTCTGTAACGCGGAGGGGCTTGGATGGCTACCGTACGACTGGACATCAGAACTGAGGTGGCGCTCAAACGCCTGATGACGCGGCGAGGGCAGACAAAGTCCGAGGTGATCCGCGAGGCTATCGCCCGCCTCGCCGAGGAGGAGGAAAGCCAAATCTCGGCCTACGAACGGCTCCGGCCATTTATTGGGATTATTGAAGGCGACGATCCGAAACTCTCGGAAAGCACCGGGAAACATTTCCGCGATCTTCTCGAGAACCGACAGAACGTATTCGGAGGGTGCTGACTGTGGACAAGCGGGACTTCAGCAACTATCGGCTGCCGCGCAAGAGGCACTTCACCGTCTTGTCGTAAAGGCAGCTCAAGAAGGGTTCTGTGGTTAAGCTTGGCCTCCTTGACCAGACCGAAATCGCGCGTTGGGCCGACTCCCGCGAGACGCAGGGCGAATTGCCGAGGCTTATCCGCAGGCTGATCCTCGAGACCGGCCGCGGCGTCGTGCAACTTGGCTTCCCAGGCGGCGAGGGAATCGCAACAGGCAGTTGGGATGGTACTGTCCGAGCCGCTGAGGCAACCGCCTTCATTCCCGCTGACCTTTCGTTGTGGGAGTTGTCGGCCCAAAAGAACGCAAGCACGAAGGCGGAGAAAGACTACGCGAAGCGCCTCACGACGCCAGATGGCTCTCCGACGGGAGACTGTACCTACATGGCGGTCTCCCTGCGACGCTGGGCAAAACGTCTCGAATGGGCAAACGCGAAATCGGCTGAAGGACTCTGGAAGGCGGTTCGCGCTTACGGCGTCGACGACCTCGAGGCTTGGCTTGAGTCGGCACCCATCACTCATGCGTGGCTGTCGGAGTTGCTCGGATTCCATCCGCACGGCCTTCTTTCTGCTGAGACTTGGTGGACTTCTTGGTCAGGAGCGACGACACCTCCTCTCCCTGCTGCCGTGGTGCTCGCTGGGCGAAGTGATCAAGTTACCGAGCTTAGAGCCAAGTTAGCTGGGCCTGGCCAACTCACCACGGTACAAGGACCCAGCCGTGACGATGTCATCGCTTTCATCAGTGCACTGGCATTGGCGGATGCAGAAGCTCAAAGCGGTCTCCTTCTTTCGCGGATGGCGCTCATTGACAAGGTCGAAGCGTGGAGAAGGCTCCGCGAACATCCAGTGCCCTTGATCCTCGTTCCAAGAACGCAGGAAATCATCGACGACCTCGGAGCAGGATCGCGGCATCACGTGATCGTGCCAATCGTGGGTGGAGGGGCTGCTGATATAACGCTGAAATCAATCGACTCCCAAGAGGCAGGTAACGCACTCAAGGCAGTTGGCTTCAATGAGCGGCTCGCAGGAGAGTTAGGAAAGCTTGCCCGTCTGAGCTTGCTCGCAGCCCGGCGAAGGATTACCCAAAAACCTGAGCTTCACCGACTGCAATGGGCAACGGCTCCCATTTCACGCCTCCAACGGCGCGCACTCCTCGTAGGAAGATGGGACGAGCGATCGGCAGGGGACATCTCGATCGTCAGCAATCTATTTGGAGCCGAATATGATTCTCTTCGAGAGCAGCTTGCGTCACTCATGTCTACGCAAGACCCGCTCTTTGCCCGCTTCGGCTCATCAATCGGGCTCGTCTCCCATTTCGACGCATGGCTCCTTTTGAGGAGGGAACTGCGGAAGGACGATCTTGAGCTCTTCCAGTCTGCGGCCGGTACCGTATTCGGCGAGATTAATCCAGCCTTTGATCTCCCGCCCGATGATCGATGGATGGCGTCTCTACGTGGCAAGGTGCGCGCCCATTCAGCCGACCTTCGTCTTGGACTGGCAACGACTCTAGCCCTCCTTGGATCGCAAGGTGAAATGGTCGTCGCTGGATCAGAACTTACCGGACAAGGATGGGCCTCATGGACCGTACGCAAAATCCTTGAAGCTGCTAACCAGGATGAGACGTGCCACCTCTGGGCCTCCTTGCGGGATGTGTTGCCATTGTTTGCCGAGGCTGCCCCTACGACATTCTTGGACGCGGTACGGGGCGGCCTGCAAGGCGAACACCCGTTGCTTCAGCGCATGTTTATGGACAATCAGGGGAGCAGCGCACTCTTCACCGACTCGCCTCATTCCAGTCTGCTCTGGGCGCTCGAGGTCTGTGCGTGGTCACCGTCAGATTTTGGGCAGGCTGTTGATCTTCTCGCACGCTTGGCAGAAGTTGATCCTGGAGGCCGCCTCGGGAACCGTCCTGCAGCCTGCCTTGCGACTATCTTCTGGCCACTGTATCCACAGAGTAGCGTCAGCGTTGAAAGCCGGCTTGCTGCGCTCGATGGCCTACGCAAGCGGCACGGATCCGTCGCATGGCCACTAATGATTTCGATGCTGCCTGACCTTGGAGGCGGCATTGTCGATTACATGAGTGAGCCGCGCTTCAGAGATTGGAAACCGCAGAAGATCAGTGTGACTAACGGGGGGTACTGGAACCAAATCGAAGAGGTTGGTCATCGGCTCTTGGAGGATGCAGAAACTGATCCAGCGAGATGGGTGTCTCTAGTAAAAGAGCTGCCCAATCTACCCCCGCAATTAAGAGCCAGCGTGCTTGACTCGCTCAAGGCGTTGAGTGCCAATGAGAGCCTCGACTATCAAGAGCGTGACCAAATCTGGGAATCGCTTCGTGCGCAAGTTGCCCGCCACCGCGAGTTTAGGAAGACGAAGTGGGCGCTGCCGCAAGACGAGGTGAATCAGATAGAGGAAGTTGGAGAACTGTTTCAGCCACCTGCTTCGTCCACGCAACTCAAGTGGCTCTTTGACGAATACAGGCCAAATCTTCCAGATAGTGAGCGAAGCGATAATGACTACGAATTGAAATTGATGCAGCTTCGCGCGGAAGCAGCAGCCAAGACTGCCAAATCCATGACTTGGCCCGAAATGCATCGCTTCTCCGTCAGCACAAAACTGCCTTGGTTTTTTGGAGCGGCTCTCGTACAGGCCGAATTGGTCGTATATGACAGAGAAGTACTCAGTCTGTTGATAGGCAACGAGTCGGCGGACCTTCAATTCGCATTTGGTTACTTGTCGAGACGTTTTCGAGTTGAGGGCTGGCCTTGGGTTGAGCGTCACCTGCAGGAAGGAAGTCTTTCGCCTGAGCAATCTGGTCGGCTCTTGGTCGCGACCGACGACTTTCCGAAAGCCTGGGAAATTGCCGAAGCCAGCAATGAGGAAATAACAAACGCTTTTTGGCGCCACTTTCGAACCTACGGGTTGGGTCATGACTTCTCCTACGTCGAAACAGCGGCGCAGCGGTTGCTAGGAGTTGGCCGTCCAGGTGGCGCTCTCGCGCTCCTCATCCTCTATATGAGGCAGGGTCGCGAGAACGAACACGCAGAACTCATTGCGTGTTGCCTCGAAGAGTTGTGCCGGCGCCCTCCAGAAAGCTCAGACATCGGTGTTCTAGAGCATCACGACTTGGTAGATATCTTCTCTTACCTTGAGCGGTCGGCATTGCCCACCGAGCGCCTTATGAAGCTCGAATGGGCGTACTTGTCAATTTTTGATCATAGCCTCAGTCCACCTAACCTCAGTCGCTATCTCGCACAGAATCCAAGCTTCTTCGTTGAAGTCGTCTCTCAGGCTCACCCCCTACAAGATGACGAACAGGAAGAGCCCAACTCCGAACCCGAAGTGAAAGTGGACGAGGCGCAAGAGAGAGTTGTGAGGAACGCAGGTCAACTGCTGTCTGGGTGGCGCACGCTTCCGGGTGTGCGTGAGAATGGAACTGTTGACGGAGAGTTTCTCAATCGATGGGTCGCCGAGTCGCGCCAACTGCTTCGCGCAGCACATCGCGTTGAATTAGGCGATCTGCAAATCGGAAAAGTGCTCGCCTCGAGCCCGTCCGCTCCAGATGGCATATGGCCATGCGTTGAGATCCGCGACCTGCTGGAGATTCTCCAAAGTGCCGAGGTGGAGAACGGCCTATGGCAGCGACTCCATAACGATCGAGGCGTGACTATGCGAGGTATGCTCGACGGCGGCGATCAGGAGTTCGAGTTGGCCACGAAGTACAGGAAGCAGGCGGATCAGTTTGCCGACCGGTGGCCCAGAACCGCCGCTGTACTGCGGGGCCTTGCGGAAGACTATGAGCGTGAGGCCCGGCGCTATGAGGAAGAGGCTGAGAGGCGGCGGAAGGGATTCGAAACGTAGACATCTGCGGGAGAGGATTACCACCACTCGTCCGGCTCGATGCGCTCCAGTTCCTCGCCTATAACGGCGTCAACCGGCTCCACCTCTTCCCGCCGCGCCTGCCCAAAGACGCTTTTCCAACCTCCGGCCGACGCTCCGGCGGTCTGCTGTTCCATATGGGCCTGGAACGCTTCCGTGACGAAGCGCTCAAGCGGAACCACTTCGGAGAGGACATGCTCTCGCAGGTAAGGGGAGAGGGCTTTCTCCGTGACCACATTCACCGGGTGGTGTACCAGATCCTCCAGGTCCTGCTTCAGTCCCACAAGATCCAAGAGCGAACGCCCTTCTTCGAGCGTCACGAGCAGGTCGAGGTTGCTGCCCTCGGTTCCTTCGCCTCGTGCCAGGGAGCCGAAGACGCGCACGTCCCTCGCTCCGTGGCGCATGGCCAAGTCGAGGATCTCGGTGCGGTATTTCTGGAGGATGGAGCTGCTCATCAGGCCACCAGTGTAGCAAAGAGTTGGGAGACTCTGGCTGGATATCTCACTCTACTGCCCCGAAGGGGCAACGGCATGTAGCCTAGGGCTGGCGCCTTTTGCCAGCCCTAGGCAGACGTGTGGATACAAAATCCATAAGCCCTGAAGGGGCGGCGGCAGTTCGCTTCGAACGATGAGCTGCCGTCGCCCTTTCAGGGCTTATGGGAGAAATGGGAATCGGCTTTCCCGGGGCTTGGCGCTTCGCGCCCGCCCCGGGCTACACGCCTTTGCCCTTTCGGGGCAGGGACCTGTTGCTCCAGATGCGCCTGGACTGCCTGCTCGGTCGCGGCTGCCATAACATGCGATCTATCGAGCTCCTCGAGCCGAGCGCCGATGGCGTGCTGCGCTGCCTCCAGGGGGAAGCGAAGAAAGGCGGCTAGGCGCCGACCAGTGCGGGACGAGAGGTTTAGCGGAAGCCTTCGGTTCAAGTCATAAATCAATTTTACTAAATTTAACGATGGCATCCTTCGAATCGTTGGGTCCATATATAACGCAAGCAATCTCTAGTAATTGGATTGTTTTCGTCCCAGGCTTAACGCCGCTAAACTGGATCTGCCCACCCATGGGGACATCGCCGGGAAGCGTAGTGCGGGCTGAGTACGAGTCAACATTCGCACCTAAGGTAAAGTATGTAGCCGGATATTCCCTTCCTGCGTCATCAATGAACCTCGACCTATCACTTTGGTGAATCTTGAGCCCTTTTTCGCCTCCCTTGTTGGTAATTAGGAGGTCGCATTTCACCAAGGATCCTGACAATGAGCAATCCTTGAGCTGAAAGGCAATCTCTTGCTCGGTGGCGAAGTGGATGGGCTGTTGAGGTTCTGCGCTGGAAGAGGCCGGCTGAGGCTCAACTGCGCCAGGGGACGCGTTTCCCGAGTCGGTCGTGGATGTCGGAGCCGATTGCTGCCGAAGCTTCGCCAACTCCTTATCTTTTTCGGAAATCGCAGATTGGAGCTGTGTGACTTGCTGCTTCAAGCGACTGACCTCTGGTGAGTCGGAATTGTCCTGTGCGCTCTGCGCCTCCGGGGTCTGCTTTGAACAGCCAGCGAGCAGCATGGTTACCAGAATGAGAATCACGGAGCCAATGGTCTTACCCCAGGTCCGTGCCTGCGTAATGCCCATAAGTATTCCTCCTGATGCCTGAGCAGGACTCGAATCAGCAGGCGTACTCCTCGGCCCCCTTGACCGTCCTGACTCGCCTTCCATAAGGGACCCGGGTTGCCGGATTTCGGGTTAACTGGCTGGAAAAACGCGGTCGACGCAGTGGACCGCCGGGTCAGCCCCATGGGGAAGAAGGAGACGGAGAAGAAAAAGAAGCGGAGTTAGTTCTACTTTGTCAGACCGAGTCAGTCAGCCGAAGGTCTTGATTTCGGGTATCTTGTCGGGGTAAGGTTCCGACATGGCGCCACAGTGGCGCCTGCGGGAGATACCTAAATGCCGAACTCCCCACCTGAACGGACGTAAGTCCAAGGAGATAGCCAATGTCCCATCCCCATTTGAAGAGATGGGACAGCGGTTCCAGCAGTTTTCGGAGCGCTTTGCGACGCACTTTCGGCGCGGGACGCGTTCTGTCGCCTCCCAGGCCCAGAAGTATCTCCAAGGCTTGATGCAGGCCAGCCGCAAAAACATGGAGCGCATGGAGGAAGTCGTGCCTGACTGTGATTACCAGTCGCTCCACCACTTTGTCTCCGAGTCCGAGTGGGAGGCTCGTGCCGTGTTGGATCAGGTGGCGGTGGAAGCGGACCGTCATCTTGGCGGGTCGGCAGACTCCGCTCTACTGATTGACGAGAGCTCCTTCCAGAAAAAAGGCGACATGTCCGTGGGAGTGGCACGGCAATGGTCGGGTCGTCTGGGGAAGGTGGACAACTGCCAAGTGGCGGTGTTTGCCGGCCTGGTTCAAGGGCCGTATTCGACCCTGATCGACACCCGTTTATACCTTCCCCAGGACTGGACGCAGAATCTGGAGAGGTCTCTGGCCGCGGGTATTCCTGAGTCCGAGGTGGTTTTCAAGAGCAAGTCAGACCTGGCCTTCGAGATGGTGGTGCATGCCCGCCAGAACGGTGTGCGTTTCAGTTGGGTGGGTGTGGATGGTGGGTATGGCAAGGAACCGGCGTTTCTGCGTCGCCTGGAGGATTCTGGAGAAGTGTTCGGGGCCGAGGTGCACAAAGACCAGCAGATCTACCTGGAAGATCCTGATCCCCGCGTGCCGGAAAGCCAAGGCTCCCGAGGCAAGAAGCCGACGCGGCTGCAAGCGCAGAGCGCCAGCCAGCGAGTGGACGAATGGGTGAAGGCTCAGCCCACGGAGCGTTGGCAGGAAATCGCGGTTCGTCCAGGCACTCGCGGGGAGTTGCGTGTGGAGGCCCTGCAGGGTCGTGTGTGGCTGTGGGACGGCAGCGAGGTCAAGGCCCGCTGCTGGCACGTGGTGGCGATCCGGGAGTTGGGTTCTGCCGAGACCATCAAGTACGTCCTGAGCAATGCTCCTGCGCAGACCTCGCTGGAGCGGCTGGTGTACATGCAGAGGCAGCGCTTTTGGATCGAGCGTTGTTTCGAGGATGCCAAGAGCGAGAGCGGCCTGGCCGACTACCAAGTGCGCGGCTGGCGTGCCTGGCACCACCACATGGCTCTGGTGCTGATGGCGATGCTCTTTATGCTGGAGGAGAAACTGGCCAACCGGGAGAGCTATCCGCTGCTGAGTTGCTCGGACATTGAGGTTCTGCTGGCGCACTTCTTACCCCGGTGCGACGTTACGGTCGAAGAAGTCGTTCGCCAGATGGAAGCACGCCACGAGGCTCGCCGCAAAGCGATCGAGTCGGCCTATCGCCGACAACAGCTCGCCGACTTGGAGTAGAGCACGATCAGCAGTCTGATCTCAGGTAGCGCCTGAAAGGAGTAGGAATCGAGCTTGGAGTGAAGCCCCGCCGCCGCGGGTCGGAATTTCTCCGTCTCTACAGGTCCCGCAATGAGGTATCGAGAGCCGATTCGGCGTGGTGAAGGGAGTTGCTGGCGAACGACGAAAGCCTCGCGAGCGTGCTCTACGCCGTAGTACCGCCAGCGGCACCTCGGCCGGGAGTGGCAGTCTGACAAAGTAGAATTAGTGGGCCGGCGGGACGCCAGCGGTCCCAGGGGGGGCCCGAGGATAGGTCTTGCCGCGGCTTGAGCTAGAAATTTGGCTGGGAGGCAGGGATTCGAACCCCGATTCTGCGGGTCAGAGCCGCATGTCCTACCGTTGAACGACCTCCCAGCAGGACAGGGACGGAAGGTTAGCGGAAAGCCATCCCCGAGGTCAACCCGGGTTCCCGAGGTGCCCGCATCCCCTCTCGGGCGGGGAGCTGCACCCTTATGTAGTAGGGTAGACGGTTCCTGGAGACGGCTCCGGCGGTCTCTGAGGGGAGGTTTGGTCTGGCTTTGAAGCTCGTGGCTCCGAGCGGTAGCCCCGCCGTCCTGATCTCGGGGGGGCGTCCGTACCAGGTCGGGAGAGCGATCGCCTGCGATCTCTCGGTCCAGGACCCGACCGTGTCGCGCCAGCACGCCGAGCTGGAGCTCACCGAGGCCGGTGTGCGGGTGCGCGACCTGGGCTCGACCAACGGCACCTACTTAAACGGCCAGCGGGTGAGCGACGCCATCGCCCTGGCCGGCTCCCGCCTCTCTTTCGGCAAGGTGGACTTCGAGGTGCGGGAGGAGAACGCCCCCACCGAGACGCCCGGCGAGGGATCGCTCGACGCCACCATTCTGCGCCAGGTGCCGGTGCGCGGGCCGGCGGACATTGCGGCCCAGCTCTCGGAGGCTCCCCAGGGGACTTCCATGCTGCGCATCGCCGGCGGCTCCCAGGGGGATCGGCAGGAGCGCAAGCTCTCTCTGCTCCTCGACATCGCCAAGGAGCTCTCGCAGCAGCCCGAGGTGGATCTGCTCCTCGACCGGGTGGTGGGGCTGACCTTCCAGGTGATGGACGTGGACCGGGTGGCGATCCTCATGCCGGATCCCCTCAATCCCGGTGGAGACCTCACGCCGCGGGTGTGGCGCAGCCGGGTGGGGAGCCCGGGGAGCAGCCCCATGCCGAGATGGCGGGTGTCGCGCACCATCGTCCGCAAGGCCGTGGGGGAGCGGGTGGCGGTGCTCGTCGAGAATGCCGCGGCTGACGAGCGGTTCGAGGGCACCTCGGTGCCGACCGCCCTCCACAGCGCTCTGTGCGCGCCCATGCTGGGCAAGCAGGGGACGGTGCTCGGCGCCCTCTATCTGGACAACCTGGGAGCCCCCCACTCCTTCGGCGAGGAGGATCTGGAGTTCCTCTCCGCTTTCTCGGGCATGGCGGCGGTGGCGATCGAGAACAGCCAGCTCATCGAGCGGGCGCGTCGCGAGGCGGTCGTCCTCTCGAACTTCCAGCGCTATTTCGGTCCGGACCTGGCGCGGCAGATCGCCGGCGCCGAGGGGGCGGTGCAGCTCGGCGGCGCCAAGCGGCGGGTGGTCATCCTCTTCTCCGACATCCGCGGCTTCACCTCCCTCTCCGAGCCCCTGAGCCCGGACGAGATCGCCACTCTCCTCACCGACTATTTCACGGAGATGGTGGAGATCGTCTTCGAGCATGGCGGCACTCTCGACAAGTTCATCGGCGACGCCCTCATGGCCCTCTGGGGGGCGCCCCTCGCCCGCCGCGACGACGCCGACCGGGCCATGCGGGCGGCCATCGCCATGCAGCAGCGGCTTCTGCGGCTCAACCGGGAATGGGAGCGCAAGGGGCGGCGCCCCCTGGAGGTGGGGATCGGCATCGACGCCGGCGAGGTCTTCGCGGGCAACATCGGCAGCGAGCGCCGGCTGGAGTACACGGTGCTCGGCGACGCCGTGAACACGGCCGCCCGTCTCTGCGCCGAAGCGGGTCCGGGTGAGATCCTGATGGCCGAAGGGCTGAAGGCCGCCCTGGCCGACCCGCCGCCAGCGACCGCTCTCGCGCCGCTCCCCCTCAAGGGGAAGGCCCAGCCCGTGCCCGTCTTCCGGGTGGAGTGGCGGGAGGTGCCCGACGTCGAGAGCACCAGCAGCCGGCCGGCGACGCGGAACCTCACGTGATCCCACCCTTGCACCCTCTCGCCCCCCTGTCGTAGACTCCCGCCGTCTTTTTCGCCAAGCCGTTCGCATGGAGCATCGGATGTCGCCAAAGTCGGTCAGGCCCCCGGGCGGCTCTTTGAGCCTTCCACGGTCCGGGTGTGTGTCCGGCCTGTTCCGATCACCGTTTGAAGGAGATCGTTGATGGCACTAGTTGACGAACGGGTCGCCCACGGGCACTCAGAACCCCATCACCACGAGCTGGGCTTCTGGCAGAAGTACGTCTTCTCCCAGGACCACAAGGTCATCGGCATTCAGTACGGGATCACCTCCCTCTGCTTCCTCCTCTTCGGCTTCACGCTGATGATGATGATGCGGTGGTCGCATCGCCTATCCGAACCAGCCGATCCCCCTGGTCGGCAAGCTGCTCAAGGCCAGCGGCGGCATCATCGTCCCCGAGTTCTACAACCAGCTCGGGGCGATGCACGGCACGATCATGGTCTTCCTGGGCATCGTGCCGCTGGCCGTGGGCGCCTTCGGCAACTACGTGGTGCCGCTGCAGATCGGCGCGCCGGACATGGCCTTCCCCAAGCTCAACATGATGTCCTACTGGTCCTACTTCCTCGGCGGCGTGACGATGCTCTCGAGCTTCTTCGTGCCGGGGCGGCGCGGCCCAGTCGGGGTGGACCTCGTATCCGCCGCTCTCGGACATCGCGCCCACAGGGCAGACGTTGTGGCTCTTCGGCATGCTGTTCCTCATCATCTCTTCGCTGCTTGGGCTCGATGAACTTCCTCGTCACCATCATCCAGCTCCGGGCCCCGGGCCTCACCTGGATGCGGCTGCCGTTCTTCGTCTGGGCGCAGTTCGTGACCTCGTTCCTGCTGCTCCTGGCCTTCCCGGCCCTGCAGGCGGCGGCGGTGCTCCAGATGATGGACCGCCTGGCGGGGCACGAGCTTCTTCCTGCCCAGCGGCCTCGTGGTCTCGGGCCAGCAGCTCGCGGTGTCCGGCGGCGGCAGCCCGCTGCTCTGGCAGCACCTGTTCTGGTTCCTCGCCCATCCGGAGGTCTACGTCCTCATCCTGCCGGCCTTCGGCATCGTCGCCGAGGTGATCGCCAACAACACGCGGAAGCCGCTGTGGGGCTACCGCTCCATGGTCTACGCCGTGTCCTTCCTCGGCTTCATGTCGTTCATCGTGTGGGCCCACCACATGTTCATGACCGGCATGGGCACGGTGATGAGCACGTTCTTCCAGACCACGACGATGATCATCTCGATCCCGTCGGTGATCATGCTCACGGCCCTCATCATCTCCCTCTGGGGGGCCTCGATCCGCTTACGATGCCGATGCTCTTCGCTCTGGCCTTCCTGCCGATGTTCGGCATCGGCGGCTTGACCGGGCTGCCGCTGGGCTTGGCGCCCACGGACATCCACCTGCACGACACCTTGTACGTCATCGGCCACTTCCACTACGTGGTGGCGCCGGGGACCATCTTCGCCATGTTCGCCGGCATCTACTACTGGTTCCCCAAGGTCACGGGCCGCAAGATGAGCGACTTCCTCGGCAAGCTCCACTTCTGGCCGTCGTTCCTGTTCATCAACGGCATCTTCTTCCCGATGCTCATCCAGGGTCTGGCGGGCGTGCAGCGCCGGCTGTACGACGGCGGCGCCCCCTACTCCCACGCCCAGCCCGTGCTGCACTGGAACGTCTTCATGTCGGTCTCGGCGTGGCTCTTGGCGCTGGCGCAGATCCCGTTCATCATCAACTTCTTCTGGAGCATCAAGAAGGGGAAGAAGGTGGACGCCAATCCGTGGCAGGCCACGACGCTCGAGTGGGCCGCCGCGCCGTCGCCGCCGATCGCCCACGGCAACTTCCCCGAGGTCCCCACCGTCGTGCGCGGCCCCTACGACTACAGCCTGCCCGGCGCGTCGCAGGACTTCGTTCCCCAGCATCAGCAGCCCCAGCCCCAGGAGGCGTGAAGCGATGGAGATTCCCTACAACGTCGAGGCCCGTCCCGACACCGGCGTGTTCAACGCCAAGCTGGGCGTCTGGCTGTTCCTCGCCTCCGAGGTGATGCTGTTCGGCGCCCTGTTCTCTTCCTACGTGCTGCTGCGCACGGGCGCCGCTCCGGGCACCTGGCACCACGGCCGCGAGTTCCTGAACGTGCCGCTGGCGACGCTCAACACCATCATCCTCATCGCCTCGTCGGTGACCATGGTGATGTCGTGGGCGTCGCTCAAGCTCAAGGACCTCAGGAAGTACCGGATCTACATGGGTCTGACCCTGCTGGCGGGCGTCGGCTTCCTGATCGTCAAGGGCATCGAGTACAGCGCCAAGTTCCATCACGGCTATCTGCCGAAGACGAACACCTTCCTCGCCATCTACTTCACGCTCACGGGCCTCCATGGCCTGCACGTGCTGGGCGGCATGATCCTCAACGGCTACTTCCTGGGACCCGGCACGAAGATGTGGAAGACGGAGCCCGAGCGGTTCACCAACCGTATCGAGGTGGCCGGCCTCTACTGGCACTTCGTGGACCTGGTCTGGATCTTCCTGTTCCCGACCCTCTACCTGCTCTGAGGAGATCGCGATGAGCGCGAGCGACGTCGAATCCATCAAGAAGCAGACCCGCACCTACGTCGGGGTGTTCGTGACCCTGATGGTGATGACCATCCTCACGGTGGCGGTCTCCTACTTCCATATGCCCGTGGCCCTGGCCATCCTGGTGGCGCTGGTCATCGCCAGCTTCAAGGGCTCGCTGGTGGCGGCATTCTTCATGCACCTCGCTCACGAACGGAAGCTGATCTACTGGGTGCTGCTGCTCACAGTGGTCTTCTTCATCACGCTGATGCTCATCCCGTCGCTGTCGCAATGGGACCAGCGGTCGCTGCACTGAGGTCGTCTTGATGAGCTTGTCGCTACGCTCGTTCCACCTCTTCTTCGTCGCCGCCTCGGTGCTGCTGTCGGCCTGGGTCGGCGTCTGGGGAGTGCAGAACGGCGACCTCACCCTCGGGCTGCTGTTCGTGGCTTTGGGGGTCGTCCTGCTGGTGTACGGTCTGCGCGTGCGCAAGAAGCTCCGGGAGCTGGCGCCCGAGGACGATGATTGATCGAGGAGCTCAGGTCATGAGGAAGAATCTGCAATCGTTCCTGGCCCTGGTGGCCGTCGCGGCATGGCTCGCCCTGCCCCGGATCGCCGCGGCCTGCGCGACCTGCTACGGCGCGGCCGACGCGCCCATGACGAAGGGGATGAACAACGGGATCCTGACGCTGATCGCCGTGGTCGGAGTGGTCTACGTGGGGATCGGCAAGGTGATCCTGGACTTCCGCCGCAGATCCAAGAAGCTGGAGCAGAAGGCAACGGTGCGGCAGCGGCTGCGCCTCATTCACGGAGAGAAACGGTGATGCAGAAGACGCTCGGTCTCCCCATGGGATTTCCTCCCAATGCGGCGTCGCACGGCGTGCAGCTCGACGAGCTCACGGCGATCGTCCACTGGTTCATGCTCGTGTTGTTCGTCGGCTGGGGCATCTTCTTCGTCTACTGCCTCTTCCGCTTCCGCCGCAAGGCCAACCCGGTGGCGAGCTACGCCGGCGCCAAGGGTGGATTCTCCACCTACGGTGAGGCGGGCGTGGTGCTGGTGGAGGTGGTCCTGCTGGTGCTCTTCGCCGTGCCCATCTGGGCCAAGCGGGTCAACGCCCTGCCGGACAAGTCGCAGGCCGTCGAGGTGCGGGTGGTGGCCGAGCAGTTCGCCTGGAACATCCACTATCCGGGCAAGGACGGCGTCTTCGGCCGCACCGACTCGAAGCTGGTCACCGCCGGCACCAATCCCCTGGGGCTCGATCCCAACGATCCGGCGGGCAAAGACGACGTCACGACCATCAACCAGCTCCACCTGCCCCTGGGCAAGCCGGCGCTCATCTATCTCACCAGCAAGGACGTGATCCACAGCTTCGACCTTCCCGTCATGCGGGTGAAGCAGGACGCCATTCCCGGCCAGGTGATCCCGGTCTACTTCACCCCGACCGAGATCAATCCCCCCCAGGCGAAGCTCCCGGACTGCGCCGTGGGCAAGACCTGCTGGGAGATCGCCTGCGCCCAGCTCTGCGGCCTCACCCACTACCGCATGCAGGGCTACCTGACGATCGAATCGCCGGCGGACTTCCAGAAGTGGCTGGACGAGAGCGCGCCGAAGACGGCGGCTCCGGCGGCGGCCCCCGCGGGAGCGATGTAGGAGCCCCCCTGGGAGCGCTGGCGTCCCGCCGGCCTACTTACTCCGCTTTTCAAAGAAGCCAAGTAAGCTGGCCGGCGGGACGCCAGCGCTCCCAGGCTTACAATCCGCCATGCTCACCGTCCAGGACCTCCCGGCGCTCAACGCCACTCTCAACGCCATTTCGGCCGTCCTCTTGGTGACGGCCTACGTCCTCATCCGGATGCGGCGGCCCATCGCGCACCGCAACGTGATGATCGCCGCTCTCGTCTCCTCGGTCCTGTTCCTCACCTCCTACCTCGTCTACCACGCCCAGGTGGGATCGAAGCACTTCCCGGGGACGGGGACGGCGCGGACGGTCTACTTCGTCATCCTGACCACCCACACGGTCCTCGCCGCGGCGGTGCCCTTCCTCGCCGGCATCACGGTCTGGCGGGCCTGGCGGCGCAGCTTCGCCCGTCACAAACGGATCGCCCGCTGGACCCTGCCCATCTGGCTCTACGTGTCGGTGACCGGCGTCGTGGTCTACTGGATGCTCTACCAGATGACCTGGTGAGCCCATCCGTGGGATTTCCCCGCGCGTATCAATAGGGTAGACTCGGAATCCGAATTCAAGAGGAGACTGAATCCATGAAGAAGCTGGACGAAAACGTCAGCAGAAGAGATTTCGGCAAGCTCGCCCTGGCCGCGTTCGGCGGTGTGGTCGCCGGCTCGATGCTGGGCGGCCGCCTGCTCTCGGCGGACGAGAAGAAGGAAGCCTCCAAGGACGCCCACGCCTGCTGCGGCTTGAACGAGTGCAAGGGCCTGGGCGCCGGCGGCAAGAACGACTGCGCAGGCCAGGGCTCGTGCTCCACCACCGCGGCCCATGGCTGCGCCGGCAGCAACGACTGCAAGAACCAGGGCGGCGAGGGCGTGAACTCCTGCAAGGGCCAGGGGAGCTGCTCCGTGCCCATCAAGGGCGACGCCTGGAAGAAGGCCCGCTCCAACTGGGAAGCCTCGATGAAGAAGGCCGGCAAGAAGTTCGGCTCGGCCCCCGCCGCGTGCGGCGCTTCCTAGCACGGTGACTGCGAGCAGGCGGCCCGGACCCCCCGGAAGAATGCGGGCCGGGCCGCCGTTCTCCCTTCTGCCAGGAAGGAGCTGTATGAGACCCCCTCGCCTCGGACACGACAACCTCGGCCTCGGAGTCGGCCTGCGCATCCGTCCACTTCGACCACATCCTGAAGCACCAGCCGGCGGTGGACTGGTTCGAGATCATCAGCGAGAACTACGTCGACTCGCAGGGCCGGCCGCGCTACGTGCTGCGAGCAGATCGCCGAGCGCTATCCGGTCGTCATGCACGGCGTCTCGCTCTCGATCGGCTCGACCGACCCTCTCGACTTCGAGTACCTGGGCAAGCTCAAGCGGCTGGCCCGGGAGATCGGGGCGAAGTGGATCTCCGACCACCTCTGCTGGACGGGCGTCCTCGGCCGCAACACCCACGACCTGCTGCCCATGCCCTTCACCGAAGAGAGCCTGCGCCACGTGGTGGAGCGCGTGCGCACCCTCCAGGACTTCCTCGAGCGGCCCTTCGTGCTGGAGAACCCCAGCTCGTACGTCACCTTCCGGGACTCGACCCTGGACGAATGGGAGTTCGTCTCCCGCCTGGCCGAGGAGGCCGACTGCGGCCTGCTGCTCGACGTCAACAACGTCTACGTGTCGAGCTTCAACCACGACATGGACCCCGACCGCTTCATCCGCTCGCTCCCCCACGAGCGCATCGTCCAGTTCCACCTCGCGGGGCACAGCAACTACACCACCCACCTGATCGACACGCACGACAACCACGTCATCGATCCCGTCTGGGAGCTCTACCGCACGGCCCACGAGCTGACAGGCGGCGTCTCGACCCTCCTCGAATGGGACGCCAACATCCCGCCCTTCGACGTGGTGCACGACGAGGTGCTGAAGGCCAAGAAGTTCATGGGCGAGCACTTACCGCGTAGCGGCAGAGGCGGAGCCCGTCGCTGGTGGAAGCTGGGATGGCCGGAGCCAGCGTGCCCCATCCCCTCCACCACATCCAGCCGGAGGTCGAGTGAGCCGCTCCCTGGACGTGGTGCAGCAGTGGTTCCAGGCCGTGGTCACCCACCCTGGAGGGATCGAGGGGGGCGTGGACTCCGAGGAAGCGCAGCGACTCATCCACCTGAAGCGCGGCGACCTGGAGGCGGTGATCCGCCGCTCCCGCAATCTCACGGCGTCCGAGCGCATCGGCATCTACGCCAACGCTTACTACGCCCGCCTCCTGGAGTGCCTGGGCGAGTGCTTCCCCATGCTGAAGCGGGCCGTGGGCGAAGACGTCTTCACCGGCTTCGCCTTCGAGTACCTCCAGCACTACCCCTCGCGCAGCTACACCCTCGACCGGCTGGGGGAGAGCTTCCCCCACTTCCTGGAAGAGACCCGTCCGGGACCCGAGGACGGAGGCCCGCCGCCGGGCGAGGTGGGCTGGCCCGACTTCCTCATCGACCTCGCCACCTTCGAGTGGACCCTCGCCAAAGTCTTCGACGGTCCCGGCACCGAAGGCCAGACCCTCCTGACCCCCGAAGCTCTCCAGGCCTTCCCCGCCGAGCATTTCGCCGAAGCGCGGCTGATCCCCGTCCCCTGCCTCCGCCTCCTCGCCTCCCGCTACCCCGTGAATGCCTGGTTCACCGCGGTTCGCCAGTCCGAAGAGGGAGAGGAGATTCCCATCCCGGACCCCGCCCTCGAATACACGGCCATCACCCGCCGCGACTTCGTCGTCCGCCGCTACTCGATCTCCCATCCCCAGCACACCCTCCTCACCGCCCTCCAGTCCGGAGCCTCCGTGGCCGACGCCCTCGCCGCCGCGGCCGCCGTCACCGATCTGGACGACGAAGCCCTCGCCGCCGAGCTGCGGAGCTGGTTCCAGCTCTTCACGGCAGAGGGGTTCTTCCAGGCGATCGAGTAGCCACCTCTGGCGGTCATGACGCCGTGATGAACGTTTGCGCCGGCGGCTGCTATCATCCCCTGGCTTCCAAGGGGGGACGCGATGAGCACAGCATCCGTTGCGCCGGCTGGCCCGGGCCGCCGTTTCCTCGACATGAACGGCTATCAGTGGACGGTTCTCTTCGCCGCCTGGCTGGGGTGGGGGTTCGACGTCTTCGACGGCCAGCTCTTCAACTTCGTGGCCCCCAACTGCGTGCCGACTCTGCTCGGGCTCACCATCGGCTCGCCGGAGGCCAAGGCGGCGACGCTCCAGTGGACGGGCATTCTCACCTCGGTGCTGCTGGTGGGCTGGGCGATCGGCGGCATCGTCTTCGGGCAGGTCGCGGACCGCATCGGGCGCACCCGCACCCTGATGCTCACCATGCTGCTCTATGCCCTCGGCACCGCGGCCTGCGCCTTCGCTCCCAACATCTGGGTGCTGATGCTCTTCCGCTTCATCTCCAGCCTGGGGATCGGCGGCGAGTGGGCCGCGGGGGCCGCGATGGTGGCGGAGGTGATGCCGGAGTCGCGGCGGGTCGAGGCCGGAGCTCTGCTCTACACCTCGGCACCGATGGGGCTGTTCCTCGCCACCTTCGTCAACTTCCAGATCGCCGGCGTCTACTGGCGCAATGCGCCCGAGGTCTCCTGGCGGTACGTCTTCCTCTCCGGCCTGCTGCCCGCGGTGATGGCCTTCCTCGTCCGCATCTTCGTGAAGGAGCCCGAGCGCTGGAAGTCGGCGGCCTCATCCGCTCCCCACCCGCGCCTCTCCGAGCTGTTCACGGACAAGTACCGGGCGATCACCCTCTCCGGATTCTTCATGGCCATGATCGCTCTCATCATGTGGTGGAGCTGCAATGCCTTCATCCCCGTGGTGTCGACGGGCCTCGCCCAGGCGACGGCCAAGCTCCAGAACCTGGACCGTGCCGCCACCCTGGCCCTGGTGGAGGGCTGGAAGAAAATCGCCACCAACTACTTCAACCTCGGGGGGCTGATCGGCACCCTGCTCACCGTCCCCGCTGCCAAGTACCTGGGCCGGAAGACGATGTTCGGCCTCTACTTCGCGGGCTCCGGCGCGGCGATCCTCGCCACCTTCGGCCTCGACCTGGCGCCGGAGACGCGGCTGGTCATGTACTTCTTTATCGGCCTGACTGTTTTCGGGGTTTTCGGCAGCTTCACCTATTACTTGCCGGAGCTGTTCCCCACCCGCCTGCGGGGCACCGGGGCGGGCTTCTGCTACAACTCCGGCCGCCTGATCGCCGCCGCCGGCCCTATCCTGGTGGGATCGATCGCTGCCCAGGGGGCCAACTCTCTCACCAGCGCTCTCTCTGCACTGTTCTACGTCGGCTTCGTGCCGCTCGCGGGGCTCGGCCTCCTGCCGTGGGCGATCGAGACCAAGGGGCGGACGCTCGCCGACTGAGGTGAGCCATTTGACCTCCCTGGGCCTCGCCGGATAACCTCCCCGCGGGCAAACAGGCCCTTCTGGAGGGAATCCCGTGCAACTCGGCATCCTCGGTCTGCCCAAGTCGGGCAAGACGACGCTGTTCAACATCCTGACCGCCTCCCACCAGGCGACGGACAAGTATTCGACCTCGGCCCAGACCAACATGGGAATGGCGACCGTGCGCGACACCCGGCTGGAAGCGCTGCGCGACCTCTTCAACCCCAAGCGCTACGTGCCGGCCACCGTTCAGTACGTGGACATCCCCGGCATGAAGCGGGGCGAGAGCGCCGAGAGCCTGGACCTCGCCAAGCTGAAGACGGTCGATGCCCTGGTGCACGTGGTGCGGGCGTTCGAGGACCCGGAGATCCTCCACCCGGAGGGGAGCGTCGATCCTGCCCGCGACGTGGCCATGGTGGACCTGGAGCTGATCCTGGCCGACCACACCATCGTCGAGAAGCGGCTCGAGCGGCTGGACAAGGCCACCAAGCGGGGGCTCACCCCCGAGGAGCAGCGCGAGCGCGCCATCCTGGCCGACGTCGTGATGCCGACCCTCGAATCCGAGAAGCCGTTGCGCGAAGTGGAGCTCGATCCCGAGGACGAGAAGCGGCTGCGCGGCTTCCAGCTCCTCTCGGCCAAGCCCCTGCTGCTGGTGATCAACGTCGATGAGGCGCGAGCCGCCGAGCCGCCGGAAGCCCTGGGGATCGAAGTGCGGCCGGCGGTGCGGGCGGTGACGGTCTCCGCCCCCATCGAGCAGGAGATCAGCGCCCTCCCTCCCGAGGAGCAGAAGGAGTTCCTGGCCGACCTGGGTCTCGCCGCCCCCAGCCTCGACCGGGTGACCCGCGCCAGCTACGACCTCCTGGGGGTGATCTCCTTCTTCACCGTGGGCGAGGACGAGGTGCGGGCCTGGACCATCCGCCGCGGCACCAAAGCCCGGGAGGCGGCGGGGGCCATCCACTCCGACATCGAGCGCGGGTTCATCCGCGCCGAGGTCGTGCACTGCGACGACCTGATCCGCCTGAAGACCATGGCCGCCTGCCGCGACGCCGGCCTGCTCCGGCTGGAGGGGAAGGAATACGTGATGAAGGACGGCGACGTGGCCCACTTCCGGTTCAACGTCTGAGATCCCTCATCAACCCGACCTACCCCCGCCCCATCCTCGCCACCCGCGCCGTTCGCTCCGGCACCACCTGCAGGTTGAGCCGCCCGGTGCTCTGGATCCCGGGCCGGTAGTAGACGCCGCCCGGCGGCGGGGTGATGACTGGGGCCGGCTGGCCGCCGTCGTTCTCTACGTCGGGCTCGTCGGTGGGGACCTCCTGCACGGTCGGCTCCGGACGGTTCCACTCGCGCAGGCCGCGCGCGGGCGGCTGCCGCAGGCCCATGGACGCGGGAGGACGGGCACCCTGGGGCAGGGCCTGGCCGGCCGGGTTGTTGCGGTCGAGGTCCCGCTCGCGCAGCACGGTGGAGCCTGGAGGCTGACTCGTCTGCCCCGGTTGGGGCCGACCCACGGTCGCGGGGGCACGGCCGGGAACGGCCTGGGCCGGCCGGTTGGGCTGGCCCGGTTGGCCCGTCTGACCGGCCTGGTTCGCGGCTGCCTGGTCCTTGTTTTCGCCCTGGGCTGGGGCGGGAGGCGGCACGAGCAGGGACGCGATGCGGGAGGGGTCGTCGTAGATCTTCGGCGCCTGCGGCGGGGCGAAGTCACTGCGGTAGGCGCGCAGCATGGCCTCGGTCACCAGCTTGTTCTCGACGATGTGGGGGTTGACCTCGGGGAAGGCGAGCTGCGGATCGAGCGCGAAGGCCTGCGCATAGGCGTCGATGGCTTTCGATGTCTGCCCCCAGACCTCGTAAATCGAGCCCATCTGGTAGCGGGCCCAGGCATGGTGGGGCTCCGCCTTCGCCGCCTGTTGGTAGAGCGGCAGGGCCTCGCGGAGCTCCCCCCGCTGCTGCAACAGCAGCCCGAGGTTGAACAGGGCCGACACCCGGTTGGGATCGAGCTCCAGGGCCCGGCGATAGGCCGCCTCGGCCTCCGCCGGCTGGGGCACCAGGAGCAGCAGGTTGCCGAGGTCGTTGAACACCCCGGCGTCGTTGGGCCGCTCCTTGGCGAGGTGGCGCTGCGCCTCGATCGTCTTGGCGAGATTGGAGGGGGCCGCAGCGAAAGCCGCGATGGCGGCTAAGGCGATGAGCGCGGTGGCGATGAGCCATGAGGTCCTTCTGAGCACCATGATCTCCTTCTAGGAGCCCTCGCGGGCGGCGACAGGACGGGCTTTGAGCTTCACCTTGCCGTCCTCGGCGGCGAGCCGGAACTGCACCTGGGTGCAGCCCGTCTTCTCGCGGATGGCGGACACCTGTCGCGCAAGGTAGGTTTGGAAACTGTCGAGATCGAAGCGGGGGGCGTCGCCGGGAGCGGCGGCGAGGCCCTGGTAGAGGGCTTCGGCGGCCTGGGGGTCGATCCGCTCCCCGAAGACGATCCCCTGAGCGGGATCGTAGCGGCGCGCCGACGGCGGTGGCGGCGCGTGACGCAGCCCGGGATGTCGTCCCTCCTCGAGGTCGCGCAGGCGGCGGTTGAACAGCTCGTTGTAGCTGTTGAACCGGGCCTCGAAGTCGCCGAGGCGGAAGCTGTCGACGGGAGCGGTCAGATTGGCGTTGCGCAGGTTGCGGATCTGCGCCTGGACGCGCCCCCGCAGCTCGTCGGGAGGGAGGGGCAGAGCGCCGCTGAAGAAACGCTCGAAGTCCACGCGGAGCTGCTGGATGTCGTGGCCGAGCTGGTCGAGAGCCTCGCTGAACGAGGGGCGGCGCCCGGCGGGCGCAGGAGCGCCCGGGGCCGGCCGGGCCGCCGCGCCTTGGGGGGACGTGAGTCCCGGGCCTCCTCTCGGGCTTCGCTTAGGGTCCACGGATCTCCTAGAATGCTCTCGGACTGGCGATGGAAAGCTCCGATCTCATCGATGCCCCGCGCGACGCCCGACGCGGGCTCCCGCCGCTCGACCGGCTGCTCGACGATCCGGCGGTGGCATCTCTCATCCCATTATACGGGCGAGACCAGGTAAGGGTCCAAGCCCGGCGTGTGGTGGACGATCTGCGGCGGCGTCTGGCGGCCGATCCTCCTCCCCCACCGGAGGAGAGGGAGCGCGCGGTCGCGGCGCTGCCGGCCCGCATCGCCGCCGCTCTCGAGTCCGCCCTCGGCAACCCTCTGCGCCGCGTGCTCAACGCCACCGGCGTCTTCCTGCACACCAACCTCGGCCGGGCTCCCCTGCCGCCGGCCGTGGCCCGCAGCCTGCCGCCGCTCCTCGACGCGTCCTGCGATCTGGAGCTCGATCTCGCCACCGGCCGGCGCGGCAGAGCGAACGGCCGTGCCGAGCGCCTGCTTGACGGCCCTCACCGGCGCCGAGGCCGCCCTGGTCGTCAACAACAACGCCGCGGCCCTGGTGATCGCCCTGGCGGCGCTGGCCAGGGACCGGGAGGTGGTGGTCTCGCGCGGCGAGCTGGTGGAGATCGGCGGCTCCTTCCGCATCCCCGAGATCATGGCGGCGGCCGGCGCCCGGCTGGTGGAGGTCGGAGCCACCAACCGCACCCGCCTCGCCGACTATGAGGCGGCGGTGGGGCCGGCCACGGCGCTGCTGCTCAAGGTCTACCCCAGCAACTTCCGCTTGACCGGCTTCGTCGCCTCCGTCGCGCCGCGGCAGCTCGCGGAGCTCGGAGCCCGCGCCGGTGTACCGGTGCTGGTGGACGAGGGGAGCGGCCTGCTGCGTCCGCGGCACGAGCCTCAGCTCGCGGACCATCCGAGCCTCGCCGAGCTCATCGAGCAGGGGTGCGACCTCGCCTGCGGCAGCGGCGACAAGCTCCTCGGCGGTCCGCAGGCCGGCCTGCTGGTGGGGCGCGCCGAGCTCGCTGGCGCGCTGCCGCAGGCATCCTCTCTATCGCGCGCTCCGCCCCGACCGCACGGCCCTGGCGGCGCTCGAAGGGGTGCTCCGCCTCCACCTCGCCGGGGCTCCCCTGCCGCTCGACCGCCTGTGGCCCGATCCGGAAGCCCACCGCGCCCGTCTGGAGCGGCGTGCGCCGCCCGCCTGGAGGCCGACATCGTGCCCGCCGAAGCCTTCCTCGGGGGCGGCGCGGCTCCGGAGGCGCCGATCCCGGGCGAGGCTCTGGCGTTGCCCGGGGACGACGACACTCCTCGCGCCGTCTTCGCCAGGGCGAGCCGCCGGTCGTCGGCTATCTTCGCCAGGGCCGGCTGATCCTCGACCTGCGCACCGTCGCCCCTGAGGACGATGAATCGCCTCGTCAACGCCGCTCCAGGCTGCCATGAAATGTCCGCCCGCATCCTGATCGTCGAAGACCGCGACTCGCTGCGGCGCATGCTGGAGGCGGCGCTGGGCCAGGAGGGGTATGAGGTCGCCGTGGCCGCCGACGGCCAGGCCGCCATCCGGCTCCTCGGCGAGCGCCCCTTTGACTTCGTCCTCACCGACCTCAAGCTCCCCGACGTCTCGGGCCTCGAGGTGCTGGAGGCCAGCCGCGCGGCCGCAGCCGCCGGTGCCGGTGGTGGTGCTCACCGGCTACGGCACGGTTGGCGACGGCGGTCGAGGCGATGAAGCTCGGCGCCTACGACTTCCTGGAGAAGCCGCTGGAGCTCGACGACCTCGTCGCGGCTCGATCGAACGGCCTTGCGGCGAGCGGGACGAGGGGGCAGTGTTCCGTGTCCCCGGAGCGCCGCCCATCGTCGGGACCCATCCGCGGTTCCGCGCGGCCCTGCGGCTGCTGCAGAAGGTGGCGCCGACGGAGAGCACCGTCCTCCTCACCGGCGAGAGCGGCACCGGCAAGGAGCTGTTCGCCCGCGCCATCCACGCTCTGTCGCCGCGCCGCCAGGGCCCCTTCGTGGCCCTCAACTGCGCCGCCATCCCCGAGACGCTGCTCGAGAGCGAGCTCTTCGGCCACGAGAAGGGGGCCTTCACCGGCGCCGACCGCCGCCAGAGCGGGCGTTTCGAGCTCGCCGACGGCGGCACCCTCTTCCTCGACGAGATCGGCGAGCTGCCGCTCGGGTATGCAGGCCAAGCTGCTGCGGGTGCTCGAGGAGCGGACCTTCGAGCGGGTGGGCGGCGGACGCACCCTGCGGGCCGACGTCCGGCTGGTGGCCGCCACCAACCGCGACCTGGCGGCGATGGTGGAGACCGGGGAGTTCCGGGCCGACCTCTTCTTCCGGCTGAACGTCTTCCCCATCGAGCTGCCGCCGCTGCGCGAGCGCGCTGGCGACGTCCCCCTGCTCGCCCGCCATCTGCTGGAGGAGATCGCCCGCCGCCATCAGGCCGAGCCACCGCCGCGGATCGAGGAGGCGGCCCTCGAGCTGCTGGCCGCGCAGCCCTGGCCGGGCAACGTCCGGGAGCTGGCGAACGTGCTCGAACGCGCGGTGATCCTGGCCGAGGGGCCGTCGCTGGGCGCGGCCGACCTGCGGCCTCTGCTGCGGTCCCTCGCGGCCCCCAACGAGCGGGAGAGGGTGAAGGAGGCCCTGGTCGAAGCGGACGGCGACAAGCGGCGGGCGGCGGAGATCCTGGGGATGAGCTACCGGACCCTGCTGCGCAAAGTCCGGGAGCTTGACCTCGAGGGAGTGCCGAAGTACCGGGAGTGAGAGGCTCTCCTCTCGCCGTGCTACGGAGGAGAGCCCTCCCCGGGCTTCTTGTCCTGGACCGGGGAGAGGTCCAGCGGCCAGCCCTTGGTCTCGAACTTCGCCTGGGCGAAGGAGAAGACGCCGGGAAAGTTGGCGCGGAACCCCACGGTGCCGTGGGGCTCGATGGACGGCGAGTTGACGATCGCGACCGCGGTGCCGATCCGCTCGCCCGCCTCGTTGAAGAGCTGGACCTCGACGCCGGCGTTGGCCGCGATCTTGTCGGTGTTGTTCTGCAGGGTCCCCTGGATCTCGAGGCCGTCGCCCCCGGGACGCTCGACCCGGGTCCACTGGCTGACGCTCACGGTGCCCTTCGGCCGGGATGGCGTCTCGGCCTTGTCCTTCTTGTCCTGGTCCCCCTCCTCCGCCGGGGCCGCGGCCGGCGGCTTCCTGGTGTGGACGATCGTGTCGTCCGTCAGCACCGCGAGCTTCTTCCTGGGAGCCTCCACGGTGGCCGGCGCCTGGCCCGGAACCGGAGCCTCCGCCGTCGCCTTGGCGCTCGCTTCGAGGTCGACGTCGGTGAGACGCAGCGACGCCAGCGTGCCGTCGGCCTGCGTGAAGACGACCAGCTTGCCCTTGGCCTGCCAGGGCCCCCGGGTCTCGACCCGGCCGCCAGCGCGCGTCACCAGCCAGTCGGCCGACGACGGGGAGGGCGCGAGCAGCAGGGCCGCGAGAATGATGACCGGGACGGTGGCGCGAAAGATCTGTCGCATCGTCAGTTGTCCTTCCAGTTGCGTTCGACGGAGCAGACGGGGATCGTCGCGTAGCGTTCGATGCCCGTATCGGAACGGATGCCTTCGACGTTGAACCAGTAGTTGGCGAACTTGCACTCCTTGGGAGCGAGACCCTTCAGCGACTTCACGATCGCCGCCTGGATCTCGTCCAAGAGCATCTGGTTTTCCGGCGGCGTCGGGTCCGTGATGTCCGTGGGCGAGTTCTTGGTCTGGCCCTGCTCCACCACGGGGTTGGTCACCACGTCGTTGATGAGGCGCGAGCGGACGGGTGTCCCGTTGTCCTGCATCACCGGGTTGCCGTTGTTGGCGAAGACCACGTAGAGGTTGCTGGAGCCGCCGGTGGAGCAGGGCGCCTTGTCGGGCAGGAAGCTGGAGAAGATGACGATCCCCGACAGGCCGAAGGGCTGGGTGATCACCCGCTGATTCACGGGCAGCTTCAGGAACCAGCCCCGTTTCTCTGGATCGAGCACGAAGTCGGACGTGGTCGCGTTGTCCGCAGGCAGGATCTCCTTGTAATCGGTCTCATCCTTCGGCAGCGTGGGGGGGTATCGGTAAGCATGGCGGCCGTAAAGTCGTCGTCGATGAAGAGATAGAAGCGGCCCTCCCGGCTGTCCTTCTGCCAGAGGTCTTCGCGGTCGCCGGTCCCCAGCGCGATGGCGAACTTGCCGAGCTGGCTGACGAAGAACGCCGTGGGCGCGATGTAGATCGGTTTGCCGCCCGTGTCGAAGATGGGGAAAGGGTCCCAGGCCGCGTCGGTGATGCGCGGGATATCCACGTCGGCGCCGAGAGGCGGGAGGAACTGGTTCTTGTTGAACCTGACGTTCTCCACCACCCCGGCCGACTTGATGTCGACCTTGTAGAGGAGTCCCGAGGTGGTACCGATGTAGATGGTGTCCAGCAGGCCGTCCAAATCCACGTCGAGGACGGCGGCATCGGAGGGCACGGCGCCCACCAGGGCGCGCTTGTAGAGGATCTTGCCAGTCTCGATGTCGACCATGTACAGCCAGTTGCCGCGCTTCGGGCTGAGCTTGTTGTCATGGTCCATGCCGCCGCCGAAGATGGCCACGTATTTCTTGACCTCGGTGTCGACCCCGCCGACGTTCTCGATCACCTTGATCCGGCCGATCGTGGGCACGGACCAGGTCTGGCCCAGGTCGGGGGTGCTGTTCTGGTCCTCGTCCATCCGGGAGCTGCCGTAGGTGTCGGAGAACTCCCAGAGAACGGAGGGGAAGGGCAGCGTCCCACAGCCGGAGACCGTCTGGGGTGACTGGTTCCGCAGCGACAGACAGCTCGGGAGGTCCCCCGGATCGCCCGAATCCGGCTGGGTCACGTCGAGAGCGTAGTAGCCGCTGTAGAAATCCGTATCCGAGACGCGCCCGCCGCCGTCGATGAACCCGCCCTCCCGGAAGCCGCCGACGGCCACCGTGCGCCACTCGCGCTGGGTGGGGTCCGGCTTGCCGCTGTGGCTGGGGTCGATGAAGACGTCGCTGACCCGGGGCGTGCCGTCCACGCCGAAGATCTGGCGCCCGTTTTCCGTCTGGTCCCGGACGATGGGCATCGCGATCCGCGGCATGTAGGAGAAGATCTCGGTGCCCTTGCCCGCGGTGAAGGTCGTGCCGTTCCAGATCCCGGCGTCGAAGGCGTGGAGCTGGCCGTCGTTGGCCCCCACCAGGAGCATCTTGCGCCGCGTGCGGTACTTCTTCGAGAAGCAGCGGTAGGAGGGATCGTTGACGCAGTCGGAGTTGATCCCCTTCGTGCCCTCCAGGTTCGAGGCGTAGTAGAAGAAGTTGTTGGGCCGGTCCACGAGCACGGGATCGGAATGGAAGATGTCGCCCAGGACCCAGCTCACGGTGCCGACGTTCTGGACGTCGGTCTGCTTGATCTGGATCATCCTCTTGACGATCGTCTGGACCCGCGTCTTGGTGGCGGTGTACTGGGTCGTGGTCGCGGGATCGGCGAGCTTGAATCCCCGCCAGAAGTCCTTCCAATCGGTATCCGTCTTGATGTCGCCCGCCGGGGGCACGAACAGACGGAGCGTCCCGGGTACGCTGTCGCCGCTCTGCGCCTTGGCGTAGAACAGCCGGCGCTGATTCGTGCTGCTGCCGAGCCGGAGGGTGGTCTCGTCGAGGATCGTGGCCGCGGCGAGGTCGCTGTGGGTCGGGGCTTGGCCCTTCAGCACCTGGCCGGCGTCCCAGAGATGGCAGCTCGAGCGCGGCGACGTCGACGGACAGGCCTTCGAGGGGTCCGGTTTGCCTCCCTTCACGGGCAGCGGCTTGAGATAGGCGTCGAGATGGCCGTCCCAGGTGTAGGCACCGTCGTCGGCCTTGCCGTTGCCGTCGTCGTCGAAGGAGAGGAAGTTGAGGGGCCGGAAGGTGGAGAGATAGATGCGGTCCTCGACCTCGGCCTGCACCGAAGGCACGGCGGCGGAGGCGAAGGCCCGCGGATCCTCCTTGATGAGGCCGATCACCTTCCTCAGGGCTTCGACCAGCTCGTCTTTGTCCTGCGGAAAGAAGGTGTGCTGGTCGTCGGCGATGCAACTGAGCTTGTTGCCCGGGGTCGCCGTGACGCCGAAGGCGACGACGAAGACGGTCACCCCCTGGGCACGGAGCGCAGTGGCCACGGTGCACGGATCGTTCGGTTTGCCATTGGGACCGTTGGTGGTGCCGCAGGTTTCGTCACCGTCGGTGAGGATCAGCATGTATTTGCTGCGGCATTTGAAGCCGTCGTCATGTTCCACTGCAGCGTTCGTGCTGCCGGCCACGGCGGCCCAGGAGGTATACCACTCTTTGAAATATTCGAACGAGTTGCCGATCGGCGTCGAGCCGCTGGCGAAGAGCGGGCGCTTGTTGCTGTCCTTGAGGCGCAGGAAGGTATCAGTGCCGCTGCGCGTATTGTTGAGATAGGAGGAGATGCGAAAATCGGGCGCAGCCGGATAGATCGGCGACAGCCGGCGCAGAATGTCCGTCTTGTGATCGTTCTTCCAGTCCAGGGGGATGACGTCTCCGATGTAGAACAGGGAGCCCCGGGAATCCGAAGTGTCCGTGGTGAAGCGGAGGTTGTAGCTGTTGGCCGGGTCTTTGGTGGGGTCGGTGTTGGGGTCCCAGCCGTTGCAGGTGCCCGCCGCGGCCGAGTCACTGGCTGCGCTCGAGAAGTAGGTGAGCTCCGGGTTGGTGCGCTGGGTGTTGTTGCCCGAGTTGTCCCAGGAGAGGAACTCCCCCACGTAAGTGAAGTTGACGTCCTGCGTGCCGATGAGGGTGGTCTGGGTGGTGTTGCCGGGCGTGCAGGTGGTGGTCTTGCACTGCCAGATGCCCACCGTCACCGTGAGATTGCTGGGGTAGGGTCCTCCGGACTTCGGCGTATAGCGGACCCGGAAGATGGTGCTGGCGGAGTTCCGGATGAAGAATTCGACCATGTTGGCGGCGGCGAAGGTGATCCCGCCCTTGGGCAGGCGCTGCATGCGCGCGAGCTCCCAGGCGTCGACGAGGTCCGCGGGCTTCGCGAAGGTGCAGCCGATCTCGTTGTCGTTGTTGCCGGTGTCGCAGCCCCAGTTGTCGCCGAAGACCTCCGTAGCCCCTGAGGCCGGGAAGGACCCCCAGCCCGAGATCGAGGGACCGTTGCCGGTGGCCTGGTAGAGCCAGTGCTTGGTGTCCACGGACAGCGCGTCCTGGTTGTAGGTGGCGAACCCCAGGCTGGCGGCGGGGAAGTCCGGGTCGTTCAGCACCTCGTAGAGCGCCTGCTTCGCCTGGTAGAACTTCGACTGGGAATCGTCGGCTTGGAGCGGCACGTAGCAGTCGCCGGTCGGGCAGCTCGTGCTCTTCGGGCTCCAGTTCATGGATCCCGAGGTGTCCAGGAGGATGAAGAGATAGGGATCGGCGGTCCCGGCGCGCAGCAGGTCGCGGTCGTCGCCGCAGACCGTGCCCGTGCCCAGCAGGGCGAGCGCGGCAGCGGCGAGGACGGCACGGACGGCCGGGTTGCAGGCGAAGCGGCGTGATTTGGGCGACATGAGGCGGCCCTCCAGAGAAATCTTGACGATCAGAACTTGACGGCTTTCAACGCTTCGCCTTCCGGCAGGGACTCGACCGGCGGCGTCGTCCAGGGCTGGAAGCTGAACGTCGTGCTCAGGCTCTTCTGCCCCAGGAGCGTCGCATCGGACGGGGGAGCCCCGTTGCCATTCCAGCCGATGCGTTCGGCGGTGGCGCTCACCGCGTGCTGGACGTTCCAGAACTTCGGCAGCCCGGCCTCGTTGGCCGGACACCAGTTGCAGCGCACCAGCAGGATGGGCACGAACGACGAGATCGTCACCCGATCGGCGGTGCTGTGATTGGTCAGCGGCTCGTAGGTCCGGTTGAGGATCACCGTCAGGCCGTTGTAGCGGGCGTTGGTCAGCGCTTCCGCCGCGGCGACCCCGAGCCCCGAGTCGGCGGCATAGAACGTCCGGTTGATGGTCTTCTCGTTGGCGCCGACCTGGACCTCCGTCTGGGTCACCATGGCGAGGGCCAGGGCGAGGATGGTCAACACCACGAGGGCGAGCAGCGTGACGATGTAGGCGCTGCCCGATTCGCTGCGCCGGGGAGCACGTTGGCGGGTCATGCGAGGTTCCTCATGTCGATCATGGTGCGCAGGATGCGGCGCCGGTACATCCGCTCCCCCGTGTTGTCGTCGGGGTCGGGGTCGTTGAAGGGTGAGCTGTCGTACGAGTGGTCCTCCACCCGCACCAGCAGGGGGGCCTCGTAGCTCTTGTCGCGCCGGTCGGTGCGGGCGAGGGTGCTCAGCCGGATGTAGGTGAGGGAGGAGGCCGCGTAGTCGTTGGGGCTCGGCGCGGCCTCGCCGTTGTAGAGCCAGTCGTCGCCCTCGCCGTCATCCGTCTCCTTCAGGACGCCGTTGACCTCGTCGGCCTTGAGCGCCGTATCGAAGCCGAGCGCCACCTGGAGATCGAAGATGTTGTCCGCGATGTCCAGCCGCCAGTTGCCGGCCGCGCCCTCGGGGTTACGTCCGCGCCCCAGGGGGCCTGGGTGCCGGGATAGATCCGGGCCCGCGACAGCTTCGGCGCCAGGTCGGACTTCTTATCGGTCGGGTCCGCGAGCTCACGGCGGGCGTAGAAGCGGTACTCCTCGAGGATGCCCACGAAAGAGACGGTGGTCACATCCTTGTTGAAGACGCCGGCGCCGGCCGGGGAGAACTTGGAGTACAGATCCGCGTAGGTGCCGCCCGAGATCTTGAAATCCACCTTGACGGGATCGGTCGTGTAGTCGGTGTCCGGGATTGAGCTCGACCACGGCCCAGACGTTGGTGCCCTTGGGGCTGACCAGCAGCAGGGCCTCATGGCGTCTCTCCTTGATGGCGTCCCGGATGGCGGAGAGGTCCTGGGGGATGCCCGTGGGGGTGGTGCTGGCGATCCTCAACGTGCCGCTGGTCGGGAGCCCCCGCCGGCGGGTCAGGGTGAACGAGGTCGCGTCCGCAGGGTTGACCTGGTAGAGGGGGCTGGTGAAGACCCCGCGGACGGTCAGGACGTCCGAGCCGGGTATCACCTCGGGCGTGTCCTCGTCGCCGGCGGCGATGTGGGTGTCGTCGGCCACGTTGTTGCTCACGTCCACGGCCCAGCCGGTCCAGACGCCGAGGGCGGAGTAGCCGAGCGGCAGGCCGCCGCGGCCCGCCATGCGGATGAAGCGCGTGACGTCGGCCTGGGCGACGCGCAGCGACTGCTGCATGTCGGCGATGTTGGTCTGCGCCCGGGAGAGCTTGTTGCTGAAGTCGAACAGGGCCAGCACGCCCAGCAGCACGGTCACCGTGACGAACAGCGACACCGCCAGCTCGACGAGGGTGAAGCCCCGCTGCCGGCCGGCGCCGCCTTTAAGGGTCTGGGACATGATCGAGGGCTCCATATTGTCTATCCTGGAAAGGCCGGGTCAGAAGGGCTTGAGGATGCGCAGGGTGATCCCCTGGCCGCTGCCCAGGATCCCCCGCTTGGGGTTGATCATCACCACCTCGACCTCTTTGAGCTGGACGAAATTTGCCGCGGTGTTGCCGTCGAGCGGCGTGTCGAGCTGGCCGTCCGAGAAGTCGCCGACGCTGTACTGGCGCACCCGCGTCGTCCGCGACCAGAGCACCGTGCCCTTGTCCTTGGCGGCGCCCGCCCACCACCCTTCGTCGGGGTCCCCGACCTTGTCGGGATCGCCCATGGCGAAGGAATCGGTGGTCAGCGTCTCGGTACTGCCCGCCGCCAAGGTCAGCTTGGTATTGGCGAACGGCAGGCCGAGGAGGTCCTCGAGCTGGGTGCGGCTGCCGTTGGTCGCCTGGGTGGCGTCGTTGCCGTTGGTGTTGTCGGTGATCGACCGCGAGAACAGCGGGATCAGCCCGAGGGCGATGATCAGCAGGATGGCGGCGGCGATGAGGGCCTCGATCATCGAGAAGCCTGCGGCGCGCGAGAAGCCCGCGGCGCGGCTCCGCTCAGTCCGCTCTAGGGATCGGATCAGTTCCACGTCCAGGCCTCCCCTCCGTCGCCGGAGGCATACCAGTTCCAGGTGCTCCCGTCCTGCCGCGCCTTGCGCAACTCGATGCGCGCCGTAGCGGCGGGCGCCACCCGGATCTCGAGAAAGTTCTGGCGGGTGTCTCCGAAGCGGAAGACTCCCACCTCGGCGATGGCGCCATTGGCATTGAAAACGGCGATCTTCGGGTTGCTCGCGTTTGCGGGGTCGGTGGAAAACCCCTCGACCACGTCCCATCCGGGCGGAGCCAGGAACTGAACCCCCTTCGGCAGCACCACGGCGCCCAGGACCCGCTCGCCCGCCGACAGCTTGCTATCCCCGTCGCGGTCGGAGAAGGCCTCCACCCGGCCGGGCTCGTCGCCGGCCGGCGGCACGATGCGGACCACCCCCTGGGCCGAGAACTTGACGGCCTCCAGCCGCGTCTGGCGCATGAGGACCGCCGTCTCCTGCGCGAACCCCCGCAGCTTGCCCTGGCGGACGGCCGTGAGCATGGAGGGGGCGGTCAGCAGCATGAGGATCATGGCGAGCGCGAGCACCACGAGCAGCTCGATCAGCGTGAAACCGTTATGGCCGCGGCCAGGCTCTGGATTTTTCATCGCGGCCCCCGGTGGAGCAAGGGCGGTGCCATGCGCCTTCCACTCTTCCGGAAAGAGCGTATCTCTCGACGGTGCAAGGGTTTGAGGGATTGAAGCCGGCGGTTGCCGGGAGATTCAGGCCGCTGGCGTGCTGCTACCCATCGTAACGATCGTGTCGCGCGGGAAGGAGAGCAGAGCCCGCGTACCGCCCCCGGGGCGGTCCTCCAGCCGGATGCGGCCGCCGTGGAGCACCACGATGCGATGCGCCAGGGCTAGCCCTAAGCCCACGCCGCCGGGACGGCCGGTGGCGAAGGGGTGGAACAGGCGCTCGCGGATCTCCGCCGGCAGCCCCGGGCCGCGGTCGGCCACCTCCACCTCGACCCCCTCGGGCTGGAGGGCGACGGAGACCTCGACCGGCCCCGCCCGCCCCGCCTCCCGCTCCGCCTGGGCCGCGTTGTGCAGCAGGTTGCGCACCGCCCGTTCGAGGAGCTGCGGATCGCCCCGCAGCATGGGATCGCCGGCCGGGTCGCCAGAGACCCGCACCTCGACGCCGGCGAGGGCCGGATCGGCGGCGGCGCGCAGCAACAGCCGGGTCAAGGAGAGCTCGCGCATGCGGGCCGAGCCCGGCCGGGCGAAGGAGAGGAAGTCCTCCAGCACGCGCTCGAGGTGGTCGGCCTCGTGCCGGATCTCCGAGAGGAAATCGGCGATCGAGTCCTCGTCGGGCCGGCGCTCGATGAGGGTGAGATAGCCGCGCAGGGTCCCCAGACTGTTGCGCAGCTCGTGCGCCACGCCGCCCGCCATCTCTCCCAGCCGCGCCAGGCTCTCGGCGAGGCGGCTCTCCTCCTGCCGGCGCTGCACCTCGGTCAGGTCGGCGAACAGCACCAGGTGGCCCCGCACCTCGCCGTCGTCGCGGCGCAGGGGGTGGAGAGTGAGACCGACGGTCAAGGTCTCGCGGCCCGAGCGCACACTGCACTCCTGGCGCTGGGGCGCGCTCCCCTCGGCGAGGGCCGCCGCGAGGACCTCCAGCAGCTCGGGCTGGCCCGCCAGCACGCGATCGAGCGGTGTCCCCGGCGGCGGCGCCTCCGTGCCCAGGAGAGCCGCGCCCACGCTGTTCAAGGCCAGCACACCGCCATTGCGGTCGAGGAGCAGGAGCCCGCTCTGGAGACTGGCCGAGAGGGTCCTCTCCAAAGCGGCGATGTCGTCCTCGGGGGCGGGTCCCCGGGCCTGGGCGAGAGCGGCCACAGCCCGCTCGAAGGTGGCGAGGAGGAACTCGACCTCGTCGCCGTCCGGCGCCGACGCCCCCACCTGGCGGGCGCGCGCGAGCAACGTCTCCCAGGGGGCGAGGAGATGCCGCAGGAAGAAGAGGACGAGGAGCACCAGGGCGGCGTCGATGGAGAGCACCGAAACCGAGAGCAGCGAGATCGCCCGGCGCTGGGCCGCGAGCGCCCCTGCCCGGAGGTCCACCCGCACGTAGCGGCGCGCGCCGGAGCCGCCGAGCGGGGCGAAGCCGGCGACTGTATCGGGCGTGTCGGGCAGCGCATCGCCCGGACCGGTGCCGAACGGCAGCGGTGGATGGTCGCGGGGCAGCTCGCCCTCGCCGATCAGGGCGACGGCAGCGGCCCCCGGCGCCAGGTCGCGCAGCCCGCCCGGGGGCGGGCCGCCCGGCGCGGAGAGGCGGGCCGCCACGGCGCGGGCCAGCCGCGCCGCCTCCTCCTGGCGCTCGGCGGTCAAGAGCGACAGGGCGTTGCGGTAGGAGAAGAGGGTGAAGGTCGAGAGCACGACGAGCAGCAGCAGGGCCACGGGCAGCAGGATCAGGACCTCGCGGCGCAGGCCCAATCGCCACCGACCGGTCTCCGGCCCGGAGCTCATAGCAGCCGCGCGTAGGCCTCGACGATCCGCTCGCCGGCGAAGAGGGCGATCAGCCCGCCGAGGGCGAGGAAGGTGCCGAAGGGGAGCTTCGATTTGAGGTCGCCGCCGCGCCAGGCCATCAGCGCGAGCCCCACCACGGCGCCGGAGAGGGCCGCGAGGAAGAGCGTCACCAGCACCCCCTGCCAGCCCAGGAAGGCGCCGATGGCGGCCAGCATCTTGACGTCCCCGAGCCCCATCCCCTCCTCTCGGCGGAGGAGGTACCAGCCCACCCAGACGGCGAGCAGGATGCCGGCGCCCACCGCCGCGCCCAGGGCGCCGCCGGCCATTGCGCGCCACGGTCCCGGCCCCAGGCGCGCCCAGGAGAGGAGGGGCTGGAGGAGGATGCCCGCCGTGATCGCCGGCCAGGTCAGGACGTCGGGGAGGATCATGTGGTCGAGGTCGATGATCGCGAGAGCCAGCATCAGGGCGCAGAAGAGAGCGCCGGCCAGGGCTTCGAAGGAGACGCCGAAGCGCAGGAAGCAGCCGAGGAAGAGGAGGGCGGTCGCCCCCTCGATCAGCGGGTAGCGCCTGGAGATGAGGGCGCCGCAGGCACGGCAGCGGCCGCGCAGCAGCAGGAAGGAGATCACGGGGACGTTGTCCCGCGCCCGGATGGCGGCCCCGCACTCCGGGCAGCGCGACCGCGGCAGCACGGTCGAGATCCCCAGCGGCAGGCGGTAGATCACCACGTTCAAGTAGCTGCCCACGATCAGCCCGAGGACCGTGGCGTAGAGGCCGAGGAGGAGTTGAAGGGACACGGCGGCGGGGATTCTACGTCATCGCAATGCTTGCGATGGGTGCGACGGGTGCCTTCCCCGCCACAGCAGCGCCGCCCCCACGGCGAGGGACGCCAGGCTCACGGCCGCGCCGAGCGGCAGGAGGGGATCGCGGTATTCGAGGTCGAGCCGGTGCTCGCCCGGCGGCAGCTCGACGCCGATCTGGCAGGCGGCGGTGGGAGCGAGGGGGATGGGGGAGCCGTCCACCCGGGCGCGCCAGCCGGGGTCGAAGGTCATGGCCGCCACGAAGAAGGCCCCCTGATCGGCCTGGTAGAGCAGATGCAGCCGCCCGCCCTCGTCCACCATCTCCAGCAGGCGGGGCCGGCTCGGGAAGCTCACGGTCCGCGCCGGCTGACCGACCGGCTGACCGGGCCGCAGGCACTGCTCGTCGCGCCCCACGGCCCAGCCGCTGGCGCGGGCGGCGGCGAGGGCTTCCTCATGGCTGGGATGGAAGGTCACCCGCGGCACGAAGCGGAAGCGGGGGAGCACGTAGGTGTTCGCCACCTGGGTCAGCACCGCGGCGCCGGGATCGGGCGCGGCGGGCGGCTGGCCCTCAGCCGTGCGGCGCAGGAGGAGGGTGCCCACGTTCCAGACGCCGAGATAGCGGTAGGCCATCTGCGGCTGGCTCCGCTCGGCCTCCAGGATGCCGGCCGCCTTCCGGCCCCAGCCGGTGAGCATCAGGTCGTAATCGGTGTGGAAGGCGTAGGGGAGATGCCAGAGCAGGCCCGAGTAGGGCTCCAGCCGCGACAGGTAGACACGGGTGAAGAGCGTCCGCGGGTCCCCCCAGCGCGGCAGTGTGTCGGAGGTCCCGGACGGGATCTGCTGCACCCAGACCCGGTCCCGGGCGGGAAGCAGAGAGGCCGCGAGCGGCGGCGGCACGCGGTAGGTGTCGGCCGGTACGGTGCGCAGCAGGCCGTGCCCGTAGTGCCAGAGGTCGGCGGCCACCAGCGCCACGGCGAGGAGCGAGAGGAGACGGCGCGGCGGGCGGGGCCAACGGCAGAGGCCGAGCAGGACGGCGACGGCCGCGGCTGTCACCACCGCCGCCCACCCCTCGCGCCGCAGGGAGGCCGCGGCGGCGAGGCGGCCCGCCGGATCGAGGCCGGGGGCGCCGTGGGCGGCCACGAAGCCGGCGGCGGCCCGGGGCTCGAAGCAGAGCACCAGCGTCAGGGTGAGGGCGGTGGCCAGCACCACCAGGGCGAGCGCCAGGGGGAAGTCGGCTGTCTCGGGGCGCCCGGCGTCCCGGTCGTCGAGCAGCCGCTGCCAGCCGAGGACGCCGGCCACCACCAGGGCGAGGACGGCCACCACGGCGAAGCGTTCGGGGAAGCGGAGGATGGCGAGACCGGGCACGGCCCGGCGGAGGACCTCATAGATCGGATTGTGGCGCCCCAGGGCCAGCAGCAGGCCGGCGGCGAGAGCCAGGGCCCAGGCGCCGCGCCGCGGGATGCCGCCCCGCAGCAGAGCGGAGACCCCCAGCAGCGCCAGCAGGAGGCCCGGGTAGAGCGACTCGAGATAGGGATAGTCGAGGTCGTTCAAGCGCCAGCCGAAGAAGAGCCCTTCGGAGCTGCGCACCGGGTCGCCGAAGAAGCGGGGGAAGACCACCTCGGCGAGGCGCGCCGGAGGAAGCGACCAGACGGTGACATAGCGGGCCGGGAGGTTCCGGCGCGGTGAGTCGGCGAGGCGCCCGAGGGTGGGGACGAGCTGCACGGCGGCCAGCGCCAGCCCCACCGCGAACGGCACCAGCACCCGCGGCGCAGCGGCGGTCCGCCGGGCAACGGCCGAGGCGGCGAGAGCCAGCAGGCCCAGGCCGCTCATCACCACCGTCGAGGGCTCGCCGTTGAGCAGGGCGAGCCCCAGGGCTCCTCCGGCCAGCAGCGCCGGTCTTCCCCATCTTTCTCCCGGACCTGCGCGCAGCGCCTCGTCCCCCCAGGCCAGCACCCAGGGGAGCCAGGCGATGCCCCAGTAGAGGGTGAGGGCGCTCAGCAGCGACAGGGAGGCGCCGCAGCCGGCGAAGGCCAGCCCGGCCAGCGCTGCCGCACCTCGTCCCGCCACCCAGCCGCCGCGCCAGCCGCCAGGCCCCGGCGAAGGCGATGGCCCCATGCAGCACCGTCAGCAGGCCGAGCGCGTAGTCGGGCCGCAGGACCAGCACCAGCCAGCCCGGGGGATAGAACGCGCCGTAGCTGGGGTTCGACAGCACGGGCTGGCCGCCGTGCAGCCATGGGTTCCACGCCGGAAGGCCGAAGGCGGCGAGCTCGCGGAAGGCGGTGCGCAGGGGGAGGTGGAAGAGAGCGATGTCCCGGTTCGCCACCGCCCGCTCCGGCGACAGCAGCGGCGCGAAGAGACTCCCGAGCCACGCCGCGCCGAGCAGCGCCGGCGCCAGCCAGGAGGCCAGGCGGCGAGCCTTCATGAGGCCTTCCCCCGCCGGCGATAGATCAGCCCGCCCACCAGCAGGGCGGCCAGGCTGATGGCGGCGCCCACCGGGACGAACGGGTCCTTGTATTCGAGGACCAGCCGGTGCTCGCCCGGCGGCAGCTCCACCCCGAGCTGGCCGGCGGCCGTGGGGAAGCTTGCGATGAGCTCGCCGTCCAGCCGCGCGCGCCAGCCGTCGTCGAACGTCATGGCCGCCACGAAGAACGCCCCCTCCTGCGACTGGTAGCGCAGCCGGACCCTCCCTCCTTCGTCGGCCGATTCCAGCAGCCGTGGCGGCCGGGTGTAGGTCCGGGCCTGCGACGGCGCGTCCGGCCGCACCGCCTGCTCCTCGCGGGCGACGGACCAGTCCCGGGCCCGGGCAGCGGCGACCGCCGCGGCATGGGAGGGATGGAAGGTCACCCGCGGCACGAAGCGGAAACGCGGGAGGACGTGGACGTTCTCCAGCCGGCGCAGGCCCTGGAGGGCGGGCTCGGGTCCGGCCGGCGGCTCCTCGGGACTCCGCCTCACCAGCAGCACGGTGCGCACGTTCCACGCTCCGAGATAGCGGAAGCTCCGCGACGGCGCGCTCCACTCGCGGCTCAGGATCTCGTCCGACGCCCGGGCCCAGCCGGTGAGCATGAGGTCGAAGTCCACGTCGAACGCGTAGGGGATGCGCCACAGCAGGCCCGAGTAGGGGGTCAGCCGGGCCAGGTAGGTGCGGGCCAGCTCGGGCTGGGTGCCGCGGCCCCCCGGCGACGGGTCGAGCCCCTTCTCGTAGGGCACGAAGACGCGGTCCCGGGCCGGCAGCAGCGACGCGGCCAGCGGCGGCGGCGTCTGGCAGTCGGCGGCGGGCAGCGTCCGGGGCAGGCCATGGCCGTAGTGCCAGAGATCCACGGCCAGCAGCAGCACGGCCAAGAGCGACAGCAGCCGCCGCGACGGCCTCGGCCAGCGGCAGAGGCCGAGCAGGGCGGCGACGGACCCGGCGGTCGCCAGGGCCAGGAGGCTCTCGCCGCGCAGGTAGGAGAGGGCCTCGGCTCGCCCTGCCGGGTCCTCCGCACCGCCGGCGGCGATGAAAGCCGAGGCGGCGCCGGGCGCCCAACGCAGAACCGCCGCCAGGACCGCGGCCACGGCGAGCACGGCGAGCGACAGGGCCAGCGGGAGGCTCGCGGCCTGGGGACGGCCGGCGTCGCGCTCGTCGAGCAGCCGCTGCCAGCCGAGGACGCCCGCCAGGACCAGGGCCAGGACCGCCAGGATCACGAACTTCTCCGGATAGCGCTGGATCGCCAGCAGCGGCACCAGCCGCCGCGCCACCCCGTAGAGCGGGTTGTGACGGCCGAGGGCCAGGAAACAACCGGCCGCGAACGCCAGGACCCAGGCTCCCCGCCGGGGGATGCGCCCGCGGATCAAGGCCGAGGCACCCAACACCGCCAGCAGCAGGCCCGGATAGAGCGACTCCACGTAGGGATAGCCGGAGTCGTTGAGCCCGCGGCCGAAGAAGAGCCCGTCATGGGCGCCGGCCGGATCGCCGTAGAAGCGGGGGAAGAGGACCTCGGCCAGCCGCTCCGGGCGCATCGACCAGAGCGTCGCATGCTGAGGGGAGAGCGCCGTGCGGGAGGAGTCCCCCACTCGGCCGAGGGTGGGCAGGAGCTGCACCGCCGCCAGGGCCAGCCCGAAGACCAGGGGCACGAAAACCCGCAGGGCCGCCGCCGGCCGCCGCACCGCTGTCGAGGCCGAAAGGGCGAGGAGCGCCAGGCCGCTCATGGTGACGACCGCCGGCTCGCCGTTGAGCAGTTGCAGACCCAGGACGCCGCCGGCGAGGAGCGCCGGCCGCCACCAGCGTTCGCCCTTGGGGGCGCGCAGGGCCGCGTCCGCCCACCCCAGGAGCCAGGGCAGCCAGGCGAAGCCCGTCAGCATGGCGAAGGCGTTGAGCAGCGAGAGATAGACCCCGCAGCCCGAGTAGCCCACGCCCGCCAGGGCCGCCGCGCCCCGCCCGCAGCCCAGCCGCCGCGCCAGCCACCAGGCGCCGGCGAAGGCCAGGGCCGCGTGCAGCGCGGCAAGCAGGCTCAAGGCGTAAGTGGGGGGCACGGCCAGCACCAGCCAGCCCGGCGGATAGAAGGCGCCGTAGTTGGGGTTCGAGAGGATGGGCTGGCCGCCATGGAGCCAGGGGTTCCACTCCGGCAGGCCGAAGGCGGTGAGCTCGCGGAAGGCCGTGCGCAGGGGGAGATGGAAGGGGATGACGTCCCGGTTGGCCAGCACCCGGCGCGGGGAGAGGAGCGGCGCGAAGAGGCTCGACACCCAGAGGGTCCCCAGGATCGCCGGCGCCAGGACGCGGGCCAGGCGGCCCTCGGCGAGAGGCCTCATGGGCGGAGCCCTGGCCGCCTGAAGAAGAGGACCGCCGCCACCCCGAGAGCCGCCAGGCTCGAGGCAGCGCCCACGGGCACCCAGGGGTCCCGGTAGCGCAGCTCGAGACGGTGGACGCCCGGAGGGAGCTCGACGCCCACCTGGCAGGCGGCGGTGGGGAAAAGCGGGACGGGCGCGCCGTCCACCCGGGCGCTCCAACCCTGGTCGAAGGTCATGGCGGCGACGAAGAACGCCCCTTCCTCCGCCCGATATCTGAGACGGATGCGCCCGCCCTCGTCGGCGCTCTCCAGCAGCTCCGGCGGCCGGCGGAAGGCCCGGGTGCGGGCCGGCTGCCCGGGCCGGACCACCTGCTCCTCCCGGTTCACCGCCCACCCAGAGGCACGGGCGGCGGCGAGCGCATCGGGATAGGCGGGATGAAAGGTGACCCGCGGCACGAAGCGAAAGCGGGGAAGGACATAGGTGTTCTGGATCCGGCGAAGACCCTTGACCTCGGCGCCCGCCGCCGCCGGCGGCTGGTCCGGGCTCGTCCGCGGCAGCAGGAGAGTGCCCACGTTCCAGACGCCGAGGTAGCGGAAGATCCCCTGCGGCGCCCGCTCCTCGCTCTTCAGCAGGGCCTGCGCCTGGCGTCCCCAACCGGTGAGCATGAGGTCGAAGTCCAGGTTGAAGGCGTAGGGGATTCGCCAGAGGAGCCCCGAGTAGGGTGTCAGGCGGGCGACGGTCGTCCGGGATACGACCGTGCGCGGATCGCTGCCGCGCGGTATCAGGCTCAAAGGCCCGCCGGCCGGCTCCTGGACGAAGATCCGATCCCCGGACGGTTGCAGCGCGGCGGCCAGCGGCGGTGGCGTCTGGAAGGCGGCGGCCGGCAGGGTTCGCAGCAGCCCGTGGCCGTAGTGCCAGAGGTCCACGGCCAGCAGCAGCACGGCGAGCGCGGAAAGCAGCCGACGGCTCGGGCGCCGCCAGCGGCAGAGGACGAGCAGGACGGCCACCGCGCCGGCGGTGAGCACCGCGGCCCAGCTCTCGCCCTGGAGATACCCCAGGGCCGCCACCCGGTCCGCGGGCCGCAGATCGGGCGAGCCCTGGCTGGCGACCAGCCACTCGCCTGCGCCGGGTGCCACCCGCAGGAGAAGGGTCAGGCCGGCCGCCATCCCCAGGACTACCAGGGAGAGGGCGAGGGGCAGGTCGGCCGCCTGCGGCCGTCCCGCCTGCCGCTCGTCGAGCAGCCGCTGCCAGCCGAGGGCTCCCGCCACCACCAGGGCGAGGACCGTGAGGACGATGAACTTTTCGGGATAGCGCAGCACCGCCAGCACCGGGACGCTGCGCCGCAGCGCCTCGTACAGCGGGTTGTGGCGCCCGAGGGCGAGGAAGACGCCGGCGAGGACGCAGAGGCTCCACGCCGCCCGCCGGGGAATCCGTGCCGCCGCCAGAGCCGCCACTCCGAGGACGGCCAGCAGCAGCCCCGGGTAGAGCGACTCGAGGTAGGGGTGGCTCAGGTCGTTGAGCTGCCAGCCGAAGAAACGCCCCTCGAGGTCCCGGGTGGGATCGCCGAAGAACCGCGGCAGGACGATTTCGACCAGGCGCGCCGGCGGCAGCGACCAGAGGTTGGCCTGGGCCGCGGGGAGCCCGCGGCGCGGCGAGTCCGCGAGCCGCGCCAGGGTGGGCACGAGCTGCACGGCGGCGAGCGCCACGGCGAAGACGAAGGGCACCAGCACCCGCAACGCCGTTGCCAACCGTCGCGGACGTCGCCCCACCGCCGAAGCGGCCAGGGCCAGGAGCGCGAGACCGCTCACCACCACCATGGCGGGCTCGCCGTTCAAGAGCTGGAGGCCCAGGGCGCCGCCGGCCAGCAGGGCGGGCCACCACCACCGCTCGCCCGGCCCGGCCCGCAGGGCCTCGTCGGCCCAGGCGAGGGGCCAGGGGAACCAGGCCAGGCTCCACAGCAGGTTGAGCGCGCTCAGCAGGCTCAGGAAGACCCCGCAGCCGGAGACGCCGACCGCCGCCAGGGCCGCGGCACCCCGGCCGCAGCCCAGCCGCCGCGCCAGGAACCACGCGCCGGCAAAGGCGAGGGCCACGTGCAGCACGGTCATCAGGGTCAGGGCGTAGCGGGGAGGCACGGCGAACACCAGCCAGCTCGGCGGATAGAAGGCGCCGTAGCTGGGGTTCGACAGGATGGGCTGGCCGCCGTTGAGCCACGGGTTCCACACCGGGGGCCCGAGCGCCGCCAGATTGCGGAAGGTGAGCCGCAGGGGGAGATGGAAGAGGGCGATGTCGCGGTTGGCGAGCACCCGGTCCGGCGGTAGCAGGGGCGCGAAGAGGCTGAGCAGCCAGCCGGTCCCGAGCAGGATTGGGAGCAGGGCGCGGGTCAGCCTGTTCACTCGACCGCCCTCCACCTCAGCCGGACGAGAGCCGCGACCATGCCGATGAGGGTGATCAGGGTGATGGCGGCCCCCGCTCCCAGCAGCGGCTGCCGGTATTCGAGCTGCAGCCGGTGCCGGCCGGCCGGCAGGGCCACGCCGAGCTGGCAGGCGGCCGTGGGATAGACCGGCAGGGGCTCGCCGCCGTCCAGCCGGGCCCGCCAGCCTTCGTCGAAGGTGAGGGCCGCGACCAGGAAGGCCCCCTCCTCCGCTTCATAGTCGACGCGGATGCGCCCGCCCTCGTCCACCACCCCCAGCGGGTGTGGCGGCCGGGTGTAGACCAGGGTCCGCGGCGGAGAGCCGACGCACTGCTCGTCGCGGGCCACCTTCCAGTCGAGGGCCCGGGCGGCGGCCAGGGCGGCGGCATGGCTGGGGTGGAAGCTCACCCGTGGCGTGAAGCGGAACCGCGGCAGCACGTGGGGATTGGTCACCCGGCGCAAGGGCAGGGCAGCGGGGTTCTCCAGGTCCGCCTCCTGCTCCGCCACCGTCTTGTGGAAGAGAGCTTCGCTGACGTTCCAGACGCCCAGGAACCGCCAGCCCTCCGGCCGGCGCGACTCGACGCGGAAGATCTCGTCCGCCCGGCTCCCCCACCGGGTCCGCATCAGCTCGAAGTCGCCCTCGAAGACCGTGGGGATGTCCCACAACAGCCCCGAATAGGGATAGAGGCGGGTCAGTTGATTGCGCAGGGACACGGTCCGCGGATCCCCCAGGCTCCTCATCGCCACCAGGTCCACGGCGTCGCGCTGGGCCGGCGGCACGTAGATCCGGTGAGGGACGGAGAGCAGCGCCGCGGCGAGGGGTGGCGGCGTGCGATACAGGGCCGCCGGCACGCTCCTCACCTGGCTGTGCCCGTAGTGCCACAGGTCGGTCGCCAGGAGGAGGAGGGCCAGCCCCTGGAGCCGCCGCTCGGACACGCTCCCCCAGCGACAGAGAGCCAGCAGCCCCACCACGGCCGCCGCCGTGGCGACCGCGATCCGGCTCTCCCGCCGCAGGTAGACGAGACCGGCGGCGCGTCCGGCCGCGCCCAGCTCGGGGTCGCCGTGGCTGGCGATGAATCGGTCGCCGGCCGCGGGCGCGAGTTGGAGCCCCAGCGCCAGTGCCACCGCAGCCGCCAGCACCACCCCGGCGAGCGCGAGGGGGAAGCCGGCCGCCTCTCGCCGCCCGGCCCGGCGCTCGTCGGCCAGCCGCTGCCAGCCGAGGACGCCCGCCACAGCCAGGGCGAGGACCGCGAGGACCGCGAACTTCTCCGGGTAGCGTTGCACCGCCAGCGGTGGCACCGCCCGCCGCAGCGCCCCATAGAGCGGGTTGTGGCGCCCCAGGGCCAGGAAGAAGCCGCCGGCCACGGCGAGCGCCCAGGCGCCACGCCGGGGGATGCCACCGCGCAGCAGAGCGGCCGCCCCGAGGACCGCCAGCAGGAGACCGGGATAGAGCGATTCGACGTAAGGGTAGTGGCGGTCGTTGAGCGTCCAGCCGAAGAAGACCCCCTCCAAGTCCCCTGCTGCGGCGCCGAAGAAGTGGGGGAAGACGACCTCGACCAGCCGCTCCGGCGGCAGCGACCATTCGGTGGCTTCAGCGAAGCCGAGCCCTTGCCGCGGCGAATGGGCAAGCCGGCCGAGAGTGGGCAGGAGCTGTACTGCCGCCAGGGCTCCCGCGACCAGGAGCGGCACCACTGCCCGCGCCGCCACGGCCGGGCGACGCCAGGCCGAAACTGCCAGGGCCAGCAGCGCCAGACCGCTCATCCCGGCCGTGGCTGGCTCGCCGTTGAGCAGTGCGAGACCCAGGGCTCCGCCCGCCAGCAAGGCCGGCCGCCACCATCCTCGCGGCTGCTCTTCAGCACCTGTCCGCAGCGCCTCATCCCCCCAGGCCAGCACCCACGGCAGCCAGGAGATCCCCCAGAAGAGGTTGAAGGCGCTGAGCAGAGAGAGGTAGACGCCGCACCCGGCGAAACCGATCCCGGCCAGCGCCGCCGCCCCCCGGCCACAGCCGAGGCGCCGGGCCAGGAACCAGGCCCCGGCGAAGGCGATGCCCGCGTGCAGGATGGCCAGCAGGCTCAACGCCCAGGGGAGGGATGCGATCACCGCCAGCCAGCTCGGCGGGTAGAAGGCCGCGTAGCTGGGGTTCGACAGGATGGGCTCGCCGCCGTGCAGCCAGGGGTTCCACACCGGGAGCCCGAAGGCTGTGAGCTCCCGGAAGGCGGTCCGCAGGGGGAGGTGGAAGATGGCGACGTCGCGGTTGGCCAGTGCGCGCCCGGGCGAGAGCACGGGAGCGAAGAGGCTCAGGAGCCAGACCGTCGCCATCAGGGCTGGCTGGAACGAGGCGGTCCAGCGGCGCATGCGAAAAAGTTTCTCCGCGCCGGATTGTACCCCGTCCCAGCGCAGAGACTACTTCTGCGGCCAGCGCACGAAGAAACCGTCAGCCCAGATGATGTCCTGGTCGTAGTCGGTCGGATCGAACCCGGTCACCGTGTACTTCCCCGAGGGGTCGCTCTTGTCGCGGCCGCCGCTGGCGATGGCCATCACGTGCTGCTTCTGTACCGTCGCCGTGTCGAGGTAGTACTTGTACGGCGTCTTCCAGCCGTCCAGCTCCGAGACGTGCTCGATGTAATACGGCACCAGGAGCGTGCGGAGCCCGGCAGGGGTGACCGCCGTCGGGTAGTCGGTGTCGAGATCGATGCTGGTCGCCGTCTGGCCCGCCGCCGCCGCGCCCACCTGGTCGGACAACCAGGAAAACATCGCCGTCCCCGTGATCCGCATGTCCGCCACCGTACGCTTCTGCTTGGCCTTCTGCATCGCGTCGATCAGGTTCGGAATGAGGATGGCCGCAAGGATGCCGATGATGGCGATGACGATCAGCAGCTCGATCAGCGTAAAGCCTGTCGGTTTTCCCGCGAGTCTACGCTTCATATCAACGATTCCCCCCACAAAGGTGTTTTCTCCTCAGGGCAAGGCCCGTGCCAGGGAGAACCAGGTTCCAAAGCCTTGAAAAACAAGGGCTTTCACGCTGCCGCCACAGAGGATCGCTGGCAAAAAACGTCAACGCGCAGCCACAGGATGTCACTGCGCTGCCGAGACATAGAAAAATAGAATCTGGCGCATTCTTTCGACCCCGCGATCGAGCTCCCGCAGCGGGATCCGTTCGTTCGGGCCATGGATCCCCTGCGTGTCCTCGGGACCGAGCTTGAAGGGCGACAGACCATAGGCCGGGATGCTTCGCTCCCGGAAATAGCGGGAGTCGGTGATGCCGGCGATGAAGGTGGGCACCACCGGAGCCGCGGGTTTCAGGGTCCGCTCCATGGCGCGATAGAGGCGGCCGGCGGCGGGCGACGGCGGCGCGGGCGGCGAGGTCACCAGCACTTTGACGTCGAAGCCGGGGCCCAGCAGGCGCTTCACGTTCGCGAGGAAGGCCTTGGCGTCCGTGTCGGGCAGCAGGCGGACGTCGATGCGCGCGGCGGCCGTCTTGGGGATGACGTTGATCCGCTCGCCGCCCCGCAGCACCGTCACCTGGACGGTGTCGAGGAAGAGGTTGGCCATGCCCGGCATTAGGAACTCCTTGGGGCCGCTCGGGGTGACGACGGCGTCGACGTTGGCGAAGACGCGGCGCCAGTAGTCGTTCTGGAGCGGGGCGATGGCCCGGCAGTAGTCGCGGACGGGGGGGCTCACCCGCCAGCGGGGGGGCGCGCCCAGCAGCCGCGCCAGCCCCTGGACGAGCTGATGGTTGGCGCTGTCCGGATTCAGCCCCGCGCCGTGGCCGCCGCGGCCGGAGGTCGAGACCTCCAGCCAGAGGGGGCGCTTCTGCGCCACCTCGATCTCCCACCAGAGGACCTTGCCGCCCGCTCCCGTCTGGGTCCGGCCGCCCTCGCCGATCACCCCCTCGACCCCCTGGAAGAGCTCGGGGTGTTGGGCGAGCAGCCAAGCCGTGCCGCGTGGGCCACCGTTCTCCTCGTCGGGCACGGCGAGGAAGATCACGTCGCGGGCGAGGGGGAGACGGCGGCGCTGGAGGTCCACCAGGGCCGCGAGCTGGGCTACCCCCAAGCTCTTGTCGTCGAGCGCGCCGCGCCCCCAGAGATAGCCGTCGCGCACCGCGCCGGCGAAGGGCGGGACGCTCCAGCCGGGTCCGGCGGGGACTACGTCCATGTGGTGCAGGAGGAGGACGGCACGGCCGCCGCTCGCCGGCGAGGAGAGGCGGGCCCACAGGCTCGCCCGGCCGTCGGGAGTCTCCACGATCCGCGCGGCGATCCCCTCCCGCCGCAGGAGACCGGCGAGGAAGTCCGCTCCCCGCCGCTCGTTGCCGGGAGGATTCGAAGTGTCGATCCGCAGGTATTGCTGCAGCCAGCCCGCCGCTTCCGACAGCTTCGGTGCAGTGGCGGCCGGCGCGGCATGGAGCGGCAGCGATGGCAGCAGCAGGGCCAGCAGGGCGGAGAGACGGAGGCGATGCATGAGGGGCACCAGGATAGACGAAAAAAGGGGGCTGCCCCGGGGGCGCCCCCTCAAACGGGAGAGAGTGTTTCGTGAACAGCGCGTGAACAGTGATCAGGGGGTCGTCTTCTGCGGCCAGCGCACGAAGAAGCCGTCGGCCCAGACGATGTCCTGGTCGTAGTCGGTGGGATCGAAGCCGACCACGGTGTACTTGGCGGCGGCGCCCGTGCCGTCACGGCCGAAGGAGCGGATGGCCAGCACGGTGCGCGAGAGCACGTCGCCGGTGTTCATGTAGAACTCGTAGTCATGCTTCCAGCCGTCCTTGTCCGGCACGGACTGCAGGTACTGGGGCACGAGGATGGAGGCGGCGGCGCCGCCGGTCATGCTGCTGCCATAGCCCGTGCTCAGGTCCACCTCGGTGGCGGTCTGGCCGGCCGCGGCCGCGCCGACCTGGTCGGTCAGCCACGAGAACATCGCCGTGCCGGTGTTGCGGACGTCAGCCACGGTCCGCTTCTGCTTCGCCTTCTGCAGGGCATCCAGGAAGTTCGGGATGAGCAGGGCCGCGATGATGCCGATGATCGCCACCACGATCAGCAGCTCGATCAGCGTGAAGCCCTTTTGACGGTTCCGGATCTTCATCAACATTTTAGGGTCTCCTCCCCTGGTTTTCACATCTTGCCCCCGGGATATCCGCGAGCCTTTCCATTTCACCCGGAGATATAGCAGGGTCGATGCCAGGGGTCAGTCGATTGCAAGTCTTTTGTTTTCTTGATGTTAACTTTCAGCCGCGACAAAATTTGCCACTGGCGCCTACCACTAAGTGTCAGAAACCAGCCGGCGGACTACCTTGGCGTAGAGGACGACGCCGTCGACGAATCCCGGCAGGGCCAGGCGCTCGTTGGCCTGATCGACCTGCAGGGTGTCGGTGCTCATGATGAGGAAGGGAGAGAAGCCGTAGGTGGGCACCCCGAGGGTGCGGAAGAAGCGGGCGTCGGTGGCGCTCCAGGGCAGAAAGTAAGGGCCCTGGGGAGCGTCGGGGTAGAAGTCGTGGAGGGCGGCCTGGACGCCCTGGAAGACGGGATGGTCGAGGGGGCTGCCGGCGCCGGTGGAGTCGGGCTCGTCGAGCCTCGTGGTAAGGCCGAAGGTCATCCAGCCCGGGACGAGCTTCTCCCGCACCGCCGCCAGCTCAGTCCCGGGCAGAAGTTGGAACTTGATCAGCAACTCGTAGCCGCCCCCTTTGGCCGGCGCCACCTTGAACGGCACCGCCTCGTCGCGCAGCATGGAGCGCAGATAGCCGGGCAGCTTGCGGTAGGCGGCGACGTCCGCCATCGCCTTCTTGGGATGGGAGGCGAGGTCTCGCAGCTCCGGCAGGTCGCGGGTCGGGCCGTAGGCGGCGAGGGTCGCCGCGGCCTCGGGGGTCAGCCGCAGGTCGGTCTCGGTGGGGCCGCGGTCCAGCAGGTCCCGCCGGATCTGCTCGAGCCGCTCGCGGTCGCTGCCGCAGACCACCAGGTCGACATAGCGCTTCTGGGCGAACTCCGTGCCCCAGAACTTGATCTGGTCGCGTGCCCGGGCCTCGACCACGCCGCCCTCGGTGAGCACCGCCCAGAAGCCGCGGACCCTCTGAGGGTCGAGCTGGAGGATGCGCCGCACCCCTAGCCGGCTCCCCCGCTCCTCGCTGCTGGTGGCGAGGAAGAGCACAGAGCGGTTGAGGGGGACGCCGCTCTTCTTCAGCTCGATCATGGCCAGCATCTGGGCGATGGCGACGCTCTTCATGTCGAAGACGCCGCGGCCGTAGATCCACGGCCCGTCGATCCGCGCCTCGAAGGGCGGCGAGAACCACTCCTTGGGATCGGCCGCCGAGACGTCGATGTGGTTGTGAAGCACCAGTGGGTGGGGGTCCTTGCCGTCCAGCCAGGCATAGAGGTTGGCCTTCTTCGGCCCCACCGTCTCGATGCGGTAGGGAATGCCGGCGGCGGCGAACTGGCGGGCCAGGAACTGCGCGCCGGCCCTCTCATCGCCCGTGGTCTCGCTGGTGTCGATCCGCACGTACTCCTGGAGCAGCTTCACCTCAGGCCGGCTGGCGATGTCCCCCTGCGCCCACGCCTCGCTGCGGTGCGCCTCGAGAGGGCGCTTGAGGAGCATGACCAGCCCCCAGGTGACGCTCCCCACCAGCACGAGGCTGGAATAGAGGGCGATGCGGGCCGCCCGCCGGCGCCGGGGCGCGAGACTGGTGAGAGCCATGGGACCCGCGATCATAAACCCGTCGCCGCCAGTTGTGTATGCTTCGCTGCCACGATGACCGCTCCCGAAGGCGTCCACCCGCCGCGCCGGCTCCCGGCCGGCCTGCTGCTCACGCTCGCCGGCCTGGTGGTCTGCCTGCGCTACCTGCTGGCGGAGATCGCCCGCCTCAAGGGAGGGCTCGGCTTTCCGCTCGACGACAGTTGGATCCATCTCCAGTTCGCCCGCAACCTGGCCCGCGGTCTGGGCCTCGCGTACAACCCCGGCCATCTCGTGACCGGCTCGACGGCCCCGCTGTGGACCGCTCTCCTCTCCCTCCTCTTCCTGCTGCCCGGCAGCGTGATCGCCTGGACCAAGGCGCTGGGCATCGTCCTTCACCTCGCCGGCGTCGAAGCCACCCGGCGGCTGGCCCGGGAGCTGGGCCTCACCACCGGCCTCTCGGCCCTCGCGGCGGGGCTCACCCTGACCACGAGCTGGCTGGTGTGGGCCGCCCTTTCAGGTATGGAGATCCCCCTCTTCATCCTGCTCTCCCTCTCGGGGATCATCCTCCACCTGCGCGAGCGGGCCGAGCCGCGACGCCTGCCGCTCTCCATCGCCGTCCTCGCCGTGGCCGTCCTGGCGCGGCCGGAGGGCCTCCTGCTGCTGCTCCTCGCCTTCCTGGACCGCTTCCTGATTTTCACCCCGAGTACTGTGGAAGGATCGCTGCGCTGGAGGGCCCCGTCCCTACGAACCCTGCTCGTGGCCGCGGCCTTCGCTCTCTGCGCCCTGGCCGGCCCCTGTCTCTTCTACGCATGGGCGGGCAGCTCCGTCCTGCCCACCACCTGGGCGGCCAAGGGGGGCGGCGGCGGGCACCACCTGCTGCCCGAGCCGCGCTACCTGCTCAACGTCCTGGGCCTGTTCTTCCATCCCCAGCCGTGGATGACCGTGCTCGCCGGCGCGGGGGTCACGGCCTTGGCCGCCCGGCTGGGCACCCCCCGCGACCGCGGCCTGCTGCCGGCCCTCTGGCTCTTCGCCCTGCCGCTCGCCTATTCGGTGCTCACCCCGGGCCCCACCCTGATGCTGGGCAACTTCGGGCGCTACTACTTCCCTCTTTTTCCCATCCTGATCGTCCTGGGAGTCCTCGGCCTCGAAGGCCCCGTGCGCGCCCTGGCCCGGCTCCCCTCGCGGGTCTTGCGGATCGCCCTCGCCGCCCTGGGCACAGGCGTGCTCCTCGCCCCCACCGCGGCCACCCTGTTCCGGGGCGAGGCCTTCTACGTCCAGAACGTCGCCAATGTCGAGGAGAGCGATGTGGCCGTCGCGCACTGGCTCGCGGCGCGGGTCCCTCCTGAGGCCGTGCTGGCGGTCAACGACATCGGCGCCATCAAGTACCTGCTCCCCAACCCGATCATCGACCTGGCGAGCATCGCCACCCCGGAGATCCGGCAGGAGGTGAAGCGGGCCGTCGAAGCCGGCATGCCCTGGGACGACGCCATGGTGGCCGCCATCGAACGCCGCCGGCCCGACTACGTCATCGTCTTCCCCTCCTGGGTGCCCGGCGTGGCCCGCGACCCCCGCTTCCGGCCCGTCCACCATCTCGAGATCCCGGACAACATCACCATGGGGGGCAACGAGATCGTGGTCTACGACACGCCGTGGACCCGGTATCCCCTGCGGCCTGGAGGGTGACCGGGATAGAATCCGCCCCGCCATGAACGTCCCCATCCTCGACCTCGGCCGCACCCGGCGGCGCATCGCCTCCCAACTCGACGAGCGCTGGCGGAAGATCCTCGACGAGACCTCCTTCGTCCTGGGCCCCGAGGTGCGGGAGTTCGAGACCGCTTTCGCCGCCTACCTGGGCGTCGAGGCCTGCGTGGGGCTCGGCAACGGCACCGACGCCCTGGTGCTCGCCCTGCGCGCCCTGGGCCTCGAGCCGGGCGACGAAGTGATCGTCCCCGCCTTCAGCTTTTTCGCCACCGCCGAGGCCGTGGCCCTGCTGGGCGGCCAGGTGGTCTTCGCCGACGTCGATCCTGAGACCCTGAACCTCGATCCGACGGACGCCGCGGCCCGCGTCACGGAGCGGACGGTGGGGATCCTCGGCGTCCATCTCTATGGCCGGCCCTTCGACGTCGACGCCCTCCTCGCCCTCTGCCAGCACCACGGCTTGTGGCTGGTGGAGGACGCGGCCCAGGCCCACGGCGCCCGCTGGAAGGGCAAGCGGGTGGGGGGCTTCGGCCAGCTCGCGGCCTGGAGCTTCTACCCCACCAAGAACCTCGGCTGCTTCGGCGACGGCGGCGCCGTCACGGGCAACGACCGCGACCTGGTCGAGCGGGTGCGGACCCTCGGCAACCAGGGCCAGGCCGGCCGCTACCATCACGTGGCCGTGGGCACCAACAGCCGGCTCGACAGCCTGCAGGCCGCCGTCCTCAACTGCCGCCTGGCGCTGCTCGACGAGGACAACGCCCGCCGGGGGGAGATCGCCTGCCGCTACCACGGCGCCTTGGCCGGCGTGGGCGACCTGAAGCTCCTGCCGGACCGCCCCGAGGTGCGCTCCGTCTACCATCAGTTCACGGTCCGCACGGCCCACCGCGACGAGCTGATGGCCCACCTCAAGGCCGCCGGCATCGCCTCCGCCGTCCACTACCCCTCGCCCCTCCACCAGCAGCCTGCCCTGGCCGGCCTGGTGAACGTCGAGGACGGCGACCTGCCGGTGGCGACCGCCGCGGCCCAGGAGGTGCTCTGCCTCCCCGTCTTCCCCGAGCTGACCAACGAGGAGCTGGAGGCGGTGGGAGCGGCCGTGCGCAGCTTCTTCGGAGCCTGATCGATCCCCATGGCGACCGTCTATCTGGTGGATGCGAGCCCGTACATCTTCCGGGCCCACTTCTCCTTGCCGTCGAGCATCAAGACCCCTGCGGGTGAGCCCGCGGCAGCCTCCTACGGCTTCACCTCGTTCCTCCTGAAGCTGATCGCGGACGAGAAGCCCACCCACCTCGCCGTGACCTTCGACCGCAGCCTCAATTCGAGCTTCCGCAACGACTTCTTTCCGGCTTACAAAGCCCAGCGGGTGCTGCCGCCGCCCGAGCTCGAAGCCCAGCTCACGGCCTGCGAGGAGATCGCCGCCGCCCTGGGCGCGGCCACCTTCGTCGACGACCGCTACGAGGCGGACGACCTGATCGGCGCCCTCTGCACCCGCCTCGAGAAGGACGGCCACGGCGCCGTCATCGTCACCTCCGACAAGGACCTCTCCCAACTCGTGAACGACCGCTTCACCCTCCTCGACTTCGGGAAGGGGCTCCGCCTCGACGCCGCCGCCGTCTTCGAGAAGTTCGGCGTGCGGCCGGACCAGATCACCGACTACCTGGGCCTGGCCGGCGACACGGTGGACAACATCCCGGGGGTGAAAGGGATCGGCGGCAAGTCCGCGGCCGAGCTCCTCGCCCGCTTCGGCCACCTGGAGGACCTCTACGCCAGGCTCAACGAGCTCCCCGGGCTCGTCCCCGCCCTCCGCGGCGCCAAATCCCTCCACGCCAAGCTCGTCGCCAGCCGCGACATCGCCTTCCTCTCCAAGCAGCTCGCCACCGTCGCCCGCGAGGTCCCCGGGGTCGAGGCGACCTTGAAAGACCTCGAATTCCGGGGTGCCGATCCCGCCCGGGTCGAAGAGCTGTTCAGCCGGCTGGGGTTCAACAGGATCAAGGAGCGGGTGCCGTACCAGGGGTAGGTCGCCGGCGGCGCAGCAGGTGCCCCAGGGCACAGGAGAAGACGAAGCTCAGCGCCACCAGACCATCCACGAGGAACCGGTCCCAGGTCTCGCCGATGAGATCGGGGAGCCGTGGGCTCACCGCGTAGGCCGCCCAGCCGATGGCGGCGGGGACGAGGCCGGCGAGCAGCAGGCGGCGGACCCGGGGGCGACGCAGGGCGTAGGCGCCGAGGAGCAGAACGGCGAGGAAGAGCCACCAGAAACCCAGCCATTCGGCACTCCGGAACGTCCAGTGCAAGGTCCAGGGGACGATCACCGGCAGCCGCGTGAAGGCGCCGCTCACCAGGTCCGGCAGCCGGAGGACGGCGAAGTAGTCCTCGTCGTCGCGGTTCGGGATGGCGGCCCGCCAGGAGGCGAGGAGCGCCACGGCCGCCAGCACCGGCCCCGCGGCAGCGGCGAACCAGGCCAGGGTGCGAGGGCCGGCCACCGGATCGCGCCGGCGGCGCAACAGCCGCTCGGATGCCAGCAGCAGGGCGGCCAGGGCGAGCAGTGTGCCTTCGTTCTTCGTCAGCACCGCGCCGGCCAGCAGGCAGCCGGCCACGAATCCGGACGACAGGGCCGGCCGCGCGAGCAGGAGCGGCACCAGCGCCGCGCCATAGAAGCCCGCGAGCGCCAGGTCGCTGTAGGCCGAGTTGGCGCCGCCCCCGCCGTAGCCGTAGCTCAGGAAGGGCGGCAGGGCGGCACAGAGGGTGGCCAGGGCAGCCGCGAGGGGGCCGGCCCCCCGCCGCGCGCCGTCGTGGATGACGAGCACCAGCGCCACCAGGAAGCCGATGTAGACCGCCCGATAGTCCTGCTCGTCCTCACCGGCCCCGAAAGTCTCCTGCACCGCGACCTGCGCCAGCGGCACCAGAGGCGGGTAGCGCGGGTGCACGACGTACCAGCGGGCGTCCCGCAGCACCGAGGCGTCGACCGTCCCCTCCTGGCGCATGTAGGACGCTAGGGGGCTCCAGGTCATCCGCCCATCCCAATCCGCCAGCGGCGCCGTCAACGCGGACGTCAGCGGTCCGAGGAAGACCAGGGTGATCGCGAGCGCCGCCAGGAGCTGCCAGCGGCTCGCCGGAAGCGCGGGCCCCGCGGATCCGCTCCGCCGGCGGCGCCAGAGCCATGCGCTCAGTCCCGCCACCGCCGGCACGAGGACGACGACCGCGATGGCCGGCCGGTGCAGCGGCACCCCGAACAGGTGGGAGGCGGCGAAGAGGGAGCCGCCGACCGCCAGGATGCCCAACAGGTAGGCATAGCCGAGGCGGCGGGCGAGGGAGAGCCGCCGCAAGGGCGCGAGCAGCTCGGCGAGGCCCAGCCCGGGGACCGCGAAGAGCGCCACCCCGCCGAGGTTGGCGGCCACCGAGCCGGCGGTCACCGCTGCCGCTCCCGCCAGGGCGCCGGCGGGCAGCCCGGCGGCACCGTGACGGGCCGCTCCCGCAACAGGGGCGGCCGGTTGATGCCCGTCGCCACCACCTCCCAGCGGACCTGCTCCCGCCAGCAGTCGAATCCCTCCTCGGGCGATCCCCCGCTGCGCAAGAAGATGGCGCGGCGCGGCAGGAGATCGAAGCGCACCCAGAGCCGGGAGTCCCTCTCGTCTAGCTCGCTCAGCAGGTAGGGCTCGTCCTCGGGGATCGCGCGCCGGATCTCCTCGATCGCGGCCACGTACCCCCGGCCGAAGATCCGCGGACGCAAGGCCTTGACCGGTTCGCCCACCGTCTTCGCCGACGCCCGCAGGAGGAGGAAGGTCTTGCGCACCCCCACCGGAATCGCGATCAGCAGGTAGACCGCCACCAGGATGAGGGCCACCCGAGGCTGCCAGCGTGCTCGCATGACGGCTGGCGAGTATAGCCGCCCCCCCTCGCGAATTTCGTCCGCCCCCCGGCGAATTCTCGCCGCGCCCTCGCGAGTTTTCGTCCGGCCCTCGCGAGTTTTCTTCGCGCCCTCGCGAATTCTCGTAGCGCCCTGGCGAGGGCCCATATGTAATCCGCGAGTTTTCATATAGAACCCGCGAGGGGCGGACCGGCCCTCACGAGTTCTCGTAACGCCCTCGCGAGGGCCCATATATAACTCGCGAATTTCCATATGAAACTCGCGAGGGCGCGAAGAAAACTCGCGAGGGCGCACCCAGAATTCGCGAGGGCGGGACGAGAATTCGCGAGGGCGGAGCCTCCCCGGTAGGGCACGAGACTTGAATGAGGGGGCTATAATGTCAGTCCCGCGTCGCCGCGGCGCGGCAATCATCCATCGATCCGGAGCCCTGTTCATGGCCAAAGCGCGTGTCGCCGTCTTGAAGACCAACCCCGAGAACGTCCTCGCGGACGTGGGGCGCACCATGGAGCTGGCGGAGGTTGAGCGCTATCTCGCGCCGGGCGCCACCACGATCCTCAAGGACAACATCTCCTGGCACTTCCCGTTCCCGGGGGCCAATACCACCCCCTGGCAGCTCGAGGGGACCATCCAGAAGCTGCGCGCCGACGGGTACACGGACCAGGTCTGCGTGCAGAACAACACCGTCGTCACCGATCCCAAGAAGGGCGAGCGGCTCAACCGCTACCTGCCGGTGCTGGACAAGTACGGCGTGCCCGTGCGCTACAACTGCTTCGCGGACGACCTCAAGTGGATCACCTACCAGCCCAAGGGGAAGATGCTGGTGCTGCCGAAGATCTACCCCGAGGGAATCACCATCCCCGAGTTCTTCCTCGGCAAGAACATCGTCCACCTGCCGACGGTGAAGTGCCACATCTACACCACCACCACGGGCGCCATGAAAAACGCCTTCGGCGGCCTGCTCAACACCCGCCGGCACTACACCCACTCCTACATCCACGAGACGCTGGTGGACCTCCTGACCATCCAGAAGGAGATCCACTCCGGCCTCTTCGCGGTGATGGACGGCACGACCTGCGGCAACGGCCCGGGGCCGCGGACGATGATCCCGGTCGAGAAGGACTTCATGATGGCCTCGGGCGACCAGGTGGCCATCGACGCCGTGGCGGCCAAGGTGATGGGCTTCGATCCCATGTCGATCCCCTACATCCGGCTGGCCCATGACGCCGGCCTGGGCGTGGGCGATCCGCGGGACATCGAGGTGGTGGGCGAGGACGTCTCGAAGTGGAACTTCCACTTCTCGGTAGGGGACAACGCCGTCTCCCGCTTCGGCGACCTGGTGTGGTTCGGGCCGCTCAAAGGGATCCAGAAGCTGCTGTTCCGCACGCCGCTCGTCTACTTCTTCGTATTCGGCTCGTACTTCTACCACGACTTCGCCTGGTACCCGACGGTGGGCAAGCGCCGCATCGACCACTACAAGAAGACCAGCAAGTGGATGCGCCTGTTCGAGCAGTATCCCGAGGCGGTCCGGGAAGAAGAGAAGGCGGCCTGAGCGCCGGCGAGGAGGGCTCAGGGCTGGAGCGGCTCGGCCGCCGGCTGCTGGTGCCGCTGGGTCTGGGCGTTTTGGTCGTCGTCGGGCTCGCCCTCTCGGCGAATCCGGCCGAGCTGGCGCGGAGCCTCTCGGGATTCGACGTCCGGCTGCTGATCCCCGTCCTCTCCCTCTCGCTCCTCAATTATGCCCTGCGCTTCAGCCGCTGGCAGGTCTACCTCCGCCGGCTGGAGGTGCGCCTGCCGCCGGGGCGCAGCCTGGCCGTGTTCCTCGCCGGATTCCTCCTCTCGGTGACGCCGGGCAAGGCCGGAGAGCTGGGCAAGGCCTGGCTGGTGCGGGAGCTGGGGGGCGGGCCGGCGCTCAAGGTGGTGCCTGCGGTCTTGGCCGAGCGGGTGACGGACCTCCTGGGCGTGCTGCTGCTGATCGCCCTCGGGGCCCTCCCCTTCCCCGGAGGACCCTGGATCGCCGCGGCGGGAATCGCCGGGGTGGCCGTGGCCGTGGCGGCGCTCACTTGGCGGAGCGTGGCGGCGCTGCTCTTCCGCGTCCTGGCGAGGCTTCCTGTCCTGGGTCCGCGGGTGCCCCGCCTGGAGGAGCTCTACGAGCGGCTGCGGTCGCTCCTCTCCCCGGGGCTCCTCTTCTTCGCGCTGGCGCTGTCGGTGCTGGCGTGGGGAGCGGAGGGGGTGGGCTTCTTCCTGGTGGTGCGGCAGTACGCGCCGAAGGCCGGGCTTCTCCTCTCCCTCTTCAACTACACGGGCTCCACCTTCCTGGGCGCCCTCTCCATGCTCCCCGGCGGTCTCGGCGCCGCCGAGGGAGCCCTCGCCGCCCTCCTCCACTCCCAGGGACTGGACACGGCGGACGCCAGCTCCGTGACCCTCGTCACCCGCGGGGCGACGCTATGGTTCGCGGTGCTGCTGGGGCTGCTGGCCGTGCCGTTCCTGGCGCGGTGGCTGGCAGGGCGGCGGGGCGATGGCGTTTGAGGTGCCAAATTGGTACCTCAAATTGGAGGGGGCAATTTTGTAGCCTCAAAGGATGAGCTGGACGGTCAGCCGGGCCCGAAATCCCTCTCCGGCGAAAATAGTTGAGCGATGAGCGAAGGATTTTCCGTTTATATAGATGGGGAGAGCCCATCGCGGCCCCTGCTGGAGATGGTCTCCAGCTTTGAGGTGCCAATCTGGTACCTCAATCGCCCCAGGGAGGGGGCCTGCCATGGATGAGACTCAGGCGTTGCTGCCCGCGGAGAGGATCGAGCACGCGATCCTGGTCGTGCGGGGGGAGAGGGTCATGCTGGACAAGGACATCGCCGCTCTCTACGGAGTGGAGACCAAGAACCTCATCAAGGCCATGAAGCGTAACCTGGACCGCTTTCCTATTGACTTTATGTTCCAATTGACTCCTGAGGAAGTCGAAATCTTGAGGTTCCAATTTGGAACCTCAAGTTGGGGCGGCCGCAGATTCCTGCCCTATGCCTTCACCGAGCAGGGGGTGGCCATGCTGTCGAGCGTCCTCCGCAGCGAGAGGGCGGTGCGGGTCAACATCGAGATCATGCGGGCCTTCGTCCGCCTCCGGCGGGAGATGACCTCCCGAGCCGACCTCGTCCGGAGGTTCGACGAGCTGGAGAAGAAATACGACGGCCAGTTCACCGTGGTGTTCGACGCCCTTCGCCAGATGATGGAGCCGACGAAGAGAGGGACCCGACGGATCGGTTTCCAGGAGCTGGAGCGTTGAGAAAGGATCTTGAGGTCACAATCTATGACCTCAAGATCCTCGCCGGGCCTACGCCAGCTTCTGCCCGCACTCGGGGCAGAACCGGGGGTTGCCCTCGATCTGGACGCCGCAGCCGGTGCAGTGTTTCTTCACCGCGGTGGTGGGGGTGCCGCACTCGGGGCAGAATTTGGCTCCGGCGGCGAGCTTGGCGTTGCAGGCTTTGCAGGTGGTGCCGGTGACCTGGCCCAGGTCCCGGCCCTTCATCCAGTCCACTTGCTGGGCCTTCTCGAAGGCCTGCTGCTTGGCAGCTTCGGCCTGGGCGGAGGCGATCTCCTCGTCCATGTCGGGCGCGCAGTATTCGCAGAGCCCGGCCCTCTCGTTGAAGCAGACCGGCCCGCAGACCCAGCGGCCGCAGCGGGTGCACTGCTTGAACAGGGGGCGGATCTCCGCCACTGCCTCCCTCAGGGCGGCGTCGTGGGCCGGGCCGCCCACGGCGCGCTGGATCTCGTAGGCGGTGTCGGAGACGCGGCCGAAGAGCCCCCCCAGGAGGTTGCTGGCCACCGAGGCCGCCGAGGCGGCCATGCCGAGCTTCGAGCTCTTGAAGGTCGACATGTAGCCGTTGCCGCACTTCTCGCAATAGAACTTGAATTGATAACCGCGGTCGGTCGAAAGATCGTCGTAGTTGCCTGTGAATTCAACGGTCGCCATGGCATGCTCCAGGTTGGGAAGAAACCGGGAAATGGTAGCACGGCCGGGCGTCAGCAGGCGGAGATCTGTGCCAGAGTAATCCCCTCCATGGAACCGCAGCGGCCCTCCCGCCGGCTTCTCCTCGCCCTCGGGGCCATCCTGGCACTGGCGCTCGGGTTGCGGCTCGCGCACTGGTGGGCGGTGCGGGATCAGCCGTTCTTCGCCTGGCTGGTCATGGACAGCCAGGAGTACGACCGCTGGGCGCAGGGGATCGCGGCCGGGGACTGGCTGGGCTCCCAGGTCTTCTTCCAGGCTCCCCTCTACCCCTATCTCCTGGCCGTTCTCTACGTCCTCTGCGGGCGGAGCCTGGACGCGGTCTATCTCGTCCAGATCGGTCTCGCCGTGGCCGGATGCTATGCCCTCTACCGGGCCGGGCGTGAGATGGGGGGCGAAAGCGTGGGTCTCGGGGCGGCCCTGCTGGCGGCGGTCTACGGCCCCTTCCTCTTCTATGACGCGCAGTTCCTCAAGGAGTCGCCCGCCGTGGCCGTGACCTCGTTCCTCCTCTGGGCACTGGCTGCGGCCCGATCCCATCCAGGGGTGGGCCGCTGGCTGACGGCTGGGGCTCTGCTGGGCATCCTGGCCCTGCTGCGGGAGAACGCCCTGCTCCTCATCCCCTTCCTGCTGCCCTTGGCCTGGACCCGGGAGGGAGGGGGACGAGCGTTGCTCCGAAGGGGTGGAGCCCTGCTCGCGGGCCTCGTCCTCGCCCTGCTGCCGGTGGCGCTGCGGAACGGGCTGGTAGGTGGGGATTTCCTTCCCACCACCTTCCAGGGGGGCGTGAACTTCTACATCGGCAACAACCCGCAGGCGGACGGCACCTATCAGCCCATCGTCCCGGGCAAGCAGATCCCGGCTTTGGAGCGGCGGGAGCCGGTACGGCTGGCCGAGCAGGCCGCGGGCCGGCGGCTCTCGGCCGGCGAGGTCTCCCGCTACTGGCTGGGCCGGGCCCTGGTCTGGGCGCGGCAGGAGCCCGGAGAGTTCCTCCGCCTTCAGGTCCACAAGCTCGGCATGTTCTGGAGCTGGTACGAGTGGCCGGACGCGGTGGACTACTACTACGTGAAGACACTCTCCCCGGTCCTCCGGCTGCCGCTGCTCGAATTCGGCGGCGCCGTGATCCTCGCCTTGGCGGGGCTCGTCCTCGCCCGACGGCGGCTCGGCGCCTTGGCTCCCGCCCTGCTCTTCCTCGTCGGCTGGATGCTCTCGACGGTGATCTTCTTCCTCTTCTCCCGCTATCGGCTGCCAGGGGTGCCGGCCCTCCTCATTTTGGGGGGAGTGACTCTCGCAGCCTTGAGAGAGGCCTGGAGGACGGGCAGCCGGCGGCGGGCCGCGGGCCTGGCGGGGATCGGCCTCGCGGCGCTCCTCCTGCCCCGGATCGTGGGCTTCGAGCCGCGGATGGACCTCGTACACTACAACCTGGGACGGCTCTATGACGAGCAGGGACGGAGCGACGAGGCCCGGGAGCACTACAAGGCGGCGTTCATCCTCAATCCCAAGGACTTCCTCGCCTGCCTCAACCTCGGCAACCTCGCAGCAAGACAGGGGGACTGGGCCACAGCCCTCCGCTTCTACCAGCGCGCCGCAATCCTGGAGCCCCGGTCGGACGACGTCGAGAGCAATCTGGGGGGCGTCTATCTGGCGATGGGCGATCTCGACCAGGCGGAGCTCCACCTGGGCCGCGCCCTCGCCCTCAATCCCCAGAACCTGCCCGCGCTCCAGAACGCCGCCCTGCTCGCCGCCCGCCGGGGGGACCTCCCCAAGGCGAGAGAGCTCAACCAGCGGCTGCTGGAGCTGGACCCGGGGAATCGGGCGGGCTTGAGGCTACGGGGGCGGCTGGGTGGGGGTGATTGAGGGCAGGAGCTCGTAGATCAGGTTGGACTTGTCCTCGAAGCGCAGCGCGAAAAGCCCGGGGTTCGCCTCGGCCCAGCGCTGCTCGAGGGGAAACTCGAAGCCCGGGTAGCGGGAGAGGTGCACCCAGCGGATGCGTTGGGCCGTCAGGTTCTCGATCCAGGCCTCGGCCGAGGGATCGACCCGCGGCTGGCACTCTGGGTACTGGACGGCGAGGGGCCGGTTGGCGCGATTGACGTTGACGTAGCGGACGTCCCGCTCCAGTCGGGTCCCCATGGCCGGATACATGAAGTAGTTGTTCGGCTCGCTGACGGCCGCGACGTTGCCGTCCTCGCCGTGCTCTTCGAGCCAGCCCCAGCCTGGGGCCAGGAAGCGCGCGATGGTGGCGTGGGCCGTGAATTCGGTGGTGAAGGCCCGCTCCCGGTCCGCGACCCGGAAGCGGGCGAGGGCGGGTGCCACGAGGAGGGCCAGGACCACCGCCGCCAGGACCAGCTCGCGCCGGCGGCGGACGGCGAAGGCCCGCAGGGCCGGGGAAAAAGCGAGGGCCACGGCCATGAGGTCCGCCGCGGCCAGGGCCAGCCGGGCCTCCCGCGGCATCTCGGCATGGAGCTGGAGCAGACCCTGGGCCAGAAAGGCGAGAGCGATCCCCTCCATCCAGAGGTCGCGCACCCCCCGGCGCTCGGCCAGGACCACGGCGCCGGCGAAGGCGAGGCCGAGCCCCGGGATCAGATACCGGATGTTGGCGAAGACGTGGTGGGAGCTGGCGAAGGGGACGAGCAGCCAGAAGGCGAGCTCGGCCCAGATCTGCCCGGTCACCAGCAGGCTCTCCCGCCACCCCTCGCGGCCCATTCCGAACGGGAGGACGAGGATCGCCAGCAGCAGCACGAACGCCTGCGGCCCCACCCCCAGCTCCAGCGACTGCGGCCGGGTGATGCCCAGGAAGGAGTCCAGGAGCTGCCCCTCGTGGATCATCGGCCGCCAGAGATCGACCACCGAGTTCTTGCGCGGGATCGAGGGCGTATTGGCGTTGGCCGGACCGCTCGACGTCTTCTCGCAGGTGATGGCCAGCGGCTCCGTGCCCAGGGCCACGTTGCGCAGGTAGAAGAAGCTCCCCAGGAGTCCGGCCACCAGCAGCGCGGCCACGATCTGGACGGCACGCCGGCCCCAGGCGCCGCGGGCGAGCAGCACCGCCAGCCCGGCCAGGGCCAGGGCGTAGGGGATGCCCAGTACCTTGGCGCCCGCGGCCAACCCGAGGCCCGCACCCACCAGCACGGCGAAGCGCCAGTCCGGCTCCCGCAGCCAGCGCAGGGCAAAGAAGGTCGCGGCCAGGAAGACCGCGGCCAGGAAGACGTCCACGTATTCGGTGGCCACGAACCGGATCACGGTGGGCGTGAGCAGCACCAGGAACGAGGCCAGCGGCCAGTGCCGCCGGGCCCCGAGCTGGCGGGCGATGGCGCCTACCGCGAGCCCCAACAGCAGCCAGTGAGGGAGGGGCGCCAGGTTGACGTAGAGCTCGCTGTGCGACGGCGCCATCCACCACCAGAACCAGACCGAGCCGTTGGCCGGGACGTAGCCGTAGTAGTTGACGGGGATGTTGCCAATTACCGGGAAGAGGTTGCGGTCGCGCAGCCAGGTGCCGGTGAGCAGCAGGTGGTACATCAGGCTGTCCCACGACAGGGGCGGGCGCAGCAGGCCGCGCAACGCCTCGCTCGCCACGGCGTGCAACGTCAGGATCGACAGGGCCGGGTGCTCGCGGACGATCGCCCAGGAGCGGCCGGCGATGGCCCGCGCCGGTCCCTCCACTCCACCCGGGGGAGGCGCTTTGCGCAGGCGCAGCAGCAGGAGCAGGGTGATGATCGCCTGAAGCGCCAGGGCCAGGTCGAACCGCAGGAGCCCCAGCCCACCCAGCAGCAGGCCGATCCCCAAGGCCTCGGCGGTGGCAAGGAGGAGGGAGGCGATGGCCAGGGTGAGCGGATCGCGGGCGCCGCCCTCCCCCAGCAGGAGCAGGGCGGCGAGATAACCTCCCAGGAAGAGGAAGCCCAGCGTGACGAGCGTCAGCGCGGCTCCCAGCAGATCCACCCAGAACATGGGCCAAAACATGGGCGGGATTGTTAGCACAGGCGCGAAGCCGGTGCTAGCATCGCCGCCCGTGCACGAGCCCGGTTATTTCGATCGCGAGTACTTCCAGCTCCACCCGGGCAAGGTCAAGTACCTTGGCTATCTGGTGGGCCTGCTGCGCGACCACGGAGTGAAGGGTGGCCGGGTGCTGGACGTGGGCGCGGGCTACGGCTTCTTCCTCGCGGCGCTGGAGAAGGCGGGCTACGAGGCGCACGGCATCGAGCTCTCCGGCCACGCCGTCGAGCAGGCGCGGCAGAGGATCCGGGGCGAGGTGGTCGAGCAGGGGGCGGAAGAGCCCTTCCCCTTCCCCGACGAGCATTTCGACGCGATCACCCTGCTCGACGTCATCGAGCACCTGCAGGACTACGCCGTCACTCTGGAGAGCTGCCGCCGGTGCCTGAAGCCCGGGGGGAAGCTCTTCGTCATCACCTTGAACGCCCACAGCCTGGCCCGCCCCCTCCTCGGCAAGCGCTGGGCCTGGTACCAGGACCCCACCCACATCCACATGTTCACCCCCCGCATGCTGCGTGAAGGGCTTGTGGGTGCCGGCTTCGAGGTCGAGACCCTGATCACCGAGTCCAACTTCTGCTCCGTGGGTGAAGGGACGAAGTTCTTGAAGCCCCTGCGGATGATCGGCCGGGTGGTGCACACACCGGCGTTCGGGGACTCGCTGCTGGCCGTGGCGAGACGGCCGAGACGGCCGAGACGGCCAAGCTAGCGCCCCTTCGGCAGCTCCCCCGCGATCAGCTTCAAGGTCGTCTCCACCACCGCCGCCAGGGGAGCGGCGTCGGCGAGGCCGCGGCCGGCCAGGGGGAAGGCCGTGCCGTGATCGACAGAGGTGCGCAGGAACGGGAGGCCGAGCGTCCAGTTGGTGGCGAGGCCGAAGGAGGAGGTCTTGACGGCGATGAGGCCCTGGTCGTGGTAGAGAGCCAGCACCCAGTCGAACTCGCCGCGGCGGGCGCGGGCGAAGAGCGAGTCGGCGCTCTCGGGGCCGCGGACGTCGATCCCCTGCTCGCGGGCCGCCGCCACCGCGGGGACGAGCACCTCGCCCTCCTCGCTGCCCAGGAGGCCCCCCTCCCCGGCGTGGGGGTTCAAGCCGGCGAGGGCGATCTTGCCCCCGGCATGGCGGTTCAGGCAGTCGAGGGCCTCCGCGACCGCCTCGCCGGTGATCCCGTCCAGGGCCTCGCGCAGGGGGAGGTGGACGTTGAGCAGGGCCACCTGCAGCTCGGGAGCGAGGAAGGCCATCAGATAGTCCCGCCCATAGCGCTCCAGGCCGCAGACCTCGGCCAGGTAGTCCGTATGCCCCACGAAGCCGGGGAGGTGATGGCGGGCGATCGACTCCTTGCTCACCGGCGCGGTCACCAGGGCGTCGGCCACGCCGCAGTCCACGAGCTCGATGCCGAGGTCCAAGGCCGCCATGGCCCCGGCGGCGTCCGCCGGTCCCGAGCTGCCGGGGGTGACGGTGCGGGGGTGACCCACGGGATCCAGCACCGGAATGCCCTCGGCGGGGAGGTCCTGGCGGGTGGCCGGCGCCGAGGAGAGATAGGTCAGGCGGTCCCAGGGAGCCCCGGGGAGGGCGGAACGGAGGGTCTCCAGAGCGGCCCGCTCCGCCACCAGGAGGGGCTGCCAGGGAAGGGCGGACGGGGTCTCCAGGAAGAGCTTGAGGAGGATCTCGGGTCCGATGCCCGCGGGATCTCCCTGGGTGAGGGCGAGGATGGGGCGCGCCGGAGGCGGCGGCGAGGGGTCGGTCACCGGTCCTCGTCGCCGCTGCTGCCGTTGCGCTTGCCCCGCCGTTTGAGCTCTTCCTCCTTGAACATGTAACGGATGAAGTGCTTCTGGATCAGGAGGTTGGGTCCCTGGTAGCGGTTGAGCTTGAGGGCCCCCTTGTCGTACCACTCGATCCACCCCCGCAGCTCCTCGCCGTCGGTCAGGACCACCACCATCGGCGTCTTCGCCGCCATCTGCTTCAAGTAGTAGAACTCCTCGGCGTTGGTCTGCTCCGGCGGCGACTGCTTGCGGCGCACGCTGCGGGCGGGCAGCTCCTTCTTGAGCTCGTTCATGTCCGGGCGTATCAGTTTGCGATTGGCCATTTTGGGTTCCATTGGGGCGATGAGATTCCTAAGCTGTGGGTAGCGCCGCTGCCGCCGCCGACCGCTCGTCCGGCGTCCGGGTCCGGTACTGGTCGTCCTCGTAGGCCAGGCAGCAGAGGAGCCGCCCGCACTGCCCGGAGATCTTGGAGGGGTTGAGGCTCAGGTTCTGCCGCTTGGCCATCTGGATGGAGATCGGCCGGAAGTCTTTGAGCCAGGTCGAGCAGCAGAGGGTCCGGCCGCAGATGCCGATGCCGCCGATCAGCCCGGCCTCGTCGCGCGCGCCGACCTGCACCATCTTCACCCGCACGGAGAACCGGCTCGACAGGTCGCGCACCAGTTGTCGGAAGTCCACCCTCCCTTCGGAGGTGAAGTAAAAAGTTGCTTTCTTGCCGTTCAGGGAGAAGTCCACCAGGGAGATCTTCATGTCCAGGCCGAGGCTCCTGGAGCGCTCCTGGGCGTAGAGCTTGCCGCTGACCTCGTTCTGGCTCTGCCGGTCGTAGGCGGAGACGTCCGTGGCGTCGGCCGGCCGCAGGATGGGCCGGGCGCTCGACTTCTGGCACGGCTTGAAGACCGGCATCGGAGACTGCTCGACGTGGCCGAAGGTCGGCCCGGACTCCAGATCCACCACCACTTGGTCCCCCCGGGCGTAGATGCGACCGCCCGTCGAGCAGAGCGTCAGATTCGTCTCTTCACGAAACCGTACGCCGACGAACGCGTCCTCCACGGCCGTCGACATCCCTTTGAAAGCACAACCGCTACATCCACTCATGAGTTACGTCCATTCCATGTGCAACAGCGATCTGACAACCTATGCAGGAAGGATACCAGCCGCTGGCTTGGTGAAAGGCTCGAAAACGCTAACCCATTGTGGCAGTAGCAGGTCCCGGCGTCAACGAGGGACCCGTCACGCTATCACGATCCGGCGAGCGGAGCCTGATCGAGGAGCCGGCGGCCGATGTCGTGGCGGTAGACCTTGCCGGGCCAGTCGATCTCGGCGACGGCGGCATAAGCCTTCCGGAGCGCGCCCGCGAGGTCGGGATCGAGAGCGCAGACGGAGAGGACGCGACCACCGGCGCTCACCAGCTCGTTGTCTGCGAGGGCGGTGCCGGCGTGGAAGATCTCGACCCCCGGCAGGGCCGCCGCGCGATCGAGGCCGCGGATGGGCTCGCCCTGGAGGGGCCGGCCAGGATAGCCGGGGCTCGCCAAAACGACACAGGCCGCGACCTCCCGGCGGAAGGAGAGGCGCCGGGCCTCGAGCTTCCCCGCCGCCCCGGCGGCCAGGACGGGGAGGAGGTCGTCCTCCAGCCGGAGCATCACCACCTGGGCTTCCGGGTCGCCGAAGCGGGCGTTGAACTCCAGCACCCGGGGCCCCTCGGAGGTGAGCATCAGACCGGCATAGAGGACGCCGATGAACGGTCGTCCCTCGGCGGCGAGGCCGGCTATGGTGGGGTGCAGGATGGTCTCCACCACCGTGGCTCCCGCCTCGGCCGAGAGGCCGCCCGACGGGCTGTGGGCTCCCATGCCGCCGGTGTTGGGGCCGGTGTCGCCGTCGCCGATCCGCTTGTAGTCGCGGGCGGTGGCCAGCGGCAGCACGTGCTCGCCGTCGCAGAGGGCCATGAACGACACCTCCTCGCCGGACAGGAAGGCCTCCACCACCACCCGGTCGGCACTGATGCCAAACTGGCGCTCCTCGAACAGGGTGCGGAGGGCGTCCTCCAGCTCGGAGGCGTCCTCTACGATCAGCACCCCCTTGCCCGCGGCGAGACCGTCGGCCTTGAGCACCACGGGGAACCCGAAGCGGCCGGCGGCCGCGCGCGCCGCCGCGGCGTCGTGGATGACCTCGAAGGGCGCCGTGGGGATGCCGTGCCGCTCCATGAACTGCTTGGCGAACACCTTGCTCCCCTCGATCTCGGCGGCGCGCTGGGTGGGGCCGAAGAGGGCGAGGCCGCGGTTGGCGAATTCGTCCGCGATCCCCAGGGTCAAGGGGAGCTCCGGCCCCACGACCGTGAGGTCGATCTTGAGCTCGGTGGCGAAGTCCGCCAGCCGCTGCACCTCCTCGGGGACGAGCGGCACCCGGTCAGCCAGGGCGGCGATGCCCGGGTTGCCCGGAGCGCAATAGAGCTCGGTCAAAAGCGGGCTTTGCCGCAGCTTCCAGCACAGGGCGTGCTCGCGCGCGCCGCCTCCCACCACCAGAACTTTCATGTCTGCCTCCGTGCGGCCGCGTCCAGAGCCGTGACCGCGATGACGTCCACGACGTCCTCCACCGAGCACCCCCGGGACAGGTCGTTCAAGGGCCGGGCAAGCCCCTGGAGGAGCGGCCCCACGGCCCGCGCGCCGGCGAGCCGCTCGGTGAGCTTGTAGGAGATGTTGCCGGCGTCGAGATCGGGGAAGACCAGCACGTTGGCCCGGCCCGCCACCGGGCTCCCCGGCGCCTTGCGCTCGGCCACGTGGGGCACCAGGGCGGCGTCGGCCTGGAGCTCGCCGTCTACCAGGAACCCCACCCCCCGCGCCCGCAGCACCTCGACGGCGGCGCGGACCTTGTCCACCCGGGGGTGGCGGGCGCTGCCCAGGGTGGAGAAGGAGAGGAGGGCGACGCGCGGCTCCTCGTCGAGCAGCACCCGGCAGCTCGTTGCCGCGGCCTCGGCGATGTCCGCCAGCTCCTCGGGCCCGGGATCGGGCACCACGCCGCAGTCGCTGTAGATGAGCCCGCGGTCGTCCGGCAGGACCATGAGGAAGCACGAGGAGACCACCTTGAGCCCCGGCCGGGGGCCGATGGAGCGCAGGGCGGCGCGCAGGGTGTCGGCAGTGGTGGCGAGCGCCCCCATCACGGCGCCGTCCGCCTCACCCACAGCCACGCGCAACGCCGCATAGAGGAGAGGATTGCTGGCCTGGGCCAGAGCCTGGGAGGGATCGAGGGCCTTGACGCGGTCCCCCAGGAAGGCAGCGAGGGCAGGAAGGTCGGGATCCACGGCCGGATCGAGCACCGGCACGGTGAGCGGGACCCCGGCGGCCTCGGCCGCGGCGGCCACGACGGCCGGCGAGCCCACCACCTCCGTCCTGGCGAGGCCCAGAGCCGTGGCGCGCTCGGCCGCGGCCACCACCCGGGGGTCCTGCCCCTCGGCGAGCACGACGACGGCCGGGCTCGGGATTGCGGCAGCCCGGGCTCTCAGCCGTGCGAGGAGGGGGGGCGTCTCGGCCACGCGCCCGCAACTGTAGCAGAAGGTGGCTCAGCCCTTGAGCACCATGGCGCCCGTGGGCTGGGGCACGCCGCCCGCGGGCTCGACGGTCACGGCCCAGGCCTGGATGTCCTTGACGTCCACCACCTGCACTGCTCGACGCGGACGCTGGCCGTGCCCCGCGCGTCCACGGCGAAGGTGCCGGCCGGGACCGGCTTGCCGCCGGCGATGTACCAGAGCTCGTAGGTCTTCTCCCCCGGCAGGGCCGGCAGGTCGAAGGCGTAGAAGAGGGCATCGCGGGTACGGGGATTGATGTAGGTGCGGCCCGCGGCGTTCGGGGTCGGTCCCAGTCCCGTCATGACGATCGACTGGACGCCCGGGGCGGCGAGGACCTGGAGGGCCTGGTTCGCCTGCCGGGCCTCGGCGCGCACGAGATCCACCTCACGATCCAGCTCCGCCACCTGCCGTTCCAGACGGTTCCGCTCCGTGGTCAGACGTTCGAGCTCCCCCCGCAGCCGGACCTGTCCAGCCACTCCCCAGACGGCCAGGGCGAGCAGGGCCGCCGCGGCCAGGGGGAGCCAGCGCGGCAGGCGGCGGGGAGCCGGCGCGACGGCTGCGGTCCCTGCCTCGCTGAGCCCGTGGCCAGCCGCAGCACCCGGGCGCGGGTCGTCTCCGAGGGCTCGATGGGCATCACCGACTCCGCCAGCGCCTCCAGGTCCCGGTTCCAGAGGTCGAGTTGGCGCTGGCACTCGGCGCAGCCGCCGGCGAGGTGCTCCTCGAGCTCGCGCAGGTCGTCTCCATCCAGCGCGCCCAGGGCATAGGCGGGGAGGAAGCTCCTCGAAGCGGGCGGAGTGCGGCGCGGCGGTCATTGCAGCTCTCCGCTCAGGGTCTGCCGGAGCTTGTTCATCCCCAGGAGGATGCGGGATTTGACGGTGCCCAGGGGGGCCGCGAGGCGATCGGCGATCTGGGTGTGGGTGAGCCCCTCGAAAAAGGCCAGCTCGATGCAGCGGCGCTGGTCCGGGGAGAGGGCTTCGAGGGCGTTCGTCACCCGGCGCCGGCGCTCCAGGACCTCCAGCCGCTCGGTGCCGAGGGGCGCCACGGCGTCCTCCATCTCCTCTCCCACCGTCTCCTCCCGGCGGCGGGAGGAGTCGCGGCGGCGGAGGCGGTCGAGGGCGCGGGAGCGGGCGAGCATGAGGATCCATCCCCGGGGTGTAGAGCGGTCGGCTTCGTAGCGATCGGCCTGCATCCAGACCTGGAGGAACACCTCCTGCAAGACCTCCTCCGCCTCCATCCGCCGGCCCAGAATGCGGCTCAACAGGCCCAGCGTGACGGGGGCGTGGATCTCGAACAGGCGCGCGAAAGCCGCACCGTCCCGTGTTGCCACACGGCTCATGAGCTGGCGATCCTCCGCGTCCCTCGCGTCCATGAATGCTGGTTTGAATCTCTCCCTGTCTTTAAGGCCCCGTGACCTGGAAGGTCAGCGAGGCCCAGAAGCTCTCCCAGTCGGCGCCGGACTCCCGGGCCGCGGGGATCATGTGCACGGCTTTCACCAGCCACGTGCCCGGCCGGTCGAGCTCTAAGGCGACCCGCCCCTCACCGTCCGACCGGGCCGAGACCTTGGCCGCGGGCCGGTCCTTGGTGAACGCCACCACCAGCGCCCCCGGGAGGGGCTTGCCCTGATAGAGCAGGCGCGCCGGCAGCTTCCCACCGCCCTGAAGCATATATGGATTCGCCTCCGGTACGATCTCCAGGCGCAGCCCCAGGGGCCGGTCCCAGCCGGAGCCGGTGGTAGAGCCCCCGACGGCCAGCAGCGCCTTGGCACAGCGGGAGAAGATCTCCCTGGCCGGCGCGCCGGTCTCCCCCCGCTTCTCCCGCAGCTCGGCGATCTTCTCCAGCCCTTCCTGCCCCAGGTAGTCGTTGAACTTCTGGGGATCGAGCTGCACGGGCTCGGGATTGCCGGCGTAGACGACCATGTAGAGGCCCGGAGCCGGGATGGAGAGAAAACCCGCCGGCTCCGTGTTGGGCACCCCTGGCACGTCCATCTCGCCGGCGGGACCCACGAGCGTGAACCGCTTCAGCAGACTCGGGATGCGGGGTACGGGATCGCCGCGGAATTCCTGGCCCACCCGCAACCGCACGGCCATGCGCTGAGCCACGGCCGGCCGGAAGGTCGAGGGCTCGATCCAGAAGTCGTGAGCCCAGAGGTCAGGGCCGGCGAGCAGGGCCAGGGCCAGGGCGGGCACGGCAGTCCCGAGTCTGCGAAGCGGAGACATCACATCGTCCTCTAGTGAATGCCGTTGGGGCCGTTGGGCGAGCCCGGCAGCGGCGTGCGCAGGTAGGGGAAGGTGGTGTCGAACTGGCTGACGTCCTGGAGGGTCCCGTCAGTGAACGGCAGGTTGCCCGAGGGCGCGTCCGCGGGCGAGCAGAAGACCCCGGGGAAGGCGTGGCACAGCACGCCCATGGCCACCCGCAGCTCGATGTCCACCACGTCGTCGCCCGGGCGGCGGCCGTTGGGGAAGCCGGCGTTGTCGCCGCCCAAGACGCCGAGGTTTTTCTGGGAGCCGGCGGCCGTGGGCGCGATGGAGGTGTTGAGGCGCAGCAGCTCGTGCGGCTTGCCGTCCGAGAGGAAGTTCAGGCCCTGGACGCCGGTGGCGAAGGCCGCCACCAGGTCGGTGCGGGGGAAGTTGGTGGGCGCCTTGACGCCGGCGGAGCCGAAGAGGATCTCCAGGATGGCCGGCAGCGTGGGGTTGGTCACGTAGGTGGCGAGGGCCGCGTCACCCTCGGGAGTCGCGGCGTTGAACAGGTTCTTGTCCTTGAGGCCGATCACCACCTCGTTGACCAGCGGCATGCCGAGGCGCGAGACCTGCACGTAGTCGCCCCGGCTGGTGGCGGGCTTGTCGAAGCTCGGGTTGTTTTTCAACGTGCGGTTGCGGGGCAGCAGGGCCGTCGTCCAGCCGCCGATGACCGGGTTGGAGCCCTTGGTCAGGCAGGCGGCCGGGACTTCGAGGATGAAGGCGGTGACGTTCTTGTCCGCCAGAGCGTCGGGCTCGGCGTCGCGAGGCCCCAGGGGGTTGGCGATGTTCACCAGGTCGAAGACCTCGCCGAGGTTGACGGCGAAGGAGTCCTTGCGCTGGCCGATGAAGACGCGGCCGGTGCCGGTGCAGCCGGGGATGCTGATGTCGCGGATGAACTGGCGCGAATAGGCGGCGTAGTCGGCGATCGACTTCTCGCCGATGTTGTCCACCGGCTTGTCGAAGGTGGTGCCGTGGGTGGTGGCGTCCGAGACGAGCTGGCAGTGGCTGCGCTCGTTGACCCGCCCCCGGAAGACACCCAGGTTGCAGCTCTCCCGCCGGTTCAGCGTGGCATCCGGGTGCCCCGGGCCGCCGGAGATCGCACCGACGTTGATCAGCGGCACCGAGACCTGCTTGCCGCCCACCGGCAGCTTGATGTCCGCCAGCGCCTGGCCGCAGCGGAACTGGAAGGTCACGTCCTCCACGCCGTCGCCCGTGTTGTCGACGAGGATGCGGTAGAGCGCGTCGGGATCCAGGGAGAAGTAGTTGGGGCCGCCGTAGGCGTCCTGGAGCGGCAGGTAGTTGGCGACCAGGGTGACGTAGCCGTCGCGCCCGGTCTCGTAGCTGCGGAACATGTAGAAGTCGGTCCCGTCCACCTTGGGCATCTCGGTGATGGCCGGCGCCTCCCGGTGGCTCGAAGCCTGGGCGGGGACCAACCCTAAGCCGGCGATGAGGATCAACAGGACAAATACCACGCGCATCTTCACGATTCCTCCTCCTTTTGTCTTGTCGGGCTCGAAGTTTTTGTCGCGAAGCCGGCTCTCACCCAGCCCCTTTCGTCGGGGAGTACGCAGCGGCAGGCCCGAGCGGATGAGTGGCGCCTCAAAGTTCTTGCGGGAAGACCGGAAGAGAGGGTGCGGATAGAATGCAGGCCATGAACGCGAGCAATCCCCCTATCCGTCCCGGCGGCCGGGCCGCGAACGCCCTGCGTCCGGTCAAAATCGAGACCGGCGTCCTCAAGTTCGCCGAAGGCTCGGCCCTGATCTCGGTCGGCGACACCCGCGTCCTGGTGGCGGCGAGCGTCGAGAACCGGGTGCCCCCCGTTCAGGAAGGACACTGGCGAGGGCTGGCTCACGGCCGAGTACTCGATGCTGCCGCGGGCCACCCACACCCGTACCAGCCGTGAGGTCTCCCAGGGGAAGCCGTCGGGACGGACGGCCGAGATCCAGCGGCTCATCGGCCGCAGCCTGCGGGCGGTGGTGGACCTCGCGGCCATGCCGGAGCGCACCCTGACCCTCGACTGCGACGTCCTCCAGGCCGACGGCGGCACCCGTACCGCCGCCATCACCGGCGCCTACGTCGCCGCGGTGCAGGCCCTGGCCCGCCTGCTAATGACCCGCGAGATCCCGGCCTGGCCGCTGCGCGATCAGCTCGCCGCCGTCTCGGTGGGGATCGTGGGGGGCATCCCCCTGCTCGACCTCGAATACGTCGAAGACCAGGCGGCCGAGGTGGACATGAACGTCGTGGCCACCGCCGCCGGCTCGCTGGTGGAGATCCAGGGGACGGGAGAGAAGCGCAGCTTCCGGCGGGACGAGATGGACGCCCTGGTGGACCTCGCCTTCCAGGGGATCGCCGAGCTGGCCGCAATCCAGAACGCGGCCCTCGCCCCCACGCTCGCGGACCTCTCCGGAATCCTCAACAAGGACCGCCGGCGGCCGGCCGCACCCAAGCCCGAGAAGGAGATGTGGGGCCGGCCGTAGCGAACGAAAGGGCGATCCGGCTCTAGAGGATGATTCCCTTGAGCTCCACCTCGAGCTGCGGCATCTTGGGGCTGTCGGTGTGGAGGGTCAGCTTGCCGGCGAACGGGCCCTTGCCGAGCTCGGGGCTCAAGGTGAGGCGGATGGAGTACTCCCGCCCCTCCTCCAGCGGCTCGACCTTGGCCTCGACCCCCTTCAAGCTGGAGTCGACGCTGGTGAGCTTGATCGGCTCGGTAGCGAAGTTCTTGACGGAGAGAGACTTCCTGAGCGGCTCCTTGAGCTCGATCTGGCCGAAATCGCCGACCGGCGGGGTGACCGCCATCACCGGCCGCACGAAGCCGGAGACGGGGACCTGCACCAGCTTCTGCTTCGGATGGGTGGTGTGGATGGTGACGTAATCCGCCAGCGGACCGACCTTGGCGTCGTTCGCGAGCTTCATCTCGACCCGCCACTGCTTGTTGCCCTTGGCCTCGGGGATGCTCTCCATCGGCAGGGCCTCGCGGAATGAGACCTTGAGATAGGGATAGGGGGAGTCGACCGAGGTGATCGCCATGGGGGTGCCGTCCGGGCTCCACAGGGTCTGGACGATGTTGCCCTCCTTGGACTCGCCCTGGACGGTGATGTAGCGGGCGTAGCCCGGCTTGATGGAGATGTAGGGCTCCACTTTGGCCCGCAGCGTCAGCTCGATCTGCGGATTGGCCGGATCGTTGGTGAAGACGGTGACGCCCTTGGTGATCGGGCCGTTGAACGATGCGGTGTCCACCACCGCGTGCACCTTGCCCGTCTTGCCCGGAGCGACGGTCTTGTCGAAGTCGGCCACCGTGCAGCCGCAGGCGGGCTGCACGTTCGAGATCTCGAGGACGGCGTCGCCCTCGTTGCGGATCTCGAAGTCGGCCGCGACCTTGTCCCCCTTGGCCACGGTGCCCATGTCCTTGATCGGCTCGGCCGCGACCGCCTTGGGCTTGCCGTCCGCAGAGAGGACGGCCGCGACCAAAAAGGCGGCGCAGAGTGCCAGAATGACGGTCTTCATGTGTCGTTGCATACGGCCTGCTCCTTCTTCGAGGTGGATGAAAGCTCCAGAAATGCTACACTCCCGGCCCGAAAACGAGAAATTCCCACGGTGACGTCAACGAAACTCAACATCTACTGCCTGGCGATCGGAGGCACGGGGATGGCACCGCTCGCGTGCCTTCTGCAAGAGCAGGGCCATAGCGTGCGAGGCACCGACGGTCCCCTCTATCCTCCCATGAGCACGCTGCTCGAGCGGGCAGGGATCCATCCGCTGGCCGGGTACGACCCCGCGCATCTCGAGCCTCGTCCCGACCTGGTCCGGCCTGATCTGGTAATCATCGGCAACGCCATCCACCGCAACAACCCGGAGGCGGTCGAGGCCGAGCGGCTAGACCTGCCCATCCTCTCCATGCCGCAGGCCCTGGCCCGCTTCTTCCTCGCGCACCACCGCTCGCTGGTGGTGTCCGGCACCCACGGCAAGACCACCACCACGGCCATTGCGGCCTGGGTGTGGACGGCCTGCGGCCGGGACCCGGGCTACCTGATCGGTGGCGCTCCCCGCGACCTGCCCGCGAGCTTCCGCGACGGCGAGGGGGACCGCTTCATCGTCGAGGGGGACGAGTACAACGCCGCCTACTTCGATCGCGGCGCCAAGTTCCTCCACTACCGGCCCGAGACCCTGCTGCTCACGAGCGCCGAGTACGACCACGCCGACCTCTACCCCACGCCCGAGGCCCTGTGGGAGGCCTACGCCTGCCTCCTCGCCCTGCTGCCCGCAGACGGCCTGCTGGTCGCCTGTGGGGACAGCCCCAAGGTGCGGGAGCTCGCGGCCGGGGCCCGCTGCCGCACGATCTTCTATGGCCTGGAGCCGGGCAACGACCTCCACCCGCTCGGGGAGATCGAAGCTCTGCCGGAGGGGAGCCGCTTCCGGGTCCGTGACGTCGAGTCAGGCGAGGAGGTCGAGATCACCCTCCCCCTCGCCGGCGACCACAACGTGGCGAACTGCCTCGCCGTCTGGGCCGCGGCCCGCCGCGACGGGATTCCCGCCGCGGACGTGGCGGCGGCCCTGGGCAACTTCCACGGCGTCAAGCGCCGCCTCGAAGAGCTGGGTACGGCCCGGGGGGTGATCGTGGTCGACGACTTCGCCCATCACCCCACGGCCGTGGAGAAGACGCTCGCGGCTCTGCGCCAGCGCTACCCTGGCCGGCGCCTGGTGACCCTCTTCGAGCCCCGGAGCTTGACCGCCGGCCGCGGCTTCTTCTTCGCGCCCTACCGCGAGGCCTTCGCCGGCGCCGACCGCGTGCTCTTCGCTCCCATCTTCCACAACGGCCGCTTGGCGCCCGAGGAGCGGCTGGACTTCACGGACCCTGGCCGCGGAGCTGTCGGCGGCCGGCGTCCCCTCCGAGGTCTGCGCCGACAACGACGCCGTGCTGCGCCGGAGCCTGGAGGAGGCGCGGGAGGGGAGCGTGGTGGTGACCATGTCGTCCGGCTCGTTCGACGGCATGCCCCACCGCGTGCTGGCGGCGCTCAGGGAATCCGCCCCCCCAGACGATCCTCGATGAGAGCGGGGAAGCCCGGGAGCAGCAGGGCATCGCGGGCGACCCCCAGGGCCGCCTCCTCCGGCATGAGACCGATCAGCTCCGACTCCACCACCCGCGCTCCCAGAGCCGCGGCCTCCTCCCGCACCCGCTCCAGGGCGAGGAGGACGGGGGTGCAGCGGAAATCCACCAGGTTCATGCTCACCTGGGCGCGGTCCCGGCTCGCGAGATAGACCCCCATCGCCCGCACCGCCGGCAGCCCGCCCCCCGATTCCCGGACCCGGCGGGCCACGGCGCGGGCCACGGCCACGTCCGGCGTGTCGAGCACGGCGTTGAAAGCAATGAGGAAGAACCGAGCGCCGACGACCGTGACGCCCGCCGTGGGGTGGACCCGCGCCGGCCCGAAGTCCGGAGCCCACGAGGGGTCCTGGAGCTTTGCGGCGAAGCCCTCGAACTGGCCGCGGCGGATCGTGGCGAGCGCCGCCCTCTCCGGGAGGCGCGCCGCGCGCTCATAGAGGTAGACGGGCAGGTCGAAGCGTCGCGCCACCTCGGCGCCGAGCCGCTCGGCCGCCCCGACGGCCGCGGCCATGGGCGTATCCCCCAGGGGGACGAAAGGCACCACGTCCACGGCTCCCACCCGGGGGTGGACCCCCTGGTGGCGCGTCAGGTCGATCTCGGCGAGCGCCACCTCGTAGAGGGCCAGGAGCCCCTGGATCAATCCTTCGGCCTCGCCGGCCAAGGTCAGCACCGAACGGTTGTGGTCGGGATCGGACGAGACGTCGAGCAGCCGCACCCCCGGCGGCGACGAGGCCGCGGCGGCCAGCCGCGCCACCACCTCCGGGCGTCGGCCCTCGCTGAAGTTGGGGACGCATTCGAGCGGCGGCACAGGTGGAAATGTATAGCAACTGCCGAAGGTTGGACGCCGGAGAGATCCTCTGCTAGGATACGCCCGGCCTTCAAAAACAGCAGAAACCTGCGCCGCTGATGAACTACACTGGGAACCCCTCCCTGTCCCCCGAAGTCAAACAGCGTCTCCTCAGCACGTTCGAGCAGACGCTCGAGTTGGCGCGTGACGGCAACCGCCAGGAGGCGCTGCTGGGCTGCGACTTCGTGCTGCGCATGGACCCGCAGTTCGAGCCCGCCCACGTGCTCCAGGAGCGGCTGCGGGCGAGCGCCGGTCCGGTCGACGTCCACGACCTGATGCCCGGAGGCGCCTCGCCGGCCCTCGACCCCTTCGCCGACCTGGACAACCTGAGCCTCGACCTTCCCGACCTGCTCCCGGGGAACCTCCCGGGGCTGCCGGGCATGGACATCTCCCTGCGCGCCGAGCTCCAGGAGCTCGCCGACCAGCGCCGGTTCCAGGAGCTGATGACCCGGGCCCAGGGCGCGCAGGCCGCCATCGCCGACGATCCGGAGCTCCAGCGCATCCTCGCCGCCGCCCAGGAGAAGATGGAAGCGGAGCCGTACGTCCTCAAGTTCCTGGGCTCGGCCCGGCAGGCCCTCCAGGCCGGCCAGACCGACGAGGTGAGCCGCCTGCTCGACAAGGCCCGCTCGCTCGACCCCACCCATCCGGGCATCGCCGAGTTGGAGCGGGAGCGCAGCACGAGTCCCGTAGCGAACTGGACGGCGACCGGCCCGGCACCGGCGATCGAGATCCCTCCCCCCCTCCTCTCCTCGGCGATGCCCGCGAGCCTCGCCTCCGGCGGCGGCGATTCCGAGAGCGACCGGCGCATCCGCGAGCTCCTCGGCGAGGGGCAGGCCGCGTATGACGCCGGCGATCCCCAGGGAGCCATCGACGCCTGGTCCCGCATCTTCCTCATCGACATCGACCACCAGGAGGCCTCGCGGCGCATCGAGGCGGCCCGCAAGCTCAAGGCCGAGAGCGAGCGCCAGGTGGAGGAGATCTTCCACGACGGCCTGTCCCGTCTGGAGGCCGGCGACACGGCGGCAGCCCGCCAGGCCTTCGAACGGGTGCTGGAGATCCAGCCGGGATACTTCGCGGCGCGCGAATACCTGCAGCAGCTCGATGCCGGGAGCGTGCCGCGCCCGAAGCCGGCCGCCGCTCCCACGTCCGAGCCCACGCTGCCTCTCACCCCGCTCCCGGACATCGGCGGTCACGATCTCCAGGAAGAGATCCTGGTCCCCCCCGAGCCTCTGGAAGACGTCAAGCCCGAGCGGCGACCGGCCCGCAAGCCGGCCACCCGCCGCGATCCGCGCCGCGCCCGCCGCCTCTTCCTTCTGGTGGGCGGCGCCGTGCTGCTCCTGGTGATCGTAGGTGTCTGGTACTACCTCCAGAACCGGGACCAGATGTTCCCCAACTCCCAGCCGGATGAGACGGCCGCCCCCACCCCCTCCCAGGACCCTATTGCCCGCGCCCAGCGGCTGCACAAAGGGGGCAGGACTGCCATCGCCCTCAACCAGCTCCGCCGCATCCCGCCCACCGACCCCCACTACAGCGAAGCCCAGAAGCTGATCGCCGAGTGGAGCGGCGGGGCCCCGCCGGCCGCCGAGGGTAGCCCGGCCGTGGCCGCGACTCCGGGAGCGGCACCCGGAACGGCCCCGGCCGCGGGCGTGGGCGACGCGCGGCGGGCCGAGCTCCTCTCCCTGGCCCGCCAGGCCCACGCGGAGCGGACCTATTTGAAGGCCCTCAGCCGGCTGGAGCAGGCGGGTGCCATCGCCAAGCTCGACGGCGACGACGCCCAGCTCCTGGCCGACGTCAAGCAGAAGCTGGAGCCGCTGGCCAAGGACGTCGACCTCTTCCGCCAGCACGAGTGGGCATTCGTGGTGCAGGACATGTGGACGCAGCACGAGGCCGACCCCGCCAACCGCGACGTCACCCAGCTCCTGGTCGATTCCTATTACAATCTGGCGGTGCTCGACCTGCAGCGCAACGACACGACGGAGGCGGTGAAGAAGCTCCAACAGGCCCTGGAGCTCCAGGACGATCCGCCCGTCCGCCGCCACCTGCAGTTCGCCCAGGCGTACCAGGACCGGCCCAAGGACCTCCTCTACCGGATCTACGTGAAATACCTGCCGTTCCGCTGATGCGACGACCGGACCAACCGAACGAGCCGGACGAGCCCCTGCTCTTCGACCTCCCCTTGAGCGGTCCCGAGCGGGCACCCGAGCCGACCCTGCGCAAGAAGCCGGAGCGGCCCCGCCGTGAGGCGCGCCCCGCCGAGCTTCCCCTGGCCACGCGGAGCGGACCGGTGGCGGTGCCCGATCCCGAGCCGACCCATGAGGTGAATGAGCTGGAGGCCTCTCCCACCCATGAATTCGCGCGCCGCGGCTCGCGCCTGGGCTCCGGGCTGGCGGACCTGATGGTGCACGCCGCCGTGCTGGTGGGAGTCCTCCTCGGCACCCGCTGGATGGGCGTCAAGCCGGACCCCATCCGGGACTGGCCGGCGCTGGCCCTCTTCCTGGCCTCCTTCTCCTTCCTCTACATCGTGCTGCCCCTGGCCTTCTGGGGCCAGACCTTAGGGATGGCCTGGGCAGGGATCTCCTCCCGCAACCGCGACGGCGAGCCCCTGACCTTCGATCAGGCTGCCCGCCGCTGGCTGGGAAATCTCCTCACCGCCGCCCTGCTGGGCCTGCCCAGCCTCCTCTCCGGCCGCCGCTCGCTGACCGACCTCCTGAGCGGCTCCGCCACTTACCCCGCCGGCGAGTAGGTCCCGGTATGCTCCTCGCTCTGGCAAGCGGGCTCGCCTTCACGGCCTTGGGTCTCGCGGCGGAGCCCGCTCCACCAGCCCGGCCTGCCGAGCTGCCTCGGGGGGTGCTGGTCGAGAGAGCTCCCTGCATTGGCCAGCCGGATCAGTCCTATGCCCTCTATCTCCCCTCCACCTACACGCCGGAGCGCCGCTGGCCCATCCTCTATGCCTTCGACGCCAGCAAAGACGGCCGGCGGGTGGCCGAGCTCTTTCAGACCGCGGCCGAGACCTATGGCTGGATCGTGGTCAGCTCGTGGAACACGGCGAGCGACGGGCCCATGGAGCCCAACTTCACCGCCCTGCACGCGCTGTGGGCCGACACCCATGCCCGCTTCGCCATCGACGACTCCCGCGTCTATGCCGCGGGCCACTCCGGCACGGTGCGCTTCGCCTGCATCCTGGCCTTGACCGCGCCCGGGACGATCGCCGGCGTCATCGGCGCCGGCGCCGGCTTCCCCTTCGGATCGCCGCCGAAGAAGGACAATCCATTCGCCTTCTTCGGCACGGTCGGCGACCGCGACTTCAATTACTACGAGATGAACGACCTCGACAAGGCCATGAAAGCCCTCGGCCTCCCGCACCGCATCGAGCATTTCTCCGGTCCCCACGACTGGCCGCCGGCCGATCTCCTCACCCAGGCGGTCGGCTGGATGGAGCTGCAGGCGATGAAGAGCGGGAAGAAGGAGAAGAATCCCGCGCTCATCGAGGCGGAATGGGCTCGTGACCGGGCCCGGGCGCGCGCGGCTGCCCATCCCGCGGACGCTCTCCACACCTGGTCCGCGATGGCCTTCGACTATGTTGGACTGCACGACGTCGCCGAGGCCGAGCGCGAGGCCGCGGCCCTCGCCGCCTCGCCGGCGTGCCAGCAGGAGCTGCGCGAGCGCGCGGAGCGGGACCGCCGCGACAAGGAGATCCTTGCGCGAGCCCCGGGGATCCTGGCGCTCGACAATCCGGGCAATGAGCCGGTGACCGTGGCGCAGATCGCGGCCGAGCTCAAGATCCCGGAGCTCAAGAAGCGCGCCGCGTCCGGCGATCTCGAGGAGAGCCTCGCCGCCAAGCGGATCCTCAACACCTACCTGGGGCAGATGACGTTCTACCTGCCGCAGTCGTACCTCGAAAAGAAAGAATACGACCGCGCCGCCTTCGTGCTCACCCTCGGTACCGAGATCGTCCCCGACAATCCAGGCGTGTGGGCGGAGATCGCGTCGGTCTATGCCCGCAAGGGGAAGGCCGGACGCAAGAAAGCCCTGGAGTCCCTGCACACCGCCGTGGACAAAGGGCTCTCCGATCCCTCCACGCTGGACCGGGGCGCCTTCGCCGATTTCCGCCAGGACGAAGAGTTCCAGCGCCTCCGCGCCCAGGTGGTCGAGCGTCACCGCTAGCGCCATGTATGACGTCATCGTCATCGGCGTTGGCGGAATGGGCAGTGCGGCGGTGTATCACCTCGCGCGCCGCAACGCTTCCGTGCTGGGCTTGGAGCAGTTCGACATCCCGCACGAATTGGGCTCGTCCCACGGGGTCAGCCGGATCATCCGTCTGGGGTATGCCGAGGGGCCGCACTACGTGCCCTTGATGCGGCGGGCCTACGAGCTCTGGCGCGAGTTGGAGGACCGCACGGGCGAGCGCCTGCTGATCATCACGGGCGGCTTCGATGCCGGCGCCAAGGACAGTGAAACCGTCCGAGGCGTCCTGGAATCCTGCGCGATCCACCAGTTGCCGCATGAGGTGTTGAATCATCGCGCGGTGAACGAGCGCTTCCCCGCCTATCACCTGGGGGAAGAGATGGTCGGCGTCTTTCAGCCGGAGTCCGGTTTTCTTTTGCCGGAACGATGCATCGTCGCCTATGTGCAAGCTGCCCAGGAATCAGGCGCCGAAGTCCACGGGCGAGAACGTGTCGTGCACTGGGAGGTCGCGCACGGCGCGGTGTCGGTCGCCACCGAAAAGCGGACCTACCGGGCCCGAAAACTGATCGTTACGGCAGGTCCTTGGGCGGCGTCTGTGATCCCAGCCCTGAAGCCCGTCGCGGTCCCCCAGCGGCAGGTGCTCCTCTGGACGCAGCCCCTGCGGCATCCGGAGCACTTCGCGTTGGGAGCTTTCCCCATCTTCAACCTGGAGGCGCCGGAGGGAAAATTCTACGGTTTCCCGGTCTATTCAGTGCCCGGATTCAAAATGGGCAAGTACTACCATCGGCGGCAGCGCATCGACCCTGATCAGATGGATCGGGACTGCCATCCCGCGGACGAAAAAGCCCTGCGGAAAGGCATCAGAAAGTACTTCCCCGATGCCGACGGCCCGACGATGGCAATGAAGACCTGTATCTTCACGAACACCCCCGATGCTCATTTCATCCTAGACCTGCATCCTGCCCATCGACAGGTCGCCATCGCGGCTGGATTCTCGGGCCATGGCTTCAAGTTCTGCAGCGTCGTGGGTGAAATCATGGCGCAGCTCGCTCTCGATGGGAAAACGACACACGACATTCTTCCGTTTGCGTTGGCTCGGCCGAGTCTTCGCGCGCGAGTCCATGTCTGAGCCGCCATTCCTCTTCGCCCGTTCTCTGGGCTGGCCCGCCCGGCTCCTGCTCGCCGTCTGCGCCTTCCTCCTCTTCTTCGGCGGCCTGGGGTCCATCCCCCTGCTCGATCCGGACGAGGGGCGCTACGCCGAGATCCCGCGCGAAATGCTGGCGCGCCACGACTTCGTGACGCCGCGGCTCAATGGCGTCCTCTATCTGGAGAAGCCGCCGCTCTACTACTGGCTGAACGCAGGCGCGATGGCGGTGCTCGGCCGCACGGAGACAGCCTGTCCGGCTGGCGAGCGCCGTCCTGGGGCTGGCGGGCCTGGGTCTCGCCTGGGCCCTCGGCCGGTCAGTGGGCGGAAGGGGAGGGGGTCTGCTGGCCGCCGTCTTCCTCGGCACCGCCCCGCTCTATGTCGCCCTTGCCCGCTCCAACATCATCGACATGACGCTCACCTTCTTCTTGAGCGCCACCCTGACGTGCTTCTGGCTGGCCCAGGAGCGGGAGAGGGGAGCGCGGGGGGAGCGGCTCCTCTGGTACGGCGTCTTCGCCTCTGCCGCGCTCGCCACCCTCACCAAGGGACTGGTCGGTTTCCTCATCCCCGGGGCGGTGATCTTCTTCTACTTACTGCTCACCCGGCGGTGGCGGCTCCTGCTGCGCGTCCCCTGGGTGGGAGGAGTTGCGCTGTTCCTGGCCATCGCCGTGCCCTGGCACGTGCTGGCCGCGCGGCGCAATCCGGAGTTCCTCTGGTTCTATTTCGTCCACGAGCACCTCCTGCGCTACACCACCCCCGAGGCCATGCGGGAGGAGCCGTTCTGGTATTTCGCGCCGGTGCTGCTGCTGGGGCTCCTCCCCTGGTCGGGCCTGCTGCCCGCAGGCTTCACCCTGTTCCGGCGCGGCTGGTGGCGGGAGCGGCCGGAGCTGGTGTTCCTGACGGTCTGGGCCGGCTTCGTCTTCCTCTTCTTCTCGGCGTCCCACTCGAAGCTCATTCCCTACGTGTTGCCGGCCTGCCTCCCCCTGGCGGTGCTCTTCGCCCTGACCTTGGAGAGGGCGGCGAACGAAGCCGGGCGGACCCGCGCCTGGGCGCGCGGAGGCTTCCTGACAGGAGCCGTGGTCCTTTTCGTGCTGGCCCTCCCGTTCCTCTGGGCGGGGCTCGGCCGGGTGGCGCGGTACTCGCCGGAGGTATCGCCCGTTCTGCTCGCTTTCGCGATCTCGACCCTGGCTGCCGCATTGAGCGCGACTGTCTTCGGCTGGCGGAGGAGAGGCCTCGCGGCCCTGGCTCTCGCGGCAGCGCTGCTCATCGGCTGCATGTGGGCGGCGGGCCACCGGGTGGGCCGCTACCGCAGCTCCAAGGAGATCGCCGGCGTGCTCAACGCGCGGCTGCGGCCGGGGGACGAGGTCTACTCCTTCCGCTACTATCCGCCGAGCCTGACGGTCTATCTCGACCGGCAGATCGGCGTCGCTCAGTTCCGGGGCGAGCTCGGCTGGGGCATCGATCACCTGCCGCCCGCAGAGCGCCTTCGCCGCTTCCCCAGCGGAGCGGAATTCCGCAACCTCTGGAGCTCGCCGAAGACCGTCTACCTGGTGCTGGAGAAGAGAGACCTCGACAGCATGAAGACGTTCGGGCTGGAGCCGGGCCCGATCCTCCTGGAGCAGGATAAGCTCCTGTTGATGACCAACCGTCCGGCGGTCTGACCGCCCGGTTCCGGAGACTTCCCCGAAATGTCCAAGCCCTTCGTGAAGCGCGACACCTTCCTGCCTTTCTCCCGGCCGACCATCCGCCAACTGGAGATCGACGAGGTCGTGGACACCCTGCGTTCGGGCTGGATCACCACCGGCCCCAAGGCCGAGCGCTTCGAGAAGGACTTCGCCGCCTACGTGGGCGCGCCCGAGGTGCTCGCCGTCTCCTCGGCCACGGGCGGCCTCCACATCGGGCTCATCGCCCTTGGGGTGAAGCCGGGGGACGAGGTGATCATCACCACCATGACCTGGGCCGCCACCGCCAACATGGTGGAGGCGCTGGGCGGCACGTCGGTGTTCGTGGAGATCGATCCCGACACCCTGCAGATCGATCCCGCGGCCGTCGAGGCGGCGATCACCGAGCGGACGGTGGGCATCCTCCCCGTCCACTTCGGGGGCGCTCCGTGCGACATGGACCCGCTGCTCGAGATCGCCCGCCGGCATTCACTGTGGATCTTCGAGGACGCGGCCCACGGCGTGGGGACCCTCTACAAAGGACGGCACGTGGGGCTCTTCGACCGCCTGTCCGTCTTCTCCTTCCATCCCATCAAGAACATGACGACCGGCGAGGGCGGCATGCTCACCCTCTCCGATCCCGACCTCGCGAGGAAGCTCGCGGGCCCTGCGCTTTCATGGCCTCGAAAAGCAGGCCTGGAACCGCTACGCCGAGGGAGGGACGCCGCAGGTGGAGATCGTGCTGCCGGGGTTCAAGTACAACTTCATGGACATCCAGGCCGCGCTCGGCATCCACCAGCTCGCCTCGGTGGACGAGTTCAACGCCCGGCGGCGCGAGCTGGCAGCCCTCTATCACGAGCTCTTCGCCGAAGTGCCGGAGATCGGCCGGCCGGGCGTGCCGTCCTACGATCATTTCCACACCTGGCACCTCTACGTGGTCAAGGTGCTGGACGCGGCCGGGATGACGCGAGATCAATTCATGGCTGCCCTGAGGCAGCGCAACGTGGGCACCGGCCTCCACTTCCGGGCCGTCCACACCCAGCCCTACTACGCCGGCAAGTACCCTGAGGTGGCGGGCTCGCTGCCGAAAGCGGAGTGGGCCTCGGACCGCATCTGCTCGCTGCCGCTCTTCCCCATGATGACGGAGGACGACGTGCGCTACGTGGTGGACGCCGTGAAGGACGTGCTCGTGCACGCCAGGGACTGAAGGGAGGACTGCGCATGGCCGATCCCTACCTTTCCGTGGTCATTCCCGTGTTCAACGAGGAGGAGAACCTCCCGGAGCTGCTGGACCGGCTCACCCGCACCCTGGTCCCCCTGGGGAAGCCCTACGAGGTCGTGCTGGTCAACGACGGCAGCCGTGACCGCTCGCTCGCCCTTCTCGAGGAGGCCTCGGCCCGCGATCCCCACCTCGTGGTGGTGGACTTCAACCGCAACTACGGCCAGCACGCCGCCGTCTTCGCCGGCTTCGAGGTCTGCCGCGGCGAGGTCGTCGTCACCTTGGATGCCGACCTGCAGAACCCGCCGGAGGAGATCCCCAAGCTGGTGGCCAAGATGGAGGAGGGCTACGACGTGGTGGGCTCGGTGCGCGTCCACCGCCAGGACCCCCTGCTGCGCCGCGTGGCCTCGCGGATCATCAACCGGATGACCGCCGTCGCGACCGGCGTCCAGCTCACCGACTACGGCTGCATGCTGCGGGCCTACCGCCGGCCGGTGGTCAAGGTGCTCGCCTCGTCGCGGGAGATCTCGACCTTCATCCCCGTGCTCGCCGACCTGTTCGCCGGCCGCGTCACCGAGGTGCCGGTGGCTCACGACGAACGCCACCACGGCACCAGCAAGTACAGCTTCCTGAAGCTCGTCCGGCTGCAGTTCGACCTGATGACCAGCTTCTCCGTGCTCCCCCTGCGCGTCACCATGGGAGTCGGCGTCGTGATGGCGGTCATCTCCATGGTCCTCGGCCTCGGTGCTGATCGCCGGCCGGCTGATCTACGGTCAGAGCTGGGCGGTCAGCGGCGTCTTCACCCTCTTCGCCCTGGTCTTCTTCTTCCTCGGGACCCAGCTCTTCGCCATCGGCCTCCTGGGCGAGTACGTGGGGCGGATCTATCAGCAGGTGCGCCACCGGCCCCGCTTCATCGTCCGCCAGGTGATCCGCGACGGCGTCGGAGCCCCCGGCGGGGTGGAGACGCCGAGTGAAGGGACGCGAACGGTGGTGATGGGCTACCACACCATGGGCTGCCTGGGCTTCGACGCCCTGCTCGCCCACGGTTTCGAGGTGGCCGCCGTCCTCACCCATCGCGACGACCCCCACGAGGAAATCTGGTGGGAGTCGCTGGCCGCCCGCGCGGAGGCCCGGGGCATCCCGGTGCATTATCCGGAGGACGCGAAGGACCCGGCCGTGCGGGACCTCGTGGCCTCGTATGCGCCGGACTTCCTCTTCTCCTTCTACTATCGCCTCATGATCCCGCCCGCAGTGCTCGCTCAGGCAGGGAGGGGAGCCCTCAACCTGCACGGCTCGCTCCTGCCCCGCTACCGCGGCCGGGCGCCCGTCAACTGGGTGCTGGTCGAGGGGGAGAGGGAGACCGGCGCCTCCCTCCACTACATGGCGGAGAAGCCGGACGCCGGCGCCCTGGTGGATCAGGAGCGGGTGGCGATCGATCCCGCGGACACCGCCTTCACCCTCTACGGCAAGCTGGAGCACGCCGCCCGGCGCCTCCTCGACCGCGCCCTCCCGGCTCTCGCAGCGGGGACGGCGCAGGCCGTGCCCCTCGACCTCTCCCAGGGCTCCTATCGCGGCGGGCGCAAGCCGGCCGACGGGCGCATCGACTGGTCGTGGCCCGCCGGCCGCATCTATGATCTGGTGCGCGCCGTGACCCACCCCTATCCCGGAGCCTTCACCACGCTGCGGGGTCGCCGGCTCCTGGTCTGGTGGGCCCTGCCGGTCGCCGGGGTGAGCGCTGAGCCAGGTACGGTCGTCACGGTCGACGCGGACGGCATGACCGTGGCGGCTGGCCACGACGGAGATACTGCGGTCCGGCTCGTCACTCTGCAGCTCGAAGGGCAGCCCGAGCTGCCCGCCTGCTCCCTGGCTCTGACCATGGGCATCACGCCCGGCGAGCGTCTCGGCTCCTGATGGAGGTTTCGTCCATGAACGTGCTCATCCTCGGGGTCAACGGCTTCATCGGCAATGCCTTGACCCATCGCATCGTCACCACGACCGACTGGCACGTCTATGGGATGGACATCGCCTCCTCCAAGCTCGACCACTCCCTGGGCCACCCGCAGTTCCACTTCCTCGAAGGCGACATCACGATCAACAAGGAGTGGATCGAGTACCACGTCAAGAAGTGCGACGTGGTGCTGCCGCTCGTCGCGATCGCGACGCCGGCCACCTACGTCAAGGAGCCGCTGCGGGTCTTCGAGCTCGACTTCGAGGAGAACCTGCCGATCGTCCGCGTCTGCGTGAAGTACCGCAAGCGGCTCGTCTTCCCCTCGACCTCCGAGGTCTACGGCATGTGCCCCGACGAGGAGTTCGACGAGACCTCGAGCCCTCTGGTCTACGGCCCGATCGACAAGCAGCGCTGGATCTACGCCTGCTCCAAGCAGCTCATGGACCGCGTCATCGACGCCTACGGCCAGCAGGAGGAGCTCGCTACACGCTGCTTCCGGCCGTTCAACTGGATCGGCCCGCGGCTCGACGACATCTACGCCGCCAAGGAAGGCACCTCGCGCGTGCTCACCCAGTTCCTCGGCAACATCGTGCGCGGCGAGCCCATCAAGCTGGTCGACGGCGGCAAGCAGAAGCGCGCCTTCACCTACATCGACGACGGCATCGACCCGCTGATGGCATCATCGAGAACCCCGGCGGCGTCTGCGACGGCGAGATCTACAACATCGGCAACCCCAAAAACGAGTGCTCGGTGATCGAGCTGGCGCAGAAGCTGGCGGCCATCCACGAGCTCCATCGCGACACCCTCCCCGGCTTCGTGCCGGCGCGCCTGGAGGAGGTCAGCTCCGACGCCTACTTCGGCAAGGGCTACCAGGACATCGTGGCGCGCAAGCCGTCGATCGAGAAGGCGCGGCGCCTTCTGGGCTGGAACCCGGAGACCACCCTCGACGAGGCCCTGGAGCGCACCTACGAGGCCTTCCTCGAAGACTGGCAGCGCACGGGCGCTCTGGCATGACTCCCCCGGTGCTCGGCCTGCGGGTCGACGTCGACACCCACGACGGCATGCGCCTCGGCGTTCCCCGGCTGCTCGACGTCATGAAGGAAGAAGGGGTGAAGGCCACCTTCTACCTCTCCATGGGACCGGACAGGAGCGGCCTCGCGGTGCTCAACGCCCTGCGTCCGGGATTCCTGCGCAAGATGACCCGTACGGGCGCGGCCCGGGTCTATGGCCTGCGCACCATTCTCTCGGGGACTCTCCTCCCCTCGCGCCCCATCGCCACCGCCTTCCCGGAGATCGCCCGCCGGATTCGCGACGAAGGTCACGAAACGGGTGTCCACGCCTGGGATCACCGGAAGTGGCAGGACCGCCTCCTCCGCTTCCCTCCCGAGCGGACGGCCGGCGAGCTCGACAAGGGGTTCCGCGCCTATCAATCCATCTTCGGCGAAACCCCTCGCACCTACGCGGCTCCAGCCTGGCTGACCAGCGACGATGCCCTGCTCCACGAGGAGACCTATGGACTCGCCTATGCGACCGACTGCCGGGGCACCGAGCCGTTCCTCCCGGTCGTACGAGGCCGGACCCTGAAGACGCCCCAGGTCCCCGCCACCCTTCCGACCCTGGATGAGGCCTTGGGGGACACCTTCTCGGAGGCGCCTCCTTTTTTCGCGGCCATGGTGGAGGAGGCGGCGCGATCCTCCTGGCCCGTCTTCACTCTCCACTCCGAGTTGGAGGGCGGACCCTACGCCGAGGATTTCCGGACCTTCCTGCGGCAAGCGAAAACGGCGGGCCTGCGCTGCGTCCCCCTGGGCGAAGCTCCTCGCCGAGCGGCAGCGCCAGAGTGCGCTCCCTGCCTGTCCGATGTATTACGCTCCTGTCCGCGGCCGGCATGGGGTGCTCTCCACCCAAGGGTCTATGTAAAGGAATGTCCTCTTCCCCTCACATCGCGGTCATCGGCGCCGGCGTCTTCGGCGGCTGGACAGCCCTGGAGCTGCGCCGCCGGGGCGCCCGCGTCACCCTGCTGGACGCCTGGGGTCCCGGCCACTCCCGCTCCAGCTCGGGAGGCGAGACGCGGATCATCCGCGGTGTCTACGGACCCGACAAGGTCTACGTGGACTGGGTGGCCCGCGCCTTCCCCCTCTGGCGCGAGGCCGAGGCGCGCTGGGGCGTGCCCCTCTACCGGCGCACCGGCTGCCTCTGGATGAGCGGAGAGGACGACGGCTACGTCCGCTCCTCGCTCCCCCTGCTCGCCGAAGCCGGCCTGGCCATCGCCGAGCTGAGCCTCTCCGAGGCCCGCCACCGTTTCCCCCAGATCGATTTCGACGGTGTCGCGAGCATCCACCTCGAAGAGGAAGCCGGCTATCTCCTCGCCCGCCGCGCCTGCCAGGCCGTAGCCGCGGCGGTCGTTGCCGAGGGAGGGGAGGTTAGGATCGCGGCTGCCGCGCCCGGTCCTTTCCAGAAGGATCGCCTGGAGCATCTCGACCTCTCCGATGGCTCCACCCTAGCCGCGGACCTCTACGTCTTCGCCTGCGGACCGTGGCTCGGCGGTCTCTTCCCCGAAGTGATCGGCGAGCGCCGGCTCCTCTCCACCCGCCAGGAGGTCTTCTACCTCGGTACGCCACCCGGCGACCGCCGCTTCCAGGAGGGCGCCTGCCCAGTGTGGATCGACCTGAGCAGCGAGCGGATCTATTACGGCATCCCCGGCAACGAGCACCGCGGCTTCAAGGTGGCGGACGACACCCGGGGCGAGCCCCTCGACCCCACCACCGCCGAGCGCACCGTCACCCCCTCTCTCCTCGAAGCCTCCCGCGCCGCCGTGGCCCGCCGCTTCCCCGACCTCGCCCGCGCCCCGCTGGTAGAAGCCCGGGTCTGCCAGTACGAGAACACCCCCGACGGCCACCTCCTCTTCGACCGCCACCCCCATGCCGCGAACGTCTGGCTCTTAGGCGGCGGCTCCGGCCACGGCTTCAAGCTCGGCCCCGCCCTGGGCGAGTACGCCGCCGAAACGATCCTCGCTGATCGCGCCCCCCTCCCCCTCTTCGCCCTCGACCGCCCCGCCTTCGCCCACGGCGCGCCCGTGCGGACGCAGTTCGACGTGGCCGGCTAGACTACCCTTCCGCCACCTGCGTCACCAGGATCGGCCGATCTCGGGTGATGACCAGCGTGTGCTCGTAGTGAGCGGAGAGGCTGCCGTCCACGGTGCGGGTGGTCCAGCGGTCGCCGTCCACTTTCACGTGGGAGGCGCCGTTGGCGATGATGGGCTCGATGGTGAGCACCAATCCCTCGGTCAAGCGGCGGGAGCTTCTGGGATCGTAGACGTTCGGCACCTCCGGCTCCTCGTGGATGGAGCGGCCCACGCCGTGGCCGGAGAGCTCGCGGAGCACGGTGAAGCCCCGGCGCCGGACCTCGGTCTCCACCGCCCGGCCGATGTCGTTCACCCGGTTTCCCGCGCGAGCCACCCGGGCCCCCTTGCGGAAGGCCGACTGGGCGGCCTGGATGATGTTGTGCTGCAGGTTCTCGACCGGCGGCACGGCCACGGTGATCGCGGCATCGGCGAAGTAGCCGTCCCGCTCCGCCGTGATGTCGATCTTCACCAGATCCCCCGCCTGGATGCGGCGGTCACCCGGAACGCTGTGCACCACTTCGTCGTTGACGCTGATCATGATGGAGCCCGGGAATCCATAGGTCCGCCGCGGCGCCGCATGCGCTCCATGAGCGGCCAGGAAGCGCTCGCCCACCTCATCCAGCTCAGCCGTGGTGATCCCCGGCCGCACGTACCGCTTCACCTCCTGAATCGTCAGGCCGACGATCCGGCCCACCTCACTCAGCTTTTCCAGGTCCTCGGGTTTTTCGATCGACATCGTGATTTCTCCTCTCTTACTTCGGGGAGATGCGCTTCGCTGCGGGCTCTGTAGGATATCTGCCCATAATCCGCAAGGCCTCGCGTTCCAGCAGACGCTCGCCGTCATTGAAGCGAAGGATCCTTGAAGTCGCCTCCCCGATCTGTGTCAATGGGACGATCGTGATGCCATCCATATCCAGCCGGAAGTGGTCCGCCCAGCGATCGGTCCGAGGATTAAAAAGGCGGACCAGCTCGCGGGTGCCCGGTACGATGGATGAAATGTCGCTTCCCTTGTTCCGATTGCAAGCCAGGCATGCGTAGGCGAGATTCTCTGCAGTTGAGCCTCCGCCATGCTTTTCACTGATGATGTGATCCACTTCACAGCCGAAAAACATATCTTCTTCATGTAATAGGCAATACTCGCAGAGCCGTCCCGCACGGTTCGCGACGAGTTGCCGGAGCTCGGCACCAATGTAGGTGGTGCTCACCGGACGCTAGTCTGTTGAGAGGTACTTCTTGGCCCGTGCCTTCGCCAGACGCATGATGTGCTCCAGCCGGAGATAATTGTCCAGCTCGGCGGTCTCCTCAGGGTTCAAGGTGCCTGTTTTCTCGCGGTTGAGGAGCTCGCGGACCCGTGCTTTGACGGCCTCGGAGGGACGGAAAGCGACCACTTTGCTGGGACTTTCTGCGGCGATGAAGTCGATCACCTCCTCGTAGGCCTTGGTAACTCTCATCGATTGCATGTCCTCAGCACCTCCGCGCAAAAGTATAGCGCCTCTAAGCCGTCAGCGGCAGCCGCACCTCGAGCTCGCTTCCCATCCCGGTGCCGTCGCTCCTGGCTTCGACGCGGCCGCCGTGGAGCTCTACCAAGCTGCGCACCAGGGTGAGGCCGATGCCGAGGCCCGCTCCGGAACGGTCGAGGGCCTGCTCGCCCTGGGCGAAGAGGTCGAAGACCCGGGGGAGCAGGTCGGCGGTCATGCCGATGCCGTTGTCGCGGACTTTGATCACCGCCTCGTGGGCATTGACCCGCTCGGCCGTGATCTCAATATGCCCGCCTTCGCCGGTGAACTTCACGGCATTGCGCAGGAGGTTGGCCATCACCTGGTCCAGGCGCGTGGCGTCCCCCACCGCGGGCAGCGGCTCCGGAGAGAGATCCAGCTCCAGGCTCTGGGACTTGGCCTCGGCCAGCAGACGTATGGTCTCGACCGCGTTGCGCACGATCTCCCCCAGGTCCAGGGGCTCCCGCCGCAGCTCCACCTTGCCGCGAGTGATCCGCGACACGTCAAGCAGGTCGTCCACCAGGCGCACCAGGTGCTGGATCTGGCGCCGGATGATCGCCACCCCCTTCTCCATGGCCGGTGTGGGCCCGAGCTGCTCCAGCAAGTAGGAGGCGTTGGCGATGGCGCCCAGCGGATTGCGCAGCTCGTGGGCCAGCATGGCCAGGAACTCGTCCTTGCGGCGGTCGGCCTCGGCCAGGGCATCGGCCCGGGCCCGCAGCTCGGCGGCGAGCCGTTCGCTCTCCCGGGTGCGGGCCGCCAGGCGGTCGCGCATCTCGCGGAAGGCGGTCGAGAGGCGTGCCACCTCGGTGATCTTGCTCCCCTCGTCCAGCGGTGCCTCGAGATTGCCCGCGGTCAGCTCGTCCACCGCTCCGGAGAGGGTCTGGAGAGGACGGGCGATGCGCAGGGCCGCGAGGATGCCGAAGAGCACCGCCAGGGGGACGACGACCAGGAGGAGCAGGAAGGCGAGGTCCCGGCCGCTGCGCACCCCCGCCAGGGCGGCGGCCCGAGGACGCTCGACCGCCACCACCCAGTCGATCCCCGGTACCACGGCGAAGCCCGCCACACCTCCCAACGGCCTCACCGGATGGCCCGCCAGAACCGTTCTGTCCCAACCCTTCGGCAAGGGCGGGAGCTGCGGCAGGGTGGGGGGAACCTCGTTACGGTTGGAGATGAGCTCGCCGCGACCATTGGCCACGGAGACGCTGGATCCCGGGCGGGCGAGGCGCTGGCCCAGCGCTTCGGAGTCATAGGCCGCCACCAGCAGGCCGGCCAGTGTTCCCGCGTCGTCGCGGATGGGAGCGCCGAGGAGCAGCATCGGCCGGTCCGCGACTTTGACGGCGAGGAGTTGGATCCGTGGCTCCCTCTCCCGCTCCATCCCCTGGGCAAGGTTGCGCAGCAGGCGGGGAGGCAGGGGCCCGCCTGCCGCGGCGATCACCCGGCCCTCGGGATCGAGGGTGCGGAAGGCGGTCACGTCCGGATAGGACCGGCGGGAGCCTGCGAGGAGCATCTCCTGTCTCTCGGGCGCCATCGTCGCCTGTCCTGCCAGGGCGGCGATGGCGAAGGTGCGGGCGGCGCTCATCTCCACGAAGTCGGAGACGTTCTGGGCGATGGCCTGGGCCTCGATCCTCTGCACCTCGGCCGCCTGGCCCTCCGCCAGGCGTTCCTCCTGGGCCGTGACCAGCGCCGTGGCCAGGATGAGCGCCACCGTCGAAGCGATGGCCAGGGCGAGCGAGAGCCGGGCGCGCAGGGCCGAGGTGTCCATGGCCGCGAGCCAGCCGCGCAGCCAGGGGAGGACCGCCACCACGGCCCCACCCCCCCAGTAGAGGGCCAGCCCCGTCCAGGCACGGGCAGGCAGCGCGAACAGAGCGCCGACGACCAGGAAGGCGGCGCCGGCCAGCAGGTGGACGATCCACACCTCCCGCCTCCTGCGTCCGGAGGCCAGGTTCACGTAGGCCAGGAGGGGACCGACGAGGAGCAGGATCAGGCCGAGGAGCAGACGGTAGGGCCGCTCCAAGGGATAGAGCGAGTTGAGGAACAGGCTCGGGGCCATCAGCATCAGCAGGCCCGTCAGGGCGGCGATCAACCCCATCAGGAGCCCGAAGAGGTCCCCGCCTTCGATGACCGTCCGGGCCCGCGGCAGCAGGCCGGCGAAGAACGTCCCCACGGCGAGGAGGGTGTAGACGATCATCCCCGTCCACCCCCCGACCTGCCCGAAGCTGACGGCGAGCGCCAGCAGGGTCAGACCGGCCAGACCGTGGACGCAGAGGGCCACCCAGCGGCGCGGGCGCAGCACGGCCACCGCGAGCAGCCCCACGCCGGAGCACAGCGCCAGGGTCCCCCACCAGACGCCGAACGGGAGGAGGGCCCGGTAGGGCGGGGTCTGGAACCGGTGGGGCGCCACCAGCAGGAACGCGCCCGTCCAGCCGCAGAAGAGACTCATCGTCCATAGCAGCGCGTCCACGGAGCAGCGCGCCAGCCGGCCCCGCAGATCCACTCTTGAAAGCTTCGAACCTTCCGCCGCCAAATTCGTATCTCTCCAGATCGCTATGCGACCCATTCCAGACGCTAGAATCTCCCCGCTTCATCCCAACCCATGCACCGCCTGATCGCGGGCCGTGCCGGAGGAAACCCGTCTCATGTTCGCACGAAGCCGTCTTCTGATCCCGATCCTCGCGCTGGCTCTCGCGGGCCGGGCCGCCGCCGTAGCACCTTCCACCGAGCCTATCCTCGGCTTCAGCAATGAGCACGCCAGCGAGCAGCGGGCCCTCGAAGGCCGCTTCGACGCCTCGCTCAACGCCGCCAACCTGCGCGAGTGGATGCAGCGGCTCTCCGCCCGTCCGCATCACGTGGGCTCGCCCTACGGGCAAGGAGAACGCCGAGTTCATGGCCGGCCTGTTCCGCTCGTGGGGCTACGACACCCAGATCGAGGAGTTCCAGGTCCTGTTCCCCACGCCCAAGACGCGGCTGCTCGAGATGGTCGCGCCCACCCGCTTCAAGGCCAGCCTCTCCGAGCCGGCGCTGCCCGAGGACGCGACCTCCGGCCAGACCGCCGAGCAGCTCCCCGCTCTACAACGCCTACTCGATCGACGGCGACGTCACCGGCGACGCTCGTCTACGTCAACTACGGCGTGCCCGAGGACTACGAGGAGCTCGCAGCGCCGCGGCATCGACGTCAAGGGCAAGATCGTGCATCGCCCGCTACGGCGGCTCCTGGCGCGGCATCAAGCCCAAGGTGGCGGCCGAGCACGGCGCCATCGGCTGCCTCATCTACTCCGATCCCCGCGACGACGGCTACTTCCAGGGCGACGTCTATCCCAAGGGCGGCTGGCGCAACGAGCACGGCGCCCAGCGCGGCTCGGTGGCCGACATGCCGCTCTATCCCGGGCGATCCGCTGACGCCGGGCGTCGGCGCCACCGAGGACGCCAAGCGGCTGGCCCGTCAAGGACGCGCCGACGCTCACCAAGATCCCGGTGCTGCCGATCTCCTACGCGCGACGCGCTGCCGCTGCTGCGCGCCCTGGGCGGGCCCGTGGCGCCGGAGGCCTGGCGCGGCGCGCTGCCCATCACCTACCACCTCGGCCCCGGCCCGGCCAAGGTCCACCTCAAGCTCGAGTTCGACTGGAAGCTGGCGCCCGCCTACGACGTCATCGCCACGCTGCCCGGCTCCGAGCGGCCGGACGAGTGGATCATCCGCGGCAACCATCACGACGCCTGGGTCAACGGCGCCGACGATCCCATCAGCGGCATGGTGGCCGTGCTGGAGGAGGCCACGCGCCATCGGCGAGCTGCGCGAAGACGGGCTGGCGGCCGAAGCGCACGATCGTCTACGCCGCCTGGGACGGCGAGGAGCCGGGGCTGCTCGGCTCGACCGAGTGGGTCGAGACGCACGCCGACGAGCTGCGCGACAAGGCCGTCGTCTACATCAACTCCGACAGCAACGGGCGCGGCTTCCTCGGCGTCGGCGGCTCGCACACCCTGGAGACGCTCGTCAACGAGGTGGCGCGCGACGTGACCGATCCCGCAGAAGAAGGTCAGCGTCGCCGACCGCGCTGCGCGCGCAGCGCCATCGTCTTCGGCGCGGCCCGACGAGCAGCAAGGAGGCGCGCGACCGGCGAGACCTCCGCATCGACGCCCTGGGCTCGGGCTCGGACTACACGCCCTTCCTCCAGCACCTCGGCATCGCCGTCGCTCAACATCGGCTACGGCGGCGAGGACGGAGTACGGCCAGTACCACTCGATCTACGACTCCTTCGACCACTACACGCGCTTCGGCGATCCCGACGTTCGAGTACGGCGTGGCCCTGGCGCAGACCGGCGGCCGGCTCGTCCTGCGGCTGGCCGACGCCGACGTCCTGCCCTTCGAGTTCGACCGCCTTCGCCGACACGCTCGCCCGCTACGTCGGACGAGGTCGGCAAGCTCGCCGACGACCTGCGCGCAGGAGACGGAGGAGCGCAACCGGCGGCTCGACGACAGGACCTACCAGGCCGCGGACGATCCCAAGCAGACCTGGTCGTGCCGCCGCCGCGCCCAGGACGCCGTTCCCTACCTCAACTTCGCGCCGCTGCAGAACGCGGTGGCGCGCGCTGGACGAAGAGCGCCGCGCGCCTACGAGCAAGGCCCTGGCAGCCGCGCACCGCCGACGGCAGCCGCTGCCGCCGCGAGACGCAGCGGCCCGGCTCGACGCGGTGCTCATGACGGCCGAGCGCGCCCTCACGCGCACCGAAGGCCTGCCCCGCCGGCCCTGGTTCGTCCACCAGGTCTACGCGCCCGGCTTCTACACCGGCTACGGGGTGAAGACGCTGCCCGCCGTGCGCGAGGCGCTCGAGCAGCGCGACTGGAAGGAGGCGACGGAGCAGATCCCGAACGTGGCCGCCGCAATCGAGGCGTTCGCCCGGGAGATCGACAAGGCCACGGCGGTGCTGGGGAAGTAGGACCCCTCATCACCCCGGCCCTCTTCTCCCCTCGCACTCCCCCCAACCGGGAGAAGAGGGAGAAGGCAACAACACCTCAGCTCACGTTCCCCTCTCCCGGTCGGGGGGAGTGCGGTGGGAGAGGGGACAGGGGTGAGGGCCCGGCGGCGGCCTCTACCGGCAGGTGGCGAAGGCGTTCGTGTCCTGCACCGGCTGGAAGGCCCGCCCCTGGGGGTTCTCGTAGGTCTTCACTACCCCGGTGTCGTGTCGGTCACGGTGAGGCGTACCCGCACGTTGGTGAGGCCGCCGGCAAAGACCCAGAAGCGCTGGTTGAAGGTGCAGGCGTCGAGCACCTTCACCACCACTTCCACGTTGCTGGCGTCGAAGAACCAGAAGTAGCCCGTGTCGGAGGTGAGACCCACGGCGTGGCCCGGACCGTTGCCGGCTCCCGTCCACCACTGGGCCTCCACCTGGAACCGGCCGCTGGAGAGGCAGAGCCGCGTATCGCCCGGCAGACAGTCGGCCGGGCTCTCCGCGGGCTGCCAGCCGAGCTTCACCACCTCGAAGTCGCTCGCCCGCAGACTGGCGAAGGCGGGATTGAGCACGTCGTTGTCCCAGCGGGTGTCGTAGGTGCCGGTGATGTACATGTTGGAGCCGTTGTCGGCCACGATCAGCCCGTAGGTCTTCATCGCCTGGAAGATCTTCCGCACCTCGGGCGGGTAGCCGGAGATGTCCTTTCCCGCCTTGAGCCGCAGCCGGGCGCCCATGGGCAGGGCCCCGGGCGTGCCGCCGGCGTCGTGAGAGGCGGGGAAGACGTAGCCGTTCGACTCCTCCACCGTGAAGCGGAAGGCGTGCCGGATGGAATCCGCACCGAACACCTCGTCCCAGCGCACCAGGCCGGGGAGGATGGCGAGCCCCGCCGCGTCCGCGCTCGTCCACCCCTCGGGCCGGCGGAGATTCGAAGTCAGCGGGAAGACCGCCCCGGACCCCGCCTCCCAGCGTCCGTGGGTCGAGCTCCAGTGGGTGTGATAGAGCTCGTAGAGGATACGGTTGTCGCGATCCACGATCAGCATGTGGCGGTCGCCGCCCGAGCCGGTGCCGGGCTGGCCGCCCTCGATCCACCTGGCCTGGGTCTTGGCCTCGGGCGGGATGGGATAGCCCGCCGGCCGGCCGGGAGCCCCAGCATCGCTCTCCCCCCCGAACTCCACGAAGGTGACGGGCACCAGGGCTTGAGTCCCCGGTACCGAGACGTAGACCATGCCGTAGATGTCCGGAAACGTCGCCCGCGTCGCCCCCGAAGTCCGGGTGGAGCCCGACGTTGCCCCCAATGAAGTTGATGTAGCCCGCGCTCCCGGGATCGACGCGGCGCGGAGCTGACGTCCACGTTCCACCAGTTGTCCGCCGGGAACAGCGGCAGCGGACCGGGGAGAAGACCACCGGGCTGGGCCAGGGCAGCGGTCGCGGAGAGCAGGCCAAGGGCCAGGAGGCAGGAGAGCCGAGCGTATCTATTCATCATTAAGAATGAGTCTACAGGAGAGATCCCCGCCATGCTACGATCAACATCCTTGGAATACATGCCATCGTCACCCTTTCGTCGGGGTGACGCCACCGGAGGAGGTGCTCGATGTCCAGAAGGTTGATCTTCTATCTCTGTCTGCTCGTCCTGATCTTCCCGGCCGGGGCCGCGTTCGCGCAGGTCACCGGCTCGATCTCCGGCACGGTCCACGACGCCGCCGGCGCGCCGCTACCCGGCGTCACGGTGACGGCGAGGGGTCCGCTCCTGCCCGCCGGCCGCACGGCCGTGACGGACGACAAAGGCGCGTTCAGCATCCTGCGCCTGCCGCCCGGCGAGTACGAGGTGACGGCCGAGCTGTCCGGCATGGGCAGCGTCAAGCAGCCGGCCGTCGTCGCCCTCGACCGCGACACCCAGGTCGAGCTGGCGATCAAGCCGTCCGTCGCCGAGGAGATCACCGTCACCGCAGCCCTGCCGATCATCGACGTCAAGTCGAGCGACATCCAGGTCAACTACAGCAGCGATAAGGTCGAGGACCTGCCCGTGCCGCGCACCTACAAAGGGCTCTTCCAGCTCGCGCCCGGCGTCTCCGAGAACGGCCGCCTGGCGCCCAACGCCGGCGCGGCGCGCATGGACAACACCTATCTCATCGACGGCATCAACGTCACCAACCCCCACTACGGGGACATCCTGCCCAACGTCACGGAGCTCGACATCGCCGAGGTGAGCATCAAGCGCGGCGGCATCTCCGCCGAATACGGCCGCTCGGCCGGCATGGTGGTCAACGCCATCACCCGCTCGGGAACCAACGACTTCCACGGCCAGCTCCGGGGCGAAAACCAATCGAAGAGCTTCGTGTCCGACAGCAAGATCCCGAGCTTCCAGAACACCCTGGAACGCAGCCTGCTGGCCGGCTCGCTCGGCGGGCCCATCCTGCGCGACCGCTTCTGGTTCTACGCTTCCGCGGGCCAGCCCAGCGAGACCCTCCTCGACCGCACCAACAACCTCGGCACGGTGCCGGACCGCAAGGAGGAGACCGACGAGTACTTCGGCAAGCTGACGGCCAACCCGACCTCGACCCACTTCATCGCCGCGGCCGTGCGCTCGCGCGACACCACGACGAAGAACTCGGGTATCGGCGTCAGCACTCACCCGAGCGTGGCGACCGACGATTCGACCGACTACCTGCTGGGCACCGTCGCCTGGACCTGGAACCTGTCGGCGGACAGCCTGGTCGAGCTCAAGCTCAACCACAACAAAGAGGAGAACTCGGGCATCCCCATCACCGACCTCGGCTATAAGCCGGCCTTCAACGCCGCCCGCCCGGACCTGGTGGGACAGTTCTCGACCACGCCGGACCGCATCATCGGTGGCGCCACGGCTCCCGGCCAGACCGTGGGCGGCGCGAGCCTCAACAACTTCCAGGACTTCAAGCGCGACGAGGCGCGGCTCAGCCTGCAGCGCTTCGTCAGCCTGGGTGAGACGAGGCACGACGTCCGGGCCGGCATCAACTACGACCAGAACGAGGAGGTCCTGCGGCGGGTGGGCAACGGCTGGGGGGCCATCACCTGGAGCGCCACCACTCAGCGGTTCACGGCCACCTACAACTCCATCCAGCCGCCGCACACCGGCCGCGCCAAGACCTACGGCGCCTTCCTCCAGGACCAGATGGCCCTGGGCGAGCGCACCACCCTCACCGCCGGTCTCCTGGTCAACAAGGACGACTACTACGGCGAGGCCCTGGGGTCTACGCCGGGCACCAAGGTGAAGAAGAAGATCCTCACCTTCGACTGGGGTCAGGAGATCCAGCCGCGGCTCGGCATCTCCCACGTGCTCGATCCGCAGCGGGGCGACAAGGTGTACGCCAGCGCCGGCCGCTACTTCAACACCGATAACAAGTCCTTGACCCGCGCCGGCTCGCCGACCCGCATCTTCACCACCCGGGCCACCTTCGACGCCGCCGGCAACCTCATCTCCGAAGTGCCGGCCGCCAATACCCAGACCAAGACGATCGACAAGGGGATCGATCCGATGTTCACCGACGAATTCCTCGTCGGCTACGCCCGACCCCTGGGCAACATCTGGTCGGCGGAGGTCTGGGGGATGTACCGCAACGTCAAGAACATCTTCGAGGACATCAGCGCCGACGGCCTCGGCAACGGTCCCTTCCACGTCGGCCAGCTCCCGGGCGCCTACCGGCGCTACACGGCCGCCACCCTGGAGCTCAACCGCCGGCCCGCGAACGACCGCTTCATGCACCTCTGGATGAACGCCAGCTACACCTGGAGCCGCCTGAAGGGGAATTGGGACATCGACTACGCCGACTCTCTCTTCTACAACTCCTCCATCCTCCAGGACGGTCCGGGCGTGCTGATCACCGACAACAGGAACGGCCTGCTGCGCGGCGACCGCACCCATCTCGCCAAGATCTTCGCCACCATCGAGCCCATGAACCGGCTGCGCGTCGGCACCTACGTCCGCTACCAGAGCGGCGGCGCCTGGGAGGCCCGGGCGCAACCGTCGGCCAACGTAACCAGCAGCTACTTCCGGTATCTGGAGCCTGCGGGCTCGCGGCGCATGGAAGACTGGCTGAACGTCGACCTGCTCACCTCCTACGAGCTGCGCTTCGGCCGCACCGGAGTGGAGCTCGAAGCGCGCATCACCAACCTCTTCAACCAGCAGGTGGCGCTACAAGTGGACGACCGCTACCTCTTGAACTCACCGCTCGATCCTGCAAACCCGGGTCCCAACCCGCTGCTGAAGCCTTCCAACAACCCGGCCTTCGGCCAGCCCACCCAGCTCTCGCCCCCTCGGGCGTTGGTGCTGTCGGCGATCGTGCGGTATTAGGTTCTGAGGATTGAGGGGGCCGCGACGCGGCCCCCTCGCGATTTTGCCCTCCACAGTCGGGCGGTTGACAAGCAAAGCTTCGATAGTCACAATTCTGGTCACCATGGTGAGGCGGCAACCCTACTCCCTGGTCTACGCGCCCGAAGTCAAGCAGCACCTTTCGGGCCATCGAGCAGCAGCATTACTCGTTGATTCGCGAGACCCTCCAGGAGCAGTTGCTGTTCGAGCCAGATGCTGAGACCAGGAACCGCAAGCCACTGCAACAACCTACCATCTACAAAACACAATAAAAGCTACAAAACAATCCCAACAAACAATACCAAACTAACTACAAAAACAACCAAAAAAACCACAAAAATACAACCTAACAACACAACAAAAAACAAAACACCTAAACAACACAAAAAAAAATCAACACACCTTCGGCCATCGAGCGGCAGCATTACTCGTTGATTCGCGAGACCCTCCAGGAGCAGTTGCTGTTCGAGCCAGATGCTGAGACCAGGAACCGCAAGCCACTGCAGCAACCTGCCGTCTTCGAGGCGCAATGGGAGCTGCGATTCGGTCCCGACAATCGGTTCCGGGCTTTCTACGAGATCGACCGGGAGAACCACAAGGTGTACATCCTGGCGATCGGCGTCAAGGAGCGGGATCGCCTGGTCATCGGCGGAGAGGAGGTAGAGCTTTGAAGATCGCCTCGGTCGCAGAAGTCAAGGCCCAGTTCAGCGCCTATCTGAAGGAGAGCGAACAGGGGCTGGTGGTCGTCACGCGCAACGGCAAGGCGGTCGCCGCCTTGCTGGCCGTGCGGGACGACGAGGAGCTCGAACGCCTGGTCCTGGCCCACTCGGTTCGCTTGCGGGCTATCCTGGAGACCTCGCGCCAGCAGATCCGCGAAGGAGAGGGAATCAGCCACGAGGATTTCTGGCAGGAGATCGATGAGGAGAAGCCTGGCAAGCGGCGGGGGAAGAGCAGGGGGAAAACGGCCTAGAGCCAACCGACCGAAGTGCACGTTCAGCGAGAGCGTCGAGCTTACCGGCCTGGACGTCTTGTTCGAACTGCTGGTCCCAAGCCTCCGCGTCATACCTCGCGAACCACTCTCGGAATCTGGCCAACTCTTCCTGCGAGAGCTGCTCGATCTGTCGTTCAATCATTTCTACCTGGCTCATGGATACTCCGAGGAATCCAAGGTAGTATACTTCGAAAACCCAGGCGGGGGGAGGATTGCCTGGATTGGAGCCATTCATGAACAGCACACACCGAGTCGAAGTCGTCCCCGTTCACCTGGAGCCCCATCCCAACGCGGATTCGCTGTCCGTCGTCCGCGTCTTCGATGGCTACACCGTCTGCGTCCGCACCGCGGACTGGACCGGTCGCGAGATCGGCGCCTACATTCCGCCGGATTCCGTGGTCCCCGACACGCCCGAGTTCGCCTTCCTCGACGGACACCGCAGGATCAAGGTCCGCCGGCTCCGCGGGATCATCAGCATGGGATTGCTGGTGCCAGCTCCCGAAGGATCGGCGATCGGCGACGACGTGGCCCCGTTGCTGGGGGTGACGCACTACGATCCACCCCTGCCGTTCAGCACGGGAGGAGAATCGATCAAGCCGCCTCCCGGGTATCGACCGTCGTTCGATGTTGATAGCTTGCGTCGATATGCAACCGTTTTCATTCCAGGGGAACCCGTGTTCGTCAGTGAGAAAGTTCACGGCGCGAACGGTCGCTTCACCTACCTGGAAGAGGGCGGCTTCTTCTGCGGCTCCCGCACGGAGTGGAAAAAGGAGTCCGACGACAACCTCTGGTGGCGGGCGCTGCGCGAGACCCAGGGGCTGCGTGACTTCCTGGCGGCCAACCCGGGCGTCACCGTCTACGGCGAGGTCTACGGCCAGGTCCAGGACCTGAAGTACGGCACGACGAAGGGCCAGGTCCGGTTTGCCGCTTTCGATATCCTGGCCGGCAGCGAATGGAAGGACCCCCAGGAGGCTCGTGAAGCATCGATCCCCTTCGGCCTCCCCTGGGTGCCTACGATCGCCGAGGCCGTCCCATTCGAGCTCGACCGCATCCTGGAGTTGGCGGAAGGCCCCAGCCTCGTCCCCGGCGCCGACCACGTCCGGGAAGGATGCGTGGTCAAGCCGATCCACGAGCGTACCGATCCCACCGTGGGCCGCGTCTTGCTGAAAGTCGTCGGCAACGGCTATATGGAGAGGGCCTAGGTGCCGGCGGCGATTTTGCCCCAAAGATCAGGAGGAGCGCCAACCCTCGAAGACGAGATCGGGGATGCGGCTGAAATGGGAGGGATTTTCAGTCACGAGCTGCAGGCCATGCACGAGAGCCGTGGCGGCAATCAGGTTATCAGAAATGGCTCCGATCCAGGGCGATGGCCTCGATCTCAGCGATATCGTCTTCAGGCAGCCCCTCATAAACCCGATGCCATGCCTCGAGTGCTGATGAGGCATGCTCCTCTGGCTCGGTCCGGATCTCGAGCAGGACGTGCTGGTGCTCCTTCAGCCCTGGATCTTCCAGCGGCCTCAGCACACCATCTTCGTAGACAGCCTCAAGGATGCGAGTCAAGAGTACCTCCCCATCCAAAGTACCCAGCCGAAACGACGCCGGGCAGCGACAGGCTTCCAAGGGGCATGACGGCCTCCTGTCCTACAAAGTTTCGCCGATTCTACCCTAAAAATTTCTGCCTCTCTGCGATAACGTTTCCCCTATGTCCATCCCCTCCAATCCCGGCAAGCCCCTCCTCTGGACCCTCCGTGTCCTGGCCCTGGGGCTCCTCCTCCTCGGCCTGGGAGCGGACGCGTTGGGGATCGGCGCGCCAGGGTTCGGCGAGCGCCAGTGGCTGATGGTGATCGTGGGGACCGTGGTCCTGGCCCCGAGCTTCCTCGGGCCGTGGGCGCCGGCGGGCGAGAGAGCCACCCTCTCGAGCCTCTTCCAGCGCTTCCGGGCTGTCTACACTGCCCTGGCTCTGATCGTCTTCAACGCCGCCCTCGCCTTCGTGCTGCTCAACCTGGTGGCCGCCGCAGGGCTGCGGCTGATCCGGCCTCCTGACGACGGGATCACCTCGCTGGCAGGGGTGAGAACTTGCTCGCTGTCGAAGCGGAGTGGTAGGATTTCTGTTGCCTGGGGCACGCTGACATGAGGGTCTACCTTGACACCTGCAGCCTTGAGCGTCCCTGGGACATCAAGTCGCATGCCCGGATCCACCTCGAAGCGGAGGCGGTCCTGGCAGTCCTCACAGAGTGCAGCGAGGGTCAGATTACGTTGGTTGCGTCAGAGGTCTTGCAGTTTGAGATCGAACGGATACAAGATCCCCTACGGAGCACTCACGCTTACGAGGCGCTGTCAAAGGCCACGAGCTATATCGATGCAACCGAAGCCGTCCTCGAACGGGCAGGCAATTTGCGAGATCTTGGAATATCACCCTTGGATGCCCTTCATCTCGCATCAGCCATCGAAGCAGGAGCCGATTTCTTCTGCACCTGTGATGACAAGCTCCTTCGCAAGGCCAAGAGCATGATGATTGAGGGAACTAAGGTGGTATCTCCTTTGGAGCTAATCGTGGAGCTAGGACTATGACACTCCCATTGAAGCCTCTCGCTGAAATCAACCAAGAAGCCATCCGCCTCCTGTACCGCGAGCTCGGAGTCGCGAACGCCGTTCGATTTATCAACCAGTTTACTTCGGGCACGGGAAATTATACGGAGGATCGGAGGGAGATCTATGCCGGAATGACTTTGGAAGATCTCATCTCCGAGATCAAACAGCGGCGAACCGAGAGAGGCTGAGATGGCGGCCCTCCTGACGGTGGATTACCTCGAGGAAAGAGCCCGACGCGGGAGCCGGGAGAAGTTCCTGGCCGTGCTTGCCAAGGTACCTGATACTCCTCCCGAGCCCGGCGACGAACTGTAGCGGCTGGCGGATTCCCGCCGCCCGCCGCGCCTCACGCCGGCCAGAGCCAGCGGAACACGAGCCCGGTCGTCAGGGCGTACAGCACGGCGTCGATGAGACCGCGCAGCGCGTTGGACCAGGGGATTCCCTCCCAGATGGAATTCTGAAGGTACCCGAAGGCGTAGGCAGCGAAGGCGACGGTCCCGGTGAGGCGCATCACCGCCTGGCCAGGAGCTCCGAAGGTGAGCGTATGGCGCGCCACATAGGCGACGACGAAGCTCACCAGGAGGCAGAACAGGAACCACTGCGCCAGGCCCTTGCCGAGGGCCGGCGGACCGTTGCGCCGGACGACGAGGCTTACGACCGGACCCTCCTCGAACTTCTTGCGAAAGGCGGGATCCTTCATCTGGGACATCTCGGCGCAGTAGGGGATGAAGTAGACGCCGGGAGACGGGGCGGCCTTGCGCACGGCCGCGGCGACCGAATCCTCGTCCGGGAGCCGCTTGAAGTCGGCCCGGTGATACCTCAGAACCATGTGGACGAGGGCACTCACGATGAACACCGCGACAGCCGATGCAACGCCGGGCAGCAACAAGCTTCCAATGGGCATGACGGCCTCCTCTGAAATTTCGCCGATTCTACCCCAGATTTGCTGCCTCTCTGCAACAACGTTCCCCAGACGTCCATCTCCCCCCATCCCGGCTAGCCCCTCCGTGTCCTGGCCCTGGGGCTCCTCCTCGGCTTGGCCGAGCGATTTGAGGGCAGGCTGTAGCTGTTCGTGTAGACGGGCTGCGCGGTGTCCTGCTGATAGAACGCCTCCGTCACCGTTCCCTGCTTGGTGATGGTCAAGAGGGCGAAGCCGTTGTAGACCCGCACGCCGCCACCGTTGGGATTCAAGGTGTTGGCGTAGTACGAGACGTAGGGGGCGTTGACGAGACCCCAAGCCTGGCCGAAGGGGAGGGCGCCATGCCCGAGGCAGCGGGCCAGGGTCTTCCGGCCAGTCACCGTTGGAGTTTTGTAGACGATCCCGTTGTGGATATGCCCCCAGTACCACGCCGCTGGATCGCCCCCGAGAGCGGCATTGACCTCTCCCCACAGGCTCAGCTCCGAGGACCCGTCGAAGGTCAATCCGGTGTGATGGCTGAGCACGATCACGTTCTGGGCAGAGAGCCCCAGCTTCTGGATCCACTTCGCCTGGGTTCCCATAGCGCCGCCGATGGAGCCGAGCATGTACAACGGTGAGGTCGAAAAGTATGCGCTGTCCAGGCCCAGCAGCGTCCAGCCGCCGTATTGCAGGGCGAAATAGCTGGTTTTCTTCTGCTTGGAGAAGCGGCTGTTGGCGAGCGCGACCCCGAAGTAACCCTTGGCGCCGGCGTACATCTCATGGTTCGAGTTGAGCGTGAAGGACGGCGTCGACACCGGCCAGAGATTCACGAAGTTGTTCTTCTCCTCGTGCAGCGGAAGGAAATCGCCGGCCGTGCCGGAATAGTAGACGTCTCCCAGGTGGATGATGTAGTCCGGGCTCAGATCAGTGATCTGCTGGAGGACGTCCGTGGCCACGCCCCCAGGGTACACTCCCGTGCCCCAATCGCCGACCAAGGCGAGGACCACCTGATCGGGAGAGCTGCCGGTGAGCGTAATGGGGCTGACGCTGGTCGTGCTGAAAGGCGCCAGGCCACCGGCGTACTTGACAATGAGATAGTTGATCGCTCCCCAGATCCAGCCCGGATCGAGTTGCTCGTAAGTAGCCGTGCCATAGATCGAGCCGTCCGCGGTCACCAGCCCCTGCCCCTTAACGGCCGCGATCAGGGCGGCATATTTCGTGGAGTCGATCTGCGCCGGCAGCAGAGTCTCGAGCAGGTTCCAAAGGAACTTGGTGACCTCATGGCTGTCGAGGTAATCAGCGATGACGATGGCGGGTTGTGGACCCAGTAAGGGATCAGACCGAACTCGATCTCACCAGAGCCGCCGGGATTCTTAGGTGGATTTCCGACCCAGATCTTGTTCTGCATCATGAGCTGGGCCAGCATGTACTCGCTGGCCTCGAGGAACTGGACCAGGTCCCGGAAGGAGGACAACGCACCCGGAGTGTAGACGAGCTGTTTCCTGACGTCTTGCGCCTGCGGAGTCTTCAGTTCCATGGGACCCTCCCGAAGTTGTGGCCGTTAGTGTGAATTGTGTTTTCTCTTTCCGGAGAAGCACTGCGGCCCACTCGCGGTTGAGCCGTCGGATGCTCGCCCTGCCTTAAGCTCCAATGTGCCCTGATTCTCCGTGGTATCTCACTGGCCGGCACCGACTGAGATGCTGCTCAGCGGCCAGGAGGCGGCGCTCCGGTTGAGGCCCACGGGTTAGGCGATGATCACCCATTCATCTCCGACCGCGCTCTGGCGGCTCATCGCGATGCGGAGGATCGTAGGAAGGTCTCTTTTTTTGACATCCGGATCAGCCCGGGAGGTCGTAGGGAAGATCTGCATCTGGATAGCGATCGGGTTGATCGAATGGACGACGATCTCTGTCTCCTTCACGTTCTCGCTCCATGCTTAAACCTCCTTCTCTAGTTCTATAATAGTGATGCTTGTCCAGCCACGGCCACCACCCTTGGCAAGGCTGTCATGTGGGAAAAAGGAGTAGATCTCCCTGGACCAACCGCGCGTCAGCCGGCACTCGCAAAGTACCGCCTATATCCTCTGGGTTTCACCAGGCCGCACACGTGGTGCTTCCTGTTCAGGCATCTCAAATTCTGCGCCTGCAGCTGCCTTCCACGGCAACCGATAGTCTCGGCATGACCGATCCGGATCGGCATTCAGAAGGCCATCGATAGTAGGCGGAAGAGGGAGCATGTCGGTAGCCCACAAGCACCACTTCGTGAGAACGACAGGCACTTCACCGACATTTTCCAAGTGTGCAGTAATGTACAGCGGAATGTAGCTTCCTGTGGAAGGTAGTATGTTGACAGACTGAGTCACCTTCAAGCGGGGGGAGGCAGAGCCACGATGCTTCCACCACCAGACTGCTGCGGCTGCGCCAAGCAGAGAGACAATAAATGTGCCGATATCGCCAAGAGCGCTAGCCCAATCTCCCAGGTCGGAGCGCGGCATGCGCACTGCGGCTACTACAAGAAGAGCGATAGCAGCCGTCAAAGGAACAGCGATGGCGGCTATACGCTCCTCCCTTGACAGCCGAAGCTCGTCCGATGGACCGGCTTGATTATCCACTGGCAGACAGCTCCTTATCGCGCCTAACCTATTCGCCACCTTCGCCGCCTAAGCACCAAACCCTTTCGACTGCCATATCGTCACTTCCCTTCGTCCAAAAGCATCGTGACTTGGCGGCGGACATCGAGCTAATCTCCTCGAATTCTTGAGGCTAGAGCGAGCTTACACCTCTTCAGAATCCTCGTCAAAGCAATGCGCTGTGGCGTATAAGCGCCCGAGGAGCACCCTGGGGCTAGGCTGTTGCCCCGGTTCGATGCCATACCCGCCTTCGGAGGATCGCCCTCCTCCTGGAAAGCTGAGAAACGGCACCCTTGGAGTGCCGCGGTCAAAAGACCTTTCTCTCGGCCCAAAAGACCTTTCGGGACCGGATTTGCGGTCGAGAACCCGGAAAAGGCATTTCCCCTGTGGCAATAGGTCTATTCTCTGCGGAATGACTTCCACGCCCAGGCGAAAGGTCTTTTCCCCGAGGATTGAGTCTCTGCCTCGGGGAAAAGACCTTTTCTGATCTTGAAAAGTCTTTCCCCGAGAGAGAAAGATCTTTTGCTTGCCCAAAAGGTCTTTGCCCGAGACAACGGAGCATTACTGGATTGAAAGACCTTTTCCAGATCCAAAAGGTCTTTTCTCAGGTCGAATTGAGTATTTCTGAGGCTAAAAGGCCTTTCAGAGGCTGAGAAGATCTTTCCCAGAAGTTTTCTGCTCTAACTAACTTCAGGGGGACGAACACGGGAGAGAGGTAGAGCATGGACGGTTGGGGCCGCCAGAGGTTCACCGTCGCGGCCCATCCGTTTCGCGTGGTGCAGTCAGGATAAGTGCGGTAACGTTCACCTGACGATGGAGATCCGCGACTTCGCCCGCACCGTCCTCCTTGCCGAGAATCTCGACGTCAAGCTCGCGCCTCCTGCCGGCGAGCTGACGGACGCCGATCCCGGCCCTCCCTTCCGGGCCGAGGAGCCGGGCCGGCCATCCAACCTGCGGTTCCGGACGCGGATCGCGGTGCCATCCCTCGAAGGCATGCACGATCCGGCGCAGCGTCGGCGTATCCTGCATGCTCTGGCCAACCATGAGCTTCAGGCTGCCGAGCTGTTCGCCTGGGCCCTGCTCGCCTTTCCTGAGGCTCCGCCGGAATTCCGCCGCGGTCTCGTGCGCATCCTCCTGGACGAGCAGCGCCATACCCGCATGTACATCGCACGGGTGGAGGACGCGGGCGCCCGCTTCGGCGACTATGCGGTGAACGGCTACTTCTGGGGCAAGGTCGGGACCATCACCACCCCCTTGCGCTTCCTCTGTGCCATGTCCCTCACCTTCGAGAACGCCAACCTCGATCACACCGAGGAATACGCCGAGGCCGCGCGCCGGGCAGGGGACTCGAAGACGGCGGCGGTGATCGATCGCGTCCACCTCGACGAAATCGAGCACGTCCGCTTCGGTTGGACCTGGCTCCAGGTCTTCAAGGGAGAGGATCAATCCGCCTGGGACGCCTTCCAGGCCAACCTCACCTGGCCCCTGCGCCCGGTCAAGGCCCGGGGCCGGACCTTTCATCGCGAGGGACGGGAAGCGGCGGGGCTCGATCCGGAGTTCATCCAGAGGTTGGAGGCGAGTGAAAGCTGACGGTACTTCTCAGATCCTGTTCCTGCCGCTCACAGCAGGCCGGCCCGCATGGCCTTGCTCACGGCGGCGGACTTGGTGTGGACCTGGAGCTTCTCGTAGACGTTGCGGATGTAGTTGCGCACCGTGTTGATGGTGATCCCGAGCTGATGGCCCGCGACCTGATAGCTGCAGCCCTCGGCCAGCAGACGGAGCAGATGGACTTCCTGCGGCGCGAGCGCGTCGTCCAGGGCGACCGGCGGTGTGTTGCGCCGGAAGAGCTCCACCACTTTGCGCGCGATCTCGGGCGACATGGGTGCGCCCCCGTGGTGCGCTTCGCGCACCGCTTCGAGCAACCGCGCAGGCGGGGTGGATTTGAGGAGATAGCCGACGGCGCCGTTGCACAGCGACTCGAAAACCTTGTCTTCGTCGGTGAAGGCGGTGAGCATGAGGACCGCCGCCTTGGGCCACCGCTCGCGCAATGAGCCGACGCCCTGCGAGCCCGGTATTCCCGGCAGCTTGATGTCGAGCAGCACCACGTCGGGCGGCTCGCCTCCCCGGGCGGCCAGCGCCTGTTCGACCGAGCCGAAGACGGCGTTGCAACGGTAGCCGGGCGTGCCGTCCACCAGCATCCGGAGGCCTTCGCGGGCAATCCGGTCGTCTTCCACGATCACCACGCGGATGCGGTCTTGCTCGATCATAATCTTTTCATCCTACCGCCTCACAGGCGCAGGCTCAATCGTACGCGGGTGCCCTGGCCGGGCGCCGAATCGACCGCAAGCCGGCCGCTGATCCTCGCCGCGCGCTCCCGGAGGTTGCGCAGGCCGTTGCCGGAGTGGCCGTTGCCCTCCGCAAACCCGACGCCGTCGTCTCGCACTTCGGCCACGAGCTCGCGGCCCGTCGCCACGACCTCGATCCATACCTCTCGGGCCTGGGCGTGTTTGGCCACGTTGTGGAGCGCTTCCTTGAGCACCAAATACAGCTCCCTTTTCATCTCGGGGTGCAGCACGATCTCGGCAGCCCGCGGGGGAGCGGCGAAAACAACGCTGACACCCCGCGCCTCCAGCAGGTCCCCCGCGAAACGCCGGATGCGGGCCAGCAGACTTTCCAGATCACCACGGCGCGTGTCGATGGCCCAGACGATGTCACCCGTGGCCTCGATGAGCTCACGCGCGGTCTCGCCGATCTGACCGAGAATCGTAGCCTCCTGCGCTTCAGGATCCGCCATCCGGTGCCGGCCCAGCTCGGAAAGGATCGAAATCCGCGACAGACTCGAGCTCAGGTCGTCGTGCAGATCGGCGGCGATGCGGGTGCGTACGCGCTCGAGCTCCAGCAGGCGCGCCACCTGGACGCGGTGAAGAGACCAGCCGATCACCGCGGCGACTGAAGCGACGAGGAGCACGAACCACCAGCGCTGCCAGAAAGGCGGCAACAGGGTGAACGAGAGCGTGGCGGGGGAGGGGCTCACCACGTTGCCGGGCGTCACCGCGCGGAACAAAAAGCGATAGTTGCCCGGCGCGAGATTGCCCAGCAACACGGAGCGCTCCGTCCGCGGCTCACTCCAGCCGGCCGCCGAGCCTGCCTGTTTATATTGGTACCGCAGGCCGGCGCCGTACGCGAAGCTGATGCCGATGAAGCGAGCTTCCACCTGATTGCGTTCGGCCGGCAGCGTAAGACCCGCGAAGTCGTGCAGGCCGAGCGGCGGCAGCGGCGTGGGCACTCCGCCGATCCGCACGGCGCTCAGGAAGATGGGCGGCGGCGCCTCGACGCGGGGGACTTCCGGCAGGTAGCGCGACGGCCCCGAGGGGGTTCCGAACCAGAGGCTGCCGTCATGGGCGCGAAACGCCACGTTGACGACTCTCGAAGGCAGTCCGTCTGCCGCGGTCAGGGTGCGGATGCGGCCGGTCTGGGGATCGAGCTGGTCGATACCCCGGCCGTGGCCGAGATAGATGAAGCCCCGGCGGTCTTCCGTCACGCACAGGATGCGGTCGCTCGACAAGCCCTGAAAGCCGGTATAGGCGATCGAACGCGGCCGGGGAGCGTCGAGGTCCTCCATCCGGATCACTCCGCCGTTGGAGGAGGCGATCCAGAGGCGCTGGCGGCTGTCGACGAAGAGGTCGTTGATCGGTCCCGACGGCACACCGCCGCCGCCAGCTGGTAGGAGATCGAAGAGATCCGCCGTATCGCCACGATCACTGCGAAATCGTACCAATCCGCCGGTGAAAAAGCCGATCCAGAGATTGCCGTAGGAGTCCTCGGCGAACGCCGTGGGCGCGCCGCGGCCCAGGCGCTCGACCACGGCCACCGGGCTGAAGCGTGCCGTGCTGCGGTCCCAACGGGAGAAAAAGGTTTTCAGCCTGGCGCCGGCTCCGAGGTCCTGCCGGTTGCCGAGCGAGGACACCCAGAGCCGGCCGTGCGAGTCCGCGAACAGGCGGGAGATCTCCCCCATCCCGGCAGGAGCTTGCCAAAACGTCGAGTGGACCCGCTTCAAGGCGGCGGGCTCGGCGACTTTGGGCAAGCGCCAGAGTCCTGCCGCGGTGCCCAGCCAGATCTCGCCGCTCGCGTCCGGCATCACGATCTGATGACGGCCCCTCCCCGTGGCGCCGGCGCGCTCGATCCCTTCCGGCGTCACGTCCTGCAACTGCTCGCCGTCGAAATAGAAAAGTTTTGAATGCAGCCGGTCACCACCCCAGACGTAGAGGTTCAACCGGCTGTCTTCGAAGATCTCGCCGACGCTCGTTCCCGCGGTCTCCTCCGCGGCGCCGTAGGTAAGGAATCCGTCGGGCGCGAGGCGCATCAGGCCGTGGGAGCGGGTGCCCACCCACAGGTTGCCGTCGCGGTCCTCGGCCAGACCGGCGAGCTTGTCCGGCAGCAGCCCGTTGCGGCGGGTGTAGGTGCGGAGCTTCTCTCCGTCGTACACGCTGAGACCGCCGTTGGTCGTCATCCAGATCCTGCCGTCGCGGGTTTGCACCATCCGGCCCGACCGCCGCATGCCGGCAAACCCCGAGGTGGAATCAAAGCGGCGCAGCTCTCCGGACGTCGTGGAGTCAGTCTCGAGCACGAGCAGCGCTTCGGCCGTGGCGACCCACAAGCGGTGCTGGGAGTCGAGAAGCAGCGCCACGACGGCAGCACGCTGGGGAGGCGGGAGGAGCGGATGCTCGCTCCAACGGCCATCGGCGAGACGGTGCAGGAGACCGGCCGGAGTCCCCACCCAGAGCCCGCCCGCGCCGTCGGGAGCCAGCGCCGTGGCCCCCACCACCGGTTGCCCCGATTGCCCCGGTTGACTCTGGCGCCTCACCTCTTCGAGCCCCATGCGGTCGCCGGCCGGATGGAGACGGAAGAGGCCGCCGCTCGCCGTGGCGTCTGCCAGCCAGACGGAGCTGCCATCGGCATCAACGAGCAGCGCCGAGATCCGGCCCGGGCGCCGGGCGGCAGCGGGCGAGTCCGGCGCCGGCTTGAAGATCCTGCCCGTCGAAGTGGGATGGAGATCCAGGCGCGCCAGCCCGCCGGTCGTGGCCACCAGCAGGCCGCCACCCGCAATCTCCAGCAGCGCGGTGACGTGCGGGCTCGGCAGGCCTTGGCGTGGGTCGTAGCTGACGAACCGGGTGCCGTCGAAGCGGCTGAGCCCGGAGTCGGTGCCGATCCACAGGAAGCCTCGGGAGTCTTGCAGGATCGTGTTGATCTTGTCGCCCGCCAGACCGTCGTCGACGGTATAGACCCGGATCGGCAGACGCTCCGCCCGCGCCGCGGCGCTCAGAGCGAGCCCGCCGGCCAGCAGAGCTGAAAACCAGATCCGCACTCTCGAGCCCTCGCGACGCGGCATACGCTCGAGTCTACTCCGAAGGGGAGCATGTTCATGCTCTGCCGGACCCGGTGGGCACCCCGTTAATCTGAGCTTCAGGGTTGGCCCCGGCCGACCGAAAAGGAGATCAAGATGAAACGATCAATACGATGCCTGCTGCTGGTCCTGGCGATCCTCGGCGTTGCCGCGGCGGCCTCAGCGCAGGATTCAAAAGACCCGGAGCCACTCATGTCCTACCAGGGCGCCGACCGTTTCAACGAGTCCCACGTGTGGCTCGGCCAGTCGATGCCCAATGCCCAAAGCGATTTCTGGGACGACAACTTCCACAACTTCGAAGCCGACCGCAGCCGGCTCGAGGGTTTCATCTTCGGTGGCGATTTCATCACTCATTTCGATCGCCACAACGCCCTCATGCTCTCGGGCAGCTTCTACCTGAATTCGATCAACGAACCCGCCCGCAACGTGCGCGACGAAGACGGCAACCCTCTCGAGCACCATCTGGATCTCGACACCGTCTTCCTGACCGCCGGCTACGTGTTCTACCCGGCCGGTAGCGAAGACCCGGTGATCCCATACCTGGGAGCCGGCGCCGGCCTCTACGTCGGGCAGTTGCGGGGCTACCGCAGCTCGTTCACCACGGAAGACTGCGATGAGGAAGACAACTGCACGACCACGACCGAATACGTCGACAGCAACGACTCCTATTTCCTCACCTTCGGCTACTTCGTCGTCGCGGGGCTGGAAGTGCCGGTGAGCCCACGTTTCGCTTTCCTGGTGGATGGGCGCTACACGGTGGCTCGAGCCAATCTCGGGGGCGACTTCGAGGGCAACCGCCACCTCGACCTTTCCGGCGGGCAATACACCGCGGGTCTGGCGATCCGCTTCTGACCGGCGACACACAAACCGCCAGGTGGCCCGTTTGACGGAGCCACCTGGCGGGCGGGGTGTTCCCTCTCTTCTTGGCCTCCGGCAGTACCCCTTGCCCGCTCGGAGACCGCCCTCCCTCCGAAAAACAACAAGAAAATAGACGTTCCTGGCCGTTAAGTGTCTTCAGCGTTCAAGAGCGTGACAGCTCCGCGGTAGTCGAGTGAAAATAGTGTTATGTCTATCCGGCGCATCCTCGGCAATCTCCTGTGGGAAGACGACCTCGCCCGCCGGCGGACCTCACCGCCCCGCGCCGTCCTGGACACCGTCTCCGGCCTCGCCACCCTCCTCCGTGCCTTCGCCCGCGAGGGAGATCGCCTGTGGACCCCTGCGCCGGTCGACCCTGAGCGCGTCCTCGTAGCCCCGGGTCTTCCCCGGCCCATCCTGGAATCCGGCCCCCTCCGCGACCTGCCCCCGGTGGACGAGGTTCTGGCCTGGGGGGCCTGGGGTGATTCGTCGGCCGTGGCCGCCACCGTCCACCACCGCGCCTTCTGCCTCCAGGTGGCCCGGGAGCTCGGCTGCGCCCTGCCCGGCGCACGGATGGTGGAGTCCCTCCCCGACCTCGACCGTGTGCTCACCGCCTTCGAGGCGCCCCGGAGCTGGGTGGTGAAGTCCCCCCTCTCCGCCTCCGGCCGCGACCGCTACATCGAAAGGATGGGACCGGAGATCTCCGACCCCAGAGCCCGGCGAACCATCGCGCGCCTCTTCGACCGCCACGGTCCCCTCCTCTTCGAGCCCTGGATGAACCGCACCGCCGACTTCGGCGTCTCAGCCCTCCTCACGCCGACCGAGCTGCGGATCGTAGGCATCCACGGCCAGCACGTGGATCGCAAAGGCCAGTTCGCGGGGATCGACCTTCAGCCCTCTCTCTCCGGATCTGAGCGGGAGCGTCTCCTGGAAACCGTGGAGTCCGTCGCCCTGGCGTTGCGCCGCGCGGACTACGCAGGTCCATTCGGCATCGACGCCTGGAGATATCGCAAGCCAGGAGGCGAAGAGATGCTCCATCCCTTAGGAGAGATCAACGCCCGCCTGACCTTCGGACGGGTTGCCTGGGCCCTCGCCGAACGCCTGCCGGGAACCGTCCGCCTCCGCTTCGGACGCTCGCTCCCCACACCGGAGCCGGGGAAGGATGAAGGGATCGTTCCTCTCCTGGCGCCGGGATCGGAGAAGGGCCCGGCAGCGTGGCTCGAGCTCGGGACGTAGATCAGTCACTATCGCCGTTGACAACCCGAAGCTTTCCTGCTATATGCCTATTCACCAATCTGACGACCTCAAGTCGCCAAATTTCTGAAGGGGGGAGCTATGCACAAGCGGAAGACCGCTAAGAAGATGACCCTCAACCGCGAGACCTTGCATCGACTCGAAAGCAATGATCTTCGGAAGGTAGCAGGTCAAGCAGAGGCCGCCGGATCGTGGGAGTCGGATTGTGGTTTCACCTGCGGTGAGAACTCATGTTTGTACGTCTGTACTCTCAACTGCAGTTGGATCCCGTTTGCCTGCCCGACTCGGGACGCTCAGTAGAACGTTCACGTTCAAGCTGAGAGCAGGAATCAGACCTGGAGGGGTGTGCAAGTCAAGCTTGCCTCCCTTCCAGGGTTGTGCCGCATGCATCCTCCAGACGTCAGGCTGCTCGATCATCATAATCTGACAAATCGCGTGTGAGCAGGGTCAATCCTCCGCCACCTTGAAGCGCCCTTCCGAACGTCTGATTAAACTGAAAAATAGCGTCGACGATGGGGTGGTACTGCGAGTTGGTGGCACCGTCGCGGATCATATGGATTATGAAGTCAGGGACGATGAAGCCGCTGACGGCTGCGGCGATGAGAATCGCGAGGCAGCCGAAAAGCTGAAGCAGGGAGATCGGGAAGCGCGCTTCCCGATCGGGAGCTTTCCCCCTGGCCTACCCTTCGTGACCGGCTAACCGCTTTACTAGGAGCCTGGAACCTCTTACCCGGGAACTTCCTGTCTGAACCTAATTCCAGCAACTCCCTCGACCTACAGCCGCCGCGCCCGTCGCCGACTCTACCCTATTCCCTAGTGGCGAGCATCTTAAGAGCCGACGAGTCTCTCGCCTTCAAATATTACGCTATCTACGATATTATCAGTTAACGATTCCCATTGTACACCGCGGAAGCCGACGGGGAGACGTTTCTCCACAATTAATCCTTCAAGTCTTGCAGCTACCCATTTATCTACTTTCTCCCGGATTTCATCAGGAATCTTTCTCTCAGGGAAACTACCTAATACCTCCCTGAGCTCATTAAGAGGAGAGTCTTCGAAGCCTGCTTGTATTGTGGCTTCAAGATCCAAAGCAGCCCTTTCAAAAGGAGCCTGAATTTGCCGATCCTCTTCAACCAAAACGTACTGCGATCTAATCACAGACGCCTCCCTTATAGATCGAGGCATAATAACTCCGTCCCCCAATACCAACTGATGATGCCGTATCGCTCTTCGCGTTCCATACTTCTGCTTTATGTAAAACAAATCTGCAACGTAATTCGCCGTATAGGGCGCACGCCTTTCGCCACCGCTAACAAAACTAACAGCTCGGCGGCTATACAAGAAAAGGTTTGGATAATCTCCTCTTCTAATAGGGCTTGCGAGGTGACAAAGGAGAGCACCTTGGCGAAAAATCTCTTCGCTTATTCTGAGTGGTTGTATTAGGCTTTCGAAGTCTTGAAGAGGATCTTCCGATCGCGAAGAGGATCTAAGCCAAGTGCCGATTACCAAATTGGTCACCGAGAATAGACTCCTCGCGGCATTCGCCATTACAGAAATTAAGGGGCGTCCCCACCGAGTTGCGACATCTGTTGCACTGCTTGCCGCTGGACCACCGAGAATCGAGGCAAACAACCCAAGTAGCCTCTGAATCGTGCGTGATTGGAAATCCTCTGTTTTCTGCGCAAACCAGCCTTCGCAGAAGTCCAATATCTCTTTCGTTAAAAACTGCGGACCACAAACCCCTAACCATGCTCTTGTCGCCTCAGGAATCGCTACGCGCCATTCTTCCCCATGCTTTCCTTCTTCGGAAAGATCCTCTAATAATCGATCAACTGACTCTGCTGCTAGAGCCTCGCCGAATGATTTATGTGTGAATTCCCAGGATTTGTGGTCTTTGCTCGTAAAGGCAAAAGATAGTATGGTACTATATGATTTGGTTTGCTGCTCTTGAGGCTCTGTAGCTAGCCCGCAATCTAAGAGCGCCTGCTGTAGATAGTCCCAATGTAGAACTCTTTGGCCACTTTGGTGCGTTGTGAGTCCGGCCACCTGGAGAAACCTTCTAATTCGTGAGCTATCGTCCTGGGATACGCCCTTGCCCGATTGGCGCTCGCAAACCCAGTCCAGTATTCTCCTGTAGACCTGGAATCTAATCCCCCCTACTTCTTGATTCAGGTTTGCGGGTACTGGCTCACCATCTTCATGCATCCTGGCTAGGAGATATAAGAGCATCGGTTGAGTAGCAATCTCTCGAATATCAGCATTTTTCTGATCTAGGTACTTAGTGCCATCAAAAGTGCCTCCTGTTGCTCTCTGCCAATTCATTGACCAGAGTTCAACTCGCGTACTGTCGAATGGCAGGACGGTAATAACGTGGGAGCCAGAAGGTATGGCGACGTCATCTTTCGTGAAGAGAGTCGGTCGCCCCGTGAGAAGGACTCTAAGGCGACTGGCTACTCTCTCTCGAACGAGTTCATAGGCACTGCGAAAAAATCCCTCAAGCGTGCTCCTAGTGGCTTGTGCCAGTTCATCGAAGCCGTCGATCACTATAATTGTATCCGCCGCTGTACCAAGCGAATCAGCTACGGCATTATGGCCAAAGCTTCTGAGATCTCGCTGTACCTCCGGAAGAAGAGCCCGAGTAGGATCTAGTCTCTTTGCCGGAATGAGAACAAGTCGGACTCCTTGGGTCCGAGCGAGCCTTGCACAGAAGACTTCGGTGAGGCTAGTTTTTCCGCTGCCGGGCCCGCCCATTATGAATACCAATTCATTTGAGGGCCTTCTCGGCGAGAGTAACCCCGACACCAGAACTTCTAAGTCTATGTCTTCTACTGGTCGAGGAACTTCTTTGATGGAAAATGATTGTTGATAGTACCTATAATCTGGCTCGACAAACAACTGTGCTATTGATGTCTTGTTCTCCTCCTCATTCCAGATCGGTTGAAGTGGCTTGGCAGCAAGTTCTTCAAGATAGACCTTCCAGGCTGCATTAACGCTGTCTTCCGAATTCACGGAAAATGTTTGGATAATACTAAGTATATTATCTGTATTCTGCAAAAGTTGGTAGTCGGCCATCCATTCTCGGCCCTTCTTTTTGCTGATTAGCTCGCGTCGGAGTGCTTGGCGAGCCTTAACTTCGGCTCCGGTGAGGAGTTTAGCCGCACGGCTCTTTTCTATACCAAATGCAATAAACATCTTTATAAGATAGGCTGTGTAGGAATGGTATAGGCTTAGAGGGCCGTTTTCGGGTATCCATCCGAACTGGAATCGCGCCTCTGCTTCACCGGGCGGCACAACAATAGCGGCTAGTTCTTTGGTGAGTTCCCGATGTTTTTCTGTCTCAAAAGAAAGATCATGCGGTAAAGCTTTTAGTACTTTCTCAAGGCTCTGCAGGTATGTCTTTTGAGCAAGCACATAAAATAACTCATCCATTCTCTCCGGAGGCGGAAGTTGTGAATTACTCACCTCTGGGGAAATCAAGACATTTGTCAGTTTGGTTAGGGCTGACACAGTTTTGGCGCTAGTGGCGATGAGAATTGGGATCGTTAGAGTGCCGCCTGATAGCGACGTCCCTGTGACAAGGAGAGCTGCGTACGCTGTCAGATCAGCAATAGCGTCGGCCGCATCTTTTGAATCAGACAGTCTCTCTTTTAAGCGTTTTAAGTAAGACATCGCGCCTCTTTCTATGACAGACTTACTTCCTCTGTGAATAAAAAAATTCGCTGAGCCCCTGTAATTGCCTCTGCATGTGTACCTGTCCCTTGTTCCCCAACTTTGGGAAATTATTATAGCACACACCAGGGAAACACATCTTTGGCCTGGTCGATGAGTTACTGTGAGAAATAACTACAGAAAAAATGTTTGGACAGCAGAAACAAGCTTCCTCGAAGAGAGAGCCGAATTCTTAGGCTAGATATTATCATCTTCCTGTTCGTAACTTAGCTTGATCTCTAGGAGGAGTGTTCCTAGAGGCGTGTGCGCGAAGGCCGAATTTGAGGCAGAGCTACAGAGGCTCGAGGGCTGGTCAGAGCTAGCCTAGCCTAGGGACCACCAGCCGGGCTTGACGTCATGTCCTTTCCTATCAAAAACCCCTGACGCCGCCACTTTTCCCACATCCGGCGTCCACCTTCCGTCGTTCGGCGCTGATATTCTGCCCGATGGAGCCCTCTTTTTGCGATTAGGATTCCATCCATCGAAATTTGGACTCCATCCGCAGCCGTTTGGAATCCATCTTTTGAAGTTTGGGTTCCATCCACCAAAATTTGGGTTCCATCCAGCGCGGTTTGGGCTCCATCTAGCGAAATTTGGATTCCATCCATGGCCGCTTGGGCTCCATCTCCGGAAGAGTCGCTCCAACCGACCTTGGAGAGAGCCCATCCGGGAAGGAGGCCGGCCATTCGGCGGCGGCGGAGGTCGAAGCTGGCGAGCGGGAGGTCCTATCGCGCTTGGAGGGGCTCCTTCCGCCTGCCGCAGATCGCAATCCACCGGAGCGCAGCTCGTCGACGGTGCGCCATCATCGGCCCGCGATCCGCGCCTCTTCCCAAAGCGCATGCCCGCTCACGGGGTCCCGGACGGTGAAGACCAGGCGTTGATTCAGATCCCGCAATTGGACGACGGTCTGGAAGCGCGCGTAGGTGCCGGGTTGCGGCAGGTCTTGGATCAGGACTTTGAGACGCAGGCCTGGCAGATCGGCGCGGCGGCCATCGTCTCCTTCGGCGAGGACTGCGGCGGGAGCTTCCGCCATATATCCTTTTTCTTGCGGCGTCAGGGCCAGGGCCTCGACCGGGACGCCGAGGGTCACGGGCACTTCGAAGATCTTCCCATGCCGCTTGGGCTCCCCGATCTCGACGCGGAGGCGTTGGTCTTCTTTCATGCCACCGAAGAGGAGCACGCTCTCGGCTTTCATGGCCGTCTCGGTGCGGCGTGAGAGATCCGAGAATCCGGAGCGCGATCGCACCGCGAGCCCGGACCGGCGAGCTTCGACCGTCACTCGGTGTCCCTGGTCGTTGGCTTTCCACGTGGGGGTGAAGCCGAGCCAGTAGTAGGTTCCCGAATCCGCGACCACCTGGCGGAAGGCCTCGCCGGTCGCCGAAATCACGATACGGCCTCCCGTGGCCCGCGCCAGCATGTCCAGCGCATCCACCTCTTCGACGTCCGACTGTGAGACGTCCACGGGATAGACCGTGTAGCCGAGCCGGTTGGCGGCTTCCACGAAGGGACCGTAGAGCCGCGGCGCCACGGACAGCGACCAGGCGCCGGAAAGGAGCAGCATGACTTTGCGGCCGGCCGGCGTTTCGAAACCCCGCAAGGCTGCGGCAGCCGCGAAGGCCGTCTTGCCGAGCTGAGTGCGGGCCTCGGGGCTGATCCTCAGGTTGAGATAGCGGAGGGCTTCCTCGTCCTCGTGGACCTTGATGCCACCCACTCGATCGGAATCGCCGCTGTCGATGCTGTCGGCGCTGACCTCGATGAGATTCACGTCGGCGTGCAGGGCTCGCTGGTGGCTCAGCATCGTTCCCCCCTGGGCGGGACGCTGCCGGGCCTGCTCGATGGCTGAGCGGAGCGCCACGGCATCGTGGGTCCAGCCACAGAGCACGGCGACGTGAGAGCCGTCGAAAGCGAGGATCGCCATCTGGTCCCCGGACCGGAGCAGGGGGAGATCGCGCTCGAGCTTCTCCAGCACGTCATTGCGCCGGTTGAGGGAGAGAGAACGAATCGTCCACGTAGACCAGATAATTCCGTCCTACCTCTTCGCCCGCGGTGACCGGAGCCGTCGGAGCCGTCGGTCCTCCGGCCGTCACCGACGTCCCCTCGGCCACTTCCGCGAAATACTCGATGGGCACCTCCCGGCCATCCACCAGCAGTCGGAAATCCTTGGCCGTCAAGCCGCGGACCCTCTCGCCCGACGCCGAGGTGACCACGGCCTCGACGTTGACCACTCGCACGTCGATCGTCTCGCCGATGACCGGCACCTCAGCTCGCGGCTCCTGCGCCGTCAGAGGCAGAACGAAGCTGAGTGTTGCCACGATCCCAGACAGAATGGAGCGCCTCATATCCCCCTCCTCGCGAATCAGAGGTGGAACAGCAAGGAGGGTGCCCGCCGGGTGCCCGCCGAAATTGTCCCTGCCAGGGCGGCGCGGCGGCGGAATCGACCTGCCGAGGGGACGCCAGGCATCCTTTTCAGGGGACGGGGGATGGACAGCTCTGGCCGCCTCGGCAGGTGACGGCCTTTCCTCCGGAAAAGCGCATCTCCAGATCAGACGCCTACGCCATTCCCGTTGGAAAGGAGAATTGAATGCGTATTGGAATACCTGTATCTATAAAAGTGGTCTTCTGGCTCGGGTTGCTGCTGGTGGCCTTGACCGTGCCAGCGTCGGCCGCCCCATCCTGTGGGACCCAATGCGGTATCGGGTGTCCCTCGGGCTGCTTCCCGCAGTCCACGAACCAGAGTTCCAAGTGTAGTCCCAGCAATGTCGAGACAGCCTGCGGCAGGGTCACCGGTTCCCAGCTCAGCAGTTGCGGAAACCAGTGTCCCGCAGGCTACTACGCCTCGGCATTGCGCGCGAACAGCTTCGATTGTCGGGTCGGATACAGCTCGGAACAGGTGGATTGCCGGCAGGTGAGCGGCAGTTTCCTTTCCGCCTGCGGCCTCTCCTGCCCGGCCGACTACTATGTGGATGCACTGAAGCAGGACTCGTTCAATTGCCCGAACGAGTTCAAGAACAACCGCGTGGATTGCCAGAAGGTGAGCGGTGGATTCTTCTCCACCTGCGGCATCACCTGCCCGACCGGCTACTACGTGGATGCGCTGAAACAGGACTCCTTCGACTGCCCGAATGAATTCAAGAACAACCGCGTGGACTGCCGGCAGGTGAGCGGGAGCTCCTTTTCCATGTGCGGCACCTCCTGTCCGGCGGGCTACTCCGTGGCAGCCCTGAGGCCGGATTCTTTCAACTGCCCGAATGAATTCAAGAACAGCCGGGTGGATTGCCAGAAGGTGAGCGGCGGGACCCTCTTCCAATGCGGCACCTCATGTCTGACGGGCTACTATGTGGCGTCCCTGAAGCCAGATCCCTTCACCTGCCCGAACGAGTTCCAGAACAACAAAGTCGAATGCCGGCAGGTCAGCGGCGGATCCCTCTCTACGTGCGGCACCTCCTGCCCGGCGGGCTACTACGTGGATGCACTGAACGCGGACCCCGTCAACTGCTCGGGTAGCCTCTTCAAGAACAACAAAGTCGATTGCCAGCAGGTCAGTGGTAACTTCTTCTCCACGTGCGGCACCACCTGTCCGGCGGGCTACTCCGTGGCGGCCCTGAAACCGGACCCCGTCAACTGCTCGGGCGACTTCAAGAACAACCGGGTGGATTGCCAGAAGGCGAGCGGCGGGACCCTCTTCCAATGCGGCACCTCCTGCCCGGCGGGCTACTATGTGGCGTCCCTGAAGCCGGATCCCCTCACCTGCCCGAACGAGTTCCAGAACAACAAAGTCGAATGCCGGCAGGTGAACGGCGGCTTCCTCTCCACGTGCGGCCTCTCCTGCCCGACGGGCTACTACGTGGATGCCTTGAACGCGGACCCCCTCAACTGCTCGGGCAGCCTCTTCAAGAACAACAAAGTCGATTGCCGGCAGGTCAGCGGTGAGTCTCTCTCCACCTGCGGCATCTCCTGTCCGGCGGGCTACTACGTGGATGCGTTGAACGCGGACCCCACCGAATGCCCGAACGAGTTCAAGAACAACCGGGTGAGCTGCCGCCAGGTGAAGGGAGGGTCCTTCTCCACGTGTGGCACCACCTGTCCGGCGGGCTACCACGTGGATGCACTGAACGCGGACCCCCTCAACTGCCCGAACGAGTTCAAGAACAACCGGGTGGATTGCCAATTGACGAACGGTGACTTCTCCCAGTGCGGCACCACCTGCCCGGCGGGCTACTATGTGTCGGCCCTGAAACCGGATGCCACCAACTGTCCGAACGAGTTCCTGAACAACCGGACGAGCTGCAGGCAGGTCCATGGCCCGACCCTGGTCACCTGCGGCACGTCCTGCCCGACGGGTTACTCCCAGGTCGGCGTCAACTTCGAACCGAATTGCGGGGGCATCTACAAGAACGAGGCGAGCACCTGCCAGTCCACGACGCCGCAGGGGCCTTCGATCGTGAGTCAGCCGCAGCCGGTGACCCTCTGCGCCGGGCAGACCGCCACGCTGACCGTGACGGCCCAGGCCGGCCAGGCCCAGAGCCCGCTCTCCTATCAGTGGTTCACCGGGAAGAGCCCCAACCAGACGCAAAAGATACCGGGTGCAACCGGCCCGTCCCTCCAGGTCAGCCCGACCAGCACCACCGACTACTGGGTCCTGGTCAGCAACTCGCAGGGCCAGGTCCCGAGCGCGACCGCGACGGTCACGGTCAACCAGCCGGCGGCGATCACCACGCCGCCGCAACCGGTGACGATCGAGGCCGGCCAGCCGGCGACGCTCACGGTCGGCGCGACGGGGACCTCGCTGTCCTATCAGTGGTATGCAGGCCAGACCGGCGATACGTCCCACCCCGTCTCAGGCGGTACCGGCCCCTCGGTCCAAGTGACGCCGAGGACGAAAACGAGCTATTGGGTGCGGGTCAAGAACGACTGCAACTCGGTCGACAGTAGCACCGCCGAGGTGACCGTCTTCTGCACCGGGCCGAGCCTCACCCGGCAGCCGCAGCCGGTGAGCATCAAACCGGGCCAGCCGGCGGTGCTCACGGTCGGCGCGACGGGGACCTTGCTGTCCTACCAGTGGTATGAAGGCGAGGCTGGCGATACGTCGCGGCCCGCCGGTACCGGCCCAGCGCTCGAAGTGACGCCTGGCTCGACCACGAAGTATTGGGTGCGGGTCACGAACGGCTGCGGCGACACCGTCGACAGCAGCGTTGCGACGGTCACCGTCTGTGCTCCACCGAGCATCACGGGGCAGCCGCAACCGGTGAGCATCTCCGCGGGGCAGTCGGCGACGCTCGCGGTCACCGCCACGGGGGCCCCGCTGTTCTACCAGTGGTATGAAGGCGAAGCCGGCGATACGTCGCACCCTGTCGCGGGCGCGACCGGCCCGTCGGTCCAGGTCTCGCCGAGCTCGACGACGAAGTATTGGGTGCGGATCTCGAACGGCTGCGGCGACACCGCCGACACCAGCGCTGCGACAGTCACCGTCTGTGCTCCACCGGCCATCCTGGGGACAGGGCAGCCGCAATCGGTGAGCATCGCTCCGGGCGAGCCGGCGACGCTCACGGTCACCGCGATCGGAACCTCGCCGTCCTACCAATGGTACGAAGGCGGCGGGACGTCGCACCCTGTTCCGAATGGGACCGGCCGGTCGGTCGTAGTCTCGCCAAGCTCGACGACCACCTACTGGGTGCGGGTCACGAACGACTGTGGCAGCACCGACAGCAACCTTGCGACCGTGACCGTCATCTCCTGCGACGTTCCCGGCTCGGACGGCCAGGCGTGCGGCGGGGACGGCAACCACACCTGCCAAGGGGGGCAGTGCGTCTGTTCGAGCTGTGCCTCGGGCGTGTGCTGCGGCGCGAGCGGTAACAGCCTCTGCGACGGCCAGGCGCACTTCGATCCCAACACCGGCTACACCGGCGTCTGCACGTCGACCCTGCCGGCCTGCACCGCTGCCAACGACTTCGACGGTACCAACACGGTGTACCACGACGGGGACGTCGTGGCGTGCGTGAAGGCCAACGGCACCTATCAGTGGTATCCACGCCGGCCCTCGCCACGCTGCCAGGAGGTCAGCGCGGTCTGCGGGTTCCTCTGCAGCACGCACTACAACGACGGCGGCGGTTTCATGTGCGACGAGAACGGTGTCTGGAACCAGAGCCCGCCGCTCCCCTACTGCTACGGCGGGACGATCCCGGACGGGTGGTCATGCCAGCTCCCGCCCACCTGCATCCAGCCGCAGATCCTCTCCCAGCCGCAGTCCGTCTCCATCCAGGCGGGGCAGTCGGCCACCCTCTCGACGTCGGCGAGCGGCACCGCTCCCACGTTGCAGTGGTACGCCGGCACCAGCGGCGACACGTCCCACCCCGTGCCGGGCGGCACCGGGAGCTCGCTCGTGGTGACGCCGTCCACCACCACGAGCTACTGGGTGCGGGCGACCAACGCCTGCGGCTCCGACGACAGCCAGACCGCCACGGTCACGGTGAGCGCGGTCTGTGCGTCCCCCTCCATCACCACCCAGCCGCAGTCCGTCACCATTACGACCGGGCAGTCGGCGACGCTCAGCGCCGGCGCCGCCGGCACGCCGCCTCTCTCCTATCAGTGGTATCAGGGGCCGGTGGGCGACACGTCCCATCCCGTCCCGGGCGGCACCGGTGCATCCGTCACGGTGGCACCCTCCACGACCACCAGCTTCTGGGTCCGCGTCTCCAACGCCTGCGGCTCCAGGAACAGCGCCAACGCCACCGTCACAGTGGAAGACCTCTGCATTCCGCCGGTCATCGGGTCACAGCCGCAGTCGGCGACCATCGACCAGGGCGGCTTCACGGTGCTCTCGGTCGCGGCGAGCGGAACCTCTCTCTCCTACCAGTGGTACGAGGGCACGGCTCCCAACCTCTTCAACCCGGTGCCTGGCGGAACCGGCGATACCCTGATGGTGGCTCCGTCGTCCACGACGAGCTACTGGGTGCGGGTCGCGAACGACTGCGGCATGGACGACAGCAGCACGGCCACGGTCACGGTCAACGTCATCAACTGCGGTCCGGACGGGACGGCCTGCGGCGGGGACGGTCACCACACCTGCCAGGGCGATCAGTGCGTCTGCACGGATTGCGGCTCGCCGGTCTGCTGCGGCGCGCCCGGGAACACCTTCTGCGACGGTCAACAGTACTTCGACCCGAACACGGGCTACACCGGAGCGTGCACGTCATCGCTCCCCGCCTGCGGCCCCGGCAACGACTTCAGCGGGGACGACGAGGTGTTCTACAACGGTGACATCCTGGCTTGCGTGAAATACAACGGCGCCCACCAGTGGTTCCCGCGCCGTCCGTCGCCGCGCTGCCAGGAGGTCGCTCAGATGTGCGACTACCTCTGCGCCTACAACTTCGGTGGCGGCATGGGCTTCCAGTGCGAAGACAACGGCGTCTGGAGCCAGAATCCGCCGCTGCCCTACTGCTTCGGCGGGACGATCCCGGAGTCGTTCCTCTGTAACTAGATCGATCAGCTCCAGGTTTGACCTTCACGGGGCGCCCACCCACGGGTGGCGCCCCGCTTTTTTTGAGCCGGGGACCGGCCGCTCAGAACTGCGACCAGAGGAACTGCGTGCCCGGGAGCCGGATGATCGCCTTCAGGACTTGGCTTCGACCGCTACATCCATCTTCATCAGCACGGGGGCCGAGCATCCCCGGTTGGACCCGATCGCAGGCTTCGGCGTCGACGTCGACGGATATCCAGGTCCCTCCAGAGATCGCGATTCAACTAGGGCCGGGATCGTAGCATAGCGTGCCCGCCGTCGGTCCTCACCTCTCACGGTCCTCCGCCAGATGGCATAGAATTCTCCACGATGATCATCACTGGAATCCGGTGCCCGCGAGCCGTCCTCGCCGCGCTCGTCAGCCTCACGGCGTTGTGCAGCGCTGCCCGAGCCGCGCCGCCGGCTGATTTTGACGCCGCCACTGAAAAAGTCCGCGAGGTCCTGCGGGACGATCGCGCCAGCTCCAGATGGGGCGCCGACCCGCCCGCGAAAGAGATCGCCGGCCGCGGTGAGCCGTTCGCCGCCACCGTTCTCAGCGGGGCGGGTCACTCGTTGCTGGCGTTCGACAGTGAAGGACGGCCGCTGGGCTCTCACCTGTTCCTGCTGCACGTGAGGGTGGAGGGCTCTGTCGCTTCGGCGACCGACTGCGAGCTGCGCCTCGGGAAGGACGGTGACCGGTCCTGCCCGCCAGTGCCGATGGCCGTCGTGGATTGCGCAACCTGGAGCGTGCCCGTCGAGACCGCGCGCGCCGCGATGCTGGCGGCCCGCGCGGCGCTCTTCGTCCGTGTCTATGAGAAGAAGTTCATCCCCGACCCGCGCGAGGAGACCGACGACGACTCCGTGCCCGGAGGAGTCGTCGGTGGCGTCGATGGGGGGTCGAGCGCCGATTTCGTCGCCGTGGCGAACGTGATGGAGTCGGGCGAGCACCCCGTTCGCGTGGCGGAGGAATGGGCCGGGTATGTATCCTCGGGTGCCGCCGGCCGTTACGCCCGCCCCGTAGCGGCGGAACGGATTCTGTGGGATGCCTTCCGGCGCCCGAAAGATACGCCGGCGTCGGCTCCGCCGCCCGCCGTCCACGCCGAGTTCTCGCGGCTCTTCACGAAGCTGCCCCTCGACTCCGGCTCCTGGTGGTGGGTGCGCGAGCGGATGGTGCTGATGGCCACGTCCCTCGGCCTGCCGGCCGACCTCGCGCGTCTGAAGAAGAATCTGGACATGGGCTCGGGCAACATCCAGACCTACTCGCTCGAGGCACTGGCCCGGCGCACGGGGAGCGATCCGCGCTGCGACAGCGGCCAGCGCGTAACCGATGCCGTTGCGGCTGCGTCCTGGAAGCGCGCTAAATAGGTTCCGCGCTCACTGGTTGAACGCCCGCTCGTTGATCCAGTGGAAGCCACGGCTGGTGAGCAGGAACTTGGGAGGTTTTTCCCAATGGAGCTTGGCCCGGATCTTCCGGCCGTCCAGAGCTCCTTCCAGGGTGAGGAGCCCCGGCTTCGGTTGCGTGTAGAAGAGGGTGGCCTTCCACTTCCCGCTGGTGTCGCCGCGCTTGCCCAGCGTCATCACGCCCTTGTCGAGCTCGAGGCTGTAGCGCACGCGCGAATCGCTCATGAGCTGGACCGCCATTGTGCCGGGATAGTGGAAGATCACCCGCCGCCACCGCTCCCGGTCGGTGACGAGCGGCGGCCGGACCTGCCCATCGATCTCGAATTCATCGACATTCCAGATACCGTACAGCGGCGACTTGGGTCGCTGGCCGATCTGATGGGAAAAATTCAGCATGTACGCTGTGAAGACGAGGACGAGGAGGGTGCGGAGCACCAAGGTCCCGCGACACAGCCAGAGGGGCCGGAAGAGCGGCCGGATCTCGATCGGCCCCACTCTGCGGCCGAGCACGAGCATATCGATCAACCGCCGCACGTCGGGAAGGATCAGGAAGACCGCCATGGCGAGCAGGTGCGACGAAAACAGCTTGACGTGAACGTCGTAGAAGAAATTGAGCGCCACGATATCGCTGAGAGCTGCGAAGCTCACCAGCGCTCCCAGGAGCGTGGTCCTGCGGACGGTGAGCAGCAGTCCGCCGATCATCTCGGCGGCGCCGGTAAAAACGTTGTAGGCCCAGGAAGCCCCCATGAACGTCCACACGAGGCCCATCGGCGAAGCGTCGCCGTAGGGCTGGAGGAGACGGTCGAGCGGTGGCTCGGGGAACTGTGACCTGATGATCTTGACGGCACCGTACTCGATCATCGCCGCGCCCAGGGCGAAACGGACGTAGATCCGCAGACCCTCGTGGAGGCGGGTGTAGTGAAGCCGCTTGCGATCGAGGACCGTCCACATAGCCGTCACGGCCAACGCGATCACCAGGAGGCAGAACACCTGTACGTAGCTGTAGGTCGTATCGCCGCTGCCGTTGGGGAGGATGCTGGTGTCGGCGTGGAACAGGTGCGTGCCGACCCAGTGGACCAGGGCCGTCAAGGGCTTCCGGTACAGCGCGGAGAGCATCTCCCCGACATAAGGGATGTAGTCCAGGGGATAGGGGAAGTTGTACAGCACCAGATACGCGAAGGCGAAGCGGAAGAGGATCCGCTTGGCAGGGCTCCAGATGGGAGCGGAAGGCGCAGCATCGACCGGCGGAGCCGGGGTCGGGGATTCCAGGGCAACGTACGACGCATCGATCGCCGGCTGCATGAGCTGTTCTCCTTAGGATCACCGGTTGGCGGACGTGTCGTGGATCCAATGGAAGTTGTCGCTGATGAGTCGGTAGGAGCTTTCGTCCTCCCGGCGGAGCGTGAGCCGTGTCTTGCGGCCCTCCAGGGTCCCGTCGAGCGTGAGGAGCCCAGGCTGAATCTCCTTGTAGGAGAAAGAGGACAGCAGAGCTTCGTCGTCGAGCTTCGTCAAGGCAAACCGGCGTTTCCCCATGATGAGGCCGTAGTTGCTCCGGGAGCCGTCCATGAGCTGAAAGCTGATGTAGCCTTCGTACTCGAAGATGGCCCTGCGCCACCGGGTCGCGTCGGTGAGGAGCGGCGGGCGGACGACCCCGTTGTCCTCCAGCTCTTCGACGGTCCAGATCCCATAGAGTGGGGGCCGCGGGAGAAGGTTGCCCCAGTCCTTGCTGGCCAGGTAGGACTGGTACAGCAGGTATCCGGAGTAGGCCGCGACCAGCACCGCCTGTGTGGCGAGCGCGGTGCGGCGAAAACGCGCCCGCGGGGGGCGGGCCGCGGCGGCTTCCACCGGCCGGTTGAACACGAACAGATTGAGCAGCCGCCGCAGGTCGGGGAGGATCAGGAAGACCCCCATGATCAGCAGGTGGGACGAATAGAGCTTGACGGGGACGTCGTAGCAGAAATTGAGAGCCACCACGCGGCTCATGACGCCGATGCTCACCAGCGCGCCCAGCAGCGCGGTGCGGCGGAAGGCGAGGAGCAGACCGCTGAGCATCTCGGCGGCGCCGGCGAAGATGGTATAGCCGGAGGAGGCGCCCATAAACGTCCACAGGAGTCCCATCGGCGAGGACTCCCCGAAAGGCTCGATGAGTTGGCTGGGGAAGGGCTTGGCGAACTGGGACGGGATGACCTTATAGGCGCCGTACAGCAGCATCGCCGCGGCGAGCGCGAACCGGATGTAGGTCCGCAGCCCTTCGTACAGGCGGGTGTGCTCGGTCCGTCTTCTGTCGAGGGCCGTCCAGACCACCGTGACGGCTACGGCGATGATCAGGAAGCAGAGGAGCTGCACATAGTTGTAGGTCGTATCGCCGCTACCGCCGTGCCGGACCGTGACGTTGAGGCCGAGCAGGTGCTTCCCGGCCCGGGGCACAAGCCAGTCCCACAGGTCCTGGTACGGCTTGGCGATGAACTCCCTGGCCCAGGGGGTTGCATTGAGAGGGAAGGGAAGCTTATAGAGCACCAGGTAGCAGAAGACGAAGCGGAACAGAACCCGCTTGCCAGGGCTCCACGACGGAGAGGTCGTCCTCGCATCCATGCGCCTGCACCGTCCTCCTGTTGTTCGAGCGTACTAAGGGAAGTGTAACGTGGCCTCACGATCTGCCGTACACCCCTTTTTCTGAGGAGGCGCCGACGGCGGGAGGAGGGGCCTCCCGCCGTGCGGGGAAACGAGGTTCTGGGGACCGGCCGCTCAGAACTGCGACCAGAGGAACTGGTTCGTGACCTCGTGGTGGTACTGCACCTCGGAGGCCTTGATGAGAGTGCCGAGGGCCTTGGGGCAGCGTTCGGCCTGGGCGAGCTTGAGCTCGGCGAACTTGGCGTGCACCTCCTCCCCCATCACCTCCTGCATGAACCGGCTCCCCTTGAACAGCCGGATGGCGTCGTAGATGTTGTCCGGCAGGAAGCGGGTGCGCGGCCGCACCATCTGCACTCCCCTTTTTCACGACTTTAAGGCAACGGGATCAACTCACGATAGATGTGACTGACTGACACTTTGTTTGTAGAATGACAAGAAAAGCAGTTTGCGCTTGGATCTGACGGCGTTTGTCCTTGCGCAAACGTTTCCATGGTGGCATTGGCAAGGTGGTTGGTCCCCACCTCGTTGCCGCCGTTGGGTGCTGCGCCGCCAATGGTCCACGTAGTGCCTAGCTGGAAGTACTTTCGGCGTACGTCCGCTGCGTTTAGCTGAGAGATCACGCTGGCATTGGCCGAGATCACTTGAGTATTCAAGCTCGCAGCATTGGCCGGGTTGCCGCCGTCATTTGAGCCCCATGGCTTAGCACGCAGCACCGCGGCCGGACCAACCGGCGAGCCAGTAATAGCGCTGCCCGTCCAACTATTGCTCGTTGTATTGAACGGGCCGGCTGATCCACTCGGCGTGAATAGCCAAGTGCCCGCTGTGTTTTGAGCAATCGTCTTCAAGCCGCTTGTCGAGTTGTAGGCATACGTAGCATTGGGTGCGTTGCCGAGATGCTCGAACGTGCCCCACACCATTTCGCCATGGCCGTTGGTTGAGCCCACCACGTGGAGGCCAAGCATGACCAGCTTCAATGTGGTCTGTCCATTCGGCACCCAGTTGTTAGGGTTGCTCTTGTTGAACGTTGGTACGACTGCATTGACTTGAATGTAGTCGTTCGGATTCGGCACGGCGCTTGCCGCCATCCAACTCGACTTGGTTTCAATCGCCAGCGCGTTAGGATCTAGAATCTTATGCCCCTTGCCCGACGCGAACGTCACCACTGGAGCAACTTCCGCTGCTGTCCTCGGGAACGTGATGGCAGTGTTAAACGGAATGACTGGTGCACCCTGCATCGAACGATGGTAGGCGAACACATCGTTGACTGTAAGTATGTAGAAGATCAGAGACCCATTCTGTGAGATCAACACACCGCTATCGGCTTGACCGGGTTCGACGTCGATCACACTGCCAGTCGAATCAAGAAAGATCGGAATCTTGTTGATCACCAGCTTACGACCTTGGATGGCTTCTTTGAACACGGCCTCAGGGACCACCGGCGTAGGCTGTCCAGGCGTCAACATGATGCGCTGACGTACCACCGGCGCCAGCTTGAGCGTTCGCGGCTGCACCTGCTTGCCGCTTCTGTCGAAGAACTGCAGCCTGCCTTCCGCTGTTTTCTGCACCCTGGAGATCTGCACAGGCGTGCCATTTACCAAGTTGATAGTCGGTGGCTTTTGACCTGGCTTTTCACGCTGTACTTCTACGACCTGACCGGTACGTGACAATACCATGGGCAAGCCATGAGGACCCAACTCCATGGCGCGCAGGTTCATACGAATCGGCAAGCGCGGGTCATTACGAATGAACGTGCGACGGCCGTTGCTATCTTCGGGGGTCACGGTAAAAAACTGCGGCGAGAACATGATGTGGCTACCACCGCCATAACGCTTCGGAGGAGGCGACGTCAGCCATAAAAACATTTGCTCGGTCCATTGAAAGAAGCCGCAGTTAGGAGCCAGCACCACCGTGCTGTCCGCGGGCTTCACGGCACCATTGAGTGTGACCGAGCCACTTTCAAAAAAGCTCGCAACCGTGGCCGGCGAGATCGGACAGCCTCCGGAAGCGTCCGTAGGGACGGCTTGCGCATGAGCTGTTTGAGCTGTACCCAATGCGAGGGCAAGCGCGCCGCTCATGATGAATCCCCGAATGTTCGCGATGGTTGATGTCATCGTCTTATCCTCCGAGTTAGATGGTGTCTGAGGTTCGTAGGCTCTTCATGTTCAGATTGGGCGAAGAGCTGGGCGCTTTCGTTACCGGGAAGGAAGCGGGTAGAGTCGGCGGCGGGCGCAGTGGCGGTAGGTCGAGGGAGTCGCTGTTGCCGGTGGCTTTCGCCCTGATGCCGGTGCCTCAGCCTCGACCGTGCTCCGTTTCCCACCGCCGCTCATCGAACCGGACTTGTCGGATCCTGGCATCGAGGCAGATGCCATGCGGCGGGGAAAACGGACGGCGGGAGGAGGGTCCTCCCGCCGTGCGGGGAAACGAGGGGCTGGGACCGGCCGCTTTAGAACTGCGACCAGAGGTACTGGTTCGTGACCTCGTGGTGGAACTGCACCTCGGAGGCCTTGATGAGGGTGCCGAGCGCCTTGGGGCAGCGTTCGGCCGGGCGAGCTTGAGCTCGGCGAACTTGGCGTGCACCTCCTCGCCCAGCAGCTCCTGCATGAAGCGGCTCCCCTTGAACAGCCGGATGGCGTCGTAGATGTTGTCCGGCAGGAAGCGGGTGCGCGGCCGCTTGTCCCCGTCCTCCTCGCTCTGGCGGGCCTTCGAGCCCGGTCTTGAGCAGGGTGTAGATCGCCATGTACGGGTTGGCGTCGGGAGCGACCGAGCGCACCTCGACGCGCGCCGAGCGCTCGTTGCCGATCGGGATGCGCACCATCGAGCCGCGGTCGATCGCCGAGGCCTTGATCTGGTTGGGCGCCTCGAAGTGCGGGTCGAGGCGGCGGTACGCGTTGACGCTCGAGTTGAGCACCAGGCAGATGTCCGTGGCGCTGGCCAGGATGCGGCTCGATGAAGTCCCAGCCGGCGGCCGAGAGACCGTCCTTGCCGTCCTTCGTCGTAGAAGAGGTTCTTGCCGCCTTGCGGGTCACCGAGATGTTGGTGTGCATGCCGCTGCCGTTGACGCCGGTCACCGGCTTGGGCAGGAAGCAGGCCGTCATGCCCAGGCTGCGCCGCGACCTGGCGGCAGATCAGCTTGTAGAGCTGCACCTGGTCGGCGGCGACCGAGGCCTCGGTGTAGCAGTAGTTCATCTCGAACTGCGAGGGCGCCACCTCCGGATGGTCCTTCTCGTTGGCGAAGCCCATCGCGCGCTGCACCTCGGCGGCGGTGTCGATGAACTGCCGCAGCGGGTCGCCCGGCAGCGAGTGGTAGTAGCCGCCGGTGGAGATGAACTCGAAGCGTGCCGGTCTCGTGGTAGGTGCGCTCGGCGTCGCGCCCCTTGAAGAGGAAGCCCTCGATCTCGTTGGCGGCGTGGGCGACCATGCCGTCCTTGGCGTACAGCTTGTCGGCGTACGCCTTGAGCACGGCCGCGCATGTCGGCGCGTGTACGGGCGTGCCGTCGCGCTCGCGGACCTCGCCGAAGACCAGCACCTTGCCGGGGCCGAAGATGTCCGACGGCAGCCAGTAGAAGGCCGGCCAGTCGATCGCCAGGCGCAGGTCCGACTCCTGCCTGCCGCGAGAAGCCGCGGATCGACGAGCCGTCGAAGGTCAGGTTGTCGGCCGACTTGAGCAGGAACTTCTTGTCGTAGTCCAGCATGTGCAGCCGGCCTTCGAGGTCGGTGAAGCACACGGTGACCGCCTTGATGCGCTTCTCGTCGGTGAGGTAGCTGCATCCGCTCCTCGCGGACCGTGTCGGCGGGCCGCCGGGCCAGCCGCTCCTCCTTGGCCTCGAGGTTCATCTCCTCCAGCTGGTCGTAGGGGATCTCCAGAAAGTCGCGCAGCCCCGGATGCGAGGCGCGGGGCGCCGGCCGCGCCATCTCCTCCAGCTTCTCCGGGGTCATGGCGGCGAGTGCCTCGGCTCGGCTTGGCTCCGTTGGGTGCATGGTCTCCCTCCTTTGGATCGGCATGCTGCCTTTTGGCCTAGATTCTACACGAACTAACCTAGTTGTCAACATAGTTAGGATAAATATGTGTCGGCATAGGCTAATGGGGAGTCTGGCGCTGCTGCCCTGCGCCGCCGAGGGACGGCGGAAACTCGTCGCCGACCTGGATGGGATGAGATCCCTGGCACTTCTGGCAGTGCCGGGCTTCCGGGTGGTCGAGCCGAGCCCGGCCGGCGGCTCGCCCTGCGCGGTCGCCACCGCTTCGCCAACTACGCGCTGACGTTCATCTTCGACGGCGACCGCCTCTGCGCACAGACGCATGCGGCGTTCCCTGCCATCCTCGGCCGGCTCTATCGCGCTGTGGTCATCGGGAGCGGCGGCCATCGGCTCGTGACACGGCACCTGCTGCGGCAGGTCGCCCGCGCGACCTGATCGGAGCTTACGCGGGAGAAGCAGAGCTGCGGCTCCGCCCTCCTCCAATAAAGAGGTCGTGTGGGGCAACTATTCGGGGCAGCTCGACCATATCAGCGGGGCATTGACGACAGTGGCGGCCGACTCGACGATGGTGAGCGAGCCGCCGACGACAGTGAGGGCGAGCTCGACGACAGTGAGCGGACTCTCCGACGATGGTGATGGCCGACTCGACGATGGTGAGCGAGCCGACGACGACGGTGAGGGCCAGCTCGACGACAGTGAGCGACTCTCCGACGACAGTGATGCCGACTCGACGATGGTGAGCGAGCCGCCGACGACAGTGAGGGCCAGCTCGACAACAGTGAGCGGCTCTCCGACGACAGTGAGCGCCGAGCTCGGTGAGTCGGAGACCGGGTTCAAGGGCGCCGAGCAGGTGACCATCCAAGACAAGCCGCCTTGCGAGGCCCCGAGAGTCGGTCTCCGGCCATCTGTCGCCGAGCTTACGCCCCTCCTTCTCTCGGAACGTCCGGCACCTCCTCCGCAGAGTACCTCCCGAGAGGGGCCGGACCCAGCGAACGTCTGACATGTCCTCCCCGCATCGATCAGTACGTGCAAGCGCATTCCGTCCTGGTCGGAAAAGCGGAACAAACCAGTGACTTCGTCACCGGGGGGAGGAAGCTGGAAAGATCGCTCCCGATGACAGTCAGATACTGACCTAACCGAACGAGCGTTCCCCCTGTTGTAGGTGTAGGGGGCGGCGGTGGTGGCGGTGTTCTAGGGTCTGGCGTTATTACAGGCGTCGTTGGCTTCGGGGATTCAGTTGGAAATTTTGGTTCACCGTGAAGCTCCGCCCACAATTTAGCCAAAGCAGCCCATGCATCAAGTATACCCTTCCAACCGGGCCCGCCCTGTTGTCCTAACGGATCACTAAGGTTAAGGGGATCATTCAGCACGTAGGCATATAAGTTGATATCACCCCCATTAAACTGAATTGGGTCTTTCGCCGTCCACCGCCCGGACTCGGCGTCATAGTCCCGCGCCCCGAACCGCACGAGCTTGGTATCGCGGTCATACAGGCCGCCTGCAAACCCAAACGGCTGGAAGCCCGAGTTAGTATCGATGATCACTCGCCCGAATTCGTCGTAGTCCATGCGCTGGACAATGGCGCCATCCGTGGTATTGACGACGAGGCGCGGGCTGCCGAGGTGGTCGGTGATGATTCGGTAGGTCACACCTCCCTTGACCATGTAGTCGGGGACGTTGACGTCAGCGCCATAGACGAAGCGGCTGACGACGGTGTTGGTTCCATCAAGCTCGGCGATGGGTTTCAAGTCACCTTGATACAGAAAGCTCTGGACTAAAGTACCGCCGACCTTCCTGCCAATGCGGCGGTTCTGGCCATCAATCACGTAATCGATGGCGGTACCATCTGGCAGAGTGACGTGCTTGAGATTGCCGAACACGTCGTAGTCGTAACTGGTGATAAGGGCTCCAGTAGTCTTGGTCTTCAACTCGCCATTGGCGGTATAGTCGTAGATTGAGCCGGCATAGCTAAGCAGCCGATCCTGGTCGTCGTAGGTTGCGGTATTGAGCACGCCCGGACCCGTGAGGCGGTTACCGTTGCTCTCGTAAGAGTAGCTCGCGGTGACGAGGCCGTCTTGCTTCACTTGCTCCAACCGACCTGCGAGGTCATAGCCATAATCGTAGGTGTGGACCACGCCACCGACAGTTTCGACCTTCTGGGTGATGCGCCCGAGCTTGTCGCGGGTGAATTGAGTCGAGAGCGCCGGGGCCGCGCTGACCGTGGCAGTGTAGTTCACAGGCTCGCCAAAGCTGTTATAGCTGAGCGTGTCGTTCACCACTCCGAGCGTGGTTCCGGTCAGCAGGCCATTCTGCGCGTTCCGCTGTAGCGTCAGCGCCCCAGCCTGCGCGAGCAGGCCGTCCTCATCATACGCGAAGCTCACGGCGTTGGCGCCGTTGATGGTTTGTGTAGTGGTCCTGAAGTTGTTGTCATATGTCCGGTGGAGTGTGCCGGTCACCGGTCCAGACCAGATGGTGTCCGTGGGCAGATGCCCATCGTAGCCATAGGCCAGGTTGATCCCGCTCGATGTTGCGATGGTCTGGAGTCGACTGGCGGAGTCGTAGCCGTAACTCACGGTGTCTTGCAGATGGATGAGGCTCTGTACCCGACCCGCGACATCGTAGCTGAGACTTGCGCTCACATCTGGTGGCAATAACTGGATGAGCTGCCGATCCGGGTTATAGACATGGTGCGTGTTCTTCGGCGTAAAACCAAGATCTGGGGGGGCGTAGATCTGGAGGAGATCAATCGGCGTGTAGGTGAACGTATGTGAAGGGCGGCCCGGCGGCGTCAGCGAGGCAAGATTGCCGTTGGCGTCATAGCTGAAGCCAATCTGCTCTCCATCAGGCCGGGTGAGCAACGTCGGATGTCCTGTCGCGTCGCGGGTAAAGCCGACACTGTGTGTGAGTGGATCCGTGAGCATGGACAAGTAGCCCTGGCTATCGTAGGTGAAGGTGTACGTGCGGTCGTCCTGGGTCAGCGAGGCCAGACGCCCGCGCCCATCATAGGCAAGCTGTACAGGGGCAATCCCCGGCACGCCGGCCTGGACCAGCCTGCCTTTGGCGTCGATCGTTGTGACGCTCTGCCGACCCGCGGGCGTGGTGTCCATGAAAGTATGGCTGGCCGCATCGTAGGCATGGGTGTAGGTGCGGCCGTTGATCTTGACCGTGTTGATCTGGGTGGTCAGGCTCAAGAGGTTGGCGGGATCGGCCAGGTTCGCTGTGCGCCCGGTCGTGGCGTTCCAGACCAGTCCCCCCGGAGTGGTCATGGTCCGACTGGTGTTTATGGGCGCTTGCATTCCGAAGCGCGGATCGGGTCCCTCGATCAGGTCCGCCACTGTGCCATCCGGATACGTCACTCGACGACTGCCGTCGGTGCGGTAGAGCGCTTCCGTACGCGCGCCGCTCGGAGCGACGCGCACCCGGCGCGTGTCGCCCGTGGACAGTTCCTCGACCTCATAGGTGGTCACTCGCCCTAAAGCCGTCGTGAGGGTGACGGTGTAGTGATCTTCCGTCATGTCCGTGCGCGCCAGGGTCGTCACGCCCCCGGCCGGGTTCTCGTCACGAATGAGGCGACCCAGGGCGTCGTACATGTAGCGGTGCACGTTGCCGCGTGGATCGGTCATCGTCGCCAGGAGGCCTTCGGCATCGCCGCTGTTGTAGGTGAGCTGCACGGATTCCCCGGCCGGATTCGTGACGCGGGAGAGGTAGCCGTCACCATTCACCGCCAGGGTCGTGCGTTGGCCGAACGGCGCAACGATCGCTGACAGGTTGCCGCTGCCATCGCGCTCGATGGTGGTGACGTTGCCGTCACTGTCGGCGACGGTCGCCAGGCGGCCGGCGCCATCATAGGTAAACTGGAAGCGTACGGTGCCGGTCAGGGCGTCGAGGGTACGCAGGTGTCGTCCCGCGCTGGTGAAGACGTAGACTTCGCTGCCGTCCTCAGCCGCCATGACGATGTCGCTGAAGGAAGAGCCGGGCAGGGACGAGCGGAGTTGCCGGATGCGGTTGTTACCTGCGTCGGCGATATACAGGTTGCCATCGGCCCCCACGGCGACTCCCTGGGGATGACTCAGCAGGGCCTGGGTCGCCGGCCCACCATCACCCGCGAAGCCGTACGTATCGCCCGTACCCGCCAGCGTGGTGATGATGCCATCGGACCCCACACGGCGAATGCGGTGGTTAAAAGTGTCGGCGATATACAGGTTGCCATCGGCCCCCACGGCGACTCCCTGGGGATATCTCAGCCGGGCCTGGGCCACCGGCCCCCCATCCCCCGTGAAGCCAGCATCGCCTGTACCCGCCAGCGTGGTGATGATGCCATCGGACCCCACGCGGCGAATGCAATGGTTACCTTCGTCTGCGATATACAGGCTTCCATCGGACCTTACAGCGACTCCCCAGGGACGAGACAGCGTGGCCTGGGTCGCCAGCCCACTATCCCCCGTGAAGCCAGCATCGCCTGTACCCGCCAGCGTGGTGATGATGCCATCGGACCCCACGCGGCGAATGCGGTGGTTATCGGCGTCGGCGATATATAGGCTGCCATCGGCCCCCACAGCGGCTCCCTGGGGATGACTCAGCCGGGCCTGGGCCGCCCCGGTCCCCCATCACCCGCGGAGCCGCCCGTACCGCTCGTACCCGCCAGCGTGGTGATGATGCCATCGGGCCCCACGCGGCGAATGCGGTTGTTATCGGCGTCGGCGATATACAGGCTGCCATCGGACCCTACAGCGACTCCCACGGGAGAGTGCAGCTGCGCCTGGGTCGCCAGCCCACGATCTCCACTGAACCCGGCAAAGCCCGTGCCCGCCACCGTGGTGATGATGCCATTGGACCCCACGCGGCGAATGCAATGGTTATTTTTGTCTGCGATATACAGGCTGCCATCGGCCCCCACGGCGGCTCCCGGGGGATGATCCAGCCGGGCCTGGGCCGCCGGTCCCCCATCACCTGTTCGTACCCGCCGCCGTGGTGATGACCACATCCGCAGCTGTAGCGCTGCGTTGGTTGCCGTTCCCAAGATACAGCGTCCGGCCCACGACGTCGTAGGTATGCTGGACGCTCAGGCTCCATCCTCCGATGCCGAGACTGTCGAGGCTCCCCAGTGACGCCTCATAGTCCTGCCACAGAACAATCGGGGGAATGGTCGTCCGTACACTCTGAAGAGAAAAGACCACCGCGCCCGCCCCCCCCACCGCCACCGCCGCGCGCGACCGCGATTGGGGGAGAGCCGAAGCGATTGAAGCTCGCAGCGAAGGAGTCACGGGTCGTATAGTATTGCGCGATGTATTCGTAGCCGATGCGCACTTTCACCGGTTGTCGGCCCTGCACAGGTCGGCCGTAGGCGTCTTGCCCATCCCACGTGAACGTGTCGAACAGATCAGGCCGCGGCGCAAAACTTTTCTTGAACGTCCGACCCGCGATAGCAATCTCCAAATGCATGCGCTGCAGGCCTGGGGGCAACGTGACGCCGCTGAGCCGGATCTTCAGTATACGTGCACTGCGGCGTCCAGGCACCCGGTCACTTTGGTAATGCAGACTGAACGGTGTGCCCGTCAACTTGATGACTTCCCCCAGCGTCTGGGGCTCACATCCGATGATGGACCCATCCTGCTTACAGGGACCACCCTTGGCGGGTTATCGGGTTTCGGGCCAGGCTTTGGATTGCTGTCCCCAGGCGGCTTGGAGCCTGGCGGCGGGCCATAAGGAAAGTTGAAATCCCACGGGGTGAAGTGAGGAATCATTGACCGCCACAGCTCGTGCCCGGTCGTATAGAGAGTCGCGAGACGCTGGCGCTCGCCATCGGTGATCCCCAACACCGCCAGGGCTGTTGCATCATCGATTGTGCCGTTGCCATCCAGGTCGAGATCAGCAAACCCACCGGTGATGCCGATCACCTTGATGACTTCGCCCGTTCCGACGCCACCCACTGCCCTTTATCGCGATCGTAGAATCCCGTCGGCACCAGCGAGCCGACGGGGAAACCCACGAAGTTTTCCAGGTAGAAGGGGATGGGGGAGCTGAAGAGCACATCCTTCGCGCCGGCCGCTATGGCCTCATCCGCGCTCAATTCCACCGCATAGGTGTATCCGCTGGATGGAGGCAACTCACCGGGCATGGCGTTCGGTCCATTCGCGCCGACCGTGTACTCGGTGGCGCGCACGTTGAGCATGGTCATGGGTTGGGTGCTGCCATCGGGCATCACCAACTGGGCCTGGGTGCCTGGCGGGAAGAGCAGCGTCGCCTGGCGTGACCCGTCGGCGTCACTCATCATGCTGCCCATCTGCGCAACCTGGAGGGACGTGGCCGCCGTGAGGTCTACGGTGGTGACTTGCGGGTCCAACGGGAGCAGCACCACATCCGGCGTCATCACATAGTCCTGCCAGGGGACGTGCACCTGCCGCTGGGCCGAGAGCAGACCACTCTTCCGGTAGTGGACGGTCAGCAGCCCACCGCCGTTCACCGCCATGTCAAACATGCCATCGGCGCGGGACAGCGTCTGCTGCAGAACTCGGGGTGATTCAGGACCGAGATGGTCACGCCAGAGAGCGGCGCATTGTTCTTGTCCAGCATCTTGCCGCGCACGACGGCCGCGCGCCGGAGCTCGATCGTGCCCGGCGCCACCCCGGTCTGAATCGGATTGGTGCCGGTGTAGAGGAAAGCGGCAGAAGTCATCACCGTGGTCGCAAGGGTGGGCTCTGGGGGTGGTGCAACCGTAGCCGGGTCGGGCGGCAAGCCGTCCCCTGGTGGTCCGGAGGAACCACGAGGTTCACCGGCGTGTTTTGAGCGACCGTAGTTCCCGCCGCCGGGTCTTGGCTAATCACCTGCCCCTCAGGTACGGTGGCGTTGTTCTCTTGGGTAATGGTCCCGACTGTGAGCTTGGCCCCGCTGAGGGGGGTGGATGCCGTTGCCTGGGTGAACCCGATCACGGTCGGCACCGTCACCATCGCGGGCGTGACCGTCACGGTGTAGGACTGAGGGTCACTGCCGCCGTGCCCGTCTGTCACGGTGACGACGACCGGGAAGGCCCCCGGAGCGCTCGGGGTCCAGGTGATGAGGCCGCCGGTGGCGGTAATGCTCATGCCGGTCGGGAAGGTCGTGAGCGCGTAGATAGGCGTGTCGAGGTCGGCGTCGGTTGCGAGCACCGAATAGTTGTAGGCCACCCCCACCTGGCCCGCGGTCACGGGGGTCGAGGTGATCACCGGCGGATGGTTGGCGGGGGCCGGGGCGACCGTGACGGTGGCGGTGCTGGGGTTGCTGTCGACCGTGCCGTCGTTGACGATGAGTTGGATGACATAAAGTCCGGGGACGTCCGCGACAAGAGTCGGCTGCGCCACGGCGGTGTCACTGAGCTTGGCCGTGCTGCCGGTGGGGGCGCTGAGTATCGCCCAGCGGTAGGTGAGGTTGTCGCCATCGGCATCGCTCGATCCGCTGCTGTCAAGCTGGAGGGCGTCGTGGACTGCTACCGTTTGGTCGAGGCCGGCATTGGCCGTCGGCGCAAGGTTCTGCTGCCCGCCGATGCGCCAGACTAAGCTCGTTGGGCTGAAATATTCCCTGATATACTTGCGGATGGTGAAGGTGTCGCGGCTGCGGACGGAGGCCCCGCCGGGCACGTTGCCGAACGTAAGATCGCCATCGATGACTCGGACGTTGCTCGGCACGGAGGTGATGGTGGCCGCCACATGGAGCGCCGCGGTCGTTCCCGAATTCGTGACCGTCGCCTCGTAGATGTAATTGAAGTAACCCCATTCCTGGGTGCGATGAAGGGCGACGAGGTGATAATGACCGATACTCAGAGCGGCAGTGGGCGATGCCGCCACGAACTGCGTCGGCAGGCGGCCGCAATGAGGGCAAAGATAACGAGGAAAGCAGGTGTGACGATGTTGTAGAGGTGGGCGCGAAGCGGCCACTTGGCATGCAGGGCCATTGTTGGGCTACTCCAGAGTGGGGTTATGGTAGTGCGCCGAGGGTGCTGATACAGGTTCGACCGGACATGGCTTTCTCCTCTGCTGAAGGCACCAACGCTGTGTCGTGTTCCTCTACACCCTGAAGTGGACTCGGCACCTCGCCCGACCATACGTCGCATCCTACGTTTCGTCAATCTTAAAGCCACCATCGCATATGTCTCTTTCCCAGACGGTCACTTCAACGGCTTGAATGCCCGCTCAGAGCCTCGCGAACCCATGCTCACCTTGGTGTTCCCGTTTCCGCCGCCCACAAGCTCTGAGGGGATCGCTGCGGCTGATCCACCACTGGCACGGCTCTGCCGTTTTTTGTCAGGTCGATCGTCTTGATGTAGTGGCGGCAGGTGTCGCAGGCTTCGACGCGGACGTGGTCGAGCTTCTCGGCGATGTAGACCGGGAGCTTGTCGACGCTCTCTTCTCCGCAGGCGAGGCAGACGATGCGCCGGTACTCCCACTCCGTTGCGCAGAGGGAGCAGATGAGCGAACGCTTGGCACAGCCCGGAAGCAAGGCCAGCCAAAAGGGTGGAATTCGCTTAAATGTTTGGATAGAGACGCCTCTGGACGGCCGGCCTACGAGTCGCCTGCTCAAGGGAGGTCCGTTGGGGCTGAGGCAGGATCATCAATCCCTCCTGATGGATGGATGAGATCCCTGGCACTTCCGGCCGGCACTTCGGTTGGTTGGAATGGGAATGCAGAATAGAATAAGGTAGAGTCGGCGGCGGGCGCGGTGGCTGTAGGTCGAGGGAGTCGCTGTTTCCGGCGGCTTTCGCCTTGATGCCGGTGCCTCAGTCTCGGCCTTGGCTCCGTTTCCCGCCGCCGCTCATCGAACCGGACATGCGGATCACCCGCATCCGGCTCTCGGACGGGATTCACAACAGGGCATGCACAGGCCATCGTGGATTGTCCGGCCCCTCGCGAAGGAGCCTTACGCTTCCTGCTTGGCCCTGCCATACAGCTTCTTTCGCAAAGCCCTCGACGATTGGGGTTTTAGCCAAACGGCAATGCCCCATCTTGGCCGTCTTCCGAAGCGCTCCCGAACCAGGGCTCCGTCCCTCCACCGGAATTACCCGGCTCCCTCAGTACCATGGGCCCCTCCGACTTCCACAACCGCCCGAGACTGGACATTTCAGTCCACCCCGGTTGGTGGCCGCGACCCACCACCGCCATGGATCTCGCACGTTGCCTCGAAGACCTTCTGCGCATGCTCACCCCACTACCCCGGCTGGAGAGAACGGGTTCTTCGGTCGGTTGCTCCCCCGCCCCCCGACGGCCTTCCCCTTCTGACAGGAGGGTCGGCTCCAGCGAGAAACTATCGAGGCCTGCTCAGGGTTCACGTGCTTTTCGGCCTGCGCATTTGCACCTCGGTTGCACCGAAGACTTCCCCAGAGGCTTCAGGGGGACGATTTCTCACCTCACCTGCTCCAGTGGCTACCGGGCGAACCGACAATTCCCCGGACGGGACTCCCACCCGCTGGTCTTCGAGACCCAGGAGGTCTCTTCGCAATCTGACATCAGCTCACGTCAGACCTCCTTTCGTGCCGCACTGTCAGAGGTTTTTAAGGAAGATCCATCCAAGAACGAGCCCTCCCCTCGGTCCTCGCTCCCGTGGTCTTGGTTCTCTGAATTCTGAGCTCGCAGGCCTCGATTTCGGGGGCCTTTCGGATACACCTTCCCCACCACGAGCCGAATGGGCTCATCAGAACGCCTTCCACAGACGGGTGCTTCAGTCAAAGATCGAGGCTTGGCCGAGCTATCCGGCGACGAACGGCAAGGCCGGTGGGAAACAGCCGGCAGGGAAGGGAGCGGTTCGATCTCCTCGTCGCAGCTTTTCGGCGGCGTCGCGGAAGGCTCCTACGAACCAAGAGTAGACTTCATAGGACGCTTTGCGGGCAGCCCAGGTAGCCGCATGCACCAGGGGCGCGGGCGAGCCTAGCCCGCTTGAGCTCTGAGTTCTTGAGGCCATTCGCTTTCATGCGCGCGGAGGTGGCCTAACCGCCAAGTCTAGCCGCCGCTGGCGTCGATGTGGATGCCGCCGCCGCTCGAGCGCAGCTTGAGGACGGAGCCGCCGCCGTTGAGGTCGCCGCGCAGGGTCGTGCGGGTCTGCTTGCCCAAGGCCCTCACCGGCAGATCGCATCTCACCGAACCGCCCGAGGAGTAGGCGTCGATGCTTAGCCGCGTGTCGCGCCCGAGGGTCACGCTCACGCCGCCGCCCGAGGAGGAGAGGCTGCCGCCCGCGGCGTTGCCCTCCGTCAGCACGGCGCTCACCGAGCCGCCGGAGCTGTCGGCCGTCACCCGACCGCCGACGCCGTTGACATGCACGCCGCCGCCGCTCGAAGAGGCATCGACGTCGCCGGTCACCTCCATCACGTCGACGCCGCCGCCAGAGCTGGAGACGCGCACGTTGCCGCGCACCTGTTTGACCTCGACCCCGCCGCCGCTGCTACCCGCGTCGAGGTCCCCGACGATGTCGGCGATGTGGAGCCCACCTCCGGAGGAGCGCACCCGGGCGTTCCCCTGGAGATCGCTGACGCGGATACCCCCGCCGGAGCTCTTGAGGTCAACGCGGGTCTCGCGCGGCACGCGCACGTCGAAGTGCAGGTTGCCGTTACTGTTCCAGTTGAGCCACTGGGACCAGCCGGGGCGGCGGCGGCTGATCACCTTGACCCGGCCGGGCTCACTGATGACCTCGAAGCTGTAGCGCTGCTCGATGTCGTCGCGGGTGGAGGTGATCACCACCGTGGCGCCGTCGGTGGCGCCTCCGGTCACCGTCACGCCGCCACCGGCGGCGTCGACCAGCAACTCGCCTCCCGAGGCGAGGGCAAGCTTCCGCTCGCGGCGGAAGTCGGCGGAGGCCGGGGCGGCGGCGAGCAGGAGCTCCAGGCACACGAGGGCGGTGGCGGCGAGCAGGTGACGGTGGCGCATAGGTCGTCTCCTTTGAAGATCGGCTTCCTCGACTACAACGGAGCAGGGCCGTGAAAGGTTTCATCGGAGAGTGGCGTCGTGCCCTGAAAGGGGCCTGACTCACCGTCGTCGTCGCGGGAATGACGAAGGGCAAGTGAAATCAACCTCGAGATGATGTAAGCTCCACCCCTCTATAAGGGGGAGGTAGACATGAGGACATCGTTCAAGCTCGCGGCGTTGTCCGCGGGGATCCTTCTGGGTCTGGCGCGACCGTCGCAGGCCGATCTGGCCGGCGACTGCAGGCCGTTCTTCGCGGCCGCCTCCAAGCCGCCCATGGCGATGGCGATGAAGATGAACATGCCGGGCATGCAGATGCTCGATTCGGCGAGCGGGCCTCTGCCGCTCGTCTGCCTGACCGCGAACGATCCGCCCAAGCCGCCACTGTTCGAGAACATCGGCACCGTCAGCATGAAGGCGAGCGACGACAAGGACGTGCAGGCCTATTTCGACCAGGGCCTCAGGTTCTACATGGGGTTCAACAACCGCGAATCCTATCGCGCCTTCCGCTATGCGTCCAAGCTCGCGGAGGAGAAGCGCCGGCCTTGCGCCTGGTGCGATTGGGGCGCCGCGGTGCCGCTCGGCACCGACATCAACATGACCAACTGGCTCGAGCTCGATCGCGCTGCCGCCAATGGTTGGCTCGACAAGGCGCGGAAGCTGAAGCCTACCGGGCTGCTGGCGGATCTGATCGAGGCCACCGCGAAGCGGTCGCAGGCGTGCGATAAGGACGAAAAGGTCGAGGACTGCCACAGCCGGCGCAACCGCGAATACTACGAAGCGATGCAAAAGATCAGGCTCGCCAATCCCGAAAATCCGAACATCGGCGTGTTCTTCGCGGATTCGATCCTCAATCTCACGCCCTGGAGGCTGCCCGCGGAGGACAAGTTCGAGCTCGCGCGCGCTACGCTCGAGCGGCTGATGAACGACTATCCCACGCACAACGGCCTGATCCATTGGTACATCCACCTGATGGAGCTTTCGAAGGAACCCGGCCGCGCCGAGGCGCGCGCCAGAACGCTCGCCGCGCTGGCGCCGAATGCCGGTCATCTCGTCCATATGCCGTCGCACATCTATTACCGCATCGGCGACATGCCCAGCGCGATCCACGCCAATGTCGACGCCTCGAAAGCGGACGAAAAATATTTCCATGATAAGCGCAACCCGCTCCACCATCCGGACGGCGACCGCTACCGCTTCGGCTACTATCCGCACACGCTGCATTTCCTCGCCGCCGCCGCGACCCTGTACGGCGACAGGAAGTGGCTGACGAATGCGGCCGAGAGGCTCTATGAAGCGCCGCCGCACGATCCGCAGGGCTATCGCGCCGACAAATATCGCGAGGTCTATTACTTGGCGAGCGTGAATTTCGCGACGCCGGAGGCGATCCGCACATTTCCGATGCCCGCAGCCTTCGACAAGCAGCCGCGCGCCAACGTCGCCTACCGCTATACGCAAGTGATGGCCGATTTGTGGGGCGGGCAGGATCCAGCCAAGTCGCTGAAGAATTTCAAAGACGCCTTGAAGGCCTATCTCGATCCCCATCCCCATCCCCATCCAGATCCAGGTCCAGATCCAGATGCCGCTTGCCGTGATGCAGCCGCCAACAATGGCGACACGGGATTGTGCATGGTCGCCATCGAGAACAATCTCGTAGAGGCCCGGCTCGCGGCGGCGTCCAGCAAATGGGACGAAGCGCTGCGTCACACGCAGACCGCCGCCGATCTGCAGCACGCGCTTCCCTATGACGAGCCGCCGGACTGGCTCTATTCGCTACATCAATCCCACGCGGCGATGCTCATCCGCCGAGGCATTGCCAAAGGCGACAAGGACGATCTGCGCTCGGCTCGGGACGAGCTCCGCATGAGCCTCAAGACCGGGACCAACGATTCCGACATCTTTCCCGGCAGCGGCTGGGCCTATTACGGATTGTTGCGGATCGCGGTCTATCTGGGCGAGGGCGAGGCCCAGGCGCAGCAGGATTTCCACGAGCATTGGCGGGCCGGCGAGGACCTTCCGAGTCTCGACCGGATGTGAGCCGCTGGGAGGGGTCGCTAACGCGGCCCCTCCGGGTTGGCGCAGCCAGCAAAGGTGCCAGAGGCTTCTTGGAGCGGTCCCAGTTGGGTACTAGCGAATTAGCCAAATCTGTATTAGTATGCCCGCACTTTCATCCGCCGCCGTTCTTCTCGCGAGCACGGACAGCGGCTCCGGCGATGGGCGCCGGGGCCTGACGGAGATAACAGGAGATCTGTGATGAAGAAGAATGTCAGGAAGCTTCGCCTGCACCGGGAAACCCTGCTGAGCCTGACCGACCCCAACCTCGGGATCGCGGTCGGCGGTGTCTCCCAGGGCACGGGATGTTGCGGAGACCCCACGCTAGCCGCCACGAACTGCGTCGCCTGCAATGCGACGGACACCTGCACCTTCTGCAGCAACCGCTGCCAGTGAGCCTGGGCACATCAGGGGCGGCCGGGTCCCGGGTCGCCCCTGATCTCGCCGGGCCTTCCTTCCCCGGCGATCGGTGATATCGTAGTGCAGCAGGAAGACCCTGGCACCTTTCGCTCGATCTCAGCCGCCAGGCTATGAGGTTCTATGGGAGCGGAGGAGTGACGTAGGTCCGGAAGAGATAGTCGGCTTCCGGGGCGTGGCTGGCCCGGCCGTTCGGATAGAGGTTGTTGAGGTTGAGGTAGACCCAGCCGACGTTGATCGTGGGGATCGAGAAGCGGTAGGTGTACAGGCTCCCGGCCTGGACGAGGGCCGGCCTCAAGAATTGGAAGGTCTGAAACTCGTTGAGCTTGTACTGGAAGGTCACCTCCTGGGTCGCCAGGAGCGGCCCGCCGGTCCCCTCCCCCGCATAGATCCGCAGGACGCCGGCCTGGGACTCGTTGTAGAGCCCCGAGCCGACATTCAGGTCGAGCTGGGTGAGGAGCCCTGTCTTGCCGGCGGTGAACGACTGCCACTGATCGAGGCCCCCGGCTGCCCAGCCCCCCACCGTCTGCGACTGGTCGAGCACGGGCTGGGGCTGCGCCGACGGCGGCTGGGGCAGCACCCACACGTTGTCGACGAGCGGCCCGGCGCACGTACCGTCGTTTTCGAGGCTCTGGAACGAGATCACCGTCGACGAGTTCGTGGCCGTAAAGTTGACCGAAGCGGCATGCCAGAGGTTGGTGCCGTCCAGATACCCCTCGGCGAGCGGATCCGCCGTGACCACGGTGGAGGCACTCCCGGCGCTCGCCTGCATGGGCTTCGGCCCGAAGTAGCATCCCGAGTAAGGGTGACCGGAGTAGGAGAAGCTCAGGGTATACGAAACCCCGGGTGTCGTCGCGGTCGTCTGCGAGATCACGCCCGGTACGCTGCCATAGCTGCTGTTCAGGTCGACCATGCGAGCGCCGTCCGCGGCGGCCATCGAGTTGGGGATGCTCGAGTTCGAATCGTGCCAGTCCACACCGCCGCCGCTGACCGTCCAATTGGGAATCGTGTCCGTCGCCCCGTTGTACCCGATCGGCGCCCAAAGGCCATGATTGCTCGGCCAGCCGCTGTTCACCTGGGTCGTGGCTTCAAACCCCGTCTCGAAGCTTCCGTTCTGGACGAGATTGTTGGCCGTCACCCGCACGTTGTCGACGAGCGGCCCGGCGCAGGTACCGTCGTTTTCGAGGCTCTCGAACGAGATCACCGTCGACGAGCTCGTGGCCGTAAAGCTGACCGAAGCGGCATGCCAGATGTTGGTGCTGTCCAGATATCCCTCGGCGAGCGGATCGGCTGTGACCACGGTGGAGGCACCCCCGGCGTTCGCCTGCATGGGCTTCGGCCCAAAGTAGCATCCCGAGTAGGGGTGACCGGAGTAGGAGAAACTCAGGGTGTACGAAACCCCGGGCAACGTCGTAATCGTCTGCGAGATCACGCCCGGTGGGTTGCTACAGCAACTGTTCAGGTCGACCATGCGAGTGCCGTCCGCAGCAGCCATCGAATTGGGGATGCTCGAATCCGTATCGTGCCAGTCCAAACCGCCGCCGCCGACCGTCCAATTGGGAATCGTGTCAGTCGCCCCATTGTACCCGATCGGCGCCCAAAAGCCGTGGTTGTTCGGCCAGCCGCCGTTAATCTGGGTCGTGTCTTCGTACCCCTGCTCGAAGCTTCCGTTCTGGACGAGATTGTTGTTTGTGGTTTGAGCCACGGCTGAGATTGACATAAGCAACAACCCGACAAACAGGGAAAGGCCGATGATGCTTCTCTTCATGAGGATTAACTCCTTTTAGTAGCAGAGACATGGAGGCTCGCTTGCCGATGGCGAAGTCACGAGCGTTGGGGGCAGCCAAAAGCAATCCCTATACCAGGCATGCATGCGAGAAAAACCGCCAGAATCGAGGTCTGACATGTCACTCGGACGTCCTGGCGTCTCGGCTGATGTGTCAGAGGCACTGTCGGCACGTGTCAGAGGCACTGTCTGCTGACGTGTCAGAGGCACAGGAAGAGCCTGCACCCAGCAACAGCGCTGGTTGGTCGAAGGTGTTGAATCAATCCTCTCGCGGAATCCTCAGTCTCATCCCGCGAAGCTGGCCCGCTCCGTTCGGCCCAACGGGCCGGGAGATTCTAGCCCGGGGCTGAGGCCGCAGGCCGATGCCCTGGGTGAGGTGGAGGGACGACAAAGCGTTGCGGCCTGAAGGGTCGCGAGAGCTTTCCATCCCCGCGTTATGGAGCCAGGTTCTCGCGGCCTTTCAGGCCGCAACGATGGTGTGCTCCCGACCGGGAGCTTCCCCCCTGGCTTGCCGTTCGTGACCGGATAACCGGTCTAGGACCCGACCTTTGACAGCGCCAGCCCGACGAAGGGCCATTCGGAAAGCGCGGGCGCTCCCTTGGGGAGAGGTGCGCCCGAAGAAGGGCGATCCGCAGCTTCAGAGGGCCCGAACTCGAGGAATTCATCGTGACGCCGTCCTCAAATTCCCCCTCGGTCACTTCCGGGCTGCTCCCTTTACTATGAGCCCGGAACCTATTTCCCTGGTGCCGCCAGACGCCGATCGCAATCAACAGGTTGCCGGTCGCGGTTGCCCGCAAACCTATTCCCGGAGACAGTGGAGATGCAGAGCATCATCGCTAGCCAGCGCTTCTACGACTCCACCACTCCACCCAATCTATGCACATCAGATATTAGTATTTGAATGGCAACGGCGGTACGCCATCGAGAGGACCCGCAGTAAGTATCTCTCCGACAGCATCTGCAAATCGCAAGGTTACTGGCAAGCCATCTGCGTAGACACATGCATTATAGTTAAGTTTTGTCAAGGCCAAGATATCCTGCAACACTATCTCCATCTCCGCTCGACCACGGCATATGTCTACCCGGAGAGGAATGGGAATTTCCCGTCCGGCGTATGTCTGAATCCGTGGAACAAAGCCCCGCGTCCACAAGTAGGCGTTATATTCGTCCTGTACAAATGCCAGCCCTCGCAGAACCGTATAGCGATCCCCTTTGAAGAGCCGGAGTGACCTATCCTCGCGGATACGAACTCCTATCAGCTTTACGTCCTTTCCTGCCGCATTTTGAAAGCCCCTCCACTCCTCACTACTAAACCGCGCCTTACCGTGAATAAATAGTTCACTTGGCAAGGTGCCGCGCTTTGCTTTGTACCCTGTCAGCGCTGTGCTCATAAGATCTCTTGCGGCGCGTTCGCTAAGATGAAATTCGCTTTTGTCGGGGAGAATACCACGGGCCGAGAGCGCCACGAAACACAATACCATCACCTGAGTCGAGAAACATTTGTGCAGCACAACAGGCCCAATCCCGGCGATCTCCTCGTTCATCGAGCTTAAACACAAGTCCCAAGTAACATACACCTTCACGAACCGTTGCCAGCTTCCAAGGCCGTCCCCCAGTTTTGTAGAACGTGGTGGTCGCCAGATTCCAGGCTATTGCCGATTCCATCTTGGAGAAATCTTGAGCGAGCCTCCCGCTCTTCGTACGGAATTCACGGAACGCAATCTTGGGCTCACGGATGATCTGCGTAGCAAGGTTTGTCCCAAGAAGGCGTCCCTTAAGTTGGTTGTGAAAGTTAGGCTCAAATTGATATGGCACAGCATCCTGGTTTAGTTCGGCGAAGAGAGATGGACTTGCAGTAACTCTGCGAGCCAAGCGAATACTCATTTGCCCTTCAACCTTGGTTCGCTCACTCTTGCGTACCTGCGACTTCGGGCGGCACAGGCTGTACACTTCTTCAGGTATAATAACGAACCACAGATCCACTGGCGTTTCCTCGGCACGCATAAACTCGAGGATCGGGTCCGCATAGATACTCACTGTTCTATGTACTCTCTGATGAACTTCTCCGATCTTCAATGCCTTTACGAGCTCATCTGCATCGATCTGAATTCTGGGAAACCGGTCCAGACTCCATGATGCATGAAATGTCGTCTCAAAGCCAGGGAATGGGGGGCGCGCTCTTTCATCCTGTGAAAGTCCAATAGGTCTTTGAATTTGGCGCGCCCAATTCTCAAAGCGTCGAATACCCGAAGACGTACCAATAACACCAGCTCGAACCCCATACTGCGGAGCCTGATCGAGAGGACCAAAAAGCATCAAGCCATCCCGTGGGTCCTCCAGAGTCTGGCCATGACCAAATTCAAGAGACGGTTCCGGAATACGTAACAGCCTATACATCTAGCTCACCTTCGAATTCTTCGTCGTCGAAGTCCTCATCCCCATACTCTTCGGCAGTTCCACTATCAAGGGAATCTTCCACGGGCTCTTCAGGTTCGCTCTCTCCCGATGAGGGGGAGTAGCACACGGGGCTTTCAAACAAAACTGGTTCACGCCTTAGCCGTAAGTCCTCTTTACCCGCAGGTAGCTTAACGGCATCATCCCCGTCCGCCAGCCATGCAAAGAACGCGAGAATCCGATCGCGCCAGACTGGGTTCCACCAATCCTTACACTGCTGCCTTCGCGCCCGATGCATACGCTCTTTGTCATCCCATGGAGTTAGACCGTCGTCACTAAAGATCACGTGCGCGTAGATTGCAAACCCAACGATGGGGTGAATCATTGGGCGCGGTGATATTGCGAAGTGCCAGATCCGCTTTTTCTTACTATCGGGGTCTGGCCCAGATACTGTCTTATGTCCTGTAAGCGCCCTGAATGCAGCTCTGCCTCCTCCTTTCGAAAATGAAATTCGCACATCGTTACCATCTACCTGTCGAAGATAGATGCACGTCTTCTTGTTCGCCAGTTCATATGAGCCGACGTTCTTCCCTGCCACGAAGATGTCCCAACTCTTACGCAGGAGGCTGACCACAATGCTCCGGCGATCCTTCCGCTCCAAGTTTGCGATTTTTTCCTCATTAGAGATGAAGTCAAGAAACGGAAAGTTGATGGTACGAACAATCCTATGTTGTTGAGGTAACTCAGGACAGAGCACGTCTTGATCGGCTAGTGATATGAGGTAGGACGAATGTGGCTCAGTGGGGTAACGAAGCTGTCTTTCAGGTAGGGTTGGCCCTGGATCCGAGCGAGTGATCTCATGGAAAAATAGGTGTTCAGGCGTAGTATCTATAACAAACCAATTAGACAGGTATTCTTCAGGCTCCGCCTTTACTCCCTCTCCAGATGAATAATGTTCTCGCCACCAACCAGCAACCGCAGAGGGGGCCCAATCTGGAGTCTGCGGAACAGAATCTTCCTCCAACTTCTCTAGGAGCTTTTCCAGTCCTGCCGCCCAACTATCATTGAACGAAATAGCATTGAGCCGAGCAATCTCAATATTGATATCACCAAAGGGAATATCGTCTATGCGGAGCGGCACGATAAAGTCCCGAATCTTTTCACGACCCGCAGTAATTCCTGCGACAGCCAACTCTTTGAGAGTCCCCTGTTTTACATTTGACGATCGACTCAATACAAACAGAAATTTGACCGTGCGCTCTCGAATCGCGCCTTCAATGTTTCGCCAGAAGTCCTCACCGCCGATAAGCCTAGCTACATCACACCAGACAACGTAACCATGCTGCGCGAGCTGAAGGGTTAGCCAACGTGCGAAGTCATTATCCTCGGGATTCGCGTGGCTGATGAAGACCACCGTTCGCAATGCCGTACCTTGTGCGTCTGATGCCATTCTGACTCAATCCTCAATACCTAGATGCTTCCGCAGCGCTTCCCGTACAATATCCGACTCCGGCCGCCTCTCGCGATATGCCAGCTCCCGCAGCGCCTCTGCTTCATCCCCGTGAAGCCATAGCGTCTTCAACCTATTCCCCGGGAGCCTATTCCCCGGCTTCCTTCAGCGTCTCCTTTATTATGAGACGCGGCAAGGCGACCCCCTGCAGAATTTGGTCGGCGGGGTGGCGGTTAGGATACAGGCAAGGCTTGGATGGCGACATCGCCGTCCTCGATAAACTCTACGCTGAGCTCATGGCCGTAAAGCAAGCGCACACCTAGCAAAGGGTCGACTTCGGCCGCATCAATGGCGATTCGGCGAGCACGGCCATTCCAGAGGATGACTGCCTCGTACGTGTCGAAGACGACGGTGCTGCCGTCTCCGAGCACCGCCTGGCCTCGCTTGTGGAATTTGAGACCCAGTTCCTCCACCAAGCCGAGAGGCAAGGTGAGGAAACCACTGAATCCGGTATCGACCACGGCCTCAACGACCGTCTCGTCACCTTGGTGACTGCGCAGTGAGAGGCGCACGGTTGCTTCGAGACCTGCGTTGACCCGACCGGTGATCATCTAGATTTTCAAGCCGCTGTCGTCTTGAAGCGCGGTCCGAACCGGCGAGCGTAGCGGGAGCCTACCTGCCGAAACCAAACCTGCGCGTCCGGTCTCCGGGCGAAGAGCCGATCCGAGGCCGCTATCTCGTCACGATCGATCTCGTAGTCTCCTGTTTCGATGTCGATAAGGGCATATTTTCCCTCATCGTCAGAGGTGAGATGTGGCAGCACCTCGCGCTCGTAGATCTTGTCGCCGCGCCGGGCGAACTCCTCTTTGCTATACCGGGGTCGCGGGGATGTCGGGGCCACGAAAATTATCCTCCTTGCGCCGCAACACGAAGGTGCTTCAGGCACGTGACGATCATACCAGATTCGGGCAGGCTTCGGACCCGGGCCGGTTCCCGATCTTTGACAGCAACCCGCCCGAAGGAGACCATTGGGAAGCATGAGGGCTCCCCTGGGGAGACGTTGTCCGGAGAAGGGTAATCCCGAGCTTCAAAGAACCCAGACCGAGGAATTTACCGTGACACCCCTCCAGATCCCCGGCCTCGGGCGCTTCTGGGCTGCTTCCTTCACTGCCTCCTTACTAAGAGCCTGGAACCTATTCTGGTCGAGGCGCTGGCTGCCAAGGGCAACCCCGCGCTCCGCAGGCGGGAAGCCGGGTCGAGGAGCGAAGGGGTGGCCAAGGGGATGGCCATGTCCCTTCTCAGGTTCTTGGAGGCGCGCGGCATCACCGTGAGCCCGGAGCAGAGGCAGGAGATCCTGGACTGTGCCGATCTCGACCGGCTGGACCTCTGGGTGAGCCGGGCAGCCTTGGCCGCTTCCGCGGATGAAGTTCTTCAGGAGTGAAGAGGGCACGCCCTCTTTTTGTGCCTCCACCTGCCCTTCCGAAGCCCTCGCAATCCGCCGATGCGAACACGCAACGGCACGATGTGAGGTCACAGCGGTCCGATGTGACCTCGCAATGCGCCGATGTGAGCTCACAATCCGGCATTGCGACCTCGCATTGCGCCGTTGCGACCTCACAATCTCACGATGTGAGCTCGCAATCCGCCGATGTGACCTCACATTTCTCCGTTGCGACCTCACATCGCTCCGTTGTGACCTCACATCGCTCCGTTGCGACCTCACATCGCTCCGTTGCGACCTCACATTGCTCCGATGTGACCTCACATCGCGCCGTTGCGAGCTCACATCGGGCCGTTGCGAGCTCGCAAAACGCCGTTGGGTCCTCTCAATTTCTCATTGGGTGGGCCCGCCCTGAGAGCGAGCTCATGAAGAGACCGAGCGACTCCCTTCAATTTCTCTGCTGCCGCCAGACGCCAACCGCAATCCACAGATTCCCCAGGAAGGTCGCGGCGGCGAAGACCCCTAGCGGCGATCCCCCGGGCCAGAGGGCCACGACTCCCCCGATCTGGTAGATGAGGCCGCAGACGCGGAAGGGGTCGAAGGCGAAGCCTCCCAGCATGTAGAAGGAGTGGCCGAGGAGGAGGAGCCAGAGGGCGGGGAGGGCCCAGGCGACGTCCTGCCAGATGAGGAGGCCGGAGAGGAGGAGGGCCACGACCGAGAGGTTGCCCTGGAGGCGCAGCACCCAGGAGGCCAGGGTGCTGCTCTTCCCCTGCCGCCCGCGGAGGATGTTCTGGTATTCGACCGCTCCCCCGAGCAGGATCACGGCCGACCAGGTGAAGAGGACTCCCGAGAAGCCGAAGCGTCGCAGGGCCAGGGGGGTGACGAGCGCTGCCGTGGGCAGAAGAAGGGCCCAGCCGAGCCAGGACCAGGGGGAGGTGAGGAAGGGCCGGCTGGCGGCCCGGAAATGATCGCGGACCGGCTCGAGGTCGTCGAGGCCGGTCCGGGTGGGATCGAAGAGAGGGTCGTATTCGGTCGTTTCAGTGTCTCGCGCTTCCCGCACCATGTTTGGCGACGAGATGCAGTTGGACCTCGGCGCTCTTGACCGCGCGCTGGCGGGCGGCGAAGGCGGCGTCGCTCACCATGGGCATGGCGCGCGCTTCGGCCAAGGCCCGCTGGGCCGCGGCGGCATCGATCTCCTCGATCCGCTTGGCCTGCTGGGTGAGGAGCGTCAGCCGGTTCTCCACCATCTGGGCGAAGCCGCTGTCCACGAACAGGGTGTGATTGCCTGCCGGGGACTCCACCCGCACCTCGCCGATGCCCATTTTGTAGAGCAGGGGCGCGCGGTCGTGGAGGATGCCGACCTCGCCGTCGTGCGCCGGGAAGGCGACGAAGGTGGCTTCGGTATCCACGACCACCCGCTCCGGGGTGATGACACTGCAATGAAAGGTGTCGGTGGTTGCCATAGAGTTTTAATGTCGAATTGCGAATTCATGATTCGCCATTCATCATTCTCCTTCTTTCGCCATCTTCTTGGCCTGCTCCTCGGCCTCCTCGATGGCGCCGACGTACATGAACGCCTCTTCGGGCAGGTGGTCCCACTTGCCGTCGCAGATTTCCTCGAAGCTGCGGATCGTGTCGGCCAGCGGCGTGACTTGCCCGGCTTGCCGGTGAACACCTCGGCCACGAAGAACGGCTGCGACAGGAACCGCTCGATGCGGCGGGCGCGGTGCACGACCAGCTTGTCGTCTTCGCTCAGCTCGTCGACGCCGAGGATGGCGATGATGTCCTGCAGTTCGCGGTAGCGCTGCAGGATCTGCTGCACGCGGCGGGCGACGCGCGTAGTGCTCGCTCGCCGACGTACTGCGGATCGAGAATGCGGCTGCTGCGAGGCCAGCGGATCGACGGCCGGATAAATGCCCTTTTCGGAGATCGACCGCTCCAGGTAGATGAACGCGTCGAGGTGGCCGAACGCGGTGGCCGGGGCCGGGTCGGTCGGAGTCGTCGGCCGGCACGTACACGGCCTGCACCGAGGTGATGGCGCCGCGTGCTGGTCGAGGTGATCCGCTCCTGCAGCTCGCCCATCTCGGTGGCCAGCGTCGGCTGGTAACCCACGGCGCTGACGGCATGCGGCCGAGGAGGGCCGACACTTCGCGAGCCGGCCTGCGAGAAGCGGAAGATGTTGTCGACGAACAGCAGCGTGTCGGCGCCGGTCGTGTCGCGGAACTACTCGGCCATCGTCAGGGCCGAGAGGGCGACGCGGAGGCGGGCGCCCGGCGGCTCGTTCATCTGGCCGAAGACCATGCACGGTCTGGTCGATGACGCTGCGTGCCGGTGTCGCCGATCTTGGCTTCCTGCATTTCCAGCCAGAGGTCGTTGCCTTCGCGGGTCCGCTCGCCGACGCCGGCGAACACCGAGTAGCCGCCGTGGACGCTGGCGATGCGGGCGATCAGCTCGGTGAGATGATGACCGTCTTGCCCAGGCCGGCGCCGCCGAACAGGCCGGCCTTGCCGCCGCGGACGAACGGCGTCAGAGCAGGTCGATGACCTTGATGCCGGTCTCGAACAGCTCGGTCTTGGGCGACAGGTCGGCGAACGCCGGCGGCTCGCGGTGGATCGGCCAGCGTTCCTTGGCGTCGACCGGGCCGCGGCCGTCGATCGGCTCGCCGAGCAGGTTGAACACGCGGCCGAGCGTCTCCTTGCCGACGGGCACCGTCACCGGCGCGCCGGTGTCGACGCATGTCCATGCCGCGGATGCAGGCCGTCGGTCTAGCCCAGGGCGACGCACGCGCACGCGGCCGCCGCCCAGGTGCTGCTGCACCTCGCCCGGTCAGGTTGAAGGTCTCGCCGAGCACCTTGTGCTCGGACTCGATCTTCACGGCGTTGTAGATCGCCGGCAGGTGCTCTTCGGCGAACTCGACGTCGAACGTCGAGCCGATGACCTGGGTGATTGTGCCGATGTTGCCGTTGGTGGTTGCCATGCGATGCATTGTCCGATTGCTCTTCTGCAAGGGCTCGCGGATCAGGACAGCGCGTTCGACGCCGCCGATGATGTCCAGGAGCTCGCTGGTGATCTGCGTCTGGCGGGCGCGGTTGTATTGGCGCGTCAGCGCCTTGATCATGTCGTCCGGCGGTCTCGGTGGCCGCCTTCATGGCCACCATGCGGGCGATCTGCTCGCTGACGGCGGCGTCGAGGAAGCACTTGAACAGCTGGACCTTGAACGATCGCCGGCACGACCTCCTCGAGGATGCTTCCGCGGGCGCGGGCAAGAACTCGTACTCGACCGGCTTGCCGGCCTGTCTTGTCCCCCGGCGTCGACCTCGGCGCCCGAGAGCGGCAGCAGCGTGCTCGACGACGGGCGCTGCTGGCCGGCGGAGAGGAACTTCATGTAGGCCACGTCGGCCGAGTCGATCTCGCCGCGCAGGAAGCGGTCGATGAGCTCGTTGGCGAGCGGCTCCACCTCGTCGAAGCGCGGGCTTGTCCTCGATCTGCGAGGTCTGCTGGGCGACCGGCCGGCGCAGGAAGCGGAAGTAGGCGATGCCCCTCTTGCCGGACCATGTCGCACGCGGGGCTCGCAACCCTTGGCTTCTCTGCGCGTCCAGATGCGCGATCGCCGCGCGCAGGACGTTGCCGTTGTAGCCGCCGCACAGGCCGCGTTGCCGGTCAGCACCAGCAGGCCGAGACCTTCGCTCGCCTCGTTGGGCTCGAGCAGCGGATGCTTGAGGCCGCCGGCCGCGCGCGCGAGGTCGGCCAACCAGCTCGGTGATCTTCTGGGTGAAGGCCGCGGCCGCGATGGCCCGGTCCAGCGCCTTCTTGAACCGCGCGGTGGCGATCAGCTCCATCGTCCGCGTGATCTTGCGGATGTTGCGCACCGCCTTGCGGCGTTTGACGAGAGCTCGCCGGTTCGCCATCTCGGAGCCTTCCTACGCCGCCGCTCGGGGCCGCCGCGCGGGCCGGGGCGTTGACCTTGTATTGCGACTTGAACTCGCGGATCGCCTGGCCGATCTTCTCGACGAGCTCGGCGGTCGAGGTCCTTGGCGCGGTCGAGCTTCGTCGACGATCGCCGGGTTCTGGTCGTGCGAAGAACGTCAGGATCGCGGCTCTCGAACTGCGCGCACCTCGTTGCACCGGCACGTTGTCGAGGAAGCCGCGGGTGCCGGCGAAGATGATCAGCACCTGGTCGACGACGTCCAGCGGCTGGTACTGCGGCTGCTTGAGCAGCTCGACCATGCGGTAGCCGCGGTCGAGCTGGCGCTGCGTGGCCGTGTCGAGTTCGGTGCCGAGCTGGGCGAACGCCTCCAGCTCGCGGAACGCGGCCAGGTCGAGCCGCAGCCCGCCGGCGACCTTCTTCATCGCCTTGATCTGGGCGTTGCCGCCCACGCGGGAGACGCTGATGCCGACGTTGATGGCCGGCCGCACGCCGGCGAAGAACAGGTCGGGCTGCGAGGTAGATCTGGCCGTCGGTGATCGAGATCACGTTCGTCGGGATGTAGGCCGACACTTCGCCTTCCAGCGTCTCGATGATCGGCAGCGCCGTCAGCGAGCCGCCGCGAGTCCGGGAGTCTTGACGACCTTGTGGCCTTGTCGGGTAGCGTGCGAGGTCGTGCTTCGGCCTTGTGCTTGCCGTGCGGCCGGTGGTAGACGCCGTCGATGCGTCCGGACGCTTCTCGTCGGCGCGTCAGCCCTGCGGGTGCTTGACGCGATCGAGCGGTCGGTTGTCGCCGGCGTGTCCTTGGGCACGATCGACGTACTCGTCGGCGCAGCTTGGCCGAGCGCTCCAGCAGCCGGGTGTGGCAGTAGAACACGTCGCCCGGGTACGCCTCGCGGCCCGGCGGGCGGCGCAGCAGCAGCGACAGCTGGCGGTAGGCGGCGGCCTGCTTCGACAGGTCGTCGTAGACGCAGAGGGTCGCGCTGCCCTGCTCGTACATGAAGTACTCGGCCATCGCGCGCCGGCGTAGGGGGCGATGTACTGCAGCGGGGCCGGGTCGCTGCCGCCGGCCGACGACGACGATCGTGTAGTCCATCGCGCCCGTGTCGCGCGGAGCTTCTCGACCACGCCGGCCGACGTCGACTCCTTCTGGCCGATGGCGACGTAGACGCAGATGACGCCGCTGCTCCTTCTGGTTGATGATCGTGTCGATGGCGATGGCGGTCTTGCCGGTCTTGCGGTCGCCGATGATCAGCTCGCGCTGGCCGCGGCCGATCGGCGTCATGCGCGTCGATGGCCTTGATGCCGGTCTGCAGCGGCTCGTTCACCGGCTGGCGCTCGGCGATGCCGGGGGCCGTTGAACTCGACCGGCCGGCGGTGCTGGTGCGTGACGATCGGCCCCTTGCCGTCGAGCGGCTTGCCGAGCGGATCGACCACGCGGCCGATCAGCGCCGTCGCCGACCGGCACGCGAGAGCAGCTCGCCGGTGCGGCGGACCTCGTCGCCCTCCTTGATCTCCAGGTAGTCGCCGAGGATGATGACGCCGACCGAGCTCTCTTCGAGGTTGAACGCCAGCCCCTGGACGCCGTTCGGCGAACTCGACCATCTCGCCGGCCATCGACGCCCGAGAGGCCGTAGACGCGGGCGATGCCGTCGCCGACCTCGAGCACCCGGCCGACCTCGCGCGACGTCGATCTGGGTGCGGTACTGCTCGATCTCTTCTTCGATGACCGAAGCGATCTCGTCGGCTTTGAATTTCATAAGGCTCCTTGGACTCCTACGACTCGACGCTCCTACGGCTCGACGTAGGCCTTGCCGCTTTGGATCTCACGCGAGGCGCGCGCCAGCAGCGCCTCGGTCAATTGATTCAGGCGCGACGCCAGCGTGGCGTCGACCTTCCGCCCTTCGAGCTCGATCACCACGCCGGCGACCAGCGACGGATCGACGTGCTCGATCAGCGTCGGCTTGCGATCGACAGCGGCGGTGATGGCGTCCGTCAGCCGGGCGCGCAGGGCGTCGGTGAGCGGCACGGCGGTGCGGATGTGGACGTCCATCCAGCCGCGCAGGTGCCGCAGCGCCTTGCGATACTCCGTGGCGACGGCGCGCAGGGAGCCGAGACGCCCCTTGCGGCCGATCACCTGGAGCGAGTCGACCAGCAGGTCGCTCGCTTTGCCCCGGAAGGCCTTCTCGATCACCTCCACGTGCGGGCCCTCTTGGATCAGCGGGCTGGTCAGGAACGTCTCGAAATCCGGGTGGCGGTCGAGAACGCTCACCAGGCCGGCGAGCTCCTCCTCCAGCGCTTCGGCCTGCCCCTGCTCCTCGGCGACGCGCAGCATCACCTCGGCGTAGAAATGGCCGATCTCCCGTTGGCGTTCGGCGACGCTCGCCATGGCTAGTGCGCCTGCCCCTCTTGCCGCTGTTTGGCGATGGCCTCGATCGCGTCGGCGATCAGGCGCTCGTGGTCCTCGGGCGTCAGCTCGCGGCGCAGGACGTGCTCCGCCATGCGGGTCGCCAGGCGGGCCGACAGATCGTAGAGCTCGCGGGTGGCGGTGACGGTGGCGATGTGGATCTCGCGCTTGGCGCGCGCGATCATCTTGTCCGCCTCCTCTTTGCCCGCGGCCTCGATGCGCCGCTTCACCACGTCGGCGTCGCGGCGCCCTTCCTCGACGATGGCCGTGGCCTCGGCCCGGGCGGAGGCCAGCCGGGCCTCGTACTCCTTGAGCCGCTCCTCGGCCGCGACACGGTCGTGCTTCGCCTTCTCCAGCGCCTCGCGGATGAAGCTCTCCCGCGCCTGGAGGGTCTTGAGGATCGGCCCCCAGGCGAACTTGCCGAGGACCACCAGCACGATGACGAAGATCAGCAGCGTCCAGAACGAGTTGCCGAGGTCGCCCGCGAACAGGCTGGGGGCTTCCTCTCCCGCTCCTTCGGCGGCCAGCGCCGGGACGGCCAGCGCCAGCATGGCCAGTGCAATCAATGCTCGCCTGATCATACCGGCCTCACAGCGAAGCCAGGAGACCCACGACGACGCCGAACAGCGTGGCGCCTTCGATCAGCGCCGCGGTGATGATCATGGCCGTGCTGATCTGGCCGGCCGCTTCGGGCTGGCGTGCCATCGCCTCGACCGCGCTGCCGCCGATGCGGCCGATGCCGGCGGCGCCGCCGATGATGGAGAGACCGGCGCCGATGGCGCCGCCCAGCTTGCGGGCGCCCTCGGTGGTGAGGAAGTAGGAGTGCTCGGCCGGTGCTACGGCTCCGGCGGCCGGGTTGTCCTGCGCGTGCACCGGCACCGAGGCGAACATCAGCACGAAGCCGAGGGCGATCATCGTCAACGCGAACCTGGCAGCTCTCTTGCTCATCGAAAAGAATCCTTTCCTTAGGGTTTCAGAAGGCCCGTCGGGGCCGGTTCAATCTCAGTGTGCCTCTGCTTCCTTATGATGGCCGTCGTGGTGGAACACCACGGCCTGGCCGATGAACAGGGTGGTCAGGAAGGTGAAGATGAAGGCCTGGAGAAGGGCGACGAACATCTCCAGCAGGGTGATCGCGACGCTGCCCAGCACCACCGGCACGGCCACGCCCAGCGCGCCCGCGATCCCGTTCGCCGCGGCCTGGAAGATGAAGCTCAACAGCACCGCCAGCAGCACGTGGCCGGCGATCATGTTGGCGCAGAGACGGACGATCAGGGCGAAGATGCGGGCCAGGAGGCCGATGACCTCAATGGGGATCAGCAGCCACGCCAGCCAGAGGGGGCCGGGATTGAAATGGGCCAGGAACTCCTTGCCCCCCAGCCGCAGGCCGTTGATCACCACCATCCCCAGCGTGATGAGGGCCAGGGTGCCCGTGATCCAGGGGTTGGCCGTGGCCGAGCCGCCGATGTGCGCGCCCAGGATCTTGATGCCGCTGATCGGCAGCAGCCCCAGCAGGTTGACCGTGAAGACGAAGAAGAACACGGTCCAGATGTACTTGATGAAGCGGTCCGTGTGGTGCTGGAGATTGGGCTGCGCGACCTCCTTGCGCAGGTATTCGCAGATCGCCTCGATGGCGTTGCCCGCGCCCGCCGGCACCAGGGCGCTCACCTCGTCCGTCCCCCGGCGGCGGCGCACCCAGATGGGCAGCACCAGGATCAGCACCAGCGCCGCCAGCATCAGCATCACGATGTGGCTGTCCAGCAGCGTGATCCCGTTGCGCCGGATCATCAGATGCCGCGCGATGTGCTCGATCGGGTTCTCAGCCAGGAAAGCGAGCATTCATCCTCTCCAATCTCAAGACTCTCAAAAGCCGCGGGTCGCGTACCGGGTGTCGAGCGCCAGTTGCGCCACGTACCCGAGGGCGATCCAGATCAACAGGGGGCGGGTCTCGAACCAGCCGGAGAGCCCGGCCACCAACCCCAACACCAGCACCGTCACGAATCGCAGCGCCAGGGACGTCAGCATACCTTGCAGCGGCACCGCCGAGCCCGACGCCGGTAGCGCGCGATCGCCGTGGCCCCCACGGCCGAGGCGATCACTCCGATGACGCACCCCGCGACCATGGCGGGGAGCGCACCTTCACCTCCCAGCCGCCGGGTCGGCACGTAACCGAGCAGAGCGAGCGCCACACCGACCACGACGGCCCAGCCCAGGAACCGCAGATACTCCCTCGACTGGGCGGCACTCATCGCTCAGAGTCGCCGTCTGGCTTCTTGGTCCTGCTGCCCGTCTCCTTGAAGGCGGCCAGCGACTTACGGATGAGATTGTACGTGCCACCGATGAGCCCCAGGGCGGCCCCGGTCAGGAGCCCCCAGGGACGGCTGCCAAAGTGCCGGTCCCACCAGTATCCCACCAGCATGAACCCCCCCACCGCCGCGACCAGCTCGAAGCCGATGCCGGACAGCGCCTTCCACCGGCCTTCTGTTTCTGTTTTCAGTTCCTCGTCCATCCAGCTCGGGCGGAGCATACCAGCTTGTGCGACTCTTGCACAAGCGTCCGGTGGGAATCGATTTTGCGGAGTCAATCCGAGGGGTCAATCCGGGAGCACCGGCAGCAGCGCGGCCGTGGGGGAGGGAGAGGGAAGGTCCGCGGGCAGGTCCAGAGGCACCGAGATCCGCCGCACCAGGATCTCCCGCTGGCGCCGGACCATCTCCTCCAGCGTAGTGGTGGAGAGGATGCGCTCGATGGCCTGCTTGACCTCCAGGAAGACCTCGCGGATGGCGCAGTGCTCGGTGCCGACGTCGATGGTACAGGGGAGGGCCAGGATCTGGTCGATGGCCGTGGTCTGCCCTTCGAGCGTCACCAGGACGTGCCGCAGGCTGATCTGCGAGGCCGGCCGGCCGAGGACGTGGCCGCCCTGAGGCCCCCGGTTGGAGAGGATCAGGCGGTCCTTGGAGAGGAGGGCGAGGATCTGCCGCAGGTAGGGCTCGGGGATCCCTTGATGGATGGCGATCTCGTGGCTCGTCACCGGCCCCTGATCGGCGTGCATCGCGATGTAGAGCATCGCGCGGATGCCGTACTCGCCCTTGGTAGAGATTTTCATTGTCAACCCCGGTCGTTCAGAAGTCTAGCACAGGGTCGGGGGGCCGTCGCCCGGTCCAGCCGGCGCGGCCCGAGGCCACCCGCTCCGGCAGGCTGGAGAGGTCCCGCAGGTCGCCGCCGCCGCTGCGCAGGAGGTGGAGGGCGCCCATGCCCGCGGCCACCGCGCCCTCGACGTCCTCCAGCGGGCTGTTGCCCACGTGCACGGTGGCGGCCGGCTCCACCGCCAGCTCGTCCAAAGCCTGGAGGAAGATCCGCGGGTCGGGCTTCTCCACTCCGGCCTTCTGGGAGTAGGTGACGGAGCCGAAGAAGCGGGCGAGCCCCAGCTCCTCGAGCACGGTAGGGAGGCGATGGTCCCAGTTGCTCACCACCCCCAGCCGCACCCCTTGCGGCTGGCCAGGGTCTCCAGCACCTCCGGCACCTCCGGGTAGACCTCCCACGCCGCGGCCGTGCCGAAACGATGGAAGAGCTCCGCCGCCGCGAACCGGGAGGGGACCGGCGCCTCCAGGTGCTCGCACATCCGCTCCAGGAACCGCCGCCACCAGCCGCGCTCCCCTTCGGGATGGGTGGCGAAGCGGTCGCGGCCCGGGTCGGCGCTGCAGGCGAACTCCTGCCACACCTCGCTCACCAGCCGCCGCGCCTCCGGGGGATTCGACGTCCACGCGATGCCGCCGCAGCACCTCAGCGTAGATCTCGCCGAGGTGCGGGGTGTGGATCAGCGTGTGGGTGACGTCGAAGGTGACAGCTTGAATCATGGAAAAAGGATATCCGACCCGGGGCTATGGTAGCTTGCTTCCATGCGCTCCGTCACGCTCCGCACCGTCCTTGCCCTGATTCTCTTCTCCTCCTGGCTGGCCCTCCTCTTCTCGGGGCTGGCCCTGGGAGGGGCGGTGCACCTGCTGCTGGTGGCGGCGCTGGGGGTGTTTCCCTGGCGGGTGGCGGTGGGGCGGCGGGGAGGCTTGAACTAGGGACAGCAGGGACAACAGAGACGCCAGAGACATCAGGGCTCCATCTGCTGTTTCCTGCCGTCCCTGTTGTCCCTGCTGTCCCTTTCGTCCCTTGTTTCCAGGCTTACTCTCTAGAGACCTGCAACGCCGCCACCGGATTTGCCAGCACCCCAACCCCGGAGATCTCCACCTCCACCCGATCGCCGTCCAGCAGGGGACCCACGCCCGCGGGCGTGCCGGTTAGGAGGAGGTCGCCAGGCCAGCAGGGTCATCATCCGCGAGGCGTAGAGCAGGAGGTCCAGGATCGGGAAGGCCATCTCCCGCACGTGCCCGTGCTGGCGCTCGGCGCCGTTGACGCGGGTCACCACGCCGAGGTCCTCCAGATCCGCTCCCACCCAGACGGCCGGCCCCACGGGACAGAAGGTGTCGAACGACTTGGAGCGGGCGAAGACGGCGTCCTTCCTTTGCAGGTCGCGGGCTGTGACATCGTTGGCGCAGACGGCGCCCAGCACGGCTCTCCCGGGCCTCCTCAGGTGTGGCCCCCCGGCTCAGTCGGCGGCGCAGCACCACGGCGATCTCCCCCTCGTGCTCCACCCGCTGGCTCTCCGGAGGCAGGACGATCGGGTCCCCGGGGCCGATCAGCGACGACGGCGCCTTGAGGAACAGCAGGGGCTCCGCCGGCATGGGATGGTTCAGCTCCCTCGCGTGCTCCCGGTAGTTCCGCCCCACACAGACGATCTTCGTGGGCTCAACCGGCGCCAGCAGCGAAGCCCCCGCGCGGGAGACCTCGCCTCCGTACTCCCAGTCGCCGGGGGGAGTCGCGAACGGATCCGACTTGAGGAGGCGCAGCCGGTCGTCCGATGCCGACCCGGCCACGGCCCAGGAGCCAACGGGTGCGAGGCGGTAGAGGAGCATGGGCGGGGATTGTAGCGTGCCGCCGACTGGCTTCGTAGACGGAGCCAGGTCCGCCGCTTCGAGGCCCTCACTCCCCCAGCCCCTCTCTCCCAGCCTCCCCCCCTGTCCGCCGGGAGAGAGGGGAGCGGTGAGTCTTGAAAAGGCAGGAAGAGTCCTTTTCTTCTTCAGACAAACCTCTCCCTCTTCTCCCGGCGGACGGGGGGAGGCTGGGAGAAGAGGGCCGGGGTGATGAGGGCCCCGGCGGTGCCGCGACCGGTCCGGCTCACGTCGGCTTCGCGCAGCGGCATCTCTCCCTATTGCCTTCCCATAGGACCCTGTGATATGGGTATCCCATATGAAAGACAAGGCAGACGTCTGGCAAGGCACTCTCGCGTTGATGACTCTCAAGACCCTGGAGACGATGGGCCCCTTGCATGGGTATGGGATCGCGCGCCGGATCGAGCAGACGAGCGGCGACCTGCTGTCCGTGAATTACGGGACGTTGTACCCCGCGCTGCTCAAGCTGGAGCAGGAGGGATACATCGCGTCCGAGTGGGGCGTCTCGGACAACAACCGCAAGGCCAAGTACTACCGGCTGACGCCGGCGGGCCGGAAGCAGCTCGCGAAGGAAGCGCGCGCCTGGGAACGGACGACCGGGATCATCGCCCGGTTCTTCGCGCCCGAGGGGGAATCCTCATGAACGCACAGCTTCGCGCCTGGGTTGCGTCTGAGCGGGATGTTCGGCCGCGAGCGGCGGGACCAGGAGCTCTCCGAGGAGCTCCAGAGCCATCTTGCGCTCCACGTCGAGGACAACCTGCGGGCGGGCATGACGCCGGAGGAGGCGCGCCGCGACGCCCTGCTCAAGCTCGGCGGCCTCGAATCGATCAAAGAGCAGGTCCGCGACCGCCGCGGCATTCCCCTGCTGGAGAACCTCGTCCAGGACCTGCGCTTCGGCGTCCGCATGCTGAGGAAGGACCCGAGCTTCACCGCCATCGCGGTTTTGACCCTCGCCCTCGGCATCGGCGCCAACACGGCGATCTTCAGCGTGGTCAACGCCGTGCTCCTGCGGCCGCTGCCCTTCCCTGAAGCCGATCGCCTGGTCTTCGTCTGGGCCACGGACGCCGAGGAGCGGCAGGACGGAGGACGTCGCCACCTATCCGGATTTCGAGGATTGGAGAGCCTCCAGCCGGAGCTTCGAGACCATGGCGGGCTTCACCCTGCGCGGCATGACGCTCAACGGTGGCGATCAGGCCGAAGCCGTGGAAGCCGTCCAGGCGACGCCCGGTCTCTTCGAAACCCTGCGCGTGCGGCCGGCACTGGGGCGGACCTTCCGCCCCGAAGAGAGCGGAGCCCAGGTCGCCATCCTGAGCGACAGCTCGTGGAAACGCCGCTTCGCGGGCCGTCCGGACATCCTTGGACAGACGATCCGGGCGGAGGACAAGACCTACACGATCATCGGCGTCATGCCGCCGGATTTCAAGTTTTCTCCCGGATCCTCGGAACAGCTCTACGTGCCGCTGGAGCGCGATCCCAACCGCGGTCACGGCTTCGTGCGCGTAATGGGCCGGCTGCGGCCGGGCGTCTCCCTCCCGGCGGCTCAGGCCGAGAAGGACATCATCGCGCGCGGACTGGAGAAGCAGTATCCGAAAAGCAACTCCGGGGTGGGCGTGAACATCGTGCCCCTCGTCAAGGCGCTGGTGGGAAATGCCCGCAAGGTCCTGTGGATCTTTCTCGGCGTGGTGGCGGTGGTGCTGATGATCGCCTGCATCAACGTGGCGAGCCTGATGTCGGCCCGTTCCGCGGCGCGCCAGCGAGAGCTGACGGTGCGCTCGGCTCTGGGCGCCGGCCGCCGGCGGCTGGCACAGCAACTGCTCACCGAAAGCACCTTGCTGGCGCTCGCCGGCGGCGCTTTCGGACTGCTGCTGGCGAATGGGGGCACCCGGCTGCTCGTGGCGCTGCTGGCCAAGAGCTTTCCCATTCCCCGCCTCGAGAACACCCACATCGATGGCTGGGTGCTGGGATTCACCCTTCTGCTCTCCCTCGCCACCGGTTTTCTCTTCGGGTCCGTGCTCGCGGTTCCCGCGGCCTCGCCGGACCTGAATGAAATCCTGCGGGAATCGAGCCGCACGGCCACGGGAGGTGTGGGCGGAAGACGTGCCCGCAGTCTGCTGGTGATCGCGGAAGTGTCGCTCGCCCTGATCCTGCTGGCTGGCGCGGGCCTGCTGCTCAAGAGCCTGCTCGTCCTGCGCAGCACGGCCCCGGGATTCAAAACCGAAAACCTGCTGACCGTGAGACTTCCGGATCCCCAAGAACCAATTCAGCAATGCCACGGCAGCGATCGACCTACTATGAAAACGTCCTGTCGCAAGTCGGAGGCGTGCCCGGCGTACGCTCGGCGGCGCTGGTGGCCGATCTGCCCATGGGCGGCGGATCGGATTCGCTCGGTTTTCACGTCGCCGGCCGGCCGGACCCGGCGCCGGGAGATTTCTACAGCGCCAACTTCAACGTCGTCAGCGCGGGTTACTTCCGTACGATGGGAATCCCGGTAAGCGCCGGGCGCGAGTTTTCACCGCAGGATTCGGCGAGCGCGCCGGGTGTGATCGTGATCAATGAAACCGCGGCGCGGACGTTCTGGCCCGATGGAGGCCCGATCGAAAAACAGATCGTCCTGCCCACCGAAGGCGACAAGAGCGTGACTCTCACCGTCGTGGGCGTCACCGGCGACGTGCGGCAGAGCGGCCTCGGAAGCGCGCCCCAGCCCGAGATCTTCCTGAGCTATGCGCAGCCGGGGCCGGACTGGCCTTGGCTCGTCCTGGTGGCGCGCACGGCCCGCGATCCCGTGACCCTGGCGGACGCGATCCGCAAAGCCGCGCAGTCGGTCGATCGCAACGTGCCCATCTCCCACGTGAGGACTATGGACGACATCCTCTCCGGCACCCTGGCGCAGCCGCGCGTGTACACGTTGTTGCTGGGTTTTTTCGCGGCGCTCGCGCTGGCCCTGGCCGCCGTCGGGCTCTATGGCGTCGTGTCGTACACGGTGACGCAGCGGACCCACGAGATGGGGATTCGCATGGCGCTTGGAGCCGAGCGCGGCGACGTGGTGCGGCTGGTGTTGCGGCAGGGCTTGAGCCTCACCCTGATCGGCACGGCGATCGGCCTGGCCGGAGCGCTGGCGCTGACGCAGCTTCTCACGAAAAACATTCCCGGCCTGCAGCCCGGCGAACCGATCACGTTGTCGGCGGTCGCGGTCCTGCTGATCGGCGTGGCGCTCCTGGCGAGCTACCTGCCTGCCCGGCGCGGCTCGCAGGTGGATCCGGTGGTTACTCTGCGTTATGAATAGAGCAGCAGCGCCCCTTCGGGGCGAACCCTCACTCTCCCAACCCTCTCTCTCCCAGCCTCCCCCCCGTCCGCCGGGAGAGAGAGGGCTAAGACAGCTTGTCCTTGCTTTTTCTTAGGCAAACCTCTCCCTCTTCTCCCGGCGGACGGGGGGGAGGCTGGGAGAAGAGGGCTGCGGTGATGAGGGCCAACGCCTCAGGAAAGGCAATCTGACAAAGTAGAACTAATCCACCACAATCTGGATCGGCCCCGAGACCAGGCCATTCAAAGAGAGCTGCACGGTATAGCTTCCGGGAGGGAGCGGGATGGTGTCGAGCCCGCGGGTGAGCCCGGGGCAGTTGGCGATGAGGGCGCTGAGGTCGGTCGTTCTCAGCACGGTCTGGCCGGGAGGAATGCTCACCCGGTCGCCCGGCATCTCGCAATCCTTCCCCGCACAGTCCGAAGCGGCGATGGCTCCGCTCCACCAGTCGTCGCCGTGGACGTCGAGCTCGTTGCGCGTCAGGAGCTTGCCGGTTTTGTCCGCGACGCGCGCGGCCAGTCCCCAGAGCGGCTCCTGTCCGCCGTTCTTACCGTGATCCTTGAGGCGCACCTCGGTGGAGGTCGTCCCGTGATTGGTGAGGACGAGCTGGAGAGGAATGGGCCGGCCGGCGGGGTAGTGATTGCCGTCCTGTCCCCATCCCAGGGCCTTGATCGTCAGCTCGAGCCCCGGCTTGGTCTCGGCAAGGGCAGGGCAGCAGGCGATCGTCAAGATGAAAATCAGTGGCAGCCAGAGTCTACAGCGTCGCATTCTCAGGACCTCCAATTCCTTCGTGAATGGGATTACAGCATGGACAGCCCCATTTTGGGTTAGAATCCCCTCACGTTATGACTCGGGATCTCTCACCCTCCGACCTCCGTCGGTTCTACGACGACGGCTACCTCATCGTCAAAGACCTCTTCTCGCGCGAGGAGGTGGCGGAGATGGCCATGGCTGCGGAGCGGCTGCGCGCCGTGGGGCGGCAGATCGCCGCCACGATCCCGGCGAGCGATGCCGGGGAAGACGAGTGCAAGGTCGAGCACGCCGGCAGCCAGTTCGTCTTCGGCGGCTCCAACGGCTCCACCCGGCTGCTGCGGGTGGTCTGGGCCGGAGGCTGTGAGCCGGCGTTCCTGGATTGCGGGCGCGACGTGCGGCTCACCGCGATCGTCGGCCAGCTCCTCGGCTCCTCCACGGCGGTCCAGCTCCTCAACCAGCTCCATGCCAAGTACCCCAACGACGGCCTGGAGTTCGAGCCCCACCAGGACAGCGAGCATCGGCGCTACGGCACTCCCGAGTGGCGCGACGTGGACGGGCGAGGGAGCTACATCCAGACCGTCGTCGCCATCGACGATTCGACCCTCGACAACGGTCCGCTCGTCTTCTATCCGGGGAGCGGCCGGCAGGGGCACCTCGATCCCGCCGCGGTGCGGCGAAGCTACTGCGATCGTCCTGGCGTCCCCGCTCTCCTCGCGGCCGGGAGCGCCGCCTTCTTCGGCCCCTATGTCGTCCATCGCAGCGCCGAGAACCGCGGCGTCGCCCCGCGGCGCATCGCCATCAACGGCTTCGCCCTCCCGGGCGCCAACTCCCGCCCCTACTTCGGCGCCGGCACCGGCGTGCCCCTCGAGCTCTTCAGTCGCGACTGACCTGCCAGACCCCGAGCGGGCCCAGCGCGGCTTGCGCCGCCGCCGGGGCCAACCACTTCGGCAGGGAATGCGGAACGAACGACTACTGATTCGGATTCTGGGGCGGGCTCATCGGGGCCTGCGGCGCAGCCGAGGGGCCCTGCACCGGTTGCGGCAAGAGGCCGTTGTTGCCGCCGCCGCTGCCGTAGCCGCCGCCGTAGCCGGCGAAGGCGGCCGGAATCCCCTGGGTCTGGTTGGGCTCTACGAACTGCTGCACCGAATACCGCTGCTGCCGCTCGTTCTGCTCGATCAACCGGTTGGTCATCGCGAGGTAGCGCTCGTTCATCTCGTCCTGGGGACCGGTCTTCCCCTCCTCGGGCAGGTCGTTGGAGAACCGCCCGAGGGCGATCGCCGTGCGGCTGATGCGCACCCCGAAGCCCGAGGTGGGATCCTCGGCGTTGATGCTGGCGATATCGCTCTGGAGGAAGCCGACCCAGTTGCCGGCGTCGGTCATCAGCATCACCATGTTCGGGTCCCAGCTCGCCTGCTGCGGCTGGACCGACGAGTCGACGGTGTTGCCGTTCTTGAGGACGACATGGAACACCTCGGCCGACACCGGCAGGGCGAGCAGCGCGAACGCGAGCAGGGTCAAAAGCGAGATGCGAGACAGAGTGCGGACCATGGCACGACCTCCGGCGGCGGACAGCCGCATTGATAGCTATCTACTAGCTTAGCACCGAAATCGCTAGAAGGAAAGACTCTCCCAAAGTTGGCGGCGGAAGAGGGCGGCCCCCCCATGGGCCGGGTGGCGCAGGGCGGGCGCCTCCACTCCCAGCAGGGCCAGGGCCGCCTGGGCCGTGCGCCCCACGGCGAAGACCCGGGCCTCCCCCAACTCGGCGAGGAGCGCCTCCAGGACATCCAGGTTCGCCGCCACCAGGCTCCGCTCGGGCGTCCGATTGCTGAGCGGTCCCTTGGAGCCGTAAGGGTGCCAGGGGAAGGTGTTCCACAACAGCGCGCCCCGGGCCTCGCCCCCCAGGGCATCCCAGACCACGCTCCCCGAAGGCTCCAGCCAGAGGTCCGGATTGCGGCTGGTGGCCTGGAAGGGGGAGCCGGCCCAGGGGAGACGCCGGTCCTCGGGCCCCACGAGCTGCCGCTCGCTGGTGAAAGCGATCCCCGAGAACCGGCCGCCGCGAAACCCCAGGGCCTCCCCCAGCAGCACCACCCGGGGCCTACCCACCCGCTCCAGATATCCCTCCAGGTTCGCCCGCCGCCGCCCGGGCGCCGCGGGACCGTCGAGCTCGGGGAACGATTCCCGATAGGGATTCACCACCCCGGGGGCGGCCCCTCGAGGACCGCGGTAGAGCCGGCGGAGGACGGCGGAGAGGTCCATGGCCGGAGGAGTCTAGCGCTTACACCTCCGTTTCGAATCGAACGATCGAGTCGAGAGAGGTGAGCGCCTGGGTCAGGCTGTGACCGGCGAGGTGGTCCATGAAGCGCTTGATCGCCGGCGAGCGGTCCATCCGACTCGCGTAGCGATGCGAGACCCAGATCAGGACGAGGGCCACGGCCAGGCCGAAGAGCACGTTGCCCACCACCCACGCGATGAAGTTTCCGTTCCGGTCACTGATCGCTCCCAGGATCCGCCACAGGTCGACCCCGAGGAATCCTTCGAATAGCACGAGGAGGACCGGGAACCACAGGACGAACGAGAGTGTCATCACCCACTTCGTCGTGCGGATGCGCAGGATCCGCAGCTTGCCGAGCTCTTTCTGGACGGTCACCACCGGGAGGCTGTAATCCAGACTCGCGATCATGACGAGTTGGCGGATACAGGAGCCCATGAAAGCGATCATGCAGATGTCGACGAGCACGGCAGGCAGGAGGAACCGCGGCTCCCACAGATGTCCGTAGATGAAATTCCCCAGCCAGATGACCGCCACGATCGTCAGGACGAGCTCGACAACGACTCCCGGGACGAGCCACCGCAGGCTCGACTTCGTCTTCGAAAACTGGAGCTCGCGAATGGCCGTCGTATTCAGTCGAATGACTTGATCGAGCTTGGCGTCCTGCTCGGCCAGTCGGGTCTTCAGATCTTCGAGGTCCATTTGAATTTCCTTTCCGTTGTTCGTTCAAGCGGCGTTGTGCTCTTCCCGGAGCCGGTTCTTGATGCGGTTGATCCGGGTCCCAACGTTGGTGACCGAGATGCCGAGGATCTCCGCGATCTCCGCGTGGCTGTAGCCCTCCAGATACAGCAGGATGAGGGCCCGGCTCATCTCGTCGAGCTGCGAAACGAGCCGCTGCAAGAGGCGAACGTCGTCTCCCACCTCTCCCAGGACCCGGTCGGCGGCCGCCGTATCGATGATTTCGACCTGCTCGAGCGCCACCGTCTCCCGGCCGCGGCGTCCTTCGCTCCTGAGGAACGAGATCGCGACGTTCATCCCGATCCGGTACATCCACGTCGAGAACTTCAGCCGGTCGTCGTAGCGGGGGAACGAACGCCAGAGCTGGACCACCATTTCCTGCACCAGGTCCCGCCGATCCTCGGCGTCGGCGCAGTAGGCGCTCGCGACCTTGTACAGAATCCGCTTGTGCTCGTCGAGGAGCTGCACAAAGCGTTCATTCCCGGTTGGCTTTGTCATCCCTTGGCCCCGCTCTCCAGTGTCCACGTCCACCCGTTTCCGACTTCCAACCTATGATTCGCTGGAGAGGGGTGAAGTATCACACCCGGAAAGAAGGTCCGGTTGAGCCTGACGGAAACCCCTGGGGTGCTTTGCCCCGGTTTCCCGGCCCTCGCACACCTTTCTCCTTGGGAGGTTGCCGCTCCGGCGATAGAGCCGCGGCGGCGGCCTCTGGGAGAACCTCATGAAGAAGAACCTCAAGAAGCTCACGCTGTCCAAGGAGACGCTCCGCTACCTGACCACTCTGGAGACTGCCGAGGTCCTGGGTGGCAACACCAGCGTGAGGACCTCCGATTTCCGCGCCTGCGGCCCCGTTACGGCTTCCGTCTGCCCGCCGGGCTCCAACTGCTGATACAAGGTCGAACCGGCGCCCAGGCGGGCGCCGGTCGTTTTGGGACCTAGCCTTCCAGCCAATCAGCATCTGCGGTTTGTCCCCGTTTCCGCAAATTTGTCCCTAAATCTCTCGGGGTTGTCCCCGTTTCAGGCGGTACTGTCCCCGTTCCAATGGGTATTGTCCCCGTTCCTGCATTTCTGTCCCCGTTTCTCTCGTTCTTGTCCCGCTTTGCAGGAGAACTGTCCCGGTTTGCAGGGTTCTGTCCCGATTTCCGCATTTCTGTCCCCTTTCCCTGAGGAATTGTCCCCGAATCTCTCGGGCTGTCCCCGAATCCTCAATTCTCGTCCGTCCCGAGTCGATTCAAGCTCGCTGCGAGTCGCACCGAGCACCCTCCTGTGTATGAAGGTCTGTCGCCTGGCATCCATGGGGATGAGGGAGGGCGTTCCTTCGGCTCGTTGCGGAGTGCAGTTGAAGGTCATTCAATCTGCCGCCGCATCGCAGGGCTGGGTGCTGCGGTCACCTACCGTCCTTTCGGGACAAGGAGGTCTGGCGTGAAGAAGAGTTGCGTCCTCGCAGCACTCGTGTTCTCGCTCCTGCTCGGTCTTGGTCTTTCTCCTCTGGCCGCCGATCCCCTGATCGAGCGCGGCATTGACGTCTTCACCACCCCCGCCGATGGCAATACCTTCTACGACTTTGCCCGGAATCCAATTCCTGCCGGATTCTTCTGCGACAAGTCCAAGCCTTTCAGGGGCCGGATCGCATTCAAGGGCCTGCCTCTCGTGACCGAGACCGCGGGGCAACTCGGGTCAGCCGACACGGTGGTCGAGCGGCTCGACGACGCCGTCTTCAACGCCAGGGGTAGGGCCACGACCCGCATCCAGTTCCGGGCGCTGTCGCTGGTGAGCATCGCCCCCATCAAGAACGCCTGCGGAGAGTTCCACACCTATGTCTCGCTGAGCCCCAAGCAGCGCGTGACCACGATGACCCTCTACCGCACACAGGAGGGCGGCGGGAACTTCATCGCGCCCCTTGCGGTCGACGCACGCATGATCTTCATCCCCGTGAAGCCCATCCAGGAAAAGGAAGCGCGGAAGCTGGAGCTCACGGGCAGAATCACCTTCCCTGCCACCTCCATTCCGTGGAGCTTCACGGACGGCGCGAAGAGCTTGGGCTTCGTGGTCGTCGATACCGATGGCGACCAGATTCCTGACCGCCTGCTTCCTGGCCCCTCCAACTTCTTCCCGGGCAAACTGTCAAGATCGCAGAACAAGACCTACTGCTGTTGGGAGTATTACTGCCACGAAGCTGAAGGCCACGAGCACTGCTTCTCCCAGCTTCCCTGGGGCTGCCAGGGAGAATGCCCGTAGGTTTCTTCTACAATGGAGGTCGATATGAAACGAGTCCGGAAGTTGAAACTCAGCCGTGAAACCATCCGCAACCTTCAACTCATTAACCTGAGAAGAGTAGCAGGAGGCGCGTCGACTGACCCCAGTTGCTTGCCGCTACCTCAGTACTCAGACTGTGCGTGTACTGAGATGTCACAGTGCGAGCAACAGTGTACAGGCTCTGGCGACACTATCCTCACCAGTTGCTGCTAACTTGCCAGTCGCCTGGGTAGCTCCGCGTCGACGACCGGACCGCTGCGGTTTTCCATCGGGACGTGGCCCATGTAGGACAACTTGGTTTCACGTCCCTTACCCTTCCTGAATAATACGCGGTTTCGGCGCTACGGTGAGAGCGGGAGAGCACAGCGCCTCACTCCGTCCATCACGCAGCGGCGTGCTCAGGGATCTTGCTAATTTCGTCGCGCAGCTTTCGCTCGGCGTGCCACAGATCGTGGGCTGTCTGCATGCGAAGCCAGAAGCTGGCACCGTTCCCACAGAACCGCCCGAGGCGCACCGCCATCTCCGGCGAGACGGCTGAGCGTTCGGCAAGGATCGAATGCAGCATCTGCCGAGAGACGCCGAGTTGCCGCGCCGCCTCGGAGATGGTGAGGTTGAGCGCCGGGAGCACGTCCAGGCGCAGGATCGCCCCGGGGTGGGTGGGTTCCATCTTGGGCGGTTGCTTGGCGGAATACTCAGACATGGCCGGGCTCCTCAGTCAGCCGCGCTCGCACGCGATCGAGCAAGTCGGCTCTCACCCCTTTCGGGTCATCCTCGTTCCAGAGCTTCGCGAGCCCCTTGTGCTGGAAGCTCCGGATCATCTTCTCTTGTATGCTGACACAAGCGAACGTGTCAAGCATAGCTTTACAGTCGCAGCCGGCGGGCTTTAGTAGTCGAGCCGCTCTCGGACCTCGTAGTGTTGGGAGCGCTCGTCGAAGCGGGCCAGGACCTCCCGGGCCTTCGCAGGGACGTAGGCGCGCTCGTAGTCCTCGCCGCCGAACCTCCGGACCGCCTCCCAGGAATCGAACCACATGAGGGTGATGAACTCGACCTCGTCCGGCGGCAGGGGCCGGCGGAGGAGCTGGATGCCCTGGTAGCCCGCGACACCCTTGGCGGCGATGCCGGGAAAGATCTCCGTCCGCAGCAGGTTCTCATACACGTCCGCGTTCGCCGTCGTCGTCCAACCGTGCCAGATGCGTCCGATCACGCGATGTCCTCCTGTAGGGGGCCAGGCTGTTCAGCCGGAAGAGTACGCTTCCTGGAGGCCCGGTGAGAAGCCGCTCGGTGCACCGTGGTGCACTCTGGTGTATCATTGAACCATGTCGACCATCGAGAGACCTGTCCGCCAGAGTGTAAGCCTCCCCCCAGGCATCGCGCGCCGCGTCAAGTCGCTCGCGAAGTCGAGCCGCACCAGCGCCAACCGGATCCTGGTCGAGCTGATCGAGTCGGGGCTCGAGGCGCGAGAGCATGAGAAGAAGCGCTTCTTCGATCTGGCGGACCGCCTGACGCGTACCCGCGATCCGGAGGAGCAAAGCCGTCTCAAAGAGGATCTGGCCCGCATGACCTTCGGTGAGTGATGCCGAAGATCCAGTGGACCGGCTTGCCTCCTGCGTTGCGAGACCATCTGTTTGACCGGCTTCGCGAGCGCAAGATCACCGCCGAAGACCTCTACCAGTTGAAGCTCTGGCGAGAATCCGAGCCCGAAGCTCCGGATGGGCTCTGGTACAAGGACTTCGGCTCGTTCAAGGTCTGTGGCGAGGGAAAGTATCCGAAGACGTTCCTCCTCGCGGGGCAACCGGCGAAGGGGAAGAAGCTCTGAGGGCACAAGCTCGACGGACCCCGGCAGCCGCAGCCGGCGGGCTTTAGTAGTCGAGCCCGGCCCCGTTCGGCCCAACGGGCCGGGAGACCCGAGCCCAGGGCATCTGAGGCCGAAGGCCGATGCCCTGGGTAAAGAGCGCCCCACAATCAAGCGGCCTGAAAGGTCGCAAGAGATCTCCACCTTGACAGACCGGCAATTCGGTGCTTGAGTCACCGCCGCCATGCCCCAATCCCTTTCCAAAATCTACGTTCACCTTATCTTCTCGACGAAACACCGCGAACGAACCCTGACCGACGAGATCCGCCCCGACCTCCATTCCTACATGGGCGGCACACTCAAAGGACTCGGCTGTTTGCCCGTTGAAATCAACACTGAGCCGGACCACTTGCACGCCCTGTTTCTTCTTGTGCGGACCACAGCGCTGAGCGATGTTGTCGGTCAGCTCAAAAAAAGCTCGAACGACTGGCTTCGCGGACACGGCCCGCAGTTCGCGAGCTTCTTCTGGCAGGCGGGATTCGGGGCGTTCTCGGTGAGCCAATCGCAAGCCCAAGACGTTCAGGCCTACATCCGCAACCAACGCGAGCATCATCGAGTCAAATCGTTTCAAGAGGAATTCCGGGCGTTCCTCAAGGCCTATGACGTCGAATTTGACGAGCGCTACGTTTGGGATTGAAAACTCTGGCGGCCTTTCAGGCCGCATGATTTGGATGGGCTCGTTGACCCAGGGCATCGGCTTTCGGCCTCAGATGCCCTGGGCTAGGGTCTCCCGGCCCCTTGGGCCGGTGGAGCGATCGAGAGTATGAGGTCGGAGGCCGCAGACGTCCCGGTAGAGAGATGTGTATAACAGTGTGCTGTTGGCGTCAAGCCAATGATCTCATCCCTCAACTCACTCCAGGCGAAGTGTTCGGACCATGGCTTCGGATGTCGTGGCCTCTTTTCTCCAGCAGAGAAGTGGAATGACTGCGGACCAGGATCACGCGCTCGAATTGCTGCTCGAGTCGGGCAAGCTCCTCGGCCTCGATCTCCGACAAGCCGGTCAGTCGTTGTTTGCGATGGAACTCTTCCATACGCTCAGAATCCGACGGCGGCATCTGGGTCTGGGCGGCGTTCCACAGAGCAGAGTCGGAGAGAAGCCCCAGATTTGCGATCTCTGTGCCGAACGCCGGAGTGGCAGCCAGCGCAGCCATCAGACGGACATCGCGATTGACCTCTGCCTCGCGGACCATGCACTGGTCGGAAACCTCGGGCGACTCGGCCAGTTCGGTCCCTTGCCTCTCCAGCAGCACTGAGGCTGATTCATTGACTTCCCGCGGCGTAATCACAGACGCCCCAATGCTCGCGGCTTTAGAGGCCGCCAAGCGGCCAATGGCACGCATGCGGTCGAGCATATGGACGGCGTGGGCTTCCCATTCTTTATCGGTGATACTGGGAGTGATCGCGTCGAAGTACCAGCGGCGCAGCTCCAGAGCTGCCTCCGGGGAGACCTTGATCGCACCGGCGCCCTGTCCGAATGCGATCCAGATCTGGGCCATCATTCCCTCTTCGGTGGCGGTCATGGAGCTCATCCTTCCTGTCGGCCCACAGACTGGGGCCGGATTCAGAGAGAGAATACCTCAAAGGAAGGATGATAGAGATGTTGCTCTTCGCTCCGCCGATCCTCCTGCCGATCGCGGAGAGCGGTCCGGGAAACGTAGCGGAAGGGTTCGCCCGGGTGACGGTCCCGGAGGATTCAACCGTCGCGGGCTCCTCGAGAAGGCTCTGGCAGCGATCCAGAAGAGCGGAACCGCGCTGATCGAGAAGACGAACAAGCCCATCCCTCCCCGAATCGCACGGGCGGACTCTCGCGACGTCAACGCCGCGAAGCAAGCCGAACGGCTCGCCGACGCGGAGCGTGTCCGCGCTCAAGTCGATTCCGGCAGCGGACCGGTCATCTTCTCGGGAAAGGGGCCGGGTTGTACTCCGCTCCGCTCCCGGATCTCCCTCCGCTCCGGCCGACGTCTCGCGCGCCCGAGCCTGAACCGGTAGAGGAGTCGTAGGAAGGTGCGAGGAGTGACGGCTTCCCCATTTTCCAACAGAAGTGGTCTCTTCCCCAATAGGGGGCGAGTCTTGTGGCCGGCCTGGGCCGAGGAAGGATCGCCAGTCCTACCAACGTGGGCCTTCGCACGGCCTGGGGCCGCACAGGGGCTCACGGGAAGAGTGGGGGCGAGGCCACAGGGGTGGGGCTGGGACAACTGGGACGGAAACCGACCAGGGACCGGAGACGTCCGACTGGCCGGCTGTCCTTTTTGGTGGTTCGGAGGGCGGGAAGAGGTGGCGCCGCCCGAAGGCGTCGCGCTGATCACCTGCGGCTCTGCCGGATGATCTTCGCTGTCGTCCCAGCGAGGCCGCCAAACAAATAGGGCTGCACATCATAAGGCTGGCCGTTCAAAGCTTCAATCTTGAAGAAGCATCCGCAGCGAGAATACTCCGGCAACGAGATCCCCTCTTGGACGAGCTCTCGCCGAGCTTCCTCCCAGACATCAGCGATGGACAGCTTGGATTTTTTTGATTGCGGAGGCATGATGAAAAGGCATTTCGCGAAATGACCCTGGCTCTTGAGCCACGAGATCTCCCAACGTGTGCCAGGCCGCGACGAAGGAACAACCAGGATCGCTGCTGCGCTGGCAGCCAGAGTCTGGACGAGGGGCTGCCAGTTTTCTTCAGATGATGCAATCCGGCTGGCTCCTCCTGGGAACTCCCCTGGGCGGCCGAGGCCGAGAAAAACAGCTGAGCTTTCCAAGGCTTTCGCCACTTCGCGCTCGTTCTCTGTCGTCGCCGGCTGGGAGAAAGAGCCGACCGTCATCGGTACGCGCACATTGGGCTGTTCGAGCTGCCCTGTGATGAAGAACGGTCGCAAATAGAGGACGTACGGGTGAGGAAATGTCTCGCCTGCGAGAACAGCCTGCACCGCCATCTCTGATTCCGTTGCACGGATCCATTGGAGCTTTATTTCCTCGAGCGTTTGGACTGCCGCTCCTGACAGCCCGAATGCGAGCGTGATAAGGAGGAGAAAGAAGAGGGACGCGCAACCTACGCTCACTCCGATTCCGGATCGCCAGAGGGTGAACCACGGGAGCGCAGCTCCGGAAAAGACAATCCAGGACACAGCCGATCGGCGGAGCAGCCAGCGGCGGAATCCTCCTCTGCGGCGAGGGACGGGCTGGATTCGGCGGGATTCGAGGTAGCAGCCATACAACGTGAAAAGAAGAGCCCAGGGGACGAGGATCTCCAGCGAGGGGGTTTCCCACAGTGAATGATCCAGGAGTCTCTCGATCCCGACCAGCAGAGAGGCTGCGGCAACTGCGGCGGCCGGTCTCGCTCGCTGTCCTTGCCAGGCGCCGACGAAGCCGGTAAGGGTGAAAGCGGTGATGCGAGCCAGCCAGGTGAAGGACCCTGCGTCGGGCTCACGGAAAAACAGCCAGAGTACCGCGGCTATGACGGCTTCTACAGCAAACCCGGTCATCGCCCCGAGAGACATCCCTCGCAGGAGGTCTCGCCAGACACCCGGTGTGAGCCTCGAAAATTTTGCACCTTGGGGATCTGTCATCTCATCACACTCCAGAGTCTGGTGAGTCACATGGGATCTCCTGTCGTGCGGCGGAATCGCTCGGCCTTTAGAGAGTACCGCGAAAGCGCCTAACGTCTAGATCGGCGCCTCACTGCTAAGGGCTCCGGGGGGAGACTCAGGCGAGCCACCCCTGCTCTCGCAAGCGTCCCTCTTTGTGACAGGCCACCAGCCCGGAGAGGCGTTGCTGTACAGCTCGGCAAGGCGCCGGAGATCGGAGGCGTCCCCGGCCGTATCTTGTCCTCGGCGTAAGCAACATGGAATGTGACACTTACATGGTGCGCCCTAGAGGATTCGAACCTCTGACCTACAGCTTCGGAGTCACTAGCGGGGCTGTTTCAGGGTGCCTCAGGCTGTGCCATTCTCGCCGGTAAGTCTCGCAAACCCTGTATTTACTGGTATTATGGTGTCTCAAGGTGAATCGTGGAAGCGCGGTCCGTATTCGCCCCATGATTCGCCCCAAGCTCTACAGGACCAGGAACAGGGGGAGCGATGCCACGGAAAGAAGAGACCCGATTGACCGACACGGCCGTCAGAAACCTCAAGCCGGCAGCGAAGCGCTACGAAGTGCGGGACGGTGGGCGACCTGGCTTCGGCGTGCGCGTCGAGCGGGACGGCCGCAAGGTCTTCTTCCAGCGCTTCGGGACGCACGGCGAGCGACGGCTTAACCTCGGAGACTACTCGCCGGCCTTTGGGCTCGCTAAGGCGCGCAGCGCTGCCGACAAAGCGCGCGCGGCCTACGACGCGGGAGAGGACCCCATCGCCGCGAAGCACGAGCAGCGGCGCCGCGAGCGCCACGAGATCGAGGCACGGAAGGCCGCCCGCGAGGGCCTGCCAGCTCCGGGGACGTTTTCCGACCTTGCCCAGCGCTACCTACGCGACGCTCAACAGCGGCGGCGAGCGCGGAGCGTTCACGAAGCGGAGCGCAAGCTGAGGGTGGAAGTGCTGCCGAGCTGGGGCATGCGCACGGTCGCAGAGATCCGCCGGGCTGACGTTCTGCGGCTCGTTGAAGAAGCGCGGGAGCGTGGGGGCGTGTGCTCTAACCGCACCCTGGCACTGGTCCGCAGCGTCTTCCAGTACGCCGTTGACCGGGAAGAGCTGGACGCGAACCCCGCCCTTCGCATCCCCCGCCGCTTTCTCTATGCTGAGAAGTCCCGCGAGCGGGTGCTCTCAGAGGATGAGATCCTTGCTCTCTGGCCCTTGTTCGACCGCCTACAGCCGGCCGTCGCCGCCGCGTGGCGCCTGATTCTCTTGACGGCCCAACGGCCCGGAGAGGTGCTCTCTATGCGCTGGTGCGACCTTGAGCGCGACGGCCGGGGGTGGTGGTGGAATCTTCCGGCCGAGCTGACAAAGACCAACCGCGCGCACCGCGTGCCGTTGTCCCCGCAAGCCCTTGCGATCATCGAAGCTCTCCGCCCTCTCACGGAGTCCACGGGATGGGTTCTCGCCTCCCGCGCGGACGGCAAGCGGCTCACGTGGCTATCCCACAGCTCGGCGCGGCTCCGGGAATGGTCCGGCCTTGAGCACTTCACGCCGCACGATCTCCGCCGGACGGCTGCAACGTGGCTGGGCCGGCACGGGGTGCGCCCCGACACCATAGACCAGCTCTTGAACCATGCGGCCGGCCGGATCACCCGCACGTACAACCGCGCGGGGTACGACACGGAGAAGAAGCAGGCGGTGATTCTGCTCGGGGAGCTTGTGGAAGGCGCCCTCGCGGGTGAGGAGCGGTCCAACGTGGTGAAGATAGGATGAAAGCGGGCGTAGGTGAGGATTCGCCTTTGTCGTGCTTCTTTCTACTGAGATGCCGGGCGCAGCAGAGCTTTGGCCCGCTGTGTAAGCTGGCCGCCGGCCCGGCCGCCTGTCTGACGGGTCAGCAGTCCCCGCTTCCGCGCTCGACTCACCGCAGCTCGCAAGGCTGTATCCTTCATCCCGCGCGCCTTCGCCATGTCGGCAACCGGTGAGCGGCTGCCACTCTTGCAGGCCCGCACGTAGTCGTCTGCAAGCTGCGCGTAGTCCTCATCGGGCCAGCCCTTCGGCCCGCGGCGCCCCCGCCGTGGCTTCTTTTCAAAGTCGAAACCAAGCGAGGCCAACAGCGCATGGAAGCGCGTAAAAAAATGGCTGTGTCTGTTCTTTCGCAGCCAAGCCGGCAGTAGCTCGTAGATGTGCCGGCCCATCACGACCTCATCTTTCAGGACCGCCGCGGTGAGACCGTCGCCCGGGATCTCGTGACCCCCAAAAGGTTCCCCGTTGGCCGTGGTGTGCACTTCGTTTGGGAGAACACGCAGCTCGGCCACGATGGGCCGCCCATCGCGGGGAATCAGACGATAAACAGCCGTCCAGCCGCCGCGTAGCTCAACATAGAACCATGCCTCGTTGCGGTCGCGAATGCCGACAAGATTGACACGGGTGGCGCGGCGGGCCATGCGGTGATGGTACCACAAATGTACCACAGGATCGAACCGTTGCCAGTTTCCAGGTTAGCGGTAGTAATTGCTGCACGGCGCGACTGTCAGCGAAAATGTACCCTATGATTACCGAGACCGAAATCATCGCCCGAGCCCAAGCCCGCCGCGCGCTCCGTGTGGCGCCGGCTCTCGCCCGAGACCTCCGTCTGCGGGCCGGGCTTTCGCAGAATGAGGTAGGCGCCGCTCTCGGGGTTTCGCATGCGGCCGTTTCTCGGTGGGAATCCGGGAAGAGGCTGCCGCGCGGCGACTTGGCAGAGCGGTTTCTCCTGCTACTGATGCAGGCCGCAGGGGGTGTGGTGCAAGGTCCCCCCGTCGTAAGTACCGCAATAGGAGGCGCTGAATGATCTCCGCTCCCGCTCCCCTTTCCCGCATCATCCGCCCGGCTCAGGCCGCCCGGCTGCTTGGCATCTCGCGAGCTACCTTATACCGCTGGGAGGCTTCCGGCCGTCTGGCGCCGCGAGTGATTCTCGGCCCTGGTGTGAGCGGCTGGCGGGAGGCGGATCTCGCCGCATTCATTGAGGCCGCCCCTCGTGGGGGCCGGGGCTAGCGTGCCGGTCATCCACAAAGGAGACAGACAGGCGGTCAAGAATAGCGTAAAGAGAGAGGCAGGGCCGCCGCACTCGGTCTCCGTCCTCGATTTTCTGAAGACTCCTCTTCCGCCCCGGCGTTGGTTGGTGGAGCCTCTCATTCAAGAGCGGGATATCACCATGCTGCATGCTTGGCGGGGTGTCGGGAAGACTCATTTTGTGGGGCACCTTGCGTGGGCTGTCGCTTCTGGCGCGCCGTTCCTACGGTACGAAGTGCCACGGCCGGCGGGTGTTCTCCTGGTGGACGGCGAGATGCCCCGAGAGGAGCTGCAAAAACGGCTTGAGGGTTGCTCTCGAAGCTACGGGATTAAACCACAGGCACCTTTCCTGCTCCTCTGCGCCGATGCCCAATCAGACGGAATCCCAAGCCTCTCCACTCCTGCGGGACAGGCGCTCATAGAGGCCGAGCTGGACGCCTTCCCAGACGTGCGGCTATTGATTCTCGATTCGATCTCCACCCTCTGTAACGGTGGCCCCGCAGAGAATGAGGCCGAGTCCTGGACGGCCATGCAACAGTGGCTCCTCAGGTTGCGAGGACGGCGGGGAGTGTCGCCCCTGATTGTCCACCACGACGGCAAGGGCGGGGCACAGCGGGGAACATCGAAGCGCGAGGATGTTGTGTCCCAGAGCATCCATCTCAAACGGCCGGAGGATTACAACGCCTCCCAGGGAGCTCGTTTTGAAGTGGTCCTCGAAAAGGCCCGGGGTGTCTACGGGGCTGACGCGGAGCCATTCGAGGCGCAGCTCGTGAGAGAGGCCGGTGGGCGCATGGCTTGGGTAGTAAAAGACCTTGAAACAGGATCGTTTTCCAAGCTCCTCCAAAGGTTGAAAAACGGGGTGTCGATGAAGGATGCCCTACATGACTTAGAGATCTCGCGAGCGACGGCCTACCGGCGTAGGAAGCAGTGGCAGGAGGAGGGGAAATTGAACGGGGGCAGTGGAGTGGAGACTGAGGAGGAATAGGACGCCCCGTCTCAAGTCTCACGCCTATAGAGGGTGAGACGTGAGACAGCGGCTTTAAGTGAGACGAGCGGCGAGACGGAACCGGGAGAGACCAGGAGAGAGCCGACCTAAAGCACCGGGCGCAGAAAGTCTTGACAGTGGGGGCGATCGTCTCACCGCGTGAGACGGGCCTGAGACTCCCGAGACAAGGCATCTCGTCTGCTAACGGTACCCATGAAAGGCACGGCCCATGCGATGCACGGAGGGCTTACGCCATGGCTCAAAGTGACTCGATTTCACAGCTCGCGCCGCGTCAGCTCGTGGCGCTCGAATGCCTGATGACTCGGGAAGTAGACGAGACCATAGAGCAAGTCGCGTCGCGTGCTGGTGTGTCACGCCGCACGATGCACAGATATCTACGGGATGCGAGCTTCCATGCTGAATACAAGTCGCGGGTCATCATGGAGATTGGCAGTCAACGCGGGCGCATGGCGCTTGCACTCGTCAAAGGCGGCACGACTCCAGGACCAGGGCAGGCCGCTATGCAGAAGATCTACTGGACAATGCTGGGCGAGCTGAGAGATCAGCTAGAGATCACGGGCAAAGATGGCGGACCTATTCAGACAGAGAACAGACTCGATCTAGAACGCTTGAGCTTTGAGGAAAAGCAGACTCTTCTAGAGATCCTGGAGAAAGCGGGAGCGGGAGAAGGGAATGAGCTTGCGCCTATAATTATTGGGGCCAGCGTTCAGGGTTGAGAGCGCCAACCTGTCCAGCCTCCAACACGTCCAAGAAGGAAATCGGCAGAGCGCAATCGGAAATTAGGCCCGATTACATTATTCGGCAAACGGTACCTCTGATTCTTTCGGCTTTACGTCCCTGATATTCATCTTTCGTAGGAGCATCTCCGCAGCTTTGATGGATATTTCCTCTCGCCCAGGCGCCAAGACAAACAGTTCGACAACTCTAGGCGCGGGTTTTAACACGACATAAGGCCGAACGACACCCCGTGCTGTGTCAAAGCATACTTCTGATACGTCATCAGGAATCCAGCGAATGAGCCTCCACTCCTCCTCTGAAGCATATGCGGGCGATTTCAGTTGTGGAAGGAGACGCGCAAGGTACCCGGCAGCCGCATTCGCAACATCCTTAACAGCTAAAGGGAATTTGCCAATAACTTTAATGGCGTTATCTAATATCCGCGTAATCTTTTTGCGCTGCTCCCGCTCTTGGTATTCCACTTTGGCGAAGACCATATCCTCCTCAATTCCTCCTGCGTCGAACCCGATACAGTACCGTGGCGCCTTTGGAGCACCGTATGCACGCCACTGGCTCAGGTTATCAGGGAGCTTGGTGAAACAACTAACATAGACCTCTGAGAAAAGTTTCTTGGCGAAACACCGTTCTATTTCTTCTAAGAAGTCACTTGTACTGGAATGATTCGCCGCCTTTTTCTCGCCAAGTGTTTTAAGGACTAGGTCTCTACCGTACTTTATTTCGGATGGGTCATTCATAAAGCTAAAGTTAGTCGCCCAAAGAGAATTATTTGACAGTATTCCTGCCAAGCCTGCTGCGCCGGTATAGTGATAAAGCGTTGATGGCCCAAAGTCGGCTGGGTTAAAAGAATGCACATCCATGAGGCTTACCTCGAACCTGGACACTGCCTCATCGCTTATCTTGCTCATCTGGTTTTGGTCCTTATGTCTGCCCTGCTTCTTTCCGTGAATTCTAGGCTATTTTGTACCACTCTTCTGGAATAGGAGGAAGATGGATGCTGTACGCGGTAGAGAGAAGGAAGGAGAGAGCGGCCCCACACAAAGGACCGCCCCCGATGCTGCTACGTGGTGAGCTTGCCAAAGAGCCGGATGAGCGCTTGCGCCTTCCCGCGGTCAGGAGCTTCCCCGAGCACCTTCTCCGGGTCGATCTCCCGCCAGTCAACCCGAAGCACGGCCAGCTCCGCCGCGAGCGCCATGCAGGACTTCCGCAGGGGGAGCGTGACGATGACACGCCGCGTTGGGCGGTGGACCAAGGAGTAGCGGGAACAGCCGGGCTCGCCCACGCCCCCGCCGTCCCCTCGGAAGATCCCGAAGGGACCGGAGACCATGCCGCGCACTTCGATCTCGTGGGCCACCTCGGGCCGGGCCGTGGTATCCGTCACTGTCACCCGGAACCGGTCCTGGAGCCATGGCAAGGCCGGGGGCCGGCCCGTCTGCGCCCGCTCCCTCAGGGCGGTATCTGCCGTCTCCGCCAGCCACGAGCCGACACCCCGCAACCCGTCAGCGGAAGCAGCGGCTTCCCAGCGCTCCGCCTGATCCCGCCGGGCCGTGACGGTGTAGGTCGTGGTGGTGGCGGTGCTCTGGCACCAGTAGGACCCGCTCACGGCACCTCCCCGCCGGGCTCGGGCTCCCGCCCCTTCTGTCCCTTCCTCCCGGCCGCGGCTTCTGCCCGCTTAATGGCGCGCTTCAGGTTCCGAGCGTGGGCATCCCCGGCCTGAGTCAGCCAGATCTCGACGGCAACCCCGGCCCGCCGTGCTGCCCCATTCCATGCCGCCCACTGCTCGGGAGTAGCGCGGATTTCGAGCCGATGGGCTGCATCCGCGGGCCAGCTCCACCGAGGGCTCATGACGGCACCCCGCCGAGCCAGGAGTCCAGCTCCACCTCCAGGCGATCGGTGAGCTTGGCGATCCCGCGGGCCACGTCGGCGCCCACTTCGGCGAGACGGCGTTCATACTCGGAATCGACGGTGCAAGCCGGCCCGGTCCACTCCTGGAGGCATCCCTGGACGTGGCGGAGATCGGCCACAGCGGCCCGCAGCTCCGCGGGGAACATCCCCTCACGGTGGGCGGGCCAGCGGCCCCAGAACTCCAGGACCAGCTCATGGAAGAGCAACCCGAAGCTCCTCATGGTGGTGTTGGCTTTGACATCGGAGAAGAAGAGCAGAAACGTCTCCCGGAATGCGGGATAGTCCTCGAATTCCTCAGGACGGATGACCGGCGGGGATACCGCGGGGCCGGACGGCGTGGGCGGTGTAGAGGGCGGCGTAGACTGCGGGGCTAGCATCACTCCACCTCCCCGCGCCACGTGCCGAGCTTGCCCTCGATATGCTCGGATACGGAGGCGATTCTCCGGGCCATGAGCAGCGACATGCGGTGGAGGGCGCTCTCGTATGGATCGGGCGATGGCGCCTCCGTCAACGTCACCAGGAAGCCCTCCAGGTGCCGGAGATCCGCCACCACGGCCCGGAGCTGGCCGCGGAGCAACCCTTCCGGCTGGTCTGGCCATTGGTCCCAGGTGGCCAGCGTCATGTCGAAGAGCATCTCTCCGACGACTCGCAGGGCGGCGGCATGCTTGGGGCGGGTGAAGTACGCGAGGAACGTCTCCCGGAAGACGGCGAAGTCTTCCCACTTCGGGGGATCGATGACCGGCGGGGCAGCGGCTTCCGGGAGGTCTTCTTCTTCAAGGTCTGCCGGTGGTGACGGCGGGGGCGGGGTGGGTGCTGCGGTAAACTGCTGGGCTAGCTCGGGCATGGACTTATCCTCCTTGCTCGGGTCAGGTCCGGCGGCGTGTTCGTAGCACCCGCCGGGCCGTCTGGATTGGTCCGTTCCCTTCAAGAAACGGAATTCCGGAGTCGCGATGGCTCCGGTCATGTCGCCGCCCTAGTCTACCTGTATGCTTGTTCGTGTGTCTACACGTGGCGCGAATGGCAGACCTGCGGTTGTGTATCCTCGCGGAATGTCAGAACGCGCAAGAGACCGGGAAGCAAGGAAGCCGGCGACGGCTCGGGGGCTTGTTCGCGAGGTGAGCTACCTTCACCCGGATGAGGCAGAAGCTCTAAAGAAGCGTGCGGAGCTGAAGCGGGTAAGCAAAGCCGAGATCATCCGGCGGGCCTTGCGGGCCTATCTGGGCATTGAGGACTGACGTGGGCCGGCGAGACGGCTTCCCCGCGCCACGGCCCCCAGCGGCGTTCCCATTCGCCCCATATTCGCCCCAAAGCTCAGAGCACCCCGGAGCCGTTTTCGAGCCCAGCCCGTAACTATCTGATTCTACGCGAGTTAAATGGTGCGCCCTAGAGGATTCGAACCTCTGACCTACAGCTTCGGAGGCTGTCGCTCTATCCAGCTGAGCTAAGGGCGCGTTCGTGGGTGGGCGCGGGGAGCGCCTACATCCGCGGTTGAGAAAGAAGGTTGGCCTGCCTGGAGGGATTCGAACCCCCGACCCGCGGCTTAGAAGGCCGCCGCTCTATCCAACTGAGCTACAGGCAGCCGATGTGCGCTGTCGGTGGTCGGGGCGCCCAGATTTGAACTGAGGACCCCCTGCGCCCAAGGCAGGTGCGCTACCAGGCTGCGCTACGCCCCGACGAAATGCGCAGGCCGGACAATATAAGACACACCGGGGGGCGAGTCAAATTCCCGCCCCCCGATCCCCCCTCTCCCTCTACCAAGAGTACGACACGTGCCCCAGGGCCCGGCGGGTGAGCAGGTCGCCGCCGAAGGACTCGTAGTGCTCCTTGTCGAGGAGGTTGCTGACGTCGACGCCGATCAGCCAGTTGTTGGAGAGCCTGTAGCTCAGGCCCAGGTCCACCAGGGTGTAGGAGGGCACGTTGCCCACGAACACGCCCGCCGCCCAGGGGAAGCCGTCCACCCAGCGGACCTTCATCGTGCCGTTCCACTGGTCGCCCCGGTAGGAGAGGCCGCCCGAGGCCTTGTTCTCCGGACCGTTGGGCAGGAGCTGGTCGCGCTCGTTCTTGGACTTGATCTTGAAGTCGAACCAGGAGTAGCTGAAGTCCGTCAGCACCCGGTCGCTGAGGTAGTAGTTGACGGCCACGTCGATCCCCTGGGTGTCCACCACGCCGGAGTTGGCGTAGGAGAAGACCAGGGCAGGCTTGCCGTTGACGGTGGACAGGCCGGCGAAGTTCGGTCCCAGGCCGGCGCGCAGGGTGCCGAGCACCTGCGCGGCCACGGGCGCCGGCAGGAACGACGGCGGCGCGTAGGGCGTGAACGCCGGATTGACCCCGGGCAGCAGGTCGGTGACGAAGTTCTCCATCCGGCTCTGGTAGTAGTCGATCGTGAGGTAGAGCTTGGCGCCGAAGATGCCGCTGTAGCCGGCCTCATAGCTCCGGATCTTCTCCACGTCGAGGCTGTTGTTGCCGCGGGCCAGGATGGGGATGCTGGTCAGACCCAGGGTCTGCCCGCCGAGGAAGGGGGCGAGCGCCGCCTCCAGGGGGGCGAAGGCGGTGATGGGAGCACCCGCCGGAGCCCGCAGGAAGAACTCCGAGTAGTTGGGCACCTGGAAGGCCTTGTTGTAGGTGACGCGCAAGGTCTGGGTGGGAGTGACGGCCCACACCAGGGAGCCCTTGGGGGAGAACTGCTCGTCGTGCAGCGTGCTGTCGTCCACGCGCGCGGCGACCACGGCCTTGAGGGACGGGGTGAGGCTGTACTCGAACTGGCCGAAGACGGCCTGGGTGTGCTCGCTCTTGGCGGAGTCCATGAGGGTCTGGAAGCCGGTCGGGTCGGCCGTGTCCACCTTCTGCTGGCGGTAGGCGATGCCGCCCACGAGGAAGCCCTTGCCGCCGGCGAATTCGGTGTTGCCCTGGAGCTCGCCATGCAGGTTCGAGGAGTCCTCGTAGAGCAGGGCGCCGGAGGAGAGGGCCACCTGCTTCTCGGCTTTGCGCGTGTCGTAGTAGCCCAGGAGGTTCCAGTGCGTGGAGTTGTAGTTGATGCGGCCCCAGGGACGGTTGACGTCGGTCACCTGGACGCGGCCGATGCCGGTGACGAAGGTGGGGCCTTCGAGGCTGGCCGTGCCGCCTTCAATCGTCAGCACCTGGCTGCCTTCGAAGTAGCGGTCGACGCGCAGGCCACCGTAGTTGATCTTCGCCTGGTCGAGCGCCAGGGGCCGGGCCTCCCGCCGCAGGCAGTTGGTCTGGGCGGCGGAGGTGCAGATCGTCGAATACTCGACCGTCTGGTTGCGCGAAAGGGTGAAGTCGTCGCTCTTCTGATAGCCGCCCACCAGCCGCCCGTACCAGCCGGCGCCGAGCTCACGCGCATACTGGAGGTCGGCCCGGGCCATGCCGAGCTCGCCACCGGTCAGCCGCAACTTGCCCCCCTCGTGGCCGCGGGGCGACCGGGTGGTCATGTTGAGCACGCCGCTGAAGGCGTTGGCGCCGTAGAGGGCTGAGCCCGGTCCGCGCACCAGCTCCACGGTGGCCAGCTCGTCCATGGGGACGGAGATCGCCCCCCACTCCTGGGAGCCGAGGAAGGGCACGGAAGGATCGCGGCCGTCGATCAGCGTCAGGATGCGCCGGTTGAGGGAGCTGTTGAAGCCCCGCACGTTGAAGTTGAAGTCGTAGAGGCCGCTCTGGGTGAAGTCGACGCCCGGGGTGTATTCGAGCAGCTTGGGGATCTGGCCCGAGGGCGCCTTGAGGGCGATGTCCTCCTCCGGCACCACGGTCACCGCGGCCGGCGCTTCGGTGACCCGTTCGGCCTTGCGTGACACAGAGTAGACGGTGATGGTCTCGGCGAAGCTCAGGTCCCAGTCGACCTTCTGGTCGAGCGTCCGCGTCCCTTCGGCGGCCACGGTCACGGCCGTCTCGGTCTTCGAGTGGTCGCTCAGGGTGAAGACGACTTCATAGGTGCCCGGCAGCAGGTCGGTGAGGACGTAGGCGCCCGTGGCATCGGTCTGCGTCGACCGGTCGAGGGTGGGGATGCGGACGGTGACACCCCCGAGGCCCGTGCCGTCGAGTCGCGTGACCTTGCCTTCGATCCTGCCGCTCTGTGCTTGCGCCGGCCCCACACCGAGCGGGAGGAGGGCCAGGGCGATGAGGAGACAGATCCACTTGCCTTTCATGACAACCTCCGCGATCCGTGCGGCGAACGCCTCGAATCCATCCATCCCAGACCGGGCGCCCGCCGCAGATGAGTTGGAACGACAGCTCTCGATTCAGAAACTGAGATCGCTTCTACCCTGGTCGGAGGCGAAAGTCAATCGTGGCGCTACTTTTCTGCTCGAATTCACTCGAATTCAAAAAATGGTATAGGGTAGCCCCGGTTGGGAGGGCCGCAGGACAAAGCTCATGGCACAGCGCAGCGGTCATCGATCCGCAGGAGGGTCCGGGGCCGGCGTTCGCCCGCAGATCCTGCTGGACCTCAGCCCCGGGCAGCGGCCGGTCTACAGCCGGGCCCTGCTGCTGCCCGGGCCGCTTCCCCCTCTCTCTCACTTCGGGATCACCCTGCTGCGCTACGCAGTGCACACGGGCCTGCGCTACTCCCTCTACCATCTGGGATTGCCGGTGCCGGAGGCGCCGCCGGTGAAGGTCGTGCGGCTGCGGCTCTATCTCGATGCCCGGGAGCTGCGCTCGCTGCTGACCTCTGTGCCCGGCGGGGGCGACGTGGTGGCCGCTCTGCTGGAGCCCGGTTGCCCGGGGGAGCGGCCGGCCGAGGCCCGCAGTCTGGTGGCCGCCCTTTCGTTCCACCGCGTCCGTCTCCTCCCCTTCCGGGTGCCGCCGGACCGTCCGGCCCTGCTGCGGGGCGACGAATCTCCTGAAGCGCTCTGGCGCCACTTCCGGGATCGCCTCTCGCGGGTGCTCTCCCGCACCAACGACGCCCTGCTGGCCGACCTCATCTCCGCCCTCGATCGCCGGGCTCTGCGGGCGCGGGGGGAGGACGTCCCTCCCGCTCTCAGTAAGGGGGCCTGGACTCTCCGCACCCGCGGCCGGGGGGACCTCCGGCGTTTCGGCCTGCCCGATCCCCTGGCTCCCTCCTGGGCAGAGCAGCCGGGCCTCGCCCAGGCCGCCCGCCACGCCCTGGATCCCCATCCCCTGCCGGGGCACGATCGCTACCGGGGCCGTTTTCGTGAAGCCTGGCGCGCCGCCCTCTGCCAGCTCGCCCCGGTCTACCGCGCCCTGGCCCGGACCGCCGTCGAGCGCGGGTACCTCAGCGAGGCCGACGACGCTTTCTTCCTTCCTCTGGATACGGCGGAGGATCTCGCCGCCGCCCACAAGCCCGCCTGGATCGAGAGCGCCGTCCGCACCAATCGCGCCGAGTACGACAGCCTGCGCAAAGCTGCCGAGCCCCTGGACCTGATGACGGAGAAGCAGGAGATGGGCGCCGCCGGTGGGGAACGGCCGGAGTGGGGGTGGGGGCCGTTGTTGCCGTTGCCTTAAGAAGAAAAGCGAAGTTAGTTGGGCCGGCGGGGACGCCAGCGCTCCCAGGGGGGTGAAGAGCCCCCGACTGTGACATCATGGTCTCCCCGACGACCATGAGCGAGCCCGTGACGCCTCCACCCGAGCCCCGGGGCCGATTCCGCCGCCGTCTGGCGGCCTGGCGCCGGCTGCTGCGCTCCCGTCCCCGTCTGCGGCGGACCCTCTACGTCATCGCCTCCATCCTGGTCGTCCTCTTCATCGTCCATCTCTGGCTGCTGTTCCCCTATCTCAGGACCTTCGGCGACATCGGCGACGGGCCCGAGAACGCGCCGTCGCGGCTCTACGCCCTGCCCGAGGAGATCCGGGTGGGTGAGGAGATCGGGCCCGAGGACCTCGCCCACAAGCTCGCGGCCCTGGGGTATCGCGAATGGGATGAGGACGTCCTCCCCGCCGGCCGTTACCGTCTGGGCGACGACGCCCTGGTGGTGAAGCTGCGGCGCCATCAGACCCTCCAGGGTCCGGTGGTGGGGCAGCTCCTGCTCGTGCGGTTCGCTCGCGGCCACCACGACCGCAAGGACCGCATCGTTGGCCTGAGCGCCGATGGCCAGCCGGCCGAGGCCTTCGCCCTCGATCCTCCTATCCTCGCCACCTATTACGACGAGGAGTCACGGGAGAAGTGGCCGGTGCAGGTGAAGGACCTGCCCGAGCACGTGGTCCAGGCCGTGCTCGCCGCCGAGGACGACTCCTTCTACTGGCATCCGGGGGTCTCGCCCACCGGCATCGCCCGCGCCCTACTGGTCAACCTGCGCAAGGGCCAGGTCTCCCAGGGCGGCAGCACCTTGACCCAGCAACTCGTCAAGAACGTCTTCCTCAGCTCGGAGCGCAGCCTCTTCCGCAAGATCCGCGAGGCCGTCATCGCCCTCGCCGTCGAGGCCCAGCACTCCAAGCGCAGCATCCTCCAGGGCTACCTGAACGGCATCTACCTGGGAGGATCGGGCGGCATCCAATATTACGGCCTGGGCACCGCGGCCCGGGCCTACTTCGGCAAGGACGCCACCGAGCTGACCCTCCCCGAAGCCGCCACCCTGGCAGGGATGATCAAATCGCCCGCCGCCTACTCACCCATAGCCAATCCCGAGCGCTCCAAGAAGCGGCGCGACGACGTGCTGCGCCGCATGGCCGATCTGCGGTGGATCGACGCCCCCACTCTGGAGCGGGCCCTCGCCACTCCCCTCGAAACCGCGCCCCTGCGCCTCGGCGGCCGGCAGGCCCCCCATTTCGCCGACGCCATGGCGACGGAGGCGCGCGAACGGTTCGGCCTCAAGCGTCTGGGCAACCGGGGCTACAACCTCTTCGCCACCCTGTCGCTCCCCGAGCAGGAGCTGGCCCAGAAGGCCGAGGCCGAGGTGCTCGCGGAGCTCGACGGTCCCCGCCGCAAGGGGATTGATCCCAGGATGGGTCCGCTGGAGGCCGCGCTGATCTCCGTCGATCCCCACACCGGGGCCATCCTCGCCTACGTGGGCGGCCGGGACTTCTCCCGCAGCGAGTTCGACCGCGTCTCCCAGGCCCACCGCCAGTCCGGCAGCTCCTTCAAGCCCATCGTCCTGGTGGCCGCCCTGGAGAGCGGCAAGATCTCCCAGTCCTCCCTGCTCCAGGACGAGCCCCTGACGCTCAAGACCGGCGCCGGCCTCTGGACCCCCAAGAACGCCGACGGCCAGTTCCTCGGCCCGGTCACCGTCCGCAAGGCCGTGGAGCAGAGCCGCAACGTTCCTCTCATCCGTCTCGCCATGCAGGTGGGGCTGGACAAGGTGGTCGCCACGGCCCGCCGCCTGGGGATCGACTCCGAGATGGTGGAGTTCCCTGCCCTGGCCCTCGGCGCCGCCGAGGTGACCCCGCGCGAGATGGCCACCGTCTACTCGACCCTGGCCAACGGCGGCGTCCGCCCCGTGCTCCACGGCCTCGCCACCGTCGTCGGCGCGGATGGCAAGGCGGTTGCCGATCTGCAGCCGAAGAAACCCGAGAAGGTCCTCTCGCCGCAGGTGGCGTTCATCACTACCTCGGTCCTCGAAGGAGTGGTGGAGCGGGGCACGGCCCGGGGAGTGCTGCGCTACGGCGTGCCCGGTCCCATCGCCGGCAAGACGGGCACCACCAACGAGGCCCGGGACTCCTGGTTCGCCGGCTACCGTCCGGACCGCGTCACCATCGTCTGGGTGGGACGGGACAACCCCGGCGCCACCACCCTCTCCGGCTCCCGAGCGGCCCTCCCCATCTGGGGCCGCTACATGAAGGCCTCCTTCCGCGGCGTGCAAGACCACGCTGACTTCCCCGAGCCCCCGGGGCTGGAGAAGGCAACCGTCTGCCGCGACAGCGGCATGCTCGCCCGCCCCATCTGCCCCTCGCAGATCGAGGACGTCTTCCTCCCCGGCGAAAAGCCCACCCAGGTCTGCAACTGGAAGCACGAGCCGCGCTACGAAGAGAAGCAGAAAGCGTTCGGCCTGCGCTTCTCCGACTGGCTGAAGAAGAAGCTGGAGCGCCTCCTGGGGAAGGACAAAGACGGCGGCGACAAGAAAGAGGCCGAGCCGGAGGGGTCGCCGCCGGGGTAACAAAGGCTGAAGGAGAGCGCGGGAGAGAAGGTCAGCCGAGCAGAGCTTCCAACCTCCGGAGAACTTCGAGATAAGTGGCCGGCTGAAGCTTGCACCAGAGCCGGGCACTTCTCGCCCGCCAATCCAGGCTCTTCACCTGATCAGCCAGAACAACCCCGCTCACTGGGTACCCGTCGGGAATAGGCACCTCGAAAGGATATCAAGCAGAAGGTGAGCGGCGGCACCGCACGATAGGGCGGTGTCCGTCCGCTCGACTGCCTGGGAGTTGGGCGCGCCCGAGCCGCACTATGCGGCATAGCGGATGATCTCGAGCTCGGCACGGCGGTCCGCCTGATCGAGGATTTCTTCAACCCGCTCCATGACTGGATCTTCCAGCAAGTACTCGCTACAGCCTACGCATTGGAGGACAGGAAGAGCCTTGAGGATCACAATCGTGGAGTCTGAGCGCTTGAAGGGCAAGTCAGTGACCACGGGAACAATCTCCGATCCACAAATGTGACATTTCATGTGTGTCACCTCCTTGTCTTGAAATCAGCCCCCCAGTCTTGGGGGCTCGGCCGATAGGCGGTTACGACTCTAACGTTGCCGTTCGGGACATCCACTGCAAAGAGTATGTGGAAGACCTCTTCTTCGTACCTGGACCAAACGAGATAACTGGGCAGGTATTTGTCGTCGGGATAGCTTTCGATAATTTCAGCCTCTCCGAGACAATCTAGAACGACCTGCCGAGGGATGAATCGTGATTCCAGTCGCATGTTGACGTGGTATGTCCAGAGGATCTTTCTTTGTCTGACGCACTGGCGGATAAAGGTCAACGGGTCTTCTGGAAAGACGCGATCTGGATCCAACGGCTCCCCTCCTCTCGACATGTAAGATAGCACGTTCGTGTGGAGCGGGACAGGGGCAGGGGGAGCTGGAGGCCGTCGAGTAGCCGGTGATTTGGGCCGGCTTCCACTGCGGGAGGTCCCCGCCTTATCGCCTTGTCCGCCCATCTTCTACGATTCCCGCTGGGAAGCCCGCCCGGCCTGCCCTTCGTCAGGGCTCTGGGCGGGCCCCCTACTGTTCCTTCCTGCCTTCCCAGGCTTGGACTGGCGCCAGGCACCTGTTCTTGGTTCAAACTTCCAGGCTTTGCCTTGGCTGTCCTCTCACTGACGTAGCCCGTGGAATTCAACAAAGAAGCGCTCGAACTGCTGTTGAAGTGCGCCTGCACCTGGATCTCGCAATCGCTGCATCAGTCCGGGAAAGTGATCTACAAGCGTCCGCGTAAGATTGTGAGGATTCAAGTAGTAGACGGGGTCTCTTCGGCTCCTGTCGATCTCGAAGTCCGGTCGGCCCGCTTCATTCCAGATGAAGAGATTCCCCTTCGTGTATCCGAGGTGATAAATGCCGTTGCGAACTCGGTCGCGGAACTCCACGACGTCGGGCACTGCCGAATCCTCGGGAGTTGTACCGCTGGGCGGGGCGAAGCTCGGATAAACGTCGCAGAAGCCATAGTTGAAATCGATTGAAGCGGTACCACGTTCCCGTGAACGCGGATTCAAGATCTTGCCGATCATCTCGAAGTAGGGGAACACTGACCCAAGAAGAACGTATGCGCTGTGTGCCCAGATCGAGGACTGCTCAAGGCCTGGCTTCTCCATGAGCTGGAGGATTGCTACGGCAGGCCCAAACTGCCAAACGTCGACTCGACACTCGAAGAGCTCGAGCATCTGGCCGATGTCGAGAGGTCGGGCAAGCTGCCGCGAAAGCACCATTGGCGGCATCACCACTCTGCAGGCATTGAAGTCGATGTAAATGCTAGACCGATAGACCACTTGCCGAAGCCCCTTTCTGTGTCGCCGGGTCGCCCAACCCTTGACTTGATGAGCGACCGAACAGAACAAAGCCAGTCCTACCCTGGCGTTGTAGGCGTGGGGAGACAGGACGACAGCCGGCCTCAACCCTGACTGCTCGTGCCCCACTCGTGGGTCGAACTAGATCCGGACTACGTCACCGCGGTCGGGGACATAGGCCATGACGTCTACCAGATCTCACGCCCGACGGAGGGACCCGTATCGATCTCCTCATGGAGGTTCTCGTCGGTGATCTGAGCCAGGAGGTCTTCGAGGGAGACGGACGGCTCGGGATAGGGTCTGACCACAAGGGTACCGTCAATGACGGAAACCTCCACCTCGGTCTGCTGCTCCAGACCCGCCTCGGCGGCAAACGGTTTGGGGATCCGTAAAGCCAAGCTGTTACCCCATTTCTGGATTCTTGCCCTCATCACACCTCGGCTCTACAAAGAGTCTACGCGGCGAGAGGATACCTGTAAACAGAACTGCGGGCACTGCTCGCGCACCGAGCAACGAAAGGATCCACTCGCCGATCTCCGAAGGAGAAAGAGCCCCCCTGGGCTCTTTCGGCAAGCGGGAACCTTTAGCTCTAGGAGAGTACCCAAATCGCCGCCAGACGTCAAGCCCCCTCTCCACGCAGGCTTCAAGGGCGGCGAGGAGGTAAAGATCTTCCACTCTTCCGCAACTCTATCGCCGGGCCTGCGAAGCGTTGGAGCGCGGAGGGCGGACGAAGGATCACGAACCGGCGGATGTACTGCTCGGCCTGATCGAGAAGGTCTTCGGGCACGAGGGGGATCGCCGTCGGACAGCGTGGCCCGAGATCGGCGACGATCAGGAAGCCGTCGAACAGACCGGCTTCCGCCACTTCCTCGAGGTGTCGCGCCTGAGGCGAGAGGGCGGCCGGATCGTCCTTGGCCAGCGCCAGGCTGCCTCCCAGGTAACTGGTCAGGCACTCCCGTTCCTCAGTGGTGGACCAGGAGTACCCTTCGTTCTGAACCCCTTTCGCACGCCGGTACTCCGGCTCGTTGCGCCACACCGCCTTGCAGAGGAAATAGCTCAGCCATTCCAGGTCCTTCTCGGCGAGGCCGATCTGCACTTTGTCGCCCTGCCGTTCCCCCAGGGCGTCGGCCGGCGGCGAGAACGCTGGCCGTTTCACCTTGAAACCGGCCATTCGCTCCAGGAGCTCGAGGCCGGACCACGCGCCGTCGTAGGAGGGCCGATAGACCAGGGCCCGCACGTATTCGGTCTCGGCGTCGTCGAGACGGCCCAGCTTGAGCAACGCGTCGGCCGCGAAGCGATGCGCCTGGGCCAGGGTCGAATCGAGCGCCAGGGCCTTGCGATAGGCCTTGAGGGCGGCGGCGTAGTCGCCCTTGCCGAAGGGAACGTCGCCCGAGTAGAGCCAGCCCGGCCCGTAATCCGGATCGAGCTCGAGCCCCCGGCGGTACTCGACGGCCGCCTCGGCCAAGAGCTTCTGGCTGAAGAGCTCTTCGGCTTTGGCGAAGTGCGGCGCCGCCCCGGCCGCGGGCTTCCACTCCACCAGTGACCAGCCGTCACCGGAGCGCACGCGCCGCAGCTCGTTGGGACGTTCGCCGCAGGACAGCTCCTTGACGGGGCTCGCCGCCGGGTGCAGGTTGATCTCATAGGTCAGCCTGGACTTTTCCATGAGCGCCATGAAGTGAGCGGGGCTCGGGAGGTCTCGATCGGGAGACTCGCCCGCTTTTGCCGGCTTTATGGCACCCCAGGCGAGGCCGCATCCGATCAGGATCGAAGAACAGAGCGTCGTGGTTCGAACGAGAATCGATCGCATGGTCGAACCTCCTGATAGTTGGACCCTCTCTTGGAGAAAACGGTTCCCTCCATACGATCACCATCCAATTTGTTTATCGGAAGCTGAGCCGCGCGCCCAGGCGGAAGACGCGGGGGCTCAGAGTCTCGATCACGTAGTCGGAGTTGTTGCGGGCGAGGACGCCCTGGCGCTGCATGACGTAGGACTTGTTGAGAGCGTTGAAGACGTCCAGCCCGAGGGTCAGGCCAAAATCGCTGAAGACGAGCTCTTTTTCCGCCCGCAGGTCGAGGACGTGGAGGTCGGGATAGCGGAAGGCGTCGGGATTCGAACGGATGGGAACGTCTAGCCCTGAGCCTCCGTTATCGGCGATCGTCTGGCGGAGGATGCGATCGACGTAGCGCAGCGGATAGCCCTGGCGGCCGGTCAAGGTCGCGGCGACGTTGATCCCCCAGGTGCGATCGGGGGCGATCTGATAGAGGCCGTTGAGGCTGTAGGACCACCGGCTGTTGATGAAGACGTTGCCTTTGGGACCAGAGGCGGTGCCCGAGCCCTGGAGAACCGCGGTGCCGTCCACGATGCCGCCGCCGATGGTATCGGTCGGGTCTTCGTTCTCGCGCTCGGAGATCCGCCACGTCCAGTCCTGCCAGGAGACGTGGCCCCGCAGCATCCAGCGGTTGGAGAGCCGCTTGTCGAAGGTCAGCGACGCGCCCTTGAAATCCTGCTCGCGCTCGCCGTTGGTGAGATGGAAACCATTTCGGGTGGTCACTCCCGGACGCAGCTCCCAGTAGTGCACCGTGTAGGTATGGCCATCGGGCGCCGTTACGCTCGAAGTCCGCTCGACGTAATCGTCGCGCCGGTGGACGCGGCCGGTGCTGTCCAGCCATTCGGAAGCGAAAGGATCGGTAGCGTCGAAGACGAGGCGCTCGGCCTCCAACGTGTTGTGAACCTTGCGATAGCTGGCTTGGAGACCGACGACGAATTCCGGCAGGACGGCGTGCTCGACGCCGAGCAGCAGCTCGTCCGTCAAGGGAGCGCCGAGGTCCGGATCGACCGAGTTGGACTGCAGGGAGCCGAACGTGAGGGGATCGACGTTGCCGCTGGGAGATCCGATCTCGGGCCCGATCTCGCCCGGCTCCAGGGTGGGGCCACCTTGGTTGGAGGTGAGGAAGTAGCGGTAGCCGAGGCCGGCCACGGGATTGAGCCAGCCGGCGGTGCCGGCGCCGAGCTGGTCGGCAAAGCGCGAGTAGCTGGCCCGCAGCAGCGTCCTGCGCTCAACACCCAGAGCCCAGGTGAATCCGAGGCGTGGAGCGACGTCGCTCCAGGTGAAGCCGGCGTCCTGGCCCCCGTAGCGGATGGCGGGCAGGAGACTCGGGACGACGGGGTTCGCGGCCGCGGTGGAGGCCTCGTTCCTGCCGCCCTGGCGGTCCCAGCGCACGCCGAGGTTGATCGTGAGCCGTTCCCGGGTGAGCGTGTCCTGGAGGTAGAGATCGGAGTAGTCGGTCCTGATCCTGGACGCGGCGTCGCGGGAGAGGACCAGCAGGTGAGGGCCGCCGAGATCCAGCTCGAAGCCGCCGCCCGGCCAGCCGGTTCGCGTCGACGACTCGGCCGTGCGGTAGCCCGCGCCGTACTTCAGCTCGTGGGAGAGGGAGCCGGTATTGAAAAAGCTGGAGCCGTCGAGCTTGCCCTGCTGCTGCGGCCGCTCGATCTGCTGGCGGAGGAAGCTGTTGTGCCAGATCAGGTCCGCGTCGCGGAAGGAAACCTGATCGCCACCTTCCGGGATGAGCTGGAAACCGCCGTTGACCCGCGAGTACATGCCGGTGAGGTAAAGATCGCTGTTGACGATCTGCGTGTCCTCCACTTTCCAGGCGGTCGGACCGGAGCCGAATCTCGACTGGTCCCACGTGGTCTCCTGCGGACGCAGGGGACCGGCGTTGCGCCCCTGCTTGAGCTTGTCGCTCTGCCAGGCGAACAAAGTGGCCGAGTTGGCGTCCGTCGTCTGAACGTTGAGCTTGACGTTCCAATCCTTCAGTGTGGTTTTGTCGCTGACGTCGTCGATCGTCTTGAGATCGATCTTCTGCCGGGCGTAGGAGACCCAGATCCATGCCCTGTCTCTGACGAGGAAACCGCCGAGCTCGGCGCCCCAATCGACGACGGAATCGATGCGGTTGCCCTGCTTGAAGGCCGTCTGGGGATGGTCGCCGTTCCAGGGACCGCCCTGGGCGAGGTCGCTGGGATCGAGGTCGAGGTCCGACTGGGTCTCGTCGCTGGACGCCAGATAGTGAGCGGTGCCGCGCCACTCGTTGGTGCCGCGCTTGGTGACCAGGTTGAGCGCCACGCCGCCGGTCGAGAGGGTGGCGTCGCTGCCCCCGGTCGTCACCTGGATCTCTTCGAAGGCATCGAAGTCGTAATAACCGGGCGAGGAGCCGAGGGCCGCCATGTCGGTGACGACCATGCCGTCCACAGACCACACCGCCTGATCGCCGCCGGAGCCGGGTCCCACGTACCGCGACTGCTGGCCGCTCTCGTTGCCGCCGACGTTGACGCGATCGGTCAGCACGCCAGGGGTGGATTGCAAGATCGCCCACGGGTCGCGGGCCGAGGGAATCTTCTCGAGATCGGCCTGAGAGACGGTCGTGGCGACACTGATCCGGCGCTCGTCGAGCAGCGGCGACTCGCTCGTGACGGTGATGACATCCTCCACCATTCCTCCTCCACCACCACCTCCATAACCAGCCGGCGGAGCTCCGGCCGGCATTTTGAAAGTCACCGGCTCGATGCCGGCCGGTGCCGTGGGCGTCTCGGGTTTATCATCGACCGCGACCAGGCTGGTGTGATCGGTCACCAGGTGATGGCGCAGGCCGAGCTCGGTGATCTGCCGCTTCACCTCGTCTGGGTTGGCGCCGTCGCACAGACTGTCTGTCAACGCCTGGATCTTCTTGCGCGCCCAGAGCTTGTCGATGCCGGCGCCCTTGAATTCCGCGGCGGCGGGGAACGAATCCTGCCAGGTTTCGCCGCCGCGCATTCCGGAGACGTTCACCGGTCCGGAGTCGGCGCCCGTGCGGGCTGTCACCACCAGGGGATCGCCCAGATAGAGGTCGGGGACGCGGGCGGGCCAGGCCTCGGCCCCGGGATCGCTCCACTGCACGTCGATCTCCCGCAGCATGGGCGATTCGAGCTGGGAAAACAGGCCGCTCATGGCCGTGGCCACTTTGCCGACGTCGTCGATGGCGGTGAACGATCCGCGGCCGAGAGCAGCGAAGCTGCTCAGGAGGTGAGCGTTGGGAGCCGCGCCGATGCCGATGGGAAACAGCCGGCGACGGCCGACGTTGGCGTTGAGGAAACTGACCACCTGCGGCTCGTCTTCGAGCTGGCCGTCCGTGGCGAAAATCACCTGCGGCACCAGCCCCGCCGGCGGCGGATTCCGGAAAGCGATCTGAAGCCCCGGGAGCATCTGGGTTCCGCCGTCGATGTTGAGGGCGGTGACCCAGCGGCGGGCCTTTTCCACGGCGTCCGCGCTCGCCGGGACGCTCGCCGGGAAGACCGAAGCAGCGGTGGTGCTGAACCGGACGACGTTGAACCAGTCCGTGGGCTGGAGCTTGGAGAGACCGAAGAGGAGCGCCTGGCGCGCCTGCTCGAGCTTTTCCCCCGACATCGAGCCCGAAACGTCGATGATGAAGATCGTCTCCCGAGGGAGGCGCGAGGCCACGGCGTCCGGCGTATCGGGCGGCATCACCATGAGTAATGAATACCGCTCGCCGTCCACCTCCTCGGAGTAGTAGACGGCCCGCGGCTCCCGGCCCACGGCCGGAGCCCACTCCAGGACGAGATCGGAATCGGCCGGCGCCACTCCGTTCTTGAGGTCCACGGCATAGCGGAAGCTCTTCCCCTGCGCCACGGTGATCGCATGGCTCGAGCTCTCCACGCTCGCCAGCGGGAACCCGGGATTGAGATCGGCATGGAAAGCGAAAGGATAGGCGGTCTTGGCGCGCGGCGTCCCTCGGGCCGGGAAGCCCGTGGGGAAGCGCAGGCGGAAGCGTCCTCCGCTCCACTGCACGATCTGTTGCATCTCGATGGCGACCTCCACCGTCTCGCCCGGACCGACGTTGGCCACGGCAGTGGTGAACACGTCGGGCCGCTGCTGCTCCACGAGACTCGTCTTGACGCCCTGCTGCTTCGCGGCCTCATAGGTCTGCCGCGCCTCCTGCTTCTCCTGAATCACGCCGCGGATCGTGCGGTTTCCCACCTTCATCCGTAGAGTGTCCACCGCCGCGCCGTCCGGCAATGGAAAGACGTAGATCCCCTCCACCCACTCCGTGGAAGGGTTCTTGAAGATCTGGGTGACCTTCGCCCGCGCGATGATGCCGGTCACCCTCACCTCGATGGTGGTGCCGAGCGCGAGCGCGGGAATCGAGCTGTTCTCCGTGTGGAGGAACAACCCCTGGGGGCGCTCTTGCGGCTCCGTCTCCGCCCAGGCGAGGTCGCGTCCGATCACGATGAACAAACAGAGCGCTGCCATTCGAACGTAAATCGATCGCATTTTCCAAACCTCCCAAAGTTGCGGACCGTCCAAAAATTGCGACAGGCCCGTAAAGCGTTGCCCCCTTAAAGCGCAAGGCGGATGCCAGCCCGGGCCGGATTTGACAAATCCTTTACAAATGGGAGTTTGAGCGCAAGGGTGAGGCCACTTCGAAGCGGCGAATCCAAAGAAGTGGATCGCCGGAGTCCATTTTTATGATCGGACGAGGGAATAAGTCCTGAAAACAGGACTCCCTGTCTGGGGAAGTGGACGGGAGAGGGCGGATGCGCGGAGAGACCCGCGGTAACGTGTGAGTCAGGAGGTAGAAGCTCCACAGCTCCCGGAGGCGTGCCTTGCCTCCGGACGGAACTTCTGGCGAAGCCCCGTCGCCCTGACCACAGGCTTTCTTGCGGGAAGGAGGATGGAACAGGTTGAAATCCGGGGGAGCCTATGGTAGGCTTCTGGTGCCATGAGCTTGCCCCTGGAACAGCGAATCTCTGCCTTTCTCCACGACTCCTTTGAGGGGATGCGCGGCCTGGCTTCGGCCTTGAGCCTCAAGCTCCGGCACGTCTCTACCCGGTGGTTCTCGTCGAGGCGGGAGGCGAAGGTCTCCAGGGGGACGGGTGAGCGCCTGGACATCCGGGATCTACGGGGCGTGGGTGGAATCCGCTCCGATTACGACCACAAGGCGTTGCGCACCGAAGACACCCACCGGTCATGACTTTAGTCGATACGTCTGTTTGGATCGACTACTTCAATGGCATCCAGACGGTGGGAGTGGCCAAGCTTTCGCAGGTCCTCGATGAAGAGCAACCCTGCGGTCTCTCCAGCGTCATCTATCAGGAGATCCTTCAGGGCGCAGACTCCGAAGCAAGCTTCGCGCGGTTCAGCCGGTACCTGAGCTCCCAAATCTTCTTTCACCCCGCCCACCCGCTGAAGAGCTTCGCGGACGCGGCTCAAATCTTCCTGCGCTGCCGCAGGGCTGGTTATACGATCCGCAGCACGATCGACTGCCTGATTGCACAGATCGCGATCGAAAACGATCTCTGGCTTCTTCACTGCGATAAAGACTTTGACTACATCGCGAAGGTCTTCCCCCAGCTTCGCATCCTCTGACGGACCGCCTACCCCCGAGCCGCCCGGATCATCTCCTCCAGGCTGTCCAATCCCCGGCGGACCTCTTCCAGGGAGGGGCCGAAGGAGAGGCGGACGTGCTGGTGGAAACGGGAGAGGCGCTGGGAGCGGCGGCGGCCGGGATTGACGTCGAAGAAGAGGCCGGGGACGCAGATCACCTTGTGCTCCAGGGCGGCGCGGAAGAAGGCCATGCCGTCCGAGAGGGGCTCGGGCAGGTCGCGCACCGAGACGAAAGCGTAGAAGGTGCCGGCCGGCTCGGGGTAGACGCGCATCCCAAGCTCGTGGATCCGGCGCAGCATCAGCTCTCGCTTGGGGAGGAAGGTGTCGCGGATGGCCCGCGCCTCGGCCAGCACCAGCTCCGGCTCCATCAGCTCGACCGCCGCCCGCTGCTGCGGCCGCGAGCCGCCGCCGTCGAGGAAGGAACCAGCGCTCTCGATGGTCTCGATCACCGAGCGCGGCCCGAGCGTCCAGGTCACCCGCCAGCCGGGATAGCGCCAGTTCTTGGTCAATCCGTCGACGATCACCACGGGGTCGTGGTCCACGTCCTCGACATAGCGAGCGGCGCTCACCATGGGGCCGGGCTCGCCCTCGCCGAAGTTCCACACGTAGTGGGAGTAGAACTCGTCGATGAGCAGAGTGCAGTCGAGGTCCCGCCCCACGGCCACCCAGTCGGCCAGCTCGCCGCCCGAGATGATCTTGCCCATGGGATTGCAGGGGTTGGAGAAGAGGATCACCGCCAGCCCGCGGCCCAGCACCTCGCGCCGCAGGTCCTCGACGCCGAAGCTGTAGCCCTGCTCGCGGCGCAGCAGGATGGGAGTGGGGGAGACCAGACGGAAGATGTCCAGCAGCTCCTCGTAGGCGGTGTAGTCCGGCAGGAAATGTCCGAGGTTCACCCGATCAAGGGAGGCGACCGCCCGGGTGAGGGCCGCCCGGCCGCCGCCGGAAATGGCCACGTTCTCCGCCGTGTACTGCGATGGCATCCCCTTGCGATAGAGCCGGTTGTAGAGCGAAGCCACGGCCTCCCGCAGCTCCCAGACGCCGGCGACGGGCGCGTAGTAGTGGTCCGCGGGATCGATCTCGATCGAGTCCACCCGCGGCGGCGCTCCCGGCAACGGCCCCGTCTCCGGCTGCCCCTGCCCGAGGTTCGACCACTCGGGGTCCCCCGTCCTGTATCCCCGGACCGTGGCCTCCTGGGTGACGTACACCACACCCGTCCGGGGCACGGAGCGGAAGGCCTGGAGAGTCGAAGGAGCAGAGCTGGTGTTGGCGTTGAGGATCGTCATGGGGGCGGAAGGGTAGCATGGCCTCATCCCGGAGCCTCCCTCCGCCCGGGCATGAATGCCCGGGCTAGGAAAAGTGCCGGATTAATCCGGCTTCAAGCCCCCTTCAGGGGGCGCTGTTCCTAGCCCGGCGATTCATCGCCGGGCAAGGGCATCCCCATCGCCCGCAGCGGCCCCGCCAGATCCTCCGGCACCGGCGCCACCACCCGCAGCCTCTCTCCCGTCGCGGGGTGATCGAATCCCAGCGATAAGGCATGGAGTGCCAGGCGGTGCAGTCCGAAGCGTTCGCGGAAGAGGCGGTTGTGATCCCCTTTGCCGTAGCGGACATCGCCGATCAGGGGATGGCTGATGTGCTTGAAGTGGCGGCGGATCTGGTGCAGACGTCCGGTCAACGGCCTAGCTTCGATCAAGGCGTAGCGTTCGAAGACGGCGAGGCGGCGGTATTCGGTGACGGCCGGCACCCGCGGTACGCCGGGTGAGCGCGGGACGGGCGAGTCGATCACCCCCTCCTCTGGCGGAATGCCCCGCACCAGGGCCAGGTAGCGCTTCTCCACTCCGCCGGACTCCCACTGCTCCTGGAGGAGCCGCGCCGTGCCGGGGTCAAGAGCCAGCAGCAGCGCCCCGCTCGTGGCCCGATCCAACCGGTGGACGGGGTAGATATGCCGGCCCACGAGGTTGCGGACGAGCTGCAGGACGACGATCTTCTCCCGTGACATCCCCCGATGCACGGCAAGGCCCGCGGGCTTATTGACCACCACCAGGGTGTCGTCGCGATGGAGCAGCGGGATCTCTGGGACGCTCAAAGCCGGAAGTTCAACCGCCGGCGCTCCGGCGAGATCGTCTCCGCGAAGCTCCGCTTCCCCCGGCCCGGCCACTCGCAGGTGAACTGGTGGGGACCCGTGTCGAGGATCTCGGCCAACGGGGTGAAGCCGGCTTGGCGGCCGTCGATGGTGACGTGGCACCTCCCCGGCTCGCTGGTGATCTCCACCGCAATCGGCCTGGGGCCGGCCGCCTGCGGCTCGGGAGTCGCCGGCTCCTGGAATACCGGCAGGGGCGGTTGAGGCGTCGCCGCCGGGGAGGGCACCGTGACTCCAGGTGTGGGAGCGGTCTGTGGAACCTGGAGCGAGGAGCGAGGCTCCCAATCCTTAGAGAGCACCAGGAAAAGGGCTCCGGCCACCACCAGGAGCCCCGCCAGCCCCAGAACCCAAGGCAAAACCCGGCGTGGCTTCACCGGCGCCAGTGGCCCCTCCTCGACCGTCCCTGCTGTCCCTGAAGTCCCTGCTGTCCCTGCCGTCCTTTCCTCCACCGCCTCCTTCAGCTCCTGAACCAGAGCGGAGCAGGTGGGGTAGCGGTCCCCGGGCGCTTTGGCCAAGGCCCGGCTCAGCACGCGACCCACCGCCGGGGAAAGGGCGGGATTCAACGCTCCCGGCTGCTCGGGCTCGGTGTGCAGGATCGTGTAGAGCATGGAGTGGACGTTGGGGGCGTCGAAGGGCGGCCGGCCGGTGAGCATCTGGTAGAGGAGGACGCCGAGGGAGAACTGATCCGAACGGCCGTCGAGCGGCTGGCCCTGGATCTGCTCGGGCGACATGTAGGCCGGTGTGCCGAGGGCGATCCCCGTCTGCGTGACGTCGAGCGAGACGAGCTTCGCGATCCCGAAGTCGGTGATCTTCACCACCCCCTCGTCGGAGAGGAGGACGTTGCCCGGCTTGACGTCGCGGTGCACGATGCCGCGCCGGTGGGCGTAGTCGAGGCCCGCGGCGATCTGCCGCCCCAGCTCGACGGCTTCGGAGACGGCGAGCGGCGGTCCGGTCTTCAGACGCTCGTCCAGGCTGATGCCCGGCACGTACTCCAGGGCGATGCAGTAGGCGCCGCCGGTCTCGAAAGCGTCGTAGACGGTGGCGATGTTGGGATGGGAGAGACGGCCGGCGGCCCGCAGCTCCACTTCGAAGCGGACCCGCTGCTCCGCACGCACGGCTTCGCTCACCCCCTCCTCGATGCGGACCTCCTTGATCGCCACCTGGCGGCCGATCACCCGATCCTCCGCCAGATAGACGGAGCCCATGCCACCGCGGCCGAGAAGGCGGACGGTCTCGAAACGGCCGAGCCGCCGCGGCGCCCCGGAGCTGGCGGCGCGTTCGGTGCGGGTGGTGTTCTGGGGATCGTGGGCCATGGGAAATCGCGGACGAGTCTAGCGCAGACCGCCGGAGTGCTGATTTTAGGGACTCCGCGGTTACAATCGCCTGGAAATGACCGAGACTCACACCGATGGCTCGACAGCCGGGCTGTCGGGGACTTTCGACCCGCGGATGTGGCAGAAGGACCTGCGGTCCTCGGTGGCGGTCCCCGCGCTCACGATCCTTTTCCATCCCGACGTCCGGCGGGTCGGTGATTGGACCACCCTGAGCGAGATCCTCCTGGGCCGGGAGGCTCTCGTCTCCCGCAGCTATCCCGAGTTCACCTCTCCCGATCGCCAGGCAGGAGGGCCGCTCGACGACCGCTACATCAGCCGCCAGCCCATCCGGTTCCAGCCCGGACCCGACAAGAATATCGTCCTGTCGCCGGGTGAGAGCCGGACGCGGGTGGAGATCGACGACGTGCCCGTCGTCCAGTCCCGCGAGATCCCGGCGGCCGATCTGGAGCGGGGGGTGGTGATCGAGCTGGCCGGCCGGATCGTCCTGCTCCTGCACTGGATCTATCAGACCCCGCCCGAGCCCGTGGACCGCCTCGGTTTGATCGGCGAGAGCGCCGGGCTGGCCCACGTGCGCTGGGATGTCCGCCGCGTCGCCGACCTCGACGTGCCGGTGATGCTCCGGGGTGAGACCGGAACGGGCAAGGAGCTGGTGGCGCGGGCCATCCACGATGCGAGCCCGCGGCGCTCCGGCCCGTTCGTGGCCATCAACCTGGGAGCGATCGCCCCCACGCTGGTGGCTTCGGAGCTGTTCGGCGCCGTCAAGGGGGCCTTCACGGGCTCGGTCCAGAGCCAGGAGGGCTATTTCCGCCGGGCGCAGGGCGGCACCCTGTTCCTCGACGAGGTGGGTGAGGCGCCTCCTGAGGTCCAGGTGATGCTGCTGCGGGCCCTGGAGACACGGGAGATCCATCCCGTGGGCGGCCAAGCGCCGGTGCGGGTGGACGTGCGCGTGCTCGCCGCCACCGACGCCGACCTGGAAGCCCGCGTCGAGACGGGCGAGTTCCGGGCTCCCCTCCTCCACCGGCTCTCCGGCTTCGAGATCTGGCTGCCCCCCCTGCGCGAACGCCGGGAAGACATCGGCCGCCTCCTCGTCCACTTCCTCCGCCAGGAGCTGGCCGCCACGGGCGAGACCCAGCGCCTCAGCGCCGAGACCTGGCTGCCTCCGCACCTCGTGGCCCGCCTCGCCCGCCATCCCTGGCCGGGCAACGTGCGGCAGCTCCGCAACCTGGTGCGGCAGATCGTCATCGGCAGCCGCGGCCTGCCGGAGCTCCAGATCAGCGCCGCCGTGGAGCGCGTGCTCCAGAGCAACGCCGGCCTGGAGGAGCTCGGCACCCGGCAGGTGGACCTCGCGGCCACGCCCGAGCCTCCGGCCCAGGACCGGCGCAGACCCTCGGACATCTCCCAGGACGAGCTGATCGCGGCCCTGCGGGCCAACCGCTGGGACCTGCAGGCCACGGCCGCTCATCTCCACATCTCCCGGCCGTCGCTCTACGCCATCATCGAGAGCTCGCCGAACGTGCGCAAGGCGGGAGACCTGAGCCCCGAGGAGATCACCCGCTGCTTCAAGGAGTGCGAAGGGGATCTCGAAGCCATGGTCGATCGCCTGGAGGTGTCGCGCAAGGCCCTGGCCCGCCGGCTCCGGGAGCTGAAGCTCGGCTGACGAGAGAGATCCATGGCCGACCTGCCGGGGATGATCGGACCCTACCAGGTGCTGAAGCGGCTGGGTGCCGGGGGCATGGGCGAGGTCTTCCTCGCCTATGACGAGCGTCTGGACCGCAAGGTGGCCATCAAGCGCATCCGCGCCGACGTGAGCTCCACTTCGGAACGCCGGGAGCGCTTCCGGCGGGAGGCGCGGCTGGCGGCGAAGCTCAATCACCCCGCCATCGTCCAGATCTACGACGTCCTCACCGCAGAGGACGCGAGCTGCATCGTCCTGGAGCACGTGGAGGGGACGAACCTCCGGCAGCTCCTCGACGACGGCCCCCTGCCAGTGGAGGAGGTCGTCACCCTCGCCCGCGACGTGGCCGAGGGGCTGGCCGAGGCTCATCGCCAGGGGATCGTCCACCGCGACCTCAAGACCGAAAATGTCCTCATCACACCGGAGGGCCGGGCCAAGATCGCCGACTTCGGGATTGCCAAACGCGTCCTGATGGGAACGGAGGAGGATTCCCTCACGGGAGATGGGCGCGTGCTCGGCACCTACCGTGCCATGTCGCCCGAGCAGGCGCGGGGAGAGGAGGTGGATTTCCGCTCCGACCTGTTCTCGCTCGGCGTCCTCCTCTACGAAGCCTTGACCGGCCGCTCCCCCTTCGAGGCGGAGAACGAGCTGGCGATGCTCAACCGGATCGTCCACGAGCGGCAGGCGCCGGTGCGGGAAGTGAGGCCCGAGGTCCCCGAGGATCTGTCCATCCTGGTGGATCACCTGCTGGAGAAAGACCCGCTGGGCCGCCCGCGCAGCGCCCGAGAGGTCGCCCAGATTCTGACGGGTGGGACGCTCCACACCCAAGGAGGAACGGGCTTCCCGACGATGGTGGAGCCTCTCTACAGGATGCCGCCGCCGGCCATCTCCGCCGCCGGCGGGACCATACAGGCCCCCGATTCGGCGCTGACTGCCGCGAACCGGAGGTTCGGAGTCTGGACCTGGATCGCCCTGCTCCTCGTCCTCGTGGCCGCCGCGGCAGGAATCTGGATCTCCCTGCGTCCGGCCCGCCAGCCCTTGTACGTCGCGGTCCTCCGTCCCGAGGTCGAAACCCGCTCGCAGAATTCCGAGGAGTCCGAGCTGCTGGCGTCGGCCGTGCGCCTCGCCCTCCTCCAGGGGGTCCTCGCGCTGGAGGACCTGTCCCCGAAGCCCTTCGACGAGGTCGACAAGGCGGCGGGCCCGCCCACCGCCATCGCCCGCGCGGTCTCCGTCAGCGAGCTCGTCGGCGCGAAGCTGGAGTGCCGTCCCGAGCTCTGCCGCATCGTCCTCAACCGTTTGTCCGGCAAGGACGGCAGCATCCTCTGGGCCTCGGCACCTTTCGAAGTGCCCACCGACAACCTGTCGGTCCTCGCCAACGCCGTCAGCCGTCAGCTCCGTCTGGGATATGCGGACCACCGCACGCGCAAAGGCGCCCAGGATCTCGCGGTCTCCGATCAGGACCTGCGGGAGTTCCTCGAGCTTCGCCGCCGTTTCGACTCCCGGCAGGAGCCGTCCCTGGACGCGCTGGAGGAGCGTCTCGCGGCCATCCGCGCCCGTTCCCCCCGCTTCCTGGACGCCTATCTCCTCGCCGCCGACATCGCGCGCCACCGGTTTTGGACCTCCCGCAGCCCGGAGGACCTCCAGAGGGGGTTCCGCCTGATCGCGGCGGCGCACGATCTGGCGCCCGACGATCCCCAGCCCCTCTTCGCGCGGATCGACCTCGCCCTCGCGGGCCAGGACGTGGGTCTCGCCGAGAAGACCCTCGCGGAGCTGCGCCCGCTGATCCCCGGCGACGTCCGTCTCTTGGAGCGCAGCTCCCGCATCCTCGACGCTCAGGGCAAGCCCCAGGAGGCCCTGGCCCAGCTCCGGACGGCGGTCCGCCTGCAGCCTTCGAGCAAGCGGCTCCACAACCTCGCGCAACTGGAGCTCAAGCTGGGCCACGTCGACGAGGCGAAAAAGGACCTCAACCTGCTGCTCCAGCGCTCGCCCGGCGACTTCGACGGCACGTCGATGCTCGCCACGATCGAGCTCCTGAACGGCGACGTCAATCGGGCGATCGAGCTCTACCGCCAGCTCGTCAGCCGCTCTCCGGGCACCGCCGAGCTGTCCAATCTCAGCGTGGCGTATCTTTTCGCCAAGCGCTATCCCGAGGCTGCCGACACGGTCAAGGCCATCCTCGCCCGGGAGCCGGACAACCCACTGTACGTCCTGGGCCTCGGCGACGCCTACCTGCTGATGGGCCGCCGCCGGGAGGCGGAGGAGCAGTACCGCCGGATCCTGGACCTGACCCGCGCCGACCCGTCCAAGACCGATCCCCAGTTCCTCACCGTCAAGGCGCAGGCCCTGGCCCACCTGGGGCAGGGGAAGCAGGCAGTCGCGGCGGTCCAGGAGGCCCTCCGTCTGGCTCCAGACAACGGCACGACCGCCTATGAAGCCTCGCTCGTCTACGCCCTCCTGGGGGAGGACGAATCGGCCCTGGTCAACGCCGAGAAGGCCATCAAATCCGGATTCGGCCCCCGCTGGTTCTCCTTCCCCTGGTTCGACTCCCTCCGGCAACGGCCGGAGTTTCAGACCATGACCGGCTCCGCCACCACCGGCGTCTCATAGAGCTGAGTCTCCGGGCTTCCCGAGGGCGGATTGAAGACGATCGTGGGGTCCTCAAAGACGATCTGGTTGCTGCCCGTGGGGAGATACAACACTCTAAAATCAAAGGGCTGGCCCTGAAAGGGTGGTACGTTGAAGCAGAGCGCCAGGATCGAGCCGTCGCCCTGCGAAACCGAAAGCGTTTTCGACAATCCAAACGGAACAGGGAGTAAGAGGCTGTTCAAGCTGACGACTCCTGCCCCCTGGACGAAGGTGAGAGAGAAGGTGGTGTCCGTAGGGCTCTGTGGCGTCAGGCTCACCTCAGTGTCCTTGCCGGTGCCCGAGACCGTAACGGAGCCCTCCGGAATCACGTTGCTGGGAGTGATTGTCATTATTTTATTGCTGAGGCTGACTGTGAGAGTTGCGCTGGCCATATTCATCTCCTTTGTAGTATTGAAGCGTTAAAGGCCATCGAAGACGGAAGCTCTGACCATCACACCAGGACTTCCTCGACCGCCACCGGCGCTTCTTCAATAGCGGGTTCGTCAACCCCCGAGGGCGGATTGAAGACGATCGTGGGATCGTGAACGAAGATCTCCCCACTCGACGTCCTATAACTCAGATTGAAGGTGACCACGGGCGCCGGCGTTTGAAAACTTCTGTACGCGCAGATCGCGGTTGCAACACCGCCACTCGCACCGGCCTTGACGCTGACAGAAGAGCTGGAGACGCTGGTGACGGAGATGCCAATCACGGAGCTCACGCCGCTTCCAGGTTGAAAGGTGAGATTGAATTGATTTTCGTCTGTCGATTGCGGCAGGAGATCGACGCTGGTTCCCGCCACGATCACCGTGCCGGTGGGATCGTTGCTGACCAGGGTCAGATACATGCTCGTGTTGTAGTTCACTGCAATCGTGGCACTGGAAGTAGACATACCCTCCTCCTTTCGAAGTCCTGCGAAATTATTGACGTCTTCGATTCTGGGAGGAGAGCAAGAGACATACCATGGACAGCGTCCGCCCGCTCGCAGGGGAGACGGGGCGGCACACCTCCCGTCTGACATGTCAGTGACATGTCAGACGGGAGAGCTGACGTGACGAGGATTACCGGCGGAAAATTACCGGCGGAGCCGGTTGAAGCGGCTGGGGGAGAAGGCGGAGAGGATCTGCCCCACCCGCTCCTCCGGCGGCTTGGTGGTGGGATCGACCGCCACCGGCCGCGCCTCGACGGGACGGTGGAGCGGCTCGTGCCGCCGCCCCTTCTTCTGCTGATGCCGCGGCTGGTGACCCCGGGCAGCTTGGGGCTGGCGCTGCGAGGATCCCTCGCCGGGCCGTTGATGGTGCTGCTGGCGGGGCGGACCGCCGTTCGCTGGCCGAGAGGGCTGCTGCGGTTGCTGCTGGCCGCGGGATTCCTGCCGGGTCCGCTCTTCGACTTCGCGTTGCGCCTTCTTCTCCGCCTTGGCCTTGGCCCGGGCCCGCTCCTCGGCCTTGCGGGCGCGGATGGCTGCGATGCGTTCGGCGATGGGGATCTCGAAACGCTCCGCGGGCTTCGACTGGTAGTCGAACCCGGCCAGGGTCAGGCGGTTCAGCCGCTGGCCCACGGCCCGCTCGATGGCGTGCAGCTCGCCGATCTCCTGCTCCGAGACGAAGGTGAAGGCATCGCCCACCATCTCGGCTCGGGCCGTGCGGCCGACGCGATGGATGTAGTCCTCGGGCACGTTGGGCACGTCGAAGTTGATGACGTGCGACAGCGCCTCGACGTCGATGCCCCGGGCGGCGATGTCGGTCGCCACCAGCACCTGGAGGGTGCCGTTCTTGAAGCGGCTGAGGGCGTCCGTGCGCTGGGCCTGGCTGCGATTGCCGTGGATGCGGTCGCAGGCCACGCCATGACGCTCCAGGAACTCCGCCAGCCGGTTGGCCCGGTGTTTGGTGCGGGTGAAGACGAGGACGTTCTTGATCTCCCCCCGCCGCAGAAGCTCCACCAGCAGGAACGGCTTCAGCTCCTCGCGCACGGGATAGACGGCCTGGGTGATCCCCTTGGCCGGCTCCGACTTCCGCTCCACGTTGAGGCTCGCGGGGTTTTTCAGCATCTCCCGGGAGAGGGCCACGATGGGCGGCGGCAGCGTGGCCGAGAAGAAGAAAGTCTGCTCCGCCTTGGGCAGGTGCCTCAGCACCCTCCGGATGTCGGGCAGGAAGCCCATGTCGAGCATGCGGTCCGCCTCGTCGAGGACGAGGACCTCCAGACCCTCGAGCTTGGCGTAGTCGTATTGGAAATGGTCGAGGAGCCGGCCCGGGGTGGCGACGATCACGTCGACTCCCTGGCGGAACGCCTTCTCCTGCGGGCCGATGGCGACGCCGCCGAAGACGGCCGCCCCCCGCAGGTTGGTGTACTGGGCGAGGCCCTCCATGTGCTCGAGGATCTGGGCGGCGAGCTCGCGGGTGGGGGCGAGGATGAGGGCACGGGTGGTGCCACGGGGCTTGCCGATCAGCCGGTTGAGGATGGGCAGGAGGAACGCGGCGGTCTTGCCGCTCCCCGTCATGGCACAGGCGAGCACGTCGCGGCCTGCCATGGCGGGGGGGATGGCGTCCTTCTGGATCGGCGTCGGCTGGGTGAAGCCCAGAGTCTCGACGCCACGGAGCAGATCGGGGTGGAGGCCGAATTCAGAGAAGTTGTTCAAGCGTTTTCGCAGTCCTTCCGAGTGCGCTCGTGCCTCCAGCCCTGGGGCCAGGCCCTGGCGCCTCTCGTTATTTCCGGCAGAAGAAGGAAGAAGAACGGGGACTTTGCCGGCGAGGCCCGCTCGTGGGCTCAAGGATGAGCCGCTTCACATGTACTGCGCTCGCCGGAGCGAGCCACCCTAGGGTGTCACATCGGGCCGGATTTGCCAAGCCGGCCGGGCGGACGCCCCGGGCTCACCCCTCTGAACCCCGGCTCAGCTCGCGGAATTCCCGCCGCCGGCGCCGCGCCTTCCACAGCTCCCAGATCATCGGCAGCAGAGAGAGGAAGATGATGAGCAGCTCCACCACGAAGAAGTGGTTCTGCACGTACTCGTTCTTGTAGAGGCCATACCCCGCCAGCGTGCAGAGGAGCACCCAGGCCGAGCCGCCGACGACGTTGTAGCTCATGAACCGCCCGTAGCTCATCTCCCCCAGGCCGGCCACGAACGGCGCCAGGGTGCGCACGATGGGGACGAAGCGGGCGAGGATGATGGTCTTGCCGCCGTACTTCTCGAAGAACTCGTGGGTGTAGGCGAGGTGCTCGGGCTTGATGATCCGCCGCTTCGAGGCGATCAGCCGGTGCCCCAGGAAGTGGCCCACCCAGTAGTTGACGGTGTCCCCCACGACCGCGGCCACGATCAGCGAGACGATCAGCACCGTGAGCGAGAGCGACCCACGGCCGGCAAAGACGCCTGCCAGGAACAGCAGGGAGTCGCCTGGCAGGAACGGGGTCACCACCAGCCCCGTCTCGCAGAAGATGATGAGGAAGAGGATGAGGTACGTCCAGACGCCGTACTCCTGGATGATGGGTCCCAGGTGCCGGTCCATGTGGAGGACGAGGTCGATCAGATGTTTGAGGGTCTCCATGGTTCCTTCGTGCGCCGGGGGGGTCGTTTCAGGCGCGGTGAGAGTAAGGGCTCGCCGGTGGAATGTCCAGTCAAAAAGAGGGTATCTGGAGCCACGTGCCCTTCGAAGCTTCACCCCCGGCCCCTCTCCCGGGAGAGGGGGGACTTGGCTGGAAGGTTGGAGCCTGTAGGGTGTGCTGTGCGCACCGTGAATGTCTTTGAAGACACGCAAAGCGCATCCCCATGGCAATCCCGCCTGCAGGAGTCCCCCCTCCCCCCCGGGAGAGGGGCCGGGGGTGAGGCTTCGGAGGGCAAGCCGCCGCCTTTTCAGACGTCCTCACAAGAGCATTTCAAAGTAGATCAGGGGGACGTTGCGGTACGAGACCCGCCCGACCTCACGGAAGCCGCACTTGCGGTAGAACTCGCCGGCGCCGGCTACGGCGTCATAGGCGTCGAGACGGATGGCATCCCCCGGCCACTCCCGGGCCACCCGCCTCGCCTCCTCCACACAGAGCCGCCCGATCCCTTTTCGTTGCCGGTCCGGCGCGACCGCCATGTCGGTCAGGTACAGCGGCTTCTTGCACGGGCTGAAATATTGGACGTCGATGGCCCACGGCTTCTTGGTGCACAGCCGTAGGGTGCCGATCACCTCGCTCCCATCCCGGGCCACGTAGACCTTCGAGGTCCTCAGGTTGTAGAGCACGCCCTTCTCGGACGCGGTGGAAGACCAGTGCCCCTTCCCATAGCGGGAGGTCAGGTGCTCCGCCACGGCGTTGCGGAGAGCCGCGACCTTCGCGGCATCCTCGTTCGTCGCGGTTTCGAGCTCGATCCCCATGCCGGTGAGCTTAGCCACGCGGTCCGGCCGCTACAATCCCTCCATGTCCACCCCGCCCCCCCTCCCGCCGCCCTCCCGCGTCCTCGACCTCGCCGGATTCCAGATCGGCCATGCCGAGGATCGTCAGGCGCTGACCGGCACCACCGTCATCCTCTGTCCCGAGGGGATGACCGCCGCCGCCGAGGTGAGGGGATCGGCGACGGGCACGCGGCAGTTCGACTCCCTGGTCTCGGTCCAGCACCTGGGGAGCAAGGCGCACGCCGTGGTGCTCTCGGGCGGCAGCGGCTTCGGGCTCTCGGCCGCCGACCCGATCGTGGACTGGCTGGCCCGCCAGGGCTTCGGATTCCAGACTGGCGTCGCTCCCGTGCCCCTGGTCCCCACCGCCATCCTCTTCGACCTCTTCCGCAGCGATCCCCTGACCCGGCCCACTCGCGCCCTCGCCGAGGCAGCGCTGGAGAACGCTGCTGCCGGTCCCGTAGCCGTGGGGAGCGTCGGCGCGGGCATGGGGGCCACCGTGGGCAAGGCCCGGGGACCGGAATGCGGCATGAAGGGGGGATTCGGCTTCGCGAGCCTCACGGTTCCCGACGGTCCCACCGTGGCCGCGGCCGTGGCCGTCAACGCCTTCGGCGACATACGCCGGCTCGACGGCACCCTCATCGCCGGTTGCCGCACAGCGCCGGACTCCCTGGAGCTGGCTCACGCCGAACGGGTGCTCGCCAGCCTGCCGCCCGACTCCGCCAATCCCTGGGAGGGGAACACCACCCTCGCCGTGGTGATGACCGACGCCGTCCTCACCAAGCCCACGGGCCTCAAGGTCTGCGCCATGGCCTTCGGCGGCTTCTACCGTGCCCTCTCCCCCGCCCTCTCCCTCTTCGACGGCGACCTCGTGATCGTCCTCTCCTCGGGCCGCCGCCGCGCCCACGTCAACCAGATCGGCGTCCTCGCCGAAAGGGCCGTGGCCGAGGCGATCATCACCGGCGTCGAAGAGGCGGACGGTCTGGGGGTGCTGCCGGCGGCGCGGGATCGGGTCCCATATCAATAAGGTCGGCCGGTGGTGGTACCATCCCACCAGACCGGCGGTTTCCAAACTCCATGAAGCACTCCCGTTCGCCCCGCGACCTCTGGGCGTCCCTGCTGCCCATCCTGGGTGGTGCCGTGACGCTCGCGGTGGCTTTCCGGATCCCGCGGCTCGCCCCGGGAGGGCCCATCCCGGCGTGGCTGCTGGTGACCCTGATCCTGAGCGGAGCCATCCTCGCGTGCCACCGGCCGGCGGTGGGGATGACCACCCTGGGGCTGGGGGTGATGATCCTCCCCCTCGCCTTCCGTCTGGGCGGAGCGGCCCGAGGCGCCCTGCTCGCGGCGTCGGCGCTCGTGATCAGCGATCTCGCCCTGCGCCTCATCCGCCGCCTCGCCGCCCTCCAGCCGCCCGAGCGCCGGGGCCTACTCCCCCGCCTCCTGGAGGACGCCGGCCGCGCCGCCCTGGCCACCCTCGCCGCCGGGTCCATCTGGACGTGGCTCGACGGCCGGTGGTCTTCGATCGCCGTCCTCGCCGCGGCGGCCGGGGCCTACTTCCTCCTCGAGATCGGTCTCGACGTGATCGATCTCAAGATCCGCCGGCCCGAGGCTCCCCTGCGCTGGCGGCTGATTCTCACCCCCCTCTCCCTGGATCTCGGAGGCTGGATCGCGGGCGCCGGCCTCCTCCTCGCGGGCGCCACCGGCGGCTGGACCCTCGCCGCCTTCCTCACCGGCTGCTTCGTGGCCCTGGCCGTCGAGACGATCCGTCACGGCCTGCTGCGGGAGAAGGCCCAGTTCCGTGCCCGCGATCTCGAACGCCTGCGCCGTGCCGCCCAGCGCATGAGCACCCCCACGGGGGAGATGGCGTCGATCGCCGAGCGCATCCGCGCCGAGTGCGAGAAGGTGATCCCCTTCTTCTGGTTCCAGTTCGAAGCCCTGGCGCCGGGGAGCGAGTTCCAGAGCTGGTGGTGGGGCCCCGAGTCCGAGATCCTGGAAGACGGCGTCCCCGAGCCGGACCTCTACCCGCCCAAGCTCCCCGGCTTCCACAAGCGCAGCTCCTGGCAGATCCTCGAGCGCCAGCTCCGCTCCCGCCCGGACGGCACCATCCTCGGCCGCATCCGCCTCTGGTGCGATCCCCGCCGCATCGACGAGCGGCAGATCGAGATGCTCGATCGCCTGCTGCCCCAGATGACCCTCTCCGTCCAGCGCTGCCTCCTGGACAAAGAAGCGCGGGAGGATCCTCTGACCGGCGTGGCCTTGCGCCGGGTGCTGGAGAAGCGGCTGCACGAGATCCACGCCCGGGCCTGCGAGACGGGGGAGTCCATCGCCGTGATCCTCTGCGACCTCGACCACTTCAAGCGGATCAACGACACCTGGGGCCACCCCGCGGGCGACGCCGCCCTGGTGGCCGTGGCCGGAGTGCTCAAGCAGCTCCGCCGCGAAGGGGACCTCTGCTGCCGCTACGGCGGCGAGGAGTTCGTCCTGCTGATGGAGGACACCCACGGCGAGAACGCCCTGGCGATCGCCGAGCGCCTCCGCTACTCCATCGAGGCCCTGGACTTCCAGGTGGAAGGGCAGAGAGTGCCCCTCACCCTGAGCGCCGGCGTCGCCTCCTTCCCCGACCTCTACATCAAGACCGGCGCCGAGCTCATCCTCTTCGCCGACGAAGCCCTCTACGAAGCCAAACGCCAAGGCCGCAACCGCTGCCTCCTGGACATCGGCCAGGGCCGGTATTTGGATGTCGAAGGGAACGTGCTGACGACGGAAGAGACCCACCAGGCGGCGGAAGCGCCGCGGATTTTCGCGTAGAGCGGCGCTCGTGGCGAGGCGCTGGCGTCTCAACCGAGGTTCCGCCCCCGCGAATTCTCGCTGCGCCCTCACGGATTTCCGTCCGCCCCTCGCGAATTCTGGGTCGCCCCTCGCGAGGGCCTTACGAGATCTCGTGAGGGCCGGACCAAAATTCGCGAGGGCCCATATGTAACTCGCGAATTTTCATATGGAACTCGCGAGGGCCGGCCGAAAACTCGCGAGGGCTCTACGAGAATTCGCGAGGGGCGGACGGAAACTGGCGAGGGCGTTACGAGATTTCGCGAGGGGCGAGCCGGACTGGGCGAGCCTGGAGCCGCAGTCGGGTGGGCCAGGCCCCTGCGGCTGGCGGCCCGCAGGAAACTTCGCCGATGAGGGGGCTTGACGTCCGGCGGCGATTGGGGTATTCTCCAGAGCGTAAAGGTTCCCGCTTGCCGAAAGAGCCCAGGGGGCTCTTCCCTTCCGGGGGATAGGTGAGCGGGTCAATTTTTTTAGTAGTACTCCATTCCGCCAGCACGAAAGACGTCGAACTCGGTCAGCACCGCTCGCTGGATGCGCGAGTAGTGCCGGATCTCGCCGTCCTTCCACTTCCGGTTGATCGCCCAGCAGCAGTAGTCGGCCACCTGCAGCATGGGGTGGGAGGCGGAGCTGTGGATGAAGATGTCGTAGGGCAGGCCTGAGTCCAACTCGCTGCCGAGATAGGACCGGATCGCACGCTCGAAGCTGGCGCGCTTCCTCTTGGTCCCGATCCTCGCCGCCCAGACGTTGACCCGGTCGATCCCGCTGGCCGTCCGCTGACGGAAGACCCAGCTCAGGAGGACTTTGAGCAGCTTTGGGTAGAAGACCGTCTCCTCCCGGATCGCCGGATTGACCTTGTTCTTCTGGGCAATGACGGCATCCACGCTGAAACAGCCGTGGGCCACGTGATCCGCGAGCAAGTCGAACACCTGGTTCCGCACGACCTGCCGGTCCTCAGTCGCGTGGAGCTCCTCCAAGTCCAGGCCGGTGGCCGCGATCCGGTGCCGGAGCTGGTAGTAGCCGGAGAAGAGGTCGGGACAGTCCGTCGTGGAGACGGCGGTCAGAAGAAAGTGCCGGGTTCCATTCGGCGAGAAGTCGAAGTTCCCCGATTCGTTTATGAAGATATTGAGAGGCGGCACGAGGGCGGGATTATAGGCGCCTCTCGGCGCGCCTTCAACATCTCAATCCACTATCCCGGCGGCGTCCCCTCCGGCTCGTCCTCACCTTGCCGCCTCCATCCTTATCCTTCCCCAGGAGTTGCAGGCCCTCGGATAGACTCCCAGTCTATGAGCCGCGAGCTTCCCGACTCCGAGAGCGAGCGCCATCTCCTCGCCGCCCTCGAAGCCTGCCGCAGGGCGGGTGAGATCCACCGGGCGCACTTCCGCTCCGTCCATCTCCAGGTGGAGCTGAAGCAGGATGCCTCGCCCGTCACCGTGGCGGACCGGGCGTCCGAGGAGGCGATCCGGGAGGTCCTCCACCGGGCCACCCCGGAGCTTGGCCTCCTGGGCGAGGAATTCGGGCAGGAGGGGAGCGAGACCGACCGCTGGATCATCGACCCCATCGATGCCACCAAGAACTTCGTGGCCGGCCTCCCCTTCTTCGCCACCCTGATCGGCCTCGAGCTGGGCGGCGAGCTGGTGCTGGGCGTCGTCCACGCTCCGGCGCTCGGACCGGGCTCGGGCCTCTTCGCCTCGCAGGAAGGGGGAGATCCCGCGTTGCTGGGCGAGACCTGGTGGGCGGCGCGGGGTCACGGCGCCTGGGGAGGGACGGGCACCACCCTCGCCACCCTCCGCCAGCGCCGTCTCCGGGTGAGCGACGTTGCAGAGGTGGAAAAGGCCTTCGTGGCCCACGGCGGCCTGAAGATCTTCCAGCGCCGGGGACTCTGGCCCGCCCTCTCCGATCTCGTGGCCCGCACCGCCCGCACCCGCGGCTTCGGCGACTGGTGGGGCCACATCCTCGTCGCCGAAGGCCGCTGCGACGCCATGGTGGAAGGAGAAGTCGCCCTCCACGACGTCGCCGCCTTGAAACCCATCCTGGAAGAAGCGGGAGGCGTCTTCCTGACACGCCACGATGCCCCCCTAGTGACGGGCTTCCGGGAAGCCACACTCTCCGCGAATCGGAACGTGGCGGAGAGGTTGCGGGAGTTGTTGGGGTTCTGAAGGGCCCGGCGAATCGGGCGAGGCCGTGGCAACGAGGAGCTAGGGGCCCGGCTCACGAGGCTCCTGTAGCTTTCGAGCCTGCTGGACGAGGGTAGTTGCGTCCCATTCGGGAAGGAGGGTTCTCCGCTCTTCAGTATAGTTGCCTGAACCGGGATCGTACTGGCGCAGGAACCGAACCGCGTTGACCCATCCCAGAGCTTCAGTGAGGGCCTTGAAGCCGCGGTCTCTCAACTCGCTCTGGTTCGTAATCAGTGTGTCCATTGGGACACCTCCTCTTGTGCCAGCCAGAGAGCGACCGCCTCTCAGCGTGATCGCACAGGGTTTAGGCTGTTCTCAAGCACCTGCGCAGGAGCCAGAATTAGCTCGGCGGTCTCCACGGGAAGGGCCAGGATGCTGAGCACGGCTTCGGTTTGAAGACGGATAAGGGGCTGCTCCTGAGCGTCAAAGGGGCGCTTGAGGCAACAGAGATCAAGGTAGATACGCACGGCAGGAGTCTAGTCGAATCAAGACGGAAGGGACCACCGGCAGGCAACGCTCTCCGCGAACCGGCACCTCACTGCCTCTCTCCCTCCGCACCCTTGGGCAGAGAAGGGCCGGAGAGCTGAGAGCCCGGCCGATACCCTGCGCCATCTGACAAAGCACAAGCACCGTCTCAGGTCTCTTTTCCAGAGGAAGTGCTCCTGCCCGTCCTTCTCCTTCTTCTCTGACCTACCGAAACACCAGCCATCACCGCCAGATACGCCTCATGGTCCCGGGATATGAGCCGTATCTGGAGATACGGCCCGTTGTCCGCAGATATGAGTCATATCTGTAGATATGAGCCGTTGTCCCTAGATATGGGCCATATCTTCAGATATGAGCCGTTGTCCCGGGATATACGTAGCAGCACGGGCTTGGCAGTGGTCGAAGCGCGCGCGTGAAGCCCCCGCCAGGGATTGAAATCCCTGGCGGGGGGTTTCCATCACCTCAAGATCCGAAATCGTCTCCCCCGCCTGGGGGTGCGATAAACCGCCATGGGGTCCCACTACCGGGGCGGAGACCATCAACGCCCTTCAGGGAGGAGACCCCAATGTTTCGCAACCTGTCCATCATCGCAATCATCGCAACGTCACTCCTGTCCTTCGCTCTTTTCGCCGGCCCGGCAGGGGCCTCGGCCTGGCCGGCCAGCACCACGGGCACGAACATCGGCGGCGGGCTTGGGAGCTGTCCCTGGCTCGATGGCAGCACCAGCCCGACCCCGCCGGGGTTCGAGCCGAGCGGCATCGTGTGGGACGACTTCACCGGCGCTCTCTGGCTGGTCGGCGATGAAGGCCAGATTGCCCGCATGCTGAGGGACGGCGGCAGCCCCTCCTGCTGGTCGCTCAAGTCAGGGGCCGATCTGGAAAGTATCGCCGTGACCGGCGACGTCAACAAGATTTATCTGGGAGTCGAGTACCCGCCCCAGATCCTGGAGTACAACTCGAGCTCGACGGCCGCGCCATCGTCGGCGAACCGGAGCTGGCTCCTCCCGGGGATGACGGCGACCGCGTCGAATGGCATGGAAGGGATGACCTGGGTTCCCAATGGAGATCACCCGTACCCGGACAGCTCCTCGGGCGGCCTCTTCTTCGCCAGCTCGCAGAGCGACGGCACCATCTATGTCTACGACGTCAACCTTGCAGTCAGCGGCAGCACGCCCGTGCTCCTCGACACCTTCACTCCCGACAACAACCAGACAGACATCTCCGATCTCTACTACTCCCCCCAGACTCGCACGCTTTTCGTCCTCTACGATACCGCCAACCTCCTGCGGGAGATCGACACGAGCACGACGCAGTTTCAGACCATCCACATCTACTCCCTGCCCACGAGCACCACCCTGGACGAAGAGGGAGTGACGCTCCTACCCCAATGTCCGGGAGCGACGACGAAAATTTATCTCGCGGACGATGGCACGGCGCACAACGTGTTCTCCTTCACCGGCTATCCCCAGCTCTGCACGACCGTCCTCGCGCCGACGGCCGATGCCACGACCCACCAGGGCTCGCCAACCCAGAATTCCGGCAACACGTCTACCCTCATTGCGGACGCGGCCTCACAGGCTGATCGGGACTTCCTGATCCGGTTCAACCTCTCCTCCGTGACCCTGTCGCAGATCAGCCGCGCCGACCTGCTCTTCTACGTCGGGGACGGCACGAACCTGAGCCCCCAATTCTGCTCGACTTCAGCGTCCTGGTCGGAAACCGGGGTGACCTGGAGCAACCAGCCGTCGTGCCAACAGGCCAACCAGGACGGCGGCGCGAGCGTGACCGCCGGCAATTGGGTGAGCTATGACGTCGCGAGCCTCTTACGAAGCGGCGCCACGAGCTTCCGCTTCAGCCCGCTGTCGTCGAACGACTTCATCGCCAACTCACGGCAGGCCACCAGCAATCCACCGCAGCTCGTCCTCTGGTTGACCGGGCAGTAGGGGATCCTCGCCGCCCAAGACCCTCATCACCCCGGCCCTCTTCTCCCGACCCCTCCCAACCCCCCTCACCGGGAGAAGAGGGAGAACAGCCAGATCTCCCCAGCCGGGCACCCCTCTCCCGGTGAGGGGGATGGGGAGGTCGGGAGAGGGGCAGGGGTGAGGGTCTTGGGTGGGGGCGCTCTGCGGCAAGGTTCGCGCCGATGAGGGCTAGTCCCCGCTCTCCAGCACCTCTCTCACCTTGGTCGCCAGGTCGCGGCCGCTGAAGGGCTTCTTGAGGAGCGGGGCATCCTCGCGGTTGAGGCTGTCGCTCTCGGCGAGGCCCGCGGGGTAGCCGGTGGCGAAGAGGACGCGCATCTCGGGGCGCTTGAAGGAGAGGCGCTCGGCGAGCTCGACGCCGCTCATGCCGTCCATGAGGATGTCGGTCACCATGAGGTGGATGGGGCCGGAATGGCTCTGGCTGATGCGGATGGCCTCAGCTCCGTCGCGGGCTTCGAGGACGTTGTAGCCGCGGCCGGCCAGGATCTGCACCAGGGGCTTGCGCACGTTCTCCTCGTCCTCGACGATGAGCAGGGTCTCCCACTCCCGGGCCGGAACCGCCGGTCCGGCGCCCGCGGCCGCCATCGACTCCTCGGCGCTGGGCAGGAAGATAAGGAAGTGCGAACCGCTGTCCGGCTCGCTGTCGGCCAGGATGTGCCCGCCGCTCTGGCTGACCACGCCATAGGCCGTGGAGAGCCCCAGGCCCGTGATCTCCATGCCGCCCTTGGTGGTGAAGAACGGCTCGAAGACGTGCCGGCGCACGTCCTCCTCCATGCCTGGACCCGTGTCGCTCACCTTGAGGACCACCCAGCGGCCGGGGGTGGCCCGCAGCGGATGGGTGAGGTTCCCCGGCTGGACGTCCACGTTCTGCGTCTCCAGCACCACCTTGCCGCCTTCCGGCATGGCGTCGCGGGCGTTCGAGATCAGGTTTGCGATCACCTGCTCGAACTGCTCGGCGTCGAGCGACACGCGATCGAGGTCGGGGTGGAGATCGAGCTTCAGCGCGATGTCGTCGCCCAGGAAGCGGTGCAGGCGGTCCTCCATGCCGGTCAGCAGGTGGTTGAGCTGCACGGTGCGGGGATGGAGCACCTGCCGGCCGCTGAAAGAGAGGAGCTGGCGGGCCAGGGACGCGCCCCGCTGGCCGACCTTCTCGATCTCCCGCAGGTGCTTGCGGGCCGGGTCGTCGCCGGCCAGGTCGCCCAGCGCCAGCTCCGTCTCGCAGGCGATGGCGGTGAGCAGGTTGTTGAAGACGTGGGCGATGCCGCCGGCCAGCCGGCCCATGGCTTCCATGCTCTGCGCCAGGGCCGGGATCTCCTCGCCCTGACGCTTCAGCCGCCGGGTCTCCGCCAGCCGGCTCCGGGTCTCCTCGGCGGGGAGATCCTCGACGGGGACCAGGTTCGGGGTGTTGCTGGGGTGTGTGCGCATAGGACCTCGTTTCCCTCGGGTCCCCAGATGGGGACCCGGTCGAAGGAGCGCCAGGAGGCACCCCGGGAGGTGAGTCGCTCCGGTCGTGGTGACATGCAGGTTTCAGTCCAGGTCCAGGTCTGGAACCCCGCGCGGGGAGGGGACGCTCCGCCTCAGAACATCCCGAGCTGGAGGCGCGCCGCCTCCGACATCATGGAGGGATTCCACACCGGATCCCACACGATTTCGACGTCGGCGGACGTGACGCCGGGCACGCTCTCCACCTTGGCCTTGACCTCGCCGGGGAGGGAGCCGGCCACCGGGCAGCCGGGAGAGGTGAGGGTCATCTTGATCTGCACCTGGCCCCCCTCCTGGATGTCGACGTCGTAGATCAGCCCCAGCTCGTAGATGTTGACGGGGATCTCGGGATCGAAGATGGTCTTGAGCATGTCGACGATGCCGTTCTCGACGTCCGAAGGATCGGCGGGCGGAGCAGCGGTCGCGGTGGCGGCTGTAGTGGTTTCCGGGTCCATGGTGATCTCCTCTCGGAGCTCCTACTCGGTGGAAACGGGTTGGTCCTTCGGGCCTTCCGCCGCCAGCGCCGCCAGCAGGGTGTGCCAGGCCAGGGTGGCGCACTTGACCCGCATGGGATACTCGCGGACGCCGGTGAAGACGGCGAGCTTGCCCAGCTCCGGGCGCCCCTCGGCCGGCGCCGGTGGTGACCAGGTCCTGGAAGACGTGGAAGAGCCGGCGGGCCTCCTCGACGGTCTTGCCCTTGAGAGCCTCGGTCATCAGCGAGGCGGAAGCGGTCGAAATGGCACATCCCGCGCCCTGGAAGGCGACGTCGCGGATGCGGCCGTCCGCCAGGTCGAGGAACACGGTCACCTGGTCGCCGCACAGGGGATTGTTCCCCTCGGCCCGGTGGTTCGCGGCTGGCAGGGGCCCGAAGTTGCGGGGCCGCCGGTTGTGGTCGAGGATGACCTCCTGATAGAGGTCGCGCAGCTCATTCATACCAATCGCTCATCCGAAAAGCTCCCGCGCCCGATGGAGGGCGGCGGCCAGGGCCTCGACCTCTTCGCGGGTATTGTAGAGGCCGAAGGAGGCGCGGGTGGTGGCCGGCACCCGGAAGTGCTGCATCACGGGCTGGGCGCAGTGATGGCCGGCGCGCACGGCGATCCCCTCCTGATCGAGGACGGTGCCCACGTCGTGGGGATGGATCCCCTCCATCTTGAACGAGAGGACGGCAGCTTTGTGTTTCGCGGTGCCGATCAGCGAAAGCCCTGGCACCTCCACCACCCGCTCGGTGGCCAGGGCCAGCAGCTCGCTCTCCCAGGCGGCCACGGCGGGCAGGCCGAGATCCGTCAGGTAATCGAGGGCCGCGCCGAGGCCCACGGCCGCCTCGATGGCAGGAGTCCCGGCCTCGAAGCGGTGGGGCGGCGGCGCGTAGGTGGTCTTGGCGAAGGTCACGGTGCGCACCATGCCGCCCCCTCCCTGCCATGGCGGCATGTCCGCCAGCAGCTCCGCGCGCCCCCAGAGCGCGCCGATGCCGCTGGGGCCATAGACCTTGTGGCCCGAGAAGGCGAAGAAGTCGCAGCCCAGGGACTGGACGTCGACCCCCAGGTGAGGGGCCGACTGGGCGCCGTCCACCAGCACCACGGCGCCGGCCGCGTGGGCCCGGTCCGCGATGGCCCGCACGGGATTGATCGTGCCCAGGGCGTTGGAGACGTGGGCCACGGCCACCAGCCGGGTGCGGGAGGAGAGGAGGCGCTCCAGCTCCGGGAGGATCACCTCGCCCCGGTCGTCGATGGGGGCCACCCGCAGCACGCGCCCCGCGCTCCTCGCACAGGAGCTGCCAGGGGACGAGGTTCGAGTGGTGCTCCAGCTCGGTGATCAGGATCTCGTCGCCCGGCCCCACGTTACGCCGCCCCCAGCTTCGCGGCCACCAGGTTGATGGCCTCGGTGGTGCCGCGGACGAACACGATCTCCTCCGCGCTCGGGGCGTTCAAGAACCGGCGCACCGTCTCCCGCGCCCGTTCTCGCGCCTCGGTGGAGAGCTGCGAGAGAGTGTGCACTCCGCGCTCGACGTTGGCGTAGTACTCGCCGTAGCAGCCGGCGAGGGCTGCGGTCACCACCCGGGGCTTCTGGGTGGAGGCGGCGTTGTCGAGGTAGACCAGGGGCCGGCCGTGCACCTTTTGCCCGAGGATGGGAAAATCCGCGCGGACGCGGTCCAGGTCGTAGACCGGGACCGTTTCGCGAACGGCGGGGGCTGCCAAGGTCATGCGCTGATTCCCATCAAATCGCCTGGCCGGATTTACACCGCCTGCCGCACCACCTCGCCCTTGGGCAGGCGGGCGAAGAGGAACTCCTCGAGGTCCTTGCGCACCGGCGCCACCTGGATGCGCTCCACGATGTCGCTGGCGAAGGCCCAGGTGAGCAGGCTGCGCGCCGCCTCCTCGCCGATGCCACGGGAGCGGAGGTAGAAGACCGCGTCCTCGTCGAGCTGGCCCACCGTCGAGCCGTGGGTGCACTTGACGTCGTCGGCGTAGATCTCGAGCTGCGGATTGGAGTTCGCCACCGCGTCACGCGACAAGAGGAGGTTGCGGTTCGACTGCTTGGCGTCCGTCTTCTGGGCCCCAGGGTGGACGTGGATGAGGCCGTTGAACACCGCCCGCGCCTTGCCATCCAGCACGCCCTTGTAGAGCTCGTGGCTGGCGCAGTGGGGCTTCGCGTGCTCCACCCGCATGTGGTTGTCCACGTGCTGGCGGCCGTCCGCCAGGTAGAGGCCGTTTAAGATGCAGTCGATCCCCTCGCCCGCGAGCACGGCGTTGACGTCGTTTCTCACCAGGCCGCCGCCCAGCGAGATCGAGTGGGAGCGGGGCACGCTGGCACGCTCGCCCTGCACCTGGAAGGTGGCGACGTGGAAGGCCTCGCGGCTCTCCCGCTGCACCTTGTAGTGGTCCACCACCGAATTGGGCCCTGCCACCATCTCGGTCACCGGGCAGTTGAAGTAGGCGCCGGTGCCGGCGTAGGTCTCCACCACCGTGAGCTGGCTGTTTTCTCCGGCGATCAGGAGATTCCGCGGATAGGAGACGGTCGGCCGCCCCTCCTCGGAAGAGGAGAGGAAGAGCAGGTGGATCAGCCCCGACGCCGCGCCCCGGGAGACGTGGATGAAGGCGCCGTCGCGCAGGAACGCCGTGTTGAGGGCCACGAATGGCTGCTGCTCGAAACCGGCCAGTCGGCCGAGCCAGGGCTCCACGAGGGCGGGATTCGTAGTGAGCGCCTCCGCCAGGCTGGTCACGATCACGCCCGGAGGGAGCTCGGCGATCGACGACAGCCGGTTTGAGAAGCGGCCGTCCACGAACACCAGCCGGGCCGCGGCCGGGAAGTCGAAGGGAGCGATCTGCTCCGGATCGATCGCATTCGGATCACTGCCGGCCCGGTGGAACGTCCCCTGAGCGATGGGAGCGACGTTGGTCAGCCGCCACTCCTCCTGCTTGTTGTTGGGAAAGCCCAGAGCGGTGAAGCGCTCCAGACCCCGAAGCCGCAGGGTGTGGACGAACGCCGGCTCCGCAGCCGGAAGCTCGCGCTGGAAGCGATCGAAGTCGGCGAGATAAGGAGCAATGTTTGGGGCGAGGCCCGATACGTTCTGGATCTCCGTCGCTGGCATGGCCCCTCCTTACGCGCTCACCGGCGCCGCGGCCAGCTCTTCGAGCCAGGAGTAACCCTTCTCCTCCAGCTCCAGGGCCAGCTCCTTGCCGCCCGAACGGACGATCCGGCCGTCCACCAGCACGTGCACGTAGTCGGGCACGATGTAGTTGAGCAGCCGCTGGTAATGAGTGATCACCAGGAACGAGCGGTCTTTCGAGCGCAGGGCGTTGACGCCGTCGGCGACGACGCGCAAGGCGTCGATGTCGAGCCCCGAGTCGGTCTCGTCGAGGATGCCCAGGCTCGGCTCCAGCACCGCCATGTGGAAGATCTCGTTGCGCTTCTTCTCGCCGCCCGAAAACCCTTCGTTGACCGGGCGATTGAGGAGCGTCTCCTCCATCTGCACCAGCTTCATCTTCTGGCGCACGAGGGTGAGGAATTCGATGGCGTCCATCTCCTGCAGGCCGCGGTGCTTGCGCACGGCGTTCAAGGCCGCCTTGAGGAAGTAGGTGTTGCTCACCCCGGGGATCTCGACCGGGTACTGGAAGGCCAGGAAGACCCCTTCGCGGGCCCGCTCCTCGGGGTCCATCTCCAGCAGGTCCTTGCCGTCGATAGAGCACCTGGCCGGCGGTGACCTCGTAGGCCTCCTGGCCGGCCAGCACGCGGGCGAGCGTGCTCTTGCCCGAGCCGTTCGGCCCCATGATGGCGTGCACCTCGCCGGCCTGGATCGTCAGGTCGATCCCCCTCAAGATTTCGTTGCCCTCGACGGAGGCCTGCAGATTCTTGATCTCGAGCATATTTGGATTCCAGTTTTGGATTTTAGATTTTGGATTTTGGATTGGCAGAGCGCGGGGTCAGCCGACGCTCCCCTCCAGGTTCACGGCCAGCAGCTTCTGGGCCTCGACGGCGAACTCCATGGGCAGCTCGCGGAAGACCTCCTTGCAGAAGCCGTTGACGATCATCGATACGGCGTCCTCGGTGGCGATGCCGCGCTGGTTGCAGTAGAAGATCTGGTCCTCGCCGATCTTGGACGTCGTGGCCTCGTGCTCCATCCGCGCCGGCGGGTTCTGCACGTCGATGTACGGGAACGTGTGCGCGCCGCACTGGTCGCCGATCAGCATGGAGTCGCACTGCGAGAAGTTGCGGGCGTTGTCCGCGCCTTTGAGGATCTTCACCTGGCCGCGGTAGGTGTTCTGGCCGTGGCCGGCGGAGATGCCCTTGGAGACGATGGTGCTCTTCGTGTTCTTCCCGATGTGGATCATCTTGGTGCCGGTGTCCGCCTGCTGGTACCCGTTGGTCAGGGCCACCGAGTAGAACTCGCCCACCGAGTCGTCGCCCTTGAGGATCACGCTCGGATACTTCCAGGTGATGGCCGAGCCGGTCTCCACCTGCGTCCAGGAGATCTTGGCGTTCGCGCCGTCGCACTTGCCGCGCTTGGTGACGAAGTTGTAGATGCCGCCCTTGCCTTCCTTGTCGCCCGGATACCAGTTCTGGACCGTCGAGTACTTGATGGTGGCGTCCTTCGAGAGCCACCAGCTCGACCACCGCGGCGTGGAGCTGGTTCTCGTCCCGCATCGGCGCCGTGCACCCTTCGAGGTAGGAGACGTAGGCCCCCTCGTCGGCGATGATCAGCGTGCGCTCGAACTGCCCGGTGTTCGCGGCGTTGATGCGGAAGTAGGTGGAGAGCTCCATGGGGCAGCGCACGCCCTTGGGCACGTAGACGAACGAGCCGTCGGAGAACACCGCCGAGTTGAGCGTGGCGAAGAAGTTGTCCGTGTAGGGCACGACCGACCCGAGGTACTTCTTCACCAGGTCGGGGTGGTTCCTGCACCGCTTCGGAGAAGGAGCAGAAGATGATGCCCATCTCGCCCAGCTTGGCCTTGAAGGTGGTGGCCACGGAGACGCTGTCGAACACCGCGTCGACCGCCACGCCGGCGAGCATCTCGCGCTCCTGCAGGGGGATGCCCAGCTTCTCGTAGGTCGCGAGGATCTCCGGGTCCACCTCCTCCAGGCTCTTCGGTCCCGAGCCCTTGGGCTTCGGCGCCGCGTAGTAGGCGATCTTCTGGTAGTCGATGGGCGGATAGTGGATGTTCGCCCAGGTCGGCTCCTTCATGGTCAGCCAGTGGCGATAGGCCTTGAGACGCCATTCGAGCATCCACTCGGGCTCCTCTTTCTTCGCCGAGATGGGCACGGATGACGTCCTCGGAGAGGCCCGGCGGGAAGATGTCCTGCTCGACCTCAGTGACGAAGCCGAACTTGTAATCCTGGGTCGCGAACTGCTCGATGGTGTCGGTCTGCGTCTGCATGGTTTCCTCTGGTTGTCCTCAATAAAAACGATGGAGCCCCTCGGGCTCGCGGAATCAGACTTCCTGAAGCGCGGCCGGCGCGAAGGCAGTGGCACGCCCGCTGCCACCGCCGAGCGTCACCAGCTCCTGCCGCACCGGCGTCCGGCTGCGGGCCATCTCCGCCAGGGAGATCCCCTCCAGCGCCGCACGCACCGCCACGTTGATGCGCTGCCAGTTGGAACGCACCGGGCAGAGCGTCTCGTGGGAGCAGTCCCCCTCGACGCTGATGCACTCGGTGATGGCGATGGGCCCTTCGAGTGCGGCGATGATCTCCGCCATGGAAATCTCCTCCGCCGGCCGCGCCAGCCCATAGCCGCCCTTGACGCCGCGCTGGGACGTCAGCAGCCCCTCCCGCGCCACCAGCTTCAGGATCTTGCTCACCATGGGCAGCGGCAGATGCGTCTCCGCCGCCAGCTCCGGAGCATTGAGCTGGCGCTCCGGATACGCCGCGAGGTGAGTCAAAAGGACGATTCCGTAGTCAGTCTGTTTGGTGATGCGGATCATGGTCTTCGCCTGGCCCTCAAAGCCCGATTCCGAAAACAGGACCGAATCGGTCCGAATTCCATGATAGCAGGGTGGGGGGGATTGTCAACAGCGGGAGGCCTACCCCTCCGCGGGAGGGCGCCGGATGCGGGTGAGGGTGCGGGAGGTCAGCGTAGGGGGACCAGCTCTTCTTCCCGAGCCAAGGCAGCCGCGTACGCGATGGCAGCCCGGACGTCCTCCAGGGTGAGGGGCGGATAGTCTTCGACGATCTCCTCGGAAGACAGGCCCTCAGCCAGATTGTCGAGGATCACCGAGACCATGATCCGGGTTCCCCGGATGCAGGGCTTTCCGTGGCATACATCCTCTTTTGACTGAATCCGCCCTTGCCAATCCGTCATCTGGGACCTCTCTTCCAGTCCTCTGACGATAGGGAGGGGTGCAAGGGATTGTCAACGGGAATCATCCGAGGCTCTCAGGACCGCATCGCCCGGTCCTGGTAGGCGGCCGCACAGACCTCGTCCACCAGCTCGGGGATGTCGGAGAAGAGACCGTCCAAGGGAGAGCCCTTCGCAATCGCCTCCCGGCTGGTCTCCTGCGAGGCAACATCGTGGAGCACGCGTTCCACCAGCCGGAGGCGTTCGTCCACCGGGAGTGAGTTGATGGCTTCGTAGAGCTGTTGGAACGTCATTGCGTGGACACCTCCGTCGTCCTCCATTGCAGCGCACTCGGAGGCATGGGGTCAAGCCCGCGACGCCTACTCCACCTCCACCCAACCCCCCGCGGACACGAACCTCTTCCCCTGGAGGTCGAGCTTCACCACGTAGGCGCCGCGGGCGCCGAGGCGGCGGCTGGAGCTGTAGGTGACGGGCGGGGCGAAGCCGGTGGCGAAGTTGCGGAGGGTCTCGAGCTGATCGATCAGCTTCTCGCGGCTGAGATCGCGGCCGGCGCGCCGCAGCACCTCCACCAGAATGTCGGCGGCAGCGAGGGCGGACCACTGGGCGGAGACGTTGTCCGCCGGCAGGGAGCCGAGGGCACGATAGGCGGCGATCGCTTCGGAGCCCGGTCCCTCGGGCGGCGAGGGGAGGGCGAGGAAGATCCTGCCGTCGAAGGCCGCGGACGCTCGGAAGAGAGAATCATCAGCGGCGGCGCCGGTGGCGAAGACCCGCGGGTGCCAGCCGAGACGGTCGGCTGCCTGGAAGAAGGCCAGGGCTTCCGCTCCCGAGCCTGGGAAGAGGACGGTCTCCGTCTTCGCCGTGGCCAGGCGCTTCAGCTCCTCAGGATTTGTCTGCTCCGGACGCAGGGTCTGCGGCGCGGGCCATCCCGAAGCCTCGGCGAAGCGGGCGAGGGCCTTCTCCTGCGTTTCGATCCCCGGCAGGAGATAGAAGACGTAGCGGTTGAGGGGGAACGCCTCCTGGGGATGCAGGGTGAAGGGACCGACCACCGGGATCTGCTTCTCCTGGAAGAGAGAGGCCATCTCGGCGTCGGCGCCGGCGAAGAAGGGCGCGAGCACGGCGAAGACCTCCTCTCGCTGGAGGAAGTCGGCCGTCCAGCCCCGCCGCTGGTCGGCGGGGGCTGGCGCGTCGAAGAAATGGGGCTCGAGCTGGCGGCCGTAGATCCCGCCATCCTTGTTGACGGCCGCGAGCCGTGCCGTGAGGGCGGCGCGGATCGCGTTTCCCATGCCGGAGAAGGCGCCGGACTGGGGGAGCACGACTCCCACCCGCACGGCCGTGTCGCTCACCCCGGGATCGCTACCGGTGCCGAGCTGCTGGAGATAGGCCACCAGGTCTTCCATGTCCTTGAGGCTCATGCGGTAGCGGGGCATGGCCACGTGCAGCGTGTTGCCCGCTGGATCGAGGCCCAGCGAGATGGCTCGCTTCAAGAGCTTGACGTCGTAGGGTGGATGCTTGCGGCCGCTGGGATGGGGGATGCCGTAAGGCTTGGTGAGGGCCGTCCAGGTGACATCAGAGGGTGTCACGCCCCCTTCGGGCCGGCCTTTGCCGTCGCGCCCATGGCAGCCGCCGCAGGGCACGGCCGAGGCCGGCACCTCGACGCCGGCGTCGCTCATCACGGCGATGATCTCGCCCCCCGAGGGGCTGGTGCCCTCGTTGTAGATCTGCTTGCCGCGCTCGAGCTGTTTTTTGGAGTCTTCAGGGGACGCGGGGGCGGCTTGCAGCAGGGCGGGCAGGAAAAAGAAAAAAAGGACGAAAGGGACAGCAAGGACAGCAGGGACGAGCTTGTAGGGTGTGCTGTGCGCACCTTCGACGTCGGTGACGATGCGCCCAGCGCACCCTACGGCAATCCCGCTCGCCTGAGACACCCCTCTCCCCCCGGGAGAGGGGCCGGGGGTGAGGTTTCGAAGGGCAAGTCGGCGACTTTCGAGACACCCTCTTAGAGGGCTGACCCTCATCCCTCCCCCTTGTCGTTGACCACACTGTCCACAACGGGGAAGACCTGGTCGGCGGGGGCGAGGGCGAAGGCCTTCTTCCATAGCCCTGTGCGATCGTTGCCGATGAGGAACAGGGTCTGGTGGTTCGCGGGCTCGTCCACCCACTGGCCGAGCTTGCGCAGGGCGGCTTCGACGTTCTCCTTCGAGCCGGTGAGGAAGTACCAGCCCGGCTTGGCGTGGAAGCGCGCCGCGTACTCCTTCATCTTGGCCGGCGTGTCGTGGACCGGATCGACGGAGATGGAGATCAGGCGCACGTCCTTGCCCACCCGGTCGCCGAGATGGCTCTGGATCTTCTCGATGGTGCCGGTCATGATGGGGCAGGCGCCGGTGCAGGTGGTGAACATGGCGTTGATGATCACCGTCTTGCCCTGCATCAGGTCGGTGTAGAGACGCATCTCCTGGCCGTCCTGGTTCACCAGCTTGACATCGCCGAAATATTTATGCGCGGGCGAATCCGCTCCTCCCGGCGATTGACCTGGTGATTGGCCCTGGAGAGCGGCAGCCAGCAGGAACGTGGCGAGTATGATTCCAAGCTTGATTCTCATCAGCGGGACTCCTTCTTCGCGGTGGCGGCCTGGGGCGCGGCGATCTGATCGATCAGCTCGGCCAGCTTTGCCGGCGCGGCCAGACCGTAGGCCCGTGTCCAGCGATGATGGGCATCGTCGCCGAGCAGCACCAGGGGGGAGTGATCGGAGATGTTGGCCGTGTAGACGCCCAGCGACTTGAGGAGCCGGGTGACCTGGTTCCGGTCGCCGGTGACCAGCGTCCAGCCGGGGCCGGCGCCGAACTTCGCGCGCCAAGCCTTGAGGCTCTCGGGCGTGTCGATGCCGGGATCGACGGAGACCGAGATCAGTTGCACCTGCCGGCCGGGCCGGGAGCTCAGGATCTTCTGCAGCTTGGCGAAGTTCGCTCCCATGGGCGGGCAGATGGTGGTGCAGGTGGTGAAGACGAAGTTGACGGCCACCACCCGATCCTTCACCAGGTCGGTATAGAAGCGCACCGGTTTGCCGTCCTGGTCCACCAGCGGCACATCGGGGATGTTCAAGGCGTCGAGCGGCTGGGCCTCCTGAGTTGCGGGGGTGGGGGCCTTGGCCGGCTGGGCGGCGGCTTGGGTATGGCAAGGCGGGGACGCTTCCTGAGCGGCCACGGGCAGAACGCTTATCGCGAGAGTGATGGCGAGAGCGAAGAGAACGTTTTTCATCTCAGTGAGCTCCTTCCTTCGCCGCCTGGGCTTCCGGGGCCTCGGCCGACAGTACCATGTACGGGGACTTCTGGAAGGTCAGGCCGGCGGAGGCCACCTCCACGAACACGTAATAGATGCCCGACTCGGGCGGCGTGACGTGCACCTCGTAGACCCCCTGACCGACCTCGTTCGCCCACTGCCGCTGCTGCCAGATGCCGGGAGCCAGGAAGGCCAGGACGCGGACGTCCTTGAGGCCGGTGCGCGGCGAGCCGTCGCCCGGGTTGGTGAGCTTGAAGCGGACGGCCATTTCCTCGCCGACGTGGATCTTGCCCGTGGTCTCCAGCGGCTCGACGCCGAGCACCGGCTTGCGGGCAGCGGCCAGCACGGGATCCTCCGCGACTTTCACCGGGAAGCACTGGACGAGCTTGGGGGAGTCGATGAACATCGCCAGCTCGTAGTCGCCCGGGCCAGCCATCTTCGTCGTGGTCTGGTAGTTCCCCGGCCGGACCTCCCGCAGGCTGCGGTCCACCACCAGGGCGGCCAGCGGCTGCTTGCCGTAGTTCTTGAAGTGACCCATGGGCGCGGCCATGCCTTCCTTGTAGAAGTAGATGACCTCGTCCTCGGGGTTGGCCACCAGCACGGCGGCGGCCCCGGGAGCCTGGACGATGCCGGCGGCCGGCATGGGCCGGGGCATGCGGCCGGGCGGGTGCTGGCCGCCGGGGAAATCCACCACGGGCACGGGCTTGCCGGCCTCCCCCACGGTCTTCAGGGGGATCATCAGCACGGTCTCGCTGCCACGGTGGCGGACGTAGGCCAGCTCGTCGCTGAACGCCACCTGGTCCGGCTCCTTCTCGACGTCGGCCGTCTGGATGATGCGGTTGCTCGCCGCGTCGACGATGTGGACGGTGTTCTCGTTGGGATGGACCACGAAGGCGAGCCGGCCGCCGGGAGCGAAGCGGATGTCGCCGAGCCCGGGGGTCGAAGCCATGCGCGCCAGAGGCTTCGGGCTCTGGGCATCGACGGCCACGATCGCGCCGTCCCCGGCGGTGGTGACGTAGACGGTCTTGGCCTGGGTCGACCAGGCGAGGGAGACGGGCTTGACCCCCACCTTCACGTCCCGCAGCTTCGTGAGCTTGCCGGCGTCGAGCACGGAGACCGTGCCGTCCGTCTCGTTGGTGACGAAGGCGAAGCGGCTGTCGTCCGAGAACGCGAGGTCGTGCCGCCCCTTACCGGTCGCGAGGTCGGCCGCCTTGCGCAGAGCCCGGGCGTCGAGCACCGAGACGCCGGCGTCGGTCGCCACCCAGAGATACTGGCCGTCGGGCTGGAAGCCGACGCGGCGGGGGTGCGCTTCGGTCTCGATCTCGGTCTGGACTTTCCAGCCCGAGGTCTCCACTACGGCCACGCGGCCGGCGTCGGGCATGGAGACGAACAGCCGCTCGCCGTCCGGCGACAGGGCCCAGTCCTCGCCCGGGCTCTTCAGGAACACCATGGTCAGCAGCTTGCTGCTGCCGTAGCCGAACAGGGGATCGACCACGGAGATGGTGGCGTCCTGGTTCAAGGCGAGCACGTAGTAGGTGTTGAGGTCGAGCTCCGGCCGGGAGAGCATGGAGCCGCCGATGAACGCCTCCACTTTTTTCTGGCAGTCGGCGGGGACCTCCTTCTCGAATCCCTGGCGGGCGCCGGCGCGGTCCATCCAGCCGCCGGGATAGAGCCCGGTCAGGGGATTGCCGGTGAGCTTGTCGGTGATCTTCAGGGTCACCCGAGCGTCAGCCCCTTCCCGCACGGGTCCCGGCTTGCCGTCCACGGGCTGCACCGACACTTCGACGGAAATGCCGTCCTGGACGATCTTCTGGTTGCCGGCCTGCGCGGGGTCCTCCCCCCGTGCCGGTCCGGCCATGACGAATGCCGCGAGGAGAACTCCACTCCAGCGGCCGGCGAAAGTGAGCTGCATCATGAGATTGGCTCCTTGCTCGCTCCTTGCTCGTACTCGAAGGTGCGCAGGGTGAAGATTAATCAGGCCTTCCTTACCGCAGGATTACAGCCCCCGGGCACTTTGCATGGCGCCCGGGGGCTGCGCATCGATCTCTGGTTTCTAGGGCACGACCCGCAGGATCCCCCACAGGCCGTTGTCGAAGCCGATGGCAACCTGGTCGCGGAAGAGGAAGTCACCGCTGGCTCCCGACTTGCCGCCGGCGCCGTAACGGATCAACGCGTCGAAGTGGTTGGTGGGGCCGTGGCCCATCTGCGCCCCCGTCCAGAAGGAGAAGGCGTTGGTGCCGAGAGCCGTCGAATTGTTGACGTAGGGCTCCTTGTCCCAGATGTGGCCGTGGACGGCGAAGACCTCGTTGCGGGTATGGCCTCCCGGCTGGAGCACCCGGAAGCGGACCGGCTGGTGGCTGCGGGCCGTGAACACCGGCGTCTCGGGGTCGGCGTTGATGCCGCCGACCTTGGTGTTGGAGACCACGTCGAACCAGTCGGGGAAGTCCTGGGTGTCCTCAAACGGCGTGCCGGGGGCGTGCTGCATGCGCTTCCACAGCGGCTCGGTGCGGTAGTTCAAGGCCTTCTGGCCGGTATCCTCGGGATCTTCGATACAGGCGAGGTTCTCGAGGGGGAATCCGTAGCCGCTCACGAAGCCGCTGTTGGTCCCCGGGCAGTACCGCTTGAGGTCCGACTCCGTGCGCATGTTGACGTCGTTCTGGAACAGCAGCACGAATTCACGGAAGGCCAGGGTGGAGTTTGAATTGACGTCAGCGAAGGTGCCCGGGCACCGTGCGCCCGGGATGGCGGGGAGGATGCACGGACCCTCGGTCCAGGTGGCGTTGGCCGGCTCGATGATGAGCGCTCCGATCGCTCCCTTGCTCGCATGCTCGATGCGATCGGAGGAGATGAGGTTGGTGGCACCGAATTCGATGGGCGTGTTGACGACCGTACCCGTGTTGTTGTCGATCCTGACGTCGCCGGCGTACCACTCATAAATCTTCGTCTGCCCGGATGGCACCGTCTGCGGCGCGTTGCCCCCCACGTTGGCACCGTCGAAGCGGCTGACGTCGTAGAAGAGCAGTTGCGGGTGCAGGCCCACCTCGCTCGACGGCACGATGTCGTTGGCGTTGAATCCCGGCACGATCATCGGCAAGGTGTTGAAGCCGGCGAGATCGAAGTTGCTCGTGGGCAGCGCGTTGTGCAGGGTGAGCTGGACGCACTCGCCGGCCCGGGCGCGCAGCACCAGGGGCTCGATGGGCACCCCCGGCCGCAACTGGCCGCTCGGGTTGAGATCGCTCGTGCGCACGTAGAGGATGGCCGTGGGATCGAACAGGGGACCGAAGGCGCCGTCGGTGCGGCCGTTGTACACCAATCGGCCGCCGGGGAGCGCCTGCTGCGCGGTGACGGCCGTGACCTCGAACGGCCGGATCACAGCGCTCTTCGGGCAGGAGAAGTTGAAGGCCGTGGTGTCCGCCGCGGGGCTGGTGGTGGTGGGCTTGTCCGGCAGCTTCTGCAGATTCGATCTGGCGATCGAGTAGGTGCGCAGCAGTCCCCAGTTGCCGGCCCAGTAGTCGTCGGTCGACGAGCCCATCGAGTAGAGACGGTCCACGTACTCGACCTTCGGGTTCTGGAGGATGGGCGGGATGACGAACTCGAAGTGCTCGGAGATCCCCATCATCTGGCTGTTGCGATACCCGGAGTTGGGCTCCGACGGCTCGAACAGCCATTTGAGGCCGTGCACGCTGACGTTGTGCCCTTCCTCGTGCGCGCCGACCAGGACGCGGATCTGCACCCGGTCGTTCTCATAGGCTTGGAGGAGCGGCGTGAACGGATCGCCGCCCAGCAGGTTCTGGGTCAAAGGAGCGTAGAAGTTGGGCTGCACGTCGAGGTCGTTGTCGTCGCGATTGATCAGCGAGGAGAAGGCATAGGAGAGGTCTCCCGCCTGGTTGGCGGCCTGGCCGTTGGTGGTGGGGTTCCTCACCCGCAGGGCCACGGGCTCGTTGCGATAGTTGACGGACATCATGCCGGGGTCGTCCGCCGCGATGATCTCCGGGCAGGGAGGATCGACTCCACCCGGGCACTCCTTGGGCCGCTGCAGGAGATCGGGAAGACCGATCTCGTCCCTCCCCGGCGGATTGACGGCGTTCGGAGGATCGTCGCAGCGGTTCGAGCCCAGCGTGGCGTCGAACCGGCAGGCCTTGCTGTCCTCTTCATAGGCGAGCTGGAAGTCGCCGTACTCGAGCAGGAACTCGCGGTAGTCCTCCTCATGGGGAGCGGAGATGACGGCCTGCCAGCTCGTGGGTCCGCCGTCCGGCCGGGTGTAGAACGGCGTTCCCGTCTCGTTGTGCTTCCAGGTCGAGCCCGCGGGCTCCACGACCAGACCGGCGTAGAGGCCCACCTGCTGGTGGGTTGAAGGACCGAAATGATCGTGGGTGAAGACGGTGCGCATGGTCCGGTCGTTGCCGGCGTTGTCCAGAATGGGGTCGGCATACCAGCGCTGCGCCGTGGTCTGCGCACCCACGCGCTCATTGCTCGCACCGGCGCCCACCTCGGCGTTCACCTGGGCGACGGGACAGTCGACGGTGCCGTTGCGTGAGTCCGTGATGGTGCACGTGTTGTTGGCACGGATGGCCCGGATCCGCTCGCGGACCTCGTCGGGGCCGAAGCTGCCATCCTCGTAGTTGAAGCCGTTGGCCGCGCCGTCCGAGGCCGTGACGTCGAACTTCACGAGATGGATGTGCTGGCCCAGCACGTCGGTGGGCGTGAGCACCTGGAAGTCGTCGAGCCAATACTCGTTGGGCACCAGGTTGGTGAGCTGATATTGGATGCAGTCGCCGCTGTTGGCGCGGAAGAAGAGCGGCTCGGGCGGCTTGCGGGTGGGGCCATAGGTCACGCTCAGGTAACTCGCCACGTCCTCCAGGAGGGAGGAGAAGCGCTGCTGCGGGAAGTGCCACCCCTTCTTGTTCAGCCGTACGTCCGTCTGGATGTCCGCGGCCTTGTACAGCCGGCCTGGAACGTTTGCGGGGCAGGGATCGGCGTAAGGAGCGCCGGCGATGGGCTCCCTACCGTTGGTGAGGAAACGCACCGGGTGGGCGACCAGAGAGGGGATGATGGTGTCGTCGCAGTCGCCGTTCGACTTGCAGGTCGGGTGGTCCGGCTGGGCATGGAACTTCATGGCCACTTCTTCGATCTTTTCGCCGGTCTCCGCGAGGAACTTCGCCGTCGCCGTCAGCAACCGCTTGTGGAAGTCGAGCCGGTTGTGGGCCTCGTCATAGGTGCCGCCGGTGATGATGTGGCGCGGCAGGCCGCCGTCTTTGATGGTATCGAGCGGTGGCTTGGGCGGACGGTGCCCGGCCAGAGCGGGGATGAAGAACGGCCAGCCCGGGTTGCCCTTGCTGGTCTGCGCCGGGTCGAAATAGATCTGGCCGTTGACGATCGAGACCGGAGCGGGGATGGGCGCCATGGGCTTGCCCGGCAGCGGCACCACGGCCGGGATCGGCGTGCCGGCCGCGATCTCGCCGTCCGGCAGCGCCCGCGAGCTCGCAGCCGGCCGGCCGTTGCCGTCGAGCGGCGTGCCCGTCTCCAGCACGTCGTGCACCCGCCAGAGCGACCACATGCCTTGGGCGAAGTGGGGATAGAAATGGCAGTGGAAGATCGAATCGCCCACCGTCAGATTGAGGTTGCCGCTCCCGCCCTTGGCGATCTCGGCGGTGAAGGAGTTGCCGGGGCCGATGGCCTGGCTGTCGAGATAGGTCGACTTGTCGCTGTCGGCCGTGTACATCCATTGATGGGCATGGAGATGGTGGATGTGGTGCTCCTTGGTGCCCGCGTGGAGCACCCGGAAGCGGACGTGATCGCTCAGATAACTGTGATAGACGTTCGAAGGGTCGTCCGGGAAGAAGGCCTTGGTGGCCTTGGGATTGGGCGTCGAGGTGCAGGGCACGCCATGCCGCAGGTGATCGACGTAGAGCGGCAGGTTGGGATCCTGGCCCACGGTGTTCGGGCTCGTGGTCTCGGGACCGCACGGCCGGTTCGCCGGCTTGTCCACGATCATGGCGGGATCGCCCACCGTCCAGGCACTGAGGAAAAACTCTTCGAACTTGCATTCGGTGCAAGTCCACATCGGGCCGACCTTGAAACGGTTGGCCAGGATCTCGGCGCCGATGCCGCCGGAGCCGTAGTTGATGGCGAAGCCGTCGCGGCCGCCCTGTAGGGTGTAGCCGAGCACGGGGTCCTCGAACTGCGGAAACGCCTGCACGGCCCCGATCTCGTCGTGATACATGATGGTGAACTCACGGAACGCCTGGAACCGCTGGGGATAGGAGACGTTGACCGGAAAGGCGTTGGTGGGGAACCAGCCCGGCGTATCGCCCGGACCATTGGGGTCCGAGCCGGCGATGATCGCCGTCAGATCCGTGTGGACGATCTGGTTGGTGTTCGGGTTCAGCATGTTGAGGATGGGCGCCCGGCCTGGGGATGGCCGGTCGGATAGCGCTTCTCGTAGTCGAGCACCGGGTGGCCGCTCGGCGTGTGATCGACCGTGGCCAGCTTGAGGTCCGCCTCGGTCACCTGGCTGCGGTACCAGCGGGCATTGCGGGGCTCGACGATGATGGCGCCGAAGAGGCCGGGATTGGTCGAGCCGCCGTCACCGTCGCCGCCGTTGGTGGCGCCGGTGCTGAAGATCACGTGCTCGCCCTCGCGGTCCGGCGCCAGCAGGGTGTAGACGATGGTGTCTCCCACGTTCGCGATGCTGTTGCTGTTCTTCCCCACGTAGGAGCCGTCGTCCCTGACCGACAGCTCCTGGATGCCGATGGCGTGGAGCGAAGCCCAGCGCGTGGCCGGCTGCTCTTCGTCCCGCCGCGGCGAGTCGAGCAAGTTCTGGAACGTGATCTCGAGGCAATCGCCCACGTTCATGCGCAGCACCATGGGGCGCGGCCGTTTGTCCGGCCGCAGCCGGACGTTGCCTGGAGACAGGGTGGTACCGCTGATGGGCACGACGTCGCGCCGCAGGGCATACATCATCCCCTGCGGCTGGATCGCTCCCATGCGGTTCCAGAAGAAGACCTGGTCGAAGGCGACCACGTCCGCATGCAGCGTGCGCTCGCACGAGACGGTCTCGACCTGGGCCCCGGCCGGCGAGGCCAGGATCAGAGTGAGGGTGAGGATGGCAGCCGCACACAGGGAGAGTCTGCGGATACAGAGAAGCAGGCTGGGCATTTTCCCTCCTTCCTTTTGAAACGGAAGCCCGGCCCGCCCCGGTGCAACAAATATTCCAATGTTTGAATACCCAAAAACTTGTTCTTCTTTGAGCGCGGAGTGGCGCGAAGGTGAGACTTCGATGAGGCCGGACACAACCGGGCATCCCGCGAGACGACGAGCCGGGGAAGAAGAAAGGAAACCGGGGGATTTCGTTTTTACCGCGGGCAGGGAAGCACCCCGGACCAACAGGGAAGGACCCTGGACCAACAGGGAAGGCGCTTGGACCAACGGGGAAAGGCCTGTACCTACTGGGGAACGCCCTGTCCCCGGCCCTGCCCGTATAGCGGCTCGCAATCAACGGCAGGATGGGACGGAACCAGAGATCGCCGGTGCCCGACGGGAGAGAGATCAGTTCCCCTCCGGGAGATCGGCTGTGACCGGCGTGTTCGGATTCGCGATAACGATGTCCTCGGCATCGCCGGCATCGACACCGGGCTTTTCGATGCTCTCCTCAACCTCATCGGTGACCTGCGGATTCACGACGGGCTTCTCGGCCATGGTACGGGCTCCTTTCTGTCGGATTCACCGGGCTGACCGGAGAGGCGGTCCAGCCTTGATGAAGTCTTCCCATCATATCTGCACACGCCTCCTCCATCTGTACCAAACCAGAAGTTTCCGGTTTCTTTATAGATCGTCCAAATCGCATGCTCTGACATGTCAGTGACATGTCGCTGACGTGTCAAAAGTCGACTTTGAGGAGGGCCGATCGGCGCCCCGCTCTCTAGCCTTCCCTTTGGCACCTCCTTTGCTTGATAGGCCGACAGATCCCGATCCGAACGCTTCATCGAACCTGATCGCGTCTTCGCAATCAGGGTTTTCTCTGAAAGGAGACTCTATGTTCCGGCTTTCACATTCGCTCCGCTCTGGTCATCGTGGCCGTCTACTGCTCGTCCTTTCCATCTTTTTAGGGGTGGCGACAGGCGCCCTGGCCAAGGAGCCGACCTGTCAGCTCAATACGGCAGGGTTGACCGTCTGCCCGGGTCCCTATGCGCTCTGCGACAAAGCGACCTGTAATAAGATCGCCGGCAGTAAAAGCGTCGAGTGCACCTGCCCCGTGCTCGACGGGCCTGCCTTCGCCAGCAAAGACCAGATCCCCAGTTGCAAGCCGCCGAAGGGCACGGTCTACTCCCTGTTCTCGTTACAAGGCTTTGAGGTCAGCAAGGTGTTGGCCTGCCCAGTCGGCCACTATGCGCAGTGCTGGAATGCCACCTGTGTGCTGGCGCCGGACGGTAAGACAGCCACGTGTCGCTGCCCACTTTGCCCGCGGCAGCTTCACGACACCAGGCGGCGACTGCAAAATCGCCAACTGCGTCAGCCAGATCCTCGTCGGCGCACCCTTTCAGGTCCAGGGTGGAGGCGGCTGTCTGAACCAGTAGATCTCACGGGCGAAGACTCATCGGGGCACCGAGGACTTCCCCGGAGGCTTCAGGGAGCGATCTTGTGTCGCACTGATCGCTCCGACATCCCTTCACTTCCCCTGGATGAACTCCCCGATGTCTTTCGACAGTTGCTCGAGCGAACCCTGGTTGAGGTACATCATGTGCCCCGCCGGGTAAGTCCGGATCGTCACCCGCGCCGGGTCGACGCCGCTGTGGTGCAGCATGTAGGCGTTGGCGAAGTAGGCCGTCGCCAGGTCGTAGTAGCCGCTGGCGGTGAACACGCGCAGCGCCTCGTTGTCCTTGGTGCCCTGCGCCAGGTCGCCGGTGACGTCGACGAAGCCGGCGAAGGCGCCGGCCGCGTTCCTCCGCCGCTTCCAGCTCTGGTTGGCCTCGCGGTTCTGGGGCACGTAGGGCTCCTGGATGTCGGCGCCGAGCTCATTGCGCAGGTATTGGTGGAAGAGCGAGACGTAGATCGGCCCCGTCTTGGCGTCGAACGGGTCGCTGTTGGGGAACTCCGCTGCGTTGTCGAGCTCCTTCTGCGCGTAACGAGTGTCGAGGAAGCCCGTGGCCATCCCCTCGTCGCGCAGCAGCTCCTTGGCGAAGCGGGGCGCGTAGAGGCGCAGGTTGCTGTTGAGGATGTACTGCTTGGACACGCCCGTGTAGCGGTGCAGCTTGTCGGCGATCTGTCCCTTCTCCGCCTGCGAGAGCGAATCGCCGCGGAAGAGGGCCCGCAGGTACTCACCGGAGGCGAACTGCTCGGCCTCGGTGAGCAGCGCCTGCAGGCTCGGCCAGGTATCCGGGAGCTTCTTGTGGTACCACGCCGTCGCGGCGAGCGTCGGCAGGTGCGTGACGTAGGTGAGATCGTTGCCGTTGGTGGCGAAGGGCAGGGCGCCCATGTTGATCGCCGGCGAGATGAGGATCACGCCATTGAGGCCGATGTTCATCTCCTCCTGGAGCCGCGGTACGAGCATCGAGCCGCGGATGCCGCCGTAGCTCTCGCCGAGGATGTACTTGGGCGAGTTCCAGCGGTCGTGCACGGTGAGGAAGGCACGGATGAAGTCGGCGACGGAGTCGGCGTCCTCGTCGTAGCCCCAGAAGTCGGCGTCCTTCTTCTCGCCGAGCGCGCGGCTGAAGCCGGTGCCGACCGGGTCGACCTCGACGAGGTCGGTGACGCGCAGCAGGCTCGACGGGTTGTCCTTGAGCCGGTAGGGCGGCGCGCCCGGGTCCTGGGCGTCGCTCGGGATGTCGATGCGCTTGGGGCCGACGAAACCGAGGTGCAGCCAGACCGAGGAGGAGCCCGGCCCGCCGTTGAAGAAGAACGTGATCGGCCGGTCCTCCTGCCGCTTCACACCCTCCGCGATGTAGGAGATCGTGAAGAAGCGCGCCGTGGGCTTGCCGTCGCGGTCCTTGAGGTCGATGTCCTCCGCCGTGGCGGTGTAGGGGATGTCCACCCCGCCGGCGGTGAAGTGGTGGCGGGTGACGAACTTGCGGGGTGCGGCTGGCGCCACCGCAGCCTTATCCCCGCCTCCCGGTTTGTCGCCCTTGGGGGCGTCTTCAGCGCGGACGGCGGCGGTGGTCGAGACGAACAGAGTCAAAAGAATGGCGAGCGTGGCGTTGCGCATGCGCAGGATCTCCCTCATGATGAGCCAGATACGCCTGGAACGGGCGGAAGTTTCAGGGTTCACGCCGCCGCCCGAACGCTATGGGCCTCAGCGTGCGGCGTCAGCCGTCCGCTGAAGGCGTAGGGCTGGGCGATTCTCCTGCCGTGACTTCTTACCAGAATCGCCACCACGGCTTCCACTCTGGTGGACCGAACACCCGGACAAAGTGCCTTAGAGTACTCTTTGGATAGGAGTTAACGTCGAGAAGAATCTTCCGGAGCGGCCAAGCCTCTCTAGACGGGCTTTGTAGGGAACTAATTTCGAGGGCCTCGCGGAAGAACGGCTCAATTTCAATACCCGCGCGTTCGGCTCCGAAACGAAGAATGCTAAGGCTGGCGATCAGATCTCGGAAGTCGTAACGGCCATCCTCGATACAAGCGGCAACAAGTCCCCTTCTGAGCCATCGCGGATCGTTCGTGACCTCTATTAGACGGGCCGCACGCGCCACGAAGTGCTCGAGCTTCTATGAGGGCCGCGGTTGTCAAGCTCTGAGAGCGGGTCTTTTTTTCTTCTCTGCCCACCTTTTCTTTCCGTCGCCCAATCTTTGGCGGCTGGGAGGGTGGGGGCGGGTCAAGGGCGGCGTTAGCCGGCGAAGCGAACCCTTGACGCGCCCCCACCCTCCCAGCCAAACTGAGCCAGCGACGGAATCTTCTGCCTGCAGAAAATCTATACCTCTCCGATCTGGGGCTTGCTCAACAGCGGGCCTGATAGGCTCCGCCAGCTTCTATCCGTGCCGACACTCAGGTCGGACACCCAATGCCGCATGCGCTGCGAACCAGTCGGGCAAGCCTGAGGGAGCGGCCCCATCTGAGGGAACGGTCCACTTGGAACCCAGCCTGGGGTCGGGCACGCTCCACAGATCGATTCACTCACCACCCCTACGTCCACCTGGGTCTTACTTCGATTTCAGAACCGCTCCTTCAGGAAGCGCGCCCGTCTCCAGATAGCGCCACAGCGCCACCAGAAGCTTGCGCGCCACGGCCACGATGCCCACCCGCCGCGATCTTCGCGTCCCGGGTCCATACCGCTCCTGGAACCAAAGGCTCAACTGGCTCTGCGGCTGGTAGCGCAACCACGCCCAAGCAATCTCGATCGCCATCGTCCGCAGACGCACGTTGCCCGACTTACTGATCCCCTGTTCGTGATTCACCGACTCGCCGCTGCGGTACGGCATCGGCGCCAGGCCAGCCAACGCTCCGATCTCGCGGCGGTTACGGAATTGGCGCCAGCCGAAGAACTCCTGCACGAACACCCACGCACTGGTCGTGCCGATCGCCCGCAACAGCACCAGCTGCTGGATCAGTCGCATCGCCACGCTACCCCCCTCAGCGATCTTTTCATCTCGTTGCTTCTTCGAGCTCTCGGATCTGTTTCTCCACCAGCTCCAAACGCTCCCATTCCCGCTTCAGCCTCAACTTCAGGTCAGCAGGCAACGGGCTGCCGTCCCATAGAGTCGCACTCTCCAGACGCTCGGCGAAGTCGGCCTTCAGCTCCAGGCGTGCCCCCTGGCTCGCCAGCAAAGCCTGGATCCGATTGCGATGCAGGGTCCACTCCTTCTTCAGCACCTCCCAGTCCCGGGAGAACTGACGGCCGTCTTCCTGCTCCACGCTCGGCACCCGCACCACGCTCCACACCCGGCTCTCTCCGTCGTGGTACCGCAGCAGCAGCGACAACAACCTCTGCACATCCAGACCATCGGTCTTCGCCTGACGAGCTCGCCGGTTCACCTCGATGCTCGAGGAGTCCACCACCACGTTGTCCACTCCAATGGAGGTCAAGAACCGGTGAATCCAGAAGCCGTCACGCCCGGCCTCGTAGCAGCTCACCACCCGCACGTCCTCAGCCAAATTAAACCGCTGCCGTGCCAGAGCAATCTCCTCCTTCACCGCTTCCCGATCTCCTGCCGGTACTGTCCTGATCCGTGGCTTCTGGCCGCGGGCGATCGTGAACGCCAACTTCCACTCCTTTTGGCCCAATTCGAACGACAGGTACAGAACGGCCGATTTTCCGTTAGACTCTTCTGGGCGGGTCGTTGGCTCCATCTGGGACTCCTTTCTGGAAAAAGTACTCCCAGAACTATAACCGACGACCCGCTTCTCGAATACCTGCATAGCATCTGAGGGATCATGACCCTTCGGGCCTGAAGACTTTTCAGACACTCTCTGTGAGGGACCACTTCGTCCTCGGAGAAGAGAAGCTCGCCGAGCTCGGCGTGCAGCCGTCTCGCGGCCGCAAGGTGAAGACGCAGCAGCAAGAGGTGCCTGGCGCCTCGGCCGGCGGCAGCTCGACTCTTTGGGTGAGGTCGACCGGCGGGTGATAGCATCGCGTCCGTGAGGAGGGCTCTCTCGGCTTTGCTGATGGGGTTTCTGGCCGTTGCTGCCACGTGGGCGCAGGTGCCGACGTCGAACGTGCTGTACCGTGTCCTGCGGCTCAGGACCGCCACGTCGACGGGCTCGGCGTTCACCATCGAGGTCGACGGGCATCAGTACCTGATCACTGCGCGCCATCTCCTGAACGGCTCCGGAAGCGAGAGCGAGGTCGAGTTGTGGCTCGAGGGGCGCTGGAGCAAGGTGCAGGCGCGCGTCATCTATCCTGCTAAGGAGGTCGTAGACATCGCCGCGCTCGATCTGGGCAGGCCGGTCACGGTCACCTTTCCCTTGGAGCCGTCCTCCGGCGGTCTGACCCTCGGCCAGCAGGTCTATTTCCTCGGCTATCCCTATGGCCTGGGAACCTCGACGGCCGCGCCCGCTCCGCCCGGGTTCGGCGAGCTCCCTTTCCTGAAGAGCGGGATCGTCTCGGCGCTGGATGACCGGGACCCGGGGGCTGGCATCCTCTACCTCGATGGCCAGAACAATCCGGGCTTTTCCGGGGGGCCCATCGTGTTCTGGCACGCCCCGAGCCGCAGCTTCCGCGTGGCCGGAGTCGTGCGTGGATATCGCAACGAGGCGCTGCCGGTGCTCAAGCGGGGGAACCTCGACGACCCTGATGCGAGGGCGTATAACGACCTGTACACGCGGTCCAACTCGGGAATCGTCATTGGCTACGACGTCCGGCACATCGTCGAAGCGATCCGCGCGGCGAGCCGGCTCCCTTCGCCCTTGCCTCCCGTCCCGTAGGAGCTGCCCATGAGGAAACGTTCCCTGGCGTCCGCCTGGAGGGTGCCCCTCGCCGTTCTCGCCCTGATCGCCACGGCCATGGCTCTCTACGTCCTGCTTTCCGAGCGGAGATCGAGTCCGGAGGAGGGTGCGCTCGCGGATTCCGCTACGGCCGAGACCCCGGCACCCATCCAAGAGGAGCAGAAGGCCGCGGAGCCGCCCGGAGATGTGCCCTTACCCAACGCCGTGCTGCGCCGGAGCGAGTCCGGCGGCAGTGCGCTGCAGCAGGTCCGGGACTCTCAGGACGCCCAGGAAGCCGCCCTGGCCCGCCTGCAGGAACGCCTCGACGCCCTGGCACTTCAGGTTGAACAATCCGACCGGTCCCGGCGCCGGGACCTCGAAGAGATCCGGACTGAGATCCGGCGCGAGCGCGCCGCCTCCCGCAAGGTTCTGAGCCTCCTCCTCGCCGCCCTGATTCCCCTCGTCGTCCATCTCCTGGCCTCCCTTCGCCCTCCGGGAGGCGGGAAGGGGGACGAGGAGCCCTCGTGAAGACGCTCTGGCGTTAAACTACCCGGGCCGGGTGGCTGGTCCCCGGCAAGTCCAAGGAGAGACACCCTATGAAAAAGACAAGCACCCAGAAGAAGCTTTCGCTGTCGAGGGAGACCCTCGTATACCTCGAAGGGCGGGATCTGGAGCAGGCTGCCGCCGGCAGCGGCATCATCTCCAGCGACAACAAGACGTGCACATTCACAGCGCTCGGCCCCAACACGTCCTGCTGGTGCTGAGCTCCCCCAGTGCGTTGAAGTGGACAAAAGAAAGGGCACGCCGGGACTTCGTTTGACCCGGCGTGCCTTTTCCAACTCACTCGACCCGCAGGATCCCCCACAGGCCGCCGTCGAAGCCGATGGTGACCTGGTCGCGGAAGAGGTAGTCCCCGAGGACGACCGACGACGGACCCAGGAGCAAGCCCTGGAGCGCCTCGGGGACTCGCAGCTCGGCTCGTCGGAGACCGCGGCGACCGGCGAGCCGAGGAGGGACGAGGAATCCCGGCCCTCCTCACCCATCCCTCGCCGGGATTCCTTTTCCTACACAGAGCCGCGGCGACTGCGCCCCCGCGGCATGGCTCGACCCAGGCCGAGATTCAGCACAAGAAAGTCGTGCAGGTGTTGTGGCTGGTGGTGCAGGTTTTGGTGCAGAGGATAGTGTTACAAGTTCCAGCCGTAACCCCGCCGGTCACTTTTTTCAGGGCGTCCAACTCACAGAGTGTCTCCTTGGCGAGCTGAAGCTTCTTGGCCGTCTTCTTCAATTGGGCCTCCAGTTGGGCAGAAATTGCGCAGGAGCGCGCAGACAAGTCTGTCCCGCGTGGCCCTGGATTGTCAACAGCTCGTGGCGTTGGACCGGGCGTCGAGTCACGGGTCAGCCAAAGACATAGAGCCCAATGTAAGGAGCAACACCGTCAATGACATCGGTGGGAGACTCGACTCCGTCGTGCTGGAGCAGGAAGTGAACCTGGACCTTGAAGTAGAAACAAGTGCGATGAATGAAAGCTCTGTCGTCGAAGGCTGAAAAGCCGCCGTCCTCATGGAACTTGACCAGCAGGTCGGCCCGAGTGTGCCCCAGCAACTCGAAGGCGTCTTGCTCGCACGACTCGAGCCGTTGGAGATGCTCGATCCGCGTGCACGGATCGTGGAGAAGGGGCCAGCCGGAGACAGAAAGCGACTTGAGAGCCTTGGCCGGCACGCGATCCGGCTGGGAGATCAGCTCGTAGCAGGAGTCGACCAACTCCGTCGGGAGGCTGGATTGGGGCGTGAAGAGAGCGTCGGAGTTGAATTCCCATGGGTCCTTCGGGTCCGGAGTCTCGGCGCGCCGGACCTCAAACAGAGCAGAGGCGCAGGAGTAAAGCCACCGGCTCTGCGCCACGTCGGTGCACTGAGTCGCGGCGTGGGCCGGCAGGCCAATGCACAGAGCCAATGAGGTTCCTCGTGTCAGGGCTTTCAGAAATCGCATGCGCTTCTCCAGAGGGCCAAACGCGATGCCGATGAGCGGTGTCGCGTCACTCCTCCAAGTCTACTCCGAATACCTCCGAATCGTAACGCTGACTCACGGAAAGCCGGCCTTCCTCTCCTCAGGAGTCGTAGCAAAGACCGCCGGCATCCTCAGCTCGCCTTCCTCGAAAAAGAGCTCTCCACTCACCTCGATTTGAACCTTGGCCAGGCTCGGTGCGCTGCCGGACGTCATCTCACCCGAAGCCTGCTGCTTCGCCTTGAGCCGGCCGGCAGGGGTGTTGGTTGTCCCGGCGAAGGCCACCACCACCCCCTTGGCCAACTCTTCGTCGGTGAATTCGTGGCCCTTGACTTTCACCGACAGCACTTGATCGAAGTCCGGCGGGGTCACGATCAGGTGAGCCAGGAAGAGCTCCCCTCCCTTGCCAAAGAGCAGATATTCCAGGCGATCGGGTCTCTTGGCCTTGGGGTCGAACTGCCGAAAATGCACGACCCGCGTCACACGGACTTGAACGTCACGGAGGATTGCACCTTTGCCGTCTGGCGATGGCTTTTCCAGGTGACCACGAAGGACTTTCGCGGTGAACGAGCGAGGCGTCTTAGCATCAGGTCCAGGTGTGGCGAGCTCGGAAAGCACGAAACGTTCTTTCGGCCCCAGTGTGTAAAACTTCGGCGCCCCAGGGGCCTTGTGGTCTTTCACATACTTGTCTTGCTGGTCAAAAGTCACCTCGAAGATCGCCTGGTAGCGGTGAGGCATGATCTCGCTATCCTCTGGATCCTGAAACATCGGGAGATGGGAGAGGTACACCGTCCTCTCGCCGATCAGCAGCATGTTGTGAATTGCCTTGGGATCTTCAGGGCGCTGCTGTGCGACGGTACTCCGAGCCCAGAAGAGACCAGGGGCCAACATCATGGCCAAAACTGCGATAATCCGCGTCTGATTTCTCAATGTCATTCCTCCTGTGAAAGCCTACCTCAACGTTTCATTAGGCGCAGTGCGGCGCTCTTTCGTTACCGGTGCGAGGGAGTCGAGGGCGGGCGCGGTGGCTGTAGGTCGCGGGAGTCGCTGTTGCCGGCGGCTTTCGCCTATTGTCGGTGGTGTCTCAGTCGCGGCCCTCAGCTCGAAAGCATGGCCATTCGATAGCCAGCAAGGTTTGCCTCGGCGCCTCATCTCGTCCTCCGGCCCGCTAAATTGAGAGATATTATTGTATTATCCATTTTTGACCATCACCTCCATGACAAGGCCATAAGATGATGGGGGTGAGATCAGCGGATCCACCGCCTTGAACATCCAAGCATTTACCCCCTATTCCACGAATTTCACCATTAGTGACTGTCCACCTTTGGTTATTTCCTCCCGTACAATGGAATAGAATGATGGGGGTGCCGTCGGCCGAGCCGCCACCCTTAACATCCAAGCATTTACCTCCTATACCACGTATAAAACCGGGAGGAACGATTGCCCATTTTTGATTATTTCCTCCCGTACAATGGAATAGAATGATAGGGGTGAGATCGGCCGAGCCGCCACCTTTAACATCCAAGCACTTGTCCTCTATGCCACTGCGAATTTCAGCGGCATGAGACGCATTAAAGAAGGCGGCCACCACCAGAAGAGTGAGCCAGAGTGTCGGCGAAACGATCCTTTTCATAGGAAATCTCCTTGATTCTGTCGGAGTTGGCGATATAGGTCTGCCGCTACAGCAACCCGCAAGTAGCGCTAGGATTACGTAGCAAAAGATACGATTGCACCCCTCTGAAGCTCGCGTCACAGGTTCCCTCCTTTTAGCGCTCCGCTCGGGCACTAAGAGTCTGCGCCAGTCCTGACGCCCAAACGCTTGACGCTTGAGCGGCCGGCGCGCTCTGCCGTTGGGGAATGGCGAACCGGTCGTCCGCCGTCCGCTCCAAGCGTAGTTAAGCGACGTTTCCTTTGCCCCCTCAGCTCGAAAGCATGGTCATTCGATAGCCAGCCAGGTTTGCCTCGGCGCCTCATCTCATCCTCCTTTCAGGGTCCGGTCGTCTCCTTCACCTGGATGAACGCAGGGCGGTGGAGAAAGCGGACACCCGCTGGAGCGCGGCGGGTTGAAATCGCGTCGGGTGTGAGGTAACCTGCTGAAATCCAGGACTTTCAGGAAGGCGGAGAGAAAGTGTCGCAGAGCGCGCAGGGTTCGGTCCCGGGAGAGGTGACGCAGCTTCTGGCAGCCGTCCGCCAGGGGGACGGGAGCGCCATGGACCGGCTGATGACGCTGGTCTATGACGAGCTGCGCGCCGTGGCTCGCCGGCAGCTCCGCCGTTGGCGTCCGGGGCAGACGCTCGACACCACCGTCCTGGTGCACGAGGCCTACCTCAGACTGGTGGACCAGGCTGGCGCCTCCTGGCAGGACCGGGCCCACTTCCTGTCGGTGGCGGGGGTGGCCATGCGCCACATCCTGGTGGACACCGCGCGCCGCCGGGTGGCCAAGAAGCGTGGCGGCGAGGGCCTGCGAATCACTCTCGACGAGCTGCAGCCGGACCAGGGCGGAACGGACGCATCCCGCCGGGCGGTCGAGATTCTCGATCTGGATGAGGCCCTGACCTCGCTGGCGGCGCGAAACGAGCGGCTGAGCCGGCTGGTGGAGCTGCGGTTCTTCGCCGGGCTGACGGAGGAGGAGACCGCCCGGACGCTGGGGACCTCCGAGCGAACCGTAAGGCGCGACTGGCTCAAGGCCCGCGCTTTCCTCTTCCATACCCTGCGCGGCCGGGACGAGGGATGAAGCCCGATCTGCCGACGGAACCCGAGCGTTGGCGGCGGATCGAGTCCCTGCTCGACGAGGTGTTCGAGCGTCCGGCCGGGGAGCGCCGCGCGTTCCTCGACCAAGCCTGCGCCGGGAACCCGGAGCTCCGCGCGCAGATGGAAGTCCTGCTGACCGCGGACGAGGAGGCGGGAGGCTTCCTGGCCACACCGGCCCACCAGGCCGCCGCCGAGTTGCTGGCGGACACCGCCGGCGAAGCGGCGCCCCTCGCGGGCCGCGAGCTCGGACCCTATCGGCTGGTCCGCGAGGTCGGCTCCGGCGGCATGAGCGTGGTCTATGAGGCGGAGGATACCCTCCTTGAGCGCCGGGTGGCGGTGAAGCTGCTATCGCCGGAGCTCAGCCGGGACCGCGGCGCCAAGGAGCGCTTCCGGCGTGAGGCGCGCACAGCCTCGGCCCTCGACGATTCCAACATCTGCACCGTCCACAACATCGGCGAGCACGACGGCCAGCTTTACATCGTCATGGCCTACTACGAGGGCGAGACCCTCAAGGAGAGGCTGGCAAGAGGGCCGCTGCCGGTATCCGAAGCCCGGCAGGTGGCCAGCGAGGTGGCACGGGCCCTGGCGCGGGCCCACGAAGCCGGCATCGTGCATCGCGACATCAAGCCGGCCAACGTGATGCTGACCCGCCGCGGGGAGGTCAAGGTCCTCGACTTCGGCATCGCCAAGATGAGGGGTGACGCGACTCTGACCCGCACCGGCAGCTCACTGGGGACGCCCGCCTACATGTCCCCCGAGCAGGCCCGCGGCGAGCCGGTGGACGGCCGTACGGATGTCTGGTCGCTGGGCGCGCTGCTCTACGAGATGCTCGCCGGGCGCCGGCCGTTCCCAGGAGACGACGAGCGGGCGGTCCTCGCCGCCATCCAGCGCTGCAAGCCCGAGCCTCTCGACCGCATCCGGCCTGAGGTCTCCGCGGCCCTGGCCCGGACGGTGACAAAGGCACTGTCCAAGGACCCCGCCGAACGCCACCAGAGCGCCGCCGAGCTGTTGGCGGACCTCGAATCGGATTCGCTGCCGGTACCAGTGCACCACGGCTGGCGCCGGAAGGCGCTCCGGGTGGGGCTCATCGCCGGAGGAGTGGTCACCATTGTGCTCCTTGGGTTTCTCCTCAAGAGATTTCTCGGGCCCTCTTCAGCTCCGCCCGCGTTGAAGGTGGCGGTGCTGCGCCCGGCCATGACTTCCACGGGGAAAAACCCGGATCTCGCCTACGTCTCTTCCGACGTTATGAACGCCGCCATCGACACTCTCATCCCTCTTCAAGGCTTGCAGCCGATAGACCCGCCCGAAAAGGACGAAGCGAGCGGCTCCGCGGCCGAAAGGTCACGCCGCGCCGAAGCGAACGAGGTGGTCTTCCCCCTCCTCGATTGCCAAGGAGACGGTTGCCGGGTGAGGTTGCGCCGGCTCCGGGAACCCGGAGACGCGGTCCTGGGGACGGTAACCTTCGATGTCGAGGCCGGAGTCGAGAACTCCTATCAGCTTGCCGACGCGGTGCAGGTCCACCTTCGGCAGCTCTACCCCGACCACCATCTCCGGCCGGGGTCGCCCGGCGGCAAGATCAGAGCCGAAGACTATTCCGAGTACATCAAACTCAAGCACCGGGTTGATCGCGGCGAGCGCCTGGGAACAGGTGAGCTCGCCCGGCTGGACGCCCTGCTGCACACGTCGCCCGATCTAGTTGGTGCCTGGCTGTTGGCCTCAGGCTTCGCTCGGCTCCTGGGGAACCCCAGGCGCGCCCTCGCGGACGCGGCGCGGGCTCAGGATCTCGCGCCCCATGATCCACGACCTCTCTTGGCCCGCCTGCAGGTCGAGGGGGAGGGAAACCGCTTGGACGCGGCACGGGAAACATTGGCGAAGCTGACCGCCCTGGCTCCTGGGGACGTTCGGGTGAAGAGAGCCAAAGCCACCCTGCTGGAGACGCAAGGCAAGCTGCAGGAGGCCCAGCCTCTGCGGCAGGAGGTCGCCGAGCGGCGGCCTACTTGGCGCAACGTCCTGGAGTTGGCGAAGCTAGAGTTCCGCCTCGGCCTGGGAGTCAGCGCGCGCCAGCGCCTCGAGCCTCTCCTAGATGCGCAACCGGCCAACCAGTACGTGCGGCAGACCCTGGCGGCGGTGGAGACAGCCTTCGGAGATCCCGAGCGCGCTGCGACGCTCTATGAGGAGCTGCCGGAGCTGGAGCGGTTGGACCTCACGAACCTCGGCTTCGCCCGGTACCTGCTGGGAGACTACGCCGCAGCCGAGAACGCCGACCGCCGAGCCCGGGCCCTCGAACCCGACCACAAACTCACTCGCTTCAACCTTGCCACCGCACTCGAAGCCCAAGGGAAGTTGCCAGAAGCGCGGCGACTCTATCACGCCCTGGCCAAGGAGCTTGCAGCCGATCCCAACCTCAGCGATGACCGCACCCGCATGCTGCACGCCCAGTGCCTCGTGCGCCTGGGCCAGAGGGACGAGGCTGAACGCCTAGCCGAAGAGGTACTCAAGCGGGTACCTCAGGATTTTCAGGTCCTCTATCAGGCCGCTCAGCTCTATGCGCTCCTGGGCAACCACTCCTACGCCCTCTACTACACCCACAGGGCGCTCAAAACAGGTCTGAGTTGGAGGTGGTTCACGATCCCCGAGTTCAACTCCCTGAAAAAAGATCCGGACTTCCAGGCCCTCCTCAACACCCAAGCCACCAGCCAGGCTGCCGAGCGCCGCCGGCACCTCTAGAGGCGACATGGCGCAAGGCAGCCTGCTGGGCCGGGAGGCTCTACCCCCCTGGCGGTGACTTGGGCACGTCGAGACCGCCGAAGTTCTGGTCTGGGGGAAGTTTAGTCAACCAGTTCATAACTTTGTTGTTGCCATCGTGGATGTCATAGAGATACCGGCCCCACGGCGCATCCTGGGCGATGGTGCCCCTGATCTGTCCTCCGATCATCGAAAGCGGTCCGGAGAAAGGGCCTTGCTCGTTGATGAGCAGTACGCCGGAGTTGTTCGAAAGCTCGACTTTCTTGAACACTACCCGCAGGTTATCCGAATCGGTGCCGATAAAGGTAAAGACCCAGGTTACGGTCTCCGTTTGCTGGGCGGACTGGGGATTTTCCACGGCACTCACCCCTTTAGCCCTTACATTCACATTGATGGTCGCCATTGGTCTTCCTCCCTCTTTGAAGATCACGCCCGAGATGGGCTGCTTCCTCTTGCGATGGCCTCATCCATAGAAACGCAGAACAGGGCCAAAAGCGGCCAACGCAACAGGGCGGCGCTTGGAAACGTCACACGTGCCGCCCAAAAGTACCAGATATGTCTTCTGGGCTGCGGGCTGGCCGAGAAGTTGAAGCAGGGAGATCGCGAGGCACGCTTCCCGGTCTGAAGCTTTCCTCCGGTCCTGCCCTTCGTGGCGGGATAGCGCCTGCGACCTGATCTTTGACTGCGGTCAGCCCGAGGCAGGGCCATTTGGAAGGCTCATGGGCCCGTTCGGCCCGGAGAAGGGGACGCTGCGCCGCGAAGCGACGAGCGCGCAGAGGGAGAAAGGAAAAAGGAGGGATTCGTTTTACGCGGACGGAGCCGGATCGCCGTCCGTGTCCTCTTCTCCCGGCTTCGGCCGCAGCTCCAGCACCGCCAGGGCCGGCAGGCCCACGGCGAGGACGCGAGGCATAGTGCAGCCCGCGATAGAGGAGGATGCCCGCCGTGGCCACCAGGGCGTTGACTCCGAAGAGCTTGAAGGAGGCCATCATGGCCACCTCTGTGGTGCCCATGCCGCCGGGTGTGCCGGTCAAGGTCCCCACGGCCGTGCCCAGGGCCACTACGGCGAGGACCACGAAGGCATCGACCGGTGCGCCGATGGCCTGGAACATGGCCCATTGGGCCGCGATGTTCACCAGGAAATAAGTCACTCCGAGGATCACGGCCGGGGCCCGCAGCGGGGCCGCGGCGAGCAGGCGGACGAACACTCCCACGGCCTCGTGCCCGTGGGCGAAGAAGCGGTCGAGCTTCCCCTCGTCCTTCTCCGCCCGGCGGGCGAGGAAACGGACGATGGGGTTCTCCTCGAACGGCCCCCGGCGGCGGCCCCAGATCCAGAGGGCGACCCCCGCGGCGACCAGCGCAGCCAGGGAGGCCCAGCCGAGCCACGTCTTCCCCAGGTAGAAGGCCGTGGCGCTGAAGGTGATCCAGGTGCAGACGCTCATCACCGCGTGGTGGGCCACCTGGTCGTAGAGCACGACGCCGTAGAGCAGGCCGAAGGGGCGCTGATAGCCGCGCGAGAAGTAGCGCGCCCGCATCAACCCTCCGATGACTCGCGCCGTGGGGGTGATGAGGTTGAGCGCTGCCGAGGCCATGAGGACGAAGAAGCCGAGCAGCGGTCCCGAGGCGTAGCCGAGCGTCAGGCGCGTCGCCCGCCGGAAGCGCCAGTCCCACAGCCCGTAACGCAAGAGGAGCAGCCCGACGCCGAGGATCACGAACGGCGCCCGCGCCGCGGCCACCCGCTCGGCCAGCTTGGACCAGGAGAGGTCGGAATGGGTGACGAAACGGTAGGTGAAGTACCCCGCGAAGAGGATCACCGCCCCCTGGAAGAGGCGGAGTCCCCAGCGGCGGAGGCGGGATTCGGGAGCGGGTTCTGAAGGGTTCATGATCGATGGGCCTGGCGACAGAGCGGCCTAGGATACCGCAGCAATGCCTGCAGCCAAGGGATTGACGGCAGGAGGGTCGATGGGAAACGCTTCCCGGCGCAGAGGGAGGTACACCCATGTCCGACGTCAAGATCACCGTCCGGAAGAACGGCCCGCTCCTCCTCGAAGGGGCGGACGCCGTACAGCTCCTTGATCCCACCGGTCAGGCCTATGGTCTGGGCGGCCGCACCGCCGTCTCGTTCTGCCGCTGCGGCGCCTCGGCCAACAAGCCGTTCTGCGACGGCAGCCACAACCACCACGGCTTCCAGGACGATCCCGTGGCCCGGGAGCTGCCGCCGAAGAAGGTGTAAGCGCCCGCGCGGAGGGACCTACACCACCTCGATCCGGGCCGGCCCGGGGATCACCTCCCCGATCTCCGCCGCCCGGTGCCCGCTGGCGAGGAGAGCCGCCAGCAGAGCCTCGGCTCTCTCCGGAGGGGTCGAAAGGAGCAGCCCTCCCGACGTCTGGGGATCGAAGAGCACCTCGCGATGGACCTTGTCGAGCCCGGCCCGGTCCTCGAAGAGCCCGCCGACGTTGTCCGCATTGGCCACCGTGCAGCCGGTGGTGATCCCTGCCTTGGCCAGCTCGATAGAAGTTGTCGTGCACGGGTAGCCGCTCGAAGACGATGCGGAGGCCCACCCCCGAGGCCCTGGCCATGCCCAGGGCATGGCCGGCGAGCGCGAATCCCGTCACGTCCGTGGCGGCGTGCACCCCGTGCTCCAGGGCGAGGCGGCTGGCCACGTCGTTCAGCCGCTCCATCTCCTGGAGGGCCGGCTCCAGCCCCGCCTCGTCGAGCTTGTCCACCTTGAAGGCGTTGACGAGCACGCCCGTGCCCAGGGGCTTGGTGAGGAGCAGGCGATCGCCCGCCCGGGCCCGGGCGTTGGTGAGCAGGCGGTCTGGATCGGCCAGGCCCACCACCGAGAGGCCGTACTTGAGCTCCTCGTCGCGCACCGAGTGACCGCCCAGCAGCACGGCGCCGGCCTGGGCCAGGGCCTCGGCTCCCCCCTGAAGAATGCCGCCCAGGGCCTCCGCCCCCTCCCCTTCCAGCTCCGGGAAGCAGCAGAGGTTGAGGGCGAAGAGCGGACGCCCGCCCATGGCGTAGACGTCCGAGAGGGAGTTGGCCGCCGCCACCCGGCCGAAACGGCGGGGGTCGTCGCACACCGGAGTGATGAAGTCGGCGGTGGCCACCAGGGCATGGCCATCCAGGAGGTAGACCCCGGCGTCGTCCGCCGTCTCCGGACCGACGAGGATCCTCTCATCTCCTCCGGCGAGCCGGACGAGCGGGGCGATCATCGTTGACAGGTCCCCCGGACCGATCTTGGCCGCTCAGCCGCCGGTGGTCGCGCAGGCGGTGAGGCGGAACTTGCGCCGGAACAGTGCCATGCCGGGGATTGTATCCGGAGATCCGAAGTGAAAAGCTGGCGCTCTGGCATAGAATTCACGCATGGCGAACGAAAACACTGGAATACGGCAGACGGCCCTCATCACCGGGGCCTCGGGCGGCATCGGCCTCGAGCTGGCGCGGATCTTCGCGGCCAACGGCTACGATCTGGTGCTGGTAGCGCGAAGCGGCGGCAAGCTGGAGGAGCTGGCCGGTGAGCTGCGGACCCGGCATGGGATCGAGGTGCGGGTGATCGCCAGCGATCTCGCCCGGCCCGAGTCGCCCGAGGAGCTCGCCCGGGAGCTGGAGACGGCTGGCGTGACCGTGGACGTCCTGGTGAACAACGCCGGCTTCGCCACCTTCGGCCCCTTCATCGCGGCCGACCTCCACGCGGAGCTGGAGGAGCTGCAGCTCAACGTCGTGACGCTGACCCACCTGACGAAGAAGCTCCTGCCCGGAATGGTGGCCCGCCGCCGGGGGGGCGTCCTCAACGTGGCCTCCACGGCGGCATTCCAGCCCGGACCCTTCATGGCCATCTACTACGCCACCAAGGCCTACGTGCTCTCCTTCTCCGAAGCGGTGGCCGCGGAGCTGGAGGGCACGGGGGTGACGATCTCCGTCCTCTGCCCGGGGCCGACCGCGACGGGGTTCACGGCCCGCGCCGGCCTGGAGGGCACCAGCATCGTCGCGGGCCCGCTCAAGGTCATGACTGCCGCGGAGGTGGCCCGGGTTGGCTACGAGGGGTTCCGGGAGGGCAAGACGATCGTCATCCCGGGCGCGCTGAACAAGATCGTCGCCCAGGGCGTCCGCTTCATGCCGCGGAGCTGGACCACCCAGGTCGTGAAGCGGATGCAGGAGAAACGGCACTGACTTGCAGCACCGATTCTCGAAACTGCGCGCTGCGCTAGACTAGGTCCGTCCATTTCGTCTGACTGCCATCTGGAAGGAGGGCCGTGCATGTACCACAAGCTTTCGACGTCGTTGCTCGCCGAATTCATCGGCACTTTCGCGCTGATCTTCATCGGCGCCGGCGCCGGTGCCCTGGGAATCGGTGGCCTGGTGGGCGTGGCCTTCGCCCACGGTCTGGTGGTGCTGGGCTTCGCCTACGCCTACGGCCACATCTCGGGCACACACATCAACCCCGCGGTGACCCTGGGCGTCTGGGCGGCTGGGAAGATCGACACCGCGCGCGCCCTCTCCTACATCGTCTTCCAGATTGCGGGCGGCATCGTCGCCGCCTTCACCCTGGCCTGGGTCCTGGGCGGAACGGGCACCGGCCTCGGCCTCACGAAACTGGCCCATGACCTCCCGGTGGGGTCTGTGACCATCACCATCACGCCGCTCATCGGAGTGGTCCTCGAAGCGATCCTGACCTTTTTCCTGGTGAACGCCGTGATGAACGCGGGCATCAGCGGCAAGGCCACGATCCCGGGAGGCCTGGCGATCGGCCTCACCCTCACCTTCTGCATCCTGATGGGCGGACCGCTCACGGGCGCCAGCCTCAACCCCGCCCGCAGCATCGGTCCCGCCCTCGCCACCGGCAACTTCCAGGACCTCTGGGTCTACCTCGTGGGTCCCGTTTTGGGCGGAGTGGTGGCCGGGTTGCTTTACAAGACGGTGTATGAGGAGGATCGGCCGCGGCGGAAGTAGGGGGTCGGCCCACTATGGATAAAGCTCCTCTGAAGGCGTTGCACTCTGAGGGATCGTTGAGTCAGCCGAAGCTGACCGCCTTCAGGAAATTGTCGACGGAGGAGCTGATCGCCTCGTTACGCCCCGGTGAATCTGGGGCGCTCAAAGTCAAGCCCGATGGCACCATAATGGATGGGCATCATCGTCTCTACGTCCTTCGGGAGCGTGGAGTGGAAATCGAGGAACTGCCGAGAGAGCTGCTTGAACATCATGAGGGCTGAAGTCTACTGGATACCAGGTCCCTGGCCGGGCCGCCTCGGCATCCTTCCGCGACCCCGAGGGGGAGACTGGCTTGCGGATGAGGTGCGTGCATGGCGTGCCTCCGGACTCGACGTGGTCACGTCCTTGCTGACCCCCGACGAAGCCGCCGAGTTGGACCTCCAGGATGAGGCAGTGCTCTCCCGCGAGGCGGGGCTGGAGTTCCAAGCCTTTCCGATCCCCGACTACGGCGTACCTCCATCGCGGGCAGGCATGGCGGACCTCGTCAGTCGGTTGGAGAAAGCGCTCGAGTCGGGGAAGAACGTGGGAGTGCACTGCCGCCAAGGCATCGGCAGATCCTCGATGGTAGCAGCGTCCCTGCTCGTTGCCGCCGGTGAAACAGCGAACGAGGCCTTCCTTCACATCGAGAAGGCCCGGGGGAGACCGGTGCCGGACACTGCCGAGCAACGGGAGTGGGTCGTTGAGATGGCGCCTGAAACAGCGGCCTCTAGAGCAGGTTTGCCGCGACGCGCTAAGTAGCAGATGCGAGAGCAGCGCGGATGTCTTCCTTTTGAACTTAGCGCGCTGTCGTGCGCGAACCCTGAGAAAGCAAGGCTCTGGGGCATGGCTCCATTGCTGGCCTGGAACTGGCTGACCCACCCGGCCCAACGGGCCGGCAGAACCCAGCCCAGGGCTGAGGCCGAAGGCCGATGCCCTGGGTAGAAAGAAAGGCAATCAACCGAGGCGGCCTGAAAGGCCGCAAGAGATTCTTTGGGTCGGAGTCGGTTCGATCCTCCCAGGTTTCTCGCGACCTTTCAGGCCGCAGAGGACCCCAGGGCATCGGCCTTCGGCCTCAGCCCTGGGCTGAGCTCTCGCGACCCCTTGGGCCGCAAAGACCGCATGCCGGCCAAGCCGACCAAGTCACCTATTTTCTGATAGTTGTGGAGTTTCCGAGACACCAGCGTTAAGCGGCTCCCTGGCGGGCAACGGAAACGACAATGTCGACGTAGATTCCAGCGCGCGCCAGCATGTCGATCAAGGTATCGATGCTGAAGAGATCGATCCGACCTCGAACGAGATTGCTGATCCGCGGCTGCGTGACCCCGAACAGCTTGGCCGCCTCCCACTGGGTGAGACTGCGATCTTCGATGAGCTTGCGCACTGCAATCATCAAAGTCGAACGGACCCTAAGGTGCTCCGCTTCCTCCTCACTGAAGCCAAGATCTCTGAATACGTTCCCGCTCGACGGAATGATCTTCGTGTCCATGTACACCAGACTCCTCACTCCCCAGGCGGCAGCACGTCCGGCCACCAGCCGTCCGGCACGTTCATGGGCCAGGGGCAGGTCTGCTGGATGTTCAAGTCGCGGAACATGGGGCTGTCGTACTTGAGGTTGAAGTTGAAGCCTTCCCTGGGGATGTGACCGGCGCAGCGGTAATAGGAGGTGCCGAGGGCTATGGCGAGGACGAGGAGGATCTCGGCGATGCCGTAGGCCCGCGTCCAGGCGATCGCCCGGGCGGCGAGGCGGGTGCGGGCGAGGGGGCCGGCCCAGAGCACCAGGGGCAGGATGGCGGCGTGGAAGAGGATCAGTGCCTGCCACATCATCACGGTCGTGGGGGAGAGGGTGAAGACGATGAGCGCCGCCACGAAACAGACCCGGACGTATCCCTTCAACCAGGCGCGGCTGGAGGTGCCAGGAATCAGCCGGTGATGCCAGACGGCCCGGCCCCATGCCCGTAGCCGGGCCCAGCGCGTCGGGCGCTTCGAGGAGGAAATCGCCGGCCGGGTTCGCCGCATCCTCCAGAGCCGGAGGTTGGCGATCACGGGGAAGAGGATGGTGAGGGAGAGGACCGTACCCGAGAGGATACGGAGCCCCGGTCCCAGCCAGCGGTCCGATCCCCCCAGGAGCTCTGAGAAGTTGAAGTCGTCCAGCCGCTTGGAGAGAGACAGCGAGGCATAGCGCAGCCAGTAGCTGACCCCTCGCGGCAGACCGAAGATCAGGCCCCGTCCCAGGAATCCCTTGCTGGCTTCCGTCACGATCGTGGGGTGGGACCGCACCTCGATCGCCCAGGGGACGAGAGGCAGCGCGGCCAGGAGCGTGCCCAGGATGGCGCCCGGCCAGTGGATCCGGAAGAAGCGGCGCAGCCAGAGCAGCAGGGAGGCTACGGCCAGCAGCAGGACAGAGGCGTGGATCTGAAGGGCGAGCACCAGTCCGGCAGCGTGCACGAAGGAGGGCCAGAACCGGGCCCGCTCGCGCTGCGTCAGGGTGATCCACAGGTGGAGGGAGCCGAAGAGGAAGAGGTAGTTCGGGTTCCAGAGGAACGAGGCGAAGAAGATCTGCCACGGGTTCAGCCAGTAGAGCAGGGCGAGGAGCACCCGCTCGCGGGGTGAGAGGATCCGCTTGAGCGTGCCGTCCAGCAGCCAGTAGGCAGCGATGTGGAACAGCAGGACGAGGAGGCTCGGGGCCCGGTGGTCCCGCCACAGCATCAGCGGCAGACCCACCAGTACGGTGGTGATCCCCCCCGGCGCCTTGCCGCCCGTGGACATGGGGTTGCCGTAGGGGATGAAGATCCCCTTCTCGGCCAAGAGCCACCCCCGGGCGAGGAGGTTGAGCTGATCGCCCCCGACCTGGCTGCGCACCAGCATGAAGACGGCGAGGGCCAGGCCCACGGCGAAGAGCGCCCGGACCGTGCGGGCCGCGGCGGCCGGAGAGAGCCGGGTGGGGGTCTTGGAGGGCATGTCGGGCCGTTGATGAGAGGGAGCTGAACTATACTCTGCGCCTCGTGAACCAGGAAGGGATGACGGCTCCGCAGCGCCCGGGATGGACACGCGCTCTGACGTGGACGGCGGTCGCCGGCCTCTACACGGCGCTCGCCCTCGTCTATTTCTGGCCGCTGCCCCGGCTCTGGGGGGACCACATCGGCCCCGAGCTCGGCGATCCGCTGTTCAATCTCTACGTCCTCAAATGGGGAGCCCACCAGATCCGGCTGGGCCTGCCCGACGTGTGGAACGCCAACCTCTTCTATCCCACCCGGGGCGCTCTGGCTTTCTCCGACCACCTGCTGGGGCCGGCGGCGCAGCTCGTCCTGTTCCAGACGGTCATTCCCAACGCCATCGCGGGCTACAACTTTCTTTTCCTCAGCTCGTTCGTGGCCAGCGCGCTCGCGACCTGCTGGGTGCTGCGCCAGAGCGGGCTGTCGTGGGTGGCCTCCGTGCTGGGGGGATGGATGTTCGCCTGGTCGCCCTTCCGGGTGGGACAGACGCCCCACCTCCAGATCTTGATCGCCCAGTGGATTCCCCTCACGCTCTGGTTCTGGGATCGGTTGCTCAAGGAGCGGACGGCGAAGAATGCCATCCTCTTCCTTCTCTTCTACCTGTTGAACCTCTCGGGCGGCTGCTATTTCGCCTACATGATCCACTTCCCCCTGGCGGCGATCTTCGTCAGCCGGGCTCTCAAGCAGCGGCGGGAGCTGATCTCTCCGCGCTCGCTGCGGGTCCTGGTTCCTGTGGTCCTGGTGGCGGGCGTGGCCGCGGTCTTCCTCTTCCTCCCCTATCTCCGGATCTCTCGTGCGATGGGCTTCACCCGGAGCCATGCCGAGGTCCAGGAGTTCGGCGCCAACCTGGTGAGCTACGTCAGCCCCACGACCGAAGGGATCTACTTCGGTCCGCGGGTACGGCAGCGCCTGGGAGAGATGGCCAGGCCTTTCATGCGGCCGGAGAACTCGCTGTTCGCCGGCTTCGTGCCTACGATCTTCTTCTTTCTGGGGGCCGTGGCCGCCTGGCGGGGACGGAGGGAGGGGGATCGGGACGCCTGGATTGTCTGGGAGAGGGGGCTCGTCCTCTCGGGAGCCGTCTGCTTCCTGCTCTCGCTCGCCGTGGTCTACGAGCCGTTGATGCGGGTGATCCCCGGCCTCTCGGGGATGCGGGCGCCCTCCCGCTTCTACGCCTTCGTCTCCCTCACCGTGGTCTACTTCGCCGCCCGGGGGGTGGACCTCGTGCTGCGCCGTCTGCCAAGGCCCTGGTCGCGGGCGGCCCTGGTCACTGGGCTCGCCCTCGTGCTGGCTGTGGAGCTGGCTCCCCGGCGTCTCCCCTGGGATGCCGTGACGAGGGAGGAGGAGATGCCGGCGGTCTACCGCTGGATCCGGGACGAGCCCACGGTCCGCTCGCTGATCGAGCTGCCCATCCACTCCGATACGCGGGAGAACCAGTACCTCTACGCCTCGACCGTGCACTGGAAGCCCATCGCAAACGGCTACAGCGGTTACATCCCACCACCCCACGAGGAGCTGGCCGAGCGCATCCATTTCCTTCCCGGACCGCCCGGCTTCGACCTGCTGCGGAGCCTGCGGATCTCCCACCTCCTGGTTCACGCCCGGCGAGAGGATCGCGCCCGGGTGTTGCACAACTGGGAGGCGAGGTATGCCACCGGGCCGGAGGGCCAGGTGGAGCGGGTGTATGCCGAGGACGGGTTCTACGTGTACCGGCTGCTCAACTCTCAGGGGGCTCCACCGGAGCCAACTCCATGAGCGAGCGGGGACGGCGCGCGCTGATCTGGACGGCGATCGCCTGCCTGTACACGGCGGGTACGCTCGTCTATTTCTGGCCGCTCCCCCGGCTCTGGGGAGATCATCTCGGTCCTGATCTCGGGGACCCTCTCTTCAATCTCTATGTGCTCAAGTGGGGAGCGCACCAGATCCGGCTCGGTCTGCCCGACGTGTGGAACGCCAACATCTTCTATCCCACGCGGGGAGCTCTTGCCTTCTCCGATCACCTTCTGGGGCCGGCGGCCCAGCTTGTCCTGTTCGAGACGGTCATTCCCAATGCCATCGCCGGCTACAATTTCCTCTTCCTCTCCTCCTTCGTGGTCAGCGCCCTCGCGGTCTCGTGGGTGCTCCGCCAGAGCGGCCTCTCGTGGACGGCGGCCGTGCTGGCCGGGTGGATGTACGCCTACTCCTCCTTCCGGCTGTCGCAGGCGGCCCATCTCCAGATCCTCCTCGCCCAGTGGATCCCCTTGACGCTCTGGTTCTGGGACCGGCTGCTCAAGGAGCGGACGGTGAAGAACGCCGTCCTCTTCCTCCTGTTCTACCTGCTCAACCTCACGGGCGGCAGCTACTTCGCCTACATGATCCACTTCTGCCTGCTGGCGATCCTCGTCAGCCGGGCTCTTGCGGAACGACGGGATCTCCTCTCCTTCCGTTCGCTGCGGGTGCTGGTGCCCGTGGCGCTGGTGGCGGGGGTGGCGGCGGCCGTCCTCTTCCTGCCCTACGTGCGGGTTGCCCGTGCCCAGGGGCTCTCCCGGCCGGAGGGGGAGATCGAGGAGTACAGCGCCCGGCTGGCCAGCTACTTCAGCCCGTCGGGCGAGAACCTCTATTTCGGCGAGACGGCGGACAAGCTCCTGCACGCCTGGCGGGGAGAGAAGGCCGACCTCTTCTATCGTCCGGAGAACTCCCTCTTCGCCGGTTTCCTGCCCACGATCCTCTTCTTCGTGGGGGCCTGGGCCGCGGTGCGGAACCGCGGACCGGCGGACCCGTGGGCCCGGGGGCTTGCTCTCTCGGGCCTCGTCTGCTTCGCCCTTTCCTTCGCCCGGGTGTACGTGCCGCTCGCCCGGGTGATCCCCGGGCTCTCGGGCATGCGGGTGCCGGCCCGCTTCTACGCTTTCGTCTCCTTGACCGTGGTCTACTTCGCCGCCCGCGGCGTGGACCTCCTCCTGCGCCGCCTCCCCGGGCCTCGGGCGAGGGTGGCCCTGGCAGCGGGGCTCGCCGTCCTCCTCGCCGTGGAGCTGGCTCCCCGGGGCTATGCCTGGGAGCGCGTGCCCCGGGAGGAGGAGCTGCCGGCGGCCTACCGGTGGCTGCGGGATCAGCCCGACGTCAAAGGCCTGGTCGAGCTGCCTCTCTATGGGGACAGCCGGGAGAACGACTACCTCTACGCCGCCACCGTGCACTGGAAGCCCATCGCCAACGGCTACAGCGGCTACATGGCGGAGAGCTACCTGGAGCTCTTCAATCGCATCCACTTCGTTCCGGGTCCCGCGGGCTTCGACCTGCTGCGCCGGATGGGGATCTCCCATCTCGTGGTCCACGCCCGGCAACCCAAGCGGGTGCAGGCCGTGCGGAGCTGGGAGGCGAGGTTCACCTCCGGTCCGGAGCGACGGATGGAGAAGGTGTACGAAGGGGACGGCATCTTCATCTACCGTCTTCTGGGAGATGCCTCGTGAGCCCGCGGATGAGGCGCGTCCTGGCCTGGATTGGGATCGCTTTTCTCTTTGGAGTCGCCACCCTGGTGACCTTGCGGCCCATCTGGCGGGTCGGGGGTGACCACCTCACCAGCCTCGCGGATCCCCTGTTCAACCTCTGGGTGCTCAAGTGGGGGGTGCACCAGATCCGGCTGGGCCTGCCCGACGTCTGGAACGCCAACAGCTTCTATCCCAATCCGGGGACGCTGACGTTCTCGGACCATCTCCTGGGACCGGCGGCCCAACTCGCTCTGCTCGGCCTCGTCATCCACAACGCCATCGCCGGCTACAACATCCTCCTCTTCACCTCGTTCGTGGCGACCGGCCTCGCCACGGCCTGGGTGGTGCGCCGGGGAGGGAGGTCATGGGCGGCGGCCGTGCTGGCGGGATGGATGTTCGCTTTCTCGCCGTTCCGCATCGCCCAGATCGGGCATCTCCAGCTCCTGATCGCCCAGTGGATTCCCCTCACCCTCTGGTTCTGGGACCGATTGCTTACCGGAAGGACGGCGAAGAACGCTGCCCTCTTCCTCCTCTTCTATCTCCTCAACCTGACGGGAGGTTGCTATCTCGCCTACATGATCCATTTCCCCCTGCTGGCGCTGCTGGCGAGCCGCATCCTTTCCGAGCGGCGGGAGCTGGTCTCACGACGTTCGCTGCGGGTGCTGATCCCCGTGGCGGCGGTGGCTGCGGTCGCGATCGTGGCGCTATTCCTCCCCTACGCGCGGATCTCCCGCACCCAGCGGCTCATCCGGACTCCCGAGGAGATCGGGCAGTACGCCGCGACTCTCACGAGCTACGTCCAGCCCGCGCCCCGGAGCCTCTACTTCAACCGGGTGCGATCGCTGCTGGGAGCTGAAAATCGACCGGAAGGCTCGCTCTTCGCCGGCTTCCTGCCGACCGTGCTCTTCATCTTCGGGGCGGTCTTGGCCTGGCGCCATCGCAGGGATCGCCGTGAGGGACCGCCGGACCCCTGGACGCGAGGGCTGGTCTTCTCGGGACTGCTCTGCTTCGCCCTGTCGTTCGCCGTGTTCTATGGGCCGCTCATGCGGGTGATCCCTGGCCTTGCGGGCATGCGCGTCCCCGCCCGCTTCTACGTCTTCACCTCGTTCACCATCGTCTGGTTCGCCGCCTACGGGGCCGACGTCCTGCTGAAGCGCCTGCAAAGTCTGCGGGTGCGCGCGGTCGTCGCCGCGGTGCTGATCCTCCTCGTGGGGATCGAGCTCACCCCCAAGCGCCTGCGCTGGGCTTTCCTGCCGCGGGAGGAGCAGCTCCCCGAAGCCTACCGCTGGATCGCCCGCGAGCCATCGGTCAGGGCGCTCATCGAGCTGCCCATCCACGGCAACGACTCCGAGACGATGTATCTCTACAACTCGACGGTCCACTGGAAGCCCATCGCCAACGGCTTCAGCGGCTACGAGCCGCCGAGCCACCACACGCTGGTGGATCGCATCCACTTCCTGCCTGAGCCCGATGGCTTCGAGCTGCTGCGGGCGACCTGGATCACCCATCTGGTGGTCCATGCGGACAACCCGCGCCGGGAGGAGATGCTGCGCCGCTGGGAGGAGAGGTTCGCCACCGGGCCGGAGCGCCAGGTGGAGCGGGTCTACCGGTCGGGGGAGATCTCGATCTACCGGCTGCTCGACGTGCCCATCAGCTCGAGGACGCCGAACCGCGCCGGTTTGTGAAAATCCGCGGGCCGGGTGAGGGTCGGGGACCAGCAACTGAATTCAGCTTCGCCGTCCCGTGGTCTCTCAATACGGTAGAAGTTGGCCCGCCAGAGGGGCGAACGCCCCCCCGGAGCGATACCGCGCCAGGGGAGGAGGAGGGTGGCCCACCAGTCCTGGCGATCGCTGCCTTTCCCCGCAGTCCAGCGGATACCCGGGCAGTCCCACGACTTGTCGACCACCATGTCCGCCCGTCGCGAGGTGGGGTTGTGGACGAGGCCGTCCCACAGGACCCCGCGGGGGCTGACCTCGACCTCGAAGTAATCCACGGGATCGCTCGTCCCCGCCGCCAGGAAGACCTCCACCGCCTCTTCCTCATAGATGGGGTCGTCCCGTTGCTCGAAAGTCCCCCAGGCATCGCGGTCCTCGCAGTCGAAGCGTACGTGGAGCCCCTCATCGTCCCAACCGATCCGCACCCGGGTCTGCTGCACGGCCGGTCCGCTGCCGTCGGCGAGGAGGAAGGGTGGGAGGGAGGGGAGGGCGTCCCAGGCGGGGCCGGCGAGGTTCTCGATTCGGGGAACGTGCCAGCGGGGGAGGTCGGTAGAAGGGGACATGGCGTGTTCCTGATTTCAGCCCCAGCCCTCGCGAATTCTCGTCGCGCCCTCGCGAATTCTGGCTGCGCCCTCGCGAGTTTTCATTGCGCCCTCGCGAGGGCCGGACCGAAATTCACGAGATCTCGTAAGGCCCTCGCGAGTTTTCGTCGCGCCCCCGCGAGTTTCATATGAAAACTCGCGAATTATATATGGGCCCTCGCGAGGGGCGGCCCAAAATTCGCGAGGGCGTTACGAGAATTCGCGAGGGCGCAGCCAGAATTCGCGAGGGCCGGAGGAAAATTCGCGAGGGCCGAGCTCTGATCGCCGAGGGCCCGACGCGATCCGGCGAGGGGCAAGCCTTCTGGTTCCAGGGGTTTGCGAGTCTGCGGGGGGCGGCTGGGAGAGGAGGGCCGGTGATGAGGGTCCAACGGCTGGGCAAGCTGACAAAGTAGAGTTAAGGCAGGTCCCGGGCCTCAGGTTCTACCCCGCTGAGGGGGTCGCCGCTTCCAGAGCAGCCTGAGGTGGCCTCCCGCGCATACCTGCCAAGGATAGTATCCCTCAGAGCCCCTCTAATTGTCAATCCCCATTACGGGTGTCCTCCATGCGTGCCGGTCTTCCCAATGCGGCCCCCAGGTCCCGCTTACGGTAGACTCTCCCGCGACGGACACCCCCATGGCGAAGCCCTTTCTTACCGAGGAGTCGAAGGCCGCTCTCTCGGAGGCGGTGCGCGCGGTCGAGGCGGCGAGCAGCGCGGAGCTGGTGGTGGCGGTCCGCCCCCGGTCGGGGAGCTATCTCCAGGCGGACCTGATCGTGGGCATCCTGGCCGGGCTGGTGACCCTCGCCGTCCTCCTCTACTCCCAGTGGACGTTCGGGCTGGTCTGGTTCCTGGTGGACCCGGTCGTGGCCGGAGCGATCGCGGGGTTCGCCTCCTCTCGGACTCATCTCCTGCGCAGGGCTTTCACTCGCCGGGAGACGCGGCGGGGACGGGTCGAGCAGGCGGCCCGGTCGACCTTCGTCGAGCGGCGGGTCCACAGCACCTCCGGGCGGACGGGCATCCTTCTTTATGTCTCCCTGCTGGAGCGGGAGGCCGCCATGGTGGTGGATCTCGGAGTGGAGGCTCTCGCTGCCACGGACGCCTGGCGCGCGGCGGTGAGCGAGATCGAGACCTCGGTGCGCCGGGGCGCCTCCGGCACCGAGGTGGCGGCGAAGATCCGCGAGCTGACGATCGTGCTGGGACCGGCCCTGGAGCGGAGCGCGGCGGACGTCGACGAGCTCCCCAACGAGGTGTGCTGACCGTGAAGACTCCCCACCGCCGCTGGACCTTTTTCCTCCTCGCCATCGTGGCGGCCCTGCTCCTGCCGGGTACGGCCCTGGCCCGGCCCGGCGGCGGCGAGAGCTACTCCGGGGGCGGCGGCAGCGGTGGCGGAGGAGGGGATGGCGGAGGCTGCATCCTCCTGGTCCTCCGGTTGTGGATGGAGCTGGTGTTCCGGTATCCGGCGATCGGCATCCCGCTGACGATCGCCATCGTCGTCGGCTACGTCATGTACCGGAGGCGGAAGGGGAAGGCGGGTGCGCAGATCTGGGATTCGGCCCCTCCGGCCGCTCCTCCCGCCCGGCGGGGCACCCGGGACCTCGACGACGTCCGCCAGCTCGATCCCGAGTTCTCGGTGGTCCTCTTCGAGGACTTCACCTACGCCCTCTACGCCCGGGCCCACCAGGCGCGCTCCAGCGAGCGGGACCTGGAGGCGCTCTCCCCCTATCTGGGACCCGCGGCCCGCGGCCATCTCTCCCAGCGGCGGCCGGTGGGCGCTCCAGTCTCCGGCGTGGTGATCGGCGCCCTGCGGGTGGCGGACCTCTCGATACCCTCCTCGGCGGCGGCGCCGGCCGGCGCTCCCCAGCCGCAGGTGGTGGTCGTGCTGGAGATCGAGGCCAACATGACGGTGGGTATGGCCGGCTCCGAGCACACCCAGTACGTCCGCGAGCGGTGGCGGCTGGTGCGGGATGCCGGAGTGAAGAGCAAGCCTCCCGCCCTGGTGAAGTCCTTCCAGTGCCCCAACTGCGGTGCGCCGTTCGGCCCCGAGGGGGGCGACCGCTGCCAGTATTGCGGCCAGGTGGTCTCGGGCGGCCGGTTCGACTGGAGTGTGGAGACCATCGAGCTGGCGCAGATCGAAGAGCGGCCCCCGGCTCTCACCTCCACCGTCCAGGAGGTGGGCACCAACTGGCCCACCATCTTCCACTCCCAGCTCGCTGCCCGCTGGGTGGAGCTGGTGCGCGAAGACCCCGCGGTCACTCAGGAGGCCTTAGCCGCCCGCTTCAAGGTGATCTACGACGAGCTCAACGCCGCCTGGACCCGGCGCGACCTGGGCGGCGCCCGCCCCTATGTCTCGGACGGTCTCGTTCGACTACCTGAAGTACTGGGTGACGGCCTATGAGAAGCAAGGCGTGCGCAACGTCCTCGAAGGCATGCGCATCGTCGAGTGGAAGGCGGTGAAGGTCATCCGCGACCGCCACTACGACTCGCTGACCATCCGCCTGTGGGGAGCGGGCCGCGACTACACCGTCCGCCAGACCACGGGCGACGTGGTGACCGGCGATCCCCGGCGCGACCGCTTCTACTCGGAGTATTGGACCCTGATCCGCGGCGCCGGGGTCAAGGGCGCGCCGCGCACGGACAAGACCTGCCCCAACTGCGGCGCGCCCCTGGACGTCAACATGGCCGGCGAATGCGAGCACTGCGGCGCCAAGATCACCAGCGGCGCCTTCGACTGGGTGCTCTCCAAGATCGAGCAGGACGACTCGTACACCGGCTAGTCGTCAGACCCAAGGCGGAACGTCAGACCGCGAAGTCGTCGAGCGACTTGCCGGCCGCCAGGGCCTCGGCGAGCCATGCCGGGCGCTTGCCGCGACCCGACCAGGTGAGGCTCGGGTCGGCCGGATGGCGGTACCGGGCTTGAGCGCCGCCGGTGCCGCCGCCCTTGCCGCCGCCCTTGCTCCGCTCCAGTCGGACCACCTCTTCGAGCGTCAGCCCCAGGCTGGCCGCCAGCTCGCGCATCTGGGCGAGCACCCGCTCCCGCTCGGCCTCCCGCCGGGCCGTCACCTCGGCCTGGATGTCCTTCGCCAGGGTTTCGAGCTCCTCGATGGAGAGCTTTGACAGATCGATGCCACCACCACTTTTCGCCATAGTTCTTCTCCTCTTTCAGGGGACCGGCCGGGGAGTATATCCGCAGCGCGGGCGACCGGAGATCGCGGTGTGCGTCCGTCTACGAAGACACCTTTTCTCTGACCAGGGGAGTCGTGCCATCCAGGGATTTCGTCGTTTTCGCCACCGGCTCCGCTTCTGGGCTCGCCTCCGCCGGGCGCAGTTCCACCGGTGGGTGAGCGCGAGCCGGCGCTGGCGGCCGCCGGTATTTCCTTGGAAAAGCGGGCCCTGGTAGAGGCGACTTTGCCTCGGCGCTCCCACCCAAGACCCTCATCACCCCGGCCCTCTTCTCCCGTCCCCTCCCACCCCCCTCACCGGGAGAAGAGGGAGAACAGCAAGAACGCCCCAGCCGGGTACCCCTCTCCCGGTGAGGGGGATGGGGTGGTCGGGAGAGGGGAAGGGGTGAGGGTCTTGGGCGGGGGAACCCTCCTCAGTTCGACATCTGATTCTCGAACAGCCCGCCATCGATCGGGGCGGCGAATAGGTGCCCGCGCTCCGTGGGATGGACATGGATGCGGCCGATCCAGTTGCGATAAGCGCCCCAGGAGTTGAAGTTCCCCGGCGTGGATTCCCAGGTGGCACCGCCATCGCGGCTCCGGAGGACGCCGAGGATCGACGCGGCGTAGAGATCCTGCGGCGCCGAGGGATCGGCCGCGATGTCGCCCACGGCCTCGCTCGCCGGAAAGACGTGGACGAGGTGCGAGGTCGCGCCATCGTCGTCGCTGCGTTGCAGCTCGTTGCTGCCTGTCGCCACCAGGAGGTACAGGCTCGAGGGTGCGCCGGCGATGAACTCGACGTCCGTAATTCCTTCGATCCCACCGAGCAGCGTCTTCCAGGTCCGGCCGGCGTCAGAGCTGCGGTAGAACACCAGGGCCTGCTGGCTGGGCGGGTTTCCGGAGAAGACTTCCTGAGCGAGCGCGACCACCCGCTCCGGAGCGTAGGGATTCACCATCAGGTCGAGGACCCGCCGTGTGCCGCCCCCGGGATGCTCGGGTGTGGCGGGGAGGGTGTTGCCGAGCGTCGTCTGCCAGGAGGCGCCGTCGTCCTCGCTTACCTGGACGCCATTGAAGCCGCCAGCCAGGAAGACGCCGCCGGCACCGATCTCGACGGTCGTCACGGGTGCCGAAAGGACCACGCGGATACCGCTTTCGTCGTTCAAGACCGCGCCGAGGCCCATGGCCGTGAGCCAGCGTGTGGTCGAAGTGGGATCGAAGGCCAGATCGAAGACCTCGGCGAACGCGCGCGGCAACACCTGCACGCCGAGGCGTCGGAACGTCCTCCCGCCGTCGGTTGAGAGGAGCGTGCGGAAGTCAAAGGCCTCGTGAATGCAGCCGGTGTAGCGGCGCACGGCGAAAATCGACGGATCGGCCGGGTGGAAACGCAGCTCGGCGACGCCGAAGCTCTCGATCCCCGTCTTCGGGACCGGCGAGTAGCCGCCGCCAGGCCCAAGGGTGTAGTGGAAGAGATCAGGGCCGGCGAGAAAATACAGCCCGCCCGCAGCCGCGACGAGCGCCGTCGGCTCAGAGATGATCAGGACGGGGAAAAACAGCGTCAGCGCCTGGAAGCTGCCGTTCTGACCGCCCCGCTTGCTGGCGTAGAGGCCGCTGCCATCCGCCGCATAGATCACGCGCGGGTCCTTGGGCTCGGAGGCGAGAACGGGAGGACCACCGCCATTCGCAAAGCCGGCACGGCGCCAGCGCCGACCGCCGTCGGCACTGCGAAACAACCCGCCGATACGGAAGGATGCGAGAACGACCGCCGGCCGGCCGGAGGTCGCGTGGAGCGCGCGCAGCTCGTCGCCCGCCGGAACGGGCAGCGGTCCCGTGGAGCGAAACGTCACGCCGCCGTCGGTGCTGCGGACCACGCCGCCCCCAGCCGCCGCTGCGGCGTAGACGACGTTCGGCTCGTCGGGAGGGGCGGCGACCGGGCCGATCACCCCCGGCACTTCGTGCCAGGAAACGCCGGCGTCGGCGCTCCGCAGCAGCCGCCGCGGTGCCGTGCCTCCGGTCTCGGCGAGCAGGACCACGGACCGCCGCGTCGGGGCGACCCAGAGGTGAACGACATGGAAGTCGGCGTCACCGGTAGAAAGCCGGGTCCAGCTCCCACCCGTGTCACTTGAGAAATAGACGCTCTGGAGCTCGGTGCCGGAGACGGCCCAGAGGAGGTTCGGGTTCTTGGGGTGCACGGCCAGGGCGGTCACCGCCGGCCGGCCGAGGCCGTTGTCTCGCCAGCGCCAGGTCGTCGCAGAGAGCGGCAGTTGCCAGATCTCGGTCTGTCCGAAGCTCGCGGTGACGTAGAGATCGCCGCGCGACGAAGCGGTCAGCGACTGGAGAACGCCATCGTTCGGGCCGAACGGTGTCCAGGTATCCTGGCCGGCGCGCGCGGCGGGCGGTCCGGCTACGATCAGTAGTAGGGGCAGAATCCAGCGGAGCTTCCTTCTCGGTCGCATCGTGACGATCTCCTCGTTGTAATTCTGATACGAAAATGCGCTGCAAATCGTCGCGTGCTCCGTCCTTGACACCCCCGTTCTCCCGCACGTACTCTGCCCGCGCTTCGCTGCCAGTCCTGAAACTTTGGAACCGGTGGTGCGTATTTCCCGCGGCTTTGCCGAGCCCATCCTGAGAGGAAATCCCATGAAATCGATCCGACCTCTTCTCTTCGCCTCCCTGCTCGCCTCCCTCGGGCTGATGCCCCTGGCCGCGGGTCCCCGTCCTGCCCGTCCAGTAGACCCCGCGCCCCGGGTCCAGCCTCCGGCACCGACTCCGGCCCCAGCCCCGGAGCAGACGCCGCCGACGCCTGAGCTCAAGGACAAGGAGAAGAGGGAGCAGGAGCCCGAGGAGAATGCCACCGAGCTCAAGAAGGAGAAGCAGGAGGGCGGCAAGGGGGCTCCCAAGGAGGCGGAGGAGAAGAAAGAGGAGAAGTGGGACGTCAACAAGCCGCCGGGACCTCAGTCCGAGGTCGCCATCGACACCGACGAGGGCACCTGGATGAGCCTCGACGTCAGCCCCGACGGCAAGCGAGATCGCCTTCGACCTGCTGGGCGACATCTACACCATGCCGATCGCCGGCGGCGAGGCGCGGGCGCTCACCTACCGGCATCGCCTGGGACATGCAGCCGCGCTACTCGCCCGACGGCAAGTCGATCGCCTTCACCTCCGACCGCGGCGGCGGCGACAACATCTGGATCGATGGACCGCGACGGCTCGAACCCGCGCAGGTCACCAAGGAGAGCTTCCGCCTGCTCAACAGCCCGGCCTGGACGCCGGACGGCGAGTTCATCGTCGGCGCGCAAGCACTTCACCGCGCACGCGCTCGCTCGGCGCCGGCGAGATCTGGCTCTACCACCGCACGCGGCGGCGACGGCGTGCAGCTGACCAAGACGCGCCAACCGAGCAGAAGGACACCGGCGAGCCCGCGTTCTCGCCCGACGGCCGCTACCTCTACTTCAGCCAGGACACCACGCCGGGCCGGATCTTCGAGTACAACAAGGACCCCAACGGCCGAGATCTACGTCATCCAGCGCCTCGACCGCGAGACCGGCGAGATCGAGCCGCTACGTCACCGGGCCCGGCGGCTCGATCCGGCCGACGCCGTCGCCCGACGGCAAGAGCTCGCCTTCGTCCGCCGCGTGCGCTACAAGACCGTCCTCTTCGTCATGGACCTGCGCGTCCGGCCGCGAGCGCGCCGTCTACGACGGCCTCGACCGCGACATGCAGGAGACCTGGGCGATCCACGGCGTCTATCCGGCCATGGCCTGGACGCCCGACAGCAAGTCGCTGGTCTTCTGGGCCGGCGGCAAGATCCAGCGCATCGACGTCGCCATCGGCGCAGGCGCCGACGATCCCGTTCCACGTCGCACGACACGCGCGCAGGTCGCGAAGGCCGTGCGCTTCCCGGTGGAGGTCGCGCCCGAGCGCTTCGACGTCAAGATGCTGCGCTGGGTCGAGGTCTCGCCCGACGGCGACCAGGTCGTCTACGAGGCGCTCGGGCACCTCTGGATCAGCGACCTGCCCGCAGGGCACGCCGCGGCGGCTGACCAAGCAGAACGACCACTTCGAGCTCTATCCCGTCCTGGTCGCGCGACGGCCAGCTCGGATCGTCTACACCACCTGGGACGACGAGAAGCTGGGCACCGTCCGCGTCGCGTCCCGGCCGCGGCGGCGAGGGCCGGGTGGTGACGAGCCAGCCCGGGCCACTACGTCGAGCCGGCCTTCTCGCCGGACGGCACGCAGATCGTCTACCGCAAGGTCGCGCGGCGGCTTCCTGCGTCACGCCGACTGGTCGCTGCGAGCCCGGGCATCTATCGCGTGCCGGCGGCGCGGCGGCGAGCCCGGCGCTGATCGCCGAGGACGGCGTGCGCCCGCAGTTCGGCGCCGCGAGCGACCGCGTCTACCTGCTTCGACGGCGCGACGACGAGGACAAGCGCGCAGCTCGTCTCGCATCGACCTCGACGGCCGCGACGAGCGCAGACCACCTGACGCAGCGACGACGCCACCGAGTTCCGGATCTCGCCCGACGAGCAGTGGGTCGCCTTCCGCGAGCGCTTCAACGCCTACGTCGATGCCCTTCGTGCGCACCGGCAAGGCGGTCGACATCGGTCCCAAGGCGACGCCGCTCCCGCTGCGCCCGGGTCACCCGCGACGCCGGCGAGTACCTGCACTGGTCCGGCGACAGCGCAGCGCCTCCACTGGTCGCTCGGGCCCGGAGCTCTTCACGCGCGAGCTCAAGGACGCCTTCGCCTTCCTCGCCGGCGCGCCCGACGAAGCTCCCCGAGCCGCCGGCGAGCGGGCTCGACATCGGCTTCGAGGCGGCCGCGCGACGCGCCGAGCGGGCACCATCGCCCTGGTCGGCGGCGCGCATCGTCACGATGAAGGGCGGACGAGGTGATCGAGGACGGCACGATCGTCGTCGAGGGCAACCGCATCGAGGCGGTCGGCCCGCGCGGCGAGGTCGCGGTCCCGGCCGGCGCGCGCAGTGGTCGACGTCAACGGGCAAGACCATCATGCCCGGGCTCGATCGACGCCCACTGGCACGGCGCGATGGGCAGCGACGGCATCATGCCGCAGCAGAACTGGGTCACCTACGCCTCGCTCGGCTTCGGCGTCACGACGCATCCACGACCCGTCGAACGACACGGACGACGATCTTCGCCGCGTCCGAGATGGCGCGCGCCGGCCTCATCCTCGGCGCCGCGCATCTTCTCGACCGGCACGATCCTCTACGGCGCCGCCGGCGCCTTCACGGCCGAGATCGACTGCTCGACGACGCCGCGTCGCACCTGCGGCGGATGAAGGCGGTCGGGCGCGTTCAGCGTCAAGAGCTACAACCAGCCGCGCCGCGACCAGCGCCAGCAGATCATCGCCGCCGCGCGCGAGCTGGACATGATGGTGGTGCCCGAGGGCGGCTCGCTGTTCGAGCACAACATGACCATGGTCGTCGACGGCCACACCGGCGTCGAGCACTCGATCCCGGTCGCGAACATCTACGAGGACGTGCGCGCAGCTCTGGCCGGCAGACCGAGGTGGGCTACACGCCGACGCTGATCGTCGGCTACGGCGGGCATCTGGGGCGAGAACTACTGGTACGCAGCACGACCAACGTCTGGGAGGACCAGCGGCTGCTCGACGTTCGTGCCGCGGCGCGATCTCGACGCGCGCTCGCGCCGGCGCGATCATGGCGCCGGACGAGGAGTACAACCACTTCAACATCGCGAAGATCGCCAAGCCGACCTCAGCGACGCCGGGCGTGCAGGTGCAACTCGGCGCCCACGGCCAGCGCGAGGGCCTGGGCGCGCACTGGGAGATGTGGATGCTCGCCCAGGGCGGCATGACGCCGCATGGAGGCGCTGCGCGCCGGCCACGATCAACGGCGCGCGCTACCTGGGCTCGACAAGGACCTCGGCTCGCTCGAGCCCGGCAAGCTCGCCGACCTGGTGGTCCTCGACGCCAACCCGCTGGAGGACATCCGCAACACCGCCCGCATCGGGCAGGTGGTGCAGAACGGCCGGCTCTACGACAGCATGACCCTGGACCAGATCGCTCCCGATCCGCACAAGCGCGAGCCCTTCTTCTGGCAGAAGGACAAGGGCGGCGCCGTTCTGGGCACGCAAGGAGTGGTCACGCACGTGGACGACTGAGGGCGCCGAAGCACCCTACTTTATATAGCCGGCAGTGCATTGCTTCACCGCGCCGCTGCTGGCTACAAGGTAGGATGCCTCAATGATCGCTGTGGAAGACCCGACTCTGCTGGGCGAGCTCGAGCTGTTCCAAGGGCTCGCGCCGGCCGAGCTTTCGGAGCTCAACCGCCTGCTGCGCAGCTCCACGGTGCAGGCCGGCACCCACTTCATCACCGCCGAGCAGCCGGGCGAGGTCGTCTACGTGCTGCTCGAAGGGACGGTGAAGATCTACGTCAACCAGCGTGACGGCAGGGAGGTGATCCTGGCATTCCTGGGCCCTGGCGACACGGTGGGTGAGATGAGCCTGGCCGATAGCGCGGGCCGCTCCGCCAACGTCGTCACCACCGAGCGCTCGCGTCTGCTGTGGATGGACCGGGTGACGTTCCAGAGCTGCCTGCGCACCATGGCCCCCCTGGCCAACAACCTGGTGCGCCTCCTCTCCCACCGCCTGCGCTTCGCCAACGAGCAGATCCAGGCCCTCTGCACCTTGGACGTCCCCGGCCGGGTGGCCCGCCAGATCCTCGCCCTGGCCGACCGCTACGGCAGCCCCGAGGCCGGCGGCGAGGTGTGGATCCCCCTCCGCCTCACCCAGAGCGACCTGGGGGAGATCGTGGGCGCGTCGCGGGAGCGGGTCAATCAGGTGATCGTGGAGTTCAAGCAGCGCGGCCTGATCTCCGTGGACCCCGTTCATCGCATCCACGTCCACAACCGGCAGGAGCTGGCGCGGTACTGTACCTAAAAATCAGGGAATCACCGTCCGATCAGGGGTGCCAGGGCCTCGACGCCGCGCTGGATGACGTCCGGCGGCGCGGAGGTGAAGCAGAGGCGCACGTGGGTGGGGTAGGGGCCGAAGCTCGGTCCCGGCGCCAGGAGGAGCCCGCGGTCCACGCAGCGCTCGAGGAAGCCGGCGAGGCCGCTCTCGTCGAGATGAGCGGCGACGTCGAAGAAGAGGAAGGCGCTCCCCCGGGGCTGCGGCAGGCCCAGGCGCGCCGCCGTCCGCTCTCCGGCCTGCTGGTAGAGCTCCCGGGCCCGAGCCACCCAGGCGTCGCCCCGGGGACCGAGCACGCGCAGGGCGGCGAGCTGCGAGGCCGTGGGCGTGCTGTAGAAGCTGTGGGTGCCGATCTTGCGCAGCTCGGCCACGGCCGCCGCGGGGCCGATCACATAGCCGCACCGGTTGCCGGCCATGCCGTAGGCCTTGGAGAAGGAGTGGCTCGCGAAGGTCCGCTCCGGCGCCAGCGGCCGGGTGTAGGTGTGCTCTCCCCCGTAAACGTAATCCTCGTAGACCTCGTCGGCGATGATCCAAAGGTCCTCGCGGCGGGCCCACTCGACCAGCGCCTCGATCCACGGGCGCGGGATCACCTGGCCGGTGGGATTGCTGGGCGTATTGAGGTAGAGGGCGATGGTGCGGTCCGTCCGCCGCTCGCGCACGGTTTCGACGCGCGGTCTCCGGCGAGTCGGCCACGCCGAAGAAGGGGACGTCCACGGGCACGCCGTGGAACGACTGCACGATGCCGGTGATCAGCGGCCAGTGGGGAGCCAGCATCAACACCTCGTCGCCGGGGGCCGACGATCGCCCCCGCCACCGCGGCCAGTCCCCCCGTGGCCCCCGTGGCCACCAGCACGTTCTCCCGCTCGGTGGGAACGCCCGTGCGCTGCCGCACCCGCTCGACGATGGCGTCGATCAGGGCCGGCATGCCCTGGGGCGCCGCGTAGCGGTGCATCCCGGGGTTCTCGGCCACCGTCAGGTCCTCCATCCGGCAGCCTTCGGGAGGCTCCATCCAGGTGTCGCCCACGTGCAGCGGATAAACCTCGCCCTGATAGGTGGCGAGGCGGTGGGCGAGGGCCGAATAGACGGCGCCCGCGATGCCCTGGACAGACGGGGAGTAGTCGGGGTGGCGAGGCATGGCGGCCTGAGATCCTAGCGCAGAAATTATTCGGCTTCGAGTGCCTGTTGACGATACCTCGGCCCCCACTGCACCCCGATTTGCGTTAAAATCCAGCGCGCGACGTCCTTCGAGACTCCTTTGCGCGCCGATCGAGCCCTCCGTGCCGTGCTCGCCTGGACCCTGCTGGCCGGGGTGCTGGCGCTCCTGGCGTTGCAGGGCGTCGCGGCCTGGCGCGGCGCGGACCCCCGCTGGGGCCTCCTGGCCGTGAACTGCCTGACGGCCCTCGGCTTCCTGGCGGTGGCGCTGCTCGCCCTGGCGCAGGGGGCGGGCGACCTCAAGGTGCGGCTGCTCTCCGGCTTCTCCGCTGCCGCGGCGCTGGAGATGGCGCTCCCCATCGACGCGCGGGGCACCGTAGGGACGGCGGCAATCGCAGCCTACTACCTGCTGACGGGGACGCAGATCGGTCTCCAGCTCCACCTCGCCTCGCTCATCCCCGCCCGGCCGGACTGGCTGCGCCGCCGCCCCTGGATCGTGCCGCTCTACCACGCCCTCGGCCTGGGTTTGGGTGCCGTGAGCTGCGCCACTTACCTCATCCAGGAGTTTCCTTGGACGATCGACGACATCGACCGGGCGCTGCGGCAGGCCGTGCTCCCCCTCTGGGCCCTGGCCGTCACCCTGCTCCTCGCCTCGCAGTCCCTGCGCTGCCGGGAGCCCCGGGGCCGCCAGCAGGCAGGGCTGGTGCTGGCGGCCACGATCCCCTGGCTGCTCTTCGTGGTCGTCACCACCCAGATCGAGCGCTCGGGCTTCACCCTCCCGGACTGGACGGACCCTCTGGAGGGGCTGATCCTGCTCGCCTATCCGGCAGCCTTCTTCGCCGCCATCTTCCGCTACCATCTTTTCGACATCGGGCTCGTGGTGCGCCGCGGGCTCATCTACACCACGCTGACGGGCGCTCTGGTGGTGGTGTTCTACGCTGCCCAGGGCGCCGGGGGTGCCTTCTTCTATAATGGGATGGCGGGGCGCGAGCCGGCGTGGCACGTGGCAGCGGCGACGCTGGTCCTGGGTCTGGTCTTCTCCCCTCTGCGCCGGGCCCTCCAGCGGCTGATCGACCGGCGGTTCTTCCCCGAGCGCCAGGATCTGAGGCAGCGGCTGATCGCACTGGCGGGGGAGCTGCCGGCCCTGGGGCGGCGGCCACGCATGGGCCAGCACCTGGTGGAGAGGCTGCCGGCCATCTTCCTCGCCCGCTCAGCAGCCCTGCTCATCGCCAGCCCGGAGACGGGAATGCTGAGCGTCCTCGCCACGACCCCGGAGAGCGTGGACCCCGACCTCGTCGTCGCGCTCGACGATCCCGCCCTGGAGCCGCTCCGCCATGCCCGCCGTCCGCTGCCCACAGCCGACCTCGCCCGCCGCAGCCCGGCTTTCGCACGCTCCGGCCTCGATCCCCACGGGCTGGCCCTGCCGCTGACCAGCCAGGAGCGCTTGATCGGCGTGCTGGCCGTGGGGAGCAAGGAGGAGGGCCGGCCCTATGCGGCCGAGGAGCTCGACCTGCTGAACCTCCTCGCTCATCACGTGGCCACGGTGTTCGAGAACGCCCGGCTGTTCGAGTCGGCTACCTACGAGGGGCTCACCGGCCTGCTGCGCCGGGAGGCCCTGCTGGAGCAGCTCGACCGCGAGCTCGAGCGGGCCCTGCGCTACGGCCGCCCCCTGACCGTGGCCATGGCCGACCTCGACCACTTCAAGGCGATCAACGACCGCCACGGCCATCTGGCCGGCGACGCGCTGCTGCGGCGGGTGGCCCAGGTCCTGGCCGACGGGCTGCGCAGCTCCGACTGGATCGGGCGCTATGGCGGCGAGGAGTTCCTGCTCGTGCTGCCCGAGACCGATCTGGCCGGCGGCGCGGCCGTGGCCGAGAAGCTCCGCTCCCGGGTGCAGGGGACCCAGGTCGAGGCGGAGGAGGGGGGAGGATCGTTCAGCGCCACGCTGTCGATCGGCCTCGCCTCCCTTTCCGGCCTCGCGGGGCCGCGGGAGGGGAGGACCACCGGCCGTGACCTCATCGCCGCGGCCGATCGCGCGCTCTATGCCGCCAAGGACGGCGGGCGCAACCAGGTCTGGCCCCGGGTTGCTTAGAAAGCGAAGATCAGCCCCACGCTCGCCTCGCCCTGGAAGAGCCCGTCACTGTTGTCATGGTCGTGATGGTCGTGGTGGTCGTGGAAGTTGGTGTCGAGGTCGGTCCAGTAGCCCCGGCCCTCGAAGCGGAACCCCAGGTTCCGGTTGAGGAAGACCTTGACGCCGCCGCCCAGGCTGCCCGACAAACGGTCGTCCGAATCCAGGGAGTTGAACCTGGGCTCGATGTGGGTGATCCCCAGCGAGCCGGTGATGAACGGGGAGACCTGCCCCTCTCCCCACTGCACGAGGAAGCCGGCGTGGAGGAACGTCAGGTCCACGTCGCCCAGCTCGTCGGACGGCGACAGCAGCCCCTCGTCGGTGCTGAACCTGGTCCGCTGGCGGTTGGCCAGGAGCTCGATCTGCCAGTAGGGGGAGAGGGGGATGTCGAACGTCACGCCATAGAAGACGCTCTCGTCGACCTTGACGTTCAATCCGGAATCGAAGTCGTCGTGGGAGTCGAAGTCGCCGGCCAGGCGGTAGCCCGCGGTCGGGGTGAGCTCGAACCGGGCCGGCTGGGCGAGGGCGGCGGCGGGGACGAGGAGGGTGAGGATGAACAGCGCTCGGCGCATTGGGAAACCTCCTTCAGTGTCTCTCCATCTTCTCACGAGACCCCGGGTGTTACCATCGCCGTCATGGCCGAAAAAGCACCCGTCCTCACCGAAGTCCGCCGCCTGCCGGAGGAGCGGCGCCTGCGCCTCACCTGGAGCGATGGCCACACCGCCGAGTACGACTACGACTACCTGCGGGGGTGGTGCCCCTGCGCCGGCTGCCAGGGGCACTCCGGTTTCAAGATCCGCTACCTGCCGCCCGCCCGGCCGGTGACCGTTGAAGCCATCAAGCCGGTGGGCAACTATGCCATCTCCCTCGGCTTCTCCGACGGCCACGGCACCGGCATCTACCGCTATGAATTCCTGCGCGAGATCTGCCCTTGCGGAGCTTGCGGCGAGACGCCGGCCGAGCTGGAGGGCTAAAAGCCCCGGCGCCACCTCTCCAGATCCCCAGGGGTATTGAGGTTGAAGAAGATCTCCGCCGGATCGCCGAAACGCCGCAGGTCCTCCCCCTCGAGATGGCGGACGGCGAGCCCTCCTTCAGCTTCCAGATCGTGGAGGGAGAAGCGCCCGCTCTCCACCCGGGCCGCCAGACGGGCCAGGGCCGCCGGCCCGTAGAAGGCGCAGAGGGGCTCGCAACCGCCAGCCCACCGCGGCAAGACCCAGCCGGCCTCCGCGAAGCGGGCCAGCTCCGCGAGGAGGGCGGCCGGCACTCGGGGGAGGTCGCAGGCCAGCACCAGCAGCGGCCGGCCGGGGTAGGCTGCAGCTCCACCCAGGATGCCGGCAGCAGGTCCCCGCCCTGGTCCGTCTGCGAGCGAGGGCCGGCCGGGAACCAATCCACGTCCGCGGTCCGCCACCGCCACCTCGGCGCAGACGGCGGCCAGGGTCCCGGCGGCCCGGGCCGGCAGAGCCGCCCCGCCCCAGCGCGCCTTGTCGCTCCCCAGGCGGCGCGACTCGCCGCCGGCGAGGACGAGGCCCACCATCGCCTGCCGATGTCCGGTCATCCCTGCCGCTCCGTGCTACCATCCCCGCCTGGATTGAACCGGAAGGAGAAAACCGGAATGAACGTGAGCCTCATCTGCCTTGCCTGTCTGCTCGCTATCGTGGGGTCCGCCTCCGGGGCAACCCAGGAGAAGGCCTCCCAACCACCCGCCCACCCCCAGGTCCTGCTGGAGACCAGCAAGGGGAACATCGTCCTCGAGCTCTACCCCGACAAGGCCCCGAAGACGGTGGAGAACTTCCTCCAGTACGTCAAGTCGGGCTTCTACGACGGCACCATCTTCCACCGCGTCATGTCTGGCTTCATGATCCAGGGCGGCGGCTTCACCTCCGATATGACGCAGAAGCCCACCAAGGCTCCGATCAAGAACGAAGCCGACAACCGCGTCTCCAACGAGCGCGGCACCATCGCCATGGCGCGCACGGGCGATCCGGACAGCGCCACGGCCCAATTCTTCATCAACCATAAGAACAACGCCAGCCTCGACTTCACGGCCAAGAACGTCGCGGGCTGGGGCTACTGCGCGTTCGGCAAGGTGATCGAGGGCATGGACGTGGTGGACGCCATCGCCCAGGTACCGACGGGCCGCCGGGGGATGTACGAAAACGTCCCCTCCCAGCCGGTGATCATCAAGAAGGCGACGGTCGTCCACCACGCCAGCAAGTAGCCCCGGAAGTCGCTCGCCTACTTCTTGGTGCTCTTGCGCACCTGCGCGAGACAGGCCCACAGGACCTCGAGCTGCTCTCTGCCATGGGGCAGCGCGAGGTCCCGCCAGACGTCCCGCTGGGCGGTGAGGAAGTCGTTCCAGTCCACGGGGTGCTTCTTCTCGATGATCCGGCGCATGGCGGCGAACAGGTCGGAGACGTTCCACATCGCCGGCCGCAGGCCCCCGAGCTCCCGCCAGCCATAGCGGAGCTGTTGCAGCCGGCGGCGCGACAGCTCCTGGTTCTTGTAGCGCACCCGCAACCGCCCCACCTCCGGCAGCCGCTCGAAGGTCAGGTCGTCCGGCGGTGTATGGTCGGAGATCGCCTGCCAGTGCTGGGGGAGCAGCTCCTCCTTGCGCACCTGCATGACGAGGGCGTCGAATTTGGCCACCGGCAGCCCTTCGAACAGAGCGCCGAGGGAGGGCAGGTCCGCACCGTGGATCCAGTCGCCGATCTCCTCGGGCGAGGGCAGGGCGCGGGCCGGGGCGGCAGCGGGCGGAACGGGCTTGCCGGGCGACTTGTCGGGCTGGGGCGGCGCAGCGGGCGCCTCCGGCTTGAAGCTGACTTCGGTCGGTTCGGTCATAGCCGCGTAGTGTATCCGCTCGAGCCGCCCCAGGCCATGCCGGTCAGCTTCCGCGTGAGACGTTACGGGCTTGCAGGCCCTTCGGCCCCTCCACGATCTCGAAGCTCACTCGCTCTCCCTGGTTCAGCGTCCTGAACCCGTCGGAGACGATGGCGGTGTGATGGACGAAGACGTCGCCACCACCCGTCTCGGGCTGGATGAACCCGTAACCCTTGGCATTGTTGAACCATTTGACGCTTCCCTGCTCAGCCATACTCACCGCACTCCTTTCTAGCGAAACGCAGCCTCCCGGCCGGGAACCGGGCATCAACGAGTCGTACGATCCAAGAATTTACGGGATCGTGGCACCAACGCAGAGAAAAATCAAGCGTTGACCGCGGCAAAGAAGGAGGGAAAGACGGAGGGAAGGAGAAGGTAGGAAGAAGGATGGTGCCCAAGGCCGGACTCGAACCGGCACGGATTGCTCCACACGCCCCTCAAACGTGCGCGTCTACCAATTCCGCCACTTGGGCTAAAAAGAACAACTCGGACTCTACACTACCGCGGGGTGCGCGGGGTGCTGCTCGGCGCCGGAGCCGGTTTCGCCGGAGCGGCCGGGGCCGTCTTGGCCGCCGCCGCCTTCTTGGCGGCGCTCGACATCACCGTACCGGGCTGGCCCTTGACCAGCGCGATCGACACCGTGGTGAAGATGAAGATCACGAACGAGGCCACGGTCAGCTTGTGGAGCAGCGTGGTGGCGCCGCGGGCGCCAAAGGCGGTCTGGGTGCTGCCACCGCCGAAGACCGAAAGATCCGCGCCCTTGCCCTGCTGCAACAGGACGACGAGGATCAGGAAGATGCAGACCAGGATGTGTACGGCTTCCAACAGGTAGATCACGATACAAGGCCTCCCAACGGCACGGATCCCGGGACCCCTTCAGGGGGTCAGCCGGAATGCCGAATGATAGCAAGGAATTTCTGTGGGTCAAGACTGGCGCCGCCCACCAGGAAGCCGTCGACGTCCGGCTGGGCGATGAGACCGGCCGCGGTCTCCGGCGTGGCCGAGCCGCCGTAGAGGATGGGCAGGGCCGCGGCGGCCCCCTCCACCAGCTCGCCCAGCAGCAGGCGCAGGAAGGCGTGGACCTCCTGGGCCAGCTCCGGCGTCGCCGTCTCGCCCGTGCCGATGGCCCACACGGGCTCGTAGGCCACGGCGAACGGACCGGAGACAGCAGCGACGGCTGACCGGATCTGCCGCTCCAGCACGCCGAAGGTACGGCCGGAGAGCCGCTCGTCCCGGGTCTCGCCCACGCAGAGGAGGGGGGCGAGGCGGCTGCGCACGGCCGCCGCCACCTTGCGGGCCACCAGGGCGTCATCCTCCCCGTGGTCCTGCCGCCGCTCGCTGTGCCCGCAGAGCACCCAGGTACAGCCGGCGTCGGCGAGCTGGGGCCCGGAGACGTCGCCGGTGTGGGCCCCCTTGTCGTCGGGGTGGAGGTCCTGCCCCCCCGCCGCCACGTCCGTGCCGGCGAGCTCGGCGGCCACGACCGGAATCAGGGGGAAGGAGGGGAAGATCGCCACCCGGGCTGTTGCCGGGTGCTGTGCCAGCCCCTGCTTGAGGACGCGGCAGCACTCCACGGCGTCCGCCCGCAGATGGTTCATCTTCCAGTTGGCCGCCACCAGGGGACGCCGGGTCATGCTTTCTCCGGTACTGCCTGTAAAACGGCCACGCCGGGGAGGGTCCTGCCGGCCAGGAGCTCCAGCGAGGCGCCGCCGCCCGTGGAGACGTGGCCGATGCGGCCGGTCACCCCGGCCTGGTGGGCGGCCGCCACGGTCTCGCCGCCGCCGATCACCGAGAAGCCGGGGCAGTCCGCCAGAGCCTGGGCCACGGCGCGGGTGCCCGCGTCGAAGGGCGGCTTCTCGAAGACTCCCAGGGGGCCGTTCCAGAACAGGGTGCGGGCCTGGCCGATGGCCGCCGCGAAGGCCTGCCGTGTCTCGGGACCGACGTCCACGGCCTTCAGGCCCGCGGGGATGCGGTCGGCCGGCACGGTCTCGATCCGTTGAGGATTGGCCAGATCGTCGGTCACCACCACGTCTTTGGGGAGGAGGACCTCGATCCCCCGCTCCCTAGCCCGCTCCAGGATCTCCTTCGCCAGGTCCACCCGGTCGGGCTCGAAGAGCGAGCCGCCCAGGTCGTAGCCCTGCGCCGCGAGGAAGGTGTTGGCCATGCCGCCGCCCAGGAGGAGGACGTCGAGCCGCGGCAGCAGGTTCTCCAGAGTGTCGATCTTCCCCTCGATCTTGGCGCCGCCGAGGAGGGCCGTGAACGGCCGCTCGGGCTCGCCGAGGAGACGGCTCAAGGCTTCGACCTCACGGGCCAGCAGCCGGCCGGCGGCCTTGGCGCTCAGCCGCTCGGGTACCCCCACCACCGAGGCGTGGGCGCGGTGGGCAGCGCCGAAGGCGTCGTCCACGTAGACCTGGGCCAGAGCCGCGAGCTGACCGGCGAAGGACGGCTCGTTCTTTTCCTCCTCGGGATGGAAGCGGAGGTTCTCGAGCAGCACCACCTCGCCGGAGCCCATCTCCTTCACCACCTTCTCCACCTCCTCGCCCACGCAGTCCTCGGCGAAGCGCACGGCCTGGCCCAGGATCTCGCCCAGCTTGTCCGCCACCGGCCGCAGGCTGTAGCGGGGGTCGCGCTTCCCCTTGGGCCGCCCGAGATGGGAGGCGAGGAGGACGATGCCCCCGGCGGCCGTCAGCTCACGGATGGTGGGGACCGCCTCCTCGAGGCGAGTCGCGTCCCCCACCTCGCCCGCCTCGGATGCCTCGGACATTGGGACGTTGAAGTCCACGCGCACGAACACGCGCCGGCCCTTGAGGTGGGCCAGATCGAGATCGTCCAGGGTCAACAGGTTCGCCATCATCCTTCCCTTCGAGCCTCGCGAGCCAGCCTTGCGAGTAGATCCGCAAGGCGGTGAGCATACCCCCACTCGTTGTCGTACCAGGCCACCACTCGCACCAACCGTCCGCCCGTCACCTGGACGAGCGGCAGGTCCACCACGGCCGAGCGGGGGTCGCCGATGAAGTCCGAGGAGACGAGCTCCTCCTCCGTCACCCCCAGCAGGCCCGCCATCCCGCCCCCCTCCGCGGCCTCGCTGAAGGCCTGGCGCACCTCCTCGACGGAGACGTCCCGCTCCAGGTCCGCCACCAGGTCGAGCATCGCCACGGCCGGGGTGGGCACCCGCACGGCGAACCCCTCGATCTTCCCCGCGAGCTCCGGCAGGAGGAGCCCGAGGGCTCCGGTGGCCGTGGTCGGCGTGGGGATGACGTTGAGCGCCGCCGCCCGCGCCCGCCTGGGGTCCGGGTGCGGCAGATCGAGGAGGCGTTGGTTTTCCGTGTAGCTGTGCACCGTGCTCATCAGGGCCCGGCGGACCCCGAACGGTCCTGCAACACCTTGGCCACCAGCGCCAGGGCGTTGGTGGTGCAGGAGGAGTTGCTGATCACCGCGCTGCCTGCCGGATCGAATCCCGCGTCGTTCACCCCCAGCGAGACCGTCGAGTCCGCGGGATCGGCGGGATCGGAGTTGGCGCTCAGCACCACCCAGCGCACCGTCCCTCCCAGATGCCCCGCCGCCCGCCCGCGGGTGAGGAACCGGCCGGTGGCCTCCACCACCACCTCGACCCCCTCGCGCGACCAGTCCACCGCGGCGGGATCCGGCTGCTGGAAGACGGGGATCCTCCGGCCGTCGATCTCCAGCTCTCCTTCGGCTCCGGCGGCCAGGGCCACCCGGGCGGCGAACGGCCCGTGGACGGTATCGCGGGCCAGCAGTCGCGCCAGCACGGGGGCGCTCACCACGTCGTTGATCGCGGCGAGCTCGAGGTCCTCACGGCCGTGGGCGATGCGCAGCAGGGCGCGGCCCACACGGCCGAGGCCGTTGATGGCGAAGCGGATGGGCATGGAGTCCGGTCTCTTTGTCGCGCGGCCCCGGGACTGTGGGGCCAAAGTTGGGCTAGTCTAGCAGTGGTGTCACGCCTGACGGGTTTGGTGCACTTGTACAGTGGTGCCCTGATCTCGCAGCCACAAGAGCTGAAGAACTTGAATCGATAAGGAAGTGAGGAGGATTCACCCATGGCAGAAATGGGAAAGTATTGCAAAGCGTACCTGGCGAAGCAGTTCCGGGAGTATCCGGGCTGGACGGAGAACGCCGCCAACGTACGTAAGGAGAAGAAGGAGGTCGACGGCAAGGAAGTCGAGGTCGAGCGCCAGCTCAACGACGACTCCATCCTCTACCTCCAGGAGAACTACATCGTCACCGACGGCATCTTCAAGGACCAGAACATCATCTTCGACAACGTGACCGACGACTGGAAGCAGTTCTGCCACGGGCAGCTCGCCTTCGAGATCCCGGTCTACGAGCCGATCGAGATCAAGCACGCCGAGCCGGTCGAGGCCGCGCCGGCGGGCAACGGCTGAGGCGCGCCCGCGCTTCGGCGAAGTCCCGAGACCCTGCCGAAAGGCAGGGTTTCGGCTTTCTGGGGCTCAGCGCCCCCCACCCAAGACCCTCACCCTGCCCTCTCCCGACCACCCCATCCCCCTCCCCGGGAGAGGGTCCCGGCTGGGGCGTTCTGGCTGTTCTCCCTCTTCTCCCGGTGAGGGGGGTTGGGAGGGGACGGGAGAAGAGGGCCGGGGTGATGAGGGTCTTGGGCGGGGTACACTCCCTCCATGGCCCACCCCCTCGTCCTCGGCATCGAGACCTCCTGCGACGACACCGCCTGCGCCGTGGTGGACGGCGAGGGCCGGGTGCTGTCGTCCGTGGTTTCGAGCCAGCTCGCCGCCCATCGCCCCTATGGCGGCGTGGTGCCCGAGATCGCCTCCCGCGAGCATCTCTCCAACTGGCCGGCGGTGAGCCGCGAGGCCCTGGAGCGGGCGGGCGTCGCCCTCCCGGACGTCGAGGTGGTGGCCGCCACCCGCGGTCCCGGTCTGGTGGGAGCCCTCCTCGTGGGGCTGTCGCTCGGCAAGGCCATCGCCTTCGCGGGCGGACGCCCCTTCCACGCCGTCCATCACCTGGAAGGTCACCTCTTCTCGCCCTTCCTGCGCGCGCCGGGCGACCCCGTCCCGCCCGCGCCGCCGCCCGCCCGCTTCACGGGCCTGGTGGTCTCGGGCGGTCACACCTCCCTGTTCAAGGTGGCGGACGGCGCCGTCTCCACCCTCGGGGAGACGCGGGACGACGCCATGGGCGAGGTGTTCGACAAGGTGGGCAAGCGCCTGGGCCTCCCCTATCCCCAGGGACCGCAGGTGGACGAGCTCGCCGAACGGGGCAACCCGGAGGCCCGGCCGCTCCCCGTCTCCCGCTTCGGCGACGGCCTCGACTTCTCCTACTCCGGCTTGAAGAGCCAGGCTCTGCTGGAGATCGAAAAGCTGGAGCGGACGCTGGGACCGATCGATCTCGGGCGGAGACGGCTCCGAGCCGCCGCAGGCCGTCCTCGACCTCCTCGCCGGCTTTCGGGCGTCCGCCGTGGGCCAGATCCTCGACCGTCTCGACCGCCTGCACCAGCGCGAGCCCATCGCGCTCCTCGCCGTCTCCGGCGGCGTGGCCGCCAACCGTCTCCTCCGGCGCTCGCTCCCCGCCTGGGCGGAGCGCAACGGCGTCGACCTCCGCCTCGTCCCCCTCGTCTACTCCGGGGACAACGCCGCCATGATCGCCCACGCCGCTCTCCTCCGCCATCGCCGGGGCGCCGAGTCCGATCTCTTTACGGCGGAAGCGGAAAGCCGGATTCCGGTCTAGCAGCCGGAGGCTACAATGCCATTCATGAAAGGCTTTCGCTGGCTCGCCCTCGCCGTCCTCCCGTTCGTCCCGGCCCTCTTCGCGTCCTCCCGGGAGCCGGCCCCGGCCGCCGTTTCTGCTGCGGAAAGCAGCCGGCCCAACGTCCTGGTGATCCTCACGGACGACCAGCGGATCGACGAGATGCGGGTCCTCCCCAAGACGCGGGCGCTGCTCGCGGAGCACGGCACCACGTTCGCCAACAGCTTCGTCGCCTACTCCCTCTGCTGCCCCTCGCGCTCGACCTTCCTCACCGGGCAGTACGCCCACAACCACGGCGTGCTGGCCAACGGCGCCCCCACTGGCGGCTACCCGCGGCTCGACCACACGAACACCCTTCCCGTCTGGCTCCAGGCCGCCGGCTACTACACGGCCCACATCGGCAAGTACCTCAACAACTATGGCGTGGACTCCCCGGCACCGCCTCCGGGATGGTCGCGCTGGTTCGGGCTGATCGATCCCCTCACCTACAAGCTCTTCGACTACAAGGTGAGCGACGAGGGGGCGGAGGTGAGCTACGGCCACACCCCGGCGGAGTATCAGACGGACGTGCTGGCGGCGGAGGCGGAGACGCTGCTGCGCTCCCGCGCCGGAGAGGGCAAGCCGTTCTTCGTCACCGTGGCTCCCGTCGTCCCTCACCTGGAGCGGATCAACGGCGATCAGGTGCCGCCGCGGCCGGCGCCCCGGTATGCGACCGCTTTCGCCAACGACGCTCTTCCCTCCCGGCCGGCCTATGACGAGGCCGACGTGGCCGACAAGCCCGGGCACATCCGCCGGCTGCCCCGCCTCACGGGAGCGAGAGCCACACGGGTGCTGGATATCTACCGCGCCCGCCTCGCCTCCCTCCTCGCCGTGGACGACATGGTGGAGCGCCTGGTCACCGCCCTGGCGGACACCGGGCAGCTCGACCACACGGTGATCCTCTTCACCTCCGACAACGGCTTCCTCCTCGGCGAGCACCGCGTCCCCGACCAGAAGTACTTCCCCTACGAGGAGTCGATCCGGGTGCCTCTGATCATCCGCGGCGGCGGTTTCCCGGTCGGGATTACAGCTCTCCAGCCGGTCTCCAATATCGATCTGGCCCCGACCATCGTGGCCCTCACCGGGGCAAAGCCTCGCCGGGTGATGGACGGCCAGCCGCTCCTCCCCCTGGTCCTCGATCCCTCACAGGGAAAGGACCGAATGCTCCTCATCGAAGGCTATGGCGCCGGATCGAGCAAGCCCCCCTTCCGCGCCGTGCGCGATCCGCGCTACCTCTACGCCGAGTGGGCCAACGGGGAGAAGGAGCTGTACGATCTCCAGACCGATCCGTACGAGCTCAACAGTCGTCACAACGCGGCGAATCTGAAGACGGTGCGTAAGCGGCTCGCCGCCCGGCTGACCAAGCTGCGTACCTGCGCTGGCGCCTCCTGCCGGTAGCCCCCACCCAAGACCCTCAACCCCTGCCCCTCTCCCGACCACCCCATCCCCCTCCCCGGGAGAGGGGTACCCGACTGGGGCGGTCTTGCTCTTCGTCCCTGCTGTCCTTTATGTCCCTTATGTCCCTTTCTTGCTTTTCTCCCTCTTCTCCCGGTGAGGGGGGTGGGAGGGGACGGGAGAAGAGGGCCGGGGTGATGAGGGTCTTGGGTGGGAGCGCTCTCAGGCAAAGTTAAATTAGCGCCTATGGGAGGAGGGGTTGCGGGTCCAGGTGCGCCCGCAGCCAGCCCATCACCGTCTCGGCATAGCCGGGAGCCCGCTTGGCCCACACCCAGTAGCCCTCGGGCCAGCTCCACGTCCCGGTGCGCAGGTCGCCGAACCATTCGAGGTTGTGGCTCGCCCGGGGGAAGATCCGGATCGGTGACGTCCCGGTTGCCCGCCTCTTCGAGGTAGTGCCGCATCAGCTCGGCATTCTCGGACGGGGGCACCAGGGTGTCGGCGGCGCCGTAGAGGACGAGGACGGGGATCATCGTCTTCCGCAGGACGGCGGCTGGATCGTAGCGCTGCCGCCGCCATCCCTCCAGGTCGTCGGGCGAGGTGACGAGCTGAACCTGCTCGGCCCATTTCGTCCCCTTGGCCTTCTCCGTGGCGGCGGCGAGCGCGGCCCAGTCCGCTCCGCGGTAGGCGGCATCGAAGACCTTCCGGGTGTAGGCCGCGGCGCGGGCGACGTCCTCCTCGGAGAACCCGTCCGAGGCCATCCCGTATCGCACGCGCTCGATCTCCTGCTCCTCGACGCTCACCGCGGGCGCCACTTGGAGGACGAGGAAGGCCACCCCCTCCACGCGGCTCGCGGCCAAGGGAGCGAGCCAGCCGCCCTGGCTGTAGCCCGCCAGCCCGAGATGGCGGCCGTCAATATCATCCTTCCGGGCCTTCAGATACCGCACGGCCGCGGCTGCATCGTCCGCGAGGTCGCTGAAGGTAGCGGTCTCGTCGTACCCCGGCCGCTTGTCGTAGATCAGCGCCGCGAAGCCGTGCCGGGCAAAGAAGATGGCTTTGGAGCGATACCCGGGCTCGGTCCGCGTGTTCACGGCGGAGCCCTGAACCAGCACCAGGGCCGGATGGAGACCCGGCCCGAGCGGCTGGACCAGGGTGCCGGCGAGCGACAGGGAGCCGCTTGGAAACCGAACCTCCTCCTCCCGGAAATCCGGCGCCGGCATCTCGGCCCGCTTGAGATGGATCCGCACCACGGGCTGCCAGGCCGGGATGACGCCGGTCATCTCCTCCGTCTCGGCGTCCACCCGCAAGGAGGCATCGCCATAGAGGAACTTCAGCCGCAGGGTGGGCGGGGTGTACTCGACCGTCTCGGCCGGCATGCCCACGAGGCCCCGCTCCGGGACGTCCACCGTGGCGCTGAGCTTCCCCTCCCTCTCGCGGAAGTCAACCTCGATGGCCTGGACGGACCCGAGCCGCGCCACGGCGCCCTCCCAGTGGCCGGCGAGGGGGTAAGGCTCCGCAGCCACGATCTGCGGGAGCCCGAGGAGCAGTCGCGAGAAGCATCCTCTGGGATTTCCCTCCTCCAGAAGTGACCGGCTCAGCCCTGGGGAACGGCGGTCAAGAGGACGACGAGCGCCTCGTCCGAGCCGTCGATCTTGGAGGTGCCGACCACGATGGTCTCGCCCTTCTTGAGGGAGAAGGAGGTGGAGATCAGGTCCCGAGCCGCCCGCGGCGCGCGGCCCGGGCTCTCCTTCGTTGCCGTGGACGGCGGCCCTGGAATGCCAGGCTCCTCGTGCAGCTCGAAGGCATCCACGAAGAGCTCCTCGCTCGCCGTGGTGCGGAACCGCAGCTTCAGGTTGTAGCCGGCGCCGTCCCGGCCCACGACTCGCGCTTCGGTGACCTTGTCCTGCGTGGCGCGCAGCCAGCTCGAGTCGAGGAGTTGGTAGCTCTTGTAGGGGAGAAAGCTCCGCAGATCGGCGAGAGCCTTCCGCGCGGCTTCCGGGACCTCCGGGCCGCCGTTGGCCGCCCGGGTGCTGGCGGCGAGGAGCAGGAGCTGGAAGCTCTGTGTGACCGGAGCGGCGTCCGCCTTGGCCAGAGCGCGGGAGATCCGCTCATGGGTCGCGGTATCGGCCCGCACGTCCAGGAACCCCTTCAAGGTATCGCCCACCCACTGCTTAGCGGGATCGTTCCCGACGAACGCGGAGGCGGAGATCTGGCAGCGGTCCTTGTTCTGGCACTGATCCCAGGCGAGCTGCTCGGCCGCATGCAGGTCCATGAAGCGGATCTCGAACCGGTTCGTGCTGATGGGCGTGGGCTGAGGGGTGCTCTCCTGGGCGGGCGAGGCCGCCAGGGGAAAGGCCGCCAGCATGAGCAGGGCGGCGAGAAGGATCGGGCGGACACACGGGTTCTTCATGATCTTCATCTCCTTCGAGGCCGCCGGAGCGGCCGGGTCAGTGTCTAGCGAGCTTCGCCCGGGGCCAGCTCCCAGATGATGCGGGTGCCGCCCGGGGTTGAAAACCGGATCTCCCGCACCGCGGGGGCCGGCTCTCCGGAAGCGAAGCCAGGGTCATCAGTTCCTCGTGGCGTACGGGCGGAGACTGAGGCGGCCGTACGGCACGGCGGTGCGGAGGTTTCTGTTCCGGCAATGGGATCGCTGCCGGCTCGGGTGGTGAAAGCGGTATGGGAGCCGGAGGGGTGACGGCGACCACCTGCGGCGCCGCTGGAGGAGCCGCCGGCGGCCGGTGCCGGGGTCCGAAGGCGATGGCCAGAGCGAGAATGAGAACCCCTGTGGCCAGCAGCGGGAGCCAGCCGAGCCGGCGACGGGATTCCGGAATCGCGGTCAGCACCGTCCGGCGCATGGCATGGACTTCGTCCAGAGTCAATCCGTCCTCCTGGGCGGCGGGATCTCCCTCCCGCAGGATCTGGCGCACCTGTTCGTGGATCAGCTCTTCGTTCATCTCCGTTCCTCCTTCAGCAGCAGGCTCGCAAGGTCGCGACGGGCGGCCAGCAGATGCCAGCGCACCGTCACCTCCGAGACTCCCAACAGGCGGGCCACCTCGCGCACGGCCACACCTTCGAGCTCATGAAGCACCACCACGGCGCGGCGCCGGGGGGAGAGGCGGGCCAGAGCGGCCTGCACCGTGGCCCGGGCCACTTCTGCTTCCTCAGGATGATGGGAGGCCGCCTCTCTCCGCAGCGACTCAGCCGCCCGCGTCCTCACCCCCAGCCGCCGAAAGCGGTCCCGGCAGAGATTGACCAGAGTGCGCACCAACCAAGCCTCCTCCGGCTTCTCCCCCTCCGGCACCGCCCCCGGCTGCCGAGCGGCCCGGAGGAAAGCCTCCTGTACCAGATCCCGGGCCTCCTCCCGATCGGACGACAACCGCCGGGCCAGCCGGAAGAGGCGCTCATGGTGAGCGTCGAAGAGGCGGGCCAGGCGGTCCGTGGCGGTCTGGGGTCGGGTTCGGTCCAAGATCGCGCTCGTGGTCAAAGGTGCGTTCACAACTGGATAAACGCACGGGGAGGGGAAAGCGTTGGGCCGTGCTTCGAGATCTCGCCGTCCTCGCCCAAAAGGCTCGCTCGTCGAGCGCCGGCGCCGGTGATACCGCGCTTCGCCGCAGATCCCGGTCCCACCCTCCCTTCCCACAGATATGAGGCATCGCCAGGAGAGATGCCTCATATCCCCAGATAACGGCGTATATCCGGAGGGAAAGTCATTTTCCCTTTGGCTATGGCGTATATCCAGAGGGAAAACGACTTTCCCTCCAGATATGAGCCATATCTGGAGACAACGCCCCATAGAAGGAGGGAAAATGATTTTCCCCGCGGATATGCGGCGTTTTTGCGGTATACGGGCCGCGTTTCCGGGCGGTATCCCATAATCCCAGCTGAGAGCCCATGTTCCGGGACGATGCTTATTGGCGGACGGTTCTCGAATCCTCGGAGGATGAGCCGCCTTCCCGTAATACGCGCCGAGCTCCAGGGCCCGGCCGGTCCATACTTGCTGTAGAGTCCACCTGCGACACGCGGTCAGGCCATCTTCGAGCAGACAGCATACGGGCAGTCTTCTCGTGCTGTGAAGGCACGACCATGACCTTGGAGAAAAGAGAGATGAAGAGAAAAGCTTTCCAGTGTGCCTTGGCCCTGTGCTGCAGCCTGCTGGCCATGCAGGCGAAGGCCCAGACCGCCGGCCGCATCCCGGTGCGCGGCGGCAGCTCCAGCTCCAGCCTCACCCTGACGAACATAACCTACCACGGAGGAGCCGTTCTCACCTCGCCCAAGGTGGTCTTCATTTTCTGGGGGCCGAGCTTCAGCAACGTCGCGTCCCCGGATTTCAACTACGCCCAGACCTTGCAGAGCTACCGAAACCAGTTGGGCACGACCCCCGAGTACTACGTCATCACACAGTACTCCGGGATCCAGCTCATCAACCTGGGGGCGGGAACCGCCGACTGGTTCGACAGCTCGACGCCGCCCACCCAGGTCACCGACGCCCTCGTGCGGAGCAAGGTCAACGCCTATCTGGCCAGCCACCCCTTTGACACCAACACGATCTACGAGGTGGTCCTCCCCAGCACCTCGTACGCGGACGACGGCAGCGGAGCCACGTCGTGCGGCGGGCCGAATCTTCAATTCTGTGCCTACCACTTCTGGTACACCAGCGGCCTCGTCTCGGTCGTCAAATATTCGATCCAGCCCTATCCGAGCTGCAGCAGTTGCCAATCTTTCGGCTGGTCCGCCGTGCAGAACCAGGAGCACTTCGTCCTCCATGAGACCCGCGAGGCGGCGACGGATCCCACGGGGAACGGCTGGTACGGCAGCGGAGTCAACGACGAGGCCGACGACAGGTGCGCCTGGAGCCCAACTCCCTTCATCGGCACCGGCGGGTATGGTTACCAGTACGAATGGTCGAACGCTCTCTCCGCGTGCGTCCAGTCGACGCTGCTGCCGACGTACGAGCCCTACAACTGTGCCTGGAGCGCCAACATCAAAGAGTCCTCGGGCATCACCTACATCTGCCCGGCGAGCAAGGTGGTGATCGGCCGCTGGCACAGCGGGGACGAGAACGGCAACACCCAATACTACTGCTGCAACGTGCGTCCAGTCGCGGGCGCGGCGACGGTGGTGCCGACCACCTGCGCCTGGAGCGCCAGCATCAAGGAGTCCTCGGGGATCGCCTATACCTGCCCGGCGAACAAGGTGGTGGCCGGCCGCTGGCACAGCGGGGACGAGAACGGCAACACCCAGTACTACTGCTGCAACCTCGACCGCAGCGGCGCCCTGCTCACGGTCGACGGGTCCACCTGCGCCTGGAGCACGAACGTCAAGGAATCTTCGGGGATCACCTACACCTGTACCTCTAGCAAGCAGATGGTCGGACGCAAGCACAGCGGCGATGAGAACGGCAGCACCCAGTACTACTGCTGCAACGTGAGGTAAGCCCCCGCCTCGGGCCTCGCCGGCAGCCGGCGAGGCCCGAAGGGTTGCGCCGGGGCTTCACGGCGAGGCGTAGCCTGGCGAGCCAACTCGCGCAGGAAGAGGCCGTAGGGCGGGCGAACAGGGCCTTGATCAACTTCACTGAGTGCCTGGCGCCTATTTGCAGAGAAGCTCAACGCGGGGCCTTGAGAGCCCCTCCGCGGCTCCCGATTGGGCGCAGGTCGCCGTCCAGGGGCCGCACACCTTAAGCGGGGTCAGCTAAGAACGTGGCACCTATCCTCTCTACCTACCCCAGATTCCCAGCAGGCCCCGTTTCCTGTTACTATCTACCAATGGATGCCAGAATCGAATACCTAGACTTCGATGAATAGCCGCAGCGGCAGGCTCCCTGCTCTATCTCCACAGTCCAGGCTCGAACTCCTAGAGTTCCTGGATAAGCGCGGATTGCGTCTTCCGACGGAAAGGCCAATTAGCCCCCCACCTTTGCTTCTGCGGGAACCCGACCTTAGGGCTGGTGCACTAGCCCAGTGGGTCGATGGCTCCGCTAGCACTGTCGAGTTAGATATTGGGAGTAGCTGGGGGGAGTTTCTCTGTAAAATTGCAGCTCGATACCCCCACAAGAAATACCTGGGCGTTGAAATAAGGCCCGCCAAATGTGCGCGCGCCTTTAATCGAGCTATGCGTACGGGAGTATCCAACGTTTGTATTGTTAACATGGAGGCGCACAGGTTCATTCAAGAGTTTATTTGTGCTGACTTCCTTAGCGCGATCCACATTTATTTTCCTACTCCTGATCAACGTAGCCTAGGAGACACGACGCTTCCCCAAAGGTTAATTACTTACGATTTTGTCCGCCTTGCTTATAGGGCCCTTCGGTCCTCCTGTTCCGTCAGATTGATGACCGACCAGAGGAACTACGCAGACCACATGACGGAAATGTTTGTGGCGCCCTTCTGGAATCGGAAAACTTTCCTTCCCTTGGAGTTAGGACAGAAGGCAGGACTCTTTGCCGACACGCCTCTTGAATATCAATACCATGGGCGAAGGCAAATTCAGCGTCTTGAATTTGAAAAACTTAGTACTAACGCGCTGTTGCTGTATTCCAGTCGAGGCTCAAGATAGAATGAACTTCTCCGAAACCGGAATAAACGATATGTCTAGTTTGCTTGCTCGAGGGAGGCTCGGTGTATTTGTGGGGTCTGGGATCTCGAGAAATGCCCCAATTTCAGAGACAGGAGAGGAGTGTCCTTCTTGGCGCGAACTTTTAGTTTACATTGCAAATTACGGAAGAAGAGCCGCCGCTACCGATGACGTCAAGCTGCGTATCGAATCTGTTATAGAGGAGCTGTCCACGGCTCACGAACCTGACTTATTGAAATTAGCCAGCAGGATTGTGGCTTGTCATCCCAAGATTCACATAGAGGCCATAAGGAAGCTTTTCATTCCTTTAGAGCACTTCCCGCAAGTGAATTTTACTCGCTTCTTCATGATCTGCTTATCAGAGTGCCATGGAAGCTTATTGTTACCACTAATTTTGACATCCTTCTTGAGATGGCTGCCGAGCAAATTTTTCCAACAAAGAAAGTCAATACTACAATCGGCTTTCCATCAGAACTGCCAGAATCTCCGAATATCAATATTTGGAAGATCCATGGTTGCGCACGTCAGGGTTCAATCATCTTGACAGAAGAGGAGTTTGAGTCTTTCTATTCCTCGGTAAGATTTGGCGATCTTCTGGAATCCTTCTTGAAAACAAATGATATGCTTTTCCTGGGTGTTGGCTTTCGCGATCCCGCAATGCGCAGGATACTGGCTGGGCTGAGAGAGTCATGTATCCAGGGTGGCCCACAAAGATTTGGGCCTTTGTAGATGAGTCTGAGGAAGCCGAATTGGTTGAGTTGGCTGGAAGCGCCATCTCAATTAGAACGTACCGAGGCAATCCCAGAAACGAACATATAAAAATTCTTTATGACCTTCTTGATAACACAGTATCAGCAATGCCACAGCTTCCTATTCAGTGCGGCTTCGATAGAATCCGTGAGCGCTCTGCTCTGGCACGATACATCGACAATATCGCGCAGGGTGTTCCGCGCGGATGTATGGCTTTGGTCGGAGATGATACAACCGATCGTCATCAATTTGCAGAGCATTGGCTGCGCTTTGAGTGCCTCATGAGAGATGTAGAGCTAATCACAATTGATGCAAATGCGTACTCAACGCCTGAAATGCTTAGCCGACGATTGGCGGAGATCTTTGGTGCCCCTATTGGCGCCCGCAAATCACCGACTCAAATTCTCCGTGAGATTGCACGTAACTCTGCGAGTTACCTGAGGCAACCCTGTGCGTTAAGGATCTTGGGGCGGCCTGAGATGTGGGGGCTGTTGATCCCCGAATTCGTTGTGCCCCTCTTGAGAGAGCAAAGGAGGCGTGAGGCTCGACTTGGAATAGTAATGGAGTTCAACTCGGATCGAGATCTTAGAGAGAATGCGAGCGAGCTTTTTAAGCGCAGAGACGTCGACTCTTTCGAAGAGAGCGTTCTTAGGTTCACCTCTTTTAGTAGGGATAGCATAGCAACATTTCTCCGATATGGGTTTCCATTACCTCCTTCGGTTCGTGACCACGTCCAACCTTTGCTTGAAATGGCGGTATCGAAGCCGCCGCAATATTTTCTCAATTTTCTTAGCGGCATCTACCAAGTTCTTTCAGGGGAGGAACTTTGATGGAGATGTCAATTTGGAGCCACGGGGTTGAGGTTCAAGTGCGATCGGATTGGGAAGACAGGCTAAAGGAGATCGCTCGATCTTACCCAAGCGACAAAAAAATAACAACTGTTCGGGACTATGCGGAATTTCTTCTTCGCGAACGCTGGCACGATCCCGAATTGAACCGCGCAATGCTGGCAATGTCGGTCGCCTTATGGCTAACTGATAGCTTAGGGATGATATTATTGAAATCAGTGCTAGGGGCCGGCGAAAGGATCCGCGGTGTTCTACGACGTGCGCTGACCGAATGGATGACCCCAGACCTACTAACTGAGCACATCGTAAGTTACGATACTCCAATTAGAGAGGCGATCGAGAATATACTGTACGAACAGGACCGGCACCTCTATAAAGATTGTCATCTGCTCATGGAAAGGGAAGTGGGATATTATCTGGCTGAAAAGAGGACAAAGGAAATTTCTGAGATCTCGAAGGCATATCACACCACTCCCCAAAATCCTATGGCCGGCATCGAGAGATACTGTAAGCTATACGAAAACGGCTACGACAGGCACAGTGTAAGCTTGCAATGCCGAATTCACAATTTGAGTTCTAGCCAAAGAACTAGACATTTCACGGGCGAACGATTTGATCGATTTTTCTGGTTTTTTGAGGGATTCAACGCGTACACGAATGGCGACAAAGAGCGGGGGTTAAGGTTGTTAGAGGCTGTTGTGAAGGCTGATGAGGGACAAGGGCATTCAGATTTTCCAGCGCAGGTTTCTTTTCATCTCGTCGGCAATTCCTATTTGCATGGAAGAAATGCAAATATGCCTCGGGCATTGGAACTTGTGCAGAGAGCTGTCGAGATTGCACGGCAGCAGAGAGAACCTGGAGCTGTGGTCCAGACGCTCACAACTCTTGGTCGGGTTTATTCCAAACTGGGTGAGTTGAAGAGCGCTGCTGATGTCCTTCGAGAGGCGGTTCGGCTCTCAGGAGAGAGCAAAAGATCATCGCCAAGCACTCCCCTCTGCGAGCTATCTGATGTAGCCTTTAGCTTAGGCGAACCGGAGGAGGCCAGAAGAACGGCTGAGGCCGTGCTTCGTCTGGAAGGTGAGCCCAAGACTAAGCGCAGCGAGATTGACCGAGCCAAGAGGGTCTTAGCGCGACTGGGCTAACCAAACGGAACTGAGTTTCCTTCGACAAATGATGAGAGCGCCAGCCTAAATTTGCCGCCGCATGCTCTATTTATTTATCTTGGAGGGCGCTCGCCTAGAGTGGTTGGGGTCGTCCATCCGCACGTTAGTGATTATTTTATGGTACGGGGGAGAAGGGGGCCGCAATCCGGTAGAGGGTGCGCTTGCTGGTCCGTGTCCTGAAGCCAGGCACTTCGTGAAGTTATTGACCGATCATCACTTAGAGGCGGAGGACCACAGGTGCTACTGGTGCTGCGCCACTTTGGTATCCTCCTCTAAGCCAAGACTCCATGGCTCTTAGGCGACTTCACGTTCGTGAAATTCCAGGCGCTTCAACACAGCCCAACGAGCACCTCCTGCGGAGTTATCACCTGCCGACCCACAGCCCCCCGGACCGGCGCCTTGAGCCAGAGCGCCAGGAAGACCTCTCGTCCCGCGGCGAAGGGAAGTCTTGCCACCTTGCGTTCCAGCTCCTGGAGCAAACGGGCCGGATCGTCCGGTGAGGCCCACTTGACTTCGCCGATGAGGAGGGCATCTCCTGCTGTGCTCTCAGCCACGAGGTCGATCTCCAGCGGCTGGTGATCCAGTCCGGGTCCCCACCAGCGGCCGGCTGGGCCCCAGGTCTTACCGAAGAGGTCTAGCCTCGGCACGCTTGCTCGTGCGAGCTCTTCCCAGATCTCGCCGGAGTGGTGGGGGAAGCGGGCAGCCACGTCCTTCTCCACGGCGGCGAGCTGGCGGGCTTCCAGCCGTGAACGGTCGGGTTGGACGAAGCGGAACCAGTAGCGTAGGAAAGGATCCGCAATCCGATAGAGGGTTCGCTTGCTGGTCCGCGCCGAGGTGCCGAAGGGGGTTTCCCGCACCACGAGATCCATCTCGATCAGGCGTTCCAACGGCCGCGACAGGGAGGTGACCGGCTTGGTCATGCGGGCTGCGATCTCGGAGATTCGGTGGCAGCCCTGGCCGATCAATCCGAGGATTGAGGTGGCCTGGGCCGTGTCTCGGAAGTCGTCCAGGAGTAGGCGGGAGGGCTCTTCGTAGAGGACGCCGAGCGGACTCAGGACCAGGGACCGGACGGCCGTTGCGAGGTCCGGATGGTCGCTGGCCAGCTCCCAGTAGCGGGGAACGCCTCCCCAGACGGCGTAGGCTTCGACGGCCTGGGCGGGATCGTCAAGCTGGAGGGCGCGTTGAATCCAGCCGGCCCGGAGGGGGGCGATCTTGAGGATCTCTCTCGCACGGCCGAAGAGCGGCGCTGTGCGATCCAGCACCAAGCCCTGCATCATCCGCTGCGAGGAGCCTGCGAGGAGGAGGTGGAGGCCCCGCTCTGGGAAGCGATTGACGTGCTTCTGCAGAAGACTCGGCAGCTCGCGGGCCTCGGCGGCCAGGGCCGGAAACTCGTCGAGGATCAGTGCCGTCCCGGAGCTGGCTTCGTTCCAGAAGCGGGCGAAGAGCGCGCCCCAGTCCGGATAGGTCACCTGGTCGAACCCGGGGAGGAGGCGGGCGATCTCCGTCGACAGGCTCGCTCGCTGAAGGGCGCCCTCCCGCTCGTCGCCCACGTAGTAGATGGACCGCTCCGGCGGCAGGACTTCATGCAGGAGCCGTGACTTGCCGCAGCGCCGTCGGCCATACAGCACGGCCAGGGAGCCCTCCCGGCTCTCCAGCAGCCGCGCCAGGCGTGCGGCCTCCTCGTCGCGATCGAGAAGAGATAGCTCCATTGGAACTATGTAGCAGAAACATTATGCAGGAGCCCTCCCGCCCGGCGATGAATCGCCGGGCTAGGAACAGCGCCCCCTGAAGGGGGACTTTAAAGCCGGATTCATCCGGCGCTGTTCTTAGCCCGGGCATTCATTCCCGGGCGGAGGCTCACGGAAGCGCCGAAACCGCGTCCTTCCTGGTTGCCGCGGCGATCGCCTCCCCGGCTTCGTCCAGGAGCGCCCGGGCGGAGATGGGGCCGCCTACGGCGCCGCGCATCCAGGCGTCCGGCGTGATCCGGCCCTGGCGGGCGATGCGCTCGATCTCGGCGCCGAAGTCCTTCCCTCGCAGCTCGCGGGCGATCTGGAAGGCGATGAGGTGGCCGACGGCGTAGTCCGGGATGTAGAGGCCGTAGACGATCATGTGGGAGTAGATGGCCAGGATCTCCGAGTCGCGGACTCCGAAGACCGGGGCGAAGAAGCGGTTCCAGACCTCGCGGGCGATCTCCAGGGTCGCCTCCCGCAGCGCGGCCGGGGTGGCGTCGGGATGCTGGTAGAGCCAGTTCCATACCCCCATGTCCACGAGCGAGACGCCGGCGATCTCGTAGGTGTTCCAGAGTGTCGCCAGCGCTTCGTTGCGCCAGGCCTCCTCGCTCTGCGGCGCCAGACCCAGCATCTCCAGGTCGCGATGCTGGAAGACGAAGGCGAAGGCCTCGGTGCAAGCGTTGTTGGGCACGCCCGCCAGCGGCCAGTGGTCGATGCCGTTGAGCGAGAAGACCTGCTCGACGTTGTGGCCGAGCTCGTGCATGGCCACGTTGTACCCCTTGTAGTCCATGCCGCCCTGGGGGACCCGCGTCCGCAGGTGCGGACTTGTCCTCCCGCCGCAGGGCTTGCACGGCGTGGCCGGCTCCCCGCGCCGGATCGACCACGATGCGGTCGGCGAGCCATTGCGCCCGCTCGGGCGAAAAGCCCAGCTTTTGCAGCAGGTCGGGCAGGGCGGCGGCGAAGGCGCCGAGATCGGGGTAACGGGCTCGTACGGCTTCGTCGAGCTCCGATTCACCAAAATCGCCCCGCGACTTGAAGCCGGAGTACCAGATGTCGAATGGATCGAGCGGCCGGCCGAGGCGGCTGGCGATGAGCCGGCCCAGGTCCGCCACCTCGGGCGCCGAGAGCACGGAGACGAGGAGCGCCTCGACCTCCCGCTCGGTGAGCTGGCGATCCCGCTCGAAGCGGCGGGCGATGAAGGTGGGCTCGTTGGGGCTGTAGGGATCCACCTTGGAGACCGCGTGGAAGACCTTGAGCAGGGTGGCATAACGGGTGTCGGGCTCCCGCGCCCCGAGATCGCCGCCGGTGGTCCCCTCCTCGCTCGCCGGTCGCACCTCGTTCGTCTCCGGATCCCAGAGGAGGTCTGGATTGTCGATCACCGCGGCCGGGATCTCCTGGCGCACGATGCGCTCCATGATCTTCAGGATGAGCCGCTGCTTCGCCAATCCAGCCAGGTTTGAATCCGCATAGTGGGAGGCGAGCTCGTCGCGCAGCCCCCAGTGGGAGATGAGACGCAGCCCCTCGGGGAACGGCCTCTCGCCCGACGGTGTGATCAGCCGGTCGAGGCGGAGGTTGTAGGCGGAAATGTACTGGTCCGCGGCCGTGAAGGTCCGCGTGGCCTCCTGCTGCACCACGGCCGGCACCCGCACGGCGAAGCGATCCATCAGCCGCGACCGTGCCCAGGTCTCCCGGTCCCACGACGGACCCTGTTCGAGGCGCTCCGCCAGGGTGTGCACACGGAAGTTGAGCAGGGCCAGGAAGGCCACGCGGGTGCGGAAGAGGTCCTCGTCCACGTGGGCTGCCAGATCGACGTCAGCGAGCAGACGGTCGGTGGTGGTGATGGGCCCCGTCTCGACCTCCAGGGGCGTCGTCAGCTCGCGGCGGATCTCGTGGAGATGGCCGTCCATCTGCTCCAGCACCCGCACCAGACGCTGGAAGGCAGCGTCCAGATCGCCGGGATCGGTGAGGAAGTGCGATTCACAGAAGGCGGAGAACGCTGCCGCGTCCCCGTCCTCCGGCCACCAGCGCTGGGCCACCTGCTGGACCCCACGACGTATACGGCCGGCGTGCTCCGCGCCATGGCGGGCGACGAGCCGGTCAATGGTCTCGCTGGCGGCCTGCTGCATCACTTTCTTTCTCCTCTCTAGACCGCCGGCTTCAGCGCCTCGTTCACCAGCTTGTCGTCGATGATCAGGCGGTGAGGTCCGCCGGGGCCATTGAGAGGCTGTACCTCCTCGCGGCCGAAGGGATCGAACTCGAACGGCTTGATGATCCTGCCGTAGACGGACTTCAAGGCCCGGGCGCCGATGCGGCTGCTCTTGGCGGCCTCGTCGGCGATCTTCTGCACCGCCTCGTCCGTGATCTCCAGGTCGATGTCGTACTTGCGGAAGAAGTTCTGCGACGTCTGGAGCACTCCCTCGCGGGGCTCCTTGAAGATGCGGGCCAGGGTCTGGGAGGTCAGGTCCTCGAGGATCACGGCGTTGTCGAAGCGCGAGAGGAACTGCGGCTGCATGCCGTACTCGAAGAGGTCCTCCGGCCGGAAGTGATGGCGCAGGGTGAAGTACTCGCGGATGGTGATCTTGCCGTTGACGTAGGTCGTGGTGGTGGGCAGCTTGATGCCGCTCTTGGGCGAGACCACGCGCTGGAAGACCTGGTCGTAGAGGGTCTCGAAGGCGCCGGCGCAGAGGAAGAGCATCTTGCCGGTGTCGATCCAGATCGAGCTGGATTCGAGGACTCCGTCCTTGGGCGCGGTGATGCGCAGAGGCACCCGCTCGCCCTCGATCAGGGTGAGCACGGCCTGCTGGATGTTGATGCCGGTGACGTAGGGCTTGCCGCCGATCATGCCGGAGACCTTGTCGATCTCGTCCAGGCAGACCGTGGCCCGCTCCATGGCGCGGCCGATCTGCTCGGCCGTGGCGCCTTCGCCCAGCACCTGGCGGGTGCGCTCCTCCAGACGGGCGAAGAGGCGGCTGGTATCGACCGCCCCCTCTTCGGTCGCCAGGGTGTTGGCGTTCATGATGAGGACCACCCGGTACTCCGCGAACTCCTCGTGGGCGTTGTAGAGCCCCTCGATGCCCCGCATGATGGTCGTCTTGCCCGTCCCCGAGTTGCCGATGAGCAGGAGGTTGCCGTACTTCTCCCCCTGCAGGTGCTTGAAGATGGCCACGGAGACGTAGCGCAGAGCCTCCTCCTGGCCGATGACGCTCTGCGACAGGACGTCATGGATCTCGACGGGCTTCATGGACACGGCTGGTCTTCCTTTCTTCTCTTCCTCTGAGTGCCGTCCAGCGGGACGGCCGGGACTTCCTTGTACGGATGGGACGCGGGTAGCGTCGCCCGTCCATCCCACTATCCTAAACTGATCCAGGGCGCCGGCATTCCCGCCGCCTCTGGAAGTCAGCGCCGGACTAGAATATACTCTAAGAAGGAAACCTGAGCCAGCGAAAGAGGTCTAGGCGAGAAATTTTTAGCCGGAATGAATCCATCCTGTATCGGCGCGCGCCACTGGGCTACAATCCACTGGTAGGGAGGAATCTGACGATGGAGCCGACCATACGAGCTGTCGTCTATAAGGAAGGCGACTGGTGGATCATCCAGGGACTGGACTATGACTTCGTGACCTTGGCGAGGCGTCTGGAGGATGTCCCTGCCGCGATTCAGCAATTCTTCTCTGTCCTCTTGATTGCGAGCCAGCAACTCGGCGTCGAGCCCTTCCACGGTTACTCCCCGGCGCCCCGCCGTTACTGGAGGATGTACGAACACGCGGGGCCCTGGTCAGAGGATCTCCCGTCCATCGAGCTACCCGAGGGCTATGGCACCGTGCCCGTCGGCTTGGACGGAGGAATCTGACGATGGAACCGACCCTACGAGCCGTCGTCTTCAGGGAAGGCGACTGGTGGATCATCCACTTCCTCGAGTACGACCTCGCGACGGCGGTTCGACGTCTGGAGGAAGTACCGAATGAGGTGAAGCGTATTCTGCTGGTCCAGATTGCCGCGAGCCTTCAATGCGGCATCACGCCGTTCCACGGTTACTCTCCAGCACCGCGAAGATACTGGAAGATGTTCGAAGCGGCTGAGACGAGGATCGACACGGTCCAGCTCAAGCTTCCCCCTGGACTGGAATCCTGTCCTGAGCCTCGGATCGACACCCGGATCGCCGCCTGATCTTCACTACTCGTCAGGATCGGGATCCAGATGGAAATCCAGAGGAGGAAACCCGAAGGCTCCGCAGAGGGTCCGCAGCACGTCTAGAGGAATGACGTCATCCTCGTCGAGAAGAGGGAGTGGGTAGATTCGGTCGCCCTTTTGCAGCAGCAAGCTCGTGACGAAGAGCACATGGGTGACGGACAGCTCGATCCCATAATCCCGCCAGGCCTTCTCTACGAACTCTCGGACTGTCAGCTCCCAGGGGTGTCGGGCCAAGGGTCGAATCTCCGGAAGTTTTTCCTTGTTCGGCGGATCGGGCTCTCGTTCGTAGCGCGCAAGCATGCCATGGCGGGACGCTAAAGCCAAGTCTTCTCTTCAGTTACGGGACCTTACAGTGTCCGCGCGTGCGGCCGGAACCGCCCGCCGGCTTGCCATCTCACTCCCCCTCGGACAAACTCCCGCCGTGAAGAAAGCCGTCTCCCTGGAGCTCGAGCGCCAGCTCAACCCCGAGCAGATCGCCGCCGTCACCCACGGCGAGGGGCCGCAGCTCGTCCTGGCCGGCGCCGGGTCGGGCAAGACCCGGGTCATCACCTACCGCATCTTCTGGCTGATCGAGGAGATGGGGGTCGATCCCGGCCTCATCGCCGCCATGACCTTCACCAACAAGGCCGCGGGCGAGATGCGCGAGCGGGTGGAGGACCTGCTCGGCATCCATCCCCTCCCCACCTCGGTGGGGACGTTCCACCGCTACGGCCTCCTGCTGCTGCGCCGCTACGGCGAACGGGTGGGGCTGCGGCGCGACTTCCACATCCTCGACGCCACGGATCAGCTCGGGCTGATCAAGGAGGCGCTCGGCGCCGAGGGGCTCTCCGAGACCGCCTTCTCCCCCCGCTCGGTGCTGGGCCAGATCAGCTCCGCCAAGAACCGGCTCATCGACGCCGCCGGCTACGAGTCGCGGGCCCAGAACTTCTTCGAGAAGAAGATCGCCGCCCTCTACCGCCGCTACCAGGGGCTCCTCGGCCAGGCCTCGGGCGTGGACTTCGATGACTTGATCGGCCTCTCGGTCAAGCTCCTCTCCACCGACGCCGAGCTGCGCGAGCGCATCCGCTGGCGCACCCGCTTCCTGCTGGTCGACGAGTACCAGGACACCAACCACGCCCAGCTCCGGCTCATCCAGGAGCTGGCGGGGCCGGACGGCAACCTGACGGCCGTGGGCGACGAGGACCAGGGGATCTACCGCTGGCGCGGCGCCGACCTCCACAACATCCTGGAGTTCGAGAAGACCTTCCCCAACGCCGAGGTGCGCAAGCTGGAGCGCAACTACCGCTCGACCCAGACCATCCTCGACGTCTCCGGGCGCCCTCATCGCCCACAACGTCAACCGCCGGGGCAAGCGCCTGTGGACGGACAGCGGCGCCGGCCCCAAGACCGAGCTCTACAAGGCGAGCGACGAGGGGGACGAAGCCACGTGGATCGTCCGCACCCTGCAGCGGCTGCGGAGCAACTACAAGCTCTCGGAGATGGCCGTGCTGGTGCGCACCAACGCCCAGACCCGGGCCATCGAAGACGAGCTGCTCGCCAAGGAGATCCCCTATTCGCTGGTGGGCGGCGTGCGGTTCTACGACCGCGCCGAGATCAAGGACCTCGTGGCCTACCTGCGGGTGCTGCGCAATCCGCGGGACAATTTCTCGCTCATGCGGATCGTCAACCAGCCTCCGCGGGGGATCGGCAAATCCACCCTGGAGCTGCTGCGCGACCGCGCCGTCCATCTCGGCCAGCCGCTCTGGGACGTCCTCTACCTGGACGACCTGGGCACGCTCCCGGCCAGGAGCGCCTCGGCCCTGCGCAAGTTCCGCGACCTGATCGTGGGCCTCCAGCACACCGCCTCCGAGCTGCCGCTGCCGGCCCTGCTCGACCGTCTGCTGGAGGCCACGGCCTACACCGACCTCTACAACGAGGACGATCCCGAGGACATGGCGCGCCTGGAAAACATCCAGGAGTTCCTCTCCGCGGCCCAGGAGTTCACCGAGGCGAACAGCTACAACAACAGCGACCAGGATCTCTGACGTCCTTCCTCGACCACGTGGCGCTGGTGACGGACCTGGACTCGCTCCAGTCCGAGAAGGGGGTCTCCCTGATGACGCTCCACAGCGCCAAGGGACTGGAGTTCCGGGCCGTGGTGGTGGCGGGTCTGGAGAACGGCCTGCTGCCCGCACTTCAACTCCCAGGGCGCGCAGGAGGACGTCGAGGAGGAGCGGCGCCTCCTCTACGTGGGCATGACCCGCTCCCGGGAGCGGCTCTTCCTCACCTCCTGCCGCCGCCGCCGCATCGCCGGCCGATATCAGGACCAGATGGAGTCCCCCTTCCTCGCTGAGCTGCCGGCCCAGCTCCTGGACGTCTCCGCGAGCCCCGACCTCTTCCTCTACGAGCGTCCCGATCCCCGCACTCAGACTGTCTACTCCTTCTTCAACCAGGGCCGCCCCGCGTCCTCCCCGGCTCCGGCGGCGCCCCCGGCCCGTCCTCTCCCGTCCGTCCCGTCGGCGCCCTCCGGCTTCAACCGTCCAGCTCCGCCCTCGACCGGCCGCCAGGTCGTCCCCGACCTCGAGCACACCGCCCCCCGCCGCGCCATCCGCCGCGGCAGCCGCGTCCGCCACCCCACCCTGGGACCCGGCGTGGTGCTGGATCTCGACGGCGAGGGGGACGAGGCCCGCCTCACCGTCTTCTTCGAGAAGTCCGGCAAGCGGAAGCTGGTGGCGAAGTTCGCGAACCTGGAGATGCTGTAGGTCAGGCGGTCGCGAACGGATTCTCGTCGGCGCTCCGGCCATAGACCACCGGCACCGGAACGTCGAGCAGGCGCAGGTAGACGCCGAGCTGGCCCCGGTGGTGATACCAGTGGTTGAGCATGAGGGTGCGCACGACCTCCAGCCGCGGCAGGGTGAACACCTCCCGTTCGCCGGCGGAAAGACGCCAGGGAGCCGCCGAAGCCTCCTCGTCGAGGCCATCGAGGAAAGACAGCGCCTCGTCCAGCGAGCTCTCCATAGCCGGCAGGATGGCCTCGGCGCTCGGCGGGTTGGCGGGAGTGAAATTCGCCTTCGAGGCGTCGAAGCCGTCGAGACTGGCCAGCCGGGAAATATTGCCCGGGATGCTGGCCAGGTGGAAGGCGAGCTGGCCCAGGGTCATCGACTTCGGGTGAGGCTGCCAGTCCAACCGGTCGGCCGGGATGCGCTCCAGGAGACGACGGGTGGAGACGGCCTCCCGTTTCAATTCGTTGGCGAGAGCCTGCGGGTTCGACATGGGGTTCTCCTCCGTGAGAACGTGGCTTGCACTCTGCAAGTGAGTCGACTCTAGCCGAGACACTTTTAATTTGCAAGCCTCCGGATGGTATCCTTCTCCCATGGCATCGCCCGCCTCCCTCCCGCGCTCGGCCTGCCCGATCGCCAACGCTCTGGACCTGCTGGGAGACCGGTGGACCCTGCTGGTAATCCGCGATCTGCTCTTCGTGGGCAAGCGGCGCTTCGGCGAGTTCCTGACCTCGCCGGAGGGCATTCCGACCAACCTCCTGAGCGACCGGCTGCGCCGCCTGGAGGAGGGCGGCGTGGTGGAGAAGGTCCCCTACCAGCTCCGGCCGGCGCGCTACGAGTACCAGCTCACGGCCAAGGGCCGGGACCTCTTCCCCGTGCTGCGCGCCCTGATTGACTGGGCCGTCCGCCACCTGCCCGATGTGGCCTCCGCGCCGCCCCCCGGCGTCCTGGAGCGATACGAGGAGAGCCTCCGCAAGCTCTCGGCACCGCCGTCAGATCCTGAGCCCGGGCCTGAATGCCCGGGCTAGCAAGGGCTACTCAGACCTGACAAGGCAGCGGCGGCACGTGCGTCGATTTGCAGGTGCACTGGCACAGGCTCGCGTTGACGCAGACCGAAACGCACCCTCCGCCGCACTCGCAGATCGCCCGGCACTGGAGGAGAGTGCAGGAGGTCGTCCAAAGCCACGGCAGATCGGCCGGAGGCGCTTGAGGGGTCTGCAACTCCGCCAGGAAGTCCGCGTCAGTAGCCGGTGCCGGGCTCGGCGTCATGGGCGGGGAAGGGGCCGGCGACTGGGCATGGAGCGGCAGGGCCAAGGCGGTGACGGCGATCAGACAGAGCGCACACATCCAGAGCTGTCTCATGAGATACCTCCTGAGGAAATTGAGTCCAGGCACAGCGCATCCGTGAGTATAGGCTACTCCACCATCTCGATCAGAAACTCGTGAGTCAGGGAAGCCGGAATCAGGAAGCGATCCCGTCCCTTGTCCTTGAAGGTGTGCAGATTGAGGCCGGTGTTGTGGTTGACGAGGGAGAGAGCGGTCGCGAGATTCCCGACCTTGATGCTCGCTCCCAGGATCCCCTCCCCGCGCTCCGCCACGAAGTCCGCGACCAGACCGGGACCATCCGGCTGCAGCAGAGCCAACGTGCTGTTGTGATACCGAACCTCGGCGCCACGGCCGCCCAGGTAGTGGATCTTCTTGTTCTTGAAGCGCACCTCGAGGCCCAGGCCCTCGTAGAAATCGATGGCGGCGTCCAGATCCGACACCACCAGCCAGAGGGTATCGATCTTCTGCGCCGTATTGGGATGCGGCCGGGGCGCCAGCGACGGAAAATCCACGAACATCTGGTTCACCTCGGCCTCGTCGTAATCCAGGAAGAAGTTCGAGTTGTCGGGGGCCACCCGCGAGGTGAGGATGATCGAGCGCCAGAGCGGGGAGAGCCCGACCACGTCGCCGGTGGATTCGATGGTGAGGGGAGGCGCGGGGATTGGACCGACGTTGGGATAGCCGGCCCCGGTCAGAAACGCGATCGCCTGATCGACGTCGACCACCTCGCTGCCGTAGAACTTGCCCCCTTCGTGGTGCTCCAGGAAGTCCAGGAACGGAGCCGTGAAGTCATTCCGCTCCGTGAACGCCAAGACCTCCAGATACGAGAGGTCATCGAACCAGATCAGGCGGTTCTTGGCCCCCAGGGGGGATAGCAGGGCCGGCGTCACCGAGAACCCGAGCTGACCGGTGAAGACGCTCGTCGCGGCGTCGAAGTTTTCGAGACGTACGAGCGCAGCGACGTGATCGATGCCTCTGTCATCTCCCAGCCCCTGAGCCGCCGTCGGGCCCGCGAGCGCCAGCAGTCCGCAAATCGCTGTCCATAAGATCCGCTTTCCATTCATGTCTTATCTCCTGTGTTTGACCCTGGCGGGATAGTAGAGTCCGGAGAGCGGAGAATCCAGAGCTGAGGAGAGGGCGCAGACACAACGATGCCGCATAGCATGGATACAACGCGGCACCTATGGCTACGATGCCGCAGCATACGGATAGTTGCCGCAAAAGACGAAGACAATGCGGCAACGCAGCTTAATAATCTCGGCAAGATCTCTCCATTGCGGCGTCTACTCAAAGTTCGCGGCGCCGATCAAGAGAAGATCGCAAAGTGCGCGACGCTGCCGCAATCTATGGATGCATAGCGGCAAACATGCTCAAAACGACGCGTAATCCCAATAGATGCCGCGTTGTATCCTTGCTTAGCGGCAGCTATTCTTGCATTGCCGCTTTAGTGGCATCGTTGCCGCATTGTGCCGCGAAATTCCTCTGCTCTTCGGGGAGATGCCGCGATGTATGCTTGATTCTGTGGCTGGACCTCGACAAGAGGAGGCTGAACACGGTATTGTCGCGAAGTTCGATCCGTTGGAGGCAAAGATCCGGACATCGCGGCAGGGGTTCGAGCGCCCAGGCTGCGGAAGACTATGGAGAGCGATTCTATGCGCGCCAGCCTGTCCATACCGCAGATGTTGACCGAGCTGCAGAGCCAGATCGCGTTTCATCGCGAGCAGGAGGAGTTCCATGCGGGCAAGGAAGCGTTCCACCGCGAGCAGAAGGAGCTCCACGCCACCGAGCTCCAGACGGCCCTGGAGCGGTTCCAGGCCTTCGAGACCGCAGCCGCCGCGGCCGGAGAGCTCGTGGAGCGCCACCTTGCCGCCACAGCGCCCCCCGCTCCCTCCCTGGACGTTCCGGCCTGGAAGCGGCGCCCGGTCGGACACCTGGTGACTCGCATCATAGATAGCCAGCGACCCGAGGAGACCTTCGGCCCGTCGCAGATCGCCCAGGAGGTCAACCGTCTCTACGGCCCGAAGCTGCGCACCCTCGTCGACAGCCGCGCCGTCTCCGTCAACCTCCGCCGCCTCGCCGCGGCCGGACATCTCTATGTCGTCCGCGAAGGAACGGCGCACCGGGAGGCTCTGTACTCGAAGTCTCGGAAGGGTGAAGCCGATTGACCCTTCTGCGAGGGGAGAGAAACGATGGGCTTGGAGCGGACGTCGTTTCGCGGCGCCTTCCTGCAAGACTGTCAAGAGATCATCGGCACCGAGCTCTTGGATAGCGCGTATTAACGGAAGCTGCCCGAAGATCTGGTCTCCTACGGCCAGACTCTGATGGAGCGGGCAAATGCCTGGGCCGCGGCCCACGACTGTGAATGGGTCCGCGATGAGGCAAACCCCGCCCCATGAACAGAACCGCCCGGCGTTTCTGGCGCACATCGTCTTCGCCGCAGCCCGCTGCTGCATCTACTGGGGTAAGCGCGGCCACTGGCTGAATCCGTGATTCTGAGGAAAGATCTGTCTCTCTCGCGGCGCGGCCCACGCCGCGTGGTGGTACCGCGTCTCTTGCTTTCTTTCCCGTTGGGCCACCTCTATCATTCGTTAATTTGCGCGAGAGTTGTCCCGTTCGTCGAGCGTCCTGTACCAATAAGGGTAAGAGCAGCATTCCGGCGCCTTTCTCAGAAGGAGAAGACGATCAGGAAAGACTTTCACTCGTATTGCTGCTCAGACGAACAGGCTTCACGCCTCAAGGAGAACGCCCATGAGAATGACCAGGGTTCTTGTCGGAATTGTATTTATACTCGCCCTCGGCTTGAACGCCGGGATCAGCCATGCGGACCAGTACGATGCGCCGATCAACATCGCCACCGCGTCCTGCCCGGCCGGGTCCACTGGCTACGGCAACGCCCGCTTCATCGTGTTCCCCTTTTTCGGCAACGCCAACTGGCGCCTGACGATCTGGTGCAATGCTGCCGGCAGCGGCATGCGCATCCACTATGAGCCGGGCGTGGGGGGCGTGTTCACGACCTGGCCGGGCGCCGGCAGCGCCTCCGGCATCGGCTGGCCGCCGTCGGCGATCTACGGCAACCAGTACCAGTTGCTCGACATCGACATCGACGGCGATCTCGACGTGTTCCGGTTGGTCGAGACCTCGACCAACACCTGGTCCGTCTTCCTCAGCAAGACGCAGTAGTCGCGGCGAGACCGCTGCGGCAATGTGAAGCTCCGGGGGCGGATGGTTCGGGTGCTCTTGCCATAATCATGGCGGGTGCACCCGAAGCTCGAGCTTCCCCAACCCTTCCCCTACCGCCGATCCTCAGGGGGCAAGCCGTGTTTAAGTCCCGTGCTTCCAGTAGTTAAATGCTCCCCCTCTACAATGTCCGGCCGTTGGTATGGCGATTGCCATTCCGCAGCTCACGGAAACTAACTCGGTTTCCGAAAGGAGCTCGCGATGAGAAAACGGCGATTCGTTTCAAGTTGGATCTTTATGGTGCTCACGATCATGGGAGTGGTTCAACTCCACGGACAAGCTCTCTCCCAAACCACGACAGACGACTCGGAGGTGGCGGCTCCGCTCAGGATCGGCGAGATTCAGGAGGCGAGGCTCTCGATCCAGTCTGGTCTCGGAAAGAGCCGGCGGATGCTCCAATATCCAGGAGCGGCGTTCATCAAGGTGCACTTCTCGGATTTGAGCCTGCGTCCAGGGGATACGGTGAGCGTGGCCGATCCGGCCGGCCGGGAAGTCCACACCTATCCGGGCTCGGACTTCACGACGGATGGTGGCCAGGGTTTCTGGGCTCTCTCCATCACCGGCGACACGGCCATCGTGACTCTGAACGCGCGCGGGAAGGCTGTAGAGCCGTCGTTGGTCGTGATCGACAAGCTCACGCGCGGCTATCCACCCGCCGAGATCGCGAAAAGAGTGACCTCGATCTGTGGCGCCAACGACGAGAAAGATGTGGCCTGCTATTCCTCCTCCCATCCCACGGAGCTCGCGAGGTCGAGGTCGGTCGCCAGGCTCCTGCTGAACAACGGCTCCAGCCTGTGCACTGCCTGGCGTGTCGGTCCCGACAGTGCCGACTACATGGTCACCAACGAACACTGCATCACCACGCAGGCCGACGTCCAAGCTGCAGAGGCCTGGTTCGACTATCAACGCCTCACTTGCGGAGGCGCCGTCGGAGTGCCGGTCAAGGTGAGCGGGCGCACGCTTCTGGCGGACAACCCCACCCTCGACTTCGCTCTCTTCACAGTCAACAGCTTTTGGAAGATTGGTTCTTTCGGCTACCTCGAGCTGGATGTCCGCACCCCCGTCCAGAACGAGGAGATCTACATCCCGCAGCATCCGGGCGGAAAGCCAAAGCAGTTGAGCATCCAAAGCGACGTGAACGCCGGCAGTCTCTGCCGCATCGACACCCCGGTCACCAACGGCAATGGCGTAGGCACAGATACGGCCTACCGCTGTGACACCGAGCCCGGAAGCTCCGGCTCGCCAGTGCTGGCTCGCTCCTCCCACAGGGTGATCGCACTCCATCACTTCGGTGTGTGCCCGAACCGCGGAGTTCGGATCGACAAGTTGTGGCCCGCCATCAAGGGGTTCTTCGACTGGCGATTCTTCTGGGGCAACGGAGGCTCGAGCCAGATCGCCCTCTGGAACATGAAGAGCACCGACCGTTACTTCAAAGGAGATTTCAACGGCGACGGCAGAGACGAGTTGCTGGCCATCTCGGTCAACGGCTGGGCGCACGTCATGGAGCTGTCCAACGGCTCCTGGCAGTGGAAATGGGGAAATGGCGGCAGCAACCAGATCGCCCTGTGGAACATGAAAAACACGGACCGCTACGTGGTCGGGGACTTCGACAAGGACGGCCAGGACGACTTGCTGGCCGTCTCGGTCAACGGTTGGGCCCACGTCATGAAATACGTCAATGGGGCCTGGCAGTGGAAGTGGGGAAACGGCGGCAGCAATCAGATCGCCTTGTGGAACATGAAGAGCACCGACCAGTACATCGCCGGGGATTTCGACAAGGACGGCCAGGACGAGTTGCTGGCCATCTCGGTGAACGGTTGGGCGCACGTCATGAAGTATGTCAATGGGGGTTGGCAGTGGAAGTGGGGTAACAACGGCAGTGGGAAGATCGCCCTTTGGAATATGAAGAGCAGCGACCGGTATCTGGCGGGCGATTTCGACGGCGATGGCCGGGACGAGCTGCTTGCCATCTCCACCAACGGATGGGTGCATACCATGGCGTACGATGGCAGCCTGTGGCAGTGGCGGTGGGGCAACGGCGGCACCGGCAAGATCGCCCTCTGGAACATGAACACCAGCGATCAATACACGGTGGGTGATTTCGATCACGACGGACGGGACGAATTGCTGTCCGTGGCTCTCAACGGGTGGTCTCACCTGATGAACTTCGAGGGAGGTCAATGGCAGTGGGGATGGGGCAACGGTGGGAGCGGCCATATCGCTCTCTGGTATATGAACCCGGGTGACCGCTATCTGCCGGGTGACTATGACAAGGACGGCCAGGACGAGTTGCTCACCATCTCCACCGGAGGTTGGGCCCATCTCACGGAGTACAGCCCTTGATGCGGGCAGATTGACTGGCCCCGGTCTGGTCCACCTGAAAGCCGGCGGGGATGGGGAGATCACCGCCGGCGACCTAGTAGAGCTTTCACCCGGGCATTGATACATTCACGTCATGAGAAGGCCCTCCCCGCCTGCCGCCCTCCTTCCGGTCTCGCTGGCTCTGCTCCTCCTCCGATTGGTGGTCGTGGCCTCCCCGCTGCCCGCCTCCCAGCCCAGCGAGAGCGAGCGCCTCTATCGTTTCCTGGACCTCGCGTGGGATAGCCGGCTCTCTGAAACGCCCGAGTTCGCCACCTACATCGGCTTTCCCGGCCACAACGACCGCTGGTCCGACTTCTCTCCAGCCGGCATCGAGCACCGTCACGGACTCCTCCGAGAGCAACTGAAGACCGCGCAGTCCATCGACCGCAGCCGGCTGACGGAGTCGGAGCAGGTCGATCTCGACCTCTATCGCCGGCGGCTGGAGAGCCTGATCGAAGGCTTCCGCTTTCCCGCCGAGGAGACGATGCTCACCCAGTATGACGGCATCCAGCAGGACGTCCCCCGCGCCCTGGCCACGGCCCCTGCCGTCACCCCCCGCGACTACGCGGACCTCCTGGCCCGGCTGAACGCCCTGCCGACCCTGGTGGATCAGAACATCGCCCTCCTGGACAAGGGGCTCGCGGCCGGCACGACTCCGCCCAAAAACCTGATGATGGGCGTGCCCGGCCAGGTGCGCGCTCTGCTGAACGACGATTCCCTGAAGAGCCCCCTGCTCGCGCCCTTCCGGCGGATCTCCTCCTCCAGCGTGCCCCCGGACGACCAGGAACGGATCGTCCGCGAGGCCGTGCGAGCCTATGAGAAAAACGCCGCTCCGGCCTTCCGCAAGCTCCTCAGTTTTCTCACAGAGACCTACATCCCCAGGGCCCGGGAGAGCATCAGCCTGGCGGCCGTGCCCGACGGCGCCGCCTGGTACGCCTACGCCGTGCGAAAGGCGACCACCACGGACTTGACGCCGAGTCAGATCCACGAGATCGGCCTCGCCGAGGTGAAGCGCATCCGGGCGGAGATGAACAAAACCATCGCCGCCACCGGTTTCCAGGGGAGCTTCGCCGAATTCGTAAGGTTTTTGCACACCGACCCGCGCTTCTTCTACGACAGGCCCGAGGACCTGGTGGAAGGCTACCGTGCGATCGCCGCGCGGGCCGACCTCCAGGCGGCCTCCCTCTTCGGCACCTGGCCGAGCCTGCCCTACCGCGTCCTCCCCATTCCGGAGGCCATCGCCCCGTTGAGGGCCACGGCCTACTACGAGCCCGGCTCCGTGGCCGCGGGCCGGCCCGGCAACTGCTTCGTCAACACCTTCGACCTCAAAGCGCGCCCCAAGTGGGAGATGGAAGCGCTGGCCCTGCACGAATGCATGGGCCATCACCTCCAGGTCTCGCTCGCCCAGGAGATCAAGGCCGTCCCCAAGTGGCGCAACTACCACGACTACACCGCCTTCGTCGAAGGCTGGGGGCTCTACGCCGAGAGCCTCGGGGACGAGATGGGCTTCTACCGCGACCCCTACTTCAAGTTCGGCCGGCTCTCCTACGAGATGTGGCGGGCCATTCGCCTGGTGGTCGATACGGGGATCCACTCCCAGGGCTGGACCAGGCAGCAGGCGATCGACTACTTCCGAAAGAATACGGCTCAGGACGACCGCGCCATCGAAGCCGAGATCAGCCGCTACGCCACCAGCCCCGGCCTGGCCCTGGCCTACAAGATCGGCGAGCTGAAGATCAAAGAGCTGCGCGCTACCGCCCAGAAGGAGCTGGGACCGGCCTTCGACCTCCGCGCCTTCCACGACGAGCTCCTCCGGCACGGCGCCCTGCCGCTCGATCTGCTGGAGCAGAACGTCAAAGCATGGATGCGGGCGAGGAAGACGTCTCAGCAGTAGAGTTGCCGCATTCTGTCGATATCGTGCTCGGGGAGAGGCAACCACCGTTGACACCCACGATCCTGCAATTTGGTGAGCCCGTCGCTGGCATTGGGTATGCGCTGCGTCCCGGTGGCTACGCGATCATTGAGGGGCCGGGGGCCACGATCGCGGTTGTTTCGACTTCCCGCGGCTACTTCCTGCCCGGCGGCGGACAGGATGAGGACGAGTCGCCGGCAGAGGCCGCGGTTCGCGAAGCCTATGAAGAGTGCGGGTTGCGAATTCGCATCCTGCGCTGCATCGGCGTCGCCGACGAGTTCGTATATGCCCTTGACGAGGCCCGATATTTCCGCAAGCGCTGCACCTTTTTCACGGCCGAGCTGCTGCGACAGAATGGACCCGGGGAAGCGGATCACCACCTGGTCTGGATCGCCGCAGACGTCGCTCGGGTTCAGCTCGAGCACGGAAGCCAGCGATGGGCGGTTGACGAAGCGTGCTGTAAGGACTCCGAATGAAATCCGCACGGGGCCAGCTCAGGGCGCTTTCTTCGCTGCGGCGAGGGCTTCGACATCGGCCAGCATTTTCTGGAGCTCCGCCTTGGGGTGGAGCTTGCCACCGACGACGACGGCATCGATCTTCCGGGTGTTGCCTATGTCTGCGAGCGGGCTCGCGTCGAGGAGGACGAGGTCGGCGATTTTGCCCTTTTCGACGGTGCCCAGATCCTTGTCCTGGTTGAGGTACCGCGCCGGGTTGAGCGTCGCGGCTTGCAAGGCTTCCATCGGCGACAGCCCGGCTTCGACGAGGAGCGTCAGCTCGTCATGCAGACTGAAGCCGGGGAAGCAGTAGGGATTGAGCACGTCCGTTCCCGCCAGGAGCTCCACGCCGGCCCGGCGCATCGGACCGATCAGCTCCTTGTACCTGCGGTACGTCGCGCGCGCCATCTCGATGTCTTCCTCGGTCCTGTCCTTCAGGCGGAAATCACCTGCGGGATCCCATCCGGAGATCATCTCGGGCGGCATGTACTTGACCCGCGGATCGTTGCGGATCGCAGGGTCCTGGATGAAAGCCATGTTGCGCAGCACGGTCAAGGTCGGGCACTGCCATGTGTGATTCCGCGCCAGGTGAGCGAACAGCGCGTTCGCCTTCTCGGGGCTGAACGTTTCCAGCAACAGGCGGCCCAGCAGGCGCAGGCTGGCGCGGCTGGGGAACGTCTGCCCCTCGGGAAGATTCAACCAGGCCTCCTCACTCCGCTTCCGCACCTCCTCTTCGCGGGTGGAACAAGCGCTGAGAACGCCGGTGAGGTGCTCGATGCTCTTTTGCCCCGCATCGGAGGCTTCGATCGCGGTGACGGCGCTCGGAACGTGGCCAGCAAAGGGAATCCCTTGCTTTTTCGCCTCGTCGGCGATGGCGAAATAGGCGTCTCGCGGCAGCCGGCTGTAGACCTTGATGAAGTCGGCGCCACCCTGTTTCGCCTGGATCACGAACTGCCGGCCCTCGGCGCCATCCTTGACCGCGGCCGAGCCGGGCCAGATCGGCCGCGGTCCGTCCACGATCGCGCTGGCGATCGCCATTCGCGGGCCCAGCACGGTTCCCTGCGCAATCTCCTGGCGCCACTGGTGATGGAGCGGAGCGCCCCACATGATGCGGATGCCGGTCACCCCGTTGGCGATGAAGAGTGGAAGATAGTCCTTGTGCAGCCAATGGACGTGCATGTCCCACAGGCCGGGGATCAGGAACTTCCCCGTGGCATCGACCACGTGCGCTCCTTGCGGTGCATGGACCGTCCCGGTCTTGCCGATCTCGGTGATCCGGTCTCCTCGGATCACGACGGTCCTGTCGGGCTGGGCGGGTGCGCCGGTGGCGTCGATGATCGTGACGTGGGTGAAGACGAGCGGCGGCGCTTGCGGCGGCGGTGGCTGAGGCAAGGGCCGGAGGGGGAGGGCCAGCAACAGGAGAGCAACGAAAAATTTTTTCATGATCGTGATGGTGAGGGCCCGATCAGCGCACTGCCACCGGGCTCATGGTTTGTGTCATCATCGAGCAATTGTACCCCAGGAGCTGGCCGACCTCCAGACTGCCTCCCTCTTCGGCACGCGGCCGAGCCTGCCCTACCACGTCCTCCCCATTCCGGCAGAGATCGCCCCGTCGCCTTCCACGACGAGATCCTCCGGCACGGCGCCGTGCCGCTCGATCGAGGAAGACCTCTCCTCAGTAGAGTTGCCGCACTCTGTCGATATCGTGCTATCATAGCGCCATGGCTCAACTTCTGGTCCGACACCTCGAAGACGACGTGAAAGCCAAGCTTCAGCTCCGCGCACGCCGTCATGGTCACAGCACTGAAGAGGAAGTCCGCGAGATCCTCCGCAACGCGGTCAGGGAGGAGGGCGGCGCCCGGGCACCGCTCGGCTCTCGGCTCGCTGCCCGCTTTGCCGGGGTGGGTCTGACGCAGGATGTCCCCGAGCTGCGCGGTGAACAGGCCCGTCCAGCCGATTTTGAATCATGATCGTACTGGATACTAACGTAGTTTCGGCTCTGATGCGGCGCGAGCCCGATCCGTTCGTGGTGGCGTGGCTCGACGACCTGCCGCCCGAATCCATATGGACGACTTCGATCACCGTCTTCGAGGTCCGTCTGGGTCTGGAGATCCTCGCCGCGGGCCGGCGCCGGCGTCAACTGGAAGACGCCTTCGCGAAGGCGCTCGAAGAGGACCTCGAAAGCCGAGTGCTGCCCTTCGACCAAGCTGCGGCCCAGGCTGCTGGCCGCATCGCCGCGGAACGACGCCGTGCCGGCCGTACCGTCGAGATTCGCGACGTCCAGATTGCCGGTATCGTGAGCGCGCGCAAGGCGACCCTCGCGACCCGTAACACTCGCCATTTCGAGGGCTGTGGCTTGGTGCTCGTTGACCCGTGGTCGTGACCACCGAGGAGGCTGGCACCCAGCACGACGGTCTCATCGCCACCGACTGCGGAAGCTGAGGGCGAGGGCGGCAGCTACACAGGAAAGAAGGCGCTATGAGTCAGGAACCTGAAGACGACGATCTCGAACCGGAGTACGACTTCTCGGGAGCGGTGCGCGGCAAGTATTACCAGCGCTACCAGGAGGGTACGAACGTGGTCCTGCTCGATCCCGACGTGGCTCGGGCCTTCAAGGATTCGGAGTCGGTCAACCGGGCTCTCCGCCTCCTCCTCGATCTCGCCAAGCAAGAGGTTCCCCAAAGCCGCCGACCCTGGAGTGCTCGGCGCATCCCGCCGGGCGCGACTTCGTTCCTGCCGCGCCTGCCGCGCCCCCGGCGCACCCCCGGACCCTGGCCTTGTGCTACAATTGCTTTGTGGTGTTCGGAATCTAACCAATAGGAGCCGCCGATGAAGCCACGCGAAGCTCTCGTAACCAACTTCCTAAGAGACATCCACAACTAGCAAATGCATTTGGACCCACGTTGTCCACAGAATCCGGCCATGCCCTCTTCCATGTGGTCGCGAGAGCCAGAGCCGAGAATTGTGTCCGGCTTCTGCGATTCGACGATAAAATTCTGGAGGAGTTGCATGACCTAGAGGCATATGCTAAGCGTAGGGCGGCAGAACTTGAGGCAGCTGGCTACTGAGGTCACCGACATGCCCGAGACCGAGCTATCGGCTGATACCCGCAAGCTCCTCCTAAGGCTGGCAGACGGAGGGAAGCTCATATACTGCTATGTTGTTGGCGAACCTTCCTACGAACTTGATGGAGAAATCATCGCCCATAGTGAGCCTCTTGAGCTTCGCCGAGCTGGGCTCATAGAGCACAAGCCATTACCCGATTCCATCTCCAACCCGCAGATCCCGATCTCTCTTACTTCCGAAGGCAGGGCTTTCGCGGAACATCTCAGGGCAAAGTAAAACGGCAGCACGCACCTTCCCAACGAGGGTCGAGACTGTAGCTCTGGGTTTACGCAGCCTCTTTCTCTTCTGGCTCAGGAGCCGCTCGTACGAGAGGAACCCCTCCGAGGATGCAAGCCAATCCTGAGAGAGCCACAATAGCTAACGCTTCGACAGCGAGACGCCCAATGTCCAAGGTGACACCAAACTGAAAGCTCTCCATCCTTGGGGCAGGAGGTAAGAGCAAGAATGATCTAGGGGCTGGCCTTCGAACAGTAGCTATCCCTTCGCCCGAGAAAGTATAGGTCCAAGGTGGGAACAGAAGAATAAGGGACAATACGATGAGAGCGAGGCGGCGTATTCGCCTCTGTCGCACGAATTTGGTTCTCACGCTCGCCCCCCCGCGTTTTTCCCTGCGCTTGGGTCCACTTCAGAGCTCCCTGTAAAGCCATTTGATGCAGAGACCTGAATCCCGGCCATAAGAGTAAGCTCTGGGCCGTTCACCTGCTCTTCGCGGCAAGTTATAGACGAAGATCTCTGTGAAGGGCTCCATCCCCTCCAGATCATCGCGATAGTTGGTGAAGAATTCTTCCCAACTTCTCGGCTCGATGTAGAAGTTGACTGGGGAAGTATTGTAAATACCCAAGACCAGTTCGTCAAATATTTTATAGCCTGCCCTCGCCTTCTCGATCTTTATTTTGATGCTTTCGCGTAGGCGCGAAAAGAATTCGCGAATATCGCTGCCATCCTGGCGTGGCGGCGGAATCTTGAACTCACTCAGAGGACGCTTGTGGTGTTCTGGAACTTCTCTTTCCGACAGGCAGGCTATGGTAAGTTCGACGCCTATTCTCCTTCCAGAGCCATCTTCGGCCTCGAAGTCAGGGCTATCATCATGTTTGACGAGTTTGAGGTCATTTCTGCCGTATTCTTGGCAAAAGGCTTCAAATTCAATCAGCTCCCGAGCCTTTTTGTCGGCTGGCCAACCGTGGACGTTGGGTGTCTCCTGCTCCATTTGGAAGCACAGTTTACCACGAGGTGGGTACCGAAAGGCGGAGACGGTGCCGGCAGGAAGCCGACCCCCAGGATTCAAAGCTCGTATCCGCGCTGACAGCACTGGAAGGCGGCCCCGTTCTCCGGTCCCCCCTACCATCGCTGGCGATCCGCGGTCGCGGCTTCAGCCGCTCATGGATGTTCCGCATCTCTTGTAGATCAGGGCCGATAACCTCCTCCGGGATGCAGGTCCACCAGTTGAGGTCCAAGGCGGCGAATTGCTCCGCCGCGTGCTTGCAGACATGCTGCATCTCCAACTCGATGATCTTCGCCTGAGAGGGCAGATGTATGAGCTTGAACCACCTGCTGTCAGGAAGGCAGTAGATGGCGAAGGGGCCGGAGACGAGCCCGGAGACGGCAACGGCGTAGAGCCGATCCACCATGCCCATGGGCTCGAAAACGGCGAAGTTGCGGCGCTTCCAGGTCAGAGGCGTCGGGATGCGGGCCACCGCTACTCCTCCCCCCGCATGTGCCAAGCTCACCCTCGGAAAACTGGCTAAGGCGTCTTAGAGGGCGTCTAGAAAGTCGGCGTTTTTCTGCGGGCTTCCAGGACACCCTCTGGAGCTAGTTAATTTTAATAAAATAGTTTACATTGACATACGGGGGGAGGATTAAAAATTCTTTACCGCCGCCCGTCTGGCCAGTAAGTATCCCCCGGCAGAGCCGGGGGCTTTAGGTTGTGAGCCGCTCAAAGCGGCAGGGAGGGGTCGCTAACGCGGCCCCTCAAGGTTTGTGCCTCCTAAAGGAGGCGGTTCACTTCCAGAGACCGAGTTGGTCCAACCGCTCGTCCTCCTTCTCCTGGTTCTTGATGTACTCCCGAATCACCGACTCGTCACGGCCCACTGTCGAGACATAGTACCCCCGAGCCCAGAAGTGCTGCCCCACAAAGTTGCGCTTGCGCTCTCCGTAGACCCGGGCCAGATGGATGGCGCTCTTGCCCTTGATGAACCCCACCACCTGCGACACCGAGTACTTCGGTGGTATCGACACAAGCATATGGACGTGATCGGGCATCAGGTGACCTTCCTCAATCTGGCTTTCCCTCTGTGCTGCCAGCATGCGAAATACCTCCCCCAGATGTACTCGCAACTGCCCGTATAGCGTCTTCCTGCGACACTTCGGGATGAACACAATGTGGTATTTGCACTCCCACCTCGTGTGGTTCAAACTCTTCGACGTGTCCATCGTGGACCTTCCTTTCGTGTGCTTGGCGGCTCACGATAGGAAGTCTCGACGATGGACACCCCCGAAAACGTCAAACTTCTACTGCCTCCCCGGCAGAGCCGGGGGGACTCCTGGGCAGGCTAGGGCCCCCTCCCCAGCTCCAGTTGTTGCTAAGACAATTGGGAAATCCGGGAGAATACTCTGAAGGGTTGCAATTCTGTCCGTCACCGCCCTGGTGCAGCCGAAAGATGACTGTGTGTGAGTGAGGTGGAAGCTCAGAGATATCAAGCACATGAGAATCCTTGCCGCCGGTTGCGGTTACCCCTGCCGCATCCGCGCCGCGCAAGAAGCTGGAGCGCAGGTCGGGAATCTTTGTTCGACCTGTCAAACGCGCGTACGCTGAGTTGATCACATCTCTGGCATCCGCCAGAACCCAGCCGCTGCCGTACGCGTGTTGAAATTGGTCCTCTGAAAGAACACTGGCCACGATCTCGCCTACATGCAGATGCCAATCCGGCGACTCGACATAGATCGGAGCAAAATCGGCGGACACTGAGCCCGCACTCGTGCCAACCACAATTTTAGAAGTCGGAGCGATTACCTGCAGTCCTCCTTCATCATGAGATGTGGCGGCGACGTGTCGACTACAAATGATGGTTCGCACAGAGTTGTCTAGCACTAACGTGGCGGCCGGATTGGCGCGGGCTTTCCATTGTTGCCAGAGATCGCCGTCGCAATCAAAGCTATTTTCCGGAATCATGGTGATACTCCGAATCTCTCGTGCGGGACTGTTATCTCCGGGCGGCGGTGCATAGTGAAGGCTAAGTGACACGTTCTTGGCCCCCTGCACATCTTCCTGGAAGGCTATGTCTGTAAGGAGAAAGTGTGCAGTGAGTGCCTTGCATTGGACATACGCACTCGCGCCTTCGTGCGATATAACCTTGTTGGCGCTGTCGTTGAGGCTATTGAGGGCGGTAGTAGATCTGTCGTTTTCGCACATCACTTTTCCGACGATTTCGAGCTGTTCACCGGACAAACCCGCAGCGACTGCGAAGGGGCCGATAATTGCGACGCCGACGCCGCTGGCCTGCGTTCTTTTGTAGGATTGGTACTCATCACAGATGTGCTTGGAAGTATCGCTAAAGTCCGCCCGCCGTTGTGTAACACGGAAATAGTCGTATATCCCGTGCTTGAGAAGCTCGCCGCACGAGTCGTCCTGAGCACCGAGGGGGCTCGCGACAGAGAGAGCTGCGACAACGATTGCACGAAGTAGACGATTTTGTATCAACATCTCAGACCTCCCGTTAACATGAAGGTTAATAATATCCGAGACGACAATTCCTCACTGGGTCTATCGTCTGTCCTGCGTCCCTATAGACGGAACCGCACGCGTAATTCCCTGTCGGGTTGGCCGGGGAAGAGGAAGGATGAAAACAAAACCGCCGCCCCCCTCCCGGGAGGCGGCGGCTGGTGGGAACCAGGTTCCCGGCTCCGCGCTTACGGCGTGGCCAACCCCGCAATCGCCAACGTGGCGTTCGCGATCAGGGCCTGGGCGGCGTCCTGAGGGAGGAAGCCCTGGCTGGCGAAGACCGTGACTTGGGTGATGAAGGCGGCGAGTTGGTTGGCGGCGGGGATGGCGTTCCCGTTCTGGGCCTGCTGGAGCGCTGCGTTGAGCTTGACGGTGAGGGCGTTGCCCCTGCCGCTGGAGAGCGCTCCGGAGGCGACCAGGTCGTTGACGTCCTGGATCAGGAGTTGGATCTGCTCAGTGACCGGACGGTTCGCCCAGAAGACGGCGGCCGTGCGGCCCGGGATAGAGAACGATCCCAGCGTCTTGTTGAAGCTCGCGGAGCGGACCACCGGGTCGACCGAGAGCTTCTGCAACGGATGCAGCGTCAGCGGCACCCCCTGGAGCTCCGGCGTGGTGAAGGTCTGGGTCTGATCGTTGGCGTTGAAGACCACCGCCATCCGCTTATGGGCGCGGTCCACGCCGCCGTTATCGTCCGCGACGCTCATCACGATGACGCCCGGGATCGCGCTCGAACCCGAGTTGTAGAAGCGGAGCCGGTTCTGGATGTCCGTGGCGGTGCGCAGCCGGAAGAGCGAGGTGCTCTTGCGGATGGCCACCGTCTCCAGGAAGTGGGCGTAGGCCTCAAGGATCTGGGGCTTGCCCACCTTCAGGGCCGGGTTCGCCAGCAGCGGCCCCTGGATCGGCCAGTTGGACTGGTTGTCCGGAGCCGGCCGCAGGCCCACGCCCCAGTTGTTCGTGTTGTAGGTGAAGTCGAGCTTGTTGAACCAGTCGCCCGAGTTGTAGCTGTTGCGGTCCATGGACTTCGAGCGCAGCAGCTCGACGCCCGCGTGATAGAAGGGGATCCCCTGGCCGAAGCCAGGATGCTCACCCCCAGATTCTGCATCCGCACCCGGTCTTCCAGGCTGGCCGCCAGCGCGGCTTTCACCTGGATGGCGTCCCACAGGGTGTCGTTGTCGTGGGCCTCGATGTAACTGATCACTTCCTGCGGATCGGCGGTATAGCCCGAGGGCTGGCCGCTGTAGTCGATCTGGCTGGCGCTCACCAGATTGCCGTTGCGATCGACGAGCTGATAGTTGGCGAGGCCGCCGGCCAGCCGCTTGGCGGGCCGCAAACCGGGACAGCCGATCATCCGGCCGGGTGAGGGAGGACGCGACATGCTCCCGGCCCACGGCCCCGAGAAAGCCCTCCAGGTGGCGAAGATCGGCGACGGCGGCCCGCAACTCCGCCCGGGTGCCCGTCTCTCGGCCATCCTGGGGGGTGTGAAAGCGCCGGTCGCTCGTTTGCCCGGTATACTTCGAGGGTGAGGTTCGAATGGGACCCTGAGAAGGAGGTCCGCAACCTTCGGAAGCACGGGGTCTCTTTCGAAGAGGCGAGTACCGTGTTCGGCGATGCGTTGGCGGCGACGATCCCCGACGTCAAGCATTCCGAGCTTGATCCGCTTCATCACGATGGGGATGTCTTCGGGGAATCGGCTGCTGGTCGTCTTCCATACCGATACAGAGAAGAGCGTCCGGATCATCAGCGCGAGGACGGCAACTACACAGGAAGAAGGCGCTATGAGTCAGGAACCTGAAGACGACGATCTCGAACCGGAGTACGACTTCTCGGGAGCGGTGCGCGGCAAGTATTACCAGCGCTACCGGGAGGGTACGAACGTGGTCCTGCTCGATCCCGACGTGGCTCGGGCCTTCAAGGATTCGGAGTCGGTCAACCGGGCTCTCCGCCTCCTCCTCGATCTCGCCAAGCAAGAGGTTCCCCAAAGCCGCTGACCCTGGTGTGCTCGGCGCATCCCGCCGGGCGCGACTTCGTTCCTGCCGCGCCCCCGGACTTAGATAAGCCTCTTCGAGCCGCGAGAGCGGATCGATCTAAGTCGTTCTTTTGGTGGGAGTTAGAAGTTGGTGCAGCCAGGAGGAGTCGAACCCCCAACCTACAGATCCGTAGTCTGCGGCATGCGGGTTTCATAGCGTCTCACCCTGAAACCGCAAACTGTTGAAAGCATGGACTTTGGCCGGCATAGCCTGTATCATAAGGCATCATGCCGTCATACGCAAGCGCATTCACCAGTGGTCCACCAGTGGTCCACGAGCACCCCGGGCGGGCCTTGAGGCGCACCCGCCAAACCGGAGGAATCCAACCATGAGGCGTGCAACTGCTTCCCTCTCCGATCTTCAGATCCGCACCGCGAGCAAAGGGACCCGCTTCGAGCTTGCGGACGGCGAGGTCCCCGGGCTCGGTCTCCGCGTCCTTCCGAGCGGTCGCAAATTCTGGTTTCTGCGCTACGGCCCAAGGGGTGGCCGGCGTCGAATCACCTTCGGCGAGTACCCGGCCCTCAGTCTGAAAAAGGCACGGGACAAGGCCCGGGAGCTTCTTGCGGGCGTCAAGGTCCACGACCGCGACCCGATGGCCGAGCGGAAGGCCGAACGTGCCGCCCGCAGGAAGGCCGTGACCGCGACCTTTGCCGCTCTTGCCGCTCTCTACGTCGAGCAGTACGCCAAGCCCCGGAAGCGGTTGCGCGCGTGGCAGGAAGACGAGCGGAAACTGCGCGTCGAGGTGCTCCCCGTGTGGGGCTCCCGGCCAGCCGGAGAGATCCGCCGCGCCGATGTCCGCGAGCTGCTCGAAAGGATCGCAGCAGAGCGGGGCGGGGTCTGTGCGAACCGGACCCGTGCTCTTCTGTCCAAAGTCTTCGCCTTTGGGGTGGAGAAAGAGCGCGTCGAGTCGAATCCCGTCTATGGGGTGAAGCGGGTCTACGTCGAGACGCCGCGGGAACGGGTCCTCGCGGAAGACGAGATCCGCACCCTCTGGCCCCTCTTCGATCGCCTGCAACCCGCCGTCTCCGCCGCGTGGCGTCTGGTCCTGTTGACGGCCCAACGGCCTGGAGAGGTGCTCGCGATGCGCTGGCGGGACCTGGAGCGCGACTCCCGGGGCTGGTGGTGGAACCTCCCGGCCGAGCTGACGAAGACGAACCGCGCCCACCGGGTTCCCCTCTCGCCGCAAGCCCTGGAGATCATCGAAGCTCTCCGCCCCCTCACCGGCACCACGGAATGGGTGCTCGCCTCCCGGGCGGACGGCAAGCGGCTCACGTGGCTGTCGCACAGCTCGGCGCGGCTCCGGGAGTGGTCCGGCCTGGAGCACTTCACCCCGCACGACCTGCGCCGGACGGCGGCAACGTGGCTCGGCCGGCATGGGGTACGGCCGGACACCATAGACCAGCTCTTGAACCATGCCGCGGGCCGCATCACCCGCACCTACAACCGCGCCGGCTACGAAACGGAGAAGCGCCAAGCGGTGGTCCTGCTCGGGGAGCTGGTGGACGGCGCCCTCGCGGGCGAGGAGCGGTCCAACGTGGTGAGGATCGCGTGACGCATTCCGGGATCGTTGGCACCGGGGAGAGTCGCTGTAGAATCGAGCGGTCTAAGGGCGCGGCTAGGTTTGGCCGCCGAAAGCCGGGGCACCGCACCCCGGCCCGCCGCGCCCCCATTCGTTCCAACCATGCGGAGCACCGGAGCGGGGGGTGCTGGTGCCAGTTCTAGAGCTGACGGACGATTCGCTCACCTTTCCAGTCCTGTCCGTCATGCTGTTCCCGAAGACGACAGAAGCCGAAAGCCGGCAGCAGTGGCTTGCAGCATCCATGTCGATGTCGGCTTCCTTATGGCAGACGCCGAGCGCACGCCGTTTCATTTCGGACAACATGGACGCTTTGATTTCCTACCTTTCGAGCCTGCGGCAGTCTCCAGGCCGCACTGTAGAGGACGGCATTAAACGGGCGCAACGGGCTCATCTGTCTGGTTGGACACTGGATTTCATGCTAACACTTACTGCCCACCATACAAAGCACCGCAAAATTGAGCGAGCAAACGCTCTTGTTCGGGAGAACCATCCGAAGGCCCCGAGCGAAAGTCTTCTAACCAAGACATGGGCTGACTTTAAGTCGGTCTCCCATCTGTGGTTGGCATATTCCAATACGAAAGGGAGTCTGAGAGAGGGCAACACGTATTGGTTTAAGCTTTTGGCTAGAGCAGAGGCATTTCGGCTGCGGGCTGAAGCCGCCCGGCTGCTGAAGGCTTCCGAAACCTGGAAGACTCCCGACAATCTGAGCCTTCCTTCCATCGAGATTGAAGTACCACCTTTAACACAAGACATGCTCACATTCCTGGACCGCGACTTTCCCTCCTAGACCACAGTTTTGCAGACCCCCCTCTGAAAATCCGACCTTTACCGAGAGCCAATTTTTCAGCCCCCCATCTGAATTGCGGTTGGCCGTGGGTGCGCTCAAGATGGGCTCGGCAGGTTCACGGCGTAACACATAGGAGGTGCTGCATGACCCTTTCCCGAATCCTTCGCCCCGCTCAAGCTGCCCGGCTGCTTGGTATTTCGCGAGCCACGCTCTACAGATGGGCGGCGGCCGGCCGGCTGGCACCCCGTGTGATTCTCGGCCCTGGCACGTCCGGCTGGCGGGAGGAGGACCTCGCGGCCTTCATTGCGGCGGCCCCACGGGGTGGCCCCGAGCGCACCCCGGAAGCGGAAAGCCGCGAGGGATGAGGAGGTGGCCGCGGATCTCGTTGCGGTCTCGCCGGTTCTGATTCCGGCGGCGCGTTCGCCGTACCGTACGCTCGCGGAGTATCTGGCGGACCCCACGATTCTCGAACCGCCGGAAACGATCGTGCCGCGGCTCGCTTGGCGCGGCCGAGTTACGCTCCTCGCGGCGCGGGAGAAAGACGGAAAGAGCACGCTTGCCGGTGCTGCTGCCGCGGCTGTCACCCGTGGGGCAACGTTTCTTGACGGGATAGCGATGCGCGGTGTCGTCGTGCTTGCCGCATTGGAGGAGCATCCGGGCGAGATCGCAAGGCGACTCGTTGGCTTCGATGCTGATCCCAGCATGGTACATATCGCGACGCATACAGAAATGACTCCCGTCAGCGAGCTGGAAATGGCGGTCGGGCAGATTCGACCGGTTCTCGTGATCGTAGACACCCTCTCGGCGATGGCAGAGGGGAAGCTGGAAGACGGAAGCGCCAAAGCGTGGCAGCCGCTCATGGCCGCACTCACCAAGCTGGCACGTGTTTTCAACTGTGCCGTCATCATAGTCCACCACTCGCGGAAGTCTGACGGGGCATACAGGGATAGCACGGCGATCGGTGCTAACGTGGACTGCATTATCGAAATGCACTCAGACGATAGGGACCCGAATGCGCGCCACCTGAAAGCACGCGCTCGGTTTCCGGTTCCCAACTGTACGATTCGCTACAACGGCACTGGTTACGAGATGGTGGAGACAGCCGAACCGGAGGAAGCAACCCGGAGCGCAATTCTGAGGCATGTCAACGAGCACCCCGGCTGCTCGCTCAACGAGTTGCGCAAGAGGGTAGTAAGGTCAAACAAGGCAACGGCGACGATAGCGACGGCTCTCGTCTCGGAAGGCGTCCTCCGGGAGGAGAAGGGAGAGCGCAATGCTCGCCTGTTCTATCCGGCCCATCCGGCCCATCCGGCCTATCCGGCCGTGACCTTGATCCAGCCCTAACCCATGATCCAACCTGTTCCGCCACCTGTTCCAGCCGGTCCAAAACGAGGGGATGAGTTGACCTGTTCCGCGACCTGTTCCCGACCTGTTCCGGCCTTGTTCTACCGAGATTTCCTCTTGGAACGGGACGACTTGTTCCGCTGTGGGCAACCCGTAAGGGTTGCCACACGGAACAGGTCAGACCGTTCAGCGAGCGGTCTATCAGGTAATTCTCTATAAATTTCTAAGAGAGAACCGCGCACCTCAATTGGGATGCGGGGCGCGGCGGAGCGGGGCTTGTCCCCCCGCGGGTCCCGGTTCCCCTCTATGCCGCCCGTCCTCTATCCAGTGCGCGGCGCCGGCCGGCTCCCCTGGCACTCCCCCTTGCCTGTTCCGGCGTGATGTAGTAAGGGCGGCGTGTGCCTCGCGCGAGACTACGCGACCGCCTGAGATTCTGTGATGCCCGTTGAGCTGGTTACGGTGATGTGGAGAACGGGACGAAATCCGCACTCGCGAGGGCGGGCCGCGCGTAGCTGGCAAATCGAGATCCTCGTAGATCTGCCAAATCAGCGGCCGGCAGCTTTGGCGGCACAGTTCGGACCTATACCGGCCGCGATAGAGTCCGGGTCCGTCAGAGGCTTGCCACAGCATCCGCAACCTTCCTACGGCTCGGTTGTAGTAGTCTCTATTTCCGTTGTTTCGCCTACCCCGGAAGTCTGAGGAGGGGCGAACTTCATTCCGCAGGCCATCACTACCGCTCGGACCGCGTCATTGCTCATTCCCGCTGTCACCTTTTGTAGAATGCAATCTTCGTAGGTCTTCGGCTCACGTCGGCACTGTAAGCCGAGCACGACTATGAAGAGTAGGGCGCCACCGGCCAAAGCAAGAATCCGTCTCGGACTGAAGCGCAGCATTGGACCTCCCAGGGAATCGGATTCGCTAACGGAAAGGTCACGCATTGGAATCCCTCCAGCGAATGCCGCCGCTACCGGAAGCGGCGCGTTCCCATTAGCCTTCCATATCGTCCTCCTCTTCTATCTCGTCGCCGGGCTTTAGCACTTCACTCATAGAGGCGGGCTTTATCCATTCATCGAGTTGGTATCCGAGCGAGATAACCTTCCGGCGAACTGATTCGATCCACTCCTCAGCATCTGCCAACAAGCAAGTTCGATAGGGTTCCGTATGCACTTCGCTATCCTCTAAGTCGAAGACAATGAACCCGACACGGTCAGTAAGGTCGAAATAGCCATCCGGGAATTTCACTTCGACCGTAAGCGGCAAGAATGCAGTACGGATCGCTTCTTGCATCCTAATCTTGCGTTGCATGGCCATGACACTAGTCTCCTCTCAGGGCTCAGCAGTGTGGAGCGTCGCGATACGTTGAGACGCGCTGAGACAGAGTGTAGCATCCGACCGTTGGAAGAGCGGCTAAAAGGCGGGCAGGAAACTGGCCCCAATAGAGGGGGGCGGCCCCTAATCCAGGAACCGCCCCGATCCTGCCTACGTGCGGGTGAGTCGCTCGAAAAGCCTGACGACCGCCTGTGCCTTCCCGCGGTCGGGTGCCGCCCCGAGCACCTTCTCCGGGTCGATCTCCTGCCAGTCGATCTCCAGGACCGCCAGCTCCGCCGCGACGGCCTTGCAGGCCCGCCGGTAGGGCAGCGTGGCGATGATCCGCCGCGTTGGACGGTGCACGATGGAATGCAGGGAACAGCCGGGCTCGCCCACGCCCCGGCCGTCGCCGCGGAAGATCCCGAAGGGACCGGAGACCATGCCGCGGACTTCGATCTCGCGGGCCACCTCGGGCCGGGCCGTCGTGTCCGTCACAAGCACCCGGAAACGGTCCTGGAGCCATGGCAAGGCCGGCGGCCGGCCCGTCTGCACCCGCTCCCGCAGGTGGGCATCCGCCGTCTCGGCCAGCCACGAGCCGACAACCCGCACCCCGTCAGCGGAAGCAGCGGCTTCCCAGCGCTCCGCCTGATCCCGCCGGGCCGTGACGGTGTAGGTCGTGGTGGTGTCGGTGCTCTGGCACCAGTAGGACCCGCTCATGGCACCTCCCCGCCGGGCTCGGGTGCAAGCCCCTGCTTCCTCTTCTTCCCGGCCGCTTGCGTCTGCTTGACGGATCGTTGCAGGTTGCGAGCGTGGGCGTCCCCGGCTTGCGTTAGCCAGACCTGGAGGGGGACCCCAGAGAGACGGGCTGCTGCGGTCCACGCCTCCCACTGCTCCGGCGTGGCGTGGATGTCGAGCCGATGAACAGCGCTCGTGGGCCAGCTCCACCAGCGACGCCTCATGACTCCTCCCCCCGCCACGTCCCGAGCTTCCCCTCAATGTGCTCCGCTACGGAGGCGATCTGGCGAGACATCAGCACTGCCGTGCGGTGGAGAGCACCCTCGTAAGGGTCGGGTGAGGGTGTCACGGCCAGCGTCACGAGGAAGCCCTCCAGGTGCCGCAGGTCGGCCACCACGGCCCGCAGCTCGCCGCGGAGCCACCCTTCCGGCTGATCGGGCCATTTCTCCGAAGCCGCTAGGGTCATGTCGAAGAGGAGATTCCCCACCACGCGCAGGGCGGCGTTGTGCTCGGGGAGGGTGAAGTAGGAGAGGAAGGTCTCGCGGAACACTGCGAAGTCCTCCCACTCCACGGGATCGAAGTTAGGCGGGCCGGCCGCGTCCTCGCCTTCGGGCTCTGGAGTGACGGGTGAGGATGCCGCGCTCATGACGACGCCCCGCCTTGCCAGGAATCCAGCTCCACCTCCAGGCGATCGGCGAGCTTGGCGATCCCGCGGGCCACGTCGGCGCCCACTTCGGAGAGACGGCGTTCGTACTCGGAATCGACAGGGCAGGCCGGCCCGGTCCACTCCTGGAGGCACCCCTGGACGTGGCGGAGATCAGCCACGGCCGCCCGCAGCTCCGCGGGGAACAACCCTTCCCGCTGGGCGGGCCAGTGGCCCCAGAATTCCAGGACCAGCTCGTGGAGCAGCAGGCCGAAGCTCCGCATGGCGGCGTTGGCTTTGGCATCGGAGAGAATACAGCAGGAAGACCTCCCGGAAGGTGGGGTAGTTCTCGAATTCCTCCGGCCGGATGGTGGGCGGTGAGACCGCAGGACCGGACGGCGGGGGCGGGGCTATGTGGACGGGTTAGACTTGGACAGGTCTAGCATGGGGCTTGCTCCTTGCTGGGCTCAGGTCCGGCAGACGTGCGCGAACACCCTGCCGGGCCGCCTGTTGGTCCGCTCCCAGGTTCGGGAGACGGTGTGTTGAACCCGGCGCCCACGCGGCGCCGGTCGTGTTTCTGGGAGAGGTGGTGCGAAGGTGGGGCGGGCCGGCCGGCTCGCGGGCCGTGGACCAAAGCAAGCGCACCAGTGGTCCACCAGTGGTCCACGAAGAAAGACCAGCCGGAAGCCTGCCGGAGGGTGCTGCGCTAAGTTGTTGATTTTGTGGGGGTTAAGTGGTGCAGCCAGGAGGAGTCGAACCCCCAACCTACAGATCCGTAGTCTGTCGCTCTATCCAGTTGAGCTATGGCTGCACGTGCCCGCGACGTGCGGAGGAGGGATTGTAGAGCAGCCGGGCTCGGTGTGCAACCCCTGGTCGACAGGAGCCGGAGGGGAACGGTCGGAGCAAGCCCCCTGGGAGCGCTGGCGTCCCCGCCGGCCCTCTAGCTCCGCTTCTTTTTCCTCCCCTCAAATAGAAGAAAAAGCGGAGTAAGTTGCCGGCGGGACGCCGGCGTTCCCAGGCGAGGGGTGCTCCGAGCGTCTACTCGATCAGCCCCGTCATCGGCGAGGAGGCGGAGGCGTAGAGCTTCCTCGGGATGCGGCCGGCGTTGGCGGCGAGCCAGCCGGCTTCGACGGCCAGTTTCATGGCCCTCGCCATGCGGATGGGGTCTTTGGCTTCGGCTACGGCGGTGTTCATCAGCACGCCGTGGGCTCCCAGCTCCATGGCGAGGGCGGCGTCGCTCGCGGTGCCGACGCCGGCGTCCACGATCACGGGGACTTTGGCCTGCTCCAGGATGATCCGCAGGTTGGCGGGGTTTCTGATGCCCATGCCGGAGCCGATGGGGGCGCCGAGCGGCATGACGGCCGCCGCTCCCAGCTCCTCCAGCTTGCGGCAGGTCACCGGGTCGTCGTTGGTGTAGGGCAGGACGATGAAGCCCTCGGCCACCAGGCGCTCGGTGGCCTTGAGCAGCTCGACGTTGTCGGGGAAGAGGGTCTTCTTGTCGCCGATCACTTCGAGCTTCACCCAGTCCCAGCCCCCCAGCTCCCGGGCCAGGCGGGCGGTGCGGATGGCCTCGTCGGCGGTGTAGCAGCCGGCGGTGTTGGGCAGCAGCAGGTATTTGTCCGGATCCACGAAGTCGAGGAGGGAGCCCTGGCCCCGCTCGTCGAGGTTCACCCGCCGCAGGGCCACGGTCACCACTTCGGTGCCCGAGGCTTCGAGGGCGGCGGCCATGGTCGGGAAGTCGGGGTATTTCCCCGTCCCCAGGAACAGGCGCGAGCGGAAGGTCCGGCCTGCGATGGTCAGCGGCTCGACTTCGGCCGCGGGAAGTGTCTCGGTCAGTGTGACAGTCATTGCAAGCCTCCGCGGCGATTGTAGCGCCTAGATCCCCATCGCCTCCAACCGCTTCGCCATCTTCTCCACGTGGGTCCCCCGCCAGTAGACACGGCCGCAGGCGGGGCAGGCCCGGAACTCCTGCTGGGTGCGGGCCACCCAGGGCGGGATGCGGGCGCGGGCGGCCTCGGGGTCGAGCGGCTCGAGGGGGATGTTGCAGCGCAGGCAGCGGCCCAGGAGACGGGTGGGATCGGGATGCAGGCCGAGATCGTCCAGCACCTGGCGCACCTGCTCGTCCACCACGTCGGAGCGGATCAGCAGGTGATTGCGGGCGAGGCGGCGCTCGGTCAGGCGGCGGTCGCGGGTGAGGATCGTCCGCCCCTCGGCGTGGGCGAGCTCCACCAGCTCGGGATCGTCGAGCCCGGGATCGTAGGCCGTGTCGAGATCGAGGGCGCGCAGCCAGCGGGCGAGGGCGCCCAGCATGGCGTCGGCGAAGAGACGGGGGCTCGAAAGCGAAAAACCCGGCGGTCGCCGGGTCGGGGAATCGTCGTCAGGTTGGTAGCGCATACGGGATTCGAACCCGTGTTACCGGCGTGAGAGGCCGGCGTCCTGGACCCCTAGACGAATGCGCCACATGTCCGACGAACCTGCCATCAGACCCGCGAAGGGTAGCACAGACGGCGAGACGAGACAACCGGGTTTCCAAGCCCCCCAAGCCCTACAGACCTTTCCTCAGGAAGGCGAGGAAGTGGTCCAGGTGCCGCAGGCTCGCTTCCCGTCCCATGACCTCGACCAGGTCGAAGAGGGGCGGACCCTGGGGGGCGGCGGTCAGGGCCATGCGGGTGGGGTGGATGAGGACGGCCGGCTTGAGCCCCCTCTCCTCGGCCAAGGCGCGGAGGGTCGAGTCCAGGGCGTCTTTGTCGAAGCCGGGGAGGGCGGCGTAGCGATCCCGCAGGGCCTCCAGGTGGTTCGGCAGGGCCGGGTCTTTGAGGAACTTTGCGCTCGCCTCGGGGTCGTAGGTCAGCTCGTCCTGGAAGTAGGGGCGGATCAGCTCGACTAAGTCCTTCAGGGTCCGGGCGCGGCTCCTGTGGAGGTTCACGACGGCGGCGAGGCGCGCCGGGCCTGCATCCGCCAGGCCCGCGGCGGCGAGGAAGGGCTCCAGGTGGGGGCGCAGGGCCTCGTAGTCCAGGGTCGAGAGGTACTGGCCGTTCATCCACCAGAGCTTCTCTTTGTCGAAGACGGCGGGAGAGGCGTTCAGGCGGTTGACGTCGAAGAGGGCGATCAGCTCGTCGCGCGAGAAGATCTCCCGGTCGTCGCCGGGGTTCCAGCCGAGGAGGGCCAGAAAGTTGTAGAGGGCCTGGGGGAGGATCCCCTCGTTGCGGAACTCCTCGACCGAGGTGGCGCCGTAGCGCTTGGAGAGGCGCTTCTTGTCCGGCCCGAGGATCAACGGCAGATGGCTGAAGGTCGGCACGGTGCCGCCCAGGGCGCGGAAGAGGGGGATGTGCTTGGGCGTGTTCGAGAGGTGGTCCTCGCCGCGGATGACGTGGGTGATCCCCATGTCGATGTCGTCCACCACCACGGACATGTGGTAGGTGGGATTGCCGTCCGAGCGCAGGAGGATGAAGTCGTCCAGGGCGTCGGGCGGGAAGTCCATGTCGCCGCGCACGATGTCGGTGAAGGTGATGTGCTCGTCCGGCATCCGGAAGCGGACGGCGAACGGCTGGCCCGCGGCGAGGCGCTCTGCGATCTCCTCTTTCGTGAGCCTGGAGGCAGGTGCGGGGATAGCGGAAGGCCTGGCCCTGCTTCTCGGCCTCCTTGCGCTGGGCATCCAGCTCCTCGGGGGTGCAGAAGCAGCGGTAGGCCTTGCCGGCGGCGAGCAGCTCCTCGGCGCGCTCATGGTGGCGGGGGAGGCGCTCGCTCTGCAGGAACGGCCCCTCGTCCCACACCACGCCGATCCACGCCAGGGCGGACTGGATCTGGCGGGTCATGGCCTCGTCGGAGCGCTCTTTGTCGGTATCCTCGATGCGCAGGACGAAGACGCCGCCCACGTGCTGCCGCAGCAGGTCGTTGTAGATGGCCGTGCGGGCCCCGCCCACGTGCAGGAAGCCGGTGGGCGACGGAGCGAAACGGACCCGGACGGGTCCCTGGATCTCGATGCTCATGATCTCTGGAGTCCTCTCGGGGGCCTCGCCGTGACGGGGAGGCGGGACGAAAGGCGCCAAGGTATCACAGCGACAGGGCGACCGCGCCACCACCCCAGGCGCCCCTTCGGGGCGGACCCTCACTCCCCCAACCCCCTCTCTCCCAGCCTCCCTCCCACCGACCGGGAGAGAGGGGGCTAAGACAAACCCCTCCCTCTTCTCCCGGCGGCCGGGGGGGAGGCTGGGAGAAGAGGGCCGGGGTGATGAGGGGCTTCGGAGCGCACCAGCCTGAGCTGAGATCGGGTCCCTGGATCCCCTCAACCTCTCCTCCCCACCCCACCGCACGGGGCGCCCCGGCGGCGGAGTCCTTACAATAAGGACGTCCCCAAGGAGGGCCGACCATGGAATCCCAGACTTCTTCCGCTTCTCAGATACCGATCATCCTCGCAGCCACTGATTTCTCCGAGACGGCCCGATCGGCTCTCGATTGGGCGGTGGAGCTGGCGCGGCAGCAGGGCGCGCGCCTGGAGCTGATCCACGCCATCACCGTCCCGCCCACCATGCCGGGATACGCCCCTCCGGTGGGGCTCGACTTTTCGGAGGAGCTGCGCGACGCGGCGGAATCCCGGCTGGCGGAGGCGGCCGCGGCCTTGAAGGACAAGGGGGTGGAGATCTCGACCTTCCTGGACCTCGGCACCCCGTCGCAGGTGATCGTGCACCGGGCGAATACCCTGAACGCACGGGCGATCGTGATCGGCACCCGGGGATTGACCGGGCTGCGCCACCTGCTGCTGGGGAGCACGACCCAGCGGGTGGTCCACGGCGCTCACTGCCCGGTGCTGACCGTCCATCCCGGCGACTCGGGACGGCACCGGCCCATCCGCACCATCCTGGTGCCCACGGATTTCTCCCAGGACGCGGAGCTGGCCGTGGTCACCGCCCATCACCTGCTCACCGGCCTGGAGCAGGATGCGAAGCTGATCCTCCTCCATGCCTTCAACCTGCCCATCGAGTACACGGCCTACGGTCCCATTCCCACGTCCATCTCCTATCTCCAGGACGCGGGCCTCGAAGCCGAGCGGCGGCTCCACGACATGGCGGAGCAGCTCCGGCGCGACGGTCTCACGGTGGAGGCCGTGGCCCGCGAGGGAGACCCGGCCCACGTCATCGCCGAAGAGGCCAAGGACCGGGGAGCGGATCTCATCGCCATGGGCACCCGCGGCCACACCGGCCTGCGCCACCTCTTCCTGGGCAGCACCGCCGAAAGGGTGGTCGAGCAGGCCCCCTGCCCGGTGATGACGATCCGGCGGCCGGAGTAGCCCTCACCCCTGAGGGCCATAGGCGCTAACTTTGCTCCAGCGCTCCCCCGCCCAAGACCCTCACCCCTGCCCCTCTCCCGACCACCCCAACCCCCTCACCGGGAGAGGGGTACCCGGCTGGGGCGTTCTTGCTGTTCGTCCCTGCTGTCCTTGTTCCTTTATGTCCCTTCTTGCCTTTCTCCCTCTTCTCCCGGGAAGGGGGGCTGGGTGGGGTCGGGAGAAGAGGGCCGGGGTGATGAGGGGTTTTCCTACTTCACCCACACCGTCTTGACGTTCACGAACTCCCGGATCCCCACCTCGGAGAGCTCCCGCCCGTAGCCGGAGTGCTTGATGCCGCCGAAGGGGAGGCGGGGGTCGGACTTGACGATGCCGTTGACGAAGACGCTGCCGGACTGGATCTCGGCGGCGAGGGCTTCGCCACGGGCGGGATCGCTCGTCCAGACGCTGGCGCCGAGACCGTAGGTGGAGCGGTTGGCGAGCTCCACGGCGTGATCGGCGTCGCGGGCGCGGGTCACGGCCGCCACGGGGCCGAAGGTCTCCTCGTCGAAGGCGGCCATGCCGGGCTCGACACCGGTCAGGACGGTCGGAGCGTAGAACCAGCCCCCACGATCGAGGCGATGGCCGCCGGTTTTGAGCTGGGCCCCGGCTTCGACCGTCCGCCGCACCTGATCGTCCAGGGAGCCGAGCAGGTCCTCCCGGGCCATGGGGCCGACTTCGCTCGCCCGATCCATCGGATCGCCCACCTTCAATCCCGCCATGGCCTGGACGAATTCCTCCTCGAAACGGTCGGCGATCGACTCCTCGACGAGGAAGCGCTTGGCCGCGATGCAGCTCTGGCCGGAGTTGATCGTCCGCGCCTTGGCCGCCTGCTTGCCGGCCTCGGCCGGATCGACGTCGTCGAGGACGATGAAGGGATCGGAGCCGCCCAGCTCGAGGACGGTCTTCTTGAGGTTCCGCCCGGCCTCGGCGGCCACCTCCATGCCGGCCTTCTCGCTGCCGGTCAAGGTCACGGCGCGGATGACCGGATGGGCGATGAGACGCTTGGCCTTCTCCGAGGAGATGAGGAGGGTGGCCATCGTCCCCGCGGGGAAGCCGGCGTCGCGGAAGACCTCCTCGATGGCGAGGGCGCAGCCGGGGACGTTCGAGGCATGTTTCAGGAGCCCTACGTTGCCCGCCATCAAGGCCGGAGCCGCGAAGCGGAAGAGCTGCCAGAAGGGGAAGTTCCAGGGCATGATGGCCAGGACCGGCCCCAGGGGATCGTAGCGGACGCCGCTCCTCGAAGCGTCCGTGGCCGTGGGCTCGGGGGAGAGGAAGCGCTCCGCGTGCTCGGCGTAGAAGTCGCAGACCCAGGCGCACTTGTCCACCTCGGCCTCGGCGGCGGCGATGGGCTTGCCCATCTCCTCGGTCATCAGCCGGCCGTAGTCGCCGGCACGGTCGCGCAAGAGGTCGCCCACCCGGGTCATCAGGCGCGAGCGCTCGGCGAACGGAACCTTGCGCCAGCCGGCGAAGGCGGCCTCCGCCCGGGCCAGGATCTCCTCGATCTGGGCGTCTTCGGGCTCGGGATAATCGCGGATCAGCTCTCCGGTGGCGGGATTGACGGCTTTCATGGTTGGGACCTCCCCCTTCTCTTCCCAGATGGAATTGCGCGGCGGTGCTGTCCAACGTCTGCGGGGCGCCCCGGGGATAAGGCGCGCGTCCAGGCCGGCTCTATACAACCTCCGAGCCGGGGATCGGGAAAAATGGCGGAGAGGGAGGGATTCGAACCCTCGGTCCGGGTTTACCCCGGACAACTGCTTAGCAGGCAGCCCTGTTCGGCCACTCCAGCACCTCTCCGTGCGGTCCGGCAGGGAGAGCACATTGTAGGGAAGCAGGGGCCGGGAGTCAAAAAGGGCTCCCGGGATAGACTACCCCCGCCCGTGGGGCCTTACCGTGGAGGGAGCCTCAATGCCCGAATCAGCGCCCGATCCGAACGTGGACCAGCTCGCCATCAACACCATCCGATTCCTCGCCGTGGACATGGTCGAAGCGGCCCAGTCGGGTCATCCCGGCGCGCCTCTGGGGCAGGCGCCCCTGGCCTATCTCCTGTGGACGCGCTTCATGCGCCACAATCCGGACAATCCGGATTGGCCCAACCGCGACCGGTTCGTCCTCTCCTGCGGCCACGCCTCGGCCCTGCTCTACGCCCTCCTCCACCTCGCGGGCTACGGTCTGCCCATCGAGGAGCTGAAGCGCTTCCGCCAGTTTGGCTCCAAAACTCCCGGGCACCCGGAGCACGAGCTCACCCGGGGCGTCGAGACCACCACCGGCCCCCTGGGCCAGGGCCTGGGCAACTCGGTGGGTATGGCCATCGCCGAGTGCATGAGCCGCAGCCGCTTCAATCGCGAGGGATTCCCCCTCTTCGACCATCGCGTCTGGGTGATCGCCAGCGACGGCGACATGCAGGAGGGCGTCGCCTCCGAGTCCTGCTCGCTCGCCGGGCACCTGAAGCTCGGCCAGCTCAAGGTCTTCTACGACGACAACAAGGTCTCCATCGACGGCCCCACCTCCCTCTCCTTCTCCGAGGACGTGGGCAAGCGCTTCGAGGCCTACGGCTGGTTCGTTCAGCACGTGGCGGACGGCAACGACCTCGCGGAGCTCGAGAAGGCGATCAAGACCGCCGAGGCGGAGACGGAACGGCCCTCACTGGTGGCGGTGCGGACGGTGATCGGCTATGGAAGCCCCAACCGGGCGGGGACGTCCAAAGCCCACGGCGAGGCGCTGGGACCTGAGGAGACGGCGGCCACCAAGAAGAACCTCGGCTGGCCGCTCGAGCCGACCTTCTACGTGCCGGACGAGGCGAGAAAGCCCTTCGACGAGGCCCGCGAGCGGGGCCAAAAACTGGAGCAGGAGTGGAACGAGCTGCTCGCCCGCTACCGGCAGGCCCATCCCGAGGAGGCGGCCGACCTCGATCTGCGTCTCGCCGGCAAGCTTCCGGACGGCTGGCAGGAGGGCATCCCCACCTTCAAGCCCGGCGACAAGCCCGTGGCCACCCGCGCGGCCTCGGGCCAAGTGCTCAACGGCATCGCCGGCAAGCTCCCCCTGCTGGTGGGCGGCTCGGCGGACCTGACGCCGTCCAACAACACCGCCATCAAAGGCCGGACCGACTTCGAGGCCGCCAACGCCGAGGGCCTCTACCTCCGCTTCGGCATCCGCGAGCACGGCATGGGATCGATCATGAACGGCATCGCCGTGTCCAAGCTCTGGATCCCCTACGGCGGCACCTTCCTCATCTTCTCGGACTACATGCGGCCGCCCGTGCGCTTGGCGTCGCTGATGAAGCTCCAGACGATCTACGTCTACACCCACGATTCGGTCTTCCTCGGCGAGGACGGCCCCACCCACCAGCCCATCGAACAGCTCGCCGCCCTGCGCGCCGTCCCCGGCCTGACCGTGATCCGCCCCGCGGACGCCAACGAGACGGCCGAAGCCTGGCGGATCGCCATCGAGCACCGTCACGGCCCCGTGGCCCTGGCCCTCACCCGCCAGAACCTGCCCATCCTGGAAGAGACGGCGAAGGGAGCGAGAGAGGGACTGCCCAAGGGCGGCTACGTCCTCTTCGATCCCAACGAGGGAGAGCCGGAGATCCTCCTCCTCGCGACCGGCTCCGAAGTCTGGGTGACACTCGAAGCGGCCAAACAGCTCACGGAAAAGGGCCGGCGCGTCCGCGTCGTGAGCCTCCCCGCCTGGAATCTCTTCGACGCCCAGCCCCAGGAGTACCGGGATTCCGTCCTCCCTCCGAACATCCGCAAGCGTCTAGCCGTCGAAGCCGCCTCCCCCTTCGGCTGGGCCAAGTACGTGGGGCTGGAAGGGGAAGTCCACGGCATCGAGAGATTCGGAGCGTCGGCGCCGTACAAGGACCTTCAGAAGTTCTTCGGGTTTACGCCGGAGGATGTGGTGAAGCGGGCGGAGGGGGTCCTGGGGCGGTAGGGCTCAAACGGCCAAAGATTCTTTCCTTCGGAGACTCCCCCGCCCAACACCCTGCCCCTCTCCCGACCACCCCATCCCCCTCCCCGGGAGAGGGGGTGCCCGGCTGGGGAGATCTGGCTGTTCTCCCTCTTCTCCCGGTGAGGGGGGTTGGGAGGGGTCGGGAGAAGAGGGCCGGGGTGATGAGGGTCTTGGGCGGGAGGCGAGGGATCACGGCTTGATCTCCGCCTCCTCCAGCCCACCCCAGTACAGCGCATTCCACAGCAGCTTGAACGTCCGGTGCGGCTGGGCCCGGTGCTGGGGGTGGAAGCCGATGAGCACCACCCGCCCCTTGCCCGCTTTGAGCTCCACCGCCGCCGCCTTGCGCTCCAGTTTGTCGGCGCCCTTGAGATAGCCGCTGACCAGGATGTCCTCCCCCTGATCCGGATAGGTGGCCACCACCCGGCGCTCGAAGCGGGCGTCGGGCAGCCGGGTCTCGAAAGCTGGCGAATCGGCGAAGAAGACGACCTCCTCGGCGCTCATCCCCCAGCTCAGGGGGTGGGTGGTGTCCATCCGGATGCGGAGCATGGAGCCCGGCACGTGGAACTGCTCCTCGCTGACCTTCTCCAGGACGTTCGTCACCGGCAGCTCCAGCAGCTTGATGGCGTAGCCCGACGAGTCGTCGAGCGCCACCAGGGTGCCGCCGTCCTCCACCCACTTCTTGAGCTTCTCGCCCCCCTCCTTGTCGAGACCCCCGGCGTAGGGAGGGGGTAAGGTCGAGGCGTTCGCGCCCTTTTCGATCACCGTCGCGCTCACGGAGGGCAGCAGGATCACGTCCACCTTTCCGGCATAGGAGCCAGCCTTCATCTGGGCGTTGTCGAGGTTCTGGAAGTTGAAGCCGTAGCGCTCCAGGAGGAAGCGGGTCCACCCTTCGTCCAGATTGGCCACCCAGGGCTTGTAGAGGCCCACGCGCACAGGCTTCACCCGGAAGGCGGGGCCGGCCGGAGCCCGGTCGAGCGGGACGATGGGGAGGTGAAGCTCGCGCGACAGCCGGCTCAGGCTCCTCGGGCGTGGCCTCTCCCGGGGGAGATAGAGATCCCCCAATTCCCCCTTTGCCGGGTGCCTGCCGGAGCCAGTAGAGCTTCTTCCCCTCGGCCAGCAGACGGTTCTCAAGCGTGACGGCCGAGTCGGCGCGGTGGGAGATGAGATAGCCGCCGGCCCCCTTCGCCACCTCGCCCCCCGGCCAGACCGGAGCGTCCACCGATGTCGCGGCGGCCGTGGCGGGCACGGGCGCGCCCGCCTCGTCCACCTCGATCCCGAAGAAGAGGGGGAGCGACCAGGCCGTCACGTCGTAAGGCGGCAGCAGCGGGCCGCCCACGTAGGGGATCACCTCGGGATAGCGCCCCGGCCGCAGCATGGTGAGCAGGAACTGCCGGTAGGGCTGGGCCGCCGGAATCACGTACGTCCCAGCGGGATAGGAGCGCGCGACCGACCGTGAACGGCGCTCCGGCGCGGGTCACTCTTACACCATGGCGGATCAAGAGCTCCACCAGCAGGGCCGCGGACACGGGGTCCCCCTGGTCCGGCGGCACCAGGAAGGCGTACGGCGTCTCCTGGGTGCCCCGGTCCGTGGCCTCTTTGGCCATGCGGTAGACGTTCCAGAGGAAGTCCTCGCGGAAGCGGGCGCCCGTCTCCACGAAGGCGCGGGTGGCCACCAGCTCGTACTCCACGATGTCGCGCAGCCGCCACCACCCTCCCGGCCAGGGCGAGGGGAAGTTCGACTGCCGCTTGTACTCGGGCAGGCCCTTGACCTCTCCCCGCAGCTCCCCGGGCTCGATGCGGATGGGAGTGGCGATGCGGGCGCTCGCCACCTCGGTCAAGAGGCCGGTGACGTTCTTCCACCAGGCCGTGTTGCGGGTGCCGCCCGGCCAGTAGCTGTCGAAGATCATGTTGCTCCCCACCCCGAGCTTATTTGCCTCCTCCAGGCGCACGCTCATGGCCGTCCCCGAGGAGGTCGGCCTGGCGGAAGATGAGCGAGTGCACGTCCGGGGCGAGAGGATCGGCCTGGGGCGGCACGAACATCCGCGGTCCCACGCGATCCCATCTGGTGCTCGTCGAGGAAGATCTGGGGATACCAGCGGTGGTAGAGGACGTCGTTGACGGCCTGCGACTCCTTCTGGGTGAGCATGTAGAAGTCGCGGTTGTTGTCGTGCCCGGCGTACACGTGGTAGAGCCAGGGCATCGGCCCGCCCTCGAAGGGGGTGCCCAACTGCTTGTCGTACCAGTCCACTACCATCACCTGGCCGTCGGGGTTGATCGACGGCATGAGGAGGAGCACGACGTCGTTCAGCCAGGAGAGCTTCGCCGGCTCCTCTGTGGTGGCCATGTCATGGACGAATTCCATGGCCATCTGGGTCGAGCCCACCTCGGTGGAGTGGATGGAGCAGGTGACCAGGGCGATGGTCTTCCCCTCCCGGGCCAGGGCGCGGGCCTCGGCCTCGGAGAGCCCGTCGGGGTTGGCCAGCCGGCGGGCGATCTCGCGGTAGCGGTCCAGGTGCTTCTGGTTCTCCTCCGAGGTGATCACTACGACGGGCATGTCGTTGCCCTGCGTGGACTTGCCCGCCGACTCGATGGCAATGCGGTCGGACCCGGCGTCCACCAGGCGCAGGTACTCCACGACCTTGGGCCAGGGGGCGAGCTTGCGGTCGGCTCCCACGGGATGGCCCAGGAAGCTCTCGGGCGTGGGGATCCCGGCGGCGACGGACGGTCTCGCCAGCGTTGGCAGGGCCAGGCACAGCACGGACAGGATCAGCAGGGCTCGGCGCGGCATCGGTTCTCCTCCAGGGAACGACGGACAGCCGGAGGAGTCTACACCGGGGAAAGCGCGAAGATTTTCTTGCAATCGGGCCAATTTCGGGCATGGCAGAGCCCTTGCTTCTGTTATAACCCAGGCGAACCCCTCGATCGATCCAGTGAACGGCTCCGCGAGGGGGACTCCGAATCAAGGGAGAACCATGAAATCCATCCTCAGAAAGACGCTCCTCCTCGGCCTCCTGGCCTTCCTCGTGGCAGGGCCCTGGGTCTCCGCTCAGGGACGGGGGGACGAGGAGTTCCAATATCGCTGGCAGCTCCGCAATTTCCTCGGCACCCTGGCCGGCCTGTTCCTGCCCAACCGTGGAGAGGGCTCTCTCACCTTCAGGCAGGACGCCAACGGCCACCTGCGGAGCGAGCTGTACATCACCTCCGACTCCGCCAAGCAGGGGGAGTACTTCCGCTACGGCTCCGAGGTCGACACCCACACCCTGCAGCCGATCCGGGCGTGGAGCGCCTACTCCTGGCGCGGCGAGACCAAGACCAAGAACGCGGACGTCAACCAGGACGGCGTCCTCGACATCGCCTCCGGCATCTACGCCATCCGCCAGGATCCTCCTCAGAAGACCCGGCGGATGGAGATCTGGTCGGACGGCAAGATCTATCCCGTGATCGTCGTCCCTGACAAGATCGAGACCCGGACCCTTAAGGACGGCAGGAAGATCGAGGTGCAGAAGTTCTCGATCCGGGGCGTCGACCTGCCAGACCGCCGCCGCTGGAAGGGCCGGCTCGACCTCTGGCTGACCCGCGACGGGGCGGCGACGCCGGTGGAGATCGTCATCTCCCGCAACCTGGCAGACGTGCACATGGAGCTGAAGTCGCTACGGTAGGAAAGACGGTATTCTGGCGAATCGTGGCAGGTCTACACCTCAGGAGGAGAGCGCTATGAATCTTTGGAGGCACGGATGGATTGTGGCGGCGGGGCTCCTGGCCCTGGCTGCCTGCGGACCGAGAGTGGAGAAGGCGACGACCAGCGACCAGGCGAAGGACATGGTGGACCATGCTCCCGCCAGCACCCCCATGTCGGCCTCGCCCCTGGCCGCTACGGCGACGCTCCAGGGCGATCCGGCGAACACCGGTTTCTCCGGGATCGTCACCTTCACCCCGGCGGCCGGTGGTGCCGTCCACGTGGTGGCCGACGTCAAGGGGGTGCCGCCCGGCAAGCACGGGCTCCATCTCCACGCCAACGGCGAATGCGTGCACGGGGATGAGGCCGGCAAGCACTTCGCCTCGGCCGGCGGTCACTTCAACCCCGCCAACGCGCCTCACGCCTGCCCGCCCACCGATCCCCGCCACGCCGGCGACTTCGGCAACATCGAGGTGGGAGCCAACGGCACGGGCCACCTGGACCTCACCTCCAAGGACATCTCCGTGACCGGTTCCAGCTCCGTGGTGGGCAAGGCCGTCATCCTCCACGCCGGCGCCGACGACTGCACAACCCAGCCCACCGGCAACTCCGGCGACCGGCTGGCCTGCGGGGTGATCAACCTGAGCGGGGACAACCAGAAGCAGTAGGGGGGCTCCTTTCCCCGTCCAGCGCTGAACCCGGAGGTGAGGGCGACCGCCGCCTCCGGGCCCTCATCACCCCGGCCCTCTTCTCCCAGCCTCCCCCCCGTCCGCCGGGAGAAGAGGGAGAGGTTTGTCTGAAGAAGAAAAGACGCTCAGTCAAGATGCCGCCGGGATCGGTGCAGGGGGCCTACACCACCTCCACCCATTCCAACCCCACCTCCGGGTCCTGCAGGATCCGCCGCGCGATGCGCTGGAAGGTCTCGCCGGAGTCGGTGACGCAGAAGTGGTGGGCGGCGGGGTGGGTGGCTTCGAGGTGCCGGTCGGCGAGGCCGGCCTCCACCATCTCGGCCACGGCCTCGGCGGAGTCGACCAGGGTCACGCCGGGGCCTGCCACCCGCTGGAGCACGGGGACGAGCAGGGGATAGTGGGTACAGCCGAGGACCAGAGTGTCGATCCCCGTTTCCAGCAACGGCTCCAGATAACGCCGCGCCACCTCCTCGGTGATCGGATCGTCGTGCCAACCCTCCTCCACCAGGGGGACGAAGAGGGGGCAGGCCCGGCTCACGATCTCGAGGTCGGGCCGGACGGCGCGGAGGGCCCGAGGGTAGGCGTCCGAGCGTACCGTGGCCTCGGTGGCGATCACTCCCACCTTCCCCCGGCTCACCTCGGCGGCCTTGCGGGCTCCTGGCTCGATCACCCCCCAGGTGGGCAGCTCGTGCATGTCCCCCTTGAGCAGGATATCGGGCAGGGCCAGGGCCGAAGCCGTATTGCAGGCCACCACCACGGCCTTGACCCCGCGATCCGTGAGAAATTCGATGTTCCTCCGGGTGTAGCGCGTCACCGTATCGGGCGACTTGCTGCCGTAGGGGAGCCGCGCCGTGTCCCCCAGATAGAGGATGGACTCTCCCGGCAGGCGGCGGCGCAGGGCCGAGACCACGGTCAGCCCGCCCACTCCCGAGTCGAAGACCCCGATGGCGTCGATCATGGGCCAGATCAGAGACCGGCGAGCGAGCGGTCCGGCAGCAGGGGCCGGGAGAGGTCGAGGTGGCCGGAGAAGGTGTCCCGCTGCGCGCCGTTCCACAGCAGCACCACCCGCGAGGCCTGGGGGACATTCAAGGTCACCGAGTTCACCACGCTGTAGATCCGCTGGATCTCCTCCGTCGAGCCGCTCGCCGGCGGCTCATCGTGCCCCGGCCAGCGCAGATCCACGTAGGCAGTGCCGTCGCGGCTCAGCAGCACGCCGCCCACCACCACGCCCTGGGGAAAGGGGCGGATCAATCCGGCTGCCGTGGGACCCGCGAGCAGAGCGTCGAGGATCTTGCGGATGCGGTCCTTCGGCGATTCGGAGACCTGGAGGTCCCGGGGCTCGGGCTTCAGTGCTCCGCCGTCGGCCGGGAAGTAGAGCTGGAAGCCTACCTTCACCCCGGGCTGGGCCGCGGGTCCCGACGCGCCATGACCTGGCCCGCCCTCCTGGCGGCCGGCGAGCCACCACCACAGCACGCCGCCCACCAGCAATGCCAGGGCGAAGCCGAGGATGAAGCTCGCCACCCGCCGGCTCATGCGGGTCGGCCCACTTTCGCGGGCGGCCTCGCGGCCGGCGGCTTGGCCCCGGGAGCGGGAGAGGGGGACGGAACGGGGGGAGTGGCTGCCGGCCCCGGAGTCCCCTGCGGAGCCGTGCCCCCTCCGACCCCCGGAGTCGCCGTCGCCGTCGCCGTCTGGTTCTCCACCTGGGCCTTGTAATGCGCGATGGCCCGCGACAGGGCGTCCACGAGCTGATCGCGGTAGACGGGGTCCTTGAGCTTCTTCTCCTCGTCCGGATTGCTGATGAAGCCCAGCTCCACCAGCACCGCCGGCATGGTGGCGCCCATCAGCACGCGGAAGGGCGCCTGCTTCACCCCCCGGTCCTTGAGCTGCAGCATGTCGTTGAGCTCGCCCTGGATCAGGTTGGCCAGACGCTGGCTCTCAGCCATGTGGTGGCTCTGGGCCAGATCCCAGAGGATGAGCTGGAGGTCCTGCGAATCGCCTGCGGCCGGCCCCCCGGCCGCACCCTGGTTCTCGGCGGCGGCGGAGGTCGAGGCCCGGTTGTCCGTGGCCTGCTGGCTCAGGAAATAGGTCTCGGTGCCGTAGGCCCCGGAGCCCAGCGAAGAGTTGAGGTGGATGGAGATGAAGAGGTCCGCCTTGTTCTGGTTGGCGATGGCCGGGCGCGTGTCGAGCTGGACGGTGGCGTCCTCGGTGCGAGTGAGCACCACCCGCACCGGCAGGCGCTGGGCCAGCTTCGCCTCCAGCTCGCGGGCGAGCTGGAGCGTCAGCTCCTTCTCCTGCACGCCGCTGGGACCGATGGCTCCCGACTCCGCACCCCCATGACCGGGATCGATGACGATGACGTGCACCCCCGCCTGCCGCTCCGTGGGGGCGACCGGCGCCGTGGGCACCTCGACCGACGCGGTGTGGTGGACGTCGAACACCAGCCGGAACGGCTTTTCAAGGACGTAGCTCTCGGCCTGCGCCCCTTCGGCGAGCTGGATGCGAACCTGGCCGGGATCGATGGTCACCCCTTGCACCAGCGGGTCCTGAATCTCCTTCGGCGCCGGGGGGCGTGAGCCGGTCGGCCAGCATCTGCACCTGGATGACGTTGCCCTGGCGGGTGATCGTCGATAGCGGGGCTCCTCCGGGAACTGGAGCACCACCGTGGTCATCCCCTGGAGGTGGACGACGTCGAGGGAGACCGCCAGCTCGCGGGCGCCACGCCGGGCGATGGTGAGCCGCTGCGTCTCCGGCCGCCACTCGAAGCTGAAGCCCAGCAGGTCGCCGAAGGTCTTGCGCAGGAAGTCGAGCGGCACCTGGAGCCCGCCCTCGCCCAAGACCGGCGGCTGGGAGAGGGAAGCGATGGCGTCGCCCACGGTGATGATGGCGTTGCCCGGCCCCGTCACCACCTCCTTGTCGGCGATCTTCAGCGTCACGCTCTCGCCCGAGGCGTCCGAGGTCAGCACGCCCCCCAGGGCTTCGGCGAGCGGGGTGAGGCCGAACATCGGACCGCTGGGGCCCAGGGTGACGGGCACGGCGATCTCACGCCCCTCCAGCACCACCGAGGGACGGACCGCGGGCGCCGGAGGGGCCGGTGGCGGCGTCCGCTCGCCCTGGGCCGCCAGGAGCATCGGCAGGAGGAGGCAGAGGGAGGCGAGAAGGGACCAGATACGGCGGTCTTTCACAGCCGGAGAGGATACCATTGGGACGCCCGCGGGGGGCGCCTTTGAAACGGCCGCGCGGAGTGTGGTAAATGCTGGGGGTCGCCGGTCCCACGCCGGGCGAATGTCGAGCCAAGGAGAGGAATGCGATGGAGATCCGGCAATTTCGGGTGGTGGTCCGCGCGCTGTATTTCGATCGTGCGCTGAAATTCTACGGCGAGTCCCTGGCCCTGCCGCGCCTCAGCTCCTGGGAGCGGGAGGACGCCCGCGGCGCCGTCTTCCAGGCCGGAGCCGCCCTCCTCGAGGTCGTCGGTCCCCCAGCCAGCGAGGACCCGCGGCGGGACTACGACGAACGTTTCGAGTCCCACGGTCCCCAGAACAAGACAACCCTCCTCTTCGAGGTCCCCTCGGCCCAGAAGGCCTTCGAAGAGATCCAGTTCCGCGAGCGCAACATCCCCGGCGGCCTGCGCCGGGACCTCGACGGCGCCCTCATCTTCGAGACCCACGATCCCGACGGGGTAAGGGTGGTGTTCAAAGAGACGGGAGGCTGAGCCGCCCCCCTCGCCCCTCGCGAATTCTGGCTCCGCCCTCGCGAATTTTCATTGCGCCCTCGCGAGGGCCGGACCGAAATTCACGAGATCTCGTAAGGCCCTCGCGAGTTTTCGTCGCGACCTCGCGAATTCCATATGAAAACTCGCGAGTTATATATGGGCCCTCGCGAGGGGCGGCCCGAAATTCGCGAGGGCGGAACGAGAATTCGCGAGGGCCGGAGGAAAATTCGCGAGGGCAGAGCTCTGATCGCTGCGGGCTCGACGCGATCCGGCGAGGGGCAAGCCTTCTAGTTCCAGAGATTTGCGAGTCGGCGGGGGGGCGGCTGAAAAGAGGGCCGGGGGGATGAGGGCCCAACGGCTCGGCAAGGCAATCTGACAAAGTAGAGTTACCTGCCCTCCCGCATATGCGTTTCCCTTATAGCAGAGACGATTTCTTCAGCCGTAAGACCCAGATCAACGCCCTGAACGTCCAAGGGAGAGGCCTTGGAACGAACGGGGGCAATCTCGAATTCGCTCCCATCTCGCCGCTTGATGCGGACCGCTCCCTTGCTTTGCGCTTCGTCCAAAACCGTTGCCAGATTCTGCCGGGCCTCTGAAAAGGTGTAGACATTCATTGCGTCACCTCCAAGACCTCAATGCCAGCCAGACGAGCAGCGTCCCGTAAACCTCCGTCGACTGTGAGCAAAGGAGATCGGTACTGCAAGCCGCAGGCAATGAAGTACGCGTCGTAAGCGTAGATATTCAGTTGGTGGCTGAGATCGAGCGCTTGCCCTAAGTCGAGAGCGGTCAGACGAATCGGGATGCGCTTGTAGGTTTCAATGGCCACCTTGGCCTCCACGAGGGAGATGCGACGACGTTTGAACATGGCGGAGAAGGCGTTACCCATCTCAGCAGGCAGAGAAGAGGACGAGATGAGCTCAACACCTTCCGTGAGCCGGATCAAGGCCGGCTTGCTGGCCTCATTGGCGACAACGGCGATCACAGCGGAGGTATCGATGACGACGGTAGCCATGGCTGTACAATTGTACTACAGACTCCCGGCGCGAACCACAACGAACAGCCGGCCGGGCTGGGCGTGCTAGCTCCAGCACGAAGACCGTCGTGGAAGACATCCTTCGCCAAGCCCTGACGCTGAACGAAGATGGCCGCGCTGAAGTGGCCGCGCGGCTGCTCGACAGCCTCGAGCAGGCAGACCCTGAGACGGAAGCCGTCTGGCTGGCCGAGTTTGAACGCCGTGCAGCGGAGCTTGAGTCTGGAGCGGTCCAGGGCATCCCCTGGGAAGATCTCCGCGACCAAACTTAGCCGCTGAAATAGCTCTGCGTCCGCTGCCGGCACCGGTTAAGGGGCTTCCCCACTGCTCGCCTTGGTTACATCCTCTACTGTCTCAACACGCCAGCCATTGTCGTAACGGCGAAAGAACGCTCTCCCTGAGAGATTCTCTACCGGGTCGAAGCCGTTGACTATGAAGTTTAGGGTGGTAACATCAGTGTGTTTTTTTATTTCTTCGCCTACGGTATTTAACTGGTAATGCCATCTGTACTGAACGGTCGCCTCATTATCCGACTCGCTCACTCCCGTGATCTCCTGGCAATTTGCTGTAGCAACAGGGATCCTTAGAACCGATCTACCCTCGCCCTGAGGCTCGATCTTCCAGGTATTTTCTCTTATGGCGTCTTGCGCCCTGGTGGTCAAGGCAGTTGTCACTCGAAAACCTGCGCCCGATGAGGACGGTTGTATTGCAATGATGCCCGCATCTGCCGCAGCTCGATAGGACTGACCTTCGACTCCAATAAGATCTACCTCGGGGCCGATTACGAGGTTAAGCGTCGGGCCGGTCTGGAACTCTGGACGGTTCTGAAGCAATGACATCGCCTCCTCGCGCGAAAGATGCGAAGGGCCACAGCTAATTCCTACTGGGACAAGAAGTAAAGCTATCCCCCGAAGTAGTAGAAGCCGCCCAGTATTCCTCTTATTTAGAGATACGCTTCCAGCCATATGCCCTCCTTCTTAAGAAAGCTGTGTTCCGACCCTTATCATTGGATTGACCGACAAGCCCCTCCACGAAAACGGCAACCATCCCGTCACCTCACCTGGGCATCTCTGTGTGTCGGTCAGCATGGGCCTAATCTCCTCTGTGTACGCTACTTAGACGGAGTGTACATTACTTCCGTACCCGCGGCAACACGGCAATGGCGCCGCATAAGCGCCCTCGCTGAGGGTTCTATCCTTCTGAAGTCGTAGGTGTTCTACTCAAGGCGCGGAATCTCTTCGGGGCTAACGTTGAGCCGTATCGACCTCGCCTTGCCGGGTGAACGCGTAATGAGCCCGAGGCGATCCAGCGTAAGGATCATCTGGTGAACAGTGGGAGGCGTGACTTTGAAGTAGCGCTGGAAGTCAGCCTCTGCCGGTGGACAACCGTTCACTTTCGTGTACACGTCAAGGAAGCAAGATCCTGGCCCTGCAGGTGTGTGAATCTGGTCATCCTCGCTCAACGTTAAGGCGACCGTCGCCGACGCCTCTACCCCTGCCGCATGAAGTGCCACCGCAGGTCGCCTTCCAGCGCGCTGGTAGACCTCGGGCTGGATCTTGTCGGCGAAGCGGTGGAGGAGCGAGCTTAAGGTCTCGCCTTTCGCCGCGGCCTCGATGGCATCGGCGGCATCGCTGCCGGCTTTGCTGATGTAGGTCTGCCAGATGGCCTGGCGGATGGAGATCGAGCCCAGGGAGACGTTGGGCAGCCGCGCCACGCCCTTCTTGAGGAGGACGATCTTCTCCTTGAGGCTCCGCTCGTCGTCCATGGCTCGCGCTGCCAGGGGGTGTATGGCTTGGGCACCAGGACGCTGGTGCCGAGGTGGATGTTGCCGATCAGTCCCTTCTTCGGCAGCTCCTCCAGCATGATCGCCCGCGCCCGGGCGGCGAGGTCGAGGATGCCGTGGACGTCCTCCAGGGTCTCGCCCGGCAGGCCGACGATGAAGTAGAGCTTGAGCTGGGTGAAGCCGTGGCGGAAGATGAGGCGGATCTTCTCCAGCAGGAATTCGTTGCGGATCGGCTTGCCCATCTTCACCCGCAGCTCGTCGGTGCCGGTCTCGGGAGCGAGGGTGATCGAGCGGTCGCCCGAGGCGTGGAGGGCTTCGAGCACGCCCTCGGTCACGGCGGGGATGCGGATCGACGACACCGAGGTGCGGAAGCCCAGGCGGTTGGCCTCGCGCAGGATGGGCTCGATGTCCGGATGGTCGCCCACGGCGGTGGCCACGAAGCCGAGCTGGTCGGTGACCGCGGCGGGCGCGCTCCAGCGACTCCAGAATGTATTCGGTGGGGTGCCAGCGGAAGCGGCCCATGCCGAAGGTGGCCCAGCAGTAGCGGCATTTCTCGGGACAGCCGCGGGACATCTCGATCAGGAACTTCTCGGAGAACTCGGTCTTCGGGGTGACGATGGCGGTGGTCGGCAGGTACCCCGGCTGCTTCATCTGCTCCTCGGAGAGCTCCAGCTTGTTGAGCTTGGGCAGCTCGTCCCCCTCCTCCTCGGGATGGTGGAAGGCGGGGACGTAGAAGCCGTCGCGGGCGGCGAGCCGCTCGATGACCGCATCCCTCCCATCCTCTTCCTCCAGCAGCGGCGAGGAGATCGGGCAGGACGTTCTCGGCCGCGCCGAGGGCGAAGACGTCGATGAGCTCCGACATCGGCAGGGGATTGATCGAGGCGCAGGAGCCGCCGAGGACGATCACCGGGTCCCACGGACCGCGGTCGCGCCGGCGCATGCGGGATGCGGGCCCGCTCGAGCATCTGGAGCAGGTTGACGTAATCCTCCTCGAAGGAGACCGAGAAGGCGATGCAGCCGAAGTCGTCCATCGGTCGCCCGGTCTCGACCGATACGGGCATGCCGGCACCGTCGTTGAACAGCCGCTCGCACGTCCACTCCGGCCGCCGGTGCACCAGCTCGTAGGTTCGCTGGAAGCCCAGGCTCGACATGGCCACGTGGTAGCTGTTGGCATACGCCAGCCCCAGCCGGTAGCGCGCCATGGACGGCGAACCGCTCCACCGGCCGCTCGGCGGCGCGGAAGGAGGACCAGTCGTGGGTCGGGTTCTTCGGAGATCTCATCAGGTATGTTTCAACAGCGAAGGACACACCGCATGTTCCGGATCCCACCAGAGGATCTTCAGAACGTGGCCGGCGCGGATTCCCCAGACCCGTTCCGGACCGGAGAGTCGTAAGGATACCAGCTCATCGACATCTCCTTGGCCGATCTCTTCCAGTCTGTCCTGAGCCGTCTTGCACAGCCGGTCCACGGAGACGGCGTGATTCCGCCGGTTCGCGACCACGAGGATCTCATTCCAGGTCATCGACTCGAAGTCGCCCAGCTTCCTGCGGACGTCTTCGAGCTTTCCAGCCTCAATCTGATGCCAGCCGAAGGGAGCCGCCATCTCCAGGGTCGAAACACGCCACGCGGGTGTCGCGCGCATGGGATCTCCCCCGGCTGTCAATCTGGGATCTTTCGAGAGCTCGACCGGTTTCGCGGCGGCCGGCCGCTTGAGGCGGGCCGGAGCGCCTCGGGTTCGCGGCTGCTTGGGCATGAGCGGGACTAGGTCAGGCTGCCGTAGTACTCCGCCATGGCAGCGTGGGAGATCTCCTGGGAGCCTCGCTCCCCGGGCGCGAGACCTCGGCGTGCGTCCACCCAGGGATCTTCCCGGTGGGTCAGATCGCTGAGCCACTGCGACGGCTTGTCGCCGTAGAAGCCCAGAACGGAATCGACAGTCTCTCGCTGGACGGGCGAGAGAGCTTCGGGATTTCCCCGCGTCCAAGAGCAGACTTTGAACAACCCCTTGTGCTCCCGATACAGGTCGGGCACCACGGGGCCATTCGCCCAGGCTTCGATCCGCTCGGGGAACAGGGGTTCTTCGTCCCAGACGAGCGCCCAAGCCTGGGAGTAGTAGACGAGCTTCTGCAGCTTCATGGCCGTCATCTCACCCTGCTTTTCCAGGATGTAGGCTGCCACATCGTGTGCGGTCGTCATCCGTCTTGCCCTCACCTCGTGATTCTACACCCAAACCCGCGAGAAATGTCCAAGACAGAAGTTTCACCCCCCAATCTTCCCAACCGCCTTCACCGTCACCCGGACCTCTTTCTGCACCCGCAGAATGAAGACGCTCGGGTCGGGGAGCCCCCAATCCATATAAGGGAGGATGAGGGTGCCGGTGCCGATCACCGTGTGGCCGTCGCTCTTCACGGTGGCGGGCAGGGCGATGGGACGGCGGGTGCCGTGCATCTCCAGAGTGCCGTGGAGCTCGATCTCGCTCTGGCCCGCGGGATTGAGCTTGCCGCTCAGCCGCTCGACGTCGAACACCATCTCGGGATAGCGCTGGCTCTCCAGGATCTTTTCGTGCATCTTGCGGTCGCGGTGGCTGTTGCCGGTCTGGGCGCTGGTGGCGTCGAGAACGATGCGGCCGCTGGCGGCGCCGGTTTCGGGATCGACGTGGATCGTCCCCTCCTTGGCGCGGAGGGTCCCGTCAACGGTGTGGAGGGTGGCGCCGAAGGTGAACTCGATGGTGGTGGCTTGTGGGTCGAGCTCGAAGGTCAGGGTCTCGGCCCGGAGGACCGAGGCGAGGACCAGCGCGGACACAAGGGAAAAAGCGATCCTGTGGCGAAGCATCCGGGTCTCCTCGGCGGCGGCGCGCCATGGAAGTTTCGAGAACTCTACGCTGCCATCAGCCTCCAGGCCAGCCGCAGGGCAGCGTTGACTCCCAGGCGGCGGGGCGGCAGGGTGCGGGCGTGGATGCCCAGGAGGCGCGAGAACAAGGCCGGCTCGGCCGCGAGAGCGCGGATGGCTCGGCGGCGCAGCCGGGGACGGCGTTCGAGGCCCAGCACCATAGAAGTCATGAAGTCCGGCAGACGGTTGATCCGCCGGTGAGCGGCGGCGTAGAGATCCAAATCCCCGGCCAGGATCGACTCCACCAGGGCCGCCGACTCGTGGAGGGTCACGGCCAGGCCCTCGCCCGTGATGGCGTCGAGATAGCCCGCGGCATCTCCGACCAGGGCCACGCGCCCCTGATAAACGGCCCGGACCCGCTGGCGGAGGGGACCGGCGCCGCGGTCCCGGGAAGTCACGGGGGCGGCGGCGACTCTCTCCTTCAGAGTGGGAAAGCTCTCCAGGAGCTCGTCGAAGTCGGACTTGCGCCCGCTCCAGAGCACGGCGATCCCCACCTCATCCAAGGCGACCGGGGTCACATAGGCTTCGCACTCAGGACCCCAATAGACCTCCACGCAATCGCTCCAGGGAGCCACGGCGAAGTGGCGGCGGACGCCGAAGCGGCGCAGGGGGCCGGGGCCCCCATCGAGTCCCGCCCAGGTCCGCACCTGGGAGCGCAGGCCGTCGGCCCCCACGATCCAGCGGGCGGTGAGAGGCCCTTGATCGGTCTGGACGCCCTCGGCCGTGAGCCCTTCGGCTTTGATCCCCCAGCGGAGATCCACCCCGACCTCCTCGGCCCGGCGGACCAGGGCGGCGTGCAGCTCGGTGCGGCGCACTCCCAATCCCCCGGCCCCGGGGAAGTGACCCTCGGCCACGAGGTCGCCGTCGAGATAGCGGATGCCACGGAAGGGGAGGCCCCGGGGCTCCACCCCGATCTCCCGCAGGCGAGCCATGGCATCCGGCATCAGCCCTTCGCCGCAGGCCTTGTCGATGGGGGGATGGGAGCGCTCGATCACCTTTGCCGTGAGCCCGGCGAGCCGCGCCCGGATGGCGGTGGCCAGGCCCGCGGGTCCACCGCCCACGACCAGCAGGTCGGTCATACCGTGGCTCCGGCCAGCACGGAATCCAGGATGGCGAGCTCGCCGGCGAGATAGAGGCGCAGGGCCTCCCCCCGGCGCAGCTTGCCCGACGAGGTGCGGGGCAGCGCGCCGGGGGCCAGGACCTCCAGACGCTCCACGACGAGACCCGTGGCACCGAGGACGGCCTTCCGGCAGACCTCGGACAGACTCGCGAGCTCCTCCGGCGTGGCCTCCCGGGAGGCTTCGACGAAGAGACCCAGCACCTCGCCGGGAGAGTCCTCCGGCAGCCAGCTCACGGCCACGGCACAGCCGGCACGCAGGCCGGGCACTTCGTCCACCGCCCGCTCGATCTCCTCCGGCGCGTAGTTGCGACCGCGGAGGATGATGGCGTCCTTGGCGCGGCCCGTGAGGTACAGCTCGCCGCGGTGAAGGAATCCGAGATCCCCCGTATCGAGCCAGCCGTCGCGCAGGGCACGGGCCGTGGCCTTCGGATCGCCCAGGTAGCCATCCATGAGAGAAGGACCCTGAATCCAGACCCGGCCGGCCGAGCCCTCCGGGAGGTCGCGCCCGGCCTGGTTCACGATCCGCAGGTGGAACCCGGGGACCGGGCGGCCCACGGAGACGATCTCCCGCCCCTCTCTGGCTTCCCGGGCCCGGCCCTCGCGCGCCAGCCGCTCGCGATCGAAGCGATCGATGCGAGGCGGCCGGCCGAGATCCGAGAAGGTGACGGCCAGGGTTGCCTCCGACAGGCCGTAGACGGGCGTCATGGCCTCGGGCCGGAACCCCCAGCGGGCGAAGCGCTCGCAAAAGGCCTGCAGCACCGCGGGGGAGATGGACTCGGCGCCGTTCAAGGCCGTGCGCCAGCCGGAGAGGTCCACCCCTTCGAGGTCGGCATCGGCCACGCGGGTCAGGCACAGGGCGTAGGCGAAGCTCGGGGCCGGGGAGATGGTGCGCCCGGTACTTGGACAAGGTCCGCAGCCAGAGGGCCGGGCGGGCCACGAAGAGCTCCGGAGGGAAGAGCGTCAGCGTCGCGTCCCGCGCCAGGGCGGGGAAGACGCAGCCGATCAGCCCCATGTCGTGGTAGAGCGGCAGCCAGGAGACGCAGCTCTGGCGCAGCTCCGACGTCATCGGGAAAGAAGCCGGAGAGGATCTCCACCTGGGCCACCAGGGCGCGGTGGCTCAAGGCCACGGGCTTGGGATCGACCGTGGTGCCGGAGGAGAACTGGACCATGCGCCAGGTCCGAGGTGCCGGGCGGACCGGGCGCGATGATTCCCGGGTCCGGAAGATCGTCCAGCGTCCAGCAGCCCAGACCCGTTTGGCCCAGGACAGTCCGAGCCTCCTCCACCGCCGGACCGAGCATGCGGCGCACCCGCGCGTCGGCGAGCACCAGGCGGCAGCCGGAGCGCTCCATCATACGGGCCGTGCGCCGCAGGTACTCCTCCATACGGCCGAGGCGGGCCGGCGGATAGAGGGGAGCCGGCACGGCGCCGGCGAGCTGGACGCCGAAGAAGGCGGCGAAGAATTCAATCCCGGTGGGGAAGACGAGAGCCACGCGGTCGCCGCGCCCGACCCCCAAGGCCTGGAGACCGGCGCAGACGGCCAGGGCACGGTCGCGGACCTCGGCCCAGCCGAACCAGGTGGCCCGCTCGGCCCGGTCCACGAAGCGCAGCCCTCCCTCCGGTCGGCGTCCGGCCCGCTCCAGCCAGTCGAAAAGACCTTCAGCCACTGAGCTTCCTCCTCACGACGGCCATCAGGTCGCCCACGGTCTCGATCCCCGCCTCGTCCGTCTCGTCGAGGAGGACGCGGAAGCGGTTCTCCACCTCGGCCGCCAGGGTGAGGAGGCGGATGGAGTCGAGCTGCAGATCCTCCACGAGGCGCAGGTCCGGGGTGAGACTCCCTTCCCAGCCGAGATGGACCCGAGCCACTTCCGCGATGCCGGCGAGGATCCCTTCGTCAGTCATCCGGTCATCCAGTCATCGGTCATCGTCCTCCCCCCGGCACCAGCCGCGGCCGGCGGGCGAAGGCCTCGCCGTAGTCCGTGAGGCGGGAGAGGGCCGCCTCTTCGGCGCGGATGCGCACCCGGAGCATCCACGCGTTGGTCAGGCTGAAGACGAGGGCCGTGAGCCAGGCGGTGTGGATCATCGGCACCGAGAAGATCTCCAGGATGACGGCGAGGTAGTTGGGATGGCGCAGGTACCGGTAGGGACCCCCGGTGATCGGTGCTACCCCGGGCAGGACGATGATGCGCGTGGTCCAACGGCCGTCGAGTGTCGCGATCACCCACCACCGCAGGGCCGCGGCCAGGATCAGGAGCGCCAGCATAGAGACGGCGAGGACGGGCAGGAACGGCCGGCCGAGCAGCCAGACCTCCAGCGGGCTCGCGATGAGGAACGCCGCGTGGAGCCCCACCATCCAGGGATAGTGCTCCGCACCGGCCTCGATCCCCCCGCGGGCCAGCAGGTTGCGGCGGTTCCGCTCCGCGATCCGCAGCTCCACGAGCCGGCCGGCGGCGACCAGGGCCACCAGGAGGGTGTAGAGGACGCGGGTGTCGGTCACCACTGGAGCAGCACCAGCTCGGAGCAGAAGCCCGGTCCCATGGCGAGCAGCATGCCGTAGCTGCCCGCGGGCGGGCGGTGGTTCTCCAGGGTTTCGGCCAGCACCAGCAGCACCGAGGTCGAAGAGAGGTTCCCCACCTCCTGGAGGCTGCGCCAGGTCACGTCCAGGGCTCCGGGGGGAGCTCCAGCGCCTCCTGCATGGCCTCCAGCACCTTGGGGCCTCCGGGATGGCAGACCCAGGAGGCGATGTCGCAGCGGGTGAGACCGTGCTCGGCCAGGAAGGAGTCCACGTCCGGCCGCAGCAGGTCGCGAGCCACCACCGGGACGTCCGAGGAGAGGATGATCTTGAAGCCGGTCTCGGAGATGTCCCAACCCATCACCTGCTCGGAGTCGGGGTAGAAGACCGAGCGGCTGGCCACGATCCGCGGACCGGTTGGCGACCCGTTCAGCGGCCGGTCGGCGCCGGTGACGATCACCGCGGCGGCGCCGTCGCCGAAGAGGCCCGAGGCGATGAGGTTGGGGATCGAGAGGTCTTCCGGCTGCAGGGTGAGCGAGCAGAGCTCGACCGAGAGGAGCACCGCCACCTGGTCCGGATAGGCACGGACGTAGTCGGCGGCGCGGGCGATCCCCGCCGCGCCGGCCACGCAACCGAGGCCGAAGATGGGTACCCTCTTGACGTGAGGCGGCAGGCTGAGGCGGTTCATCAGCCGGGCGTCGATGGAAGGGGTGGCCACTCCCGTCACGGTGACGAAGATGAGGGAGTCCACGTCGTCGGTCGAAAGCCCGGCCTTGGCCAGCCCGTCGAGCACGGCCTGGGCCCCCACCTCCTGGGCTACCCGGATCCAGGCGTCGTTCGCCTTGCCCCAGGTGGTCAGGTCGCCGTACTCCTCGATGGGCAGGGCCAGGTGGCGTCCTCCCACCAGGACGTTCTTGTGCAGGCGCTCCAGGCGATCGAGATTGAAGTAGCGGTCTGACCAACGCTCCCGCAGAGCCGCGAGGAGCGTCTCCTGGTCGTAGTAGTGGGCAGGGAGGGCTCTCCCGACGGCAGCGATTCTCAAGGTCGCAGAACTCTCAGCTCCGACGGCCGGAACAACCTAGCACAACGCTTGCCAGCTCTCCTCAGGGCTGGAGGCCTGCGGCGGCCGCGGCGCCCCCAAGGATCAGCCCACAGACGGTGTAGAGCACCAACCAGGAAAAAGACAGCGTCCACCAGGGTCCCCGCGGCAGGCCCGCGAGCCCCACGACCGTGACCACCAGGAGAGGACCACGGAAGACCCAGGCGATCCAGCCGGTGAGCAGGCCGTTGAGCAGTCGCCCGCCGCCGCGACCCTGGATGAGCAGGTAGAGGGCCGAGAGCGCGACCGCTTCCAGCACCCAGGTGGCGAGCATCACCGCGGCCGGCAGCCGGCTCACCTCCGCATGGGAGAGGAGGGCCGGATCCGGGGCCCTCTTCAGCGCCTCCAGCAGGAAATGAAAGAGGCCCATGGCGATCAGGAGCAACGGTAGGGAGAAGGCGAGGAAGCGTCTCAAAGCCCGGGGATCATATCGCAAGCTCGCAAGGTATCCTGTTGCAGGAGATCCATGAGCGTCGCCGAAGCCAAGCCCCTGCCGTCCGTCTCCCCCCGCGTGGAGCTCAAAAGCCTGGACACCCTCTGGTTCCAGGTCGGCGGTACCGTGTGCAACCTGGCCTGCACCCACTGCTTCGTCTCCTGCTCGCCCACCAACCACACGCACGAGCTCATGACTTTCGTGGAGGTGAAACGCTACCTCGACGAGGCCGTGCGGCTCGGAGTGCGCGAGTACTACTTCACGGGCGGCGAGCCGTTCCTCAATCCCGACATGGAGGCCATCCTGGAGGCGACGCTGGCGGTCGGGCCGGCCACGGTGCTGACCAACGGGCTGCTGCTCGATCCAGACCGCTGCGCCCGCCTGAAAAGGCTGGCCGACGCCGCGGACTACTCGCTCGACCTGCGGGTCTCGATCGACGGCTTCGACGCGGAGAGCAACGACCCCATCCGCGGCGCGGGCACCTTCGATCGCATCATGGCCGGCGTGCGCAACCTGCACGAGGCGGGGCTGAATCCCGTCATCACCGTCACCGAAGTCTGCCGCGACGCCACCACCGACGAGGGGAAGAAGAGATTCTTCGCGCTGCTGCGGTCCCTGGGGATCGAGCGGCCCCGGCTCAAGGTCCTGCCCATCTTTCAGATCGGCGCCGAGGCCGAGCGCGGAGGCACTTATGAGAGCTGGCAGCGCCTGCGGGAGGAGGACGTCCCTGAAGGCGGCTGGGACCACCTCCAGTGCAGCTCCTGCCGGATGGTGACCGACCAGGGCGTCTGGGTCTGTCCCATCCTCGTCAACGAGCCCGCCGCGAAGATGGGGGAGACCCTGGCCGATACTCTGGGCTCCTTTCCCCTGGCGCACCCGGCCTGCTGGACCTGCCACGTCTTTGGCGTGAGCTGCCGGACCTGAAGGAAGAGAGATCAGGATGCCGGAGAAACTGACTGCCCACCGGGGCATGGCGACTTGGGGAGAGAAACTGGTGCCCCTTGCTGCCTTCCGCAAGGCGGCCGCGGAGAGGGGCTTGAACCTCGGCCCTGAGAAGCGGGAGGCGGTGCTGCGGGAGTATCGGGCAGCGGGTCACGATCCCACGCCGGTCGAGGGACCTTACTCCCGCATCGCCGTCTTCGGGGGCGTCTACAGCAACCATCTCGCCTTGGCCGCGATCCTGGAAGAAGCCGCCAGGCGAGGTGCCGAGGCGGTGTACTGCCTGGGCGACCTCGGAGCCTTCGGCCCCAATCCCGAGAAGGTGCGGCCGCTCCTGGCCCAGGGGGGGGTCCTCGCCATCCAGGGCAACTACGAGGAGTCGCTCGCCTCGGGCCGCGAGGACTGCAACTGCGGCTACACCGATCCACGGGACAACCACTTCGCGGAGATCTCCTACCGCTACACGGCAGAGAATTGCTCGCCCGGCTTCAAGGACTGGATGGGCACGCTCCCCCGCCGCCGCAGGGTGCGGGTGGGGGAGCGCGATCTGCTCCTGGTCCACGGCTCGCCGCGGCGGATCAACGAGTTCCTCTTCCACAGCACCTCGCCGGTGCCGTTCCTGGAAGTCCTCCTGGATCAGAACCGCTGCGACGGCATCCTCTGCACCCACACGGGGCTCCAGTGGCACCGCCGCCTCCCCTCGGGCCGGGACGTGGTCAACGTCGGGGTGATCGGCCGGCCGGCCAACGACGGCAACACCCACGTCTGGTTCGCGATGCTCGAAGCCCGGGAGGCCCCGGAGAATGGTCTCGGCGTCGAGCTCCTGCCCCTGCGCTACGATCACCCGGGGCTCGCCGCCGAGATGCGCCGCGAGAGGTTGCCCGAGGAGTTCGTGGAGACCATCCTCACGGGGTGGTGGACCACCTGTCTCGAAATCCTGCCCGCCCGGGAAAGGGCGGCTTCCCGCTTCTAGACGCTTCTAGGTAGATCGATCAGGAGAGAGATGATGACCGAAAAGCCTCGCATTGCCATCCTGGGAGCCGGCCCCACCGGCCTCGAAGCCGCCCTCGCCGCCGTGGACGGGGGCTTCCCCTTCACCGTCTATGAGGCAGCACCGAGCGTCGCCGGCAACGTCCGCGCCTGGGGGCACGTCCGGCTGTTCACCCCCTGGGAGCTGAACGTCTCCCCCCGCATGCGCCGCCACCTCGCGGCCGAAGGCGCCGAGGTGCCGTCCGGCACCGGCCGCCCCACCGGTGCCGAGCCTCGCCGAGCAGCTCTTCGAGCCTCTCGCCCACCTGGGGGCGGTCTCTCCCCATCTTCGCCTGGGCACCCGCGTGCTTTCCATCGGCCGGGAAGGGCTGCTCAAGCACGAGGAGATCTCGACGCCCGTGCGGGCCCGCCACCCCTTCCGGCTGCTCCTTGCGGACGACAGCGAACGGGAGTGGACGGAGACGGCGGACATCGTCATCGACGCGACCGGCACCTGGGGCAACCCGAACACCCTGGGGGACGCCGGCATCCCCGCCCCCGGCGAGCGCCCTCTCGGGAGCGAGATCCGGCGCGACATCCCTGATTTTTCACAGGAAAAAGCCGACTGGGCGGGCAATACCATTCTCCTCGCCGGCGCCGGCCACTCGGCGCAGACTGCGGCCCGTGAGCTGGCGCGGCTGGCAGAGGAGGTCCCGGGCACCGAGGTGATCTGGGTACTGCGCAATCCGGACCCGAGCTGGGGCACCCACCCGGGCGATCCGCTGCCGGAACGGTCGGGGCTTGCCGCTAAGGCTGCGGAGCTCGCGGCAGGCGCTTCGTCCTCCATCTCCATCCGGAGAGGTGCTGTGGTCAAGGAGATCGCGAAGCCGAACGGCCGGTTCCGGGTCGCCCTGAGGAACGGCCAAGGCTCAGAGACTGTCGAAGTGGATCGCATCCTCTCCCTCACCGGCTCCGTGGGCGATCACGGTCTCTACCGCCAGCTCCAGGTCCACGAGTGCTACGCCACCTGCGGCCCGATCAAGCTCTCCGCCGCCCTGCTGGGTGCCGGCAGCTCCGACTGCCTCACCCAGACCACCCACGGCGCCGACACCCTCACCAACCCCGAGCCCAACTTCTTCATCCTCGGCAGCAAGTCCTACGGCCGGAACAACACCTTCCTGATGCGGGTGGGCTGGGAGCAGGTGGGGGAGGTGTTCGGGTTGCTGAGTTAAACTCCACCCACCATGAAGTACTTCGGTCAACCCGACTTCCAGCACGGGGAGATGCCGGCGGTGGGCGTCCTCCTGGCCAACCTGGGGACGCCCGACGCACCGGACTCGCCGGCGTTGCGGCGCTATCTTCGCGAGTTCCTCCTCGATCCCCGGGTCATCGAGATGCCCCGGGCCCTCTGGTGGACGATCCTCCATCTTTTCGTGCTCCCCTTCCGGCCGGCCAAGTCGGCGGCGCTCTACAAGAAGGTCTGGACTCCCGAAGGCTCGCCCCTCCTCGTCATCACCTACCGCCAGGCCACGGCGCTCGAGGAGGTGCTGCAACGGGAGATCGGCACGCCCG
>CAVQIV010000025.1:0-40513 GCA_963712665.1 Thermoanaerobaculaceae bacterium | reverse complement strand
AGGCATGCAACCTACTTCCCGGTGTATCTGTCACTTGCGTTGATGGCAGAAATCTTGAATCGAAGATTGTGGTCCGGTCCGAGCCCAGTCAGGAATTCGAACCTGTATTCAACTTGATCGTGGAGGGTGACTTTACATTTGTTGCGGATGGAATCTTGGCTCACAGTTTTAGCTATCTTCGCGGCCTGCGAACGCTTGTGTGGCGAATGATCGGGATATTGAAGGTGAACCCCAAATTAGCACGCTTGGACTATGGCGCCGTCACGGTGCGCTCTGAGCAAGCCAAATAGGAGGTATCTGCTGGGGCGGCGCACGAAGGAAAGCATCAGGTGTCATTTGGAGCACCGCCCAACACAAGCCGATCGAGCGGACGGAAGCCGCAAAAAGCGCGGTTCCGCCGTTCATCGGCAGAACGTTCGCCGTCACACAGGGAAGCTATGCCTGACTTTAAAGTTTATGCACCTCTAAGCAGCTTTCCTTGGCCCGGGGCAACCTTCTCGGTCGCTCCCGGCGTCGAGATCATCCAGCGCCCCCAGCTTTATCCTCTTCGCGGTCTTGACGAAGACCTTACATGGTCCGACCGTAATGAACTCTTTTTTGCAGACCACTGGCTTACTGTTGATTGGTCGAAGGGGGATGAGCCGTGCGATTCGGAGATCGTCAACATTTTCCTTATTGCCTTGTGGCTTTCTCAGCCCACCAAGGCTCATGTCAAGTTTCGCTTCAAGGTCGCTACTGACCCGGAAGCTGTTCCCGGCTCTATGACCCGGCTTCTCGGCCAATTTCAATGGATTGAGGGTGCTGTGGCCGATGAGGTCACAGACGCTCAACTAACCACCGCATCTTTGTTGTTTTCATCTCTCATTGAAGTACGCCTTAATTACCCACGCCTGTCGAATGCCTTGCACTTAACCTTCGCTGGCTGTCAGTCCATCCAATGGCAGGTGGCACTTGTGTGCTTTGCAGCCGCAGCGGAGGCGATTCTTACCTACGAGACAGGAAAGGGTATAACGCAGCGGCTTGCCTTGTCATATGCCTGCTTACTCGCTCAGGCAGATCCAGAGCGCAACCGACTCTTTCGGGAGTTCTATGAGCTTTACGAGAAGCGTTCGGACATCATGCATGGCCGCGGCTACGCAATACCGGAACCCAACAGCTTGCCAACTCTTGCCTGGGAATAGGTGCCAGAGATTTAGAGCGGCCACCCGGGCCGGCGGTCTATCGGGTTCAGGTGAAGCCGCCGGGGCCGCAGCCTCTGGTGGCTGAGCCTGTGGACGTTCCTCCTCCGGAGGTGGAGGCGGCGGCGAAGGTGGAGAACTGCTTTTCCACTCTTCCGGCTCCGCAGCGGGGGCAGGCCAGCCCTTCGGCGCCTTGGCCGATCTTCTGAAGAATCTCGAAACGTTGCCCGCACTCGGGGCAGCGGTATTCGTAGAGCGGCATGATCAGACCTCCTCTCCCACTGTACCACTTCGTCTCCTATCAGGGAATTCCTGTGGGCACCTCATGCCCTCATGTGCATCTCATAGGTGGGTCGTGGATGCTTGGCCGACAGGCTTGCTCGTATTGACGGATCTTCAGAAATCAGTGTAGAATAGGTTCGACTCATAGAATGAAGGACATGCGCCGATCTTCTCTGTCCTCCAAGATCGGCTTGGTGATAGTCGGTAATAATCACTGATACCTTTGAAAGGAGTCGAACATGGCCGACAGTGTGTCAGGACCTTGTATTGCAGTTGGCAACGGCGGCGTCGGCGAATCCGGAGCCTCCACGCTCATCTCGCATCAGGTAACGGGCAAGATTCAGAAGCTGATGGTGCTGCGCACTACAGAGACCAGTCTGTGTGGCAATACCGGCGCGGTCGCGGTACTTGTTGTCGACGGTGACCCCAGGGCCCAAGGAAACATCACCGACCAAGGCAGCTCCATTCAGACCACCGCCAATCCCGGAGAATGGGTCGCCGCTATCGTGCACACCGTGCCGCTGTTCAACGGGATCGACTGTGTTCGCCTCGGCGAGCTGAGTGTCCAGCTCGACCAGTGCGATCTGGTCGGTTGAGCCCCCCGAGGCCGCCCGTACGATCTGCAGTGCGGTAACCGGTGCGTCCGTGCAGGGTCACGGACGCGCCGGGAAGCACCTCGGGCTCGGCGAGCCGCTGGTGGGTGGGCCCTAGAAACAGATGTCGACGCAGTCGAACCGCGGATCCGAGATGCAGCAGTGCGTGACCGGATCGTACTTGGGACGGCACAACCCTGGGAGACCATCGCAGGGGCTCGATGCGAGGGCTTGGTCCAAACCCAGAACCGGGACCAAGGACAGCAGGACAACGAGCAACAACGCGAGCTTACAGAGCTTGATCTTCATAGTGCACTCCTTCTCCAGGGAGCAGGGCCTTTCCATGCTCCATAAGCTAAGGTGCTCGCGGGCCCTCCAGGCGCGCCTGGCCGCTCGACAAGGCCTGCCGAGGACGTAAGAATTTCCTCCCTCCGTCGTTCTTGGCTCCAGAGGCCGTCGGGGCTGAGGCAAATCTGGAGCAGTTATTGGGAGAATTTGAATGTCCTCTTTTTCAGGGATTCTTCGCCACGAGATCGGTATGTCCCTTCGCCGGAAGGGGCTCTGGATTGCCTATGGCCTGCTGTTCGTCTTCCATACCGTGTTGCTGTTCTCTCCTCCTCCCATCGGCGAGATGGTGAAGGGGGAGGTCATCGCGCGGCGCGAGGTCTGGCAAGTGGCGGGGCGCTTCCTTCTGGCGTGCAACGTGTTCTTTCCGGTGGTGGCGGGAATCCTGTCGGCGGATCGGGTGCGGCGGGACTTCCGGCTGGGGGTGCGGGAGCTTCAGGAGAGCACGCCTCTGAGCCGCCACGTCTATGTGCTCGCGAAGTATCTGGGGTCTCTCGCTTCGTTCCTGCTTCCCTTGTTCCTCTGGGTGATGGGCATCGCGGCCTTCATGGCCATGATCGGGCGGGCGCACGCCAGCATGCTCTACGCGGTGCCGGTGGCGTTTCTCGCCATCTCCGTGCCGGCGTTTGCCTTCGTCGTGGCGTTCTCCCTGGCCTGCCCCATGGTCATGCCGCTCAGCATCTATCAGATTCTTTTCACGGGCTACTGGTTCTGGGCGAACTTCATCCCTCCGAAACTCTTCCCGACCCTCAATGGAACGCTGTTGACGCCCAGCGGGATGTTCGCCCAGCAGGGATTTTTCAACGGCCAGGTGTCGCGGGCTCTCCAGAGCGCCGTGCAACACACCCCGGCCGACGCCATGGCGAATCTGGCGGTGTTGGCGCTGTGCAGCGCGGCGATCCTGCTCCTGCTCGATCTCTATCTCGGCCTCCGGGCCCGCCACGCTTGAGGATTCGATCATGAAAGGCGCTACCCTGAAGTACTCCTGGCTCACCTACCGCCGCGATCCTTTGTGGTTTCCGCTCGCGTTCCTGGCGTTCTTCATCGTCATCGTCCTGATCATGCGCCATCCCATGGTCCGCTTCAGCATCACGCGCGCCTATCTGGGATTCATCGTGCCGTTGATCGGCGGCATCCTGGCGGCCTACGGCGTGCTCGACGATCCGGCGCTGGAGCTTCGATTTTCCACGCCGGTGCGGGCCGAGCAGACCTTGCTGGCACGCGTGGGGTTGATCCTTGCCATTCAGGCGGTCTGTGCGCTCGTCTTTCAGCTCTTCGCGGCCGCGTTGGGCGTCGATCTCTCGCCGCTCGGGGGGTTCTTCAGCGTGCAGTTGGTGTGGTTCCTGCCCACCCTGGCCCTGGCCGCCTTGGGGACCGCCGGAGCTCTGGCGGCAGCCCAGACCGCGATGGGCGCTTTCCTGGCCGGCGCGGTCTGGCTGGTCCAATTGCTGATGAATAGTTGGCTCAAGCTGAACGCCCGGTCCGTGTTCCTCTTTCTGGCTGTGCTCGCTCCCGGCCATCCGGACCTGACTTTGAATCGAATCGTGCTCTTTGTGGGATCGATGGCTCTTCTGCTGATCTCCTGGGCGCTGCTGCGCCGTCAGGAACGTTATCTTTGAAGGGGAGGTTTTGTGAGCGACGGTTTTGCGATTGAAATCGAGGGTCTCGCCAAGACCTATGGCCGTGGAGGCAAGGCCGCGCAGGCCCTTCGCGGCATCGACCTTCGGATCCCTTCCGGAATGTTCGGGCTGCTGGGTCCCAATGGCGCGGGCAAGACCACGCTGATGCGGATCCTGGCGGGGATCGTTCACCCCAGCCGCGGCGCGGTCCGCGTGGCAGGGCACGACCTCACGACGGAAAAGGGCAAGCGCGGGGCCAAAGCCATTCTGGGCTATCTGCCGCAGGAGCTGGGGATGTATACCGAGCTGACCGCTGCCCAGTTCGTCGACTACATGGCGATCCTCAAGGGACTGGACGAGCCGCGCCAGCGCGCGCGGCGCGTGGCCCAGACCTTGGAGATGGTCGCTCTCCAGGATGCCGCTCAGCGCAAGATCAAGGGTTTTTCAGGCGGCATGAAGCGGCGTGTGGGGATCGCCCAGGCGCTGGTCAACGATCCGAGAGTCCTCATCGTGGACGAGCCCACGGCGGGGCTCGACCCGGAAGAGCGCATCCGCTTCCGCAATCTCCTGGTCCACCTGGCCGCGGACCGGACGGTGATTCTCTCCACCCATATCGTGGAGGATATCGGGCAGACCTGCCGCGACGTCGCGGTGCTGGCCCGGGGGCGAGTCCTCTTCCGTGGCAGCCCCGCCGAGCTCACCAACGCCGCCGGCGGCCACGTCTGGACGGTGATGATGGATCGTCCCGTGGAGCCGGAGCGGGGACTGACGATCGTCTCCATGCTTCACCTGTCCGACGGCATTCAATACCGTCTCGTGGGACCTTCCGCGGCGGGCCATCCCACAGCCGAGCCCGCGAGGCCCAGCCTGGAGGACGGGTATGTCTGGTTGATGAAGGGCGCTACTGGATCGGCACTCTGAGCCAAAAATCCTCCAGATTGAGCCTACAGGACGCTCCACGGGGCCGTCTTGAACAATCTTGCTGACTTTTGTGATCAGGGAAACCTTCCCCGCAGGCGAACGTTATCCTGTCCGTGGCTTGCACATCTCAGAAACCCTGGTTTCCGGCGACCTGAACAGCGAGTCGGGATCATGGGGCGTTGCTCTGAGTGCTCTTGGGCTGAGGTTTGTCTGCAAAGGAAATATTTTGATGCCTCTAGATTGTCACTGTTCCCCCGTTGGTTCCAGCGCCTGCCGGCGTGCCTTATCTCCTCCCTCCAGTTTGCTTAATCAGTGAAAGGAGTATCGAAATGATTGATGTCATTCGTGCCTGGAAAGACGAACGCTACTACCTGAGCCTCACCACTGAGCAGCGCCAGGGCCTTCCGGCTCATCCGGCAGGCTTGATGGATCTGTCCGACGACGATCTCCGCCAGGCCTCCGGCGGTTCCGGCAGCACCAACACCGACTGCAGTAAGCCGCACATCGCCTGCAGCAACGTCTCTGCCTGCGACCCGAGCTGCTTCACGACAGCCTGCAGCACTTACGCCTGTTGTTAAAGCGATGAGCGCACGTCCGGCAGGCGCTCTTTCCCGACCTTTTATAGAAGCTCAGCTCTTGAGCTGGAGGTTGTCCGATGCGAGATCTGTTTGATGAGACCGACTGGTACCGCGCCACGAGGTTGAGTGAGCGTGCGTCCTCCCTGCGGCGCGAGGGCCTGATCACAGACACCGACGCGGAGCGTGCTGCTTTCTCGCTCGACCGCTGGCGGGCTCAGACCCCGTTTCAAAAGGAGGAGCTGCTGCGGCAGCGGCTGGCCATAGACGACCTCTCGCTGGAGGACTTCATCGCTCTGCTCGGCGAGCCGCAGGAGGAGTTGCGGGACCGCACCTCCGCTCCCCCGGCGTGGCTCGTGGATCTCGCGGAGGCCTTCCGGGACTTTCCGGGCTCCGGCGCACGGATGAGACCCGAGGAGGCTCGCAAGCACGACACGCTGCTCATCGTCGAGCCCCTGATCGTGCGGGCGCGCGAGCGCCTCCGGGCTGCGGCGCAGAAGATCGCGGCAAGCCGGCCCCGGCCGCTGTTCGATCCCGGTTCGGCCGTCGAGGTCTTCTCGAGCATCCTGATGGCCAACCTGGCCAAGGCCTTGCGGCGTACCCTGGTCCTCGAGCTGCACGTCGCCGCACGGACGGGGCAAGTCCAGGGCGGAACCCCGGAAGAGCAGATGGCCGATTTCGTGGCCCATCTGCGCCAGCCCGAGCACGCCCTGGACATCCTGCGGCAGTATCCGGTCCTGGCCCGCCATGCGGTCGAGTGTGCTGATCGTTGGCTCGCCTTCGCGTCCGAGGTGCTGGAGCAGTTGGCCGCCGATTCGGACCTGATCCGGGAGGCTTTCCATTCCGGCGCGGACCCCGGGCCTCTCGTCGAGGCCAAAGGCGGCGTCAGCGATCCCCATCGGGGCGAGCGGACGGTACTCCTCCTGCGCTTCGAATCCGGTCTGCGCCTGGTCTACAAGCCGAAGCCGCTGGCGCTCGACGCCGCGTTCCAGAAGATCCTCGTCTGGCTCAATGAGCGGGGAGCCGACCTGGAGCTCCGCACCCTTCACGTCGTCGACCGCGGCACCTATGGCTGGGTCGAGTTCATCACCCCCTCCCCGTGCGCCTCGGCGGAGGAGGTCCGCCGTTTCTACCTGCGGCAGGGAGGGTACCTTGCCCTCTTCTATGCCCTGGCGGCCACGGACTTCCATCACGAGAACCTGCTCGCCCTCGGCGAGTACCCGATCCCCATCGACCTCGAGACTCTGTTCCACTCCAGCCCGGCACCGGTGGATGGCCAGCCCCGTGAGCCCCTGGCCGACGAGGCGGTCTGGAACTCGGTGTTTCGGCCCGGGCTCCTGCCCCAGCGCATCTGGGCGCGCGACAACGCGGGGGTGGACATCTCCGGGGTGGGCGCGGTCGCCGGCCAGGTGAGCTCCATGCCCGTGCTGAGGATGGAGGGCGGGGACGGCGAGCTCGTCCGCTTCAGTCGCAAGGTCGTGGACCTGCCCGTGGGCCTCGAGCACCTCCCCAGTCTCGAAGGCCAGGAGGTCGCTGCCCGGGACTACGTGGAGGCCATCGCTGACGGCTTTACGGCGGTCTACCGGCTGCTCGTCCGTCTCCGCGACGACCTTCTCGCTCCCGAGGGGCCGCTCGCCGCGTGTGCGGACGCTCCTACGCGTTTCATCGCGCGGCCCACGATCGTCTACGACCGGATGCTCACCGAGAGCTACCATCCCTACGTCCTCCAGGACGCCCTGGACCGCGACCGGCTCCTCGACCGGCTGTGGGTGGACGTCGAGATCCGTCCGGGCCTCGAGCGGCTCCTGCCGTGGGAGCACCGGGCGCTCGAAAAGGGCGACATCCCCCTCTTTACTTCGCTCGCCGGCTCGCGGGACCTGTGGACGAGCACCGGCGAGCGCATCCCCGACCTGCTGCGCGAGAGCGGCCTCGAACGGACACGGCGGATCCTCCTCGCCATGGGCGACGCCGATCTCGCGTGCCAGCTCCGCATCGTCCAGGGCACCCTCAAGACCCTGCGCATGCATGCCGAGGCGCAGGTCTGGCCCACCTACCTTTTCCGCGAGGCGGATCCGCCGGCGCCGGCCGAACGCTTCCTGGCCGCCGCCCGAGCCGTGGGCGACCGGCTGGAGACTCTCGCCTTCCGGCAGAACGGATCGGCTACCTGGCTCGGGTTCACTCGCATGGGCTCCACCGGCTTCTGGTCTTTCGAGCCGGTCGGCTACGGCCTGTACGCCGGGCTCTCCGGGATCGCGCTCTTCCTCGGGCAACTGGGCGCCGTGACCGGGGAGAGCCGTTATGCGGACCTCGCCCGGGCGGCTCTCGCCACGGTGCGGGGGAGGCTCGCCATCGATTCCGGAGACTGGATCGGCATCGGCGCTTATTCCGGCATCGGCAGCGTCGTCTATACCTGCCTTCAGCTCGCGGCCGCCTGGCGCGAGCCGGACCTCATCACGCAGGCCGAGGCCCTGGTGGAGGTGCTGCCCGGCAAGATCGAGCGGGATGAGAGCCTGGACTTGCTGAGCGGCTCGGCCGGCTGCCTGATCCCCCTCCTGCAGCTCCATGCCATCCGCCCTTCACGCCGCACGCTCGACGCCGCCATCCTCTGCGGCGACCGACTCCTCAATCAGGCAAAGGAGATGGAGACGGGGCTCGGCTGGCTCGCCCCCGGCACCGGACCCCTGCCCCTGACTGGCCTCTCCCACGGCACGGCCGGCATTGCCTGGGCCCTGGCGGAGCTGGCATCGGTCACCGGCGAGGAGCGCTTCGCCGCGGCCTGCCGCGGCGCCCTGGCTTATGAAAGAAACCTTTTCTCGCCCGAGCAGGGGAACTGGCTCGACCTACGAGAGGAAGTCCTGGAGCGGCCCGGGGTGGATCAGGGATTCATGTGCGCTTGGTGCCACGGCGCGCCGGGTATCGGACTCGCACGCCTGGCCTGCCTGCCGCTGCTCCCCGAGCCCGAGGTTCGCGCCGAGATCGAAATCGCCCTCGCCACCACCCTTCAGATGGGGTTCGGCGCCAATCACAGCCTCTGTCACGGCGATCTCGGAAACCTGGACTTCGTGCTCGAAGCGGGCCGGCGGCTCGGGCGTGAGGACCTTGTCGCCCGCGTCCCTCGTGTGGCGACCGGCATCCTCCACGGCATCGAAGAGCATGGCTGGCTCTCCGGCTCCATCCTGGCCCCCGAGATCCCGGGCCTGATGTTGGGCATCGCCGGCATCGGCTACCAACTCCTCCGCCTGGCCGCCGTGGAGCAGGTTCCGTCCGTCCTCCTGCTGGAGCCGCCACGGATGCAGGGATGATCGTTCATCTGGCAGCCATCAAAGTGGTGGTGATCCAATATCTTCAGGACAAGAAGCCCGAGGATTGGAAGACCTACGTCGCAGAGCTGCGTCTCTCCCCGAAGGGGGACCCCCCTCCCTGGCCCACGATCGGGCTCTGGAGATGCTGGGTGCTCCAGGGCGGTCTCGCCATGGTCCAGATGTTGCGCCCTGCCGCCTTCAGGAGCTTGTTCGGTGTCTATCTGACGAGGCAGGGCAGCAAGTGGACGGTGCGCGAGGAATTCGGTGGGGGGAAGTCATGTGGCTCGATTGAGGAGTATGACGGATCACCGACGGTATAGACTTGAATGCCGCGGCCGTTCCGCGAAGACCAACCTTCGCCGTGCTATCCTCTTCTGCTCCGCGCTGAAGCGCTGCGCAGGAACCCAACGCTATGATCGACCTCAGGAAGGCCCCGCCCGAGTTGTTTGCCCATGTCCTGGAGACCAACCTCCAGGGGATCGGGCCGTCGCGGAAGCTCTATGGCCACTTCGCGGAGGCCGTGCGCATCCGGTTGGGGGCGGAGTGCGCCTGGGTAGTGGGGGAGACGGGCGAGGTTCTGGTGGTGCGTGGGGAGGAGGGGCTCTGCGACGTGCCGCGGACGGCGGCGTTCCTGCGCGACGAGAGGGTGGCGGCATCGCGGTCGAGCGTGGTGGCGCGGGTGATGGTCCACGGCCGAACGGTGGTGGCGGTGGGGGCGGCGCGCCGGGGGCAGAACTTCGGGCAGGGGACGCGGCGGACGCTCGACCGGCTGTGCGGCGTCCTCGCCCTGGAGCTCGAGCGGCGGGAGGACAAGCGCCTCGCCAAGGTGCTGGACCGCATCCGCAACAAGATCGTCTCGGAGCTGCGGCCCCGCGACCTGGCGTACCAGATCCTCGACGGCCTGCATCAGCTCGTGGACTATGACCACTCGTCGGCGTTCCTCACGTGGGAGCCCACGGCCGGGGTGTTCCGCATCGAGGCGGAGAAGGTCGCCTGGACCAAGGGGAAGAGCGCGTTCGTGGGCCACGAGATCTCCGTGCCCCGCGAGCTGGTGGAAGAGCTGGAGCAGGCGCCGGGCCTGCGCCGGCTGGCCGGCGACGGCGGCGGCGATCCCTTCTGGGAGATGCTCAGCTATCACCGGGGAGGGAGCATCCCCAGCCCCACGAGCCTGCTCTGCGCGCCCCTGTCGTTCGGCGGCGAGTTCCTGGGCCTGCTCAAGATCGCGGCCTGGAAGCGCCGGCCGTTCGATCCCTGGGACGGCACGGTGGTGGAGCGGTTCCTGCCGGCCGCGGCGGTGTCGATCCGCAATGCGCGGCTCAACATGTCGCTGGAGAGCAAGGCCATCCAGGCGGAGCTCAAGGCCACGCTGGTGACGCTCGCCAATGCCGTGGCCCACGACGTCAACAACGCCGTGGGCACCATCCTCCCCCTGGTGCAGCAGGTGCGGGAGGACCTCCAGGGCCCGGACGTGGACTGGCGTGTGCTCGATCGGGATCTGGAGGTGGTGGTGGAGAAGGCCCAGCTCTGCCAGCGCATCTTCTCCAACATGCTGCGCGTGGCTCGCGCCGGCCGCACGGCCGAGGGGCCGGTGGACGTCAACCAGGTGGTGCACGAGACCGTGCCGTTCTTCCAGGGCCAGGCCCTGCGGCGGGGGATCGAGACCGTGCTCGACCTCGCCGACGGCCTGCCGCCCGTGCGCTGCTGCTCGCGGCAGGACCTGCAGCACATCGTGCTCAACCTGGTGAGCAATTCGCTGGAGGCCATGGCCGAGAAGGGGAGCCGCCTCGTCATCTCCACCCGCGAGGAGGATGGCGGCGCCGTGCTGACTGTGACGGACGATGGCCCGGGCATCCGGTACGACCTGCTGGAGAAGGTGCAGGAGCCGTTCTTCTCCACCAAGAGCGGCGGCACGGGGCTGGGGCTCGCCATCTGCCGCGCCCTCGCCTGGCAGAACGGCGGCCGGCTGGAGATCGAAAGCGCGCCCGGCACGGGGACGCGGGTGACGGTGGAGCTGCGCTTCGCCCGTGAGGAGTCGGCCGTCGAGGTGTGGGGTTGAGCCGCAGCCGTATCCTGGTGGTAGACGACGACCCCGGCCTGCGGCGCACGCTGGAGCGGATCCTCGCGCCCGTCTATCGGGTGGAGACCGTGTGCGGCGTCGCCGAAGCCCTGGAGCGGGTGGAGGCGGCGCGTTTCGACCTCGCCCTGGTGGACGTGCGCCTCCAGGACGGCGACGGCTACACCCTATGCAGCGCCCTGCGCGAACGCCGGCCGCGCATGGACGTGATCCTCATCACGGGCTCCATCTCGGAGCCGGACGAGAAGCTCTTCCGTTCGCTGGAGGAGGGGGCCTTCTACTTCCTCTTCAAGCCGTTCGACCGGCGGGTGCTGCTCGCCCTGGTGGAGCGCTGCCTCCAGCTCCAGCAGGAGCGCTTCGCCAAAGAGCGTTACGCCGAGGTGCTGGCCGCGGACCTCGAAAAGGCGCGCCTCTTCCAGCAGAGCCTCTCGCCCAACGAGCCCGTGACCGGCGCCGGCTGGCGGGTGGACGGCCGTCTCCTCTCCTGCGATGCCCTGGGCGGCGACTTCTATCTCGCCCAGGTGGTGGACGGCGGCGTCGCCATGTCGGTCTCTGACGTGGTGGGCCACGGCGTCTCCGCCGCCATGTACGCGGGCATGCTGCGCTCGACCCTCGATGCCGCCCGCCGGCGGGGGATCGATCCCGAGCGGGTGGCGCGCGAGGTGTTGCTGGGCATCGACTTCTTCGAAGCCGCGGCCTGTGCCACCATGGTCTACACCCTCCTCCTGCCGGACGGCCGGCTGCGCTACGTCAACGCCGGCCATCCCCCTCTCCTCTGGCTCCAGGGGAACGGCAAGGTCGAGCCCCTCGGCTCCACCGGACCGCTCCTCAACCGCATTTTCCGCGACCGGCCCCTGCCCGTCCGCGAAGTCGCCCTGAATCCGGGAGACCGCGTCCTCGCCTACACCGACGGCGCCTTCGAAGCCCTCAACCCTGCAGATCAGGAGCTGGGATTGGATCGCCTGGAGAAGGCCTTCGTGGACCTGCGGGATCGTCCCATCGGCGAGGCCGCGGACGCGTTGATGGACCTGGTGCGGGTCCACTGCGCGGGAAGGCCGGTGGCGGATGACGTGACGGTGGTGATCTTGGAGAGAGAAGGATAGGGAAAGGGTAAAACCTTTCCATTCATTCCAGACGGGCAACCATCGTCTTGGTTGAGGAGGGGACGCCTTTGCGTGGCTTTCTGACGCCTACCCCCGCCATCCCAGAATCTGATCGATCGTGACCTGCGATACCGAGTGGTAGCCGGGGCGGGCTTTCTCGTAGATCCTCAGGCCCAGCTCGGCTCCTTCCGGGGTCTTGGCCAGCTCGGCGTAGAGGGGCTTCAGATATTTGCGCCGGCCCACGGTGGTCAAGAAGCGTTCGAGGGCGGGGTAGGCGGGATCGTATTTGCTCTCCACCACTTTGATCAGCCAGACGCTCAGGATCTCGCTGTTGCCCGAGTCGCTGAGATGGAAGGTGGCGTCGAGGTCCGCCATCTTGTCCCGGTCGAGGGGCGTGGGGAGGGTCTGGAGGAAGTGGAGCCAGTGGTGGGTGGACCAGCCGGTGGTGGAAATCTGGGACGCGGGAGTACCGCCCGCGAAGGCTTTCACGGCCTGGTCGACCGGGACGAAGGCCTCGGAATGGGGCTCGGGAGCGTTCGACGGCAGGCCCGGGGAGAAGACCCAGGCGTCGATCTGGAGCTTCTGGGCCAGGGCCTCGTCTCCACCCAGAAGGTTCTGCTTCAGGTAGTGGACGAAGCGCTCTGAATCCATGGACTGGAAGGCGAAGGTGTCGAAATAGGTGCGCAGGAAGCGATCGAATTTCTCCCGTCCCACGGCAGCTTCCAGGAGACGCAGGAAAAGGGCGCCCTTTTCGTAGGCCACGTCGCCCGTGGCCTCGTCAGGATCGCGGCCGGCGAGCTCCAGGCGGAGCCGGGTGTCGGGGCTGTCCTTGCCCAACTCGGTGAAGGCGTCCTCCAGGGTCTGGCGGCCGAGCACGGCCAGCATGTCGAAGTAGGGACGGCCGTAGACGGCCTCCATGATCCGTCCCTCGAAGTAGGTGGTGAACCCCTCGTTGAGCCAGAAGTCGTTCCAGGTGGCGTTGGTCACCAGGTTGCCCGACCAGGAGTGGGCAAGCTCGTGGGCCACCAGGGAGACGAGCGACCGGTCGCCGGCCAGGATGGTGGGGGTGGCGAAGGTCAGCCGCGGATTCTCCATGCCGCCGTAGGGATAGCTCGCGGGGAGGATGAGGATGTCGTACCGCCCCCACTTGTAGGGGCCATAGAGGGCCTCGGCCGCGGCGATCATCTTGGGCGTGTCCGCCAGCTCCCAGGCCGCGCGCTCGATCACGGTGGGGAGGGCATAGACGCCGCTGTTCGGTCCCAGAGAACGGAACTCCAGATCTCCCACGGCCAGGGCCAGCAGGTAGGAAGGAATGGCGTTCGACATGCGGAAGCGGTAGACGCCGTCCGTGCTTTTTTTGATCGGATTCTCAGCGCTCATCACGGCCATCAATCCCTGGGGCGCGTGGATGGTGGCCTCGTAGGTCATGCGCACGCCGGGGGAGTCCTGGCAGGGGACCCAGGTGCGGGCCAGGATGGATTCGGACTGGGTGAAGAGGAACGGTGACGGGCTGCCGGCCTGCGCGGGGTCAAGCCACTGCACGGCCGCAGCTTCGGGCTTGGTGGAGTAGTCGATATTCACCCAGGCGGTGTTGGGAGCGATCTGGACGTCGAGCGCCTGGCCGAGGAGCTTGTCCGGGGTCCCCAGAGTCCACTTCGCCTCGGTCTTGCCATCGTCCAGGGTCACGCGGCGGATCTCCAGGTCCCGGGTGTCGAGGAGGAGATGATCCGCGCCGAGCTTGTTCTTCACCCGCAGACTGGCTCGGCCCGTGAGCCGGCGGGCCTGGAAATCCACCGTCAGGTCGAGCTTCAAGTGCTCGACCACGGCTTCCTGGGGACGGGCATAGGAGTGGGGGTCCTGGACCGACTCGCTCACCACCTTGACGGCGTCCGGTGCCGGCGGCTTCGGGGTCTTGGGAGTGACCGGCTGGGGCGTTCCGGAGCAGGCGGCGAGGAGGAGGGCGGGGAGGACGACGGCGGAGAGCTTCTTCGTGGCGTTCATCTCGGAGAGGCAGAACAAAAGGGGGAGAGAGGAAAATCCGGAAGGGAAGACGCCCAGCGAAGCCCACCCCCTGGGAGCGCCGGCGTCCCGCCGGCAACTAACTCCGTTTTTCTTCTACACCGCCGGCTCGCCCTGATCCAACGCCCGGTTGAGGCTCTGCACGATGGCGTAGACCTGGGAGCGGGTGATCTTCGAGCCCGGCCCGGCGGTCTCGATGCGGTTCAGGGTGGCGTGGGCGAGGCGGACGGGGAGGGCGTTGAAGGCCACGAGGCCGCGGTCGGCGCCGGCGTTTTGGAGGGTGAGCACGTACTCGCCGGCCATCTGGAGGTCGCGGCGGGCGAGGTCGAGGACCTCGGCGCGATCGACGCCTTCGGGCAGGTAGCGCCGGCCTTCGGTGGCGTCGGAGGCCGAGTCCTTGAGGATGTTGACGAGCTGGAGCCCTTCGCCGAAGGCGCGGGCGCGCTCCCGGAGGCGGGAGGCCACGGCGGCCACGGACGGGCGGCCGAGGACGAAGAGCTCAGTCAGCAGCTCGCCCACGATGCCGGCCACGATGTAGCAATAGTCCTGGAGGTCGGGGAGGTCGCGCAGGCGCAGCTCGCCGTCGTCGTCGGTGCGCGAGACGAAGCCCGCCATGCCCCGGGCCGTGCGCACGGTGTGCTCGCGGATGAGAGCCACGGCTTCAGGAGAGAGGGCCAGGAAGGAGTCGAAGACGAAGGGGATCTCCGCCAGCAGCTCGCGGTAGCCCGGCTGCTCGACGGGCACCTCCTCGGCCCACAGGCGGGCCACTTCGGCGATCTCCTCCGGGTCCGGACGCTCGAGGAGGTCGATGAAGCGCTCCAGGGCGGCGATGCGCAGGTTGCGGGGCCAGGACGCCGCGTCCTCGAAGGTGTCGGCGATGCGGAAGAGGAGATAGGAGATCGTCACCTCGCTGCGGGTGGGCTCGGGCAGCAGGGGGATGGCCAGGGCGAAGGTGCGGCTGGTGGCGATCAGGAGCTGCTCCAGATCGGGCTCACGCCACGCGCGCTGTGGGATCTCCGCTTGCATGCGGAGAGGATAGCATTCCTCTAAATCACTTCCGTGCCGGTCACGGCTTCGCCATGGAGGGCCCGTTCGAGCAGGCCAGGAACGAGGCCGTTGGCGAGGAGCGAGGGAATGCCGAGCCGCGCAAGCTCCATCGCCGTCTCCAGCCGGTGGCGCATGCCTCCGGTGACGTCCGTGCCCGCCGGAGCTCCGATGGCCTGGAGGGCCGCGGGGAAGGTCTCGCGGGTGACTCGCGGGACGGTCTGCCCCTGGTCGTCCCAGAGGCCATCGGTCTCCCCGAGCCAGAGGGCGCGGCGGATTGAAAGTCCGCTGTCCTGGAGCCGGGGGGCCAGCAGGCGGAAGAGGCGCTCGGTGGAGCAGATGGAAGCTCCCCATTCACGGTCGAGCACCACGTCGCCGTAAAGCACGGGGAGGAGGCCGCGCTCCAGGGCGAGGAGGAGAGGCTCTTCCTCGATCTCGACCGGATGGCCGGCGGCGGCCACCACGCAGCTCGATGGAGCGAGGGAGAAGGGGCGGGCGCCGGCTGCGATCAGAGACGCGATCACGATCTGATGCAGGGCGGCGGCCCGTTCCTGGGTACGGCAGGCGCCCGCGAGCTGCTCCAGGGTGAGAGGACCCTGGCCGATCCCATGACGCCGGGCCGCCACGTGGCCGAAGGAGCCGCTGCCGTGGGCCATCACCAGGCGGTGAGGATTGTCGTTCATCGCCCGGGCGATCTCTCCGGCCAGGCGATCGATCACCTCGCGCCGGGGCGCCTCCTCCCGCACCTTGTCGGTGATCAGGCTGCCGCCTAATTTGAGGAGGAGGAGGTCCATCCCTAGAACAGGTGCTCCTGCTCCCGCTCCGGTCCCGTGCCCACGCCGTCGCGGATCACGAAGCCCACGGCCGGGAGGTCCTCCAGGCGCTCGGCGACCTCGTCCTCGGAGTCCGGATCGCAGATGACGTGGACGTTGGCGCCCGCGTCCATGGTGGCCCAGGCAGCGAGACCCTCCTGCCGCAGCTCGCGCACGGCCCGGAGCACGGCCACCGTGCCCGGGCTCCAGTAGAAGACGGGGGGATGGGAGGACATGGCGATGAGGTGGAGGTCGACCGCCTCCTCCTCCAAGACCGGCCCCAGGGCCGCGAGGTCACGCTGGCGGAGGGCCTGCCGCACTTTGTCGAGCCGCTGGGGCAGCAGCTCCTGGCGCTTGTCGTAGTAGGGGCTGGCCAAGGCGCGGCGGTGCCCTTCCAGGGAGGAGACGGTCTTGGGGCCGATCTCCACCACGGCGATGACGTCCCGCAGCTCCCAGTGCTCGGCGTCGAAGAGGGGTTTGGCATAGCTGCTGTCGTCGCTGGGCTTGCCGTCCCCCTGCGGGGCAGCCCATTCCACGAAGCCGCCGTAGACGGAGCGGCTGGCCGAGCCGGAGCCGCTGCGGCGGGCGAGGAGGGAGAGCTCTTTGTCCGTGGCCTTCTTGTCGAAGGCGCCGGCCGCGGCGAGGGTCAGGGCGGCGAAGCCGGAGGCGGAGGAGGCGAGACCCCCGGCGGTGGGGAAGGTGTTGCGGGTGGCCACCCGCACGGCCTCGGAGCGGCCGGCCCAGCGGCGGATGCGATCCAGGTGGGCACGCACCCGCCGGTCGAACTCGGGCTCGAGGCTGCCGAAGCCGCCGTCGGGCTCGGCGAGCCAGACCTCGTCAGCGCCTTCATGCCCCAGCGTCTCGACGGTGCACAGGGTGACGCAGGTGTCGAGCGTCATCGAGATGGAGGGGTTGTTGGGGAGGGCGCGTTCGAGATCGCTGGCCCCCCAGTACTTGATGAAGGCGATGTTGGCCGGCGCGGAAATGGTGGCCTTGCTCATGCATCGGTCTCCCGGCGGAGCCCAGCGGCTCCCAGAAGGATCGGGTGAAAGGAATAGGACCGGAGGAACGGCCAACGGGCGATCCGCTCCGCATCGAGATCATAGACCAGGAGCGACCCGGCGCCAGGGCCTGCCAGGGAGCCGGCTCCCGAGATCTTGGCCGCTCCCCCCTCGGCTTCGATGCGGCGGACGAGCGCGCGGACGGCTTCGGGCACCACGCCCAGCTCTTCCAGGCACGCCTGGGCCTCGCGGATCAGCTCCACGACCACGGCCGCGTCCTCCTCGGCGTCTTTCTCTGATCGTTCGAGCTGGGCACGGAAGGCTCGGGTGGCGGCCGCGATGCGATCCAGGAGGCGCTCGTGGGCCGCAGGATCTCGATCACGAAGGCTGCGCACGGCGGCCACCACGGCGCCGGTGGGCTCGGGCGGCGTCCCCGTGTCATAGACCCGCAGGCGCTGGAGAAGGGGGGAGGAGGGGGCGAGCCGCTCCGTCTCCAATCCTCCCGCGGGAAGCCGGCGTGCCCAGAGCAGGCCGCCGAAGAGCACGGTGGCGCTGTCCACCCCCGAAGGGAGACCGTGCTGGCGGCGCTCGACCTCCAGGGCCAGCCCTTCGATCCGCAAGGGGTCGAAGGGCAAGCCGAGGAAGGCCAGGCAGCCGGCGATCACCCCCACGGCCGTGGCCGCCGAGCTGCCGAAGCCCGAGCCGATGGGGAGCTGGGAGTCCACCCGCAGGTCGAGGCCCGGCAAGGCAGCCTCAGAGCGCCCCCACCCGCCCTCACCCCCTACCCCCTCTCCCGCCCCCTCGCCACCCCCCTCACCGGGAGAGGGGAAAAGGTTTGTCTGGTTTCTTTTCTGACTAACTTCTCCCTCTTCTCCCGGTGAGGGGGGTGGGAGGGGACGGGAGAAGAGGGCCGGGGTGATGAGGGCCTCCCCCAACGCCACCTTCACCACATGAGCCGGATCCTCGCCGCGGACCTCACGGAATCTCTCGGGCCCGGGCTCGCGCGAATAGGCGTCCCACCTCTCCCGGGCAGCGCGGGCATAGGCGAGCACCTCCGGCCACGAGGTCTCCGCGGCGTGGGCGAGGCCTGGAAGGTCGAGATGGATCGCGCCGTCCTGCCGGGGACTGATGCGGACGGTCAAGCGGCGGTCGATGGCGGCGATGAGGGCGGGGCGGCCGTAGACGACCGCGTGCTCGCCCATGAGGATCAGCTTGCCGGGGGCGGAGACGGCGACTTTGTGCGTCGCCGTCTCCTGTCCCGAGGTGGGGTCGGAGGGCAGGGAGCGGGGGAGCAGCCCGGCCTCCACGCTAGATGGGCCGGTGGGGAATCTCGCCCCGCCCCAGCGTCTCGTGGGCCCGCGCCAGATCGTTGGAGGTGAAGGCGGCCATCAGCGACAGCTCGCCGGCGAGCACCACGGCGCCCAGGATCTCGGCCAGGCGCTGCACGGCTTCGCCGCGGCGCTCGGGGTCGGGGGAGACGCCGAGCATGGCGAGGGCCTCGCGCTGCGTGTCGAGCGCCGTGCCGCCGCCGATGGCGCCCAGGGGGACGTCGGGCATGAAGATGGAGGCGAAGACCGAGTCCGGCCCCCGCGACTCGATGCAGGTGATGCCCATCGAGCCCTCGACCACGTGCGCCGGGTCCTGGCCCGTGGCGATGAAGAACGCCGCCAGCACGTTGGCGTAGTGGGCGTTGAAGCCCATGGAGCCGGCGGCGATGGAGCCCAGGAGGTTCTTGCGGTATTGCACCTCGACCAGGCTCCTGGCATCGGTCTTCAGGATGTGGTGGAGGATAGGCGCGTCGAGCAGGATCTCGGCGTAGATGCGCTTGCCCCGCCCTTCCTGGAAATTGATGTGGGCCGGCTTCTTGTCCACGCAGTAGTTGCCCGAGAGTCCTATGCACGGCACGCCCGTGGCCGGCTCGACGAGCTCGTTGACCACCCGGTCGCAGGCGATGGTGGCCATGTTCATGCCCATGGCGTCGCCGGTGTCGAAGCGGAAGCGGAGGAAGACCGTGGTGCCGAAGGCGAAGGGGCGAATCTCCAGCAGGCGCAGGTAGCGGCTGGAGGACTCGGCAAGCTCGCGGATCTCGGGCTCGTGCTCCTGGATCCAACCCAGGAACTGCTGGGTCTGGACGATGCCTGAGGTGCGGAACACGGGCGCGCGGGTCATGCCCACGTCCTCCACCCGCACCACGGCGCCGCCGGCCTCGCGCAGGGCAGAGCAGCCGCGATTGGTGCTCGCCACGAGAGCGGCCTCGGTGGTGGCGAGGGGGACCCAGAAGTCGCCGTCGGCGTGCTGGCCCCGCACCTTGAGCGGCCCGACCACGCCCATGGGGATCTGGGCCACGCCGATGAAGTTCTCGCAGTTACGGTGGGAGGCCCGCTGCACGTCCAGCGAATGGTGGCCGATATTGGAGAGCTCCGTCCGGGTCATCTCCTCCAGGGCCTGGCGGCGGATCTCCGCCGCCTCCTGCGGAGCGAGGTCCTTGGGCAGCTCGTGGAACCGGCGTTCCCCGCCGACCAGCGAGCGCACCAGCTCGTCGTGCGTCAGGGGAACCGTGGTTGTGGCGGTATTGGCGATCTTGCTCATCTCACGACCCTTTTAGGAGCGGCACGCGTTGCAGCTCCGCGATGGTTTTCACACCGAGGCAGAACATACAGATCCGTAGCTCCCGGACGGTGCGCGCGATCTTCTCGGCCACCTTCTCGGGCGATTCGGTGGCCGGTGCCAGCAAGGGATACGCCATCCCCGCCAGGTCGGCTCCAAGAGCGATGGCCTTGGCCACGTCGAGACCGTTTCTCAATCCCCCGCTCCCGATCACCGTCAATCCTTCGACGCGGCGGAGCTGGCGGATCGAGTCCGGCGTGGGGATGCCCCAACCGGCGAAGAGCTCGCCGATCTCCAGGTCATTGGCACGCTGGGCTTCGATGCGGGCCCAACTCGTGCCTCCCACTCCCGCCGTGTCGACGATGCGTACCCCCTGGGCCGCGAGAGCGCGGGCCGTGACTTCGGAGATGCCGCAGCCGATCTCCTTGGCCACCACCGGCACGCTCAGCTCCCGCACCACTGCCCCGATCTTCGGCAGCAGTCCGGCGAAATTGCACTGTCCTTCGGGCTGGATCGCTTCCTGGAGGGGGTTCAGGTGGAGGATCAGGGCGTCGGCCCCGATCATCGCCACCGCCTCCTCGCATTCCCGGACGCCCATGCCGTAGTTGAGCTGCACGGCGCCCAGGTTGGCCAGCAGGACGGCCGAGGGAGCGACCTCGCGAACCCGAAAGGTATCAGCTTTGGCGGGATCTTCCAATGCTTTGCGCTGGGAGCCGACCCCCACGGCCACGCCGGCGCGCTCGGCTCCGGCCGCCAGGTTGCGGTTGATCCGCCCCGCGGTCTCGGTGCCGCCCGTCATGCTGGAGATGAGGAGCGGCGCCGCCAGGCGCCGGCCGAGGAATTCGATGCCGGTGTCGATCTCCGCGATATCGATCTCGGGCAGGGCCGCGTGCTCGAAGCGGTAGTCGTCGAAGAAGCTGCGCCCGAGCTGCATCCGCTCCTCCAGGGCGAGGCGGATGTGCTCCAGCTTGCGGTCGCGCTCGGGAGGCGCCGCAACCGTCGGGGCCGGCGAGCTCACCGTTCGCGCTCCCGCAGGTAGTCGATCAGCCCGGCGAGGAACAGGCGGCCGTCGGGGGCGAGGTCGAAGGTCGCGAGCCCGGCCAAGGCCGTGTGGGCCGCGCGCAGCCGCTCGGCGATCATCCTTTCCACTGTGGCGTGCGCTCCCGTCTCTTCCAGGACCGCGAGGACCGCCGCCATCTGCGCCGCCGAAGCGTCCGGGTTGCCCAGGGCCGCCTCCAGGGTGCGTCGCTGGGCCGGATCGGCCGCCTTCAGGGCGTGATGGATGAGGAAGGTGTATTTGCCCTCGCGCAGGTCGGCGTCCACGGGCTTGCCCACGGTGCCCGCGTCGCCGAACATGCCCAGCAGATCGTCCTGGAGCTGGAAGGCCTCGCCTACGGCCGTGCCGTAGCGCGACAGCCCGGCCAGGGCCGCGGCCGGAGCGCCGGCCAGCAGGGCCCCGAGCTGGATGGGACGCTCGGCCGTGTAGCGTCCGGATTTGAGACGCAGCACCCGCAGCAGCTCCTCCTCCGTGGCCGCCCGCCGCTGGGCCACCAAGAGCTCCAGGTATTGCCCGCCCACCACCTCCTGGCACATGGAGGAGAAGCAGCGGGCGAGCTCCGCCCCGCCCTTGGGGAAGGCCGGGGCCGCCAGCTCCACGGCCCAGCTCTGGGCGAGATCGCCCAGCAGGATGGCGACCGACTGTCCGAAATCCTCGGCGTCGCCCCGCAAACCACGGGCGCGGTGCGCCTCGCGGAAGCGCACGTGGGCCGCCGGCTGCCCACGCCGCACCTCGGCGTGGTCCATGATGTCGTCGTGGATCAGGAGATAGGTGTGGAGCAGCTCGGTGGCGAGCGACAGGGGGAGCGCCTCGGTGTCCGAGGTGCCGCCGAAGGCCCGATAGGTGTAGTAGACCAGGGCCGGGCGCAGCCGTTTGCCGCCGTGGGTGGCGAGCTGGCCTACGCCGTCGATCAGCTCCAGCATCTCCGGCGAATAGCTGGCGGGGGCCGCCGCCTCCTGGCGCTTGGCCTCCAGCCAGTCGGCCAGGGCGCGCTCCAGCCGGGTGCGGAATCCGGCGAGCAGGTCCTGGAAACTGTCAGGCACCGCCGGGGGCCGGTCGGTCGTAGGTGCCTCGGTTGATAGTCCCATGCCTGATGGTACCCTGCTCGCTCGTATCCTGTTGGGGAGGTCGATCCTGACCCCGTCAAGTGTAACCGAAAACCTCCCAGCGGCACTCCCCGCCGGTCGGCGAGGGGTATTGTATGTGAAAGGACTTTGCAGTGCAAAGCAAGGAGGGAACGATGAGCCTCGATCTCTATCAGGTGGATGCCTTCGCCGACCGCGCCTTCGCCGGCAATCCGGCGGCAGTCTGTCTGTTGCCCGAGCCGCGGGAGGCGGGGTGGATGCAGGACGTGGCCCGGGAGATGAACCTGTCGGAGACCGCCTTCCTCCACCCCCAGGACGGCGGCTGGGGGCTGCGTTGGTTCACTCCGGCCATCGAGGTGGAGCTATGCGGCCACGCCACCCTGGCGAGCGCCCACGTGCTGTGGCAGACGGGGCGGCTCGGGGAGGGGGAGACGGCACGGTTCCACACCTTGAGCGGCCTGCTCACGGCAGAGCAGCGGGTGTATCAGGGGGTCGATTGGATCGAGCTCGACTTCCCGGCCCGTACCGCGCCTGAAGCCGAGCCGCCGGAGGGTCTGGTGGAGGCCCTCGGGGTCCCGCCCGTGTTCGTGGGCCGGAGCCGCTACGATTATCTGCTGGAGCTGCCGTCGGAAGCGGCGGTGCGGAGCTGCTCGCCCGATCCGCGGCGGCTCGCGTCCCTGCCGGTGCGGGGGGTGATCGTCACGGCGCGGGCGAGCTCCGCTCCGTTCGACATCGTCTCCCGCTTCTTCGCCCCCGGCTCCGGAGTGGACGAAGATCCGGTGACCGGCTCCGCGCACTGCACCTTGGGTCCCTACTGGGCGCCGCGCCTGGGCAAGGAGGAGATCCTTGCCTATCAGGCGTCGACGCGAGGGGGGGTGGTGAAGGTGCGGGTGGAGGGGGAGAGGGTGAAGCTCGGCGGCCAGGCGGTGACCATCCTGGCGGGTCGGTTGTTCGCCGGCTGAATCAACTCACCGGCTGAGATCAACTCGCCGGCTGAGCCGCCATGCTTCTATCCCTCTCCCTCACCGGTGGGAGCGGGGCCGGCCTTGTCGGGGCGCAGGCTGCGCGCCAACGTGTCGTGCAGATAGCGGAGGAAGCGGTGGAAGCCCTCCAGCATCTCGGTCAAGGCCCGCTCCTCCTCGGGAGGAAGCGACTGCCGCCGGCCGAGGATGCGGTGCAGGTCCAGCCGCTCGCCGCCCAGGCCGATCCCCGGCGGCGGCGCCTCCTCGTCCTCGGACCCTACTCCCTCGCCCCGCCGCCGCATCCCCTCTGGCCGGCCGTTGATGATCTGGATGGCGTTGTGCAGATCGTTGAGGTCGCAGCCGAGAGTGTTCAGGATCTTCTCCAGGGTGTCGAGCGACGGCCGCTGCCGGCCCGTCTCGTAGGCCGAGAGCATGCCCTTGGTGATGCCGGCCAGCTCGGCCACCTGATACTGCTTCTTGCCACGGCGGTCCCGCAGCCAGCGCAGCGCTTGGCCGAGACCAGTCAAGATGGGTGTGTGCACGGTGTTATCTCCTGAGATCCCTTCAGGGATCGTCGTAGGTGCGGAGTTTCGAGGTCGCTGGCGCCATGCTCCACATAATAGGCGTAACAAGGGCGTAAGTCAAGCGTCTTTGGCGGAACTTCCGCCTCCTACTCAAGCAAGGTGCGCCCATCGCCCCCGAAGTGCGTCGCTCCGCCTCGATTTCGCGTTCGATGTCCCTGTGCTATCGTCGCCCTCGTTCGCCTTTGGATCGCCCCTGGTGACGCCGTACCATCCTCTCCTCCCCGGACCTCGCGCCGCAGACTTCCTCTGGGCCACGGGCATCGAGGACACGTTTGTGCCTCAGACCCGGCCGGGCCACCGGGCGCTCGACGAGTACCAGCTCATGGGGCATTACGAGCATTGGCGGGAGGACCTCGTCCTCGTCCGCGAGCTGGGAGTCCGCGCCCTGCGCTGGGGTGTGCCCTGGTACCGGGTCGAGCCGCTGCCCGGAGAATTCGACTGGAGCTTCCCCGACCGGGTGATCCCCTACCTGGTGGAGGAGCTGGGGATCACCCCCATCCTCGACCTCATGCACTACGGCTGTCCCTTCTGGCTGCGCCGGGAGTTCGCGAGCGATGACTATCCCCGGGCCGTGGCGACTTACGCCGGCGCCTTCGCCCAGCGCTACCGGGGCCTCGTACGGTGGTACACGCCACTCAACGAGCCCATCGTCAACGCCCTGTTCTGCGGCAAGAAGGGGCTCTGGCCGCCCTACCTGCGGGGCGACGCCGGCTATCTCCGGGTGATGCTGCAGCTCGTGCGGGGGATCCAGCGCACGGTGGCGGCCCTCAAGGAGGCGGACCCGGGGGCCCTCATGGTCCACGTCGAAGCGAGCGGCCTCGCCCGGGCCGCGCGGGCCGACCTTCAGGCCCTGGCCATCGAGGACCAGCGCCGGGGCTATCTCGCCTATGACCTGCTCACCGGCCGGCTCACGCCCGACCATCCTCTTTATACCTGGCTGCTGCGCAACGTCCGCCGGTCCGGACGAGCTGGGGGCCATCCGCCGCAACGCCATCCCGCTCGACGCCATCGGCCTGAACTTCTATCCCCAGTGGTCCACCCAGCAGGTGTCGGTCAATCGCAAAGGGCGGCTGGCCTGGCGGGCGGTGGAGCAGGACGGCGCGGGGTTCGTCCAGCTCATCGAGGACTACTGGCGGCGCTACGGGGTGCCCATCCTCGTCACCGAGACGAGCGCGAAAGGGGCGGTCGAGGTTCGCTCCCACTGGCTGGAAGCCTCGGTGGCCGCCCTCCGGACGCTGCGGACCAAGGGCGTGCCCGTCCTCGGCTACACCTGGTTCCCCCTCTTCACCATGATCGACTGGCGCTATCGCTTCGGCAAGCGGCCCCTGGAGAATTACCGCCTCGACCTCGGCCTGTATACGTTGGCCCCGGAAGACGCCGAGCGGCGCTGGCAGGCGACGCCGCTGGCGGAGCAGTTCCAGTCCTTCACCGCCGATCCCGAAACCGCCGTCGGCCCTCTCACCGCCGGGCCGTCATGACCTACCGCAATCCGGTCTTTCCCCATTCCTTCCCCGACCCGTTCGTCTTGAAATTCCGGGGAGAGTACTGGGGCTACTGCACCGGCATCTGGCACGACGGCCGGGCCTTCGGGGTGATCCGCTCCCGCGACCTCGTCCATTGGGAGGACCGGCCGGGTGCCCTGGAGCCTCTCCCCGGGAACCACCCCTGCTACTGGGCTCCCGAGGTTTCTTACCTCGACGGCCGCTTCTACCTTTATTACAGCGTAGGGGACGAGGAGAGCATGGAGATCCGTGTGGCGGTGGCGGAGCATCCGGGAGGCCCGTTCGTGGACTCGGGCCGGCGGCTCACCCGCGAGCCCTTCGCCATCGACGCTCACGTCTTCGAGGATCAGAACGGCTCCCGCTGGCTCTTCTACGCCACGGACTTCCTGACCGGCAGCCACGTGGGCACGGGCACGGTGCGCGACCGCCTGCTCGATCCCTTCACCCTGGCGGGGGATCCCCGGCCCGTGACCCTGCCGCGCTACGACTGGCACGTCTACCACCCCAACCGCCCGGAGAAGGGGGGCGTGCGCTGGCACACGGTCGAGGGTCCGTTCGTCCTGGAACGCAAGGGGCTCCTCTACGAGATGTTCAGCGGTGGCAACTGGCAGAACCCTACCTATGGGGTGAGCTACGCCGTGTCTCCGAGCGTTGAGGAGCCGGGAGAGTGGGAGCAGGCCGCGGATGGGGAGCAGGTGTTTCCCATCCTGCGCTCCGGCGGCGAGGTGGTGGGCCCCGGCCACAACTCAGTGGTGCGAGGGCCGGACAACCGCCAGCTCTACTGCGTCTACCATCGCTGGTCCGAGGACGCGAGCGCCAGAGTGATGGCGATCGACCCTCTCGACTGGGCGGGGGAGAGGATGCTGATCCTCGGTCCCTCCACCACGCCGCAGCCGGCTCCGAATCCGCCCACGATCGCGGACTTCCTCGACGCGCCGGCCGTGCTCGCCCCGGGAGAGGATCTACGGTATGAGGCCGGTGCCTCCACGTTCCTCGTGGAGGTGAGCGCCCGGGCCTTGGGAGAGAGAGGCGAGCTCGGCGTCGCCCTGATCGGTCCGGAGGGGACGCTGCTCCACAACTCCTTCCCTTTGGATCCGTTCGTCCGTCTGATCCGCTTCGAGGCGAATCTCCCCGGTCCGGCGACAGGCGTGGCCCTGATCGCCGAAGGCGCGACCGTGGAGCTCTCCGGCTTCGCCCTCACCGTGGGCTGGGAAGACCGGTTCGAGGCGGGCGGCGATCCGGCGGCGCTCGGTTGGGAGGTCCTCGATCGCGCTGGCGACTGGCGGATCGAAAGGGGAGAGCTGGCGGGAACCTCTGAGACGATCTCCTGGATCGCCCGTGGGCCGGCCCGCGGGAGCTACGAGCTGGTGGTCAACGTCCGCCTCGGTGTGGGAGTCGCTCCGGCCCTCGGTGACGGGGATTCGGGACCGAGGCTGCTCCTGGAGCGCCGGGAAGGGAACGAGTGGGTATTGAGGGAGAGCAGGAGCGAGCAATTTTTTCCATTCCCTGCCGGGTTCGATCCCACCCAGTACCAGCAGCTCCGTTTCCGCAAGCGGGGTGGAACCGTGGAGACCTCCTGGGAGGGGCAGCCGCTGGGGATCGTCGAAGCACCGGCGGGAGTGACCCGCGTCGGCCTCGGCGCACAGGGCTCGGGGTGGTTCGAGATGGTTCGGGTGACGTCCCTTGGAGAAGAGTGAAAATGGCAGGCGCCGGCGAAGAGGAGGAATCCCGTCGTTGGGCTGCAGGTGGGTCTTACCAGGAAGCCGCCTTGGCGAAGTCGGCGCGGAAGGAGGATCGTCCCTCGGGGTACCGCGCCGCCCCGGCCGGTTGCCGGGCCTGCCGACCCTGCATCTGAGCAAGGATCGGGCCAGCAGGCTCGGACACCGTTTTGGGTGGGGGCGCTCGGCAGCTAAGTTAGCGCCTATGGAGGAGAGGTGTGAGGGGTGCTGGTAGAGTCCTCGCCATGGAGCGCTACCGGGTCAACGAGATCTTCTACAGCCTGCAGGGGGAGGGGGTGCGCGCCGGCACGCCCAACCTCTTCCTGCGCTTCTCCCGGTGCAACCTGGAGTGCCGGGTGGAGACCCACGGCTTCGACTGCGATACGGAGTTCGAGTCCGGGCGGTGGCTGACGCTGGAAGAGATCGTCGCCGAGATGCGCCAGCTCTCGCCGGCCTGCGACTGGGTGATCCTCACCGGCGGCGAGCCAGCCCTTCAGGCAGACCCGGAGCTGATCGCGGGGCTCCACGCCGCCGGCTACAAGCTCGCCATCGAGACCAACGGCAGCCTCGAGCTGCCGCTCGGCCTCGACTGGATCACGGTCAGCCCCAAGGTGGCCGAGCACGCCATCCGCCAGCGCCGGGCTCACGAGGTGAAGTACGTCCGCGGCTACGGCCAGGGCCTCCCCAAGACCGTGGTGGAGGCCGAGCACTACCTCATCTCCCCGGCCTTCGACGGCGCCGGAGTCGACCCGCGGACCCTCGACTGGTGCATCCGGCTGTGCCAGGAGAACCCGCCCTGGCGGCTCTCGATGCAGCAGCACAAGCTCTGGGGCGTGCGGTAGCCACCTTGGACGGGCTATCATCTGCCTGATCTGGATTCGAGGCCAGGAGGAGCAGAAGGAGATGGACATGGAGACGCGACCCCACAGGCTGGCGAGGTGGACGGCCATCCTTTTCGTCGTGTTGCTGGTGAACACGGCCTACATCGCGGCGTTCGTCTCGCCGACGATCTTCTACATGAGCAACGTGCTCCTGCACCTGGTGCTGGGGCTCGTCCTGGCGGTGATGTTCGCCGTCCTGCTGGCCCGGCGGCCGGACCTGCGGGCGGGGATGGTCCCTGCCGCGGTCCTCTTCCTGCTGGCCCTGCTGGCGGGGTTGTGGCTCGCCTACGACGGCAACGTGCTGCAGAACCGGTCCGTCTACTGGGCCCACGTGGTGGCCGCCGGCCTCGGCGTGGCCGCCGTGGGCGCCTGGGCCTGGCGCCGGGGAGCGGTCTCGCCACGCTTCCGCCAGGCCTTCGCCGCGGCCGTGGCCCTGCTCGTGCTCTTCCCGGCCGCCATGGCCCTCTATCGCAAAGCCAACCCCAATCCGGCAGACCGCATCCACAACCCGCTGATCGTCCCCGCCTCCATGAACGAGGAGGGGGGCGGGCCCAAGTCGCCGTTCTTCCCCTCGTCGGCGAAGACCAACGTCGGCGGCATCATCCCGTCGAACTTCTTCATGGATTCGGAGGCGTGCGGCGAGTGCCACAAGGACATCTACGAGCAGTGGAACAGCTCGGCGCACCACTTCGCGTCGTTCAACAACCAGTTCTACCGGAAGTCGATCGAGTACATGCAGGACGTGGTCGGCACGCAGCCGAGCAAGTGGTGCGCCGGCTGCCACGACCACGCGGTGTTCTTCAACGGCCGCTTCGAGCAGCCCGATCAAGGAGCAGATCGACACGCCGGAAGCGCAGGCCGGGCTCGCGCTGCACGTCGTGCCATGCGATCACGCACGTCGACAGCATCGATGGGCAACGGCGGCTTCACCATCGAGTACCCGCCGCTGCACGAGCTGATGAGCAGCAAGAACACGTACATCCGCGCGATCGACACTTCCTGACCTATCTCGAACCCGGAGCCGCACCGCCGGACGTTCATGAAGCCGTTCATGCGCGCGGACTCGGCGGAGTTCTGCTCGTCCTGCCACAAGGTGCACCTCGACGTGCCGGTGAACGACTACCGCTGGATCCGCGGCTTCAACGACTACGACAACTGGCAGGCGAGCGGCGTCTCCGGCCAGGGCGCGCGCTCGTTCTACTATCCGCCGAAGACCAAGACCTGCGTCGACTGCCACATGCCGCTCGTCGACTCGAAGGATCCGGGCAACCGGGACGGCAAGGTCCACTCGCACCGCTTCCCGGCGGCGAACACGGCGCGTGGCCTTCGTCAACCAGGATGAGGAGCAGATGGAGGTCACCGAGAAGTTCCTGAAGTCGGGCTTCATCACGGTGGACATCTTCGCCGTCTCGCCGGTCGACGAGACGCAAGGGCGAGACGCCGATGGTGCGGCGGGCCGCGCGGGACAGCGGCCGCAGCTCATGACCACCTTCGCCGTGGGCGAAGAGGCCGAGCAGGCAGGCGCCGTGCGTGATTCGCGACGTCGGCCAGGTCGCGGCGCCGATCGACAAGGCCGCGCCGCCGCTCAAGCCGGGCTCGACCGTCCGGTCGACGTCGTGGTGCGCACGCGCAAGATCGGCCACTTCTTCCCGGGCGGCACGGTCGACGCGTTCGACGTCTGGCTGGAGCTGCAGGGCACGCGACGCCGACGGCACGCGTCATCTTCTGGAGCGGCCAGGTGGAGGACGAGCGGCAAGGGGCCGGTGGAGCCGGGCGCGCACTTCTACCGCTCCTACCAGCTCGACGGCGAGGGCAATCCGATCAACAAGCGCAACGCCTGGCAGGCGCGCAGCGTGCTCTACGTGCGGCTGATTCCGCCGGGCGCGGCCGACGTCGCGCACTACCGGGTGAAGATCCCGAAGGACGCCAAGGGCCCGATCACGCTTGACCGCGAAGCTGAACTACCGCAAGTTCGCGCACTCCTACACGCAGTTCGCCTACGCCGGCAAGCCGAAGCCCGGGCAGGAGCCGCGCTGATCGGCCCGGACTACAACAGCGCCGAATATTCGTTCGATCAAGGCAACATCCCGGCGAACGTCTCGGGCAAGATCAAGGACGAGATCCCGGACCTGCCGATCGTCACCCTGGCGAGCGCCGACGGCCAAGCTGCCGCTCGGCGACGCAAGACGCGACCAGTGGAAGCCGGTGGTCGAGAAGAAGGACCGCGAGCGCTGGAACGACTGGGGCATCGGCCTGCTGCTCCAGGGCGACCTCAAGGGCGCCGAGTACGCCTTCAAGAAAGTCACCGAGGCCGAGCCCGGCTATGCCGACGGCTGGCTGAACGTGGCCCGCGCGCTGATCCAGGAAGGCGAGACCGAGGCGGCCAAGCCGTACATCGCAGAAGGCGCTGGCGATCAACCCGCAAGCTGGGCCGCATCCACTTCTTCAAGGCCATGATCGAGAAGGCCGACGGCGATTACGACGGCGCTCTGGCGTCGCTGCGCAAGGTCGCGGACCAGTATCCGCGCGACCGCGTGGCGCTCAACCAGATCGGCGCGCATCCTGTTCCTGAAGCGGCAGTACACGGAGGCGCTCGAGGTGCTCGAGCGAGGTCGGCATGGTCGATCCCGAGGACGTGCAGATGCACTACACGGCGATGCTCTGCTACCGCGGCCTGGGCGACATCGGAAGCGGCCGGCGCGGGAGGAGAAGCTGTTCCGGCGCTTCAAGGCCGAGGAGTCGGCGCAGGCGATCACCGCCAAGCGCCGGCTGCTGAGCCCCGAGGACAACAACGAGCGGCAGCCGATCCACGAGCACGAGAGCGTGCCGCTTGAAACCCATGCCGCGGACGGCCGAGTCGACCGCGATCGCAGGAGGCTAGCGTTGAGGCCAATCTCGAGGTCAACCTTGAAAGTTTTTCGCTCCTCGTCCTGCTCGCCGCCCTCGCCCTGGCGGCCGCGGCTCCAAGCCTCAGGCGCCGGGCGGCACCTTCACCGACGTCACCGCCGCCTCCGGCATCAAGTTCACGCACAACAGCGGCCGGCCGGGCAAGAAGTACCTGCCCGAGACGCTGGGCTCCGGCGTGCGCGTTCTTCGACGCCGACGGCGACGGCTGGCTCGACATCCTGCTGGTCAACGGCCGCGACTGGACGCCGCGCGGGCGCAACTCCCTGCCCGCGCTCTACCGGAACAATCAGCAACGGCACCTTCACCAACATCACCGCGGGCAGCGGCCTCGACGTCGAGATCTACGGCATGGGCGTCGCCGTCGGCCGACTACGACAACGACGGCCGCGAGGACGTCTACATCACCGCGCTCGAAGGCGACCGGCTGTTCCACAACGAGGGCGAGCGGCAAGTTCCGGGACGTGACCACGGCGGCCGGGATCACGAACGCCAACTTCGGCACCAGCGCCGCCTGGCTCGACTACGACAAGGACGGCAAGCTCGACCTGTTCGTCGCCAACTACGTGCAGTGGAGCCGCGACAGAGCGACCTCTGGTGCTCGCTCGACGGCGCCACCAAGTCCTACTGCACGCCCGGAGTCGTACAAGGGGACGGCGTCGAAGCTGTACCGCAACCTGGGCGGCGGCAAGTTCGAGGACGTCAGCCAGAAGGCGGGCGTCGCCGATCCCAACAGCAAGTCGCTCGGCGTCGCCGTGCTCGACTACAACGGCGACGGCTGGCCGGACCTCTTCGTCGCCAACGACACGCAGCCGAACAAGCTCTATCGCAACAACAGCAACGGCACCTTCACCGAAGACGAGGCATGGCGGCCGGCGTCGCCTTCAGCGAGGACGGCGTCGCGCGCGGCGCGATGGGCGTCGACGCCGCGGACTACGACCGCTCGGGCCGTCCGCACCTGCTGGTCGGCAACTTCTCGAACCAGATGCTCGGCCTCTATCACAACGAGGGGAACGGCCTGTTCGTGGACGAGGCGCCGCGCCTCGACCGTGGGCCGGGCGAGCCTGCTGACCCTCGCCTTCGGCGTCTTCTTCTTCGACTACGACCTCGACGGCCAGCTCGACATCCTCGCCGCCAACGGCCATCATCGAAGAAGAGATCGACCGCGTGCAGCCGAAGGTGCAGTACCGGCAGCCGCCGCTCCTGTTCCGCAACCTGGGCCAGGGCAAGTTCGAGACCGTGACCGCCGCCATGGGCGCGGACTTCAGCCGTCCCATCGTGGCGCGCGGCGCGGCCTACGGCGATCTACGACCACGACGGCGACCTCGACGTCGTCTTCACCACCAATCACGGCCCGGCCTACGTCTTCCGCAACGACGGCGGCAACCGCAACCACTGGCTCAAGGTGCAGACCGTGGGCACCAAGTCCAACCGCGACGGCATCGGCGCCGTGGTACGGGTGACGAGCGCCTCTGGCAAGCAGTGGGCGCTGGTGCGCAGCGGCTCCAGCTACTGCTCGCAGAGCGAGACCGCCCCCACCTTCGGCCTCGGCCAGGACAAGACCGTGCAGACCCTCGAAGTGGAATGGCCGAGCGGCACCAAGCAGCGCTTCACCAACCTGCCCACCAACCAGGTGGTGACGGTGGAGGAGGGGAAGGGGATGGTGGCGGTGGGGGCGGTGCCCGCGAAAGCAGCAAAATAAAAACAAGGACATAAAGGACACCAAGGACATAAAGGACGCGAGGCTTTTTCGTCCCTGCTGTCCTTTACGTCCTTTATGTCCTTTCAGTCCTTTCCTGCTGGCGCCAGCACCACGACCTCCATCCCCAGCGCCCCAAACGCCCGCCGCTTCCTCTCCTGCCACCCCTCCTCCCGCTCCAGGTGATCGATGAGTTCGAGCTGCCAGGCGTTGTAGCGTTGATAGTCGACGCCGTAGAGGGGGCTCTCCGGCCGCAGCCTCAGGGCCAGGATGCAATCCGGCCGCTCTGCCGCGAGCCAGTGCCGGCGCCCGGGCTCGCTCGCGGCCGCGGGCCTCGGAGGCGACACCACCACGACCTCCCGTGAGCCCTGGGCCAGCCGCCAGCGCACCAGGCTGTCGCTCAGCTCGTTGAAAGTGCCGATCACCGCCACCCGTGGCACGTGCGGCGCCTGGCGCGAGAGGAACAGCAGCGGCTTCCACAGCGCGGGCGGTGTGGAGTAGAAACGGTAATCCCCGGCCAGCCTGGCGTCGAGTTGGGAGCGGGCTGCCGTCCCCACCGTGGCCACGAGGGCCGCGGCGCAGAGCAGCCCTCCGATCAGCCGGCCCTGGCGGGGAACGGTATGAGCGAGGTGGGCGAAGGTCAGCGTGGCCACCAGCAGCAGGAACGGCACGGCCGTGACCAGGAACCTCGGCTCTTTGTAGGGGTGGAGCGTGGCCAGCAGCAGACCCAGGAAGCCGGCCAGGGCCACCGGACGCATCCCCTTCCTGCGGCGCAGCACCCAGAGGGAGAGGACGAGGAGAGCGAGGACCACGAGACCCACGACCGGCTGCGGCGAATCGTCCCTCACCAGCGAGCGGGGATAGAAGAGGAGAGATTCAGAGGACAGGACGGGAGGCCCTTGGACCGGTTGCGTAGAAAGGCGAAGATGCTCCGGGGATGGATGGGATCCGGGCTCAGACACCAGAGCCACAGGGGAGCGACGAGCGTGGCGAGCAGGGCCCGGACGGCGATAGGCAGCGCCCGCCAACGCTCCTCGAGACCCTCACGGTCCCGCCACCAGCGAACCGCCAGCACGCCGGCCCCGATCACCAGCCCGGCATAGATCCCCACGCCAGGATTGATGCCCAGCAACGCGGCGACGAGCAGCAGGCCGAGATAGACCGCCAGCAGAACCTTCCCCAAGGTCCATCGAGGCCAGGAAAGATGCAGCGGCCACCGATCCCAGATCTCGTTCGCCAGCAGGGCCAGCCCGAGGACCACGAAATAGTTGGGCTTCACCAGGAAGAGGCAGAGCAGGGCGAGGCCCGTCAGCCGCCAGGTCCATACCGTTTCCAGCCGGCGTGCCCGCAGGTAGAGGCCCACGGCGATCAGGGAGAAGACGATGCCCGCCATCTCCCGCATGACCACGATGGCGAGCACCCGCGGCAGGGGGCTCGCCAGGAACAGCGCCGCGGCCAGGAGGCCACCCCAGAGACCCGTGGGGCCGCGAGTCGGCCTCCCAGGCCACCCAGAGCAGCAGCGCCGGCGTCAGCGCGAAGAGCACGGTGGAGAGCAGCGTGGCCGAGGCGAAGCTGGCATGGCCCGCGGCGAGGAACGGCAACAGCAGCAGGGAATAGCCGAAGGGCCACTTGTCCTGCTGGTTCAGCAGGTTGAGGAAGTGGAGGAGGCGCCCGGAGGAGAGGGCCTGCAGCAGCTCGACCCCGCCCCAGCCATGGCCGGCCATGTCCCACAGAGGCAGCCGGAGCTGGGTGCGATAGAAGCGGAACAGCGCCGCCGCTTCCAGGGTGGAGGCGAGGAGGGTCGCCGCCAGGGCAGCGAGAAAGCCCGTCCTCCCGGTGTTGCTCATGGCGATGGCGCCAGGATGGCCAGCACCAGCAGCCGCTCGTCGCCGGTATTGCGGATGCCGTGCATCACCCCTTCGGGAGCGATGAGCATCGTCCCCGCCTGCATCGGCTCCTCCCGCCCCTCCAGCAGGAAGACGCCGCGCCCGGCGAGCACGTGGTAGACCTTGTCCATGCCGGCGTGACCATGCAGCCGGTGCTCCTGGCCGGGCTCGAAGGCGTTCAGGCCTACCAGCAGGCGGTCCGACTGGAAGAGGGTCGCCTTGCCCATCCTGCCGGCGTCGTAGACGGCGTGGTCCTCGGGACGGAAGGGGAACGGGTGGTCCATGATGGCTCCTGAAGATTGCTCCTGAAGGATCTGGAATGCTGGAACTCTATCGCGAAGCGGTCCGGGAAGGGAGGGGCCGCCGTAGAATGCCTCCGGATTTCAACGCGAGGAGACGCCATGAGAAAGATCTGCTGGCTGGCCGCGGCCCTGCGGGCTGGCGCTCGTCGGGGTCGTCGGCACCGCCGGAGCACAGACCACGGCGGCCGCTCCGAAGGCTCCGGACCCGGCGCTCGTCGATCATGCGCGCAAGCTGCTCGACCGCGTGCCGCTCATCGACGGCCACAACGACCTGCCCTGGGAGTACCGCAAGCGCTTCCAGAACCACCTGGACAAGCTCGACCTCAAGGGCGACACCTCGAAGCTCGATCCGCCGCTCCACACCGACATCCCCCGCCTGCGCCGCGGCGGCGTGGGAGGCCAGTTCTGGTCGGTCTACATCCCGGTGGAGATCCTGGGAGCGGACGCCCTCCAGGCCGTGATGGAGCAGATCGACGACGTCCACCGCCTGGCCGAGCGCTACCCCGACACCTTCGAGGTCGCACTCACCGCCGACGACGTGGTGCGCATCCACAAGTCCGGCCGCATCGCCTCGCTGATCGGCATGGAGGGAGGGCACTCGATCCACAACTCCCTCGCCGCCCTGCGCCAGCTCTACGCCGCCGGGGCCCGCTACATGACGATCACCCACTCGAAGAACACCGACTGGGCCGACTCGGCCACCGACGCGCCCAAGCACGGCGGCCTCACCCGCTTCGGCGAAGAGGTGATCCGGGAGATGAACCGGCTCGGCATGCTGGTCGACCTCTCCCACGTCTCGGCGGAGACCATGCACAAGGCCCTCGCCGTGACCCAGGCGCCCGTCATCTTCTCCCACTCCTCGTCGCGGGCCCTGGACGGCCATCCCAGAAACGTCCCCGACGACGTGCTCAAACGGCTGCCGGCCAACGGCGGTGTCGTGATGGTGAGCTTCGTCCCCACCTTCACCTCCGAGGAGACGCGGGCCTGGAACGCCGATCAGGACGCGGCCGAGACCCGCCTGAAGACCCTCAACCCGGGCGATCCGGACGCGGTGAAGAAGGGATTGGAGGACTGGCGCGCCCAGCACCCCGCCGTGAGGGCCACCCTCGCCCAGGTGGCCGACCACATCGAGCACGTGCGCCAGGTGGCCGGCATCGATCACGTAGGGCTCGGCTCCGACTTCGACGGCATCACCAGCGTCCCTCTGGGGCTCGAAAGCGTCGAGACCTATCCAGCTCTCCTCGCCGAGCTGCTGCGCCGCGGCTGGACGGACGAGGAAATCACCAAGCTCGCCGGCGGCAACGTCCTGCGCGTGCTGCGCCAGACCGAGCAGGCGGCCCAGCGCCTCAGGAAGGAGCGCCCGGCTTCGGACGCGTTGATCGAGGAGCTGGATGGGAAGGATGTGAGAGCGACTGAGGTGAAGTGAGGGACGGTTGGATGGAATTGGCCGGCCTCATCCTTCTGCTCTCGGGATACCTGCTCGCCCGACCGGCGAGGGGAGCGGAGGCTCTCGGCTTCTTGGATGACCGGAGCCAGCCCATCACCTCCGCTCTGGAGGCGTGCTTCCAGATCGACGCCCGGAACGACTGCATGCCGGTGTCGGGTGGAAAGCTGTCCAAGATTCCGGACCAGTTCTGGGCGTTGCGGGTCGAAGGGCCCGATCACGGACCCATCACGATTCAGCGATCGGCGATCCGGACCGGTGCGGGTGGGACGGCGGTCCTCGAGGTGCCGCGCAAGGCCGAGCTTCAGATTCAGGCCCGTGCGGATTTGCGCGTCGTTGTTTCGGTTTACGCGCAGGACGATCCGAGCTTCCGGTCTCCTTCCTTCCGTGGCGAGGTCCAAGGCGGCGGCACGTTGAAGGTGCCGGCGGGCGAGGAGCTCGTTTCCCTCACGGCTGCCGGCCAGGCTCCCGATCTTCACCTCGTCAGTGCATCCCCCGGCAGCCGGCAGCGGTTGAGCTATGAGGGCCGGGCCGGCTGGTCTCTCGTCCTCCGCTGCCGCGCTCGCAAGGATTCCCGGCTGCTGGCGGGCGCCGCCGTCCGGGTCGAGGGAGCCGAAGGTTTCGCGCCTCCGGATGCGCGGCCGATTCCGAACCACTCCGCTGCCAAGGGGCTGGTCCTGGTCTCCAGCCTCTCCTGGAGTCTGGCCAAGGCGAGCGTCGAGCATCCGGGCTTCGTCCCCCTTCAGGTGAATGGGCTCTCGGCCTCGCCCGGCACCTTCGCCTTCCGCGAAGCGGAGATGGAGGAAGGGGCGACTCTCCGGGCCGCCGTGACTCTCGACGGGCAGCCCGCCCACGGCACGGCCTGCCAGGTCCTGGATTACGACCCCAACCCCGGGGGGCCGGCGCCCGAGCCCAAGACCCTGTTCTCGGGGACGGCGGACGCCCAAGGGATCTGCCGTTCGGGCCCTCTGGCCGCGGGTCCCTATACCCTCAGACTGCGAGCGGCGGAAGGCCGATCGTTCGTGGATCGTTCCGTCGTCCTGGTCGCGGGTGAGGAGACGGCCGTGGATGTGGCGCTCCATCCGATCCACCTGTCCGGAGAGGTCCATCGGGGTCAGCAGCCGGCGCCGGCGTACTACATCCTTTTCAATGAGATCGCCGAGATCAAGCCGAACGCTACGCGGCGGGATGCACAGGCCGAGGCGACGACCGATGAGGAGGGAAAGTACTCGACGGTCCTCTGGACGCCGGGCGATTACGTGGCGCTGTTGCATTCCCCCTCTGGAACGCCGGCCGCGTCCCGGCACTTGCGGATCGAGGCGGATGACGATCACCTCGATTTCCATCTCGAAGAAAACGGCGTGGCTGGAGTCGTCATCGACAAGCATGGCAAGCCCATCGAGGGAGTCCGGATGTACTTGACCTGGAACCTGAATTCTCACCGCTTGGGGGATACGGATACCGAAGGGAGGTTCCTCTTTCCCGTCTCCGAGGCGGGAACGGGGAAAGTCAAGGCCGTGAAGTCGGGCTATCTCGCTCCCGAGCCGGTGGACGTGGCCATCCAGCCGGAAGCTCCGGTGATGCCGCTGGTGATCCGGATGAAGAAAGCGGCGACGATCGTGGGGCACGTCGCGGGAGCGATCGGTCCCGGGACTGGCGCGACCCTGGAGAGCTATCGCCTCGATCCTGGAGGACGGACGTCCTTCCTGGGCAGGACGGTGGCCGGCCCGGAGGGGGCTTTCGAGGTCGCAGCCGCCGAAGGTGCGCCGACCCGCCTGTTCGTCACGGGCGCGGGATGTCCCCTTTCGGTCTTCGACGTCCAGCCCACGGCCGGCGACGACCTCGTGATCCGCTGCCCGGCTGTCGGGGCCTCACTGGAGCCCACCCTCGAAGATCCACAGGGAAGGCCGCTCGGAGGACGGACGGTCCTGGTGCGCCGCGATGGAGCCTTCATCCCCGCCTCGTCCCTCATCGATCACCTCAGCCGCCTTCACCTCCCCGCAGCCACGGACGGCGGCGGCCGCCTCTTCCTCGTGGGGCTCGCTCCCGGCCGCTACGAGGTCTATCTCGCGGATTCCACGTCGCCCGACCTGGTGGCCCTCGGAGTCAAGGAGGGGTTCCTGACCTCCACGGACCTGGCGCCTGCGGCCACGACTGAGCTCAAGATTACGGTTGAATGAAACAGCAAGGACATAAAGGACCGGCATGCCGGTCGAATATTTGTCAGTCTGGGGCTCGACGCCTGTCAGGGTGGAGCCGATCTTCTTGGCTTCGCCGCCGCCGACGGCCTTGCGATCCACGTAGAGAAGGTAGTCGGCGGCGCCCGCACGGGGATCGAGAAATAAAGGCACACCCCTTGCTTGACCTTCCGCCCGGGAGGGTCGGGGAGTAGGCTCTACGGGTTTCGACATCTCGCGATCCCCAGCATGGAGGTGCGAGCGATGCGTGGTTCCCGTGTCCTGGTCTCCGGGCTCTTCCTCTCTTCTATCTTCATCGTCCTGCCATCGACCTTCGCTGATTCTCCGGCCCCGCCCGAGCGATTCCGGGCCTGGCTGGCGGACGTGGATCCCCTGATCACCTCGCGGGAGCGCGAGACTTTCCTCAAGCTCTCTACGGACGTTGACCGCGAAGCCTTCATCCAGCGTTTCTGGGAGGTACGCGATCCGTTCCCAAGCACTTCCGCAACGAGGCCAAGGAGCGCTGGGAGGAGCGGCTGCCGGACGCCCATCGGCGTTGGGGAGGGACTGGCGATGACCGAGCCCGGGTCTTCCTGCTCAACGGCGAGCCGGACGGCATCGTCGCCGGGCAGTGCGACGGTACGCCTCTGGAGCTGTGGGTGTACGAGCCCCGGTTCCAGCTCCAGTACCGCACCGTGCTCGTCTTTCTACCAGACCCGGCGGGTGGGCCTTCCCGGCTCTGGCAGGCCGGAGAAGGACGGGACCTTCTCACCGCTGTGAAGGACAAGAAGTGCGGGGGCGATCCCGCGGCCGACGAGGCGTTCACCTGGCTCCGCCGGGCCGGCAAAGCAGGCTGTGAGGTCGTGGCCCAGAGGGCCCTGATGGCCCCCCGGCCGCGAGAGTGGGTCTCCGCTCCATCCTGCTGCGCCGGCGGCTCCGGCCCTGGCCCGTCCAGCGGTTGCCGCCGGTCCCGCGCACCTGGACATCGACTTCCCCGGCGACGGCCTGGTGCGGATGATGGTGCTGCCCGACGATGCCGCGCCGTTGCCTGGCGGCATGCGGGAGATGATCCTGCGGGGCCGCGTGCTCCGCGGCACGGAGACCGTGGACGCTTTCCGCTATCGTTTCGACTCGCTCCCCTCGGTGACGACAAGCCGGCCGCTGGCCTTCGAGCGCCGGCTGCGGCCCGGCCGCTACCGCATCGAGCTGGAGATGGAAGCCCCCGCCTCGGGCCGTGTCTATAAGGTGGAGCGTGAGTTGGCCGTACCCGAGGTCGCCGCGTCCCTGCCGGTGCCGCCGGGCCCGGCGCCTCTGGCGATCGCTACTGCTTCTGTGGCTCCGGCCGCGGCCCATCGAGCGACGCCGGAGCTGATGCCCGAGGCCCGTCGCCTGTTCACCGAGGCTGACGCCGACTCGCCGCACCCCATCCCGGTCTGCGTCTCACCGCACCCCCCGGCCGTCTCCTCGCCGGGACCCAGCGCTTCGAGGCCCGGGTGGAGAGCGTTATTGGAGCGGGGGGAGCGCCGGAGGAGAGCCAGATCCAGCGCGTCGCCTTCTCCCTCGACGGCAAGCCCCTGCTGACCCGCAACCATCCTCCCTACACCGTGCAGATCGATCTCGGTAAGGTGCCCCGCGCCCATCGCTCGTGGCTCAGGGGCTCGACGGCCACGGCCAGGTGCTGACGAGCGATGAGCTGGTGTTCAACGCCGGGGCTCAGCGTTTTGCCGTCCGCCTCGTGGATCCACGGCCGGGCCGCACCTACCGTCGCAGCCTGCGCGCCAGAGTCGAGGTCGAGGCTCCCGCGGACCGCGGCGTCGAGCGGGTCGAGCTCTATCTCGGCGAGCAGCGGGTGGCGACCCTCTACCAGCCCCCCTTCATCCATCCCATCGCCCTGCCCGAGGAGGCGGCGATCGGCTACGTGCGCGCCGTGGCCTATCTAAGCGACGGCACCTCGGCCGAGGCTACAGAGCTGCTCAACGCCCCTGGCGCCGCGGAGCCGATGAACATCCATCTCGTGGAGCTCTACACCCACGTCGCCGACAAGGGGGGTCGGCCTTTCGACGGCTTGGGCGCCGGCGATTTCCAGGTCTTCGAGGACGGCGTACAGCAGACCCCGCGCCAGGTAGAGAAGGTGGACGACACGCCCCTGAAGCTGGTGACCCTCATCGACAGCTCGGCTTCCATGCGGCCCCGGCTCGCCGCCGCCCGCCACGCGGCGCTCGATTTCCTGCGCCACACGCTGCGCCCGAAAGACGAGGCGGCCGTCATCACCTTCAACAAATCGCCGCGCGTGGCCGTGGGGCTCACCAACGACCTCGCGGCTCTGACGGAGGGCTTCGACGGGCTGATGGCCGACGACGAAACGGCCCTCTGGGACAGCGTGATCTTTTCCCTCTATTATCTCGGGGGAGCCGCTGGCCAGCGGGCCGTCCTCCTCCTCTCTGATGGTGACGACCGCACCAGCGGCTTCCGCTTCGACGACGCCCTGGAGTGCGCCCGGCGCTCGGGCGTGGCCCTCTACGTCATCGGCATCGACCTGCCGTCGGGAGAGAGCCGCGACCGTCTCTCCCGTCTGGCCGTGGAGACCGGTGGCCGGAGCTTCGGCGTCAAGACCATGGACGAGCTGCCGGCCGCCTACGCCGCCATCGAGCGCGACCTGCGCTCGCGCTATCGCATCACCTACCAGTCCTCGAACACCAAGCCGGGCGAAGCCTTCCGCGCCGTCCGCGTGCAGGTAGACAAGCCGGGCGTGGAGGCGCGGACGATCAGCGGGTACTCCCGTAGAAGACCCCTCATCACCCCGGCCCTCTTCTCCCGTCCCCTCCCACCCCCCTCAC
>CAVQIV010000024.1:0-981441 GCA_963712665.1 Thermoanaerobaculaceae bacterium | reverse complement strand
GTCCCGCAATGAGGTATCGAGAGCCGATTCGGCGTGGTGAAGGGAGTTGCTGGCGAACGACGAAAGCCTCGCGAGCGTGCTCTACGCCGTAGTACCGCCAGCGGCACCTCGGCCGGGAGTGGCAGTCTGACAAAGTAGAATTAAGTCCTCGCTTCCGCCTTCTCCGCCGCGGGCACCTCCCGGAGCCGGGGCCGGAAGCTGTCGACGGCCATCAGCACGATGCCGATCGAGATGGCGCTGTCGGCGACGTTGAACGAGGGCCAGTGGTGGATGCCCACGTAGACGTCGATGAAGTCGGTGACGGCGCCGCTCGTCACCCGGTCGATGAGGTTGCCCACGGCGCCTCCCACCACCAGGGCCAGGGCCACCAGCAGCCAGCGGTCGCGCGCCGGGGCGAACCAGAAGTAGAGGGCCACGGCGGCCAGGGCCCCGAAGCCGAGGATGGTGAGCAGCAGGCCGCCGCCGTCCGAGGCGAAGAGGCCGAAGGCCACGCCGGTGTTGCGCACGTGCGTGAGGTTGAGGAAGCCGGGGATCACCGGCTCGGCCGTGTGGCTGGAGAGGTGGAGCTCCACCAGCCACTTGGTCCACTGGTCGAGGACGATCACGCCGACCGACACCAGGAGGTAGCGGAGCTTGCGCAGGCGGCTCGCAGCACGGGTTTGAACGTCGTCGATTTCCACGGTCGGCTCCCTCGCTTCACGGGCGATAGAAGAGGTCCAGGGCGGCGTTTGCCACCAGGTCCAGGTCCTGGGTTTGCTGAAACAGACGGATGGCCGCCACCCCAGCCGCACCTGACAAGGCCAATTTTCCGAGCCGCTCTAGTGTAACTCCACCCACGGCGTAGATGGGAACACCCAGGGCCGCCGCCTGGAAGAGCGTATCGAGGCCGAGGGGCGAATCCTTGCCGGGAGCAGTGTAGATCGGGCCGAGGAGCACGTAGTCCACCGCCTCGTTGCGCGCCCGGATCACCTCCTCCAGGGAGTGGGTGGAGCGGCCGATCAGCAGGTTCCGTCCGAAGCGGGTGCGCAGCGGCGGCGCGGGCAGGCCGTCGGCCGGCAGGTGGACGCCGTCGGCGCCAGCCGCTAGAGCGACGTCGATCCGGCCATTGACGATCACCTGTGTGGTGGCGGGCAGGGTCTCGCGGGCGAGGCGGGTGAGCCGGTAGAGATCGCCGTCCGGGAGGTGCTTCTCGCGGATCTGGACGGCGTCGATCCCAGCCTCGCCCAGTGCCCTGAGCCAGTCCACGGGCGCGATGGAGAGGGAGCGAAGGTCGCTGATCGCCAGCAGCCTAAACTTCGGGAGCACGCACTCTCCGGCGGAAGATGAGCTCGTCCAGGTCGTGCGCTCCCCAGATCAGGTGGGTGAGCCCGAAGCCGGTGATGCAGGAGCGCACCACGGGGTGCAGGCAGAGCATGCGCAGCGCTTCGGCGTGGATCTGGATCAGGGTCCGGTCCCAGACCGGGCTCCAGGGAGCGAGGACGAGGAACGTGCCCGCCTCCACGCAATAGAGGACGAAAAGGACGCGGAACAGGAAGGAGGCGCGCATGAGCGGGGGGAATTGTAGCCGTGAAATGGAACGGCCGGCGAGATCGCCGGCCGTTTCAGGAAAGAGGTAAGAGGGAGGATCGGGGGGCTACCCCTTGTCCCGCGGCTTGCCCTCCTGGGGAGGCCGGCTTTTCTCGCCCCGCGACCGCTCCTGGTGCGGGGGCGGCGAGGCGGGATGGGACTCCTGGGCCGGCTTTTCCCACCGCTGTTGCTGCTGCTGCTGCGTCGGCGAGCTCCGCTCGGGCCGGGGCTCCGGCCGCGACGGCTCCACCCGGCGCTCCGGCGCCGGCGTCACCCGCGGCTGCTGGTAGACCGGACGCTCCTCCCGGCTGGGGCGGGAGTAGCGATCGCGATCCACCGGCTCGGGGCGGACCGGCTCGGCACGGAAGGCATCGTCCTGGCGCGGGCGATCTACCGGCCGATCGATCGTACGCGAGGCCTGAGACCGGTCCCGATCGGGCGGCGGCGGAGCCTGCTCGCGGGGCTTCTCCTGCCGCGGCTTCTCCTGCTCCCGGCTGCGCTCCGGCCGGGGCGCGCCGCCGTCGGACTCAGGGGCAGGCCGCTGCCAGGAGGGCTTGGCGTTGTCCGCCGCCGGACGGCGGTTCTCCTGGGGAGGCGCAGTCCGCTCGGGCTTCTCGGGCCGGCTCCAGGTGGAGCCGGAGGAATCGGACCGATCCGACCGATCCGGCTTGGCGCTGCGATCGGGCTTCGGGGCCCCGCCGTCCGCGCCGGTGGTGGGCCGGCCGGGACGCTCCCAGGTGGTGCCCCGGCCGTTGTCGGTCGGTCGGCCATTATTGGCCCCGCCGATCTCGACGCGGCTGGGCTTGCCGCCCGTGGCCTCGCCCGGACGGGTCCAGGTCGGGTTGGCCCTACGTCCGTCTGTTTCCTGTCCCCCTCGCGCGTGCCGGCCGAGGGTGGAGGGCTTGAGCGGCGTGCCGTCGAGCGAGGCGCCGGGAGTCTGGCTCCCCACCGTGCGTACGACCTCGGTGGGAAGCTGCGGCTTGCGGGCCACGAACGTCGTCACGTCCGGCAGGTCACGGCCACCTACCCCGGCGGCCTGACGGCCGTTGCGGCCCGGGGGCTCCTTGCCGATGGGGCGGACGTTGAGAGCGTTGAGCACCGTGCCCTCGCTCTGCCAGGTGGAGGGACGCAGGGGCTTGGTGTCGGTGGTGATGACGCCCCGCTCCAGGGCGCGTCCATGCCCCTGGCCGTCGATGCGCACGGCGTAGCGCTGCACGTCCCGGCGGCCGTCCCAGTAACGGTCATGATGGCCGTTGCGAGAGCCGTGGCCGTAACCGTCGCGGAAATAGCCGGCGGTGACGAAGTTCCAGTGGTTGAAATGCCCCCAGTCCCCCCCGGCCCAACCGTAGACGCCGGAGTGGAAGCCGAAGCCGACGCCGAAATGGGAGCCGTAGAAGCTGGTGTAGAAGCCGGTCGGACACCAGCCCACGTAGCTCGGGCCCCAGTACCAGTAGACCCAGGCGGGCGACCAGACGTAGCCGGGCCGCCACGCCCAGCCGTAGGCCGGCAGGTAGTCCCAGGTGCCATAGTGGTAGGGCACCCAGCCCCAGGGCTCGGAGGAGACCCAGGTCATACCGGCGGGGGTGTAGACCCAACGGCCCTGCCAGTAGGGACGCCAGCCGGCGCTCACCCGCGGCCGCCAGTAGGAGCTGCCGTCGACGTCGATCCAGGAGCCGTAGTTGTTGAGCGACGAGGCCTGGTAGCGCAGGTCGTCGTCGACGTAGGCCTGCTGCTGGTAGGACGAGGCCTCGTCGTCGAGGCGGCGGGCCCAGCGCTCCAGCGAGTCGTAGCCGCCGGCCTCGTGCACGTCGATCGCGGCCTGGCGGTCGCCGTTACTCTCGATCACGGCCTCCTCGTCGGCCCGCACGGGCTGGCGGTCGCCCTCGGTGACCACCTGGGCCGTGCCGCGGCGCACCACCACCTGGGTCCAGCCCTCGCGCTCGGCGGTGATGCGGAAGACGCCGTAGTTCTGGACGTAGATGGAGGCGTTGTCGGTATCGATGCGGGGCAGCTCGTCGCCCAGCGAGTCGCCGGTCACGGCGAGCTGCACGTTGCCTTCCATCAGGTGGATGACAGTCGCCTGGTCGTCGCGGTCCGGCGAGCCGGCCAGACGCTCCAGGATGAGCTCGCTGCCGCCGTCGACGCGCAGGATATTGCGATCGGCGAGGACGATCTCGACGTGCGAGCGGTCGGCGACCCAGAGGTGGTCGCCGGCCATCACGGGCTGGTTGATCTCAGCCCTGTCTTCAGAAGTGCGCTCGCCGGAGCCCTCGGGCAGGAGACTGGCCGAGCCCTCGACGACGCGCACGTATCCATAGCTCCCCGAATTCTCCGCCACGGCGGCCGCGGGCACCGCTAGGCCGAGCAGGAGCCCGGCGACAAGCAGGAGACGGAACAGAGCGTTCTTGTTGACGGTCTTCATGGTTTCTTCTCCCTGTGGATGAGTGCCTCATCCTCTGCCAAAAGCAACTTTCGTTCCAGGCCCGTTATTCCTCTCCAGAGCGGGTTTTACCCCCGCTTCCAACGCCGGGGCCCGGGAGGGGGAGTGCGAGGGGGGTGACGGGAAAAGACGCTCGGGATCCCTCCTTTATTTCAGCTCCTGGCTGGCTATAATGAGCCGCATTCTGCAGGCGGCGGTGTCCACCTCAGGCGTCACGGGCGTCCCCCGTTGCGAGGTGCGCTCCGGCCGGGGCTGCGGATCGGGGGGACTGAACGTGGCCATCAACTGGTTCCGCGGCGGCAAGAACAAGAAGTCGCCGGAGTCCCAGGAGCTCAGCATCGACGACCTCATCGTGCTCGAACGGTACGAGGAGGCGGAGGGGCGTCTCAAGGCGCGGCTCAAAGACAATCCCAATGATCTGCACTCGCACCTCAAGCTGGCCGAGGTCTACACCCAGCTCAACCAGCTCGGCAAGGCGGTGGAAGAATACGGCTACGTGGCCGAAGAGTACGCCCAGGACGGCTTCCACGACAAGGGGATCGCTCTCCTCTCCCGCGCCGCGAAGCTCGCCCCGCATGAGGCGTCGCTGCGCTTCAAGATCGAGAAGCTCCAGCGCGAGAAGGACATCGAGCACGTGCGCGGCCAGGCGCTCGAAGGGCTGCAGAAGGCCCACGGCGTGGAGGCGGGCACCTCGATGCTGGAGCTGCGGCGGCTCTGGCATCACCTCGCCGCCGGCACCCTGGTGCAGCACCTCGCCGGCGACCAGCTCAAGCGGCTGTTCTCGAACATGGAGCTAGTGCATCTCGAGCCGCCCCTGGAGCTGGCCCGCGAGGGAAGCCAGGAGGGGTTCCTCTTGTTGATCGTCACGGGCGTCGTCGAGGCCACCGCTCAGGCGGGCGGGCGCGAGGTGACGGTCCGCAGCTTCTCCTCGGGTGACATCCTGGGCGAGGCGGCGTTCCTGGAGCGGGGCGCCTGGCCCGCCAACTACCGGCTCATCGAGCCTCTGATCGGATTGAGGCTCCGGCTCGAGGGTCTGGCGCAGGCCCTTCAGGGCAACTCGGATCCTCGCGGTCTGCTCGAGACGCTGCGCGAGCAGCACAACGACCGCGACGTCGCGGCCACGATCCGGCGTCTGCGGGGCGGTTCCTGAATGTCCATACTTCCTATTCGTATCTATCCCGATCCCGTGCTGCGGGTGAAGTGCCGGCCGGTGACGGAGTTCGACGCCCGCCTCCGCAAGCTCGCCGCCGACATGGTGGAGACCATGCACGTGGCCCCCGGCGTGGGTCTCGCAGCGCCCCAGGTGGGCGTCGACCTGCGCCTCGCCGTGGTGGACGTCTCGGTGGGGGAAGACCTCTCCCAGCTCCGGGTGCTGGTGAACCCGGAGGTCGTCGAGCGCATCGGCCTGGAGACCGAGGTCGAGGGCTGCCTGTCGCTGCCCGGCATCAACGACAAGGTGGACCGTCCCGTAGCCGTCACCGTGCGCGCCCAGGACCTCTCAGGCCAGCCCTTCGAGCTCAAAGCCGAAGGCTACTTCGCCCGCGCCGTCTGCCACGAGATCGACCACCTGGACGGCATCCTCTTCACCGATCACCTGCGCGGCCTGCGCAAAGAACGGGCCCGGCGGCAGCTCAAGAAGCTGGCGGAAGAGATGCAGGTGCACGCGTGAGATTGCAGCGCTCTGCCCGATCCTCAGGTTGGGGAATTTCGGAGCGTCTGCGGCGCCGCCAGGGCCCTCATCACCCCGGCCCTCTTCTCCCAGCCTCCCCCCCGTCCGCCGGGAGAAGAGGGAGAGGTTTGTCTCGAGAAGAAGCAAGAACACAGCTCTCTCCAAGCCCCTCTCTCCCGGCGGTCGGGGGGAGGCTGGGAGAGAGGGGTTGGGGAGTGAGGGCCTCGAAGCGGCAGCCAGAGCTCCGTGGGCAAGGCCGCTCGGCGTCAGGACGAGCGTTGTCCTCCTCCTCGCCCTCCTCGCCCTCGCCTGCGGCGGGGGAGGGGGCGGCGGCGGGCCCACCGAGCCCACGCCGACTCCGACGCCCCCGCCGGGCATCGTCTTCTCCCCGTCGGGCTCGCCGGGGACCAACGCCATCTTCCTTGCGGGCGGTGCCGCCACCACGGCCAACACTCTCTTCCTCGAGGTGCGGGCGAGCCAGGTCACCGACCTCTATGGCGTGGCCTTCGACCTGACCTATCCCAGCGCCCAGCTCCAGTTCGTGCGGGCCACGGCCGGACCCCTCCTGGGCACCAACGGCTCCGTGCAGGCCGTGGTCTCCAGCCCCGGCGCCCTGGTGGTGGGCGCCACCCATCTCGGGGCCGTGCCTGGCGCCACCGGCTCGGGCGTGCTGCTCACCCTGGAGTTCAGCGCCGTGGCCGCCGGACAGGGAAGCTTCGCCTACAATCGCAACTCGGCCTTCGCTTCGACCGGCCAGACCCTGACGGGCATGTCCTGGCTCGCCGGCGCCGTGCAGGTCACCCGCTAACCCGACCGATCGCAATTCGAACGACGACATGACGACCGAGCTCGTGCTCTTCAACACCCTCGGGCGCAAGCTCGAGCCCTTCCGGCCCCTCGTCCCCGGCGAGGCCCGCATCTACACCTGCGGCCCCACCGTCTACAACGACGTTCACATCGGCAACCTGCGCGCCTTCTCAGCCCAGGACCTGCTGCGGCGCAGCCTGCGCTACCTTGGCTACAAGGTCACCCAGGTGATGAACTTGACCGACGTAGACGACAAAACCATCCAGGGCGCGCATAAGGCCGGCGTCTCGCTGCCCGAGTACACGGCGCCCTTCATCCGCACCTTCCTGCGCGACCTGGAATCCCTCCACATCGAGCGCGTCGAGCACTTCCCCAAGGCCACCGAGCACGTGCCGCAGATGATCCGGCTGATCGAGACCCTGGTCGACAAGGGCTACGCCTACGTGAGCGACGGCTCCGTGTTCTTCAGCATCGCCAGGGACGACGACTATGGCCGCCTCTCCGGCTTCGACCTCGAGCAGGCGCGGCGCGGCGAGCGCGTGGCCTCCGACGAATACGGCAAAGAGGACGTGCGCGATTTCGTCCTCTGGAAGGCCGTCAAGCCCGGCGAGCCGTCGTGGGATTCGCCCTGGGGTCCGGGACGGCCCGGCTGGCACATCGAGTGCTCGGCCATGAGCATGGAGCTCCTGGGCGAGACCTTCGACCTCCACTGCGGCGGGGTGGACCTCATCTTCCCCCACCACGAGAATGAGATCGCCCAGAGCGAGAGCGCGACGGGGAAGCCCTTCGTCCGCACCTGGCTGCACTCCGAGCACCTGCTGGTGGACGGCCAGAAGATGTCGAAGTCGCTGGGCAACCAGTACACCCTGCCGGATCTCCTCTCGCGCGGGCTCTCAGCGCGGGCCCTGCGCTACCTCTTCCTCTCCGTGCACTACCGGCAGAAGCTCAACTTCACCTTCGACTCGCTCGACGGCGCCTCCGGGGCCCTGCGCCGGGTGGACGAGATGCGCTTCCGCCTCCAGCACGCCGAAGAGAAGGGCGATCCCGATCCCCGCCTCGCCGAGTCGGCCGACCGCCTGCGCCGCGACTTTGCCGCCGGCCTCGCCGACGACCTCAACGTGGCCGTGGCCCTGGCCGCCCTCTTTGCCTTCGTCAAGGAGGTGAACGTGGCCATCGAGGAGGGGAGGATCGGCACCGGAGACAAGAAGCGGGTGGCGGACGCCCTGACGGATATCGATCAGGTCCTGGGAGTCCTCGACGCCGCGGCCTGGGACACCGGCGTCGGCGACGACGACTCCGCCGAGATCGAGCGCCTCATCAAGGAACGCAACGACGCTCGCGAGCGCCGAGACTTCGCCACCTCGGACCGCGTCCGCAACGAGCTGTCAGCGAGGGGGATCGTCCTCGAAGACACGCCCCAGGGCACGCGCTGGAAGAGGAAGTGAGCCCCGACTTCCGAGACCAGCCCCACGCCCGAGCTCGGGGCCGGGTGGGGGAGGACGACGCCGTGGCCTGGCTCACCTCCCAGGGCTACGAGATCCTGGCCCGCAACCTGGTGAACCACGGCGGCGAGATCGACGTCGTAGCGAAAGACGGCGCCACCGTCTGCTTCATCGAGATCAAGGCCCGGGCCGGCGACCGCTACGGACCGGCCATCGCAGCCGTGACCTTCTCCAAGCAGCGCCGCCTCTCCCGCGCCGCCTCCCTCTACCTCGTCTCCCGCGGCTGGCACAACCAGCCCTGCCGCTTCGACGTCCTGGGCCTGGACCGCGACCCCGAGGCCGGCGGCTGGCGCTACACCCTGGTCAAGAACGCCTTCTCCTACAATCCCGGTCCCGCCCGGCGGCGCTGGTAGGAGCGGGACCGCGATCGCAGCGACTCACTGCCCCGGCGTGCCGAAGCACTCCCGGAGCGGCGCGCAGCCGTGCCGGACGCCGTCGCAGACGATGGCCACCCCGTTGCCGAGGCCCACGATGTCGCAGGAGGAGTACCCGTAGCAGACCCTGTCGGGCGGGCAGGGGCAGCGCATAGAGCAGACCGGGCAGTCCTGGCGGTTGCCGTCGCACGAGATCCAGGTGCCGCCGGCCTGGCAGTCGCCCGCGTCGCTGGAACAGGAGAGGGTCGGCCCCACGTCGCAGGTGAGGGTCACCGTGCACGTCGACTTGGTCTGGAGGCCCCGCGACACCACGGCGGAGCCCCGGGAGAGCGAAGCGAGGAACTCCGGCAGCGACGCCGGGGGAGAGGGAGGCTGGGCGAAGAGGGCGGACGCGAGACCGGTGAGCGACAGGATGGCGAGGGCGAGCGTCTTGGTTCTCATGGCTCCTCCACGGCTCCACGCCGCGGACCGGCCGCCGGCCCGGGCGAGCAGCTCTATCTAACAGGGTGCGGAGGCAGGGAGGCGCGGGACAGGCGCTCCTCCGTCGAAAAGTGTCCCGTCTTGACAGCCCCGTTCCGCCTGACTATCCTTTGCGAGCCTGTTGGGCGGGAATAGCTCAGTGGTAGAGCACAACCTTGCCAAGGTTGGGGTCGCGGGTTCAAATCCCGTTTCCCGCTCCAGATGATGACCTCATGAGACCGCGGGTCCCTTTTTCCGCGATCTGCCAAGCTCCTTGGGGCCGCGCAACGCGGCCCTGCCCATCTCGGGCGACGTAGCCAAGTGGTAAGGCGAGGGTCTGCAAAACCCTTATTCAGCGGTTCGAATCCGCTCGTCGCCTCCAAGCTCCCCTCCTGCCCGCTAAGTCGAAGGCACCTCTCAAAAGATCATGCGGCGGTCAACTCTCCAGGAATGGATTGAAGATCTGGACGCCTTCCACGATCTGGCCGTGAGCTAAATCCTCGGACCAGAACCGTTTGGCTTTGGAAGCCTTGGCGGCGACCAGGAGCATGGCGTCCCAGAACGAGATCTTGACCTCGCCGGCAAGCCTGCCAGCAGCCAGCACGTCCGCCGCAACAGGAGAATAGACGGGCCAGAGGGACAGGTCTGCCAGGGCGGCCAAGGCCGTTTCTCGCGGCAGGGGAGAGGGGATCTTCCGGGTGACGATCCAGAAGAACTCCTGCATCACCTGGATGCTGATCCGGCCCGTCTTCTCAAGCCAGAGCCGCTCGATGAGCGATCGGGCGCGGTCGTGCTTTGCGGGTGTTGTCGGGTCGTGCGCGTAGACGAGGACGTTGGAATCGACGAACTCAGCGTTCATGAAGCTCGTCTCGCGTCCAGGTCGGTCGCTCACCGAGGCCCATGGGAAGGCCCTGCTTCATCCGGGCAATGGCTCGGTCCCGGGCCTGCTCGTAGGATTGCTCCGAGGCGACCACTTCTTCGAGACAGGAGCCCACCAGAGCAGAGAGCGACACGCCCCGCTCTTCGGCAGCGTGTCGCGCTTTGCGGACCAGATCTCGTGGCAGGGAAAGTTTGACGTTCTGGGTCTCCATTACGATATTCCCCTAATCGTCGTAATGGTAACACGGAACAGGGGGATCGCCCGCACAGCCCGCCCTGAATCCTCCAGGACGGGCTGAAGGTCCTGCGAAGCGTCTCGCAGCTACGGGCAGGAAGCGCCGTTGCAGGCATAGATCCCGCCGGTGCAGTGGCCCGAACCGAGCCTGTGCGCATCTTCTGACGGTTGAGCCGGTCGCTTCGAAGCTGCCGGGCTCCGCCCGCTTTGGTCGTATACTGGCTTGTAGAGAGGCGCCCCGCTGGGGTGTCCTCAAGGAGGGAAACCATGCCGAAGCTCTCTTCAGATCTTCGCCAGCAGCTTGCCGCGACGCCGAAGGGGCATTCCGTCGAGGTGGTGGTCGAGGTCGGCAAGAAGGACGGCGCCGAGGCGCCGGCGGGAGACCGGGCCCAGAAGATCGCGGCGATGAAACAGAGCTTCTCGGTCTCCGCCGAGCCCATCGAGCGGGCTATCGAGAGCTATGGCGGCGAGGTGATCGACCGCGCGTGGATCAACCAGTCGCTCAAGGTGCGCCTGCCTCGGGAGCGCGTGGAGGCCCTGAGCGAGCGCGAGGACGTCGAGCGGGTGGATACGCCGCGTGCGATTCAGCCGGATTAGAAAGAACACGGACTGACAGGGACAGTCAAGGACTGACAAGGACCGAAGAGGGGGATCTTCTCTTGGTTTTTCCGGGTCCGTGCTGGTCCGTGTCAGTCCATGCCCGTCCGTGCTCTTCCCCCCTACTTCAGCACTGGCAGCCCCTTCCCCTGCGTGTCGGCCGCGATGCCGGCGAGCTTGCGGCAGAAGGTGCCGAGGGCGGTGCGCAACTGCTCGGGCGTCTGGTTGCGGTCCTGCGCCAGGAGCAGGGCGAGGAGGCCGGCGACCTGGGGCGCCGCGTAGCTGGTGCCGAAGCCCACGGGGCCGAATTTGCCATTCACCGTGCAGCTCGTGAGGGAGTCGGTGGAGGTGCCTCCCGGCGCCACGCAGTCCAGGATCCGTCCTTTGGACGTCTTGCCACGGCTGCTCTCCGGGATGACGTTCTTGCCCGAGCGGTCCGTCGCTCCCACCACAATCACGCCGCGTGCGTCGGCCGGGCTGGTGAGACCGGCCGTGCCCTGGTTGCCGGCGCTCTTGACGATCACCAGCCCCAGGTCCCAGGCGGTATTGAAGGCCCGTGCCTCGCGAGAGGTGCCGTCGCCCGCGTCGCCGATCCCCCAGGAGCAGTTGGCGATATGGGAGCCGTCCTCCAGCGCCTGCTGGATGGCCAGGGCGCCGCCGAAGTCGTCGGCGTTCTTCGACGGGTCTGAGGCGATGACCTTGTAGTGGAAGATCGTCACTTGGGGAGCGATGCCCGTCAGCGCTTGGGCGCTCGCCGCCAGCAGACCGGCCACGGCGGTGCCGTGGAGGGCCGGATGGCCAAAGGGCTCCTTGGTGTAGTTCTGCTTGAGGATCACGCGGCCCTGGAAGGCCGTGTGCGCGGAGAAGATCTCGGTGTCGAGGATGGCCACGATGACGTCTTTGCCGTTCAGGGTCGTCCGCTTGCGGAACACCAAGGAGCCGAGCACGTCGGCGGCAGCCTCCGCTGCCGGCTTGGGCTTGGTGGGCGCTTTCTCCTTCGCCGCGGCTTTCTTCTTTTTCGTCTGCGCTTCCACCTGGAGCAGCCGGGGGACGCCGAAACGCTCGACCTTGGAGTCCTGCGCCACCTCGGCCAGGGTGTTCGGCTGCGCCACCGTCCGGATCGAGGAGTTGAGCCAGCAGATCTCGGTCAACGGCTGGGAGCCGGCCGCGGTTTCCGGCCGCACGCCCGCCTGGCGGCCGATGTGCTCGCGCAGGCTCCCCACGGACTGGTAGAAGGCGTCGCGCGCCTGGGCCGCCCGCACCTGCCGCACCACGGAGGCGGCGTTGGCGGCGCTGCCCGGGGCGACACTCTCCAGGGCGGCGTTGAGATCCCGCATGGCGGGGTGGGCGGCTTCCACGGCCGGGGTCTTCGGCGGCTCGGGACGGCTGAGCTCGACGATCACGGACGAAGGGCCGGCTGCGGCCGGTGCCGCGGTCATGCCCAGGGCTTCGGTCATGACCTGCCGCGATGAGACCGCGAATTTGACGCCCAGTTTGTCGCTGTAGTCCTGGAAGGCGAGGGGCTGCGCGAGGCAGAGCACCAGGGCGTCGCTGGCCTTCGCCTCGAATTCCTTGCCATATTTGTTGCGGACCTGCTTTCTCGCTTCGGACAGTTGACTCGTGGCCACGGCAGCTCCTCCCTTTCGACCCGCGGGTTAGAAAGGAAAATCTAGCACGCCGAGAGTAGCTCAGTCGAATGTGCTTATGCCAATGCGGTCCGGCATCACGAACACCCGCCGCGCCAGCTCCGAGCCCAGGGTCTCGGGCGCGTAGTAGCGATCCAGGATGGACGGCTTCCAGGTCAGCAGCTCGGGGTTGCGAGCCGCGAACTCCTCCCAGGACGCCTCGCTGCCGCGCGCCATGCGCTCATGAATGAGCAGCAGGAAGGCCCAGGTGATGGTCTCGTGGTAGAGACCCGGGTGGCCGTTGGCCGTGGCGAAGCGCTTGAGGCCTTCGGCGAAGCGGGTCAGCGCCTCCAGCGCCGTGTGATGCCGCAGGTAGATCCAGGCCAGGCGCACGTGGTCGCGGTGGTGGAAGGCGGAGTTGGGGAGGGTGCAGTCCTCGAAGCTGCGGACGAATTCCGCGTCGGTCAAAGCGTCGGTCATGGCCGTCGGTTCCTCGCTCCATGCTATCAGGGTCCGGTGTCCTGTAATCTGAGGTTCGCTACACCGTAGAAGTTGGAGAAACGGCGGAGGTGAGCGGCGCGTGAGAATCCTGGTCGTCGAAGACGAGGACGTCCTCGCTCAGGCCCTGGTCGAGGTCCTGGAGGATGAGTTCTATGCCGTGGACCGGGCGGGAGACGGCGAGACGGCTTCCGAGCTGGCGGACGTCAACGAATATGATCTGATCGTCCTCGACTGGACCATCCCGCCGCCCACGGGCATCGAGCTGCTCAGGGCCTGGCGCCGGGCGGGCCGCGACACGCCGGTGCTGATGCTGACCGGCCGCTCGGCGGTGAACGACAAGGTGGACGGGCTGGACACGGGAGCCGACGACTTCCTCACCAAGCCGTTCCAGCTCCCCGAGTTCCTGGCCCGGGTGCGCAGCCTGCTGCGGCGGCGGGCCAAGCCTCTGCAAGCGGACCTCTCGGCCGGCGACCTGGTAATGGACCGGGCCGGCCGGCGGGTGACGGTGGGGGAGCGCAGCCTGGACCTCTCGCCCAAGGAGTTCGCCCTGTTGGAGTACTTCCTCACCCACAAGGACCAGGTGGTCACCCGCAGCGAGCTGACGGATCACGTCTGGGACGACTCCTTCGACTCGTTCGGCAACGTGGTGGACGTAGCCATCCACCGGCTGCGCAAGAAGATCGACGGCGAGAGGAGCGACCGGCTGCTGCACACGATCAAGGGGGTGGGCTACGTCCTCAAGAGCCAGCGGGCTTAAGCGCGGCGCGGCACCAGGGCCGGCCTTCCGCATGCCGGGGGTGATCCTCGGCCTCGGGGTCGTATCGATCGTCCTGTGGATCGGCACCGACGTGCTGCGCACGCGGCTCATCGCCACGGATACGGCCCTCATCCGGGCGGTCCGCGAGATCCAGATGGACACGGCCATGTCGCACCTCTGGCTGGAGGAGTACCTGAGCGGCGACTTCGTCGGCAACCTGGAGGAGATCTGGCGCAACCTCGACCGCGCCGACGAGCTGGCGCGAGGCATGGTGGAAGGGGGCCGGCCAGGGCTGGCTTCGCGCGGCCTCAAACCGCTCCAGGACCCGGGTCTGCGGCGCCAGGCCGCGCAGCTTCGCGGCAGCATCGGCGAGCTGCGGGTGCGCGCGCACCGGCGTCTCGCGGGGCTCGCCCGCGGCGAGCAGATCGGCGTCGGCTCGGCCTCCGACGCCGAGTACGACCGTCTCTTCTACCGGCTCTACGGCGAGGCGCGGGCCCTCGAGCAGGCCATCGACGCCCAGATGGCGCGCGACGAAGGGCGCAGCCGGCTGTTGCTCGTCGCGCTGCTGGTAGGCTGGATCACGCTCATCGCCGTCGCGGCCATGGGAATGTGGAGCCGCGAGCGCTACCGCCGGCGGGCCGAGGAGGCCCTGCGCCGCAGCGAAGCGCAGCTCCTCCAGGCGCAGAAGATGGAGGCCGTGGGCCGGCTCGCCGGCGGCCTCGCCCACGACATCAACAACTACGTCAACGCCATCACCAGCCAGTGCGAGCTGGTGCGCATGAAGGCGCAGCCGGGTGATCGCGTGGCCGGGAAGATGGACATGGTGATCGCCACCGCGGGCAAGATCACGGCCCTCATCCGCCGCCTGCTGGCCTTCAGCAAGCAGCAGCCGGTCGATCCCCAGGTGATCGACCTCAACGAGGTGGTCGACGGCCTGCGGGGGATGCTCAAGCGCCTGATCGGCGAGGACCTCCAGCTCGAGACCTTCCTCGCGGGCGACCTCTGGCGCACGCGGGTGGACCCCTCGCAGGTGGAGCAGATCGTGGTCAACCTGCTGGTCAACTCGCGGGAGGCGAGCCCACGGGGCGGCAAGGTGACGATCGAGACCTCGAACGTCACTCTCGATCCGGAGTACCTGCGCCAGAACCCCACGGTGCAGGCCGGGGACTACGTGCTGCTCGCCGTCTCGGACAGCGGCGCGGGCATTCCGCCGGAGATCCGCGACCGCATCTTCGAGCCCTTCTTCACCACCAAGGAGGGGACCGACGCCCGCGGCCTGGGGCTCGCCACGGTCTACGGCATCGTCAAGCAGAACGGCGGCCACGTGGCGGTCTACAGCGAGCTGGGGCAGGGCACGACCTTCCGCATCTACCTGCCGCGCACGCTCGAAGCCGCGGCGGCGGCGCCGGTATCCGCGCCGGCCGAGGCCCGGCCGGTGGGGCGCGGCGAGACCCTCCTGCTGGTGGAGGACAACGACGAGCTGCGGGGCGCCACCCAGGGCATCCTCGAAGCCCTGGGCTACCGCGTGGCCACGGCCGCCAACGGCACCGAGGCCCTGGCCGCCGTGGAGCGGCTGGACAGCCGGATCGACCTCGTGATCTGCGACGTGGTGATGCCGGGCATGAGCGGCCAGGAGGTGGTCGAGCGCCTGCGCGCCCGCCGGCCGGAGATCCGGGTGATCTTCATGTCGGGCTACACCGACAACGTGGTGCTGCGCCACGGCATCCTGGAAGGGGAGTACGAGTTCCTGGAGAAGCCCTTCTCGGCTGATCGCCTGGCGGCGAAGATCCGGGGCGTGCTGGCAGCGTAGGAAGACCCTCATCACCCCGGCCCTCTTCTCCCAGCCTCCCCCCCGTCCGCCGGGAGAAGAGGGAGAGGTTTGTCTGAAGAAGAAGCAAAGCCACGTTTCTCTTCAAGCCCCCTCTCTCCCGGCGGACGGGGGGGAGGCTGGGAGAGAGGGGGTTGGGGGAGTGAGGGCCCGCCCTGAAGGGCGGGGCTTTCTTACTGCCCGCCGGCCTCCTGGCAGCCGAGGAGGATCTTGTTGGTGATGGTCCAGCTCTCGGCGCCGCCGCAGATGTCGACGTCGTCGACCACGCACTCGTCGCCGTCCTCGTCGACCAGCTTGACGTCATAGCTGTCGCAGGGGATGTTCTTCAGGGTGAACGACTCGTCGGTGCCGATCACCTGGTCGCCGAGCTGGTCCGGCCCCCACTCGTCTTCCTCCGTGGAGGAGAGGAAGAAGTGATGGATCTCCCAGTCCGACTTGTTGACGACCTTGACGGCGGCCTTCTTCCCCTTGCCGGCCGCGTGGGCGTCGGCGGGGAGGGCGAGAGCAGCGACGAGACCCAGCAGGGCCACGCCGAAATACACGGCGACCTTCTTCATGTCCGGGCTCCTTTGAAAGAGTGTACCTCATCCTAGCACACAGCCGGCGGCTCCAGCTCCTGGCCCTGCGCCTCCTGATCCCGCTGGAAGCCCGGCGTCCCGTTCAGCATTCGGCCCGCACCTTAAAATTAGGGAGCAACGCGTTGCATTCAAGGCGTCGCAGAGAAGCGGCGCCCTATGGAGGAGAAGAGATGAAAAAGAAGAAGCTGACCCTTTCCCGTGAGACCCTGCGCGCTCTGGAGACCCCGCAGATGACCCCTGTGGTGGGCGGCTCAGGATGCCCGACCTGCGCCGACCAAACCTGCGGGAGCTGCTACGGGAGCTGCTTCGAATCCTGCACCTGCGACTCTTGCTGGGGCTCCTGTAACACTTGCGAACCGTCCTGTCCCTGCATCTGAGCAGGTTCACAGGCTCGCCTCCCCGACTCCGGTAGAGCCCATGGCGAAAAGGCGGTCCCAGCGGCCGCCTTTTTCCTTCAGCCCACGGTGAGGCAGGGGGCTCGGATCCCACAGCCGCACGGATGCCGTAGAATCCCCCGCCAGCCGGAGTGGCGGAATGGCAGACGCTGGGGACTTAAAATCCTCCGTCCGCAAGGACATGCGGGTTCGAGTCCCGCCTCCGGCACCATCTGGCACGAGTCTTGGATTCGCCTTCCCCGAACATCGCTGGTGGAACGTCCCCGGGGGGAGGGCTATGGACGAAGTCGAGGAAGCCGTCAAGGAGGAGCCCGGCCAGGCGCCGGAGGAAACCGCCACCTGTGCAGCCGGGCCTCCGCCCTGTCCAGTGGTGGCCATTGGCGCCTCGGCCGGCGGTCTCGAAGCGCTCCAGGAGCTGTTCCGCCACATGCCCGCGGACACGGGCTTCGCTTTCGTCGTCATCCAGCACCTCTCGCCCCGTCACGAGACGCTGATCGCCTCGCTGCTCGCGCCGCTGACCGCCATGCCCGTGCGCGAGGTGGCGGCCGACGAGACCGTCATCGAGCCCGATCACGTCTACGTCAAGCCGCCCAGCGGCACGCTGACCGTCGACGACTGCGTGCTCTACGTCTCGAAGATGCCGCGGCTGCGCGGCCGGCGCTCGCCCATCGACCAGTTCTTCCGCTCGCTCGCCGAGGACCAGGAGGACGAGGCCGTGTGCATCGTCCTCTCCGGCACCGGCACCGACGGCGCCTTGGGGCTCAAGGCCATCAAGGAGCATGGCGGCCTCAGCCTGGTGCAGGCCCCGAGCACGGCGCTCTACGACAGCATGCCCCGCGGCGCCATGTTGACCGGTGCCGTCGATCACGTGCTGCCGGTGGCGGAGATGCCGGCCCGGCTGGTGGAGCACATGGCGCGGCTGCGGGCCGGCCAGGGGGGGAACCCCGAGCGTTTCCGCGAAGAGATCGGCGGCCATCTGGGTAGGATCTGCTCCGTCCTGCGACGCCAGACGGGCCACGACTTCCGCCACTACAAGCAGACCACCCTGGTGCGCCGCGTCCGCCGCCGCATGAGCGAGGTGGGCGTCGATTCGGTGTATGCTTACCTGGACCGGCTGAATCACGACGTCTCTGAAGTCGAGCAGCTTTTCCGCGACTTGCTGATCAGCGTGACCCACTTCTTCCGTGATCCGGACGCTTTCGAGCTGCTGGCCGCCCAGGTCGTGCCGCGGCTGTTCGAGGGCAAGGATGCGGACGGCTCCGTGCGCGTCTGGGTCCCGGGCTGTGCCACGGGCGAGGAGGCCTACTCGCTCGCCATGCTGCTGCGCGAGCACCTGGACGGCCTCGCGGCGCCTCCCCAGGTGCTGGTCTTCGCCACCGACATCGACTCCCAGGCCCTGGAGGCGGCCCGCCAGGGGCTCTATCCCGAGACCGTGGCCTCCCAGGTTGCCGCCGGACGGCTGGAGCGCTTCTTCGTCAAGCAGGGCAACATGTACCAGGTGGCGCGGGAGGTGCGGGAGATGTGCCTGTTCTCCCTCCACAACCTGATCGCCGATCCGCCCTTCTCCCGGCTCGACCTCGTCTCCTGCCGCAACCTCCTGATCTACCTGGAGTCGGAGCTGCAGAAGAAGGTCGCGGCGCTCTTCCATTACGCCCTGCGCCCGGGCGGCTTCCTCTTCCTGGGGCCCTCCGAGATGGTGGCGGGCCAGCCGGAGCTGTTCCGCACGCTCGACAAGAAGCACCGCCTCTTCCAGTCGCGCGACACGGTCGTCCGCCCACCGTTCAGCTTCCCCTTGAGCGAGCGGAGCCGGCTCGGCCTGCGACTCCCGGACGAGACCCCGCGGCGGCCGCTGCCGCGCCAGCAGGAAGTGGCGCGGACCTTCGAATCCGTGCTGCTCGAGAGCTTCGCTCCCGCCTGCGTGGTGGTCAACGAGTCGGGGGACATCGTCTACTTCTCGCCGCGCACCGGCCGCTATCTCGAGCCGCCGGCGGGCACGCCGGTGGTCAACGTCGTCGACATGGCGCGCAAGGGGCTGCGGCTGGACGTGCGCACGGCCCTCCACAAGGCCGTGACCTCGCGGGTGCAGGTGGTGCACGAGAGCGTCGCCTTCGAGCTCGAGGGCGAGACCGGGCGGGTCAACGTCATCGTGCGGCCCATACCGGAGCTGGGGGAGGACCCCGGCCTGTACATGGTGGTGTTCCAGGAGGTCGTCACGGCGGGCGAAGGGACGAGCGAAGCCGATCCCGGCGAGATGGCGGCGGACGATCCCCTGGTGCGGCGGCTGGAGGCGGAGCTGCGGTCCACCAGGGACCACCTCCAGGCCACGATGGAAGAGCTGGAGAGCTCCAACGAAGAGCTGGTCTCCTCCAACGAGGAGCTGCTGTCGATGAACGAGGAGCTGCAGTCGGCCAACGAGGAGCTGCAGACCTCGAAGGAGGAGCTGCAGTCGGTCAACGAGGAGCTGGAGACGGTCAACTCCGAGCTCAAAAAGAAGCTCGACGAGCTCGGGCGCGCCAACAGCGACCTGCAGAACCTCTTCCAGAGCACCCGCATCGCCACCGTCTTCGTGGACCGCGAGCTGCGCATCAAGAAGTTCACCCCGGCCGCGCTGGAGGTCTTCCGCCTGATCGACAGCGACGCCGGCCGGCCCATCGCCGACATCGCCCCCCGCTTCGCGGGCGTGGACCTGGTGGCCGACATCCGCGAGGTGCTGCGCACGCTCTCGCCCCGCGAGCGGCAGGTGCGGACCGAGGAGGAGGAGGCCTGGTACCTGCTGCGCATCCTCCCCTACCGCACTCTGGACGACGTGATCGACGGCGTCGTCCTCACCTTCCTCGACATCGGCGACGCTCAAGCGAGCCCAGTCTCACGCGACACAGCTCGCCCGCATCGTCGAATCGTCCCAGGACGGCATCATCGGCAAGAGCCTCGACGGCGTGATCACGAGCTGGAACACGGGGGCGGAGAGGATGTACGGCTACTCGGCGCAGGAGGCGGTCGGCCGGAGCATGGACCTGATCGTGCTGCCGGAGCGGCGGGGCGAGCTGCCGCTGGCCTTCGAGAAGCTCAAGCAGGGACTCCAGGTGGAGAGCTTCGAGACCGTGCGGGTGCGCAAAGACGGCCGGCTGCTCGACATCTCCCTGACCCTCTCCCCGATCTACGACGCTGCTGGCCACCTCGCCGGCGCCTCGGGGATCGACCGCGACATCTCGGACCGCAAGGCGGCCGAAGCGGCGCTGGCCGAAGCCGCCCGGCGCAAGGACGAGTTCCTGGCCCTGCTCGGCCACGAGCTGCGCAACCCCCTCGCCCCTATCCGCAACTGCATCCAGCTCCTCAGGTTCGTCGGCTTCGACGAGGGGAAGCGGGAGAAGGCTCTGGGGATGGTGGAGCGGCAGGTGATCCATCTCACCCGCCTGGTGGACGACCTGCTGGACGTGGCCCGCATCTCCCGCGGCCGGATCCACCTGCGCGAGGAGCAGCTCGACCTCGCCGCGGCGGTGCGCACGGCCGTGGAGGACCAGCGTGCGGCGATCACCACCGCAGGCCTGGAGCTGGAGCTCGAGCTGCCCGCCGCAGCCGTGTGGATCACGGGTGACCCCACCCGTATCACCCAGATCATCGGCAACCTGCTGCACAACGCCGTCAAGTTCACCCCGCCCGGCGGCCGGATCTCGATCGCCTTGGTACCCGGCGAGGGCGACACGGCTCTGCTCACCGTGCGCGACACCGGCATTGGCATGGAGCCGGAGCTTCTCTCCCAGCTCTTCGAGCCGTTCCACCAGTCCCAGAGCAAGCCGGTGCACGACCGCGGCGGCCTGGGGCTCGGCCTCGCCCTGGTCAAGACCCTCGTCGAGCTGCACGGCGGCTCGGCCGCGGCCTCCAGCCCGGGCAAGGGCCGGGGCACCCGGATCGACCTGCGGCTGCCACGGCAGACCGTGTTGGAGGAGGACACTGCCATGCCCGAAGCGAGCGGCCCCGAAGCCGAGCCCACCCCCCGGCGCTGTCTGGTGATCGAGGACCACGTCGACGCGGCCGAGAGCCTGGCGGCGCTGCTGCGGCTCTCCGGCCACGAGGTCGAGATGGCTTTCGACGCGACCTCGGGGCTCGAGCTGGCCCGGCGCTTCTCCCCCGAGGTCGTGCTCTGCGACATCGGATTGCCCGGGGCCGTGGACGGCTACGGCGTGGCCCGGGCCCTGCGGGCCGCGCCCGAGACGCGCTCCGCCTTCCTCATCGCCTTGACCGGCTATGGCCAGGAGGAGGACCGCCGCCTGGCTCAGGAGGCCGGGTTCGATGCCCATCTCACCAAGCCCGCCGACCTGGGCGAGCTCTTTCGCCTGCTGGCCGCTGGTGGTGCTGCGGAGAGGAAGGGCTCATGAAGGTCTTCGCCGCGCTGCTGGGCCTGGCCCTGTGCGCGCCGGCTCTCCCGGCGCAGGAGGCGCCCCGGGTGGAGCCCTCGGAGCTCAAGGGGCTCAGCATCGAGCAGTTGATGGAGATCGACGTCACCTCCGTGTCGCGGCGCAGCGAGCGCATCTCCCAGACCGCGGCCGCGGTGACCGTCATCACAGCCGAGGACATCCGGCGCTCGGGCGCAACCAGCCTGCCGGAGGCCCTGCGCCTGGCCAATTCCCTCCACGTGGCCCGCTTCGACTCGCGGACCTGGGCCATCAGCGCCCGCGGCTTCAACAGCGGGGTCGCCGACAAGCATGCTCGTGCTGATCGACGGCCGCAGCGTCTACACGCCGCTGTTCTCCGGCGTCTTCTGGGACGTCCAGGACGTGCTGCTCGAGGACGTCGACCGGATCGAGGTCATCCGCGGCCCGGGCGCCACCCTGTGGGGAGCCAACGCCGTCAACGGCGTGATCAACGTCATCACCAAGAGCGCCCGGCAGACTCAGGGCGGGCTGGCCAACCTCGGCGCGGGCAGCGAGGACCGCGGCTTCGGTGCCGTCCAGTACGGCGGCGCCCTGAACGAGCGGACCGATTACCGCGTCTACGGCAAGTACCGCTACGTCGACGCCCTGGCCCTCGCCCGGGGCGGCAGTGCCGAGGACCCCCTGCGCATGGCCCAGGGCGGGTTCCGGATGGACGGCGACCTCGCGGCGCGCGACGCCTTCACCCTCCAGGGGGACGTCTACCGCGGCTTGATCGGCGAGCTGACCCGCCCGGACAGCGACGTCGATGGCGGCAATCTACTCGGGCGCTGGTCGCGCCGCTACTCCGCGGTCTCGAGCCTCGAGGTGCAGGTCTAGTGGGACCGCACCCACCGCAAGGTGCCGCGGCAGCTCGAGGAGCACCGCGACACCTGGGACCTGGAGCTCCAGCACCGGCGGCCGTTCGGGACGCGGCACGACCTCGTCTGGGGTTTCGACTACCGGGTCAGCCGCGACGCGGTGGCGAGCACCCCGGTGCTGGCCTGGGACCCCTCACGCCGCACGCAGCAGCTCTTCAGCGCCTTTGCCCAGGACGAGGTGGCCCTCGTGCCCAACCGGCTGCGGCTGACGCTGGGCGCGCGGTACGAGGTCCACGAGTCCGAGAGCGGCCAGATCCTGCCTACCCTGCGCTTGGCCTGGACGCCCAGCGACCGCCAGATCCTCTGGGGGGCCATCTCGCGCGCCGTCCGCGCGCCGAACCGGCTGGAGGAGGACTCCCGCTTCCTCATCGGCCCCGTGGTCGTTCTCCAGGGGAGCCGGGACTTCACCTACGAGGAGGTGGTCGCCTACGAGCTTGGGTTTCGTCTCCTGCCCCGCGCCAGCACCTCGTTCGAGGTCATGACCTTCTACAACGTCTACGACCACCTGCGCAGCCAGGAGCGGCCGGCGAGCGGCGCGCCCATCCCTCTGACGCTGGCCAACAAGCTCAACGCCGAGACCTACGGCGCGGAGCTGCGGCTCAACTGGCAGGCGGCCTCCTGGTGGCGGCTCTACACCTCCTACACCTACTTCCACAAGGACCTCCGCTTCGATCCGGCCAGCACCGACACCACCAGGGGCTCGGCGGAGGGCGATGATCCAGAGGGCCGCTGGGCCCTCCGTTCGCTCATGGACCTGCCGGGCCGGTGGGAGCTCGACGCCTGGCTGCGCCACGTGGATGCGCTGCCGGCCCCGTTCCTCCCCGCCTACACCGAGCTCGACCTGCGCCTGGGCCGGCGGGTGAGCGACCGGCTCGAGCTCTCCCTCGTGGGGCAGAACCTCCTCCACCCGCAGCACCCGGAGTTCCCCACCACGGTGCTCAAAGAGGTGCAGCGCAGCGTCTATGGAAAGGTCACATGGCGGTTCTGAAACCACGGCTCCTGGCGGCGCTCGCCGTCTGCGTGGGATGTCTCGCGGTCCCGGAGCCGGGGAGCGGCCAGGGGATCGCTTCGGAGCCCGACGTCAAGGCGGCCTTCCTCTACAACTTCACCAAGTTCGTGGAGTGGCCCGCCGCCTCCTTCCCCGAGGCGCGCAGCCCGCTGAAGCTCTGCATCCTCGGTGAGGACCCCTTCGGCAAGACCTTGAAGGCGCTGATCGAGGAGGGGGTGGGCGGGCACCCGGTGACCCTGCTGCGCCTCGACAGCCTCAACGATCCTGTGGCCTGCCACGTCCTCTTCATCAGCCGCTCGGAGAGGGACCGGCTGCCCCGCATCTTCGGCGTCCTGCACGACGCTCCCGTGCTGACGGTGGGGGAGACGCCGGGGTTCGTCGACCAGGGCGGCATGATCAACTTCCTGCTGGAGGGCTCCAAGGTCCGCTTCGAGATCAACCAGGAGGCGGCCGAGCGGGCGGGGCTCAGGATCAGCTCCAAGCTGCTGGCGCTCGCCAAGCGGGTCAAAGGCAGGCCCTGACCATGCCGCTGCGCAACGTCCCCGATCCGCCAGAAGCTGATGCTGATCACCCTGCTGACGACCGGCGGCGCGCTGCTGCTGGCGGGCCTGGCTCTGATCGTCCTCGACGTGGCGCGCTTCCGGAAGGACATGGTGCGCGACCTGACGACCCTGGCGGACATCGTGGCCCAGAACAGCACCGCGGCCTTGAGCTTCCAGGATCCGAGCGCGGCCCAGGACACTCTCCAGGGGCTCAAGGCGCGGCCGACCATCACCGCCGCAGCCATCTACGATGCCGAAGACCGGCTCTTCGCCAGGTATCCGCCAGATGGGAAGGCCGACGAGGGGGGAGCCGACTTCCCCCCCTCCGCGAGCGCGACAGCGCCGAGTTCGTGGCTGGCGGGCTCGCCGTCTTCCGTCCCGTCGTGCTGAACGGGGAGCGAGATCGGCACGGTCTACCTGCGCAGCGACCTCTCGGAGCTGACGAGCCGGATCGAGGTGCAGGCGTTCACCGTGGGCGCGGTGTTCCTCGTCTCGGGGTTCGCGGCTCTCTTCCTTTCCTCGGGCCTCCAGCGGCTGGTCTCGCGCCCCATCCTCGATCTCTCGGAGACGGCGCGGGCGGTCTCCGAGGGGCAGGACTACTCGCTGCGCGCCGCCAAGCGGGGCGGTGACGAGCTGGGCGGGCTCGTGGACGCCTTCAACCAGATGCTGGACCAGATCCAGGAGCGCGACTCCGCGCTCCAGCAGGCCAAGGAGGAGCTGGAGCAGCGGGTGGCGGAGCGCACCCGCGAGCTCGCCCAGCGCAACGAAGAGCTGCACCAGAGCAACAAGGAGCTGGACGACTTCGCCTACATCGCCTCGCACGACCTGAAGGAGCCGCTGCGCGGCATCCACAACTTCTCCAACTTCCTGATCGAGGACTACGCCGACAAGCTCGACGCCGAGGGGCGCTCCAAGCTCGCGACCCTGATGCGGCTGACCCGCCGCATGGAAGACCTGATCGACTCGCTGCTCCACTTCTCCCGCCTCGGCCGGGTCGACCTGGCCATGGAGCGGGTGGACCTCAATGAGATCGTTGCCGAGGTGGTAGATTCCCTCGGCATCACCTTGAAGGAGGAGGGAGTGGAGATCCGCATCCCCAGCCCGCTGCCCAAGGTGCGGGCCGACCGGGTGCGGGTGGGGGAGATCTTCTCCAACCTGATCGTCAACGCCATGAAGTACAACGACAAGCCGCAGAAGCGGATCGAGATCGGCGCGACAGAGAACGGCCGCGCCCCGGTCTTCTACGTCCGCGACAACGGCATCGGCATCCCCGACAAACACCACGGCGCCGTGTTCCGCATCTTCAAGCGTCTGCACGGCCGCGACCAGTTCGGCGGCGGCACGGGCGCCGGGCTCACCATCGTCAAGAAGATCGTCGAGCGGCATCGTGGCAGAATCTGGCTGGAGTCCTCCCCTGGCGAGGGGACGACCTTCTATTTCACGCTGCAAGAGGAGACGTAAGTGCCCGACACGCTCAGCCAGCCCATCCTCCTGGTGGAGGACAGCCCCGAAGACTTCGAGACCACCGAGCGGGCCTTCCGCCGCTCGGGCCTGAAGAATCCGATCTACCGCTGCGCCGACGGCGACGAGGCCCTCGACTTCCTCTACCGGCGGGGGAAATACGCCGATCCCCAGCAGGCGCCGCGGCCGGGCGTCATCCTGCTCGACCTGAACCTGCCCGGCACCGACGGCCGGGAGGTGTTGAGCGAGATCAAGAACGACCCCGACTTGAAGCAGATCCCCGTCATCGTGCTCACCACCTCCAAGGACGAGCGGGACATCGAGGTCTGCTACCGCTGCGGCGCCAACAGCTACATCCAGAAGCCGGTGGACCTCGAAGGGTTCATGCAGGCCATCGAACGCCTCAACGACTACTGGTTCGAAGTCGTCATCCTGCCCAAGGTCACCTGAGAACGACATGAGCTCCGCCGCGCCCTGCCGCATCCTGATCGTGGACGACAGCCCGGAGGACCGGGAGGTCTACAAGCGCATGCTGGGCGAGGACCCGGAGCACGACTACGAGTTCCTGGAGGCGGACCTGGGGGAGGAGGGATTGCGCCTGGCGCGCGACGAGCGGCCGGACTGCCTGCTGCTCGACTACCGGCTGCCGGACGTGGACGGCCTGGAGTTCCTCTCCCGTATGCCCACGGAGAAGCTGCTGCCGGTGATCGTCTTGACCGGCCAGGGCAGCGAGGACGTGGCCGTGGCGGCCATGAAGGGCGGGGCCCAGGACTACCTGCTCAAGGGGGCCGTGGCCCGCGACCGCTTGCAGCACGCGGTGCACAACGCCATCGAGAAGGTGGCGCTGCGGCGCAAGGTGGAGGAGCGCACGGCCGAGCTGGCGCGGGCCAACGCGGCCTTGAAGGCCATGTACGACGAGCTGGAGGTGCTGGTGGAGCGCCGCACCGCCGAGCTGTCGGTGGCCAACGAGGAGCTGAAGAAGGAGATCCGGGTGCGCGAGTGGACGGAGCAGGAGCGGGCGCGCCTCCTGGTGCTGGAGCAGGCGGCGCGCCGGCACGCCGAGGAAGCCAACCGCATGAAGGACGAGTTCCTCGCCACCCTCTCCCACGAGCTGCGCACGCCGCTCAACGCCATCCTCGGCTGGGTGCAGGTGCTGCGCACGGGCAAGCTCGACGCCGCCTCCTCTTCCCGCGCCCTGGAGACCATCGAGCGCAACGCCCGCGCCCAGGCGCAGCTCATCGCCGACCTGCTGGACGTCTCGCGCATCATCACCGGCAAGCTCCGCCTCGACTTCAAACCCGTGGTGCTGCCGAGCATCATCGACGCCGCGCTCGAAAGCGTGCAGCCGGCGGCCGACGCCAAGGACATCCGGCTCACCCTCGCCCTGGAGCCCCTGGGCAGCCCCGTCCTGGGCGACAGCGACCGGCTGCAGCAGGTGATCTGGAACCTGCTCTCGAACGCCATCAAGTTCACACCGCGCGGCGGTGGGGTCGGGGTCCGGGTGCGGGAGGAGGGGCCCAACGCCGTGCTCCAGGTGAGCGACTCGGGGGCCGGCATCCGTGCCGACTTCCTCCCCTACGTCTTCGACCGCTTCCGCCAGGCCGACGGCACCCTCACCCGCGCGCACGGCGGCCTGGGGCTGGGGCTCTCCATCGTGCGGCACCTCGTGGAGCTGCACGGCGGCACGGTGGAGGTGGGGAGCGAAGGCGAGGGCCGGGGGGCCACCTTCACCGTGCGGCTCCCACTGCGCACCGGAGCGGCGGCGGAGCCGGCGGAGGAGCAGCCGGGCCAGAAGGTCTGGAACCGGCCCGACCTGCTCGCGCACCTGCGCGTGCTGGTGGTGGAGGACGAGGCCGACACCCGCGACCTCTTGGTGATGGCCCTCGAGCAGTGCGGCGCCGAGGTCCTGGCCTTCGGCTCGGTGCCCGAAGCCCTGGAGGCGTTCGACCGCGAGCTGCCGCACGTGCTGGTCTCCGACATTGGCGTGCCGGAGGAGGACGGCTACTCGCTGATCCGCAAGATCCGCTCCCGCGAGCCGGAGCGCGGGGGCGGCGTGCCGGCCGCGGCGCTCACCGCCTATGCCCGGAGCGAGGACCGCCAGCGGGCCCTGGAGGCCGGTTTCCAGACCCATCTCGCCAAACCCGTCGATCCTTCCGAGCTGGTCGCCGCCGTGGCCCGCCTCGCGGGGCGGTGACCGGGTTGGCGACCGCTTGGGGAGTTCACAGACTTGTCACTCAGAAGCTCACGGCTTTGTCACCTCCATCCCGGTTTCTGACACTTAGGGAGAGAAGCTCGAAAGGTCTTGCTGGCGCCGGGGACGGCGGCCGGAGGGGAGGAGGTATCGATGTTCTGTCCGGAGTGCGGTCTGGAGGACGAGGAGGGCTCTGAGCTGTGCGCGGACTGTGGGGCGGAGCTGATCGAGGAGGGGGACCCGGAAGATGAGGAGGAGGTGGAGTTCGTAGCCTTGGGAGAGGTTGCCGACGTCGCCGTCTTCGCCACGGTGACGGAGCGGCTCGAAGCGGCGGGGATCCCCTGGTTCGTGCAGAGCGAGAAGGGCGCCATGGCGATGATCTACGTGGCCCACAATCGTCTCGCCGCAGCCCGGCGGGAGATGGAGGTCGTTACCCTGGTCGCGGTTGAGAGAGAGTGACCCTGGCGATCCTCTCCGGATTCTTCTTCAGCTCCCTGGCCAGCCGCATCCCCAGCTTGCGTTGCAGCTCGCGCCGCTCCACGGGAGACGCCAGCTTGCTGGCGTCGATCCAGCCGCCGGCGATCATGCCGTGGCCTCCCCCCTTGCCGCGGCGGCCGAGGAGACGGTGCATGAGGCTGCCGGCGTCGGCGCGGGTGTTGGTGGTGCGGATGGAGAGGTAGAGGCGGTCCTGGAAGTAGCCGGTCACCAGCGACCAGGTCTTCCCTTCGAGACGCAGCAGCAGGTCCGCGATCTCGGGCACGATGTCCGGCTGCTCGACGGCCCCCAGGTGGGTGAGGATGAGCGAATCCACCGCCTCCAGGTTCTCCAGCGCGTCGTGCAGGTTGCCGAAATAGGTCAGCGGCAGGCGGGGGCTCTGGATGCGCGCCAGCAGGCGGTGGTTGGCGAGCGGGAAGTAGAGGTCGTGGATGGCCTTGTCCGGGCCGACGTGCTCGCGGGCGAAGTCCTGGGTCTCGGAGCGGATGGCGTAGATGAGCGCCGTGGCCAGGGCATGGGTGGGCTGGAGGCCCGCGGCCCGCATGTACTCGGCGAGGATGGTGGCGGTGGCCCCATACTTCGGCCGGATGTCGTAGAACGGGCCCGTCTGCGTGTTGGGCCGCACGGGGTGATGGTCGATGACCACGTCGGGCACGATGCGCGCGGGGAGCTGGTTGTTGCCGCTTTTGGGCTGCGTGTCCACCAGGGCGAAGTGCTGGTAGCGCTTGAGGCTGAGATTGCGGAGGTGGCTGAAGGGGAGGCGCAGGCTCTTCACCATCTCCTGGTTCTCGGCCCGGCCGATGATGCCGCCGTAGGCCACCGTGACCTTCTGGCGGCAGGACTGGCGCAGCAACCGCGCCAGGATCTGGGCCGAGGCCAGGGCGTCGGGATCGGGGTTGTCGTGGGTGAGCACGAGCCAGCGGCCGGTCTTCGGCAGGCGCGCGACGAGGGCCTGGAGGGCGGCGAAGCCGTCGCGGGTCGCGTCGGTGACGATGGGATCGGTCATGCGCCGCCGGCCCGTATTACGAGGCGTATTACGAGGACAATCACGAGGGCGATCGGCGCAGGCTCGCCGCGAAGCGCTCCCGGGCCTCGTGCAGCACGGCGGTGTCCTCGCCCGAGGCTGCGGCGCGGGCGATGAAGCCATCCAGGCGTGCGAGGTCGTCGAACACCTCGTAGCGGCCCGTCAGCTCCTCGCCGCCGTGGAAGCGGCGGACCCAGATGAAGAGCCGCGGTGGGGTCTCGTCGTCCGCCTCGCTCAGCGAGGCTTCGTACTGCACTTGGGTGTCGGCCATGGCGCGCTCGGGGTCGTCTCCGTTCCTGGTCCGCCTAGTCTATCCCGGCCGGGCCTCCGCCGGCACCCCTCGGCCGGCGCGATTTGCGATCTCCCCCCCGGGTGCTACCATTCCCGCCGGGCATCCGCCGGGTATCCGCCCGGTAGTGCAGCCCGCGCTCCCCCCATCCCTATGATCAGAGAGCTCTTCCACATCGGTTCCTTCTCGGTCAGCCCCTTCGGGGTGATGCTGGTGCTGGCCTTCCTCGCCTCCTACCTCCAGCTCCGCTGGGGGATGAAGTACCTCGGCATCGGCGACGAGGAGGACGCGAGCGCCCTCGTCTTCGCCGCCGGTGTGGGCGGCATCCTCGGCGCCAAGATCTACTACGCCCTGCTCAACATGAGCTGGCGGCTCCTCTTCGACCGCTCGGGGCTGGTGTGGTACGGCGGCTTCATCGCCGGCTTCCTGTGCGTGGTTTGGATGATCCGCCGCCGCCGGCTCCCCATCTGGCCCCTGGCCGACGCGGTGGTGCCGGGGCTCGCCATCGGCTACGCCGTCGGCCGCATCGGCTGCTTCCTGGTGGGCGACGACTACGGCCGGCCCACCGACCTGCCGTGGGGGGTCGCCTTCTCCGTGGGGCTGCCGGAGACCACGGCCGGCAATCTGCGCCACATGTTCGGCGTGGCCGTGCCGGCCTCGATTCCGGATGACACGCTGATGAAAGTTCACCCCACGCAGCTCTACGAGACGGCCATGGCCCTCGCCATCTGGGGCTTCGCCCTCTGGCTGTTCAGGCGCCGGCCGCAGCCGGGCACCGTGGCCCTCACCGTGCTGGGCCTCCTCGCCGTGGAGCGCTTCCTGGTCGAGATCCTGCGCGCCAAGGACGACCGCTTCCTCGGCGGCTTCACCCTGGCGCAGGCGATCAGCATCCTCGTGCTGGTGACCGTGGGCGTGGTGGCGTGGGCAAGGCGGCGCCGGCTGCAGACGGCATGAGCCCTCACCCCAGGGCCCTCACCATCGCCGGCTCCGACTCCGGAGGCGGCGCCGGCATCCAGGCCGATCTCAAGACCTTCGCCGCCCACGGCGCCTACGGCATGAGCGTCATCACGGCGCTGACGGCCCAGAACACCCGCGAGGTGCGCGCCGTCCTTGAAGTGCCGCCGGAGATGGTGGTGGCGCAGATCGACGCCGTGCTGGAGGACATCGGCGCCGACGCAGTGAAGATCGGCATGCTCGCGAGCGCTCCCCTCATCCGCACCGTGGCCGGCCGCCTGTGGGCCCACCTGGCGGGAACGGGCGTGCCCATCGTCCTCGATCCCGTGATGGTGGCCAAGAGCGGCGACCGGCTGCTGCGCGCGGACGCGGTGGCCGCCCTGAAGGCGGAGCTGCTGCCCCTCGCCACCCTGGTGACCCCGAACCTGCCGGAGCTGGAGACGTTGACGGACCTGCCGGTTGGCACCGAGGACGAGCGGCTGCTGGCCGCCGCGGCCCTGGCCGCCCTGGGGCCCGCCGTGCTGGCCAAGGGCGGGCACGGCGAAGGCGAGGAGGTGATCGACCTGCTGCTCGTGGGGGCCCAGGTCTACCGCTTCACCCATCCCCGTCTCCACACCCGCTCGACCCACGGCACGGGCTGCACCCTGTCGTCCGCCATCGCCGCCCGCCTGGGAGCGGGGGAGGAGCTGCCGGTGGCAGTGGAGGGGGCCATCCGATATCTTCAGGGAGCCATGGCCGCGGCCTATCCCCTGGGCTCCGGGAATGGGCACGGCCCGGTCGATCATTTCTATGCTCATGAATGAACCGCTCGATCTCCTCGTGGTGGGCGCCGGTCCCACCGGCATCGCCATCGGCGCCGAGGCGCGCCGCCAGGGGCTCTCCGTGCTGCTCGTGGACCGCGGACCGCTCACCGCCGCCATCCAGGCCTATCCCACCTTCCTGGAGTTCTTCACCACCCGCGACCGGCTGGAGATCGCCGACATCCCCTTCGCCATCCCCGAGGACAAGCCCACCCGCCGCCAGGCCCTGGTCTACTACCGCATGGTGACGGACCGCTACCAGGTGCCGCTCGCCCTCTACGAGAACGTGGAGGAGGTGCGCAAGGAGGGGGAGCTCTTCACCGTCTCCTCCCGCCGGCTTCAGGGTCCGCGCACCCACCGAGCCCGGGCCGTGGCCCTCGCCACCGGCTACTTCATCAACCCCCGGCGCCTGGGCGTCCCCGGCGAGGAGCTCCCCTGGGTCTCCTACCGCTACAAGGAGTCTCACCTCCACTTCCGGCAGGACGTGGTGATCGTAGGCGCCGGCAACACCGCGGTCGAAACGACCCTCGACCTGTGGAGAAACGGCGCGCGGGTGACCCTCGTCCACCGCGGCGCGCACTTGAAGTCCGGGGTCAAATACTGGCTCAAGCCCGACATGCAGAATCGCATCGAAGAGGGCTCCATCCCCGCCCGCTTCAACACCCTGGTGCGCGCCTTCCTGCCGGAGGGAGGGATCGAGATCGAAGGCCCCTCCGGTCCCGAGGTGCTGCCTGCCCAGGCGGCCTACGTCCTCATCGGCTACCAGCCGGACGTCGACTTCGAGCGGCGCTGCGGCGTGGCGGTCGATCCCGAGACCCTGATCCCCACCTTCGATCACGAGACCTGCGAATCGAACGTCCCCGGCCTCTACATCGCCGGCACCCTCCAGGCCGGCCGCTTCACCGACCGCATCTTCATCGAGAACTCGCGGGACCACGGCACCAAAGTCGTCAACCACCTGAAGGCACGGCTGGCGCTGGTGGGAGCGCGGTAGGCGGCAGTTCAGACAGAACGGCGAGCGGAGCGAGCTCTTTCCGGGCCGAAGGTCCGGGCTCCCTCAGCCCAGCCCATCGGGCTGGGTTGGAGGCCCACGTTCATTTATGAGCCCCCACGGGGCGCGATAGGGTGGCGCGGCATTTAGCTCGGCCCTTCAGGCCTAGTGAAGGACGGTGCTCCCCTCCAACCCAGCTGAGGGAGGGGCGACCCTTCGGGCCTCAAAAGCCACCATCTCCGCGGCTGTCGCCAACCTCGCGGTCGCAGAGGCTCCCATCCCGCTCTGAGCTGCGAATTGCCCGCCACAGACCCTCCACTTGCGTCATTGTGCCGCAAATACCAGGGAGTATGACGCAAATGTCGAGGTCTCAGCCGCAAATCAGGCCTTGGCATCCGTCTCCTCCACGGTTGAAGGAGCCGGTCAGATCCTCTCTGCCCCCAATTCTCCGAGATTTGCTGTGAATGACCGATACTGAGATGCGAAATCCCAGATCTATGCCTCCAGGGTCGAGACATTTGCAGCATCTTGGATAGTTTACGCGTCATCAAGCTCAGGTTAAGCATCGCCGATCTGCCCATTGGCAGCATATTGAGGGACAAACGGCGCTTGCACCGAGGTTTTGGCAACAGAATTCAGGACGGAGGGATCTCCCCACGTCCTGGCCGTGGCTCAGACCTGGAAATATGCGGCTGCTATTCCCTATTTCGCGACACACAGGGCGTAGTTTGCGACTCCGAGCCTCCATTTCGCAGCACACATCCAGAGTGGAGAGCCGGGACCCTCCCTATACGCAGCACCGCTCCACGGTTTCGCAGCAGAGAAGGAGGTGCAGGTGAGCCGGAATCCGGGCGGCGCTCCATGTCCCCCGGCGAGGACGCCTGCATCCCCTTCCCAGGTCATCTCGATACCCCTGCGCCTTGTATCCTCCGGGCGGCACCTCCCTTGCTTGTTCCCCCGCGCGTATTCGCAGGGCGTAGCATCTCCAACAAGGAGGAGCCATGAATCTCTCCATCCACCGGACGGCCGCGGCGGCACTGTCTCTGGTCTTTTCCCTGTCCCTGAGCGCTCAGGAGACACCCCCGTCACCTCAACCCGAGGTCTTCAGCGAATCGATCGACGTGCGGGTGGTCAACGTCGAGGCCGTGGTCTCTGATCGGGGAGGGGAGCGTGTGCGAGGATTGACGGCCGGAGACTTCCGGCTCCTGGTGGACGGCAAGGAGGTGTCCATCGACTACTTCGCCGAGGTGGCCGAAGGAGCGGCCGTCACCGCCTCGGGCGACGGAGCTCCGGTCTCCAAGGGTGAGGAGGTGGGGCGAAACTACCTCGTCTTCATCGACGACTCTCTGTCCATCGGGTCCCAGCGCGACGACCTGCTGAAGAAGCTGACCCTCGATCTCAACCTCCTCCGGCCCGCCGACCACATGGCCGTGCTGGCGTTCGACGGGCTCCACATCGACGTCCTGGCCAACTGGACTCACGACGTCGCGACGCTCACGGCAGCTCTGGAGAAGGCCCGGCAGCGGCAGGCCCGCGGCAACGTCGCGAATGTCCATCTGGAGGCGCCCCAGCGGGATGTGACGTTTCTCAAGGAGTCCGCGGCGATCCTGGACGACGGGGACACGGGCACCAACAGCCCCAGCATCCTGGGCGCTGAGCTTGCTGAGCTCAACAGCCGTCCCGCGGCAGTGACGGATGCCTTCACCGACGCCCACAAGGCGGCGGACGCAGCCGCCTCGGTCCTGCGCGCCTTCGAGGCACCCCCGGGCCGCAAGGTGATGCTCCTCGTCTCCGGGGACTGGGCCCTCCAGTCCGCGCCCCAACTCTACGGTCCCTTCCTGGGAGCGGCCAACCGGCTCGGCTACTCGGTCTACCCGGTCGATGCCGGGCAGTCCTACACCCTGGCGATCAGGGCGGCCGACGTGCTGGCCCGTCTCACCGGCGGCACCGCCGTGGCCGCCTTCGACAACCGGGTCCTCCGCGACGTGGTGAAGGACACGGGCACCTACTACTGGCTCGGCTTCACCCCCTCCTGGAAAGCCAACGACCGGAGCCATCGGGTGACGGTCCAAGTGCGGCGGCCGGGATTCACCGTGCGCTCGCGCCTCGGCTTCTCCGATCTTTCCAAAGCGAGCGAAAGAGCCCTCAAAGCCGAAGGCGTGCTGCTCTTCGGCGGCGCGGCCCAGGACCGCAGGCTCTTCGTCAAGCTCGGAGCCCCCAAGCGGAAAGGCCGGGATCTCGAAGTCCCGGTCCTCCTCGGCGTGCCCCTCGAAGCCCTGAGCTTGACGCCGCAGGGGAAAGGCTACCTGGCGGACGTCCCCCTGGCCCTGGCCGCCATGGACGAAAAAGGCGGCCGCTCCGACCTGCGCACCCGCCTGAAGGTCGCCATCCCGGCCCTCCCCCAGGCCGGCAACTACGTCCGTTTCCAGACCGTGGTGCTCCTCCGCAACATCGGTCAGAAGCTGGTCTTCACCGTCCCCGACCAGGCGAGCGGCGGCACGGTGTGGGGAGAGGTGAATCTGGCGCGGAGCCAGTAGGCGCCCGCGAATGCGAAATCCGGCGAGCAGGGTCACGTGACGGGCTCCTTGGGCCCTGCTTCCGAGCCGTGGGGCGCGTGACGGGACCCATGGGTCCTGCGACCCGACCCGTGCCTGCGCAAAGCCAGAGCCGGGCACATGCTGGTTGTCAGCGAGCCGGTCCAGCCAGCACCGGAGCCTTCAAGACGAGGTCCCCGTTGGGAGCGAGCACTCCGCTCGCACAGTTGGCCGCCGGCGGCTCCCCACCCTCTCGCAGCTTGGAGACCACTCCCCCTCCCCGGCAGAGGCTGTAGGCTCCCGCCTCTACGTTGGGAACGATCAGCCGCTGAGGATCCTGAGACCGGGCTCCCTGCATCCTGGCCCAGGAACTCAGCATCTGGGGTAGCGTGAACGTCCCGCCATGAACCAGGAGGGGAGAGGGACCCTCGGCTGTGAGATCGAGAACGAGAGTGCCCCCTTGTGGCTCGACCGGAATCTCGATCGACTGACCGGCAGTCACCGCGACGGTCAACATCCGCATGGCGAAGCCCGGGGGAAGGACGAGGAGGCTCAGGATCGCCGAATCCGCGGGGAGCTCGACCTGGAATCTGCCGTCCGCGTCGGAGACGGCCTGATCGCTCTGGGAGGTACTGGCGGAGCCGTGATCGACCAGCGGAGCTGAGGCTTGCACCATGGCGCCTGGAACTCCGCCGTTTGCCGAGACGATCCTGCCTTCGAAGGTCCGCAGCCGCCGGATGACGAGCCGCAACCAGGGGCTTTCCCCCTCGTCCGGAACCTGGACCATGGTGTAGTCGCTGCGCCGGTCTTTCTCGACGGCCTCTACCAGCCGAGAGCCCGGACGCAGGCCGCGGACCGAGAACTCCCCCTTCTCGTCGGTGTCGATGGAGTCAACGGCCTTGTCTCCGGGCCCGACGATCTGGACTCGCGCACCCTGGACGGGCCGGCCGGTCTCGTCCACCACCTGGCCCACCAAGTGGGTGTCAGGCACGTGAATCTCGATCTCCGCGACGGTCTTGCCTTTGGCAACCTTGATCTCGATGGCATCGAGCTGCACGTGAAGCTTCGGATTGTCCGAAGCGATCTGTGCGTACCAGAGCCCTTCGTGGGGAAGCACGCCGCTGAACCGGCCGCGATCATCCGAGTCGAAGACCAGACGCTGACCCCGTTTCTGGGAAAGCCAGAGGGTCGCTTCCAGGGGCTCCTTGCCGAGGGTCACCGTCCCCTTCACCCGCAGAACGGGGAGGTCGATGTGCAGAGGGGATTGCCCGGGCAGGACTTCAACCATCTCCTCGTGCCAGATGTCCTTGCGATCCCCGAGCACCTGGATCTCGTACGTGCCCGGTGAGATTCCGGGGGACCGCCAGGTCCCTTCCTGGGTCGCCGTACCCGAGTAGGAATCAGAAGGAGGATCCGAAGGCTGGGCCTTGCGAGCCAGCACGATTCGCCAGGGATGGCCGTAGGGCTCGATCGGCGGAACGAGGGCGATCTCGACCGTGACCGGTTTCGCCAGCGTCAAGCGATCGATGACCTGGGCCTCCAGGTCCGGACGCACGTCGATCGGACGTATCCGCGCCTGGGCATAGCCCGTCTGATCCGCGGTGAGCTCATACTGGCCGGGCGGCACGCCGACGATCTGAAAGAAACCTTTCTCATTGGGATGAGCCTCGAACGACGCCTTTTCGAGCTGATCGCGGACCTTCAGGTCATCGTCCGAAACACGGGCAGGGGAGAGCTTCAGCCGGCAATCCTTCGAGGGAGGGCGCCCTTCAGCCGTCTGCGCCCAACCCGAGACCGAGGCCCCGCGCCGCAGCTTCAGCTCGCCGAGATCGGCGGCCTTGCCCACAGGAATTCCGATCTCCCAGAGATAAATGGGCGCGAATCCCCCTTCCGCGCGCAACCTCAGGTCGAATTTCCCCGCGGGTGTTTCGCAGCGAATCTTGCTGTCCACAATCGGACAGGTGATCGTCGCCTCCAGCGGCTCCGTCCGGGCAGGACCGAAAGGAAACTGAAACCGGACCGCGAGGCTCTTAAGAGGCTTTTCACCCACGGGCAGCGCGATCCGGCCCTGGATACGGCTGGCAGGGAAGACCCGCAGACGTACTGGAGAGCCCGTCTGCTGCGCCATGATGGAAGACGTCTCACTCCAGAATCCCTTGGCCTCGAATTGGACGTTCCACAGCACGCCGGGACGGAGATCGACCTGCCGTTCGCCCGGCAGCTCGGCAGGGATCTCCAAGGCCTGGATGGACTCTGTCCCAGACTGTGGGGTGATCTTGAGGACTCCCGGAATCGGAGCCTTGGGAGAGGGCGCTCCGATCGCTTCGATGTCGATCCGAACGGACACGGCTTGGGCGATGCTCGCGGAGCCGGCGAGCATCGCCAGGGCGAGGAAAGCTTCAGGAAGCCTTCTCATTGCCAAACAAGACCGGTTCTTTGCAGACGGGAGCGACCAATGCAGCCCATCGGCAGAACTCCGTTCCGGTATGGCAACCTCCTGAGTCAGTCCAGCAATCGGCGTAGCTATTCTTCCCAAAAGATTGTTCCTGACAAACGAATACAACCTCACAATCGTCAGCGACGCACACAAAGCCCGAGTATTTGCACAGATCGCATGCCTGCGCTGGGTGAGGCAGGGTCAAGGCACAGAAAACCAGTAGACTGATCGCAAAAAGGTGTCGTCTCATGGAAACCCTCCTTTCAGATTACACGGAGTCGAAAAAAGAAGTCAAGAGTAACTCCACGTCCAGATCTCCCAAGAGCCCATCAGCTTTCTGGAGCGTTCGTCCCGATCGCGACGAAGCGCTGTTTCAATGTCACCTTCTACTTCGCCGGTGAAGACGAGGATGCCGTCCTTGAGGAGGAGAGGAGAGCCCTCGGAGATCGGCCTAGGGAACTCGTCCACGGGAATCTCCAAGGCATGGTCCTCCTTTGCGATTCTACAGGAGGAGCGGTCTCATGTCGCTTACGCCTCCCCCGCCAGGGATTTCAATCCCTGGCGTCCTCTCGCCGAGACAACCTCCATGCTACCATTCCCTCCGCCTTCTGGTCCCTGAATCCCTGGGGAAACAGGCTGCGCTCCACGGGGTGCGCAGGTAGAGGAGAGTGCATGGCGACAGGTTCTATCGCGGCGAGCCGGCCGGGGTTGGTGATGGCCATTGGCGGCGCCGAGGACAAGGTTCGGGAGCGGGCCATTCTGCGCCGGTTCGTGGCCGAGGCCGGAGGGCCGGACGCTTCGATCGTGGTCCTGGCCACGGCTTCGGAGCATCCGGAGACGGGGGAGCGCTACTCGGACCTCTTTTATTCGCTGGACGCCGGGCGAGTCGAGGTGCTGCGCATCCGCACCCGGGAGGACGCCCTGGAGGTGGGGTCCGAGGTCTATGACGTCCTGGAGGATGCCAGCGGCTTTTTCATGACGGGCGGCAGCCAGCTCCGCATCTCTTCGGCTCTGGGCGGCACGGTCCTCGCCGCCACGCTGCGGCGCCGGCATCTCGCGGGCATGGTGGTGGCCGGCACCAGCGCCGGGGCGGCCGTGCTCTCGCAGCACATGATCTCGATGGGGGAGAGCGGCGGCACTCCTCGCCGACGCCTCGTCCAGATGGCCCAGGGGCTCGGCTTCACGCCCGATCTCGTAGTGGATCAACACTTCCGGCGGCGGGACCGCATGGGCCGGCTGATCACGGCGTTGTCCTATAACCCCGAGCCGCTCGGCGTGGGAGTGGATGAGGACACGGCCGCGATGATCGACGGCGACGGCGTGCTGCGGGTCCTCGGCTCCGGCGGCGTCACCGTGGTGGACGCCTCGGGGCTGCGCTTCACGGACAGCCACGCCGTGCACCGGGGCCAGCCGGTGGCCATGCTGGGTCTCAGGGTGGACTTCCTCACCGCGGGCTGCCGCTACGACACGCGCAGCCGGGTGGCCCTGGCTCCGGAGGGCTCGGTTGCCGGCCGGGCAGAGGCGGAGGCCGTTGCCGTTGAGAGCGCGGGGCTAAGCCTCTAGCACTTGCCGTCGTGCTTGACGTTCACGCCGGCGCGGTGCGCCTCACAGCCATTGTTGTAGGTCCGAACACAGTCGTCCATAGTAGTGCTAAAGCAGTGAAAGGTTGCCGCTTCGGGAGGAGCCGAGCGCAGGGTCCATGCTAGGATTCCCCGGCTTTTTGACTGACGAGACGAGGACTGGTGGAGAAGGGACCGATGAAGATCCTGGATACTCGCGTCTATCGCGGACCCAACCTGTACGCCCTGCGCAAGGTCATCCGCCTGCGCGTCGATCTCGGCGAGCTGGAGGAGTATCCCACGGGCAAGCTGCCCGGATTCACGGACCGGCTGCTGGCGGCCATCCCGTCGCTTCAGGAGCACACCTGCTCCTATGGCGAGCCCGGCGGCTTCGTGCGCCGTCTGGTGGAGGAGGAGGGCACCTGGCTGGGCCATGTGCTGGAGCACGTGGCCATCGAGCTCCAATGCCTCGCCGGCACGCCGGTCTCCTATGGCAAGACGCGCAGCCACGACCTCCCCCGGGGGCAGTATCACGTCATCTTCAGCTACGATGAGGAGGTGGTGGGACTGGAGGCTGCCGAGCTGGGCGTGCGCCTCATTCGCCACCTTTTGCCCCCCGAGCGGGAGGCGTATCTGGACGGAGACTACAGCTTCCAGTCCGAGCTGGAGGATCTCGTCCGCCTGGCCCAGCGCCGCGCCTTCGGCCCTTCGACGGGTGCCCTGGTGAGGGCCGCCGACGAGCGAGGCATGCCCTGGATCCGCCTGAACGACCGGTCGCTCGTGCAGCTCGGCCATGGCAAGTACCAGCGCCGCATCCAGGCCACGGTGACCAGTGAGACGAAGCACACCGCCGTCGAGATCGCGTCGGACAAGCGGCTCACCAATCAGATCCTCTCGGATCTGGGCCTGCCCGTGCCCAGGCAGGAGCGGGTGCGTGGCCCCAACGACGCCATCGCCGCCGCCGAGCGGATCGGTTATCCCGTGGTGGTGAAGCCGCTGGACGGCAACCACGGCAAGGGGGTGTCGATCAATCTCACCAATCCTGAGCAGGTGAGGGTCGCCTTCGAGGAGGCCTATGAGCACTCCTCGGTGGTGATCGTCGAGACCTTCCAGACGGGCCACGACTACCGCATCCTGGTGGTGAACGGCAAGGTGATGGCGGTCGCCCAGCGCGTGCCGGGCCACGTGGTGGGGGACGGCCAGCACACCATCGCCGAGGTGGTGGAGATCGTCAATCAGGATCCGCGGCGCGGCATCGGCCACGAGAAGGTGTTGACGCGCCTGGAGCTCGATCACCAGGGGCTCCGCCTCATCGAGGCCGCGGGGCTCACTCCCGAGTCCGTGCTTCCGGCCGGCGAGGTCTTCTACCTGCGCTCGACGGGCAACCTCTCGACGGGCGGCACGTCCGTGGACAAGACGGACGCCATCCACTACGACAACCGCGTCATGGCCGAGCGGGCGGTCAAGGCCATCGGGCTCGACGTCGGGGGCGTGGACTTCATCTCGCCGGACGTCACCCGGAGCTACAAGCAGGTGGGCGGCGCCATCGTGGAGATCAACGCCGCTCCCGGCTTCCGTATGCACACCGCGCCCACGGAAGGCAAGCCGCGGGACGTGGCCGGGCCCGTGCTCGACATGCTGTTCCCGCCGGGCACGCCCTACCGCATCCCCATCGCCGCCATCACCGGCACCAACGGCAAGACCACCACCACCCGCATGGTGGGGCACATCTTGAAGCTCTCGGGCTACTGCGTGGGCATGGCCACCAGCGACGGCGTCTACATCGACGGCGAGCTCACCGTGGCCGGCGACATGACGGGTCCGTGGGCGAGCCACCTGGTGCTGCGGGATCCGTCGGTCGATGCGGCCGTGCTGGAGACGGCCCGCGGCGGCATCGTGCGGGCGGGGCTCGGCTGGCGCAAATGCAAGGTGGGAGCCGTGCTCAACGTAGCCTCCGACCACTTGGGGATGGGCGGCATCAAGGACCTCGACGAGCTGGCCGAGGTCAAGCAGGTGGTGGTGGAGGTGGCGCAGGAGTGGTGCGTGCTCAACGCCGACGACGAGCGGGTGGCGGCCATGGCCGCGGAGAGCCCGGGCAAGCCGATCTACGTCACCCTGCAGAAGGAAAACGAGCTGGTGCGCCGGCACATCCGCAACAAGGGGCGGGCCGTGGCTCTGGAGGAGGGGCTCAACGGCCGCATGATCGTGCTCTACGAAGGCGAGGAGCACCTGCCCCTCCTTTGGGCGCGGCAGATCCCGGCTACAGTCGAGGGGCACGCCATCCACAACATTCAGAACGCGATGTTTGCCACGGCCATCGCCCACGCCATGGGGATCAGCCTGGAAAACATCCGCCAGGGTCTGCGCACCTTCACCACCGACTTCTTCCAGACCCCGGGCCGCATGAACTTCTACAACGAGCACCCCTTCCGGGTGCTCCTCGACTACGCCCACAACGCCCACGGCATGACGGCCATGGCCCGCACCATCCGCGGCCTGACGGTCACCGGCCGGCGCATCGGCGTCATCGCCGCAGCGGGCGATCGCCGGGACGAGGACATCCTGGACCTCGCCCGGGCCGCGGCCCCCGCCTTCGATTTCATCTTCCTGCGCGAGGACGACAACCGCCGGGGCCGCAAGCCGGGAGTCACCGGCGAGCTGGTGCGCCAGGGCCTCCTCGCCGCGGGCTTCCCGGCGGACCGCATCTCTCCCGGGGTCTACGACGAGGAGGAAGCCATCCGGCGTGCCCTTGAGACCGCCCAGCCCGGAGACCTCCTGGTCATCTTCGGCGACGACCTCGAGCGCGCCTGGCAACAGATCGTCACCTTCGGCCAAGACGGCGCCGCCGCCCCCACCGCGACCCCGGCACCACCACTCTTCGCCTCTGACGATCTCCCTTTGCCGTCGCTCTCCGCTATCTTTGATTCGCCGGGGGAGGAGCGGCGGACAGGGGAGCATGAGGATTGAGGATCATGAGAAAGCAAATCGTCTGTCTCGGAATGGCCGTGCTTCTGAGCATCGCCGCCGCGGATTCCTTCGCCGCCAGCATCGTCTGCACCAAGAAAACCGAGAAGTGTTACTTCTTCCAGACCATAGAATGTCCGTCGCTCTACCTGAATCCGGGCGACGCCTGCATGCGCGCCAAGCACGCGGGTTTCTATCGGGTGCGGGGTCTCAAGATCGATTCGCGGGACCTCCAGAAAGGCCAGAACGCCCTCCGCCAGGCGCGGATCGAATTCTTCACCGCACAGCCGCCGGCCGAGCGCGGGAAGCTCCTCCTCATGGTGGACGACCTGGCGATCCCCGTGGCTGCGGGCGTTTTGAAGAAGGTGGGGGTGGCTTCGACGGTCCAGCCGATTCTCCAGGGGCCGCTGCGCTGAATCGAATCAGTGGGCCCTTTCGGCATCCTCCGCCATCAAATCCGCCAGCAGCACGATCCTCCTCCTTAGCGACGTCAGATCCACGAACTCCTCCCGGGTGTGCATCCCCCCGCCCACCGGTCCCAGGCCGTCGAGTACGGGGATGCGGCTGGGATCGGCGAGGAAGTTGGGGAAGGAGATGCCGCCGCGGTCGGTCTCGACCTCCAGGCGCCAGCCGCGGGCGGCGGCGAGGTCGATGGCGCGCTGGGTGAGAGCCGTGTGCGGGCCTTCGGGATCGACGGGGGGGATCTCCAGGCCCGAGGCCAGGGTCAGGCTCGTGCGGGTGGCGGCGGCGACGTCCTGGGCCAGCTCGCGGAGACTCCGGAGGACTCTGGCACCGTCGCCGGCGCGCAGGAAGCGGAGCTCGCCCTCGACCATGGCCCGGTCGGGCACGACGTTGAGCTGGCGCTCGGTGCCAAGGAAGGTGTGGGCCGTGTCCAGGTGGTCCACGAAGCTCGCGTCTCCGGCCACCAGGCGGCCGGCGTTCACGGTGGGGCCGCCCGGCTCGGAGAGCGCTTCGGCTTCCAGAACCCAGCGGGAGGCGGCTTTGAGGGCCGAGCGGCCTTCCCAGTAGTGGAGCCCGGAGTGGGCTCCCGTGCCCTGGACTTCCAGCCGCCACTGGACCATGCCCCGCCGGCCGGCCACCAGGGTCTCGGCCTTTTTGTTCTTGGGAGAAGGCTCGCCCGGCTCCAGCACCCAGAGGGCCCGGGCGTTCTCTCCCCAGCGGCGGATGGCGGCCTGAGCGAGCTCGCCTCCCACCTCCTCGTCCGGCACCGCCACCAGCAGCAGGTCGGCCGGCGGCCGTTCGCCCCGCAGACGCAGGAGGTCGAGGGCGGCCATCAGGGTGGCGAAGCCGCCCTTCATGTCGACGGCCCCGGTGGCCACCAGACGGTCCCCTTCGAGGTGGGGCGGAGCCGCGGCCAGGACGGTGTCCAGGTGCCCGACGAGGAGGAGGTGGGGACCGCCGGGGGAGGTGTCCGCCCCCCGGGCGTAGAGGACCGGCAGGGAGGAGCCGGCTTCGGCCGAGGGCTCATTGCGGATCTCGGTGGTGAGGCCCCGTTTCCTCAGCTCCCGGGCCAGCCGGTCGGCAATGCGGCGCAGCCCTGAGGGATCGCTGCTGGGCGAAGAGATCGCCGTCAGATCCTTGAGCAGGGCGATGGTGCCTTCGAAGAGCGGCTTGGGGAGGGCGCGGGAGGTTTTGTCCATGGTCCCCTAGACTATCGCAGTGTAGAGTTGAGGCGGAGCGCGGGCTCCATTTGAGCATTCCGGAGGGCTCTCTCATGGTCAGTGCAGTCATTCTGCTGGTGGTGGAGAAGGCGAAGGTCAACGAGGTGGCGGAGAAGCTGGTGGACCTGACGGGGATCACCGAGGTGTACTCGGTGGCCGGCCAGTACGACCTGGTGGCGGTGGCGCGGGTGAAGAACAACGATGGGATCGCCGACGCGGTGACCCGCCAGATGCTGAAGATCGACGGTATCGTCCGTTCGGAGACGCTGATCGCCTTCCGGGCGTTCTCGCGCTACGATCTCGAAAGGATCTTCTCGATCGGCGCGGAGGAGCCCGAGGCCTAGCGCCTCACCTCCCCTGGGCCTCCTTGAGGATGAGGCTGGCCACGGCCTCGTAGTCACCGCCGAAGTGGTGGGAGCCGGGCAGCTCGACGGATTTCCCCAGCGCCGGGGACAGCTCCGGGCAGAGGCTGTCGTCCTCCTTGGCGCCGTGGAGGCAGAGCACGGGGGGCCGGCCGCCGAGCTTCTTCACCTCGGGCAGCACGGGCTGGCCGGAGTCGCCGCCGCCCAGCCAGTCGCTGACGTGGAATTCGAACGTCGCCTTCTGGCTGGGGCCGAGGAGAGCGATGAGCTTCACCTTGTCCAAGAGATCCGCGGGGAGGTGGTTGGCGGTCGCGGGGAGCACGTCGGCGCCGAAGGAGTAGCCGATGAGGAGCACCTTCTGCCGGTTCCACGCGGCGAGGTAGTGACGCAGGATGCGCTCCACGTCCCGGGCCGTGCCTTCGGGGTTGCGGGCGGTCCAGAAGTACTGGAGGGCGTTGAGCCCCACGACCGGGATGCCCTTGGCCGCGAGCGCTCCCGCCACCTCGCGGTCGAGCCCGGCCCAGCCGCCGTCGCCGGAGACGATGAGCGCCATGAGCTCGCCGCCCCCTGCGCTCCCCTTGGCCGGCACCTCCACCAGCGGCAGATCGGTCACTGCCGGGCCCGTCGGACCGGCACCGGCCGAGCGGCTAGCCGTCTTCTCCAGCACGCGGCGGTAGGCCTCGCGGAATTGGGGCTCCCATTTGTAGGTCTTGGAGAAGCCGTGGCCCACGTCGGGCAGGAGCACGACCTCGCCGTTCTTCACCTGGGAGACATAGCGCACCGTATCGTCCTTGTTGCAGACCTGGTCGACGGTCCCCTGGAAGGCGATGAACGGCTGCTCCAGGGTGGAGGTGGGCTGGAAGATCAAGCCCTTGCCCTTGAGGCCGGGCACGCTGGTGATGCCGTGGCCGGTGCACAGGGGGTGCTGGAGGTTGAGATCGGGACAGAAGCCGAGGCTCAAGGCGCCGCGGAAGGTGTTGGGCGGCGCCTGGGCGAGCACGGCGTAGGCCAGGGTGGCCCCGGACGAGTAGCCCACGAGCACGGGCGGCACATAGGCGGGGAAGCCGAGCTGCTTCTGGACGTACTTGCTCAGCAGCTCGAGCTCCGAGGCCGGGTAGAGGCAGCTCGCCTTGGACGCGTTGAGCTTCTTCACGTAGTCGGGCACGCTGATGCCCACCACCAGCGAATCCATGTCCGCCAGGCTGCGGGCCATGTCCACGACTCCCAGGTTCCAGCCGCCGTCGCCCGAGAGGAAGAGGACGACGTTCTTCGGGTGCGGCGAGGCGCGGTACAGGGCCACCTCGCCGAAACGGCCGTAGGAGAGGCTCTCGGGCGGCTTGGCCCGGGCGGTCAATCCAGCAGTCGCCGGCTTGCCCTTCGAAGCCTCACCCCCGGCCCCTCTCCCGGGGGGAGGGGGGACTCAGGCGGGCAGTATTGCCATGGGGAGCGCTCTGCGTATCTTCAAAGACGTCCACGGTGCGCATAGCACCCCCTACAAGCTCCACCCTTTCAGCCAAGTCCCCCCTCTCCCCCGGGAGAGGGGCCGGGGGTGAGGCTTCGAAGGGTACGTGGCCTGAACAGACACGGCGGCCATCGCCACAGCGCCGAAAAGGCACGGGATTGTCGTCTTCATGAACCCCCCAGCGACTTGACGAGCTGCTTGTAGCCTTCGTCCTGGCGCAGGCTGTCGAAATCCGCGTCTTTCTCGATCACCGCGGCGTCCTTCCATCCGTTCACCACCGCCTGGTGCAGGTCGGCCAAAGCCCGCTTGGCGTCGCCTTTCTTGGCATAGGCGGCCGCCCGGTTGTAAAACACGGTCGGATCCTTGGGATCGATCTCCACGGCGATCGAAAGGATGAAGACCTCCCGGTCGTACTGCTTGCGCTCCGCGAACGTCCGGGGCATGTAGTAGCCGGTCTGGACTCCCAGGGTGTTGAGGATGCGCTGGGCCGACAGGCGTTCGTCCGCCGTGGGGGCGGACTCGGCTTTCTTACGTAGCTCGGGGATGCGCAGCAGGCCGACCACCTGGGCGACGGTCTTCGGCTCGCCCGAGGGATTGACGGCGGCGAGGATGCCCGGCGCCGAGGCGAGGAATTCCTTGTCGAGCTTGAGCCGTTCGGCCCGCTCCTTGAGCTCGTGTTGCAGGGCGGGGTTGGCCGCCAGCTCGTCCGCCCGTTTTTTCGCTTCGGTCACGTCCCGCAGACCCGTGAAGTCGGCCGCGGCTCCGGACCAGGTGCGCCAGGCCTGGACGAGATCGCCGGCCCCGTCGAACGCCTTGGCCCGGCCCGTGGTCTCGGTCCAGCCGGCGTCGATGCGCGCCGGGTCCTTGGGGATCGTGCCGGCCTTCATGGCCTGGAGGTCCAGCCAGGCCAGGGCCCGGGTGGCGATCGCGGCCGGCGGCCACTGGTGGACGCCGTCGAAGATCTCCAGCCGGTGGATGATGCCCCCGGCGTCGAGCTTCGGTTCGAGATCCATCATCTCGTAGTAGTTGAAGTCCTTGTCGCCCACCGTGCCGTAGAAGACGAAGTGGTCCTCGGAGCGCGGTGGCGTGTCGAACGGCCAGCCGGCGCCGGCGCCGAGGATGCCGGCGAGCGTGCCGGGAGCGGCGCGGGCGAGCGTGACCTGGGAGCGCACGGTGCCCGAGAAGCCCGCGCCGTAGACCCGCCGGTCGTCGATCTTGAAGCGGGCGTGAGTGTCCGCCCACATCGCCTGCATGGCCTTGAGGTTGGGCTCCATGGGCCCGTCGCTCGCCGAGCTGTTGGAGCTGGCGAGGACGTAGCCGAAGGCTTCGGCGCCCGGGCGGAAGAGCTCCGCGGCCCGAGCGCCCCGGGCGCGGGGATCGAGAATGTAAAGGATGGGCCACGCCCGCTCCGGTGTGTAGCTTTTGGGTAAATAAAGGGCGTAGGTTTCCCCGGGATGGCCGGCGCAGGCGATCTTGTCCACGAGATGACCGGGGGTGCCGCGAGCCAGGTCCGTCGGGGTGGGTCCTTCCCCGTGGGCGGGGAGGGCCAGCAGGAGGGCGAGAGCGATGGCGGATCTCATGTTCCTGTTCAATCTCCCCGAGGGGGAGGCTCATTCCAAGGCGGCGATCCTACACCGGAGGAGCCGCGGGCAGGAAAGTTGCATAAAAAATGCCGCTGTTCGACGTAGACGTAGACGTACCCAGGGGGGAGATCATGCTGATGAAACTGAGTGCGAGGAGTCTGGCCGCGATCGACTTCGCGGCTCCTTCCCCGATCCGTTCCGGCCCGCGGGGAGTCGTGCCGCCGCCGGCGGATCTCGACGCCACCCTGCCGATCGCGATCAACCAGGGGGCGCAACCGGAAGTCCTGCCCATGAGGTGTCTGCGCTGCCAGGGGACGGTGGAACGGGGCATGGCCCCCGTCCGCGTCGAGCGCGACGGCTTCAAGATGGCCTGGAAGCAGGTGCCGGCCTGGATCTGCAACCGCTGCGAGCTCACCTACTTCGAGCCCGGCGAGGTGGAGACGATCCGGCTCGCCCTCCAGACCCTGCGCGCGCTGGCCAGGGCCTGAGCCCTCGCCCCGCCTTCCGCCCTCATCCGACCGATCGGACCGATCCGTCGGATGAGTGTGTGCTATTCTCACCGGCCCACTTGAGGCGCGCCATGCCTGGCTGCGCCCGATCCCCGAACGGAGAGACGAGCTTTGACCTTGCAGACCCGAGACGACGTGCGCAACCTCGCCATCATCGCCCACGTAGACCACGGCAAGACCACGCTGGTGGATGCGATGCTCTGGCAGAGTGGAATTTTTCGTGAGAACGAGGTGGTGGCCGAGCGGGTGATGGACTCCATCGACCTCGAGCGGGAGAAGGGCATCACCATCATGGCCAAGAACACGTCCGTCAACTACCGGGGCGTGCACATCAACATCGTGGACACGCCCGGCCACGCCGACTTCGGCGGCGAGGTGGAGCGCACGCTCAAGATGGTCGACGGCGTCATGCTGCTGGTCGACGCCAGCGAAGGGCCACTCCCCCAGACCCGCTTCGTGCTGCGCAAGGCCCTGGAGTCGGGGCTGCCGCCCATCGTGGTGATCAACAAGATCGACCGCGCCGACGCCCGGGTGGGCGAGGTGCTGAACGAGGTCTTCGACCTGTTCATCGACCTCGACGCCACCGAGGAGCAACTCGACTTCCCGGTGCTCTACTGCAACGCCCGGGCAGGGCTCTGCCGGGTCACCCTCGACGGGCCCGACGAGACGCTGGCGCCCCTGTTCGAGGAGATCGTGCGCTCGGTACCCGCGCCGCGCTACGACCCCACGATCCCCCTCCAGCTCCAGCTCATCACCCTGGACTACGACGACTACGTGGGGCGCCTCGCCATCGGCCGCGTGTTCAACGGCCGCATCCGCAAGAGCCAGGAGATCGCCGTCTGCCGGCTCGACGGAACCGTGTCGCCGGCCAAGGTGAGCCTGCTCTACGGCTATGAGGGATTGAAGCGCACGGAGATCGCCGAGGCCGGGCCGGGAGACATCGTGGCCATCGCGGGCATCGCGGAGGTGAATATCGGCGAGACGGTCACCGAGCGCGACGATCCCCGGCCGCTGCCTCCCATCCAGATCGACGAGCCCACGATCTCGATGATCTTCTCCATCAACGACTCGCCGTTCTCCGGCCGCGAGGGCCGCCACGTGACCTCGCGCAAGCTCAAGGAGCGGCTGGAGAAGGAGTCGCTGATGAACGTGGCCATCCGCATCGAGCCCACGGACACGCCCGAGGCCTTCAAGGTCTCGGGGCGCGGCGAGCTGCAGCTCGCCATCCTCATCGAGCGCATGCGCCGCGAGGGCTACGAGCTGTCGGTGGGCAAGCCCGAGGTCATCACCCGCCATCTCGACGGCCAGCTCCACGAGCCCATGGAGGTGCTGGTGATCGACTGCCCCGAGGAATTCATCGGCGTGGTCACCCAGAAGATGGGCGGGCGCAAGGGGCGGATGATGAAGATGATCAATCACGGCTCCGGCCGGGTGCGCATGGAGTTCCGCATCCCCTCCCGCGGATTGATCGGTTTCCGCTCCGAGTTCTTGACCGACACCAAGGGGACGGGGATCATGAACCACCTCTTCGGCGGCTGGGAGCCGTGGCACGGCGACATCGCCCACCGGCCCACGGGCGCCCTGGTGGCCGACCGGGCGGGCCGCACCACGGCGTACGCCATCGAGAACCTCCAGCCGCGGGGCGAGCTCTTCCTCTCGCCCGGCGAGGAGGTCTACGAGGGGATGATCGTGGGCGAGCACGCGCGGCCCAACGACCTGGACGTCAACATCACCAAGGAGAAGAAGCTCACCAACATGCGCGCCTCCGGGTCCGACGACGCCGTGCGCCTCATCCCGCCGCGGCTGATGAACCTGGAGCAGGCCCTGGAGTTCGTCAAGGAGGACGAGCTCGTGGAGGTCACTCCGGTCTCCTTCCGCCTGCGCAAGCGCGTGCTGGCCGCCAATCGGCGGAAGTAGGGGGTGTTCTTTCCCTAATCGTAGATCCCATCGGCGTACCAGGCGCCGGTCGCGCGCTCGCGGTAGATCCGGTAGAGCCCGCGGCCGGCGATCTCCACGTCCCAGTAGTCGCGGCCCGTGGGGTCCTCGGCCCACCACTCCTCTTCGAGGCCCCAGGGGCCGGAGGCCACCTTCACGGAGCCTTCGACCTGGGGCCGCTTCGCCGCCGCGGCGCTCGCCGGAGTGCGGATCTCCACCGGCTCTTCGATTTCACCTCCCGCAGTGATCACCTCGATTTCCAACGGCGGACGCAGCACTCGCACGGCGAGGAGGCCGCGGCCGGCCCGGGGCTCGCGGCGGACCTCCGGCGGGGGAGGCGGCGAGAAGTCCACCAGGGCGAAGCGCTCCGGACGGTGATCGTCCGTGGGCCGGGGCGAGCCCACCCGTTCGGGACCCAGCAGGGCGAAGAGGCGGGCGAGCGTGGTGGCCAGCTTGTCCGGCGAGAGGGCCGCTGGACCGTAGAGGGAGAGCTGGGCCTCGCGTGGGCGGTCGGGATGGGCGGCGAAGGAGAAGCCGGCCACCGGCGCCCCTGGAGGATGGGCCTCCAGGTCCAGCCGCACGAGGGTGAGCAGGGTCTTGACGTCCCGGGTGGGCGCCGGCACGTTGATCGTGCGCACCTGATGGCCGTCGGGCTCCAGACGCAGCGAGAGCTCCAGGCCGATGCAGGCATAGCCCCGTGATTCCAGGCGCTGGCAGAGACGGTCGAGGGCGGCCCGGCCCACGAACAGGAAGGGCTCGAGAGCCACGAGCGGCCATTCGAGGCTCATCCCCTCGTGGAAGGCCGGCGGCGGCTCGCGGGGGATCAGGGGGCGGGAATCGAGGCCCCGGGCCGTGGCGTGGAGCTCGCGGCCCGTGCGGCCAAGGCGGCTCGCCACCCGCGAGGCCGGGAGCTTCGCGAAGTCGCCCACCGAGCGCACGCCCCAGCGCTCCAGGGTGCTGCTCACGTCCACCTCGGGCGCGAGACGCTGGAGGGGGAGGGGAGCCAGGAAGTCCGCCTCCTCGCCCGCGGGCACGACGACCGGCGGCTCGGGGAGGCCGGCCGCGATGCGCGCCGCCAGCTTGCTGGAGGCGATGCCCACCCGGGCCGGCAATCCCGCGGCATCGGCGGCGGCCATGAGAGAGCGGCCGAGGTCGAGCTCCGGCGAAGGGCCGGGATAGTGGCGCTCGAGCCCTTCGAGGTCCAGATAGGCGATGCCCTCACCCGCGTCCTCCACCCGGGGGGAGAACCCCTCGGCCACCTCCAGGAGCGACTCCTGGGCCGCGCGCTCGCATTCGCCGTCCCGGGGGCGGGCCACGAGCTTGGGGCAGAGGGCACGGGCCTGGGGGAGGCTCAATCCTGGACGGATGCCCGCGGCCCGGGCGAGGCGGGTGGCGGCCACCACCCGGGCGGCATTGCCGTTGCCCTCCACCACCACCAGGGCCTCACGCACCAACTCCGGCTCGCTGCGCAGCCGGGCGGCGAGAGGGAAGAGGGGAAGGAGAATACAAGCGAGGCGCGGCGGGCCCATGAGGGATCAGCCCGCGGCCGCCCGGCGCACCAGGGTGAGCGGCGCCGCCGGCCTCTCCTCCTCCCGCCGCCGCGGCCGGATCTCCGGCCGGGCCGCCGGGGAGACCACCGCCGGCCGGGGCACGCCGGGGGCCGAGAGGGTGAGCCCTTCGGTGCGGCCGGGGAGCTGCCCCCTCCGCTTCTCCAAGACCAGGCTCGCGGCGATTCCCGCCAGCAGCCGGGGCGCGGCTCCCTGACCCTGCCAGGCGGCCCGGGCCCGTTCGGCTTTCAACACCACGTTGGCCGCCGTGCCGCTCACCCGGTAAGGGGTGCTCACCAGCAGCGCCGCGTCGTGGGCGCGGGCAGCCCGCGCCAGCCGCAGCCAGCCGGCTTCGATGCCCCGCCCGCCCTTGACCGGCGGTTGCCCGAGGTCGAGGACCACGAGCGGAAAGCCGCTCCCGAGGAGCATCTCGGCCGCGGCCAGGGCATCCTTGAGAGCAGTGGGGCGCAGCCAGAGCAGGCGCTCGAGGTCCGCACCCAGGGCGAGGGCCGCCTCCGGATCGAGTCCATCGCCCAGGTCCACGAAGCCCGCGGCCTCGCCGACGCTGGTGGCCGCGGCCAGCACCGCCAGCAGAGCGGAGAAACGGCCGCTGGTGCGCCCGCCCACCAGCTCCACGAGCTGACCCCGGGGCAGACCGCCGTCGAGCAGCCGGTCGAGGGCCGGCACGGCAGTGGCGAAGGCGCCTTCGCCGGCGGCGTCGCGGATCTCCTGATCGAGCTCGCGGGCGCTGCGCAGGCGCGACCGGAACGCTTCGGGCAGCGACGAGCGCACCCGCTTGAGCACCGGTGAGGATAGGATCGACTCTCGGATCAGTGGCTCGGCCATCGTTTTCTCCTGAGTCGTAATGTTAAGCGTAACAACGGCGTAAGTCAAATGAAATCAGGTATTTAATATCGATGACGCGAGCTGCGCAGGTCGCGCCTCCGGGTCTTCAACTGATCGATACTGGAGATGGAGGCGCAGGGGGAGTCGCGAGGGCGTGGGATTTCATGGCGTAAACCCTTAACTTGGTCGCGTTGGCAGCGGCGAATAGAATCCCCCCGCCCATGACCTCTCTCGACGGCTCCTGCGACGTCGCCGTGGTGGGCGGCGGCCTGGTCGGCCTGGCTTCGGCCCTGGCCCTGGCCGGCCGCGGGCGGACCGTGACCGTGCTGGAGGCCGAGGAGCGGGTGGCCGTCCACCAGAGCGGCCACAACAGCGGCGTCATCCACTCCGGCCTCTATTACAAGCCGGGCTCCCTCAAGGCCCGTCTCTGCGTGGCGGGCCGGCAGGCCCTGGGCCGCTTCTGCGCCGAAGAGGGGATCGCCGTCCAACCCTGCGGCAAGCTGGTGGTGGCCCTCCAACCCGAAGAGCTGCCACGTCTCGACGAGTTGGAGCGGCGGGGGCGGGCCAACGGCCTCCAGGGCGTGCGCCGGCTGCGGGCCGAGGAGATCCGCGACGTCGAGCCCCACGCCGCCGGCATCGCCGCCCTCCACGTGCCGGAGACGGCCATCACCGACTATCCCGCGGTGGCTCAAGGGTTTGCCCGCCGTATCGAGGCCCTGGGAGGACGGGTGGTGACCGGCGCGCGCGTCACCGGCGTAAGGCGCGACGGCCCGGGATTGGTGGTGGAGACGGCGCGTGGAGCTTTCGCGGCCTCGCTCCTGGTCAACTGTGCAGGACTCCAGTCCGATCGCGTGGCCCGGCTCTGCGGCGTCGAGCCCGGCGTCCGCATCTGCCCCTTCCGCGGCGAGTACTACGAGCTGGTGCCGGAGCGGTGCGGCCTGGTCCGCGGCCTGATCTACCCCGTGCCCGATCCCCGCTTCCCCTTCCTGGGAGTGCACCTGACGCGGCGGGTGGGAGGCGGCGTGGAGGCCGGGCCCAACGCCGTCCTGGCCCTGAAACGCGAAGGCTACCGCTGGCGGGACGTCTCACTGCGCGACGCCGCCGGCACCCTGGCCTGGCCCGGCTTCCGCCGCCTCGTTGCCCGCTACTGGCGCACCGGCGTCTACGAGGTGAGGCGATCGCTGCTCAAGGGGACCTTCGTGCGCGACCTCCAGCGCCTGGTGCCGGAGATCCGCCCGGCGGACCTGCACCGGGCGGGGAGCGGCGTGAGGGCTCAGGCCTTGGACGAGAAGGGAGGTCTGGTGGACGACTTCCGCATCGTGCGCAGCGAGCGGGCCATCCACGTGCTCAACGCGCCATCGCCTGCGGCGACGGCGTCGCTGCCGATCGGGGAGGAGATCGCGGCGATGGCGGTGGGGTGAGGCTGCTACCGCCCGCCCGACCTCGAATCAATCCAGATCCGCACCGTCTCGTTCTCGCCGTTGACCGTCATCAGCTCGCCTTCGCCGCGGCGGGCCAGGGCTTCCAGGGCGGCGCCGACGTTGAGCTCGTCGTCTGAGCCGGAGAGGAGGGCCTCCACCACGTCCAGGGGGATCTTCGCCTCGACGTCGTCGCCGTGGGGGCCGCGATCCACGGCCTTGAGGTGCAGGTAGTCGCCCTTCTTGCCGATGCGCACGTCCGAGTCTTTGTCACGCACGGTGATGTAGTTGGTGTCGGGGCTGTCCCTGAGCTCGCGCCAGGCCTGGCGCAGCTCGGAGATGGAGAGGTCTTTGTCCTTGATCCGGAGAGTCTTCGAGCCGTGCCCCTCCTCGTGGAGCACGGAGCCGGCCATGGACCGCACCATGGACAGCGGCAGATTGATGTTCGCCTGCTCGTCCCCCTTGCCGTTGACGTCGATGTGGAGCCAGAGATCCGCCGCCGAGGCCCGCTGCGCCGTCAATACGAGACCCGATGCCAGCAGCACCATCCCGAAAAGCTTCTTGCCGTTCATCCTCATTCTCCTTGGTTGAACCGTCCGGATTCGTCCGGTTTCAGGGGACAAGACGAAGGAGGGAGAGGAAACGTTTCACCGGCCCGTCTCGCCGTTGCCGGCCCTGCTGTAGCGCGACGCTGCCAGCAGATCGTCGACGGCCGGCCGGAGATTGTCCGTCAGCACGCAAGCGATGACGCGGCGCACCTCGGCCGCCACCTCGGGATCGTCCACCAGGTCGCTCAGGTCCACCTCGTCCGGCGATGGGGGGAGAGCGCCGACGATCTCCTCCAGCCGGTCCGTGAGCCCCGCCAATGCCTTCGCCACTTCGAGCACCTTCTCCTGCGCTTCCGTGTCGGTCATCGCGACGCACCTCCTCGTCGCGAGACCGTACGCGAGCGGCCCGCCCGGCCCGAAGCACCGGTGGCTGGGGGGATCGCAGAAGCACGGGCTTCGCTTTCCAGGTGGATTTCTCCACTCCCCTGCGCTTGGCAGAGGAACCCCGGAGTTAGGCATCGGAGGTGTATTTTTCCACTCTTTGAGACCTAACAGTGGCGCCGTGGTGCCTTCTCGTGCCAGGATAGCGCGGTCGCGCAGGACCTTCTCTTGTTGAAATACGACGGACGGGGGAACCATGGATCTCAAGATTCCGCCACCGATGGGACTCGCCCTCACCCTCGCGCGTTCGACCGTGGGGTGGGGTCAGAAGGAGCTGGCCGCCGCGTCCGGCACGTCGTCGAGCGTGATCTCCGACTACGAGCGCGGCCATAAATCCTTGTCGCGGAAGAAGTTGGACGAGCTCCTGCGGATCCTGGGCCTGCCGCCCGAGGCCGGGGACGAGGCGCTCGAATTCCAGCGGAAGCTGCAGGTGATGGTCCGGGCGCCCGGGCAACCGGACGGTGCGGCCCAGGTGGATCGCCGGCAGATCGCGAGGCTCGCCGAGGAGGTGGGGCATATCTTCGAGGATGCCACCCTCTCGGTCCTCTCCTTGACGACGGTCGAGGGCCGAGCCGTGGTCGCCCGGCAGGAAGCGCGTGGGATCTGGGAGTGGCTCAAGCGGCAGACGCCCGCCGAGCGCCGGGCTCACGTGGAGGAGAAACCGGAGCTCCGGAGGTGGGCCCTCTGCGAGCTGCTCTGCGCCGAGAGCATCAAGGCAGCGGCCGACGATGCGGACCGCGCCGTCGAGCTGGCTGGGCTGGCCCTGCGGGTCGCCGACCTCGCTCCTGGCGAGCAGACCTGGCGCTGGCGTCTCCAGGGCTATGCCTGGGCTCACGTGGGAAACGCCCGGCGTGTGAAGGGCGACCTGCCGGGAGCTGATGGGGCGTTCCTCAGCGCGGGAAAGCTCTGGGAAGCCGGAGCACCTGGAGATCCCGGACTGCTTGATGAGGCTGTCTTCCTGAGTCTCGAAGTCTCTCTGCGTATCGAACAGAATCTCCTGCAGCGAGCCTCAATCCTCCTGGAACGTGCCCTAGAGGTGGACCAGGGATCTGTCAATCTTCTCCTCCAGAAGGCCAGATTGTTGGAGTGGAGCGGGGACTACGAAGGCGCCATCGTAACTTTGCGGCAGGTCACCCCTCTCATTTCTGAAGTGGATGGGGCTAGGTCTCTCTGGGTCCAGCGATTCAACCTGGGTACCAACTTGTGCCATGTAGGGCGATATCGGGAGGCGGAGGCCTTGCTGCCCGATCTGCGAAGGTTGACTGCCAGGCTCGGCAACGGATTGGACTCCATCAGGTTGCGCTGGCTGGAGGGGCGAATCGCCTCAGGTCTTGGGCAGGTGGAGGAGGCCCTCTCAGCCTTGTCTCAGGTGCGAATCGATCTCGCCTCACGCGGTATCGCCTATGACGCTTCCGTTGCGACTTTGGAGCTGGCAGTCCTCTACCTGGAGCAAGGGCGGAATGGAGAGGTCCGGATCTTGTCACGTCAGATGACGCCAGTTTTCCAGACGCAGGGAGTTCACCGGGAGGCCCTGGCTGCTCTCAATCTTTTTTGCCAAGCTGCTGAGCGGGAAGCAGTTACCGTGGAACTGGCGCGGCGGCTGGTCGAGTACCTGTACCGCGCCCGCCACGATCCCAATCTTCACTTCGACTCGGACCTCTGAAACGGGGGCCGGTCAGCCCGGCCCCAACAGTTCAACGTCCGCTTACACAACTTCCATTTGGATCTGCTGAGCACCCGTTGTCCGACGTCGGGGTCGAGCTAGCGGGGTCCTGCTGACAGACGGGCTTGCCGAACGGGTCCATGCTGCACCCGTTCTTGGCCCAGGAACCGGTGACCAACCCTCGAAGCATCTCCCACAGGCTCCATGACATCGAATTCGATGACGTCGCCGGGGCGTGCCCGGCGTGGCGGCTCCGGGGTTGAGCCGCCGAGGCCCAGGGGGCAACGAGGGTGAGGACCAGAGCGAAAACACTGATTCTGCTGCGGATAGAGCGATGAGACATGGGTGACTCCTCTCGGGAGGCGCCTCGGCGGCGGCCTCCATGGCCGGGGCGGACGCCTCCAAAGGCGGAGTATGACCATTCTAGAAGTGGAAAAATACACGCGGCCCGCGTATTATGTGCTCCAGAGGAGGAAAAATCAGATGAGCGAGAGAGTATCTACCGAGAATTTGAAGGTCGCCATCATCCTGCTGCGCACGTTGAAGGGCTGGAGCCGGGTCCGGCTGGCCAGGGAGTTGGGGATGTCGGTGAGCTCCATTTCCCGCTACGAGACCGGGGAGATCGTGCCTCCCGAGAAGGTGTGGGACCAGATCGTCCGCGTCCTGGGCGTGCCGCCGGTCTGGGCGAAACGTGCGCTCAGCCTCATCAGCGCCATCCGTATCGCCATGGAGGTGTCTTGCCCCGAGGACGACTCCGAACGGCTGCTGGACGAAATCGCCTTCCAGGTGACGGACCGCATCCAGCACGTCGCCCGCAGGGCCGCGGCCCTGCTCTTCGGGAGGTCCGAGGACCTGGGGGTCGAGGAGGGAATCCCCAAGCTGAGCCAGGCAAGCCAAGCGGTCGATCCGTCCCAGGAGGCTCCGGAGCCGGACAAGCCCCGCGAGAAGGCGACGGACCACGAGACCGAAAAGGGGAATCCGCCCCCGGGCCGGGGCATCGGACAGGACCTCGAAGACTTCAGAAGCCGGCGGGACGCTCCGGGACCGTTCTACCGCGACTGGCGCAGAGACATCCCGCTCTGACCGCCAGGACCCCGGGCCTACAGCGCGATGCTCTCGAGCTCGTCGATGCGCTCGCGGACGAGGTCGAAGCCGCCCTGCCAGAATGAGCGGTCGGTGATGTCGATGCCGACTTCCGCCAGGATGTGCTCCGGCCGGGCCGAGCCGCCGTAGGAGAGGAGGCGCAGGTAGCCCGGCTTGAAGGCCTCGCCCTCCTCCTGGAAGCGGCGGTAGAGGGCGAGCACCAGGAGCTGGCCGAAGCTGTAGGCGTAGCAATAGAACGGCGTCTGGTAGATGTGGGGGATGGAGAGCCACTCGTAGCGGAACTCCGGCGCCACGTCGACGCTGTCGCCGAACTGCTCGTTGAGCTTCGCCATGTAGAGGTCCGAGAGCTCTTCGGTGGAGCGGCCGGCGCGGATGGCGTCGTGGGCTTCGATCTCGAAGAGGACGAAATAGGCCTGGCGCAGCACGGTGGCGTACACGTCGTCCACGGCCGCGGCCAGGAGCTCGCGGCGGGCGAGCGGGTCCTTTTCCTCGCGCAGCAGGCGGTCGGTCATCAGCATCTCGCCGAACACTGAGGCGGTCTCGGCGAGGGGCAGGGAGGCGTGCTGGGTGAGGCTGGCGTGGCCGCTCGCGAGCATGCTGTGGATGGCGTGCCCCAACTCGTGGGCGAGGGTGGCCACGTCGCGCACCCGGCCGGCGAAGTTCACCAGCACCCAGGGGGTGTAGCGGGGCAGCACGGTGAAGCAGAAGGCGCCTCCGCGCTTGCCGCGGCGGATCTCGCTGTCGAGGTGGCGCTCGGCGAACAGCTTCTCGGCGTGGGAGGCGAAGTCGGGGTGGAAATCCTCGAAGGTCTCGAGCACGGAGCGCACGGCGTCCGGGAACTCGAGCTTGCGGTCCGAGGTGGCGAGCGGAGCGTAGACGTCGTAGCGGCGCAGCCGGTCGAGCCCCAGCCAGCCGGCTTTGAGACGGAAGTAGCGCTGGAACAGGGGCGCGTTCTGGCGCGCCACGTCGAGCAGCACCTCGACTGCTTTGTCGGGGACGTCGTTGTCGATGTTGCGCACGGAGATGGGGGAGGGATAGCCCCGGACTCCCACCTGTTCGTCGTACCAGTCGCGCACCCGGTTGACGTAGATCTGTCCCAGGACGTTGGCCTCGGCGGCGTAGACCCGGTAGAGCTCCTGGTAGGCCGCGGCCCGCCGGCCGGCGTGGGGGGAGAAGGCGTGGCTCATCAGCTCGTCGCGGGTGAGGCGCTGGATCTCGCCGTCCACCTCGAGGTTGAACTCCTGCCGGTTGGTGAGCATGGAGTAGAGCGTCATGATGGCGCCGATGCCGTTCTCGTCCTTGATGTTGATGAGCTGCTCGGATTTCTCGTCGAGGGTGAAGGGCTTGAAGCGCCGCAGGTCCTGCAGGTAGTGACGGTAGTCGCCGTGCTCGGATTCGCTGGGCAAGAGGCGCCAAGCCTCCTCGTCCGACAGGCTGCGCCACCAGAGGGTGAAGAAGAGGATGCGGTTGCCGGCCACCGTGGTCGCCTGCTTTACGCGGTTGCGGAAGGTCAGCGCCTCCTGACTGCCGGTGTCGGAGTAGAACCAGAGCGAGGCATAGCCGGCGATCACCTGGATGCGGTTGATGATGTCCTCGTGCTGGCGCAGCAGGGCGAAGAGCTCCTGGGGTGCCATGTCTGGAGCGAGGCTCTCGCGCTTCGCCTCGAAGGCGGCCACGGCCGCGTCGAGGTCGGCCAGCCGGGCCACGGCTTCGCTCGGCTCCGGCAGCAGCTCGGAAAGGTCCCAGCCGCTCAGGGAATAGGTCGGAATGGAGTTGGTGATGACCGTCATGGTTGGTTCCATCTGTGGCGTCGCCCGCGGTTAGAGGTGTCAAGAGGGCGGACCGGCACGGCGCGGGTCCGCCCCCTGTCCCTTCATTTTAGCCGAGCCGGCGGGAGGATCACCGCCGGGACGCTCTTTTCTTTCGCCAGGTCGTTGAAGCGGGCGAGGTCGGTCTCCCAGATCTGGCGCAGCTTGGCGAGCTGGGCGTCGATGGCCGCCGTGAGGTCGTTCTTCACCGCCACCGCCTGGGCGCTGGGCCGGTAGTCGCCCAGCGACGCCGAGGAGGCCACGCCGTTGAGCTTGTCGTTGAGCCGGACGGGGAAGTTGAGCGGGTCCTGGGGGCTGCGGTTCTTGGTCTGGTAGAGCGCTTCCTCGACCTCGGTCATCTTCTTGTCCAGCTCCTTGGCCGCGTCCACCACGGCCTTCTGGCTTTCATCCTTGCGCAGGTGCTTTTTCATGTCGTCGAGCTGGGCCCGGATGTCGCGGATGCGGCGGATGGCGTCGTGGGTCTCGGTGAGCTTGTCCCGGATCTCCATCTGGAAGCGGTACTGGGCCTCCAGGTCCTCCTGGGTGGACGTGGACCGCGGGTCCTTGCGGATCTCGAACGGCTGGGTGAGGGTCTCGCCGGCCGCGGTGAGGCGGGCCTGGTAGCGGCCGGGCACGGCCAGGACGTCGCCCGGCTGGCCGCTCCACAGGATCATGCCTGGAACCTTCAGGGCTCCGGGCCAGGTCATGTCCCAGGTGAAACGGTTGTGCCCGGCCTCGGTGGGGATCTTCGGCTGGTCCTGGTCCTCCTCCTCGTCCGCCTCCTCCTTCTCCTGCTTCTCGGCCTCCTTGCCCTTGTCCTTGCCCATCTCCTCGCCCTTGGGGCCGGCGGGCGGAGCCTCTTCGGAGGGCTTCTGCGAGGCGGCTTGCTGGACGTCCTTCTTGGCCTCCTTGGCGTCGCCCTGGGGCTTTGCCTTCTCCGCGCCCTTCTCTTCCGGAGGCTTGCCTTGGAAGGTGCGGATCACCTTGCCGTCGGCGGTGAGGATTTCCAGCTTCACCTTCTTGGCCTGATCTTCGGTGGGGGCCTCCTTCAAGTAGTAGTCGAGGACGACGCCGGTGGGCGGATTGGTGCCCAGGCCCGGCGGCGTCCGCACGGGAGTGCCCGCGTTCCACAGACGGTAGGAGGGCGCGGGAGCGTAGAGGTAGGCCTTGGTGTTGCCGAAGTGGCCTAGGTCGGAGTTGCCGGCCAGATCGCGCAGCGGCGCGAGGTCGTCCAGCACCCAGAAGCCCGCCCCTGCGTGGCGGCGACGAGGTCGCTGTCCTTGATCGTCAGGTCGGTGACGGGCACGATCGGCAGGTTGAGCTGCAGCGGCTGCCAGCGGGCGCCGTCGTCGAACGAGACGTACATGCCGTGCTCGGTGCCGGCGTAGAGCAGGCCCCGGCGCACGGGGTCGGCGCGCACCACGCGGGTGAAGTGGTCGTCGGATCGATCCCGGCAGTCGATGCTTCGTCCAGGTCTCGCCGTAGTCGCGGGTCTTGTAGAGATAGGGCCGGAAGTCGTCGGGCTTGTAGCATCGTGGCCGCCAGGTAGGCGCCGCCCTTGTCGAGCGGGCTGGCGTCGATGGCTGTTGACCTGGATCCACTCCGGCAGCCCCTTGCGGCGTGACGTTCTGTCCAGGTCTTGCCGCCGTCGCGGGAGACGTGGACCAGGCCGTCGTCGGAGCCGGCCCAGAGCACGCCCGGCTCGCAGCGGCGACTCGGCCACGGCGAAGATCGTGCCGTAGTACTCGACGCTGGTGTTGTCCTTGGTGATCGGGCCGCCGGAGGAGGCCTGCTTGGACTTGTCGTTGCGCGTCAGGTCGGGCGCTGATCGCCTGCCAGCTCTGGCCGTCGTCGGTCGACTTGAACAGCACGTTGGGCCGCGGCGTAGAGCGTCTTGGGGTCGTGCGGCGAGAAGACGATGGGGAAGTTCCACTGGAAGCGGTACTTGAGGTCGGCCGCGCCCGCGCCCATGGGGTTGTCCGGCCAGGGATTGACGTCGCGCATCTCGCCCGTGCGCGTGGTTGAGGCGGGTGAGGAAGCCGCCGTAGGAGCCGCCGTAGACGACGTCGGGATTCTGGGGATCGGCGACGATGTAGCCGCTCTCGCCGCCCGCGGTCGCGTCCCAGTCGCCGGGGCCGATGCCGCCGCCCGTCGCCGCGGCGAGCGGATGCGCACGGTCGAGTTGTCCTGCTGCGCGCCGAAGATGCGGTAGGGGAAGTGGTTGTCGGTCGATGACGCGGTAGAACTGGGCCGTGGGCTGGTTGTGTCTGCGGCGTCCAGGTGCGGCCGCCGTCGGTCGAGACGTTGGCGCCGCCGTCGTTGGCCTCGATCATGCGCTGCGGATCGTCCGGGTCGATCCACAGGTCGTGGTTGTCGCCGTGCGGGCACGCGCGATGTTGGTGAAGGTCTTGCCGCCGTCCTTGGAGCGGTGGAAGCGGACGTTGACGACGTAGACCACTCCTCGTCCTTCGGGTCGGCGTAGATGCGGGTGTAGTACCAGGCGCGCTGGCGCAGGTTGCGGTCGTCGTTGGACTTCGTCCAGGTCTTGCCGCCGTCGCGGAGCGGAAGACGCCGCCCTCCTCGGCCTCGACGATGGCCCAGACGTTCTCCGGGTTGGACGGGGGAGACGGTGACGCCGATGATCCCCAGCGTCCCCTTCGGCAGGCCGGGGTTGCGTCGTCGAGCTCGGTCCAGGTGTCGCCGCCGTCGGTGGACTTCCAGAGCCCGGAGCCGGGGCCGCCGCTCTCCAGGCTGTAGGGCGTGCGCCGCACGTTCCAGGTCGTGGCGTAGAGCACCCGCGGGTTGCCGGGGTCCATGGCCAGATCGACCGCGCCCGACCTTGTCGTTGACGAAGAGGACGTGGTCCCAGTGGGCGCCGCCGTCCTTGGAGCGGTAGACGCCGCGCATCTCGTTGGGCCCGAAGAGATGGCCGAGGACGGCGACGTAGACGAGGTCGGGGTTCTTGGGGTGGATGCGGATGCGGGGGATCTGCCGCGCGTCGGCGAGCCCGACGTGCTTCCAGGTCTTGCCGGCGTCGGTGGACTTCCAGACGCCGTCGCCGTGCGAGACGTTGCCGCGCACCGTCACCTCGCCGCCACCCGCGTAGACCACGTTGGGGTCCGACTCCGACACGGCGACGGCGCCGATCGAGCCGCCGAAGAAGCCGTCGGAGACGCTCTGCCACGACAGGCCGGCCGTCCGTGGTCTTCCACACGCCGCCGCCGGTGCCCCCGAAGTAGTAGGTGTTGCGGTCGCCCGCAAGGCCCGTGACCGCCGCCGCACGGCCGCCGCGGTAGGGGCCGACCTCGCGCCACTTCAGCGATTTGAACAGGACGGGCTCGACGGCCGGCTTGAGGGAGGAGGAAGCGGCAGCGCCGGACTCCTTCTTCGGCGGCTTTGCGGCCTCCGCCCAGGTGCCGGCGCTCAGCGCGAGGGCGAGCGTGAAAACGAGCGATCTCTTCATAAGGCGCAGGTCTCCCCTTCGAGATGTCTGCTTTCTACCACAGGAGAGCTTCCTGGGAGCGCCGGCGCTCCCAGGTGGGGAGACTCACCTGTAGTCGTCGAGAGTGAGCTTCTCGAACGGCAGGCCGAAGGGGTGGAAGAGGTTGAACACCGGCTGCTCGATCACCTCGGCGAAGCGCAGGAACAGCGGGCCGAACTCCTCGACCTCGGAGCTGCCGGACTCCACCGCGGCGTACTCCTCGGGGGAGAGGCCGGCCTTCTCGGCCACCTGCTCGGCGGTGAGCTGGCGGGCTTCGCGGTGCTTGCGGATGAGCTCGCCGGCCTGGCCGGGACGGGTGTCCGCCGCCTTGCCGGAGGGCGCGAACATGCGGCTGGTCGGCACGTTGAGCGCCACGGCCAGCTCCCGGATCACCGGCCCCCAGCGCTCGGCCGGCGAGCTCCCGGCCTCGACGTCACGATAATTCTCGGGGGAAACGCCCAGCTTCTCGGCCATCTCCTCGACGGAGAGCCGCTTGCGCTCCCTCTCTTTCATCAGGACTTCACCTTGTTTCACGTCCCCTCCTATTGGGCACAGGCTGGCGGCCCAGGTACGCCGGGAACCCGGCAGGGCCGACGATTCTCTTCGGGTCGCGGATGCTAACACACCGCCGCCCTCTGCTCCATCTGGTGCCTGGATGACTCTGCGACGGGACAGATTCAGCGTTTGCGCTCGCCCAGGGCCTTCAGGGCGTCGATGGGCCGGCGGTCGGGGCTCATCAGCTTGATGGCCCGCCGCAGGTGGGGCTCGGCTTCGTCGGGTGCCCCGAGCTGGCGGTGGATCTCGCCGGCGTAGAAGGCAGCGAGCCCGCAGTTGGGATCGCGGCGCAGGGTCTCGGACAGCTCGCGCAGCGAGCGGCCGGCGTAGGCCGAGGAGACCAGGAACCGGCACCACGCCGTCTCCGCGGCGTAGACGCCGTTCTGCGGATCGCAGTCGGCAGCGAACTCGAGCTGCATCAGGGCCTCTTTGGGCTTGCCGGCCTCGAGCAGGGCCTTGCCGCGCTTGTACTGGGCCTCGGAATCCAGGAGGTCGGTCTTGATGGCGAAGCTCGCCGCCGGTTTTCTGGCGCGCTCCTCGCGCAGGGTCTTGCGGCGGAAGAGGAGGGTGCTGCGCTGCTCGCGATCGGCCAGCTCGCCATAAGCCCGGGCCCCGGCCAGGAACAGGTCGCGCGCCCGCTCGGCCAGCTCCGGCGAGTCGAGGGTCCAGGGGGCGAAGCGGCGGGCGAATTCCAGGAGCTTGGCGTCGATCGTCTCCGGGGTCGCGTCCTCGGGCACTCCCAGCAGGTCGAACGCGTCCTGCCGGCGGTAGGAGAGGTAGGCCTCCATGATCTCGTTGCGCCGCCGCTCGATCTCCTGGGGAGGGGGAGTTTTTTCGGTCGGATCGGTCCGATTGGGTACCGGCACCGGCAGCACGGGGAGGGGGATGGCCCCTGTGGCGGTCGCCGGACGCACCGCCGGCGCCGTGCCCACGAGCTCTCTGGGCACCGAGTCCGCCGTCACCACGACGCCCAGGATCGAGAGGGCATAGAGGACGCGGGCGATCTCGTCCACCGGCAGGCCGGTGGCTTCGGCCAGCTCGCCCATCCTCCGGCCAGGCCGCAGCGCTTCGGCGAGCTGGACCTGGTGAGGATTGAGCCGGATCTCCTCGAGAGGGAAGGGGGGAGCGGGATTGAGCACCAGCCGCTTGCCCACCAGCGGCCCCACCGACATGTCCACCTCCTCCTGGGGAGCGAAGCGGGAGACGCCGGTCAGGATGAGCTGCGGCACCTTGACCTTGAGCGACGACTCGGAGCTCGCCGGCTCGTCGAGCCAGCGGAACTCCCCTTCGTTCCAGGTGAAGAGGTCGAGGAGCTTCTTGGCCAGGTTCTGCTGCAGGATGCGGAACAGGTCCGCCGCCTTGACCAGCCCGTGCTCCAGCATCACCTCGCCCAGGGGCACGCCGCGGGCCGCGGACTTCGACAGCGAGGCCGTGAACTCCTCTTCCGAGAGCTTGCCCTCCAGCACCATGTAGCGGCCGAGGGTCTCGTGGGTGAGGTTGGACCGGCAATCCACCGGCACGCCGTGCTCCAGCAGGATGCGCTTCCACACCTGGCGGCGGCGCACCTCCAGCACCAGCGTGTGGTGCTGCTGGGCGTGGGCGAGCAGCAGGGGGGCGAAAGGCACCTCGGTGAGGGTCCCTTCGCGAAGCTGCGCGATGTCCTCCAACTGCCGCGGAGTCGGAATCAAGGGACTTCAAGGCTAGACCGCGGGTTCGCGGCCTGTCAACGGTCTCACATGCGATCTCTCGCATAGAATGGCGCCCATGGCCAAGCCCCACTTCCTCCTCGACGGTCCGACCGGCCCCACGATCGTCCTCTCCCACGGCGCCGGAGCACCCATGGATTCGCCGTTCATGGACACCATGGCCGCCGGCCTGGCCGAAGGCGGGCTGCGCGTGGTGCGCTTCGAGCTCCCCTACATGCGCCGCCGGCGCGACACCGGCGAGAAGCGGCCGCCCGATCGCGAGCCCGTGCTGCGGGAGGCGTGGCTGGAGGCCATCGCCGCGCTCGGGGGAGGCGAGAAACTGGTGATCGGCGGCAAGTCGCTGGGCGGGAGGATGGCGAGCCTGGTGGCGGACGAGGCCGGCGTCCGGGGTCTCGTCTGCCTTGGCTATCCCTTCCATCCGCCCGGCGCGCCGGAGCGCCTGCGTACGGCCCACCTGCGGGAGCTGCGCACCCCCACACTCATCGTGCAGGGCACCCGCGACGCCCTGGGCTCCCGCGAGGAAGTCGCGGGCTACCCTCTGTCCCCGGCCCTCCGCTTCGTCTGGCTGGAGGACGGCGATCACTCCTTCAAGCCGCGGGCCTCGTCGGGACGGACGGAGAAGAAGAACCTCGCCGAGGCGGTGTCGGCGGTGCTGGCGTTCATGGAATCCCTGTGAGCCCCGCCTTCGCCGGCCAGATGGCGGCCCTGGGCGCGGCCACCTGCTGGTCGTTCTCCGCCCTGGCTTTCGACGTGGCGGCCCGGCGCCTCGGCCCGCTCGTCCTGAACCTGATCCGGCTCGTCCTCGCCTTCGGTTTCCTCTCTCTCCTCGCCTGGGCCCTGCGCGGCCTGCCCCTGCCCCTCGACGCCACGCCCCACGCCTGGGCCTGGCTCGCCGTCTCCGGGCTGATCGGTTTCGTCTTCGGCGACTTCTGCCTGTTCCGGGCCTTCGTGGCCATCGGCCCTCGCCTCTCGATGCTGATGATGTCGCTCGCGCCGCCGCTGACCGCCCTCATCGGCTGGCTGCTGCTGGGTGAGACCCTCACCGGGCGGTACCTCCTGGGCATGGCGCTGACAGTGGCCGGCATCGGTTGGGCGGTGATGGATAAAAAGGACCCGAGGGACAGCAGGGACGGGAGGGACAGCAGGGAAAGGAAAAGAGCCTTCCTGGGGATTCTCTTCGGCTTCGGCGGCGCCCTGGGCCAGGCTGGGGGCCTGGTGCTGAGCAAGCGGGGGATGGGGAGCTACGACGCCGTGGCCGCCACCCAGGTGCGGGTGCTGGCGGGGATCGCGGGCTACCTCGTCCTCTTCCTCGTCTTCCACTGGTGGCCCCGGGTGCGGCCGGCGCTCAAGGACGGCCGGGCCTTGAGCTTCGCGGCCGTGGGCGCCTTTTTCGGCCCCTGCCTGGGCGTCTCCCTCTCCCTCTACGCTGTCCACCGCACGGTGGCAGGCGTGGCCGCGAGCCTCATGGCCCTCACCCCTGTGCTGCTCATCCCCCTCGTCGTCCTGCTGGGCCGCGAGCGGGTGGGGCTCGGCGGAGTGGCGGGCTCTCTGGTGGCGGTGGCTGGCGTGGCGTTGCTGGTGCTGTGAGCGAGAATCCGATCGCGCTGAGCCAAAATACGTACGAGACTCGTAAAGCCATTGAAGCGCAGTCCCGTGCAGTGTCCGCCACTGGATTCTCGAAGGAGGAGAGCCGTGAAGGAAGAGAACGATCTGACCCGCCGTGGCCTGCTCTCCGGGCTCCTGGGGCTGGGGAGCGCCGTGGCCCTGGCGCCGACTTTACCGGCCCTGGCGGCGAAGCCCTCCGCCAGGCCCCGGCCGTCCTCTCCTGGCGATCACCGGCTGACCGAGGCCTTCGACGTCCGGGTGAAGGCGGCGCGGCACGAGCGCGATCGTGGACCCGCGGCCCACCCCGCGAGCGGCGAAGAGGACTCCCTCCCCGGCCGCGTCGCCTGCTACTCGAAAGCCCTGCCGCACGACCGCAGCGGCCAAGTCGATGCCAAAGCCTACGCCATCTACCTCGGAGCTCTGCGTTCCCAGAGGCATGAGGATTTTGAACGTATTCCGCTCGGCGGTTTCGTCAAGCTGGCGAACCCGCAGTCCGCTTGGGCTTTCGAGCTGATCGGCCCGGACAGCTCGCAGGTGCCGTGCCCGCCGGCGCCCGGCTTCGGCAGCGCCGAGCAGGCGGGGGAGGTCGTGGAGCTCTACTGGCAAGCCCTGTTGCGCGACGTGCCCTTCACCGAGTACGGCTCGCACCCGGGAGTGGAGAAGGCGGCGGCGGAGCTCTCGGCGAACCCAGCCTTCACCGGTCCGCGGCAGGAAGGCCGGGTGACGCCGGACACTCTGTTCCGGGGCCCGGCCGCAGGGGACCTCGTCGGCCCCTACGTCTCGCAGTTCCTGTGGAAGCCCATCCCCTTCCTGCCCATCCGCATCGAGCAGAAGATCCGCACGGCTGTCCCCAACGTTGACTACATGACCGACTTCGACGGCTGGCTGGCGATTCAGAACGGCGCCCTTGCCGGCGTCAACCGCTTCGACGAAGCGCCGCGCTTCATCCGCAACGGCCGGGACCTCGGGGAATACGTGCACCGGGATTTCACCTATCAATCCTTCCTCAGCGCCTGCCTCATCGCTCTCAAGGCGGGCACGCAGCCCGACGGCGGCAATCCCTACAAGCACTCGCGCACCCAGGGGGCGTTCACCACTTTCGGTCAGCCGTTCCTCTTCTATCTCCTGGCCGTGGTCTCGCAGGCAGCGCTCAAGGCGTGCTGGTACGAGAAGTGGGCCGTCCACCGGCGTCTCCGCCCGGAGGAATACGGTGGGAGGATCGAGGCGCACGCGAGCGGCCGGGCGAAGCATCGCCTGCCCGAGGGATTGCTCGACTCAGCGGCGCTGGCAGCCGTGCGCGAGCGTTACAAGACGGTCCTGCTGCCGCAGGCCTATCCCGAGGGCTGCCCCACGCACCCCTCCTACCCGGCCGGCCATGCGGCGATCGCCGGCGCCTGTACGACCGTGCTCAAGGCCTGCCTCGACGAATCGCACGTCCTCCCCGAGCCCGTGCAGGCGAGCCCGGACGGCCTCTCCCTCAATCCCTGGAAGGGAGCGGACCTGACCGTGGGAGGAGGAGCTCGACAAGCTCGCCTCGAACATCAGCCTGGGCCGCGACTTCGCAGGCATGCACTGGCGCACGGACGCCCTCGCGGGCCTCCACCTGGGCGAAGAGGTGGCCATCCGCACCCTGGAAGAGCTGAGCCTCACCGGCAACGAGCTCTTCGCCGGCTGGAGCCTGAAGCGCTTCGACGGCCGGAGGGGCAAGACCGGTTCGATCCGTCTATACTCTGCGGGGGCAAGCCAACCTGCCTTTCTATCTTTCTGGGGATTGATCGGAAGGAAAGAGAGGCGTTCGTGTGCCCGCGTTGGATATTGCCGGCTCAAGGCGGCGTTGCCCCTTCGGAGACGTCCCGCGGTCCCCGTGACATTTGAAAGGGTATCGTTTACGACCTGGGACGTCTCTACCGCCTTCGTTGGGCGTTCCAGCGGGCGGGGTTTTCTCGGATGTAGGCGCGGGCGCGATCGAGATCTGCGGGATCGCGCAGGATGGTGTCCCAGAACCTCGTCTGCCATTCGAATTTGGGCTGCTTAAGATCCCTTCTGATCCTTTTGGTCGCGTTCAATTTGAACTGGCCGATCACGACCCCGAGGGATTGGGCGAGCAAACGGTTGACTCCTTCGCATCTCTGCGGCTGCTGCGGTCTGCCCTGGAAGATGAGGATTCCGTGCACGTGATCGGGCATGACGATCCATTCATCCAAGCTAACGCGCACATCGATCCCCGGGATCTTCCTCCACTCCTCCGCGACGACCTTGCCCGGCGGCGAGAGGGACATCTGACCCTCTACAATCTCTCCAAACCAGCACACCCGTCCCCACGTGCAGATCGTCACGTTGTACACACCGGCCCACCGGTAATCCCAACTCGCGAGCCGCGCGGAAGGAATCCGGTACCGGTTCCGGAATCGCAGGTCGTCGGACATGGCGATATAGCCTACCATTCCGGAGAGGGGATTCGAACGAAGGGCGTAGGAGACGTCCCAGGCCGTAACGATATCCATTCGGTCGCCACGGGGACCGCGGGACGTCTCCGGAGGGGCAAGACCGGTTCGATCCGGCGATACCTTGCGGGGGGCACGCCGACTTGCTTTTCTGTCTTTCTGGGGATTGATGGGAAGGAAAGAGCGGCGTTCGTGTGCCCGCGTTGGATATTGCCGGCTCGGGACGGTGTTGCCCCTTCGGAGACTTCGTTGGGCTTTATCGTTCTTCCAGCACCTCCCGCAACGCCTCAAATTCGTTCGTAATCTCCCGTGCCAGCAGCGGCCTTCCCAGGAGATCGGAGAGCGCGGGGGGGATCTGCACCTCGATTCCCATCCTTTCGTAGACGGGGAGGAATTTGGCGGGGTGGGCGGTGCCCAGGAAGACGCCGGTCTCTCCCGGGCCGAGGCGATCGGCGAGGACTCCCCAGGCCACGGCGGCATGGGGATCGGCGAGGTAGCCGAGGGCCCTCAGATCACGGATGGACCTCTCGGTCTCCTCGTCGCTCTTCGCGCCCCAACGCAGGACGCGACGCAGGGTGTCCAGATCCCTTCCGAAAAGGGTTTCGATGCGCTCCCAGTTGTTGGGGGCTCCCACGTCCATGGCGTTCGAGAGGGTCGCGACCGAGGGCCGGGGGCGGTAATCCCCTGTCTCCAGATAATCCGGCACGGTGGTGTTGGCGTTGGTGGCGGCGATGAAGGTGCGGACGGGGAGACCCAGGGCCTGCACTAGGAGGCCGGCGCAGAGGTTGCCGAAGTTGCCGCTGGGCACGGCGATTACGGGCAGGGCGATCCCCACCCGGCGCAGGGCGGCCACGGCTTCGACGTAGTAGAGGGTCTGCGGCAGCAGGCGCGCGACGTTGATCGAATTCGCGGAGGTCAGGCCGTGGCGGGCGGTCAAGTCCGCGTCCGCGAAGGCGGCCTTCACCAGGGACTGGCAGTCGTCGAAGGCGCCATCGACCGCCAGGGAGGTGATGTTCTCCCCCAGAGTGGCGAACTGGAGCTCCTGAAGGGCCGAGACCCTTCCCTTGGGGTAGAGCACCACGGCCCGCACTCCAGGCCGGTGCCAGAAGGCCCTTGCCACGGCGGCTCCCGTATCGCCGCTGGTGGCGGTGAGGATGGTCACCGGCCGGCCCGGCTCATGCACCAGGTCGAGCACGGCGGCGAAGAAGCGGGCTCCGAAGTCCTTGAAGGCCAGGGTGGGGCCGTGGAACAGCTCCAGGGCGAAGACGCCGGGCCGTACGGGCACCAGGGGGACGGGGAAGTCCAGGGCCTCCCGCGCGGCCTTCGCCACGGCCTCACTCCCGAGCTCGTCCGCCAGCAGCCGGTCGAGGATCACCTCGCAGCGCTCGCTCCAGGAAAGGTCCAGAAGCTCCGGCCAGTCGTCGAAGGCAGGAAGGGGATCGGGCATCCACAGGCCGCCACCCGGCGCGATCCCTGCCAGCACGGCCTGCCGGAAATTCGTCGTGATCTGCGGATCGCGAGTGCTCACCAGTCTCATGACAGCGGTCCTTCCGATAAAACGCGGGAGCCGCGAGAGTCGAGGCGGCAGAGGTGCGTGGTGGTGGAGAGCCCGGCCTCCTCCAGGGCGTGGCGGAGGGCGTCCGCCACCTCCGTGGCCTTCTCGGGGCTCTCGGCCACGGCGAAGATCGCCGGTCCCGCGCCCGAGAGCGTGCAACCCCAGGCTCCAGCCGCGATGGCTCCGGCCTGGGCGGCGCGGAAGCCCGGCACCAGGGGAGCGCGATAGGGCTCGGCCAGGACGTCCCGCAGGCAGCGGCGGAGGAGGTTGCGATCTCCCGTCTCCAAAGCGTGGACGAATCCCCCGAGGTTCTGGGCGAAGGCCAGGGTGTCGGCGAGGGGAAACTCACGAGGGAGGGCCCGGCGGCTGCGCTCCGTGGCCAGCTCGAAGACCGGCGAAGCCACCACGATCAACAGGTCGTCGGGCCAGGGGAGGGCCCGGGCCTCGGGCGCGCCGTTCGGACTGGGCACCAGGAGCTGGAGGCCGCCGGCGAGCGCGGGGACGACGTTGTCCAGGTGAGCCGAGCCCGAGACCAGGGCCTCGGCGCGGCCCGCCACCGCGAACAGCTCGGAGCGGGTGAGAGGCTCGCCCAAGAGCGCCTGGCAGGCGGCGAGAGTGGCGGCCACCGAGCTGGCGGAGGAGCCCAGACCGCTGCAGCGGGGGAGGTTCTTCTCGAGCTGGAAAGAGAGATTGGGACAGTCCCGCCCCTTCACCCGCAAGGCCTCGCGAAACAGGGCGTAGGCGCGCAGCACCAGGTTCTGCCACGGGTCCGCGGGCATGTCCGCGGCACGGGGGCCGGAGACGGTGAGGCCGGTTGAGTCCGCGATCCCGGCCGTCACCACGTCCCCCCACAGACTGCCGTCGAGGGGGGCGAGGGCGGCGCCCATGAGGTCGAAACCGGCCGCGAAGTTGCCGATGCTCGCGGGTGCGTAGGCTCGGATGGACATGGTCGTCTCTCCCCTCCCGTTTCAGATCACGATCTTGAGCACGTCCGCCAGGGCGCCGGCAGCCGTGACCTCGCCGCCCGCTCCATAGCCGCGGACCACCAGCGGCGTGGGCTGGTAGTGCTCGGTGAGGAAAGAGAAGGCGTTCTCGCCGCCGCGCACGGCGAAGAGCGGATGGTCCCGTCCCACCTCTTCGAGGCCCACCCGGCAGCGATAGCCACCCTCCGCAGCTTCGATCACGGCGGCATGGCGCAGCACTCTCCCTTCGGTAGCCAGGGCGGAGCGTCGCTCGGCGAAGAGAGGATCGAGGCGCGGCAAGCCGGTCAGGAAATCGTCCACCTCGCCGGAAGCATCGTAGTCCGGCGGGAGGACGCCGAGGATCTGGACGTCCGCGAGGTCGATGCCGGCTCCCAGCTCGCGGGCGAGGATGAGGAGCTTGCGGGCCACGTCCAATCCCGAGAGGTCGTCGCGGGGATCGGGCTCGGTGAAGCCGCGGTCGCGGGCCAGGCGCACGGCCTGGGAGAAGGGCATCCCTTCCTCCAGGGAGCCGAGCAGGAACGAGAGGGAGCCCGAGAGCACGGCCTCCAGGCGCAGCACCCGGTCGCCGCCTTCGAGCAGGCTGCGCAGGGTGCCGATCACCGGCAGGCCGGCCCCGACGTTGGTCTCGTAGAAGAACCGGCGCTTCAAGCGCGCGCTCGTCTCGTGGAGACGCTGGTAGTCCGCGTACGGGGCGCTGTTGGCCTTCTTGTTCACCGTCACCACGTGCAGGCCCGCGGCAAAGAGGCGTCCGTAGGCCGCAGCCACGCCGCCATCCGAGGTGCAGTCCACGAACACGGGATTGACCAGCCGGGCGCGGGCGAGCTCCGCGAGCAGGGAATCGAGAGAGGAAGGGAGGGCGTTTGGATCGGAATCCGCGAGGCGGGGAGCCCAGGCCGCGGGGTCCAGGCCCTCGGCATCGAAGGCGCAGCGTTTCGAATTGGCCACGGCACAGAGCCGCAGATCCACCCGCCTCTCCTCGCGACCCTGGTGCTCGGCGATCTTCCGCAGCAGCTTCGCGCCCACGTTGCCCACTCCCCAGACCACGAGCTGCAGCTCGCTGCGGCGCTCGAAGAGCTGGGCGTGGAGATGGCGCACGGCCCGCGGCGCATCGGCTCCCGCCACCACGGCCGAGATGTTGCGCTCGCTCGACCCTTGAGCAATGGCGACGACGCTCACGCCCACGGCCGCGAGGGCGCCGAAGAAGGCGCCCGCCACCCCCAGGCGGTGACGCATGCCGTCGCCCACCAGGGAGAGGACGGCGCCGCCAGGCCGGAGCTGCACGGGCTCGAGCAGCCCTGCTGCCAGCTCGGCCGCGAAGGCCCCGCCCAGAGCTTCCAGGGCCCGCGGGCCGTCCGCCTCGGCCACGGCGAAGGAGATGGCCATCTCGCTCGAGCCCTGAGTGATGAGGATGACGGAGATCCCCGCCCCGGCCATGGCCTGGAAGACGCGGGCCGCCACGCCCGGCACGCCTGCCATCCCCGAGCCCGTCACGTCCACCAGGGCGACTCCGGGCAGGTAGGTGATCCCCCGGGCCCCGGTGTCTGCCGGCTCGGCTTCGCCATGAACGAGGCTGCCGGGATGATCCGGGGCGAAGCTGTTGCGCACCCGCACCGGGATCCCCTTCTCGCGCGCCGGCTGAATGGTCTTGGGATGGAGCACCTTGGCGCCGAAGAAGGAGAGCTCCATGGCCTCCTCATAGCTCACCTCGGGGAGCACGGCGGCCTGGCGGACCAGCCGCGGGTCGGCGGTGAAGATGCCGTCCACGTCGGTCCAGATCTCCAGCAGCTCCGCGTCCACGGCCCAGGCGGCGATGGCAGCGGAGTAGTCCGAGCCTCCCCGGCCCAGCAGGTTGATCCGGCCGGAGGCATCGGCACCGTAGAAGCCCGGCAGCAGGGAGATGGGCGGAGGAGGTTCCCGCAGGGACGCGAAGGCGCGGCGGGTGGCCTCCCAGTCGGGCGAGGCCGAGAGGGGCGAGCCGGTGGTGCGGATCAGGGTCTTGGGATCGAACAGGCGCGTGCCGGGCTCGCGGGCGATCAGCAGCCGGAAGAGCAGGGCGCAAGCGGCGCGCTCACCCAGGGAGGAGAGGACGGCCATGGCTCCCGTGGGGCGCTCCAGCAGCAGGGCGAAGCCGCGCAACAGGTTCTCCATCTCCCGTTCGAGAGCGCTGAGATCGGCCTCGGCCTCGGCGGCCCGTTCCGTTCCCATCTCGCTCTTGAGACCGGCGAGGACCTCCCGGTGGAGCGAGTGGAAGCGGGCCAGGGCCGGCACCACCGAGCCGCCGGCCGCCGCCTCCTCGGCGCCCCGCAGCAGACCGTCGGTAACGCCGCCCACGGCCGAGGCCACCACCAGAAGCGGGCTTTCCCGCGCTTGACGGAGGACGATCTCCGCCACGCCGCGCATCCGCTCCGCGTTACCCACCGAGGTGCCACCGAACTTGAGAACCCGCATCGCCCATCCTCCAAATCGTCGTCTGCAAAATGAAAAAGCCCCGCTCCCTGGAAGGTGCGGGGCTTTCGGATTTCCGGGATTCTGGAGTGCCTAGGCCGGCCGCACCTCGCGCGTGGCGATAGTCGTCGTCGTGGTGGTCGTCGAAGTGATGATGCTCGCCAGCATGGCGGAGCGAGTATGGCGGAGGGCGGACGGCGGGGTCAAGGGGGCTCTCATTGCCCTAACCGTGCTTTCTCCGCCTCTCCCTCACCGGTGATGGCTCCGAAACCTCTGCGCCGTTGATGCGATGCTCCGCCAAGTCGATGATCACAGCCGCGCCGCTTGTCACAGCCGAGCCGGCCTGCCTCTCGGCCTCCCTTTCCTCTCTGCCTTCCAGACGGATACGGACCACGGCGTCGAGCGCCATGGCGAGCTTGACCATCGTCTGCAAAGTGAAGTTGCTCCCGTCGAGAAGCTTGGTGACGTAGGGGCGGGAGGTCCCCATGCGGCGGGCAAGCTCACCTTGTGAGATCCCCAGCTCTTGCATTCTGGCGTGAAGGTCGCGAGTGAAGTCCGTGACCGCGATGTCGCGCCAATACTCGACGCTGCGCTCAGCCTCTTTCAGGGCCTCTGCGAGTTTCGGCCGGCGTCATGACGATATGTCCGGAACTGTCCACAGACGATACGGTAACCTCTGAGTTACCTATGGTCAAGCGCTCCTGATCTCCCTCTTCTCCCGGCGGACCGGGGGGGAGGCTGGGAGAAGAGGGCCGGGGTGATGAGGGCCTCGGCGGAGCGGCGACCGTCTGTCTTGAGTCGGCTTTACGCAGCGGTGGAGATGACGGAGTTTCGGCCCTTCCTTGACATCCTCCCATCCCGCTGAGACACTTCCGGAGCCTCCCAGGTGAGTCCGGCCCGAGCAGGGTGGCGCCGAGGGAGGTGCCGCAAGCTTTGTTGCACCGGATCAAGGGAAGGGAGTGAGAAGCTCCCGCCGCCCCGCGACTGTAACCGGGACGAAAGCCGCGAGAGCCACTGCCGGGGAGCCGGCGGGAAGGTGCGGTGAGTAGGACGATCGGAAGCCAGGAGACCTGTTCCGGATGCTCAGAGTCTTCATCCCCGCGGGGGGAGAGGAGACACCGATGTCCTGCTTCCGTTGCCGCTCCGCTGTCCCGGTCGTCCTGATCTTGATTTTCCTGCCATCAGTCCTCACCGCCCAGACATCCCCGCCGCAGCCTCCGACCTTCCAGGAGGAGATGGTGGTCACCGCCAACCTCGTGGAATCGCCGGCCGACGAGGTGGGGAGCTCCGTCACGGTGATCGGCCGCGACGAGATCGAACGCCGCGGCGCCACCTCGGTGCTCGACCTGCTGCGCACCGTCCCGGGCCTGGAGGTGAGCCAGGGCGGCGGCGCCGGCACCGTGGGCGGCGTCTTCCTGCGCGGCGCCAACTCCAACCACACCCTGGTGCTCATCGACGGCGTGCGGGTGGAGGGCACCTCCTCCGCCTTCGACTTCTCGGGTCTGCGCGCCGACGGCGTCGAGCGCATCGAGATCCTGCGCGGTCCTCAGAGCACCCTCTACGGCTCCGAGGCCATCGGCGGCGTGATCAGCATCACCACTCTCCAGGGCCGTTCTGGCTTCCACGCCGAGGTGGACGGCCGCGCCGGCAGCTACGATTCCCACGATCTGCGGGCCTCGGCCGACGGCGGCGGCGACAGCGGGGGCTGGGATTACAGCGTGGCCCTGGCTGACCAGCGCACCGGCGGCCTCTCCGTGGCCAGCGACCAGCGCGGCAACGTGGAGAAGGACCCCTACACCGACCGCAGCGGCGCGGCCCGCGTGGGCTTCCGCTTCCTGGGCGACGGCCGTGCCGACGTGACCTTCCGCCGCTTCGAAGCCAATGCCGCGCTCGACGGTTTCACCTTCGGCGTCGGTCCCACGGACGATCCCAACGCCACCCAGGAGCGCCAGGTCTCGGTGGGCTCGCTGCACGTCGCGAAGCCCCTCGCCTCGTGGTGGAATCTCGATCTCACCGTCAGCTCCGCCAAGGACGCGACCCAGGGCAAGGACCCGGACACGATCTTCAACAACTACGATTTCAGCACCCGTCTGCGGGCCGCCAAGCTCCAGTCCGAGATCAAGCTCGGCACCGGCAACACGCTGGTGGCAGGGCTCGCCTCCGAACGCCGGGAGGGGAGGAACGAAGGCTCCTACGATCAGTCGCTCGACGTCGACTCCGCCTATCTCCAGGAAAACTGGGCGTGGCGCAGCCGCCTGTTCCTGACCGCCGGGGTGCGCTACGACCGCTACTCGCGCTTCGGCAACGAGACCACCTGGCGCACGACGGGAAGCTGGCTGGCGGGTCCCAATGCCGCCTGGAAGGTGCATGGCAGCTACGGCACCGGCTTCCGCGGCCCGAGCTTCGACGAGCTGTTCTTCCCCTTCCTCGGGAACACCGCCCTAAAGCCGGAGACCAGCCGCGGCTGGGATCTCGGCGTGGAGCGCCGCTTCGGCAACGGGATTGCGGCGGCAGGAATCACCTGGTTCTCCAACCGCTTCAACGAACTGATCACCTTCGACCTCAACACCTTCACCTTCGGCAACATCCAGCGGGCGTCGTCGGAGGGGATCGAGGCGACCCTCTCTCTCCAGCCCCGCCGCGATCTCGCCCTGGAGGCTTCCTACACCTATGACGAGACCGAGGACCGCTCGACGGGCGATCCCCTGGCGCGCCGGCCCCGCAACCGGTACTCGCTGCTCGCCACCTGGGATGCCAGCGAGAAGCTGCGCGGCACCGCCTCGGTGGTGGACGTGGAGGACCGGATCGACTCGGACGGCACCCGCATGGACGCCTACACCCAGGTGGACCTGCGGATCGAGTACAGCCTGCGGCCCTGGCTCCAACCCTATCTGATGATCGGCAACCTGCTCGACCAGCGCTACGAGGAGATCACCGGCTACACCTCGGCCGGCTTCTCGGCGCTGCTGGGCGTGCGACTGAGCTATCACTAGGATCGGAGAATCTTGATGACGCGGATCCCCGGCGGCGCCCGCGCCCTCCTGCTGCTCGCGATCGCGCTGTTCGTGTGTGGCCAGGCGGACGCCGCGGCGGTTCCGCGTCGGGTCGTCTCCCTCGCGCCTTCCCTCACCGAGGAGGTGTTCGCCCTCGGCGCTGGCGACCGCCTAGTGGGAGTGACGACCTATTGCAACTATCCGCCCGCGGCGCAACGGGTGGCGAAGGTGGGAGGGGGGGTGGACGGCACGCTCGACCTCGAACGCGTGATGGCCCTGAAGCCCGACATAGTGTTGGCCATCGGCGACGGCCAGCAGCGGTCGCTCGACACCTTTCGCCACCTGGGTCTGCGGGTGGAGATCGTCCATTCCGAGACCTTCGACGATGTCTTCACCTCCCTCGCCCGGCTCGGATCGCTGCTGGCGCGGGAAGAGGCGGCGAAAAAGCTTTCCGCCGATCTCTCCCGCCGCGTCGAGCGGGTGCGCCGGGCGGTCGCGACCCTGCCGCCCAAAGCCCGTCCACGGGTCTTCTATGAAGTGTGGGACCGGCCGCTGATGACGGCGAGCCGCGACACCCTCATCGGCCGTCTGATCGAGATGGCGGGCGGCGTGAACGTCTTTGCCGACGTCACCAGCCATTATCCGCAGGTGAGCCCGGAGGCGGTGGTGGAGCGCCGGCCGGAGCTGATCGTGGCGCCGGATCACCACGCCTCGGTGGTCGACGCCCGCACCCTCGCCCGCCAGCCGGGGCTCGCCAGCCTGCCGGCGATCCGCAACGGCCGCATCCTGGTGCTCGACGGCAATCTCATCTCCCGTCCCGGACCGCGGGTCGCCGACGCTCTGGAGCTGCTCGCCCATGCCTTCCATCCGGATCTCATCCCGGCCCCGGGAACCCCCAAGGCGTCCTCCCATTGAACGGCCGAGGCTTCGCCTTTCTCGTGATCGCCCTCGCCGCGGCCCTGGTGCTGGCCGCGATCGGCAGCCTGATGATGGGGAGCGCCGCCATCTCCGTCCCACGGACGCTGGAGCTGCTGACCTCCGCCGAGCCATCGCTGGAGCGCACGATCCTGCTGGAGCTGCGGCTGCCCCGCATAGTCCTCGCCCTGCTGGTGGGCGCGGCGCTGGCGAGCGCCGGGACTGCCTACCAGGGGCTGTTCCTCAACCCGCTGGCCGACCCCTTCGTGATCGGCGCCTCCAGCGGCGCCGCCCTGGGGGCCACGATGGCGATCCTGCTGCACGCGAGCGCCTGGGGCCCCGCCGTCCTGCCCCTCGCCGCCTTCTGCGGCTCGCTGGCCGCGGTCGGCCTCGTCTATCTCCTGGGCAGCGCGGCCGGGGGGCGCTCATCCCCCCTCATTCTGTTGCTGGCTGGAGCCGCGGTGAGCACCATCGTGGGCTCGCTGGTGTCGCTGCTCATGATCCTCAACGACCAGAGCCTCAACGTGCTGTTCAACTGGCTGCTGGGGGGGCTCGCCACCACCTCGTGGCGGGAGATCGCCTGGGGCGGGCCGACGATCGCCGCCGGCGTCCTCGCCATCTGGCTCCTTTCAAGGCCGCTCGACGCCCTGGGGCTCGGGGACGAGACGGCTGAGAGCCTGGGCCTCCCCGTGGCCCGTTTCCGGCTCGCCATCGTCCTCGCCGCCAGCCTCACGACCGCCGCTGCCGTGGCCGTGGCCGGGATCATCGGCTTTGTGGGCCTGGTGGCCCCCCACGCGGCCCGTCTGCTGGTGGGAGGGCGCAACGCCCGTGTGCTCCCCGTGAGCTGCCTCCTCGGCGGTCTCCTCCTGCTGCTCGCCGACGATGCCGCTCGCACCCTCGCCCGGCCCCAGGAGATCCCGGTCAGTATCGTCACCTCTCTGGTGGGGGGGCCGTTCTTTCTCTTCCTGCTACGCCGCAGCTCAAGGGCGGGGGAGCCGCGCTGATGCCGGCGCTCGCGGCGCAGGGTGTCGCCTGCTCCTATGGATCGCGCACCGTGCTCCAGGGTTTCGATCTCGCCGCCGAGCCCGGCACCCTGACGGCCATCCTGGGACCCAACGGCGCGGGCAAGAGCACGGCTCTCCGCGCCCTTGCCCGGCTTCTGCGGCCGGACCACGGCACAGTGACCTTAGACGGCCGCGACGTCTGGCATCTGCCGCGCCGCGAGCTCGTCCGCCACCTCTCGTTCACCCCCCAGCTCGAAACCACGGCCTGGCCCATGACCGTCGAGCAGATGGTCCTCCTGGGCCGCGCCCCGTACCGCGGCTGGCTGCGGCCCTACTCGCGCGAGGACCGCGAGGCCCTGCACAACGCCCTGCGCCAGGTCGAGCTGGAGGGTTTTGGGGATCGCGACCTCGACACCCTCTCGGGCGGCGAGCGCCGGCGTGCCCTTCTCGCCCGTGCCCTCGCCCAGAACGCCGGCATCCTGCTCCTCGACGAGCCGGGCGCCCACCTCGACCTGCGGCACCAGATCGAGCTCTTCGACCTCCTGCGCCGGCTCACCCGGGACTGCGAGGTCGCCGTGGTGCTCAGCCTGCACGACTTGAACCTCGCTTCCCTCTTCGCGGACCGGGCCGTGTTGTTGAGCAGTGGCCGCACCCTGGCTCAGGGCCCTACGAGGGAAGTGCTCACCGCCGGGCTGATTCGCCAGACCTTCGGCATTGAGGTGGCCACGGTGGCTCATCCCGGGAATGGAGCCACCATGGTGCTGCCGGTGTTGCCGGGCTGAAGGCCCTACCCCCCAGCCTCGCTCCCCAGAATCCGCTGCTTGCGCTCCTCGCCCCAGCGGTATCCCCCCGGCTCGCCGTCTCCCCTGACCACGCGGTGGCAGGGAACTACCACAGCCACCCGGTTGGTGGCACAGGCCTGGGCCACGGCTCGCGCCGCTCCGGGCCGGCCGAGGGCCGCGGCGACCTGCCCGTAGGTGCGGGTCTCGCCCCGCGGGATCTCCTGGAGCGCGCGCCAGACCTGCCACTGGAAGGCCGTGGCCTGGAGATCGAGGGGGAGGTCCCGGGCTGCACCGGACCGGCCGTCCAGAATAGGCTGCACGGCTGCCAGCCACTTCTGGAGGGCCGCGTCGTCGCGCTCGATCTCCGCGTTCGGATACTCCCGCCGCAGCCCGGCCTCCAGACCGGCGTCCTCGTCGCCCTCATCGCCAAGATTCACGGCACAGATCCCCCGCTCCGTGGCCGCCACCAGCAGCCGGCCGAAAGGGGAGGGGGCGGTGGTGTAGCGGATGCTCATCCCCTGGCCTCCCCGGCGATAGACGCCGGGCGTCATCCCCAGGCTCGCGTCCGCCGTCTCGTAGAGCCGGGAGCTCGAGCCGTAGCCGGCGCCGTAGGTGGCTCCCGCCACTGACTCGCCCCGCCGCACCTCGCCCCGGAAACGCTCGGCCTTGAGCCGGGCCGCGTACTGCCGGGGGGACATCCCCAGCACGGCCTTGAACGTCCGGTGGAGATGCCAGGGGCTCATCTCCACGGCTTCAGCCACGTCGGAAAGCGTGGGGGATTCCTCCAGGTTGGCTTCCAGGTACTCGCACGCCCGGCGCACGGCCGCGGCCTGCGAGGACTCTTCTCCTTGACGGGGCCGGCACCGCTGGCACGCCCGGTAGCCGGCGGCCTCCGCCTCCTCGGGACCACCGAAGAAGCGCACGTGGGTCCGCCGCGGCCTGCGCGACGGGCAGGTGGGCCGGCAATAGATGTGGGTGGAGTCGACGGCGTAGACGAACTGGCCGTCGAAACGGGCATCGCGCTCCAGCACCGCCGTCCAGGCGGTCTCGGGATCGGGGGTCGGGATCGGTTCAGCCACAGCAGCTCTCATCATCAATCCTCCTCGCTGTTTTGGCAATGTCATCCAAGGCAAGATAGCCTTGGGGAGGAGATGGGCTCCATCCGGATCTTGCGCTCAAACTCGGCCAGAACCTCCCGCCCCATCATCCGTATCTTTAAGAATGAAGATCCGCACCCAGCTCATTCTCGCCTTCCTGCTGCTCGCGGTGGTGCCGCTGGCGGGGATCGTCCTCTACTCCTATTACTCGTCGTTGCGCGCCGTGAAGCGGGCGGCGGCGGCCGAGGCCGGAGCGCTGACGCGGGAGATGGATGGGCGGATGGCCGCCATCAAGAGCGAGCTGGTCCACGGGGTCGAGAGGATGGGGGACGTCCCCCTCCAGGTCGTGGTGCGGGCGGCACGGGAGGGGAAGGCCGATCCCATGCTCGGCCGCATGATGATGGGCTTCGGCAAGGCCGCGCCCTTGGTCGATGCCCTGGAGTTCGTGCCCGTCCCTCCCAGGCCGACCGCGGCCGGGGAGGCGCCGCCGGCTCCTGTAGTGCCTCCTGCTGCCCCGGAGCCCCCGGGCCCTCCGCCCGCCGCGGCGCCGAGGTTGCCCGGTTCTGAGACTCCCATGGTCATCGACGTGACCGCGGTGCTGCGCGATGTTCAGCAGGAAATGCAGAAGGAGATGGCGGCCGCGCCGGGGATGGACCCGCGGGCGGCAGCCGCCATTGGCAAGGCGCTGGAGGTCCAACGCCGGCATCTCGAGGTCTTGAAGCGGCAGGAGAAGGTCAGCCGGCTGGCGCTCGGCCGGGACTTCGAGGTGCCGGTCGTCGAGCGCGGCGAGGTGGTGGGCAAGCTCAAGGCGCAGGTGAAAAGCGACGCGGTCCTGCGTCGCGTCCTAGCGCGTACGGGCGGCGGCGAGGGAGAGATCGCCTTCGCCGTGGACAACGAGGGCGAGCTGCACACGGTCAACGACGAGGATCGCCGGCGGATCGAGGAGCTGCCTCCACTGCTGCGGGCTGTGCATCAGAACACCGGCTCGGCGCGCTGGATCCTCGGCGACTGGGTGGTGGCGTCCTCCAAGGATCCGGACACTGGGCTCGTCTTCGGCATCGCCCGGCCCGTGCCCCTGGAGGAGGTGCGGCAGGCCGCGGCGCGGAACCTGGGCTACGGCCTGGGCCTCACTGCCCTCGCGCTCTTCGGCATCCTCCCCCTCTCCACCCGCATGACCCGCAACCTGCATCTCGTCACCGCGGGCGCGGACAGGATCGCCCACGGCGACCTCGACACCCGGGTGCCCGTGCGCTCGAAAAACGAATTCGGCAAGCTGGCCCTGGCCTTCAACCGCATGGCTGCGGACCTGAAGGAGCACCAGGAGCGGCTGCTCGAGGAGGAGCGGCTGCGCAAGGCCGGGGAGATCGAGCAGGCCCTGCTCCAGAAGGACTACGAGCGCAAGAGCCACGAATTGGAAGAGGCCCGGCGCTTCCAGCTCTCCCTCCTCCCCCGCACTCTGCCCGAGCATCCCGGCTTCGAGATCGCGGTGTCCATGCGTACGGCCACGGAGGTGGGAGGCGACTACTACGACTTCGTGCTCTCGGACGCCGGCGCCCTGACCGCTGCCGTGGGCGACGCGACCGGCCACGGGGCCCGCGCCGGCACCATGGTCACGGCTGTGAAGAGCCTTTTCTCGGCCGACGCCGGAGCTTCGGCGCCGCGGCAGTTCCTTGTCGAGGCGGCCCGGGCCGTCAAGCGTATGGCCCTGGATCGCATGGCCATGGGGCTCTGCCTGGCGCGCCTTTCGGGAAGGGAGCTGATCGTCTCCTCGGCCGGCATGCCCCCGCTCCTCATCTATCGAAGGGCGAGCGCGAAGGTCGACGAGGTGGCGCTCGCCGGCATGCTCCTGGGCGGCCTCGCCTTCGACTACGAGGAGCGCCGCCTGGAGGTGGAGGCGGGGGACGTGCTCCTCCTGATGACGGACGGCCTCCCCGAGCTCGCCGATCCCGAAGGCGAGCCCCTCGGCTACCCGCGGGTCCGCTCCCTCTTCGCGGAGCTGGGCGGCCAATCGCCCACGGACGTCATCGCCGGCCTCACCGCTGCCGCCGACGCCTGGTCCGCCGGCCAGCCGCCCCGGGACGACGTCACGCTGGTGGCGATCCGGGTGTGCTGATGGGGCCGGCCTGAAACTCCGCCCCTCCGACGACCGTAGTCGTTGATGGGAGGAGTCGCCATGGACCACTCGCTGTCGTCCACCATCCACGCCCGCCGCGCCGCCGCTTCGGAGGAGGGCTTCAGCTTCCGCCGGCTGGCGCTGGTGGCCGGCCTCGATCTCAAGGAGAGCCTGCGGCGCCCCCTGTTCCTCCTCTGGGCCTCCTTCATGACCTTGAACGGCTGGTGGATCTCGCGCAGCGAGTGGCTCTACCGCTCGATCGACACCTCGCTGGGCGGCGCCAAGGCCTGGGTGGACTCTGAGTTCCAGCTCACCTACGTCTTCGCCCTCATCGGCTTCTTCATCCTCTCCTTTTTCGTGGCGGTGGGAGCGGGCATGCCCCTGGTGCGCGACGAGGAGGTGGGGGTGGGCCCCCTGCTGCATTCGACGCCGCTGCGGCCGGGCGAATACGTCTGGGGGAAGTTCCTCGCCGCCCTCCTCTCGTCCCTCGCCGCCGTCGCCGTGCTGCCGGTCAGCGCCGGGATCTTCAGCCACCTCCTGCCGGACCCGGCCCATCCCGAGGCCTACGGACCGTTCCACCTGGTCAGCTACCTGCGGCCGATGCTCGTCTTCCTGGTGCCGGCGGTGGTGCTCACGGCCGGGGCGGCCTTCGCCATCGGGCGTTTCACGGGCCGGCTGATCGTCGTCTTCCTGCTGCCCATCTTCCTGTTCCTTTTCTTCAGCAACTTTTTCTGGCGCTGGTTCCCGCCGACCCTGGAGCCGTCGGTCTCGGCGGTGCTGCGCCTCGTGGATCCCTCGGGCTTCCGCTGGCTCAAAGAGAGCTGGCTGTTCGTGGACCGCGGGCTCGCCTTCTACAACACCCGCCCGGTGAGCTTCGACGCGCCGTTCCTGCTGAGCCGGGTCGCCTTCGTGCTCCTCGGCCTGCTGCTGGTCGACCTGTCGCGGCGCAACTTCGCAGGCCGTCTGCGGCGCACGCGATCCCTGAAGGCGACGAAGGCGACAGCTCCGAAGGTGGCCGCCGCGATGGCGAGGATGGCGAGGCCGGTGCCCATCACCTCCGGCGTCACCGTGCGCCCCTTGAGCTCCTGGCAGGGCACGCTGACCGTGGCCCGGTTCGAGCTGGCGGAGCTGCGGTCGCAGCCGGGAATCTACGTCTTCGTGGCGGTGATCCTGCTGTTCCTCTACATCCTCTATACCGGCAGCTACGACAATGTGTTCAACCCCCTGCTGCTGACCCCCGGCACGACCGCCGTCAACGTTCTCCTGTATCTCACCACGAGCTTCGTCCTCCTCTTCCTCTTCTATACCGTCGAGTCGCTGGAGCGGGAGCGGACCACGGGCCTGGGACCGGTGTTCTACTCGACCCCGGTGCCCACCGGCTCGCTGGTGATCGGCAAGGCGCTGGCGCTCGGCGTGGTGGCGCTGGTGGCGGTGGCTGCCGGGGTGCTGGTCGCCGGGATCGCCATCGCCCGCCAAGGGGGAGGAGTGGCGATGAGCCTGCGCCCCTTCCTCCTCGTCTGGGGGCTGCTCCTGCCGCCCACGCTCATCGTGTGGACCGCCTTCGTGGCTGCCGTGCTGGTGGCCACCCGCAACCGCTTCGCCACCTACGGCATCGGCATCGCGGCCATGGTCCTCACGGTCTTCGCCTTCACCCGCAACCATCTGAATTGGGTGGGGAACTGGCCGTTGATCGGCGCCGGAGGCAACGGCTCGCCCGTGATCTGGAGCGACCTGGGAGCGTTCGGCCTCGATCGCACGGCCCTCATCCTCAACCGGCTGCTCTTCCTGGCCGCGGCCCTGCCCCTCGCCTGGGCGGCCGTGCGCTTCTTCCCCCGGCGGGAGAGCGACCGCATGCGGCCGGCGCTGGCCCCGGCCGAGCGCCGGCGCACGCTGCTCACCGCAGCGGGTTTGATCGTCATCCCCCTGGCTCTCGGCTTCACGCTGTGGGGCCAGGTGAACCAGGGGTTCCAGGGCGGCGCCGTGGAGGCGAAGCACAAAGAGTACTGGCGGAGGAACCACGCCACCTGGCTCAATCAGCCCCAACCCTACATATCTCATGTGGATATGGACGTGGATCTCGACCCGGCCGGCCGGGCCTTCCGCGTCGCCGGCGCCTACGACCTCCAGAACCGCAAGGAGAAGGACCTCGATTGGTTCGCCGTGAGCGGCGGCTCAGCCTGGAGGGATCTCGCGTGGACCGTGGACGGCCGGCCCTGGAATCCTGAGGACCGGGAGGGCCTCTACGTCTTCCGCCTGCCGCGTCCCCTGGCGCCGGGGCAGGGACTGAAGCTCGGATTCCACTACCGCGGGACCATCCTGGCGGGGATCTCGAAGAACGGCGGCGAAGTCCCCCTGGGCGAGTTCGTCCTCCCCTCCGGCGTGATCTTGACCGGCCGCAACCCCGATTTCGTGCCGGTGATCGGCTACGTCGAGCGCATCGGCGTCGACGAGAAGAACCGCTACGAGCCGCGCATCTATCCCCCGCGCTTCTACGAAGGGGTGACCGACTCCAGCATCGACCGCTCGGCCTTCACCCAGAAGCTCCGCATCACGGCGCCGGCCGAGTACACCGTGAACTCGACCGGCGTGCTCACCGCTGAGACCGTGAAGGACGGCCGGCGGACCGTGGTCTGGGAGAGTGACTACCCGGTGCGGGTCTTCAACGTCGCGGCCAGCCGGAGCTGGGCGGTGAAGCGGGGCCCTGGCACCGCCGTCTTCTACTATCCCGGCCATCCCTGGAACGTGCCGAGCCTGCTGGACGCTCTGAACGGCGCCCGCCGCTACTACGCTGAGTGGTTCGGTCCCTATCCCTGGCGCGAGCTGCGGCTCAACGAGTTCCCGGCCCTGGCCACCTACGCCCGCGGCAACGCCACCAACATCTTCTTCTCCGAGGGGGCGGGCTTCCTCTCGCAGCGCACACCCACCGTGGATGCGGCCTTCGCCATCGCCGCCCACGAGTCTGCCCATCAGTGGTGGGGACACATCCTCGCTCCGGGCGAGGGGCCGGGCGGCATCGTCCTCGCCGAAGGTGCTGCCAACTTCTCGACCCTCATGCTCCTGGAGCAGATGCGGGGCTTCGAACCGCGCATGAGCTATGCCCGCCAGATGGAGGCCAACTACGGCGAGCGACGCCAGCCCTCGACGGAGCTGACTCTGGCCCAGACCCTGAGCACCGATGGCCGCCCGGGCGACGAGACCGTGGTCTACGACAAGGGCGGCTGGGTGCTCTGGATGCTGCTCCACGACATGGGGCGCGACCGCTTCTTAGCCGGCGCCCGGAGCTTCATCACCACCTGGCACCAGAGCCAGGACCACCCCGTGATCGAGGACTTCGTGGCCGCCCTGCGTCCCTACGCCGCCGACAAGCCGGCCTTCGACGAATTCGTCCACCAGTGGTTCTTCGACAAGGTGATCCCGGAGTACCACCTGGACGATCTCCGCAAGCGCCCCCTGGGAGCGGGGGAGTGGGAGGTCACCGTGAAGCTCGAGAACGCCGGCACCGGCCGCATGCCCGTCGAGGTAGCCGCCACGCGAGGCGACCGCTTCGACGACAAGGGCGCCGCCGATCCCAACTATCGCGACGCCCGCACCACCGTGGTGCTGGGAGCCGGGGAAGCGAAAGAGGTGCACATCCGCTGCGCCTTCGAGCCCCAGCGAGTGGAGGTGGATCCCGACGGCTACGTGATGCAGCTCCAGAGGAGAGCGGCGACGGCGAAGCTGTAAAATGAAGGTCCTGCGACCACCATCGAAAGGAGCCTCCCGTTCCACAGCCTGTAAGGAGGTCCGCTAAAGTAGGCGATATGGACGCCTACAGTGACGACCTTGCCTACATCCACGATGCCGGCTTCGGCGACTTCGCCCGCGGCGCTGCTCCGGGGATCCTGAAGGCCCTCCGCCACCACGGCGTGATGGAGGGTCTGGTGGTCGACCTCGGCTGCGGCAGCGGGATCTGGGCAGAGCTCCTCCTCGCCGAGGGCTACGACGTGCTGGGGGTTGACCTTTCCCCCGGCATGCTCGCCCTCGCCCGCCGGCGAGCGCCCGAGGCGACCCTTCGCGAGGCTTCTCTCCACGAGGTCGAGCTCCCCCGCTGCGCCGCGGTAACCGCCCTTGGCGAGTGCGTCAACTACCTTTTCGACCCCGACGCGGACATTCCCGCCTTCACTATGGGAGCCGCCCCTCTCCGGCCGCTCTTCGCCCGCGTCTACGCCGCCCTCCGCCCCGGCGGCCTCTTCGTCTTCGACGTGGCCGAGCCTGGCCAGGTCCCTCCCGGCCGGCCCCGCCAGGGTATGACCTCCGGGGCGGGCTGGGTGATCCAGGTGGACGTCCGGGAGGACCCGAAGGCCCGGCTCCTCACCCGGAGCATGACCTTCTGGCGTCTCGCGGGCGACTACATCCGCCGGGGCGAAGAGGTCCACCGCCAGCGTCTCTACCCGAAGAAAGAGGTGAAGGAGGCCCTCTCCGGCGCCGGCTTCGAGGTCCGCACTGCCCGGTCCTACGGAGCCGTCCCCCTCCCCCGGGCGCACACGGCGTTCTTCGCGAGAAAGCCCTTGGTTCGCCACGGAGAGCGCGGAACCATGCCTGCATCGATGTGATTGACAACCCACCCGTCCGGGTCGTCACCAGGGCTTCCCGAACGGAGGGCTCTGGGTGCATGATGGAGGCCGATGCCCCCCGGTCTAGACCTTCTGACTCTCTTCGTGGTCTTCGGATTGAGCCACGGCCTCCTGACGTTAATTCTATTTGCGGTTTGGCGTGAGAACCCGTCGCCCGGGGTGGGCCGGCTTGCGCTCGGCCAGGGCGGCATCTTCCTCGGCGCGCTGCTGGCGGCCCTCGACGGACCGCTACCGCCGGGAGTGACCATCTTCGGGGCGAATCTCGTCTTCGGCGTCGGCACCGCGCTGATCCTGGAAGGAGTGAGGCTCTTCTACGGCCTCGCGCCGCGGCGCCCGGTGCTGGTCGCGGTGGCGGTCGCGACGCTGCTGTCGTACCCGATCCAGGTGGGGCCGAGCCCCAACCCACGGATCATGTTGGAGAGCGCGGCCCTCTGCGGTCTGCTGGCGGCGGCGGCCTGGAGCGCCTGGAGCGGTGGGCGGGACGATGGCGCCTACACCCGTCTTGTGGTCGGCGCCTTTGCTGCCCACTCCCTGGCGGCCGGAGCGCGCGCCGTGCAGAAGGCGAGCGCCCTGAGCCATGGCGCTGCCCCGGTCGCCGGCGGTGACTGGATGGGCGGTCTGTTGCTGCTGGCGGCGAGCCTGTCGGCAATCGTCTGGACGCTGGGCATCGTGGTCACCATGAATCGCCGCCTCCTGGGGGTGGTGGCGGCGAGCAAGGCCCAACTCGAGGTGTCGATTGAGGCGGCGGAGGCGGCGAGCCGCGCCAAGTCGGATTTCGTCGCCAATCTGAGCCACGAGATTCGCACGCCGCTCAATGGCGTGCTCGGCAGCTCCCACCTCTTGCTGCGGACCTCTCTCGACAAGGACCAGCGCGAGCATGTGGAGACCTTGCATGCCAGCGGCGAGCAGCTCCTCGGCGCGGTCAACGCGATTCTCGATTTCTCGAAGCTCGAGGCCGGCAAGCTCGACCTCGAGTCGGTGCCTTTCGACCTGCGGGCCGCGGTGCGGGCGGTGATGGCGGTGCATCGGCCGGAGGCGCAACGCAAGGGCCTGGCCTTTCGCGAGGAGGTGGCGCCCGACCTGCCGGAATACGTCCTGGGCGACGCCGTACGGCTGCGCCAGGCGTTGTCAAACCTGGTGGCGAACGCGGTCAAGTTCACCACCCAAGGCGCGGTCGTGGTGAAGGTCGAAGCCGCCGGCCACGGAATTCGCTTCGCGGTGGAAGACACGGGGATCGGCGTGGACGCCGCGGTCGGCGAGCGGCTCTTCCAGTCGTTCTCGCAGGCCGATGCCAGCACCACCCGCCGTTTCGGCGGCACCGGGCTGGGCCTCGCCATCGTGCGCCACCTCGCTTCGTTGATGGGTGGCGAGGCGGGTTTTGAAAACCGTGCAGGCGGCGGTAGCAGCTTCTATTTCGAGGCCGAGCTGCCGGCGACCGAAAAAGCGCAAAGGCCAGTCTCGAGAGAGAAAATCGAGGCGCGGCCGGCCAAGATCCTGCTGGCCGAAGACGACACCGTGAACAGAATGGTCGCCTTGGCCTTCCTGCGTCAAGCCGGCCACGAGGTCGACGTGGCGAGGGATGGCCTGGAGGCGGTCGAAGCCTGCCGGCGCGGTACCTACGATCTGGTGCTGATGGACTGCCAGATGCCCAACCTCGACGGCTTCGAGGCCACCCGCGAGATCCGCCGCCGCGAAGGAGAGGACCGCCATCTCCCGGTGGTGGCGCTGACCGCCAGCTCGCTGGCCGGCGATCGCGAGAAATGCCTCGCCGCCGGCATGGACGACCACCTCGGCAAACCGATCGATCCGGAAGAATTGGCCGCCACCCTGGCCCGCTGGCTCGGTCCGCCGGAAGCAGAATAAGTGCCCGTCCTGCGCTGGCGGTTGGCCGACAGTGCTCATGGCAGCTCGCTTTCCTGACGGAGTGCCTCCAGATGAGCCTCGCCAGCCGGGGTGAGGCGATAGCGCTGCAGGCGGCTGTTGGGCTTGTCGGGGATGGTCATATGGATGAGGCCCGCTTCCAGAGCCGGATGTAAGTAGAGCTCACGGAAGGATTTTCGGTCTTTGAGATCGAGGGCTGTCTGCAGATCGTCCCGGTTCATGGCGTCCTGCAGCACCCTCAGCAGGCGCTCGACTTGGGGGGTGACTTGGGGGGTGACTTGGGGGGTGACTTGGGGGGTGACCCCTGCGATTTGGGTTTCTTGGGTAGGGATCGGGGCAGTGCCCCCGCTCCCTTCCATAGCGGCGGCTTGCAGATGCTCGGGGTTGGCGCGGAAGGTCAGCATCAGGCCCGCCATGCCGAAATCGTAGACTGGCGGCTCGATCCCGTGCTCCCGGCACTCGCGCTGGATCTTCTCGATGCCGCGCCCCCAGGATTCGATGTAGCCGGCGCGGAAGAAGGCATTGGCGAGCAGCGGGTTGAAGGGGCAGGATGCGTGCTTGCCCAGCAGCTTCTCCAGCGTCCAGTTCTCCGGCAGGTCGCCGGCATTCCAGAAGATGATCCGGTCGTCGTACACGCTGATCTGGATGGGGATGCCGCTGCTGTAGTCCTTGTGCACCACGGCGTTGAGCAGGGCCTCGCGCAGTGCCGCGTCCGGGAAGAGAAAGGTCTCCCGCCGCTGCAAGCCCTGGTAGCTGATGTATGCCTTGAGATACTTCGTCTGCAGGATCTCGATCGTCTTTTCCACCTGCTCGAAGAGGCTCCCGTGCACCTCATCCTGATAGCGGAGGTCGTCGTCGGTCACGAAGAAGCCGATCTTGATCCAGGCGCCGCTCACGTACTGCTCGGGGCGATCAGAGAACAGCAGGCAGGCGGCGCGCTTGAGACCGTGCTTTTCGGTCAGCTCCAGGTTGCTGAGAATGACCTCCCGGCCATCGCGCAATACCGCCCGGTCCATGCGCCCGCTCTCTGATGCTCTTTGCTTGAACAGCCGCAAGGCCCCGGCGCTGCAGGACCACGCGGTGAAGGAGGGCTCCGGCGCATCATCCCAGTGGCGCCCGCGTTTCTTCATCAGGAACCGCTCCAGCGCCGCACCCTTCAGCTCCTGCTTGGTGCTGCCGCTGCGATAGTGGTATTCGCCCTTGTAGCTGATGGGGCTGGGATACGGCTCGACGCGGATTTCGACCAGCTCCTTGCCCGCCTCCTTGACGAGGCGGACGTCGACCATGATGCCCAGCAGGTCCCGCACCTTGTTGGGGATCTCCTCCATGAGCCTCTCGGCGTTCTCGACGCCCACGGCCACGCCTTTGTCATCACGCCCGATGACCAGCTTGCCGCCCTCCGCATTGGCGAAGCCGCAGATCCATCGGAGGTAGTCGTCCCTCCAGGAAGTCTTCCATTCGACCTGCTGGTTCTCCTTCATACCAAGCTCCCCCATTGAGTAGCTCCTACATCGTACCTCTGGCGCGGGAGGAGAGAAAAGGGGGCGGCATCCCGGCTCCTCTCATGGGCCGCAAGCCTCAATCTCCCGCTCGCCGGATCCGACCCGGCTGCCCCCGGACTCGGGAAATGTGTTGCGAATCTCACCTCTTGGGCGGCCTGCGACCTTCCGTGAGCCGCAAGACCCGTCAAATCTGCTGCAAATCCCCGGATTCACCGGTCTGCCCAGCAGAGCTGCGCTGCATGTTCCTGGAGTTTTGCAGCAGAATCCTCGTATTCTGCGGCTCACTTGACGAAATTGGCGGCAGATAGCCTGGAATTTGCGGCAGATTTCTGGAGTTTCGCGGCAAAACAGGAGGGTCGGGCCTCAGGATCCGTGGGGCTTGCAGCAGGGACCATGGGTCTTGCGGCTCAGTGAGAGGGTCCCCGCATTCGACCCATTCAATTTGCAGCAGATTTGCGTTGATTTGCAACACACAGCCTCAGCCCGCCTGGGGCCGCGGAACTCCCTGCCGCAGCGTGCTTGTGGCCGGAGCCATTCGCGGAGTACACTCCTGTTTGGTTAGACCAGAATGGAGCTCACTCCCGAATGGTCAAGATCGAGCGCACGCTGCAAATCGTCTTGCCGCCCCAACAGTCGGCGTTTCTCTGGGGTCCTCGCAAGACCGGGAAGAGCACCTACCTGCGGTCGGCGTTTCCAGCCAGCATCACGTTCGACCTGCTCCAGACGGACCTCATGCTGGAGCTCACCAAGAGCCCGGCCCTGCTCCGCGAGCGCCTCCTGGCGACCCGGCCCGAGGAGCTGCGCTCTCCGGTGATCCTGGACGAGGTCCAGAAGGTCCCCCAACTGCTGGACGAGGTTCACTGGCTGATCGAGAACCGGGGGCTGAGCTTCATCCTGTGCGGCTCGAGCGCTCGCAAGCTCAAGCGGGGCGGTGCCAACCTCCTGGGCGGGCGCGCCTGGCGTTACGAGATGCACCCGCTCGTATCCGTCGAGATCGGGGATCTCAATCTCCTACAGGCGCTCAACCGGGGCCTCGTCCCGTCGCACTACCTGAGCCCTCAGTACAGGCGCTCGCTCGAAGCCTACGTCGTGGACTATCTGAAGGAGGAGGTCTTCGACGAGGGGCTCACCCGCAACGTGGCCGCCTTCTCGCGCTTTTTCGAGGCTATGGGCTATTCCCACGGCGACCTCACGAGCTACGCCAACATCGCGCGGGACTGCGGTGTCGACGCGAAAACCGTGAAGGAGTACTACCAGATCCTCGTCGACACGCTGCTCGGTATCTTCGTCGAGCCGTGGAAGAAGCGCCAGGAGCGGCAGGTCATCGGTAAAGCTCCCAAGTTCTACCTGTTCGACGTGGGCGTGGCGGGCGCCCTGACCCGCCGGCACATCGCGGAGGAAAGGGGCGAGCAGTTCGGCCGGGCGCTCGAGCACTTCGTGCTCATGGAGGTCCTGGCGCACCGATCCTACCGGGAGCTCGGCTACGACATCCACTTCTGGCGGACGAAGAGCGGCTTCGAGGTCGACTTCGTGCTTGGGGACGGCGAGGTCGCGGTGGAAGTGAAGGGGACCTCCCGAGTCGACCCTTCGGACTTCCGGTCCCTCCGTGCATTCATCGAGGACAACCGCCCGCACCACGCCATCCTCGTCTGCAACGAGCGCGCCCCCCGAGTGGTAGAGGGCATCGAGGTCCTTCCCTGGCGGGAGTTCCTGGCGCGCCTCTGGGACGGGCACATTCTGAGCTAGCGCTGCTCACAGGTGCCACAGGGTGCCAGGTACACAGGTGCCGGCTCAACGAGCTCCCGACCCTGGCGAGGTCGATCTCGACGGATACGCGCTGCAGCTTCAGAGGAAGGCGGCGTCGGCGAAGCTGTAGGCGCCGTCCGCGGTGGTAGACTGGAGGCGGACTCGTCTTGGAGGAACCATGCGAACCGTCGGTGCCAATGAAGCCAAAACTCACCTGCCACGATTGATCGAAGAGGTCACTCGGGGACAAAAAATTTCTATCACCAAGAACGGAATGCCGGTTGCTCTGCTCGTCCCTGTGCCGTCCACGCAGAAGCCGGACGTTCGGGAAGTTATCCTCCAGATGCGAGAGCTCCGCCGCGGGATCACTCTCGGTAGCCTGTCCCTCCGGGAGATGATCGAGGAGGGGCGCCGCGGGTGAAGAGGTTCGCCCTGGACTGCTCTCTGACGATGGCCTGGTGCTTCGAGGACGAGGCGACCCCATACTCCGAGAGCGTCCTCGACGCTCTAGCTGAGGGTGAGGCGGTTGTCCCTCCCATCTGGTCCTTGGAGGTCGCTAACGTCCTGATCGTGGGGGAGAGGAAAAAGCGCCTGGTTCCGGCTCAGTCTCTCCGTTTCGTCGAGTTGCTCCAGAACCTTCCCATCACACTCGACGCAGACGTTCGACCGCTCGGCGAGCTCCTCGGGTTGGCTCGCGAGCAGGGATTGTCCTCATACGACGCCAGCTACCTCGACCTGGCTGTTCGCACCGGCCTGCCGTTAGCGAGCCTTGATGGCGATCTGCTGGAAGCCGCGGATCGCTATGGAGTCGCCCGGTTCAACCCGGGATAGACTTGGCACCCATGTCAGACCCATTTGACGATGTTCCAGAGCGCATTGTCCCTTACATTCTTCTTCCAAAACTAGACGAGCCGGTCCACCTACTGTCCGGGCCGTTTCGATTGATCGGCGCCGCCTCTGAAGCTCGGCTCGATGCGGATCTACGTTTCCGGTGGACGCCATCGGCCGCAGTCGAATTCGAGGGCACATACGCCCGACAGCTTAGGAGCCTTGACGAGCAATGGACTCTGGCATCTGAAGGGGCTACAGCTTTCACTGTACCCGTTCACATAACTAACATGACGAGCACAATGTTCGGACCGGGAACATCCGTTGTACGTGGAATAGCGGCCAGCTCCTTCAACATTGGTGAAGGTCCTTTCGAGTCTCTGCGCTTCTGCCTTGTCAATTTCCCCGACTATCATGGAAAGTCCGTACGTTACAGGCACGAAGGAGGACAAGGCCTTATGAGGGGACGCCTTGAGACGAGCACTGAAGGCGGATGCTGCCAGCTCGACAAGATACCGGAGGTTAAAGAGCTCGTCAACGCGGCAGAACGGGACGCCGGATTCGTGATCTCTCATGTCGGCTTATGGACTCCATCGGCTGGTGTCATGAACCCCCAAGAGGCAGAGTCGATACTTGGGATGCTCCACTTTTGGTTCGGAATATTCCGCGGTGCTTGGTCAGGCCCCTTGTTCCCACAAGGGATAAACGCTGACAAGTCCGTAGTATGGCAGCAGTTCGGAGCCTGGAGGCTCCGGGGAAGTCATCGGGTATCGACGTGGTTACCCGAACGTAAACCGCTCGACCTTTCCAGCGCCTTCCGAGGATTCGTACAACGGTGGAACGATGCTACGTGGCGCGACCCTCTCATAACCTCGATATCTTGGTTCGTGGAAGCCAATGCGCCTGGAAGGGCCAGCGAGTCCCGAATAGTCCTCGCTCAGGTGGCACTCGAGCTCCTCTCATGGGTCCTCTTAGTTGAAGGGCAGCGCCTCCATCACCAGAAAGATTTTGAAGGTCTGTCGGCAGCGGGACGTATTCGAGCACTACTCCACCATATTGGCGTTCCGACTGCCATTCCAGATCACCTGAGCAGTTTGCAATCGCTGCGCGATGCCGATGCATTCGATGGACCTGGAGTTATTACCAAAGTGCGCAATGCTCTAGCGCATTCCACCGAGAGAAAGCGGAGGCTCATGGAATCGGTCGATGGTGAGCAACGCATGGAGTGCTCAGAGCTGGCACTCCAGTACCTTGAATTGGCTCTCTTGGCAGTCTGCGGTCACGACGGGTATTATGCGAGACGTGGGTGGCGGGGCTGGAAGGGAGACGACGAAGTCCTCGTACCCTGGAGTCATGCTGCCTAGCCCAACGGTTGCCCTGATCGGGGAAGAGAACTGGTGAGGCGGCCTCCTGTACAATCCCCTCACCCTCATGGTCACCCAGCCCCTCTCCAATCGACGTGGCAGCGGCCAATCTCTTGGTTGCCTGATCCCGTTCTTCGGCCTCTTTTTCCTGGTGGGGGCCGTGGCCTTCTACTTCGCCACGGCACGGCCGGTGATGCGGGTTCTTGCCTCCCGGTCCTGGACGGAGACGACGTGCACGGTGCTCTCCAGCCGGGTGGGCGAGCACTCGGATTCGGATGGCTCCACCTACAGCGTCGACGTCGTCTACACCTACAGCGCCAACGATCATGTCTTCCAGTCCGACCGCTACGGCTTCCTCGGCGGCTCGTCGAGCGGCAGGTCGGGCAAGGAGGAGGTCGTGGCCCGGTATCCTCCCGGGACCCGCGTCCCCTGCTGGTTCGATCCGGCCCATCCCGAAGATGGCGGTGCTCTCCCGCGAGCCTTCCGCGGAGTGGCTCGTGGGGCTCATCCCCCTGGTCTTCGTGCTGATCGGGGGTGCCGGCGTCGTCTGGGCGGTGCGGTCCAGCCGCCGGCGGAGTGCTGCGGCCGTGCTCCCCCTGGCCGCGGCATCGCCGTTCGGCATCCAGGCTCCCGTGGCAGCGGCGAGCGGATCGCTGGAGCTGAAGCCGGAATTCACGCCCCTGGGCAAGCTCTTCGGCCTGCTGTTCGTGGCCCTGTTCTGGAACGGCATCGTCTCGGTCTTCGTCGTCCAGGTGGTCCGCGCCTGGCACGCGGGTACGCGGCCGGAAGGCTGCATGGTCCTGTTCCTCATCCCCTTCGTGCTCATCGGGCTCGGCCTGATCTACGCCGTCATCCGCCAATTCCTGATCCTGTTCAATCCCCGTCTCCATCTCACCCTGACTCCCGGCACTCTTGCCGTTGGCGAGAGCGGCTATATCCAGTGGACTCTGGGCAGCCGGGGTGGGGGAGTGAAGCGGCTCACCATCGTGCTCGAAGGACGCGAGGAGGCCCGGTACCGGCGGGGGACGAACACCTACACCGACAAGTCCGTCTTCGCCACCCTGACGCTGGTGGACACGCTGCAGGAGATCGAGATCCCGGCCGGCGCCGTGAGCTTCTCCGTGCCGCCCGACGCCGTGCCGTCCTTCACGGCGACCCACAACAAGATCCGCTGGGCGTTGAAGGCGCACTGCGACATTCCGGGCTGGCCCGACTCCGACGACGAGTACGAGGTGCTGGTGGGGCCGGGGAGGGGAGTCTGATGGAGTGGATGCAGATCGAGACCAAGGACGGCGCCACGGCCTTCGTGCCCGGTGAGGTGGTGGAGGGCACGGCTTCCTGGCAGCTCGAGAGGGCCGCGCAGTCGGTGGAGCTGCGCCTCTTCTGGTATACCCGGGGCAAGGGGGATCAGGACGTGGGCGTGGCCGAGACCGTCTCTTTCCCCGATCCGGCCCTCCAGGATCGCCGGAGCTTCCGCATCTCCCTGCCCGCCGGTCCCTACAGCTTTTCGGGCAAGCTGATCTCACTGCTCTGGGCCCTGGAGGTGGTGGCCGAGCCCGGCTCGCGAGCGGGCCGGCTGGAGATCATCATCTCGCCCAGCCGGCGGGAGATCCTGCTTCAGCCGCACCTGCCGCCAGGGTCGCCAGAATCGGCGGGATAGCCCATGCGTGCCCGGGACAACCCCTTCGCCGTCCAGCGCCTGCACGCGATCCCCTACCGCTTCTCGGGCTCCACCTGGGAGGATCTGGTGGATCGCCTCGCCGCCCTCCGCTTCCGCGCCGCCATTGTTGGACCCCATGGCCGGGGCAAGACCACGCTTCTGGAGGAGCTGGCCCGGCGGATGGAGGGGCAGGATCTGCGGGCGCGCGCGGTCATCCTCCACGACGGGGATCGGCGGCTCTCGGCAACCCAGCGGGATGTGCTTTTCCGGGACCTCACGCCGCGAGACGTCCTGTTCGTGGACGGCGCCGAGCAGCTCGGCCGTTTCGCCTGGCTGGAGGTGCGGACGCGGAGCCGGGCCGCCTTTGGGCTCGTCATCACCTCGCACCGTCCGGGCCTGCTGCCGACGCTCTACGAATGCCGCACCACGCCCGAGCTGCTGGCCGGGATCGTCGAGGACCTGGTGGGCCGGGAGGAGGCGCACCGTCTGCCACCGTCCGGGGAGCTCCTGGCTCGTCACAGCGGCAACGTGCGGGACGCGCTGCGCGAGCTCTACGACCTCTGCGCGGGCCTCACCTCACCAGCCGTTGCCAGAACAGGATCGCCGTCACCACCAGCCCGATGACCACCACGGCCCGTCTCGCCTTGTCGCGGCCGATGTGCTTGGCGAAGCGGGCGCCGGCATAGCCCCCCACGGCGCCACCGCCCACGATCACCAGGGCCGCCGGCCACACCACCGCCCCCTTGAGGACGAAGTAACCGGCCGCCACCACGTTGATGCACAGGCCGAGGAAGTTCTTGATGCCATTGGCAGCGTGGATGTTGGCGAGCCCCAGGAAGCCCAGCAGGGCCAGCATCAGGATGCCGATCCCGGCGCCAAAGTAACCGCCATAGACGGCGACCCCAAGCTGGAGGAGGACGGCGAGGGTCCAGCGTTCCTTCGTAGGCTCATCCTGAGCAGCCGGGGTAGCCCGGCGGGAGAGGAGCCCCTGGATCATGAACAGCACCGTGGCGAAGAGGATCAGCAACGGCGCCAGGAAGGCGAACGTCTTCTCCGGCGTGCGCAGCAGCAGCACCGAGCCCACGGCGCCGCCGATCAGGCTAGGCAAGACCAGCCGTTTCAACCAGGCTTGATACATCCGTACGTCGTCGCGGAAGCCGTAGAGGCTGGTCAACGTCGCCGGGAGAAGAGCGACCGTCGAAGTCGCGTTGGCGGCGATGGACGGCAGGCCGATGAACACCAGCGAAGGAAAGGTGAGGATCGTCCCACCCCCGGCCATGGCATTCATGACCCCGGCCCCGAAGGCTGCGGCGACGAGGATCAGGGCCTGAGGGAGGGTCACGGTGGGGGAGAATATACGATTGGCTGGCCTATCGGCCCTCCAATGCCTCAGCTCTCTCCGAGCTTCTCCAAGGCGGTCCTCAGGGCTTCGCGGGTCTTCTCGTCGTCGGGGTACCGTTCGGCGAGTCTGAGCAGATAGGGAGCGGCGTGGCGATAGTCGCCGCGCTCGTAGTAGGTCCAGGCCAGACCCTCGACGCCATCGAAGACCGCCGAGCCTCTCCCGCCGAGGCTCTGCCAGAGCGCGATCGCCTCGCCGGTCCGACCCTCCGCCTTCAGACAGTGGGCGAGCCCGTCGCGCGCGGTGACGTCCTGAGGCGCGAGCTCCTGAGCCCGTTGAAACAGGGTCTTGGCCTTCTGCACGTCCCCCCGCCGGAAGGACGACCAGGCGTAGCCGTTGAGAGCCTCGACGTCGTTCGGGTCCTCCGTGATCGCCTGGGCGAAGGTCGCTGCCGCCATCTGGTAGTCCCGGCGCCAGTAGTAGCGCCAGCCCCGAGTCATGGGCTCCAGAACGCCGTTGCGATAGAAGGGCTGGATCTTGCGGCGCAGCCCAGGCTCGATCCTGCGGCTGACGGCTGCCTGATGCAGACGCTGGATGAGGGGATCCTGGGGCGCCTCTCGCTCCAGCGCCTCCAGCATAGGCACTGCCGCCGCGAACCGGCCCTGGTTGAGGTAGAGGATGGCGAGCTGTCCGCGGCTGCCGGCGGATTTCAGGATCGGCTCCGCCTCAGCGAAGCGGCCAGCCTGGAAGTACAGGTTCCCCAGTCCGTTGAGCGCCATGGGATGGGTGGGGTTGAGAGAGAGGCAACGGCGGAAGGCCTCCTCAGCTCCAGATTGCTCCTCGTACCAGCGGGCCCAACCCAGACCGTTCCAGGCGTCGGGATCGGTGGGAGCGATGCGGGTGGCCATCTCGAAGCTGCCGAGAGCCTTGTCTCGCTGCATGTAGGTGTAATAACGCCAACCCTCCCGGATCAGCCGCTTCGCCTCCTCCAACTCCCAGGCGACCGCCGGCCTGGCACTCTGAACCGGCGCTGCCGGTGTGGAGCGAGTCAGGAGCCAGAATCCGGAGGCGCCGGCGAAGAAAGAGAGGACCATGCCGACGGCGGCGCGAAGCCGCGTCCGGCGCCGCTGACGCTTCTCGTCGCTCTGCAGCGATTGGACGAGACCGGGATCGGCGGTGAGGAACTGGTCGAGCCGCTCCGTCTCCCTTTTCCCCTTCGCGAGGTTCCAGGACAGGGGGCGAATATTCTTGATGTCAGCCACGGACTTTGCTTCTGAGCCTCGGCGCAGAGGTAAGCCGCGGCATCTCTCGCGTTAGGTACGCAAGAGTGGGACCAGAAGTTACAGCGGATTTACAAACCGGAGGGAGACAATGCAGACGAGGGGCGAGCGCCCTCTCCGCCGACAGGATCGCCTCAGATCGCCTTGATCAGACGGGCTGCGGCCTCGGTCCTCTCCTTGTCGCCGAACACCTCGTCGCGGTCCTCGTGGCTCTCCACGATCACTTGGCGCAGGGCCTCGATGATCTTGTCGAGCCGCGAGCGGACGGTCGGGTAGGAGACTCCCGCCTGCTCGGCGATGGCCTTCAGGTTGCCGCTGGCGAGGACAAACATCTCGATGAAGCGCTGGTGCTCCACCGGGAGGCGGGCCAGGCGCGGCGCCGGGAAGTCGGCCTCGACGGAGATGCCGCAGGACGGACAGCTCATCCGGGTGACCTGCATGGCCCGGTTGCAATAGGGACAGTGATTGGTGACGGGTTCAGGAGACATAGGGAATTTCGCCGGATTGCAAGAGAGCCTACCTCCGTCTCCAGACGGAGTCAACGTCGTCCTCCCTGGAGGGCAGAAAGAGTGCTTAGAAGCAGATACTGGAACCGGTCACGCGGGGCGTGAGTCGTCCAGCCGTCTGGCCATCCAGGCCGCGATTTCCTGGCTGAAACGCTCCAGATCGGCGACTCCATGGACGGCTGCATCCTGGATGATCTCGGCGTCTGCAGATTCATACCCGTGGGCCAGGAGATTGCGCATGCCGGCGGCCCGCTTCATCGTCTGGGCGATCTCCGAGGTCAGGACGCCGTGCTCGTAGAGACGGAGGAAGGCTTCGCCGAGCGTTGCGGACGGCTCCCATCCCTCGTCGGCGATCAGGTGGCTGGCGATGTCCAGACAGGTCTGGATCGCGAGAAGCAGGTTGAAGGAAGCGAGCTCCAAGGCGTCCTGGTCGGCAAGGAAGGCGTCGAAGTCCTCCGGCGACTGAGCGCGGATCCTGGCGAGCCGCAGGGACAGCTCGGCCAGCTTTCTCGAGACCACGTTGACGTCAACCACGAGCCCCTTCCGCCAACCGCTTCAGGTAGGCGTCGCGCATCCGTTCGTACCAGGGCCGGTCCGTCTCGGTCCGCAGGATCGCAGCGCGTGCGCCAGTTTGCAGCGGCTCCCCGTTCCCCCTCGTGCAGGAGGATGCCATCCCTCAATACGGCATTCAGCAGGGGATATCCGGCCCGGCTCAGGTCGACCACGTCGACCTCGACGCCTGCGGCCTCACTGAGATCGGCTGCGAGGCCCAGCCGATCGAGGTCGCGGCCCTCGACCCCCACGTCGGCGTCCGAGTCCGGACGGGCCTTGCCGCGGGCGCGCGAGCCGAAGAGGAGTGCGATCCGCACGTCCTGGCGGCCTCGCAAGGCATCTCGAAGGGCTTCGATCACACGGGCTTCGGCGTCCACGGCGCGAGTCTAGCACCTGGGGAGAAGAGGGAGAGGTTAGTCTGAAGAAGCCTTGTAGGGTGTGCTGTGCGCACCATGAACGTTGCTGGTGCGCTACGACTACGGTTTTCGGCTCACCCCGCCATCACCCCCGCCACCCGCCCGTCCACCAGGTCCATGCGCCAGGCCTGGGGTGAGGCAGGGAGGCCGGGCATGCGGATGATGTCTCCCAGGAGCGGCACAACGTAGCCGGCGCCGGCGGCGAGGACGAGGCTGCGCACGGTGACGTCGAACCCCTCGGGCCGGCCCACGATGTTGGCGTCGTCGGAGAGGGAGGTGGGGGTCTTGGCCACGCACAGGGGGAAACCCTCGGCGCCGAGCTTCTGGATGGCCTTCAAGTCGCGCTCGGCCTGGGGGGTGTATTTCACGCCGCGGGCTCCGTACATGGCGCGGGCGATCTTCTCCATCTTCACCTTGATGGGCTCGTTCCACTCGTAGAGCGGCTGGATGGGCCGCGGCGGCGTCTCGGCGTTCTCCACCACCAGCCGGGCGAGGTCGGCGGCCCCCTCGCCGCCACGGGCGAAGTAGTCGCCCACGGCGAAGGGCACGCCCAGCGCGGCGCAGTCCCGGCGCACCACCTCCACCTCGTCCGTCGCTGTCGGTGCCGAACTGGTTGATGGCCACGATGGGCGGTCTTGCCGAAGTGGCGGCGCTTTCGAGGTGGGCGGCCAGGTTGTCGAGCCCGCGCTCGACGGCCGCCGGGTCGGGCGTCGCCAGCAGGTCCTTGCGCCACGCCGCCGTGCATCTTGAAGGCGCGGATCGTGGCGACGATCACGACGGCCGCGGGGTTGAGGCCCGCCGAGCGGCACTTGAGGTCGAAGAACTTCTCGCCGCCGAGGTCGAAGGCGAAGCCCGCCTCGGTCACGGCGTAGTCGGCCGTGGGCCAGGGCCATCCGGGTGGCGAGGACCGAGTTGCAGCCGTGGGCGATGTTGGCGAACGGGCCGCCGTGGACGAACGCCGGCGTCGCCTTCGCCGGTCTGGACGAGGTTGGGGAGGATCGCGTCGTTGAGGATCGCCGCCATCGCGCCGGTCACGCCCGAGCTCGGCCGCGGTCACCGGCTGCCGTCCCGCGTCGGAGCCGACGAGGATGCGGTCGAGCCGGGCGCGCAGGTCGGCCGGCGAGTCGGCCAGGCAGAGGATCGCCATGACCTCGCTGGCCGCCGTGATGTCGAACCCCGTCTCGCGCGGGCACGCCCTGCCTGCGGCCGCCCAGGCCGATCGACGATCTCGCGCAAGGACCGGTCGTTCATGTCGAGCGCCCGCTTCCAGAGCACGCGCCGCGGGTCGAGCCGCAGGTCGTCGCCGAAGTGGAGCCGGTTGTCGATCGCGGCGGCCAGCAGGTTGTGGGCGGCGGTGATCGCGTGGAAGTCGCCCGTGAACTGGAGGTTGATCGTCGTTCGACGGCTCGAGCCCGGCTCGCGCCGCCGCCGGTCGCCCCCCCTTGCGGCCGAAGACCGGGCCCATCGAGGGCTGCCGCAGCGCCAGGCACGCCCGCTTGCCGATCTGCGCCAGCCCCTGGGCCAGGCCGATCGAGGTCGTCGTCTTCCCCTCGCCGGCCGGCGTCGGCGTGATCGCCGAGACCAGGATCAGCTTGCCCGGCGGCCGGCCGGACTGCCAGGGCCTCCAGGCGGACCTTGGCCTTGTCGCCGCCGTAGGGCTCGACGTGCCGGTGATCGATTCCGAGGTCGCGGGCGACCTCGGCGATGGGACGCGGAGTCGAGCGTGTCGTTCAAGCAGACCTCCCTCAGAAACTCGCGCGTAGGGTAGCACTGGTTGGCCGTCGGGCAAGCGTCGGGTTTTTTTGACGATTGCGTCGTCTTTCGAGGACGGTTGACGGGCGGAACGCCCTCTCCTCCCAGGGGACAAACGCTGGCATCCTCTTTGCCGTAGAAGAGAGCACGGGCCCGTGAGGGGATTGAATCCTCCAAGACGTTGTAACACTCGAAGGGGTTGAAGAGCCTCAAGAAGGAGCAGGGCGATCAGAAAGAAAGGAGAAGGCCATGAACATGAAGCGAGAGTTCGTCAAGATGCTGGCGTTGTCCCTCACCTCGGTCCTTCTGCTGGTGGCTGCTGCGACCCTGACTGCTGCGGGGATGTGACCCCGCTGAGACTTCCCAACACTCCGGGCCCGGGTATTCTTGGGGGCGTGGAGTTGAATCATACATCCGGGAGACGAGGCCTCCGCCCCTCCCTTCCGGTCCTCCTCCTGGCGGCCCTCCTCCCTAGTGCCGTGCCGGCGCTCTTCGGCGCCGGCCGGCCCCTCTCTTCCAGCCTGCGCACTCTGAGCCTGGACCTGCCCGGCGCACCCGCGGCCGTGATCTCCGCCGACGTGGACGGCGACGGCCGCCGCGACCTCATCGTGGTCGTTGCCTACAACCAGTGGGACGAGGTGGCCATCACCGAGAGCAGCACCATGGACGACGTCCAGGGGCTGGTGGAGGTGATGACCATCGTGCCGGCGGTGATGGACAAGCGCGAGGCGCGGATCTATCGCACCCGGCCGGACGGCTCCTACGAGCCCCCGCGCGTCCTGCCGCTTCCCCTCTCGGTCTTGGGCATGGAGCCCGGGCCGTCCGGTACGCCTGTCGCCGTCCTCACCGACCAGGGGGTGAGCTCGCTGCGGCTGGACGCGAGCGGCAGTCCGAGTCTCGAGCCGCTCATCGCCGATCCGCCGGTGATGGCCTTCACCGGCAACTTCCTGGGCGACCTCGGTCTGGTGAAGGACCTCGACGGCGACGGCATCCCCGACCTGCTGCTGCCGGCCAGGGACGGCCTCGCCGTCTACCTCGGCCGCCGCAAGGACAAGGCCCTGGCCCGCCGGGCCGCCTCCCGCCTGCCAGTCCCCGCCGAGTCCTGGCGCTCGGCCGCGGACCTCGAGCACCGCTTCCCCCTGCCGAAGATCGAGGACGTCAATGGCGACGGGCGGCCGGACCTCGTGTTCCGCGATCCGGTGAAGCGCTGGCGCTCCGTCTGGGTGGCGAGGAACGCGGGGGAGGGACGCTTCCTGCCGCCGGTGGAGGTGGTGCTGGGTACGGGCGATTCCAAGGCGCCCAGTCCCGTGTGGCTGGGGGATCTCGAAGGCAACGGCCGGGCCGAGGTGGTCTTCCGCCAGAGCCTGGACGACACGAAGAAAGGCGGCCTGCGCCAGCAGATGGAAAAGGCCCGCGAGCCGAAAGGAAGGCTCACCTTCCGCCGCCTCTCTCCCGACCTGGTGCCAGAGAAGGCGCCCTACCGCACCTTCGACGTCACCGGCTACGGCTTCGAATCCGAGGACAGCGAGGTGGAGCTGCCGGGCGGCTTCAAGGACCTGAACGGCGACGGCCGGCCCGACTTGGTCACGGTCACCATGGACGTGGGCATGATGAAGGTCCTGAGCAGCCTCGCCACCAAGCGGCTCACCGTGGGGCTCGACTTCCACGTCTGGTGCCAACAGCAGGACGGCGCCTTCCGTCCGGTGAAGGGGCTCGACCTCACGGGCTCCTTCCGCGTCGACCTGAATGACCTGCGGGTGAGCCAGCTCTCCCTCTTCTCCGGCGACTTCGACGGCGACGGCAAGTTCGACTTCGTCCAGCTCGGCCGCGGCAAGCGGGTGACCATCCACCGCGGACGCGCCGACTGCTCCTTTCCGGACGACCCCGACCTGTCCTTCGACCTGCGCGACGAGCCCCGCGACCTCTCCCTGGTGCAGATCCGCGATCTCGACGGCGACGGCCGCGCGGATCTCCTTGTGATCCAGCCCCAGCGCGCGTCCGAAGAGGGGTTCACTCCGCCGGTGCGGTTGGATCTGTATCTGAGCGGGGGTGGCAGATGAGGGCCCTCACCCCCATAGGCGCTAACTTAGCTCGAGCGCACCCCCGCCCAAGACCCTCACCCCTGCCCCTCTCCCGACCACCCCATCCCCCTCCCCGGGAGAGGGGTACCCGGTTGGAGCGGTCTTGCTGGTCTCCCTCTTCTCCCGGTGAGGGGGGTTGGGAGGGGGCGGGAGAAGAGGGCCGGGGTGATGAGGGTCTTGGGTGGGGGCGCTTCATTCTCCTCCTCCTCGCCTTCCTCCTCCCCCTCCCCGCCGCCGCCCAATCCTTCACCCTCTCCCTTCCCGGCACCCTGGTGGACGCCGCGGCCGTCACCGGTCCCAACGGCCGGCCCGGGGTGGCGCTGCTGCTGGCCGCGAACCGTGATGGCAAGGGGGCGAAGAGCCTCCTGTTCCTCGATCCCGAGCGCCGGTCGCTCCAACGTCTCATCGACAACCTGCACGAGGAGGTCAACGCCGTCACCGCCTTCGACCTCGCGGGCAACGGCGTGGCCGGTCCTCTCGCCGGCATGCCGGGGGTGATCTTCGCGCCCACCGGCGGAGGAGGGGCGCGCAAGGTGCTGGACGAGGCCAAGGTGGACCTGCGCTCGGTGACCGGAGACGTGGCGGGCCGGCCGTGGCTCCCCGCGGCCCACACCGGTCTCCTGGAGCTGTTCGAAAGAAATGTCAGCGGGGGCGGGGGCGGGGGAGGGCTCCAGCATCGCAACGTCCTGCAACTGCCTGTCAAGGCCGAGCGCCAGCGCTGGGGCCTGCGCCTCAGCAGCCCGCCCGTGACCCTGCTGCCCGGCGATCCCCCTCTCTTCGCCGTGGGACCGGAGGTGGGAGGACGCCGGCGATTGCAGACGCTCCTCATTCCGGCCGCCGGGGGCGAGACCGTCGAGTCCTGGTCCCTCCTGCCCGCGGACGAGCGGATGATGGACGACCGGCGCTACTTGCGACTCGACGGCGTCCCCGTGCTGGCGGCCACCAGCTTCCAGAAGATCGGCGTCTTCGCCAAGAAGCGCTTCCGCCTCTTCCTCCTGGGGCGTGACCGCTCGCGCAAGGGGAGCGCGCCCCGTCCTGGCCTTCGAGACCGACTGCCCCCTCTGGTTCCCCCTCGACGCCTTGTCTGCGGACGCCGACGGCGACGGCCATCAGGACCTCGTGCTCGTGCATCCCGGAGGATTGCGGGGCAAGGAGCTGCTGGTCTCCATCTACCGCGGCCTCGGCAACGGGCAGCTCGATCCCAAGCCACGAAACTGGAAGCTGGGAGCCGAGACCGATGACTGGCTCTACGGGACGGACCTGACCGGGGACGGAGTCCCGGACCTCCTCGTCTACGCCGGCGGTCGCCTCTTCCTTTATGCCGGAGACGCGAAAGCTTCGCGCCCACTGGGAGGCCGGCCCGTCTGGGCCGTGGCAATTCCAGGAGCGCCCAAGCGGGAGGCCGAGGTCGAATTGGGCGACTCCGGAGACGACACTCCGAGCGCCAACCGCCAGCGCTGGCTCCAGTCGTTCGACCTCCCCGGCAACAGCCGGCTGGCCTTCGCCCAGGGCTTTCAGAAGGACGGCAAGACCGTGCTCACCGTGATCTGGAAGCGGTAGTCGCGGTAGCTGGTATCTGGCGGCGGAAACAGGTTATGACGTGGTCGTCCACCATGCCGACCGCCTGCATGAAGGCGTAGCAGATGGTGGAGCCCACGAAGCTGAATCCCCGCCGCTTGAGCTCCTTGCTCATCGCCTTGGACTCGGCCGTCTCGGGCAGAACCTCCTGCGAGCGAGCTGCCAGTGATTGATCCTGGGCTCGCCGCCCGCGAACTGCCAGAGGAAGCGATCGAAGGTGCCCGTCTTCTCGACGAGCTCGAGATAGGCCTGGGCATTCCGAATCGTGGCCTCGATCTTGGCCTGATTGCGGATGATCCCCGCGTCCGCCATCAGACTGGCGATCTTCTTCCCCTGATACCGGGCGATCTTCGCCGGATCGAATCCGTCGAACGCCTTGCGATATCCCTCCCGCCGCCGCAGGATGGTGAGCCAGGAGAGCCCCGCCTGCGCCCCTTCCAGGATCAGCATCTCGAACAGCCGCCGGTCGTCGTGCACCGGCACTCCCCACTCCTCGTCGTGATAGGCGACGTAGAGGGGCTCGTCGAGGCGCACCCAGCCGCAGCGGGGGAGATCGGTCGGGGGTTCCATGGGCGGGAAAAGCTATCACGGACCCGAGCCCTCCTCACCCCGGCCGTATTCGTACCCACGATCCCGTCTGCTCATCCCCGTAGGGTGCGCTGCGCGCACCGTTGGACTCCATCCGCCGAAGATCTGGGTCTCGCGATCCCCAGTTGGACCTTCCTTGAGAGCGATTGGAAGCACTCGACGGCAGATAGACCCCAAACCACGAAGGATAGAGCCCAAACGCTGGAAGGTTGAAGTCAAACGGCGGCTGACAGAGCCACACGCCGGTCGATCGGGCCCAACCGTCGGTCGATAGAGCTCAACCGTCGGCGGATGGAGCCCAATCGCCGGAAGATGGACCCCAAACGCCGAGAGATGGAATCCAAACGCAGAAAGATGGAGCCCAACCGTCGGAAGATGGAGTCCAAACGGCAAAAGATGGACCCCAAACGTCGGCAGATGGAGTCCAAACGTAGAAAGATGGAGCCCAAACGTCGGGAGATGGAATCCAAACGGCAAAAGATGGAGCCCAAATTTCAAAAAACAGGCTCCATCGGGCAGAATATGAGCCCCAAACGACGGCAGACGGACTCCAAACGCAGGACCAAAGTCGCCGACAGGGTCGACAGTATGGATAGAAGCCCGGGGCGGATCATCCTCACGCAACGATAACGATCCTCCACGAGGTCTCTGGAGTCCAGGCGGCAAGGGCCCGTCGAGCCCCAGGCTCCGAGGATCTCGAATTCGTCTTTTGGCAAAGGAGTGCCGACGTTACGTCTCGGAGTCGGGTAGTGTCTTTAGTTGTACCCACGGCTAACAACGGGGTTGGCCGAAGCCCGATTGACACCCTCTTCGGGTCGCTTGAACGAAACCGCGCATTGCCTTGACGAGCCTTCTGAAGTGGTGTAAGTTGGGTCTAACCTCAAGAACTGGAGGAGATTAGCTCGATGTCCGCCGCCGGCTCGCGATGCTCTTGGACGAAGGGACGTGACGATATGGCAGCCGAAGGGGCCGGGTATTTAGTCGGCGAATCATAGGCATCAGCAGAGAACATGAAGCCAGAAGAGACTCTGCAGCGAGCGCTAATTTCGACTACTAGTCGGTTTGTGGGCGAATACTCAGGCGATGGCTTTGAGATAACGCACGCGTCACCGCCCTTCGGCGTGATGAGAGCCAGAGTATTCGAAGGGCCAACATCCCGCAACGCGTTTATCCTGTCCTTAGGACTGAACCTTGGGACCGAGACAGCGTCATCTGTCCCGATTACACGTACGTCGGTGATCGGTTCTGCGACTACCTCAGTCTGCTCTTTGGGAAGCGATTCGACAACCACGGACTCATCGAGAGCCTAGGCCACTTCCGCGTTCCGGACCTCTCGCCGTATTCAACCTTCTGCGACCACCAGCTGCCCCACAATTCCCATTCACCCCGCGAGGACTTCGGCTTGAGCTCGGACCTTAAAGAGGTTTCGAGACTTCGGTGCATTTCGCGAACAGTGTGTTGGACCGATTCTTTCCGCAATCACTTCGAAGTCGCAAGCCGCTTCTACGGCCGCGCGCTTCGCAACTGGGAGCGGGACCCGGAAGGGGCATATCTTCATCTCGTATCGGCGATTGAAGTCGCATCTCATGTTGTCGCTTTCGACCACGATCAGCTTCTGGACAACGAGACGCGCCAGATGCTCTTAAAGCTTCAGAAGATCCGCGAGGCCCACGGGAGTGCGCAGGAAGACTGCATGGCGGTCGAGACCTTCTTGCGGAGCAGACTAAAACAGGTCAAGAGGATCTTCGTCGAAACTGTATTGATGCACCTTGACGCTGGCTTTTATCTGACTGCCGAAGACGGAACCACGTGGGGCTGTTTCACACCGGAGACGATTCGCCAGAACGTCGCGGGTGCGTATGACCTCCGGAGCCGATATCTGCACCGGGGAGAGCGCTTCGGAAGGTATGTAACGACCGCGTGGGCTGGGCGAGGTGAGATCCCGATCGGCAGGCTACAGGCCGAAGACGCGGAGTTTTCGAGAGTCGTTTCGCGTGCTCCAACGATTGCCGGAATGGAGCGCATAGTCCGCTACGTGCTTCTGAAGCTGGGGTATCGGAACGGCGGAGTGGTACTGAACGATGAGGGGCATGATGCCTAACCCCGGCTGCTCCAGCGTCCGCCCGCTGAGCAGCAGGGCGTTGGGGTGGCACTCGGACCTGTGGTGACCGATTTATGGCTGAAAACCCAGAAGTCGCAAAGCAGTTCGAGAAGTTGAAGGCACTCCAGGACGAGGGTAACGTCCGAGGAATGATGTATACACTTGGGGAGCTGTTCAAGACCGTGAGTCGCACGTTCAAGCCCGATGACCTAACTCACAGCCTGCAGACCCTCCGCGGTACGATTGCCACGCTCAAGGCCGACACTGATCGGTGCCAAGGGCGATTTGAGGAGGCCTTCAAGTCCTGGCTGCCAGATTCCAAGAACCAGCAGGTGTATGCCCTCCTCCAATTCGAACTTCGGCAGCTGATACGTACCTTCTTTGCGGAAGTCGAGGGCACCGTTTACTCCCTCCGACAGGTAATTCTTTGGGCTCATGAGCGCGGAGAGATCGAACTGTCGATTCCGGAGACAGCCTTGCTCCGAGAAGAAGCTTATCGCTTTGATTCGGGCACGAAGAGAGCGAAAGCAATTACCGCTTTCTCCTCAACCCTCGATTCTTTTCTTCTCACGCTCACTATCGTTCCACGCGTCTTCAAATCATCTGCTTCGCTGAATCTTTCGCAGTATGGCTGGCAAGCCTTTCGCGAACTCCTGGAAGTCCGCAACGCGGTCACGCACCCGAAAGAGCTTCTCAACCTCGTGGTCGATGCACAGGTGATTACCAAAGTTCTACCGGCTGCGCGAACCTGGTATTATAAAACTCTTCTCGCAATGGTGGCCGATCCGTTGCTCACCGGCGTTTTACTGAATGGCCTCGATGAGGGAGCCTCCAAGAGCACACGATAATGAGGAATGGTAGGATGGGAATCAGATGCCCAAAGGAGCGCCCAACCCCCGAGCTCTGCTGCTGGAATTAGATGTCTGGCCTTTTGGGAGGAAGCATCTCGGAAGTGACTGAGGTGGGGAATTGAGGAGTGATGTCGTCGGCGCTTCTGGCCTCCTGAAGCTCCAGATCGCCTTTGTCTGAGCACACCTCTCCCCAGGCGAGCCCGTGAGCTTTCCAGATGGCCCTTCATCGGGCTGACCGCTGTCAAAGATCAAGTCGCGGACCCGCTATCCCGCCACAAAAGGCAGGCCCGGAGGGAAACTCCCAGCCGGTGTCACCCGCGCCGCTGCCGAGCTGGGCGATTGACTCACCGGCCCAACGGGCCGAGAGATCCCAGCCCAGGGCATCAAGGCCGAAGGCCGATGCCCTGGGAAAAAAAGGCACCCTCGTTCTTGCGGCCTGAAAGGCCGCGAGAGCCTGGCTCGACTCGATAACGTTTGGAATGAAATCTCCTGCGACCTTTCAGGCCGCACTGCTTGGTGTGATCCTTTCTCCACCCAGGGCAATCGGCCTGCGGCCTTGATGCCCTGGGCTGGGATCTCTCGGCCCGTTGGGCCGGCCAGGGCTGGCCATTGCCGGCCTGGCCCAAGGGTGCCAGAATTAGATGTCTGGCACTTTGGGTGCATCAGCGCCAGAAGGACCGGAGGCGAGACGACGGCGAGGCGAAAGACGCCTCGCCGTCTGTCTCAGGTCACTGGATGGACGCGCAGTAGGTGTTGGTGTGGGTGGAGACGCCGTAGCAGAACTGGCGGTCGTTGGCGTTGGTGATGCTCGCGCAGTAGGACCCGTTGCGCAGTGACATTCCGTAGCAGAGCGCCCGCGTATTCGGATCGGTGACGTAGTTGCAATCCGGATAGGAGCCCCAGCTCGAGACGCCATAGCAGAAGGACCGCATCTGCGCGTCGGTGATGTCGCGGCAGTTGGAAGGGTAGTTCGGCGCGAACGCCATGCCATAGCAGGCGAGCTGCAGGTTGCGATCGGTCATGGACGTGCACGGGGTCTGCGAGCTCGTGGACAGGGCGTAGCACATCTTCTGATCGTTCACGTCGGTGATGTCGTCGCAGTTCGAGGAGATGCGGCCGGCGATGCCGTAGCAGGCGAGGAACTGGTGCCGGGCGCTGACGTAGACGAACGGATTGCCGGTCGAGCCGGTCGGCGCGGTCGCTTCGTCGGTGACGTACTCGTTGCAATCCTCGTTCGCGCCGGTCGCGCCCTCGCTTTCGAACAGGTATCCCGTGCTGTGGAACCAGCCCACGGCGAACCGGCCCGCCGCATCGTTCCAGACGCGATAGGCCGCCAGGGCGTTCTTCTTCGCGTTGCAGTCCGTGGTGTTGAGGGGAATGATCCGTTGCCAGCCAGAGGAGCGTCGCGTGGCGGCGTCACAGGTGCCCCCGGCATAGACGGAGAGGAACGTGCGCGGGGTAAAACCCGTGCTGGCGATGCCATCGTGAACCGCGGTGTGGTCCTGATGAGTGAACGGGTGATCAAGGGCGCCGGCTGTGCCGAAGATCGTCATGCCGGGGATGCCGCGGCTGATCCAGAAGTTGGCGCGTGCGGCCACTTTCGCGGAATCGAGGCTGCCGTCCTGGTAGTCGTGGATGGCCACCGCGGCCACGCCGAGGCGGCGCATCGAGTCCATGAGCTCGCGGACGCGCGCGTTGCCGAACCCGTTCGTATCTGCGCAGCCGAGGCGGGTAGCCGGAGACGGCGCAGGGTGTGTGATGTTTTCGATAAACGAGTCGCAGGCGATGCTGTGATTCACGGTACCGGAGGTCTGCTCACTGCAGAGTGTCGAAAGAGCACCCGACGCCGTGCCGCGCGTCATCAGCTCGACGACGACGGTACGCCCCGCGGCGACGGCCTGGCTGATGCTGCCGGCCATGCCGAGGGTCTCGTCATCCGGGTGTGCGGCGAAGAAGATGGCCGGCTGGTTGAACGGGCCGGTGTAGGTGCTGCAGTCGGTGGGCCGGGTCGGATAGGCGCTGCCGTTCTGGGCGTCGGGAATGGGCGTGCAGACGAACTCCTGAGCCGGCAGGCGGACAGCGGAGAGCAGGAGCAGGGCGAGCCAGGGCAGTCTTCGTTTCCACATGGGTGTCCTCCTTGAAGAGTGTGCGTGTTGAGAGCGAACGCGGACGACCCGCCGACGTTCGCCGTAGCGGGGGACAGCTTCATAGTTATTACAGCATATCGTTTATTGAATTTCTAGCTCAGCAGAAGGTCGACGCCAAGAACACGCTCATCTGAGCTAGAATGCCTGGGCCGGACGGATAATCGCCGGCAGTCCAAGGAGTGACGTTCATGAAGAAGCCGACGAAGAAGAAGCTGTCGCTGTCCAGGGAGACGGTCGCGACTCTGGAGGCGCGGGATTTGGAGCAGGTGATGGGCGGCGGCGGCATCGTCTCCAGCGACAACAAGTCGTGCACGTACAGCCGGCTGGTCACAGGCTGTTCCTGCTAGACCAGCTTTTAGCCGGGTAGAGGGAGGGCGGCGAAAGTCGCCCTCCCTCCTTCTACATCAGGGAACCTGTGGCTACTCGTGGTCGCCGTCGCGGCTGAAATCAGGGTTGGGATTGGCGGTCTCGAAGATCGTGGTGGCCGTCTGGGTGCCGAAGCCCGCGACGTCCCGCACCTGATTGGGGGTCAGCGGCCGGAACAGCTTGTCATTGATTTTTTCCATCTTCTTCATCGGATTGATCCTTTCCTACTCGTTGGTGTCGCCGTCCCGGGTGAAATCGGGGAACGGATTCCTCGGTTTCAGTTATGAGCAGCGTGATGCCCGTAGTGGTGTGACGTTGCCGGAAGCCCCGCTGATCCGCTTGCTGCTCGGCGAAGGTGAGCGGCCGGAACAGCTCGTCGTCGATCCTCTCCATCTTCTTCTTCATTGATACTCCTTTCCTGAAATGCCGGCAGGCTGGGATCGCCATTCGGCGGTATAAGGGTCGTACGTGCACTTCGACGGTTTCGAATAGAGATCGCCCGCGTCCTGGAGATAGGCGCGGCAGTCGGTGCAGACGTAACGGAACTCGCAATCCTTGCAGATGGCGATCTGGTCCTTGTTGATCGACCAGAGGGCCGCGAAGTCGCGCTGCGCGAGCGCGCTGTGCAGCGGCACCTCGCGCACGTTGCCGAACGACCGCGCGATCGACGGACAGTTCCGGATCTCGCCCCGGGCATCGACCGAGATCTTGCGATTGAGACAGGTGTTGTGCCGCTGCCCCTCGGCGAAGGTCTCGACGTCGACCACGAAGTAGCCCGGGTGGATCTTGCCGCAGCAGCGCGGCGAATCCATCATCTCCGTCCGGTACTCCACGGCTGACGCCGGTGCGGGTCGGGAGGGAACCGGCGGCTCTCCGGGGCCGAGTGGACGACGATGACTGCTCACGCGCCGGTGCTCTTTGAAAAGATTTTCGAGGACATCGGATCCCGAGCTCGGGGCCGTAGCCCGCCAGCAGGTCGATCGAGCGCAGTCGGCCGAAGCGCGCCGCCTCCAGGATCGCCCGCAGCTCGCCCAAGGTGCAGGAATGGAAGCAGCGGACCTCCAGCGCCTTACAGCCGAGGTCGTCGAGCTCGCACAGGATCCTGCCGTAGTCGTGATCCGATCGCTCGTCCACGTCGAGGATGGCGTTGGTGATCCTCTCTGGCGTCTCCCAGGTGAGATCGAGCGGCGGGAACCGGTCCGGATCGCTGCACCAGAACCCGATCTCGTGGTGGAGGAGGAAGGCGAAGTATTCTTCGATTTCCTCGTCGTACTCGTGATCGTAGACGGCCTGGATCTCTGCGATCGACTTGCCGGCGTGCTCGGTCAGGATCTCGTACAAGCCGTTGGGGATGAATTGGAACGACTGCCGCTGCAGGTCGCAGACCACGCTCCGGCGCGCTCCTTTGACCGGGATGCAGCAGGCGAACGAGGCGTAAGACCGGCGTGCGGGCTTCGCCCGAGGGGATCAAATTAGACGTCATCTTGACCGCAGCACTTCGAGATCGGTTTGCGGAAGCCGCAGGCAGACGTAGCCGCCGGCGCGATAAGGCCGGCTCTCGGCGAGGCGCAGGAGGGTCGCCACACGGGTGGGCGAGGCATGGAGGAAGCGGTAGCCCACGGGGGTGAGCTTGCGGGCTTCCGGGGAGAGGCGCTCGAACAGGCTCTCAGGATCTTCGTCCATCGGCCGCCTTTCGGATGAGGAGCTCCGCGACTTTCCTTTCGAGTCGATAATTGCAAGGTTTTGACACCATTCCGAACTGTCCCACGGGATTGATCTCCAGGAAGACCTCGCGGTCATCCCGCGTCATGAGCAGGTCCAGCGATCCCGTCTCCAGGCCGAGGTCCGCCATCAGCCGACGGATGCGCTCCTCGCTCTCGGGCGGCAGCCGATACGGCACCGTGCGGTTGGGCTTCTCCCGGTTGTAGCGCCGGAAGTCGGTGCTGCGTCTGCGGATCGTTCTGGGAGAAGATCGCCATGGCGTGGCACTCGCCGTCCAGATAGAAGATCCGCAGCTCGTACGCCTTGTCCACCTGCTCCTGGAACAGGGAGGGGGCGAAGCGCTCCGGCAGCGCGTCGACGGCCGCGAGGTCGAGAGCGGTGGTGAAGAGGAAGTGGGAGCGCTCCCCTTCGAGGAACATGTCGACCTCGCCGATCGGCTTGGTGATGACCGTGCCGTGCGCGGTGCAGAAGCGGCGCAGGGCCTCGCGCTCGGTGGTCACCAGGGTGGCCGGCGTGGTGAAGCCGGCCCGCGTGGCGCGGGTCAGCACGTCGAGCTTGTTGAGGCTCGCCCGGCGCGGGTGGCTGAGCCAGGGAAGGCCGGCGAAGCGGCTGAAGAGGAAGTCGCTCAGCTTGCGCGACTCCAGGGTGAGGTGGCGCCGGAGATCGTAATCGAGCTTGGAGCTGTCCGCCGAGGGCTGCTCGGGTTGCTCGACCAGGCTGCTCGTCAGCATCTCGCTCCGCCTCTCGGGGAGCCAGCGCCGGTACCACACGGCGCCGATCTCGCTGAGCGGCAGCTCGACGCCGCCAGCCGCGAAGCCGAGCTCGACCTCCTCGCCGTCGAGCCGGATCGCGAGGGCGGTGGGGCCGTCCACGTCCTCGCCGTTGAGGCGCAGGCAGGGCTCGCCCAAGGCCTCCAGCCAGTCCATGACCTCCTCGGTCGTGGGCTCCATGGAGGACTGGCTGAGAACGAGGATCATCGAGAGGCTCCCAAGAGCCTAGTGCGGGCCGGCCGGGGAACGGGGACAGGACCCTACCGTCCCAAAGCCTTGCGCAGCAGCGAGATCTGCCCCGTGTGGTAGGCGTTGTGCTGAACGAGGCCGTTCACCATCGCGCGATGAGTGACCCCCGTGCCCAAAGCCGGATCGCGATCGGAGAGGGAACCTCCCATCCGCTCCAGATCCGCCTCCGAGAGGCCATGCAGCAGCTCGTCGAGCGAAGCCTCCAGGCGATCCTGGTCCCGCTGCCAGGACTCCTCGGTCCCGGCAGGAACCGGCCAATCCCCCTCCTCGGGGAGGGTCGGCTCCTTGCCGGTCAGGCGCCGGCGGACCTCGTTCTGCCACGCCGTCATGTGGAGGACGATCTCCCAGATACTGTGTGTTCCGGGGATCGGGTGGGCCGCGGCCTCCGCAGCCGTGACGCCCTGGAGAGCGTCGATGGTGGAGGGGCCATGCCAGGGATCGTCGGAATATCCCTTGCGGAGCTGCTCACGAAGGAACTGGACGTCGCTCATCTCAAAGGCCTCCCGCTGGACGCGATGTTGCCGTAGTAGACTCCCCCCGGGCAGGCTAACCAAGTTGGGGGAAGGAGGCAAGACACGATGGGAACCGTCGCTGCGATCGCCGTGGGTCTGGTGGCCGTCCTCCACCTCTACTTCCTCGTCCTGGAGATGTTCCTCTGGCAGAAGCCGGCCGGCCGCCGGGCCTTCGGCCTCACGCCCGACTTCGCGGCGGCCACGGCGAAGCTCGCCGCCAACCAGGGGCTCTACAACGGCTTCCTGGCCGCGGGCCTGCTCTGGGGCTTGAGCCAGGGCCCAGCCGGCACGCCCGTGGTGCTCTTCTTCCTCGGCTGTGTAATCGTGGCCGGCCTCTACGGCGGCCTCACCACAAGTCGGAAGATCCTCTGGATCCAGGCCCTCCCGGCGGCGATCGCCTTCGGGTTGGTCCTGGCGGCTGGGCGCTGACCACCTCCTTCCCCACAAACGGCGAGGTCATCGCAGCCAGCAGCGCTGCGTAGTCGAGATCGAGCTCCACCTCGTCTCCCACTTCCAGGCGCTGGCGGCTGGTGTCGAGGATGACGTGGTCGCTGCTCGCGCCGAGGAGGGCGAGGTCGCCGCGGGGACGCAGACCCGGCACCCAGGTGTCCTGCCGGCCCAGGGCGAGGATGGCGCGGGGGAGGTCGCCCCGGTCTGCGAAGACGGGCACCTTGCCGAAGGCGTCCTGGCAGATGGTTCCGCTCGGCACGGTGGGCTTGACGTTGGCCTCGATCACCTCCGCCTTCAGCGTGAAGGCGTCGGTGTGGAGACCGGGCACGGCGCGCCGCTCCAGGGTCTCCCTCCCGAGCAGCAACAGCTCTCCGAGACGGAGATTGTTGATCCGAGAGGGCTTCGCCGTGGTGGTGAGCCACGTGTGGTTGGCCGAGTTGCCCCCGGAGATGATCGCGAGGCGACGATCGAGCTGTTTTTCGAGATCGGCCGCAAGGCGGGAGAGCGCGGCCATGTTGTCGTCGTCAGGGGCGATGCCGCCATAGCAGGCGAGGTTGCAACCGATGCCGATCAAGTCGAGTCCTGGCAGCGCGCTCGCGGCGGCGGCGATGCGCGGGACGTCCGGGAGGGGAATGCCTTCCCGCAGGTCGCCCAGCTCGACCATGAGGAGAACCTGGTGGACCCGGCCGGCGGCCACGCTCGCGGCGGAGAGGGCCTGGAGGGTCCGCGGCTCCGTGTTCAAACTGATATCGGCGAGGCGCACCACGGCCGCAGGCTTCGCTCGGCGGGGTGCGCAGGAGGACGTAGCGCGCTTCGACGCCCGCGTCGCGCAGGCGCTCGAGGTTCTCGAGGCGGGAGTCGGCGAGCGTGTCGAGGCCGCCGCGCAAAAAGGCGCGGGCCACCTCCGGCATCCCCAGCACGGCCTTGGTGACGCCCATGATCTCGACACCTCTCGCCCCGTAGAAGCTCACGGATTGCCCGCACGTTGTGCAGGACCTTGTCGAGATCAATGATCAAACGGGGCAAGCGGGGCAGGCGGAGCATGGGTCGAAATCGATCCATTCGTCGTTCACACGCTGCACGGCGCCTTCGGCGTGCTCCAGGAGCAGGCGGAAGAGGGGCCGGCGGAGGTCTTCCGGCACGTCGTCGAGGGTCGAGGCGTCATTGTCGAACCGCAGCTTCATTATCTCCGGATGAGGCTCGGCCGCGAACGAGCCCACTTTCGCCGCGGGCAGCAGGCCCTTCTCGTGGAGGAGAAACGCGAGATGTTTGAGGGCCGCGGGCTCCTGCCAGGTGCCGTGCTCCGGCAATTCTCGCAGGCAGCGCTCGACCTGTTCGGCCGTGTAGCCGCATCCGGCGGGATCGCCGCCGAAGGCTTTCAACGTCGCCATCACGCCCACGCACTTCTCACATTTACCGCAGGGCACCATGCGTCCAGCGTCGGGGTGGACGTGGTGGCAGGACGTCTGCAGCCGCTGGATGTGCGGGTAGTGCCGGAGGAGCAGAGCCTGGATCAGCAGCCCGGAGAGCGGTCTCAGGATGGAGAACGATTGGAGGCTCCAGCCTTTGCGCCGGAAGTAAGCGCTCAGGTAGAGATCGAAATCCCGGCTCTGATCATAGAGGCAATAATAGTGCGGAATGCCCTCGTAGAGATCGCGCACCGTGGTGTCGAGCTCGTTGCCCACCACCAGGCGCCCCACCCTTCGCTTACGCAGCAGGGGGAGGGTGGAGAACAGGAAGACCGGCACCGTCCAGACCCGGATGGGATAGCCGGACGAGCGGTACCGTGCATAATCCGGCTTCACGAACGGGAGATGGCGCAGCAGCCAGGCGAAGACGCGGTCGGAGCTGGTCCACACCCGGGCCGTGCTCGGCACCTCGGCTGCAAAGTGGCGGTAGGCGTTGAGCGCTGTGAACCAGTGCTTGCCCGACTCGTTGACGAAGATGGGATGGGTCTCCTGGCCGCATTCGGCGAGGAGCTGGTGACTCAGCAGGCTGTCCTTGCCGCCGCTCGACAGCAGGGCGACCCGCGACGGCTCCACCTCCCAGGGAGGGACGGCTCCCTCCGGGATCTCCTGCGCAAAGTGGAGGCGCGCCAGCAGGTAGCTCGACAACCGGACGGTGGGGATCTGCTCGACCCAGGGGGTGAAGAACGGTTTCGGGCGCAGGAGCTTGCGCACGTAGATGTCGCGGGCGGCGGTGGCGGCCATCTCGGTGATGAACGTCCGGTCGGCCGCGTCGAAGGCGCCGTGGAACACGATCTCGTGGCAGAAGAGGCCGTAGTTGACGGCCACCTGGGCGGTCATCAGGGAGGCGAGGTTGAGCGCCGCGAGGCCCGCCGCTCCCGCCGGGCCGAAGACGTCTTCTTCGAAGAAGACGTCACCTTCGAAGAAGACGTCCTCCTCGAAGCGGTAGACCAGCTCGCAGGTGTCGGTCCTGCCCTGCTGGTGGACGGTGTAGGGGGCGGTCACGCGCCGGGGCTCGACGCGTACCGGCCCCACCTCCAGCCGGTCGATGAGCTGCAACTGGCTCAGGTCTCTCTCTGCGGCTCGACCGGGGGTCATTGCGGCCTGCGAGTCTAGCAGGAACCGGGATCTGGACTTCGCCCGCGGCGAGGCGCTATGATCCGCCCGTTTCTTCGTTGACACAACTACGGCACAGCTCTGACGAGAGGATCTCCATGCGGCCGGTGATTTACGTCAATCCCTACCTCAGCACCGAGGGCCGGATCGGGCGCCTGCAACTGCGCGAGGAGTACGCCCTCACCGCGCGCTTCTTCTTCTGCGGCATCATCGACCGCACCCACACCCTGGACACCGGCTTCCCCTACCAGGTGATGGACCCCATTCCCGCGCCCCAGGCGTCGACCGCGAGCTTCGGCGAGATCTCCGACGCGGTGGGCCGCGACCTGGTGGCCAAGGCGATCGCGGACGGCAAGGAGCTCCAGGTCCTGTGGTCCGGCGGCATCGACTCGACCCTGGTGCTGATCTCGCTGCTCAAGGCCGCGGAGGCGGTCGGCCGCACCGACCTCCTGGAGGTGGTGCTGACCATCGACTCGGTGCAGGAGTATCCGGGTTTCTTCGCCCGCTTCATCCGCGGCCGGCTGCGCTGCCTGCCGGCGGCCCACCCGGTGTTCAGCTACTTGGACGACGACAAGATGATTGTCACCGGCGAGCACGGCGACCAGCTCTTCGGCAGCGACTACCTGGCGAAGTACGTGCCCACCGGCACCGCCTGGCTGCCCTGGGAGGACGTCCTGCACTTGATCGTCACCGGCAAGCTCGCCGATCCCCGGCAGGCCGAGCAGGTGGTCGACTACCTGCGGCCGCAGATCGCCAAGGCGCCGGTGCCCATCGTAACGCTGTTCGACCTCTACTGGTGGCTCAATTTCTCGCTCAAGTGGCAGCACGTCACCTTCCGCACGGTGATCTACAAGCGCACCAACCACCGCAAGACCTACGAGACGCTGTATCATTTCTTCCGTGATCCCCGTTTCCAGGTCTGGTCGCTGTCCAATCGCGACAAGGTGATCGGCAGCGACTGGCCGAGCTACAAGCAGGTGGCGAAGGAGGCGATCCTGGAGTTCACGGGCGACGCCGAGTATTTCGCGAAGAAGGTCAAGATGGTCTCGCTCCAGGGCTACTCCCAGACCACGGAAGCCAACTGGGGCCGCATGCGGGAGATGATCTACATGTGTGACGACTTCCAGCCGCGCTACGAGGTCTGCGCCCTGCGCGACGACTGGGAGCATTGACCAGGAGGAGCCCACCGATGACGACGCAGACGAAGCCGCAGACGTTCGAGGTCACGCCCCACTTCGCCTATTGGGATTGCTATTGGGGAGAGCTGCACCGCGACGAGGACCCCAGGTTCCCCACCATCATCTACGGCTTCGACTGCGTCTGCGAGGAGAACGCCGGCCGCCGCGCCGAGGAGATCGCCATCCCCGCCGTGGGCGCCTGCTATGGCTACGTCGAGTCGGGGATCGTCACCGTGCGTGCCGCCGATGGCTCCGGCCGCGCCATGACGGTCGAGGGGGAGATGTTCTTCTCGACCGCGAACGGCGCCGCCCTCCGTTTCGTGGAGCCGGGGCGCATCGTGGTCCTCCAGGCCGTGGGCTACCGGGGCATGAACCTCGGCGGCGGGCCCATCGAGGAGCGCGGCCGGCTGCGCTACATCGATACCTGCTCCGACACCGTGCTGGTGGCCTCGCCGCTCCTCGGCGATCCCTGCCTCAACCATCTCCATTTCCCCACGGACGTGGACCAGACCGAGCACACCCATCCCTCGACCCGCGCCGGCATGATCGCCCGGGGAAGCGGCTGGTGCATGACGCCGAGCGGCCGCTACGCCCTGTCACCCGGCCGCATCTTCCACATCCCCAAGGACGGCCGCCACCGCTTCGCCACCGAAGGCGGCATCTCCATGGACGTGGTCGCCTATCACCCGGACTCGGACTTCGGGCCCACGCACGAGGAGCACCCCATGGTCAACCGCACCTGGGTGGACGGCCGCAAGATCGACAACACCACGGGCCGCCACGCCGAGGCCCGGGTGGTGCCGGGCCGTTCCGGAGTCGAGGTGCCGGACGCCTACTGGCCGGGGCGGTAGGCCCTCATCACCCCGGCCCTCTTCTCCCAGCCTCCCCCCGACCGCCGGGAGAAGAGGGAGTGGTTAGTTTTAAGAAAAGGCAAGAAGAGGCTCTGTTTTAGCCCTCTCTCTCCCGGCGGTCGGGGGGGAGGCTGGGAGAGAGAGGGTTGGGAGAGTGAGGGTCCGCCCCGAAGGGGCGCCGGGTGGGGGAGGGCGCTGACCTCAAGGCAGCCGGAGCCGCACCGTCCCCTCGACCTCCCGCTGCCGCCGGCCGCGCCAGCCCATGGTGGCGTTCAAGGTGCGCAGGTAGGGGTCGGGATTGAGGGCCTCGTCGATGACGTCCATGTCGCCCGTGACCACGATCACGTCCCCCTCCTGCCGGATCGTCCTGGCCACCTGGACCGCTTCGGCGGGCTTGGGGACGATCAGGATCTGGACGCCGGCGCCCAGGGCTTCGATCTCTTCTTTGACTTTCTGCGGGTCCTGACCGTCCAGCGTCGCCTGGGTGACGATGAGCAGCCGGGCCAGCTTCACCAGCGGCGACAGCACGGCCTTGGCGGAGCGGTCCCTGGTGACCCCCACGACGAAGATCTTTTCCCTGCCTGCGAACCGGCGCTCGACATCGGCCGCCACGGCCGCCACCTTATCTGGATTGTGGGCGATGTCGGCGTAGAGCCCTGCCTCGACCTTCCAGAAGCGGCCGGGGATCTCGACCGCCAGAAACCTTTTCACCACTTGCCCGGGATCGAGATCTGAAAAAAGGTTTTTGAGCACTTCGAGGCAGAGCGCCGCGTTGCGCTGCTGGTGCGCCGCGGCCAGGAAGGATTCGGGATCGGCGGGGAGCAGAGCTTCCAGAGCCTCGACGTGGCAGCGGTCCACGAAGCAGCAGGGAGCGCCCACGCTGCGGCAGACGCCGGCGATCACCTCGCGCAGCTCCGGGTCTTTCTCGGCGGAGAAGAAGGGGACGCCCGGGCGTGCGATCCCCGCCTTGTCCAGGGCCCGCTGCCACGCCGTGTGCCCGAGCTCCTCTTCGTGATCGGCGCCCACGTTGGTCAGCACGGTGGCGGCTGCCGGGAGGGCGCTCGTCTGATCGTAGCGCCCGCCCACCGCGGTCTCGACGGCCGCCCACTCGACGCCGTGCTCTTCAAACAGGACGAGGGCGATGAGGATGTTGATCTCGTGAAAGTAGGGGACGTGGTCCGGGCTCTCGAGCGCCAGCTCCACGCACAGGGGCCGGACCCGCGTCTCCCAGGCGCGGGTGACCTCGCGGCGGGGAGACCGGAGAGCCCCCGACGCTGAAGCGCTCGCGGAAGTCGAACAGCTCGGGGCTGGAGAACGAGCCGGCGCGGCCGAAGAGCGAGAAGCCGGCCTCCAGGAAGCGGCAGGTCGAGCCTTTGCCCGCCGTGCCCGCCACCTGGACGAGGCGCGTGGGATGCCCGTCCGGCCACAGTCTGCGGATCGATCGCTTGAGCAATTCCAGCCGCGCCAGGCAGGGGAGGAGCCATTCACAGTGGTAGATCTCGTCCACCGTGCTGTAGTAGGTGGGATCGAAAGGCTCGGCCATCGCAACCTCCTTACACCACCACGGCCGGCGTCATATCCAGATTGATGCAGCTCGAGCCGCGGACGGAGCGCACCTCGCCATCCAGAAATCCTACACGCACCTCGAAGGGATGGGTCCCGGCGCTGCCGTCCACGGCCAGACAGGGGGCGGGCTCGGCAGGGAAGTACTCGTGCGCCATGTAGTTGTCGCGGCTCTGGGCGAAGATCGTAGCCAGCTCCTCGCGCGTGGGTTGGATGACGACGCCGTTGCCCCGGTAGTTGTCGAGCGGTTTGAGCACGAGGTTCGTCTCGCCGTTGAAACGCTCGCGGACTTCGTCGGCATCGTGGAAATCGTTCAATCGCCAGGCCTTGAGCGTGGCCCGCTGGAGGTTGCGCACGTCGCTCTCGGCGAGGCCGAGCGGGTCCTCACCGAGACGATGGCAGAGGGCGAGCAGCCGCTTGTCGCCGAGCCGCGCGCCGAACGGGCTGGGGAAGAACACCTCCGGCCGCCGCTCATAGAGCGCGGTGTAGGGCGCGAAAACGTCGGGATGGTCCCGCCAGGTGCGGGCGATCAGCAGGTTGAGGACGACGTCGTAGCGCACGCCGTCCCACACGGGGAAGCCCTCCCCATCCATCTGCACCGCGTCGGCGAACACCACCCGGGCCTCGACGCCGTGGCCGTGAAAGAACGATTCCACGTAATGATAGTGGGGGCGCAGGTCGCGGCTGGAGGCCGTGGGATTGACGGCGATGGCGATCCGGCGCTCCCGGTCCCCCTCGGTGGCCGCCTCGACCACCGCTTTTTCCAATCCTTCGTTGAGCCTCACGAGCGTGGGGGTTTCGAACGCTTCGAGGAACGTCCGCTCCATCAGCTCCAGCAGGCCGAAGCGGCCGGGCGGATTGAAGTTGACCTCGATGATCTTCTCTTCGTCCCCCTGGAGATGGAAATCGACGCAGCCGAAATAATCACGTTGCCGCAGCGGATGCCAGGGGAGGAACCACGGCTCGCGGGCCGCCTCCTCCTGGAAGCGCGGCGACTGCAACAGGCGGATCACCGAGCGGACCGGTGTCGGAAATCCTTGCCAATCGTTCCTGGGTCAGGAACAGGGGCGTCGTGCTATAGGTGTAGCGGTGGCCGATCGTTGCCGCGAGACCGTCCACGTACCGCTGATAGCGGTCTGGCTGATAACCGGCGAAATAACGCGCCTTGAAGTCGTCGAACGCCGGGCCCATGGTCAGATCTGCCTCAAAGGATGCTGGCGGGTGAAGCCCGACACGGTCTCGCGGACGAAGTCGATACAGCCCTGGAGCACCTCGCCATGCCGCTCGTGGAGGATGACGAGGTTGCGGTTCTGCGGATAGGCCCAGCGGCTCATGTGGGCGATGCCGAAACCGAGGCGATGAGGATCCTTGAGCTCCATCTTGCGCAGCGCGTCCCACAGCACGGCCGCGGGGACCGCGAACGCGGTCGCGATGTGGCTCGGCCCGGTGTCGAAACCGATGTAGACGTCGCTGGCCCAGATCAGCGCCATCGACTGGCGGACGGTCGAGGGCGGGCTGAACACCGGCAACTCCTTGGTCCGGTGATCGTCGTGCCCCGTCTGGAAGAAGCTCACTTCCCCGGCAAGCGCGTCGATGATCTCCTGCCATCGTGCGAGGTACCAGGGAGAGTCCGGCGCGCTGGAGGATCTGCCGTACGGGCACAAGCAGACCACGGGCCGCTTCAGGTGCGACAGAGTTTCGAGCCCCCAGCGCATCTCGGCGTTGGTGAGGTAGAGCGAGCCGGCCAGGCGCCGCGGCCGAACGCCGTAGGGTGCGCAGATGTTTTCGATCACGTGCCCGAACTGACAGTAGTTCTCCACCTCCTCGCTCAGCTCTTCGAGGATGTGCGGATCGATCTCCTCGGCGTCCACGATCTCGGCAACGAAAGGATTGTGCTCCCAGATCGGGAAGGTCAGCTCCTCCTCCGGATGCCGCCCATAGGCGGAGTCCGTGGGCCCGGTGAGCAGCCGCAGCGGACGGCCCAGCCGGCGTGCCACGGCCTCGACCAGAGGCGTGTAACAGATCTGGCTGCCAAGCCCCAGATAGGACGGCACGGCGAGGTCGCACTGATGACGGGCCGCATGGGACCTGGCGCGGGCGAAAGGCTCCGTGGCGAGGAAGTAGGGCGCGGGGTCCTTCACCATCGCTCTACGGCCTCGCCTCCTTGACGATGCGGAGGAAGGCCGCGGTCCCCAGGCCGTGGATCTCGGGCCGCGGGCAGCCCACCTCCTCCTCCCAGAACCGGTCATCCGCATAGACCTCCACCACGGGCTCGAGGTGGCCGTCGTGGGAGAACAGACAGCCGCCGGGCGACAGCAGGGGATAGAGGTGCTTGAGGCAGGTGCGGGTGGAGGAGGCGAGGTCGACGTCGAGGAAGATGGCGGCGATGGGCTGATCGAACTGCGGCAGGGTGTCCTCGAACCAGCCGGCCACGTAGCGGCAGGACTCCGGAACGCCGAAGCGGTCGACGTTGGCCTGCACCTCGGCCAGGGTGCCGCACCAGTCGCCGCCCTTGAAGGCCACCTTGCGGCCGAAGATGCTGCGATCCTCGGCGCCCGGGGCCGCGAGCACCTCCGGCAGGCCGGCGAAGGAGTCGAAGAGGACCAGCTCGCGGTTCATCGCCCGGGCAGCGTGGCTGAATTTCGCGGCGCTCCCCCCTTTGTAGCAACCGGCCTCGACGAGGCATCCCGGGACGGTCTCCGGCAGCGTGAGGATCGTTGCCAGGACCTCGAGGATCTGGCTCTCGTCGTGGGGGCAGTCGACGTGGCTGGAGATGCGGTAGAGCTGCCGCACGAGGCGCCGCCGCTCCGCCGCCGGCAGGGGGAGCCGGCGGTCGGTCACGAAGCGGAGCGATGCCAGTGTGTCCCACGGCGTCAGGGCGACCCGCAGGGCGTCGTACAGCGGCCGGGGCAGGAGGCGCCTGAGCCGCACGCGCGTGGCGTGGCGGACGTACAGGCGCTCCTTGAGCCGCGTCGAGAGGGGGACGCCGGCCACGGCGCCTCAGTGAGTTCCCAGGGCTCCCGCCGGCACTACCGCCGGTACTTCGGCCGGCACGCCCTCCTGCGCCAGCTCGACCAGCATGCGATCGGTCAGGGCGTCCATCACCCTGCCGAGCCGGGTCAGGTACTCGCTGAACACCCGCCGCGCCAGCGCGAAGTCCGGCGTCCGCGTCACCGCCTCGTCGTAGCGGTCGAGCGCGTCGACCACCACCAGGAAGTGGCTGATCTCCGTCTCGTCCTCGATGTGGGCGCGGATGTAGGTGAGCGCGTGCTCCTTGCCCCCCGGGGTGAAGTGGAAGTGGGCGTCCGCGAGCGCGGAGAAGGCCGGCAGGGCCATGGAGTACTCGCCGTGGTTGTAGATCTCCGAGAACATATTGGTGAGCAGGCCGATGGCCGGGTCCTCCACCACCATGTTGCGATAGATCCAGCGCTGGAACTCCGCGGCCTGGGGCAGCAGGTAGCGGTCGAGCTGCCACGGCAGGTTGGGCACGAAGGCCGCCGCGAAGGCATCGTAGAGCTCGGCGTGGGTCTGGCCGTCGAAGTCGAGCCCCAGGTCCTCATAGCTCGTCTCGGCGTTCAGGGAGCCGGCGGTCAGCAGCTTGTCCCGCACCTCGCCCTGCTGCGCCGCGGCCAGGCGTTGCAGACGGCAGGAGAGCCCGTAGATGGCGAGCATCTTCAGATGGGTCGCCTTCCAGGAGCGGACGAAGGTGGCCAGGAGCTCGTCCGACCAGCGCTTGCTCGGCAACAGTTGGAAGCAGCGCTCGATCTTCCGCACCGCTTCGTGCGCGTCGTCGAGGCCGCCTTCAAGCGCTGCCTTCAAACCAACTTCAGGGACCAGCGAGATCACCGGGTGCACATGCTCCGACAGGACCGGCAGGCCTTCCATCATGGGGCAGCTCTCCTATGGAAAGAAACAAACCGAGTTCACCGAGTATACCAGAGCATGGAGTGCGGAGTCACGTGTCCATTCTCCCTCTCCAGGCGGATCTCGCGCGGGCATCGATATGGAAGCTCGCTTCCGAGTGCTCTTCGCTGCGCAGGACGACCCCGCCACCCCCAGACTCGTCGTACACGCTCGTCACCACGTCCGGGCCGGTCAGGAAGATCACGTCATAGGGATCGCGCATCGGTACCTCCATCATCGCCGACCGGGCGACGACAGCACGCAGCACCGCGGCGATGAAGCCATGACGTTCAGGGACATAGAGGATCCTGTTGCAGACTCGGATGCGGCTCTCGGCCGCGTGCGACAGCAGCCCTCGCGCCCAGGCACGCTGGCGGATGGGCTGCTTCGTGGTGCCGGCGGCAAAGGCCCGGCTCGTCACCCCCTCGGTGAACAGGACGGCGGTTCCCGCATCCCTCTCCCCGAGGAGGTCCTCCAGAGGCCGCAAGGGGACGATCGACCAGTCGGCGTAGAGTCCACCGTGGTGATAGAGAGCCGCGTACCTGGCCAGATCGGCCCGCAGAATGTCGTGGGGGTAGCACTGATAGAGCTTCTTCAGAGCGAGCCCGGTTTCTGCCGCCACGGCGCGCAGCAGCGGCTCGACGTTGTGGTTGTCGATCAGTACGGTTCTCCGACTCAGGAAAAAGCGGCTCAGGCGCCTGCGGGGAGGGGGGCGCTCGCCGACCCATACCCGCAGCACGTCGATTGGAGGCTGGGTCACCGGTCGTTCTCAGGCAGGCAGTCCGGGGAACAATAGAGGGTGATCAGACTGGGGTTCAGGCACAGGCGACCGCCCCCTGCGACGATCTGCCGGTGCAGGGTGACGTGCTCCACGTCGCCGCCGGCGTAGCGGCGGCCGAGGACAGACCGCATCTTGTAAATGCCGCAGCCGCCGAAGCAGGACCAGACCTCGATGGGCGGTGAGCCGCGGCGGCGGATCGAGAATCTCAGGACCTCCTCTTCCTGCGCCGTGAGCTCGCGCCAGCTCCCCACAGGGCGGAAGGCCCACGTGTCCACGTAGTAGAGCTGGGGGCCGCGGCCGAAGTCGTGGTAGTCGAGGCTGTTGGCGCCAACCACGTCCCAATCGTCGAGCCCCAGCGAGTGCGCGATCCCCAAGTCCGACCAGCCGCCGGCCAGGTCGGTATCGACGACGATGAGATAGTCCCAACTCGCATAGCGTCCCTCGACTTCGTCGAGCAGGCGGTTGCGGTGGCGAGCGAGGGCAGCGCTGCGTGCACGGTTGCGCACCGCAGGCCAGTGCGGCAGGCCGAGCTGCTCGCAAATCACGGTCACCCGTCGGTTGCGCACCGCCCAACGGCGGAGCCGGGCCGGGGTCTCGTCCGTCGAATCATTCTCGAAGACGAAGACCCGATAGTCGCGGAACAAACGGCCGGTCTGCTCGATGCGGGCGACCGTCTGCGCGAGCACGGTACCGAGGGAACGTGCCAGTCCGACGATGACGGCTCTGCTCTCGCGAGCGCGTTGGCGGCCGCGGTCGACGGTTCGGTGGTAGCGGGGCGCGGTGCGAGCGAGAGGCGGGAAGAGAGGCTCGGGAAAGCTGGCAGAGTCCGTCATGGATCACGCCGTCCCGCCATAGATGCGGTCGATCACCGCCCGCGCCACGACGTCGAGCGGATCCACCACGGGGCACCCCCGCAGCTCCTGCGCACCGCAGCGCCATCGAGACCTCGGTGCAGCCCAGGAGCAGGACCTGGGCTCCCAGCCTCTCCACCAGGAGGCCCGCCGCCGCTTCGAGCCTCGCCCGCGACTCCGGATTCGCGCCGCCGAGCTTGAGCCCTTCCAGGGATGGGCCCCCATAAATGGGTTCCATCACCAGCCGGCGCTGCAGAGTCGCGCCGTCCTCCTCCTCCCCGAGAACATCGAGCAGGCTCACGGGACGCAGGCCCCGCTCCGCGAGCGGCCGGTGATAGAGGCCGCTCGCCAGCGTGCCGTCGGTGGCGAGCACGCCTACCGTGGCCCCGGCATGGTGGCGGGCGAGGAAGGCCACGGTCTCGTCCACCAGCTCCATCAGGGGGAGGGGCGAGACCTCCCGCAGCCGGGGGAGCACGAAATGCGCGGTGTTGCAGACGATGACCGCGAAGTCGGCACCGGCGAGCCGGCGCAGGCTGCGCAGCAGCCAGGGAAGGGGGTCCTCGGCCGTGCCGGCCAGGGCCGCCGTGCGGTCGGGCGTCTGCGGGACCGAGCTCAGGATCCACTCCGGGAAGTCCTGCTCCGTGCGCACCCCGCCTCGCTCGCGGGCGGCCCGCAGCAGGCGGCTCTCGAATTCGACGTGCGAGAACGGCCCGAGCCCGCCCACGATGCCGAGGACCGGCCGGCGGTCACCAGTCTCAGCCACCGCAGCCACCGCGCCAGGCCGCCGCGAGCCGCTCGACGATAGGCGCGCGATCGATCTTCCCCAATCCGGCCCGCGGCAGCGCCTCCATGAACACGAGCTGCGCCGGCACCTTGTAGGGCTCCAGCTCTTGCCGGCAGTGGCGTTCGAGCTCGGCGGCCAGAGCCACGGGATCGACGCCGTCCCGCGCCACCACCGCGGCACCCAGCCGCTCGAACGTGGCAGGATCGGGCACCCCCACCACGGCGCACTCCCGCACCGCCGGATGCTGCGCCAGCACCTCCTCGACCTCGTAGGGGAAGCACTTGAGGCCGTCGACGTTGATGCAATCCTTGAGACGGCCGCGGATGGTGAGGAAACCGTCGCCGTCGAAGCTCCCGAGGTCGCCGCTTCTGAACCAGCCGTCTGCGGTCAGCGCGTCCTTCCAGTAGCCGGACGTCACGTTGCCGCCGCGGATCAGCACCTCGCCCACGCCGGTGACCGGATCGGGAGAGTCCAGACGGATCTCGACCCCGGGGGCCGGCCGGCCGGCCGCGGCAAGGTGCTCCGGATGATCGTTGAAGCACTGGTAGACGCTGCGGCTGGCCTCGGTGAGACCGTAATAGGTATGGAAACGGGTGTGGGGGAGGAGCTGGATCAGGTCGCGCACCAGCTCCGGCCGCATGGGCGTGACGTTGGCGAGGATGTAGCGCACCCCGCGCGCCTGGCGTCGGAACGCCTCGCGGTGTTGCTCGGCGAGCCGGCCCAGCATGCCCGGGGTGGAGAGGAAGCCGGTGATGGCGTGTGCCTCGATCGTTTCGAGCATGTGGCGGAGGTCCGCGTCGTCCATGGCGCCGAAGAAGTAGGGGAGGAGCCGGGCGTGGTTGCCCAGCGTCAGGAGGGCGTGCACGTGCCCGAGCCCGCCCGTGGAGCCCAGGGGCATGACCACGACCTCGCGGTCCCCCGGACGCATCCCGGCCATGTGGATCAGCGTCCGGGTGACGAACGCCACGTTCTCCTGCGTGGTCTGCACGGCCTTGGGCTGGCCCGTGGTGCCGCTGGTGAACATCATGTAGGCGATCGGGTCGCGCGCGTCCGTCCACCTCTCGGGACCGGTCAGCGCCGCGAGGTCCGGGAAGGGGACGAGAGGGCAGGGGAGGATAGCCCGGTCGAGGTCCGGCTGATCGGTGAGCACCAGCGTGGCCCCGGTGTGCTCGGCCGCGAAAGCCACGAAGCGATGGGTCTTCTGGGCATAGAGATGGACCGGGATGGCGCCCAGGGCCATGCTGGCGAAGTACCCCAAGAGGTGGGGGATGCGCGCGTCTATATAGAGGACCACCCGGTCGCCTGCCCGCACCCCCTGAGCGGCCAGGAAGCCGGCCATCCTGCGCGTCAGGGAGAAGAAGTCGGCGAAGCTCACCGTAATATCTCCCTCGGCACCCTCGGTGAGGAAGGGATCGTCCGGCCTTGCCGCAGCCTGAGCCGCGAGGGTGTCCACGATGGTTTCCATGGGCGGTGGCTAGTATAACGGGTGTGTTAGACTCCACGAACCGGCGGAATCACCCCCCAACCCGACGTATCGCGCCTCCCGGGCGAAGAGGAGAGAGATGTTCAATCTGGGTGCTCTCGACGTCGTCATCTCCCTGGTCGTGGTCCTGCTCATCCTCAGCCTGATCGTACAGTCCATCCAGCAGCTCATCAAAAAGGTCGGGAAGCTCAAGTCGAGAGTGCTCCTGAATTCGCTCCAAGACCTCTTCGGCAAGCTCGTGAAGCCGGACGTGGCCCTCCTCAGCCCTGCCGGCCCCGCAAGCGCTGGCGGCGCCGGCGGCGGCAATCCCGCACCCCCGGAAGCGACTCCCAAGAAACAGGACGACAGCCTCTGGGCCCGGCTCGGCCGCGCCTTCGGCCGGATCAGCTCCCTGGACCCGGAAGTGACCGAAGTGATCGAGCAGCTCAAGCTGGCGGGCCGCCGGTCGCTGTTCAACCGGCCCATGCTCGACTCGATCGCCAAGGACGACGTGGTGAAAGTGCTGACTCGGCTGGGAGCGACGAAGATCTATCAGGAGAGCTTCCAGAAGATCCAGTCGGCGCTCAACGAGCTGATCGAAACCCTGACTGCGGCCCGCACCGTGGACCTGCAAGGCGGCGCCAGCGCCCAACTCGCCTCCCTGCAGCAGGCCCAAACCCCCCTCGCCAGCGACCTCGCGGCCCTGGGGGAGGGCAAGGGAGTGCTGCCCACCACCATCCTCACCGACCTGCTCAACCTCCGTCGCAGCCGCATCCAGGACGCCTTCGCCCAGCTCACCCAGGTGCAGGACCGCGTGCAGAAAGACCTCGCGGCGGCAACGGCGGCAGGCCAGGACACGACCGGCCTCAAGAACGTGGATACGGCCCTGCGCACCGCCGCGGACAAGCTGAAGGCCCTGGGCGACCGCATCGAGGACGCCGTGGCCCCGCTCTCGGCCCGCCTGGACGCCGTGGAGCTCTGGTACGACACCGTGATGCAGGGCTTCGAAGAGCGCTATACCCGCCACATGAAGACGGCCACGGTCCTGATCTCCATCGTCACCGTCATCGCGCTCAACGCCAACTTCTTCACCCTCTACCACAGCATCGTGAGCGATCCCAAGCTGCGGGGCAACCTGGTGACGAGCGGCCAGACGCTCGTCGACCAGCAAGAAAATCAGCAGCAGAATCAGCAGCCCACGGCCACCGCGACCCCTGCGCCCACGCCGGCGGCGACCCCGGCGGCGACGGCAGCTCCCGCAACCTCGGATGCCGTGACGACAGAAGGAATGACGACCGACGCGGTGACCTCGGACGCGGCACCGCAGGACCATCCGGTGCAGGACGTCCAACAGGCCGCGCAACAGGCCGGCCAGCAGGTCGAGGAATTCGGGAGCTTCGGTTTCTCGCGACTGCACTGGAAAGACGTGAAGAGCTTCTGGGGCGCGCCGAACAAGGACAGGGCCTGGTGGGGACAGGGCCTCAACGTCCTGCTCGGCTGGCTGATCACCGTCCTCCTCTTGAGCGCCGGCGCCCCCTTCTGGGAAGACGTCCTGGAATCGCTCTTCGGTCTCAAGAACCTGATGCGCCAGCGGACCTCCACCCGCAACGTCGAAGGTCAAGGGGGCGGCCAGCCGAAGCCATGAAAGAAAACCGTTCCATACCTGCCATGAGGACCCCGCTCGGGGCGGCCAGGAAAGAGCTTTTCCGGCCAGCTTTGATCCCGGGAAGCCGGTGAAAGAGCTTTCCCTCGGTCCAAAAGACTTTTAGGTGGCAGAATTGCTGAGGAGGAAGGAGGGAAAGGCCTTTACCTGCGGCAATGAGTCAATTCTCCGTCGGAATGACTCCCGATCCCAGGCGAAAGGTCTTTTCCTGGAGGGAATTGAGCAAATCCACGGGGAAAAGACCTTGCCTCTGGCCCAAAGAGTCTTTCCCTGGGCGGACTAACCTATTCCATGGTGTAAAAGACTTTTCCTGGATCCAAAAGGTCTTTCCTCCGACTGGGATCAGCAAGAGCAGCTTATACAACTGCCGCAACTGGGGAACACGCACTCGAAGGTCATTGTGCAGGGGAACGGGCACCAGGCTCTGCACTCCTGCCGCGCGACCGAGCAGACCTCCTTGGTACAGAAGTTCGCCTTCAAGACGACGTCGCCGGCCGGCCGGTCTATCGTCTCTGCGGGAGCTGGCGTGAGCGCCTGGGGAGACTGCAGCGTGGCGAGGAAAGCAGCGCTCTCGGATGCGGCGCCAGTCACCCCCGAGCAGGGCTCCGAGGCCCTTCCGGGAGCTGCCAGGGACAACGAGACAACGACGACGAGGAACAGGACCAGCTTGGCTTTGCTCATCACGACAGTCTCCTTTCTCGAAGAACGGAGGCGGAGTGTAGCATCAGGGCCGCCCAGGCACGATGGCGAGCGGAGGCTCGCTCCGGGGCTCGGCGCGCACCCATTCAGATGACGTTCAAAGAAAGGAGAAGTTGTGATGCGTAAACTGCTGTGTGCCGTGCCGGTCCTCTCGTTCCTGGTCTTTCTGGCCCTGCCCGCGTGGGGGGAGGAGACCCACGCTGCTCCGGCGGCTCCCTCGGCCGTCGCCGGCGCCCTTTGCCCGGTATCGTCGCTTCCCGGAAGCGCCTCGCTGCCGGACGTCATTCCTGCGCCTTTGCTCGCAGCCATGACGTGTGGTCCTTGCAGCAGCACCTGCACTGCGCTCAGTCCCGGAGCGGCGTGCCTGACTGAGCAGAATGAGGCTGGCCTTTGTTTCGGTTTCTATGTTGGCAGCTCCCCGCAGTACTGCCCGGGCACGCATTTGATCAAGTGCGTCTGCAACGCGTTCGTCGAGTAGAGCTCGCCAGGGATCGAAATCCCTGGCGTGATGGGACCTGCGGCGCAGCGCTACTTCTTACTCGAGGTGCCAGGGCAGTCCGGCGGTGGGGGTTGCTTTGTTTTCCTGGAGAAGATCGTATTGATGACGTCGTACTCCTTGGGGGTGCCCCCCTGCCACAGCCCGCTGGAGCAGCTCGTGGCCTGGCAGTCTCCTCCCTGGGTCTTGAATTCTGCGCTGTTGTAGGTGATGGGGCAGGTGCAGTGCGCCCGTTTCGTATCCTGCGAGTCGATGATGCACGGATAGCCGAAGCAGACCGTACGATCACCGCCCGCCGGGCAGGTCAGATAGGGCTTGCTCAGCGCGTAGGAATACGTGGACAGGATGTACTCTCCGTTCTTCCCGCGCGGCTCCCGCTCGGAGCAGGGGCCGGGCCCCAGGTTCTCACCGTCCTCGACGACGCATGCACAGAGGGCGTGGGAGGGCTTCACCGTGGGGGCGCCAGGATAGCCGTGCTGCTCGGGGATGGGCGTGCAGAGGGCGGCGTCGCACAAGGCGTACTTCCCCTTGCAAATCGGCAGGGCAGCGCCACTGCTGCGCGTCGACGTCCCTCCGGCGGCGAAGGCGGCGCCGCTGAGGCAGGCCATGAGAGTCAATAGAGCGACTACGGTCACGACAGTGTTCCGCGTTCGGTCCGACGACATGTCATTCTCCTTTCGGCGGGGTCTGGGATGAGTCCCTGCGAGTGTAGTGGGACGACCGCCGGCGGAATCGCACCCCCGAGGTGAGGGCTGCGATGGGGAGAGGGGACCGGCCTCTCCCCATCGTCGGTCCAGACCTATTGGGGGGCGGCGGCGGGGGTGTAGATGGGATAGCCCATGATGTTCATCGCGACCGAGACGATGATCGCGAGGGTCCAGACGAGCATGATGTTGCGCAGGTTGTATTTGCCCGCGTTCATCCAGCCCCAGATGAAGGCGTAGAGGCTGCAGATGATGCCGAGGATTCCTTTGAGGGCTCCCTCGGAAAACATCTTGATCAGCACCATGATCCAGCAGATGACGGAAGCAATGACGGCCAGCCAACTGATGATCACCATGTTCGGACCTCCTATTCAAGACGTGTAAGGGTTACGGTTGACGCCCGGCGAGCAGCAGGAGCGTCTCCCGTGCGAAAATCCATCGCGCGATCCAATAGACCACCAGGCCGACAAGGAGGACGGCGGTCAGGCCGGTGCGTTGCTCCCAGCGCTCGACGCCGTCGATGAACGGGCGGCGCAGGCGCTCGGGGAGCAGGCTCGTGGCGCCGATCACCCCCATGGCGAGGAGGAGGAAGGGAGCGAAGGCATGGTGGGTGAGCGCAGCGCGCCATTGGCCGCGCAAGAGCTCCAGCGTCGCGCGCGACAGGCCGCAGCCCGGGCACGGGATGCCGAACCCGGTGGCGAGAGGGCAGGGCCAGGTGGGCAGACCGCTGAGGGCGAGCCCGAGCTGCAACGCCGCGACCCCCGCCAGCAGGACCGTGGCCGGCCGGCTGCGCAGCAGCGAAGCGAAGGGAGACCTAGCCATCCCGCGCCGTGCGTCAGCGAGGATGGGGGACGGCCCGCCGGGAACATCCACCCTTAAGTCCATGCTGAAGATTCTCCAGTTTCCTGGTAGACCGTATCGCATTCGCCGCTGGCGGTCAACGGAAGCCGGGTCCCGTCGGCTCTCCCAGCCCGCGGCCGGCATTGAACCAGTTGCCCTCCGGCAGGGACGAACCCGTAGGAGTTATACTCTCTTCAGCCTGAACTACGATTCAGTGAGGCATAATCGGCGCGGGTGGGGGGTAACCTACACTTCACTGCAGGAGGAGACCGAATGCTAAAGCGACACGCTGCATGGTTTTTCCTCATGGTCCTGCTCGTTCCTCTGGCGGTCTTCGGACAGGCCGAGGTCACGGGCAAGATCACGGGCACGGTCAAAGACGACCAGGGCCAACCGGTCTCTGGGGCCACGGTGGAGGTCACGTCCAAGGGGCTCCAGCTCGAACGGCAGGCCACGACGGACGACAAGGGCGAGTTCCTCTTCGCCCTCCTGCCGACCGGGGCGTACACCGTCACCGTCACGGCCCTCGGCCGCCAGCCCCAGGTCTTCAACCTACGGCTGGGCATCGGCCAGACCGTCCCCCTGGACGTGACGCTCTCTCCCGGCGAGTCGATCCGCGAGGAGATCACGGTCACCGGCACGGCGAGCGCCCTGGAGACGACCGAGACTGGCCAGCGGCTGAGCTACAGCCGGGACATCGAGGAGCTGCCGGTCAACGACCGGACCCTCGAAAGCGTGGCGGAGCTCTCGCCCAACGTCTCGTTCGGGCCCACGGACGGCACCCTCTCGATCGCCGGTGCCCCGTCGTTCGACACCACCGTGCTCCTCGACGGCGCCGAGGTGTCCGACCCCTACTTCGGCTCGGCGCCGGTCGTCTACCTGGAGGACGCGGTCGACGAGATCCAGATCCTCACCTCAGGGATCAGCGCCCGCTACGGCCGGTTCCAAGGCGGCGTGATCAACGCCGTGACCAAGTCCGGCACGAACGAGTTCAAGGGCACCCTGCGCGGCGAGCTGACGAACCAGAAGTGGAACGGCCAGACGCCGTTCGGCGAGGACCAGGAGGACAAGGTCAACAAGGTCTACCAGGGCACCCTGGGCGGTCCCGTCGTCAAGGACCATCTGTGGTTCTTCGGCGGCCTGCGCAAGATCCCGTCCCAGATCACCTCGCAGACCACCACCGCGACCGACGAGAGCTTCTCGCAGACCCGCGACGAGAAGCGCTACCAGGGAAAGCTGCGCTGGGCCATCAATCCCAGCCATCTGGTCGACTTGAGCTACCTGGACTTCGACTCGACGACCGAGCACGACGCCGGCCTGCCAGCAGGCGATGACGTGGCCCTCGGCCTACGGGCCGACCCGCGCAAGACCACCACCTTCGCTTACCAGGGAGTGTTCTCCGGGTCCACCTTCCTCGAGCTGCTGGCGACCAAGAAGGAGGTGTCGATCCAGGGCGGCTCCACCATTCGCACCCGCGATCCGTTCCTCGACCTGGCGAGCTTCAGCGTTTTCAACAATCACTGGTGGGACTTCGACGATCCGAGCCTCCGCGACAACAAGACCGCGGGTCTGACCCTGAGCAACCTGCGCGACCTCGGCCGCTTCGGCTCGCACGAATTCGAGGGGGGAATCCAGTACGTCAGCTCCACCACCGGCGGCGAGAACCGCCAGTCGGCGAGCGGCTTCAACCTCCTGGACTTCGGCACCGACTTCTACGCCGGCCAGGTCAACGGCGATCCGCGCTTCAACCTGCGCACGGGCGAGGCCGTCCGCTGGCAGGCCCTGACGCTCAACGGCGACCAGACGCTCAAGAACACCGCCGCCTATCTGCAGGATAGCTGGGCTCTCGCCAACTGGCGGTTCGACCTCGGCGTGCGCTATGAGCAGTACAAGGGCGAAGGCCCGCAGCCGCAGTTCAACCTCGATTTCAACGCCTTCTCGCCCCGCCTGGGCGCCACCTACAGCATCAACCCGGGCCTCCAGTTGCAGGCGACGTTCGGCCGCTACGTCAGCCGCTTCAACGACGCCGTCGCCAACGCGGTCACCGGCGTCGGCAACGGTCCGCTGATCGAGACGTTCTATCTCGGCCCGAACATCCTCAACGCCACGGCGGACCAGATCCAGGCGGCGATCCGCAACAACGCCAACTGGCCGATCATCACCGGCTACTCGGACCCGAACCAGCCCACCGCTTACCTGGGCACCGACGTCAAAGCCCCCTACGCCGACGAGATCACGCTGTCGGTGCGCGGCAACCTTCCCCACCGGATCGGCACCGCCACGCTCACCCTCATCAGCCGTGACTACAAGAAGCTGATCGACGACTTCGTCGGCGGCGCCTGCGATTTCGGCATCGATTTCGGCCGCCCCTGCCCGGATGGCAGCACCACCACGGTCTTCGGCAGCGACGGCGAGCCGGTGGCCACCGTGGACTCCCGGGTGTGGGCGAACAATCCGGACGCCAAGCGGAAGTACCGGGCGGTCTCCGCCGCCTGGAACCTGCGTGCGCCCAACAAGCCGTGGACCCTGGCCGGCAACTACACCTACGGCAAGACCCGCGGCAACTACGAGGGCGAAGGCCAGAACACCCCGTCCTCCGGCTCGGCGCTGGGCAACTACGTGCGGGCTGTCGATCCCGCGGCCGTGGCTCCCTACGGCTACACCGACGACGACATCCGGCACCGGCTCAACCTTCTCAGCACCTATCGCTTCGACTTCCAGCGTTTCGGCAGCGTCATCCTGGGCTCCGTCTTCCTCTATCAGTCGGCGCTGCCCTACAGCCTGACGGCGCAGGTGCCCTACAAACCGGTCGACGACTACCTGGGCGCGGTCGGAACCTACACCTTCTTCTTCGGCGACCGGGGATCGCAGCGGTTCGAAGACATCTGGTCGCTCGACCTGTCAGCCCGCTATGACCTGCCGCTCATCCACGGCGTGGGAGCGTTCGTGAAGGTCGGGGCCATCAACGTCACCAACCAGCACGGGCTGTTGAAGTTCCAGACCACCGGCGAAGCCGTGCTCGACGCCAACGGCAACCCCATCGCCTGGCAGCCGGTGGGCAACTGCGGCCTGAACGACAAGCCCTCCAAGGACTGCACCGGCTTCGGCCACGTGCGGAACGAGGACGATTACCAGGACCCGCGGACCTTCCTCTTCTCCATCGGCTTCGAGTTCTAGTCGCTGCCTCCCTCCAGGGCCGCCGTGCGGCGGCCCTGGAGCCTCACCCGGTGCGAAATTCCTCGCTCAGCCCACCGTCAGCCGGGTGAAGTCCGGCCGGGTGAATTTCCCATTCTGGTAGTAGCCGCTGTTGATCAGCAGGTCGAGCTGCGGCGGCGCGGCGAGCCCGCCGACGAGAAAGACCGACGCGGAGTCTTTCGGCACGAACGCGCCATGGCGCACGCCGCGCGGCGCCAGGGTACAGTCGTAGCTCTCGGTCGGCAACCAGCGGTCGCCGAGCCAGACCTGGTCGCCGCCCCACCAGTTGACGACGCACTCGTCCGCGACCGGGTGGGTGTGGATGTCGGCCGTCATGCCCGGCGTCATGTTGGCGAAGTTGAAGCCGGTGGCGCCCGTCCCATAGCCGGCGAACAGGATGAGGAGCATGGACACGTTGTCCCCACCGCCTTGCACGAGCCCGGTCAGGGGCCCGCCGTAGAAGCAATTGAACAGCGCTCCGCCGCGCCGGATCTCGTCGTTGTCGAGGTTCCAGGCGCGGACTTCGGGGTGGCTGTCGTGGAAGGCCATCTCGTTGTTCGGCGGATACTGGGTGCGCTGCGTGTTGATCTTGGCGTAATTGATCGCCTCGAAATTCATCACCTTGTTCACCGGATCGTAGAAGCCGGCCGCCTCGTAGAGGTCGAACTGCGGCGGCGAGATCGCGGTCACCAGGACGAAGTCGGCCTGGTTCCCCTCCGGATTGCGCACCGCCCGCTCGGCCGTGGCCGGGAAGTAGGCGATGTCCCCGGGCTCGACGTCGAGCCACTGCCCGCGGAGGAAGACCTGGCCCTTACCCTTGAAGCAGACCATCGCCTCCTCGGCCATGTCGTAGGCGTACTGAACACTCTCTTCCCCGGGCTTGACCGTAAGCACGTGCACGGCTTCGGTCTGAAAGCCGTTGCCCGGCCAGGCGATCGGGCGGGTGTCGATGCCGTGAGTGGTGATGGGGATGCCGTCCCCCAGGTTGCTGAGCGCGCCGTTCTGCTGGATCTGGGTGTGGGTGCAATACCGTTCCCAATAGCTCTCGGTTTCCATCTCGGCCTCCTTGTGAGCTATGCAGGCGGGGTGTAAGTTGCGGCCACCTGCTGTTAATGAACATGAACCGTCAGACGGGAATCAGCAGCCACTGGGATCCGGACTTGGTGGTATCTGCGTGCAAGGAGACGTTGGAATTCCCGGTGCTGCCGTCCAGGTAGCGCTTGTCTCCGTCGCTCCGGTTCAGGCACTGGATCAGGTAGTACTCGCCGCTGAGCTCGAGATTCCAATACACGCCGGAGTCGGCGTTTCCCAGGAGCACGAGCCGGACCTTTCCCTCCTTCGTGTTGCCGTCGATGTAGCTCCCCTTCGTGTTGATCGTGATACCTTTGTCAGTGTTCTCCAAATGCCAATGGGCGGCGGGTTTTTGGACGACCTTGATCTCATTCTCTTTGGTGGCGAGCCATCGCTTGCTGCCACTGTCCCCGGCACAGAAAACTTTGTAATGCCCGTTTCGTATTGCGCTCATGATGGTTTCCTTTTTGGAAAGGCCCAGCGGGATTGCATCGGCCGGAGTCCGGCTAGAGCACGACCGGTGCCAATTGAAATTCGCCAGGGAAAAAAGAATCCAGCCGCCAGTTTTCTATCCGATCGGTTAACTTCTCTATCCGATCGGTTAGGTTCCGGCCCGCGTGGCCGCCGGCGGGCTCAGTCCTTGAGGTTCGCGCGCAATCCCAGGTTCGAGATCAGCCGGTGGAGGTAATTCGGATGCAGGCCGAGGAGGGCGCCGGCCTTGGTGATCTTGCCGCCGGCTTCCGCCAGGGCGGCGAGGATCAGCCGTTTTTTCGTTTCGTTCAGAGTCTCGTGATAGGGGGTGACGGCCGCTCCCGGACCGGAGCCGGCTTCGAGCACGGCCTCGGGGAGGTCCTCGGGACGAATGAGGTCGTCCTCGCCCAGCACGATCGCGCGCTCGACGGCGTTGGCGAGCTCGCGGACGTTGCCCGGCCAGTCGTAGCGGAGCATGCAGGCGCGGGCCTCGGGGGTGAAGCCCGCGATCGGGCGCCCGAGGCGCTGGCTGGTCTGGGCGGCGAAGTGGCTGGCGAGGAGGGGGACGTCCTCGCGCCGCTCGCGCAGGGGCGGCAGGTGCAACGCGATCACGTTGAGGCGATAGTAGAGGTCCTCGCGGAAGGTGCCGGCGCGGGCCGCCCGTTCGAGGTCCCGGTTGGTCGCGGCGACCACCCGCACGTCCACCTTGATCGGGCGGGTGCTTCCCAGGCGCTCGATCTCCCTTTCCTGGAGGAAGCGGAGGAGCTTGGCCTGGAGCGGCAGGGGGATCTCCCCAATCTCATCGAGGAAAAGGGTGCCGGTGTCGGCCACCTCGACCTTGCCGGTCTTGCGCGACACGGCACCGGTGAAGGCTCCCCGCTCGTGGCCGAACAGCTCGCTTTCGAGCAGCGTCTCGGAGAGGGTCGCGCAGTTGACGGCCACGAAGGGGCGTTCCGCCCTCGGGCTCGCCCGGTGGAGGGCCCGCGCCGCCAGCTCCTTGCCGGTGCCGCTCTCGCCCAGCAGGAGCACGGTGGAGTCCGTGGCGGCCACCCGGTTCAGGAGGCGGTAGATCTCACGCATCCGCGGGCTCTCGCCCACCATGTCGTGGGCGAAGCCGGCCGCGAGCCGGCGGTTTTCCTCTTCCAGCCACTCGAGGCTCCGGACGGTGGTGAGCGCCGCCGCGGCAATGCCGGCCACGGCGGTCACGAGCTGGAGGTGCCCCTTGTCGAAGCGGGTTCCGGGCTCGCGGGTGTCGAGGTAGAGGAGGCCGAGCGGCCGGTCGAGATGGATGAGCGGCACGGCGATCAACGATTGGATGAGATCGCTTCTCAGGCTTTCGGCCCCGGCGAGGCCGGGCTCGTCCAGCACGTCCGCGGCGAGCATGGAGAGCCGCTCGCCGAGCACCCGGCCGGCGAGGGTGCGGGAGACCGGGAAGGGATCGGTCGTCCCAGTGCGGTCGAGGGCGAAGGCTTCCGTCAGCTCGGCCGTGCCGCGATCGGTGAGGAGGAGAGAGGCGCGCTCCGCGGGCACGGCCGCCAGCACCAGCTCGAGCAGCCGGCGGGCCAGGGACCCGGTGGAGCGCAGCGACTGGAGGGCGGTGCCGATCTGCAGGAGGGTGTGGAGATCGCGGGCGGTGCGGCCGCTGCGTTCGGAGGCGAGCGCGGCGAGGACCTCCTTCGGTCGCGAGTAGAGGGCGTCCTCCGGCGAGAGGTTGATCGTCGTCTCCGCCGTGGGGGTTGCCGCATCCAGGCGGACGGCCGGCCCGCTCCCGGCAGTGCTCTCTGCGCGGACCTGGAAGAGGAAGAGCGAGTCGCCGAGGGTCACGAGGTCGCCCTCTGCGAGGGCCCGCTCCTGGACCGGCAGGCCGTTGACGAAGGTCCCCCGGCGGCTCCCGAGGTCGCGCAGCAGGAAGCGTCCGGCCGCCGGCTCGAGAACACTGTGATGCCGCGAGACCGCGAGGTCGGGAAGCTGGAGACGGTTCGAGGAGTGGCGGCCGATCGACAGCGCCTCCCCGTCCAGCGGGAACGTCTGGCCCGCGAGCGGGCCGCTCAGACAGACGAGCCTCGGGTTCAAGGTGAAGGACTCCTATCGGATCGGTTAGAGTCTAACGAATCCGATAGCGATTTGCTCGCTTTCCGGCGCTCTCCGCAGGCGGAGCGATGGCGGCCATCTCCTTCTCCACAAAGGATCTGGGGGAATCGCAGGCGGCTGGATGCGATCTGCGGACGGCCGGGCATACGGCGTGCTATTCCGGAGAGCCGGGAGAATGGAAACCGATTTGAAAGGAGGAGGACATGGAAAAAGTAGTGAACGTCGAGCTCGTCGTCGAGGAGGACACCAGGAAGCTGCTGAGGATCAATCCGCCGGACGTCGAGCTGAACAATGGGGATTGGGTACGGTGGACCTTTCCCCCGCTGCCGGACGATCAGTTCGGATTCGTCTTTTTCAACACCCGGTTCGGTCCGTTCCACTCGCTCCGTTCCGCTGGCAATTCGGCGGTCCTGGGGAAGGGCAACATCGGCTCGGTGAGCCTGGCGGGCACGTCTGATCACAACCAGTATAACTATACGGCCATGATCCTCCGGATGGGAGAAAGAGATCCGATCGCGACCGGAGCAGGAAAGATCACGAACCAGGCCACACGGGTGGATACGTCACCTGAGGTCTTCGTGACCTACGATCCGGATCCGAAGCTCCCGCTTTCGCAGGCCATCAAGGTCATCCCCGACCCGGTGAGCCTCAACCCAGGCGACACGGCGACCTGGTATTTCTCCAACCTGCCGGAGGGTGCGTTCGCGAACTTCCTGTTCACTCTCGATGGCGTACAGACACCGGCGAACGGGCCGTTCGTAAATTTCTATGCAATGAGCGGTGGCCTCGCCGCAGTGCAGGCGAGCGGCACGGGCTTCGCCGTGGTCCCTCTCGGCGAGAACCAACCCTGGCCTGCGAAGATCACCTACTATCTCGAAGTGCGGAACCTGGAAGGCGTTCTCATTGGGAGCCACGACCCGGTCATCGACAACCTCGGCGTGCCTCCCACGAGCCCTTGAATCGTGACCGCTCAGCGGGTGGGCTTGCGGCGCAGGAGTGCCTGGAGCTCCGGATCGTGGCGCAGGGAGCCGAAGGGGGAGAGTGTGAACCAGCGCGGCTGGATCCCCTTCTCCAGGGCGCTCTGGGCATTGACCAGGGCGGACGCCCGGTCGCCGACGAGGGCGTAGACCAGCGAGGCGGCGTAGAGGATCCAGGGATCGTCGAAGCTCTGCCGCAAGGTGCGTTGCGTCACGGCGACGGCCTCGCGGGTCCTACCCAGGTGGGCCAGACACTGGGCCTCGATCATACGGTCCGTGGGGGACAGACCGGCCGCGGCTTCGTTCGCCTCCAGCCGCTGCAGCACCTGGCGGTAGAGCGACCGGGCCTCGTCTTCTAAGCCGAGCGCGAGCTGGGCGTCGGCCAGGTTGAAGGTCACGGCGACATGGCCGGGAGCCAGAGCCAGGGCCTGTTGGTAGGCGGCCACGGCTTCCTCCTGGCGTCCGAGCAGGGAACGGGCGACGCCGAGGTCCGTGTAGTAGGAACGCTGGGGGTGGAGGCGGGTCAGGTCCAGGTAGAGCCGCTCCGCGCGGGCAGGATCGCCCACCAGCAGCTCCAGGTTGCCCAGCTTGTCCAGGCCCCAGACGTTTCCCGGGCTGCGCGCGAGCAGCTCTTCCAGATGGCCTCTCGCGTCCGCGACACGGCCGGCCTTGATCTCCAGGTCCGCCAGCCAGAAGAGGTTGGACCACGAGGGATCGCGTCTGGCGGCGGCAGCCAGGTCGGAGATGGCGCGCGGCAGGTCTCCCTGGCTCTCGGCGACCTGACCCGAGAGCATCAGGAGGTCCGAGTCTCCCGCGAGGAGCGGCTGGATCTGGGCGAGAAGCCGGGTCGCCTCCTCCGGTTGATGGGCCTCCAGAGCGAGCTTGAGCGCGGCGATGAGGGGCCGGGGGTCCGCTGGAGCCAGGGCCTTGGCAGCGCGCGCGGCGTCCCGGCCCCGTTCGAGGTAGCGGGGGTCGCGCGTCGAGCGGAAGAGGCTCCGGGCCATGCCGACTACCTGGAGGTGAGCCTCGAGGAGCCGCGGTGACCCACGGACGACGGCTTCGAGCCGGTCGAGCTCGGGCTGGGAGGGTGCGGATCCCGCGTCGATCCGCCGCTTGATGCGCAGAAACTCGGCGTAGTCCGCGTCGCGGGCCGCCAGCGCCGGCGTACCCGGGCGAAGCCGCCGGTCCGTATAGGCCCGACGCAGGTGGACGGCGATCGCGTCGGCGAGCAGACGGAGGTCCCGGGGCGCGGTCGGCACGGTGAAGCTCTCGATCCAGAGGACCCGTCCATCGCTCCCCTGAAGGCGTCGCAGCGTCACGCGGGCGCCCATCGCTCCCTGTCCTTCCACCGTGGCGGCGAGCACCTCGTCCGCCGCTGCCGCCCGTGCCGCGGCAGCCGGTGACGTCGCGGTTCCTGACTGGGCCGGGTCGAGCGGGGCGACGCCCTCGAACGACGCGAGGGTCGAGAGGGCCGCCATGAGGACGCCCGAGGCCGCGAGGTCGAGCTCGTCGCGACCGGCGGGCACGACCTCCGGTTTGAGGACGGCGACCCGCAACGGCTCCGGCGGATGCCGGCTCAGCAGAACCACGGCACCCAGCGCCAGCGCGGCCAGGACCAACACGACCGTGGCCAGGTACCAGGGCCGGCCGAGAGGCGACAGCGCGCTCGACCTCGGAGCGGGGGAGGCTGGAGCCGCAGGGACGTGGGTTGCCAGCTCGCTCCACCGCTCCTGCCCGCCACTCAGGGAAGCCCCTCTCCGGGCCTTGAGCTCCGGCGAGGCCGCGATCTCCTCGAGGCTTGCCGCCACCTCGGCCGCGCTCCGGGGCCGCGCTTCGCGATCCTTGGCCAGCAGGCGCTCGATCAGCTCCGAGAGGCTGCGGGGCAGGTCCGGCCGGAGCGCGGAGATCGGCGGCGGATGATGAGTGATCACTCGCTTCAGGGTATCCAGCGAGTTGCTGCCCCGGAACGGCGACCGGCCGGTCAGCATCTCATAGAGCAGCACCCCGAGAGAGAAGAGATCCGAGCGGGCGTCGACCTCGCCACCGCTCGCCTGCTCCGGAGACATCGAGTGACAGGTACCGAGGACCGCGCCCTGCGCCGTGAGCGTCTCGTCGCCCTCGGGACCCGCAACCGGTTTGGCAAGCCCGAAGTCCAGGATCTTGGCGCGCCCCTCGGCGGTGACGATGACGTTCTCGGCTTTGAGATCGCGGTGCACCAGGCCGGCGGCATGAGCTGCGGCCAGCCCTTCAGCGACGTCGCGCCCCAGACGTACGGCGAGCAGCGGGTCCGGGAGACCGGCCGCGATCAGAACGGCGAGCGTGCGTCCCTCCAGGTACTCCATGACGATCGCCACACCCGCGCTGTCCTCGACGAGATCGTAAATGTGAACGATCGCCGGATGGCTCAGACGCGCCGCCACCCGGGCCTCCCGGCGGAACCGTTCGCTCTGCGCGACCGGCGAGCCGTGGCGGATGCGCTTGATGGCCACCCGCCGCCCCAGGCGTGCGTCGTAGGCGAGGAAGACCTCCCCCATGCCACCGTGCCCGAGCCGTCTCTCCACCTGGTACGAGCCGATGCTCCAGACCTCCCCGGGCAAGGCCTCCTCCCCCGCAGAGATGGGAGACGGGCTCTCACCGGCTGGATTCGAGGGGAGAGAGCGCTCGGGATCCTTCATGGTTCGATCCTACGGAAAACCGCAGTCTACCCCGAACGTAGAGGAAACGAGCTGCAGCCGCCCTGCGGCTTGCAGGTCCCGGGACCCCGGGCGTATGCTAGGTGGTAGCGTTTTCATTTACTTTGTGCTCGCGCCGGAAGGGGAGGGACCACGTTGACGACCGACGCCTCCGGGCCTCCTCCAGGCCTACGGTTCACCAGGACGGTTTTCGTGACGGTCGCGCTTCTGGTCGTCCTGTCCGCGGTCCGTGCCCAGTCTCCGGCGTTTCCGGACCGTCCTCACCCGTTCCTGGTCCACGGCCAGCGCCTGGCCCCTGGGCTGCCGCCGGTGCGTGGGGAGGAGGCCAGCGCGGCCGGGAGCCTGGAACGCGAGCGTCTGGTCCAGTGGATCGAGAGCCGCCACCGTGCGGCACCGGGAGTCGACTGGCGGGCCATCGAAGCGGAGAACCTGCTGGCCAATCTGGACCGGGTCACCAAGATGGCCAAGGCGGTCCAACCCGTGTGGCGGGAGCGCGGTCCCCTCAATCAGACGGGAGCGACGGCCTTCACGGTCCTGCAGCCGGACGGCAGGTCCCTGCTCATCGCCACCAGCCAGGGCGGCCTCTTCGGCGGCGTCCCGGGCACTCTGAGCTGGAAGCGCTTCACCGACAGCCTGGGCGGCTATCTCCAGGGTTTCGCCGTGAGCTCCAGGCCGGAAATCTGGGTCGCCGCCGTGGCCGGGCTCACGGACGGCTGGGTGTACGTCAGCCGTAATCGCGGCGCCACCTGGTCGGTGCCCCAGGGGCTGCCCTTGCTGCGGGACGTCTACGAGATGATCCAGGACGGCGGCGACCCCCGGACGATCTATCTGCTGGCTCGAGTCCGGCAGGACGCTGGAGACACCGTTCCCATCCTGGCTCGCTCGCGGGATGGCGGGCTCAGCTTCGCCGTGGTGTACACCGGGACCGGGAATGAGAGGCCGGGGATCTGGACGAGCCGCACCGGCGCCGGGCCTCTCTATCTCCTGTCGGAAGGCCGGCTCTGGATTTCGCGCGATCAGGGGGGGAGCTTCTATCCGCTCGGCGTGGTCACCGGCAAATCCGACAATTTCGCCGTGCTGCGCGGCTCGGAGGCCGGAGCTCCCACCTTCTACGCCGCCGTGGGCCGCGGCACCTTTCCGCACACACTTTACGTTTCGGAGGACGGCGGCCACACCTGGGAGGCCCGCTTCCGGTTCGAAGGCTTTTCCTATCCCTTCTCCGTCCTCTATGGCGGCTCGCTGGCCGTGTCCATGCGCGATCCCAACCTCGTCCTCTTCGGAAATCAGGAAGCGATGCGCTCGACCGACGGCGGCCGCACGTTCCAGAGCCTCAACCGCTGGAGCGATTATTACGCGAGCCCGGCCGACAAGCTCCATGCGGACGTCAACAGCCTCCAATTCGTCCTTTACCGCGGCCAGGAGGCGCTGTTCCTCAACACGGACGGCGGTACGTATCTCTCGATGGACGGCGGCGTGAGCGTCCACAACATTACACAGCTCGGTCTGCCGAGCGCACAGATCTATAGCACCTTGAGCAGCGCCTCGGATCCGGATCTGTTCCTGGCCGGCTCGCAGGATCAGGGGCTGCAACTGTCCATCCCGCCGCAACGCGGGAGCCGGCCCGGCGCAGCGTTGAGCCACGAGCAATTGATCAGCGGAGACTACAGCGGACTGACCTCGGCCTCGCACGACCTGGCAAACGTGTTTGCCGTCTATCCCAGGACATCGAGCCTGGGCGGGCTGCTCTTCCTCTTCCGGCCGGACGCGTCAGCTCCCCCGCGGCGCGGCGAGCCTGAGGAGCTCGTGCGTGTCGGCATTCCAGAGATGTCCCGCAGCGGGTTCTTCGTGACCTCGGCCGCGGATCCGGACGACCCCACCGTCGTCTACCTGGCGGGAGATCACATCTGGAAGCTGCGGTACCTCGGCAACGGCGTCTTCTCGCAGACCGTTCTACCCCAGAGCTTCTCGCCGGACGGCCGCGACTACGTCTCGGCCCTGGCCATCGCTCCCTCGGATCACGACGTCTGGTACGCGGCGACGTTCGAAGGGCATCTCTGGTCCTCGCGCAATCATGGCGTCACCTGGACCGAGTCGGCCACCACCCGCGAGCGCGTGCCGTTCAACTCGAACAGCGCGCTGCTCGTCTCGCCCGGCGATCCATCGACCTGCTTCGTCGGCGGCAGCGGCTACGGCAATCCGTCCGTCCTGGTGACCCGGGATGGGGGAGAGACCTGGTCTGACCTGTCGCACGGCCTGCCGCCCACGGTCGTCTGGTCCCTCGCCTTCGACGATCCGGTCAGCCAGACGCTCTACGCCGCTACCGAAGCCGGACCCTTCGTCTTCAACGCCGCCTCCGGCGCCTGGCGAAGCCTCCTCGGCGGCGGCGCGCCCGTGGGCCGGTATTTCAGCGTCGAAGGCGTGCCCAACGCCCACGTCGTGCGCTTCAGCACTTTCTCGCGCGGCGTCTGGGACTACGTTCCGCCGCCCCACCGGTGAGCGGGGAAGCGGCGCGAGCCATGCCCAAACAGAGCGCCGGACTGCTGCTGTTCCGCGAGCGAGCCGGCCATCTCGAAGTGCTCCTCGTCCACCCCGGCGGACCCTTCTGGAAGAACAAGGACGACGGCGCCTGGTCGATCCCCAAGGGAGAATTCGCCGACGGCGATAATCCCCTGGCCGCGGCCCGGCGGGAATTCGAAGAAGAGACGGGCTGCCGCGCCGAGGGCGAAGTGATCGCTCTGCGTCCGCTTAAGCAGACGGGAGGAAAAGTGGTCCACGCCTGGGCCGTGCGCGGCGATCTCGATCCCGATCGCATCCGCAGCAATACCTTCCTCCTGGAATGGCCGCCGAAATCGGGCCGCCGGCAGGAGTTTCCGGAAGTGGACCGCGCCGCCTGGTTCCCGCTCGACCTCGCCCGGCAGAAGATCCTGCGGGGGCAGGTGGGGTTTATCGATCAGCTTCGAGATGACCTTGGGGCCGGCGCGACTTCACAGGGAACGGTCTGAGGGCCCAGACCGTTCAGGGACCTATTGCGCTCTAGCAGTCGAGTGCCACGACGTCGACCTGGTCGAGCGAATAGATCTCGCTGTGCTGACTGACCCCATCCCTGTTCCTGTCCACCCAAGCGCAGAGCTCGAGAAAGCTGTGGTCATTTGCATCAATTCGCCCGTCGCCGTTGCCGCCCATTGCCGGCTCGTCGAGCTCTGCGAGCGCCACATAGCCGACTTTGGCACGTCTTCCAGACAAGAGAGGTGTCGCATATCCAAAGAGTTCGGTCCCGTCATCGATGACGCCGTTGTGATTCCGGTCCATGCAGAGGAATGCATCGTCTTCGCCTGCCTTGGTCCAAGCGATCCGGTCGGGGGTACCGTCCGCATCGATGTCGAAGCTCACGGCAGGGTCTGGTCCGGAGAGATGAAGGCCATTCAGCTTCAAATCCATGAGGATGGGGCAATCCTCTTTGGGGACTTCAGGCTTCTCAACGGGCTCGGGAATGCATTCCAAGAAGCTGAAGAGAGACTCGTGAAGATTGTAGGCGTTCACGTGAGATGCCATCTCTGCTGCGTAGCAATGACCGCTGTCTCCAGCCATGTCGCCGGTCGAGATGTTGGCGTATCCAATCGGTGAAACGAAGCTTCCGGAGAACCTGAGAGATCCAGTTTGCGTATCGAACACCTGATGAGCGAGGATGAGTTGCTGATTATAAATCCTTCTCCCTAAGGCGTCATAGAGGATAGACCGCGAGAAAGAATGTACGATCGGTTGCCTTCCCTGGAAGAGATATGCCTGCAGCGTAAGCACTTTGTCGGTAAATTCGCCATCACCCTTGAGCACAGACGGTAAAAGCACGGGCAGGATAAGGCAGAGAGCTGCTCGGTGCGTCCATGCCAGCATTTGACTCATTGACAACCTCTCGCTTGAAATTTCAAGAACCGCATGTGATTTTCAGTGCCTCGGCTGACAGCATAGGTTCTCGTAAAGCCTGGCGTTGCTCCGATGTACAGCAGGCGCAGGAAAGACTCCTCCCCGAATTCAGCTTTAACCGCAGCCAGGGCTGCGGCTCGCGTGCGGCAGTAGCGGAGTGCTTCGTCATCCATGTCGAAGACATTCTCCGTGTGGGTGCGAGGCCGCGTCCTGACTTGGCTTGGATCCTCCCGCCGCAGAGCCAGGTAGGGAGTCGCCGCCTTTTCGAGCCGCTTCCAGAGATCGCGGCCGAATCCGAGCGCTACCGCACGTTCTTCGATGATCCTCCGTGATTCGTCAAGGTTGTTCCCGCCCGGGGGAAAGCCCATGGCGAGCAGATGGTCGAACAGCTCAAAGGGGAGGAAGAGCGCTGGTGTCTTACTACCTTCGATCATGTCCACAGCTTGACTGGCTTGGTCTGTACTGTCGGTGCCGGGCCTCGGGAATTGGGCTGCGGCCTTGGGGAGTCTCTTGAGAAATGCCTGTTGCTCGGCTGCGCGTTCGGCAGCCCGGGCGGCCATCGCCTCTGGCTCGAAGCGCTGGGAGAGGCGTTCGTCGGTGGTCCATTTCCAGGTCGGTTTCTTGACGGCGTTGGCGGTTGAAGCCTCTTGCGCCTTGGCTATGCCTCCTCCCAAGGCCCATATCGTGAGAACGACACCGAGCCAGCCGGAACCGGCTCTACTCAGGCTGGATGGATTCATCGTGTGCCCCTCCGTGAGAGCTCGATCGACAGGGCAAAATTATAGAACGATTTGAATTGCCAAAGCAAGGCGATCCCCGGCCGAACGCTGCCAACCCCGCCTGTGGCACCTGCACGGATCAGGGTACGGCGTCGAGCCCAACGGTTAGAGCGGAGCTCTCGCCTCCCTTCCCATGGCTCCCTTGCGACACTTATAATGGGCGATCACCCTTTTGCGATCCGCGAGGGACTGGAATCGGCGGCGATGTTCCAGGTGCTGAGCATCCACCGGGAGATCCTCGGCACAGCGATCCTGCTGGAGGAAGCCTTCCAGGCCAAGACCACGGACTTCGCGCCTCCGGATCGAGCTGAGGGAGGGTAGGTTCCTGTCCCGTCAGGTCGCCTTCGCAGCACCTCCTTTTAGGAAGCCCGGATCAGAAAGCCGGGGCGTGTCCACTGTTTCTATAAGGAGACCAAGGTATGAAGAGAAAGTCGCTCCTGCTCGTCGCAGTCCTCGGGATCACCGTCGCGGCTTGGCGCCCGGCCAGCACCCAGGCCATAACCTGCGAGTTCTGCAATCTGACAGGGTTTTCCGAGTGTGGAACCTTGAACGGCAAGAGCTGCGGGGTGCCTGGCTCGACCCGGCGTTGCTACATCCTCCCGGCCTGCGCCTGTGAATGGGGTGTCTGCCGCTGCGACGCGGCCACGAATAAGTGGACGTGCTTCTTCTGAGGACGTCGTGACAGGCCCGCCCGGGATCTCGGTCCCGGGCGGGCTGCGCAGCGTCTTCCGCCGGCCACGATCGCAGAATAACTCTCTCGGTACGGTAATTGCAGTAACCCTGCGCCCAGGAGGTCGGATCGCCAGGCGAGACGACTTCCTGTATCACGACTGGAGAGAGGTTATGAAGCCAGTTTTCAGGAAGTGTCTGTCGTTGGCCCTGTTGTCCTGCTGTCTCCCCCAAGTTGAAGCGCTGGCCACCAATGCTCCGAGTAACCTGGCGGCGACCGGAGCATCGAGCAGTCAGGTCAATCTTACATGGACGGACAATTCGACCGATGAAATCGGTTTTACGTTCGCCTTTGATACGAACAGCGGATTGACCGCTCCCACGTACGTCTTCGCGGGTGGACCCAACACCACCAGCTACTCCCATACCGGACGCAGCGCGGCCACGACCTATTTTTACAAGATCAAGGCGGAGGGAAACCCGGACTCGACGTGGACCGCGGTCGCAAGCGCCACGACCACGCCCGGCAATCTGGCGGCGAGCGTGGTTTCGAGCAGCCAGATCAATCTCTCCTGGACGGGAAACTCCGGCAATTCGAACATCGTCGGCTATACGTTCGCCTACGCCACCAACAGCTCGTTTTCAGGCGCAGTCTATCATTTCGTCGCGGGAGCCGGCGCTACGAGCTACAACCATACGGGGCTGTCCGTTGGCACCACGTACTACTACAAAATCAAGGCCGAAGGCACGTCGGACGCGTATGATTCCCCCTTCACCGCAGCCATCAGCGCCGCGACCAGCGGAGCTTCCGGGCCCTCGTCGCATTTCGCCGGGATCAATGCCTGGATGCCGTATCAGATCGGCGCTCACGTCTACAATGGGAAGCTGGAGACGAAATGGGCGGACGTGCAGGCGAGCGGTGTGCAGATCATGCGGTATGGGGGAAATGGCGTGGATCGCTATGCCGATCCGTCGTGGATCGATCCGGCGGATGCAACGAAGTCGACGCTGATTCAGTACGTGAGCCTGGTGGATGCCATGAGGAGCCGGGGGATCGAGCCCGTTCTCCAGGTTCCCGTGTACGGCTCGACGTACAGCTCGTCCCAGGCCGCGGATATCGTCCGCTACGTCAACGTCACCAACGCCAGAGCCGTGAAGTATTGGGTGATCGGCAACGAGCCCAACCTGTCCGGCGGCGGCTATGGCTATACGACCGCGGCCCAGGTTGCGGGGTATTTCAAACCCTTCGCCACGGCCATGAAGGCGGTGGACCCGTCCATCAAGATCATCGGCCCGGAGACGGCGTGGTATGACAGCGCCATCCTCAACGGCTTGACGAGCTGTACGGGAAACGCCACGACGGACGCCAATTCCATCATGGGCAAGGATGGCAACGGCAACTACTACGTGGACGTCGTCTCCTTCCACATCTATCCGTTCAGCGGCTCCCAGACCCGTTCGCAGGTCATCTCCAAGCTCATGGAGGCGGGCGGCTTCAACGACAACCTCGGCACCCTGCAGTCGCGGCTGGCCACCTGCAACAGCTTCCATGGCAGGACGGGGAGCAACGCTCTCCAGATGGCGGTGACGGAGGCGAACATCAATTACAACCAGCCGACGAAGGTCGTCAATGGCGTCACGGTCGAAGACGACGGTCCTGCCGGCCTGGGAGCGAAGAGCTTCATCGGCGGTCAGTTCTGGGCTGAGATGATGGGGATCGCCCTGCAGAGGGGCGTCGACTTCCTCACCTTCTGGAGCGCGATCGAAGGCAACGGGCTCAGCTACCTCAGCTCCGATGGCGCGACGAAATGGCCCACGTACTATCATTTCCAGATGGTGAGCCAGAATTTCAGGGGGAGCTCCATCACGGCGACGGACAATCAGGCCAACGTCAAGGCGTTCGGCACGCAGGACGTCGATCAGATTGCCGTGATGATCCTGAATCAGGACACGACGAGCTTCAACTACACGGTCCGGCTGGACACCAACACCGTCTCGGGCACCAATCCCCTCAAGATCAACGTCGGCGCCGGAGTTGCCGTTGAATACGACGACACCCTCACGGCCGAGTCGAGCGTCGTTCTGATCTTCGACGCTGCCGGAACGCTCCGGAAGAAGATCGAATATACACGCTCCGCGCATGCGGCCTCGAACCTGCCTCCGACCGTGACGAACTATTGAGGTCGAGTCAGTCGCGGTTGTGCTCAGCCTGCACTGAAGGCATAATTGCCGCGTGAGGCTCACCATGCGCTATGCGATCGTCATCGAGAACGCCGGCCCCAACTATTCCGCGTACGTGCCGGATCTACCCGGCTGCGTCGCCACGGGTGCGACGGTAGAGGAAGTGGAACGCGAGATGCGGGAAGCGATTGAGCTGCATCTCGAGGGCCTGCGTGAGGATGGGCTGCCGATCCCCGCACCTTCCAGCGACGTTCGCTACGTCGATGTCGCCGCCTGACTGAGGCTCACCGCCACGGCCTCCGCCACCCTTATGCCATCCACGGCGGCGGAGAGGATGCCGCCGGCGTAGCCGGCCCCTTCGCCAGCGGGGTAGAGGCCTTCCGTGTTCTGGCTCTCAAAGTCGTCTTCGTTGCGTGTGATGCGGATGGGCGAGGAGGTGCGCGTCTCGACGCCGGTGAGCACGGCATTCGGCATGGCGAAGCCTTTCACTTTCCGATCGAAGGCGGGGAGGGCTTCGCGGATGGCCGCGATGGCATAATTCGGCAGGCTCGTGCTCAGATCTCCCAAGCGCACTCCGGGCCGGTATGAGGGCAGGACCGCGCCGAAGGCGGTCGAAGGCCGGCCCGCGAGGAAGTCGCCCACGAGCTGGCCCGGCGCGTCGTAGTTGCTTCCGCCCAGCTCGAAGGCCCGGCGCTCCCAATAGCGCTGGAAGTCCACGCCGGCCAGGGGACCGCCGGGATAGTCCTCCGGCGTAATGCCCACCACGATGCCGCTGTTGGCGTTGCGCTCGTCCCTGGAATATTGGCTCATGCCGTTGGTGACCACGCCGCCGGGCTCGGAAGCCGCCGCCACCACTGTGCCTCCGGGGCACATGCAGAAGCTGTAGACCGACCGGCCGTTCTTACAGTGGTGGACCAGCTTGTAGTCGGCGGCGCCCAGCAGCGGGTGCCCGGCCTGCTTGCCGAAGCGGCAGCGATCGATGAGCGATTGCGGGTGCTCGATGCGGAAGCCGATGGAGAAGGGCTTGGCTTCGATGTACACCTCCCGGTCTGAGAGCATCTGAAATGTGTCCCGCGCGCTGTGGCCGATGGCCAGCACCACGTGATCCGCGACCAACCGCTCGCCATCCGCGAGGATCACGCCTTTCACCTTTCTCCGCCCGCCTTCCTCTGCGATCATCAGATCTTCGACCCGGTGTTGAAAACGGATCTCGCCGCCGAGCGATTCGATCTTCGCCCGCAGGCTCTCCACCACCTTGACCAGCCGGAAGGTGCCGATGTGGGGTTTGTTGACATAGAGGATTTCGGACGGCGCACCGGCCGCGACGAGATCGGTGAGCACTTTGCGCCCGCGGTGGCCCGGGTCCTTGATCTGGCTGTAGAGCTTGCCGTCGGAAAAAGTGCCGGCGCCGCCTTCGCCGAACTGTACGTTGGACTCCGGATCGAGAATCCGCTGGCGCCAGAGCCCGAAGGTGTCGACCGTGCGTTCGCGAGCTTTTTTGCCACGCTCCAGGAGGATGGGGCGAAATCCCGCCTCGGCCAGCAGCAGGGTCGCGAAGAGGCCGCAGGGCCCGCCGCCGATCACGACCGGCCGTGACGCCAGGTCCCGCGGTGCCTGGACGGGGAAGCAATAGGAAGTGTCCGGCGTCGGACCGACTTTTGGATCGTCTTGAAGCCGCCGCAGGATCTCCGCCTCACGCGTCGTCTCGACGTCGAGGTGATAGACGAGATCGATCGCCCCCTTCCTGCGGGCGTCGAAGCTGCGGCGAAAGATCGAATAGCCGATCAGCTCCTGGGGCTCGATGCCGAGCTCCCGGAGAATGGCGGTCCGCAGCTCCGCTTCGGAATGATCGAGGGGGAGCCTCAGCCCTGTCAGTCGCAACATGGCGGGTCTATTTTAAGAATCGCGTCAACGTCAAGGTAGCGGGAATGCGCCACACCGGAGGCAGATTATAGCGCTGTTGCCATCTTGACAACTCCCCATCCTCCCAGTATCGTCGCGAGTCGAGCTGAAGTTTATTCAGCGGAACACTGTGATCTTCCTCAGCGTCATCGACCGCTGGCTTCCCCGGGAGGCTCGACCTCCTCCGGTCCGGCCGGTCTGAGGCTCGTTCGCCATTCCCCGAGAGTTAGGAAGTCAGGCAACGATTCTCGTTCTCCAAAGGAGAGGAAAACATGAGGAAGGCAATCCTGATCACCGTCCTTTGTCTCATCGTCGCAGCTCCGGCCTTCGCCGCGGTTGGCACCATCCGTGGCGGCATCGACGTCTGGACCACCAAGGCCGACGGCAGAACCCACTACGACTTCGCCAGCAATCCGATCCCCTCCGGATTCTTCTGCGCGAGCTCCTCGCCGTTCGCCGACATCATCTTCTTCAAGGGTGCTCCCATTGCCACGGGCACGCCCGGCGCCCTGGGCAGGACCGACACGATCGTGCAGCGCCTCGACGACGCGGCGTTCAATAAGAACGGCGTGGCCTCGACCCGCATCCAGTTGCGGGCCCTGAACCTGGTCAGCATGTTCCCGGTGAAGACCTCCTGCGGCTCGTTCAACGTCAAGGCGTCCCTGGATGGGGACCAGCCGATCACCCGCATGCGGATCACCCGGAACAGCCCGACCGCCGGCAGCTACGTGGCCCCTCTGGCGTTGAACGTGAAGATGGTGTTCACGTCGGTCGAGAACCCGTCGGCCCGGCCGCTGGTGTTGCGCAAGAACATCCAGTTCCGACCCGCCCCGGGCTCCACGTGGACCAGCAAGCCGTCGCCCACGCTGGTGTCTCACGAGGGCTTCGTGAAGGTGGACACCGACGGCGATGGCGCCCCGGACACCTTCCTCGAAGGCACGACCGCCAACTTCTCGGCCGCTGGCAATCCCCTCGCCAAGATGGTCGCCGGTGGCGACTGCCATTGCGCGGACGATAGCTGCTCGGAGATGCACTGCCCGGACGGCAGCATCCTCCTCATGCAGTAGGCGGAGCCTTGCTGGACCGGCCCGGCCTCAGCGCCGGGCCGTTTTCCTTGAGAGCTGGGATAGACTCGCGGATCATGAACCGCGCATCGAAGCTCGCGGTCCTCGCTCTGCTGCTCGCGGCTCGGCCTGCGGTGGCAGGTTTGGAGGACGACCTCAATGCCCGCTGGCGGGGCGGCTATGTGCTGGTGAAGATCGCCATCGCCTCCGACTGCGATGGCTTCTACAACGACAACGACGTGGTGGGGTCGCAGGTGGATGCGAGCTCCCGGCGGCGGTTCAAGCCGGGTGAGCTCGCCCGTGTCGATCGCATCGGCGTCAAGCACGACCGGGTCGACGTCTTCCTCGACTTGACCGAGGGAGTGCTGGAGGAGCACCACGACGGGCCTTTCACCCTCTTCGATCCGCAGACCTGCAAGGTGCAGCTCAAGGTGTCCACGCCGGACTCGCGGGGCACCAGCATCGTCAACGACCGCCTCGCGCAGCTCCTGGAGCTCCACGCCGAGCCGCGCGAAGCCGAGGACTCTCCTTACTGGAACGGCCGGCGGCGTGAGCCGTACCCCAGGAATTACGAGGAAACGCTTGCCGCCTACAACTCCTGGAAGGCCCGGCAGACCAACGCCGCGGTGCAGGCCAAGATGGACGAGACCATCGAGGACGCCTCCCGCCTCGGCGAACGGGTGCACTCCGATCCCGACTATCTCGCCGGCTTCGCCGCCGGCATGGACAAGGTGCGGGACCACACCTCCGGCGATTGCAACAGCCTGTTGAGCGCTTATTGGAGCCCGTCCTCCGGCGGGGGAGGGAAGAGCTCCGAGTGGAAGCGCGGCTATGAGGAAGGCCAGCGCCTCGGCCACGACCTGGCGCTCCTCCAGCGGCTGCGGGGCTGCTTCGTGCCCGTGCCGGAATCTTCGCGCTAGACCGAGCCGTCCTCCAGGTGGGCGCAGCGCAGCAGCTCGGGGAACCGGGGATGGCTGCGCAAACTGTCGTAGAGGGGATCGACGCGTAGGAAGGGGATCATGTCGTCCAACCGCTCGCGGCACTGCTCAAAGAGCAGGTCCAGGGCGCGCTCCCGATCTCCCGTCTCGATCGCCACCACGGTTTGGGACCAGGGCCGGACCGAGCTGATCTTGGCGAAGAGGTCTCGCTTCGCAATCCAGAAACCGTCGAGGCTCCTCGGCACGGGCTCGCCCAGCCAATGGGCCTCGTCGCGGGCGGCCTCGAAAGCCGCCGTTCCCCGGTCCCCCTTGGCGAGCGTGGCCAGCAGAATGGTCCGAAAGGCCCAGTAGAGCATGGGATGCGTGGGATTCATCTCGCTGGTCGAGCCGGGCGCCACCGTCACTGCAATCTGGCGGTGCGCCTGTTCGATCGCTTCGTCATAGCGGCGGGCGAGGTAGAGGAGCCAGGGCTGTTTTGCACTGAGGAGCGGCTTTCCCGTCGTCTGGAGCGACTGTGCCTGGTTGGCCTGTTCCAGGGCCTCATCGTGGCGCCCCCGCGCGGCGAGCAGATACGCGTACGCGTAGTGGGCCTCCTGATTCCGCTTGTCGAGCTCGAGGGCCCGGCGGAATTCCCGCTCCGACTCCCGCCAGTCGTACTCGAAGCGGAACAGCCTCACGGCGCGGTTGAAATGGGCGAGGGCGAGGTTCGGATCGAGCGCCAGCGCCTGCCGCTCGGCCACCTCGAGGCTCGGCGCGACCTCCCGCGTCAGACGGTCATCGTTCAGCACACCATGGGCCAGAGTGGCCCAGGCCAGGGCGGAGCTCGGCGCATGGGCGGTCGCTCGGAACGCCTTCCAGGCCTCGTCGGGCTCGTCGTGGGCCTTGAAGTACTGGGCTTCGAGATCCGCCCACGCCTTCGTCGCCTCGTCAGGCTTCCTGTTTCCCTGCGAACGCAGGGCGACAAGGATCACCACGGAGAGCAGAGCGATCGCGGCCACGGCGATCTGCCGCCAGACGACCCATCGACTCCTGGGCGCTGGAACGGCCGCGGGCACCGGCTCAGGACGCTGGACCTCGACCGGAGCGAGGAAGCGATAGCCGACGCGAGGGAGGGTGGCGATGAATTGTGGCTCCTCCGTGGAGTCGTCCAGAGCGAGGCGGATCTGCCGGATGCAATAATTGAGGGAAACGTCGAAGTCGAGATGGCTTCCCTCGCCCCAGACCGCGCTCCGGATCTCTTCGCGGGAGACGGCCTCTCCGGCGCGGAGCGCGAGCACGGCAAGCACCTGTGCGGGCCGGGGCTGGAGCTTGACCGGCCTGCCCGAGCGGAGGAGCTCGCCGCTCGAAAGCCGGAGCTCGAAGTCGCCGAAGAGGAGGGAGTTGACCGCCGGGGGCTGGTGCGCGTCCAGGATCGACATCCCAAGAGTCTAACGCTTCCCGGTGGCTACTTCGCCAGCCCGTCCCTTTCCAAGGCTCGCACTTTAGCTTAGCAAGCACTCTATGTAGTAGATGGTGTGCAGGCGGTCCAGCGATCCTGGACGTTCCTCTGCTCCTGCAGCCGTCCTCGGCTTCCGTCTTCGCTTCGCCGCCCTCCACGGCGCCATGGAGGCGTCGCGCAACCCCCCTCCCTGACAGGGGGAAAAAGGAGAAGACAATGCGAGTCCATTATCGCTGGATGCCACTGGCCCTGGCTTTGACCCTGTCCTTGCTTGCGCTCGCCGGCGCTCGGGAAGCGCAGGCGCAGATCCCCAACGCCAACCACTACAAGTGTTACGAGCTCATCAACAAGCCTCTCGTCGCCGTCCCGGTCAACCTGGTCGACCAGTTCGGGGTCCAGAATGGCCAGACGGTCCTCCTCCGATATCTGTGCAACCCGGTGAGCAAGAACGGCAGTGCCACTCCGAACCCCAACCTCCACTATGCCTGCTACGATCTCAACGTGCCGCCCATACCGGTGAAAACCGTTAAGGTGACGAACCAGTTCCACACCGCCGGAATCACTGTCCAGGTTCAGCAGGCGAAACTGCTCTGCCTGCCGTCGACCAAGATGCTCATAAACCCGTAGCGCCCGCCAGCCACGGCGGAGGTGACGACGGAGGTGCCAGGTGCCTCCGTCGTGGCGTTTCCTCTCATCGTGGCCGAAGCTCAGCGCACGGCGACCCGTCTGCGGATCAGCGCGCCGCCGGCCAGCGCCAGGAGGGCGGCGAGCAGGATCAGCCCCCATTCCGAAAGCGTGGGGATGTCCTGGACCTGGGCCACGATCACCTGCACGTTCTCGTGGGACTGCGCCGTGCCGGCCCCGAAGCTGAGGGCTCCGGACACCGCGGGCGCGGTCACGGTGGCCAGGTTGTCGATGGAGACCGTCGCGGCCGGCATCAGCGCCTGATAGGTGAAACGCAGGGCGGTGTGGGGGCCGAACGTCGCGATCGTCGCGGAGAGCCCGGACGCGTTGCTGGTGACGGTGGGGCACACCACGACCCCCTTGGGGGAAGGCACGAACGGCTGCGAGGTGATGTCGGTGCAGGTGACATTGATATAGCCGCTGGGATTGGACGCCAGGAGCGCCGCCGGCAACGGATCGGTGAACACCGCGTTGTTGGCCGGCCCGGAGCCGAGGTTGCTGATGATCACCGTGAAGGTCACCAGCGTGTTCGGCGCCGCGATCTGCGTCGACACCTGCTTCTGTAGGCTGAGCTCCGGCACGGGAGGCGGGACGATCACGACCGAGTCGCTGTCCGGAGTCCAGCCGTTGGGATCGTTCTCGCCCGAGAACGTGGCGGCGTTGTTGATGAAGAAGAAGTCCCGCGTCGGGTTGCTCAGCTTCACGGTGATGGTGAATTTGAGCGAGCTCGTGGGCGGGAACGTATTGTTGCCGGCGAAGCCCCATTCATGATCGATGTCGTACGGATTCGGCAGCGGCGTGGGGCTACCCACCGCGGGATGTTTGGTGCCTGCGATCACGGGAGTGGGCGGGCATTTCGCGCCGCCGCTCAGCACGGTGCAAGTGATGCTGACCACGGAAAGCGTCACGCCCGGAGCGCTCGGGCTGTCGACGAAATGCGGCACGTCCAAAGTCGTCGTGGCGGACGTGTTCATCAGCGTGACTTCATACGTGAGCAGACCGGAGGGCGGAATGAGGCCGGGATTGTTGGGGACAGCGGGTGGCAGGACCTTCTTCTGCAGGTCCAGCACGCCGGGCGTGCAGGGCGTCTGGATGCCGAGAGACTGGTTCACGAAGCTCGGACCGGCGATCGCGCTGCCACCCAGCGCGTCGACGAACGCAGCCGACACGGTGTTGGTGGTCGAGTCCGCGGTCGCGCACTTGTTGACGTGGGTCGGCGTGGTGAAGGGAACGAGGTACGTCAACGTTGCCAGAGGCGCGAGAGGCACCTGCGAATTGCTACCGTGCAGGTTGGGATCGTAGCTGAGGGTGAATTGATTGGTAAAGCTACCGAAACTTATCGTATTGGCGAGGTCATGGCATTTTTCGGTCGCGGGGGAAGCCGTGCAGAGGATGCCCCAACCGGCCAGGGTGCTGCCCGTATGGACGAAGCCGGAAGGCGGCGTGGCGGTGATTCCACCCAAGGGGGTGTAGGAGTCCGTGACGTCCCCGAGCAACAGGGGCAGGCTGCCATTGGTGTTGGTCACCACCACCTTGTACCAGACCTGGGTCGCATCGGGCAGGGGAGAGGGCACGATCGGCGTGCCGGCGTTGGCATCCGCGGTCGAGGCAAAGGGGCCCGACTTGACGATGGTGATGCCCGGAGGCGTGCCGCCCCCGCCGCCAGGACACTGCGTCACACCATTGACGGTGACGATCGACTGCTCGCCATTGTTGCCAAAATAGACCCCCGGCGTGAAGTCCACCGGCTTGGGAGGCGTCGTGGGATTGTAATTCGGATCGAACAGCGCCGGCGACGGATCGGCATTGCCCGACAGATTGATCAGCGCCGGATTGCCGGCCCACCAGCATACCGTCTGGGTCTCGGTCACCTGTTGCGAGAACGTCACGGTGGCGAGCGGAGGCAGGGAAGGGATCGTGGTCGAGAACGAGAAGCCGCTGGTGCTGGAGCTTGAAACACCTGGGCTGGTGGGGCAGAACCCCAACGGAGAAGAGGTGCACGTCAGCGGACCCTGCGTCTCGGTGAATGCGAACTGGTGATGCTCGAACTGCACCGGCACGTTCGTGGCCGTGCCCGCGGTCCCTCCGGAGCTGAGGTTCGTCACCGTGGCGGTGTAGGTCCAGGTGCCGACGCCGCTGCCGTTGAGGCTGAAGCTGGAGGGGATGCCGCTGTTGGTGAATTGAATGTCGGCCACCTTGCAGGTGCCGGGCACCTGGGTGGTGACGGTCGCCGTATTGTCCGCGAAGCTCGCTCCGAGCTTCGTCTCCGGCAGACCGAAGACGTTGACCGTGAAGACCAGGTCCCGAGTCCCGCTGTCTCCCGCCGCCACACACACCGGATCGCCCACCAGCACGTGGGCGCGGAACCTCATCACGCCTCCCGCCGACGGCGCGTCCAGGATCCCCGGCAGATTGTCCAGGAAATTGACCGGCGGAAATCCGGTGATCGGAGGATTATTGGTCGGGCTTGACGTCGTCTGATTCGGAATCAGGCCCGCCGTTGGGCAGGTCTGCCAGAACAGCGGCATGCTGGGGAATACCGACGTGAGAGGATAGGAGCCGAGGCTCGTCGAAAGGCAATCGATGGGTTGCAGCAGCGTGTTGGGCAAAGTGGAGCCGTTACCGCCATAGGGATTGTTGGACGCCGTCAGCGGCAGCATGGTCCCCGTCTGCCCCTGAATCGTTGCCAACAGCCTCAGCTTGTCGGAGGGCTGGTCGCCCGTGCTCTGCACCTCGAAGTCATAGTCCGCGATCGTTCCCGGTGTGGCCGTGGCGGGGAAGCTGGTGATGACCACCTTGTATTCGATCACCGGCGCGTAGAGAAAGATGTTGGTGGTGGCGGTGTTCGTGGGGCTCAACGCATCGCTCTCGGGGGAGCTGACGGTGGCCGTGATGGGATAGTTCCCCGTGGGCGCGCCAAAGCATCGGGTGTCCTGAGAAACGGGACCACCATTGAACACCGGACAGCGCGCCCTGTTGTCGAATTCAACCTTCACTTGGCTTTGACTGGGGATGCTGGGGATCGTCACCTCGAGCAGCGTGCCCATGCGCGTGAAGCTCGGCGACGGGGCCGTTCCCGATCCCGGAGGACAGACCGCGGGACCGTTGGGATTGGGACCCGGCACGGCTTGGCACGTGGCGCTCGCCTCGAACGGGATGTCCGCCAGCGGGTGATTCACCGCCAGCGCCACGTTGGTAGCGGTGGACGGGCCGTTGTTGGACACCGTGACCGTGAAATGCTCGAGATCGAACGACATGTACGCGGGCTGGTCGCTGACGATGTTGACGACCAGATCGACCGTCGCGGCTTGCGCGGGCTGGAGCCCGGCGAACGTCGAACCGATCATGAATACGTAGAGAAAGAGCGATAAACCTCTACGCGGTTTACCCATCGTGAGGTCGCGGTCCATGAGCTTCCGGCACCTGTCGTCCATCGAGACACCTCCGGGCAGCATCGCACGCTGTCGCTGAGTGGAACGACGCCAGTGTACGCCAGAATTGATATCGCGTCAAAGGTCGCCGGCGAACTGCGCCGGGAGGCTAATCCGGGCCGTCTTCCAGAATCCGGGCGAAGACGCGCTCGACGATCCGGTCACAGCGGGGACCGTCGAAGAGATAGAGCCGGCGCACCTCGCGACCGATCCGCTGGTCGAGCGTCTGCCGCAGGCTGAGCTTGGCCCGGTGCAGGCGCACCCTCACGTTCTCTATCGTGAGACCGAGCGCCTCGGCCGTCTCCTCAGTCGAGAGGCCTTCGATTTCACGCAGACAGAAGACGGCCCGCAACGGATCGGGGAGGACCTCCACGGCTTCGCGAAGGACGTTTTGCAATTCGCGGTTCTCCATTTCCCGTTCAGGGCCGATCGCCGCGGACGGAGGATCCGGAGGCTCATCCCCCGGGACGGGGACCAGCCGGAGGCGTTTGCGGGCCCGGGCCAGGGCTTCGTGGCAAGCGATGCGGGTGAGCCAGGTGGAGAAGAGGGCCTCGCCGCGGAAGTTGGCGAGCTCGCGGAAGGCCCGCATGTAGGCTTCCTGCATGACGTCCTCGGCCTCGGCATCGTCCGCCAGGATGCTGCGGGCCACGCGGAACAGCCGCTGGTTGTAGCGCCGCATGAGGATCTCGAAGAGGGAGACGTCCCCCGCCAGCACGCGCGCCACGACCTCCTCGTCGGAGAGAACCGTGGGCGCCGCGGCGGCCGTCTGGAGCAAAGACTGACTCATGATTCCGGCTCCTTCAGAGTTTACACCCGGCTCTCCCGCAGGCTCGACGCGGGAATTGCCGCGGGAGCCCCCTGCCGCACCTCGGCGAGCCGGGCGAGCGTATAGGCTCCCACGGCCATCGCCAAGTCCCGCACGGCGACGTCGAACGTGCCCAGGGTGACGAGATCGATGGCGATGAGCACCAGCCATGCGGCGGCGATCCAGGCTCCGATCCGCGTCCAGCGCGTGAGCACCATGAGGCCCACGGCGATCTCGATGATCCCCACCACGTGCATGAACGTCGACGCGGAAACCGGCAGCAGGTTCGTGACCCAGGGGGCCAGGTACTTCGGCCAGTCGGTGAGCAGGTTGAAGAACTTGTCGAGCCCCGCGAGCAGCGGGACCAGGCCATAGGTCAGCCACAGGGGGCGGTAGAGCGACTCCAGGTTCAGGTTCGGTTGTGTCGTAGGCATCGGGTCGTCCTCCTTTCCCCTGTACAGAGTCGCGAGGGGGGAGAACGTTACAGCGGGTGCCAAGGAGGAGCCATCGGAGATGGTGACAGGCTCCTTCGAGAGATGTTGAGCCCGCAGGGGGCAGACGCTCTGCCCGGCGCTTGAACGCTCAGAACCGTAGGCGATTTTGCCGCTGCCGCCCTGCGGGCTCGTTCTGTACGCCCCGTTATGCCCCAATTCTGGACATGTAGAGGTTGAATTCCCATCCGAAGCCCCCAGTGTTCTTCACTGTTACGTTAATAATGCGCTCACCGGGAGCGATGAGCTGGTAGGATACGTGGGTGATCTCGAAGGATACGGTTCCAGGGAGGAACTCCTCGCCCTTGACGTCCTTGGGATCGACCGAGAAGCCCCACACGCGCTCACCTGGAGCGTGCTTCCAAGAATAAGTTTTGCTCGCTCCAGGATTGAGACCGTCACTTACCATCAGTTGAAAGCTAACGTTCGCCATGTCTATCTCCTTGTGTACCGCTATGGTCCGTTTGCTGCCACCAGGGAATACGCCTCGGACGGGCCCGATCTGACAGACCTGTCTCGCGACCGGCGGCTCTCTGTACCGCCACGCAAGCGCCCAGGTCGCAGTCGTTCGTACCGCGGCGGGAGTCATTCCCACCGCGGTCGCAGCGACTCCCACCGCGGTTGGAGTCGTTCCCACCTTGGTCGCAGTCACTCCCACCGCGGTCGCAGTCGCTCGGAACCGCTGCTAAACTGGAAGGAATCCTGAAGGGAGCGTCATGGAGCTGGGTCGCGTCTTCATCTCCTCCGTTTTCGGCGGCATGCTCGGCCGGCGCGAGCTTGCGGCAAAGGCTGCGAAGCTCATGGGTCTCGAGCCCGTCCTCACCGAGCGCCACGTGGCCCAGCGGGGAGCTGTCCGGGACCGGCTGGCGAGCGCCATTTGGGGCTGCGACGTCTAGCATCAAACTCAGACTGCAGGACATGGGGTGGGACGACTGCGATCGCGGTGGGGGGGCTGCCACCTTGGCGGCGGCTAGCCTTCAGGCGGCGGCAGAGAGGCGCTGGTTCATCACCCGCCAGAACGTGGCGACCGCTTCGGGTTTGCCGTCGAAATAGTCTTCGAAGAATCCGAGGCTATTGAGAGGGGGAGGATAGGCGTAGCGCTCGTTATCCTCGCCGAGTTCGCTGACCCAGTCGTCCGGCTCGCGAGCTTCGATGACGGTGAAGATCTCGTCTGGATAGAGGTAGGGCCTTCCCTGGTCGTTCAAGATCCGGAGGTCACCGGCTTCGATGCCAAGGACCACGTAGGGCTGGCCGGGCGTCAGATCCGGGTATCCTGCGTCACGTTCGCTCAGCTCGACGATCATCGTTCGGTCACCTGTTTGTGGATTTTCAAGGTAGGTCGCCAGGGATGCGGGTTGGTCAAGCGCTCTACGGCGCGAACATCTTACCCAGCAGAGACAGCACCGCCGTCATCGTCTCCGGTTCGAGTTGGCCCAGTTTCTTCACCAGCCGAGCGACATCAACCGTACGGATTTGATCCAGGACGACGAGGCCCTCCTGATGGGCGAAGGTGCAACGGACGCGGGTGGGGTAGAGCCGGCCTCGGCTCGTCAACGGTGCGACGATGACCGTCTGGAGGTGCCGGTTCATGTCGTCCGGCGAGATGACGACGCAGGGCCTCTGTTTCTGAATTTCGCTGCCGACCGGCGGGTCCAGATTGACGAGATAGACCTCCGATCGTGCTACTGCCACTCCCATTCCTCCTCGTCCCAGCGAGTCGGCACGAGCTCGTCGCCGTCGAGGAGCGCGTCATCGCCCTGGCGGGCCATGGCCTCGAACGCCTCATCCCATCCTGCTCGGGGGTTGTTGACGGCGCGGATGACGAGGCGTTGATCCTCCACCTCGATCTCGACCTCATCTTGGAGCCCTGTCTGTTCCAGGAGAGGCTTGGGGATGCGAACCCCCTGAGAGTTACCAATTCGGACCAGACGTGCTTTCATGGCTCTCCTCTTGTCGTGATTACATTGTAAGTACGAGCGGGTGGAGAATCAAGTCCACTTAGAGATACCGCCCGGAGGCTGCGTCCTTGATACCATCCCCCCGCCATGACGACCCCGCCCCCTCCCCTCCCCTCCCGCCCTCTCCTGCTCTGGATGTACGAGCGGATGGGGTTGATCCGGGAGTTCGAGGAGCGGCTGAAGACGCTGGTGGAGCGGGGGGTGCCGGTGGGGCCGGTCCATTTCTATACGGGGCAGGAGGCGGTGGCGGTCGGGGTATGCGCGGCGCTGCGGGGTGGAGACTGGATCGCTTCGACGCACCGCGGCCATGGCCACTGCATCGCCAAGGGGGTCGAGGTCCGGGCCATGATGGCCGAGCTGTACGGGAAGGTGACGGGGACCAACCGGGGAAAGGGCGGGTCCATGCACATCACGGACGTGCGGATGGGGATGCTCGGCGTCAATCCCATCGTGGGCATGGGGGTGCCGCACGCCGTGGGGGCCGCCCTCTCGGCGAGGGTGCGGGGGAAGGACGAGGTGGCGGTCGCCTTCTTCGGCGAGGGGGCGACGAGCATGGGGGTGGTCCACGAGGCCATGAACCTCGCGGCGATATGGACGCTGCCGGTCGTCTTCGTGTGCGAGAACAACGGCTATGCCCAGGCCACCCCCGTCGAGTACGCGGTGGCCGCGGATCGCATTTCCGACCGGGCCGCGGCCTACCGCATGCCGGGCGTCACGGTGGATGGCCAGGACGTGATCGCCGTGTGGCAGGCGGCGAGGGAGGCGGTCGAGCGGGCGCGCGGGAGCCAGGGCCCAAGCCTCGTCGAGTGCCGGACCTATCGCTATTACGGCCATCATCAAGGGGATGAGACCCTCCGCTATCGCACCGCGGACGAGGAGCGGACGGCGCGGGAGCGCGACTGTCTGCGGCGCTTCCGGGAGGTCCTGCTGGGGGAAGGGATCGACGCCGCGGAGCTCGACGGGCTCGATGGGCACAACCGGGAGCGGCTGGATGAGGCCATCGCTTTCGCCGAGGCGAGCCCTCTGCCCGGACCGGAGGAGCTGTTGGCGGACGTTTACGTCGAGGAGACGCGTTGAGTACGGAGACGCCGGCAGAGATCACCCGGGAGCTGACGTTCAGCCAGGCGATCAACGACGCGTTGCGGCTGGAGATGCGGCGCGATCCCACCGTGATCGTGATGGGGGAGGACGTGGCCGGGGCTGCCGGGCGCGCCCATCTGGGGCTTTCGGACGCCTGGGGCGGGCCTCTGCGCGCCACCCGCGGATTGATCGGCGAGTTCGGTCCGCAGCGGGTGATCGATACGCCGATCTCGGAGATGGGCTTCGTCGGCGCGGCCGTGGGCGCGGCCATGACGGGTCTGCGGCCCGTGGTGGAGATCATGTTCGTCGACCTGATCGGCTGCTGCTACGACCAGATCATCAATCAGGCGGCCAAGATGCATTACATGATGGGCGGCCAGGTGGATCTGCCGCTCGTCATCCGCACGGCCTACGGCATGCACGGCTTCAAACGCAGCTACGGCGGCGGCGCCGCGGCCCAGCACTCGCAGACGCTCTACGCCGTGCTCGCCCACGTCCCGGGCCTCAAAGTGGTGGTCCCCTCGACTGCCTACAACGCCAAGGGACTGACCATCGCCGCCATTCGCGACAACGGGCCGGTGGTGATGATGGAGCACAAGTTCCTGGGCAGCGCGGCCAAGGGAGCGGTGCCGGAGGGGGAGTACACGGTGCCGCTCGGCAGGGCGGAGATCGTGCGCCGCGGCCGGGACGTCACCCTCTGCGGCATCGGCCGTATGACCCACATCTGCCTCGAAGCCGCTGAGATCCTGGCCAGCCGCGGCACGAGCGCCGAGGTGGTGGACGTGCTGACCCTGGCGCCGCTCGACGAGGCGACGATCCTGGAATCCGTCACCCGCACCCACCGTCTGGTGGTGGTGGACGAGGACACGCCCACCGCCTCGATGGCGCGCGACATCGCGGCCCGCGTAGCGGATAAAGGTTTCGATTGGCTGGACGGCCCGATCAAGACCGTCACCGCCCCCGAGGCCCCGGTGCCCTTCGCCGCCGTGCTCGAAGCCCTCTACGCGCCCCAGGCCGCGAGCGTGGTGGCCGCGGTGGACGAGATTCTCGGCTAAGGAAGCAATCGGGTGGCGCAGCGCATCGTCATGCCCTCCTTCGGGATGTACACCGCCGAGGGGAACCTCGGCCGCTGGCTCGTGCCGGCGGGCTCCACGGTCGAGGCCGGGGACCTGATCGTGGAGATCGTCACGGAAAAGGCTACGTATGAGGTTGAATCACCGGCGTCGGGGATCCTCCATCCCGTGGCGGTCGAAGGAGAGAATTTGATGGTGGAGGGGTTGATTGGGTGGATTCTTGATGATGGGGAAGCGCCGCCGGCTTCGGAGGGTACGCGGCCGGATTCAGCAGAGCGCATCAAAGCCAGCCCCATTGCAAAGCGCCTGGCGGCGGAGAAGGGGATCGATCTCACAACGCTCACCGGCACCGGTCCGGGGGGACGGATCGTGGAAGCGGACGTGCTCGCCGCGGTCCCGGCCGCTCCGCGCGAGGCCCCATGGAAAGTCCGTGAGCGGCTGCCTCTGGCCGGAGCGCGGAAGACGATCGCCGAGCGTCTGCGGCGGAGCGTGGACACGGCGGTGTCGCTCACGTTGACGCGCGAGGTGCGGGCCGAGGCTCTGGTGGAGACACGGAAAAACCTCGCGATTTCGTGGGATGCGCTGTTCGTGAAGATCTTCGCCGAGTCGCTGCGCGAGCGGCCGGAGCTCAACGCGGTGATTGATGGGGATTCCATCCTACTCCTCGACGAGGTGCACGTGGGCTTCGCGGTTTCGCTCCCCGGCGGACTGCTGGTGCCCGTGGTGCGGGACGCCGATTCGAAGGCACTGTCGGAGATCGCCACGGAGATCCGCGATCTAGCAGATCGTGCGCGCGCCGGCACGCTGCGGCCCCAGGACGTCCTCGGCGGCACCGCGACCGTGACCAATCTGGGAGCGCACGGGATCGACGCGTTCACGCCGGTTCTCAATCCGCCGCAGTCAGCCATCCTGGGAATCGGCCGAATCGCGCAGCGGCCCGTGGTCAAGGACGGCCGTCTCGTCGTGGACTGGACCTGCGTACTGAGTCTCACCTTCGATCATCGGGTGACCGACGGCGCCCCGGCCGCCGACCTGCTGGCGGCCGTGGCACGACGCATGAACGAGGAGATCCGATGACCGTTATCCTCGCCGCCGAGCTCGCCAGGCGCATCCGTCGTCATTCGGTGCTGATGACGAGCCGCGCCAACGCTTCGCACATTGGCTCGTCGCTCTCCATGGCGGACTTGATGGCCGTGCTCTATAGCGAATTCCTGCGTTTCGATCCCCAGAATCCGGACTGGCCGGATCGCGACCGCTTCATCCTCAGCAAGGGGCACGGGTGCGCGGCGCTCTACGCCGTGCTCGCGGAGACGGGCTACTTTCCGGTTGAGCGACTGGAAACCTTTTATCAGGACGGCTCGCCCCTCGCCGGGCATGCCACGCACAAGGACGTGCCGGGCGTCGAGGTGTCGACCGGCTCGCTCGGCCATGGATTGTCGCTGGGCACGGGCATGGCCCTGGCAGCGAAGCGGGACGGCAAGGACTGGCGGGTGTGGTGCGTGGTGAGCGACGGCGAATGCGACGAGGGCTCCACCTGGGAGGCGGCGCTGTTCGCGCCCCATCACCGGCTGGACAATCTGGTAGTCATTGTGGACTACAACAAGATCCAGAGCTTCGGCACAGTCAAGGAGGTGCTCGACCTGGAGCCGCTGGGGGAGAAGTGGCGCGCCTTCGGCTGGGGGGTGCGCGAGATCGACGGCCACGATCTCGGCGCCATCCGCGAGGCGTACGCGGCCGTGCCGTTCGTGCCGGAGCGGCCGAGCTGCATCGTGGCCCATACGATCAAAGGCAAGGGCGTGAGCTACATGGAGAACCAGCTCCTCTGGCACTACCGGGCGCCGCGCGGGGAGGATCTGGAAAAGGCTTTGCGTGAGATTGGAGAGGAGCTCAAGTGAGGACGGCCTTTCTGGAAACGCTTTTCGAGCTGGCCAGGGCGGACGAGCGCATCGTCTTCATCACCGGCGACCTCGGCTTTTCCGTGGTCGAACCGTTCCAGCAGCAGCTTCCGAAGCAGTTCGTCAACGCCGGAGTCGCGGAGCAGAACATGACGTGCATTGCCGCGGGCATGGCGCTCGCGGGCAAGATCGTGCTCACCTATTCGATCGCGAATTTTCCCACCCTGCGCTGCCTGGAGCAGATCCGCAACGACGTCTGCTATCACGAGGCGAACGTCAAGATCGTGGCCGTCGGCGGCGGCTTTTCCTACGGGGCCCTGGGAGCGACCCACCACGCCACCGAGGAGCTGGGAGTGATGCGCATGATGCCGGGGATGACGGTGGTCGCCCCGGCCGATCCCATCGAAGCGCGGCTCGCCACCCGCGCCATCGTGGCCCATCCCGGACCTTGCTACATCCGGTTGGGAAAAGCGGGCGAGCCGAACGTCCACGAAGGGCTGATCGATTTTCAGCTTGGCCGCGCCATCCAGTTGCGCGACGGCCGGGACGTCACTCTCATCTCGACCGGCGGCATGCTCAAGACCGCCGTTGACGTGGCTCGCCGCCTGGCTGAGAAAGGCAAGGAAGCGCGCGTCCTCAGCATGCATACGTTGAAGCCCTTGGATGAGGAAGCCGTGCTCGCCGCGGCGCGGGAGACGGGGGCCATCGTCACCCTGGAGCAACACAGTATTATCGGCGGGCTGGGGAGCGCCGTGGCCGAAGTGCTCGCCGAATCGGGGTTGCTGGTTAAATTCAAGCGGATCGGTCTCCCCTCGGCGTTCTCGCCGCGGGTGGGGAGTCAGCGGTATCTCGAGGAGCAGAATGGATTGGACGAGGAGGGGGTGTTGCGGGCGGTGGAGGGGGTGCTCGCCCCCTCGCCAGGGATTGAAATCCCTGGCTATCCACGGTAGTCCCTGACGGGACCGCATTTGCGACCCCTCTGGGGTCACCGTTGGTAGGTCACTGCCCCCGCCGACTCCTCCGCCGCAGTGAGCGCCCGCTGCACCGCGAGCCCATCCTCAAACGACGCATCGCCTTCGCCGAGCTGCCCCCGCAGGCAGGCGTCCACGAAGCTCCGCATCATGCGGCCGAGGGCGTGGGTCTGGCCGTCGCGCGCTTCATCGGGGAGGGGAAGATCCTCCCAGCCGGGCTTTCCCGGGCGGGCCAAGCGCAGGGCGTCCAAGCCGCCGCGGGAGAGGAGGGCTTCGAGCGCGCCTTCGCGGCCTACCACCTGCACGTAGTTCTGGGCTCGCTGCGGCGTGATCCGGCTGGCGTGCCAATAACCGCGGGCGCCACGAGCGCCCGAAGCGAAACGGAACCAGGCCATGGCGAGATCGTCCGTCTCGACACCCGGCCGGGCGAGGAATTGGAGGTCCGCTTTGACCTCCGCGACGGGTCCGAGCACGAAGCGGGCGAGGTCGAAGAAGTGCGATCCTGAATCGTAGAGCACGCCGCCGCCCGCGGGTCCCTTGAGCTCCCGCCAGCCCGGCGTGAAACCGGGGCGCAGCCCATCCCAATACTCATGATGGGCACGAAACAGGAACGGCTCGCCCACGTCGCCGGCCTTCACCCGGCGGCGCAGCTCCTCGACGCCGTAGAGGTACCGATAGGTGAAGGCGACCTGGTGCACCCGTCCGCTCGCTTCGGCGGCGCGGGCCATGTCCGCGGCTTCGGCCACGGAGAGCCCCAGGGGCTTCTCGCAGAGGACGTGCTTGCCGTGAGCGAAGGCGAGCAGGGCCTGATCGTGATGGGCGGCGTTGGGCGTGCAGATCGCGACGCCGTCGAGGTCATCGCGGGCGCACAGCTCGGCCGCGTCCGTGGTGACGAAGGGGATGCCGAAGCGCTCGGCGAGCGCCTGGGCCCGCTCACGCCGGCGGCCGCAGAGGGCCACGACCTCGGCCTGCGGGTGGCTCAGCAGGCCGGGGACGTGGCAGGCCTCGGCGAAAGCGCCGGTGCCGATCACCCCGAAACGCAGCTTGCGATCGCTCACGGCAGGGTCAGGCTCGTCTCGGCCGTGGCGATCTTGCCGCTGATCGGGTCGTAGACCGTGGCCACCAGGCGGTTGGCCTTCCCCTTGAGGATCACCTTGGTCTCGTACTTGATGAAGCCGCCGGGCTTCGGCGGATGGTCCGTGCTGATGTCGAGCGGGATGACGGGGATCTCCGAGCCGTTGCCGGTGTCGTCCGTGGCCGCGAAGCGCAGCTCGGCGTGGGCCGCGTACTTGTTGCCCACCGGCACCAGGGTCACGACGTCGGACGGCAGGCCGAGGGTGATGGGGATCTCCGTCCCTCCTTTCGTGCGCACGGGCGTGCCCACCCGCAACGGGAGCGGCGCGTTGCCGGGCAGGTTGCCGAAGAGCAGGGCACTCTCGGCCATCATGGTGACCTCCGTCTTCTTCGACAGGTCGATGAAGTCGGTGCGCGACCGTACCTTGAGGTCCGGCTTGTCGACTGTGACCACCACCTTGTGGCTCGTGTCCTTGCGCTCCCAGGTGGGGGAGAAGCCGAGCCAGTAATAGGAGCGGGTGTCGGCCACGGCCTCGGTCAAGGCCGCCAGACGGTTGTTGTTGCGCAGCGCCTTGCCGCCCGTCTCCTTGGCCACGAACTCCAGGGTGCCCTTGATCTCCTGCTCGCGCAGCGAGCCGGCGCCGGAGCCGGCCGCCGTGGCGTTCGACGCATCGTTGGCCGACGTCTGCAATCCGGGAACGTCCACGGGATAGACGGTGTAGCCGAGGAGGTTGGCCGTGCTGGTGAGCTTCCGGAAGAGCTGGTCACCGTCCTTGAATTCCCTGGACACGGAAGGGGGAGCGTCGCCGCGGAGGTAGCTCTGGATCGAATAGGGCCAGCCGCCGTTGAGCAGCAGCAGGACCTTGCGTCCGGGAGGCGAGGCGAAGGTGCGCAGCGTCCGCGCCGCGGCGTTCACCACCCCTTCAATCTGCCGGAAGAGCGTGTCGCCGAAGGCCCGCTCCGTCATGTTCAGCCCGGAATTCCCCATCCGGGTGTTGAGGTCGAGGGGCGCGTCGTCGCCCGCGGTGCCGCTGGCGAAGGTCTGGTCGTGCTGGAAGCGCTGGAATTCGTTGATCCGGTCGAGCCCCCGCGCCGGCCGGGTCATGGCCTCGTCGAAGGCCCGGGCCAGTTGCGTCTGCGATTGCGACCAGTTCGACACCATGGTGAGACGGCCGCCGTCGTAGGCGACGATCGCCATGCGATCCTCCGGTCCCAGGCGGGCGAGATCCCCCTTCAAAGCCTTGAGCACCTCGTCACGCTTGAGCTTGACCGGGAAGAAGTCGTCGACGAAGACGAGATAGCTGGTGCCCACGGCTCCGCCCGGCTCCACACCCGGCACGGCCTCTGCTGTCGGGGAACCTTCCGCCGCGGCCGGCGGGGCCACGGACTGACCGCTGGCGATCTCGGAGAAGTAGCTTACGGGGACTTCCTTGCCGTCCACCTTCAGATGGAAATCGGTGGGCTTCAAGCCGCTGACCCGGTTGCCGGCGCCGTCGGTGACCACCACCTCGACGTTGACCACCCGCACGTCGATGGTCTCGCCAAAGATCGACGGCTCCTGAGGCGCGGGCGTCTTCTGCTGGGCCTCGCCGGTCCCCAGACCGGCCGCCGCAGCGAAGGCCAGACAGAGGGCGGAAAGGTATAGACTCTTCATGGAGATCCTCCTTGTCAGGCCCCTATTATAGAACGCGACCTGCGCGTAGAAGGCGAGGTACAGGATGGGCGAGATCGACGAGAAGATTTCCGAGGCGGTGGAGAACGCCGGAGAGTCCAGGGACTCCCTCAACTCCGTCATCGCCATCCTGGTGGCCCTGATCGCCACCTTCATGGCGCTGTGCAACATCAAAGACGGCAACATCGTGCAGGCCATGTCCCAGGAGCAGGCGAAGGCGGTGGACTCCTGGTCGTACTACCAGGCGAAGAGCATGAAGCAGAACTTGGCCGAGAGCGTGCTCGACCAGCTCACGCTGCAGAAAGACGCAGCCACCGGTCTGGCCGCGCCCGCTGCGGCGTTGCTCGACAAGCAGATCGCCGCCTACACCGACAAGGTGAAGCGGTACGAGAAGGAGAAGAACGAGATCAAAAAGCAGGCGGAAGCCGCCCAGGCCGAGTACGACCGCCTGAACGTGCACGACGACCAGTTCGATCTCTCCGAGGCGGCCTTGAGCATCGCCATCGCGCTCCTCGGCGTGAGCGCCCTCACCCGGAAGAAGTGGCTGGTAGGGTTGGCGATCGTCTTCGCCGGCTTCGGAGTGCTGATGGGCCTGGCCGGCTTCCTGGGCTGGAGCCTGCATCCCGACGCCGTTGCGAAGATCCTGACGTGAGCGCCGGATCTCCTTCCTGCCGGCTGACGACTCAGAAGTGATAGACGAGACCCAGCCTCAGGATCAGCGGGTCCACGTCCACGTCGAGGAAATCCGCCTTAGTCGAGGACTTCATGTAGTCCACTCCGCCGGTGAAGCCCCAGCATCCGCCGAGCAAAGCGTCGACGCCGAGATTGGCTCCATAGAAGAACTTGTCTTCGAAGGCCGCCGGGAAGGTGCCCGGCTTCAGGGTGCCATCCGCGTAGGTGCCGTCACCGAAATGAGCGAAGCCGATCTCCGGCCCGGCGAAGAAGTCCCAGGTTCCCCGGTGGAGGTGGTAGTTGATGCCTGTGGAGAGCGCGAGCACGGGGATCCGGTCGTCGTCCCGGATCGAGCGCTGAGGCGAGTCGAACGTCCAGATCGTGTCCAGGTCGGTCCGGGTGAGGCCGAGCTTCCATCCCCACTTCGCGTCCTGCCACTTTCCCGGCGCAGCGAAAAGCCGTTCGGCCTCTAGCCCGAGGCCAAACCCGTCGTTGAAGTGGAATTTGTAGTCTCCCAGCTCGCCGCCCGCCGTCCGGAAGACGCCGGTGGTGTTCGAGCCTTGCGAGGTGCCAAAGGCGGCGAACGACCGAAAGAGCCAGCGGGTTTCGCAGCAGGGTGGCGCTGCCATCGCTGCTGCCGAGAAGGAGACCAGAAGCAGGAGCGCCAACAGCCCAACGATCGTCCTTGGAGTCTCTCTCATCGCATCCTCCTTGACCTCTCTTGAGCCACCGGAGTCAGAGACTTATGCAAGATTACATTTCCAGGGGCAGCGAGAGCTCATTATAGACGATGAGACGAAGATGTAGCTCAAGGCTCTGACAGGACCTCACTGGTGGAGGAGGCTACGGCGGCGCGAGAGGACCATCGGTCGAGTCGAGTTGCATCATGACAGCTCAGGATCTCCTTTCGCTGTGCCGAGCTTACAGCGAGACCGCGCGCTTCCAGGAATATGATGATGGACTTTGCTTGGCCCCTAACCTCTCCTCTCGCCTCCGCCATGTCCACCTCCTTCCGGATCACCGGGTTGCCTTTGGCGATCAGGGCCTCAGCGACGGCGTTGTCGGCGATCGCGGCATCGAGCAGGGCCGAGACCGCCAGGGGCTTGATCAGACGGATGTCCTCGATGTGGGAGTCGGGCTCCAGCGTGCACCAGGTCTGGCTCTCGGGCGACCACTCGCAGACTCGCTGACGACCCTTGACGAAGACGGCGAAGATCCGCCGCACGCCCCGGTGGTGCATCAGCACGGCCTTCTTCGTTACCCCTCCCTTCTTCTGCTTCGAGACGATCTCGAAGGCGACCTCCTCCAGGTAGCGTCTGCCCGTCTCCGGATCCACGCCTTTCCGGTAGATGCAGGTGTCGCTGGCGAAGTCGGAATTCACGGCATGCCGGGTCACCAGATCCGTTGCCACGCTGTAGCCGGGGACCACATGGGCCTTGAGGACGTAGTCGAGCTGGGTCTGCCGGTCGGCATGGGGAAGCTCGGCCGGAAAGGCGATCACTCTGCGGCCGGCGATGATCTCGTCGCGGGTGATCTCCGGCTGGACCAGGTGATCATCGACGGCGGGGAAGGAGCTCCGGCCGGGCAGGCGCAGGGCGGGGCCTGAATCGGAGGAGCCAGGGGCTTTGAGTCGGAATGCTGGGCGGTTTTCGTCCATGGACGCCATCTTACCAGAGGATGGGTCGCTTGTGGAGGGAAGATCGCGACGGCGCTTCACCTATCCTCCGGCCGCCTCCTGCCGTTTCACCAACTGCCCGCAGGCCCCCTGCACGTCGCGGCTGCGGCTCCGCCTCACGGTGATGAAGCAGCCGTGGTGGTGGAGGCGGGCGGCGAAGGCCTGGAGACGCTCTTCGGCGGGCTCGCGGAAGGGGGCGTGGCCATGCTCGTTCATGGGGATCAGGTTGACGTTATGGCGGTGGCGCAGGTCCCCCAGCCAGACGGCCAGGCGATCGGCGTCTTCGATCGTGTCGTTGATCCCGGCGAGGAGCACGTATTCGAAGATGATGCGCTCGTGGCGCTTGAGAGGCCAGGCATCGAGCGCCTGGCGCAGACGGGCGAGGTTCCAGGCGCGGTTGACCGGCATGGTGGCCGAGCGGGTCTCGTCCGTGGTGGCGTTGACCGAGATGGCGAGCTGCGGCCGGGGCACCATCCGCGCCAGCCGCTCTATCCCTGAGACCAGGCCGGCCGTGCTTACCGTGATGCGCCACGGCGACAGGCCCGCGCCCTCCGGATGGCAGAGGACGGTGATGGCGCGGTGCACGTGGTCGAGGTTGTGGAGCGGCTCGCCCATGCCCATGAACACGAGGTGGACCGACTCGCCGCAGGCCGGTCCGAGCTGGCGCATGAGGGCCAGCACCTGGCCCACGATCTCGCCCGCCGTCAAGTTGCGCACGATGCCCATGGCCCCCGTGGCGCAGAAGGTGCAGCCCAGGGCGCACCCCACCTGGCTCGAGAGACAGAAGGTGACGCGATGGTCCGCTTCGTGCCGGGGCATGTGCACGGCCTCGACGCGCAAGCCGTCGGAGAGACCGAGCACCAGCTTGGTGGAGCCGTCCGCCGAAGGGTGGCATTCCAGGATCGCGGGCAGCGAGAGGTCCGTCTGATCCGCGAGCCAGGCGCGGATCTCGCGGGCGAGGAAGAGGAAACCGAGACCGTCCGGCTCCTCCTCCCGCCAGGTGCGGGTGCGCTGGAGCCGGGAGAACACGTGCTCGGGCCGGCCCGGGCAGCCGCGGGCGGCGAGGTCCGCGGGCAGGAGCGACCAAGCGGAGGGCGGACCCTCCCGCTCGGGAGCCCGGCGATCCCAGGGCATGGCGGAGGTGGCGGCGACGGGGAGCATCCGGGGAGTGTAACGGATCGCGGGGCGATCTGGCGCGCTGTGTGCAAAGGGCAGCGGCGGGGCTGCTAGAATGGCCCAAACCAATGTCCCACAACAGAAGGGGGGCACGCATGCGCTGGACGCCGGGTGGCCGCAGTGCTGATCTCGAAGACCGGAGAGGTAGCTCCGGAAGGTTGGGCGGTCCGCTGCCGAAGCTCGGCATTGGCGGTTTCCTCGTGCTGCTGGTCCTGAGCTTCATTTTCAAGAAGGATTTCTTCGCCCTGGTGGGCGGCGGGGGCGGACCGTCCAGCCCCACCACCCAGAGCGCGCCCGCCAACCTGTCGCCCGAGGAGGAGAAGATGACGGAGTTCGTCTCCTTCGTCATCGACGACGTCCAGGGCACCTGGGAGAAGATCTTCGCCAACGAGGGCCAGTCCTACCGCCACGCCAAGCTCGTCCTCTTCAACGACGCCACGACCTCCGGCTGCGGCTACGCCGAGGAGGCCATGGGACCCTTCTACTGCCCGGCCGACGAGAAGGTCTACGTCGACCTCGGCTTCTACCGCGAACTGCGGGACCGCTTCGGCGCGGACGGCGACTTCGCGCAGGCCTACGTCATCGCCCACGAGTTCGGGCACCACGTGCAGAACCTGCTGGGGGTCAGCGGCAAGGTCGAGAACCTGCAGCGGCGCAATCCCGACCAGGCCAACGAGCTGTCGGTGCGCCTGGAGCTCCAGGCCGACTGCTTCGCGGGCGTCTGGGCCCACTCGACCTCGCAGCGCAACATCCTGGAGGCCGGCGACGTGGACGAAGCATTGAACGCCGCCGCTGCCGTGGGCGACGACCGCATCCAGAAGCAGGCCACGGGCAGGGTGAACCCGGAGACCTGGACCCACGGCTCCGCCGCGCAGCGCTCCCAGTGGTTCCGCACCGGTTTCGACTCGGGAGACATCAACCGCTGCGACACGTTCGCGGCGCGATAGCGGAGGATAGTGCTAGACTGCCTTGCAGAGACTCTCGAAACCAAGGAGATTCCCATGCAAGGGAACCGTGTGCGCCGTTCGCTGTCGTGGTCGATCCTGTCCCTCCTCCTGTTGCTGCTCCCCCTGTGCTGGGGCTGCGACATGCCTCACAGCTCCCCGTCCTCGGGCTCCGCCTCGTCCTCGAGCGAGGAAGCCGAGCGCACCCGCAAGATGGAGGAGAAGGCGGCCGAGATCCGCAGGAAGGAAGACGAGATCCGCAACATGCAGGGCACCGACGAGGAGAAGGCCGAAGCCGTCAACAAGCTCGACCAGGAGCGGCGGGAGCTTCAGGACATGCAGGACCAGGGCAAGTAGAGTGAGGGGCCGGGGTCCCGGCACACGAAGTGCATAGCTCAGCGATGCAGTCGTAGCAGCACGGTCCCCGGCCGGAGATCCCGGCCTTTCGTCACAGAAGGAGCACGGGCATGGACATCCTGACCTGGATCATCGTCGGCCTGGTGGCTGGCGTCCTGGCGTCGCTCGTCGTCGGGCGCGGCTATGGGCTGGTGGGCGACATGATCATTGGCATCATCGGCGCCTTCATCGGCGGCTGGATTTTCCACAAAATGGGCTGGCATACCCCCTTTGTAGGACTGGCCGGCACCATCTTCGTGGCCTTCATCGGCGCCGTCGTCCTCCTCTTCATCCTGAGGCTCATCCGCCGGGCATAAGGCGCGCTTTTTCAGCGCTCGCACACCTTCCCTCATAGGCGTCCCCTTTGGCGCTCGAGAGGAAAATCCCTCATGGCACGCAACCAGTGTGCAGGTGGTCGAGCTTCGTGGCTGGCGATGGCCCTGATCGTGGGCTTCCTCGCCGGTCTCGTCTGCCTTCCGCAGTCAGCGCTCGGACAGACGACCGGATCGGATCTCGCCGGCCTCGTCACCGACCAGCAGGGCAAGCCGGTCGCCAACGCGCGCGTCGAGGTCAACAGCCAGGCGACCTTCAGCGGGACGGACGGCTCCTTCAAGATGACCGTGTCGTCGCAGCCGCCCTACGTCCTCAATTTCTCGCACCTCGACTTCGCCGATGCCTCCTACGTCTCGCAGACCCTGCTCACGGGGCAGACGTGGCAACTGGTCCGGACTCAGGTCCAGATCGTGGATCCGAAGACGACGTTCACGCTCGTGGACAGCCGCCCGGAGCTGGCATCGAAGGGGATCGGAGGCGCCATCTTCACACTGCCCGCCGACTCGCTCGTCGACGAAAAGGGGAACCCGCCGGCGGGTCCGCTGCGGGCAGCCATCGCGACGCTCGACGTGGCCAGCGGTGAAGGACCCAATAGCTGGGCCGTCCGCTCCGACGACGGGACGCAGGACGGCTATCTGGTCTCCTACGGCGCCGTCTTCATCCTATTCACGGATTCGTCGGGCTCGGTGCGCTATCAATTGAGGAGCGGCAGCTCGGGCCAGCTCTCGATCCCCGTCATCCCCTCGATGCAGAAGGACGCCCCCTCCAATCCGGAGGCGCGGTTCTGGTCCTATGACACCACGGACGGCTACTGGAAATACAACGGCGACTCCGTGTTCGACGGCAAGGCGTACAGCGGTAATGTCTACCATCTGTCGACGATCAACACGGACATCGCCAAGTTCAGCAACGCCGCCTGTCTGAAGGTCACCCTCGACCCCTCGATACCGGCCGGCTCCAAGCTGCGGATCCGCTATCACTCGGGCGGTACGCCGTTCGGCCAGACGCCGATCCTCGCCCTGGCCGATCCGGTCAACGCCGCCTTCCGGCTGCCGGCGACGACAAACGTCCTGCTCGAGCTGCTGGACGCCGGCAATCAGGTCAACGGCAATCTGGTCGTGGAAGATCCGCCGGGCACGCCGCTGGTCAATACGGTGGTCAACACCGGGCCGCCGATCCCTCCGGGCCAGTCCCTCTGGCCGCCGGCCCCCTACGCGCCGTGCCATTCCATTAGGATCAAGGTGGCGGTCCCGCAGGTGGAGATCCGCATCAACGAGCTGTCCACGGACCCGGCGAACGTCGCCGACAACCCCACGGACGACTACGTCACCTGGGCGCCGACCTTCTGCCGCGCCCGGCTGAATCCGCCCATGGCCCAGAACGCCAACGTGGTGCTGACGAACGACCCGAACGGCGCCATTCCCTTGAGCGGCGACGTGAACTTCGCCGCCATCCAGAATCCCTGGCCGGTCAACACCACGGCCACCAACGCCAATCTGACGCTCAACCTGCCGGCCAATGGCGCGTGGGTGTCGTTCGTGATCGCGGGCAAGTTCGGCACGCCCAGCACCAACGACAAGGACACGATCATCGAGGCCCACCTGAACGCGGCCAACGGCGCCGTGATCGGCACCAAGGCGCTGATGGTCCGCGTACGGAAGAACGGCAACACTCTCACCGCGAGCGAGCGCAGCCGGTTCCTCTTCGCGATCAAGGCTCTCCGCAATCAGGGCGGGACCGGCTACCTGATGTTCGAGGAGATGCACCGGCTGGCGTCGACGGCCGGCAACGAAGCCCACCATCAGCCCGCCTTCCTGCCCTGGCACCGCGCCATGCTGCTGCACGTGGAGCGGGAGCTGCAGAAGATCGATCCCAGCGTTGCGCTGCCCTACTGGAACTGGGACGCTGCGGCGCCCAACATCTTCTCCCAGGACTTCATGGGGGCCTCCCCCGGCGCCGGTGCAGGGGCTGTCGGGTTACCGATCTTCGCCGGCACCAACCCGCTCAGAGGTTGGAATACCGAGATGCCTTTCAGCAGCGGGGAATTGCGACGGAATCGCGACGATCATACCCTGGTGCCAGGCCCGGGGTTCAAACCGCTGGACAGCATGGGGAATCCATCCCTCGTGAACCTGGTGAACTATGGGCCGAACAACAACGTGGGAACCTTCGGCAACGAGGCGGAGCGACAGGCTCACGATCGGGCGCACACCTGGCCTTGCACGTCAGGCCACCTCTTCTGGCCGAGCCGGGCGGCGGGCGATCCTTTGTTCTTCCTGCTCCATTCGCAGACCGAAAGGGAATGGGCCTATTGGCAGTGGAAGAACAACCGCTTCGGCGTACCCAACATGGGGGTGCTCACCTTCCCGTTCCCCGCGCACTACGACAACAACGGCAACTGGAACGATCCGGGTGTCGTCGCCTGGCAGAAGGGATCGTTCCTCGAGGACGGCATGTGGCCCTGGGATGGTACCTCGGGCGGACCCGCGGGGCGCGCACAGAGGCCCGTGAACCAGGCCCCGGCTCCGCCACCACCGCCGGCAGATCCAGACGAAGACACTCCAACCAGCAGGCCGGTAGTCGTGGGGCAGCTCCCGGCCTCGCAGCGCAAGAACCTGTGGCCCGCGGCAGCGGCCTCACCCCGACCGCGAGACATGATCGACTACCTGGGCAAGTTCCGGCCGCAAGACGGACTCGGGTTCTGTTACGACGACGTTCCCTATAACTAGGACCACTTGGGAGCATGCACATGCGAATCCAGCTCGATGATTTCAGCCGATTCCGTCCTCTGCTCCTCGGCTTGACCGTGGCTGCGTGCCTGATGCCCGCCGGGCTGCTCCGGGCACAGACGAAGCCCGCCGATCCGGAGGCCGCCCGGGAAGCACAGCGCACCGCCGCCGCAACCTTTCTGGACCGCGGCCGTCCCCAGGAGGAGCGCCTCGCAGCGTTGCAAAACCTCGGCTACCCCGACGACCGGACGATCACCGCGCTTTTCAGTCTCGGGATCGACCGTACCCAGAGCGACGCGATCCGCTGGGAGGCGTTGCGGCGTCTCCCTTACGATGACAAGTATTTCGACGCTTTCCTGAAGATCCTGGACGACCCGCGGGACGGCAGCGAGGAGCTCGACGCCAACCTGATCCGGGATGTGAGCCGGCGTTCGATCGGCAATCCGCCCGCGAAGATCCGGCAGCGGATCCAGGGTGTGTTGCGGAAGATGCTCGACGATAAGCGCGACAAGGTGCGGCTCCAAGCCTATCGCGTGTTGGTCGCCGAGCACGATTCGGTGGCGCTCGGCCTGCTCGTCGAGAGCCTCCGGGAAGGCCAGAGCGTTCCCATTCCGCTGCCCGAGGCGATCGACCTGCTGGACCAGGACGGATCGATCAACTACATTGTCACGCTGCGCCCCTACCTCCGTCACGAAGACCCGAGCGTGCAGGCCCAAGCGGTGCTGGCGCTCGCCGGCGATCCCGAAAGCCGGCCGGCGATCATCGAGCTGGCCAAGAATCCCAGAACGCCCGAGGAGATCCGCCTGAACGCCTTGCGCGCCCTGGCCCGCGAGGATGACCAGTTCGCGAGCTATGCCCTGCCCCTGATGGAGAACGGCGGGGAGGATCCCGGCATCCGCTTCGCCGCCATGGAGGACTTCGTGGGCCGCATGAACTACCACCGGGTGGCACCCGCGGATCAGGTGCGCTTCGCCCGGGCGGTGGAGAAGCTGGCCGCGGAGAAGGACCTGCGGACCGACGAGGCCGTGAAGGTCCAGTCGGCCGCCCAGGAGCTGCACGCCTACCTGCTCCAGGCCTTCCCGGAGGTCCGGAAGTCGTATGAGAAGCCGTGACGGCGGCCGGAGGCTCCTCCGGCTGTCCGGCTTCGCCGTTGCCTGCTGCATCCTCGTTGCCGGCCGGGCCCAGGCGAGCCCGCCGCTCGGTCCCGCTGTACCCACCTGCGTCGAGCACCTCCAGGAGGCAAAGCCCGAGGAACAGCGGCTCTGCCTCCAGAAGCTCCGGGGCGCGGGTCCCGCCGCCGCAACGGCCGCAATCCCGGCGTTGCGGGATTTCCTGACCCGGAGCGACGGCAGGACCGATCACCTCGTGCTCGCCGCCGCCCTCGACGTGCTCCGCTCCCTGGGCCACCGCGCGGCACCCGCTGCCGAAACCCTGAGTAACCTGCTGCCCTACCGGTCGAAGCTCTATACGGGACGGGACAAGCTGCTCGTGGTCCGGCTGCGGGCCTATCTCATGGTTACCCTGAGCGACATCGGTTTCCCGGACTCGGCGCTGCCGACGCTCCTCGACACGCTCGCCCATCTGGACGAGCGGCTGATGCCCCTCGAAATCGGCGCCGCCGCGCGGGCCGTGGGCTCGCTCGGTCCCCGCGGCCGTGAATTCGCTCCCTATCTGCTCGACACGCTCGCCCAGCGGATCAGCGAAGAGGAGTTTTCCCTGGAGCGCTACGAGCCCCAGTTTCCACCCGAGGAGGCCACGACCATCCAGTTGGAAGCGGTCCGCTCCCTGGGCCGCATCTCCTCCGCGACCGACCGGCAGGTGCTTTCCGCCCTCCAGGATCTCGCGGAGAACCGCGGCCAAGACGACCTCGATCCGCGGGTGGTCGAGGAAGCGAAGAGCGCTCGCAAGCTCATTCTCAGGCGACACGGAGAACGGCGATGAAGACCTGGATGATCCTTCTGGCTCTGCTGACCCTGCTCACTCCTGGTGCGGCCTCCGGCTCCAGCACGTCCGCCGGCATCCCGCTCTTCACCCCCTGGCTGAATCCCGGCCAGCGCAGCCGTCTCCAGAGCCTGGACGTCGCCTTCAAGGATCAGGACGGCCGCACCGGCGTGCTCGGTGACCTCATCGACAAGCCGGTGGTGATCACCTTCTTCTACACCCGTTGCCAGAACAGCACCAAGTGCTCGCTGGCCGTCACCCGTCTGGGCGCCCTCCAGCGCCAGCTCGCCCAGGCCGGGCTGGAAGACAAGGTCCGCCTCCTTGCCATCACCTACGAGCCCCAGTTCGACACCCCGGAGCGCCTCCAGCGCTACGCCACGGACCGCGGCCTGCGTCTGGGCGGCAACGCTCTCGCCCTGGAGCTCGACACCGCCCGCCACCAGCAACTGGTCGACGAAATCCAGGCCCCGGTCAACTACAACGCCGGCTGGGTCAACGCCCACGGCGTGGAGCTCTCCCTGCTCGACGCCAACGGCAGACTGGCAAGGAAATACCACACCCTCCTCTGGGACAACGACCAGGTAGTGAAAGACCTGAAGCTCATCCTGGCCGGGAAGTAACCCGCCAATCCAAGCCCCACCGCCCGCAGTCCACCCCCCTGGGACCGCCAGCGTCCCCGCCGGCCAACTAACTCCGCCTTTTTTAAACTCCGCTTTTCCTCCGCCCTCCGGAGATACCATCTCCCGCCACATGGCAATCCACCGTCTTTCCCTCTTCCTCCTGGCCGCCCTCCTGCCGGCCCAACTCGTCACTGACGAGCCGCCGCGCCCCCTCTCGGCCCGCGGTCTCGACAACCTCACGGCCTACGCCCGGCTGCTCTCCCTCGTCCGCTTCTTCCATCCCAGCGACGCCGCCGCGGCAGCGAGTTGGAACCGCGTCGCGGTGGCCGGCGTGGGCGCCGTGGAGGGGGCGGAGGACCCGGCGGCCCTGGCCCGCGCCCTGGAGGGATTTTTCCGTCCCCTGGCGCCGACGCTGCGGGTCTATCCCGCAGGCCAGCGGCCAGAGATCCCGCCGGAGCTGCTGCCGCTGGCTGCGGGAGGAGCGCTGAGGATCGTGACCTGGCGGCACTTCGGCGGGCACTTCGACGGCCGGGCCAAGGTCTTCTCCAGCGAGCGCATCGACGATCACAGCCCGCCTGGATATGGCACTCTCGTCCAGGCCGTTGCGCCCGGCGACCTGCGCGGCCGGCGGGTACGGCTGCGTGCAGAAGTGCGGGCCGAGGTCCAGCCGGGCTGCTTCGCTCAACTCGGATTGCGAGTCGATCGCGCCGGCGGCAAGCCCGGCTTCCTCGACAACATGGCGGACCGGCCCATCCGCGACACGACCTGGCGCACCTATGAGATCGCAGGAGACGTCGCCCCCGACGCCGAGCGCATCGTCGTCCTCTTCGTGTTGACCGGAGGGGGCAAGGTCTGGCTCGACGACGTATCGATCCAGCCCATCGATGGCGGCGCGGGTCTGTCCCTGGCCAACGCCGGCTTCGAGGAAGGGGAGATAGACCGGCAGCCTCCCGGCTGGTACTTCCCCTACGAAGCGGTGAAATCCGGCTACCACCTCTTGCTACGGCGGGCCGGGCCGTGCCGTCACGGCGGCTGCGTCGAGCTGGCGAACGACGACACCGCGACTCCGCACATCCCGCAGCCGGACGAGGTCTTCGAAGCCGACCTCGGCGGCGGGGTTGCGGCCGCCGTCCCCCTCGCGCTCTGGTCCGACGCTGGCGGCACCCGGCCCCATCCGGCTCCTGGAGCGCCCGTTGCATCGTGGGCCGGCGTCGATCCGAGGGCCGACACCCGCACCGCCCGGCTGGCGACCGTGGCCCTCCTGTGGGGGATCCAGCAGCACTTCCACCCCGAGCTCGATCCCTCCCATCCAGACTGGATCGCGGCCCTCCCCGCGGCCCTCGACGGTGCCGCCCGGGCCACCGACCGGGAGTCCTTCCGCCGCACCCTGCGCCGCCTCCTGGTGCCTCTCGGCGACGTGCGGACCCTCGGAGTCTTCCATCGGGACGATCCGCCGGGAGGTCTGCTGCCGGTCTCCTGGGCCTGGATCGAAGACCGCCTAGTGATCACCGGAGTCACCGGAGCCATGGCGGACGCCGGCGGGCTGAAGCCGGGGGACGTGATCGCTACCCTCGACGGCCGGCCTGCATCCGAGGCCCTGGCCGCAGCCGAATCCCTCGTCTCCGGTCCGCTGCCCACGACCCGCCGCTGGCTGGCCCTCGACCTGCTGGCCAGCGGGCCGGTGGGATCCCGCATCGAGTTGGGAGTCGAGCGCGCGGGAGCGTCCTCCTTCAAGACGACGCTCGCCCGCGCCCCCCGGACCCAACCCGTCCCCGACACGCCGCTGCCCGCCGTGGACGAGCCCCGCCCGGGCATCCTCTACGTCGATCTGCGCCGCATGACGGACGAGAGTCTCGAGCCCCTGTTGCCGCGCCTCGCCGAAGCCCAGGGGATCGTCTTCGACCTGAGGGGAGAGACCGACGTCTCTACCGTCCTCCTCTCCCATCTGACCGACCGCACGGCCATGAGCTCCAACTGGCAGGTGCCGATCGTGATGCTCCCCAATCACCGCAACGTGAAATGGCTGACCACCTTCTGGACCATCGACGCGAAACCGCCTCGGCTGCGAGGCAAGATCGTGTTCCTCACCGACGGCCGAGCCACCGGCTATAGCGAGACCCTGCTGGGCATGATCGAAAACTATCGCTGGGCCGAAATCGTAGGCGAGCCCTCCGGAGCCGACAACGGCAGCCTCAACTGGAGCGATCTTCCTGGAGGCTGGCGCGTGACGTGGACCGGGCAGCGCGTCCTGAAGCACGACGGCTCACCCTTCCACGGCGTGGGAGTCAAGCCCACCGTATCCACCAGACGAACCCTCCAAGGCCTCGCCGCTGGACGGGACGAGGTGGTGGAACGAGCGATCGACAGGATCGGAGGACACTGATGGAAGGAGAAATTCGCACGACCCTCTGGCGCCGCCTCGACCTCCCCGGCCACGAAGCCTGCCGGCTCACCTCCCTGCCCACCGGCTGGCACCTCTCGGGAGCCGCCGTGCTGGCCTACGAGCACCAGCCCTGCCGGCTCGACTACGCCATCGCCTGCGGCCCTCACTGGCACACCCTCTCCGTCACCGTCGAAGGCTGGGTGGGGGAACGGGAAGTGAGCGTCGACATCCTGCGCGAGCCGTCCGGAGCCTGGTGGATGAACGGCCGCGACTGTCCGCAGGTCGCCGGCTGTATCGACATCGACCTCAACTTCAGCCCCTCCACCAACCTCCTCCCCATCCGCCGGCTGAACCTCGAAGTCGGGCAATCCGCCCACGTCCGCGCCGCCTGGCTCCGTTTCCCGAGCTTCGCGCTCGAGCCGCTGGAGCAGTCCTACACGCGCCTGGAAAACAACCTCTACCAATACGAGAGCGCCGGCGGCCGGTTCGTAGCGCCGGTCACGGTCGACGAGGACGGGCTCGTCACTCAGTATGGGGAGATCTGGGTGCGCGCTGCCGGGGACTAGCGTTGCAACAGGACCCGCGGGTCCTGCGACTCGACCCAAGGGGTCGTGTCCTAATTCGGTGTTGGCGCTGCGGGAGGCTTTCGGGCTGCTTGAGGATGAGCTAGAATGCCCGGGACCGGGGGGGACGGTTCCTCGGCTCTACTGGGGAGATGCCTATGAAGAAGAAGGCTAAGAAGCTGGTGCTGGCGAAGGAGACGGTGCGAGAGCTAGATGCCATAGCGCATGTGGCTGGAGGGGTCACCCTGTCGGGGCGGTTGACCTGCGACTGCGTCAGCCGTGCGGCAGCATGCCCCGGCTCCCTCTGCGGGAACACCTGCTCCTGCTAACGCGCTACTCGCCCTCTGGTCCCAAGCTGGATTCGGAGGGCTCCGCCCCCCCGTACCACCAACACAGAGTTAGGACACCACCACCCAAGGGTCCCGTGACGCAATCCGTGGGTCCCGCGACGCGACCCGAGGTCCCCGTGACGCACGCCGTGGGTCCGGCAACGCAGACCTGGGTCCCCGTGACGCAATTCATGGAGCCCACGAGCCACGCCGCGGGTCCGGCGTCCCGCGGCTCGGTCCCCCCTGCCCCCTGTCACGCTGCCGAAGCCGGCCACTCGCCCACGAGCATCGGCTGGTAGGGGAAGAGACGGGCCCGAAACATTCCCCCCTCGACCGCCGGATCGCCCTCCATGACAGCCCGCGCTTCGTCCTCCGAGCTCGCCCGGATGACACAGATCGCGAAGGACTCCGCGGTCCTGTCCAGCGTACGCCCCGCAAAGAGAATGACGCCCTTCGCGAGCAGCTCCTGCGAATAGATCCAGTGCTGCGCCGCGAGAGCCTTCTCCGCTTCCGTCGCTCCCTCGCTCAACATGGCGACGCGGGTCGGGTGGAGCGTGTACATGTAGACATCCGTGGGCGGCGTCATCGGGTTTGCGATGTACATGGGAATGTCTCCAATGGAACCGGCCAAGTCGCCTCAGCCGGGCGTGAGCGATTCGAGCAGGAGTTGCAACTCGGCAGCGTTTCCGTAGTGCAACTCGGGATCAGCGGCAAGGGCGGGATTGCGGTTACCGGCGAGGACGGACTGGAGTTGGCGGATAAGCGCGATGAAGTGTGGCTGAACGGCGCGCTCTAGCCGAGCATTCAATTGCATCTGAACCTCCGATACGGAGTTCTGCTGGATCGCTTGGGCCACAAGGGCAAACAGTTGGGCGGCGGGGTTCTGGCTGACGCCACCGGCGCGGCGATAGGCCAGATAGGCCTCGATTGCCTGCTGCCGGGCGGCCTGCGCAGCTTCGGCGCGGCCGGTGGCACGTTCGAGATCTTCCAGAATTGACCAGGTCCTCCAGGTTCAGCGGCGTGGCCGTATGGCCTCTTGCACTCAATTGCCCGCTGGATCTCGTGCCGGGCTTCGTCATAGCGGCGACGCTTGATCAGCGTGTCGGCTAGGTTGCTTCGTGCCCTCCCTTCATTAGCCAAGTCCTCGAGTCGTGCATAGGCATCAGCCGCTTGCCTGTAGAACGTCGCCGCCTCCTCCAGCCGGCCCATTCCGTCATAGAGGTTGCCCAGTTGGCCCAGAGTGCGAGCCTGGCCGGCGAGGTCGTTCTCCTGCACGCTGATCGCCAGTGATTGGCGATAGGACTGTTCGGCGGGCTCGAACTGACCTGCATCTTCATGAGCCATGCCGATCTGGTGCCATACCGTGGACAATTGGCGTGGCTCTCCCAACGCCTTGAAGGCATCGCGTGTTTCCGTGTAGATTTCCAGTGCCTCCCTATACCGCTTCTGTAAGAGCCGCACGGTGCCGAGCTGGAATTTGTTCACGGCTACTTGTCGGAGATCATCCAGGCTCTCCGAGCGCCTGATGCTTTCTTCATAGGCATCCGCAGCCTCAGGCAATCGCCCAAGATTGCTCAAGCAATCGCCAGTGTCCGCGATAGCGACCGAGGTCATGCGCTGGGTGACCGTATTGCCGACATCGGCCAGCTTCTGGAACCGGCGCTGTGCTTCCCCGAGCGGTGCCAGAGCGGCTTCGGCTGCGCTACCCATTTTGAGTACCCGACCGAGCAGCCAATACGCCATTGCGATGTCATAGGCAGCTTCAGGGTAGGCTGCCTCTCTAGCGGCAAGGCATTTCTCGAGGAGCTGTTGGGCGGCGGCGAGCGCAGTGGGGAAGTCGCCGCGCTCCAGCAGGCGATCTATGGAAGCCGACTCGGCCAGAAAGCGGGCGTGGCTCCAGTCGCCCAGCGTCTGCGCGGCCTGCTCACGCACCCGCGTGGCCCGAGCCAGGGCCTGTGGCCGGCCCAGGTCGGCCATCAGCTGTTCTACGTTGCTCGCCAGACTCACCACCTGCTCCGGCGGCATGCGGGCTTGGAGCCAGTCCAGCATGGCGAGGAAGTTTGGGAGTTCCAGCAGCGTCAGTTGCCTGGCGAGCCGCGCGTTCTTGAACAGCTCCCTGTAGAGATACCCTGTCAGTTGGGCCGTTGCCTCAGCCCAGCGGGAGCGGAGGGCGTCGGCTTCGTCGTCGGACAGCTCGCCCAACAGATAAGGGGGCAGGCCGGGGTCCAGGCGCAGGTGGCCGTAGCCCATGTCTTCTCCCAGACCAACTTCGATCAGCTCAATGGCCAACTGGCGGGCGGCGTCCGGCTCCAGCCCGGTGAGCATTCCAATGATTGCGAGATGCACGCCGCCCTGGCAGACAGCCAGGACCCGGACGTGCTCGCGCGATTCCGGAGAAAGCCGACGCAGGGAGAGCTCGACGCTGGCGTAGAGCGAATTTTCGCGATCGCCGGGGTGCTTGCGTTCCAGGTTGGCCATGAGGGACCGCAGATCCCCGGTGGTTCCTTTCACGCCGCGGCGGGTCACCTCGCGCGCCAAGAGCACCAGCGCGCGGGCGTGGCGGTTCACCGCTTCCACCAAGTCGGTGATCTCCTGCGGCGTGCTGCCCACATCGTCACTGGGCGGCGTCCAGCCGCTCTGCTTCATCACCTCGCTAACCAGTTCGATGGCTTCGTTCCGATCCAAAGCGCCCAACTCCCTCTCGCACTTGGCGGCAGCGAACGGCGGTGGCAACGGCTCGCGGGTGGTGAAGACCAGACGGGTGCGCGGGTCGGCTTCCAGGAGACGTCGGCAGAGGGAGAAGATCGCTGACGCGGCGTCTTCGGAGGCTGCCGGCTCTCCCCGCTCGGGCAGTACACTCTCGCAGTTGTCGAGCACCAGGATGGTGGGCTGACCGGCTAGAGCGCGCTCGACGTGCTGGATCGCCTCGTCGAAGTCGCGGAACTGGGCGACGGAGTACTTGTCACCCTGGGGCAGGAGCTGGTGGCCCAGGGTATCGAGCACCGCGCGGACATCCCGATAACGCTCCAGATTTACGAAAGCCGCGCGGGCAAAGCGCCCAGTGCGGGTGAGCCAGCGGGCCAGCTCAACGGCCAGCGTGGTTTTACCCTGACCGCCGGTGCCACGTACCACGGCCCAGAGCTCGCGGTGCAGCAGGCGTTCCAGCGCCAACAGCTCGCGGCTACGACCCTGGAAATGATGCGGCGGTGGCTCGGGTAGAGCGCCGAGACTTAACCGGCGCTTCTTCGCCTCGAGCTGTTGGACTTCCTGCGGAGAAATCCTCGTGATGAGCTGCGGGTCCTGCTCTTCCTGGTAGAGCACCGGCACGAACCAGTCCTGGAGACGCAGCTCGCCTGCGCCCAGCACCTTTCCCCTGTCGGGTCGTCCGCGAACAGCGCCTGCTGGCCGGCGAGCATCGCCCGGCCGACTCGCGCGCCGCTGGCCAGCTCTGCGTAGAACGCGTGCACGAAACGCTTGGCCGTCTCCACCAGCACGCTGTGGCTCATGGCCACCACGGAGGTGACTCCTTCTTCGAGCAGCCGCCCGGCCACGGAAGCGGTCGGATCCACCTCGGCCACCGCGGTCTGGCAGGCTTCGAGGAAGACGAGCGGGATGCGGTGCTCGCGGACCAGGCCGGCGAGCCGGGCGGCGTCCACGAAGTCCAGCCTCCGATCCTCCAGCTTGTCTTCGTCGTTCGGGATCTTCGAAGCACAGCCCGCCCAGACCGAGCCGCCGGTCGTACACGCCGTGACCATCGAAGTGGACGACGTCGAACGGCTGATCGTCATCGCCCGCGAGCAGGGCCTTTTCGAGCGCGGCGTAGGTGGGCGGCTGGAGAATCGTGAGACGGGCGAGGTCGCCGAGGTTCTCGACCGCTTCGATCAAGGGACGGGCGCTGACCCGGTGATCGATGTAGCCGATGGGATTGCCGTGATCGTCCTTCTCCGGCCGCGGGCTGACGAGCAGGATGCGGATGGGCAGAGTAGTGGGCCGGGCCGGCTGGGGGTGGCGATTAGGCAGGCGCCGGCGGACGCGCACGGCATGCCTTCCCTGGAAGAGCCAGGTGCGGCCGTCGTGGAGAAGCTCCCACGGCAACGCCAGCAGCTCGGTAGCAGCCTCGCCGGCTGCGGCCTTGGCTTCGGCCTGCGAGCCAGCAGGCAACTCGCGGTCGACCTGCACGGAGAAGCGGCGCTCTGCGACATCGGAAATGTGGATGGCTGGGGAGGCCTTGGAGGCCTGCTGCCAGGCGGTGAGCGCGTCACGACCGGCCTCCGAGCCCAACGCGGCCTGGTACAGATCCTGACCCCATTGCGGCAGCCGGCTGGCGATGCCCTCGGCGCGTTGCTGCGCCATCTTGTCCGGCCAGATGTAGTAGGTCTCCAGATACCATCGCAGATCGGCCGCCTCGATCGGTCCGAGCGGCGCGGTGAACGCGAATCTCGGGCTCTCGACGCGGCGCGCGCCGGGCTGGGCGGGCTCGTAGACGAGCGTGGCCATGGCCGTGGCGCGATGCTTGCCCTCCTGGGTTTCTATCTTGGGATCGGTGAGCTCGAGGACGAGCTCTTCGAGGAGACGGGCGGCGGGTTGCTCGACCGCTGGGTGATCGGTGGGCAGCTGCTCACCCAAAGCGGCCAGGAGGCCAGGCAACGCCGCGCTCAAGCCCCCGGGGCCGACCTCGATCGGCACGGCGACCGGCTCTTCGTCGAACCAAGTTCCCAGAGCCCCGGGCGTGATGCCCGGCAGCAGCAGAGGAATGACGCGGTAACCCTCCGCCTTGCGGCGGTGCTCGACCTCGAGGGCCTTTTCGATCTCCCGGCGCACCCAGGACGAATTGATCGTGCTGGGGCTGAGCACGACGAGGAACTGCTTCGCCTGCTCGATTTTCTCCTCGATCTCCTGTGCGAGCTTGCTGCCGGCCAGCAAGTTGCGGGAGTCCACCCAGACGGAGATGCCGAGCGCCTCCAGCGCCTGGCGCAGCTTGGCGACGAACGCGTCGTCGGCGGAGGCGTGGGAGATGAAGAGCACGGTGTCTTCTATCAGACTAAATTTTGGGGAACGTGTCAATTGCAGAGAGGAGGTTGCGACGGCGCGTAGAGACGTCCCAGGTCGTAACGACACCCTTGCGGATCTCACGGGGACCGCGGGACGTCTCCGGTGCGGCGAAACCGTTCGATTCTCTTCAACGTCCGACGTCGTGAATCATGGACGGCCGGATTTTTCGTTGTATTTCGCCCCGCCGGACGATTACGTTTCCTGGGCGTCGATCGCCGACGCGGAGACGTCCCGCGGTCCCCGAGATTTCCGAAAAGGTATCGTTACGACCTGGGACGTCTTCCATGAGAAGGCCCCAAATTGCAAGGCCGCCAGGGCGGCCTGTCCTTATCTTCTTCTCGATCGGAGTCGGGTGTCGGTCCCCGAGTCTTCCATCCGCACTCTCAAGGAGCCCTCTTGGGCTCGGTGCATGAGGGGGTTCCACCGCTGCGGCGCTGCACTCTCTACGACGGCCTCGAAGGCTCACGACGTCACAACGCAGTCACCGACAACGGGAGGTTGAGACTCCAACTCCGATTCTGTGAACGCTTTTCTCCCTTGCTGAGCTGTTTTTTCTTTCTTCCTGGGCTTCTTTAGGCTGCCGCCTTGCGCAGAGGCTCGTAGTCCGTTTCGCTTACCCAAAGGCGGTGTAGCACCACTGCCAACTTGCGAGCGACGGCGACTACGGCTCGTTTCTTGCCGCTCTTGCCCCCACGCTCGGCCAACCGCAGACCCAATCGTCTCAGGTCGCTGTCTTGTCCGAAGGGACCTAAGATGTAGTGGGACGCTTGCACCAGCAGGCGCCGCGTCAGCCGGTCGCCCTGCTTGGTGATGGGCATTTGGGGTGCCGACTGGCCCGAGCTGCGACTACCCGGGACCAGGCCCAGATAAGCTCCCACTGCGCGCGACTTGGCGAAGCGAAATGGATCGCCCAGCGTCAGCACAAACACCAGCGCCGTCAGGGCTCCGACGCCCTTGATCTGGCGCAGCCGTTGCGTCACCGACCAGTGCCGGGCCAGGACCTCGACCTGCTTGTCGAAGCGGGCGATCTCCTGACTCAGCTCCGAGAGAACCCGTAGCAGAGGCGCCAGTGTGTCTTTCAGCGAGGATGGCAGGGTCTTATCCTGCTGGGCTTTGGAGGCAAACGCCGCCGAGGAGCAGGAGGGCAGACGGTAGCCGAAGGACTTGACGACCCCGCGCACCTGGTTGACCAGCATCGTGCGCGCCTTGACCAGACCTTCCCGAGCCCGCACCACGGCGATGGCTTTCTGAGATTGCTCGCTACGTGGCTCTACGGGCGACAGCAGTTGGGGATCCACCCGGACCAATTGCGCCAAGAACCGCGCGTCGCGCTCGTCGGTCTTTTTCAGGCTCGACGAGATGGCCCGCACCTGACTGGGATTGGCCACGATGACCTCGTGGCCCAGAGATTTCACCAACCGCGTCATCCACAGGCTGTGGGTTCCACTCTCCAGCGCCACCAACTGAGGGGGAAGAGAACTGAAGTAGCGCTGGACGCTGGCTGTCGTGGTCGACAGCCGCCGCTCCTCCAAAACCGCCCCGGTCTTGCGGTCCATCCGACAGATCCTGGCTCGAACGATCCCCGAGATCCTAAGCCCATCACCTCCTGCGCCTCAACTTTGCTAAGCTCAACCACGGTCAACCTCCTTTCGCGTCTAGCCGCGCGATCACCTGTTTGCAGACCGTTATTCTGGCACTGCGTCACAGGAGGTTGGCCTTCTCATCCCATCTCTACGGGTCGGTTGGAGATTTGGCGAATACCTCAGTGCCCCGGGGCCTGATTCTTGATCACCTTCCCGCCCTGCATCACGAAGGAGACCTTTTCGGTCTGCCGGATGTCCAGCAAGGGGTCGCCCGGCACGGCCACGAGGTCGGCGAGCTTGCCGGGCTCCAGGGTGCCGATCTTGTCGGAAAGGCCCGAGGAGGTCGGCACCGCTGGCGGTGGCGGAGATCAGGGCCTGGGCCGGGGTCATGCCGTTCTTCACCATGAGGGCGAACTCCGGGCGTCGAGGCCGTGGGGCTCGACCGCGGAGTCGGTGCCGAAGGCGATCTTGACGCCGATCTTCACCGCGCGCTGGAACATCGACTGCATCTGCGCCGCCGCGGCTCGCGCCTTGGCGGCGATCGGCGGCGGGAAGCGGTCCGCCTTCTCGCCCACCCAGGCTCCGGCGAAGAGCGTGGGCACGAGATAGACTCCCTTTTCCTTCATCTGCCGCAGGGTGTCGTCCTTGAGAAAAGAGCCGTGCTCGATGGAGTCGACGCCGGCTGCGATGGCGATCTTCGCCGCCTCGTCGCCGTGGCTGTGGGCCGCGACCTTGCGGTGCCAGGCGTGCGCCTCGGAGACGATGGCGTTCATCTCTTCCTGGGTCAGCTCGGGGACGTCGACCGGATCGGCGAGCGACAGCACGCCGCCCGAAGGCATGCACTTGATCACGTCGGCGCCGTATTTGATCTGAAAGCGCACGGCTTCGCGGCACTCGTCGGGCCCGTTGCAGATCCCCTGGAGCGTTCCCGCAGGGTTCGATCGCGGTCCGGCGGGAAGCGGCGCTTCGTCGGCGTGGCCCGCCGTCGAGCCGACGCCGTAATTGGCGATCTGCATGCGCGGCCCCACGGCCACGCCGGCGTTGATGGCGTTGCGCAGGCCGACGCGATACGTAATCGTGCGAGCCCACGTCGCGCACGGTGGTGAAGCCGGCCTCGAGGGTCCCCGGGCGTATTTGGCGGCGTAGAGCGCCTCCTCGGCGGGGAAGCGGAACGCTCCCTGATAGAAGTCGCGATACCAGTCGTCCGACATCTCCAGGGACAGGTGCACGTGGGCGTCGATGAAGCCGGGCAGGAGCGTCGAGTCTCCAAGGTCGATCACCTGCGCGTTTGGCGGCACGGCGAGATTCTGCCCAACTTGCGTGATGTGATCCCCCTCGATGACCACCATTCCGGGCGCCAGCGGGCGATCGGAGGTGGAGGTGAAGACCCGGGCGGCCTTGAGCACGATGGGGCCGGGGGTCTGCCCAACGGCCGGAATGGAAACCCACAGCAACGTCAATGCGACACAGGCCAGCTTTCTCATGCGGCTCTCCTTTTCATGTTCCAAGCTCCAGAGGATGCCGAGTCTAGCAGGTGGGGGAGATCAAGGCTGCGGCGCGTCGTCGTCTTCCTGGCCGACGAACGTCTGGGGCGGGTCCACGTGGCGGGCGGCGAGCTCTTCCATGCGCTGGAACGCCGCACGGACGAAGTCTTCATGACGGATCGCCGCGGGGTCGGGACGCCAGCGGAAGTCGGCGCGCCGCGCGAGCAGGAACTCGACGAAGGGCGCCAGCAGGCGGATCTCCGGGCACGATTCCTCGACCCACAGGAACTGGCCGGCTGGATTGACCTCGAAGAAGACGTGCTCGCCTTCCGGGGTGACCGCGAGGTCGAAGCAACCGAAGACGATGCCGAGCCGCGCCATCAGCTCGAAGCAGCGGCGCTCGACCTCCGGGGGCAGCTTGGCCGGCTGCAACGGCAGCCGCGGGCCGCCGGCGCGCGAGTCGATCCGGGCTTCGGGGATCGCTTGCGAATCGATCCGTGCGGCGGCGAGGAAGCCGCCGAACACGGTGATGCGGAGCTCGTAGGCCTTGTCCACCCGCGCCTGGAAGATGCCGGGTGTGGCGCGCAGGATCTCGTCCGGAGGCAGGTCGTCCGCCTCGATCTCCGAGGTGCCGAGCACGGCCGTGGTCGCCTCTCCCACCCAACCCGCGGGCAGGAAAGGCTTGTAGATCGCCCGGCCGCGGAGCCCGGCCAGGAACTCGCGGATGCGCTCCGGATCGTTCGAGAGCAGGGTCGGCGGCACCGCGAAGCCGAGGTGGGCCGCTGCGGCGAGCTGCACCGCCTTGGACTCGGCATGCCCGCGGCTCGCGAGCGGATTGACGCAGAACGCTTCGGGAGCCGCAAGGCGGTAGAGGCCGTTGACGAATTCGCGCACCTCGCGCTCGGCCACCGGCCGGTCCGCCGGGTGGAGGCTCGCCGGCAGCACGGGGGACGTCGGCCGACGCAGCCAGACGCCGTCGAACGGCGGCCGGGCGGAGGGCAGGTCGGTGCCTCGGAGCTCCCAGGAGACGCGGCCGTCGCGCACGGCGATCGATCCCGCGAGCAGGGTCGGGAAGTCACCGCCGTGCCAGAGGAGAGGCTCGGCACCGCGCGCCTCCAGCGCCAGCGCGACCTCGATGGCGTGCATGTCGCGCGGTTCGGTGGCGATGAGATAGCGAGGCATGGTCCGAGAGATTCCCGGCCGGAGAGGCTCCGGCCGGGGAAGAGGATGGTTTCCGCGCCGGCTGGATCAGGCCTCGGCGACGATGATCGGGCCCGAGCCGCCGCCGTCCCAGCGCGGATCGCCCGGATCGGAGGGGTAGAGCAGCGTCCAGGTCCAGTAGCCGGCCTCGGCTTCCCGCTGCCTGCCCGAGCTCATCGTTCGGCAGCTCGCGTGCCAGACGGCGGCCCAGGATACGGTTCCCAGTGTTCTTCTTCATGTGACGGACCTCCTTGTGTTTCTGATCGCGCCTCTGCGGCGCTCCCTAACCTCCCAAGGTGCCAGGAGGCGAGGCGAGCGAGACAGCCGGGCTCAATCCGGGCCGAAACACTCGCGCACGGGCCGACAGCGCAGCCCGGTATGCTGCTCGGCCGAGCTCGTCTGCTCGACTCTTGGAACGGATGCCGGCAATTCGCAGCAGAGCTCGCGCGGACCGCAGGGAGGACCGTTGCCGCAGCGGCACTCGCAGGTGACGGGATCGATCGTACCCGAGCAGCAGGTTCCTTCCTGGCAGAGCGAGAACGGGGGCGCGCACTGCCCGTCGCTCACGCACTTCGAAGGCTTGCCGAAGCAGCGGCCGGGCGCCGCGAAGGGCTGGGCGAGATGCTGGCCCTTGGCGATCTCCTCTTTCGAAAGCTTTTCTTTGGCGGCGCGGGTGCAGCCGGCCGCGAGGGCGAGGACGGCGAGGAGCAGGACCGCGAGACGTCGCAGGGTCATGGTTCCCTCATTTCGGACGGACCGCGCCGGCCCAGACGTGGTGGTGTTTCGTCGTCGCGCTCTGATCCGTGCACCCTTCGCGCGAATCGCCCCAGGCGGCCACGATGGCGTCCGTGGTCGGAGCGTTGAACTGGAACGCGCCGCTCAGGTATTCGCCGAAATATCCCGTACAGATCAGTTGGCAGGGATGGAAGAACACGCCGATGTCCGGGTCCACGGGCGGGTCGCCCGATTGATCCCCTTTCGCCGTCAAGTTGAACGGTCCGCTGAAGGTGACGCCGCCGTCGGTCGAAACCGCGGCTTCGACGATGGTGCGGGCGCGCATCTCGTCAGTCACGGTCATGCGGCCCTTGTAGGGTTGCGAATACCACACGACGCCCACACGCTCGTCGGTCGTGCCGTCCGGCACCTTGCCGGTAAAGACCGCGGGTTTCGATTCCCAGATGCCGGCGCGGCTCGTCACGGTTTCCATGTCACTGGGTTTCGAAAGCGAATCGATCGTGTTCCCGGTGAGCTTCTGCCCGCAACTGTCGAGATCGCCCTTGTGATGGCGGGCGTCGCAGGTGTCGGCCTCCGGCAGGCGGAAGAGGACCACTTTTTCCGTCGACGCCTCGTCGGGCAATGTGCCCGCCAGGATCTGGAGGTCGGCGACGATCACGAATTCGCCGTCCTTGCCCTGGCCCACCGCGAGGTCGGGCAGGCTGCTGCCGCGATCGGTCCGCGTGCCGAAGCGGGGCGTGCCCGCGGCGTCCTGCGCGTTGAGGATGCCGAAGCCGCCCGGGATCGATGGCGGAGGGACGACCGAAATGATCCGCTGCCAGGGGACCCCGAACGCAAGGGCGATGGCAGAGTTCCGATACACCTCCAGACGCTGCTGGAACCCTCCCGTGGTGCAGTTGTAGGAAACCAGCGCAGCCACGTAGAAGGTGCTCTTGCCCGCCGCCACCCGGGGATGGGCCGTCGCCCCCGAGTAGGTGCAGGTGGGATTGGGCGGATCGGCGATCGCGACGGGATTGACGAGCCCCGTGGCCCCGGTCGCGAGCGGCCCGTCGAGGTTCCAGACCAGACGGTAGGGGAGGGCGAGGCCCGGCTCGTTCCACACCACGACGGCCAGCGTGCCGTCGCCGTCGATCGCCACCTTGGGCCCGTCGGGGACCCCCCCCTGCGGCCCCAGCAGCACGAACGAGTCCTCGAAGCTCTTGCCATTGTCGAGCGACCGCGTGAGGAGGAGGAACCAGGGAAAGCCGTACCGCGGCAGACTGCCCTGCGCCACGCTCACGTAGAGCGCGATCCCGGGCACCTTGGGGTCTTTGCTGCTCCACGCCGCGAGCCACGGATCGCCGTGCCGGGCGTGGATACCCCGGTCCTTGAGCACGGAAGAGACCGGGAGCTGGTCGTGCCGCACCCAGTTGCCCCCGAAGTCGTTCGACACCGCCCAGCCGTCCGTGCTCGCGCGCTCGGGCGTGAACGCCCAGCAGGTCCCAACGCCCGTATCGACGATCGAGGAGGTGGTGTCGTTGTAGCCCACGAGGAAGCGCGACGCGGGCTCGCCCTCCGGCCGGTCCCCGGTCTGATCGATGCGCACCATGGAGGTCTCGCTCTGCGCGAACGAGCGATGGGCGCCGCTGGGATCGTTGGGCGGCGAAGAGACGGGGAAGTCCACGGGCTTGCAGCCGTTGCAGCCGTGCAACGCGAGGAGGAAGAGGAGGGGCCAGCACCTCAGGAGGCTGCCCAGTGCGCGCTTCTTTTCGCTCCGCTTGGTGAAGTGCATTGCCTCTCCCATGCGAACGTCTCGAAGGGGTTGAACCGGCGGCTATCATACCAAGATGGAGTCGGGTTCTCTCACCGCGGCCGGCCGGCGCCTGGAATTCCGCTGGCTCGGTCCGCCGCCGGAGGAGGCGCCCACGCTCGTCTTCCTGCACGAGGGTCTCGGCTCGGCCTCCCTGTGGCGGGACTTTCCCGACCGGCTGGCGGCGGCGACGGGCTGCGGCGCTCTGGTCTATTCGCGGGCGGGATATGGGAAGTCCGATCCCGTGCCCCTGCCGCGGCCCGTCCGCTTCATGCACGACGAAGCGGAGGTGCTGCGGGAGATCCTTCAGAGGATGGAGATCCGCGAGCACGTCCTGGTGGGGCACAGCGACGGCGCCTCGATCTCCCTCATCTATGCCGGGAGCCGCCCCGAGGCCGGGCTGCAGGGCCTGATCCTGGAGGCGCCGCACGTCTTCACCGAGCCCCACGGCCTCGCGAGCATCGCGAAGATCGGGGAGGAGTACCGGACCTCGGACCTGCGCGACCGGCTGGCGCGGCACCACGGCGCGAACGTGGACGTGGCCTTCCGGGGCTGGAACGGCGTCTGGCTCCATCCCGACTTCGTGGCCTGGAACATCGAGGAATACCTGGCCGCGGTCCAGGTCCCCATCCTCATCCTCCAGGGCGAGGACGACGAGTACGGCACCTGGAAGCAGGTGGAGGCGATCGAGAGGCAGGCCGGCGGACCGGTGACGGCGATCGCCCTCCCGGACTGCGGGCATTCGCCCCATCGCGAGCAGCCGGAGCGGACGCTTGGGGCGATGGTGGGGTTTGTGGAGCGGGTTTGCCGAGTGGAACGGCGAGTCTGATCCCAGCTTTGGCGTCAGGCTTGCAGCAGGTTTCTCTCATGCCCGCCTCTTCCATCGCGGCCGAGGACGTTCGCGCCTACTACCACCGCATCCTCCCGTTCTACGATCTCGAGCTGGCCGATCGCGGTGATGAGGAGCTGTGGACGTGGGCGGCGGGGACGCCTCCCGGCTGCCGCGTCCTCGAGCTGGGAGCGGGGACCGGACGGGCCACCGCCTTCTTCGCTCGTACCGCTGGCCGGGTCGTGGCCGTCGAGCTGGCGCCGGAGATGATCGCCGTGGCCCACCGCCGGCTGGCTGGAGCCTCCAACGTCGCTTTCCTGCTGGCCGACATGCGGGAGATCGAGCTGCATGCCCGCTTCGATCTCGTGGCCGCAGTGGACGATCCGTTTGTCCATCTCACGAAGGATGAGGATCGGGAGCGTGCCTTCGCAACCGCGGCCCGCCACCTCGCCCCGGGCGGACGCTTCCTCCTCGACGCGGCCTGGTTCTCTCCGCAGCAGCGCCGGACGGCTGGTGGCGCTGACGGATTGGTGAAGGAGCAGACGGGACCGGGCGATCTGCAGATCCGCGAGACCTGGCATTGCGATCCCAAGACCCGTCTCTGCGCCGCCGCCTTCGAATACCGGCTGGAAGGCCGTCCGGTCGAAAACGCCTCCTTCCCCGCCCGCCTCTGGTCGCGCGAAGAGCTGGAGCACCGCGCCCGCGCCAACGGCCTAAAGGTGGCCCACCTCTGGGGCGACTACGACCGCAGGTCCTGGGAGCGGGAGCGGTCGCCGCGGTTGATTGCGGAGCTGCGCGAAGGCCTTCCCTGAAGCGGCTGGCGTGGACCCAGCGGTACAATCCCGATCCATGGAGCTGCTCTCGACCCACGTGGGCGCCGATTTCGACGCTTTTGCCGCGATGCTGGTGGCGCGGCGCTTTCATCCCGAGGCGCGGCTGTTCTTTCCCGGCTCGCGGGAGGGCTCGCTGCGGCGGATGATCGAGGCGCGAGGCCTCGAGGTTCCCGAGCTGCGCCAGAAGGACGTGGACCCGGCGGAGGTGACCCGCGTCATCCTCTGTGACATCCGGCAGCGGGATCGCATCGGCATCGTGGCTTCGTGGCTGGAGGCGAATCCGGAGATCGAAGTCTGGGCCTACGATCACCATCCGCCCTCGACGTCGGATCTGGCGGTGACCGGGGGGCTCGTGGATCCGGAGGCCGGCTCGACCTCGACGTTGATGGTGGAGGAGCTGCGCCGGCGGGGCCTCGTGGCCACGGCCGAGGAAGCGGATCTCCTGCTCCTGGGGATCTACGAGGATACCGGCTCTCTCACCTATGCCACCACCAGCCCTCGCGATCTTCAAGCCGCGGCCTGGCTGCTGGAGCAGGGCGGGGACCTCGCCATGGTCCGCGCCGCGGTGTCGCGCCCTCTCGATCCCGAGCGGCTGGACGTGCTCCATCAGATGACCCAGCACCTGGAGGTGCACCGTCTCCGTGGCCATCGCGTGGGCATCGTGGAGGTGGAGTTGGGACGCTATCTGGAGGAGCTGGCCCCTCTCGTCTCTCGCTGCCTGGAGATCTTCGAGCTCCCCCTCCTCTTCGCCCTCTTCGGCGAGGGAGACCGGGTGACGCTCATCGCCCGCGGCATCGTGGAGGGGTTCGACCTCGGGGAGGCCCTGAAGGAGCTGGCTGGCGGGGGCGGGCATGCCACGGCCGCTTCGGCCCGGCTCAAGGACACGACTCTGCTGGAGGCCCGGGAGCGCCTGCTCGGCTATCTCCGCCGGACCCTGCCGCCGGCGGCGCGGGCGCGCGACCTGATGATCTCACCCTTCTACACGATCCCTGCCGGCACCACGGTGGAGGAGGCCAAGGCGGGGCTCAACGTCCGGCGGATCAACGCCGCTCCGGTCGAGCGGGAGGGACGGGTGGTGGGCACGGTCTCGCGGCAGATCCTCGATGCGGCCCTCCAGCACGGGCTGGGTCCGCGGCCGGTCGAGACCGTGATGTCGCGGGAGCTCGAATGGGTGGACCCTGACGAGCCGGCCGACGAGGTGCGCGAGCGGATGCTCGCCCGCCATCCCCGCTTCGTGCTGGTGGGGGACCCGGCGGCGGGCAAGCCGCTCGGCCTCGTCACCCGCATGCAGCTCCTGCGGCACCTGCACGGCCAGCTCAGCGACTTCGAGGAGCGGATCGACCGCCGGGCCGAGCAGCAGCGGGAGCGGCGGGAGCGCATCGGCAAGCTCATGGCCCAGCGGCTGCCGCCGGCCCTGACCTCCCGCATCGAGGCCATCGCCGCCGTCTCCCGCGAGCAGGGCGTGCCCGTGTACCTGGTGGGCGGCTTCGTGCGCGATCTGTTGCTGGAGCGGGAGAACCGCGATCTCGATCTGGTCGTGGAGGGGGACGGCCTCGCCTTCGCCGAAGCGCTCGCCGCGGCCCTGGGGGGCCGGGTGCGGGTCCATCGCGCCTTCCTGACCGCCGTGGTGGTGGACGCCGAGGGATTCCACGTCGACGTGGCGACCGCTCGCAGCGAGTTCTATCGCGCTCCGGCCGCCCTTCCCGAGGTGCAGACCTCGGCGCTGCGGCAGGACTTCTTCCGGCGGGACTTCACCATCAACACCCTGGCCATCCGCCTGGGTCCCGAGCCCGCGCTTGAGCTCATCGACTACTTCGGCGGCCGGCGGGACCTCAAGGAGAAGACCCTGCGGGTGCTCCACAGCCTGTCGTTCATCGACGATCCCACCCGCATCCTGCGCGCCGTGCGGTTGGAGCTGCGGCTGGGCTTCCACATCTCGTCCGAGACCCTGCACCTCGCCGAGGTGGCGCTGGCCGAAGGGGTTTTCGATCAGCTCTCGGGCTCGCGACTGCGCGACGAGCTGATCCTGCTGCTCGACGATCCAGCCCTGGCCCTGCGCGGCCTCGACCGCCTCGCGGAGCTGGGCGTGCTCGGCGCTATCGATCCGCGGCTCGAAATCAAGAATCTCGACGAGTCCGTCCGCGAACGGCTGCGGGAAGCGCGGGCGGCCCACGACTGGTATCGACTGGAAGGGATCGCCGATCTTCCTGTTGAGGCCTGGCGCCTGCTGCTCATGGCTCTGGCGGCGGATTTCGCGCCGACGGATCTCCTCCGCCTCGCCGACCGCCTGCTCCTGGCAGGGGAGGACCGGCGACTGATCCTCGGTTTCCCGGGTCGCCTGGCCCTGGCTCGGGAGAACCTCCACAAGGATCGGGGTGATCGGGAGCTGGCGTCCCACCGGCTGGCGGAGATCCTGGAGCCCCTGAGCGGCGAGGAGATCCTGCTGCTGATGGCCGAGGGAGACGAGCCCGTCCGCCTTCAGATCCGCCGCTACCTCACTCAGCTTCGGGGATTGCGACTGGCCATCCGGGGGGCCGATCTCCTGGCGGCCGGCATTCCGCCCGGGCCGTCGATCGGCGAAGCCCTGCGCGCCACCCTGAAGGCCCGGCTCGACGACCGGATCGGAGAGGATGAGGAGTTGCGTTACGCTCTGGCCTTCCTGGCCGGCGAGCCGTCCGTCGTGATGCGAGAGGAGGCTGTATGAAGACCCTGCTGATTTCGATCCTCCTGCTGGTCCCAGCTCTCCCCGCCGCGGCGGACGACCGCTCGTGGGAGGTCGTCCGCTTCGACTGTGTTACCGACACCACGCGGCACGAGATCACCCTGTTCGGCAACGGCACCGTGCGCGTGCGCGACGGGCTGATCAAGCACGAGTGGATGGGCCTGGCCGAGCTGGGGCCGGACGAGCTCCAGGCCTTCCTCAACCGCCTCTCGGGAGAGGACCTCAGGGAGTCCGTGAGCCCGGAGCGGGGAGTCGAAGGCCACTGGGTGGAGCGCTGCGAGCTGCGCCTCCAGCTTCCCGGCAAGACGCTCCAGACCTACCGCTTCGGGCACTACGACCCGCTGGGCTTGAACCTCTCGCGGGTGGTGCACATCGTCGAGGAGATCGGGGGGAAGGTGCAGTTGGTGAAAGATAGCGACGAGTTGCCGGCCGACTACGTCCCCACGCCCGGAGACGTGCTGAAACGCGTGGGCGACGGCGAGCTCTTCCGCATCATCGCCTTCACGGCCGACAAGCAGGGGATCGAGCTGCGGGGCGTGGACCTCCCGCTGGAGGTCTACATCCCCAAAGATCAGGTGCGGCAGCAGTTCACGGCGCTGGTGTCGAGGGATCGTTGAAGGGGGGAGTGCGCCTCTCGGGCGGCGAATATAAAGGCCGTGCTCTCGCCGTCCCGCAGGGAGCAAGGCCCACGGAAAGCCGGGTGCGCGAAGCCCTCTTCTCCATCTGGCGCGACCGTCTGGAAGGCGCCCGCGTCCTCGACCTCTTCGCCGGCAGCGGCGCCGTGGCCCTGGAAGCCCTGGGCCGCGGAGCCCTCTCCGCCCTCGCCGTGGACGGTGATCTGCGGGCCATAAAGACCCTGGAATCCAATGCCGAACGCCTGGGAGAACGCCTCCTCGCGATCCGCCGTCTGACCCTCCCCGCCGGCCTGATCCGGCTGGTTGAGGAGCGAGCCGGCCCCGTCGACCTCGTCTTCGCCGATCCCCCCTACGGCTTCGACGCCTACGAAGAGATCCTCCTGGGAGTCGTCCCCCTCCTCGCCCCCGACGCCGACGTAGCTGTCGAGCATTCCTCACGCCGGGAGCTGCCTATAGAGGTGGAACCGCTGACGCGGGTGGACGTGCGGCGGTATGGGGAGAGCGCGGTGAGCTTCTACAGGATGGGGCGGGTGGACGTTCCGCAGGCGTAGTGGCGGGGTCAGGAGAAAAGGGCTCTTCCTTGGAGAACGGGAATCGCGCTATACTCGGGAGAGCCTGAGCTTCGAGAGGGTAGAAGCCATGACCATCCAGTTGACTGAGCAGCAGCAGAGAGCCCTTGACTCCGCTGGACCGACACCTCCCCAGGTCGTGGATCCTCGTACGAACGAGGAGTACGTTTTGATTCCGGCCGCTGAGTACGAGAGCGTTCGCGAGATCATCGAGGATGAGCGGGAACAGCAAGCCATCCGAGAGGTCGCCCTCAAGAACGCTGTGGAACGTATGAACGAAGAGCCATGATCGCGGCTGGCGAGATCTACGTCGTCGATCTCCCCGAGGCCGGACCCCGCCCCGTCATCGTCGTTTCTCGGCACGAGCTCAATCGCGGCCGGTACGCCTTGGTCGTTCCCTGTACCTCTTCTCGACTCGGAGCTCGCCGAGAGCTGCCCAATTGTGTGCCCTTCCGAGCGGGTCAATTCGGTTTCAAGATCGATTGCGTAGCCCAGTGCGAGAACCTGCTGTCCATCAACAGAAACCAACTCGATCTGGCATCCGGTCCGGTTGGCATTCTCGACGACAGGGCATTACGGAACGTCATCAAAGCCATCGGCTACGTCATGGAGTCGGATTGCGAGCCTGTCTGACGAGTGGGGGAGCGAGGCTTCGAGAAGATCTGCTATGCTCCCCGGCCTGACTTTTCAGGGGAGGATCGCGATGCGCCGTACCGTGTTGCTTCTCGCCGTGACCTCCGGGCTGGTGGCGAGCCTGCTCGTTGCTGAGCCCGCTCCGCAGACCTTCGACGGCCAGACGTGGTGGAATCACGTCAAGGTCCTGGCTGACGACGCCATGGAAGGGCGCGAGACGGGGAGCGCGGGTCTGCGCAAGGCCCAGGCCTACATCGTCGAACAGCTCACCCGGGCCGGCCTCGAGCCGGCGGGCAGCCAGGGCTTCTACCAGCCCGTCAAGCTCATCCAGCGGGAGATCGACGAGACGGGCTCCGCCGCGGCACTGGTCCGCGACGGCAAGGCCGAGCCCCTCGTCCTCGGCGAGGACGTCTTCTTCAACACCCGCATCGAGCTCGCGGCCCGGGAGGTCGCGGCGCCGCTCGTCTTCGCCGGCTACGGTCTGCGGGTCCCGGAGACGGGCTTCGACGATTTCGCCGGGCTCGACCTCCATGGCAAGGTCGTCGTCTTCCTCTCCGGCTCGCCGGCGGACGTCCCCGGCCCTCTCTCGGCCCACTACCAGACCCCCGTGGAGCGCTGGAAGGCGCTCAAGGCCGCGGGAGCCATCGGCACGATCACCATTCCGAATCCCGCCTCCATGGACATCCCCTGGTCGCGGATGTCGCTCAACCGCGCCCATCCCTCCATGGACCTCGCCGATCCCGAATTCAACGAGACCGCGGGTCTCGAGACGTCCCTGCTCTTCAATCCCACACAGGCGGAGAAGCTCTTCGCCGGCTCCGGCCACACCTTCGCGGAGATCGCCGCGCTCGGCAAGGACAGGAAGCCCCTGCCGCGCTTCCCGCTCGCCGCCTCGCTCAAGGCGCGCGCCAGCGTCAAGCGCAGCGTGGTCGAATCGGCCAACGTCGTGGCCAGGCTCCCGGGCAGCGATCCTGCCCTCAAGGGCGAGGTCGTGGTCCTCTCCGCCCACGTGGATCACGTCGGCATCGGCGCGCCCATCGACGGCGACCGCATCTACAACGGCGCCATGGACGACGGCTCGGGCAGCGCCCTGCTGCTGGACATGGCCGCCCATCTGGCCGGTGCCTCAGCCAAGCCGCGGCGCTCGCTCCTCTTCCTCTTCGTCACCGCGGAAGAGAAGGGCCTTCTGGGATCGAAATATTTTGCCGCGCATCCCACGGTGACTCCGAAAGCGATCGTCGCAGACGTCAACGTGGACATGTTCCTGCCCATCGTCCCCTTGAAGGTGCTCAAAGTGGAAGGGCTCGCCGAGTCCGACCTCGGCGACCGCGCCGCGGCCATCGCGCAGTCGCTGGGCGTCAAGCCCATCGCCGACCCGGAGCCGCTGCGCAACGGTTTCATTCGCAGCGATCAGTACAGCTTCATCCGCCACGGCGTTCCCGCGCTCAAGATGGACGTGGGCTTCGAGCTCGGCACGCCCGAGCAGAAAATCTTCAAGGATTGGCTCACCAAGCGCTACCACGCCCCTTCGGACGACCTGAGCCAGCCCGTGGACCTCGGCGCCGCCGCCCTCTACGAAGAGATCACGCGCCGGCTCCTCCTCGACGTGGCCAACACGGACAAGCGGCCGGCGTGGAAGCCGGACTCCTTCTTCCGCCGCTACGCCAACTGATCTCAGACCGGCTTGAACCGCCAGACATTGGGACCGGATTGGGACTGGATTGGACTCGGGGCGCCCTGGCCGGATTGGTACTGGAGTGGTGTCCAGCGCCGCCAAAACCTGGGAGGCGGAGATGGATCTTCAATGGTGTCAGTGGTTTGCATTTGAGCTCGATTGGCACTGGATTGGTACTGCCACGGGGTGGGCGAGCCGGTAAACAGGCATAAGGCGGGGCGTTTTTTGGGACTGGATTGGGACGAAGGGGCCGTCATGGCAGCTCGCTTCCCGGAAACCAGCGGGCTGCCTTGGTGGTGCCGAGCACATGGATGCGCTCCGCTTTCCGAAGCTCGCGCAGCAGGACGCGGAGGTCGTTTCGGGTCGCTGTGGGGAGGGCCCGGGACAGGGCCTCGAACGGGGTCCCCTCCATCCCTCCGCGGTTGATGACCTCCAAGACTCGCACCTTCCATCGCTCACGCTCCGTCGCGGGCTCCGGGATTGTATGTCGCGGATGTGCGTGAAGGGTGCAGATGACACGAGCGTCGCTGGTTTTGAAAACCGGTGGAGGGCAACCCTCCTGCTGCATGCTGCGGAGGACCGTGGGGATGCCCTGTCCCTCGGCCTGGGCGAATTGAAGACGGCTGAGAAACCACGCCAGGGCCTGATTGCGCCATTTGGGTGCGGCGCGGCCGGCACGAAACTCGACAGGATCGACGCCGACGGGGAGAGGGCCTGGCGAGATCATTTCGATCCGGTCGCTGAAGACTGTGATGCGCGTCGCGTCCACCATCGCGTAGTCACGGTGGGCCAGCGCATTGATCATGACCTCACGCAATGCACGGGCGGGATATTTCGATGCATTCGGATTCGCCGGGTCGGTCTTGTCGAAGGCCGTGATGGATTGGTGTTCGAGGAGAGCGACCAGACGGTAGGCTTGCTCGAATAGATTTCCAGCGAGCTCATGGCGTTCCGCGTGGGGCTCGGAGCGATCCAAGCCCGGATAGCTGGAGAAGAGCGAGAAGGCTCCTGGGACAAAGCGTTGAACCGAGCGGCCGAACAAAAGCAACGCAAAATTTCGCGGCCGGAGAATGCCCGACAGCGGCTCCTGAAGACAGAGCGGCGGCACGAAAGGGCTGAGCTGGTTCGTCTCTGACAGAAAGGTCTCGACGCCCACGCCATGGGAGAAGATCCCCATCCGTTGCAACGCATCCCGGAGGACCAGCAGGTCGAGGTCGCTGACCGTCGCCGCGTTGCAGGCTTGACGGTCCCAAGGCTCCTGGGCGCCTTTGCGGACGAGGAGCTCGCGCAACACACCGTCGCGGGCCTCGCGCGTTTCCCGGCCGATGCGTACGAAGTACCGCGCTCCCTGACCGCTCCGCCGGACCATGTGCGCGTGGTCCGTAGCCGGCATGATGAAGACGAGAACCCGGCGATTGGGCGTCGCCGCCGGAAGCTCCTCGACTCGTGGCGCGAGCGGCGGCGAAACGCGCTCCCGGCACCGGGTGAGCACGGTTCCTTCGACTTCCTTGAGGCGGCCCGGCGTGAGGCCCGTCAGCTCCACGGATGGAAAGCCATGATCGTCTTTCGTCTCGGCCGCGCCGCAGACGACGTAGCCACCCCCGAGGTTGGCGAGATCGTTGGCGAAGGCGGAGAGCGTTTCGACGACGTCATCGATGTCTGCGACGTTCCCCTTCCATTCGACCTGCTCACTTTCGCGGGTGGCGAGCTGCTGAAGGTCAATGTGTCCGCTCACAGATAAACTCTTATCCCTGCAATACTGAGTATTACAAGGACATGACAATGATTACGGAATTTCGACGCGCTACTCTAACGTCGCGGTCATCTTAACAGATCCGGGCTTAACGGGTGGAAAAATCGCCACGGTTTTTACAGCCAGCCGGATAATGAGGAGACCATCTTGGGCATCGAAATGTTCTGTTGCATGCCACCCTGGCAAAAGTGTTGATAAAAGCAATGTCATCGTTGCCGGGATTGATAAGAGCCACCGAGCAGGTGACTATCCCCAAACTCGTGCCACAGATACCCCTCCCGCACCGCCTCCTCGTATCCCGCCAGCACCAGCTCTTTCGGGGCGATGGAGTAGAGCAGGGCGAGGTGGCTCGCCAGGGGATCGTGGAGACCGGTGAGGAGGCCGTCCACGGTCTTCACGGGCCGGCCCGGGTGGATGAGGAGTCTGGTGAAGCCCGCCGTGGGGCGGACTCGTTCACCATCCCAGGCCGATTCCAGGGCTCGGACGACGGTGGTGCCCACGGCAAGGATGGGACGGTGTTCGCGTCTCGCGGCGTTCACGGCGTCCGCGGTTCGCTGCGGCACTTCGAAGGGCTCGGCGTAGAGGACCTGGTTTTCGATCTCGTCCGCTTCGAGCTCGTGGCTGGAGACTCCGGTGTGGAGGATCAGGTCCGTGAGGTGAATCCCCCGGGCATGGAGGGCGTCCACGACCCGGGGGGTGAAGGGCCGGCCTGCGGAGGGCATTTCGGCGCTGCCCGGCTCGCGGGCGAAGAGGGTCTGATAGGCCGCGAGGGGTGGATAGGGCCATTCGAGATAACCGTAGCGGATGGGCGCGCCCGTTCGCTCCATGGCTCGCCGGAGGTCGGTCTCGACGCGGACGAACCAGAGCCGAGGCAGGCCCGGATGGGGCGCGACGAGGCGGGCCGGCAGCCCGGCGATCTCCAGGACATCGCCCACCTCCAGGGGCAGGGGACCCGGCTCCGCGGCGCTCTTGCGGATTTCGATCAGGTACAGACCCTTGCCATAATCGGTCGAGACGTTCGCGACGAGCCGTCCAAAGCAAGGATGCCGGGCCGGCAGGCTCGCCGGCAGTGTGGCGCTCGTGTTGACCACCAGGAGCGTGCCCGGCGTGAGAAAGCGGGGGAGATCGCGGAACCGGGCGTGCTCGTGCCCCTGGCCGGTTGAGACCAGCAGGCGCACCTCGTCGCGCTCCAGACCGCGATGTTCGGGCGGTCCTGTGGCCTGGAGGGCCTGCGGGCGTTCGAACATCAGCTCGGCTCGCTTCATATCGCCACCTCAGCAGGCTCCATCTCCGCGGGGACGTTCACTTCCCAGCGGTCGGACTGCGCCTGATAGCGACGGCCTGTCACGGCGTCGCGGGGCTGTCCCAAGAGCCAGGCCCAGAACGGCAGCGTCACCTCCGGCAGCGGACGGCCGGAGATGTCCTCGCCAGGGAAGGCCTCCTGGTGCATGCGCGTGCGCAGATCGCCCGGATCTACAGCGACGACACCGACGCTACGACCGGACACCTCATTGGCGAGCGTGAGGCTCGCGAGATCGAGAGCCGCCTTGGTGAGCCCATATCCACCCCAGCCCGGATACCCGCCGCGGGCCGCATCACTCGAAATGTTTACGATGAGGCCGCCGCTCGCCTCCAGCAGCGGCAGCGCCTCCCGCACGAGGGCAAGGGGAGCCACGACGTTGACGCGGAATGCGGTCTCCAGCTCATCCAGTGGGTACTCGGCCAGCGGCGGCAGGGGAGTCGTCCCCAGGGTCGAAGCGTTGTTGAGGAGGACGTCGAGCCGGCCGAACTCGCGCGCGGCCTCGGCCAGCCGGCGGCGATGGGCGGGATCGGCCACGTCGCCGGCGAGAGCGATCACCGGCCCGCCATGACGCCGCAGCTCCCGCGCCGCCATAGCGAGACCTCCTTCTCCTCGCGCGGTGATCACCAATCCATAGCCCTGCGCCGCGAGGAAATCGGCAACGGTGCGGCCCAGCCCCTGGCTGCCGCCCGTGATGAGTGCAGTGCGATTCATGAGAGTGCCATCCTTTCGTGTCCGTACCGCGTGGGAGCGGTACGACCTCAACGATAAGGATTGGCACGGCGGCGCACATCGGGCGGAGGGCGGGGCTCAGCCTGGACGAAGGGACAGGGAGGACCCTCATCACCCCGGCCCTCTTCTCCCGTCCCCTCCCAACCCACCTCACCGGGAGAAGAGGGAGAACAGCCAGAAACGCCCCAGCCGGGTTTCCCCTCTCCCGGGGAGGGAGGATGGGGTGGTCGGGAGAGGGGCAAGGGTGAGGGTCTTGGGTGGGGGGCGGCTACATCCCTCCCTCGTCCGCCGACGGGCCGTAGATCGAGGGCACGGGGATGTCGTTCAGCCGCAGGTAGACGGTCATCTGGCCGCGGTGGTGGATGACGTGGTTGAGGACGAAGCCGCGCAGGACGGCGATCTTGGGCAGGGTGAAGATGACGTGATCGCCGCTGCGCAGGGTCCAGGGCTGGAAGAAGGCGTCGTCGGGGGCGCTGGCGAGGCTCGCGCGGGCAGCGGCGACGTTCTGGTCGAAGACGGCCAGGAGCTCCTCGGTGGTGGCTGGCTTGGGCTGGTCGAAGGGCTGGCTGATGTCCAGCTCGGAGGTCTGGAAGGTCACGCCGGTCCAGGTGGGCAGGGTGGCCAGGTGGGTGGCCAGCTTGCCCATGTTGAAGGACTTGGCGTGGGGCTGCCAGCCGAACTTGTCGGTAGGAACCCGCTCCAGGGTGCGGCGGGTATTGCTCATCTCCTGGTCGAACTCGGGAAGCAACGTGGCGCTGATGCTCATGCTCTCACCTCTCTCTGAAAAAGTGTCGGCTGGATCGTAGTAAATATGTCAGCTTGGGGGCAATGCCCGGAGGTTACGGTTGCGTGTCACCCCGAAGGTCGTCGAAGAGGGATGTCTGATCGCCGGCCGGGCCGGCGTAGAGGAGCCGGCCGCCGGGCAGGAGGCGGGCGTTGGGGTCCAGCTCGTGGGGATCGGCCCGGCCTGGGCCCAGGATATGCATTACGTTTGTTTTACGGGCCACGAGGGCGTCGGAGATGAGACGCCGGTGGCAGCGCCAGGGCACGGCTTCAGCGCAGAGGATGGCCACGGTCCGCTCCTGGGAGCGCCAGATGAGGCGGTCCAGGGCGGCTTGGAACTCCGGGGTCTCCATGTGGTCGGCGTAGCCCCGGAAGGCTTCCACCCGCCAGGCCGCGTGGGGGGAGCCGGGACGAGCGGTGCGGCGCCCTCCAAGGTCGGGCTCATGTACGTAGTCGATTCCCGCGCCAGCCAGGGAGGCGGCGAGGGAATCCCGGGAGAACTGAGGATGACGACGAGAAGCGGGGTAGCGGCGGACGTCCACGAGGGTCGTCACGCGGTGCTCGAGGAGGAGAGCGAGGAGCTCTTCAATAGGACGGGTGGAGTGGCCGATGGTGAAGACGGGGGGCATGGGAATACGCTCGCCGGGACGAGCCCGGGGCATGGAAGAAATCAGACGGGAGCGAGGTTTTCGCGTCCGGGAGTCGAGAGTTTGCTGTTACGGGTCATCACCTACAACATCCATCGCGCCATCGGGGTCGACCACCGGTTCCGGCCGGAACGGATCGTCACCATCCTGCGCCATTATGACGCGGACGTGGTCCTGCTCCAGGAGGTGGACGAGGGAGCGCCGCGCTCTCGCGAGCTCAATCTCGCCAAGGAGCTGGCCCAGGAGGCAGGATATCCGCACTTCGCCCTCGGGCACAACGTCAGCCTGAGGAAGGGGCGCTACGGCAACGCCACCTTGAGCCGCTTCCCCATCCTACGCGAGCGCAACATCGACCTGTCGGTGGCGGAGAGCTGGAGCTGGATCCGCCGCGGATGCCAGCACACGACGCTGGATCTCAACGGTTCCAAGCCAGGACTCAACCAGCATCTGGAGGTCTTCAACCTCCACCTCGGGCTCTCGGCCCGCGAGCGGGCGAAGCAGATCGAGATGCTCAAGCATTCGGCCGAATTCAGCGGCGTGCCGCCGCAGACTCCGGTGATCGTGGGCGGTGACTTCAACGACTGGCGGTCGCTCCTGATGCCCACGTTCACCAACGGTCTGGGCTTCGGCTGCGCCACGGAGCGCAAACGCGGTCCCTACCGCTGCATCCCCACCTATCCCGCCTTCTCCCCCCAGGGCGGCCTCGACCGCCTCTACTACCGCGGCCCCATGCAGCTTCTCTCGATCCACTCCTGCCGCCTGCAGGTGGCGCGGGTGGCGAGCGATCACCTGCCGGTGGTGGCGGAGTACCAGCTTTAAGACCCTCATCACCCCGGCCCTCTTCTCCCAGCCTCCCCCCCGGTCCGCCGGGAGAAGAGGGAGGGGCGCCCGCGGGCTGGCAGGCTGCTCCTCAAAGGTTTATGCTTACCGGGCTCCGTGTCTGAAACTGATCCTCCTGTCGTCTTTTGGTAGGAACTGGGGAAAAGCACATGGTCCGTCCTTCGGTCCTGGTGGTGGATCCAGAGGCCTCCCGCCGCAGGGACATCTCCCATGGCCTGGCTGGCTTCGGCTATGAGGTGATCCCGGCCGTCGGGGCGGCGGAGGGCCGGCGGTTCGCCGCGGGCCTCGGGCCGGGGATCGTGGTGCTGCCCGCCGGGCTCGCCCGCAATCCGGCCGGCGCCATGGTCGACCTCTTCCACTCGCCGGACCCTGCCCAACGGCGCACTCTGCTGCTCCTCGGCGAAAGCGAGGAGGAGGGGAGGGAGCTGCCGGAGGACGTCCTCTTCCTCAAGGTGAACGGCCTGCCGCCGGAGGACCTGGTGCGGCGCATCCACCTCGTCCTCCTGGGGAGCGAGATCGGGGTCGAGCCGGACGCGGACCTCGAATCCCTGGTGGGCGATCTCTCGCTGCTGCCCATCCTGGAGCTGCTGCGGGCAGTGAGCCGGGTGCGGCTCAACGGGCGGGTGCTCTGCGGCGAGGGCGAGGTGGTGATCGCCGACGGCGAGGTGATCGCGGCCACGGCGGGGCAGGCGCGGGGTCTCAAGGCGTTCCTGCGCCTTTCCATCCTGTCGGCCGGCCCGTTCCGGGTGGACCTGCGGCCGCCGGAGGGAGTAGAGCGGGAGATCCGGGAGGACCTGAAATCCCTCATCTTCAAGGTCCTGGAGGACCGCGTCTACGACGCGCCGGACCCGCGGGCCCGGGCGCGGGTGGAGCTGGGTCCCGCCTTCTTCGAGACCCGTTTCACCCCGAGCCAGCAGGAGCTGCTCGCCGTGCTGCCTCACTGCGTCACGGTGGGCCGCCTGCTCGACGCGCTCCCGGCCACGGACAACGAGATCCTCCGTGACCTCCTGGGACTGCGGGAAATGGGGATCGTCACTCTTGAGGAGCCCGAGGAGCTGGTGGCGATCGTGACCGACTCGACGTCGGACCTGCCGCCGGAGGTGGCCCGCGCCCACGGCATCCACGTGGTGCCCGTGCTGGTGATCTTCGGCGACAAGGTGTACCACGACGGGGTGGACCTCAAGGCCAAGGAGTTCTACGACCTCCTGGAGAAGGGGCAGCTCGTGCCGCGGACGAACCCGGTGCCCGAGGCCGACTTCCACGACGCCTACCGGACCCTGGCGGCGAAGAAGGACGTCGTCTCCGTCCACCTATCAGAAAAGCTGTCGCAGACCGTGGCCAATGCCCGGCAGGCGGCGGAGGCAGGGTTGGCCCAGTATCAGGAGCTGCGGGGCCCGGCCGAGACCGTGACCCTCAAGGTGGTGGACAGCCGCAGCGCCAGCCTCGGCCTCGGCATGCTGGCCCTCTTCGCCGCCCGCATGGCCCGGCGGGGAGTGGAGCCGGACGCCATCGTCGAGCATCTGGAGGCCATGCGTGACCGCATCCACGTCCTCTTCGTGGTGGACACCCTGGAGTACCTGGCGCGCGGCGGACGCGTCGGCAAGGCCCGGGCCGTGGTAGGGAACCTCCTCGGCATCAAGCCCATTCTGGGAGTCGTGGACGGCGAGATCGTGGCCGTCGATCGCGTCCGGGGAGGCCGCGCGGCCCATCCCAAGCTGGTGGACCTCTTCAAGGAGCGGGTCGATCCCAAAAGGCCCGTCATCGTGAACGTCGCCCACGCCAAGGCTCCGGTCTGGGCGGATCGTCTGCGGGGGTTGATCGAAAAGAGCCTTGCGGTCGAGGAGGTGCTGATCGCCGAAATGGGCCCCGTGGTGGCGGCCAATGCCGGGCCGGGAACGGTGGGGGCGGCCGTGTTCCAGCCCACCGAAGAAGAGCTGGCCCTGATTGCGCGGCTGCCGGATGTAGGGTAGTTCCTGGGAGCGCCGGCGGGACGCCAGCTACTTACTCCGTTTTTTCTTCTCTCAAGGGGAGGAAGGAAAAGCGGAGTTAGTAGGCCGGCGGGACGCCAGCGCTCCCAGGTATTTGCTACTTCTCCGCCACAGGCGCCGCCGGTGGCGGGACGATATCCTGAAGCACCAGCAGGAAGTCACGATGCGCTCTTTCGACCGCTGTCGCATCGCTCAGGTTGCTCTCCATGCTGGCGATGGCCTTCTCGGCCGCTTCGCTGCTCGTCCCCAGGTTCCTCGCCGTATCGTGGAAGCAGGTGAGCCGGTCCTTGATGAAATCGAGGTAGTCTTTCGCGCCGGCTTTCCGCTGCTGGTAGAGAGCGATGAACGCGCGCGACTGATCGATCGACGCGCTGGTGCAGGCGGGGGCCAGGGTGGCCGGCATCCGGTTGTAGAGCTCCGATTGCCAGCGCGCCATCTGGAGGATGTCCGCCACGTCGCCGTTGGCCAGAGCGCGCTGGGTCACCAGCGAGTCGAGCCGGTTGAGCAGGGCCGTGTGCGCGACGGTGACCTGATCCACCACGCCGGTGCCCACGGCCGCGGCCAGAGCGGTGACCGCGGGCTTGATGCCGAAGAGGTCAGGCTCCGTCCCCACGTAGTGGGAAGCCAGATCGCTGACGCTGGAGGATTTGACGAAATCGGAGTAGTCCGTTTCCGTGAGCCGTTCTCCGAGATCGATCAGGCGCTGGGCGAGATCGGCCTCGGTCTGGGCCTTGGGATCGAAGCCTCCGGCCGCCAAGCGGGTGAGCACCGAGCGATGGACTTCCAGGGTCGCAAGCAGGACCTTGGAGATCGGGGCGAGCTGGGCCGCGAGGGTGAAGCCGTTGACCGGCGTGTCCCCCACCATCTCCTGGAACTCGACGGGCAGGACGTCGCCCTCCTTGCCCCCCGTGGTGGTGATGGACAGTCCGACCCAGCGGTTCTCGCCCGGCTGCATGTCGGGGATCTCGATCGTATCGCCCGGACGGAACGATGCCGAGGTGCTGCCGATCAGCCGGATGCTGGCGTCCCGGAAGCGCGAGGCCACCTCCGGCGAGACCTGGGAGCGCAGGACCATCTTGCGGCGGAAGGTCGCGGCATTGTGGACGATGGCGTAGGAGTCGATGCCGCCGATACCGCGCGCCGGCGTGGTGGAGAGGCTGAGGTTGCGCTGCGCCTTGTTGTTGTCGAAGATCACCCGCAGGTCGGTCGTGGGCCAGCCCGGGGCGCTGCCGAGGAGGCTGGGTGCCACGAAGGGATCGCCCGGCGCCGAGATCTCGACCGCCAGGCAGAGGTGGGTGGAGGCGATGGCATTGAGATGCCAATGCCAGGCGGCGGTGGTGAAGGGACCGAGGTCCGCGGCCGTGAAGGTCAGGGTGGGATCGGGATCGGGGAAGAAGAGGTCCGGATCGGCGACCGTGGCGTCCTTGTAGTTGCTCCCGGTGCCGAACTTCGACACCAGGAAGTGTGCCGTCACCGTCTTCGAGCCGCTCACCGGCAGGGCATTGCGGCGGATGCGCGCGAAGGCCCAGTTGTCGCCGATGATGCCGGCGCCGTTGCCCGCGGCCTCGCTCTCGGGCTGGTCGTTGGGGAACGTGCCGGGAAGGGTACCGCGGCGGTTCCAGACGTCGCTGGTCGCGTAGAAGACGGGATGAGTGGAGGGCTCGAGCCCGGTGTCGCCGTTGCCGGGCTGTCCGTCCAGTCGCGGACGTAGAAGTCGTCCGCGGCCGCCAGCTCCGTGGTGCGGAAGAAGAAGGGGTCGATCGAGACCGCCACCGGGTTCAGGGCCAGATCCTTGAGCACGTGCCCCACCCAGTCCACGTTGCGCTGGTAGGTGATACCGTTGGGGAAGTTGGCCATGTCCGGCGTGTTGTTGCCGGAGAAGACACCGTAGAAGTTTTTGCCCGCGGCCATCAGGTGGGTGTAGTCGCCGATGGGATTGATCCCGGCGTAGGAGCCGTTGGCGTCCGGGACGTTGGCGAGGATGACGTCGGTCGGCGCCGTGGCAAAGCCGTCGTCGGAGCGCTCGAGGTGGGTCTCCCACCGCGCCGGCGAGCCCACCAGCTTCTGGTAGAGGAAGGCCACGCGGCCGTTGGTGTTGACGGCGAGAGAGGGGTTGGTCGCCTTGACGATGGTGCGCCGGTCCGCGCTCCAGGTGGCGCCGCCGTTGGTGGACTGGCGCAAATGGAGGGTGTAGGTGTTGGCCGTCGTGCCATCGGCCCAGACCACGTACACCGTCTGGCTGTTGCGCGGATCCACGGCGATCGACAGGCTGCTGCCGATCCTCTGCGTGCCGAGCAGGGTGCTGAGCGCGGCGATGGTGACTCCGGTCGCCACCCGCACGCCGGCGAAGCCACCGTCGGTGATCGCCTGATAGGGATTGGCCAACGAACCCCAGAGATTGTCGCGGACCACGATGACGTCGGCGGTGTTGGAGCCTCCGGCGCAGCCGGCGCTCCAGCGGAAGAAGGCCGCGTAGATGGTGCCGTCGGCGTGGATGGCCGGCCGGATCGAGGGGCCGTCCTGGCCGCAGGTGGTCCGCACCTCGATTCGTTTCGAGGTGAGGTTCGCGGGGGAGCTGCCGTGGCCGCGTCGAGCGACTGTTCGACGGTGGCGGTCTTGCCGCCCGGAGCGTTGAAGTCGTTGTGGCCGATGTAGACGCGGTCGAGCCCCACGCCCGTGCCGCCGAGCACCGTGGTGGCCTGGGTGTAGGGCTGATCTTCGTTGGCCCGGTCCACGAGGATCGTCATCAGGCCCGGAGCCAGGAAGTTGCTCTTCCGCAGCAGATCCATGTGGGCGTTGTCCAACCGCAGGATGCCGGCGTAGAGGATGTTCGAGTTGCCGCCGAAGCGCAGGGTCACGTCCACCGTGCGGTCGCCGCCGGGCAGGATGACGTTCAAGGTCCAGGTGAGGCCGCCATCGGTCGAAACGAAGATGGGGCCGCTGCCTGAGGCCAGGGGATCGGGAGTGAACGCGGTGGCCGCGATCTGCGACGGATTCGCAGGATTGACGGCGACGTTCGGCTCGCTGTCGCGGTTGGTCTCACCGCTCAGCGAATTGGGGATCATGTTGACGACCTGGATCTGAGTCTGTCCGGCTCGCGCCACGGCGAAAAAAGCGAAGGACAGGAGCAGGAGGATTTTCGAGCTGATTTGAAGCGCTGGACGGTTCATGAGGTCCTCGTCTTTCTGGTCTGGCCGAAGCTTGGCTTACCTAGCGTTGCGCCTTGAGCAGCGCGCGCAGACGCGCGATGTGAGCGGGCGGCTGGACGTCCAGCGGGTCGAGAGCGGTCCAGCCCGGACGCCGCAGCGCCGGCATTCCCTTCTCCTGCTGGTCCTGGCGCAAGAGGAACACGGCCCTCTCTCCCTTGCGCAGCTTCGGCGAGTCGATCCACATCTCATCCATGCTGTGGGCGAAGCGCACTTTGAGCTCGGACGTGCGCTGTCCCTTCTCGACCGAGGAGACGGCGATCGTCGCCTCCCACCAGTCCGGATCGTGCTCCGTGATCGGGCCCGTGCCCTTCTCGTCCGGCGCGGGCCGGACCCGGGTCACGGTGCCGAGGACGATGAGCTCGGCCGTGGCGATGCGGCGGCTGAGCTTCTCGTCCTCCACCTTGGCGTCGGACTCCTCGAGCTGGCTCGTGAGCGCTTTCTCCTGGCTCGCTTCCCCGCGGCCGACCTCCACCACGGCTACGGTCTTGCCGTAGAGCCAGCTCTTGGTGAAGAAAACCGCGGAATCGCCGGCTGTCGCGGGCAACTCCGGGCGGAGCTGCACCGTCACCTCGCGCCCCTGGAGCGCCTGGAACTGCTTCACGGACCGCATCACGCGGTCCACCCGGACGACGGCCGTCCGCTCGTCCACCGGGATGTTGGCCTCGGTGGCGGCGCCCATTTTCTGAATGGTGCCCACGAACACGAGCTGCGACTGCCGTTTGAGCGCCGTCAGGTCGAGATCCTGAGCCCTCCCCGTCCCTGGCAGAAGGACGAGAAGGATCAGGAAGGCTTGAGAAAGCTTCGCTGGCATAGAGAACCTCCTTTACTGATCAGGGTGCCTGTGCCCGCTCCGAGAGAGCCGGAACGGCGGTACAATCCCACGCAGCCAGGGAGGCGCCATGTCCGACGGACCGAAATACAGGCAGCGGGGCTACAAGGATTCAGAGCGTGACGAGCGGCCGAGGACCGGTCCCCAGGGTCCGCGCGAGAAGAAGGACGGGCCGCGTGGCCGTGGGCTGGGAGCACCCTCGGAGTCGGTCTTCCGCTGCGCCAACTGCGGCGAGAAGCGGCTCATCCTGATTGGCGACGTGCTCCCTCCGGAGGCCACCTGCGCCAAGTGCGGCGCCGATCTCCACACCTGTTCGAACTGCATCCATTTCGACACCTCGGTGCGCTGGGAGTGCCGCAAGAACGCCGAGATCCCCGCCCGCATCCCCAAAAAGCGGGACCGCAACGACTGCCCACTCTTCACCCCCAAGCTCGCCCAGGAGTTCGCCAAAGACTCCGACAAGCCCGCGCCGAGCGATGCGCGGTCGGCGTTTGACGCGCTGTTCAAGTTTTAGCCTACCCCGCCCCATTCCTGATCAACTGCTGATACACCCGCACCGCCTCGCCATAGCTCTCCACCCCCACCCTCTCGTTCGTACCGTGGAGGCGCGCTAGGTCCTCGCCATTGAGGCGGATGGGGAGGAAGCGGTAGACGTTGCGGGTGAGGGGAGCGTAGTGCTTGGTGTCTGTGCCCCCGGAGAGGAGGTTGGGGGCCACGATCACGTGGGGCACCGTCTGCACCAGCGTGGTCTGCAAAAGCCGGAACGCCGGCGCGTCGACGTCGGACTCGGGGGAGGGCTCGGAGATGAAGCTCCCCCTCCGCGCCACGTGAATGCCAGGGCCCACCGTGTCCCGCACGTGCTGGAGCACGCTTTCGCTGGTGTCGCCGGGGAGGATGCGGAAGTTCACCACGGCGCGGGCCTCGTGGGGGAGGACGTTCTCCTTGACTCCCGCCTGGAAGATCGTCGCCGCCGTGGTGGTGCGGATGCGGGCGTTCCCTGCCGGATCGGCGGCGAACTGGCTCTTCGCGAGCGGGCCGAAGAGCCAGAGGTTGGCGAGCACCAGCCGCTGGCCGAAGGGCATCTCCGGAGCCAGGAACTCGAACGAGTGCCTGGTGGCGCCGTCGATGCGCGCCGGCATGGGGTTGTCCTCGAGCTTCGCGATTGCCGCGGCCACGCGCCCGATGGCGGTGTGGGGCGGTGGCATGGAGGAGTGGCCGCCCTCCTCCTCGGCCGTCAGCTCGACGCTGAGCGAGCCCTTCTCGGCCGTGCCGATCAGGGCCGCCGGCCGGTCGAGCCCGGCCACCATCCCCTCCACGATGGCGCCCCCCTCGTCCAGGATGAATTCGGGATGGACTCCCCGCTGCCCCAAAAGGGCCGCGATGGCCGCGGCGCCATGCGGTCCTCCCACCTCCTCGTCGTGCCCGAAGGCGAGAAGGAGGGTGCGCTGCGGCTGGAATCCTTTGCCGATCAGGGTCTCGATCGCCTCCAGAATGGCCGTCACCCCCACCTTGTCGTCGAGCGCTCCCCGGCCCCAGACGTAGCCGTCCGCGACGTCGCCGGAGAAGGGGGGATGCGTCCAGCTCTTCTCCGTACCCGGCTCGACCGGCACCACGTCGAGGTGGGACATGAGAAGAATGGGCGGCAGCTTCAGGTCCTTCCCCGGCCACGTGTAGAGCAGGCTGTAATCCGCCACCACCTCGCGACGGAGCGTCGCATGGACTTTCGGGAAGCTCTGCTCCAGATAGCGATGCAGATCGAGGAACGCCTGCGACTCCACCTGGGCCCCGCCCTCATGGGAGACGGTGGGGAAGCGCAGGGCCCCGGCCAGGCGTCCGGCCGCGGCGTTGGCGTCGACCGTCAGATCCGTCACCGGTTGCGCTTCGACCTGGCGGGACTTCACCAGCGCGGCACGGGCGCAGAGGACGACGATCAGGACGAGCAGGGCAAGGCCGAGGACGGCAAGGATTCTTTTCATGATCCGCTCGCCCTATCCACCTCCACCGTCGCCAACAGCCGAGGCACCTTCCTCACCTTCGTGGCCTGCTCGAAGGCATACGCCAGCTTGATGAGCGTCGGCTCGCTCCACGCCGGTCCGATGAACGAGAGCCCAACCGGCAATCCGAAAGCGTAGCCGGCGGGAACGGTGATGCTGGGGTAGCCCGAGACCGCGGCCAGGGAGGAGCTGCCACCTCCCGGGGAATCGCCGTTGACGAGATCGATCAACCAGGCCGGTCCGCCAGTGATGGCCACCAGGGCATCCACTTTGTGCTTGGCGAAGGCGGCGTCGAGCCCCTCTTTCTGGGAGAGACGCTTGGAGCTTGCCAACGCCTTCTTGTACTTGGGATCGGTGAGCGGCCCCTTACCTTCCGCCTGCTCGAAGATCTCCTGGCCGAAGTAGGGCATCACCCGATCGCGGTTCTTGGCGTTGAGCTCGATGGCCTCCTTCAGGCTGCGGATGGGCGCGGCTTTCCCAAGCTCGGTCAGATACCGGTCGAGATCCGCCTTGAACTCGAAGAGGAGGACCTCGAACTCGTCCTCGCCGAATTTGTCGGCGTTTTCCATCTTGACGGGATCGACGAGCACCGCGCCCGCGGACTTCAATGCCGTCAGCGACTCGGCGAGCACACGGTCCGTGTGCGGATTGCCTTCGAGCGACTTGGGATGGAAGACGCCGATCCTGGCGCCCTTCAATCCCGCGGGATCGAGAAACTTCGTGTAGTCCGTGAGCGCCTTGCCGTGGCTCGCCTTCGTGGCCTCGTCGCGTTCGTCCACGCCCGTCATGGCGCCGAGAAGAGTGGCGGCGTCGGCCACGGTGCGGCACATGGGACCGGCCGTGTCCTGGCTGTGGGCGATGGGGATGACGCCCGCGCGGCTCACGCAGACCCAGGGTGGGCTTGATGCCCACGATGCCGCAGCACGAGGACGGCGAGACGATCGAGCCGTCCGTCTCCGAGCCCACGGTGACGGCCGCGAGATTGGCCGACGCGGCGACGCCCGAGCCGGAGCTGGAGCCCGAAGGGCAGCGATCCAGGGCGTAGGGATTGCGGCACTGCCCGCCGCGGCTGCTCCAGCCGCTGGACGAGCGGGTGGAGCGGAAATTGGCCCACTCCGAAAGGTTGGCCTTGCCCAGCAGCACGGCTCCGGCCTCGCGCAGCCGGGCCACGAGAAAGGCGTCGTGCGGCGGGATCGATCCCTCCAGCGCGAGCGACCCGGCCGTGGTGGTCATGCGATCCGCCGTGCCGATGTTGTCCTTGAGGAGGACGGGAATGCCGTGCAGCGGGCCGCGCGGCCCCTTGGCCTTGCGCTCGGCATCCAGAGCGTCGGCCACGGCGAGGGCGTCCGGATTGGTTTCGATCACCGCCCGCAGCGTGGGACCGCGCTGGTTCAGCTCCTCGATACGGGAAAAGTAGGCCTCGACGAGCGACCGCGCCGTGTAGCGGCCGGACTTCATCCCCTCCTGAAGACCGGCGATCGTGGCCTCCTCCAGCTCGAATGGAGCCGCGGGCGTGGCCGCTCCCTGGCCTCCCTGGGAAGCGACTGCCGGCGCGGCGCCGGCCTCGCGGGGGAGAAGGGGACCGGCCATGGCCAGCGCTCCCCCGAGGGCTCCGGCCCTCATCAGATCTCTGCGGGTCAGGGCTCCCGCTGCCTGGTCGTCGTCTCTCACGGTGACCCTCCTGTGTCGCAGTCCACGGCTTTGGCGGTGGGGATCATACCCGAACCCTCACTCCCGGTGATACGCCCGGGCTCCTCTCCTGAGATAAGCCGGACGGTCACGACAGTTCCTCATTGACACGGACGTTCCGGGCTCCTCGTGAGAGGTCCGATCCGGAGCTTCGATCGATGGAGGAAACGACGATGACCGCAATGAAGACGAAGAAGGGATTCTCTCTTCCGATCCTGGCTTGCCTCCTGGCAGCCGTGCTGAGCCCCGCCGCGAGCGTTCCGCTGCTGGCCCAGAGCTGTCCGCTCCAGAATCGATTCGACCAGTGCATCTTCCTCACCACGCACAATGCCTTCGCCAACTGGAAGGATGGCTGGCTGGGCCACGCCCAGCAGGGGTACAACACGGTCAGCGATCAGCTCGATGGGGGCGTGCGCGGGCTCATGCTCGACACCTACGCGTTCGACGACCCCGCGAATGATCGCGACGTCTATCTCTGCCACGAGGACTGCCGCGCATCCCAGATCGACCGGCCGGGCCCGCTGAGAAGGCTGGAAGAGACGCTGGAAGAGATCCGCGTCTTCCTGGAGGAAAACCCGGCGGAAGTCGTCACCTTGATCTTCGAGAGCTACGTCGGCGACGACCGCTGGCGTCTGTCCCAGGCGTTCAGAGACAGCGGCACAGAGCCCTACTTGTTCTTTCCTCTCGCGCCCCCAGCGAATTGGTCGGTGGACGCCGACGGCTGGCCCACCATCCAATGGATGGTGGAGACGAACAAGCGACTGGTGGTGCTGTCGAGTGAAAGCGGGCCGTTCCCTTATCAGTGGGACTACACGGTGGAAACCGTTTATGGCAACGACAGCCTCGATGGTGACGAGTGGTGCCGGGAGCGCGACGAGAGCCAGGCGCTCCAAGGACGGTCACGCAGCTTGTACGTGATGAACCATTTCCCCACCTTCCAGATGTCGCCGGAACCGGTCTTTGCGTTCTTCCACGGACTTGGGCTGGCCTCGATCGCCTCGGGGATCTCCTATGCCTTCAACAACCGGTACGACAAGTTGCACGACCACGTCGACGCCTGCCGGGACACGCACCCGGCCCTGCCGACCTTCCCGAACTTCCTCGCCGTCGACTTCTATGACGTCCCGTTCGATGAGCCGGGCGACTTCGTCCGCGACCAGGTCAACGGGGCTCCGGTGATGCAGGGGCTTCTGACCCCCGCCAACGGGCTCGCCACGAACGACACGCGGCCGGCGTTGACCTGGAACCCGGCGCTGGATCCGGAAAGCGATGCGCTCACCTACACCCTTCAGATCGACGATGACGAACACTTCGGCAGCCCGGTGATCCAACAGGGCGGGTTGGGGGGCACGAGCTTCATCCCTGGCGCAGCACTGGCTGACAGCATCTATTTCTGGCACGTACGGGCCTGCGACGGCGTCGTGGGCTGCGGGCCCTACAGCCCTGCATCTCGCTTCCAGATCGATACCGTGCCGCCGATGGCGAGGCTGATCCGCCCCAACGGTGGAGAGATTCTGCCCGCCAGTGGTCCGAGCTTCTTCGACTTGACCTGGACGTGCGCCGACAACGCCGGCGGCAGCGGCCTGCCCGGCAATCCCGTCACCCTCGCCTTTTCGCTCGACGGCGGTGCCACGTTCCCTTACCTCATCGCAACCCATGAGGCGAATGACGGTCTCTTTTCAGACTGGGACACTCCAACGATCGATTCGTCAGCCCTGTCGGTCCTGATTTCCTGTGCCGACAACGCCGGCAATGTCGGGACGGACGCGAGCGACGCGAGCGTCACGGTCTTGACTGGACAGGTGTTCATGAACGATGAGATCCGCATTCTGATCCTCAATCCAGGGACTGGAAAGCTCGGGCTCAGCGGAGAGAACAGCCTGGCGCTTTGCAGCGGCGTCGGCGCCTCTCAGAAGCCCAACGGTCTCATCGTGGTGCCGGATCGGGAATGCCCGGAAAAGGCGCATCGCCGCATCCACGTCCTCGTGAACAAGGTCGGCGGACCCGCAGACGTCAATCTGAACGAACCCGGACCGGGGGCGGAGAAGCTCACGCTCAAGCCGGTTTTCTAGAGGCTTCCCAAATGAACGTCTGGGAGGAAGCTGCCTTGCCGAACGGCGACAATCGTGAGCTGCTCGCCCTGGAACTCCAGTTGTTGACGATAGGCAGTCCGAACGAGCTTCGACGCGCTTGCAGGCGCCCCCTACTTCCCGGCGGACCTCCCGCCGCCGGGGAGTCTTTTTGTCGTAGACCTGAATCCAGGCGAGCAGGGGAGGGAGTCAAGCCAGCCGGGGCGCGGTATGATGGCGCGAATGGCGATCGACCCGCGCAATTTCGAGGTGCTGGACGACGACATGGCCCAGGTGTTCCGCGCCATGTCCGGAGCCGAGCGCCTGAAGATCGCGAGCGATCTCTTCCGCTCCGCCCGGCGCATGATCGCCAGCCACCTGGCTGCGGAGCACCCTGACTGGAGCGCAGAGCGCATTCAGGAGGAGACCGCGAGGAGGCTCTCCCATGGAGCAGTCTGAGCTGCTCCAGTTCGTGGTCACAGCCCTGGAGAGGATGGGGCTCCGCTACTTCGTCACCGGCTCGGTGGCTACGATCTTCTTCGGCGAGCCCCGCTTCACGAACGACATCGACGTCGTCGTCGATCTTCCCGCGGACAAGATCCCCCAGCTCTGCGCGGCCTTCCCGTCGCCGGACTTCTATGTCAGCGAAGAGGCTATCCGGCGTGCTGTTTCGCGCCGGAGCCAGTTCAACGTCATCCATCCCACCTCCGGCCTCAAAGTGGACATCATGGTTCCCGCCGATTCCCCCTTCAACCGCAGCCGCTTCGCGAGAGTGAAGAAGGTCAGGCCGGCGCCTGATTTCGACGCCACCTTCTCGTCGGCCGAAGACGTCATCCTGAAGAAGATGGAAGCCTTTCGCGAAGGCGGCTCCGAGAAACACCTGCGCGACATCGCGGGCGTCCTGAAGATCAGCGGCGAGCACCTCGATCGCGACTACATCGAGGATTGGGCCGACCGCCTCGGAACCGCGGAGATCTGGCGCGAGATCCTGAAGCGGGCCGGGGAAGGTTGAGCGGTGTCTTCCCGAGGCGTCGTCACCGGACCGGTGAGATAGCGGGCCTTCTGGCGACAGTCAGTAGGCGTCGACGCCTATTGCAGGCGCCCCCCTCACTCCCCGGCGGACCTCTCGTCGCCGGGGAGCTTTTTGGTCGTATACTTAGAGAATGCTCCCGAACGGGTTCCCGTCTCGGCAGCGGGGGTCTCTCGCGAGGTATCACTGCGTGGCCCTGCTGCTGCTGATCCTAGGCTTGGCCGCGCCCTCTGTCCTCAGTGGAGTGGGGGAGGAAGAGCGAGACCCTGCTTGCCGGCCAGATCCCGCGAGCGGGCGATCGCGAGTGGCGAAAGGCACGTCTACCGCGTCGCGACGATGGGAGCTCCGCAGCTCGTTACGGTGGAGCAGCAGGGAATCGACCTGGCGATTGACTCCCTGGGTCCAGAGGAGCCGCGCGCGACGACCACGGACACCTTCAGCGGCCGTTGGGCCCCGGAGATCGTGCTATTGCCGGCCGGAGCGGCGGGGGAGCACCGGATCGAGGTTCATCCCGGAGCGGGATTCGCGGCACCAGGCCGCTATGTCATCCGGGTGGAGGCCCTGGCGACCGCCACGGCGGAGGAGGCGCGGCGTGTCTCAGCCCTGGCGGCGATGTGTCGCGCCGGCCATCTTTCGCAAGGCTCGGGAGAGGAACGTCGTCAATCCCTGGCTATCTATCGGGAGACGCTCGAGACGTGGCGCTCGCTGGATGATCGCCGTTTCGAGGCCGAAACTGTCTACCTGATCGCAGCCCTGGAGCTGGCGACGCGCGACCAGCAGAAGGCAGCCGAGGACTACTCGCGAGCCCGGAACCTCTGGCGGGATCTCGCCGTACCCCACCGCGAGGCCGCCTCTCTGCAGTGGCTCGGGTTGGCCCTTTACCGGTCAGGGAAGTACGGGCCGGCCCGCGAGGTGCAAGAGCAGGCCCTGGCGCTCTGGCAGAGCCTCGGCGACCGGGTTGGGGAAGCGGGGAGCCGCAACGAGCTCTGCCTCGTGGACCAGACGAGCGGCGTGCTGCCGAAGGCGCTCGACTGTTATCAGGAAGCCCTCGTTCTTTTCCGCGACCTCGGCGACCAGAGCGGCGAGGCGAACGTCCTCAACGGCCTCGGTGGCGTCTACCAGGGTCTCGGTAAAACAGATCTGGCGCTTGCCCGGTTCGACGAAACCCTCGCGCTGCGCCGCACGCTCAAGGATCGCAGCGGCGAGGCCCAGACCCTCATCAACATCGCAGTCACCCGGCGCCTCCTGGGCGAATACCAGGAAGCTCTGCGGGTCTATAGGCAGGCAAGAGAGATCTTGAACGAGGTCGGAGATCGCAGCACGCAGACTGTCTTCCTGCTCAACAACCTCGGCTTCCTCTACGACAAGCTCGGAGAATCGAAGCGTGCTCTCTCCTTCCTGGAGGACGCCCTGAAGCTGCGCCGTGAGCTCCACGACGGGCAGGGCGAGGTCATCGCGCTCAACAATCTCGGTGACGTCTGGTTGCATTCCGGCAGGCCCGATAAGGCACTCGAATATCACCAGCGTGCCCTGAAGCTGGCCCAGGTCCTGAAGGATGAGCGGCAGGAGGCGGTCAGCCGGTTGGGAATTGGAGAGGTCCAGCTAGAGCGGGGAAATGCCTCCGTGGCGCTCCGTGAGCTCGAAAAGGCGCTCGCCGTTCTGAGGGCGCAAGGTCTTCCCAGCGGAGAGGTGCAGGCCCTCGACCTGAAAGGGCGGGCGCTGGCTCGGGCCGGCCGGCTGAAAGAGGCCCTGGCCATCCAGCAAGACGTCCCGGCGCGGCGCCGGACCCTTGGCGATCGTGTCGGCGAAGCCGGGGCGCTCCAGACCCTGGCCGCGACCGAGCGCTCCCTCGGTCTAATGGAGGCCGCACTCTCCCATGCCGAAGAGGCCGTGGCACGAGTGGAGGAGCTGCGCACCGGCTTCGTCAGCCTGGATCTGCGCGCAGCTTTCCTGTCCACGCAGCAAAGCGCCTACGCCCTCAAGATCGACCTGCTGATGAAGCAGCACGCTGCCGACCGGAGCAGCGGTTACGATCGGGCGGCGCTCGCAGTGAGCGAACGGGCGCGGGCCCGCAGTCTGCTCGACGTCCTATACTCCGGCAACGCCGTGCGGACCAGCAGCACCATCCCGGCCGAGCTGCTCGAACAGCGGCGGTCCCTGCGTTACCGCCTGAGCGCCAAGGCGGATCAGCAGGTGAAACAAAGGAGCACGGGAGGAGAGAAGACCGAGGCTCAGCAACGGGAGATCGAGACGCTCCTGACCGAGCTCGACAGTGTGGAGGCTGAGATCCGCCGGCTCGATCCACAGTACGCGGCCGTCTTCGATCCGGCCTCCCTGGGCATCGAGGAGATCTCGAAACTGCTCGGTTCCGAGACTCTCCTCTTGGAGTATTCGCTCGGCCACGACCGCAGCTATCTCTGGGCGATTGAATCCGGCTCCTTCCGCAGCTTCGTCCTCCCACCCCAGAAGAAGATCGAAGCCTTGGCGCGCCGGTACTACGAAGAGCTGAGCACAGTTCAAGCCGGGTCTGGCCAGGGGAGCACGGCGGGAGCGGAGCTGAGCAGCATTCTGCTCAGCCCCGTGTGGCCTCGCGAGACGCGCTGGCGTCGCCTGGTGATCGTGCCCGACGGGGCGCTCCACCTCCTTCCTTTCAGCGCGCTGCCCGCTCCAGGCTCCGGCAAGCCTTTGATCGAGACGCTCGAGTTGATCGACGTGCCGTCGGCCACGACTCTGGCTTTGCTTCGGCAACGTCTGGAGCATCGTCCTCCGGCTCCGAAATGGGCGGCGGTGCTCGCGGATCCGGTGTTTGATCCGGACGATCCGCGCCTGGCCACGCCGTCCGTCGCCAACCGCAAGGCTGCGGCGCCGCAGCCGCTCGCCCGGAGCGTGCCGAAGAGCTCTCTGTTCCCGGTTTTCGAACGCTTGCCGGCCACCCGGAGCGAAGCGGAGAAGATCGCGGCCCTGGCCCCTCGCCGGCCAGACGGTGTGGACGGCCCTCGATCTGGCGGCCAGCCGCGAGGCCGTGCTCTCCGGAGGGCTCCACGACTACCGGGTCCTCCACTTCGCAACCCACGGGCTCGCGGACACCCGCAATCCCGAGCTCTCTGGTCTGGTGCTGTCGCAGGTCGATTCTGAAGGCAAGCCTCGGGCCGGGTTCCTGAGCCTGTCCGACATCTACGAGCTCGACCTCGATGCCGACCTCGTGGTCCTCTCCGGCTGCCAGACCGCGCTCGGCAAGGAGCTCCGCGGTGAAGGGATCATGGGGCTCACCCGCGGCTTCCTCTATGCCGGCGTGCCACGGGTCGTGGCCAGCCTCTGGCGCGTCCAGGATCGTACGACGTCGGAGCTGATGACCCGCTTCTACCAGGCTCTCTGGCAGGACCATCTGCCTCCTGCGGCCGCTCTCCGTGCGGCCCAACGCTCGCTGCGCAAAGATTTCCGCTATCGCGATCGTCACTCCTGGGCCGGATTCGTCCTCCAGGGCGACTGGCGCTGATCCCAGGTGAGATAGCTGGTCACCTGGCGACAGTCTACAGGTGCATGCTGATCTTCCCGAGAAAGGAGCTGGGCATGAAAACCTTGAGCGATTGGAAGGTAAAAGCGGTAGGTTGGCCGGTTGGCTCTGTCCAGGATGATACTGATGGGCTGAGGGCGACCGAATACGTGATCTACGACGGTGGTGCGAAGAAAGTCTATAGATCCAGCACTCCGGGGGGTACGAAATCCGAATGGGGGATAATCACTGAGGATACGGCGTCTTCAGTCAAAGGAAGGACCCTGGGGCGAAGGGGCTATCATTTCAAAATCATGTGTGTGAGCGGGGAGTTGAAGGGGAACCTTGCCAGGACGGCTTTCCTAGTGGGGCATGGCCGTAAGAGAGAAATCCTGACTGACCCTCCTCCAGGCTCTTGGACGGCTACTGAGGGTGGCGGTGGTACTGGCCCCCAGCCGCCAGGGAGCGAGGAGCGGGAGAGTCTGGCCCCTACAGCTCCACAGTAGCCGGAATGACCTTGGGAGTCTGGTAAGGCCCTCCCTGGGAATCCCTGGGAGGGCCGTTCGTGCCTCATCGCCTGGTTCGAGGCGGCATAACCACCATGAGTATCGATGCTGGTTCCGCGGCCGGGGGCATCACCCTCCCGGCCGTCCTGTCTTCCGGCAGCACCGCGCTGAAATCGAGTGAGATAACCGGCCGCCTCACGACAGTCTACAGGTGGATGCTGATTTTTCCCGAGAAAGGAGATAGTTATGGCAACCTTGCAGGATTGGAAGGATGGTTGGCTGGTGAAAGGGACGCCAGATACTGGCGGACTGGCCGATGGCGACAGTGTGATCTATGGAAATTCCAAGGTGTGGAGAAAAGATAAGAACGGCGAATATTCAGCCCTGGGGAACCGTAACCCCCAGTGACGACGAGAACGTCGTCAAAGGAACGGTCGACGGAAATGCCAACTGGTCCTTCGAGATCACCTTTACGGGTGGAAGTCTGCAGTGCGAGTCTTTTCAAGACCCCTGTGGCTACCCTGGCCTCGCGAGGGCTCCCATCACCGCAGCCATGGCTCCCACGGTGGTCATCTTCATTCTCGTGACGATCACGACACGGAACCGCATCCCGGCTCCTGGACGGCCGCTGAGGGCAGCGGGACCGGGCACACCATTCACAGAGAGAGGGAGAGAGAAGGGGAGAGAGGAAGGGTGGCGGCCTGAAACCTGCTCCGAAACAGGCGAGAGGCGTCCTGGAATGAGACGCCAGGATTCAGGTATGATGGTAGCCCTCCTCGGGAAATCTCCGGCGCGGTCCTTCCTGACGGTCCGCCCGGTCCGAGGCGCGAAGGGCGCCATGAGCACCGATGCGGGAATCGAGCCGGACGAGGCCGAGGTCGCTACCGACCTCGTCCGGCGGATCGCGGCCGGCGATGCCTCTGCGGAGGCGGCACTCGTCGAGCGCTACAGCCGAGGTGTGCTCTATCTGCTGCGGCGCCAGGGAGTCTCGCCCGAGATGGCCGACGACCTCCACCAGGAGACCTTCCGCATCGTGATCGAGCGGCTGCGGAAGAAGGAGCTCGACGATCCCGCGGGGCTTGCGGGTTTCCTCCGCGGCACGGCCCGCAACCTGGTGATCGCCGAGCATCGCAAGACGGCCCGGCGCAAGACGGACGGGGATCCCGAGGGGCTGGAGCAGGCTGTCCATCCCGCGCCGGGCCAGCTTCAGACCGTTCTCCTCGACGAGGAGGCCAACATCGTGCGGCGGCTGATCAGCGAATTGCCGACCGACCGCGACCAGCAGATTCTCATGCGTTTCTATGTCGCCGAGGAGGAGAAAGAGAGCATCTGCACCGATCTGGGCCTGGACAGCCTCCACTTCAATCGCGTTCTCTTTCGGGCTCGCAGTCGTTTCAAGGAGCTCCTGGAGCGGTTCCAGGGGCGACAGGGGCCGGCAGCCCGCATCTCGTGAGACGTACCCAGAGAGTGGAGCTTCGCCATGGACCATACATATATCGATGAGCAGCACGTCGTCGACCGCTACGTGCGGGGGACGCTCCCGGTCGAGGAGGCCGCCCGCTTCGAGGAGCACTACCTCTCCTGCCAGGACTGTCTCGACCGGCTCGACCTGGCCGAGGCCATGAAGCGGGGCTTCCAGCGCGCAGCCGGGCAGGACGCGGCCCGCGTGGTCGCCTCCCGGCAACTCGCCCTGGTGGCCTGGCTCGCCCGCCTCAGCCGCTCGCGCCAGGCCGCGGTCCTCGCCATGGCCCTCCTCGTCGCCGTCCTCCTGCCCTGGGGCCTCGCCGAACGGCGGATGGCTGATCGCGAGCGCGAGTTGGCGCAGACTCGCTCGGCCCTGGAGCAGACCGGCAAGCTGCGCGCCGAGTTGGAAGCGAGGCAACGCGATCTCGCCCATGAGCGGGAAGCCCACGCCAAAGACGTCGAGCAACTCGACAAAGCCCGCGAGCCCCAGGTCAACATTCCTATCCTCGGCCTCAACGTGGAGCGCGGCGGACCGTCCGACGTGCCCACCTCCAAAGTGCACCTGCCGTCCGCTCCGGGCTGGATCGTCCTCCAAGTACCGATCGAACCGCCCCATCCGCCGTCTTACCAGGCAATCCTGCGAGACGCCGGAGGCCGGGAGGTCTGGCGCGGCGACGGTCTCCAGGCCGACAATCGCGACACCCTCAATCTGGCTCTCCCCTCCAACAAGCTCAGCCCCGGCGATTACACCCTCACCGTCGAGGGCCTCCCCACCGGCCGCAAACCGATCCCCGCCGGCCGCTTCGCCTTCCGCGTCCTGCCCGCCGAGCTCCCTTAAGGGCCTGCGCGGCAGAAAAAGCCGGGCAAGGACCCAAGGGACTGCAAGGACGGCAGGGACACCAAGGACAGGAAGATACCCTGCGGAGGGTCCTGGCCCAGTGCCTGCGAAGCCTGCCCGGATCTGGCCCAGCCGCCCGCAGACGCCGCGGCTCCCAAGGTGAGATAGCGCGGCCTCTGGCGACAGCTTCGAGGCAAAGGAGGATGTCATGAGAAAACAGTGGCTCTCAGTAATCTTGTTGATCGTCCTGGCGCTGCTGACCGCGAGTGTCAGCCGCGCCAGCGAATGGCTCTCGACGCTCGAACCCCTCTGCTCGGTCGCGGACTCGGCCACCTGCACTCCCAAGGAGTGTGGCGCACGAAGCTGCGGAATGCTCGATCGCGGTTGCGGCCTCGGCACCGTGGACTGCGGCGTTTGCGCGGACGATCAGGTCTGTAAGAGGGGCATCTGTAGCGGGACTCCCAAATGTCCCTGCGGCGGGCACTGGCCGAATGCTTGCCAGAAGTGCTCCGAGCTGACCTCGAAGGATGCCAAAGCCGGACTCGGAGACGGAGAGTGTCCCTGCGGAGGGCGCCGGGGCGCTTGTCGGGCATGCCTACCTCCGGGCACGGAAGCGATCAAACCTAAACCCGGCGATGATAATGATTGTGCCTGCGGACCGCCCTTTCATCGTCCCTGCCGGATCTGCACTCCGGACGAGCTCGCCGCCATGGCTCCTTTCTGCGCGTCGAAGAAGAAGAGCTGCGGTCTGATCGACAACGGCCATGGCGGCAAGGCGGATTGCGGCACGTGCAAGGAGCCGGAGACCTGTGGTGGCGGGGGAGTCCCCAACGTCTGCGGCCAGCCACAGAAAAAGAAGTAACGCTCGCTTCAGAATACGAGCACCTCGACCGACCGCGGCGGTCCCGGCCGCAGTTGCCGGGCCCGCCGCTGAGCACACCTCTATTCAGGCGGATACGGCGGCGGCGGGGGCGTCGCAGTCCAGGTGCCGGTCAGCTCGTCGCCGCCCTGGCCGTAGCCCTTGTGGGGAGCGACGTGGATGGCGAACCCGTCCCCATTCCTAGCCACCGTGAGAGTGACATCCCGCGTAGTCCCATCGGACTTCTTGCCCTCGACGGTCTGCGGCTCGGTCGAGGTCATGTTGATTCCCTTCAGATGGCAGTTTCCCCAAGTCAGCTTACTTTTCCCTCCGTTCACCGTCTTGCTGACCGCGTCTCCGTCCTTAGGCTGGGGTGTTCCGACGTGGCCATTACGGTTGGAAACTGTGTAGGTTGGCATCATTCCCTCCTGTCAGATCGTCGTCTTGCATTCCATGGGAAGGTGAGCCGGGTCGGCGCAAAATTTCACCGCGTCGGGGAGTCCTGCCAATCGCCGATCGCCACGAAGGGCGCCCAGTAGTAGGGGTTGCGCCAGCGGCGGCCGGCGAGGAGGGCGAGCTGGGCGGAGCGCAGAGGCCGCGGCCGGGGGCAGTCCCTGGTGCAACGTGGAGCGGTAGAACTGTGTCATCAGCTCGGCCGTGGCGCGGTCGCGCACCGGCCAGAGGCTCGCGAGCAGCCGCGAGGCGCCGGCGTAGAGGAAGCCTTGGGTGAGCCCGACCAATCCTTCTCCGCGGATCTCCCGGCCCAGCGCCGTTTCGCAGCCGGAGAGCACGACGAGGTCGGCGCCGAGACGGAGGTTGTAGACGTCGCCCAGACCCAGGAAGCCGTCCTGCGGATGGCCTGCCGCGTCCACTTGCGAGAGGACCAGCCCGGAGAGCCGGGGGATTCTGGAGTCGATCAGGCCGTGGGTGGCGAAGTGGACGATACGGTAGGGGGCGAGCCGGCCGGAAAGCACGTTGGCGCGGCTGGCCTCGAAGCCCAGCAGCTCGACGACCTGCCCGGGAGCGCCGAGGGCCGCGATGGCGTCCGCTTCGCTGCGCGTCGAGGGCAGACGGCTGAGGACGGAGGCTCCCGCGGCCGATCGACTCGCTTCCGGCTGCCCTCCGGCCGGCGGGGCGAGGCGGGCCACCCGCGGATCGTGGACGTCGAAGACGGGATCGGCCAGGATGGCGATTCCCGCGGTCGCCCGGGCAGGGCTCTGCCGGGAGCTGCGCAGCAGCGGCAGCACCGAGGCCGAGGGGAGGGATACGATCTCGTGCCGGAGGATGAGGAAGGAGCTGCCGCCGGGCTCGGTCAGGGCCGCGAAGGGCAGGTAGTGAAGGGCGCCGTCGGCGACCACCACCAGCCGCTGCTTGCCGGCGAGGCGGTCCGCCACCGGACCGAGCAGCATCCGGGAGAGGGCCGTCAGGGACGGGCGGAGATCGTCGCCCGGCTGCGGGTTGGGATTGCGGAGCCGGTCGCCGGCGGCGCGCACGGCGGCTTCGATCTCGTCCCGCGGTGGCAGCGCGAAGCCGGCCAGGGACCGGGAGTCCACGGCCCAGACGAAGCTGCGGCGCTCTCCCAGGGAGTATTCGAGCAGTAGGGTGCCGGAGTCGAGGAGCGCCTCGACCTCGGCCGGGCGCAGGAGATGAGGGCGGATGAGGGCCGTGTAGCGCGGGCTGGCCTGGCGGATCTCGGCCTGGACGTGGTCGAGCTCGCCCAGGAGCTCCTGGATCTCGCGCTCGGCTTCGCGGCGCTCGGCCGCGGGCTGGCCGCCGTGGCTCTCGGTCTGGAGCGCCAGCTTGGCGTCGAGGCGCCGCTGCGAGCGATCTTTCGCGCTCCTGGAGCGCCGGGTCGACGTCCGAGCGGAGGTCGGCGCGGGCCTCCTCGAGAAGGTCGAGCAGGGCGCGCGCCCGGGAGCGTTCGCTCAGCTCGAAGGCCGCTTCCTCATGGCCCCGGCCGGGCTCGCTGCGGGCGAGCTCCATGCGCACCTCCAGGCTCAGCTCCCAGGCTTGCCGGCGGGTGGCCAGGAACGAGGCGCGCAGGTCGGGATTGACGATGGTGGTGCGCAGGGACTCGATGAGGCCCAGGGCTTCCTCGCTACGGTCGCGAGCCTCGCTCAGGCGTCCGAGCGCGCGCGCGGCGAGCGCCAGGTTGGTGAGCGCCTCCGCCTCGCCGCCGCGGTTGCGGATCTCGCGAAAGAGGGTCAGGGAGGCGTCGAGCGGCGCCAGGGCCGCGGCGGGCTGGCCCTGGCGGATCTCCAGGTCGCCCAGAGCACACAGGGCCCGGGCCCGCCCCTGCCGGTCGCCGAGGCCGCCGAGCACCTCCGCGGCCCGGTTGAGGGCCGCTCGGGCCTCGCCGGGCCGGACGGCGGCGAGCGTCCGGCCCTGGCTCAGCAGCGCCGTGCCTTCCCCCAGCCGGTCCCCGGCCGCCTGGGAGAGCTTCAGGGCCTGCTCGTGGAGCTCCAGCGCGCGGCTCGTCTCACCCAGCCGGGCGCGGACGAGCCCGAGCTTGTTGACGATCAAAGCCTCGCCCCGGCGGTCTCCCTGCGCCCGGGCCACGGCCAGGGCCTGCTCCAGATAGGCGCCGGCGCGCTCGGGCTCGCCGAGCTGATCGTAGAGCGTGCCGAGGCTCTCCAGGGTGGCGGCCTCACCTGCCCGGTCGCCGGTCTGGCGGAAGACGGGCAGCGCCTCCTGATATCGCGCCTCGGCCTGCTCGAGCTCGCCGAGCGAGGTGTGGACCGCTCCCAGCCCGGTGAGCACCCGCGCCTCGCCGGGCCGGCTGCCGATCGAACGCGCGAGCGCCAAGGCCTCGGTGTAGCGGCGAAGCGCCGCGTCCGGCTCGCCCAGCATCTGCTCCAGAGAGCCGAGGTTGTTGAGGGCGATGGCCACGCGGCCCGGAAGCCCGGCGTCGCGGAAGAGCTGCAAGGCCCGCTCGTAGCAGGGGAGGGCCCGCCGCAGCTCCCCGCGCGATTGATAGACGAGACAGACGTTGTTGAGCGCCTGGGACTGCCGCACCGGATCGGGATGGGCCTCGAGCAGGGTGAGAGCGCTCTCGAGAGAGGCCAGAGCCGCGTCCGGCTCGCCCAGGAGGCGATGGGCCAACCCGATGCCGGTGAGACAGTCCGCCTGACGGCCCGCATCCCCCAGGCTGCGCCAGAGCGCCAGCGCCTGCTCGAACAGCGGCAGCGCCTGCCGGGGCTCCCCCAGGGCATAGCGCAGGATGGCCGCGGCGAGCACGGCCCGGGCTTCGCCCGCCGCGTCGCCCGACTGCCGCCAGAGAGCGGCGGCTTCGAGATACTTATCGCAGGCCCCGCGCCGGCTCTCCGCCGTGCCTTGCAGATAGAGAGCTCCCGCGCGAGTGAGCAGCGATTGGGCCTCCAGCCTCTGCCGGTCGGCGGCGGTGGCGTCCGGCGGCTCCTCGACACGAATCGCGTAGCGTCCGGCAGCGCCGCCGGACGCCAGTTTGACCTCCAGCCGGCTCTCCGTCGCCTCCGTACCGGCGTCCGTACCGGCGGCGATCAGGAGGACCTCCGGACCCTCCCGCCCCAGAGGGCTGTCGACGGCGAGCCGCGTCTCGCCATCCGCGCCGAGCAGGGCGAGCACGACGTCGGCCCCCCGCTGCTCCACGGTGACCAGCAGGGGATGCCCGGGGGAGGGCTGGAGACGGTAGAGGTGGACCTCCGAGGCCGCCAGCTCGCGCTCGAGCGCTGCTCCCGGCGCCAGCCGGACGGGCTCGGGAACGGCCGCCGCCGGAAGCTGCCGGCTGCCCGCGAAAAATCCCTGGAGGAGCAGAAGGAGGACAACCGGTCTCATAACACGAACATCCCCACCGCCGCGGCGAACATCAGGAGCGCGGTCAGGCCGACCACGATCCTGGCGAGCCACGAGCTCGGCTGCTTACGCATGATCTTGGCGTCCGAGGCGAGGATGAGGATGGCCACCAGCAGGAACGGCGCCAGGAGGCCATTGAGCAGGGCGGAGAGGTAGAGGAGCCGGATGGCGTTGACGTTGAGGAAGTCGAGCCCGATCCCCAGCGCCGTCGAAATGATCACGATCGAATAAAAACCCCGCGCTCGCTTGAGCTTCTGATCCAATCCCTCGCGCCAGTGGAAGGTCTCGGCAAAGGCATAGGCCGCCGAGCCCGAAAGAGTGGGGATGGCAAGGAAGCCGACGCCGAAGATCCCCACCGTGTAGAGCAGCGAGGCCAGCCGGCCGGCTACCGGACGCAGGGCCTCGGCGGCTTGGCGCGAGGTCTCGATGTGGGTCTGGCCGTGGGCATGGAGCGTCAACGCCGCGGTGAGGACGATGAAGAACATCACCTGAGTGGAAAAAAACGTTCCGGTCCCCACGTCGAGCGCGCGATCGAAGAGCTCCTGCCGGGTGGCCCCCTCGCGGCGGATGAGCATCAGCCGGCCCAGGGCCTTCTCCTCTTCCACTTCCTGCGAAGTCTGCCAGAAGAAGAGATAGGGGCTGATCGTGGTGCCCAGGATGGCGACCAGCATGGACCAGCCGTCGGGCGTCTCGGGCAGCCGGGGGACGAAGGTGGCATGGAGCACGGGGAGCCAGTGGGGACGCAGCAGCAGCGCCGTGACCACGTAGGCGACCAGCGACAGCGACAGCCACTTGAGGATGGCGGCGAACTGGTGATAGCGCAGCCAGATGGTGGCCGCCGCCACGGCCAGTCCGAAGGCGATCACGAAATAATGCGAGTCGAGGCCGGTCAGCATCTCGGCGGCGTCGGCCATGCCCGCGAGGTCGGCGCCGATGTTGAGGGTGTTGGCCACCAGCAGGGCCAGGCAGACGACGATCAGCACCGGCCGCGGGAAACGGTCGCGCAGCACGCCGGCCAGCCCCTTGCCCGTGACCATGCCGATGCGCGCGCACATCATCTGCACGGTGGCCATGAGCGGCCAGGTGAAGATCGCCGTCCACAGGAAAAGATTGCCGAACCGTGCGCCGGCAATGGAGTAGGTGGCAATGCCCGAGGGATCGTCGTCGGCCGCGCCGGTGATCACACCGGGACCGAGCACCGCGAAGAAGCGGCGGATACGGGACGGCTTGGACTGTCGTGGACGCTTCTTCTTCGCCATGGGCTCAGTGTACAGCCGTGCTGGTGCAGTCGATCGAGATCCGGTGGTAGGAGCCGCTGCCCAATTCGGCGAGAACCGAATGGGCTGTGCCGCCGCCGGTGCCCTCATCACCCCGGCCCTCTTCTCCCAGCCTCCCTCCCGTCCGCCGGGAGAAGAGGGAGAGGTTTGTCGAAGAAAAAGAGACGGCGCTTCTTGCTTTTGCAGGACTAACTGCTCCCCTCTCTCCCGGCCGGTGGGCGGGAGGCTGGGAGAGAGGGGCTGGGGGAGTGAGGGCCCGGGGCGGCGGACCCGCTCCGTCCACGAGGTTGGTGGGCGTCACCCTTACTTGCAGTCCACCGCAGCCCCAGCGAACTCGCACGCCAACACCGCTTGCCTTCGACGTCGTGCACCGTCATGCGCCAGCCTGAATCCTTCGCTTCGAAGAGGGCGTAGGCGAACTTGTCGGTGGTGCTCGCCTGGCTCACGGTGGCGCCGGCGAGGGTCTGGCCCACGAGCGGCTTGGTGATGGGCGGATCGAGCTTGGTGCCGCTCATCCCCGCCACCACGCTGGGCGAGCGCGGGACATCCTCCTTGAAGCCCAGGGCCTCGAAGAGGTGGATGTGCCCCGCCAGCACGAGCTTCACGTTCGCATCCAACGTGTTCTTGGAATCGGTTTGCAGATCTGCGGTCACGGGAACGAGCTTGCCGCTGGATTCCAGGAATGCCCAGAGGGGGTGATGGGAGAGGAGCCACGAGGGGCCGGGGTTTCCCGCGGCGAGGTCGTTGAGCTCCTGATAGGCCTGGGTATAGAAGCCGGCGGGCTCGGCATCGGCCCCGGAGGTGTTGAGCACCAGGAATTGCAGGCCGGGGACCTCCACCGCATACGGCGCGGGGTCCTCGTTGCAGGAGGCGGGGAGCGGCCCGGGATCGAGGAGGCGGAACCAGCCCCAGCCGGCGCGACCGCAGTCTTCGTGATTGCCGCGCACGAAGACCCAGGGCGCGGCGCGGAGGAGGGGAGCCGCCGGCGCGAAGAAATCGGCCTGCCAGGCCGGCCAGTTGTCGCCGTGCGGGCTGCCGCCGCACTTCGCCTGCTGATCCGCCGGACACGGCGCCTCGCGGTAGTGGTAGTCCCCCACGTGCACCACTACGTCCGGCCCCTCCTTTGCCACTCTCGCCGCCACCTGGGCGAACGGCCATTCCTTGGGATCGTTGCAGGCCTGCACCGTGCACGACAGGCCGCTGCACTTGATGCGGCAGCCGGTATCGCCGATCACGGCGATCTTGTGGACCTGTGGGTGGAGCAGAGGCAGAGGCGTGCCGTCGATCATCGCGCTCCTGACGTCGCGCGGCAGGGCCGCCTCGCAGACGAGGATCTTGAAGTCCGCCTCGCGGGCCGAACGCACCAGCATGGGGAGGGGACGGGGAGGACCGCCGTCGCTCACCTCGATCTCCGGGCACGTCCCTTGAGGATCGGTGACGATCGCCCGCGCCAAGGCCCCTTCCGCGGAGAGCGCCACCCAGGCCTGGAGACCCGCAGGAGGAGGGGCCGGCCGCCGCTCCACGGGAGGAGGCGTGGACGCGCAACCCACGGCGAGGACGGCGATCGTCAGGCACAGCGCAGGCAGGGCGGTCCTCGATCCAGGGCGGTCTCTCATCGCTCCTCTCCTCCGATTCAGTAGGCGAGAAAGTATACCCTACCGCACCCGGAACACCGGCCTCCTGGGCGGGAAGGGGAGGCCGTTGCCGGCGGGGATCAGGAAGGCGTGCTCGCGGCGGATGCGGAGGACGTCGCACATGCCGTCGGTGATGATCGATCAGCACCGGCCCGTCTGGAACGATGGCTCCTCGATACGGTAAAATCTCAATGACAACGATCCAATTCACCCCAGGGAGGTCTCCATGTCGCTGCGATCCCTCGCCATCCTGCTCCTCGGTCTCTCCTTCGCCGCGTGTGCCTCGGCACCGCCCGCCGCGCCTCCCACGGCTCCGAAGGCCGAAACGCCGCGGATGATCGACCTCCTCTGTGCCGAGGGAGCCCGGTACGTGACCTTCGACAAACTGGGGTTGCCGACGGGGGAGCAACCCCAGGATGTCGCCCTGACGCGCGACAGCGTCTGGGTGCTCTTCCCCGATCGCTTGTTGCAACTCGGCCGCAGCGGTGAGCACGTGGAGGTGAAGATCCACTTGGCACCGTCTGGCATCGAGTGGTCGAAGCTCGACCTCGATCCGCTGGATGAATCGGTATGGGTGGCGTCCACCAGCAGGCCCATGCTCTTCGTGGTCAATCCTGACGGGCAGATGAAGACGGTGAAGCTGCAGAAGGTGGAGGGGGCAGGAGGCCTCTGGGGTCTGTTGGTGGCCCGCGACGCTCTCTACGCCCAGCCGACCAGCGCGGAGATGGGCGTCTGGCGGATCGATCGCTCGGGCAAGGTTCTGGGCACGGCGTTCCCGGTGCCGAAACAGGCCAAGGACGAGCCTGAGACGTTACCCGAGGCCTACGCCAGCATTCGTCTCGATCGCAATGCGGACGGCAGCCTCCTCGCCTGGAATTCTTGGGACCGGACGACGTGGCAGGTGGACGACCAGGGTGTCTGGAGGCCGAGCGACTCGCGCCTGTTCGAGCATCTGCCCACCAGGGATGCGCCTGGCGCTGTCAAGGGAATGAACGTCGGCGAGGCGTCGGAGCACTGGTTTCTCACCAACGGCGCATGGGCGCCCGGCAAGCTGTTCTTCTGGAAGGGGAAGCCGGTGTTCCTGGGCAGCTATGCCAATCGCGAGAAGACCGTCGGCACCGACACCGTGCTCTACCTTCCCGGGGATTCAAGCCTGAAGGAGGCTCTCATGACCTGCCACAAGAGGTACATACGGTCCGTGGCCACGGACGCTACCGGCTATGCCGGTGTGGGCTACGACTTCCTGGTCCTCGGCGATCTGGCGACCGCTCCAGACCTGCCTTGAGGCCACCCCCCTCAGGACTGTCACACGGAAGATGTCCCACTTTGCCTCTCGGGCTGTACCAGAAACTTATAGGACAGGTCCGTCCAAACGACTGGAAACCGGAGGTGTTATGAAGCGAGCAATCGTCTGTGCTTTGACTCTCGCGATTTTCGTTGCCCTGCCGGCCGTGGCCGCAGGTGTGCGTACGATCCAGAACGGGATCGACGTATGGCGCACCCCTGGGGATGGCACGACGTTCGTCGACTTTGCCAAGAACCCCATTCCGAAGGGCTTCTTCTGCTCCAAGTCGGGGTCCTTCACGGGCCGCATCGTGCTCCAGGGCCGTCCGCTCACGACCGGGACTCCCGGCGAGCTCGGCGGCGCGGACACTATCGTGCAGCGGCTGGACGATGCCGATTTCGATGGCAATGGCGTGGCCACGACCCGCGTCCAGCTCCGCGCCCTGCAGTTGGAGAGCGTGTCGCCCGTCAAGACGGCCTGTGGTGATTTCACGGCCCGGGTCTCTTTGAGCGGCCCGCAGCCGACCAGCAAGATGAGGATCGTCAAGGAGAGCGACAACATGGGCCGCTTCGAGGCGCCGATCCAGGTCCGCTTCCGGGTGAATTTCTTCTCCACCAAGGGGACTTCGGCGCAGCGTCTGGAGCTGGTTCGCAGCTTCACGCTCGATCCGGCCAGCAATGCCACCTGGGGTGCGGTGGTGCCGAAGCGGAATTTCTCGCGCCAGGCCAGCGTGCTGGTGGACACCGACAACGACCAGATTCCGGACACCTATCTGCCCAAGTCGAGCGGCAACTTCTTCCCTGGCCTGAGCGAGGAGTGGCTGCGGGCAGCTCGGGAGCGGCAAGCCCGCGAGAAGATTGCTCGGGCCGAGACCGGGGGTGGAGAGTTGACTCCGGCTCCGGTTGAGACCTGCAGCGGAACTCTCAGCTACACGGGTTACGGCTCCTACCAGTGCGCCGCTCCGGGTACTGATCCCCAGTGCCATCCTGAGGCCGAGCAGGCCCAGCATTGCGCCCAGCCCTGCCCGCCTTGCTACATGACGGTTACGGAGTTGGGCTCCTCCGGACTCAATTAGCAGTGCGCCACTGGCGGCCCGGGAGCTTCGCCGGGCCGCCGCCCGTCTCACCCTGCCACTCCCTCCCACCTCGGTCCGCCATCGCTGTCACAGGAATGTCACGCTTTGCTCCCGTGCTGTACCAGGGAGTGTAGGACAGCAATTGCTGGAGACATCCATGTTGGGTCGTCGTGTGCCCATGACGTCTGCCTTGCCTCGTGGCCCGCCGCCGGCCCGAAGAGCCCTCCTGTGCCGGAGAAGAGAAATCTCGTTCAACGGAAAACAAACCGGGAGGTTCCATGAAAAGAACAATCGTCTGCGCTTTGACTCTCGCGATCCTCGTTGCCCTGCCGGCTTTCGCCGGGACGGTGCGCACGATCCAGAACGGCATCGACGTATGGCACACCCCAGCGGACGGCACGTCGTACGTCGACTTCTCCAAGAACCCGATTCCGAAGGGCTTCTTCTGCAACAAGTCGGCCGCTTTCACGGGTCGGATCTTCCTCCAGGGCCGTCCTCTCACGACTGGGACTCCCGGTGAGCTCGGCGGCGCGGACACCATCGTCCAACGGCTGGACGATGCCGCCTTCGACGGGAGCGGCGTGGCCACGACCCGCATCCAGCTCCGGGCCCTGCAGTTGGAGAGCATGACACCGGTCAAGACGGCTTGCGGCGACTTCCACGTCCAGGTTTCGCTCAGTGGCCCGCAGCCGATCACCCAGATGAAGATCATCCGGGAGACTGAGAACGGCGGCCGTTTCGAGGCGCCGATCCAGGTCCGCTACCGGGTCAGCTTCTTCCCCACCAAGGGCGCTCCGACGCAGCGTCTGGATCTCGTTCGCAGCTTCACCCTCGCTCCCGCCCCCAACGCCACTTGGGGCGCGCCCGAGACGAAGCGGTTTGCCACCCGCGCCAACACCCTGGCGGTGGACACGGACGGCGACCAGGTTCCCGACACCTATCTGCCCAAGACGAGCGGCAACTTCCAGCCTGGCTGGACTCCCGCCTTCGAGAGGGAGATGCAGAGCCTCGGGATGCAAAAGATGCTGGGTGATAAAATGTACGCCTGCAGCGACGTCTGCCGAGCCCGAATGCCACCCCGAAGCCCAGGGGATTCACTGCGCCGAGGCTTGCATGCTCGCACAGTAGGCCCGCCCTTCATGGCTCTCACGGCGGCCCGGTAGCTTCGCCGGGTCGCCTGACCTTGCGTGAGAGACGAGAGAGATCACCAAACGGAAAACCCAAACCGGAGATCTTATGAAAAGAACAATCGTCTGTGCTTTGACTCTCGCGATCCTCGTTGCCCTGCCGGCTTTCGCCGGGACCGTGCGCACGATCCAGAATGGAATCGACGTGTGGCGCACCCCTGCGGATGGCACGTCATTCGTCGACTTCGCCAAGAATCCGATTCCGAAGGGCTTCTTCTGCAACAAATCGGCCGCTTTCACGGGCCGGGTCGTCCTTCAGGGCCGTCCGCTCGCGACGGGAACCCCCGGCGAGCTCGGCGGCGTGGACACCATCGTCCAGCGGCTGGACGATGCCACCTTCGACGGGAGAGGCGTGGCGGTGACCCGGGTTCAGCTCCGGGCCCTGCAGTTGGAGAGCGTGGCTCCGATCAAGACGACGTGCGGCGACTTCAACATCCGGGTCTCCCTCAATGGCACGCAGCCAACTACCAAGATGAGGATCATCCGGGAGGACGAGAGCTCAGGCCGCTTCGAGGCGCCGATCCAGGTCCGCTTCAAGATCTCGTTCCTGGCGACCAACGGCGCTGCGTCCCTGCAGCGGGAGCTCGTTCGCAGCTTCTCTCTCTCGCCGGCCCCCAATGCCACCTGGGGCGTGGTCGAGCCGAAGCAGTCCTTCTCGCGCCAGACCAGCCTGCTGGTGGACACCGACAGCGATCAGATCCCGGACACCTATCTGCCCAAGACGAGCGGCAACTTCCAGGCCGGCTGGACTCCCGAGTGGGCGAGAGCGCACATGGAGAGGCAGGCGTTGCAGAAGCTGGCAGTGCAGCGAGACATCTACGCTTGCAGCGATGCTCCCGATCCCGAGTGCCACCCGGAGGCGAACGAGGCAGCGCACTGCGCCCAACCCTGCTATTACTGAGAATCCATCCCGCCCTGCATAGTTCTCACGGCGGCCCGGCAGCTTCGCCGGGCCGCCGGTTCTCGACTCTACTTCCCCGTCCCCTTCCACCCCGGCCCCCCGCACGACGCGGCCGGCTTTGGCTCCGGTGGGCTCGCCGTCTTTCGAGCACCTGGACGCCGTTGACGAAGACGTGCTTGACGCCGGTCGAGTACTGGTGCGGCTTGTCGAAGGTGGCGTGGTCCTGGATCTTGGCGGGATCGAAGACGCACGACGTCGGCGAAGTAGCCGGGCTTCAGCAGGCCGCGGTCGCGGATCCTGAGGTTGCCGGCGGGGAGCGAGGTCAGCTTGCGGATGGCTTCTTCCAGCGGGATCACCTTCTCGTCGCGCACGTATTTGCCGAGCACGCGGGCGAAGTTGCCGTAGGCGCGCGGGTGGGGATTGGATTTGAGGAACACGCCTTCGGGGGCCGGGGCCTCGGCGTCCGAGCCGAAGCTCAGCCAGGGCAGGGCCACCTCGCGGCGGACGTTGTCCTCGGACATCAGGAAGTAGACCGTGCCCACCCGGCTGTCGTCCTCGATCACCAGGTCCATGGCCGTGTCTTCGGGGGACTTGCCGCGCATCGCCGCGACCTCGGCCAGGGTCTTGCCGGTGAGCGGCTTGAGCTTGTCGTTCTTGAAAGCGACGAGGAGGATCTTGTCCGGACCCGCGGCGAGGAAGAAGTTCTCCCAGGCATCGGTGGGGGTGCTCATCTCCTTCTTCACCTTCTCGCGGATGGCCGGGTCCTTCATGTGGGCGATCCAGGCTTCGAGGCCGCCTTCCTGCACCCAGGGGGGCATGGAGGCGTCGAGGCCGGTGGCGCCGGCGGTGTAGGTGTACATGTCGGCGGTGATCTTGAGGCCGGAGGCGCGGGCGTCCTCGACTTTTTTGATGGCGGCGTCGAGCTTGCCCCAGTTGGGTTTGCCCGCGGCTTTGAAGTGATAGATCTCGGCCGGCAGCTTCGCCCGGCGCGAGATGTCGATCAATTCGTCCATGGCTTCGAGCAGGCGGTTGCCTTCGCTGCGCATGTGGGAGATGTACATGCCGTCGTACTTCGCGGCTTCCTCGCAGAGGGCCACGAGCTCGTCGGTCTTGGCATAGAAGGCGGGAGCGTAGATGAGGGACGAGCCCACGCCCAGGGCCCCTTCCTCCATGGCCTGGTCCACGAGCTTGCGCATGCGGGCGAGCTCTTCGGCAGTGGGCGGCCGGTCGGCGTAGCCCACCTCGTGGATGCGCACGGTGGTGGCGCCGACGAAGGAGGCCACGTTGGGGGCGATCCCCCTGGCCACGAGCTGATCGAGATATTCGCCGAGGGTGGTCCAGGTGATGGGATATTTGATGTCCCCCTGCTGCTCGACGGCCTCTTTCTTCATGGCGTCGTTGAGCGGCCCCATGGAGCCGCCCTCGCCCATGACCTCCAGGGTGACTCCCTGCCGCAGGTCGCTCTGGGCGCGGCCATCCACGAGCAGCGATTCGGTGGCCCAGCTCAGCATGTTGACGAAGCCGGGGGAGACGGCGAGCCCTTTGGCGTCGATCTCCGTCTTGCCCTTGGCGTTGCCGAGCGAGCCCACGGCGGCAATGTGATCACCGTCGATGGCCACGTCGCCCACGATCGGCTTCTGACCGGAGCCGTCGTAGATGGTGCCGCCCCGGAGGATGACGTCGTAGGTCTTGGGCGCCGGGGTGACGGCGAGCAGGAGCGCACAGCAGAGGATCGGGTTCATCGGATCTCCTTACCACACTCCGGCGATCGGCTTCCAGGCGTTCTTCTTGGGGCCGAAGCGGAACTGGATCTCGGGGCTTCCGGTCGAGAGGGCGTTCCTCAGGAGGAAGACGCCGGCGGCTGCATCGTAGACGCCGATGCTGTCCTTGCCGTCGCCGTTCCAGTCCCCGGCCACGGGGAGGGCGTCCTTCTTGGGAGGACCGAACTGGAATTGCAGGTCGGGGCCACCGCCGGTGAAGGAGTTGGTCAGGGCGAAGGTCGAGCTGTCGGGATCGTAGAGGCCGACGCCGTCGGTGCCGTTGCCGTCCCAATCCCCGGCCACGGGGATCAGGTTCTTGCCCGGTGGGCCGAGCTGGAAGGTGAGGTCGAACCCTGAGCCGGTGAGGGAATTCTTGAGATGGAAGGTGCCGGTCGTGACGTCGTAGAGGCCGACGGTGTCCTTGCCGTCGCCGTCCCAGTCGCCGGCCACGGGGAGGACGCGATTGGAGGGCGCGTTCACGACGAGGCCGATGTCGACGGTGTCTCCCTGAAGCGAATTCTTGAGACGGAAGGTCGAGGTGGCGGGGTCGTAGAACCCGACCGTGCTCTTGCCGTCGCCGTTCCAATCCCCACCCAGGGGGAGCCACTTGCTGCGGCGGGGGCCGAAGCGGAGGAACTTCATGTTGCCGCCGGTGCGGTTGACGGTCTTGAGCTGGAAGGTGGAGGGCTGGGGATCGTAGAGCCCCACGGTGTCCATGGCGGTGGGAGGGGCCGTGGCCTCGACCAGGCGGAAGACGCTGCCGGAGAGCGCGGCGACGTAGAGCTCGCCGTCCTTGTCCTGGCCGAAGGTGGTGACTCTGGGGACCTCGCCGGTCAGGCTGCGGACGGTGAAACCCGTGCCCTGGCGGGAGGCGGCCCAGATCGTGCCGGTGCAGAAGTCGCCGAAGAGATAGGCCCCCTGAAGCTGGGGAAGGCGGGTGCCGCGGTAGACGTAGCCGCCGGTGACGGCGCAGTAGTTGACGTGATCGAATTCCAGGACGGGATCGGTGTAGGCCGTCGAGTTGCACGGCGGCGTCGAGGCCGGGCAGGAGCCGGTGGTCGAGCAGACGGTCCCCTCCATCACCTTCCAGCCGTAGTTCTCGCCGCCGCGGCTCGAAGCGGGCTGGAAGTCGACCTCCTCGCGCCGGCCCTGGCCCACGTCGCCGATCCACAGGTCGCCCGTCTCACGGTCGAAGGAGAAGCGCCAAGGGTTTCGTAGCCCCATGGCCCAGACCTCGTCGGCGGGATCGCCCGGACCGCGGAACGGGTTGTCCGGGGGAATGCCGTAGAACGGGGGCGTCGAGACGTTCTGATCCACGTCGAGGCGCAGGATCTTGCCCACCAGCTCGCCGCCGTTCTGGGACCGGCAGTCGGGATCGAAGGAGCCGCCGCCATCGCCCAGGCCGACGTAGAGGTAGCCGTCCGGGCCGAACTGGAGCTGACCGCCGTTGTGCATCGGGAGCGGATGCGGAAGGGCCAGGAGGACGTGGACGCTCGCCGGATCGGCACGGTTGGGGTCTGAAGAGACCTGATAGCGGGCGATCACGACGTCGCCGCGGACGTTGGTGTAGGCGATGAAGAAGAAGCCGTTCTCGGCGTAGCGGGGGTGAAACGCCATGGAGAGCAGGCCGCGCTCGACGTCCACAGAGGTGAGGGTGTGAATGTCGAGGAACGGCTGGGAGCTCACGGCGCCACCCGACAGGATGACGATGCGGCCGGTCCGCAGGACGAGGAACAGGCGGTCGTCGCCCGCGTGAGTGATGTACGTCACCGAAGCGAGGCCGGTCGCCACGGGCTCGAGGCTCACCCCCGGCACCGTGCCCGAGGTGGTGAAGACCCCCTTGGCGGGAAGGGGGTCGGGGAGGACGCCGGCCGTGAGGGCGAGTGGGATCAGGAAGAGGACAGCGAGGGCGCAAAGCCCCAAGGATCGTTGGCGGTGCATGGCGAAGCTTTACCACACTCCCGCGATCGGCTTCCACGCATTCCGCTTCGGCCCGAAGCGGAACGAGATCTCGGCCCTCCCGGCCGAGAGGGCGTTGCGCAGCAGGAAGGTGCCGGCGATCGGATCGTAGACGCCGACGCTGTCGCTGCCGTCGCCGTTCCAGTCCCCGGCCACGGGGAGGGCTCCCTTCCTGGAGGGACCGAACTGGAACTGGAGGTCCGGGCCACCGCCGTTGAACGAATTGGTGAGGGTGAAAATCGAATCGTCGGGATCGTAGAGGCCGACGCCGTCGGCGCCGTTGCCGTCCCAGTCGCCGGAGATGGGGATAGGATTCTGGCCCGGCTGGCCGAGCTGGAGGGTGAGGTCGAACCCTGAGCCGGTGAGGGAATTCTTGAGATGGAAGGTGCCGGTCGTGACGTCGTAGAGGCCGACCGTGTCCTTGCCGTCGCCGTTCCAGTCGCCGGCCAGGGGGAGGACGTGGTCGGAGGGCGCGTTCACGGTGAGGACGACGTCGGCGTTGCCCCCCTGGAGCGAATTCTTGAGGCGGAAGGTAGAGGTTGCGGGATCGTAGAGCCCGGGCGTGCTCTTGCCGTCGCCATTCCAATCCCCGGCCAGGGGGAGCCACTTGCTGCGGCGGGGGCCGAAGCGGACGAGCTTCTGGGCGGCGCCGTTTCGATTGGCCGTCTTGAGCTGGAAGAGGGAGGGTTGCGGATCGTAGAGCCCCACGGTGTCCGCCGTACCGGGGCCGGGGCCGGACCCGTTGCCGCTCAGACGGAAGATGCTGCCGGAGAGCGAGCCGGCGTAGAGCTCGCCGTCCTTGTCCTCGCCAAAGGTGGTGAGGTTGCTGACCGTGCTGGCCAGGGCGCGGACGGTGAAGCCGTTGCCCTGGCGGGACGCGGCCCAGATCGTGCCCGCGCAGAAGTCGCCGAAGAAGTACGTCCCCTGGAGCTGCGGAAGCCGGGTGCCGCGGTAGACGTAGCCGCCGGTGACGGAGCAGTAGAGGCTGTGGTCGAACTCGAGGACGGGATCGGTGTAGGCCGTCGAGTCGCACTTGGGCGTCGAGGCCGGGCAGGCGTCGGTGGAGGAGCAGAGCGTCCCCTCCATCACCTTCCAGCCATAGTTCTCGCCGCCGCGGCTTGAAGCGGGCTGGAAGTCGATCTCCTCGCGCCGCGCCCTGGCCCACGTCGCCGATCCACAGGTCGCCCGTGGCGCGGTCGAAGGAGAAGCGCCAGGGATTGCGCACGCCCATGGCCCAGATCTCGTCGGCGGGATCGCCCGGGCCGCGGAACGGGTTGTCCGGCGGGATGCCGTAGAACGGGGGCGTCGAGACGTTCTGATCGACGTCGATGCGCAGCATCTTGCCCAGAGAGCTCGCCGCCGTTCTGGGCCCGGCAGGAAGGATCGCAGGCCGCGCCGCCGTCGCCCATGCCGATGTAGAGGTAGCCGTCGGGGCCGAACTGGAGCTGGCCGCCGTTGTGGTTGGCGAACGGCTGCGTGATGGTGAGGAGAGTGCGGGCGCTCGCCGGATCGGCGCGGTTCGGGTCCGCCGAGACCTGATAGCGGGCGATCACGGTGTCGCCGCGGACGTTGGTGTAGTTGACGAAGAAGAAGCCGTTCTCGGCGTAGCGGGGATGGAACGCCACGGAGAGCAGGCCGCGCTCACTGTCGACCGTGGTGAGGTCGTGGACGTCGAGGAACGGCTGGGAGCGCACGGCCCCGCCCGAGAGGATGACGATGCGTCCTGCCCGCAAGACGATGAACAGACGATCGTCGCCCGCATGGGTGATGTACGTCACCGAATCGAGACCGGTGGCCACCGGTTCGAGAGTGACCCCGGGCACCGTGCCCGCGACGGTGAAGATCCCCTTCGCAGGGAGAGGATCGGGGAGGATGCTGCCGGCGCGTGTGGCGGCTGGGATCAGGAGGAGGGAAGCGAGGACGAAGAAACCAAAGAGTCGGAAGCGATGCATGTTGAAGCTCCTGTGGGTCTGGGTAGGATCCTGCTTTCAGGAGTCATGCCTGCCTCTCATCCCTAGATCAGTCCTACATACCCGAAATCCGGCGGCGTACCCTCCGAAGAAGAGACGCCCCGCCGTCCCCATGGTATCCGCATCGGCATCGTATCGGGTCTGGGGCGTCTCTCTTCTTACGATATCGTAGACCCCACCATGATCCAGATCACCCCAGACCTCGCCATCCCCGACAAGGAGGTCGCCTTCGCCACCTCGCGCAGCGGCGGTCCCGGGGGGCAGAACGTCAACAAGCTGGAGACGCGGGTGACGCTGCGCTTCGACCTCGCGGGATCGCCGAGCCTCTCCGAGGAGCAGCGGGCCCGGCTGCGGGAACGGCTGGCGACGCGCATCACCAAGGAGGGCGTGCTCCACGTCACCTCCCAGCGGCACCGCAGCCAGATGGCGAACCGGGACGCGGCCGTGGAGCGCTTCGTGGAGCTGGTGGGGGAGGCGTTGCGGGAGGAGACACCCCGCAAGAAGACCCGGCCCTCCCGAGCAGCAAAGGCGAGGCGGCGGGAGGAGAAACGGCGCCGCTCCGGACGCAAGCGGGAACGGTCGGCGCCGATCCCCCAGGATTAGGCTTTTTCGAGCAGGGCGTTCAGGCTCTGTTCCAACTGCGCAATCTGCCGTTTCGTTTCCGGAGAAGAATCGCCCTTCTGCCGTAGGCGCTGGAGCTGCTCGAAGAGGCGATCCCGGGTGGCGAGGTCGTAGTCAGGTGCCCGAAGCCCTGGGCTCTTCCGGTCGAGGATCGCCCCGAAGGACGGAAACCGCGGCAGGGAGGTTTCCAAGGGGACCCGCTCCTGTGGAGAGGCGGATCTCTCCAGCAAAGCCGTGAGCTCCCAGGCCCGATCTCTGCCAAACCAGGTCTCGAAGCTCCCGGGAGCGGCCTGGATCATCTCCAGCAGGGCCACCTCGTTCGGCACCCCGAGAGCCGCGATCTTCTTCCTCTCTTCGGCGGTCAGCGGAAGTTGGTCAAAGGGATCGCGGCTCATGGCTCCATTCCTTCAACCGATAGAATAAGCCTCCGCTCCCAGCTTTGCAATGTAGGCGTAGGGGATCGTTCCATAACCGGCGCCAGAGGACGAGTTGGTGCCCCAGTCCGTGCCCCAACTGTTGCGGATGATGAATCGTCCTCCTCCCAGACCTGGATTGGGCAGGTCCACATAGCCGACCATGCACATTGCATGGCCGCCCACCCGGATCTCGCCGGGGATCGGCATGGTGATGTCTCCGGAGTAGGCGACCCACCGGCTCCGGTACCACGAATTGAAGACCGGTATGGAGAATGCGACGCACCGGCCGCTGGCCAGCTCGTTTTTGATGTCGTCGACCGAGGTCGGGGAAAGCTCCTTGGAGCCCTGCGTCCGGAAGGTGAGGGCTTCCAACTGCGCTCCTCCGGGAGGCGGCCCTTGTCCCTCGTTCCCGGCGATCGGATTCGCTTCGTACTTCCAAGTCGGCTCCAGGCAGCAGCCATCACGCTGGAGGAGAGGAACCGCGACGGCAAGCCAGGTGCCTTCGTCGTTCGGGATGCCGTCGTGGCGTTTGCAGTTCCAGTAGAGGAACTGCTCGGAGAGCTCCTGAAAGGCGCCCTGGACTCCCAGTTGATGCTCATAGATCGCCACGGCTGCGTGGGCCACGCAGGTGCCACGAGCTCCCTGGTTTCGCACGGAAGGCATGTTCGGGATCAGATTCACGTTGGCCAGAGGCGGGGCAGTGGGCAAGGTGAGGCCGGGAGCAGCCGCCGGCCGAGGAATCTTCTCAATGGCGACTCCCAGGCTGTAGGTTGCATGGCTGATCTTGTCGAGAGCGCTCTGGGGGATCGAGTTGGCGACTGGCAGAGCTGAATCCACCCTGCTTGCCAGCGTCTGAAGTGGAACTCCCAGATAGGCCGCCAGCTCAGGGCCGGCGACCTGAGCGGCTCCGATGAGCTGTTCGAGGCTCTGCTCACCGCTGAAACCTAGAGCGTTCAGGGCGACTTGAAAAGTGCTGATCTGGGGTGCGGCAGCGATATTCACGGCTCGACCTCCTCTCTGTGTCTAGTTCGTTACCTAGTAGACGGCCGAAGCTCCGGATTTCTGTCGAATCCGACCGGCCGCCTTCAGGCCCCGTGAATCCTCTCAGGCGGAAAAACTAAGCCTATAGGGAAGTTCTTGACATGGCAACTGGCAACCAGGTGGATTACCCTGGATAGCCCAGCGGCAATGGAGGGAGGAGATCCTGATATAGGATCTCCCCCCGGGGGGAGCAAACCGACCATGGGATCCGACCGCTTCTTCAGCGAGGCCGACCGCGAGGCCATCAAGACCGCTGTGCGGGAGGCGGAGGCGCGGACGTCTGGCGAGATCGTCCCCTATGTGGTGGATCAGAGCGATGAGTATGCCTCGGCCGCCTGGAAGGGGGCGGCTCTGGGGGCGCTGCTGGCGCCGCTCGTCGCTCTCGCCGTCTATCGCTGGAGCTCCATCTGGGGCCTTCCCCTGGGGTACTGGATCGCCTTGCCGGCGCCGATCGGTGGGGCTCTAGCCTATCTCGTCGCGGCGTTCGTCCCTCCGCTCCGGCGATGGCTGACGGGCGATCCTGTCATGGAGGTGCGGGTGCGCCGCCGGGCTGGCGTGGCCTTCCTGGAGCAGGAGGTTTTCCACACGGAAAACCGGACGGGCATCCTCCTCTTCGTCTCCCTCTTCGAGCGGCGGGTGGTGCTGCTGGCCGACTCGGGCATCCATCAGAAGGTGGAGGAGGGGCAGTGGGAGAGCATCACCCGGCGTCTCGCCGGAGAGATCGGGCACGGCCGGCCGGGGCCCGCCCTGGTGGAGGCCATCCGGGCCTGCGGCGAGGTGCTGGCCCGGCATCACGTGGAGATCCAGCCCAACGACCGCAACGAGCTGAGCGACGAGCTGCGGCGGGAGAGGGAGTGAAATGAGCCGTCCGCTGCCCAGGAGGGTATCTAGAAAGTCGCCGGCTTGCCCTTCGAAGCCCTCATCACCCCGGCCCTCTTCTCCCAGCCTCCCCCCCTTCCGCCGGGAGAAGAGGGAGTGGTTTGTCTTGAACGTCCTTCCTGTCCTTGTTGTCCTTTGCGTCCTTTGCCCCCTCGCAGCCGTCGCTCGGGACATCCCCACCTTCTCCGGCTGGGTCGTGGACGAGGCCCACTTGCTCACCCCCGAGCAGCAGCAGCGGATCGCGGAGAAGCTGGAGCAGTTCAAGCAGCAGACGACCAACCAGGTGGCCGTGCTCACCATCGACAGTCTGGACGACGAGGACATCGCGGAGTACGCCAACAAGGTGGGCCGCGCCTGGGGCGTGGGAGAGAAGGGGAAGGACAACGGCGTCCTTCTCCTGGTGGCCAAGAACGACCGCAAGATGCGCATCGAGGTGGGCTACGGCCTCGAGCCCGTGCTCACGGATCTGCAGACCAAGGTCATCCAGGACGAGGTCATCATCCCCTACTTCAAGCGGGGGGATTTCGCCGGCGGCATCGAGGCCGGAGTGGACGCCATCTTGAGCACCATCCAGGGCAAGCCGTTCCAGCCCGCTCCCGAGCCGGCGGCGCAGACGGGCCAGGGAAAGAAGGGCGGCCCCGATTTCGGCTTCCTGCTCTTCATCCTGTTCGTCCTGCTGCCGTTCTCCATGAACGCGGCCCGCAGCCGGAGCTGGTTCCTCTACCTCATCCTGCTGCCAGTCTACTTCTTCCTGGGCACCCTGTTCTTCAGCACGATCGTGGGATTCATCGCCGCCGGGCTGTGGGCCGTGGCCTTCCCCATCCTGCGGCTGATCCTGCCCAAGTCGTCCGGCATTGGCCGGCGGGGCGGAGGCGGCTGGTTCATCCCTGGGGGCGGGGGAGGAGGATGGAGCGGTGGGGGCGGCGGTGGCGGGTTCTCCGGCGGCGGGGGCGGCAGCTTCGGCGGCGGGGGCTCGTCGAGCAGTTGGTAGTCAGCTCAGTCAGCTCGCGAGCCCTTCGAAAGCCGCCATCACCTCGCGCAGCAGGCGGTCCCCTTCGCCCGAGTGCTTGGGGGAGAAGTGGAAGGGGACCAGCCGCCGGGCCCCGGCCGCACGGGCGAGCATTCCGGCCTGGCGGGCCGTGAGGTGGTGCTTCTCGGCCGCGCGCCGCTCCTCTTCGTGGGTGAAGGCGGACTCTATATAAAGGATGTCGGCCCCCTGGGCGAGCTCCACGATGGCTTCGGCATTCGTCGGGCTGTAGACGGCGTCGGTCACATAGGCGATCTTCTGACCTGGAACGACCCGCAACGCCTTGTCCTTGAGCTCCCCGAGGGAGACCTCGCGCTCGCGGAGCGATCCGTTCACGGTCCAGCGCACGGTCACTGGTGTCTCATCCGGCGCGCCACGGGCCACGGCCGACTTCAGGGGACGCAGCCACGGGCCGGTGGGGAGCCCCAGCTCTTCGAGACCGCTCTTCCAGACGTTGACGTGGAACTTCTCCTCCAGGGCAAAGGCGAGACAGGGGATCTGGTGGTCGAGGAAGGTCGCCCGCACCTGGAACGTCTCCTCGTCCAGCAGCACTCCCGAGGGCAGCGGAGGAGGATCGAAAGGCTCACGGCGGAAGCCGGTGCGGCTGCGCAGCTCGGCGGCGACGGTCTGGCCTCCGGGGTGCAGCTCCGTGGCGCGCACCACCAGGTCGCTCTCGTAGTTGGCCACCAGGTTCCAGGTGTAGGCCGCGAGCTTGTGCTCCACCCGCTCGGCAAAGCCGGGGGGGCCGAAGAGGTGGAGGACCTTCGGCCGGCCAAGGAGCACCCGCAGCAGGGCGTCGAAGCCCGCGAAGTGATCCATGTGGGTGTGGGAGACGAAGGCGTGGCCCACGCGCAGGAGCTGGCGGGCCGAGAGGGGAGAGAGGTCGCCGAGATCGAACAGCAGGGCCCGGCGCTCGAAGAGGAAGTCCACGTACAGCCCCGGATCCCCGAACGGGTCGTTGATCAGCCTGGGGAGGAAGAGGGGCTTCATGGATTCCTTGAGGTATCCCTTGCCTGATTACTTCTACTTTGCCAGATTACTTTCCCGAGCCGTAGGCCCTCATCACCCCGGCCCTCTTCTCCCAGCCTCCCCCCCGTCCGCCGGGAGAAGAGGGAGAGGTTAGTCTGAAGAAGAAAAACAACGTGGTCTTTAAGCCCCCTCTCTCCCGGCGGATGGGGGGGAGGCTGGGAGAGAGGGGGTTGGGGGAGTGAGGGTCCGCCCCGAAGGGGCGCTGGCAACGGCTTGGATGGGCAATCAATTACCGCTCCACCCAGTAATTCGGCGATTCCTTGGTGATCACTACGTCGTGGGCGTGGCCTTCCTTGAGACCGGCGGGGGAGATGCGCACCATGCGGGCGCGGGTGCGCAGCTCGTCGATCGAGGCGCAGCCGGCGAGCCCCATGCCGGAACGCAGGCCGCCGGTGAGCTGGGGGAGCATCTGGTGGAGGCTTCCCTTGTGAGGGACCATGCCCTCGATCCCCTCCGGGACCAGCTTGGCGAGACTACCGCCATTGGCAGTGCCGTTGCTGCCGGCGTCCTGGAAGTAGCGGTCGGCGCTGCCGCGGGCCATGGCCGAGAGCGAGCCCATGCCGCGGTAGGCCTTGAAGGTGCGTCCTTGATAAAGGATGGTCTCGCCCGGGCTTTCCTCGGTGCCGGCGAGGAGGGAGCCGATCATCACCGAGTGGGCGCCCGCCACCAGAGCCTTGGTGACGTCACCGGAGAACTTGATGCCGCCGTCGGCGATGATGGGGACGTCGTGCTCGGCCGCGGCCCGGGCGCAGTCCAGGATGGCTGTCACCTGAGGGACGCCGGCGCCCGTGACCACCCGGGTGGTGCAGATGCTTCCCGGGCCGATGCCCACCTTGACGGCGTCGGCGCCGCGCTTGATCAAAGCAACCGTGCCCTCGGCGGTCGCGACGTTGCCCACGATCAGCCGCACCTCGGGGAAGCGCTCGCGCAACCGGGAGGCGGCGGCGAGCACGCCCTGGCTGTGGGCGTGGGAGGAGTCGAGCACCAGCACGTCCACCTTGGCTCGGACCAGCGCCGCGGCGCGTTCCAGGTAATCCCCGGAGGCCCCCACGGCGGCGCCCACCCGCAGCCGGCCGAGCTCGTCCTTGCAGGCGTTGGGGTACTGCATCATCTTCTGGATGTCCTTGACCGTGATCAGCCCCTTCAAGTTGCCTTCGGTGTCGACCACCAGCACTTTCTCGATGCGGTGCTTGTGGAGCAGGGCCTTGGCCTGGTCGAGGGTCGTGCCTTCGGGCACGGTGACCAGGTCCTCCTTGGTCATCAGGTCGCCGATCCGCTTGTCCAGGTCCTCCTCGAAGCGCAGGTCGCGGTTGGTGAGGATGCCCACCAGGTGCCCTTCCGCGGAGGTGACGGGCACGCCCGAGATCTTGTAGCGGGCCATCACGCCCAGGGCCTCGCGGATGCTCTGGTCCGGCCGCATGGTCACGGGATCGACGATCATCCCGGCCTCGCTGCGCTTCACCTTGTCCACCTCTTCTGCCTGCACCTCGATGGGGAGGTTCTTGTGGACGATGCCGATCCCCCCTTCCTGGGCAAGCGCGATGGCCAGGCGGGACTCGGTCACCGTGTCCATGGCCGCGGAGAGGATGGGGATGTTGAGGTCGATCCCGCGGCACAGGCGGGTCTTCAAGTTCACGTCGTTCGGGTGGGTCGCGGAGAAGCCTGGGACGACCGAGACGTCGTCGAAGGTGAGGGCGAGGCGCGGATCGAGGTCGATCATGCTGTCCTTATTCCCCTATGAAAAGGGCGGCCGACCGGCCGCCCATGGCTTTCAGTTCGGCAGACCCAGGTCAGCCCACCGTCACCTGGGCCCCGTGACACTTCTTGTACTTCTTGCCCGAGCCGCAGGGACAGGGGTCGTTGCGCCCCACCTTGGTCTCACGCTGCACGGGCTGCGGCCGCTGCCCCTCGACCTTGGGCGGGGCGGAGAGCTCGATCCGCGGCGCCGCCCGCTGCTGGCGGGTGCGCTGCTCGACCATCTCCTCCTCGGTCCGCGGCTCGAAGCGGAAGAGCTTCTGGACGATGTCGTCCTCCACCCTCTCGCGCATCATCTCGAACAGCTCGAAGCTCTCCTTCTTGTATTCCTGCAGCGGATCGCGCTGGCCATAGCCCCGCAGGCCGATGCCCTCCTTGAGATGGTCGAGGGCGAGCAGGTGATCCTTCCAGGCCGTGTCCACCGCGGAGAGCATGACCGCGCGCTCGAAGCCGCGTATCACGGGCTCGGAGAAGCGCGACTCCTTCTCCTTGTAGCGATCCTCGACGACGTTCAACAGAGTGTCGCGCAGCTCGTCGATGCCGAGCTCGCCGAGCTTCATGTTGCCGGCGTTGATGTTGAAGTAGGCCAGCATGTCGGTGCGCAGGCCGGTCAGGTCCCAGTCCTGGGGATCGACCTTCTCGCCGCAGTGGGTGTCGAGCATGCCGTCGACGATGTCCTCGATCAGACCCATGACGTAGTCGCGGCCCTCGCGCCCTCGAGGATCTCGCGGCGCAGCCTGTAGATGGCCTCGCGCTGCTTGTTCATCACGTCGTCGTACTCGAGCAGGTGCTTGCGGATCTCGAAGTTGCGCGCCTCGACCCGCTTCTGGGCGCGTTCGATGGCGCTTGGAGACCATGCCGTGCTCGATGGCCTCGCCCTCCTCCATGCCCAGCCTGCCCATGATGCCCTGGATCCGCTCGGAGCCGAAGATCCGCATCAGGTCGTCTTCGAGCGAGAGGTAGAAGCGCGACGAGCCCGGGTCGCCCTGGCGGCCGGAGCGGCCGCGGAGCTGGTTGTCGATGCGGCGCGACTCGTGGCGCTCGGTGCCGAGGATGTGGAGGCCGCCCAGGGCCGACGACCTCGCTCGTGCTCTTCGGCGCAGGTCTCGCGCGTAGCGTCGCGAGCGCCTCCTGCTAGGCCTCCGGCTGCGGTCGTCGGGATCGAGCCCTCGTGCGCTCTGGCCAGGAACTCGGGATTGCCGCCCAGCAGGATGTCGGTGCCGCGGCCGGCCATGTTGGTGGCGATGGTGACCGCCCCCTTGCGGCCGGCCTGGGCGACGATCTCCGCCTCGCGCTCGTGGTACTTGGCGTTGAGCACCTCGTGCGGCACCTGCCGCGCTGTCTTGAGCAGCTTCGACAGCATGCTCGGACTTCTCGATCGACACCGTGCCCACCAGCACCGGCTGGCCCTTGCTGCGTGGCAGCTCGCTCGATCTCCTCGACCACGGCGCTCGAACTTCTCGCGCTGCCGTCGGTAGACGACGTCGGGGTGGTCGGCGCGGATCATGGCGCGGTTGGTGGGGATGACGATGACGTCGAGCTTGTAGATCTTGTCGAACTCCGCGGCCTCGGTCTCGGCGGTGCCGGTCATGCCCGCGAGCTTGTCGTACATGCGGAAGTAGTTCTGGAAGGTGATGGTGGCGAGGGTCTGGTTCTCGCGCTCGATCTTCACCCCTTCCTTGGCCTCGACCGCCTGGTGCAGGCCGTCCGACCAGCGGCGGCCGGGCATCATGCGGCCGGTGAACTCGTCGACGATGATCACCTCGCCGTCCTTGACCACGTAGTCCACGTCCTTGCTGATAGAGGGCGTGGGCGCGCAGCGCCTGGTCGACGCGGTGCAGGATCTCGATGTTCTCCGGGTCGTAGAGGTTGTCGACGCCCAGGAGCTGCTCGACCTTCTCGACGCCCTCGCTCGGTCGAGCGTCACCGGTGCGCGCCTTCTCGTCGACGATGTAGTCGCCGGTGGTGCTCTTCTTGCCGTGCTTGCCCTCGTCGATCTCCTCGCCCTTCTTCAGGCGGGGGATGATGCGGTCGATGCGGTAGTACTTGTCGGTCGACTCCTCGGACGGGCCGGAGATGATGAGCGGCGTGCGCGCCTCGTCGATCAGGATCGAGTCGACCTCGTCGACGATCGCGTAGTGGTGGCCGCGCTGCACCATCGCCTCCAGCTCGAACTTCATGTTGTCGCGCAGGTAGTCGAAGCCGAACTCGTTGTTCGTGCCGTAGGTGATGTCGCAGGCGATAGGCCGCGCTGGCGCGTCGGCAGTCCGGTCGATGATCGTGCTGGATGACGCCCGACCGTGAGCCCGAGGAAGCGGTAGATCGGGCCCATCCACTCGGCGTCGCGGCGGGCCAGGTAGTCGTTGACGGTGACGACGTGGACGCCCTTGCCCGGTCAGGGCGTTGAGGTAGGCGGGCAGCGTGGCCACCAGCGTCTTGCCCTCGCCGGTGGCCATCTCGGCGATCTTGCCCGCGGTGGAGCACCATGCCGCCCATGAGCTGGACGTCGAAGTGCCGCATGTGCACGGAGCGCCGGGCGGCCTCGCGGGCCACGGCGAAGGCGGGGATCAGCAGGTCGTCGAGCGTTGCGCCGTTCTCGATCTGCGTCTTGAATTCGGCCGTCTTGGCCCGCAGCTCCGCATCCGAGAGGGGCTTGACCTGCGCCTCCATCTCGTTGATGGCAGCCACCAGGGGGAGCATCTTCTTGACTTCGCGCTCGTGGTGGCTGCCGAAAATCTTGGTCAGAATGGTGTTGATCATCGAGGTCTCGCTTGGGATCGGGTCGGAAGCGACACGGAAGTGGCGCGGTAGCGCCTACAACCCGGAGTCTAGCAGAAAAGATTCCGTGGGCCGGCCCGGTCATCACCCCGGCAAGCCGGCCCAAAGGATCATCATTTACCGTTTTACACACCGATCCGGCCCTATCGCATGCTGATTTGCCATATTTAATCTCCCTCTTGACATCCTCGAACCAGGACGTACAATACCCGGGCGCAAAGCGGTTGGTTCTGCGGAATAGGTTGGTGTCCAGCGCATCTGGCTCCCTGTAAGACAGTCCATGGCAAAACGGCACCATACGATCATCGTCATCCCCCACGCCCACGCCAAGCTGCGGAAGTGGCGGGTGACGAACCTCCAGGTCGGGCTCCTGGCCGCCTTCGTCCTCCTCCTCACCTTCGCCGCTTCCTTCTTCCTCTGGTCCCACTTCAGCACCAAGGTCAACCCCGTCGAGATCGCCCACCTGCGGACCGAGAACGAGCAGCTCCGCAAGACGAACCAGACCTTCGAGTCGAGCGTTCAGCGGCTGCAGCAGCAGCTCACGGACTATGAGGCGCGCACCCGGCAGCTCGCCATCGTGGCCGGGGTCGACTCTCTGGAGAGCGGCTCGGCCGAGGCGGGCATCGGCGGCGGCAGCCCGGTGGACGAGGTGGCGCCGAGCGATCTGCCGGCCCTGGAGAGCCGGGCCGGGGCCCTGGCCGGCACTCTCGATTCCGTGGAGGCCCGTCTCGCGGAGCGGGTGCGCTGGATCTCCTCGACCCCGGCCATCGCGCCGGTGCGGGGGATCCTCACCAGCGGCTTCGGCTATCGCAGCGATCCCCTCACCCACGGCCGCGGCGTCCACCAGGGAGTGGACATCGCCGCGGCGCCGGGCCAGCCCGTGCGGGCGAGCGCCGACGGCATCGTGGTGGAGGCCGGTGAGGTGAGCGGCCTCGGGCAGGCCGTCTACGTGGCCCATGGCTTCGGGGTGACCACCCGCTACGGCCACATGTCGCGCATCGACGTCCGCCCGGGTCAGCGGGTCAAGCGCGGCGACATCGTAGGCCGGGTGGGCAACACCGGCCGCTCCACCGGCTATCACCTCCACTACGAGGTGCGGGTGGACGGCGACCCCGTCAATCCTCTCGCCTACATCCTCGACGACGCGGCGGCCGGGTCGTCGTAGGCCTGCCAGAGCGCCCCCACCCGAGGGCCCTCACCCCCTGCCCCCTCTCCCGCCCCCTCGCCACCCCCCTCACTGGGAGAGGGGGAAAAGTTAGTCAGAGTTTGTTCTCCTGCTTTTTTTCTTCTGACAAACCTCTCCCTCTTCTCCCGGTGAGGGGGGTGGCGAGGGGGCGGGAGAAGAGGGCCGGGGTGATGAGGGTCTTGCCGGGCACGTTTTCGAGCCCTGGGGTGTCTAAGGGGTTGTGCGATCCCAAAACCGGGATCGCTTAAGCTCGCTCGAGGAGGGATCCCATGTCCCGCCGCACCGTCACGTCCCTTGGCCTGCTCGCCCTCGCTGCCATAGGTTTCACCGCCGGTCTCAAGCTCCTCGCGGTGAAGCCCGCCGATGCCCAGCCCGCCGTCTCCAAGACCGCCGCTCCTGTCGCCGCGGCTCCGGTCTCGTTCCGCTTCTCCAAGCCCGCCGCGGATCAGCCGGAAGAGGAACCGTCCGCTCCCTTGAGCCTCACGGCTTCGGACGGCACCGGCCTCTCCCTCGTATCTCTCGAAGCGGACGGCGTCCTGGAGCCGCCTCTCGCCTTCACCGAGCTTCACCTCACCTTCGAGAATCCCCGGAACGAGGTCATCGAAGGCCGCTTCCGCATCGCCCTGCCGCCGGGCGCGGCCTTGAGCCGTTTTGCCATGAAGATCGACGACGCCTGGCAGGAGGGCGAAGTGGTGGAGCGCCAGCGCGCCCGCCAGGCCTATGAGGACTTCCTCCACCGCCGGCAGGACCCGGCGCTCTTGGAGCAGGAGGCGGGCAACGAGTTCTCGGCCCGCATCTTCCCCATCCCGGCCCGCGGGCAGAAGGAGATCATCGTCTCCTACTCCCACGCCCTGGCCCGGGCGGACGAGCCCTACGTCCTCCCCCTCCTCGGGCTCGCGAAAGTCGGCCAGCTCGACGTCCGCGTGTTCCTCGGCGACCATCCTGCCAGCGGCGCGACGGCGTCCAACCTCGGCGGCGAGGTGAGCGAACGCCGCGTCGTCGAGCTTCACAAGCGCGACTGGACCCCGGACCGCGACTTCGAGATCGCCCAGGATCGCGGTAAGGAAATGATCGGCCGCGCCGGTCTGCGCCACGCCAACCTCGCGGTGGTGCGCGTCGCCGCTCCCGTCGAGGCCGTGCCCCAGGAGATCAAAGGCCTCTACGTGCTGGTGGATTCGAGCGCCTCGCGCGCCCTGGGCTACGCCACCCAGGTCCGCTGGCTCGCCGAGCTCATCGCCGGTCTGCGGGACGGCGCCGGCGGCGGGACTCCCTTAGGGATCGCCGCCTTCGATCAGGAGGTCGTGCCCATCTTCGAAGGCACCGCGGCCGGCTTCGGCCCGGAGGAGTCGCAACGCCTCGCCGCCCGCCGGCCCCTGGGAGCCTCGGACCTTCAGGGAGCCCTCACCTGGCTGGGAGATCACCTGGGCCGGAGCGGCAAATATCCCCGCGTCCTCCTCGTCACCGATGGAGTGGCCACCGCCGGCGACACCGAAACCCGAGCCCTCCGGGCCGCCGTGCAGGCCCTGGGCGGGAAGGGCGTCGAGCGGCTCGACGCGCTGGCCGTGGGCGGCCTGAGAGACGAGGCCGTGCTGCGCGAGCTGACGACCGGCAATCTCAAGCATGACGGCCAGCGCCTCGATGGCTCCGCCCCTCTCGCCGAGATCGGCCGCCGCTTGACCCTGGCCACCCGCTCCGGCATCAAAGTGGCGGTCGAGGGAGCGACCTGGGTCTGGCCCGACACCCTGGACGGCGTCCAGCCCGGCGATCAGACCTTGATCTATGCCGACCTGCCGGCGAACAAATCCCTACGCCTCACCCTCGACGGCCGGCCGGCGCTCCTCGGCGGCGAGCCCGCGCCCGCCGAGCAACCCCTGCTCGAACGGGCCTGGACCCAGGCCCGCATCGAACGACTGCTGCACCTGCGCGAGACCGCCCACGCCAATGACGACGACCTGCGCCGGGCCCTCGTGCACGAGATCGTGGACCTGAGCATCAAGCACCGGGTGCTCTCTCCCTACACCGCCATGCTGGTGCTGGAGACCGACTTCGACTACGCCCGCTTCGGCCTCGACCGCAAAGCCCTCGCCAACATCCTCACCGTCGGCCCGGGCGGACTGGAAGTCGCCGCCCGCTCGCGGACCAACTCCCGGGTAGCCCGCGATGTCCTGGCGGCCCGCAAGCCTGACCTCGATGTCGAGCAGCCTCCCGACTCCTTCGAGGAGCTTGAGGATGGACCTGCCGGCAGTGAGCCCGAAGGTCTGCCCGCCGGCGTCGAAGGAGGCGTGGCGGGCGGCGTCCCCGGCGGTGTGGTCGGAGGCGTGATCGGCGGGGTTCCTTCCCCGTCCCCAGTGACGCAGCCGGTCGAGATCCCGAGAGACGAGGCACCCCTCCGGGCCGCTATGGAGCCCCTACCGCCGACGTCCCCACCTCCGGCGCCTCGGCTCGTTCCCCGGGAAGGAGCCCTGGCAGAGCGGATCAGCGTCAATGCCCGTCCCAACGGCGACGAAGAGAAGGAGCAGCGGGCCGCGCCCTACACCGGCCGCTTCGCCGAGGTGATGAAACACCTGGCCGACGGCCGCATCGCCCAGGCCCGAGCCCTCGCCGAGTCCTGGAGCACCAAAGAGCCGGGCGACGTGCTGGCCTTTCTGGCGCTCGGAGAGACGTGGGAAGCCGCGGGTGAGAAGACCGCGGCGGCCCGGGCCTATGGCTCGCTCATCGACCTCTTCCCCAGCCGCGCCGACATGCGAAGACTGGCCGGCGAGCGCCTCGAAAGACTGGGCGAGGCGGGGCTCGACCTCGCGATCGACACCTACCAGAAAGCCGTCCTGGACCGGCCGGACCACCCCACGGGCCACCGTCTCCTGGCCTGGGCCCTGCTGCGCGCCGGCCGCTACGAAGCCGCTTTCGAAGCGCTCGAAAAAGGGATGGAGCAGGAGTACCCGCAAGGCCGCTTCGCCGGCCTCGACCGCGTCCTCCAGAACGACCTCGGCCTCCTCGGAGCCGCCTGGCTGAGCCACGAGCCGGCCAAGCGTGGAGAGGTGCTCGACCGCCTCCAGTCCCACGACGCCCACCTCGACCACGAAGCCTCCCTGCGCTTCGTCCTCACCTGGGAGACCGACGCCAACGACGTCGACCTCCACGTCTTCGATCACAAAGGCGGCCACGCCTATTACAACCAGAAGACCCTGCCCTCCGGCGGCGAGCTCTACGAAGACGTGACCACCGGTTACGGCCCCGAATGCTTCGAGATCGACGACCCTGCAGACCGGAACGCCGCCCCCTACCGTCTGAAGGTCCACTACTACCGCCGCGGCCCCATGGGCTACGGCATGGGCACCGTGCAAGTCGTCCGCTACGACGGAGAAGGGAAGCTCACCATCGACCCCCGGCCCTTCGTGGTGATGGCCGACAACGCCATGGTGGACCTGGGAACGGTCAACGGGAAGAGGGGAGAAGGGAAAGCCCGGCGGTAGGGAAGCCCTACCCAGGACCCCAAGGACTGCAAGGACCTCAAAGACTCCAGGGACGAAGCCTCCGCAATCTCGGAGGTTTTCGTCCTTGCTGTCTTTGAGGTCTTTTATGTCCGCCCCTGCGTCGGGAGACTCGGGCCGCGGGATGCCTCTTCATCGGAGTGAGCTTGCCGGGCGAGTCGATAAAATTGGAGACCAAGCCGCCAAGGGGTGACTACTCCGGGCCGCCATCGAGCCAAGGCGGAGGTCCCTCGAGGTCCAACCTCAGCGCGCGGCCGGCGTCGGTCTGCGTAGCCCAGTCCACGAAGCTCCACAGGTCCCCGGAAAACGTCTGGCCGGTAGCCTGCTCCAGGCCTTTCAGCAGATTAGCCCGAGCCTTGCCGACAATGAAGGGCGATTTCAGCAGATCTACGTAGACTTGTTCGACACGCACCGGGTGAGGGTAAACCGATAGGGAAACTGGGTTTGGCAAAGCGGGACCCAATGCGCCCAAACCTTGTGTGAGCGATGTAAGTGAGTCGACATCCCATTCGCGGCCTGCTCTGGTGGCAAGAGCTTCGAATGCGGGAGTAACACTGCTTTGATTATTTAGCTTTCCTCTGAGTGAGCCGAGAGCCTTGCCCAGCGACACCAGAGAATTGCTGTCGGTTTGGGTTTTCATCCGCGCTACTAACGTTTCAGCCAAGGGGGCGACATCTTGACTCTCCAGTTTGCCGCTGAGTGAGCTAAGAGCTCTACCCAACAACGCCAGAGAAGAGCTATCGGTCTCGGTCTTCATCCGCGCTACTAACGCTGCCACCCCAGGGGCAACATCTTGCCTCTCGATCTTGCCACTGAGTGAGCCGAGAGCCATTCCTAGCAGCCCCAGAGAAGAGATGTCGGTCTCGGTCCCCATCCGTGCTACCAACGCTGCCACCCCAGGAGCAACATCTTGCCTCTCGATCTTGCCACTGAATGAGCTAAGAGCTCTCCCCAACAACGCCAGAGAAAAGCTATTGGTCTCGGTTTTCATCCGCACTACCAACACCTTAGTCAGGGTAGCGACATCTTGCCTCTCGATCTTGCCACTGAGCGAGCCGAGAGCTATCCCTAACAACCCTAGAGAAGAACTGTCGGTCTCGGTCTTCATCCTCGCTACCAATGCTGCAGCCAAGGGGGCGATATCTTGCTTCTCGAGCTTGCCACTGAGTGAGTCGAGAGCTTCCCCCAAAAGCGCCAAAGAAGAACGGTCGGTCTCGGTCTTCATCCGTGCTACCAACGCCGCAGCCAAGGGAGCAACATCTTGGCTCTCGAGCTTGCCACTAAGTGAGACGAGAGCTTCGCTCAAGGACCCCAGAGAAGAGCTGTCAGTCTCAGTCTTCATCCGCGCTACCAACGCCACAGCCAGGGGGGCGACATCTTGCCTCTTGAGCTTGTCACTGAGTGAGCCGAGGGCTTCGCCCAAGAACGCCAGAGAATCGCTGTCAGTCTCAGTCTTCGTCCTCGCTACCAACGCCGCAACTCCAGTCGCGACATCTTGCTTCTCGAGCTTGCCACTGAGTGAGCCGAGAGCACTCCCCAACAATGCCAGAGAAGAGATATGGGTCTCGGTCTTCATCCTCGCTACCAATGCCGCAGCCAGAGGAGCGACATCTTGCTTCTCGAGTTTGCCACTAAGTAAGACGAGAGCTTCGCTCAAGGACCCCAGAGAAGAGCTGTCAGTCTCAGTCTTCATCCGTGCTACCAACGCCGCAGCCCCGGGAGCAATATCGTGCCTTTCAAGCTTTGCGCTGAGTGAAGCGAGAGAATTCCCTAAGCTCGCCAAGGTGGAGCTGTCAGACTCGGTCTTCATCCGTGCCGTTATCGATCGAGCAATCAGTCTGGCAGCCGAGGGAGGGAGGCGAAGCTTGCTCGCTATCGCGGCAGCCAGGACTGCGGACTCTGAATGAGCCTGGGCGTCCTCGATAGTTGGCTCGACGATCTCCTCGATGAGGACTCTCGAACGCTCTCCACGAGGATCCAGACCAATAGCGAGCGCAACCAAGTAATCGACGCGTCGAGACGCCCTTCTGGCTGTCGCCTCATCCCTAATCGCCAAGTGCAGAGCATGGATGACTGCACCGCGCCCCTCGGTGCTCAATCGGATAAGTTTTCCTGCTTCCTCCTCTGTTACAGAGTTCTTCCCCCTAGGGTCGGGATGACCAATGGCCTCCATGACTTGAGCGGCGATCTGGTCCCTCCTGTATCGATCAACCTCCCAACCGCCAGTACCCACAAGAAGCAGCGCCACCACGAGGGGCAGCCATTTCGCAGTGCTGAGCCCGAAAAACCGCAACCGTTCGTCAAAGGAGAACCTTCCCCGAAACCGTTCCCATAGCAGACGGGTCTGCTCGGTCGGGGTGAGCAGCGCTCGCCAGCGCTGGCGCCAACTCACGGCTTCCTGGAAGAGCTGCGACCGCTCGCGCAGGAGCTCGGTCCATTGGTTGGCCTGCCGGTAGGCCTCGCGCACAGCGCGAGCGAGATAGTCGTGATAGAGGAGCAGCGTTTCGGCCTCGGTCCCATCGGCAAGGACGCGGCGGAGGAGTCTGTCGTCCTCGAGTTGGAGGATCGCCCTCGCCGCGGCCTCCGGCGTAGCGCCGTGACGTCCCAACACACTTTCGAAATCCGCGCGCGACACCAGGCGCGTTTTGGAGCTATCCGGGCTCACCATGGTCAAGAGCGCTTCGAGGATGGCCGTCGGGGGAACGCGGGAGGCCTCAGCGGCTTTCTTGGCATGATTCTCGACGTGGAGCCGCTCCAGGCCACGAAGCCCTCCCTGCCGTTCATATTCGGCGGGAGTCAGGTAGCGCGACAGCCGCAGAGAGTTGAGAGCTACCGAGAGTTGGATCGGAAGGATCTGCCCTTCCCCGGAAGCCTGAAGGTCGCGCAGGAGCCGCGCCTGGAGTTGGAGCCAGCCGAATTCCGGATCGCTGATGACGGGGTGATCCTCCACGGGCTCGCCGAGCCGGTTGAGGAGAGGAGCGACGAGGTTTCCCGGCAAGCGGGTGAGCTGTTCGTGGGCGATGGCGGCGCTCTCCACGAAGGAGAGAGCCGGGAAGCTCCCCGCGGCTTCGGAGCGAGCCACGACGAGGACGGTCACCGAGCCGCTCCTCAGAAGCTCCGCGAGACCATGCCAGTCCGCGCTGAGCTTCTCGATTTCCTCGGGCCGGCGGAGCGTTGTTCCTTCATAGAACTGTGAGCGGTGCACAGCGAGGTAGTCGTCGAACTGGTCGAGGACGACCAGCAGCCGCCGGGGCGCGTGCGAGGGCCGGGTGCGCAGCCAGCGGACGACGGATTCGGCGGCCGGGCGATCACCGCCTCCCAGAGCCTGCCATGCCCCGTCGGGCAGCCGGCTCAGGCCGCGAGCCAGGGAGAGCGAGAGCCCCTTATGCCAGCCGACGCCGGAGAGGTCCACGACCAGGGGAACGAAATCGTTCCCAACGAGCGTGGAATCCTGGGCGAGGAGACCGTGAGCCAGACCGGCTCGCACCAGGGCGCTCTTGCCCGTGCCCGAATCCCCCGTCAAGAACACCATGGAATGCCGGCTGCATTGCCGGGCGAGGTGTGCCACTTCTTCCTCTCGGCCGACGAGGTGCTCCGGGTTTTCCGAGGAGAGGAGAAAGCGCTTCGGCTCGAGCAGCAAGGAGCGCCGGCTCAGCGCTGCAAGAAGGAAGACGATCGTGAGCACCAGGAAGACGGCCGCGACCAGCCAGCGCGCCTGGGGTGAAAGGTTCTTGAGGCCAGAGACTGTATCGGCCGCTTTCGAGACCAGGTCGGTGAAGGCAGACATCGCCGTCGCCGCCGCAGCGACCAGGGCGACGTAGGTCTTCCAGTCCGACGCCAGCTTCTGCAGTCTCGGGTTCACAGGCAGCATCCTCCGCACCCTGGGCGAGGGTCTCGGCTCCGACCTCCGGAGATCGTTTAACGGGCCGTGCGTAAGTGACCACTATAGCTCACACTGCCATTGCGGTGGTCGGGCGAAGCGGTTCGTTTCCTCCGGCCCCTTGACCCTGCCGGAGCACCGTCATGGTAGAGTATCGGCTAGCAGTGATTCATCGGAGGTGAGCCTGTGATCTCCAGCCCTGCCGTTATCTTCGAGGAAGAATTCAGCATTCCAGCCGGTGTCTCGGACCTGGAGCTCTTCCGGCGATGGACCTGGGACGAGACTTTTCCCGAACGCGGCCGGATCGATTATCTGGCGGGCACCGTGGAGGTGGACTTGAGCCCCGAAGACCTCTACACCCACGGAGTGGTCAAGACGGCGATCACAGCCCGTCTGTACCCCTTGATCGTGGACACCGATCGGGGCAGCCTCTTTTCCGACAGCACACGCGTCGTCTCCAAGCCGGCCCGGCTGTCCGTCGAGCCGGACGTCGTCGCCGTCCTCTGGGATACCCTGCGGCAGGGTCGCGTCCGCGAAGTCCCGAGCACGAAGGCCGTGGAAGGACGATTCATCGAGCTCGAAGGGGCTCCTGACCTCGTCGTCGAGATCGTCAGCGATTCGTCCGAGCGGAAAGACCGGGAGCGCCTCCCCCGGCTCTACGCCGCGGCGGGCATCCCCGAGCTCTGGCTGGTGGACTCCAGGGGCAAGAACCTGGCTTTTGAGATCTACATCCTGGGTACCGCCGGCTACAGACGTCAGCCAGCGGATTCAGAAGGCTGGAGCGAATCCCCCCTCCTCGGCCGCCGGGTCCGGCTCGTCCGCCGGCTCAATGAGCTCTCCCGCTGGGTCTATGACCTGGAGAGCCTGAAAGAACAAAACGGCTGATCCGGGTTAAAGACTATTCCCTCGGGAGCTACCACCCGACTTCAAAGAGCTCTTACAGTTACTCAACGCTCATCAGGTTGAGTAGCTCGGGAAGAGGAGCCCTCCGGTTACACGAACTCCAGATTCGGATCGTCCCGGATATACGCGAGCTGCTGGCCCAGGTAGGGGAGCGTGGGCAGGACGTGCCAGGAGCGGACAAGATGGTAGGCGGGGGAGGTGAGGAGGCGGGTGGCGTCCACCGCCCCGCGCCAATCGGGCCGGCGGATCTCCTCGACTGTCTCGCGCTCCGGGAGGAGACCGAAATCCCAGGCGGAGCAGAGACGGGCGAGGAAGTCCACCCGGTCTGCCAGGGTGGGGAGATCGTTGGGAACGTCAGTGTCTGGATACAGGGCGCCGTCAATCCAGTCGGGCATGGAGGAGCTCCTGTTTGAACCAGGACCGGACCGCTTCGGCTTCGGCTCTCTGGGCTGAATCGGCGATGGCCTCCAGAGGGCGATGCTGAGAGATCTTCGTCAGATGAGTCTCGACAGCCAGCCGGGCACGGTGTGGATCGGTGTCGCTCCTGGCCTCCTGCTGGCGCTGCCGCCAGAGCTTCCAGCAATCCGCGGGCGTCATCAGACCCGCATGACATAGATAATAGATGTCCCTGAAGTCTCTCGGGGCACCGCGCTCTACCAGTGCGACCATCTTGCTCGCTACGAGATCGGGCAGTCTGTCGAGCGCGACGTCGCTCCAGGGCAGGGTAGTGGTCGGCTGAAGTTGAGCCGATCGTGAGGCGATCTGGAAGCTGAAGACCGTCTTGCCGCCCGCACCAGCGAGGGCGGCGAGCGTCCTCTCCGCGTGCTCGGAGAGGTTTGAGGGGCGGACAGGGTCTGGCATGGCGTTCAAGGATACCTTGTCGGGGCGCGCCGGTAGCTATGATCCGGCTAGATCCGGCTACCACCCGACTTCAAAGAGCTCAGTTACTCAACGCACATCAGGTTGAGTACCTCCTGATCGGGGTTAGGCCGTCGGGTATAACGGCACTCCCCTGAGGCGCCAATCCTTCTGCAACAGAAGGCTCCGAGTCTGTCTTGGCTCTTCTCGCGTTGCTCCAACCTCTGTCGACGCCGCATCTCCTCGCCCGAAGTTGCGACAGAATCTTCTCCCGCATCTCTGCGCCAAGCTCCGGCGTAGCGGCGGGAAAGATTCTGCAGCAGCTCCCATCCATTCCGCGACAAAACCTGCAGCGCGAGGGCGTCACAATCTCCCGCACGTCTGCCTGGAAGTACAATGTCGCAGAACCTCCCGACATCGTCCCGCGTTCCGCCACTCCGCAGCAGAAGCGAAGAATTTCGTCGCAAAACGGATCTAATTAGCGACAGAATCATCCAAGTTGAGACGGAATGCAAAGATTCTGCTGCATATCCTCTACAGATGAGACGCTGTCAGAATCTGCGTCTCAGACCCTGCGGACATCGCTGCATTCTCAAGTCAAGACGCTACACTCTCGCTCGCTTCCGGAACAGCGGAGGAAGATTTGTCGCGACGCTTCCAGATACGAGACATTCTCCAGCAGTGTCGGAACATTTCCGGCAGGCTTACCTCTGCCCTTGGAAAGGTCGAGACAAACTGAATATCATCTGCGCCATTGTAAGCAGACTCTGCAACATTGTCTCCAGACGCAGCGCAGAACCAATCTAGGTTGCGACAAAGCAGATCTCTCTGCGACAATTTCGCGCGCGCCAAGTCGGCGGAGCAAGGAGTCGCGACGATTTGGTTGGAGGCATCGCGCCGCCATTGCGCTGGCGACGAAGATCGGCTAGGAGTCTGCCGCCCTACGAGCTCTTGGTGAGCGCCTCCAATTCGGCACGGAGACGGGCGAGCTCGGCTTCGGCGGCCTTCCGGGCCTCGGCCTCACGAGCGGCCTGCTCTTCAGCAACCTTTCGCGCTTCGGCTTCGCGATCTGCCCGCTCTTCGGCGATCCTGCGGGCCTCGGCCTCCTGGCGTCGGGCTTCGGCATCTCGTTCGCTCTGCTCGTCTGGAAAGAACAGACGCTCACCGGTCACCGCATCGAAGACGAGAAGGGTCTCGCCATCTTCGTCCACCCCGAAGAGGAGACCCGTGGTCTCGGAGAGAAGCTGGCCCTGGTCGTCGGGCTTGATGCGGCGGTAGCGCCCGACGGGGTCGAGTCGATAGCCGGTCAACAGCATGTGGCCTGGTCTGCTGTAGGGAGGATCGATGATCAGGTACTCAGGGACTCCGGCTCGCTGGTAGATCTTTACCTTGTGCTCGTAGTCGTTGCTCATGAGGGCAGGGTCCGGGGGCGACACCAGCTCGATGCTGAGACAGGGCCGGGTCCCTTCCTCGCGGACGCTGAAGCTCTTGTGGTCCTTTACGGCGTGCAGATCGGGCTTCATGCGCATTCCGGGGATCACGGCGATGTCTGGGTCTGGCTCTTTGAGGCCAGGGATCCCCCAGAGCATCTTCACGTTGGTCACCACCAGAACGTCCCGACGAGGCAGGTGATGCCTTCTCAGGAGGCCGGCCAGGCCATCGACGAAGAGGGAATGAGGAATGCTCTCGGGCACTTTGTCTCCAAGCTCAGGGTCCAGGAGATCCTCTGCCGTCAGAGGGATCTGTTGCTCGGAGACTTTGCCGTTGGGCAGGCGCACGGTCTGCCAGCGCCATCCGTAACGGAAGGGATCGTCGCTGTCGGGAGCGGGCTCGGGCTCCCAATCGGCTGGCAGGTTGCGCGCGGGCTCACCCATGGACGGAAGTATAGAGCGGACTCCGGGCGGAGTCAAATATACTGCATCTAGAGTACGAAGGAAAAGAAGCGGAGTTAGTGGGCCGGCGGGACGCCAGCGCTCCCAGGAAGGGAGGTGAAGGCAGTGTCGGCGCGCCGACAGGGGTTCGAGCTTCACTTGAAAGGTATCGCTTGCAGGAAAAAGGGGTGCGTTGACCTGGGGGGCTTGCTTTGCTAGCTTCCGGGCGTCATGCAGAGCTCCGATCCTTCCTTTGAAGAGCCCCTCATCGAGATCCGGCGCCGCATCGAGGAACTGGAAGGCTACCCGGCGGGGAGCGGCCAGGAGAAGGAGCTCGAACGGCTCCGCGTCTCGTTGCGCAAGAGCACGGCCGAGATCTTCGGCAATCTCAACCGCTGGCAGAAGACACTCATCGCCCGGCATCAGGACCGGCCGTATACCCTCGACTACGTGGCGGCGTTGATGACCGAGTGGGTGGAGATCCACGGCGATCGAGACTTCGCGGACGATGCGGCCATCGTCGCCGGGCTCGCCGGGTTCCGGGGAAGAAGCGTCGCCGTCATCGGTCACCAGAAGGGGCGCGACACCAAGGAGCGGATCTGGCGCAACTTCGGCCAGCCGCGGCCCGAGGGGTATCGCAAGGCGCTGCGGGTGATGAAGATGGCGGAGAAGTTCGGGCTGCCCGTCCTGACTTTCATCGATACGGCCGGCGCCTACCCAGGGCTCGACGCCGAGGAGCGGGGCCAGGCAGAGGCCATCGCCCACAACCTCTTAGAGATGGCGGAGCTCCAGGTGCCCATTGTGGTGACCATCACGGGCGAGGGGGGGAGCGGCGGCGCGTTGGCGCTGGGCGTGGGGGACCGGGTGTTCATTTTGGAGTACGCCACCTACTCGGTGATCTCGCCCGAGGGGTGCGCCGCCATCCTGTGGAAGGACCAGAACAAGAAGGCCGAGGCGGCCGAGGCCATGAAGCTCACGGCGCCGGACCTGCTCTCGCTCGGCGTGGTGGACGCCATCATTCCCGAGCCGCCAGGGGGCGCCCACACCGATCCGGTGGCCACCTGCCTGCGCGTGGGGGACGTGATCGAGGGCGCGCTCAAGGAGCTGGAGCGCCTCCAGGTCCGCGACCTCCTCTCCCGCCGCTACCAGAAGTTCCGTGCCCTCGGGGCCTATGACGAAGGGTAGCCGGGGGATCACGCCCTGACCTCCCCGGTGGAGTGGGTGGCCGCGCCCGTCCCCGAGACCGCGGCCGGCCTCGAGCAGGGAGGGCTGCCCTCGTGGCTCGCCATCCTGCTGGCCCGGCGCGGAGTGGTGGACGCCGCGGGCGCCGATCGCTTCCTCAAGCCCTCGCTCGATCAGCTCCATGATCCTTATCTCCTCGCGGGCATGGAGGAGGCCGTGGCCCGGCTGGTGGACGCCCGGGATCGTGGCGAGCGGGTGGCGATCGTGGGCGATTACGACGTCGACGGTATTTCGGCCACCGCCCAGCTCCTGGCCGTCTTCGCCCGCTGCGGGGTGGAGGCGGTCGCCATCCTTCCTCACCGGCTGCGCGAGGGATATGGATTCCAGCCCGTGCACGTGGAGCGGGCGAAGGCTCAGGGGTGCGGGTTGATCGTGACCGCGGACTGCGGCAGCTCGTCGGTTGCGGCCGTGGAGGCGGCACTGGGCGCGGGAATCGGGGTCGTGATCACGGATCATCACCTGCCGGGGTGCGAGCTGCCGGCCGGGGCCTTACACATCAATCCCTGGCAGGCGCGGTGCAGCTATCCGTTCCGCGATCTGGCGGCGGCCGGTCTCGCCCTCAAGCTCTCGCTGGCTCTTGCGGAGCGTTGCGGCAAGGCGGTCGATCCAGCCGTGCTGCTGCGCGTCGCCTGTCTGGGCACCATCGCGGACCTCGTGCCCTTGACCGGGGAGAACCGGGTGATCGCGGCGCTCGGTCTCGCGGCTCTGGTCGAGACGCGATCGCACGGGCTCAAGGCACTGATCCAGCAGTCGGGGATGAAGCCGCCGTTCACGGCCGCGGACATCGGCTTTCGCATCGGGCCGCGGATCAATGCCGCGGGCCGGCTTCACGATCCCGAGCGGGCCCTCGATCTGCTGATGAGCCGCGATCCCCGGAAGGCTTTCGAGCTGGCCCTGGAGCTCGACGGCTGGAACCGCGAGCGCCAGAGCACGGAGATGCGGGTGGTGGAGGAGGCGCGGCAACGGTTCGCTTCCCGCTCGCCCCTGCCCCCCATCCTGGTGGAGTGGAGCCCGGATTGGCACAAGGGGGTGGTGGGAGTGGCGGCCGGCCGGGTGGCCAAGGAATTCCACCGGCCCACGGTGCTGCTGGCGGTGGAAGGGGAGTCGGCCACGGGCTCGGGCCGCAGTGTGCCGGGGCTGGAGCTGCATTCCTTCCTCACGGGTTGGAAGGATCGCATGACGCGCTTCGGCGGCCACTCGCAGGCCGTGGGGCTGACGGTCGAGGTGGGACGGTTGGAGGAGCTGCGGCAAGAGTGGGAGGAGGCGGGAACGGCGTGGCCCGAGGAGCTCCTGGCCCGGCGCTACGAGTATGAGCTCCACCTCTCGGCCCGGGAGATCTCGGGATCGCTCCTGGCGCAGCTCGCCACACTGGAGCCCTTCGGCCAGGGCAATGCCCGGCCGCTGGTGCGCACGGGGCCGCTGCGGCTCGCTGGGGAGCCGAGGCTGTTCGGCAACGGCCACCTCTCGGGCCAGGCCCGGGGCGAGGATGGCGGCACGGTGGAGATGGTGGGGTGGCGCTGGCAGGAGAGGGCGGGAAGCCTGCGCGGTAGCTTCGAGGTTCTGGCCTGCGTCGAGCACGACTCCTATCGCGGCGGCCCGGTGCTCCGCCTGGTGGATGCGCGATCCGCGGGGCCGGCGTGAAGAATCTCCCTTCAACCCATAGAATGCACGGGTCATGGCGCGCAAAGCCAAATCGTCCATAGCGGGACTGCGCACGCTGGTGCTGCTCGCCCTCGTGCTGATCGTGGTAGGGGTGGTGGCGCTGTTCATGTTCGGACGGGCGGGCCAGCGACGGGAGAAGCCGCCGGCGCTGGACGAGAAAGAGGCCAAGGGCGGCAAGGGCATGGCCTTGATCGGCGAGGACTTCGACTACACCTTCACGGAGGGGGAGAAGCCCATCTTCCGCATCCGCGGCACCAGCATCAAGGCGGACCGCGAGGGCACCCTCTACCTGCAAGACGTGGCCGTCACCCTCTACGACAAGCAGGGACGGGTGTTCCACGCCGAGAGCAAGAACGCCAGCTTCAACCGCGACTCGAACGAGGGCAAGCTCCAGGGTGAGGTGTTCCTCAAGGGGCCGGACGAGCTGGAGCTGCGCACCGACCATCTCGACCTCCAGGACAAGGGCAACGTGGTGGTGAGCGACGGCGCCGTGGACATCCGCTATGTGGGCCGCTACGTCGTCAAGGCCGGCCGCCTGCGGATCGACCGGAACGGGGATCTCTACCAGCTCCAGGGCGGAGTGGACATCAAGAGCATCCCCGGCATCGAGCCGCCAGTGCAGCTCACGGCCCAGCGTTGCATCTATGAGCGCGACAAGCGCTGGCTGCGCATCGAGGGGGGAGCCAACCTGCGGCGGGGGGCGGACTGGATGGCGGCCCAGCGGATCTACTCCAACGTCAAGCCGGACGAGAGCGGCCTCGCCTTCGTCCACGCCCAGTGGGACGTGCACGGCGAGACGCGCGCCGCCCTCCAGGCCGCGGCCGGGCCGTCCGCCCCGGAGCGGACGCGGGTGCGTTTCGCGGGCAAGGCGCTCGCCGTGGTGCTCGAGCCCCAGGGCAAGGAGCCCCAGCACGTGGAGCTGGAAGCGCCGGGGGATGGGCGGGCGAGCCTGGAGGCCGTGGGGCCCGGCATGGTGCGCACCTTGACGGCCAAGCGCCACATCGAGGGCACGCTGGCGAATGGCGTGCTCAATGATGCCCAGGCCTTCGGCAGCGTCGAGCTCCAGGAGAGCACTCACCTGCCCGGCAAGCCCGCCACCCAGCGCCAAGCGAGCGGCCAGACGGCCCAGGCCGGCTTCCGTGCCGACGGCCAGATCGCCTCGGTGGAGCTCAACAACAACGTCGTCTATCACGATGGCAGCAGCGGTGGCGTGACCGCCACCGGCAACCGTGGCACCCTCGACATGGAGCAGGGACGGGGCGAGTTCTTCGGTGCTCCGGTGACGGTGACGAGCGACCGCGGCACCCTGGAGTCGCCGCGGATGCTCTACAACACCGACACCCAGATCGTCACCGCCAGAGACGGCGTCAAGGCCAAGCTACAGAAGGTGGAGGACACGGCGCTCGCCGGCACCCCCCTGTCGCAGGGAGAAGGGCCGGTCAACGTGGTGGCGCAGGAGGCGTTCTGGCGCCAGCAGCCGTCGTCGTTCGTGTTCCGCGGCGACGTGCGCGCCTGGCGGGGGGACAACGTCCTCCTCGCCCCCGAGGTGCGGGGCGACAAAGCCGCGGACCAGCTCGTGGCCACCGGCGGCGTGAAGACCATCTGGTATCCCAGCCAGGAGCAGTCGGCCCACACGACGACGCAGACTCCCAAGCCGGCGGCGCCCGCGCCGCGGGGTCCCGCCAAGCCGGTCCAGCCTCCGCAGCCTCCGCAGCCCGTCCAAGTCGTGGCGAGCGAGATGAGCTTCCAGCAGAAGGCGGGCGTGCTGATCTACACCGGCAACGTGCGCGTGGACCAGGAGGGCAAGTCCCTGTCCTGCCAGAAGCTGCAGGTGGACTTGGACGACAAGCGCCAGGCCAAGCTCATGGTCTGCACCGGCGACACCAGGCTCAAGGATCCGCAGGCCGGCCGTACCATCACCGGCCAGCGCGCCGTCTATCATGTGGCCGACCGGCAGGTGGAGGTGTTCGGCGAGCCGGTGACGATGCTGGACAAGGACGGCAACCAGATCCGCGGCAAGCGCGCGATCTACGCCATGGATACGGGTAAGGTGGAGGTCAAGGGCAAGGACGAGACGGCGCCCGCTGTTACCCCCGCTGTTACCCCAGTACCAACTCCGGGATCAACCCCGGCACCGACCCCCACTCCCACGCCGACCCCGACACCGGCAGCGCACCTGGGAGCGCTGAATGAGAGATGATCTGAGAGACGAGTCCGACGAGAAGGCTCAGGTCCTGGCCACCCGCAACCTGCGCAAGGTCTATCGCGGGCGGGCCGTGGTGCAGGACGTGTCGATCGAGGTCGGCCCCGGCGAGATCGTGGGCCTCCTGGGTCCCAACGGCGCGGGCAAGACCACCACCTTCTACATGGTGGTGGGGCTGACTCCGCCCGACTCCGGCACCGTGGTCCTGGGCGAGGAGGACATCACCGAGCTGCCCATGTACCTGCGGGCCCAGCGGGGGATCAGCTATCTCCCCCAGGAGCCCTCGGTGTTCCGCCGCCTGTCGGTGGAGGACAACCTGCGGGCCATCTTCGAGACCCTCGACCTCTCCCACGCCGAGCAGGAGCGGCGCATCGACCAGCTCATCGGCGACCTCGGGCTGGTCAAGGTGCGGAAGACCCGGGGGGCATTGCTGTCGGGCGGCGAGCGGCGCAGGGTGGAGATCGCCCGCGCGCTAGTCATCAACCCGTGGTATATCCTCCTGGACGAGCCGTTCGCGGGGATCGACCCGATCGCCGTGCTCGACATCCAGGGCATCATCCGGCATCTGAAGTCGATGGGCATCGGCATTCTCATCACCGACCATAACGTGCGGGAAACATTGAAAATAACCGACCGGGCCTATATCATCAACAACGGGGAGATCCTGCGCTCCGGCACACCGCTGGAGCTTTCCACCGATCCGCAGGTCCGCAAGATCTATCTCGGAGAAGACTTCACTCTGTAGGGAACTGGTTCCTGAATGGCGTTAGAGCAAAAACTTTCCCTGAAGCTGTCGCAGAAGCTGGTGATGACGCCTTCGTTGCAGCAGGCGATCAAGCTTCTGCAGATGACCCGTATGGAGCTCGATACGCTCCTCACCCAGGAGCTGGTGGAGAACCCGGTGCTCGAGGAGTCCGCCGAGGCCGAGAGCGCCGAGGAGGAGGCCCCCCGCGAGGAGCCCGTACCCGAGCCGCCGACCAACGGCGAGAGCCTCGACCACACCGAGTCGATGGAGAACATCGACTTAGACGCCTACTTCGGCGACTACTGGGAGAGCTCGGGCACCTCCTCGATGATGGAAGAGCGCGACGAGCCTCCCATCGAGAACAGCCTCACCCGCGAGCCCGACCTCTACGACCACCTCCTCTGGCAGCTCCACATGGCGGAGATCGCGCCGCGCCAGCGGGAGATCGCCGAGCTGATCATCGGCAACCTCGACCCCGACGGCTTCCTGGTGGCCACCTCCGAGGAGATCGTGGCCATGGGCGACCAGACCGGGGGGGACTACTCCCTGGCCGAGGTGGAGGAGGCGCTCGCCATCATCCGCGGCTTCGATCCGCCGGGCATCGCCTGCGCCAACCTCAAGGAGAGCCTGCTGCTGCAGATGGACTTGAAGGAGGTGCCGCCGGACGCCCTCGCCCGGCGCATGATCTTCGAGGCCTGGGACCTCTTCCTGCGCCGGCAGTTCCCGGCCGTGGCCAAGAAGCTCGGCGTCGAGCTCGCCGAGCTGGAGGAGGCGGTCGAGCTGGTGCGCACGCTCGAGACCCATCCCGGCCGGCAGTTCAGCACCGACCGCCCGCACTACATCGAGCCCGACGTCTTCGTCCGCCGGGTGAGCGACGAGTACGTCATCCAGCTCAACGACGACGGTCTCCCCCGGCTGCGCGTCAGCCGCGCCTACCGCCGGATGCTGCAGACCATGCGCAGCGAAGGGCGGCACAATGAGGCGCAGCAATTCATCAAAGACAAAATCCGCTCTGCCGTCTGGCTGATCAAGAGCCTCGACCAGCGCCAGCGCACCATCTACAAGGTGGCGGCGTCGATCGTCCGCCAGCAGCGGGAGTTCCTGGACAAGGGGATCGAGAACCTGCGGCCCATGGTGCTGCGCGACGTGGCCGAGGACATCGGCATGCACGAGTCGACGGTCAGCCGGGTGGTCTCCAACAAGTACATCCACACCCACCGCGGCCTGTTCCCCATGAAGTTCTTCTTCCACAGCGGCATCGACCGGGAGTACGGCGACAACATCTCCTCGCTCACCGTCAAGCGCAAGATCGAGCAGCTCATCCAGGTTGAGGACCCCAAGCGTCCGCTCTCCGACAGCGAGCTGATGCGGATCCTGAACCGGGAGGGGATCCAGATCGCCCGCCGCACCGTGGCCAAGTACAGAGACGAGCTCAGCATCCCGTCGTCCACGGACCGGAAGCAGATCTTCTGAGCGGAGGGAACAGGGTGCGCCTCGGGTCGCTGACTCGGCCGGATCTGATCTTCCCCGACCTTCCGGCCACGGACCGTGCGGGGGTGCTGCACGCCTTCGCCGAGCGCGTCGCCGGCCGCGGGCTGGTGGGAAACGCCGTCGATCTGTACCAGAAGCTCCTGGAGCGCGAGCAGCTCGGCTCGACGGGGATCGGCGGCGGTATCGCCATCCCGCACACCAAGCTGCAGGGGCTGAAGTCGGGGTTGGTGGCCCTCGGCCTGGTGGCGCAGGGCGTGGACTTCGGAGCCGTCGACGGCCAGCCGGTCCGCCTCTTCTTCCTGGTCGTCTCGCCCAGCGGCGCGCCGGCCGAGCACCTGCAGGCCCTGGCGGCCCTCTCGCGCTGGATCAAGGCCGACCGGCATGCAGAGCGGCTCCTGGAGCTGCACGACCCGGCCGCAATCTATGATTTCCTGCGCGACGAGGGAGGTTGAGGACCGATGATGGAGAACGGGCAGACCGGCGAAGTGCGGGTGGCGGAGCTCCTGGGCGAGGAGCTCGCCTACCTGCGGCTCGCCGTGCTCTCGGGCGAGAAGCACCTCGACAATCCCATCACCCATCCGCGGGTGCAGAAGCCGGGGCTCGCCTTCGCGGGGTACTACGCCTATATCAAGCCCGGGCGCGTCCAGATCATCGGCGAGAGCGAGACCGAGTACCTGAAGACCCTGGGGGAGGAGGAGCGGGAGCAGCGGCTGGACCAGATCACGGCTCTCCCCATCCCCGTGTTCATCATCACCAAGGGGATCGACCCCCTGCCCGGGTTCCTCTCGCTCTGCCAGAGCCGCGAGGTGCCGGTGCTCTCCTCGCCCGCCCTTTCCTCAGCAGTCATCAAGGGGGTCAGCTACTTCCTGGAGGACCACCTCGTCCCCTCGACCTCACTGCACGGCGTGCTGCTGGAGATCTATGGCCTGGGTGTGCTCCTGATCGGCGAGAGCGGGGTGGGGAAGAGCGAGTCGGCTTTGGACCTCATCACCCGCGGCCACAGCCTGGTGGCGGACGACAAGGTGCAGGTCAAGCGCTACCCCAACGGCGAGCTGGTGGGCTACAGCGAGGGACCGTTGCGGCATCATATGGAGCTGCGGGGGATCGGCATCATCAACGTCCAGGACCTCTTCGGCCTCGCCTCGGTGCGCGAGCGCACCACCATCGACCTGGTGATCGAGCTGGAGCATTGGCGCGACGGCCAAGCCTACGACCGGCTGGGTCTCGACGAGTCACTGTATCAGATCTTGGAGACGCCGTGCCCGTACATCCGCATGCCGGTGGCGCTGGGGCGCAACATCAGCATCCTGGTAGAGATCGCGGCGCGCAATCACGTGCTGAAGCTCCAGGGCCACCACTCGGCCCGGGAGTTCGCGCGCAAACTCGAGGCCCAGCTTGAGCGCAACCGCAAAACCCCCGCCCGCTAAGCCCGCGAACCCGCAAAGCCCGGCTCGCCGTCATCACCGGCCTCTCGGGCTCGGGCAAGAGCATCGTGGCCAAGTGCTTCGAAGACCTGTCGTACTACACGGTGGACAACCTCCCCCTGCCGCTGCTGCGCAGCTTTCTCGACAATCCTCTGGAGCTGGTGCCCGGCCACGACCGCATCGCCGTGGTCACCGACGTGCGGGCTCCCGGCTTCGCCGAGGAGTTCCCGCGCCTCTTCGCCGAGATCGACCGCGAGCGGATCGAGCCCACCCTGCTCTTCCTCGAAGCTTCTGATGAAGTTCTGGTGCGACGCTTTTCCGAGACCCGCCGGCCCCACCCCCTGGCTCCGGACCGCCACGTGGTCGAGGGCATCCAGCGCGAGCGGGCCGTGCTCGCCGAGCTGCGGGCCCGGGCCGACATGGTGCTCGACACCAGCGAGTGGTCGATCCACGAGATCCGCAGCCAGATCTACCGCGACTTCGCCGGCAGCCCCGAAGCCGAGCCCGGGATGGTGGTGTCGCTGGTCTCTTTCGGCTTCAAGCACGGCATTCCCCAGGGCACGGACCTGCTGTTCGACGCCCGCTTCCTGCCCAACCCCCACTTCGTCCCCGGGCTGCGCCAGCACACGGGCCAGGACGCCCCGGTGCTCGACTACCTGGAGCAACAACCCGATTTCCAGGAGCTCGTGATACGGTTGACGGACCTTCTGGCGTACCTCCTGCCGCGGTACCGTCGCGAGAACCGGAGCTACCTCTCGGTGGCCGTGGGTTGCACGGGCGGCCGGCACCGGTCGGTGGCCCTGTGCGAGCGGCTGAAGAGCGCTCTCGACGAGCAGGGCTGGCCAGCGCGGGTGATCCACCGCGATATTGCGCGTTAGATACTGCGCGCTAGATATTGCGCTAGACGTTGCTCTGGAGGAATCGGCAGGGGAGATGGGTACGTTACCAGACTGAACGGGAGTCCCGAGGCATTGCGCTCGACGTTCGAACGATGATCGGCAAACTGATCCTGACCCACGGCGGCCTGGCCCGTGAGCTGCTGGCCGCGGCCAACGTGATCTCCGGGCAGCTCACGGGCTTCGAAGCCCTGTCCCTCGATTGGAAGGACGGCTTCGACGAGGCCCGCAGCCAGGTCGCCGCCGTGCTCGACCGGCTCGACCAGGGCCAGGGGGTCCTCATCTTGACCGACATGTACGGCGGCACCCCCTGCAACATCGCCATGACCTTCTTCCAGCCGGGGAGAGTTGAGGTCCTGACTGGAGTCAACCTCCCTATGGTCCTGCGCCTGGCCTGCCAGGCCGACGGGGAGGAGGGGACCGTCTCCGACCTCGCCCGGCGGCTCCAGATCAAGGGGCAGAAGAGTGTCTGCCTGGCGGGGGACCTGGTCCAGAAGGGGAAGTGTCAGAATACGCCCGCGCCGGCGGCGACCGCGGAGACGAAGAAGCCATGATCGAGCGCGCGACCGAGGTCGTGAACCGCCTCGGCCTGCACGCGCGGGCCGCGGCCAAGCTGGTGCACACCGCCGGGGGGTTTCAAAGCCGGGTGACGGTGGAGAAGGACGGCGAGGAGGTCGACGCCAAGAGCATCCTCGGCATCTTGCTGCTGGCCGCCAGCCAGGGGAGCCAGGTGACCATCCGTTGCGACGGCCAGGATGAGGAGGACGCCATGCGGGCCGTCACCACACTGTTCGCCAACCGCTTCGACGAGGAGGGCTGATGGCAGCCGCCGAGATGCAGGTCCTGCAGGGCATGGGGGTGTCCGATGGCATCGCCATCGGCCGCGCGGTGGTCATCGAGACCCGGGGTCCGGACATCTTCCGCTTCTCCATCTCCGAAGAGCAGGTGGAGGCTGAGGTGGAACGGGTGCGCGAGGGGGCGCGCCAAGCCCAGGCCGAGCTCGAGCGGGTGCGCGCCAAGGCCGAGGAGGATGTCGGCAACGACCTCGCGGCCATCTTCGACGCCCACGTGATGCTGCTCTCCGACCGCCACTTCCTGGGCCGGGTGGAGGAGCGCATCCGCACCCACCACGTCAACGCCGAGTGGGCCGTGCACAAGACGGCCGAGGAGCTCGACGACCGCTTCGCCCACATGGACGACACCTACCTGCGCGAGAGGAGCGAAGACCTCTCCGACGTCAGCCGCCACCTGCTGCGCAGCCTCCAGGGGATCGCCCACCACGACCTCTCCGAGCTGCCGCCCGACATCGTCATCGTGGCCGACGACCTGACCCCCTCCGATGCCATCCGCCTGGGGCGCGAGCGGGTGATCGGCTTCGCCATCGAGAGCGGCGGTCGCACCTCGCACACCACCATCATCGCCCGCTCGCTCAACATCCCGGCCGTGGCCGGCCTGGTGGGGGTGATGGGCCGGGTGGGCGACGAGGCGCCGGTCATCGTTGACGGCGGCACGGGTACGGTCGTCCTCCATCCCACGCCCGAGGTGCTGGCGGACTACCGCGAGCGCAAGGCCGAGCTCGAGCTCCGCGACCGCGACCGGCTGGCCACCCGCGAGCTGGCGGCGGTGACCCGCGACGGCGTTCCCGTGGCGCTGATGGCCAACATCGACCTGCCCGAGGAGGTGGAGGAGGTGGCCCTCTTCGGCGCCGCCGGCGTGGGCCTCTACAGGAGCGAGTTCCTCTACATCGAGAAGAGCCCGCGGCTGCCCACCGAAGAGGAGCACGTCCAGATCTACCGCCGGCTGGTCGAGCTGTCGGCTCCCTACCCGGCCATCATCCGCACCTACGACCTGGGAGGGCGCAAGCTCGCCCGCGAGATGATGGCGACCGAAGAGGAGAACCCGGTGCTGGGCCTGCGCGGCATCCGCCTCACCCTCGCCCGGCCCGAGGTGTTCCGCCCCCAGATCCGCGCCCTCTACCGCGCCGGCGTCTACGGCGACCTGTGGGTCATGCTGCCGCTGGTCAGCACGGTGGAGGAGGTGCGGCGCTTCCGCGCCTTCGCCGACGAGGTGATGGCGGAGCTGGAGTGCGAGGGGCTCCCCTTCAGGCGCGACGTGCGCCTGGGGGTGATGATCGAGGTCCCGGCCGCGGCCGTGATCGCCGACCGGCTGGCGCAGGAGGCGGATTTCTTCTCCATCGGCACCAACGACCTCATCCAGTACTCGCTGGCGGTTGACCGCAACAACGAGCACGTGGCGAGCCTCTACCAGCCCCTTCATCCCGCGATTCTGCGCATGCTACGCTTCGTCATCGACAGCGCCCGCGCAGCGGACATCGAGGTCAGCCTCTGCGGTGAGATGGCCGCGGAACCCCGCTACGCGCTGCTGCTGGTCGGCCTGGGTCTGCGGCGGCTCTCCATGAGCCCCCGGCAGATCCCCGAGGTCAAGAGCTGGTTGCGCGAGGCCACGGCCGCGGACCTGGCGGAGCTGGCCACGAGCTGCATGAGCTACAGCACCGCCGCCGAGGTGGCCGAGCACCTGGACCGCCACTTCGCCTGCTTGGTAACGTGAGCCCATTCCGGAAGGGACTGAAACGGATGCACTTTCCCATTCGCCGAGTCGACAAGCCCTGGGGTTTCGAGCTGATCTTCGCCCACACCGATCGCTACGTAGGGAAGATCCTGCACGTCAACGCCGGCCATGCCCTCTCCCTCCAGTACCACGAGGTCAAGGACGAGACCCTCTACCTCTCCGCAGGCGAGGTCGAGCTGGTGGTGGAGGAGGACGGCGCTCTGGTGAGCCGCGTGCTGCGGGGGGAGACTCCTACCACATCACCCCCGGCACCCGGCACCGCATGGTGGCGGGGGAGAACGGCTGCGACATCATCGAGGTCTCCACCCCGGAGCTCGACGACGTGGTGCGACTGGAGGACCGTTATGGCCGCGCGTAAGAGGGTATCTGAGGCGAGTCTGGCCCTGCTCGGAGTCCTCGTCCTGATCGGCTGCCGCGGTACGCCGCCTCCGGCGACCCAGACGGAAGGGACTCCTGCTCCCACGCCCGCCGCCGCAGCAGCCCCTGCCGTGACCCCTGCCGCTCCAGCCCCGACTCCCGCGCCTGTCCGCGACGACGATCCAGTGGTGGTGGACCCCGGCGAGGACGGGAGCAGCGCGCCCAAGACCCTGGTTGAGGCCGCCCGCGCCGAGCGCGAGCGCCGGGCCACGGCCGGCAAGCCAGTGGCCGTGATCACCGACAAGAACCTCCACGAGTACGCGGCCAAGGGGCAGCTCACCGTGGCCGATCCCAAGGACAGCAAGAAGAAGACGGCGACGGCTCCGGCTCCTCCCACGGCGGCGGCTCCTCCCGCGGCTTCCGCGACCGATCCGATGGTGCGCGACGAGCAGTACTGGCGCACCCACGCCCTGGAGATCCGGCTGCGCTGGCGTGGAGTCGCGGACGAGGTCAAGCGGCTGGAGCAGCGGTCCACCGAGCTGCGGCAGCGGTTCTACTCCGAGAACGACTCCTTCGTGCGGGACAACCAGATCAAGCCCGAGTGGGACCGGGTGGTGGACCGCTTGCGACAGGCCCGCGCCGAAGTGGACGCGGCCCGGGTGGAGCTTTCGGCCTTCCTGGAAGAGGGGAGGCGGGCCAACGCCCTGCCCGGCTGGCTGCGCGAAGGCGAGGACCAGGAGCCCCAGGAGCCGGCCAAGAAGAAGGACCGCCTGCCCGCTCCCCAGTCCATCGAGCCGCCGGTCTTGGGAGAGGACCCCGACGATCGTCGTCCGCCGGGAGGATGGCGATGACGGATCCTCGCCCCCGCCGCTTCTTCATCGAGACCTGGGGCTGCCAGATGAACGAGTTGGACAGCCAGCGCATGGCTGGCCAGCTCATGCAGCAGGGGATCCTTCCCACCCGCGAGCCCGGAGAGGCGGACATCATTCTCCTGAACTCCTGCAGCGTGCGCGAGAAGGCCGAGCAGAAGGTCTACTCGCGACTGGGGGAGTACCGGCTGCTCAAGCGGCACGGCCGCCGCGAGCTGCTCATCGGCCTCTGCGGCTGCGTGGCCCAGCAGGAAGGGGAACGGGCCCTCGACCGGGTGCCGGACCTCGATTTCGTGCTGGGACCGGCGCGGGTGGGCGAGCTCCAGAGCGTGGTGGCCCGCCGCCGCGCCGGCGAGCGGGTGGTGGCCACCGGCTTCCCCGCAGAGAGGACCTACGACCTCGACGCCGTCTCCCGCCACGGCGAGTACAAAGGGATGGTCACCATCATCGAGGGGTGCAACAAGAACTGCACCTTCTGCATCGTGCCCCAGACCCGGGGCCCCGAGCGCAGCCGGCCCCTGGCCGAGATCGTACGCGAGGTGCGGCACCTCCTCGACTACGGCTTCCGCGAGATCGAGCTCCTGGGCCAGACGGTGAACCACTGGCGCGAACATCGAGAAGCCGGAGGCGACCTCGACTTCGCCGACCTCCTGGAAACCATCGCGGTCCTCCCCGGGCTCGACCGGCTGCGCTTCGTCACCTCCTACCCTCGCGACTTCACCCCGCGCATGGTGGAGCAGGTGGGCAAGCACGCCAACATCTGCCCCTACCTCCATCTGCCCGTGCAGTCGGGAGCCGACACCGTCCTGCGCCGCATGGGGCGGGGCTACACCCGGCGCGAGTACCTGGACCTCGTGGCGCAGCTCCGCGCGGCCCGTCCCGGCCTCGCCATCTCCACCGACCTCATCGTGGGCTTCCCGGGCGAGACCGAAGAGGAATTCCAGCTCACCCTGGAGCTGGCGGAGGAGGTGGGATTCTCCGTGGTCTACGCCTTCAAATACTCGCCCCGGCCCGGCACCGCGGCGCCACGTCTGGGCAACGACGTCGATCCCGACGTGGCCTCCGAACGCCTGCAGCGGCTCTTCGCTCTGCAGGAGGGGATCCAGCGCCGGATCAACGCCGGGCTGGTGGGCAAGGACTTCGAGGTCATCGTCACGGGCTGGGGCAAGCAGCCGGGCACCCAGACGGGGCGGACCCCCTGCCATCGCGTCATCCACTTCGAGACGGGATCCGAGCCGGTCGCCCTCGGCAACGTCACCCGCGTGCAGGTGGAGGAGGCGTTCGCCTACAGCCTCGTGGGGCGCCGCTTGGACGTCCCTGTCGCCGTCGGTTGACCCAGGTTTTGACCCGCAGGAATTTGCCTTGACCTGGGTGCTCGGCGCGCCCACAATACCTTCATGAGCAACACCGATGAAGAGCTCCGGGTGGAAATCAAGGGCCTCATGCTGGACCCCTCGTCCAACGTGCCGATCGTGATCCTGCGAGACGTCAACAGCCAGATGTTCCTGCCGATCTGGATCGGCGTCTTCGAAGCCAACGCCATCGCCCTCCGGCTGGAGGGGGTCGAGCCGCCCCGTCCCATGACCCACGACCTCCTGCGCTCCCTGCTGGAGAAGCTGGGAGCGAGGGTGGAGAAGATCGTCATCTCCGACCTCAAGGAGAGCACCTTCTTCGCCGTGATCCACGTCCGCAGCCAGAGCTCTTCGGTGGCCATCGACGCCCGGCCGAGCGACGCCATCGCCCTCGCCCTGCGTACGGAGTCCCCGATCTTCGTCCTGCGCGGCGTCCTGGACAAGGCGCACGCGATCGACCTGGCCACCGACGCCAGCGACGAGGAGAAGCTCAAGAAGTGGCTGGAGGAGATCAGCCCGGACGAGCTGGGAAAGTGGACGATGTGACCTCGTCATTACGTGTCGATTTGACGCAAGTGTCTGTAGATCAGTGATTTGACCGCGATGTCGGCGCGCCGACATCCCTTTGTTCTCACCTTGACCTGTCCGGGGGGCTTTCCTTAGACTGCGCGCCGCCTATGATCATCGCCATCGCCAATCAGAAGGGTGGAGTCGGCAAGACGACGACCGCCATCAACCTCGCCGCAGCCCTGGCCAGCAAGGGGATGAAGACCCTGCTGGTGGACCTCGATCCCCAGGCGAACAGCTCCATGTCCTTCCTGGACATCCACGAGCTGGGCACCTCGATCTACGACGCCTTGACCGAGGACAACGTCCACATCGCCGACATCGTGCGGACTGCGGACCGGATCGACAACCTGTTCATCGCCCCCTCGACCATCGCCCTGGCGAAGATCGAGGCCAAGCTCATCGGCGAGCTCGACAGCCACTACCGGCTCAAGGACGAGGTGCAGCGGGTCCAGGACGACTACGCCTACGTCATCATCGACACGCCGCCCACCCTGGGAATCATCACGGTCAACGCCCTGGTGGCAGCCACCCACGTCCTCATCCCCATCCAGGCCAGCTACTTTGCCCTGGAGGGGACAGATGATCTGCTGGAGACCATCGACAAGATCAAGGTCCGGGCCAATCCCCAGCTCCAGATCCTGGGCGCCCTGATCACCATGTACGACAAGCGGACCCTGCTGGCCAAGGACATCTACGAGCAGATCCAGCGGGTCTTCGGGGTGAAGGTGTTCGAGACGGTGATCACCAAGAGCGTCCGGCTGGAGGAGAGCCCGGCCTACCGGGAGTCGATCTTCACCTTTGCGCCGCGGTCCACCGGAGCCTACGAGTACTACCGGCTGTCGGAGGAGGTGCTGAGCCGTGTCTGATCCCGCCCGCAAACGCGGTGGCTTGCCCCTACGCGTGAAGATGCGCCACGACACCCACTTCGTGGAGGAGCTCACGGCCCGCCACGAGACGCCGGTGGGCCGCATGATCCCCCTGTCGGCCATCGAGCCCGATCCCGGGCAGCCGCGCTCGACCATGGGCGACCTCGACGACCTGGTGCAGTCGATCCGCGACAAGGGGGTGCTGGAGCCCATTCTCGTGCGTCCGCGGCCGGGCACCGACACAGGAGACTTGGTCGGGGGGCCGTCGGGCATCCTGTATCGGATCATCTCGGGCGAGCGGCGCTACCGGGCGGCCCAGGAGGCGGGGCTCTACGAGGTGCCCGCCATCGAGATGGACGTCAGCAACGAAGAGGCGCTGGAGATCGCCCTCATCGAGAACCTCCAGCGGAAGGACCTGACGCCTTTCGAAGAGGCCGAGGGCTACCGCATGCTGGCCGAGGCCCACCAGTACACCCACGAGGAGATCTCCGAGGCCGTGGGCAAGTCGCGCACGGTGATCACCGAGAGCCTGTCTCTGTTGCAGATGCCGCCGCGGGTGCGCGACACGGTCCAGGCCCTGGGCATCACCTCGAAGTCGCTGCTGCTGGAGGTGCTGAAGGCGGGGTCGGAGCCCGAGATGATCGAGCTCCTCGAAGAGGTGGCCCGCCGCGGCCTCAACCGCGACGACCTGCGCCAGCGCCTGCGGCGCAGCGAGAAGGGCGGCAAGCCCAGCCGCAGGAAGCCCTACGTGTTCCGCTTCAAGTCCCCGGACAGGAGCTTCAGCCTGTCTCTGGCGTTCCGCCAGAGCGAGGTCGACAAGCACGACCTGATTCAGGCCCTGGAGCAGATCCTCGCGGATCTCCGGCAGGACAAGAAGTAAGCCCCGCCCAAAAAGAAGAATCGGACGGATCCGTCGGATCCGTCGGATCGGTCCGATTTTGATCGCGATTTTGATCGCGCCCGCACTGTCTGGTAAGGCAGATTATGTTGCTGCCGCGTGCGGTGAGATCTGCTGCCGGCCTGGCGTTCGGTTCAGCCGGCGCTCCACTCTGCGGCCAGGTCTTCGTCTTCGGCCAGGCGGATCTTCACCAGGCGGGCTCCCTCCGGCAGCGCGTCCGTGAGCTGGCCGTGGATCCAGCGGATCAGGTTTTCGCTCGACGGGATCGCTCCCCCCGCCGCGAACTCGGGCAGCGCGGCGTTCAAGTGCTGGTGGTCGAGGCGCTCGACGACTCGGGTCTGCACCAGGGCGTCGAGGTGCCCCAAGTCCACCACGAACCCGGTCACAGGGTCGATCTCCCCCTCGACGCCCACCCAGAGGCGGTAGTTGTGGCCGTGGCCCGGCAGGTTGGCGCACTTGCCGAAGCGGGCGCGGTTCTCCTCCTCGCTCCACTCCGGACGGCGGTAAAGGTGGCTGGCGCTGAAGCGGAAACGACGCTCGAGGACGATCTTCATGGCTCTCCCTCCCTGACGACCCATATAATGCGCCCGTGCGACGCCGTCTGGACCGCTACATCGTCTCCGAGATCCTGGGCCCCCTGGCCTTGGGATTCCTGGTCTACACCTCGCTGCTGCTCATCCGCTTCCTGTTCACCTCGGCGGAGATGATCATCCGGCGCGGGCTGCCGGCGTCGATCGTCGGCAAGCTGCTGCTGTACAGCCTGCCGAACATCGTGGTGCTCACGCTGCCCATGTCGCTGCTCTTCGGCACCCTGATCGCCGTGGGCCGGCTGTCGTCGGACAGCGAGCTCATCGCCATGCGGGCGTGCGGCGTGAGCCTGTTGACGCTCTACCGGCCCATCCTCCTGCTCTCCGCCCTGTTCACCCTCCTCAACACCGGCCTCATGGTCTATGCCCTGCCGTGGGGCAACCACTCCCTCCAGGAGCTGCGGCTGGAGATCACCACCCAGAGCGTCGCCCAGCAGATCGAGCCGCGGGTGTTCTACGAGGAGTGGGAAGGCAAGGTGGTCTACGTCTTCGAGGTGCCCCAGGGGAGCAAGCGCTGGAAGGGGGTGTTCCTCGCCGAGTCCGTGCCATCGAACCCCAACAACCAGATCACCACCGCGGACTGGGGCGAGGTGCGGGTCGACCCGGACGGCGAGCGGGTCATCCTGCGGCTGTACAACGCCATCCGCCACAAGGTGGACTTGAATGCCCCCGGCCGCTACGAGGTCAGCCGGCACAAGCGGCTGGACCTGGTGCTGGACGACCAGTTCGCCACCGAGCAGCGGGCCAAGATGTCGGCCTCCAAGGGGATCCGGGAGATGACTTTGGGGGAGCTGCGGCAGGTCGCCGCCGACCCGGCCAGCGACACCGAGCTGCGGCGCCTGGCCTGGGTGGAGGTGCACAAGAAGTTCTCCATCCCCTGCGCCTGTCTGGTCTTCGGCCTCTTCGCCCTGCCCCTGGGGATCAACAACCGGCGCGGCGGCAAGGCCTCGGGCTTCGCGCTCTCGATCGGCGTGCTCATGCTCTACTACGTCCTCTTGAGCAACGGCGAGGAGTACGCGCGCTTCGGCCGCATCCCGCCGTGGCTGGGCATGTGGGCGCCGAACCTCGTCCTGGCCGTCGCCGGCTTCTTCCTGCTCGTGCGGCGCAACCGCGACAAGAGCCTGCTGGTGAGCCGTCTCGACCGCTGGGTGCGGGAGGACGTCTGGGGCGGCATCCAGCGCCTGCGGGGCCTCTCCCGGGAGCGGCGCCAGGAGCGGCAGCAGAAGCGCGAGGAGCGGGCCCGCCAGCGCGCGGCGGCGGCGCAGGCCAAGCAGGCAGAACGGGAGCAGCGGCCGAAGCGGAGCCCGCAGCTCGTGTTCCTCCTCCCCCGCCCGCGGATCGTCTTCCCCAACATCCTGGACCGCTATGTCGTGCGGCTGTTCACCCTGGTCTTCGGGTTGGTGGTGGCCTCCGGCATCTCGCTCTTCGTCATCTTCGACCTGAGCGAGAACATCGACGACATCCTGAAGAACAAGGCCGGCGCCAGCGTCATCCTCAACTACTACAAGTACCTGTCGCTGCAGATGTTCTACGACATCGCCCCGATCATCGTGCTGGTGACGACGCTGATGACCTTCAGCCTGCTGGCCCGCACCAACGAGATCACGGCCTGCAAGGCCCTGGGCATGAGCCTCTACCGGCTGGCGCTGCCGGCCCTTGCCGCGGCTCTCCTGGTGAGCGGTTTCTGCGGCTACCTCGAATCCTCGGTGCTGCCGGCCTCCAACGAGAAGGTGGCCAAGCTCAAGGACCGTATCAAGGGGAAGGTGACGCCGCGGACCTACCGGCGGGCGGACCACCAGTGGCTGTTCGGCCAGGGGCGGTACATCTACAACTACCTCCACTATGACCCGCAGCAACCGAGCCTCCAGCGCCTCCAGGTCTTCGACTTCGACGAGCGGCACCGGCTGACCCGCCGGCTCTACGCCGACAGCGCCCGCTACATCGGCGGTGCCTGGCTGTTCAACGACGGCTGGACCCGCTCCTTCCAGGGCGTCGAGGTGATGGGCTACAAGCGCTTCCAGCAGCCCATGGTGGGGAAGAACTTCGAGACTCCGGAGTACTTCGACTCCGAGATCCGGCCGCCGGAGCAGATGCGCTACGGTGAGCTCAAGGAGTACATCCAGGAGCTCAAGGAGAGCGGCCAGGCGGTCCCCGAGCTGCAGGTGGAGCTGCAGAACAAGATCGCCTTCCCCGTGGTCTCGTTCATCATGGCCATCGTGGCCCTCCCCTTCTCCTTCCGCCTGGGCCGCCAGGGAGCGCTCTACGGCATCGGCCTGTCGGTGGTGCTGGGCATGGTGTTCCTGGCCATCTTCGTGTTTTTCATGAAGATGGGCCAGGCCGGGGCCCTGCCGCCCACCGTGGCGGTGTGGAGCCCCAGCGCCGTGTTCTCGCTGCTCTCGGCGTATCTGTTCCTGGGAGTGCGATCCTAGAACCGGCTCAAATCCCGCCCGAAGAGGCGGGCCTTGATCCAGTCGAACAGGACCTTGGCCTTGTTGGCGGGGCTGACCAGCTTGGTGAGGTAGACCGAGCGCCAGAACAGCCAGGCTCCCCGGCCGCTCCACTTGACCTGCGGCAGGTCCGCGAGGGCCTGTCCCCCGCCGATATAGGCCAGCATCCCCGCGGTCTTGAACCGGAAAGGCTCGACCGGTTTACCCGTGGCCCCGCGGTCGAGGGCCCGGGCCAGGTACTCCCCCTGCTGCTGGGCGACCTGGGCCGTGGCCGGCAGTGGGGGCTCCCCCACCGCGGCACAGTCGCCGACCGCATAGACTCCGGGGCGGTCTGGAAGACCCAGGAAGGGCGTGACGGCGAGGCGGCCGCGGGGCGTCAAAGGGAGGCCCAGAGACGCGAGGAGCGGTGCGGGAGCGTTGCCGCCCGCCCACAGCACTAGGCCGCAGGGGAGGACCTCACCCGTCTCCAGCCGCACCGCTCCCTTCTCCACCGCCGCCACCATGGCCGAGGTGCGGACCTCGATCCCCTCCCGCTTGAAGTGCCGGAGGGTGTACTCGGCCAGGGCTTCGTCGAAGCTGGTCAGCAGGCGGCCGAGGGCCTCGACGAGCACCACCCGGGCGCTGGGCGCGAGCTCGGGATAGCTCTGCGCCAGCTCCTCGTGGATGAGGTCGTGAACCTCCGCCGCAGCCTCGACCCCGGTCGGCCCGCCGCCGCAGACCACGAAGGTGAGGCGCTCCCGGATCTGCTCGGGGGTGAGGCCGGGGATCTCGGCGCGGGCGAACTGTTCCAGGATGCCGCGGCGGATGGCGCGAGCGTCTTCGACGCTGGCCAGCTTGAGGGTGTGCTCGGCCACCCCGGGCACCCCGTAGTCCGTGATCGCGGCGCCCACCGCGATCACCAGGACGTCATAGAGGATGCTGAAAGGCTCGCCGCTCACCGCGCCCACGCAGTCGACCCGGCGCTCCTGGAAGTCGACCGCCACCGCGGCCCCCTCCACCACGCGCACGCCCTTGAGCCGCCGGCGGGCGGGCTCGAGGATGCTACGGAATTCGACCGTCCCGGTGACGGCCGAGGGGAGCAGGGGAGTGAAGAGGAAGTAATTGCGGGGGGTGACGAGGGTCGAGTCCCAACGCTCCCGGTGCAGGCCGGAGAGCAGGGAGTAGCCGCCGAAGCCGCATCCGAGCACGACCAGCCGCGGACGATCCACACCCTTGAAAGCCATGGGCTCCTCCCTCCCCCACCGTCGCCCCCACTGTATCAGGAGACGGAAGAGATGGGAGAGAACCGGAGGTCCGGGTTGTTTCGGGCTCGCTTCAGGAAGTCCGAGACTTGGCGTACGAGGCCGCTCCCCGCCTGGTCCCGCTGCGCGGCGCTGTAGAGGACGAGAAGGGCAGCCAGCGCTTCACGGTGGGTGTTGCGGGACTGGAAGATCGCCAGGGTCTCTTCCGCCACCCGCAGCACGTCGGCCGTCCGCCCCTGGACGGCGTAGAGGCTCGCCAGCTCGACCGAGGTCAGGGCCGCCTCGAAATCGAGACCCTGGGCGGCATAGCCCTCCCGCACCTCGCGGAAGGCGGCCTCGGCCTGCTCGTACCGCTGCAGGCCGGAGGCCACGAGCCCCTCCAGCCAGCGCAGCTTCAACAGGTTCATGCGGTCGCCCATCTTGAGGTAGAGGGGACGGGTGTGGAACAGGAGGGCGAAGGCTTCGCGCGACCGGCCGCTCTCGTGCAGGGCGTGGATCAGGTTGTGGCGGGCGGCGAGGAACAGGCGGGGGTCGGCCTGCGGATCGATGAGGTCGAGGGCGCGGCGCAGCAGCCCCATCTCGGAGTCGATGTCGCCGGCTTCGCCGCAGGCCAGCGACTTCTGGAGCAGCGTGCGGCCCAGCAGGTTCCACTGCCCCAGCTTCTTGTAGATGGCCGAGGCGCGGTCGAAGATCTGGAGGGCCTCGCCGAACCGCTTCTGCTTGCGCCGCAGGGCGGCCAGCAGGGCGAGGACTCGCGCCCGATCGGGCAGGCCGAGGCGGCCGCCGTTCAACAGCTCCTCGGCCACCGCCATGGCCGACTCCGCCTCCTCGACGTCGGAGCTGATGCGCAAGGCGTTGCCAAGATGGGCCCAGGCGCGGGCGCGCAGACCCTCCCGGAAGTCCTCGCCCCCGCAGTCCCCCGCCGTCAGCCGGTCAGCGAGCTGGACTCCCAGCCGTGCCAGCTCGACAGCGCGCCGGGGATCCTGGAAGCCGTTCTCGTGGCTCTCTTCGATGAGCAGCTCACAGAGCATGCGCTTGCGGAACCGCGGGCTGTTGGTGAGCAGCAGGTGCTGGCGCTCGGGCGGCACCTGCATCAGCTCGGCGAAGAGCCTGCAGCCGGCGTCGCGCTGCTCGGCCAGCACCGCCTCGGTCACCGCCACCTTCTCGAAGACGCGGTCGAGGACCTCGTCGTACTCGTCGCCGGCATCCTCCTCGGAGCTCGCGGGCAGCTCCAGGACGTCCGCCTCCTCGAAGCAGTCCACCGGCTCCCAGAGAGTGGAGGTCACCGCCTGGCATTCGGCGCAGCCGTTCAGCAGATGCCACGCGATGTCGCGCATCTCGATCGGGGAGAGCTGCCCGAGGATGAACTGCCCGAGAGCGTCGCGGGTGGGATGGGAGTCCGGCATGTCAGGTCTTCTTGGTGCAGAGGCCGCTGGCCATGAGGTGACGCGTCAGCGCCGCAATACATCGCGTGGTGATCTTGTTGATGCTGGCCGGGCTGTAGCCCAGGCGCTCGGCCAGCTCCGGTGGCTCGTAGCCTTGCCGGTAGCGCAGGGCGAGGAGCGACCGGCAGCGCTCCGGCAGGCGCTCGATGGCGTTCGCCAGGTCCCGCCGGAGATCGGTCCTCTCCTGATCCGGAGGCAGCGGCTCGGCCATCAGCTCCAGGACTGCCGCGTCGACCGACTCATAGAGCTTCCGCCTCTGGGCCCGCCAGTACAGCTTGCACTTGTTGCGCAGGGTCCCCAGCAGCCAGGCTTCTGGATCCCGGATCTCCTGGCGCTGGTAGATCAGGGCGAGCAACGCCTGCTGAAGGATGTCCTCCGTGTCCTGGGGAGGAATCCTGTAGCGTGCGAACAGCACCTTGAGACGAGGCTGGACTCCTCTCAGGAAACTCTCGAGCGGTGGTTCGACTTGCTGGTCCAGTGCACTCATCTTCCCTGGAAAGGGTCGCTTCGAAACTGCTAGAGACAGTAACATCATCTCCCATGCGTGTCCAGACGGAGGGCTCATCGGGTCAGTCCTCGTTCCGGAAGCGGGAGGTGACGAGCTGCTCGGTGAGTGCCGCCAGGCACCGGCGAGTGACCTTGCGGATGCTGGACTTGCAGTAGCCCGTCTTCTCGGCGACCTCGGCAGTGGTGCAGCCGAAACCGTAGCGGAGCTGGAGCACGGAGCGGCAGCGGCCCGGCAGGCAGGAGAGGAGGGAGTCGAGGTCGCAGCGCAGGTCCAACTGCTCCTGGGGCGGCACCTCGGTCTCGGCCAGCAGCTCGAGGATCGTCGAGTCGACCAGGTCCAGGAGCCGCGAGCGCTGGCGCCGCCAGTAGATGATGCAGCGGTTGGACAGGGTGGCCACCGCCCAGGCGTCCGGGTTGCGGATGGTGCCCAGCTTGGAGACCATGATGAGGAAGGTCTCCTGCAGCAGGTCGTCCGCATCCTGGGCCGGGATCCTGTACCGGCTGAGGACCTTCTTCAGCTTCACCTGCATCCGCTCGAGGATCTCCTCGAGGGACGGCTCAGCCGGTTCGGGGGTGGCCGAGGGTTTCATGGCAGTCAGCTTTGTGTGGCTACTGACTGTAGCACAGCCGGCCATGGGTTTATTCACCCGATCGCCCCGAGCCTGGAGAGGATCGTCAGCGCGGCTCTCGCGTGCGGAGGCTCGGGGTGGCCCGGCTCTCCTTGAGGAAGCCGCTCACCTCTCGGATGAGTCCCACGGTGACGCTCTCCATCTCGGCAGCCTTCTGGAACGCCAGCAGGGCGGTCAAGGTCTCCCGGTGGACGTCGCGGGACTGGAAAATGGGGATCATCTCGGCGGCCAGGCGGCGCAGCTCGCCGCCGCGCCCCTGTCGGGTGTAGACGTCCGCCAGGTCGAGCGACAGGAGGGCGGCGTCGAAGCCGAGCTCGCGCTCGACCAGCTCCCGGCGCACCCCCTTGAGCAGCTCCTCGGCCTCCATGTATTGCCCCAGGGCGACCGCGATCTTCCCCTCCAGCCAGCGCAGGCGGATGAGGTTCATCTGGTCCCCCACCTGATGGTAGAGCGGCCGCGCCGTCTCCAGGAGCTGCAAGGCCTCCTGGTAGCGGCCGCTCTCCGTGAGGTAGAGGGTCAGGTTGTGATGGGCGGCCACCAGGAGACGGGGATCGGACGCCGGATCGAGCTTGCGGATGCCCTCGGTCAGGTAGCGGATGGCCGCTTCCGGATCGTGGGCGATGCCGAGCAGGAAGCCGCGGGTGATCAGGGCCTTGCCGTGGAGCTGCGGGTCCTCGCACCGGCGGGCGATGGCCACGACCCGGTCGAGCAGCCGGAAGGCCGCGGCGAAGCGCTGCTGATTGCCGAGCAGCGAGGACTTGAGGAACAGCAGGTGCGCCTTCTCCAGCGGATCTCCCGTCCCTCGCCTGAGCAACCGCTCAGCGGTCGCGAAGCTCTTCTCGGACTCGCGGAAGTCGGAGCGGATGCGTTGCGCATTGCCCAGCAGGGCCCAGGCCCGGGCGCAAAGGTCCAGGCCCCGCTCCTCGCCGTACATGGCTCCGTCCAGGCGCGTGGCGATGTCGACCCCCAGCCGCGACAGCTCCAGGGCTCGCCCCGGATTCTGGAACCCCCAGTCCCGGGAGGCGTCCAGGAGCAGCTCGCAGAGCGTCCAGGTGCGGTAGCGGGCCTCCTCTTCCACCATCGCGCACTGGCGCTCGTAGCCGTGGGCCAGCAGCTCCCGGAGGCGCTCCGGGGCGGCCGCGCGCTCCCGGGCCAGCTCGGCCTGGCGCCGCTCGACCTCGGCTCCGGCGCGGGCGAAGGCCTCGCCATAGGTCGCGGGGAGCGCCGCGGTCCGGAGGCAGGCCTCGCATCCGGTGAGCAGGTGACGGACGACCTCGCGCTTGCGCCGGCGCGACAGCCGCCCGCGCCCGAAGGCGGAGAGAAGTGTCGCGTGCGGGTGCTCAGACATCCTGGGGCTCGCCTTCCGGAGGCCGGTCGAAACCCACGGCCAGGAGCTGTCGCGTAAGGGCCGCGAGGCAGCGGTTGGTGACCTTGCGGATGCTGGAGGTGCGGTAGCCCATCTGCTCAGCCACCTCGGTGGGGCCGTAGCCAAGGCCGTAGCGCAGCTTGAGGAGCGACCGGCAGCGGGTGGAGAGGCGGGAGAGGACGCGATTCAAATCGCACGTCAGCTCGGCCTTCTCCTGGTCCGGGGCCTGGGGCACGGCGAGCAGGTCGAGGATCGCCGTGTCCACGGCTTCGCAGAGGCTCCCCCGCCGTTTGCGCCAGTACATGATGCACTTCTTCTTCACCGTGCCGATGAGCCAGCTCTCCGGGCTGCGGATCTTGTCCCACTTGTACAGCAGCGTGAGCTGGGCATCCTGCAGGATGTCCTCGGCGTCTTCGGGCGGGATCTCGAAGTTCCGGAGCACGCGCTCCAGCCGAGGCCGAGAGCTCTTCAGCAGAATGTTCAGCGATTCCCGAAGTTCAGGATGGTCAAGAGTTGCCATAGCCATGATGTCTGTCGTCGACAGTCGCTAGGCTAGCACCCCCTTAGCGTCCTGTCCAGAGAATTGAATCCTCGTCCGGGGCGGACGTGGCGTTTTCCACGCCGCCGGTCCCTCTGCACTACCCGGCCGCCAAGGATAGCGCACCCCCGGCCGCTTCCGAAGCCTCTCCTTGCAGATTGGCGTCGCCCCCGAGGCGGAGCCTCCGACTGCTAAGATGCGCCGGCCATGGGCGTCTTCTTCCTCTTCCTGCTCGCCACCAGCCTGGGAGCGCTCACGACCCTGTACTGGATCCCCGAGGGGGATCTCGGCCGCGGCTACTTCCAGACCAACGCCCTCGTCGTCCTGGGGCTGCTCGGGCTCGCCGCCGCGGTGGTGGTGCTCCACCCGTTCCACCCCTTTGGCGACCGCGCGGCGCCGGGCGTTACGGCTCTCGCTGCAGCCCTCACTGGCGGCTTCCTCTACTATGGTGCCATCTGGCGCGAGCGGTGGAGCCTCTGCCGCTGGCCCCTCACCCTCGCGCTCGCCGGCTGCGCCGCGGCCCTGCTGCTCGCCGGTCCCCACCTGGTGCCGGCCCTCACCCCCCTGCCCCACCGCGGCGCCCTGCTGGCCTTGAGCCTCGTGGCCTCGGCCCTGCTCCTCGGCTGGTCGCTCATCACCATGCTGCTCGGCCACTGGTACCTGGTGGCGCCGAAGCTCACCTTCCGGCACCTCACGGTCTTCTGCCGGGTCCTCCTGGCCGTGGCGCTCGCCCGTCTGGTTGCGGTGGGGGCGAGCCTCGCCGTGGCCTCCCGGGTGAGCGAGCTGGTGGAGCCCCATCCCCTGCGCGTGCTGACCAGCCTGGGCGGCCAGGGGATCTTCTTCTGGTTCCGCCTGCTGTGGGGCCTCGCGATCCCCCTCGTCCTCGCGGCCATGGCCCTCCACTGCGCCCGCCAGCGCTCGAACCAGTCGGCCACCGGCATTCTCTACGTGCTGGTGGTCGGCGCCTTCATCGGCGAGATCACGGGCGCCTATCTGACTATCACTACGGGAGTTCCCGTCTAGACGGATGAGGATCCGCACCCAGTGCCGCGACTGCGGCCTCCCTTTCCCCGCCGTCCTGACGCCGGAGACCCCGGAAGTGACCGAGCTCGCCTGCCCCAACTGCGGCAAGACCCGCCCTGTGGCGCGCACGGACTGGAGCGACGGACCGGACGGCCGCATCGAGGTCTGCCCCCTCTGCGGCTGCCGCCACCTCTATCGTCAGAAGGACGTCAACCGCCTGCTCGGCTGCGGCCTCGTGGCCCTCGGCGCCGTGCTGGTGCCGTGGACCTTCGGCCTTTCGCTGGTGGTTTTCGGTCTCATCGACCTCTGGCTCTACCGGCGTCTCAAGGAGGCGGTGGTCTGCTATCGCTGCGACACGGTCTATCGCGACGCTCGCCCGGGCCCCCGCCAGGGGGAATTCGAGCTGCTGCGGCACGACGTGCTGAAGTACGGCAAGGCATGGGAGCCCAAGCAGGGACCGTCCGCAGGAGGGGTTGGAGCCACCCCTCCTCTCCCCGAGGAAGAGGAGGGGGAGCCGTAGGGAAGGCTCAGGCGGGAACGGCCACCTCAAGCCCGGCCGCGGCGCGCAGCGCGGCGGCTCGGTGGGTGCTCTCCCAGCGGAAGTCCTGGTCGTCGCGGCCGAAGTGACCGTAGGACGCCGTCTTCTGATAGATGGGTCGCCGCAGGTCGAGGTCCTCGATGATGCCCCGCGGCGCGAGGGGGAAGTGCTCGCGCACCAGGCGCTCCATCTCGCGGTCGCCGCCTTCGCCGAGCGCCCGGTGCCGAAGCTGTCCACCCGCACCGAGACCGGGTCGGCGACGCCGATGGCGTAGGCGAGCTGCACCTCGACCCGCTCGGCGAGGCCTGCGGCCACCAGGTTCTTGGCCACGTGGCGCGCCATGTAGCAGGCCGAGCGGTCCACCTTCGTCGGGTCCTTGCCCGAGAAGGCGCCGCCGCCGTGCCGGCCGTAGCCGCCATAGGTGTCGACGATGATCTTGCGCCCGGTCAGGCCGCAGTCGCCCTGGGGACCGCCGACCACGAAGCGGCCCGTGGGATTGATGTGGTAGATCGGTGCGCTCGTCCAAAAGCTCGGCGGGGATCTCGGTCCGGATGATCTTCTCGATCACCGTCCGCTTGATCTCCTCGTGGGAGACCGCAGGATCGTGCTGGGTGGAGATCACCACCGTGTGCACCCGCACCGGCCGGTTGCCCTCGTACTCGACCGTCACCTGGCTCTTGCCGTCCGGCCGCAGCCAGGCGACCTCGCCGGAGCGCCGGGCCGCGGCCAGGCGCCGGGTCAGCCGGTGGGCGAGCGCGATGGGCAGCGGCATCAGCTCCGGCGTCTCGCGGCAGGCGAAACCGAACATCAGCCCCTGATCGCCGGCGCCGCCGGTGTCGACCCCCTGGGCGATGTCGGGCGACTGCGGATCGATGGCCGACAGCACGGCACAGGTCTGACTGTCGAAGCCGTACTCGGACCGCGTGTAGCCGATCTCGCGGATCACCCGGCGGGCCACGGCCGCGAAGTCCACATAGGCGTGGGTCGTGATCTCGCCCGCGAGGAGGGTCATGCCGGTCGTGACCAGGGTCTCGCAGGCCACACGGCCCGTGGGATCCTGGCGCAGGACCGCGTCGAGGACGGCGTCGGAAATCTGGTCGGCCACCTTGTCCGGGTGGCCCTCCGTCACGGACTCCGACGTGAACAGGTGGCTGTCTCGTTCGCTCATCGTTCGCACCTTTGGCAAATGGGTGAAAAAAGGATGGAGAGGGTCACCGGATCGGACGGTTCTCCAAGACTCCGTAGAAGAGTGTCGACAAGGCGTGGAAGGTGGACAGGGCGATGGTCTTGCGCCGCGTCTCGAGGCCTCCCGTCAGCGAGCTGGTGATGCCGCCGCTCCTCCGGGTGCCGGGCACGGCGAAGGGGATCTGGGCGCTGTCGAGCCCCGCCACCAAGCGGTCTGGGAGCTGCACGGCGCCGCTCGACCCCCAGGCCTCGCCCAGGGGGCCCCGCAGCACCGTCCAGTTGCGGATGAAGTACCGCTGCCGGCCGTCGATGTCCAGCGACTCGATCCCCCCTTCGCTCGCGATGTAGAAGTGGTAGTTCCCCCCCAGTCGGTCTTCCAGCTCCACGGCGTGCTTGCGGGCCTGGCGCACCACCTCCTCGTCCGAGACCAGAAGCCCCACCGGCTCCTCGGCCACGGGCTGAGGCACCACGGCCACCGACACGGTCTTGTCCAGCCCGTCGTGGAAGAAGCGCAGGAATCCGTCGCGCACGCCCAGGAGCTTGTCGGCGGTATGGCCTGCCACCGCCACCTCGACCCCTCTTTGGAGCCGCTGCCAGAAGTCTTTAAGATCCATCGTCGTGATCACCAGTCGTCAGAACCAAAGAGTGAAGGATATTCGCCGGCTCCGGCGAAGTAAAGGCGACCACGCCTTGCTGGAGGGCCCCCACCTGGTGGCCGAGGCCCTGGCGGCCGGTCTCCCCCTGGAGGAGATCCTGGCCACACCGCCCTTCCTCGACTCCCCCGAAGGCGAGGTCCTGGCCCGGGAATTCCCTGCCGCACCCCTCATGGTCGCTCCCGAGCTACTGGCCGAGCTGACCGACGCCGACTCCCCCCGCGGCGTCCTGGCCGTGGCCTCCCTCCCCAGAGCCGGCGTCGAAGCTCTTCCTATAAAGGAAGGGCATCCTTATCTATATCTCGACGGCCTCCAGGACCCCGGAAACCTCGGAGCCCTCGCGAGGGTGGCCGAGGCCGCGGGCGCGGCGGGGCTCGCCCTCTCCCCTGGCTGCGCCCATCCCAACCACCCCCGGGCCCTCCGCGCCTCGGCCGGCAGCCTGCTGCGCCTCCCCGTGGCCGTGGGTGTCGAGCCGGACGCCCTCTCCCGCCATCTCGAATCCGTCCACCCCCGCTGGACCGCCCTGGTCCCCTGCGACGGCGAGGACCTCTACGCCGCCGGCCTCGGCGGCACCCTCATCCTCGCCGTGGGAGCCGAAGGCCCGGGCCTCTCCCCCCCCCTCCTCGCCCGCGCCGGCCTGCGCCTCACCATCCCCCTGGAGCCGGCCGTCGAGTCGCTCAACGCCACCGTGGCGGCCGCCTTGGTGCTGTTCGAGATCAGGAGGCGATTCCATCGAGACGGGATGGCATAGAATCCCCCGCCGAGAACCAGTCCGTCCCAGGAGACAGAGGATGAAGATCGGCATCGGCTCCGACCACGCCGGGTATCGCTACAAGGAGGAGATCAAGAAGCTCCTCGCGAAGCTCGGTCACGAGGTGAAGGACTTCGGCACCAAATCCGAAATGACGGTCGACTACCCGGCCTTCATCCGCCCGGTGGCCGAGGCCGTGGCCAGTGGCGAGCTGGAGCGCGGCGTCGTGCTCGGCGGCTCCGGCAATGGCGAGGCCATGGTGGCCAACCGTGTGCGGGGCATCCGCTGCGCCCTCTGCTGGAACGAGGAGTCGGCCCGCCTCGGCCGGCAGCACAACGACGCCAACATGATCTCGCTTGGGCAGCGCATGATGCCCCTCGACCTCGCTCTCGCGATCGTCAAGATCTGGCTCGAGACTCCCTTCGAGGGAGGGCGCCACGTCCGCCGCATCCAGATGATCGACGAGCCAACTCCGTGAGCCTGGAGGCGTTGCAGCAGGCCCTGGGGCTGGACCGGGTCCGCACCGGCGAGGTCCTCGCCCCCTACACCACGTTCAAGATCGGCGGCCCGGCCGACCTCTTCTACGAGCCGCGGACCGCGGACGAGCTCGCGAGCGCCATCCTCGCCGCCCGCGGGCTCGGCGTCCCCTTCTTCCTCCTGGGGCTCGGGGCCAACATCCTGATCGGCGACCAGGGATTCCGGGGGCTGGTAATCCGCAACCAGGCGCGGGGCATCGAGATCCTCTCTGAGAAGGACCAGATCCGGGCCGAGAGCGGCGCCGTGGTCTACCCCGACCTCATCGACGCCGCCATCGCCCGCGGTCTCTCGGGGCTGGAGCACTACGTAGGCATCCCCTCGACCGTGGGGGGAGCCCTCTGGCAGAACCTCCACTTCCTGGCACCTGCCCCGGCTCGGGAGCGGACGATGTTCATCGCCGAGGTCACTCGCGAGGCCGAGATCCTCACCGCCGCGGGAGAGCGCCGGACGGTCGACGCCGCCTACTTCCAGTTCGGCTACGACACCTCCATCCTCCACCACCGGCCGGATGTGGTCCTCGCCGCCACCTTCCAGCTCACGCCGGCCGATCCCGAAAGGCTACGGCAGATCGCCGAAGAGAATCTGGACTGGCGCCGGGAGCGGCACCCGCCCCTGGACACCGAGCCGAGCGCCGGCTCCATCTTCAAGAAGATCGAAGGGATCGGCGCCGGCCGTCTGATCGACCAGTGCGGCCTCAAGGGCTCCTCGATCGGCGGCGCCAGGGTCACCCACCGCCACGCCAACATCTTCATCAACACCGGAGGAGCCACGGCCGCGGACGTGCGGGCCTTGATCGCCCACGTCCAGGAGATCGTCGAGGCGCGGACGGGTTACCGGCTGGAGCCGGAAATCTCGTTCATCGGCGAGTTCTGACCTTCCCGTACTCCTCGATCAACCGCCGCCCGATCTCCCGCGGATCATGCCGCTCTCGTCGCGCCCGGAGCCCTGCCTGAACGAGCGCAGCCGCGAGACCGGGCTCCGCATGGAGACGGCGGATGGCCGCAGCGAAGTCCCGAGGCTCCCGAGCCACGAGCGCTTCCCTCCCATCCTCGACTTCCAACCCCGCAAGCGCTGCCGGAGTCGCCACGACGGGAACGCCCCGCGCCCAGGCTTCGAGGATCTTGATCCGGACGCCGGATGCGATCCGCAGGGGGACCACGAGGATGGAGCCTGGAGCGAACGCCTCGGCGCTGTCCTCGGGCGGCGGGTGGAGGACCACTCCATCCGACCGATCCGTCCGATCCGACGGATCCGTCCCATAGAGATGGAGGACAGCACCTGCCACCTCCGCCCGAACCGCCGGCCACACATCCTCTAGATACCAGGCCACGGAATCCTCGTTCGGCAACCATCCCCGGCTGCCGAAGACGACGACCGCCGGATCGCCTTCCAGCCGTCCCACGCCCGGAGTTAGCTCGGGGAATGGAGCCCGGACCACTCCGATCCGCCCGTGGCCCTGCGCCAGCTCGCCGAGGCGTGCGGCATCCTCCCGCGTCAGCGCCAGAGTGGAGGCCACACGCCGGACCTCCCTTCCCTCCCAGTCCGCCAGCCGCCTCGCCTCCCTCCTGAGCAGCACTCCTCGCACTCCCCTCCCCCGCCGGGCCGCGGCCGCCCACAGATCGCTCTCCACGTTCTGGGCCCGCAGGACCACGGGAATCCCTCGATCGAACGCCGGCTCGGCCTGAGGCAGGGCCTGGAGCTGCTCGGCATGGACCACGTCGAAGCCCCCGGTCCCGAGCTGCCACTCCACCTCTCTCCGGACCGCCCTCAGGGAATGACGGACGATCGACACCGGGCCTCTCCCCGATCGCAGCAGCGCCATGGCGGGAGAGAGGGGAGCCCCCGGGATCAGGACCGGCTCGCACCAGGGAGACAGCTCCCGGGCCACCCGGCCGAGATCGAACCCTGAGGGATCGACCGGCGCCACCAGGGTGATCCGGCAGCCCGCTTCAGCGACCGCCTCCAGGGTATTGAGGAGGAGGAAGCGGCCGCCGTCGATGGGGGGCCAGGGGGCTTTGGTGGCGACGATGAGGAGCTTCATTACGTTTCAGTCGATCGTGAAATGTCCGAAAAGGGGGTCTTCAAACCCGCGCCGTTCTAGGGGTTGCAAGATTGGCGGCTCATTTTACGTCTATTAGGGGTTGATGCTAGCCCGAGCCACTGCAGCCACGCCCTGGGGGATTGAAGCACGCCCCGTCCAGATCGAAGTCGATGTCCACCATGGACTCCCGCAGGTCCAGATCGTGGGCCTTGCCGATGCCGCGGTGCGCGAGAGCCGCGAGCGGGTGCGCGCCGCGATCAAGAACTGCGGCTTCGACCTGGAACCCAAGTCCATCATCATCAATCTCGCCCCTGCCGACCTGCGCAAGGAAGGCAACCACCTCGACCTCGCCATCGCCCTGGCGATGCTGGTGGCCTACGAGCACCTGCCCCAGGAAGCCCTGGACGGCCGCCTCATCTGCGGCGAGCTGGGCCTCGACGGCGCCATCCGCACCGTCCGCGGCGGCCTCGCCATCGCCGACCTCGGATGGCGCCTCGCCTGCCGCGAGGTGCTGCTGCCCGCCCCCAACGCCGCGGAGGCCGCGGCCCTCGACGCCGTCCCGGTCGTGGGCCTCAAGGGTCTAGCCGAGGCCGTCCACCACCTCACCGGGGTGGACCTCATCCCTGCGGTGACGGTGCCGCCACTCGCCAGCGTCGTCTATGGCCAGGGGCCCGACCTCTCCGAGGTGCGGGGTCAGGAGACCGCCAAGCGGGCCCTGGAGGTGGCCGCAGCGGGTGGTCACAATCTCCTCTTCCTGGGTCCTCCGGGCTCTGGCAAGACGATGCTCGCCCGCCGCCTGCCCGGTATTCTCCCGCCCCTCACTCTGGCGGAGTCGATCGCCGTCACCAAGATCCACTCCCTGGTAGCTGAGGAGCCGCCCGAGGGCCTCCTCCACCAGCGTCCGTTCCGCAGCCCCCACACCGGCACCAGCACGGCCGGGATGATCGGCGGCGGCAGCAATCCCCGTCCGGGAGAGGCGAGCCTGGCCCACAACGGCGTCCTCTTCCTCGACGAGCTGCCCGAATTCCGGCGCGACACTCTGGAAGCCTTGCGACAGCCCCTGGAGGAGGGCTTCGTCACCGTCGTAAGAGCCCGTGCCCGCCTCGCCTTCCCGGCCCGCTTCAGTCTTCTCGCAGCTATGAATCCGTGCCCTTGTGGCCACCTGGGAGATCCCCGCTACTGCTGTCGCTGTCCCCCGCCCCTCATCGAGCGCTATCGCGGACGGATCTCCGGCCCCCTGCTCGACCGCATCGACCTTCACGTCGAGGTGCCGGCGGTCAGTCTCAAGGAGCTGCGCTCGGGTCCCGGCGAGACCACGGCCGACGTGGCCCGCCGCGTGGCCACCGCGCGAGCGATCCAGCTCGACCGCTTCGGACCGGACAGGCCGACCCCGAACAACGCGGCCATGGGACCGGAGCAGCTCCGCCGCTTCTGCGCCCTCGACCCCGCGGGCCGGGCCCTCCTCGACGCCGCCTTCGAGAAGCTCGGGCTCTCCGCTCGCGCCCTCGACCGTGTTCTGAAGGTAGCCCGCACCATCGCCGACCTCGCGGGGAGCGACGGCGTACGCGCCGCCCACATCGCTGAAGCCATTCAGTATCGCAGCCTCGACCGGAGGGTGGTGGCATGAACCTCCTCCGCATCGCCAAAGGGAGATGGGAGGTCCTGGCTGCCGTGGAGCCGGAAGGGCACTGCCCCGTCCTCGACCTTCTCGCTCAGCCCGGCACCGGCTCCCCCGAGACCCGCACGTACCTCAACCGCTTCCTGCGGGTCTACCTGCCCCTCGAAGGCCCGCCCACTTCGAGCCTGCCGCGCTGCAAACCGCTCGCGGAGGGCGTCTTCGAGCTTCGTCCCCAACCCCGGCAGGAGCCGGCCGTCCTCTTCTTCTCGGACGACCAGCGCATCGTCTGCACGAGCGCTCTCGACTGCCGCCAGCTCTATTTCGCAGCGAAATCCACCCGCAGCCTCCACATCTCGGAGGAGGCTCTCGAACCCCAGATCGACAGGAGAACCGTGAGATGAGACCAGGAAAGGTCTTGACATACGTTAACCCTCCCGTTAACATCCAGCTTGTCCGGATCGCCAGGGATCAGTGGGATGTCCTGGCTGTCCTGGACGGGCGAGGCCGTTGCCAGGTGCTCGACTTCCTCCAGCAGCTCCCCCCGAGCCACGCGGCGGCGCAGCGGTGGATGCTCCAGCTCCTGCGCCTCCAGTTGCCGAGGGTCGGCCCGCCGCGGCACAACGTCGACCTCTGCAAGTCGCTCGGCGGCGGGGTCTTCGAGCTCCGGCGTCAGCCGAAAGGGCAGAAGCCGAGGACGCTGTTCTTCTACGATGACCTGAGCCGGATCGTGCTCACGAACGCCTTCCTGAAGGCGGAGACCACGCCCAGGACCAGGACGGAGATAGCGCTCGCGCGCAGCTTGAAGAGGCGGTACTTCGAAGCCAAGTTCCGGCACGGGATCGAGATCGTCAAGGAGGGTTGAATGGAAAACCTCGAGAGCTACCGGCAGATGTTCGAGGAGGCGGAGGCCTCGGTCGATTACTGGCTGGCCGGGCCCGTCACCGATTTCACCGAGGATCTCTGCCGGCTCATGGAGGAGAGGGAGCATCTCCCGCGCCGAGCTTGCCCGGCGCATGGGGACCTCCCGGGCCTACGTCACCAAGCTCATGCGGGGCAACGTGAACTTCACCCTGACGACCATGGTCAAGCTGGCGATGGCAGTCGGCGGCGCGGTTCACGTCCACATCTCCGATCAGCGGGCGGTCACCCGCTGGCGTGACGAGGAGCCGGGCCGAAAGAAGAAGTCGGGAGAGCCTGCGAAAACGAAGCGCGCTCAGGTTGAGGCGCAAAAGGAAAGACGGAAAGTCAAGAGGTAACCGCGGCGGCGCGCGCGAGGAGCATCTCGCGCTCGCGGGTGTTTCGGGTGAGCGAGGCCGCGCGTTCGAATTCCACGCGTGCCTCGTCGCAACGGCCGAGCTTGGCGAGGAAGTCGCCGCGCACGCTCGGCAAGAGGTGGTACGACTTGAGCGACGGCTCCGAGGTCAGCTCGTCGACGAGCTCGAGGCCCGCTGCCGGACCGGACGCCATGGCCACCGCTACCGCACGGTTCAGCTCCACCACAGGGGATGGCACAAGCTGGGCGAGCGCACCGTAGAGTGCCGCGATGCTCTCCCAGTCCGTCTCCTCCGGAGTCCGCGCTCGCGCGTGGCAGGCGGCGATCGCGGCCTGGAGTGCGTAGGGCCCGAGCTCGCCGCCGAGCCCCTCGGCACGCTTGAGCGCCATGAGACCCCGGCGGATGAGGAGCTGGTCCCAGCGCGCGCGGTTTTGCTCCAGGAGCAGGATGGGCTCCCCCGAGGGGCCGGTCCGTGCCCGCGAGCGGGACGCCTGGATCTCCATCAGGGCCACGAGACCGTGGACCTCCGGCTCCTTGGGGACGAGCTCGGCCAGGATACGGCCGAGACGGAGGGCATCCTCGCAGAGCGCAGGCCGCATCCAGTCGTCCCCGGCGGTCGCCGAGTAGCCCTCGTTGAAGATGAGGTAGAGGACTTCGAGCACCGACGACAGCCGGGCGGCGCGCTCGGTCCCGCGGGGGACCTCGAAGGGGACGCGCGCCTCGGTGAGGGTCCGCTTGGCCCGCACGATCCGCTGGGCAACGGTTGACTCCGGCACGAGGAACGCACGCGCGATCTCCTCGGTCGTCAGCCCCCCGAGCAGGCGGAGCGTGAGCGCGACACGCGCTTCGGGCGAGAGCACCGGATGGCAGGCCATGAACATGAGGCCCAGGAGGTCGTCGCCGATGTCGTCGTCGATCGCGGTGTCGAAATCCGCCACGGCCATCTCCTGCTGAGCCTCGATCTCGCGACCGAGCTCTTCGTGCTTGCGCTCGATCAGCTTGCTGCGGCGCAGCCGGTCGATCGCCCGATGTTTGGCGGCGGCCATGAGCCAGGCGCCCGGATTGTCGTGGGACACCCGACTCCGGCCACTGCTCCAGCGCGGCGACGAGCGCCTCCTGCGCGAGATCCTCGGCGAGCCCGACGTCGCGCACCATCCGCGCGAGACCGGCGATGAGCCTGGCCGACTCGATCCTCCAGACTGCGTCGATTGCGCGATGGGTCTCGGTCGCCGTCACGGCGACCGATCAGACCATCTTCAATCCGCCAGTGCAAGCCGGGGTCGTGCCGCGATCACTGTTTCTGCTTGGCGGCCGCCTCGGCGCGCAGGCGCTCGTCCTGCTCCCTGAGCTCGGGAGTGAGCGACTCGCCGAAGTCCTCGGCCTCGAACACCTGGCGGATCTCGATCTCGGACTCCCCTGCCATGGGATTGGGGCAGCGCTTGACCCATTCGATCGCCTCGTCCATGGACTTCACCTGCCAGAGCCAGAAGCCGGCGATCAGCTCCTTGGTCTCGGCGAAGGGCCCGTCGATCACGGTCCGCTTGTCGCCGGAGAACCGAACGCGCTTGCCCTTCGAGCTCGGGTGGAGCCCCTCGCCCGCGAGCATCACGCCGGCCTTCACCAGCTCTTCGTTGAACTTCCCCATCTCGGTCAGAAGCTGCTCGCTCGGCATGACGCCCGCTTCGCTGTCCTGGCTGGCCTTGACGATCACCATCACTCGCATCGTCGTATCTCCTTGTGGTTTCAGGTTCGGAGCTGGGCTTCCGGGCGGTTCCGACCGGGTGTCAATCCCTCGCTCTACCAGGACGTCGAACGAGGCGCCGCGAAATCGACACGGCCCGCGAACTTTTTTTCGCGGGCTTCTTTCCTCATCGAGTGGGCCGGCTCTTCGCTCGCAGCGCGTCCAGGCTCCACGGTCCCGCGCCAGCGGCCGAGAAGTAGAGCCAGACGAAGCAGAAGAGCGCGGCGGGGACGCCCTGGTTGATGGTGGGCCAGAAGCTCTGGGGGAAGTGGAACTGGAAATACGCCACCGCCATCATGCCGGAGAGGATGAACGCGACAGGACGGGTAAAGAGGCCGAGGAGGAGCAGGAGACCGCCCACGAATTCGAGGACACCGCCGATCCCGATCTGCGACATGACCGGCGCGGTGCCGCCGTTCGGCGGCATTCCAGCCGGGAAGGCGAAGAGGATCGTCGTGCCGGCCAGCAGGAACATGAACGCGGCCACGATACGGAGCAGGCTGTGCAGGTAGGGGGCCGCAGACGACCACTTCGCGGCCAGACTCCTTTCGGTGTTGCTTGCTGCCATGTTTTTTCTCCTTGTTTTAGACTCCCGCAGAGAGTCGGCTGCCATACTACTCCAGGAAGTCGCGTTTTCAAGCGCAATGGAGGATGGGAGGGGCGCCCGGCGACCTGGGTCACCGGGCGCAGGTCGTTGCCGCGGCTCAGCGGAAGATCTTCGCCAGCAGCTTGTCGTCCGGGGTCACGGAGGCGCAGGCACTGCCGCTGCCACCGGGCCGGCTCAGGTCGGGCTTCTGCGGACGGGGCCCCTTCTGCAGGCATTCTCCGCCACAGTAGCAGCTTGTGGCGCAGATCCCCCACGAGCCGCACTCCTGGACGAAGGCTCCCACCACGCACTCCGTCGAGCAGGGAACGGCACAGACGCAGAGACTCTCGCAGTTGCAACTGGCGGCGCAGGTGACGGTCGTGGGCACGCCATTGGTCGTGCAGGTGGCATGGCCCTGCTCGAAGGCGCCGCAGTTGCGGTCCACAGCCGAGCAGGTGGTGCCCGAGCAATTCACCGTGCTGGAGCCGCCACAGCTCGCGAAACAGGTGCTCTTCGGTGGCACCTGCCGGTTGGCGGCGAAGACCGCTCCCTCCGGAGCCGAGGGTACGGAAGCAGCCGTGGTCGGGCTCTGGACCACGGCTGGCGAGGCAGGGGCCCCGCTCGGAGTCTGGGCCACTCCGGCGAGGGCGACGAGGGCGATGAGAGCTGCAAAGACGCTTGCCTTCATCCTGGACCTCCTTTTGTAGGAGGTCATTCTAGAATTGACACAATACTTTTTCAAGGAGAGCTGCATCGGCAGCTCTCACCGTCCCTGCTGTCCTTGAAGTCCTCTACATTCTTCAGATGCCGTAGCACACGCCGTCCGTGAACTGGACGGTCGCGGACTGGCAGATCCAGTCGAACTCCGGCTTGGAGCCGCCGCTGCCTTGGCAGACGGTGACGTACGTCTGCCAGAAATGGCCGCCGGCGTCTTCACACTGGGCTCTCAGCGTGCCACAGTAGTCGGCCGGGCAGGTGTCAAAGGCCAGGGACGTCCTGGGCGTCGCCCAGAAGGCGACGGCGAGGCAGGTGGCGGACAGGAGCAGGCGAAGGGTCTTCGATCTCATCTTTGGCCTCCTTCGAAGGCGTGGGTGGTTTGAGTCTGCTTCCATCTTAGCATAGAAATCTGTCGTCTATATCAAAGAAGTTAAAATTTTTTAGACTAAATACCGAAGAAAGTATAGACGGAAGACCTACCCTGACGCCGGGCCACCGCCGGCCGATCAAGCCGGCGGTGTCCTGGACTGTTCTGGGTGAGGGCTTCAGAGGTCGTTGATATCGGTCAGCGACCAGTCGTCACTGATCGTCCAGGCTCCCGCTGCCGCCGTGCCGGCGAGGTGGACGTTGAAGACGGTGGCTCCGAACGGAATGGTGAAGTCGCACTGGAGGCGGGTCACCGCCGGCCAGCGGACGGTGGTCGAGGCGCAGAGGGTGTCGGTCGTGACGTTGGTGTCCCAATAGAGCTGCCCCGTCATGTTCTTGGTCGAAACGGTGACGGCCAGGCGGTACTTCTTGCCGGGGATGACGGTGACGTTCTGTGCCATCTCGACGTACTGTCCCTGGGGCTGGATGTAGCCGTCCCAGGTGCCACCGGGCGTCTGGTTGGCACAGCAGCTCTCGACCGCGACGATACCTGGCGCCGAGCTCGGGAACTTGAACCAGGGGCTGAGCGAGCCGGATTCGAAGTTGGCGTTCTGGAGCAGGTTGGGACGCTGGCCCAACAGGTTGGGGATCGCCGAGCGGAGATCCGGCAGCGGTCCGATGTGCTTGCTCGACGGTTGCTGCGGTGTGCCCGTGCCCACGAGGATCTGCCGCGCGCGGGCCGGTGTGAGGGCGATACCGTTGGCGAGCGCCACACCTTTGAGCGCTGCCACGGCACCGGTCACGATCGGCGAAGCGCTCGAAGTCCCGCTGAAGCCGGAGGTGTAGCGCTGGTTCGGGTCTCCCCCTCCGTTGAACAGGTCGCCGTACCCCGTGGTCGCCACTCCGTCTCCCCAGCCGTGCACGTCCACCCGGCTCCCCCAGTTGGTGAAACAGCTCGGAGTGCCGCCATCCGAGGAAAGGCTGGCGCCGACCAGGATGGCGCCGGAATCGCGCACTGCGCGGTTGAAGGCTCCACCATAGGTGGGATCGTCCAGGTTGGCGGTGCCGTTGCCGGCCGCCTCGACCACGATGTCGCCGACCGCCGTGGCGTTGGCGATGGCGTCGAAGACGTCCTGGGACCATTCCATGGGGACGAAATGGCACTGGCTGGGATTGCAGTCGCAGGCGCCGCTCACGGCCGGTCCCGGCTGATGGAGCTCGATCAGCACGATGTCGCCGGCGATCGAGGCGTTGGTCACCGCGCTCGACGTGGCCTGGGAGGCCGCGCTCTCGAAACCGGCCTGGGCGAGGTTGGAGATCCCCGTGACGCCATAGCCGTTGTCGATCGCGACCATCTCTCCGATGACCGCCGTGCCATGGTTGATGTTGCCGGGATCACTGGACGGCGTGCCGCCGATGTGGAAGAAGGCAGGCAGGTCTTCATGAGTGGTCTGCCAGCCGAGCTCGACGTCCACAATCTTGACCCCCTGCCCCTTGCCGCCCGCCTTGGTCCAGGAGAAAAGGGCATCGATCCCGCGCGGCGCCACGCCGAGGTAGCCCTGGTTCGATTGGAAGTTGGGAGTGGTCGGCGGGATGTCGACCGCCGAGGTGGGAAAGGGCTGGGCGTAGGCGATCTCGACGCTCGGCAGGGCATTGAGCCGGTCCACGAGGTCCTGGACGTCGGCCGCGGTGGTGCCGGCGGGGACCGGCAGCTCGTAATAGAGGTCGAGATCGGCCAGCGCGCGGCCGCTCTTCGCCTCACCCAGGAGCTTGCGCTGCTCGATCACCTCCTCGCTCGCCTTGAAGAGCCGCCGGATCTGGGGGAGGCGGGAGGCGAGCGCTCCGAGCCGCTGGACCTCCGCGAGGTCCTTCTGGAGCTCGCCGTCCGACACGCCGGCTCCTTTGAGGAGCGAGCTCTCCTCCGCATCCCGTTCAAAGGCGACCAGCAGGCCCTGGCGCAGGCGGACGCGGCTTCCTTCCTGGAATTTGAGGACGACCCGCTGGATCGGTGTCTCCGGAGGCAACGGCTGAACCGAGCTTTTGTCCGTCGCCTGCCGCGGCTTCAGGGGCGCTGCCACAGCGGCCGACGCGCAGAGCAAGATGAGGATCGGAATCAACGGCTTCTTCACGACTTCTCTCCTTTCTCAGTCCGGGCAATCCGAACTTTCTGAGAGTGAAGAGCGAAGAAGCGCCGTCGTATTACCAGGGCCGCGTCCGCGGTATGATTTCCTGCTGTGCTGCCGAGAAGACCCACAGCCCTGCTCATCCTCTCCACCCTCTGCCTCGCTCCTCCTGCGGTCGCTCAGTCTCACCCCCCGGCCAGCTCTTCGTCTCCGGCCACCGTGGCCGAGCTGGTCAGCGGCATCCGCGCCAGGGCGAAGGCTCTCGAAGGCACGCCAGGGATGCGGCTCGGTTTTCAATCCTTCCAATCCAGGTTCCGGCTGCCGGCGGACGCGGTCTCCTACTCGGACTTCGTGATCGTCCGCCTGCTGTTCGAGACCACTCGGGATGCCGGGCTCTGGAACCTGCACTGGGTCATCACCAACCGCCAGCCGAATTCCGACAACGTCTGGCGGCAGTGGCAGACGGTCCGCAAGCCTTCCTACACCGCTCCGACCGCTTCAGCAGAGTGCGACGAGCTGTCCGCCCTCTTTTCCTTCCTGGCGCGGTCGCTCGGCATCCGGGGCGTGGGGCTGTTCTGGCCTTACTCCAATCACACCGTTGCGGTCTGGGAGATCCATCCCACGGCGCGGCCGGCCGTCCGGGTGGTCGTGCCCACGACGCAGATCTTCCTCAGCCCCAACGACTTCTTCGGCACGGGCAAGTTCGATCCCTGGCGCCAGCGCGCCATCAACGAGTACACCCGACGCGACGCCCCGCCATCCTTCGAGATCCCGAGGCCCCTGCTCAGCTTCTTCCTCGCCCAGGCGGAGCGCTATGGCGGCGCGACCGATGACACCCTGCAGCGGTTGCGATACATGCGCGAGGCCGTCTTCCAGCGCCGCCTCACTGCTGAGCAGGCGGCGGCCCAGGCCGTGCATCAAAGCAGCGTGGTGACCCTCGCCGCGGGTCCCCCCGAGGACGTCACGGCGTTGGCGGGCTTCGCCGAGCAGATGGGAGGGAAGTGACACGGCCACGCTCTCAGATCCCGTCAAGCGCTTTCTGACCGACGACATCGGCTCGGTCGAGCGCCTCAACCTGCTGCTGTTCCTGCACCGTCACGCCTCGCGCTGGTGGGCTGCGCAGGCCCTGGCCACCGAGCTCGAGATGCCGGCCGACGCCGTCCAGTTGCACCTCGAGAGTCTCAGCGCCCGCAACCTGCTCGACGTACGGATCGCCGAATCCGTGATCTATTGTTACCTCCCGGCCAGGGAGGAGCTGTCGAAGCTGGTGGAGGAGGTCGCCCGGGCGCACTACCTCCATCGCGACGCCGTCGTGGCGGTGCTGGCATCCAGGCTCACCGGCAGCGCCCGGCTGTTTGCGGAGGCGTTCCAGCTCCGGAAAGGCAAACGAGATGGCTAGCGTGGTCTATGCGCTGTGCGCGCTCACCAGCGGCTTGTGCGCCGTGCTCCTGTGGCGCGCCTACCGGGCCAGCCGCGCCCGGCTGCTGCTCTGGAGCAGCCTGGCGTTCATCGGCCTGGCCTGCAACAACCTGCTGCTGTTCATCGACCTGGTCGTCTTCCCCACCGCGTTGGACCTCGCGCTGGTTCGCAGTCTGCTGGCCGCTATTTCCGTCATGACCCTGCTGCTGGGTCTGATCTGGGATTCCAAATAGAGAGGCATAGCATGATCGAATTTTTCAATGGCATCGCCACCGCCGGTTCCCTGGGAGTGGGGCTTTTCTTCTTCCGCCTATGGCGTGAGACGCGCGACCGCTTCTTCGCGCTCTTCGGCCTCGCCTTTTGGGTGCTGGCGCTCAACTGGCTCCTGCTCATCGGGGTGCAGCCCTCGAATGAGCACCAGCACTACTTCTTCCTGACTCGCCTGGTCGCCTTCCTGCTGATCATCGCCGCCATCGTGGACAAGAACCGCTCCTCGAAACCCGCGCCGTAGTCGCCGTTAATAAAACGATCGGACCGATCGGTCGGAGCCGTCGGATCGGTCCGATCTATCTCTAATGCCCGTGGGGCGGATCGTCGTGGATTCAGGAGGACCGTCGTCGATCCAGGCAGGCCGTTGTCTGTAGATCCAGGCCGCGGTAGGCTTTCCCTGGAGTCTCACGCCTGCGGAGGCACTGTATGGAGATCCAACGCATCGAGCCATTCCTGGACTACTACGAGAAGGTCCGCGAGAGGACGCGCCGGGTGGTCCTCTGCATTCCACCCGAGCAACTGGAGTGGACGCACAAGCCGGGAGCATTCACCCTGGGCGACCTCGTCCGCCATCTGGGAGCGATCGAGCGCCACATGTTCGCCGAGAATGCCCAGTGCCGACCTAGCCGCTATCCCGGCCACGGGAGGGAGCTCGCGGACGGCTGGGACGCGGTGCTTCAGTACTTCGACCGCACGCACCGCGAGTCCATGGAGATCTTCCGAGGCCTGACCCCGGAGGACCTCCAGCGCCGCTGCGAAACCCCAGGCGGCGCCAAGATCGCGGTCTGGAAGTGGCTGCGCTCCATGTGCGAGCACGAGATCCACCACCGCGGGCAGATCTACCTCATGCTCGGCATCCTCGGCGTGCCCACCCCGCCGCTCTACGGTCTCACCTCGGAGGAGGTGCGGGAGCGGAGCCGGGGGGAGGACTCCCCGTCCCGAGCTTGATCCCTCCCCGCACCTTCTTTTTGGAGGCTGCGCCCGTCTTCAGGCGTGGCCCGACCCAAAAAGGAGGTCCTCTTGAACCACGCTCCACGTCTTACGGCTTCGCGCAAGTTCCTGATCCTGCTCGCATTGCTGGGCCTTTCCGGCTTCGCCCTCACCCCCAGGCCGAGCGCGGCGATCCGCTGCGAGTGCGCTCCCCTGGGTGGTGAGTTCTGCGGTGCGGACGGCAAAACCTACGACAGCCCCTGCGTCGCCGCCTGCTTCCACACGACGATCGTGCACCCCGGGCCCTGCTGATCTCCTCTGGGCTCCTCTAGGGGACCGGCCTCCGGCTGGCCCCCCCAGCACCCATATCCTCGGGATATGAGTCGTATCTGGAGATACGCCCCGTTGTCCCGAGATACGAGTCATATCTGCAGATATCAGCCGTTGTCCCGAGATATGGGCCATTGTCCCGGGATATGAGCCATATCTGTGGATATAGGCCATTGTTCGCAGATATGGGCCATATCTACAGATATAAGCCGTTTTCTCGGGACAATGGCCCATTGTCTCCAGATATGGCGCGTCTCCACATCCTTTTCCGATCTTCATCGCAGGAACGGGGAAACTTCCAGTGCCCTCCTGCTGATAGCTGACGGCATCTATCGTGCATCAGCAAATACTGTCGAGGTGCCGCGCAACGGAGGACGTGCTGGAAAGGCTTACCGGCACCCGAGAAAGGACAGTCATGCGAAACGTGCTCGGTCGTATCACGCTGTTGCTGTTGGTGGAGATTGGTCTTTCAACCCCCTCACATGCCTACAATTGGTTCGACTATTTTCTGAGCACACCGGGTGTCTGCACGGCAGGGAATCCATCTGATCCAGGCACCTACACCTACATCTACAGCGCTGGCAAAAGCTGCAATGTGCCTGGAAGAGGGAGCGTGCCTCTCTACCTATTGTACAAGGGCGGCTGGGCCGACGAGAACTACGTCGTTGACAACGGCTGGCTCTATCTCCTCTCCGAGCGGCATCCCAATCTCTGCGCCACCACCTCCGGATACCGAGAATTCGACGCCGGCGGCACCTACGGCCTGCCATACGCAAAGCTGACAACGGCAGGCTATGAGACCTGGAACATACCGTCGTTCACCCTCCACTGTGGGCCGTCGTGCAAAACCAACAACCTCAACATCTTCCAGGCTGGCGGCGAGCCGAATGAGCAGGCCCTCCTGGGGACGATCTGGGACAAGCTCTACGACTGCCGGTCAGGTTCCTGCACCGGCCCCATCCCCATGGAAGTCGTCATGACCCGGGGATATCTGTATCCGCACTCGGGGACCTCCTGCGGCACTCACTACGACGCGATTGAAGAATACTGGTTTGGCAGGGCTGACATCACGAACGACGGCGTGGCGAATCCGCAGTCCATCGGGTTCGTCCACTTCGTTGATCTTGTCTACAATCACACCACATGCGACTACGACGAAGGCCCTGCCACCGGCTGGAACGGCTACTTGAAGAACTGCACGGTCGCTGCGAGCTGCCCTTACTGCTGAGGCCACAGGCGCAACCGCCGAGGAGGTGGGGTCCGGGGAGTTGGTATAGTTGGGTCCGCCAGAGCCTGCCCGGAACTTTTTTCCGCCGCCGCCGTTATAAGCAGCGGACTGAAGACGATACCGACCCCTATAAGGAGCCTTCCATGACCTCTCATTCCTGGTGTTCCCGCGCGCTCGCGGCCGCGCTCCTCACGTTTGCCTTCCTGACGACTCCCGCGGCGCGGGCGGCGGACGCCAAGTCTCCAGACACTCCGGCCGGCAAGGCCTTCGCGGCGTGGCTGGCGGCGTTCAACTCCGGGGATGCCGCCCAGTTGCGCGCCTTCGACGCGGCTTATCCGCGGCAGGGACCCACGCCGCCCGTCGAGGACCGGCTGAGGTTTCGCGAGGCGACCGGCGGGTTCACCGTGGTCCGGATCGAGAAGAGCGAGCCCCAGTCAATCTCCGTCCTTCTCCAGGAGAAGAGCTCGGACACGGTGGCTCGCCTGGATCTCAAGGTGAGCTCCGACGAGCCACTGAAGATCCTGAGCTCGACGCTCCAGGCCATTCCCCGTCCCGCGGATCTTTCGGTTCCCCGATTGAAGGAAGCGGACGCTCTGGCGGCGCTCACGGCCCGCGCCGGAGAGCTCGCGAAAAAGGATGAGCTCTCCGGCGTCGTCTTGGTCGCGCGGCACGGCAAGGTCCTGCTGCAAAAGGCCTATGGGCTCGCCAACCGGGAGAAAGGGACGCCCAACACGCTCGACACGCGGTTCCGTCTCGGCTCCATGAACAAGATGTTCACTTCGGTTGCGACGCTCCAGCTCGTCGAGGCCGGCAAGCTGGCGCTGGACGATCCCATCGGCAAATACCTCCCTGACTATCCGAACAAGGACGTGGCCTCGAAGGTCACGGTGCGGCACCTGCTCACGCACACCGGCGGGACGGGCGACATCTTCGGCCCGGATTTCGAGAAGAACCGCCTGACGCTTCGCGAGCACAGCGATTACCTCAAGCTCTATGGCTCGCGCGGGCTTACTCACGAGCCGGGAGCGGAGTTCCGCTATTCGAACTACGGCTTCGTCCTCCTCGGCGCTTTGATCGAAAAAGTGACCGGCATGTCCTACTACGACTACGTGCGCAGCCACGTCTTCAAGCCGGCTGGCATGACCTCCACCGACTCCCTGACCGAGGCCGACGCCGTGCCGAACCGGTCCACCGGATATATGAAGGCCGACGGCAAATGGGTGCCGAACACCGACACCCTGCCCTGGCGTGGCACTGCCGCCGGCGGCGGCTACTCCACGGCCGGCGATCTCCTGCGGTTCGCGGAAGCCTTGGAAGCAGGGAAACTGATCTCCAAGGCGAGCCTCAAAGCCGCGACCACCCCGAACAAAGAGGATTACGGCTTTGGCTTCGGCATCGAAGGAGAGGGGCCGCTACGGAGCTACGGTCACGGCGGCGGAGCTCCCGGAATGAACGGCGATCTCCGGATCTTCCCGCAGACCGGTTACGTGGTGATCAGCCTCAGCAACCTCGATCCGCCGGCGGCGACCCGCGTCGTCAACTTTTTCACCTTGCGTATGCCGGCGTCGTGAAGCTTTGACACCTTGAGGACGCCGAAGAGGTCGAAGTCCTGGCCTGATGACCTGACGACGGAGGTGCGTCAGGAGCCCTCTCAATCCGCCGATGTGAGCACGCAACGGCGCGATGTCAGATTCAGCCGGCCCGTCGCGAATAGCCATCCCAGGAGGATGACTTTCATGACCATCACGACACGGAGACTCTTGTTCCTCGTCACAGCCGTGGCGCTCCTCATCTCCACGGCCGCTTGTTCGCCGCCCTTCCTCTGGCCCCTGAGCAAATCGGCGACCCAGGCCGATACCATCAACTCGCCGTTCGGCCCACGCATCCGCAACAGCAAGGGGACCTACGAGTTCCACGAGGGAATCGACCTCGCGGCCACGGCCGGAGACAAAGTCTTCGCCGTGGCCGCCGGCACGATCGACCGGCTGACGGACGCCAACGGCTGCTACGTCGATACGGCCAATGCCACGGGTGTCCCAGGGTGCTTCCCGGCTTTCTCGGGGGGTGGCCGCATCGTGGAGATCGATCATGGGACCTTCGCGGGCGTCCGCGTATTCAGCCTGTACTTTCACCTGAGCCGGCACATCGACAATCTCAAGAAAGGTGACCAAGTGGCCGCCGGCGCGCAAATCGGAGAGGTGGGTCAAACGGGAAACGCCAGCTACCCGCACCTCCACTTCGAGATCCGGCGGGGCACATCCAACCGCGAGGATGCGGAGAATCCCCTGGGAGAGCTCACCCCCTCCGTCGCGGATACGGCGAGCACCATCGCCCAGGCCCACCTCGTCACCCTCAGCGGCAAGCCCGTGGTCGAGGCCACGATCGAGGCGGCCACGGACGACCTCAACTTGAACCAGGTGGCGGTCGAGGTGCGGGACGCTTCCACCCAGCTCGTGCCCCAGAGCGCCAGCACCACCGTCAACTTCAACGACCGCATCAACTGCGGCTCCAGCGCATCCGATACCATGAATGGCATCACTCTGACGCCGGAAACCTTCAAGGGTGGTACCCTCGTCTACCGCCTGACCGTGAAGTTCGCGAGCTTGACCCTGCCCTCGGGCGGGACCTTCCGGATCACGGCCACCGACGAATCCAATCTGGTCTCCCAGTCCGGCTGGATCGCCATCCCGTGAACGGAGCGGCGGACAGAACTCCTACCCTCAGATTCCTTCACTACCACGGCGACATGGCCCGGTTGGCTGCGTCCTGAGGCGTTGACACCCTGCGGACAACCCCGTTGACACTCTGACACCCCTTTGACAGGGGGTCCCCAGGGATCCCCTCGCTTTCCCGCAAGCCCTTTCTTTTCTGTACCTTCCGTTTTTCCCAGCCCGTGGCACGAGACCTGCTGAGGAAGGCAGGCGTCACGGACTTGCGGAATACGAAACCCTTACGGAATACCGGAAAGGAACGGGGGATGAGACCTTCACTGAAATCTTTTGCGATCCTTCTCACCACATTGACCGGCCTGTGGGCCAACATGGGGAGGGCCACGGCACAACCGCAGCCTTCCGCCGAGGTTCTGTTGCCCTATTTCGAGGTCGAAGCCAAGGCGAACGGCACCACGACGATGTTCGCCGTTGCCAATGCTCTCGACAAACCGGTCGACATCCAGATCAACGTCTACTCCAACTGGGGTATCGCGCTCTCCAACGCGCCTCTCACGTTGGCAGCCCACGAGGTGCGCACGTTCAACCTGCGCAACTGGGTGGCCGGACAGCTCCCCGGACGCGCTCTGGCCAACGCCGACCTCGCCCATCTCAAGGCGGCCCTCTCCGGCCAGAAATCACCCAAGGACAATCTCTATTATTCGACGCCGGTCGCCGGCCGTTTCACCGGCTTCGTGCGCATCGTCACCCAATCGCCTTCGCGTCCGGCCGCGCTGTGGGGGGACTACTTCTTCCTCGACCAGACGCGCCACATCACCTACGCCAACGATCTGGTGAACCTCGACACGCTCACCGGCTGCCCGGGTGTTTGCAAGCGCCATGCTCTGCGCTTCCTCGCCGGCACGCCGTTCACCGGCGGCACGCGGGTCATGGTATGGACTGGGAAGGCCGGCCAGCCCGCCGCGTCACCGAGCCAGGGAGCCTTCCTCTCTCAGGCCGATACGACGATCTTCGATGAGTCGGGCGCGCCGCAGGGCGGCTCACGCACCAATCTCCTCTCCGCCCAGAGCCTCACGCTCACCGAGCTCGGCGTGCGCCAGTCGTTCGGCTGGTTGGATCTGGAGACGGAATCGGAGGTCTTCATTGCCGTCCAGTATGGGGCTTCGAAAAGCCTGAGCCTCGGCGTGCTGGCCTTCTGCCTGCCGTCCAATCCGCCGCTCCCGCCGCCTCCGGCAGGCCCTGGCATCCGCCTGCGCAAGCTCACCAACGGCGCCGACGCCAACGACGCGCCCGGCCCGTCGATCCCCGTGGGAGCCCCCGTTCTCTGGGAGTACATCGTGCAGAACACCGGCGACGTCAAGCTGACGGACGTCAAGGTCACCGACGACCAGGGAGAGCAGGTGAGCTGCCCGGGTACGACCCTCGATCCTGGCGCGTCCATGACCTGCACCGCCCACGGCATCGCCATCGCCTGCCAGTACGCCAACGTCGGCACTGCCACCGCCAAGGATGCGGACGGCACCGAGGTGGAAGCCGACGATCCCAGCCACTATTTTGGTGATCAGAATGCGGCAATCACGATCGAGAAGCGCACCAACGGCCAGCGCGCCACGGCAGCGCCCGGACCGAAGCTGGCGGTGGGCTCGCCGGTCACCTGGACCTATCTGGTGACCAACACCGGCGACGTCAACCTCACGGACGTCAAAGTGATCGATGACAAGGGGGTCGCGGTCACCTGCCCGAAGATCTCCCTCTCCCCGGGCGAAGCGATGACCTGTACGGGAGCCGGCATCGCCGTCGCCGGCCAGTATGAGAACACGGGCACCGTCACCGCCTCCAGCGCCTGCGGCGCCAAGGTCTCGGCCCACGACGTCAGTCACTATCTCGGTGAAACGTCTTCTCCGCCTCCCCCGCCGCCGCCTCCTCCCCCGCCGCCGACAGCGAGCATCACGATCAAGAAATACACCAACGGCGAGGATGCTGACTCAGCGCCCGGACCTCAGATCAACGCCGGTGCCGCGGTCGTCTGGGATTACGTGGTGACCAACTCCGGACAGGTGGCCCTCAGCAACGTCCACGTCACCGACAACCGGGGCGTCGCCGTCTCCTGCCCGAAGACCTCGCTGGCCGTGGGCGAGGTCATGCACTGCACCGGCAACGGCACGGCCATTGCGGGCCAGTACGAGAACGTCGGCTCCGTCACCGCCAATCCGCCCAGTGGATCGGCCGTCACCTCCTCCGATCCCAGCCACTACTTCGGCGTCACTCCCCCGCCTCCCCCTCCTCCGCCAACAGCGAGCCTCACGATCAAGAAGTACACCAACGGCGAGGACGCTGACGCGGCTCCCGGTCCTCAGATCAACGCCGGTGCCGTGGTCATCTGGGATTATGTAGTGACCAACTCCGGCCAGGCGGCTCTCAGCAACGTCCACGTCACCGACAACCGTGGCGTGGCCGTCTCCTGCCCGAAGACCTCCCTGGCCGTGGGCGAGGTCATGCACTGCACCGGCAACGGCACCGCCACCCCGGGCCAGTACGAGAACATCGGCTCCGTCACCGCCAATCCGCCCAGTGGATCGGCCGTCACCTCCTCCGATCCCAGCCATTACTTCGGCGTCACTCCCCCGCCTCCCCCCCCGCCGCCGTCTGGAAATCAGGGGTGCTCGCCGGGGTACTGGAAAAACCATACCGGCTCCTGGGCACCGACCGGCTATATGACCACCCAGTCCGTGCAGAGCGTTTTCAGCGCGGCCTCCGGATATCCGAGCCTCGGCACGGCCTCCCTCCTCGACTCGCTGGCCTTCCACGGCGGCTCCGACCTCGAGGGCGCGGGCGGCATCCTGCTCCGGGCCGCCACGGCCTCGCTGCTCAACGCGGCGCATCCCCAGGTGAGCTTCCCGCGCACCCAGGCCGCGGTCATCAATGACGTCGACGCCGCGCTCGCCAGCCACAGCCGCGACACCATGCTCGTTCTCGCCTCGGCGCTCGATGCCGACAACAACCTGAGCTGCCCTCTCAACTGATTCTCCGGACATTCCCCTCGTCCTCGCGTCCTCGCCCCGGCGATCCGCCGCCGGGGCGTTTTTTGGTTATACTGTGCTGAAAAATGTCCACAGAGACGCAGCACCCGACGGCCCAGGTCTCGCCGCTCGTGTTGCCGGCCCGTGAGCGCCGGCAACGCTCCCGGGTCCGCGTGCCTGCGCTCACCATCCTGTATCACCCCGATCTCTCCCGCGTCGGTGGATGCGCCCGGCTGACCGACCTCATGAGCGGTCGCGAAGCCCTGGTCTCACGCTCCGCACCCGTCTTCGAGGCTCCCGTCCAAGGCCAGCCGCAGCCGCTGGGAGATCCCTACCTGAGCCGCAGTCCGTGGCGCCTGCACCGGGACCCGGAGACCGGCACCGTGCGGCTGGTGAGCGCCGAGAGCAGGATCCACATCGCCGCGGACGGCGTCGCAATCCCCGAGCAGCGCGACTTCACGGCCGGCGAGGTGCAGCGTGGCGTGGTCCTGGAGCTTGCCGAACGCATCGTGCTCCTGTTGCACGAAGTGCCGGCCATCCCCGATCCGGCCCCCGGCTATTCCGACCTGATCGGCGAAAACGAGGGGATCCTGCGGCTGCGCCACGCCATCCGCCGCGTCGCCGACCTCGACGTGCCGGTGCTGATCCGCGGCGAGACCGGCACCGGCAAAGAGCTCGTGGCCCGCGCCATCCATGCAGCCAGCCGGCGCCACGGGCCTCCCTGCCTGTGCGTCAACATGGGGGCCATCCCACCGAGCCTCGCCCCCTCGGAGCTCTTCGGTTCCGTGCGCGGCGCCTTCACCGGCGCCGTGCACGACCAGCCCGGCTATTTCCAGCGTGCGGACGGCGGCACCCTGTTCCTCGACGAGATCGGCGAGGCGCCGGCTGAGGTGCAGGTGATGCTGCTGCGGGTGCTCGAAACCGGCGAGGTGCAGCGCGTCGGCAGCCCGGCGGCGCAAAAGGTGGACGTCCGCCTGCTTGCAGCCACCGACGCCGACCTCGCACGAGCGATCGAGGACGGGCGTTTCCGGGCTCCTCTCTTCCACCGCCTTGCGAGCTACGAGATCGTGATCCCTCCCCTGCGCGAGCGGCGCGACGATTTCGGCCGTCTGCTCGTCCACTTCCTGCGTCAGGAGCTCGGCGCGATCGGTGAGGAGCGCCGCTTGCAGCCGTCCGAGGGGACCGCGGCGCTCTGGCTGCCGGCTTCGATCGTGGCCCGCCTGGCCCGTCACGACTGGCCGGGCAACGTGCGGCAGCTCCGCAATGCCGTCCGCCAGATCGTGATCGATAGCCGGCGTTCCGAGACCGTTCAGATCGGGCCCCAGGTCGAGAGCCTGTTGCGGGAGGTGGGCGTCCAGCCGGTCCACCCTGGCGAAGCCCTCCCGCCACCGTCCCTCCCCGCCCGGCGGCGGCAACGCGCCAAGTCGTACCGCATCCCCTCCCAGGTCCCGGTCGAGGAGATCCTCGCCGCCCTGCGCGACAACGCCTGGGAAGTCAAGCCCGCCGCCGCACAGCTCGGCATCTCGCGTCCATCACTCTACGTTTTGATCGAGAAGATCCCCGGTCTGCGCAAAGCGGCCGACCTTAGCCGGGCAGAGATCCTGGAAGAACAAGCGCAGTGCCAAGGCGATCTCGACGCCGCAGCGCAGCGCCTGGAAGTCTCACGCTCCGGCCTCATCCTGCGAATGAAGCAGCTCGGTCTGCCGATTTAGCGCGAGCCCGACCGAATGAGCAACGACCAACTCCCCGCTCGATCGACATTCATCTGCCCGTCCTGTGGCACTGAATCTTTCGATAAATTCTGTAGCAACTGCAGCGAAAGGAAGCCAGGGTCGGAAGATAGATCACTACGGCACTACTTTGACGTCGTCTTCCACCTCCTGACTCAGTTCGATTCGAAGGGCTACCGCTCGTTGTGGTACCTCCTGACCAAGCCAGGGCTCCTGAGCGAGAGTACTTGCGCGGCAGGAGAGTGCGCTACCCGAAGCCGGTTTCGCTTTTCGTCTCCATCAACGTCGTCTACTACTTGTCCATCTCACTGTTTGGTGCCAATACATTCACCACCCCGCTTGCGGTCCAGCTCCATGGGAATGACTACTACGCTGGCTTCGTCAGCAGGAAAGTCGAGAGCCGGCTCAAAGCGGACGCGATCAGCTACGCCACACTCGAGACGAAGTACGATCAGAAGGCCAGCGTTCGTTCGAAGACCCTGATCTTCCTGTTCATTCCAATCTATGCAATCATTTTCTACGGGCTGTTCTTTACCCACCGGCGCTATTTTGTCGATCACGCGGTGGTCGCAACGCATCTCTGGTCATTCATTCTTTTCCTGCTCGCCGTTCTCGTTCCGGCGATCGGGGCAATCATGATGTGGTGGCTCAAGGCGCCGAGTATTGAGGCACTGCTGGTGGCCAAGGATAATCCTATTTTGGTCTTTCTCCAGATCGTCATTGGTGTGTACATGGCGTTCATGTTGCGCCGCGTCTATGCTGCAAGCTACTGGTATTGCGTCACCGTGGCCGTGGTGATCTCCTGGTCCTTTTTCCATATCGTGTGGCTGTATCGCTTCCTCCTGTTCGTGATCACCATGCGCTCTGTGTAGTGCTCATGCCTCCCCCGCCCGTACCTGCGGTGCCGGTGCCCAGCCCTTCGCGGCCTGGGCCCGCAGCAGGGGCGCAACGAACTCGATCTCGCTCTCGAGCTGGGCCACGATCTCCTCCATCCCCGGCCATTCCACCCGGCGTCCCCGCATCTCGAGGTCGTGCCTCGGGAAAGCCCTGATAACCTCTACCTGCGGCCGCCCGACGGGACCGCGGCGCTCAGATCCACACGTCCTTGGCGAATCTCACACCCAACCGCGCCAGAGTCCGGCTCGCCTCAGCTCGAAGCGGGGCGGGCACGCTCTCATCCAGAATCGTAGAGACCAGCGCCGCAACAGTGTGATCTCGGCAACTCGTCGTCACCCCGTCCACTCCCACATCCGCCAAGGCCTCTCCGGCAAGCACTACCGCCAATCCGGGCGGATCGGGAACCTGGAGCAGGCGCTCCAGCACCTCGCTCGTCGCCTCGTCGCGCCGCTGTACGATTCCCAGATAGCCTATCGTCAGCAGGATCACCTCCCGCCAGGCCGGGTCTGCCAAGTGCTCTGCCAAAAAACGTGTCAGCTCACCCACTTCGGCCTGTGCCCGCTGCACCAAAGCCACCGCTGCCAGATATTCCTGGAAAGTCAAATGGATAAATCCATACAGCCGTTCGCCGCGTTCGAGCAGCAGGCCGGAGATCTCCCGCACGTCTTGGAGGAACAGCCGAGCGGCCTCGTTTGGCTCCTTGTGACCCCGTTCCCGAAAGATCTCCTGAAGCTCCCGATGTAAATCCCATTCTGTGACCAACCCGCCTCCTGGAGACACCTGATGGAACCACAACGCCAGGGGCGCCAGAATTTTGATTACCTCCATCAGGTCGAGATCATGACGGGAACGGCCGGCAAGGCTTCGAGCCAGGTTCCAGGACCTGAGTAGAGTTTCTACATAAACGTTGTAGAGCTCTACCCGCCGCGCTGGAAGCGTCACTCCTCGCCGGTTCATGAGCAGCAGGATGGTCAGCAGCAATGGATTGGCGGCGAGCTCATGCACTTGCGGATTGGACTGTATGGCCGTCAGCAACTCCTCGCGCTCCCGAGCCGCGACCAAAAGCGACGAAGCGGACTCGCCTGCCGTCGCCTGCTCCAGAGCCGCCGTCCACTTGCCGACGAAGGACTCGATGTCCTCCTCAGTGAAATCAAGTAACGTGGCCGCCACCAGCCCTACAGCCTTCATCTGCACCTCCCGGTAACCGACGATCCGGCTGGTCAACACAAGCTTGTTGCCAGCCTCCCGGTGCCGGAGGTAGAGCTCGCTCACTTGCTCGACCACCCGAAGACGCTGTTCCTGCTCACGGATCTCGTCCAGCCCGTCGAGAAGCAACAAGACGCCACCACGCTCGAAAGTCTGTGCCAACAGGTCCTTGAGAGGCAGGTCGAGCCCCCAAACCGCGTAATATTTGGGCAGGAAGTCTTCCAAAGAGATCTCGTGCTCGGCGAGGGCGCTGGCGTAGGCCGCCAGCGGCAACAGGACCGGGAGGCGAACGCCCAAGCCCAAGGTCTCACTCTGGCCGGTCGCCAGAGCCAATGCCAGGTACTTGAGGAATACTGTCTTCCCTGCCCCCGGGTCTCCGAGCAAGACCAAGCCGTCATGATCGCGGAGCAGGTCGAGAGCGGGCAGCGAGTCCGAGATCCCCAATCCGTCGTTCTCCCATGTCTCTCCTGCCGGGATCTCGCGGCGCGCCTTCGAGGGGACGTACATTTCAAGGAGCGGCAGGCGCAGGGGCACCCGATCTGAAACTCCCATGCCGCGGAAATCGACGTAGTGGTAGCGGTCGACCAGAGCTGCCAGATACTTTTCGGTCGTCTGGATGAAAACCTGAGAGGGAGTTGGAAAGCCAAGAGCATGCAGCAGCGAGCGCGCTTCCTCGGTCGCGGCAGCAGCCTTCTCCTGGAGCCGCTTCGCCACCGAGCGCGCTCTTTCTTTCCCGAGCCGGGCGAGCTCGGCTTCGAGAAGCTGCTCCAGCCCAGGCCAGCCCGACAGCTCTGCCAGCTTCGCGAAGTCCTTCTCGGCGCCCGTTCGATCGATCTCCCACCGCTCGGCGATGGCACGCACAGTTGGCCCCACCAGAGCCTCTACGGAGACCAGCTTGCCGAACAGCGCCAGGTAATCACGCAACAGGGCCGACTCCTCCAACCCCTCCCCACCCCCGATGACGAGCACCTCCCGGAGTTGCAAGTTGCGATCGTTGTGGAGCACGAAGAGCTCGGGGAAGTTGAGTGTCGAAGTCAGGTCCTCGGCTTCGGCGCAGAGAAAGTCACGCACTTCCCGTACCAGCCCGGCCTCTAATTCGCCCCCCACCTCCGGAACCCGGGAGAGGACCGGCCAGATCTCGATGGGTGCCTGTCCGGGCAAACGGGGAGCACGGCGCAGACTGCGCAGCACCTCTCTCGCTCCGTCCAGGTTTTCGCGGTTGTTGAGCAGCAGACAGATCACCTTGTCAGCGAGAAGGGTGGTGGTGGCGCCCCCCACCTCGGTGATCCCGGTGCGGGAGTCGATCAACAGGAAGTCGGGTGCCTGCTCCCGGGCGATCCGCTCCTGGAGCTCCAGAAAGAGAGGCACTCCGGGTGCCTCATCGGAGTAGAAGAGCGCGTGCCAGTCGAGCTTTGCGAGCTGGCGCCAGTAGACAGGGGACGGTGCGGCCCCGGCAGGCAGCAGGCGGATCGAGCCGCCGCCGGCATTCTCCGGTTCGATCGTGACGACGTAAGGTTCCAGCGACTCAGGGACCTCACCGATGAGAAAGAGTTGGTGGAGGTAATCGACCAGCCCTCGCTCCGGGAGCTCCACTCCCAGCTTGTAGTGGAGCCCCGGGGCTTCGAGATCAAAGTCGACTGCGAGCACCTTCTTCCCGAAGCTCGCCAGGTACCGCGCCATGTTGGCGACCATCAGGGTCCGGCCGACGCCGCCCTTGTAGGAATAGAAGGTGAGGGTCTGCAAGAGCGCCTCTAGGCGGCGGCAGGAAAGAAACCGACTTGCCGGATCCGCTCTGCATAGGCGCGCACCGGCTCCAGGCCATATTTCGCGGCGGTGAGAGGCGCCTGCGCCGCATCCGTCAGCCGGTGCCATCTCTGGCCGGTGGCCGAGCGCGACTGCTGGCAGAGCACCAGCAACTCGGCGGCCCTTGACCGCAAGTTGGCCGTGGCCGGCGAATCAACGGCGAGGAATCGAGCCAGAAGCTCTCCTGCGGCATCCCATTGCCGGCTCGCCAGGAGCTCGTGCTCAATCCGGTTGAGGAGGCTTTCCAGGGCAGAATGCGGAGCGTGGCGCAGGATTCGCTCCACCGACTGTGGCGCCAGAGCCGCCGGGAGCGGTTTTCGATCGGCGAGAAACCGCTTCTCCAGAAACACGAACAACGCGGGCCAGTCGGGAAAGGCTTGGTCGGCTGCCTCGAAACCCTCCACGGCAATGGCACGCGCCACCGTGCTCTCCTCGACGCAGGGATGGTGGCGCTTCCCGTACGGGGGGCGGAGCAAAAGAATACGGTCCGCCGAGCGCACGAAGGCCCAGCCATCCTCCGGGGCGATTGCGAGCAGTCGTATCATGCGGCCACAGTCTCCAAGGGAATGGCGTTCTTTTCCAATAAGTCCAGGATGTTGTCGAGCTCTTCCACGAGAAATCGATCGCTTCCTCCGAGCCGGCCCAAAGCGGCCTCCACCAGGAAGCTGGAGTATAACTCATAGTCGAGTTGCTCCATGCGCACTGCCTGCAGGTCTCCCGGCGTGGGGCTGCCGACGAAGACCGCCTCAATGAAACCTTGCCGCGAGCAGACCAGGGCCGGCCAGAGCTCCTCGGCGAGCCTCGCGGCTTCCAACCCATGCTTGAGCGCCGCCAGAAGTTGGCGATGAGAATGCGGACAGGCATCGCGCCTCAGGCCCACTTCATCCACTACACAGCCAGGCAGCAGGTAGGTTTTGAGGCTGTCGGCCCACAGGTAGGCCAACTCGGCGAGCCTCGCCGCAAAGAGCTCTCCGAAGACCAGGCAATAGGCACCGAAGTGAATCGCTCCCAGACCGCCAAGGTTGAGAGCTCCGTAACGGAGCCGCTCGCCTTGTCCAACGAAACGGTCGAAGGCCATTCGGCGGTCGTAATAGTCCCCCAGCCGCAGGCGGAGCAATTCGTCTCGCGGCTGGCCCGACTTGCGTTCGAGCTCGTCGGCCCACTCATAGATATTGTGGTACTCTCCCGCGAGAGTCAGAAAACGCAGCAGAACCGTCGGGCGCAGGTTGACGGCCAGACGCCCCTCGCTCTGGACCGTCATAACGAACTGCTCCAGCTTGGGAGCCGCCACACCCATTGCATCTCGCATCGATTCGTACCGCTGAGAGAACGACTCCGCATTGTCGCGCGCAATCTGGAAGAGATTCATCCAGCCCCCTTTGTCCCCGGAGTCCATACTAGCATGGGGCAGGCTCATGCCTCCCCCGCCGGCACCTGCGGTGCCCAGCCGGCCGCAGCCTGGGCCCGCAGCAGGGGCGCGACGTGCTCGATCTCGCTCTCGAGCTGGCCGAGGATCTCCTCCATCCCCGGCCACTCCACCCGGCGCCCCTGCATCTCGAGGTCGTGACAGATCTTCGCCAAGCGGCGGGCGCCGAGCTGCGCGCCGATCCCCTTGAAGGCGTGGGCGACGAAGACGAAATTCTTGTCGTCCCTGGCGGCCAGAGCCTGCCGCAGCTCCGCGAGCCGGCTCGGAGCCTCGGCTAGGAAGCGGTCGATGATCGGCGACACCAGCTCCTTGCCGGTGATGGCCTGGAGCTGCCGCAACTGATCGATGTATTTCGGATCGAACGACTCCACGTCGCCATCGGTATTGGCATCGGCATTGATATTGGAAGCGGGAGGCGGCACCGGCGCAGCGGTTCCCACCACCCGGTACAACGCCGCGCGCAGGTCCTCCAGCAGCACCGGCTTGCTCAGGTAGTCGTCCATGCCGGCGGCGAGACAGGTCTCGCGGTCCTCGCGCAGGGCATTGGCGGTCACCGCGATGATCCGCGGGCGCTCTGCGTCCGGCCAATCGTTCCGGATATGCCGCGCCGCCTCCAGCCCATCCATGCCCGGCATCTGGACGTCCATGAGGACGACGTCGTAGCGCTGCCGGCGTAGCGCGGCCAGGGTCTCCTCCCCGTCGGCGGCCACGTCCGCGGCATAGCCCAGTTGCTGCAAGAGAAGAAGCGCCACCTTCTGGTTGACCACGTTGTCCTCGGCCACCAGGATGCGCAGCGGCGGGAGCCCGTAGCTCGCGGTCCTGACCGCGCCTTCGCTTTCGCCCGGGCCTTTCGGCAAGGTCTCGTCGAGGTTGTCGACAACCCGGCAGCGGACCGTGAACCAGAACGTGGAGCCCTCATTGGGCGCGCTCTCCACCCAGATCCGTCCCCCCAGCCCCTGGGCGAGCCGGTGGCAGATCGCGAGCCCCAGCCCGGTTCCTCCATACAGGCGGCTGGTCGAGGAGTCCGCCTGGCTGAACGGGCGGAACAGGCGGTCCATACGGTCCGCGGAGATGCCGATCCCGGTATCGCGCACGGCGAAACGGAGCTCCGCCATCGCGCCCGGTTCGAGCGGCGGAGGGGAACCGGCCTCGACCAGGACGAGGACCTCTCCCGAAGAGGTGAACTTCACCGCGTTGCCCAGGAGGTTGACGAGGATCTGGCGCAACCGCGTGGCATCGCTCTCGATCCGGGCCGGGACCGCGGGATCGATCCGGCAGCCGATCTTCAGCCCCTTGCGCGCCGCTTGGGGGGCGAGCAGGTCGACCGCCTCCTCCACGCATTGGCGAAGGACGAACGGAGAGGCCTCGATGGCCAGCTTCCCGGCTTCGATCTTCGAGAAGTCCAGGATGTCGTTCAACAGGGCGAGCAGCGACTCGCCGCTGCTTCGGATCGTCCCCACGTATTCGCGCTGCTCGGGAGTGAGCCGGGAGACGGCGAGGATGCTGGTCATGCCGATCACCGCGTTCATCGGCGTGCGGATCTCGTGGCTCACGTTGGCCAGGAACTCGCTCTTGAATCGATTGGCACGCTCCGCGTCGTCCCGGGCCGTGTGCGCCTCCTTCTCCGATCGTTCGAGCTCGTCGACCGTCTCGGCGAGGCGCCGGGACCTCTCCCGGGATTCGGCTTCGGAGAGGACGAGGCTCTCGGTGCGCTCGCGGACGAGCTCCTCCAGCCGCCGGGTGCGCCGCTTCAATGCCATGATCCGCCAGCGCACTCCCCCACCGATCACGAGGCCGGCGACGACGGTATAAAGCAGATAGGCCCAGCCCGTCCGCCAGGGTGAGATCGGGATCACGAAGGAGACCTCGACCGGGCCGGAGACAACGCCCGCGGCATCGCGCCCCCAGACGCGGAACCGGTAGGAGCCCGCGGTCAGGTGCGAGTACCGTTGCACGGGATCGGGGATCCACTCCGAAGGCGTGTCCTGCCAGCTCTCGAGTTGGACCCGATAGCGGGTGTCCGCCTCGCGGAAGTAGCTGAGCAGCACGTATTCGAAATCCACCTCGGCCGGCCTCTCGCGCAGGCGCAGCGGTGCGCCGGCCGGCGACAGCTCCTGGCCGTCCACGGTGATGCGCTCCACGTGCAGCGGGCTGGGGCCGAGCTTCGGCTCGGGAACCGAGGGATCGAGCCACGACACGGCGGTGCTCGTCCCCACCCAGAGGCGGCCGGCGCGGTCGATCAGGGAAGACGACTGATTGCTCTCGTCGAACGCCAGGCCGTCGCGCATCGTGAAGGTGTAGACGTCGTACGCGTCCGGATGGCCGGGGTGGGGCGTCAGGCGAGCCATCCCACGGTTGGTGCCGAGATAGATCCTGCCCCGCGCATCCTCGAGAATCTGATAGATCACATTGCTGGGCAGGCTGGCCTGGCGGCTCTTTTCGTCGAGCACGAGCCACTGCGGCCCGCCACCGGAGAGAGTGAGACGGACGGCGCCGCCGTTCGTGCCGATCCAAAGAAACCTTTGTCCTCCGGACCGGGTCTCGAAAAGGGTATTGATCCAGTTGTTCCGCAGCGGCGAGGTCCGGGTATCGTAGACGGTCTTTTTCCCGGAGGTCCAACGCACCAGCCCGCCCTCGCGGGTCCCCACCCAGAGGACGGGCCCTTCGGCCTCGCGGGTCTCCAGCAGGGTGTAGACCTGGCCATCCGGCAGGGCGGAATTTTGGGGGGTGAAGAACTGGCATCGCCCCGCCATGCAACGCGCCAGGCCGTCGTGGGTTCCCACCCAGAGGACCGGACCGGCGGGAGTCCGGCTTTCGAGGAGCGAGAGCACCTCGGAGGCTGGCAGGCCCGAGAGGATCTCGCCGGCGCCTTGCCACCGGCTTCCGTCCCAATGATAGAGACCATGGGTCGTCCCGACCCACAGAGCCTCGCCGCGCGGCCCGGACGTCGGCAGGACGAGGTTGATCTCCGCGTGCTCCAGAGGAGTCCCCTTCCAGAAGACCTTCCAGGTCCCCGCCTCCCAACGGGCAACCCCTCCTTCATACACGGAGAACCAATAGACCGGCCGGTCCGGGGGACCGCTCTCGGCCAGACCATAGATCCAGGACCACGGCAGGCCGGAGTTGCGGCGGTCGAGGGCTCTCCACCCGCCGGGATTGAGGACCGCCATCCCCCCGGTGCTCATGCCGATCCACAGGAGAGGCCTGCCGCCGCTCCGGCTGGCGAAAAGGCGCGCGATGTAATCGGACGGCAGGCTGGCGTTCTCCGTGTTGAAGACGGTCCAGGTCCCCCCGGTCCGGTGGGCCAGCCCTCGGGACGTGCCGGCCCACAGCTCGTCTCCCATTCCGCTGTCCAGGAGACTGAGGCTGAAGACACGATCGCTGGGGAGCCCCTTCTCCACACTCCATCGCTCACCGTCATACCGCGCGAGACCGCCGCCGTCGGTCGCAACCCACAATACCGGGCGGCTGCCCTCCCGCGCCGCGAGCAGGTCGTGCACCTCGGCCTCCGGCGGGCCGGTGCCTGCGGGGTCCGCGGGAAAGCTCGTCCAGCGACCGCCTTGCCGGCGGGCGAGCCCGCGGCCGGTCCCCACCCAGAGGACCGGCCCCTGGTCCGTCTTGAGAGCGAGGAGCGAGCTGACCCGCTCGTTGGGGAGGCCGGCGGCCCGGGCGTCGAGCACCGTCCACACCCTGCCGTTCCATTGCGCGAGCCCCTTGTCCGTCCCCGCCCAGAGCACCGTCCGCGAGCCGTCCCTCTCCTCCGCCAGGCACAGGATCCGGTTGGAGGGCAGGCCCTGCTCCTTCCGAAACAGAGTCCACTGGCCGTCGTGCAGACGGGCGAGACCGATGGTGGTCGCGAACCACATCGAACCGTCCGCGCCGGCCAGGATGTCGGTGATGTGGTTCGACTCCTCCCGGTTCGGCATGTCCACCGTCTTCCAGAAACGGCCGTTGTAGACCGCCGCGCCATCCTGGGTGCCCGTCCAGAGAAAGCCGCGCGAATCGAGGGCGAAGGCCTCGGGAGTGTTCTGGGGCAGCCCCTGCTCGGAGCTGAAGAAGCGGAACGACGGGCGGCCTCCGGGGAGGCTGGAAGTGCCGGAGCCCCCCACGGCAAGGGCGGGAGCCACGGCGAGCAAAGCCATAGCCGCTCCCCCAAGGAAGCGGAAAAAGGCCTGGCTCAGGGCCGCACAACGCCGCACAGAAGCAACCATCGCAAGATCGCCCTCACAGGGAGAGCCCTATTCTGCCATGCCTCAGGCGCAGTATTTCATTGCTAAAAAGCGAATCTCCTATTGCGATGCATCCTAGGCCGGAAACATTGCAACCCACATTACGGACGGCGACGAGGATGCGCTGCCGTCACGTGCGAGTCGCGACGACGACGTCGAAGGCTCCCGGAAGGTCATGGAGGGGGAGGAGAATTGGACGCCGCCGCGCGCTTGGCAAGGGCACCGGGCTACAGCTTCTGTGCACCATCCAACTTGCTGAGATCGCCGTCAAAGGTACCCAGAGGCGTGTGTCCAGCTTTGCGAGCCACTTCCAGAATCAGACAGTCCGAGAAACCCACGGCTGGACGGTTGCGGAAATGTTGGAGAGCGGCTGATCGTCAGTCGGATCAGGACGTTGGTGTCAACGGCGCGCATAGCGGCCCTTGACGTACTTCTCGATGCCTTCCTTCATCTCCTTGAGCGTCAGAGACTTGGGAGGGCTCGGGAACAACGCCCGATGCAGGTCCTCCGAGGTATAACGGCCGGCTCGGCGGACGACGATCTCGTCGCCCTTCTCTTCCCACTCGAGGACAGAGCCCGGGCTCAAGCCCAGCCTGCGACGAACCTCGACGGGTACGGAAATCTGGCCTTGAGCGGTCAACTTGGATTGTGCGAGTGCCATGAGCTCATAGTACCGCGGTAATGGGGAGAGAGCGCAAGTGTTTGCCCTGAGATCGCCGCCGATGAAAATGGCCATAGCGGGTGGCACAACAAACGCTCTTCAGCTATCCTGACTCCGGCGGTGGAGTCCGCCTTCAACCGCGGCTCTTCTCCCGAGAGCCGCCAATGACTCCTACCTGAGACGCACGCAGCTGACCTCGAGAGAGGCTCGAGGGGACTCGCGACTTTCATGGAGGAGTTTATGGCGCGTCTTTTCTGGATCTGTCTGGCTGGAGCGGTAGGCACTGCGGCGCGATACTTCCTGTCGGGCTGGCTGGCGCGGGCGACGGGCCCTGCCTTCCCCTTCGGCACTCTCACCGTCAATGTCATCGGCTCGTTTCTTCTCGGTGCGATCATGCAGGTCGCGCTCGCCGTGGAAGGCTTCCCTCCCACCCTGCGCCTGGCCCTCACCACGGGGCTGATGGGCGGCTTCACCACCTACTCCACCTTCAATTACGAGACCCTGCAATATTTCCAGGAAGGGGCCTGGAGGGCCGGGTGCCTCAACCTGAGCGTCACGGTGGTCTCCTGCCTGGTGGCGGGAATACTGGGAGTCTGGACCGGCAGACTGCTGACGGGCGGCTGACCGCAAGGAGGGGAGCGATGAGAGTCCTCGATGGTGAAGGGACCCTGGTCCGCGTGTTCATCGGTGAGAGCGATCAATGGCGGCACCGGCCGCTCGCCCTCTCCATCGTCGAGCGTCTGCGACGGGAAGGCTACTCCGGCGCCACGGTCTTCCGCGGCATCGCCGGCTTCGGCGCGAGAAGCGTGCTCCACACCACGCAGATCCTCCGGCTTTCAGAAGACCTCCCCGTGTTGATCGAGATCGTCGAGTCCTCCGACCGGGTCGAGAGCCTGCTCGCCCTCCTCGACGAGATGGTCCCCGAGGGCCTGGTCACGATAGAGAAAGTCCGCATCGTCAAGTACTCGCCCGGCAACCGGCGGATCGAGCCTGACGATCCTCCCCAGGCTTGAATCGCCTCCGCTCAAGCTTGCACAGCCTCCCAAAAACCTGGCGCGGCGGTCCCGCCTAATACTGCTCCGCGGTTCGAACGTCCTTCACTGCAGGAGTTAATAGCGCCGAAGCTTGGCGCTATCAACGCACGTGCATGTCACCGACCGTTCAACCGAAGCAGTTCCGAGGAGAATCCGATGGGAAAAGGAAGTCGCAAACATTCAATCTTCATGGCAGCCATCCTGGGTCCGCTATTGGCCGTGCTGGCTCTGCCCAGCTTCGCCCAGGTCGTCAAGAATGGCCAGATCCAGGCTGGACCAGCTCACGTTTTCGAACCAGGAGCTCCGCGTTTCGCAGACCTTCGCCGACTCGGGCGCCGTCGAGGAGCCGCTCGCCAACCGGGAGACCTCGCCCGCTTCCAGTCCCAGTACGGCGCGGACTGGCATTTCCTCGTCGACAAGCGCACCGGCCGCCTCAACCTCGTGGACGGCGGCGCCATCTCGTTCATCCCCGGCTCCGCCAACAAGCTGCGGTGGCAGGACTTCGGGACCGGCGACTGCCAGTCTCCTTCCTGCATTTCCCCCGCCGAGATGGAGTCCCTGGCCCGGGACTTCCTGGTCCGCAACCGGGGCGTTTTCCAGCTCAATCCGGAAGAGCTGGTCCTGGACCCGGCGGGCGCAGCATCGATCGGCAACTCCATCTACTTCCTACGCTTCCAGTGGACCCGCGGCGGCGTGCCCGTGGAAGGCGGCTCGATCTTCTTCGCCGTCAACAACGGCAATCTCCTCCAGGTCGGCCTGACGAACATCGGCGACATCACCGTCGACCCGAAGCCCAGCATTTCCGCCGCAAGGGCCTGGGAAGCAGTGAAATCCTACGTCGGCGGCATGACCGACAAGGATCAGGTGGTCGACGAGGGCACGCTGGTGATCCTGCCCATCACTCCCGAGGGCCTGGACCCGGACGGCGACAAGGTGGCGTTCGGCAAGATGATCGATTACGTGCTGGTCTACAAGCTCGCCTTCCAGCGGTCGGGCGTGCTGGGGACCTGGGAGGCCACCGTCGACGCCCATTCGGGCGAGCTGCTCAGCTTCCAGGACTCCAACGCCTACGGGCACGTCAAAGGCGGCGTCTACAAGACCGACGCGCCGCAGGTGGAAGTCTCCGAGCCCTTCCCCAAGGCCGACTACGGTGCCGCCCTCTTCGCCGATGAGTCCGGCAACTTCTCCGCCACCAGCGGCACGTGCACCCTGACCGGCCTCGATTTCGGCGGCATGGGAGTCGCCGGCGGCGTGAGGATCAACGACAATTGCGGCCTCATCTCCCTCGCGTCGACCGGCACGGGGCTGATCGATTTCGGCGCCGGCGCCGGCACCGACTGCACGACGCCCGGTTTCGGCGAGCCGGGCAACACCCACGCCGCCCGGACCCAGTACTGGAACGTCTCCGAGATCAAGATGAAGGCCATGAGCTACCTGCCCACCAACACCTGGGTCCAAGGCCAGCTCGAGGATATCGTCAACATATCCCAGGCCTGCAATGCTTACTGGAGCAACACTTTTCACCCTGAACCTCAACTTTTTCAAGACGGGCACCCTGCCGCAAGGGCCCACCAATTTCTTCGGTCCGTTCGATCAGACCTGCGGCAATACGGGTGAGCTCCCGGGCGTCTCGCTTCACGAGTGGGGGCACGGAATGGACGTCAACGACGGCTCCGGGGGCGGCCTCAACGCGCCCGGCGAAGCGCGCGCCGACTGGACGGCCATCCTGCAAACCCACCAGTCCTGCGCCGGGGGTGGATTCTTCACGGCCCGCAACCCCGTGCCCGCGTACGGTCTCAATTGCGGCGGTTATGGCAACCCCTGCACGAGTTGCACCGGCATCCGGGACGTGGATTATGCGCAGCACTCTACGCCCACTCCCTGGACGCCGCAGAACTTCAACTCCGTCTGGGGCCCGGGCTTCATGAACGTCTGCAACTTCGGCGGCAGCAGCCCCTGCGGCTGGGAGCCCCACTGCGAGGCGGGGATCGCCACACAAGCCTTGTGGGACTTCGTCAACCGCGACTTGGTGGGCGTGCCCACCAACCTCGACATCAACACTGCCTGGCAGCTCGCGGACCGGCTCTTCTACACCGGCATGCCGCAGTCCACGAGCATGTACACCTGCAGCGGCCCGGTGGGCATGAAGACCTCCAACGGCTGTGGCGCCGGCAGTCTCTACACCGTCATGCGCGCCATCGACGACGACGGTGACGGCGTGGCCAACGGCACGCCCCACGCGGCAGCCATCTTCGCCGCCCTCAACCGGCACGGCATCGCCTGCGGTGCCGCCGGTAACCCGGCCAACCAGAACCAGACCTCCTGCCCGTCCCTGACCACTCCCACGGTGAGCGCCACCGCCGACAGCCACACGGTCCATCTGAGCTGGACCACCGGCGGCGCCAACGCCACCCGCTATTTCGTCCTTCGCAACGAGACGGGCTGCAATGCGGGCTTCACGAAGATTGCCACGGTGAACGCTCCGACGCTCGTCGATGACGATACGACCGTCGTCCACGGCCTGACCTATTACTACCGTATCCAGGCGGCGACGGCCAACGATTCCTGCGTCAGCACCATGAGCAACTGCTCCACGATCACCGTCAGCCTGCCCGCCGACCAGGACTTCTACGTCCGCGACTGGACCAGCTCCATGGCCAGCTTCGACACCGGCGAGGAGCCCTCCACGAGCAATGTCTTCTGGCACACCAGCGACATCTGGAACCACGGCACCAACGCCGCCGGCTCCCCCAATGCCAGCGGCTGGTACGACACCGACAACATGTATGCGGGCTTGGGACCCCTGGGAGACAACTACGCCTTCGTGCGCGTCTACCGCAACGCCAGTGGATCTCCCGCCACCGTCACCGCGCACTTCCTGGTCTCCCCCTTCGGCACGGGAAGCGCCTTCCAGGATGCAGACCCGGCCCCGGATCCCACACTCGATTTCGCCGCCGGCGACACCGAGCAGGTGCTCGCCACCGGCTACTACTGGCACCAGGACCCCATCGCCTCGACCCATGCCTGCCTGGCGGTCCAGATCTCGACCCCCAGCGATCCCTTCACCCTGCCCGGCCTGCTCGGCATGACCCCGGGGCCTGACGACTACCTCGTCATCAACGACAACAACAAGGCGCAACGCAACCTGGACGTGAGCCTCAACGTGATGCACTTCGCCGGCATGGGCTTCGCCCTTGTGCACAACTCCGCCCTCGTCCCGCGCGACATCGTCCTGCGCTACGAGTCGCCCGCAGCCGAGCTGTTGCAGGGAGCGCAGATCGGAGTCGTGGGCGGCAAGACGGTGGACTTCCGCTCCGGCGGCACCGTGACCCTGCCCGGGATGCAGCCGGGTGAAAATCGCTGGATTTCGCTCAAGTATCAGGTGGCGAGCAGCGACCCCGTGGCCATCGACTTCACCGAGCTCGACAAGGGCAGCGCCGTCAACGGCTTCACCATCCTGGCCAAGCCGGTTTCCCTCGCGGACCTCATCGTCGACAACCTGCGCAACCACGTCCAGGTCTTCAACCGCCTGGCCGCGGCCTTCGGAGCGACCGAGGGGACGGCGGAAGCCGAGGCGGCGACCAAGCTCCTGCGCGCAAGAGAGATCACACCCGCTCAGTACCTCGACTTCCTGAAGCAACACGTGAAGCCAATGGGCGCCATCCTTGAGCCGCTCGTGGCGAAGGGCGGAACGGACGACGTCTTCGCCGCTCTGGAGTCCCTCAAAAACCTCAGCGCCGCCGTTGCCGAGAGCGAGGCGGAACAGGCCGCGTCGGAGCACGGCATGCTGCTGCGCCGGCTCGATTCCCTGGCCACCATGCTGCAGAAGGCGCAGGGAGACCCCGCCGACATCCTGCAGATGGTCCGCTGGCAGGAAAAGCTCTACCGGGCACGGCCGGATCTCCACCAACTGGGGTGCTCAGAGCGCGTCATCCAGGAGTCGCAAGAGCTCGTAAGGACCTACAGCCAGAAGGAGGCGCAAGAGTCGTATCCGGCACTGCTGCGCTCGCTGAGCGCCTGCTTCCATGAGACCGCGAAGCTGCTGGAGAAGGACCAACAAAGGCTGGAAAAGGCCGCCACCGCCTTGGATCAGCCAGGCCTCTCACTCGCAGCCCTCGAGAAGGCCCACAGGGAGTTTCTGCTCGCCCTGCAAGATGCGGCCCCCACGGAAACCAAATAAAGGCTGAAGAAAAGACGGTCGAGTTGAACGCTGGGGCAGCCAAGGGCTGCCCCAGCTCTTTTTGTTTCAGCGGTAGATACGAGGTTCTTGTAACGTTTCACCTCCCCTTGCGCCAATGCTTCCAGCAGGGGCTCACGCCTGAGCCCCGCCGAAGCGGGCCGCCAGTGGCCCAGGAGGTCTATCCATGGCAGATCCCAAAAGCGGCGGACAGAAGCCCTTTGCCGAGTTCCTGCGCGACGCGCCGCGCCACCAGGGCGGCACCGTCACCTTGACCGGCCGTGTCTCACAATCGGACAAGGAAGGGCACTTCGTGCTCGACGTCGACGGCGGACAGACCGTCGAGCTCCCCACCGAATCGGTACGCAGCTACAAAGTCGTCGATGAGGCAAGCAAGCTCGTCGAGCTGCAGGTCCAGGCCAAGGACCTCGAGAGAAAATCGATCGTCCAGGAAAACATCGCCACGACCGCTGCCCTCGACGTGCACACCCTCAAGGAAGCCCCTTTCGATACCATCAAGGAGACGCACAAAGATCCGATCTTCGAGACGATCAAAGAGGTGCACAAAGATCCCATCCTCGACACGTCGAAAGAGGTCATCGAGACCATCGTCGAAACCGGCGGTACCCTCGCCGAGACGATCGGCGACCCCGGCCAGCAGGTCGTCCAGCCGGAGGCAGCGGGAGGAGCAGGAGCGGTGCCCTTCACTCTCGCGACCGCCCATCAGGCGCCGCAGAACGCCCTGACCCTTCAGGGACTGAGCGGCCAGGTCAAGCCGATCGCGCAGGACGTCCGCACCTTGGCCTCCCTCGACGTCCAACCGACCATCAAAGAAACCGTGCTCGACACCCGCAAAGAGCTCACTCACGACACTCTCAAAGAGCTCATCCACGACACCCTCAAAGAGCTCCACAAAGACCCGATCCTCGACACCTCGAAGGAGGTCATCGAGACCGTCGTCGAAGGGGGAGGAACCATCATGGAAGGCGGTGGTTTCCCCGGTGGCGGCGGCAATCAGTTCTGATCGATCACCCTCACGGCGCGGGCGGAACGCTCTCCGCCTGCGCCGTTTTCAACCTGGAGGCAGCGTACAATGATCTTGATCATTTCCTCACCCGACGACGTGCACGCCCAGGCGGTGATGACAGAGCTCAGCCGGCTGGGCCGGCCGCACCGGCTGCTCAATCTCTCCGAGTTCCCCTCGCAGCTCCGCCTCACCGCCCGGCTCGACGGGGACCAGAGCGACTTCACCCTCACCTTCGCCGACGGGGCGCGAATCTCCATGGACGAGGTCAGCGCCGTATGGTGGCGCCGTCCCCAGGCGTTCGGCTTCCCGGCCGAGATCAAGGATCCGGCGCACCGGTATTTCGCCCAGTCGGAAGCCAACACTGCCTTTCAGGGGATGTACCAGTCGAGCGAGGCCCTGTGGGTGAACAACACGGCGCGCGACGCTGCGGCGTCCCACAAGCCCTGGCAGCTCAAGCTTGCCCGCGAAGTCGGCCTCTCCATCCCCGAGACCCTGATCACCAACGATCCGGAGGAGGCCCTCGCCTTCTGGCAACAGTACCCCGGCGAGGTGATCTATAAACCGTTCCTCCAGACCTACCACGCCTGGCGCGAAACCCGGAGGATACAGCAAGAAGATGAGCCGCTGATCGAGGCCGTGCGCCTCACGCCCGTGCTCTTCCAGCGGTTCGTGCCGGCGGTCTGCGACCTGCGGGTGACGGTGATCGGTGATCGTCTCTTCGCCGCTGCCGCGCGCGCCGAGCAGTACGAGCTCGACATCCGCTTCAACACCGACGCCAAATATCAGCCGCACGACCTGCCGGCCCGGGTCGAAGAGAGGCTCTTCGCCCTCATGCGCCGCCTGGGGCTGGAATACGGAGCCGTGGACTTCCGGCTGACCCCCGAGGGGGAATACGTCTTCCTGGAAGTCAATCCAGCCGGGCAGTTCCTCTACATCGAAAGGGCTACGGAGCAGCCCATCGCCGCCGCCCTCGCCGAGCACCTCGCGCGCGGCACAGCCACCTCCAACGAGGCTGACTGGGCTCCGGAGGAGGTGAAACAGGCGGCCTGAGACCCCTCGGAGTCGCTACATGACGCCCGCCGCCCTGGAGGATCGGGCGGCGGGCTGCGCCTCACCCGTGTCCCAAGCTCCTGGCGAGGAGCGACCGCGCTTCGGCCATCATCTCGGCGACGATCCGCGCCGCGGGCTTGATGTCGCGGATGTGGTGGGCTCCTTCTCCTGTCGGCAGTCCCATGGCGTCGAAGTTGCCCGTGGTGTCGGGCGTCGGCGGCAAGGCGCTGAAGGGCGGCATGGGCACTCCCGGCGTCGCGAACGACGTGCCCGGGAACAGCAGTGTGGTTCCGATCGGAGCGCCCGTGGGGGGCAGAGCGCAGATCTCGGTCTCCCGGGCGATGTTGGCGTCAATGGCCGGGTTGCGCAGCACCCGGTAGGGCTGGCAGGGTAGCTCCGGGCCGAACAGAGTTGTGATCACCGTGTCGTGTCTCTTGGCCTGGACGATGCGGCGTTTCCACTCCGGGTTCGCGTAGGCTTCGGTGGAGGCGACGAGGCGCGTCCCCACCCAGACGCCGTCCGCCCCGTGGGCCAGGGCGGTCACCACGTCGGCCCCGGTGGCGATCCCCCCGGCGGCCAACAGCAAGACGCCCTCCCCCAGCTCGTCGCGCACGTCCCGCAGCAGGTGATGAAGCGGCGTCGTGCTGTGGTTGTGCCCACCGGCTTCCTTGCCCTGGACCACCAGCCCCTCCGCACCGGCGGCCAGCGCAGCCCGCGCCTGCTCGACCGAGGGGACCTGCACCCAGATGGCGCAACCCGCGGCCTTGAGCGACGCCACCCAGGCAGCGGTGGGGATGCCGAAGTGGAAGACGACGAGGTCCACCTTCGCCGCTGCTGCAATGTCGATGTGGGCGTCGACCGTGGTCGGCCCCAGGGTCGGCGAGGTGGCGAGGAAGAAGTCCACGCCGAAAGGCCGGCTGGTGAGGGCGCGGATCTGCGTGAGGCGTTCGGCGAACACGGGCGGCGGCTCCGGCGCCACACCGAGGACGCCCAGTCTGCCGGCCTCCGAGACGGCGGCCACCAGCTCCGGCAGGGCCACGAACCCCATGCCGGCGCCCACGAACGGGTGCCTCAGACCGAAGCTCTCCGTCAACCGGGTCTTGATCTCCGGCTCCCGGTGCCGGCCGTCCTCATGCGCCTCCCCCGGACGCGCCCCCAAGGCCAGCCCCAGCCCGCCGGCCCCCACGACCTGAAGCAGGCGGCGACGCGTCACTGTTTCCAGGCTCTGCGCAGTCTTCATCCGAGACTCTCCTTTCCACTCGCCGCCCAAGAAGGGGCGGAACCTGCCCCTCAAGAAACGTCCGGCGGAAGGGAAAGCCCTCACTTTACGGCCACTCATGAGCTGCCGCCTCCTCAACGCGTAGCTCTTTGCCCGCGGCAACGCCGACTTAACCAAACCGCCACAGCGTTGTCGAACGCGGCGACTACCATGGATTCGTGCCAAACTATGATGCGCCACTCTCGGGTCCAATCGGTTCACTTCCCGAACTGGGGGCTTCGGCCTTCGCTCCCGCCGCCTTGCTCTGGTCACCGATGCCTGGAAGCCGCAGACGAATGGCGTTGCCAACTCGCTCGTGAAGCTGGTGACGAGTCTCGAGTCCAAGGGGATAGAGGTGCTTGTCGTCAATTCTCATGCCCATCGCACGATCCCCTTGCCCACGTACCCGGAGCTGCGCCTCACGTACGATCCCTGGAAGGCCGTTCCGCGAATCCGTGCGTTTGCGCCCGAGGCCATCCACGTGGCGACTGAGGGCTCGCTCGGGTTCTGGACCGTGGGCTGGCTGCGCCGCCAGGGACTGCGCTTCACGGACGAGCTTCCACACGCGCTTCTCACCGAGCGTGACGGGCGCCATGATGCTGTTCTGAAACAACAGGCTCAAACCCACGGGATTCTCATCGTCATGGGCGCTGGCAGTGAGCGCGAGCCCGAGGAGCCCCACGGCGAGGATTCCCCAGAAGAGCAGCCCTTTCAGATCCATCGTCTTACTCCTTGATTCGCGGGAAACGTTCACGGGGGCCGAAACGCTCGGAGCGAGGTTTTCCCCTCACCCCGATCCCTGGCAGGGACTTTTCTTAAGGTCCTCCTGGGAGCGCCGGCGTCCCGCCGGCTTCTAACTCCGCTTCTTTTTTCTCTCTCTCTATAATGAAGAAAAAACGGAGTAAATTGCCGACGGGACGCCGGCGCTCCCAGGGGGCGTGCTCCAGGGTGACATCGTCAAGGGGACCGCGCTTGCCTGACCTACCGTTGAATCGGCTATAAGCAAGAGTCATGCAGACGCTGGCGATCCCGCAGCATCCCGTTGAAACCACAGAGAAAACCTTCGAACAATTGGGACTGAGCCAATCGATCCTGCGGTGCATCCGCCTGGTCGGATTCGAGCATCCCACTCCCATCCAGGCCGCCGTCATCCCGGCCGCCCTCACGGGCAAGGACCTGGTGGGCCTGGCCGAGACTGGCTCCGGCAAGACGGCCGCCTTCACCATCCCCATTGCCGAGCGGCTGGCCAATTCGCCGGTCAAGTCGGCCAAGACGCGGGGGCTGATCCTCTCCCCCACCCGCGAGATCGCCCTCCAGACCCAGACCTTCCTCGACCTCTTCGGCGGCGACTACGGGCTGCGCACGGCGTGCCTCATCGGCGGCGTCAAGATGGGTCCCCAGCACACGGCCCTGCGCCGCCGGCCCCACATCATCGTGGCCACCCCCGGCCGCCTCCTCGATCACATGGAGCAGGGCACGGCCCGCCTGAACGAGGTGGACGTGCTGGTGCTCGACGAGGCCGACCACATGCTGGACATGGGCTTCCTGCCGCAGGTGCTGCGCATCCTCCAGGAGGTGCCCACCAAGCGGCAGACGCTGATGTTCTCCGCCACCATGCCGCCGCCCATCGAAAGGCTGGCCCAGCAGTTCATGTCCAACCCCGAGCGGGTGGACATCACCCCCAAGGGGGCGGCCCAGGGGATCAGCCACCGCCTCTACCTGGTGGAGCCGGACGACAAGAAGGCTCTCCTGCTGGCCCTCCTCAACCAGGAGCTGGGCAGCACCCTGGTCTTCATCCGGCGGAAGACGGACGCCGAGTGGCTCTCCGGCATCCTGGAGCGCGAGGGGCATCCGGTGGAGCGCATCCACTCCGACCTCTCGCAGGGTCAGCGGGTGCAGGCCCTCCAGGGCTTCCGCGAGGGCGAGCACCGCATCCTGGTGGCGACCGACATCGCCGCCCGCGGTCTCGACATCCCCCGCGTGCGCCACATCATCAACTTCGACGTGCCCGAGACCGTGGAGGACTACATCCACCGCGCCGGCCGCACCGCCCGCGGCACCGCCACCGGCATCGTCTCCACCATCGCCTCCTGGATGGACAAGATGCGCATCAAGGAGATCGAGACCGACCCTGGGCGAGGACCTCCCCCGCTGCACCGTCCCCGGCGTCGAGCCCTACGTCGAGATGAAGCCGCGGGTCAACCTGGCGGGGGGAAGGCGGTCGGCGTTGAAGGTGAAGCGGCGGTAAGGGGCGCTCCTCCGCTACGCAAATCCGACGTGAACCGGACCGGTCGCGGCACCGCCGAGGCCCTCATCACCCCGGCCCTCTTCTGCCAGCCTCCCCCCCGTCCGCCGGAGAAGAGGGAGAGGTTTGTCTGAAGAAGAAGAGAAGATCGCTCTTTTTGCTTTTTCAGGACTAACCGCTCCCCTCTCTCCCGGCCGGTGGGAGGGAGGCTGGGAGAGAGGGGCTGGGGGAGTGAGGGCCTCGGAGCGGCGGATCAGGGTCCGGCCACGATATCAGTCGGCGTCAAGGTCCTGGCCTCGACGGGACCTCCGGCTTCCCCTTTCCGCCCCGGCAGCTCCCCGCGGTGCCGCCAACACCACCAGGCCACGATCCCATAGAACAGGAACATCCCCAGCCCGAACTCGGTCGTCCAGTACTGGGTCTTCCCCTTGTCCACCGTCAACGGATCGAAGACCTCCTGGAGGAAGAGGTTGTGGCTGGCGTGGAGGATCACCCCGGTCCAGACGCTGCCGGAGCGCAGGCGCATCCAGGCGAAGCCCACCGAGGCCGCGGAGATGTCGAGAGTGAAGAAGAGGAGCGACCACCAGCGGGGAGCCGAGCTGTGGTAGTCGGCGAAGAGGATCAGCGGGTAGTGGTAGAGCACCCAGACAGCGGCGCTGATCGCCGCGGTCCAGCCGAAGCTGGTCACCTTCGCCAGCTCTGGGACGAGCAGGCCCCGCCACCCGAGCTCTTCGCCCAGAGCGAGGACGACGTTGATCAGGAATCCCAACGTCGCCAAAAGGAGGAGGGATATCCACAGGGGCCGCTGCGTGGTGGCGCCCTTGAAGCCGGCGAGCCCCGTCAGCCACGCGACGCCATAGACCAGGATCCCACCCGCGAGGGGCACCAGGTAGCTCGCCACCTGATAGCGCGTCTTCCCCCATCCCCAGCCGATGCCCCGCACGTTCCCCTGATAGATCAGCCGCGTGACGAGCCCAGCGATTCCCGGGCACCACATCAGGCCCAGCACCGGAAGCGTGCTCATCTTCCCGCGCGACAGGATGAGGTAATAGAAGATCGAGCTCAGGGCAAAGGCCAGGAGCAGGTAGGTCAGGACCTTCTTCTTGGCGCCGTCGGTCATGGGGAGCTCCTTGAGCGGTGCAGCCTTGTGAAGAAGAGTACGTTGGGGTCAGAGAGCGGGTTTCGTTCCGTGGGCTCCCCGATCCGCTCGCGCCACACCGGCTCCGCGATGCGAGTCGCCGGACCCTCGGGTCGCGTCGCAGAATTCGCGGAGCCCGCTGCAGGAGCCTTGAGCCCCGGGCGGGCGCCGAGCCGGCCCGGGGCTTCAGGCCGCTTTCCAGACCTCGCGGAACAAACGGGCGAAGTTGCCGCCGAGGAGCTTCTCAACACGGGTCTCGGAGTGGCCGCGGGCGAGGAGCAGGTTGGCCAGGGACTCCAGGCGCCGGGGCGTGTTGAGATCGGGAAGAAAGGTGTAGACGTCCTCCTCCTCGCCGGGGGCCGAGATACCGAGCCGGCGGCGGTTGGCGACGTCGTCGCGGTGGCGCTTCACGAATTCCGGCGTGAGCTCGATGCGGGAGATCCCGCCGTCGGTGCCGATCCCCACGTGGTCCTCGCCGCAGACGTCGATCGCGTGCTCGAGGTGGCGGATCAGGTCCGCGGCCATGGGTTGGCCGTGGAGCTTCAAGAAGGGCATGAAGTAGATCCCCACGACTCCTCCCCGTTTGGCGAGGAGGCGCAGCTCTTCGTCGGTCTTGTCGCGGGGGAGGGCGGCGAGAGCAGCGCAGCCGGCGTGAGTGATGGCCACGGGCTGCTTCGAGGCCGTGATGGCGTCGGTCGTGGTGCGGTGCCCGCAATGGCTGAGATCGACCAGCAGGCCCAGGGCGTTCATGCGCTCGACGACCGTCTGGCCGAGGCGGCTCAAGCCCGCGTTGCCGGGCTCCAGACAGCCGTCGCCCAGGAGGTTGCGGCGGTTGTAGGTGAGCTGGATGATGCGGACGCCGAAGCGGCTGAAGAGATCCACCCGGCCGGGGTCCTCGCCGAGGGGCGAGCCGTCTTGGAAGCCATAGATGATGCCCAGCCGGCCGCTCGCCTTGGCCCGATCGAGGTCCGCGGCCGACTTCACCTTCATCAGCGCGTCCGGATGGGCGTCGATCTCCCGTTCCCAGAAGCCGATGGTCTTGAAGGTCTGCTCGAAGACGTCGGCGCCATTGCCGATGCCACCCACCGTGAGGTTGACCGCCGTCACGCCCGAAGCGCGGACGTCGGCGATCTCGGCCGCGGAGAGACCCGCATCGCCCTTCCCCGTGCCGCTGCCGCCAGGCGAGCCCAGGGCGTCCACGATCACGGCCTTGTCATAGCCCGCCCAGGGAGACTTGGGATCGCCGCCCGCCAGGGCCTCGGACACCCCGGAAGGAACGGCCGCGCCCGCCGCCGCCAGGGTGGAGAGGAGCAGGAACTCCCGCCGGTCAAAGGCCCGGCTGCGCGGGCTCCGGCCCGGAGGCGCTTCCGGGATGGTGGGACGGCTCGACATGGCGCGGCCATTCTATGCGCGGCTGTGGGGCGGAGCAGGAGGGGGGAGTTGCAAGGAATGTGTAAAGAATCCGGAGCTCAGCCCTCCGCCCGGGCATGAATGCCCGGGCTAAGAACGGCGCCGGATAAATCCGGCTTGAAGTCCCCTTCAGGGGGCGCTGTTTTTAGCCCGGCGATTTATCGCCGGGGTGCTACACCGGCAGCGTCACCACCACCTCCAACCCCCCTTCCGGCCGGTTCCTCGCGGTGATGTCGCCGCCGTGCTCTTCGGCGATCCGGCGGGCGATCGGGAGCCCCAGGCCGGTGCCGGTGTCGTGGGTCGAGAAGTAGGGGTCGAAGATGCGCGGCAGGAGGTCGGGCTGAACTCCGGGGCCGGAGTCCTGGACGGCGATGCGGGCGTAGCCGTCCTGTTGGTCGACGCGCACCACCACGAGGCCGCCGCCGGCGCTCGCCCGCAGGGCGTTCTCGATCAGGTTGCGCACCGCCCGGCCCAGGAGCTTGGCGTCGAAGCGGGTGACGATGGCGTCGGGGCCGGCGTCGAAATCCACCTCGACCCCCTGCGGCGGCGCCGCACGGTAGCCCTCGACCAGGTCCGCCATGCTCGCCACCAGGTCGGCCGGCTGCGGGTCGATCCGAGGGATGGAGCTGTAGGCCGAGAACTCGGAGGCGATGGAGCGCAGCTCGTCCACCTGGGTGAGGATGTTGGTGGTGCAGCGCTCGAAGACGCGGTCGAAGTGGTCGGGATCGTGGCGGTAGACCTCCCTCATGTGCTCGGCCGAGAGGCGGATGGGGGTCAAGGGGTTCTTGATCTCGTGGGCGATCATGCGCGCCATCTCGGCCCAGGCGAGGAGGCGCTGGCCGCGCAGGATCTCCGTGGCGTCCTCGACCACCAAGAGGGCCGAGGGCTCGCCCGTGCCGGGCAAGGGGACCCAGATGAGCGACCATTCGCGCTCGCCTCCCCCGTCCTCGCCACGCAGGCGCACGGTGGCCCGCTCCATCTCGGCGCCGGCCGTCTTCAGGAAGGCGGCGACCGGAGCCAGGCGGCTGGAGCGGGCCACGGCTTCCTCCAGGCTCTCCCCCACCGCCGTGCCCAGGAGCTCGGCGGCCACCCGGTTGTGCAGCAGCACCCGGCGCTCGCGGTCGAGGGAGACGACGCCGGAGGTGACGTTCTCCACCATCCGTTCCACCACCTGCTTCTCTCTCACCAGGCGCTCGCGCCCTTCGGCGATCTTGCGGGCCATCTCGTCCACGGCTTCCACCAGGGCGGCCAGCTCCAGCTCCGAGGGGGCGAGGTCGAGCGAGGGCGCGCCGGCGGCGATGCGGCGGGTGCCCTCGACGAGTTGCATGAGCGGCCGGGTGAAGCTCCGCGCCAGGGTGCGGCCCACGGCCACCAGCAGGGCGAAGAGGGCGGCGGTCACCAAGAGGCCGTGGCGGCGGAGCTGGTTGAGCTGGCGCGCCCCTTCCTCCTGCTGGGCGAGGAGCGGCATGGAGAGGAACAGGCGCTCGTTGGCCATCGAGGTGCCTGGCACCCGGAGCGGCGCGTACATCTCCAGGTAGGTGGTGTCGCCCACCCGGTTGGTGCGCGAGGAGAGGCCATAGCCCAGGAGCGCCAGGCTGCGGTAGGTCTCGCCTGGGATACGCTTGGGCAAGAGGCCGGCCGTGAACAGCTCGTGGCGGCTGGAGGCGTGGACGGCGCTGCCGAAGTAGAGGTTCACCTCGTGGCGCACGATGCCGGCGTAGTGGACGAGCAGCCGGTCGCCGAACACGGTGTCGACGCCGAAGCCGGGGGCCGACTTGAGCAGCTCTTCGCCGAGGAGTTGCTGGACGGAGTTCAAGGCCGCCTCGCCAGCCGCGCGCTGGTCGCGGCGCAGCCGTTCCTCCATCGAGCTCACCAGCACGAAGTAGAGCGCCACCAGGGGGATGAGCAGCAGCACGGTGTAGATGATCATCAGGCGCTTCGAGTAGGAGCGCACGGTGCGGCGCAGCACGTCGCGGAAAGCGGCCCGGGGGAGGGCGAGGAGGAGGATGGGCGGCGCGACCAGGGTGAGGAGGAGGATCACGCCCAGGCTCCAGTTGCCCAGGCGCTCGAGGCCCGCCAGGGGCTCGAGGAAGGGGAGGTAGACCACCTCCCACCCCTGGGGCGAGACGCGGGCCCAGGCGCGGGCCGGGCCGCCGGGCGTCTCCACCACCGCGTGGGTGACCCGCGCGCCCGGAGCCCCAAGGGAGGCCGGCAGGGGCGGCTCCTCGTCCCAGGGCGAGAGCACGGCCCGGCGGTCGGCGGCGTAGAGGGCGTAGAGGGCCGGCGCCGCGATCTCCTCGGTGGAGCCGGCCACGGGCCCGCCCTTGAGCAGGCCCACGTCCACCTCCGAGAGGCGCCGAGTGTCGTGAACCTCGAAGCCGGGGCGGGGCAGCATCCAGTAGCGCACCGTCCCCCAGGGCCGGCCGCCAGAGAGGAGGGGAGCCTCGCCGGAGATCAGGAAGTCCTTCCACAGGGGGAAGAGGTCGTCCCACCGGGCGGACTCGGGATCGAACGCTCCCTGGTCGGTCAACGGCATGCCGAAGGAGAAGGAGGAGGCGGGCAGGCCGTCCGGTCCCACCACCACCAGTGCGGAGAGGGAGTGATGCCGCGCGAGAGGTGAATTCTGGCGCGGCGAGTCCTTCCACAGGACGTAGGCCAGGTCCTGCCGCTCGAGGCCGGCGGAATCGCGGGGCACCAGGGACTGGAGGTCGGCCTCGAGGAAGTAGCGGTGGATCTCCCCGGCCACCCTTTCGATGTCCTGGTGGGAGGGAGGCGCCAGGCGGACGAGCAGCTCGCTGCCGGCCCAGGAGCGCAGGCGGAGGCGATAGGCGGTCTCCCAGACGCCGGCGGCGGCGAACACCGAGAGCAGGACCAGCACGACGATCGCCATGCCCTCGCCCAGCCGGCGAAGGTCGACCCAGGCGGCGGCCACTGCGCCCCCGGCGGCGAGCAGGGGCACGGCGAGCCACGGCTGATCGCAGACCGCCGCGCCGGTGAGCAGGAGGGCCACGGCGATCCAGGCCGGCCGGTCGCGGGCCGGCGGCGCCTCGCGATCTCCCGGGCCGCCCGGATCGCCCCAGTGACCGCGGCGGCCGGCGAGGACCAGCAGCCCGAAGGCCGCGCCGGTGAATCCCAGCCTGAGGGCGAAGGTCCCGGCCGAGGCCAGGACGTCGCCGGCGAGGTCGAGGGGCGCTGAAGCCCGCAGCAGGGCCCAGGCGCCCAGGAAGAGGAGGAGCACGGCGGCTGCGCCCTTGACGGCGACGGGGATGCGACCCGCCTTCCCTCCCTCCCCCAGCCGGCCGCGCAGCCCCAGGGCCGCGAGCCCCACTCCGGCGAGCAGCATGGCCAGCGGCTGGAGGGGAATGGGGAAGGACGCGGCCAGCGCGATCAGCCCGCCCAGCACGAGCGGGACGACGAAGCGGCCTGCGGGCTCCTCGCCAGCCTGCGCCCCGGCCGGCAGCACCCGGCGCAGGCCGCGGACCACGGCCAGGGCCAGCAGGGCGAGGCCGAGGGCGATCCAGGCCAGCCGGCTGGCCAGCACGGCGAGGCGGGAGCGCCCCTCGGCCGGTCCCCGCTCCACCACGAGGGTCGGCGCGTTTTCGAGCGTCACGACGTCGGTGCCTGGCACGGCCTGCGCCGGCGAATCGACGAGGCTCCAGCGGGCCGTGCGGGAGTTGGGGAACGGCAGGGTTTCGTTGGCGTAGCTCGCGCCCGCGGCGATCCGCCAGGGCCGGCGGGAGGCGTCCAGGGGGTGGATGGCGAGCAGGGTGACGGCGCTGAAGCTGGCGCGGTAGTAGAGGCCGGAGGGGGGCAGCGGCGGCAGCTCGGAACGCAGCAGCTCGCCGGGGAGCTCGTGCAGCAATCCCTCCCCCGCCCATGCCACCGGCACGCCGTCGGCGTCGAGCAGCAGCAGGGCGTGGCGCCCCTTGCCTGTCTCGATTTCCCCCAGGCGCCGGAAGGTCTCCAGCCGAAGTTGGGGCGAGAGCTCGTCCTGCTGCGGCCGGGGCACCGCGCGGGCTGCAGCCTCGGCCTCGGCCTCGAGGTCCGTCCACAGGCGCTGATATTGCTGCCGCGTCTCCTCGACCCACTCGGCCTGGGAGGTGTGCCCGGAGCGGTCGAGGATCCAGCTTGTCGCCAGGGCCACGGCGGCGAGGGCGAGGAGAGGGCCGGCGATCCGCCGCTCGCGCGCGCTCAACCGAGCCTTCACTGGGAATCGATCATCGGCAGGTCCACCCCGCGCTCCCGGGCGCAGGCGAGGGCCTCCGGATAGCCGGCGTCGGCATGACGCACGACCCCCATGCCGGGATCGCCCGTGAGCACCCGCTCCAGCCGCTCCCCCGCCGCCGCGGTGCCGTCGGCCACGACGACCATGCCGGCGTGCAGCGAGTAGCCGATGCCCACGCCGCCGCCGTGGTGGACCGAGACCCAGGTGGCGCCGTTGACGGCGTTCAGGAGGGCGTTCAAGACGGGCCAGTCGCCGATGGCGTCCGAGCCGTCGCGCATGGCCTCGGTCTCGCGGTTGGGCGAGGCCACGGAGCCGCAGTCGAGATGATCGCGGCCGATGACGATGGGCGCCTTGACGCGGCCGGAGGCCACCAGCTCGTTGAACACCCGGCCGGCCTTGGCCCGCTCGCCATAGCCGAGCCAGCAGATGCGCGCCGGCAGCCCCTGGAAGGCCACCCGCTCGCGGGCCATGCGGATCCACCGCGCCAGAGCCGCATCGTGCGGGAAGGTTTCGAGGATGGCCTCGTCCGTGGCCGCAAGGTCCTCCGGATCGCCCGAGAGCACGGCCCAGCGGAACGGGCCCTTGCCCTCACAGAACAGCGGCCGGATGAACAGGGGGACGAAGCCGCCGACGTCGAACGCCCGCGCCTCCCCCGCCTGCAGGGCCTGGCCGCGCAGGTTGTTGCCATAGTCGAAGGTGACCGCTCCCCGCTGCTTCAGGGCCAGCATAGCGCGCACGTGGGCCGCCATCGAAGCCATGGAGCGAGCGATGTAGGACTGCGGATCCTCCTGCCGCAGGCGCAGGGCCTCGGCGTAGGGAAGGCCGTGGGGCACGTAGCCCTCAAGGGCGTCGTGGGCCGAGGTCTGATCCGTGAGCACGTCGGGCACCAGGCCGGCGGCCACCAGGTGCTCCAAGAGGTCGACGGCGTTGGCCTCGACGGCGATGGACACGGCCTCGCGGCGGTCGCGGGCCGCGAGGCCTTCAGCCACGGCCGTGGGCACGTCGGGCGCGACACGATCCAGATAGCGGGTGGCGAGGCGGCGCTCGATGCGGGAGCGGTCCACCTCGGCCACCAGGCAGACCCCCTCGTTCATGGTCACGGCGAGCGGCTGGGCCCCGCCCATGCCGCCGAGCCCCGCGGTGACGGTGAGCCGGCCGGCGAGCGAGCCGCCGAAATGCTGGCGGGCGCACTCGGCCAGGGTCTCGTAGGTGCCCTGGAGGATGCCCTGGGTGCCGATGTAGATCCACGAGCCGGCCGTCATCTGGCCGTACATGGTGAGGCCCAGCCCTTCCAGACGGCGGAACTCGTCGGCCGTGGCCCAGTGGGGGACGAGCAGCGAGTTGGCGATCAGCACCCGGGGCGCGTCCGCGTGGGTCCTGAAGACCGCCACCGGCTTGCCGGACTGGACGAGCATCGTCTCCTCGTTCCCCAGCCGTCTCAGCGTCTCGACGAGGGCCTCGAAGCACTCCCAGTTGCGGGCCGCTTTCCCTGAGCCGCCGTAGACCACCAGCTCCTCCGGCCGCTCGGCGACCTCGGGATCGAGGTTGTTCATCAGCATGCGCAGGGCGGCCTCCTGCTGCCAGCCGCGGCAGGAGATCTCCGTGCCGCGGGGGGCGCGCACGGTGCGGGGTCGGGCGGTCGGGGCGGGAGCCGTGGTGGTGGTCATGGGCGTATTCTACTGCGGGTGTAACATGAACATGGAGCAGAATCCCATGAAGTCGAAGTCAGCGCTTCTCCCCCTCCTCGCCACCGCAGTCCTCCTGGGGGCTGTGCCACGGCTGGCGCGTGCCCAGACGGTTGCAGCCCCTGCGGCCCAGCCTTCTCCGGCTGGTGAGAAAAAGGACATAGAGGACTCAAAGGACCCAAAGGACGGCGAGGACGGGAAAGACGAGCGGCGCCCAGCCGCCCAAGGTGCGCCAGATCCATGTCGTCACCCAGAACGTCTTCGATCCCAGCAAGCCGGGCGAGGACAAGGCGCTCTTCCGGCTGGCGGACCGCCTGCACATCGTCACCAAGCCGGCGGTCATCGAGCGCCAGGTGCTGATGAAGCCCGGCGATGCCTATTCGCCGGAGGCGGCGGCGGAGTCCGAGCGCATCCTGCGCCACAACCGCTACCTCTACGACGCCCAGATCCGCCCTATCCCGGTGGGCGACGGCGAGGTGGACCTCGAGGTGGTCACCCGCGACGTCTGGACCCTCCAGGGAGGCGTCGGCTTCCACCGCTCCGGCGGCGCCAACACCGTCCACTTCGACGTCCAGGACATCAATTTCCTGGGCGCCGGCAAGGGCATCTCCCTGTCGCACGAGAGCTCCGTGGACCGTACCTCCAACCTCGTGAGCTATGACGACCCGAGCCTCTTCGGCACCCATGGCCGGATGGACGCGACCTACGCCAACAACAGCGACGGCTCGCTCAGGAGCCTGTTGCTCGAGCGGCCGTTCTACTCGCTCGACACCCGCTGGGCCCTGGGGGGCTCAGCGACGCTCGACGACCGGGTCGATCCCCTGTACGACCACGGCCACGTGATCGAGCGTTTCCAGCATCAGGAGGACGTGGTCGGGATCTATGGCGGTCTGTCGCCGGGCATCTCCGACCGCCATACGCATCGCTGGCTGGCGGGCTTCTCCGTGGAGCGTGACCGCTTCGCTCCGGCTGCAGGGTTCGAGCCGCCGGCCGAGCTGCCGGGCGACCGCACCCTGGCCTATCCCTGGGTGAGCTACGAATACCTCCAGGACGGCTACTTCACGGCCCGCGACATGGACCGCATCCAGCGCACCGAGGACGTCAACGTCGGCCACCAGTTCCACCTGCGGCTGGGCTACTCCTCAACGGCCTGGGGCGGCACCCTCGACCGGGTGCTCGTCGACACCTCGGCCTCCATCGGCTGGCGGCCGAGCCCGCGGCAGCTCCTGCTGACGGGGTTCCGGGGCGGCTCCCGCTTCGGCGGCGGCGGAGCCGAGAACCTGCAGGTGGGGGGCAACATCCGGTACTACGTGCGCGACTTCGGCGACAACCTCCTCTACGTGGCCCTGGGCGGCGACGTCGTCCACAACCTCGATCCCGAGCACCAGCTCCTCCTGGGCGGCGACACGGGGCTGCGCGGCTATCCCCTGCGCTTCGTCCAGGGCGACCAGCGCTTCCTCTTCACCCTGGAGCAGCGGTTCTTCAGCGACCGCGAGCTGTTCCACCTTCATCCACCTGGGAGCGGCGATCTTCTTCGACGCCGGCTCGGCCTGGTTCGAGGACGGCGACGGCAAGGTGGCGGCGAATCGCAAGCTGCTCAAGGACGTGGGCCTCGGCCTGCGCTTCGGCTCCAGCCGCTCCGCCCGCGGCTCCATGATCCACCTCGACCTCGCCTTCCCCTCGGACGGCGACTCCTCCATCAAGCGGGTGCAGTGGCTGGTGTCGACGAGCGAGACGTTCTGAGAAGCTGGATCGGCTGGAAGATTCTCCTCCCCATCCTGTGTTATCCTTCCCGAGCGCGGTTCGCCGCAACCCACTTCCGACCTTTTCCCTGTCCGGCAGGGCGCCGGCGGGGGTTGTGCTCCGCACGACTTGCCAGAAGCACGTCCATTCCTTATAATGAGCGGGCCAGCTCGCCCTGACCGGTGACGGTCGGAAAGAAGTGGGCCTCACGCCCACTTTTTTTGTTGGCAAGCAACCAGAGGAGACCACGATCGGAAAATGTCCGCCACCCCAGGCCGTCTCGCCGAGATCCTGCCGGAGCTCGAGGCCGTGGCCACGGCTGCCGGCTGTGAGCTGCTCCATGCCGAGCTCAAAGGCGGTGTCATGCGGCTGATCCTGGACAAGCCGGAGGGGGTGACCCTGGCGGACTGCGAGCACGTCTCGAAGCAGGCCTCGGCGCTGCTCGACGTGCTGGACTTCGGCGCGGGACGCTACGTCCTGGAGGTCTCCTCCCCCGGGCTCGACCGCCAGCTCTACCGGCCCCAGGACTACGAGCGCTTCGCCGGCCGGCTGGCGCGGGTGACGATGGACGACCCGGAGACAGGGAAGAAGAAGACGGTCGTGGCGCGCCTCGCGGGGCTGCGCCGGCCCCTCGCTGCGGATACTGCGGATACTGTGGACGATGCCGCGGACGACGATGCCGCCGAGGTGCTCCTCCAGGACGACAGGAGCGGCGAGCAGCAGGCCATCCCTCTCAAGAACGTCAAGCTGGCTCGGCTGGAGATCGAGCTGTAGCGCTGGCAACGGAACGCTGGCAACGGAATAGGAAGAGAACCATGCCTCAGGCACAGACTGCGGAAATCAACCTCAACGAGATCCTGCGCCAGGTCGCGCGCGAGAAGGACATCGACCTCGAGCGGTGGATCTCCGCCCTCGAGGACGCCATGGCGTCGGCGGCGAAGAAGCAGCACCGCATCAAGGAGCCGGTGCGCGCCCATCTCGACCGCGAGACCGGCAAGTTCGACGCCTTCATCGTCAAGAAGGTGGTGGAGACGGTGGAGGACCCGCTCGCCGAGTGGACGGTCGAGGAGGCGCGGGACCACAAGCCCAAGGCCGAGGTGGGCGACGAGATCCACCTGCCCATCTCAACCGACGGCCTCGGGCGCATCGCCGCCCAGAACGCCAAGCAGGTGCTCTACCAGCGGGTGCGCGAGGCCGAGCGCGAGAACATCTACAACGAGTTCATCGACCGCGTGGGCGAGGTGTTGAACGGCACGGTGAAGCGTTTCGAGCGCGGCGACATCATCGTCGACCTCGGGCGTACCGAGGCGGTCGTGCCCCGCTCCGAGCAGGCGCGCCACGAGCGCTACAGCCAGGGCGAGCGCATCCGCGCCGTCATCGTCGACGTGCACAAGCAGCCCAAGGGGCCGCAGATCGTGCTCTCGCGCACCGATCCGCGCCTGCTGGTCAAGCTCTTCGAGACCGAGGTGCCGGAGATCTACGACGGCACGGTGGTGATCAAGCACGCCGTGCGCGCGCCCGGCGAGCGGGCCAAGGTGGCGGTCTACAGCCGCGAGCGGGACGTCGATCCCGTGGGCGCCTGCGTGGGCATGAAGGGCTCGCGCGTGCAGTCCATCATCCGCGAGCTCCGCGGCGAGAAGATCGACATCATCGAGTACAGCGACGACCTGGTGACCTTCGCCCAGAGCGCGCTCGCGCCGGCCAAGATCACCCGCGTGTCGGTGACCCACCAGGGCGAGGTGCCCCATCTCGACGTGATCGTGGAGGACGAGCAGCTCTCGCTCGCCATCGGCAAGCGCGGCCAGAACGTGCGCCTGGCCTCCGAGCTGATCGGCAGCCGCATCGACATCAAGAGCGAGAGCGACGTCAAGGACGAGGTGGCCGACGCCCTCGCCCGCATGCTGAACACGGCCATGAGCCAGCTTCCCTCGGCCGGCCGTGAAGCGGCGGTGGAGGTGGACGTCACCGCGGCGCCGGGGATCAGCCAGACCGCGGCCGGGCTCCTCAAGGAGGCCGGCTTCGGCAGCATCGACGCGCTGGCGGCGACGGACGCCGAGACGCTGCTCGCCTTGGGGCTCGACGAGCTGTCGCAGGACGAAGCCGCGGACTTGGTGGCGTGGGCCAAAGAGCAGGTCGAGAAGCGCCAGGCCGATCTCGACGTAGGGCCGTTCCGGGCCCCGGAGCCGGCGGCGAAGAGCGGCGGCATGGGCGACGAGGACTTCATGGCAGCGCTCAGCCGGGCGTTCGCCGAGAGCGAGCAGCAGCGGTCGAGCACGGCGGCGTCCCTGCTGCCGGACCTCAGCGGGGGTGGAGGCGACGAGCCGGAGGAAGGCGAAGCGGCGGCGGCCGAGGAGCCCCGCCCCGAAGACGCGGAATAGCGGAATAGTGGTTTGCGCCGTGGGCATCTACAGGAGCACGAGACGATATGGGAAAAGTTCGAGTCCAGGACCTCGCGAAGATGATGGGGATCTCCAACCAGGACCTCGTCTTCAAGCTGAAGTCCATCGGCGTGCGCGTCGAAGGGGATGACGCGCACATCGACACCGACATCATCACGGCGATCCTCCAGGGCAAGAAGCTGCCGCACCCACGGGAGGTCATCCTGCGGGACGAGACGGCTCCCCCTGACGCCGCCCGCCGGCGTGCGCCCGCGACCACGCCGGGCGGCCCTCCGGCAGCCCGCCGTCCGGCTCCCAACCCGTTGCGCCCGCAGCGCCCACGGACCTTGATCCAGAAGGTCGAGCCGCGCATCCAGAACCTGCCGGTGTCGGAGCGGCCGGCCATGCAGCCTATGGCGGAGACGGCGGCTCAAGTCGCCGAGCCGTTCCACGAGGCCATGCTCGGCGGCGCCGTCGCGGCTCCCGTGCTCGAGCCGCCGCCCTGCAGTCGCTGGAGACCGCTCCGGTGCCGGCGGTCACTGCGCCGCCGCCGCTCAGGCGGTCCAGGCAGGCCAGGCCGCGCCAACGGCGCACCCGCGCCCGCAGGCGCCGCCGCCGTACCGCCGCGAGGCTCCGTCCTCCCCGCCGCAGCAGCGCCGGGACGGTCCGCCGCCCCGCCGCGACGTGCCCGCCGGCCAGCGTCCCTCCGGCCCGCCGCCCCGCCGCGACGGCCCGCAGGGCGCGCCCGGCCCCACCCGGCCGCCCATGCAGCGCCCCGGCGGCACGCCTGGGCACACCGGTCTCGCCACCGAGGAGCAGAAGCGGCGCGCCGCCGAGCGGCTGCAGGAGCAGATCGAGCGCGACAAGAAGAAGAAGGGCAAGGGCGCCAAGAAGTCCGGCACCCGCGAGGAGGACCTGACCAGCTTCAAGGGCACCCTGGAGGACCTCGAAGAGGAGGAGGGGGCGCCCATCACCGGCCGCCGCCGCCGCCGCGTCCTGCGCAAGGAGGACGAGGACAATTCGGGCGGCAAGCTGCTGACCTTCAAAAAGGAGAAACCCACGGGCGCCGTGATGATCAGCGAGGGCATGACCCTGCGCGAGTTCGCCGAGAAGCTCGACGTGCGCGTGCGCGACTTGATCAACGCTCTCTTCAAGCGCGGCATCATGGCCAACATCAACCAGGTGCTGGACCCCGAGCTGGCGCTCCAGGTGGCCCGCGATCTGGGGGTCGAGGCCATGGTCGTCTCCTTCGAGGAAGAGGTGCAGCTCCGCGAAGAGCAGTCGGGCGCCGCCGCAGGCGACCAGCCGGAGAGCAAGACGCCGCGGGCGCCGGTGGTCACCATCATGGGCCACGTCGACCACGGCAAGACCTCGCTCCTCGACGCCATCCGCGAGTCGAAGCTGACCGAGGCCGAGTTCGGCGGCATCACCCAGCACATCGGCGCCTATCACGTGGAGGTCAACGGCCGCTACATCGTCTTCCTCGACACCCCCGGCCACGAGGCCTTCACCCTGATGCGCGCCCGCGGCGCCAAGGTGACGGACATCGTGGTCCTGGTGGTGGCGGCCGACGACGGCGTCATGCCGCAGACCATCGAGGCCATCGACCACGCGCGGGCGGCCAAGGTGCCCATCGTGGTGGCGATCAACAAGATCGACAAGCCCAACGCCAACCTCGACCGGGTGAAGAAGGAGCTCGCCGACCGCGGCCTGATGGCCGAGGACTGGGGCGGCGACACCGTCATGGTGCCGATCTCGGCCCTGAAGCGCCAGGGCATCCCCGAGCTTCTGGACATGATCCTCTTGACCGCCGACATCCTGGAGCTCAAGGCCAATCCCGAGATCTCGGCCCAGGGCGCCGTGCTCGAAGCCCGCAAGGAGGTGGGCCGCGGCATCGTGGCGACCGTCCTGGTGCAGAACGGCACCTTGAAGGTGGGCGACGTGTTCGTCTCCGGCGCCACCTGGGGCCGCGTGCGCTCGATGAGCGACGACCTCGGCCACCGCTCGCAGGAGGCCGGGCCCGCCACTCCGGTGGAGGTCACCGGCTTCTCCGACCTGCCGGACGCGGGCGACATCCTGCAGGTGGTCGAGGACGAGTCCAAGGCCAGGGGCATCGCCGAGTTCCGCGCCCAGGAGCAGCGCCGGCGCGGCCTCGCACCCACCCAGGGGCGGATGTCGCTCGACCAGCTCTTCACCCGCATCCAGGAGGGCGAGGTCAAGGAGCTGCCCGTCATCCTCAAGGCGGACGTGCAGGGCTCGGTCGAGGTGCTCAAGGAGGCGCTGGGCAAGGCCAGCACGGAGAAAGTGAAGGTCTCGGTGCTCCACTCGGGCGTCGGCGCCATCTCCACCAACGACGTGCTCCTGGCCTCGGCCTCGAAGGCGGTCGTCATCGGCTTCAACGTGCGGCCGGAGAGCAGCGCCGTGGACCTCGCCGAGAAGGAGGAGGTGGAGATCCGCCTCCACACCGTGATCTACGAGCTGATCGACGAGCTGCGCAAGGCCATGACCGGCCTCCTCGAGCCGACGTTCCGCGAGGTGGCCGCGGGCCGCGCCGAGGTGCGGGACACCTTCAAGGTGCCGAAGGTGGGCACCATCGCCGGCTGCCACGTGGTCGAGGGGGTCATCCCGCGCACCGCGGCGGTGCGCCTGGTGCGCGACAACCGCGTGATCTACGAGGGCAGGATCGCCTCTCTGCGGCGCTTCAAGGACGACGCCTCCGAGGTGCGGACCGGCTTCGATTGCGGCATCGGGCTGGAGCGGTTCCAGGACTTCAAGCCGGGCGACTTCATCGAGGCCTACACCAGCGAAGAGGTGGCGCCCGTCCTGTAATGCCGCCTGGGGCGGTCCGTAGGGTGCGCTGTGCTCACCTCGGTGCGCGGAGCGCACCCTACGCCGCCGCCGAGCGCCAAGGACACGGGAACGAGCCATGATCGTCGGCATCTCCGTTTTCGAGCTGCACCTCCCCGCCAGCCGCAGCCTCAAGGACAAGCGGCGGGTCGTCAAGTCGCTGATCGAGAAGCTGTATCAGCGCTACCGGGTCTCGATCGCGGAGACCGATTTCCATGATCTCCACCAGCGGGCGGAGATCGCTCTCGCGGCGGTCGCCGCGGGTGGTGAGAGCGAGATGGATCATCTGATGGACGAAGTGAGGAAGCTGGTGGAGAGCGACCCGGAGGTCTATCTGACCCGCTGGGATCCGCAGCTCCTGGAGGAAGGGCGATGAGCCGCCGCAGCGATCGCGTCAGCGACGTGCTGCGCGCCGAGCTCGCGGACCTGCTCCTGCGGCAGGTGCACGATCCGCGGGTCAAGCTCGCCTCCGTCACCGAGGTGGACGTCACCCCGGACCTGCGCCGGGCCGTGGTGAAGGTCTCGGTGCTGGGGGATGAGAAACAACGGCTGGAGACCATCGAAGGGCTCCGCCACGCTCGGGGGTTCCTGCGTTCGGAGCTGGCGCGCCGGCTCCGGCTGCGGGTGACCCCGGAGCTCGTCTTCGAGCTCGACCGCGGCGCCGAGCAAAGTCAAAAGATCTCAGACCTCTTGGAGAGCCTCCATGGGCGGGACGAAAGCTCCTGAAGACCTGCTGCGGAAGATCCGCCAGGGTAACCGTTTCCTGCTGACCAGCCACGTCAATCCCGACGGCGACGCCATCGGCTCCGAGCTCGGTCTCGCGCGCCTGCTGCGCGGCCTCGGCAAGGGGGCCGTGGTGTGGAACCGCGATCCCATCCCCACGGTGTACAAGCCGCTGCCCGGCAGCGACCGTATCCACGTGGGCGAGGAGCCGCCCGCCGGCTTCCCCGAGAAGTTCGACGCCATCATCGTGCTGGAGTGCCCGAGCCCGGACCGCACAGGGCTCGAGAAGCACCTCGCCGAACGGCCGGTGATCAACATCGACCACCACCTCGGCAACCAGTGCTACGGCACCGTGAACTGGGTGGACTCCGCGGCCCCGGCCGTGGGCGAGATGGTCTACCGTCTGGCCCAGGGGCTCAAGGCGACCCTGGACCCGGAGCTGGCGAGCTGCCTCTATCTCACCCTGGTGACCGACACCGGCGGCTTCCGTTTCTCCAACGCCACGCCTGCCGCCTTCGAGGCCGCGGCGGCGCTGGTGCGCGACGGCGCCCACCCCGAGCAGGTATCGCAATGGCTCTACGAGAGCCAGCCCGCTGGCCGTGGTGCGCCTGCTGGGCGAGATGCTCCAGTCGCTCGAGCTCCACGAAGGGGGGCGGGTCGCGACCGGCCGGCTGACCCTCGACATGTTCCGCCGCGCCGGGGCCGCGCCGGGCGATTCCGAGGGGCTCATCGACACCCTCCGATCGATCGCCGGCGTGGAAGCCGTGGCCCTCATCCGCGAGCGGGAGGACGGCACCCAGAAGGTTTCGCTCCGCAGCCGCGGTGAGGTGGACGTCGAGAAGATCGCCCGCCACCACGGCGGCGGCGGCCACAGGAACGCCGCCGGCTACTCCCTGGAAGGCGAGGGCGAGGCCGCTGCGTCAGCAGGTGGCCGCGGACCTCGCGGCTGCGCTCGCCTGACGAGCTGATTCCATGGACATGAGGGATGGACTCCTGCTGGTCGAGAAGGACCCCGGCTTCACCTCGCACGACGTGGTGCAGAAGGTGCGCCGCATCCTCAAGCAGAAGAAGATCGGCCACTGCGGCACGCTCGATCCGGACGCCACCGGCCTGCTGCTCCTCACCCTGGGCACCGCCACCCGGCTGACCCGGTTCCTCATCCGCGCGCCCAAGGTGTACGAGGGGACGATCCGTTTCGGCGTCGCGACCGACACCTACGACGCCTCCGGCAAGGTGACCTCCGAGGCGCCGGCCGAGGCCGTGGCGGCCCTGTCCCAGGAGCAGGTCGCCGAGGCCATGAAGGGCTTCGAGGGGGAGATCCAGCAGCAGCCGCCTCCGTTCTCGGCCAAGAAGGTGCAGGGGGTCAAGCTCTACGAGCTGGCGCGCCGGGGCGAGGAGGTGCCGACCGAGCCCAAGGAGGTCACGGTCTACGAATTCACCCCCCTGGGGGAGATCGCGGACGGCCGCCTGCGCTTCCAGCTCGCCTGCTCCTCCGGCACCTACGCCCGCGGCCTGGCCCACGACCTGGGCCTGGCCTTAGGAGTGGGAGCCCACCTGGCGGAGCTGCGCCGCACCCGCATCGGCAACTTCCGGGCGGACGACGCCGTTCCTCTCGCCCGGCTCGAAGAACAGGTGCAGGCCGGGAGCCCGGTGGGCGTAGCCTGGATCCCCTTCGACCAGATCCCCCTCCCCTTCAACGAGGTGACGGCCGATCCGCAGCAGGAGAACCGCATCCACCACGGCCAGACCGTGCTGGTGCGCGAGCTGGCGGGCGAGGAGGGGGACTGGGTCAAGCTGGTGAACCGCCGGCGGCAGTTCATCGCCGTCGGCACCGTGGTGGAACGGATCGGCAGCGCGGGCGTGGGGATCGTCCAGCCCAAGGTCGTGTTCCGTTGAGTCGCGCCGCGTGACCGTGACTATGCTACAATCCAACGCGGAGAGAAATGTAAGGAGGAGTTTGCTTTGGCGCAAACCAGCGAAGTCAAAGAGAAAATCATCACCCAGTACCGGACGCACGACAACGACACCGGCTCGCCGGAGGTGCAGGTGGCCATCCTGACCCACCGCATCACCGAGCTGACCGACCACTTCAAGACCCACACCAAGGACCACCACAGCCGCCGCGGCCTGCTGAAGCTGGTCGGCCGCCGCCGCCGCCTGCTCGACTACCTGAAGGGGAAGGACGTCGAGCGCTACCGCTCGACCATCGAGCGCCTCGGGCTCCGCAAGTAACCCCCCCGCCCGACGCGGCAGGACCTGAGCCCGGGACCTCGCGAGGTCTCGGGACCGTCCGATCCTCCGGCACCACTCGCTCCCCGTCCCCCACGGGATTGGCGAGGCCCAGACGCGGGGCCCGGTCCGGAGCTGTAAACAGGCGAGAGACAAGCGAAAAAAACGAAACGAAAGAAAGAAGACAACCCATCATGAGGCAACGCAAAGAGATTCCCATCGGCGCGGGGACCCTGATCATCGAATCGGGTCACCTGGCCAAGCAGGCCAACGGGTCCTGCACCATCCGCTACGGCGATACGGTCGTGCTCGCCACGGCCTGCATGGAGAACAAAGGTCCCGCCGAGCGGGACTTCCTGCCGCTGACGGTCGACTATCGCGAGTACACCTACGCCGCGGGCCGCATTCCCGGGGGCTTCTTCAAGCGCGAAGGCCGGCCGACGGAGAAGGAGATCATCACCTCCCGCCAGATCGACCGCCCGCTGCGCCCCCTGTTCCCCGAAGGCTACACCGCCGACACCCAGATCATCGCCTTCTGCCTCTCGGCCGACGGCGAGAACGATCCGGACGTCCTGGCCATCAACGGCGCCTCGGTGGCGCTGGTGCTCTCCGACATCCCGTTCTACCACCCGGTGGGCGCGGTGCGGGTGGGCCTGGTCGACGGCGAGGTGGTGATGAACCCCGCCAACAGCCTGCGCGACGTGTCGGACCTCGATCTCGTCGTGGTCGGCACCGAAGAGGCGGTGGTGATGGTGGAAGCCGGGGCCAACCAGGTCTCCGAGGAGCTGATGCTCGAGTGCATCTGGCGCGGCCACCTGGAGATCCAGAAGATCATCAAGGCGCAGCACGAGCTGTTCCGCGAGCGGCAATCGGAGAAGCCGGTTTGGACGGCGCCGGAGGTCTACCCCGAGACGCTCTACGAGCAGGTCAAGGCGGATCTCTACGCCCCCTTGAAGGCCGCTCTCTTCACCAAGAAGAAGTTCGAGCGCAAGCACGCCGTCAACGCCGTGGTCAAGCCCTACCTCGAGACCATCCCCGAGGAGGAGGCGGCGAAGAAGGGGCAGATCAAGAAGATCGTCAGCCGGCTCGAAGAGGAGATCCTCCGCGAGGTGGTGATCAACCAGCGCACCCGCTTCGACAACCGGCGGCTCGACGAGATCCGGCCCATCGACATCGAGGCCGGGCTCCTCCCCCGCACCCACGGCTCGGCGCTCTTCACCCGCGGCGAGACCCAGGCCCTGGTCACGGCCACCCTGGGCACCAAGCGGGACGCCCAGCTCATCGAGGAGTACGAGGGCGAGAGCGTCCAGAAGTTCATGCTGCATTACAACTTCCCCCCCTTCTCCGTGGGCGAGGTGAAGTTCCTGCGGAGCGCCGGCAGGCGCGAGATCGGCCACGGCGTGTTGGCCCGTCGGGCCATCCTGCCCGTGCTGCCCCACGAGGACGACTTCCCCTACACCATCCGCGTGGTCTCCGACATCCTGGAGTCGAACGGCTCCTCCTCCATGGCCTCGATCTGCGGCGGCTCGCTCGCCATGTTCGACGCCGGCGTGCCGCTCTTGGCGCCGGTGGCTGGGGTCGCCATGGGCCTCATCAAGGAGCGGGGACAACTTCGCGGTCCTGACCGACATCGCCGGCCAGGAGGACCACTACGGCGACATGGACTTCAAGGTCGCCGGCACCCGCCAGGGCATCACCGCCCTGCAGATGGACATCAAGATCACCGGCGTCACCCGCGAGATCATGAAGGTGGCGCTGGAGCAGGCCAAGGCCGGCCGCATGTACATCCTAGGCATCATGGAGCGGGCCCTGCCCAGCCCACGGGGCGAGATCTCCAAGTTCGCGCCGCGGCTCTACACCCTCCAGATCGCCAAGGAGAAGATCCGCGACGTCATCGGACCCGGTGGCAAGACCATCCGCTCCATCATCGAGGAGACGGGCTGCGACATCGAGATCGAGGACGACGGCCGGGTCATCATCGCCTCGCCGGACGAGCCCGCGGCCCGGCGCGCCATCCAGATGGTGGAGCGCCTGACCGAGGTGCCGGAGATCGGCAAGGTCTACACCGGCACGGTGCGGCGCATCGAGGCCTACGGCGCCTTCGTGGAGATCATGCCCGGCACCGACGGCCTGGTGCACATCAGCGAGCTCGCCCCCTACCGCGTCCGTGAAGTTACGGACGTGGTCAAGGAAGGCGACGAGATGCAGGTCAAGGTCATCAACATCGACGAGACCGGGAAGATCCGGCTGTCGAGGAAGGCCGTGATCATGGAGTCGCCGGACTACGATCCTGCCCAGTACGAGGGCATGGAGATGGCCATGGCCGGCGGCGGTGGCGAGAGCGAGCGCGGCGGCCGCGGCGGCGATCGCGGAGGCCGGGGCGGTGACCGCGGAGGCCGTGGCGGATTCCGCGGCGGTGACCGGGGTGGCCGGGGTGGCGACCGTGGGGGGCCGCGGGGTGGGGGCGGCGGCAACCGCTAATCCCCGACTCCATCAAGTCGGCTTTTTCGGGGCGGCCTGCGGGTCGCCCTTTTCTTTTTCCTTGAAGCCGGCCACGATCCTCGTCAGGGCCGCTTCGCGATCGATCTTGCCGTCGAGGTAGTCCCGCCAGGCCGGCACCACCACCGTGGCCGCCCGGCCCACCCGGGCGTAGTAGCCCCTCACGTCGCCATAGTCCTTGTGATTGGAATCGAGGACGCGGCGGACGCTCCCCGCGGCCTGGACGAACATCACCGTGTGAACGAAGTCGTGAACCGCCTGGGGATCCGCGCCGGGCACCTGGCTCAGCCGGCGGCGCAGCTCCGCCAGCACGCTCCCCTCCCCCGCCTGGACGTCCAGCACGTGGATCGTCTCGTGGACCACGATCTCCACCCACTGCGAGTCCGGCTCGCCCTCCAGGGCCACGATGCTGAAGGGGCCGCTCTGGCTGCGCTGGGTGAACGCTCCGGGGAACGGCGCCGCACCCACCAGGTAGACGGGGATCGGCGGCCCGCTGGGCGCCGGCAACCCCAGGTGGCGGGAGACGTCGGCGTAGACCTCCGTGGCCTTGGGGAACAGCTCCTTGCGCAGCGCCGCGGCTGCGCGCTCAGCCGTCTCGCGGTGTTTGGGCCAGACCGTGGCGAGGAAGGCCTTCTCAACCCCCTGATAACCGGCGGCGAGGCTCGCGACGTCCTGGCGCAGGGGGACGGTCGTCTTGCCATCGCGGAGGGTGACGCTCTCGGGCAACTGGGTGGCCACATGAGCCAGCTCCGCGGGGCTCCCCGCCTCGGTGAAGGAGCCGTCGAGAATGCCCCACAACCGCGGATCTCCCAGCGATTCGCCCGCCTGCCGCGCGGCGGCCACGGCCGCGGGAAGGCCCTCGACCGCGGGCAGCTCCCCTTCTCGCTCCCCAGCTTGCGGACCCAGTAATGGAGGTCCATGAGGGGATTGATGCGGAGATCGAGGGGAGGTGGCGGCGCCGGTGCCGGCTCGGCGAACGCGAGGGCTGCCATGAAAAGGACGAGGACGGCGAGGATGGTTCGGCGCATGGAGTCTCCTTCCGGGTGATCCAACGTCGAAAAGCATACGGAGTTTCCGGCCAGTGCGTCTCTCTTTGGACTAAACTTGCTGGCATGCCTGCCCTTCACGAGCTCATCGCCTATCTCGACCAGTATCTCGACGCCTCCCGGGGACGGGACTACGGCCCCAACGGCCTGCAGGTGGAGGGGAAGGAAGAGGTTCGGAAAATCGTCACCGGCGTCTCATCCTGCCACGAGCTGTTCGTCCGCGCCCGGGAGGCGGGAGCGGACGCCGTGATGGTGCATCACGGCCTGTTTTGGGAAGGAATGCCGCGCACGCTGACCGGCTTCCAGTACCGGCGTGTCGCGGAGCTGATCCGGGGGGAGATGAGCCTGATCGCCTACCACCTCCCCCTCGACCGTCACCCCGAGTCGGCAACAATGCTCTCGCCGGCCGCGCCTTCGGTCTCGTCGACCTCGAGCCCTTCGGCCTGCACGAGGGATTGCCCGTCGGCTTCAAGGGGCGCTTCCCCGAGCCCATCGCCGCCTCGGAGCTGGTGCTCCGCTGTCGGCGGATCTACGGCCAGGAGCCCTTGGCCTTCCTTGGAGGGCCCGATCCGGTCAGGTCGCTGGGGATCATCAGCGGCGGCGCCCAGCAGGAGCTCTACCAAGCCCTCGACGATGGGCTGGACGCTTACATCACCGGTGAGGTCTCCGAGTGGGTGATGAACGTGTCCCGGGAGGCGGGGATCCACTACCTAGCGGCCGGCCACTATGCCACGGAGCGGCTGGGGATTCGCGCCCTAGGCGAGCACCTGGCGGAGAAGTTCGGCATCGAGGCCGAGTTCATCGACGTGCCGAATCCGGTGTAGGAGCCTGCCCCGCAAAAATGCCGTCCAGCGAAGGACGTAGAGACCTTCCCCAGCCCGTCACGACTCTCCGTAGGTCTATAACAGCGGGACATCTCGGGGGCGGGGACGGCCTCCCGAACGACGATGACCTATGACGGGGAGATGCCGTCTCTCGGCGCTTCCCGGTTTCCTCAAAAGGCCCCAAATCTCTCCGCCATGGATCGGGGTTGATCGGGTAGGGGCTCCCGCCCGGATACTCCCTCCTGTCCGGAATTTTTGGCGCAGGCTTCCCCGGGCGACGCGGCAGGCTCAAGAGGCCGCCCTTGCTTTTGTACCCACACATGGGGCACAATATCTCCCGGGACTCCAAAGATGGCTGATACTTATCCTACCTTCAAACTTCGCCTCTCCTCAGAGCAGCGCACACGCTGGGAACACGCCGCCGCCCGCCAGGGACGTACCCTGGCGGCTTGGATCAAGCATATATGCGACAAAGAGGTCCACCGATTGGGCCTCGACCGCTTTACAGGAGGAAACCCAATGGAGGCAGTAATGAACCTTAAGGATGGCGTAAAATACCTGGTTCGCACGGTCCGCGAGGACGAAGTCCTTCAACGCGAACTTGAGGGTCAATTCGTTGGGCACTGGACAAGAATTATGCACGAGACTCTCGAGCCGGCATTAAGGGAAATAGCAATCGGACTGCGAGAGTCAGACATTCCAAGCAGTTCAGGTCCAGTGTCTCCTGAACTCCTTAACCTGGAATCCGCAGGAGGTGGCGCCGGGATAAAGCTGGGCGTGGGCCCATATGACCAACCGCCACAGTATTTCTTGCAGTTTTCCTGCGACGCTCAGAATCAAAAAGTGACGATTACTTCTTCGTTCGCAGACATACAGGATGCACTCACTGCAGATGAAATTACCAGAGGAGGTTTTAAGAAAACTGTGGGCGAATTTGTGAAGAGGGTTACATTGCGGTACTTATAGATTGACGCTGTTAAAACCGGCGTATCATCCTAATGTTACCAAGAGTCAAGAGAATGCCAACGCGCGAAGGTCGCCCTGACCAGAATTACAGCGAGTCGAGAACGACCCTGCGGGCCAAAGGTGGAGAATCTCAAAACGAAGCCGCATAACTATACTGAACGTCATAAGTCATTGCGCATTGCGGCGCCAGACTGAGCCGCGGCGGCGATTCACGGGATTGGAATGCGTAATTACTTCCGGCGCTGAGTATAGACGCCTGAATTCGAGATGAACATCTACATCGATGAATCTGGTTCGTTTGTGAACGCATCCGCCGTCGGCAAATGGAATGCGGTTGTCGCAGTCACCGTGCCTGAAGCGGCTCGAAGGGGGTTAGCGTGCAATCTTCGACAACTCAAGCTACGCCACGGCACTCCGCTCGTTCAGGAGATCAAGCTCAATGCGCTCGCAGAGTCCGAATACCTTGACTTCTTGCAGGCACTTGCAGGTCTGAACCTTGCCGTGTTCTGCACGGCTACGGATGCAGGCTCAAACACTCCAGCCATAGTACGCGAGCGTCAACGGAACCAAGTCCGTGAGATTCTTCGACATATCGGCAAGATGCGGTATGAAGGTGGCAGGCTCGGTGTCCAACTAGTGGCTTCACAACTTGCTAATCTATCTCCGCAGTTGTATGTGCAGCTTGTTTGCCAAGTCAATCTCATGTATGACGTGGTGAGCCAAGCTACCATGTACTACGCCCAGCACTGCCCCAGCACGCTTCGTGAGTTCAGATGGCGGATCGATCAGAAGAACACCAGGCGCACAGACTTCGAAGACGCGTTTGAGAAGTTGAGCCCGACTTTGCTCCAAAGCAGATCCATAGCTGAGCCTCTGATGCTGGTGCATGGCTTCGACTATAGCCATATGACCCAATACGAGATCGAGAAAGGTGCACCGAACTATCTCAAAGATGTCTATGGCATCGAGATCGGAGACGCTTTCAATGTCCATAAGCTTGTGCGCGACAACATGCGCTTCATGGATTCTCGACAGTCATTCGGCATTCAAGTCGCCGACTTGGTTGCTTCCGGCATCAGGAGATGCTTACGTCGAGAGTTTGCAAACAACGAAGCTGCAGCCCAAGCTCTTGGCGCACTCATGCTGCAGGCCAAGGACAATCAACCATCTGTGAGTCTCGTGACGCTAGCCAGCGACAAACCACTCGATGACGAGACAGCTCGACTCATACTGATACTATCGTCACACAGCAAGCGTATGCTGAAGGGACCACTGATACATGCTCTGGCAGATTGAGGATACACCGCATAAGTTGATTGGTTCGGTTCATGTCCTTCCCAAGGGCGCCAGGTTGCCTTGGTGGGTACATGAAAGCTACGCGGATATTGGCCGCTTCGTTTTTGAGGCTGATCATCGTGACCCTACCCTTCAGCAAGTCGGACGCGACGAGGAGGGGAGTTGCTGGCAGCCGACACGTGCCAGCATAGCCTATAACAAGCGGCGAGACTCCTGGCCTCTATTGGCAGGACTGAGCCATTTGATGGATTGAAGCCGTGGAAGGCCGCTTTTTATTTCCTTTTATGCCTCATGTCTCATGCGGGATTGTCACACAGCGATGGGGTGGACAACTTGCTTCGCACAAAGGCTGAGCAGGGTGGACATGCTATTGATTATCTTGAGCTGCCGACTCGTGCTTTTGATTTATTGGATTCATCTTGTGAACAAGCGATAGGAGGTTTACCCTTTTTCGAGGACGTGATCAGAAATACGGACTCGGGACGAGGATTGACGGAGCTTGAGCGTATCATGCGGGCTTGGGTTTCGTCCGACATTGAGGACTTGGAGGTAATCCTTTCCGAAAAGAAGGCTCGATTTTCCTTCATGTTTGAGCCGCTCATTACACAACGAAATCGAGAATGGTTGCCGGTGGCTGCTAGACTTCTCTGCGAGGATGTTCCGACGCTTTTTGTCGTCGGTAGCCTCCACACTGTCGGACACGACAGCTTTATTGATCAGCTTCGATCAATCGGACTGCGATGCAGACTCACCTCCGCCAACGGCTAAACCACGTGCTGCTGACAAGGGCACTGCCGTCTGAGCATCGCTTATGACTCGAGCCCCCTTCACTCCGTTGATGACCCTCGCCGCCTTGGAATCATCATGTCCACCTTGAGGCCGGAGGACGGGTGAATGACGTTGAACTGCCCCCGCCGAGAAACCGCCCGGCGGACCGTCTCCTCGCTCAGATAGAAATCCGGTGACGGAAAGGCCGCGCAGAGTTGAGCGGTCTTGTCTGCGGGGAGGTCCACGACGACGACGATGTCATTGGTGAAGCGGGGCTCGCCGAAGAAGATGGTGGCTGTCGAGCCCGTCACGAAGTACCGCAGGCCGATCCTCTCCAGTGCCTCGACAACGAAGTGGAGCAGCTCAGACTGCTCCATGGGAGAGCCTCCTCGCCACTTCCTGCTGAAGGCGCCGCTCATCCCAGTCCGGGTGCTCGGCGGCGAGTTGGCTGGCGATCATGTTCCGGGCGGACCGGAAGAGGTCGCTCGCGATCTTCAGGCGCTGCGCTCCGGTCATGGCACGGAAGATCTGCGCCATGTCGTCATCCACCACTTCGAGATTCCGCGGGTCGATCCCCATTCGCGCATCATACTGCGCCCGTGACGCAGGACGTGCCTGATGGCTCACCGGACGTGGCAGATGGGAAATCGGGCACGGCAGATCTCCCAGCGGACGTGGCAGACGAGACATCGGACATGCCCAATGAGACGCAGGACGTGCCCGATGGCTCTCCGGACGTGACAGATGGAAGATCGGGCAGGGCAAATCTCACACCGGGCATGGCAGACGAGACATCGGACATGTCCGATGAGACGCAGGACGTGCCCGATGGCTCTCCGGACGTGGCAGATGGAAGATCGGGCAGGGCAAATCTCACAGCGGGCAGGGCAGACGAGCCGTCGGACATGCCCAATGAAACGCAGGACGTGCCCGATGGCTCTCCGGACGTGGCAGATGGAAGATCGGGCAGGGCAAATCTCACAGCGGGCATGGCAGACGAGCCGTCGGGCGTGCCCGATGAGACGCAGGACATGCCCGATGGCTCACCGGACGTGCCAAATGGGAGATCGGGCAGGGAGGATCTCACTGCGGACAGGGCGGACGAGACGTCGGACATGACCGATGAAACGCAGGACGTGCCCGGTCCTGCCAACCATCCGGCGCGAACGGCTCCCCCGAAGCCGTAAAGACCTGGGGGAGCCCCGGAGCGGGCTCAGAAGCAATCCCACGTGAGAGTTTCGGAATCGCAGATACAGACTCCTTCCCCGCCCCCACCTATCCACGTGCACTGCCAGGTCTTGTTGGGGGTGAGGCAGGCGCGGCCGTTGATGTTGTTGCAAACCGGCAGGGCGTAAGCGGCTTTGGGCATCGAGATCCACGAAGTGAGGGCGATGAGGGAGAGCAGGAGGGCGAGGCGGACGGCTTTGTTCATCGGCTGTCTCCTTTCTTTTGAGTACAATGAAAGGATAACACTCCGGTGTTGCTTTTCCCCTCACCCCACTGTGGATTTCGCCTCAGAGAGATCCGCGAGGCGCAATCCACTCCACGTGCTGCCCAGTGATTTGGGCAACCCGATCGTAGTCCTCATCGTAATGCCAGAGGACCGCCCCCGCCGCCTCGGCAGTAGCAGCGATGACGAGATCAGGGATCTTGACGCTGCGGTGGTGGAGCCCACCTCGCCTGGCCAGCCTGTGCTGAACCGCGAGGGCTCGCTCGAACTGATCCGCGCCGCATGGAAGCTGATGGAGAGCGAGGAGCTCGGCGCTGAGCCGCTCGTAGTCGGCGGCGCTACGGGCGGAGTAGAGGATCTCCAGGCGAACCTGCGTGCAAGTGGCAAGAGTATCGGTTGCCAGCCGTTGCTCCCAGGCCGCCGCAATCGCGGGGTGCCTTGCGCGGTGCCAGGCGCTGGTGTCGGCGAGGTAGAGAATCAACGCTGCCACCCGCGGCTGGCCTCGAGCACCTTGTCGCCGCGGTCAATCCCTTCGCCTGATCGGATGCGCTCGGCAAGACGGCGGCGCAGATCGGCACGGACGACTTCATCCAGAGCCCGATCGATGGTTTCCTTGATCCCCGTCGTACCCAGTGCCTGCTGGGCACGAGCGAGCCGCTCTTCGTCGATCTCCAGAGATGTGCGTCGCATGGCGAGAGGATAGCAGTAAATGTGACCCGCTCTTGTATATCCCTGAGAGCGTCATCGGCATGCGGTCTGCTTGGCCTTCCAGAACAGCCTAGAAGAAGTTCTCGCCCGTCCGCCGGCAGACCTGCTCGTAGGTCTCGCCCGTCTCCTGCGCCAGCCGCTCGGCGATCTCCACCACGTAGGCGGGACGGTTGGGCTTCCCTCGGTACGGAACCGGGGCGAGGTAAGGAGTGTCCGTCTCCACGAGGCAGCGGTCCGGCGGCAGGATGGGGATCACCTCGCGGACGTTGTCCGCCTTGGGGAAGGTGATCATGCCGGTGAATCCCAGGTAGAAGCCGCGCTCGATCAGCTCGCGGGCCATGCCGAGCCCTCCCGCGAAGGAGTGGAAATCCGCCTGGAGATCCCGAAAGGCCTCTTCCCGGACCACTCCCAGCATCTCCTCGTTGCTGTCCCGGTTGTGGACCACGACCGGCAGGCCCGAGATCGATCGCCAGGGCCCACTGCTCGCGCAGGGCACGGAATTGGGCCTCGCGCGGCGAGTGGTCGTAGTAGAAGTCGAGGCCGCACTCCCCCACCGCCACGGCCTTGGGATCGGCGAGGAGGGAACGGAGACGATCGACGTCGCCATCCTTCCACGACGAAGCGTCGTGAGGATGCGTCCCCAGGGCGCACCAGACGTCCGGATGCTGGTGGCAGAAGGCGAGGACGTCCTCCGCCTCGTCCAGCCGGATGGCGGGGACGAGGAACCCCCGCACCCCCCGCTCCCGGGCCGCGTCGAGGGCGCGCTCGCGCTCCTCGGGCGGCAGGCTCTGGAGGTGGCAGTGGGAGTCGATCGGACCCGAGAGGTCTGGGACGCTCACTTGACGCGCGTGCCGTTGGGGACCTGGGCGTCCGGATGGAGCAGCACCGGCTTGCCGTCGAGCGAGGCGGCGAGCACCATGCCGTTGGACTCGACGCCCATCAGCTTGGCGGGCTGGAGGTTCGCCACCACCACCACCTGCTTGCCCACCAGGTCCTCGGGCTTGTAGGCGAGCGCGATGCCGGCGACGAGCGTGCGGGGCGCTTCCTCCCCCACGTCGACCGACAGCTTCAGCAGCTTGTTGGACTTCGGCACGGGCTCGGCGGCGAGGATCGTCGCCACCTTGAGCTCCGCCTCGAAGAACCGGTCGACCGTCATGCGTGGCTTCTCAGGGGCGGCGGGTTCCATGGTCTTCGCTTTCTCCGGGCCATTGGCCTCGGCGAGGTAGGCCTCCTTGTCGATGCGGGGGAACAGGGGCTTGGGCTCGGGCAGCTCAGCTCCGTGGGCGTGCCGCCCCACTCCAAAGCGTCCAGGCTCGTGGGGATCTCTGCCGTGCCCACCGCGGCCAGCACGTCCGCGGCCACCCGCGGCATGAAGGGGAGGAGGCCGGTGGCCACGATACGCGTGGCTTCGAGGCCGTTCCACAGGATGCGGGAGAGGCTGTCGGTCGCCCCTTCGGTCTTGATGAGCTTCCACGGCTCGCGCGTGACCAGATACTGGTTGGCCTCGGCGAGCAGGCGCCAGAGGGCCTCGAGAGCGCGGCTGAAGGCCCACTCCGCCATGGCCGCCCGGTAATCGGCGGCGGCCTGGCGCGCCACGGGGATCAATGGGTTGTCGTCGCACGGCACGGGCGGCGTCTTGCCGTCGAAGGCGCGGCGGGCGAGCGTCACCACACGGCTCACGGTGTTGCCCAGGTCGTTCGCCAGGTCGCTGTTGTAACGGTCGATGAACGCTTCGTCCGAGAAGCTCGCGTCCTGGCCGAAGACCATCTCGCGCAGCAGGAAGTAGCGCACGGCGTCGGCACCGAAGCGGTCGATGAGGTCGTCCGGCCGGACGATGTTGCCCCTGCGATTTGGACATCTTGCGGCCGTCCGCGGTTCCACCAGCCGTGGCCCCACACCGTGGTGGGCAGGGGGAGGCCGGCGGACAGCAGGAAGGCGGGCCAGTAGACGGCGTGGAAGCGGAGGATGTCCTTGCCGATCAGGTTGCACGCGGACGTCGCCGTGTCTCCCAGAACTTCTCGTAGAGGCGCGTCGATCCTGCCGGCCGAAGCCCAGGGCGCTGATGTAGTTCGTCAGGGCGTCGAGCCAGACGTAGACCGTCTGGCCCGGCCGGCCGGGGAACGGGATCCCCCACTCCACGCTGGCGCGGGAGACCGAGAGATCGCGCAGCCCCGACTCCACGAACGAGCGCACCTCGTTGAGGCGGCGTGGCCGGGCGGACGAACTCCGGATGCTTCTCGTACAGGTCGAGCAGCGGCTGCTGGTACTTCGAGAGCCGGAAGAAGACGTTGTCCTCCGACTTCCATTCCACCGGCGTGCCGTGCACCGGACAGGTCTTCTCCGGTCCCAGCTCCTTCTCGGTGTAGAAGGTCTCGCAGCGGCGAGCAGTACCACCCCTCGTGCACCGCGGTGTAGAAATCGCCGGCCGCCTCGATGCGGCGGATGATCTCCTCGACGCCCCAGAGGTGCCGCTCCTCGGTGGTGCGGATGAAGTCGTCGTAGGAGAAGCCCAGCCGGTCGCGCAGGCGGTGGTAGTCGGCCACGATGCGGTCGGCGAGCTCGATGGGCGCAATCCCTTCCTTGCGCGCCGCCCGCTCGATGTTCTGGCCGTGCTCGTCCGTGCCGGTGAGGAAATAGGTCTCATCGCCGGTCATCCGCCGGTAGCGGACCATGGTGTCGCCCACCGCGGTCGTGTAGATGTGCCCGATGTGGGGCAGACCGTTGACGTAGTAGATCGGGGTGGTGAGGTAGAAGGTGCTCATGGAGCGGGGGATTGTATCAGGCGGTCAGCCGCTTCGTTTGCATCAGCGCTCCCCCGCCCAAGACCCTCATCACCCCGGCCCTCTTCTCCCGACCCCCTCCACCCCCTCACCGGGAGAAGAGGGAGAACAGCAAGAACGCCCCAACCGGGTTCCCCTCTCCCGCGGGAGGGGGAGGAAAGGCGTCGGGAGAGGGGACAGGGGTGAGGGTCTTGGGCGGGGGCGCCTTGAAGCAGGGTTAGCGCCTCCTCATTGCGGCACCAGCTCCTCCGGCGTATACACGTAGTGCTCGCCGCAGAAGACGCAGTCGGCGTCGATGGTGCCGTCCTCGCGCCGCAGGTAGTCGCGGTCCTCGTCCGGGAGGAGCACCAGGTGCTGGAGCAGCTTCTCGCGGCTGCAGCGGCAGCGGTAGCGCATGGGAGTGGTCTCCATCAGCTCGCGGTCGAGCCCGGAGAGGACCGTGTCCACCACGTGGGGGATGCCGCCGGCCTCCAGCAGCTCACTGACCCCGCGGATGCCGCCGATGTTCGCCTCCAGCCGGGCAAGGGCCTCCTCGGGGGCGCCGGGCAGGACCTCGACGATCATGCCGCCGGCCGCCGCGACCCCCTGGGGCTTGCCGAGCACACCCAGCAGCACGGCCGAGCGGGTCTGCTCGCTTTGCTTCAGGTAGTGGGCGAGGTCGTCGCCGATCTCGCCGGTCACCAGCTCGACCTGGCTGTGGTAGCCGCCGCGCCCCTCGTACTCGCGCAGCACGCGCAGGTATCCCTTCCCCACCGCCTGGCCCACGGCGAGCTTGGTGTTGGGCAGATGGGGCACGTCCACCCGGGGCTCGCCCACCAGGCCGCGCAGGTTCCCCTCCTTGTCGGCTTCGGCCAGCACGCGCAGGATGGGTCCGTCACCGCGCACCTCGACGGCGAGGCGGCTGGGGGTCTTGGTGGCCAGGCGCAGCAGCAGGGCGGCGCCGGCCATGCAGCGGCCCAGGGCCGCCGTCGACACAGGGCCGAGGTCGCGGCGGTCGCGCGCCTCCTGCACGATGTCGGTGAGATCCGCGACCGCCCAGCGGAAGGCGCCATCGCCGGCCATGCCGAGCTCCAGCCGCCCCTGGGCGGAGGTTGCCATTTCGATCACTGAGTTGACTCCAGTCGGGGGTCTTACCCGGATGCGCCCGCGGCAGCCAGGGCGGCGTGGTAGACGTCCCGCCAGGGGACGCCGCTCGCCAGGGCCAGACGCCGGCAGTCTTCGAACTCGGGGGCAACGGCGAGGGGCCGGCCGTCGAGCCGGGCTCGCTTCACCCGCACGGTTCCGAACGCCGTCTCAACCTCCAGAATTTCCCGCTCCGCCTCGAAGCGGGCCGCGGCGTGGTAGCGGCAGCCGAGAGACCCGGACTCGGTGAGGAGGACGCCCGCCAGCTCCTGGAGCTGAGGCCGCCGGCAGAGGAGCGTCACCAGGGTCCCCGGCCGGTTCTTCTTCATCTGGACGGGCGTGAAGTAGACGTCGAGCGCGCCCCTTTCCAGCAGGCGCTCCATGAGGAAGCCGAAGCCCTCGCCCGGCAGGTCGTCGATCTCGGCCTCCACCACCAGAACCTCCGCGCGCTCCGCCGCCGTCCGGCCTCTGAGGAGCCGCAAGGCGTTGGGCTGGTGCGGCAGGTCCTTCTTCCCCAGGCCGTAGCCCGTGCCTTCCAGGACCATGGCCGGTAGATCCACGTACTCCGTCACCAGCTCGGCCAGGAGCACGGCGCCCGTGGGGGTGGTCAGCTCCCCGCCCGGACCGCCGAACACGGGCACGCCCCGCAGCAGCTCGGCCGTGGCCGGAGCCGGAATGGGCACCTCGCCATGGGCCATCCTCACCCGGCCGCTCCCCAGGTTCACGGGGCCGCAGGTGATCCGTTCCGGCGCCAGGAGCTCCACCGCCGCGGCCGCCCCCACCAGGTCGACGATGGAATCGACAGCTCCCACCTCGTGAAAATGGACGTGCTCCAAGGGCATGCCGTGCGCCTTCGCCTCGGCCTCCCCCAGCCGCTGGAACAGACGCACCGCCCGATCCTTCACCGCCGGAGAAAGCGTGCTGCGCCCGATCAGCTCCCGAATCTCCGTCAATCCCCGGTTGTGTCCGTGTCCATGTCCGTGCGCGTGTCCGTGTTCCTGTCCGTGTTCCTGTCCCTGGTGATGATGGTGATGGCCGTGCTCCTCCGGGTCCGGTCCCTCCATCGGCCGACCGTTCTCCAGCACGCGGAAACGGGTACCCACGAAGCCGCCGCGGGAGGCCTTCCGGCTCTCTACGGAGACACCGGGAAGCCCGAGCCGCGCAACGGCATCCTCCAGCACCTCGAGCGGCATCCCCAGGTCCAGACAGGCTCCGAGGAACATGTCGCCGGCGATGCCGCTGCTGCAATCCAGGTGGTAGGTCAGGCCATGGCGCGTCAGGTTACCACGCGCCTTTTTCTTCCCGCCGCTCCTTGAGCGAGGCCCAGCGCCCGCGGCTGCCGAGCACGACGTGATCCGCCAGGCGGATGCCCACGATCTCCGCGGCCTCCTCCATGCGGCGGGTGAAGAGGAGGTCCTCGGCGCTGGGCGAGGGATCGCCGCTCGGGTGGGTATGGAAGAGGTAGACCGTCACGGCTCCGCGTTGCAGGCACTCGCGGAGGATCTCGCGCGGCTCGACCGAGATGCGGCTCACCGTGCCGCGGAAGATCTCCCGCTCCCCCAGGAGGTGATTGCGGGCGTCGAGGAAGAGGGCGCCCATGACCTCCTGATCGCAACTGTGGTAGCGCAGGGCGAGATAGCGCGCCGCGTCGCCGGGGCGGGAGAGGGGCTCGTGATCCAGGAGCTGCTCGCGGGCCAGGCGCCGGCCGATCTCCACGGCGGCGAGCAGGGCCGCGGCCTTGGCCGGACCGATCCCGGAACGCCGCAGCGAGTGGGGGTCGCGGTCAGGAGTCCGCTCAAGCCGCCGTTCTGGAGCAGCAGGTCCTTGGCGAGCTGGATGGCCGATACGCCCACCCGGCCCGTGCGCAGCAGCACAGCCAGCAGCTCCGAGTCGGCGAGAGTGCTGCCCGCCGTGCTGGAGGAGCCGCTCCCGGGGTCGCTCGCCCTTGGGCAGCTCACGGATCAGGTACTCGCTCGCGTCATCGAATCCTTTCGATCGCCTCCGCCAGTCGGGGAAGCGCCTCCCCCGCCGGACCGGTGAGCCGCAGATCCGCCAGGGACGAGAACGGCGTCGGCTCCGGATTGACCTCGACCAACAGCGCTCCGGCCCCGTGCGCCAGCTCGATCAAGCCCGCCGCGGGCCAGACCGTTCCGGACGTGCCCACGGCGAGGAAGACGTCGCACGTCGCCGCCGCCTCATGAGCCCGGGCGAACACCTCCTCGGGCAGGGCCTCGCCGAACCAGACCACCGCGGGGCGGAACCTGCCGCCGCAGGCGCAGACGGGCGGCCGCTCCGGCGACTCGGCAATGGCCTCTCCCATGTCCCGTCCCCGGCCGCAACGCTCGCACCTCGCCCGGGTGATCGTGCCGTGCACCTCCAGGAGGTTGCGGCTTCCCGCCCGCTGGTGGAGACCATCCACGTTCTGGGTGACGACTATATAGGATGGGAACACGCTCTCCAATCGCGAGATGGCGACATGTGCGGGATTGGGAGTTGCCGCCGCCACCGCGCCATACCGCCAGGCATACCATTGCCATACCTTCGCAGGATCGGCGCGGAACGCTTCCGGCGTGGCCAGCTCCTCGGGGCGCATCCGTTCCCACAACCCGCCGGCGCCCCGGAACGTGTTGAGCCCGCTCTCCCGGGAGACTCCGGCGCCCGAGAACACCACCACGCGCTCAGCGGACCGCAGCCGTTCGCGCACCTCGTCGGAAAGCTCCAGAGATTCCATACCTCCTCCTCCCCTTCGTTGACACTCCGAGAGGCATCCTGCTACAACCGCGCCGTCTCGCAAAGGACTTCGCCCATGCCCTACCTGCCCACCAACTTCGGCCTCCTGGAGGCGGACGCAAGCGACTACGAGAAGAGCCGCGTCGTCATCCTCCCCGTGCCCTTCGAGCGCACCACCTCCTACGGCAAGGGGACGCTGCACGGTCCGGCGGCCATCCTCCGCGCCTCCCAGGCCATGGAGCTCTACGACGAGGAGCTGGACGGCGAGCCCGCCATCCAGGGAATCGCCACCCTTCCACCCTTCCTTCCTGAAGCCTTCGACATGGAGGAAGGCTTCGCCGAGCTGCAAGCCGAAGCGAAGGTCCACCTGGAGAGAGGGAAGTTCCTGGTGACCCTTGGGGGAGAGCACAGTCTCAGCCAGGCGCCCGTCAAGGCAGCGAAGGAAGTCCACGGCGAGATCGGCGTCGTCCAGTTCGATGCCCATTCGGATCTGAGGGAGGAGTTCGAAGGCACACCCTACAGCCACGCGAGCGTCATGAAGCGGATCGTGGATGCGGGCATCCCCACCCTGCCCGTGGGGATCCGCTCCCTCTCCGCACCCGAGGCGAAGCTGATCCGCGAGCGCAGCCTGCCGGTAATCTGGGGCCATCAGCTCGATCAGGCTGACGAGCTGTTCCCAGCGATGCTGGCGGCCCTGCCGGAGAAGGTCTACCTCACCTTCGACATCGACTATTTCGACCCCGCGTTGGTCCCCGCCACCGGCACTCCCGAGCCCGGAGGCGGCCACTGGTATCCCACCCTCCGTCTGCTCCGGCACCTCTTCCAGACCAAGACCGTGGTGGCCATGGACCTGATCGAGCTGGCGCCCGTGGGCGGCTACCCGGCGAGCGACTTCCTGGCCGCGAAGCTGGTCTACAAGTGCCTGGGGTATTTGTGGGAGAGGGAGACGCGGAAGGGCTGAGCGCGAGTACACTACCCTCATGTCCAAGACGGCTCAGCAGCTCCTGAAAGACGCCCTCGAGCTTCCCGAGGACGAGAGAGTGGAAATCGCTCATGGTCTTCTCCACAGCCTGGAGCCTCCTGCTCCCGAGGATCGAAAATCCATGCTGAGCCAAGCCCGCGGCCTTTGGAGGAACCGGACGGATCTTCCCAACTTTCGGGAAATCAGGAGTGAGCTGGACGAGCGGCTGGAGAGGGATCGCTAGCCCATGCCGGGGTCGCTTCTGATCGATACCGATGTACTCATCGACTATCTGAGGGGTTTGCCCGCTGCAGTCGACTATCTGGAAAGTCTCGACGAACCGCTGCTGATCTCCAGCATGACGGTTGCCGAGTTGTATGCGGGAGTCCGGGAAGGTGAGGAAAGACAGGTGCTCGATCTGTTCGTCCATGCCTTTGAGGTTGTCCCCATCGACGATGGGATTGCAGTCCGAGGTGGTCTCTTTCGCCGGGTGTATCGAGCTTCTCACGGCACTGGTCTCGCGGACGCACTTATTGCTGCGACTGCGGATCGCAGGAGAGCGCAACTCATCACTCTCAACAGTCGTCACTATCCAATGCTGTCCGATCTCAAGGTGCCCTACCGAAAGGGATAACGGCTCAACCGATCAGCACGCTCCCCCCGTTCACGTTCAGAATCTCCCCCGTGATGTGCCGCGCCAGAGGCGAGGCGAGGAAGACGACCGCTCCGGCGATGTCCTCCGCCGTGGCGATTCTCTGGAGGGGGATTGCGGCGAGGGCTTCTGCTCGCCCTTCACCGGCGAGGGCCTCGGCGGTCATGTCCGTGTCCACCCAGCCGGGGGCCACGGCGTTGACGCGGATCTCGGGCGCCAGCTCAGTGGACCACGACTTGGTGGCTGAGATCATCGCGCCCTTGCTCGCGGCGTAGGGACTGTAGAAGGCCTCGCCCCGCTGACCCGCCGTGGAGCTGATGTTGATGATGCTGCCGTCGTGGGATTTCTGAAGCAGCGGCACGGCCTGGCGGGCGCAGAGGAACGGGCCCACCACGTTCACCGCCAGCGTGGCTTCCAGCTTCGTCTTGTCGAGGTCCACCAGGGGATCGTGAATCCACACGCCGGCGTTGTTGACGAGGACGTCGAGCCCTCCCCACTCCCGGCGCACGAAGTCGAACAGGGCCTCGATCTGCTCGCGATCGGTGACGTCGCAATGCACTTTCCGATGGGGACGGTAAGGCTGGGCGGAGATCCTCTCGATCTCGTCCAGCACCTGCTTCGCCCGGGCGCTGCTCGCCAGGTACTGCACCATGACGGCGGCGCCTGCCTGGGCGAACAGGCGGCAGCACGCGGCACCGATGCCGCGGCTGCCTCCCGTCACCAGGACCCGATAGCCCGCGAGGTCGATCACAGGGTCTCGACCACCATGGCGATCCCCTGACCGCCGCCGATGCAGGCCGAGGCCACGCCCCGGCCGCCGCCCCGCCGTTGAAGCTCCTTGAGCACGGTGATCAGCAGGCGGGTGCCTGAAGCGCCCAGCGGATGACCGAGAGCGATGGCGCCGCCGTTGACGTTGAGCTTGTCGACGTCGAGATCCAGATCCTTGATCACCGCCAGGATCTGGCCCGCGAAGGCCTCGTTGATCTCGAAGAGATCGATGTCGCCGAGCCCCAGCCCCAGCTTGTCCAGGGCCTTGCGGATGGCCGGCGCCGGGCCGATGCCCATGCGCGAGGGCTCGACGCCCACCACGGACCACGAGAGGATGCGGCCGAGGGGCTTCCATCCCTTCTCCTGCGCATGGGCCGCCGTGGAGAGGATCATCATGGCCGCGCCGTCCACGATCCCTGAGGCGTTGCCGGCGGTGACGAAGCCGTCCTTGTCAAAGGCCGGGGGCAGCCCGGCGAGGTCTTCCATGGTGGTCTCGGGACGCAGGTGGTCGTCCTTGTCCACGAGCTTCGCCCGCTTGCCCTTCCCCACCTCGACGGGCACCACCTCCTCGGCCAGCCGGCCGCTCGCCCAGGCCTCGCCCGCCCGCTGCTGGGAGCGGATGGCGAAACGGTCCTGATCCTCGCGGCTGATGCCGAAATCCCGGGCCAGGTTGTTGCTCGTCTGGGCCATGTAGCAGCCGCAGTAGGGGTCCATCAGGGCCACCATCAGCAGGTCCTGGAGCTGGCCCTGGCCGAGCTTGAAGCCGCGGCGGGCGCCCCAGATCACGTGCGGCGCCTGGGACATGTTCTCCATCCCCCCGACGAGACAGGTCGCGGCCTCGCCCGCCAGGATGAGGTGAGCGCCGGAGATGACCGACTGGATTCCCGAGCCGCACAGCCGGTTGACCGTGAGGGCCGGCACCTCCTTGGGCACGCCGGCCTTGAGCGCCACGTGACGCGCGCCGTAGATGGCGTCGGGCGAGGTCTGGAGGGCGTTGCCCACCACGGTATGGTCGATCTCGGACGGAGCGATCCCCGTCCTCTCGAACAGGGCGCGGGCCGCGTGCGCCCCGAGGTCGATGGCGGAGACGTCGGCGAACGAGCCGTTGTATTCGGCCATGGGAGTGCGCACCCCATCGACCAGCACCAGATCACGAGTATCCATCAGCGGAAGTCCTCCCTCTCGTATTCCAAGATGACGCGCGCGGCCGCGGTGTTGAAGCGCCGGCGCCAGCGATTGACGTCGCTCAAGGGATCGAGCCGGGAGCCGAGCATCAGGAAGACGCGGCGCCTCTCCGGATCGATCCAGAAGCTGTTGCCTGCAAAACCTGTGAGACCGAAGGCGGTGGACGGAAGCGCCCGCCCGGCGCTGTTACGGAGGGTCCTCCGCCGCCAGCCCAGAGCGAACGAGCCGCCGCCGGCCAGGGCGGCGGCCACGTCCGCCGGTTTCAACAGGCGCCCCGGCTCCAGCCATTCCACGGCGAGCCGCCAGAGGTCCCTGGCACCGCCGAACAATCCGGCATGGCCGCAGAGCCCGCCGACCCCGAGCCCCATGAGGAAGCGGGCGTTGCCGTCCTGGGGCCTCCCCACCGGCGGCGGGCCGAGATCGGGGACGACGAACCCCTGCCTCGCCGCCAGCCTCATCTCCTCCCCCGTGCCCATATACGACGCCGCGAGGTTCGGCCGATCACCCGGCCGATTACCCGGCGCGGGCTCGACAATGTTGAGGCCGAGAGGCTCCAGGACCCGGCTCCGGAGCAGCTCCCCGAGCGGCGTGGCCGTGGCGATCTCCGCGCTCCGGCCCCAGAGGATATAGCCGAGATCGCTGTACGTGCCGGCCCGGGCCCCCAGCAGGTCGCCGTTCTCCCCTCCACGCACGATCAGCTCCACCGCTTCATCCATGGAACGGCAGCGAAGGTAGACCGGCGTCCATCCCGCGAGTCCCGAGCGATGCCGGAGCAGATCCGAGAGAGGCCGGCGGGCCAGCTCGCGATGCCCCTGCGGCCAGAGATCGCCGATCCGTGTGGCCAGGGGGAGCACGCCCCCGGCGTCGAGAGTCAGGGCCAGGGTGGCCATGAAGGGCTTGGTGAGAGAGGCGTAATCGAAGTGGGTCGCCGTTTCAGCCGGCACCCCCTCCCGGGCCTGGCCGGCCGCTCCTTCCCAGACGATCTCCCTCGCCGTGGCCACGAGGCCGAGGGCGGACGAGAAGACGCCCGCGGCGACCAGTTCGCCGAGGAAGGTCTCCATCCTTCGCGACGCCGTACGACCTCGTCGATGGACCCTGGTCCGCCGCTCCGAGGCCCTCACTCCCCCAGCCCCTCTCTCCCAGCCTCCCCCCGACCGCCGGGAGAGAGGGGAGCAGAAAGTCCTTGGAAAAGCAGGAAGATCCCGTTTTTGTTTTAAGACTAGCCTCTCCCTCTTCTCCCGGCGGTCGGGGGGGAGGCTGGGAGAAGAGGGCCGGGGTGATGAGGGCCTCGGCGATGCCGCGACCGGTCCGCTTCACCTCGGCTTGGCGCAACGGCGCCCGCTCAGACATAGTTCGCGGGATCACCCGTCTGAAAAACCACCACCCGCTCGCCCGGGGCGAAGGCGCCGGAGGCCGCCAGCTCTTCGACCGCGGCCAGGGCTGCGGCCCCTTCGGGTCCTACCCGCAAGCCCTCGTGAGCGGCGATCCAGTCCACGACCTTCCCCAGCCGCTCCTCGTTCACGGCCACGGCCCGGCCCCCTGTCTCCCTTAGGGCGCGCAGCACGAGGAAGTCGCCGATGGCCCGCGGCACTCGCAGGCCCCAGACGTGCGTCTGCGGATTCTCCCAGGATCGGCCGCCTCCTTCCCCTGCTCGAAAGCGCGCACGATGGGGGCGCAGCCAGCGGCCTGGACCACCACGAAACGCGGCCGTTTCGATCCGATCAATCCCAGCCGCTCGAACTCGTCGAAGGCCTTGTGCATGCCCACGATGCCCGTGCCGCCGCCCAGGGGATAGACGATCCAGTCCGGCAGCTCCCAGCCGAACTGCTCGGCCAGCTCGAAGCCCATGGTCTTCTTCCCCTCGACGCGATAGGGCTCGCGCAGGGTCGAGAGCGTCCAGAACCTTTCCTTGCCCGGCTCCAGCAGCTTCGCCGCTTCCACCAGGGTTCCCGGACCGGAGAGCACCTCGGCGCCGTACTCCCGGCAACGGTTGAAGATCGTGCGCGGCGTGTCCTCGGGCATGGCCACCCGGGCCGGGATCCCGGCCGCGGCCGCGTAGGCCGTGAGAGCCAGGGCGGCGTTGCCGGCGCTCGCGAGCTGCACACCCGGCGCACCCAGCTCACGGGCACGGTTGATGGCGAGCGAGAGCCCTCGCGCCTTGAAGGAGCCCGTAGGATTGCCGGATTCATCCTTGAGCCGAAGCTCGATTCCTGCGGGAGCGAAGCGGCGCAAGCGAATGATCGGCGTGGCGCCCTCTCCGAGATCCACCCGGCCTTCGAAGTCGGAGACGGGGAGAAGCTCGCGGTAGCGCCAGAGGCTCCATGGACGGCCGGGCAGAGCGCGGCGCAGGGACTCGCCCTTGTCTCTATCGAGGTCATATTCCACCAGCCAGGGCGCGCCGGCCGGCGAGAGAAAGGCAGGTTCGTCGAGAGGGGCCGTCACGCCCGTGCGTGAGCAGACCAGTCCGCGGGCCCAGCGCTCGTCTCTAGCGCTCACCACTCGGCGACTCGCCGCCCTCGGGGCGGCTCTGGAGCTCCTGGGCGATGCGCTGATCTTCGGCCTGAAGGCGCGCGAAGTCGTCCTTGAAACGGGCAAGGAGGTCGGCGTTGTGCTGCCGGACCGGATCGGTATCTTCCGGGGTTCCTGAGGCTGCCGGAGCGCTCCCCTCATTCCGCTGGAGCTCCGCGATCTGGCGCTCGGCCTCCGCCCTCTCGACCGGATCCTTCGCCTCCTGAAGCCGCTGCTCGAAGAGGGCCAGCACCTGCTGCCGGCTCTGAGCCACCTGCTGGGCCAGAGCCCGGGTGGTCTCCAGCATCCGGGCCTCCAGCACCCGCTCCTTCACCCACTGGTACTCCTTGGGATTGAAGCCCAGCTCCTGGGCGGCCCGCAGATCGGCGGTCGCAATGTCGGCGATCTTGGCCGTATCCGGCTGGTCGCCCACGGTCTTCAGGGACTCCACGAAGGCGCTCCCCTGGTCCTTCAAGTCCTTGAACGCCACCTCGCGGATCTTCTGCTCGCGCTGGCGGACGTCGAAGTACATCTTCACCTGCGCCTCGGTGAGCTGGCCGTCCGCGGGCGGATGGTAATCGGGCGCCTTGGCCACCTCGTCCATGAGGCGGGCGGTGCCGTTCTCGTGCACCCCCTTCTGGATGGCGGCCTCGTCGTCTGCCGGTTTGCCCTGGCAGCCGCAGGCGAAGAGCACAGCGCCCGCAAGGGCGAAGATGACGGAGGTTCGGCGAAGCATGGGCATGGCATCCTACCAAACCCCGGGCCGGTTGTCCCCTATTCCGGGCCCCTATTCCGTGCGTTTTCGGATCACCAATCGCAGGGGCACGCCCGGCAGGTTCAGCTCCTCGCGCAGCCGGTTCTCCAGATAGCGGCGGTAGTGGCTGGTGCGGGGTATCGTGCGGTTGGCGAACAGCATGAAGGTGGGCGGGGCCGAGGAGACCTGGGTGACGTAGTAGAGCTTCCACGGCGCGCCGCCATAGGAGGGAGGCGCCACCTTCTTCACGAAGCGCTCGAAGAGGCGGTTGAGCTGGCCGGTCGAGAGCTTGAGATGGTAGGAGTCCAGGGCCTTGTCGATGGGTCCCCAGAGCTTCTCGACGCCGCGGCCGGAGAGGGCCGAGACGTTCACCCGTCCCGGTGTCGCCAGCAGCTCGTCCAGCCGTTCGAAGGAGAGCTCCAGCTTCTCCCGCGCCTCCTCGTCCAGCAGGTCCCACTTGTTGATGGCCACCACCGCGGCCCGCCCCAGCTCCCAGATGCTCCCGGCAATGGCGAGGTCGCCGCTGGTCACCCCCTGGGCCGCGTCGATCACCAGCACCACCACCTGAGCACGCTCGATCTGCCGCCGGGCCATCATCACGGCCAGCTCCTCGGGAGCCCCGGTGACCTGGCTCCTGCGGCGGATGCCGGCCGTGTCGATCAGCAAGTAGGATTTGTCGCCCCGGGTGATGAGGGTGTCCACGGGATCGCGGGTCGTCCCGGCGACCGGCGAGACGAGGGCCCGGTTCAGGCCCGAGATCTTGTTGAGGAGCGACGACTTCCCCACGTTCGGCCGGCCCACGATGGCGATGGGCGGCGCCTCCGGAGTCTGGATGTCCGGGATCTCGGGCAGAGCGAGGGCGAGGGCCTCCCGCAGGTCCTCGATACCGGCGCCATGCTCGGCGGAGATGAGGATCTGCTGGTCGATCCCCAGCGAATAGAACTCCGGGAAGCGATTGCGGGCCTCCCGCGTATCCGCCTTGTTGACCACCAGGACGGTGGGCTTGTTGAAGCGCCGGAAGTGCGACCACACCTCCTCGTCCGCGGAGACCAGGCCGAGCTTGCCGTCCACGATGAAGAGCAGGAGATCGCTCTCCTCCACCGCCAGGAAGACCTGCTGGTTGAGACCCAGAGGATCGTCCCCCGGCACCAGCCCGCCCGTGTCCACGATCTGGATGGGACGGTCGTCCGAGAGCTGGGCGATCCCCGTGATGCGGTCCCGGGTGATCCCCGGCAGATCGTGCACGATAGCCTGCCGGCGACCCAGCAGGCGGTTGAACAGAGTCGACTTCCCGACGTTGGGGCGGCCGACGATGGCGACGGTAGGGGTCAGAGGCATGGGCGGGATTGTATCCCGGGGGGCTCTATGCCTGCTGTGGGCCTTTGGGATTCATCTTTGCGAGGAGGATCTCCAGATTGCGGCGCGCCATCTGCGTTCTCGGATGATCCGGCCCCAGACTCGCCTCGAAGATCTCCTCCGCCCGTCGCATCAACGGCTCGGCTTCAGCCAAACGCTTCGCGTCTTGAAGCAGTAGCGCCAGGTTGTTGAGGCGGATGGCTACTCTAGGGTGCTCGGAGCCGAAGGAGTCTTCATCGATCTTCAGGGCTCGGCGCATCAATGGCTCGGCTTCCGCAAAACGGTTCGTGGCCTGAAGCAACTGAGCTAGGTTGCTGAGGGCCGCGGCGACCTTAGGGTGATTAGAGCCTCGACTCGCTTCCATAATCTCCACAGCTCGTCGCATCAACGGCTCGGCTTCCACTAATCGGTTCGTGTTTTGAAGCAACATCGCCAGGTTGTTGAGGCCTCTGGCGACATCAGGGCGGTTCGGTTCGAAGGAGTTTTCATCGATCTTCAGGGACCGTCGCATCAACGACTCGGCTTCAGCAAATCGGTTCGTGGCCTTGAGCAACTGAGCTAGGTTGTTGAGGGCCGTGGCGACATGGGGGTGATTGGGACCTAGCCTTGCTTCCATGATGTCCACGACTCGTCGCATCAACGGCTCGGCTTCAGCGAATCGGTTCGTGGCCATAAGCAACGACGCCAGGTTGCTGAGACAGAAGGCGGTTTCGAATGATTTGGGATCGATCGTCTCCTCGATAGTCAGAGACCGCCGGATCAGGGGTTCAGCCTCGTCGAGAAGCCCTGTCTCTTGTAGATACTGCTTGAGCAGATTCATCAGCCGCGTTGTGGGTCTCGGGATCTCGGCCTCGTCGGCATACCAAACCACCACGGCGGCATGGGGTTTGAGTACGTTCCAGATGGGCCATGTCCGGACATCGTCGGCTTCGAATGGCGAGTAGTCGTCCACCAACCGCAAAGCCAGTTCAATCCACTCCCGCCGCCTCTCCTCTGGAATCCGTATCCGTAACACCTCCTGCACCATCCGGTGAACAGTGAAGGTCTGGTCCTCTCGGGTGATCATGGAGTAGGCCGACAGTTCCGCGAGCCCTTCCCGGACCGGCTTGGACTCAGCCTCCTGTCCCATTTCCTCACGGAGAAGCCCCACTCCTTCCTTTACGAGACCAGCCCCCTTCTCGAACATCTCTGAAAGAATTGGATCCGGAGCCAAGTAGGCAGTGAGGCGGAGGACCGCCGCGGCGGTGGGGTTGAGTTGGCGGAAGGTGGTCTGCCAAGTGGCGGCCACGGACGCGGGGTAGTCCGTCTGATCCTTGTCGCGCCAGTCGAGGACGTTCTCTTCCTCCTTCTCCCAGACCTCCAAGTACCTCGAGAGCCTCATCTGGTGATAAGCGACGTACGCCGCCGCCTGTTCAAGGGCGAGGGGGAGACCATCCAGGATCTCCCCCAACCGGCGGGCGTGCTCGGGGTCGTCCTGGGTGGAGGTCCTCAGACCCTCCGTACGCTGAAGGAGGAATGCGGTCGCCTCCTCCAGGCTCAGCTCATCCAGCGGCTGCCTCCGGATTCCGGCTGGCCAGTTCCTGCGGCGCGAGGTGATCAGGACCTGTCCGCCTTGAAGCTGCGGCAGGATCTTCCGGACGGCCTCCGCGGCTTCTTCGCTATCCACGTTGTCCAGGATCAGCAGCCAACGGTCGTACTCCCGGAGCCAGGACAGGACGGCGGCGACCTCTTCCTCCTGCGCATGGGTCGGGCTCGGGGTCAGACCGGGGAGTCTGAGGCGGGCCAGGCCAGACTGCAGCGCCTCAGGCGACTCAGCCACCACGAACAGGGCAGCATCGTAGCGGTCTCCTGAGCGCCAAGCGTACTCGACGGCCAAGCGGGTCTTGCCGATGCCGCCGAGACCGTGGATGGCCTGGGTCTGGGTGATGGCCGTGGCGGTAGTGGGACCTTGGAGGTTGGTTTCCAGGGTGTAGAGCTCTTCGTCCCGGCCTTTGAAGAGGTCTCCGAGGGGGAGGAAGGGGAGGTTGTGGATCTTGGGTTCCGCGCGGTGTGTTTTCTTGCCAGTGATCCCCCATACGAGGCGACCGAGGCCCTCTGCGGTCAGACCGCCCCTGAGATCCACCCAGGTAAACCCGCTAAGAAAGAGAGGGAGCTTGATTTCGACGGGCGCACCGGGCAACAGGACGGGAATGACGGGGAGACCCCGACCCACGAACTCCCTCAGAGATCCTTCGTACTCTGGCTGCTCCCAAGGTCCCATGCCGCTCTCGCCGACCAGGACAGCCACCGTGCTGGCCGTCTCGATCCCCTTCTCCAGTGCCGGAATCCAGCGGCGACCGGGCACAAGGTTCCACTCATCGAACCAGACGTTGATACCCCGCCCTCGCAGGTCCTCCGCGATCTGGCGGACGAGAGGCTTGTCCTTACTATTGTGGCTGAGAAAGACGTCGCAGGTGTCGGACAGGGAACGCCTCCTTACCCCAGGGAAGTCACTCCAGTTTATCAGCAGCCTCTCCCTGCTTCGGAGAGGTCCGCTCTGCATCACAGACCAGCAATTGCAACACGAACCCATCGCAGCGCACGCCCGGGATGCGTGATTGCACGACAAATCAGGACATCTGGGCCCTTTCCTACGGGAACTGCCTTCCTCCAACCCTGCTTCGCATGACAGCGACGGCCGTTTCTCTGTCCGCCCTCGCGAGGGGCCACACAAACTCGCGAAGTGCAACACAGAACTCGCGGGGGGCATCATGCAATTCGCGGATTGCATCGTGCAATTCGCCAATTGCGTCCTTCCCCTCGCGAGTTGCATCATGCAATCCGCCAGGGGCATCAGGCAATTCGCGGAATCTGTGCTGCCCCTCCCGAATTGCATCATGCAATCCGCGAGTTCTGTGTGCCAACTCGCGAATTCCGTGATGCAATCCGCGAGGGCGCAACCGGAACGAGCTTCGGAGATGTAGGCGCGAGATCGGCGAGAGCTGGATCCGTCCACGGGGTCCTCATGTGGAGAGGAACCGCCGCTTCACTTCCTCATGGGGAACGAGCCTGCCCTCATCGGCGGCTTTCAGACCCGCTGCGATCTTCTGGCGGACAATGTCCTCATAGAGATCTCTGAGGCGATCTTCGAGATCCTCCAGTGTCTCGCCCTGCGTCCAGTAATCTGGGTAATCTTCAAGATACCCTAGCCACCCTCCCTCTTCTTCCCAGTAGACAAATTTGCCGCTTTGCATTCGGGTAACCTCGCCTCCTCCGCCCGGCGATGAATCGCCGGGCTAGGAACAGCGCCCCCTAAAGGGGGACTTCAAGCCGGATTCATCCGGCGCCGTTCTTAGCCCGGGCATTCATGCCCGGGCGGAGGGCCGTTGGGGGGAACACCCTTTCCGGACACCCTGTAGGAATTCTACCTTCTAAGGACCTTCACCGCCGCGACCGCTTCGGCTTCTCCCGTCGCCCCTCCGCCGGCTTCCTCTCCGTGCGCTCGATCCGCGGCCCCGGAGGTGGCATGCCGGGGAGGACGAAGTCCAATCCTCGGGCCTTCTGCGAGACTCCCGTGAGCACTACTTCGACGGGATCGGACAGGCGGAAGACCCGGCCCTTGTTCTCCCCCACCAGCCGGTGAGCCTCGGGCTCGTAGCGGTAATAATCGTCCGCCATGGTGCGGATGAGCACCAGGCCGTCCACGTAGTAGCCGTCGATCTGCACGAAGAGGCCGAAGGGCTGGACGCCGGTGATCCTCCCCTTGAAGGTCTCTCCCATGCGATCGGCCAGGAAGCGCACTTTCTTCCATTGCAGCAGGTCACGCTCGGATTGCTCGGCCCGCCGCTCGGTCTGACTGGTGTGCTCGGCCATGGCCGGCAGACGCTCCGGAAGGCGCGTCCCCTCGGACTCCTTCTCCACTCTCCCGCGGAGGAGCGCCTTGAGCTGGCGGTGGACCACCAGGTCCGGATACCGCCTTATGGGCGAGGTGAAGTGGGTGTAGTACGGCGAGGCCAGGGCGTAGTGCCCCAGGCATTGGGGATCGTAGACGGCCCGCTGCAGCGTGCGCAGCACCACGGAGGAGACGAAGTGTTCCTCGGGTTTGCCCTTCACCTCCCGCAGCACCTCCTGGAGCGCCGCGGGGGGGAGGTTTTCGAGGTCGCCTCGCAGGGTGAGGCCGAAGGCGGCGAGCAGCTCGGTGAGCTCCGTGAGCTTCTCCCGCGTGGGCTGCGTGTGCACCCGGTAGAGGGCGGGCACGCCGCGGCTCCAAAGCTCCCAGGCCACGGCCTCGTTGGCCGCGATCATGAACTCCTCGACGATGCGGTGGGCCACGTTGCGCTCCTCGGGGAAGACGCCCACCATGACGCCGTCCGTATTCAGCACCACGTCCCCTTCGGGCAGGTCGAAGTCGATCGAGCCGCGCAGGGTGCGCGCGTGGTTGAGGATCTGCATCAGGTGGTGCATCTCGCGCAGGGCCGGCAGGACAGGACCGTACTCGGCCCCATCCTCCGGGCTCGGCTCCTCCAGGATGCGGCGCACCTCGGTGTAGGTCATACGCCGGGTGCTGCGGATCACGGTCTCGGCGTAGCGCCGGGTCTGGATCACGCCGTCGCGATCGATGTCCAGGAACACGGAGACGGTTAGCCGCGGCACCTGGGGGCGCAGGGAACAGAGGCCGTTCGACAATCCCTCGGGGAGCATGGGGACGGCCCGCTCGGGGTAGTAGACGCTGGTGCCCCGGCGGTAGCCTTCGAGGTCCAAGGGGTCCCCATCCTTCACATAGTGGGACACGTCCGCGATGTGGACGCCCAGGCGGAAGACGCCGTCCGGCAGGCGCTCGATGGAGATGGCGTCGTCGAAGTCACGGGCGGTCTCGCCGTCGATGGTGATGATGATCTGCTCCCGCAGGTCTTCCCGGCCGGCCCAGTCTTTGGGACGGGGATCGGCGGGGAACCGGGAGGCGAGAGCGAGGACCTCGTCCGGGAACTCCTCCGGGATCTCGTAGTGGCGCAGCACCACCAGCACGTCCACCCCTGGCACCGCGGGATCGCCCAGGACTTCAAGGATCCGTCCCACGGGAGCCCGGCCTGGCCGCTCGACTGCCACCACCACGTAGTGGCCGTCGGGGATCTCCGCCGCCCCCTCGACCGGCAGCTCCAGCGACACCCGGGTATCGAAGGGCACGAGCCAGCGGATTCCGCGCTCGTCCGTCTCGAGAGACCCGACGAGCGAGTCGTAGCCCGACCCTAGGACGCGGACCACCGTGCCCTCCGCGGGCCGGTCATCCCAGGGCCTCGCCTTGCCGAGCCGGCGGACGATCACCCGGTCGCCCTGCTGGGCCCGCTTCAAGTTGCGCTTGCGGACGAAGAACGAGGGCTCGCCCCGGGTTCCGGGACGGATCAGGGCGTCCCCGTCCTCCAGCTTCTCCACCAGACCGACCTTCCAGCCCGTGTGATGGGGCGCGTACCAGCGGCCCTCCATCTCCACGGCCCGGCCCTCGGCCTGCAATCGGCCGAGCGCGCGCTCGAGCTCCTCGGGCGTCGCGCCGAGGCGCCGGCGGAGCTCCTCCTCTTCCATCCCCTCACGGCCGGCCTCGTCGAGCCGGACGGAGGCGTCCTGCCTCAGAAGCCCTTCGGCCCCCGCATATGAAGTTGACATGCCTTCGGGTTCTCCCTAGAATCGCTCCCGCTGCGAAAGTGGCGGAATTGGTAGACGCGCAAGATTCAGGATCTTGTGGTCGCAAGGCCGTGGGGGTTCGAGTCCCCCCTTTCGCACCATCCCTCCTCCCCTCTTCACCCTCTGAAAGTACCACGAGCGTCCTCGTGAGAGTGCGCTCAACCGGCTCGCCGCGAAGACATCCGCATGGGGAACACGTTCTCGAGGCCTGCCGCGGCCCGCAGGGAGGTCCAGGGAAAGGCCCGCAGCAGCTCCCGGAAGCGGGCCTCGAAGCCCAGTCTTCCGGTCTCGTGAATGAACCGGGCGAGCCCCTTCAGGGGCCCCGGCGTGGGCCGGCCCGAGATCTCCCAGGGGTGGACCACCGCCAGGGGGAGCCCGCCCTCGGCCCTATGGTCGTGAACGGCTTGCGCCAGCCGCTCGGAGACTGACGAGCCGTCCCGTCCAGCTCCCGGCCGGCAGCCGGAGCGGCCCGCCGAAGGTGAGAGGGGGAAACTCGAGCAGCTCCCGGCGCCGGCCGCCGTGCTCCAGCGCCAGGCGCGAGGCGAAGCGGGGATTTCCGGGCCGGCCGGAGATGGCGCAGGGGGTCAGCGAGCTGTCGTAGAGGAATCCGGCCTCGGCCACCCGGGGGAGCCGCGAGCTGCCGAGACTGCGCAGCGACCACTCCGGAGCCCGGAAGCCGAGCACCGCCTCCCCGATCAGATCCTCCAGCAGGTCTTTCGATCGCCGCAGATCGTTCAGGAACGCCGGGGAAGAATGCTCGAAGGCCCGCAGGTGAAGATAGCCATGGCTGCCCACCTCGTGCCCGGCCTCGACGATCTGGCGCACCCGCCGCGGCAGGCGCTCCGCCACCTCGCCGAGGACGAAGAACGTGGCCGAGCAGCGGGCTTCGGCGAGCATCTCCAATAACTTGGGAAGGAGCCAGTCGAGCTCCTGTGTCAGGGCCGGCCGGTTCTCCGGACGCACGTAGTCCGGCACCAGGCAGGTGTGATACCACTCCTCCACGTCCACTGTCAGGGCGCATCCGAACGGCCCCCCGAGACGTACGACCCGCGGTGCTTCGAGCATCATCCCCTCCGCGTCCTGCTGCCGACGCGGAGGGTGCATGTTACGTGCCGGTGACAGGAGAGTGGCGAGGGGTGTCAGAGCACCCGTCTACCTTGTATCAGCCGCACGATCAGGACGATCACAGCGATGACCAGGAGGAGGTGGATGAGTCCGCCCCCGACGTGGAAAGCCAGGAATCCGAGAGCCCACAGGATCAGCAGAATTAGAATGATTGCCCAAAGCATCGGTTTTTCTCCTTCAAGCAGAATGGTTGACCTGCAACGTCTCTTCTCTCTACGACGCAACCACTCTGTGCAAGGAGCGGGCCAGCATCAGACTCCGCTCAGGATCGCCTTCACCCGTCCCACGGCGCCGCTCGTCAGCCGCACCTTGATGCCGTGCGGATGGTGGGGCGACGGGGTGAGGATCTCCCGCACGATGCCGCGGGTCCGCTTGCCCGTCCGCTGGTCCTGTTTGAGGACGATCTCGACTTCGAGCCCGGGATGGATGTCCTGCCGGCGTGTCCCGTCCATGGCTCCATCCTAGCTGACCGGGGCGCGCGGGCCGTAGAATCCCCGGACCCACTGGAGGATCCGATCATGAAAAGCCGCCTCGCTCTCGTTGCCGCCGGCCTTGCCGCTTTCGTGCTGATGGCCATGGCGGCCACCCGTCCCAAGCCTTCCCAGCCCGCGCTGTGGCAGGTCTATGAGCAGTCGCTGAAGCGGGCCCGCTACGTGGACCTCACCCATACGATCGGCCCCAAGATCCCGGTCTGGGCCGGCTTCGGCCCTTCGACGTTCGGCCCCGCGCTCAATCCGGCGACCGGCAAGGCCTATACCTACAAGGACGACGGCTTCGAAGCCACCCGCTACTCGCTGGGCACCGATCAGCTCGGCACCCAGCTCGATCCCCCGGCCCATTGGGATCCCAACTATCCGGCCATCGACGAGCTGCCGGCCACCTACGCCGTCCGTCCCCTGGTGGTCATCCCCATCGTCGAGCAGGTGAAGAAGGACCCCGGCTATCACCTCACCGTCGACGACGTCCTGGCCTGGGAGCAGCGTCACGGACGGATCCCGGAAGGCGCCGTGGTCTTCGTCCGTTCCGACTGGTCGAAAGAGTGGCCGAAGCCGGAGCTCTCCACCCGCAAGACGTTCCCGGGGGTCAAGCTCGACGCCCTCAAGTTCCTCCACCAGCAGCGGAAGATCCTGTTCCACGGTCACGAGCCGCTGGACACCGACACCACGCCCACCCTGGAAGGGGAGGCGTGGCTGATGCACCACGGCTACACCCAGGCCGAAGGAGTGGCGAACCTGGACCAGGTGCCGGAAGCCGGCGCCCTGATCGCCATCGGCTTCCCCAAGCTCCAGGGCGGCGTCGGCGGCTACGCCCGCTTCATCGCCATCTGTCCGCCGGACTGGAAGTACGGAGTGACGGTGGGCGAGCGGCCCGAGGCACCGCTCGCCCGGAACGCAAAGCCGCTGCATTGGGATGCGGCGCTGGGGGTGAGGATCAGATAGCGCGGGGGCTACTTCTTGACCCGCGTGCAGCTCTCGTGGTCGGTGGAGATCCACTTGCCTTCCATCTGCATCTCGCCCATGTGCTCCAGCGCGGCGTCGCCCTTCTTGGTGAAGGTGTCGCGCACCGGGGTCGCCGGGCCCGATCCGGTGGACTCGCCGCTGTAGACCAGCTTGCCGTCCTGCCAGCCGGCGGAGGTCTGGTGGCAATGGCCGCCGAAGGCGTCGAAGCAGTCCATGGCGAGCGTCTTGGCCGTGGCATCGTAGCCCTGCAGGAAGTGGAAGACCATGGGGTGGGAATTCTCGGCCGTCTTCTTCTCCGCATAGTGGCCGAGGTACCAGAAGCCGCCGATGTCCCGGTGGATGGTGACCGTCGCCTGGGTGGCGTGCGCAGGGACCGAACGGCGAGGCTTCCGCCTTGCCCTTGCAGCTCCATTCACCCTCGAAGAACGACAGTTGTCCGAGCTGGGGGGCCGGCGTCGGAGCGGGCGGTTGTGCCAGGACGGGCACCGCGATCAGGACGATCAGGCCGGACAAGAAAAAGCACACATTCATTCTTGTTTTGATATTCACTGTAGATCCTCCCTTGAAATCCGCCGGAATCGGCGGCCACTCCATTCTACGGAGGATCGGCAGGCTTTGGATGACACGCCGTGCGCCAGCCCGCGAGGCGCTGCCAGCCGAAGGACTTCTGGAGGTCCTGCAGCCTCTCGGCTTCAGCCGTCCAGAGGGGCTCGAGCTCGGCGCGCCCCAGGTCCTTGCGGTCGGAGACGGGGTTGTGCGCCAGGACCTCGACGAGGCTCGCCGCGTCGGGGGCGAATTCAGAGAGAGGGATGAGACCCACGCCCTGGACCTCCTCGACGGGCCGGGTCCAGACGTAGCCGTCCGCGAAATCTTCGAGGCGGAGGGCGGGATACCCCAATCCATAATAGAAATCCCGGGTGATGGGCAACGCGGCAAAGGGCGAGCCGGCGACGTCGAAGCCGACCGGGTGCCCGGGGACCGACGCGGCGCAGTCGATCGCTCCACCCACCGGCAGGCAACGCCCCCACTTCTCACTTCCGGTCTCGCGGCATTGCCAGGGCACGGCGAGAGCGATGGTGAAGACGTCCTCCCCCAACTCGCGCCAGAGGACGTTGCCCATGCGGTCCATGAACTTCTCCACCCGCTCGGCCCGCGGCATCTCCGGCTGGTGATAGCGGCTGAAGGCGTGGTGGAGACCTGAGTAGACGAGGACGCGGGTAACCGGGGTCTTCAAGGCGTCGAGCACGAGCCGCGCCATGAAATGATCGTAGTCATCCCCCTTGGGAAGCAGCCGTTCGCGCCAGTCCTCCCCCGGACCGAGAGCAATCAGCTTGAGTTTCGCTCGCCAGGCGGCGTACAGGATCTCCAGGTACTCCCGGTACGGCCAGGCCGCCTGCCGCAGCACGCCCAGAGCCGCGGTGGCGTCCCAGGTCTCGGAGCTCACGATGTGATCGATCACGGGCTGGGAGCTCGCGGGCAGCATTTCGATCGCCAGAGCGTCGACCCCGGCACTGCGCAGACGGGGAACGAGATCGATCACCAACTGGACGTCCTGTCGCAGCCAGTGGTTCTCCCCCAGCAGCACGACGCGATGATCCTTGAGCTTCGACAGGACGTACTCGGCCGGAGGCTGGCCGCGGGTTTGGAGAAAATCCGCAGCGCCAGGCTGACCGCTCGCGGCCGCAGAGAGGAAGGCCGCGAGCAACGCCGCCAGCGCCAGACCGCGGATTGCGGGAACGCTCCTCATCGTCACAGACTCCTGGCGCCAGCGTCAAAGGGCCCAGGACACCTGCCTTCCCAGGGGCGCCCAGGGGCAGCGGGGATCGGGATAGTAAGGCTTGTCCCAGCCATAGCTCTTGAGCACGTCGCGCCAGCAACGGCCTTTATAGGAGTTGCATTCGTCGAACGCCGCGCAGCTCATGCAGGGTCCGTCCGGCACGGCGGACTGGTCCGGATGCAGGAGGGCCAGTGCCTCCGGCGAGTTCCAGACCTCCATCACCGACTGCCGCTTGAGATCGCCGATCACGAACGCGGGGTGATCGTACAGCTCCTCGCACACCGTGACCCGGCCGTCCGGCAGGATGACGAAACCGTGCCGGTTGGCCGTGCAGAACGACCTCCCCTTCCACTGGGTCATCTCTTCCTCCCAGGTCGCAGGTTTGTGCGTGTCGCCGCCGCCGGTCACCGCCACGGTCAGATGGGGGTAGAGGCCCCGCCGGCTCGCGATTTCCTTGCGGACCGCCGCGAGGTCCTGGGGGCTCACGAACAGCTCGTCGCTGTGACAGAAGAGAGACCTGCCGTAGGGCGTGAGCGACAGGCGGCTGACGTTGCCCAGCCCGCCGAGATAATCGATCAATGCGCCGATCGTCGGCAGGTTGATCGGCGTCAGCACCGAGTTGACCCGCACCTTCATCTCGGCCCGGCGGAGGTCGTCGAGCACCTTGAAGATTTTGAGGTGATAGTTCTTCACTCCCACCATGCGTTCGAGGACGTCAGGGTCCGTGGAGTCGAGGCTGACCTGCACGATCGGCACGCCCAACTCCTTGAGGCGGAGGGCCTGCTCGTAATTCAGCCCCAGCTTGGTGGGGATGTCCACGATCATGCCCGCCGCGAAGACCTCGTCGATGATCTCGAAGATGTCCTTGCGGGCAAAGACCTCGCCGCCGGACATCTGGATGACCTCGACGCCCAGCCCGGCGAGCTCGGCGAAGACCTCGCGCAGCCGTTCCCGGCTGATGAGATCGTTCTCCGGCTTCGGGGAGGTGTGAGCGTAACAATAGATGCACTTCTGCGGGCAGAACAGGGTGGGCAGAAAGTAGACCATGTACGGCCTGCGCATGCGCGGGTCTTTGACGTCGACCTTCGCGGTCGGGATGACGAAATCCATGGGATCGTACTGCCGGATCTGTCCGCGGTTTTTGTCGTCGGCCTCGATCAGGAGGCCGTTCGTCTCGCGGTCTCCCGTGGTGTAATAGGTCACGACCTTCTCGACCTCGGCCGCGGCGGCTTCCGGAGATTTATCCGTCAGCTCGGCCCACAGCTCGCCGAGCTCGGCGAGCGTACGGTCGCCGTTCATGAGCGCCAGGATGATGGCTTCCGCGGGATGGACGAGGCGATAGATGTAGTTCTTTTCAGCGAGCGGCCTGGGACGCGTGATGAGGACCGCTCGGTCCACGTCGTTCCTCAGACAGATCTGAGGATCCAGAGCCAGACGAGTTTCGGGTGTCACGTTCATTTCCCTACCTCCGGGTTGGCATATAAGCCGGAAAAGGTGAAGACCCTTTCGACGTGGACCGGACGCCGCAGACCGAGCGGTTCCGAGCCGCTACGCCATCTGCTCCAGCACCTCGTCGCCGCCGCCGGCACCGCGGTTGGCAGTGCCCGTGGAACAGCACTGTGAGCAGCCGCTGTAGCAGCTCTCATTGCAGGAGCCGCCCGAGACGGTGTCGAGATCGACGTCGCTGATCTCGGCGCCCTGCATGGCCTTCTTGAGGTCCTTCTTGGTCTTGTCGCTCATGGGAACCTCCTTGGGTGGGGACCCCTGATTGGGGAGCCATGGCGAGATCCTGCTCCTTGAAACCAGGGGAGGCACCATGCCGTGGGGTAGGAGAGGAGGCGCGAACGGGTGGGAGCCGCTGGAGGAGTGAGGAGAGCCCTCGTCCCGCTCGTCCAGGGCTCGCCTGTAACGAACTTTCGCATTCGAGAGCCTGTCTTCAGCAGAGCGCAGGACGCGCTCCGAGAAAGGAGATCTCATGCGAAGAATCGCGATGTTCGCAGCGATAGGGCTGGTGGCGCTCGGGCCGCTGGTTTCGCGGGCCGAGGCCCAGGGGATGTGTCTCATCGGGGTGAGCAAGGATCTGTGCGGCGGGGGCTTGTCAGGGGGAAACTGGTCTCCCTTCAAGTGCAGCGGTCCCCACGACATGAAGTGCTCGACCCTCACCGGCACGGGCGTGGCCTTCGGCACCCCTATCAAGAACACGTCCCTCCCTTGCGACGAAGCCAAGGAGCTCAACGGCAACCTGAGGTTCGTCATCAACACCAGGGTTCGCCAGCAGACTCCTCTCGTGGGAGAGGGATCTTTCGAAGGAAGCTTCGATTTCCTTCAGAATGGCGGCATCGTGGCGAAAGGCAGGATCAACGCCACTCTGGGGGTAGGCACTCACCGTCCGGCCTGCGATGGGAAATGCGGCGAAGACTGTGAGAAGTGCTATGCCGCCTCCTTCAATCCCTCCGCCAAGGCCTGGACCATCCACACGGAGGGTTTCATGGACGGCCAAGTGAGCGCTGGCGTCTACAAGGGCTGCCGCATCCGCTGGTCCTTCGAGGGGAGCTTCAACGCCCCGGGCGACGATAAAGGGCCGACTCCTCCTGGCCAGAGTTGGAAATTCTGCGGCAATGTCGACGGCGTCCTGGAGTGCCCCTGCTGATCGAACGGTGGAAAAGGATCACGCGCCTGAAGCCTGATACCGCTCGCGCACGCTCGCAGGGCCGAGGAGGCCTTCGAGCGAGGTGCGCAGCTCGGGGTTGAGCTGGATCTTGTAGCGATCCTCGGTGGCGATGCGCACCAACCGGTCGGGGAACTGCATCTCGAGCGTCACCGGCACGTCGCCCGGATGCTCGGTCAAGAGGTCCCGGAGCTTGAGCATCTTGGTCTGGGAGAGGGCGGGATCGAGCGTCAGGTCCACCCCGGCGAGCGAGCGGGAGGTGAACTTGTCCAGCGGGATGATCTCCTCGACGGTCAGCTCGATCTCGCTCCCCCGCTCCCGCACCTGGCCCTTGACCAGCACCACGGCTTCGTCGACCATCAGGTGGCCGAGCTGCTGGAGCTGGTTGGCGAACAGGGTCACGGCCAGGCTGCCCTCGAAATCCTCCAGCACGAAGCGGCCCATGAAGCGGCCGGCGTTGGCGCCGCTCTTGATCTTCACCCGGCTGACGCCTGTCACCATGCCGCCCAGGGTCACCGTGCCCTCGGGTACGGGATCCCGCAGGTTGGCGGTGGTGTGGGTGATCAGCCGCTCCAGGGTGGCCTGGTGCTCGGAGAGAGGGTTGCCGGAGAGGAAGAGGCCCAGGGCCTCTTTCTCGTAGCGCAGCCGCTCCCGCTCGGGCCAGGGACGCACCGAGAGGTCGGGCATGGGCTCCATGGACTCGCCGCCCGCCAGCATGCCGAAGAGGCTCGACTGCCCCTCCTCCCGCTCGCGGCGCCGGCGCTGGGCAAAGTCCAGCAGGCCGTCGAGCGAATGCCACAGCGGAGTGCGGGGGATGCCCAGGCTGTCGAAGGCTCCGGCCTTGACCAGGCATTCGAAGACCTTGCGGTTGACCAGGCGCAGGTCGACCTCGGTGGCGAGGTGGGCCAGGCTGCGGAAGCGCCCCACGGAGCGGCGCGCCGCCAGCACGGACTCGATGGCGCTCTCGCCCACGCCCTTGATGGCGCCCAGGCCGTAGCGGATCTTGTCCCCCACCACGGTGAACATGTAGCCGCTCTCGTTGACTTCCGGCGGCAGCAGCTCGATCCCCATGTTGTGGCACTCGCCGATGTACTTGGCGATCGCGTCCGAGGAGGAGAGCTCGGAGTTGAGCATGGCGGCCATGAAGGCCACGGGGTAGTGGGCCTTCAAATAGGCCGTCTTGTAGGCCAGGTTGGCGTAGGCCACGCTGTGGCTCTTGTTGAAGCCGTAGCCGGCGAAGGGCTCGATCTTGTCCCACAGCTCCGCGGCCTTCTGCCGCGGCATGCCGCGGCCGGCCGCGCCGTCGACGAACTTCTCCTTCATCTTGGCCATGACGTCGGCCTTCTTCTTGCCCATGGCCTTGCGCAGCGTGTCCGCCTCGGCCATGGTGAAGCCCGCGACCGCCACGCCGATCAGCATCACCTGCTCCTGGTAGACGATGATGCCGTAGGTCTCCTCCAGGATCGGCTGCATCTCGGGAGCGAGATAGGTGAACTTCTTGCCCTGCTTGCGCTGGATGTACTCGTCGACCAGGGTCATGGCGCCCGGCCGGTAGAGGGCGTTCAAGGCCGCGAGCTCGTCGAAGCGGGACGGCTTGAACCGCCGCAACAGGTCGGTCATGCCGCGGGACTCAAACTGGAAGATGCCGCTGGTGCGCCCTTCGGAGAAGATGCGGAAGGTCTCGGGATCGTCGAGGGGGATCTCCTCCAGGTCGAGGTCGATCCCCTGGTGGCGGAGGATCTTCACCGCGTCATCGATGACGGTCAAGGTGCGCAGACCCAGGAAGTCCATCTTCAGGAGCCCGAGGCTCTCGATGACGTTCATGTCCCACTGGGTCATGACCTGCTCTTCATCCCCCTTGGTGACCTTGTAGAGGGGGACGAGATCGTCGAGAGGGCGTGGGGTGATGACGACGCCCGCAGCGTGCACGGAGGCGTGGCGGGTGAGCCCCTCCAGGCGCGATCCCACCTCGACGATCTGCTTGACCTCGGGGTCCTTGGCGATCTCGGAGGCCAGCGGCTCCTCCTTGGCCACCGCGGCCAGCGACTTGGTCATGTCGGGGATGAGCTTGGCGATGCGATCCACCTTGGCGTAGGGGACGCCCATCACCCGGCCGACGTCGCGGATCACGGCCTTGGCGGCCAGAGTCCCGAAGGTGATGATCTGGGCCACGCGGTCGCGGCCGTACTTCTCGCCCACGTAATGGATGACCTCGCCCCGGCGCCGCATGCAGAAGTCGATGTCGATGTCGGGCATGCTGATGCGGTCGGGGTTCAGGAAGCGCTCGAACAGCAGGTCGTACTGCAACGGATCGATGTCGGTGATGCGCAGGGCGTAGGCCACCACCGATCCGGCCGCCGAGCCGCGGCCCGGTCCCACCGGGATGTCGTGCTCCCGGGCGTGGCGGATGAAGTCCCAGACCACCAGGAAGTAGCCGGGGAAGCCCATCTTCTCGATCACCTGGATCTCGTATTCCAGGCGCTGGCGGTAGGGCTCGTCCTCGTGGCGTACCAGTCCCTGGGCGCGGCGCCGGCGCAGCTCGACGAGACGCTCCTCCAGCCCCTCGCGAGCCACCTTCTCGAAGTAGCTCTGGAAGGTGTAGCCCGCGGGCACCGGGAACTCGGGCAGGTGGAAGGAGCCGGTGGGGATCACCAGGTTGCATTGCTCGGCAATGGCGAGGGTGTTCTCCAGCGCCTGAGGGTCGTGGGGGAAGAGCTGGTGCATCTCCTCCACGGACTTCAGGTAGAAGTTCTCCGAGGCGTAGCGCAGCCGGTCGGTGTCGGAGAGCGCCTTCTGAGTGCCGATGCAGAGCAGGACGTCGTGGGCGAAGGCGTCGTCCTTCCTCAGGTAGTGGCAATCGTTGGAGACCACCAGAGGGATTCCCGTGCGCTGCGAGATGCGGCGCAGGACCTCGTTGGCCAGCCGCTGCTCGGGAATCCCGTGGTCCTGCATCTCCAGATAGAAATTCCCTTCGCCGAAGATCTCCAGGAACTCCCGCGCCGTGGCCTCCGCTTCCCTCTCCCTGGTCGCGACGATCAGCTCGTTGATCTCGCCCTTGAGGCAGGCGGAGAGGCCGATCAGCCCTTCGCTGTGCTGGCGCAGCAGCTCCTTGTCGATGCGGGGCTTGTAGTAGAAGCCCTCGAGGAAGGAGCTGGAGGTGAGCTTCAAGAGGTTCCGGTAGCCGGTCTCGTTCCTGGCCAGGAGCACGAGATGGTTGCTGCTGCCGCGCCCTGGAGCCCGGTCCAGCCGGCTTCCCTGGGCCATGTAGGCCTCCATGCCCACGATCGGCTTGATTCCGGCGGCCCGGGCCTTGTTGTAGAACTCGATGGCCCCGAACATGTTGCCATGGTCGGTCAGGGCCAGGGCCGGCATGCCCGCCTCGACCGCGGCCCGGATCACGTCGTCGAGACGGTTGGCCCCGTCGAGGAGGCTGAACTGGCTGTGGAGATGGAGATGGACGAAGTCGGACATCGCGGTTGAGTCGGTGGTCAGGTCACCTTCCGGGATGTTACCAGAATCGGAGCCCTCATCACCCCCACCCTCTTCTCAGATGAGGGCTCTACTTCTTCCCCTCGATCCGGCTCGCCTTGACGATGTAGTCGAGCCCCGAGGCCAGGGTGAGGGCGGCCACCAGATAGACGGACGTGAGGGATGCCACCTCGAGCCAGTGCTGCTCGGGAAGGGTCGCCGAGAGGAGGACGAGGAGGACCGCCACCACTTGAAAGACGGTGTTGACCTTGCTCAGCACTGAGGGGGTGAACCGGCGGATCCCCGCCGCCAGATAAAACACCAGGGCGATGGCGACGATGAGCACGTCACGGCCGATCACCAGGATCGTCACCCACAAGGGGATGGGAGCCGCGTGGGTGACGCCGGGGATGGAGAGCACCACGTAGGCGCTGGTGAGCAGCAGCTTGTCGGCGATTGGGTCGAGGTAGGCCCCGAGCGGCGACTGCTGGCGCCAGAAGCGGGCGATGAAGCCGTCGAGGGCGTCGGTGGCACCGGCCACGAGGAAGATGAGGAGCGCCTTCTTCGCATCCCCATTGGCCAGCGCGATGACGAACAGGGGCACCAGCCCCATGCGCAGGAGGGTGAGCAGATTGGGGACGGTGAAGGTCATGAGCCGCCCAGGAGCTCGATGCTGCGCCGGAGGATCTCCACCGCCTCGGAGCCGGCGAGGGGCGCCGCAGACTGGCAGTCCGCCTCGGGGGCGATGAGGCCGCACGCCGCAGCGGCATCGCAGACGCTGCCGCTGCCGCCCCCCGGGCCGGCGCAGGAGCCCGCACCGAAACGTGCCAGCATGCGCAGGACCGCCCGCAAGGCCGGACCGCGGCGGACCGACGATGCGGGCGAGAAGCGGTGCAGGGTGGGCTCGACGTCCATCAATCCCTAGGTTGACGACGCGGACGATCTCCTCCTGGTGAGGGTTGTCGAGGACGTCGGTGGCGATGCGCCCGGCCGTGGGCCGGCTGTTGCGCACCTCCGGCACCAGCCAGAAGAGGAGGAGGGCGAAGTCGCCGCGGCTGAGATCGGAGCCGGCCGCCACCCCCTGGACATCCCGAGGGAGCTGGGAGAGGCGCCAGCGGAACTTGGCGGACTCCAGCTTCTCCTTCAGGGCCGGATCGTCGGGATGGCGGGCGGCGAGGTCCTGGACGATCTTCAGGCCGGCGCTCGGGTCCCCCACCTGCAGCTCGAGCTCGGCCCGGCGCTCGAGCAGCGGCTGGTCGCCCGGGCGGCGGGAGACGAGATCCTTGACGGCGGCGAGCTCGGCGGTCCGATCGCCGCGCGCTACGGCCACCTTGCGGGCCGCCTCGAAAGTGAGCGTCTCGGATGGGGCCCAGACCCGCAGCAGCTCGAGCTGCTTGTCTGCCGCGGGCGGATCACCGGCGCGCAGGGCCTCGTCCAGCCGGTTGCCGACGATCTCCAGGGCCCGGGAGTGAAGCTCGTTGGCCCGCTTCAGGGCCAGGGGGCTGCGGGCCGCTATGGCGCGGAAGGCCGCATAGGCCAGCGGGATGTCCCCCAGGTGCTCGGTGGCCCGCCCCAGCAGGAGCTGGCTCGCCGTGTAGGTGGGCAGGGCGTCGCCCACGGGCAACAGCCGGGCGAGCACGGCGCGATCGTCGCCGGCCGCGAATTCCACCTGGGCGGCGAGGACCTGGGCCGGCAAGAATTGGGGATCCGCGGCCAGCATCTCGCCGGCGAAGCGCGAGGCGGCTTCCGTCTCCCCCCGCTGCAGGAGGTCGCGCCAGGCAGCCTGAAGGTCTTCGCGCCGGTCCTGGTCCACGGCGCGCGAATAGCCCTCGAAGGGATCGATCAGGTACGGCCGGTCGGCCGGAGCGAGCGCGAGCGGCTCCGGGCCCGGGACAGGCTCCCGGGCGGGCGGCGGTGGAGGCGCAGATGTGCAAGCGGCCCCCGCCGCCAGCAGGACGGCCAGCAGAAGGAGAGCCGCGACGGTCCGGCAGCCATGGCGCCGGACCTCAGGAAGCGTGGGGCGCCGCAGCGATGGTGGCGATGGCATGCTTGTAGATGAGGATTTCCTTGCCTTCGCTCTCGAGCACCACAGCGAACCGGTCGAAGCGCTTCAGGCGCCCCAGGAGATGGCGGCCCGTCACAAGCTCCAGATACATCGTCTGCCCTTCCTTCAGGCTCTGGAAAAGATAGCCATCCTGAATGTTGATGTTGTGCTTAGCCATACGCCCTCCCGAGACCCCTGTGCTTGGCATGTTCAAGTACTCCCGGAATCTGCCGTTCAAGATCCTGGGCGGAAAACCAGGTAACCTCCGGCTCCTTCCGAAACCAGGTCTCCTGCCGCTTGGCGAAACGCCGCGTCTCTCTAACTATGTCAGCGACCGCCGTCTCGAGAGTCCCCTCCCCCTCCAGATGGCGGACGAGCTGACGATATCCGATCGCCTGGAATGCGGGAAGAGTGGGAGAGAGTCCCCGGCTCAAGAGCTCCTTCACCTCCTCCAACCAGCCCGCTTCCAGCATCCGAACCACTCGGCCTGCGATTTGATCGTATAAGATGCTGCGCGGGAGCGTCAATCCGACACGAATAGCCGCAATGCCCTGAGTCCCAAAGGGTTGCTCCCCGATCCATGCGGAGAGGGGACGGCCCGAGGCCAGAACGACCTCCAGAGCCCGCAGCACCCGCTGGGTGTCGCCTCTCCCAAGCCGCTGTGCCGTGACTGGATCGAGCCGCCGCAGCTCCTCCTGGAGCGGCGCCAGCCCCTCGCTCTCCAGCCGTGCCCGCAGCTCTAGCCGGACCTCGGGATCGCCAGGCGGTACCGGGCTGATGCCGTCGAACAGGGCCCGGAGATAGAGGCCGCTGCCGCCCACCACGATGGGCACCCGCCCCCGCCCCTGGACGTCCGCGAGGACCTCCCGGGCCCGGCGGGCGAACTCCCCGGCCGAGTAGCGCTCATGGGGCTCCAGGACGTCGATCAGGTGGTGCGGCACCCGCGCCCGCTCCTCGGGTCTGGGCTTGGCCGTGCCGACGTCGAACCCGCGATAGACCTGAAGAGCGTCGGCGTTGACGATCTCCCCGCCCAGGATGCCCGCGAGCGCCATCGCCAGCGCGCTCTTGCCCGTGGCCGTGGGACCGACGATGGCGAGGACGGGCTCCATGGGGGGCATAGGGTACAGTGTAGTGTGCGAGGGGTGTGCTATCCTCCAGCTCATGGAACAGTCTCCCAGCGACCACCTGTTCGTCGTCCGGGTCGATCCCCAAGCCCAGGCTGGGGCCTCCCGGCGCTTGGCGTCGCTGGGCCGCCTGCAACCTCTGGAGGGGATAGAGGGGAGCGATGCCCTCCTCCTGTCTTTGACCGCGACTCCGGCGCCCTCCAGGTCTGCCTGGCGTCAGGCTCAGGAGATTCTGGGGAGGGCGGGAAGTGTGCAGCCCGTCCTCATCGACGAGGCGGGGGAGCCCCACTACCCCACCGGCGAGATCTCGGTCCGCTTCATAGCCGCACCCGACGGCGAAGCCCTGAACCGCTTCGCGGCCGACCACAGTCTGCAGCTTCTCCGCCGCAACGAGTTCGTCCGCGAGCAGGCCGTGTTCAAGCCGCTCGATACTGCCGGGAGCTACCTCCCCGACCTCGTACGGAGCATCGAGGGCGAAGGGATCGCCAAGGCGGTCTGGGCCAATACCCTGAGCCGCTATCAGCGCCTCTCCGCCCTCTGACGCTCTACTTCTTCGCCAGCTTCAGGGCTTCCTGTACCGCCCTTCCCGCGTTGATTCGCCCGAACCCGAATTCGTTGCTGCGACTCTGTGCGTCGTAACCCCCGCCGATTTTGTCTGTCGTCGCCTTCAGCAGGTCCTTGAGCTCCTCCCTGCTGAGGTCGGGATGCACCGAGAGGACCAGCGCACCCACTCCGGCGGCGATCGGCGCCGCAGCCGAAGTGCCGCCGAAGTCGTTCGTGTGTAAGCCATCCAGGTTGAAGCCTCGGCTCGGCAGAGAGACGTCGGTCGTGAAGATCGAACGTACGCCGCCGCTGGAGGGGGCCACGAAGGCGATCTCGGGACCGATGCTCGAATACTCCGCCCTCTGTCCCCGGTCGGTCACGGCCCCTACCGCAATCGCATGGGGATCCCGGGCGGGAAACACGACGGCGTCACCAAACTCGTTGCCAGCCCCGCAAAAAACGGCTGAGCCCCGGCCCTGGCGCCCCTTACCCGCATCTTCCAGGGCCTTCTGCACATCGGGACCACCCCCTGTCCATGAGCAGGAGAGGATGTCCGCGTGGTGCGCAGCATAGCGGATGGCGTCCGCGACCCGTTCATCCGGAGCCAGATGATCCCCATGAAAGATCTTGACCGGGAGGAGCCTGGATCCGGGCGCGACCCCGATCGCTCCTCCTCCGACGCCTGCGGCAGCCACGAGCCCGGCACAGGCCGTGCCGTGGATGTCGTTCCCCCGCGCGCGGTCGAAGGGAAACTGGAAACGCTTGGGCCGCGGATTGAAGTGGTCCGGGTGGTCCTCGGGAAGAAAGAAGTCCCGGCCGATCTGATCCCGGGCCGCTGGATCGGGATTCCTCCAGACGTTCGCCGCTGAGGTTCGGATGGTCCACGTCGACGCCGTCGTCGAGGACGGCGACGACGATCCCGCTCGCGCCCGTCGTGACTTTCCAAGCCTCCGAGGACGTCGAGCCCGGTGCTCCCCAGATGCCATTCCTGGGGCCGGATGGAGGGTGGGATCTGACGCCTGTACTGGGAGACGAAGTTGGGAGTCGCCAGAGCGATCTCGTCAAGCGCGGTCAGGAGGTTGGAGACCTCGATCAGCTCCTCGCCCACGTACTTCCCTCCCGGATGGCAGACGACCACCTGATCGGGGATGAAGGCATTCCTGCGGCGGACTGCAAAGCCAAACCACCCCAGGATGGCGCGCCGACGCCGCTCGGGGACCGGGGGCTGGAACCGGATCACTACCTCGCGATGCACCACCCGCAGCAGACCGCTCGCCACGTCCTCGAAGGCCACGGGAGCTGGTCCACCCGAAGAACGGCGGGCAACGTGGGCAAGGAAACCGCTGTCCAGGCGGGCCAGCACGAGCCGCCCACCTCTCTTGTCCAGCAGGTTGATGACCTCTCCTGCCCGGCTCGCGAAATTACGCCTTGCCCCGCTCATTTCGGAGCCCCCGGCGTCGCGATGCGAATCCGCCCGTCCCTCCCGAAGCGGAGCAGGATCTCCCCGCTCCGGTCCGTGCGCAGGATGCGGGCCCTCCCCTCCTCCAGCCTTTCCACCACCTCGGGCGAGGGGTGGTGATAGAGGTTGCGCACGCCGGCCGAGATCAGGGCCAGGCGGGGCGTGACGGCGTCGAGGAAGGTGGGAGTCGAGGAGGTGCGGCTGCCGTGGTGGGCCACCTTGAGGACGTCTGCCCGCAGGTCTTGCCCACAGCAGTCCGCAAGCTCGTGCTCGGAGCCGCTCTCGATGTCACCCGTGAGCAGGACCCGCCGGCAGCGGACCGTGGCGAGGAGAACGAGCGACCGCTCATTGGTGGCACGGCGGCCGTCCGCCTCCGGATGGAGAATGGTCAATCTCCAGCGTCCCAGGCCGAGATGTTGGCCCCGCGTGAGGAACCGGTGCCGCACGCCGGGGACGGAGAGAAGCCGACCGGCGCAGCCTGTGGGCTCCCAACCCGGAGCGGTCCACACCTCGTCCACCGGGAGATAGGCGGCGATATCCACCAGACCGCCACAGTGGTCGCGATCAGGGTGCGTCATCACCAGGGCATGAAGTCGATGGACGCCCTCGCCCAGCAGGGCCGGCAGGAGGACCCGGCCGCCCAGGTCACCGCCGTCCCACCCTCCCCCGTCCACCAGGATGGCTTGATCGCCGTCGCGCAGCAGGATGGAGTCGCCCTGCCCCACGTCGAGCATCGCCAGCTCGGGGCCGTGGCGGGAGACTCCGGTCCCTGAGCAGGTCATCCACAGCCCGGCGGCTCCGGCCAAGGCGAGGAGGCGCAAGATCCGGTGCCGTGGCGGCAGGAGGAGAGCCAGCCCGAGACCGGCGGCGAGCAGCCAGGCGCCCCAGATCGGGATAGCAGCCGGCAGGGGGAGCCAGATCTCGGGAGGCGTACGCGAAGGCCAGGAGAAAGGCGCCGCCAGATGATCGAGGACCGGGAGCAGATGCGCGGCCAGCGCAGGCGAGACGAGGGCGGTCAGCGTCCAGACGAGCGAGGCTCCCAAGGCCAGACCCGTCCACGGCACCGCCGGCAGGTTGAGCAGCAACGCGAACGGCGAGAGTAGGTAGAAACGCGGCAGGGCCCAGGGGAGCGTGGCAAGCTGGGCCCCGGCGCTGGCGGCCAGCGACGCCGTGAGCCAGCCGGGAAGGAAACGGCTCCGCCAGCGCACGGCGAGGTGCGGCGCGATCAGCAGCAGACCGGCCGTGGCCGCCACCGTGAGCTGGAAGGCGGGCGAGGTCACCACGTCGGGCTGGTCGAGCACCAGCAGGATCACGGCCCAGCCCAGGGCGTTCGTGGCGGCCGGCGGTCGCTCGGCGAGGAGGGCCAGCACGGCCAGCCACCCCATGACGGCCGAGCGCAGCAACGCCGGCATGGGGCCGACCAGCATCACGTAGAGGGTGATGGCGGCGAGCGTCAGCAGCAGGCGGAGCCGCCGGGGGAGACAGCCGCCGAGCAGCCAGACCGCCCCGGCCATCAGGGCCACGTGCACGCCGGAGACGGAGAGGAGATGGTAGACCCCCGTCAGCCGCAGCCCCCGCTTCCACTCCAGGGGCAGACCGCGGGCGTCGCCCAGCACCAGAGCCCGGGCCAGAGCCTTCCCTTGCCGCTCGCTCTCGCTCTCGGGTCCCGCGGCCCGATAGGCCTCCTCCACCCGGCGGCGGAGAGCACTGGAGAGGTCAGCCACCCAACCGGGAGGGCTCTCGACGTCGAGGAGCTGGCGGCTCTTGACCCGCAATCGCCACGGCCCCGGAGGTACCGGGATGCGATTGGCGAACCCCGGCGATCGGCTGAGATAGCCCTGGATGCGGAGGTGGGACCCGAAGGATGGTGGTGGCTCTTCCGGGTCCGGGAGATGGACTACGATCTCCAGCGGCGGGGCCCAGACCCGATCCCCCTGGCGCAGCCTGAGGATACGGGCGGGAGCAGACCAGCCTTCATCGTCGGGAGACCAGTGACCGGTCACCCGGACCACGGCCTCGACCGGGCTCTCCCGGTGGAGACCCGCGGCCGGGTCCGCGGGGAGGCCGAGACACAGGACGGCGACGAGGAGGCCCAAGCTCAGGAAGCCCAGGCAGACGCCGGCCCGCCGCCGCAGGGCGAAAGCCAGCAGGGCCAGGACCGCCAGTAGCGGTACCGGCAGGTATGAGACTTGAAAGGCGAGCAGGGAGCCGGCCGCGAACGCCGCGGCCGGAAGGAGCATGGGAGCGGTTCGGATGTCCATATCCTATAAAAACGGAAAATCTCTCTCCCATCGCTCAACTTTCCGCTTCGCTAAATTGCCGGAAAGGAGGTCAATCCCATGGCCGAGCTGATCCACGAGCACGCGGTGCGAGTCGAGGACGCCGATGGTGCCCTTTACCTGCCAAGGACTTACGGGGAGTCGAGGGCGGATGGGACGTGGCGCGGGTGGATCGAATTCCACCCTCTCACGGGTGTGGGAAGAGTCCTGAGCACCGGGCAGGAGACCTCGCAGTCGAGCCGCGACACCCTGACCTATTGGGCTTCCGGGCTGGAGCCCCTCTACTTCGAAGGAGCATTGGCCCGCGCCGTCGAGGTGGCCGGTACGGAGAGGCGGGTCTAGGGCTCCGCCCCAGGCGGCTCCGCCTCGGGCGAGAACAGCGACAGCACCGGCAACCCGAACCGGCGGCGCAGGGCCTGGCGGGCCAGGCGGTCGCGGGAGCTTTCCAGCTCGTCGGCCGGCAACCTCCCGCCGAGCAGGGTCAGGGTCTTCTCCACGGCCGCGGCGATCTCTCCCTGGCTCTCCGCGTCCAGACCCTCCGTGGCAGCGTCGAGCATCTCGCGATCGAGAGCGGCGAGGCGGTCCTCCACCTCCTGGGGAGCGCCGGCCAAGGCGATGAGACGGGCGGCCAGGGCCTCACGACCGGGGAGGGAGGGAGGGAGGGCAGCCGCCAAAGCGGCGAGGCGGGGCGTCACCTCGAAAGCCGGAGCCGCGGCGCGATCGCCGGGAGCCATGAGGTCCCGCAGCTCGGCCCAGGCCGCCTCGACCGCGGGAGCGCAGTAGCGCAGGCTGGAGATCCTCCCCTTGGCGCCCCGCTCCTTGCGCTTGGCGAAGACCTCCTGAAGCGTCCGCCGCACGAGCTCGAGCGGGACCCCCTCCTGGTGCCAGCGCCGGGCCACCTGCCAGTCCGCGGGCGACAGCAGGAGAGGCGACCCCCGCAGTTCCACGAAGATCTCTTCGACGGCCTGGAAGTAGGCGTGGTCCGGGTCTCTTTGGGCCTCAGCGGTTGCGCTCATAGATGAGCTTCAAGCCCGCGAGAGTCAGGTCGGGGTCCACCTCGCGGATGTACTTCGAGCCCGAGGCGATGAGCGGGGCCTGGCCGCCGGTGGCCACCACGCTCTTGACGCCCGGGATCTCGGCGTGGAGCCGCTCGAGGATGCCGTCCACCAGGCCGATGTAGCCGTAGTAGATGCCGGCCTGCATGGCGGCGGCGGTGTTCTTGCCCACCAGCTCCGTGGGCTTGCGCACGTCCACCCGGTAGAGGCGCGAGGCATGGGCGAAGAGGGCCTCGGCCGAGATGGTAATGCCGGGCGTGATGATCCCTCCCACGTACTCCCCGGCCGCGTTGACCACGTCGAAAGTGGTGGCGGTGCCGAAGTCGACCACGATCACGGGCGAGCCGTAGCGCTCGCGGGCCGCCACGGCGTTGACGATGCGGTCCGCTCCCACCTCGGCGGGATTGTCGTAGCGGATGGGCATACCGGTGCGCACCCCCGGCTCGATGAACAGCGGCTTCCTGCCGAAATAGCGCTCGGCCATACGCTCGAGGGTCAGGTGGAGGGGCGGCACGACCGAGGAGATGACCACCGCCTCGGCCGAGACCGGGTCGATCCCCCGCAGGTTGAACAGGGGGAGGAGCAGGGAGCCGTATTCGTCCGCCGTGCGCTCCGTGTCGGTCGACAGCCGGAAGCTCTCCACCAGCTCGTCACCGCGGTAGACGCCGATCACCGTGTTGGTGTTGCCCACGTCCACCAGGACGAGAGCTCCAGTCCCGCCGCCGCTCTTCTTCATCCCTCGATCACCTCTCCGGACGCCACGGGCACCACCCGGCCGCCGCTCTCGAGGAGCAGGCGGCCGAGCTCGTCGAAGCCCACGAACGTCCCCTCGGTCACGGTCTCCCCGGCGCGGGAGACGATCCCACTCCCCCCGTTGATGGAGCGACAGGGCGCGGTAGCTCTCCACGGCCTTGCCGGCATAGTCAGCGTCGCCGAGATGGGCGAGCTCGGCCTCCAATCCTTCCACCAGGTCCCAGGTGAAGTCCGCGAGGCTCCCCGTCTCCCCTCCCTGTAGCCGGACCGAGGTGCCGGTCTCCGGCAGGTCGCCCGCACCGTGGCGGAAGTTGACGCCGAAGCCCACGAGAGCCAGGGTGACCTCGCCCGGCCGGACCGCGGCCTCGATGAGCACGCCGCCGATCTTCCGGCGCTCCCCTCCTACCTCCACCACCAGGTCGTTGGGCCACTTGAGCCGGCACGGAACGGGCAGATGAGCGGCGAGGGCGCGGCAGAGGCCCACGCCCACCAGCAGGGGGAGGATCTGGATCTGGCCAGGGTCGTCCACCTGGACGATGCGCGTGGCATACACCCCCATGCCCGCCGGGCTCGACCAGCTCCGCCCCTGCCGGCCCCGGCCGCCGGTCTGCTCCAGGGCCGTGATCAGCAGCGGATGGAGCGTCTGCGCCTCGTTCTGATACTCGGTGACGATGGCGCGGGCGAGCGCGTTGGTGGACTCCACGCGCGGCAGGATCACCAGGTTCTCCACCGGGCCGCGAGGCCGCCACGCTCCCGTCGCGCCTCAAGCCTCGCCACGTAGCGCTCGAAGTCCTCCACCATCGCCCCCCTTCACCTTCGGGCCGGCCAGAGGCAAGCGCTACTCGATCTGGGCCTCGAGCTCACGCAGGCGATCGCGGATGATCACCTCGCACATGTCCGGGATGACCTCCCAGGCCACGTCCCGTACCGGCTTGTCTCCCAAAAGCTCCACCACCCGGCGGGCGATGCGGTCCACGTCCTCGTCGGAGAGGCCGCCGCCGTTGGTGGTCCCGGCAGGCGCGGCGACCGGCGCCGCGGCAGGAGCCACCTCGGGCTGCGGCGCCCAGGGCATGGGCTCGGGCTCCAGCTCCGGCGGGGGAGCCGACCAGGCCTGGAGCGGCTCTGGCGCGGAGGCCGACCAGTCGAAGCCGGGAGTCGCCGGGGCCACCGGAGCCGGGGCGGGCTCCGCGGGCAGATAGGGATCCTGCGGCTCGTCGAACGACAGCTCGGCGGGAGCGCCGAAGACGTCCCCCCCAGCCGCCAAGGGGGTGGCGCTCTCCTCCAGCTCGAAGACCGGCTCGGCCTCCACCTGGATAGGTGGGGTCCGGCTCCAGCGTGAAAGCCGGCTCGCGATCGAACGGCTCGGGAGCCGCGAACGGCTCGGGGGGCAGGGGCGGCGGGGCCGGCGCGAACGCCGGAGGCTCAGGCTCCAGGTCGAAGCTCCCCCACGAGGGCTCGGGCGCGAACGCGGCAGCGGCCGGCGCCGCCGGACCGGAGACCGGCGGGAAGTCCAGCGTCGGCAGCTCGGGAAGCGGCGGCGGCACGGCCGCGGGCGCCGGCGTGGGCAACTTGGACGCCAGCAGTTCCTGGACCCGCTGCAACAGCTCCTGGGAGTCGAACGGCTTTTTCAGGAAAGAGTCGGCGCCGGCACTGCGCGCCTCGTTCTCGTCGAATGGCTCGAACGTGCCCACCAGCAGGAGCACGGGGACGTCGGAGCGGAGCTGCTTGGCGCGCCGGCAGACCTCGTAGCCGTTGGCGCCGGGCATGTGCACGTCGGCGATGACGAACTCGGGCTTGACCTCCGGGAGCAGGGCCAGCGCCTCGTCACCGTTGCTCACGGCGCGGACCTCGAAGTCCTCGTCCATGAACGTCAGCTCGATGACCTTCTGAATCGTGACGCTGTCGTCCGCCAACAGGATCCTTCTCTTCATTCCCCTCCTCCATCTTTGGCTCCGCGTACCGTAGCACCCCGGGGCCGGGCCGTCAAACCGTTCCAGCCGCGTGGGTTAGGACACCTCAGGCCGCGGCGAGCCGGGTCTCGAGGTACTCCACGATGGACCGGGTGGAGGTCCCCGGCAGGAAGATCTTGTCGATGCCGGCGGTCTTGAGCGTCTCGATGTCCTGCTCGGGGATGATGCCGCCCGCGAACACCAGCACGTCCTCGGCCCCCTGTTCCCGCAACAGGCGGGTGACCTCGGGCAGCAGGGCATTGTGGGCGCCGGAGAGGATCGAGAGCCCCACCGCGTCCACGTCCTCCTGGACGGCGGCGGCGGCGATCTGCTCGGGCGTCTGCCGCAGCCCCGTGTAGATGACCTCGTAACCCGCGTCGCGCAACGCCCGCGCCACGATCTTCGCCCCCCGGTCATGGCCGTCCAGGCCCGGTTTGGCGATGAGGATGCGAGCCCTTCTTTCACTCATGGGCGGGATTGTATCAGCGCAGGAAGAACTTCACGAGATCGGTCGCCGGCGGCTCATACCCCATCTGGCGCAGCAGGGAGACCACCTGGCCGCGATGATAGGTGGTGTGGTTCACCAGATGGACCGCCGGCTGCCAGAGCGGCAGCGTGTGCTCCTCGCCGTCCGGGATGGAATTCCAGGTCAGGGGCGAGGCGAGCTGGTCGTCGGAAAGGCCGGCCACGAAGGCCTCGAGGTGCGAGGCCGTCTCCTCCCAGACGGCGATCCAGGAGGGGAGGTCCGGGGTCTCGTCGAGCGTGGGGACGCTCCCGAGCGGATCGCCCAGGAAACGGGAGAGCCACAGCCGCTGCGAGGCCAGCATGTGGGACATGGTCCCCAACAGCGAGCCGAAGCTGACCCCGGCGTCGCGGTTGAGGTCCGCGACCGGCACCTTGCGGACAGCCGCCAGCATCAGGCGGTCCGCCCAAAGCATGTAGAGAAGGAGGTCGCGTACCGTGGCTGCCTTGACTGCCATGATTTAGAAGACTGCCGGCTCCTCGTAGGTGCTGAACACGTCGCGCAGGGCGTCGCTGACCTCGCCCACCGTGCAATAGGCCTTCACGCAGTCGAGGATCAGGGGCATGGTGTTCGCGCTCCCCGCCGCTCCCTGCTTGAGGGCGTCGAGCGTGCGCGCGACCGCGCCGGCGTCGCGCCGCGCCTTGACCTCATTGATGAATCCCACCTGCCGCTCCGCCAGATCGTCCGGAATGTAGAGGATCTCGATCGGCTCCTCGTCCGTGACCTGGAAGGCGCTGACCCCCACGATGAGCTTCTCCTTCTCCTCGAAGGACCGCTGGTAGGCGAAGGCGGCGTCCATGATCTCCCGCTGCGGGAACCCGGCCTCGATGGCCTCCACCATGCCGCCGTAGTCGTCGATGCGGCGGAAGTAGTCGAAGGCGCCGTCCTCCATGCGCCGGGTCAGGTCCTCCACGAACCACGAGCCGCCCAGGGGATCGACCGTGTTGATGACCCCCGACTCGTGGGCGATGATCTGCTGCGTCCGCAAAGCCGTGCGGGCGTTGGCCTCGGTGGGCAGGGCGAGCGTCTCGTCGAGCGCGTTGGTGTGGAGCGACTGGGTGCCGCCCAGCACGGCCGCGAGCGCCTGGATCGTCGTCCGTACCACGTTGTTGATGGGCTGCTGGGCCGTCAGCGAGCAGCCGGCCGTCTGGGTGTGGAAGCGCAGCATCCAGGAGCGGGGGTTCTTCGCGCCATAGCGCTCGCGCATCACCTTGGCCCAGATCTGCCGGGCGGCGCGGAACTTGGCGATCTCCTCGAAGAAGTCGTTGTGGCTGTTGAAGAAGAACGACAGCCGCGGCGCGAACTCGTCCACGTCCAGGCCGGCGTCGATGCCGTACTGCACGTACTCCATGCCGTCGCGCAGGGTGAACGCCAGCTCCTGGAGCGCTGTCGAGCCCGCCTCCCGGATGTGATAGCCCGAGATCGAGATGGTGTTCCAGCGCGGCACGTGCTTGGCCGCGAAGGCGAACTGGTCGGTGATCAGCCGCATCGACGGCCGCGGCGGGAAGATGTACTCCTTCTGCGCGATGTACTCCTTGAGGATGTCGTTCTGCAGCGTTCCCGAGACCTGCCGCTCGACGTTCACCCCCTGCTTCTCCGCCACCGCCAGGTACATGGCGAAGAGGATGGGCGCCGTCGAGTTGATGGTCATCGAGGTGGTGACCTCGCCCAGGGGGATGCCGTCGAAGAGGATCTCCATGTCCGCCAGGGTGTCCACCGTGACCCCGCACTTCCCCACCTCGCCCTTGGACATGGGGTGGTCCGAGTCGTAGCCATAGAGCGTGGGGAGATGGAAGGCGACCGAGAGGCCGGTCTGCCCCTGGGAGAGGAGGTACTTGAAGCGCTGGTTGGTGTCCGCGGCCGTGCCGAAGCCCGCGAACTGGCGCATGGTCCACAGCTTGCCCCGGTAGCCCGTGGGGTGAACGCCTCGGGTGTAAGGATACTCGCCGGGGATGCCGATGTCCCGGACCGGATCGATCCCCGCCACCTGCTCGGCGGTGACCAGACGGGGCACTTCCATGCCGGACACCGTGGTGAAGTCCTGCTTCCAGAACGGCACCTGCCCCTCGGACTTCGTCCGGGCCTTCTCCCAACGCTCCCGCGCCTCGGTCATGGTCGCGAGGACGTCCTCCTTGTAGACCGACTCCTGGGAAGCTGAGTCGGCGGCGGGCTTCTCCGCGGTCAGCAGAGTCAGTTCCGGGTCCTTGACGGCCATGCGGGCAGCTCTCCTTTCAGAGACACGACGCCCGGAATCTTACCGGGAGCCGGCTCGCTGAGTATAGACGATGGGAACGAGGCCGTTGACGAGAACCGTCCGCCCATCTGGGCAGGCTGCCTCGCCTCTGGTATGCTTCCCCAGGGATAAATACTCTTGGGACGCCATCAAGCCCACCCTCCCATCGTGACCGGGTTGAGCGTCTTCTTCGCGCTGGGCGCGGTAATCAGCGCCACGTCCCTTGTCGCTCTGCTCTTTCCCGGCGGCGTCCTCGAACCGATGTGGCAGCTCAATCCCCGGGCTCGTGAGCAGTTCCAGGTCATGGGGATCTGGGGTCCCGTCCTGATGGGCGTTGTGTCCACAGCCTGTACTGCAGCTTCAGTCGGGCTCTGGCGGGGGCGACGGTTCGGGTATCTGCTCGGAATTACGCTGCTCACCGTCAGTCTGCTGGGCGATCTCGCCAACGCGATCCTCGGGATCGAGCCGCGGGCATGGGTCGGGGTCCCCTTTGCGGCCGCCCTTCTCATCCTCCTTAACACTCGCTCCTCCAGAGCGTTCTTCGGAAGGACTTCTTGAGATGGAGCCCCGACTGGTCACAGATCCGAAGCTTCTGGACGTCCTGAACGAGCCGTGAAGATCGCCGGCCAACGACTCATCAACCAACGCATTGCCGGCACCCCGTTTGAAAGTCCAGCCGACGTGGTGGGATGGTTGGGCGCTGTCCAGGCCCAGGACTTTCTGGGCGCGCTCTGGGCCGTCGGGCTCCGAATGCGGAATGCCGTCGAGGACGAGGTAGAGAAGGCTCTTGTCAATCGAACCCTCGTCCGCACCTGGCCGATGCGCGGGACGCTCCACTTCGTGGCCGCTGCCGACGTACGGTGGATGCTCGAGCTGATGACGCCGCGCGTCGTTGCGGCCAGTACCCGCCGCCTTCAGCAAGAGTTTGAATTGGACAATGCCGCCCTGGCCCGCAGTCGGGACGTCTTCGTGAAGGAGCTGCAAGGCGGCCGGCAACTCTCCCGAAAAGCGATGTATGAGGCGTTGGAAGCGGCCGGCATTTCGGCGGCGGGCCAACGCGGCCTCCACATCCTGTGGCGGCTGGCGCAGGAGGGGCTCCTCTGTTTTGGAGCCCGGGAAGGCAAGCAGCAAACCTTTGTCTTGCTCGATGAATGGATACCCGACGCCAGACGCCTGGATCGTGAAGAAGCCCTGGCCGAGTTGGCTCGCCGCTACTTCATCAGCCACGGCCCGGCGACGGTGCAGGATTTCACCTGGTGGTCCGGGTTGGCAGCCACGGATGCCATGGCCGGCCTTGAAAGCGTCAAGTCAGACCTCGTCTATGAGGTGATCGACGGCCAGACCTACTGGTTTTCTTCATCAATGCGGACCGCTGGAGATGCGTCTCCTGCCGCTTACCTGCTGCCGGCCTATGACGAATATACAGTCGCTTACAAAGACCGCAGCGCCGTGCTGGATCCAAAGGATGCAAGACGGGCGAATTCAGGAAGCGGCATCTTCCATCCAATCATGGTCCTCGATGGGAAGGTCGTGGGCACCTGGAAGCGTGCGTTGCAGAGGAGATCGGCAGCCATCACGCTACTCCCGTTCACGGCGCTCAAGAAAACCGAAAATAAAGCCTTCGTCGCAGCAGCACGTCAGTATGGTGCGTTTCTCGGGTTGCCGGCTGTGCTGGCGTAGAGAGGGTCGGCGAGGGTGGAGCTGAGAAACCAACTCCACCCTGGTGCCCGGCGCTCAAGGATGGAGAATGTCGATCTTCCCCAAGACGATGACGCCGACGGGATCCACGGTGAAAGTGATGGAGCCGTTCTGAGTGAGATCGATCAGGCGGCCCCGGAGCTCGATCCGGAAGGAGCCGTCCGGCTGATGGATCGTCTCCACGCTCGACAAGGTACTGTTGACGGGGGGCTTGTTCTTGAAATCGGGATTGTTCGTGCCCGTGACGATGATCGTCGCGGACCAGTTCCCGCCCGCATCGGCCTGCACTGTTTTGGGGTACGTCGGTTTCCCCGCCAGACAGAGCACCGGAATCATCAGCATGATCAGGGCAGCCGTCCCCCAACCGCACAGCCTCGCAAGACTTCCGCTTCCCTTCCGTGTCATGGCGACTCTCCTTTTGGAGGCCGGGCTCTCCAGCCGGACGCTAATCGCCCAGCCGGCCGGAGCCCGAATGAACCCCTACTCAATACACTGCCTCCGGGGCGTGAAGCGTGACAGCAGGGCCGGCGTCTCTGGTACACTGCGCTGCTCATATCCGGCGGTGGCCCGCCCGATCCTGCTCTGCAAGGAAGACAGACATGAACCAGAAGACTCTGCCCCACCGTCTCACCATCCTCGGTCTGGGGCTCGCCCTCCTGCTCGCCGCCTGGACCGGGTGTAAGCCCGCTGACAAGAAGGGGGAGACCACGCCCGGCGCGACTCCCGGCATGGCCGCCAGCCATGCTCCAGGCCAGCCGGGCCAGACCCCTCCGGCGGTCTCGCCCACCTTGAGCATCACGCCGCCCGCCCCGCCCGCTGCCGCCACGGTGCCGCCGGAGAAGATGCCCGACGTCGTGGCCAAGGTGAACGGCCAGTCGATCAAGAAGGCCGACCTCCTCAAGGGCGCTCAGGTGGTCCAGATGCAGATGGCCCAGAGGGGCCAACCGGTCCCCCTCACGCCGCAGGTCTACCGCCAGGTGCTCGACGAGCTCATCGGCATCACCCTGCTCCAGCAGGCGGCCAAAGCCCAGGGTGTCGCGCCCAGCAATCAGGAGGTGGACCGGCAGTTGGCGGAGCGCAAGAGCCAGTTCCCCAGTGAGGAGGTCTACAAGAAGGCCCTCAAGCAGAACGGGCTCACCGAGGAGCTGCTGCGCCAGCAGACCCGGGATCAGATGGCCGTCCAGAAATATGTCGAGACCAAGCTGGTGCCCAGCGTCAACGTCACCGATCAGGCCACCCGGGACTTCTACGAGAAGAACAAGGACAAGATCCACTCCCCCGAGAGGATGCACCTGCGCCACATCATGGTGGCGGTCCGGTCCGACGCTCCCCCTGCGGACAAGCAGAAGGCGAAGGCCAAGGCCGAGGACCTCCTCAAGCAGGTCCAAGGCGGCGCGGATTTCGCCAAGCTGGCCCAGGCGAATTCGGACGATCCCAACTCCAAGGCCAACGGCGGCGATCTCGGCTGGGTCTCCCCGGGGCAGACGCCGCCGGCGTTCGAGAAAGCCACCCAGGCCCTGAAGCCCAACCAGGTGAGCCCGGTGGTGGAGAGCCCCTTCGGTTACCACATCATCCAGCTCCTGGAACGCCAGGCCGCGGCCGAGGTCCCCTATGAGAAGGTCAAGGACCGCATCGGCATGATGCTCAAGCAGAAGCAGGCCCAGGAGATGATCCAGGCGCGGATCCAGGAGCTGCGGGCGAAGGCGAAGGTGGAGCTGTATATCTGAGCGGGGCCCCTCCCAGGACCCGCAGCAGGGTGGCCGGATGGAACAGCAGCTCGGGTCCTGCCACCAGGTGGAGGACCCGCAGCAGGCGATCGTAGTCCGGCACGAACGGACAGACACGGACCGGCACGGACAGCCACAGACAGAAAAAACTCTTCAGGGCTGTCCGTGGTCTTCCTCCCCTACGACACCCCCTCCCCCACCATCTCCTCGCCCGGCTCCTCCTCCACCCCCCGCGTTACCCGATCCACGATCTCCAGGGTCTCAATCTCATCGCCGCCGGCGGCTCCCATCTCCTTGAAGCGGCGGGCGGCGGGGAGGACGCGCAGCTCCAGAGAGCCTACGGCCTTGTTGTAGGTGTCCACGCTCTGGCCGAGATTCTTTCCCATCCCCGCCAGATGGCCGGCGAAGGTGCGCAGGCGCTCGTAGAGGGTCCTCCCGAGCTCGCTGATCTGCTTGGCGTTCTCCTCCACCTGGGCCTGCCGCCAGCCGTAGGCCACGGCGCGCAGCAGGGCGATCAAGGTGGTGGGGGTCGCGAGGATCACCCGCTGCTCGACGCCGTGCTCGATCAAGCCCGGGTCCTGCTCCAGGGCGGCGCTGAAGAAGGTCTCTCCCGGCAGGAAGAGGACGACGAGCTCCGGTGCGGGCTCGAACTGGGCCCAGTAGTTCTTCGCCGCCAGCTTGGTGAGATGGCTGCGGATCTGCCGCGCATGGTCTCGCAGCCGGGCCTTGCGCGCTTCCTCGTCGGGAGCTTCGAGGGCATCGAGATAGGCGTCGAGCGGGGCCTTGGCGTCGATGACGATGTTCTTCTGGTTGGGCAGGCGCACCACCAGGTCAGGGCGTTGCCGGCCCTCCTCGGTGGTCACCGTGGTCTGGACGGCGAAGTCGCAGTAGGCCACCATTCCCGCCATCTCCACCACCCGCTGGAGCTGGATCTCCCCCCAGCGGCCTCGCGTCCCCGAGTTGCGCAGGGCTCCCACGAGCCGCGTCGTCTCCCGCTCCAGGCTGGCCTGGGCCCCGGCCAGGGTCTTCAGTTGATCGGTGAGGCTCGAATAGGCCACGGCGCGGGCGGTCTCGATCTCGCGGATCCTCTCGTCGACTTTTTGGAGGGATTCCCGGAGCGGCTGCACGAGGTCGCCGATGGCCTGCTGGCGGCGGTCGAGATCCCCCTGGGCCGCCGTCTGGAACGTCTCCAGGGTGGCCTTGGCGAGGTGGACGAAGCTGGCGTTGTTGTTCCGCAGCGCCTCGGCGGAGAGAGCTTTGAAGGCATCTGAGAGACGCGCCTGAGCCTCGTCGAGAAGGCGCAGCTTCTCGGCCGCGGCCTGGCGCTCCTTCTCGAGAGTCGTGTGGAGGACGGCCCGCTCCTCGCGCAGCCGGCCGGCCTCGGTCGAGACCTCCGTCAGCCGTGCCCGGAGCTGCGCCGCCTCGGCCTCGCGCGACCGCAGCCGCTCCTCCACCACGCTACGCCGCTGGCGGGCCAGCAGCCAGACCACGAGGGCTCCCCCAAGGAAGGCCAGGACGCAGGGCAGTAGGGGTATATCTTGTGGCACTGAACGCAGACTACCACAAGATACTGTCGTGCTTGGCTCCGGGCGTCCGGACTTCCTTGAACGGTTCGATCCGGTCCGTCAAAACCATCGGAAGCGTTCAGCCACACCAGCACTCGGTCCTGCACCCGCTCGGGAACAAGCGCGTACAGGTGAAGCTGGAAACGTTGGCGAAGCAGTTGCCCGCGCAGACGGCGAAGGCCCCTTGGCAGCAAACATTGTAGGCGGTATCGCTCACGGCGTCCTGGAAAATCGCGCCGTCCTGCGGGGAAACCGCCATGGGTGGTACGGCGGGCTCCGTGGAGGCGACTTCGGGAGCCGCGGGGACCGGCGTCGCCTCCGTGCCGGCGAATGCTCCTGACCAGGAAACGAACGATAGAACGAGCATGCTGAAAAGGATCGGCAGGACTCTCTTCATGACAACCTCCTAGAAAGTTGAGCTGCGTTGAAAGAGATTGGCCGCACGTCACCGCGCTGACCGGCCCGGAGCCACTCCGATTTGGTGCAAATCTCGTGCGCGATTTGAAGAAATTCGTGAGGGAGGGTCTTGCGGGGAGCGCGGGCGTGCGGCCGGGCCCCCCCTTTCCAATCGAGCCTATGGGCAGATATTGCAGATGCACGACGACTGGCAGGTCGCCGGGTCGCAATTGAACTCGAAGACGCCGCAGGCGCAGCCACGCTGGCAAGCGAGCCGCTTGAGGGTGCAGCAGCTCACCGCTTTCTCTTCGGCGCCCGCCAATGGCGAGAGCGCCGGGAGATCGGCGGTGGCCGACCTTATGGGCGCCGCGCTGAGGAAGCTCAGGGCGGAGCCGCACCCTGGGGAGTCGGCCGACAGGGCTCTAGTTGGCGTCTGAGCCGGGGATTCCGCGACGGCGAGAGCCGGTACCAGCAGAAGGGCGAAAAGGCTGAGCAGAAGCGTTCTCTTCATGGTGGCCTCCTTGTCTACGGGCAGATGTTGCAGATGCAGTTCGAGCTGCAGCCCGGGAAATCGAGGGTGCAGTTGAACTCGAAGACGCCGCAGCGGCAATTGGCGGCGCACTGGAGGAACCGCACGACGCAGCAGGTGCCGGCAGGCGGAGACGGCTGGGCGACCGCGAGGTTGGGAACCAGGATCGCGAGCGTCAGGACGAAAGTCAGTAGCAGAGCTTTTCTCATGATGCACCTCCTTGGGGTCAAAGGCTCTGAGAGAGGCCGCACACCAGGAATACACAAATGCAAATAGTGTGCTAGAAAAGCTCGAAGGATCGGGGCAGGATCTACTTCTGAAGCAGGTGTCGCGCGATCACCATCCGCTGCATCTCGCTGGTGCCCTCGTAGATGGTGGTCACCCGCACGTCGCGATAGAGACGGGCGATCTCGTAGTCTTCGTGGAAGCCGTTGCCGCCGTGGATCTGGAGGCTCTCCTGACAGGCACGGTTGGCGGCCTCGGAGGCGAAGACCTTGGCCTGGGCGGAGAACCTCCCGGCCTGCGAGCTGTGCTCCATGCTGGCTCCATACCACAGGAGAGCACGCGAGGCGGCGAGGTCGGTCGCGATCTGGGCGATCCGGAACTGGATGGCCTGATGCTGGGCGATAGGCACGCCGAACTGCACCCGGTCCTTGGCATACGCGACCGCCAGCTCCAGAGCCCGCTGGTGGATGCCCACTGACTGGGCCGCGATCCCAAGGCGCGAATGGTCGAGGGTGGCGAGGGCGATCTTCAGCCCCTGGCCCTCGATGCCCAGGAGGTTCTCGGCCGGCACCCGGCAGTCGGCGAAAAAGATCTGCGCCGTGCGCGAGGACTTGAGACCCAGCTTCTCCTCGGGGTTGCCCACGGAGAACCCCGGCGCGTCGCCCGGCACCACGAAGGCCGAGAGCCCCCGCTTCCCCGCCTGGGGGTCCGTCCGCGCCACCACCACGTACCAGCCGGCGAAGCCCGCGTTGGTGATCCACGCCTTCTCGCCGTTGAGCACCCAGAAGTCACCATCTCTCCGGGCCGTGGTGCGCAGGCTCCCCGCGTCGCTCCCCGAGCCGGGCTCGGTGAGGCCGAAACCGCCCAGGGTCTCGCCCGTGGCGAGCGATGGCAGCACCTTGCGCTTCAGGGCCTCGCTGCCGAACTTGACGATGGGCCAGCAGCACACTGAATTCGTGACGCTCATGGTCACGGCCACGGCCGGATCGACCCGCGAGATTTCCTCCAGGGCCAGGAGGTAGGACAGGGTGTCCATGCCCGCGCCGCCGTACTCCTCGGGCACCAGCATGCCGAGGAGGCCCATCTCCCCCATCTCCTTGAAGATGTCGACCGGGAAGCGGTGCTCGCGGTCCCGCTCCGCGACCCCGGGGCGGATGCGCTCCTCGGCGAATCGCCGCACCTCGCCCTGCAGCAGCTCCTGCTCCTCGGTGAGGGAGAAGTCGACGCCGGCGGCGGTTTCGGGCTTGGGCTCGGTGAGAACGGCCATGGCTCTCCCCTCCTCTAGGCCTTGTTGAGGACCCAGTCGGCGATCACCATCTTCTGGATCTCGCTCGTGCCCTCGTAGATCTCGGTGATGCGGGCGTCGCGGAAGTAGCGCTCGACGTTGTACTCCTTGGTGTAGCCATAGCCGCCGTGGATCTGCAGCGCCTTGTTGGTGACCCGCTGCGCCATCTCCGAGGCGTAGAGCTTGGCCTGCGACGCCTCCAGCGTGTAGCGCTTGGCGTTCTCCTTGGCCCACGCCGCTTTCCAGGTGAGGAGGCGGGCGGCGTCGAGCTCGGTCGCCATGTCCGCCAGGTAGAACTGGATGGCCTGGAAGTCCGAGAGATGCTGGTTGAACTGCTCGCGCTGCTGGGAGTAGGCCAGGGCCTCCTCGAAGGCCCCCTGGGCGATGCCCACGGCCTGGGCGGCGATGCCGATGCGGCCGCCGTCGAGCGTTGCCATGGCCACCTTGAAGCCCTCACCCTCTCCCCCCAGACGCCAGCGGACGGGAATCCGCATGTTCTCGAACGCCAGCTCGGTGGTGCCCGAAGCGTTGACCCCCAGCTTGAACTCATGGGTGCCGTGGCTGTAGCCCGGGGTGTCGGCGGGCACGATGAAGCAGGTGATGCCTTTGTGCTTGAGCGACAGGTCGATGTTGGCGAAGACCAGGGCGACGTCGGCGTCCGTGCCGTTGGTGATGAACACCTTGTTGCCGTTCAGGACGTAATCGTCGCCGTCGCGCCGGGCCGTGGTGCGCAAGCCGGCGGGGTCGCTGCCCGCACCAGGCTCGGTCAAGGCGAAGCAGCCGAGCTTCTGGCCGGCCGCGAGCGGGGTGAGGAACTCCTGCTTCTGCTCTTCGGTGCCGAATTTCAGCAACGGATCGCAGACCAGGGAGTTGTTGACCGACAGGATGACGCCCGAGGTGGCGCACACCCGGGAGATCTCTTCAATGACCACGCAGTAGGAGATGGTGTCCATGCCGGCGCCGCCGTACTCCTCGGGCATGGCCACGCCGGCGAGGCCCAACTCGCCTGCCTGGTCGAAGAAGGAGCGGGGGAACTCGCCCGTCTCGTCGATCTCCTTGGCCCGGGGCTTGACGACCTCCTCGGCAAACCGGCGGACGGTCTCTTGCAGCAGCTTCTGCTCTTCTGTGAGCTCGATCTTCATGGCTTTCCTTTTCGAGAGGCAGGTACTTGGACGGCCCCCCGGATCGTAACAACCCGGCGCCCGCTTCTCAATCCCCCCGGTTTGAGGCACAATCGCGCCGCAATGAAGACCACGACGAGCCCGCCCCTCTCGTACATCGAGACCGAGATCCGCAGCTACCTGCCCACCGGCTGGGACCTGATCGGCGACCCCGAGGGGACCTGGGATCCCAAGAAGAAGGTCTGGCGCGCCTGGGTGATCGACGGCGTGGATTTCGACTGGCCCCTGGAGGTCACCCTCGATGACGCCACCAAGCTGGGTCGCCTCGAGGCCCTGCGCCAGGCCTTCGACCGCCTGGTGCGCGAGCGGCTGGGTTGAGCTCCCTCTGGGAGGCCTCCCTTAACCGAAACCCCGGAAGGCTTCGGGTCTGATTCAGACTCGGATTCGTCCACTCCGACGGTCGACGCTTCGACCTTCGCCTTTCCGGTGATGCCCGGGGGTGAGGCCCCGGAGCCCGTGGAGGACGAGGAGCCGGTCTTCCCCGATCCCGTCCCCGGGGAAGACCGGATCGGCCCCTACCGCCTGCTGCGGATGCTGGGCGAGGGCGGCTTCGGCACGGTCTATCTCGCGGAGCAGACCGAGCCCCTGAACCGGCAGGTGGCCTTGAAGCTCCTCCACCGGGCGCGCGGCGACCGCAGGATGCGGCGGCGGTTCGAGGCCGAGCGGCAGGCCCTCGCCCGCATGAGCCATCCCAACGTGGCCCAGGTCTATGAGGCCGGGGTCACCAACCGAGGTCTGCCATACATCGTCCTCGAATACGTGCCGGGGATCCCCGTCAACCTCTATTGCGACGCGCACTCCCTGGGGCTGCGTGAACGCCTGGAGATCTTCGCCGCGGTCTGCGACGGCGTGCAGCACGCCCATCAGAAGGCCGTGCTCCACCGCGACCTCAAGCCTTCGAACATCCTGGTGACGGAGACCGAAGGAAGACCTCTGCCCAAGATCATCGACTTCGGCATCGCCAAGGCCCTCGACCGCCCATCCACCCTGCTCACCGTGGAACATGGAATGGTGGGCACCGTCGCCTATCTCAGCCCCGAGGCCATCGAGGCCGGAGCCAAAGGCGCCGATCTCGACACGCGGGCGGACGTCTACACCCTGGGCGTCCTCCTCTATGAATTGCTGGCGGGCCTCCGCCCCTTCGGCCGCTCCAGCGACCGGGACATCATGAATCGCATCGTGCACGGCGACGTGGCGCGGCCCAGCACCGCCTTGATGACCCTGGACCCGGAGGATCGGGAGAAGACCGCGGCGAAGCGGCATCTGGACGTGGCGGGCCTGAGGCGGGCGCTCAAGGGCGATCTCGACGCCATCGTCCTCAAGGCCATGGCGCGGGAGCGCTCGGCGCGCTACGTCTCCGCCGCCGAGCTCGCCGCCGACGTCCGCCGCCATCTTGCCCATGAGCCCGTGCTGGCCGGCCCGTCAGGAGCCCTCTACCCCACTGTCAAGTTCATCCGCCGGCACCGGGTGAGCGTGGCCGCGGGGCTGCTCATCGCCCTGGCCCTGGTGGGCGGCATCGTGGCCCGCAGCGTCGAGGCGCAGCGCGCCAACGCCGAAGCCCGGCGGGCCAACCAGGAGGCGGAGCGGGCCAATCGTGAGGCGGAGTCCGCGCGCCAGGTCTCCCAGTTCCTGGCCGGCCTGTTCTCTCAGGCGAATCCAGCCAAGCAGGGCCGCGACCTGACGGCCCACGAGCTCCTGGATCGCGGCGCCGAGCGCATCCATCGAGAGCTCGCGACGCAGCCCCTGGTGAAGGCTCACCTCCTCCAGTCCCTGGGCGCGGCTTACGGCTCGCTGGGGCTGTACGACAAGGGCGAGGGGCTCCTGCGAGAATCCCTGGCCATCCGCCGTGCCCACCTGGGCAACGAACACCGCGACGTGGCGGAGACCCTTCAGGACCTGGCGACCCTGCTCTGGCAGCAGGGACACTACAAAGAGTCCATCTCCCTCCTCGAAGAGACGCTCCGGATCGCCCGCCGGGAGAACGATCCGAAGCTCCTGGGCGATACCCTCATGACTCTGTCCACCGACCACCGGGGTCTGGGTCAGTACGCCGAAGCGGAGCGGCTGCTGCTGGAGTCCCTGGCCCTGCGGGAGAAGAGCTACGGACGCGACAGCGAGAAGGTCTCCGCCGCCCTCAACAACCTGGGGAACCTCTATTACGACATGGGCCGGTACGCCGACTCGGAGAAAGCCCAGCTCCGGGCCATCGCCATCAAGGAGAGAGTGCTGGGCCCCAACCATCTCTACCTGGCCCAGAGCTACAACAATCTGGCCAACGTCTATCTCGCGCTGCACCGCCTGCCGGAGGCCGAAGCCCTTCACCGGCGGTCCCTGGCGATCAAGCTCAAGACGCTGGAGCCCCACCATCCGGAGATCGGGCTCAGCTACCTCAATCTGGGGGCCATCGCTTTGGAGAGCGGGGAGCTGGAGAAGGCGAGGACCTTCTTCCGGCAGGCTCTCGACGTCTGGGGCTCGGCACTCAATCCAGACCACCCCCTCCGAGGCGCTGCTCTCCACGGGATGGCCAACGTCGAGCGCGATCTCGGGCACGTCGCCGCAGCGGAATCCCTCTACCGCCAGGTCCTGGCCATCTACGAGAAGAACCTTCCCCCGGACCACCCCCAGGTGCGCGAAGTGCTACAGGACTACGCCAAGCTCCTCCGCAACGCCGGAAGGGCGAAGGAGGCGGAGGCGCTGGAGGGGACGGGCGGTAAGAAGAAAGAGAAGGCGGGAGGTTGAGACTGCCGACTTCGCGCCCGCCTGAGATGGATTTGGTGCACAATGTGCGCCCTATGAAGCCGCTTCTCCTCGCCAGCCTGATCGTCCTCGCGCTCGTCTCCCCCACCGCCGCGGTCACCGCGGCCGAGGAGACCTTCACCCTGGAGCCGTTCGGCACCGTCACCGTCTATCACCAGACGCCGCGCCCCTCGCACATTGCCCTCTTCATCTCCGGCGATGGCGGCTGGAACCTGGGCGTCGTGGACATGGCCCGCGAGCTGGCGGGCATGGATGCCCTGGTGGCCGGAGTCGACATCCGCCACTACATGAAGGCCTCGACCGCCAGCCCCGACAAGTGCTGGGTTCCCGGCACTGACTTCGCCGACCTGGGGGAAGCCATCGAGAAGAAATTCGGCTACTCCGGCCGGGTGGAGCCGGTGCTGGTGGGCTACTCCTCGGGGGCCACCATCGTCTACGCCGCCATGGCGCAGGCGCCGCCCCACACCTTCAGAGGCGGCCTCTCCCTGGGGTTCTGCCCGGACCTGATCGTCAACCATCCCATCTGCAAGGGCCGGGAGCTCTCCTGGATCCACGATCCCCACGGCAAGGGGGTGGACTTCGAGCCCGCTCCCCTGGAGGACCGCTGGCTCGCCTTCCAGGGCGACATCGATCAGATCTGCACTCCCGAGGACACGCGGACCTATCTCTCCAAGGTCAAGAACGGCGAGCTGGTCTGGCTCCACAAGGTGGGGCACGGCTTCTCGGTGCCGAAGAACTGGATGCCGCAATTCAAGGAGGGCTTCGCCAAGGTGACGGGCCAGTCGCGATAGGATCTCCTCCATGAAGGAGGCTCCCAGCGCGCCGCCCCAGGCATCGGCGCCCTTGACCGCCGAGGACAAGTACCGCCTCCTCCTCGAAGTTTCGGAGGCCGCCAACTCCCAGCTCGAAATGGCCGCGGTCCTGGAGGCCGTGGCTCACGCCCTGGCGCCCGCGATCGACGTCGGGGGCGTGAGCGTGACCACGGTCGAGGGGGATTCTCTGGTTCCTCACGCCCTTTACATCCAGGGCGTCGAGCGCCGCCAGGGGGACACGTTCGCCGACGTGGTGGCGCGCTGGCTGCACATCCCGGCGGATCAGATGGGCTCCCACATGAAGCCGCCCGTGCCCCTGGCAGGCTCGGGCACCGAGCACGTGGGACGCACGGGCAAGGCCTACGTCTGTGAGGACCTGAGCCGGGAGAGCCGTTTCCCCGAGGATTCGCGGCTGTTGGCAGCCGGCGTCCACTCCTACGTCCGCGTGCCCCTCGAGGTGCGGGACCGGCTGGTGGGCTCCATGTCGTTCACCCGCCGCACCGCCGGCCCCTTCCCGCCCCACGAGGTCGACGTCTTCGAGGCTCTGGCCCGTCCCATCGCCGCGGCCGTGGCCAACGCCCTGGCCTTCGAGGAGATCTCCCGCCTCTCCCGCCAGCTCCAGGCCGAGAACCTGGCCCTGCGCCAGGAGATCGACGAGCGCAGCATGTTCGAGGAGATCGTCGGCGTCTCGAAGGCCCTGCGCGATACCCTGGCCCGGGTGGACAAGGTGGCCGCGACGGACGCCACCGTGCTCTTGACCGGCGAGACGGGCACGGGCAAGGAGCTGGTGGCCCGGGCCATCCACCGCCATTCACGGCGGGCCCATCGCGCCCTGGTGGCGGTCAACTGCGCGGCGCTGCCGGCCTCGCTCATCGCCTCGGAGCTCTTCGGCCACGAGAAGGGGGCCTTCACCGGCGCCCTCCAGCGCCGCATCGGCCGCTTCGAGCTGGCCGCCGGGGGCTCCATCTTCCTCGACGAGGTGGGCGAGCTGCCGCCCGAGGTGCAGGCCACGCTCCTGCGGGTGCTCCAGGAGGGGACCTTCGAGCGCGTGGGCGGCAGCCAGCCCGTCACCACCGACGCCCGGGTGATCGCCGCCACCAACCGCGACCTCGTGGACGCCGTGGCCGCGGGGACCTTCCGCAACGACCTCTTCTACCGCTTGAACGTCTTCCCCATCGAGCTGCCCCCTCTGCGCCAGCGCCGGGAGGACATCCCCATCCTCGTCGAATACTTCGCGGCCCGCTACGCCGCGCGGCTCGGTAAGCGCTTCCAGAGCATCGAGAAGAGCGCCATGGATCGCATCCTCGACTACTCCTGGCCCGGTAACGTGCGGGAGCTCCAGAACGTGATCGAAAGGGCCGCCATCCTCTCCGACGGGGACGTCCTGCGGGTGGACGAGCCCCTCCTCGCCAGCACACCGGTCCCGACCGCCCAGGGCCTGCCTCTCCCCGCAACCCTGCGGGATCAGGAGCGCCGGCGGATCGAAGAAGCCCTGGCCCAGGCCGGGGGAAGGGTCTCCGGGGCGAGAGGTGCGGCCGCCCTGCTGGGGATTCCGGGGACGACGCTGGAGTCGCGCATCAAGAGCCTGGGGATCGACAAGCGGATGTTCAAGCCGGGGCCGTAATCCCTCACGACATCTCGTAAATCCACGAGATCTCGTAACGACTCCTCCTCGTGACTCCCACGTAAATTGTTGATTCTTCGGGATCGGCCTTCTGGCACTGATCGTGTACTACTCCCCGGCGGGAGCACAGACGATGTTGCGCATCGAGACACGATCCGAAACCCCCGAAGCCGTCACCTACGCCCTCGCTGGCCAGCTCACGCAGGAGCATCTGTCTGAGCTGAAGGCGCTGCTGATCGCGGCGCGGGCCGCGGGGAAGCAGATCACCCTCGATCTCGCGGGCGTCGTCCTCGTGGACCGGGAGCTCGTCCGCTTCTTCGCCTGCGGCAACGCCAAGGGCATCGAGCTGGTCCACTGCCCCGCCTATGTCCTCTCGTGGATCCGGTGCGAGGGGGAAGACCAAGGAGAGAGGAAATCATCATGAGATTTCGGACTTTGGCCGTGCTGCTGGCGCTGGCTGCGGTCGGCACCGGCGCGGCGTTTGGACAGGAGCCGATGCGGCTGTCGCTCGCCGACGCCATCCGGCGGGCCTTGGACGAAGGGACGGCGGCCCGGCTCGCCACGGCGCGCACGGCCGAGGCCGAGGCTCAGGCCCAGGAAGCCCGCTCGGCCCTTCAGCCACAGCTCAGCGCCGGCAGCCAGCTCGCTAATGAAACCCTGAACCTGGCCACCTTCGGCTTCACGGTTCCCGGCCAGCCCAACGTGACGCCGCCGTTCAACGTCGTGGACTTTCACGTCACGGCGGCCATGAACATCATCGACCTGGCGGCCAGGCGGCGCTATGAGGCGGCGCGGGCCGGGGTCAAGGTGAGCGAGGAGGAGGAGCGCCGCACCGAGAACGACGTGGCCGCGGCCGTGGCCTCCCTCTACGTTGCCGTGGGCCGCAGCCTGGCCCGCATCGACCAGATCAAGGCCAACGTGGACCTCTTCCAGCGGCTGCGGAAGCTCGCCGTCGATCAGAAGGAGGTGGGCGTCGGCACGCGCCTCGACGTCACCCGGGCCGACGTGCAGCTCTCCCGCCAGCAACAGGCGCTGCTGGTGGCCACCCATCAGCGGGACCTCGCCCAGCTCGCCCTGCTGCGGGCCATGGGAGCGGACCTCGGCACCGACGTGGTGCTCACCGACGACTGGAGCCAGGGGAGCCCGGGGACAACCCCGGTGCCGACCCTGGCCGATGCCCTGGCCACGGCGCACCAGGACCGGCCCGAGCTCTCCGTGTTCGAGCAGCGCGCCCGCGCCGCCGCCCTGCGCCTCGAAGCCGCGCGGGCGGAGAAGCTCCCCACCGTGGCGGCCCAGGCCCAGGCCATCGAGAGCGGCAACCGCCTGCGCGACATCGAGTGGAGCCGGACGATCGGCGCCTTCGTCAACGTGCCGCTCTTCACCGGCCGGCGGATCGAAGCGCGGATGGCTGAAGTCCGCGCCCAGCAGGAGCAGATCCTCCTCCAGCAGAAGGATACCGAGCGCCAGGTCGAGCAGGAGGTGCGCCAGGCCCTGTTGCAGTGGGAGAACGCCCGCAGCCGCGTCGAGGTGGCCAACCAGAGCGTGAAGCTCGCCGAGGACGAGCTCGAGCAGGCGAGCGACCGTTTCAAGGCCGGCGTGGCGCCGTCGATCGAAGTCGACAACGCCCAGAACTCGCTCGCCGCCGCCCGCGACACGCGCATCGACGCCCTGGCCGACGAAGCCAGTGCACGCTTCGACCTGTCGCGGGCCACGGGCCAGATCCGGTCTTTGATTCCATCATCCGAAAACCTTTCCAATGAGACGTCCCGCCAGGACGGAGGGAAGTGACATGAGCAGCCCCTTGAGAGTTGAAAAGAACGTGGCGGCGCCGGAGCCGGAGGTCGCGCCCCAGCCCAGGAAGAGGGGAGGCCGCAGGATCTTCGTCCTCGGCATCCTCGCCCTGATGGTGATCCTGGGAGCCATCTTCGGCGTCCGTACCTATCTCTTCTACGAGCACCACGCCACCACCGACGACGCCCAGATCGACGGGCACATCGACCCGGTGCTGACCCGCGTCTCCGGCTACGTCGCCCAGGTGCTGGTGAGCGACAACCAGCCGGTCAAGGCCGGCGACGTGCTGGTGAAGATCGATCCGGCCGACCTCCAGGCCAAGGTGGACCAGGAGCAGGCCTCGCTACTCAACGCCCAGGCCGCGGTGTCGGTCGCTCAGGCGGCTCTCGCCGGCACCCGGGCCACCCTGGCCGGCACCCGCGCCAAGGCGACGGGCTCCCAGGCCGACGTGGCCGCGGCCCGCACCCGTCAGGAGCAGGCCGCCGCCGACCTCGCCCGCTATACGGAGCTGTGGAAGAAGGAGGAGATCTCCCAGCAGCAGTATGACGCGGCCCGCGCCGCCGCCGACTCCGCCCGCGCCGCCGCCGACTCCGCCCGCGCCGCCTACGAGGCGGCCCGGGCCTCGGCCACCGCCGCCGGCTCCACCTCCGAGGCCGCGGCGTCACAGATCGACGCGGCCACGCGCCAGATCGCGGCGGCCGAGGCCCAGGTGGCCCAGCACCGGGCGACCCTGGAGTCAGCGAAGCTCCAGCTCTCCTACGCGGTGATCACGGCCCCGACCTCGGGCACCGTCGCGAAGAAAGCCGTCGAGGTGGGCCAGTTCGTGCAGGCCGGCCAGCCGCTCCTCGCCATCGTCCAGGGGCACGACACCTGGGTGAGCGCCAACTTCAAGGAGACGCAGCTCGCGAAGATGTACCCCGGCCAGAAGGTGGACGTCGAGGTGGACGCCTACCCCGGCCACACCTTCCACGGCCGCGTCGAGTCGCTGGCCGCGGCCACCGGCGCGCGGTTCTCGCTGCTGCCGCCGGACAACGCCACGGGCAACTTCACCAAGGTGGTGCAGCGGGTGCCGGTGAAGATCGAGCTCACCGATCCTGCCGATCCGCAGCGGCCCGCTGCGCGTGGGCATGAACGTCTCCGTGGTCGTCAACCTGGATTGAGGGAGAGGGTTTCGTCATGGCCCAGCAGGGCGCCAACAAGTGGATCATCACCATCACGGTCATCCTGGCCTCGATGATCGAGCTGATCGATACCTCGATCGTCAACGTCGCCCTCCCCCAGATGATGGGCAACCTGGGAGCGACGCTCGATCAGATCGCCTGGGTGGTGACCGGGTACGTGGTGGCCAACGTCATCGTCATCCCCATGACGGGCTGGTTCGCCTCGGTCTTCGGCCGCCGCAACTACTTCACCGGCTCGCTCATCCTGTTCACCGTCGCCTCCTACTTCTGCGGCCACGCCACGAGCCTGTGGGAGCTGGTGATCTTCCGCTTCATCCAGGGCGCCGGCGGCGGCGCCATGCTCTCCACCTCGCAGGCGATCCTGGTGGAGACCTTCCCCCCCGAGGAGATGGGGATGGCCAACGGCCTCTTCGGTCTCGGCGTGGTGGTGGGGCCCACGGTCGGTCCCACGCTCGGCGGCTGGATCACGGACAGCTATTCCTGGCGCTGGATCTTCTACGTCAACCTCCCCATCGGCATCATCGCCGCGCTGATGGCCATGGCCTTCATCCCCGAGTCGCAGGAGAAGCGGAAGATCGGCCGCATCGACTGGACGGGCATCGCTCTCCTGGTGGCGGGCATCGGCTCGCTCCAGATCGTGCTCGAACGGGGCGAGAGCGAAGACTGGTTCTCTGCCAACTACATCATCGTGCTCTCCATCGTCGCCGTCCTGGCCCTGGCTGGCTTCATCTGGCGCGAGCTCTCAACCGATCATCCCATCGTGGACCTCAGGGTGCTCAAGGACCGCTCGCTCGCCGTGGGCACGTTCTTCACCTTCATCCTGGGCTTCGGTCTCTACGCCTCGGTCTTTATCTTCCCCGTCTTCGCCCAGAACCTGCTCGGCTTCACGGCCATGCAGACCGGGCTCATCCTGCTGCCGGGCTCGCTCGCCACGGCGGTGATGATGCCGGTCGTGGGCCGGCTGCTGCAGCGCGGCGTGCCGCCCCAGCTCATGAACGCCCTCGGCTTCATCTCTTTCTTCTTCTTCACCTTCCTGCTCTCGCACTCGACCCTGGCTTCGAGCCGGCAGGACTTCTTCTGGCCCCTGATCCTGCGCGGCGTGGGGTTGGGATTCCTCTTCGTACCGCTGACCACCATGGCCCTCTCGGGTCTGCGGGGCAAGGACATCCCCCAAGGCGCGGGCCTCACCAACATGATGCGTCAGCTCGGCGGCTCCTTCGGCGTGGCGCTGGTGGCCACCTTCATCCAGCACCGCTCGTGGACCCACCGGGTGAACCTGCTGTCCCACGTCTCGGTCTACGATCCCACCGTGCGCGAGCGGCTCGCCGCCATCACCCAGGGTCTGATCGCCAAGGGCTCGAGCCTCTTCCAGGCCCAGCAGCAGGCCTACGCCGCCATCGAAGGCGCGGTGATGCGCCAGACCTTCCTGCTGACCTACATGGACGCCTTCCGCGTCGTCGGCATCTTCTTCCTCTGCTGCATCCCCATGCTGCTGCTGTTCAAACGCCGGAGCGGTCGCGCTGCAGCACCTGCACCGATGCACTGAAGCGTCCGCCGAGATCGACCGGATCACCAGCGTGTAACAACCCGCCTCTCCTGCGCCCAACTCCACGGCCAGATCAACTGGCCACGAGCAGACGGGAGATCTCCAATGATTCAGATGACAAAACGATCTCGTGGCGCTCAGCTTGCTGGGCTCACGGCGTTCGCAGTCCCAGCCGTCTCGGCACTCGGCCCGGCGAAGTGGTGATCCGCATGATGAACGTCCACGAGCAGAAGGAGTATCTGGTGGTGTCCCCAAGCGCGACCTCGCCCGCATCAGCCGGCTCGTCCGCCAACTGGGATTGGATCGCGGTTCCCTTCCTGCCGCAGCGCCGGAACGAGGACGCCATCCAGGCTGCCGCGATACCGGCCAGGTTGGAGCCTGGATGACGACAGCCGCGTCCGGCTCACCAACACCACGGCTATCCTACCGTCGATCGGTACCTTGTTCGACGGCAGCGGCGACTGCACCGCCACGCGGATCGGGCGGAGGTCCTGCTCACGGCGGCCCACTGCGTCTTCAATCCACTGACCGATACCTGGAACGCAATCACCTTCAAGCCCGGCCGCAACGGCACGAATTCGCAGCCCACGGCTTCCGGCGCCACGGGTACCGGATCCCGGACGGTTATCTCAACCAGGCGGACGCGCGACCCTTGGGCCGTCAATCAATATGACATCGCAGTGGTCGTGCTCGATCAGCGGTGGGCAATGGCTGGATGGGGTACGGGGCCTGGCCTGGCATTTCCTACTACCCAGACTCTTCATGCGCGGTTATCCGCGCTGCAACACGGCCGGGGCTCCCGTCGGCTGCGTGTCCAAGACCCTCTGGGGCGACACCAAGACCTGTGAGCTCGGCACCTTCTTCCGTCCCCGACGCCGACAGCTGGAACCGCGAGATCACCACCAACTGCGACGGAGCGGTGGCCAGAGCGGCTCCGCGTTCTACTACTACAGTCCAACGGCGAACCTGCGGCCATCGGCGTGTTCTCCGGTCAATACTGCTCCGGCGCCTGCGCTCCCGAACAGGAAGCCTACGACGCCTTCCCCGATGTGGTCACCCGCAGTCACTCCCGAATACCTCGACGTCATCAACTACTTCCAGGCCCACTATCCGCTCAGGATTGAGAAGGCGGACCGGGCGTTCAAGCCCGGTCCGCGTCAGCGCAGATCAGAAGTAGTTCTGGCAGTCCGAGAAGCTGATCCCCTCGGGGCACACCTTGATCGAAGAGGCGATGTTGTTGAAGCCGATGGGATGGAAGTCGTAGATGGTCGTGCCGCCCTCGATCGTCAGGGTGCTGCAGGTGCCGTCGGGGTTGTACGGATACCGGTTGAAGTTGTAGCACTTGAAGAGCATGGTCCAGGAGCCCGAAGCTTCCGCATAGGAGATGACGTCGTTCCACGAGTTGCTGAGGAAGGCGTTGGTCTGGCCGCAGGCCATGAGCAGCCAGTCGGTTCCCGTGCCGTAGGCGACCTTGTTGAACCGCGCGTTGGGGCACACCTTCTCCAACATGGGCCTGGGGCTGGCGGCGGCCTCGTGGCGGGTGATGAAGGCATCGCGCCCTTCCGTCGAGGTGAACGCGTAGATGACGTTCTGCTTGGCGGACTCCCGGGTCACCAGATAGTGCATCGCTCCACCGGGCTCGGCAACGGCCGGGGCGCCATCCGGATCGAGCACCAGGGCATAGACGTTGGGAGCGTTGGCGAGCCGCGAGCGGATGTCACCCGTGTCACGAAGATGGCGGGGATTCTCCGCCGCGAAGGCGGGTACGGCCAGCAGCAGGACGGCGACGGCAACGAGGAGGGAAGATCTGTTCATGCGGTCTCCTTTGTCGGTTCAAAGCGTTTCAGCGTTCGGATAGCTATCCACTCGAAGATGCGCCGAAGCCGAGGGAAAAACCGTCATCGCTGTAGCAAGGGACAACAGGGACAGCAGAGACATCAAGGACAAAGCAGGACGAACAACCTCATGTCCCTGCTGTCCCTTGGGTCCCTTCGGCCTTCTCTCCTCCGCATGAAGTAGCATGCCCCTCCATGAGGCGAACCCCGATTCTCGCGACCGCCGCTCTCCTCGCCCTGCTCACCGGCGCCCTGCTTCGCGGAGCCGACGCACCGCCCGCCGGGCGTCCCCTCCTCATCTCTGTCGACGACCTGCCGGTCGCCGCCGGCTCTCTCCACACGACGCCTGAGGAAAGGGAGCTGATCACCCGGGGTCTGCTCGCGGCACTGGCGAAGCACCACGTCCCCGCCGTGGGCCTGGTGATCTGGGGCAATGTAAGGACGGGCGACGATCGCGTCCTCCTGCGCCGCTGGCTCGCCGCCGGCCACGAGCTCGGCAACCATTCGGCCAGCCATCTCAATCTCACCACGACCGCCGCCGAGCCCTATATCGCCGACGTCGAAGCCGGGCGCGCGGGGCTCGCCAGCTTCCTCGCCGGCGAGGACGACCGCAAGCTCCGCTTCTTCCGCTTCCCCATGCTCAACGAGGGAGACACGGCAGCCAAGCTCGACGCCGTCCGCGCCTACCTCACCCGTTCGGGCCAGCAAAACCTGCCGGTGACGATCGACGATCAGGACTGGATCTTCGAGCAGCCCTGGGTCGAGGCGCGCCGGAAAGGGGACCAGGCGGCGATGGACCGGATTGGCGAGGAGTATCACGAGTCGCTTCACGTCGAGATCCGCGATCAGGAAGCACGGGGGGACCGCCTCTTCGGGCGACCGGTGCCGCAGATCCTCCTCCTCCATGCCAACGAGATCGGCGCCGCCCAGTGGGACCGCCTCTTCACCTGGCTCGAAGAGCGCGGCTACCGCTTCGCCAAAGCCGACGAGGTGCTCGCCGACCCGGTTTTCAAGGAAGATCCCCGCTACGTGGGCGACTCCGGCTTCGGGCTCTGGGACCGACTCATCGCCGTCCGGCGGGCCCGGGACGCAGAGACCGGTGTCGAGGCCCTGCTTAAGACGCAGTCCGAGGCCTGGAACCGCGGCGACCTCGACACCTTCACCTCCGTCTACGCCGAAGACGCCTCCTTCCTCTCCCCCACCGGCCTCACCCAGGGCCGGCAGCAGGTGCTGGAGCGCTACCGGCGCCGCTATCCGGACCGCAAGGCCATGGGCACGCTGAGCTTCGAAATCCTCGAAATGCGCCCGGCCCAGGGCATCGAGGTCACGCCCCTGGACGACGCCCGCCCGAGCCGCATCCACGGCCTCTCCGTCGTCGCCCGCTGGAAGCTCGCCTACCCCGATCAACCCGACAAGAAGACCGCCGAAGGCCTGACCCTCCTCGTCCTCCGGCGGCATGGGGATTCGTGGGAGATCGTAGAGGATGCGTCGATGTAGCTCGCTCCGGTCGTCAGGACCTTTGGAGCCCGGCAGTTTGCCTCACAACCCTCGTGATCGAATGGGCAGGATCAACTCTGCTGAGGTCCCTCCATACGGGCGGAAAAAGTCGCAAGCTCGTCCTGAAAGGCGATGAAGGTCTCTTCGTACTGAAGCACCAAAGGAGACAGCTTGTCCCACCTGAGCTGGAAGGAGTAGGAATGCCGGAAGAAGTGCCGGAACTGAAGATAGGGTTGGAGCCGCTCCATGAGGTCTGGAGAGATGAGGGGAGGCCGGTGTTCCGTACCCTCACTCATCTGATGCAGGAGCCGGCGGTGCCAGGCGTCCCCATGGATGACGCCTCCGTCGAGATCAATCACGACCCGCCGGAACAGGTTCTCGATTCCCGTATAGAAGGAGTGCAACAGGGCCGCCAATGCGGAGAGCTCGATTGGATTGGGATCCTCGGAGCGGCACTTCTCCAACAGAGAACGATGGACTTCCAGAAGTTGTCGCAGTTGAGTCTCCTCGACGGCGATCTGATCTCTCAGCTCAGGCCACACGTCGAAGGAATCCCTTGCTCCGTAGATACGTGGTGAAGGGGCTGACCTCGTCCAGATCCACGAGATCCACCGTCCGGTCCAAGAGGTCAGCCAGTCGGGCCATGGTGGCGAAGAAGGTTTCCGGTGGCAGTCCAGTGACGGCCAGGTCGATGTCAGAGCCCTCGTGAGCCTTCCCTGCGGCGACGGAGCCAAAGACGTATACCTCCCTTGCCCCTGCCGCTCTGAGAAGAGCCGCTCCCTGCTCCAGGAGATCCTCTACCCTCTCGTTCATGCTCGTCTGTTCGAGCCAGCAGGCTCGACACTCCTTGGAGAATCATATGACACCTGTTTGGGACTCGGCACGTCAGCGCCAGGCCAGAGCCGGCAACGCCAGGAAGAAGAGGACGTAGACGATCAGCAGGGTCCGCATGGCGCCGCAGAGGCGGGCGACTTTGCGGTCGTCGAGGAAGCGGTAGCGGCCGCCGAGGAGGAAGCGCAGCAGGGCGACGTCTCCCCGGAGACCGTTCGCGGCGAGGGGCGCCGGCCTCCCCAGGGCGGCGTAGACGAGGGGGTGGCGCCGGCTCAATTCGCCGCACAGGCGCGCCGCCAGGAGCGACCAGGCGAGGACAGACAACCAGTAGACGGCGAACAGCGCGGGCAGCAAGCTCACGGCCACCTCCCAAGGATTGCTGAATTGGAAAGACGCCCAAGGATACACCGGAAGGCCGGAGAGCTCAACTCACTGGGACCGGCGGCCACCGGTCCCGGGGCACATCACAGTCACCGCGGTCGCCTACGGGCAGTTCAGCTCGCAGGGATGGCTGCACCAGGTGCAGCAGCGGTTCGGCGCGTCGGGGCAGCAGACCTTGAAGCAGTGGGCCGCCTCGGTTGCCGGAGCGGAGAGGGTCGCGCCGACGGTTAAGGCCACGGCGGCGGTCAGGAGCAGGAGCTTCTTGCGCATGGTCGGGACTCCTTTCGATGAGGGGAGCGCGGATGCGTCCCTGATTTCAGTGTTCCGGGACACCGGAAAGGTGACGGGATCCCCGGTTTGAGCTTGCTCCGTCTCCGGGGTATGCTTCCGCCTTCAAGTGAAGGCGAGGTCCGCAATGAAGATACCCGGTCTCATCCTGAAGCAGATGTACACGCTGGGCAGTCTGGAGAACGTCGAGGACGGCGTGCGGTTCAGCCTCAAGAACCGGCTGAGCAACGCCACGGTCACCGGGCTTTCCGAGGTGCGGATCGATGGCAAGCCGGTGCCGCTCGACCGGCTGACCCTGGAGATCAAGGGCGATCAGGTGGCCGCGTCGTCGATCAGCCCCACCTCGGCCATCGCCTTTCCGCTCGCCCAGGTGGTGACCCTCCACGCCCGCGGCGGCCAGCTCGAGAAGGGGCAGCACGAGATCGCCCTCGCCTTCGATTCGACGCCCTTCGGCGCGCTCTCCTTCAAGGTGAAGGACGCGATCTCGGAAAAGGTGAAGCGCACCTCCGTCCCCCACGACAAGGACGACGACTACTCTCCCGAGATCATCCGCGCGCGGCAGAAGTTCGTGGAGGACTACGCGGGAGTCAAGCTCCAGCACATCGACAAGTTCTCGTTCGATCCGGCGCTCACCAAGGGGAACATCGAGAACTTCACGGGTGTCGCCCAGGTCCCCATCGGCTTTGCCGGGCCCATCAAGATCAACGGCGAGCACGCCCAGGGCGAGTTCCTCATCCCGCTCGCCACGGCCGAGGGGACGCTGGTGGCCTCCTACAACCGCGGCATCAAGGTGCTCAACCTGTCGGGCGGCGTCACCTGCACGGTGGTGGGCGACAGCATGCAGCGGGCCCCTGTGTTCGTATTCGACAACGCCCGCGACGCCCGTGACTTCGTGGTCTGGGTCGACGAGCACATCGCCGAGGTCCGCCAGGAGGCCGAGGGGACGTCGAGCGTCGCCAAGCTGACCTACGTCGACCGCTACCTCTCCAATAAGCTCGTCTTCCTGCGCTTCAACTACACGACCGGCGACGCCGCGGGCCAGAACATGGTGGGCCGGGCGACCTTCGCGGCGTGCAGTTGGATCCTGGAGAACCACGACAAGATCCGCCACTTCTACCTGGAGTCGAACTTCGCCACGGACAAGAAGTCGTCGCAGATCAACGTCATGCGCACCCGGGGCAAGCGGGTGACGGCCGAGGCCACGATCCCGCGCGACGTGCTCATCCAGCACATGCGGGTCGACCCCGAGACGCTCCACTACCACTCGGGGATCGCCAACGTCGGGGCCTTCATCTCCGGCGCCAACAACAACGGCGCCCACTCCCCCAACGGCATCACGGCCATGTTCATCGCCACGGGCCAGGACGTGGCCAACGTCTCGGAGTCCTCGGCGGGCATCGTCTACACCGAGCTGACGCTGGAGCGGGACCTCTACATCTCCTTTACCATCCCGTCGCTCATCGTGGCCACCCACGGCGGCGGCACGAACCTCGCCACCCAGCGCGAGTGCCTGGAGATCCTGGGCTGCGTGGGCAAGGGCAAGGTGAAGAAGCTGGCCGAGATCATCGCCGGCGTGGTGCTGGCGGGCGAGCTGTCGCTGGCTTCGGCCATCTCGTCTCTCGACTGGGTGTCGAGCCACGAGCAGTATGGGAGGAACCGGTAGGAGGTCCGTATGGCAAGGCCACCGGCGTACGTGTCCAGGCTGCGTCTCGGCGCCGCCTGCATCCTGGTGGCGCTGCTGGCTGCCATCCAGGGCAACGCCCAGGATGCACCGGTCCTCAAGATCGTCGGCGCGGATCCTCAGACCGGCGTCAAGCTGACGGTCGCCACCGCCACGGTGTCGCTGCGCCTCCCCCTCGAGCTCGACAGCGGCGAGGTGAAAGGGCTGACCGCGAGCGTCGACGACTTCATCGCGCCGGATGCCTCGCGCATCCACCCCACGGTGACGCTCAACGGCCAGCCGCCGGACCAGCCGGTCGACGTGACGCAGAAGGACCGGCCGGTCCTGGAGATCGTCGCCACCTTCCCCATCGCCGGCGAGTACACGAGCCACCTCGTGCTGTTCTATGGGGGAGGCCGCGCCCCGTCGGTGCCGCTATCGGTCACTCGCCAGCGCAACGAGGTGACGTCCCAGGTCGTAGGGCTCGATACCGTGACCGCGACCAAGTGGCTCTCTGCGGACGCCAGGATCCGTTTCACGGTGCGCGAAACGAGCGGGCGGAAGACCACGCTCTACCCGCCGACCCTGGAGGGCTTCGCACTCAAGCAGGACGACAAGGTCCGCAAGCAGGCCCGTTATGGGAAGGTCGTGGTCGACTGCGGGAAGGACGCACGCTTGACCGGGACGGAGTCCTTTGCCGTAGAGCCACTGTCCTCCCGATCCTGCGTCGTGGAGGTGCAGGAGATCGCCCAGGCCGGCGAGTATTCGGGCACGGTCCGGCTCGCGAGCTCCAACGGCACGCCGGTGACGCAGGAGGTGACGGTGCTGGTAAAGACCAGCGGCTGGGTGGCGGCGTTCTGGATCTTCCTCGGCGTCCTCGCGTCGTTCCTCATCCGGCGCTACACCAAGGAGCAGCGGCCCAGGCTCCAGGGGCTGCGCCGCCTGCGGTATGCGCAGGAGGACCTGGCCAGGGTGCAGAGCGACGCCGGAGCGCCGGCCGCACCGGCGCCGGAGGTCTTCGCGGGCCTGACACAGCGGCTGGCCAGGATCGAGCGCGACTTGACCGACCGCACCGCGACCGACGGCGCGGCGGCGAGCCTCGAAGAGATGGAGAAGAAGATCCAGGCGCTGCCGGGCTGGTTGACCACGGGCCGCAAGCTGGACGCCGTCGAGCCCCAGGACGTCGTGCGCGCGCCACGCGCCACGTGGGCGGCGCTCGCCAGCTCGTACTTCCTCAAGGCCGGAGCGACGGATGACATCACCGCGTCTCTCCTCGCGATCGACCAGGAGATCCTGGCGGCGGTGGTCGCGCGCATCGACGAATTTGCCGCCAAGGTTGAGGAATACGGGAATTCGCATCCGACCGCGCAGCCGCAGATCGACCAGGACGTCACCCCACTCCTCGACCGGGCAAAGACCGAAGCCAAGGCAGACGACTGGACGGGCATGACGACCGACTTCCGGCAGGCCCGTCTGGCGTACACGCGGGTGCTGGCCAGCGGATTGGAGGACGTGCTCGAGGCGCCCGAGCCGCCTCTCGGGCTGGAGGACAAGGACTGGACGGATCTCCGGAACAAGATCACCGCGGAGCTGGCGCTCATCCGGCAGGAGACGGACCCGGATCGGGCCGTGGAGATCTATCAGCGCGCCAGCCGGACCTACCTGGAGACCGTGGCCGGAAAGCTGAAGACGCTCGCCGCAGGATTGGCGCAGGGAGCTACGCCAGAGGAGGAGCAGCAGCTCGACGATGCGGAGACCGCGCTCACCGCCGCCCTCCTCGCCATGCAGAAGAACGATTGGGACACCGCACGGGCCGAATACCAGAAAGCCGCCACGGCCATGACCTCGCTGCTCGACGCGCGCAAGCAGGCCGGAGGGGGCGCGCAAGCCGAGAGCGCCGGTCAGTCGGCCGCGAGCCCCGGAGAGACAGTGCCCGCGGGAGCGGCCGTCGGCCCGGTCCAGGCACTGGCAGCGGTCGCAGAGCGACGGAGGAGCTCCGCGCAGCAGATCTCGGACCTGCTGGAGCGGTACGACCTGCTCCTCAACGTCGCGTTGCTGCTGATCGCCTGCGTGGTGGGGCTGAGCCTGCTGTGGCTGGACGATCCGGTGTGGGGCGGCTGGAAGGCCTATACGACCGCGCTGCTGTGGGGCCTCGGGTTGCACCAGGTGGCAGGATCGGCTCTCGACGGCCTGCCGGTCATCACCCAGAAGCTGACGGAGTGAGTCGGTCCGTGAAGAGGTAGACTTTGCAGGCGATGCGGTCCGAACCCCAAGCGACCGAGGTCGCCGCCCCCCCGACCGTGGGTCTCGCGCCCGTACCCGCGCCCTCCCCTCCGTCCTCCGCGGCAATCCCCGGCTTCGAGATGCTGCCGGACGTGCCCCCGCAGGGGCTTCTCCGCCGCTTCTTCACCACCCAACGTCACCTGATCGCCCTGTTCACCGGCGGCCTCGTGGCCCATGCCCGGCAGGGGCAGGCGCTCGGCCAGGGGAAGCGGCTCCGGCTGCTGTTCAGTCTCGAGCGGCTCCTCGCCTGGCTGGTGCGGCCGTTCCTCGACAAGGCGATCGTCGACCGGCCGTTCCCCGTGCAGCTCCGGCGCCGGCTGGAGATCCTCGGCCCCACCTACATCAAGCTCGGCCAGGTGCTCGCCCTGCGCCAGGACATCCTCCCGCAATCGATCACCGACGAGCTCAAGAACCTGCTCGACCGGCTGCCCGTCGTCCCCTTCGACCGCTATCTGGGGCTGATCGAGAAGGACGTCAAGCGGCCCATCGCCGAGATGTACTCCTGGGTGGATCCCATCCCCACGGGCTCGGCTTCGATCGCCCAGATCCACCGCGCCACCACGCGCGAGGGGGACTCGGTGATCATCAAGGTAGTCAAGCCGGGGATCCGCGAGACGCTCACCCGCGACGCCGTGCTGCTGCGGCTGCTCGGCGTGTTCCTCCAGACCCTCATCCCCCGCTACCGCCCGAAGCAGCTCATCAAGGAGTTCGTGGAGTACACCCGCCGCGAGGTGGACCTGCGGCGCGAAGCCGACAACGCCGAGACCTTCGCCGCCAACTTCCACGATCTGCCCGGGGTGGTCTTCCCCCGCATCTACCGGCAGTACAGCAGCATGAGCGTGCTTTGCATGGAGTTCCTGAAGGGGTTCAAGCCGGGCTCGCCGGAGACCCTCGCCCTGCCCGAGGAGGACCGCGACCGGCTGGTCGACCTCGGCGCCGCCAGCATCATCCGCATGCTGTTCCAGGACGGCTTCTTCCACGCCGACCTCCATCCGGGCAACCTCCTCGTCCTGTCCGGCCCCAAGCTGGGGTTCATCGACCTCGGCATGGTGGGGCGCTTCGACAACGATCTGCGGCGCACCTTCCTCTACTACTACTACACGCTGGTGATGGGCGACGCCGAGGGCGCGGCCCGCTACCTCGGCGCCATCGCCCAGCCCGGGCCGGGGGCCGACCCCATCGGGTTCCGCCGCGAGGTCACGGAGATCCTCCTGCGCTGGAACCGCAGCTCGAGCTTCCGTGAGTTCTCGCTCGCCCAGCTCATCATGCGCTGCGTCAACCTCGGGGCCCAGCACAACCTCTACTTCCCGGTGGAGATGGTGCTGATGGTCAAGGCCCTCGTCACCTTCGAAGGGGTGGGGCAGATCCTCAAGCCGGGTCTCGACGTGGCCGCGGTGTCGCAGACCCACGCCAACGCCATCTTCCGCGACCAGTTCCGCCCCCAGCACCTGCTGAAGGAGATCCTCCGCGCGGGCCCCGAGGTGCTGGAAGCCATCGCCAAGGCCCCGTCCCTCATCACCGAAGGGCTGCGCCTGCTGGAGCGGACCACCCGGCAGTCGCCCTCGAACCCGCTCGCGGGCATCCGCGGCACCCTCTTCGGCGGCTTCTGCATGGTGGCCGGAGCCGTGCTCGCCGGGGCCCGTGGGCCCTGGCCGGTGTGGGCCGTGCTGTTCGCCGTGGGGATCGGCGCGGCGTTGCACCGGGACCGCCGGTAGGGGCGGGAAAGAGAATAGGGACATGAAGAACTGGATTCTTGGGCTTGCTCTTCTCCTGGCCCTCGCGCCCGGCGCCGGGTGGGCGGCCGAGGTGGCGGTTCGCTTCGACTTCGAGCAGGGGGAGGCAGGACAGGCTCCCGCCGGTTGGGCCGTGACTCCGGACGTGGCGGCGAGCTACGCCATCAAGATCAGCGACGAGAAGCCGGAGGGAGGCCGCTTCTGCGCCGTGCTGGCGTCGACCGGCACGCCGGCTCCCCAGGGGTTTGGCGTGGCTCTGAAGTCGCTCGACCCGGGCCCGTTCCGGGGCAAGCGGGTGCGCTTCCGTGGCGCGGTGCGCGTTGAGCTCGGCGCCACGGGCCAGCGGGCCCGGCTCGTCCTCGGCTCCGGCAACGTGGCCCAAGGGAGCTTCGAGGCCACGTCGCTGCCCGTCCTGGACGTGAAGTGGGCTCCCTACGAGGTGGTGGGCGAGATCCCGAAGGATGCTCGGGCCCTGGAGGTCGGCTTCGTCCTGGTGGGCGACGGCAAGGCCTTCCTCGATTCGGCCGTCGTGGAGGTGATCGGCGTTGCCGGCGCCGGCAACGAGGCGGCCCGGCTCCTCACCCCCCGCGGCCTCGACAACCTCACGGCCTTCGCCCGGCTGTTCGGCTACGTGCGCTATTTCCATCCCAGCGACCAGGCCGCTTCCGCCGACTGGGAGCCCATGGCCCTGGCCGGCGTAGAGACTGTCGAGAAGGCGGCCTCGCCCGAGGAGCTGGCCCGATCCCTGGAGGATTTCTTCCGCCCCCTCGCTCCCACGGTGCGGGTCTTCCCCACCGGCAAGCCGCCGGCCGGCTCCACCGCTCCGCCCGCGCCCCCGGGCGATTCACCGAAGACGATCTGGTGGGAGCACCGCGGGGTGGGACTGGTCAAGGACCAGAGGTCGATCTATCACAGCAACCGCGTCTCAACCGGCGAATCGGCGCCCGATCCGGCCAGGCCGTTCGCCGCGGATCTGGGAGGCGGCGTCTCGGCCCTGATCCCTCTGGCCCTCTACGTGGACGACCAGGGGACGCTCCCTCACCCGGCGGCGGGGGACAAAGCCGCCAAGCCGCCCGCGCCCGCCAAGCCTGAGGGGTTCCTGCCTTCGGGCAACGACCGCGCCACCCGGCTGGCCGACGTGGTGCTGGCGTGGAACGTGTTCCAGCACTTCTATCCCTATTTTGACGTGGTGGGGACCGACTGGCCGGCCGAGCTGCGCAAGGGCCTCACCGCCGCGGCCAGCGACGCCGACGAGCGGGCCTTCCTCACCACCCTGCGCCGGCTGGTGGCCGCCCTCCACGACGGCCACGGCAACGTCTTCCATCCCAAGCTCAGCGACGGCCACACCCTGCCCCTGCTCTGGGACTGGGTGGAAGACCAGCTCGTGATCACCCGCGTGGCCCCGGGCGCGCCGGCCGGCCTGGCGGTGGGAGACGTGGTGGTGAGCCTCGACGGCAAGCCGGCCCGCGAGGTCCTGGCCGCGCGGGAGGAGCTGGTCTCCGGCGCCACCCCGCAGTGGCGGCGCTGGGTGGCCCTCCAGGTCCTGATCGGAGGGCTCGAGAAGGAGGAGGTCCAGCTCGCCGTGCGGCACGCGGACGGCAAGACCGGAACCGTGGCCGTGCGCCACTCCTACGCCGGCGAGCCGCTGGCCGAGACGCGGCCGGAGAAGATCGCCGAGGTGCGCCCCGGCATCCTCTACGTCGACCTCGACCGCGTCACCGACGACGACTTCAAGGGCGCCCTCGACCGGCTCGCCGCGGCCAAGGGCGTCATTTTCGATCTCCGGGGCTACCCCAAGACCTCGCCGGTCTTCATCGCCCATCTCATCGACCAGCCGGTGACGTCGGCGCGCTGGAACGTGCCGATCGTCACCCGCCCCGACCGCCAGGACGTGCGGTGGCAATTCTCCAACTGGCCGGTCGAGCCCCAGGAGCCGCGGCTCAAAGGCAAGATCGCCTTCTTGACCGACGGCCGCGCCATCAGCTACGCCGAGACCTGCATGGGCATCATCGAGAACTACAAGCTCGCCGCCATCGTGGGCGGCCCCACGGCGGGGACCAACGGCAACATCAACCCCTTCCAGCTCCCCGGCGGCTACCGCCTGGTCTGGACGGGGATGAAGGTGCTCAAGCATGACGGCTCCCGCCACCACGGCGTGGGCATTCAGCCCACCGTGCCCGTGGCCCGCACCCTCGCGGGAGTGCAGGCCGGGAGGGACGAGGTGCTGGAGAAGGGGATCGAGGTGGTGAGCCCCTAAGCCCGCACGGCCGCGAGCTCCTCGGCGCTGAGCGCCCCCCGGAGCCGGTCGGCCCGGAAGGCTCCCGGGGTCAGGCCGGTGAAGCGCTTGAACTCGCGGGTGAAGTGGCTCTGGTCCGCGAAGCCGGTCTCCGCCGCCACCACCCGCAGGGGCCGGCCCTGGTAGAGGAAGACCTTCGCCCGGGCGATGCGCACCGTAGTCTGGAAGGAGTGCGGGGACATCCCCACCTCGCGGGTGAACACCCGGTGGAGGTGGAATGGGCTCAGGTTCGCCACCCGCGAGAGCTGCTCCAGCGACACGTTCTCGGCATGATGCTGAATGAGGTACTCCCGCACCCGCCGGATGCCCAGGCGCTCCTCACGGCCGCCGCCCTCAAGACGGGGCGCCCCCGAGGCGCGCTGGAACAGCCGCTCCAGCAAGCGCAGCAGCAGCACGTCCCCGGCCAGCCGTGACGGCTTCTCCTCCAGCCGCTCGTGGGTGGCCACGAAGAGCCGGAACAGCTCGCGGTCCTGCACCACCGGCGCGCCCAACGAGAAGGCCCCCTCGCCGCCGCCGTCACCGAAGCTGCGGACCACCAGCTCCGGCGGCACGTTCAACACCCGGTAGGTGCAGCCGGCGGGAGTCGAGCAGCGGTGGGTGTGCACCTCGCCCGGCGGCACCAGCATCAGCGAGCCCGCCGGCGCCGGATGCTCCTGCCCCCGGAACGCCAGGCTCCCGCACCCCTCCTCGATCGCCTCGACCTGAAACTCCTCGTGCCAGTGCCAGGGATAGACGTGGGTGACCCTGATTCCCCGCGACATCTCGATCTGGCTCCCCAAATGGCAGACGTACCAGAACCTGATGCAGTTTTCTGCTTTTGGCATCATGGGTTACCCGTCCTCGATTCCGTGACCGGCCCATCGCCGGCTTATGCTGTAACAGCGTAGCCAATCGCCGACGGCCTGTCTTGAACAGTCTTGCTGTTTCGCCAATCACTGCCGCAATCCTCGCGGAGTGGCTTTAGACTCTGTACACGGGTGCCTTTCCAGCTCCATACCGTTTCGTGCGTGAAAAGTTGCAACGCCGGGAGCGTTGGTGTATCATGCCTGTGATACAGTTGTCTACGCACCCTTGGAGGAGGAACGAGAAGCCATGAGCTCTGCCAGGAAGGGATGGATGTGTGCGGTTCTGCTGTGGATCTGGAGCGCGGCGGCTGCCTGGGCGCAGCCGGCGGTGATGGTGACGGACATCAACACGGCCCAGGAGGACCTCGTCAACTGGTTCTTCACCTACCCGGGATTCGTCCAGGTGGGGACGAACGTCCTCTTTATTCACGACGACGGCATCCACGGCCTGGAGCTGTGGAAGACGGACGGCACGGCCGCGGGCACGGCCCTGGTGAAGGACGTCTGCCCGGGGGACTGCTGGGCGATGATCCACAGCTTCGCGGTCTTGAAAGGCGTCCTCTACTTCGGCGCCGACGACGGCGTCCACGGCGAGGAGCTGTGGCGGACCGACGGCACGGCCGCGGGCACGGCCCTGGTGGCGGACGTCGATCCCGGCCTCGCCAGCGGGTTCCGCAGTGTCTTCGCGGCCGGGGGCACGGTCTATCTGACCGCCGACGACGGCGTCCACGGCGTCGAGCTGTGGACCACGGACGGCACGGCCGCGGGCACCGTCCTCGTCAAGGACATCAACCCCGGGCCCGCGGGCTCGCTGCCGCGCCTCTGGCTGGACACGGGCGGCAACCTGCTGCTCAACGCCGACGACGGCGTCCACGGCCAGGAGCCCTGGACGTCCGACGGCACGGCCGCGGGCACAGTGATGCTCGCGGACGTCAACCCCGGGGACGGCTCCTCGAGCCCGCCCTTCTCCTCGGCCTGGGAGGATGCCGGCGTCCTGCCCGGCGGCCGCTTCGTGTTCCAGGCCGACGATGGCAGCCACGGCTCCGAGCTGTGGATCTCCGACGGCACCACGGCCAACACCGCCCTGCTCGCTGACGCCAACCCGGGCTTTGACAGCTCCGCCCCCTTCAACCTGGTGCCCTTCGCCGGCCGCATCCTGTTCCGCGCCTCTGACGCTACGCACGGCATGGAGCTGTGGGCCACGGACGGCACCGCGGCCGGCACCGTGCTCGTCAAGGACGTCGCGCCAGGAGCCTTCGGCTCCGCCCCCTGCAGCTCACGCCCTTCGGCGGCCAGGTCTATTTCGAGGCGGACGACAGCACCACCGGCCGGGAGCTCTGGAAGACCGACGGCACGGCCGCCGGCACCGTCCTCGTCAAGGACGTCAACCCCGGCTCCGCGGGAGCGTTCACCTTCTTCTTCCGCTACCCGATCGCGGCCCTGGGCAGTGCCCTCTACTTCTTCGCCGACGACGGCGTGCATGGCCCCGAGCTGTGGCAGAGCGACGGCACCGCGGCCGGCACGGCGCTGGTCCAGGACATCTATCCCGGGAGCACCGGCAGCTTCGGCCTGGGCCTCGCCGGCATGGTCACCCAGGGCGGACGGATCTTCTTCGACGCCATCACCGCCGACGGCATCGAGCCCTGGGTGAGCGATGGCACGGCCGCCGGCACGGTGGAGGTCAAGAACGTCTCTGCCGTGGCCTCGGGCCTGCCGGTCTTCAACGGCTTCCTGAACGGATCGATTCAGGACCTCGACAACGGCCGGCTGGTGTTCCCGGGTCCCTTCGGCCTCACCGCGCCTGCACCCTGGGGGACGGACGGCACGGCCGCCGGCACGCAGCAGCTCTCGCCGGCGGACGATTTCGACTGGTATCAAACCTTCCGCTTCGGCACCCAGACGCTGGTGGGAGGCAAGGGGCTGTGGACTACGGACGGCACGGCCGCCGGCACGGCGCGCGTGGTGCCGCAGGCGACGCTCGGGAGCGCCGGCGGCTTCGTCGCGGCCCTGGGCGCGGTCTATTTCTCCGGGGGCTCACAGTTGTGGAGGACCGACGGCACGGCCGCCGGCACCACCATGATCCAGGACCTGGGCCCCAACGCCAACGTCGCGATGCTCGGGGCCCTCGGCTCGTCCGTCTACTTCAGCGCCAGCTCCAGCACCTTCGGCACCGAGCTGTACCGGGCGACGGGCGTCAATTCCGTCTTCTTCATGGGTGACTTGAACCCCGGCACCGGCAGCTCCTACCCGGGCTCCTTCACGCTGGCCGGCGCCGTCGCCGTGCTCACGGCCGACGGCGGCAGCGCAACCGGCCAGGAGCTCTTCGTGACCGACGGCACTCAGGCCGGCACCGGCCTGCTCAAGGACGTCCAGCCCGGAGCCGGCTCGTCCTATCCCTCCTCGCTGACGCGGCTCGGCAGCGTCGTCCTCTTCATGGCCGACGACGGCACCACGGGCCGCGAGCTGTGGCGGACGGACGGCACGGCGGCCGGCACCGTGCGGGTCAAAGACATCAACCCCGGCGCCGGCTCCGGCGTCCCGAACTTTCCCTTCCAAGGCTTCATCCTGCCGGTCCTCGGCAACGCCATCTACTTCATCGCCGACGACGGCGTCACCGGCTCCGAGCTGTGGAAGAGCGACGGCACCGCGGCCGGCACCGTGCGGGTGAAGGACGTCCACCCCGGAGGGGGCTCCTCGGACATCGATACCCTCGCCCTGGCCGGCAGCCGCCTCTACTTCGTGGCCGACGACGGCGTCCATGGCCGCGAGCTGTGGGTGAGCGACGGCACGGACGCCGGCACCCGGCTGGTGCTGGACCTCGTTCCCGGCCCGGGCTCGCCCGCCCTCCAGCAGCTCACGGCCTTCAACCACCTCGCCCTCTTCTCCGCCGCCGACGGCACCCACGGCCGGGAGATGTGGAGGAGCGACGGCGGCGGCCTCGGCACCTTTGAGGTGCAGGACATCGCCCCCGGCGCCGGCCCGTCGAGCCCCACCGGCTTCACCGCCGCGGGCACGGACGTCTACTTCGCGGCCAACGACGGCGTCACCGGCTTCGAGCTCTGGCGAGTGCCGCAGTCGTCGCTCCTCACCACCTTCGTTGACGTGCCGCCCACCTATTTCGCCTGGCGGTTCATCGAAGGGCTCACCAGCGCGGGTCTCGCCAACGCCTGCGGCAACCGCCAGTACTGTCCGGAGCGGCCGGCCACGCGGGCGGAGACGGCAGTCTTCCTCATCACCGCCGAGCACGGCGCCACCTACGTGCCGCCCCCAGCGACCGGCACCCGCTTCACCGACGTGCCCGCCAACCACCCGGCGGCGCCGTGGATCGAGCGGCTCGCCGCCGAGGGGATCACCGGCGGCTGCGGCGGTGGCCAATACTGCCCGGACGCGTCGCTCTCCCGGGCCGAGATGGCGGTGCTGATGCTGGGCGCCGAGCATGGGCCCGGCTATGTGCCGCCGCCCGCGACCGGCACCCGCTTCACCGACGTGCCCGCCGGCTTCTGGGCCGGGCCGTGGATCGAGCAGCTCGCGGCCGAGGGAATCACCGCCGGCTGCGGCGGCGGCCAGTACTGCCCGACCCGCCTGGTGACGCGCGCCGAGCTCTCGGTCTTCCTCACCGTGGCGTTCCACGTGCCGCTGCCGTGAGGCACCCAGGGGGACGAAAAACGGCGCCGGCCGCGAGCCGGCCGGCGCCGATTCCATCGGCTCACACAGAGCTCCCCCACCCAAGACCCTCACCCCTGCCCCTCTCCCGACCACCCCATCCACCTCCCCGGGAGAGGGGTACCCGGCTGGGGCGTTCTGGCTGTTCTCCCTCTTCTCCCGGTGAGGAGGGGTGGGAGGGGACGGGAGAAGAGGGTCGGGGGTGATGAGGGTCTTGGACGGGGGTGAGGGCTCAGCTTCAGTTCACCGTGAGCGGCTCTTCGACCGGCGGCACAGCGGCGGGGGCGGCCACGAGAGCGCCCTCCTCCGCCGTCCTCTCCTTCTCCGCCAGCACCCTCTCCAGCCGGTTCAAGACGTCGTCCAGCCGGCGGACCGTGGGATTGGGCGAGGTGGCGATCTTCACGCGGTCGCGGTCGAGCTTCACCTGCTCCCACAGGTCGCGCTTCTCCAGCAGCACGTCGCGCCGCAGGGTGATGCCGTGGCGGGCGAAGATGGGGGCGAGCTGGTCGTAGCGCGCCAAGAGGTCGCGGCGGGTGGCGGCGTAGGCGTACTCGCACACGGCCCGGCGCTCGGCGAAGCCGAAGATGTTGGTGAAGAACATCAGGTAGTCGTCGCGCTTGGGTTGCACGAGCACGACGTCCGAGTCCTTGAACTTGGTGTCGTAGGCGGCCATCCCCACCTCCAGGCGCGAATGCACCAGGGTGCGGAAGGTCTGCGACAGCACCGTGGGCAGTCCCCGGTCGAGAAGATTGGACTTCTTCATCATCTTCGCCTCGACGGCGCGGATGGTGTCCACCGGCACGATGGGATTGACGCAGATCACCAGCTCGGCCCCGGCTTCCAGGGCCACCGAGGCGTGGAGGGTCTTCAAGAGCACGCCATCCACGTAATGACGGCCGTCGATCTCCACCGCCGAGTAGAGCCCGGGCAGGGCCCCGCTCGCCTGCACGGCCTGCGAGATGGGGACGTGGTCGAGCCCCGGCTCGCCGAAGCGCGCGGCTTGGCCGGAGTCGAGGTCGGTCGCCACCACCACCAGGCGCTTGCCGAGCTTGCGGAAGTCGTCGGTGCGCCCCTTGAGGTTGTAGATCTTCAGCAGATAGTCGCGGATGGGCTTGTTGTCGAACAGTCCCACGGGCAGGGCCCGCGACAGGCGCATGAGCGATTCGAGAAGGCCTTGATCGCCCCGGCGGGTGATCCAGTCCCACAGCGCCTCCACCAGCAGCCGCGGCACCTTGGCGCCGCCGCGCAGATACGAGCGCCAGTGCGGAGTGAAGAAGGTCTCGGGGATGAACGGGTGCTCGCCGGGCTCGGGGGAGATGATGGCGCGGCACATCTGCGCCGTCGTCAGGTTGTTGGCGAGGTTGGCGCTGAGGAAGGCGCCGGCGCTCACCCCCACGTAGATGAACATCTCGTTGAAGTTGACGCCGTCCAGGGCCTCGTCGAGAGCGCGGAGGGCACCGATCTCATAGATGGCACCCTCCGGCGCTCCCGCGGCGAGAGCCAGCCCGATCCTGGGGGAGCGGATCATGTTGTGGGAACCTCTGCCGCTGCGCTCCACCCGAGCCTCCTGCTAGGCGAGCTTGGACGCGGGCTCCGGGATCCCGGGGGTTGCCACGGGAGAGGCCGGAGTCACGCGGGGCTTCAACTGCTCGATTTTGGCGTTGAGGTCCTCGACGCGCTGCGTCAGGTTGCGGATCTCGTCGCGCGTGGGCACGCCCAGGCGGTTCAGGGTGGCGGTGAGCTTCTCGTCGAGCTTCTCGCTCCACCCATCGAAAGCGGACTCGGCCTTGGCCTTGGCCTTGTCGACCTCGGCCTTCACCTTCTCGTTCACCTTGTCCACCTCGACCTTGCCCTTGGACTCCACGTCACGACCGCGGTCCACCAGCCGGCTGAAGAGCTTCGAGCCCTCCTCCTCGGCCGCGGCCAGAGCGCCGAGCCCGGCCAGCCAGATGCGGTGCACCGAATCCTTGAGCTCGTCCTGCACGTTCTTCTCACCACCGGTCGTCGTTTCCATGGCTTACCCCTTTTTGACGCCGCCCTTGCCGGCGGCCTTGACGGTCTTCGTAGTTTTCCTGGTCTTCGGCGCGGCAGCCTCGCGGCGCACCGCGTACTCGTCGATCTGCTGCGACAGCGACTCCAGCCGGGCCGCGAGGATCCTGACGTCCTCGCGGGTCATCAGGTTCAGCCGCTCGAGCACTCCCCGGCTTTCCAATTCCACCGCCTTCTCCACCCGCTGGCCCACGGTTTCCGCCAGCTTCTTCTGCGTCCCTTCCAGCTTCTCTTCCAACTTCCCTTCCACGGGACGGCCGCGCTCCACAAGACGATCGAAGAGCTGGCGTCCTCCCTCCTCCACCTCGGCGACGGCACCGAGGCCGGCCAGCCAGAGGTTGCGCCCCGCGGCCCGCAGCTTGTCGAATCCAGAGTCCACCTGCTCCAGTGCTTCGCTCATTTGAGGTCTCCTTCTTTGGCGCTGACGATCACCGGCTGGCGCTCCACGGGGCCGGCATTGCCCGGCTCCGCGGCCGTGAGATCCTCACGCTCCAGCTCGGCCAGCGACGTCTCGAGCTGCTCCAGCCGTGCCCTGAGGCTCGTCATCTCCTCGCGCGCCCGGCGCACCGGCCCGAGGCGGTCGATGAGCCGGTCGACACCGTGCTGCACCTGCTCCATGCCGGTCGAAACGGCGCGCTCGCCGAGACGGACGAGGTCGTGCAGCAGCTCGCTGGGCAGGAACGAGGTCCCCTTGCGGCCCTCCTCGAGGATGATCTGGGTGAGGGTCTGGGAGGTGACGTCGTTGTTGCTGGCGTTGTCCACCACCCGCACCTCCTGCCCCTGCCGGATCCAGGCGGAGATCTCGTCCAGCGAGACGTACCGGCTCTCCTCGGTGTCATACAGTTTGCGGCTTTCGTAACGCTTGATGAGCCGGATCATGGGCTTCTCCTTACAGACAGGTCGCGGCAATCCCGGGCTGCCGCGCCAAGAGGAACTTTACCGCACTGCGGCAATGGATGTCAAGAGATTTTTGACGCAGCGCGGCAAGAACCTTCTCCCGCCGCTCTCCCGCTTCCAGGGACTGACACGGACCCACCACGGACTGGCAAGGACGGCTCGGATAAGAGGGCGTGTCCGTCCCTGCCAGTCCGCGTCAGTCCTTGTTGGTCCGTGTTGGTCCCTGGGGCTTCCCAACTGGGGGGAACCGGCTGTGCTCTCAATCCCCCTTCCGGATATCTCGGCCCCCGCACCGCTCTTGCTTGCAGTACAATTCCTGCTCAGATGTGCCGTAATGCGCGTCCAACTGGGTGGGAGACCTTGTGAACTTTCGCTACTACATCGATCCCGAGACGGGCGAGCCGCACATCTACGAACATGGAGTCACTGAGGAAGAGGTCGAAGAGGTCCTGAGCCATTCCGCGGACGATTTTCCCGGGCGCCGCGACTCCCGAATCGCCCTGGGAGTGACGAGTGCTGGCCGGCACCTCCAAGTGGTCTACGTCCCGGAGCCGGAGATCCATGGCGTTTTCATCATCACGGCGTATGATTTGAGAGGCAGAGCCCTGTCGGCTTATCGACGACGTCGCAGGAGGCGAAAATGAAGCTCAATGAATTTCCGGCCGGTTGGGATGAGAAGCGCGTCCGGGAAGTGGTTGACTACTATGAGACCCAGACAGACGAGGAGGCGGCCGGAGAGCACGAAGCCGCCTTGTCGAGCTCGACCAGCACGGTGATGGAGGTTCCCTCAGAGCTCGTGCCGGTCTTCCGGGAGCTGATCGCCAGACACGAGCAGGAGCGTAGAGCACGCAAGTAGGCAATCCGCCGAGTGTCACTTCCCCGTCTTCACATCCCGGCCCGCCGCGATCCCGTCCGCGCCGGCCACCACGCTCTTACCCTGCCCAATAGCGCCCGAGCCGTGCACCTCGGCCTGGTAGGTCGTCTTCGGCCCCGCGGCTTCTAGCAACTTCGAGATCTCGGCAGCCAGGGAGGGATCGGCCTCGAGGATCTTCCGGAGCTGAACGCGCAGAGCCGCCTGGGAGTCGGCATCCTCCGGCGCCTTCGCCACGTCCTGGGCAGCCTCCGCAGCGGCGGGCTTCTCCTCCACCTTGGGCCGCAGCTTCGCCCAGAGCGACCTGAGGATCTCCGGAGCGCCCTCCCCCAGCTTCTTTCCAGCCTCTGCGATCAGCTCTCCGCCGCCGCTCACCAGGTAGGGCATGGCGGGAGCCAGGAAGGTGGTGAGGGTGTCGGCGAGCAGTTTGAGGTCCATAAACGTCTCCTATCGATGTCGGCAAGCCCCCCTCTGGACTCCCCCCGTCAAAAGATCAAGGTCAGAGATCAGAGGAGAATGGGAGCAGCACGACCCGAAACCCTGCGGGCCCGTGCCAGAAGATAGGATCGCTCCTGAGGCGGACGGAGCAGCGCACGGACCTGGAGCCGAAGTCGAAGGAGCCGCTGCGCAACGTATGCTGCGATTGCTTCAATGCTTCTATATCTTCCCGACCGTCCTCCCGGACGTACGGATACTTCTCCCACGCAGACCGCGTCCACTCCAAGACGTTCCCGCTCATCTCCTCGCAGCCCACAGGGCTTCTTCCTCCTGGAAAACAGCCCACGGCGCTGACCCGGCCGATCCCCGTCTTGTCGAAGTTCGCCTTCTCCGGATCCGCCTTGTTCCCCCAAGGGTAGATCTTGCCCTCCCTGCCCCGGGCCGCCTTCTCCCACTCCGCCTCCGAGGGCAACGTCACCTCCCAGCCCGCTTCCAATCTCCCCTCCTGCCTCCACTTCTCCGTCAACCACCGGCAGAAGGCCAGGGCTTCGTTCCAGTTCACCCACACCACCGGCTCGTTGTCCGCGCCCTTGAGGCTGTCCGGATCTCCGGGCTTTTGGCCGCTCGACTGCACGTACTCCCGGAACTGGGCCACGGTGATGGGATAGCGCCCGATCTTGTATTCATAGGGGAGGTCGCACCGATGAGCCGGTTTCTCATCCGAATAATCATCGTCGCTGCCTATCCGGAAGGACCCTGACGGGACGGAGCGGAATTCCATACCGTCCACCGTCATCACCTCTGGGCGAGGATCTCCGAGCCGCGCCAGACTCCGGCCGGCCAGAGCCCGCTCGATGGCGGGGAGGCGTTCCTCTCGAAGGAGCCGGACCAGCCAGCGGCGCAGGCGGTCCAGCTTCGGCTGATTCTGCCGGCTGACTTGCGAGAGGTCGGCGGACTCGATGACGACCTGCGCTGCGAGCTGGGCTCCCCAGACGTCGTCGATCTCCCTCTCGCCTTCTCCGGGCTCCTCTGGACAGAGGGCGTCGACCAGGAGCCAGACGACCGCTCGCGCCCCTCTCGCCGCCTTGGCCCCGGCGAGCAGGACGACCTCCCGCCACCGGGTGGGATCCTGCCGCCCCAACTCGGCGACTCGATCGGGAAAGGTCTCCCCCGTCAGATGACAGGCCGCCAGGTACTCTTGGAACGTCCGGTGAGGGAAGGAGTAGACGCCGACCCCTCGCGGCTCCAGCAGGCCGGCGCGGTCGCGCAGGTATTCCACCAGGAGGACCGGGTTGCAGTCCTGCGGGTTGGGTCGGAGGTGCATAAGGCGGCTGACGAGTCTCCCTTCATCGATATCTGCGGTCCCAGTCGTGCCCGGCTGAGCACTATGAGCCTCGAAAGCCAGCTCTTCGAGAGCTGTGCGGACCTGGTCCTTACCCACGTCCAGAAACTGGGCGAGGCTCGGTTGGTGCAGAACCGGCAATCCCTTGGCGTCGAAGACCACGCGCTGCCGCTCCCAGGCTTCCAGCAGGAGGTCCACGGCTCCCGCGTACAGCTCCTCTCGCCGGTCCGGGAGGCTGCCGCCGCGCCAGGCGTGCAGGCTGGCGGTCAACGTCAACAAAAGAGGGCGCTCCGCGAGACTGCGCAGTCGATCACTATGGAAGATCGCCCGCTTCAGCAGCTCCGCCCGGCCGGCGGCATCCTGAGCCTTGAGCCGGCCCAGCACCGCCATGTGGGCATACCAGCCATCGACGAAAAGACGGATCTGCTCGTAACTGAACGCCGCCAGCACGGCCTCGGAGAAGTCCTGAAGCCGCCAATCCTGATTACGATAGGCGTAGGTGCGGCTGGTGAGGAGCACCCGGCACTTGCCGAGACTCTGGACGAAGCCTTCCACGGCATGCCGGATCTGCTCCCTGCGGGTCTCCGCCTCGGGGACCTCGTCCAGGCCGTCGAAAATCAGCAGACCGCCCTTGGCCCGAAGACTCTTTTTCAGTAGGGGAAACCAGTCGTCAAGCCCTGCTTCGTCGAGGTCCTTCTTGATGAAGTCCCAGAGATGTTGGGCGGTCGCTTTTTGATCAGGCTTCGGCAGACCCTGGGCGGCGAAGTCCCGCAGCACGATGCGCACTGGTAGGAGGGCTCCGTGATCCCAGGGCTGGGGCTCAGGCTTCTCGCGAGACCTTCCATGGTCGTCTGGCAGAGGCGCTCTCAGAAGGTCTAAGCCAATTCCAGGAAGACTCAGCGCCTCGCCCGCCAGGCACAGGGCGACGAAGTTGGCAAAGGTGGTTTTGCCGCTACCAGGATCTCCCAGCAGTACGAGCCGTTGGTGGCGATTGAGCTGGGCGAGGGCGGAGCTCCTGGGGAAATCGGTCGGTCCGTAATAGAACCTGCCAGGGATCCGCTCCTCCGTCGGGGAGAGGGTCAGAAGAGCCGTGTAGACGGCGTCCAGGCTCAAGCGGGCATCCCGATCTCCGGAAGCCAGCGCAGGGTCCACCCCGGAAAGGGCCAGGGGCCGCGTCAGGTAGACCAGACGGTGGAGGTAGGCGCAGCGGAGATCCTCCTCGCCGGCATCAGCAGGCGGCGGATTCCAGATGTGGATGTCCCTCCCGGCGGCGAACCCTCGCTCACCGGCTCCCACATTGCCGGTTCCCTGGATGATCGTGCCCGAGCCATGAAGCTGAGCCTTCAGGGCGGCGTTCTCCGCCCGGAGCCGGGCAAGCTCCTGCTCCGCATCGGTCGGATCAGCCACGGATCGTCTCCTCTCCTCCACCGTCTCGGGGATCTCCTCCATTTTAGCAGCCATGCGACCCGCGGGTCGTGTTGCAAGACCCATGGGTCCTGCTGCAAGACCCGTGGGTCCGAGGGCAGGACCCGTTCAATGTGTTGCAAAACCCGCGGATTTTGCTGCAAATGAATCCGCGCGGGCTTCCCGACCCGTCTCCTGGAGCGGCGGACCCGAGGATTGTGTTGCAAAGTTCGGAATGCGAGCCGCGAATCACCTGAATTGTGCTGCAAAAATCAAGGACTTCGCAGCATAATCCTTGGGTTTTGCGGCTCGGCCCGGGGGGCCGGCTTCGGAGAGAGCGCAACTTGCGGCTGGTTCGTCAAAATTTGCGGCACACTCCTTGAGCCCCATTCTCCGGAAGAGGTGTTTTGCAGCTCACTGCTTGGACTCTGCCGCGAATTGGAGGACGACGCTGCGGCCTACAACCAAGGTCCAATAGTCGGCTCCCGACGCCGATGCGACTCTTGGCGCATGAAAAGTGCAGTGCCCGATGCGTCATCGAGACGCTGGGATCACGACGGGAAGCCTGCCATGAAGACTATCGACATCCGCCGCTGCACTTTCCTTCTCAATCCTCTGACCCTCACGCTCTGCGCGGCCGCGATCGCCGCGTTCGGTGCCGTCCGCCTCGCCGCCCAGGAGCCGTCGCCCACTCCGGCGCCGGCGCCTGCCGCCGCGGCCGAGACGGCCGAGCCGAAGGAGCGCTCCACGGGTCTGCCGAAGGCCTTCGACTGGACGTTCAACTTCGACGCCGGCGCCGGCTACTTCGGCTTCGGACACTCCCTCTACGCCAACGTCCGTCCGGACCCCTCGGGCGACCTCAGCGCCAACTGGTTGGAGAGCTACGTGAAGCCCGCTCTCTCGATGACCTACCACCTCGGGGGCGGCGAGCTCTACGGCAAGCTCAGCGCCGTCGGCGAGCGCACGTTCAGCGCGCCGCCCTCGGAGGTCGTCGGCCAGGAGGCCGCGTCGTTCCAGGTCGAGGACCTCAACATCGGGTGGCGCTCGGGCACCTCGCTGGGCCAGTCGAAGGACCTGCTCGAGCTCTACGGCGGGCGCGCGCAATACCGCATCGGCCACGGCATGCTGCTGTGGGACGGAGCCGGAGAGGGGGGCAGCCGCGGTGGCTTCTGGACCAACGCCCGCAAGGCCTGGGACCTCGCCGGGGTGGTGCGCTTGAAGCCCGGCCCCAACACCTTCGAGCTCTTCTACCTCGACCGCGACGAGGTGCCGGAGAGCAACACCAGGTCCAAGCTCTGGGGCGCCAACTACGAGCTCGCGCTCGGCACCGCCACGACCCTCGGCGCGACGTATCTCGACGTCAGCGCGGACCCCGCCAAGAAGCCGCTGCGCGACGGGCTCAAGGTGATCAACGCCCGCGCCTACACGGCTCCCTTCCCGGGGCTCCCCGACCTGGCGTTCGAGCTCGAGTACGCCCGCGAGAAAAACAGCGATCTGCTGCGCTCCGAGGCATGGACGGCCCAGGTGTCCTACCAGCTTTCCGGCGTCGCCTGGAAGCCGAAGCTCTCGTACCGCTACGCCTACTTCGAGGGCGACGATCCGAAGACCGCAAGGAGCGAGTCGTTCGACTCGCTGTTCCCCGGCTTCTACGACTGGGGCACCTGGTGGCAGGGTGAGATCGGCGGCGAGTACTTCCTCGCCAACTCCAACCTGCGCAGCAACATGGTGCGCGTGCACGTGACCCCGAACGACAAGATCGGCGGCGGATTGATCTGGTATCTGTTCCAGCTCGACCACCCGCAAGCCCTCGGCCCCGCAGTCACCTCCCGCGACGTGATGCTCGAGGTCGACGCCTACTGCGACTGGAAGCTCAACGACAACTTCACTCTCAGCATCGTCGCCGCCTACGGCAATCCGCGGCAGGCCGTGGAGCAGGCCTTCGGCCGCACGGACAACTTCACCTACGGGATGCTCTATCTCGCCTACACCTTCTGACCCGCCGGACCGCCGGCATGGAGATTCACCATGTTGGGACGCACGATCCAACCCCTCGCGCGCCGCGCCCTGCTGATCGATGACGAGCTGGCGTCTCCCACGAGTGCCGGCGGCCGGGCCGTCCGGGCCCTGGCCGACGAGCTCTCCGCCCGCGGAGTCGAGGTGATCGAAGCCTTCTCCTTCGAGGACGGCCTCGCGTGCGTGACCACCGACGCGGCGCTTCACGTCGTCCTCCTCAACTGGACCCTGGGCAGCGACGACGGGCAGTCCCACGAGCAGGCGACGGAGCTGCTGCGGGCGCTGCGCCGCCGCAACTGCCAAGCATCCCCATCTTCCTGCTGGCCGACCGCAAGGTGGCGGGCACGGTCACGGTCGAGGTGGCGACCCTCGCCGACGAGTTCGTCTGGCTGCTCGACGACACGGCGGCCTTCATCGCGGGCCGGGTCGACCGCCGCCGATGGACCGCTACGTCGACGGGCTGCTGCCGCCGTTCGCCGCGGCGCTCGCCCGCTATGACCGGGAGCGCGAGTACTCCTGGGCGGCGCCCGGGCACCAGGGCGGTGTCGCCTTCCTCAAGTCGCCCGTCGGCCGCCTGTTCTTCGACTTCTACGGCGAGAACCTCTTCCGCACCGACATGGGCATCGAGCGCGCCGCGCTCGGCTCCCTGCTCGGCCACAGCGGCCCGATCGGCGAGAGCGAGCGCTACGCCGCCCGCGTGTTCGGCGCGCACCGCTCCTACTCGGTGCTCAACGGCACCTCGGCGTCCAACCGGGCCATCATGTCGGCCTGCGTCGGCGACGCCGAGATCGCGCTCTGCGACCGCAACTGCCACAAGTCCATCGAGCAGGGCCTGGCGATCACCGGCGGCATCCCGGTCTTCCTCAGGCCGACGCGCAATCGCTTCGGGATCATCGGGCCGATCCCGCCGGCCGAGCTCGAGCCCGGCGGCGATCGCAGAGGCGATCGCCGCGCAATCCCGCTGGTGCAGCCGCGCCGCCGCAGCGCGGCCGGTCTACGCGGTGGTCACCAACTGCACCTACGACGGGATGTGCTACGACGCCGCGAGCGTCCAGGAGCGGCTGGCGCAAGAGCGTCGACCGCATTCACTTCGACGAAGCCTGGTACGGCTACGCGCGGTTCAACCCGATGTACCGCGAGCGCTACGCGATGCGCGGCGACCCGGCCGGCCATCCGGCCGACGGCCCGACGGTCTTCGCCACGCACTCCACGCACAAGCTGCTCGCGGCGCTGTCGCAGACGTCGTACATCCACATCCGCGACGGCCGCGGCGCCATCGATCACGGACGGTTCAACGAGGCCTACTGCTCGCAGGCCGAGCACCTCGCCGCTCTATGCGCTCATCGCCTCGAACGAGGTCGCCGCGGCGATGATGGACGGCCCCGGCGGCGAGGCGCTGACCCAGGACGTGATCGAGGAGGCGGTCGCCTGCCGCCTGGCCATCGCTCGCGTGCGGCAGAGTTCGCCGGCCAGTGGCGAATGGTTCTTCGCCCCCTGGAACGCGGAGGAGATCGTGGACGCCGCGAGACCGGCACGCGGGTGCCGTTCCACGAGGCGCTCGCCGGAGCAGCTCGCGACCGACCCCGGTTGCTGGGTCCTGCACCCGGGAGAGGCCTGGCACGGCTTCGACGCCCTCCCCGAGGGCTGGTGTCTGCTCGACCCGATCAAGTTCGGCATCGTCTGCCCGGGCATGGGGCTCGACGGCGAGCTCGAGCCCCACGGCATCCCGGCCGACCTCGTGACCGCGTACCTCGGCCGGCACGGCATCGTGCCCTCGCGCACCACCGACCACATGGTGCTCTTCCTCTTCTCGCTCGGCATCACCAAGGGGAAGTGGGGCACCCTGGTCAATACGCTGCTCGACTTCAAGGCGGACTACGACCGCAATGCGCCGCTCGAGGAGGTGCTGCCCGCCGTCGCCGCGACCGCCCCCGAGCGCTACGCCGGGATGGGGCTCAAGGACCTCGGCGACGAGATCTGGGCCCACATGCGGGAGAGCCGCCAGGGATATTGGCAGGCCCGGGCGTACGCGACGCTGCCGGCGCCGGAGATGACGCCCCGGGAGGCCTTCCGCCTCCTCATGTCCGGGCGACGCCGAGAAGGTCCCGCTGGCGGAGATGGCCGGCCGGTTGGCCGCGGTCGGCGTCATCCCCTACCCGCCGGGCATCCCCATCGTCATGCCCGGGGAGAGCCTCGGCGCCGACGACGGTCCCTGGCTGAGCTATCTGCGCGCCCTGCAGGACTACGGCCACCGCTTCCCCGGCTTCGCCAAGGAAGTCGAGGGAACCGAGGAGCACGACGGCGTCTACCACGTGTACTGCCTGACGAAGCAGCCGGCCGCGGCGCACCCCGCACCCGTGCTCGCCGCGGCTGAGGAGATCGCGCGATGACGATCGAGTTCTCGGTCAAGTCGCCGACGCTGCCGATCCCGTTCCATCGGCTGTTGAAGATCGTCGCCCTCGTCGACGCCGAAGATCCCTACACCCGGGAGCTGCTGGCGGAGCTCGCCGCCGCCGGCTACGAGGCCGAGGTGAGCGACCATTACGAGCGCGACGTCGCCGAGGACGCGGCGGTCGGCGCCTACGTGGCGCGGATCGACGGCGACCGCCTCGAGCGCGGACGCGCCCTGGTGCGCGCCGTGCGCGACACCGGGTTCCAGACGCCTCTCTGGGCGGTCGCCGACGCCCACCGGCTCGAGGACATGGCGGTCAGCGGGCTGACCGGCGAGGTGGCCGGCTACGTCTACCTCGGACAGCAGACGCCCGCCTACTACGCCAAGCAGATCGTGGCGAGCGTCGTCGATTATGGCTTAAGTCTGCTGCCTCCCTTCTTCGGCGGCCTCGTCGCCTACGACGCGGAGGCCAACGTGGCCTTCGACTGCCCCGGTCACCAGGGAGGGCAGTTCTACCGCAAGTCGCCCGCCGGCCAGATCTTCTTCAAGCACTTCGGCGAGCAGGTCTTCCGCAACGACCTGTGCAACGCCGACGTCGACCTCGGCGATCTCCTGATCCACGAAGGCGCCGCCGCCCGCGCCCAGCGTCACGCCGCCCAGGTGTTCGGCGCCGATCGCACCTACTTCGTGCTCAACGGCACGAGCACGTCCAACAAGGTGGTGACCGGGGCCGTGCTGCGCCGCGGCGACCTGGTGCTCTTCGACCGCAACAACCACAAGTCGCTGCATCAGGGCGCGCTGGTGCAGGCTGGCGCGATACCGGTCTTCCTGCCCACGGCGCGCAACCCGTTCGGCATGATCGGAGCCGTCGACTGGGACGCCTGGGACGAGGAGCGCCTGCGGGAGGAGATCCGCCGTCACCCGCTGGTCCGCGACCCGGAGCGCCATCGGGCGGAACGGCCCTTCCGGCTCGCCTGCATCCAGCTCGCGACCTACGATGGGACGGTCTACAACGTCGAGAAGGTGCTGGCGAAGATCGGCCATCTCTGCGACTACGTGCTGTGGGACGAAGCGTGGATCGGCTACAACGCCTTCCACCCCCTCTTCGCCGGCCACAGCCCGATGCGGCTCAAGCAGCTCGGACCCGAGATGCCGGGGCTGTTCTCCACGCAGTCGGTGCACAAGCAGGGCGCCGGGTTCTCGCAGGCCTCGCAGATCCACAAGCGCGACGAGCACCTCCGCGGCCAGCGCCGCTACGTCGAGCACAAGCGGTTCAACGAGTCGTTCCTCATCCATGCGTCCACCTCCCCGTTCTACCCGCTGTTCGCCTCCCTCGACGTCAACGCCAAGATCCACGAGGGCAAGGGCGGGGAGATGCTGTGGGACCGCTGCATCGAGCTCGGGATCGAGACGCGCAAGAAGCTGCGCCAGTTCGGCCGCCACTACGCGCAGGCCGGACGCGACGCCCAGGAGCAGTGGTTCTTCGATCCGTTCGTGCCCGATCGCGTCACCCTCCGCGGCTCGGCGTTCGCCGAGGACGTCACCGACGTGCCGTGGGAGGACCTGCCGACCGCGGTCCTCAAGCGGGAGCAGCAGTGCTGGACCATGGACCCGGAGAGCCGCTGGCACGGGTACTCGGGGTACGCCGCCGGCTATGCCATGGTCGACCCCAACAAGCTCACCCTGCTCACCCCGGGGATCGACCGCGCCACCGGCGACTACCTCGACTTCGGCGTGCCCGCGACAGTGGTCGCCAACTTCCTGCGCGAGCAGTACGTCGTGCCGGAGAAGTGCGACCTCAACAGCGTGCTCTTCCTGATGACGCCGGCCGAGGACGAGAGCAAGCTCGCCACCCTGATCGCCCGGCTGGTGCAGCTCAAGGAGCTCTGGGACCGCGACGCGCCGCTCGACGAGGTCCTGCCCACGCTCTGCGCCAACCATCCCGAGCGCTATGCCGGCTACTCGCTGCGGCAGATCTGCAACGAGATGCACGCGTTCTACCGCGCCGCCGACGTCAAGGGTCTGCAGCGGCAGTGCTTCCGGGCCTCCAGCTTCCCCGAGCAGGCGATGCCGGCGCGAGAGGCGTACGAGGCGCTGGTCGCCAACGACGTCGACTACGTGCCGCTCAGCGAAGTCAAAGGCCGCGTCGCCGCCACCCTGGCTCTCATCTACCCGCCGGGCATCGGCGTGGTGGTTCCCGGCGAGCGCTGGGATGACCGGGCGCAGCCGATGCTCGAGTATTTCCGGGCCTTCGAGGAGTCGTTCAACCGCTTCCCGGGCTTCAACTACGAGGTCCAGGGCGTGTTCCAGGAACGCGTCGACGGCCGGATCCGCTTCCACACCTACGTGGTCCGCCGGTGACCCGCGGTGACCCGAAGAAAGGGCCCGAAGAAAGGGAAGGTCATGGAACCCAAGAAGAAGATGAGTCTGATGCAGCTCACGTTCATCGTCGCGGTGAACATGATGGGCTCCGGCATCATCATGCTCCCGAGCAACATGGCCCGGGTCGGCGCCATCTCCCTGCTGTCGTGGGTGGTCACGGCGGTGGGCTCGATGGCGATCGCCTATGGCTTCGCCCAGGCCGGGCTGTTCAACCAGCGCCCCGGCGGCATGGCCGCCTACGCCGAGGACGCCTACAAGAAGCCCGGTTACTTCCAGGTCTTCTTCCTCTACTTCCTGTCGCTGGCGATCGGCAACGTCGCCATCGCGATCTCCGCCGTCGGCTATCTGGCGTCGTTCGTACCCTGGCTGTCCTCGACGCCGGTGGCCACCACCCTGGGGGTGATCGGCCTGCTCTGGCTGACCACGTTCGCCAACTTCGGCGGGCCGGGCGTCACCGGCAAGATCGGGTCGGTGACGGTGTGGGGGGTGCTCATCCCGGTGGGGATGCTCTGTCTCATCGGCTGGTTCTGGTTCAAGGGCGACACCTTCGCCGCCGCCTGGAACCCTAAGGGCATGTCCTTGTTGCAAGGCATGGGCTCGAGCATCGCGCTCACCCTCTGGGCCTTCCTCGGCATGGAATCGGCGGCGCAGAACTCCGCCGCGGTCGAGAACCCGAAGCGTGACGTGCCGCTCGCATGCATGTTCGGCACTCTCGGCGCGGCGGCGATCTACGTGCTGTCGACCACCGTCATCCAGGGGATCGTGCCGAATGCCGAGCTGGCGAGCTCGACCGGCCCCTTCGGCCTCGCCTACGCCAAGATGTTCAACCCCACCATCGGCTCGATCATCATGGGCCTGGCGGTGCTGGCCTGCCTCGGCTCGCTGCTCGGCTGGCAGTTCACGCTGGCGCAGACCGCCAAGTCTGCCGCCGACGACCGCATGTTCCCCCGCTTGTTCAGCAAGGAGAACCGCATGGGCGCGCCGATCGCCGGGATGATCGTCATGGGCGTCGTGCAGTCGGGGATGGCGCTGTCGACCATGTCGCCGTCTCTGAGCGAGCAGTTCGGAGCGCTGGTCAACCTCGCCGTCGTCACCAACGTGGTGCCCTACATCATCTCCCTCTCCGCCCTGCCGCTCATGATGCGCGTCGCCGGGGTCGAGAAGTCGAAGTACCAGCGCAACGTGGTGATCACGTTCGTGGCGCTCGCCTACAGCATCTACGCCCTCTACGCCTCCGGCAAGGACGCCGTCTTCGGCGGCATGATCGTGATGGGCATCGCCTACGTGATCTGGGGCTCGATCGCGCACCGCTTCGTGCCGCAGGCGGGGACCGCCGGCAAGGACGCCGGGCTCCCGGTCTCGAAGGCGGCCGCCGCCGTGCTGCTGGTGATCGGGGCGCTCGCGCTCGCCGTGCCGGCAGCCGGCGCCACCCTGGACCAGGCGAAGGAGCGGGGAACGATCCGCCTCGGCTACCGCCCCGACGCGGCGCCGCTCTCGTTCCGCGACGCGGCGGGCAAGCCGGCCGGGTACTCCGTCGCGGTCTGCCAGAAGATCGCCGACGGCCGCGAAGGCCGAGCTCGGTCTTCCCGGCCTCGTGGTGGAGTGGGTGCCGGTCACCGCCGAAGGCCGGTTCGACAGTCTCGCGGCGGGCGAGATCGACGTGTTGTGCGGCGCGACGTCGGTGACGCTCGCCCGCCGCGCCCAGGTCTCGTTCTCCATCCCCATCTTCCCCGGCGGGATCGGGGCGGTGATCCGCTCCGACGCCCCGGCCCGGTTGCGCGAGGCGCTGGAGGGGCGCGCGCAGCCGTTCCGCCCGGCGTGGCGGGGCTCGCCCAGCCAGGTGCTGCAGGCGAAGAGCTTCGCCGTGGTCCGCGGCACCACGGCCGTGGGCTGGCTCGAGAAGAAGAAAGCGGAGCTCCAGGTGATCGCCGAGACCGCCGCCGTCGAAAGCTACGACGCGGGAGTCCGCCGGGTGCTCGAGCACCGGTCCGACGCCGCCTTCGGCGATCGCATCCTGCTGCTGAACGCGATCGGGAGGAGCGGGGCCGGCCCTGACCTCGTCCTGCTCGACCGGTTCTTCACCTTCGAGCCGGTGGCGCTGGCCCTGCCGCGGGGCGACGAGGACCTCCGCCTGCTGGTCGATCGCACCTTGAGCGGCCTCTACCGCTCGGGCGAGATCGAGCAGCTCTACGCGAAGTGGTGCGGCGAGCCCGACTCCAACGCCCTCGCGTTCTTCCGCATGAACGCGCTTCCCGAGTGAGGACACGATGATCACACGCAGCACGAAGCGAATCTGCCTGCGGGCCCTGATGGTCGACGACGAGCTCGGGACCGCGACCGCCGAGGGCCGCGCCGTCGGGGCCCTGGTCCAGGAGCTCACCGAACGCGGCATCGAGGTCGTCCCGGCCTCCTCGGCCGAGGACGGCCACTCGGCCATCGTCTCCGACTCGGCGATCCACACGATGCTCATCGATTGGACGTTGGGCAGCGACGAAGACCACAGCCGGGCCCGGGGCCTCCTCGAGCTCGTCCGCTCGCGCAACGACAAGGTGCCGATCTTCCTGATGGCGGAGCGGGACCAGGTCTCCTCGATCCCCATCCCCGTGATGGAGATGGTCGACGAGTTCATCTGGACCCTCGAGGACACCGCGGCCTTCGTCGGCGGCCGGGTGGTGGCGGCGATCCGCCGCTACCTCGAGGTGATGATGCCGCCGCTCGCCTCGGCGCTGATGAAGTTCAGCCAGGAGTACGAGTACTCGTGGCACACCCCGGGGCACACGGGCGGTACGGCCTTCCTCAAGTCCGCCGTCGGCCGGATCTTCTTCGACTACTTCGGGGAGAACCTGCTGCGCTCCGATCTGTCGATCAGCGTCGGCGCGCTCGGCTCGCTCCTCGACCATACGGGGCCGATCGGGGCGCACGAGAAGTACGCGGCCCGCGTCTTCGGCGCGCATCGGACCTACTGCGTCACCAACGGCACCTCGATGTCGAACCGGGTGATCTTCATGGCCGCCGTCGCGCGCGACCAGATCGCGCTGTGCGACCGCAACTGTCACAAGTCGATCGAGCACAGTCTGGTGATGACCGGCGGCATCCCGACCTACCTCGTGCCGCTGCGCAACCGCTACGGCATCATCGGCCCGATCCCGCCCGCACGCCTCACCCCTGAGGCCCTCCGCGCCGCGATCGCCGCCAACCCCCTGGTCCGCGAGGGGATCGACACCCGGCCGGTGCACTCGATCATCACCAACTCCACCTACGACGGCCTCTGCTACAACGCGCGGCGCGTCGCGGAGCTGCTCGACCCGACGGTGGACCGGATCCACTTCGACGAGGCGTGGTACGCCTACGCGCGCTTCAACCCCCTCTACCGGGACCGCCACGCGATGCACGGCGATCCCGCCGGCCACACGGGGCCGACGGTCTTCGCCACCCACTCGACGCACAAGCTGCTCGCCGCGCTCTCGCAGGCATCCCTGCTCCACATCCGCGACGGCCGCAGCCCCATCCCGCACGCGCGCTTCAACGAGTCGTACATGATGCACGCCTCGACGTCGCCGCTCTACACCATCATCGTCTCCAACGACATCACGGCCGCGATGATGGACGGGCCGGGCGGGCCGGCGCTGACCCGCGAGTCGATCGACGAGGCGGTGGCGTTCCGCCAGACCATGGGGCGCGTGCATCGCGAGCTCAGCCGTCAAGGCGGCTGGTTCTTCCGCACCTGGAACGCCGACGAGGTCACGGACCGGCAGACGGGCCGCAGGGTGCGCTTCGAAGACGCTTCGCCCGAGCAGCTCGCCACCGACCCGGAGTGCTGGGTGCTGCACCCGGGGGAGACCTGGCATGGGTTCGGCGACCTCGAGGACGGCTACTGCATGCTCGACCCGATCAAGGTGTCGGTGGTGACCCCGGGCGTGCGCGACGAAGGGGGCCTCGCCGAGAGGGGCATCCCCGCGACGCTGGTCACGGCCTATCTCCACCGCCGCGGCGTCGAGGTCGAGAAGACGACGGACTTCACCATCCTCTTCCTCTTCTCGATCGGCATCACCAAGGGCAAGTGGGGGACGCTCCTCAACGCCCTCCTCGAATTCAAGCGCGACTACGACCGCAACGCCCGCCTGACGGAGGTGCTGCCCGAGCTGCCGGCCGCCTCACCCGCGGTCTACGGTGAGCTGGGGCTGCGCGACCTCGCCGACCGGATGTTCGAGCAGCTCGGCGCCTCGCGGCAGACGCACTGGATGGCGGAGGCGTTCTCCACCCTCCCGGAGCCGGTGATGACGCCGAACGAGGCCTACCAGCGGCTGGTGCGCGACGAGATCGAGCACGTGCCGCTCGCGGAGCTCGCGAACCGGGTGCTCGCCACCAGCGTCGTGCCGTACCCGCCCGGGATCCCGATGCTGATGCCGGGGGAGTCTACGGGCGCCGCGGACGGGCCCTACCTGAGCTACCTGCGGGCGCTGTGCGACTGGGATCGCCGCTTCCCCGGCTTCGGCCACGACACCCACGGGGTCGAGAACCAGGACGGCGTCTACGTCGTGCAGTGCCTCAAGGAGGGTACGGCATAGGGAGAAGATGATGCAGACCTTTGGCGTCCATAGCGAAGTCGGCAAGTTGCGCACCGTGCTCGTCTGCCGCCCCGGGCTGGCTCACCAGCGGCTCACCCCTGGCAACTGCTCCGAACTGTTGTTCGACGACGTCCTCTGGGTCCAGGAGGCGAAGAATCACCATTACGACTTCGTGCTGAAGATGCGCGAGCGCGGTGTGGAAGTGCTCGAGCTCCACGATCTGCTGGCCGAGACGCTCGCGACCAAGGAAGGGCGCGACTTCGTCCTCGATCGACGCATCAACGCCAACGACATCGGGCTTGGCCTCGCACCCATCGTGCGCGCATGGCTCGACGAGCTGGCTCCCGCCAAGCTCGCGGAGCACTTGATCGGCGGCATCGCGCTCCTCGATCTGCCGGAGTCGAAAGGCGCGTCGATGCTGTCCGATGAATTCGGGGGCGCCAACTTCATCCTGCCGCCGATTCCGAACACGTTGTTCCAGCGCGACCCCTCGTGCTGGATCTACAACGGCGTCACCTGCAACCCGATGTTCTGGCCGGCACGGCGGCCCGAAACGCTGCTGCAGCGCGCGGTCTACAAGCTCCACCCGCGTTTCAAGGGCGCGGACTTCAAGATCTGGTGGGGCGATTCCGACGACTCCTACGGTGCCTCCACCCTCGAGGGTGGCGACGTGATGCCGATCGGCAACGGCACCGTGCTGATCGGAATGGGCGAGCGCACCACGCGTCAGGCCGTGTTCCAGGTTGCATCCGAGCTCTTCAAGCACGGCGCGGCGACGGAAGTCATCGGCTGCCTGCTGCCGAAGAGCCGTGCGGCGATGCACCTCGACACGGTGTTCACCTTCTGCGATCGCGATCTCTGCACCGCCTACCGCGAAGTCGCCGACCAGGTCCGCTGCTATCGCGGACGCCCCGACGGCAAAGGCGGGGTGGAGATCCATCTCGACAAGCGGCATCTCTTCGACGTGGTCAAAGAGGTCCTGGGGTTGAAGACCCTGCGCATCGTCGAAACGGGCGGCGACGTCTGGGAGGCACAGCGCGAGCAGTGGGACGACGGCAACAACGTCGTGGCGCTCTCGCCAGGCGTCGTGGTCGGGTACGACCGGAACACACACACCAACACCTTGCTGCGCAAGGCCGGGGTGGAAGTCATCACGGTGCGGGGGTCGGAGCTCGGCCGCGGCCGCGGTGGCGGGCATTGCATGACCTGCCCGATCGCACGCGACCCGGCCTACTGAACGGACGACAGTCCAGGGGGTATCATGAGCTTCAATCTGCGCAACCGATCGCTGCTGACGATTCAGGACTACACGCCGCGCGAATTCCGTTACCTGCTCGACCTCGCGCGCGACCTGAAGCGCGCGAAATACGCGCGCACCGAGCAGAAGCATCTCCGCGACAAGGAGATCTGCCTCATCTTCGAGAAGACCTCCACCCGCACGCGCTGCGCGTTCGAGGTCGCCTGCTACGACCAGGGCGCACACGTGACGTATCTCGATCCGTCGGGCTCGCAGATCGGGCACAAGGAGTCGTTCAAGGACACGGCACGCGTGCTCGGGCGGATGTACGACGCGATCGAGTACCGCGGCGCCAGCCAATCGGGTGTCGAAGAGCTGCAGAAGTTCGCCGGCGTTCCCGTCTTCAACGGCCTCACCGCCGAGTACCACCCGACGCAGATGCTCGCCGACGTGATGACGATGCGCGAGCACAGCGACAAGCCGATCCCACACATCAAGTACGCGTTCATGGGCGACACCCGCAACAACATGGGCCACTCGCTGATGATCGTCGGGTGCCTCGCCGGCATGGACGTGCGTCTCTGTGGACCGCAGACGCTGTGGCCCGCGGATGAATTCGTGGCGATTGCGCGCCGCCTCCAGGCGCAGTCCGGCGCGAAGCTCACCATCACCGCAGATCCCAAGGAGGCGGTCGACGGGTGCGACTTCATCCACACCGACGTGTGGGTCTCGATGGGCGAGCCGAAGGAAGTCTGGAAGGAGCGCATCGATCTGCTGCTCAAATACCAGGTCAACATGGCTCTGATGAAGGCGAGCGGCAACCCGCAGGTCAAGTTCATGCACTGCCTGCCCGCGTTCCACGACACCGAGACGACGCTCGGCAAACAGCTCGCCGAGGCCTACGGGATCGAGAACGGCCTGGAAGTCACCAACGACGTGTTCGAGTCCGAATACAACCTCGCGTTCGAACAGGCCGAGAATCGGATGCACACGATCAAAGCGATTCTCGTCGCCACGCTGGGGGACTGAGCCATGTTGATCGTCACTGCGTTGGGCGGCAACGCGCTCCTCCGGCGAGGGGAGGCGATGACCGCCGAGAACCAGCGCCGCAACGTCCGCGTCGCCGCCGAAGCGCTGGCGCCGATCGCCAGTCAGCATCGACTGGTGATCGGCCACGGCAACGGCCCGCAAGTCGGGCTGCTCGCGTTGCAGGGCGCGGCGTACGAAGAGGTGGAAACCTATCCCTTCGACGTGCTGGGTGCGCAAACGGAAGGGATGATCGGCTACATGATCGAACAGGAGCTGGGCAACCTGCTCCCCTTCGAACGGCCGTTCGCGACGCTGCTGACGATGATCGAAGTCGATCCCTCGGACCCCGCGTTCAACGACCCCACGAAGTTCATCGGGCCCGTCTACGGGAAGGAAGAAGCAGATCGCCTGGCCAGGGAGAAGAGCTGGTCCTTCAAGCAGGACGGCGACAAGTGGCGGCGCGTCGTCCCTTCACCGATGCCCAAACGCATCTTCGAGCTGCGGCCGATCAAGTGGCTGCTCGAGCACGACACCGTCGTCATCGCCGCCGGCGGCGGCGGTATCCCGACGATGTACGTCGAGGGCAAGGAGCGGACGCTCGCCGGTGTCGAGTGCGTGATCGACAAGGACTTCGCCTCCGAGCTCCTGGCGCGTGAGTTGGACGCCGATCTCTTCGTCATGCTGACCGATGCGGACGCCGTCTACGTCGACTGGGGCAAGCCGACGCAAAAGGCCATCCGCTGCGCCTCGCCCGACGCGCTGGCGGCGATGAGCTTTGCGGCCGGCTCGATGGGACCCAAGGTGGATGCCGCGTGCCGCTTCGCCAGGGCGACCGGAAAAAAGGCAGCCATCGGCGCGTTGGCGGACCTGAGTGGAATCATCGCAGGTACCCTGGGAACGACCGTGAGCCCACAGGAGGCTGGCATTGTCTTCGCCCACTGATATCCAGCACGTGCCGGGCGCCGGCTCGCCGGCCGCGCCCTCGCTGTCCAAGAGCCTCGGGATCGGAGCCTGCACCGCCATCGTCGTTGGGAACATGGTGGGATCGGGCTTCTACCTCTCCCCGTCAGCGATGGCGCCGTACGGAGTCCTCGCCATCCTGTCGTGGGTCGTCATGGGCGCGGGAGCGGTCTGTCTGGGGCTGACGTTCGCGCGCCTGTCGCGCATCTCGCCGGCAACCGGCGGCCCGTACGCCTACTCGCGGATCGGATACGGCGACTTCGTAGGCTTCCTCGTGGCCTGGGGGTACTGGATCTCGATCTGGGCATCGCTGCCGGCAATCGCGGTGGCGTTCACCGGATCGCTCTTCAAGTTCATCCCGACGTTTCAAGGCAATCGGCCGATGGCCGTCATCGTCACGATCGGTGTGATGTGGCTCGTCGTGTTCACGAATCTTCGGGGCGTCAAGGCGGCGGGCGTGGTGGCGGAGGTCACGACCTACTCGAAGCTCGTGCCCTTCGCCGCGATTTCCCTCCTCGGACTCTTCTTCATCAAGCTCGGGAATCTGTCCGAGTTCAACCCGAGCGGTCATTCACTCCTCGCGTCCACCGCCACGCTCGCACCGCTCACGATGTTCGCGTATCTCGGTCTCGAGTCGGCGACAGTGCCAGCCGGCGACGTGAAGGATCCTGCCCGCACGATCTCTCGCTCGACGATTCTCGGCGTCTCGATCGCGGCGCTCCTCTACGTCCTGGGCACGACCGTCGTTCTCGGCGTGGTGCCGCGTGAGGAGCTGGTGAAGTCTGCCGCGCCTTTTGCCGATGCCGCGCGGATCATGTGGGGTGGCTGGGCCGCAGGCATCGTGGGCGTCGCGGTCATGATCTCGTCGCTCGGTGCGCTGACCGGGTGGACGATGCTGATGGGCCAGGTACCGATGGCGGCCGCACGGGATCGCCTCTTCCCTGCGCTCTTCGGTCGCTTGTCCTCGCGGGGTGTGCCGGCGTTCGGCATCACCTTCTCCGCGATTCTGGCGACGGCATTGATCCTCGTTCAGGCGGCGGGTTCCGCCGGCTTCGCGGCGTTCTACAGCCTCGTCGTCAATCTCGCGACGATGACCGCGGTGGTGCCGTACGCGTTCTGCGCGTTGTCGGTGGGACTGGTCGCGGCTCGCGCTGTAGGCAATGGCAAGGTGCCGAAGGTGAGCGCGGTCGAGTGGATCGCCTTCGTATTCTCTATCTTCACGCTCTACGGCTGCGGAGCTGAAGCCGTGCTGTACGGGTTCGTACTCCTGATGCTGGGGATTCCGGTCTACGTCTGGCAGGTCCGCAAGCAGTCGGCCGCGGGGGCATCCCCTACGACGACCGGCTGACGTAGCGCTGCCAGGCAGCCAGCCGCTCTTCGAGCGTGCGGCCCAGGGCTTCGAGCGCGGGGAGGTCCGTGGGCTCGTCGGCCATCAGGGGGACGTCCACCAGCGGCTGCTCGCGGGAGAAGAGCTTGGCGAGCTCGATCAGTCCCTTGCGATCCCTCTCCCCGGCCCAGGAGAGGAGCTCCCAGCCGGTGGGACGGCAGGGATCGGCTGAGCGGGGCGGGGCGCCTTCCACCACGAAGCGCGGGTGGACGCGGTTCACCACTACCGGACCGAGATGGTAGCCGGCCTCCTCCAGGCGGCGGGCGAAGAAGAGGGTGTCGGGGATGCGCTCCTCCCCCGCTCCGGAGACCAGGACGAAGAGGGTCTTGGGCGACCGCAGCAGCGCCTCCACCTGCCGCGCCCGCTCCCGGAATCCCTCGTAGAGGGGGCCGAAGGCCTGGAAGAACTCGGCCATGTCGCGCAGCAGGTCCATGCCCACCACGTCGTCCAGGAAGCGCTCGGCCCGCCGGCCCAGGGGACCCCAGCGGGAGGTGGCCTTGAGCCGGCCCTCCTCGTCGAACCAGTCGCGCAGGGCCACCCGCAGGGCGCCGCTGTCGAGGAAGCCGACGATACGCGCCGGGGCCTCCAGGAAGTCCAGGGCCTGCCGGGTGGGCGGGGTGTCGAGGATCACCTGCTGGTAGCGCCCGCTGCCCGCCACTTCGAACAGACGCTCGACGGCCATGTACTCCAGCACGCCGCCGAGCGTGCCCGAGAGGTGCTGGTAGAAACGGTTCTGAAGCACCCGCCGGCGCGACTCCTCATCTGGAGCGTAGCGCTCGATCAGCCGGTCGAAGGTCTGGCGGGCGTCGAGCAGGCTGGCGTGGAGGGCGCCCGGAGCGTCGAAGGCCACGGGCACCTCCTGGAGCTTCGCCTCCTCCCCCACGCCCAGGGCCTGCTTCAAGCGCAGCGACGGATCGAAGGTCATCACCAGCGTGTCGCGGCCCTCGCGGGCGGAGAGCACGGCCATGGCAGCGGCGAGAGTCGTCTTGCCCACGCCGCCCGAGCCCACGACGATGAGGAGCGGATAGCGATCGGAGATCAGCTCCATGCGGTCTCCTTCGCGTCCCGGACCGATTCGCCGAAACAGCGGCCGAGCGCCGTGAGGAGAGCCGGCCCGCGGTCGATGGGGAGCTGCGGCAGCTCGATCCGCGGTCCCTGCCAGCTCGCCGCGAGCCGCGCCAGCTCGCGGTCGTTCGAGCTCCCGCCGCCGGCGCCAGAGGGTGACGAGCTCGTTGTCGCTCTCGGGACCGGCCGGCGGAGGGGCCAGCGGATACAGGCCGTTGACCACCAGCAGCTCGGGATCGCGCTGCACGCGCTCGCGCAGCGCCTGGCGCAGCTCCAGGGCCTCTTCGACCGGCATCTCCTCGGCCTGGGTCACCACCACGATGCCGCACTTCCCGGGATCGGCGATGAGCGCCGCCAGCTCGGAGGACATCGTGAAGAAGGGTCCGCTGGTGATCACCTCGGAGACGAGCCGCGGCGCGGCCAGCAGGCTCACCCCATGGCCGGTGGCGGGAGCGTCGAGGATGACGGTGTCGAGATCCGGGGCCCCTGGTCCGCCCAGACCGCGGAGCAGACGCAGGGCATGGCCCAGAATGGCCAGCTCCTTCAGGCCCGGGGCCCCGGTCGCAAAGTGGTGGTAGACGGGACTGTCGAGCACCCGACGGACCAGCAGCTCCAGCTTCAGCCGCTCGCGCACCACCGCGTCCAGCACCTGGCGGGGCTTCAAGTTCTGCACCCACAGCCGCGCCTCGGTCTGGACGATGGCGCCCCCCGAGGGGGGCACGCCCAGCATCTGGTGGACGTTCTCGCGGGGATCGACCTCCACCACGAGCGTCCGCCGTCCTGCCTGGGCGAGAGCCCGCCCCAGGGTGGCCGCGACAGCCGTCTTGCCCACGCCACCCTTGCCCGTGACCACCACGAGCTGACGGCGGGAAAGCTGTTCGATGGGATTCATGGATGCAGTCCTCTGCCGCAGAGCGGCATGACTATATCCGAGGACCGATGAATCCGGGACCGGCGAGTCGAATCAGGCGAGGCCCATCTCTTCGAGGGAGTGGGCGGAGAGGAGGCGTTCGGCGAGCCCCGTCAGGAGATCCAGGGAGTCGATGGCCTCCACCCGGCGGCGCACGGTCTCAGGCAGTGGACCGAAGCGCTTCCCGAGTTGATGGAGCAGAACCTGCTGGACGCCGGTCTGGGCCCCCTTCTCCATCCCTTCCTTTCGACCTTCCTGACGCCCTCTTTCCCAGCCTACGGCTTGCTGCTTTTCCGACCAAGTCATCGCCACGGCTCGCACCTCCTGGTTCTCTTTTCGGGAGCGAAGCGCTTCGAGCTCCGCAGCCTCTCCCGGATCCAATTGTAGATAGCTTTCGACGCAGTCGACAAGTAGGAACGGATCGACCCTTCCCTTGAGCCCGGCAATCCGGCGCAGGCAGGCCATCTTCAGCTCGGCGCGGCTCCAGGAGCCGGGGTCCATCAGAGCGGCGAAGGCCCAGGCCAGGGGCTCGGGGCGGTCCAGGTACTCGGCGGCGCGACAGTGTTCCAGGCCGAAGGACACGTACTGGAGAATCGGGAAGTCTGGACCGAGGCTTCTCCTCTCAAGGGTCTCCAAACGGACGCCGGGGTGCCCCCGCTTCAGGTTGATCACGAGCGAGAGTACCGGCGTGTCGTACCGGGCCTGAATCTGGTTCTTGTAACGCCAGAGGCGCTCCGCCATTCCCCGGCTCGCCCGGGCCTCGATCTCGACGTGGATGAGGAGCGGGCGGCCGTCGTCCTCATCGACGCGGACGAGCAGGTCCGGCTCGCGCCGGCGGCCGTGTGGTCCTCCGGCGAAGAGCTCCTTGTCCAGGAAGTCGGGGGAGGACAGGTCCAGCCGGTCTGCGACCTGCGGCAGGACGAGGCGCAGGAAGTCTGGAAGGAAGGCGCGCAGCAGTTGCTTGAAGATCTTGTCGTGTTGGGTGGCCATGGCGATCCCGGAGCTGAGATCGCCGCCCATCGGCGTTCTCTCTCCACCCACTAATAGACGTAAAACGGAGCGCCAATCTTGCAACCCCCCGCTGGATAAGGGTTTGCGAGGGGGGTTTCGAGCTATTCAAGGAGCGACTGAAATCAGTCGCCCCTTCCCGTCGGCTTCCGGAGCGACAGGCTGCATTCGAGCCGTAGGACGGACGACAAGGTCTCCGAGGCGGCCAAGGGGTGGTTCTCCCGCCGTGAGGGCGGCTGGAGCGGACGCGCAGACGGACGGTCCGCCTCAGGGGGCGAACCGTCCGCCGAGTTGCCGTAAGGGCTACGGCCGGATCGCCACCTTGATCACGCCGTCGCGTCGCTCGCCGAAGAGCTCGTAGGCCTCGGCGATGTCGGTCGAGCGGGAAGCGTGTGCGTGAGCAGCGGCGTCGAGGTCGACCCGGCCGTGCTGCACGACCTCCATGAGCCGGCGCATCCGCTCCTTGCCGCCCGGGCAGAGCGTGGTCACGATGCGGTGGTCGCCGAGGCCGGCGGCGAACGCGTCGTAGGGCATCTGCAGCTTGCCCGAGTAGACGCCGAGGCTCGAGAGCGTGCCCGCCCGGACGCAGGCAGCGCAGCGCGCTCTCGAACGTCTGCTGGGTGCCGAGCGCCTCGATGGCCACGTCGACGCCGCCGCCGGTGAGCCGCTTGACCTCCGCGACGACGTCGACCTTGCGGTAAGTCGAGCGACGACGTCGGCGCCCATCCGTCCGGGCCATCGCGAGGCGGGTCGTCGTCGCCGTCGACGCCGATGATCAGCGCTGGCGCCCATCAGCTTCGCGCCGGCCGTGGCGCACAGGCCGATCGGTCCCTGCGCGAAGACGACGACGGCGTCGCCGATCCGGACGCCGCCCGACTCGGCGCCGCTGAAGCCGGTCGAGGCGATGTCGGCCAGCAGCACGACCTGCTCGTCGGTGAGCCCGTCGGGGATCTTCGCCAGGTTCGCCTGGGCGTCGGGCACGAGCAGGTATTCGGCCTGCGCGCCGTTGATGGTGTTGCCGAAGCGCCAGCCGCCGATCGCCTCGTAGCCGCGCGCCGTGGCCGCACTGCGAGAGATGGCCGGAGAGGCAGGCGCGGCACTGGCCGCACGGCGTGATGGCGCCGACCAGCACGCGGTCGCCGACCTCGATAGCCGGTGACGCCCGCGCCCAGCTCCTCGATGACGCCGACCGGCTCGTGGCCGATGATCAGGCCGGGCCGGACCGGATACTCGCCGCGCACGATGTGCAGATCGGTGCCGCAGATCGTCGTCAGCGTGACGCGGATGACCGCCTCGCCAGGGCCGGCGGTCGGCCGCGGCACCTCCTCGACGCGGATGTCGTCCACGCCGTGGAACACGGTCGCCTTCATGGTCTTCCGGGCCGTCGTCCGGGGACGCTGGACCAGCTCTTCGATACCTTCAGCAAGGGTTGCGGTAGACTGGGTTGTCATGGGTGAAGCCCTCCTTTCTACTCCTCCCAGGGTACGTGCACGGAGAATGCGGACAGATACCCCGGCGAGGGGGGCACGAGCGCGGAAGGGTGGAGCGGGCTCCCATGCCCCGGGGCGGGAGGCCGCTCCACCCTTGTCAAAGCGCTCCGGTCCATGAAGGAGGAGGACATTGCTCTTACGGAGGAGCAACCCGAGTTGGACTTGCAGCAGGTCGTGAGGGTGATCAGGCGGCATGGCCTGAAGCCGGCTCCGCCCAAAGCCTCGATCTCGCTGCGTATCGACCAGGACGTGCTCGATTGGTTCAAGGCGCAGGGGCCTGGCTATCAGACCCGCATCAACATGATCCTCCGGGCTTTCCGGGATGCCTCGGTCTGAGTCGGGCCGCGACAACCCCGAGGAGTTCCCCTTCCCGCCCAGACTGCCGCCCCGGTCCTTCGTCGTTTCAGGCTTCAGGGCCTGCAAGAATCGCCAACCGCGAGGCCCGGAGGCCGCCTCCCAACTCCCTAGCCGCCACGTTGGTTCTGAACATTCATTCGTATCGGCGTTGGAGTTCCATCAGACGACGGAATCGGCCATCCTCTTCCAAGCCAGGATCGGCGGCCTTGATGTCATTCAGGCATTTCGCCAGATTGTGCGGCGGCCATTGAGCATGGATATCAATCAAAATGTTGAGAAAATCCAGCGAGGCCTTCGGGTAAAGGCTGGCCAAATTAGCCTCGTCTAGTTGATGGATAACGAAATCGGGTTGAATTGGCAGCAACCAATGCCGGAGTTCGTCGAGCGCCTCTGGAAAAGCCTCACGCGCGGCAATGCAAAGCTCAGCGATTGGCTCCGCTAGAGCGGGTGTCCTGTAATCACGTGACTTCGGCCAAATGGATCTCCAGTAGGGGAGGACGCGGTTGCGCCAGTATTCGGCGCGCTGTTCACCTGCACCTTCCAGTGCCTCCACGAGTGTCCGCACAGCTTCTTGTCGCCCAGCTTCGGGCAATGCCTCGGTCGCTGCTTTGAGCTCATCCATCGTGAAGTTGTCGCCCGGCTCCAGGGCGGCAAAGGTGAGCAGGGCTGCATACCGGCGTCCGTCATCGCCTAGTTCAGCATAGTGCCTGGCGGTGTCCAGGAAGGCAGGCTTGATGAGCTCGAACAGCGGAGGGTACAAGCGGGGCGACGATAGAAGGCCTCCCCAGAAGGCCCTCGCCTCGGCCGCCGATGTCTGCCAATTGAAGAGCGGTAAGAGATTGCGTTTCGTCCATACGGAGTCGACTCGGAACAACGTTACGACGCGCGCGGCCAGAAACACTCGCGCGTGCCGGTAGACAGACACCTGCACGTCACAGAGCCGCGTAAAGATTGGCTCAAGCTCGTCTGGTAAGCCTTGGTCGTCTTCAAGCTCGCGACGATACCACCAGCGCAACAACGCCTCGATAATTATGCCGATAGGATGACTGATGGCTCGATTGACCGGATCGTTAGAGTCCGTCTCATCTTGGTGATCGAGGCTCAGAACCTGCAAGCACAGGGCAAAGAACAAGTCCTGGTGACCGACGAAGGACTTCGCCAAGGTCTGCAGCCACCCACTCAGGCTGTGCGCGAGTGCGGCGACGACTTTCATCGGCGCACGAGCGAGCACCGGGGCCATGTAGCGCCACGATCGTTGTACGAGTTTTTCTTCTGCCCAGGCCTGGAGTGCCTCGCGCCAGCGGTCAATGGGCCAAACATTTTCCCGGCTCAGCGCGCATAGCGCGCAAGCCGTGGTGGCAAAATCGTCGCGGCATCGCTGCTGCCAGTCGTCTTCTTGCCAATCGGTGCCGGGAGGTTGCTTCAGCCATTCGACGAGCTCTCGTCTGCGCCGCGGCGTGACGATAAACTTGCGCTCGCGCCCCACGGTGACATCTCCCATCCAGAAGGGGAATTCGTCTCGTTCTTCCCCTTCCAGTTGCCACTGCGGGTTCTTCGCGCATAGTGCATCCCTTGCGGCTCGGGCCTTTTCTCCGAGCGGAGGACCGGACGAGGCCAACTTCATCAGCCGCAACCAGACTTCTTGGTCAACGATCTCTGCCCAGAGCTCCGTGTCCAAATCGTCCCTGAACATGGCGCGAGGCGGTCCGGCCAGAATCGCCTCCTCCAAATGGCCGAGATCGGCCGGCTCCAGTTGGGGCGCCAACGCGACCAGCAGGCGCAAGGCTTCCCGCTGAGTCTCCGCCGACCAGAGCCACCAGCGGTCGTCGACGAGCAGCCAGTCGAGCGCAAGCGACGAGGGAACGATAGCCTCTTGCACCGCGGCGAAAAACGCCAATCGCTTGAACAGCGGATAGGGCGTCTGCCACCATTGCTGGGCGACCAGCCGAGCCTGCTCGACGGAGCGGCTGGCCAGCGCAAGCCAGGCGTCACGGGTGAGGTCGATCAGCGCCGTCCAATCACGGAAGTTCCGGTTCTGCGGGTGTTGGCTGATCGAGGGTTGGTGCACATACGAGCCGTCGCTGCGTTCGTCGGCACTGCCGAGCTCGCGCATCAGGTCCAGGGCATCGCGCAACAAGAGATTGAAGTCGGGCAGCAGATCCGGCAGCGCAGACTGCCATTGCGGGGAACTCAGGAGTTCGCGTAATGCAGTGTGCACATGGTTGGTACGCAGTTTCAGCTCCCAGTCGACGATCTCCTTGAGATGCTGGGGCTCTTGCTTCTCGTCCGCGCCACCCCAGCGAAACGGCTCACGCAACACGATACACGGCGTCAGCAGTTCCCGTAGGGAGAGTCGCAGACCGGGCGACCAGTCATCGCGCCGGAAACGCTCTTTCCAACGGTACAGTTCGAGATCCTGACGACTAGATTGGATACGGCCGGACAGCAGCAAACGCCAGATGGTACGCAGCAGAGGACGCGGAACCGCGCGCGGCGCCGCGGCGTGCATGCGATCCAGCTCACTGGTCTTTCCATCTCGCTCAAGCTTGATAATTTCATTTAAACGGTTATCTACCAGTCGCGCGAATTGATAGTGCAATTGCCCCTCGCGTTTGGCCAGCCACAATACGAGTGCAGGGTCGTCGAGATGTCGTGTCAGCCAACGCGCAAGGTGGAACATCACGTCGTCCCATTGGCTGCCGGTGGCACCCACATCGCAGAACGCCATCAAGGGCGCGCGGTCGTACGGCGCCGGCCTGCGTGTCAGGCTGAAGGCGAGCTTATCATCCCGATCAGACTTTGGCGGCACGCCGAAGCGGCCCAGGTCGCCATACCGGTATCGGTTTTCACTGAGCGGCTCCAACCAATCCAGCGACGGCACGGGATCCATGTCGGCAAAACGCTTGGCGGGCAAGCCGCTTTCCTGGCTCAATGCCCACAGTACCCGGCCGACGAAGTCGTCCTCACGGGTCCGTATCAGCGGATTGATAACCGCCTCCTTGAGGATGATCATCTCCTTACCGCGCACACCATCGCGGTAGGTTTCCGACCAACGATGCAGGGTCTTGTGCAGGAAGCTGTGAGTCTTGGTCTCCTTGTACAGGATGGGGGTAACGTTCTTGGCGCGCCACTCTGCTTCAGAAGCGGTCTCCTTGCCTTTCTTGTAGCTGCCGAAGGCGTACATCTCGAATGGGGCCTCGCCGCGTTGGCGATCCGCCGCCAGCGCATCCATCATGTAACGCAGCACCGGGTCGTTGAGGCTGTAGCCCACGAAGCACACTGTGTAATGGCGGAACAACTCGCTGACGAAACGTGCTGCCCAGCGCTCGGTGAGATAGGCCAGGCCGAAATCCCCGCTCGACACCACCAGGCAGTCCAGCTCGCTGTCACTTGGAGCGGGTGGCAAGAGCCCATGCAGATAGACAAGGCCGTCCCAGCGGCTCTTGGGCACTGGCAAGAGGGGGGCCTGACAGGTAGCGACCCTGAGGCCCTTGTTCTCGATGACGGCTTGGAACAGGCGGTCGAAGTTGGTGGTGACGAGACGCAGCTTGCCGTCGCGGCGTTGGCTGAGCGTCAGCAGGGCTTCGTGGGTTCGCGTGGCCTCGAGCGTGACTTTGGCCGGAGTGAGGATGTCTGCGAGCTCCCTGCGCACCACCACCCGTCCACCCACGTGGCGATCCTCTAGTAGGTAGATGGCAGTGTCGTACTGGTGAGCCTTCAGGGCCGCCTGTTGCGCCGGATCAGGCGTCATCCCTAAGCGCTCGTAGAGAAGACGCACTAAACCATCGAAGCCGGGCAGCCCCGCCGGATAGGAAATCCCCGCACCACAGAAGAAAACGACACGACCTTCTTCGTGGATCTGCAGGAGTCCTTCGGGGATGTCAGGGCCGTTCTTGATGAACCGCATGGCTCAAAGACCCGGACCGGTACCACGGCTCGCATGCCAGAACGCAAGGATCACGACCTTCCCGGGACTCACTTGGTAGTAGATGTGGTACCTGACACGAGACAGGAAAAGGCGGCGCAAGCCAGGATAGCGGGCTGTGCTCGCCTTGGCTCCCACGCCCGGCTGACGGGATAGAAGTGACACGGCTTCCTGAAAGTCGACACGAATAGCGTCCGGTGCGGCTGGCCGGTTCTCGGCCCACCACGCCGCAGCCCGCTCGATCTGGGCTGCGGCACGAGGCGTGACCTCGACTTTGAGCCCTTTGCTCAAGCGATCCGTCGCAGGCGCTCGACCAACTCCTCTGCGGAGATGGTCTCGCCACGGTCAGCTTCTGCGATGGACTCAAAGAGCTCGGCCTCGAGCTCCGGCGGTACTTCGAAGGTCTCGTCTGCTTCACGGACGAGGATGGTGACCATGGCGCCCTCGGGCAGGGCTTCTCCTTCCACGACGACTTTTCCATTCACGACGGTACCGGTAGCGAGTTGCATAGACCCTATGATACACCGCCGCGGCTACCGGCGCTCCCAGGGGGCGAACCGCAGCCGAGTCCCCTCCGAAGCGCGGGCCAACCTCCCAGGCACAGGAGCGCGGCGACCTGAAAGCCCACCCGAAAGGTGGGCGCGCCGCCGGTCCTTTCCCGCCCCTCAGGCGAGAGCGTCCAGCCCGCGGGGGTATCGCTTTAGAGCTCCCTCCGCGAACAATGGGGCAACGACGAGGAGATGACTTTCATGAACGAGCTACGAGTCCGCGACCTCATGACGCCCAACGTGGTCAGCGTCCGGCCTGACGACACCGTCGCGACGGCCTACGAGCTGATGCTCGACAACCGGTTCCGCCATCTGATCGTCCGCGACCGGGACGGCGACCTGGTCGGCCTGCTCTCCCACCGGGACCTCCTGCGCCACTCGCTGATCGAGCGCGCGGAGCTGCCCTTGAGCCTGCAACGCAGCGTCATGCGGCGCATCCGGGTCGAGGAGGTGATGACCTCGGAGGTCGAGACCACCGAGCCGGACAAGCTGATCCAGGAGGTGGCCCTGGTGATGTTCGACAACAAATACGGCTGCCTGCCCGTGGTCGAGGGCTCGCGAGTGGTGGGGATCCTCACCGAGGCCGATTTCGTCCGCCACTTCGCGCTGGCCATGGTGGAGTTGGGGAAGGTGTCGTGATCATGCTCGACGCTCTGCGCACCAATCCGGCCCTGCTGAAGCTCGACCTCTACTGCAAGGGTTTGCGTCTCGACGACTCCTGTTACGTCGAGGATGACGGCGGACGCGGCATCCTGCGCACCCGCGCCGGCCTCGGCAGCGGCCTCGAGCTCGATCCTGCCGGGCGGGCTTGTGGACGAACGTGCCCGCGACCGAGCGCTTCGTCGAGCACTCCCCCTACACCCTCTACCGGGAGCGACGGGCGCTACCTCCTGCGCTGGAACGGCGCCGACATCGCGCCGGTGCGGCTCTCGCCGCGGCCGGACTGGTACGACCGCGAGACCGTCGAACGGCAAACCGATGACGCGCATCGGCACGCTTCAGGGGACCTACCTGGGGATCTATCAGGCCAAGGTCTGCGAGTACTGGACGGCAAAGCCGGAGCGGGTCAACTGCAAGTTCTGCTCGGTGGGCCTGAACCTCGGCATCGACGACGCGGACGAGAAGTCGGTCGACGAGGTGATGGAGGTCGTGCGCGCCGCCCGCGACGAGTCGGGGATCACCTACGTCGACTTCAATACCGGCCACTACGAAGGCGACACCTATCTCGACCTGCTCGAGCCCTACATCGTGCGGCATCAAGCGGGAGCTCGGCCTGCTGGTCGGCGTCCAGACGCCCCCGCACCGCGACCTGCGGCGCTACGACGGCCTGCGCGAGATGGGGGTCAACCGGGTGTCGTTCTGCTTCGAGATCTTCGACCGCGCGATCTTCGAGGAGATCTGCCCGGGCAAGCACGCCGAGTATGGGCTCGACCACTACCTGGAGGCGATCCGCTACTGCGCCGCGCTCGGCAAGCGGGGACCGCGGCACGAGCCCTGGGTGACCAACGGCGAGATCATCGCCGGGCTGGAGCCGCCGGAGTCGTCGATCCGGGCCATCGACTGGATCACCTCGGTGGGCGCCATCCCCACGGTCTGCGTCTTCCGTCCCCTGACCGGCACCGACCTCGAGGACGCCGAGCCGCCGCGCACCGAGGACTTGGTCCCCGTCTTCCGCCGCCTCTACGAGGCCTGCATGGAGCAGCGGCCTGCCCATCGGCTGCGCGCCCAACGTCCACGTCAGCCTGGTGCTCCTCCCCGAGGAGTGCCGCGACCTTGAGCCCGCGGCGCTTTCCGCTGCAGACGCTGAAGCTCAAAGCCATGGCCAAGGTGTTCGCCCGGCGGTTTGCGAAGCGGCAGGCGGCGTAGAGAGACGGCCAGGCGGCGGTCGTGGGCGGCGGCAATACGGCCCGGCTCGGGCGCCGCGGAGCCGAAGCGCTGATCGGCATCGCCCACCCCACCTTCCGCGCCGAGTTCCTCAGCGCGGCGCGGGAGCGGCGGTATGTATTTCCGGGGTGACGGATTCGAGGTACCATAGGGTAGAAAGGAGCCGCGATGCGCGCCGCCTATCGAGCTGTTCTACGCGGAAATCGTCTCGAATGGCGTGATGAGGAGCCGGAAGATCTCTCTCCCGATCACGCTGTCGAGGTTGCCGTGACCATTCTGGACACCCAGGATTCTCCGGCAACCGCCCAGGCACGAGGCGCCGCCATGGCCGCCGCCCTGGAGGCGCTTGCCGAAGCCGGAGGACCCAGGAGCTTCGGGGATGCTGCCGACTGGGAACGGGAAACACGTGAGGAGAGGGTTCTTCCCGGTCGTGAATCCTGATGCTCCTGGACAGCAACGTCATCATCTACTCCGCGAAGCCTGAGAACGAATTTCTCCGGCAGTTCATTGCCGAGAGGGCGCCGGCAGTGTCCGCCGTCAGCTATGTCGAGGTTCTCGGGTACCACCGCCTCACGGAAACGGAGCGCCAATATTTCGAAGCTTTCTTCGCTGAATCTCGGATCCTGCCGCTCTCTCAGCCAGTCCTCGACGAAACAGTTCGGCTCCTCCAGGCGAAGAAGATCAAGCTGGGCGACTCCCTGGTGGCAGCCACTGCCCTCCTACACGGCCTGACCTTGGTCACCCGGAACGTCGACGACTTCTTCGGTATCGACGGCTTAAGAGTTCTGAACCCCTTCACGGAGCTCTCCTCCTGACCGTGAGGTCTCAATCTAGCAGCAAGGGGATCTGACGTGCCGCTTCCGGGGTGAGTTGGAGGAGGGAGCGGAAGGCGGCGAAGTGGTGGTCCGAATGCAGCTCGGGCTGACGTACATCTCGGCGATGAGGTCTCGCCAGCGGAGAAGCTCACGACGCAGACCGTAGTCCGTCTGGACCTCGACCGTGAGATCCACCAGCCGCAGGACCCTCTCGTAGGCCAGCAGGAGGCTCGGACGATCGGCGAGCCGAAGCAGGCGGCTGGCGCGGTTCATTTCGTTGCCGATCATCAGGATCTGCTGGTCTCGCGAAAAGGCCCCCCAACGCTCGGGGGACAGGGAAGCGTGCTGGGTCATGGGAGAGGCTCACCTTCGCCGATCATGGCAAACCGCCGACGGCGGCGACCCGGCGCTCGACATCCACCACGCACTTCACCATGTCCTCGAAATGGAGACTCACGAGCCGGGCGAGCTCAGCGGGCTCGATCCTGCGGTCGACGATGACGATGTCGGGGACGTCTTCGGCCATGGCGCTCGCATTCTACCCCCTGCGAGGCAGGAGTGCCGTGGCCACACTTCAGAGGTCTAAGGACAAAACAAGACAGCAACCTCAATGTCCTTGTTGTCCCTGCAGTCCTTGCTGTCCCTTGGGTCCTTCGTCCTTGCTACCGCCCCCTACCCCCACCAACTCTGCAAGATCTGCATGTAGTTCGCCCGCTCGTGGGCGGCAGGGTTGGGGCAGCGCTCCAGGTTCATGCTGCCTTTCATCTGCTCGAGCGAGTCGTATTCGTGCTCTTCGAGCCAGAGGGCGAAGTCGCGGCGCAGGGTGGTCAACTGCTCGGGGCCGTGGCGCAGGAGGGTGGAGACGAGCTGGATGGCGTCGGCTCCGGCCATGACGGCTTTGACGGCGTCCAAGGCTGGTGTGGACACCGCCCGTGACCGCCAGCGAGGTCTCGACGCGGCCCGAGAGGATGGCGAGCCAGCGCAGGCGCAGCAGCAGCTCGGCGGAGTCGGAGAGGCGCAGGGTGGGCGAAACCTCCAGGGCCTCGACGTCGATGTCCGGCTGGTAGAAGCGGTTGAAGAGCACCAGGCCGTCCGCGCCGCGCTCGGCAAGGCGGCGGGCGAAGGACGGCAATGAGGTGTAGAACGGTGAGAGCTTGACGGCCACCGGAATGGTGATCGAATTCTTGACCGCTTCCAACATGTGGAGGGTTCGCCGTTCGATCATCTCGCTGCTGACGTCGAAATCGGTGGCGAGAGCGTAGACGTTGAGCTCCAGGGCATCGGCGCCGGCGTTCTCCATCAGCCGCGAATAGCCGAGCCAGCCGCCGTCCGTGGCGCCGTTGAGCGAAGCGATGACGGGAATCGACACCGTCGCCTTCAGCTTGTGGATGTGCTCCAGGTACTCCTCCGGACCGAGGGCGAACGATTCCGGGCTGGGCAGGAAGGTGAGCGCCTCGGCGAAGGAGCCGCTGGGCACGTCCAGGTAGCGCGCCACCGCCACCTGCTCGCGGGCGATCTGCTCTTCGAACAGCGAGTGCATCACGATCGCCGCGGCGCCCGCGTCCTCCAGCCGGCGCACCGTGTCGAGGTCGTCCACCAGCGGCGAGGCTCCAGGCAGGAAGGGGTGCGGCAGCCGGAATCCAAGATAGGTCGTCGACAGGTCCATGGCTCAGGCCTCCGTTTCGATTCGCTGGAGGGAGAGTACCGATGGAAAGCCCGCCCGCGCGCCGTACGGGAGGGCGGTTTCGCTCCCATGCCGCGGCCACCCCCCCGGGTGGGAGGATGAGCCGGGCTCAGGTCTCAGAAGGCTTCAGACGGCGGGCTCGGCGGTGTTTCTACTCCACCCTTTGGGTAGAGGAAGAGGAAAAGGTCGCGATCGCGAACAGGTAGAGGAGCACGCCGGCCCCCACCAGCAGACCTCCCAGGCCGAGGAACACCAGGAAGGCGGTGGGATGCGACCAGAACAGGGTGACCGCCTCGACGATCAGTCCGAGGCTCACCAGGAGCCCCGCCAACCGCAGACGGCGGATCAGACCCGGAGCGACGGTGGTCATGGCTTTCCCTCCTTCCACAGCTTGACGCCGGCCAGGCCGTGCACGTTGTGGATCGTGTCGTGGCACTCGAGGCAGGAGGTCTCGTTCTTCCCCAGCTCGGCGCGGATCGACTGGTGCATCTCGTTCTCTTCGAAGGACCGCGCACCGCCGTGGCAGTGCAGGCATTCCCGATTGCTGTAGGGCTCGTAGAGCTTGATTTGTTTCGGGATAGTGCCGAAGTAGTTCACGTAGACGTGCCGCAGCCCGCGCAGCTTCGCCTTGGCGTCGCCGAACAGCGCGTAATGGGTGTGGCAGGTGAAGCAGGCCTCCTCGCGCGGCACGCGGTTGTTCTGGAAGTGCTGCGCCGGCACGTACGCGGGATCGTCCACCAGCAGGCTCTTGCCGTAGGGCTCCATCACGTGGCAGGAGAGACAGAAACTTGTAGATTTCGAGTGCTCCATCTGCGCCGACGTCCCGAGGCCCGTCACCACCAGCGGCAGGAGAAACAACGCGAGGAAGGCGAGGATCTTCCCCCCGCGCGCTGCGACCAGCGAGGGGCGCAGCACCAACAGGGCGATGAGAGCGATCGCCAACAGGACGAGCGCCACGAATCCTGCGGTCGGCAAGGGCATGGTCGTGGCCTCCGTCACTTCTTCTGCGCCAGGATCCAGGCGATCACGGCGTTCAGCTCTTCGTCAGTCCCCTTGAACTCCTTGGGGTGCTTCTTGCCGTCGACTTCCTGCTGGCGCCTCAAGACCTTGGCCAGGGTGGCCTCGTCGACCTTGACGTTGACCAGGTCGGGTCCGGCCATGGTCGTCGACTTCGTGGTCCGTTCGATGCCGGCGGTCGGCACGTTGTGACACATGTTGCACTTCTGGGCGAGGAACAGGGTCTTGCCGTCCGGCGCGGCGGCGGCCGGACCGGCATAGAGCACCGCGAGCAGCAGCGTGGCGACGAGCACGGAGAGGGTGAATCCGATTGTCTGCTTCATGGCATCTCCTTCGAGAGTTCGTTTCCTGCGTCCGTTTCAGACCGTGGAGATTGGAGCACGAGAGCCACCGCGTAAGCCACACGCCGAAAGGTAGCCACCCCAGCCTACCCGGGCGGAGGGGAAGAGCCGCCGGGCCACCTACCCCAAAGGGTGGGGAAATTCCCTACCCCGCGAGGATTCAAAACCATCCCATGGACCGTTGGCCGCGGCGCAGCGGCTGGCACACAGTACCCCCAGTTGCAATACCTCAACAGCCTGCCGCAACGACGCGGCAGCGACTGGGAACCGGAGGAGGAGAGCTAGATGAGACCGAATCACGTTCCGCTCCCGTTCCTGACCGCGGTGGCGCTGATTCTGTTCATCGCGTTCGCGGTCCCGGGGGCGGCCGCACAACAACCCACCACCCCCCCGCCGCCAGACTCCAGCGCGCCGACGTACGTGGGGAGCGAGATGTGCGCTTCCTGCCATGCGGACGTCGCGGAGAACCTGGCCAAGACACCTCATGGCAAGAGCGTGTTCGCCGGCCTGTCGGTCCACGGTTGCGAGACCTGTCACGGACCGGGCAGCAAGCACGTCGAGGACCCCGACATCGTAGAAAACCGCCCGGTCATCACCAAGCTGCCGCCCCAGCAGCAGTCCGCGGTCTGCCAGAGCTGCCACAAGGGCAGCAACCAGTTCTTCTGGCACGGCAGCGTGCACGAGAGCCGCGGTTTGTCCTGCGTGAGCTGCCACAGCGTCCACGCCTTCAAGTCCGACAAGGCGCAGCTCAAAGCCATCAATACGGAGGAGACCTGCGTCTCCTGCCACAAGACCGTGCGCGCGGAGATGTGGAAGAACTCCCACCACCCCATCCGGGAAGGGAAGATCAGTTGCGCCGACTGCCACAACCCGCACGGCAGCGCCACCCCGAAGATGATCAAGCAGGCCTCGGTGAACGACCAGTGCTACACCTGCCACACCGAGAAGCGGGGCCCCTTCCTGTGGGAGCACGCTCCCGTGCGGGAGAGCTGCCTCAACTGCCACACGCCGCACGGCTCGAACCACTTGAAGCTGCAGAAGACCTCGGTGCCGTACCTGTGCCAGCAGTGCCACGCCAACACGCGGCACCCCGGCACGCTGTACGACGGCACCACCCTGGCGCGATGCCGGACGGGCCTCCAACCGCCTGTTCAACCGCGCCTGCCTCGACTGCCACGCCAGCATCCACGGCAGCAACCATCCGTCGAGCCCGTACCTGGGTCATTGAGGAGGACGCCATGAAGACCTATCGCGGCACACTGTCCGCCCTGGCCACCGGGTTGCTCCTGCTCGCGGGGCTCGGCTCCGCCGCAGCCGAGGAGGACAAGCCCCAGGAGAAGGGCTTCTCGTTCAGCGCCGATCCGATCGTCATCGGCGCCATCGCCACCGACGTCGACACCAATTCCTCGAAGTTCCAGGAGTACCGGGACTTTTCGAGCGGTCTCACGCTCGACTTCAACCTGCTGGGCGTGAGCGGTGACGGCGAGCGCGTGCTCAACATCACCGGCGTCAACGTCCGCCGGGACGACGCCCGTTACACCATCGACTACGGCAAGCCGGGGGCCTACACCCTCCTGGTGGACTACAACAAGATCATCCACCGCTTCGGCAACGACGGGCACATGCTCTACACCTACAACGGGGGCGGCCGTTACGAGATCGCGAACCCCATCCAGAGCGCCATCCAGACGGCGCTGGAAACCCAGTTCGCCGCCAACCCGTCGGGAATCAACTTCACCTTCCTCGACAACCTGATCTCGCCCTACCTCGCCACGGCTCACTCCATCGACCTCGCCCTCCAGCGCGACCGCACGCTGGCTCGCCTCGACCTGGGGAAGATGGGCAACCTGGCCTGGGGTCTCGAGTACACCCGTGAGCTCAGAAGCGGCACCCGGCCCTACGGCGGCAGCTTCGGCTTCAGCAACGCCACCGAGCTGCCCGAGCCCATCGACTACGACACCACCGGCGCCGAAGTGGCCGGCGAGTGGAAGGGCGAGAGCGGCGGCCTGCGCTTCGGCTACTGCTACTCCGACTTCAAGAACAACCGCAGCACGATGTACTTCGACAACCCGTTCCGCGCCACCAACTCGACCGATCCCAGCGCCTACAACGCGCCGGGCTCCAGCTCGATCAATGGCGCCGCCGTCGGCTTCGCGGACCTGGCGCCCTCCAACCAAGCCGGCCTGACCTTCCTCGCCGGCAAGGGCCACGTGGGGGGCTGGTGGGGGAGCTTCAACGCCTCGTACAACCAGATGAAGCAGGACGACACCCTGCTCCCCTACACCCTCAACTCGTCGATCGTGGGCCTGACCGAGACCGGCGGCAAGTTCGACCCCACCAACCCGGCCAACCTGCCGGTGAATTCGGCGGACCGCAAGGTGGACGTCACCAGCTTCTCGGCGCTCGGCGGCACCCGCTTCGCGGACAGGTTCGGCCTCACCTTCCACTACCGCTACTACGACTACGACAACAAGGCGCACGAGATCGAGTTCCCAGGCTACGTCCGCTTCCACGCCGTGTGGGAGGCCATCGGCCGCATCGCCTTCCCCTACTCCTACAAGAAGCAGAACGCCGGCGCCGAGCTCGGCTGGGACCTCTCCCACTCCACTCGCCTGTCGCTGACCTACGACCGTGAGAGTTGGGACCGGCCGCACCGCGAGGTCGAGAACAGTGACGAGGACATCCTGAAGCTCAACTTAGACACCACCCCGTCCGACCGGCTCAACCTGCACGCCAGCTACGAGTACGGCGACCGCAGCATCGGCCCCTACAACACGGCGGCCGCCAATGCTACGTTCGTCGAGGAGGAGGTCCCCACCAACCAGCCCGGCCTGCGCAAGTTCGACGAGGCGGCCCGTAAGTACGACGCCTTCAACGTGCTGGCACAGCTCACTCCCAACGACGTCTGGAGCTTCCAGCTCGGGGGCAACACCCGCTATGAGGACTACAATAAGAGCGAGTTCGGCCTGACCTACGACGACATCTGGCAGCTCAACGCGGAGGTCTCCTACTCGCCGGGAGAGAAGATCCACTTCTACCTCTTCGCCAACCACGCCGACCGCAAGAACCAGGTCAAGTCGCGCCAGTCGGGCTCCTCGCCCTCCGTCAACCCGCAGGACGACTGGACGGCGACTTTCAAAGAGATCACCGACGTCGTGGGCGCCGGCCTCAACGCCAAGCTCAACGACCGCTGGTCGACCGAGATCACGGCCGACTACTCGTATTCGGACGGCGAGGCCGACATCTTCAGCCCGCCCGGCGGCAGCCCGGACCTGGCGGTGGGGTTCGACAACTACGAGGACATCAAGCTGTTCAGCATCCTCGGCCGGGTCGACTACCAGCTCAGCAAGCGAGCCAAGACCGGCCTCTTCTACCGCTGGGAGGACTACACCCTCGACAGCTTCATCATCCAGGGCCTCGATAACTACCTGCCCGGCGCCCTGCTCCTCAACCCCGAGCTCGGGGACTACCGGGGCATGATCCTGGGCATCGACGTGACCGTCAACTTCTGAGGCTGGATTCCAGGAGCCGGGCGGCGCTACCCTCCCTTCGCCATGAAGAGATGGACGCCGCTCGCGCTCGCCTCGCCCCTGCCGGCCGCTGCGCCGGACTTCCCCGCCCTCGGCCGTGAGATCGAATCGCTGGTGCGGGAGCGCTTCTACGACGCTTCCCGAGGGACGCGCTGGGCCGAGAGGAACCGGGCTACGCCGCGCGGATCGACGACGCCGGGACCCTCCGGCAGGAGACGCGGCGCCGCCTGGCCGAGCTGGCCGCCTCCCACACGGAGTATTACTCCCAGGACGATCCTGGCTACCGCGATCTCCTCTCGATCTTCAAGGCCGTCCTGAAGCGTCCCGCCGAGGGCGAGAGCCTGGGCCTCGCCCTCGTGGAGCGGGAGGGCGGCTGGTTCGTGGCCCGCGTCTTCCCCGGCGGACCCGCCGCGGATGCGGGCCTGCGGCGAGGGGACCGGCTGGTATCCGTGGACAGCGATCCCTTCCATCCCGTCCGCTCGCTCCGCGGCAAGGCCGGCCATCCCGTGGCTCTGGCGGTCCGCAGCCAAGAGGACGGGCCGCTGCGGACCGTCCAGGTCACGCCACGGCTCGCCGATCCCCAGGAAGAATGGCTGGCGGCGCAGCGGGCCGGCACCCGGGTGCTCGACCACCGGGGGCATCGCGTGGGCTACGCGCCCGTCTGGTCCTGCGCGGGCAGCGAGCCGACCGAGACCCTGGGAGAGGCCCTCACCAACGATCTCAAGGACGCCGAGGCCCTCGTGCTCGATCTGCGGGGCGGCTGGGGAGGCTGCAATCCCAACCTCGTGGCCCTCTTCGATCCGGTCGTGCCCGTGCTCACCCGCATCGACCGCGACGGCCACCGCTCCGACTTCGCCGCGAGCTGGCGCAAGCCCCTGGTCGTGCTGGTGGACGGCGGCTCGCGCAGCGGCAAGGAGATGGTGGCCCGGGCCTTCCAGCGCAGCCACCGGGCCGTGATCGTGGGCGAGCGCACGGCCGGCGCCGTGCTCGCGGGCCAGCCCTTCCTCCTGGCGGACGGCTCCTGCTCTTCCTGGCGGTCGAGGACGTGCGGATCGACGGCGAGCGGCTCGAAGGCGTGGGCGTGCAGCCGGACGTGGCCGTCCCCGTTCCCCTCCCCTACGCGGACGGGGCGGACCCGCAGCTCGAGCGGGCCCTCGACATGGCGATCTCACCCCGGCTCTAGACCGCCGCCAGGAACGCGCCGATCTCCTGCCACACCACGGGCCGGCCCAAGAGGTCGTTGTGCCCGGTGCGCGGCACGCTCACCCAGCGCGCGGGGCCCGGCAGCATGGTGGCGATCTCCTCCCCCTGCGCCACGGGGATCAGGTCGTCCAGCTCGCCGTGGACCACCAGGGCCGGGGCCCGCACCCGCTTCGCCGCCGACCGCGAGTCGTAGTGCTCCCGCAGCATGGCTTTGACGGCGAATTCCGGGAACAGCCCGACGGCCACCTCGGCCAGCGTCGTCCAGGGCGACAGGGCGATGAGACCTCTCACCGCCTCCGGGTGGTGGGCCGCGGTGCCGATGGCCACGGCCGCGCCCAGCGACCACCCGCTCACCACCAGGGGCCGCTCCGGGTGCAGCTCCCGCGCCCAGGCCACGGCGGCATCGCCGGTGGCCATCAGCCCCTCCTCCGAGGGCGTGCCCGTGCTGCGGCCATAGCCGGGGAAGTCCAGGGCGAGGAAGGGCACGCCGAGCCGCCGCAGCTCCTCGTAGAAGCCGGACCACCGCAGCGTCTCCAGGTTCTCGCCGTTGCCGTGGAAGAAGAGGACCAGCGGCGCCCCCGGCGGCAGCCCTGAGTCCTCCCATTCCCACCCCACCACGCGTTCGCCGGTGGCGAGGTCGAGCCCCACCTCCTCCAGGGGGGCGGGAGGCGGCGAAGGCACGGCCACGGGCGGCGCGGGATAGAGCATCTGGCGGGCGAAGGCGTCGATCATGGGGGGAGATCCTATCCTGGGGAGGAAACCACCCTGAAGTCCTGAGTATACTTGTCCCCCAGGAGGCGCTCTCGCCATGGCCGATCCGCTCTGGTTTATCTACCAGGACAATGCCCAGCAGGGTCCCATGCCGCTGGAGGCGTTGCGCGCCATGGCGGACCAGGGGAGGCTGCGGCCGGACAGCCTCGTCACCCGCATCGGCATGGCCGACTGGGTGCCGGCGCGCTCGGTGCCCGAGCTGTTCCCCCAGGAAGCGGCCCTGCATCCTCCCCTACCCCCCGGCGTCGGCCCCCGGCGCGACGTCCTGGCCACCGGCCGCAACCTGGCCGAGCGGCTCCACCGGGCGACCGGCGCGGACGACGTCACCGAGACGCTCCCCCATCTGCGGCTCGTGCGGCTCCTGCTGCACGGTCTGCGCCGGCTCTTGACCGAGAGCGGCATGGGCGCTTCCGATCTCTTCGCCCGGCAGGCCGGCCATCTGGCCTACGTCGCGGCAGCCGTCTTCCTGGTGCTGGGCTTCCTGATCCTCGGCATCCGCAGCGACAGCTTCCGCCTCTCCTTCGGGGCCGTGCTGCTGATGGCACCCGCGGCCATCCTCCTCCACTACGTGGCTGCCCTGTTCCTCGACGCCGGCGCCTCGCTGCTGCGCAGGTCGCCCAGCGAGCTGGCGTCGCCGGCCATCCTCACCTTCTCCGCCCTCGCCTTCTTCGCCGGCGCCGTGCTCTGTTTCTTCCAGGGACTCTACGGTCTCATCCTGGGCGGCACCCTCCTCGACTTCGGCATCCGGCTGGGGATCGCCGCCATCCTCCTCTATGCCTGCGGCGTGGCCTTGAACCCGGCGACGGTGAACGTCCATCCCGGCAGCAACCTCTCCGCAGGCGAGGAGGCCCTGGGGATCTCCATGTTCCTGCTCAAGCTCCCCGTACGGATGGTGCCGTTCCTCTTCGGCGTGGGCTCGCTCGTGGGGCTGTGCGCGGCAATCTACCTGGTCTACCTGGTCTGTACCCAGGAGCCGTTCCTGATCATCGGCAGCGCCTATCAGATCGCCACCTACGTGCTCGGAGTGGCCCTGCTGCCGCTCATCATCTACCTCCTCTTCGCCCTCTCCTCGCTGCTCGTCGAGGTGCTGCGGGCCATCCTGCGCGTTCCAGGGCGGATCGACGCTCTGCGCTCCGACGTCAACGGCGGGACGCCCCCAGCCGCAGGCTGATCAGTCAATTTTCCGGCTGACCAGCCAGACGCCGAACAGGATGGCGCCGCCCCCCGCCAGGGTGGCGGCGGCGATGGGCTCGCCCAGCATCACGGCCGCCACCACCACCGTGACCAGAGGCTCGAAATAGAGGAGGGCTCCGGCCTGGGAAGCCGGCAGCACCGTGAGCGCGTCGTACCAGAGCACATAGGCGAGCCCGGAGCAGAAGATGCCGAGGAAGGCCACGGCTCCCCAGCCACGGAGCGTGAGGTGCGGCACCTCGGCCGTTCCGGGACCCAGGAGGAAGAGGATGGTGGTGAGGGCCCAGCCCGTGGCCATCACCCAGAGCATCATGCCCGCCGAGGGGAAGCGGCGCAGCCCCTGGCGCGAGAGCACGGAGAACACCGCCCAGAGGGGCGACGAGAGGAGGATGAGGAAGTCCCCCGCCGCGCCGAAGCGGCCGGACGCCACGGCCCCGAGGTCGCCCCGCGACATCACCACCAGCACGCCGAAAGCCGCCACCGCGATGCCCACGGCGGCCAGCCAGCCGAGGCGCTCGGAGAGCATCAGCCAGCCCAGGAGGGCCATAAAAATAGGCGTCGAGGCCACGATCCACGCCGTGGTGCTCGCCTGCGAGGTCACGAGGCCGTTCGATTGCAGCCACTGGTGGAGCGTGATGCCAAGGAAGCCCAGAGCCGTGAAGTAGGCGAGGTCGGCCCGCGACGGCCACACGAGCTGCCGCCGGGCCGCCCCCACCGCGCCCAGCACCACGATGCCCATGGCGAAGCGCAGCCAGACCACCGTCACCGGCGAGACCTCGGCCAGCGCCATCTTGGTGGCAATGAACGAGCCGCCCCACACCACGACGGCGACCAGCGCCTTGGCCACCGCCTTCCCCTGGGTTTGCTCCATGCCTCTCCCGTCCTTTAGCATCCCACCGGAGGTGAGCGAATGACGCCCGATCCCGACGTGGTCCTCTCCCTTTCTCCCGAGGAGAAGCGCAGACTCTATACCGAGCACGCCCCGGAGGCCCTCGCCGCGACCGAGCGCGTCCTCGCCGCCCCGGGCCCCGCTCCCGTCCTCCTCCTCTCCGGCGGCCTGGGCTGCGGCCGCATGGGCCTGCTGGAGGCCGCGGCTCACGGAGCAGGCCCGCATCTCGTCCTCCCCCTCGACCTCGACGGCTACGAGGAAGGGCTCGACCTCCGCCGCTTCGCCGATGTCCAGATCGCCCGGCGCTGGGAGCTGGACGACGGCGAGCGCGAAGCGCTGAGGCACGCCCTCTCGCCCCTGCTCTCGCACATCGCGCCCTCGCTGACGGGAGCGGCCATCGTGTCGCTCCTCCTCCGCCTGGGCGATCCGGCACCCTTCGCCCCCCTCTTCGCGGCCGGGTCCGACCCTCGCGAGTCCCTCACCGCACTGCTCCGCCTGCTGGCGCAGGATCGCCGCCTCGTGCTTCACGGGGTGGCGAGCCCCCAGCTCAACGACCCCCTGCGCCTGCACCTGCTGGCCGCGGCCCGGAGCCATCCGAACCTGGTGCTGGCCCTCTCTTGCCCGCCTCTGGAGACGGACGAGCAGGCCGCGCCCGGGAGCGAGCGGCTGCGCTTCGAGCTCCAGCCCCTGCCCGAGGGGGACCTCGCTGCCGAGGTCAAGGACCTGGTGGACGATCTCGATCTGGAGACCGCCGACCGGCTCCAGCGCCTCCTCGACCACGCGGCCCTGTGCGGCGGCAGCGTGCCCGTCGAGCTGCTCTTCCATCATCTCGACATCGGCGAGGAAGAGCAGGAGGAGTTGCTGGACGTCGTGGACGAGGAGCTGGCGGACGCCGACGATCCGCTCCTGTTCGTGGATCACCAGTACGGCCACCCTTCCTTCCCTGGCCTCTTGACCTACAGCTTCCTCTCACCCGCCGTGAACGAGGCGCTCCTCGAGCCTCTGACTCCTGACAAGCGCCGGCGGATGGCCGCGGAGCTGCTGGACTTCGTGGATCGCTCCGTGCCCCTCCACACCCGCGGCATGGCTCTCCTCCGCCTCGCGCTCGCCGAGCACGCGGACGACGCCGAACGGTGGGCCTCCAACGCCCGGGACCTGGGGGCGTGGATCGGCGAAGAGGAGGTCGAAGACCTGGCGGCCGGCCTCGCACAGTCGATCGACGCGGGCTCTCTCACCCCCGAGGAGCTGCTGCGCACGGCCGCGGAGACCGAGACCCGGTGGCCTCCCCACTTCCGCCTGGCCTACGTGGAAGCCGCCTGCCGACGGCCTGACCGCCTGACGCCCGCCACCCGCGGAGCCTGCCGCTACCTGCGGGCCAGCCTGCTGCGCGAGATGGGCCGGCGTCCCGAGGCCCTGGAGGAAGCCCGCGCCGGTCTGGCAGCCGCCCGCGAGGTCTACGGTCCCGAGAGCCCACAGGCGGTGGATGCCATGAGCCTGCTGGGCGTCGTGCTGCGGGAGATGAAAGAGCCCGCCGAGGCCCGCCTCCACCTGGAGCGCGCCCGCGAGCTGCGCCAGCGCGCCGCGCCGGAAAACCCGCAGCAGACGGCCGCGCTCGCCAACCTCCTGGCCAGCCTGGGCCTGACCCTCCGCGACCTCGGCGAGACCGAGCCCGCCCGCGAGCACCTGATCCAGGCCCTGAGCCTCCACCGCCAGGCCTTCGGTGAAGCCCACCCGGCCGTGGCCTCGGACCTGCGCAACCTGGCGGTCCTCGCCCGCGAGCAGGGCGACGCGCGCCAGGCCCTGGATCTCCTGCGCCCGATCATAGACATCCTGCGGCAGGTCTACGGCGACGTCCACCCCGGCACGGCCCAGGCCATGACCGACGTGGCCACCGTCCTGCGCGACCTGGGGGAGACCGAAAGCGCCCGCCTCCACCTCGAAGCCGCCCTCCAGATCGACCAGCAGGCCTTCGGCGAGACCCACCCGCAAGTGGTGGCCGACCTCAACAACCTCGCCGTGCTCGAGCGCGACCTCGGAGACCTCGACGCCGCCCGCGACCACTTCGAGCAGGCCCTGGCGCTTGCGGAGGCGTCAGTCGGCGCGGATCATCCCTTGACGGAGCAGCTCCGGCGGGCGGTGGCGGGGGAGTGAGCGGTGGTCAGGGTCGGATGGTTCTTACTGGCTGTGGCCGAAGGCTACCTGTACACTTCTTTGCGGTGTCGCACCGCGATGACGTCTACGCTCTTCTCTCCATCGGAGATGAGGTAGACGACTCTGTAATCGCCGATCCGAATCCTCCAGAGGTCTTCCTTGCCCACGAGCTTTCGGCATTCCGCAGGCCGGGGATTCTCCGCCAAGTCTTCGATCTTGTGGAAGACCCTCGAGGCGAGAGGCTCATCGAGCCGTTCGAGCTCCTTTCGAGCGGAACGCGTAAAGGTGATCGCGTAGCTACTCACCCTCAGCGAGCTTTCCCTGAGCCTTCAGCTTCTGTCGGACCTCCTCCAGAGACTCGCGAGGCTCTCCTTCCCGTTCGCGAGCCACATAGGCATCGTAGAAGTCCTCCCAGAGCTCCTCGTTTTCCTTGAGGTCGATCAGCACGGCCGATCTTTCGCCGTCCTCGTCGATCACGAACTTTACGCCTTTCATATCGATTCTCCGTTCAGCTCAATCAGCCCCTGCCTGTTCACTCTACGAGAAGGATCTGCTCGGGATGCGAGGCCGTCGCGAGGCGGTTCCTCAGCTCACGAACGGTCATCGGCTCGTCCCAGAGGAAATAGGGAATGGCCTCGGGATTTCCGAGGTCGGTCGAAAGCGCGGGGCTGGTGCGGTAGGGGTCCATGGCGAATAACTAACAGCCTTGGAAGTTATTATGCCTCAGATGAAGCCGCGTCTCCTCGGGGCTTCAAGACCTGGAGCGAAGCCTCACAGCTCCAGCTTCGTCCCCCGCCCCTCCGCCACCGCCCGCTCATAGAGGAAGCGTCCCGCCGCCAGATCCTCCACCGCAATCCCCAACGACTTGAATAGGGTGATCTCGCCACCCGATCGCCGCCCGGGGACCCGGTCTTCGAGGACCTCGCCCACCTCGCCGCGGAGGTGGTCGTCCGTCACCGCTCCGTCCCGGCGGGCGAGGAGGAAGTCCCCGGCTTCGGCGAGCAGCGACTCCCGGCGGTCGGTGAACAGCCGGGAGCGGGCCACGGCTGAGGCGTCGAGCTCGCGGGCGTTGGGCGTGCAGGCGCCCACGGCGTTGACGTGCGCTCCGGGAGCGATCCACTCCCCGAGGAGCACGGGCACGGTGGCGGCCGTCACGGTGCAGATCAGATCCGCCCCTTCGACGGCCTCGTGCGCCGAGCTCATGGATTCCACCTTGAGACCGAGGCGCTCCCCTTCCTCCCCGGCGAGGCGGTGGGCGTTCTCCGGATTGCGGCTCCAGACGCGCACCCGGCGCAGATTCCGCACCGCTTTCATGGCTTCGAGGTGGCTGCGGGCCTGGACGCCGGTGCCCAGAATGGCGAGATCGCCAGCGTCCTCCCGCGCCAGGGCCCGGGTCGCGACCGCGCTCGCCGCAGCCGTGCGGATGGCCGTCACCGCCCCGGCGTCCATGAGGGCGAGGGGCCTCCCCGTCGCTTGATCGAATAGGAGGACGAGACCCTGATGGGACTCCTCGCCGCGCGTAAAGTTGTCCGGCACCACGGTCAGCACCTTGGCGCCCACGACGCCCGATTGACCGCCGGCGCCGCCGAGCATGCCGGGCATCACCACCAGCAGGCCATGGCGGTCCGGCGTCCAGATCGCCGAACGCAGGGGCTGGACGGCGTCGCCCCGGGCCAGGGTGCGGAGGGCCTCCGCTACCACCTCGATGCACTCCGCCATGGGCAGGAGGGACTCGACGTCTTCACGGTTCAGGAAGAGGAGCGACATGGGGCGGAGTATATAGAAGGCCTGATTGCTGGTTGACGCGCGCTCCGTTATATCCTTCCCCTGAATCCTCGATCCCCGGGAGGTCCTTCATGTCCTTCGTCGCCGAGCTGGAACCGCGCCCCCTCTGGAAACACTTCGACGAGCTGCTGGCGATCCCGCGCCCCTCCAAGCACGAGGAGCGGGCGCGCGAATACGTGATCGCCGTAGCCGAGCGCAAGGGCCTTCCCCACCGGCAGGACGCGGTGGGCAACGTCGTGGTCGACAAGCCCGCCTCCCCGGGCAAGGAAGGGGCGCCCGTCGTCGTCCTTCAGGGGCATCTGGACATGGTGACCGAGAAGAACGCCGGCACCGTCCACGACTTCTTCAAGGACCCCATCCTCCCCCGCCGGGACGGCGACTGGGTGCGCGCCACGGGAACGACCCTAGGAGCGGACAACGGCATCGGCGCCGCCACCCTCCTCGCCATCCTGGAGGCGGACGACCTCGTCCACGGCCCCCTGGAGTTGCTCTTCACCGTCGATGAAGAGACGGGTCTCACGGGCGCCCTGGACCTCGATCCCGCGGCCCTCGACCTCCAGGGGCGCCTGCTCCTGAACCTCGATTCCGAGGAGGAAGGCTCCGTCACCATCGGCTGCGCGGGAGGCTCCACCAGCCAGCTCACCCTCCCCCTGGAGACGGCGCCGGCGCCGCAGGGCACGGCGACCGTGGACGTGAGGCTCACCGGTCTCAAAGGGGGCCATTCCGGCATGGAGATCCACCTCCAGCGCGGCAATGCCTCGAAGCTCCTGGCGCGCGTCCTCTTCGCCGCGGCCCAGCAGACCCCCTTCCACCTCGCCTCCTTCGCCGGGGGCAACAAGCACAACGCCATCCCCCGCGAAGCTGAGGCCCGGGTGGTCGTCCCCACCGCCAGCCGCGACGCCCTCAAGGCCGCCGCTGAGCAGGAGATCGCCGCCATCGCCGCCGAGATCCACCCCGCTGATCCGGACGTGAAGCTCACGACCGCGGACGCGCCAACGCCCGGTCGCGTCTGGACGACCACCTCCACCCGCCGCGCCCTCGATCTCCTGAACGCCCTCCCCCATGGCGTCCTGGCCATGAGCTACGACATCCACGACCTGGTGGAGACGAGCACCAACCTCGCGACCGTCACCAGCACCGAGGATGCGCTCTCCATCCTCATGAGCACCCGCAGCTCCGTGGCTACCGTCATGAGATCCACCAAGCGCCGCCTCCGCGCCATCGCCGAGCTGGCCGGCGCCGAGATCGAAGAGACCGAAGGCTACCCTGGCTGGAAACCCGAGCTCGCCTCCCCCCTCCTCGCCCGCTTCCAGGAGGTCCACCGCCGCTTGACCGGCAAAGACGCCGAGATCCTCGCCATCCACGCCGGCCTCGAATGCGGCATCCTGCGCGAGAAGCTCCCCGGCATGGACGCCATCTCCTTCGGCCCCATCATCACCGGCGCCCACTCGCCGGATGAAGGAGTGAAGATCGATTCGGTGGGAAGGTTCTGGGAGCTGCTGAAGGCGGTGCTGGCGGAGTTGGCGGAGGGCTAGTCGCTTTCGGTGCTCAGATAGCTTTCGATGTGTTCCCGTACCTCGGGTACTCTGTGGATCACAACGTCCCAGACCAGGTCGTAATCCACGCCGAAATAGGCATGGATCAGCCGATCCCTCATTCCGGCGATCGAGCGCCAGTCGATCTCTGGCATCGCAGCCCGCATGTCGGATGGAATCTTCTTCGCAGCTTCGCCCATGATCTCGATGCTCCGCACGAAGGCGCGGCGGAGCGTGGGATCTTCCAGGAAGTCGTCCCGCTTGAGACTGTTCGAGGTCCTCAGCAGGTAGTCGGCCTCGTCGAGGATGTGCCGCAGCAGCTCACGAACCGAGGGCGACATCCTGGACCTCCGCTAGAATGTGCGGCCCCAGGTACGGGCTCAGAGCTTCGGGGGTGACTAGCTCGACGCGCCTGCCGAGGAGGTCTTCCATGAGGAAGGCGAGGGACATGAAATTGTCGAAGGATTTCTGATCCCGCCGGAACCGGACGAGCAGGTCGACATCGCTCTCCGGCCCCTGCTCGCCGCGGACGAACGAGCCGAAGAGGCCGAGCGCTTCGACTCCGAGAGCGCGGATCTTCTCTTCATGCGCCCGAATTCGCCCTAGGATGTCCTGCTTCGTCGCCACCGCGTTCATGGTCCTATTCTAATCCCCACCTTCCCCCGCACGTGCCCCGACTCGCTGTGCTCGTGCGCCGCGCCGATCCTCTCCAGGGGATACACCTCCGCGAGGTGCGGTCGCAGCCTCCCCTGATCCGCCAGGCGGGCGAGGACGGCCAGGTCTTCCGCACGGTGTTTCAGGAGGATCGTACGCGCCCTTTTCTTCCGGCCGAAGAGGCCACCCAGGGCGGTGAGGGCGATCCAGACGATGAGCTTCGGATCGGGGAGGGTCGTCACGTAGATGCCGCCGTCCCGTGAGAGGGCGGGCTCGCAGTCGGCGTACTGGCGGGTGGCCGCAGCGTCGAGGATCACGTCCCACTCCTCGTCGCGGCCGGTGAAGTCCTCTTCCTCGTAGTCAATCGTCTCATGAGCACCCAACTCGCGGAGGAAGGCCTGGTTGCGGCCGCTCGCCACGGCCGTGACCTCGGCTCCCAGGGCGAGGGCGATCTGCACGGCGAGGTGACCCACGCCTCCTGAGGCGCCGTTGATCAGCACCTTCTCCCCCGCGGCGAGCTCTCCCTTGTCCCGCAGGGCCTGGAGCGCCGTGAGGCCCGCGACGGGCAGGGCCGCGGCCTCCTCGAAAGTGAGGGAGTCGGGTTTGATCGTCAGTGCCGCTTCGCGCATCAGGGCCAGCTCGGCGTAGGCGCCGCCCGTGCGCTTCACGTCCACGCCGCCGAAGACCGGATCTCCCGGCTGGACGCGGGTCACCTCGGGACCGGTCGCCACCACCTCACCCGCGGCGTCGTAGCCGAGGATCATGGGAAAGGTGGCGGGCATCACGAGACGCAGGCTGCCCTTCCTGATCTTCCAATCGACCGGATTGACGCTCGCCGCCCGCACCCGCACCAGGACCTGAGCAGGGCCGGGAGGCTCGGGGTCTGGCACCTCGCGCACCTCCAGCCGGTTGCTCCCTCCATAGCCGTCGATCACCGCCGCTTTCATCGTCTGCCTTTCCCCGGGCCGTACAATATGAGGAATGTAGCCCAGGTGACAATCGTCACCCTCTACTCATGACTCCCATGACTACTGCGCTCCCTCCCCGAGACGCGATACTGCTCCCGTTGCCGAAAATCCTCGAGAGGAAAGACACCGCCATGCTCCGAACCAAGACCTTACCCATTCTGCTTCTGGCCCTGGCCATCACCGGCAGCCTGACCTGCACAGCCCGCTCCGAGGCGGCTGAGACCGCGAAGCCCATCGCCATCACCCACGTCCGCATCTTCGACGGCTCCAAGGTGATCCCCGACGGCACGGTCGTCGTCGAAGGCCGGACGATCCGCGCCGTGGGTCCCAAAGTGGCCGTGCCCGCGGGGGCCGTGGTGATCGACGGCTCCGGCGACACGCTGCTGCCGGGGCTCATCGACGGCCATACTCACTCCTGGGGGGACGTGCTGGCCCGCGCCGTGATCTTCGGCGTCACCACCGAGCTCGACATGTTCACCGTGCCGCAGTTCGCTCAAGGCCAGCGCGAGGAGCAGACGAAGACGGGCGCTCCTGGCCGGGCCGACCTGCTGAGCGCCGGCTACCTCGCCACCGCTCCGGGCGGCCACGGCACCGAGTACGGCTTGCCCGTGCCCACCCTCACCAAGCCCGAGGAGGCGCAAGCCTGGGTGGACGCCCGCATCGCCGAGGGCTCGGACTACATCAAGATCGTCTCCGAGGACGCCAAGCTCTACGGCCGCACCATCCCCACTCTCGACAAGGCCACCATCGCCGCCCTCGTCCAGGCCGCCCACAACCGGGGCAAGCTCGCGGTGGTCCACATCAGCACGGAAGAGGCGGCGAAGGAGGCCCTGGAGGCCGGAGCGGACGGCCTCGTCCACATCTTCACCGACCGCGCGCCGGAGGCGGACTTCATCGCCACGGCCGTGAAGCACAAAGCCTTCGTCACGCCGACCCTCACCGTGGTCGAGAGCACCACGGGTGTGGCCAGCGGCCGGAACCTGCCAGATGATCCGCGCCTCGCACCCTACCTGACGGCCGACGAGATCGCGAACCTCCGCAAGAGTTTCCCCAAGCACGGCGAGCAACGGTTTCAGAACGCGCTCGACGCCGTGCGCCAGCTCAAGGCCGCGGGAGTGCCCATCCTCGCCGGCACCGACGCGCCGAACCCGGGCACGGCCCACGGCCCCAGCATCCACCGCGAGCTCGAGCTGCTGGTGCAGGCCGGCCTCTCCCCCGCCGAAGCGCTGGCCGCGGCCACCTCGGTGCCCGCGAAGACGTTCGGTCTCAAGGATCGCGGGCACATCGCCCCCGGCCTCAAGGCCGACCTCGTGCTGGTCAAGGGCGACCCGACGCAGGACATCACCGCCTCCCGCGACATCCAGAAGGTCTGGAAGATCGGCCAGGAAGTGCCGCGTCCGCAGGCGCCCCGCACGGCCGCCGAGACCGCTCCCGCGGCGCAGGTCCCCGCCTCGGGCGAGATCAGCGACTTCGAGGACGGCACCCTCGCCGCCCGCTTCGGCTCCGGCTGGCAGGAGTCGACCGACAAGCTCGCTGGCGGGGTCTCGGTCGTGCAGAAGGAGGTCGTGGCCGGAGGAGCGGCGGGCACGGGCAAATCGCTCGCCATCTCCGGCGAGGTCAAAGCCGGCTTCTCCTATCCCTGGTCCGGGATGATCTTCTTCCCCGCCGCCACTCCCATGGCCCCGGTGGACCTCTCCAAATTCTCCGGCGTCTCCTTCTGGACCAAGGGGGACGGCCGCGCCTACCAGCTCATGCTCTTCGCCACCCGCCTGGGGCGCATGCCGGCCCAGAAGGCCTTCACCGCCGGCTCCGACTGGCAGCAGGTCACCGTTCCTTTCAGCGAGCTGGGCCTCGACGGCAGCGACATCCTGGGCATCTTCTTGGGCGGCGGTCCCGCCCTCGGCACCTTCCGCTTCCAGGTGGACGGCGTGAAGCTGGTGCCCAAGGGGACGGGACAGTAAGAAACCTGAAGGACAGCAAGGACATCGAGGGGTGCTTATCTCCTGTTTTGTCCTTGCTGTCCCTGTTGTCCTTGGGGTCCTTCCTACAGCGCCGTCCTGATCGCCCACAGATCCGGAAACAGAGACTTGAACAGGGTGTTCTTCAGGTACTCCACCCCGGCTGAGCCGCCGGTGCCGATCTTCATGCCGATGGTGCGCTGCACCATCTTCACGTGACGGTAGCGCCACTCCTGGAGCCCCTCGTCGAGATCCACCAGGCGCTCGCAGACGTCGCGGTTGGCGGGGTCCTCGCGATAGATGCGGACGAGGATCTCCCGCACCCGCTCGTCCTCCACCGGCGGTAGGGCGGGATCGCGATTGAGCACCTCATCGGGAACCGGATAGCCGTTGAGGGCCAGGAACCGCAGGAACGACTGGTAGATGCTCGGCTGCGCCTGCCGCTCCTCTACCCGCCGCCGCTCGGCGCTCCCCTCGGGCAGCCGCTCGGCGATGCCCGGCGCCCGGTGCCCCAAGGCGACCTCGAGCTCGCGGAACTGGAACGACTGGAAGCCGCTCGCGCTGTCCAGCCGGTCGCGGAAGGAGAGGAACGACACGGGCGTCATGGTCTCCAGGATGTCCACCTGGGAGACAAGCGTCTTGAAGATCGTCAGGATCCGTTTGAGCGTCGCCAGCGCCAGGGGCCGGTCCTTCCCCTCGAACGCCCGCCGCAGCAGGTCCGTCTCGTAGAGGACCTGCCGGAACCACAGCTCATAGACCTGATGGATGACGATGAACAGCATCTCGTCATGCTCCTCGCCCCCAGACGCCGGCGTCTGGAGGTCGAGGAGCTCGTCGAGGCGGAGATAGCTGGTGTAGGTGTAAGGCAAAGCGCGCTCCTTCCTTCTCTACACGAGAAGGTATGGGAAGGAAGGAGGTGGGGTCAACCAACGGGCAGCGTGTACTCGAAGTCGTACGAGTGCTTGCCGCCTTCGGCGATGAGGATGCGTAGCGTGCCGGCGAGGCCCACCAGATCCCCGGTGCCGGAGTCGGGCACCACGAGGACCTCGAGATGCGGCTCACCCCGCGTCATGACGCCCTGGTGGTAGAGGGCGAAGGTCCCTTGGCGCCCGTGGAGGGTGCCGCTCACCCGCTCGATGGCGACGTAGGCGCCGGAGCCCTGGACCTCGGTCGAGACGGTGAGCATCTGGCCCGTGGCGCTCGCCTCGAGACCGCCGTGATACTGCTTTTCGAGCCCCATCCTGCCCAGAGTCGCCTCCTCGGCGGGGCCGGCGAGCGGCAGGGGGCTCACTTTGACGTCGAAGGGTCCGGTTGCCTGTCGGGTCATCGTCGTTTCCTTTCTCCCCTACTCCCGCCCCCCACCCTCCGGAGCCCGGCCGAGGTTCCCCGGCATCTCCGCGATCACGTAGGCCACCGCCGCCCAGTCGGCGACGTTCTGGTCGAGATCCTTGACCACGATCTTGTCCAGGGTGTCGTTGGCGGTGTGGTGGTAGTCGAAGTAGGTGGAGGCGTCCTGGGCCAAGGCGATGATGGGGACGCGGGCCGGGGCGAGAGGGCCGAGGTCGGATCCTCCTCCGGCTTCGTTGTTGCCCTGCTCCACTTCGAGGAGACGGGCGAGGTCGGCGACGAGGGGCAAGGTCGCGGGATCGACCCTTGAGGAGATCCTCAAGACGCGGCCGTCGCCGAGGTCGGCTTCGGTGGCCATCACGTGGCGGGAGAGCTCGTCTTTGTGCGCTTCGGCGTAGGCCCGGCCTCCCGAGAGCCCGAACTCCTCGTTGGCGTAGAGGACGACGCGGATGGTCCGCCGCGGCTTCTTGGGCAGTTGGCCGATGAGCCTCGCGGCTTCGGTGACGATGGCCACCCCCGCGCCATCGTCGATGGCTCCGGTGCCCAGATCCCAGGAGTCGAGGTGGGCGCCCAGGAGGACGATCTCGTCCGGCTTTTCGCGGCCGGGGATGTCCCCCACCACATTCGCCGTCTCCACGTCGGGGAGGACGTGCGCTCCCAGCTTGAGGCGGAAGGTCACGGGCTTGCCGCTGGCGATCTGGGCGGCCAGGAGCTCGGCGTCGGGAATCGAGAGGGCCGCGGCCGGGATCTTGGGCACGTCGTCCTGATAGCGCATGGCGCCGGTGTGCGGGGTGCGGTTGTGGTCCGTGCCGATCGAGCGGATGAGCACGGCCACGGCGCCCAGCTTCGCGGCCCGGGAGGCACCGGCGCCCCGCACGGGTACGGCGTCGCGGTAACCGGTCCCGTCGTGGGCGCGCTGCATGTGGACGTCGTAGAAGACGATCTTGCCTTTCACCTGGGCCGGATCGAGCTTGTCCACGGCGTCGAGAGAGGGCACCAGGATCACCTGTGCTTCGATCCCACCCTCGGGAGTGCCGACGCTGCCGCCCAGGGCCGCGAGATGGACGGGCTGCGGCCAGGGGGCCACGATCTCGCCCGACTCTTCGCCGCGCACCCAGTGCGGCACGGTCACCTTCTCGGCGTGGACGTTGCTGAATCCCAGGTCCTTCAACGTCCGCACTCCCCACTCCACGGCCGCGTTGAGGGCCTTGGAGCCGGCAGGGCGCGGCCCCACCTCGACGGTGAGCGAGCGGACGACGTCGAACGCCTTGGTGCCCTGGAGCGCCTGCTGGCGCAGGGCGGAGGCCGTGGCTTTGACGTCGTCGGGGATGGCGGGTGACGCGGAGGGACCCTGACCGGCCGTCTGGGAGACAGCAGGCGCGGCCAGGGTCAGGACGGAGAGGAGAAGAACGGCGGCGACGGGGGTTGCAAGACCGCGCATTCCGATCCCTCCTCAGGCAATTGCGCTGACGGGCAGATGGTTCATCTGCCGCAGGGTCTGCTTCCACTCCTGGAGGGCCTGCTCCAGGGCGCGGTAGGTGAGGCCGATACTAGCCTCGAGCGGCAGGTGCTCCTGGCCGGCCGGGATGGGCTTGGGCTTGCTCCGGCGCTGCAACGACAGCAGGTCGTGGAGCGTCGCCTGCAACCGGGCGTAGGCCTCGTGGAGCTGCTCCTCGTGCTGCGCGCGGAAGTCGTGCACCACCTGCTGCAGCCGCTCCTTGGCGCGCTCGAATTGCACCTCGATCTTGGCCTTGAGCACCGCGGCTTCGGGCGCACGCCGCAGGTCGCGGGCGAGACCCAGGCGGGAGAGGGTCCAGATCATCCACTTGGCAGGGTCGAACTGCCAGACCTTGACGCCGTTCCTGTAGTCGAAGGGGAAGCTGTGGTGGTAGTTGTGGTACCCCTCGCCAAAGGCCAGGAAAGCCATGATGGCGCTGTCGCGGGCGCTGTGCTCGGTGCTGTAGGGCTGCCGGCCCACCATGTGGCAGAGGCTGTTGATGAAGAACGTGCCGTGATGGCTCACCACCACACGCAGCACGCCGCCGATGATCAGACAGCCGAGGACGTGACCGGTCAAGAGACCCGCGATCAGGGGGATGCCAAAGGCAACGCTCAAGCCGATCCACTTGTAGTAGCGGTCCTGCCAGACGACGAGGGGGTCTTCGGCCAGGTCGCGGACGACGGAGGCGCTCGGCGTCTCGACGTCATAGAAGACCCAGCCCATGTGTGCCCACCAGAACCCTTTTTGGATATTGTAGGGATCGCGCTCTTTGTCGACCTGGGAGTGGTGCACCCGGTGGTCGGCGGCCCAGTTGAGGACGGAGTTCTCCAGGGCCCCGGCGCCGAAGACCAGGAAGAACAGGCGCACGGGCCAGACAGCTTGGTAGGTCTTGTGGGCGAAGAGCCGGTGGTAGCCAGCGGTCACTGAGAGCCCCACGGCGAGCCAGAGGACCAGGAAGGTCACGGCTTCCGGCCAGCCCAGACCGTACCGGATGACGTACCAGGGAGTGCTGACGAGGGCGGCGAGGAGGGTGCCGAGAAGGAAAAAGATGTTGAGCCAGTTGAGGCGGGGTCTCGATTGAGCCGCTTGAGTCACATGATCTCCCCAGGAACAGTCTGTCCGCAATACGGGGCTCGCGAGCCCTGTTATCAAAGCCGTCCCGCCGGCAGCGGCGGGTCCTGGCGCCAGGGAAGGAGCGCCTGAGGATACCAGCGGAACGGCGATTTGTCGCCCCACGGGTGCGCCCGGCACCCTGACCAACACTGCGAGGAGACCACAAATGCCCAGAACCAGATTTTTCGTCCTGTCCCTGACCCTCTGCGCCGCCGCCCTGCTAGTGGCCGGCCTCGCCGTGGCCGCGAACGGTCCCACCACCCCGGTGCTCAAGAAGGTCGAGGCCAAGAAGGTCTGCATGGTCAACAACCAGGTCTTCGACAAAGACCAGATCCCCGTCCAGGTGGAGAACAAGACCTACTACGGCTGCTGCGAGATGTGCAAGGAGAAGCTCGCCAAGGACGTGGCCGCCCGCACGGCCGTCGATCCCGTCACCGGCAAGACGGTGGACAAGGCCACGGCCGTGATCGCCGCCCAGCCGGACGGCAAGGTACTGTATTTCGAGAGCGAGAAGACGCTCGCGGAGTACGAAAAGAAGAAGTAGGGACCCTCATCACCCCGGCCCTCTTCTCCCAGCCTCCCCCCCGTCCGCCGGGAGAAGAGGGAGAGGTTAGTCTTGAAAAGAAAGAAGAAGCAGTTTTCCTGCTTGTGTAAGACTTCCTGCTCCCCTCTCTCCCGTCAGGCGGGCGGGAGGCTGGGAGAGAGGGGCTGGGGGAGTGAGGGCCTCGAAGCGGCGGACCGAGGTCCGTCCACGAGATCGGCCGGCGTCACGATCCGAGGACAGCCTCACGCCGCCACGCCGGCGCTCTGGCGGACGAACGCCTCGATGGCCGCGGCCGGGCGGGCGCCCAGCTCCCGGGCCACCTCCTGGCCGCTCTGGAAGAGGGCCATGGTGGGGATGGACTGGATGCGGTGCGTCTGCCCCACGGCCGGGTCGACGTCGGTGTTGACCTTCACCACCAGCAGCTTGCCGGCATTGCGCTCGGCCACTTTAGCGATCTCCGGCGCCACCGCGCGGCAGGGGCCGCACCAGGGAGCCCAGAAGTCCACGAGCACGGGCAGGCTCGACTCGCGCACCAGCCGCGAGAATTCGTCGGCCCGGTCCACGGCCAGGGGCTCGGAAGGCGGCGGCAACGCGGTGCCGCAGGCGCCGCAATGGGCCTCTTTGTCCAGACGGGAGAACAGGACGCGGTTCTTCTTCCCGCAGTTGGGGCAGGCGCGGATGATTCCTTCAGGCACGGGATTTCCCTCCTTCGCAAGTCAAGCCATCCAAAGAGGACAACAGAGGCTGCCGAGAGGGGATTCCGGACCCGGCGTCACCCCGCGGGTACGGGATGACGCCGGGCCGGTGAGAGCTCAGCAGATGAACTGGGTGCGCACAGCCTGCGAACAGACGACGCCGGTGCAGCCGCCGTTGCAGTTCGCCGAGGAGCTATAGCACTCTTTGCAGTTGAAGAAGCGGTCGTGGTCCGCTGCGTAGCAACAGCCCCACGTCCAGCAGCAGACGCCGGAGCAGCTCGTAGAGCTCTTGCAGAGGGTGCAGCAGGCGGATACCACCAGCGCCTCCGCCTTCTGCGGCAGGCCCACCAGGGCCGCTGCCAGCCCCATGGCTCCCATCACCAGCTTCTGCATGAAGCTGCGCCGCCCGAGCTTCTCGGCGGTGGAGAGCACGATGGGCTCATCTCCCCCGATCTCCTCCAGGGAGTCGAGTTTCTCGTCGTACTCGCTCATCAGACCTCCTTTCTAGTCGGTTGGACGTTCGGGCCGTCCGTACTTTGAGATGCCCGCCTCCTCGTCCAGCATCACGGCGCCGGGTGTGGAGGGGACCAGGAACTGGTAGCGGATCGTTCCTCCTGGGTCGAGGAGGACGGTGACGTCCGGGTCGGCCTGCCGGGCCACGGCCGAGCACGCCTCGGCCTCGCCGTCGCAAAGGACGTAGAGGCTGCCTTCGCCCTTGGATTTCAGACCCGCGAAGGTATCGAGAAGCCACTCCGGGAGGCCCGGGCCCTGCCCGAAGTCCTCTGGGGTGAGGAACAGCAGGCAGGACGGCCGGCCGCGCAGGTCGTCCGTGCCCACCACGCCGCCGCGGGTGAGGTCGCGGGCCGCGAATTCCACCTGGGTGCCGCCGGCCAGACGCTCTTGCTTGACCTCGGCCGGAGTGCTCTCGAAGATCTCCCGCTTGAGGCGTACCGTCCGCCGCAACACCTCGAGGAGCACGACGGTCTGGACGGCGACGACAGCCCAGAGGAGAGCGTAGCTGCCGTAGAGGATCGGTTGGACCGGTTGCATCGTCATCTCCTCCTCATCCCCTCCCCAGGAGCCAGACGGCGAGGACCACGGCCGCGGCGAGCAGACCGAGCCCCTGGAAGCGGGCATAGACCGAGGTGCGGTCCCCCCAGATGCGGACCATGCCGTCGGTCTCGTTGGGATCGCGATAGGCCAGCGGAGCCACCCACACCGGCAGCGTCTTGCCCAGCCAGTGGCCACCTGCCAGCAGGGCGCCATAGGCGGGATCGCCGAGGCCGAAGGCCAGGAGCACCAGGAGCCAGAAGCCGCCGTAGTTGACGCGGGTGAAGAAGCCGAGGGAGAGGTGCAGACCCCAGAGGGTGGCGGCTCCCAGGGCACCGAACTGGTGCATCCAGATCTTCTCCGTCTGGAGCGGTCTCTCCGGCAGCCGGAAGCGCACGAGCCCCCACTCCCGGGCCGCGAGCCCGAGAGCGAGCCCGATGCCGGCCAGCAGCACGCCGTTGCGGATGGGAGCCATGCCCACGAAACGGCCGAGCCAGCCGAGAAGCGCGCCGACCCCGGCGCTCACGCCCAGGCCGCTCAGCGTGTAGAGCGAAACCGCCGTGAACCAGGTCTTCCAGTCGCGTGCCACCTTCCCGAGGGGCGTCAGCGCTCCAACGAGCGACACCCCTCAGACACTGCTCAGGTGGCACCACCCCAGGAGGCCGGCCAGCGGCAGCAGGGCGAGGCGGACGTCGATCCACGCCACGGCGAGGGCCGTGGCAAGGGCGACGCCGGCCACGGCATAGGTGGCCAGCTCGAAGCCGTCGGGACGGGAGAGGCTCTCGGTCATCGTCTTCATGGCGATCTCCTCTGGGTCTTGAGACTCAGGCGCGGGCGGGCTCCCGCTCCTCGTCGGGGATCACGGATTCCCGGGCTTGCTGGATCAGCTCCGCGAGCTCGCCGGCATGCCGCGGGCTGCCCGAGGCGCGGACCCGGCCCTCGGGATCGAGCACGAAAGCCACCGGCGTGCTGCGGACGCCGTAGCCCGCGCTCATGGCGCCGGTCGGGTCGAGGAGGAGCGGGACGTCGCCGGCCAGGGTATCGGCGAATCCGGCGCACTCCTCCGCGCTCCCCCGGCAGACGGCGATGCGGATGAGAGACGGCTCGGCCTGCAGCTTCCTGGTGCCGTCCGCCAGCCGCCAGCAGATCCGGCAGCCGGGAGAGAGGAAGAGCACCACCAGCTCCCGTCCGCTCAGAAGCGTGGTGTCGAAGGTCGTGCCCGTGCGCAGGTCGGAGCCGCGAAGCCGGGGACCTCGGGCTCCCAACGGCAGGCGCTGCGGCAGGCGGCCGTCCTCGGCCAGGCGCCGGATCTCCTGCAGCTCGCGCAGCAGGCCGACGATGATGAGGGTCTGGAACAGCACCAGGCCCCAGAGGGCGACGTAGGTGGAGAGAAAGCCGAAGCTGGTGCTCATGTCTCGGTCCTCATCTCAAGGAGCGGTCGGCGCCGATGACGCAGACGGTGCCTGCGAGCAGGTCTTGCAGCGATAGCGTCGGAAGAGCTGGAACACCTCGTCGGCTCGCAGCAGCCAGAGCCCGGCGAGAAGAGAGAACACCGCCCAGACGCCCGCCAGGGCAAGGTCTCCCGGTTTTCCCGGGTTGGCCGGCCGGAGCGCCGGCCCGCTCAGCAGGAGCACCTCCGCGGCCACCAGGAGCCCGAGCTGGGCAAGCGAGCGCGCCGAGATCCGCTCCCCGCCCAGGCTGTCGAAGCAGTGGCAGAGCAGGTCGCGGTTGCGCCCCAGGTTGATCCCCACCGCCGCGGCGAACGTCAGCAGCACGGCGATCCCCAGGGGCACGGCCATCCTCAGTCCCCAACCGGTCAGGTGGGCCACGGCGAGGAAGGCCTCGACCGGGATCAGGACGGCACCGAAGACGTAGGCCAGGGGAGCGGGCAGGATCTCGTACTCGGCCACGCCACGCAGGAACGCGACGGGACGGCGCAGCTTGCCGAGAGTCGAGAGGAGAAAGACGAGGCCCAGGGCGAGCCGGGCCACGAGCCGGACAGCCTCCAGATTCATGGCTTCTCGACCTCCTGGAGGGCCGCGTCCACGCCGCCGGCAACCATGGAGGCGATCAGGGGACGCAGGTCCACCCCTTCCCAGTTGAGGTTGTTGCTGGCCGCCGTGAGCTTCCACTGGGTGGAGCAGATCTCGGGCCTCTGAAGGTCCTTGCGGAAGGTGGCGCGGAAGGCGTGCCGGGCCGCGTGCACGTGGGATTCGACGAAGGTGCCGAACTCGAGGATCGCCCCCTCGTCAGCCCACAGGGAGAGCGAGTAGCAGGTGCGCGGCCCCTCGATGAGGAAGCCGGCGTGGAGGAGGCCCCGGATGTGACGCGCGTCGCGCCGGACGCGGCGGAAGGTGCGGTAGAAGCGGAAGAGATCCCAGATCGAGCGGACCCGGAAGCGCGTGAGCACGCAGGTCACCGTGCTCTCCACCCGCTCGAAGCCGGCAGCGCTCACCGGCGCGTCAGCCGACCACTTGAAGCGCGATCCCACTCCTGGCTCCACGGAGACGGCACCTCCGGAGAAGAAGGGTCAACGTTCTGCGCGTGTGACCATACACTCTTATTCAAGACTTTGCAAGTATGCACTGAGTGTTGAAATCCGGACGATGGAGCGATCCGTGGTAGGTTCAGACATCGTTCTGGAGGGATCGCGATGAAGAGACACCGGGTTGAGCCGGGCACCAAGGTCGACCTCAGCAAGTACGATCCGGAGTCGACGAAGGGCTTCAAAGGGGGCAAGAAGGAGGCCGAGAAGCAGTTCCAACCGCTCAACGAGCGACTGGAGACGCTTCAGGAGGCGCTGTGGGCCGAGCACAAGCACAAGGTGCTCATCGTCCTTCAGGGGACGGACACCAGCGGCAAGGACGGCACCATCAGCCATGTCTTCGAAGGCGTCAACCCTATGGGTGTGCGGGTGGTGGCCTTCAAGGTCCCCACCGCCGAGGAGCTGGATCACGACTTCCTGTGGCGAGTCCACTCCAAGGTGCCCGGCAGGGGTGAGATCGTGATCTTCAACCGCAGCCACTACGAGCAGGTGCTCCCCGTCCGCGTGCTCGGGCTCGAGCCGCCCGAGGTCTGGCACCGCCACTACGACCAGATCAACGACTTCGAACGCCTGCTCGCCGAGACCGGCACCACCATCCTCAAGTTCTTCCTCCACATTTCCAAGGACGAGCAGAAGCAGCGTCTCCAGGAGCGCCTCGACGACCCCGCCAAGCGCTGGAAGTTCCGCAAGGGCGACCTGGTCGATCGGGGCCACTGGGACGACTACATAGAAGCCTACGAGGACCTCCTCTCCCGCACCAGCACGAAATGGGCGCCCTGGTACGTCGTGCCCGCAAACAAGAAGTGGTTCCGCAACCTGCTCGTGGCCACGGTGCTGGTGGAGACCCTGGAGAGCCTGGGGATCCAAGTGCCCGAGCCCGCGGAGGATCTGACGGGGGTGGTGATCGAGTAGCACGGAGGCCGACGGACGGCATCTATGGGGCTTGCTCCACTGGGCTAGCCATGTATAAACTGACTCCTGTCGGAGTGGCGCGAAGACACGCGGCTTCGAGGAGGCGGAATCATGCTGACCAAGGTGCAGAAGTGGGGAAACAGCCAGGGAATCCGCGTTCCCTTGAGAGTCATGCAGGAGGCCAACCTCGCCGTTGGCGACGAGGTGGACGTGACCGTCCAGCAAGGACGGATCATCGTCGTACCCTCCGAGCGGATCCGCGGCAAGTATCGGCTTGAGGACCTCGTCGCTCAGATGCCGGAGGATTATGAGCCGCACGAGGAGGATTGGGGCGCTCCGGTAGGCCGTGAGGTCTGGTAGGCGGATGGCAGCCTACATACCCGCCAAGGGGGATCTGATCGCAGTGACGTTCGATCCCCAGTCAGGCCATGAGCAGAAGGGCCGGCGGCCGGCTCTGGTGATCAGCAACGACCTCTTCAATCAACAGACCGGCCTGGCCATCGTCTGCCCGATCACCAACACACAGAGGAACATCCCCTTCCATGTCGCCCTGCCGGCAGAGAGCTCGGTCACGGGATTCGTCATGGTGGAGCAGGTCAAAGCGATCGACTTCCGGTCCCGAGGAGCCCGCCCCATCGAGAAGATCCCCATCCCCGTGCTGAACGAAGTGCTGAGCATTCTCGACGCCTGTGTCTACTGAGAGGCCCCGAAGGCGCGCTTTCCGGCCGTTCCGGTACCTCTCTTGTCAGATGGACACAAAATGGAGGATGAGAGAGATGTCGAAGAGATTTTCTGTCGCTCAGGCTGTAGTGTGTCTTCTGTTGATGATGGGGCTCGTCCCCGCCCTGGCGTTCGCTTTGATCGCGCCCCAGGACAGCCATGGGGATCAGGACGCCAAGCTCGCGGGCATCTTCGGCGGCTTCCGGGTGCCCGACCTGGAGGTCCAGCCATCGCTGGCCATCCATTCGCAGGGTTCTCAGAAGTCGTTGGAGAACCCGGCGCTCCAGCGCTTCTTCGCTTTCCAGTCCGCGGACTGGGAGGTGCGCTGGGATGAGCGCAACAACCGGCCGAACCTGATTCAGGGGGCCGGCATTCCGCTCCTGCCCGGCCGCGGCAACAAGCTCGCGCTGGCCGATCTCAAGCTGGGCCACGAGGGCGGCCCGGGATTGGCGGACGTCGAGGCCAAGCTGCGCGGCTTCATGGCGGACTTCCCGGAGCTGCTGAACGTCGGGTCATTTGACCTGCGGCTCGATGCCAAGAGCACCGTCAACGTGGGGGACGTCTGGTTCGTGGAGTTCCAGCAGTTCCACCGCGGCCTGCCGGTCGAAGGCGCCAAGGTCTTCTTCCGCATCAACAACGGCAACATCGTCCAGCTCGGCACCGAGCGGGTGGCCGAGGTACGCGTCCCCGCCACGCCCAAGATTGGACGGGTGGCGGCGCTCGCGGCAGCCGTCCAGGCCCTGGGCCTCCGGGCCGAGGAGATGGGAGAGATCCGGACCCCGGGCACGCTGAAATTCGTCCCCACCCTGACGGCGGGCGAGCAGCCGGCTGAGAAGTACGCCGGCCTCCCCGGCCGCGGTTACCGATCACAAGCTGGTCTGGGAGGTGGAATTCCGCCGCGCCGGCGACACCGCCACCTGGCAGGCCAAGGTGGACGCCCAGGACGGGCAAGGTCGTCTCGCTGATCGACCTCAACTACTACGTCAACGCCCAGGTGACGGGCGGCATCTATCCGGTGACCAATACCGACCCCGAGGTGGTGCGCGGTCTCCCCTTCGCCAACGTCACCAACGGCGGCGGTCAAGGTGACCGACGCCGCCGGCAACTATGACTACTCCGGCGGCACCGCCACCGTCACCCTGAACGGCAAGTACATCAAGATGGCCGACACCTGCGGCGCGATCTCCCTGGCCGACGGCGCCGACCGGCAACCTCGCCTTCGGCACCAGCGGCGGCACCGACTGCACCACTCCGGGCTCCGGCGGCGCGGGCAACACCCACGCCACCCGCACCGGCTACTACCACCTGACCAACATCAACCGCAAGGCCGCGAGCTTCCTGCCCGGCAACACCTGGCTCAACGGCACGCTGACCGCCAACATGAACGTCAACAGCACCTGCAACGCCTTCTGGGACGGCTCGACGGTGAACTTCTACCGCTCCGGCGGCGGCTGCTCCAACACGGGTGAGATCGCGGCCGTGTTCCTCCACGAGTGGGGCCACGGCATGGACACCAACTCCGGCGGCGCGGCCTCCGACAAGGGCACCGGCGAGGCCGTCGGCGACACCTTCGCCTTCCTCGAGACCAAGGACGCCTGCATCGGCAAGAACTTCCAGCCCGGCGTCGCCTGCGCCAACTGCAACGCCACCTGCACCGGCGTTCGCGACCTCGCCTCCTTCGCCACCGGCGGCAGCCATACCATCGCCAAGCCGAGCACGGTGACCGACGACGCCGGCATCAACTGCGACCGCTACAGTTGCCCCTACTTCCAATTCATCTTCATCGGCGCCTACCAGGGGCCCATGGGCTATGAGGGGCACTGCGAGAGCTACATCGCCAGCTCCGCCAACTGGGACCTCGCGCAGCAGCTCGTCGCCTACTGGGGCACCACTACCGGCTGGGCCGAAGATGGACTCCATCTGGTACAAGAGCCTGACGCCCAGCAAGAGCGCCTATCAGGTGGCCTCCGGCGGCAAGTGCAACCCGGCCGCGACCGTCAACGGCTGCGGCGCCGCCAACTGGTACACGGTCTTCCTGGCGGCGGACGACGACGACGGCAACCTGGCCAACGGCACGCCCAACGGCTGCCGCATCTGGGACGCCTTCAACGCCCACGGCATCGCCTGCGGCACGCGTCCCACCTGCACGCAGTGAGCAAAGCCCGGCGGCAGCGGCAGGCGAGCCGGACCGGCCATGATCCCAAGGCCCGGAGAGATCGTCTCTGGGCCCTGGGGCTCACCCTGCTCGCCTGGGTGCACCGGCTGGCCTTCCTGCGCTCGAACCGCGACTGGAGCTGGCCCTACACCCTGTTCTACGAGGGGGACTCGGAGACCTACTTCGACTACGCCCGGGCCCTCTTGAACGGCCGCCTCTACGACAACGGCATCCCCTTCCATCCTCCCGGCTTCGCCTGGGTGCTGGCAGCCGTGCACACACTGGTGGGCGCGGGGCCGGGGATCGGGCGCGTGTCCCTATGTAGCGGTGAAGGTCGTCATCGCCCTGATCGGCAGCCTGCCGGTCGGCTTGATCTATCTCCTGGCGCGGCCCTATCTCGGACGCGCGGCAGCGCTCGTGGCCTCCCTCCTCTGCGCCTGGAGCTTCGGCCTCTACATGATCGGCGTGGCGCCCGTGACCGAGGGGACCTATCTGACGCTGCTGATGCTGGCGTTGCTGATCTGGACGCGACGGATGAAGCACCCCCTGGCAGCGCCGGACGCGACGGAGGGTGGGTGGAAAACGGCTCTGGGATTGGGATTGATCCTGGGATGGCTGGCGCTCACCCGGGCCGAAGGGGTGCTGGTGGCGATCCTCGTCCTGAGCACCGGACTCTTCGGCCTCAGAAAGGAATTCAGCCGCTCCAGTCTCCGCCCCTGGGCCCTGGTGGCTCTGGGCTGGATTCTGATCGTGGCGCCGTGGACGATCCGCAACGCCGATCCGTCTCTCCGCGATCAACGAGCGCCTCGCGGGGCAGCTCGCGGAGCCCCTGCCCACGTTCGTGCCGTTGACGATCTACGGTCCAGTCAATCTGGCCCTGGCGAACAACCCGCAGGCGGACGGCACGTTCTCACGAGCGTTCCTCTCCTCCCGATCCCAAAGCTCGGTGCTCGATCTCACCGATCCGCAGCATCTGGATTTCATTCTCCACGGCGATCGCATGGCCTGGAGCTGGATGCGAGAGAACCCAGGAGCCTTCGCGCGGCTCGTCGGCGCGAAATGGAAGCTCTTCTTCTCCGCCTGGAAGCTCGGCTGGACGCAGTGGGACTGGCCCGGCGGGCTCGACGGCGTACGCCGGCCCGTCGACGTGTTCACGCCCGACTCCGGCGCCGGCTGGTGGTTGGGATTGCCGTTCGCCCTCCTGGGATTGATCTGCTGTCTGGCGACGCCGGGCGGTCCCCGGCGCTGGGCCGTGCTCGTGCTCCTCTTGACCGTAACGGGAATGATCACCACCGGCCTCTTCTTCGGCTACGTCCGCCAGGGATTGCTGCTCCTCCCCTTCTGGCTGACGCTCACGGCCGCGGCCCTGGTGTGGATCGGCGAACGGCTGCGCGGCCTCGCCTCCGGCTTCACCTTCATCCCCCTGGACCCGCCCCGGAAGATGCTTCAGGTGCTGGGCGGCGTGGCCCTGGTCCTGCTCATCCTGGAGCTCTGGGGCACGGGCGCGGACCGGAATTTCCAGGCGACCGGCACCAATCTCCCGGACCGGCCCTTGCTGGACCGCGATCAGCCGATCTACCTGAAGGTCCTGCCGGCGGAGCGCTGAAAAATTCAGTTACTCATTGTAACAAAACGCTCCTCTCCACCGCCTGACGAGGGGAAGGTGGACGTTTTCTACACAGGCCACTCCGATGCCAGAGTCTTTGCGTCATATGATCGGCGAGAGCCCAGCCTTCCTCGCCGCCATCGAGAAAGTGCCGCTGGTGGCGCGGTGCGACGCCACCGTCCTCATCTCCGGCGAGACGGGCACCGGCAAGGAGCTGGTGGCCCGCGCCGTCCACTACCTGAGCCCACGGGCGAAGAAACCGTTCATCGCCGTCAACTGCGGCGCCATTCCGCCGGATCTGGTGGAGAACGAGCTCTTCGGCCATGAGCGCTTCGGCCTACACCGGCGCCACCGCGTTCCAGCCCGGGCTGATCCAGGAGGCGGAGGGAGGGACGCTCTTCCTCGACGAGGTGGACAGCCTCCCCCTCCTCGCCCAGGTGAAGCTCCTGCGCTTCCTCCAGGAGAAGGAGTACCGGCCGCTGGGAGCCGGAAGAATGCTGAAGGCCGACGTGCGCGTGGTGGCCGCCGCCAACGCCGATCTTGAGGGCGCCGTGGAGGCGGGGCGGCTGCGCCAGGACCTCTACTACCGCCTGAGCGTCATCCTCCTCCACCTGCCGGCCCTGCGTGAGCGCCGCGAGGATATCCCGCTGCTCGCCCGCCACTTCCTCGCCAAGTACGCGCGCGAGATGGGGCAGCCGGTCCGCGGCCTCTCCTCCGGTGCCCTCCAGGCCCTCCTCGCTCACCCCTGGCCGGGCAACGTGCGCGAGCTCGAGCACGTGGTGCAGCGCGCCGTAGTGCTCTCCCAGGGCCAGGAGGAGGTCGGCGCCGACCATGTCGTCCTCCCCCGCTCGCGCCGGGCCGAGGCGCGGCCCGCCGCCGAGGGCTTCCAGCAAGCGAAGGCGCGGGCGGTGGCCGAGTTCGAGGCCGCCTACATCCGCGACCTGCTCCTCCTCCACCAGGGCAACATCAGCCGGGCGGCGAAGTCCGCCGAGAAGAACCGCCGCGCCTTCTGGGAGCTGATCCGCAAGCATGGCATCGACGCCGAGAGCTTCCGCGCCTAGCTCCTAGCCACTCCCCCGCCCTGGCATTCATGCCAGGGCGGATAGGCGACCTTCGAGAACCCGCTCTATAGACAATGCCCCCAGGACAAATCCCTCTCCCCGCCAGGACAAATTTGTCCTACCTGCCGGAGCCCCTCCGGACCACGGTTTCTCCCAAGCTCCCCCGCTCAAGCTAGGACAAAAACCTCCTGGCCGGCGGCGCAAAATCCTTGAAATCCAAGGGTTTCTGCATGGCACTCCGGTTGCACTGGGAGCCCGCCGGACTGCCAGGACACCCCGATGCATGACCTCGCCCCACGCATCCTCGCCTACCTCGATGAGAACCCCGATGCCAACGACACCAGCGAAGGTATCGCCGAATGGTGGCTCCTGGAACGGGAGATCCGCGAACAGCAGGAACAGGTCGAGGCGGCGCTCTCCGAGCTGGTGGCGGAGGGCTGGGTGATCGCGAGCCGGCGGGCCGACGCCCGCGTGCGCTACCGACTGAATCAGGACCGGGCGCAGGAGCTCCGAGACTGTCTGAGGAGGGGACGGTGAGAGCTCTGACGTGCGAGCTGGAGGCCGGGGTGGTCCCTACTCCCTACGCCACGAGCTGGGAGCACCTGCGTGACGAGCTCGACGGACTCGACCAGCTCCTGCGCCTGCGTCTTCTGGCTCGCCAGGCCGAGGGCGGGGACGATCCGCTCGACAGCTTCCGCGGCCTCGTGGTCTCCGAGCACGAGGTGCTCCGCCTGCTCGCCCGCCCCGCGGCCGCGGGCTCTCCTGGCGCGGGCACGGCCAGCGCCGCCGGGGCTCTCGCCCTCAGCGCCGAGCGTATCGCCGCGCGGCGGGAGGCGAGCCGGGAGTCCGGAGCCCCTTTGCGCCTCCCCCATCTCTGCCGCACCTTCCAGCTCTCGGCTTTCGAGGAGCGCACCCTCCTCCTCTGCCTGGCGCCGGCTCTCGATCGCAAGTACGAGCGGCTCTACGCCTACCTGCAGGACGACGCGACCCGCCACCGGCCCACCGTGGGCCTGGCGCTCGACCTCTTCTGCACCTCTCCCGAGGAGGCGATCGCGGCCCGAGCCGCCTTCGAGCCGCGCGCCGCCCTCGCCCGAGCCCGGCTGATCCATCTCGGGGAGGGCCCGGTCCTCCTCTCCCGTCCTCTCCAGTTGGACGACCGCATCGCCGATTTCCTCCTCGGCTCGCGCTCCCTCGCTCCAGCCGTTCAGACCTGGGCCGAGGTGGTCGCTCCCGGCGAGGCCAACGATGCCAAGAATGCCGATGATGCCGAGCCGGAGCTGCGGCGGCGCCTGAGCGGCCTGCTGCGCTCACGCCTCGCCGCGCCCGGGGAGGAGGATGTCGTCGTCTCCATGCACGGCCCCTACGGCGCCGGCAAACGGGAGCTCGCTCGCGCCGTCTGCGCCGACCTCGGCATCGCCCTGGTGGAGGCCGACGTGGCGCGGATGCTCGCGATATCGGCGGCAGCGCAGCCGTTCGCGGAGCTGGCGTGGACCTGGCGCGAGAGGCAGCGCTGCAGCCGGCGGCCCTCTCCCTCCACGGCTTCCACCACCTCCTTCCCGAGGAGCCCGGCGCGGCCCAGCCGGAGAAGCTGAGCGAGCTGCTGGCGGCGGTGCGCCTCTTCTCGCGCGTCACCTTTCTCCTCGGCGAGCGGCGGGCGGACCTCTCGGGTCAGCTCGATCTCTCCGGTTTTATCGATCTCGCGCTGACGCTTCCGAACAGCGCCGCGGCCCGCGCCATCTGGGAGCGAGCGCTGGCAGCGCTTGACATCGACGCCGGAGCCCTCGCCAACACCTTCCGCTTCACCCCCGGCCAGGCCCGCGACGCCGTGGCCCTCGCCCGGGGCCTCGCCGGCTGGCGCACGGACAGCAGCGCTCTCGACGAAGCGGACCTGCGCGCCGCCTGCCGCCTGTTGGCCAGCCGCCCGCTCTCCCGGATGGCGAAGAAGGTCGAGCCCGTCTATGGCTGGGACGACCTGGTGCTGCCGGCCGACTCCAAGGCCCAACTGCGCGAGATCTGCGATCAGGCGCGGCTGCGTCACGTCGTCCACGGCGACTGGGGGTTCGAGCGCCGGCTGTCGCTGGGCCGGGGGCTCAGCGTCCTCTTCTCCGGTCCGCCGGGCACCGGCAAGACCATGGCCGCCGAGGTGATCGCCGCCGAGCTCGGGCTCGACCTCTACAAGATCGACCTGTCGCGAGTGGTCAGCAAGTACATCGGTGAGACCGAGAAGAACCTCGACCGCGTCTTCGCCGCCGCCGAGAGCGCCAACGCCATCCTCTTCTTCGACGAGGCCGACGCCCTGTTCGGCAAGCGCTCCGAGGTCAAGGACTCGCACGACCGCTACGCCAACGTCGAGATCAGCTACCTGCTGCAGAAGATGGAGGAGTACGAGGGCGATCGCCATCCTGGCCACCAACCTGCGCCAGCACCTCGACCAGGCCTTCCTGCGCCGCCTCGCCTTCATCGTCCACTTCCCCTTCCCCGACGAGGTCAGCCGGCGCCGCATCTGGGAGGGAGCCTGGCCGCGCGAGACTCCGCTCGCCGAGGACGTCGATCCCCAGCTCCTCGCGGAGCGCTTCACGCTGGCCGGCGGCAACATCAAGAGCATCGCCCTCGCCGCCGCCTTCCTCGCCGCCGCCGCGGGCGAACGGGTGCGGCGCTCCCACGTGCTCCACGCCGTGCGCCGGGAATTCCAGAAGCTGGGCAAGACGGTGACCGAGGCTGAAATGGCGGAGATGACGGCGCAGACGCCGCAGATGACGGAGGTCGACGCGCCATGATCGACCACCTCGACAACCTCCTGCGGCATCTGTTCATGCGTCGCATCGCCGGACTGACGAACGAGAACCAGATCCGCTTCCAGCCGCCCGACCAGGAGTGGCGCACCCACGTCGGCACGCTCAGCGGCAACGCCCTCAACGTCTACCTGCTCTCCTTGAGCGAGAACCTCAAGCTGCGCTCCAACGAGCGGCTGCGCGACGTCCAGGCCGGCGAGGTCCAGGAGACCCGCGCCCCTCGGCGCCTCGACTGCCACTACCTGATCACCGCCTGGAGCCCGGCCTCCGTCTCGCCGCTGATCGAGCCCACGGTCGACGAGCACGCCCTGCTCCACAAGGTGACGGCGACGCTGGTCAACGCCGAGCCGCTGATCCCGCGGCGGGTCTACGACCCCAATCCACTACCCGCCGGCTTCCCCGCCGCCATTGCCGACGCCGAGTTGCCGACGCTGGTGATGGCGCCCGAGGTCTCGCCGCGCATGGGCGAGTTCTGGAGCACGGTGGACTTTCGCTGGAAGCCCGGCGTCCATCTCGTCGTCACCCTGCCACTGCTGCTGGAGACCCAGGTGACGGGCCCCATGGTCACCACCGCCATCACGGAATACCGCCAGAGCGGCAGCGCAGAGCCGGCGGAAGTCTGGATCCGGATCGGCGGCACCGTGGTCACCGGCACGCCGTCCCATCCCGTGGCCGGTTCCTGGGTGCGGCTGGAGACGCCCGGCGGCACGCCGCTCGAAACCGTCACCACCGGCGACGACGGTCGCTTCATCTTCGATGCGCTCGGTGCCGGGCCCTACACGCTGCGGGCGCGGGCAGCGGGGTTCAACGAAAAAACAAAGAACATCCAGGTCCCTTCCGCCGCCGGCGGATACGACGTGGAACTGAGCTGAAACAGGAGGAACACCTGTATGCCCACGTACGACACACCAGGCGTCTACATCGAGGAGCTGACGGGTCCCGGAGTCATCGCCGGCGTCGGCACCAGCACGGCGGCTTTCATTGGACCGGCGCTACGCGGGCCGCTCCGCGAGGCACGCCGGATCAGCAGCTACGACGAGTTCCTGGCGCTCTATGCCGTGCCTCAGCCGGACGGCACCTTCCAGCCCTTCATCACCTCGCCGCACTGGTTCTATCTGGCGTTCGCCGTGCGCGCCTTCTACGACAACGGCGGCCGTCAGGCCTACGTCGTGCGGGTTGGGACAGCCGCGGCGACCCTCTGGGAGGCGCATGACCAGGGTGGCCAGCCGGTATTCCGCGTGCAGGCCCGTGAGATCGGCGTAGCGGGTGACGGCCTCACCGTCGAAGTGAAGACCGCCCATGCCACCGGCAGTCCCGGACTGAAGGTAGCGATCGGCAACTCCAAGGTCAACTCCGTCAGCCTCAGCGGCCTCACCGTTACCGTTGCCGACGCCACGCCTTTCCGCCCCGGCGACATCGTGATCAAGGACGGGACCGTTCCCCGCGCCGTGATCACCAAGATCGCCGGCAACGACCTGACTCTCGACACCGCCATCGCTCTCGCCGCCGGCGACACCCTGCGCATCGCCGATCTGGTGAAAGCCCAGAAGACGATCCGCCTGGAGAAAAGCTTGGGCCTCTTCCCGGGCAGCGTGGTCAAGGTCAGCGAGGGAGCGGACGAAGACTACGCGGTCATCGAGGGCGTTGACAACGCCGGCTTCGTGACCTTCGCCGCGAGCCCGGCCCGGACCCACGACTTCAAGACCGACACGATGGCGCCCGTCCTCGAGTCGCAGGAATTCAGCCTGTCGGTGAAGCCACAAGGGGGCGCCACGACGCTCTTCGACAACCTGTCGCTCAACCCACAGCACCCGGGCTACGTCTTCTCCTCCGTGCTCTCGGACCAGATCGAGATCCTGCCGCCGCTGACCCCACCGACCACCTCGGGTTACCCCCAACGCCTGGCCAAGGCCGAGGTGCTCGCCATCGCCGTCCATGGCGCCGACGACAACCCCCATGGCGTGGACTCGGCCGGGTACCAGCAGGGGCTCGACGCGCTGCGCAACGTCGACGAGGTCAACATCCTCTGCATCCCCGACGCCGCCGCCCACTTCGAGTGCTTCACCATCCAGAAAGCGATGATCCAGCACTGCGTGGACCTCAAGGATCGCTTCGCCGTGCTCGATTCGCGACCCGGTGCGCCTCCGTCCGGGCCGGGCAGCGTCGAGGAGCACAGGACCCAGGTCGAATCTCCCAGCGGGCGCGCCGCCCTCTATTACCCCTGGGTCGAGGTGCGCGACCCGCTCGACAAGCACGTACCGCCGCGCACGATCTTCATTCCGCCCTCGGGTCACATGGCCGGCATCTACGCCCGCACCGACCAGGAGCGGGGTGTCCACAAGGCCCCTGCCAACACCGACGTGCGTGGGGTCCTCGGTCTGGAGCGGCTGCTCACCGACGGCCAGCAGGGGCCGCTCAACCTGGAGGGGATCAACGTTCTGCGCATCTTCCAGGGCTCGGCCACCGTGGTCGTCTGGGGCGCTCGCACGACGGTGCAGAAGGACGTCACCGACTGGACCTACGTCAACGTCCGCCGCCTCATGCTCTTCATCGAGGAGTCGATTCAGGAGGGCATTCGCTGGGCGGTGTTCGAGCCCAACAACCTCACCCTCTGGCAGCAGCTCAAACGCACGATCAACGACTTCCTGACCCGCGTCTGGCGCGAGGGCGCGCTGTTCGGCGACACCGCCGAGAAAGCTTTCCGGGTGCGCATCGACGAGGCTCTGAACCCGCCTTCGACACGCGCCCTGGGGCGGCTCTACATCGAGATCTCCGTCGCCCCCGTGCGCCCGGCCGAATTCATCATCGTCCGCATCGGCCAGTGGGATGGCGGCGGCGAGGTCAAGGAAGGTTAAAGGAGAACTGAGATGGCGAATGGACAACGGGTTGACCCCTACGGCAACTTCAACTTCCTGGTCGAGATCCAGGGCATCGTCCGCGCCGCCTTCCACGAGGTGAGCGGACTGGACTCGACGATCGACGTCACCGAGCACCGCGAGGGGGGCGAGAACCTCACCATGCGCAAGCTCCCCGCCATGGCCAAGTTCTCGAACATCACCCTCAAGTGGGGTACGGCCGACGACCACGACCTCTACGACTGGCACCGCCAATGGGTCACCGGCGACCCCGCGGCCAAACGCCGGAACGGCTCGATCGTGGTCCTCGACCGCGCCGGCAAGGAGAAGGTGCGCTGGAACTTCTTCAACGCCTGGCCCGCCAAGTGGACGGGCCCCAGCTTCAACGCCGAAGGCAACGACGTGTCGATCGAGACCCTGGAGCTCGCCCACGAGGGGCTCCAGCGGGCCTGAGCCCTGAGCAGCCATGGAGGACGCGATGTTTCAGACCGAATACGAGTTCACCCTGCCCCTCGGCTACGTCGACGACGGGGGGACCCTCCACCGCGAGGGGGTCATGCGCCTGGCCACCGCGGCCGACGAGATCCTGCCGCTCAAGGACCCGCGGGTGCAGAGCAACGAGGCTTACCTGATCCTCATCCTGCTGTCGCGGGTGATCACACGGCTGGGCTCGGTGCCGATGGTCAACCCCAAGGTGATCGAGGGGCTCTACGCCGCGGACCTGGCGTATCTGCAGGAGCTGTACAACCGGATCAACCGCGACGGGCGGGCGAGCCTGCCGGCGGTCTGTCCCAAGTGCGAGGCCCATTTCGAGGTGGAGCTCGGCGGCCTGGGGGGATCTTAGGCTACCCCCTCAAAACTCTGTACGAGGAGGTAGCCTTCGTCGCTTTCCACTTCCACTGGCCGCCCGAGGCGATCTTCCACCTCGAGCACCCCGAGCGGCGCCGCTGGGTCGCCGAGATCTCGGCGATCAACCAGCGCATGAACGAGGCGAGGGATTGACGGCATGCGAATGAAGACGGACCGGAGAGAGCAGCGATCGCGCTGGAGCGCCTGGGCGGCCGGGCTCGCGGCGAATCACCGCCGGCTCGCCGCGCGTCCGCCGGGGCTGGAGCGGGTGCTCGCCCGGCCGCGCGAGGTAGGGCAGATCCTGCGCGAGCGCTGGCTGCTCGCGGCCCGCCACGTGCAGCCGCAGATCCATCTGGCGATCCAGCCCGTCCTACGCCAGACGTTCTGGCACCCGGCGACGGTCGTCCGCGAGGTCCGTCCAGTCGTGTTGAATGAGATTGGACGCGCAGCGGCCCCTCTCCCGCCTATCCCTGTCGCTCCTCTCCAGGCGGTGTTCCAGCGCCTGCGAGCCGCCGATCCCGCGACGCCTGCGGCAGCCGGCCTGGCGGGCAGCTTCGAGCGCGCCGCGAACGTCATGCCCGCTATCGCGCTGCGCGCCATCGAGACGGTCTATCAGCGCCTCAACGCGGCGGCCCGCCGCGAGGAGGGACCGGCTGATTCGCGCCGCATCGCCCAACGGCTGCGGCGCACCGAGGAGCCGGTCTTCGCGCCGCTTCCCCGGGTGCAGCGGCTGGCCGCCGCGCCGACGCCCGAACCGGCGCCACCCGTGACCGTCCCGGCCTGGGCCGCCGGCGCGATGAGCGCGCCCCGCTCCGGATCGAGTTGGAGCCCTCCGGTCTCGCCGGCGATCGACGTCCCCGCTCTCGCCGACCGGGTCATGCAGCAGATCGGACGCCGGGTCGAGGCTTGGCGCGAACGGACGGGGAACCTCTAGGAGACGGCGATGGCACTGGAAAAGGCGCGCATCACCATTGAGCACACGGGCGAGCAGTTCGACGTGATGTTCAACCCGGAGGAATATAGCCTCAACCGGGACAACAACTTCGCCTCCCAGGCCGTGCCCGGCCTCTCCTCGCCGCTCCTGCAGTTCGTGCACGGCAATCTCAGAACGCTGGAGATGGAGCTGTTCTTCGACACCTACGAAAAACGGCGCGACGTGCGCGACGAGACGCAGAAGGTGGTGCGCCTGCTCGACATCGACCCCGACCTCCACGCGCCGCCCATCGTCCGCATCGCCTGGGCCTCGCTCCAGCTCCGCTGCGTGCTGGCGCGGGCGGCGCAGAAGTTCATCGTCTTCCTGGAGGACGGCCGGCCGGTGCGGGCCAAGGTCACCGTCACCTTCAACGAGTTCGTGGACCCGGGGCGCGAGAGCCGCGAGGTCAAGCGCCAGACCTCGACCTTCAGCAAGGTGCACACGGTGGTCGCAGGGCGAGACCCTGTCCGGCATCGCCGCCCGCTTCTACGAGGACCCGCAGATGTGGCGGCCCATCGCCATCGAGAACGGCATCGACGATCCGCGGTCGCTCACTACGGGTCAGTCGCTGCTCATCCCGCCGCTGCCCTACGTCGACCCCGAGACCGGCGAGGTGCTGCCGCTAAGCCATGGCCCGCTACCCCGCCTACGCGCCCGACTGGAGCCTCCGCATCAACGGCGAGGAGCTGCCCGCCGCCGTGCGCGGCACGGTGACCAGCATCCGCTACGAGGACGGCCAGAACGCCGCCGACCGGGTGGAGGTGGGGCTCGCCAACCCCGACCTGCGGTGGCTCGCGAAGCACATCAAGGGGCTCGGCTTCCAGCCCTTCCCCACCGGCATCCGGATCGGCCCGGTCGAAGGCCGGCGACCTCGCTCCCGAGGGGACGTTCGACATCGCCAACGGCCTGCGCCTCGCGCTCGGCTACGCGCCGGACCCGCTGGAGGAGGTCTTCCAGGGCGAGGTCACGGGCGTGCAGGTGAGCTTCCCCAACGGCGGCATGCCGACCCTGACGATGGTGGCGCACGACCATCTCCAGCGGCTGGCCCAGGGGACCGCCGCCCGCGGCTTCGGGCCGCTCCAGGACGCCCTGGTCGTGGGCATCCTCAGCGCCGAGAACCTGCTCATCCCGCAGCTCGACCCGGCCATCGTGGCGGTGTCGGCGGCGATGACGGCGATCAACTTCATCTTCAAGGGCATCGGGGACCAAGCAGAAGGGACAGAGCGATCTCCAGCTCCTGGAGAAGATCGCCCGCGAGTACGACGCCGACTTCTGGGTGGACGGCAACACCCTCTACCTGTCACGTTTCGTCAAGGAGTACGAGCCGCGGCTCACCCTCACCTGGGGCGAGTCGCTGCTCGACTTCTCGCCCGAGATGTCGACCGTCGGCCAGGTGGCGGCGGTCTCGATCAAGTTCACGCTGCGCGAAATCCCGCTCGACTTCCTGGTCACCGTGTTCTGGGACTTCGACCGCGAGAGCTTAGGGGTCTCGATCCTCCCCGGCGCGGCGGCCAAGGGCGCCAAGCTGGTGAGCGGCCCGACCTACAGCATCATCGACCAGCCGATCAGCAGCCCGGCCGACCTCGCCAACAGCGCGCTCAAGATCTACCGCGAGCTGCGCAACAAGCTCAACAACCGGCTCACCGGCAGCGGCTCGGCGATCGGCGATCCCCGCATCCGCGCCGGCGCCGTCATCCGCCTGGAGGGGCTGGGCCCGGACTTCAGCGGCGACTACCGCGTGGCGAGCGCCACCCACTCCTTGGACGGCGGCGGCTACAAGACCAGCTTCCAGGTGAAGAAGGAGATCCTCCCGTGATGGAAAACGTTCTGGAGCAGCTCTTCGAGTCGATCGGCAAGGCAGGCGACAAGGTCTACGGCGTGGCCGTGGGCAAGGTCATCAACCCGCTCGATCCCATGGCGCTCGGCCGCGTCCAGGTGCAGCTCCCGTTCATCGACAGCCTCGACCTGTCGCCCTGGGCGCGGGTGGCGGTGCCCATGGCCGGCATCGCCCACGGCCACTACTTCATCCCCGACGTGGGCGACGAGGTGCTCGTCGCCTTCGAGCAGGGCGACGTCAACGCCCCCTACGTCATCGGCAGCCTGTGGAGCGCCATGGCGCCGCCGCCCCTGCCCTCGCCGGTGCCGCAGATCCGCATGATCCGCACGCTGGTGGGCAACACCCTCATGTTCACCGAGGTGCCGCCCACCATCACCATCATGACGCCGGCCGGCCAGACCATCCTGATGTCGCCCGCCGGCATCCAGATCACCGCCGGCACCGACGTCATCAACATGACGCCGGACGGCATCACCTTGACCGGCCCCAACGTCAACATCGTGGGCACGGCGGCCGGTCAACATCACGGCGCCCAACGTGACGATCAACGGCGCCGCCACTGCCAGCGTCCAGTCGGCCGGGGTGTGCAACGTCACGGCTCCGCTGGTGAAGATCAACTGAAGAGGATTGACCGACATGCCCTTCGCCGCCCGCGTCACCGATCCTTCAGGCCACCCCGGCATCATCACCGGCCCCGGCGTGCCCACCGTGCTCATCGGCGGCCTCCCCGCCGCGGTAGTGGGCGACATGCACGCCTGTTCCTTCCCGCCGCCCGGTGGTCCGCATCCGCCCACGCCCCTGGTCAAGGGGAGCCTCACGGTGCTGATCGGCGGCCGGCCGGCGATCCGCATGGGCGACCTCGCGGGGTGCGGCGCGCCGATCGTCTTCGGGCTGCCCACGGTGGAGATCGGAGGCTGACGATGAGCGGCCCGGTGAGAGATCCGAACCGCGCCTTCCTGGGCATCGGCTGGGCCTTCCCCCTGGGGCTCGACGCTGCCGGCGCCGTGGCCACCGCCGCCTATGAAGAGGACGTCCATCAGTCCATCCGCATCATCCTCGGTACCCGCCGGGGCGAACGGGTGATGCGGCCGGACTTCGGCGCCGGCCTGGAGGACTTCGTCTTCGAGTCGATGAGCGTCACCCTTCTCGAAACCGTCAGGAAGCGGGTGGAGGAGGCGCTGATCGACTGGGAGCCGCGCATCGACGTCAAGCGCGTCGAGGTGACGGCTGATCCGCCGCGCGGCCGCATGCTGATCGCCATCGACTACCGGGTGCGCGCCACCAACGTCCACTACAACCTGGTCTATCCCTTCTACCTCCAGGAAGGAGCGCGCGCGTGAAGCCTACCCTGTCGCGGCCGGTCGATGCGCGGCGGGCCGCGGAGCTGTGCGCCGAGCTGCTCGCCCGGCGCGAGGCCTTCGTCGCCGCCTGGCATCCGGGCGACGAGGGGCCGGACGCGGCCCTCACCTGGATCGCCGGCCGCTACGTCGAGGCCATCCTCGCGCGCCTCAACCAGGCGCCGGACAAGAATCGCACCGCCTTCCTCGGCCTCCTGGGCATCGAGCGCATCGCGGCCCAGGCCGCGCGGGTGCCGGTGGTCTTCAAGCTCGGCGCCCAGGCGGCCGACCACACCCTGCCGGCGGGCACCAAGCTCGCCGCGCCGCCACCTCCCGAGAGCAGCGACCAGGTGGTGTTCGAGACCGAGCGCGCGGCCGGGCTCGCGGCGGCGAAGCTCACCCAGGTGGTGAGCCTGTGGCCGGGGCGCGACCAGTGGATCGACCACAGCGCCGCCCTCGCCGCCGGCCAGCCGTTCACCCTGTTCGAGAAGCGGCTCCTCGCAGACACGCCGCACGCCCTCTACCTCGCGCACGACACGCTGCTGAACCTCAAGGGCAAGGTGCGCGTCGACGTCCGCGTCGAGCTGGTGCAGCCGGCGAGCGCGCCCCTCTTCCTCGCCTGGGAGTACTGGGACGGCGAGGTGTGGCGCGGCTTCAAGGGGACCAACCCGGCCTGCGGCGAGACGGACTGGCTGAAGGCGGACGGAACCCGCGGCTTCACCCGCAGCGGCCGTTTCCACCTCGAAGCCGACTGCGCCGAGACGGCCAAGAAGAAGATCGCCGGCATCGAGGCGTTCTGGATCCGCGGCCGGCTGATCGGTCCCCTCCCGCCAGACCCGACGCGTGTCCTCCCCCTGATCGATGAGCTGCGGCTCGCCGTCCAGGTGGCGCGGCCGCTCACCGAGTCGGAGGAGGAGCCGGCTCCGCCCTCGGACGGGACCATCCTCATGATGGCCCCGCTCGACGACCTCGCGGCGGCCACGGCCTCCGAGGCTCCTCCCGAAGGTCTGCAGCCCGAGAAGGCGCTGTTCGGCTCCGAGACGCTCGACACTAGCAAGGCCTTCTACCCCCTCGGCCAGGCGCCCAAGCCGGGCGACACCCTCTACTTCTCCAGCGAGGAGGTGCTGAGCAAGCCGGGAGCCAAGGTGACGGTCCGCGTGAAGCTCGCCGAGACCCCGGCGGGAAAGCTCGACGCCAGTGCCAAAACCCCTCTGGCCCCCAAAGTCGCCTGGGAGTACTGGGACGGCCGGATCTGGCAGACGCTCGTCGTGGCGACCGACCAGGGCGCCGCCGGGGAGCCCGAGAGCTTCACCGGCGACGGCACCTTCCGCTTCATCGTCCCCGACGACATCGAGGCCACCGAGGTCCACGGACAGAAGGGCGCTTCATCCGCGCCCGCCTGCACGAGCACGGCTACGGCTTCTCCGCCACCGTCACCTTCAATGACGGGAGCACCTTCACCTACGTCATCTCCAAGCCGCCGTCGCTCTCCGAGCTGCGGCTCGGCTACGCCTGGGAGCACGGCCCCTACCCGGCCGAGCACGTGCTGGCGGAGAACGACTTCCAGCTCGTGGACCGCACCGAGGAGGCGAAGTGGCCGGGGCTCTCCTTCCCCCCCTTCACCCTGGTGAGCGGCCTCTCCCCTGCCCTCTACCTCGGCTTCGACAAAAAGCTCCCCGTCGATCGCCTGAACCTGTTCTTCGACGTGGTCGAGGGCGACCGCGGGGGATTCGGCCAAGGGGCCGGCGCTCGTCTGGAGCTACTTCGACGGCATCGCCTGGCAGCGCCTGCCTGTCGAGGACGAGACCGCGAACCTGCGAGTGCCCGGCATGGTGTCGGTGATCGGTCCCGAGGACGGCGCGCCGGCCGCCCGCTTCGGCATCCCCCTCCACTGGCTGCGCGCCGAGCTGGCCGAGGACGGCCCGCCGGGCGCGCCGGTCCTCGCCGGCCTCTACCCCAACGCCGTCTGGGCCTCGCAGTGGCAGACCGTGGTCAACGAGCGGCTCGGCCTCTCGTCCGGGGCTCCCCACCAGGCCCTCGCCCTGCGCCAGCCGCCGGTTTTGGGCGACGAGCGCATCGAGGTCCGCGAGCTGTCGGGCCCGCGCGCCAACGTCGAGTGGCGCCTCCTCGCCCGCGAGGTCTTGGGCGGCGGCGACCGGACGATCCAGGAGCTCGAAGACCTGCTGGGGAGCGAAGGCCCGCAGGACGAGGTGGTGATGGGCGCGCTACGCCTCAAGCGCGCCCGCGACAAGCGGGTGAGCGAGACCTGGGTGCGCTGGGAGGGACAGCGGGACCTGCTGCGTTCCGGCCCCGCCGATCGCCACTACGTGCTCGACCGTACCCGCGGCCGCCTGCTGTTCGGCGACGGCGAGCACGGGCGGGTGCCGCCCGCCGGCGCCGAGGTCCTGGCCACCACCTACCGCACAGGCGGCGGCGCCAAGGGTAACGTCGCGACCGGCGCCGTCAGCCGCCTGCTGGCCGGCATCCCGGGCGTGGAGAGCGTAAAGAACCCGCGCCCCGCCGAGGGCGGGGCCGACGCCGAGGGCCCGGACGCCCTCTCCTCGCGCGGCCCTCGTACCCTCGCCCATCGCGGCCGGGCCCTCACCGCCGCCGACTACGAGACCATGGCCCGCGAAGCCTCGCCCGCCGTGGCGGTAGCGCAGGCCATTCCGGGGCGCGACCCCTACGGCCAGCAACGGCCGGGCTGGGTCACCCTGATCCTGCTGCCGCAGAGCGACGAGGAACGCCCCTGGCCCTCCTTCGGTCTGCGCGAGCGGGTGCGGCGATATTGCGAAGCCCGCTGCCCCGCGGGCCTCGCCGCGGCCCGCCACCTCCACGTCACCGGACCGCTCTATTTGCCGGTGGACGTGGCCGCGACGGTCATCCCTATCGACTCCTCCGCGGCCGGCGATGCCGAGCGGGAGGCGCGGGCGGCGCTCGCCCGCTTCCTCCATCCGCTGGCCGGCGGCCCCGAGCGCCGGGGCTGGACGCCGGGACGGGACGTCTGCCTCTCCGACGTGGCCGCCGTGCTCGAACGGGTGCCCGGCATCGACGCTGTGCGCGAGCTGGCCCTGCTGCTCGACGGCCAGCTCCAGGGCGAGCGGATCGCCGTCCCCGCCGGCCGCACCGTGGTGGCCGGCACCATTCGCATCCGGGTGATCTGAGGAAGGAGAGACGATGCCGCTCGCACTGCCCGATCTCGACGACCGCCGCTGGGCCGACCTGGTGGCCGAGGGGCGCTCGCTCATCCCCCTCTATGCCCCGGGCTGGACCGACCACAACGTCCACGATCCGGGGATCACCCTGATCGAGCTGCTCGCCTGGGTGGCGGAGATGGACCTCTACCAGGTCAACCGCATCCCCCGCTCGCGGGTGCGCAAGCTCCTCGCCCTGGCCGCCGTGACCCCGAATCCACCCCGCCCGGCGCGGACGGTCCTCGCCCTCACCCCCAAGCAGGATGGAGCGGCCCTGCCGGCCGGCACCACCCTGGAGGCCCAGGATCTCGCCGGCGGCTGGATGCCCTGGCGGACCCTGGAGCCTGTTACTCCCACGTCCCTCCGTCTGGAGGCCGTGCAGGTGGGCGGTTCCGGGGGCTTCACGGACCTCACGGCGCGCTGGCTGCGCGGCGAGGCCATCGCCCTCTGCGGCGAGGACCCGGCGGCCGGCTCGGCCCTCTACCTGGGATTCGACTGGCAGACGCCGCCCAGCCAGCCGGTGAGCCTCTGGTTCCGCTTCGCCGGCCCGGGGACGGATGACGACGAACGCGCCTGCATCGCCGAGGAGGCGGCGCTCGCCCACGCGGCCTGCCACCCGTCCCCCATTCCCTGCCGCTGCGGCTGCTGGTCTCCCTCTTCTCCCGGTGAGGGGGGTTGGGTGGGGTCGGGAGAAGAGGGCCGGGGTGATGAGGGTCTTGGGAGGGGGGCGCGCACGGTGTGGGAGATGCTCGCCGGTCCGGGGCTCTGGCGCCCCCTCGACCCAGAGGCCGGCGAGGTGGTGGACGACACCCGCTCGCTCACCCTCGACGGTCGGGTGCTGGTGACGCTCTCCGGCGCCGTCAAGGCCAGAGTCGGCGCCGTCAAGGAAGAGCTCCACTACCTCCGCTGCCGCCTCGTGGCCGGCGCCTGGGACGATGCGCCACGACTCGCCAACCTCGCCGTCAACGGCGTGCGCGCCGAGCAGGCCGAAGAAGATGCCTTCCAGGGCGAAGGCAACGGCGCGCCTTTCCAGCAGCTCGCCCTCCCGAAGGCCCCGGTGGCCGACGGCGTCCTGACCTTCGAGTCCTTCGAGGGAGGAAAGTGGCGGCCTTGGGAGGTGCGGCCCGACTTCGACGGCTCCCGCCGCGACTCGGCCCACCTGCTGCTCGATCCCACCCAGGGGGTGATCACCGCCGGCGACGGCGAGAATGGCCGCACGATCCCGGAGGGCGTCGAGGTCCGGGCCGCCTACCGCGCCACCCGCGCCATCGCGGGCAACCTCCCCGCCGGCCGCGCGTGGCGCTTCACCGAGGCCGCGCTCAATTCTGGGATCACCATCGCCAATCCGCTGCCGGCCACAGGCGGGGCCGCCGAGGAGAGCCTGGAGGAGGCGACTGCCCGCGCCGTGGACCTCGTCAACCGCCCGTTCCGCGCCGTCACCTTGGGCGACTGCGAGCGCCTGGCCCTGGAGACCCCCGGCGTGCGCCTGGCCCGCGCCTCGGCCCGCGCCGACTTCGACCCGACCGCTCCCTGCTTCGTCTCGCCCGGCGTGATCACGGTCATCGTGCTCCCCCGCCTCCCCCGCCATCGCCCCGTGCCCAGCGCCGGGCTGCTGCGGACGGTGGGCGCTTACCTCGGCCGCCGGCGGGTGATCGGCACGCGCATCCAGGTGGTCGGCCCCACCTATCTGGAAGTCGCGGTCCGTGCCCGGGTGAGCGTCCATCCCGGCGTCGAGCGCACCGCTCTGCAGAAGCGCCTGATCGATGCCATCAACGCCTTCTTCGATCCATTGACCGGCGGCCCCGGCGGCGCGGACGGCACCGGCTGGCCCTTCGGCCGCTCCGTCTACCGCTCGGAGGTGCTCCAGGTGCTGGACGAGACCCCCGGCGTCGACTGCGTGCTCTCGCTGGAGCTGGTGCCGGCGGGCGGCTCACCGGTCTGCGGCAACCTCTGCCTGCGGTCGACCGACCTGGTCGCCGCCGGCGCCCACACCATCGAGGTCGAGTGAAGACGACATGACGATTCTCGACAGAAGAGATCTCGAACGCCTGCGCCACACCCCCGGGGAGGCGCTCCTCAGCCGCGACTTCCGCGACCAGGCGGCGCTCGACGAGCAGGCGCGCTGGTGGCACGTGCGCGGCGTCCACGGCTCCTATGGCGTGGCGCTCGGCCTGCGCACCCGGCTGTCTTCCGGCCCGCCGGCCCTCATCCTCGTCGCCCCCGGCCTCGCCTTCGACGCCTTCGGCCGCGAGCTCGTAATGAGCGAGATCCAGCGGGTCCCCGTCCCGGCCGCGCCCAAGGGCGGATCCCTGACTCTGGTGCTGCGCTACCTCAAGGACGGCGCGCCCGCGACTGCCGAGCTCGTCTGGCTCCCCTCTCCCACGCCCCTAGACGGCGTGCCGCTCGGCCGTTTCACCGTGCCCGAGACGGGCGATCCCGGCTGGAGCGTGGACTTCCAGCCGCCCAGCGCCCGCGCCTTCGCCCGGCCGCGCATCGGCAGCGGCGCCACGGTGGCGGGCGGCACGGCCTGGGAGACCTGGACTTTTGGCTCGCATCACTTGGCGATCGGCGTGCAGGTGCGGATCGACACCCGCGCCGCCGGCTTCACCCGCACCCCCTGCTACTTCGCCTGGGTGATGGGCAACGACGCCGTAGGCAAGCCCCCGGTGCTCAGCCTGCCCGCGGCCGAGCACGTGACGGCGGCGCGCGCCACCGAATTCCTATTCCGCACCCGGCTGGCCGTGCCGCCGTCGTCTTTGACGCTCTCGTCCTCCGGCCGCTTCGAGCTCGTCAGCGCGCGGCGCCGTCTCTCCGTCTGCTGGCTGGGGATCCAGGAGACATCCCTTTCGCTCTACCGCCTTTCCGCAGTGCTATCCGAGGTGATGATCCATGGGAATCCTTGACGAGACCCGTTCCATCGAACGATTGCGCTTCTTCGACGGCCAGCGGCTCTTCGCCTCCGACCTCCAGGGCATCGAGGCGTTCAACCGCGAGATGCGCTGGCTGCACAACCAGAGCCTCCACCAGCCGGGGATCGGCAAGGGCTTCGCCGTCACCGGCCGGCGCGGCGACCGCGAGGTGCGGATCGGGCCTGGCTACGCCCTCGACGACCTGGGCCGCGAGATCGTGCTCACCACCGGCCGCACCGAGCCGGTGCCGCCCGTCGACTCCGAGCGCGACGGCGGCTCCGTCTTCTTCGACCTCACCGTCGCCTACCCGGCCGACGCGACCCTCGCCGAGGCCGAGACCCGGCAGGGGATCTGCCTGCCGCGCGGTGTCGTGCGCCTGCGCGAGGAGCCGCTCTTCTGCTGGGTGCGCCTGGAAGCCGGCGAGGACAGGACCCTCCACGCCGTAGACACGCGGCTGCGGGACGACGTCGAGCAGAGCCGGCGCATCGTCCTCGCCCGCGTCGAGGTCTTCCAATGCAAGCTCAAGCAGCCCGTGTCCATCGCCGAGCGCAAGAGCGCCCGCCCCGCCACCCAGCCCTACATCGCCTGCGGCCATGACGCGGTGATCTGGAGCGAGTGGAAGCCCGAGGAGCCTCCCCGCCGCCGGTCCCCATCGTGGAGGCGGCGGCGCCGGGGACGGTGTTCCTCGGGCTCCAGGCCGACGTCAACACCTCCTCCGGCCATTTCCAGACCCTGCCCTGCTACTCGGCGCGGATCGACGGCGATCGGGAGATGGCCTTCGGGCCGGGCCGCGGCCTGGCCGACGTGGTGACCTGGATCGCCGCGGCGACCCCGGCGGGCTTCCATCTCTACGCCTCCGTCGCCGTCCGGCCGCTCGGCAACCTCAATCCCCAGGACGTCAAACCCGCGGCGTTCACGGCCTGGAGCGTGGTCTGGATGGGGGTCGAATAAGCATGTTCCTCCACCTGAACCGCGACAACGTCTGGCCGGATTTCCAGCGGATCGGCCTGGACCGGCTGCCGGACGGCTCCGTCGTCCTCTCCCGTGTGCCGCTGCTGGAAGGCGGCGGGGACCTCACGGCTCTCCCGAGCGCCGGACGGCCCGGCGGGAGTGGCCGTGGGGCCGGACGGCACCGTCTACTTCACTGATCCCGGCGCCAACCGCATCCGCCGCATTGATCCTTGCGACGGCTCCCGCGCGTCCCTCCCCTGCCTGAGCGGCGAAGGCGAGGGGCCGGGCCGCTTCCGCACGCCGCGCGGTCTCCTCTTCCATGCCAGACGGGGACTGCTGATGGTGGCGGACAGCGACAACCACCGCGTTCAGCTCCTCGATCCCGGCTCGCTCCAGGTGATGGGCGTCTGGGACGGCTTCGACACCCCCTGGACCTTGGCCGCCGATCCGGCCGGCAACGTCTACGTGGTGGACTTCGGCAGCCGCCAGGTGCGGAAATTCAACGCCCGCGGCGATGAGCTCCCCGGCTTCTGGAACAACGCCGGGGCGAAGCTGGCGCGGCCGGTCGATGTCGCGGTGGGCCTCGTGGAAGGCGAGCCCCGGATCTTCGTCCTCGATCGGGACCTCTCGCAGGTCGTTGTCTTTGATCCCGCAGGCCAATCTAAAGACGAATTCAAGGTGACGGACGGCGGCGACCTCCTGGGCCTGCTCTGGACAGGTGACGAGGTCCTCGTCGGCGACAACGCGCACCGGCGCCTCCTCGCCTATACAGGAGGCAAGTTGATCGGCGAGGCCGAAGGCTTCGAGGGACCGGTGGCCGCCCTCGCGTCCGGGGCTGGCGGCGACCTCTGGGTCCATCCCGGGGGAGCCGCCGAGCCTATCCATCTCCGCCTCGGCGCGGCCCACGCGCGCAGCGGCCTCCTCTGGGGCGGTCCCTTCGGCTCCGAGACCCGCGCCGTGTTGTGGAACCGTCTCCAAGCCCTGGGCGGTCCTCTCGCCGCCGGCGCCCATCTGCGCCTCTTCTTCCACACCGCGGACGACAAGACCGCCAAGCCGCCGGCCCCCGATCCCACGAAGAAAATCCTCTTCGAAGGCTGGCAGCCGCTCCCCCAGGACGCCCTCCAGGGGCTCGTGCGCGGCAAGCCCGCCAAGTTCCTCTGGGTGGGCGCGCATTTCACCGGCGAAGGCCGGCAGAGCCCCGCCGTGCCGCAGATGCGGATCGACTTCGAGCACGCGGGCTACGATCAGAGCCTGCCGGCCATCTACCGCTCCCAGACTCCGGACCCGGAGCTCCTCGCCCGCTTCCTGGCCCTGTTCGAGAGCCTGTTCGCGGACGCCGAGGACGAGACCGCCCACCTCGGCCGGCTCTTCGATCCCGCCGTCGCCCCCGCCTCCTGGCTCCCGTGGCTCGCCGGCTGGCTGGGCCTGACCCTCGACGGCGACTGGGGAGAGGAGAAGCGGCGGCAGGCGATCGCCGATGCCTTCGCAGCCGGAGCCCGGCGCGGCACCGTCTCCGGGCTGCTCGCGGCCCTGCGCTTCGCCACCGGCGTCACCGCGCGCATCGACAAGCCCATCCTCGGCGCCACCTGGTGGTCGCTGCCGGCGGATGACGGAAGCGACGCCGGCCGGGCCGGGCTGCTGGGCTGGACCACCGTCCTGGCCCCGGCCGAGGCCGACGCCGCGGTGCTGGGGACGACCGCCGTGCTCGACCGCTCCTACGTCACCGCCGGCGAAGGCCTGGGCGCCCATCTCGGCGCCGAGGTGGCCCACCGCTTCTGCGTCCAGGTCTACGAACGCGAGGTGGCGGACCCGGCGCAACTGGCCGCGGTGCGCGCCGTGGTCGAGCGCGAAAAGCCGGCGCACACCGACTACCACCTTTGCATCGTGCGGCCACGCATGCGCCTGGGCTTTCAGGCGCGGCTCGGCATCGACACCGTAATCGCCGGTCCGGCCGTTCCCACCCGGCTGGGGGATGGGCCGGAGCTGGTCCTGGCGGGCGAGCCGCCCGGGCGGATGGGAGAGAGCCGGCTGGGGATCGGCACGCGCCTCGGCACGGCCGTGGCCGATCACACCTGACGAGGACTGACCCAAGGAGAGGAGAGACCATGGCCGCGACCGACACGCAGCCGAACCACCAGAAGACGAGCCTGAAGAGCCCGGTGCGCAACCGGTTCTTCTACGGCAAGCTGATGAGCGACTATCACTTCCAGCTCGAGACCCGCTACTTCAACGATCACCGGCATCTGCACAACCGGCGGGTCTCCGGCTACGGCGTGGTCTGCGGCCTCGACGTCCAGCCCGGCCCCGACGGCCAGGGGATCGTCGTCTGCCCCGGGTACGCCATCGACAAGTGGGGGCGGGAGATCATCGTCCCGGAGCGGACGGCGCCCATCCCCATCCCTCCCGAGCTGCTCCCCCCGCCGGCCAAGCCCGGGCCCTACCAGGCCCAGGCGGAGAGCTACGGCCGCCGGCCGGAGCACCCCCCCAAAGAGCGTGAGGAGCGCATTGTGCAGGTGCTGCTCTGCTATCACGAGTGCGAGAGCGATCCCACGCCGGTGATGGCCGGCGAATGTGGCACCGTCGAGGAGTGCGCGGCCGGAGCCATCCGCGAGCGCTACCGCATCACCTTCAAGGAGGGACCCGCCCCGAAGGTCCACCTGGAGTGCCGCATCCCCGACCTCCTGTACAACGGCCGCCTCGACTACGGCGCGGTCGTCAAGTGGGTCAGCGAGGGCTGCCGCGAGCTGGCGGCCGACTCGTGCATCCCCTTGGCCAACGTCTGCCTCCCCGCGGACGGCGACCGCTGCGACGACGAAGGGATCGACATCACCGTGCGGCCCATCGTCTATACCAACGACCTCCTGTTCGAGATCCTCCTGTCCCTGCTGATCGAAGAGCGGGACGAAGACCGGCGCGAGAAGTGACGAGGTGACACGATGAGACAGTCGACAGATTGCCACTGCGGTGGATCGGATCACGACGCGGGCTGCTCCTGCTCCTGCGGTCAGGTGGCCCTGGAGCGGCCGCGCTACTTCCCCCGTCAGCTCCTGACTCCGGTCGAGCTGACCCTCGAGCAGCAGTACTTCCGCGACCGGCTGCGCCGTCACAACCGCCTCCTCCACGGCTGGGGGGTCGTGTGCGGCGCCGCCGTCTGCGCCCTCCCCGGCGAGCCGGACCCGAAGACCGGCAGGATCGAGCCACAGCCCTGGAAGGTGCGGGTACAGACGGGCTACATCTTGGGACCCTACGGCGACGAGATCCTCCTCGACTGTGAGCAGACCGTCGACCTGCGCACCGTGGGGCTGACGGCCGACGGCTGCGGCGACCCGGTCGATCCCTGGTGCAGCGACGTCTTCGTCAAGCGTGATCAGGGACCGCTCTACGTCGCCGTGCGCTACGCCGAAGTGCAGACCCGCCCGGTGCGGGTGCAGCCCGTGGGCTGCGGCTGCGACGATGCTCAGTGCGAATTCTCCCGTCTGCGGGATGGCTACGATATCGGCATCCTCACCGCCTGCCCCCAGAGCCACCAGAAGCCGCCGAGCCTCGACGACCTCTTCAAGGGTGGCATCCCCGGCTGCCCCCCCTGTCCCGCCGAGCCCTGGGTCGTCCTCGCCAAGGTGGACCTCGACGGGGACGGCAACATCAAGGGGATCGACAACTGCTCCTGCCGGCGGATGGCCGTGGGCTTCGGCCCCTTCTGGTGGCAGTGCCAGGGTGACCCTTGCGCGGAGGAGCATCGGGTGCCGGCGCCGCAGCCGCAGCCCCAGCCGGTTCCCGGAGCGGCCGGACCGGCCCCGGCACCCGTCGCGGTAACGCCGGCACCGGTTGCTCCGTCACCTGCGCCTCCCGCCCCCGAGGACGTCGAGACCCGGCAACCGCCGGCTGGCAGAGGGAAGAAGGGCAACAAGTGAGACGGCGCGGGAAGTAGGATGACTCCGCGATGAAGGGCCTCCGAGTTTCCGAGGTCGCGAAGATCCCCTGGGGCGCCCCGCCGGGGATTCCGGAGATCTTCGTCGATGCACCTCAGGACAGCCGCTGGACCGCCGAGCCACCGCGTAAGGAGCGCGCGCCGGTCGGCCTTCGTCTGGCGCCGGACGGCGCGTTCGGCCTCCTGGCTGCGGACCCGTTGACGGGCTCCGGACTGCTGCCCCAGGTGCTGCGGCTCGCCCCGAACGGTTCCTTAAGCCGGCTGGAGCTGGCGCCGCCGGCGAGCCGCTTCCTGCAGTGGCAGATCGTCGACTTCGCGCTGGATCGCGACGCCAGCGTCTACCTGCTCGAGCAGATCACCACCCACGATGGCGGCGCCACGACCCTGCGCAAGATCGGGGCGGACGGAGCCGAGGTCTGGCGGGTGGCCCCGGATCTGGAGGTTCCGGCCTCGAGCTTCACCGGCCTGCTCACCGGCGGCTCCGGCGTCTATCTCTCCGCCACCCGGGAACAGGGGCTCATCGCCCGCATCGATCCGGCCAGCGGCAGGCTCGCGCGCTACGCGGACCTGGCCCCCTGGACCGGCGAGGCCCTGGTGGGACCGGACGAGCGCGTCTACTTCGTCCGCTTCGTGCCCGAGCGCAATGCCCGCGCCTGGGTCTGCCTCGACCCTGAGACCGGGCGCGAGACCGAGACCCTCTGCTCTCCGGCGGCCTTCGACCTCCTGGCCCTGCTGATCGGCGTCGATGCCCAGGGCCGGGCCTACGGCGTCCAGGGCTGGTCCCTCGGCTGCATCGGGCCGCAGGGCGCCCTGCTCTGGCGGGAGACCCTCGACGGATATCGGGACCTGCTGCTCGGACCGGCGACCTCCTGGCGGGTGAGCCCCGACGGCACGATCTATCTCACCGCCGTCGGGGCCTCCGGCTGTCATCTCCTCTCCCTGGAGCATGACGGATGACCACCCCATCCCGAGCGAGCCAGGGCCGCGACCGCGCGGGAGCCTCTCCCGGCCGGACCGGGGCCTCGACGCCCGGCTCCGCACGGACATCCGGGCTCCAGGAGGCCGTCGGCAATCAGGCCCTACTGCGACTGTTGCGCTCGGGCGTGCTGCAGGCCAAGTCCGACCTGAGCCAGCCCGGCGATCCGCTGGAGACCGAAGCTGACCGGGTGGCGCAGGAGGTCGTCTCCCGGCCCGTGGTCCCGGCTCCTCCGCGCCGGACCCGTGACGACGCTCCCCCCGCAGCCCCACCGCTGGCCGTGCCGGCAGTCGCCGATGCGCTGCGCTCGGAGGGACAGCCTCTCGACGCGGGCACCCGCGATTTCATGGAAGAGCGCTTCGGCCGCGATTTCGGCAGCGTCCGCGTCCATACCGGGCCGGACGCCGAAGCCGCGGCCGGTGCCATCCAGGCCCGGGCGTTCACCGTCGGCAGCGACGTCGTCTTCGGTCGTGGCACCGCCGACCCCGGCCAGGGCCGGGAGCTGCTGGCCCACGAGCTCACCCATGTGGCGCAGCAGGGACATGCGGGACCTCTAGACTCCGCCCCCGGCGGGCCACAGATCTCCACTGTCACAGGCATCGCGGGCGCCGCCGGCGTGTTCCGCAAAGGCGAGACCCCGACCGCCGCCGCGGAGCCGGACTACGCGGCCCTGGCCGTGCAGATCCGCAAGGCGATCGTGGGCTTGGGCACGGACGAGGAGGCCGTCTACCGCGCCCTGCGCCAGCTCGGGCGTGACGCCAACAAGATCGCCCGTCTCGAAGCGCTCTACCTCAACCAGTTCGGCGACTCCCTGGAAGACGACATCCGGGGCGACTTCAGCGGCTCGGAGCTCGACCAGGCCCTGGTGCTCATCAGCAGCACCGAGCTCCAGTTGACCGCGCGTCGCATCCGCACGGCGGTCGAAGGCTGGGGCACCGACGAGGACGCGATCTATGAAGCCCTGGGCTCGCTGAACCGCGATCAGACCAAGGTCCAGCAACTGAAAGACATCTACCAGGACCTCTATCACGAGGACCTCCTCACCCGCATCGACAAGGAGATGAGCGGCGACGAATTGGGCTTCGCCCTCCACCTGCTGCGCCAGCCCACCCCGAGGCAGTTGGGAGTCGCGGCCGAGGAGGAGAGGGTCTCCTCCGACATGAAACGGACCGGCACCAAGATGCACTGGGCGCCTTCCAACCCCGGCAGCGGCACCGACTTCGAGAAATGGGCGAGCGCACCCACCGAAGCCATGGCCCCGCCGGTCTCCCCCGCCATCACCATGAACTGCTGGGAGGTCATTCTGCTGGTGGCGCACCGGCAGGGAGCCGTCTCCTGGAAGTGGATCCACGACCTGTACGTCAAGACCACTTCGGACTGGGGCAAATATCTCGTCAAAACGCTGAGCCAAGGCTTGCAGATCCCCTACAAGCCTTCCAGAACTCCACCGCGCATCCCCATCCGCGGCGACATCGTGTTCTTCGACGGTCCGGCGCACGTGGCTCTGGCCACGGGTACGCGCGACGGGGTGGGGCGCACCCAGGTCCTCAGCTTCTGGCCACCACCCAACATCGTTACCTACAGCGCGGGGACCCTGGACGAGGTCAAGATCACGACGATCGAACAGCTCGCGCAGTTCATGGCTCGCGACGGCAAGGATCACGAGGTCACCTATGCGACTCCGCCCTGGTAAGCAGGCCGAGCGCATGCGAGGAGATCGCTGATGGGAGACGGCCACAACTGGGCCTCCGTGCTCGACCTGGATAAAAAGAAGAAAGAGGCAGCCAAGCAGGCCGCGAAGGCCAAAGAGCCCGCCGCGGAGACGCCCTCGGTGCAGGGGGCCGTCGGCAATCAGGAGGTCAGTCGTCTGCTGCGCGACCGCGTGGAGGGTGAAAGCAAGGAGGGCGAAAAGAAGAAGGAGGGGGAAGAGGAGCCGAAGAACAGCTTCACCACGAAGTCCGGTTATGAGCTGAAGAGCGGCAAGCCACCCAAAAACAAATACAGCTTCGAGCTCGAGACCGAGGTCCCGCTCGCGCGGCTCAAGTATGGCAAATGGTCGTTCCTCAACCCGCTCAAGCTGACGGCCGAAGGTAGCAGCGAAAGCGAGCAGCCGATCTCCCTGGGCGCCGTGCAAATCCAGTCGCTGGAAGCCAAGGGCGCCCTGGACGTGGCCACGGGAACCCTCGAAGAGAGCCTCGGCCCCATCAGCAAGTACAAGCTCGAAGGAGGGATCGGCGGCTCGGGATCGGTGAAGCAGGGTTTCGGCGCCGATCCCAAGACCGGAGGGGAAGCCGGCGCCGAAGGGAAGCTGAATCAGAGCTTCACCGTGAGCCCCAAGACCTCGATCGGCGACTTCAAGCTGACCGCCTCCATGGATTTCAAGACCTGGGCGAAACAGTCGTTCGGAGACGAGAAGAAATCGAGCTTCGGAATGGAGACCAAAGCCGGCGCCAAGGCAGGCTTCACATCGAAGCCGCTGACACCGGGCACGGTCATCAAAGACCCCCGCTTCCTGGCCGGCGCAGACGCCTCGATTGCGGCGGGGATCGACAGCGAAAAAGGTCTCACGCAGAAGGTCCACGTCGGCGCCGAGGTGGGCTTCGAAGGAGATGCGCCCGGCAAGAGGAAAGTCTTCGTCAAGCTCCAATTCGGGCTCGATGACACCCGGACCCTCAAGGACAAGGAGAGCAACGCCAGCGTGACAGGAGCTGTAGGGGTCAAATTCTGAGCCATGGAACACAGCCGACAGAGAAGCCAGACCCCGCAAGGGGGTAGCACGTCCCGGGACGCTGCCGGACCCGCGCCCACGGCGTCGCCCTTCTCTCTGCTCAACTTGCAGGAGAGCCTCGGCAATCAGGCTCTCCTGGGACTCCTCGCGTCAGGCCGGCTCCAGGCCAAGCTCGCCGTCAATCAGCCCGGCGACGCCTATGAGCAGGAGGCGGACCGCGTGGCGCAGGAGGTCGTCTCCGCTCCGATGGCCTCGGCGGCTCCAGCCGTGCAGCGCAAATCAGCGGGCGAATCCGGGCCGGCGACCGCGCCACCCGTCGTGCACGAGGCGCTGGGCTCCTCGGGTCAGCCTCTCGATCCCACTGCTCGCGCCTTCCTCGAGCCCCGCTTCGGCCGCAGCTTCGAGGACGTGCGGGTGCACACCGGCGAACGGCCGGCGGAGGCGGCCCGCTCGATCGACGCCCTCGCCTTCACCGTGGGGCGGGACGTGGTCTTCAACGATGGCCAGTACGCGCCGGGGACCGCCGAGGGGAGGCGGTTGCTCGCGCACGAGCTCACGCACGTCGTGCAGCAGGGAACAGAGGGGAGGCCGGCGGTCGTCCAGCGGCAGACCATCCCGGAAGCCAAGGACCTCGGCGACGCCAAGACCACGTCCCCCATCGCCAAGCTGTCTCCCCAGAGGCAGATGAACGAGGAACTGGACCGCGAGCTGGCCGCCATCGCCAGAGGCCGCATCCTGTTGCCCTGGATCGACGAGAGGATGACTTTCACACTCGATGACGTGATGGCCGATCCGGCGCTGCTCGCCAAGCTGGATCTCAGCAAGGACAAGGCGCTGCGCGACCGCATCTATCCCTTCAAGGGCAACAAGCTGCCGGAGAAGACCAGCCAACTGTTCACCGAGACGTCGACGGTCGACGACATCCTGCGCGCGCCCACGAGCAAGGGCGAGATCAAGCCGGTGATGGACCTGCTGGTCCTCCACGGCGCGCTGATCCGTCTGGATACGGAGAAATTCATGGCGAGCATCACGCGCGTCGAGGCCAAGCTGGAACGCGACCGGTTCGACAGCAAGGCCGCGCAGATCGAGCAGTTCGCCGTCGACTTCAAGAAGCGCGTGGCGCGGCGCGACCAGGTCAACCCCATCGTGGAGACCGAAGTGATCGCCTCGGGCTGGGCGGCAGGCACCAAGAAAGAGCGCAAGACGGACACCGACGCGGAGAAGACGCGCAAGGAGCTAGAGAAGAAGCTGGAGTCGGCGCCTGCGACCGGGCCCAAGCGGGCGGCCTTGGAGAAGAGGCTCGCCTCAGCCAAGCGCAAGGAGGCGCGCGCCAAGGGTTACCGCACGTTCGCCAAACCGGTGGTCCGGCTGCTCGAACGGCTGCGGGCGCGCAACGACAAGTGGCGGGCCGGCACCTACCCGCACCACTGGTGGAGCGAGTTCTCCGCCGACATCTTTCTCAGTGCGAAGATCGAGAAGGACGGATTCTGGAAGCAGGATGCGGTACGCAAGTTCTTCGAGGACCTCAATGCAGCCTGCGAAGACTCCTCGCCGCCGGGAAAGTTCGCGTGGAAGGCGATCTACAATGATTCCGTCATCCGCGCCGAGATGGACAAGCTCTACGGCGCCGGGCGCGTGCTCGAAGCACCAGGTCACGGACCGGACAAGCTCCACATCCATCTGGACCTGCGCCCGCTGACCGTCACCAAGGACGACGTGACGGGCTACGAGATGGAAGAGGAGCACGTGGTCCTGCCCGAGCCCGCACCGCCAGCTACCCCTGCCGCAAAATCTCCATGACGAGCCGCGAAGATCCGTTGCTCTGCCGCGATCAGCCGATCTACCTGAAGGTCCTGCCGGCTGCGGCCAGGTAGCCGAAGAGGTACTCGAAGAGCTCCACGTGGTTGAGGGCCGCCTCGGCGTCGCGGCCCCAGGCGGTCAAGCCGTGGTCGCGGATGAGGAAGCCGGGGACGCGGGGCGGTGCGGTGGCGAAGCGGGCCACCAGCTCTTCGGCGATGCGGGGGACGTCGGGGTGATTGGGAAAGACGGCAAGGGAGACGTCCGGATCCTGCTCCCAGACGCCCAGACCTTTGAGCATCTCCAGCGGCGGCAGGCGGAGATCTTCCCCCGTCACCAGACGGGCGGCCACGTTGCTGGGGATGGTGTGGACGTGGAAGCAGGCGCCCGCGTCTGGAAACAACCTGTAGATCGCGTCGTGCAGGCTGGTCTCGGCCGATGGGCGGTCGTCCGGCCGGCCGCGTTCCAGCACCTCGTCGCCGGGAGCGATGCGCAGGAAATCGAGCTCGGTGAGCCGCCCCTTGGCCTTGCCGCTGGCGGTGATCCAGAAGCTGCCGTCGGCGAGGCGCAGCGAGAGGTTCCCGGCCGTGCCCATCATCCAGCCGCGGTCATAGAACAGACGCGCCGCGGCGGCCAGGACCTCCCGGGGATCGCGATGACCGGCCATGGGCGCGGGGACTTTACCATGTCGCCTGATCTGATAGATTTGTGCTCCGAGGGGTAGACTTGAAGGAGGTGCGTGAATGGCAACTCTAAGATTTCCCCAGGAAGGGCAAGTGGTGGAAGACCCCCAGGACATCGCCCGCTTCCTCGCCGGAGTGGGCATCTGGTACGGCCGGTTCCCGGGGACGGATGCGCTGCCCGAGGACGCGGGTGACCAGGAGATCCTGGACGCCTACCGGGAGCCCATCGCGCGGCTCATGAAAGAGGGAGGCTACGTCACGGCGGACGTGATCAACGTCAAGCCGACCACCCCGGGGCTCGAAGCCATGCTCAATCGGTTCAACAAGGAGCACTGGCACGACGAAGACGAGGTGCGCTTCATCGTCCACGGCCGCGGCCTGTTCCACGTCCATCCCGCCGAGGGGCCGGTGTTCAGCCTGGAGGTGGTCAAGGGCGACATGATCCGCGTGCCGCGAGGGACGCACCACTGGTTCGACCTCTGCACGGACAAGACCATCCGCGCCATCCGCCTGTTCCAGGACACCTCGGGGTGGACGCCCCACTACACGGAGTCGGGCGAGGACTCGAAGTTCCAGCCGCTCTGCTTCGGGCCGTCCTACATCCCGGCTCAGAGGACGCTGTAGGGGCGCTGTAGGAGAAAATGATCAGGGCCGTCCTGACCGACATCGAGGGCACTACGACCTCGATCTCCTTCGTCTACGACGTCCTCTTCCCCTTCGCCGCCGCCCGCCTGGACGAGTACTGCAATCGGTCTGATTCCGAGCCGGAGCTGGCGGAGGCTCTGGCTCGCCTGCGCCAGGAGCAGAACCAGGAGTGCAGTGAAGGATCGCTCGCCGATTACGTCCGGAAGCTGATGGCCGAGGACCGTAAATCGACCGGGCTCAAGCTCCTCCAGGGGGTGATCTGGGAGGAGGGCTACCGCACGGGCGCGCTGCGGGGCCACGTCTATCCCGACGTGCCGGGAGCGCTCGCGGCCTGGCGCGCGGCGGGGGTTAGACTGCGGGTCTTCTCCTCCGGGAGCGTGCGGGCCCAGCGTCTCCTCTTCGGCTGCACGGACTTCGGCGACCTCACTCCCCTCTTCGAAGGCTTCCACGACACCACCACCGGCCCCAAGCGGGAAGCAACCTCCTACGCCGCCATCGCCGCGGCCTTCGGCCTGCCGGCTGGAGGGGTCCTCTACCTGAGCGACGTGCCCGAAGAGCTGGACGCAGCAGCAGCAGCCGGCCTGCACACCGCGATGCTCGTGCGGCCCGGGAACCGGCCGGCGGAGCCCGGGGGGCATGCGGTGTACAGGGGCTTCACGGAGCTGAGGCTCTGAGCTGCCCACCACGAGGCGCTGTACGCCCGGAAGGAGTAGGCTGTCTCGGTATCAGCTCCTGAGGAAAGTCCATGTCCTGTCCGTCCTATAAGCCAGGGTCAGAGAAAGGACGGAGAAGCTTGTACTTCCTGTCCTGAGCCCGTCGCAGATCGAAAGTCAAGGAGGCTGTCGATGAACATCATGCCGGTCGGGGATGCCATCCACAACGACTTCTACAGCCTGTCGGGCTCAGACATACCCGAAGACGCCGTCCTGGAGTTCAGCACGGCAGTCGGGGTCGTCAGGGTCACCCCGGATTTCATCCGCCCTCACCTCGCCCTCGTCGAACGCCTTCCGGCTTCGCTGCCGCTCGGAGCTTCAAACCTGCGAGTCACCAGTCTTTCGGCCGCAGCGAGCAACGTCGTCCCAGTGACGGTGACAGCGGGCCCTCCGCAGGCCGTTCGCCTGCTCCAGGCAGGAGAGGCCAAAGCCAGACCCTACACCATCGTCTTCGTGGCCAATCCAGGCATTGAATCCGCCGTGGGGTCGGCGTTCACTGCCGATGCCATCCTCACGAACCGGTCCGGTTACCACAACGTCGTGAGCCACAGCTTCCGCAATCTCTTTGGCGTCACCGAAGACATCCTGCGGCACAATGACATCGACGCCCGGATGCGCTTGATCTCGATCTTCGACTCCACTCGCCCCGCCAATGCCGCGAACTCGCTCGCTCATGAGGTTCCAGCAAGCAACATCATGGAGACCCGCAGAGCGGTTCTCGTTCCCTTTCTTGCCTCCTTCGGCGTGGTCGCCGATATGGTCCTCATCATTCATGGCTCTACGACCCACACCCGGGCATCCGCCTGGTTCACCACCGACAATGCGGCCCTTGCCGGAACTCTCTACACTTTCAACGGCGCCAATCGAACCCACGGCCATTTTCCGCGCATCCCTGGCAGCGCCGCCATTCCCGTCTCCCTCGATCAATCCGGCCTGACCGTCATTCATGAATTCAGTCATGCCAGCTCTGACTTCAACAACGGCAAGGTCGTCGACCTCTACAACGACACCGGCGATGGCACGGGCTTCCTGGTCAACAAACGCTTCCGCGCCGCTGCCGTTGATCCCGTGCCCGCCGACTTCGCCACGTACAACGGCACCACCTTCGCCGCTGATCCGGCGCGTGATGGTTTGGGCTATCCGGCCTCTTGGCGGTCCTACCATCCGGTCCTCATCGACGGGACCCATCCCAATCTGATGGACAACTACTGGGAGGCCGTCGGAGAGGAGCAACTCTGCCGCCTCGATCAGTTGACTCACCGGTGGATGCGGGAGCGGCTGGACGCCAAGCTCTCAAGGGCCTAAAGTAGTCAGGGAGAAGAAGGAGACCATCATGGAACCGCTGAAACCCATCTTTCGTGACGCCCTGAAGGAAGCGCATCCGGGCCTCTCCGACGAGACGATCGATCGCGCCGAGCAACTGCTCGCGCAGCGATTCCTCATCGACCCCGAGGCCGATCCCATGCGGTTGCAGGAGATCGATCGGGAACGGGCCGAGCTGCTGCGGCAGGAAATGCCCAGATTCGAGCAGGTCCTGCAAAAGGTCAGAGAGGAAGATCGGGTGGCGAAAATCCCTGGATGAGATGGCTCTCTGAGGGTGTCTCCTCAGCGCCACGCGAGGGAATGGGGGAAGGAATGGTGGGCCGTCAGAGACTCGAACTCTGGACCCGCGGATTAAAAGTCCGCTGCTCTGCCAACTGAGCTAACGGCCCCCAGGGCGGGGAGTATAGCAGCCTGACCGGGGATGGCGGTCTTCAGCGCTGTTCGAGGACGCGGCCGAGGCGGCCGGCGGTCAGGCGCTCGAGGTGGGGATGAGCACGCACGATCGTCTCTTCGCGGCGGGGACCGGTCGAAACCAGGGTCACCGGCGCTTCGATTTCCTGCTCGATGAAGTCGACGTAGTCACGGGCCTCCTGCGGCAGGTCCTGCCATTCGAGGATGCCCACCGTCGGCGTCTTCCACCCCTTGAAGGTGCGCAGCACGGGCTCGGCGGCTTCCAGGCTGCGGCGGTCCGGCGGGAAGTCGCGCAGGATCTCGCCATGGAGCTTGTAGGCCACGCAGACGGGGATCTCGTCGAAGTCGTCGAGCACGTCGAGCTTGGTCAAGGCCACCGTGCCGACGCCGTTCAGGAGCTGGCCGTAACGGGCCGCCACCGTGTCGAGCCAGCCGCAACGGCGGGGCCGGCCGGTGACGGTACCGTACTCGTTGCCCCGGCTGCGCAGGAACTCGCCCGTGGCATCCGTCAGCTCGCTGGGGAACGGTCCGCCCCCGACGCGCGTGGTGTAGGCCTTGAGCACGCCGATGGCGCCGTCAATGCGCGTCGGCGGCACGCCGGTGCCCGTGCAGGCGCCGCCGGTTGTCGAGCTGGAGGAGGTGACGAACGGGTAGGTGCCGTGGTCGAGGTCGAGCAGTACCCCCTGGGCGCCTTCGAAGAGCAGGCTCCGGCCCTCCTTGATCCAGCCGTTCAGGAGCTGCTCGGTGTCGCGCAGGCTGGGCTTCAGGCGCTCGCCCCACTCCCGGCACTGGTCGGCGTAGGCGGACGGCGACGGCAGCGCTTCACCGTCCAGGCTCGTCAGCTCCACCTGGATGCGGGAGAGGAGCACCCGCAGGCGCTCCTCCAGGTCCGGCGCGAAGAGGTCCACCATGCGCAGGCCGAAGCGCGAGGCCTTGCTCTCGTAGGCCGGGCCGATCCCCCGCGCGGTAGTGCCGATACGGCCCGCTCCCCGCGCCTCCTCCCGCGCCTGGTCGAGCTTGGCATGACAGGGAAGGAGCACGTGGGCCCGGTTGGAGATGAACAGCCGGCCGTCGAAACGGACGCCGGCCTCGTAGAGCCTCCCGAGCTCAGAGAGCAACGCGTCCGGCGCCACCACCATGCCGTTGCCCAGCACGCAGACCATGTCCGGGTGCAGGATGCCCGAGGGGACGAGCTGCAGGGAGAAGTGGCGGTCGCGGAACCTCACCGTGTGGCCGGCGTTGTGGCCGCCCTGATAGCGCACCACGCCGTCGAAGGCCGGGCAGAGGAGATCCACGATCTTCCCCTTGCCTTCATCCCCCCACTGCATCCCTACGATGACGACGTTGGCCATGCTGGCTGATCCTCGAACGGCTCCACGAACAGACCCGGGGGCGCACAGTAGCAGACGGGGGGGAGGACCGGCAAGGAGCGGGCCGTCGACTCCACTTCGGCAGCCGCGAATCACCCTTCCTTTGTCGCCAATCCGCGGTTGGGAGCCGCAAATAGATCGCAGAATGTCGCGAAATTCCCCTCGCAGGAGGCTGATACCAGAATCGCAGCCTCAACCAGACCGCTGCGAGCCGCCGTCATTCGGTTTCCTGATGCGAATTCCCCGTTCCCAGAGGCTCGAAGCCGCCAATTTGCGGCCTACTACGAGCTATTCGCATCTCCTATCGGGATTTACGCATCAGCGCTCTCTTGATTTGCAGCACAGAGATCGGTATTTGCGGCTCAGAGCTGGATCTGAGCCGCAAATTACGACCTATTTGCATCTACGATCTCGTCGCGGGAGCCTCGCCAAGGGAGATTTGCGGCTGCGACCTTGGTGGGGACGACTCCCATCCAGGTGTACGCGGCAGACATCTCCGAATACGCGTCAACTGACAGCAGTTTTGCGGCTCAGTTTCCGCTGGAGGCGGCTCCCACCACGCTGTTTGCATCAACCTGGAGCTGATTTGCGGCTTGGAGACTGGTGCCGAGTTGAAGCGTCACTGAGTGCCCGGCATCGCCGTCGCAAGACATTTTTGACTCCGTAGCGCGCCCGTACTATACTACCTCTATGGCCGTGCCCGCTCCCAAGATGCCGGCCGACTGGGAGCTGACGCCAGCTCCCGAGGCTGCCGATCCCTTCCACTATGGATGGCGGTGGAGGTATGTCCGCCTGCCGAACGGAGAGGTCGAAAAGCAGCGGATTCCTTTGACGGCAAAGGATCTTCTTGACCCGCAAATCGGAGACGAGAACTTGACCCAGGGCGGCCCCCACGAGAAGCTCTGGCGCCGCCTCAGCGGAGTCATCGACCTGTTCTTCGAGGATGACCCCGAGGTCCTGGTCGCCGGGGACATGAAGATGCTCTGGGGTATCCCAGGGCTCGAGGAGCCGTCGCCGGATGTCGCCGTGATCCGGGGAGTGCAGGACAAAGAAGAAGTCCGCGAGACCTTCGACGTGGTGCAGGAAGGCGTGCGCCCCTGCCTTATCATCGAAGTCGTTTCACCGAAGTACGAAGAGGTCCGCAACAACGACTACGTGGAGAAGAAGAGAATCTACGAGCGCGCCGGCATCCCGGAGTATCTGATCGTCGAGCCCTACCGAGTCAGGGGAAAACTCATCCGCCAATGGATCGGCTATCGCCTGGGCCCTGACGGACGTTACCGGGAGATCGAGCCGGACGGTGAGGGCCGCCTTTTCTCCGAGACCACCGGCCTTCTCTTTGGCATCGGTGAGAAAGGCTCTCTTCTGGTGGTTGATGTACGGACCGGCAACCGCCGGTTGCTGGATATGAGCCAGCTTGACGCCGCCCGGAAGGCGGCTGAGGAGCGGTCCGCTCAGGAGGCCAAGGCTCGGATCGCCGCAGAGCAACGCGCCATTCAAGAGGCCGAACGGGCAACCCGAGAGGTCGAGGCCCGAGTCGCTGCCGAGCAGCGCGCCGCTCAGGAGGCCGAGGCCCGGAAGGCGGCCGAAGCCGAGATCGCCCGTCTGCGGGCCGAGTTGGATGGACTCTCCACCCCAAAAAGAAATTAGTCGAAGTTAGTCGGCCGGCGGGACGCCAGCGCTCCCAGGGGTGTGGCAGGATAACCCTCTTCACGCTCCTGAGGAGACTTGCCCATGCCACGCGCTTTCTGGATTTCCTCCGTCCTCGCTCTCGCCTTCACCTCGGCGGCGCTGGCTGCCGAGGTGCCGCGTCACGTCGCCGTCCGGGCCGGCCGGCTCATCGACGGCTCGGACGCCTCTCCGATCCCCAACGCCGTCATCCTCATTGAAGGAGACCGCATCACGGCCGTGGGACCCGGGCTTGCCATTCCTTCGGGATATGAGGTGGTCGATCTCTCCCGCTCGACCGTGCTCCCGGGGCTCATCGACTGCCACACGCACATCACCAATCAGTCCGGGAACTATTACGAGGACCTCTTCCGCCGCAGCCCCATCGACAATGCGGTGGTGGCCCACGTCTATGCCCGGCGGACGCTGGAGGCGGGGTTCACCACGGTGCGCGACGTGGGGGCCCGCGAATTCATCGACGTGGCCCTGCGCAATGCCATCAACCGCGGCGACGTGGTGGGGCCGCGGATGCTGGTGGCCACCATGGCGGTGGGGGCCACCGGCGGGCACAACGATCTGAGCGGCTTCTCTCCGTATCTGCGGTTCCAGGGGTTCTCCGGGGTCGCCGACGGGGTGGACGAGATCCGCAAGCTCATCCGCGTCGAGGTCAAGAACGGGGCCGACCTCATCAAGGTGATGGCCACGGCAGGCGTGCTGTCCGAGGAGGGATCGGTGGGCGCGCCTCAGTATTCGCAGGAGGAGATGAACGCCATCGTGCAGGAGGCGGCCATGTGGGGCAAGAAGGTGGCGGCCCATGCTCACGGCGCCGAGGGGATCAAGCGCGCGGCCCGCGCCGGCGTGGCCAGTATCGAGCACGGCGGCATGATCGACGAGGAGGGGGTCCGCCTGCTCAAGGAGCGCGGCATCTATCTGGTGCCGGACATCTACACCGACGAGTACATCCTCGCCGAGGCCGATCACCTGGGCCTGCCGCCGGTGATGGTCGAGAAGGAGAAGGAGCTGCGCAAGAACCAGCTCGTGAACTGGCGGCGGGCCATCGACGCGGGCGTGAAGCTCGCCTTCGGCACGGACGCAGGCGTCTATCCCCACGGCCAGAACGCCAAACAGTTCCATTCCCTCCTCGCTCTCGGCCTCACCCCCCGGCAGGTGATCCGCATGGCCACCGTCAACGCCGCCGACCTCCTGGGCTGGAGCGACCGCGTGGGCTCTGTCGCGCCCGGACGCTACGCGGACCTCATCGCGGTCGATGGCGATCCGCTCACCGACGTCACCGAGCTGGAGCGGGTGCGGTTCGTGATGAAAGGGGGCCTCGTGGTGAAGGACCAGACGAAGCAGTGAGGTCCTTCCCGGGAAGGAACCGGCGGCTTCTGTGGTTCTGCCCTTTGAACGTCTTTCAACGACGCTAAGGATTTCATGAAGGATACTCTGCAATCACTCCGCTCCGTCGTCTTCAATTCCCGCTACCGGGTGCCGGTCGCCCTGTTCGGGATCTACATGGCCGTGTTCCTGCTCACCCGGATCGTGCTGATGGCGATGCAGCACACCCTGTCGCACAACGGTGTGCTGCCGTCGCTCGCGGCGCTGGGGGTGGGCGAGGTCTTCGACGCCGTGACGGCGCTGTGGCTGGTGGTGCCGCTGGTGCTCTATCTCTCGCTGTTGCCCGAGCGCTGGTTCCGGGCGCGGCTCCAGCGGGCGGTGCTGTGGGGCGGGCTCGCGGTCGCGACCTTCACGGCCCTGTTCGTGGGCGCGGTCGAGTACTACTTCTTCGACGAGTTCAACAGCCGCTTCAACTTCGTGGCCGTCGATTACCTCGCCTATCCCACGGAGGTGGCGGACAACGTCTGGCAGAGCTATCACGTGCCGCTCGTGGTCACCCTCGTGGGCGTCCTCACCGTGGCCGTGCTGATCCTCCTGCGCCGGCCGTTGCGGGCGGTCTGGCAGGTGGCCACGCCGCCGCTGCGCCGCCTGGCGTTCGTCGCCGGCTTCGCGGTCGTGCTGGGGGGAATGACCTGGGGGATCTCGCCGGCCCTGGCCCACGTCTCCGAGGACCGGGCGTTGAACGAGATCACGATCAACGGCTACTACTCCTTCTGGATGGCGGTGCTGGGGAGCGACGCTCCCTACGAGGGGCTCTATGCCACCCGGCCGCAGCCGGTTGTGGTCGCACGGCTGCACCGGTTGCTGGGCGCCGAGCCCGCGGTGGTGCCGGCCTCGTTCTCCCGGGCCTCGACGCTGCGCCGCATCGACAATCCCGGTCCGGCCCGGCGGCTCAACGTGGTGGTGGTGCTGGAGGAGAGCCTGGGCTCGGAATTCATCGGCGCGCTGCGTCCGCCGGGGCCGCGCGAGGAGAGCCTGACGCCCGGCTACGACGCCCTGACCAAGGAAGGGACGCTCTTCACCCACGCCTTCTCCACCGGCAACCGTACGGTGCGCGCCATCGAGGCCACGACCTCGTCGCTGCCGCCGCTGCCCGGCGAGTCGATCGTACGGCGAGACAAGTCGGTGGGGCTCTTCACCCTCCCCTCCCTGCTGCGCAGCCAGGGCTACCAGACGATGTTCGTCTATGGCGGCCGGGCCATGTTCGACGGCATGGGGCGTTATCTCAGCAACAACGGCGTCGAGCGGCTGGTGGATCAGGGGCAGTATCCCGACGGGACGTTCACCACGGCCTGGGGGGTCGCGGACGAGGCGATCTTCACCAAGGCGCTTCAGGAGATGGACCGTGCTCACGCCACGGGGCGGCCGTTCTACTCGCTGGTGCTCAGCGTCTCTAACCACCGGCCGTTCACCTTCCCCCAGGATCATTTGAAGGCCGAGCCCCGCTTCCACCGCCGGGAGAACGTGGTGCGCTACGCCGACTGGTCCCTCGGCCAGTTCATGGCGCAGGCCAAGTCCCATCCCTTCTACAAGGACACGGTCTTCGTGCTCATGGGCGATCACGGGGCCCGGGTCTACGGCGCGTCGGAGATCCCCCTCGCCTCCTACGAGGTGCCCATCCTGTTCATCGGCCCGGGCGTGCCCGCCGGCGCGCGGGTGGACACCTTGGCCTCATCGCTCGACGTGCCGCCCACGCTCCTCGGCATCCTGGGCCTCGACTACGACTCGAAGTTCTTCGGCCACGACGTGTTCCGCATCCGTCCCGAGCAGGGCCGGGCCCTCATGACCCACGGTAGCCAGATCGCCCTCATGCAGGGATCGCGCATGGCGGTCTTGGGCATGCGCGAATCGGCGACGCTCTACGAGCTCGATCCTGCGCAGGACGAATTCGTGGAGGCGAAGTCGGTGGACGCCGCCGGCCGCGAGCTCATCGAGGACGCCATCGCCTACTACAGCGGTGCCGACCGGCTCTACAGAAGCGGCGGGTATGGGTTTGAGCCGGCTTTGCAGCGGCCGGCGGGGGGGAAGGTGGCGTTGGCGCGGTGAGGGGGGCTATTCTTCCTCCAGGAGGAAGAGCCCATGAAAAAAACCATCCGGAAGCTGAGGCTGTGCAGGGAATCCATCCGCCGCCTGTCCGGGGAGGCCCTGGGAGAGGCGGTGGGCGGGCGCCCGACGTTGGGTGGGACCTGCAACCAATTCACTTGCCTGGACACCTGTGCCACGTGCCCGCCCACGTGCGCCACGTGCGCGGGTGGCACGGCCTGCGGGCCGTAGTCTCCAGATGCCGCAGAGGGGGAGGGACACTTCGAAGCGGATCTCCCCCTTGTGGCGCTCTTCTTCTACGGCCGCGTCGGCAGCCCGCTCACCGTGCGCGCCGTCAACCCCTTCCTCCCCGTGACCTCCACCTCGATCTTGCTCCAGGCCGCGGGGGGCGCGGTGTCTTTGGGGTAGAAGGCCACGGTGTACTGGCTGCGCAGCTCGGAGAGGATCTGGGCGTAGACGCCGGTTAAGTCCTGCTCGGGCTGGATGAAGTAGACCTGGCCTCCTCCGGCGTCGGCCAGGCGCTTGAATTTGACGGACGCGGACTCGGTCATGAAGCCGCTGTCCTCGCCCCTCTCGGCGCGCGGGTTGGCCACGATGAGATAGATGGGGATGCCGCTCTCGCGGGCGGCGCGCAGGCAGTCGGGATAGGAGGAGCGCTCGCTCTCGTCGATGCCGTCCGAATAGACCACCAGGGCCTTGCGGCCGGTGATCCCCCGGAGCTGCCCCAGCGAGTAGGAGATGGCCTGCCAGAGCGCGGTGCCGCCGTCGGGCGTCAGGGTCGAGAGGGCCGCGGAGACCGAGCCGAGGTCGCGGGTCACGGGCCGGATCAGCTTGGGGGTGTCGTCGAAGTCGATGAGCATGGCGCGGTCACGGTCGGTCAAGCCCGTGTCGAGCAGGGAGGCAACCGCCCGGCGCACGTCCGGGAGCTTCATGAACATGCTCGCCGAGGTGTCGATGGTGAGGGCCACGGTCAAGGGGAGCTCGCCCGCGTTCTCGAAGGCGGAGATCTCCTGTGGATCGCCGTCCTGGCGCACCCGGAAGGCCTCTTTGGGGAGACCGGGGACAGGCTTGCCGTTCTCGTCCGTCACCACCACGGCGAGCTGCACGAGGCGGACGTCGATGCGGTCCCCCAGGTCCGAGGCGTTCAAGGCCATGGCGTCCTCGGCTGTCGAGCCATCGTCGAGCCGGGCGGAGACCCGCAGGTAGCCGACCGAGCGATCCTTGGGCACCGTCACCTTGTGGCGGTACGGCGGAGCGTAGACCGTGCCCGCGAGCTCGTCGTTCCAGAAGAACTCCAGCTTCTGGAGGCGCTTGCCCGCGGGGGCCCGCACCTCGGCTTCCACCTCCACGGCGCCCACGCCCCGCCGGGCCGCGGGCTCCACGATGCGGACGTCGAACCCCTCGCCCGGCTCGTTGACCCGCACGGCGTCGCGCGCCAGCTCCTTGCCCGCGGCATCGAAGGCGATCCCCTGCACGATCTGGGTGCGGACGCGGCGCCCGAGGTCCACCTCGGCCTCGCAGGGCACGGAGGTACAGCTCGCGGCCGTGCGGTCGCCGAGGCGAAGCTCGACCTTGGCGATCCCCTGGCCCTCGCCGTTCACCCGCAGCCGGACCTTGCCCGTGAGCGAATTGCCGGCCGGCGCCACCAGCCGGATGCCGGGCCGGCCCACGGACAGGGCCGCGGGCTCGGGCGGCGGACCGCCCAGGTTCACCACCTGGCCGCCCCAGGGTCCCCCACCCACCGGCTCCACCACCACGGCCACGGCCTCGGCCCCCTCGGGCAGGGAGACAGGCAGCCGGTAGACGTTGGGCTCCGGGCCGTTGAGGTCAGCAGCCGTGAGGATGTGATGGGTGGCGCCCTTGCCCTCCGGGCCGGCCACCGTCACCCGCAGCGGACCCGGAGGAGGCTCGGGGGATTCGATCCGCAGGTCCAGCATCTGCCGCCCCTCGGAGGGCCCTTCGGAAGGATTGATGCGAGCGGAGATTTCGAGGCCGATCCCTTCATCCTCGCCCTCCGCGAGCCGGCCGGCCCGCGAGGCGGCCACGGCCTCGGGCACCCCGGCCACGTCCCACCGGCGGGCGCGCAGGGTGAGATCGGAGCGCGAGGTGCGGACCTCCACGGCGTGGGGACGGCCGTCCACCTCCCGGGTCGCCTGGTAGCGCAGCCAGAAGCGGGAGCGCAGGTGCGCCAGGGCGGCGGCGAGGCTGCCCGGATCGAGGACCACCTCGCCGCCCGTGGCCTCGGCCATCCAGGAGAGGGGCTGCTGGGGCGCCAGCAAGGCCGGGAGTTGGGACGACTCCCTGGCCGCGATCTCCTCCTTCTTTTTGCCGAGGGTGACGGTGCCGCCCACCACTTTCGGATTCCCGCCCGGACGGACCCGCCGCAGGTCCGGCAGGCTGGAGTCGCCCATGGGGAGGGGAAAGGCCGTCCAGCCCAGGGCCGCGGCTGTGCGCGCCGACTCCAGAGCCGCCTTCTCCAGCGCTCCCTCCGGGGCGGGCGTCTCCGACGGTCGGTAGAACTTCTCCGGATCGACGTCGAAGCCGTCGCTCACCAGCAGCAGGGCGCGGGGGCCGCCACCTCTTTCCTCCTGGGCCTGGGCCACCAGCCACTCGGCGAGGGCGTCCTGCTGCCGGCGCACCAGCCGCGCCTCGGTCTCGACGGCTTCGTCGGCATGGTCCGCCGGCTCCTCGCCCGCCGCCAGCTTCTGATCGCGGAAGCGCTGGCGCAGCACGCGCACGTCGTCCCGTCCCTCGTCCGACAGCCAGAGCTTGGAGAGGGCCTCGTCGATGGCGCGCGGGTCCCGGGTGGCGGAAAGCGCCACCCGGGGCACGGGCTCGGCCACGATCACCTCGACCGGTCCCAGGGCCGCCAGCTCCGCGGCCCGCTCGGCGAGCGAGCCGGCCACCGTGCGCAGGGTGCGCGAGCCGGTGAGGATGCGGTCCACGTAGATGACGATCCGCCACGGCCCCGGCAGCGGCGTCAGCGCCGATACGGGGTGGGGATGGTCGTCCTCGAACACCAGCAGATCGCCGGCCTGCAGCGTGCGGGGGACCTCGCCCTTGGCGTCCAAGGCCTGCACGGAGAGCTCGATGATTGCCGGGGGGGCTTCTGGGGCGGCGGGGGCCGGCGCCACACCACCCGGGTTGTCCTGGAAAGCGAAGAGGAGCGACGTCGCAAGGAGTGCAAGCTTTATCACCCATCTATTCTACGGCCGGAATCACCTTCGATCTCCTCTCGTAGGCCTAAGGTCGTAATCAGACGGTGGAGATGGTTGGGATGGAGCCCCAGCCGCTCGGCCGCTTTGGTGATCGTGCCGCCGCTTTCATGGACCGCCTCGACGATCAGCCGCCGCTTGAGGTCGTTGAGGGCATCGTGGAAACGGGGGGTGAGCGCCGCCGCCGGAGGAGCGGTCTCGAGCAGCGTCTCGGGGAGATCCTCGGGACGGATGGTGTCGTCCTGCCCGAGCACGACCGCGCGCTCGATGGCGTTGCCCAGCTCGCGGACGTTGCCCGGCCAGTCGTAGCGGACGAGGAGGGCCCGCGCCGCCGGGGAGATCCCCACCTCGCGGCCCCGGATCTCCCGGCCGTGGCGGGCGGCGAAGTGGCTGGCCAAGAGCGGCACGTCCTCCCGGCGCTCGCGCAGGGGCGGCATGGTGATCGACACCACGTTCAACCGGTAGTAGAGATCGGCGCGGAAGGTCCCGGTCGCGATCGCCTTCGCGAGATCGCGGTTGGTGGCGGCGACCAGCCGCACGTCCACCGGGATGGGCCGCGTGCTCCCCACCCGCTCGAAGGTGCGCTCCTGGAGCACGCGCAGGAGCTTGGCCTGGAGGGCCGGCGGCATCTCCCCGATCTCGTCGAGGAAGAGGGTGCCGCCCTGGGCCACCTCCAGCTTGCCCGTCTTGCGCTCGACGGCGCCGGTGAAGGCTCCCCGCTCGTGGCCGAAGAGCTCGCTTTCGAGCAGGGTCTCCGAGAGGGCCGCGCAGTTGATGGCCACGAAGGGCTTTCCCGCCCGCCGGCTGGCACCGTGGAGGGCGCGCGCCGCCAGCTCCTTGCCCGTGCCGCTCTCGCCCAGGATGAGCACGGTCGTGGGCGTGGGCGCCACCCGCGTGATGACGTCGTAGACCCGCTTCATGGCCGGGGTCTCCCCCACCAGGCCGAAACCCAGCTCGGCGGCCTGGAGGCGCTGGTTCTCCCGCTCCAGCCGCTCGGCCCGCAGAGCGGCGGCGAGCGGTCCGGAAGCCAGCGAGGCCGCGGCTGCGAGCCACTGGAGGTGCTCCTCGTCGAGACGGGCGCCGGGCAGGCTGGTGTCGGCGTAGAGGACGCCGAGCGGGCCGTCGGGTCCCGGCAGGGGTACGCAGGCGAGCGAGCGGATCCCCGCCGAATCCACGCTCCCGGAAGTTTCGTCGCCGCGGGCACGATCGATCAGCAGCGCCTGACGCTCGCGCAAGGCGCGCTCCACGATCGTCCCGCTGACGGCGAAGGCCCCCTCCCCGGCCGGCGAGCGGTGAAGTGGAGCGAGATCCTCGCCGTCCTCCTCCACCGGAATCAGCGCCGCCCGCTCCGCCGGCACCGCCGCCAGTACGCGTTCGAGGAGGTGGACCGAGAGAGCCGCCGAGCCCGCGGGCGGAGCGGCGGCGATCCCCAGCAGGCCGGCGAGCGCCGCCGGCAGCCGGTCCGGCCGCAGGTAGATGGAATCGGCGACGGTGAGCCGGATCTCGGTCTCCCCGGCGAGACTGGAGCTCTCCATTTCACCGCCCGCCGGACCGCTGTCCTCGCTGCGGGCGGACCCGAGCGACACCAGGAAAGAGGACTCGCCGATCACCAGGAAGTCGCCGTGGGCGAGGTCCCGCTCACGCACGGGCAGGCCGTTGACGAAGGTGCCGCGGCGGCTTTCGAAGTCAACGACGTGCCAGCCCTCCGCCGTCCGCCGCAGGACGCAGTGGTGGCGGGAGACGGACGCGTCCGCCAGCCGCAGATCGTTCGAGGGGTGGCGGCCGAGGCGGACCTCGTCGCCGCGCAGCTCGAACGTCTGCCCCTGGAGCGGACCGGTGAGGGCGACGAGAGCGGGGGTCAAAGGAGCGGGCCCTGTCTAGCGAATCCGCTTGTACTCTAGCGCATCGGCTAGGGCAAGGGACGGATCCGCCCCCGCCCGGGCATGAATGCCCGGGCTAAGAACGACGCCGGGTGAACCCGGCTTGAAGCCCCCTTCAGGGGGCGTTGTTCTTAGCCCGGCGATTCATCGCCGGGCGGCGGAGGCCGAAATGATTCTCGATCCATCCTGGTACGCTCCATGCTCTACCCATCCGCCAGCGCGCACCAACCTTCAACCATCGCCGGACGCGGGCCAGCCGCCCCGCCCGGTACAAAGGAGAGCTCCATGTCCGAGACCCAGCCTGTCGGCCCTGTCGTCCACCTGATCCCCGTCACGTTCGAACCCGCGAACGCTACCGTCACTCTCGAATACATCAACACGACCCTCAAACCGGGCGATCGGGTGGTCTGGGAGTTTTTCGGCCTCTCCACTGGCTGGTCGCCCTGGATCGAATTCCGCTCCGAAGGAGACGGCGGCTCCTTCCTCGGCCCGTTCACCGATCTGACTCAGACCTCCGCCTCGCTCTGGGGCACGTGCCGGGAGGATCCCGCTCTCGCGGGGAAGACGTTCTCCTACCGCATCTCGGTCCAGAAGGGAATCGGCTTGGGGTGGCAGAGCGGGGTGACGGTGGTCAACAGCAGCGCCGGCACCCTGGCGATCAGCTCGGACGACGCCGGGACCCCGCACCGGTTCACGGTCACGCCGAGCGAGGAGCCCCTGACGCTCAGCGTCTCGCCGAACGAGGTCACCCTCAAGCTCGGTGACACGGTCGAGTGGGTGTTCGAGGGCATCCATGAGGATGTGAACACATGGCGCCCCGTCATCACTTTCACACATCACCAAGATGTCAAAGGCGAGGTGCCGAACGATTATTTCGGCCCCTTCACCAGTCTGGAGACATCGGTATCCCGGGTCGGCGGCATCGGCAACACCCGCGTCGACGGCTTCTATCACTTCCAGGTTTCGGTGGTGAAGGTCGGCTCTGGCGAGATCCTCCGGATCAGCAGCGGCGACCCGGTGATCGACAACCGGGGCAGTGTCGTCGAACCGCCAACGACGGGGGGCGGCTAGCTGCCGGGAGCCCGGGGTTGCGCGAGCAGCTCACGGAAGGCCGGCTCGGAGCGTAGCGAGTCGAACGCGGGGACCTCGAACCAGCGCGGCTGGTAGCCGAGCGAGAGAGCCTTGCGGGAGAGGGCCAAAGCCGAGGCCCTCTCCCCCGCCACCGCCAGGACCAGAGCGGATTGATAGACGACGTCAGCATCCGCTGGGCTCTCCTGGAGAGCGCCCAAGGCGACCTCCACCGCCTTGCGGCCGTCGCCCAGGTAGGCCAGGCACTGCGCGCGCAACGTCCGTTCGAGGGGGAGCAGAGAGGTTCCATGCTCCTTGGCCTCCAGGGCCGCGAGGACCTGGCGACGCAGCTCGTCGGCTTGTCGGCGGTGTCCCAGCGCCTGCTCGGCGTCTGCGAGGTCGAGCATCACGGTGACGTGGCCGGGCTCCATCTGGAGGGCCCGGCTGAATTCGGCGGCCGCCTCGGCGGGACGTCCGAGCAGCAGGTGGACCAGACCCAGGTTGGTGAGATCACTGCGCTGCGGGCCGGCCCGCACCAGATCGCGGTAGATCGTTTCGGCCCGGGAGAGGTCGCCGTAGGCGAGCTCCACCTCGCCCCGCTTCGCCAGCACCCAGGTGTTCCCGGGCACCAGCCGCAGCGCGCCGTCCAGGTGCTGCCGAGCCGGCGCGAGCTGGCCGGTGCGGGCCTCCAACTCGCTCAACGTGACCAGATTCCGCCAGGTCGGCTGATGCTGGACGACCTCGCGCATCCAGGAGATCGCCTCGTCCAGCCGCCCGCGCTGCGACGCGAGGAGGTAGCGCTGGAGCGGCACGCTCGCGGGCGCGAGCCGGCCGAGCTCGGCGATCAACTGCTCGGCGCCCACCCAGTCTCCTTCCGTGATCGCGAGGCGGATCTCGATCCACAGCACGTTGGGCAGCCCCGGCGCCAGCAGCCGGGCTCGTCGGAGTGAGGAGCGGGCGCGCTCCAGGTAGGCGGGATTCTTGGCGTCATCATAGAGGTGGATGGCAAGCGAGGCCGCCTGGACGTGCGCTTCGACGAACCGCGGCGAGGTCGCCACGAGGGCATCCAGCCGGTCGAGCTCGGGGGCCCAGGCGCCCCGGCCCGCTTCGATCCGGCGCTTGAGCTGCAGGAAAGCCGTGAAGTCGGCCGCGCGCACCTCCAGCTCCGGAATCCCTGGCCGGAGATCCCGGTCGTAGGCCTGCCGCAGAGCCGACGCCACGCCGCGTGCCAGGGTCAGGGCCTCCTGAGAAGTTGCGGGTTCCTCGAAGCGGCCTTGCCAGAGGACCTCCCCGTCGCTCCCCCGGATCCGCCGCAACGAGATCTCGACCTTCTTTCCCTTACCTGCCAGGGTCGCGGCCAGAACCTCGTCCGCCGAAACCGCGCGGGCGATCTCCCGGTTCCCCCCACGGATGTCCCGGAGCTGCGACGGCTCGATCGCCGTCACGCCGTCGAGCGCGGGCAAGGTCCGCAGCATGCTGTTCAGGACCGCGAAGGCAGCGAAGTCCATCTCCCCACCTCCAGATCCCTGAACGTCCGGTTTGAGGACGGCCACCCGGAGAGGCTGGCGGGCCGTCTGCTCGCGTCGTGCCCAGAGCGCTCCGAGAATCACCAGCAGCACGACCAGAAGGGCCACAATCCACGCCGGCTTCCGCAGCCAGCTCCGGCTCCGCCCGGAGCTCAGGAACATTCCCGTCATCCCGGCCGGCCCCTCGATGACCGTCGACTCCTCTCCGGAAGACGTGGAGGGAGCAGCCTGTAACAAAGCCCATCCCGCCGGCGGTGACAGCTCGGGACGGGCGGTGAGCGCGCGCAGGTCCTCCGCCGCCCGTGCGGCGTCCGCGGGACGGCGAGCCGGATCCTTCTCCAGCAGGGACTCGGCGAGAGCGATCAGATCCGCGGGCAGGTCCGGGCGCAGACGGCTCAAGGGCTCGGGTGGAGCGCCGATGACGTTGCGCAGGGTGTCGAGCGGCGTCTTCCCCAGGAAAGGCGAACGGCCGGCCAGCATCTCGTAGAGCAGCACGCCGAGCGAGAAGAGGTCCGAGCGCGCGTCCGCCGTCTCCCCGGCCGCCTGCTCGGGCGACATGGCGCGGAAGGTGCCGAGAACCGCACCGTCCTCGGTGAGCGACTCGCCCGTGCCGGACGCGAGCGGGCGGGCCAGGCCGAAATCCAGGATCTTGGCCTGACCGGCGGGCGTCACCATCACGTTCTCGGCTTTGAGGTCGCGGTGGACGAGCCCCTGGGCATGGGCCGCGGCCAGCCCCGCGGCCACCTGGCGGGCGAGATCGACGGCGGCCCCGGGAGGGAGCGATACGCCCTCCTTCAGCAGCTCCGCGAGCGACCGGCCCTGGACGTACTCCATGACGATCCAGTCGCCGGCCGCGTCCCCGGTCTCCACGAGGTCGAAGACCTGGACGACATTCGGGTGGCTCAGCCGGGCCGCGATCCGAGCCTCGCGGCGGAACCGCTCCCGGCGCTCGCCTCCCCGCCCGCGATCCACTCGCATCCGCTTGGCGGCCACCGGCCGCTGCAGCCGGTCGTCCCAGGCCAGGAAGACCTCCCCCATGCCGCCCATTCCCAGGCGGCGGACGAGGCGATAGGCCCCGATGCGGTCCTTCGGTGGCTCGGTCATCGGAGCCATGGATTCTACGCTGCCGGTCGCCTCTAGCGGACCTGCTAGGCCACCCTAGCGCGGCCGCTAGAGCCTTCAGAGACGCACCACCCTCCTCCTTGCGGAAAAACGCCAAAAATCCCATCTCCAGGGAGATTGGGGGCGGGATTGGAGTCTCTTTGGAAGCCGTGTGTGCCTGGCACGCGGGGTGCTATTACAAGAAAACGTCGACGTTCTGCGCAGAACCAGGAGAGTGAAACCGAGCCGCCAAGGCGGCTCACGAACGAAAACTCGTCTTTCTAAGGAGAAACGCCATGTCTCAGCCCTACGCCGCAGGCTCTTCCTCGAGCAAGCCCCTCCCAGGCCAGGACAACCGTTCGGGTCCGAACTTCCAGTTCGTGTCCGTACCCACGAGCGGCAACCTCACGGCTTCGTTCACCACCACCAGCTCCGCCAGCGTCGACTGCACCATCATGCAGGACGTGTCGGGCGGCCGCGACCCGATCATCGTCACCATCCGCGACGGCGCGACCGTGGCGGCCTCCAAGTTCAAGACCGGCACGAACTATTACCTCGCGTCGCCCAACGGCGCCGGCAGCACGAATTTCGCAGTGACCCTCGCCGGCTAGCCGCCTTGCGGAGCCGCTCCGGAGAGATCCGGAGCGGCTCTCTCATTCCGCGGCGGCCGGAGCCGGCGTGACGTCCCCACGCAGGTTCTCGACCAGCGCCAGCAACTCCTTGAGGAACGGCCGTAGAAGAGGGAACTGGAAGAGAGAGATCAGCCGCAGGATGAGCCGCACCGAGCGCTCCATCAGACGGTAGCTCTTGGCGCACCCCGGCGAGTCATCGTGGATCCAGTAGAGCACGATCCCCATGTGATAGACCCAGAGGAGATTCGGCAGCGTGGCCACCAGCTCGGCCGGCAGGCGGGTGTCCCCGCCGGTGATCACCGCGGCGAAGAGCTCCGTGGACTGCTGGCGCACGGGCAGCGACTCGGCGCTGAAGGGATTCAAGGGGCTCGCCGGATCGGCGGCCGTCTTGAACAGCACGCCGCTGAACTGGTGATAGGGCGCGATGGTGTCGAGCTTGGCCCGCATCACCCCCAGGAAGCGCTCGCGCAGGCCGCGCTCCCGGTCCAGCACCTCGCGCGAGGCCGCGAGATGCTCCTCGTGGGTGCGGGCATAGAACGCCTGGATCAAATGCTCCTTGGACTTGAAATAGTAGTAGGCGTTGCCCACCGACACCCCGGCGGACTCGGCGATGGCCCGCATCGTGGTCTCCTCGTACCCCCGCTCCCGGAACAGCTCCAGGGCCGTCTCCAGGATCTGGGCCCGGGTCTCCTCCCCCTTGCGCCGCTTTTTCTGAGCTGCCGGAGCTATTTCGGCGATCGCTTCCATGAAGCCTCTCCCAGACGAGGATCGCGCCCGAATTGAACGCGTTCAATTCAGGCTAATCTCTCCCGGGGAGGGTGTCAAGGGTTTTTGAACGCGTTCAGATCGACGCGTTCACCGCCTCCCGCTCCTCCACCGCTACCCACCGCCGCCCCCGCTCCCCCACGTACTCCGACTGCGGCCGGATGAGCCGCCCCGTCTCGAGCTGCTCCAGGGCGTGGGCCGTCCATCCGGCCACACGGCCCACGGCGAAGAGGGGGGTGAAGAGCTCGGTGGGGAAACCCAGGCCGTGAAGCAGGAGGGCGGTGTAGAACTCCACGTTGGTGTCCAGCCGCCGGTCCGGCTTGGCCTCGCGCAGCAGGCGCAGGGCCGTGGCCTCGACGGACTGGGCCAGCTCATAGAGGGCTCGATCACCCCCATGAAGACCCCCGTAAAGATAGAAGCGCTCCGCGGCCACGGCTAAGACGTCCGCCCGCGGATCACGCACGCGGTAGACGCGGTGGCCGAAGCCCATCAGCCTCTCGCCACGGGCGAGCTTCTCCCGCAACACGCCTTCAGCCCGCTCCGGGGTGCCGATCTCGAAGACCATGTCCAGAGCCGGACCCGGGGCTCCGCCGTGGAGGGGACCCTTCAGGGCTCCCACCGCGCCGGTGACGGCCGAGATCAGGTCCGAATGGGTGGAGACGATCACCCGGGCTGTGAAGGTCGAAGCGTTGAGGCCGTGGTCCGACACGGTATTGAGATAAGTCTCCAATCCCCGCGCCCGCTCGGCCGATGGCTCCTCGCCCGACAACAGATAGAGGAAGCTCGCCGCGTGCCCCAGGTCCTCCCGGGGCGCCAACGGCTCCTCACCCCGAAGCAGCCGCCAGTACGAGGCCACGATCGTGGGGAAGGCAGCCACCAGGGTGACAGCGTCCTCCCGCGGGTCTCCCGCGCCTTCGATCAGGCTGAGAGTGCCCACGGCCATGCGCAGGGCATCCATGGGAGGGACCCGCCGGCGGGCCGCGGCCCGCAGCAGGTCGAGCGTCGCCGAGGGCAACGCCCGACGGTTTCCCAAACGGCGCCGGAACGCGTCCAACTCGTCCGCCGTGGGCAGGCTGCCGTGCCATAGCAGCCAGGTGGTCTCCTCGAACGTGGCACTGGGCGCCAGCTCCTCAACGGGGAAGCCGGCAATCAGCAGCTCGCCGGCTTCGCCGTCGACACTGCTCAAACGGGTCGTGGCGGCCACGACCCCTTCCAATCCTTGATTCTTGACGTCGCTCATGGTCGTTCTCCTTGCCGTCCCATGTTCGATCCATCCACATAGATTGTCAATCTTGATTCGACCATCAACGTGTGGGACTCTGGGGCCATGTCCGAGGACCGGTTTCTCACCGCTCAGGAGGCGGCCGCGGAGCTGGGGATCTCTCTCGCGACGCTCTACGCCTATGCCAGCCGGGGGATGCTCCGCTCCGAGCCCGTGCCCGGCGATCCCCGGGCCCGGCGCTATCCCAGCGAGGACGTGCTCCGGCTCAAAGAGAAGAAGGAGCTGCGCCGGGACCCGGACAAGGCCGCGCCCAAGGCCCTCTCCTGGGGTGCCCCGGTGCTGGAGTCGGCCATCACCCTGGTGCAGGACGGGCGGCTCTACTACCGGGGACGGGACGTGATCGCCCTCGCCCGCAGCGCCACCGTCGAGGAGGTGGCGGCGCTGATCTGGACGGGCGATCCCGCCGCGGCCGGAGAGATCTTCTCGGGCGACCCGCCGGACCTGCCGTCCTGGACGGGATTGATCCTCGGCGGGGATCTCTCCCCCGTGGAGCGCTGCCAGGTGGCGCTCCCCCTGGCGGGAGCGGCGGACCCCGCGGGCTGGGACCTGCGGCCCGCGGCCGTGGTCGCCACGGGCGCGCGCATCCTCCGCCTCCTGGCCGGAGTTGCCGGGGGTGCCGCGGGCAAGATCGCCTCCAACGTCGCCGCCACCCTCCAAGCCGGCTGGGCCCCGGACCGTCCCGAAGCGGTGGGACCGATCACCTCGGCCCTCGTCCTCTCCGCGGATCATGAATTGAACGTCTCGGCCTTCACGGCCCGCTGCGTGGCCTCGGCGTCCTCCTCCCCCTACGACGTGGTCGCCGCCGGCCTCGCCGCTCTCAAGGGAGCCCGCCACGGCGGCCACACCGAGAGGGTGGAAGCGCTGTTCCGGGAAGCGGGATCAGCCGCGGGAGCCCGAAGGGTCCTGGCGGATCGCCTGCGGCGCGGCGAAGAGATCTCCGGCTTCGGCCAGCCCCTCTACCCGCAAGGGGATCCCCGCGGCGCCGCTCTCCTCGAGATCGCCGCCGAAGTGGCCCCGAGCTCCCCCGCCGTGGAATGCGCCCTGGCCCTCGCCGAAGCCGGCCGCGAGCTCCTCCGCGAGCACCCCACGATCGACCTCGGCCTCATGGCCCTGGCCCGGGCCTTGGATCTTCCGGAAAAGACCCCGCTCGCCCTCTTCGCCCTCGGCCGGACGATCGGCTGGATCGGCCACGCGCTCGAGCAGTACGCTGTTGGGAAGCTGATCCGTCCCCGGGCGGCGTATGTGGGGGAGATGCCGGGTGGTGGCTGAATCTTGACGCTCCCCGAGCGGGTCGCTACTCTGATCCGCGGCGGGTGATCACCACGAAAGGAGCCGTCATGACGATCATCAGGGAAACAGCCAAGGACCGAGTCTTGAAGATCGTCCATGGTCAACCGGACGACAGCGCTTTTGACGAGATCCTGCGAGAGTTGGCTCTAGCCCGCATGATCGAGCGCGGCCTTGAGGATTCGCAGAAGGATCGGGCAATCAGCCATGAAGAGATGGGCCAGAGAATCTCTTCATGGGCAAAATAAGGTGGACACGAGAAGCGGAGCGTTGGCTCCGTGAGATCCACGATTACATCGCCGCGGATAATCCTGCGGCTGCACTTCGCACAGTTCAGGGCATCTATGAAAAAGCCGAGAGCCTTTCACGATTCCCGGAGAGAGGCTATCGCTACCACGACCAACCAGATAGCAACATAAGAATTATCCTTTATGGTCATTACCGAATCGCCTACCTAGTCAAAGAGAAAGGAAACGTCGATATTCTCGGCGTTTTCCACGGCGCGCTGGACATCAGGAGATATCTGGGCTGAGGGGTGAGAAGCAGGCTGACGACGCCACCTCGCAAGGCAGTCCTCTCACCCACCGCGGAGATCCCTGGCACCACTTCCCGGACGAATCAGCCCCGGATGGCTCAGTCTTCCCCGACCAGCAGACCCAGCAGGTCGGAGGTGGTGATGATGCCCACGGCGCGGTCCTCGCGGGTGACGAGGAGGCGGTGGAGGTGGCCGTTGAGCATCAGGGAGGCGATCTCGGGCACCGTGGCGTCCTCGCGCACGGAGTAGATCTTGGGGTTCATGATGTCGGCCACGCGCGCGCCGTCGAGCGGCAGGTCCTCCACGTCTTCTTCGTCGAGCCCGTCGTCCTCCCAGTCGCGGCCGAAGAAGCTGGAGCCGTCCTCGCCGGGGCTCCGGCTCTCGCCCGAGGCCAGGGCCGCGATGTCGGTCAGGGAGACGACGCCCACCAGCCGGCCCTGGACGTCGGCCACGGGCGCGCCGCTGATCTCGTTCTCCATCAGGAAGCCCGCCAGCTCCCGCACGGTCATGTCGTCCTGGACCGTGAGCACCCCTGGCGTCATGAGGTCGCTGGCTGTGATCGGTCGCATGGCAGCCCCCCACCTTTCGGCTGGCGTTCCTGCGTACAATATACGAAACCGTTGCCAACCGTCGTCACATCGCTGTGACGGCCCGTTCAGACCCGGAGCATGGCCTCCAGCGCCTCCGGGTGGCTGGCGCGCATCCGCGCTTCCTCGTCGGTGATGGACCCGCGCTGGACGAGCTGGGCGAGCGACTCCTCGAGGGCGATCATCCCCTGCCGCTTGCCGAGGGCGATCTCGTTGTAGAGCTTCTGCAGGGCGTCGCTTCTGATGTGGTGGCGCACCGGGTAGTTGGCGAGGAGCAGCTCGATGGCGGGCACGCGGCCTTTCCCATCGGCCCGCGGCACGAGCTGCTGCACGACGATGGCGTGGAGGGAGAGGGCGAGCTGGTGGCGGATCTGCGACTGCTGGACGGGCGGGAACACGTCCACCACCCGGTGCACGGCCTGCTGGGCGTCGTTGGTGTGGAGGGTCGAGAGCACGAGGTGGCCCGTCTCCGCCGCGGTGAGCGCCGTCGCCACCGTTTCGAGATCACGCATCTCCCCCACCAGGATGACGTCCGGATCCTGGCGCAGCGAGGCCCGCAACGCCTCGTGGAAGGAGCGGGCGTCGCGCCCTACTTCCACGTGCTCGATGACCGAGCGGATGGAGCGGTGCTCGTATTCGATGGGATCTTCGATGGTGATGATGTGGCTGGTGCGGGTGCGGTTGATCTCCCCCACCAGGGCGGCGAGCGTCGAGGACTTGCCCGAGCCCGTGGGGCCGCAGACGAGGATGAGGCCCCGGCTGGGCTTGATCAGCTCGGCCAAGCACCGGCGGCAGGTTGAGGCTCGCAAGCGAGGGGATCTCCGACGGCAGGGCGCGGATGGCCGCCGCCGGCTCCCCCCGCTGGCGGTGGAGGTTGACCCGGAAGCGCCAGGCCGCTGTGTCGCCATTCGCAGAGGCATCCAGGGAAGCGCCGCGGCCGAGGCTCAAGGTGAAGTCCGTAGCACCCCGCTCCTCCAGGTCCTGCCGCTCCTTACCCCCGAGATGGCCCACGAACAGCCGCCCCACCTCCTCGCCTTCCAGGGATGGGACCTCCTCCATGCGGGTGAGCCGGCCGTTGATGCGGAGCACGGGCGGCAGCCCGGCGATGAGCAGAAGGTCGCTCGCCTTGCGCTGCACCAGCTCGACGAGGAACCGGTTGAGGGACTCCCCCTCGTTGACCAGGGCCTGCTCCGGCCGCCGCAACACCAGCGGCCGCTCGGAAGAAAATTGGACGGCCTCCTCGTGAGCCTCGAAGCCGGCGCTCTCCTCTTCGGAGCGGCGGTTCAGCTCGCGGACGAGTTGGTCGAGCTCGGGATCGCGGATCTGCTCGGTCATGGTATGGAGAGCATACGGAGGAAAGGGGGGATTCGTCGCCCCTTCACCCCTCCCGGAACCCCTCCGCCGAGATCCCCAGCTCGTGCAGCTTCTGCTGCAGGTTCTGCCGGTGGAGGCCCAGCCGGCGGGCGGCCTGGGAGATGTTGCCGCCGGCTTCGCTCAGGGCGGCGGTGATCATCTCCCTTTCGAAACGATCGACGACCTTCTTCTTGGCGGTGGCGAAGTCGTCCTCCGGATCCCAGGCGAGGAGACCGGGGAAGGCCCTTCCTTCGCCCTCCGCTCCCCCGACCTCCCGCGGCAGGTCTCCCGGCCTCACCACGCCGTCGCGGCAGAAGATGGTGGCCCTCTCGATGGCGTTGGCCAGCTCGCGGACGTTGCCCGGCCAGGCGTAGGCGCAGGAGGGCATCGCTCGGCTTCGGGGACAGGGTGAGAGGGGCGCGTGCGGAGGCCAGGAAGTGGCGGGCCAGGAGGAGGACGTCCCCGCTCCCGTGCCCGCAGCGGCGGCAGCTCGATCTCCACCACCCGCAGCCGGAACAGGAGGTCCTCCCGGAAGCGTGCCCTCGGCGCAGAGCGCCTTCAGGTCCCGGTGGGTGGCGGCCAGGACGCGGACGTCGACCGGCACGGGCTCGCCGCCGCCGAGGGGCTCGACCGTCCCCTCCTGGAGGACGCGGAGGAGCTTGGCCTGGGCCGCGAGCGCCATGTCGCCGATCTCGTCCAGGAACAGGGTGCCGCCGTCCGCCTGCCGGAACTTGCCCGGACGGTCGCGGTCCGCCCCGGTGAAGGCGCCGCGCCGGTGGCCGAAGAGCTCGCTCTCCACCAGCGTGTCGGGGATGGCCGCGCAGTTGACGGCCACGAACGGGCCCCGGGCGCGCTCGCGAGAGGTCGTGGATCGCGCCGCGCCACCAGCTCCTTGCCCGTGCCCGACTCGCCCCGGATCAGCACCGAAGCCGACGCCGGGGCCACCCGCTCGACGGCGTCCAGCGCCTGCCGCATGGCGGGAGATTCGCCGAGCAGCGCCCGCGATCCCCCCAGGCGCTTGACCTCCTCCTTGAGGCGCCGGTTCTCGGCCGCCAGGCGCGCGGATTCGAGGGTCTTCTCCACCACGAAGCGCAGCTCGTCGATCTCATAGGGTTTGGAGAGGTAGTCCACGGCGCCCGCCTTCACGGCGTCGATGGCGGTGCGCAGGGTCGAGTCCGCCGTCACCACCACGACCGGGGGCGGCGAGGAGAGGGCCGTGAGGTGCGCGAGAGTGGTCATGCCGTCCATCCCCGGCATGCGCAGGTCGAGGAGCACGAGATCCACCCCATGGCGGGGCCGGCCCAGGACCTCCAGGCACGCCCGGCCGTCGCCGCACTCCACGAAGTCGTGGGCCTCGGTCCCCAGGGCCCGCACCGCCCCCCGCCGGGCCACGGGCTCGTCGTCGCAGACGATGATGAGGGGTTTCTTCACAGGCTTCTCCTTGGCAGCTCCTCCACTCGCACCCGAAACTCAATCCTCCCCGGCTCGTTCCTCACCTCGATCGTACCCCCCAGCTCGCGCACCCGCTGCGCCACCAGGGCGAGGCCGAGGCCCGTGCCCCCCTCGGTCTCGCTCACGAAGGGCTCGAAGAGGCGCTCCGCGATTCCTTCGGGGATGGCCGGGCCGGCGTTCTCCGTGGCGAAGACGACTCCTCCCCCGTTCCGCTCCAGGCTCACGCCCACCCGGGAGCCCGCGGGCGCGTGCTGGGAGGCATTGAGGAGGAGGTTGAAGAGAACGGTCTGCCAACTGGCGGCCGTGCCCCCGACGCGACCCACCTCGGCGACACCCGTGGCATCGAGCTCGATCCCCCTTCGCCGCGCCTGGTGATCCAGCACGTAGAGGGTGCCGCGGAGGAGAGCCGAGAGATCGACGCCCTCCTCTCCCCCTTCCGGCGTACGGGCGAAGTCCAGGATCTCGCGGGCCACACCGTGGAGGCGGTCGATCTGCTCGACGATGAGCCCCAGGTCCTGGGCCTGATCGCTCCCCGGAGCCGCGGTTGCCAGCTCCTCGTGGACGGTCTGGGCCAGGGCCTTCATGGCCGAGAGCGGATTCTTGAGCTCGTGGGCCAGGGAGGCCGCCACCATGCCCAGCAGGCTCAGCCGCTCGCGCTCGGCCAAGCGTCGCTCGGTCGCGAGGCGGGCCTCCACCAGCTTCCTCACCTCCAGGGTGGCGGCGAGCTGGCGCAGCACGAGCTGCACCGTCTCCATGTCCCCCTCCTGGTAGCCGCCCGCCGCGGGGCTGATCTCCACCACCAGCACTCCGGCCAGCTCGCCGGCCACCCGCAGGGGGAACGCGGCCTGGAGCTCGGCGCGCTGGAGCAGGTCCGCCAGCTCGGCCGTGGGAGCGTCGATGCGATTGAAGGCCCGCGCCTCCGGGTCCGCGAAGTAGTCCCAGAGCAGGGCCTCCTCGGTCGCTTCGGCCGGGGACAGGAACCGCGCCCGGGTGACCAGCCACTGGCCGATCTCCCGCGCCGCGAGGTCCCGCATGGCTTCTTCGGTGAGATCGAAGGACTGGAGGGCGCGGGTGAAGCCCTCCATCTCCTCGGCCTTGATGCTGACGCCCAGGAGCCGGCGCAGCCACACGAAGCGCCGCAGGGCCGCGTGCTGGAGGGGGGTATAGAGGACCACGGCGATCAGGGCCACCAGCAGCCCCCAGGCCACGGCCCGGCGCAGCTCGTCCGTGCCCCCGGCGCCCACGGCCGAGCCTACGAAAAGCACCAGCCCCACGAGCGCCAACAGGCCCGCGAAGTGGCGCAGGGTGCGGTAGGAGAGCGAAAGACGCAGCAGGTTGTATCTCTGGACGAAGTAGAGGAAGGTCGCGCCCAGCACCAGCCCCGAGGACTCGACCGCCAGCCGCCAGAGGGGATCGCCCCAGCCCCGCTCTCCCCTCGCCGCTCCCCTCCCTCCCGGCTCCAGCACCACGCCGGAGGCGATGAGCACCACCATCACGGCGAGCCCCACCAGCAGCCAGCGCAGGAACTGGGCGAAGCGGACGTCCTCGGGCCAGACCCGGCGCCACCGCACCACCAGCCAGGCGCTGCACGCCGAGGACAGGGCCACGTGGAGGATGACCCAGGGGTAGATGCTCCGCGCCAGATCCACCAGCAGCACGTCCGCCGCCTGCCAGGAGCGGGAGGCCGCGGGCACGAACGCGAGGAGGGTGGCGTATCCCGGCACCAACCAGGCCCGGCTCGGCCGCGATCCCACGTCCCCCAAGAGGCGCCAGAGGCCATGGGTGAGGAACGGGAAGCTCAGCAGCCACGCGCTCCCCCGCAGCAGGTCCAGCGTCGTGGCCGCCCGCCCGAGCTCGAAGCTCGCGGGCACGAGGATGGCCATGAGCAGGTCCAGGAAGCATCCGGCGTACCAGATCGTCAGACACACCACCACCCCGCGCATCGGCCACCCCGCGAGAACCCGGGGATGCCGGAACAGCTCGCGGGCCAGGAAGCCATACAGCACCATGCCGGTGACGAACAGCAGCAGGTGGGCGAAGAGGAGGAGGTCCTGGCGCACGGGTGGGGTTCAGTGTAGCGGCTTTTCCCTGGGGTGCAGCCTTCCGACTGCACCCACCCCCATCCACACCGCAGTCCCCGTACTGCACCCCGATCCCGTAAACCTTTGAAAACAAACCCCCGCCCTCCGTGGCACCCGCCTTGCCCTTCCCTGGCTTCGAACGCAAGGAGGGAGATGAAAATGAACGACACCACGTTGTCCGATGCGAGCTTCGATCCGCCTCAGGCTCAACTCCAATCCGACCGCGGCCTGCGCTCGGCTCGGGGCATCCGCTGGCTGCTTCTCGCGGGGGCCCTGGTCACGGGGGTCTCGATCTACCGGCTGGTGCAATCCCAATGGGCGGCGATCCCGGTGCCGCTCCAGTTCCTGATCCTGGTGGCCGGAGCGCTGGCGATCTTCGCTCTGGGATCCATCACCCGCCGGCGGCTCCATCTGCCCTATGCAGGCTCGGCGCTCCTCTTCCTGTTCACGAGCCTGGTGCCGGTGCTGGCGTGGGGCGCGGCCTATCTCAAGCTCTTGGCAACCCCTTCGGGATGGCTGGCGTTCGGCGCCGGCGCTGCCGCTCTCCTGGGAGCGGCGGTGAACGTGATGCGATCGGTGCTGCGCTACCGGGGCTGGATCTATCCCGCGGCTCTCGGCGGCCTGCTGGCGGCCCAGCCCGTGCTCCCCTGGCTGGGGGCGCGGTGGCCGGCCCATCCCAACGCCGTCTACACCGCGGCGGCCCTCCTCCTCGGCGCGCTTCTCCACCTCGGCAGCCGCGAGGCCAACCGGGCTCTCTTCCATCGCGACCGGCTCGACGGCAAGGACCGCCCCGTCCATTTCATACCGTTCCTCCTGCTGGGCCTCCTCTACCTCGGCGGCCTGATCCTCCTCAATCTCCACTCCAGCTTCCTGGCCCTGCCAATGGCTGTGATGGGCATCGTCCTCGCCGGCACGGGTGAGGAGTACTACCAGGCTCTGAGCCGTTCACTAGGCAAGGCCCCCGAGCGGTGGCCCCGGCGATCCCTGGCGCTCCTCGCCTTCGGCTTCTCCCTCACCGTGGCCGCCGTCCCCCTGTCGCTTTTCGACGGTACCGGCCGCTGCCTGCCCGTCGTGGCCTTCCTGGGCGCCATCCTCTGCCTGCGATGGAGCGTGCGGTATGGCCACGTCCCGGTCCACGTGCTCGGGACTCTCCTCGCCGCAGCCGCCTGGGGTCTCTGCCCGGCCCTGGCGCCCCACCTCGCCCACAACGTCGCAACCGGGAGCGCCGACCTGCTACGCGTCTCCCCCGACGGCGGGGTGCTCAGGGGCTGGGGATTTCTCGGCTTCAGCACCGTCCTGATCCTCCTCGCCGCCCTCCTCAACCGGCAGGAGACGCCCGAGCGGCTGCGCAGGACGCACGGCGTGCTGATCACGATCGTGCTCCTCGCCATCGTCTTCGGGACCCTGGGCGCTCAGGGCTCAGCTCCCCTGGTGGCCGCAATCCTCGCCGTCGTGGTGGCCGGATTGCCGCTCTTCCGGCGCATCGAGGTCGTGGCCGTGGCACCTTTCGCGCTGGCCGCCCTGGTCGCGGCTCCGTTCGACCAGGCTCTGCCCTCCGCCTGCGCCACGGGTCTCGCCACTCTCGTCCTGGTCGCTGGCCAGCCGCTTCCTGGAGCCTGGCCTCGCGCGGATCACCGGCGCGTCCACGACGTGGGCCCGCCGAGTCCTCCTCGCTCCGGCCGCCGCCATCGGGGCCTTTCTGGCCATGCTCACGGCCTTCGAGATGGCCTTCGGCGGCGCCCGCTCCCTCGGCGGCATCGACCTCCTGCTGGTGGGCGCCATCTGGATGACGGCCGGCTATCGCGTACAGCAGCCGCTTCGCCTTCGGAGTCGGCGGTGTGATGCTCTCCTTCGGCGCTCACTTCGCTCTGATCCAGGCGCAGGGCGGCCACGTCACGGGCTTAACGGCGCTCCTCACCCAGGCCCTGTTCGTCCTCGCCTGGCTCCTGGCCCGTGAGACCTCCGGCGACGGCCGGCTCGATCCCGAGTCTCCACGGCAGCGTCCGCGTGCTCGCCTTCCTGCACGCCGCGCTGGGCCTCCTCTGGCTGGGCCACGCCGCCCTTGAGTCGAGCTGACGATCGAGCCCGTGATCCTTCTCCTCCTGGGCCTCGCCCTGGTGCGGGACGGCGTGGCGAGCGAACGGCACGAAGGCCTCGACTTCGGTCTGGCCGCCCTCGTGGCCTGGGTCCCGTTCCAGATCCTGGGTCTGATTCCCGGCCTCTCCTGGACCACGACTCTGGTGGCGGGACTGGCGATCGCCGGCCTCGTTCTCAGCCTGCTGATCGTGGCCTCGCGGCGCGCTCCCGGCCGCCTCATGGCCCGTCATTACGATCTGGAAGCGGACGAATTCTCCGCCCTCCTCGCCGTCTCCCTGAGCGGCCTGCAGCGGTTCTGGCGTCTGGTGGCCGTGGCCGCCTGCCTGCTCTTCGCCGGTGTGCCGGCCCTGGCCCTCGCCCTCGTCGTCGTGGGAGTGGAGCTGATCACCCGCCGGGAGATCTATGGATTGGTGGATCTCGACCGTCGCATGGCCCTGCCTGCCCTCCTGGCCCTGCTCCCCCTGCTCCAACTCGCCGTGCTGATCCAGGATGGCGGCGTCGAGACCTGGCTCCCCCTGGCGCTCCTCTCCCATCGCTTCGCCCTGCTCCCCTGGCTCGCCCTGTTCGCTTTTGCCTGGAGCGCCATGGTCCGGACGCTGCTCGCCAAGGACCGTGACCTGTGGGCCTGGACTCTGGCCCTCGAAGCGGGCACGGCCCAGGGATTCATCGCCTCCTTCCTCTTCGAGCCCCACTATCTGCTCTGGGCGAACGCGGCCCTGATCGCCGTGGCCGCGGGCTGGCTCACCCTCGCCGTGCTCGACGCCCGGCGCCAGCGCGAGTCCCTGAATGGCTGGTGGGCCCACGCCTGGGCCGGCCTCGCCGTGCTCCACGGCTTCACCGCCGGCTGGCTGCACCTGGGCAGCGCCTACGCTCCCTACCTCCTGCTCGTCCTCGGCGTTGCCGAGTATGCCCTGGGCGCCTGGCTCGCCCGCGCCGAGCGCGGCCCGGCCTTCGCCGGCGTCTGCCGCCGCATCGGCCTCGCCCTGCCCATCCTGGCCGGCGTCCTGGCCCTCGACCGGCTGGCCGGGGCCGCGTTCGGAGTCGCCTGGATCTGGGCTCTCCCCGCCTTCCTCGTCAGCCTCTTCTACACGGTGGTGGCGTCGCGGGAGCCGAAGCGGATCTTCCCCTCGCTCGCCGCGGCCGGCTTCCTGGGCATGACGCTCTTCCTGGTGATCGGCATCGCGGGCCTCGGCCACGAGTTCTACACCCTGGCGCCGGGCTTCGCCCTCCTGGGTCTCGCCTGGCTGCTGCGCGCCGAGCTCGGCCCCACGTGGAGCCGGCACCTCGCCGCGGCCGGTGCCGCCTGCGTCTACGCCACGCCCATCGTGGCCCTCTCCAACCAGATCTCCTGGGCCTGGCTGGCGGCCCTGCTGGTGATGACCGTGGCCTTCGGCTCCGCCTCCTTCAGCCTGCGCAGCCGGTCGCTGCTCACGGTCTCGACGGCCGCCCTGCTCGTCGACCTCGGCTTCATCGTGTTCCTCCTCCACACCACGACTCCCATGCTGCTCTGGGTCCTGGGGATCGCCTTCGGCCTGGCGCTGATGGCCGTCGCCGCCTGGCTCGAATACCAGCGCGAGGGCGTGCTGCAACAGATCCGCGTCTTCGGTCGCGAGCTCGAAAGCTGGAGCTGAGCGATTGAAAACCTTTTTTTGAGGAGACCGACCATGAGAATTCTCTACCGCCTGAACCTGATGATGAAGGGACGCCTCAACGCCCTGATCGACGCGGTCGAAGACCCGGAGCGGAGCTTGCACCAGGTCGTGATCGAGATGGACGAGGAGCTCGACGCCGCCAAGCGGGCCATCGCCCGGGCCATGGCCAACGAGGACCGGCTCCGGGCCCAGATCGCCTTCCACACCAAGGACGCCGCCGAATGGCAGCGCGCCGCCGAGCGGGCCCTGGCCAAGGGAGACGAGGCCGGGGCCCGCGAGGCCCTGCGCCGCCTCGAGCTCGCCGAGCGCCAACGCGACAAGCTCGCCCAGCAGCTCGACCGCCAGTCCAAGGAGACCGAGGAGGTCCGCCAGTCCATCGCCCGCATGCAGCAGCGCTGCGACGAGGCCAAGAGCCGCCTCCAGCTCCTCCAGGCCCAGATGCGCCAGGTCGAAGCCCGGAAGGCCATCGGCGGCTTCCTCTCCTGCGTCGCGGGCCACAACCTGCACGGCGAGTTCGAGCGCATCAGCGCCCGCGTCGAGGAGGAAGCCGCCACCGAGCGCAACTATCAGAAGATCGACGACGAGCTCTCAGGCGAGGACGTCCGCCGCCGCTTCGAAGCCGACGCCGTGGCCGACGCCGTGGAGGATCGACTGGCCCGCATGCGGCAGGGAGGAGAGACCGCATGAGCTTTCCCGGCAGACGATGGCTCCAGCGGCTGTCCCGGCGATTCTTCAGGATCTGGGGTCAGTCGCGGATCCGCCTGCCGCGGCGACCGCCCATGCCCGAGGAGCTGGAGAAGGGCGACCGGATTCAGATCGAGTCGGCCGTCTGGAGGATCGGCGGCCGTCTCCTCCTCCTCTCCGGCGACTGGGCCTTCCTCCTCGAGCCCGTCTCGGGCCTCCCCGCAGGAACGCCCACGGCCCGGCTGCTCGCTCCGGCGAACCAGCCAGGACCGTGGACGCTGGTGCGGGACGGGCAACGCTTCGAGGTGCCGGTGGGGTGTCTCGTTATCTATTCGCTGCCGCCCCCACCTCCCGCAGCGCCGCCACCTCCCCTTCATAGAGCTTCTCGATCCGTGCCTTGAGATCCCGGCGCAGCCCTTCGGCCTGCGCCACGGTGAGGGGGAAGCACTCCCCGGCCTGGCGTCCCAGCTCGCCGAGACGGGACCACAGGCTTCGGATCTCCTCCGGATCGCCGCCGCTCAGCATGAGCTCGGACCGGGCCGTGGAGAGCTCCTTCGCCTGCCGGAACATCGGCACTCCGCTCGGCAGTGCCGCGTCGGCCAGCTCGCTCCAGCCGCGGCCCAGATCCGCGTACCGTTCGCTCAATGAGCGCAGAGCGGGCTCGCCCAAGGCCTCGGCGGCCTCGGCGAGGAACTCCGCGAACAGGGGCCGCAGGAGACCGCCCCCGGTGCCGTAGTGCTCGGTGTAGTCGTAGATGGAGGTGAGCCCGCGCCAGAGGTGCGGTCCGGGCGGGAACATGACGTCCCAGCTCTCCTTGCCGGTCGATCCATGGATGCGCTCGGCCCAGCCCTTGAAGGCTTCGAGACTGAAATTCTTCATCTTCGGCGAGGTCAACGCCTGATGGCAGGCGCGGAGCCCGTCGTAGACCGCTTTACGGAGGTCAAACCGGAGATCGAGCGGCCGGGCCGGCCCCTTCACGGCGAGGAGCCGGTGCTTCTGCGACTTGATGCGCCCCCGCGCCTCGGCGAGAGCGGCGAGGGGAATCTCGATGGGATCGTCCGCCAGGTCGCCGATGTGCGCGATCCCCGCCGCGGGGTCCGCGTCGTAGACCGTGATGAGGTGATAGCCCATGCCGCTGAACGCCTGGGGCAGAGCGCGATGGGGCAGATGGGCCATGTCCACCCAGGCGAGGACCGGCCCCGCATCGAGCGCCGCCAGCAACTGCTTCTCCGCGCTCTTGCCGCCGCTCGACTCCTGGAGCACGGGCTCGAGCCCCACCCGCTCGCAGGCCTGCTTCGTGTAGGCCACGTTGTCCTGCCAGAGATGCAGGCCGGCGATGTAGAAGCTCGAGAAATCCTCCTTCTCGTAGCGCATGGCGAACACCCCGGCGCCGATGCCGCCGGCCATGCCGAACACCATGGGCTCGCTCAAAGGGCCGACTCCGGCGTGAGCGAACAACACCCGCAGCCCGGCCGCGGCCGGCACGATGCCCGGGAAATGCTGGGGAGGGCTGGGCTGGACTTGGGTGGAGACGACCTGCGGGACCTGGTGGACGACCTGGCGCCGTGCCGCGCTATAACTCTCGCCCGTCTTCTCCATGCGGGCGCGAACGAGTTGCTTCAGATGCTTGTGCTGCGTCATCGTCGACTCCTCTTCCCGGCGTCAGAGACAGGGAACCTGCGCTTCCCCACCTCTCGCCGTGAGAAGCGGGTCCAGGGATGACGCTTCGTCCTCGAGGACATCCATCCCCTTTACCCTCGCGTTCGCCGGGCGGCGCAGGCACCGGTCAGAGGGTCAGGCGTGAGGCTTCGCCCGAGGAAAGGATAGCCGAGGGTGGAAGGGAGGACAAGAGGAGGACCTGGGAGCCCCTCGCCCATATACTCCGCCGGCGCCGCCATATAGAAACTCGGCCGGCCGGCCCTCGCACGAGCCCTCAATATATATCCCCTCTGCCGTACTATATAGAAACTCCTCCACGAGCCGCTCGCGGGCCTCCTACCCATATAGAATCTCCAGCGGGATATATACTTTCAGCCTCCCTGGACTCTCCCGATCCTCCGCAAAGCGTCCCGCGGAGGCTTTTCTATATGGTGGGCCGGAGAAACTATATGGACGGACGGGTTCCCGACGGATCCCAGGAGCCCTCCCGTATACTGCGGCGGCAAGTTCATATAGGTACCTACCCTTCCCCACAATCCCGCGGCTCTTCGTATATAATTTCCCCGCGGCAGTATAGGCAGCGAAGGCGGCCGGAGCGTCCCGCGATCATTCACGGTAAGGAGGAGACCATGTTCACCAGTCTGGAGCTCGACGACAAGCTGTTCAACGAGGCGTGGAGCCTGTCTGGCAACCGCACCAAGAAGGGGCTGGTCGAGGAGGCGTTGCGCCTCTTCGTGCGGCTCCATGAGCAGGCGCAGGTGCGGTCGCTACGGGGCAAGCTGGCCTGGCAGGGGGATCTTGACGAAATCCGGGAGGAGCGCGATGCAGGTCCTCGTTGATTCCTCGGCGTGGATCGATTACTTCACGGGCACGCCCTCCCCGGCCGCGGACCACCTGGACTCGCTCCTCGGCCAGTCTCCCCTGGTGGTGGCGGACGTGGTGCTGACCGAGGTGCTCCACGGCCTGCCGGACGAGGCGCACCGCCGGCAGGCGCGGGAGGCCCTGCTCCGGTTCTGGCTGGTGGAGCTCCGCGGCTTCGACCTCGCCCTGAAGTGCAGCGTCAACTACCACACCCTCCGCGCCCGCGGCATCCCCGTGCGCACAGCGGAGTGCCGCATCGCCACCTTCTGCATCGACCAGGGCTTCGAGCTCCTCCACTCCGCCCCCGGCTACGAGCCCTTCGAAAAGCACCTGGGCCTGCGCGTGGCGCGGGCGGATTAGAGCTTCACCACCAGCTTGCCCGTGTTGCTGCCGTCGAACAGCCGCAGCAAGGCGCGCGGAGCGTTCTCCAGGCCCTCCACCACGTCCTCGCGATAGTGGAGCTTCCCCTCCGCGAGCCAGCGGCCGAGCTGGGCCTGGGCTTCGGCGTAGCGCGACTGGTAGTCGAACACCACGAAGCCCTGCATCCGCGCGCGCTGGACGAGGAGCGCCATGTAGTGGCTCGGCCCCTTCATCGGCCCCGTGGCGTTGTACTGGGAGATGGCGCCGCAGATCACCACCCGGGCATGGAGGGCGAGGCTGCGCAGGGCCGTGTCCAGGACGTCGCCGCCCACGTTGTCGAAGAAGACGTCGATCCCCTGGGGACAGGCGCGCCGGATCTCCTCGTGGAGATCCTTCGCCGTCTTGTAATTGATCGCCTCATCAAAGCCCAGCTCCTCGGTGATCCAGCGGCACTTCTCGTCCGTACCCGCGATGCCCACCGCACGGCAGCCCTGGATCTTCGCGATCTGCCCCGCGATCGACCCCACCGCCCCGGCCGCGCCCGAGACGAGCACCGTCTCCCCCGCCTTGAGCTGGCCCACCTCCAGCAACCCGAAGTACGCCGTCAACCCCGTCATCCCCAGAGGACCGAGCGCCACGGTCGGGGAAATCCCGGGAGGAATCTTCTGCAGATCCTTGCCACGCGCTACCCCGTAGTGCTGCCACCCGAGAACGCCCGAAACGACATCGCCCGGCGCAAAGTCCGGATGGCGGGACTCGACCACCTCGCCGATCGTGAGGCCGCGCATCAGCTCGCCGATCCCGATGGGAGGCACATAGCTCCGCCCCTCGTTCATCCACCCCCGCATCGCGGGATCGAGAGAGAGGAAGAGGTTCCTCACCAGCACTTGCCCCTCTCCCGGCTGCGGGATGGGCTCCTCCGTGACCTGAAAGTCACTGTCCTTCGGCAGCCCCTTGGGCCGGGCCGCGAGCCGGATCTGAAGGTTGGTCCCAGGTGCCTGCGTCATCGTGCCGCTCCTTTCCCCCGCTGGGCGGGTCCCGGGGAGAGACTACCCCAGCGCGCGCCCGGGGATCGCCTATGGGCGTTGACCCACCGAGATCGATCCCGTTGCCCCCCCAATGTAGCGACGTCAGATATATTAGGCAATGTCCGAGGAAGCGAAACAGCCGCGGCTGCGACTTGCCAGGACACCTTCTAAGGAGATCTGCACCATGAAGCTCTACACCCACCTCAACTTCGGCGGTAACTGCGAAGAGGCGTTCCGCTTCTATGAGCAGCATCTCGGAGGACAGATCACCATGATGTTGAAGGCCAGTGATTTGCCGCCCCAGGCTCCGAAACCACCAGAGGGTTCCCCCGATGCCGTGATTCACGCCCGCATGAATGTTGCGGGTGTCGAATTGATCGGAAACGATGTGCCGCCGGATCGCTTCAAACCGATTCGCAGCTCTTATCTCTACCTCGCCGTCGACTCCGCGGAAGCCGCAGACAAGATCTACGCGGCTCTGGCTGAAGGTGGAGAGGTCAGTATGCCGATCGCGGAGACGTTCTTTGCCACTCGGTTTGCACAACTGCGGGATCGATTCGGCACGCTCTGGACCATCCTGCATGAGCGTCCGAGGTGAGGCGCCTACAGATTTTGGCACCTGCGCTTAAGCCACCACCCCCCCTGGGACCGCTGGCGTCCCGCCGGCCATCTTACTTAGCTTCTTTTAAAAGCGGAGTAAGTAGGCCGGCGAGACGCCGGCGCTCCCAGGGGGCCCGCTCATCACCGTCCCACCTATCCCAAGCCCCATAGCCTCCGCCCTAGCGTGGCAAGTACTATAAGCGCTACCATGCGTCCGCTGATCTTCAGAAAGGAGAAGACATGACCTCGAACACGCCCCGCCTCGTTCGTAAGGCTCTGCTCCTGCTGCTGGCCCTCGGTCTTCTGGCTTTGGCGTCGCCTGCGGGCGTCAATCAGCCCGCTGTGGCCTCGGGCTGCGAACCGATGGTCTGCCCCTGGGGGATGCACTGGGCTCCCTGGACATGCCAGTGCGAGTGCGACTGCCCGGAAACAGGCTGCTCAATCTGCAATTAGAAATGAGGCGGGGTCACGGGCTCGGCTCCTCCGCCAGAGCCCGTTGCTCCGCTCTGTGCCGCCCGCCCCCCACCGCCACCGCCACGCCCACCAGCACCAACGCCGAACCGATGAGAATCCGTACCGTGAACGCCTCGCTCATGAAGAGGCTACCCACGATCACGGCGAGGACGGGCGTCGCATAGTTGATCATCGACAGGTTCGTGGCCGACTGGTGCCGCAGCAGCCAGAAATAGACGGTGAAGGGAAAAGCCGAGCCGATCAGCGCCAGGTAGAGGATGGAGAGGATCGACGGCGCATTGAAGGTGACGCTCCGGCCGGATTCCACCAGCAGCGCCAGCGTTCCCGCGATCAGCGCCGTGATCCCCATGGGCACGGCCGCTGTCGAAAGAGGATGGATGCCCCCGCCCCAGCGCTTCACGGTCACGTTGCCCAGCGCCGCGCTGACCGGGGAGATCAGCAGCACAGCCGCGGCTTTCGCCACCTGACTGCCTCCCAGGGCGTGGAAATCCTCCGAGAAAATCACGGCCACGCCGGCGAAGCCCAGGACGATCCCCACCACGCCCCGCCAGGTCAGCCGCTCCGCCGGCAGGACGAAGTGAGCCGCGAGCGCGGTGAGCAGCGGAAAGGTGCCGAAGATGACGGCGCAGAGCCCCGAGGGCACCCACTGCTCCGCCCAGTAGAGGACGCTGTAGGGCACGGCGAAGGTCAGGAGCGCGTTCGCCAGCCAGAGGCGCCGCTCGATCCGGCTGCGGCCCAGCTTGACGCCGAAGGCCGGCGCCAGGGCGAGCAGCACCGCCGCGGCAATGGCGAAGCGGACGGCCACTCCGGTGAAGGGAGGAATGCCCCGCAGCCCCACACGGATCACCGCCCAGGTGGTGCCCCAGATGAGGATCAGCGCCGCGAGCGACGCCAAGGTGAGGAGTCGGCTTGGTTTCAGCGTTCCAGCATCCTACTACGGATAGATCCTGTAGAGCATGCGTGGGTACGGGATCGTCTCCCGCAGATGGGTCAGGCCCGTCATCCAGGCCACGAAGCGCTCGATGCCCATGCCGAAGCCGCTGTGGGGGAAAGCGCCGTACTTGCGCACGTCGAGGTACCACTGGAACGCCTCGACCGGCAGGTCGTGCTGCTGGATGCGCGACAGCAGCAGGTCGTGGTCGTGGATCCTCTGGCTGCCGCCGATGATCTCGCCATAGCCCTTCCGGCGCCAGCAGGTCGAGCCCGAGCACCACCTCCGGGTTCTCCGGATCGGGCTGCATGTAGAAGGCCTTGAACGACGCCGGGAACTGGTCACCATGACCGGCCGGTCGTACTGGCTCGCGAGGATGGTCTCCTCGTCGCCGCCGAAGTCGTCCCCCCACTTTATGGGGTTCCCCTGCGCGTTGAGGATCTTCGACCGCCTCGGTGTAGGTGATGCGCGGGAAGGGCGGCACCACGTTCTCGAGCTTCGCGGTGTCCCGCTCCAGGATCTTGAGCTGCTCGCCCGAGCGGTCGAGGACGCGGCTCACGAGATAGCCCACGAACTCCTCGGCCAGACTGCACAGCCCCTCGAATTCCAGGAAGGCCACCTCGGGCTCCACCATCCAGAACTCCATCAGGTGGCGCCGGGTCTTGGACTTCTCGGCGCGGAAGGTGGGGCCGAAGCAGTAGACCTTGCCGAGGGCCGCGGCGGCCGGCTCCAGGTAGAGCTGGCCGGACTGGGAGAGGTACGCCTTGTCGCCGAAGTAGTCGGTCTCGAAGAGCGTCGAGGTCCCCTCGCAGGCGGCGGGAGTGAGGATGGGCGAGTCGATGAGCGTGAAGTCGCGCTCGTAGAAGAAGTCGCGGATCCCCTGCTCGACCTCGCTCCGCACCCTGAGGGCCGCGCGCTGCCGGCTGGAGCGCAGCCAGAGGTGGCGGTGCTCCATGAGGAACGCCGTGCCGTGCTCCTTGGGAGTGATCGGGATAGTCCTGGGTGAGGGAGAGGATCGTAAAGCCGTTGGCCTGGATCTCGACGCCGATGGGCGAGCGCTTGTCTTCCTTCACGGTGCCGCGCACGCGGACGGTCGACTCCTGGGTGACGCGCTCGATGTCGGCCCAGGCCTCCTCGGAGACATCCTTGCGGCCGGCCACGGCCTGAACCACGCCGCCGGTGGCCCGCACCTGGAGGAAGGCGATCTTGCCGCTGGAGCGCTTGTTGTCGATCCATCCCGACAGCTCGACCTCCTGGCCGACGTGCTGGGACAGCTCACGAATCGAAGTGACAGACGTCGGGGATATCGGCTGGCTCATGGGGGCGGGATTGTACTCTACTTCTCTGGAAGACCTGCCAGGGCGTCGGCCGCGGCCTGCTGCTCCGCCACCTTCTTGCTCGGCCCCTCGCCGGTGCCCGCCTTCTCCCCGGCCAGCCAGCACTCCACCACGAAGACCTTGTTGTGGTCCGGCCCCGAGGAGCCGATGAGCCGGTACTCGGGCAGATCCCAGCCCAGGGCCTGGGAGACCTCCTGAAGCTGGGTCTTGGGATCCATCACCGCGCGCGTGGCCCGCTCCTCGAAGGCGATCTCCAGCATGGGCACGATGATCCTGCGCGCCGCCTCCAGACCGCCGTCGAGGAAGAGGGCGCCGAACACGGCCTCCATGGAATCGGCGAGGAGCGACGCCTTGGTGCGTCCGCCCGAGCGGTCCTCCCCCACGCCGATCCGGAGCGCCGCCCCCGAGCCCGATCTCCTCCGCATTCCGCGCCAGAGCCGGCCGGCTGACGATCTGCGCCTTGAGCTTCGACAGCTCCCCCTCCGGCAGCTCCGGATGGCGAAGATAGAGCCACTCGGCGGTGATCAGCCCGAGCACCGAATCCCCCAGGAACTCCAGCCGCTCATAATGCTCCGGGCTCCCCTGCTCATTGGCCCACGAGCGGTGAGTCAGGGCAAGCTCCAGGAAGTCAGGCCGCTTGAAGCGATAGCCGAGACGCTCTTCGAGAGGGGTGGAGGGGCGGCGGCCGAAAACCATGCAGGGGGAAGGATAGCAGTGGGAGCGATGTCGATGCCGCAAGCCGCCCGGGCATGAAATGCCCGGACTGATGACACAAGCTTGCTTGACCTCTCCAAACAGGTCACCTAAAATGGTCACATGCGTTCCATCCGAGCCTCAGAGTTCAAAGCCAAGTGCCTGGCCATCCTTGACGAGGTCGAGCAGACGGGTGAGCCGATTACGATTCTCAAGCGCGGCCGGCCGGTGGCTCGCCTGGTTCCGCCGGAGCTCGGCCAGCACAAGTATCCGCAACATGCGCTCTTCGGGACGGTCGAGATCCTGGGAGATGTCGTCGAGCCCGTGCTCCCGGCCGGCGACTGGGAAGCGGAGAGCGACCCAGGCCGGTGAAAGCGCTGCTCGACACTCATATCCTGCTCTGGTGGCTTGGCGAGAATTCTCGTCTCTCCCCGGAGCAGAGACAGGCCCTCGAGAAGGCCAATGAGGAAAACCCGCTCCTGGTGTCGGACATCACCCTGTGGGAGATCGCGACCCTCGCCAGCTTGGGCCGCATCAAGCTGCACCTGCCGTTACGGGAATGGCTCGAGCAGGCCGCAGCCCCGCCCCTGGTCCGACTGCTGCCGATCACACCCGCCGTGGCAGCAGAAGTCGCCGCCTTGCCCGACTCTTTCCATCGCGACCCGGCCGACCGTGTTCTCGTCGCGACAGCCCGGGTCTTCGGTGCGACGCTGATCACCCGAGACCGCCGAATCATCGAGGCCGAGTTGGTACCGACTCTCTGAACGGCTGAGCCCTACCGCCGCCCGAACCGCCGTTCCAAATCCGAATCCGTCATCTGTAGCACGATCGGCCTCCCATGCGGGCAGGCGTAGGGTTGCTCAGCGGCGAAGAGCTCGGCCATGAGGGCTTCCATCTCGGGGGCGGAGAGGGGATGGTGCATCTTCACCGCGGCTTTGCAGGCCATGCTGGCGGCCAGAGACTCCAGAATGTGCCGCGAGAGATCGGCGGGACCTCCGGCGCCGTCGCCGGAGTCCGCGGCGAGTCTGCGCAGGAGGGCTTCGGCGGCGTCGGCGGAGAGCACTCCAGGCACGGAGGTGAGGGCCAGGGTGTTGCCCGGAGAGGGGGGTGACGCTGAAGCCGTGCTCTTCGAGACCGGGCGCGAGCTCCAGCAGGCGGAGGCGCTCGGCGGGGGCGAGGTCGAGGAGGATGGGCGTCAGGAGGTGCTGCACTGGCGGCCGCTCGGCGGCCAGGGACCGGCGCAGGCGCTCGTAGAGGATGCGCTCGTGGGCCACGTGCTGGTCGATCAGGTAGAGGCCGTCCGGCCCTTCGAGAAGGATCAGCGTCCCCTTGTACTGACCCAGGAGACGGAACGGCCGCACCTCTCCCCGGCGGCCGGAGAGGGGGACGATGGGCCTCTCGACGGGCGCGTACGAGGGCGTCGCAAAGCGTGTGGGCGTCACGGGCAGTTCCACGAGTCCAGGAGGTGAGGAGGGCTCCGTTGACATGGCAGGCTGATCCCAGCTACGGGTTCTCTCCCCCAATCCCTGCCAGGCGAAGGAGACGTACGGCTCCGCAGCCGGCGGACGGAGGGGAGCGGCCTCTTCGCCGCGGGCGCGCTCCAGGGCGCGGCGCAGGGCGTCGTAGATCCGGTCGAGCAGGCCGGGATCGCGGAAGCGGACCTCGGCCTTCTGGGGATGGACGTTGACGTCCACCTCCTCCGGCGGCACGTCGAGGAAGAGGAAGAGGGCCGGAAAGTCCTCGCCCTTCCACTCGTCGCGGACGGCGCGATAGAAGTTGGCGCAGCACCGCCCGGTCGCGGACGAGCCGCCGGTTCGACGTAGACGAAGTAGCGCCGACCCCGCGCCGTCTCCGGAGTGCCCACGAACCCGCGGACGGCCTCCGCCTGCTCCCCCGGCCCTCGGGGATCTCCGCGAGCTGACCCGCGAAGCGCGGCGCCGAAGATCTGGCGCGATCCGCTCCCGCGAGCCCGCCGCCGTCGCCGGAGCCGGCAGGGCGTCCAGCAGCTCCCGCCCTTCATGGAAGACCTGGAAACGGACGTCCGGCCGCGCCAGGGCGTATCCCTGCACCACCTCCAGGCAGCGGCGCAGCTCCGTCTGGGGAGCCTTGAGGAACTTCCGCCGGGCGGGGACGTTGAAGAACAGCGAGCGCACGCTCGAGCGTCGTGCCCGCTGGGCAGCGAATGCGGCTCGGCCACCCGCACCCGCCCTCCTTCGATCGCCACCCGGTGCCCCTCCCCCGGCTGCTCGGCCGTGGTCAGCTCGACCCGGGAGACGGCGGCGATGCGTGGCCAGGGCCTCGCCGCGGAAGCCGAGGGTGGCCACCCGCTCCAGGTCCTCGAAGCTGGCGATCTTGCTGGTGGCATGGCGGTCGAAGGCCAGGAGGGCGTCGTCGCGCCCCATGCCCAGCCGTCGTCCGCCACCTCGATCCGCGCCTTGCCGCCCGCGTCGAGCTGGATCTCCACCAGCCCCGCCCCGGCGTCCAGAGCGTTCTCCACCAGCTCCTTGACCACCGACGCCGGGCGCTCCACCACCTCGCCGGCGGCGATCTGGCTCACCAGGTGGTCGGGGAGGAGGTGGATGCGGGACATGGAATCGCCTCTCGAAGGTATGAAGCGCAATGATATCAGTCAAAGAGAGGTACAACCACGCTACCGAACCCCTTGGCTAGGACCAAAGTCCAATTGTCCGACTCCAGAGCCGCTCACTACCCTCGCGGTGGGCGAGAGGTCTGGTAGACGGCGCAGGGACACAGGAGATTCGGCATGGACGCCTTGACGTTGCACCAATACGAGGGACTGAGCCCGTTCGAGATCAAGAACGACCTGATCGGAGGTGGCGACGAAGAGCGCGAAAGCCGCGCAAATTGCGTACTTGAACGCCGGCCGCGGGAATCCCAACTGGATCGCGACCGAGCCCCGTTCGGCGTTCTTCCTGCTCGGGCAGTTCGCGATCACCGAAAGCCAGCGGACGATGGATCTTCCGGGCGTCGGCGGCATGCCCAGATCGCCGGGTGTGGCCGCGCGCCTCGCGGCCTGGGTGAAAACCCGGCTCGATACGCCGGGCGCGGCGTTCCTCCAGACCGTGATTCCCTGGGCCATTGAGAAATTCGGGTTCGACGCCGACGCATTCGTCCACGAGCTGGTCGATTCGATCCTCGGCGACAACTATCCCGTCCCGGATCGCATGCTCGTGCACAACGAGCAGATCGTTCGCGAGTATCTGCAGTGGGCGATGTGCGGCGAGCCGCGCCCGTCCGGCACGTTCCACCTGTACGCCGTCGAGGGCGGCACGGCGGCGATGTGCTACATCTTCAAATCGCTCAAAGCCAACCGCCTGCTCAACCCCGGCGACACGATTGCCGTGGCCACGCCGGTCTTCACGCCGTATCTCGAGATGCCGCACCTCGAGGACTACGGGCTGAAGACGGTCCTCATCCCCGCCAGGCAGGAGCAGCGCTGGCAATACACGGACGAAGACCTGAAGCCGCTGCTGGATCCGGCGGTGAAAGCGTTTTTCGTCGTCAACCCTGGCAATCCCTACGCCGTCGCGCTGAGCGGCGAGAGCATCCGCAACATCGGCCAGGTCCTGCAGCAGCGTCCGGATCTGATGCTGCTCACCGACGACGTCTATGGCACGTTCGTTCCAGGATTTCGCTCTCTGCTCGGGGAGTTCCCGTACAACACGTTGGGCGTCTACTCGTTCAGCAAGTATTTCGGCTGCACGGGATGGCGTCTGGGCGTCATCGCCCTGCACGAGGACAACGTTTTCGACCGGACCATTGCGGCGCATCCAGAGACGGTGGCGCAGGCCCTCGACAAGCGCTACGGACCGCTCACGCTCGAGCCGCGCACGTTCCGGTTCATCGATCGCATCGTCGCCGACAGCCGCGACGTCGCGTTGAACCACACCGCGGGGCTCTCGCTGCCCCAGCAGGTCATGATGGCGCTGTTCTCGCTCGCCGAGCTCCACGACGACAAGAAGGTGTACCAGCAAGCCTGCATCGACATCGTACAGAAACGCGTGACGGCCACGATCGAAGGGCTCGGGATCCAGATCGATCCCAACCCGTTGTTCGACGGGTATTACGGACTGATCGATTTCGAATTCTGGCTGCGCAAGTACGGCGGCGAGGACGTCGTCACCTGGGTCAAGGCGAACGTGCACCCGCTCGACATCGTGTTCCGGCTGGCAGAGGATCACGGCATCGTCCTGCTCAACGGCGGCGGCTTCGAGGCGCCCGACTGGTCGGTCCGGGTGTCGTTCGCAAACCTCGATGACGAGGTCTACGACGAACATCGGCCGTGCCGTGAGGGCTGTCGCGCGTTCCTACGTGATGGCATTCCGGGCGTCGCAGGCGGCAGCCGCAGCATCGCACGCCGTGCCCACTTCCACGTAAGGTGCTGCCATGCTAGATGCGCTCGCCGGCGTGCTTCGCCATCATCCCGAGGTCACGTTCTTCCTCGTGCTCGGGATAGGCTACCTGCTGGGCAAACTGAGGCTGGGGAGCTTCACGCTCGGGGCCGTGCCGGGCACGCTGCTGACCGGTGTGCTGGTCGGCCAGTTGGGAGTGGAGGTGGCGGATGAAGTGAAGCAGTGCTTCCTCCTCCTGTTCCTGTTTTCCACCGGCTTCCGGACGGGGCCGCAATTCTTCCGCGGCCTCAAGAACGATGGCGCTCAGCAGGCGGCGCTGGCAGCGATCGTCGCCACGGCCGGGCTTGCCGTGGCGTACACGATGAGCCGCCTCCTGGGCTACGACCCCGGCACCGCCGCCGGCGTGATCGCCGGCTCGATGACCCAATCGGCGGCCATCGGCACGGCGAGCGACGCGATCGCACGGCTGCCCTTGTCGCCGGCCGCCGATCGCGGCGATGACCAACCGGGTCGCCGTCGCCTATGCCGTCACCTATCTCATCGGCGTCGTGGGCACCGCCTGGTTCCTGGCGCAGCTCGCGCCGCGCCTGCTGCGGCATCGATCTCGCGGAGGAATGCCGGCGGTACGAGCTGAAGATGGAGGGCGGCCGCACGGCTGGGTCCGACGGCGCGGCGCGACATCGAGTATCCGCGCCTACACCGTGCAGCCGGGATCCGCGTTGATCGGCCGCCGCATTCGCGATCTCGAGGAGCTGGCGGCCCAGGACGCGCCTGTTCGTCGAACGCATGCGGCGCGGCGGCCACATGCTCGACCCTGACGAGGACGACGATCGTCGCAGGCGGGCGACACCCTTGCGATCACCGGCCGGCGGGAGCTGATGGTGCCGATCCTCGACGAGCAGAAGCTGGGTCTGCGCGAGGTCGACGACCAGGAGCTGCTCGACATCCCGGCCGAAGTCTCTGGACGTCGTCGTGACCCGCCCCGGGATCGACGGGCGGACGCTCGCGGACCTTGCCGGCGACGAAGCGTTTCGGAGCGTCTATCTCCGCGCGCATCATGCGCGCCGGCACGCCGGTCGCGATCTTTCCGGCGACCACCGTGCAGCGCGGCGACGTGCTCACGCTCGTCGGGACCGGCGCGGCGGGTCGAGGCGGCAGTGCGCTGGCTCGGCGTTCCCGATCGGGCCACCGACGTCACGGACATGGTCCTCGTCGCGCTCGGCATCGTCGCGGGAGCGCTCATCGGCATTCCGGCCATCCGCTCGGCCGGCGATCGAGATCGGTCTGAGCTTGAGCGTCGGCGTGCTGCTCGGCGGTCTCGTCTGCGGCTGGCTGCGGTCCATGTGGCCGCGTTTCTTCGGCCGCATCCCTTCGCCTACGCTCTGGGTGTTCGAGTCGCTCGGGCTCGCCGGGTTCGTGGCGGTCGTCGGACTGAATGCCGGACCGGATTTCGTGACCGGCCTGCGGACGAGCGGCGTCAGCCTGTTGCTCGCCGGCCTGGCCACCGCCACTCGTGCCGCACCTGATCGGAATCGGCCTCGGCCGCTGGGTCTTCAAGATGCAACCGGGCGTGATGCTCGGCGTCTGCGCCGGAGGCGGAACGGCGACGCCGGCGCTCGCGGCGATTCAGGAGACGGCGAAGAGCCCGGTTCCGACGCTGGGGTACGGTGTCGCCTACGCCATCGGCAACGTGCTCCTCGCGCTGTGGGGGTCGGTCATCGTCGCCCTGATGTAGGCAATCTGTAGGCAAGCCCAAGGCGCCGGCTACTTCTCAGGAGCTTTCCCCGCCGCCTCCGGCTCCGCGGCCCAGGTGAACGACTCCACCGGGGCTTTCTCATCCCGACTGTAGTCGTACTCCCCGCCCTCGGCCGAGGCGACGGGCTCCTCGTCGCGGTTGCCCTCGATGTGGATCGCCTCCTCCTCGGGGCTCAGCTCGCTGCCCTCCGCCTCGCCGACCTGATTTTCCGGCCCGTACTCGTAGCTCTTCTCGGCGTCCCGGCCGTGCCGGCTGCCGTGGTAGATGTCTTCGCTGTATCCGTAGCTCCGTTCCGAGTCGTCCATATCGGCCTCCTTGCTGGAATGACCTGCAAGGAGCGGGCCGGAAATCCTCTTCGATCCTTCTCTACCCTTATCCTTCCGCCGCCGCCACGATGGAGGATACGGCCTCCGCCAGGGCATGCCCGGCCGCGGCCACGGCGGTAGCGACCGACGACTTCTTCTCCGCCGGGCCTGCCTTGCGCCCCTTCAAGGCCGCCTGGGCTGCGGCCAGCCGGGCGATGGGCACGCGGTAGGGCGAGCAGGAGACGTAGTCGAGCCCCACTCCTTCGAAGAAGTGGATCGACTGGGGATCGCCGCCGTGCTCGCCGCAGACGCCGAGGTGGAGGTGAGCGCTCGTGGCCCGGCCCCGCTCGCAGGCGAGGCGGACGAGCTGGCCCACCCCTTCCTCGTCGATGCTCTGGAAGGGATCCCAGGGCAGGATCTTGTTCTCCACGTAGTACGGCAGGAAGCGGCCGGCGTCGTCTCGGGAGTAGCCGTAGGTCATCTGGGTCAAGTCGTTGGTGCCGAAGGAGAAGAAGTCGGCGTGCTCGGCGATCTTGTCGGCCACCAGCGCCGCGCGCGGCACCTCGATCATGGTGCCGATCAAGATCTCGAGCTGAATCCCTTCTTCGGCGAGGATGCGCTTGACGGTCTTCGCCGTCATCTCCCGCAGCACCACCATCTCCGGCACGGTGCCCGACGAGGGGGACCATGATCTCCGGCTGCACCCTCTCGCCCGCCTTGGCGCGGGCGCAGGCGGCGCGGACGATGGCCTCGACCTGCATCTGATAGACCCCGGGCACCGTGATCCCCAGGCGGCAGCCGCGCAGACCCAGCATGGGGTTGGACTCGGCCAGCGCCTCGGTCCGGGCCTTGACGGCGTTGTAGTCGATCCCCATCTGCTCGGCGAGACCTTGCAGCAGCTTCTCCTCCTTGGGCAGGAACTCGTGGAGAGGCGGATCGAGCAGCCGGATGGTGATGGGCAGGCCGGCGAGCGCGGTGAAGATCCCCTCGAAGTCCTTCTGCTGCATGGGCAGGAGCTTGGCGAGAGCGGCCGAGCGGGTCGCCTCGTCCTCGGCCAGGATCATCTGCCGCACCCAGGCGATGCGCTCCTCGTCGAAGAACATGTGCTCGGTGCGGCAGAGGCCGATCCCTTCAGCCCCCAGAGCCCCGGCCACCGTGGCGTCGTGCGGAGTGTCGGCGTTGGCGCGGATCCTCAGGCGGCGCTCGGCGTCGGCCCACTCCAGGATCTTGACGAACGCCTTGGCCGCCGGCGACGGCTCGGAGCCGTCCAGGAGCACCCGCAGCACCTCGGACTGGCGGCTGGGGATGGCGCCCGCGATCACCTCGCCCGTGGTGCCGTCGATCGACAGCTCGTCCCCTTCTTTGAAGACCCTGCCGTTCACCCGCATCTCGCCCGCGTGCTCGTCCACGTCGAGCTCGCCCGCGCCCACGATGCAGGGCTTGCCATAGCTCCTGGCCACCAGAGCCGCGTGCGAGGCCCGGCCACCGCGAGCGGTGAGGATTCCGGCCGAGGCGAACATGCCCACGATGTCCTCGGGCGAGGTCTCGGCCCGCACCAGGATGACCGGTCCCGAGGCGGCCATCTCGGCAGCGCGTTCGGCGGTCAAGGCGATTTTCCCGGAGGCGGCGCCGGGACCCGCGTCCACGCCATGAGTCAGCAGATTGCCGGCGGCAATGGCCTTCTTCTTCTGCTCGGGATCGAACTCCGGAGCCAGCATCTGGGCGAGCTGCTCGGGCTGGACGCGCTCCAGGGCCTCGCGCTGGCTGATCAGCCCCTCCTCCACCATCTCGACCGCGATGCGAACCGCGGCGGGACCGGTGCGCTTGCCCGTGCGCGTCTGCAGCATGTAGAGCGTTCCGTGCTGGATGGTGAACTCCAGGTCCTGCATGTCACGGAAATGCCGCTCCAGATTGGCACCCACCTCCTCGAGCTGGCGATAGGCCTCGGGGAAGTCCGCGCCCAGGCCGCCCTTGCCCTCGCCGGGAGCAATGTCCTTGGGCGTGCGGATGCCGGCCACCACGTCCTCGCCCTGAGCGTTGATCAGATAGTCGCCGAAGATGCCATGCTCGCCGGTCGCCGGATTGCGGGTGAAGGCGACGCCCGTGGCGCAGTCCGAGCCGCGGTTGCCGAACACCATGGACTGGACGTTGACCGCCGTGCCCAGGAGGCCCGTGATCTTCTCGATCTTCCGGTACTCGCGGGCCCGCGGGTTGTTCCAGCTCTGAAACACGGCGCGGATGGCGCCCCAGAGCTGCTCCCGGGGTTCCTGGGGGAACGGCCTGCCGCCCTCGGCGATGATGCGCTTGAAGTCCGCCACCACACCGCGCAGCGACTCCGGGGTGAGCTCGAAGTCGTTGGTCGCGCCCTGGCGCGTACGGGCATCGCCCAGGATCTTCTCGAAAGCGGAGTGAGGCACCTCCAGCACCACGTCGCCATACATGGTGAGCAGCCGCCGGTAGGAGTCGAGCACGAACCGCTCGTCCACACCGCGGGCGATCAGGGCCTCGACGATCGAGTCCGAAAGACCGAGATTGAGGACAGTGTCCATCATCCCCGGCATGGACTTGGCAGCCCCGGAGCGCACCGAGACCAGCAGCGGATCGCTAGGATCGCCAAAGCGCTGGCCCGTCCGCTCCTCCAGCAGACCGAGCTGCTGCTCCACCTCGCGGTCGAGCCCCTCCGGATAGCTGCCGCCATGCTCGTCGAACCAGGCGCAGACCTCGGTGGTGATGGTGAACCCGGGGGGCACAGGATTGCCCAGCCGGCTCATCTCAGCCAGCCCAGCCCCCTTGCCACCCAACAGATTCTTCTGGCTGCCGTCCCCCTCCGCCGAGCCGGCGCCGAACGCGTAGACGTACTTGGTTGCCATGTCGATTCCTCCCCGTGCTGCACGGACAATGCTCTGAGGTGGCGAAGCTATCGCAATCGAGGAGGGTGTTGCCAGTCCCCCCGGGGCCTCAATGACCCCGGCCTTGGGGGCGGCAGCAGAAAACCTGGCGGCGTCAGCCTCTGGGAGGCAGATCATCGACCGGTCGCCCGACGCCGAGGCGATCAGCGGCGCCGCACAGCGACGTCCCCTGCATCGGCGTGTTGGGCAGCCTTCTCGCGCAAGCGGCGCAGGAACGGATCCGCGAGCTCCTGCTTTGCCAGCCATTCCAGCTCCTCTTCGAGCGACATGCCCTGGATCTGGTTCGAGAGCTCGTCGCGGATCGCTCTCATCATCTTCACGGCATCGAACGTCTTTTTGGTGCTACTCATCTGGCAGGATCTCCCGTGGGGCCCGGATCTCCAAAGTCGGGTAGCCTCTCCGCAGGTTCACGGAATTGTAACCGTGGATCCGGTACAGATTGACGATGTGCTTGAAGTTCCAACTTACCACGACATCAACGCGCGCCACCGTCGCCATGGCGATGTGCTGGGCATCGGCACGCATCCTCTCCGAGATCACCCCTTCCGTGATGTAGGCTTCCGCGAGCTCCTTGGCCTCGACGTCCAACTGGAGAACTTCGATAGACTGCTCTGGTACCGCGCCCAGGTGGTTGCGCACCTCCTCAGGAGCAGCAGCCAGTTCCTGCACGGTGAGATTGGAGAGGACGAGCACGAACTTCCCAGCGGCGAAATACTCCATGAGTCGAATGGAGTGCTCTCGAAACTCATCGTCCTCGCATCCGCCTACAACGGACGTGTCTACGTAGATTCGGAGCCTCATCGAGCCGCCGTCAAGGTGTCTGCCGTTGGCGTATCACTGGCGGCGAGGGCATCGCCAAGACGGAAGAGCTCCTCCCACGCCTCGGCAGTCTCTCGCGGGGTGACAGACGCAGGGGGCAAGCTTGAGGCCACCACCCGGGCCATACGGAGAGCCAGGGAGGTCAATACCTGCGCTTGCTCATGGGGAGAGAGTTGTTCCACCAGACGCAGGACTTGGTGCAGTGTGCTTTCCGCCATGCAGTCCTCCTCCTTCAATCCTACCCCGAGCGCCTCAACCACACCAGAGGCTCCGACGGACGCTCCCACACTGAGGTCTTCCGAGCAGGACCCCGATCCAGGCTTGGACAGTTGCCCGGCCCACAAATCCCTGGAACCTATCTGGGGCCGGTTCGTCCGTCTCTTTCGAGGAGTACGTGGCGGGGGTGTAGCAGATCAGCTCCAAAAGTCACTTCTTGGAGCTTCTATCTTGCTGATGGCCTCAGTAACAGCGTTACTAACGGCGTTAGTAACGCTGTTACCTGGGCTCGATGGGGAGGAGAGGGCCTGGAGCCGGGATCACTTCCCCTTCTTCGGCGGCGACGGCTTCGGGCTGTGGCCGAAGGTCTTACCCGGGTTCGCGTTCGCGTACTTCGTGGTCACGAACTTCCCCGTCAAGGCGCTCTGGAACGGTCCCTTGCCAGTGTTCTTAGCCATGGTCTCACCTCCCTTCCTAGAGAATCGGACGACTGTGCTCCAGGCCGCTGCTACCTCACTTCGCTGCGGGAATGCTACCCCACCATAGAGACGGAAGGCAAGCGAAAGACCCCAACATTCTGTGTCAGTTTTGAACCGGAGCACTACTAGTTGGGGGTGGCAGAGCAGAGAGGGGGCATCCCCTCTGGTAGGGGGAAGGGCAGTAGGCTGTGAGCTAGTGAGGCTCTGGTCCCTGTGTGGGCACTGGCCGGCTCCGCTGCCTTATTTTCCCCATTCCCCAGTTGGACCGGGACGTTGCCCCTGAAAAGCACCGAATCGTGCGAGTGCTGGATCGACTACTAGACTAGTCCGTTGCCCGGATTTCGTGCAGCGAACACGGAGCCCCTCCGGACTCCGCCGCTTGGGGGCTTGACCCGACAATCGTGTCGACATGGGGACGGAAGCGATGAAACGACCGTTCCCCCGGATCGCGGCCTTGTTTGAGTAGTACGCTGAAGGCATGTAACAGAACGACCCCCGGAACCCTTAAGGCTGTTTTTTTATATCAGAAGATCACGTGATCCGCTTAGCACTCACACGGCTTGACTGCTGATACTGTGGTATACTTACGCTGCCTTTTCGTTCTAGGAGGACCCCATGGGAAACAACCCCAAGCCCAAGCCAGATTGGCACCAAGTCACTCCACGACCGATCCTCGATCCAGAGCCACATGGTGGCGGCGGGCCAGTGGTTGACGAACTTCCCCTCCCTACGTGGACCGTCGCCCTTGAGGATTTCACTCCTGCGGCAGAGAACCTTCGGGTCGGCGTTGCGGTCAGAGGTGAACGGGCCGACCCTCGTATTCGCGTCTATGCAGGACGGCACCTGATCGGCTTCGTCCCTGTTCGTGAATCAGCCGAGATTCGGGAGGCAATGCACCTGGGCGCCACCAGTCTCCTGGGACAAGTCGCCAGCGTGGATCTCTCAACTCGTCGGGTAGTGGTGATGCTGCGCCTGGAGGGTTGGTAAGTGCCGGCAGGACTCTACGTGCAGGCAGATGGGCAGCGCATCTTCCCGTTGTTCCCGCCGCCCTGTGGCGGGTGCCCAAGGCATGCCCAAGGGAGATGTTCGGGACCTCAAACCGTCGAGTCACAGATTCGGAACCAGGGGAAGCTCCTGAGTTGCTTCGACACGGTGGAAGCCGCAGTTCTCGAAGAGAACCTCGGTCGCTATCGGCCGGCCAATCAGCCGAGCTTCTCTATCATCCAGGGGTTGCCCACATCCATCCCTGTGCTCTGCGAAGGTATGCCTCGCGGACTACATCTGAACTCTCGTGATCTCTATGGGATCGCCCTGGATGATCTCATCCGGGACAACGGAAGTCTCCGCTACAGCACTGCTAGTGATAGTGAGCTTCGGGAGGCATTTCGGCTGCCTCGTGATGGAAGGCTCTGTCTCATCGGGTCCGCACGAGACACCCGGCTCGAAGAACTGTGGGCCCGGTCAGCGTGCGATTTAGTCTGGAAGCGCATTCGGCGGCTCGGCTTCGAGTTCGTAACAGGAACAACTTTCAGCGTTTTTGAGCAACAATCCCGCCGGGGCCAATTGGTCAACCAGGACCGGAACATGGCGAGCGTGGAGTTTCTCGCCTCAGAGGACCTCTCCGTGGTCCCTGTGTTCTGCGAAGTGATTGACGAAGATCTTGATTTCGCTGTCCGTTGGCTTGAGGAGCGCCCCTCGCTTGAGGTCGTTGCGGGCCTCGCCCAAGGCTGGAAGACGGACGAAGAGTTTCCTCGCTTCCTGTGGCGGATGAAATTCCTCAAGGACCATGTTCGCCGTCCGTTGCATTTTCTCATCATTGGATGCTCATCCGCCGACCGAATCTGGACGCTCTTTCAAGAGCTTGGAGCCGTCACGGTCGCCAACACGAACTTGGCTCTGAGTGGAGTCCACGGAGCAGGGTGGGATTCTAAGTATCACAAGATTGTAGCCGTGCCGCAGGAGATCCCTTGTGAGGATGTGATCCTGGAGAGTTTTCAGAGTTTCGCCGAATTTTGCGAACTCTGCGTTGGCGAAACAAGAACGGCCGCGTAACAGGAGACTTGGATGAGTGGGGCTACTACAAAAGAGGACGAGCGCCTACTGCGTGAAGCTGAGGAGCGACTGCGTCAGCGGCGTATCGCTATGGGTCTTGTGCGGCCCTCCCAGGACCAGGGGGCAATCCTCGAGCAGGGGCCAACCTTCTTCACCCCTGCCGAGACGGCGGTTGCACTCGCCGAGGCTCCAGGTCTTCGGCCTGGAGAGGACTACTTCACACAAGACATGCAGGACACAAACGATCCACTTGATGCACAGGACTCGCACGGACACAGACAGGAGGCCGCTGGTGCGGCCTGTCCGCGTGGGGAGGATGAACCTTTGGAGATCGACCAAGATGAAACAGCAGTGCCCGACCTTAGCTTGCCCTTGGATCGTTATGTCGAGGAAGCTGGTCGAGCGGAAGTGGCTTGGATGGACGAGCAGTCATACGATTCCACTGGCAGTGTGGAGTGGAAGGCGGGATGGCACTTCGTCCGACTGCTGAAATGCCACCCAGAGCTGCGGGATCTGAAGACGCTTGAGGCGCTCACCAAGGCGAGGGCAGCGATCGTCCGGGCTTCGCGGCGCCTTCCGATCTACCATTCTTTTCCTGGTGCTGCATTCGACGAGGTGATCGGGGGCTTTCTGGTTGAGAACACAGATGAGTTCGATGCACACTTCATCCGAAATTGGAAGGCGATCCGATACCTTCCTGGGGAATCGCCCCTTGAAACCGCTAGCCACCTTGCCAGCCTCTACCCGCTCTCAACTCGTGAGGCGAAGGGCGATGTCCTGCCTCAGTACCGGAAGTTCGTATCCCTGGCAGGATGGCTACAGTACGTGGTTGGGGACAGAAACATCTTCTTGCCCGTACACAAGCTCGGGCCTCTGATCGGCTGTAGTGCCCGTTCGGTTTCAACCTACATCCATATGGCGGAGGAGGAAGGGATCCTCGAACGCGTAGAGAGTCATTCGCTCAAGAGCAGGAAGGCGCACGAGTTCCGGTTTCGGACAGAGTACTGGCAGATTCTGAGAGAGGGACCTCCCTGACTTGGAAGGCGAATCGGAGCCGCCTGGTCCCTACGCGTTCTCCCTCTCCCCCTCTCCGGCAAGGACGAGGATCTGGGTCCGGGCTCGGGGGAGAGACGGTACCCGCTCTCGGCAAGCCGATCTAGCGCTTGCGAGACCCGATCCAGCAGCCCCTGCTGTTTGGCCGCGAGAAGAACCCCGCCGGTCCCGACGATCCGGAGCCCACGTCTCTTCGCGACTGCCTTCCGCGCCGTTCGTCGAGCAGGAGAAAGCGGTACGGACGTTGCCCCGCGAGCAGGATTGCACCTGCTTCTCCAGGGCCGAGGGCGAGGCTCAGAGACTTCAGCTCGTCGCCGCTGGCGAGGGCCGCCGATTCGAGCCAGCCTTCTTGAACGGCTGCGTGGAGCGCCCGCGACCCCGGCCGGTCCTCGGATGTCTGAAGCTCCCCGAACACCTGGACCGGGATCAGCACCTTTCCATAAAGGTGGCGGAGCAGGTCCAGGAGGCCGACTCTCGCCAAGCCGATGAGAGGACCGGCGTCTGGCACGACGGGAAGGTCGGTCAACGCGCGGCCTCGAGCTCGTCCTCCAGATCTTCCGCCGGATAGCTCACGGCTGCGATGCCGGTCTGGCCCAGCAGCTCGATGAAGCCTTCGAGAGGCAGGTCTGCCAGCCTGGCTCCCTGGGCGAGCGTCACCCGCCCGGCCTCATAGAGGTTGAGAGCCAAGGCGCGGTGGATCCCATACGAGAGCAGACGCTTGTCGAAAGGCACAGCCAGGATGGCCGGCCGGCCGTGCTTGGTGATCAGCGCCAACCTGCCTTGCTCTGCATCGCGAAGCAGGTCTCCTGAGCGCTGCCGCAGATCCCGGACGGTGAAGACGTCAAGAGGTTCCATGATTGCCACTCTTGTTGTGCCCACAAAGTGGGGCACATCTGGATTATGGCAGATGTACGGATCTGGGGCGAGAACAGCGAATTGGCTTTTCGAGGTTGGGGGGGCCGGGGCTCTTCCGCATGGCGCAGAGCCCGGCATGGCCCTGGCGCAGAGCCGCCGGCCGTGCGGCTGGCCCAGAGCTCCGGAACGGTCCGCCGCTCCCACGGCACCCAGTACGTCTGCAACACCGAGGGTTGCCGCCTCCTCCTTCAGGTATTTTCCGGGGGAGCGTGCCTTGAGGCACGCTCCTTTTCTTGCCTCCACCTGCCCTTCCGAGGTCCTCGCAACCCGCCGATGCGAACACGCAACGGCGCGATGTGAGCTCACATCGGGCCGATGTGACCTCGCAATGCGCCGTTGCGAGCTCACAATCCAGCATTGCGACCTCGCATTGTGCCGTTGCGACCTCGCAATCTCACGATGTGAGCTCGCATTCCGCCGATGCGACCTCACATCGCGCCGTTGCGACCTCACATCGGGTCAATGAGACCTCACATCGTACCGTTGCGTCCTCACATCGCGCCGTTGCGACCTTACATCGGATCGTTGTGACCTCACATTGGACCGTTGCGGCCTCACATCGGGCCGATGCGACCTCACATTGGGCCGTTGCGTCCTCACATCGGGCTGATGAGACCTCACATTGAGCCGTTGCGAGCTCACATCGGGCTGATGAGACCTCACATCGCCCCGTTGCGTGCTCACATTGAGCCGTTGCGTCCTCTCATTTCCCCCTTGGGTGGGTCCCGTAACGCGTTGAGGCTTTCCCGCGGCTTGGCGCTTCGCGCCAGCAACGTATCGCCTACCGAAGAGCAGCCAGGCAGGTCCGGAACCACCACGCCGTAAGCCTGCTTCGCGTCGCCGGGTTCAAGTTAGTGGGCCGGCGGGACGCCGGCGCTCCCAGGAGGGTGGCTTCGGTGGAGGTCGGTGTTCGCGGAGTCGTTCCCTATTCGTGCAGCACTTGATGGACGAAGGAGATGGCGATCGAGCCTTCGCCGACGGCTGAGGCCACACGCTTGATGCTGCCTTCCCGCACGTCGCCGACCGCGAACACTCCGGGGAGGCTGGTTTCGAGGAGATAGGGGGCCCGCGTGAGCGGCCACTCTGCGGCGATCAGATCTTCCGGCGAGAGGTCCCGTCCCGTCTTAATGAAGCCTTTGGCGTCCAAGGCGAGACAACCGTCGAGCCAGCCCGTGCTGGGAGCGGCGCCCATCATGAGGAATACGTGGCGGATGCCGCGCTCCTCGCTCTCTCCCGTCTCGTGGTCGCGCCAGTGGACGCGCTCGAGATGGTTGTCGCCTGCGAGGGCCGTGATCTCGGTATGCGGGCGCAAGTCGATCACGGGATTGTCTTCGATGCGCAGGATCAGATAGCGCGACATGGTCTCCGCGAGCCCCTCGGCGCGGACCAGCATGTGCACGCGTCGGGCTGTCTGCGCCAGGAACACCGCAGCCTGGCCGGCGGAGTTTCCTCCTCCGACCACGACCACCTCTTCCCCGGCGCACAACTGTGCCTCCATGAACGTGGCGCCGTAGTAGACGCCGGCGCCTTCGAATTGCGAGAGGTTCGGCAGCGGCAACCGGCGATATTCGGCGCCCGTGGCGATGACGACGGCGCGCGCCGGCACGCGCGAGCCGTCCTCCATCTCGACGGCGTACGGTTTGCGGTCGCATGTCAGCTTCTGAGCGCCCCTGGCGATCATCACTTGCGCACCGAACTTCTGCGCCTGGGTATAGGCGCGGGCCGCCAGGTCCTGACCCGAGATACCGGTGGGAAAACCGAGATAGTTCTCGATCTTCGAGCTCGCGCCCGCCTGGCCGCCTGGCGCGGTCGATTCAAGCACCAGGACGTCCAACCCTTCCGACGCGCCGTATACCGCCGCCGCCAACCCCGCGGGGCCGGCGCCGATGACGATCAGGTCGCGGAGGTGGCTCTGATCGATCCCCTGGTTGAAGCCGAGGCAATCGGCGATCTGCTGATTGGTCGGATTCCGCAGCACCACCTCGCCGCGGCAGATGAGGACGGGAACGTCCCCGGTGCCGACGTGAAATTGATCCAGCAGCTCCTGCACGCCGGTGTCGCGGTCGAGATCGATATAGGAATAAGGATGACCGTTGCGGGTCAGGAACTCGCGGACGCGCAACGTTCCGGAGCAATGGTCCGAGCCGAGGACCACGACGTCGCCGAGGCCGTGGGCGATGAGCTCGACGCGGCGCAGGATGAAGGCCCGCATGATGATCTCGCTGAGCTCGCTGTCGGTCTGCACGAGTGCCAGCAGGTCTTCGCGGGTGAGCTCGATGACCTCGCCCGGCTCGAGGGCCCGGATGCGGGCGAGCGCACGGCGGCCGGAGAGCATGGTGACCTCGCCGGTGAACTGACCGGGACCCAGCTCGCCGATCCGTGTCTCGCCGATCCGTGTCTCGCCGGTGGCGGAGGGCCGGACGGCCTCGATCCGGCCGGCCTTGACCAGGAAAAACGGAATCACCGGCTGTCCCGCCTCGACCAGCACCTCCCCCGCCAGGAAGGGACGCACGCGCCCGTGCGCCGCGATCCGCTCGACCTGCGCCGGCGTCAGCGTCGGAAACGTCTGCTCGGCTGGCGAAGCGAGGGTAGGTTGGATCGTCAGCACAGGCTCGGCCATGGGTTCTGCTCCATCGGTGTCAGCTCGCGCGGCGCGCCGGCGGGCGCCCGTAGTCTATTCCCTTTTCGGTCACTGGGAGGCTGGGTCAGGAACCACTGACCGCGAGGACGGCGTCGGCGAAGGCCTGCGGCGCCTCCTGGGGCAGGTTGTGCCCGATGCCTCCGGTGAGGGTCCGGTGCGAATACTTCCCAGAGAATTTCTTGGCATAGGAGCTGGGATCGGGATGCGGCGCACCGTTGGCATCCCCCTCGAGAGTGATGGTGGGCACCGTGATGACGGGGCTCGTGGCGAGGCGCCTTTCGAGATCGTCGTATTTCGACTCGCCCGCGGCGAGCCCGAGCCGCCACCGGTAGTTGTGGATCACGATGCTGACGTGATCCGGATTGCCGAGGGACTCAGCGCTGCGCGCGAACGTGGCATCGTCGAAGCTCCACTGCGGTGAGGCGAGCTGCCAGATGAGCTTCGCGAAGTCGTCGCGGTATTTCTCGTAGCCCGCCCGGCCGCGCTCGGTGGCGAAGTAGAACTGATACCACCATTGGAGCTCGGCCTGGGGCGGCAGGGGGATCTTCCCGGCTTCCTGGTTGCCGATCAGGTAACCGCTGACCGCAACCAGCCCCTTGCAGCGCTCGGGCCACAGAGCGGCCACGATGCCGGCCGTGCGCGCTCCCCAGTCGAAGCCCGCAAGGATCGCCTGCTGGATCTTGAGAGCGTCCATGAGCGAGACGACGTCGAGAGCCAGGGCCGACGGCTGACCATTCCGGACCGCGTCCTGCGACAGGAAGCGCGTCGTGCCGTAGCCTCGCAGGTGCGGCACGATCACGCGGTAGCCGGCCGCGGCCAGCAGCGGAGCGACCTCGACGAAGCTGTGAATGTCGTAGGGCCAGCCGTGCAGGAGGATGACCGTGGGGCCCTCGGCGGGGCCGGCTTCAGCGTAGCCGACGTTGAGGACACCGGCATCGATCTGCTTCAACGGGCCGAAGGACACGTTGCTCCCCTTGCTGACTCTGCGCGGTTCCGCCGGCGCGGCGGATGTGGATTGCGCGTGCGCGGGACGCATCATGCCGAGCCTCGCAGCGGCGACAGTCGTGACCAGGCCCGTCAGGCAGCGACGCCGGTCGATCGTGATGTCGTGGGACATGGTTCTCCTCCAGACGGATCGTCCGAACGGCTACCGCAGCGACTTGAACGCCTCGCGCAGATCCGACACCAGAAGCTCCGGCTGTTCCCACGCCGCGAAGTGGCCGCCCTTGTCGTGCTTCTTGTAAAAGACGAGCTTGGGATACGCCCGCTCTGCCCAACTCTGCGGGGCCTGATAGAGCTCCTCTGGGAACGCGCTCACCGCGGCCGGGATGGGCACGCCCTTCGGGGCAAAGAAGGCAAGCTTGCTTTCCCAATACAGACGGGCCGCAGGGATCGTCGTGTTCGTCAGCCAGTAGAGCGTGATGTTGTCGAGCACGTCGTCGCGCGTGAGTCCCTCGGGCTGACCGTCGAAGACACGCGTGATGAGCGCCATGCTTTGCGCGTCGTGGTCGAGCATCCAGGCGGCCATGCCGACCGGCGAATCCCCGATTCCGTAAATCGTCTGCGGGCGGTTCGACATCTCGATCGCGTAGCCCAGTCCGTGCTTGTAGAAAGACGCGAGTTGATCGTACGCGTGCTTTTCGTCGGCTGAGAGGCCCGAGGGCGCCGGTGCACCGGCAAGAGCCGCCTTGTCGATGTCGGGTGGCACGGTGGCAGGCATGTTGGTGTGGATCCCGATCAAGCTCCGGAGCCCCGAGCAGGGACATCTGCTCCGTGACCGCATTCCCCCAATCGCCGCCCTGTGCCACGAAGCGCTTGTATCCCAGGCGCTTCATCAGCACGACCCATGCTTTTGCGATGCGGATGGGATCCCAGCCGAGCTCCGTGGGTGCCGCGGAGAATCCGTGGCCCGGCAGCGACGGAATCACGACGTCGAAAGCGTCCGCGGCGCTCCCGCCATGGGCCGTGGGATTCGTCAGCGGATCGATGATCTTCAACTGCTCGATGATCGAGCCCGGCCAGCCGTGTGTGACGATCATGCGGCAGCGCGTTCGGATGTTTCGAACGCACGTGGATGAAGTGAATGTCGACGCCATCGATCTGGGTGATGAATTGCGGCAGGGCGTTGAGCCTCGCCTCGCACTTGTGCCAGTCGTACTCGGTCTCCCAGTAGCGCGCGAGCTTCTGAACCGTCGCGAGCTGCACGCCCTGCGACTGATCCGTGACGGTCTCCCGCTCGGGCCACCGCGTCGCCGCGATACGGCGTTTCAGGTCGGTGAGCGCCGCGTCCGGAAAGTGAACGTGGAAGGGTCGGATGGCGTCGGCGCCGCCCTCGGTCTTCGCTTGGGCCTGGGCTTGGGCTTGAGTCATGACGATGGTTCCTCCTATGAGAAGTGCGACCAGTGGCCAACCGTGCTTCATGGCTTCCTCTCCTTTCATCCGAACGTGAACGCAAAAGCCTCGGACAGTTGCAGTGTCGTGCGTGCCATGAGCTTTCCCAATGAGCCGAGCACACCGAGTCGAGCGGCGATGACCGTCATAGCTGCAGTCTTCAGGAAGCGCCGGCGGTCATGGATGATCTCTTCGGACATTTCCGGTTCCCTTACCGTAGTGAGCGGAACGCTTCGCGGAGCTCGCCCGCGCGAGGCCGATACCTTGGTAGAAGCGACTACCAAGAGCTCGTTGATGTCGCCACGCTTGGCGGCTTGAGCAAATTGTGGGCGGCGTTTATGGTACTAAAAAATATCTGACTGCGATCCTCACCCGAGCTCGCCACCCATTCCTTCTGCACAGAGCTGATGAGACGTTTGGCCGCCTCTTTTGATTGCCGTGCGGTTGCGCGGCCCTGAGGCGACGGAAGCCTACGCCTGCTTCTAAACTTCGTCAATACCTTGGGGCCGCGTCGAGCTGACTCGGGTCGGCGTGGACAATGGCCTCGCCTGGCGGGAGAACGGCCGCTTCTATCAACTGAAGATGCCGAGCGAACAGGCCCGGATTCGCATCCTCACCGGCGAGGAGCACGGGAGATGGGCGTTGATGGTCTGCCTGCTGGCCCTGGTGACCGGAGCGGCGCTGCTGATCGGATTCCTGACTCCCCTGGCGGCCCTCCTGGCGGGGCTCGTCGGTCTCGGGCTCACTCTTTCCTGGCTGTCGCCGTTCAGCCCCAACGGTTTCGGCGGCTCACCCGCGACGATCTTCCTGATCGTGATGGCTGCCGCCGTGCTGCTTCTGGGCCCCGGGGCCTACTCGCTCGACGCGCGGTGGTTCGGGCGGCGAGAGATCGTCATTCCTCGGGACGATCGAGCGTGAGAGGAATGCTCTGGGCGAACTTGAACAGGTCGCACGGGTCGTACTTGTTCTTGACGCCGATCAGGAGATCCACGAAGTCGTACTGCGGGCTGCTCCAGTACGCCTGGAGGTAGCTGAAATCCGGCGGGTTGGTCAGTTGCGAGCCGAGTTGGATGTCGGTGCAGCCGTAGAGCGCCGTCTTCGAATCCGGGTTGAATTCGAGCGCTCTCCATAAACCGTCGACGAATGCCAGCGCCTGCGACTCGATGTTCGGGTCGTTCCACTGCGCCCCGGCGTGGATCCACATCACCGCACATTCGCGCACCGGCATGACCGCGCTCTCCGGATCGATCCGGTTGGATTTGCCGCCCACCAGCCAGGGGTTGAGGTACCCGACACTTGTGTTCGGGTCGTCGCCGGGCACGTTGTTTCGGAGATATTCGAAGGCAGGCGCCAGCTCCTCCGCCGTCAGCGAGCGGAAGGTAAACTTGTTCTTGATCTTCCACTGATTCAAGACCGGCATCGGGACGATCAGGGCGGCGAGGGTCGCGGCCTCGGCGGCCGACACCTCGCCGATGACGAGCAGCGGCTGGCGGATGTCATCGTCGCCTGGGATCGTGAGCTCGTCGACGTCGACATCGACGATCAGCGGTGCATTGAGGGGAGGAGGTAGCAGATCGAGCCAGTAACTCTTCAGGATCCCGATGAGCTCCTTCCGGGCCTCCTCCACCGTGCCCTCGACGCGGAATTCGCCGGCGACCGAGAGCAGGCCCGTGCCTTTCTTGCCCGTGCCTTTCTGGCCTGGGCTGGCATTGCCTGCGCTGGCAAAGAATACGCTGCTCAGCGCGCATCCGGCGCTGTCGAGAGGTTCTGCCATGCCGCCAGCACGCGGGCGCCGTGGGCCAGGCTGTCCTTCTCCGTCGCCGTCTCCTCGAGGTCGTCGAGGACGTTGTCCAGGATGTTGTCTAGGTTGAAGGTGACGTTGTACGCCAGGATCGGCCTGGCGGGGTACACCCGCAGGGTCAGGCGCGTCATGACGCACAGCCCGGCCGCGCCGGCCCCTTTGCAAGCCCGGTAGAGATCCGCGTACTCGTTGTCGGCACAGGCCACCACCACGCTGCCGTCGGCCAGCACGCACTGCACCTCGACGAGTTGGTCGCACGCCCAGCCGAAGGCCCGGGTCGAAAAGCCGATCCCACCCGTGCCGACGAGACCGCCGATGCACACCGGTGCGCACTGGCCGCCCGCCAGTACGAAGCACTGCTTGGCGAGCTCGGTGTAGAGGACGCCGAGACGGATACCGGGAGCGACGTGGACGAGCCCCGCCGCGGCGTCGACCTCGAAGTGCGCGTCGCTGTCCGGCAGCGTGAGGAAGGTCAGGTCGATCACCACCTGGTTGCTGCTGGAGAACCCCTCGTAGGAGTTGTTCCCCGAGCGGATGCTGACGCTGAGCCCGTGGTCGCTCACGAAGCCGACCCAGAAGACCACCTCCTCGACCGTGCGCGGAAAGGCGATGGCCAGCGGCAGCCGGGTGAGCCGGAGGTTGAACGGCGTGCGGACGTTGCCATACGAAAGCGACCACGGGAAGACGACGTCGTACTCCTGGCTCAGCTTGCGCAGCTCGTTGGGAAAGACCCCGTGCGTGGCGAAGTCCGCGAGCGTCGGGCAGGCCTGGGTGCCGAAGTCGACCTGGTTGGCCGCCCAGCCGTCGAGGTCGAAGTCGATCGCCGCCCTGGCCGCGGCCTCGCACTGGGCGATCGCCAGCTCGGTGAGGCGGACGTTGATCTGGCGCAGCCTGTCGCGGTCCTCCGGCGGTAACAGGGCCGACAGGAAGCCGTTGGTGGCGAGCGCGGTGTCCCCAACCGGCGGTGCTCCGGCACCCATACCAGTCGCTGTCTTACCCGGGAACCATCGCGCCTTCTCTAGGAGCTCTCGTGCCGTCGTCATGATACCTCCCGTGTAGTCGTCGAAAACTCGAACGCGGAGTATATACCGCGGAAAAGCCCGCCAGGGATTGAAATCCCTGGCTCCTGGGGCTGCCCGAGTCAGAAGGTCGAGCCAGAAGGTCGAGCGCGGGGTTATTCGCGCGGCACCGACGGGTCTTGAGTAGCCGGGAACGGGAGGGTCCACAGGTAGGTGGTCACCAACGGCCGGGGCGAAAAGTCGCAGCGATAGATCCCGTAGCCATCATCGCCGTCGCAGCCGTGCTGCCGGTAGATGAAGGCGCGCGGGATGTTGAAGCCGCTGAGGATATGGAAGCCTCCTCCCCCATCTCGATGAGGAGGTTCTTGATCCGCACCCGCTGCGTGCTCTCCGTGAGCGTGCTGCCGGAGACCCTCCAGCCGAACTCGGTGACCCACATGGGCTTCCAGCCGTTTCTGGGATTGAATCGCCGGATGATGTTGACGATCCGGTCGTGGATGTCCCAGGCGACGTCCTCGCTGTGGGCATCGGCCCGGGTCGTGGCATGATGGAACGACACCACGTCCAGGAAATCCGAAGCCGCCCCGCCAGGAATTCTTCTGGCTTCCGCCCCCCTCCGCCGAGCCGGCGCTGAATGCGTAGACGTATTTGGTTGCCATGGATCTTTTCCTCCAGTACTGCATGGACTCACTCTTTGGTGGCGAAGCTACTCCAGAATGAGGCCGAGAATAATCACACTAACGGGAAACGCCAGCAGAAGACACGCGATCCATCTTAACCAGATCTTCGCGGCTGAGATGACCTTATGGCTGGCAATAAAGGTAATGACAACCGAAACTGCCTGAATAATCAGTATGGGCGGTACACTAGTGTCCGGTCTATTTGCTGTCTACCGACCGTAAGGCCAGCATTGACTGTAGTTTCGGGTTGACTCAGGGGTGTCCACGATTTGAATTTCGGGGGAGGAGGCGGCCCGGAGAGCTTGAGCAATCTCTTGGGGATGGGGCTTCGGCTCCGGTCCAGAACTGAGCCAGGGGGTTGGCCGGGCTCCCGGTAGCTGAGGGCGAGGCTTTGCTACTCGTCCATGCCATGCTCTCGGGCTTGACCGACCCCGAGGTGAAGCATGAACGTGGGCAAGACGCTCTTCGCACAGGTGATGGAGTTCGTCCCCTGGAAGACCTTCGGACGCATCGTCGAACGGCACAAGGGTGATGCGGGCGTGCGCACTCTGAGCTGTGCCGACCTGTTCCGCGTCATGGCCTTCGCGCAACTCACCTGGCGCGAATCGCTGCGCGACATCGAGGCTTGTCTGGCCGCCAACCAAACCAAGCTGTTCCACATGGGGATGAAGGCGTCGCCTGCGCGCTCGACGTTGGCCGACGCACTCGAGCGTCGCGACTGGCGCATCTATCATGCGCTGGCTCAGCGACTTATCGCGCGCGCCAAAGCGCTCTACGCGCAAGATCCTTCGGTGCTCGAGCTCGATGCCAGCGTCTATGCGCTGGATTCCACCACTATCGATCTGTGCCTGAGCCTGTTCGACTGGGCGCCATTTCGATCGACCAAGGCGGCCGTCAAACTGCACACGCTTCTGGACCTCCGGGGCTCGATCCCGACGTTTCTCCACATCAGCGATGGCAAGCTGCACGATGTCAACGTGCTCGACATCCTGCCGATTGAGGCCGGTGCCTTCTACGTGATGGATCGTGGCTACGTGGACTTTACGCGGCTGTACGCGATGCATCAGGCCGGTGCTTTCTTCGTCACTCGTGCCAAGCACGGGATGGATGCCCGGCGCGTGTATTCGTCGCCGACGCAGCGCTCTACCGGCGTGATCTGCGATCAGCGCGTGATGCTCAACGGCTTCTACTCGGCCAAGGCCTACCCGGAGCATCTGCGGCGCGTCCGTTTCAAGGACCCCGAGTCGGGCAAGACGCTCGTCTTCCTGACCAACAACACGGTCTTGCCCGCCTTGACGATCGCCGCTCTGTACAAAGGCCGCTGGCAGGTCGAGCTGTTCTTCAAGTGGATCAAACAGCACCTGCGCATTAAGCGATTTATTGGCACCAGCGAGAACGCGGTGAAGACGCAAATCTGGTGCGCCGTGGCCACTTACGTGTTGATCGCCATTGTAAAGAAAGAGCTTCAACTCGAGGCCTCGCTGTACACATGTCTACAGATCTTGTCGGTCTCGATCTTCGAGAAAACCGAGATTTCATGCGCCTTGCAGCCCGATCGGTCCCAACGAGAAATAGCCACCCTCGCTAACCAATTGATTCTATTCGACTTCTAACCGGACACTAGTGTGGGCGGTACGAACATTAAAGCAGTAAGACCCGCGTAATTCTCAGCTCCAGGCCACCTCACAGCCTCCACAATGAAGAATAATACAATCAAACATCCCGCAGCATTAACCACGACAGAAATAATCGCAATGGGAAGTGTAACTTTCATGATGTAACGCCTCAAGATCACCTGTATTCGTCGCCTCAACGCCTTCCCGACAGCCTTCATGCATGCCCAGGCTCATTCTATGGAGAGTAAATATTCTACACTGATCCCTAATCCTCGTCAACATCGGTGGTGTTGTCGGGTTAGGGCCTGGCCGCGTGGAATCGCCCCAAACTTGGCCAGACCGTCTTCCCGTAGCCTATCTTACTGATGAGAAAAAGTTAACACCGCCAGTGTCGGCTAAGTTCGGAGGAGGCGGTAGAGACGTCCCAGGTCCTGAACGATATCGATTCGCTAACCACGGGGACCGCGGGACGTCTCCGAGGAGGCAATACCGTCTGAGTGGGCAATGACCTACGGGGGCACTCCGCGGCCTGTCTTCGAATCCTCGGCCACGCCCCGCGACCCGGCGGCTTATGGTTGCCTTCCCTGCGGGCGCCGGGGTTGCCCCGGCGGAGACGTCCCGCGGTCCCCGTGGTTAGCGAATCGATATCGTTCAGGACCTGGGACGTCTCTACCGCCTCCGCTCAACGGATTGCATGACGCGCACGCTTTCGCTCCAAATCCCGCTCATCGATCGTCGTCATCATCCCCATCCCCCACCTCCCCCACCGGCCGCACGAACGCCGCATGCACGGGCGGCGGCATGGGCGAGGCCGCCCCGCGGACCGATCTCCAAATCACCTCGTTGAACGCGATGTCCGGCGCCAGATCCGCCTCCTCGTCCAGGTTCATGGCCGCCGAGGCTTCGGCTCCCCAGGCTGTGGGGGCGTTCTTCTCGTCGAGGGAGACGCGAGCGTCCCGGTGCTGGAAGGGTGCGAGGTCGGGTTTGGCCTGGAAGGCTTTGTACATGGGGGTGGCTGCGGCGTCGTATTGGCTCAGGGGGGGCAGGCCGAGGATGAGCTCCATGGTGCGCAGCATGCCGGCCGTGGTGTAGAGGGTGCTGTCCACGGCCTGGCGGCGGGTGTAGGGGCTCGCCACCAGGGCACGGAGCGGTGGGCATCCACGTGGTCCGGACCGTTCTGGGCGTCGTCCTCGACCACGAAGATGGCCGACTCCTTCCAGAAACGGCTGTGGGAGATCACCTCCACGATCCTTCCCAGGGCCTGATCGTTCTCCGCGATCATGGCCCGGGGCGTCGGGGAGCCAGCGCGCGTGCCCAGGGTGTGATCCCGGGGCAGGCGAAGGATCGAGAGGTGCGGCAGGTCGCCGCTCGCTTCGAAGCGGCGGAATTCCTCCAGCCAGATGTCCACCCGCCGGCTGTCCAGGATCTCGAGGTCGTACTGCGGGAAGTCCTCGTTGATCTTCCCTTGCAGACCGGGGACGGTGGGCTCCACTTTACCGGAGGACTTGTCGCCTCCCTTCCATTGGACGAACTCGCCGTAGCTCCGGACGCTCACCTTGCCGCGGTTGGCCGCGTCCCAGAGATAGCCGGACTGCGGGGCCGCGACGTTGCCGTAGGGGTTTCGCTGCGGGCCGCCGCCCTCGCTCAGGTAGTCGCCGCCGCGGCTGGCGTAGTACATGGGCCAGATCTTCTCCACCACGTCCGTGGCATAGGCACCCATGGAGTAGGCGTGACCGTCGTAGCTGACCTCGGCGTTGACGTAGAAGTTGTCGAACAGGACGAAGTCGCGGGCCAGGGCGTGGGCGTTGGGCGTCACGTCCTCGCCGAAGAGGCAGAGGTTGGGATCGCCGTTGCCCTGGGAGAGGTCGCCGAGGATCTGATCGTAGGTGCGGTTCTCGCGGATGACGTAGAAAACATATTTGATCGGCGACCGGTCGCCCACCTTGGCGGGGATGGGCGAGCCCGCGGGCGCTCCCTGAGGGGCGAGCTTCGACGCCGCCGTGTAGGGGGTGAGGCGGTAGACGGTCTTCGTGTAACCGGTCAAGCCTTCTGCGTCCGGCACCGGCAGCACGGAGAGCGAGCCCTGGAGGATGCTCGCCGATGTACTGCCCCGGCGCGCCGGAGCACTCCGGGCTGGTTGCCGCGCGGGTTGGCCATGGAGGTCAGCCCCTTGCCACTCAGGATGAAGATCCGCTTGCCGTCGCGGCTGAATTGCGCGGCCGTGGGGTACCAGCCCGTGGGGATGAAACCCCGCACGCGGCTCTCCCCCGGACGGGAGACGTCCACCACGGCCACGCTGTTGTTGTCCGCGTTGGCCACCAGCAGGGTGAGGCCGTCTGGCGACAGGCCCAGGGCGTTGGGAGTGCTGCCCGGCGGCGCAGCCGGATCGAGGGCGATGCCGATCCGCTCCCGGGCCGTGCGCGACGCCAAGTCCACCACCCACACCTCGTTGGTGTTGGCGCAGGCCACGAAGAGACGCGCGCCGTCTTTCGAGAGGGCCAGGGCGTTGGGGTGCTCCCCCACCGCCACCTCGCCTCGGGATTCAAGTGTCGCGGCGTCGAAGAGGAGGACCTTGGCGCCGCCCCAGAGCGAGACGAACACGGTCTTGCCATCCGGCGCCGCGAGCGTGGTGTAGGCCTCGGCCGGCAGCTCCACCGTCTTCGCCACCTGGCCAGCCTGGCCAGCCGTGAGGTCCACGGCCGAGAGGGTCTGCCCCAAGACGTGCACGGCGTAGAGCCGCGAGCCGTCCGGGCTCACGGAGAGGCCGCCCACGAAGCTCGTCTTGGTCGCCTTCGAGGGCTTGGGCAGGGAGATCGCAACGCCCTTCTCCAAACCCTTCTCCCCCACCTTCAGCTCCTGCACCGTGCTGGCCACCCCTCCCGAGGCGAAGAGACGCCGGCCGTCCGGATGCCAGGCGAGACCCAGCCAGGCGTCGTCCACCTCCACCTTGGCCGGCACGGTGAGGCGGCGCAGGTCGACCACGGAGAGGCTGGGCTTGGCGTAGCCGTTGTTGGTCACCACCAGGTGCTGCCGTCCGGCGACTCGACCATGGCGAGGGGGAGGTCCCCCACCGCGAGGTGACGGCCGGCGGGAGCGATCCTCCAGCCGTTGGGCAACAGCACCGAGTCGCCCTCACGGCCGGGCCTTTCGGCGCCAGAGAGGGCTGAGGAGATCAGGAGGGCGAGGACGACGAGCCGTCGGGGAGTTCGGAACATGGAGGAATCCTACAACCTGTTACACTTCGCTGCTCTTGACGACCTTACGGAAGGAAACGCTGCGATGGCCGACATCCAGAAGATCGACGACATCCCCGCGCTGGACGCTCTGATCGCGCGCTCGAACGAGACGCCGGTCTGGATCCTGAAGCACAGCCTCACCTGCCCCATCTCCAGCCAGGCCTGGTCCGAGTTCCAGCGCTTCGCCGGCGACTCTCCTGATGGGGGTGCGGTCTTCGCCCTGATCGAGATCCAGAGAGCCCGTCCGGTCTCAACGGCTCTGGCCGAGCGCACGGGCATCCGCCACGAATCCCCCCAAGCCCTCCTCCTCCGCGGCGGCCAGGCCGTCTGGCACGCCAGCCACTACGGGATCGATCGCGCTTCGCTACGGCAGGCGTGAACGATCTCCTGCCGCAGCTCCACGGCTGCCTCGAAGTCCGGAGCTTCCTCGAGGACCCGGTCCATCTGCTCGCGCGCCGCTTCGAGATCCCCGAGATGGAATAGGCAGAGGCCGATGTTGTAGACGGTCGCCGGATTGGACCCGTAGGCCGCGGCCGACTCGTGGAAGAACGGCAGGGCGTCGCCGTAGCAGTCGATCTCGCAGAGCAGGACGCCGAGCTGGAAGGCGAGGTCCTGCGCTTCGCGGATGGGGAAGTAGTGGTCCCAGACCTCGAAGACCGCCCGATACATTTCGAGACGGAGGAGGCCCGGAGCCCCGGTCGCGTGTTTCATCAGCGTGGGCAAGGCATCGAGGAAGACGTTTGAGTCCCAGCCGGAGAGCCGCAGCCAGCCGAGGAGCTGCTCCAGGGTGAGATCGTCCCAGGCATGCCCGAAGCCCGTCTTCAAGTCGAAGAAGTCGTCCGGTCCCTGTTGCTCGACGGCTTCGTCGAAGGCCAGGCGGGTCTCGATCGTGCCGCCCGGCGGCTGACCCAGCAACCCCGCGACCACGTTCAGGCTGGAGCGCAGATGGGTGGTGCAGAGGAATTCGCCTCCCCGGTTTACGAGCCAGCGTCCCAGGGCGTGGTAGTTGACCGTCAGCGAGAAGCTGCCGTGGACGGTCACCCTCGGCTCCTCGCGGCCGTCGAGCAGCTCCTCATGGCACACCCCCTTGTCCCCGGAGAGCAGCAGCAGGCGGCCGGAGGCGAGGTCCGCGAGGTGGCGCAGGCAGCGGATGGCGGCGGTCGGGACGAGGAAGGCCGTATCCTTGAGGCGCTCTGAATACTCCCGGACGATGGCGTCGAGCTCCGGATCGCCGTAGGGCTCGGGGGCGGCCGGGCGCTCCTCCCAGGAGACCTCCACCCTTTGGAGGATCGTGGGCTCGTCGAGGTCGGCCTCCTCCTCCGGAACGGTGAGGACGGGCAGGAGCTCGAACAGCCGGCCGCCGCGCACGGCGAAGGCGTCCTGGGGAATGCCGTCGAAGACGTAGTTGGCGATCACCACCAGGGGGTTGCGCAGGGTATCAGGAGACAGGACCTCGCCGGACCGTTCGAGCCGGATCTCTCCGGGATTTTCTCCCCTCTGGGCTGCGTCGTAGCCGGCGAAGTCGAGAGCCCCCGCTTCGATCCACGGCTGGAGCGCGGGGTGGCGGCGCAGCGGTTCGAGGTTGCCCTCCGTGAAGTCGGTGAGCACGTAGCGGACAGGCAGCCGGCGTAGGGAGGAGCGGTCGAGAAGGTCGAGCAGCCGGTCGAGGAAGTGGAAGGCGAACCGTCCCGAGCCGCAGCCAAGCTCCAGGAGGGTGATCGGATGGCGGGGATCGAGGGGCGGGAAGCAGCCCTGCCGGCGGCGGCCCTTCCCGGCGGCATCGCGCAGCCAGCCGAGGACCACCCGGGCATAGGCGTTGGCGATCCAGCCGTTGCTGGTGATGTAGTGGGGGACGGTCCCCCCGCTCCACGCCCGGGTCCCCACGGCCTCGAAGAACCGGCGCTGGAGCCGCCAGAGGAGCGACTCGGAAAGGCGCTTGCCGTGCTCGAGGGTGTGGTCGCTCAGAAGAGGCCTCGCAAGACTGGCTTAAATCCGGCCGGGTCCGCTGCCAGAAGATGCTAGCATTCCCCTGGAATCATGCAGACCTTTCTCGCCATCGCCAACCTCCTCCTACCGCTGGCCTACCTGCTGGTGGCGGTGAACTATGCGATCCTCTTCTTCTCGCCGCAGCCGCGCGCCGAGCGCATTGCGACCCCCGCCCTGCGCGGCACGGTGCTTTTCCATCTGCTCTATCTGGTCGCCCTCACTCTCCAGCACCACCAGTTCCCGGCCGCCACGGTGTCGCAGGCCCTCTCCATGGTGGCCTTTTTCGTGGCGGTGGTCTACGTTTTCGTCGAATGGCACGGACGGGCGCGCTCGACCGGCTTCTGGCTAGTGGCGCTGGTCTTCTTCTTCCAGCTCCTGTCGTCGGTGCTGACGCGGCCCAATCCGCCGGACCGGGCCATCTTCCACGATCCGTTCTTCTCGATCCACGTGCTGCTGGCTCTCCTCGGCTACACGGCCTTCGTGGTGGCGGCCGGCTACGGCTTCCTCTACCTCCAGCTCTACCGCGATTTGAAGGGCGGGCGTTTCTCCACCTTCTACGGCAAGCTGCCGCCCCTGGAGGTGCTGGAGAGGATGATGATGGGCGCCCTCTTGGTGGGCTTCGTGGCCCTGACCGGCGCGGTCGCCACCGGCGCCTTCTGGGCCAACCGCCTCTACCACGACCAGTGGCTGCACGATCCCAAGATCCTCTTCACCCTGGCCACCTGGGTGCTCTATGCCGCGGCCCTGCTGCTGCGCCGGCTGCGCCGCTGGCAGGGGCGGCAGACGGCGCTGGCGAGCCTAGCGGGCTTCGGCGCCATCCTCTTTTCGCTCATGGCCGTCAACTTCTTCTTCTCCGACTTCCACGGATTCTTGTGATGCCGTGAGCGAACCGCTGCTCAGCCCCGCCGTCTCCGGGCGCCCGGACCCTCCCCTGCTGCTCGTGGGCACTGATTTCCGCTGTTCGCCCATCGAGCTGCGGGAGAAGGTGTCCTACGGCAAGGAGGAGACGGAGGAGATGCTGGTCCACCTGCTCGCCCGCAACGAGGTCGCCGAGGCCTTCCTCCTCTCCACCTGCAACCGCACGGAGGTCTACCTCCAGCCGCGCGACGAGGAGGGGGCCTACAACGCCATCCTGGAGCTGGTCTTCCTGCGCCGGGTGCCGGAGCTGGAACGGCCGGGTCGGCTCTACGTCAAGCGCAACGGCGAGGCTGCCCGCCATCTGCTGGGGGTGGCGAGCGGGCTGGAATCCATGGTGCTGGGCGAGCCGGAGATCCTCGGGCAGGTCAAGCAGGCGTCGGCGCTCGCCGAGGCCGTGGGAGCCGAAGGGCCGGTGCTGCGCCGGCTGCTGCGCAGCGCCGCCAATGCCGGCCGGCGGGCGCGGCAGGAGACGGCCATCACCGCCGGTGCCGTGTCCCTGGGCTATGCCGTGGTCGAGCTGGCCCGCAACATCTTCCGTGGCCTCGAGGAGTGCCAGGTGCTGCTCATCGGCGCCGGCGAGATCGCCCGTTCGGTGGCGCGGCCCGTGGTGGAGCGCGGCGCCCGCGAGCTCAAGGTGGCCAACCGCAGCGCCGAGCGGGCGCAGCAATTCAAGGAGGAGATCCCGATGGCCGAGATCCTCTCCTTCGAGGGGCGTCTGGAGGCGCTGCGCACGGCCGACCTGGTGATCGCCTCGACCGGCGCCGAGGAGCACGTGCTCACCCGGGCGCAGATCAAAGCAGCCATGGCGCACCGACCGTCGCGGCCGCTGCTGGTGGTGGACCTCGGCGTGCCGCGCAACGTCGAGCCCAAGGCCGGGCGCCTCGAGAACGTCTTCCTCCACGCCATCGATTCGCTGGACCACCTGATCCAGCGCAACTTGAAGCGGCGCAAGGAGGAGGTGCCCAAGGTCGAGGAGATCATCGAGCAGGAGCTTGAGCATTTCCGCTCCTGGGTGCGCGGCCTCGAAGCCGAGCCGCTCATCGCCCGTCTTCAGAAGCAGGCGGAGAAGATCCGCCGCCAGGAGCTGGCCGTCGCCCTCGCGCGCTTCCCTCCAGAGACCCACGAGGAATTGGAGCGGCTCACCCGCTCGCTGGTGCGCAAGATCCTCCATCATCCCAGCACCCGGCTGCGCGCCCGCGAGGGCAATATTGGCGGCATGGGCGACCTCTCCCGGCTCGACATGGTGCGCGAGCTCTTCCATCTGGATGACGACGAGACCGAGTGACGGACACCCCCGGAGATACCTCCGGTTGGGCACCCGCCGCAGCGCCCTGGCCCTGGCGCAGTCGGGCATGATGGCCCGCGCCCTGGAGGCGGCCAACCCGGGCGTGACCGTCGAGATGGTGCCCATGATCACCACCGGCGACGTGGTGACGGGCGACCTCGCCAAGATCGGCGGCAAGGGGCTGTTCACCCAGGAGCTGGAACGCGGCCTGCTCGATGGATCGCTCGATCTCGCCGTGCACAGTCTCAAGGACCTGCCGGTGAGCCTGCCTGAGGGGCTCGTGGTCGCTGCCTATCCCGAGCGGGCCGATCCGCGGGACGTGCTGGTGAGCGAGCTGGCCGCGGATCTCGATGGCCTTCCCGAAGGCGCGGTGGTACTCACCGGGGCCCTGCGCCGCCGGGCCCAGATCCTCATGCGCCGGCCGGATCTGCGGGTCGAGCCCCTGCGCGGCAACGTCGACACCCGCATCCGCAAGTGGCGCGAGCAGGGTGCCGGGGGCGTCATCCTCGCCGGCGCCGGTCTCGCCCGCCTGGGTCTCCAGGATCTGCCCGCCCACCCCATCGCCACCGACGTGCTGATCCCCGCCCCTGGCCAGGGCATCCTCGCCCTGGAGGTGCGCGAGGGCGGCCCCGCGACCGAGCCCTGCCGCGCCCTTGATCATCCCTCCTCCGCCATGGCCGCCGAAGCCGAGCGCCGGATCGTAGCCGCCTTCGGCGGCGACTGTACCCTCCCCCTCGCCGCCTGGGCGCGGTTCGAAGAGGGCCGCCTGCGCCTCACCGCTCTTCTCGCCACTCCGGACGGCGCCTACGCCGCACGGGGCGAAGCGGTGGGGGATTATCCCGCAGAGGTGGCGGCGGAGTGCGTCAGGGTCATGCGGGAGAATGGAGCGGAGGAGGTTTTGGCGAGGATGCGGGGATGAGCGAGGCCGATCCGGGCGTCTGCCAGGCCCCGGTCCCTGCCGTGCCGCCGAGGCCCTCACTCCCCCGGCCCCTCTCTCCCAGCCTCCCCCCCGACCGCCGGGAGAGAGGGGAGAAAGACCTTAAGAGCGATCCCCCGGATTCAGCCCCGAAGGGGCGGCAGCATACAGCCTGGGGCGTGAGCCCCAGGTAAGGGATGCACCCCACATCCCCAAAGCCCCGAAGGGGCGGCAGAAGACCCGATCGCCAGGGTCTGCTGTCGCCCCTCCAGGGCTCTCAGAGATTTTGGGAAATCCTTTCCTGGGGCTCACGCCCCAGGCTGTATGCTGCCGCCCCTTCGGGGCTGAGACAAGAAACTGGCACCGTTATTCTGTGACGATCCTTAAAAGGAAAGATCCTTCCGCTGCTTCCCTTTTCGCTTCTTCATCCCCTCCTCTCCCGGCGGACGGGGGGGAGACTGGGAGAGGAGGGGTAGGGGTGGTGAGGGCCCGGCGGCACCGCGCTGACGGGATTCGAGACTTCCTGGGGATCGGCATCCTACTCGGGTGGAGATGCAGGGTGGTCTTGGGATGACCTCGCCCCTCGCCAACCTCCGCATCGTCATCACCCGCGCCGAGCACCAGGCCGACGACCTCGCCGTTGCCTTCGAGCGCGCGGGCGCCCGGGTCGAGCTCCTCCCCCTGCTGGAGGTGGTGCCGCCCGCGGACCCTCGTCCGCTGGAGCGGGCGGCCACCGAGCTGGCTCTCTATGACTGGGTGGTCTTCACCTCGGCGAACGCCGTCGAGGCTTTCCTGCCGTTGACGGGCGGGGCTTTCCCCGATCGGGTGCGGGTGGCGGTCGTAGGCCCGGCCACGGCTGAGGCGCTCCGGGCTTTCGAGATCGAGCCCCACCTGGAGGCCCGGCGCGCGGACGCTGAAGGGCTGGTGGCCGATCTCGCTCCCCACGTGGCCCGGCGGCGGCGCGTCCTCCTCCCCCAGGCTGCCGATGCCCGGCCCACCCTGGCCGAGGGGCTGGCCGCGGCCGGCGCCGAGGCGATCACCGTCGTGGCCTATGACAAGCGCCTGCCGCCGGAGGCTCCGCGACGGGCAGCGGAGTTGTTCGCGGCAGATCCCATCGGGTGGGTGACCTTCACCAGCCCGCGGATCGTCCGCCACTTCGTGGGGCTCTTCGGTGAGGACTGGCCACGGCGGCGGGGCGGGCTCGCGGCGGTCTCCATCGGGCCGGTCACCAGTGCCGAGCTTCGCCGGTAGGGGTGGAGAGGATTGCGGAGGCGGTGCGGCCGGGGGTGGAGGGGATGGTGGCGGCGGTGGGGGGGGAAGAAAAAAGAAAAGAAAAGGCGGAGTAAGTGGGCCGGCGGGGACGCCGGCGGTCCCGGGGGGTGCCAGGCGGACTATGTCGGCTCCGGTCCAGCGCCGGGGTGCGGGCTGCCGTGGCAGGGGTCGGTGCCCAGGGACGAGGCTTTCACCTCGACGGGCTCGGGCAGATTTGAGAAGGGGAGAGGGATCGACGGCTCCTTGGAACGGCAGAGCTCGCTCTTGGAGTATCTCGCCCAGGCGTGATAGCTGGGGTCCAGGGCGCAGGGCATCAGCTCGGGGAAGGTGCCCCAGTGGCTGTCCGCCAGGCGGTAGACCAGCAACCTTGAGCGCAGCACCGGCAGCAAGGATTGCGTGGCCGCGCCGAAGCCGATCTTCGTGTCCACGATCCCACGGGCCAGCACGGCGCCGGCGAGGTCCTGCGCCTCCTGCCGCAGCTTCCAGAAATTCCGGCCCAGGGTCCAGGGGACGGTGCCGTTGACGATGAGCTGGTGAACGACGTTGGTGACCTGATCGGTCAGCGGATCGGCGGGATACTTGCCCGTAGGCCCTCCCGTCCCGCCCTCGAGGCAGAGGGCGTTGTCGCTGCGCGCCCCGGGCAGCAGCACCTTGCCCTGGTGGATGCCGCCCGAGACCTCCCCCAGCCGGTTGAGGGAGGTGTGGTGCCGGATCCACTGGAGGACCCGCATCTCCAGCTCCGAGTAGGGCTTGCCGGTGCGGGTCCGGGCCAGCGCATGGCTGGTGATCCTGAGGCTCATGATGGCGCGCAGCCAAATGGGACCGTGGCTCGGAGTGAGCGCCTCGTCGGCGTTGCCCACGCACTGGTGCCCCGCCGTGAGCTGGTCCTTGAAGAAGGCGACTGCGTCGCTTGCGGCCTTCTTCCCTTTGGCGGCGTCGGGCTCCACGAAATGGTAGAAGGCGACGCGGTTGGCCAGCCTCTCCGCCTTCTGGTTCGGCGTGCCTCCCGTGCCATCGATGACGGAGGGATTGGGAAAGGACGGGCTCCTCGCCGTCGCCTTGAGGTCCGGCAGGGAGTGCTGCTGGTGGAACTGCACCGTGTTCTGGCCGAGCAGCCGGTTGAGCTGTCCCGTTCCCATGAGGGGATCCTCCCTGTGACTTCGTTTCAAGATAAGCTTAGACGCGATCCCCGACCCTGGAGGTGCATTCTATGTCTACGTCCGGTTTCCTGCGCCGTCTCCCCACCGCCGCTCCCGCAGCGGCCCCGCGCTTCAGGACCGTCTTCGTGGAGGCCGCACCCACGGCCCCGGTGCTGCCGCTCGACCAGGCGGAGATCCCCACGGTCGAGGCGTTCACGGCGCTCTCCACCCCCGCCGGCGACCTGGTGGCCAACGGCCGAGTGGCGAAGTTCCTCGTCGACCTGCGATCGTCCCCGCCGCAGGTGCACTTCGTCAACGGCAACTTCACGGAGGACGGCCAGGTCCCCGACGCTGCCAAGTACCACTACTTCTTTGCCCAGCGGGCGCTCGGGATCCCCGAATCGTCTGGAACGTTCAACCAGGTCACCTACTTCACCGCGCCCAAGACCCGCTACGCGGCCGGCGTCATCCACACCTACTTCCTCGACGGCGCCGCAGAGCCGGTCTACGGCCTACAGTTCTATCCCCAGGACGTGGTGCGCGAGCGGGAGATCGTCAACGTCGTAGAGCGGGTGAAGGAGAAGATCGGTATCCCCGGCGCCCGCTTCGCCTTCGTGCAGACCGGCTCGCAGCAGACCACGGCTACGGTCGGGGCGGACCTCGCGGCAGCAGGGATCGAGTCCCTGACCCTCGACCGCGTGCTGGGCTCGATCCTCTACCTCCCGCTGAACGCAGGCGAGGCCTGGGGCTACCTCGCATCTTCCCCAAGCGCAACAACGCCTCACCCCGACGGACATCCCGGTCTTCGACGAGCTCCCCCTCGACCTCTCGGTCGTCGCCGGCGTGATCACCAAGGCCGTGCAGGACAGCAACTCGCACGTCAACCTGAAGTCCAAGGAGCGGGGCACGCCCAACATGGTGCTGCGCGACGCCGGGCCGGACCATCCGCGCCTCGCACCCTGGCGCGACAAGCCCGTCCATTTCGTGGTGGGCGCCGACGACTTCCTGCTCGAGGCCTCGACCGACGAGGAAGTCGCCAAACGCCTGGCCGAGCGCAACGACAAGCCGCTGGCTCCCCCTCGTCTGGGACCCGAGACGCTCCTGCGTTCCTATGACGAGATGGCGGCGGGCAGCGCCGGCGACGCTCTCAAGCTCGCCGCCCGCTACGGCTCCAAGGCCGCGAACCTCGGCTTCCTCGCCCACCGCTCGGCCCTCGGCCGCAAAGAGCAGACGGGCTCCGCCAGCGCAGCGCCTGGGCTACGACCTGGTGCCCCAGGGCTTCGGCGTGCCGCTCTCCTTCTACGCAACCTTGTGGACTACGAACCGAACGCCGAGCTGCGGGAGAAGCTGGAGAGCTCATCGAGGCCGAGAAGGCCGGGACCTCTCGACCGCCGAGCGCATCCACCGGCTCGACGAAGTGCAGACGCTCTTCTTGAACGCCAAGTTCCCGCCCGACGACCTCGCGAGCCTAAAAGCCAAGCTGCGCGAGGTCCTCCCCGGCGTGAAGAAGATCAAGGTCCGCTCCAGCGCCAACGCTGAGGACATCCCAAACTTCGACGGTGCGGGCCTGCACGACAGCTACGCGGCCACGGTGAGCAAGAAGGATCACGACGACGAGACCTGCGCCATCGAGCTCGACGACGAAGGGGGAAGCGAGGTCAAACGCAAGGTCACTCCGAAGTCCGTGGCCTGCGCGGTCAAAGGGGTCTACGCCAGCCTGTGGAACCAGCGCGCCATCGAGGAGCGCTCCTTCGCCCGCATCGATCACGCCACGGCGGCCATGGGGCTGTCGATCGTCGCCGCCTATGACAACGAGGAGGAGATCGCGGCCAACGCCGTGGTCATCACCCGCGTGCTCAACACCACGGGCGTCTTCGGCTACTCGCTCTCCCTTCAGGAGGGGAACAACCTGGTGACCAATCCGGACCCCGGCACCTATTCCGAGGTCACCATCGCCGCGATCGGCCTCGGTGACGAGCCGACCTCCTTGACCGTCACCCGCTTCGCAAAGCCGACCAAGGACGGCCCGGTACGCACGGAGACGGTGCTGTCGCGCGAGCAGACGCTCGCCCTGGTGGACCTCGCGGCCACGGTCGAGCGGGCCTACTGCGCGGCCAAACCGACCTACTACGAGGGGGACTGCGGCTTCGTCATCGTCGACAACGAGAAGCCGAAGTCGCTCGACATGGAGCTCAAGGTCCTCGAAAGCGGGCACTTCCTCTGCAAGCAGGTGCGGGAGTTCGGGGGGAAGTGAGCCGCCCGCGGGAGCCCGAGCCATTCATTGCCGGGCGGTTTCCCGCTAAACTGGTGCCTACGATGCACCTCACCCCCGAGTTCGTCGCCGACATCCTGGTGCGCCAGGGCTATCTCAAACCCGAGCAGGGCGAAGCCATCAAGCAGGAGGCCCGCGCCCTGCCGCGCAACCTGCGCTCGGCCAACGCCTTCGAGCAGAAGGCCGTGGCCTACGAGCTGATCCTGCAGATGCGGCTGCCCAGCCAGCGCGACTCCGGCAGCCCGCTGACCGAAGCCGAAGTCGCCCAGGCCATCGCCGGCGACGCCAAGCTCGACCACGTGCGCATCGATGCCCTGAACCTGAACGCCGACCTGATCGAGTCCAAGATGTCGCGGCCGTTCGCCAAGCCGCCATCGCATGATCCCGCTCGACATGGCCGCGGGAAAGCTGCGGGTGGCCTGCGCCAACCCCTACGACATCGAAGGGATCGACTCCTTCCGGCGCATCGCCGGGCGTGACATCCAACTCGTGGTGGCCTCCGAGCCCGACGTCCTCAAGGCCATCACCGAGTTCTACGGCCTGCGCCACTCCGTGAAGCGGGCCGAGCGCGACCTCTCCTCTGGCATCGACCTCGGCAACCTAGAGCAGCTCGTGCGGATGAAGAACGAGGCCGAGATCGAGTCCTCGGACCAGCACGTGGTCAACGCCGTCGAGTTCATGCTACAGCACGCGTTCGAGAGCCGCGCGAGCGACATCCACATCGAGCCCAAGCGCGAGGACAGCCTCATCCGCTTCCGCATCGACGGCGTGCTGCACGACATCCAGAAGATGCCGAAGATCGTGCACGCCGCGGTCACCTCCCGCATCAAGACCATGTCGCGCCTGGACATCGCCGAGAAGCGCCGTCCCGCAGGACGGCCGGGTCAAGACGAACCGCGGCGGCCGCGAGGTCGAGCTGCGCGTCTCGACCCTGCCCGTGGCTTTCGGCGAGAAGCTGGTGATGCGCATCTTCGATCCCGCAGGTGGTGATGCAGGATCTCGCCGGCCTCGGCTTCTACCCCGACGAGCTGCCAGACCTTCAACGACTTCATCAGCCGCCCGCACGGCATCATCCTGGTCACCGGCCCCACCGGCTCGGGCAAGACCACCACGCTCTACTCGGCGCTGAAGACCATCTGCACCCGGGAGATCAACGTCACCACCATCGAGGACCCGATCGAGATGGTCTACGCGGACTTCAACCAGACCGCGGTGCAGATCAAGGTCGGGATCACCTTCGCCGCGGCCCTGCGCCACATCCTGCGCCAGGACCCGGACGTCATCATGGTGGGCGAGATCCGCGACGACGAGACGGCCCAGTACGCCATCCAGGCGGCGCTGACCGGCCACCTCGTCTTCTCCACCCTGCACACCAACGACGCCGCCTCCTCCATCTCGCGTCTCGTCGACCTGGGCGTCGAGCGCTTCCTGATCAGCTCCACCCTGATCGGCGCCATGGCGCAGCGCCTGGTGCGGAAAATCTGCCCGCACTGCGTCACCGAGCGCCATCTGGAGGCCGACGAGATCTCCACCCTGCGCCTCGCCGTGCCGCCGGGCAAGCGGGTGAAGGTCAAGGAGGGGGAAGGCTGCTTCGAATGCCGCAACACCGGCTACCTCGGCCGCAGCGGCATCTTCGAGATCATGCCCATCGACGACGGCATCAAGAACCTCGATCGTCTCCGGCGCCGACGCCCCCGAGATCAAGCGCGAAGCCGCCAAGAACGGCATGCGCACCCTGCGCCAGTCCGCCCTGCGCAAGCTCGCCGAGGGGATCACCACCTTCGAGGAGGTGGTGCGGGTGACGGGGTTGTAGGAATCCCTACCCCACCGCCACCTCCCCCGTAAAGTGCTGCCGCACCAGCTCGTGCGCCCGCACGGCGTCCTCTCGCGGCTCGGCGATGCGGCTGAACAGGGTCTTGTGGGTGAGGCCGAGGGTTTCGAGGTCCTGCTCCTGGAGGAGCTTGATGAGCTCGTCCAGGGCGCGCTGGGAGGATCCAGGATGGATCTGGCGCTCCGATTCCCTTTCCAGGAGGACGAGGGCGAAGAGGAGGGGCTCGGGCAGCTCGGCTGGCGAGGGCTCCGGGGGCGGCAGCGGGAACTGGCGGCCCTGGACGAGCTTCTCCTCCCGTTGGGGCGCCGCCGGCAGCTCCGGGGCCGCGGCCTTGCGCTCGAAGAGGAAGGGGAGGGCCCGCACCTGGTGGGCGAAGCGGGAGAAGAGCCCCACCAGCTCCTTCTCGGAGGAGAAGTTGCCCACCAGCCGGGCGTCGCGGCCGATCTCCAGCCGCTCCGTCTCCTGCAGCACCACGTGAGCCCGCGCCGACTCCTCCAGGTGCAGAGTGTGGGCGTTGACCTTCCAGGCCGTGAGGAAGCCCTGGACGTAGCAGGTGTCGGGGCAGCGCACGGTGACCGCCTCCACCTCGACGCCGCGGTCGATGCGGATGGAGCCGCTCAACGATTCCAGGGTGCCGTACTTGCCCGAGTTCTGGACCACCAGGTTCCCGGGCGCGTGGATCGAGAGCTGCCCTTCGGGAGTAATCTCGATCTGGAGTCCCCGGGGGATGATCATCGTCGGTGCCGTGGTCTCGGCGGGGCTCCGGCTCATGGGTTTCTCCTCCTTGACTGCCCGGAGGGCGGCAGCGGCTCGAAGCTCTGGGGCGGACGGGCGCTGCTGCGGGCGTTGATCAAGACCAGCCGCTCGTCGTTGGGCCAGCGATGGTCGAGGATGTATAGCAGGGGCTCGACCGGTCGGAAGACGCCGTCGACGCCCTGGCGGCGGATCTCGTAATGCAGATGGGGGCTGGTGCTCCAGCCCGAGGTCCCCACGGTGGCCAGCCGGTCCCCCCGGCGCACGGCCTGCCCGGCGCGCACCTCCACCCGGTCGGCGTGACCAAAGAGGGTGACGAAGCCGTCGCCGTTCTCGATCATCACCAGATTGCCGAGACGCCACCAGATGGGGCTGCGGGTCAGGGGATACTGCCCGGCGAAATCCACGACGCCGTCGGCCGTGGCATAGACCGGCGTGCCCACCGGCGCCGCCAGGTCGACCCCGGTATGGAGCTCGAGCTCCTTGGTGAATGGGCTGCGCCGGTTGCCGAAGGAGCTGATGAGCACGAAGTCCCGGCCATGCAGGGGACAGACGGACGGCGTGGTGCGCACCTCTTCGGGATGCGAGCGCTCGAACTCACTCACCTGGCGCAGGTCGAAGTCCACCTCCCGCAACCGGTCGCGAATGCGGCCCCGCAGGCGGTCACCCTGCTGGATGGCGCCGGCGTAGATCGACTGCGGCACAGGCACGCGCGAGGCCGGCACGATCTGCTGCGGCGGCCGTGCCGGAGGGAGGGCATAGACCAGGAAGACCTTCTCTATGCGCAGGTTGAGCTCCGCCGCCCGGTGATCGAGCTCGTCCAGGTGCCTGATCAGGGCCTGCATCCGCTCTCCCTGGCGGCTCCGCTCCGCCACCAGCCGCTTGTACTCCTGACGGTTCGTGAGGCCGTTCACCACGCCGGGAGCCACGGCCGCGGCCAGCGCCAGAGCCAGCAGGTATGCGAGCACCGGCAGCAGCCAGGCCGTGATCTGGCGGCGCGACAGAAAGAGGTAGCGCACCCGCTTGCGGATGTCGCTGGGATGGATCTGGACCTCGAGGCTCCAGGGCCCGCCGGGATTGCCGGGCCTCATGCCGCGGCCGTCCTCACGGGCCGACCGGCTCCGCCGTGGGGAGATGGAGAGGATTCACCCGCTCGATGGCCTCCTCGCTGGCGTGCCGCTCGACGACCGCCAGCAGGCCGCGCTGCACGGCCGGACTGCCGGCCACGATGTTGCCGCTCGAAAAGAAGCGCTCCCCCCCGTCGAGATCGGTGACCACGCCGCCGGCCTCGCGCACCAGCAGGATGCCGGCGGCGATATCCCAGGGCGAAAGGCGGAATTCGAAGAAGCCGTCGTAGACGCCGGCGGCCGTGTAGGCGAGGTCGAGCGCCGCCGAGCCGCAGCGGCGGATGGCCTTGGCGTGGTGGAAGACGTCGCGGAAGATCTCCAGATAGAGGTCGAGCGTGGACAGCGCCCGGAACGGATAGCCGGTGGCGAGGAACGCACCGGTGAGGCCGTCGCGGGGCGCCACCGCCATGGGCCGGCCGTTCCAGAAAGCGCCGCCGCCCCGTGTGGCCGTGAAGAGGTTCTTCCCCTCGGGGTCCTCGATCACACCCACCAGTAGCTCGTCGCTCTTGCGGCAGGCCACGGACACGGAGTAGACGGGCAGCCCCTGGAGGAAGTTGGTGGTGCCGTCGAGGGGATCGACCAGCCATTCGTACTCTCCACTCCCCACCCCGGCCCCCCCTCCCTCCTCCGCCAGGATGCGATGCTCCGGAAACCGCTTGCGGATCTCGGCCAGGACGGCCGCCTCGCTCTCCTTGTCCGCCTGGGTGACGAAATCGTTCTCCGCCTTGCGCCGCACCTCGAGCCCGGCGTCGCGGAAATACGGAGCCAGGACTTCTGCCCCGGCATGGGCGGCGGCGATGGCGGTCTGAAGAAGGTCGTCGATCATGGCGGGCCTATTATGCCAGGGGAAACCTTCGGGAAGGAGAACCCCCTGGGAGCGCTGGCGTCCCGCCGGCCTACTAACTTTTTTTTCTCTTTCTTTCGTTCAAAAAAGAAGCAGAGTAAGTGGGCCGGCGGGACGCCAGCGCTCCCAGAAGGGGCCTACCTACGGTAATACTCCCTGATCACTCCCTCCGCCTTCCGCCCCTGGAAGCGGAAATCCGCTTCCCCTCTCCCCCTCGCTTCCGGGGCGCTGAAGGCTTTCCAGATGAAGGTGCCGGCGAGCCAGGAGTGGCGGGCGAGGGCGTTGAAGAGGGATTGGTAGGCCAGGGCCTGATCCGCTTCCGACGCCTCTCCCCCCTCGGTGTGGGGCGCCACCCAGGCGGCTTTATGGGAGGCGAAGCCGACTTCGGTCAGAAGGATCTTCTTTCCTGTCCGCCGGGAGGCGGCGGCGAAGCGTTGCGCGATCTCGCGGGCGCCGCGTTCGAGATCCGCGCGGGTGGCCTGGGGCGTGGGTGCCAGGGGGTAGTAGGAGTCGATGCCGATGACGTCGAGGGCGTCCCAGAAGTGCACGCCTTCGAGATCGCCGTACCAGTTGCCGGAGTAGGTCACGATGCCGGGATAGAGGAGGCGCACGGCGGCGATCAGGTCCCGCCACTCGGCTTCCCTCTTCACGGTCTTCGACAGCTCGCAGCCGACGCTGAAGAGGTCCGCTCCGGCCCAGCGGGCGAGGAAGGCGTGATGGAGCACGTAGCGCCGGTAGCTCTGCCACCAGCGCGCCCAGTCCTCCTCGCTCTTCATCTCCACCTCCCCCGGCCACCCACCGCGGGGGATCCAGAGATGGGGCTTGTAGAGGACGTGAAAGCCCCGCTCCCGGGCGAGGCGCGTCACATGGATGAGGCCGACGTCGGTCTCGCTCCCCGGACGCCGGTTCATGTAGGCGATCTCCGGCCGGTCCGGTCCCGGCTGAAAGGCGAAGGGCATCACCGACACGGCGTTGGCCCCGAGCGCCGAGAAGGCGTCGAGCTGGCGGGCCACGGGCGGCGCGTGGTAGCCCCCTTCGAGGCCGTTCGTCATGGCGAGGGAGATGCCGGCGAGGAATGGAAAAGAAGGGTGATTTTGGATTTTGGATTTTGGATTTTGGATTGGAGCACGCGAGAGGGTGGCCAGGAGGGCGGTGATCTGGTCTCGCCCGGGCGTACGGGATAGTTTCTCGGCCAGGGTGGCGCCGGGGAAACGATCGATGATCGCCGCGGCGGTGGGGATCCACAAGGGAGCGGAAGCGTCGGGCGCCTCGCCTTCGGCCAGGAGGTCTTCGGCTGTGGGGAGGACGCGAGCGGCGGCGAGAAGGGAAAGCCAATCGCGCCAGGGACGGCCGTACCAGTCCCCGGAGAGCCAGAGGGCCGCTCCCCGTTCGATCCAGAACGGCAGCTTTTCGGCCAGGCTGGAACGCCGGATCAGCGTTCGTGCCAAGGCGTAGCGGTAGGCTCCGAGGTCGCGGGAGTCCCAGACGAGGTGGAGATCGGCCCGTCTTCCGGGCACGGCTTCGCCGATCTCGCCCGTATGGCGGCCCTGAGATACGAAGTCCGGCTCGACCACGACGGTGAGCGCCTCGCCTTTTCCTCCTGGAATCCGCGGAGACATCTCCGCCGCGGCCCGATCCAGCTCGGCCGCGAGACGGACGATCTCGGGCCGCTGCCGGTCGCCGGAGGCCACCAGCAGCGTCACCCGCTCGCCGCGCAGGGGCGCCAGGGCCGCGAAGGTCCGATCCCAATCCGCCAGGCCCTCCTGGGCCGCGGCGCAGACGCCAGCCACCGGGCTCAGGACGGCCAGCAGGAGCAGTGCGGCGGCCCACCGGTGCATCGGCTTCAGGGATGGCCCATGGACTTCCGGTGGGGATTGGCGTCGCTCCGCGGCGGCAGCGGCGAGAACACCTCGAGCACCAGCTTCCAGGCGTTCCCCTGCTTCCTCCAGATGCGCACGAAGTAGCCGGCGCTGGCGGCGAGCGTCCCCTTGCTCAGCGAGTAGCCAAGGTCGCCCGACGAGGAGACGCGCGCCAGGATAGGCGTCCATATCGCCGCGGGTTTCTTGGCCTGGAGGGTCTTCACGATCTCTGCCTTGGAAACGATGGGGAAGGCGCCTTCGCGGTGGAGCCGGGAATCGTCGGTGAGAAAGGCGTCGTAGGCGGCGGCGACGCCCTGGGTGGCCGCCGCCTTCGCGAAGTCGTGCTCGGTGCTCAAGATGGCGCGCTGGGCGAGGGACGAGTCCACGGTGGGCGGGCTCTCCACCTGGGCCGGGATCGCTTTGGCGATCTTCACCGCCGTGAGGTCGGCCGGCGGCGCCTCGTTGCTGTTCGTGCCGCCGTCGTATTCCACCTTGAACGTGCCGTCGGCCTGCTTGCGCCAGACGGTGACGAAAAAGCCGTGCAGCACGGTCTTGTCCTTCTTCCCCTGAGGACGGAGCTGCCACGGCCCCGTGTCCCAACCCAGGTCGCCCGCCTGCGAGATCTCGGCCCGGACGGGATACCAGGACAGGAAGGTGGGCTGAGGCCGCCGGGCCTTCCACGCCTCCTTGCCGGGCGTGGGGTCGGGGTTCAGGACGGTGGACTCGTCCGCGAGATATTGGAGGAACGCTTCACGGGTCCCCTTCTCCGCCGCCGCCTTGGCGAAGGCCTTCTCCGCGGCCACCAGGGAATCGAGGGCGGCCTGGCGGTCCACTGTTGCAGCAGCGGCCGGGAAGACGGGCAGGGCGGCGAGGGCCGCCAGCATCCACAACACGACAAGAGATCTCTTCATGTTCGGGCTCCTCTGATCTGGAGCCCGCATGGTAGCCCGGGATAGGCCTGGGAGCGCTGGCGTCCCGCCGGCCTACTTACTCCGTTTTTTCTTCTTGGAAGGGAGGGAGGAAAAGCGAAGTTAGTTTGCCGGCGGGACGCCAGCGCTCCCAGGGGGGCTACACCACAATCCGCCGTCCCGCCAGGAACGTGGCCACCGGGTGGCCGTGCAGGGTCCAGCCGTCGAAGGGAGTGTTGCGGGAACGGCTGCGGAAGGCGTCAGCGCGGATGGTGACTTTCTCGTGGGGATGGAACACGGTGACGTCCGCGGGGCTCCCGGGCTTGAGCGTGCCGCCCGGCAGGCCCAGCACCCGGGCAGGGCCGGTCGAGAGCAGCTCCACCAGGCGCGGGAGACTCAGGATTCCCGGCCTCACCAGCCGGTCGAGGCAGAGGCTCAAAGTCGTCTCCAGCCCCAGGATGCCGAAGGGGGCGAGATTGAACTGCACGTCCTTCTCATCCGCATGGTGGGGCGCGTGATCGCTCGCGATGCAGTCCACCGTGCCGTCCGCGAGGCCGTTGACCAGGGCTTCGCGGTCGCGCTCGGAGCGCAGGGGGGGCTTCATCTTGGTATTGGTCGAGAAGCCGCTCTTCGCCACCTCCTCGTCGGTGAGGATGAGATGGTGGGGCGCGACCTCGCAGGTGACGTTGAGACCCTGGGCCTTGGCGCGGCGGCACATGTCGAGGCTCCTGGCCGTCGAGAGGTGGGCCACGTGGTAGCGGCCGGCCGTGTCCTCGGTGAGGATGATGTCGCGCGCCACCATCACGTCCTCGGCCGCGCCGGGGATGCCGGGAAGCCCCAGTTTGGTGGACCACTCCCCCTCGTGCATCACGCCCACGCCGGTGAGCGTCAAGTCCTCGGCGTGCTGGATCACGGCCACGCCGAAATGTTGGGCGTAGAGCAGGGCCCGGCGCATCAGCTCGGCGTTCATCACCGGCTTGCCGTCGTCCGACACGGCCACGGCCCCGGCGCGCAGCATCTCGCCGATCTCGGCCAGCTCCTCCCCTTTCAAGCCCTTGCTGATGGCCCCGATGGGATGGACGCGGGCGTAGCCCCACTTCACGGCCTCGGAGACGATGAGCTCGGTCACCGACCGGTTGTCGTTCACCGGCTCGGTGTTGGCCATGCAGGCCACGGCCGTGAAGCCGCCGGCCGCCGCGGCCATGGTGCCCGTGCGCACCGTCTCCTTGTACTCCTGCCCAGGCTCGCGCAGGTGGACGTGGATGTCGATCAGCCCCGGCGCCACCACCAGCCCGGAAGCGTCGAACGTCTCCGCGTCCTTCGGCTTTTTGATCGCGCTGTCGAGCTTGGCCACAACGCCGTCTTCGATCAGCAGATCGAAATCGCCGTCGAGCCCCTGACTGGGATCGATCACGCGGCCGCCGTGGATGAGCAGCTTGGGCGATGGATCCCCTTTCATTCAGACCTCCTCCTCGTGCACGCCCGAGAGCAGGTAGAGCACGGCCATGCGCACGGAGACGCCGTGGGTGACCTGTTCGAGGATCACCGAGTACGGACCGTCCGCCAGCTCGCTCGCGATCTCCACGCCGCGGTTCATGGGGCCGGGATGCATGATGATGACGTCCTCTTTCGCCGCCTTGATCCGCTCCGTGGTGAGGCCGAAGAGCTGGAAGTACTCGCGCACCGAGGGGAAGGACAGCCTCCCCTGCCGTTCGAGCTGGATGCGCAGCATCATGATGACGTCCGCGTCGCGGATGGCCTCGTCGAGCGTGTAGGCCACCTCGACGCCCATCGATTCCATGGCGACGGGCATCAGCGTGCGCGGGCCGCCCACCGTGACCTTGGCGCCCAGCTTGCGCAGCAGATGGATGTTGGAGCGCACCACCCGGCTGTGCTCGATGTCGCCGAGAATGGCCACTTTGAGACCCGCGATCTTGCCCTTGTGCCGGCGGATCGTGTAGGCGTCGAGCAGCGCCTGCGTGGGGTGCTCGTGGGCGCCGTCGCCGGCGTTGATCACTCCGGCCTTGATGCGCCTGGCCAGCATGTGGGGCACGCCTGGATGGCCGTGGCGGATGACCACCAGGTCCGGGGCCATGGCCTGGAGGTTGAGCGCCGTATCCACCAGCGTCTCCCCCTTCTCCAGGGCCGATCCCGAGGTCGAGAAGTTGATGTTGTCGGCCGACAGGCGCTTCTCGGCGATCTCGAAGCTCGAACGGGTGCGGGTCGAGGCCTCGAAGAAGAGGTTGATCACCGTCTTGCCGCGCAGCGTGGGGACCTTCTTGATGGGCCGCTCGCCGATCTCGGCAAAGGAGTCGGCGGTGTCGAGGACGAGCTCGATCTCGGCCGGAGAAAGCTCCGCGATCCCCAGGAGGTCCTTGCGGGTCCAGCGCAGGGGATTCTCCGCCGTCATGTCCGGGTCCCGCGCTCCAGGATGCGCACCTGCTCCGTTTCGTCGGTGGATTCGAAGGAGACCTCGATGACCTCGTGCTGCGACGTGGGCACCTGCTTGCCCACGAAGTCCGCCTGGATGGGCAGCTCGCGGTGGCCGCGGTCGATGAGCACGGCGAGCTTGACGGCCTTCGGACGCCCGAAGTCGATGAGCTCGTCGAGCGCGGCGCGCACCGTGCGGCCGGTGTAGAGCACGTCGTCGCAGAGCACGACCACGCAGTCGTCGATCGAGCGCGGCAAATGCGTGCCCTTGACCTGTGGCTGGGCGCCGATGGTGGACAGGTCGTCGCGGTAGAGGGTGATGTCGAGCACGCCGACGGAGACCTTCTGCGCCTCCATGCGCTCGATCTCGGCCGCGATCTTCTCGGCCAGCGGCACGCCGCGGGTGCGGATGCCCACCAGGAGGAGCCGGGAGAGGTCGCGCTGCCCCTCGACGATCTCCCCCGCCATACGCCGGATGATCCGCGCCATCTGCTTGGCGTCGAGGATCGTCGTCTTCGGCTTCAGGTTCTTGGCCACGGGCAGGCAGGTCTCAGGTCCGGGGAATCGTATGAGGGCGGGAGGGAGTTGTCAATGGCGTGTGGGGCTGCGGTATCGTCAATGCGAGTCGTACGCCCCGGAGCGCCCCCTACAGCGCGAGTTTGGCGTAGAATGAAGTCTATGGGAAATCCGCTCAGAGAACAGGACCTCTTCGAGAAAATTCGCACCCTGCCGGACGACAAGGTCTCTGAAGTGGAAGACTTCGTGGACTTCCTCCGGCAGCGCGACGAGGATCGGAGCCTCACACGAGCTGCTGCTCAGCTCTCCGAAGATGCCCTGCGAAAGGTCTGGGACAACCCGGACGACGCCGAATATGACACCTTATAGCTTCGGTGACATCGTCCTCGTCCCATTCCCCTTCGCAGATCAGACAGGCAGCAAGAAACGGCCCGCCGCCGTGGTCAGCTCCGCAACCTACCATCGAGGGCGACCTGACCTGATCCTGATGGCGGTGACCAGCCAGGTTCGTCCTTCAGGCCGGATTGGTGAGATCCAGATCTCCGGCTGGAAGGAGGGCGGGCTCCTGAAGCCCTCCGCCTTGAAGCCCGTCCTCTTCACCTTGGATCGCGCCTTGGTGATTCGGCGCTTGGGGCGCCTTGCGGAACCCGACCGGCGGTCTCTCCGGGAAGTCCTCCTTACAATCCTCGAGATCTCAGTCTGACCGCAGGCCGGGCGGATTCAATCGACGCAGTCAACAAATTTAGCCCGGCGGCTCGCCGAACTGGCCGCGGCACACCTTTCCTGTTGGACCCACTCCGTCCAAAGGAGAGAAACTCATGCGCAAGATGAAGAAGAAGCTGGCCCTCCGGCGTGAGACCCTGCAGCAGCTCACCACTTCGTCGCTCGCCACCGCCGCTGGCGGCAGCCAGGCGAATCCCACCTATTTCCGCTGCCCACCGACCCAGGAGATCTCGATCTGCGTCACCTGTGAGACCATGACGAACTGCCAGCTCTCGGCCTGCATCTGCCAGTAGCGGGAGCGGCCCGCCCCGGAGTCCCTACCCTCCGGGGCGTTGCCTTTCTCAACCCGCCGCGATAAAACCGGACCCGTCATGAGCTTCCCAGCCACCCGACTCCGCCGCTTCCGCCGCACTCCGATCCTGCGCCGCCTGGTCCGCGAGACCCGGCTCTCCACCGACAACCTCGCCCTCCCCCTCTTCGTCTGCCCCGGCGAAGGAGTGGCCAAACCCGTGGGCTCCATGCCCGGCGTCTACCAGCAGTCGGTGAACCGTATCGTGGAGACCGCGAAGGAGGCCTGGGCCGAGGGCATCCGCACCCTCCTGCTCTTCGGCCTGCCCGAGACCAAGGACGCCGTGGGCAGCGCTTCCTGGTCGCCGGACGGTATCGTCCAGCGCGCCATGCGGGCGCTTGCCATCGAGGTGCCCGGGCTGATCAAGATCGCCGACGTCTGCTTCTGCGAGTACACGGACCACGGCCACTGCGGCGTGCTTCACGGCCACGAGGTGGACAACGACGCCACGCTGGAGAACCTGGCCAAGCAGTCCGTGTCCCTGGCCGAGGCCGGCGCGGACGTCATCGCCCCCTCGGACATGATGGACGGCCGGGTGGGAGCCATCCGCAAGGCGCTCGACGGCGCGGGCTTCGCCGCGACTCCCATCCTTTCCTATGCCGTCAAGTTCGCCAGCGGCTTCTACGGCCCGTTCCGCGAGGCCGCGGAGTCGGCCCCCCAGTTCGGTGACCGCCGCGCCTATCAGATGGACCCGGCCAACGGCCGTGAGGCCCTGCGGGAGGCCGCGGAGGACGTCGCGGAAGGGGCGGACATGCTGATGGTCAAGCCCGCCCTGCCCTATCTCGACATCCTCGCGGCCCTGCGCCAGCGGTTCGACCTGCCCGCTCGCCGCCTACCACGTGAGCGGCGAGTACTCGATGCTCAAGGCCGCGGCCGAGCGCGGCTGGATCGACTACGACCGGGTGATGATGGAGTCGCTCATCGCCATCCGCCGGGCCGGCGCCGACCTCATCCTCACCTACGCGGCGCGCGAGGCCGCGAAGCTCTTGGCCGCGGGGTGGGTGGAATGAAGACCCCTCATCACCCCGGCCCTCTTCTCCCCTCGCACTCCCCCCGACCGGGAGAAGAGGGAGAAAGCAAAACGCCTCAGCCGGGTCCCCCTCTCCCGGTCGGGGGGAGTGCGGTGGGAGAGGGGACAGGGGTGAGGGTCCCGGGCGGGAGGGTTCCCCGATGAGCCTCCTCGCCCGCGCCGAAAAAGTTCTCCCCGGTGGCGTCAATTCCCCCGTGCGCGCCTTCCGCGGCGTGGGGGGCGAGCCCGTGTTCGTCCGCTCCGCCTCGGGGGCCTACCTCGAAGGCGAGGACGGCCGGCGCTACATCGACTACATCGGCGGCTATGGACCCCACATCCTGGGGCATCGCCATCCGGCCATCGTGGCGGCCATCGAGGAGGCTTTGGGACGGGGGACGGCGTTTCGGCGCTCCCACCCTCGCCGAGGTGGAGCTCGCGGAGGTCATCGTCTCGGCCCTGCCGTCGGTCGAGATGGTGCGGCTGGTCAATTCGGGGACCGAGGCCACCATGTCGGCCCTCCGCCTGGCCCGGGCCGCCACGGGTCGCAACCGGTTCGTCAAGTTCGTGGGGTGCTACCACGGTCACGCGGACCCGTTCCTCATCGCCGCGGGCTCGGGCGCCGCCACCATCGGCGTGCCCTCCTCCCCGGGCGTGCCCGGCGGCCGTGGTGGCGGACACCCTCCTCGCCCCCTACAACGACCTCGACGCGGTCGCGGGGCTCTTCGCGCGGCATGGCGACACCATCGCCGCCCTCATCGTCGAGCCCATCGCCGGCAACATGAACCTCGTGCCGCCCGTGCCCGGCTTCCTCGAAGGGTTGCGGAGCCTCTGCGACCGCCACGGCGCGCTGCTGATTTTCGACGAGGTGATGACCGGCTTCCGCGTGGCCTGGGGCGGCGCCCAGATCGTGCTCGACATCACCCCGGACTTGACCACCCTCGGCAAGGTCATCGGCGGCGGCCTCCCCCTGGCGGCCTACGCCGGTCCTCGCGATCTGATGATGCGGATCGCTCCCGCCGGCCCCGTCTACCAGGCGGGCACCCTCTCGGGGAATCCGCTGGCCGTGGCCGCCGGCCGGGCCGCGTTGAAGGAGCTGGCGAGGGACGAAGATTGCCCCTACGAGAAGCTGGAGGCGACTGGAGCCCGGCTGCAGGAGGGGATCGCGGAGGCCGGCCGGCGCCACGGCATTCCCTGTCTCGTGGAACGGCGGGGGGCGATGATGGGGCTCTTCTTCACCGATCGTCCCATCCACCACATGGAGGACGTGGACGCCACGGACCGGCAGCGCTTCTCCCGGGTCTTCCACGGCCTCCTGAAGCGGGGCGTCCACCTGCCGCCGTCGCCCTACGAGGCCATGTTCTACTCCACGGCCCATGGCGAGGCCGAGGTCGCGGCCACCCTGGAGGCCTTCGACGCGGCCTTCGCGGAGGAGGCCACGAGGGAGAGAGCTTGACCCATCCTGACGTCCTGGTGCTGGGCGGCGGCATCATCGGCCTGGCCTGCGCCCGTGAGCTGGCCCTCCGCGGTCTCAAGGTGGAGGTGGTGGAACGCCTCCCCCACGGCGCAGAGGCCTCGGTAGCGGCGGCGGGCATGCTCTCTCCCTTGAGCGATCTCGACGTCCAGGGTCCATTCATCGACGCCTGCCGCTCCTCCCGTGACCTCTGGGGTCCCTGGGTGGCGGCGCTGGAGGGCGAGACGGGCCTCTCGATCGATTACGACACCAGCGGCGCCCTTCTCGTGGCTCTGGATGAAACGGACGAGGCCGGGCTCGACCGCCTCCTGGCCGTGGCCCGGAGATTAAGCGAGCAGGCCGAGGAGATCGAGATCTCCGCCCTGCGCCACTGGGTGCCGGACATCCATCCCGGGGTCCGCCGCGCCGTCCATCTCCCCGGCGACCACCGCGTGGACAACGTGCAGGTCTGCGCCGTGCTCGCCCTGGCCCTCCAGAAGCTGGGGGTGCCCATCCACTACGACAGCGAGGTGGAGCGGGTCGAGCGCCGGCCCGAGGGCACGGTCCTCGCCCACGGCCGTCACTGGCGCAAGGAGGCGCGCCTGCTGGTGGTGGCCGCCGGCGCCTGGAGCGGGCTCATCCCCGAGCTCCCGCCCTTCCCCGTGCGGCCCGTGCGCGGCCAGATGCTGCTCCTGGGCGGGGTCGAGTGGCCCTGGGGCGGCAGCGTGCGCTGCGGCTCTTCCTATGCCGTGCGGCGCGGCGCCACGAGCCTCCTGGTGGGCTCGACGCTCGAAGAGGCGGGCTTTGCCAAGCACAACACGGTCGAGGGGGTCGAAGACCTCCTCGCCTTCGCCCGCCGGCTCCTCCCCGGCCTCGGCAACGCCCGTCTGGAGACGATCTGGGCCGGCCTGCGCCCCGCGACACCCGACGGCCTCCCCATCCTGGGACCGCTGCCCGACTGGCCGGGGATCATGGCCACCGGCCACTTCCGCAACGGCATCCTCCTCGCTCCCTGGACGGCCCGCGAGGTCGCCCGCCTGGCCTTCGAGGACGACGAAGTGGAGATCCCCGAATTCTCGCCCCGCCGGTTTCTGGCAAATTGGTTCGCGGCAAATCCTTGAGCCCCGGCAGGCCTTCGATATAATCCTCGCGGATCAGAGCTGGGCCTTCAGGAGGGGCCGCGAAATGACGCACATCATCATGGAACCCTGTGTCGGAGTGAAGGATACGGCCTGCGTCGACGTCTGCCCCGTGGACTGCATCTACGGCAAGAACGAAGACTGGGAGATGCTCTACATCCACCCCGAGGAGTGCATCGACTGCGGCCTGTGCGTGGACGCCTGCCCCGTCGAGGCCATCGTTCCCCAGGAAGAGGTGCCGGACAAGTGGAAGGCGTACATCGCCAAGAACTACGAGCACTTCGGGTTGACCCCTCCGTAAGCCCTCACTTCCCCAGCCCGTCCGTCCGTGTTCCTCTCCCTCTTCTCCCGGGAAGGGGGAATGGACCTTTCCCCCATTCCGTTCTACAATGTGAGTCCTGAGCACTCAAAGTTAGTCTGCGAGCCTCAAGGAGCTCGCGGGCGGAGGGCTCAGAATCCGGTCGGAGGGAGTCATTCATTGGACTACAAGGACTATTACGCGACGCTGGGCGTCAAGAAGGACGTGTCCCAGGAGGACATCCAGAAGGCGTACCGCAAGCTGGCGCGCAAGTTCCATCCGGACGTGAACAAGGACCCCGAGGCCGAGGTCAGGTTCAAGGAGATCGGCGAGGCCTACGAGGTCCTGAAGGATCCGGAGAAACGCCAGAAGTACGACCAGTACGGGTCCGCCTGGAACCGTGCCCGGCAGACGGGCGCTCCGCCTCCTGGCTGGGAGGGGATCCACTTCGACTTCGGCAACGGCGGCGGCGGGTTCGACTTCGGCGATCTTGGCGGCATGGGCGGTGGCGGCGACGAGCGGTTCAGCTCCTTCTTCGACATGCTGTTCGGCGGCGGCGGTCCGGGAGGCCGGCGCCGGGGCGCGGGCGCGGGCTTCGGCGGCGCAGGGCTTCGGCGGCCCGGCCGGCGGCGGTGGTGGCGGGAATACCGAGGCGACGCTCCCCCTCACCGTCGAAGAGGCCGTGCAGGGCGGCACGCGGGAGATCACGCTCTCCGATCCCCAGACCGGCCAGCGGCGCGACCTTCTCGGTGAAGATCCCGCCGGGCGTGCGCTCCGGCCAGAAGATCCGCCTCGCGGGCCAGGGCTCGCCCGGGTTCGGCGGCGGCGAGGCCGGCGACCTGCTGCTCAAGGTCGAGATCGCAGCCCGACCCGCGGTTCAGGGTGGAGGGCTCGGACATCCACACCACCGTGCCGGTCGCCCCCTGGGAGGCGGCGCTGGGCGGCGAGGCCGAGGTGCGAGACGCTCGACCGGCCCCGTGCGGGTGAGGATCCCGCGCCGGCTCCTCCTCGGGACGCAAGATCCGCCTGCGCGGCCGGGGCCTCTCCGCCCAAGGCGGCGGCAAGGGCGATCTCCTGGCGGAGATCCGGATCGTGGTGCCCGAAACTCTCGCCGACGGGAGCGCGAGCTGTTCGAGCAGCTGGCCGAGGTCTCGGAGTTCCAGCCCCGCGCAGAGCAATAATTGAGGAGAATCGAGGAAGAGGAAGGACAAATCATATGGACATCAACAAGCTGACCCAGAAATCGCAGGAGGCGCTGCAGAGCGCCCAGACCAAGGCGCTGCGCTACGGCCACAGGAGGTCGACGGCGAGCACCTGCTGCTCGCCCTGCTCGAGCAGCCGGAGGGGCTGGTCCCGCGCCTGCTCGCGCGCATGGACGTCGCCGCCGAGCCGCTGCGAGGCCGAGGTCGAGCGCGAGCTCGACGCGCCGGCCCAAGGTCTCCGGCCCGGGCGCCGAGGCGGGCAAGATCTATCTCACCCAGCGGCTGCAGCAGATCCTGGTGCGGCGCCGAGGACGAGGCCAAGCGGCTCAAGGACGAGTACGTCTCCGTCGAGCACCTGCTGCTCGCCATGATCGACGACGGGCTCCGCCGACCGCGGCGGGCCGCATCCTGCGCGAGCTCGGCGTCACGCGCGAGCGCTTCCTCGCCGTCCTCACGGAGGTGCGCGGCAACCAGCGCGTGACCAGCGCCACGCCCGAGGCGGCCTACGAGGCGCTCGAGAAGTACGGCGTCGACCTGGTGGCCGAGGCGCGGCGCGGCAAGCTCGACCCGGTGATCGGCCGCGACGCCGAGATCCGCCGGGTGATCCAGATCCTGTCGCGCAAGACCAAGAACAACCCGGTGCTGATCGGCGAGCCCGGCGTCGGCAAGACGGCGATCGTCGAGGGCCTCGCGCAGCGCATCGTGCGCGGCGACGTGCCCGAGGGGCTGAAGGACCGCGACCGTCTTCTCGCTCGACATGGGCTCGCTGCTCGCCGGCGCCAAGTACCGCGGCGAGTTCGAGGAGCGCCTGAAGGCGGTGCTCAACGAGATCAAGCAGAGCGAGGGCCGGATCCTCCTCTTCATCGACGAGCTGCACACCATCGTCGGCGCCGGCAAGACCGAGGGCTCGACGGACGCCGGCAACCTGCTCGAAGCCGATGCTGGCGCGCGGCGAGCTGCACTGCATCGGCGCCACGACGCTCGACGAGTACCGCAAGCACATCGAGAAGGACGCGGCGCTCGAGCGGCGCTTCCAGCCGGTGATGGTCGACGCGCCGACGGTCGAGGACACGATCTCGATCCTGCGCGGCCTGCGCGAGCGCTTCGAGGTGCACCACGGCGTGCGCATCCAGGACGACGCGCTGGTCGCCGCGGCCATGCTCTCGCACCGCTACATCACCGACCGCTTCCTGCCCGACAAGGCGATCGACCTGGTCGACGAGGCCTGCGCCATGATCCGCACCGAGATCGACTCGATGCCGCAGGAGCTCGACGAGGTCACGCGCCGCGTGATGCAGCTCGAGATCGAGGAGGCGGCGCTCAAGAAGGAGAAGGACAAGGCCAGCCAGGAGCGCCTCGAGGACGCTGCGCAAGGAGCTGGCCGACCTGCAAGGCCCAGGCCGACGCGATGCGCGCCCAGTGGGAGGCCGAGAAGCAGGCGATCGAGCAGGCTGCAGGCGCTGCGCGAGGAGCTCGAGCAGGTGCGCCAGCGAGATCGAGGAGGCCGAGCGCGCACTACGACCTCAACAGGGCGGCCGAGCTGCGCCACGGCAAGCTCCCGGAGCTCGAGCGCCAGCTCGCAGGCAGAGGAGGCGCAGCTCGCGCGACAAGCAGGGCGGCGGCGCGCTGCTGCGCGAGGAGGTCACCGAGGACGAGATCGCCGAGATCGTCTCGCGCTGGACCGGCATCCCGGTGACCCGGCTGGTCGAGGGCGAGCGCGAGAAGCTGCTGCGCCTCGACGAGATCCTCCACGAGCGCGTCGATCGGCCAGGACGAGGCGGTCCAGCTGGTCGCCGACGCGGTCATCCGCGCCCGCGCCGGGATCAAGGACCCGCGCCGGCCGATCGGCTCGTTCATCTTCCTCGGGCCCGACCGGCGTCGGCAAGACCGAGCTCGCCAAGACGCTGGCCGAGGCGCTGTTCGACTCCGAGGACAACATGGTCCGCATCGACATGTCGCGAGTACATGGAGCGGCACACCGTCACGCCGGCTGATCGGCGCGCCGCCCGGCTACGTCGGCTACGAGGAGGGCGGCCAGCTCACCGAGGCGGTGCGGCGCAAGCCCTACTCCGTCGTCCTGTTCGACGAGATCGAGAAGGCGCACCACGACGTCTTCAACGTGCTGCTGCAGATCCTCGACGACGGCCGGCTGACCGACGCGCAGGGCCGCACGGTGGACTTCAAGAACACCGTGATCATCATGACCTCGAACATCGGCTCGCCGCTACCTGCTCGAGGGCGTCGACGCCGACGGGCGAGATCACCGAGGACGCGCGCGACGCGCGTGATGGCGCGAGCTGCGCGCAGCACTTCCGGCCCGAGTTCCTGAACCGCGTCGACGACATCGTGCTGTTCAAGCCGCTGACGCTCGAGGAGATCGAGCGGATCGTCGACCTGCAGACCGAGGACCTGCGGCAGCGCCTGGCCGACCGCGGCGTCCGTCTGGAGCTCACCGAGGCGGCCCGCGAGCTGATCGCCCGCCAGGGCTACGACCCGGTCTACGGCGCCCGGCCGCTCAAGCGCTTCCTCCAGCACGAGGTCGAGACCGCAGATCGGCCGCGCGCTGATCGCCGGCGAGGTCCACGACGGCGCCCTCCTCCGCGTGGACGTCAAGGACGGCCAGCTCGCCGTCGCGATCGAAAACCCCAAGGAGGCGGAGGTGGAAGTGGGGGCGTGAGCTCGATCCGGCTCCCCTGAAAACCCGGAAAGCCCGGCCGTGAGGCCGGGCTTTTTTTATCGCGGGCGGGCACCTATTATAATGGGAGCTTGTGTAGCTTCCCGTGCATTGAAAGGAGTCCCACGATGCGAAGGAAGGTTCTGTTCCTGGCTCTGGTCCTTTCGCTCCTGGCCGGTGCGAGCCTGGGCTTGTTCTCGCCAACTCCCGCCGCGGCTGCCTGCCCCAAGTTCTGCTGTCCCGATGGCTCGTGCATCATCTGCTGCCATCCCCCGTGCTTCTGCCCGCCGCCTCCATAGTTCTCCTGCCCCCGAGACTGGCTGCTCAGGTCCTGAGGGGCGGTGAGACGAGTACCGGGATTAGCCCTTGTCCCGGTCTTTTCGTCTGAGATCCACTGATCCCAGAGGTCTGGTTCAACATCCGGAACCTTGGCAAGAACGCGATCTAAAGCTTCGCGGCTCCCCTGAGAGAATCTGCTGGCGGCCTCTGCCGCAGCAACTTCGCGCTCCAGCTCCTTCGGGTCTGCATCGAGATATAGTTCGTCCATGGAAAGAAGTCTACAACTCCTCTCCGGAGGTCGCCCCCAACAAGGACCATTTTCCGCCCCGGCGTGCCGTCTCCCCTGCTATCATCTCTCCCCATGGCGACCGACCCGCGGCTCGAAGACTTCCCTACGACCATCCACCTGCTGACCGTCGACCGCTTCATCCTGATGCCGGAGACGACGCTGCCGGCGGTGATCACGGACAAGCGGTATGCGGGGCTGGTGGAGTCGCTGGCAGAGGATGGATATCTCGGCTTCATCCTTCCTCGCACGGGCGACGGGGAGCGGCAGTTCCAGGAGGTGGGATGCCTGGGGCGGGTGCGCGAGATGGAGCGGGGGGAGGAGGGGCTCAACGTCATTTTCGAGGGGCTCCTCCGCTTCCGCGTGCGGCGGGAGCTGCCCGAGGCGGACCGCGGCGGCGTCTCTCGCGCCGAGGTCGATTACCAGGAATTCGCGGCCGACTTGGAGCCCGAGCCGGAGGAGATCGAGGGGTGGAGCTTGGAGCAGATCAAGGCCGCCCTCCTCCAGATCGGGCACCAGCAGAGGACCATCGGCCTCAAGTCGCTGGAGGCGATGTCGCCGCGGCAGATCATCCGGGCGATGGCCCAGACCCTGCCGTTCGCTGCCGCGGAAAAGCAGGCCCTGCTCGAGGCCCGTGACTTCCGCGCTCTGCTGGAGCTGCTCTTCTCGCTCCTCGCCATCAACTTCCTCACCACCACTCCGGACGACTCGCGGGCGCCAGTGAACTGATTCCCCCCTCATTGCGCTCCGGCGAGAGGTCTGGGATCATAAGCGCCACGTGAAGCCCGGAGAGCTGCCGACCGTCCTCCCGCTGTTTCCTCTGGAGCAGCCGTTGCTGCTGCCAGGGACGGTGGTGCCGTTTCTCACCCAAGACCCCGGGGGACGCAATCTCGTGGACGACGCCTTTGCCGCGGACCGTTACGTCGCCGTGGTCCAGCCCCTGGAGACTCCCATGGGCGCGGCCCCCATCGCCGGCAAACCCGCCGTCTACTCCGTGGGCTGTCTGGCCTACCTCGGCGAATACCACGAGCCGGAGCCCGACCAGTACCTGGTCCTGGCCGGCGGCATCATCCGCTTCCGGGTGATCGGCGAGGTCCCCTGCGACCGGGGGTACCGGCGGGTGCGGGTGGATTACCGGGAGTTCGTGGACGATCCCGACGCCGTGGATTCGACGCTGGAGTTCCCCGTGCTCAAAGACCTGGTGCGGCAGCGGATCGAGGCCAACGAGTCCGATGTCGACCTGTCGATCATGGATCGCATGGCGGGCACGGAGATCGTCACCGCCATCGCCCACGCCATCCCCCTCTCCTGCGCCGAGCGTCAGGTGCTCATGGAGACCCCCAGTCTGCGGGAGCTCGAAGGGGTGCTGCTCCAGCTCATGACCGGCCCGGGAGGCCTGCCGAGCTTCGATTTCCCTATGCTGCCGCCGAGCTGAAGTCGCTACCCCTCATCCACGAACGCCGTCCAGTCGGCGACGGCCTCCTTGAGCTGGGCGAGGGGAACCTCGTAGGGCTTCGCCTCTTCGTCCAGCTCGCTGACGAGCGAAGCGCCTTCGGGCGAGAGGGTGAGAGTGTAGGCGTTGCCGGTCGTCTCCCAGCGGTCGAGCTTGCCGGCCTCGATGCGGTCGATGGCGCGCAGGATCTCGCGGCCGTGCTTGCCGCTCCCCTGGACGTCGCTCTCGAGAAAGCCGGCCAGCACGGCCCCGGGGCCGAGGCAGCGGGCGCGGGGGTCGCCGGCGCCGTCCCAGTAGAATTCGAGCTGCATGGCTCCTTCCTCGCTTCCGTCCTGCCGATCAGTCCCGGGTATAGATGGGATAGGCCGTGTTGATGCGGCCGTCTTGATAGTACCCCTCGATGGTGAAGCCGCGGCCGGAAGGGCCGCGGAACCGCTCCGAGCCGCCCGTGGTGCGCTCGGCGAAGGCGTGGAGCACGGTCTGGATCACCACCGCACGGTCCAGGCGGTCAGGGTAGAAGGTCGAGCGCTTGCCCAGCCAGTCGGAGCCGGAGCGGATCTCCACCTCGGCGGTGTAGACCCCCGCGCGGTTGGGCCGGTCCACGATCCGCACCAACCGCGCGCCCTGGGGATCCCGTCCGCCGGGCCGGGAGTGGAAGCCCACGGGCTTGCCTCGCTTGTTGATCTCCCCCTCGAAGATGTGGGTGACGTTGACCGGCGGCGACGTCTGGCTCCACTCCTCCGCCGGCCGTCGCGACGATCGTGAACGCGGTGACGCCTCGCCGCAGGCCAGGAGCAGCGCTACCAAGCCCAGGGCGACCGTCGTCCAGAAAAGCCTCGAATGCTCCAACATGGGAGAACGATATCCGAAACGCCGGGGCTCTCACCATCCCCGGCGCCTCCAGGGTCTTCACCGCTGCGACTTGCGCCAGACCCTCCAGTCGTCGTTGAGGAAGATGCTGCCGACGAGGACGAAGCCGCAGGCCGCCGCCAGCAGGAAGAGGATCATGGCGAGGCCCGGGTAGCCGAAGAGGCGGAACCGGGTCTGCACCTGCATCAAGAGCGCCGCGCCCACGATGAGGGCCGCCAGCACCAGGCCCAGGGCGATGCGGTTGGCGATCTTCTGCAGGTTGTCCATGAGCCGGGTCTCGTCGAAGGCGTCGATCTTCAACTGCACCTTGTTGCCCGCCAGGTTGTCGAGCACCGAGTTCATCCGCCCCGGGAGCTGCTGGAGGAATTCCTGGAGCTCCAGGGCCGAAGCGAAGATGTTGCCGGGCGAGAGCTTCTTCAGCATGTGGCGGCGCATCAGGGAGTCGCTGTACTGCCGCACCGTCTGGTTGGGATTGAGCTGCGGATCGAGGGCGCGGGCCGATTCGTCGAGATGCAAGAGGGCGCGGCCCATCATGCTCAGCTCGGGCGCGGGGCGCACGCCGTTCTCGGCCGACAGCCGGGCCAGACCGATGATCGCCCGCCCTACCTGGATCTGCTCGCCCGAGACGTTCTGGTAGGCCCCTACCATGTCGGAAACGGCCCGACGGTAGCGGGCCTCGTCGTAATCCTCCAGGGGAGTGCCTATCTGCACCGTGATCTTCGCCGCCTCATGGCCCTTCCCCTCGGTGAGGGCGAGGAGAAGCTTGAGCAGTTGCTCCTGCATCACGGGGTCGACGTGCGCCACCATCCCGAGATCCAGCAGGGCCAGCCGGCCGTCGTCCGTCACCATCAGATTTCCCGGGTGGGGATCGGCGTGGAAGAAGCCGTCCACCAGGATCTGATCGAGGTAGGCCCGGCACAGGTCTTCGGCCAGGATCCGGCCGTCGATGTCGATCCTGGCCAGAGGAGAGAGATCGGTGATCTTCGTCCCGCGCACGTAGTCCATGGTCAGCACGCGCGCCGTGCTGTAGTCCTCGACCGGCCGGGGGATCACCAGGCGCTCGTACTCTTTGAGATTGGTGGCGAGCACGACGAGGTTCTGCGCCTCGCGCCGGTAGTCGAGCTCGCGCAACAGGGTCTTGCGGAACTCCTCCAGCATGTCCCGGAAGGCGAAGCGCCGGCCCACTTCCGTGTGGCGGTCGATGACCCCGGCGATCTGCTCGAAAGCCTCCAGGTCGTCGAGAATGGTCTGCCGGATGTTGGGGCGCTGCACTTTCACGGCCACCGGCCGGCCGTCTCTCAGCCGCGCCCGGTGCACCTGCCCCAGCGACGCGGCGGCCAGGGGCATGGATTCGAACTCCTGGAAGGCCTTGGACAGCCGCACGCCCAGCTCCGACGAGACGATCTCCTCCACCTCGGCGAAGGAGAAGGGCTCGACTTTGTCCTGCAGCCGGGCGAGGGCGTCGAGGTACGGCCCGGGCAGCAGGTCCGAGCGGGTGGAGAGAAGCTGGCCGAGCTTGATGAAGGTCGGTCCCAGGGACTCCAGGTCCTTGGCGAGCTTCTCCGGATCGCCCTTCGCGTCCCCCGCTTCCTCCGCGATGGGACCCTCGAGATCCTCGGGGTCGATCGACTTCACCAGGTCTCCACGCCCGTGCTGGATCAGCAAGCGGGCGATGTCCTTGTAGCGTTTCAGGTGCTCCGGCTTGAGCGAGAGCGGCATGGTCTCCTCCGGGGCGGCGCCCCACGTCGTTGCGACGTCCCCGGAAGAATGCACAGGGAGTGCCAGAGGATTTGAAATGCGGGCCTCGTGGCTCTCTTAGACGAGATGACGCGACAGAATCAGGCCGAGCTCCTTGCAGACTCTTCCCAGTGCCCTGACCGGCTCAGTCAGCAGCTCGGGATCACCGGTGGGGACGAGACGAGCTCTGCCCTCAAAGAGGGCCACGCAAAGCTGGTCGTCTATGTTCGATCGATACACGATCCCCGCGGCTTCCTGATCGAAAAGAGCCCCCGCGATCTCCTGCGTCACAGCTCGCTCCTTACTCCGGAGCGTCGAGATGTCCAGTCTCTTGACTCCGTGAGAGACGAGGATGTCCAAGTAGTCCCACTCCAACATCATTCGAATCTCCAAGTCGTCGAGGCGGACGAGCTCACCGTGGGAGATCTCGATACGGGCTGGAGCCAGGGCATTCTTTTCCCTCCACTCCCAGCCTACTCGTCCCGCGGCAAGGACGGTTTCGTCATGAAGGTCTCTGAACGCTTGGAGGGTTTCGAGATCCGGCCGGAGCTCGCCGAGGGTCTCGCGCAGGCAGGTCAGCCGGTATCGCGCGCAGTAGAGGGTGCGGAAGCGCTTCCTGGGATCATCGAATCGATTTCCCCATCCGGGGTACGGCGGGAACCCCAGAGGACTGGAGACGTGCCCGACTCGCCACACCTGGAAGCCGCGCTTCAGGGCACCGTCTCCACGAACGTCTTGGCCGCAGTGACGACGAAGCTCCAGTCTTCCGGATCCTTGCCCTCCCGGAGGGCGAAAGCAGGGGCTCGGCCGTCGAGCTGACTGTTCCTGCCGAAGAACCAAGCCTGAGCCGTCTCACTGCCGTAAGCATCGACCAGGTAGCGGGCCGCTTGATAGGCGGACCGCAGACGGAAGCTCGGCATCGGACGAGGCTGGACCTTACCCGCAGCCCACTGTCCGACGAGCTTCGCGTCTTTGACACCGCTGAGATAGGCCGTCACCTTCTGTCCCAGGTGCTCCTGAAGGTAACCGGCGACCTTGGCGATGTCCGAGGTGACAGCCTGACGCTCGATCAGACTCGTCCGGTCCTCTTCCGGGCCTCCCGTCACCGCAACTTTCGTCGTCCGGCCCGCGGGTTTGGGGCTTTTTGACTGGAGCACCCGTCTCGCAGCCGAAGGCGGCCTGGATTCACTCTGCGTGCTCTTGTCGGTCCTCACTGCTGGCCTCCAGTTCCGGGCGTTGCACCTCACGTTTGCACCTGCCTTTGCCCATCGAAATCCTACCCCATTTTCCACCCCAAGCCCAGCCCGAGGCTACCCCAACCTCCAGACCTCGTCTCCGCTCTTCAGCGTGTGTGCGTAACTAGATGTCTCGATGTACGCTTGTACAATCCCGGTCCGAAGGCACCGGCTCATACACCCGGGAGCGGATCTCCCCCCCCCGCTGCGCGAGCGCGGTGATCATCGCGACCAGCCGGGCGGGGTCCGCCGGCTTGGCGAGATGGGCCTGGAAACCGGCGTCGAGGGAGGTCAGGCGGTCCTGGTCGGAGGAATAGGCGGTGAAGGCGATGGCTGGGACCCGGGAGCCGCGATCGACGGAGAGCGACCGCACCCGGCGCAGCAGATCGTAACCGCTCTGCCCCGGCATTCCGATGTCGCTCAGCAGCACATCCGGAACGATGCGTTCCAACGCCGCCAGGGCCTCTTCGGCCGAGGCGGCCGCGACCACTTCGGCACCGTACTGTTCGAGGAGCGCGACGAGCATCTCCCGGCCGGTGTCCTCATCTTCGACGACCAGCAGGCGCAGACCTGCGAGTGGCCGCCCGTCGCCGGTCTCAATCCTCGCCGGCTGCCCGTCTTCCGGCTCCGTCATGAGGAGCGCCGGGACCGGGAGGGCCACCGTGAACGTCGCCCCCCGTCCCTCCCCCGGGCTCGTCACCGACACCGTCCCGCCGTGCAGCTCGACAGGTGGCGCACGATGGACAGTCCGAGGCCGAGCCCGGTCTGGCTCCGGGCCGGGGTGCTCTCCTCCTGGCGGAAGCGCTTGAAGACGTGGGGCAGGAACTCCGGGCTGATGCCCTGGCCCGTGTCGCGGACCCGCAGGCGGATCGAGCTCTCCACGCGGCCCAGCCAGGCTTCGACGCGGCCGCCGCGCGGCGTGAACTTCACGGCGTTCGAGAGCAGGTTCCAGGCGATCTGCTGCAGGCGGTCCGGATCGCCCAGGACGGTGTTGACGCGCGTCGTCGTGCGCGAGCTCGAGGGCGACGCCCTTGGCGTCGGCCGCCGCGCGCACGGTCTCGACGGCCGCCTCGACCACCGGCAGCAGGTCGATCACGCGAGGAGACAGGCGCAGCTTCCCCGTCGTGATCCGGGCGGCGTCCAGGAGATCCTCGATGAGCCGCGCCTGCGCCTGGACGTTGCGATCGATCGCCGCCAGCCCGCGGGCGAGGGTCGCCGCGTCCGCCTGGCCCGCCGCCAGCACGTGGACCCACCCGGCCATGGCGCTCAAGGGGCCGCGCAGCTCGTGTGAGACCGTGGCCAGGAACTCGTCCTTGAGCCGGCTGGCCTCCTCGGCCTGGCGGGCCAGCAGGGCGCGCTCCTCCTCCGCTCGCTTGACCTCCGTCCGGTCCTCGATGGCGACCAGGATCTTCTCCGCTCCGCGACCGTCCCGCCGCACCCGGCGGGCATTGAGCACCATCGTCCGGCGGCCGATCTGCGGGAATCTCGCGCTCCACCTCGAAATCCTGGATCTCGTGGTCGTCCGCGAGGATGGACCGCAGCGCCTCGCGCAGCTCGGGGACGTTCCACTGGCCGTTGCCCAGATCCTTGAGGAGCCGGCCTTCCGTCTCCTCCCGCCGCACCCGGAAGGAGTCGTAGAAGTTGCGGTTCGCCCTCTCCACCCGCAGCTCCGCGTCCAGCACGAGGAGAGGCTCCCGCACCGTCTCGATGATGGCGTCCGCGAAGTCGCGGGCCTCGGCAACCTCCACGGCGCCGCGCTTCAGGGCGTCGACGTCCACCAGCACCATCACCGCGCCGTCGATCCGGTTATCCCGGGTCTTGTAGGGCCGGATGCGCAGCGAGTACCAGCACCCCTGGCGGTCCTGGACCTCCCGCTCGATCAGGGTGACGGTCTCGATCGCCTCCAGGATCGCCACCTCCAGGCTGGGCAGGTCGAAGTTGGGCCGGATGTCGTTCAGCGGCCGGTTGACGTCCGCGGGAAGGAGGTTCATCAGCCGCGCGGCCGCGGGGGTGAAGCGGCGCAGGCGCAGGTCCGGGCTCAGCAGGACCACCGGGATGTGGAGACTGGAGAGCAGGTTGATCAGGTCGTCGCCGAGCAGGTCCAGCTCCAGGTTGCGGTTCTGCAGCTCCTCGTTCAGCGTGTTGAGCTCTTCGTTGCTCGACTGGAGCTCTTCCTTGGCGGTCTCCAGCTCCTCGTTGAGGCTCTGCAGCTCCTCGTTGCTGGAGAGGATCTCCTCGTTGGCGGCCTGCAGCTCCTCGTTGGCGGCGCTCTGGTCCTCGATGACGGCCTGCAGGTACTGCTGGGTCGACGCCAGCTCGCGCTCCAGGTGGGCGATCTGGCGGTCCGCCTCTCGCCTGGGGAGGGTCGGCGGGGGTTGCTCCGGTCCCCGCTGGACGTCTGGTGGCTCCGAGAAGAGCACGAGGAAGCAGAGCTGTCCGGAGGAACGCCCCTGGACGGGGACGGCCTCAATGTCCACGCTGCGGAAACTTTCGTGGTGGCGGAACGTCAGTCCCTGCCGGCGGACCGGCGCGCGGGTGGCCCGGGCCTCCTGGATCGCCTCGCGCAGCCCGGCCAGCAGACCCTCGGGATCATCCGGAGCAGGCTGAGGCTCGCGTCGCCGGGCGCGTGCTCGACGTAGGGATGGGTGTCGCCGCGGAACTGCAGGATGTCCAGGTTCTCGTCGACGAGGACGCCCGCCGGGCCGTACCGCTGAGCAGGATCCGGTCGGCCTCCCGCTGCACGTCGCCGCGGTCCCCGGCGTCGCGGGTGACGGCTCGCCCGGGTGCCGAAGACGGCCCCTCCCGGTAGGTGCCCGCGCCGGGGCCGGGGACGCTGTGGGCCACCCTCTCTACCGGGGCGAAGACCTTGTGCTCGCGTCGACCGGCAGGAACAGGTCGGATGACCCGCCGGCCGTCTCCGAGCTTCCCAGGACGAGGACGCCCTTGGGATTCAAGGCGTAGTGGAAGTTGGCCATCACCCGCCGCTGCACGACGGGCTCGAGGTAGATGAGGACGTTGCGGCAACTGATGAGGTCGAGGCGGGAGAAGGGCGGGTCCCGGATCAGGTCGTGGCGGGCGAAGACGCACACGTCGCGGATGGCCTTGATCACCTGGTAGTGGCCGTCCGCCTTGGCGAAGAAGCGCGCCAGGCGCTCGGGAGAGACGTCGGCGGCGATGTTCTCCAGGTAGGTCCCGGCCCGCGCCGTTTCCACGGCGCCGTCGCGGATGTCCGTGCCGAAGATCTGGATGGGCGGCCCGCCGTTGAGGCCGTCGAAGCTCTCCAGGAGGCAGATGGCGATCGAATACACCTCCTCGCCCGTCGAGCAGCCGGGCACCCACACCCGGAACGGCGCGTCGGCGGGCCGGTCCTGCAGCAACCGCGGGAGCACGTCCCGGCACAAGGCGGCGAAGGCCTCCGGGTCTCGGAAGAAGGAGGTGACGTTGATCAGCAGGTCCTGATACAGGTCCTGGACCTCCGCGGGGTGGCTCTCCAGACGTCTGGCGTAGTCCGCGAGCCCTTCGCTCTGGCAGAGCGCCATGCGCCGCCGGATGCGGCGCAACAGCGTCGGCTTCTTGTATCCGGCGAGATCCCTGCCCGTGGCCTTCCTCAGCAGCGCGAAGATCATCTCGAGACCACCCCGCTCGGCTGCGAGCAGCTCCTCGTGTGCCGGCTCGCCGCGCGGCTGCCGGAGGTAGGAGCCGCTGACCAGCCGCGCGATCTCCAGGGCGAGGCCGTCGGGAGGCAGGACGATGTCGACACAGCCCGCCGCGATGGCGCTGCGCGGCATGCCGTCGAACCCGGCGGACTGCGGGTCCTGCGCCAGGCAGATGCCGCCGGCGGCCCTGATCGCCTCGAGCCCCAGGGTGCCGTCGGAAGCGGTCCCTGAAAGGACCACCCCGATGGCCTTGCCGCCTTCAGCCTCCGCCAGCGTGCGAAAGAAGAGGTCGACCGGCATGTGCCGGTCCGGCGGCACCGTCCGCGGCAAGAGCCTCAGGTGCCCCTCCGCGATCGCCAGGTCCATGTGAGACGGGATCACGTAGACGTGGTCGGGCTCGATCTTCACGCTGTCCCGCACCTCGTCCACCGGCATCGTGGTGGCGCGGGCGAGGAGCGCGGGCAGGATGCTCTCGTGCTTGGGGTCCAGGTGCTGCACCAGGACGAAGGCCGCGCCGGTGTCCGCGGGCAGATTTTGCAGCAACTGCCGGAAGGCCTCGAGACCGCCGGCGGAGGCCCCGATACCGACGATGGGAAAGGAGTAGTGCGAGGAATCGCCGGCCGGCTCGGTCACGTCCGGCTGCCGCGGCTCGCGGCGCTTCCTGGAGGCGGGCTTGGGGGGCGGCCTTTTCTTTTTGGGTGAGGCTTCCATTGGCTACGACTAGCGAGTGTAGCAGAACGCCGCTCGGGCAGTGAGATCGCCGGGCGACGGAGACCATTCCGACAGGCTCCAGGAACACCCAAGACAACGATATCCACCCGTATTCCACAGGGTTTTCCCGAGGACCGAAGCCGCTCGCACCCAGAGTGTCAGCCGCTCGTGCCTGTCTCCCGATTTATCGTCTGTCTCTGGCCTTGCTTATCTCCGGCCCGGAGATAAAGAATGACAAAGTCATGGACGACTCCGAGACAAGCTCCCGCAGGAAGGTCCGCAGCCCGTCGTTCCCATTCATCGGACTGCGGGAGGCCTTGGACCGGGCGCGGGCGTTCTACGAGGCGGAGCAGCGCAACGCGGCGCGACCGGAGACGGCGGCGGCTCACTGGGGGTATTCGCCGAAGAGCAGCGGCGGCAAGCAGACGATCGCGGCTCTGCGGGCTTTCGGATTGCTGGAGGGGGACACGCTGGTGAAGCTCTCGGGGCGGGCCCTGCGCATCCTGCTCGACGAGCCGGAGGGCTCGGAGAATCGCGACCGGCTGCTCAAGCAGGCGGCGCTCCTCCCCCCGCTCCACTCCCGGCTGTGGGAGCGCTACGGGCCGGATCTGCCCTCGGCCCAGACCCTGCGGCTGACCCTGATCCTGGACGAGGGATTCAACGAGAACTCGGTGGACGACTTCCTGGGCGAGTACAAGGAGACGCTGGAGTACGCGAAGCTGCGGACAGGAGAGGCGCGCAAGCCGTCCGAAGAGGACGCAGCGGAGCGGCCGGTCCTGGCCAAGCCACCCGCTCCCCTCTCGCCGCCGAGGTCGACCCCGCCGTCTTCCCCCTCCTCGACGGCAACGCGGTGGAGTTCCGCATCCGCCGGCGGTTCTCAGCCGACGAGGTGGAGGACGTGCGGCAGATGTTCGAGATCTGGCTGCGAAAGATCGTGGAGCGCTGAGCGCACGGCCCGCAGCCGCACCACCTCCAAGCCTTGACGCTCACCGAGCGGGCCGCTACTCTGCTGAAGAGATGTCACCGCGAAGGGAGTCAGTCATGGCGATCATCAGGGGAGACAGCCAAAGATCGAATCTTGAAAATTGTCCACGGTCAACCGGACGACAGCGCTTTCGACGAGATTCTGCACGAGTTGGCTCTGGCTCGCATGATTGAGCGTGGCCTTGAGGACTCGCAGAAGGATCGTACGATCAGCTATGAAGAGATGGGCCAGAGAATCTCTTCGTGGACAAGATAAGGTGGACCGAGAAGCGGAGCGTTAGCTGAACGAGATCCACGACTATATCGCCGCGGATAATCCTGCGGCTGCACTTCGCGACTTCTCGATTGCGGAGAACAGATCAGTTGCCCAAGTCTCCTCCAGGACGCCCGCTCGGGACATCGTCGACGCACGCACTCCTCGGATATGATTAGAGGAAGTAGCGAGGAGGGGTGCAAACCATATTCTCCGCAGACCTCTCTGAACTCGGGTTGCTCCTCCACGAGAGACTGCGGAGCGCTCCGCCCTAGAAGCCGCGCCTTGCCTTCGAAGAGACCGGCACACCAGCGTCCGTCGAACTGTGAGGGGAACACAACTCCTGCGGCTCCGCGGCCGAAAACTGCGCGGGCGATCGCCTGCGTCAGTTGCCGATTCTTTCCCTGAATCTCGCCCAAGGTCAGGTTCTCGATGCGCAGGTCCAACAACAGGTCTGCGAGCTCGACTTCGAGAGATACCAGCAACCCTGGATCTCCGAGAGAGAGCAGACTCCCGGAAGAGATTTCAATCTCTGCCGAGACCAAGACGTTCTGCTGCCGCCATTCGAGCGTGACATCGGGCCACGTCGGCCTGCCGAAGCGTGCGAAGTCTCTGCGTGCTGCGACAGATGGCCGAAATTGGCTCAGCGTCTCGCGAAGGCTAGTGAGAGGGCTTTCGGCGCAGTAAAGAGTCCGAAACATCTTCGGTTGGTCATCAAACCTGCCTTTACCGAAGTGCTCATACGGAGGGAACTCTAGGGGAGCGGCATGATACCCAACCCTCCAGACCAGGTCTCCGCTCTTCAGGGTTTGAACTCCGCGAAATCCTGCGCGGCATGAATGACCGTTTCCCAGGTCTCGATGCGATCACTATGCCTCAACACGTAGGCGGGCGCCTCATCCCCAAACCATGGGTTCATCCCGAAAAGCCAAGCACTGGCTGTCTTGCCATCATACCGCTCTACTATGGGACGGACGGTCTGGTAGCCATAAAACAGGCGGTCCGCCAGAACCTGACCAGGGAGCTCCTCTCCCTCTTCAGCCTCGGACTGCGGAAGCTCGTGGAACACTGACCTCACGCCCCGCAGCCGCTCGCGCATCCGCACCACCTCCCCCACCACGATCGTCGCCGGCGCTTTGAGGCCGGCTGAGGCCACGTCGCCGGCGATGGTGCCCAGAGTCGAGACCACGACTTTCTCTTCCGGCAGGGTCCCTTGGGCGATGACCGCCACGGGGGTGTTCGCTCCCCGGCCGTGGAAGAGGAGGGCGGCGGCGATCTGGGGGAGGCGGGTCAAGGCCCATGAGGATGACGAGGGTCTCGACGCGGGCCAGGGCGGCCCAGTCCTGGCGGTCGGATTGATCCCCTTTGGGAGCGCAATGACCGGTCACCACGGCGAAGCCTGCGGCCAGCTCCCGGTGGGTCACGGGGATGCCGGCCAGCGCGGGCACGGCCACGGGGGCGGAGATGCCTGGCACCACCTCCCAGGCCACGCCGGCTTCGGCGCACGCCAGGGCTTCTTCGGCGCCGCGGCCGAAGACGAAGGGATCTCCCCCCTTGAGGCGCACCACCACGCGGCCGGCTTGGGCGTGGTGCACCAGGAGAGCATTGATCTCCTCCTGGGGACAGGCGTGCTCGCCCGGGGCCTTGCCCACGTAGATCCTCTCCGCTTCAGGCGGCGCTTCGGCGAGGAGGGCAGGCGAGATCAGCCGGTCGTAGACCACCACGTCGGCCTGCCGCAGGCAGTCGAGACCCAGGACGGTGATCAGCCGCGGATCTCCGGGTCCGGCGCCCACGAGGTAGACGATCCCCGGTCCCGTCATTCCACCAGGATCTCCTCTGCCACGGCCACCTCGGGGCGGACGCCCAGGATCTCTTCGCAGCGCGCCAGGGCCTTGGCCTCGTCGCCTCGCCGCAGCAGGTGGAGCACGTCGGAGTCGACGAACCGGTACCAGAGGGCGCGGCGGGTCTCGAAGTCGGGCCAGCGTCGGGCCAGGGGGGCACGCAGACGGCCGGCCAGCTCGAGGAAGCGGGCGTGCTCGTCCCCCACTTCGGATTCCAGCCGCTGCCGCAGGCGCACGGCCAGGGCGGGAGCCTTGCCGCCGGTCGAGATGGCGATGGCGAGGTCACCCCGGCGGACGATCGAGGGCGCGATGAAGTCGCAGTGCGGGACGTCGTCCACGGTGTTGACCAGGACGTTTCTCCCCCGGGTCTCCTCCCACACCCCGTCGGTCACCGGCTTCGGCTGGTTCACCACCAGGACGAGGAAGGCCGTGCGCAGGTCCCCGCGGCGGTAGCGCCGGTCCACGAGGTCGATGTGCCCGTGGAGCGCCAGCTCGGCGAGGCCGCGGGTGACCTCCGGGGCAATCACCGTCACCTGCGCTTCGGCCGCCACCAGGCCCCGCGCCTTCTCTTCCGCCAGGGCGCAGCCGCCGAGCACGAAGCAGGACCTCCCCTTCAGGCTCAGAAAGACCGGATAGTGCTGCATGGCTTTTCTAGACCTCCAGGCTCTCGACCGTCACGCCGTGGCGGTCGATCGCGAGCGTCAGACGGCAGGTCTCGGTCTGGAGCCCGAGGCGGTAGACCCCGGGCCCCTGCACGGTGAACAGCATCCCTTCGATCGTCTGCCCCGCCAGGGTGGCGAGGGAATCGTTGACGGCCTGGGTGGCCCGGCGGGCGGCGGCTCCCCGCGGGGTCTGGTGGAAGAGGCGCAGCAGCGCCTGCTCGCTCTGAGCGCCGTAGACCCGGCGGACGCGGCCGGTCTGGAGCGTCATCTCCAGGATGCCTTCGAGCCGGCTCAGGAGATCCTCCTCCACCTCGCCCGCGGCCACGGCGGCGGCCAGCTCCTCGTAGGGCACCCGGGCGGCCGGGTCCTGGAGCGAGGCCGCGAGGGCTCCGAGCTCCTCGCCGAGCACCTCTTGCTGGGCCGCGTCGAGAGTGACGGCGCCGGGAGCGGTCGTCGTGCTCATGCCGTGACCCTGTGCGGCCCGGCCGGCTTCACCTTTGAAGAGGTCAACTGCACCAGGGCATCCACCTCGTGCTCGAAGGCGCCGGTCTCGATGGGGCAGTGGATGCCGCACTCCTTGGGCGCGTTCTTCTCCCACCACCAGCGGCCGGCCCGCGGGTCCTCCCCCGCCTGGGTGGCGCGGGTGCAGGGGGCGCAGCCGATGCTGGTGAAGCCCTTGGCATAGAGGGGATGGACGGGCACGTCATGGGCCACGTTGTACTCCTTCACCTCTTCGAGCGTCCAGTCGGCCAGGGGATTGATCTTGGCCAGGCCGCCATGGTCGTGATCGATCTCGATCTTGCGGATGTTGGCGCGGCTCGCCCACTGGTCGCGGCGCAGGCCGGTGATCCAGGCGTCCAGCCCTTCGAGCACGCCGCGGATGGGCTCCACCTTGCGCACGTTGCAGCAGTGGAGGCGCGTCTCGACGCTCTGCTGGAAGAGGTTGGGCCCGTGGCGCCGCACCATGGCCTCCACCTGCCGCGCGTCCGGGAAGTAGACCTCGACGTCGATGCCGTAGCGCTGCCGCACGGTCTCCATCACGTCGTAGGTCTCCTGGGGCAGGCGGCCGGTGTCGACGGTGAACAGCCGCACCTCGGGATCGATCCGCCAGGCCATGTCCAGGATGGCCATGCCCTCGGCCTGGAAGCTGGTACAAATGGCGACCTGGGATCCCCAGCGCTCGAGCGCCCAGGCGAGGAGCTCCTGCGGCGTGGCGTCGTCCATCTCCACCGCAAGCTGCCCGGCCTCGAACTCGTCCAACAAATCACGGGAGTCGATCTGGATCGCGGTCGCTCTCTCGAACATCGTCGTCTTTCCTTTCAATCAGCCGCGCCGATCCCGAGGGCCACGAGCTCCTCGTCGGCGTGGCGGGTGAAGAACTGCTGGATGCGCTCGTCTTCCTGACGCCCGTCGAGCCAGGCGCGGACGAGTCTTTCGATCACGACGTGGACCTCGCCGCCCGGCACCCGCTTGAGCACGGGCCGGCCGATGGCCGCATCCCGGCCCAGACCGCCGCGCAGGAAGAGGTCGTAGCCGTCGAGCCGCTCGCCGTTGGGGCCGCGCTCGCGCAGGGTGGTGCCCTGGAGGCCGACGTCACCGATCCAGTGGTGGGCACAGGCGTGGGGGCAGCCGTCGAGGTTCAAGCCGCAGGCCGGCGGCCTGCTCACCGAAGACGCGCTCCAGGTGCTCGACGATCTCCTGGAGCTTCCCCTTGGTCTCGGCCACGGTGTAGTTGCAGAAGGGATCGCCTGTGCAGGCGATGCCCGCGCCCCTGAGGCCCGTGCTGTCGAGGGGGAACCCGAGCGCCTCGACCTCTTGCACCACCTCGTCCACCCGGTCCTCGGGGATGTGACTGAGGATGAAGTTCTGCCGCCGGGTGAGACGGACGTCGCCCCCCCAGGTCTCCACCAGGTCCGCGAGCCGCACCATGGTGGCGCCGTCCATCAATCCGAGATGGACGGGGAAGCCGGCGTACACTTTGGCCTCCTGCTTCTGGGGATGGACGCCCGTATGGTCGTGCTCCTCCGCGGGTGCTTCGGGCACGGCGCCGTCCGCCAGCCGCCGGCCGAGCTTCTCCTCCACCCGCGCGCGGAAGGCCTCGGGCCCGAGGTCGTGGACCATGAACTTGAGCCGCGCCTTGGCGCGGGACATGCGGTACTTCAAGTCCTCGCGCCAGACGTCCACGATGGCCCGCAGCACGGGCACGGCCTCGCCGGCCGGCACCCAGACGCCGAGGTCGTCCGCGCAACCGCGGCCAGGTGGAGAGGCCGCCGCCCACCCGCACGCCAAAGCCCGGCTCGCCGTCGGCGTTCAGATCGCCGATCAAGGCGATGCAGTGGATCTCCGGCGCGTTGCATTGGTGGGGGCAGGCCGCGATCGTGATCTTGTGCTTGCGCGGAAGGTCCGAGTACTCGCGGTTCCGGATGAAGAAGTCCGTAGCCTCTTCGATCAGCGGCTGGACGGGGAACAGCTCCTCGGCCGCGAGCCCCGACACCGGGCAGCCGGTGATGGTGCGCACGTTGTCGCCGCAGGCCCCGGTGGTGGTGAGCCCCGCCGATTCGAGGAGTCCGAGGACCTCCGGCAGACGTGGCGAGCTCGATCCAATGAAGCTGGAAGTTCTGCCGCGTGGTGATCTCGCCGTGGCCGCGGCCGAAGCGCTGGGAGATCTCGCCGATCGTCCGCAGCTTGGCCGGGGTGAGCACGCCGCCGGGGGTCTTCACCCGCAGCATGAAGTGCCCCATCTTGGGCTTGTCGTGGTAGAGGCCGTACCACTGCATGCGCACGAAGTCCTCTTCCGGCACCGCTTCGTAACCGGCTTCGATCATAGCCGGCAGGTCGCGGAGCACGTCGAGGCCACCCTTCTCATGCTTCAAGCGCTCCACGAAGTTGCGCTTGCGCACCAGATCCCAGGTAATTACTGGGGGCGGCGCCGTCTCTGGACCTCTCTCGGGCATGCACGGCCTCCTCGTCCCGCCAGGGGCGGGACAGACCTGTCACGTCCGCGTCCCCTTTCGCAAAAAGGGGGTCGCGGGGCTTCAGCAATCGCGGATTGTCAGATCAGGAAAGGCGGATGCGACGCCGAGGGTCACATCCGCCGGCTACAGGTACAAAGCACCTGGGCGGGTACGGCGGGGGTGGGGATGGAGCGGGTCGAATTCATTTGTGACTAGGTTAGTCTCTTTCTCCGCCGTTGTCTAGCCCTCTCGTCACCCTTGTGGAACCGCCGCTGTCACCAGGGGCGGCGGCGTGCTCCCCCGCCGCGGGGCCGACCAGTCGATGCGGCGCGTCAGGTACATTACCAGGGCGAGGATGGCGAAGAGGCCGACCGAGCCCAGGAGCAGGGCGTAGTCCTCCAGTTGCAGCAGGACGTAGAGATAACCGTAGAGCGTGCTCAGCACCACGGTCATCAGCAGGGCCCGCAGGGCTCCCCGCAGGATGGCCGCCGAGTAGCCGCCGATGAGCAGCACGGTGGCGGCCGCGGCCGCGAGGTAGGCGAGGCCGAAGGGTGCGTGCTCGGAGATCGAGAGCAGCAACAGGTAGAAGAGGCAGAGGGCGAAGCCCACCAGCAGGTATTGCACGGGGTGGAGCGAGAACGGGTTGAATTGCTCGTAGAGGAAGAAGGTCAGGAAGGTGAGGACGAGGAAGAGCACGCCGTACTTGGTGGACCGCTCGGTCTTCTGATAGGCGTCGACCGGCATGAAGAGCTGCACTCCGAAGGCCGAGCCGTCGAGCGCTCCCTGGGGCGCCAGCTCCTGGGCCTCGCCCTCCCGCCACTGCTGCGGAAAGCTGCGGCCGAACCAGGAAACGTGCCATAAGGCCTCGAAGCCCGTGCCGCGCACCGTGCGCTGGGCCGGCAGGAACTCCCCCTTGAAGCTCGGCGACGGCCAGTTCGACTTCAGGGCCACCGTGGTCTCCTTGCCCAGGGGGAGGAAGCTGAGGTTCTCGCTGCCGTTGATGCCGAGGTCGAAGGCGAAGGCGTACACCTCTCCCTCCTTGCCCGTGGTGAGGTCCGGGATCGGCACCCGCAGGCCGGATTGCCAGAGCCCGGCTTCGCCGCCGCCGGGAGCGAGCCCCAGGGTGCGGTTCCCCCACGTCAGATCGACGCCGGAGGTGATGCCCCGCATGTCCGGCACTCCGATCGCGAGATAGGCGTCCCGCCAGACGACGTCCTCCGGCGCCACGTGCCACTCCTCGAAGCTCGGCCGCGCAAACGTCCCCGACCACTTGAGGCCCGTGCGATAGACGGCGACCTCGAAGATCCCGCGGTTGAGCCGCTGGCTCTCCACGTCGCCTTCGACTTTCAGCTCCTCGGGGAGGAAGCGGGCGTAGGTGGTCTGGGTGGTGACCACCCCCTTCTCGTTCTTGAAGTGCACCAGGTAGGGGACGGTCAGCACCGGCCCGGCGAGGACCTGCGGCCGGCCCCAGGAGTCCGCCACCTCCTGCGCCGCCTCCTGCTGGCGGCCCTGGCGCTCGGACACCAGCGATCCCACCATCGCGAGCGGGATGAGCAGCATGACGATGAGCACGCCGATGACCAACATCTTCACCACCGCGGAGTCGCGGAGCCTGCGCTTCTGAGGTTCGTCGGGAACGGTTGAGAACACGGGTCAATTCCTCCTTGAATGGTTGCCGTCTGAAGGGATTGGACCGCCGCCGCGGGGAACGGTGAGGGCAGCGCCATGGAGGAATCCCGCAAGATTGTGGCGGAGCCGTGACCGCAGCCGCCGGATGCGACGCCGGATCCCATGATGGATGCGGGAGAGGACGTGCCGGACCGGAGGGACGTTCAGGATCGAAAAGGCCGAGGCTTGGACCGGACGTTCGGAGACCTGGGATCTAATCCCTCCCAGCGAGAGGAGCAGCATGACGAGGAGACCGACGAGGATCGCCTTCTTGAGAAGCATGGATCTCCCTCCTTAAAATTACGGTGATTCGGCCGGGTGTCCTCGTAGGGTGCGCTGTGCGCACCTTCGACGCCGGTGACGGTGCGCACAGCGCACCCTACGGGAAAGGCAGCCGCCATTTCGAACACCCTCTGTGGGAGGATTCAACAATGCCCACACGGAATCACGCGGGCGGATCAGGGAGGAGAACCACAAGATTGTGGCGTAACCGTGGCGACCGGCCTGGAGCCGTGGATCTGCGCTAGATTGTGCCCATGACCACCCGCATCGCCCTGGTGGACGACGAGGAGAGCCTGCGCGAGACCGTGGGCTTCGCCCTGCGCCGCGAGGGCTACCGCGTGGAGCTCTATCCCGACGGCCTCGCGGCCTGGGAGAGCTTCGAGCGCGATCTGCCGGACCTCGTCATCCTCGACGTGCTCATGCCGCGCATGGACGGCCTGGAGCTGTGCCGGCGCCTGCGCGCCCTGTCCGAGCGCCTGCCCATCCTCTTCCTCACCTCGCGCGACGAGGAGTTCGACCGCGTGCTGGGCCTTGAGCTTGGCGCGGACGATTATCTCTGCAAGCCCTTCTCCATGCGCGAGCTGGCGGCGCGGGTGAAGGTGCTCTTCCGCCGGGCCGCCCACCGCCGCGAGCCGGCCGGGGGCGACGAGGAGCGCATCCTCGAAGCGGGCCGGCTACGTCTCGATCTGCGCCGCTACCAGGCGCACTGGGCCGGCGTGGCCGTGCCCTTGACCGTCACCGAGTTCCTCCTCCTCCAGGCCCTCGCCCGCCACCCCGGGCACGTCAAGACCCGGGCCCAGCTCCTGGAGGAGGGCTACCCCCACGACGCCTACGCCAGCGACCGCACCATCGACAGCCACGTCAAGCGGCTGCGCAAGAAGCTCGCCGAAGCCGATCCGGGCTTCGACAGCATCGAGACCGTCTACGGCCTCGGCTACCGCTTCCGGCCGGAGTGAGCCGTGCGCCTGAGGCTCCCCTCCCGGATCTCCATCCGGCTGCTGCTGTTCAACATCCTGCTGGTCTTCTTTCCCGTGGCGGGGTTCCTCTACCTGGGCGTCTACGAGCAGCAGCTCCTGGAGGATCAGGAGCGCTCCATGGTGCAGCAGGGCCGGCTCCTGGCCGCTGCCCTGGGCGAGCAGGGAGAGCTGAGCCGCGCCGGTTGTGGAGTCGCTGCTGCGGCGCCTCGATCAGCGCACCGAGGCGCGCCTGCGGATCTTCGGGCGGGCTGCGGGCGGTGGCCACGCCCTCCTCGCCGACTCCAGCCGGCTGGGCCCTCGGGAGGAGCCCGGCTCGAAGACTCCCGGTCCACCGCCAAGGCGCGGGACAACCTCTTATACAAGGTCGCGGCCGGGCTCTACCGGCTCTACCGCCGGGTGCGCGCGCCGCTGCCGCAGCCCACGCGATGGCCCGCTCCGCCTCCCGAGCCCTACCCCGCCGCCGTGGTCCGGACGGCCCTCACGGGAAAATACGGCGCCACGGTCCGGCCCACGGGGGGCGAGCGGCTGCGCCCTTCGGTCACCCTGCACAGCGCCATCCCCGTGCGCAGCCACGGCGCGGTGGTGGGCGCCGTGCTGGTCTCGCAGTCCACCGTCCGCATCCTGCGCGAGCTGGACCAGGTGCGCCTCGACGTGCTCAAGGTCTTCTTCGGCTCGGTGGTGGTGGCCGCCATCCTCTCCCTCCTCCTGGCCGGCACCATCACCCATCCCATCCGGCGTCTCCGCGACGAGGCCAACGAGCTCCTCGACCGCCGCGGCCGTCTGCGCCGGCGCTTCGGCGGCACCCACCGGGCGGACGAGATCGGCGACCTCACCCGCGCCCTGGAGCAGCTCACCGCCCGCCTCGCCGCGCACCAGCACACCCTGGAGGCCTTCGCCTCCGACGTCTCCCACGAGCTCAAGAACCCGCTCGCCTCCATCCGCTCCGCCACCGAGCTGCTGGCCGAGATCGACGACCCGCGAGACCGCGAGCGCTTCGTGGCCCTTGGTCCAGCGCGAGGTCGCCCGCATGGAGCGCCTGCTCACCGGCTTGCGGGAGATCGGCGAGATCGACGCCCGCCTGGAGACCGAGGCACCGACCGTCGTGGATCTGAACGCCTTGCTGCAAGAAGCGGCCGAGGGATTCCGCCGGCGCGCCGATAATCCGGATCGTGAAGCTCGCCCTCCACACGCCGGGCGGCCCCATCTCCGTCCGCGCCCGTCCCGAGCGCCTCCTCCAGGTCTTCGAAAACCTCCTGGACAACGCCCGCAGCTTCTCCCCCGCCGGCGGCACCGTGACCGTCACCCTGGACCGGGACCCCACCACCGCCGCCGTGCGCATCGACGACCAGGGTCCCGGCATCCCCGAAACCGATCTCGACCGCATCTTCGACCGCTTCTTCACCTACCGCCCCGAAGAGCCCCACGCCCGCGACGGCCACACCGGTCTGGGCCTGGCCATCGCCAAGGCGATCGTCGAGGGCTACGGCGGGGCGATCCGGGCGGAAAACCGCGGGGAGGGCGGGGCGAGGTTCGAGGTGGTGCTGCCGGGAGCGTAGGATCTGGGGTATGCTTTCCCCATGATTCACCGTCGCCAGCGGCACGATCTCCCAGAAAAAAGCCCGGTCGAGGATGCCGAAGCGACGGCCGTGAACTCGGAGCGCTTCGAGCTGCTGGCGCGAAAGCACGGCGGCGGGACCTTCACTCCCGAAGACCAGGAGCGCCTCGCTTCGCTGGATAGCCGAACCCAGCAGCTCGTCCCTCGAGTGACGGAGGAGGATCTGAGGAACCTCAAGGAATTCGAGCAGAGGTTGGACGAGAGGGAGGAACGTCTCCGCGAGATCCGCGAAGAGTTCGGGCTGTCCCACCCGGAGGTGGAGTCCCCCGCGACCCTTTCAGCACCTCGCCACCAGTAACAAGCAGATCCTTGAATCCGAAAGCCAGTATCTCTGAACCTGAGCCCTGAGACTTGGGGTTCTACTGCCATAGGCGGGCTGAGGTTGTGTGCTGCAAACTGTGAGAAATCTGCCGCAAATCCCCCAAGTCAGCCATGGGGCTCCATGCAGTGAGCTGCAAGACCCATGGATTATGCTGCAAGACCCTTGGGTCCTGAAGCTCGACCCTTCCAGTCTGCTGCGAAACTCTAGTATTTTGTCGCAAAAGACAGGTAAACTGCCGCGTATGTCCTCGCTTTTTCCGCAAAATCCCAGGATTTTGCCGCGAAATTCCCGGATCAGCCGACTTCGCCCCGTGAGTTCGCCTTCTCATGGAGAGGATTTGCAACAGAATTCGTGGGTCTTGCGGCTCACAGAAGGCCACCCGCCTTCCAATCAAGGGAATTTGCAACACTTTTCTCGAGGCCCGAGGAGGCCGTGCCGGGTCCGGCGATCGGGAGATCGATGCTTGCGGCACACGAGAGGAGGCGGGATAGCCAGGGAGCGGGGCCTATGGACCGCCGAGGGTGATTTGCAGCAGAAAGTCAGGGCGCGATGCTGCGTACGGTCTACTCGGATCTCTGCTTCCCCTCGATCTCACGTCGCAGACGATTCAACTCCTCTTCCAGGGACTGCCGGGCAGCGGCTTCCCGGTTGGCGCGTTCCTCTGCCAGCTCGCGAGCAGCGGCTTCCCGGTTCGCACGCTCCTCTGCCCTGCTGGCACGCTCCTCTGCCAACTCACGGGCAGCCGTTTCGCGGTTCAAGGCTGCTGTCAACTCCTCTCCCCAGGGCAACGGCTTGTTCGTGACAGCATCTACCAGCCTGAGCTTCTGGCCCTCGACATGGAGGTCCAGCCCCGTGATCCGGCTGCGCAGTGAGCCGTCCGGGCGCGGCGAGAGAGGCTGATAACGGCCGTTCACGAGACGGTAACCCTGCAGGGGCGGACTCAGATAGTTCTGACAGGGATCGTGGAGGAAGTACTCCTCGACTCCCAGGCGCCGGTAGACCGACTTCTTCTTGTCGAGATCCTCGTCCTTCGTGCTGTCCGACGTCACCTCGATGACCAGGGAAGGCACGCGGCCCTCCTCCCAGAGCTTGTAGGTCCCTCGCTTCATCTTGGGCACACCCCGGACGAGGAAGACATCGGGAGCCACGACCGCCCGCGGGTCCCCTTGCACGTAGTAGAAGAAGAGGTTGCCGCTGACGTAGATGTCCGGCACGTTCAGGTACCGGAGGGCGAGCCCCTCGATCAGGTCGAACATCTCGTCGCGATGGAGGTCTGTCTCCGCCATGGGCTGGCCGTCGGATTCCGGGTATTCGACATCGCGCTGGAGAGGAAACGCGGACATACGGGCCATCCTTTCTCCAACTGGAAACCTCATTAGACCACGAGGTCCGTCGGAGCGCAACCAGAGTCTAGCACGCCCGGGGAAATCCGCCTCTCCCTTTCCCGGGTTGTGATGCTCAGGTCCCTGGAGTCCGGGACCTCCAGAAAGGAGCAACGCATGGCCGTCCCTGGAGCGAGGAGCAGGATCGAGCAGGTCGTGCTGACCTGGCCGGGCGTGGTGTCCCAGCCGCACCGGTTCGGCGGGACCGAATTCATCCTCGGCAAGCGAGAGGTGGGGCACATCCACGGCGACCGCCTCCTCGACATCGCTTTCCCCAAGCCCGTGCGGGACGAGGTGGTGGCCGCCGGCCTCGCCGAGCCTCACCACATCCTGCCGGACAGCGGCTGGGTGAGCTTCTACATCAAGAAGAAAGAGGACGTCGAAGCCGCCGTCGCCCTCCTCCGCCGCTCCTACGAGCTGGCCCGCGAGCAGCAGGCGCGGAAGTACGGGGAGGCGGCGGTTTCCTCGGTACAATGACCCGCAATGAGCGGCGTCGCGCAGCAAGGGATCCGGGGTGGCGAGCGTGACGACGGCTGAGGCGGTCCCCGCCCGCTCCACCTGGAGCCCGCTGCGCCATACGATCTTCCGCTGGCTGTGGATCGCCAGCGTAGCGTCCAACATCGGTACCTGGTTCCAGAACGTGGGGGCGTCGTGGTTGATGACGACGCTGACGACGTCGCCGACGCTGGTGGCCCTGGTCCAGGCGGCGACCAGTCTGCCGATGTTCCTGCTGTCGCTGCCGGCCGGGGCCGTGGCCGACGTGCTCGACCGGCGGCGGTTGCTGATCGGCACCCAGATCTGGATGACGGTCGCCGCCTTCGGCCTCTGGGCGTTCACGGCGGCGGGGGCCGCGACGCCCTGGGTCCTTCTCACTTTCACCTTCCTTTTGGGGCTCGGCGCGGCCATGAACGGTCCGGCGTGGCAGGCGAGCATTCCGGACATGGTGTCGCGGGAGGACCTCCCCGCCGCCGTCACCCTGGGAAGCATCGGCTTCAACATCGCCCGCGCCGCCGGACCCGCGCTCGCCGGCTTGGTGGTGGCCGCTTCGGGACCGGCACGTCACCTTCCTGGTCAACGCCGTCTCGTTCCTCGGCGTGGTGGTCGTCCTCTTCTTCTGGCGCCGGCCCGTGGAGGAGACGATGCTCCCGGCCGAGCGCATCCTGGGCGCCATGACGACGGGGCTGCGCTACGTCCGCCATGCGCCCGAGGTGCTCGCTCCCATCGTGCGCGGCACCACGTTCGTGCTCTGCGGCGCTTCTCTCTGGGCTCTTCTGCCCCTGGTGGCCAATCACGAGCTGCATGCCGGGGCGCAGGGCTACGGCCTTCTGCTGGGAGCCCTGGGGCTGGGCGCGGTGTCCGGGGCCATGGTCCTCCCCCGCCTCAAAAGGAACAACTCGACGGACGGCGTGGTAATGGCGGCAACGCTGGTCTTCGCCGGCGCCACGGTGGCCCTGGCCTACGTGCGGGTGTTTTCGCTGCTGCTGCTCGCCATGCTCCTCGCCGGCGGCGCCTGGCTCTCGCTGCTCTCCAGCCTCAACGTGGCCGTGCAGACGGTGGTCCCCTCCTGGGTGCGGGGCCGGGCTTTGTCGGTCTACATGCTGGTCTTCTACGCCGGCCTCGCGGGCGGCAGCGTGCTCTGGGGCGCCGTGGCCGAGCACCTCGGACTCTCAGGAGCCCTCCTGGCTTCGGCGGCCGGCATGATCGCGGGGCTCGCCGGCACCTTCCGCATCCACCTCAAGTCCGGCGAGGGGCTCAACCTCGCGCCCTCGCGCCAGTGGCCGGCGCCCATCGTCTCCCACGATCTCGAGCCCGAGCGCGGCCCCGTGCTGGTGGAGGTCCGCTACGAGATCGATCCCGCCCGGGCCGACGACTTCGCGGCGGCCATGCGTGGCGTGCGCCGCATCCGCCTGCGCGACGGCGCCCTGCAGTGGGGATTGTTCGTGGACGCGGCCGATCCCCGGCTCTACACCGAGGTCTTCCTCGTCAAGTCCTGGATCGAGCACCTGCGCCAGCACGAACGGATCACCCACGCCGACCGGGACGTCGAGACGCAGGCCCGCGCCTTCCACGTCGGCGCAGAGCCGCCCGTTGTCACCCACCTCATCGGCGCGCGGGTGCATGTAGGGACGGCAAGATCGGTTGTCACTTGAAGAGGGCTTTCAGGTCACGAGCGGTGTGAACGACGCGGACAATCTCGATCCGATCCTTGATGGGACGGTAGATCACCAGATAGTTCTTGACTGGGAAGCTGCGGCTCGGACCCCAGGTCTTCCCGGCTCCGCCCCATCTGGGGGAAGGACGCCAGCAGCGAGAACTTGTCGGTCAGATCGTTGATGAAATCCTCAGCCGCAGCCAGGCTGTCCTGAGCGATGAAGAACCAGATCTCGTCCAGATCTCTTTGGGCTGGGCGAGAGATTCTGACCTTACTCATCCACGGGCTCTTTTTCGAGCGCCCTCAGCCTTTCTCTGCCGCGGGCATTGACCTCGGCGGCCAACGACCGCATGTCTTCGGCGTCGTACTCGTCATAGTCGCCATCTTCGAGAGCCTGGATGCCAATCTGGACGTCTTGGCGCAGGGCGTCGAGCTTCCGCTCGCGAAGCAGAAGCATCTCCTGAAAGAGGCGTAGAGCATCGCGTACCACTTCGCCCGGGCTGGGATAGCGGCCGCTCGCCACCTGCTCGGCAATAAGCTCTTCGAGATCCTTGGTCAGCGCAACTTCCATGGCAGCATGTCCCCTTCTGTCGTTACCAGCGATTCTACACTCTCCTACAGCCACTCGGCCTTCTCCTTGCCCAGCTCGCGGTCGAGGTTGTAGGCGGCGCTGATGACGGCTAAGTGGGTGAAGGCCTGGGGGAAGTTGCCCAAGGCCTCGCCCCGCAGGCCCGTCTCCTCGGAGTAGAGCCCGAGGTGGTTGGCGTAGCCGAGGACGCGCTCGAAGAGGAGGCGGGCTTCGTCGAGGAGCTTGGGATCGCGGCGGCCGGCTCGCGTCAGGGCGTCGACGAGCCAGAAGGTGCAGATGTTGAACGTCCCCTCGTCGCCCTGGATGCCGTCGATGCCGTGGACGGCGTTGTAGCGGTAGACGAGACCGTCGGAGACGAGGCCGCCCTGGTCCGGCGGCTTGCGGATGGCGTCCAGGGTCTTGAGCGTCAGCGGATCGCTGGGCGCCAGGAAGAAGACCAGCGGCATCAGCAGGCTCGAGGCGTCGAGCCAGTCGCTGCCATAGAACTGGACGAAGGCCTGGCGCTTCTCGCTCCAGCCGTTCTTCATCAGGCTTTCGAAGATCTCGTCGCGGATCGCTCCCCACTTCGCCCGGTCGGTGGGGAACGACCGCTGGTCCGCCAGGCGCAGCCCGCGATCCATGGCCACCCAGCACATGAGCTTCGAGAACACGAAGTGCCGCCGGCCGCCCCGCACCTCCCAGATCCCCTCGTCCTCCCGCTGCCAGTTCTTGGCCACGTAGTGGAGCAGCTCGCGCAGGTTGAGCCAGGTCTGGTAGGAGATGGGCGAGATGTGCTTGTTGTAGAGATAGACCGAATCCATCACCTCGCCGTAGATGTCGAGCTGGAGCTGGTCGACGGCGCCGTTGCCGATGCGCACCGGCCGTGAGCCCCGATAGCCTTCCAGATGATCGAGGGTCTGCTCGGTCAGGTCCCGCCGGCCGTCGATGCCATAGACGATCTGCAGGCCGGCGTCGCGGTCCGGCCTCGGCGCAGCGGGCGTCGAGCCAGGACATGAAGCCGGTGGCCTCGTCCGCCAGGCCGATGCGCAGCAGGGAGTAGATGGTGAAGGCCGCATCGCGGATCCAGGTGTAGCGATAGTCCCAGTTGCGCTGGCCGCCCGGGTGCTCCGGCAGGCTGCAGGTGGGCGCCGCCACGATGGCGCCCGTGGGCTCGAAGGTGAGGAGCTTGAGAGCCAGGGCCGAGCGGTGGACCATCTCGCGCCAGCGCCCGCGGTAGGTGCAGGCCGAGAGCCAGTGCCGCCAGAACGCCACGGTGCGATGGAACAGATCCTCGGTCTCGCCCGTGGACGGCGCCGGACCGCAGCCGTTTCTGTCGACCGGCCGCAGGATGAAGGAGGCCACCTCCCCTTCTTTGAGTGTGAAATCCGCGGTCACGCCCGCCTCGTCCCGGCGTCAGGGGCACGTCGGAAGCCAGGCCGAGGCTCAGAGAGGGCGCATGGAAGCACGCGCCATCCTTCTCGATCACCGTCTCGTGTGGGCTCGGGCATAGTCGAACGCCGGATGGCAGACCATCCGGAAGCGGACGGCGCCGCGCACCACCCGGACCCGGCGCACGAGCTGATCCCGTCCCCCCTCCTCGGGCGCGAGGCCCACGGGCATGAAGTCCTCGATCTCGCCGACTCCGTCCACCGACAGGAAGCGGGTGATGAGCACGTTGGTCTCCGGCCAGTAGAGCTGCTTGGCGGCGACCTCGTCGTCCAGCGCGCAGATCTGGAACCGGCCGCCCTTGGTATCGTCGAGGATGGCGCCGAAGACGCTCGGCGAGTCGAAGTAGGGGAAGCAGTACCAGTCGATGGACCCGTGCTTGCCCACGAGCGCCACCGTGCGCATGTTGCCGATGATGCCGTAGTTTTCGATGGGCTGGTAGGCCAAACGCAGTCCTCCTGGGGTGCGGGAGGTGCAAGTCGCTTGCCGGCCACCCTCCTGGGAGCGCCGGCGTCCCGCCGGCAACTAACTCAGACTAACTAAAAGCGGCGTTAGAAGGCCGGCGGGACGCCGGCGCTCCCAGGGGGGCTTGCTCCGAGCGTCTTACCTGTCGTGTAAGCTGTCGCCTCTCCATGCGTATCCGCCTCCCCCTCGCCGTGTTCCTCCTCGCCGCCTTGGCCTGCCGGAAGGCCCCGGAGCCCGCGCCGCAGGCTGCCGGCCCCTCCACCGCGGCCGTGCCGGAGATCGTCCGCGCCGTGCGCGAGGACGGCCGGCGGGTGATCTTCGTAGGGCTCGACGGCGCGGACTGGGAGCTGCTCGACGGCTACATGCAGGCGGGGATCATGCCCAACCTCGCGGCCCTCGCGCGGGAGGGGCACACGGCGGTGCTGACCACGATCCACCCTGCCCTCTCGCCCCTGGTGTGGACGACCATGATGACGGGCACCTCGCCCCTCGATCACGGCATCCTCGACTTCACCCGGCGCAATCCGCAGACGGGATCGCTGGAGCCCATCACCAGCGGCGACCGGCGGGTGCCGGCGATCTGGAACCTGGCGACCGAGGCGGGCAAGAGCGTGGCCGTGTTCGGATTGTGGGCGACGTGGCCGGCCGAGCCCGTGCGCGGATTGTTGGTGGCGGACCGCCTGTCCTCCTTCACCTCCCGCAACCAGCCGCCCCCGGGCATCGTCTATCCGCCGGACCGGGAGGCGTGGGCGCGGGAGACGCTGGCGAAGACCGAGGCGGCGGTGGGTTTCGACGCCCTTCACGCCTACCTCCCCTGGCTCGGTCAGGACGAGTATGAGCGCTGGCAGGCGGCGCCGGACCCCTACGCCCATCCGGTGAGCGCGCTGCGGCGCATCCTCGTCGAGACCCGGGCCTACCACGCGCTCGCCACCTCATGGCTCGCGAAGCAGAAGCCTGACCTCGCCATCGTCTATTTCCAGGGGACGGACACGCTCGGCCACGTCTTCGCCCCCTATGCGCCGCCCCATCAGGAGTCGGTGTCCTCTGAGGATTTCCAGCGTTTCTCCCAGGTGCCAGAGCTCTATTTCGCCGAGGTCGACCGCCTGCTGGGCGACTACCGCAAGCTCGCCGCAGCCTCCGGCGCCGTCTTGATGATCGCCTCCGATCACGGCTTCCACTGGCAGGAGGGGCGGCCCGCCCAGCTCTCCAGCGCCGCGGCGGCCACGGCGGGACGGTGGCACCGGGACGAGGGGATCTATCTCCTCTGGGGTCCGGACGTGCCCGCGTCGGAGAACCGGGATCGCGGGGGCGTCCTCCAGGTCTGCGGCACCCTGATGTCCATCCTCGGCATGCCGCCCTCGGGAGGTGTCGCCGGCCCTCCCCTGCCGGGCGTCGAGGCCTCCCCTTCCCTCCTGGTCGACTACCGCAGCCCCTGGCTCAGACGCCGGCCCGCCGCTCCTGTTCCGCGGGGAAACAGGAAGGCCGATCAGGAGGAGATCGAAAAGCTCCGGGCCCTCGGCTACATCGGCTCGCGGCAGGAGAAGACCGCGACTCCGCCCGGGACTGGCTCGACCCGCACGGCAGCCTCCTACGACAACGAGGGACTGCTGCTGCGCGAGCGCGGCGAGACGGACGCCGCCGCCCAGGCCTTCGAGAGCGCCCTGGCCCTCGATCCGGGCAGCGCCGCCGCCCTCTGGAACCTGAGCGACCTCCTCCACTCCCGGCGCCAGGACCTCGACCGCTCGGACGACCTGCTGATCCGCGCCCTGGCGGCCGGCCTGCCGGACGGGATCGACTACACCGCCGGCCGAGCCGTGACCTACGCCAAGGAAGGCGAGGCCGAGCGGGCCTTGCGGCTCCTCGACCGTGCCCTCGCCGCGCAAGCCCGATCCCCGTCTCTACCTCCTGCGCGGCCGCTATCACCTGGAGCGCCATCAATGCCAGGAGGCCCTCGCCGACTTCGCGGCCGCCGCCGATCCCGCCAATTCCCCGCAATGCCCTGGCCCACGCCTCCTCCGGCCTCGCCCGCCTCTGCCTCGGCGATCCCGCCGGCGCCGCCCGCGACTTCCGCCGCTCGCTCGCGATCGATCCCAACCAGCCGGAGATCCGGCGGGCCTTGGGAGAGCTCGAAAACCACCCCGTCGGGTAGGGTTCCTACTACTCGGCGGTGCGTTGCACCCTCGGGAGAGACGGCGACATGATCTTGAAATGGCCAACCTCGGGCACCGCGAGGACGTCACTGTCATGAAAGACCAGGACCGAACCTATCTGCAGACGCCGGAGCAATGGACGAGCTTCCTCTCGGCGTTCGCCCACGAGCTGAGGACCCCCCTCGCCAGCTTCCGCATGCTGGCCGACCTCCTGGCCGAAGCCCCTGCGGGCCATCTCGGCGACCAGGAGAGGCGCTACTCCGAAGGCATGCGGGAGGTGGCCCAGGACATCCAGTCCCTGGTCGGCGACGTGGCCGAGCTGGCGCGGCTGATGGCCGGCAGGATCCAGATCCGGCCCGACAACGTGGTGCTGGATCGGCTCGTCGACCAGGTCGAGGAAGCGGTGCGTCCGCGGGCGTGGGAGGCAGGGATCGCCCTCACGGACTCTCTGGACCCCGCCCTTCCTCGCTTCTTCCACACCGACTCGGAGCGGCTGCGGCAGGCCCTCGTCCTGCTCCTCGGCGCCGCCGTGAGCCACGCCCAGTCCGAGGTCTTCTTCCGGCTCGACATCGACGCCACGGGCCTGCACGTCGTCATCTCCTCGGACGGCGCGCCCTTTCCGGCCGGGACGCCCCAGACCCTCTTCGAGCCCTTCCACCCCGGGGTGCGAGCGGTCCGGCAGCGCGGCGGCCGCAGCCTGGCGCTGCCGCTCGCCAGCGAGCTGGCGCGGGCCCTGGGAGGCTCGCTACGCGCCGAAAACCGGGGGGGGCGACCCGCCTTCGACCTCTCCGTGCCTGTTGCGGGCGAGCCGGCGGCCGAGCCCGCCCGGCCTTCTGCCAAGGGGAGGAGAGTGCGGAAGGCGGGGAAATGAGGGCTACCCGTTGAGCAGCTCGCGTACCAACCGCAGCAGGTCCTGGGTGGCGAAGGGTTTCTCCAGGAAGGCGTCGGCGATGGTCATGTCGGCGTCCCGGCTGGCCAGGGCGTCGTCGGTATAGCCGGACATGAGGATGACTTTCAGGGCAGGATTCTGGCTGCCCAGCGTGTAGGCGAGATCAGCGCCCGTGCCGCCGGGCATCACAATGTCGCTCAGCAGGAGCTGGACGCTGTCGCCGTGGACCGCCGCGAGGTCCAGGGCCTTCGCCGGGTTCTCGGCCGCGACGACCTGGTAGCCCTGTTTCTCCAGCACCTGCCGCAACAGCCCCCGAAACATGTCGTCGTCCTCGACGAGAAGGACCGTGCCGTGAGCCTTGCCCTCGCCGCCGGCAGGGGCCGGCGGCTCCGGCTCGACGACAGGCTCGGCTTCCTCACGGGCCGCCGGGCTGACGCAGGGCAGGTAGATCCGGAAGGTCGTGCCGCGCCCGGGCCGGCTCTCCACCGCGATCCCCCCCTTGCTGCGCTGGACGATGGCGTGCACCGTGGAGAGCCCCAGGCCCGTGCCCTTCCCCGGCTCCTTGGTGGTGAAGAAGGGCTCGAAGATCCGCCTGCGGACCTCTCGGTCATGCCCAGGCCGGTGTCCGTCACCTGCAGCACGACGTAGGGGCCGGGCGGGAGCCGCCCGGCTTCGACCGCAAGCTCGTGGTCGGCTTGCAGGCTGCGCAACGCGAGGGTCAGAGCGCCGCCCGAGGGCATGGCGTCGCAGGCGTTGACGACCAGGTTGAGGATGACCTGGTGCAGCTCGCCGGGATCGCCCCAGACCTGGCCGAGCAGCGGCTCGACCTGCCGGGTCAGCTCGACGTCCTCGCCGATGAGCCGGTCGAGCATGACCTCCACGTCCAGCAGCAGCCGCTCCAGGTCGACCCTGCTGGGCCTGGACCTCCTGGCGGCGGCTGAAGATGAGGAGCTGCCGCGTCAGTTGCGCGCCGCGCAGGGCCGCGCGTGGATCTGCTCGACGGGATTGCGGCAGGGCTCGTTGCGCGGCAGCGCGCTGAGCAGCATCTCGCTGTAGCCGCGGATGGTGCCGAGCAGGTTGTTGAAGTCGTGCGCCACGCCGCCGGCCAGCCGGCCGATGGCTTCCATCTTCTGGGCCTGGCGCATCTCGGCTTCCAGTTGCAGGCGGTCGGTGATGTCGCGCAGCGTCCCCAGGAAGAAAAGCTCGCCGTCGTAGGTGAGCTCGCTCACCGCGAGGTCCACGGGGAACGTCGAGCCGTCGCGGCGCCGGCCCTCGACCTGCCGGCCGATGCCGATGATTCTGGCCTCGCCCGTCTCCAGGTAGCTGGCGAGGTAGCCGTCGTGCTCTTCCCGCCACGGCGATGGCATGAGGATCTTGACGTTCTGTCCCAGCAGCTCCTCGGGCGCGTAGCCGAACAGCTTCGGGACGGACGGGTTGACCAGCCGGATGATGCCGGCGGTGTCGATGAGCACGATACCGTCCAGGGCGGCGTTGAGCACCGCCTGGAGTAGCTCCTTGCTCTCCTGCAAGCGGGATCTTTTTCCCAAATCGGGCCGCGGGCTCGAATCTCTGGTCATGGAGTGAAATCTCAGAGGTTCTCAGACGGCCTCTGATTCTATCGTCCTCCTCCCTCTTTTGGGGAAGCGCCCCGTCCCCAGGGCGCGCAGCGCGTTGGCGATCACCGCCACGTCGATCCCCTCCTGGAGCAGGGCGCCGGCGACCGGAGCGAGGTAGCCGGCGGCGGCGATCAGCATCGCGGCGAGCGACAGCCCCATGCCGCCAACACGCTCTGGAGGGCGATGGCGCGCGAGCGGCGGGCGATGGCGAGGGCCTCCCCCAGGCGGTCCAGCCGGTCGACGGTGAGCACCGCGTCGGCCGCCTCGCCGAGGCCGTCGCGCCCCGCGCGCCCATCGCCACCCCGACGTCGGCCGCTGCCAGGGCCGGCGCGTCGTTGATGCCGTCGCCGACCATGAGCGACGGGGCCGCGGGCCCGTTCTGCCGGCACGGCCGCCACCTTCTCTTCCGGCGAGCGCTCGGCCAGCACCAGGTCGGCGCCGATGCCGGCGCCCACGGTCGTCGGCCACCTCCGGATGGTCGCCGGTCACCATGCACCACCCGCTCGATCCCGGCCCGGCGCATGGCGCGCAGGGCCCGCGGGCTGTCGGGACGGATGGGATCCTGGAGGATCAGGCGCCGGCGACCTCGCCGTCGATGCCCACGAAAACGCTGGACGAGCCTTCGAGGCGCCGTCGGCGGCGCACCCGGCGCACGCCGTCGGGGAGCCCGTCGCCGGCCTCGAGCCAGGCGAGCCTGCCGAGGCGACCCGGCGGCCTTCGACCTCGCCCCGCGACGCCCCAACCCGGCCGCTCGGTGACGCCCGTAGGGAAGGAGAGGGGAGACCGCGCTCGTGCGCCGTCCGCACCACGGCCGCGGCGAGGACGTGCTGCGAGACCTGATCGAGCGAGGCGGCCAGCCGCAGGACCTCGTCGCGCGGTCTCGTGGCCGAAGGTCTCGACATCGGACACGACGGGCATCGCCGGTGGTGATCGTTCCCGTCTTGTCGAGCAGCAGGACGCGCGCGCGGGCCGAGGCCTTCGAGCGCCCTCCGCCCTTCACGATCACGCCGCGGCGGGCGCGCGCGACACGCCGGCGACGATGGCGATCGGCGCCGCGAGGATCAGCGGGCAGGGAGTCGCGACCACGAGCACCGCGAGCGCCCGCACCGGGTCGCCGGAAACGGCCCACGCCAGCGCCGCCACGACCAGGGTGAGGGGAGGAAGACCAGGCGTAGCGGTCGGCCAGACGCACGAACGGCGCCTTGGCGTCTCCGCCTCCCGCACCAGGCGGACGATGCCGGCGTAGGTGCTCTCGGCCGCCGTGGCCACGGCGCGGAGCTCGAAGGGGCCGGCGGCGTTGATCGTGCCATTACGCACCAGCTCGCCCGCGGAGCGCTCGACCGGCCTGGACTCGCCGGTGAGGGCCGACTCGTCGAGCACCGCGGGCTCGCCCTCCACCAGCCCGTCGACGGGCACGATCTCGCCGGGCTTGACCAGCAGCAGGTCGCCGGGGACCACCTCCCTCGATAGGGGAGAGGTGAGGTCCCCGTCCTCGCAACGGTGCACCACCCGCGGCGCCCGCTCCAGCAGGGCCGCGAGGTCGCGCCGGGCGCGGGCGCTGGCGAACGCCTCCAGGGCCTGGCCGCCCGAGAGCATGAGGGCGATCACCGCTCCCGCCAGGAACTGCCCGAGCGCGAGCGAGCCGGCTATGGCCAGCAGCGCGATCACGTCCACCCCGGCTTCCCCCCGCCGCAGGTCGGCGGCCACGGAGAACGCCAGCGGGGCGAGCACCACGGCGGTGGTGATCCCCCAGAGCACCTCCGCGATGCCATGGGCGCCCGCGAGCCAGGCCACCCCTCCGGCCAGCAGCCCGGCGAGCGCCGCGCCGGTTAGCAGGCGACCCTTCGATCTCGGGATGACGGCCGGCACGCGGATTTCCTACACGGTGACCGCGTCGGCGACGAAGCTGCCATCGGCCCTCGCCCACTCCTCGTCGCTCGCCTCGAACGCAGGCTGCAGCCGGGCTCCCGGCGGCACGACCAGCAGGTTGCAGGCGGCGTGGTGCATCACTCCGGTGGCGACGCTGCCGAGCATGAAGCGCTCGAAGCCCCGGCGCCCGTGCGTGCCGAGGATCACGAGATCGGCCTTCCTCTCCTCCAGGACCACCAGGATCTCCTCCGGGGGATAGCCGGTGCGCACCCGGGCCAGACCGGAGCTCGCGCCGTTCGCCTTCAGGAAGCGGTGCAGCTCGTCCAGGCTGAAGCGCTCGATCTGCTCGGCGGTGAAGTGCAGCGAGCCCGAGGCCTCCATGGGATTGAGCACGAAGAGGATCTCCGTCACAGCCTTTCCAGCGCCGATCTGAGCCAGGAAGTCCAGACCCTGGCGCAGAGCGTTCGCCGCGATGGGCGAGAGATCCACCGGGACCTCCACCCGGGTAGGCGGGAAGGCGGACGCGGAGCGGACCACGAACACCGGACAGGGCGCCTGGCGGATAACGCCGTCAGCGGTCGAGCCGAGGATCCGGCGCAGGAAGCCGCTGCCCTCGGCGGCTCCGACCACGACGAGATCTGCCTGCACCTGCCGCGCCAGATCCACGACCTCGCCATAGGCCGGGCCGCCCATGGCCAGGTGGAGGTGGTTGGGCCTGAAGCCCGGCAGGCCGGCCAGCCCGGTCTGCTCCGCCTGCTGCATGAGCTTCTCCCGTAGGGATTGGGTGTACTCGTCGAGCCACACCGCGTCCACGGCTCCGAGCTCGGACGGGAAGGCAGGCAGGGTATAGGTATGGACCAGCCAGGGGGTCGCGCCCATGGCCCGAGCGATGGCGACTCCAGTGCGCACGAAGTCGTCGCTCAGGTCGGAGAGCGACGTGCCGATGACGATCGTCTTCGAGGTAGCGTTCATGATCGTTCCTCCTTCAGGGACCATTCTCCGTGCTCCGGCGAGGTGGAGAAACGCCTCTGGGGAGGGGAAGCTTGACGCTGACGGGTGGGCTCCGCCTACCCGATCCGGCGGGCGAGGGGTGAGGGCTCACGCCCCGCTGGGAGGCGAGACGATGCCGTGGCGCAGGGCGAAGCCCACCACCTGCGCGCGGTTGTGCAGGTGCAGCTTGTCGAGGATGTTGCGGACGTGGAACTTGACCGTGTTCTCGCTCACGCCGAGCTGCTTGGCCAGCTTGCGGTTCGAGGTGACGCCGCGGACGAGCAGCTCGAGCACCTCCCGCTCGCGATCGGTCAGGGCATCGGGATCGTGGGACTCGGCCGCCGGCCGCGGCGGACGGGCGAACTCCTGGAGGAGCTTGGCGGCGAGAAGCGGCGTCAGGGCCGGCTCGCCCCGGCCGATCCCCTCGAGCAGGGCGAAGAGCTCCTTCGACTCCAGGTTCTTGAGCAGATAGCCCTGAGCCCCCGACTTGATCGCCTCGAAGAGCTTGGCGTCCTCGTCCGCGCCGGTGAGGATCACGACCTTCACCTGCGGCATCTCGGCGCTGATCAGGCGGGTGGCGGCCAGACCGTCGAGCCCCGGCATCGCGAGGTCCATGAGCACGATGTCCGGTTGCAGCCGGCGCGCCAGCTCCACGGCCTCGCTCCCCTCCCTCGCCTCGCCGACGACGTCGAAGCCACGGGAGCTCGAGCAGGCTGCGCAGACTGTCGCGGAACAGTGTATGGTCGTCGGCGATCACGATTCTCATATCGGGGGCTCCCTGACTCGGCCAGCGGCTGCTCCTTATATAACACAAGTCATCGTGACGATCCCTCCGGACCCGCACCTCTGCGCCGTCTGGCCCGAGGGGTGGAACTCCCGGCCGCTCACCTTCTACTATGTCGAGACTATGAGCAAGAGGATCGCCGTGCTGACGAGCGGTGGGGACGCCCCGGGGATGAACGCCGCCATCCGCGCCGTGGTGCGCATGGGCATCGCCCAGGGCTGGCAGGTCCTCGGCGTGCGGCGCGGCTTCGCCGGGCTCTGCGCCGGCGACGTCGAGACCCTCGACGCGCGCGCCGTCGGCGGCATCCTCCAGCAGGGCGGCACGGTGCTGGGGAGCGAGCGGTTCCCGGAGCTCCGGCAGGAGGAGGTCCGCAAACAGGCCCTCTCCCAGCTCGCGGCCCGCGCCGTCGATGGACTGGTGGTCATCGGCGGCAGCGGCTCGCAATGCGGGGCCGCGGCCCTCTCCGACATGGGCCTCACCGTGGTCGGCATCGCCTCCACCATCGACAACGACCTCTATGGCTCGGAGATCACCATCGGCGTCGACACCGCCTTGAACGTCGCGCTGGAGGCCATCGACCGTCTGCGGGTGACCGCCTCCTCCCACCACCGGGCCTTCCTGGTGGAGGTGATGGGGCGCGACTGCGGCTACCTGGCGCTGATGGCGGGTATCGCCGGCGGCGCCGAGGCCGTGCTCATCCCCGAGGTCGCCTACGACCCCGAGGCCCTCGCCCGCGAGCTGCGGGACGCCTACGGCCGCGGCAAGCGGCACGCCGTGGTGGTGGTGGCAGAAGGCTGTCCCCTCGCCGTCGACGAGCTCAAGAAATATTTCGACGAGAACCGTGAACGGCTGGGGTTCGGCCTGCGGGCCACGACCCTCGGCCACGTGCAGCGCGGCGGCACGCCCACGGCTTTCGATCGTCTGCTCGCCACGCGCTTCGGCGCCGCCGCGGTCGAGCAGTTGGCGAACGGCAACGGGGGCGTGCTGGTAGGCCAGCTAAACGGCCAGATCGCCACCACACCTCTGCGCGAGGTCGCCACCCAGCGCAAGCCGCTCGATCCCAGCCTCCTCGATCTCGCCTGGAAGCTCGCCCGCTGACCGCGCGATCCTCTCTGACGGGGTGGAAAGGCCTCTGCCCGCGCCATGCGCTACGCCGAGAGTCTACACATTGGCCGCTCTCCCGGTTTCCTATAGGCTGTGCTCAAACTAGGAGACCAGGAGGAGACCATGCGCCGACGATTCGCGCAACTCGTCGTCATCATCATGTCCATCTTCGCTCTCGCGCTCAGCGGATGCAGCGCTCACCGCCAGCTCGTGACGCAGGCGGTGAGCTTCAACCTGACGGTGGAGAAAGCCCAGAACGAGATGCTGCTGCTCAACGTTCTCCGCGCCAAAGACCGGCTGCCCATGTACGTCACCGGCATCTCCACCTTGAACGGCAACTTCCAGACGGCTTTCTCCAGCAGCCTCAGCGGCAACTATTCTCACCTGAAGGGGAGCTCGGACACGATCGGCCGCAGCCTCACCCCCTCTGCGAGCGCGACACTGTCGGCCAACCCGAGCTTCAGCCTCGCCGTGCTCGACACGCAGGACTTCATGAAGGGGTTCCTCAACCCGATCGGCAAGAAATCTGCTCGCCTACTACTGGGACCAGGGCTGGCGGCCGGAGCTTCTGCTCTATTTTCTGGTCCAAAGAGTGGAGATCGTGGTGAAGATCGACGACACGACGGGAAGAAGTTCGTGTTCGAAAACTATCCCGATAGCGAGAAAGACCCCGATAAAGACCCGCACAAGCTCGAGCACTTCGGCTGCTGGCTGCAGAGTTCCTCGCCCAGAAGCCGAGGATCGTCCAAGAGGAGGTTCTGGAGGATGTCGGTCCTCCGTTTGCGAAGGACCCGGTCAATGACGTGTCGACAATGGTACAATCGCCAAAGAAGGGTTTCTCCTCGCTAAGACTGCTGATAAAGACACCTATCAGCTCCAGCGCCTGCGGACCGACTGGCGTTTCAGGCTGGAAGAAGCGCAGGACAATCTCGATTGGATCTCGAACTGTAGCGGTAAGTCCGACCAGAAAACGCTCGCCGGTGGAACGAAAAAGAGCCAGCAGGATTACTATCAGCTCCTGGCCGACGCCAAGGCAAAGATGGGGGTGACCGCCCCTGAGAAGCTACCCCCTTTCGCCATCACCTTTGTGCTCCGCTCGCCCGAGGCGCTGGTGTACTACCTCGGCGAGCTAGCACGGCTGGCGAATCGAACGGACTCGCCCAAGGTCCCCTATGTCTGTATCCAGGGAAGTGATCAGCCGCTCTTCGTGGCGCTGCCGGCCGGCCGCTGCGAGGAGGACCCATTGCTGGAGGTGGACTCCGGGAGAGGGAAGCTACGCCGTGCCTCCGCCTCTCGCGGCAGGCTGCGATCACCCTCCCCTGTGAAGAGGGCGACGAAGGGAAGATCCGATTCGAAGCCCGTGCAATGCGAGTCCGGCCGGTCCATGCACGCCCTGAATCTGCTGAGCCAGCTCATGTCGCTCCACAAGTCGGCCAAGGACCTCCCCTCGACCGCGGTCGTGCGCGTCATCGACTGAGGGGGCAGAAAAGCTGAAAGGACAGCAAGGACAACAAGGACTGCAGGGACGACAAAATACCGGACTTGGTACGATCCCCCGTGTCCTTGACGTCCTTGTCGTCCTTTCTGTCCTTGCTGTCCTTTATGTCCTTGCTCCTAGGTTTCCACCGTTAACCAGAGGTAATGGTATGGTTGCAAGTCCCCGACGGGGCGGCGCACGTGCAGCCGGTGATCTGGTGGTGCACGTTGTAGGTGAACTGGCAACTGCTGCAAGGATTCCCAGTACAGGAGTGGGTGGTGTGGGAGATGATCCCGGGCTCGATCAGCTCGGCCGCCCACGTACGGCAGTTTCCCAGGGCGTCGACGCCGCTGAGGACGACGTTCTGGACGTCGCCCGTCTGCTCGATTCCGCCGTCGGTGAACGCTACCCCGTCCATCGAAGCGGCCGGAATCAGCCCGGTCCGCCTGAGACTTTCCAGAGTCGCCGGTTCGTCGAGCCGATAGACGTCGGCGCGCCCGCCCGCCGCCACGGTCACGGAGCCGTAGTTGTTGGCTTCCGAGATCTCCTGCACCCTCTGACCGCCGTCGAGCACGAGCTCGAGGAACGAGCCGGCCACGACCGCCACGTTCTCGAAGACAGCGCTCGCGATTCCGTAGTCGCAGACGCAATATCCGCCCGAGCCGTTCGAGCAGGTCCCATGTTTCGTTTTGCCGTTGACGACCGCGTCCGGGCAGACGACGCCGCTGCAGTGTCCGTTCTGGGTAGTGCCACAGCTGCCGCCGATCGCGGTGGCTACCGCGACCGGCACCTCGCCAGCGACCACGCCGTCCCTGAGAAGCTGCAGCGACGTCATGAACGAGTGCGCGGCACCGCAGACGGCGATCCCGACCGAGGCGTTGATGGTCACGGCCCCTTCCCGGACCGGCACCACCTCGAAGTGGTCGAGGCGGGCGTCCGAGACGGGGTCCTGAGCGCGGCTGGCTCCAGCGGCCAGCAGCGCAAGGCAAGCCATGGTGAGACAGTGGGAAGTGCGAGGCATTCCGGTCTCCCTCTGATGGGACAGGCGGCCCCTCTGCCGCCGTCCCCTAGAAGTAAGGTTCCTGCCGCCCATCAGAACGGGACAGCCCCTTGTTTCTCGCAATGAGCGCTTGCCCGTAGCGTCCAGTGCGTGTAGGATTTCGCCATGGCGACTACTGGTGTAGCCACCCCATGCTTATCGCCCTAGCCTCCCCCCGCGTCGCCTCCTCGGTCGAGGAGGGCCTGGACAAAATCAAGCACTCCATGTCCGAAGCCGCAGCCAGAGGCGCGGAGATCGTCTGCTTCCCGGAAGCCTACCTTCCTGGTCTGCGGGGGCTGGATTTTGAAGTACCTCCCTTCGATGTGACGCAGCAAGAGCGGGCTCTTCGGGCCGTGGCGGAGTGGGCGGGGACGTATCAGGTGGCCACCATCCTGGGAATGGAATGGCTCGCGAACGGGGGCCGGCAGATTGCCGCGGTAGTTCTGGACGCCAGAGGCGAGATCCAGGGAGTCCAGACCAAGAATCAGCTCGATCCGAGCGAAGAGCCGCTGTACGTGCCTGGACAATCCCGGCAGCTCTTCGAGATCCATGGCCTCAAATTTGGCGTGGCGATCTGCCATGAGGGGTTTCGTTATCCTGAGACGGTGAGATGGGCGGCGGCGCGAGGGGCCAAGGTCGTGTTTCATCCGCACTGCACGGGGAGTGATCGAACAGGGCCGCAACTGACGCAATGGGGAGATCCCTCTGCGCCCTATTACGAGAAGGCGATGATGTGCCGCGGGTTGGAGAACACGATCTATTTTGCCAGCGTCAACTATGCGTTTCGCTACCAGGAATCGGCGACCTGTCTCATCTCGCCGTCGGGTGAGTGCCTGGCGCATCTACCCTATGGGCAGGAAGACGTGCTGGTTGAGGCCATCGACAGGGAGGCCGCCACGGGTCTGCTCGCGTCTCGTCATGCACCGGAGCGTTACCGAGAGATCCTTGCGGAGTGAGCGGAATGCCGACGATCCTGCAAAACCACTACGTCCTCGCGGTTCACGACGCCCGCCGGTCGGCGGAGTTCTACGTGCAGATGCTCGGTTTCCGGATCGTCGCCGAGCCTCCGGGCTGGGTCTTCGTGGCCAGGGACCACTGCATGATCATGCTCGGGGAGTGCCCGGACGACCTTCCCCCGAGCGAGCTGGGTTGCCACAGCTACTTCGCCTACCTCCGGGTGGACGACGCCGACGCCTACTACCACGACCTCAAGGCCAAAGGCGCCGACGTGCTCTCGGAGATCGAGGACAAACCCTGGAACATGCGCGAGTTCGGGCTGCGCACTGTCGACGGCCACCGGATCACAATCGGCCATTCCTTGTCCGATTGAAGGCGCTCACGTCGAGGGTTCCCGCGTGTACACCGCCTCGTGGAACGCCCTCCCCTTCTGCACGAGATGGATCCGCCCGTCGCTCTCCATTCGCCGGAGAGTGACGGAGACGGCGCGGCTGTCCAGGGGGCGGCGGAGCTTCTTGCCGAAACGGGCGTTGACTTCCTGAGCCACGGCCGTGGGACCGAAGGTCTCGTGCTCGGGCTTGGCTTCCACCACGCGGGCGATCAGCTTGCTGACGGTGGTGATCCGCAGGCTCGTGTCCTCCTCCAGTTGCCGGGCGCGGATGACCTGGCTGGCGCGGTCGGCGGCTTCGGAAACCGCCTGCGCCGCGGTCTTGAAGGCTTCGTAGCGCTCGCGTACGCTCGCCAGCTCGGCCGCGTTGAGCTCCCGCTGCTCCCGGTGGAAGGCCTCCTGCTGAGCGTGGAAGGCCTCCTGGCTCTGGAAATGCGCGATCTGCGTCTCCAGATCGGTCACGATCTGCGCCACGGAGAGGTTCGGATTCATCGGCGCTCCCTCCTGAGGAGACGCTGCGACGGGCTCCGCCACGGCGGTCCGTCCTCTCGCTGCCACGCCTCCTCGATGGGAATGATGCGGCGTCTGGCGAGAGATGCGTCAACAAGTCTCCAGGTTGCGACAATATCCCGAAATCTCCCTTTTTGTCCAGCCCGCAACCCCAGCCGACGCATAGATTGCGGCATCCTTCCGTTAGCTCGGAGCACGGAGGCAAATTTGCGGTATTTCCCGGATGTTCTGCGGCAAATGCAAGAACTCTGCGACAAATAGAATTATATTGCGGCATTTACGAGCAGAATACCTCATGCTGAACTTATGACGCGACACTTGTAGTCAGTCTGCGGCAGAATTAGGAGAGTTGTCCCGCCCTAAGATTCTCTCGCACAACTTTGCTAGAAATGCCGCATATTATCGCTATGGTGCGGCATCTATGCATAGAATGCGGCATCTATGGTTAAGATGTCGTATCTCATCCTTATGTTGCGGCATCGATGGGCAAGGTGCATCGTTTTTGGGGAAGTCGCGACAGAAAAGCCCCGACGGAAGTCGAGGTCTTTCATGCCATCACTTCATCGCTTGCACGAGAGCTTGCGGGCGTAATATGCTGTAGCAGCATTCTGGTACAACGTCTCCGAGAACACTTGGAAGGTCATGAGCTTCGGGGGTCTTCCCTGAAAGAAAGGATCGCCCATGAATCCCGTCGGATCCCAGCCGGTGCGGAGAGCCGCCTTGGGGCTCGCGCTCTCCCTGATCCTGGCCACTCTGGCGCCATGCGGGCTCGGAGCGGCTCAGTCCTGGTTCTCCAAGTCGCGTTCCCCCAAGCGCCCGGCCGAGCTGCTGAGCGCCGGTAGGAAGTCCGTCCGGTCGCCGACCGTCTTCGACGTTACGATCTCCCTCTACAACGATCCGTCCGGGGATAATGATCCGAGCATCGAGAAGGGCTCGGAGCAGCAGACCGCCTACGAGAAGATCGTCCGTTCCTGGGCCGACGGCGTCTGTGAGGCATCCGGCGGCTCCCACAAGCTCGGCACGGTGCGCCTCTTCCGCCGGGGAGCCTTCGCTTCCGCCGACGTCGTCTGGAACGAGCGGGAGCATCCCCGGGCTTCGCCTTCGGGGTTCGGCGTGCCGGGCGGGCACATCGTCTTCGGCGATGTCTTTCCAGACGGCCAGGGGCCCGGCCAGGACCTCAAGCTGCTGGACGATCCCGCGACTTCCGGCTCCACGCTCGCGCACCAGTGGGAGGTTTACGTCGACGGCAAGGAATCCCACGGTGCCGACGGGCTGAGCGAGCTGCTGGACGGGAGCTGCCGCAGCGAGCTCGAGATCGAATGGATGGACGGGGACGATCTCGAGCTCGAGCTTGTGATCGATCGCTCGCGGAGCATGGAGGGTGTGCCTCTCGAAGCCGCGAAGGCCGCGGCGAAGACCGTAGTCGACGCCGTTCCCGCGGACCGGACCGTCCTGGGCGTGGCGTCGTTCGACGACCAGGTCCGGCAGGACGTTCCCATGACGTCGATCTTCGGCTCGGTCCAGCGGACCAGCTTCAAGCAGACGATCGGCGGCATCAGCTCAGGCGGCGAGTCGGCGGTCTTCGATGCGGCGAGCCAGGCGCTCACCGTGCTCCAGGACTACCGGGAGGTCTCCAAGACCCGGGCCAACCGCGCCGTCTTCCTGCTGACTGACGGCCTCGACAACTCCTCGGGGGAATCGAAGAGCAGCGTGACCGAGGAGTACCGGGCGGCCGGCGTGCCGCTGATCACCTTCGGCTATGGCGACTTTGCGCCGGACGGCGTGCTGCGCAAGCTCGCCGACGACACCGGCGGCCTCTTCTTCTCCTCGGCGAAGAATTTTTCAGAGATCCAGAGCGCGTTCCTCTCCGCCCTGTCCTCGGTCTCCTCCATGGTCACGCTCAAGTCGTTTTCGGCGAGCATTCCCGCCAGATCCCAAGGGGAGCTCACGTCGTACCTGGCCGACCACACCTTGAAGTCTCAGGTCTTGCTGGCCAGCTACGAAGGCCCGTACTATGCCGTGCTGCTCGGCACCCTCTGCCAGTCGGTCGACGGCACGAGCAGTTGTCTGGAGCAAAACGAGCTCTACGGCGCGACCGGAGCCCGGAGCTTCAGCGCGTACAACAACTCCGACGCTCCCGTGGTCGTGAGCGGCACCGTCTATGCCATCCCCCTGATCGGGCGGACCTACGATCTCGTGGCGGCGAGCGCGAGCGGCAGCACCGTGACCTATCCGGAGCCGATCGTCCTCACCGCCACGGTCAGCCAGGGTGTCCGGATCACCGGCGTGAACGTCGTGGCCATCATCACCCATCCCAAAGGCGCTGTGGAGACCGTCGCCCTGCATGACGACGGCCGCGATGGCGACGCCGTTGCCGGCGACGGCATCTACTCCCTCGTCCTCGGCTATGACGCCGACGGCACCTATGGCATCACCGTCCGCGCGGACAACGCCGCAGGCACCGCGAGCTTCGCCCGCCAGGGCTACGTCTCCGCCTTGGATGTCAACGGCCACGAGCCCCCTCCAGCCCCGCAGGTCCTGGTGAGCGAGAAATTCCAGCGCGAGGCCCGGATCCAGGTCGCCGTGAGCGGCCTTGCGGCGAGCGGCGACGACGATCATGCGAACGTCCCGACCGGCACCCCGCTGCCGGCCGACAACACCAAGATCGCCGGCCGCATCGACTTTCGCCGGCGATCTCGACTATTTCCTGATCCGTGGGATTCCGAGCGGCAAGCCCCTCGCCGTGCGCGTGACGGAACGGGTTCTCGGCCTGTTCCCGATCCTCTCGCTCTATCGCCTGGATGGGACGCTCATCCGCTCTGAAAACCTGAGCATTTCACCCCGGGAGAACGGCTACCTCGCCTTCGTCCTGCAACCGGGAGAGATCGGCGGCGATGCCGTGATCGCCCGCGTCGAAGACGCCCGCTCCGGGGCCTCGGGCGGCACCTATCACATCAGCGCCGGACCGGTCCTCACCTCCGATCCGACCGTCGCTCCCAACGTCCTGACGCTCGACGACCAGCCCGGGGACGGCCGCTGGCAGATCACCGCCCACTACAGTCGCAAGGCCGCGGGGCTCGCAGGCGACGGCCACCCCGTCCACCTCTCCCGCCTGGGCGTGAGCTCCGGCGGCCTCTTCTGGTTCTTCAGCCCCGACAACCCGGAGATCCTCGTCAAGGTGCTCAACGCCTGCTCGTTCAACCAGAAATTCTGGGTGTTCTACGCCGCCAGCACCGACGTCGGCGTCACCCTCACGGTCCGCGACAGCAAGACGGGAGAGACGAAAACCTATACGAATCCGGACGGCGCGGCCCCGACGCCGATCCAGGACACGGCTGCGTTCTCCTGCATGGAGGACGACATTGCGCTCGCCGGGAAATCCGCTCCTGTGACAGGCCTCCCCACCAGCTTTGCCGGGAACGACGGCCCGGCGATCGGCAACGCCAGCACCGCCTGCGTGGCCGACGCTCACACGCTGTGCATCGCTCAGCGTTTCAAGGTCCAGGTCGCGTTCGACGCCAGCGCTCAATCCGGCCAGGGCAACGCCATCGGACTCTCCGACCTGAGAGTGAATCGCGGCGGCCTCTTCTGGTTCTTCGGCCAGGACAATCCGGAGATGCTGATCAAAGTGCTCGACGCCTGCTCGTTCAATCAGAAATTCTGGGTGTTCTACGCCGCCGGCACGGACGTCGGGTTGAAGGTGACGGTGACCGACATGTTGAACGGTCACACGAAGACATATACGAACCCCAGGGGCACCGCTGCTCCGCCGGTGCTGGACACGGAGGCGCTGCCGTGCAATTGAGGTTTACGGCGTCCAGCCGCTCCACTTGGCGAGCGTGCCGAGCTCCAAGCCGTCGTTGAAGAGGGGTGTCGTGCGCGCGCAGTCGCCGGTGTAGTTGTAGCGGCCGCCGCCGGCCACCATCTGGAAGTCGGTCACCTGGAGGGCGCGCAGGTCGAGAGGGCCGAGGAGGCCGTTCCAGCGGGCGGTGGTGAAACGGTCGCTCTGGGCGGTCAAGGCGATGGTGCCGCCGTCGGCCAGCAGGATGCCGTATTTCTGCATCGCCCGCGCCACCGTGCGCGCCGCTTCGTTGGGGAGATTCTGGAGGGGATAGTCCGCCCGCAGCCGCAGCCGGGTGCCATAGGGCGGGGCCGTGGCCGGGCCGCTGGTGGCGAAGGTGGAGTGCGTGGCCGGGTGGACGTAGACCAGGTGCCGCATACGGCTGTTGGGGAGGATGAAACGGAGGGCGTGGTCGATGTGCCCGGCCGCCACTTCGTCGGCGTTGAACAGCAGGGGCGCGATGGGGAAGCCGGCCGCGTCCGCGCTGGTGCAGTCCTGGCCCCGGCCCCCATAAGGATAGGTCAGGTCCATGTTCCACACCGCGAGACATCCGCCGTAGAAGGTGCCGCCCACGACGTTGGCCCGCCACATCTCGTAGAGACGGTGGCTGGGACGGTGGACTACCAACAGGTGGCAGTCGCCATCGCTGACGCACTGGTAGCCGGACTCCCCTTCCAGGGCGCCATTGGCGGGCAGGGGGACCTGTGCGAAATCGCAATCGTCCGGAAAGAAGTCGTCCGTGGGGGTGAAAGTCTTGAAGGGAGCGGAGGCGTCGGCCTCCAGCACTTCGATCGAGAAGTCGATCTGCATGCGGCCGCCCCCCCAGCCACCCACGCTGGCGAGCCAGTTGATCACCGCCGCGGATTCGGCATCGACCGGAGCCGCGGAGACGTCCTGATACCACGGGGCATCGGCGGGAAAGTAGGGACCGTGCCCGGCCGCCGGGAGGGTCTGGGCGCCCCCGGCGGCGGCGAAGAGGAGGGTCGAGCCGCCGAGGACGAGCCTCAGCGCCATCGCGGATGTCCGAATGGCCATAAGAGGATTGTACCCGGGAAGCCGGGCGCCGTCACCTCCCGGGGCTCCCCCCCACCACCACGATCCGCTCGGCGAGCAGCAAGCCGTCGGGGTCGCGGCGCGCCTGGACCTCCACGACGTCTCCCTGCTCGAGGTTCCCGGGCTCGTAGCGGCGGCCCTGGTACTCGACGGCGGTGCCGGAGTTGTAGCGCACCACGACGACGCCGGAGCGGCCGGTGTTGAAGCCGGAGTCGTAGCGGGAGCCCGAGGCCTCGATCTCCACGGTGCGGTCGCGGGTGTTCACGAAGCGGACGGTGCCGCGCAGGTCGCGGGCGTCATCGGGCGGATTGGACCGATCGTATGGACCTTCGTAGCCTCCCGGGCCGCCGGCGCTCACGTCGTAGACGACCTGGATGTCCTGGGCGATCAGGCGGTCTCCCCGGTTGTCCAGGTCGCCGACCTGGATGCGGTCTCCGGGCTCCAGGTCTTCGGGCCGGAAGGTGCGGCCCTGGTACTCGACGGTCGTGCGGTCGTCGTAGTAGAGGTAGACCCGGTCGCCGTAGCGCCCGTCGTACCGCCCCTCCCGGTCATTGCGCAGGTAGCGTGAATCGGCCCTCGGATCGACGACGATAAGCCGGTCGCGGGGGCTCACACTCTCCACGGTGCCCTGCACGCTGCCGGAGCGGTCGTAGTAGGGATCTCGGGGACCGCGGCCGTAGCCGCCGTCCGAATACATCGGGCCGCAGCCGGCGACGAGGGCCGCGGCGGCGAGTGCCAGCGAGAGGCTGGTCCAGCGGATGATTCTCATGTTAGTTCCTCCTGGGGCCCATCCGGACCGCCATTCCCCAACGATGGCAATCTCCGTGCCAGGTGGACCGCCAGCGGCCCGCTACCCCTGCCGCCGATTCGGGTGTAGCATCAGGCGCGCAACGAGACCGTAGCGTCATCGCCTCCCGGACCGTGGCCCTCATCGCCGGCCTGGCTGGGAATCCGTAAAGCTCTCGACTCTGGAGGATTGCCCGTGGCAAGACGAGGTGGATTCAGGACGCAGGCCCCGAAGAAGGCGACGCTTGTCATCGCGATCATCCTCTGGCTGATCGGTCTGCTGGCGGGGTTGCACGTGATCACTCTGCCCAGCAGCCTGCCCCCCACCGTGGGGTTCTGGTCGCTGGTGGTCGCCGGGCTGTTGCTGATCCTGGGCTCGATGCTCGACGGCCTCTGAGTCTCCGAGGGGTCGTGTCTCGCCGCCGGCTTTGGTTGCGGCTCGCGGGCCGGGCCGCTCTCCTGATCGTCCTGATCCTGATTTTCGGGCCGATCCTCTATGTCTTCTTCAGGCACGACGAGCGGCCCCTCCTGGCCCTTCCCCCGGTGCCCGGACCCGGTCCCTACCGGGTCTACGTGGCCGACTGGGGGCACCACACCTCCATCGTCGTCGAGCAGCCGCCGGGATGGCGGCTGGGGCCGCCGGGCCGGGAGGACGCGCCTTTTCTCGACTATGGCTGGGGGGACAAGAGCTACTTCATGGAGTCCGACTACCGGCCCCACGTGCTCTTCGCCACGGCCTTCCTGCCCACGGCCTCGGTGATGTATCTCGAAGGCCGGAAATCTCCCCCGCAGGTGAGAGGCGGAGCGCACGCGGTGTTCGTCCGCACGGTGGACGCGCCAACGCTCCGCGCCCTGCTCACAGAGCTCGAGCGTTCCTTCGTGCATTCGCCGTCCGAAGCGCGCGTAGCTCCCTATCCCCCCGTATCGGGATACCCGGGGCGGTTCTATCCAGCGCACGGGGACTACCTCCTGGCGGGGGCCTGCAACTGGTGGACGGTCCGGCGCCTCAAGGCAGCCGGCCTCGCCGGGGACGCCAAGGGCGTCCTCTTCTCGCGCCAGGTGGCGGGCCGGCTGTGGGGGTTCAGGGAAGCGCTGACTTTGCGGTAGAGCGCCCCCCAAGACCCTCATCACCCCGGCCCTCTTCTCCCGTCCCCTCGCCACCCCCCTCACCGGGAGAAGAGGGAGAACAGCCAGAAAGGACAGAAGGGACAGCAAGGACAACAAGGACGAACAGCAAGATAGCTCCAGCCGGGCCCCCTCTCCCGGTGAGGGGGGTGGCGAGGGGGCGGGAGAGGGGCAGGGGTGAGGGTCTTGGGCGGGGGAGCTCTACGGCAAATCTGGGCGGACGCGATATCCTCCGGCCATGCTCGACTCCTGTCCTATGGAGACCGCTCCATGAGCCCGCTCGAAGCCGACCTTCCAGGCGTCCGCCGGCTGGAGGCTCCGGTGTTGGTGGATCGCCGGGGTACGGGGTGGGCGTTGGGGTTGATCGACGTCACGGTGCGGCATGGCGACCGCACGGTGCTCGCCGAGGCTCCACCGTCCGGCCTTCCCACGAAGCTGGAGCGAGCGCTGCGCGAGGCAGCCCTCCGCTTCGCTGGAGCCCGGGGCAAGGCCGGCGCCTTCACGGTTTCGTTCCTGGCCCATCCGGCCCAGGGGGATCACCGCTTCGCGGGCACGGCGTCCGGCCTGCCCGCGACCGTGGCCCTGCTCGAAGCCCTGAACGAGATGGACCTGCCGGCCCTGGAGGCCCATCTCGCACGCGGCGGCACGCTCGACGGCGAGCTTCCCGAGCCGCGGGGGCATGCCCTCCAGATCTCTCTCGCGGCCCTCGATCCCGAGGATGGCTTCGCCCCCCGCCCCGGCACGGTGGAATCGCTCCGTCTTCCGGCCGGGGCCGGGCTGCGGGCCGATCCCGCGGTCGAGGAGGGCGGGGTCCCCGCGTCTCCAGGCTATGGGATCGCCCGCGTCACCGCCCACGGCCGCACCCGCATCGAGGCCCTCACCCGGTTGCAGCGGGGGCTCGCCGCCACCGAGGTCGCGGTGCGCGGCGGCACCACGGACAAGGCATTCCTGACCGAGGTCCTCGACCGGCCCGAGCTGACGAACGGGGACGCGGAGCCCGGTTGGCTCGACCAGTTGGTGGACTCCGGCGAGCACCTCCCCCGCCGGGGAGCCGAGGTGGCCCTGCTCGCCGCCGCCATCGCCGGCTACGAGACGGAGTCGGCCGCGGCCCGGGCCCGCTTCTACGAGTCCGCGGCCCGCGGCCGGCCCGAGGTGCCGGAGGAGATCGGCCGCTCCATAGAGCTCCACCACCGCGGCCACAAACACCTTCTTCACGTCGCCCGCCTCGCCCTGGATCTCTTCCGTATCGAGGTGGCCGGCCGGCGCCTGGAGATCCGGGCCGGCCGGCCCGGGCGCACGGGCCGGACCCTCGCCTGCGGCGAGAAGAGCTGGCGCGTCTCTCTCGCTGCCGAGGGGAGCCGGTGGCTCGTGGAAGTGGACGGCATCCCTCACCGCATCGACCAGGGGGAGGATGGAGCCGCGCGCTCCCCAGCCCTCTCTGACGAGCGCCGGACGCGCTTCGACGGGCTGGAGGCCGCTCCCGAGGCCTCCCCCCTGGATGAGGCGCGCCGGCTGATCCAGGGCTACGACGTCGATCCCGAGGTCGTGGAGCGCCTCCTCTCCGGCCCGGCCGGGCCTCCAGGCGATCCCGTCCGGGAAGAGGAGATCCTCAGCGCCTTCGTGGCCGTCTGCTCGCTCTTCGGCCGCCAGCCAGCCACGCAGCGGGCGGAGGACGGCCGCCAGAGCGCCGTGGAATATCTTTTCACCTATCTGCAGGATCCCGGCTCCCAGGGAGCCGGCCTGCCCCTGGCCTTCCTCGACAAGCTCCGCCATGCCCTGGCCCACTATGGGGTCGGCAGCCTCGACCGCTCGCCGGACCTGGAGGAGAGCCTCTTCCGCATCGCCATCTCCCACCAGCGGCTGTCCCAGGAAGTGCCGGCCGTGCTGGCCCTGCTGGAGCGCTGGCTGGAGAGAGGCGACCGCCCCCTCGGCCCCGGCTTCCGCGACCTGCTGGAGAGGATGATCTCCGAGACCCAGGGCAGCGAGCCTGCGGTGCATGACCTCGCCCGGGAGGTGCGCTACCGGCTGTTCGATCGCACCGTGCTGCTGGCCGCGCGGGAGCGGGTCTACGCCACGGCCGAGGCCGACCTGGCCCGCTTGGCGCACGACCGCGATGCCGGAGCACGGGCGGAGCGCATCCGCGCCCTGGTGGACTGCACGCAGCCTCTCCACCGCATCCTCTCCCAGCGCTTCGAGAGCGCCGGCTCCGAGCTGCGGGAGGCCCTGCTGGAGATCATGGTGCGGCGCTACTACCGCATCCGCGAGCTGCGGTCCCTCTCTTTCACCACCTACCCTGCCCAGGACGGCCAGCTCTTCGCCATCGGCGATTATGACTACCAGGGCTCCCACGTCCACCTCATCGCCACCCACTCCCTGCGCGAGCGGCCGGTCTCCGCTCTGGCGGCGGCGCGCGATCTCGCCGGACGGGCGGCGCCGGGATCGGAGGTCGTGGCCGATCTCTACTTCTGGGGCTCCGGACCGCCTGTAGACGACGACGCCACCGCGGACGAGATCGCCGCGCTGCTCGCCGGCACCGGCCTGTCCCGGGACCTCCACCGTGTGGCCGTGACCCTCTCGTTCCCCGGCGGCATGCGCAACTTCACCTTCCGCCGTGACGAGGACGCCCTCGGCGCCTTCCGCGAGGAGCGGGTCTACCGTGGCATCCACGCCATGGTGGCCCTGCGGCTCCAGCTCTGGCGCCTTCAGAGCTTCCGCCTGGAGCGCCTCCCGTCGCCCCAGGAGGTCTACTTCTTCCACGGCGTGGCGCACGAGAACCCTAAAGACGAGCGGCTCTTCGCCATCGCCGAGGTGCGGGACCTGACGCCGGTGCGCGACGCCGCCGGCCGCGTCGTCCAGCTCCCCCAGCTCGAGCACATGCTGATGGAGACTCTGGCCAGCATCCGGCGCTTCCAGGCCCGCCGCGCTGCCACCGAGCGATTGCAGTGGAACCGGGTGCTCCTCTATGCCTGGCCGCCCGTGGACCTGCGGCCGGACGAGCTCGAAGGCCTCGTCCAGCGCCTCGCCCCCTTCACCGAGGGATTGGGGCTCGAAAAGGTGGCCGTGCGTTGCCGCATCCCCGATCCCGAAGGCGGCGAGCTGCGCGACTGGGTGCTGGAGATCTCGCGGCTCAGCGAGGGCGGCGCAGTGCTGCGCTTCCGCAGGCCCAGGGAGGTGTTGCTCAAACCCCTGCGGGAGTATGCCCAGAGGGTGGTGGACCTGCGCCGCCAGGGGCTCCCCTATCCCTATGAGGTGATCAAGCTGCTGGCTCCCCCGCGGCGCAGCGCCCGGGCCGACCTGCCGGAGGGCGAATTCATCGAGCACGACCTGGACGCCTCCGGCCGGCTGGTGCCCGTGGACCGCCCCTACGGCGGCAACACGGCCGGCCTGGTGGTGGGGATCGTCCGCAACTTCACGGACTGCTACCCCGAAGGGATGGCGCGGGTGATCGTGCTGAGCGATCCCAGCCAGGCCCTGGGCGCTCTGGCCGAGCCCGAATGCCGGCGGCTCCTCGCCGCGCTCGACCTCGCGGCCGGGATGGGCGTGCCTCTCGAATGGTTCGCTTTGTCTGCCGGGAGTGCCGGGAGTGCCGGCGGCACGGAGGGCATGGATTGGATCGGCAGAGTCCTGCGGCGGCTGGTGGAATTCAGCGCGGGAGGCGGCGAGGTCAACGTGGTGGTGATGGGCAAGAACGCCGGCATCCAGCCTTACTGGATCGCCCAGGCCACCGTGCCCATGCACACGCGGGGGATTTCCGTCATGACCTCAGAAGGGACCCTGAACGGCTCAGGCGGCGTGCCGGCCGGGGAGGCCCAGTACTTCGCGAAGGACCTGGGCGAGGCCTGCCGCATCCTGCTGCGTCACTACGAGCACACCTACGTGGCACCGGGCGAGCGCTTCCCCCGGCCCGCTCCCACCTGCGACCCGCGGCAGCGCGAGCTTCGGGATCTCCCGCACGGCAGCGAGCTCCGCCGCGTCCTGGCCGCGGTCGTCGATCAGGACCACGAGCCCCTGGAGCGCTGGTACGGCATGCGCGGCGGCGAGAGCGCCGTGGTCTGGGACGCCCATCTGGGCGGCCGGCCCGTGTGCCTGGTCGGCTTCGAGACCCAGCCCCTGGCCAGTATTCTCTCCCCTGGGGCCGCGCAGAAGCTGGCGCGGGCTATCTACGCCGCCAGCGGCAACCGGCCGCTGGTCGTGCTCGCCGATCTGGAGCCCCTGCACCAGGGGCCGCTCGAATCCGTCGCCGAGATCGGCCACGCCGTGGTGAGCTTCCGGGGACCGATCGTCCTCTGCAACGTCTCCCGCGATCCAGGCAGCGCCTTCCCTGTCTTCGCCACCGTCCTGCACGACAACCTGGAAGTGGTGAGACTGGAAAGGACCGAGCGGCTGCGCTCCTGCCTCATCGAAGCGGTCGAGCGAGGGATGGCGCGGGAAGAAGCGCCCTCATCACCCCGGCCCTCTTCTCCCGTCCCCTCCCACCCCCCTCACCGGGAGAAGAGGGAGACCAGCAAGACCTCCCAGCCGGGTACCCCTCGCCCGGGGAGGGGGATGGGGTGGTCGGGAGAGGGGCAGGGGTGAGGGTCTTGGGCGGGGGAGCGCTGGAGCTAAGTTAGCGCCTATGGAGGACAGGGGGGGAATGGCGAAGGCAGAAAAGCGAGAGCCCCGGCGGCCGCCGGGGCTCTCTTCCAGCTAGATCCGGACTGCGTCCGTTATGGTGGCTACCGCGTCTTGACGCACGACTTGGTCGCGTTCGACCACTCGTACTGGTAGGCGAAGCCGCCGGTGCCGATGAACGGGGTGGGCGACCAGGCGCACTTGTCGTCGGCCTCGTTGCCGGAGCGGTCAAACCAGGCATTGAGGTCCGGGTCGGTCACGGCCTCACGGGTCTCATGGCAGGTGAAGTGCTCCTGATTCTGCACGTCCGTCCAGCCCGCGACCTTGCAGCCGCCGCAGCTCGGATAAGGCTCGATCGAGTACTTGACGTCGTTCGCACCGCTCGTGAAGTGGCCATGATAGGCGCAGTAGGCGAGGCTCGGTCCGCCGCACGAGGTGCTCGAGCCGCTCGAAGAGTACGAGGAGCTGGGGAGGACGACCTCATAGATCGTGCTGTTGTCGAAGGCATGGGTCGCCAGATAGGCACTGACGTGAGACCGGACGAGGGCGTCAGTGACGTTGGTCGGCGGCGTCGAGCTGTCGAAGCCGTCGGCGGTTCCCGCGGCGAGGTTCGAGAGCAGGATGCCGGAGTACTGCGTGATGGTGTTGAATTCAGGGGTGGTGCCGAACTGGTTGCGGAAGGCCTGCAGCGTCGTGGCGTACACGAAGTCTGGGGAGGCGGCGTTGCTGAAGTTCGGCCCCCAGAAGAGGAAGACCACCTTGGCCGAGGTGATCGTCGGGCCGCCATGGTTCACCAGGTTCTGGCCGGCCTTGGGCACGATGGCCCCGCGCACGGGGAAGTAGATGACATGATCGGCGTCCGCGAAGGGCTTCTTCGCCTTCTCTGCGGGCGCGGCATTGGCGATGCTCGCGGCCATGGCCAGCAGACCACACGAAAGCGCCACAACAGTCTTCAATCTCCTGCTCCTCATCAGTTGCATCCTCCTAGTACTCCTATTGATGCCGCCAGAAGGACGAGCCCCCTGGAGGCAGGGTGGTAGAGACGTCAAGACGATCTCGCCGTCTCTTGAGCGGCTGGATGGCGAAGAAGGTTCGCAGCATGGATAGCAGAGCTCTTCCCGAGGAAGGCTCCACCAGACTAGAGTGCAGCGAAGGGGGCAAAAGTGAGCCACCTGCCTGGAAAGAGGAAAGCCCCCGTGAGCACGGGGGCCCTCCTTCAGCCTCTTAGACTTGCGCTCCTACCGCGTCCTGACGCAGGAGCCGGTCAGGTTCGACCACTCGTACTGATAGCCGTAGCCGCCGGTGCCGATGAACGGCGAGGGCGACCAGGCGCACTTGTCGTCGGCCTCGGCGCCGCTGCTGTCGAACCAGGCGTTGAGGTCCGGATCGGTCACGGCTTCGCGGGTCTCGTGGCAGGTGAAGTGCTCCTGGTTCTGCACGTCCGACCAGCCGGAGACCTTGCAGCCGCTGCAGCTCGGATAGGGCTCGATGGAGTACTTCACGTCGTGGCCACTGGTGCTGTAGTGACTGTGATAGGCGCAGTAGGCGAGGCGCGGCCCGCCGCACGAGGTGCTGCTGCCGCTCGACGAGTACGAGGAGCTGGGGATGACGACCTCGTAGATCGTGCTGTTGTTGAAGGTGTGGGTCGCCAGATAGGAGGTGACCTTGGAGCGGACGGCGGAGTCGGTGACGTTGGTCGGCGGCGTCGAGGTATCGAACCAGTCGGCCGATCCCGAGCCGAGGTTCGCCAACTGGATGCCGGAGTACTGGGTGATGGTGTTGTACTCACCGGTGGTGCCGAACTGGTTGCGGAAGGCCTGCAGCGTGGTGGCGTAGGTGTGATCGGGATGGGCGGCGTTGGCGAAGTTCGGGCCCCAGAAGATGAAGACCACCTTGGCCGAGGTGATCACCGGTCCACCGTGGTTGATGATGTTCCCGGCCTTGGAGACGATGGCGCCCTTCACCGGGGTGTAGACGATGTGATCGCTCACTGGCGGCTGCAGCACCTGAGCGTTCGCGGCGATGGACAGCAACCCGCACAACAGCATCAACACACAGCTCAAACCTCTGACTCTCGTCATTTCCATTCTCCTGCCATAAAAGTTAAGCCACCGGGCCTAGCCAGCTCCCCCCATGAGAGCTGGGACCCTGGGGCCATGCTGCTGAGCCGGCGAGATCTTGCCGGCTCGAACGGCCGAATGGAGAGCGCACTGCGCGACACGCCGGAGCATCGTTTCAAGAAATCCTTCGGTTCCGACTCGTCGTCAGATCCTAATGGGCTGGCTCTATAAGACTGTGTGCACGAGAGGGGGAAAAGCGAGCCGCCTGTCTGAATGAGGGCGTCCGGAAAGGGTGTTTCCCTCCGGGCGGAATCGCCACGTCTCCGACACCCTCTCAGCCCGCCGCCGCATATACCTTCGCCAAAAAATCATATACCGCGAGCGTCTGAAGGGCCTGGGGAGCACCCAAAGTATATAGACTCGTCGAGCCACCATATAGACCAGCCCTCGGGAGACGCTGGGGAGCCGCTCGCACCCCTGCCCGGAGGGTGTCCCCACCCCTCGCGGAGCCCTGTTCATACACCCAACGGCTCAATCCATATAGAATTTTTCTCAGTCCATATAGGGAGAGTAGCGTACCCGCTCGATTTTTTGCCGCCCCATATACTGGATGGGAAAGTTCATATACTTTGGGGCCTGGGATGGGTCCCTCCGGGGCGGCGACCTCGGTCCGACGCGCTAGACGCCCCGCGGGTGCGCGCGGCGAATCTCAGCCCCCGAAGGGGGCGGCAGCGTGAAGCCTGGGGGCGTAAGCCCCAGGAAGGGATCCACCACAAACCCAAAGCCCCGAGGGGGCGGCAGAGGACCGCATCCTGGAGATCTTCTGCCGGCCCTTCGGGGCTTGAAATCGTTATGGGGCAACGTTCCTGGGGCTCACGCCCCAGGCTCTAGCCTGTCGCCCCTCCGGGGCTGTCGATCTCGTCATCACCGGCGTGGACGCTTTTCTGCGCCCTCTTCGCGAATCAATGCTGCCAGGAACTCCCGATCGATCTGGTCGGAAGGACGAATCGTCTCCTTGGTGCGGATTAGGGTCTGCTTGCTGGCTACCGGGACTTGAACCCTTTCGATCTCCAGGACCTCTGCGTCCTTGACCGCATCCTGGTAGGACACGCCGCAGGCGCTTCCCATAAGGTCGATCACCACCTCGTCCGCCACCCGGACGACTTTGTAGGTCTCGACGTCCGTATCGGCGATGAGCGCGCCGGCGTTGTCCGGGAGGACGCTGAGCGCTGCCTTGACCCGAGCGACGTTCTCGGGCGACGGATCAATGAGGAAATCGATGTCCTTGGTCGTCCGGCCGGCGCCGTGGGCGATGACGGCAAAGCCGCCGATCAGGATGTACTGGGCTTCGGACCGGTTGAGGGAGTCGCAGACCCTGGCGAGATCTTCGATCGTTGGCGCACGTGAGTCCTGGCCATCATCCTCGTCATCCATTCGTCCGCCTCCTCGAAGCTGCGGAAACGATATACCCCCTTGGGGACGAGGGCCGGGGTTCCACGAAGGGCCCAAGCGGTCCGGAGAAGACGGTCCGTATCGGCCAGAGACCGAGTCTCGACTCGGCGCCGACCCACGACCTTGATCTTCGGAGGTTCCATGGCGTTGATCCTACACGATCCCGGAGGGGCGTAGCGGGCATCGGGGTGGCCGATCTCGCGTAAGTAGTCAACACTAGACGCGGTCGCGGAGGGGAGGAGCCATCCGGGGCTTGCCGTCGTGCGCACCCAAGCCTTATCCTAGAGCCATGCTCGATTGGAATCAGTGTCCAGCGGTTGAAAGGGATGCGGGAAGGGTCAGCGGCGCCTGGCTCTTCAAGGGTACGCGCGTGCCCGTCAAAGCTCTGTTCGAGAACTTCGAAGACGGGGCACGCGTGGACGATTTCCTGGACTGGTTTCCGGGTGTGACCCGCGAGCAGATCGAAGCCGTCCTCGAGCACGCTGAGCAGAGCAAAGGACGTCAGGGACAGGTCAAAATCCGGACAGCAACCTGCCTCCCCTTCGGGTGATCAGCCCTACCCCGCCTTCGCCCGAGCCTCCGCCTTGTCCACCACCATCTCGGTGAGCTTCGCCGTCCGGGAGACGGCCCGCCCGATCGCCTGCAGCAAAGCAATACGGTTGCTCCGTACCGCCTCGTCCTCGGCCATCACCAGCACCTCGACGAAGAAGCGGTCGAGCACGGGGGCGAGGTCGGCGACGCGGCGCAGGCAGCGCTCGTAATCGCCTGCGGCTGCGGCCTCTTCGATGTCGGCACGCAGCTTACCGAAGGCGGCGGCGAGGTCCTTCTCCGCTGGCTCCACCAGACGGGCCTCGTCGAAGGGACGGTCGGCTGCGTCCTTGACGATGTTGGCGATGCGCTTGGCGGCCAGCACGACGGTGAGGAAGTCGGCCGACTCCCGCACTTCGTGGAGGGCGTGGACCCGGGCTTTGAGGTCCGGCAGGCTGGAAATGCCCACGGCCAGGGCCGCTTCGATCTCGTCGTAGGCGTAGCCGGCGAGGCCCAGGAGGTAGCGGATGCGATCGTTGAGGAAGGGCCGCAGGTCGTCCAGGATCTGGTCCGGCTTGCGGGTGAGCCGGTCGCCGTAGAGCTCCGCGGCGGCGATCACAACCTTTTCGAGGTCGAGGGTCAATCCGCCTTCGAGACAGGTCCTCACGATCCCCTGGGCGGCTCGGCGCAGGCCGAAGGGGTCTTTGCTGCCGGTGGGGATCAGCCCTAATCCAAAAATGCCCACCAGGGTGTCGAGGCGGTCGGCGAGGCCCACGACCTGGCCCACGCGGCCTCTGGGGATGGGATCCTCGGTCGAGGCCGGGAGATATTGATCGTAGATCGCCTGCCAGACCGGCTCGGGCCATCCCTCCTCGCGGGCGTAGATGCCGCCCATGATCCCCTGGAGGGAGGTGAACTCCTTGACCATCTCGGTGGCGAGATCGGCCTTGAGCAGGTGCGCGGCCTCGACGGCGGACACCTTTTCCGCCTCCCAGTCGAGCTGGTCGCAGATCGTCGCGGCCAGCGATTCCAGGCGCAGGGTCTTGACGGCGTAGCTCCCCAGACGCTCGTGGAAGTTGAGGGACTGGAGATGCTCGGCCCGCCGGGCGAGGCCGACCTTGCGGTCCTCGCCGTAGAAGAAGCGGGCGTCGGCGAGGCGCGCCGCCACCACCCACTCGTTGCCGGAGCGGACGCGGCCCGCCGGGTCGTCCGGCCGGTCCATGACGGTGAGGAAGTAGGGCAGCAGCTTGCCGTTGATATCTGCGGGGGCAGGCGCGGCCACGGTGAGGGCGCTTTGATGATCGCGCAGGCTGGTGGCGAGCACCTCGGCGGGGAGCTCCAGGAAGGCATCGCCGAAGCTCCCTTCCATTACGCCGGGGATCTCGCAGATGGCCGTGAGCTTGTCGAGCAGGGCGGGATCGTCCACCAGCCGGCCGCCCAGGGCCTCGGCCCGGTCGCGCATGGTCTCGTGGAGCGCGCGCCGGCGCTCGGCCGGTCTCACTTCGAGATGGCGGGCGGCGAGCTGGCTTTTGTAGTCCTCGGCCCCGATCACCCGGAAAGCAGCAGGCGAGAGCGTGGGGTGTCCCTCCGTGGTATCGCCGGCGGCCACGCCCAGGAGCTCGAAGGGCACCAGCTCGCCATCGAAGAGCGAGACGATGCCGTGGAGGGGACGCACCCAGGGACCGGTGCCGCTCCCCCACCGCATGGTCTTGGCCCAGGAGATGGCGCCGAGAATGCGGGGCACGATCTCCGCCAGCACTTCGCGGGTGGGCCGGCCGGCGATCTTCTTCGTGGCCGCGAGGTACTCCCCCTTCTCGGTCTGCACCCTGGCGAGCTGCTCCGGTTCCAGACCCGTGCGCTTGGCGAAGCCCAGGAGGGCCGGAGTGGGCGAGCCGTCGGCGGCGAAAGCGGCACGCACGGGCGGACCCATCACCTGCTCCTCGCGGTCGGGCTCCCCTTCCGGCAGGCCGGAGAGGATGAGCACCAGCCGGCGGGGCGTGAAGCCGGTCTCCACTTCGCGGGGACCGATCCCTCGCGCCATCAGCTCCTCGAAGATCCGGGTGGCCAGCTCGCGCACTCCGGGCTCCAGCATGCGGGCCGGGATCTCCTCGCTCCGCACCTCTAACAGATATTCGCCTCGATGATCAGCGCGCGGCATCGGCAACCTCTGGGGCGAGGGCCTCGCGGTCGGCGCCGCGCAGCAGGGGGAAGCCCTGGCGCTCGCGGCTCTCGACGTAGGCCTTGGCGCAGGCCACGGCCAGATCGCGGACGCGCTTCATCAGTCCCACCCGCTCGGTCACCGACACGGCGCCGCGGGCGTCGAGGACGTTGAAGGCGTGGGAGCACTTCAAGGCGCATTCGTAGGCCGGCAGCACGAGCCCCTCGTCGAGGCAGCGCTGCGCTTCCTTCTCCAGGCCGTTGAACTGGCTCTGGAGGAAGGGGACGTCGGCCACCTCGAAGTAGTAGCGGGAGAGCTCGTACTCCTCCTGCTTGCGCACCTGGCCGTAGTCGAGCCCCTCGACCCAGTCGATCTCATAGATGCTCCGGGAGAGGGAGAGGAACATGGTGAGGCGCTCCAGGCCGTAGGTGATCTCGGCGCTGATGGGCTTGAGCTCGAGGCCGCCGGCCTGCTGGAAGTAGGTGAACTGGGTGATCTCCATGCCGTCGAGCATCACCTGCCAGCCCACGCCCCAGGCGCCCAAGGTGGGGGCCTCCCAGTTGTCCTCCTCGAAGCGGAGGTCGTGGACGGGTGAGGTCGAGCCCGATGGCCTCGAGGCTCCTGATGTAGAGCCGCTGCACGTCGAGGGGCGAGGGCTTCAGGATCACCTGGAACTGGTGGTGCTTGCCGAGCCGGAACGGATTGTCGCCATAGCGGCCGTCAGCCGGCCGGCGGGAGGGCTGGACGTAGGCCACCCGCCAGGGCTCGGGCCCGAGGACGCGCAGGAAGGTATCCGGATGCATGGTGCCCGCTCCGACCTCCAGGTCGAGGGGCTGCTGGAGCACGCAGCCTTCACGGGCCCAGAACTCCGACAGCTTGAGGATCAGCTCCTGAAACGTTTGCATGGGTCCTTTCCGTTGTAGAAGAGCGGGTAGCGTATCAGAGCCGGGCGAGCGTGGTCTGGATGACGTCGTAGCTGCGCAGCTCGTGTTGCAGGAAAGCGCGCCGCACCTGCATGCAGACGGCTTCCGCCTGGCGGAGCACCCCGGGCCCTGGCGGCCTCCCGGCCACAGCGGGCAGGGCTTCGCGGCCGATGCGGCAGAGGAATTCCAGCGTCTCCGGCGCCACGGCGAAGCCGGAAGGTCCCCCGCAGTCGAGGCACAGCATGGTCTCCCCCGAGCGCGGCAGCATTGCCCCCTCCGGCGGGAACGGCCGGCCGCAGGATGGGCAGACGTGGGGTGCGGGAAAGACTCCGGCGATGCGCAGCACCCAGGCCTCGAAATAGCGCGTGGCCAGATCCCGATCCACCCCCGCGGCCAGGGCCTGGAGGGTCGAATCCAGCAGCCGGAAGAGGTGGTCCGAAGCCTCCCCTTCCTGGGCGAACTCCAGGAGGTGATCGGCGAGATAGCTGCCGAGAAGGAGCCCTTCGAGGTCCGCCTGGAGCGACTGGGCGACGCGGATCAGCTCTACGGACGAGACGCGGACGAGATCCCGGCCGTCGCGCTCGAACCAGGTCACCTGCACCTTGGCGAGCGGCTGAAGCTGGCCGCCGAAGCGGCTGTGCTTCACCCGCGCGCCCTTGGCCACGCCGCTTCTCTTGCCATGCTCGCGGGTGAGAAAGGTGACGATCCGGTCGCGGTCGTGCAAATCCCTGACGTCGAGGATCAGCGCCTCGGCGGTCTGCAGGCCCATCGTCCCGCATCCTAGCACCTGCGCTACACTTCCCGCCGCATGGCCCTCATGGAAGCCAAGCCCCCCGCCAGCGAAGACCCCAACCGCGACCTGGGGTTCGGCCCCATCGTCGCCCGGGAGAGCCGCAAGCGGCTGCTCAACCGGGACGGCAGCTTCAACGTGGTGCGCGAGGGCTTGAGCTTCCTTCAGACGCTCAGCCCCTACCAGTACCTCCTCACCACCACCTGGCCCCGCTTCCTGGGGCTGGTGGTCGTCTTCTTCCTGGTCGTCAACATGGTCTTCGGGGCGGCCTACTGCGCCTGCGGCCCCGGCCAGATCGCGGGCTCCACGGCCATCAGTCTCCCTGCCCAGTTTCTGGAGGACTTCTTCTTCAGCGTCCAGACCTTCGCCACCATCGGTTATGGCGTCATGCATCCGGTGGGGCTGGCCGCCAATCTGCTGGTGACGCTGGAGTCGCTGGTGGGATTGCTGGGGTTCGCGCTCGCCACCGGCATCCTCTTCGCCCGCTTCTCACAGCCCACGGCCAAGATCCTGTTCAGCCGCAACGCCGTCATCGCTCCGTACCGGGGGATCACGGCGTTCGAGTTCCGCATCGCCAACGCCCGCAACAACGAGCTCATCCAGGTGGAAGCCCGCGTGATGCTCAGCCGGCTCAAACCGGACGGCAACCGGGAGTTCCTCCCCCTGAAGCTGGAGCGCGACAAGGTCATATTCTTCCCCCTCTCCTGGACGATCGTCCATCCCATCGACGAGGAGAGCCCTTTCCGGGGACTCACGCAGGAGGACCTCATCGCGACCCAGGCCGAGGTGCTCGTCTTGCTCTCAGGGATCGACGAGACCTTTTCGCAGACCGTGCACACCCGTTCGTCCTACAAAGCGGACGAGATCGTCTGCAACGCCCGCTTCTCCAGCCTCTTCAATCCGCCGCGGCCGGATGGCGTCCTGTCGGTGGACGTCGGCCGGCTCGATCAGATCGAAAAGGTGCTGCCGCCGGCGAGCAGCGATTAGGCCAGCACCTTCTTCAGCCAGGCCAGAAGGTCGCGGTCCACGTCATCCCGGCACTCGTCCAGGCCATGACGGCATCCTGGATAGAGGCGCAGCTCCTTGGGCTGCCGGGCGCGGTTGTAGAGGTCTTTGGAGCAATCGGCGGGCAGGATCTCGTCCTCGGCGCCGTGCATCAGCAGCAGGGGACGGGGGCTCAGATAGGAGACTGCGCCCGTGCCGTAGGTCTGGCTGCTCAAGGCGGCCACGGCCACCACCTCCCCGGTCTCCACCCCGGCAGTGATGGCCACGGCGCCGCCGAAGGAGTGGCCCACGAGGACCACGCGGGGGCGCCCCAGGGATTCCAGATAGACGACGCCCGTTAAGGTGTCGAGGGCACAGGCGTCGAGCTCGTTGGGCAGACGGTAGTCGAGACGCAGGGAGGCGATGCGATGCCGGACGAGACGCTCGGCCAGACGGGGATAGAGCCCACTGGCCGGCCCATCCAACCCGCCGGCCGCGCCGCCCAGCCAAATTACGGCGGCCCGTCCCTCCGGCGCTTCATGGAAGCGGCCGTCGAACGTCCCGCCATCCGTATGAAACCGCAGGGTGGCGACTCCCTGCACGACCGGTCCCTGCTCGACAGAACGCAACTCCTGGGTCAGGGTCTGGCTCATGATGGTGACCTCGCTGTAGGTACCTCGGTGCGACTTCAAAGTTCACCCGCAGCGAGTTTGAAGGCACGACGCGTGCCAGGGGGGCAGGCAAGCTCAAGACAGGCTTGCTGCGAGCTCTAAGACCGGCCGCCAATCCGGCGAAGGACTATGCGCGGATCACGTCGGACATGGAAGCATCCGAGGACCAGCACCCGCTGCTGCCGGACTGTGTAGTAGAGGATGTAGGGGAGCTTTCTGACCGCCGCTCGACGCACTTGGCGGTGGGCGATCGGGAAGATCAATGGCATCTCGGCAAGGATTTTCAGAACGTCATCGATGCGGCTACGGAACTTCTCACCCAGCCCAACTTCCTTGGCTTCGTACCAGAGCTGGGCTTCCAGGAGATCCCGCTCCGCCAAAGGACGGATGACGATCGAGAAGCTCAAAGCGCTCGCTCGAGCCGGGCGCGGACTTCCTCCCAGGAGCTTCCAGCATCAGGATCGTCTTCCAGATCCTTCAGGCGCCGGTCCAGCTCAGCTTTGTGCGACTCAGGGATAGGGACAGCGTCGAGATCCGTCCCAACCGTATCCCAGATCGCCTCTGCAAGCTCGATCCGTTCGGGAATGCTCAGCTTGGCTGCTTCGGCGAGGAGCGATCTGCTCATGACGAAATTTTACTCCTTCCCTTGCGTTCTACTCCCAGGCTTAACGGAAGCATCCGTTGCTACAAGATTTTCATAACGGGCGAGGATTGCTCGGACTCGCTCGAGCGCCTCACGGGCTTCACCCGGCGTCAGGAGAAGGCTTGCATTGGAACGCCGTTCCATCTCGTCGGCCTCTTCGCTTTGAAGCTGCCGAAGTAGGGAGAGCTTGGCCTGGACCTCGTCCTTCAAGCTCGGATCAGTGGCAGCGCGGCTCCTCAGCAAGTGCAACTCGGCGTATAACCTATTGATCGCGGCCTCGCGCGAGTCGCCCTTCTCGATCTCAGAGACGATCATTTGGATTCACAGGTTCCTCTGCCCCTTCCGAGATCGAGTATACGACAAATCCGTCTCTGTCTACTGTCTACTTCACCCCCAGATCCACATCCCGGTCCAGGCTCGCCAGCACTGCCTTGTCCTCCCGCCAGCCGGGCTCGAGGCGGACGTTCATGTCCAGGTAGACCCGGCGACCGAGGTATTCCTCCAAGTCGTGGCGGGCGGCGGTGCCGATGGCTTTGATCATCTGGCCCTGGCGGCCGACGACGATCTTCTTCTGGCCCGGACGGTCGACGAGGATCGAGGCGTAGATGAGCACCAGGTCCTTCTCCGCCTCCTCCTCCCAGCGCTCGATCACCACGGCGGTCGAGAACGGCAGCTCTTCGGTGGTGAGCTCCAGCACTTTCTCGCGGATGCGCTCGGCCACCAGGAAGCGCTCCGGATGGGTGGTCAAAAGCTCCGGGTCGAACAGGGGCTCGCCCTCGGAGAGGAGGCTCCAGAGCACGTCCAGCAGGCGATCGCAGTTGTCGCCCTTAGCGGCGCTCACGGGCACGATCTCCTGGAACAGACCGGTCTTGGCGTAGCGCTCGATAACCGGCAGGACCGCGGGCTTCTTCACCCGGTCTACCTTGTTGAGCAGCAGCACCCGCGGGCTCTCGGTCTTGCCCACCAGGTCGAGCATGTAGGCGTCGCCGGAGCCGAATTTCTGCGACACGTCGACCAGCAGGCAGACCACGTCGGCGTCCTGGATGGCGTCCAAGGCGTAGCGCACCATCTGCCGGTTCAGGCGATGGAGGGGCTTGTGGATGCCCGGCGTGTCGTAGAACACCATCTGGCCCTTATCGCCCGAGAGGATGCCGACGATGCGGTGGCGGGTGGTCTGCGGCTTGTCGGAGACGATGGCGAGCTTCTCCCCCAGCAGACGGTTGAGCAGGGTGGACTTGCCGGCGTTGGGCCGGCCCACCAGCGCCACGGTGCCGGACTTGGGCATCAGGCTTCGGCCTCCTGGTCCTTTGCGGGCTCCGGAGTACGCTCGACGCGTACGGTCTGGATGCGGCGGTCGTCCACGGCCTCGACGGTGAAGCGCAGGCCGTGGGTCTCCACCTGCTCCTCCACCTGGGGCACGTAGCCGAGCTCGCTGAAGATCAGGCCCGCCACGGTCTCGTACTCGGGGTCTTCGATCTCGACGCCGAACAGCTCGTCCAGGAGCTCGATGTGGGCGCGGCCGTCCAGTCGGTAGGCGCCGTCGCCCAGGGGCTCGAGCTCCGCGGCCAGGGCCTCGTGCTCGTCCATGATCTCGCCCACGATCTCCTCCAGGAGGTCCTCCACCGTCACCAGGCCGGCCGTGCCGCCGTACTCGTCCACCACGATGGCCACCTGCTGGAACCGTGCCTGGAGATCGCGCAGCAGCTCGCCCAGGGACTTGGTCTCGGGGATGAACAACGGCGGCTTGAGGAGGTCGGAGAGGGGCGGCGGCTCGGGGCTTCTCAGAGCGCGGAGCACGTCGCGGATGTGGAGGATACCCACGACGTGATCGATCGACTCCTCGAACACGGGGATGCGCGTGTGACCGGATTCGATGAAGCGGTCGGCCAGGACGTCCAGGCTGCAGTCGAGCGAAGCGCACACCAGGTCGATGCGGGGCGTCATGACGCTCCTCGCCTGGGTCTCGCTGAAGCTCACGATCCCCCACACCCACTCGCCCTGCTCGGGCTCGAGGATCCCTTCGCGGGTGCCGACGTCGATGTAGGCTTCGATCTCCTCGTCGGAGGCCTCGGAGTCGGTCCCGTCGTCGTGATGGCCGTGGCGCTCGAAGGCGCTGGAGGGGATCAGCGGGCAGAGGAGAGCCACGAGAGGCGAGAGGAGCCAGAGCGCCACGCGATAGAGCCGGGTCAGGGCGCGCAGGGCCCGCTCCGGGTCTTTCCCCACCAGGGTACGGTTGACGGCCTCGGTGGCAGCCACCAGCGCCAGCACGAGCCCCAAAGCCCAGAGCCCGGGCCAGGCGCGGTGCCAGAGGATGAGCAGAGCCGCCACGACCCCGTAGAGGACGATGGGCGTGGCCCGCGCGAAGAGGGACAGCAGGTAGCGGAAGACGGCGAAGCGGTCGGGGGATTCGAAGACCTTGCGCAGCGAGCCGTCGGCCTCCTCGGCCCAGTGGCGCAGGCGGATGGGCCCGCTGCGCTCCAGCAGGGTGGAGAGTGTGGCGCTGAGCACCGCGGTCGGCACGAGCAGCGCCAGCCCCCACAGCAGCAGGCTCAGCGGCATGTGCACCCCGTCAGCCATCCTCAGTCGTCCTCAATCGTTTTCCTCTTCCTCCCGCAGCCAGGTGCGGCGCAGCCGGCGCTCCAGACGATCCATCTCCCCCTCATCGGTCTCGTGATCATAGCCGAGGCAGTGGAGCACGCCGTGGAGCAGCAGGGTCTTGAGCTCGCGCTCCAGCGTGTGCCTGGCCGCGGCGGCTTGGCGCTGCGCTTTGGGGACGGAGATGAGGATGTCGCCCAGGTGGCCCTCCTCCCCCGGGAAGGAGAGGACGTCGGTCGTCTCGTTCTGGCTGCGGAACTCCCGGTTGACCTGGCGCATCTGGCGATCGCCGCAGAAGCGCACGCCCAGGCTCCCGGCCTCCGGAGCCACGGTCGCCACCAGACCGGTGAGCCATGAGCGCAGCCGGCGGCCCCGGACCTCGGGATAGCGGTTGGGGTTCTGCAGGACGATCTCGGCCGGGTCGCTCACGATCACGAGGCCTGACGGATGGCCTTCTTCTCCCGCTTCGGCCCGGCGTTGAAATCGAAGCCGGGGTAGTCGATGCGCTGGTGGAAGATGTTGGTCAACACCCGCAGGAAGGCGTCCGCGACCTTGCTCAGGTCGGAGAGGGTGAGGTCGGTCTCGTCGAACTGGCCGTCCTGCAGGCAGTCGTCGGAGATGGTGCGGATGAGGGCGCGGATCTTGGCCGGCGTGGGCTCGGTCAGGGTGCGGCTGGCGGCCTCCACGGCGTCGGCGAGCATCAGCACGCCCATCACCTTGTTCTGCGGCCGGGGACCGGGATAGCGGTACTTCTCTTCGGAGACGTCGGTTGCGTCCAGATCCTTCTGTTCCTTCTGCTCCAGGGCCCGGGTGTAGAAGAACTTGATCAGCCGCGTGCCGTGGTGCTGGCGGATGGCGTCGCGCAGCACCCGCGGCAGCCCATGCTCGCGCGCCAGCTCGAGGCCGTCCTTGACGTGATTGATGAGGATCAGGGCGCTCATCGACGGCAGCAGCTTGTCGTGCCGGTTGTGGCCCGGGTGCTGGTTCTCCACGAAGTAGTCGGGGCGCAGCACCTTGCCCACGTCGTGATAGAGCCCCGAGGTGTAGGCCAGCACGGGATCGGCGCCGATGGCTTCACACCCTTCCTTGGCCAAATTGGCGACCATCAGGGAGTGCTGGAAGGTGCCGGGGGCCTCGAAGGCCAACCGGCGCAGCAGCGGCAGATTGGTGTTGGAGAGCTCCACCAGCTTGATGTCGGTGGTGAGGCTCATCAGCCATTCGAGGATGGGCAGGGCGAAGCTGGTGGCCGCCGTCACCAAGAGGCCGCCGGCCGCGGCGCAGAGGAGGTCGAAGCCGAGCTGCGCGATCCCCCGCTCGGCCGGCTCCACGGCGGCGAGGACGAGCACCATGGCGAGGTTGACGGCCCCTACTACCATGCCCACGCGGGCGATCACCAGCCGGTGGCGGAACTGGTAGCGATCCACGGAGAGGATGGCGGCGAGCGAGCCGGCGAGGCTGAAGAAGACCACCCACAGGGCGTCGCCATCCATGGCCAAGCGGGCGGCGAGGACGGAGAACAGCACCGAGAGCACCAGCGCCGTGGTGCGGCCGAGCAGCAGGCAGGCGAGGAGAGCCATGGCCGCGAAGGGGATGGCATAGCCGTAGCTTCGGGCCGAATTGAAGGGAGGAGCGTCGAACGCCCCGGAGAGGGCGTTGGCGATCACGAAGGTGAGCTTGGCGCCCATGAGGGAGATCAAGAGGAGCAGCAGGCTCTCGCAGAACAGCCGTGCCCGGCTGTGGTCCGCCACCCGCTCGCGGCTCTCGGCGAGCCACACGACGAGGGCCGCGAGGCCCAGCAGCAGCAAGGCCGCGGCGATCCACGGCACGCGTTGCGGGAATCGCCGCTCCCCCCGCATCTGGGCGACGATGCGGGCCTTGGTCGCGTCGATCAGATCCCCCTTGCGGACGATCACCTGCCCCTTGCGGATCTGGTTGAAGACCTGTCCCACGGCAGCGGTCGTCGCGCTCTGCCGCGCCAGCGTCTCGCTGCGGTTGGGGAGCAGGTTCGAAGGCAGGTTCGCGAGCAGGAAGTCCACCAGTCGCCCGCGCTCCTCGCTCTTGTAGCTGCTCCAGCCCCGCACTTCGGATTCGAAGAAGTTCCGCGCCTCCCCCGGATAGCCGAGGTTGTCGAACAGGTCGAGGTGGACGCTCTCGGTGCCCGTGGCCAGGTTGCGCAGGGTGATGCCGTGCAGGCGGTTCTCGAGGAGCTGGTCCTTGTTGACCACCACTCCCCGGCGCAGGGCCTGGGCCAGAGCGCCGCGGACGCGGTCCTCCAGGTCCGAGGAGAAGCCCCGGGCCGCCAGGAGCTCGGCCTGCTCCGGGGTGAGCTTGACGTCTTCCGGACCCTGGCGTCGCGCGGCCAGCTCGCGCACCGCCTCCGCCCGTTCCGCGGCGTCCTTGCCCTGCGTTTCGGCCAGCAGCCGCCGGCCGTCGTCGAAGAGCTGGGCCACGACGGCGTCACGGTCGCCGGCCACCCCGGGGTCGAAGTCGTAGACGGGCAGCACCCGGTCCCGGGCCTCCCGCTGCTTGGCTCCGGTGGCCTCGTCGTCGTTGAGCAGCAGGTCGCGGGGGGCCACGTAGTCGCGGTCGGCAATGGCCCCGGCCACGGCGCGGCTGGAGAAGAGGAAGGCCCCGGGCGTCAGGGCCCAGGCGCCGAGGAGGAGGAACAGCCCCAGCCAGAGCCAGGGCTTCTCCAACGCCTCCTCCCACAAGTCGTTGAGCCGCAGCCGCCGGCGCAGCAACATCGACTGCGTAACCGGGCGGATCGCGGTGACGGAGCTGCTGTCCCTGTCGCGAGGCATGGTCGATCCGCTATGGATCAGCGACCCCCGACGCGCGACTCGCCATCGCGGTCGCTGCGGTCGCTCTTCTTCCTCTCGAACTGATCGTACGCCGTCACGATCTTCTGCACCAGAGCGTGGCGCACCACGTCGCGCTGGTCGAAGTAGAAGAACTTGATCCCCTCCACCCCGGAGAGCACCTCCTGGGCCTCCTTGAGGCCCGACGTGCGGCCGGGGGGAGGTCCACCTGGGTGACGTCGCCGTTGATCACCGCCTTGGAGTTGAAGCCGATCCGGGTGAGGAACATCTTCATCTGCTCGCTGGTGGTGTTCTGGGCCTCGTCGAGGATGATGAAGCTGTCGTTCAACGTCCGTCCGCGCATGAAGGCGATGGGCGCGATCTCGATGATCCCCCGCTCCAGCATCCGGCCCACCTTCTCGTAGCCGATGATGTCGTGGAGCGCGTCGTGGAGGGGGCGCAGATAGGGGTTGACCTTCTCCACCAGGTCGCCCGGGAGGAAGCCCAGCTTCTCTCCGGCTTCGACCGCCGGCCGGGCGAGGATGATGCGCCGCACCCGCTTCTCGAGCAGGGCGGCGGCGCCCATGGCCACGGCGAGGTAGGTCTTGCCCGTGCCCGCCGGACCGATGGAGATGACGATGTCGTGGTCGATCATCGACTGGATGTAGAGCTGCTGCTTGACGCTCCTGGGAGCGACCAGCCGGCGCACGGAGGCGAGCATCCCCTCGGGCAGGAAGAACTCCACGAGGGAGGTCTCCGGCGCCTCGGAGATGACGCGGATGGCCGTCTGCACGTCCCCGGGGCGGAAGCGGTAGCCCTTCTCGGTGACGGCGGTGAGCTCCGCGAGCAGCCGCCGCACCCTCTCGCACCGGCTCGGGCTCGCCGTTGATGTGGAGCTCGTTGCCGCGGGCGGTCAGCCTGACGTCGAAGGTGCGCTCGATGCGCCGGAGGTTCTCGTCCTGGGTGCCGAAGAGGGTGTCGAGCCCCTCCTCGGCGAGAGTGACCTGTGTCATTGCTGTGGGAGTCTCGTAGGAGCCATCGGTGATCCGGGGAGGAAGCCGGCGTGGCCGGCTCCCTGGGGAAGGCCCGAGTGTATCAGAGCCGCGCCCCCGCCTCTTCTTCTCCCCCAGCGGAAGGGGGGCAATCCGACGGAGGAGCAGTACACCCTCCCGGCCGGCCCCCCTGGGAGCGCTGGCGTCCCGCCGGCCTACTTACTCCGCTTTTGGAGAGGGTGGCGCCGGGGCCAAGGACCAAAGCAGCAGATCCTCAGCCCCGCACTCCGGGACGTTTCCTAGTAGACCATTGGGCAGCGGCCCTTGTACGGCTCCACGCAGCCCAGGCAAATATCGGGGTCCTCCGCGGGTGGGTTGCCACAGAGGAAGCAGCAGATCTGGCCGGACTCGCACGGGGGGTTGTAGCCGCAGTTGGTCATGAACGTTGGCGCGGGCTGCAAGCCACTCGGAGCCTGGGCCGCCTGCCCGCCCGACAGGGTCGCCAGGAACTGCGCGACATCAGGCGCCGGGGCCGCCGCGGGATTCGCGGGAGGCACCGCCGCCGGCGTCTGGGCCATGGCCTGCGCGAAGGGGATGAGGGAGAGGAGGGCAAGAAGAACAAGAACCAGCTTTTTCATACGTTCATCTCCTGGTTGACGGAACCGGCAGGAAACCGGCCGCCTCCAAAGGAGAAGGTGCCCGGGCGCACCCGTGCCGAGTCACTCCTCCATCATCAGGTTTCCTCTCCTCCATCCTCCTCATGCCAGGATTTCCACGTATCCGTCAGTTCCATGCACGCGGATGCGCTGCCCATCCTTGATCAACCGGGTCGCGTTCTCCACGCCGACGACCGCTGGCAGGCCGTATTCCCGGGCGATCACCGCGCCATGGGTCATCAGCCCACCCACCTCGGTCACCAGGCCCTTGATGGACACGAACAAGGGCGTCCAGCTCGGGTCCGTGAAGGCGGTGACCAGGATATCCCCCGCTTCCAACTCGGCATCGGCCATGTTCGAGAGGACGCGGGCCCGTCCCTCGACGACGCCCGCGGAGACGGCGAGACCGACGAGGGCGCCGGCGGGGAGATCGGCTCGCTTGTACGCACCGGCGACGATTTCCCCATCGGACGTGAGGACCCGCGGTGGCGTCAGCTTCCAGTGGCGCTCGTGCTCGACCTTCCGCTTGCTGATGATCTGGTCGTCCAGCTCGTGCGTGCGCACCACTTCGCGCAGCTCCGGGAACGTGAGGTAGTAGATGTCTTCTTGGCTCTGGAGCACGTTGGCTCGCACGAGCCGGTCGGCCTCTTCCAGGAGCGCCTGCTTGTAGACGAAGTAGCGGCTGACGATGCCGTACTTCGGATACTCACGGTAGCCCATGAAGGTCCGGAGCCGGCTGATCATCCGTTGCGTTTCCTCGGCCTTCTGCGGGCCATCCGGCAATTGCCTCAAGCGTTCCAGCAGCTCCTGTTCCTTCTTCGAGGCCTCCTGTCGCCCTTGCTCGAACCTCCGGCTGCTGGCCTCCGGCTCGAAATTCTTGATGTTGCCGAGGATCAACGGAACCAGGGTCGTGGGTGCTTCGCTCCAACGCGTCCTCGTCACGTCGATTTCCCCGGCGCATCGCATGCCGTACTTGTCGAGATACGCGCGGATGGCGTCGTGGGCTTCCGGTCCCCCATCCAACGGGAGCAGGCCCTCCAGGAAGCCTTCATCCTTCGCATGTTGGAGGTAAGCCACCACCTCCGGATGCGGACGGATCACGTCCGCGACGTCCAGGAGCGCCAGCCCCATTTCCGAGGTGACGTTGTTCGGTGCGGACTGCGAGAGCGTGTCCGCGGCGTTCTTCTCGCCCAACCACGCCATCATCTGCTCGTTGATCCATTTTGCAGCGTTCATACCGGCCATGATCGCGCCGAGGTTCCGCGGGTCGAACAAGCTCTGCCTCAGTCCTGGCAGGTCTTCCAGGATGAAATCCACGAGATCCGTTCCGGATTTCGTCCGGATGTCCCGCTTCAACGCTTCGATCGACGCCTGGCTGTGCGCGATCAAGTCCGCAACGATCGCCGGATCGTCTTCGATTTGCGTCTGGAAGCGCGCAGCCCACCTGTCTGCTGACCTGTCTTGACCGGGACCCGGAGCTTTCGCATCCTCGGGCGACGATGCGATGAAATCACCCCGCTCGATGAGGGTCGTCAACGCGTCCTTGATCAGCGGATCGTTGCCGCCGAGGACGTTCAAGAGCACGTCCCGGGCGGCCGGCGAAGCCAACTGCTGCGTGACATCGACGAACAACCGGCCACCCGCGGCAATCATGTGTCCCGTCTGGAACAAGGACAGCCCCAAGGGCTTCATGGGGTCGGTCATCATCTGCTGATGGCCGACGGAGACATAGACGTGGTTGCCTTGATCACCCGCTTCAGGGATGGGGTACAGGGTCGTGATCGGCCGGCTCTGGACGATGTGGAATTCGTCCTCGACGAGGCACCATTCGATGTCCTGGGGCTCACCGAAATGCCCTTCGATCTGCCGGCCCAGGCGCGCGAGCCGCACGATCTGCGCATCCGTCAGCACTTGTTGGGTGGCGATGGTCTTCTCGATGACCTGGCCGTCCCGCACCTTGTAGCCATCGGCGATTCACCAGGCCGGAGACCAGGGCCTCGCCCAGGCCGAAGACAGCCTCGATCGCTGCCACCTTCCGGCTCCCTGTGACGGGATCGGCCGTGAACAAGATGCCCGCCGCCTGCGGGAAGAGCATCTTCTGCACCACCACCGCCATGTGGACCTTGCGGTGGTCGAAGCCGTGTTGGAGGCGGTAGGCCACCGCCCGCTCGGTGAAGAGCGAGGCCCAGCACCGGCTGATGTGCTTCAGGATCGCCGGCTTGCCGATGACGTTCAGATACGTATCCTGCTGGCCCGCGAAGGAAGCCGCCGGTAAATCCTCCGCCGTCGCGCTGGACCGCACGGCGTAGGCCTCTTGCTCCCCGAGCCTGGCGAGGAAGCGGGTGATCGCTTCCTGGACGTCTTCAGGGATGGCGATCCCTTCGATGACCCCGCGGATCGCCGCGGCAAGCTCCCGGATCGTCCTCGCGGTCTTCCGCCTTCAGCAGCGCCAACCGATCGAGCAAGTCGCCGATCGCCGGCGCTGCGCCCAGGACCCGCTTGAAGGCTTCGGTCGAGACGCAGAAGCCATCCGGCACGCGGATCCCTTCGAGCCTGGAAAGCTCCCCCAGGTTCGCGCCTTTCCCCCCGACCACCCCGATGTCGGTTCGGTCGACCTCCTGGAAGCCAAGCACATACGCCCGCATCTGTTCACCTCGTTCTACCTCTGTCATCGATCCATCGTGCATTTTCGATCCTCCCGTTCCTGCGTTCCTCGCTTGCAGCCGGGGACTATGCGGCATGCCCCGGGGCTTGCCGCAAGCCCCCGTGGCTGGCATAATGTAGAAGTGGGGAGGGACGGGCCCCTTCCCGAGTGCCCTCCCCGCAAACGGCGGCCCCACCCTTCCAGGCCGCCCTCCCCTACCTACTCCTTGGTGACAATCGCGCGGATCCCTTCGTCTTTCCCGGTGAGCTGCCAGCGAATCAGCGAAACCGGGATGATGCCGGCGGAGTGGACCTCCTCGAACCAGCGCTTCAGGGTGAAGGCGTCGCCGAGCTGATGGGCCAGCGGCTGGGAAGAGCCTGGCACCCAGCCAGCCAGATCTGACATGTCAGGAACGTGTCGCCTGACGTGTCAGGTCCCCTCCAGACCGCGAGCTGAGATCTCACTCCCACGGTGGACGGCCCTGGTATAGCCGTTGCAACCAGGCGCTCAACAATGATCTCTTGAACATAATTCACCAACGAAAGGAGAAGTCGATGGCTTACAACAAAACATCACGAGCCGGCGGCAATGGAGGCAATTCATTCTCAGACGACCTGACCGAAATGTGTCACATTATCAGGGTCAAAGTCAGGCATGGGAAAAAGATCGACGCGATCACTAGCGTCTGGATGACGACCGCTGGAAATGAGTTTCAAGGAACCCAACACGGTGGTGGTGGCGGTGAACAATCGTCTTTCACTTTGGCTGAAGGAGAGTTCATCAATCGCATAGAGGGCAGGTCGGGAGATGAAATCGATCAGCTCACATTTTTCACGAATCAAGGGCATAAGTATGGCCCCTACGGCGGAAACGGAGGTAGTCCATTCACGTTGGCTGACCTCAAGGTCGGTGGATTCTGGGGGCGTTCCGCAGAGCGACTCGATGCGTTTGGCGCTTTCACCGTGGCAGCTTGTTAGCGAGGAGTTACAAGGCACAGCGCTACACCGGCCACACGGCATGCTTCCCAGGTCGTGCGGCCGGCCGCCCTCCCCTACCTACTCCTTGGCGACGATCGCGCGAATCTCTTCGTCTTTCCCGGTGAGCTGCCAGCGAATCAGCGAAACCGGGATGATGCCGGCGGAGTAGACCTCCTCGAACCAGTGCTTGAGGGTGAAGGCGTCGCCAAGCTGGTGGGCCCGCTCGCGCATCAGATCCTCGAGCTGAACCTTGCCGGTGATGTAGCTCGTGCCGTAGCCCGGCTGGCGCAGGTAGAGCTGTTGCTCGAAACCGAGGAGGTCGAGGTCGGGGCGCATCCAGCCGCGCGGGGTCCATTCGACTTGGAAGGCCTTGGCTTGTGCGAGGTCGAATTCGTTGGCCTGGAGGTAGAGCGAGGCGAGCCCGCGGGCGGCGCGCTGGGCGAGCATGATCCAGACGATCTCTCTCGCTCGCGGCTCGTCGTCAAAGAGGCCGGCGTGGAGCATGAGCTCTTCCATGGCCGTGGCCATGCCTTCGGAGCGGGCGTCCCAGATGTTGTAAAGGAGCGGACCGCGCCGGACCGCGCTCGGATGCGGCTCGTCGCGCATTCGCGCCAGGTCCCACCAGTGCGAGGAGTGCGTGTAGAGGGTGAGCGGCTCGTAGTGCATGGCGATGGCGAAGAAGTTGCGCTTTTCGATCGGCACGAACGAGCCCCGGTGCTCGCGCTGCTCGGCGTCCATCGTAGGCCGCATCGGGTAGAGATTGCGCTCGCTGAGGAAGGCGACGAATTTGCGGATCGCCCGGTCGGCGCGGCGCTGGTACTCGGTGTCGTCCTGGGCCGCGGTCATCTCGGGCAAGCCACGATTCCGCTCTTCTTCGAGCTTGAGCGACGCGTGCGCTCGCGCCAGCTCGCGCCGGAGGATCGCCACCTCGTCGTCCCAGGTCATGGGCAGCAGGTGCACATGCTGCTGCGACCAGGTGTAGCTCTCCTTGCCGAGACCCGAGGGCCCGGTTTTCGAAGGCGCTTTCTCCTCCAGCCAGGCGACGAAAGACGCGGTCGCCTGGCGGGCCTCCGTGACCGCCCCGCGAACCTCCTTGCCACCGGAGGCGACCTTCTGCTCGAGATCCGTCAGGTCGGCGACCTGTCCGCGCATCGTTCCGATGCCGGTCATCCAGAGGTCGCGCGCGTTGCCGGTCAGATTCTCGCGCGCCTGGGCGAGGAAGGCCGGAATCGGGCGCAGCTCGACCGCCAGCCGAGCTTCATTCTGCGGCGACAGCGGAAAAGAGTACGTCCAGAGATCGACCAATCCATGTGCGTTGGGTCCCTCGTGCGCCGGCGTGTCGCTCTGCTCCGTGCGGACCGTGGAGTAGAAGGCGGGATCGCGGGCCCAGGGCTGGAGGACGCGCAGATTGAAGTCGAACCCGTTCATCTCGGCGCGCAGGAGCGCAAGGTCGATGCGCTCGGCGGTCGATACGGTGCTCGCCGCGAGCGTCGCCAGCCGGTCGCGAAACCGCGCCAGCTCCACTCGCCGCCGCTCGAACGTAGAGGCCCGGTAGTCCGGCGCGCCTTGGTGAGAAGTCGGCGTCTCGAAGGCACGCCAGTCCGCGAACAGTGCCTCGACGGTCAGCTTTCCGCCGGCAGCCGCTGAGGGTGCGGCGTCCGTTGCGACGGACAACCCGAGAGCCATCGCCATCAAGAGACCGACCCGGTGGGCCCACCTCCACGTCCCAATCCCTGCGCTCATCTCGGACCTCACGTTTCTGGATTTGACGCTAGAGGCTATCACGCACGTGGATGGACACGGGGCCCCCCCTCCCCGCAAACGGCGGCCAACCCCTTCCAGGCCGCCCCCGCCCGCGTGATATGCTTAACCGGATGACCAAGGAGGAGATCGCGTCCGCAAGGCTGAGAACCGCCTTCGACCTCTTCACTGCGGGTGAACGGATGATGCGCCAGAACCTCCGGCGCCGGCATCCGGATGCATCCGCCGCGGAGATCGAAGAGATGCTGTGGAAATGGCTCATGCAGCGCCCTGGCGCGGAATACGGCGACGGCGTCGGGAGGCCGGTCACGTGGCCACGGAAGGCGCAAGCCAGCTAGAGAGCGTTGCCGTCTGTCAACTCGCTGCCAAATTTCCCCCCTCTCTGTACGTTAAAAAACCCCCCCTCCCGGGTTAGGCCGCTCTCCGGTAGAGAGCCAGCAGTTCGCAGATACCGGCGGCTCCGATATCGGTTGTTGCTTTTGGGTGGGGGGCGGCGGGACGTAGGGTGGCCGGAGGCCGCCCGGAGTCCGCCGCCGGAGGTACCGTTTTAAGGCTGAGAGTCACCTCCTCAGTCTGCTCGGTGAAGGGCTCGCTGCGGGTTCGCGCTATGTCTTCTTTGGAGTGCAGTAAAGCAGTGCGACATTCTTTGGCCGGGTCTCGTCCCCGCCGGTTTCGCCCGTAACTGTGTTACCGTGGCCATATCCCTGGCAGGTTCCGCATTGAGTTGCACCGGATTGTTGGGTATTTCCAAAGTCCCACACATCATTGTCGCGAGTGTGGTTGTGCTTCTTGAACTCGTCATCCTGAAGGCTCCCGGGTGTCCTTGGGCTGCGTGGGTCGATGGCCGTTCCAGACTTGTCAATCCCACGAATGAAACGGCCGTAAGCCGGTGTGTACTCCTCCCATCCGGCGGGGCACGTTGGGAGGTTGAAAGCTACGACGGCGTCTCTAAGTGCCGCCGTAACAGCACCAAGATCCGCGGTTGCCTTAGTGACAGCAGCGCGAAGAGCGCTCAACTCATTGACCGGTGAGGAGCCTTGATATCTGTCCCACCGGAACGAGAATAGGGAGTTGGGATTGGTGGTGGGTACTACCTGAACGGAGGCGGCGGTATCGGATGAAGTCCGTGTACAAATGAGTAGGTCGCTTGAGTTTGCGGCTACCGTCGTCCTGGTGTCGGGACCGGTTCTCCAATGGCAGTTAACACCGGCCGAGGCCGACCACGTAACTTCCTGCCTTGCTAAGGCTTCAGTCGAGCTGAAGGAAACGCCTATGGCAAGGTAAGTAGGGTGCAGTGATTCGGCCACCGTGATTGAGAGACCGCTTTTGGCGCGACTGATGCACCGCTCATAAGCAGGATACGCGCCTGGCGCGATCGTTTCCACATACTGCTGATATGCCTCTTGCTTCGCGCTCTGTTGGTTTACAGCGTCGCAGTATCTGCTCGCGACCCGCGATTGGCTCGCGGACGAATCTCCCATCGAGAGTGACAGGAATTCGTAGGCGACGCCGAACGAACTTGAGTGTGTAGATCCGGTTGCTGACGCATACTCGCTGCAGAAATCGCGCGCGTACTTTTCAACCTGTGAGCGCGACTGCACTGTCTCGCTACGAATTTTGGACAGCGCAATGACTCCGAGGCAATCCTCGTCTGCACTCGCCGCTGTGGCATGGATGAAAAGCAGAACAATGAGCCAAGTGCTTGAACGATGCATCAGAATTCTCCTCCTCGCTTGGCAGGCTGGCCTGCCAGTTGTGACTCGGGCAGTCTAATTAGACGGAGCGGTCAACCTCCACTCCCAAAGGCTCCAGTAGGGCCAGCGCCCGCTCCAAATCAAAACGCTGGCCTGGTAGGTCGACTTGGATCAGGAAACTTCTCACGTCGTTCAGCCATAGGAGAAGTATCCCCCATCACCCGGCGCCAGAGCTCCACCCACGACCCGCGACGGCGACCGTGGCATGTAAGTAGAGACGGACCTTGCTCGGGAATTCCCGGCACTTATTCGGGTGGAACCTATTTGAGAGCTCTGCTGCCGGTGTGGAGCGTCGCGCCGCTCCGTCAGCTGCAACGCTTCGTTAGGCCGCGCTGGTGCCGCGACCACACGAGGATGCCGATCGTCACCGCTACGTTCAGCACGGCGATGCCGAACAGCACTGCCTGGCCCGAGCTTGCTGCCCCTGCTGGGTACGCCGGCGCGAGAAGAGAGGCGGTGCCGGTTCGCAGGCCTGTGGCATCTTCAGCGACGTTGGTCGCCACGTGAAAGCCGAGGGCGAGTGGAAGACTCCGCCACCGAGCAAATATCGCCGCGAAGATCAATCCAGAAGTAAAGACGGTGGCGACGACGTTCAACCATGGGATGCCAGCCTGGAGGTGCAGCAGGGCGAACGTGCCGGATGTAACGAGGATCGTCAGCGTAGCGCCCCACGCGCCGGCGAGACGCACGAACAGGTAGCCGCGATACACGAGCTCTTCGCCGATGTTGTTGAAGAGGTTGAAGGCGGCGGCGAGCGACAGGGCAAGAACGCTGAACGTGGGATTGCGATGCCAGGACGCGCCGGTCGCGACGGTGACAACGCCGAACCACGTCCCTATCAAGGCACAGCCAGCCAGAAACCCAAGCCCGAATCGAACAACGGGCCGGTCGCCCCGACCAAGGCCGAGCACCGCAGCGGACAGGCCGTCGGCGCGGAGGAAGCGCGCCGTGAGCCACGCCGTGCTGGCGGCGAGAACCATGACGGGGATCACTCCGGCAGTTGGGCTCCTGCGACCGACCGGGGGAAAGTTGAGGAGAAAGAGGTAGACGAGGACGCAGACGACCGCGCCGAGCATGAACAGGGGTAAGCGCTTCCAGGTTGCGGACCAGCTGCAGCTGCTTGTTAGACGACTGCTTCACGCGATGCGCCATCCCTCGCCCAATAGTGGCACGGATGCCCTGGATGGTCCGCCGTCACGCGCGGTGCCCGCGAACTGCGCTTCCAGCACTCCTGCGCGCTTCGTCTTTGCTGCATCCAGGAGTTTTAGAGTGATGCCCTCAAGGCTGATCTTGGCACGCCAGCCTGCTGGAGCTCCCACCTGGCCGGCATACGCGCCGATGCACAGGTATACGAAGCGCTCGCCAGCCCGACCCTGGACCGCTGGCCCGCGAAGGCGAAACACACCCGGAGAGTCGCTAGCTACGACTTCAACCGAGAAGTCGAAGGAGATGCGAGTTTTTGTGCTGGCAGTAGGCTTCACGAGCTCGTCGCGGCCAAGCTGGAGCGCCCACGAAATATTCGGTGGCGGATCTACCACCGTAATGCGTAACGCGAGCGCTTCGGCTGAAATCTTCTTGCTCGATGCTGGCACTACGACTCCCCCAGTCGTCAACGCTGAGGAGCTAAGCGCGCGGCCCATGCAGGGCACCGTAGCTCCTCGAAGTCCCATCCTCCAAAGGCTACTGCCGTCTCAGAATGCCTCAGCCGTCCGTTTGAGCGACGGTGTTGGACGGCCGGCCCCTTTGCCACGAATCGAATCGCGGGCTAAGTCCTCCACCGACGCGGAATAGGTCGATAATTCTATCCACCAGAAGTATCTACGCCTTCTGGGGCGTTCAGATCCTCAGTCGTCGGGCATCTTGCAGGACAGGTATTGGCCATGCTTCTTAATCCACCGGCGATCCCAGACAAATCGGAATCAAGCATGCTCTTAAGAGTTTCTTTGGCAAGATGCAGCTTCTTTAAACTCTTTTTCTTCATAATCATCTCCAGATGGCCGTATGGCCGAAAGTACTTCCACTAACAACTGCAAGGGAGCCCACCATGGCTATACTCCTGAATGGGTGGGCACTCGGAGTCCTCGAAGGGCAACGAGAGGTCAAGTGGTAGCTTCAAGTTATCCCAAGTTCACCACACGGCCAACCTCTAGGTCAACCTTTCGCCGTTTCGACCCAGAATGCCTATCGTGGTCGAAATCTCTACGGGACAGCTTCTTTCCGTCAATGTATGTCTCTCATTCTATAGGTCTATTGGATTCTACGCCGGTTCCTAATCCATGTCAACGACCGACAAGACAACGTAGAAGCGACCTGTTCCCTGTCTGGTCTCGGAGTGCCCCGACAGACAAGGTTCAGGTTCAGGAAGATATGTGATGCCGTGAAGGGCGACGGGCAGCTCATCGTTTGGAGCGAACTGCCGCCGCCCCTATCGGGGCTTCAAGGTTTGTGGGGCTACGTCTACCTGGGGCTGGCAAAAAGCGCCAGCCCCAGGCTACATTCCTTTGCCCCTTCGGAGCAGACCCAGACTACCGACGGAAGATGTGCTCGGCACCTTGGGGCCAGTCGGCGAGGAGCGCCAGGTCAACCGTGCCCGAGGGACGGGAGACCGGCCGGGAGGGGAGCTTGACATCTCCGGGCTGTGGACTGGCGGCCTCCTCGGCCACGCCCGAGGGCTCGACTGCCGTGCCCGGCGCTTCATCGGGCACGACCGCCGCTTCACCGGACATGCCCGGCGTCTCACCTGCCACGCCCTGCGCTTCATCGGGCATGCCCGGCGAAACGCCGGACGGGTCGGGCGAGACACCGGGTAGGGGCAGCGAAGCGTCGAGGGAGCCCGGCGAGGCATCCGGCGGACCTGAGGAAGCGAGAGGAAGGACGAGAAAGGGGGCGTGCACCTGGCACGCCCCCGGGGAGGTTCCTACTTGCTGCTGGGAAGGGTCGCGGCAGCGGCGGGGACCGGCGTTTCAGGCTGGGGAGCCGGGATCGTGGGCGGCACCACCGTAGCCTTGGGGCGGGTGCGGAGCGGCTGGATGCCGAACTCCACCCGCTTGTCGTTGCCGTTGCCATAGTGCTGCTTGACGATCACCCTGAGCACGGTGGCCAGCTTGTCCCCCTGGTCGAACAGAGCCTGGAGGCGCTGCGAGGTCAGTTGCTTGCTCGCCCGCAAGGCGGCTTGCTCGACGAGGATCTGGTCCGCTTCGTCGATGACTTTGTCCAGGGCTGCCAACGGCACATTTTCTGGGTTCAATGTGTGTATATCGGGCACAACCCGGCTCCCTCACCCGGCCGGGAGAGGAGGGAGCCAGACAAAAACGGAGCGGAGAAAGCGGAGATGGATGCCGGCGGGGACGTCGGTGCTCCCAGGGGTGAGGAGGGGTCTTACTTCTTCCCGTGCTCGTAGAACCCGCGGCCGCTCTTCTTGCCCAGGCGGCCGGCGAGGACCATCTGCTTGAGGAGCGGCGGCGGGGCGAAGCGCTTCTCGCGGTACTCCTCGAACATGATGTTGGCGATGTAGTAGGTGGTGTCGAGCCCCACGAAGTCGAGCAGGGTGAACGGTCCCATGGGGTAGCCGCAGCCGAGTTGCATCCCCTTGTCGATGTCCTCGACGCTCGCGACCCCCTCCTCCAGGGCGCGGATGGCGTCCAGCAGGTAGGGCACCAGTAGGCGGTTCACCACGAAGCCCGAGTTGTCGCGGCAGGCGATGGGCTCCTTGCCCACTGAACGGGCGAACTCGAAGGCGCGCTCGAAGGTCTCGTCCGAGGTCAGGAGGGTGCGCACCACCTCGACCAGCTTCATCACCGGTACGGGATTGAAAAAGTGGAGCCCCACGAACTGGTCCGGCCGCTGGGTGAACATGGCGATCTGGGTGATGGTCAGCGACGAGGTGTTGCTGGCGAAGAGGGCGTCGGCCTTCACCACTTGGTCGAGAGCGTTGAACGTCTTCCGCTTCTCTTCCAGGTTCTCGACGATGGCCTCGATCACCAGGTCGCAGTCGGCGAGCGGCGCCAGGTCGACCGTGCCCGAGAGGCGGGCGACCGTCTCGTCGCGCGCCGCGGCGTCGAGCTTGCCCTTCTCCACCGCCTTGTTGAGCGAGCCGTGGATCTTGGCGAGCCCCTTGTCCATGAGCTCATCGGTGACTTCGCGCACCACCGTGTCGTAGCCGGCACGGGCGGCCACCTCGGCGATCCCGGAGCCCATGAGGCCGGAGCCCAGGACGCCCACTTTCTTGATCTTCTTCATCGCACCCTCCTATCTGGAATGTCAGGAATTCTCTTCAGTGATCTCCCGCGCGTCCTCTCCCAGTCGCCGCAGCCGCAGCCAGCGGGCCCCGGGGATGGCGAAGGGAAGCCGCTCCGCCCATTCCACCACTTTGACCCCCGGTCCGGCCAGCAGCTCCTCCAACCCGAGGGCCGCCACCTCCTCCGGATCGAGCCGGTAGAGGTCCACGTGCACCAGCCGCCCCCCCGACCACCGCTTCCCTGGTGCTCGCGGATGAGGGTGAAGGTGGGGGACTGCACCTCCTTAGGATCGATCCCCAGCCCCTCGCCGATCCCACGGGCCAGCACCGTCTTGCCGCTCCCCAGCTCGCCCGAGAGGAGGAGGATACCGTCCGGCGCCAGCTCCCGGGCCAGGGCGAGCCCTAGAGCGCGGGTCTCCGCCTCGCTATGCGGTGACCCATTGCGTCATGGCGCCGCTGCGACGCCCCTTCGGGGCGGGCCCTCACTCCCCCAACCCCCTCTCTCCCAGCCTCCCCCCCGTCCGCCGGGAGAGAGGGGGCTTGAAGAAGAAACGTGGCTTTGCTTCTTCTTCAGACAAACCTCTCCCTCTTCTCCCGGCGGACGGGGGGGAGGCTGGGAGAAGAGGGCCGGGGTGATGAGGGCTCTTCGTCCTCTCCCTTGAGCACCCGGAACGCTCCCGGAAGAATCCGCACCAGGTCATCCGCCGCCAGGTTCCCCTCGCGCAGCCTCCCAGCCGCTAGATCCCCGGCCAGGCCGTGGAGGTAGACCGCGAGCAGGGTGGCGTCGAGGGCGTCGAGCCCCTGGGCCACGAGGCCGGCGAGGAGCCCGGTCAGGACGTCGCCCGCGCCGCCGGTCGCCATTCCCGGGTTGCCCGTGGGGTTGACGAACACGGCCGTGCCCGAGGCCACCAGGGTGAGGTGCCCCTTGAGCACCACGATGGCTCCAGTCTCCTCGGCGGCGCCGCGGGCCGCCGCGACCCGGTCCTCCTGGATCTGGGCGGTCGAGATCCCCAGGAGGCGCCCCAGCTCGCCGGGATGGGGGGTGAGGATGGTCTCCGCCCGCCGGCCGTTCAAGTCGCCCGCCTTGCCGGCGAAGGCGTTGAGACCGTCCGCGTCCAGCACCAGGGGGAGCGGGCATTCGAGGACGATCCGCCGGATGGCCGCCACGGTCGCGGGGTCCTGCCCCAGGCCCGGGCCCAGGGCAAGCACGGCCTTGCCTTCGGCCGCATCGAGCACGATCTCGGCCGCGCGCTCGGCGATCTGACCCGAAGCGCCCGCGGGCAATCCCAAGGTCATGGATTCGATGGAGCCCAGGTCCACCGTCTGGAGGATGGGCTCCGGCACCGCGACCGTGACCAGCCCGGCCCCGGCCCGCACGGCAGCGCGGGCGGCGAGGATGGCGGCCCCGGCCTTGCCCGGCGAGCCGGCCAGGAGCAGGGCGTGGCCGTAGTCCCCCTTGTGGCTGTCCGGCTCGCGGTCCGGGAGCAGATCGGCCAGCTCCTCGCCCCGCAGCAGATGGAGGTCGCCCCCCTCTTCTTCGAGGTCGTCCACCAGCCGCGGCGGAATCCCCAGGTCCGTGACCACCATCTCGCCCACGAAGTCGGCGGCCGGCGGGAACACGTGGGCCACCTTGGGAGCCGCGAAGGTCACGGTCATGTCCGCTTGGACGCAGAGTCCGATGGGCCGCGTGAGGCTGGCCGAGAGACCGCTGGGCAGATCGACGGCCACCACTGGAGCCGCGAGGTCGTTGATCGCCTGCACCGTCTCGGCGAACAGCCCTTCGAGAGGCCGGGCGAGGCCGGTGCCGAACAGGGCGTCCACCACCACGTCGCACTCGGCCGCGGCCTCCAGGGCCGAAGGGAGGACCTCGCGGCTGTCGATCTCCAGGATGGGCAGCTCGGCCCTGCGGCAGATGCCGAGCTGGATGCCGGCGTCGCCAGTCATCGACCGGCCGCCGGTGACGAGGAAGATCCGCACCTCGAAACCGCGGACCGCGAGGTGGCGGGCGATCGCCAGGCCGTCCCCTCCGTTGTTGCCCGGACCGCAGAAGATCGCCACGGAATCGGCCTCGCCATAGGCCTGGCACAGGGCCTCGACGACGCCGATAGCGGCGTTCTCCATCAGCACCAGGCTGGGGATGCCCAGCTCTTCGATGGCGGCGCGGTCCACCTCGCGCATGGCCTCGGCGGTCAGAATCCTCATGAGGGACACCCCTTCGGCGATTTTGGATTTTGGATTTTGGATTTGCGATTGGAGAAGCCCCAGGGAGGCGAGGAGGTCTCGGGTACGGGGACAGCCGAGGTCCGAACAGGCCATTCGGGCGGCCAGGCGGCGCAGGTCGTCCACGGTGTCCACGTCTGACGCCACGGGCAGCAGCTCCAGCCGCAGACCCAGCTCGCGGCAGCGCTCCAGGGTCGTGGGCAGCACCTGATCCGTGCTCCAGGGGACGTCCTGGAACAGGCGGGGCGAGACAGCGCCGGCGCGCAGGGCGATCAGATAGTAGCCGCCATCCTCGGCCGGCCCCAGCACCACGTCTGCGCCGGCCTCGATGTCCTGAGGGTGGCAAAAGCGCGGTGTACCATCTCCAGGGAGAGCGTCGGGTGATCGCTGCCTACGGCCGCCACAGTTCCGCCGCCCGCTTCCGAAAGAGCCGCTTCTGAGAGGGCATAATACAGCCGCTCGCCGAGGTCCCTCCCCCGCTGGCGCACTCCGGGCACGGGGCCGGCCGGCAGCTCCTCGTCCCCGTCGAGGGCCCAGGCGAGTGTGCGCTCGAAGTCGCCTCCTTGCAGGCGGTCCACGAGGTCGTCGAGGAACGCGGCATGGAGACGGGCCGCCTCCTCCGCCGTCAGCTCGCCGATGAGGCGGGTCTTCACCCTCCCCGGCCGGGCGGGCTTGGTGAAGAGCAGCAGGCGGCGGCAGGGCTCCTGGGACACGGCTGGGGATTGTATCCACAGCGGGAGACTTTGGGGGGGTTGATCCGGCGACCGGATGGTATATCGTAGCGCGAGTCTTTCGCATGCGGATCCTCACCCTCCTCACCGACTTCGGCACCAGCGACTACTACGTCGCCGCCGTCAAAGGCACCGTGCTGCGCCTCGCCCCGGGCACGACGCTGGTGGACGTGACCCATGCGGTGCCGCCGGGGGACGTGGAGACCGCCGCCTTCCTCCTCGCCGCCGCAGCGCCGGCCTTCCCGGAGGGGACGGTGCACCTGGCCGTGGTGGACCCCGGCGTGGGGAGCGACCGGCGGATCCTCGCGGTGCGCACGGCCGCGGCCATCTTCGTTGCACCGGATAATGGCCTGCTTACGGGCCTGCTCACCCCGGTGCTGGACGGGGCCGTCTCCGTCCGGGCCGTGGAGCGCCGCGACCTCTTCCTCTCCGGCCCGGGGCAGACCTTCCACGGTCGCGACCGCTTCGCCCCGGTGGCGGCCTGGCTGCTGCGCGGCGGCAGTGAAACCGAATTGGGACCCGAGATCGGAGATCCGCAGCGCCTCTCCGCTCCCCCGCCGCGCCGCGAGCCGGGGAGGATCTCCGGCCGCGTGGTCCACGTGGACCGCTACGGCAACCTGGTGACGGACGTCCCGGCGACCTGGCTCCCGGCGGGACCCTGCCGCGCCCAGGTGAGCGGGCACCTGGGCGAGCAATTTGCATCCCTGAGGGTCAGCCACTACGCCGAGATCCCGGCGGGCGAGGCAGCAATGCTCACCGGCTCCCTCGGCACGCTGGAGCTGTCGCTCAATGGAGGGGACCTGGCCCGCCGCTGGAGAATCTGCCGCGGCGCCCCCGTGCAGGTCGTCTGGAAGGAAGACGAAAGAAGGTAGACCCGGAGTCTCGAAGTCGTGACAACATGGTGTCGGATCTCCTGGAGATAGAGCTACAATGACCCCGTTCGAGGCCTCGTGCGCCCGATGACCGAGGGAAGGAAGGAGCGAGTGGACATGAGCAAGTGGGAATACAAGATCATCAACATCCGCAGCGAGAATTACCGCCTCGATCCCAACTCCGCCACCCAGTTGAACCAGCTCGGCGAGGACGGATGGGAGCTGGTGTCGATCACCTCCGTCAACTTCAAGACCGGCGCGACGGACAACATCGCCATGGTCTTCAAGCGGCCCGTGGCCGAAGCCTGATCCCGTCCCCTCGCTCCCTCCTACGGCGGCCTCCTCCGCGAGGCCGCCCCGCCCTGTATTCAGCCTCTTTACAGCTTCTTCAACACATAGTAGCCTCCAGGAAACCGTGGAGGACTGTGCATGCGATCGAGATTGGCGAGGCATCTCACCTCGATCCTCGAGGAGCCCGCAGCCCGGACGAAGCCGAAGACGGCATTGATCGAGAACGCGGCCGGGGCTCAAAGCCCGGAGGGCATGGCAGCGGAGTTCCGCGCCCTGCGGTCGGCGGAGGCGTTCCGGCGCCTGCGCGGCGAGGCGCCTGTCGGGAAAGCGATCACGGAGGCGGCCGCCGCGCCGGCCGCCCCACCAGCTAAACCGCCCTTCGAGCTGCCGCCGGAATTCACCTGGCACGACTACACGGTCTTCCTTCTCCACATCGGGGCGGAGATCGAGCACGCGCTCATGGTGCAGTACCTCTATGCCGCCTGGTCGCTGGGCGGGCCGCAGGTGCCGGACAACGAGGCGGATCGCCGGCTGGTCCAGAGCTGGCAGACGACCATCCTGGGGATCGCCAAGGAGGAGATGGGTCACCTGATCACGGTGGAGAACCTCCTGCGCCTGATCGGCGGCCCGTTCAACTTCGAGCGCGAGGACTACCCGTTCCGCAGCGATTTCTATCCCTTCAACTTCACCCTCCAGCGGCTGACGCTCGATTCGCTGGCCAAGTACGTGGTGGCCGAGAGCCCGCCGGACTGGAACGACAAGGAGGCGAAGGAGATCAAGAAGCGGGCGAAGGCCGCGAACCTGGGGACGGACGTCACCCCCGTGGGCAAGCTGTACGGCCTGCTCATCGAGCTGTTCGAGACGACGGAGCCCGTTTCCTATCTCAAGGAGCGCGACTTCAATATCCGCTCGCTCCCCTACCAGGCGTCCTGGGACGAGTGGGGCCGCGGCTACCGGGCCGGGGCCCGCGGCAGCACGGAGGAGGCCCCGCGCTCGCCGGATCTCTTGATCATCCCGGCCGCCTCCCGCGATCAGGCCGTCGCCGGCCTGCAGGCGGTGGCCGAGCAGGGGGAGGCGCTCGCCAGCGAGGCGGATACTGAAGGGTCGCACTTCGTGCGCTTCCTGCGCATCTATCGCGAGATGAGGCGGGAGATGAAGAAGGTGAGATGGGAGCCCTCCCGGCCCGTGGCCCTCAATCCCAAGACCGAGCAGTCCTCCGTCCGCTATGGCGAAGCCGACACCGCCGCGGAGCCCGACCTCCAGTGCGACGTGATCACCGATCTCGAAGCCCTCGGGTGGGCCCACCTGTTCAACGTCCGCTACCGGCTGCTGCTGGTCAACCTCATGCACGCTCTCGACGTCACCGGCCCCACGCTCCAGGGTGAGGACCTGACGCCGCGCGGCAGCCTGGTCAACTGGACGTTCGGCGAGATGTACAACCTGCGCGCCATTGCCGGCATCCTGGTGCAGCGCCCGTTGAAGCAGGGAGGAGATCCGCGGCAGCGCGCGGCCGGACCGCCGTTCGCCATGCCCTACACGCTGAGCCTGCCCAACGCCGAGGGCGATCGCTGGCGCGTGCACCGGGACCTTCTCGAAGCGTCGGGCGATGAGATCGACACCCTGCGGCGGATCGGCACCACGCACCTCGATTACCTGCGGGCCCTCGCCGACGCCGACGCCAAGGCCCTGCAACAGATCGAGCTCCTGATCCCCGGCCCCTGACCCTAGAGGACCTCCGCGATGAGCATCCACGAGATCCGGATCCTGCCCCCGCTCGCCGTCGCCCGGCTCGGCTCTTCGCCGCTGCCGCTCGCCAACTACGACGTCGTGGTCGATCCCGACGATCCCTTGGGCTATCGCCGCATCGTCCCCGCGCCGACTCTCGTGGTCGATCGCGCGAGCGGCGAGATCACGGGCGTCGAAATCCCCGCCGAGGTCCGCTTCAAGGACGATACCGGAGCCATCCATCCCGTGGCCCCGTTCCTGGAGGTCTGGGCGCGGACGTCCCGGGACGTCCTGGAGCCCTTGACGGTCGATCTCCTGGCGGCCGAAGGGCTGTCGCCGGCCGACGTCTCCTGGACCGTGCGGGTGGGCAACATCAAGGCCTACCGCCGCACGGGCAAGGACGGCGATCAAATCCATGCCGAGGCGGGCCCGTTCTCCGACCACGCCGTGCAGCCGCTCCGCGGCCATGCCGGAAATTTCAAGCCGGGCAAGACGCTCCCCCTGGGCTCCGTGCAGTACCTGAAGCCGACGCCGGGCTTCCCCGAGATCCGCCTGCGCTTCACGCCTGCCGAGGGCAAGGTCTACGGCCCTGATCCGCACGATCCGAACACCGTCGACGACGTCTACGACGCTCACAAGGGCACCTGGAAGGGGTATACCGAGGCGAGCAGCGGCGCCCTGCTGACGAATCCCGCCCAGATCTTCGCCGGCAAGGCGGTCGGGGAGAACGGCTGGCAGAGCTTCGGTTATCTCGACGACGAGTGCGACGGCATCGTCGAGGTCCACCTCACGGCAGGAGGCCGCCCGCTCTCCGCCTTCGCGCGGATCGGCGCCGGCCCGCCCGCCTTCGCGCCGGACAGCTTCCCCGTGCGCACCGTGGCCGACGAGCTCGAGCAGGCGCTCCTCGGACCCCGCGTGGCGGCTCATGACGTCCCCTCCGCCGAAGCCGAGGAGATCGTGCGCCGGGCCTTCGAGACCGTACGGCTGATGAACACGGCGGTGATGAACGGCAACGTGGTGGACAGCCAGATCGACGTGGCCAGCACCATGGTGCGCCAGGACACCGGCGACTTCGGCCGGCGGTTCGAGCCCATCATGTACACCTCGCTGGTGGACAGCCTCACCGTCCTCAATCTCCACCAGAGCGTGTTCACCGCGCTCAGGAGCGGCACGGCTCCCTGGTTCCCCGACCTGCTGCGCCGCCACGACCAGATCGGCGACCTGTCGAGCGTGGGCCGGCGCAAGATGCCCGCCCTCATGCGCGGCGCCGACGGGCGCTACATGGCCCTCACCCGGCGCCAGGTGGACACGGTCCGCAAGACGGCCACGCGGAACCTCTTCCAGGATGACTCCCAGGGCAAGAAAGACGAGGGAGACCATGAGTGAGACCCGGCCCCGCATCGAGGCGAAGAACTTGACGGCCCAGCTCAACTACCGCGCCGTTGGCAATCCGCCCGGGACGCTCCCCCACTCCGCCATCTCCAACTGCTTCCCGGGCCTCGAATTCGACTTCCGCAACGTGTGGAAGCGGATCTTCGTGGGCCTGGAGATGCACGAGGCGGACAACCTCGTGGTCCACGTCGAGGACTCGAAATACAAAAAACTGCTCCACCACCGCATCCTCCGCGTGGCCTGCGATCCGGACGGTAAGGGGGGCGATCCCCTGGCCGTCCAGGTGTTCGGTCCCCAGGCCCCCAACGGCGATTCGAGCCCGCTGACCAGCGGGAGCAACCCGCAGGCCGCGGCGTTCATGGAATGGTCCAACGCCCTGGCCCGGGTCCTCCACGCGCACGGCGGCCAGACCGTCCACTGCCTGGTCACCAGGAAGGCATCCCTGGACCCGCTGCTCCCTCCCGACAAGGCCGGCGACAGCACGAAAGTCGTCAAGTTGGAAATCCGCCGCTTCTTCGAGCTCCATCAGGCCGTGATCAACCGCGAGATGGTGCAGCCCGGCGAGCTGACGCAGAGCCTCTGCTCGCCCTGGCAGAACGACTACCGCGAGTGCGCCTGCTACTACTGGGCGTCGAGCCGGCCCGACTACGTCAACGTCGAGCCCACGGCCGAGGGCATCAGCGTGGGCAACAACTGGATGCAGAAGGACCGCACGCCGGCGACACCTCGCGAGTACATCCTCGACAATCGCCAGGACACGCGGCTGGTGAGCTACGACGACCTCTTCCGGAGCTGGGAGACGAAGCTCCGTTTCGAGATCGAGGGCAAAGACCGGGAGTAGAGGCTGATGGAGCCTTCGGATATCCATCTGTTCAGCGCCGACGGCGATCACCACCTCCTGGTGGTGGACGGCGACCGCGTGTTCCGCGTCGACGACGACATCTTCGCCCGCCTGGAGGCGGCACAGAGCGATCCCGCGGCGGTCTCCGGACTGCTCGACGAGCTCGGCCTGCGTGGCGAGCCGTTCGTGGACGACCAGCCGGTCGTATCCCCGCCGGTGCGCGCTCTCTCGCTGGCCGTGGCCCAGAAGTGCAACCTCGGCTGCACCTACTGCTACGCCCAGCAGGGGGAGTTCGGCGGTCCGGCGAAGAGCATGGACCTGGCCACGGCGCTCCAGGCCGTGGACCTCCTGCTGCGCGACGCGGCGGCCGGCGAGCGCTTCAACCTCGCGTTCTTAGGCGGCGAGCCCCTGGCCAACCGGGAGGTGATCCGTGCCGCCACCGAGCGGGCCGTGGAGATGGCCACGGCCCGGGGTGCCAGGGTGACCTTCTCCATCACCACCAACGGCACCCTCCTCCAGGAGGACGACGCCGATCTCTTCGAGCGCCATGGCTTCGCGGTGACGATCAGCCTCGACGGCCCGCGCGAGGTGCACGATCGCCTGCGCCCGTTCAAAGGGGGACGCGGCAGCTACGACGTGGTGATGGCCCGCGCCGCTCCCCTCCTCGCCCGCCAGCAACGCATGCAGATCTCGGCCCGGGTGACGGTGACGCCCCGCAATCTCGGTCTGCGCGCCACCCTGGACGAGCTCATCGGCCTCGGCTTCCACAGCGTGGGGTTCTCGCCGCTCCTGAGCTCGCCTTCGGGATGCGACGAGATGGGCCACGCCGAGCTGGCGGTGATGCTGGAGCAGATGGTGGACTGCGGACGCGAGCTCGAACGGCGGATCGTGGCCGGCGAGCGCTATCCGTTCGCCAACCTGGTCAATGCCCTGCGCGAGATCCACAAGGGCACGCACCGCCCCTACCCGTGCGGCGCCGGCGCCGGCTATCTCGGCGTCTCCGCCGACGGCGACCTCGCGGCCTGCCATCGCTTCGTGGGCGACGCGGAGGGAGCGATGGGAGATCTCGACCAGCGGCCTCGACCGCGATCGGCAGGCGGCCTGGCTCGCCGAGCGCCACGTGCATCGCCAGGAGCCGTGCCAGCGCTGCTGGGCCCGTTATCTCTGCGGCGGCGGCTGCCATCACGAGGTGATCCATCGCGGCCGGCCTGCCTGCGACTACATCCGCGGCTGGCTGCACTACTGCCTGGAGGCCTACGCCCGCCTCTCCACCCGGCGGCCGGACTGGTTCGGCGGGACCGTGTCGTGAACGGGAGGATCGAGACCGAGATCTGCGTGATCGGCGGCGGACCCGCGGGCGCGGTGGCCGCCTGGAAGCTCGCCCGCCTCGGCCATGACGTCCTGATCGTCGAGCGGGAGCCCTTCCCCCGTCCCCACGTAGGCGCGTCTCTCTCCCCCGGCATCTGGCCGCAGCTCGACCTCCTTGGGCTCACGGAGGCGGTGTGCGCGGCAGGATTCCGGCCCACGGCCAAGTCTGTAGTCCTCTGGACAGGAGATACCGCTGGAGATCCCGAGACCACGAGACACCCCGACCCGCCCGGCCTGATGGTGGACCGCGGCCGCTTCGATCACCTGCTGCTGCGGCACGCCGAGGGAGGCGGGAGCCCGGGTGCTCCAACCCGCTTCGGCTCTGAAGCCGAACGAAGAAGAGGCCGGATGGATCGTCCCCCTCCGCACGCCGGAAGGCAGCAGGGAGATCCGGGCCCGCTTCCTGGTGGACGCGAGCGGCCGGTCGGCCCGCCTGGGCGGAGAACGCGTGCGCACCGGGCCCCGGACCCCGGACGCTCGCCCTCCACGGCGTCTGGTCACGTCCCGATGGCTGGGGCGAGGAGACCGTGACCGAGGCGGGAGTCGATGAGTGGCTGTGGGCCGCGACCCAACCGGACGGCGCCCTGAGCGCCATGGTCTTCCTCGATGCCGAGCGTTACCGGCTGGAGCGCAGGGCCGGGATCTCCCGGGAAGCGCTCTACCGCAACCTGCTGGCGCGCTCGGCGCTCCTTGCCGACACCGTCCGAGCCAAGCTCGTCAACGGTCCCGACGTCTGCGACGCCACCTGCTGGCACACTCCGCAACCCGTGGGCCGCGGTTTCCTGAAGATCGGCGAGGCCGCCTTCACCCTCGACCCCCTCTCCTCCACCGGCGTGCAGAAAGCGATGCAGACCGCCTGGAGCGGCGCCATCGCGGTCCATACGATCCTGACCCGGCCGGATCACGCCGCAGCGGCACAGCGCTTCTACGCCGATAGCCACCGCGTAACCGTGGAGCGCCACACCACCTGGGCCGCGGAGCTCTACGCCACAGCCCGGCCGACCTCTCCCTTCTGGCGGCAGCGGGCAGCAGCGGCTCCGTCCTCACCAGAGCCTCCAGCCGCTCTCTCCGATCCTGCCAAGGGATTGCGGCTCTCCGCCACGGCTGCGCTCCTGGAGACGCCATGCGTCACCGGCGACCTCATCGAGATGCGTCGCGCCCTGGTCCACCCGAGCCTGGAGCGTCCCGTCGCCTATCTCGACGGCGTGGAGATCGCTCCCCTCCTGGAGGCGGTCCCCTCGGGCACGACCCTGGACGAGCTGACTTCATCCTGGTCGCAACGCCTGCCCCTGCCCTCGCAGGCCGCCGCCCTCGCCGCCTGGCTCGTCCACCGGGGCATCCTCGTGCCGGCCTGAGGAGTCGATCTTCGTGGTATCCTGTCGTCCAGAGGGAAGTTGGGATCGCCCCCGACCCTCTTGCATTTACTGGTCGTGCGGAATAAGATCCTGGCAAGGAACGACTCCGCAAGGGAGTACGCCATGAGCCAGCCAGCCGTCGCGCTCGCGCCTCTGCCCTTCGAGCTCGTCTTGGATGACGGAGAGCCTTTGGAGACCGAGTGGCATACCCTGCAGTACCCCTTCCTGCGGAAGCTGTTCCGCCAGGCCATGGCCGAACAGGGCCGGACCGACTTCTACACCGGCGGCAACATGTTCGTGTACTACTCGGTGGATCAGGCGCGGGCCGTCTCGGAGGAGATGACGAAAGGTCTGCCCTGGAAGGCCTTCCGAGGTCCGGACGTCTTCTGGGTGGGCGGCGTCGATCCCAACCGCGAGCGCCAGGTCTGGATCGCCTGGGAGGAAGGCGGGCGGCTGCCGGACGTCATCGTCGAGCTGCTCTCTCCCAAGACGGCCAAGAAGGACCGCACCGAGAAGCGGGACCTCTATGCCCGCGTCTTCCGCACGGCGGAGTACTTCCTCTGTGATCCGGACAAGAGGACAGTGGAAGGGCTGCGTCTGGCGGAACGCTTCTACCAGCCCATCCAGTCCGACGAGCAGGGGCGACTGTGGAGCGAGCAGCTCGGAGTCTTCTTCGGCCTCTGGCATGGAGTGGTGGAGGGGAGCAAGGGCGACTGGGTCCGGCTCTTCCACGCAGATGGCAGCCTGGTGCCGACAGCCGAGGAGACAGCTGAAGCGCACCACCAGCACGCCGAAGCAGAAACCCAGAGGGCAGACGCGGCAGAGGCTGAGGTCGCCCGGTTGCGGGCCTTGCTCGAACAACGCGACCGCGGCTGAGCCTGTCCGCGGATTGAAGCCCTTCATCCTCGGGTCACCGGAATCCTCCGGCGACCGCCTTCCGGTCCGATTCCGCGCCCTCCGATCCAGGGAGCCCAACTGCGAGAAGAACGTCGCGAGCAGCGAGCGGCCAGCGCTCGCCAGATCGCGGCCGAGCTCCTCCCCGGCACGGTCCTGGCTCTTGAAATCCTCGCCGGAAAAGGGTGCCGAGATCGTGCGGGCCGCGCTCAAGGCCGGCAGGAGGCTGGACTCCACGAAGGACACCGGCAATCCCACTGCCCCGGCCAGCCGCTTCAGGTTCTTCCGTGGCAGGCTGGACCGGCCCGTCTCGTAATGCGAGATGGAGCTTGGATCCAGCCCGGCCGCCTCGGCCAGCTCCACCTGAGTCCAGCCCCGGAGCGCGCGCAGGACGCGCACCAGGAGCTTCACGTCTTCCGGATCGCCCAATTCGTCCATTTCCTCTCCTCCCGATACGCTCCTCTGGATTTCCGGTAGATTTTTCCACCTGTCTTCAGCACTCTATTCCGGGAGAAAACGACCGGCCGGCCGCTGGAGGCCGTTCCGGTTCCGTCTTCCCGAAAGGAGTTTCTCGTGTTCAGATCTCTGCTCCGTCTCACCCTCGCCGTCCTGGCCGTCTCCCTGATCCTCGCCTCGCCGCTGCAGGGAGCCGCCCCACGAAGCTCCGCTCCGGAGCGCGCCAGCCGGACCTCCCCGGCCTCCCGCCACCTTCCCGGTCTCTGGGATTGGCTGACGAGCCTCTGGGCCAAGGCCGGCTGCTGCATTGACCCGGGCGGTCTCTGCGCCCCCGCCGCCAATCCCCCGGCGTCGAGCAATACCGATGAGGGCTGCTCGCTCGATCCGGGCGGCAAGCCCTGCGCCGGGCATTCCTAGTCCCCTCATCCCTGGAATCTGAGCTCAGGGTCGTGCTGGGCCCGATGGAGGAACAGCACGACCCTCTTCGCCAGGTCCGCCGAGGCCGTCTCCTGCCGGGCGGCATCGCAGAAGATCTGAAGCGCCGCGAGCGCTTCGCGGTGCACCCTCTGCGCCTGGAAAATCCATAGCATTTCCCCGGCGAGAGCACGGACCTCCGGAGAGCGCCCCTGCTCCAGGAGGAGCGCCGCCAGCTCCAAGGTAACGAGGGCGCAGTCGTATGCCATCTTGTAGGCGGTGAAATCCCGCCGCACCTGTTCGAAAACCGCCCGAGCCTCCCCGCTGCGCCCGAGACCAGCCGCGATTTTTCCTCTCAGCCACGTCACCCGCACCAAGTCCAACTCCTTCCGCAACGCCACCGCCAGCTCTTGGACCTCAGGCAGCAGCGCCTCGGCTTCCGTGTATCTCCCCAGGTGGCACAGGTTGGCGATGAGGTTGAAGTGAAGACCGAACAGCAGGCGCGGCTCTCGGCGCCCGTCGACGAGCGGTGCCGCTTGGCGTAGAGCCTCGATGGCGCTCTCGGCCTCCCCCATTTGCTCCAGCACGACAGCCTTGTTCATGATGATGCGCCCTGCGGCCTCGCGGGGCACATCATCCAGGGCGCGGTCGAGCCGCTCCAGCGCTTCGGCGAACTGGCGGCGGTCCCGAAGCAGGGATGCTTCGCGGTCCAGCAGGCGCCATTCCGCGAGCAACCCAGGGTCGGCTTTGGCTCCGGACTCCCAGAGCTTCCAGGTACGGGCGAAAGTCTCCTCCGCTCCCGGTAGATCACTGCCGACGCGCTGAGCATTGGCGAGGAAGCCCGAGGCGTAGCCCATCAAGCGCGAGCACCAGGCTGCACTGCCCGGCGCCAGCTCCGCCACCCGGACGGCCAGCCGGGCCAGCTCCAGGGCGCGGTCGGCCCGGTCCGACGCCGCCTCCTCGCTCTCGTGGGCGAGACGCTCCGCCAGGGACCAGAGCTGAAGCTCCTCCGAAGCTTCCACGAGCCGCCACCGCTCCGCGGGCGCAAGGCCCTTGAGCCGGTCCCAGAGCCGCGCCGCTTCCTGCCGGTCCTCCTCGGCCCAGAAAGCCCGTAGCTCATGGCGCAGGAACCTCTCGGCCACCTCCCCCACCGTGGCTCCGAAGTCGGCGGCGAGCTGGCGGATCCACCGCAGCTCGTCCGGCGACGGATCCACCGGCGAGAGCGGAGCCTCCTCCGTGACCTCGGCCGGCGGGCCAAACTGGAGAAGGAGACGATCGACCTCCTCCGGGCCGAAGCCCATGGCGGCGGCGAGCGTGTCGAGCCGCTGGCGGGAGAGCGTCCGGCGCCCCGTCTCGTAGAGGGAGATCGTCTTCGCCGAAACGTCGCTGGCTGCGGACAGGTCACGTCCAGTCCATCCCCGTGTCTTCCGGAGGGTGGCGAGGACCAGACTGAAGGGCGGCGGGACGGATCGGGCCATGGTCGGTCGGCTCCTCATCGCTTTCTCTAAATAGAGTAGCCTGACCCGTCCTTTTCGTGACATGCCGGCGACATTTCCTGCGCTCTCGCCGCTCCAGGCGCGAGGGAGGTTCTGGAAAAAAGATACTCGGTTTCCAGATTCCCGGGAATCTCAGCCCCTCCCCGTTCCCAGGCAAGCCGTCCGCCGGTAGCCTCGGGCCGTCCTGCGAGGAGGAAGCGTGATGACCCAGAGAGAGAGACCAGCCGGCGCCTCAGAAGCCCGGGCCCAGGAAGAGTTGCAGGCGATCACCGAGGAGCTGAAGGGGATCGAAGAGAGGTTGAGGAGCGTTCACCAGAGCCTGGCGCCCCCCTCGGAGCCGGAGGCGGCGCAGGATGTGGAGGACGAGATGGACCTCGCGTCGCAGCTCCGCACCGTCATCGAATGCGTCCTCACCGACGACCTGGAGCCCGCGACCCGGGAGCTCCAGGAGGCTGCGGTGTTGGGGCTTCAATAAGCCCTCACGACCCTCCCGGTGACGTTCAACGCAGCCGTGGCGGTGCAATGAGCTACATCCATTGCATCGCGCTACGGACTCCGGGCGGAAATTCCTGATGCGGCCACCCGCTCGTCGCTCCAACCGGCTCAATCCTCGCGCCGGACGATGTCGCTCTGGAAGCGGGGATCGACCTCGTAGTCGATGAATTGATAGCTCATTCCCGTCACGCTCAATTGCTGGCCGGTCGCGAGGCCGGAGAGGTCGATGCCCGTGCTGGTGCAGACGAAGATCCGGATGGGGCCGGAGCCGTCGTCGAGGCTCAAGATGGTGCCGAAGGGCGGATCGGGCGTGATCGGTCCCACGAGGGTGCCCACGACCTGGACGAGCAATCCCTCGGTGGCCTCGCTGATGCTTGCGGTCGGCACCCAGCGGGGCTCCACCCGGCGACCCTTGCCGTGGACCTTGACGTCTGCGGCATTCGTCACCACCGTGAGCACGCCGGTGCCGTTGTCCGCGAGCTGGCCGGTGACGCGGACCTGCTGGCGGGGGGCGAGATTCAGATCCGTTCCGAGGCTGACGTAGATGCCGCCGGTCCGGTCCTGAATCGTGAATCCCTGATCGAAGGTGCTCGAGGAGAATGCGCCCGAGGGAACGGTGACCGAGCCGTCGACCGTGACGACGGTCCCCAACGGCAGGGAACGGGCGACGGCGACGTCGGTCGCAGTCTCAGCCCGGCTCGGAATCGGGACGAGGAAAGCGGCAGCGATCAGCCCCGCCAAGAGCCAACGACGGCAGAGGAACGACCTCGCAGAGGAGAGCATGGGGAAATCTCCTTTCTGGTTTCCGCGCTCGCACTTTAGCTCTCGCTCTTCACTTTGTCCATCGTCTCCAGCGATGACCCGCCTCCTCCCTAGAGAGGATACCCACGGCGGCTCCAGTCCACTACTCTCCGCCTGCGTTGCACCCTACCAGAAAGGAGAGAGCCTATGAAGCTGATCCATCTGTTGACGATCCCAGGTCTGCTCGTCCTCGGAGCGAGCCTCGCCGCGGCCGACGCCGGCCGGGGGGATTTCGCGGGTACCTATCTCGCTTCGCTCCCCCAGAGGGCGGAGATCCTCCAGCTTCACCAGGATGGCACCGCGGAGATCACCCTGTCGGACCAGGTCACCTCGGGCGCCGGAGGTTTCACGTTCAGCGACAGTCTCGGCTCCTGGAAGGTCGCGGGGCCGCGCAAGCTGACCGCGCGCTTCCTGAACCTCAATTTCGACGTGACGACGCCGGCGGCGACCTTCTCGGGCACGGCGGTGGTGGACTACGTGTACCAGTTCTCGGCGAATTTCCGCACCATCGCCGTCACCTGCCAGGGCAAGATCTTCCCTTCGGGAGCGGACCCGTTCAGTCCCACCTCGACTCCTTACGTCGAGTTCGATTGCAGTTATCTCAACGGTTTCGTCTACCAACGCATGCCGCTCGAGTAGCGGTAAGGAGCGGACGCCATGCCTCGATCGATCCTGTCTCTACTGCTCTTCGCCGCCGTCTCGGCCCGTCTCGTGGCGCAGGCCCCGCCGGACCTCGAGGCGCGGGCGGCCACCTTCATCTCTCTTAATTCGCAGGTCATCGACACCAGCCGGCCGGAGCCCGACTTCCCCGACGCGTTGAAAGCCATTCCGGGCGAGGACGAGATCGTACTGGTCAAATTTCCCGGACCGGTGACCGCCCGCCAGGTCAAGGCCCTCCGCGCCGCCAGTCTGCGGATCTACACCTATCTGCCCTATTACACCTACCTGGTGAAGATGCCGGCCGCCACGCAATCGAAGTCGCTCGCCGCGTCGCTGGGCGCCTCCTGGACCGGCCCTTTCCATCCCGCCTACAAGATCTCTCCGGAGATCGCCGCCGTGGATCCCCAGATCACCAAGGCCCAGACCTTCCAGCCGGTGATGATTCACATTTTTCCAGACGCCGATCTCTCCTCTGTGTTGCAGACGATGCGGGGCCTGGGAGCGCAGGGAATCGTGGGGACTGGGAGAGATCCGTTCTTCTCCCGCGTCCGCCTGCTGATGACTCCGGCCGAAATCGCCGCCCTGCGCGGCCTGCTCGCCTCCCTACCCGAGGTGTTCTGGATCGAGCTCGAAGGGCGCAAGACCCTGCGCAACGACACCACCGTCTGGGTGGGCCAGTCGGGCCTCGCCGGCGGACAGACGACGCCCATCTTCAGCCAGGGGATCTTCGGCGAGGGGCAGACCGTGGCCATCATCGACACGGGGATCGACCCCGACATGTGCTTCTTCCGCGACACGGCCCGGGGCCTGCCGCCCACCAACGTCTGCAACGGCGGCACCGTGGTGGACACGGCCCAGCGCAAGGTCGTGGCCGTGGACTTCTTGACCGCGACCGAATGCGCCGGCGGCATCGCCAACAATGAGTGGGACACCCACGGCCACGGCACCCACGTGGCCGGCACCGTGGCGGGCGACAACTTCGCCAACCTGCTGACCCACGACACGGCGGACGGCATGGCCCCCGGCGCCAAGCTCGTGGTCCAGGACGCCGGCTTCCTCACCGACAACTGCGCCGACCTGCCGGGCATCGGCTGCCCGGTGGTGGATTTGAAGCCCATCTTCCAGCAGGCCTACGACCAGGGCGCGCGCCTGCACACCAATTCCTACGGCGACAACGAGAACGCCGCCGTGCAGAACAACTACACCGCCGCCAGCCAGGACGTCGATCAGTTCATGTGGGATCACAAGGACGACCTGATCTTCTTCGCCGCCGGCAATGCGGGCCCGGGCGCGGGCTCGGTGGGCAGCCCTTCGACCAACAAGAACGGCGTCTCCGTGGGCGCCACCCTGCGCGGCACCAGCGCCGACTCCATGGCCTCCTTCAGCAGTTGCGGCCCCACGGCCGACGGCCGCATCAAGCCCGATCTCACCGTGCCCGGCTCCAGCATCGTCTCGGCCGGCAATGACTTCAACGTCACCACCAACAACTGCGGCACCGCCACCATGTCCGGCACCAGCATGGCCTCCCCCGGCGCCACGGGCCTCGCGGCGCTCATCCGCCAGTACTACACCGACGGCTGGTACCCCACGGGGAGCAAGGTTTCGATCAACGGTTTCACCCCCTCGGCGGCCCTGCTCAAGGCGACCTTGATCAATTCGGCCGTCAACATGGCGAACACCACCGCCATCCCCGCCAACTGCCAGGGCTGGGGCCGGGTGCTGCTCGAAAACGCTCTCTTCTTCACCGGCCAGGCGCGCAAGCTGTGGGTGAAGGACAACGACACGCCCTTCGCCACCGGCTCCACCAACGAGAGCCGCACCTACAATTTTTCGATCGCCGGTGGCGCCGAGCCGTTGAAGGTCACGCTGGCCTGGACCGACTTCCCGTCCACTCCGGCGGCGAGCGTCAACCTCAACAACGACCTCGACCTGATCGTCACCGGTCCCGGCGGCACCGTCCTGGGCAACGTCTTTTCAGGCGGCGTCTCCACGACCGGCGGCGCGGCCGACCGCAGAAACACGGTGGAGCAGGTGCTGCTCAACAATCCGGCCGCGGGCGCCTACACCGTCACCGCACGCTCCTTCAACGTACCCAATGGCCCGCAGCCCTTCGCCGTGATGGTCACCGGAGCTCTCGGCGCCACGTGCAGCACGAATCCAGAGTGCGACGACGGCCTCTTCTGCAACGGCGCCGAAACCTGCAACGCCGGCTTTTGCCAGGCGGGGAGCAACCCGTGCAGCCCCTTGTCCTGCAACGAGACCACGGACACCTGCTTCTCCTCCCCCACCACGGTCACCTTCACCTCCGTGGCCGCTCAGGACGGCTGGGTGCTCGAATCGAACGAGACCTCCAACGCCGGCGGCTCGATTGACTCGACTGCCACCACCACCAGCGCCCTGCGGGTAGGCGACGACAACAAAGACAAGCAGTACAAGGCGGTGGTCTCCTTCGACACCTCTGTCGATCCCCGACGGCGCCACCATCCTCTCGGTGACCCTGCGCCTGCGCCGCGGCACGGTCTCCGGCACCAACCCCTTCACCACTCACGGCGCCTGCTGGGCCGACGTCCAGTCGGGCAGCGGCTTCTCGGGCTCGACGACGCTCCAGACCGGCGACTTCCAGGCCGCGGCCACCGCCGTCCAGGCAGCGAGCCTCACCAACGCCGCCGCCGACGGCGACTGGTCGGAAGGCAGCCTCAACGCTGCGGGCCTCGCAGCCGTCAACAAGACGGGGACGACGCAGCTCCGCGTCTACTTCAACCTCGACGACAACGACGACAAGGGCAACGATTTCATCGGCTACTACTCGGGCGACAACGCCACCGCGGCCAACCGGCCGCAGCTCGTGGTGACGTACCAGTAGGAAAGAGCTACCCCTCCCCTCTCCGGCATCCTCCCGAGAGAGGATGCCGAGCCCTCAAAGATCCTCCCTAGAGAGGATGTACACCACACTTCCGGCCCGCTACTCTAGGATCGCCGGTCCCACACCTCTTGGCAAGGAGAACCCTGTCATGAAAACCAAGCTCGTCCACGCCCTGCTCTTCGTCTGCCTGCTCGGCGGCTCGTCCGCCTCTCTGCTCGCCCGCGGCTTCTCGGGAAATTGCTCCGGGACTTATCTGATGGCCGAAGCGGGCGGCGCGACATCCCTCTGGACGTTCGAAGCCGACGGAACCTTTTTCGCCACCAGCTCCCTTCAGGCGATCCTGAAGTTTTCCGACCAGCAGGGGAGCTGGGATAAGGACGGCAACAACGGCATCAAGGGCGTGGTCCTCGCCCTCGTGTTCGACGAAGACGACTCCCTGCTCAACGTCAGCCGCGTCGACGTCTCCCTGCACACCGTAGGCAACGGGTGCGACAACATCGCGGGCTCGCTGGAGGTGCGCGAGTTCACCGGCAGTGAGAATCCGCTCGATCCCGACGACCGACACCGGCGATCCCATTGCCACCGACACCGTCACCGGCCGCCGCGTGAAGGCGAACGGGTAGGGCCTCGCAACCGTAATCCCCATTTCCTGGAACAAGGAGGTAGCCCGGATGACACGCAGGGTTCAGATTCGGATCGTTCTCATCGCTTTTCTCTCTCTCTTGCTCTCGTTCGCCGGGATCCGCCCGAGCGCCGCACAGTCGAGCCTTCCATACTGGACCGAGATTGCGCAGGGCGGCGCCGTCCCCGACGCCCTCTGGGACGGTGCGAGCGCCTATCACGACGGCCTCTTCTACATCTTCGGCGGGTTGAATGGGACCTTCCCGAACGACGAGCCCGTGGCCGATTTCAGCGTCTTCGACGTCGACACGCTGACCTGGTACGACCTCAGCCAATACCCCAGCGGGCCGTCCGCCAGGGCCGAGGCGATGATGTGGTGCGTCGCCGAGGACGACGCGCTGATCGTCTCCGGCGGGAGAGGTCCTTTCCGGCGCGGGCTCGACCTCACGCACCAGGACACGTTCCGGTTCGATCCGGTGCAGGGGTGGACGCAGATCGCGCAGAGCGCGGCCGAAATCGGGCGCGCCAACCGCTCCACGGAGGCGGTCGCCGTGCGAAAGAAGGGGAAGCAAAAGACCGTCGCGTACGCCTTCTCGGGCTCGTCGTCGACGCTGCCGGCCTTCATCAACCGTCCGGACGGCCTCCAGCACGACCTGGTCCGCTACAAGAACGGCTGGAAGCAGTCTGCGGCCGGCTCGCCCGCCCCGCGCGCTCGAGCCCATCATCCGCTCGTCTACTCCGAGGGCTGGAACGCCCTGTTCGTCTACGGCGGATACACGAACGACGCCGTGAACGGGACCGGTCTGTTCACGCCCGAGAACTACCTCGGCGACCTCTGGAGATTCGACCTCGACACGGAGACCTGGCATCAGCTCGTCTTCGACGAGGCCGGCGGACCGGGCCACCGCGACAACGCGAAGCTGATCGCCGATGAGAGCAACGACCGCATCTGGCTCTTCGGGGGCAGCCAGTTCGACGGTACCACCCTGTCCGATGTCTGGTACTTCGATCTCCACACCGGGACCTGGACGCGAGTGGACACCGCGATGACGGGGCCGGCGCCGGCGCCGAGGTTCGGCCAGTTCTACTTCACTCGCAAGACCGCCACGGCCTACGAGCTCTACATCTTCGGGGGAGCGACCGCGGAGTTCGCGCCGGTGCTGCTCAACGACATGTGGAGATTGACGATCCCCGTCCCTGTCCCCGTCGCTGGCGGCGACGGCTGATCGCGAGCGATCCCACGACTGAAAACGGCTCCGGCATCCTCTCTAGGGAGGATGCCGGAGGGTTTCTTATCCTCCCTAGAGAGGATAGACAGGACGTGGGATGGCGGCTAGTCTGGAATCTCCATCGAGACAGGAAATCGATGCGCCGATGCAAGTCAGTCAGGCTCGAATCAAAGCACCGCCCCTGAGGGGGCTCAGATTGACCAGTGCGCCGGTACCGCCACGGGGACGTATACGGGGACGATCTCCCAGCCGAACTCGGGCTAGGGCCGAGCCGGCGGCCCGGCCCAAGCCGGGCCTGGGCGGGCTGCTTCCACTATGTCCCTGGCACCTTTTGCAGCAGACCATGGACAGCCTGAGGTGGGATGAGGCCGCTACTTCTTGGCGACCATCCCCGAGGCGCGGAGCTCGCGCGAAACCGCGTCCGCCAGCTCGCCGACGAAGCTCTCGACGTCCGATGGGTTCATCGTCTTGGTCTGGCCCGCCCAGACCAGCTTGTTCTGGCGCAGGTCGTAGATGACGGTTTCGATCGAGACGTAGGTGTCCGTCCTGATCGTGCCGGGATCGTAGACGCCGCTCCAGCCATGGCCGTAGTAACCGCCGCCCCAGAATCCGCCGTAGTAGGGGGAGCCATAGTAGGAGGAGCCGTAGTAGGTCGGGGGGGTCGAGGTGACCTTCTGCTCCTGGCCCTGCGGCCGCAGGACGATGGCGGCCACCGCTCCCGAGGCCTCGATCGCCGCCTTGGCCTTCGCTTCGTCCTTGATCTCGTCGTCCGAGAGCAGGGTGTAGGCGGGAACGCCCTTCAACCCCCGTTTGTCGAGCTCATCCGCGAGGTTGGCCTCGCCGGAACGCCGCAGGGAGGTTGACTTCGCGATCACCATGGCGACGACCTTGTCGCCGGCCTGGAACTGCAGCGGCTTCGCATCGGGCGCCTTCCAGATCGAGGTGAAGGTCGTCGTGGCGCAGCCGGCGAGAAGCAGCGCCAGGCTCGCGGCTCCCAGAAGGGTTCGCTTGTGCACTTTCATGTCGTCTCCATGGCCGGACTTCCGCCGGCGTCCATGTTGAAAGGATGAAGGGTGGGCAACCTGAACGCGCCGCAAGCTCTAGCGCGGCATCCGGAAGCTCGCCGGGTCGAGCTCGATCCGCTCGGTGACGATCTTCAGGATCTGCGGCCGGTCCTTGGTGCGGATTTCGATGAGGTGCGGGAAGACGATTCCGGAGACCCTCCGGAAGTCCGAGAAGTGTTCTGCAGCTCCACGCGATGCCCCTGGACCAACCGGGCAAGCACTACGACCAGCCACCTCACATTTGTCCCCACTTGAAGACGATACCAGCGAGTCACTCGCGGGTAAATTGGACCAAGGTCTTACATACCCGAACGGTGCTCTCGAATTCGCTAGGCCACCGGAACGCCGTGCGCATCATCTCTAGAGAGGAGGGAGCATCCTCTCTAGAGACGATAGACACGCCGCGTCGCAGGTACTATCCTGGGATAGCACCATTTTCAGAATGGAGCACCCCATGGCCGAGCCCAGACGAACCTCGTCGTGGGCTCGCCCAGGAGCGGTATCGGCAACTGCCGGCAGACACCAGCTAGGACAAATGGCGATCGAAAGGAGAACCACCTGAGAAACCAGCGATTCCACCATCGCCTGCCCCTGTTGGGGCTGACGCTCGCGCTGCTGCTCGGTCTCAGCCTGGCGGCCCCCGCCGCCGCACAGCCCATCAAAGAGACCGACACTTACAAGATCTCGAATGTCTTCGACGCCCGCACCCGCTCCGCCATTGTCGCCACCGGCGCGGACATCTTCGAAGTCGGCCACGACTACGTTCTCGTCGAGGCCACGGGCCGCGAAGCCAGGGCCTTGAAGCGGCTGGGCCTGAAGCTCCTGCGGTTCAGGACGCAGGAGGAATTCCTCAAAGCCTTTCCGCCCGCCGACTCGGCCTACCACGACTACGCCGAAATGGTGGCCGAGCTGCAGCAGGCCGCCTTCGACCACCCCGCGATCTTCTCGCTTTTCTCCATGGGCCTGTCGTATCAGGGGCGCACGGTGTGGGCCGGCAAGATCTCCGACAACGTGGGCACCGACGAGGACGAGCCCGAGGTGCTCTTCACGCACCATCAACACGCCCGCGAGCACCTGACCGTGGAAATGGCCCTGTATACGCTCCACACGCTGATCGACGGATACGGCGTCGATCCGCAGATCACCAACCTGGTGGACAACCGCGAGATCTGGATCGTCTTCGACATGAACCCGGACGGCGGCGAGTACGACATCGCGACGGGCACCTACGCCTCCTGGCGCAAGAACCGCCAGCCCAACGCCGGCACGAGCGCCATCGGCACTGACCTGAACCGCAACTGGGACTACAGGTGGGGCTGCTGCGGGGGCAGCAGCGGCACGCCGAGCAGCGAAACCTATCGCGGAGCGGCGGCCTTCTCGGCCCCGGAAACCCAGGTGGTGCGCGACTTCGTGAACAGCCGGGTCATCGGCGGCAAGCAGCAGATCACGGCCCACATCGACTTCCACACCTACGGCGAGCTGGTGATGTGGCCCTATGGCTACACGCTGACCGACGTGCCGGCCGACATGACCCAGGATGACCACGACGTGTTCGTCACCCTCGGCCAGGCCATGGCCGCCACCAACGGCTACACCCCTCAGCAGGCGAGCGACCTTTACATCTCCGACGGAGGGATCAAAGACTATCTTTACGGCGCCCACCGGATCTTCTCCCTCTCCTTCGAGATGTATCCGGTCACCTCCGCCCAGGGCGGCTTCTATCCCCCGGACGAGGTGATCCCGGCTCAGACCTCCCGCAACCGCGCAGCCATCCTCTACCTGCTCGAGCAGGCCGCCTGCCCGTATGCCGTGATCGGCAAGCAGGTCCAGTATTGCCAGACGCCGCCGGTCGCGCCGTCCGGGCTCAACGCCACGCCGGGCAACGCGCAGATCAGCCTCGCCTGGACGGCCGTGAGCGGCGCCACCGCCTATCGCGTCCACCGCGCAACGACGAGCGGCGGACCCTACACGACGATCCAGAGCAACCTCACCGCCACCAGCTTCACCAACACCGGCCTGACCAACGGGACCACCTACTACTACGTGGTGACCGCGACCAACGGAGTGGGCGAGAGCCCGAATTCGAACGAAGCCTCGGCCACGCCTGCGGTTCCGCCCACTGTTGTGACCTTCACCTCGGTCGCCGCCCAGGACGGCTGGGTGCTGGAGTCGACCGAGACCTCCAACGCCGGCGGTTCGATCAGCGCGACTGCCACCACCACCAGCGCCTTGCGGGTGGGCGACGACAACCAGGACAAGCAGTACAAGTCCGTGGTTTCCTTCGACACCTCATCGATCCCGGACGGGGCCACGATCCTCTCGGTGACTCTACGCCTGCGCCGCGGCACGCTCTCCGGCACCAGTCCTTTCACGACCCACGGCACCTGCTGGGTGGACGTCCAGCCGGGCACCGGCTTCTCGGGATCGACGGCGCTCCAGACGGGAGACTTCCAAGCCGCGGCGACCGCCGTCCAGACGGCGAGCCTCTCCAGTGCCGCGGCCAACGGCGACTGGTCGACAGGCAGCCTCAACGCCGCGGGTCTGGTGGCGATCAACAAGACGGGGACGACGCAGCTCCGCGTCTACTTCAATCTCGACGACAACGACGACACGGGCAACGACTACATCGGCTACTACTCGGGCGACAACGCCACCGCGGCCAACCGGCCGCAGCTCGTGGTGACCTGGCAGTAGGAAAACAACCCGCGCCCGCCCCCTCCGGTTCGGGGGCGGGCGCCGGTAGTCCGGAGGTGTCAGGACCGGCCGTGCCGTCGCAGCCAGTACTCGCGGAACGACCGCAGCCGCGGTAGAGACTCGAGATCCTTCGCGCGGCCGCTCGCCTCCTTGCTGGCAATGATGTCGTCGAGGTGGCAGACGGCGAAACCTTCGACCTCGATGCGCCGCCGCCAGGCGTCAGCGAAGCGCTCGATGCCGTCCGGCGCGAAGACCAGGTCGAGGTCGAAAGGTCCGTTCTTGAGCTGCACGAAGTCCTTGCCGCGCTCGATTTGTGCGGCCTGCTCGTCGTCGAGGGCGAAGCTCAGCTCGCGCAGGGCGGCGACGATGGCCCGGCCGTTGGCGGGGCTCTTCTCCACGAAGAGGTCGGCGTCCTGCGTGGTGTCGGGGAAGCCGAGCAGAATCGCGCCGGACTTGCCGATGAAGAGATAGCGCACGCCATGGCGGGCGAAAGCGTCGCGGATCTCCTCGGCCTGCCGGTACTCAAACGCGCCCATATCCCAGCCAGTCCGGCAGGTTCTCCTCGCACCAGCGGCGGTAGTCCGCGGTCGTGTCGAAGGCGCGAAACGGCTCGTCGTCGAGCACCGGCTTGTAGGTGTGGATGAAGGCGTAGCGAAAGCGGGTGCGCAGCGGCCGGCGGGCAGCGGCCTCGAACTCGGCCAGCCACTCCGCCGGAATATCGCCCGACCCTAGCGGCCGAGACGTTTCAGAACCCATGACCGGAGATTATAGGCGATGCGCGCCGTGGCAAGTTTGTACACCATGCCGGCATTTTACGGCGTAGAATGACGGCGGCATGGTCAAAGAGGTACTCCCACGGATCACGGTCGCGCCGAAGGGCAGCTTCTTCCTGTTCGGCGCCCGCGGCGTCGGCAAGAGCACCTGGGCGCGCGAGACCCTCGCGGGCGCTCACCGCTTCGACCTTCTCGACGAGGGGCTGTTTCAAAGCTTCCTGGCCGATCCCGCGTTGTTCGGAGCCGAGCTGCGGACGCTCGAGCGGGACCGTTGGGTGGTGGTCGACGAGGTGCAACGGATTCCCGGGCTCTTGAACGAGGTCCACCGCGCCATCGAGGAGTTGGGGCTGCGCTTCGCGCTGCTCGGCTCGAGCGCCCGCAAGCTCAAGACCGCGGGGACCAACCTCTTGGCCGGCCGGGCTCTCTGGCGGACGATGTACCCCTTCGTGCCGCAAGAGCTGGGCGCGGCCTTCGACCTCGAGACCACCTTGCAGTTCGGCAGCATCCCCCTCGTCGTGGCGTCCGAGGATCGAGCCGCGACCCTGGCGGCCTACGTCCAGCTCTACCTCCGCGAGGAGATTCGGGGCGAAGCGTTGGTGCGGAACCTTCCGGGCTTCGTCCGCTTCCTCCCAATCGCCGCTCTCGCGCACGGCCAGGTGGTCAACGTCGCCGGCATCGCCCGCGATGCGGGCACCGCGCGAACCACCGTCCAGGGCTATCTCGAGATCCTCGAGGACACCCTTCTCGCCTGGCGGCTCGCGGCTTTCGAGACCCGCCTGCGGGTGCGGGAACGAAAGCATCCGAAGCTCTACTGGCTCGATCCCGGCCTGGTGCGCGCGATCAAGAAGCAGACCGGCGCCGTGTCTTCCGAGGAGGCGGGCTCCCTGTTCGAAGGCTGGATCCACACCCTGCTCCGCGCCTACGGCGACACGGGCCCGCTGTTCGACGAGATCGCCTACTGGGCGCCGGCCGAAACCCGGTCGGTCGAGGTCGATTTCCTCCTCCAGCGGGGCGGCGAGCACCTGGCCCTCGAAGTGAAAGCCGGAGCGCGCTTCTCGCCCGCCTGGCTCTCCGGCCTCACGGCGATCGGCGACCTGCCGCGGCTCGCGCGGCGGGTCCTGGTCTACACCGGCACACGCGAGCTGCGCACTCCGGAGGGCATTGAGGTCTGGCCGCTCGCCAAGCTCCTAACCGCGCTCGCGGCAGGGACTCTCTGGCCTTGACGCCGCGCGGGGCGGCGCCGAACAGGTTTCGAGGACTCGCCGGATCAACTTGACTCGCGGCGGCCGATCCCGTACCCTCCCCTCGCTTTCAACTCGACTCAAAGCACGACGGAGCTGGCGGCCGCTTCGGCACCGCTGGAAAGGGAGACGCGTCTGAGCGAACCACACGCTGACGAACCGGGCCAGGCCTGCAAGCGCTACAGGATTCGCCGTTTTGCCTTCACAGCGCTCACCGCCGGCCTGCTCGCCGCGTCCCTCGCCTGCTCGCCGGCGGCAGAGCAGGACTCCTCGGGCAGCACCAATGAGTCCGATGAGGAAAGCTCCGCAACGACTGCGGCGCCCCATGCCAAGGGCGCTCTGCGCCACCGCCCGATCACTCGTCTCGCCTCAGCGCGCGGCGGGGACCACGGCAAGCTGAAGCTCGTCTACGGCCGGCTGAGCGGGGCCGAGCACGAGAGCTTGCAGAAGATCTTCCGGGAAGAACGCCTGTTCGAGGACATCCTCGACCAGTTGAACGAGACCCTGGTGCTCTCCCGCGACCTCCCGGTCCGGATGGAGGAGTGCAAAGAGGTCAACGCGTTCTACGACTCCGAGACCGGCTCGGTCACGCTCTGCTACGAGTTGCTCGAGCACTTCCTGGAGATCTTTGGCAAGCAGATGGAGGGAAGCTCGGCCGAGGAGCAGGAAGAGGCCGCGGGCAAGGCCGTGTCGGCGCTCGTGTTCGCTTTCTATCATGAGCTCGGCCATGCGCTGATCGACGTCTACGACTTGCCGGCGACCGGCCGCGAGGAGGATGCGGTCGATCAGCTCGCCACCGTGATGTTGCTCGAAACCTGGGAGGGCGAGGACAGCGAGCTCGCCATCCTGTCGAGCGCCGAGTGGTTCGACCTCGACGCCAGCGAGAGTGAGGACGAGCCCGACACCGCCGACGAGCACTCGCTCGACGAGCAGCGCTACTACAACCTGGTTTGCTGGATCTACGGCAGCGACCCGGAATATTTCGCTGACGTGGTCGATGACTGGGAGCTGCCTGCGAAGCGCGCCGAGCGCTGCGAGGGCGAGTACCAGCGCATGAGCCAGGCGTGGAATACCCTCCTCGGGCCGCACCTGCGGCCAACGAGCGACTGAGAGCTCCCCACTCTCAGACACCAACCGGCGGCCTGCGGCCTTTGAGGCCCTCCATGGCCCAGAACTGATATACCATTTACGTCAGACAAAGGAGGTGGTAACTGAGCTTCGTCACGCGAAGCATAGTGGCCGGAGTCGTTTCTCTGATGTATCTCGTGGGGCTCCCGGCCTCCTCCCCCCTCTCCGCGGACGCCGATCAGGATCGCTGGATCGCGCTGTTCTCAGATGACGCGGAGCCGGTCCTTCGGGATTCCTCCGTCCCCATCTGGGGCCGCGAGGAAGGCGCGGTCATCGCCGGGCCTTCCGGGGCCCAGCTCGACGTGCTGTCGCGCGCAGGGCTTCGAGCCGCTCTTCAGCGCCCGCGACCACGGCGAAGGCATCCACGTCCTCAGCCACGATCACTCTTTCACGCCGCCCGTCCTCGCCGGCGTCCCCCGCTTCCGGATCGACGATCAGACGATGTTGTACCTCATCCCTGCGGGGGTCGAGATGGACCTGCCGCGGCTCAAGCTGCATGCGATGTTCCACGGCGTGCCTCGCGTCGCTCTCCCTCCGGTCCGCGTCCATCCCGCCGACCTGGCCGCGAAAGCCGCGCCGCGGCCCCCGTCGGATCCTAACGAGCTGGTGCAGCAGATCGTCGACGCCACCAGCCAGGAGAGTTGGTTCCAATTCGTCCGTGACCTATCCGGCGACAGCGACGTGACCATTCCGGGCTATTGCACCGACTGCCGCATCCGCACCCGCGCCTCCAACTACATGTTTCCGCCCAACAACACCGGCAACCCGCCCGGCAACCCGTTCGCCACCGAGTACCTGGAGGACAAGGGCGCGGGCTGGGGCTTTACCGGGCAGAGCTCGGTGCGCGAGAGCTACACCTCGGCACAGTCGGGCTGCAGCAGCCGGCAGGGCTCGCAGACCTGGCAGAACCTCGTCTTCACGCTACCGGCCCAAGTCGACTTCGCACAGAGCCAGCAGGTGATCTTCCTCGTCCATTACGACTCCATCTCGGAGAGCCCAACCAACGACGTCAACAACTCGCCGGGGGCCGACGACGCGATGTCGGGCGGCGCGGCGCTCCTGGAGGCGATGCGGCTCTTCAAGGACTACGCCTGGCGTTACCCAGTGAAATTCCTCTTCGTGAGCGGCGAGGAGGTCGGGCTGTGCGGCTCCACGGCGTACACCCGAATGCATCCGGCCGATTCGATGTGGCGCGTGCTCAACATGGATCAGACCGCCTACGACGGTAACAAGGACGGCGTGATGAATCTGTTCAACTGGAGCCGTACGGACTGCCCGACATGCGTGGCCTTCGGCGACGCCTTCGTGCAGGCCAATTCCGCCTACGGCATAATCATTGATCCCGCCAAGATCGTGCGCAACAGCAGCTTCATGTGCTCGACGGACCACTGTCCGTTCTGGAGCATCGGGGTGACCGCGATCGATCTCAACGAGGACCTCGTCAACGACCCCTGCCCGTGCTTCGACCGGCGCCAGCGCGCGAACTGCCGCGACACCGTCACCCAGATCGATCCGTTCGACGGCACGAAGCTGATGTTCGATCAGGACTATTCGTGGCCGACCGAGAAGGCGGCCATCGCGCTCATCGCCCAGACCGCCGAGCCGCTCTACGCCTGTCCGGCCAAAGGGGCGAAGCTCCGCGCCACGGCGGGCAGAAAGCAGGTGCAGCTCAACTGGCCCGCCGTGCCGCAGGTGACCCGCTACGTGGTGGAGCGGGCGGAGGGAGGATGCGATGGCATCTTCGAGGGGATCGCGTCGACCACCACGGGCTCCTACAAGGACACCCGAGTGACCGCCGGCTCCTCCTACGGATACCGCATCCGCACCTGCCCGTTCCAGGTGAGCAACTGCGTGGCGAAGAGCGCCCGTCGCCGGTAGTCGCGGACCTTCAGACCCGCCGATCAGATCCCGACCATGAAGCGCCTGAGGAATTCGAGGTACTTCGCATCCTCGCCGTCGAAGATCTCGGGGCCGCCACCCATGTAGGCTCGGGCCAGCTCGTCCTTGGCCCGCGCCTCGTTGCCCAGCTCGAGCTGGGTCTCTCCCAGCCGCAGGTGGATGAACGGAGTGCCAATGGCGCCGGGGCAGGCCATGGCGTGTGACAGGTAGCCGTGCGCAGCCGGGAAGTCGCCGAGCAGGAAGTAACAGTCGCCCAGCGCGACGAGCACCCAGGTGGAGGCCTCCCACTCCTCGATCGGATCTGGGATGAGGAGAAGAGCGCCCTCATAGTCCTGGATTGCCTCGCGATACCGCTCCTGCTCGCACTTCTCGTTGCCGCGATCGCAGAGCTCCTTGATCCTGGCGTAGAGGTCGGGCGGCAGCTCTTTCGGCCGCCGCCGCGATCCGCTTCGCCGCGCGCTGCTCTTGCTCGTCATGGCGCCTCCTGGCGGCCAGGATAGCGCAAACCGCGGTCGTTTACGGCGGCCACTTCCCCTTCCAATTCGCCGGCTTCTTGTATTGCTGGCCGAGCTTGGCGCCGTTGCTGGAGTTGAGAGGCCCCCATTCCAACTCGTAGTTCTTGGCGTTTTTCATGAAGGTGCGCACCTGCTTGCTCTTGGCGCCGGTCTTCCAGAGGCCCTTGTTCCATTCCGTCACGGCGTCCTTGATGTGCCCCATGTGAATCTTCTTGTCGAGCGGCTTCCAGACGCGGGGCCCGCCCTTCTTGGTCTGGACCCTCACCTGCGTGCTCTTGCCCGTTGTCTTGACCCAGCCCTTCGCTTTCATGGCCTTGATGACTGCCTTGCCGGTTGACGACGACTTGTTCGGCGTGGTCCCCATGGCGGCCATCCGGGCGGATTCCTTTTTGAGCCCGTTCGGATCGACCAGGTTGGGGGGGCTGTTCCCGGCATAGGCGTAGACGAGCCCGGGCAGGTGGAAGGGGTCGAACGTCAGGTCGGGCTCGGCGAGCTCGTCCGTGTCCAGCATCTCGTCGAGGATCGGATCGGCGCTGATCCACTGTCCCTGCCGGCCGTCGTAGTAGCGGGCTCCGAAGTAGGAGAGGCCGGTCTCCTCGTCCAGCTCCTTGCCGCTGAAGAGGTAGGGCGTCCGCTCGGTCTGCGAGCGCTCGTCGACCCAGATCTCGCCCTGGGGGAAGTACTCCAGGTGCTGCCAAAGCACACCCTGATCGTCGGTGATGAACTGCGCGGAGCCCAGGTGGTCGGCCTGGTAGAAGAAGATCTTCTCGGCGGGGTGGGGATTGCCGCTCGGGCCCACCTTGGTGACGATGCGGTCGCCGTCGGCGAAGACGTGCTTGCTGGCCGTGTTGCCGTTGGTGAACGAGAACCACTTGTTGACGTAGATCGTCTCGCCGCCCTGCCCCGCCTTGTTGGTGCGCATGCCCGCGCTGTCGTAGAGGAAGCGGGTGGTCTGGCCATTGTCGGCCACGGACTTGAGGTGGTCCTCTTCGTCCCAGGTGTTGGTGCGGCGGGTGCCGTTGCTGTCGTGGTCCCAACCGAGCTGGTTGCCGTTCAGGTCGTAGTGGAAGGTATGGTCGCCGATGTGCGTGGGCGCATGGGGGTGCGGCCCGCCATAGACGTAGGTCCAGTTGTAGGAGGGCCCTGTCTGTGGCTTCGCTTTCGTCTGCCCGGCCTGGTTCTTGGCCACCAGGTCGCCGGCCTCGTTGTACGCCAGGGTGAGGGTGTAGGACGACGTCTTGTTGGGCTTCTGCCGGGCAGACCCCGTGGCTCCCACGAGCTGATAGAGGTCGTCGTAGACGAACGTCTGGTTGGAGGGGCCGCCCAACTGGGACGGCTGACCGGCCGGCACGTCGTTCTGCTGGCTCAGGATGGTGCCGGTGAGGTCGCGCCGATAGCTGAGGTTCTGGAAGCGCCGCCCGCCGGCCTCCTGGGCCTGGATCCCCGCGAGCTCGCGGGACTGCGGATCGAACGACCAGCGGGTCTCCACCCCGTTGCCGTAGACGGTGCGGACCTTCTGGCCGAACTCGTCGTACCCCTGGTGCCGCAGGTACTGGAAGCTGACGCCGGCCAGGACGCCTGACGCGGTCTTGACGTCGCCGCCCGCGTCGAAGCCCCAGGTCACCTGCTCGCCGTCCGGATAGACCAGGGAGAGGAGACGCCCGAAGCTGTCGTAGCTGAAGCTGGTGGTGTACGGGCCGTTGGGGGAGGAGCCGTTGAGGGCGGTCGCGGTGCGGACGCTCCGGACGACGTTGCCGAGCCGGTCGTAGGTGCGCTGCTCCACGCCCGATTCGTTGGTGACGCTGGCGACGCGGTCGGCCGTGTTCCCCGGCGCGCCGGGTCCGCCGTAGGTGAAGAGGACGTCCGGCATCGCCGGGTAGTCGATGCGGTTGAGGCGGTGGAAGCTGCGCAGGTAGCGGATCTGCTGGCCCTGGGCGGCCAGGTTGGCCGTGACCTTCGCCCCCAGGTCGCCCGCCGGGGTGTAGCGCATCTCGGTGCGGCCGGAGTCGGGGTTGGTGATGGCAACCCGTTGGCCCAGGGTATCGTTCTCCACCTGCGTGACGTTGCCCTTGGGATCGGTCACCGCGGTGAGCTGCTGCAGGGCGTCGTAGGCGTAGCGGGTGATCAGCGTCCGCTGCGTGCCGGCGATCGTGTTGGTCTGCTGGACTCCGATCACGCTGCCCTGGACGTCGTCGTAGAAGATGGTCGCGCGGCCGTTGGCGTCGGTGCGGGTGTGGGCGAGATATTCCACCCCGTCCAGGGTGCCGAAGCCATAGCTCATGCCGGTCACGGCGCCATGGGGGTAGGTCGCCTGGACCACCCGGTCGAGGACGTCGTAGGTGAGGCGCGTGGGATTGAGCGACGGGACGTTGACGAAGACGTTGGGCGGGCTGGTGTCGAACACTGGCTGGCCCTGGGCGCCGACGCGGCCGAGAGCGTCGAAGTCGAGGCGGCCGCTCACCCGCATGCCGGTGCGGGTGGAGGTGCCGCTCCCCAGGTCGAGCTCGGCGTTCTCCTTGGTCTGCAAGGTCCGGCCGAGGCCGTCGATGAAGGTGGCGGAATCGATGGGGACGGAGCGGGTGACGTCCTTCTGGTGGACGATGGCCCGGGCCGGGCTCGCCGCGGGGTCGTACTCGAAGACGAGAGCGGGGCTGGCGTCGCTGTCGTTGGGTCCCACGACGCGGACGAGGCGGCCGAAGCCGTCATAGGCCCGGCGGATCGACTGGCCGTTCTTGTCCACGGTCTCCAGCAGGTCGCCGCGCTTGAGGTCCCAGGTGGAGCGGGTGGTGTAGCCGAAGGAGTCGGTCACCTGGACGGGGAAGGTCTGCGTCGTGGCGTCGTAGGTGAACGTCGAGGTGAAGCCCGACGGATCGACCGCCGAGGCCAGGTTACCCACGGCGTCGTAGCTGTAGGTCCGGACGGCATTGCTGGTGCCGGTGTAGGGAGCGCCGGTCGCCGGGTCCTTGCCGCCGATGAGCACCTGCTCCAGCCGCACGAGGTCGCCCTGGGCGTTGTAGGTGCCCTGGCGCTGGCGCAACAGATGGCCGTTGCCGTCCCGCACCGCCAGTAAGGACGGTTTGATGACGTAGGTCTGGGGATCGACGGCGTACGCGGCGGCGGCCGCGAGGTCGTCGGCGTTGCCCTGGTCGCCGGAGTCGTTGCAGGCGATGACGTTGCCGAAGGAGTCGTAGTCGTAGGTCTTGGCCGTGCTCTTGTGGACGCTGCCCGTCCCCTCGGCGAAGTCGGTCTGCTCCCGCACCAGGGCCGGGAAGGCGGCGCCGGACCCCAGGGGACGCAGGTCGTACGCCATGGTCTTGATGCGGAAGATGCGGCCCGAGGCGTCGGCGATCTGCTCGCTCTCCGTCAGGTTGCGCTGGTAGAAGTCCTGGTTCTTGAAGTGGCTGTCGATGGTGGAGCCGTCGGGCCGGGTGGTCTTCACCCGCGCATAGCCGTACCTCTCCCGCTCCGTGCGATCGTAGAAGGCCTCATCGAAATAGTCGTAGCCCGTGGTGTAGCTGTTGCCGCGGCCGTCGTCCTCGGTGACGCTGGCGAGCACCCACTGGGTGTCGGGCATGTCGACCTTGCGCAGGGAGTCGCTGGAGAGGCCGACGCGGTTGCCCTGGCGCGCATAGGTGAGCTGGAGGCTGCCGCCCAGGGGGCGCTGGACCCCGATCAGCAAGTTGGCCTGCTCGGCCAGGTTGCGCTTGACGTAGACGTTCGAATCAAACGGCTTCTTGAGCACGTGGTCGGGCAGGCCGTCGCCGTCGAGGTCCTCGAAGGAGAGCTGAAGGCCGCCGCCGTTGCCCTGGATCTGGCCGGAGATCTCCAGCTCGAGACCGAGGACGGGCACCGGCGGCACCAGGACCTGGCAGTACTGGAAGCCCAGCGAGGCGTTGGCGCCGATGTTGCCCGTGTAGGTGACGGCGTCGAGGCAGTGGTTGACGCCGGGGATGACGTAGGTGGTGCCCAGCTCGGTGGTCCACGAGGGGACGGGCCAGCGCTGCTCGGGGTCCCAGCCGTCGCCGTGGTTGAGCTTGACGCGGAAGAAGTCCTCGTCCTGCTCCTTGGAGACGTGGTCGGCGAGGCCGTCGCCGTTGACGTCGGCCAACTGCACCAGGGTCCGCGCCAGGGTGCTGGAGACGCTGACGCCGAAGGGGCCGATGGCGACGCCGGCGTGGAGCGCCGAGCTGCGGGTGAAGGCGAGGGCGTCGGGCGAGTTGCGGTCCACGATCAACGTGCTGATGCCGTTGCCGATGACGTCCACGAGATCGGTGCAGCTCCCGGGTCCGCCGCCGCCGCTCTGCCAGGCCGGCAGGGGCCAGAGCTCGGGCTGACCGAAGCGGTACCCGAGGTTGAGCTGGACGGTGACGGCCGTGCCGCCCGAATTCATGGCTACGCGGTCCGGCAGGCCGTCGCCGTTGACGTCGATCAGGTCGTACCGCGCCGTGGAGAGCGCCACGGTGTCGCCCACCGTGGGCATGGTGGTCACGACACCGCTGGGCTCCCCGTCCGCATCCTTCTTGGTGTACGGGAAGCCGAAGCCGATGCTGGTGCTGACGTTGGCGTCCTCCGAGCGGCGGACGGAGGAATTGAGGCCCGCGAACGGCTGCAGGTCGTAGAAGCCGTTGCGGCCGTTGGAGAACCGCACGCCGCCGCTCGACACCTGGTCCGGATAGCGGTCGCCGTTCATGTCCAGCAGGTCGAGCTCGCTCTCGCTGTCGCCGAGGGAGACGGCGAGGCTGATGCCGGCCGAGACTTCGAGGCCGCCGGTGCGGCCGGTGGTCACCCGCAGGACGCTGAGGCCGCCGCCGGGCGTCGCCGTCGAGGCCTGGTCCAGGTTGCCGGCGGCGTTGCCCCCCTGCCGCCCGGGCTTCACCCCTTCCGCGGCCTGATAGAGGTCCGGAGCGGCCCCCGCCCAGGCCGGCTGCGCGAAGCCGGTGACTCCCTGGGTTTTCGCGATCGCGGGGGTGAAGTCCGGCAGCGCGTCGCTCTGGCTCTGCGGCAGGGTCAGCCCGCCTTCGCTGAACGCCTTGTTGCCGTTCCACTCGCCGTAGGACCAGCCGTGCCAGCCGCCGGAGAGGGCCTCGATGATCAGGCTCGGCGCAATCGAGCGCAGATTGACTGGCACGGCGCCGCCGTTGCCGGTGACGGTGAGCGTTCCGGGGCTTCCGCCACCCTGGCCGAGCACGGTGACGAACAGCGGCTCGCCGGCATTGGCCTGAATGCCTGTGACGTCGAAGCTCGCGGCGCCGGTGAGATCGCGCCGGTCGATCAGGCGGTTGACGCCCTGCACGTAGAGAGTCGCGGTGCCGCTGCCCGGAGCCCAGGTGAAGTGGAGGCTCTGGTCCCAGCCCGACGGCACCGGCCACGACTGCGTGGGCTGGTCCGCCGAGTCGAGCCGGGGAATCGTATAGAGCGGCTGGATCGCCTGTGGCTGATTGCTCCCCAGCGTCACCTGCGGCGTCCACGGGAGGAGGTTGGAATCGACCGGGGTGCTGGAGGAGACCTGGAAGACGAGACGGTCCGTCTTGGCCACCGCGATCGGGGGGATCTCGTCGAAGCTCCCCACCTCGGTGGCGGCGAAGGTGCGCTGATAGACCGGGGAGACCATGTCGCCGTTCTTCAGCACCGAGACCGTGACGTCGTCCGAGGTGGCCTGCTTGACGAACGGCCCCGACACCTGAGCGGCACCGTCCTCCGTGGCCACCCAGGAGACACCGGGGAGACCGGCCAGGCGGAAGTCCTCGCTGCCGTCGAACACGAAGACCCGCGAGCCCCAGGGCTCCAGCGCCGCGGCGTCCTGCCCCGTGTAGGCGGCCCGCGGCACCCAGAGGAGGGCGTCGTTGTCCGTGTCGCGGATCGAATCCGCCAGGAAGTAGAGCCGGTCGCCGGGCTGCACGGTGAGGGTGAGCCCGCCGCCGCACGTATCTGCCAGCCGCAGGCACGCAGGCCGCCATATCGGCGGCAGCGAACGTCCGCTGCCAGATCCGCGTGCCGTTGTGGAAGATCGCGGCCGTGACCCCGTCGCCGCCCGCCTGCTTCTTCTGGATGGCGCCGTCGAGGGTCACCGTGCCGGCGAAAGGCAGCACCAGCCGCCCCACGGTGTCGGCGAGCGTGAGCTTGTCGAGGACCTCCTCTTCCTCGCCTGGCCGCTTCAGGTCGAGCCCACCGGCGCCGAAACCGCCCCAGTTGGACGACGTCTGGAACGCGGACCCGTCGTTGAGCCGGGTCTGGAAGCCGCCGGCCGCCGTCACCTCATCGGGGAAGCCGTCACCGTTGACGTCGATGAGCGTGGCGTATTCGTTGGCGTGGCTGTAGGCGAAGCTGCCGCCCGCCGAGACCGGGAGCAGCCCCAACAGGTCGAGGCGGACCCCTCCCGAGACGTCGAAGCCGAACTCGAGGGTGCTGCCGAGGCTGGTGATCCCCGATATGGACGCGGACTGGAACGCCCCCTGCCGGTTGAGCTCCACGCCGCCGTCGGTTCGGAGACGGTCGGGCAGGCCGTCGCCGTTGACGTCGAGGAAGCTCAGCAACTGGTTGGTCGTCGAGAGCGATCCTCCGACCTGGATTCCCACCAGGGGCATGCAGACCGGCGGACCCAGGCCCACGTAGCCATGAACGCTGCCGCCGACGTTGACCGAGTCGGCGACGTCCTGCGTGCTGCTGACGCCTCCCCAGGCCTCCATGGGCCCGAAAGCCGCGTCGGCCTGCTGGTAGCTGAGCTGGTGCCGGGCGAGCACGGTGGTGCCGTCCTCGCCGGTCACCGCCAGGGAGGCCAGCAGGCTCTTGCGGAACTCCCCTTCCTGATACTGGAAGAGGTAGCGGCGCACCAGGTCCGCTCCCGCCAGCACGTCCACCTGCACGAGGCGGCGGCGCGTGAGCACCTTGAACCCGGACCGGCCCGAGGAGAAGCGGTCGGGGCGCTGCTGGCCGTCGTCGAGGACGAAGCGCACCTGATGGAAGGCGCCGCTCCCCTGAACGCCGGTGTAGGCGATGGCGGCAGGATAGACCTGCACCCACGGCTCGCCGCTGCTGCTATCCGCATCCTGCGTGTAGGTGTAGTCCACGGTGTTGCCGTGAAGATCGACGACGCGCTCCAGGAACCACTGGAAGGTGTTGCCCGTCGCCGGGTCCGCGAGGCGGGCCTGGGCGGTCTGGCCGAAGATCGAGCGCACGCCGTTCTGGTCCGTCACCTCCCACCAGTAGCCGGCCGGTCCGCTGCCGTGCCGCACGATGCGCTGGAAGCTTCCCTCCCGCCGCTGGGTGAAGACCCGGTCCGCCTGGCGCGGAGCCGGGCTGGCCGGATCGGCCACGGGCGCGAGCTGCTCGCCTTCCAGCATGTAGGTCTCCGTCTCCAGGGCGGAGTCGTACCTGGGGACGCCGAAGAGGGTCGAGATCTCGATGCTCGGGAGCCGGAGGTCCCATCCCAGGCCGAGCCAGCCATTCCCGCTGAGACCGCCGCCGCTGTTGTAGGTGACCGCCAGCTCGGGATCCAGGCCCCGGCGGCCGGGCGGCAGCATGAGGGGGTAGCTCAGCATGGCGTCGCCCGTGGGGCCGCCCTCGGGCGCCGCGATGAGCTCGATCTCCGACGCCGGGTCCGCCTTGGCCAGCTCCTGCAGCGAGTTCATGCTGAAGTTGGCGGACGCCGGCTCCTCCGGCACGGTCAGCGTGGCGTTGATGAAATCCGTGAAGTGATTGGTGGCGCTCACCACCGCCGAGCCGCTGGCTTTGAGCCGTGCTACCGCGATCCAGCGGCCCGCGCCTTCGTCGAAGAAGTAGGTCCGCACGTCGTCCGCCGCCATCCCTTCAGGGATCAGCGCCGGATCGAACGGCAGGGTGAGCTCGACAGGCTTCTTGAACTTCTGGCCGTGGGGACCGAAGCGGAAGCCGCCGCGGCCGGGGGTGACGTTGGTCATCCCTGAATCCAGAGCCGGCAGCTCGTCCGCCGCCAGCGGGCGCACGGTGAGCTTGACCTTGCGATCCACCGCCCCGGCAGGGACCTCCAGACGCGCTCCCTTGGCGCCCAGGGACAGGGACTTCTCCGGTGACGCCTCGCGCCCGGTCTCACCCCGCTCGGACGAAGCGCCGGGATCGGCCGGACTCCTACCCAGTTGCAGCATCCGGGTGAGGCGGGTGCCGTCGGGCCAGATCAGCTCCAGCGAGAGATCCCAGGCTCCCTCCTCCCCCGCCGGCCGCGGAATGAGAGCGCCGAGCGCGCCGTCCGCCGCCACCGCGCCGGGGACTCCGGAGCCGTTGACGAACAGCTCGGGCGGTCCCGCTGCTCCGGCGGGACCCTCGACGAAGCCGCGGAGATAGGCGCCCTCCTCGGCGGCATCGCCCGCGGGCGGATGCGTGAGCGTGAGGCGCGGCCCCTGGCGCCGGCCCACGGGGCTGGCGAGCAGGGTGGCGCCTTCGATCTTGCCGCTCCTCCCTCCCTCGGGAGCGCGCCAGGCGAGCTCGACTGCCACCACGGCAGGACCCTCATGGACCGGCAGCCGATGCCGTCCGGGGGCGAGAGCGCTCAGGTCCACGGGAGCGATCAGCGGCATCACACCGCCGCCCGCGAGGCGGGCCTGGGCCGTGAGCACGCCGCGGGCACCCTCGGCGATTCCGATCTCCAGGGCATATGGCTGCGCCGGCCGGGCCAGGGGCAACGCCAGCGGGCTCGCGCCTTCCCAGGACCCCGGGGCCACGGTGCGACCCGCCTCGCCCACGAGGATCAGCCGCAGGTTGCGCACCTCGTAGGGCAGGGCTTCAGCCGCCTTCTCCAGGGCGGTCGCCTGCCGCTCGCCCACGCTCACCTCGGGCATCGCCGCCACGTGAGCGGGAGAGAAACGGATCTCGTTGAGCCCCGGGCGCAGCCAGGCCGGATCGATCTCCTCCAGTTGGAGCGAGGTCCCCGTGGCCGGCGTGGCGCCGAACCCCTGCGGGGCATGGCCGTTGATCGCGCGCACCGCCGCGGACCAGTGGGACAGGCCCGCGAGCTCATAGGAGAGGAACGCCCGCGTGGCAACGGCCGGATCGCCGGTGAGCGGCACGCGGAAGGTGCCGTCCACTCCCTCTGTGATCGAGAGCGCGGCCGGCGAGCCCTGGGCGATCCGTGAGCCGTCCCCAGAGCTGTCCTGCCCGGCAACGTCTGTGCTCCACAGCTCCATCTCGGGTAGCGCCGCACCGGGAGAGGCCGGCTGCCAGTCCACGAGCAGAGCGCGGGTGGCGAAGGGTTGAGCGACCGGAATGCGCTGCCAGCCGGCGGTGCGGGGCTCCAGATCGAACAGCAGAGTGGGCACACCGTCCTGCTCGGCCGAGACCGTCAGGCGGCCGTTCGCCGGGCCGAAGACGCCCACGGCGCCCAGGGTCCGCGGCGCGTCCAGCGCCATCCGCAGGCGGACGGGGCCCTCGCCGGTCCACACGAAGCCTCGCTCCGTGTCGCCGTCGAACAGGCGCCAGGGCTCCCCCGCGCGATCTTCCGCGATCTTGCCGCGCCCCCCGGAATCGGCGAGCACCTGGATGCGCGCCGGAACGATCCGGGACCACGACGAGGGCTCCGGAGAGCTCTCCAGAAATCCACCGATCTGTGCCGCCGCCAGCCCGGCGAACGCAAGGACCAGGGCCACCAACCCGAGACGGACGAATCCCTGCCTGCTCATGACACACGCCTCCTCTGAAGCCCGCCCACTGTCTCTAGCGAGCGTTTTCGGGATTACTTTTTAAGCTTAGGCGCCGTGCTCAGGGTCTGTCTATCGTCTCTAGGGTGGATCTTTTGTGCGCGCGGCCTCCTCTCTAGGGAGGATGCGGCATCCTCCCTAGAGAGGAGGCGGAGCCCTCAAAAGATCATCGCTAGAGACGATATACAAGGCGAAGTTTAGCCTCTATTCTCGGGCTGTTTTCCGACAGTCGAGATCCGGAGCACGCTTCCGCAGCGGCGGTGCGGACTCTGCTCGAAGGAAAGAAGGACAGGTCAACGTTTGTGATCCAAAGGAGCTATGAGATGAAAGATTCAGCCCAGAAGATGTCCACGACCGCTTTCGGCAGAGCGGTCCGTTGGGTCGGGCTCGGCCTGCTGGCCGTGCTCTTCAGCGCCGGCGCCACATTCGCCCAGATCAATGCGTATGTGGCGAGCACCGGCAACACCAGCGTTCTGACGTTCGACACCGCCACCAACACCCAGACCGCCACCGTGACGGGGACCGGCTCGCGGGTCGTCGTCTTGAGCCCCGACGGGAAGTTCCTCTACTCGACGAACTTCGACGGGATCTCCAAGATCGACCTGGCGACCAACACGATTGTCGGCAGCGTGGTCACGGGCCAGCTCGTGATCGGCATCGCCCTCACCTCCGATGGGGCCACCGCGTACACGGCCGACAACGGCACCGGCACGGTCTCAGTGGTCGACACCGCCACCATGACGGTGACCACGACTCTGCCGATCGCTCCCCAAGCCGCCACCACCACCCCCGATGGATCCGCCATCTGGGTGTCGTCGAATATTTTCGTTCCCCCATTTCCTGCCGTGATGTACGTTATCGATCCGACAACGAATACCTTCACAAACTTTCCGCTCGGCCATGGGTCCTCTGCACCCTCCTCGATCGCTTTCACGCCGAATGGCGCGTTCGCCTACCTGGCGAACTTCAGTGCCAATCTCGTTTCGGTAATCGACACCGCAACCCAGACCGAGGTTGCCACCATCACCGCAGGGAACCGGCCGTTCTACGTCGCCGTCACGCCTGACGGGGCCTTCGCCTACGTGGCCAACCTTCTGAGCAACAACGTCTCCATCATCGACACGGCGACGAACACCGTGGCCGCCACTGTGTCGGTGGGATCGTTCCCCCGCGCGCTCGCCTTCACGCCCGATGGGGCCTTCGCCTATGTGACGAACTTCAACGACAACACGATCTCGGTGATCGATACGGTGACCCAGGCGGTGGTCTCGACCTTCCCGGCAGGATCGCGCCCCTGGGGCATCGTCATCACGAAGGACAGCGACCACGACGGCGTCCCCGACAACCGCGACAACTGCCCATCCACGGCCCCCGGCGATACGGTCGATAGCTCGGGATGCTCGATCGCCCAGCTCTGCCCGTGCGCAGGTCCGTGGAAGAACCACGGCAAGTACGTCTCCTGCGTGGCCCACGCCTCCGAGAGCTTCGTCGACGCGGGATTGATCACGGGAGCGCAGAAGGGCGCCATCGTCTCCGCCGCCGGCCAGTCGAGCTGCGGTAAGTAGCAGATCTCACCAACCACGGACCGAAAACCGGGCCGGGCTCTTGCGAGGGCCCGGCTCAATCTTCGCGCCCTCCGACATCCTCCCTAGAGGGGATACCCAAGGCGGTTCCGGTCCGCTATACTCCAAGCTCATAGAACCAGGAAGCAAAAATTCCTGACCTGGCTTCGCGCCGAGCGAGGCTGGCAGGTTGGAGGCGCCGAGCACGATGGAAGACCAACCCCCAGTGAGCTGCTTCTGCCTGACCTACGGCCGGCCCCGGCTCCTGGAGGAGGCGGTCCACTCGTTCCTCCAACAGGACTACGCCGGACCCAAGGAGATGATCGTGCTGAACGACTACGCCGATCAGATCCTGGAGCTCGACAATCCCGAGGTGCAGGTGATCAACCTTCCCAGGCGCTTCCGAACCACGGGAGAGAAGATGAATGCCGCGGCCGCCCTGGCGTCGCACGATCTGCTCTTCGTCTGGGACGACGACGATGTCTACCTGCCGCATCGGCTGAGCTTTTCCGTGGCGCATTTCGACCCCGTGAAGGGTTTCTTCAAGGCGCACCAAGCCTGGTTCTTGAATGGCGGTCAGCTCGAGCGGGCCAGTGGGGAACATCCTTCACGCAGGCAGCTGTTGGTCGCGCAGCCTGTTCGACGCCTTGGGCGGCTATCCGGCGGTCGGCTCCGGCTACGATCTGCTCTTCGAGCAGCAACAGAAGAGCCGCTTTCCCGGCTCTACCGCGCCCCACCTCGTCGAGCCGGAGGAGATCTACTACATCTATCGCTGGGGCACGGGCAGCTATCACATGAGCGGTTTCGGCCAGGTGACGGACGGCCCGAACGTCGGCCACGACCAGGTAGGCGCCTGGGTGAAGCGAGAGGCCCAAAGCGGCAAGATCCCCCTCGGGCGGGTCGTGTTGCAGCCGCACTGGAAACATGACTATCCGCAGTTGATTGCCGATCGCCTCGTGGCTCAGCGAACCGCGGATGCGGCAGCGAAGGGAGGTGGAGCTCGAGAAGAGAATGAGATTTCCCCAGTGAATGCAGATTCGGTTGACCAAACCCAAGGAGACACTAGATGACAAATCCGCTGAAAAGTAGAACCGTTGCCACCGAAGCAGTGGGCGATGGTTTGAGCGTGTTCGACCCCGAGCAGAACCAGTCCTATGTCCTGAACGCCACCTCGGCGCTGGTCTTTCAACACTGCGACGGGCAGACCACGCCCCAGCAGTTGGCGGAGCTCCTGCGCCGGAAGCTCAACGTGCCGCCGGCCGAGGTGGACCAGTTGATGCGGCTTGCTTTGGACGAGCTCCAGACAGCCGGCCTGCTGCAATCCAGCGTCGCGCCCATGCCTCGCACGTACTCACGCCGGGAGGCCCTCACCTCTTTCGCCACCCTGGGCCTTTCGCTGGCCCTCATGCCGATGGTCGCACGGGTGGCGCAGGCCCAAGGGGGACATTCGTTGATCCCGCTGCTGGAGTGCGTGGACGACAATGGCGACGGCACCTTCACGGCCCATTTCGGTTACTTGAACCAGAGCGGCGCCACCATCAACCTGGCCGTCGGGCCCAAGAACATGTTCGTGCCCGGCCAGCAGGATTTCGGCCAGCCGACCGTGTTCCTGCCAGGCGAGCACCTCGACGTGTTTTCGGTGGTATTCCCCAGTACCGAAGACCTCAAATGGATGCTCAAGGCCGACGGCGACAAGCGCCACGAGGTGGTGGCGAGCGCCGCGTCGGACGCCTGCACGACCACAACGACCACAACGACGACGACGACAACAACGACAACGACGACGACCTGACGTCCTCATAACTGACACCCGTCCGTTGGGAGGCCGCGGGCAACGCCCGCCGAGGTCCAGACATGAAGATCACCGCCTATCCGCTGTACGGCCCCGCGGCTACCCTGCAACCTTCGCCCGAGGGAAGAGGTTGGGATTTTCTCTGTCCGTGCGCCTTCGAAGCCGTCTGGCATGGAGGTCCCGGTGCCGAAGACGTCGAGATCCATCTCGCGGAGAACGTCGAGAACGTCACCGGGCAGGCGGGCTTCGTGCAGAGCCTCGAGGGTGAGGGACTGCTCTCGTTCTATCCCGGGTATCAATGCCAGACCGAGGCGGAGCATGTCCTGTGGGTACGCGGCCCGATCAATGCCTCGAAGGACGGTGCCGTTCCGTTGGAGTCGGTGATTGACACGTCCATCCTCCCGGGTACCCTCACCCTTCATTGGCGGCTGACGCGCCCCGGGCAATCCATCCGGTTCGAAGCCGGGGAGCCCTTCTGCACCATCCTGCCCTATCCCAAAGCCGGCCTGGACGAAGTGACGGTCGAGGTGATGCCGCTCAACGGCGACGTGGACGACTACGAACGAGCCCTGGAGAGCCTGGCCGAGAGCCAGGCCCTGCAGGATGTCTTCCAGCGCCTGAGTGCTGGAGACACCGCGGGAGACACCGTGGCTTCGGCGGGTGGAACCGCGAAAAACCGGTGGGCCGGCTGGCTGGCAACACCGCCCGCGGTCACCTGCATCTGCGCGGCCGAGGGCCGCGTGGAGCTGCTGGAAGAAGCGATTCATTCCTTCCTGCGACAGGACTACCCCGGCACGAAAGAGCTCATCGTCCTCAACGATACCGAGGGGCAAACCCTGGTTTACGAGCACCCCGAGGTGCAGGTCGTCAACGTGCCCCGGCGCTTTCATTCGGCCGCTGAAAAGCACAACGCGGCCGTGGGCCTCGCTTCCCACGATCTCATCTTCCCATGGCCGGAGGACGACATCTGCCTTCCCCACCGGCTTTCCTTCACGGTGGCCCACCTCGCGCCGCAGGCGGTTTTCTGGAAAGCCGACAAGGTCTGGTTCTGGAATGGGGACGAGCTCGCCGGCCCGGAGCCCGAGGCGCCGCATGGCGGCACGCTTCATGGAGGAACGCTTTATGAAGGCAGTTGCTGGCGGCGCGAAACGTTCATCAAGGCACATGGCTACTCGCACACCGAAACCGATTACGCCGGCGAGTTCGAGGCGCTGTGCGCCGGCGAGGGCCCCGGTGCCGTCCACCTCCATTTCTTGAAGCCGGCGGAGGTGTACTCCATCCGTCGCGGCGAGGGCCCGAACGGCCACGGGCAGCCGGGCGCCGAGATCCCGCGGGGAAGGATCCAGTTACGCCCGCGGTGGCGAAAGGACTATGGCGCGCTCGTTCGGGAGCATCTGGGGATTCCCCTCGACAGGCCTGCCAGATCGGACGACATCCCGTTTCCTCCGCCTTTTCATGTGATTCCGCCACCGCCGCCGCTACCCGCGGAGGAGGCGGAAAAGCTGTTTCGGGGCGATCACGCGATGAGGATCAGCGTCATCCTGCCGGCCACGAACGAGTCCGTGATGTTGGAGCGCACCGTCGAGCAATTCGTGGCGACGCTGCCGGAAAACAGCGAGGTCATCGTCGTCGACAACGGCTCGACGGACGGGTGCGCCGACTTCCTGGCCGAGGGAGAGTGGGAGAACGTTCATCTCATCCGCTCGGCCGAATCTCTGGGCGTGTCCGCCGCGCGCAATCGCGGACTGGCCGCGGCGCGCGGCGAGGTCGTGGTCTTTTCCGACGCCCACATGGACGTGCCCGAGCGCTGGTGGGAACCCCTCCTCCGCACGCTCAACCTGCCGGACGTGGGGGTGGCCGCCCCCGGCATCGGCGTGATGGGCAGGCCGGATCTCCCCGCCGCGTGCGGGCAACGGATCGCCGAAACCAACCTGCGCCTGGAATGGCTGCCCTTGAAGTCCGCGGAGCCCCGTCCCGTGCCGACGCTGGGAGGCGGCTTCATGGCCATGCGCCACGAAACCCTGAAGCGGGCCGGGGCCTTCGACGAGGGCATGCCGCAGTGGGGCTCGGAGGACCTGGAGCTGTGCGTGCGCTACTGGCTGCTGGGATACGAGGTCTGGGTGGTGCCGGAGGTCACCGTCCTCCACTATTTCCGAAAGGCGCGTCCCTACGGAGTCCAATGGCATCTGCTCACCCACAACCTGTTGCGGGTGGCGCTGCTTCACTTCAGCGAGCGGCGCCTCTCCCGCGTGACCTCCGCGCTGAGAAACCGCGTTCGCTTCGGCGCCGCTCTGGCGCATGCGGTGGAGAGCGACGTCTGGCAGAAGCGGGCCGAATTCGCGGCGCGCCGGGTGCGCGACGACGACTGGCTGTTCGAAAAATTCAAGGATAGCTGCCACGTCTAGCGTGCTATTTCACAGCCTTGGTGATTGCGCGCATAGAGCGCCAGCTCCACGCGGCTCATCGGTCCCATCTTTCCATAGATCTTGTTCAGATGAGTGCGGACCGTCGTCACCGAGATTTGAAGCTCGCGGGCGATTTCCTTGTTGCCCAGGCCCCTGCCCAGCAGCCGCATGATATCGATCTCGCGCGGGGAAAACGCGTCGCGGGTAACCGGCCGTGGAGACCCCGGAGGATATTGGCGTTCGACGGTGTCTTCCTTCGCCCGGCCCATGAAGGCCTGGGTCACCGCCGGGCTGAGATAGAAGCGCCCCTGGAGCACCTCGCGGATGGCGGTCTCGATCTCCCTGGGAGCGGAGCCCTTGGTGAGATAGCCGTAGGCACCGGCGTCGAAGGCGGCCTGCACCCATTCGGGCTCGGTGTGGAGGCTGAGGATCAGGACCCGCGTCTCGGGAAGCAGGTCGCGCAGCCGGCGCGTGGCCTCGATGCCATGGATCTCCGGCATCGAGATATCCACGAGGACCAGATCGGGCCGCCGGACCACCGCGACCTCCAGGAGAGCGCGGCCATCCGTCGCCGTCCCCACCACTTCGAAATCCGGGTCGAGGATCTCCTTCAGGCCCTCCAACATCATCGGATGATCGTCAGCGAGAAGAATTCTGGGACGTTGCTCGTACACAACCCACCCTTTCCACTGTCAGTAGTCCAGACCTTCCGGGCAAGATAAAAGGCGGAGATTACGAAGCAGATTACGCGGCGCGGTGGGCCCTCGCCGCTGTGTCCATCCTCTCCAGAGAGGACCCTCGGCGACTCCGGCATCCTCCCTAGAGAGGAAGCGGAGCCCTCAAAAGATCATCGCTAGAGACCATATACAAGGCGAAGCTTAGCCTCTATTCTCGGGCTGTTCTCCGATAGTGAGTCGAGATCCGGAGCACGCTTCCGCAGCGGCGGTGCGGGCTCCGCTCGAAGGAAACCAGAACAGGTCAACGTTTGTGATCCAAAGGAGCTCTGAGATGAAGGATTCAGCCCAGAAGATGTCCACGACCGCTCTCGGCAGAGCGGTCCGTCGGGTCGGGCTCGGCCTGCTGGCCGTGCTCTTCAGCGCCGGCGCCACATTCGCGCAGATCAATGCGTATGTGGCGAGCACCGGCAACACCAGCGTTCTGACGATCGACACCGCCACCAACACGGTGACAGCCAGCGTGTCAGGAGCAGGCAATCGGGTCGTCACCTTGAGCCCCGACGGGAAGTTCATCTACGCGACGCAGTTCAACGGGATCGCCAAAATCGACACGGCCACCAACTCGATCGTCGCCTCCGTGGCGACGGGCCTGATCCCGATCGGCATCGCCGTTACCCACGATGGGGCCACCGCCTACGTGGCCAACAACAACAGCCTCACGAACTCCGTGATCGACACGGCGACCATGACGGTGACCTCGACCATACCCAGTCTTGGGCCCTCAGCCATGACCATGACCCCCGACGGCACCTCCGTTTGGCTATCGGATGCTTTCGGCGTCGTCTCGGTGATAGACACGGCCACCTCTACGGTGAGTACAACCTTCCCCTTGGGAACCGCGCCGGCCTCGATCGCCTTCAGTCCTGACGGAGCCTTTGCCTACCTGGCGAATTTTGGTGCCAACTCGTTCACCGTACTGGACACGACGACCCATACGGTGGTTGCCACCGTGCCGGTGGGGAACCGGCCGTTCTACGTCGCCCTCACGCCTGACGGGGCCTTCGCCTACGTGGCCAACCTTCTGAGCAACACGGTCTCCATTATCGACACGGCGACGAACACCGTGGCCGCCACCGTGCCGGTGGGAGGGTTCCCGCGAGCCATCGCCTTCACCCCTGATGGCGCCTCCGCCTACGTGACGAATTTCAACGACAACACGATCTCGGTGATCGATACGGTGACCCAGGCGGTGGTCTCGACCTTCCCGGCAGGATCGCGCCCCTGGGGCATCGCCATCATGCAGGACAGCGACCACGACGGCGTCCCCAACAACCACGACAACTGCCCGGGCACAACCTCCGGCGATACGGTCGATAGCGCGGGATGCTCGATCGCCCAGCTCTGCCCGTGCGCGGGTCCGTGGAAGAACCACGGCAAGTACGTCTCCTGCGTGGCCCACGCCTCCGAGAGCTTCGTCGACGCGGGATTGATCACGGAAGCCCAGAAGGGTGCCATCGTCTCCGCCGCCGGCCAGTCGAGCTGCGGCAAGTAGCAGATCTCACCAACCACGGACCGAAAACCGGGCCGGGCTCTTGCGAGGAGCCCGGCTCAATCTTCGCGCGCGACTCCGGCCTCCTCCCTAGAGAGGATGCGATGGCCTCAAAAGATCCATCGCTCGCGACGATATACAAGGCGAAGCCCAGCCGCTATTCTCGGGCTGTTCTCAGACATGAGTGGAGATCCGAAGCACGCTTCCACAGCGGCGGTGCGGGCTCCGCTCGAAGGAAACCAGGACAGGTCAACGGTTGTAATCCAAAGGAGCTATGAGATAAAGATTCAGTCCAGAAGAAGTCCACGACCGCTCTCGGCAGAGCGATGGCCGCTTGGATTATGTCTCGGCGCTGCTGGCCGTGCGGTCTTTGGGTGCGCGGCGCCGCCTCGCAGGCCCAGGTCAACGCCTACCTAGCGAACAACCCGGAGCTACAACTCGCTCTCGGCGATCGACGTGGCCACCAACACCGTGGTCGGCACCTATTCCGGCGGCAGGGGGTCCGGCCCCTGATGCTCATCATCAGCCCCTTGACGACAGCCGGCGCACCACGTGACGACGGAACAATAACGGTGTCGTCCGTTCTTTGGGAGCGTCACGCCGATCTCGACTACCAGCTCTGTGATCGCCAAGTGCCGGTTGGGCACCGCGCCGGACCTTCCTCACCCAGCCGCCCCGATGGCGCCTTACGTCTACGCTGAACAACTTCGGCGGCAACAGACCTCCGTGGTCGACACCGCACCTACAGGTTGTCGCCACTTGACGATCGAGCGCCAGCCCCGCCAATGGGATCGCGCCACTCCCGACGGGGCCCCGGTCTGGACATCGGTGGTAATGGCGTGATCTCCATAATCGATACGGGCGACCGATACGTTAACGCCCCGACGTTGTCCACACCGCGGCGGTGACCGTGCCTTCGGCTCTCTTCTCGCCGGACGGGGCCCTCGCCATCTGGCGGATGAACCAGCGCCTTCACGCCAATCAGTGATGGATGCGGTGACCCATCTCCACCAGGTCGATCAACTCACTCCAGCAACGATTCACGACGGAAACGGGGGTGCGGTTCGCGAACGCCTTCACGCCCAACGCGGGCACCGTCTACCGACCACACACATGGCCGGCAACGTCACCGTGCCATCGACACGGCAACCAACACGGTGGTCGCGACTCTCTCACTCGGAGGCGCGTTGGGCGTCGCCGTCACGCCCGACGGGGCCTTCGCCTATGTGGGGGGCGCCGGCACCAACTCCGTCCGCTCATCGCCACGGCGACCAACACGGTGGTCGTCAACCATCCCTGCGGGCCCTTCTCCCATTGGCGTCGCCATCACGCACGCGCAGGCCTCCCCCCGCCAGACTGCTCGAACGCCACGGCGAGCCCGAACCTGCTCTGGCCACCCAACCACAAGCTCGTGCCCATCCAGATTTCGGGCATCGTCGATCCGGCCGGCGGCGCGTTGACGGTCTCGGTGACCAGCATCTTCCAGGACGAGCCGGTCCACAGCCCGGGCAGCGGCAACACCGGCCCGGACGCCACGGGCGTCGGCACCTCGACCCCCACGGTGCGATCCGAGCGGGACGGCAATGGCGACGGCCGCGTCTACCACATCTCCTTCACCGCCACCGGCGCCAGCGGGAGCTGCACGGGCTCCGTGACGGTCGGCGTACCCCATGACCAGGGCCACGGCGGCCCGGTCGATCAGGGCGCGCTGTACAACTCGACGCTGCCGTAGCTCGTCACCAGCGCAGGTTGACCACGCGGCCTCTTCTTTCGGGAGGAGGCCGCTCCGGCATCGATCCTCGAAGCAAGGACGTAAAGGACAGCAAGGACGACAAGGACATCAAGAACGTGAACCATGGCGCCGAGACAGGTATTTATCGTCCTTGCTGTCCCTGCAGTCCTTGATGTCCTTACTGCGGCGTAGCGTTGATGGCTTTGACCAGGCGCCGGCGCAAGGTTTCCTCGTTGATGGCGGGCTCGAAATGGGCGCCGTTGAGGGCGAAATCCTGCGGCTCCAGCAGATAAAACGCCGCGGTGTCGTCCCACAGGCGCGTGCCGAGCCACTGGCTCGGATCGAGCAGGAGCGCGGCACGCAACACGCCGGGCATACCGGCTTGGGCCAGGCGCCCGATCATCTCTTCGGTCGGTGCATAGGACGGGCTGGGGCTGGCATCCGCCGGCAGATCCACCCACGCCTTCGCGGGCTGGCCACGCAACAAGCGGTCCGCCGCCTCACACGCCGGCTGGTCATAGACGCAGTTGAAGTTGTCCGGATTGTTCTCCGCCAGCGGCCGCCCCGAGGCCAGCACCCGCTGAATCTTGGATCCCAGCGCCGGGGCGTATTGCACGAAGGATGACCATGGCCCGAGCACCAGCACGTCGATGCGGTCGCAGTGCTGCGTGGCCTGCGTCAGCGCACGGGTCATGTCCTGGGACCGCTTGGCGAAAGGCACGGCCTGCGCGAGGAACCCGTTGAGGCGTTCGGCCCCCGCCCGCACGTCGGGCAACCAGTCATAGCTCGGCGGATGGGCCGCCGCGAGCCCGGGGATGACCGGCGCCGAGGACGGCGCGCTGGCCAGAAACATCGCCATGGCGGTGCTGCCGCCGGGTACCGCGGCAATACCTTCCGTGACCACGACGGCCTGCGGCGCGCGCTGCGGGAGCAAGACCGCGACGGCCCGGAAATCGTCGAGCCCCGCGTCGGTGTCGATCACCAGGCAGGGCTGCGCAGGCCCGCCATCCGCCCACGCTGGCACCGTGCTCCACGCCGTGAACGCCACGAATCCCGCCACGGCGAGATACCGCATCACTCTGTCCACCCATCCGCAAGAATCTGAAGTCATCGCTCTGTCTCCTTTCATCCGTACATCGCCAAACCTTAGCGGCCCCCTACCACCCTGTCTATCCTCTCTAGAGATGACCCCCGGCGACTCCGGCATCCTCCCTAGAGAGGATACCCGTGGCGGTTCCGGACCACTACGCTAGTCGCTAGAGAGGTTGGACGCGGCGGAGGGCGGGGTGCTAACCGCGGAATGTTCGTGGCCCTGAAAGGAGGTTCCTATGGATTCCAGAATCACGGACGCGTCACGGCCGACTGTCGAGCATAGTACGAGCCAGAAGTGCTGCCCCACAAAGTTGCGCTTGCGCTCTCCTTAGGCCCGGGCCAGATGGATGGCGCTCTTGCCCTTGATGAACCCCACCACTTGGACACCGAGTACTTGGTGGCATGACAAAGATATGGACTGATCGGGCATCAGGTGACCGTCGTCGATGGCTTCCCTCTGGCCGCCAATAGGTAGCACCCGGCCAGGCACTCGCAATGGCCGTATAGCGCCTTCCTGCGACACTTCAGGACGAACACAATGTGGTATTTGCACTCCCACCTCAGGGGATCAAATCTTCGCACGTGTCCGATCGTGACCTTCCTTTGGTGGGTTGAGGCTCACCATAGGCAGTTCGACGATGGAAGTCCCGGGAAATGTCAAATTCCATGCGTCCTCGGCAGAGCCGGGGACTCTCGCGGCCTTTCAGGCTAGTCGCAAGAGAGGATGGACGCGGCGGGGCGGGGCTTTTCCTGGGGATCGAGGCCCTCGAAGGAGATCCTATAGATTCCCGAAGTCGCGGAGCGCGCCCGGGACTGGTACCGGTGTTGGCGCTGCTCGACAGCGGCGAGGGTGACGCAGTAACGTTATTTCGCCGCCGAAAACGCTACTTTGGGATCGGGAATCCTACCCTGGCTCAGGGAAGAGCCTACTGCGACTCGGGAACGTTACCGCGCCGCTGAGAACGTTGCCTTGCGCCACAGAATCTTACCGCGGCCCAGGGAAGGCGACAGGACGACGCGGTAACGTTATCTTGCGGCAGGGAACGCGACCTTGCGGCAGGGAATCTTACTTTGCGGCAGGGAACGGGACTTTGCGGCAGGGAATCTTACCGTGGCCCAGGGAAGATTACCGGACGACTCGGTAACGTTACCGTGCCGCTGGGAACGTTATCTTGCGCCACGGAATCTTACCGCGGCTCAGGGAAGATTACCGGACGACTCGGTAACGTTACCGCGCCGCTGAGAACGTTATCTTGCGCCACGGAATCTTACCGCGGCCCAGGGAAGATTACCGGACGACTCGGTAACGTTACCGCGCCGCTGGGAACGTTATCTTGCGCCACGGAATCTTACCGCGGCCCAGGGAAGATTACCGGACGACTCGGTAACGTTACCGCGCCGCTGGGAACGTTATCTTGCGCCACGGAATCTTACCGCGGCCCAGGGAAGATTACCGGACGGCTCGGTAACGTTACCGCGCCGCTGGGAACGTTATCTTGCGCCACGGAATCTTACCGTGGCCCAGGGAAGATTACCGGACGGCTCGGTAACATTACCGTGCCGCTGAGAACGTTATCTTGCGCCACGGAATCTTACCGCGGCCCAGGGAAGATTACTGGACGACTCGGTAACGTTACCGCGCCGCTGAGCCGCTTCCACCGTGGTGGGGAGTGTCATTGCGACCGCGGAGGGAATCTCTGCGACCTGGGTGGGAGAGGCTCCGCCTCCTCTCTGGAGAGGAGGCAAAGCTCCTCAAAGATCCTCCCTAGAGAGGATACCCACGGCAGGTCCCGGCCACTACGCTAGTGGGTCGGGGAGTTGCCTTGAAATTCTTCTTGAAAATCAAGGTATGCTTGAATACATATGGGTGGTTCAACGCTTCATTTCACAGAAAGGAAGGTCCCATGACCCTGTCCAGACAGTCCCTTCGTTTCCTCACCGCGGCGCTGCTCGTCGCCCTGTCCGCCTTCGTGGCCATCCCCGCTCAGGCGGTTTCGCCCACGATCTCGATCGCCCAGGCCCGCAGCCTGCCGCTCGGCACCGTGGTCACCGTGGACGGCTCGGTGACGACGCCCTCCGGCGCGTTCGAATCGAGCTTCTTCGACAAGGGGTTCGGCCTTCAGGACAAGAGCGCCGGCATCTACGTCAGCCTGCAGACCGACCTCGGCGTGGCTCCCCGCGCGCAGGCGCGCGTCACCGGCACGCTCACGGACAGCTTCGGGCTCCTCATCCTGGTGCCGGCCGATCCGTCCGACGTCACCATCCATGGCGCGGGTCGCAAGGTGCGGCCGGAGTTCGTCGCCACCGGCGCCGTGGGCGAGGCGACCGAGGGCAGGATCGTCCGCGTGGTGGGCACGATCACCCAGGCGCCGGCGAGCGACGGCGACTTCGGCTCCAAGTTCTTCGTCGACGACGGCTCGGGCGAGCTCCAGATCTTCGTCAACACCCAGACGGGGATCGACTTGAGCGGCCTCATGGCTGGGCAGACGGTGAGCGTCACCGGCTTCAGCAGCCAGTTCGACACCCACTACGAGATCGATCCGCGATTCCCGGCGGATATCGAGGTCCGGAATCCCTGAAGAGTGATTGGCCTCAGGACCCACGGGGCGAATCACCGGACCTGCGAGGCCCGGGAGCCGCCCTACGGAGCCAGAAGCCGACGAGCCCCATCAAGAGCGCCAGGAGCATGAGCGCCGCCGCGATCAGGAGCCCCCGGTTCCCCAGGCGGCGCAGCCGGTGAGGCCTCGGCACGGGCAGGGGCACGGAGACCTCGATCCGGGTGCCGGCGCCCGAGGACGACGTGATGCGACACCGGCCGCCGAACAGCCGCGCCCGCTCGTCCAGGCTGGCGAGCCCCAGACCGCCGGCCTGACGCGCCGCCTCGGGATCGAAGCCGGCACCGTCGTCGACCACCTCCAGGTGGGCCACGCCGCCGGCGAGGCTCAGCGTGACCTGGGCCGTGCGCGCTCCCGCGTGGCGGACCGTGTTCGCCAGGGCCTCTTGGACGATGCGATAGAGGCCGAGGGCGAAGTCCGGCGGCAGAGGATCTCCAGCTTCGTCGCGCAGGCTCAAGCCCACCCGCAGACCGTGCCGCTGCTCGACCTCCCCACAGTGGTCGCGGAGCGCCTCGGTGAGGCCGCGGCGCTCGAGGACCGCGGGGTGAAGGTCGTGGCTCAGGTGGCGCAGGTCGTCGGCCACCTCCGCCAGGTGAGCCCCGACGCCGTCGAGGTCGATCCGCTGCGGGCTCGCCTCGGGGAGCTGGGTGCGGACCCTCCGGACCTCGAAGGCGAGGGCCGCGAGCCGCTGGCTCAAGTCGTCGTGGATCTCCCGGCCGATGCGCCGGCGCGCTGCCTCCTCGCCGGCGACCTGGCGTGAGTCGGCCTCGCTCATTTCATATCGCGGCGCCGACCGTCTGCGCAGCGTACAGGGCGAGCTCCACCCGGCTCGCGGATCCCAGCTTGTCGTAAACCCTGTTCAAGTGGGTGCGCACGGTGGTCACCGCCACGCCCAGCCGGCTGGCGATCTCTTTGTTGCCCAGGCCCACGCCCAGCAGGCGGATGATGTCGAGCTCGCGGGGGGTGAGGGTCTCTACGGCCTCCTGCGGCACACTCTCCAGCGACGGGCGGATGGCGGCCCGGGCCACCCGCGGGCTGACGTAGAAGCGGCCCTGGAGCACCTCCTGGATGGCGATCTCGATCTCCTCGGCAGCGGAGACCTTGGTCAGATAGCCCCAGGCCCCAGCTTCGAAGGCCGCATGCACCCAGGAGGGTTCGGCGTGGACGCTCAGGATGAGGACCCGGGTCCCAAGGGACCGTCGCCTGGAGCCAACGGGTGGCTTCGATGCCGTCGATCCCCGGCATCGAGACGTCGGTGATGATCAGGTCGGGCCGCCGCCTCTCCGCGACCTCGAGCAGCGCGCGACCGTCGGTCACCTCGTCGATCACGTCGAATTTGGGCGCCAGGAGCTTCTTCAAGCCCTCGAGCACCATGGGATGGTCATCCGCGAGCAGCACGGTGGGTTTCGCTTCACGGTTCAGATGCTTCACGTCATTCCCTCACACGAAAAAAGGGTCTCTCTTCGGAGCACTAGAATCTCTAAGTGAAGACTAGCTTACAAAGCTTACGGAGAATATTACGAAACGCTTCCCGCGTGTGACAAAACGCCGACAGCGGGAGAAAAGGGGAGAGATTGCGGAGCTCAGCTCTTGAGCTTCTTGCGCCGCCTTCGCTTCAAGGCCACGGCGAAGCCCATGGCGCCGGCGGCGAGGGCCATCAGGAGGTACTTCCGTTTGGGGGCGAAGCCGACCTCGGTCTCCAGGGCGGATCGGACTTCGGTCAAGCGCGTCTCGGCGTCGCGGCGGGCTTCTTCCAGGCGGATTTCGGCTTCTCGGCGCGCCTCGTCCAGACGGCTGTTGCTGCTCATGGCAGGTCCCTCCCCAGGGGATCGTCGTCATTGGCGATGGCAGACGGCTCCACGTCCAGCGTCCGTGCGTGGCCGAGGAGCGAGCTTTGCCACCAGTCGAGGTGCTCGTCCACCCGCCGGCGCACGGTGTCCATGGGGTTCTCCACCTGGCGCATGCGGCGCATCCCCAGCCAGCCCAGGATGGCGACGCCGATGGCGAAGAGGAGCAGCACGAGGAGCGCCGCGGCCCAGAGCTCGAGCCAGACGTTGAGCACGGCGATCAGGGTGAAGAGCAGCAGCCCGACCAGCCAGAAGAGCAGGAAGAGAGCGCCGCCGAAGAGGGCCAGGGCCACCCCGAAGTGGCGGCCCGAGCGCTGCAGGTCCTGCTGGAGGGTGGCGACCTCGGCCCGCAGCACCTCCAGGAGCGATTCACCGAGCGAGCGGAACAGATCGATCCAACCAGCCATCCACCCTCCTCCTGAATTCAACGGCCGACGTGAACGCCGCGGCTGACGAACGAGGCCTGGGCGGCGACGTCGTCGCGCACCCCGATGGAGACCCGCTGGTCGCCGTCGCGCATCAGCAGGGTCACGGAGTAGACGAAGGTCTTCTTCTGCGCGTTCGCGACCTCGCCCTTGGGGATGCTGATGGGCACCGGCGTCTGCTGCACGTCGGAGGTCGAGCCGTTGGAATCCATGGCGGCGATGAACAGCCGCACCTTGGCGTCCTCGGACTGCTCCCGGGGCAACAGCACCAGCTTGCCGATGGGGATGCGCACCATCACCGGCATGAGGTAGAAGCCGTCGTCGCGCGGCCGGGCCTGGCCGAACTCCAGGCTCACGCCCAGCGGATTGTCGTCGAAGGGGAAGTTCAAGGCGGCCATGGTGCCGTCGTTCATCCGCGAGTCGGTGCTCTTGTCGCGGTAGCCTTCGCGGTGGCGCACCTGGAGGTCCTTGCGCTTCACCTTGACGGTGAACTTGTAGTAGCGGCCGTCGCCGTAGTGGGTGGGCGTGTAGCCCAGCGAGTAGTAGGTGCTGAAGTCGTTGGCGATGCGCAGGAGCTGCGGCATGACCACGTTGGTGTTGATGATGGCCTTGCCGCCCGTCTTCTCGGCCAGGTACTGCAGGGTGCTCTGCAGGTTGGCGAAGCGTATCGAGTCGATGAGCTGGGACGAGCCCGGGGCCGTGGGCCCGGGGCCCTGGTTCTCCGCCGACACCGAGTCGTAGGCGCGCAGGCCCGCGGCGTCGATGGTGTAGAAGGTGATGCGGTTGGCGTTGGCCTGCGCCGCCATCTCGTTGAGGCGCTTGGAGACGTCGAACTCCAGCGTCGTCACCATGCTGGTGCTCTGCTCGCCGTACTTGTTCTGCACGGCGTAGAAGATGTCCTGGCCGGCGATCATCGGCAGCCCGTCGCTGACGTAGACCACGGCCTTGCGCCCCGGCGTGCCCGCGAGCGAGTCGACGGTCTTCTTCAGCCCGTCGAGGGAGAACGACAGGTCGTTGTAGGTCGATTCGGCGTAGGTGCGGGCGGCGTTCTCGGCCTCGGCCACGCTCTGCGAGTCGTTGATGCGCTGGAGGGCATCGCGGCGCTCGGAGTCGGCGTGCACGCCCTGGGCCGAGATCTTCTCGATGTCGAGCATGATCGAGGCGATCTGGGCCGGATCGCTGGTGAAGGTGTGGCGGACGTGCAGCTCGCGATCGTAGGTCACGAGCATGACGAGGTCGTTCTTCTGCAGATTCGTCCCGATGAAGGCCCGCAGCTCGCGCATGACGCGGTTGCGGTTGAACGGCCGCAGGTTGAAGTTGTCGATGTAGATCACCAGGCGCAGCCGCTGGTCCTCGGTCGGGCGCTCCGTATCCAGCTCCTGAGGGGCCGGCGGCGGGACGGCGGCGGCGCCCGGAACGGCCGGCGCCGGGGCCGGCGCGGCGGGGGCCGTGGCCTTGCCGCCCTTCACCGCATAGAAGTTGGTGATCTGCACCGGGCGATTGTTCTCGAAGAGCTCGAAATCGTCCTTGGTGAGACCGGTCACCGGGTTGCCCTTCTTGTCGGTGACGTAGGCGTCGACGTTGACGACGCTGACGTTGACGATGTCGACGTCGACGAACTTCGAGTCGTTTTCCTTCGTATCCTTCGTGCCCTTCGCATCCTTCGCAGGAGCGGGAGCGGCCAGTTTGTCCGGTTTCTTTTGGGCCGCGATCAGCTGCGAGCCGATCCCGCTCCCCAGGGCAAGGAGCAGGCAGATTGACCAGAGACGACGCTGCGTTGCGCTCATAGACCTCTTCTTCCTGGACTTCGTCCGCGGAGGATTATACCCACCCCTCACTTCAACGGCGGCCCCACGTCCGTCTGGGCGGTCAAGATCTTGCCGCTCAAGGGGTCGAACACGGCCACGGCCAGGTGGTGGGCCATGCGCCGCAGCTTGAGCTTGGTGTCGTAGTGGAGGACGGTGCCCGCCTTGGGCGGCGCGTCCACGGTGAGGGTGATGGGGATCACCGGCACGGGCGCCCGGCCGCCGTTGCCGTCCATGGCCGCGACCCGCAGCTCCAGCTCGGCCGCGTACTTGCCGTTGAGCGGCACGAAGGTGATGGCGTCGGCCGGGATGGCGAGCGAGATGGGGACCTCCATCTCCTTGCGGCCCGTGACCACGACCTGGCCCACCTGCATGGGCAGGGGCGCCGAGTCCGCCGCGCCGCCGAAGAGCATGGCGCTCTCCACCTGCATCGAGGTCTCGGTCTTGCGCGACAGGTCGAAGAAGTCTTCCCGTGAGCGCACCTTGAACCCCGGATGGGTGACCTCGACCTGCACCGTATGGCGCCTGTCGTTGCCCTGCCAGGAGGGGGTGAAGCCCAGCCAGTAGTAGGTGCGGGTGTCCTTCTCCACCGTGCTCAGCGGCGAGTGGGCCAGGGAGTTGAGGAGCGGCTGGCCGCCGGTCTGCTCGGCCACCCACATGAGGGTGGCCTCGTGCTCCTGCTCGCGGATGTTGAGCCCGGTCGGCGACGGCCCGGCCAGGGAGGCGTCGGCCGCGGCGCTCTCCACCCCGGGCACGTCGAGCGGGTAGATGGTGTAGCCGAGACGGTTGGCGGTGTCCGCCAGCGGGCGGAGGATCTCGTCGCCGCGCGGCACGTCGCGCTCGATGATCGGCCGGTTGGGGTTGTTCACCACGTAGTCGCCGGGTGAGTACGGCCAGCCGCCCGAGAGGAGGAGCATGACCTTGCGCCCCGGCGGCGAGGCGAAGCCGCGTAGGGTGCTGGCGGCACCCGCCACCGCGCTCTCGACCTGGTAGACCAGGCGCTGGGCGTACTCCAGCTCCTCGATGTCGAGGCGCTGGTTGAAGCCCCGGCGGGAGCCCGGCTCGAACATCGAGCCGCTGGTGAGGCGCCGCGTCGACTCGAAGCTGCGCAGCTCGGCCACCCGGTTGAGCCCCTGCGCCGGCTCGCCGATGGCCTTCTCGATGGCCTGGCCCAGTTGCCGCGCCGAATTCGACCAGCTCGACAGCATCTCGACGCCGCCGTTGAAGGCCACGATGGCCATGCGGTCCTCGGGCCCCAGGAGCGAGAGCTGGTCCTTGAGCTCGCGCAGCACGTCGTTGCGGCGCGTGTGCAGCGAGAACATGTTGTCGATGAACACCAGGTAGCTGGTGCCCACCGGGCTGCCCGGCGCCAGGCTCGGCAGCCCCTTGACCGCGGAGCCCTCGGCTTCGGCGAGAGCGATGGCCGAGCCCCCCCGCACCTCGTTGAAGTACTCGATGGGAACGACCTTGCCGTCCACCTTGAGGCGGAAGTCGCTGGGGGTGAAGCCGGCCACGCGGTTGCCCTGCTTGTCGGTGACCACCACCTCGACGTTGACGACGCGGACCTCGATCGTCTCGCCGAAGATGCTCCCCGGTTGTTGGTTGGGCTGGCTCGCGGGGGGCTGCTGGGTAAGGGCGACAGCGGGCGCCAGGCAGGCCAGGAGCGCCACGGCGGCCAGGCCGCCCGGAAGGATCTTGCTCATGGGGTTTTCTCCGCTCACGGCATGACGGGGACGGCCGGCGGGGCCGCCCCCTGGGTTCTCACTCTACGGGAACAACAATCCGGAATGCACCTTCATTCTCCCTCCGGCGGCCGGACGGCGACCTCGGTGCGGCCGAGCACCTCGCCGCGGTCGCCGCCGAGGATGACGAGGAGCTTCCGCGCGGAGCTGTGGAGCTTGAGCAGCGTCTGCCAGCGCAGGCTCCCGCCCGCCTCCGGCAGCGCCGCGGTGTGGATCCGCACCGGCAGGGTCTTCCACTTCGCGCTCTCCACGCTCCCCCCCTCCAGGACCGCGATCGACACGTTGGCCGCAAGGTTCCAGCCGCCTTCGGCGGGCAGCGGCGTCAAGGCCGCGACCGGGATCTCCACCGCGAGCGGCATCTCCAGGGTCCGCCATCCGCTGCGGCGGGTGGCGCCGGCGGTCACCGCCAGGGGCGCGGTCGCCTCCATGCCACGGTAGAGCACCTGGCTCGCAGCCTGGAGCTGTGCCTCCTCCTCCCGCGACAGGTCGGAGAAGCCCGTGCGCGCCCGCACCGCGAGGCCGGTCCGCCGCGCTTCCAGCCGCACGTCGTGGTGCTTGCCGTCGGCCTTCCACTGCGGGGTGAAGCCGAGCCAGTAGTAGGAGCTCGTATCGGCCGCCACCCGCGCCAGGGCGTCCAGCCGCGCCGAGTTGAACATCGCCTTGCCGCCCGTCTCCCGCGCCACGACCTCCAGGGCCTCGTGCACCCCGCGCTCGGAGGCGTTGGTGATGAAGGCGTGCTCCACGGGGCCCGTCTGGCGGGCATCGGCCCAGACGGAGTCGGGATCCATCCCCTGGACGTCCACCGTGTAGAGGGTGTAGCCGAGCAGGTTGGCGGTGTCGAAAATGGGGGCGAACAGCTCTTCGGCCTGGAAGAAGTCCACGGCGCTGGGCGCTCCGAGCCGTCGCTGCGGCACGTCGGGCACACCCCAGCCGCCGTTCAAGAGGATCATCACCTTGCGCCCGGCCGGCGCGGGGGTGCCGCGCATGGCCGCCACCACGGCCTGCATCCCGATCCCCATCTCCCAGAACTGATGGACGGCCGCGGACGCGCTGACATCGAAGTCGAAGCCGCCGCCGCCGCCGAGCTCCGAACGCCGCTCGGCGAGGTACTCGATGCCGTAGCTGGGGCGCGTCTGCCCGGCCGCGAACGCCTGTGCCAGGGTCTGGCGGTCGGCCGTCCAGTCGCTCAGGCGCTCGAGCTGGCTGCCGTTGAAGGCCACGACGGCCATGCGGTCCTGGGGACCCAACCGTTTCAGGTCCGCGGCCAGCCGCTGGAGCACCAGGTTCCGCGGCGCGGCGATCGAGAACTGGTCGTCGATGAAGACGAGGTAGTTGGTGCCCACCTTCTCGCCGGGCTCTACCGGGGAGGCGGCCGCCGGCGCCCCTTCCTTCTGGGCCGGAGAGGACGCCGCCGCCTCGCCGCCCTGGACCTCGGTAAAGTAGTCGATGGGCACCTCGCGGCCGTCCACCAACAGCCGGAAGTCCGCGGCCGTGAGACCCTGAACCCGGTTCCCCTTGCGGTCAGTGACCACCGCCTCGACGTTGACCACCCGGACGTCGATCGACTCGCCGAAGGAGCTGTCCGGGGCTGGGACCGGCGGCGCCGTCTGGGAGGTGAGCGCCGGGGTCGCCATTATCGTGGCGATATCCGGCGAGCAACAGGATCGCGAAGCGTTTCATCCCTTGCCTCCCTTCGTCGCAGTCGCCGGAGTCGCCAGAGTCGCCGGAGCGAGGTGCTGGAGATCGAGCTGCGTCCAGGAGCGGATCCCGCCGTGCTCGTCGCTCAAGGCGAAGAGGAGCTTGCTGGCGGACCTGGGGAGCTTGAGCAGGGTCTGCCATTGCGCCCTGTCGCCCGCTGGCGGGAGCTTGGACAATTCCAGGTGCACCGGCAGGGTCTTCCAGTACGGGGTCTCGAAGCCCTTCAACAGGACGGCGATGGAGAGCGAGCCGTTGAGGGCCCAGCCGGCCTCGTCCGGTAGCGCCGAGAAGGCTTCGGCCGGGATCTCCACGGTCACCGGCAGCTCCCGCAGCCGGTAGCTCACCCGGCGCAGGGCGCCCGGGGTCACCACCAGGGCCGCCTCGACCTCGGCTCTGCCGAAGAGCAGCATGCTCTCGGCCTGAACCTGCTCCTCCGTCTCCCGCGACAGGTCGGAGAAGCCGGTGCGCGAGCGCACGGCGAACCCCGGCCGCCGCACCTCGACTTTGATGGCGTGCCGGCTGCCGTCGGCCCGCCACTCGGGAGTGAAGCCGAGCCAGTAGTAGGAGCTGGTGTCCGCCGTCACTCGCGAGAAGGCATCCAGCTTCGCCGAGTTGAGGAGCGCCTTGCCGCCGGTCTCGCGCGCCATGACCTCCAGGTTGTACTGCTCGCTCTGCTCGAAGTTGGAGAGGACGAAGTCGTGCTGCATGGGGATCGGGACCCTGGCCTCGTTCCATAGCGAGTCCGAAAACAGCATGCCGTGGACCTGGATGGGATAGAGGGTATAGCCGAGAAGGTTCGCGGTCTCGTAGACCGGAGCGAAGACCTTTTCGGCCTCCGGGAAATCGATGGCGCTGGGCGCTCCACTCGACTCCTGCGGCGGATCGGGGAGCGACCAGCCGCCGTTCAGGAACAGCAGCACCTTGCGGCCCGGCGGGGCGAGAGTGCCGCGCATCGCCGCCACCAGGGCCCGCATCCCGAGCTCCATCCCCGAGCCCATCCACATGGCCGCCGCCTCGGACTTCGGGTTCAGCAGGCACCCCCCGGTGTAATTGTCAGATTCCTGCGCGGCCCGCATCGCGATGCCGAAGGCGGGGGTCTCCTCGGCCTTGGCGAAGGCTCGCGCCAGGGCCTGCCGGTCGCCGGTCCAGTCGCTCAGCCGCAGGAGCTTGATGCCGTTGAAGGAGAGGATGGCCATGCTGTCCTGGGGACCCATCCGGCCGAGGTCGGCGGCCAGCCGCTGCAGCACCCTGTTGCGCGGCGCCGGGATCGAGAACTGGTCGTCGATGTACACCAGGTAGTTGGTGCCCACGGCCTCGCCGGGCCCTGCGGCGGTGGCGGGAGCCGGAGCTCCGGCTGTGGGCGCCGCCACCTCGCCGCTCCGGACCTCGGTGAAGTAGTCGATGGGCATCTCGCGGCCGTCCACCAGCAGCCGGAAGTCCGCGGCCGTGAGGCCCGGAGCCCGCTTGCCCTGGCGGTCGGTGACCACCGCTTCGACGTTGACCACCCGGACGTCGATCGACTCGCCGAACGAGACCTGGGCCTGCGGAGCCGACTGGGCGGCGAGCGCCGGAGCGGCCATTATTGCGGCGAGTACCGTGGCGAGTATCGCGGCAAGCGACAGGGTCGCGAAGCTCTTCATCCCATCCTCCCTTTCTTGAGCGGCCTGACAGCACCTGAAGGTCTGCCGCAAAGCAAGGGAGATGCCGGGGGCTCTCAAGAGGGGAAGCGAGGGGAGAACGACCCGGGGAGAGGATGATGAGCGTCCTCGTTGGGTGACACTTCCTCTGCTACTCTTCTCCCTCGCTTTCTGGGCGCCCAGGATATACCAAGACTTCGCATGCAGCTCCTCGACTCACGACGGCTGACGGGCCCCAACCTCCTCCTCGACCGGGCGGGGGCGGTGCTGGAGGTGTCGCTCCCGCCCGAGGAGGCGGAGACGGCGGTGGCGGCCTGGCAGGAGACCGTGCGGTACATGCTGCAGGCCGTGGGCTGGGGAGACGAGGAGATCGCCGTGCGACGCTTCCCGGGCGGCGCGAGCCTCGCGATCTCGGCGCCGATCGATTCCCTCTACCCTGCCACGGAGGTCAACGAGTGGGCCTGGGCCGCGGCCGAGGCGGCGGTGACGGGAGGGATCGCGCCGGACCCGGCGGAAGCGGCAGCGAGGCTGCGGGCGAGGATCGCCGGGGAGGCGAACCCGGCTCTGCTCGCCCTGCGCGACGCCGCCGCGGAGCATGGGGTCTCCTTCCTGTGGGACGACCAGCGGGTTTCGGTGGGTCTGGGCACGGGCTCGAGCACCTGGCCCACGGATGCGCTGCCCGCTCCCGCGTCGATCGACTGGCGGGCCGTCCACGACGTCCCGGTGCTCCTGGTGACGGGGACGAACGGCAAGACCACGACCGTGCGCCTCCTCGCCGCCATCGCCGCCGCGGCCGGCAGAGTGCCGGGGAGCACCTCCACGGATCACATCGAAGTGGGCGGCGAGGTCGTGGACCGCGGGGACTACTCCGGCCCCGGCGGCGCCCGCACCCTGCTGCGCGACCCGCGGGTGGAGATTGCCATCCTGGAGACGGCTCGGGGCGGCATGCTCCGCCGGGGGCTCGCCGTGACCCGGGCGGAGGCCGCCCTGGTGACCAACATCGCCGCGGACCACCTGGGGGAATTCGGGATCGTGGACCTCCCGGCGCTGACCGAGGCCAAGCTGGTGATCGCCCGCGCCGTGCGGCCGGGAGGGAGGATCGTGCTCAACGCCGACGATCCGGAGCTGGTGGCCGCGGCCGGCAAGATCTCCCAGCCGATCACCTGGTTCAGCCTCGATGCCGCGAGCCCGCGGATCCTCGCCCACCTCGCCAGCGGAGGCGACGCTTGCTTTCTGGAAGATGATCTCCTCGTGCTCGCCCGCAAGGGTCAGCGAGAGGCCGTGGTGCGCATCGACGAGATCCCGGTGACCCTGGGAGGCGCCGCCCGCCACAACGTGGCCAACGCCTTGGGCGCGATCGGTCTCGCCGCCGCGGCCGGGCTGCCGGTCGAGGCCATCGCGGCCGGTCTGCGGAGCCTCAAGAGCAACCTCGGCCGCGCCGTGCTGATCGAGCTGGGCGGCGCTCATATCCTGCTCGACTACGCCCACAACCCCCACGGCATGGCGGCCCTCGTGGAGCTGGTAGGAAACCTCCCGGGGGAACGCCGGCTCCTCGTCCTGGGCCAAGCCGGAGACCGGAGCGACGAGGCCATCCGTGACCTGGTGCGCACCGCTTGGCGCCTCGGGCCGGATCAGGTCGTCGTCAAGGAGCTGCCGGAGATGTTGCGCGGCCGGGAGCCGGGAGAGGTCCCCGCCGTGCTGCGCGACGAGCTCCTGCGCCTCGGAGCGGCGCCCGGGAGCATCGTCATGACGGGCACGGAGCTGGAAGGAATCCGGAAGGCCCTCACCTGGGCAAGGCCGGGGGATCTGCTGATCCTCCTCACCCACACCCAGAGGGACGAGGTGCTCGCCCTGCTCGACCGGTTGCGGGAAGGGGGATGGAGGGCCGGGGAGCCGCTGTCGGAAGACTAGGCGAGGCCCAGCTCCTCGAGAGAGCCGGCGGTGAGAACCTTCCTGGCAAGGCGGGTCAACCGCTGTCATCGAGTCGATCGCCTCTACCTGATGCCGGGCATTTTCGGGGAGAGGACCAAATCGCTCGGTGAGCTCGGCCAGCAGCATCTCCCGCACTCCTTCTTCTGCCCTTCTGCCTCCAGTTTCTCCGACCACGTCATGGCCATGTCAGGGGGGGAATCTTGAGCCGGCGCCTACGATCAGGCGAGGCCCATCTCCTCGAGAGAGTGGGCGGTCAGCACCCGCTTGGCGAGCCGGGTGAGGCGCTGGAACGAGTTGATCTCCTTCACTTGGCAACGGGTGCTCTCCGGAAGAGGCCCAAATCGCTCCGTGAGCAACAGGAGGAGGATCTGCCGAACGCCTTCTTCCCGCCCCTTCTCCTCCAGCTTCTCTGACCACAACATGGCCATGGCTCGCATCTCCTTGTTCTGTTTTCGGGAGTGAAGTACTTCGAACTCCGCAACCTCCCGCGGCTCTAATTGTAGATAGTTTTCGACGCAGTTGACAAGCAGGAAGGGATCGATCCGCCCCTCTCAGCCCCGCGATCCGACGCAGGCAGGCCATCTTCAGCTCGGCGCGGCTCAAGGAGCCCGGGTCCATCAGGGCGGCGAGAGCCCAGGCCAGGGGCTCGGGGCGGGCCAGGTACTCCTCGGCACGGCAGCCAGCGAGGCCGAAAGAGATGTAGTGGAGCTCCGGAAAAGCCGGTCCGAGGGGGCTCTTCCAGGTCTCCAGGCAGACGCCGGGACGCCCTCTTTTCAGGTAGACCACGATCGTCAGCACCGGCGTGTCATACCGGGCCTGGATGTGATTGCGGTAGCTCCAGAGGCGGCCCCGCATTCCCTGGCTTGCCCGCGCTTCGATCTCGACGTGGATCAGGAGAGGGCTGCCGTCGTGGGTGCGGACGCGGACGAGCAGGTCCGGCTCGCGCCGGCGGCCGTCCGGCCCTCCGGCGAAGAGCTCCTTATCCAGAAACTCGGGCGAGGACAGGTCCAACTGTTCCAGCACCTCCGGCGCGACCAGGCGCAGAAAGTCTGCGAGGTAGACGCGCAGCAGTTGCTTGAAGATCCTGTCGTGTTGGGTGGCCATGGGCGATCCCGGAGCCGAGATCGCCGTCCACCGGCGCTCCCCCTCCACCCTATAAAAGACGTAAAACGCTGCGCCAATCTTGCAAGTGCCCACCGGATACGGGTTTGTGAGGGGGGTTTTGGCCTATTCAAGAAGAGACTGAAATCTGGACGGCTCGATGGCAGCGCTGCGAGATCAGGCGAGGCCCAATTCCTCAAGAGAACCAGCAGTGAGAAGCCGCTTGGCGAGCCGGGTGAGACGCTGGAACGAGTTGACCTCCTCCACTTGGCGCCGGGCGCCGTCCGGAAGAGGTCCAAACCGCTCGGTAAGCTGAACCAGAAGGAGGTCCTTCTGGGCGCTGGCCCTGATCTTCTCCGACCACGTCATTGCCATGGCTCGCATCTCCTTGTTCTGTCTTCGGGAGTGAAGCTCTTCAAACTCCGCGACCTCCCTCGTATCCAATTCTAGATAAATTTCCACGCAGTCTGCAAGCAGGTAGGCATCGCCCCGTCCTCTCAGCCTCGCAATCCGGCGCAGGCAGGCCATCTTCAGCTCGGCGTGGCTCCAGGGACCTGGGTCCATCAGAGCAGCGAATGCCCAGGCCAGGGGCTCGGAACGGGCCAGGTACTCTTCGGCACGGCAGCCGGCAAGGCCGAAAGAGATGTAGTGGAGCTCCGGAAACGCCGGGCCGAGGGCGCTGTCCCACGTCTCCAGGCAGACACCGGGGCGTCCCCGTTTGAGGTAGACCACGATCGGCAGCACCGGCGCTTCGTACCGGACCTGGATCTGGTTGCGGTAGCGCCATAGGCGGCCTCGCATTCCCTGGCTGGCCCGCGCTTCGATCTCGACGTGGATCAGGAGCGGGCTTCCGTCATGGCTGCGGACGCGGACGAGTAGGTCTGGCTCGCGCCGGCGGCCGTCCGGGCCTCCGGCGAAGAGCTCCTTGTCCAGAAACTCGGGCGAGTACAGGTCCAACTGTTCCAGCACCTCCGGCGCAACCAAGCGCAGAAAGTCTGCGAGGTAGACGCGCAACAGTTGCTTGAAGATCCTGTCGTGCTGGGTGGCCATGGGCGATCCCGGAGCCGAGATCGCCGGCCATCGGCGCTCCCCTCCACCCCATAAAAGACGTAAAACGCAGCGCCAATCTTGCAAGTGCCCGCCGGATACGGGTTTGTGAGGGGGGTTTTGACCTATTCAAGAGGCGACTGAAATCAGCCGGCCGCCCGGCGATGCTGCCGGTAGGCCATCAAATCATCCTCCTCTATCGCCTCCTTATTGAAGCTCACGATGAGGTCCCAGCAGCGGGAGAGCTTGTCGCCGAAGATGACCACCAGGTCTCCCACGTGGGCGGCTATCCAGGGATTTGAGGACCGACTCCTCTTCGCTGTAGACGCTCGGGGACGATGCGCTCGCCGGGTACGCCCGCATCGAGGAGGCCACGGCGCAGGAGCTCTCCCACTTCGCCTGGGCGACGTCCCCGGAGGTTGTCGTCCTCGCGCAGGAAGAAGAGGTCGAAAGCGGTGGATGCAGCGGCAGCCAGGGCCAGGACGTCCTCGTCGCGGCGATCGCCGGGCGCAGCGATCACGCCGATGCGGCGGCCGGGCACGTCCAACTCACGCACGGTGCGCGCCACCGCCTCCATGCCATGGGCATTGTGAGCGTAGTCGAGCAGCACCCGGAAGGGGTGCTCGTCGTAGAAGTTGAGCCGACCGGGAGCCTGGGCGAAGTCGGTCTCGAAGGTACGCAGACCCTGCCGGATGAATTCGACGGCTCGATCGCCCAGGCCCGCGGCGACGGCGGCGGCGAACATGGCGTTCTGGATGTTGTGGTGGGCATGGCCCTCCAGCGCGGCAGGGATCTGCCGCGCCCAGAGCAAGGGGACCTGCTCCTCCCCGCGATAGAGGACGAGGAGACGGCCGTTGATCCCCGGCTCCAGCGTCACGGCCCGTCCGCCACGGCGGACGTGGCGCCGTACCCGCTCGTTGCCGGGGTCCATCGTCACCCAGATGGGCTTGGCGGGACTGTGCTCGGCCATGCGGACCACCCGCTCGTCGTCGGCATTGAGCACGCAGGCGTCCTCGGCCACCTCGACGACCACCTGCTTGATGGCGGCGAGGTCGTCGAGGCTCTTGATGCCTCCCATCCCCAGATGGTCCGAAGCGACGTTGAGCACGGCGCCGACGTTGCACCGCCGCCAGCCGAGCCCGGAGCGGACGATGCCGCCGCGGGCCGTCTCCAGCACGGCGGCGTCCACGGAGGGATCGCGCAGCACGAGCTGGCTGGAGAACGGTCCCGTCATGTCGCCGCGAACCGTGAGCTTGCCGTCGATGTAGACGCCGTCCGTGGTGGCCATCCCCACCGTGTGGCCGGCGAGCTTCAAGATATGCTCCACCATCCGCGTCGTCGTGGTCTTGCCGTTGGTGCCGGTGATGGCCGCAATGGGGATGCGCGACGGAGCGCCCGGCGGGAAGAGCTGGTCGATCACCGGGCCGGCCACGTCCTCGGAGTGCAGGCCCAGATCCGGAGCCGCATCGACTGCCATGATCACCCCGCCCACGTCGCGGAAGCTGCGCGAGACGTCGGGCGAGACGAAGTCGATGCCGGCCACGTCGAGGCCGAGGGCGGAGGCGGAGCGCTCGGCCATGGCGCGGTTGTCCTCGTGAATGCCGTCCGTCCGATCGATGACGGCGCCAGCGCTTCGCTCTGCCACGGCCACCACCCGGCCGCCGACCACCAGGATGCGATAGTCATGGCCGGCCGGCGGGGTCGCGTCCGTCTCCCGAAGCATGGGCAGGCCGAGCTGATCCAGGATGCGCCGGGTCAGCCGCGGGTCTGAGGTGATCTCGACGGCGATGTGGCTCGTCGTGCTGGGGAGGGTGGAATCGATGCGTCGCTGGTGCTTGCCGTGGCCGAGCTGCACCAGCGACCGGTCGTCCAGGCGGAGCCAGGGGATGCCCCGCTTTTCGGCGGCTGCGACCAGGGCGGCCGTCGAGGGCTCCAGCGCGTGGCTCCGCGCCAACTGCGTCAGCGCCGCGAGCTCGGCCTCAAAGTCGAGCGGCGTGAGATCGTGCGCGCTCCGTTCCGGCGGGAGGAGATGGTGGATGAGGCGCAGGGCGAGCTGCCCCGCGGCCACGCCCACGGCTTCCTCTCCGTAGCTGTAGACGACGTGGTACTGCCCCGGCGGCAGGCCGCGGCCGCGCGTCTTGCCGAAGGTGACAGGCGTGCCCGCCAGGCACTGGAACTCGATGGCCACGTGCTCCAGGACGTGCCCCAGCCAGGTGCCTTCGTCCTCCTTCATCCGGCGCACGAAGCCGCCGGGCTCGCCGAAGGAGCAGGTGTGCTCGAAGAGCGAGGGGATAAGCTCCACCAGCCGGTCGGCGAAGCCCGGCAGCCGGGTGGTGGGGAACCACTCCAGCTCGCCGAGGTCAAGCCGCAGGCGGATGACCGGCCAGGGGGCGTAGAGGTTGGGACCGCGATAAACCCGGGTCTCGAGGACTTTCATGACGTGAACGGGCCTCCGGAAGGAGAGTGGCAGAGAGAGCTCTGGCTCGATTCACGTATTGATTCATGAGCAATCGGTGTGCCAGGGAAAGGGGCTCTGGGGCTCTACTCTCCTCCATCCTCCGAGCCGACCGCCACCTCCTCGGTGTGGACCGGGGGGCGCAGCGGGGCCCGGCGCTCCATGGGATCGGCAAGATGGATCATGGGGGGCGGCGCGATCCCGAGCCGGCGATGGAGGTCGTAGCGGCAGCCGGTCGTAAGGAAGTCGAGCTTCAGGCCCATCATGGCGACCGGCTGGCCGCGGTGGATGGCGTGGCTGTCGGTGAAGCGCATCTGGGAGGCGTCCACCACCATCACCGCACCGGCGCCGAGGACGGAGATCTCGCCGCTGCCGCTGATGATGGCGGCCGTGTCCTCGTCGATGCCGAGCCCCAGGGGAGCCGGGTTGTAAGAAAGCGCCGTCAGCAGGCGGCCGAGGCGGTCGCGGCGCCGGAAGTGCTGGTCGATGATGAGGTCCGGCGCGAGCCCCAGCCCCTTGGCGAGATGGACGAGGCGGCGGCGCGGCGTGGACCCGCTCTCGCCCAAGGCGATCATGTGCTCGGAGAGAAGCGCGGCGCCGGCGCTGGTACCGGCCACCACCATGCCGGCGGCGTGGCGGCGGCGGATGGTGTCCGCGATCTCGGTGCCGCCCAGGGCCGAAGAGAGCTTGAGCTGGCTGCCGCCGGTAATGAAGAGGCCAGTGGCGTACTCCAGGAGGTCGTGGGCCTCGGGCCCGGCCTCGACGGCATCGGTGCGAGTCTCGATCTTCAGCACCTCGACGTTCTCGGCCCGCAGCGCCAGGAAGAGGTCGGCGTAGCGCTCGCCCGTCTCGGGCATCTCGGAGGCGGTGGCGAGCACCACGAGGCTGGCATCGGCGCCGCCCGCCGACTCCAGGAAGTAGTTGAGGATGACGCGCTCGCGGGTCTTGTCCTCGGCGCCGCCGATGGCGATCAGCAGCCCGGGGTGCGTGGCGTGAGGAGCGGGAAGGATCTCCATGGCCGAGCTTCCTCCGCAAGAAAGATACCAGCGCAATAAGGATACCAGCGCTGGTGTACTCTGCGCTCCCATGACACCTCAGCGCCGGCTCGCCGCGCTCGGCTTTGCTGCCTGGCTCCTGGCTACGGCTCCTCTGGGAGCCTGGGCAGCGGAAAAGCTGGAGAGACATCAGGGACAGCAGAGACTCCAGAGACACCAGAACTCTGAGAGACGAGGCCGGGAAGGAGATCCTGTTGTCTCTGCCGTCCCTGTCGTCCCTCACGTCCCTGGTTCCAGCTTTCCAGCCGCCTCGCGCCTCGCCGGGGCCGTGGTCGAGCGCCTCCCCAACGGCCTCACGGTGAGGGTGCTGGAGGACCGCACCCGCCCCGTGGTCAGCGTGCAGATGCTCTACCGCGTGGGCGGCCGCACCGAGAGCTCGGGGGCCACGGGCCTCGCCCACTTCGTGGAGCACATGGCTTTCCGCGCCAGCGAGCACTTTCCGGACACGGAGCTCGCCAGCCGCATCTACGCCGTGGGCGGCGAGTGGCACGCCTACACCTGGATCGACCAGACGACGTACTTCGAGACCGTGCCGGCCGAGCAAGCTGGACCTCGTGCTCGCCATCGAGGCGGACCGCATGGCCCGGCTGCTCCTCCCGGCCGCGGAGCTGGAAGCCGAGCGGGGCGCCGTGCTGACGGAGCTCCATGGCTACGAGAACGATCCCGGCGAGCGTGCTCAACGACGCCGTGGTAGCCGCGTCGTTCGTGGAGCATCCGTACCGCAACAACGTGATCGGTTGGACGAGCGACGTGGAGGGGCTCACCCACGAGGAGGTCGCGGACTTCTATCACCGCTACTACACGCCGGCCAACGCGGTCCTGGCGATCGCGGGCGCCGTCGATCCGGAGGACGTTCTGGCGCGGGTGCGGCGCGTCTTCGGCGGGCTCCCGGGCGGCGAGGCGGCTCCCCTCCCCCGTACGGTCGAGCCGCCGCAGCGGGGAGAGCGGCGGGTGATCGTCCGGGGAGCGGCCGGAAGAGCGCTCCTTCCAGATCTCCTACCGGGCTCCGGCCGTCACCGATCCCGAATTCCCCGCCTTCCTCCTCCTCCAGGCCGTGCTCGCCGGCTCGCCGGGCATCAATTTCCAACAGGACGAAGCGCCCTATCCTGCCCAGCCCGGCACACGCCTCCGTGGAGCGGCGCCGTCGATCGCCACGTTCCTGGCTCCCACGGCTCAGCCCTACGTCTTCAGCATCGTGGGCCAGAGTCCAGGCAGAGTCGAAGAGGAGATCGAGCGCCGGATCGCCCTCCTCCGCCGGCGCGCCGTTCCGAGGACGGAGCTGGAGCGGGCACGTCGCGATCTCCTCGCTCAGCTCGCGCTCGACGAGGAGACCTCGGAGGACGCCGCCCACCAGATGGCCTTCTTCGAGGGCGCTGGAGCCTTCGACGTGCTCACGAGCCTCCCCGCACGCCTGGCCGCGGTCTCGCCCGAGGACCTGCGGCGGGTCGCGGCCTCCCATCTCCAGCCGTGGCAGCGCACGGTCGGCTGGTTCCTGCCCGGCCCGGTATCGGGGATGTCCGGGACAGCGAAGAAGATGGAGCCTGTCGTGAAATCGGTCCCCGCTCCTCCCGCCGGACCCGCTGGTGAGCCCCAGGTGAAAGTCCTCGCCAATGGCGTGGCGCTCGTCGTGCGGCGGATGCCCCGTATTCCTGGTGGGTCTCTGCGCGTGCTCGTCCCGTCCAACACCGTGACGACGGCGGGGCTAGAGGACGCCGAAATGACGCCGGACGAGCCGGTCTGGCGCCACACCTCGCTCAGTTGGTATTTCAAAGCGGGCGAGTTGGCGAGGACTGCGGCCCGGGCTCGCAAGGCGTTGGCGGGGCTGCGCAATGCGAAACCCGAGACCCTCTCCGCAGATCCAGAGACACGCCTGGGGCAGACCCTCCGCGGCCTGCTGGGCGCAAGCTCCCGGCGGCTGGGGGCGCGGACGCCGCCGGTGGTGGTGGCGGTGGGCGATCTCCAGGAGGATCAGGCTCTCGCCGTCCTGGAACGCGCCTTCGCAAACCTCGCCCGCGTGGGGAGGAGCCCCGCCCCGACGCTGATCGTCAAGAAACCCGAGGCGATCGTCTCCCTGCCAGGCAGAGCCCAGTCGCAGCTCGGCTACGCCGTGCCCATGCCCGGTCCGCGGGACCCGGACTTCCTCGCCTGGCGCCTCCTGCTCTACGTGATGGCCCACGACTACGAGGGGCGGCTGGGCAAGGAGCTGATCGCCCGGCGGGGCCTCGTTTACTTCATCGACGCCCGCGTCCACTCCGACGGGCAGGGGGCGTGGATCTCCATGACCCTAGGCGTCAATCCCGAGCGGCTGGCGGCCACCCGGGACCATTTCCGGAACCTCATGGACGATCTGCGGGTCCATCCGCCGGCCGAAGCAGAGATCGAGGAGGCGCGGGCGCACCTCATCGGCCGCCGGCTCACGGCGCCCCAGAGCGACGAGGAGATGTCCGCCTTCCACGCCCGCGAGTGGATCGAGCAGGGGCGGCTCCTCTCGCAGGAGGAGTGGGAGCAACGGGTGCGGGCCGTGGACCGGGAGGACGTGCTGCGGATCATCCCTGCATTCCTTGCCGGGGCCACGGCGGTGGTGGACGCCGGACCCGCGGCCCGGCATGTTTCATGCTTAGGCCACCCGGGAATGGATCGGCACGACACGACGTGCCGGTCCAGGAGCGGGAGGGATGAACATGCAGGAGGGAGTCCAGCAACCCGTGACCCGGGCCGACGTTGAAAGGCTGGCCGAGGGACATCTTAGAGTCAACGAGCGCAAAGGGATCGTCCGCCGTCTCCTGGCGCAGGCTGCGCGAAGCCAGGAGCCCGGTCCGTTTCAGCCGCCGGTCGCCGAAGCGCTCTACAACAAGGTGCTGGAGCGGGCCTTCGAGCGAGCCTGGCGGCTCCATGAGCGTCTCGCCGGCCGCGGGCCGGTCGCGGTGAGCCCTGGCTAATCGCTGTCGATGCCCGTAGGCTGCAGGCCCGTAGGCCGCAGGCTGTAGCCCACGCCGGAGACCGTCACCAGATAGCGAGGCTCGCCGGCGTCGGCTTCGATCTTCTGGCGCAGGCGGTGGACGAGCTGTTTCAGGAGCTGGCGGTCGCCCGCGCCGCGGGAGCCCCAGACGTGGCCGAGCAGCCGTTCGGCTGGCAGGGTGTGGCCGGCGTTGGCGAGGAGGATCTGGAGCAGCCGCAGCTCCAGCCGCGTCAGACGCACCGGCTCGCCTCCCCCCACGGACACCGCCGACGTATCGAGGTCCAGCGTCAGGTCTCCCGCCGCGAGCGGCGCCGGCTTCTCCACCCCTCGCCGCGCCGCAGCAGGGCGCGCACGCGGGCGAGCAGGGTGCGGGGGCTGAAGGGCTTGGTCAGGTAGTCGTCGGCTCCCAGGTCCAGGGCCTGGACCTGGTCCTCCTCGGCGTTGCGCACGGTCAGCATCATGATGGGAATCGGCGGAGCCGCCGGCGCGGATCTGGCGGCAGACCTCGAGGCCCGAGAGGCGCGGCAGATTGACGTCGAGGATCACCAGCGACGGCGCCTCGCGCTCGAAGGCGGCCAGGGCCGAGGGGCCGTCCGCGGCGTCCACCACCAGATAGCCCGCCTGACGCAGGGCATAGCCGATCAGCCCGGCGAGCTCCAGATCGTCGTCCACCACCAGGATCTTCACGCCGCCGTGCCCTCCGCCGTCCGCGGGCGCGAGCTGGGAAGGACGATCCGCATGCGGGTCCCTCTGCCGCCGCTCCCCGGCCCGGCCTCCACGGTTCCGCCGTGCCGCTCCAGGATGGAGCGCACGATCCACAGGCCCAGCCCCATGCCGCCCGTCTCCGGCTCTTCGCCTTCGCCGGTGCGGCGCACGAAGCGGTCGAACAGGGCCCTGCCCCCGATTCGGCGGGGAACCCAGGCCCTTCGTCCTCCACCCAGAGACAGATCGCCCCGTCCTCCACCCTACCGCCGACGTGGACCGCCGAGTCCGCAGGGGCGAATTTGTTGGCGTTGGCCAGCAGGTTCACGAACACCTGGGTGAGCCGCGGCGCGTCGCCGTAGAGCGGCGGCAGCGGGTAGGGGAGGTCCACCTCGATCGTCTGGCCGCGCTGGGCGAGGAGGGGCGCCGTCATCTCCACCGCCTCCTCGATCACCTCGTCCAAGGCCACGGGCCGATTGCGGAGGCCGTCCTGCCCGGACTCGATGCGCACGCTTTCGAGCAGGTTGTCGATGAGCTGCGTCAGGCGCAGGCTCCCCCGCTCCAGCGACAGGACGAGGTCCCGCGTCTCGTTTTCGAGGCCGCCAGGGGACTGGAGGAGCCGGTCGCGCAGCAGCTCGATGGAGGCGAGTTGCGCCGAGAGCGGGGTGCGGAACTCGTGCGAGATGTTGGCCAGCACGGCGTCGCGCTGCGCGGCGGGCGGCCTCGACGTCGGTCTCGTCGCGCAGCACCTGGAACTGCTGCTCCTCGGCCGGCGGGGCGCTGGCGATGACCACGGCGCGCCGGCTGCCGTCCGCGAGCTGCAAGGACTCGGTGGCGCTGGCGCCGCCGCGGAAGCGGGCGTGGACGATGGGGCAGCTCTCCTCGCAGGGGCGCACGCCGTCCTTGCCTCGGGGATTGAGCACGTCGCCGCAGAAGCGGCCCAGGGCCTCCTCGCGCCGAATGCCCAGCAGTGCCGCGGCCTGCGGGTTCAAGTAGCGGATGCGGCGGTCGCGGTCGACGCTGTACACCCCTTCGGTAATGCCGGTGAGGATGGCCTCGCCCTCGGCCTGGCGGCGGCGCAGCTCGGAGGTGAGCTGGAGCAGCCGGCGGCGCATCTCCTCCATGGTGGCGGCGAGCGTCCCGAGCTCGGCACCGGGAGCCCGGGGAGCCGGCGTCGAGAGGTCGCCGCGGCCGATGCGGGCCGCGGCCGCGGTCAAGGCCTCGACCGGCCGGGTGAGCCGCCGGCTGATGGCCCATCCCGAAACGGTCGCGACGGCCGCCACCAGCAGCGCCAGCAGGAGCAGGGTGCGCACCAGCCGGGCAAGGGAGGCCGCGACCGAATCCCACGGCAGTCCAGTCTCCACCAGCGCTGCCACCTCACCCGCGGGCGTGCGCAGGGGCCGGACGGAGAGGTAGCGGTCCGCCTTCTTGAGCAGCGCCGAGCCCGGCTCACCCGTGGCCAGCACCTCGGCGCGCAAGGGCATGCGGGGATCGTCCGGATCGCCGAGAGCCCGTTCGCGATCGAGGATCGCCACCGGCAGCCCCACCTGCGCCCCGGTCTGGCGGACGAACGGCGCGTCGAGCACCAGGGCCGCGGCGGCCGAGGACTCCGGCGCGCTGGCGAGCGGGGAGGCCGCGGCCAGCACCAGCGAGCCGTCCGGCAGGCGGATGAGGGTCGAGATCCCCTCGCGGCCGGCGCGGCCGGCGATCTCCTCCCAGGGAAGGGGTGCGCCGCCCGCAGCGAAGATTCGGCCACCATTGAAGATCACCACGCCCGAAAGGTGGCTGGTGGTACGGAAGCGATCGAGGAACGCCGTGAGGCCGGCGGCGTCCCCCTCGCCCAGCAGCCGCTTCACCGTGGGCCGCTCGGCCAGCAGGTGGGCCGAGGTCGCCACGTCCCGCGCCGACCGCTCGACCGCCTCCTCGGCGCTCATCCCCGCCAGGTTGACCCGTGCCAGCGCCTGCTCGTCGGCGAACCGCTCCAGGAGCCCCACGGCTGCGAACGCCACCGCCACCACGGCCACGAGCACGAGGCCGGCGTTGAGGCCGATCAGGAGGGTGCTGAGGGAGAGGCGGCGCATGGCCCCCGATTATCTCCCCGTCCGCCACTCGATCACGCTCTTGATCGCCAGCGTCACCAGGGCCAGCAGGGCGAGCAGCGAGGCCACGGCGAAGGCGGCGGAGAACTGGTACTCGTTGTAGAGGATCTCGACGTGCAGGGGCATGGTGTTGGTCTCGCCCCGGATGTGACCGGAGACCACCGACACGGCGCCGAACTCGCCCATCGCCCGGGCGTTGCAGAGCACCACGCCGTAGAGCAGGCCCCAGCGGATCTTCGGCAGGCTCACCCGGAAGAAGGTCTGCCAGCCGCTCGCGCCCAGGGTCAGGGCCGCCTCCTCTTCGTCGCTGCCCTGGGCCTGCATCAGCGGGATCAGCTCGCGCGCCACCATGGGCGAGGTCACGAACATCGTGGCCAGCACGATGCCCGGCACGGCGAAGATGATCTTGATGTCGTGCGCCTGGAGCCAGGGTCCGAAGAAGCCGTGGGCCCCGAAGAGCAGCACGAAGATCATGCCCGAGATCACCGGCGAGACGGTGAACGGCAGGTCGATCAGGGTGATCAGCAGGTTCTTGCCGCGGAAGCGGAACTTGGCGATGGCCCACGCCGCGGCGAGGCCGAAGAGGAGGTTGACGGGCACGGCGATCAGCGGCCACCAGCAGCGTCAGGCGCACGGCCGCCATCGCCATCCGGCTCGCTTGAGGGCGGCAAGATAGGTCGGCGAAGCCGTCCTTCGAACGCCTCGGAGAAGACCAGGACCAGGGGCACGAACAGGAAGAAGCCCAGGAAGGCCAGGGCCACGCCGATCAGCAGCCAGCGCACCCACCGCGGCTCGGTTCAAGGCCCGCGGGCGATCGCTGCTCGCTGCGTTCATGCGCCCTCCAGAGCCCGCAGCCGGCGGTTGCGCCACCAGGCGAGGAAGTTGATCAGCAGCAACAGCGAGAACGAGACGAGGAGGAACACCATGGCGATGGCCGTGGCGCCCGGCGTAGTCGTACTGCTCCAGCTTGATCATGATGAGCAGCGGCGTGATCTCCGAGCGCATGGGCATGTTGCCGGCGATGAAGATCACCGAGCCGTACTCGCCCAGGGCGCGGGCGAAGGCCAGCACGAAGCCCGTGACCGCGGCCGGCACCAGCTCGGGCAGGATCACCCGCCGGAAGGTCTGCCAGCGGCTGGCGCCCAGGCTCGCCGCCGCCTCCTCCACCTCCGAGTCGAGGTCGGCCAGCACCGGCTGCACCGTGCGCACCACGAAGGGCAGGCCGATGAAGGTGAGGGCCACCACCACCCCGAGGGGCTTGTAGGCGACCTCGATCCCCAGGGGCTCGAGCCAGCGGCCCATCCAGCCGTTCCTGGCGTAGACGGTGGCGAGCGCGATGCCGGCCACGGCCGTGGGCAGGGCGAACGGCAGGTCCACCAGGGCGTCGACCAGCCGCCGCCCGGGGAAGCTGTAGCGCTCGAGCACCCAGGCCACGAGCAGGCCGAAGACAGACGTTGAGGGCGGCGGCGAGGAACGACGCCCCCAGGCTCAGCCGGTAGGCGGCCAGGGCCCGGGGACCGGTCACCGTCTCCAGGAACTGGCTCCAGGAGAGCGTCGCCGTCTTCAGGAAGACGGTGGACAGCGGGATGAGCACCATCAGGCTGAGGTAGAGCAGCGTGAAGCCCAGCGCCAGACCGAACCCGGGCAGGGGGCTTCCCGCCGCGCAGGTGCCGGCTCACCTACCGCCCCGCTCCGTAGATCTGGTCGAAGACGCCGCCGTCGTCGAAGTGGGTCTTCTGCGCCTTGGTCCAGCCGCCGAAGACCTCGTCGATGGTGAAGAGCTTCACCTGCGGGAACTGCTTGGCGTACTTGGCCGCCACGGCCTCGTTGCGCGGCCGGTAGTAGTGCTTGGCGGCGATCTCCTGCCCCTCGGGGGTGTAGAGGTATTCGAGGTAGGCCTAGGCCACGGCCGCGGTCTTGTGCTTGTTGGCCACTTTGTCCACCACCGCCACCGGCGGCTCGGCGAGGATGGTGACCGACGGCGCCACGACCTCGAACTCGCCCTTCCCGCCCAGCTCCCGCACCGCCAGCAGCGCCTCGTTCTCCCAGGCGATCAGCACGTCGCCGATGCCGCGCTCGACGAAGGTCACGGTCGAGCCGCGGGCGCCGGTGTCGAGCATGGGCACGTTCTTGTAGAGGCGGGCGACGAAATCCCTGGCCTTGGCCTCGCTGCCGTACTTGCTTCAAGCGCGTAGCCCCAGGCCGCCAGGTAGTTCCAGCGCGCGCCGCCCGAGGTCTTGGGATTGGGCGTGATCACCGACACGCCCGGCCGCACCAGGTCGTCCCAGTCCTTGATCTTCTTCGGGTTCCCCTTGCGCACCAGGAAGACGATGGTCGAGGTGTAGGGCGAGCTGTTGTTGGGCAGCCGCGCCTGCCAGTCTTGGGCAGCAGGCCGGACTTGGCGATGGCGTCGACGTCGTAGGCCAGGGCCAGGGTCACGACGTCGGCCTCCAGGCCGTCGATCACCGACCGCGCCTGCTTGCCCGAGCCGCCGTGCGACTGCTGGACGGTGACGGTCTGCCCGGTCTTGCCCTTCCAGTACTTGGCGAAGGCGGCGTTGAAGTCCTGGTAGAGCTCGCGGGTGGGATCGTAGGAGACGTTGAGCAGCTTGATCTGATTCCCTGTCTGGGCCGCCGCGGGAGCGGCCAGGGCCAGGATCAGGACGAGTAGAGGAAAGAGGAATCGTGTTCTCATGAGGGTCGCGTTCCTTTCCTAAAACTGGATCTGGAAGCGGCTGAAGAAAATCTTTTCATCCTCGCGGTCGCCAGTCGGCCGCGCCGCCGTCGAACTTCGTCCGCTCATAGTCGAAGAGCAGCCGCACGTTCCGGTTGAGGTACCAGTTGAGACCCGCGCCCAGGGCCTGCTCGGAGCGGATGGCGGAGGCCGGGTTGGCGAACAGGGGGAAGGTGGCGTCGTCGATGTCGAGCCGGTTCCAGCGCACCTTGATCTCGAAGGCGCCCCAGGTGTGGGCGGCGAGGTCGAACCCCGTCTTGGGATTGACCGCGCGGTAGGTGGGCTCGCCGCCGGCGATCACCCACGACGCCGCCACCTGCCAGGAGCGGTGGTCCAGGGTCTCGCTGACGGCGCCCCGCGCCACGTCCTGGCGCGACGTCGCGTACTCGGCCAGCACGCCGAAGGGACCGCTGTAGAGGTAGGCCTGGGGCACGATGCGGACGTGGCTGCCGTCGGCGACGGTGGTGTTGGGGGCCGTGCCGTCCGCTGCGGTAGGAGAAGACCGTCTGCTGCCCGGGCGAGCGGTAGGACGGCAGGCCGGGCGCCGCGGCCGTACCCGACTGGTTGCCGGAAGAGCCGGCGACGCCGAAGCCGAGGCTCTTGAACGGGCCCGTGCCGGCGACGAACGGCTGGAAGAAGAGGCGGGCCGGCCACGTCCTTCTCGTCGTTGGTGTCGCCGTCGCCGTTGCCGCCGTCCACCACGCCGTTGAACACCCCCGCCTGGTAGCTGATGGCACCGCCAGCGAAGTCGCCGGAGATCTGCACCCCGAGGTCGCGGTTGGGCACCAGGTTGGTGGGCAGCGCGCGCTCGACGAACAGGAGGTCGACGGCCGACTGCAGCCGCTCGAGGCCCACCGGCGGCTTGAACTTGCCGGCGCGGACGCGGAAGGCGGGGTTGAATCTCGCTTCCATGTAGGCGTCCTGGAGCACGGTCGTGCCGCCGCCGAAGTCCGGCATGATGCGGAAGTCGAAGATCTTCGCCAGCGTGCCCTCGAAGATGGGACGCACGCGGCGCAGGGTGAAGGTGTCGATGGCCGGCTTCTGGTCGTCGTCCAAGAAGAAGCGGCTGTCGAGCTGCACGTAGCCGCGGATCTTGAGCTGGTAGGCGCCGTCGGCGGACTTGAAGGTGAAGCCGGTCTTGTCGATCGTCGTCGAGGCGGCGGTCTTCGCCTTCTCGGCGGCGGCCTCCTTGTCGATCTCGATCTTGCGGTCGAGGACGCGGATCTTCTGGTCCAACTCCTCGAGCTTTTCGTCGACCGTCTTGGGCGTCTGGGGCTGATCCTGCGGCTCCTGCTGCGGCTCCTGAGCCCGCGCCACCGCCGGCAGGACCAGCAGCAGCGCGCAGCTCAGCCAGAAACGGACATGCCTCATGGCTGACTCCTGATGGGATTGGGAAAGGACGTTGAACGTACGATGAGGAGCGGCACGGGGATCTCCGGCAGCAGCCGGCCCACGACTCCCTTGATCTCGATCTCGCCATCCCGGCCGGGCAGCGGCGAGCCCAGGACCAGCAGGTCGTGCCCGCCGTCGCGGAGCTGGGCCAGGATCTCCTCCCGCACCCCGCCGTAGCGGATGCGGGTGGCGACGGCTACCTCCATGCGGGCGAGGGTGCGGGCGCTGCCGGCGAGGAAGCGCTCGGCCGCGGCCTGGGCGGCGCCGTCCTGGCGCGCGGCCTCGGGGAGCACGGTGAGGATGGTGATCTCAGCCCGCAAGTGACGGGCCAGGCGGCCGGCAAAAGAGACGTCCTCCTTGCCCGGCTCGCCCACGGCAACGCAGATCAGCCAGCGCTCGGGAGCCCGGGCCGGCGTCTCGGAAGGCACCAGCAGGAGGTGATGCTGGCCGGCGGAGAGCGCAGCTTCCGCGAGCGTGGCGAGCTTGACACCGTCGCGCGGCGCGGCACCCAGCACTACCAGGTCGCACGGCCGGCGCAAGGTCTCTTCGGCCAAGGCCGTTGCGGGCGCTTCGCCGCTTGCCCGGCTCTCCAGGCTCGCCACGCCAGAGCCGAGCCGCTCCCGGGCCTCCTGGAGGCGGCGGTCGACCTCCTCCCCCGGCTCGGAGCCGGGGGCCAGGATCGTCACCCGGGCGTGGGCGAGCCGGGCCAGCTCGCCGCCCAGGGCGAGGGCCCCGCGCGAGGAGGTGCCGCCGTCGGTCAGCAGCAGGAAGCGCATGCCAGGGTGGACGAGGGCGTGCACCCGCCGCACCCCCACCCAGGTGGAGTCGCCCGGCTGCAGGGGGAAGCGCCGCGCCTGGTCCTGGGAACGGGTGGCCTCGATCCAGATCGAGTCGCTGCCGAAGGGGGCGACCGGCGCGATGGCCCGCACCCCGGGGAGGGCCGGCAACCGCAGGCGCAGCCGCTCGAAGGAGCCCACGAACGCGCGCTGGTCCACCACGGCCTGGCCGAGAACAGGGAAGGAAGCGTCCTGAGCCGAGTCGCGCACCGCCACGTCCTCCGGCCGGAAGAGCACCTGCACGCGGCGGGCGGTGTCCTCAGGCTCTGCCTGGGTGCCCAGCGGAAAATGCACCGGCCCCACCCGCACGCCGCCGGCCGTGGCCTCCCCCACCAGCAGGTTGGCGGTGCCCAGGAAGGTGGCCACGAGCTCCGTCTCCGGCCGCAGGTAGAGCTCCTCCGGCGGCCCGGCCTCCAGCAGGCGGCCGAAGGAGAGCACGGCCAGCCGGTCCGCCAGCTCGAAGGCCTCCTCCTGGTCGTGGGTGACGAACAGGGTGGTGATCCTGAGCTCGCGCTGGATCTCCCGGATGGTGCGCCGCAGGTCCGCGCGCACCTTGGCGTCCAAGGCGCCGAACGGCTCGTCGAGCAGCAGCACCTCGGGCTGGTGGGCGAGGGCCCGGGCGAGGGCCACCCGCTGCTGCTGGCCGCCGGAGAGCTGGCGCGGCATGCGGCCGCCGAGGCCCGCGAGCCCCACCAGCTCCAGCAATTCGTCCCGCCGCCGGCGCCGCGCCTCCCGGGCCGCGCCCCGCACCGCCAGGGCGAACTCCACGTTCTCCGCCACTGACAGGCTGGGGAACAGGGCGTAGCTCTGGAAGACGAAGCCCACCCCGCGCTTCGCCGGTGGCAGGTCGGTGACGTCGCGGCCGTGGAGCACCACCCGGCCGGCGTCCACCTCGGAGAGGCCGGCGATCATCCGCAGCAGCGTGCTCTTGCCGCTGCCCGAGGAGCCGAGCAGCACGAACAGCTCGCCGTCCTCCACCGTCAGGGAGACGCCGTTGACCACCGGGTGGCCGGCGTAGCGCTTGGTCAGGTCCTCCAGCACGATCGACACGAGGGCGAGGATAGGGGCGGGGGGTGACGCTGTCAGTCGAAAACAGGTGACAAAATTTCACCCCTTTGGAACCGGTCCGCCACGCGCGTACTTTTCTTGCGCGGGTTTGTCACCTTTTGGGGCTCAGCGGCAACTAGTACATATGAGGACGATGAAATGACGTATCCCAGGAGGGCATCGTGGACTACGAGGATGAGAGGGTTTCCCCGCGTGACCTGGACCGCCTGCTCACGCGAGAGCTGTCACGGGACGATTCCCGGAGTGTGATTCGACGCATGCTGGCGGGTACGCCCGCTTCCTACCCTGACGGCCAGGAGAAGAGCGCCGTGCGCCGCAGCCGGCCCGCCGGCATAGGCGCCCGTTACGACGAAGCCTTCAATCGCACGCAGACCGTGCTGGCCGAGGCCCACGACCGGGTCCGGCGCGAACAGGTCCTGGCCGCCAGCCAGTGGCTCGCGCTGGAGGGGCACCCCCCGGCCCGGCGCCTGGTGATGGTGCGCAATGACGAGCGCCTGCACCACTGGGGCCTCTTCGACCGGCTGCTGGAGAAGAGCCGCGAGGCCGTGTCGGAGGACACCGCCGCGGCCATGCAGCTTGCCGAGCTGGCCGTGGCCGTGGCCGAGCGTCTGGACCCCCGGATCTACGGCGAGGAGCGGGTGGCCGACTTCAAGACGGCCGCCCTGTCCGCCCTGGGCGATGCCCGGCGCACCGTCGGCGACCTCGCCGGCGCCCGTCTCGCCTTCAGCCAGGCCCGCATCCAGTTGGAGATGGGCACCTGCGACCTGCAGGAGGAAGCGAACCTGCTGCACGCCCTCACCAACCTACTCTGTGATCTGGGGGAGTACGGCAAGGCCGCCAGCTCGCTCGAACGCGCCACCGCTCTCTATAACCGGTTGGGCGACGACCGCCTGAACGGCACCAGCATCACCCGGTCGGGCGGCGAGAAGGACGAGGGGCTGAGCCACGGCGCGAGATGGGCGCGGACGGGCGGCTCGTAGAGATTGCGGCTGATCGCCACCTGCGTCCTCGGCCTGGAGGAGATCCTGGAAGGGGAGCTGCGCGTCCTCGACGCGCGGGAGGTCGAGCGCCAGCGGGGGGCTGTGGCCTTCACCGGCACCTGGGAAGACTGCTGGCGCGCCAACTGGCGGCTGCGCACGGCCAACCGGATTCTCGTGGAGCTCGGCTCCTGGGACGCGCCGGATGGCCCGGCCCTCGCCGCGGGTGCCCGCGCCCTGGTAGGGGGTCGCTCCCCCGTCCGGGTGCGCCGCGGGAGCCTCGACGTCCCCGCCCTCCTCCACCCCGACCGCAGCTTCGTCGTCCAGGCGACCACGACGGCCTCGGCCGTGCGCGACACCCGCTGGGCAGCCCTCTCCCTGAAGGACGGTCTGGTGGACGGCCAGCGCGACCGCTGGGGCCGGCGCTCGGACGTAGACCGCGACGATCCGGACCTCCAGCTTCGCCTGCGCCTGGCGCGCGACCGCGCCACCCTGCTGCTCGACACCTCGGGCGAGCCCCTGGACCGCCGCGGTTACCGCGCCGTCACCACCGCCGCGCCGGTGCGCGAGCAGCTCGCCGCCGCCTGCGTCCTGGCCGCGGGCTGGGACGGCTGCGGCCCGGTGGTCGATCCCATGTGCGGCTCCGGCACCCTGCTGGTGGAAGCCGCCTGGTTCGCCCTCGGCTGGCCCCCCGGCCGGCTGCGCCGCCACTGGGCTTTCGAGCGCCTCCCGGGCTACGACCCTGCCGCTTTCACCGCCATCCTCCAGGAGCCGGTCCCCACGCCGGGCCCCGAGGTCCGCGTCCACGGCAACGACGAGTCCGCCGAAGCCCTGCGCGGCGCCCGGGCCAACCTGGAGCAGGCCAACCTCCTGGACCGCGCCACCTTGACCCGCGGCGACGCCGCCGCCTTCGAGCCGCCCCCCGGCCCCGGCCTCGTGCTCGTCAACCCGCCCCACGGCGAGCGCCTGGGCACCGATCCCGACCGCTGGCGCGCCCTGGGCGACCTCCTCAAGCAGCGCTACAAGGGATGGAAGGCCGCCGTGCTCGCGGGCGGCGAGGACCGCGGCAAGCACATCGGCCTGCGCCCCCGCCGGCGGATGCCGGTGATGAATGGGCCCCTCGAAGGCCGGATCCTCCTATTCGACCTGTATTGATGCGATAATTGAGGCACATGGGAGGAAGAACGATGCCCATCTGGAAGGCTCGGTTGTTGCCGGTCGCAGTCCTGATCCCTCTCCTCGCATCCCGTGCCACGTCCGCTCACATGCTGCCGCTCACCGACCGTCAGTTGGCGGCCGGCTCGACCGACGCCGTGCTGGCGGTGGTCGAGGAGGCCCGGAGCCGGTGGAACGCGGAGCGCTCGCTCATCGTCACCGACTACTCGCTCAGAGTCGAAGACCGGCTCAAGGGAGCGGCTCCCGAGTTGCTCACCCTGACCATCCCGGGCGGCACCGTGGGTGGCGAGACCCACGGCACCTGCATCTCGACCCCGCTCACGAAGGGTGCCCGCTATCTCCTCTTCCTCGACCACCCCGGCCGCCCCAGCGTGGCGCCGGTGACCGGCGGCTGGCAGGGGGTCTTCCGGGAGATCGCCGGGGCGGAAGGCAAACGCTGGGTAGGGCGGGGCCGCGGAGGAGCAGTCGTGGTCTCCCCGGTCAGCGGTCGGCCGATGGAGCTCGACGACTTCCTCCGCTCCGTGCGCCGGCTCGTCGCCGGAGTGGAAACCAGCCCCGAGCCGCTCGGGACCGTGGACATCGCGGCCGGGAGCAAGGAACCCGGCGGCGAGCCCATCGTGCGCGATGCTGCGGTCCTCCCCATCGTGTTCAACACCCTCCTGCCCGGTACGCCCTTCGAAGGCGTCGACGAGCAGGAGATGGCGAAGTGGAACCGCCACGCCGGAGACCTCTTCGAGGTCGCGTCCGCGCCCACCCCGTCCTGGTCTTTCGGCAACGGCGTCTTCGACGTCGCCGGCTTCCCCGACGAGGCCGCGTTGACGCGGGGGCTGGGCCGGGGCTGGGGCAGCGCCCTCGCCATCTCGATCGCCGCCTGGCGTATCCAGGACGGCCATATCGTGGAGGCCGACATCGCCTTCAATCCGGCGCAGTCGTGGAGCCTGGACGACGCGGAAACCGCCCGGCAGGGCGGCCCCCTGCCGTTCCGGGACGCCCTTCTCCACGAGTTGGGGAGCGCCTGGGGCTATCAGGGCCTGCTGGACCTTTTCACGCCCTTCGACTTCCCCGTGGTGTCCCGGGATTCGGTGCAGAACCTGCGGGCCCAGGAGTTCCGGCTGGCGGTCCTCCTCGGCGTGGACGCTGCCGCCGCCCGTTCCACCTATCCCGGCGTCACGGTGCGTGACGGCCAGATCAGCGGCTACGTCGTGAGGCCGAGCGAATTGACTCCGTTCTACTTCCCGGCCCGCCCGTCAGTCGCATCGGTCCGGGCCGGCGGACGCTTCATCCTCGGTCCGGTGAAGATCGAGAATCCTGGGTCTGTCAACCTGGTGAAACCGACGGTGGAAGCCTACCTGGTGCCCCAGCGCTTCAGCCTCGCGGGCGCCATCCTCTTGAAGCGCGTCCAGGTCCGGCTGACGCTGCATCCGGGAGACGCCCGGAACGTGGAGATCGGTCCGGTCGTCCTGCCCCGCAAGGTGCCACCCGGCACCTACGCCTTCGCGTTCGTCCTGCGCGATCCCGCGGACGCCTACCTGGAGAACAACCGGGCATGGAGCGGCGAAGGCGTGCAGCTCACGGTGACACGCTAGCTAGGCTTCAGAGGCTGCGCTTCTTGGCCCGCAGGCCGCGCCGGCTGCCACCCTCTTTTCGGGGCTTGAAGTTGCCGCGGTTGAAGCCGCCGCCGAAGCCGCTGCTGTCCTCAGAGCCGCCGCCGCCACCGAAATTGAAGTCGCGGCCGCCGCCGTAGCCACCACCTTCATAACCACCGCCACCGCCGCGGTCCCCACCGCCGCCGCCGTAACCGCCCCGGCCACCGCCACCCCCGTAACCACCCCCACCATAACCACCGCCGCGGGGTCCGCCACCACCGCCGCCGGGCGTGCGCTCGCGGGCCTCGTTGACGTTCAAGGCACGGCCCTGGAACTCATAGCCGTTGAACTCCTTGATCGCCTTCTCGGCCTCCTCGTCGCTGCCCATCTCGACGAACCCGAAACCGCGCGAGCGGCCCGTGGCCCGGTCCATCATCACCGTCGCCGACGCGATGGTCCCGGCCTGGCCAAACAGCGTGCGCAGGTCGTCGTCCGTGGTCTTGAAGTTGAGGTTTCCTACGAAGAGCTTCTTTCCCATTCTCTGTCGCTCCTGGCCTGACGCGGCCTTATACCTGTCTATCTTCCTTCCTTCAGCCGACCCCTCGCCGGCTCGTCACGGTGCTCGAGGGCGGTAGGTCTCTGGCCGTGCAGCGACAAAGACGGACGCCTCCCTTGTCAGGACTCTAAAAGATAGCAGATGATCGACGCTATGGGTAGGGGCACTCCTATCGTTCTGCCCTCAAGGACAGGCGAAGGCTTCGACGTCCGTCCGGACGACGCCCGCGGTCCCCGACGGATTGAAGTAGACGCGGACCTTGCTCGTCTGCGTGTCGATCACCGTCAGGGTGTGCTGCACGTCGGTGGCGGGACCGGTGTAGACCCAGACGTGGTGGTTGACGGCGCAGCCGTCGAGCACCTTGACCAGCAGCTCCAGGTTGTCCGGGCCGAAGAACCAGAACAGCCCTGAGTCGGCGGCGGCGACCGGCATCACCTGGCCGGGGCCGGAGCTGTCGCCGGGCACCTCCCAGGTCACGCTCGCCAGGAAGCGGCCGCCGAGGCAGACGGTGGTGGCGTCGCTCACGCAGGGGCCGGGCAGGGCGTCGGTCGCCGCGGTCGCCTCGTCGGAGGGGTCCGAGACCCCGCCCGAGCGCACGGCCCGCACGCGGAAGACGTAGGCCGTGGCCGGGCGCAGCCCGTGAAGGACGGTGGTGGTGGTCTCGGCGGGCACGGTGCCCACTTCGGCGAAGTCGCCCGCCAGGAGCCGGGCCTCGATACGGAATTCGGTCTCATCCGGCGACGCGTCGATCCAGGTGAGCCTCACCTCGGTGGGCGAGACCGCTTCGGCCACGAGGTCTCGGGGAGCTGCCGGCGCCGGGGCCGGGCCGTAGAGGGTGCGCAGGCCCGCCTGATCGTCGGCCCCCAGCCGGGCGCCGCGGCCGTCGTCGTGGACGAAGGCGCGCATCAGAGCCGCGTCGAAGGCCGGGTTGCCGGCGCACGCCGGGCTGCTGCCGTCGCCGCAGGAATGGCCGAGGCCGAGCGTGTGGCCGAGCTCGTGGCCGAAGATCTCCTCGGCGACCTTGGCCGCGTTGGTGCTCTGGGCGAAGAAGCACTCCAGACCGTCGTTGACGATGATGTCGGCTTCCACGATGCGGTGGAACGGCTCGCCGCGGAAGCCGGTGGTGGCGATGGCGTAGAACGGACCGCCGAGGGCCAGCACGCCGCCGCTGGCGCAGTTGAAGTCCGGCACCAGGTGGTTCGGATCGTTGAAGATGATGGCGTTGACACCGTCCGTCTGGTCGAGGGCCGAGGACGAGGTGGTGGTGCCGGCGTAGCGGTAGTCGATGGGGGTCTGGGGCTCGGCGTTCCACACCCCGAGGCCGGTCTGGAACTGGCTGTAGCCACCGCCGGGCACCCCCTTCTGGCCGGTGGCGAAAGCCTTCCAGTCCACGTGGCCGCCGTCGTCGAAGACGAACCAGCGCAGGTGGAAGTGATCGTTGCGGTCGGCGAAAAGGGTGAACTTGTCGTCCACCTGCTTGTCTTCCACCCGATAGTCGGCCCTCCGCTCCTCGCCCGCGGCGCGGCCGGCGATCCAGCGGGCAAAGGCGTCGAAGTCGCGCAGGCCGTCCGGCCGGGAGGGCACCACCGCTCTCACCTGCGACAGATCGCGGACGGCGAACCGCCGGCCCTCGCCGGCCACCTCGTGAAACGCGCCGAGGAAGAGCTGGACCGGGCGGAAGGTGCCGCCCGCGATCGGCTCCAAGAGGAGCAGGGCCCGCTCGCCCACGGCGAAGCGGGGAGCGCCGTCGATGCGCAACGCCAGGCCGTCCGGCCCTGTGCCGTTCGGTCCAATACCGCCCGGCACGCGCAGCCGCAGGACAGCGCCCTTCGGCAATCCTCCCTTCAGTCCCTGCTCCACCTGGGCGTTGTACTCGGTGGCCCAGACGGTATGGTCCCGCGCGCCCGCTTGCGGGTCGACCCCGACGATCCGCACCACCGCGGCAGCCGGCGCCTGGTCGACCAGCGCCTCGTCGGTCATCGGCACGTAAGTGGTGGCCGTGCCCGGTACAGCGGCGAAAAGAGCTAGCAACACAGGCCCGAGGACACGGAGGGAGAAGCGGTTGGAGATCATGGGTTGGCTCCAGGGAAACGGATCGGGCCGGCGTGGCACTCTCGTCCAGGGGGGCTGATTCTACACGCTTCCAAAGCCGGGGCTTGAAACCCCATGCTAAAATCCCATGCAAGGTTCCCGAGCCCGTTCTGGACCGCCTGGCCAGGAGACGCGATGTCCCGCATTCGACTCACCCGTCTGTCCTCCTCCCCTTGTAAAGCTGTGACTTCCCTGGTCGGCGCGCTGCTCGCCGTGGCCCTGCTGCTGCCGCCGGCGGCCGGCGCGAAATCAGCGCCTCCGCCTCCCGTGCCGGTGGAGCCGTGGGCGGGCGCGCCGTTCGCCGCCGATCCGGCGGCCATCGCCCGTGCCGCGGCCAAGGTCCCCTCCCCCGAGGGCGAGGACGTGGTCGTGCTCCTCTCCGAGGCCTTCTACAGCTTCGACGCAGCCGGGCGCGAGACCTTCACCCAGCGCCTCGTCTACAAGATCCTGACCGCCGGAGCGCACGAGAGCTGGTCCACGGTCGAGGAGGACTGGGCGCCCTGGCACCAGACTCGGCCGGAGATCCGGGCGCGGGTCATCACGCCGGACGGCGCCGAGCACCTCATCGATCCGGCGACCATCACCGAGAACGCCAATGCCTCGGACTCGCCCGACATGTTCGAGGACGGGCGGGTGCTGCGGGCGCCGCTGCCGGCCACCCGGCCGGGGGCGATCGTGGAGCAGCAGGTGACGGTGCGCGACGAGTCCGCCTTCTTCGACGGCGGCGTAGTGCGCTTCCACAACCTCGATCTCGGCGTGCCCGTGCTCCACGCCCGGGTGGCGCTGGAGGCGCCGGAAGCCACCCCTCTGCGCTGGGTGGTGCGCGAGCTCCCCGGCGCGCAGCCCAGGGAGACGGTGGCCGGCGGACGGCGCCGGGTGGCAGCTTCGAAGCGCGCGACCTGGAGCCGGCGGACGACCCGGAAGCGGGCCTCCCCTCCGACGTCCCCCGCAGCGCCTACATCGCCTTCTCCACCGGCCGCTCCTGGGCGGACCTCGCCCGCCGCTACTCGGCGATCGTGGACCAGACGATCCGCGGCGCCGACCTCTCGACCTTCCTGCGCTCGGCAACGGCGGGAGCAGCGGCGGCCAGGGATGCCGCGCCGTCGCAGCTCGACCTCATCAACCTCTACCTGGCGCGGCTGGGCGAGGAGGTGCGCTATACGGGCGTCGAGCTGGGCGAGGGCGGGCTGATGCCCAGGAAGCCGGCGGAGACCCTGCGCCGCCGCTTCGGCGACTGCAAAGACAAGGCCGTGCTGCTCACCGCCCTGCTGCGCGCCGCGGACATCCCGGCCTACGTGGCCCTGCTCAACGCCGGCGAGGACGAGGCCGACGTCGAGGGGTCGCTGCCCGGCCTCGGCACCTTCAATCACGCCATCGTGGTGGTGCCCGGCACGCCGGCCCTGTGGATCGATCCCACCGACCGCTACGCCCGGGCGGGCGAGCTGCCGGTGGCCGACCAGGGGCGCCTGGCGCTGATCGCGAGCCCCACGGCCAGCGGCCTGACGCGCACGCCCGAGGCCCCTTCGGCCGAGAACCGCGAGGTGGAGACCCGCGAGCTCTTCCTCGCCGACCTCGGGCCGGCGCGCGTGGTCGAGACCAGCGAGTACTTCGGCGCCTCCGAGCGCGCCCTGCGGGCCTTCTATGCCCAGCAGGACGAGGCGTCGCTCAAGAGCGCCATGAAGGAGTACGCCGCCGTCTACTACCTCGCCGAGGACGTGGCGGCCCTGGAGCACTCCAAGGCCACCGACCTCGCGACGCCGCTGCACGTGCGGGTGGAGCTCAAGAACGCCCGCCGCGGCTTCACCGACGTCCGCAACGCCGCCGTGGGAATGAACCCGGCGCTGCTGCTCAGGCGGCTGCCCGACGAGCTCATCGGCGAGGACGATGGCGGCGATGAGACGAGCGGCGACCCGCCGGAGCCGCGGCAGGGCGACTACGTCTTCAGCCGGCCCCTGCAGGTCGAGGTGCGCTACCGGGTGGTCCCCCCGCCGGCTACGTGCCGCAGCCGCTCCCCGCGGCGCGGGTGCGGCAATTCGGCACGGTGACCCTGGCGGAGGCTTATGCCACCGGCTCCGACAACGTGGTCACCGCCACCTTCCGGCTCGACACCGGCAAGCGGCGCATCTCGGCGCAGGAGTTCGCGGCGGTGCGCAAGGGCGTGCGCGAGGCCCTGCAGGAGAAGACGACGCTGCTGATGTTCGACCAGGTGGGCGAGGCCCACCTGGGCGCCGGGAGGGTGCGGGAGGCGCTGGAGGAGTTCGAACGCCTGGCCGCCCTGTCTCCCAAGCGGGCCCTCCCCCGCACGCGCGTCGCCCGCGCGCTCCTCGCCGGCGGCATGGGCGAGGCGGCGCGGCGGGAGGCGCGGCTCGCCATCCAGCTCGAGCCGAAGTTCGCTCCGGCCTGGCGCGACCTCGGCTGGATCCTCCAGCACGACGACCTCGGCCGGCGCTTCGGCCACGGCTTCGATCGCGCCGGCGCCATTGCCGCCTACCGCAAGGCCCGCGAGCTCGATCCCAAGGACGAGGTCGCCCGCGCCGACCTCGCCATCCTCCTGGAGCACGACGCGCACGGCCAGCGCTACGGCACGGCGGCCGATCTCGCCGGCGCCATCACCGAGTACCAGGCCCTGCGCCAGGACCTGAGCAACCACAGCATGGACGAGAACCTGCTCTTCGCCCTGGTGCGCTCCGGCCGCTTCACCGAGGCCCGGAAGCTGGCCGCGGAGATGAAGGAGTCGCAGACCGGCGCCATCCTCGGCCTGGTGGCTACCGCCGCCATCGATGGCCCCGAGGCCGCGGTGCGCGAGGGCGAGCGCAAGCTCGCGGACGACAAGGCTCGCGCCACCGCCCTCCAGCAGGCGGGGCAGAACCTTCTCCTGGTGCGCCGCTACGCCGACGCCGCCATCCTCTTCGACCATGCCGGCCGCCAGTCGGCCAACGCCGCCGCCCTCCTCTCGCTCGCCGACCTGCTCAAGCGGGCGCGCCGGCACGAGGAGATCCAGCTCCCGCCCGACCAGCCGGCGACCGTGGTCAAGCAGCTCTTCCTCTCGCTCCTGGGCGGCGACTTCGAGCCCAAGCGGCTCTCCGCCTTCCTGTCGCGCGAGCTGCAGGCGGAGCTGGGCAAGGCCGGCAAGGAGGGGGTCGAGAGCCTGGAGCGGGTCTTCTCCCTGGCGCGCGAGAGCTCGCTGCGCGACGTGCCGGTCGACACGGCCCTCGACCTGGGCCTCTCCGCCATGCGCGAGGCCGTGACGGGCGACGACGCCGTGGGATATCGGGTGACCTTCACCTCGACGCTGGGCGAGAGCGCGCGCTCGTTCGGTGCCTACGTGGTGCGCGAGAACGGTGAGCTGCGCATCGCGGCGTTGGGCAGCGCTCCCGAGCTGCTCGCGGCCGAGGCCCTGCGCCGGGCCGGCCGCGGCGACCTCAAAGGCGCCCGGCAGTGGCTCGACTGGGCCACCGAGGAGACCCGCAAACCGGGGCAGCTCCCCACCGGCGATCCCCTCCCCTTCGCCCCCTTCCCGGCGCTGTGGAGCAAGGGCTCCCAGGCCGGCGCCGACGACGTCCGCTGCGCCGCCGCCGCCCTGCTGGGCGCGGAGACGAAGAGCGCGGAGGCGCTGCCCATCCTCCTCACCTGCCGCGACGCCGCCGGGGATGCCGGGGGTCCCGCGCGGCGCAACGCCCTCGACCTGGCCCTCGTCCTCGCCTACGGCAACCTCGGCCGCCACGAGGAGATGGAGAAGGTCGCGCGGCGGCTGCGCGAAGCCCTGCCGGACTCCGAGCGCGCCGAGGGGCTCCACGCCTCGGCCCTCCTCTTCCTGAACCGCTGGGACGAGATCCACGCCGCGGCCCAGAGTCGCCTCACGCGCACCCCCAACGACCTATGGGCCCTCCACCTGCTGGCCAGCGAGGCCCTCCACGCCCAGGACTTCGACGGCGCCCAGCAGCGGTTCACCCAGATCGTGGACACCGGCAACGCCACGGCGAACGACTTCAACGAGCTCGCCTGGATGCGCCTGGAGCTCGGCCAGGTGGACGACAAGACGGTCGAGTACGGCCAGCGGGCAGCCACCCTGTCGAGCTACGGCAACCCCGCCGACCTCCACACCCTGGCCTCCATCTATGCCGAGATGGGCAAGACGGCGGAAGCCTACCGCCTCATCCTCCAGTCGGTCGACGCGCGGGCGGGGGGAGATCCCACAGAAGACGACTGGTACGTCTTCGGCCGTCTGGCCGAGCACTACGGCCTGCCCGACGTGGCCCGCGACTATTACAAGCGAGTGGGCCCATCGGGGAGCCAGGAGACCGAGGCCATGTCCACCCACGCCCTCGCCGCCCGCCGCCTCGCCGCCCTGGGGGACGAGAAAATGACGAAGCGGGCGAAGAGATAGGCAAGGCTGGCCCTTTCCTTGCTTCTCCCCCGCAGGCGATGCGCCGGCTGCTCGCCTCCCTCTTCCTCCTGGTGATCCTGGAAACCCTCGTCTGCGTCCCCAAGCTCACCTGGGACCTGGCCATGGGGGGACGGGAGGGGATCGGCATCGTCCTCGGGCTCGCCGTGGCCGCCGGGGCCGCGGCCCTCGTCCTGGCCGGACGGGAGCGGATCGCGGCAGGGCTGGCGGCGGTGAGCGCGCGCCTGGAGCGCCTCCCCCGCCGCACCTGGCTCGCGGCGGTGATTGCAGGGGGAGTCGCGCTGCGCATCGCCTGGGTCCTCCTCTTCCCCGCCCCCTACACCTCAGACGGCGCGGACTACTACCAGCTTGGAGCCCACCTCGCCCGCGGCGAGGTCTACCACAGCGCCAACGGCTTTGCCGAGTGGCCCCCGGGCTACCCGCTGGTGCTGGCGCTCCATTTCGCCGTCCTGGGCGTGGGCTCCCTGGGAGTGACGGTGGCCAACCTGCTGCTCTTCGCCGGCGCCGTGCTGGTGGTCTTCGCCCTGGCCCGGCGCTTCCTGGGCGAGGGGCCGGCCCGCCTCGCCACCCTGCTCCTCGCCCTGTGGCCGAACCTGGTGGCCGCGGCCGGCGTGGCGAGCAAGGAGATGGTGCTGGTCTTCCTCCTCCCCGCCGTCCTCCTCCTCTATCTGCGGATCGGAGAGACGCGCACGCCGGCCGGCAGGGCTGCGGCGGCGCTCGGCACCGGGCTGGCCCTGGGCTTCTGCATTCTCACCCAGCCTGGGATCCTCCTGATGATCGTCCTCTTTCCCGTCTTCGAGCTGCTGCGGCGCACGTCCCTGCCGCGCCTCGCCCTCACCTTGGTGCTGCTCGCCGCCGGTATGGCGGTCGTCATCGCGCCCTGGACGCTGCGCAACGACCGCGTCCTCCACCAGCCCGTGCTGGTCTCCACCAACGGCGGCAGCGTCTTCTACCGCTCCAACAACCCGCTGGCGACCGGCGGCTTCATCCCCAACGGCGAACGCTCGTTGAAGGGCTACGACGAGCTCACCGCCGACCGGCTGGGTTATCAATGGGGCAAGGAGTGGATCCGCGAGCATCCAGGCCAGTTCCTGCGTCTGGCGCTGAAAAAGCAGGTCCTCTTCCTGGGCGACGACGGGGGCAATGTCTACGAGACCCTGAAGCGGGGACTGGGGATGGGCGGCGCCTTCTACGCCCTCTCGAAGCTGGCGGCAAACGCCTGGTGGTGGGCCGTCTGGGTCCTGGTGCTGGCGGCGTTCCTCGCCCGTCGGACTGTCTCCTGGCACCAGCGGCAGGAGGTGGTGCTCTTTCTCCTCGTCATCCTCTACTTCTGGGCCATCGACAGCGTCTTCGAGAGCGGCTCGCGCCACCACCTGCCCATCGTGGGGCTGCTGGCGATTATGGCCGCGGGGGCGGCGGGGGCGGAGAGATCTAGAATCCCCTCTGCGTGAACATCCTCGGCCTCTCCGCCTTCTTTCATGAATCCGCCTGCTGTCTGCTCCAGGACGGCCATCTCGTGGCCGCGGCGGAGGAGGAGCGGTTCTCGCGGATCAAGCACGATCCGCGGCTGCCGGTGTCGGCGTTCCGGTGGTGCCTGAAGCAGGGTGGCATCGGGTTGCTGGACGTGGACGCCGTCGCGTTCTACGAGTCGCCGGTGGCGAAGGTCTCCCGCCAGCTCTGGGCCGGGGCGTCGGCGAATCTGCTCGATCCGGAACGGCCGGAGCGGGCGATCCGCGAGGGGCTGGGATGGGAGGGTCCCATCCTCTGCTTCCGCCACCACCTCTCCCACGCCGCCAGCGCCTTCTTCTTCTCCGGCTTCCCCGCGGCCGCCGTGCTCACGGTCGACGGTGTGGGTGAGTGGGACACCACCACCTATGGCCGGGCCGAGGGGAGGGGGATCGACCTCTTCGAGTCCGTCGCCTTCCCCCACTCCCTGGGACTCCTCTACTCCACCCTCACGTCCTACCTCGGCTTCGCGGTCAACGACGGCGAGTACAAGGTGATGGGCCTCGCTCCCTACGGCGAGCCCCGGTATCTGGAGACGATGCGCCGGCTCGTCGCTGCCGGTCCCGATGGGCAGTATCGTCTGGACCTCCGGTACTTCGACTTCGTCCGCGGCCAGAGGATGTATTCGGACGCCCTGGTCGAGCTTTTCGGTCAACCGCCGCGGGCCCGGGAGGCGGAGATCACCCGCTTCCACCAGGACGTGGCCCGCAGCCTCCAGGCCGTGCTGGAGGAGATCCTCCTGGAGAAGGTCCGCTGGCTACACGCGCGGACGGGGCTGCCGGACCTCTGCATGGCCGGCGGCGTGGCTCTCAACTGCGTGGCCAACGGGCGAATCCGGCGCGAAGGGCCGTTCCGCAGGCTGTCCGTGCAGCCGGCGGCCGGCGACTCCGGCGGCTGCCTCGGTGCCGCCGCTCTGGCCCACGCCCAGCTCACGGGCGAGCGGCCGGGCGGGGCTCTGCCGCACGTCTACCTGGGGCCGAGTTGGAAGGTGGACGAGATCGCCGGCCTGCTCGACGCCTCGGGCCTAGACACGCTCGATTTCCGCGACCGTGAAGCAGACCTGCTCAATGCGGTGGTGGATCGCCTGGAGACCGGCAGGGTCGTGGCCTGGTTCCACGGTCCCCTGGAGCTCGGACCCCGGGCGCTCGGCGGACGCAGCCTGCTGGCCGATCCTCGCGATCCGGGGATGCGCGACCGGCTCAATCGCCTGGTGAAGAAGCGGGAGGCGTTCCGGCCATTCGCCCCCAGCGTGCTCGCCGATCACGCGGCAGGACACTTCGCTCTCGATCACCCCTCCCTCTTCATGCTGGAGACCTGCCAGGTGACCTCGCCTCTCGACTTGCCGGCCGTCACCCACGTGGACGGCTCGGCCCGGCCCCAGACCGTCGATCCCGCCGTCGCCCCCCGCTTCGCCGCCCTGCTGGAAGCGTTCCGGCAGCGCACCGGCTGCCCCCTGCTGGTCAACACCTCCTTCAACGTCCGCGGCGAGCCCATCGTGGCCTCTCCCGTGGATGCCCTCCTCTGCCTCGGCTCGACGGGGATCGACGCTCTGGTGCTGGAGGATTTCCTGCTCGATCGCGAGAGGCTGCCGGTCTCCTGGGCGGATCTCATCCCGGCGTGGCGCGAGCGGTCGCGCAGCGGCTTTGCCCAGGGGCGGAGCGCGGTGAACGAGGACCTGTACACATTCGTATGAAGCGCCATCCCGAGCCCATCAGCCTCTGGGAGCCGCGAGAGAGCAGTGGCGCGGACACTGAGACTCGTCTTCGTCCGCCCCGATCCCCACCCCCTGGGGGATCACTTTGCGACCGTGAAGGAGCTGCGGCCCAAGAAGGCGGAGCTCCCCCTGCGCGTGGCGCTCTTCGGCGAGTCCGTGGCCGCGGGCTATCTCTATGCCCCCCACCTCACTCCCGCGCGGGTGCTGGAGGCCCAGCTCCGGGCCGCGGGAGGTGAGACCAACTTCGAGGTCATCGATCTCGCCCGCACCAACGAGACTCTGGCGTCCCTCACCGAGACGGTGCGCACGTCGCTCCAGATCAACCCGGATGTCCTGGTGATCTTCGTGGGGAACAACTGGAACCTGCTCGAGACGCCCGAGGTCTCTCCCTACGCGCCCCTCGTCGAAGCCCGCCAGCGCTACGCCGCGGCCTTACGGTCGGAGGGGATCGCCGGGCCCGTCCGTCTCGCAACGGAACTCCTGCGGGAACGAGCCACGGCGGCGCTCGACCGGTTGGCCCTCATCGCCCGGGCAGTGGGGATCCCGGTCGTCCTCGTCCTGCCCGAGGTGAGCCTGGCCGACTGGGAGACGCGCCAGCCGCCTGTCTGGCTGCCGGGAGACGGCACCGCCCGCTGGCATGCCCTCTACGCTGAGGCCTTGGACGCCCTCGGCCGCGGCGACTTCGCATCAGCGCTCGCCGCCGCCGGAGCCCTGCGTGAGCTGGACCACGGCACCTGCGCCGCCACCTGGCGCCTTCTGGCCCGGACCTGGGAAGGGCTTGGAGAGATCTCCGAAGCCCGGCAGTCCGCCCTCGCCGAGGTGGACGCCGCCGCCTACGCCACGATGGCCTTCCTGGGCTCACCCCAGGCCACCACGGCCGCGCGGGATCTCCTGAAGGTCGCCGCACACAGGCATGGATTCACGGCCGTGGATCTGCGGCAGGTCTTCGAGGAGCACACGGGAGAGGTCCTGCCCGGCCGCCGGCTGTTCCTCGACTATTGCCATCTCACCTCGGAGGGGATCCACATGGCCATGGCCGCCGTGGCCGCCGAGGTGCTCAATCTCTCCGGGATGCTGGAAAGGGATGTGGACTGGCGGCAGCTTCTGCCGCGCCTTCCCGCTCCGGAGATCTCGCCTGAGGCCGAGGCCACGGCCCGGCTCGGCGCCGCCATCCACACCGCTCACCGCCTGCTGCCCGTGGGCCCCAAGGGTCCAATCCTGGAGCACTGGCTAACCTCGGCCCTCGATGCCTCTCCCGGCGTCGAAGCGGCCATGCTCGACCTTGCCGAAGCCCGCTGCGCTCCCGGCCCGGCCGTGCTCACGGCGGCCCAGCAGCACAACCTCGCCTCCCCCTACCGTCTCCTCTTCCAGCACGGCTGGCGCTGGGACTTCCTCGACTCCGACCTCCTGGAGGCGATCCAGGCCGTGCTGGAGCGGCGGGGACGACCCATCCGCGAGCGGCTCACCCGCCTACTCCTCCGCCACCATGGGATCGGCTCCGTGGGAACGGACCTCGTCGAGCCCCCGTACCTGTGGGAGCCTCTGGAGCGCTTCTATCCCGAGGTGATGCGCTTCGCGGACCTCTCGGAGCGAGCTACGTTCCGATCCCCCTGGCCGGAGTCCTCCTTCTGCCTGGTCTGTGACGCCGAGAGCGAGGTGGAAATCGAACCGACTCTCCGTCTCTCCACTCCTGGGAGAGTGGGGATCTCGATCAACGGCACGGAGATCGGCGGTATCAACGCCACAGAGCGCTGGAGCCGGCAGCGCCTGACGATCGGCCGCGGGCTCCTCCGTCCCGGGCTCAACCGGCTGACCCTGCGCTGGCCCGCCCCCACAACGGATGGCGAGACCGCGCTGCGAGCCGCCGCCCGCCGCCTGGAGCAGGGACTCGCCGCCGACCTCCATCCGGTGTTCGGCGAGATCTTCTCCTTGATGGCTCGGACCGCTTGAAAGCATACGTTTCTACTCCAAAGTGGAGTCGACAAACGCGAATCTCTTCCCTATATTCAAGGTAACGAACCGACGATTTCTGCGCCTATGAGATCGAGGCCAGAAGACAGGGGTGTCAGCCCAGGTGTCCCTCTTCCTTAGTCCTTCCGCACTTCATTGGAGCACCCCGAATTCGGAGATTGCCGGGCCGGACCGCGTGGGTCCCGCCCTGAACCTGAAGCACATACGGAAGGAGGTAGCAATGGAGAGGACTCTTCGATCCAACTGGTGGATGGTGGCGCTCGTGGTGGTGGCCGCCGTCCTGCTGGCCGCTCCGGCGGCGCACGCGGCGAAGCCGCTGGCCACCGTGAGCGTCAGCCCCGTGGGCCTCGACCTGCAGCCGGCGGGCGATTACGAGAAGCTGACGCTGACCGTCTCCGGCCCTGGCGGGCTGGTCCTGCGGCGCGAATTCAAGGGGGGCGGCACCTTCTCGTTCGAGCCCTTCGGCGACGACGGCAAGCCGCTGCCGAACGGCACCTATACCTATGAGCTGGTGGCAGCACCCCGCCTCGACGCGGAAACCCGCCAGGCGCTGACCGCGGCCCGCCGGGCGGGCGACGACGCCGCCATCGCCAAGCTCCAGGCCTCCGGCCGGCTGCCCCGCGGCCCCCTCGCCCAGTCCGGCTCCTTCACCATCCAGAACGGCGCTCTGGTCTCGCCGGATCTGAAGGAGGAGCCGCAGCGCCCCACACCCCGGGCCCCCAAGGCCCTGACGCCCATCATGGAAAAGGACGTGGTGAACGCGGACGACCTCATCGTCCAGGGCAGCCTCTGCGTCGGCCTCGACTGCGTCAACAACGAGAGCTTCGGCTTCGACACCATCCGGCTGAAGGAGAACAACACCCGCATCAAGTTCGACGACACCTCGACCGGCGCCGGCTTCCCGGCCAACGACTGGCAGCTCACGGCCAACGACTCCGCCAGCGGCGGCTCCAGCAAGTTCTCGATCGAGGACATCACGGGCGCCAGGGTGCCCTTCACCATCACGGCGGGCGCGTCGACCAACTCGATCTTCGTGGACTCGACGGGCCGCGTCGGTCTGCGCACCTCCACCCCGGTGCTCGACCTCCACATCAATACCAGCAACACGCCGGCCATCCGGCTGGAGCAGAACAACTCCGGCGGCTTCACGGCCCAGACCTGGGACATCGGCGGCAACGAGGCCAACTTCTTCGTCCGCGACGTGACCGGCGGCTCGCCGCCTGCCCTTCCGCATCCGCCCCGGCGCGCCCGACCAGCTCGATCGACATCTCGGCGGACGGCAACGTCGGCATCGGCACGGCCAGCCCGAGCGCATTGCTGCACGTCGCGAGCTCCGGAGCCGGATCGACCGACGGCAAGCTCCTGATCAAGAACACCAGCGCGACGAACGCGGGCCGTGAACTGGTGGAGGTCAACAACAACGGGTCAGCGCTCGCCATCTTCAACAACATCAATGCCGCGGGGAACCGCTGGGCCTTTGGCAGTATTGCGGGCGGCCTCTTCGTTTGGGACAACCAAGCCGATGCCGCTCAGAGTGCAGCTGGATACCAATGGCAATCTGACGACCACCGGAACGGTGAATGGCGTATCGAGCCGTGCGGCCAAGATGAACTTCGACACGTCGCTCGACCCCAAGGAGGCCCTGTCCCGCGTCGCCGCGCTGCCCATCTCGATCTGGAGCTACAAGGCCGACGGCCCGGGTGTGCGCCACATGGGTCCCATGTCCGAGGACTTCTACCAGGCCTTCAAGCTGGGGCAGGATGACAAGCACATCTCGTTCACCGACAGCGCCGGCGTTGCGCTGGCGGCGGTCCAGGGTCTGAACCAGATCGTCCAGGAGAAGGACAAGGAGATCAGCGATCTCAAGAGCCGCATCGAGGCGCTGGAGAAGATGGTCCAGGGCCTGGCCCAGGGCAAGGCCGTGGCCGAGCCCCAGAGGTAGAGCACAAGTTCCTTCGCAACCGTCAAGAGGGTGAGGGGCCCAGGGCTAAGGCTCCCCACCCTCCTTCGCTTCTCCTTCCGCCGCTTCTCCTTCCGCAATATCGAGTCCCAGATTCTCGGCGTTGGCGGGCATAAGGGGTGGTCGTTGCAGCCCCGCTTGCGCCGTATCCGACGGAAAGTCCGCGTGGGCGGCGCCAGGGCCGCTCTTTTTCATGTGGATCTTCCAGTGGAACCCGCGAACTGCTGGGGAGGCGATCTGTGACAGGGTGAGGCCGGCACTGGCTGCAGTCCTGCGCAGCCACGACTTGTCGAAGATGACCGCATTCGTGGGATCGATGTCATTGATGAACAAGGCATTCTGGAATTCCTGCATCATCGGGAAGTCGGCCTTGTCAAAGAGGAACCAGGTGGTGATGGCGACGCCGGAAGGATGAAGAACGCGGCCCAGCTCGTTCAAATAAAAGATGGCGGCTTCCTCGTTGACGTGAGTGAATACGGACCACGCGAGAAAGAGCGTCACCTCGCCGTCGGGCGCGGGGAACGGGAGGACTTTGGCCGTGCCCCCGGGGTTGAGGCCCAGATTATGGATGTCCTGATGGTGAAACTCGAAGTCTTGGGCCTGAGAAGAGAGGTTCTGACGGCACCACTGGACCATGCCGCGGTGGAGATCGACGCCGACGTACTTTCTGGGCCGGGGGTTCTGCTGCAGGAGTTGGCGAGCGATGCGGCCACACCCACATCCCCAGTCGAAAACGAAATCGTAAGCCTGCGGCGGAGCTTCGGGAAAGACGAGGCCTCCGGAAGGATTGTCGTAGAGCTCTTCCTGAATCGGGCCAACGAGCTGCCGAAGCTCGATCGGTGGAAGGGGTGGCCGGTCAACCGTATCGAATGCCATGACAATGGACCTGCGGGTCAGAAGCCGCCGTCATCTGGACGCCGGCTGCACCGTGACCGGCAACTCGCGTCGCGCCGCACCGCGTGCCTCGAACCAGGTCACGAGCTCATGGACGAGATCGAGCTGCAATCGATAACGCCCAGGGGCGGCCGGCATGACAACCTCCATCGGCAGGCTGATCGACTCTCCAGGGCGTAGCGGCCGGGGCAGGTCCGAGCGGGATTGGTAGTCGCTGACCACTCCACCCTGCGCGTCGAGCCAGCGATAACCGAGCCGCACCGCACCGCGCGGGCTGTGAGTCACGGGATCCGCCATCTGTGGGTCGGGCCAGGTCTCGCTTCCGGCGTTCTCGAACGATACGAGCAGCCGAGCCCGCCCGCCAGCCGGCAGGGCGGCGGGCAGCGCGACGTCACCCCAGGCGACGCGGTAGAAGCTGGGCGGCCGCGCCTGGACGCGGGGCGCTTCGGCCCGTGCCGCAGCGGTGGGCCAGTATCGCCAGTATCGAGAGATGACCTGCACCAGCACTCCGGCGAGGAGGATCGCCACCCCGAAGCCGAGCAGCGCCCGGCGAACCCGGCGTGAGGGGACGACTCCATCGCGTTCCAAGCCGGCGACCGGCACGCGGTCACGAACGAGGACCAGGCCGACGGTCGCCAGCGCCGCCACGAGCGACACGAGGAGTCCCAAGCGCAGCCCCGGGGGGAAGTAGCTCATGGTCACCACGACGTCCCCCGCCGGTACCGGCACCGCGCGGAACGCATAATTGGCGGCGAGGATCGGCACCGGCTTGCCGTTGACTTCGGCGCGCCAGCCTGGAGCCAAGGTCTCCGAGCAATAGATCAGGCCCGGACGCGGAGCGCGCAGCCTGAGCACCACCTGGTTGCGCAGCGTCCGCGCGGCCACCGCCGGATCGCCGAGGGCATTGGGCCGTGAATCGAAGACGGGCGCGCGCTCGAGCAGCACCTCGCGGGACCGCCGGGCCGGAAGCTCGGCGAGCGCCTGCCCGGCGCTCGTCAGACGGTATTGGGAAGTGAAGTAATAGCGCGGCTCGGTAGCCCGGGCGAGCACCTGTACGTAGCCATCCTGGAAGAGCTCCCGGTAGCCACCCCGCGTCTGTGCCTCGGCGATCAGCGGCGCATGGTTCTCGCGAATGGCGAGCAGCGCGACGTTGGCGGCGTCGAGCACCCTTTCGGGGGGCAGGCGCTCCGCCTCGCGCAGGAACAGGTAGGCCCTGGGGGCCGCGTAGCGCTTGTACAGACCGAAGACGCGCGGCGAATTGACGGCCATCAGCGAATCGAGCTGATACAGGTCGAAGGCCGACCCGGCGTTGGCCGGCAGCGCGCTCGCCGAGTAGATACGTCCCTCCTGCCGGTGGGCGATCAGTTGCCGCACATACGGTGGCGGGTGCTGCCAGACGTCCCAGCGGTTCTGGCGTGGATAAGCGGTATTGCCGATCCCCTCGGCGGCGAGCAGAGCCAACAGGCCGGCGATGCAGAGCCTGCGCATCCGAGGGGAGAGCGCGGCGCCGCCGCGGCACAATGGCAAGGCCAGCCCGACCGCGGCGACGAGCAGCGCCAGCAGCAGGTACCAGCGCAGGAGCCAGGTCGCGGCCAGTGGATGCTTCAAGGCGCCCCGAACGAGCGCCGCCGCAGGAAGCGCCAGCACCACCAAGCCAAGGCCCCCAGCCATCACCGCCAGTTGCCGGCGCGAGACCGTGCCCCGGACCAGACGGTCGAGCCCCAACCCCGCACCCAATGTGAGCAGCATGCCCAGCGGTATGCCGAAGTAGTGGGCGAAGTGGATGTGGTCGAGCCCGGGCAGGCGGCCGAGCGAGTGGACCGGCTGGAGCCCCACCAGCTTTGCCGCCATGACCACGACTCCTGCGGCGAGCACGCCGAAGAACAGCCGCTGGTCGCGGCGCCCCTCCGCGGCGGCCAGACCGGCGAGCAGCAGGACCACGACGCCCACATAGGGCAACGTGATGTTGACGGCAAGGTCGGGCATCGGCGGGTCCGCCAAAACCTTGCCTCCACCCATGAGCACCGGCGAGAGGAGCTGGCTCAGAGCGACCCAGGGCACGGTCGTCAGAGCGGCATCGGCGTAGGTGCGCTCGACCTGCGGCGCCCCGCGCAGGATCGCCAAGGCTGGCAGGTAGGCGAACGCGACGAGCCCCACCCCCAGACCGGCGCCCACCCCGAAGCGGGTGAGACGCCGCCATGGCTCCTGGTGAGCGAGGCAGAAGACCAGAGCATAGACCGCCGAGACACCGAACGCCGCCAGCAACAGCGGCGGGAAGGTGGCGAGCGCCATCGCTCCATATCCAACCGCCAGCAGCGCCGTACGCCGCCAGCTCGGCCGTTCGAGCGTATGGCGGGTGAGCAGCAACGCAGGCGGCAAACAGGCCGCCGTCTGCCCGAGGAAAGAGCCGACGTTCTGGCTGAGCCCACCGCAGAACAGCATCGCGACCCCTGCTCCGAGCGCCGCCTCGCGCGAGACGCCGTGCTTGCGCAGCAGCGCGTAGGAGCTCGCCGCGGCCACCAGCAGCACGGCAAGGAAGTAGGCGTTCTTGAGCGCCGGCGTGTCGCCCAGAGCCACCAGGAGCAGGTAGGGAGGAAAGAAGAAGGACTGGGTCATGTTGGCCATCGCCGGGGCCCCCGCGCCGACATAGGGGTCCCACCACGGCCATTCGCGGCGTTGCAAGGCGCGCCGCAGGAACTCGCCGCCCGGCTCCCACTGCCACCAGGTCGCGCCCGGGTCGTGGAAGTTGGCAAAGGGAGTCAGGTTGCGGCGCGTCCAGGCGCTCTCGGGAACGAAGCCGGGGCCGTGGGTCTCGGCCCGGACGCGCTCGTCAAGAGGGTTGTGGTTGTCGCTGTAGACCAACGACCGGCCCGCGAAGATCACGTTGCCGTAGGCCGCGGCGAGCACCCCGGCCAGCAGGGTCAGTATGGCAGCCGCCTCGCGAGTCGCCGCCCAGCGCCGGTCTCGCGGAGCCGCGGGTACCGGCACCGCCACGCCTACACCACTCCCGGCGTGAACGCCAGCAGGTTCGGCCGCCGCATGGCGCGCAGGATCTCGTGCTTGCGATAACGGATCTCGGTGACGATCAGGTCGTGCGGCACCAGGATCGCCAGCGCATCCGCTCCGCGTGCCGCGGCCAGCACCGAATCGCATGCCAGATCTGGGATCAGCGGATCGAAGAGGCCGACGTCGAGACCTCGCGATCGCAGGATTTCGTACACTTCCAGCGCCGGGCTCTCGCGCAGGTCGCGCACGTTCGGCTTGTACGTAGCTCCCAGGCACACGATGCGCGGCGCCGTCACGCCCTCGACCGCGGCGCAGATCTTCGCCGCCGTGCGTTCCGGTATCGCGTCGTTGAGCTGGCGCGCGGCGCGCAGCAGACCGCTCAAGTCGGGACAGGCCGCAACCAGGAACCAGGGATCGATCGGAATGCAGTGGCCGCCGACGCCGATGCCGGGTTTGAGGATCTCGACCCGCGGATGGTGGTTGGCGAGCTCGATCGCCTCGCCGGCGTCGATGCCCAGGCGCTCACAGAGCACCGCCACCTGGTTGGCGAACGCGACGTTGACGTCGCGATAGGAGTTCTCGATCAGCTTGACGAACTCGGCGGTCCGCGCATCGGTCAGCAGCAGCTTGCCTTTGACGAAGCTGCCCAGCAGCTCGGCGGCCCTCCGGCCCGAGCGCTGGTCGATGCCGCCGATGATCCGGGCGTTGAAGACCGCCTCCGCCATGATGTTCCCCGGCAGGACTCTCTCCGGGCAGTGGGCGAGCAGCAGGTCCTGTCCGACGCGCAGACCGCTCCTTTTCGAGGATCGGCCGTACCACGTCCTCGGTGGTCAGCGGCGGGATCGTCGACTCCACCACCACCAGGTTCCCCCGGCGCAGGAAGGGCTGGATCGATTCCGCAGCCGCCACCACCGCGCGCAGGTCCGGCGCCTTCGTCGCGTGGTCGACCGGCGTCGGCACCGCGATCACGAAGGCGTCGGCTTCCACCGGCGTCGCCTGCGCAGCCAAGTGGGTCTGGACGTCCGGGTCCGCGAAGAAGCTCTCGAAATCCTCCTTCTCCTCGATCTTGGCGCGCCGCTCGTTGACCTCGCGCACCACCTGCTCGTCGATGTCGACAGCGGTCACCTTCAGCCCTGCCTTGGCGAGGTGGAGGCACAGAGGAAGGCCGACGTAACCGGCGCCGATGACGGCGACCGAACGCAACGGGGGAAGGCTCAGCGGCTCAGACACCGTAGTATTCCCGCTGCCAGGCGATGGTGCGCGCGATGCCTTCCTCGAGGCTCACCGTCTCGCGATGGTCGAGCTCGCGGCGGGCGCGCTCGTTGGAAGAGCGCTTGTCGCGCGTGTTGTGCGGCTCGGCTTCGACGTAGCGCACCAGGCGGTCGGTCTTGCCGCACTGCCCCAGGATCATGTCGGAAACCGTTTTGATGTCGTGCAGGGCGTTGCCGGCGATGTTGTAGACGGTCCCCGGCCGGAAGCGCTCGCAGATCGTCGCCAGGGTCCGCACGGTATCGTCGATGTAGGTCGAGGTCCGCCGGTGGTCGAGGAAGACCGTGTACGGCAGGTCGTGCAGGGCACAGTAGATGAACTTGCAGATCACGCTACGGTACTCGCTGTAGGGCTCACCGGGGCCGTAGGTGTTGAACAGGCGCACGGTGACGGTCTCGGTGCCGTGCAGCGCGGCGGAGTTGCGCACCTGCAGCTCGTTGACCCATTTGGAGACCGCATAGTCGTTGAGCTGCTGGATCGGGTGCTGATCCGGGACGTCCTCGTGCATTTCGCCCGTATAGTCGCCGTAGATCTCCGAGCTGGAGAAGACGACCATGCGGAAGCGGCGCCGCTCCTGCAGGCGGATGAGGTTCTTCGTGCCCACCGCGTTGGTCCGCCACAGCGTCTCGTAGAAGTCCTCGCCGTTGATGCGCCCGAACTCCGCCGCGGCATGATAGACGAAGTCGAACGGAACGTCGTCGCAGATCCGCTCGACCTGGCGGTACTCGCCGACGTCGCAACGGTAGTAGTAGCTGCCCCGCACGCCGTGGTGATGCGCGCGATCGAGGACCCAGACCTCGTGGCCGGCCTGCCGCAGCCGCTGGCACAGCGGCGCGCCGACGGCACCCAGTCCTCCCGTCACCAGTATCTTCATGCTCATGAGCTCCTTGTCGTGCAGCTCACCAGTCGAGGACAAACCACTTGCCAGTGAGCCGCTTGATGAACGCTTTCGCCAGGATTTTGCCATAGCCGGGCCCCGCCCGCAGGAACGAGAAGCTGCTCTGCCCCGAGGCGCGCTTGAGATGGCAGACGTCCACCTCGGCGACTCGATGGGTGGCGAACCATGCTTTGAAGGTGATCTCCGGCGAAATCTCAAAACCGCCGCTCTCCGGACCGTAGCGGTCGAAGATGCGGCGGTCGACGACGCGAAAGGCATTGGTGTAGTCCGATAGCCTGAGGCCGATCAGCAGGCGCGTGGTCAGTCGGAAGCAGAAGCTCCAGAAGCGGTAGAGCCGCGGCACGGTCTGATAATTGCGCCGGTAGCGATACCGCGAGCCGATCGCCAGCCCATAGCCCTCGTCGCGCACCTTGGCGAACATCTCCGGGATGCGGTCCACCTCGTCGGAGCCATCGCCCATGGTGATCGCCACAAGCTGCGCCCGAGAATGCCGGAGGCCATAGCGGATGCCGTTGCCCATGCCGCGCGGCAGCGGCTTGCTGAAGGCCCGTATGCGTGGCGACCGCCACATCTGCGACAGCGCCGCTTCATAGGTCGAGTCGGGGCTGGCGTCATCGACCAGCAGGATCTCGGCGTTGAGCCCGCTGCTTGCGAGCATCGCCAGCAGCCGGTCGCAGACCAAGGCCAGGTTTCCTTCTTCCTTGTAGGCAGGAACGATGATGGCGAGCTCCGGCGGGACAACCGGCAGAGTGCCCGCAAGCCAGCGCGCCATGGCCTCCACAATCCTCTCCGCCGCCGGCCGGCCGGCGTGCGGCCCGGCTTCCTGGGGGTCGGGATGGCCGGTGGGCAGGAGCGTCGAGCCATAACGGGGATCGTGCAGCGCCACTGGCAAGAGACTCTCGCCGGCGAGGAAGAAAAGATCCGGGCGCTGCTTGGCACGGGAGCTCAAGTTGCGCAGCTCCTCGTCGGTCGTCACCAGGTGAAAGACCGGGATGCCCAGCAGGTCGGCGGCGACGGATACCAGCCGGGCCAGAGGACCGCTCTCCGCCACCAGACACGCCTCCGGCTGCTCAGCTTCCAAGCCGATGACGATCTGTGCGAAATCCGGTAGCGCCACTCTTTCCTTGGAGCTCCCGACCTCACGCGCCGAATCCACCTGCTCCGGCCGTAGCCCGGCCAGATGGAAGAAAACCGGGGTGAGCCCCGCAGACGCACAATCGATGGCTGACAGCCACCGCCGCTGAGCCTCGCTCTCGATGGCCACTACGATCCGACGCGAAGGCGTCACCCTCTGCGCTCCCTGCCCTGATCGAGGCTCAACCACAGGTCGGTCAAGCCGCGCCGGAGGTCGAAACGCGGTTGGTAGCCCAACTCGGCGCGCGCCAGCGAGATGTCGGCAACGCTCGCACGCACCTCGCCGGGGCGCGAGTCGCGGTGCGTGATCCCGGCGCTCCGGCCGGTGACCTCGATCATGGCTTCAGCGAGCTCCCGCACGGTCGTGGCCACTCCAGTGCCGATGTTGTAGACACCGCCCGAAGGGCCGTGCAAGGCCGCGAGCAGGTTCGCCTGGACGACGTCCCCGACGTGGACGAAATCGCGGCGCTGCTCCCCGTCGCCGTAGATGACCAGCGACTGTCCGGCCCGCAGCCGGTTGAAGAAGATCGAGATGACGCCGGTGTACTCGCTGTCCTCCATGGGGAGGCCAAAGACGTTGAAATAGCGCAGGCTCACCACCGGCATTCCCCACAGCTCGGCCGCCAGGCGGGAGTAACGCTCGGCGGTGAGCTTGCTGAGCGCGTAAAAGCTGGCTGGCAACTGCGGATGGGACTCGTCGATCGGCAGGCGTTGCGCCTCACCGAAGGTAGCCGAGGAGCTGGAGTAGACGATCTTGCGCACGCCCGTATTCCGGCAGGCGCAGAGCAGCCGCACCGAGCCGAGGACGTTGGTCGCGGCATCGCGTTCGGTCTCGGCCAACGAACGCACGTTGCCCACCTGCGCCGCCAGATGGAAGACGTAGTCCGCACGCTCCACCAACTCGGGGAGCGTGGGTAATGCACAGAGGTCGCCGGCTACCACGGTCAGCCGGTCGGAGACCGGCAGGTGCTCCCGCTCGCCCGTCGAGAAGTCGTCGACCACGGTGACTTCACAGCCGGCTGCGAGCAGGACGCGGACCAGATTGCTGCCGATGAAGCCCGCCCCGCCGGTGACCAGGCAGCGCGCGGCGGGAAACGCTTGCGCGAGGTCCTCCATCTCTTTCGTGTCGATCATCCTCATGCATCCGCTCGCCGGGCGACGATCAGGAACTGCCCTCCGAAGATGCGCCACGCGACCGGCATGTGCAGGTAGAGGCGCACCAGCCAGATCCACTGCGGCAGCCGCGACTTCGTCGTGAAGGGAAGGAACCGGTCGACGATGCGGTCGAAGCTGGCAAAGTTGGCCAGCCGCATCCCTTCGACCATGGAGCGTTCGGTATAGGCGCAGTAGTGATCGAAGAAATCATAGTAATGGCGAGAGCAATATTTGAAATTCGGCTGCAGGATGATGGCCTGGCCGCCGGGCTTCAGCACGCGGTGAAACTCGGTCAGTGCGCGCAGCACGTCGTCTTTGCTGCGCAGATGCTCCAGCACGTTGCTGGCGAAGACGACGTCGAAGAACCCGTCGGGGAAGGCGAGAAAGCGCATGTCCTGCACGGAGAACGCCACCCCGTCGGCGACGAAGCGTCCGAACGACGCGTCGAAGTCGATGGCGAACTTCTGCGGGCACTTCACGGCGTTGATGAACTCACCCCAGCCGCTGCCGACGTCGAGCAGCCGTCCTTCCGGTCCCAGGGACATCATGCGTTGCAGCGATTCCTCAACGATGACCTTCCAGAGTCTTCTCCGCTGGTCGAGCTCCTGGCGCTCGCTGAATTGGATGTGTGACATCTTCAGAAGACTCCAGAGGTGTCTAAAAGGTCCTCAGTATTGGGCTCGCGTGCACATCTTATACGATGGTCCTGCTTCTCCCACATCCCGGCGCGTCAACCTGAAGGTGCCCGCCTGGGGCTTTCGTGGCCGGACCAGCCGGCCAGGATCGCGGCGATGCGCTCCGCCGCGCGGCCGTCGCCATAGGGGTTGACGGCATTGGCCATGGCGGCATAGAGGCCAGGGTCGGTGAGCAATCCCGTGGCCGCGGTGACGATCCGGCCGCGATCGCTGCCCACCAGCCTGGCCACACCGGCCTCGACCCCTTCCGGGCGCTCGGTCGTCTCGCGCAGCACCAGCACCGGTTTGCCGAACGTCGGGGCCTCCTCCTGAATGCCGCCGCTGTCGGTGAGCACGAAACGTGAGGCGCGCAAACGCCGGACGAGCTGCGGATAATCGAACGGCGCGTGGAGCTCCACGTTCGCCAGTCCGTCCAGAACCTCGTGGACCGGCCGCCAGACGTTGGGATTGCGGTGGACCGGATACACCCAGAGGATCGCAGGAAAAGCGAGGGCGAGCTCGCGAATCGCAGTCAGGATCTCGCGCAGCGGCGCGCCGAAGCTCTCGCGGCGATGGACCGTGATCAGCACCTCGTCCCGCACCGGCTCCTCGGGGAGCAGCGACGAGATCCACTGCAGGGCATCCACCACCGTGTTGCCGGTGACGAAGACTCTGTCGGCCGCGACTCCCTCGGCCAGCAGCAGACGCCTGCCGAGCTCGGTCGGCGCGAAGTGGAGATCCGCCACCAGGTCGATGATGCGCCGGTTCGCCTCTTCCGGAAAGGGCCGGGTGAGGTCGCCGGTGCGCAAGCCGGCTTCCACGTGACCCACCGGCACACGCCGGTGGAAAGCGGCGAGAGCGCCGACCATCGCCGTCGTCGTATCGCCCTGCACCAGGAGAAGATCGGGCGCCACGGACGCGAGGACCGGATCCACCTCGGCAAAGGCCCGGGCCGTCAGGTCGTTGAGGCCCTGGTCCGGCCGCATGAGGTTGAGGTCGAAGTCCGGGCGGAGGCCGAAGACCTCCTGCATCTGGTCGAGCATCTCCCGGTGCTGAGCGGTGGTGCAAAGGAGGGTCGTGAAGGCGGCCGGAGACCGCCGGAGCTCCCGCACCACGGGCGCCATCTTGATCAGCTCGGGCCGGGTGCCGTACAGCACCAGGACCCGCAGGGGGCGAGCCCCTCTTTCTGCTCTCCAGCAAGGTCGGGGACGGACACGGCGGCGCATTGTACGTCATTGATGGAAGGCGGGCGAGCGCACGCGCGGCTCGGGGGCTGCTAGGATACGCCCCGCCATGCCCTCCCTCCTCATGATCCCCGGCCCGGTCGAGGTCTCCCCGGCCGTCCTCGCCGCCGCTTCGGTGCCGCCTCCCGGTCACACCTCTCCCCGCCTCATCGAGGCGTTCGGCACCTGCCTCGAACGGATGCGCCAGGTGTGGCGGGCGGACGCAGCGAGCCAGCCGTTCCTTCTCGCGGGCAGCGGCTCGCTCGCCATGGAGGTGGCTGCGGCCAATCTCGTAGAGCCGGGGGACCGGACGTTGGTGCTCAACACCGGGTTCTTCTCGGAGCGGATGGTGGAGATCCTGCGCCGTGCCGGCGCCGAGGTGACGGTCGTGGGCGCTCCCGTGGGCGAGGCTCCGGGCGTGGACGAGGTGCGAGATGTCCTGAGTCGTCGCGGCCCGTACAAGGCGCTGTTCGCCACCCATGTGGACACGTCGACGGGCGTGCGGGTCGATCCCGAGCCCCTCTGCCGTCTGGCGCGGGAGGCCGGGGCCCTGGCGGTGTTCGACGGCGTCTGCGCCACGGCCGGCGAGCGGTTCGACATGGCGGCCTGGGGCGCGGACCTCTACTTCACGGCCTCGCAGAAGGCGATCGGCCTCCCTCCAGGGCTGGCGCTGATGGTGGCCAGCGAACGGGCCCTGGCCGTCCGCGCCGCCCGGAAGGCTGCACAGCCCCCGCTCTTCCTCGACTGGCTGTCCTGGCTCCCCGTCCACCGCGCCTACGAGGAGCGCAAGCCCGCCTACTTCGCCACTCCTGCGACCACCCTAGTGATGGCGCTCGAAACCGGCCTCGGGGAGATCCTGGAGTCCGGGATCGAAGCGCGGATCGCGGCCCATGCCCGCGCCGCCACGGCCCTGCGCGCCGCTTGGCGGGTACTGGGTCTGGCGACCGTTCCCAAGAGCGAGCCCGTGACGGCCAACACGCTCTCCGTCCTCCTCTTCCCCGAGGGGGTCGACGCCTCTCTGCTGCCGAAGATTGCCGCCCGCGGCGTCACCGTGGCCGGCGGCCTCCACCCGGCGGTGAAGGCCACGTCCTTCCGGGTGGGCCACATGGGCTACACGGTCACCCGGCCGGACTACCTGCGGCGAGCGGTTGAAGCCGTGGCCGGAGCGCTCCGGGAGGTGGGGACGGCGGTGGAGGTGGAGGCAGCGGTGGCGGCGCTGGAAACCGTCGGCGCTCCTTAAGACTTCCCCTTCCCCTTCGCCTTGCCACCCTTCTCATCCACCGCATCCGCGTGGAAGCGGTGCAGGATGCGGTGGAAGAGCGGCGTTCCCACGATGGCGGCGACGGTGATGAAGACGAGCCCGGAATAGAGACCGTAGCAACCGGCGAAGAGCTTACCGGCGGCGGTCTTCGGCATGTCGACGGGCCCCATGCCGCCGAGGAGCATGGAGGCGTTGAGGAAGCCGTCGAGCCAGGAGAGCTTCTCGAACAGGTGATAGCCGGCCATCCCCAGGAAGAGCGAGAAGGCCAGCACGGCGACCGCCACGGCGCCGTGCCGGGCGAGCCGGATGAAGAACTCGCGTGTGGAGATCGGGCGCTGCGTCCGGTGCTCGTACATCGACTCGTATTTCTAGACGTAGATCTCCGCCCCGCTCTTCCTGAACTCCTCGGACTTCTCGCGCATCCCCTCCTCCAGGGCCGCGGTCTCCTCCACCCCCTGCTTCGCGGCGTAGTCCCGCACCTCCTCGGTGATCTTCATCGAGCAGAAGTGGGGGCCGCACATGGAGCAGAAGTGGGCCACCTTGGCCCCTTCCTGAGGCAGGGTCTCGTCGTGGAAGGCGCGGGCGGTCTCCGGGTCGAGGGCGAGGTTGAACTGGTCTTCCCAGCGGAACTCGAAGCGGGCCTTGGACAGAGCGTTGTCGCGGATCTGGGCGCCCGGGTGCCCCTTGGCGAGGTCCGCGGCGTGGGCGGCGATCTTGTAGGCGATCACCCCCTGTTTGACGTCCTCCCGGTCGGGCAGCCCCAGGTGCTCTTTGGGGGTGACGTAGCACAGCATGGCCGTGCCGAACCAGCCGATCATGGCCGCGCCGATGGCCGAGGTGATGTGGTCGTAGCCCGGAGCCACGTCGGTGGTGAGCGGTCCCAAGGTGTAGAACGGCGCCTCGCCGCAGGTGGCGAGCTGGCGGTCCATGTTCTCTTTGATGAGGTGCATGGGGATGTGCCCCGGCCCCTCGATCATCACCTGCACGTCGTGCTGCCAGGCGACCTGGGTCAGCTCGCCCAGGGTGTCGAGCTCGGCGAACTGGGCCGCGTCGTTGGCGTCGGCGATGGAGCCGGGGCGCAGGCCGTCCCCCAGGCTGAAGGCCACGTCGTAGGCCTTCATGATCTCGCAGATCTCCTCGAAGTGCTCGTAGACGAAGCTCTCCCGGTGGTGGGCCAGGCACCACTTGGCGTGGATGGAGCCGCCGCGCGAGACGATGCCCGTCATGCGGTTCGCCGTCAACGGCACGTAGGCCAGGCGCACGCCGGCGTGGATGGTGAAATAGTCCACCCCCTGCTCGGCCTGCTCGATCAGGGTGTCGCGGTAGATCTCCCAGGTGAGGTCCTCGGCCCGGCCCCCCACCTTCTCCAGGGCCTGGTAGATGGGCACGGTACCGATGGGCACGGGCGAGTTCCTGAGGATCCACTCGCGCGTCTCGTGGATGTTCTTGCCCGTCGAGAGGTCCATCACCGTATCGGCCCCCCAGCGGATGGCCCAGACGAGCTTCTCCACCTCCTCTTCGATCGAAGAGGTCACGGCCGAGCTCCCGATGTTGGCGTTGATCTTCACCAGGAAGTTGCGGCCGATGATCATCGGCTCGCTCTCCGGATGGTTGACGTTCGACGGGATGATGGCGCGGCCACGGGCCACCTCGTCGCGCACGAATTCGGGGGTGATCACGGCCGGGATGGAGGCGCCGAACGACTGACCCGGGTGCTGGGCCACGCCGCCGCCCCAGGCCTTCCCCCCCGCGGTCTCGCGGGCCTCCTCGCGGCGCTGGTTCTCGCGGATGGCGATGAACTCCATCTCCGGCGTGACGATCCCCCGCTTCGCATAGTGCATCTGGGTGACATTCGCGCTGTGACCGCTAGGGCGGGCGCACAAGGGCTTCCTCAGATTGGGGAAGCGCACACCCGCGAGCTTGGGGTCCGCGGCGCGCCGGCGGCCGTACTCGGAGGAGACGGCGGGTAGCTCCTCGACGTCACCCCGCTCCAGGATCCATGCCCGGCGCAGAGGGGGCAGCCCCGCGCGCACGTCGATCGTGGCCTTCGGGTCCGTATAGGGTCCTGAAGGATCGTAGACGGTCACCGGCGGATTCTCGACAGTCACCCCGGCGCTCGTCTGAGTGGCCGAGACGCGGATCTCTCGCATCGGCACCCGCAGATCGGGCCGGCTCCCTTCGACGTAGAGCTTCACCGAGCCCGGCAATGCTCCGGTGGTGATGGTAGGGATTCCGACGGCAGGTTCCCCAGCCGGGACGGACGGGTTGAGCGTCGGCTCGATCATTCGGATCTCCTTCTCCGGGAAGGCCGAGCAAGAGAAAGGCCGCACCCCTCGAGAAGGTGCGGCCGCGCTGTCAGGCTCGTCATCGCTTCCCTACGCTGGCATTACCCAGGTCAGGTGATGAGGGTCGTCCCGCAACGGGACTCTCAGCCTCGGCGGCCCCCCTAGCTGGCAGGGAAGATCCTACACGGTTCGGGCGGGGAGTCAACGCGCTCGCTATACTCACCCTCCCATGCCGCCCCCCTACGACCTCCAGGCCCTGCGCGAAGCCATCGAGGAGATCGATCACGAGATCCTCGACCATCTGCGCCGGCGCATGGACCTGGTGGAGGCGGTGGCGGCGGCCAAGCTGCGGGCGGCGTCGCCGTTTCGCGATCCTTTGCGCGAGGATCAGGTGTTCCAGCGGGTGCGCCATGCGGCGGTCGAGCGGGGGCTCGATCCTCATGAGGTGGAGCGGCTCTACCGGGTGCTGCTCGAGATGTCCGTGGCCCACCAGCAGGCCCACGTGCGCTCGCTCGCGGCAGCGCCGCTGCGGGTGGCCTATCAGGGAGTCGAGGGATCGTACAGCCACTTGACGGCCCAGCGGCGCTATGCCGGCCTCCCGGAGGGTGTGTTGCTCGAAGGCTTCGAGACCTTCCGCGGCGCGGCCGAGGCGGTGAAGGGCGGCGCCGCGGACCGCGCCCTGCTGCCCATCGAGAACACTACGGCCGGCAGCATCAACGAGACCTACGACCTGCTTGCCGAGGGCGGCCTCACCATCACCGCCGAGGAGGTGAGCCACATCGAGCACTGCCTGCTGGCGCTCCCCGGCAGTCGCATCGAGGACCTGCGCACCGTCCTCTCCCATCCCCAGGGGCTCCTCCAGTGCCAGGAGTTCCTCCACGGCGTGCCCTGGATCCAGGCCCAGGCCGAGTTCGACACGGCCGGCTCGGCGCGCAAGGTGCGGGAGAGGAACGATCCCTCGATCGCCGCCATCGCCGGCGAGTCCGCCGCCCGCGTCTTCGGCCTGGAGATCCTGCGCCGTGGCATCCAGACCCAGGAGGGGAATTACACCCGCTTCGTGGAGCTCTGCCTCCACACCCTCCCCTTCTCCCCGGAGACGCCGGCCCGCACCTCGCTCCTGCTGGTCCTAGCCCACCGTTCGGGCGCGCTGGCGGAGGTCCTCACCATCTTCAGCCAGCGCGGAGTCAACCTCGCCAAGCTGGAGTCCCGCCCCATCCCCAACAGCCCTTGGAAGTACCGCTTCTACCTCGACGTCGAGGGCAACGCGGCGCGCGAACCCGTGCGCGGCGCTCTGGAGGAGATCCAGCCCCATACGACGGAGCTGCGAGTGCTGGGGAGCTACCCCGCGGCAGAGCGGGCCGCCTGACCTGAAAAAAGGAGGGACGCCCCAGAGGGCGCCCCACTAGGGGAGAACCCCGGGCCTCTGCACGGGGTCTTCGACATTCCGGGATCAGCCGCCGCAGTGAGCGCTGCCCACGAGCGTGTAGGTCGCCGCGCTGGTGTGGTCGACCGAGGTCGTCTGAGCCGACGGCTGGCCGCTTACGTGGACCGCGAAGGTGCGGACCTCGAGCGCCGAGAGGTCCTGGCCCGTGGCCATGTTGTCCGTCTGATCGGTGGTGATGGTGATAGTGATCGTGCCGTCGGCCGAGAAGCTGCCTACCGCGTTGCCGAGGTCGGTCGCCTGGTTGACGCTGGGCGGCGAGATCTTGCCGAATTTGAAGGACGCGGCGCCGAGGCCCGTGACCCGCATGACCACGTAGTTGCGGTCGTAGGTGGCGTCGGGCTGCGGCCGGTTCCACAGGATCATCCAGGCGCTGCCGGGGGTGAGGGTCGCGAGGCTCCCCACCTTGAGGGTGAAGACGACCTTGTGCGAGCCGTCCGTGGTCTTGGGCTCGGCGATGGACAGCGATTTGACGTCGAGCGCCGCCACCGGCGAATCGCCGGCCGGATCGTCGACGACCTTGGCCCCCGGCGCCGTGCAGGTCTGCGCCGGCGGGGGCGCCGCGGCCGGAGCCGCCTCGCGGCAGGCCGGGCCCTCGCCCATGGCGTTCACCGCCGTCACCCGGTAGGTGTAGGTGGTGCCGGCCGGCGGCGTGTCGTCGTAGGCGTGGGTGTTGGCGTCCACGCCCATGATCTGCTCGAAGACGCCGCCCGCGGCCTTGCGGTAGATGTGATAGCCGAGGATGGGCGTGCCGTGATCGTCCGGCGTCGACCAGGTGAGGTGCACGGTGGCGCCGCTCTGCGAGGCCTGGACGGCCGGGGCCGCCGGAATGGAGACCTGCACGTCGAAGGTGGCGAAAAGCCCCTTGCCGGCCGTCTCGCGGGCGATGGTCGCCAGCGCTGTGCCACTGTTCGCGCCGCCGTTGACGCAGCTCCCCACGCAGCCGTCGGCGTAGCCGATGAGCATGCGGCCCTGAGCGTCGACCGTGGCGTCCATGAAGTCGAGGAGGTTGCGGGTGCCGCCGCAGGTGGTGCCGGCCGAGCAGATGGTGCCGCGCTGCACCGGATCGTTCGGCGTGGCATCGACCGTCACCCAGGTGGCACCGCCGTCATAGGTATGGGCCACGTAGAGGTGCCAGGCGGCCGGGAAGGTGGGGTCCTCGCCGCCGGCGTCGCCCGCGGCCGTGGTGCCTAGGAAGGCGAAGGCCGCGCGGTCGGGGTCGCCCGCCACCACGGCCGGGAAGGCGATGTTCTGGAGGCCGAAGGCGGTGCCCACGTCCTGGATGCTGCTCCAGGTGTCGCCGTTGTCATGGGAGACCGCCACGTAAGGATGGCCGTCGCCGTTCATATAGCCGAAGTAGACGGTGCCGTCGGCCGCGATGCCCACCGAGGGATCCCAGCTCCCGGCCGTGCTGCCCGGTACGGTTTTGACCGTCCAGGTCAGGCCGTTGTCGGTGGTTACCGCCACCCCCTGCTCGCCGCCGCAGCTCTTGTTGGGGACGTAGGCGGTACCGTCCGGCGCCACCTTGACGTGGCCGTGGATGCCGGCGCACTGGGCGATGCTATAGATCGGCACCGCCGGACCGAAGGTGCGGCCGCCGTCGAGGCTGGTGGCGCACTGGGCCATGGCGATGTCCTGCGAGCAGTAATAGAGGATGCGAGGGTAGGAGGCCAGCGCCTTGACGGGCCCGGGAGCGAAGGGACCGGCGCCCAGCGTCTGGTGATCGACTCCGGAGTTGATCCCCGAGCCCTGGCTGGGGAGCCAGTTGGCGCCGTCGTCGTCCGAATAGGCCAGCAGGCTCAGCTTGGTGGGCAGGAGCTGCGAGACGTAGGTCCGCCCCAGCTTCCCGTCGGTGAACAGGATCGGGTCGAAGGTGGTCAGCGAGGTCCACATCGCCGAGGTGTTCTCCCACTTCGCGGTGGCCGGCGAGGAGCAGTCATCGAAGCTGATCCGCAGCGTCTCCGTGCCCGCGATGTACATCACCTTGCCCGTCTCCCGGCTGCAGCCGATCGACGGCTCGCCGGCGCTCGCACCCATGCCGGTCGGCGGGACGTAGTTGGTGTAGCGCGGCGGCGTCTCGGTGGAGCCGGCCAGCTGGGAGATCTTCGCGCTGCCGTTGTAGGACCCCAGGGGCGCGAACGGCGAGGCGCTCACCGTGTAGGTCCCAGCCGCCGGATTGGTGAGCACCACGGTCTCGGCCTTACCAGCGTTGTTGCCGGAGCTCGCCACCAGGGCGCCATCCGGCCCGTAGACCTCCAGGTCGTAGTCGTCCGTGGGCTGTAAGGACAGCTTGATCTCGACTTTGAAGGCGTAGGAGGGAGGAACGATGGTCAGATTGTAATTATCACACTGGGTGTTGTTGGGGCCGTCACAGGTGGACGCGGCCGTGGGCGTCAGCGGCCCGCCGGTCCAGCTCGCCTGAGGCGACGCTTGGGAAACCGTTCCAGAGGGGGGATTTGCCGCTCGTGCAGCGGCGCCTACGAGCAAGCCCATGGCCAGCAGGATGGCCATAGGGGTCTTCCGGCAGAAGGTGTGCGACATGGCGGGGGTCTCCTTCTCAGAGGTGTAGCTGCATCCGCTCCCGTCCGTCGCCGGTGCACGGTCCGTGCCAGTAGTGCCACTATTATCAATGGAGACAGGGAGGCCCCGTAGGGGTGGGGATGCGAATCGCTTGCCAGACGGTCGCCGCCTCCGCCCAAGACCCTCATCACCCCAGCCCTCTTCTCCCGACCCCTCCCAGCCCCCTTCCCGAGAGAAGAGGGAGAAAGGCAAGAAGGGACATAAAGGACAGCAAGGACAGCAGGGACGAACAGGAAGAACGCCCCAGCCGCGTACCCCTCTCCCGGGGAGCATGGTCGGGAGAGGGGCAGGGTGAGGGCCTGCGGCCTCTGCTACAGTTCGCCCCCATCCGGGAGGGTTTTCATCATGGCCCAGCGCACTCTTCGTCCTTTCGTCCTTGCGGTCCTTTTGGTCCTTTTCGTCCCTTACGTCCTTCTCTCCCAGACCCCGCCCCGGGACCCGGACGAAGAGGAAGAATCCCCCGCCGCCTCGCAGGCGCCGCTCCCCCCTCCCAGCCGCGAGGACGTGGCGGCTCTGGAAAAGCTCCAGACGCGCGCCGAGGTCTCCCATTTCGCGGCCACCTCAAGCTATGACGAGACGCTCGACTTCCTGCGCAAGCTCCAGCCCCACTTCCCCCAGATGTACCTCGGCTTCTACGGCAGCTCCGGCCAGGGCCGGCCGCTGCCGTTCGTGGTGGTGTCGAAGGAGAAGGCCTTCACGGGCCGCCGGGCGCAGCGGCTGGCGAAGCCCATCGTGCTGATCCAGAACGGCATCCACGCCGGGGAGATCGACGGCAAGGACGCGTCGCTGATCCTGCTGCGCGATCTGGCCCTGGGCCGGCATCGCGAGATCGTGGACAAGGTCACGCTCGTCGTCCTCCCCATCTACAACGTGGACGGCCACGAGCGGGTGTCGCCCTACAACCGTCCCAACCAGGACGGGCCGCGCGAGGGCATGGGCTTCCGCGCCACGGCCAACGGTCTCGACCTCAATCGCGACTACCTGAAGCTCTCCTCCGCGGAGGCGCGCTCGCTGATCGCCCTGGTCAATGCCTGGCGCCCCCATCTGCACGTGGACGATCACGTGACGGACGGGGTGGATATGGACTGGGTGCTCACCTGGTCCTGGGCCGAGGCTCCCCAGGCGCCGGCGCCGGTCGATGCCTGGCTGCGCGCCCACATGCCGTCCGTGCTGGCCGCCACCACCAAGGCCGGGCACAAGAACGGCCCCTATGTGGATCTCGAGGATCGCAACGATCCGGCCAAGGGGTTCAACTCCTGGGTGGGCCAGCCCCGCTACTCCTCCGGCTACTTCCCCCTGCGCAACCGCCCCTCGGTGCTGGTGGAGATGCATTCCTACAAGCCCTACGAGCAGCGGGTGAAGGCGAATCACGACTTCCTGCTGGCGCTGCTCGACGAGATCGCCCGCGATCCGGACGAGCTGGTGGAGGCGGTCGAGAAAGCCGAGGCCGCCACCGTGGCCCTGGGCCGGCCGGACGCGCCGGCTTCGGACGTGGCCGTGCGTTACGAGGTCAGCGACGCGGCGGACCGCATCCGCTTCCCCGTGTTCGCGGGCGAGACGAAGACTTCCGTGGTCTCGGGCCAGCCCCTCCTCCTCTTCCATCGCGGCGAGGTGAAGGAGATCGAGGTGCCCTGGCTCCACAAGCCCAAGGTGGTAGAGGCCCTCCCCCGTCCCCGCGGCTACCTGCTGCTCCCCGGCTGGCCGCAGATCGAGGAGCGGCTGCGGGGCCACGCCCTGCGCGTCGAGAGGCTCACCCAGCCGGCCGAGATCGAGGTGGAGGCGATGCGGGTCTCCCAGCCCCAGTACGCTCCCGCTCCCTACCAGGGGCTGACCCGGCTCACCTCGCAGGTGGCGCGCAGCGTGGAGCGGCGGAAGGTGCCGGCGGGCACGCTGTGGATTCCCGCCGACCAGCCGGACTTCGAGGTGGCCGTCCAGCTCCTGGAGCCCGAGGCCGTGGACTCGCTCCTCCAGTGGGGGCTCCTCTCCACCGTCTTCGAGGGCAAGGAGTACATCGATGCCCGCGTGCTCGAAGGGCTCGCCGCCGAGATGCTCAAGGACCCGAAGATCGCCGCCGAGTGGCAGACCGCTCTCCAGGACCCCAAGCTCGCCGGCGATGGCAACGCCCGCTACCAGTGGTGGTTCCGCCATACGCCCTATCGGGATGACACCATCGGTCTCCTGCCGTATTACCGGGTGCTGAAGGCGCCGGCGCTGACCACCCGGGCCTGGCAGTAGGAGCAACTTATTCGATTCTTGGCATGAGTCGTGCTTCGCTCCGGGGGGTGGAGGGTCAGAACCTTCCATGGGGGGCTTTCTATTCGAGATTCCCGGCTTGCGCCGGATCTCGATACGCGAGGAGTTCAGCCGATGAGCTCTACTAGCTCCGGGCTCCGCGAGTGGACCTGGCGGGCGCTAGCCGAAGTCGCCGACGCCGTCGTGGCCACCGACGCGGATGGCCGTGTCACTTTCATGAATCCGGCAGCCGCCCGCCTTGCGGGAGTGAAGGCCGAAGAGGCGGAAGGCCGCTTCTTCCCCGATGTCCTGCCGCTCGTCGACGAATCCACCCTTCAGCCAGCGGACCTGGCCGGGGAGGAGTCGACCTGCCACGCCCTGCTGCCCGGGCCCGGGGTGGACCGCCGTGTCGAGGCGCGGTCCCGGCCGCTCGCCAACGGCTCTATGGCCCGGGCCGGCACTCTCGTGGTGCTGCGCGACGTCACCGAGCGCGAGCGGACCGAGCAGGCCCTGCGCGACAGCGAGGAGCGTCACCGCCGCCTGGAAGAGGATCTCCGGCGGCGCACCGAGGAGCTGGCGAGCGAAGACCGCCGCAAGGATCAATTCCTGGCCATGCTCGCCCACGAGCTGCGCAATCCCCTGGCCCCCATCCGCAACGCCGTGGAGCTGATGCGCCAGGTGGAGACCTTCGATCCCAGCTTCCAGCCCTCGCGCGAGATGGTCGAGCGCCAGGTCAAGCACCTCGCCCGGCTGGTGGACGACCTGCTCGACGTGTCGCGCATCACCCACGGCAGCATCCGCCTGCGCAAGGAGAGGGTGGACCTGGGCGCCATCGTCCAGAGCGCGGTCGAGGGGGTGCGGCCGCTCATCGTCAGCCGTTCCCATGAGCTGGAGGTCGAGCTGCCAGCCGAGCCCCTGTGCCTGGAGGCGGACCCGGCCCGGCTGGAGCAGATCGTCTCCAACCTGCTGGACAACGCCGCCCGTTACACCATGCCCGGCGGCCACGTCTGGGTGCAGGCCGAGCGCGAGGGAGACGAGGCCGTGGTGCGGGTGCGCGACAGCGGCATCGGCGTGCCGCCCGACGTCCTCGAGCGCGTCTTCGAGCCGTTCGTACAGACGGCCGGCGACTCCCTGGCCCGCACCGAAGGAGGGCTCGGCGTAGGCCTCACCCTGGTGCGCAGCCTGGTGGAGATGCACGGCGGCCAGGTGGAGGCCCTCTCCCCCGGCCTCGGCCAGGGGAGCGAGTTCGTGGTGCGCCTGCCCGCCCGCCTGCCGGCGGCCAACGTAGATCCCGCAGAGGAGCTGATCGCTCTCCCCCAGTCCCGCTCCCTGCGCGTGCTGGTGGTAGAGGACAACCTCGACGCCGCCGAGAGCCTCGCCACCCTGCTGCGGCTCTGGGACCACGACGTCGAGGTGGCGAACGACGGCTTCAGCGCTCTCGAAGCAGCGCGGGCCCAGAGACCCGAGGTGGTGCTCCTGGACATCGGCCTGCCCGGCCTCGACGGCTTCCAGGTGGCGCGCAAGCTGCGTGAAGAGGTGGGGCTCGAAGACACCCTGCTGGTGGCCATGACCGGCTATGGCCAGCCCGAAGACCGGCGCCGCTCCCGCGAAGCCGGCATCCACCACCACTTCGTCAAGCCCGTCGAGCCCCTGGTCCTGCGCAACCTCCTCGCCAGCGTGGCCTCGGACGGCGGGGAGGACGGCCGGCCGTTCTGAAGACGCGGCCCGTCGCGTCCCCCTGGGAGCGCTGGCGTCCCGCCGGCCTACTAAGCCCGCTTTTTCCCTCCTCCCTTCTAAGAAGAAAAAACGGAGTAAGTAGGCCGGCGGGACGCCAGCGCTCCCAGGGGGGTGAAACAAATCCCCCCGTCCCCACGCCTATCTTCCCAGCCGTCTCGCAACCGCAGGCCAAAGGGAGATAGACTGAGCATGGTTTTCCCGGCAGTTAAAACCATGAACCTACCCACGGAGAGCGGTCTCCTCAGACTGGCGATTGCCAAGGGTCTCCTGCGTTGGGAGGACCTCGACTCGGTCGCCGACCATCTGCCCGACAGCTCCGGCAGCAGCAGCACCTCTCCGCTCGAAGGGCGCTGGATCCGGGCGCTGCTCGACGCGGGCTATCTCAATCCATCCATCGTCGCCAGCCTTTCAGCCGAGCTCGAGACGTCGCGGGACGACCTCACGCCCGACCTGGGGGTCAATCCCTGGAGCCGCAGCTCGTCCGGCCGGTTCTCCAGCCAGGACGTCCCCTCTCCGGGCTCGGCCGAGGGCCTCACCCTCGCTCCCGAGCACCGGTTCCTCGCGGACTGGACGCGCTACCGCGTCGAGCGCCTGCTGGGCCGGGGCGGCATGGGCACGGTCTACAAGGCGTTCGATCCCACCCTCGGCCGCTACGTGGCGCTCAAGTTCCTGCACCGCAACGACGACGGCCAGACCGAGCGCTTCCTGCACGAGGCCCGGGCCCAGGCGCGCATCGCCCACCCCCACGTCTGCCAGGTGCACGAGGTGGGCGAGGTCGAAGGCCGCCCCTACATTGCCATGCAGTACATCGACGGCCGCAGCCTGGGCGAGATCTGCGAGGAGCTCTCCGTCGAGACCAAGGCGCGCCTCGTGCGCGACGTAGCCCGGGCCATCCACGCCGCGCACAAAAACGGTCTCATCCACCGCGACCTCAAACCGGGCAACATCCTGCTGGCGCGCGACGAGGCCGGCACGCTCCACCCCTTCGTGGTGGACTTCGGCCTCGCCCTGGAGCAGGACGAGAACGCCCTCACCCGCACCGGCATGATCAGCGGCACTCCGGCCTACATCTCCCCGGAGCAGGCGCAGGGCCGCCCGCTCGACCGGCGGACAGACGTCTACAGCCTCGGCGTCGTGCTCTACGAGCTGCTGGCCGGTTCCCCGCCATTCAAAAGCGCCAACCTCGCGCGCGTGCTGGTGGAGCTCGTGCAGGAAGATGCGAAGCCCCTGCGCCAGATCGATCCCACGATCCCTGAGGACTTGGAAACCATCGTCGCCAAGTGCCTGGAGAAGGACCCGGCGCGGCGTTACGAGACGGCGCGCGACTTGGCGGAGGACCTCGACCGCTTCCTCGAGGGCGATCCCATCCTCGCCCGTCCCACGGGCTGGCTCTACCGGGCGGGCAAACGGCTGCGCAAGAACAAGGCCCTGGCCGCGGTGTCCGTGGCCGCGGTGCTGGCGCTCGCGATCGTCGGCGCCTTGAGCGTGCGGGAGCAGTGGCGCTCGCGCGAGCGGGCCGAGCTCGCCCAGCGCTTCGGGCAGAAGATCGGCGAGCTCGAAAGCAGCCTGCAATACGAGGCCTTCCTCCCCCGCCACGACATGAGGCCCCACAAGCGGCGGCTGCGCCAGGGGATGGAGGCGATTCGCCAGGAGATGAAGCGCCTCGGGGAGATCGCCGAAGGGCCGGGCAACTTCGCCCTCGGCCAGGGCTACCTCGCGCTGCATCAGTACGAGACCGCCCGCGTTTACCTGGAGCGGGCCTGGAAGGCCGGCGAGCGCAGCCCCGAGATCGCGATCGCTCTTGGGCGAGCCCTCGCCGCTTCCTACGAGAGGGCCCTCGCCGACGGAGCCTCCAGACCAGCCCTGAAGAGATCGATCGCAATTACCGCCAGCCCGCCCTCTCCTATCTGGCGAGAGACCGCGAAAGATCCCCAGAGCTCCCCCTACACCAGCGGCGCTCGTGGCCTATCTTCGAGCGGCGGTACCCTGAAGCGTGGCCCGGCCCAACGCGCCTACCTCCAGACCACCTCGTTCCATGAGGCCGGAGAGCTGGAGGCCACCGTCGACCTGATCCAAGGGAGCGATGCCGCCAAGGCGGGCCGCTACGAGGAGGCCCAGGCGCTTCTTCCAGACCGCCGGCGAGGTCTACCGCCAGCTCATCCAGCAGGCGCCCAGCGAGCCCAGCCTGTATGCCGGGGATTGTGATCGCTGGATGCGCTCGATCAACGCAATAATGCACGCCCGGACGTGCGCCGGAGAGCCAGTCGCCCAGGCCCGTCGCGGCCTGCGACTACGGCGCTGGAGGTCGATCCGGAGCTGGCCGACGCCCTGGTGCTCAAAGCCATGCTCTCCTGGCGTCTGGGAGAGCAGAAAATCAAGCGCGGCACGATCCACAGACCGACCTCACCACCGCCGTCCGCTTGCCCAGCGCGCCGCCGATCTGGACCCTCGCAACGTCCGTCCGCTCAACCACCTCGCCATCTCGCATCGTCTGGCGGCTCAGTGGGAGCTGGGACGGGGCCTCGACCCACCGACCATATTCAGAAAGGTATCGCCGCCGCTCGCCGGGCTGTGGAGGTCCAACCGACCCTGGCCTCGTCCCATCTCGCGCTCGGGACGGCCTACCTGGTGCTGGTGCAGGACCAGCAGCGTCGCGGCGTCGATCCCAGGCAGGCCCTGGAGCAGGCTGCCACGAGCTATCAGAGAGCCATCGCGCTCGATCCCGGATTCGTGCTCGCCTACACCAACTTGGGGAACACCTGGAAATCCATGGCCGAGGTCCAGGTCGCCCGTGGAGCAGACCCCAGCGATTCGGTGGGGCGGGCCGTGGCGGCGTTTCAGCAGGCCGCCCATCTCAATCCAACTATGCCCCGCTGCACAACAATCTGGGCAACGTCCACCTGACCCTGGGCGAATACCTGCTCAACAGCGGCAGCGATCCCCGCCAGGCCCTGACCGACGCAGCCCGCAGCTACGAGCAGGCCCTTGCCATCAAGCCCGACTACTCCCTGGCCCGTTTCAACCTCGGCTACACCTATCGCAGCCTGGCCGAGGGGCTGCTCGATCAGGGGCAAGATCCGGGGCCGGCCCTCGCCGCCGCCGACGCCGCCCTGAACGACTATCTCCGCCTCAATCCCGACGACGCGGACGCCTTCCTGGAGGCTGCCCGCGTCCGCCTCGTGGCCGCCCGCTGGAACCTCGGCCGCAAAGCGAGCCCCAAGCCCGATCTCGACGCCGCCGCCGCCGACCTGCGCCGGGCCGAGACCGTCAATTCCAAGTATCCCGACGTCTTCTTCACCCAGGCCCAGGTGGCCCGCTGGCGTGCCGAGGCCGATCCCGGCAGATCCGCGGCGGCTTTACGGGAAGGGCTGGACCAGGTAGGCCGGGCTCTCGCCATCAACGGCGGCGAAGGGCGCTATCTTGCCCTGCGTGGTCTCCTCCAGTACCGTCTCGCCCGCCTTGAATTCGATCCGAGCCGCCGGCGCGAAGGCGCGCGCCAGGCCGTGGCCTCGCTCCAGCAGGCGATCAAGGCCAATCCCCTGCTGGCCCGGGAGTACGGACCGGTGATGGGGGACGCCCGACTGGACGCGGGGATGATCGGGCCGCCGCCGGTGAAGCTCTGAGCGGATGTAGAATTCGTGGGGCGGGCGATCCGACCCGAGGAGCGGGCAAGCCGACCCGAGGGTGGTGGTGTCCTAATTCGGTGTTGGTGCCGCAGTCCGCTTCTAACGCCTTGATTCCGCTGTAGGTTCTCCCCCGAAGGGGGGAGCGCATCCCCTCATCCCAAGGTAAGCGGCCCGGCAGGGTGTTCGCGCACGTCTGCCGGACCTGACCCGAGCACAGGAGACCCTATGCACGAGCTAGCATCGCAGTCTACCGCAGCACCCAATCCGCCCCCGCCGTCCGGCCCTTCTGTCTCCCCGCCGGTCATCCGCCCTGAGGAATCCGAGGACTACCCCACCTTCCGGGAGACGTTCCTTCTCTACTTCCCGGATGCCAAAGCCAACGCCTCCATTCGGAGCTTCGGCTTGCTCCTCCACGAGCTTGTCCTCAACTTCTGGGGGTACTGGCCCGCTCACCGGGAGGGGATGTTCCCCGCGGAGCTGCGGGCGGCCGTGGCCGACCTTCGCCACGTCCAAGGGTGCCTCCAGGAGTGGACCGGGCCGGCCTGTTCCGTGGAGGGCGAGTATGAACGCCGTCTCTCTGAGGTGGGCGCCGACGTTGCCCGCGGGATCGGCAGGCTCGCCGATCGCCTGGAGGTGGAGCTGGACTCCTGGCTGGAAGGGGCCTCGTGATGGGCACTACAGCTCGCACCGGCCCACCCCCCGGTCCCCCTCCCTTCGATTGGGAGATGTACCCCGTCTTCCGAGAGACGTTCCTGGTGTACCTCGTCGCTCCTGAGCTGAAAGAGGCTCTTCACGCCTTTGGATTGGTTCTCTACGAATTGGCCCTCCGGTCTGTGGAGGCCGCTCCCCCGGCGTGGCCTGAGTCGCCTACCAGGGCAGAGGTGCGCTCTGCTGCCATGGACCTGCGGCAGTTGCAGGGCTTTCTCCTCCGAGTCGTAGCACACCAGCCCGAGCTGGGCGTCGCCATGGCGACGGAGGATATCGACCTCTGCCGCAGGGCTCGCCCCTGGTCTACCGCCGCGGGCCGGATCGCCCGGGAGATGGAGCTTGAGATCGGCGTTGCCCCGTACTCCCGGCAGAGAAAGGAGGTGCAGTGATGGGCTGGGGCTCGAAGCACCACTACCCACCCGGGGCTACGTGCACCGTCACCGTCAAGGCGACGGAGTTTCAGAAAGCCCGCTGGAAGGGAGCCGCTCGCCAGTATGGCAAGGGGACCGGGGGGGCCTTCCTGGCATGGGCGGGAGACGTCGCTCTCGCCTTCCTGGACGCCTGGGAGCGAGCCAACGTCCAGCACGAGAGGGACCTCCACCCCAAAAGCTACGGGGCGGAGCCATGAAGGAAGCCACTTTCACCGTCAGGGCCAGCGGCGCGCAGTCCGTCCGCTGGAAGATCGCGGCAGAGTCGGAGAGCTTCCGCTCCGTGGGGGCGTGGCTCGCGGGGGCGGCGGATACCTACCTGAAGGCCCGAGCCCGAGCCGGGATGCCCCTCCCTCTGGCATGGCGGCACGGACGCTTCCGCGTGCGCCTGGAGGGCGGCATAGAGCCCGAAGTAAAGGGGCTGCTATCCCCTCCCTTCGGCATCTTCCACGGCACCCCGGAAGGGCCGATTCCGCACGGCTCTACACACCACTACTGCTTGGTCTACGTTCCGGCCCGGCGGATCGTGGCGACGTTCAAGTACGCCAGCCACTGCAAGGAGCTGGCGGCCGAGCTGGCGGGCATCTGGGCGCGTAGTGGCGGGGAGGGTGAGGACATCCGCGCGGGACCGCTGATAGAGCGGCATGAGAGGGAAGCGACGTAGCATCGGGGGCCGGTTCCGCAAGGGGCCGGTCCCTTGTTTTGGGGCATAAAGTCCCTCCTCTTGTGAGACATTTTGTCCCGACGGTGGTAGGATCACAAGAGCTAGCCGGGAGCTGGTATAGTTCATGGAATGCACGCCGACATGTTTAACTACCGCGACTACGTTCCTGCGTTGGTTCTTACAGTTGCGGCCCAGCAGCTTGAAGACATTCTGCAAGTGGATTATTCACGTCCTGCCCAGATGAACGACAACGAATTATCAGCGGCTGCCCGCGCTGTACTCGACGGTCTGAATAGGATGGTTGCAGATTTCAAGATAGCGCCGGTTGCTCGTGAAGTTATCGACGCCGCAAAGGCTGGAGTAAGAGCGGACCTTGAAACCGCGCAGGGTTATGAACGCGACTTTAAAGATCTGGTAAGGTGGGCAACCCAGCAGCAGGCTGAAACGAGAGATCGTCGCCCGACGCGACGCATGCGCTCTGCGCATCGAGCAATCCTTACTAAGCTTGATGACTTTAGAAGAGTTGCCGAGCGCGAGTTGCGCGAATCGGAACGAATGAGCGCGGCCTATGCCGTCACTCTTAAGGAACTAGATGTTATCGCCCCGAAAGTCCTCACTGATGAGGAACAACAGCAGGTCGAATGGATAGACCAGCGACTCGCCGCGCTCCGCGTCGCACAGGAAAAAGTTGCCAATAATCCGGAATTGGTCCTTGAGGTCGTTCAAGAACTTACCGAGCATTTTGCTGTGGCTCCGCCACCACCCGGACCTACACCGCCAACGCAGGCGAAGGCCCCCCTTTCTCGCCAAGAAGCAGAGAATCACGGTGGCTCGTTTTGGCAGGCGGCAGAGTCCAGGGATTTCAGCTTCATTGAAGATTCCCGAGACAGTCGGCGCAGCCTTAAAGCAGCGTCGCCGCGTAAACAGCTAGATGAACGTTTTGCCTTGGGGCTTGCTTGCGCGCTGGTCGTATCCGTCCCATCGTTCTTATTGGGCTGCGGAATGTCCAGCGCCATCGTTCTTGGCTTCGCCGGGCTCAACATCGGCCTGGCTAGTTACAAATCTCTTAAGAACTATTTCTAAGGGAGCGACATGGCGGGCGACGTGCTTGACAAGCTTGGGAGAGCAATACTCGAATTCTTTGATTATCGAGTCACGCTCCTTCTGGCGTTCGCGGTCGTTGTAATAAGCGCAGCCATAAGCTGGATACGCTCTAAGGCAATGCCGCCCTTAGGGAGCCTGCTTCGTGCCTGTCTAGGCGCTTTCACTGTGGTCACTGGGTCTACTGTCTTTTGCGTGTTTGCTCTAACTAAGCCCCCTTATGTCGCAGCACTTTCCCCTGAAGGTCTGGGGATTGTTGGTTTGGTCAGTTTCTTTAGCTGCTTGGTGTTCGGCGTGCGTGAAATTGTTGCTTTACTCAAGGGCATAGAAAAAGACTAAACTGCCAGCATCTCCCGAACCGTCCAGGGCTGCCGGCAGATTCCGGCCGCCATGGCAGGCGTGCAGCCCTTCAGCGTCCGGTGACTCCAGGTGAGGTTGTAGCTCGCCGCAAATAGGGAGACGGCCGCCCGCAGATTGTCCCGCTTCCGGCTGAAGCCCGTCGTCAGGCGGGTGAACCTACGGGCCATCATCCTCACGTGAAGATTGAGCCTTTCAACGTGGGACGTGCAGACCTTCGACTCCTCCGGGTTGCCGGAGATGGCCCGCTTCTCGGTCGCTATTATGGACGGCGGAGAGTACCGCCGTTCACTGTCCAGGCCCTCCCCTGAGAAGCTCTTGATGAGCATGGCGTAATCGATCTGGCCCCCGAAGTGCGACTCCAGGGCGCCGATGTAGGGCTCGAAACCGTCCGTCGAGACTTGGAACCGGCCCCCGTCCACGGCGCCGGAGAGCTTGGCCGCGAACATGTTGGCATCCTGTGCCGTGCGCCGTCCCACGTGGTGGGCCAGCAGGAGCTTCGATGTGCGCTCGATTCCCAGGAACGTGTAGGCATCGCCCAGCTCCGGGTCCGTCTCGCCCTTGCGGACCTTGGTCTTCTCCTTCATCCCCACGAAGCTCCACAGCTCGTCACACTGCACGTCCTGGACGGGGACGTTGCGCACCAGCCGGGAGAGGAGCGCTTCGCACTTGGCGCCCGCCAGCCGCAGGAGCCGCATGATGGTGTCCCGGTGGACGCCTGAGACGCGCTCCGTGCTACGGATGGAGGAGCCCTCCGTCAGAAGGTTGAGGCAAAGGACGGCCTTCTCCATGTCCAGGCGCATCGTCCCCAGGGGACGGGCGGGCACCAGGGCCACCGTCACGCCGCACGCCTTGCACCGCCGCCGGGCGTTGCCCTCGCGGTCCTTGCCCCAGCCGATCGTGCGTCCGCCGCAGGAGCGGCAAGCGGGGGCGGTCGGGTTCTGGGTGGAGGCGTCCATAGCTTGTCTCGACTCTGGAGTTATTGTATGCCCCCGGGGGATACATGTCAAGCTCTTTGGGCAAGTTTCTTCGCTTGACTTGTATGCCCCGTGGGGTTACACTCTCTGGCATGGCTAGGCCCAGGAAGGAAGAAGACCGCGCCCACTCCGCCTCTATTCGCATCCGACTCCTGCCAGAGCACGACGCCTTGATACGCGAAGCGGCGGCCCTGGCAGGGGTGAGCCTGTCCGACTGGCTACGAGAGCGCATCGTCCGGACCGCCCGGCGGGAGATCGCGGAAGCGGCCCGCTATGAGGCGGCGGGGAAGACTCAGGAGTAGCAAGCCGGATGAGAGGGACGGCGGAGCGGGATGGGACCGTTCCCGCCGCCCCCTCGGGCCGGTATCAGGGACCGGGGCCGGCAGACGCGCAGCAACTCGCGCCACCACCGGAGCCCGATCCCCGTAGACCTCCCGTCTTTGAGGCACCCCATGGGGGCACTCCTCTCTTGACGGCCACCCCCAGGAGGGTTTAGGGTGCAGATACAGCGATCCCCTCCCAAGGGTGGCCGTCTGTTGGGCCTCGAAACCGGGTACTCGGCAAAAAGTCCCCCGGTTCCGGGGCTCTTCGTTTTTTAGGTCCGGCGGGGCGCGTCCCCGTCTCTTCTCAGCGGTAAGTGCAAGCAAAGAAGCATCTTCTTGTCCTTGCGTTACCACTGCGCAGAGAAGGTATCCCTTATCCCAGGCGCGTTGTCAAGACCCGCAATTTCCAGGGCCGTACTGGCGCCATTAATATATCTTAATGGCGCTTACCGGCGCCGCGCTGGCGCCTTTGGGGTGGGCGCCTTCCCCGGTCCGCTGTTCTCCTGGATCGCCTCCAGGGACTCGCGGACCGACTCAAGCCGCGTCGAGATGGCGGCGAGCTTTTTCAGGGCTTTGGCGACCTCGCGACGGATCGCCAGCGTTCCCGCCGCCTTGCGGCCGGCCCTCTTGAGAACCTTCGGTCCCTTGGTCCGCGCGGATTTCTTCCCAGGGGTCAACGTGGGTTCAGGCATGGTCTCTCCTTTGGTAGGGGGACCATTATTCTAGCAGGGACGGAAAAGGCGCCTGGGCTAGGGCTCACTCAAGCGGCGCGGTCTCTGGCGGAGCTTCGGGAATCGAGATGCTTTCCCCTGAAAGTATCTTCCAGTTTCGCATGCTGATCTGAAGTATGCCCTTGATTGGGGGAAGCTGGGACGCCGGGCGTGAGAAAACGCGGACAGTCACAGTTAGGGGCGCAGGACGTAGCGGAGCGCCAGCGCCTCGACCTACCAAGAGGGTGCGCACTTCCTCCGTTTTTCCATCTCGAATGACTGGTACGCACCACACGGTGTCTTGGTCATTGCTTTTCAGGATGGCTATCTTGATATCGAGATCTTCATCGGAGCCTATCGTCGGCCGCAAGCCGGGGGTGTTGTCCCAACAGGCGTGACCATCGCTCCGGTGATGCAGGGAGGAGGCGACGGTCAGCTTTGCCCAGATCTCAGCCGCCCCGCCCTCGTTCTTGACGTTCAACAGCAAGAGGTTTCCCTTCACGTGGAAGTGCCCAGACAATCGCGGCGCAGGAGCCTGGGACCGACGCGGCCACCATCCCCACAGCAGAATAGGGATGACGCTTGCCATCAATAGCCAGCCGACCATGGGACCGGACCACACGATTACCAGCCCTCCCACGAGGGCGGTTGCGGCAATACCCGCCGCCAGTGCTCGCCGGTCGTCCGTCGATAGCATGCTTGAGCGGAGCCTACTCCCGGGCCGGCCGGCCCGACAAGGCTATAGAGGGGGGCGCATGGGAGGGGCGGGAGGGCGCAAGAGAGCCCCAATCCGGGGTATACTCGGGCCGTTGGAAGCCCCCGCCTCACCGCCCACCCCCGGCACCAACACACTGTAAGGACACCACCCCGAGGGTCCGGCGATCCGACCCGTGGAATCTGTGACCCGACCCGTGGGTCCGGTGACTTGACCCTTGGGTCCTGCAATCCGACCCATGGAGCCGGCCACTTGACCCTTGGGTCCCACGACCTGACCCGCGGGTCCGCTGACTTGACCCACGGGTCCGGCGACTTGACCCTTGGGTCGGGCGACTTGACCCAAGGGTCCGGCGACTCGACCCACGGGTCCCGCGACTCGCGCCATGGGTCCCGCGATCCGACCCGCGGGTCCCGTAGCTCAATCCTCGGGATCGCCTTGCGGTAGCTCGCCGGCCGCGATCAGCCGCTCGACGATCCTCTGCCGCTCGCGCTTGCGCTTGAGGCGCCGCCTCAGGACGGCGACCATGACGGCCAGGAAGACGACGGAGACCGCGAGGGTGGCCTTCTCCTCGTAGGGTTTGCCCACGAAGGCGCCGACGACGTTGGCGTACACCACGGTGAGCAGCCCGATCCCGGTGCTGACGGTATAGGCCTGGAGGTCCTGGAGCGTGTCGAGCCGCTCGAGCTCGGTCAGCTTCAGCTCGTGCCGCCGGTGATAGGCGTGGAGGTGGAGCAACGCGAAGATGCCGAACACCGCCGCGATCCCCAGGCCATAGATGGTCATCATCGGCGTGACGTGCTCCGGCCGGATGGCCCGCTCCAGGGTGCCGTTGGGCAGCCGGACCATCTTGCCGCCGCCGAGGAGCCGGCCGATGAGCGTGCTCAGAAGGAACTTGAGAGGGAAGACGAAGAACAGGACCACGAAGAGCAGGACGCCGTTCAGGATGGCCGTGGTGCGGTCCTCCAGCCCGTAACGCCGGAAGAACGTGAACTGCCGGTACCAGAGCAGATAGAGCATGGCGAAGGTCAGGGCGAAAGAGGAGAAGCCCCGCATCGTCTCCAGCAGCTCGCCCGAGGTGCGGGGCACCTCCAGGGCCACGATCAGCAGGGTGACGGCAAAACCGAAGACGGCGTCGCTCAACCCTTCGAGACGGGAGATCTCGCGGCTGCGCCAGCGGAACTCGTGCCTGGCCCTGGCGCTGTGCCGCTCGATGAGCTTCTCACGGAGCATGCGGCCCTCCACTCCGGCGCAGGACGCCGATCGCTTCCAGATCCTGCAGATATTCGGCCACCTCGGCGAGCGGCAGAGGCCCGTAGATGGCGGCGAGATCGTCCCGGATCTGGCCGACCGTGCGCCGGCCGTCCACCAGGTTCAAAGCCTCATAGGCGTACTCGGCTCCCCCGCCCCAGAGGCCCGTGCGCTTGAGCAGGGCCGGCGCGGCGATCTTCTTCGCGGCGGTGTGATCCTGGAACCAGTCGTAGCCGAAGCCGCCCATGGGCCCCTTGGGATCGGCCGCGCGCTGATAAATGATTCCGGTCAGGCCGGTCGCGGCCTCTGACGGTATCGTTCCGATCAGATTCCGCAGCCCCGCGAGGAACGCTTCCGCCTCCTGCCGCACGGCCGCGGGCGGCGCGGCGAAACGGGTGATCGAATCCACCACCGCGGTCTCGTAGGCGAGATGGAAACGCAGGAGGTTCGCGGCCTCCGCGGGCTCGCCAGCCGAGCGCAGACGATCAGCACGGGCCAGGGCCTCGGCCGTGCGTTCCAGGCTCCCTCGCCGCACCTCCTGCCAGAGGGCCGGCACCTGGGCGGAATCGAGCCCCGCCAGGTAATACGCGCTCGCCGCACCCTGGAAGGCGGCGCGCAGCAGCTTGGTGGGGTCGATGTTGGCGGCGCTGTCCGCATGGGTGTGGATGTAGCGGTCCGGCCAGTCGTTGAGATAGATGGCCGGCACGCGGAAAGAGCCCTCGGTCCACACCTGGTGATCGCTCCCCTCGGTGAAATCCACGAATTCCGCCTGGAGCGCCCGCTTGCTCCCCTCGGGGTCCACCAGCGGATAGGGTGCCGCGCCCGTGGCCGCGAGCGTGTAGGACTGCTCGTTGACGAAACGGCCGAAGGCCGCGCCCACGTCGTTGACGAAGGTCGGCAGGCTCTTCGGCGAGCGAGTGACGTGGAACACGGCCTTGGTGATCTCGGCATCGCCGCCCACCATGTCCATGTGGATCGCGGCGAGAGCGCGGGAGGCGAATTCCGGCCGGGCGTTGAGCAGCGAGGTCGTGCCCTCGATCTCCGGCGGCCAGACGAAGCGGAGTGTCCTCCGGGGCGCCGCGAGCTTCCCTTCCCGGATCAGCTTCGCCAGCGTCCGCCCCGCCTCCAGGATGGAGACGCAGCCGCTGGCGTTGTCGTTGGCCCCCGGCCGCTGGTGATCGAGATGGCAGGAGAGGACGATCTCGTGCTGCCGGTCCGCACCCGGAATCACCGCCGTCGCAATGCTGTACGCCCCGGGATGCTGGCCGGCGCGCACGCTCGCCCGCAGCCGCACAGGTTTGTCTGACGCGAGGCGCTCCTGCCACGCCCGCGCCTGCTTGAGCGAGACCATGAAGGCGAAGGTCTTCGGCGCCGGGAAGGTGTCGAGATGCCCCCAGCGCACGAGATTCTCGTCCTCCTTCCACCACCCCGTCACCTGGTTCTGGGCATAGGAGACGATGCCGGCCGCGCCGAGCTTGTCCACCGCCAGCTCGTAGACGGCGCCCGGCTGGGAGGAGGTGAGCACGAGCTTGCCGCGGACGTCCTTATTCTTATAGTCGCCCTCCGCTGTGCCCGCCCCCACGTCCACCAGCTCACCCGTGACGTCGCCGCTCGCGCTGTCCTGGGCGAGCACGATGGGCCGCGCTTCCCAGGAGGCGACGCGCTCGCCATCCACCCAGGCATTGCCCTCCTGCCGCTGCTCCCACAGCTCGGCAAAGTCGGCATCCCAAGCCGGACGCGACCGCTGGGTGCCGTAGAAGATCGTGCCGTCGGCGGGAAGCTCGAGGATCTCCACCTCCGAGAGCCCATACTCCTTCGCCCGATCCCGCACCCGCTCCGCCGCCGCCCGGAACCCGCGCGAGCCCCGCATGCGGTGGAACAGCGTGAGGTCCTGAAGATTGCGCTTCGCCGCCGCGCCCGAGACCTCGGCGGCGAGAGCACGCACAGCCGCCTCGGGAAGCAGGGGCGGCGGGGCGGGGGTCTGGGCGGAGAGGGAGGGGGTGGAAAGGATCAGGATCGCGGCTGCGGTACGCAAGGCAAGTCCCTTGGGGCTCAACTCATGTCCTCCTTCTGTAGCGGGCTGGCATCGTACCCCAGACCCGCCGCCGCTTCCCAGGTCGGGCTAGACAGCGCGTCGCGACCTGTCTATACTCCCTTCAATGGGTACCTCGGTTGCCAGAGTCGAAGATCATTTTCCGAAGGAGGTACCATCCTTTCAGCCTCCCCTTCCTCCCGTTCTGGCTCAGATCGAAGATTCTCTGGAGAAGGTGGAAGCTGCGACGGAGACCTATTTGCAGGAACGCGAGGCTCTGGTGGCAGCCTGGGAGTCGGACGCGGATGTCCTGGAAGAGGTTGTAGCCCGCGAGTCCCTGACCGGAGGAGAACCGAAGCTGGACGATCTGATTCACCAAGCCGGTGAACACCTGGAGAGGACGAAGGCCGATCTCCTTCCCCGGATCGAGGAATTCTCGAAACTGAGACGTGAGGCGACAGCGCTGAGAATTCCCACGGCCAAAGACGTCCTCACCTCGGTCATCGACCGAAATCTGGCCCTGATGAGGCGATATCTCAAGGCTATGGAGACGATCTATCACCGTCTCATCTCCTTGCGGGACCGCGCCATTCAGCAATCGATCGCTGGCCTGACCGAAGCGTCCTGGGCCGGGATTTGGGATGACGACGATTGACCATGGGGAGCTATCGTTTCGGTGAAGTCGTCTACGTCCTGTATCCTTTCTCTGACCACTCCGGTGCCAAGGACAGACCTGCGGTCATCATCAGTTGTCCCAGGTACAATCGCGAGCGATCAGAGCTGATCCTTGTCCCGATCACCGGCCAGCTAAAACATGCCGATACTTACGGAACGGTCGTCATTGACGACTGGCAGCGGGCCGGGCTGACCAAGCCGTCGGTCATCAAGCCCATGCCGCACACTCCCCTTCAGAGCGCGGTGCGCAGGAGGATCGGAGAGCTGGCGAAGCCAGACAAAGACAAGCTCCGGGAGATGCTCTCGGAAGTCATCAGCAGCGACTTCTAGTAAGGATCAGCGAATCGATTCAGGGTTCCATCTCAATCCCGAGGCTCTTCACCGCGGCGGTGAATCGGTCGAGGAGAGGCGGCTCCTCCACCACCGGATCGAAGAGGGCCGCGGGTGGCGGAGCCGAAAGGGGGAAGTACCGCCAGTGCAGGATGCTCTCCACGGAGCCCTGCAGGTCGCGGACTCGGCCGGAGCCGGGGAGCCAGAGACCGCCGACCTGCACCGGGTCTCCGGCCTCATAGGTCTTGATCCGCTGGCCGCTGGCGCCGAAAGTCTCGGTGCGCAGGACTAGGTGGCGGGCGCGGTCCACGGTCACCCGTAGGAAGTGGAATCCGAGGTCCTGCTGAAGCGCGGGATCCCGGGGGCGCGCCAGGATCACCACCTCGCGGCCGGACGGTGCGCCACCAGCGAGCTCGAACCGGTACTTGTCCGTGGAGAGGAATCCGCGAGCCTCCTCGTAGGTGACGCACGTCCCCGGGACCAGCAGCTTGAGGGAGCTACGCGCGATCTCCTGGAAGCGCCGGAAGGTGCGCATGTGGTAGCCCAGGAAGTCTGCGGCCCCAGGGTCCCACGGGTCGCGGATGAGGAGGCCCGTCCCACCCATCCGCGACGGAGCCGTGAAGACGTAGAGCACCGACGTGCTCTCCCGGCCGCCGCTGAACACTCCCCAGAGGCGGACCGGCTCGCCGTCGAGGAACCCGACGACGTTCTCCCGGCGAGGGCGGCGGGTCTCGACGTTCAGGCGCATCACCCGGGGCACGGCCCGGAACCGGGCTTCGACGTCGCGCATGAGAGCCTCACCCCCTGACCTCGGAGGCGCTGACTTGTTTTCCGCGAGCAGACCCGCCGCGGCCACCCAGGCACCGAGCGCCAAGACTAGCAGAAACCGGCTCACCGAACCTCCTTCTTGTAGGTGAGGGCCGCCAGCGCCGGCATCCAGAGCAGAGTCATTCCATACGATGCCACCATCGCCGCCGCCAGCAGCGCTCCGAGGCTGCGGTTCGGCCGCAGGTCGGAGAGGAGGAGGACAGCGAAACCCAGGGCCAGGGCGATCAGGCTCCAGCGCAGCGCCTTGCCGGTCTTCTCGAACGTCGCGGCGAGGGCCTTCCCGGACTCTCCGGAGCGCTCCCTTTCGCGGCGCCAGGTGTGGAGGAAGTGCAGACTGAAGTCGACGCCCACGCCGAGCGTCAGGCAGCCGAACATGCTGGTGGCGACCCCCAGTGGAACACCGGCGTAGCCCATGCCCGCGAAGACCAGCACCGCGGCCGCGCTCACCGGCAGCAGGACGAAGAGGGCCGCCCGCCAGTCCAGGCGCTCCAGGACCAGCAGCAGCACAGCCGTGGCGAGAAGCGTCAGCCCCAGAGAACGGAGCTGGTTGTGGACGATAGCCTCCACCATCTCGAGACCGACGGGGATGTCGCCGCTGAAATGATAGTGGATGCCCGTCTCCGCGAAGCGGCCGGCGAGCGAACGGTCCAGCTCTTCGGCCAGCCGCCGGTCACGCCGGTAGTCCTCGCTCTTGAGGAACATCTGGACCCGAGCCATGCCGCCGTCGGCGCTCACCCAGGAGGCCAGCCCGAACGGATCTTCCGAGATGGAAGCCAGGGTGAGGAAGTCCTCGAAACGGGCGGCCGGCAGCGCGGAGACGGGGCGGACCTCACCGTGAGCCCGCGCCACCTCCGCCACCGGGACCAGATGGGTGAGAACCCCGGCGACGCCCTGGAGGCCGGCTGCCTGTTGCGCGACTTCCGCCACCAGGGCCGCCCCTTCGCGCCGGAAGAAGAAGCCCGGCGGAGCGACGAGCACGACGTCGAAGCGGTAGGCGCCCCAGAGCTCGCGGTTGAACAGCCGGTCCGCGCGCACCAGCTCGGAGTCGGGATCGAAATTGGCGACCCAGTTATCGCCCACCCGTAACCGGAGGAGGCCGGGCACGGCCAGGGCCACGAGCACGCAGCCGGCGATGGCTGCGCCACGCCGCCAGCGGATGAGGAGCTTCTCGTACGGGAGCAGCCGGGCCGGGCGTAGAGCCCCCTTGCGGGTCACGGCGAGAGGCAGGACCCAGCGGGACGGCAGCAGCGCCAGCAGGGCCGGCATGGCCGTGAAGCTGAGCAACATGGCGGCGAGCAGGCCCAGGGTGCTGAACACTCCGAAGTGCTGCAGTGGCCGGATCGGCGTGAACGGGAAGGCAAAGAAGCCCAGGGCCGTGGTGAGGGCGGCGGCCACGATCGGTTGCTCCAGCTCGCCCATGGCGGACAGCAGCGACTCGCGGAGCACGGCCCGCGGGTCCACATCCGCGGGCGCGGCGGCGAGGGCCTCCCGCAGCCGGCTCTGGAGCCGCTCCAGCACGTGGATCTCGTCGGTGAGCGCCACGGCCATGAGGAGCACCGGCAGGAGTGTGGTGACCAGGGTCAGCGGTACCCCGGCCCACCCCATGGCGCCCAGCGTCCAGATCAGCACGAGGCACACCTCGACGAAGAGCACGAGGATCGCCCCGGGGCTGCGCAGGAGGAGCCAGAAGAGTCCGCAGAGGAAGGCCACCATCACCGGGATGAGCCGTCCAAGGTCCGCCAGCACGGCCTCGCCGAGCCGTGCCTCGGCCACCAGAGGGCCGGTCAGGAAGAGGCGGAAAGGACCAGTCCGCTCCAGCGAGCGGGTGAGCCGCTCCGCCTCCGCCAGGGTCTGCTGCCGGTCAGCCCCGCCGGCCAGGGGCAGGTAGACCGCGGCGGCCGTGCCCGCGGGGTTAATCAGCACCCCCTGGGCCAGGGCGTGTTGCCGGATGCTGTCCACGAGCCGCGAGAAGCCCGCGGCGTCGGCCGGTATCGTGGCCAGGAAGGGCTCGGCCGACAACGATTCCGGGGTCACCCGCAGGTCGAGCAGCCCGGCCAGCGACCGCACACCCGCCCCGCGCACGCCCGGAAGGCTCCGTAACGCCGGATCGATCTCCCGCAGGAACGCAAACCCCTGGGGCGAGGTCACGGCAGGGCCTCCCGGACGCGGTGCGATGAGGAGGATCAGGAGGTCGGAGTCGTGGAAGACCTCCCGGTCCGCGGCGGCGCGCACCACGACGGGATTGGAGGCCGGATGCAGGGCGGCGCCGTCGGTCTGCAGCCGCAGCCGCAGGAGCCCCAGCGCGAAGACCCCGGTCACCAGCAGCGTCCCGGTCAGGCAGAAGACCGGGAAACGGAGCGCCAGCCTGGTGAGACGGAGCATGGACCGTGGATCAGGCGACGGCCTCAACGGCCCTGCGGCAGCTTGAGGCTCGACTTCTCCTCGGCGGTGAAGGTGTGCAGCGTCTGGCTCCCCCCGTCGTTGCAGTTCCTGGGCCTGAAGTAGATCGTGCCGAACTGGGGGTGCTCGGCCTCGATCACCTCGGGCTCAAAGGAGGAGATCGTGGGGCTGGTCGGACGGTTGCCGCTCGGCGGAACCTCCATGAAGCCATGCCCCTTGGGCCGGCCGTGGTGCCGCAAGATGAGAAGCGTGTTGTAGGCCGTGGCGTCGAAGTACAGGTGGAAGTCGAACGTGGCCGGATAGTCCGTGCCCTTGGTCTCGGCCGTGATGAAGCTCGGCGGCTGCGCCCCGGACGAGAGCTGGTAGACCACCATCGACTTCAGCGCGTTGCTCCACGCCGTGGCTTCCCACCGCGTGACCAGGAAGGAGATCTCGCGGAAGCCCGAGCCGTTGGTGTACGGGTCGCCCCGCTCGATCGTCATCCGTCCCCGGAAGCTCAGCGTCTCGAGGAGCTTGTCGGACGTTCCGTCACTACCCCTCTGCATGAGGTCGATCTGGAGATCGTGGTCGATCTGGTCGATTCCTGCGGACGGAAAGCTCCCCGGAGCGGGCGTCGGGGTCGGGGTCGGGACCGGCACGGCAGCAGAATCCAGGGCGAAGAAAGCGCTGCCCGACAGACACAGCACGGCGCACCCCAGGACGATGGCAGAACGCGGCATACGAGACATGATGTCTGCTCCTTTCAAGAACGCAACCTCTCCTGCCAAAGGCTCTCCTGGAAAATTTGAGAGAGCGCAGATCTCTGATTATCAATGACGTCTACAAGGTAGGGTGCTCAGACCTGCACAAAGCGAGCCGAGGGAAGAACCTTCAGGGGCGTCTGGAAAGCCGATCTCCGCCTGGCACCAGGGATTTCAATCCCCGGCGGCATCTTCAGCATCGGCGCACCCTCCGGCGAAACATTCAGCGGTCCTTGATCGTATCCCAGGCATGTCGCCGCGAACGATCTCCCAGGAATCACGAAAGGCCCGGCGGCTCCTTCTGTTCCTGCTCGGGCTCGCCCTCGTCCTGAGCCTCCTGAGTAGGGCCCACGCCCGGCCGCTCGATGCGGGCCGGCTGAACCACTCCGGCGAGTTGCAGTTGGCCGTGCCTCGCTAGCTCCCAGTCAGATCGATCTGCACAGTGCCCGTGACCGACGTGTCCTGCGCGCCCACGGTGACGATCACCGTCCCCGGCGTGGTGGTGCGGGGCAGGAAAGTGGCGGTAGCCGTGCCGTTGGTGCTGGTGGTGACGTTGGTGAAGCCGCCCACGGGCGTGCCGTCGTCGGCGCGGGCGGCGCGGAAGGTCACCACCGTGCCGTCGGTGACGATCCCCTGGTCGCGGATGAGGGTGGCGGTGATCTGAATCGTCGTGCCTGCCGCGGGCGGGGCCACCGCCGGGTTGGCGTTGACGGTGATGATCTTCGGCAGCGCGCGCTCGAAACGGATCGGCACCTCGCGGGTGACGCCGTTGACCGTGGCCGTCACCCGGGCCGAGGTGATGGTGCGCGGGCTCTGCAGATCCGCCGAGGCGCGGTTGCCGGCGTCGGCGTTCACCGGGTTCGGGGGCACGAACGTGCCTGCCGTGGCCGCGAAGGTGACCTGGCGCGAAGCCGTGGGCACCGACGGGGAGAGGGCGACGGTGAACGTCGAGAGCGTGGCGCCGTCGGCCGGCGCGCGGTCGGGCGCGGCCACGAAACGGACGGTATCGTCCGGGTTCGCGGCCACGAAGTCCACGGTCAGCGAGGCGAGGATCCCCGGCGCCGCCGCGGGCGAGGCCGTGACGGTGGCCGAGCCCACCTGCTGCGTGCTGATGAGGTCGATGCGAGCGATGCCGCTGCCGTCGGCTGCCACGTTGACGCAGCCCGTGCAGTTGGTGCCGGCCGTGCCGCCGCTCAAGGTGCCGGCGGTGGTCGCGAACACCACGGTGCGGTTGGCGAAGGCGGGATCTCCCGACAGCCGGGCCTCCAGGCGCAGGCGCGAGAAACCGTCGGCGGGCAGGCTCGTGGCCCCGCTGGACGAGCTCAGGGTGATGACGCTCGAAGCCAGCGGCTCGGTCGGCGAGTGGTCCGATTTCTTGTAGCACCCGCCGAGCGCAGCGAGCACCAGAGCCGCGACGACGAGCACGAGACAGCGGAATCTCATGGTGATGCCTCAGCTCAGAATCGTGATTATGACCATGTCGTTGACGTGGGTCTCGGCCTGAATCAACTGTTTGATCTCGACCATCGCCATACCCGTGCCGCCGCCGGTCTCGGCCAGCTTGACGGTGTCCGTCCGCTGTTTGGGGCTGCCGGGAATGTTGGCCTTCACCTGGAATTGCTTGACCTGCCCCTGCGGCGTCTGGAACACGACGTTGTGACGGCCGTCGAGGGAGTAGGTGATGACGGCGGGCTCGCCGCCGAGGTCGGAGCGCAGGGTCTGCGTGAGGGCGATCGGGCCACTGGGCAGCCTGACTCGCGTGGGAGAGGCCGCCAGGTTCTCGTCGATGATGACCGCCATGGTTGTCCTCAGGGTTTGTCCTCAGGGTTTGAACAGGCCGCCGATGCCCTTGAGGGCCGGCGCCACGTCGACGTCGAAGGAGAGCGAGAAGAAGTAGGTCGTGGTCAGCTTCGGGTCGTCGATCAGCGGATTCGGGTCCAGCTCCTTGAACACCAGAGCGCCGGTGGTGAAGCGCACGGAGTTGGTCAGCCGCGCGCCGAGCCCCACGACGAGCGACTGGTCGCCGAACAGGTCGTTGCGGGTCTTGTCGTCGCCGATCCCCTGCACGGTCAGCCCGAAGGTGAGGGAGAGCCGCCGGTCCAGGGTGTGGAAAAAGTTGCCGAACTGGCTCAAGGGAGCCGCTTTGTTGATGGGCCGGAAATAGATGTTGGTGCCCACGTAGGTGGTGCAGTCGGAGAGCTCGGGCGCGCAGATCACCCCCGTGTCGGCGCTGATGTAGTTGTTGCTCTGGGTGGCGAAGCTGCCGGTGGTGGAGCCCGCGATGACGATCATGCCCGTCACCTTCGTCCGGTACTCCTGGGCGATGGCGGCCACGGCCCGGGTGCGGCCGGTCATCAGGTTCGGGAGCTGGCTCTGGAGCATGGCCTGCCCAATCCGCGACAGCGCGCGGTCCACGCTCCCCACCAGCCCTCGCGGCTGGCCCAGGGCCACCAGGGCCGCGACGTCGGCGCTCGAGAGCTGGCCGGACGATGGTTCCGTAGAAACGAGGGGGGCGAGGAACGGCTGGGGAGAGCCGTCGGCGGCCACCAGCTTGTTGGCGAGAAGGTCGCGCAGCTTGTCCGTCTTCGCCGAGGCGTCGGCGAAGTAGGCCGCGTTCCTCTGCGCGAAGTCAGTGACGGCCGCGGCGCTCTGCCGGTCCCGGTTGAGCAGCACCGGCGCGTCCGCCACCGCCATGGCGGCGGCGACCTCGTCGGCGTGGTCCTGGGCGCTGGGATCTGCGGCCGCGCGGCTCGCCAGCGCGGCCCGGAGCTTCGTCAACACCGGATCGGTGCGGAGCGCCTGGAGGTTCGGATTGAGATTGGCGATCTCGTCCTCATAGTTCTCGAGCGTGGCGTGGATCTGCCCCTGGCTGGTGCGCAAGGGGTTGAGCAGACTTTTGAGCTCGTCGCGGACTCTTTGAAGGACGGCGTCGTCGCTGAAGATCGTGCCGGGCTGGACGATGCGGTCCGCTCCCGTCACCTGCTTCAAGGACAGGATGAGCCGGTCGCGGATCCCCTCGATCTCCGGCACCGTGAGGTCGCCGCTCACGGGCAGGTCCACGGTCACCGCCGGATCTCCCCACAGGGTGGAGTCCACGAGGACCGCCACCTGCTGCGCGAAGTCCGCGGCCTGCTGCGGAGTGACCGCTTTGGTGAAGCTGAATTTGAGCTGGTAGTACCGCTCGGCCTCCAGCCGCGGCACCACCACGCGGAACTGGGGATTGGGCGTGGCGGGATCGATCGTGTTGTGCCAGGTCGGGACCTCGCCGCCCCAGCAGTCGCCGTCGGCCGGCTTGCCGGCAGGCTCCTTGCCGGCGACCACGTCGGGCTTGATCCCCTTCGTGCCCTTGGTGGAGCCGAGCTGCCAGCAGCGCACCTGGAGCTCGGTGATCCCCGCGGGGACGTTGCCGGCGAAGATGAAGGGCACGTCGAACGGCAGCACGCGGTCGAACGTCTGCCCATTGAGATCGACGTTGACGACGTCGAAGCCCGAAGTGACTGGAGGCGGCGGCTGCCCCAGGGCGGCCCGCGTCATGCCCCCGGTCAGGAACGGCAGCAGCAGGCCGCAGACCAGCCATGCCCAGCCGAGCCGTGCCCGCCGCAACTCATGATCTTCCTTCTCCACGTTCAGGTCTCCCCCCGCGGTCTGGAACCTGCGCAAACCCTACCTGGCAGAGGTTCTCAAGGTGGAGGGAGATGGTAGCACAGCGGCCGTTTGCGGCCACTTTCTGCCGATGGGCGGCCGGCGCGTCCGCCTTCCGGACGCGCCTCCACCAGCCACACCCGGCTACGCGGCTCGTCGGCCGTCCAGGAAGGTCTCAGCCTTGTCGGCGGGGATCTCCTCGACGGGCACCACCTTCTGCTGGTTCGAGCCCGCGACGACGATCTGCTTCCGGTATTCGCCAGGGAAGGTCCCCGTCACCTTGTAGTCCGTGCAGCCCTTGCCCAGCGGGCCGGTCCAGCCCATCACGTCGACCTTCAGACCACCCACGAAGTGCGAATCCCTCACCAGGGTGATGCCGGAGGTGTAGTTCGGCGCGCAGCCCGCGACGTCGACCACGAAGTGACCCGGCTCGCCCACGCCCGTCCACACATAAAACGCCTGCGCCTTGTCGAAAGGTTCCGGTCCATAGAAGCCCATGACGATCTCCTTTCCAATCGGTTGGTGTTGATGACGACTCAAGTCGCTGGATGATCGTCAGAGCAAGGGAGGTGCCATCGAAAACGTGAGAAAACAGCCAGGAACGGGCCTTTGGCGCCGCGGCTGACATGTCACTGACACGTCGGCCGACGCGTCGGATCCGATTCACTCCCGGGATTCAGCCTTCCCCTGCTTCCTCCAAAGCCCGACGATAGAGTGCCGGGCTGATTCGAAAGCCTGCTTTCGTGAGCAGGTCATCGAGCACGGGTTCGACCTTAGTGAGGAGTCCCTTGCGCTTGGCATCCACCAGGATTCCCAGGATGCCAAGGACCTTCAGCTCAAATCTCGAAGCGGCCCGCCGACCTCGCCGTTCGTCCATCAGCAGGAGATCCGCCCGCAGCTCCACGGCCAAGGCGATCGCCTCGGCCTCCCCTCGGTCCAACTCCCCTTCGAGTGCTCGTGGCAGGAAGTCCTTTTCGAGGGTCCGTGAGACGATCCAATCCGCCGTCTGCACTTCGACCGCTCCGGGCCGGTCTGGGCCGACTCTGGTGATTTCATTCAGGACGGCGGGAGGAACCGAGATCTCCCCAAAGAGCTGGCGAAGCAGCTCGAGGTGGCCAACCGCACTGAGACTGATGAGAGGAGAGGCGTCGCTGACGACGATCAGGAGCGTTCGAGATCGCGCAGCGTGGAGAGATCCTGCTCGAAGTCCTCCAGATCGTAATGCATCGGGATGCCGCGGCTGGCCAGGAGGTGCTGAAAGCGCAGGAAATCCATTCCAGCAAGGTGGCTGGCCTGCGCCAGAGTGAGCCGGTCCCGCTGAAACAGCAGGACTGCCAGCTCTTGACGCAACTCGGCGTCGGACATGCGAGCCGCCTCGAGAACTTCGTCTGGGATCGTGACGCTCATGGTTTGCCTCCTTTATCCAATGTAGCACGCCCGGTTCCTCCTTTATAGCAGTCTCATCTGCTCCGGCCGCCGCTCTCTCACCTCCGTCTCCTGCCGCCTCTCCAGGAGCGCCTCTTCGAGGTCGGCGAGGAAGGGAGAGGGCCGGGTCTCGCGCGTCTCGCCGCGCAGGGTCCGCTGGCGACTGTGGAAGAGGAAGAGGCGGGACTGCGCGCGGGTGATTCCCACGAAAAAGAGCCGCCTTTCCTCCGCGAGATCTGCCGGATCGGAGCCCGGCCAGGTGAGGGGGAGGAGGCCGTCTTCGCAGCCGACGAGGAAGACGACGGGGAACTCCAGGCCCTTGGCGGCGTGGAGGGTGAGGAGGGAGACCCGCTCGGCCCGCGGATCCCAGGCTTCCACTTCGCTCCCCAGGGCGGCTTCGGTGAGGAAGGCGTCGAGGTCGTTTCCAGAGCGGAGCGCGAGGGGACGCAGCAGCTCGGCCGCGGCGAGGAGGGCGGTCCGGTCCGCGGCGCTCAGATCCTCGGAGGCTTCGAGGACGGCCTTCTCCAGGCGGGCCTCGACGCTCTCGCCGGGCTCCTGGAGGAGCGGCAGGAGGGCGCGCACTCCGGGCTGCTCGGCCAGCGGCCGGTGGGAGCGCTTCTGGAAGGGGATGCCCGCGCGGCCCAGGGCTTCGATCAAGGGCGGCGCCTGGGCTTCGGTTCGATAAAGGATGGCCACGTCGTCGAAGGAGAGCTCCACGCCTTCACCAGCCCCAACCCGGCCGCTGTCGAAGGAGAAGGAGGTAGTGCCGCCCAGGAGGCGCTCCAGGGTGTGGACCACCAGCTCGGCCTCGGCCCGTTCGCTCGCCGCGGACTGGACGACGATCTGCTCGCCGATCCCCTCGCGCACGGCCACCAGCCGGCGGTCCGGCACCAGGCTGCCGGGGCGGATGGCCTGGACGGCCGCTGCCACCAGGGTGCAGCTCGCGCGATAGTTGCGGGTGAGGTGGACGACGCGCGCGCCCGGCCAGTCCTCCTGGAAGCGGAGGAAGAAGCCCACGTCCGCGCCCCGGAAGCCGTAGATGGACTGGTCCGGATCGCCGATCGCACACAGATTCCCTCCGGGAGGCGCCAGGAGGCGGATCAGAGCGTACTGGAGGGGATCGACGTCCTGGTACTCGTCGATCGAGATCCAGCGGAAGCGCTGCCGGTAGAGATCCGCGAGGTCCGGCCGCTCGCGGAGAAGGGCGAGAGGACGCAGGAGAAGGTCGTCGAAATCCACCAGGCTCCGGCGCTCCAGGGCCTGCTCGTAGAGCGCCGTGCGCGCCGCCAATTCCGGAGAGACCTCCAGGGCTGGATCGTGGGCCCGCCGGCAACGGACGCGTCCGATCTCCGCCAGGAGGCGCTCGGCCTTGGATGGGGACAGCTCGAACAGCTCGCGGGCGATCTCCACGCGCTCGACGGGTGTGGCCACCCGGAACCCGGCTTCGCCGGCCTGCTCGCGCAGCAGCGTCAATCCCAGACCGTGGAAGGTGGTGACGAGGATCCGGCTCGCCGTCTCCGGCAGGAGGGCGGCCAGGCGCTCCTCCATCTCCGCCGCCGCCCGCCGGCTGAAGGTGACCGCCAGGCACTGCTCCGGGGACGCTCCCCTCTCGGCGATGAGATGAGCGAGGCGGTGGGTGAGCGTGCGGGTTTTGCCCGTGCCCGGTCCGGCGACGATGAGGAGAGGGCCGTCCACGATTTCGGCAGCGGCGCGCTGGTCGGGGTCGAGGGTGGGGGGTGCAGCGGCTCGCTTCAGATCGGACGGATCGGTCCGATCGGACTGATCAGACCGATTTTTCGGTGGATCCCCGACGCCTTGCCTTGGCGAAGCAGTAAACGGGAGCGACCGGTCGGGCGGCCCGAACAGCATCCCCACCACCGACCTCTCCCGGATCTCCTCGGGCGCGAACAGGCGGATCACTCCGTATTCGCCATCGTAGCCCGCGTCGCGGTGGACCTGGCCGGCTCGCAGGCGGGTGAGGGCTTCGAGGAAGAGGGGATTTCCCGCCCGGGCCACGTCTTCGAGCGGCAGGCGCTCCAGAACGTCCAGCTCCGGCCCCAGCCGCGCGATGAGCTGCGCGGCGGACTGCTCGACCGTCCGCGACTTCGCGCCCACGCCGTGGATTTCGCCCAGGATCTCCGGCAGCGGCACGAGGCAGCGGAAGGGATCGGTCCGCGTCTGCCGGCCTTCCGTGGGCGCGTCCTCCGAACGGTCGGCCAGCTCCTCCACCCGGTGCATCACCCCCACGGTCAGCGGCTTGCCGCAGGCGGGGCAGAGCCCGTCCAGGCGGCGGGTCTCCGGCGGCTCCAGGCGGACGTTGCAGACGCGGTGGCCGTCCAGGTGGTATTTCCCCTCCTCGGGGAAGAACTCGACGGTGCCGCCATAGCCCTCCCCCGTCTCCAGGGCGCGGCGGATGGCGAAGTAGTCGAGGTCAGTGTCGAAGGAGCAGGCCTCACGGCCCAGCATGGGGGGCGAGTGGGCGTCGGAGTTGCTCACCAGGGTGAAGCGGTCGAGCCGCGAGACGCGCCAGTTCATGGGCGGATCCGAGGAGAGGCCCGTCTCGATCGCGAAGATGTGGGGCGCGAGATCGCCGTAGCACTCCTCCACCGAGTCGAAGCCGGACTTCGAGCCCAGGACGGCGAACCACGGCGTCCAAACGTGGGCGGGGATGAGATAGGCGTCCGGCCCGCTCGTGAGGGTGATCTCCAAGAGGTGCCGCGAATCGAGACCCAGGATGGGCCGGCCGTCCGCCGAGATGTTGCCGATTGCCCCCAGCCGCTCGCGGATGCGCCCCGCGGTCTCCAGGCTCGCGGCATAGATCAGATGGTGGATCTTGCGGGTGCGATCCCCCTTCTTGTAGATGGTAGAGATCTCCACCTCCAGCAGGAAGCGGGTGGCGCCGTGGCAGGACGGCGGGAGCTGGCGCTCGACCTCGCGCTCGATCTCCGGCCGCAGGCGGAACAGCCCCGGCTCGGCCGGCACGAGCTTGCCACGGATCTCCTCCCACCACGCCGGATGGGTGAAGTCCCCGGTCCCCACGACGGTGATTCCCTTGCGGCGTGCCCACAGGGCGAGGTGCTCCAAATCCGCGTCCCGGCTCGTGGCCCGGGAGTAGCGGGAGTGGACGTGGAGGTCAGCGTAGAAGCGCACGGCACGGATTCACAGAACTTGGGGACGATACACCGCCGTTCTCATTCTGTCTATCCGTGTTGTTTTCTTTCCTTGGAGCGCCGGCATCCCTGCCGGCAACTTACTTCTCTTTGGCTGGAAGGGGGCCGGTAGGGATGCCGGCACTCCCAGGGGGGTATACGCTTCGTCCTCATGGAGACTCTCTACGACGCCCTCATCGTCGGCGGCGGTCCCGCGGGCCTGAGCGGGGCCCTGGTCCTGGGCCGGGCCCGCCGCCGCGTGCTGGTCCTCGACTCGGGCCAGCCCCGCAACGCTCCCTCCTCCGCCGCCCACAGCGTGTTCACCCGCGACGGCACGCCGCCCCGCGAGCTGCTGCGGCTCGGCCGCGAGGACCTCCGGCACTATGACGGCGTCGAGATCCGCGATGCCGAGGTGACGGACGTCGTGGCGGAAGAAGAGGGCGGCTTCTCCGCCACCCTCGCGGACGGCTCCCGCGTCCGCGGCCGCAAGCTCCTCCTGGCCACGGGGATGCGGGAGAAGCTGCCGCAGATCGAAGGGATCGAGGAGCTGTGGGGGAGCGGGGTCCTCCACTGCCCCTACTGCCATGGCTGGGAGGTGCGCGACCTGCCGCTGGCCCTCTACGCCCGCGGCGACTTCGCCATGCACTTCGCCGGCATCCTGCGGGGCTGGAGCCACGACCTCGTCGTCTGCTCGCACGGACCGGCGGACCTCGGCGAGGAGGAGCGGCAGAAGCTCGCCCGCTACGGCATCGGCCTCAAGGAGGAGGTCATCGTCCGCCTGGAGGGGCACCCGGACGGCAAGGATGGCTCGCTGGAGCGCATCGTCTTCGCGGACGGCAGCACCCTCGCCCGCCGCGCTCTCTTCGTGCGCCTCCCCCAGCGCCAGTTCAGCCCCCTGGCCGAGCGCCTGGGCTGCACTCTCAACGATCGTCACCAGGTGGAGATCGACGCCAACGGCCGGACGTCCGTGCCCGGCGTCTTCGCCGCGGGCGACATCTCCCGCCCCCTGCAGCAGGTCATGACCGCCGCCGTGGATGGAACGACCGCCGGCATGGCCATCAATTACGACCTGCTGATGGAGGAGTTCACGTGAGCGGCGCGAGGGTCATGGCGAGGCCGTGACGGAAGCGCAACGTGAGCAGCGGCTCCGGCACCGCCTCGAAGCCGGGCGCGAGCTCCAGGCGGCATCGCTGCGCCACCATGGCGAGGATGAGGATCGCCTCCAGGGTCGCGAGGGCGCTCCCCACGCAGGCTCGCGGCCCCGCGCCGAAGGGAATGTAGACGGAGCGGTGCCGCTTCACCGCGCGCTCGGCCGAGAACCGCTCGGGAGCGAACACGTCAGGTTTTTCCCAATGATCCGGATGGCGGTGGAGGATGTAGGGGCTGATGAGCACCTCGGAGCCCGCGGGGATGGGATAGCCGCCCACCTCGTCCGCGGCGATCGCTTGGCGAGGGATCAACCATACGGGCGGATAGAGGCGAAGGGATTCGTCGAGCACCTGCCGCGTCCACACCAGGCCGGGGAGGTCGTCGTGGGTGGGCACGCGACCTCCGAGCACGCGGTCGATCTCGTCTTTCAGCCGCGTCCATGCCCAGGGGTGGCTCGCGAGCAGGTAGAACGTCCAGGCGAGGGCGCTCGCCGTGGTCTCGTGCCCCACGAGCAGCATGGTGAGGACCTGATCGCGCAGCTCGCGGTCCCCGAGCCCTTCGGCCGCGAGCATCGACAGCAGGTCGTGAGGCGCGCCGCCCTCTTCCCGATGGCGTTGGATGAGGGCGTCGACCAGAGCGTTAAGCGTGCGCAGGGCGCGGCGGAAGCGCAGGTTCCCCGGCGACGGCAGCCAGCCGGGCACGCGGGCGAGGGCCGTCATGCGAGTCATGGCGTCGTGGAGCGTGGTGGTGAAGGCGGCGCCGATCTCGCCCGCGTCGGCGATGGTGGCGCTGAACATGACGCGGGTGATGATTGCGAGCGTCAGCCGCATCATCTGGGAGGCGATGTCGATGTGCCCGCCCGGCCCGGCGCACCAGGCGTCGATCATGGCGGCGGTGGCCGTGGTCACGACTGGGGAGACGCCCGCCAGGCGCTGCCGCTGGAACACGGGCTGGATCAGCCGCCGCTGCCGGGCCCAGACGGTCCCTTCACTGGTGACCAGCCCGTCGCCGAGCCAGCGTCTGGCCTGGGCGAGGCCGATCCCCTTGCGATAGTTGGCGTAATTGTCCTGCAGCACGTGGCCCACGGCCTCGGGATCGCTCACGAGGTGCGCGATGTGGAGACCCATGCGGAAGCGGACGACGTCACCGTGCTCGCGCCACATCCGCGTGACGAATTCGAGCGGGTCCCGGCGGATGGGCAGGAGCTCACCGAAGAGGGCGTGCCCGCGCGGACCTGGGGCGATCACAGGGGGATTCTAGCGTCGATCCATCCTTCCTCCTCGAAAAAAGGCATGGCGGCCGTCTCCGGGCGGGCGAGGTCGGCGGCGAGAAGGGCGACGCCGATCCTGCCCTTGTAGAGGCTGTCCTCTCGTTCGGAGGTCCGCTCGATCTCCAGGGCCGCGCGGTCGGCCAGGAGGCGGGCGCGGTCGAGCCACTCCCGGCCGCCGCCGTGGCGATGGAGGCTCAGGAGGGCATAGGCGCGGCCGGCGAGGCCGCAGCAGAGGCTCCCTCCTCCCTCAGAGGATTCCCAGGCGTTCCACGCGGCTCCCTCGGCGAGGGCGGCGAAGGCGGGGTCTCCCAGCTCGCGATGGGCGTGAGTCCAGAGATGGACGAAGCCGGCGCTGCCGTTGCACCAGCCCGGCATGGAGGACTTACCCCAGGGCCAGCGCAGGCCACGCCCCCAGGGGCGGGCCTCCTCCCCCAACTCGGCGAGCCGTGCCTTCAGGGAATCAGGGCGCACCGTGCCCGCGGAACGGCACCAGCGCAGGGTGGCATAGAGATATCCGGCCCAGCCGTGGGCCATTCCGAGGTTCTCGCTGAAGGCGACCGGAGGCTCGGCGTCGAGCTCGCGCCAGAGATCGGCGAGGAGGGCGTTGCCGAAGTCGAGGAGATCAGGGTCCTGCGTTGAATTCGGCCGCATGCCCTCCGAATCCTCACCCCCGGCCCCTCTCCCGGGGGGAGAGGGGGGTCTCAGGCGGGCAGGATTGCCGTAGGGTGCGCTGGGTGCACCGTCACCGATGTCGAAGGTGCGCACAGCGCCCCCTACAAACCCCTCCTTTCCAGCCAAGTCCCCCCTCTCCCCCTGGGAGAGGGGCCGGGGGTGAGGATTCGGAGGGCACGCCGCAGGGACAGCCAGAACGTCCAGAAGGAAGGAGGCAACCAGCAGAACGCCGGAGCGGCCCAGGCTGAGATCCCGATTGGCGCAGGGCTCCTGGACCGCGGCGAGGAAGGCGGCCACGGCCTCGCGCTGGGAGGCGCCGTCCCCGAGAGCGTGGGCGATGAGGGCCTGGACGGCGTGGACGCCGCTCGCGGTGTGGTAGGGAGAGATGCGGCCCACGACCTCGGGGGTGATGTCGATATCCGGATCGTAGAAGGCGTCGTCGCCGTCGTTCCGGGCTCGGGTGGCCCAGACATCGGCGAGGGAGAGGAGCCCGGGGTCTTCCCGAATCTGGGCGAGGCGATAGCAGGCATAGGCGATGCCGGCGGCGCCATAGGTCAATGAGGCCCGGGGCGCAGAGGGGAGATCGCTTGCGAGGAGAGGACCATCCATGCCGATCCGCTCCAGGACCCGAAAGAGGAGGGCCGCGGCCGGACCGGGACTGGCGGGGCGGATACGATCCTCCGGAACGGCGACGCGGTCGAGGGCCGCGGCCATCTCCGCCAGCGAGCCGAAGCGATCGCCTGGGGCTTTGCCGAGGGCGCGGGTGAGGACGGCTTCGAGGTCCGGCCAGGGCTCGATTCCCCGGGCTGCGAAGGGGAGGGGAGGCTCCTCGGCGATCTGGCGCAGCATCTCGTTCTTCTCCAGAGAGAAATCGCGGCTGTGGACGCCGGTGGCCAGCCGGTAGAGCAACGCCGCCACGCCGTACTGCTCGCCGAGGAACGAGGCCTCGGGCGGCGGCTCCCCGGCCAGGACGGCCGTGGCGTACTCGGGCTCGAAGAAGAAGGCCACGCCGCCGCGGCCAGTCCGGGCGAGGCTTTCGGGAGCGCCCTCCCAGCGGGCATAGCCGAAATCGAGGAGACGCACGGAGCCCTCCGCCCCCACCAGCGCGTTGCGGGGGTGGACGTCGCCGTGGATCACCCCGCGCGCGTGGAGGCCGGCATAGGCGCGGACGACCGAGCGGCTGAGGTCGAGCAGGCCGGTCCGATCTCCGGAGCGCCGCAGCTCGTCCGCGGCGGTCTCGGCGTCAACGCCAGAAAGCCACTCGCTCGCGAGGTAGTGCCGGCCCGCGATCTCGCCGCGGGCCAGGAGGCGTGGGGCTCCTTCGCCTCCCAGGTGCTCCAGGACGGCGGCCTCGCGCGCGAAGAGGCCGGCTGTCTTCCCAATCTTCAGGGCCGCAATCCCATGGGGACCGCGGACCTGATACAGCTCGGTGTCGTCGAGCCCCTGGACGCATTCGATCACCTCGAAACCGGCGATCTCCTCTCCGGGCAGGAGAGAGGGCCGGATGGCCGCGGCGCCAGCATCTCCCTCGGGCACCAGGAGACCTGCGTCCAGAAGGGTCTGGAGCAGCGGATAGGCCTCTTCCAGGGTCTCCTGGGGATCGGCCTCGCGGGCGCGGCTGTAGCGCAGCACGGCCTCGACGATGGTCGTGGGGGATCGGAACTCGTCCAGCAGGACGGCGGCCTGGGCGTCCACCACCCGCGACGCCGCGCGCGAGCGGGGGCGGGTCAAGGCGTAATCCCCTTCGCTGCAGCGGAGCTTCAGGCGCAGCTCCTCCGGCAGCTCGGCCACGGGGACGAGGAGGACGTCCGGCGGCAGCACCAGGGGATCGGTGATCGCCATCAGCCGTTCCCGAAAAGCCGCGCGCCCGGCGTCCAGGAGCCCGTGTCCACGCCTTCGAGGCGGAGGCGCTCGATGGCGAAGCGCCAGGGCTCGATGCCCGAGCCTGCTTCAGTCTTCCCCGCCAGCAGGGCCATGGCCAGGCGGTGGGTGAGCCAGAGACGCCAGCTCTCGCCACCGCTCCAGGAGCCCTCCGGCGGCGGATCGACGCCCCAGGAGAGGAGGCCACTCCCCGCGATCTCGGAGGTGAAGGGCACGCCCTGGGCCGGCGTGCCGGCGAGCCGCTCCGTCAGAGCATCCGCTGCCACGGCCAGACGCTCGAAGCTGGGGTAGTAGGCCACGATCTTGTCCGGCCGCAGCAGCCCGGCGGCATCGGCGCCAATTTTGAGTTGTGGGGTGCGCGCCGCGGCCAGGGCCTCGAGAATCTTGCCAAACCCCTCGCCCAGGGCCTCGGGCTCAGGGCTGACGTAGAGCTTCCAGGTGCCCTCAGCCGATCGGCCGGCGGAATCATTTCCTTTCCGGCGCCAGCTCAACCAGGAGTTGGACGGTCCGGTCCGAGCCCAGCCCGCCAGAAGCCGGCGGTGGGGGCCGCCGGTCGCGATCCCCAGATGGCGCTCCACGGCCTCTGCATCGGGCAGGAGCCGCTTCCAGGCCGGGGTGAGGGGACGACGGTTGTAGCCGTAGAGGCGGAGGGAGAGCCGAACGGGCTCGTCGATCGCGAGCGCCTGGCCGTAGCGCAGGGCCGCGAGCGACAGCGCCGCCAGACGGCCGCCGCGCGATCCCTCATCCTCCTCCTCCCACAACAGATCGAACGCCGCCGGGCCGGAGACGAAGCCGCCGCCGGCTGCGATCTCCAGAATTCCGTCCGCCACCAGGCGCGCCACCGTAGCCGCCGCATCCTCGCCCGAGATCCGGCGGACGTAGGCGGGAAGGGGCCCGGGCTCGCACAGGGTCAGAAAGAGGAGAGCCGTGTCGCGATCGACCGCCTTGAGATTCGTCCCCGACCGCAGCACGCCATAGAACCCGGGGTCCCGCTCCAGCTCCGAGAGCGAGCGCCGGAGCTCCGGCTCCAGCCGGTCCGCGAGCACCAGCTCGTAGAGCGGATTGGCGCGCAGCTCGCGCCCGAGGACCTCCGGATCACGGATTTTGCGCATCGCCGGGGATCATAGCGGGATCCCGCCAGATGCGGAGGCTCCGGATCGGATAGTCGACCGACTGGTAGAGGGGCTCGGGCCCTCTCTGCCGGTTGGTCTTCACCAGCGGGGCCTTGCGATGCAGCTTCATGGAGACGGCGTACCCATGACGGATCGGCAGCCAGACGCTCGCGGCGTCCACGACCAGATTGTCGAGCACGTGCATCCCCGTGCGGATCACCGCCGGCTCCTTGAGGCCGAGGGCGCGGACGATGCCCTTGCCCGGGATGGGCCGCCGGGTCACGAACACGACCTCCTTCACCTCGGGGCCGCCCAAGGGCTCGACCTTGAGCTCCCAGTCCGCTCCCTTGACCTCGTCGTAGCCCCAGCCCTGCCTGGGCTCAAGCTTGCCGAAGCGCTCTTCGATGGCCGCCCGTGAGATGCCGTCGCGCAGCAGCGCGGAGAGACCCGTGACCACCCGCACGGTCTCCTGGGGCGTCCGCCGTGGCACCGCGAAGTCGGGCTCCTCCCGGTACCAGGCCAGGGAGAAGCCGTCCTTGCCCGACTCCCTGTAATAGAAGTCCTTGAACCGCAGCACCTGCGCGCCGCCGTCGACGAGCTGCCGCGGCGGGCCGGCCAGCTTCTCCAGCAGCCCGCGCACGGCGTTGCGGTCCGTCCGGAAATCCAACTGGTAGCTCTTGAGCTCTGGGTTCTCGATCTGCCGCGGATCGAAGTGGTAGAAGTCGACAGAGAGCTCGACCCGCACCCTGGCGATGGGTCCGGAGGCGCGGGTACGGACGAGCGGTCCCACCGCCTCCTCCCACTTCGATCGGTCGCGCCCGATGGGGCCGGCGATCGTCTCCAGAGCGGCCAGCTCGCTGGGCGGCTCGCGGAACAACGCGTTCACCATCCCGGGAGCGTCGGAGGGCGTTGCGGCGAACGCGGCGGTGCTTCCCAGGAGGAGGGCGGCGAGGAACCCCTTCATCTCGGTCATGGTCTCTTAGACCGCGACCCGGTGGTGAAGTTCCCCACCCAAAAAGAAAGGGCGCCCGCAGCGGGGCGCCCTCGCTTCAGACGTCCTGAGACTGAGGTCGGGCTACGACCGGCGCGCCGACCTGAAGGCGCACGTGGCTCAGGTAATCGAGCTGGGACGGCAGGGTCGAGACCAGCCGCTGGGTCTTCTCCTTCATGGCACGGAAGGCGCGATGGGCCCCTGCGGGGTCGATGTGGTCGAGCGCCGGCAGGCTCGCCGGCGGCTGGTAGTTGAGCCCGAGCAGCATCACCGAGTAGGAGTAGGACTCGAAGCCGTGGAAGTTGGGATTGATGGTGCGGTTATTGGGCAGCCGCGTCTTCCACAGCGCGAACCGCTCTTCGAGCGAGTCGGGGAGCTTCAGGTTCTTGGTCTCCCGCCAGAACGGGGTGTCGTTGCGGTCGGTCGTCTTGTAGTGGAGGATGAGGAAGTCGCGCACGCCGTCGATGCAGTCGCCCACCACCCGGTTGTAGCTCTTCGCGGTCTCCTCTTCCATCATGTCGCCGGGGAGGTGGTTGACCAGCTCCTCGATGCCGTTCTGGATGAAGAAGATGCCCGTCGACTCCAGGGGCTCGACGAAACCGCTGGACAGGCCGATGGCGACGCAGTTCTTCACCCACGAGTTGCGGCTGCGGCCGATCCGCATCTTGATGTGGTTGGCCCGGATGCCGTCGGAAGCCGGACCCAGGTAGGCGCGGAACTCGGTCTCCGCGGCCTCCGGCGTGGTGAAGCGGCTGGAGTAGACATAGCCGGTGCCGTCCCGGCCATAAAGCGGGATGTTCCACACCCAGCCGTTGGTCAGCGCCGTGGCCGAGGTGTACGGGTTGATGCCGTGGGTCTTGATGTCGCGGGGAATCTGAAGCGCGATGGCGCGGTCGTTGAGCAGTGAATCGGAGAACGAGATGAAGGGCTCGCCCAGCGCCTGGTTGATGAGCAGGCCGCGGAAGCCCGTGCAGTCCACGTAGACGTCGCCACGGACGATCCCGTGCTCCTGGGTGACCAGATAGTCGATGGCGCCGTCCTCCCGCAGCTTGACCTCGGCCACGTCGTCGATCACCTGCTGGACGCCGCGTTTCGTGCCATAGCCCTTGAGGAACTCGGCCAGCAGGCTGGCATCGAATTGATAGGCATAGGGATATTGCACCTTGTGCTCGGCGAGGATGTTCTTCTTGCCCCGCACGTCCACGGAGAAATACTCCTGGACCTTGTCGTCGAAGACCCGGCCGTCGAGGAAACGGGGCGAGCACTTGGCCTCGCACATGGCCGGAATGGTGAAGCAGGCCTGGTCGAAGGGCTCTTCGTGCCGCTTCAGCTTGAGCCACCACTCGCCCATGTTGAAGCCGTCGACGACCTCGTAGCGCTGGAACGGATGGTAGAAGGTGTAGCCCTGCTCCGCCCGCCAGTTGACGAACTTGATGGCCAGCTTGTAGGTGGCGTTGCAGGCCGGCATCCAGTCCGACTCCTCGAGGCCGAGGAAGTCGAAGAACAGCTTGACCGTGCTGAAGGTGGCCTCGCCCACGCCCACCGTCTTGATGTTGGCCGATTCGATCAGGGTGACGTCCAGGCTCGGCAGGGCCTTCTTGAGATGGGACGCCGTCATCCATCCCGCAGTTCCACCGCCGACGATCACAATGCTCTTAGCCATATTGATGCTCTCCCCCTACGAAAAGAGTAAAAAACATTAGGGAGCGGCCCACGACGACCGCCCTCCTCCCCGCCGGATTGGCGGGATATCGAGAAGGTGCGACGAGACCGCAAGAGCGGGACAGCCGATCTTCAAAAGATCGCGGGACGATAGGTCAGGGCTTACGGGCCACGACCGCGAAAAAACGGTGCGGCAGGTTGAGGCGCGCGATGAACCGCCTGCCGGCCTGCTCCGCGCGGTCGACCTCCGGCATGTCCAAGACCTCGACGCCGGCAAAGCCGGCAGCGGAAATGAGGCTCGGGAACTTCCGCCGGTTGCCAGGGGCCTTCAAGGGGAGGGACTCCCCGAAGCCGCCGTCGTACCCCTGGCGCAGCTTCCGCTCCGTCGCCCACAGGTTCTCGAAGCGGATGACGGCGACGAGCACGTGCCCCAGGAAGCGCTTGGCGCGATAGGAGAAGGGGTTGTCGAACCAGTCGCCGTCGATCACCAGCAGCAGACCGCCCGGCTTGAGCACCCGCTTCCAGTCGGCGACGGCCTGCTCCGGCTTGGGGAGCGTCCACAGGACGTTGCGATTGACGAGCACGTCGTAGGCCCCGTCCGGCTCCGGCAGCAACTCGCCGTCGGCCACCGCGACCTCCACGTCGAGCCCCCGCTCCGCGGCATTGCTCCGCGCCTGCTCCACCATCCCTGGCGAGAGGTCCAGAGCCTTGACGCGATGGCCCAGCCCGGCGAGCAGCAGGGCCAGGAAGCCGGTGCCGGTGCCGACGTCCAGCACGGTCTTCGGCGCCTCCCCCACCGTGCGCGCGAGGAAACCCGACCAGGCCTCCTTCTGCAACCGGTTGCGGATGCCCTGCATGCGCTCGAAGCTGGCGCTGCGCCCATCCCAGTAGCCGGCGATCTCCTTCTTCAGTGTATCCACGGACGCTTCCATGATCTTCGACCTCCGGTTGAGCTTCTAGGCGCCGGGCTCGACGGCGGTGCAGGACGAGGGCTCCGTGCCGCTCGCGGGTTGCAGCTTGACCTCCAGGCGGCGGGCCTGGCCGGCGACGAGGCGGACGCCCCGGCAGGTGACCGGCGCGTACCCCTCCAGGGTGGCGGAGGCGATGTAGACGCCCGAGGCGAGAGAGTCGAACTTGAAGCTGCCGTCGGCGCCCGAGGTCTGCTTGTGGCCGGCGGAATCTCCGGCCTTGAGCAGCGAGACCTCCACGCCGGGCAGCGGCTTGCCCTGGGCGTCCTGGACCACGCCGTCGACTTCGCCATCGCCCGCCGCGAAGGCCGGACCGGCGATCGCCGCCAGGAGAGCAGCAGCCAGGAGGATGGGCAGACAGCGGCAACGGACTTCAGACATACCGGGATCTCCTTCGAGCCTGGGCTCGGCGAAAAGTCCCCAGATGCTAGCCTCTCTCTGCCCGTTCCGGCAAGTGCCGCCGCTTTAAGAGGCGGCGGGCGTTGTATCCTCCTCCCCGATGTCACGCAAGATGTCACGCAACACCTTGTCGCCAGCCTGCCTGAGCCTCACCCTCGTTCTCCTCCTCGCCCTCCCCGCCCTCCTCACCGGCTGCGGAGCCGCGAAGAAGACCGCGGCGTCCCAGGAGACGGTCCACGACCTGATCGCGGACCTGGACCTGGCCGAGACGCAGCGGGAGCCCGGAGTGGTGGACCTGGGCACTCCCGAGGCCCGGGCCCTGCTGCGCAAGGGGTGGTGGCTGGACGAGGCCGAAGGCGGCCGGACCTTCGTCTGGAGCGACGGGCCGGAGTCGGAGTTGGGGTTCTTCCTCACCGTGCCGCGCGACGTCCCCCTAACGCTCAAGGGGACTCCCTTCCCCGCTCCTGGAGCGCCGGCCCAGCAGGTCACCCTCCTCCTCAACGGCGAGACCGTGGGCCGGGTCACCGCCGCGCCGGACGGCAGGGAGGCCCGGGTGGTCCTGCCGCAGGGGCATCTGCAGGCCGGGATGAACCGCCTGGTCCTGCGCTATGCCTGGACCCGGTCGCCCTGGAACGGGAAGGGCGGCGGGCTCGGCAGCGAGCACCGCCGCGCCGTGGCCTGGGACCTCCTCCGCTTCGACACCGGCATCGACGAGCAGAGCCAGGTCCGGGCGTCCGGCGACCGGCTCGCCCTCCCCTACGGCTGGCGCCTCAATTCCTACCTGCTCCTGCCCGCCGGAGCGAGGCTGACGATGGACGACCTGCGCCTGCGCGGCGATCACCAGGGAGCCTTGCGGGTGACCGTACGGCCCGCGGGCGGCACGGAACGGGAGTTGGCCCGCCTGCGTCCGGGCATGGGCCCCACCACTCTGGCGCTGCCGGCTTCGCCGGTGCCGGTGCGGCTCTCCCTCATGGCCGTGCCGGAACGGCCGGGAAGCCCGGCGGGGAGCGGTCTCGTGCTGGAGCGACCGGCCGTGGTGGCACCGCCGGCGAAGGTCAAACCCGCCATGCCCGCCATGACTTCCCTGCGGCAGCCCGTCGGGTTGAGGCCGCGCAACGTGATCCTCTACCTCGTGGACACGCTGCGGGCCGACCACCTCGGCTGCTACGGCTACGGCCGGCCGGTCTCGCCCCGTATCGACGCCTTCGCCCGCGACGCGGCCCTCTTCCGGCATACGGTGGCCCAGTCCTCCTGGACCCGCCCGTCCACCACCACCCTCCTCACCGGCCTGCTGCCCCGCACCCACGGTGTCTACGGGCACCGGGACGCCCTCGCCCCGGAGGCCGTCACCCTGGCCGAGAGGCTGCGGGAGCGGGGATACCGCACTGCGGGGTTCGTCACCAACCCCAACGTGGCCCGCGACTTCGGGCTGGATCAGGGGTTCGAGACCTTCCGCCTGCTGGGGCACAAGCGCAGCAGCGCGACCGGCGTCAACGAGCGCGCGGCCGAGTGGCTGGATACCCAATGGACGAAGGACGCCCCCTTCTTCCTCTACCTCCACACCATGGAGCCGCACTCCCCCTACGATCCTCCCCCCGCCTTCCGCCAGCGCTTCGCTCCCGGCGTGCGGGGTGAGGGCCTGACTCAGAGATCGTTCCTGGAGCGTCTCGGGACGGGCGAGATCAAGGCCACCCCGGAGATCCGCAAGAGCCTGCAGGACCTCTACGACGCCGAGATCGCCGCCAACGACGCGGCCTTCGGCGCGCTGATCGACCTCCTCGTCCAACGCGGGCTGTGGGAGGAGACCGTGATCGTCTTCGTCTCGGACCACGGCGAGGAGTTCTTGAACCATGGCGGCTGGGAGCACGGCAAGACCCTGCACACGGAGATGATCGACATCCCCCTGATCGTGCGGGTGCCCGGGGCCCGGGGCAGGATCGTGGCGCGGCAGGCGCAGCAGGCGGACGTCGTGCCGACGATCCTCGATCTCCTGGGCCTGGGAGTCCCCGCCGACCTGGAGGGCCGGAGCCTCGTCGCCGACGACCTCGACGGCAAGCCCGCCAGCGATCCAGAGGATACGGCGGCCTTCTCCTGGCTCGAGGAGCTGAGCCTGCGCTCGGCGGCGGTGACCACCCCCGAGTGGCGGTTCATCGAGAAGCGGTTCCCCATCCCCGGAGTCTTCCTCTACGACCGCCGGGCCGACCCCCAGGAGCTCCACGACCTCTCCGGCCAGTGGCCGGTGCGAACGGGATATCTCAGGGCGCAGCTCCGGGCCATAGAGCGTTCCCGCAAGGAGAGGTTCCAGGCCGGCGAGACCACGCGCCTCGATCCCGAGGTGCAGAAGCAGCTCGAGGCCCTCGGCTACATGTGAGCCTTGCGATGTTCCGCTGCCGCCGGAAACTCCTCACCTTTTCCCTTCTTCTCCTCCTCGCCGGCTGCGGCGGCAGGAAGGCTCCCGACGTGCCTCGCGAGACGGTGCGCGACCTGATCGCCGAGCTGGACCTGGCGGAGGTGCAGAGAGAGCCTGGGATCGTGGACCTCGGGACCGCCGGCGTCCGGCCGCTGCTGCGCAAGGGATGGTCGCTGGACGAGACCGACGGCGAGCGGACGTTCGTGTGGAGCGACGGACCGGAGTCGGAGCTGAATCTCTTCTTCGCCACCCCGCGCGACGTCCCCTTGACGCTGCGGGGGACTCCCTACCCCGCCTCCGGAGCGCCGGCCCAGGAGGTCACCCTGGTGCTCAACGGCGAGACGGTGGGCCGGGTCACGATAGCGCCCGACGGCGGGGAAGCCCGGGCCGTCCTTCCGGAGCGCCATCTGCGGGCGGGAGAGAACCGCCTCGTGCTTCGCTACGCCTGGACCCGCTCGCCCTGGGAGGAGAGCGGCGGGCAGAACGACGACCGCCGCCATCTCGCCATGGCCTGGGGCCTACTCCACTTCGCGACCGGAGTCGATGAGCAGGGGCGGGTGCGGGCAGCGGGCGACCAGCTCGCTCTCCCCTTCGGCTGGCGGCTCGACTCCTACCTCCGCCTGCCAGCCGGAGCAGCCCTGTCGCTCGCCAGCCTGCGAGCACGGAGCGAAGCGGCCGGAGAGCTGCGGGTGACGGTGCAGCCCGAGGACGGCGAGGAGCGGGAGGTGGGGCGTCTCCGCCCGGACGGGCGACCCGCCACCCTGGAGCTGGGAGAGGTGGGGCTCACGCGGCTCTCGCTCATGGCCGTGCCCGACGAGGCGGGCGGGCCCGCCGGCAGCGGGCTCGTCCTCCGGCGGCCCGTCCTCGCCGCACCGCGAGCGAAGAACGCTCCAACCAGCGCGCCCCGGGGGACCGTGGCTCCCGCGGCCCTGCGGCAGCCGGCCCCTCAGGCTCCAGCCACCCGGCCGCGCAACGTGATCGTCTATCTCGTGGACACCCTGCGGGCGGACCACCTAGGCTGCTACGGCTACGACCGGCCGGTCTCGCCGCGCATCGACGCCTTCGCCCGGCAGGCGATCCGCTTCCGGCACACCGTGGCCCAGTCCTCCTGGACCCGGCCTTCCACCTGCACCATCCTGACCGGCCTCTTACCTCGCACCCATGGAGTGAACGGCCGGCGGGACGTCCTCTCCGAGGCGGCCGTCACCCTGGCCGAGAGGCTCAAGGAGCGGGGGTATGAGACCGCCGGGTTCGTCACCAACGGCAACGTGGCCCGCGGCTTCGGCCTGGCCCAGGGGTTCGGGTCCTACCGGCTGCTGCCCCAGAAGCGCAGCGCCGCGACCGATCTCAACGCCGTGGCGGCCGAGTGGCTGGCGACCGGGTGGACGAAGAACGCACCCTTCTTCCTCTACCTCCATGCCTCGGAGCCGCACGCCCCCTACAATCCCCCGCTCCCCTTCCGGCAGCGCTTCGCCCCCAACGCGCAGGACGAGATCCTCACCCGGCTGGGCTTCCTCAAGCGTCTGGAGAGGAGGGAGGTCGAGGCCACGCCGGAGCTGCGGCACAACCTGCTGGACCTCTACGACGCCGAGATCGCCGCCAACGACGACGCCTTCGGAGCCCTGCTCGACCTCCTGGTGGAGCGGGGCCTCGCGGCGAGCACCGCCATCGTCTTCCTCTCGGACCACGGCGAGGAATTCTTCGACCATGGCGGCTGGGAGCACGGCAAGACCCTGCACGCCGAGATGCTCGACGTCCCCCTGATCGTGCGGGCTCCGGGCCTCGCGGCCGGCAAGGTGGTGGAGCAACAAGCCCAGCACGCCGACGTGGTGCCGACGATCCTCGACCTCCTGGGCCTGCCCGTCCCGGCCGGCCTGGAGGGGCGCAGCCTACTGCCGTGGATGACCGGTGCTGGCGGGGAGGACGAGGCGGAAACCGAAGCCTTCTCATGGCTCGACGAAGGCGGCCTGCGGTCGGCCGCGGTGACGACTCCCGCCTGGCGGCTCATCGACAACCGGCTGCCCCTCCCCCAGCGCCTCCTCTACGACCGCCGGACCGACCCCACGGAGCGCCACGACCTGGCCGGAGAGCGGCCCGTGCGCTCGGGTTTCCTCGGCGTGCGATTGCGGGCCGGGGAGCGCCTCCGCAAGGAGCGGCTCCGGGCCGGCGAGGTCACCCTGGACCCCGAGCTGCGCAAGCAGCTCGAGGCCCTCGGCTACCTGCACTGAAGATCAGGGCAAGATCAGGGTGCCAGGGCGATCACCGGCTGCCCCGCCTGCTTCAGCCGGGCGTTGAGCACCGCCAGGTCCTTCGCCTTGAGCTCGTCCCAGGACGCGAGGGTGCCGGCGAGCGTGGCCTGAGCTTTGTCGAAGCCGGCCAGCGCATCGGGAGACGGTGCCACGTCCGCGCCGTCCACGGCCGTGGCGAGATCGTCCAGCGCTCCGCCCACGAAGCGCAGGCTGGCGATCGTCTTCGGCGGCACCCACCACTGGCCCGGAGGCGCCGCTCCCGAGAGCTCGCGCACCTTCGCCTCCAGGGCGTCGACAGCGGCGCCGATCTCCGGGCTCGCACCCTGGCGGCGCTCGGCGAGCGCCTTGGTGAGCGTTTCGACCTCCTTCGCCGCCGTGGCGAGCCGGACGCGGGCGTCCTCGATCCGCCGCGCCAGGGCGAGCTGGCGGGCGTAGACCTCGGCCGGCAGGGTCACGCGCGGATCGGCCATCACGGTGAGCGGCTGGGTGAGGCGGGCGCCGTCGACCTCCAGCACCACGGTGTAGCGGCCAGGCGGTGCCCACAGGCCATCGGCCCAGGGATTGCCGGGATTGCCGTTGGCGAGCGGCGCGGGCGCGGGGTACCGCAGGGGCCACACGAAGCGGTGATGGCCGGGCGCCGGCGACAGCGTCGAAGGAGCCTGCACCCACTGCGGGGCGATGCTGATCTTGCCGAGGTCCGGCTTGGGCGCCGCATCGGCGCTGCTGTAGCGCCGCACCAGCTCGCCGCGCTCATCGCGGACCTCCAGGATCACGGGCTGTTGGGCGGCGCTCTTCAGCACGTAGTCGATCAAGGCCCCGGCCGGCCGGTTGGCGGCCGCGGCCTCGTCCTTGGGGCTGGGAGTGCCCGTGAAGCCCGCCGGCCGCAGCCGCACCGTCGGTGCCGGCGCGAACAGCCAGGCGGAGGCGTCCGTCACCTTGGCGTCGAGCTGGCGCAGGGGCGTCACGTCGTCCAGCACCCAGAAGGCGCGGCCGTGAGTCGCGATCACCAGGTCCTCCCCATGCACTTCCAGGTCGCGCACCGAGCTCACCGGCAGGTTGGCCTGGAGGAGTCGCCAGTGGTCGCCATCGTCGAACGAGACGTAGACCCCCTTCTCCGTGCCCGCGTAGAGCAGCCCCTTGCGCACCGGGTCCTCGCGCACGGCGTTGACGAAGCTGCCGTCCGGAATGCCATTCGCCACGAGATCCCAGTGCCGGCCGCCGTCGTGCGTGCGGTAGACGTAGGGCTTGAAGTCGTCGAGGCGGTGGCGATCGATGGCCGCGTAGGCGGTCTCGGCGTCGAAATGCGAGGCATCGATGATGCCCACCTTGGACCACGGCGTCAACTGCGCCGGCGTCACGTTCTCCCAGTGCTCCCCCTCGTCGCGGGTGCGCCAGATCAGGCCGTCGTCGGTGCCCACCCAGAGGTCGTGATCGGCCACGCGCGACGGCGCGATGGCGTAGACCACTCCCCGCCGCGGCCCGATTTGAAGGTGGTTCGCGGCCGTGGCGGGATCGAGATTCGGGGGCATGCCCGGGTCCTCGCGCGTCAGGTCGGGGCTGATCACCGTCCAGTGCTCGCCACCGTCCGCGGTGCGGAACAGGCGCTGGTGGGCGAAATAGAGCACCCGTGGATCGCGCGGCGAGAAGACGAGCGGCAGCGTCCAGGTGTCGCGGTAGAGGTCGGGATGGGCCAGGGTGGGATCCACCGACCGGGTCTGCCCGGTGCGCAGGTCGAGCTTGTCCACCCGACCGCCGAAGATCACCTCCGGGTCCTTGGGATCCGGGGCGAGGTTGTCGGCCTCACCGCCGGCCGTCACCTCGCGGAACACCGTGAGGTTGATGCCGTCGTAGGTGTTGGTGCGGCTGGGGACGCCGGCGGCGCCGGAGTCCTGCTGCGAGCCGTAGACCCAGTAGGGGAACCGGTTGTCGGTGACCACGTGGTAGAACTGGCCGGTCGGCTGGTTGTACCAGGAGCTCCACGTCTCGCCGCCGTTGACCGAGACCACCGCACCCTGGTCCACGCCGAGGATGCGCCGCTGCGGCGCCTGCGGATCGATCCACATCTCATGGTAGTCGTCGCCGCCGGGCGCGCCCTTGATGGGCACGAAGGTCTTGCCCGCGTCCTCCGAGCGATAGAGAGCGGTGTTGCAGGCGTAGACGACGTCGGCATTCCCGGGCTCGACCGCGACGCCGCCGAAGTACCAGCCACGCCCCCAGGTGCGGGGATCGCCGCTAGCGCGAATCCAGGTGGCGCCAGCGTCGTCCGAGCGATAGAGGCCCCCCTCGGCCGCATCCACCATGGCGTAGACCCGCTGTGGCCGGCTCCGCGCCACGGCCAGACCGATCCGCCCGGGAAGATCGGGAAAGCCATGGCCACGGATCTCCGTCCAGTGGTCCCCACCGTCCGTGGACTTGTAGAGACCGCTGCCGGGACCGTTGGACGGCGGATAGATGTTCCACGGCGTGCGCCGCGCCTGCCACAGGGCGGCGTAGATCACCTCCGGCTTTCCCGGCTCGAAGGCGAGGTCGATGGCCCCCGTATCGTCGTCTTTCCCCAGCACCTTCTGCCAGCTCCTGCCGCCGTCCCTGGAGCGAAACACGCCGCGCTCGGCGTTGGGGCCATAGGGGTGTCCCAGGGCCGCCATGTAGACGACCTCCGGGTTCTGGGGATGCACGAGCACGCGCCCGATCTGCTGCGAATCGGCGAGGCCGATGTGGGTCCAGGTCTTGCCGCCGTCCACGGACTTGTACATGCCGTCGCCCTGGGCGATGTCCGAGCGCATGTCGGCCTCGCCCGAGCCCACGTAGATCACCCGCGGATTGGAGGGTGCCAGGGCCAGGGCACCGATCGAGCCGATGGGCTGTGAATCGAAGATCGGCAGCCAGGTACGGCCGGCGTCGTTCGTCTCCCATACGCCACCGTTGACGCTGCCGAAGTAGAAGTGCTCCGGCTCCCCCGGCACTCCGGAGACCGCCAGCACCCGGCCACCGCGGAACGGCCCGATGAGTCGCCACCGCAGGTCCTGAAGCAGAGACGGATCGGGCTCCCCCCAGGCCGGAAAGGCGCTGGAGCAGGCGAACAGGAGCAGGGCAGTGAGCAGGCGGCGCAGGGACATGGGCTCTCCTCCAAGGGGAACGGGCCGGGCGTGGCGGGGAGATCATAGCCGCAGGAGCGGCTCAGCGTGCGGCCTTCCGGCGCTCCTCGAGGCGGGCACGGGTCATGCGCTCCCGCAGGCCGCCTTCCTCGACAAAGGTTTTCTCCAGGTGCCGGAGCTGCCGATCGAGCAGGTAGTTGGTGACGTGAATCAGGCCGATGATCACATTCGCTGCGATCTCCGGGTCGGGATTCTCGATTCCTTTGCGGAACGTCTCATAGATCGCATCCGGGATCTTGTTCAGCTCGCGAAGACGGAGCGCGTACGGGTGCTCCGCGGGCCATTCCTGAACGCCGCGAGTCCGTAGGAAATCGCGGTAATCCTCCAGCAACTCTTCGAGGCTGGCGCGGGCCACGTTGGTCAGCTTGATCTCGCTCTCCTTGGAGGTCGCCGAGGCCATGCTGCCTTCGACGATGTTCTGCTTGCCGGAGCGGGCCGCCTGGATCATCTGATCATGGGTGCGGCTGCGCTTGTCGATGAAACGGTCGCAGAAATAGACCGTGGCATCGTAAACGATCTCCGCCTTCTGGTAGGAAAGCAGCTTCCTGTAGCCGCCGTGCCGCGGAATGAAGCCCTGGCTCATGTCAGCTCCCTGAAGGAAAGGACATAAAGGACTCAAAGGACGTAAAGGACACCAAACATACCACCTCAGGCAAGCAGGCTGCCCGATAAAGTGCGCCGTCCTTTGTGTCCTTTACGTCCTTTGAGTCCTTTATGTCTTTTCTCTTTTACCCCTCCCTCCCCACCACCACCGTGCAATCCCCCGCCAGATAGCTCACGTCGAAGCTGACTTTCCCGCCCAGCGAATTGCAGAAATCGAGCACGGCGTCGCGGCGGTGCCACTGGAGCCAGTCCTCGCCGCACCAGTACATGGTGGAGAGAAAGTTGAACACCAGCGATTGCCCCGCCGCATCCCAGGCGGCGCGCAGGGTGCGGCAGAACTGCGTGTGCGTGAGGGTGTTGAGCGAGCCGGAGAAGATCACCACGTCGGCTCCCACCTGGAGCTTCTCCGGCTCGCGCACGAAATCGGCCGCGACGATGTCGCACCGCTCGTACCGCTTCCGGCGGGCCGCCCGCAGGGTGGCGGGGATCATCTCCACCCCCGTGTAGTGGGCCGGGACGATCCCGCGCTCCAGGAGGTAGCCCAGGAGGTCCGCCCGCCCGCAGCCGACGTCGAGGAGCCTCAAGCCCGCCAGTGGACAGTTCCGCACGATGGCGTCGAAACGGATCCGTTGCGCGTCGAGCCCGGTCCACAGGAGCGCGTGGATCCCCTTGGCGCCCTGCTGGCGAGCGTTCTCGTAGGGCAGAAGGTAGAAGGGGGTCGGTTCGCTGGGATCGGTTCGCTTCGCCATGGGCTCACCCGCTCGTCCGCTATAGTAGCTTCCTGTCGGGCATCCGGCAGCCCCGGAATCCCACTTCCATGACACGGTTCGATCGACTCCGCGACGAGCTTGCGGCCACCTTCCGCCTGGCGGTGCCCGTGGCCGCGGTGCAGCTCGGGATGATGCTGATGGGCGTCGTGGACACCATGATGCTCGGCCACCTCTCCGCCAATGCCCTGGCGGCCGGGGCCCTGGGGCACATCATCACCATCTGCCTGCTGATGCTGGGGTACGGCATCCTCTCGGCGCTCGATCCTCTGATCTCCCAGGCGTATGGGGCGCAGGACGCGCGGGCGGTGGGCGCTCACCTCCAGCGCGGGCTGGTGATGGCGCTGGCGCTGTCGGTGCCGTTCGGCCTCGCGCTGTGGGACACGCGTGGGGTGTTCCGGCTGCTGGGCCAGCCTTCGGCCGTGATCCCGGACGCGGCGGCCTATGCCCGGGCCATCGTCTGGGGAGGCCTCCCCTACTTCCTCTTCGTGGTCCTCCGCCAGACGCTCCAGGCCATGAGCGTGGTGCGGCCGGCCATGATTGCCATCGTCGTCGGCAACCTGGCGAACGTCTTCTTCAACTATCTCCTGATCTTCGGCCATGGCGGGGCCCCGGCCCTGGGAGTGCCGGGCTCAGCCTACTCGACGTCGATTGCCCGCTGGATGATGTTCCTCTACCTGCTGGTGGCCTCGCGCCGCGCCCTCGCTCCGTACTGGCAGGGCTTCACCCGCGAGGCCGTGGCCTACCGCGGCCATCTGGCCATGTTGCGCATCGGCCTCCCCATCGGTCTCCACAACTCGGTGGAGCTGCTGGTGTTCTCGACCGTGGCGCTGCTCATGGGGCGCATGGGAGTGCGCGAGCTCGATGGGCACCAGATCGCCATCAATCTCGCGAGCCTGTCGTTCATGATCCCCCTGGGGATCTCCGGCGCCGCGGTCACCCGGGTGGGCAATGCCATCGGCCGCGGGGACATGCCCGGCGCCCGCCGGGCCGCGGCCGCTTCGCTGCTGCTGGGAGGCGGCGTGATGATCGTCTTCGCCACCCTCTTCGCCACCTTCCCCGAGGGCCTCGCTCGCCTCTACACGCGAGACCTGACGGTGATCGCCATGGCCGCCGCCCTCCTCCCCATCGCCGCCATGTTCCAGGTGTTCGACGGCGTGCAGGTGGTGGCGGCCGGCGTGCTGCGCGGCGCCGCGGACACCACGTTCCCCGCCGGCATCGCCCTCGTGGGCTTCTGGATCGTGGGCCTGCCCGCGGGCTGGGCCCTCGCCTTCCCCGGCGGGCTCGGCCCCCGCGGCCTCTGGTGGGGTCTCACCATCGGTTTGATCGCGGTATCGACCCTGTTTCTGGCGCGGATCGCGGTCCGGTTCCGGGGCGAGATCGGGCGAGTCGAGCGGACCGCGGCATAGAATCCAGCACGAGGAGATGCCATGGCGGATTACGACGTGTTCAGCAAGCCGGTGCTCTACACCGTGCCCGGGATGGAGACCGTGGAGGTCCGGAGCGACCTCGTCTACCGGCGCCTCCCGGACGGCACGGAATTGAAGATGGACGTCTACCTGCCGCCCCATCTCACGGCGGGGGAACGACGGCCCGGGGTGGTGTTCGTCCACGGCGGACCGATCCCTGCGGAGGTGTGGGAGCCCATCAAGCACTGCGGGATCTTCAGCTCCTACGGCCGGCTGCTGGCCGCCGCGGGATTCGTGGCGGTCAACTTCAGCCATCGCTACGTGGGGTTTGCCGAGCTTGAGAATTCCATGGCCAACGTCGAGGCGGCATTCGCGTTCGTGCGGGAAGGAGCGGCCGGGTTCCATCTCGATCCCGACCGGCTGGCCGCCTGGGTGTTCTCCGGGGGCGGCACCCATATCGCTCCCCTGCTCGCCGCGCACCCGCCGTGGCTGCGCTGCCTCGTGGGCTATTACACGGTGATGGACCTGCGGCCCATCCGCGAGCACATCCCCGGCGGCCTGCCGGAGGAGACGCTGGTGCGGTTCGCCCCGGTGGCCGCCCTTCCGGAGTCGGGCTACGAGGGTCCGCCGCTTCTCATCGCCCGCGCCGGTCTCGATCAGCCCTGGCTCAACGCCACGATCGACGCGTTCGTGGCCCGGGCCCTCGCCGCCAACGCCCTGATCGACGTGCTCAATCACCCCCGAGGGCGGCACGGCTTCGACGTCCTCGACGAGGATGGCGAAAACGACCGCAGCCGCGAGATCCTCGCCCGCACGATCGATTTCGTGAGGAGCCATACGTGACGTTCAAGGACCACTTCTCCGGCCACGCCTCGACCTATGCCTCGTTCCGGCCCAGCTATCCGCCGGAGCTCCTGGACTTCGTGGCCTCCCTCCCCCGCCGTCACGGTCTGGCCTGGGACTGCGCCACGGGCAACGGCCAGGCCGCCGTGGGACTGGCCGAGCGTTTCGCGCACGTCATCGCCACCGACGCCTCGGCGCAGCAGCTCTCCCTAGCCATGCCCCATCCCAACGTCGAGTACCGGCAGGCCCCGGCCGAGGAATCGGGCCTCGCGAGCGGCTCGGTGGATCTGGTGACGGTGGCGACGGCCGTCCACTGGTTCGACTTCGACCGCTTCTACGCCGAGGTGGAACGGGTGCTCGCCCCGGGCGGGGCGCTCGCCGTGTGGGCCTACAACCTGGTGCGCGCCATTCCCGAGGTGGACGTGCTGGTCGATCGCCTGGCGCGGCAGATCGTGGGCTCCTACTGGCCGCCGGAGCGGCGGTGGGTGGACGAGGAGTACCGCACCCTCCCCTTCCCGTTCGCCGAGGTGACGCCGCCGCCGCTGTGGATCGAGGAGGATTGGGATTTCGACCGTTTCGTCTCCTACTTCTCGACCTGGTCCTCGACCGCCCGCTACCGCGAGGCCACGGGCCAGGATCCCGTGGACCTCGTCCGCGACGACCTGGCGCGCGCCTGGGGCGATCCGGCTCAGGTGCGGACGGTCCGCTGGCCCGTGATGATGCGCGCCGGAGCTCCACGATCCTGACGCGGCCCTGCCTGGATGATATAGATTCCCTGCTATTGATGATCACGGCATTGATCAGCCGCAAGGGCGGGGTCGGCAAGACCACGACCGCCGTCAATCTGGCTGCCGCCCTGGCGGCCCAGGGGCTGCGCATTCTGCTCGTGGACCTGGACAGCCAGGCCTCGGCCTCGCTCTCGCTGGGGGTGGACCGCACCCGCCTCGCCCCCTCGTCCGCGGACGTGCTCCTCGCCGGCCTGCCCGCGGTCCAGGCCGTGCGGCGGACGTCGGTCACCGGCCTCGACCTGATCACCGCTTCGGTGGACTTGATCCGCGCCGAGGCCGAGCTGGGGGTGTTCCGGGCCAAGGAGGGGCGCCTCAAGGCCGTGCTGGCCCCTATCGTCCGCGACTACGACTACATCTTCCTCGACTGCCCGTCGTCGCTCTCGCTGCTGCCGGTCAACGCCGTGGTGGCCGCGGACACCTTCATCGTGCCCGTGGTGCCCCAATTCCTGGCGGTCACCGGCGTGCGCAACCTGATCGCTGCGGCCGAGCGCACGGCCTGGGACCACGGCTCCCGCGTCCGCCCCCTGGGGCTCCTCCTCACCATGGTGGACTACCGCATCAAGAGCACCCGCGACACGGTCGACGAGCTGCGGGGCGAGTATGGCAGCCTCGTCTTCGCCATCGAGATCCGGGTCAACACCCGCCTCGCGGAAGCCCCCGCGGCCGGGCAGACGATCTTCCAGTACGACCCCAAGGCCGTGGGAGCGGCGGCGTACCAGCTCCTGGCCGGGGAGTTCGTGATGCGGGCCAAGGGGTGAGAAAGCGGAGTTAGATGCCGGCGGGACGCCGGCGCTCCCCAGGGGTTTTTCCTGGGAGCGCTGGCGTCCCGCCGGCCTACTTACTTAGCTTTTTTCAAGGCACCACCCGCGTCTGCCACCGATCTACGTACTCCCGCATCTCCTCGGGCAGCGGATCGCCGTAGCGCGCCATCCCCCGGAAGGGGAAGGGCTCGACGCTGTTGGCTTCGAACGTATTGCGGTCCGCGTCCTTGTCCCACCCCTGGCTCTGGAGGAAGAGGGTGCGGGTCCAGCCCTCGGGGACAGGAGGCAGGCCTCCGGCGTCGAACTCCAGGGCGATCTCGTCGCCGGGGCCGATCACCACGGAACGGTCGTCGGTGGCGGTCAGCAGCTCGTTCACGTCACCGTAGCGGGTGTAGTGGCCGGCGAAGGGGAGCCAGGGGGATTCCTCGCTCACGCGGCTGTAGTCGTAGCCGTGGGGTCCGTTGGGAGAGCGGCGGAACAGGGCTGAGAAGCCACGGTAGTGGAGATCGGCCGTGCGCGGCTCAAGGCGTGCCTCGATTCTGGGGACGGCGTCCACCTTCTCTAGAGTCCAGGCGATGCGGTCCCAGCCCAGCCAGAGGGAGGTGACGATCCGCAGCCGGTGTGCGCCCGGCGGCAGGGCGGGCGTATCCACGATCATCGTCTTGGTCTTGCCCGCGGGGAAGCCCATGGCGGGCAGGAGGGTCTTCCAGCCCGCGGCGGTCTCCACCTCCAGGCGAGGGGGCAGATACGGGAGATCGGGACGCTGGGCCACGGCGAGGTTCAGGCTGGCATCGGCCGGGAAGATCCAGCCGTCGAGGAGAAGACGGATGGGAGCGGCCGGCGCTTCGCCGAGATCGAAAGTGAAATTCCAGGCGCGGGCCACACCCTGGTAGGGACTGGGCTCGAAGCCGGAGGCATAGACCTCATCGCGGGCGCGGACGCGGGCGGTGACGTCGTTCCCCTTGCCATCCCAGGCCGCAATCACGGGACGCGGCCGGCGGGCAGCCACCACGCCCACGGGCTGGCGCTCGCCCGGCACCACCTTGAGGCGGCTCGCCACTTCGACGTCCCGCGGGTGATCCACCACCCAGAGGCGGACGGCGTCGAAGTAAGCGGCCTCCCACAGCTCCTCGGTCACCCGCAGGCGATAGACGCCCTCGATCGGCCGGGCGCCGTCGATCCGCACCAACTCGTCCGGGTCGGCGCCAGCATAGACGCCGGGGGCGACCGGCAGGCCGACGGGCGAGTTCCAGAGCAGATCGGTGATGAAATCGAAACGCTCGCCCGTCCAGGCGTAGAGGAACGGGCAGCTCCCCTTGAGGAGCTGCTCCTCCACGATCCGCTGATCGATCTTGGGCTGCAGCCGGGTCTGGGGCACGCCGTTGGTCCACACCACCCGCATCACGTCCGGCTGGGTGAGTCGCCCGAGGCCGAAGTGGGTGACTCCCCCAAGGGCTTCGCGGAATTGATAGGCCGTGCCGGCCCGCACCTCCACCACGGAGCCGAGCCCCTGAAGGTTGTTCTTGCCGCTGCCGGACGTGAGGGCTTTCAGGCGCACGTCCAGCCAGTGGTTCTTGTTGCCGCCGTCGTTGGTCAGACGCTGGAGACCGCCCTCCCCCGTTGCCAAGAGGTCGAGGTCGCCGTCGCCGTCCAGATCCGCCACCGCCAGAGCCGTGGCCGTCTTCGGTCCGCCCTCGACGGTCAGCCTCTGGAAGGATGGAGCCGCGAGCGTCCCCCGCCGGGCGAGGACGGTCACGCCTCCCGCTCCAGCCGCGGCGAGATCGAGACGGCCGTCGTTGTCGGCGTCGAAGGCGACCACGGAGGTGAAGGCCTGTCCCTGCGGCAGACCGGGCACGGCCCAGGATTCAAAACGGCCGCCTCGGTTGTGCCAGAGGGCGAGGCCGTTGGGTCCGGCAACGATCAGATCGGGCAGACCGTCGTCGTCCAGATCCGCACTGGCGAGGGCCTCGGCGGGACCCGCGGCCCCGAGGCCGGCCGGGCGATCCCCGAATTTGCCCTGGCGCAGGTTGTCCAGCCAGGCGATCCCCTTGGCGTGAGCTACGATCAGGTCGAGATCGCCGTCGCGATCGAGATCGCTGGCGACGACGGAGTGAATACCGGAGAGGGCTGCTGAAGGGAACGCCTGCTTCCCCACCGCTTCGAGGGGACCCTGGAGAGCATTGCGGTACAGCTCCAATCCGGAGCCGCCCAGAACGAGATCGAGATCGCCCTCGATGTCGTAGTCCAACACAGCCGCCGCCTCCCCCGAGGCTCCGGCGAGACCGGCGCCGGCCGTGGCATCCTCGAACGTGCCGTTCCCCTTTCCCTTCCAGAAAACGGCACGCTTGGGGCCGTAGCCAACGACATCGAGGAACCCGTCGTTGTCGAGATCCGCGGCGAGCAGCCCGGTGATCCCCGCCGCGTCCGGACCGGCCACCGCCTCCCAATGCTTCGCCGCCAGCCGCACCTCCAGCCTGGGCGCCTCGACCGCGATCACCCGGGCGAGATCCGGGCGATCGTCGCCGTCGAAGTCCCCGACCGCCAGAGCCCGTCCCGCCGTGGGGCTCGCCGCCAGAGCCGCGGTCTTGAAGCGCACAGGCAGGGGCTCCCCCCAGTCGCTCGGCGGCGGCTCCGTGGTGAAGCGCTCGACGGGGAGACCGAGGACGCCCGGAGCCAGCTCCTTCAAGTCCCGCTGATAGAGAGGAGTCGGCTTCAGCGAGTTCTCCAGCCGCAGGGCCGGCACCCGGGCGGACACCACGTCGCCGGACTCCAGGGCCGTCAGCACGCCGGCGAGAGCGGCGGCCTGCACGGGAGGCGCGGGATCGAGCAGCTCCCGGATACGAAGGAAAGCCTTGGTAGCCCCCGCACGGTCGCCCGCCGCAATGGCCCGCTGCCCGCTCTGGATGAGAACCACGAGGCTCTCGGGCCGCAGCCGCTGAAGCGCCTTGAGAGCCTCGCCGAGAGCCGCCTCGGCCTCGGGACCCGTGAGCCCCGCGGCCTGGCGATAGAGCGAATACTGGAAATCCACCCGGTCGGGAGCCGCTGCCGCCGCCTTGCGGTAGGCCGCGAGAGCCTCCGCATCCTGGCCGCTCCGCTGCAGGACGTCCCCCTGAAGAGCCAGCAGATCGGCACGCCCCGGCGCCTTGGCCAGGGCCTGATCGATCCAGCTCTTGGCCTCGTCCCCCTTCTGCTGGCGCAGGGCCGCGATGGCGAGGTTCGCGGCGGGCAGCGGATCGGCGGGCACCAGGGGGAGGAGCTTGCGGAAGGTCTCCGCGGCCTGAGCCGGCTGCTCGTTCTCGAGCTGGGCGAGGCCGAGATTGCGCAGGGTGGCGGCGTTGTCCGCAGAGGGCTGAGACGCGGGGGCCGCGACAAGGGCGAGGAGGAGTAGAAGGAGGCGGAGCATCGGGAGATTGTAGATGGAGCCAAAGACTTTCCGCATCCGGATCTGCTCACGGGGAACCGGGAAAAGACCTTTCTCCCGCGGCAATAAGTCAATTCTCCGCCGGAATGACTTCGGAGCTCGGGCAAAAGACCTTTCCCCGGAAGAATTGAGCAATTCCTCCGGGGAAAGACTCTTTCCGCGGGTCCAAAAGTCTTTTGCCTGGGAAAAAGACTCTTTTCCGAGCCTAAAAGGCCTTTTCGCAAGGGGATTGAGCAATTCTTCGGGGAAAAGACTCTTTCCCGGACGCAAAAGGTCTTTTGCCAGGAGGAATGAGAAAAAAGACGGAGTTAGTTGCCGGCGGGACGCCGGCGTTCCCAGGGGGCCTGACGGGAAGTCATGGGGCTCGACAGGGCTGATTCTTTTCGTAAAGGGTGAGGCAGGTTTCCAGGCGGTGGCGGGATGGGTTTTGTGGAGGGATCGCGGCGAGGGCTCGGCGCTGGTGGTCCAGGGCTTCGGGGAAGCGGCCTAGCTCTCCCAGGGCGAGGGCCGCGGCCTCTTCCCTTTCCGGGGTGGAGCCGGCGGTGAGGAGGCGTTGGGCGAGTTGCCAGGCTTTGGCTCCGTTTCGGACCTCCGGACAGGAGGAGGCGGCGAGGACGCGGACTAGGAGCTGGACCAGGGCTTCGCTCTGCGGGAGGATGGCGATCCCCTCTTCCAGGCGGGCCCGGGCGTCGGCGTCATGGCCAGCGGCAAGGAGAGCGGCGGCCTGGGCGAGGCGCGGGGCAGGCTCTTTGGGGACGGCGGCGATGACGGTGGCGAATTCGGCGGCGGCTTCTTCGGAACGGCCAAGGGCGGCCAAGGACTGGGCGTGATGGAAGCGGGCTTCCGCGTCGTTGGGATTGAGCTTCAGCAGGCGATCCCAGGTTGCGAGCGCCCGCGCGGGCTCGCCGGCGTCGGCGAGGGCCTGACCTAAATTGAAGAGGGCGTCCCGCGACTCGGGATCGAGGCGGACGGCGGCTTCCAGGTGATCGATCGCTTCCTTCCAGGATCCACGCGCTGCCAGCAAGGTCCCCAGGTTGTAGTGGGCTCGCGCGTTGGCGGGCTCGACCTCGATGGCTTTGCGATAGCTTTTCTCGGCTCCTTCCCGATCCCCCAATCCCGCGAGGGCCACACCGTAGTTGGTCCAGAGGGTGCCATCTTTGGGTTCGATCTCCAGGGCCTTGCGGAAGGCTTCGGCGGCCTCTGCGAAGCGCTTCTCGCGCAGGGCCGTGGTGCCGGCGGCTACGAGCTGGCGGCTGCCGGAGCTGAGAGCGGCCACCTGTTCCAGGAGGGGATCGGGGAAGGTGACGCGGCCTTCGCCATAGCCCATGAGCACGGCCCGGGCATCGTCGAGACGCCCCAGCTTGCGGTAGGCGAGGCCCAAGGGAGAACGGATCTCCGAGGCGCCGGGCTGGGCGGCGAGCGCGGCTTCGAAGTGGCCGGCCGCGGACGCGGCATCCCCTCGCGCCAGGGCCACCTTGCCGAGACCGAAGTGGGCGGCGGCGGCTGTGCCCTGAAGGGGGAGCGCGGACTCGAAATCCTTCCCGGCCTCCTCGACCTTGCCGAGTTGGAGGCGCATCTCGCCAAGGCGGATCAGAGTGGCGGCATCCCCCTTCTTCAGCTCCAGGGCGCGGCTCAAACGCGCTTCGGCGGCCGGGAAGTCGCCGGCTCCCTGGAGCACGGTGCCCAGGAGGTAGGCCCAGCGGGGATCGGCTGGAGCGAGGCGCGCGGCGTTTTCGAGGCAGGCCTGGGCCGCGGCGTCGAGCTTGTAGAGGGTGTAGACGCGGCCGGCGCGGCCGAACGCTTCGGCCAGCTCCGGCGAGCCGGGAGGAAGGCGCTTGATCGCCCCTTCCAACGCCTGTCGCTCGGTTTCGAGCTGCTGGCGGACGGCGGGCTCCATGGCCGCTGTATCGATGCGTGGCACCGGCAGCAGGGCTGGGGCAGCTCCCATCAACAGCAGGCCGATCAACAGCAGACAGGGGAGCTTCCGGCTCAAGGCACCACGGCTCCGGTCCCCTCACGCAGGGTGGTGTAGGCCCCCGGCGGCACGTCCTTGAAGGCTTCGACCTTGCCGCTCGGCCAGTGGACGATCAGTCGCTCGATCGGGGAGGAATCGCCCAGGCCGAAGAGGACGCGGGGATCGTTGGCCGAGGCGTAGCTGCCGTCCGAGCGCGCCCGCCGCCAGAGGATGGGCTTGCCCGGCCGGCGCAGCTCCACCCGTGCTCCTAGGGCGTCGCGGCCGGGCTTGCCGGCTTGATCGCCAGTCAGCAGCCGCAGGCCCAACCAGGGATTGCGGTTTCCGGTCTGATTGATCAGCACGCGGGCGGGACCGTTGTTGTTGCTCACCACCACGTCGGTGTCGCCGTCGTTGTCGAGATCGCCGAAGGCGGCGCCGCGGCCGACCTCAGGTGTGGCGAAGTACGGCGCCGGACCGCGCGCCCACCTCTTCGAACGTGCCGTTGCCCAGGTTGTGGAAGAGCTGCTTCTCCTGCTGGAGCGGCAGGGGATCTCCCTGCCGCGCCTGGTCTTCGATGCTTGCGGATGGCGCCGTTGACCACCAGCAGGTCGAGCCGCGAATCGTCGTCGTAGTCGAGCCAGGCGGCGCCGAAGCCGGTGAGCTTCCAGGAGGGGGTCTGGAGGCCGCTGGGCCGCGACACGTCCTCGAAGAGTGCCGGTGCCGTCGTTGCGGTAGAGGGCGATGCCCTCGCCCGTCAGGTTGTCCATCACCAGGTCTTCGTCGCCGTCGCCGTCGTAATCCCCGGCATCGACGCCCATGCTGGCCTGGGGCCGGCCTTCCCCGCTCGACGGCAGCGCCGGCAAGCAGGGCGTCGTTCTTGAAGGTGCCGTTGTTCTGGTTGATCCAGAGCTGGTTCGGGGTCTCGTCGTTGGCCACGTAGACGTCGATCCAGCCGTCGCCGTTGAAGTCCGCGGTCGACACGCCCAAGGCCGGGCCGTCGTCCGCAGCGGTCGTGGCGATCCCCGCCTTGGCCGTCACGTCCTCGAAAGTGCCGTTTCCCCGGTTGTGCAGCAGCCGGTCGGGCACGGCGTCGGCTGGCACCGGACCGCAGTAGTCGAGGCGCTCCGGCCGCGGTACGGCAGGGCTTGTGGGTTTCGAAGGAGAATTTGAGGTAGTTGCCGACGTAGAGGTCCAGCCAGCCGTCGCGATCGTAATCGAGGAAGGACGCGGGCACGCTCCAGCGCGGATCGTCGGCTCCGGCTTTCTGCGTCACCTCGGTGAAAGTGACGTGGCCCGATTTATCTGATCCGTTGTTATGCCAGAGCTGGTTCGAGCCCAGGCAGGTGACGTAGAGATCGATCCAGCCGTCGTTGTCGTAGTCGCCCGCGGCCACGCCCATGCCGTAGTCGCCGAGGCGGAGGCCGCTCTCGGCGGTCACGTCCGTGAAATGAAGGGTGCGCTTGCCGTCCGATCCCACTGCGAGGTCGTTGCGATAGAGCCGGTGATCGGCCGCTCGTCTTCGCGGCCTTCGGTCCCAGAGGTCCGCTCTGGACGAAGAAGAGATCGAGATCGCCGTCGTTGTCGTAGTCGAAGAGGGCCACGCCGGCGCCCATGATCTCGGGCATGTAGAGCGCTCCACTCATGCCGTTTATGTGAACGAAATCCACTCCCAGCTCCTTGGCGCGGTCCACGAAGACCTCCTCCGGAGCGGGCTTCGGAGAAGGTGGGGCCGCCTGGAGGGCGAAGAGGAGGATCGCGCCGAGCAGACTGCGCATCTACTTCTTGGGAACCTCCTCCGTCACGTCGAGCGTGCGGTTGGCCGCGATGGGGCCCGCGATCGTCTGCTTGCGGCCCGTGGGCCAGGTCACCTCGACGCGCTCCACCTGCGCCGCGTCTCCGAGCCCGAAGTAGAGCGGCAGGACGCTGTGCGACAGATAGCCCGACGAGCCGTCCATGAGCTGCGTATAGGTCTTGCCGCCGGCCTTCACCTTGACCGTGGTGCCGATGCCATCTCTGTTCGAAGTCTTGCCCGTGAGACGGACCTGGAGATAGTGGATCTTGTGCTTCTGGGCGAGATCGCTGATGAAGACCTGGGGGCCGGCGTTGAATTCCTGGGTGACGATGTCGAGGTCGCCGTCGCCGTCCAGATCGAAGAACACGGAGGAGCGGGTGCCGAGCGTGCCGGTGATGGTGAGGCGGCCGGTGCGCCCCTGGCAGGCTTTGGCGGCCTTGTCTTCCCCCGAGCAGTCAGCCGTGAACCAGGGCTTGCGCGTGCCGGCGCGGCGCGGCTCAATGCCCAGGAGGAACTCGGCGTCGAGGAAGGTCTCTCCCTGATTGTTGATCATCAGCGAGTTGACGCCGTAGCGGAAGGGATAGTTCATGCTGGCGGTGATGAGGATGTCCTGCCAGCCGTCGGCGTTCAAGTCGCCCACGCTCACGCCCCCAGGGCCAGTAGTTCTCCAGGTTGAGCTCGTCCGAAACCTCTTTGAACGTGCCATCGCCCTGGTTCTTGAAGAAGGAGTTGCCGAAGATGTTGTTCTCCGGCTTGTCGAAGAACTTCTCCGCCCCCTTGAAGAGGAACTTGATCTTCTCGTCGTGGGGGTCGACGTCCTTGACCATGTCCGAGTGCATGTCGGTGATGAACAGGTCCATGTCGCCGTCGTTGTCATAGTCGAAGGCCTTGATGCCCATCGCCCCCCAGGAGGTCTTGGGGAAGACCTCCGGCGTGCGTCCACGAACTTCTTGCCGCCCTGGTTCTCCCAGTAGTGGTTGTCCCCCTGCATGTTGAGGACGTAGAGGTCGGGATAGCCGTCGTGATTGAAATCAGTGACGAGAGCGTCGCCGCTCCACGAGCCGTCGAGCAGGCCCGTGGCCGCGGATACGTCCGCGAAGCGGTTCTTTCCCAGGTTGTGGAAGAGGATGCTCCGCTCCGTGCGCTCCGGGTGCATGTGGCCGGCGAAGGCGTCCTCGAAGGCCACGTAGTAGCCTCCCTTGCCCTTGACCTCGGTCGTGTACTTGCCGACGTTGACGAGGAAGAGGTCGAGCCGCCCGTCACGGTCGTAGTCGAAGAACACGGCGGACGAGGAGTGGCCCACATAATCCACGCCCGCGGCCTTGGAGATGTCCTTGAAATGCCCCTTGCCGTCGTTCTCGAACAGGACGTTGCCCATGCGTACGGTGGTCACGTAGAGGTCCTGATCCCCGTCGTTGTCGATGTCGGCGAAGGCGGCGGAGATGGCCACCCGGTTGGTCAGGCCCACGCCGGCCTCGGCGGTGACGTTGCGGAGCTTGCCGTTGCCCAGGTTCTTCCACAGCTCGCAGCCGCCCATCTCGCTGGGGAAGAAGAGGTCCACGAGCCCGTCGCCGTCCACGTCCGCGGCGGCGATGCCGTTGCCATGGTCGTAGTGGGCCGCCTTGTAGGTCTTGCCGGCGTCCTCCACGATCTGGTTGACAAAGGTGATGCCGCTCTCCTCGGCTCGATCGGTGAATTTGAAGTCGATGGGCACTTTGAACTTGTCCGCGGTGGCCCGCTGGGCCTGCTCGCGCGCCGCCAGGGTCTGGGCCCCGACGTCGACGGAAGGCACGTCGATCACCGTGCCGTCCGAGCCCGGAGCGGGCGTTCCTTGAGGAGGGGCTCCATGTTCGTGCGACTGTCCGAGCGAGCCGGCGGCCGAGCCCAGGGCGAGAAGAGGGACGAAGAGCAAGCACAGGAGGAGATTTTTTTTCATGGCGATTTTCCTGGCGCGCGAGTATACGCGGGGCGGGAGCCGGAGGGTAGACTGGGAGTCAGCCGTGAAACGATCTCGCCCTCTCCGCCCAGCTCTTCTCCTGTTGTCCCTACTGTCCCTTGGGTCCCTTGTCCTGGCTGCCCAGCCCAAGCCCACCACCTCCGGCCCGCCCCCACCGCAGGTGGCTGAAGCCGCCCGCAAGTACGAAGCCGGCGACTTCAAGGGAGCCATCGCCCTGCTGGAGCCGTTGCGCAAGAAGCCCGGCACTCACCCCTTGGCCCTGGCGCTCCTGGGGGCGCTCTACCTGGAGACCGGCCGGCCCAAGGAGGCCCTGGGTCTCCTCGGCCCCATCGCGGACAGCGGCACCGCCGGGCCGGTGATCCTCCACAATGCCGGCCGGGCGGCACTGGCTCTGGGGGACGCGGCCAAGGCCGAGGCCTATCTCCGGAGCGCCGTGGCCAAAGCGCCCGTCTCCCTGGCCTCCCGCGACCTGGGGCTGCTCTTGGGGAGCCAGAGCCGGGCGGCCGAGAGCTATCAATATCTTCGCCCCTGGGTGGAAGCGCATCCGGAGGATCAGGCGTCGCGCCTCTCGGCCGCCTATGACGCCCTGGAGCTCAACCGGCCGCAGGAGGCCGCGGCGTTGCTGGCCGGCCTGCCGGAGGAGGAGCCACGCGTCCGATTGCTGAAAGGACGGGTCCAGCTCCTCCAGAGCGAGCCGCGGCAGGCGGTGGCCCTCATGGAGCCGCTGCTCGCGGCGGGCGCCTCCCCCATCGAACGCGAGGTGCGGCGCTATCTGGCCGAGGCTCACCTGGCTCTCGGCGAGTCGGCGGCGGCCGTGACCCTGCTCGCAGGCAAGACCGGGGACGATCCCTCCCTGGCCCTGCTCCTCGGCCGGGCGCAGTTCCAGGCGGGGAATCCCGAACAGTCCGCGGCCACCCTGGCTGCCGCCGTCCGCGAGTTGGAGAAACCAGGCTCGCCCGCGGCGCAGGACGATGCTCTGGCCACCGCCGTGGCCCTGGAGTACGGCCGCGCTCTGGTGGCCCTCGCGAAATGGCCCGAGGCCGTGGCGTCCCTGGTGATGGCCACGCAGCTCGATCCCCAGAACGTGCAGGCCTGGCAGGTGTTGGGCCAGGCCCAGCTCGGCGCCGGCCAGCGTGAGCAGGCGGCCCGTTCCATCGAGCGCTTCCGCCAGCTCCAGAGCGCCGAGAAATCCGTGTCGGAGCAGGTGAAGGAGAGCGAGGCCGGAGCGGCCGATGCCACGGGCCGCAATCTCAGCCGGGCCCAGACCCTGCTGAGCCAGGGAAAAGCGGCCGAGGCCCTGGCCCTCATCCGCCAGGAGGTGGCGCTGGCGCCGGCGAACGATCCCCGGCCGCGGGCCGCCGAAGTGACGGTCCTGCTCGCCGGGAAGCAGAACGACGAAGCCCTGAAGGCCGCCGAGGCCGCTCTCGCCGCTGCGCCGGGCAATCCCGACTACCTCTACCTGCGTGGGGTCGTCCGCATGGCCGGCCAGCAGCTCCCCGAAGCCGAGAAGGATTTTCGCCAGGCCCTGAAGATCAAGCCCGACCACCTCGCCGCCTTGAACGACCTCGCCGTGCTCGACATGACCCTGGGCCGCACCGCCGAGGCACGCGAGCTGCTCCAGAAGGTGCTCGCCCTGCGCCCCGGAGATGCCCGGGCCATGGCGAATCTGAAGAGTTTGGAGGAGAAGAAGTAGCTACTCCACCACCAGCCGCTTATTCGCCGGCAGGTTGCGGAACACGTCCACCCGGCCGGGTCGGCGGATCGTGAGGCGATCGATCGTCTCCGCCTTGCCCAGCCCGAAGTGGACGGTGAGGGCGTTCTGCGAGAGGTAGGAGGAGGCGGTCTTCACGTCGCGGATCTGCCGCTTGCCGCCGGCTTCCAATTCCAGGCGGGCACCAATGGCGAAGTGGGAGAAATCCACCTGGAGCCAGCTCCCTCCGGCGCTGAGATTCTCATAGACCTCGGCCGGCTCGTTCGAGGCCACGACGGCCACGTCCAGGTCCCCGTCGCCATCCAGATCGCCCACGGCGAGACCGCGGTGGGCCTGCATGCCGGCCATGCCCGTCTCCTTGTCCTCCTGGAACTTGCCGTTGCCGAGATTCTCGAAGACCTGATTGCGCTGCCTGTACTGGCTCCCCGGGGTGAGCTCGGCGGCGTTGTCATTGATGTGCCCATTGGCGAAGACGAGATCGAGATCGCCGTCCTGATCGAGATCGGCGAAAGACGCGCCAAAGCCCAGGGACATCAGCGTGGGCTCGGCGATGCGGGCCACGGAGCGGCTGTCCACGAAGGCGACGCCGCCGAGGTTCTTGTAGAGGGCGAAGGTCTCGAGCTCGAAGTTGGTGACCACGAGATCCAGCCGGCCGTCGCCGTCGTAATCCCCGAGATCGACGCCCATGCCCGCCTCGGGCCGGCCCTTGTCGCCGTAGGCCGTGCCGGAGAGGAGGGAGAGGTCCTCGAAGGTGCCGTTGTCCTTGTTGTGGTAGAGGCCGTTGGGCTTGGTGTCGTTGGCCACGTAGAGATCCTGCCAGCCGTCGTCGTCGAGATCGCCGAACACCACGCCGAGACCAGGTCCCACGGCCACGCCGAGCCCCGAAGCAGCGGTTGCGTCCTCGAAAGTGCCGTCCCCGCGATTTCTGTAGAGGTGACTGGGCAGGCCGTTGTAGACGTCGGGATGGCAATAGCCACGGATCTGGCGCTGCACGTTGCCGCAGAACTTGTGGTTGGTCAGCGAGAAGTCCACGTAATTGGCCACAAAGAGGTCGAGATCGCCGTCGTTGTCCACGTCGGCGAAAGCGGCCGACGAGCTCCAGAGGGGATCGCCCATGCCCGCCCTGGCCGTGACGTCGGTGAACGTGCCGTCGCCGTTGTTCCGGAAGAGCTGGTTGGGGCCGCCGAAGGTGGTGACATAGAGATCGAGATCGCCATCCCCATCGATATCCCCGGCCGTGCCGCCCATGCCGTAGCTCTGGAGCTTGATCCCCGAGCGCTCCGTCCAGTCGATGAAACGGCCCTCTCCCTCATTGCGGAAGAGCCGCGAGCGTGGCGGCTCGCCGGTATAGCCCGGCAGGGCGCCGCCGTCCACGAAGAAGAGGTCCTGGTCGCCGTCGCCGTCGAAGTCGAACATCACCACCCCGCCCGACATGGTCTCCACCATGAACCGCTGGCCCGAGCCGCCATGGTGGTGGCGGAAGTCGAGGCCCCAGGAGTGGGAGACTTCGCGGAAACGGAGGGTCTCGGCGCTCGCGGGGAGGGCGAGGAGGAGGGACACAAGGGACAGCAGGGACTTCAGGGACATACAGGGGAAGCCTAGCACTCCCCTTCGGGTAAGATCCCGCCAGCATGAGCCCGCCCCGCCCTCTCCGCCTTTTCCTGTTGTCCCTCCTGTCCCTGCTGTCCCTTGTGTCTCTTGTTTCTTCAGCCACTGCCGAGGAGAAACCCTCCCTCCTCACCCTCCAGGCCATCCAGGTCGAGCCGGCTTCGCCGGCTCCAGACACTCTGTGCCACCTCACCGTAACCCTGAAAAACTCAGGCAACCAGCCGGCGTCCTCCCTGGAGCTTTCCGTGAAAGTGAACGGCCGGGAGCTGCCGGCCTACCGGAGCCGGGTCTTCCTGGAGACGGTCGAGCCCGGGACCACGCGGCAGGTGAAGCTGTTCAACTTCTGGAGCACGGAGTCGGGCCGCCCCGCTCCCGCGCCCGCAGACACCAAGCTCACCGTCGAGGTGACCCTCGCCAAGGCCTCCTGGATGCAGCGCGAGATCCAGAACGGCGCCACGGTCTGGACCCCCACCGGCCCGGTGCCGGGGCTTCCTTCGTCGAAGAGCGTCACGGTGGTGATGGGGAAGGCGAAGTAGCTCCATGCAGCCTGGACGCGAGCGGCAGCTCGTCACCGGCTCCATCCTGCTGGGGATGTTCCTCGCCGCTCTGGAGGCCACGGCCGTGGCCACGGCGGTGCCGACCGCGGTGGGTGAGCTCGGCGGCGTCTCGCACTACAGTTGGGTGTTCTCGGCCTATCTGCTCACCTCCACCACCACCGTCCCCCTGTTCGGCAAGCTGGCGGACCTCTACGGCCGCAAGCGCACCTATCAGGCGTCCGTGGCCATCTTCCTGCTCGGCTCGGCGCTCTCGGGCCTCTCCCGCTCCTTCACCCAGCTCGTGATCTTCCGCGCCATCCAGGGTCTGGGTGCGGGCGGCGTGCTGCCCGTGGCCATCACCATCACGGGCGACATCTACACTCTGGAGGAGCGGGGCCGCATCCAGGGGATCTTCTCCGGCGTCTGGGCCTTGTCGAGCCTGGTGGGACCTCTCCTGGGGGGATTGATCACCGACGCTCTCTCCTGGCGCTGGATCTTCTACATCAACGTCCCCTTCGGCCTGCTCTCGGCCTGGATGCTCCAGCGCTGGATGAAGGAGGAGACGCCCCGCCGGCAGCACAAGCTCGACGTCCTCGGCACGGTGAGCCTCACGGCGGCCGTCACCCTGCTGCTGCTCGTGCTCCTCGAAGGGCCGAGCGCCTGGGGCTGGGGCGACGTCCGCACCCTCGGCCTGCTCGCCATGTCGCTCGCCTGCCTCGCCCTGTTCTTCTGGCAGGAGCGGCGCGCGCCCGAGCCCATGCTCCCCCTCGACCTCTTCAAGAACCGGCTGATCGCCGTCTCCAGCGCCGGCAACACGCTGCTGGGCGCCATGCTCTTCGCCCTCACGGCCTACGTGCCCATGTTCGGCCAGGGCGTGCTGGGCGGCTCGGCGGTTGACGCGGGCACCATCCTCGCCCCCATCCTCATCGGCTGGCCCATCGCCTCCACCATCGCGGGCCGGATGCTGATGCGGATCAGCTATCGCCCGATGGCCGTGAGCGGCGGCGTGCTGATCGTCGGGGGCAGCCTGCTCCTCGCCCGTACGGGTGCCGCGACCGGCCGCTTCGCGCCGATGCTGGCCATGATGATCATCGGCCTGGGCCTCGGCTTCGTCTCCATGCCGTACCTGCTGGGCGTGCAGAACGCGGTGCCCTGGAATCGCCGGGGAGTCGCGACGAGCTCCGTCCAATTCTTCCGCAACATCGGCGGCGCTCTGGCCGTGGCCGCCCTGGGAGCGCTTTTGAACTCCCGCCTGCAATCCATGGCCGGTCCGGGCGTGAACGCCGATGCCACGCTGGACCCGTCCCTGCGCTCCCACCTCGCGCCCGCCGCCCTTCACCATCTCACCAGCGCGTTGCTCTACGGTCTTCAGGGAGTTTTCGTGGCCCTCGCCGGCGTCGCCGTGGCGAGCCTGCTGGTGGCCTTGCTCTTCCCTCGCGGTTCCACTCGATCGCTGACCCACCAGGAGGGGCGGCCGATCGTGGAGATGTGAGAGCCCAAGCCTGAAGCGTGACCCCACAGCTCTCGTGGACGGAAACCGACCCGCCGCTCCGAAGCCCTCACTCTCCCAACCCTCTCTCTCCCAGCCTCCCCCCCAACCGCCGGGAGAGAGAGGGCTATAACAGCGTCCCTCTTGTCTTTCTTCTGACAAACCTCTCCCTCTTCTCCCGGCGGACGGGGGGGAGGCTGGGAGAAGAGGGCCGGGGTGATGAGGGCTTTTCAGTTCGCTCCCGCCAGGTAGTTCTGCTGCACCTCGGCGCCACTGAGAGCCCGGCCGTAGACGGCGGCGAGGAAGAACGTCCCTCGCCAGTTGTCCGACAGGCCCAGCGTATGGTCCGTGCCCCAACTCGAGAGGTTGCCGGTCTGGGTCTGGCTCGCGACTTGGACGCCGTTGATGTAGTAGGTGGCCTGGCCCGAGCTGTTGCGGGTGTAGACCACATGAGTCAGGTTGAGAGTGAGGCTCGCCGCCGGGCTTTGCAGCGAGGCGGTGGTGGTCGAAGTCTTGATCTGGCTTTCGTAGCGGTTCCCCGACTGGCCGAAGACCAGGTTGCGCTGCGCATTGTTCTTCGACACGTTGAGGATGCGCGACGGGCCGGTGAGGCTCAGGCTGGCCGGCGTGACCCAGGCCTCGACGGTGACGGCGTTGCTCGCCTTGGCCGCGTTGATGATCTTGGTGGCCGGGTTGCTGTTGCCGATGTTCGTGGCGGTGTTGACGGAGAGACCGCCCGAAACCCAGGTGACGTTCGAGGTGTTGCTGATCGTCAGGTTGAGCGGCGAGCCCACCCCCGAGGTGTCGTTGACCGTCGCACCGCTCCCCTCGTTGAAGTCGTAGCGGGCCTGAATGCCCGTGGCCACGCGCGGCGGCGCCCCCACCGTCACCGTCACGGTCGCCGTGGCCGTGCCGCCGTTGCCGTCGGAGATCGTGTAGGCGAAGCTGTCGGTGCCCACGAACAGACCGGCGGTGTAGGTCACCGTCTTGTCCGGATTGATCACCACGGTGCCGTTGGCTCCCTGGGTGACGGCCGTCACCGTGAGGGTCGCGCTGTCGATGTCGGAGTCATTGGCAAGGACGTTGATCGTCACCGCCGATCCCGCCACCGTAGCCGCCGTATCGTTGACCGCCACGGGCGGATCGTTGACCGGCGTGACCGTGACGGTCACCGTAGCCGTGGCGCTGCCGCCGTTGCCGTCGGAGATCGTGTAGGTGAAGGAGTCGCTCCCGTTGTAGTTCGCCGCAGGCGTGTACTTCACGGTCTTGTCAGGATTGATCGAAACCGTGCCATGAGCGCCTTGGGTGACCGAGGCCACCGTTAGGGTGTCTCCATCGACATCGGTGTCGTTCGCAAGGACGTTGACGGAAACGTTGCCGTCCTCAGCGACCGTTGCGGTATCGGAGTTTGCGACCGGAGCGTCGTTGACGGCGGTGATGTTGACCGTCACCGTCGCCGTTGCGGTGCCACCGTTGCCATCGGAGATCGTGTAGGTGAAGGAGTCGCTCCCGTTATAGTTCGCAGCCGGCGTGTACTTCACCGTCTTGTCGGGATTGATCGAAACCGTGCCGTGAGCGCCTTGGGTGACCGAGGCCACGGTCAGGGTATCGCCGTCCGCATCGGTGTCGTTCGACAGGACCGTGACTGAGACGTTGCCGTCTTCGGCGACCGTTGCGCTATCGGCGTTGGCGACCGGAGCGTCGTTGACCGCGGTGACAGTGACCGTCACCGTCGCCGTCGCGGTACCGCCGTTGCCGTCAGAGATCGTGTAGGTGAACGAGTCGCTCCCGTTGTAGTTGGCTGCAGGCGTGTACTGCACGGTCTTGTCAGGATTGATCGAAACCGTTCCATGCGCGCCCTGGGTGACGGAAGCCACCGCCAGAGTGTCGCCGTCAGCATCGGTGTCATTCGCAAGGACGGTGACCGAAACGTTGCCGTCCTCAGCGACCGTTGCGGTATCGGCATTGGCGACTGGAGCGTCGTTGACCGCGGTGATGGTGACCGTCACCGTCGCCGTGGCCGTGCCTCCGTTGCCATCCGAGATCGTGTAGGTGAACGAGTCGCTGCCGTTGTAGTTGGCGGCCGGAGTGTACTGCACCGTCTTGTCCGGATTGATCGCGACCGTACCGTGGGCTCCCTGCGTGACCGAAGCCACGGTCAGGGTATCCCCGTCCAGATCGGTGTCGTTCGCGAGGACGTTGACGGAAACGTTGCCGTCCTCAGCGACCGTTGCGGTATCGGAGTTTGCGACCGGAGCGTCGTTGACCGCGGTGACAGTGACCGTCACCGTCGCCGTCGCGCTGCCGCCGTTGCCGTCCGAAATCGTGTAGGTGAACGAGTCGCTGCCGTTGTAGTTGGCCGCAGGCGTGTACTGCACCGTCTTGTCCGGGTTGATCGAAACCGTCCCATGTACCCCCTGCGTGACCGAGGAAACGGTCAAGGTATCCCCATCAGGATCGGTGTCGTTCGCAAGGACGTTGACTGCGACCGTGCCATCCTCCGCAACCGTCGCCGTATCGGCATTGGCGACCGGACCGTCATTCGCTGCGGTGATGGTGACCGTCACCGTCGCCGTCGCGCTGCCGCCGTTGCCGTCCGAGATCGTATAGGTGAACGAGTCGCTGCCGTTGTAGTTCGCGGCCGGCGTGTACTGCACCGTCTTGTCCGGATTGATCGCCACCGTGCCGTGGGCTCCCTGGGTGACTGAAGCCACAGTCAGGGTGTCGCCGTCCAGATCGGTGTCGTTCGACAGGACGTTGACTGCGACCGTGCCATCCTCCGCAACCGTCGCCGCATCGGCATTGGCGACCGGAGCGTCATTCGCTGCGGTGATGGTGACCGTCACCGTCGCCGTGGCGCTGCCGCCGTTGCCGTCAGAGATCGTGTAGGTGAAGGAATCGCTGCCGTTGTAGTTCGCAGCAGGCGTGTACTGCACGGTCTTGTCCGGGTTGATCGCAACCGTCCCGTGCGTCCCCTGCGTGACCGAGGCCACGGTCAGGGTATCGCCGTCAGGATCAGTATCGTTCGACAGCACGTTGATGGAGACGTTCCCATCCTCCGCCACCGTCGCGGTATCCGCGTTCGCCACCGGCGCGTCGTTGACCGCGGTGACTGTGACGTTCACGTTGGCTGTCGCCGACTCACCGTTGCCGTCGGAAATGGTGTAGGTGAAAGCGTCGCTGCCGTTGTAGTTCGCAGCCGGCGTGTACTGCACGGTTTTATCTGGATTGATCGCAACCGTTCCATGCGTCCCCTGAGTGACCGAGGTCACCGTCAGGGTGTCACCATCCGGATCGGTGTCGTTCGCAAGGACGTTGACCGAGACCGTGCCGTCTTCAGCCACCGTCGCCGTATCCGCGTTCGCCACCGGAGGATTGTTGGTGGTGGTGAAGTCGATCCGTGCCACGGCCGGCTCAGCCGTGAAACCAACGTCGCGCACGGCCGTGATCTCATCGCCCGGCCGCGCCTGCAAACGATCGCCCCCCGTCGGAGCACCCTGGAGGTCGACCAGCAGGGAGCCTTCGTAGATTCCCGTGGCGAGACCCGTCTCCGTCAGCTCGAAGTCCACGAGGTCTCCGGACGCCGAGCGCACCTGCGCGAAGCTGCGATCGAGCGCTCCGGGATCGTTGAACCGATGATCCTCGATTCGCACGTAGACCCGGGGACCCTGGGTGTAGGACGTCACCACCTGCCCGCTGGCGTCGATGAACCAGATGCGGAAGCTCAGCGTGCCGGCCGTGGCCGTGGACACGCCGCTGTTGAAAACAGGCGTGTAGCTCGCGTGCAGGGTGTCGAACTCGTGTGGCGGACCGAATTCCTCCCGCGTTTCGAGGAGGCCGTTGCCGGACAGCGCCGGCCCGTCACGCAGATCGATCTCGGCTTCGAACACGCCGGTATTCGGGCCCGTCTCGGTCAGCGTCAGGTTTTCGACGTCGCCCGCGAGCTCCGTCGTCACCCCTGCGATCACCGAGTCCGCGGCGGACGACTGCACGTCCGCGCCGTGATCCTCCACCCGCACGCGGGCCCGGGCTCCCACCAGGTAGATGCTCGCCGGCTGGCCCGCATTGTTCACAAAGAGAACCTGACCGCCGGTGAAGATCGCCTGCGCCAGCGTCGGGTTCGGAGTGGTGACGTTCTGATAGGTCGCGAAGATCGTCTGCCCGGCCTGGCCCTCCAGACGGCCGTCGTCGGGTTGCGGGGTGCCACTGTCGCTGCCGATCGTGCCTTCGAAGACGCCGGTGTTGGGGCCGGTTTCGAGAAGCGTGACGATCTCCTGATCGCCCGGCACCTGGAGTTGGATCAGCGTGGTCTCCTGCTGTTGTGGATCAAAGTTGCGCGCCGGCTCCACCACCCTTACTCCCACCGGACCGCCGATCGGGAAACTCGACGCAGCGCGGCCGAAGCCATCGATGAAGATGATCTTCGAGGCTAGGGTATGAGCGGTCGCCGTGTAGGGACCGGCGGTGGCCGTGATCTCCTCCGGCAGGAACTCCGGCGGACCGCTGCGCATCGTCTCCAGCGTACCGTTGCCGCTGGCGCTGGGCGCGAGATTCAGACGGATGCCACCTTCGAAGACGCCGGTATCCGGACCGGTCTCGGTCAAAATGAGGGATTCCTGATCGCCGGCATAACGCGTCCGGAGCTGGACGTTCACCGAGTCCGCGGCTCCGGGGTTGGCGTTGTCCTGCGGGCTCATCACCCGCACCCGCGCCGTGCCGTTCTCCAGCACCTCCACCGTGGGCCGGCCAGTCTCGTCGATGAAACCGAGGCTCAGGAAGTTGATCCGTGCCCGGGCGAGCTCAGCCGTGAAGCCCGTGTCGCGCTCGGCCGTGATCTCGTCGCCTGGATGAGCCTGGAGACGGTCGTCCCGAACCGGCGCGCTGATGGAATCGATCGGCAGCGAGCCTTCGAAAATTCCCGACGCCTTGGTGGTTTCGTCGAGCTGGACGAATTCGAAGTCTCCGGAGGGAGACCGCACGATGGCGAAGGCCCGGTCGAAGGCCGTGGGATTGTTGAACCGGTGATCCTCCACCCGCACGTAGGCTCGCGTGCCCTGGGCGTACGAGGTCACCACGTTGCCGTAGGCGTCGATGAACCCGATGCGGAAGGAGAGCGTGCCGGCCGTGGCCGTGGAGATGCTGCCGTTGAAAGCCGCGGAGTAGCTCGCGTGCAACGTGTCGAATTCATGCGGCGGGACGAATTCCTCCCGCGTTTCGAGGATACCGTTGCCGGAGAGTGCCGGACCGTCGCGCAGATCGATCTCGGCTTCGAAAATACCTGTATTGAGACCCGTCTCAGTGAGCGTCAGGTTTTCGACGTCGCCCGCGAGCTCCGTCGTCACCCCTGCGATCACCGTGTCCACGGCGGACGACTGCACGTTCGCGCTGTGATCCTCCACCCGCACCCGCGCTCGTGTCCCGACGAGATAGACGCTCGCCGGCTGGCCGGTATTGTCCACGAACAGGATCTGCCCGCCGGTGAAGATGGCCTGCGCCAACGTCGGATTCGGCGTGGTGACGGTCTGGTAGGTGGCGAGGATCGTCTGTCCGGCCTGTGCGTCCAGAGAGCCGTTGTTGGGTTGCGGGGTTCCGCTGTAGCTGCCGATCGTGCCTTCGAAGATGCCGGTGTTGAAGCTCGTCTCGAGGAGCGTGACGGTCTCCTGGTCGCCCGGCACCTGGAGTTGGATCAGCGTGGTCTCCTTCTGCTGCGGATCGAAGTTGCGCGCCAGCTCCACCACTCGCACGCCCACCGGGCCGCCGATCGGGAAACTCGACGTAGCGCGGCCGAAGCCGTCGATGAAGATGATCTTCGAGGCTAGGGTATGAGCGGTCGCCGTGTACGGTCCGGCCGTGGCCGTGATCTCTTCCGGCAGGAACTCGGGCGGACCGCTGCGCATCGTCTCCAGCGTGCCGTTGCCGCTGGCGCTGGGCGCGAGATTCAGACGGATTCCACCTTCGAAGACGCCGGTAGCCGGACCGGTTTCGGTCAGGGTTAGGAATTCCTGATCGCCGGCATAGCGCGTCCGGAGCTGGATCTGAATCGAATCGGCGGCTCCGGGGTTGGCGTTGTCCTGCGGGCTCATCACCCGCACCCGCGCCGTGCCTCCCTCCAGGACCTCCACCGTGGGCCGGCCGGTGTCGTCGATGAAGCCGAGGCTCAGGAAATCGATCCGCGCCCGGGCGAGCTCGGCCGTGAAGCCCGTGTCACGCTCGGCCGTGATCTCGTCGCCTGGATGAGCCTGGAGACGGTCGTCCCGAACCGGCGCGCCGATGGAATCGATCGGCAGCGAGCCTTCGAAAATCCCCGACGTCTTGGTCGTCTCGTTCAACTCGACGAATTCGTAGTCTCCGGAGGGGGACCGCACGATGGCGAAGGCCCGGTCGAAGGCCGTGGGATTGTTGAACCGGTGATCTTCCACCCGCACGTAGGCCCGCGAGCCCTGGGCGTAGGAGGTCACCATGTTGCCGTAGGCGTCGATGAACCCGATGCGGAAATTCAACGTGCCAGCCGTGGCCGTGGAGATGCTGCCGTTGACGAAGGCCGCGTAGCTCGCGTGCAAGGTGTCGAATTCGTGCGGCGGGCCGAATTCCTCCCGCGTTTCGAGGATGCCGTTGCCGGAGAGCGCCGGCCCGTCGCGAAGATCGATCTCGGCTTCGAAAATCCCTGTATTGGGACCGGTTTCGGTGAGCGTCAGGTTTTCCACGTCGCCCGCGAGCTCCGTCGTCACCCCTGCGATCACCGTGTCCACGGCGAACGACCGCACGTCTGCGACGTGATCCTCCACCCGCACACGGGCTCGGGTCCCGACGAGATAGACGCTCGCTGGTTGGCCGGTATTGTCCACGAACAGGATCTGCCCACCGGTGAAGAAGGCCTGCGCCAACGTCGGATTCGGAGTGGTGACGTTCTGATAGGTGGCGAAAATCGTCTGCCCGGCCTGGCCTCCCAGACGGCCGTCGTTGGGCTGCTGACCGCCGCGGTCGCTACCGATCGTGCCTTCGAAGACGCCGGTGTTGAAGCCGGTTTCAAACAGCGTGACCGTCTCCTGATCGCCTGGCACCTGGAGCTGGATCAGCGTAGTCTCCTTCTGTTGCGGGTCGAAGTTGCGCGCCGGCTCCACCACTCGCACGCCCACCGGGCCGCCGATCGGGAAGGTCGTCGTGGCACGGCCGAAGCCGTCGATGAAGATGATTCGCGAGGCCAGAGTGTGAGCGGTCGCCGTGTAGGGTCCAGCGGTGGCCGTGATCTCTTCCGGCAGGAACTCCGGCGGACCGCTGCGCATCGTCTCCAGAGTGCCGTTGCCGCTGGCGCTGGGCGCGAGATTCAGCCGGATGCCACCTTCGAAGACGCCTGTGTCCGGACCGGTCTCGGTCAAAGTGAGGAATTCCTGATCGCCGGCGTAGCGCGTCCGGAGCTGGATCTGAATCGAATCGGCGGCTCCGGGGTTGGCGTTATCCTGCGGGCTCACCACCCGCACCCGCGCCGTGCCGTTCTCCAACACCTCCACCGTGGGCTGGCCAGTCTCGTCGATGAAGCCGAGGCTCAGGAAATCGATCCGTGCCCCGGCGAGCTCGGCCGTGAAGCCCGTGTCGCGCTCGGCCGTGATCTCGTCGCCCGGATGGGCCTGAAGCCGGCTGTCCTGACCCGGCGCACCGATCGAATCGATCGGCAGAGAGCCTTCGAAAATCCCCGACGTCTTGGTCGTCTCGTTCAGCTCGACGAATTCGACGTCTCCGGAGGGGGACCGCAAGATGGCAAAGGCCCGGTCGAAGGCCGTGGGATTGTTGAACCGATGATCTTCCACCCGCACGTAGGCCCGCGAGCCCTGGGCATAGGAGGTCACCACATTGCCGAACGCGTCGATGAACCGGATCCGGAAGCTCAGCGTGCCAGCCGTGGCCGTGGACACGCCGCCGTTGGAAGAGGCCACATAGCTCGCGTGCAACGTGTCGAATTCATGCGGCGGGCCGAATTCCTCCCGCGTTTCGAGGATACCGTTACCGGAGAGCGCCGGCCCGTCTCGCAGATCGATCTCGGCTTCGAAAATCCCTGTATTGGGACCGGTTTCGGTGAGCGTCAGGTTTTCCACATCGCCCGAGAGCTCCGTCGTCACTCCTGCGATCACCGTGTCCGCGGTGAACGACTGCAGGTCGGCGCCGTGATCCTCCACCCTGATGCGAGCCCGCGTTCCCACCAGATAGACGCTCGCCGGCTGGCCGGTATTGTCCACGAACAGGATCTGCCCACCGGTGAAGACGGCCTGCGCCAACGTCGGATTCGGAGTGGGGACGTTCTGGTAGGTGGCGAAAATCGTCTGCCCGGCCTGGCCTCCCAGACGGCCGTCGTTGGGCTGCGGGCCGCCGCGGTCGCTGCCGATCGTGCCTTCGAAGACGCCGGTGTTGAAGCCGGTTTCAAACAGCGTGACCGTCTCCTGATCGCCCGGCACCTGGAGCTGGATCAGCGTGGTCTCCTTCTGTTGCGGGTCGAAGTTGCGCGCTGGCTCCATCACCCGCACGCCCACCGGACCGCCGATAGGGAAGGTCGACGTAGCACGGCCGAAGGCGTCGATGAAAATGATTCGCGAGGCCAGAGTGTGAGCGGTCGCCGTGTAGGGTCCAGCGGTGGCCGTGATCTCTTCCGGCAGGAACTCCGGCGGACCGCTGCGCATCGTCTCCAGCGTGCCGTTGCCGCTGGCGCTGGGCGCGAGATTCAGACGGATTCCGCCTTCGAAGACGCCGGTATCCGGACCGGTCTCGGTTAAAGTAAGGAACTCCTGATCACCGGCATAGCGCGTCCGGAGCTGGACCGTCACCTGATCTGCGTTCCCTGGATTGGCGTTGTCCTGCGGGCTCACCACCCGCACCCGCGCCGTGCCGGCCTCCAGCACCTCCACCGTCGGTTCACCGGTCTCGTCGATGAAACCGAGGCTCAGGAAGTCGATCCGTGCCCGGGCGAGCTCAGCCGTGAAGCCCGTGTCGCGCTCGGCCGTGATCTCGTCGCCCGGATGGGCCTGGAGTCGGTCATCTCGCACCGGCGCGCCGATGGAATCGATCGGCAGCGAGCCTTCGAAGATCCCCGACGTCTTCGTGGTCTCGTCGAGCTGGACGAATTCGAAGTCTCCGGAGGGGGACCGTACAATGGCAAAGGCCCGGTCGAAGGCCGTGGGATTGTTGAACCGATGATCTTCCACCCGCACGTAGGCCCGCGAGCCTTGGGCGTAGGAGGTCACCACGTTGCCGAACGCGTCGATGAACCGGATGCGGAAGCTCAGCGTACCGGCCGTGGCCGTGGACACACTGCCGTTGGAAGAGGCCACGTAGCTCGCGTGCAACGTGTCGAATTCATGCGGCGGGCCGAATTCCTCCCGCGTTTCGAGGATACCGTTGCCGGACAGCGCCGGCCCGTCCCGCAGATCGATCTCGGCTTCGAAAATCCCTGTATTGGGACCGGTTTCGGTGAGCGTCAGGTTTTCCACGTCGCCCGAGAGCTCCGTCGTCACTCCTGCGATCACCGTATCCACGGCGAACGACTGCAGGTCGGCCCCGTGATCCTCCACCCTGATGCGAGCCCGCGTTCCCACCAGATAGACGCTCGCCGGCTGGCCGGTATTGTCCACGAACAGGATCTGCCCACCGGTGAAGGCGGCCTGCGCCAGCGTCGGATTGGGCGTGGTGACGGTCTGATAAGTGGCTGTGATCGATTGCCCAGCCTGGCCTTCGAGACGCCCGTCGTTGGACTGCTGGCCACCGCGATCGCTGCCGATCGTGCCTTCGAAGACGCCAGTGTTGAAGCCGGTTTCAAGCAGCGTGACCGTCTCCTGGTCGCCCGGCACCTGGAGCTGGATCAGCGTGGTCTCCTTCTGCTGCGGATCGGAATTGCGCGCCGGCTCCATCACCCGCACGCCCACCGGACCGCCTACGGGGAAGCTCGACGTGGCACGGCCGAAGCCGTCAATGAAGATGATTCGCGAGGCCAGAGTGTGAGCGGTCGCCGTGTAGGGACCGGCGGTGGCCGTGATCTCCTCCGGCAGGAACTCGGGCGGACCGCTGCGCATCGTCTCCAGCGTGCCGTTGCCACTGGCGCTGGGCGCGAGATTCAGACGGATTCCGCCTTCGAAAACGCCCGTGTCGGGACCGGTCTCGGTCAGGGTGAGGAATTCCTGATCGCCGGCATAGCGCGTCCGGAGCTGGACCGTCACCTGATCTGCGTTCCCTGGATTGGAGTTGTCCTGCGGGCTCACCACCCGCACCCGCGCCGTGCCACCCTCCAGCACCTCCACCGTCGGCTCACCGGTCTCGTCGATGAAACCGAGGCTCAGGAAGTCGATCCGTGCTCGGGCCGGCTCGGCCGTAAAGCCCGTGTCACGCTCGGCCGTGATCTCGTCGCCTGGATGCGCCTGGAGACGGCTGTCCTGACCCGGCGCACCGATCGAATCCAGCGGCAGCGAGCCCTCGAATATCCCCGATGTCTTGGTCGTCTCGTTCAGCTCGATGAATTCGACGTCTCCAGATGCGGACCGCAAGATGGCAAAGGCCCGGTCGAAGGCGGTGGGATTGTTGAACCGGTGATCTTCGACCCGCACGTAGGCCCGGCTGCCTTGAGCATAGGAGGTCACCACGTTGCCGAAGGCGTCGATGAACCAGATGCGGAAGGAGAGCGTGCCGGCCGTGGCCGTGGACACGCCGCCGTTGAAAGCCGCCTCGTAGCTCGCGTGCAGGGTGTCGAATTCATGGGGCGGACCGAATTCCTCCCGCGTTTCGAGGAGGCCGTTGCCGGAGAGCGCCGGCCCGTCCCGCAGATCGATCTCGGCCTCGAAGACGCCCGTGTTTTGCCCCGTTTCGGTGAGCGTCAGGTTTTCGAGGTCCCCCGAAAGCTCCGTCGTCACCCCTGCGATCACCGTGTCCACGGCGAACGACTGTAGGTCCGCGCCGTGATCCTCCACCCGCACCCGCGCCCGGGTCCCCACCAGATAGACGCTCGCCGGCTGGCCCGCCGCGTCCACGAACAGCACCTGCCCGCCGGTGAAGAGAGCCTGTGCCAGGGTCGGGTTTGGAGTGGTGACGGTCTGATAGGTGGCGAAGATCGTCTGCCCGGCCTGGCCTTCCAAACGACCATCGTTCGGCTGCGCACCGCCGCGGTCGCTGCTGATCGTGCCCTCGAAGACGCCGGTGTTGAAGCCGGTTTCGAGCAGCGTGACCGTCTCCTGATCCCCCGGCACCTGGAGTTGGATGAACGTCGTCTCCCGTTGCTGCGGATCGAAGTTGCGCGCCGGCTCCACCACTCTCACTCCGATCACGCCGCCGATGGGGAAGCTCGAGGTCTCGCGGCCGAAGCCGTCGATGAAGATCACCCGCGCGGCCAGGGTGTGGGCCGTGGCGCTGTAGGGACCGGCCGTGGCCGTGATCTGCTCGGGCAGGAAATCCGGAGGACCGCTGCGCAGCGTCTCCAGCGTGCCGTTGCCGCTCGTGCCGGGCGCGAGGACGAGACGGATTCCGCCTTCGAAGACACCCGTGTCCGGGCCGGTTTCGGTGAGCGTGAGGAATTCCTGATCGCCGGCGTATTGCGTCTGGAGCTGGATCTGCACCTGATCCGTGGCGAACGGGTTGACGTTGTCCTGGGCGCTCACCACCCGCACCCGGGCCGGGCCGCCCTCCAGCACCTCCGCCGTGGGCCGGCCTGACTCGTCGAGAAAAGCGATGGTGAGGAATTGGACGCTGGCCTGGGCGCCGGAGGCCAGCAGACCGTTGGAATCCGTGTGCATGGCCTGGAGGGTCTCGCCCGCGTGTGCCTGGAGGCGGCCATCGTTCGACCCCGCCGGAGCGTCGCGCTCCATGGGCAGAGCTCCCTCGAAGATGCCGCCGCTCTTGGCCACTTCCTGGAGCTGGAGCCCCTCGGCGTCGCCGCTGTCGAGCGACTGCACCGTGGCCATCACGGAATCGAAGCCGGTGGGATTGTCGGCGTTGTGATCCTCCACCCGCACCCGCACGGTCTCTCCGGCGGCGTAGGCGGTCACCTCGTTGCCATAGGAATCGATGAAGGAGGTGAGAGAGCCCACCGTCGGCACCGAGACTGTGGCCCCCCCGCCGCCCGTGTAGGTCGCATGCACGGTGTCGAACTGGTACGGAGGCCCACCCGCCGTGGTCTCCAGCAGGCCGTTGCCCGGCAGGCCCGGGCCCGTGCGCAGGCTCAGGGAGCCCTGGAAGAGGCCCGTGTCCTCCCCGGTCTCGGTGAGCTCGAGGAGCTCCTGGTCGCCCGAGAGGTCGGCCTGAAGCGTCACGGGCACCGTATCCACCGCGCCCGGGCTGGCATTGGCCGTGGCGTCCTGCACCTGCACGTAGACCCGCGTGGATTCGAGATAGAAGGACGCCGGCCGGCCGGCCGCGTCGACGAACATCAGAGTTTGCGCCGAGGCTCCCGCGGCAAAGACGCCCAGGAATCCCAGCAGAAGGAACCAGCAACGGCGGATCGACATGACCTCCTCCTTGAATTCAAACCATTCATCAGCCCAGGCCTCCCGGGCAGACTCCTCAGACTTCGGCTTACACCAACAACCTTTGACGAGGGTTGAGCGGAGGGGCCATTGCGTTTCGCGCTCAAACGCTGTTCCGGGTCCCGCCTTGTCACAACCTCGGTGCGGAGGAGTTGCGGGACTGTATCAGACGGGATGGGAGGATGTTTTGAAGAATCTTGCTGCGTTCAGCCGCCAGCCTTCGCGCGAAGGCGTCTGATAGCATCGGCGTGCAAGGGAGGGAATCGAGATGGCAATCCAGGTCGGGGAGACGATCCCCAACGTGAAGCTGCAGACCGCCAAAGATGGCGCCTTCGAGAACGTCGGCACGGAGGAATTCTTCAAAGGGAAGACGGTGGTGCTCTTCGCCGTGCCCGGGGCCTTCACCTCGGTCTGCTCGGACTTTCACCTGCCCGGCTTCATCGAGCTGGCGGACCACCTGAAGTCGCGAGGAGCAGACGCGGTGGCCTGCACCGCGGTGAATGACATCGAGGTGCTCACCGCCTGGCTGAAGTCCCAGAACGCGGGCGACAAGATCGTGCCGCTGGCGGACGGCAACGGCGACTTCGCCCGGGCTCTGGGGCTGGAACTCGACTGCAGCGCCTTCGGCATGGGCCTCCGCTCACAGCGCTACGCCGCCGTGGTGCGCGACGGCGTGCTCCAAGCCCTCAACCTCGACGCCCCGGGCGAGGTGGCCCGTAGCGGCGCGTCGGTGATTATGCAGTCGCTGTAGGCGGAAAAGGGACCCAAGGGACAGCAGGGACTTCAGGGACAAGAAAGCCAATCCCTGCTGTCCTTGCAGTCCCTGATGTCCCTTATGTCCCTTCCTGCTCCGGCCGCCAGGGCGAAGCCTGCACACTGCGATAGCGGTCGAGGAGCACCTTCCCTGGCGGAAACCCCCGGGGCTTGCTCACATCCTCGCAACGGCAGAGGTGGACGGCCACTCTCCCTCCCTTCCGCGCCTTGCTGTAGCCGGCGGCGAGGGAGGCGGCCAACTGCTCGGTCTCCCTGGGCAGGCGGTCGAGCCCCCCGGGATTGCGCACCACCACATGGGAGCCCGACTCGGCCGCCACATGGAGCCAGAAGTCGCGCGGGCTCCCCAGCCTGAAGGTGAGCACGTCGTTGTCCTCCGCCGTGCGCCCCACCAGCACCGTGAGCCCGTCCGGAGACACGAACCGCCGCGCCACGGACCGCCCCTGCCAGAGCCCGTTCTCCGGATCGGGCGGCGGGGGCGGGGTTTTGGGGGTGCGGGGCATGGAGTCAGGTCTCAGCGGCTGTCTTATGTGGTAAAGTCGTACCCTGTTTGGGAGTCCTGGAGGAAAGCGATGTCTCCAATCGTAATCGAAGTCGGGAAGCAGATGAATGGGGCCACGTTTCGCTTGAGCCCCAAGACGGAGGCCATGCTGGAGTCGCAGATCCCTGACTGGTCTCCGGCGTCCAGTATCTTCGTCTCCTTCGACACGCAATGGGATTTCAATCGCCTGCTGGGACCCATGTGGACCCAGATTGCCATGCTCTTGACCGGCCTGAGTGAAAGGCAGATTCAGAGCCTAGGCGGGTTCATCTTCATGACTCCAACGGACAGGGAAGTCGTCTTCGAGTCTCGCGCGGCCTGACCCGGTGCCCATGTCACAAAAGCAGAATTTGTATGTCGGCCGCGCCGGACAGATGGCGGTCATGGCAGAGCTTCTCTGGCGTGGCTGGAACGTCGCGCTGCCCGAAGTCGACGTTGGAGAAGACGTTTTTGTCGTCAAGGATGAGAGCGGCGAGCTCTGGCGAGTCCAGGTCAAGACGGCGACCGCCAAGCCGCAGCGAAAGGGATATTCCGCGACGTTCAGCGTCTCTCTGAAGCAGCTTGGAACGCTCCGCACCCCGGATCTCGTCTACGTCTTCGCCATCCGCAGCGCTTCGGGGTGGGAATCCTTCCTCATCATCGACCGCAACACCCTCCATAGGGAGCATGAGTTGCACCACATCGGGAGCGTCAGTCAGGGCAACCTGGTTCTCCGCTTCAGCTACGATGGTGCAGGGCTCACCTGCTCAAGCCGGGATTTCCTGGCCTGCCAGAGCGACTGGTCCCGGTGGCCGGTCCTCGGCCAGTGATTCCCCCCTACGGCTTCGTAATCTCCACCAAATCCACATCGAACACCAGCATCCCCTCCGGCTTCCCCGGGACCCCGCGGTAGGCGAGATTCTTGGGGATCCAGAAGCGGCGCGATTCGCCGGCGGTCATGAGCTGGAGGCCCTCGGTCCAGCCGGGGATGACTTTGGTCAGCTCGAAGACGGCGGGGGTCCCCCGGGTGTAGGAGGAGTCGAACATCTTGCCGTCCGTGGTCCAGCCCGTGTAGTGGACCTTGACGATGCTGTCCCGCTTGGGATGGAGGGTGCCCGTGCCGGGCTTCAGGACCTTCCAGGCGAGGCCGGAGTCGGACTTCTGGGCGTCGGCCGGTGGCGCGGCCACGTCTGCCGGCACGGGGGGCACCCTGAGGATGTCCAGCAGCTCGACGTCGAAGACCAGCATCCCCTGCGGCTTGTCGGGATGCCCCTCGTAGGCGAGCTTGGCGGGAATCCACAGCCGCCGCTTCTCCCCCGTGACCATCAGCCCCACTCCCTCCGTCCAGCCGGCGATCACCCGGTTCAGGGGGAACACCGCCGGCCGGCCGCGCACCACCGAGGAGTCGAACATCTTGCCGTCCGTGGTCCAGCCCGAGTAGTGCACTTTCACCATGTCGGTCGGCTGGGGGTGGTCCGTGCCGGTGCCCGCCTGGAGGACTTTGGAGGCGAGGCCGCTCGCCGTGACCTGGGCGTCGGCCGGGGGGGCCGCCACGTCGGCGGGGGCAGGGACGGTCTTGTCCGGCTTGTAGACGCCGGGCGGCGCCGCCAGGAGGGAAACCGGGAGGGCGAGGGCCAGCAGCGGGAACAGGGAGAGGAGTCTTCGGGTTCTCATGCGAGGTAAACTACCGCGACGGACCGGGAGGATCAACTGCACAACTTCTCTCCCGTTCTCTCCCGCACCGGTCACACAAAGGAGATTCGAATGCTCAAAGGGATGATCTTGGGGCTCGCCGGGTTGGCTCTCCTGGCACCCACCCCGCCGGCACAGGCCGCGGACGCCCTCAAGGTGACGCCGCCGACGCTCGAGGTCCAAACGCACAAGCTCGCCAACGGGCTCCAGGTGCTCTTCCATGAGGACCACTCGGTGCCGGTGGCGAACGTCCAACTCTGGTATCACGTGGGCTCGAAGGACGAGAAGCCGGGCAGGAGCGGCTTCGCCCACCTCTTCGAGCACATCATGTTCAAGGGCTCGGAGAACGTGCCCCTGGAGGGGTTCAAGACCCTCATCGGCTCGATCGGCGGCCGCTACAACGCCACCACCGACTTCGACCGCACCCTCTACTGGGAGACCATCCCGGCCAACTACCTGGAGCGCATCCTCTGGGTGGAGGCCGACCGTATGCGCGCCCTCGACATCTCGGAGGCGAACTTCAAGTCCGAGCGCGACGTGGTCAAGGAAGAGCGCCGGCTGCGCATCGACAATCCCCCGTTCGGCCGGCTGTTCGAGGTGGTGATGAACAAGACCTACACCACCCATCCCTACCACATCCTGCCCATCGGCAGCATGGCCGACCTCGACGCCGCCACCCTCCAGGACGTGCGCGACTTCCACGCCACCTACTACGTACCCAACAACGCCACCCTCGTGGTGGCCGGCGACTTCGATCCGGCCCAGACCCTGAAATGGATCGAGAAGTATTTCGGTCCCATCCCCCAGGGCAAGCCCATCCCGCGCGACATCGCCAAGGAGCCGGCCCAGACCGCCGAGCGCCGCACCACCGACTACAACTCGACCACTCCCCTGCCGGCCGTGGTGTTCACCTATCACGTGCCCGAGGCGCGGCACCCGGACCTCTACGCCCTGGAGGTGGCGGGTAACATCCTCTCCGCCGGTGAGAGCTCGCGGCTCTACAAGCGCCTGGTCTACGACAAGCAGATCGCCGTGGCGGCCGGCGGCCAGACCGTGGCCCTCGAGGACCCCGGCGTCTTCTTCTTCTTCTCCATCCTCCAGGGCGGCCAGAAGCCCGAGGACGGCGAGAAGGAGCTCCTGGCCGAGGTCGACCGGATAAAGACCGAGCCCGTGTCCGCCGACGAGCTCGCCAAGGCCAAGAACCAGCTCATCTCGGGCCTCATCTTCGGCCGCCAGACCGTGCAGGAGAAGGGAGAGGCCATCGGCCATTCCACCGTCATCCTGGGCGACCTCTCGCTGATCAACCGCGAGCTCGCCCAATACCAGAAGGTCACCGCCGCAGACGTCCAGCGCGTGGCGCGCGCCTACTTCAGCCCCGAGAACCGCACCGTGGTCTACATGCTCCCCGAAGCCATGCGTCCAGGCGCCAAAGACGCCGCCCCGAGCGAGGTGAAGAAGCCATGAGAACGCCCCGAATCCTGATCCCGTTCACCGCTGCCCTCCTGTTGCTGGCGGTCACGACCGGCGCCAAGGCAGCGGAGACCGCGGAGACCGCGAAGACCGCGGAGACGCAGCCGGCCCGCAAGCTGGCCACCCCGCCGCCCCCGGCGCCGGCCAAGGACGTCCGCTTCCCCTCGTTTGCGGAAAAGACGCTGGCCAACGGCCTGCGCGTCGTGGTCGTCGAGCAGCACGAGCAGCCCCTGGTCACTCTGCGCCTGCTGGTCAAAGCTGGCCGCTCCTTCGAGCCCCAGGGCAAGGCGGGCCTGGCGAACGCCACCGCGGACCTGCTTACCAAAGGCACGGCCAAGCGCTCGGCGCAGCAACTCGCCGAGACCATCGACTTCGTGGGCGGCAACTTGAACGCCAACGCCGGCATCGAGGGGGTTTTCGTCGTCGCCGGCGTGACCTCCGACCAGCTCGACCTCGGGTTCGACCTGCTCACCGACGTCGTCCTCCATCCCACCTTCCCACAAGACGAGGTCGAGCGCTGGCGGCGGCAGACCCTGAGCGGCCTCCAGGTCCAGCAGCAGAACGCCGCCTACCTCGCGGGCCAGGCGGCCGAGCGTCTGGTCTTCGGCGCCCATCCCTACGGCAGCCCGGGGATCGGCACCCCCGAGTCCGTGCGCGGCCTGACGCAGGAGGACCTCGCGGCCTTCCACAAGAGCCACTACGTCCCCAACGGCGCCTTCCTCGCCGTGGTGGGCGACGTCAAGCCCGACGACGCCTTCGCCCGCGCCGAGCGCGCCTTCGGCGGCTGGGCCAAGGGCGAGGACTTCAAGCTCCCCGCAGTGCCGCAGCCCAGCTCTGGCCGCCAGCGCATCGTGGTGATCGACAAGCCCGACGCCGTGCAGACGGAAATCCGTCTGGCCCAGCAGTCCATCTCCCATCTCGATCCCGACCTCTATGCCGCCGAGGTCTACAGCTCGGTGGCGGGCGGCAGCCCCGCGTCCCGCCTGTTCACCGAGATCCGCCAGAAGCGCGGCCTCTCCTACGGCGCCCAGAGCTTCTTCGTGGAGCCCACGCAGCCCGGCTGGTTCGAGGCCACCACCTTCACCAAGACCGAGACCTCGACCGAGGCCCTGAAAGTGGCCCTGGACGTGCTCCGCGACCTCCAGAAGGAGCCCGTCCCCGCAGGCGAGCTGACGGCGGCCAAGACCTTCATCACCGGCGCCTTCCCACTGGAGATCGAGACCGCCGACGGCATCGCCGACAAGGTAGTAGAAGCCCTGCGCTACGGCTACGGCCGCGAATACCTGGAGACCTACAACGACAAGATCTCCGCCATCACCGCCGCCGACCTCCAGCGCTTCGCCAAGGAGCGCATCCACCCGGACCGCATGGCGATCGTGCTCGCGGGCAACTCCTCGGTCTTCCTGGATTCGCTCAAGAAGACGTTCGGCAACACCGCAGACATCGAGGTCATCCCGGTGACCGACCTCGATCTGCTGAGCGCCGACCTGCGCAAGCCGAAGGCAGCGCAGGCCGCCGCCGATCCCAAGGCCCTGGAGCTGCTGCGCCAGGCCCAGGCGGCTCTGGGCGGCAAAGCCTTTGCCGGGCAGAAGACGCAGATCAGCAAAGGCTCCGCGACCCTCACCCCCCCCGGCTCACCGCAGCCGCTGCCCGTGCCCTCGATCGTGACCTATCGCCAGTATCCGGACGCCGAACGCACGGAGATGACCACGGCCATGGGCTCCATGGTCCAGGCCTACGACGGCACCACCGGCTGGCGGCAGATGGGTCCCCAGGCCGCGGACGCCACCGCCCAGATGAAAGAGCGCCACCTCTACGGCTTCGACCTGCTGCGCAGGCTCGATCAGCCGGGCTACACCGCCCGCTCGCTCCCCGACGAGCCGGTCAACGGCAAACCCGCCCACGTCGTCGAGCTCGCCGACGCCCAGGGCCACGCCACCCGCTTCTGGATCGACGCCAGCACAAGCCAGGTGGCCAAGGTCGGCTACGAGACCAGCGGCCAGAAGATCGAGTATCTCTACTCCGACTACCGCGACGTCAACGGCGTCAAAGTCCCCTTCAAGACCGACGTCATGCAGGACGGCACGCCGATCCTGAAGGTGGAGCTCTCCGACGTGCAGGTGAACGCGCCGGTGGATGCGGGGGTGTTCAAGAAGCCGGCGAGCTGATCGGGACGAGCCAAGGACGACCGGCGGCCTGCCTGCCGCCGGCGTTCGGACGTCAGCCGCCGGCGCCCGGGAAATCAAACGTTCCGCCGATCACGTAGGCGGTTTGCTGCAGCGGCGACACAGCGAGCTGAACGGGGGCGAGGACCAGCGCAAAACCGCCGCCTGCGAGGCGGGAATAGGAGACGGAGTAGAGGGGGGCTGAGAGCCGCCGCTCCGGAGCCGAGCCAAACAGCCCCAGTCGCCCTGAAGCTCCTTGCGCGAGGCGCTTGCTGAACCGCTCCAAATCCCCCTCGGGGAAGTCGATCGTCACGATGGGAGGGTTGCTGATCAGCAGGTGGGTGATCAGCCCGAAATCTCCACCCTCCACCTGGGGGCCAAGGTTGTAGGCAGGGGGAACCGTGAAGTGGAAACCGCTGACCGCCTTGCCGCTGTTGCGGTTCGCCTCGGCGATCGGCCCGCCATTGAACCAGCCGGTGTCTTCCTTCTCCAGCCAGGATTTCGGCCCGGCGGGAACCATCGTGAATCCGGGGTAGTCGATCGTGATCGTGGCCTCGCCGCCCCTCCCCTCGAGTTGGAGCAGCTCGAGGCCGGAACCATCCGCCAGGCGCAAGTGGAGCAGGGATTCGATGGAAAGACGAGCGCCTCCCGGAGGGCCTCCGGCGGGGCTCGCTGCCGCGTTCCAGGAGACGACAGCCCGGACCAGCCGGGTCGGATCGTTCAGCTCCCTCTGGATTGCGGCAATCGGAACCCCGACGCCATAACCCACCTGATCCTCCGCCGAAACGTCGCCCGTGTTCGGATTCACCGTCTTCATGCCACCGTTGGCGGCATCGGGACGGGCGGTGTTGTTCCTCAACTGGGCAATGGTCCAGCCGCCCAGAAACATCTGGTCTTCCAGAGCGTTGGCGGGGCCGAGCAGACGCAAGTACTCCTGGGCGGCTGCCAGCACCGGCTGTCCCTCCTTCGGCATCTGCGGCAGCAGGTGGGCCAGGTCCGGGGCTTTCGCTATTTCAGTGTAGGCGAGCGCCGGTTGGTTCTGTTCTCGCCGTCCGCTCCACAGGTAGCCCATGACGAAGCCAATGACATAGTCCTGCTTGTTGGACACCGCGGGCGGCCCGAGGGCGGACTGGCCTGCGGTCATTTGGCTATCGGTAATCTCTCCGAAAGTGCTCTGGTAGGTACGGACGACGACCGTGGCCTGGGCCGAAGCGTCCGTCACGGCTCTCTGGAGCCGCGCCTCATCCTCCGGGCTCAGCAGGTAATAGATCGCAGTGACCACCTGGACGTACGCGTTCGGAAACCCCCCGGCAGGAGAAATCTGCGCAATTCCGGGGATGTCGTCCGGCGACACCCGGGCGCTCACGTAGTCAAAGGTGCCCTGGTTGAAGATCCCATTGAGGTTTTCGTAAAACCAGTGAAAATCACCCTGGGAAGCCGATTTGATGAGGGTCACCCGGAGGCCGTAAATGGGCTCGATCTGCCGGTTGATCTCAGCCGTGAGCACGCGGTAGAAGTCTTCTGGCGTTGTCATTGGATCTCCCACCCGGAGGCCGGACGGCGGAGAGGCCCTCCGCCGTCCGAGCTGTCGAGCGTCTCCGGGCCGCAGCTCAGCTCACTGCCGGGAAGGCGAACGAGCCGCCGATCGGGAAGGCGGTCTTCTGCAGGTCCGGCACCGAGAGGACCGCTTCGGAAGGACCGAACTCCACCGTGAACTCGCTGTTCGAAGAGCCTTCCTTGTAGCTGCTCCCCGAAGCTCCCTGCGAGAACCGGCCCAGAGGGATGAATCCGAAGAGGGTGAGGTTGCCCGAGGCGCTCTCGTTCCAGGCCTGCTTGAAGGAGCTGAAGTTGGCGTTCCGGTAATGGATCTTCACCGTCGGATAGTTCGAGATCAGGAGGTTGGTCAGCATCCCGAAATTACCCCCGGCGGCGAGCGGGCCCAGGTTGTAGGGCGGGGTGGAGGCGAACTTGAAGCCGGTCACGTCGTTGCCCTCGTTGCGATAGGCCTCGGCGATCGGATCGCCGTAGAACCAGCCGACGTCCGTGGCCTGCTGCCAGGGCGACGCGGCGACCGGTGCCATGGTGAAACCCTTGTAGCTGATCTCGACCGTGCAGTCGGAGCTGGTCCCCTGGAAGGTGGTCATGTCGTAGCTGAACTGCGTGCCCAGGGAGAAGCGCAGCAGCGAGCCCACCGTGAACCCGCCTCCGCCGTCGATGCTAACATTCAGCGAGGACCCGCTCGCCTTGGAGGCCTGCATGCCCAGAGTGAAGGAACGGGCGTCATTGTTCAGGTCGTTCTGGATCTGCGAGATGGCGGCGTTGATGGTGTAGGCCACCTGGTATTCGTCGGAGACTTTGCCGGTGTTGGGGTTCACCAGCTTCATGCCGCCGTTCCTCACGGTCGGCTCCGCCGTGTTGGCCCGCAACTGGTTGCGGATCCAGCCGCCCAGGAACAACTGGTCCTCCAGCGAGTTCACCGGCGCGATCAAGTTCAGGTAGATCGAGACGTCTTTCAGCACCGGCACGCCGGAGGCGGGCATCTTCGGCAGCAGCTTCCTGAGGTCGCGCGCGTTGGCCATCTCGGTATAGGTGAGCGCCGGTTTGTCCTCGTCCCGCTGCCCGCTCCAGATGTAGCCCATAACGTAGCCAATTACGTAGTCCTGCTTGTTGGCCACGGAGAACTCGCCCAGCGCGTCCTGGCCCGCTTTCATCTTCTCTTCGGTGATCTCGCCGAAGATCCCCTGGAAGGTGGAGATGATCGCCTGGGCCTGGGCCGACGCGTCGCTCACCGCCTTGTTGAGGGTCGCCGATTCCGTGCTGCTCAGGCTGTACTGAAGGGCGGTCACGACCTGGATGTAGGCGTTGGCAAATCCCCCTGCCGGGGAGAGCTGCGCGGTGTCGGGAATGTCGCTGCCCGGGCTCACACGAGCGCTGATGAAATCGAAGGTGCCCTGATTGAAGACCTGGTTCAGATTCTGCCAGTACCAGTTGAAGTCGCCCTGCGCCGGAAACTGGATCGGCGTGATCCGCGTCTTGTAGATGGAGGCGATGGCTTCGTCGGCTTTCTTCTTGAGCGCCGAGAAGTACTCGGCCCCGCCAGGCTCGGCACCTTCGGTGGCCACGGCGGTGGTGGTCTTGCTGCTCTGCTCGTACATGATTCTCTCCTTGTCTCTGGCCTCAGCCAGTTGGGGGTAGGTTCGCCCCGGGCCTAGCGCAAGAGCGGTGCCAATCGGCGCGCCAGACTCTTTTGAAAGGTTCCGGGAGAAAATAGGAGAACGCCCGCGAAGTGCTATTTCCACGATTCCTTGGGCAGAGATCGTGGGCAGGCGAGCGACGACCTCACCAGAAACATACCGTCGCGACGCTCTCCCTACCGTCCGACGGTACCGTCCGACGATTGCCGCCACTGATATTTCGCGACGTGCAGGACGCGGTGAGGGATGAGCTTGCCGCACGGGTAGCCCTCCAGGGCAAGTCGCCGGCAACCCCGCGCTCCGAGCCCTCGACATCCGTAGCACGATGTGCTACTGTTGACTTATGGCTGAATCCATTACCCAACGCGAGCTCCGCAACGACAGCGGCGAGATCATGCGTCGGCTCGACCAGGGCGAGTCCTTCGTCATCACTCGCAACGGCGTGCCGGTCGGCGAGCTCACTCCCCTGCGGCGTCACCGGTTCGTCGCGGCGGCGGCCGTCGTTGCCATTTTCAAGAATGCGCCCGCCATCGATCCTGGCCGCTTCCGTGCGGACGTCGATGCGTGGGCTGACCAGGACGTCTCACCCGATGCCTGACCAGCGGCCTGCTCGCGGGATCCTCGACACCTCGGTGGTCATCGATCTCGAGCACATTGAACCTTCACGGCTTCCGATCGAGGTTGCCGTCAGTGCCATCACGATGGCCGAGCTTGCTGCCGGTCCGCACGCCACGCGAGACCCCGACGAGCGGGCGCGCCGCCAGGACCGGCTCCAGCGCGCGGAAGCCGCATTCGATCCTCTGCCCTTCGACGCTGAGGCGGCACGCGCGTATGGAAGAGTTTATTCCGCCGTGGTCGCCGCGGGACGCAAGGCGAGGGGGGCGCGTGCCGTCGATCTCCTCCTTGCAGCGGCCGCGTGCGCTGCCGGCCTGCCGCTGTACACACGCAACCCGGACGATTTCCGCGCTCTCGGCGATCTTGTCGAGGTCATAGCCGTGTAGTCCAGGCGGGTTGTGAGGGGGGCCTCGCCGCAGGTTCGAGATCGAGGGCCGGCTTGGCCGGATGGAAGCCGGTGCCGCTGCCCGTGATCTTCTCCTGTTCGATCTCGAGTTGGTGCCCTTCGCGCCCTTCGCGGAGCGGGTCTGGGAGTTGCGAGCCAACGTCGCGAGCTACGACGCCTGGTACGTTGCGGTGGCCGAACAGCTCGACCTCCCCCTGGCGACGCTCGATCGCCGCCTCGCCCGAGCCACCGGTCCTCGCTGCCGCTTCCTTCTGCCACCCTTGGCCTGAGCGTGCCGGTAAGAGCTTTCAGACGCCCGCAAACCCGTTCAGGAGATCGGGAAGGCATTCCAGGCGCGGCTCGACTGCGCCCCCATGAGTGCCCCCCCGTCCCTTGCATTTGCGCTCGCTGCAGTTTGGCTTTTAATTCCAGCCTAGACCCGTTGTTTTCAGTTTTTCACACGGTAATCGGTATCGCTACCGTCCAATTCGCACCAACTGCCGAGTTGACCGGTGCTGCGTACACAGTATCAACGCCGCCAGTGGTAAGGGTGACTTTGAACGCCTGCGGGCCGCCCCAGTTGATTCCAACCAGGACCAGGGTGTACGTGCCTTTCGGCAGAACCGACTGAGGGACGACGGCGTACTCTACCGGATTGTTGTATCCGGACACGATGTGGCCGATTTCAGAGCTGCCGGCGGGAGTCGTCGCGATGATATAGAGCTCGTTGTCGGTCGCAGTAACGTGAATCTTTGTGGTGGTAGCCATGGTAATCTCCTTTAAAAGGCCTATTGAACGTAAGTGTTCGTGTTAAACAATTTCGGTTTTCGAGGTTCCGAATGTGATCCGCAGCGGGTGGTTTCTCGATTTCTCCCAGATGGGCAGTTTTCTCCTTAAAGATTGAGCGGCGCTCGGTCCACTCCGAGCCCCTCTCTCTGTCATAGATCTTTCCTGGCGCAGAAGGTTTAGCAGGGCCTCCCAAAAGGTAGAGTCGCCGGCGGGCGCGGTGGCTGTAGGTCGAGGAAGTCGCTGTTGCTTGCGCAGCCCCAGAGGCAGATGTCACCGATTAGAGGCAGGCGGAGTGTCCTACGAGTCTCGCCTGGCCCTGCTCGCGGCACCTTTTCTGGTGGGAGCGTGGCCCTTGAGGCCCCTTCCAGACGAGAAAGGAGTGAGAATGAAGAAGAACGACACTCACACCGGACGAATCCTTGGCCGCAGGCTGGCCCGGGAGCTGACTCGCGAGGAGCTCGAGAAGGCGACCGGTGGCGTCCATTGCTGGACCCTGACCGATCCTCCAGACGGCCCGTACCGCGACCACTGAGGCACCGCGGTCCGATCCGGTCCCGTCCATCCCGAGGCTCGGCCCGACCGGCCGGGCCTTTCTTCAACCCCCTTTACGCGTCTTCCGCTTTTCGAGCCCTGGAGGATGTTGCATGCGAGTGTTGATCCCGACCTATCCCGAGGACCTTCACGTCGAGGAAGTGGCCCTGGCGCTGGAGGACCGGGGGCACGAGGCGGTTCTGTGGTGCGGCACCGACTTTCCCACGCTCCAGACAGGATCGATCGACATCCGTGGCGGCGAGATGGGCTGGGAGATCTCGGGGCCGGGCCTTGAAGGGGGACGCCCGCCGTTCGACGTGGTGTGGATGCGGCGTCCGACGCCGCCGGTCCTCCCCCCGGACCTCCACCCCGGCGACGTGCCCGTGGCGCGGCGGGAGTGCCGGGACTTCCTCGACGGGCTCTACCATCTGGCCGCGCCGGAGGCCTTCTGGGTGAACCCTCTCGCGACCCGCGCCCGCTCCGAGCTGAAGGCGGTGCAGCTCCGGGAGGCGGTGCGCGCGGGCCTGGTCGTGCCGCCCACGCTGATGAGCAACGATCCCGCCCGCATCCGACGGTTCGTGGAGGAGCTCCAGGGCCGGGCGGTGTACAAGCCGTTCTACCCCGCGCAGTGGGAGGGCGAAGACCGGGTGGCGGTCCTCCTGACCAGCGAGGTGAGCGTGGACGATCTGCCCGAGGACGAGATCCTGCGGCTCACCCCCGGCATCTTCCAGGCGAGGATCGACAAGGCCCACGAGCTGCGGGTGACGGTGATGGGCGACTGCTTCGTGACGGCCCGGCTGCTCTCGCAGGAGCTGGAAACGACGCGCCTGGACTGGCGGGCCGCGGGGCCTCGTCTCCGGGTGGAGCCGGACCGGCTGCCGCGGGAAGTGGAAGAGGCCTGCCGGCGGCTGATGGAAAACTTGGGGCTCCTCTTCGGCTGCTTCGACTTCATCGTGACGCCGGAGGGGGAGCACGTCTTCCTGGAGGTCAATCCCGCGGGCCAGTTCCTGTGGGTCGAGGAGGCCAACCCGGAGCTGCGGCTGCTGGCGCCGTTCGTGGACTTCCTGCTCTCGCGCGATCCCGCCTTCCGCTGGCAACCGGAGGCGGACGCCATCCGCCACGCGGACTACAGCCGGCGGGCCCTCGACCGCATCGCAGCGCTCGGCCCGGTCCACGTGCCGGTGGCGGATGTGTACATCAGCAGCGATCTGCCCGCGGAGGCCGCCAAGAGATAGCGTGGCTGGCGAGGAGAGATGCCGAGGAGAGATCCAGGCGCTTCGCCTGCGACGGCCCTTCGATAGATCTCTGATACCTTCCGTACTCTTTGGATCTGGATCTGTGTTACGATTTTTTAATGCTTAAGATCTTCTCAACAAGGAGTCCCCTATGCAAACTTCCAAGCTCGTTGTCGCCGTGCTCCTATTGGCACTCGCCGGCACAACCACCGCAAATGCCACGCCCGCCGCGGACGCGGCCTTCCTCCAGTTGCTGGCACAGGGCGCTCAGCAGCAGACCCAGAAGGGTTCTCTCGCGGGCCTCGGAACCCCTGCTCCGACCTACATGTCGTGCTCAATCTCCCGAGATTGCGGAGATGGCAACACGGTGGCATGCACGGGCAATTACTCCTGCGCCAATTCCACAAAAGGCGTCACGTGCGACTCAACGGAGTACGCGTGTCCCAACTACTGCACGATGGGGTGGACCTGCCCAGCTTGCCCCAGTTATCTCTTCTGGTGCGCAAGCCTGACGGGCGACTGCGGTGTCACTGCCGAGGGCTGCAACGGCCGTCCAAAGACGTGCATCTGCCCCGACGTTCGCGGTGGAGGCGGTGGAGGCGGTGGTTGCAGTGTGGGGACATCTGGCAGTTGCCCTTATAACTACACGGAATGGGGTATGACATGCCCAGCCTACTGCTCTTGTTGCTACTAGGCAGCATCTAGACAGAATCTGGAGACTCTAGGCTACCTGGATCTGACGCCAACGCAGGGCCTCGTCGAGCGGCCACAGGACTGGCCGGGAGTGCATTGCGTCAGCGCTCTGCTCGAGGGTGAGCCCATGACCGGGCACTGGTTCAGCCGCAGCCGTGAGTACGCGGCTCGCAATCAGAGACAGGATTTCGAACGCCTGCGCTACGCCACGGAAGAGACGGTGGTCTTGACCCCACTGTCCCCTTGTGCGAGTCTGCGCTCATGGCCGGCAGATCATCGCAGCTCCAGTCCCGGGCGCTGCCCGACGCCCGGATGCGCTTCGCCCGGCTCCTGGAGGCGCTGCCCGGCGACGACCAGCCCGGTTTCGTGCTAGCGGAGCTCAATGACCTCCTTTCCGGCCTTACTGCCGGAGAGCTGTGCAACGCCGTGGAGCACGCAGACCTCGCGGCGCTCACCCCATATCTCCGGAACTACGTGGCGGCCATGGTGGAGCTCGCCGCCCACCAGCGGGACGTACCGCCTCCTGCCTGGGTGCGCGACGTCGAGCCCCTGGAGACGACCCCGCACTTCGCCACCCCACTGGCGGGCCTGCGGTTGCACCTGCTGCGGTCGGCTCCGGTACCCTTCAAGCGCCGCAACATCTTCATCGACTCATCGATCGGTGATCGTGTGTAGGTGATGGCCGGCTTCCGCCTGACCCGGCCGGACATGCTACGGCTGTTCGATTTGCTGAACTCGGAGCTGGCCGCCGTGGACGCGCACGGCGAGCTCTACCTGGTGGGTGGTGCGGTGATGTGCCTGGCTCTCAACGCCCGGCATGCAACGCGCGACGTAGACGGCTACTTCCGGCCCACCGGAGTGATCCGCCAAGCGGCCAGCCGGGTCGCCGCCCGGGCCGGTGTTCCGGACGACTGGCTCAACGACGCGGTGAAGGGATTCCTGAGCCCGCGGGGCGACTTCGACTCCTATCTCGACCTCGACCATCTACAGGTCTTCGTAGCACGGCCGGCCTACCTGCTCGCTATGAAGTGTGCCGCCATGCGGCTGGGCGAGGAGTTCCACGACCTCGACGACATCCGCTACCTCCTGCGCTACCTGAACATCACCAACGTCGAAAACGCCCTGGAGGTCGTCACCCGCTACTTCGATCCGGAGCGACTGCCCCCCAAGACGCGCCTCACCCTGGAGGAGTTGTTGCCGGGCTGAGCGGGCTGAGGACGCGACCATGCTTGCGTTGCCCTTCCCGGGAGTAGGTCGAGGTCAGGAGCAGCCCCTCATGTAGCCGTTCTTCCCTGTATTCGGGTCGATTACCCGGTGCCCTTTGCTCGGACGCCGGGTCTCCCGCTTACGCAAGCACGTCACGCTAGCCGTCCGCTACTCTGCGCTCAAGCCCCGAAGTAAAGCCACTGAAGGTCCCAGCCTCCGACCTTCCCCCAATCCTCCCAGGCCGTGCCGGTCCAACGCCCGACGTTTTTTTCCGTGCCGATGCACCACATCTTCTGTGCACTGTCGAAGGCGAGCATATCAAGAGTCCAGTGGCCGAGATCGCCCATGTCGTTCCAGCCGGTGCCGGTCCATTTCCCGACGTTTCCTTTCGTTCCCACACCCCACATGGTACCGGCGGGATCAAAGGTCAGCATTTTCAGCTCCCAGCCGCCGATGTTGCCGCGATTCTCCCAGGCTGTCCCATTCCAAACGCCGGTGTTTCCCTCTGTCCCGACACCCCAGAGCTTGCCATCCGGGCCCCAGGCCAGGGTCTTCAAAGTCCAGCCACCCATTCTTCCCCGATCAACAAAGCCTGAACCGTTCCACTCGCCGACGTTACCGTTGGTGCCCACTACATAGACGTTTTTCTTGGGGTCTGTCGTTATCATATTCACCTCCCAGCCGCCAATATTGCCGAGATTGCCCCAGCCGCCAAAGAGACCATTCCATGTGCCGACGTTTCCTTTCGTTCCTACTGCTGTCAGATTGCCTGGTACTGTGTGCGTGCCCATGTGAACCTCCTTTTGGTAGTTAGCCTGCGCCCTTCTTCCAGGGCAAGGGTGGTGCCAGACCGAATCCGGCGGGCCTCCCGCAGGGAAACCGTGACCTTGCGCTCGGCGGCCCTGCCTCTGGTGGATTGCAGCTCAGGACGGAATCCGCTGTCTGATCCCAGAGGCAGGTGTCATCGATTGGAGGCAGGTGGGATGCTCTATGGCGCTGAGACGGGCTTCGTCGTGGTCCGTGCCCCAACCAGGGTGCCAGCCGTTTTCTCTGCACCAGGGCAGCCCTCTTGGGGCGTCTCGACTCCGCCCTCCTCCCGAGGTAAGATCGGAGGCGTCAACCGATCTCTTCGGCGGAGGATGGCATGCAACCCAAAGTGGCGGGCTTCCCGTGGTCGTGCGGTCTCATCGCACTCGCACTGCTGATACTGACTTCGGGTGCGCTCGGCGCCCAAGACGCCGATCCGAGCCCGGCGATTCCGCCAAGCTCGGCGGACGCCGCACCGGCCCGGCCGCCGGCAGCCCCCGCGGGCGCCATAGCGCCGAAGGTCGTCCACCTCGAAGGCAATCTCGAACTCGACGACGTCATCTGGATCCAGGTCGCCGGCTTGAAGGAGTGGTCGAAGGAAAACGATGCCGGCAAGCTCGTCCCCTACATCGACGGCCTGGAAATCCGCGGCAACTATCCGGAGGAGATCCAGGCGGCGCGAAACCTGCTTTCCTACCATCTGGAGATCTCGCCCAAGAACCGGGAGACCTGGTCCGACCTGTTGGGTGCGCCGAGCGGAATTCGGAAGCCGGTCACCCTGAGCGTCGGGCTCGAAGGTCACGCGTTCTCGTCCTTCGACACCGTCTACGACAACGACCACCGCGTTGCGCTGACGGTGATCTCGCCCTGGTACGGCGCGGTCGCCGCGGTTCTCATCCTGCTCACGATGGTCCTGTTGCTCAGGCTCGCCCGCACCACCAACCTGATCCGCGAGAGCGGTCCCAGCCCGGGGGGCGGCAAGCTCCGGCCCTACAATTTGGGACGCACGCAGATGGCGTTCTGGTTCTTCCTCATCTACGCTTCGTATCTCGGGATCTGGCTGATCACCGGCGCACTCGACACGATCACCGTCTCGCTGCTCGGCCTGATGGGGATCAGCACCGCCACGGCGCTCAGCGAAGCGTTGATCGATTCCGCCAAGGACACCGCGAGCGCGGCCAAGCTCCAGGACCTTGCCGGCGAGAAGCAGGCGCTCGAGCAGGACATCTCGGGGCTCCAGGAGCAGATCGCCGGGATCACCGCCCTTACGCCCGGCGACCAGGCTGACCGCGACAGCCTGACCCGGCAACTCCAGGACTCCCGCAGCCGGCTCGCCCAGGTGAGCCTGCAGATTCAGACTCTCACCCCGCCGCCGGCCTCCACCCGCGGTTTCCTGCTCGACATCCTGTCCGACGGCTCAGGCTACAGCTTCCACCGCTTCCAGATCTTCGCCTGGACGATCCTGCTCGGGATCATGTTCGTCTCGGCGGTCTACAACAACCTGACGATGCCGGAGTTCAGCGCGACGCTGTTGGGCCTGATGGGGATCAGCTCCGGGACCTATATCGGCTTCAAGTTCCCGGAGCAGAAATAGCTCAGATTCTCACTCTGCCGACGTGCCGGGACGGCCGGAGGTTCGCTCAAGTGTTCGCGGAATCGATCGATTCCATGGACCGTTCGATCGCTTTGTTCAAGGATTCACCGAGTCGAGTGCCCTCGAATTCAACCGAGATCACGGCGAGTCGGGCGGCGAACCCGAGGTGGAAGTCGATGAGCCATTCCGGGTGTGGCTCTGGTTCGGGAACCGGCGGCCACCACGGCGGCAGCTTCAATTTCTTCGGTCGGGTGGGGCACCAGTCGTCCAGGTCCTCGAAGGCGCGCCCCACATCAAGACCGAAACGATCGGCGAGCCAGACGGTGTGGACGAACTCGGCAGCGATAGCGGCACCCAACTCGTGGGGCGGGAGCGGCTGAGGGTTGAGCGCGACCTCCGAAAAACGCGAGACGCGACCCAAGGGCCCGCGAGGGATGACGTCGTAGATGGCGGGCAGACGCCGCCCTATGATGGCGAGTAGTCGACGGTCGATGGACATGGAGTCTCCTTTTATAGGGTTTCCAAGGTTGTGCGAGCATCCAGCCGCCCACTCCGGCGAGCGGCGGCGCGGGCCGCTCGCCGCGTTGGTCACACTCTCTACAGGCGCGGCAAGGCGGGAAGTGTTACGCACCCTTGTATAGGGTCAGCCAGGCGGATGGACAGGATCACCGTCCGGTCCGCGGCCAGGTTGACCAGGAGATTGCGGAAGCGGATGCGCTCTTCGGGATCCAGGCCTCGCAAAATCGGGGGGCACTCTTGCCTTGTGAGGAACACCTTGCATCGATCCGGGGGGAGGGATTCAATCCCTCCCCCGGAAGGGACAAGGCTCGGGAAGCATGCCTACTAAGCCGAGGGCTCCAAGACCTGCAGGCCGATGATCTTCGGCTGTGTGCTTTCGTCGCTGATGGTCAAGGTGAGGGCCGTGGTATCCCAGTGACTATGGAAGCTGGAGCTCGTGGATTGACTGCCGTCGCCGCCACCAGCGATGCCGAAGATTCCCACCCCGAAGGATGAGCTCGACAAGTAAGAGCTGTAGGCACTCTGGTAGCTAGCCGCGTCGAAGCTCACCTTCACCGTGGGCATCATGCCGATGATCAGCGAGATCGGCCTGACCAGGCCTGAGGAGTTCGGGTAGTTATACATCAGGCTCGAGTCGTACCAGGGGCCAGGATCGATCGTCACGGTGGTCAACGCCTGGAAAGTGACGTTGACGTTGAAGCTCGCCGAGCTGGTGTCGACGTTGACTTTGTTTTTCTGGGTCGTCTTGGTTCCGCTGATTGAGAAGAAGAAGAAGTCCTCACTCCACGAAGTGCGGCTGAAGTAGGTGGACTGCGAGAAGTCGTATTGGCCGGCGCCCTGGCTGATGTTGAAGCTGACCGCAGGCGGCTGGTTGTTGGCCGGACCCGTGGCCGCTGCGTCCACCCAGCTAGAGAAGGTGGCGAGACTGCCGGGGTTATAGGTGGGGACCACGCGGTTGCCGGCATCCGTGGAGATCAGCATCTCGGCCGGTGAGCTCGGGGCGCTGGCCGTGAGCTCGCTCCGCACCTTGTCCACCACGGTCTTGGCGTTGTTGATCGCCACATAGTCCTGCCCGTAAACCTGGGTGTAAAGGGTGCTCAGTTGGGAATTGAGGCCGTTGACCTCATTCTGGTCATTGTTCAGCACTCCCCCCCATGGAGTCGTATTGAGGAAGTCCTGGAAGTTGGCCCATTTCCCCGGCAAGAGGGCACCTTCCTGAAAGTAGGCGCTACTGGCGGATATAAGGTCTTTGCCAAACTGGCTATTTGCCGCAGCCAGGCTCGCTTGTGCCGACAGGATCGCCGCCTTCTCGGAAGGAGTCGGGTTGGCGTTTTTAGGCTCCAGGGCGTCTATGTAGGTCGCGTAATCCCCGAAGAAGGACTGCCCAGCCTGGGTGAAGAAGCCTTGAGGCAACAACAGGTTGTCGCCGAGGTCGTAGATTTGGGCGAGGGCCTGCGGCACCGTAGGGTCAGGCGGGACGGCGACGGAAGTTGTGGCGAGGTTCGCCACAACCGTAGTGCCGGTCAAAATGAGATTGGAGCCGGGCAATCCGGTTGCGGCGATGATACCTTGCACGTACATCTCCCACATGTCCTGGGTCGAAAGACCGTCGACGACTGCCACGGCGAGGGAAGTCTTGCTGCTCTGCTCGTACATGATTCTCTCCTTTTTTAGCCCGCCATCAGCAGCGAGCCAGTTGGTGGTCGGTTCGCCCTGGTACCAGGGCAAGGGCGGTGCCAGGCCCGATCCGGCAAGCGTTCCATAGGAGAAGCAAGGTTTTGCCGTAAGTTCTCCTGCCTTCGAAGAGTTGCAGCCGCCGCCGTAAATTTGTCGTGCCCGCCCTGGAAGGCTGATTTGAAGTAAGATCTGTCTGTTCCTAGAGGCAGATGTCACCGATTGGAGGCAGGCGGGGTGCTCTACGAGGAGTTGTTACGCGCCGGTGGATGCGGGGGTGTTCAAGAAGCCGGGGGCCTAGGCTTGGGGGGCTCTCCCCAGGCTTGAATCGCCTCCGCTCAAACTTGAGGCGAAGCGCATCAAGCTTGCACCGTCTCCCGCAGGCTTGGCGCGGCTTGCCTCGAATTTGAATCAGCTCTCTTCAAGCTCGAGACGAGCCGTCGCCAGCTTGAAGCGTCTCGCCTCGAGCTTGAAACGATCCGGATCAAGCCTGCGAAAGTCCCGTGCAACCTTGCGACGCACCGCTTCAAGCTTGCCGCGGAGCGGTGAAGGGTTCAGACGAGCTGCACAGGCTTGAATCGATTCGCGACAAGCTTGACGCGACGCGATGCCAGCTTGGGACGAAGCGGAACAAGCTTGCCACGGAGGGGATCAAGCTTGTCGCGGAGGGGACCAGGCTTGTCGCGGGACCCTCCAAGCCTGAAGCGTCTCATTCGAGAGTTGCCCCGTGCGCGGCGGAGAGTTGGTCGAAAAGACGGTTGAGAAGTTGCTTCGCGGAGGGAATCACACCGCCGTGCTGCAGGTGCGGGCCGAGGTCTGCCTGCGTTGCGGTGAGAGGCTCTTCTCGACCGCGACGGTTCGGCATTTCGAGGAGGTTCGAGCCAAGCTGGAACGGCAGGAATTGGAGGAGTTCCAGCCCCTGGGATTTTCTTTCAAGGTGGCTTGATCGGGGAAGATCTGGAACAGTTATTCTGTGACGAGCTGCGGCTAATCGCCCCGAGCCCACGCCAGATCCTCGATCATCGCCTCGTGCTGTTGCTCGGCGAGCTCCACCCAGTCGATTCCGACCTGCTCGATCGCCTGCTCCCGGGTGATCACGCCACGGAGGTATTGTCCCAAAGTGCGCTCGCGCCAGAGTTGACGAAGCCCCACTTCGAAGGCCATCGTCATGATCTCCGCTTCGGGCTTTTGGAGCTCACGTGCGAGGTGTGCCAGATTGGACGAGGTGGGTGCCATAGGTCTACTCGTATTGGCTTGGCGAAGGGGCGAACGCTGCCAACTCATGGGAATTATAGCAGAGTTACCCGGCATCGCCCTCCTTTCCTGAGCTCGGACCACCCCCGAGCGCCTTCTTCGCTTCCACTTAAGACTTTGCCGGCCCAATGGGTTAAGATCTGCCTGATCCCAGAGGCAGGTGTCACCGATTGGAGGCAGGTGGGATGCTCTATGAGGACCTGTTTCAGATCTCGAAGGTCCTGCTTGCCGAGGGCGACGACGAGCGGACCCCGGAGATCCTCTTGCGGCGCATCGTCGAGCGGTGCGGCGCTGAGACGGGCTTCGTCGTGGTCCGCGAGGAGGGCTCCTATCAGCAGAAGTTCGAGGTCGGCGAGGAGCGCGGCCGGCGAAGCGACCTCGAGCGCCGGTTCAGCCGCACGCTCGTGCGCGAGGCCATCGCCACCGGCGACCTCCTCTATCTGCCCAATCTGATCGAGGACCCCCGCTTCGCCTCCGGGGAGAGCGGGCTCATGATCGGCCGCTGCTCGGTGCTCGTCGCTCCCTTGCGCCACGACGGCGAGGTCTATGGCGTCGTCTACCTCGAAAACCGCGAGCGGGTCGACAGCTTCGATGAGGAGAGCCGCGCCTTCCTGGCCGAGCTGGCGGAGATCGCCGGCCTGTTCCTCAAGCGGGCGAGCGACCGGGAGGAGCTGCGGCGGCGCAATCGCAGCCTGGAGCGCGATCTTTTTGCCCAGCACGACTTCGAAGGCATCGTCACCCGCGATCCGCGGATGGTGGATCTGCTACGCGTCGTCGCCCAGGTCGCAGGAGCGGACGCTCCGATCCTCGTCCTTGGCGAGACCGGCACCGGCAAGGAGCTGATCGCCCGGGCCCTGCACGTCAACAGCCCGCGGCGGGGGCGGCCGTTCATCACCGTCCACTGCTCGGCGCTGCCGGGCACGCTCCTCGAGTCCGAGCTCTTCGGCCACGTGGCCGGAGCGTTCACGGATGCGAAAGCGCGATCGCCCTGGCCGGCTCGCCTCGGCCCACGGTGGCACGCTCTTCCTCGACGAGGTGGGCGAGATCCCGATCGAAGCGCAGGCGAAGCTGCTGCGCTTCCTCCAGTTCGGCGAGATCCAGCGGCTGGGCTCGGACCGCACGGAGAAGGTGGACGTCCGGGTGGTCGCCGCCACGCACCGCGACCTGCGCCAGATGGCCCACGAAGGCAAGTTCCGGGAAGACCTGTACTTCCGGCTCAAGGTGCTCGACCTCAAGCTGCCGCCCCTGCGGGAGCGGCGGGGAGACGTCCTCCTGCTGGCCGACCACTTCCTGCGCCGGCACTGGCGGCGGCCGGGCGAGAAGCCGCACTGGACGGCGCGAGCCGAGCGCGCCCTTCAAGGCCATGATTATCCGGGCAACGTCCGCGAGCTGGCTCACGCCGTGGAGCGGGCCTGTCTCCTGGCGCGCGGTCCAGAGCTGGACGTGGACCTGCTGCCCCCTGAGCTGGCGGGCGCGGCGACTCGCTCCCGGGGAAGCTCCGGTCTTCGCCGAAATCACCGCCGCGGCTTTGAACGAGGCCCGGGAGGCGGCGATCGACGCCGTGGAGAGGAGCTTCCTGAAAGAGCTGATGAGCCGCTGTGAAGGCAACGTCTCCCGCGCCTCCCGCGAGGCGGGCCTCCATCGCAGCTATCTGCAGAAGCTGCTGGCGCGCCATCGCGAGGCGTTGGGCAGCCTGGTCGATGAACGGGAGGAAGCGTAGGTGGAAGCTCTTCTCTGCCCTTCCTGCGGCGCGGCCAACTCGGAGTTCGACGACCGTTGCGCCTCCTGCGGCGCCGCTCTGCCCACCTCGTCCAGCTCCACGAGGTTTTTTGGCTCACCGCTGGCGGAAGCGGTCCCGCCGCCGGGGAGCCTTTCGCCACCGGTCAGGTCTCTCACTACCGGCTGATCCGGCCTCTCGGCCGCGGGGGCATGGGCATCGTCTATCTGGCCCAGGACGTGGAGCTGGGCCGCGAGGTGGCGCTCAAGTTTCTCCATCACCAGCGCGCCGTGCGACCCAAGGACGAGGCCCGCTTCCGTCGCGAGGCCCAGGCCGCCGCGGCCCTGGACCATCCGAACATCGGCACCATCTATGAGGTCGGAGAGCACGAGGGCCTGCGCTTCATCGCCATGGCCTATTACCACGGCACGACGCTCTCCCAGCTCCTCGCTCACCAGCCGGACCGGCGCCTTCCCATCTCCGAAGCGGCTTCGATCGCCGGCCAGCTCGCCTCGGCCCTCGCCGCCGCTCACGCTGCCGGCATCGTCCACCGCGACCTCAAGCCGGACAACGTCATGGTGCTTCCGGACGGCGAGAGTGAAGCTCCTCGATTTCGGCCTCGCCCGCTGGGTCGACTCCGGCGGCCTCACCGAGGAAGGGATCGCGGTGGGCACCGCGGCCTACATGGCGCCCGAGCAACTCGAGGGGAAACGCACGGGCACTCGCCGCCGATCTCTGGGCCCTGGGCGTGGTGCTCTACGAGATGCTCGCCGGCCAGCGCCCCTTCGGCGGTGAGCGCTTGGGGCTGGTGCACTCCATCCTCTATGAAGACCCGCCATCCCTGCGCGAGGCCCGGCCGGACGTACCTCCCGCGCTGGAGCGGATCGTCTCCCACTGCCTCGTCAAAGAGCCTGGGAACCGCTGGCCGGCGGCGGCCGACGTCCTCTCGGAGCTCCAGGCCGCGGGGCTCGTGGGCTCCACCGGAGCCCTGAGCTTCCCCCGGCGCCGCAGCCGGAGGCTCTGGTGGATCGCCGCGGCAGCGGTCGTCCTCCTGGGCCTCGCCGGCGCCGCCTACTTCCTGTGGATCCGCAAGCCGGCGCCGACCGTCTACGTGGCGATTCTCAAGCCGGAGATTACCGGCTCGCTCTCGTCCGAGGATCAGGCCCGGGTCACGGCCAACATTCAGGCCGCCCTGCTGCGTACCGTCGCTGCTCTCGATGGGCTGGCCGCGCTCAGCCCGTCCAGATCAACCGGGTGAAGGGCCCCCGCCGTGTCCGTCGCCCGCGCCATGGCCGCCAGCGAAGTCGTCACCTCGCGAGCCGACTGTACCGGCGACCTCTGCCACGTGAGCCTGCAGCGCCTGGGCGGACGGATGGACGAGTGCTGTGGACCGAAGTGCTGGAAGTACTCCCCTTCACGCCCCCGGCTGTTCGCCGATGCCGTTGCCTCTACGCTCCGGCGGGGCTACGCCGACAGGCGGTTGCGCGTTGCGCAGTTGGAGTTGGAGATCCCGGAGAAGGACTATCAGACATTTCTGGATGCTGAAACGGAGGTCGACCGGGCCAAGGCGCCAGCGATGAGTCCTCGACCGTCTCGACGAGCTACGGCAAAAACGCCCCGTCCTTCATCGAGGCCTATTCCCAGGAAGCGCAAGGTCGCCCGCCGCTCTATCTCCGATACCGGAGAGGAGCGATATATCAAGCAAGGTCTCGCCGTGGTCCCGGAAGGCCCCGAGCTAAGGCGCCGGAGATGCCAGGCCGCTCCAACACCGCTTCCAACTGGAGCTGGCGGCCGGGCGGCTCGACGAAGCCGAAGCCGCTCCGCCAACATGGAGCAGATCGATCCGGCAGGAAGCCTCCTTCAGCGTGGACAGCTCGCCGAGCAGCCGGGGCCACCCCGCGGAGGGCCTTGGAGCTCATGCCGGGCCGCCCGCCTCCAGCCTTCCTGGAAGAACCTGCAAGTCCCGGCCAACGCCGAGTACCGCCAGAGCCGCCTCGACGACGCGCGGCGCACCCGAAGAGCTCCTGGCACGGTCCCCCGGCAACGTCGACGGTCTCAATCTGGCCCTGGCCCAGATCGAGCTGCTGCGGAACCCCGAACCAGGCCGTCGCCCTCTCTGCAAGAGGCCCGAAGAGCGACCCGAGCGCCAATTCCCTCAACAATCTCGGGCTCGCCCTCCTCCTTCTACGCCGTTATGGCGAAGCCGAGGAAGCCTGCGCAAGGCCCTGGCCCTGCAGCCCGAGGCCCTTACCCCGCTCTCAACCTCGCAGACTGTCTCATGCTCAGCGGCCGAATAGCGGAGGCCCGCCGGCTGTACACCCAGATTGCCGACTACGGCCCGCCGGTCCACGCCCGGCACTGGGCCGTCCTGGCGGTCAAGGCTCAGGCACTCGCCCATTTGGGCGAGAACGACCAGGCCGTGGACGCCATCCAGCAGGCCTTGCGCCTGAGTCCCGACAACGGTCAGCTCGCCATTGAAGCCGCGGTCGTCTATGTGGTCATCGGCGACCGCGGCTCGGCGCTCTTCCATGCCCGGCGGGCGGCGGAACATCAGATCGACCCCAACTGGTTCGCCCTCCCCTTCTTCGATCCGCTACGCAATGATTCCGCCTTCCAGCTCCTGGCAGCCCGAGGGCACTTAACCGATCGGGTCCAGAACCACGGCGATGCTCGGGTCGACGATGGTCTCGAGATCTGCACCTTTACGGAAGACCAACTCGGGACTCAGGGACCCGCCCGCCGAGTCTGTGACGCCGATCTGAAGTTTGTACGTAACAAAACCTGGAGCCTGGGCGGTGTTCCTGAGCGAGATTTGGAGTTGATTCGGCAGGGGAAACTGTAGATCGCTAGGAAGAATCCCGGACCCACTTTGATAGATAATCGGAGTCTTAGGATCGAAGCTCAAATTGAGACCACTGCCTGGCGCTGCCGTGAGAGTCCAGATCACAGTCCAGGTTTTGTCGAGCGGTCCCGGCAGACAGAAAAAGGGGACGAAGTGGCTGTAAGTAGTCGGTGAGGCCTGAGAAATGATGGTCGTCACCCAGATCGTGCTCGAGCTCGGATCAATGGTTATGTTCGGTGACGTCGGTGAAAAAGGCACTGTACGGACCATCGGTGACGCCTTTGGTTCTTCCGTCATTGGCTCTAATACGGTTGACATTGTCTGACCCTCCGCGAAAAAGTTTTGAAATCACCTGCGAAAGGGAGTGGAGCAAGGAGCATACCACCCATCGCGGACAGCGTTTCTCCAGGAATAGACGAAGGATTAATGGCATGAATGCCTCTCGGCGATGGCAGCTCAGCCCCGGCCTGGCAGTGCCGCGACTCGGCGGCAGGTGCCATCGGCTGAAGGCAGGCTCTACCGTCGCAGCGCCACCCGCATCTCCTTCGTCTCGCTCCCCCGCTTCACCGTCAGCACCACCTCATCTCCCCAGCGCTTGGCGGCTATGAGGCGGTTCAGCGTCTCCTTGTCCGGCACGGGCGTGCCGTCGAGCGAGACGATGACGTCCCCCACTCTGGGCGCCGGCCTTCTCCGCCGGAGTCTGCTCGGAGACGAGGATGACCTTCAGAGCCTTCTCCCCTTCCACGGGATTGGTGGAGAGGCCGAGGGAGGGATACAAAGGATCGGCGCGGCCGGCAGCCCCCAGAGGAAATCGGCGTAGGAGGCCTGGACGGTCTTGACGTCGTGGCCCTCGTCATCGCGGACGTTCAACGGGACGATCGTGGCGATCTTGCCCTCGAAATGGCGGGCGGCCTGGCGCTCGATGCCGAGGCCGTAGACCACGTGGCCCGAGCCGGCGAGGACGACCATGAGGGTCTCCGGCCCGCCATTCTCTTTGAGCGCCTTGACGGAATTGAACGCCATGGTGGCGTCCCAGGTGGCTTGGGCAGCGATCATCGAATCCCACTGCTCGTCGGTCATGCCGGAGTGGAGGGGATCGCCGGCTTCGAAAAACGATTTGAACAGCGTACGGTGATCGGTGCTCGACGTATCGATATCCGTGGGGATGTGGGCCGCCTCCTCGGGCGTGAGATTCTTGAAACCTTTCTTGCGCACGGCCGTGACCACGTCGCGAGGCGCATTGATGGCAAACATCCGCATCTTGTGATCGCGGGCGAAGAGGAAGATGTCGCGATAGTAGAGCCAGTTGTAGCCCCAGTTCTCATACCAGCGGGAAGTCGCGAGGAACTGCTCCTCGCTGAGCTGGCCGTCCACCCATGATCGAGGAACCGCTGCGCCGTGTAGGGGTACATCTCCAGCCCCAGCATCACCGGCCTGCCGGAGCGCACCAGCTCCTCGATCACCCGGAGCTGCGAGCGGTGGAAATCCATGTCCGTATGGCCCTCCCCCACCAGCAGCAGCCGCACCCCGGCAAGCCGCTTCGGCAGCCCGGCCGGCGTCATCACCTCGCCGCTGCGCGTATCCGTGATGCCATCGAGCACCACCGCAGCTTCCTTGTCCTTGCGGGCAGGATCGCCTATGGCGAGGTGGAGGGACTTCTCCTGGGCGTGGAGAGCGGGGGTGAGGAGGAGGGCGAGGAGAGGCGGGAAGAGTCTCTTGGGATTCATGGCGGCCTTGGATTCTCCTCTTTCCGAATCGGGCGGACTTCCCCGGCCGCAGTGTTGGGCCCTCATCACCCGGCCCTCTTCTCCCAGCCTCCCCCCCTTCCGCCGGGAGAAGAGGGAGCCAGACAAAAAGCGGAGTTAGTTGCCGGCGGGACGCCGGCGCTCCCAGGGGTCTCGCCCGGAGCGTCTTTGCCTTTCCCCTCTTCTCCCGGCGGCCGGGAGGGAGGCTGGGAGAAGAGGGCCGGGGTGATGAGGGCCTCGCCGGCACCGTGCTGCCACGTCCTGGAAGGCCCTTTGAATCGGCGACGTGGCCCCAAAATGTCTCCAACAAAGGGATCAGCTAGACTCGGTACATGCCTCCCGCCACCCTCGACCTCCTCCGCCACGACCTCCTCCCAGCCGGCATCGGCTTCATCCTGATGGGGTTGGGGGTGGCGACGGGCGCGGTGGCTTTCGCACGGCGGCGGCGGGGCGATCCGACGCTGGTCTACTTCTCCATCCTCACCTTCGTCTATGGCTTGCGCCTTTTGATGGACCTCGACGCGGCGGAGGTCCTCTTCCCGCTGGCCAGGACTTCCGGCTGGGACAAGGCGATCGACATCCTCAGCTATCTCGTCCCGGTGCCGGCCGGCCTGCTGTTCGAGCGGCTGATCGGCGGGAGAAAGCTCCGCTGGTTCTGGCAGGTGTTCGCGGCTCTGGCAGTGGTGGCCATCCCCATGGAGATCGCGGCCCAGAAGCCCGGCGCCCTGATGGGACCCTATCGCTTCCTGGTCCTGACGGGCGCGCTGCTGGTGCTCGCCAGCGTGTTCTGGCCTGGCCAGAAGCGTACGCCTGACCTGCGCATCCTGCGCGGGAGCTTCCTCGTCCTCCTCGCCTTCGTGATCTACGAGAACCTCTCCGGCATGGGACTGACCCCGTGGACGGGGAACGTGGAACCGGTGGGGTTCCTCCTCTTCGTCTGCGGTCTCGGGATGGTGGCGGCGCGGCGGGTCTTCGGTGATCAGGAGCGGCTGGCAGCCATCCGGCAGGAGCTTGAGACGGCGCGGCGCATCCAGGAGTCCATCCTGCCGGGAGAGCTGCCGCGGATCGCCGGGCTCGACCTCGCCTCGCGCTACGTGCCGGCGACCGAGGTGGCCGGGGACTTCTACGAATTCCTCCCCGGCGAAGGGCGGCGGCTGGGCATCCTGGTGGCAGACGTCTCCGGCCATGGCGTGCCCGCGGCCCTCGTGGCCTCCATGCTCAAGGTGGCGGTGGCGGCTCAAGCCCCCCATGCCGCGAGCCCGGGCCGGGTGCTCTCGGAGATCAACGCCATCTTCCACGGCAAGCTCAAGAACCAGTTCATCACCGCCCTCTACGTCCATCTGGATCTCGAAGCCGGCCAGATGACCGCGGCCAGCGCCGGTCATCCTCCCCCGCTCGTCTGGCGGGAACGCGAGGGGCGGATCGAGGAGTTGCCGCCGGGAGGCGTGGTCCTCGGCCGGCTACGCCGGGCAGACTATGCCGAGACCACGGTCCCCTTGGCACCTGGCGATCGCATCCTGCTGTTCACGGATGGCATCCCGGAAGCCCTGAGCCCCGGCGGCGAGATGTTCGGCGAGGAGCGCCTTCGGGAAGTCCTCGCCGCCTCAATATCCTACCAAAATCGCCGCGAAAACGCCGCCGAAAACGTTGCCGAAACCCTCGTCGCCCGCGTCGCTGCCTGGACGGGCCGGACGACGTTCGACGACGACCTCACACTGGTCGTGGCGGGGATCGGCGGGTCACCCTAGCACGTGCCGAAGAAGGATGCCGGGAAGTTACCGACACGGTAATTGCTGCATCCAGAGCTGTTGCAGGCTCTCACCCGGAGATAAGTGAGCGTGCTCACGGACACGGTGCGAGAGGTGTTGGGGCCGGAGTACTCCAACGTCTGGCTAGGGTAGGAGCTGCTGGTCGAACGGTAGAGCTCGTAATACGTGGCGCCTGACGAGGCGGTCCACGTCACTGAATTGAGCCCCCAGCACTGGAGTTGGGTGACCGTCATCGAGGCGGGCATGGGAGGCGCACCGGGAGGCGCCGGGACGGCGAGAGTGTACAGCAGCCGGTTGGGCGAGCCCGTGCCGGGGTCGGTAACCTTGTTCAGAGAGGCGCGAACGGCGAGCTCGCTCGTCACCTGGTAGGGGCTCCAGCTCGGGTTCTCATGGAGAATCAGCGCCGCGGCACCGGCGACATGAGGGGATGCCATCGAGGTGCCGTCGAGGACCGCGGTGGCGTTGTCCGAGGTGTTCCAGGTCGAGGTGATCCCCAAGCCCGGAGCGAAGATGTCGACGCAGGTGCCGATGTTCGAGAACGACGCGCGCACGTCGCTCGAACTGGTGGCGCCGACGGTGAAGGCGTTCGGCGCAGACGCCGGCGAGTAACTGCACGCGTCGGCGCCGTTGTCGTTGCCGGCCGCGACCGCGTAGAAGACGCCGGCGGTGATCGAGCCCTGGACCGAATTGTTCTCGCTCGTGGAGAACGGTCCACGGAGAGACATGTTGGCAACCATGGGGATCGACGGATTGCTCTGCTTCTGGCCGGTGACGTAGTCGATGCCACAGATCACGGCGCTGTTCGAGCAGGTGGAATCGACGCCAACGCCAATGCAGACCTTGACGGCGTAGAGACTGACGTTCTTGGCGACACCGTAGGTGGCGCTGCCGATGATGCCGGCGACATGGGTGCCGTGGCCGTAGATGTCGCTCGACGCTTCCGCCGTGCAGTTCGTGGCCCAGGAGGCCCGGCCGCCGAAGTTGGTATGGGTGGTGCGGATGCCGGTATCGAGGACGTAGACCCGCACGCCGGTGCCGTTGTAGTCATAGTGGTAGTTGTTGTTGAGCGGCAGGTTCCGCTGGTCAATGCGATCGAGGCCCCAGGAGGGGGGATTGGCCTGGTCGCCGACTATGGTGAGCTCGAAGTCCTCTTCGACCGAGGCGACCCAGGGATTCCTGGCCATGGCTTCTGCCTGCGCCGCGGTCATCTCATACGCGGCGCCCTGAAGGGCATGACGGTAGACATGCTTGAGCTTGCCGCCGTGGACGACGGCGAGCTCGTTGGCGAGCTCGCTCGCCACGCGCCCCCGGTTGAAGATTACGATGTAGCTGTCCTTGACGGCTTTCCCTTTGGCCTTGATCACGAGCCCGGGTTGAGCCGCCGTGATCTGTGCGAACATGCCGGCCAGGACGACAATCCCTACGATCGCGAGTCTTTTCTTCATGATGCAGCACTCCTATAAAGAGCTTTGCATTTTAGCCTAACTGTTGGTATTGTCAACCGGGTGATGGATAGATCTTTGGCGCAGGACGGGCCATGGCCCCGGAGTAGTTTTGCCCCTTCAGCACGGCAAAGCTAGTTGTGGCCGTTGACCAAGGCCATCTTCGAAGCAAGCTGCAGATCGATCATCATCGAGATTCGCCGATCGCGTCGGGGCCGGGAGTCTCAGGGTCCGCCCCGGCGGATCTGCCAGGCGAGGCCGACGGTGTCCCAGTCCCCGCCGATGCGCGTCGAGACGCCCGTGCTCGCGTAGAGCTTGAGGGATTGGCGTGCGCTGAGCGGCATCGAGAAGGTCACTCCGGTGCGCGTGCTGCGCTGCAGGTCGTCGTTGCGGATGCCGCCGACGCGCGTGCGTCCACCGAGGTAGTAGGTCCCGTCGAGCGCCGCCCAGAGCGCACGGCGGAAGCTGTAGACGAGATGCGCCTGGAACGCGTAGAGCGGATCCTGCTCGCGCGTCTGGCCGAGAAAGTCGCCGTTGTCCTGGAAGAGCGTCACCGCCGAGGCGAGCTCGAGGGAGACCGGTCCCCAGGCCTTCGACATCCCGAGCTCCGGCTTCACCGCCCAGCGGTTCGTTCCGAGGTTCACCACGCGCTCGTCGTTGTACTGGCCGGCGGGAGCCATGACCTGCACGCTCGCGCCGACCACCAGGTCCCCGGGCTGGCGCCTCCGCTCCTCGGGCGAGAGCGCGGGCGCTCCGTGGAAGATCCAGGTCAGGCGCAGGCGAGGATCTCCGAGCCCCGAGACGTGGCGCTCGATCTCCTCGCCGGCGACCCGTGCGCTGCCCGAGAGCCATGAGTAGGGCACGATCACGTCGACCTTGGCGACGCGTCCCAACAGGCCGAACGAGCGCGACCAGGCCAGCAGCGAGGTCGACTGAGCGAGCTTCGCGTCTGTGATCGGCAGGGCCGGATCGGTCGCGACCGAGCCCTCGGTGTAGCCGTAGCCCACGACCAGGAAGTCCACCCCGGTGGGGACGTACGAGTAGGCGCGCGGCTCGAGATCCTGAGCGCTCGCCGTAGCGGCGGCGAGCAATGTACACACCAGGAAAGCGCGCAGGGCACGCCCGCCGAAGCCCGTGCTCACCGCCGCGCCGAGCTCCGCCACGAACGCCCACCGCTTCAGCTCCATGCCGATTATCGTACCCGAAAAAGTGAGCTGTCAGACCCCAGTTGCAGGCTCGTCCCTTGCCTCGCGAACAACTGCCCCTTCCTTCCTCTCCTGCGCCAGAAAGACGATCAGAACGACGATGCCCGCCACGGGAACGAGACCGAAAAGCTGCAACCAGCCACTGCGCCCAGTGTCGTGCAGCCTGCGAGCACCAGCGGCGAGCAATGGGAGAAGTGTGGCGAGGGAAAATACCGTGCCGAGGGAACCCGCCGGGAGTGAGGTGGGAGTAGCCACGGATGCCGCCGCTCCTGCGAGAACCAGGAAGAGGACGAACCACCAGTATTCGGATCTCGACGCAGTCCCACTGAAATCTGAGTACTTCTTAAAACAGACTCGAATTGACTCCAGGAATGTCATGCCGGCGATTATACGGCAGGAATCCGTCAGCGTGTTTCTCGAAGGGACCAGCCTGCAGGGTGGCGGCGGCGATTTGGAAGCCTTTTTCGCCTGCCATGCGGCGCCGCCGGCCACCGTTGCGGCCCGGCTGGTTACCCGTTTCCACCCTCGCCCGAGAAGCTGCCCTCGGCCTTGAACTCATCCTTGAACTGGCCGCTGGAGAGGTTCGGCGGCGTGGTCCCGAAGTCGCCGACCCGCACGTGGGTGAAGGTGAAGGCGAAGCCCGAGCCCACGCCGATGTAGTTGTCGGGATAGACCAGGTTGACCACCGCCTCGAACGGACCGCCGTCCTGGAACACCACGTTGGCGTCGGCGGACTGCGAGTCCTGCAGAGTCATCGTCTCTCCTGCCTGGGTCGCGCTCGGGGAGAGGCTGGTCAATAAGGCGGTCTCGAACTTCGTCCCCAGCAGGAAGGGGCTGCCGAGGAGGACATCGTAGTGGTTGAAGCTGAAGCTGCCGCTCAAGTCCCAGATGTGGAGGAAGTTGGCGCCCCAGGGGATCACCTTGTAATTGACGATCTTGGCCTCGAAGGCGAACCAGCTCGGGAAGACCACCACCCCACCCTCGCCGTCACCCTGCTGGTCGAGCATCAGGTCGACCCGCGCCTTGCCGTGGATCTCGGCGCCAAGGCCGGTGAAGGTCGGGCCCTCGTGGTAGTCGTCCGAGGCGAAGCTGACGTAGATCGGCGGCTTGGCCCAGGCGGCCGCGCCGGCGAGGACGAGTACGGCGAACAGCGCGAAAATCTTCCGTGACATAGAGTCTCCTTCCAGGATAGAGCGCGGTCGCCGAAGCACTGACGACCTTGCGCGCTGGGTGAACGAGCGGGAAGCCGTAAGAGACCTCCCGCGGCCTTCCTGCACTCTCACACATAAGATAGTGCACATGGCCGGATTTCATTTCGTGTGCCATCGCGCTGAAGGACGAGGGGTGAGAGGTGCGACAATACGACCTCGCAATCTGCCGTTGCGACCTCGCAGGAACGCGTGGTTGGGCCTCCCAAAGCCGTTGGGATCTCCCGACGGGAGGGCGAGACGGCGATCAGAGGTTCCGCAAGCTCTAGCTCGGCATCCGGAAGCTCGCCGGGTCGAGCTCCGGGTTGAGCTCGATCCGCTCGACGACGACCTTCAGGATCTGCGGCCGGTCCTTGACGCGGAATTCGATGAGGTGCGGGAAGACGATTCCGGAGACCTTCCGGAAGTCCGAGAAGGTGCTCTGCAGCTCCACGCGATGCCCCCGGACCAACCGCGAGACGTCGGAACGCACGATCATGTGCGACGTGACATCCACGTAGTCGTAGCGCACCACACCGTCCCGCAGCACCACCTTGAGCTTGTCGGTCTGCGCGCCGGCGATCGATTCGCGGCCGACGAGCTCGACGACATGCCCCTTCTTCCTCCAGTCGACGAGCGGCCCCTCGATGTCCCGCTGGTCGGCTCCCCCCGCCGAGTCGGCCTCAGGCGGCATCGCCCGGGGCTCGAACTGGCCCTGCAGGGGCGCGACCTGCCAGCCGGCCTTGCCGTCGTTCGCGAAGACGCTTGTCGTTCCCTGGTAGGAAAACTCGAGCCGGAAGAGCCCCGGGCGCAGGATCTCGCGGACGACGCGTGCGACCCGCCCGTCGCTCGCGGTCACCGTTCCGGTCTCGCGGATCGAGCGTAGCGCCTGGATACGGTCCTTGCCGCCGCGGGCCGCGAGATGCGCGGCGATGATCTCGTCCACCGAAGGCGGCGAGGAAGGCGATGAGGATGACGAAGGCGAGCACGCCGTGAAGAGGGCGCCGAGGAGGGCGAGCACCCAGAGCGACCGTCCTGCCGCGGAAAGGCCCCTCATTCCCGCCTCCTTGCCGGCCGCGTCGCCGGTGCTGGGAGATTCACCGGCTGCGTGGGCCAGTAAGTCGGTCCGTAGCCATAGATTCCCTGGTTCCAGTCGGACCGGTACTGATCCAGGGGTCCGCTCCAGATGTCGCGCTCCTCGGCTTCGCTCGCCTTCTGCTCAGCCCGCGCATCCTGCTCAGCCTGGTCGGCCTGGATCTGGGCTTCCAGCGCCTGACGGTCCGCCTCCGCGCTGGCCTGCCGCTCCTCCAGGATCGCCTGCCTTTCTGCCGGCATCATCCATTCGCCCTCGAACTGCACGAAACCGTGGGCGATGAAGCTCTCCTTCTCGGTGACCCAGTGGCCGTCGAGCAGCACCAGGCCGAGCGCGTGATTCGCCTCCGGATCGTTGGGCACGATGGCCTTCACCTTGCTGAAGGCCTCGCGAGCCTGCGTCGCGAGCCCTTGGCTCGCTGCCCAGCGGCCCAGATCCCTCCAGCCCTCGAGGTCCTCAGGCGCGAGGCTCGCGGCATGCGCGCGGTACTCCTGCAGCGGCGAGACGCTCTTCTCCACCCGCACCACGGACGACTTCGGGACGGTCATCTTCCCCCCGCCGATGTCGACGGTCACCGCCGTCTCCGTCTGGTTGACGATCTCGCCCGTGACCTTGCCGCCGCCCTTGAGGAACAGCACGTCGCCCAGGGCCGGAGTCGCCGCCAGAGCGAGCACGAGCACTATGACTTGGCATCTCACATGGGTCTCCCCTTGCAGACGATGCCAGCGAGTCACTCGCGAGGGAATTGGACCAAGGTCTTACATCTACAGCGCCCCTTCGGGGCGAACCCTCACTCTCCCAACCCTCTCTCTCCCAGCCTCCCCCCCTTCCGCCGGGAGAGAGAGGGCTAAGACAGCTTGTCCTTGCTTTTTCTTAGACAAACCTCTCCCTCTTCTCCCGGCGGAAGGGGGGGAGGCTGGGAGAAGAGGGCCGGGGTGATGAGGGATCAGCTTTAGGCTGTGGACTTGTTCAGGGTCACGGCGGCGCGAACGAGAGTCTTCAACGCCTCCTCGTCGATCGTCTCGCCCTCGTGGAAGTCGATGGCACGCCTGGTGTTCCCGTCAAGACTGGAGTTGAAGAGGCCCGAAGGATCGCTTAGCGCCGCCCCTTTGGCGAAGGTCAACTTCACGGCCTTCTTGTAGGTCTCGCCGGTGCAGATGATTCCGTCGTGCGACCACACCGGAACGTTCCACTTCCATTCCTCGACGACTTCGGGATCGGCTTCCTTGATCAAGGTACGGAGCCGGCTGAGCATCTTGCCCCGCCAGTCGTCCAGCTCCTCGATTCTCCCGTCGATCAGTTGAGAAGGAGACTTGCTTGTCTGCGGCCCGCTCTTCTTCATGCCCGTTTCTCCTCTGTCAGGGTCGATCTTTTCGAAAAAAGTCGTCGCACGACATGGCCTTTCCACATCCAAAGTCCCGTAAGGACAAGGATGGGAAGGAAGACGAACCGAACCGCGGGGGCGTACTGTGGAATGTCTTTGAACGGACTATAGATATAACCGAGGATCGGAATGGCAAGGGTGAGGTGAATCCAGCGAAGAATCGAACGTTTGGTGCTTTGGTTCATGATCGTCAGCCCTTCGGTTGCAGGATGCGGATCTGGTTGCCGAACGGGTCGCGCAGGCCGCAGTCGACCCCGTAGCCGTGGTCGATCGCCTCCTGCGTGAACTCGACGCCCTTGGCGCGGAGCCGCTCGTAGGTGCCGAAGCAGTCGTCGGTGCGGAGCACCATGACGACCCCGGTTGCGCCCTTCGTGACGAGCTCCCGAACCTGCTCGGCGGTCTTCTCGTCCATCACCGGCGGCCCAGGGACGTCGAGCACGATCTCGGGGAGCGGCTCGCCGGCGACGCCGACGGTCAGCCAGCGGAAGCCCCCCTGGGTGTAGTCGGCCCTGACCTCCAGCCCGAGCTTCCCGACGTAGAAGTCGAGCGCCTCCTGGTGATCGAGGACCCAGACGTGCGCGTGGGTGATCGCGTTGAAATTCATCATGGCACCGACTTTACCATGGGCGTTCGCCGGCCCGCTTCTCCGAAACTGCTCGGTCGCGTCCACGCCATCGTGAAGCAGGTGGGGACCGCGCCCGCCACCGGCGCGCTGCTGCGGCGGAAAGCGAGCGGCGACTGGCCGACGATCTCGCGGAACGTGCGGCTGAACGTACCGAGGCTGGTAAATCCGACGTCGAGACAGATGTCGGTGATACTGCGGTCGCTCTCCCGCAGCAGGAACATCGAGCGCTCGACCCGGCGACGCTGGAGGTAGCGGTGCGGCGTCTCGCCGAACGTCGCACGGAAGGTCCGGATGAAGTGCGCTTCGGAGACGTGGGCGATCCGGGCCAGCGTGGCGATGTCGAGCGGCTCGGCGTAGCCACGATCCATCGCGTCGCGCGCGCGAAGCAATCGGCGGTTCCTCTCCTCGACGGTGCGGCTCACGGGCCGTAAGTTTAGCACGATGGCTGAACCTGGCAAATGTTGTACACGCCGGCAGCGCCCCCTTTCGTTGGACCAAGGTCCAATTCTCACCGCCCGGCACGCCGGCATAGGCTGGTGCCGCCGGAGCGGGCGGGAGCGAAGCAGGCCGCTCGCTGAGGCGAACCCGCCAAGCATTCGCCAAGGGGTGGAGGAAGAAACGGAGGCCAATCATGAAGCCAAGGATGATCGTTCAGTTTTTCACCGTCGGCCTGCTGATTGCAGTTATCCTGAGCGCCAAGGATACACCCGAGCAGGAACGGGAAAAGTCTCGCAAGATGGCAGCCCAAACCCTCGAAGATCTGTACAAGCTTCAACCCAATGCTCGGGCGGGGGTCCAGAAATCAGCCGGATACGCCGTATTCAACAACATGGGCACCAATCTGTTGCTGCTGAGCACGGCACGTGGCGCCGGCATTGCTGTCGATTCCAAGACCAAGCAGGAAACTTTTATGAAGATGATTTCAGCCGGTGTCGGCCTGGGGGTGGGAGTGAAGGACTATCGAGTGATCTTTGTGTTCGAGGACGCAAAGGCGCTGGGACAGTTTCTCAACTCCGGCTGGGCGGCTGGTGCGCAAACAGACGCCGCGGCAAAGACGGCTGGTTCGGGCGCAGCTTACTCGGGAGCCATCCAGGTGGCTCCGGGTGTCTGGGTCTACCAGATCACCAAGAAGGGTCTCGCCCTGCAGTTGACCCTGCAAGGTACGAAGTACTCCAAGGACGACGACCTCAATAAGAAGTAATTATGAAACAAGCAATAGTGTTCACCACACGAGCGCTCTTGTCCGGCCTGCTCATCATTGTTCCGCTCTACCTCGCCATCCTGCTGCTGCTCAAGGGAATGAAATCGGTCGTGGGCCTCGTGCGCCCAATCGCCCGGCTGTTGCCAGACTCGGTACCTGCTGAGACGGCGCTGTCCCTTCTTCTCGTACTGTTCGTCTGCTTCCTTGCCGGCGTCGCCGTCCGCATTCGGGCAGGACAGGCGGTCCGCGACAAGATCGAAAAAACCTTCTTCGAGAGAATCCCGGGCTACGCGCTCATCCGGAGCCTCACCCAGCAGATCGCGGGAGAGAGCCGCGAGAACGCCTGGAAGCCAGCGTTGTTCGAAAGTGACGAGGGCCTTCTCCCGGCCTTCATCATCGAGGAGCTCGAGGACGGGCGTTACACAGTCTTTGTGCCCTCTATTCCGACGCCACTCGCCGGTGCCGTCTACATTCTCGACCCGAGCCGAGTGCATCCCCTGGACGTCCCATTCACTGAAGCCCTCAAAACCATCTCCCGGTGGGGCTCGGGATCCAAGAATCTGGTCGCGGCAATGGAGAGAGGAGGAAGGGTTTCGAGCACAAGGCATGCCCTCGGTTCAGGGGGTTGACGCCTGACAATCGCTGTGGCGTTCACCTGCGGCCTTCCACGCCGCGAGTGAAGGGCCAAGGTCCTTTACGGCGCGGGTTCGCCGGACTCCGGTGTTTCCCCACCTCCAGCCGGCCGCGAGCTCCTCGGCCGACCTCAGGAAGACACTGGCACCTTGGGCTGGGCAGCGAGGAACACCGGAAGAGCAGGACGACGAGCGGCGCCGGCCGGTCTCCCGCTGGACTTGGGCAAGGGCGACAGGAGTAGAATAGGGCGAAGACAGGGGCCGGCCGGCTGCCGGAAGAACCCGCCGACAGCGGCCCTCGCATTCAAAAGGGGCAGTGATGTCACGTTCCGAAGCCCTATCCGGTCTCACCGTTGGAGACAGGAGGAGCGGCATGTCTCAGATGGACACGGCGGAACGGGATCGACAAGCTCGAGCAGGAATGGAACGTTCCAATACGGAAACTCATCTATGAAACGAACCTTCGCTCTTATTCTCGCGGCCCTGGCTGCAGCCGCGCTGTTCGGGGTGCTCGTGCATGCCGTGCTGGTCGCCGCGCACGTTTCCGAGCCAGCCGCCACCACGGTTTACGGCCTGACCTCCAGGCGATTCTGGGCCACCACGGTCGTTGTGCTGGCGCTGGTCGGCGTGGTGATCGGTGGGCTGGCTCTCGCCCGCCCCGCCAGCCGTTTCGGCACTGCCTCCGGGCGACTCGGAGCCATCGCGGCCCTGGCGGCGGGGCTCATCGGCGGCGTCAACGGCGGGCTGGTTTTGGCCGTCGCCAACGGTGGTCCCGGCACCGGCAACGGAGTAGTCGGTGGCGCCATGGCCCTGGTGTTGGGGCTGATCGCCACGGTCCTCGGCGGGCTGGCTCTGGCCCGCTCCCGCCGCACCGCCTGACGACGGTGCGCATGGCGTGAGCTGCGTGAACGCGATGTCGAAGCCAGGGGTCGTCCATAATGAGCACGCGGAGTCGGCTGGGCATCATCAATCTCTCAGCCGTTCTGAGAGGAGCTTGGGCGTTGCGCTGCGGGGCAGCGTGACAGTGAATGTCGCCCCCCCGTCGAGATTCTCGTGGGCACCGATGGTCCCGCCATGAGCGTCGACGATCCTCTGTGCGATCGCCAGGCCTATCCCGAGGCCATGCGGTTTTGTCGTAACGAAGGGTGTGAACAGCGTGCCGATGATTTCCGCCGGCAAACCCGTTCCAGTGTCACACACTGAGACTTCGACGTCGGCGGCCGTGACCGCGCTTCGTATCGTGATGTGACGCCTCGCCGGCGGCGTCTCCGCCAGCGCGTCCATGGCGTTCCTTACCAGGTTGACGAGTACCTGCTCCAAGAGCACCTGATCGCCGTCGATGACGCAAGGAGTCGAAGACAGATCGAGGGTCGCCTCGATCTGCCGCGCCCTCATGTCGTGGGCGACGAGGGCGAGGCTTTCATCGATCACGGAGTGGAGGTCGATCGGCTTCTTGTCCAGTTGATGGCTGCGGAGCATTGTCCGATGGCGTTCGATGATCTGTGTGGCGAGGACGGCTTCCGCCTGGATATCGGCCAGGATCTCCCCTGTCGCGTCGGGCGCCGCCCGGTTGGCTGTGACCATCATCTGAAGCGCCTGGGCGTTGTACACAATCGCAGCTGAGAGGTTGCCCGAGCTCATGTCCTATCGAAGAAGTCAGCGCCGAGATCGTCTCGCGGCGATTGGCGTCGGCGGCGAGAGCCAGGTTCCGGCGGCTGTCGATCTCCGCGCGCTGCCGTGCGCGGCGCTCGTACAGGAGCCACGCGATCAGGAGCGATTGGAAAATCAGCACGCCGACCGCGGTCAGAACTGCGAGCCTGTATTCATCCCACAGGCTCGGGCCACGAAACTGCACGACGCTGCCAGGCGGCAACCGACTCTCGGGGATGCCCCACCGCTGCAACTCGCGCCAGTCGAATATCGGTTGACCCGGCGATTGGGGCGGAGCTCTGAGGCTTGCCAGGTGGCGCGCCGTTCAGGATTTGACTGGCCACGTCGGCCGTGTTGCGAGCAAGGTCGCCAATGGACATCATCGACCCACCGACAATTCCATGGCCGAACAGTGAGCTGAGCGCTCCGAACATGGGGGCATTCGCCGTGGCGTGAAGGTCGGCGAGCACTTGCTCGTCCGCGTACGCCCCGCCCTGCGCGTCCGTGCCGAAGGTCAGATAGACGATCGCCGAGTGGCTTGGAAGGCTCGCGACGCGGCGCAGGATATCTGACAGGGACAGCTCGTCGGACCAGACGAATGTCACGCGATCGCGAAATCGTGCGAACTCGGCCTCGAGCTCTCGGCGCCAGAACCGGCCGAGGGCTCCGGACCCGATCACCATGAAGACCTGCCGGGTCTCGGGCAGTACCCGCAGGATGTCATCGATCAGGCGAGGAAAATCGTTGACGACCGCGACCGCGGTCTCGTTCTCGCCCAGCGGCGCGCCGCGCAGGTATCGCTGGTCCACGGAAGCGAAAAGGAGCGGCGTCTCGGGGAAAAGCTGCCGCCGATGCTTGCGCGCGAATACAGCTGCGGGGCCGCCGACGGTCATGACGAGGTCCGGGGGCGGACGATCGGCGTAAATGGATCGGATGTAGTCGACGACGGCTTGTTCGGGCGCGCCGACAAACCCTGTCGGGCCCACGACGACCTGAACGACGTTCACGGGTTTCCCGGCGCGCTGGTCCAGGCTGACGCGGAAGTTGCCGGTGAAGTGATCGAGAGCCAGGTTGCCGCGGTTCAGCGATTGCAGCATCAGGACCTGTTTGACCGCGGGCTGAGCTTCGCTCGACGCCGCAACGATCATCAGCAAGCCGCCCAGCAACGCACATTGCAATCTGCTGCAAACGCCGCGATCCGGGCGCGCTCTGCCTGCCAGGCCCCTGTCGTCTTGCGCTCTGGCGGAGTGTCGGGTGCGGCCTGAAATTGCTAAGTCGGCCATGGGGTTGGCATCCTTGGTCTCAGGCCGACCACTGGATGGCCGGCGGGCGCACTGAGGCGCAGACCGGCATTCCATCGGGGTCGGAGAGCTCGAGCTCTCCGACCAGCAAGCCAGACTGGAGCGCCTTTGCGAGCACTTCGGACGGAACGGCATCGAGGCGAAGCTTCGCCCGCCGGAACATCGCCTGGGGACCTGCACCCTTACGTCCCGTCCACGTGAGATAGACGAAGCGTTCACCGGGGGGGCCGTTGACGGCCGGGCCGTGGAAGGCGGGCACGCCGTCCTTTTCGCAGACCTCGATTTGCGTCTCCCATTTCGCCTCCCGCAGGTCCGCGAGGATGGTGTCCTGCGGATCGCACCCGACCTTTTGCGCCAGGCCCACACGAATGTCACGGTAGGGGCCGCAGGTGGTGCCCGGCAGGTGCCGGCCGATGATCCGCAACACGACGCGCTGCGGCGACGGCCCCAACCCGGCCACTCGCGCAGGACGCGGGCGCTCGGGAGGAAACAAGGCACGGCGCGCGCGGCGTTCACGCGCAGCGGGCGACTTCGCTGCGAGGATCTCTTCCCGCAGCATACGCTGCTGGGGGCGGGTATGGGCCTCCCAGCGGGCGCGGGCCTCGGGTACGCTGTCGATCAGCGCCTGGAGCTCAGCGGGGGAGCTCCGGGGATGCGATCGAGATCGCGAGCGTAGCCTGCTCACCAGGCGCTTTGCCAGCCGCCCCGAGCGTCTCTTTCCGGAAGCTCGACGAACCAGCAATCGTCGTCCCACCGCTGAAGCGATCGGCGTCCGAGAGGGATGCCATCGAGGGTTCCCTCGACGGTCGTCGTCTCCGAAAGGCCCCAGGCAGCCACCGCCGGCGCCGGCACGACGACGAACGCCGCCATGTCGGGGTGCTTCCGCTCGATGAGGACTTCCAAGGTCACCGGGTCCATGAACACCTCGGGCGCATCCTACGCCATCTGGAGCCCCGGCCGCACCGGAGGTACACTTACCTCCGGGGGAATTGAGAAGGCGCAGCTCTCCGAGTAACCGTCTTGGTCACCGGCATGGTGCCGGAGATTCAGGAGGTCGAGATGAGCACCTATCCGATTCACAGCATCGATCCTGGGATATCCTTACGAGCAACGACGCAGCCTCGCGCTTTTTCGGATTCCTGCTCGATCCGGCGCGTCCGGGCCGGCGAACGTTCCAAATTTTCTGGAGCGGTTTCGTGCGACGTGGAACGCTTCCCAGAATTCCGGATCGATCCAGCGCGACGCTGAATCGAATCCACGCGACCCCGCAGGGTCTCATCAGGGAACGATCGCTTTAGGGAACCGTGATCTCGACCACCGCCGAGTACTCGGCGATGTCCCGGCCGACCAGAGCGCGCACCCTGAACGCCGTTGGTCCGGACTTCTGGCCGGAGAGGGCAACGCCGGTGGAGCCGGCCGGCAGCGAGCGGACACGCTTGAACTTGCCGTTGCGCTGCCGCTGCTCGACTTCCCAGCGTTTCTCGCCCTGGAAGAGGTCGTCCCACGCGAGGGTGACGGTCCGCCCGGCCACCTCCAGACGAAGCGCGTAGGGGTCGTTGGTGCGCTCCAGACAGGAGGGCGCCACCTGTGCCAGCTGCGTACCGATCGCCTGCAGCACGCGCTCGCTACGGTCCCCGTAGCGGCCGGCCTCGCCGAGCGAGAAGACGCGGTTGGAGCAGTAGCTCATCAGCGACCCACCGTCGGGGGGGAATCGGTAGGGCCGTCGTAGCATCCGCGATCTGCCTCGACGGCACTGCAGACGTCGATCGGCGGCTGGTAGCAGTGGGTGTGCACGGAGCCGAGGAGGTGCCCCACCTCGTGGGCCGCCGACTGCTGGTGCGAGGCCACATCGTTCGACGAGACGACGAAGGTGCCGTAGCCGAGGTCCTCGTGGCGAACCTGCGAGCAGAGGCCACCGATGACCGCCTGGCCGCCGCAATCTGCCTGCTTGCCGGTGAAGAGGATCGCGGCGGCGCGCGGGAACTGCGCGACCGGCCGGTGCGCCTGGTACCACTCGCCGAACTCCCTCAGCACCTGAAGCGACCCGCACTGGTGGGGGTTCGGAGCCTCCCAGGGGTCATCCGCCGACGGATAGAGGATGACCTCCTGGATGGTCAGGCTCACCCCGACCTGGCGGTGGAAGAGCTCCGAGGAGGCAGCGATCACCTGGGTCACGAAGGTGAGCGCGCGGTCCTCCGAGCCCATCCGTAGGAAGAACTCGTGGTCGCTGTCGACGACGAGGGACGCGGCGTACTCGCTGCCGGGTGCCGGGACGACCCGCGGCCGCGCGGCCTTTGCCGGTGACTCCGCCGTCGATGCGAAGACCATGTCGGACCCGAGCGGCAGCTCGCTCTCGACGGCGACGCGGCGGGCCTGCCAGATCGACGCGAGGGGTAGGTCCTCCTGCCCGCCGGCCACCTCGACCGCCCACGCCTCATCCTCCCACCTCACCACGCCGCTGCCTGCGCCGAGTCGTCGATCGAACACCAGGACGGCGAGCGAGCCAGGGTGTTGCGCCGCCTCTCCAGCAAGCACCAGGTAGCGGGCGGGGTCGAGCGATGGCTGGCGCTCGCCTCCGACGACCAGCCGGAAGCCCGCCGCAAAGAGGTCGAGCCGGTGAAGTCTCAGGCTCAGCTCCCCGGTTGCGAACGGAAGATTCTCCAGGATCACCTCGCCACCGGCGCGCTCGCCGAGCCGCTCCACGAGGCGGGCCGGTGTCACCAGGCGACCGTCGAGCGTCGGCCGGGGACTCAGCGTGCTCGCCTGGGCGACCACGGAAACTGCGATCAATACTGCCAGGAGGATGGATCTCACCCAAATCACCTCATCAGTCCGGGCGGAGCCCGTTTCCAAGTGAGTACTCGCGAGCCCTCAAGTGGTTCTCGCGGGCCGGCAGCAGTGAAGAACGTGGGGACCGCCCTGCGCCTCGAGCACGTCGCCGCCATAAGCAACCGGTCAGCGGCTCGGACAATTCCTCTCCTCGCCGACGCACGCGCTCGAGGCGCTACGCGCCCTCGTCACTCCGCGCGCAGAGTCTTCATCGGGTCCAGCCGCGCCGCCCGCCGAGCCGGCACCACCCTCCGCCGGGTCGCACGCCTCTCGGACTGGCCCGGAGTCCACATGGTGCAGGCGATTCTCAGCGGCGAAACCGACTGAAGAGCCAGGGTCTTTTGCGGCTCCGAACGAAGAGGACTACCCTTTCTCTCGTTTCACCTTCGCCGACGCACCAGCCTTGCCGTCACGCGTGTGACCCGGAAAACCGATCTGAACCAATATCGTGTCGTCTGGAGCCTCGACGCTGATCCGATTCAGCCCGCTACCCAGCAACCGAAGCAATTCAACCTGCCGCGGGCGCTCGTCGGCAACCGCCGTCACTTCCTCCTTGCCCTTGGCAGTCAGCGTCGGCGGGCGGCCGAAGTGCGCGATCAGGATATCGACCTGTTCGACGGTCTTCGGCAGTTGCATCTCGTACTTGCCGCGGAGCGCCAGTCCCCGTATGCCCGATTGCTCAATGATGCGCGGGACGTATAGATCCTTGCCCGCCGCTTCGACTCGGATGCCTGCCTTTGCGAGCGGGTCGTCGCAATCGCCGACGGGGCGAGCCGACAGATCGACGATCGTCTCGACGAGAGCGACCAAGTCGCGTTGGTGGTGCCGCCAGAGCGGCGGATCGATCGTCGCTTCAAGCACGCGTGGGTCCATGAACTCAAAGCGGCCAAGCGCGCCGCGGCGGCGCTTGAAGTACGTCATCGACGGATCTGGCCGGCCAACGAAGCACATCTCGTTGAACCGGTGCTTGCGAATGAAATGCAACGCCGCCACCGCGTTGCCATGGCCCGCACCGAAGTCGAGCAACCAGTGCGCTCCCTCGGCGACTTTCCAGCGCCCACCCACCTCGATCACGGCCAAGTGGTCGGGATCGAACGGGATACGATCTTCTCCAGCCAAATTGCCACTTGGCGCTGCGCCGGCGTCGGTAAGCCAGTACATCATCGGCCGCACATCGCCACAGCTGGGTCGGCCAACAAAACACATCCAGGCCAGCTTGTAGTGCTTGATTATTTCCAGGATGCGGTCGGCCTCGGCCTTGCTGCTGCCAGTGTCGATCATCCAGTGGTTGCCTTCCACGACCTTCCATCGTCCACCAAATTGGGCGACTGTCAGATTGGCCCGATTGAACGCAATGCGATCCTCGGGAATCCAAGGCGGTGTAACTTCCGTAACGGCGTTGCCCTGAATACGTAGGCCGGTCCATTCCGTGTTATCGCCGAAACAGTCTTCGCCGACCACATGCTTGGCGTTTGTCGTGGATTGCAGCGTGTAGTCGCCATTGGGCACGTTGTCGATCACGATGTACTGACATGGCAGACCCCAGTTGTACACATCGGCCCATCCCGATGAAATGCCTTGATCGTTATTGCAATCGTGGAAGCGTCCGGATGCGCTCGCATTCGGACTGATTCGTTCGATATCGATGGCGCAAAAGGCCTGCTTGTAGCCGATGGTTGCGAGGCCGCCTTGCGGATTGAAAAGCAGGAATTCGTTGAAGTCGCGCAGGTGATAGTGGCCGTGGCCGGCTGACCAGACGAACAGGTCGGGACGCGACGCCGGACTACCGATAACCAGATCGGAGTTGCCGGCGTTGTAGGAAAGAAAATCGAAACGCATGATCCGATGCGTGCCAGGCGTCACGCAGCCGTCCTGCACGTCATGATCGTTGGCGGAGAAGGTCTGTGTGCTGATCGCAAAGTTGCGGACGCGTGTAACGAGATTGACACCCATGATTGCCTCCATTTCAAGTCAGTATGGTAGCGACGACCAACGCTGAGGAGCTAAGCGTGCGGCCCATGCAGGCCACCGCAGCTCCTCGAAGTCTCATCCTCCAAAGGCCACTACGAAAGATGGTCCTCGGCGTTCTGCACCGTCCCCACCAAGGCCACCGCCGCCAAAACAGTGAAGTCCACATCGAGGGAACTCGAAGGCAAGATCGTTCAGTTCCGGCCCTCACATTTCTCGCGTGTCGCCAGACGAAAAGATCACGCGGCGCTCTCTTTGCGCTCGCGTGCATCTCTGAGTTAGCCGTGCACCTCGAATTGCAAGGCCAATCAGCGGTCCCCATTTATCCATATCCCCTCTCTTGCGCCATCGCCGGGGCAAGCCCGGCGCGCGCCTCAATATTCCAGGCCCCGGAGCTGCCAGCGCACCGAGCTGTTCACTGGATAGGTCCATTCAAAATGGAGCGGCGGTCCAGGCGGAGGATTGTTTGAAAAAATGCCCGGCAAGGAGCTGCTATAAGTCCCCCAATAGCCGTTGAACTGGACGATCGCCGCCGCAAAGGATTCCTCCGTCAGCGGATGTTCGACCTCGCCGAGATTGGGCGGCGTTGCGGCAAGATAGGAATCGGCGGTGTCATCGCCGCCATGCTTCTGCGCGCCATACATCTCCCAATAGGGACTCGGCCAAAATTCGTGTCCGCCATGCTCCACGAACACCACAGGGTGTGTGAAGCCGCCGGTTGCCGGATCCTTGTACATGCGCAGCACGTGGTTGCGCGCCTTATCCTCGGTGAAACTGTCGTCGTGGAGATTGGGAACTGGCTGGCTGTAATTGCTGCCGCGATATTCGGTCACCATTCCGCCTTCCATGAGGACCGAGCCAGTCTTTGCCGCCATATCGAAGCCCATTTCCTTGCCGTGCGCATAATACAGCACGGTCTTGATCTGGGCTGGAATATTGGCGCCTATATTGGCCGGCGCGACGATGATCTGGACGGTGTCCCAATCGCCTTCGTGATCGCCTACATTGGCCGTCTTGTTGTTGCTGCTATAGCCGAAGAATTGCCAATACTCGACCTTATAATAGCGCGGCTTGGAAATATCCGATCCGGAAGGCACCACCGTGCGGTTATATGCCTGGCCCGGCGCCAGATAGATCGGAACGACATGCCCATAAAGCCCGACGCGCTTTGATGCCAGCGCCTGCGGCCAGGGCGCGCCGCGGCGGGCGACACTGTCGTCGGGATTGATGTAAATCTTCGTCTTCGACCCCTTCTGGACAATGTTGGAAGAGACGCCGCCGATTGTCAGTGAGCTGACCTGCCAAGGGTTTTGCGCCATCGCGCCGCGCGAAACCAGAACTTTACCGCCCTCATCACCGGAGCCATCGATATCGGAGCTGCGCAAGTAGGTGCCGACATCAGTTGGACGGAATGTTTCATTATCGCCATTGTCGCGGGAGAAGCGGAAATAGGGGCGGTAGACCTCAAGCAGCGTACGCTCGAGCTGATCCGGTATTCCATCACAATCGCGGTCTTGCGGCGTGCAGGCCTGCGCGTTTGCGAGGCTCGGCGACAGGCCGAACATCGTGAGCAGGACAGCCAAGCGGAACAGGCCGCGACCGAAGCTTTCGGTATTCGAATTCATTTGCGGTCTCCAATAGAATTTTATGACGCCCACCTTTTCGGGAGAAAATCCTAGACTAAATCGAGCAATTTTTCTACAGACAAACCCGGTGAATTGGGATAGTCTAGTCCAACCATTTTGATACAAGAATTGTGTAGTGGCTGTCCATATCTTCGCCGGTCATCGACTACCTTCGAGTGAATTCTTGCGCCGCCGAGCTTGCCAGTTCCATCATGTGCCTCCTGGGAGTTTTCCCGTTCTTAGTTCCTAGATCCTCTTGGATCACCAACTCCACGTTGGCGCTGTTGAGAGCTCTCCACGGTAAGATTCATGCCAAGGCCTGAGTGAAGAATCTCCCGAGTCATCGCTGACGGCCGCAAGCCAAGCCATCGTCGTTCCCAAGCGAAAGATCGACGATCACGAGGTCGTGGCGGGAGGAGGCGATCACCGCGAGGACCACCCGCTGGGTGGCGGTCGCGGCGCAGACCGGAAGGTCGGGCTAGTTGTCGATGAGGGCGGTCAGCCCGCGCCGCCCGTCTCCACAGCCGCCCTGAGCGCGGTCTCTGAGCTCTGGGCGATTGTCTCGAACGGGGAGTTTGGCGCATCATCACCTCTCTGTCAGCGTTCCATTGACTATACACCAGAAGCGCCGCCGGAAGCAACACTTTTCTTGGAGCGGATTAAAAAGATAAAGTGAAATGAGGGCATCAGGCCTCATGGCTATGGATGAACTTTCTCGCGGACACGACGGGGCGGGGCGAGCTCCGCATCCAGCCCTGAAAGGGCGACAGCGTTAGCCAATTGACATAACACCACGGGCTTCCTACCCGAAGAGGAGCCGGAGACGCTCTCCGCCAAGCCAGGGTAGTCTAGGATTCAAGTTGGGGAAACCTGCCGCGAGGAGCAAGGGGTTGTGGGCGCGCTTCTGGAAAAGTACCAGGATCTCTTGCTCGGTCAAAGTAAACTGGCCGGTGGCATCAATGAAGTCGCGAAAGATATGCCGAGACTTGGCAGCAGAGCGGACCGATCCGTCTGAATCGGTCCGCTCTTTCCGATGAAATTATCGGGCTCAGCGCTGGATGGTGAAGTTCACCGTCAGCGTGTAGTAGATCTTGACCGGGTGCCCGTTCATCATCGCCGGCTTGAAGCGCCACTGTTGGATGGCTTCGACGGCGGCGTGGTCGAGGTTCATGGGCAGACCGCGGAGCACCCTCACGTTGGTCACCTCACCCTGCTCGTCGATCACGGCTTCGACGATCACCGTCCCCTGGACTCCCGCCCGGCGGGCCAACTCGGAGTAGCGGGGCTGGACCTGGTGGATGACTTCCGGCCGGGTCATGCCCACGGAGAAGTGGATGGGCAGGCTGTCGACCGGGTCGCCGCCGGGCACGCCCGGGCCCCCAGGACCGCCAGGGCCAGGACCCACAGGACCGTCACCCGGAGGACAGACCACGCAGGGTCCGCCCGGACCGGTCGGGCCGTCGGAGGGCGGACCGGGGACGACCTCTTCGAAGGTCGGCGTCGTGGGCGTCGTGGGCGGATGGTCCGGCACGTCCTGCGGCTGCACCACCCGGTTCGTGGGGGCCGGCGTCTGGGTGGTCCGCTCCTGCCGGGCCGGTGGATGCGGGGTTCCACCGCCGCCCGCGGGAGGCGGCGGGGCCGGCAGGGTGACGAAGAACGCGGCGTTGAGCTGCGGCTCGGGCACCGTGCCCACGTTCCAGTAGCTGGCGAAGGCGAAGGCGCTCAATCCCACTACGTGAAGGCCCACGGCAACGGGCAGCGACAGCCACCGGCGGCCAGGCTGTTTCGGTTTGGCTTCAAGGTCGATGAGGGAATGCTCGAACATGGTCCACCTCCAGGTCCCGGATTCGGTTGTCCCCCGCCCTCTGGCGGGGGGGAGTTCGGAGCGCTCCTGTACTGATTAGAGGGGGGAGGCCAGGATTTAGTTCCAGAAAAGGCAATGCACGGCGGGTCCGGCGTGTTCTTGAGGAGGAGGGGATGGAGCGGGGGTCGTTTTATAGGCCGCTCCTGATATCTTTCCCGGGCGGCGGCGCCGGCTCCATGCCAGGCCCCGCGGCTCAAACTTTCGTCTGGAGGCTTGAATGGCTGATTCACAACCGAGCCCGACGCACTTGCGGTCCGCGCTCTTCGTTGATTTCGACAACATCTATCTGGGCCTGCAACGGGAGGATCCGGTGGCCGCCGAGCAGTTCGCCACGGATCCCGGCCGCTGGCTGCTCTGGCTGCAGGACAAGCTCTCCCATCACTACGACGACGACCGCCGGCGGATGATCCTCTTCCGGCGCTGCTATCTCAATCCCTCGCAGTTCGGCCGCTTCCGTCCTTATTTCACCCGCTCGGCCTTCGAGGTGGTGGACTGCCCGCCTCTGACCAGCGGCGGCAAGACGAGCGCCGACATCCACATGGTGATGGACATCCTCGACACGCTGAGCCATCCCACCCGCTTCGATGAGTTCATCCTGCTCTCGGGCGACGCCGACTTCACGCCCGTGCTGCTGCGCCTCTCGAAGCACGACCGGCGCAGTGCCGTGCTCGCCATCGGTCCGGCTTCGGTGGCCTACAAGGCGGCGTGCGACCTGCTGATCGACCAGGACATGTTCCTGGAGGACGCGATCGGCGCCACGCCGGGCCAGTCGACCCGTGCGGCCTACGGCTCCTCCGCCACTTCGGCGATGGGCGAGCTGCTGCGCCGGATCGCCGACAAGGTCTACGAGCGGGCGAGCGCCAGCGGCGAGCTGATGGCCACCGAGCTGCCGCCCATCTTCCGCGAGTTCCCGGAGTTCACCTCCAGCACCAACTGGCTGGGCTTCAACAGTCTGCGCAACATGTCCATGGGAGTGATCCAGACGCGCCAGGACCTGGCCATGCTGGACGGCGATCCCTGGCGGGTGGGGCTCGTGGCCGAGGGCGAGGCGCCGCCGTCGTCCGAGGCCGTGCCTGTGCCCGAGCTGGGCCGGCCGATGCTGGTCATGCCGCGCTTCCTCCCTCCCGCCGATCGCAACCGGCTGATCGAGGACATCCTTGGCCACGTGCGCTCGGTGGTGGAGTCTTCGGAGGCGGCGGTGCCCATGGCGCGGGCGGCGCAGATGGTGATCAGCCGCTTCGGCGAGCAGGTGCTCGCCAGCCGCTGGGCAGGCGCGGGCACCTTCCGCGACCTCTTGGAGGGTCGGGAGAACCCGGGCTTCGCCATCTCGGCGCTGAAGCCGGGCTACGTCTACGACCCGGCCCGGCACCAGCTCCCCATCGACGGCCGTCCCGAGGAGCTGGTGGGCGATCCCGAGCTCAATTCGCTGGCCTACCGGGTTCACCAGCTCACGGACACGCCCTATCTGACGCGCAGCGACTATGCCCGGATCTTCCGCTTGACCGCCGAGGAGGTCAACGAGCACAGCTACTTCCTCACCCGCACCTCGAAGGCGGTGCGCGACCGTTGCATCGAGGAGGGCTCGCCCATCGCCCGCGCCAGTGTCAACTTCATCCTGCGCGGCATCACCTTCGGCGGCCACCGCTTTGGCCAGAATGGCCCGGAGGATCCGCTGGAGCTCGCCACCTGCTTCTTCCGCAACGTCGTGAGCCTCTGCGACAGCGCCGGCATCTCCCTCGACGACAAGGAGATGGAGACGCTCTCGGACTGGATCCTGGGCGACCTGAAGCGGGATCTGCGGGATATGGAGGATGAGGAGGAGGAAGAGGAGCCGGTGGCCGTGGGCGCTGGGCTGGAGGCTGTGCTGGAGGATGTTGACGACGATGACCTGGGAGCCGGTTGAGGGCGAGCTCCGCCGGTTGCAGGCCCTGCCGGCCGCGGACCGCGCTCTCCAGCTCGTGCAGCTCGCGGCCGACTGGGAGGAGCTCTGGGGCCTCACGGACGACCACGGCTGGGTGGTGAGCCAGGCCACGGACGCCCTCCCTCTCTGGCCCCACCCGGATCTCGCCCGCGCCTGTGCCCAGGGACCCTGGGAAGGCGCCGAGCCCGCGGCCATCCCGCTCGACGAGCTGCTCGAAAGCCTCCTCCCCCAGTTGGAGGCCGAGGGCCTGGGCACGGCCCTCTTCCCCGTCCCGGACGATCCCGGCCTCCTCCTCCCCCCGAAGAGCTGCGCCGGCGATTGGGCGAGGAATTGGAGTTGGGGGTATGAGGGAGTTCCGAACCGGCGCGGTTGAGATCCTCAATGTTCAGGCGTGAGCCACATCGCAACGCCCTGGCGGTGCTCGCCGCCGTCGATTCCCAGCATCTCGCCCGCTGTAGATTTCTCTTCGGCGGGGGCGCCCGGATCGTGCTCGAGCTGGACGAGTATCGGGTGCTCCACGACCTCCTCTTCCTCTGCTCGGACCCCGAAGGCTATGCCGAGCTGCGGTTCGCGGCGGCGAAGGGTGGATACGAATCTCTTTTCGATCGCGATCATGCCGCTGGATTGAGCTTTCCTCGCGAGATGCGGATCGATCAGTACGGCATCCGCTTCCCCGTCGTGATCGCCGGCGACGTGTTCCGGGTCGAGCTGATCCGCGAGGCCCGGATCGGTCTCGATTCGTCCGTCCAGCCGGAGTGGTCGCCCGTGGGCTGTCTCTCGCTCTCCGATTGCTTCGCGGAAAAGCTCCTGGCGAACGCGGACCGTTGGGCGGACCGGCAGGTGCTGTCGCGCGATCTGATCGATCTCTGCATCCTGCGGCGGCGGATCGGTGCCATTCCGGCCGCGGCGTGGAGCAAGGTGGAAGCGGCCTACCGCACGGCGGCTCGCGACGATCTGCGCAAGGCCCTCGCCGCTTTCGAGCAGAATCCGCCGTACCGGCAGCGCTGTTTCACAGGGCTCGGCATCGACCAGCCCGAGGGGATCTTCGAAGGGCTCTCCCTCCTCCTCTGGGATTTCGAATCATGGTGACGCGGCTCTCCATCCGCATCCCTGGCCCGGGGCTTCACGAGATCACGGAGCAGATCCGCCGGGCGGTGCGGGAGAGCGGGGTGCAGGAGGGGCTGTGCACGTTGTTCATCCAGCACACCTCGGCCAGCCTCGTCATCCAGGAGAACGCCGATCCCTCCGCCCGCCGGGACCTCGAGGCCTGGCTCAATCGGCTGGTGCCCGAGGGCGATCCCCTCTACACCCACACCTCCGAGGGGCCGGACGACATGCCCTCGCACGTGAAGGCGGCGCTGACCGCGACCTCGCTCTCCATCCCCATCCTCGACGGCGATCTCGGGCTCGGCACCTGGCAGGGGATCTACCTCTGGGAGCACCGCCGGCACGCCAGCTCGCGCAAGGTGCTGGTGCATGTGGGGTAGGGGTCTCATCACCCCCCTCATCACCCCGGCCCTCTTCTCCCGTCGCACTCCCCCGCCCAAGACCCTCACCCCTGCCCCTCTCCCGACCACCCCAACCTCCTCCCCGGGAGAGGGGTCCCGGCTGGGCGGTCTGGCTGTTCTCCCTCTTCTCCCGGTGAGGGGGGTGGGAGGGGACGGGAGAAGAGGGCCGGGGTGATGAGGGTCTTCTACGGGTAATACCCGCTGATCGTCCGCGCCTCCACGCCCGGCTGGTCCACCTGCACCCGCACGGCGCGGAAGGCTTCGCCCGGCTTGGTGTTCGAGGACTGGTAGGTGATGCGATAGCGCGAGCGCAGGTCACGCTCGATGGCGGCGTAGGCGGCCGGCAGCTCGTCCATGGTCTTGACGCCGAAGCTCCGGCCACCGGTCTCCACGGCCAGACGGGAGAGACGGTCGCGGCTCTCTCCCGACGGCAGGTCGATGCCGATGACGTAGAGGGCCACGCCCGAGCGCCGGGCGCACTCCAGGGCGTCGTCGAAGCGGAAGCCGCTGGTGCGGTCGTCACCATCAGAGAGGAGGAGGACGGCCCGCTGGCCAGCGGCTCCCCCGAGATAATAGAGGGAAAAGATCACGCTGTCCCAGAGGGCCGTTTCGTCGTCGGCCATCAGCCCGTCGAAGCCCTCCGTCAGAGCCGCGAGGTCGTTGGTGAGCCCCACGGCCACGCGCGGCGATTTGTTGAAGGTGATGACGGCCGCCTCGTCTTTCGGGCGCAGCGTGTGGCGCAGGAAATCGAGCGCCGCGTGGCGGGCGGCGGCGAGCCGGGGCCGCATGGAAGCCGAGCTGTCGATGAGGGTCACCAGCTTCAGGGGCGTGTCGTCCACCTTCTCTACCTGGCGCGGGGTCTGCTGTACGCCGTCCTCGAAGACCTGGAAATCGCCGGCGCCCAAGCCGTCGAAAGGCCGACCCCCCTTGTCGGCGACGTGGGTGTAGAGCTCCACGAGATGGATGTTCATCGGCTCCGCGGCGCCAGGGGCGTTGAGCAGCTCTGTAGCCTCGGCCGAGGTGCCGTCGCTTAGATAGGCCACGGCGCGCACGTAGCCGATCGCCGCCTCCTCGGGCAGGGCGATGGGATGGATGAAGGGGGGCTGGTAGAGGGTCGCCACCCGCTGCTCGCCGAGATAGAGCTCGACCCGCTCGACGCCGCGGTCCGCGGGAGCCTCGACCTCGACTCTGGCGCGCAGGCTGCGACGGTAGGTGCGGCCCGGCCGTGGATCCACGAGGCGGACGGCAAAACGCTGAGCCCCGGCGTTGAACACCAGCTCATCGCTCGTCAGCACCTGGCCGTGGCCGTCGAGCCCCTGAGCCACGAGGCGATGGGCGCGGGGCACCTTACCGAGATCGATCTGCACGGTGTAGGGAGGATGGTTGCGGGTCAGCAGGGGCTTGCCGTCGAGGGAGAAGGCGACGCGCTGGATCTGGCTCTCCTCCGGCGCTCCCCCCGCTCCAATAACGCTCTCCACCCGGGCCTCGAAGCGCTGGGTCCCGGCGAGGAGACGGCCGGGGGGTGCGGTGAGACGCAGACCGGGATGGGGTGCGGCGAGCTCGGCGTCAGCCTCGGTGAACAGGCGACGGGCCTCGGGCATCAGCTCCGGCGTCGCTCGATGGGCCGCGGCCGGAGCCACAGAAGCAGTAGCGATCGCCAGAGGCGCCGGGCCCGGCGGCACCGGCAGGGACGCGGCGACCTCGGGTACGGCCAACTCACGCTCCACCTTATAGACACGGCCCGAGGCGGGGGCTTCCATCTCCAGCTCGATGCGGTAGCGGCCGGGCCGCAGCCGGCGCTCGAAGGCCAGCGGCCGGCTCGTCGTCACCGAGGGGAGCGAGTCGAAACGATAGCGGAAAGCGTCCACGGTCTCCGTGCCGCGGAGCACGCGGCCCCGCAGGATCATCTCCCGCATGCCGCCAGGCAACGGCGCGGCATCGTCGGGCAGCACCATCATCCGCACCAGGCCGTCGCCGGGGAAGTCGATGTCCAGGTGCGCGGGACCGGCGGCAACCGCTGGACGGGCCAGGGCCGGAGCCGCCGGCGCAGCAGGATGGAGCTCGGAGACCCACTCTCGCGGCCGGGGGGCCATGAGGGCCCTCTGGGCCACGACCTCACAGCCTGCTTTGCCGGCCCGGCGGAGCCAGGTGAACGCCTCGTCGGCCGCGGGATCGCCCCCGCACTTCTTGTCCTTCACAGCGGTGAGAAGGTCCCGTCCTTCTCCGGCCTGCCAGAGCCGGGAAGGCCCACCCGCCGGGTCTGGTAGAAAGACGAGCACGGTGCGGTACTGGAGCTGGAACCGGGGCTCGTACACCCACAGCTCCAGAGGCGTACCGTCGCACTGCCCGGCGACGATGCCGTCCGGCTCGCCGTTGAGCAGGAAGACCCGGGCTCGGTCATCGCCAGTCCCTCCCCAACGCCGATGGGCGTCCGGCAGCCGCTCCTCCCAGCGCTCCTTGGCCTCGTTGCGGAAGGTGCTTGGGAACGGATCGCGTACCTCCCAGAAACGCTGGATGAAGGCTTCGCGGTCAACGTCCGTAGAGAGCTTGAGGAAAGTCTCGCGCTCCCGCGAGGTGATCAGGGGATCCACGTCCGCCAGCCAGGCCCGGAATCGCTCGGGCGGGGCCGGAGAATCAGCGAAGGTCGATGGCAGGACGATGAAGATAGAAGAGAGGAAGAGCCCGGAGACCAGGACACGGGAACCACGCATCGCTCGCACC
>CAVQIV010000023.1:0-30083 GCA_963712665.1 Thermoanaerobaculaceae bacterium | reverse complement strand
GCCACGGTAAGATTCCCTGGCGCAAGGTAACGTTTCCAGCGGCAAGCTAACGTTACCGAGTCGCTGCGTCATCTTCCCTGGGCCACGGTAAGATTCCCTGGCGCAAGGTAACGTTCCCAGCGGCGAGATAACGTTACCGAGCCGCTGCGTCGTCTTCCCTGAGCCGCGGTAAGATTCCCTGGCGCAAAGTAACGTTCCCAGCGGCAAGATAACGTTACCGAGTCGCCGCGTCGTCTTCCGTGGGCCGCGGTAAGATTCCCTGGCCCAAGATAACGTTCCCAGCGGCAAGATAACGTTACCGAGTCGCTGCGTCGTCTTCCGTGGGCCACGGTAAGATTCCCTGGCGCAAAGTCGCGTTCCCTGAGGCGAGATAAAGTTCTCTCGCCGCCGCGCCATCTTCGTCAGGGCAAAGCCGTGTTGCCCGAGGCCAAGACAAGCATCCACCCGGCCCAGGAACGATCCTCTCCCCGAGGATCTCTGGAAAGTCCCGAAGGGACGACAGCGTACAGCCTGAGGCGTGAGCCCCAGGAACACGGAACCTTCAAGTCCTCCAAGCCCTGAAAGGGCGGCAGCAGTCTGCTCCTCTGGCGCTCAGCAGTTCGTCTTTCCGGCGCCGTCCTTTTTCGTGGATCCGCGGACTAGGGAGAGACGCCGCCATCACCTGCATGAGAGGGGAATCCAGCAAGCGTTCCACGACGCCGCCCGAAGAGCTCCTCGGACACCGCAGCTTGAAGACCACCATGCGGAGTGCGAAGCCCAATGGACGCGCTCTGAGGCGTGGCGCGCTTGAACGACACAGTGCATTGCCTTGACGAGGATTCTGAAGTGGTGTAAGCTACGTCTAACCTCAAGAATTCGAGGAGATTAGCTCGATGTCCACCGCCGGCTCGCGGAGTCTCTTGGACGAAGGGAAGTGACGATAGGAAGTGACGATATGGCCGCCGAAGGGGCCGGGTGCTTAGCCGGCGAATCATAGGTTGGGTATCGTTCGCCTCGCTGGTAGACGTCGTGAAGATCAGCGGTCAGCTTGCTTCTAGAAGAACACCATGAGAGGCCGAAGCATTATTTGCGTGTGGTTTGCGGCACTAGCAACTTCGCTGAGTTCGACTGCCATAAATGCCGCACCGTACAAATTCTGCAACCATGCAATGAGTACGATTCAGGGGTAGGCGTGGAGATTACTCACAACTCGGGTACGGCCTCCTTGATCATCTCAAAGGGGTGGTTTGCCCTAAACCCAGGAGACTGTAGAGTCGTCTGGGACGCCGTCGTCCAAGGAAACGAGTACTTCGGTTATGCGGTGGATGGGACAGGCCATGCTTGGGGGTGGTGATATCTCGAGAGATCGTCGTTTCTGTGTAGACGCTCCGCGTGACGGGCCGGCCGATGCCAATGAGTATCCTTGTGCTATTCCACAATCCGCGAGGGCCTTTGCCAAGTTGGACACCAACGGGAAGGTCGGGCCTTTTTCGGGGCAACCCAATAACCGGGTCGGAGGTCTGGCGTCGACGGTTGGCCCGGGAAGATCCAATCGCCTCGCGCCACCACCGCCTGCTCCTTCGGCGACCCCGGCTGAGCACCACCTGGCCCCGGATCACAATCGGCGCCATCGGCGCCTCTAATCCCTCCGTGCGGCTGCTCGCAGACTGATGCCGATGGTCGCTGCTTAGGTGTATGCTCGGGCAGTTGCCCAACCGGCTCACACTGCGCGATGGCGCGCGGTCAACGCCGAGGCGGAAAGGTGGCGCAGAAGTTGGACACCATGTCGCAAAAGCAAGCAGACCTTGTTCAGCAGTTGTTTCACGAGAAGGTTGATACGGGCGAATTTTTTTGACTCTGAAATAGTTCGGGCGATGGGCCAGGACGTCTTACTATTTGCTCTGAATCATTCGCTGTCACTTCGCGGAGAGGGAAAGGAAATGAATCAGCACCCAACCCACCTGCTGCAGCGGACGCTTCGCCGCTGAGCAGGGCACACGTTATGCGGCTTAAACTGACGCATTGCGAGAGCGATAACCGCCAGCAGTTAGCTGTACTAGAGATCGGGCGGGTCAACTGAAAGGAGGAGGCACTTGAGTCGCAGCTACTTGCGGTGGATGAGGCCACTGAGGCGTACGATGGGATCAGGCCTATGTGGGCTGGTATCCCATAGGCCGCTCGTAATCCCACTACTCCTATTACTCCTACTACCTCTAGCAACACTGACAACTTCATGTGACCCAGATGAACACGAGAGAGAACAGCGCCTTGAACAAGAGGTGCGTAGTCAGCTCGAAATTCCGGAAGATGAGTGGGATTGGAGTACAAGAGAACTTACCGATGCGGAAAAGGAAAATTTCCTCAACAAAATCCAAGAAAATAAATATATGCTCATCGCAAGCTTCACAGTCTACAACAATAGCCGCTATGCCATAAAAGATTTCCGAGTTTCTTTCTCGATTACGGCACCGAGCGGAACCAAAATACAGACGATTACTTCCGATAAGATCTACGAGATGATTCCTGCTCATGAAAATAGACGGTTCAGAGAAATGGAAATAGCAGCCATAAAAGTAGATGAAGGAAAGTCGGACATTGAATTAGGTGATTTTGAAGTGGTGGAGTAGATTTGCAAAAAAGACGCATATCCCAAGGCCTCAACCGGATAGTAACGCGCTTCGTTCGGCGTTCTCAATTAGGACTGTGGAACAGATGATCGATCCGGAATATACGAATCTGCCCGACATCTCATATCGAAACTACTCTCCCGGGCCGGGCGAGGCACTGTTTCATTACTGTTCCGGAGCTTCCTTTTGGTCGCTTTGTGAGAGTCGGACCTTATGGTTATCGAGTGTGCATACAATGAATGACACACAAGAGCTTGTTTGGGGGCGTAGGCTGGTCAATGATGTCCTCGTAGCCCACCCCATTGAGTTCTCTCTCAGCTACCGGCTCTTTGTATCTGCTGCGCTACAAGAACCGGATCAACATGTTCTACCACTCGTAGGCTCGTTCTCCAAGAACGGTGACTTACTCAGTCAATGGCGAGCCTACAGCGACGATGCGAAGGGTTTCTCAATAGAGTTTGACGGCCAGATCCTTGCCAACTCGCTGCCTGTGAATATGAAGGACGTTCTATATGATCAGGAAGAGCAAGAGACACTAATTCTCCAAAGCCTGCGCAAGTTCCACTTCTATTGGCAGCGGGGCGGGCGTGCAGGCCGCTTAGCAGTAGCGGAGGTCTTGCCTGAGTTCGCAATAGACCTCATAACCCTCAAGCATCCCACCTTCTTTGAAGAGCAAGAGGTCCGTATGGTCCATCTGGTTACTCGGTTAGACGACTGGTGGGTTGACCCAGGTGGCCACGATCAAGAGGATAGAAAATTTCCCGGGGTTAGTGTCAAGATGAGAGAAAGAAGCGGTCTCCAGATACCATATATCGCCTTGCCGCTGCATGACCCCAATGCCATAACGGCGGTGGTACTGGGACCAAAGAACCCTGAATCTCTCGAAGAAGTGAGAGAAAGGCTTTTGCTCCAGGGTCTCTACAACGTCACTGTCCGTCGCTCGGCTGTGCCTTATCGCTAATGAGCGCAACAAACGGAGAGACGCCGAACCCGAGCAGTCGAGCGGACGAAACCGCAAACAGCGCGGTCTCGCCGCTCACTGCCCAAGCGTTCGGCGGCCGGGTATGCAGAGGTATCGGGCGCCTATCGCAAAGCCCCGACTTGGGGCTTGACATAGACGATGATCCAATGTTTCCTACATAACTGATGTGTCAATGCGACATCCAGCTCAGTTGAAGGCGAAGATGACTTGGATTCTCCTTGCTGCGGCGATTGTAGTCGCAGTGATCATCATGTGCCGTCCATCTCGATCCAAGGTGCCCCCTTTGTCCCAGGTGTCTTCGAACTCCGATGTATCTCCGTCCCAGCCTTCTTATATTGCTGTTCAGCTGTTTGCAGATGACGTTCCCTTGAAGAACGGCCTGCCGCTATCATTGTCCGTGGAGACGCTCGGAGGCGTCAGCATGGTACTGACTCCTCGCGGTGCAGATCTACCCACGGCGCGTCGTGACACGTTCTCGACTACGACGGACAATCAAACCTCTATCGAGGTACACGTGCTCGTGGGGGATCGAACGCTGGCAGTGGACAACGTGACAGTGGGCAGGTTCTCCATTGTCGAGATCCCTCGCGCTCTACGCGGCGTGCCCATGTTTGAGGTGGAATTAGAGATCGACGAACACGGCGCGTTTCGATTCAGTGCCAAGGATCTTGAAAGTGGCAGGAGCCAGCCCGTTTCGAGCGTTCGGTCGCTGTCGAATCCACTGTCCCGCCCGAAAGTCGAAAGGATGCTCGACGATGCCAAAGCAGAGGAAGCGAAGGGAGAGTACGGCATCCGCAAGACAACCCCGGACCATCTCGATTCCGTGACGGTCTTAACGAGGGAGCTTCGCGACCTCATCGACAGCACGCGCGCTGTACTTAAAACCAGACCTGCCATTCCTGAAACCGCCAGAAGGCACTGCGAGGAGCAACTGAAGATCGCTGAGCGTTTGCTGGAGGCGAATGAGCTACCCGAACGGGCTTCGGCCAAACTCAATCTGCTGAAGGCAGATGAACTCGAGGGCGCATTGCGTTCCTTGGGCGAGGCAGCAAAGCGATGCCGATAGGCATGGGAGACCGTGTGCGTCCTGTGTCGCCCGACGGCGACTCCGGGTGCTACAGCGAGGTCGTTCGAGTGGCGGCACGTCGCAGCTGTCAACTCTACCGGCAAGGTGCCGTCGAACCCGGGCGGTCGGGCGGACGGAAACCGCAAACAGCGCGGTTCTCTCGCGCTCACCGTCATAAGCGTGTGCGCTGCTAGGACTAGGTGCCAGAGGTTTACGGAAGGACGCTGAAGGAAACCGCTCGGAACCCTCCGTCGGGCAGACAACTATCAAAGATCAGGTCGCGGGCTCGCTATCCCGCCACGAAGGGCAGGCCCGGAGGGAAGCTGCCGATTGGAAGCGCGCCTCGTGATCACCTTGTCTTCAACTTCTCGGCCGCGGAGCGGAAGGCGGCCACGAACCAAGAGCATCTCGTAGAAGGCTTTCCTTGCGGCCTTCGTCGCGGCGTGCACGAGCGGGGCGGGGGAGCGGGCCAGTTTGGTGGGACGATGCTTGGGTCCCGCGCGAGGATCGACTCCACTCCCTCGATCGGCCGGCCGGTGCGGCTCCGCTCCAGGGCAGCCTCGGCGATCACGGAATCCACCAGAGTCTTGATGCGAGCCTGGTACACCTCCGGCGGGAGGTGTGCCCAGCAGGGGATTGGTGAGAATTCCACGGCCTCTTCCGTAGCGTAGCACAGGCGTTCGAAATCCTGTCCCTGATTGCGCGCCGCGTACTCGCGGCTGCGGTCGAACCAGTGGCCGGTCATGGATTCACCGTTGAGCAGGGCGTTGGCACAATGCACTCCCGGCCAGTCCTGGGGCAGCAGTATAAGTGCGAGAGATCTATTCTGGGTCCAGGGATCTTGGGCAATTGCTTGGGCGAGCGGTGCCTTGCCCGTGCGTTTCCTCTCGGCCGCGGCAGCTTCTTCGATCTCAGCTACCATCTGGGTCACCCGGTTGCGATAGGACCTCGGGCGCGACAGATCGGCCCAGCAGGGCAGGGGTGAGTTGCAAACCAACGAAGCCTGGAGTAGCATACTCAAATGCCGGCTGACCGGCGCACTGCATGGAGGGTGTATGAAAAAGAAGATGAAGAAGCTGACCCTCACGATCGAGACTCTCCGCCTGCTCGAGAATGGACAGCTCGAAGAGGCGGTGGGCGCATCCATCGGTAGCTGTGTCGAGACCGCCTGCCCTCGTACCTGTCCGTGCAGCTTGAATTGCTAGGGGCGAGCCCCGGAGCAGGACATCCTCCACTGTAGCGCCCTCGGCGGGACTCGGCCTGCCGAGGGCGCTGTCCGAGCCGTCGCGCCGAAGATCAGCTCTTTCATCGATCCAATTCTCCACGAGTAATCGCCCTCCTGTCGCGCAGGTAATCACGCTGGAAGAGAGAGACCGGCCATGCAACAGCACCAGCTCTTCAGAGGCGCCCTACTCGCCGTTCTTGTGCACGCCAGCGCGTTGGGCGCGACCGCTGACAGTATGCTCGGCGACTGTCCTCTCGTGACACGCGTTTCCGACGCCGCTCAGGTTCTGGTTTGGGACAGGGGCTTCTCCTCGGGAGCGTGCTGGTTTCTGGCCTACGATTCCGACCAGGTCGTTGACCTCGGTTGCGGTCTCGCCGGAATGCACCAGGTGTCTGTTGTAATGCCCTCGCCTGACCGCCGCTGGTTGGCGGTTCTATCCGCGGGCGAAGGACATCCACTCCTCGAGATCGTGGACCTCCAGGATCTCCTCATCGGGCAGGGCTACCGTGTCGTGACCGAGATCAACCCATACCCAGGCACTATCAACGTGGTGCGTTGGACCAAGGACTTCCTCCTTTTCACCAGTGACATGCCCCTCCACAAGCTCCCGCTCCCTGACGGCGACCCTACCACTTACATGTTCTCCGCTCAACGGCGGTTCGCCCTCGAGGTCGACACTTGGCAGGTCCGCCCGTCTCGGGCCGAGCGGTGAGCGATGAAAGGTCTGAGCTCCGCGAGAAGGGCGTCTTGACCCGCGGGATGAAGTCCCTGGCACTTCTCCGGGCAGAAGGATTACTGGTAGGGATCACTTTGACCCCATCGATGCGAGACGAGAAATAGGGCAGAGGATAGGATCGCGGGCGCGCAGCCGGGCGCTGGGGTGGCGGCGGTCTCCACCTGAGATGGCGCGCTATAATCCCCGTCACCGACCGCCTCCAAAGGAGCCGTGCCATGACACCGCCGAATTTTCTCCTCCTCGTCGTCGACCAGGAGCGCCGCTGGGAGCTCACGTTTCCGCTGGTTCCCGCGACGCTCCAGGAGAAGTTGCTCAGCCTGCTGCCGGCGCATCAATGGCTGGCCCAAAACGGCGTGAGCTTCGCCAATCACTACGCGTCGGGAATTCCGTGCAGCCCGGCCCGGTCTTCGATCTACACCGGCTTCCATGCTCCGGACACGCAGATCATCAACGTCATGGAGTTCATGGCGCAGTCGATGGGTGTCTACGATCCGGCATCGCCCGGCGCCTCCACCTCCGCCATGCCGACGCTCGGCCACATCCTGAGCCACGGCGACGGGGCGCAGTATTACTGCGCCTACAAGGGTAAGGTCCATCTCGCGCTCGACAAGGATCTCTCCATTGCGGGGGCGATGGAGAGCCGTTACGGGTTTCTGGACTGGACACCCCATGACACCGCCTATTACGACGCCGCCCTGGCCGGCGCCGATCACGAGCAGACCATCGCGCAGGACGCCGCCAACTGGCTCTCCACCCAGGCGCCGGCGCTCTCGCAGGCCGGCACTCCCTGGCTGCTCGCGGTCAATCTGATCAATCCGCACGACGTGCAGTATGCGAACCTCAATTCGTTTCCGAACTACGATCCCTGGTTGCCGCCCGGGCTCAACCACACGTTGCTGGGCATCGCGCCGGTGCCGCGGCGCGATCCCTATTTCAATTGGTGGAACCCGCAGAAGCCGCCCAACTTCGGGCCGCCGCCGGCCTCCGCCGATCCCCGCCCCGCCGCGATCGACGGTTTCGCCGGTATCCTCAGCGTGTCCTTCAGCAATCTTCCTTTCGACGACGATGCGCTCTGCACCGTGAATACGTCCCCCACCGAGACTCTCCAAGCTCCGATGTGGCAGGCCTATCTGAACTATTACATCAATTGCCTTCTCGACGCCGACGCCGACCTCATGACGGTGATCGATGCCTTCCTCGGCTCCGGCGCCGATCTGGCCAATACCTGGATCGTCTATCTTTCCGATCACGGCGAGATGGCAATGTCGCAGGCCGGGTCGAGCGCGGTCTACAACGGCGTTCAGATCGTCCTGAAGCCCGGCCGGAAACCTCCGGTCGGTCTCGCGCCGTTGTCGCCGCAGATGATGCCACTGCGCAGCAAGGCGTCGATCCAGTATGAGGAGGCCGCCCATGTGCCACTGATCTTCGCCGCGGCACCGGTGCCGGGATCGGTGCTGCCGGACGCCAGCCGAAATACCACCGTCGCCGCCCTGAGCTCCGACGTCGACCTCGTGCCGACGCTTCTCGATCTCGCCGGTTTGCCCGCCGGCTGGTATGGGCAGAATTTCGGCACGTACCTGTCACAGCTCGTTCCTCCGCTCCTGCCGGCGCTGCCGGGCACGAGCCTCGCGGCGATCCTGGCCGAGCCCGGCTCGTATCGCGGCACCCTGCGCTGGAGTGACGGCAACGGCAACGGGCGGAGCAGCGTCCTCATCACCGGCGATGCTCTGAATACTTTCGATCCGTTCATCGCTTGGGCTGCTGCCAATCAATATTTATGGGCCCTGCGGCTCGACCTGGCAATCCCGGCCATGATGCGGACCCTGGTCGCGGTCAACGCCGAGGGAGATGGCCTGGTCAAATTCGGCCGCTGGTTCTCGGCGTACAACTACACCGATCAGGCAGCCCTCGCGGGAAGCTACGGCGTGCTCCACACTCCGAGCGGAACCTACCTGGGCCAGGACGTTCAGGTGTTCGATCTCGTCGCCGACCCCTTCGAGCTGACCAATCTCGCGACGACGATGCCCGACTCCGAGATTGCCGCCTTGAGCCAGAGCCTCAGCGAACGGTTGGCCGTGGAGCTCTCCGGCCCCGGCCGCACTCCCAGCGAGACGAAGCTCTTCATCTTGGTCTGGCCGCAGTCGAGCACTGACTAGGTGCCAGAGGTTTACGGAAGGACGCTGAAGGAAACCGCTCGGAATTGACCTAAGCACTTTATGGCTGGTATTAGCTCCTCTATTTGAGGTATTGGAGTCGACACAGAAACGGGTCTCTGCAAAGTCTTGTTCCGCGGTCTTCTGGGCCTCTTTCCCCTGAGAGTCGGCATGGGTTCTCATCCCCCCGCGCCGATCTCTGGATCCTCTGACACCTTCCGGCTGAAATGGTACGGATTTTGCAACAAATTGACCGTGGAAAAGTCGGCCGAGCCAACGCCCTTCGACTGCGAGCGCATCGTTGACTCCGGCCTCGGGTGGCTCATCTCGATGGAGAAGTGACATGGTGAAGCCAGCAAAGAACACGATTTGCCTTTGGTACGATCGCGACGCCGAGGACGCGGCGCGGTTTTACGCCAAGACCTTTCCCGATTCGTCCGTCGGCGCGGTGCACCGCGCACCGGGAGACTTTCCGTCGGGGAAGAAAGGGGACGTGTTGACCGTCGAGTTTACCGTGATGGGCATTCCGTGCCTCGGGCTCAACGGCGGACCTGCGTTCAAGCACAACGAAGCGTTCTCGTTTCAGGTCGCAACCGCTGACCAGGCCGAAACGGATCGCTACTGGAACGCGATCGTCGGCAACGGCGGCCAGGAGAGCGCGTGCGGCTGGTGCAAGGACAAATGGGGATTGTCCTGGCAGATTACGCCGATCGCCCTGACGAAAGCGATCACCGATCCCGATCCCGCTGCCGCCAAGCGCGCGTTCGATGCGATGATGAAGATGAAAAAGATCGACATCGCTGCAATCGAGGCGGCGCGCCGCGGTTGAGGTTGCATCTTCGAAGGGTGCGTCCGGGGGAGAGATGCGGAGCGGAGGGAAAGGCAAGCTTGCGCGAGCCTTCCCTCGACTTTCGCAGCTCTTCCTAATCTAAAGACTGCCGAGCTGTTCCCCTCGCTCGTGGGCGCCCCGCCTACGGACAGGTGCAGGGTTGGAACTTATAGCAGCAAAACGTGAAGCCATCGCAGTGGACCTGAATCTGGGGCGGCGGGCAACCCGTCGCGGAAGCGGGCGTGATGGCGCTGGTCGCAGCGACGGCCGCCAGGGCTAACCCCAAAAGAATGAGCTTCTTGCGCATGACAGTCCTCCTTCAAGGGAATCGGGTCTTCCGGCATCGGGCCGGCTCCTGTCTTCGCTCTATCCTACACCTGTCGCCCTCGCCTTGCAGCCTTCGTCGCGGCGTGCACGAGCGGGGCTGCGCTGCACCTGTGCGGCCAGCGAGCGTGCTCTTCAATAATTCTTTACCCCTCCCGCAACGTCAGAGACGGCGGGATCTGCGTCACCCGCCGCGCCGGCAGCCAGCAGGCGAAGGCTGCTGCGGCGAGCAGAACGATCGTAGTCATCAGAAGCGTCAGCGGATCGCGAGCGGCGACGCCGAAGAGGACGCTCGACAAGGCCTGTCCGAGAGCCAGGGCGGCGCCGATGCCGCAGAGGATCCCGAGGACGCACATTGCGAGGCCGCCGCGCATGACGTGCCGCACGGCCTGGCCTGGCGAGGAGCCGAGCGCCAGACGGATCGCCAGCTCTCGTGTGCGCTGGCCGACGGAGTAGCCGATGACGCCGGCCACGCCGACGACGGCGAGCACCAGGGCGAGCCCGGCAAAGGAAGCGACGAGAACGGTGTTGAGCCGCGGCGCCGCCGCGTTGGCGGCCACGGCGCTGCGCATCGTCTGGAAGTCGGAGACCGGCTGGTGAGGATCCAGGCGCAGGGCGGCTTTACGAATGGAGGGGATGATCGCGGCCGGATCGTTGCCGGTGCGCACGACGAGCGTCATCGTCGGCAGGATTATCCACGAAGGCGAGATGTACATGGTCGGCGTCGGATCCTGGGCCAAACCGAGCTGCCGCACGTCGCCCACGACGCCGACGATGGTGTAGATCTTCCGGTTGCCCAACTGGACCTTGCGGCCGATGGGATCTTCACCTCCGGGCCATAACTTGCGGACCAGTCCTTCGCTGAGGATCATGTTCGACCAGGTCTCGCGGCCCCGCTCGAAGGCCCGGCCGCGGCGGAGGGGGATCTGCATGGTCTGGAAGTAGCCGTCCGTGGCGATGCGCCAGTTGGCCTGGACGCCTTCTTCGGAAATGTGCTGGAACCGCTCGACCGGCAGAACCGGCATCTCCGTGGTGTTGGGGCCGAAAGGGACCTCGCTGCTCAGACCGGCGGCAGTGACACCGGGCAGGGTGCGGATCTTGTCGAGCAGATTCTCGTAGAAGGTGCGGAGCTGCCTGCTCTGTTCGTCGGTCGTCGCCACCCGGGTGAGGTGCGCGGTCAGCAGGTGGTCCGGATCGCCGAAGCCGAGGGTCACCTTCTGGAGCCGGACGAGGCTCTGGGTCAGCAGGGCCGCGCCGACCACGAGGGTGGTGGCGAGCGCGAGCTGCGCGGCGACGAGGGCCAGGCGGGCCGGGCTGCGTCCCGCCGTGGCGGAACGCCCTGCTTGCTGAAGCGCGTCGCGCAAGCTGGAGCGCAAGGCCACACTGGCGGGGAGCAGGCCGGCGAGGAGCGCCGTGACGCCAACGCAGAGCCCGGCCACCAGCAGCACCGGCCAATCGAGGGAGAGCGAATCCCGGCGAGGAATGGACGCCGGCAAGAGGGTGGCGGCGGCGCGCACGCCGAACCAGGCGAGGCCAAGCCCCAGGATGCCGCCGGCGCCAGCCAGCAGCAGGTTCTCGGTGAGCATCTGGCGGACGAGACGCGCCCGGCTGGCGCCCAGGGCCAGGCGGACTCCCATCTCGCGCAGGCGGCCGACCGCGCGTGCGATCTGCAGGTTGGCGACGTTGGTGGCGGCCACCAGCAGGAGGAGGGCCACGGCGGCGAGAACGATGCGCAGGCGCTGCGCGACCTCGGCGGAGACGATCCAGTCCCGCACGGGAAGGACGCGGACGCTCCACCCCTTGTTGGCGTCGGGGAACTCGCGCTCGAGCCGTGACGCCATTCCGCTCATCTCCGCCTGCGATTGCTGCAGGGCGGCGCCGGGAGCCAACCGGCCGAACACGAAGACCTGACGGTTGCCGCGGCTCTCATCGTTGTCGGGGTCGTAGCTCAGGGGCAGCCAGACGTCGACGTCGGAGGCGAAACCGACGTCCTGTGGAGCGATTCCGACCACGACGTGCGGCACGAGGTTGACGTCGATCGTGCGGCCGATGAGGGAGGGGTCGCCGCCGTAACGGCGCTTCCACAGCCCTTCGCTGATCATGGCCATCGCCGCGTGCCCGGGCTTGTCCTCGCCGGCGAGGAAAGCGCGTCCGGCCACCGGCTTCTGGCCGAGGACGTTCCAGAAGCTGGCGGAGACCTCCAACCCGTTGACGTGCTCCGGCTCGCCGCCGTCCGTCAGGTTCGTGCTGGCGCTGCGCAGGGCCGCGAGAGACGAAAAGCTGCGCGCCGACTCCCAGGAGTGGAAGTTCGGCAAGGACGAGGCGAAGGAGTCGATGCCGAGCGATGGATTGGCGTCCTTCACCCAAACGACGCGGTCCGGCTCCCGGTACGGCAGCGGCGCCAGAAGCACCGCGTGCACGACGGTGAAAATAGCGGTGACCGCGCCGATGCCGAGAGCCAGGGTCAGCAGGGCGGCGGCGGTGAACGACCAGCTCTGGCGGCCGGTGAGCGAGCGCCACGCGTAACGGACGTCGCGCGCCAGCGTCTCACCTTGCGAGCGCAGCGCCGTCGCCAGGGTGTCGAGCAGCACGGCGATCCACAGGCGCGTCACGCCCAGCAGGCCACGCGCCTGGCTTTCCTCGCGCCAGCGGCTGCGGAACGCCGCGCGCATCTCGCCGGCGTACTCCTCGCGAAACGGCGCCGGGTAGGCTCTCAGGAGAGCCGTGTAGAGCCTTTCGGCCCAGGCGGGAACGCGTGACGTGGAGGCCATGGCTCAGGCCTCCTCCGATGCCAGACCGGCACGCCGGCCGAGGGCCACCAGCTCGGTGAGCCGGGCCAGCTCCAGTTGCGCCACGTGGCGTCCCGAAGAAGTCAACCGGTAATACCGCCGGCGCTTGTCGTCCTCGTCCGGATCGCGCCGCTCGCTGAGCTCGACGATCAGCCCCTTCTCGAGCAGCCGCTGGATCGTCGTGTACAGGGTGCCGGGATTGAGCTTCGTACGGCCGCCGGTCCGTTGCGCCACCTCCTGCATGATGCCGTAGCCGTGGCGGTCGGCGTCCGAGAGGGCGACGAGGATGTGGAACGTGGCGGAAGGGAGGGGGAGGAGGCTTTGGAGGTCGTCCTGGGCTCGCATGAGCCCTAATATATTGGATGTGGATATATTGGGTCAAGAGCTAGTCAGGGGTGTGCCCAGCAGGACGCCGTGCGAGCCGCATCGAGCCGATTGACATTATTTAGCGAATGCATCAAAATGCATTTCCTGAAGGAGGTGTGCAGATGAACCGACCCATGCGCGTTTGTTTCGTCGTCGCCGTCCTATCCATTCTAGCCCTGTCCGCGGCTTCGGCCCAGGTGGCGAGGTCTGACGGGGGGGTGCCTCTGAGCAGCGAAGACTTGGTTGCGAGATTCGGCTCTCCGTTCGTGTCCAAGTCTTTTGAGGCCTGCCAACCCATTACTGCCTGCGGACCGGCGTACGGGTACGAGTCTTGTGCCAGTTGGTCCAGCTACACCGAGTGCGGCGATCTCTACTGCAGCGCCACTGCACGAGGGTGCGGGGCGTGTGGTGAGCGCTGCGTAGGCCCAGGGTTGGAACAGAAGTCCGAGGCCTATCGGATATGTTTCAACCAGTTTGGAGAGTTTTGCACGCAGTGGAGCCGCCTCTCCTACACCGATTCGTGCGGCTGCTGACGCGCTGCGGCGAAGCCGAGAACCCGGCCCGGTTTCAGATCGTCCTCGCGAGCACCTACGGCAGCGTGGAGTTGTACAGCGCGCCTTGATCGACCGGGCCGCCGTGGCCCTGGTCATGGGGTACGCCGACGGTCACGGAGCCTGTGCAGCTCCCACTGGCGCCGGTGGCGGTGAAGTTGATGTGGTAGACGCGGCCGTCGCCATTGCCGTCGCTCTCGGCACGCACCGAGGGATTTCCCGTGCCGACGCCGGTGGCGTCCGGGCTGGTGTTGCCGCTACCGGGGCTCTGGACCGGCTCGTCCTGGAAGATGCTGGTCACGGAGATCGTCAACGCGCCGGGGGCCGGATTGACGATGCCCGAAATCTGGATGGGCACGAGCTTGTGATCGGCCGGCCAGAGCAGGTTCGGGCTCGCCGTGGCGCTCGCGCAACTGGGTGGGGGAAGGAGGACGGTGACCGGCTCGCTGCCGCACACCGAGCTGACAGGGCGGTTGTTGAGGTCTCCGCTGTACGAGGCTAGCCAGTTGTAGGTCCCGGCGGCACCCGCCTCGACATCGCCCGAGTTGCTCACGCCTCCAGCGCCCACAGGCACCGTGGTGCTCCAGAGGGGGTTCGAGCACGTAGCGTCCCCCGGGCCGTAGAGGGTAAAGGTCACGTTGCCCGTCGGCGCGTAGCCTCCCGTGAGGGTCGCCGAGTCGGAGATCAGGCCGCCCACGGGGACCGACGGCGATGCGAGGGTGGAGATCGCCGGGGTGGCCGCGGGCCGGATGGCCAGGAATCCGCCCACCGAGCCCAGGAAGTCGTCTCCGACCGCCATGCAGCCCCCCGCGCCACACACGAGCTCCCACAGGACACTCGCTCCGCCCACGTACTGGGCCGAACCGGGGACACCTCCGGAGATCGGAACGATCGCGCCGACGTTGAAGGTGCTGTCGGCACCCACCGCCACGCACGAGGTGGAGCAAGTGACGCTATCGAGGATGCCCGTGCCTGGCACCGCCTGGTACGGGCCCGCCACGCCATCGTCGATGGCCACAACGACGCCGTCGAAACCCCCCTGAATGTTGTCGCCGACAGCGACGCAGTGGGAGGCGTCGGTGCAGGCGATGGAGTAGAGGTCCACGTTTGGGGAAATGAGCTGGGCCGGTCCCGCCGTGCCGTCGGTGATGGTTACGACGAAGCCCCCGACCGATTGGAACGTGAGCCCGCCGGCGACCACGCACGTGCTGGGGCTCGGGCAGGCAATGGCGTTGAGGTAGTCCGTCCCGGCGACGACTTGAGCTGGACCTGCGACGCCGTTGGCGATGGGCACGAGGACGCCCTGGACGTCGGGGGTCCTCCCGATCGCGAAACACGAGGTCGCGCTGGGGCACGACGCGTGCCGGAGCACCGCGGCGCCGGGCACGTGCTGAGTCGGACCGGCGATGCCGTCGGTGATCGGTACGACGACGGCGGCGCCCGGTGGGAAGCCGCCGGAGAAGTCGGTGCCGACCGCGACACACGACGTCGCACTGCCGCAGGCGACGTCGTAGAGGATGCTCGTCCCGGGCACGGCCTGCAGCGGGCCCGCCACGCCGTTGGTGATGGGCAGGAGGACGCCCTCGAAGGTGCTCTTCCTCCTCCCGAACGCGAAACACGAGGTGGGGCTGACGCAGGTCAGGCCCGTCAGACCGAAATCCGGGATGAGCTGCGTGGGACCAGGAATGCCATCGGTGATGACGTTCAACGTGGTCTTGGAGAAGGTTGGATCGAAACCCATGACGACGCACACGCTCGGACTGGGACAGGCAACCTCGATCACAGAGAGCGACTCGGGGATCTTCGTAAAGGGATCCGCACTGAGCACCAGGGGGACCAGCGACACGAAGTCGAGCTCGGTGCCCACGCCATCGGTGGCGGTGGGGTCCGACCCCTGGAAGCTGAGCGTGGCCGACGAGCCGGTGGCGGTGACCTTGTATTGGTGGAGGGACCACTCGAGCCCCGCACCGGGCGCCCGCGGGCCGAGCTGGTCGACGATCAAACCGTCGAAGCGGATGTCCATCCGGTTCTGCGCCGCAGTGGTGCCCGGCCTGGCCGCGAAGGCGAAGGCCAGCGAGTACGAGGCACCGGGCGTCGTCGCAACCACCTGGCTGACCCCGTTCACACACGTCGTGTTCAGCTCGATGGACTGGTTGCCATCGGCGGCGGCGCCGAAGACGTTCCGGTCGATCTCGATGCCGGGGCCGCACGAGCCCGTGGGTTGCCACCCCGGGATCGAGCTGAAGAGCTGGAAGGGCTGGGCGATGACGGGATCTTCGAAGCTCCCGTTGACGATCAGCGAGCCCGACGGAGCCCCCGCCGCCTGGGCGCTGGGAAGGCCGGCTCCACAGACGACCACTACGGCCACGAGCAGGACGAGCTTCTTCATGGGGCGCTCCATTCTGAAAATGATTACCACCCCAGGATAGTGCCTGCGACGCGGCGTGTCTATCCTCTCTAGAGAGGATGCGCACGGCGTTCCGGGCCGCTATCCTTGTCGGCACAGCGCTCGCAGCACGCCGCTGGAGCACGCTGATGATTCGGCGCTCGCCAGCCAGGCGGGCCATACCCAGAAAGGAGTCAGCATGAGACACTTATGGAACACGAGCTCCCGCCGGATCGGGAGTAGTCTTGTGGTGGTCGTCCTCGCCCTGTTCAGTCTGGCGGCGCCCGCCGCCGCCGATCAGGTGCCGTTCACCGCCACCGGCACGGGATTGGTCACGGGCGTGACGCACCTGCCTGGCGGGCTGACTCAGGTGGACTTCAACGGTTCGGGCACCGCCACGCATCTGGGGGACTACACGGGGTCGGCGACACGCATCCAGGATCATCAGGGGAACTTTGCCACCATCGCGGTCTTCATCGGGGCCAACGGGACAGACAGCGTGTTCGTGACTGTCAGTGGGCACTTTGAGAGTACGGGCGGCAAGTGTGTGCTCACTTCCACGGGCACTTACATCGTGACCGGCGGTACCGGCGCGTTCGCCAACGCCACGGGGAGCGGGACATTCACCGCACAGTTCGACCAGTGCGCCGAAACCGGCTTTGGGACGTATACGGGGACGATCTCCCGGCCGAACTCCGGCTAAGGCCGAGCCAGCGGCCCCGATCGAGTGTCTGGCAGCCAGCAAAAGGTGCAAGGAACATAGTGGAGTGGAAACAGCTTTCGGGAGGCACCCTCCGGCATACTCCAGAGGAGCGAGCGGAGGGCCTCGTTCGGGCTTCCCCGCTCCAAACGGATGAAATCCGGATAGCGCAGCCGGTCGAAGGCCTCGCGCTGATTTCGGGCGGCGTATTCACGGATGCGGTCGAACCATGCCCGGCTGCCGGCGTATCCGTTGGAACCGAAATAGATGGTGCCGTTGAAGGATCCCCACCGGATGGCGGCGTCCGGCATCGTCGACCAGTGCCGCCGCCGTTGGTCGAGACCTGAAGGATGCCTACCAAAAAGGTGCCAGGAACATAGTGGAAGCAGAACCGACGGATACGTGGAGATCCTGGCATGAGGCACCATCGATCGGGCCAGATAGGCGCCAGGGATTTGTAAGACAGACCCAGCGGCCTTTGAGACCGCTCAGGGAGTCGTGCCGGTCCAGGTTGCCGTTCTCGAAGCTGTCGCTGAAGAGCGGGTTGTCACGACAGGCCGCGGCGTTGGCGACCGTCACGTCGTCCACGTACCAGCCGGTGAAGCCGATGAGCGTGTTGTCGCTTTCGATCCAGCGCAGTTGGATCGGCGTCCCGGCGTAGCCGACGCCGCCCGGGCGAGAAGCCTCAAGGGCCTTCCCGTGCTGGAGCAGAGGCGATCCTGGCGATGGATCCGCAACATCGTCCGGCCTCGCTCGCCTGCTCGCCGGCGCCGCTCGTCCAGGCGGCCACCAAGGCGGCGCGCATAGCGTTCTACAAGGCCCACGCCTGGTTCGTAGCCGCCTTCCGGCAAGCCGCCGAGAAACTGAGGAAGGGCGACCGCAGCGCGGTCTTCCCGGCCGGCAGCTTCCCGCCGGCCCTGCCGTTCGTATCGGGATAACTCTCTCGCCTTCGCTCTTTGCCAGCCGTACCGCCCCGTCGCAGGCCATCCTTCTGAGCTCTTCAGCTCTCAGGGGGAGAGGTGCGTCCAGGTGGGTCCCCGAATCCCAAATAGACGCCTCGGATCCGCTTCCGGGCGACCCGAAGAGGTCGCCCTCCGGCCGACCGACTTGCTGACCTCAGGAAGACACCTTAGCACCTTGTGCTCGAAGCTGTGGGGTTCCCCGCTAGGTGAGTGTGGAAACGCCATACACCGATATGAAGGGGCGCCTAGCCATCAGAAGGCCATTGCGGATCAAGGGCGCGTGAATTTGGCGCCGGTTGGGACCATAAACGGCTGGCCCCTGCCGCCAAGCACCTTGGCCTGGCCAGTTGGTGGAAGTGTTTGGCGAGTCGCCCGGATAGATGGCGTTATAGGGCGATGGAGTCTTGGTGCTGGAGTCTAGGTAGCGCCTATAGGTACCTACCCCCGCCAGACAAGTTTGAAGGCTGTAGCCTTATCAACCGACATTGAGAGCCATAAGCACTCAGAATGCCGCCGTGTTCTGGGAGCCTTATTTGCCAGATTGACAGTTATGAAGATACGAGCGTAGTCTTCCGGAAGACTACTGTCGTAGCTAGCCGTACGGCCGCTTACGGTCCGTGCGCCTCTCTGAAAGGCGGTGAGGTATGTCGACCAACCCACTTGATCCGCTGCCCCGTTTTCGCCCAGACAGGCGCCAGTTTCTCCGCAACTTGGTTGTTGGCAGCGCTTGTGCGACTCCGTGGCTAGCCTCGCTGTCCCTTGGGGAAAAGCACGCTTGGGCACAGAGTCATCACTCGGAGCCAGGCACTACATCGCCAGAATCGACGGCGCTTGCCACGCTGGCAGGCGGTAGACCGGCCTTTACCGCCCAGATCGTGTTCACTGGTCTTGGGATGGTCGTCATTCACGCAAACAGAAGATATTCCAAGAATCCCTCGGCAGCCGAGCTGCTGCTTGTCAGGAACAACCGCTACCACCATCTGCCCAAAGTGTCCTTCCAGCTCTCGGATGTGGCCGATCCGATGAGTGACGACGTGCCAGACGTAAGGGTGGACTCCGATGGGGCTTACCTTATCGAAGAGCGACTCGACGGTGTGGATACGGAGATCCAAGTGGAAGGTGTCCCGGCTGCCTTCGAGGCCGTTCGCGTCACTCACTCAGATGCCGTGTTACCCGGGCCAGGGGCGCCAGAGGACGCTATCGACTGGCTTCCGGACGTGGAGTCAGACTTCGGAATGAGCCCCATCCACTTGCCAGAAGACGGACTACTGGGCAGCCCCTACATTGCCCGAGTAAGACTGCCAGCCGGCCGGCTTTCGAGCAGGCAGCTGTTTCGTACGAGATCTGCAGAACCTGAGGTTTGGAGGTTTGCAACGGGTCGCAGGAAGGCCTTGGCCGAGCAGTGGATGTGGACCAGGAGTGGTCTGACTTCACTGACACTGCGGCTACCAAGCCGGAATCTTCTACAGGCCGGAGCCTCCCAAGAGCTCGCGGCGCGGACCTATACGCTTGACGGCGTCCATCAGTTGATGCAGGGAAATCAACTCGTCGTCCGAATCGCCATCACGAATCTTCCTAGCGTCGCCAGAGTAGGCCGTGCCCGTCTGCCCGACCACTTCCGATACCTGGCCCCGATCAGTTCAACGGCGACCGATCTGTCCCGCTTTGAAGTTCGCCGAACGAGTGCTGGACCTGTTACAGTCGGAGGTGCGTGTCCGCCGGCCCGTTTCGAGGTCATGTCCTAGATTGGGTAGCAGATTGTTTGTTCCAGTAGCAGCGTCCTTGAGTCGGCGGGCTACTGCCGCGAGAGTGACCGCCGTTACGGGCTTGTTCGCGCTGGCGACCCTGCGATGTCAACTTCAGCAGCCCACCGCGCAGCCACAAGTGGCTCCGCGATCCACGGACTACCTCGAAGCCGAACCGAACGAGATCGGAAGACCAGCCCTTTCGGGAGAGTTTCCGTTCGCCGTTGCCTTGGATGTTAGTGGCGGTGATGCTGAGTGTAGCGGCTCGCTGGTGGCAGCCCAGTGGGTCCTCACTGCCGCGCACTGCGGATGTCCCCGCGAGGCTACTTTCGGTCGACTCAATCTGGCCGAGGACGACGGAGAGACTGTAGCTATAGACTATGGCTATCGCCATAGTCTTTTCGATCCCTTCTCTGAGATTCATGACATCGCGCTCCACCACTTGCAGCGCGCTCCCGACCCCAAGGTCGGTGCCGGGGTTGTCGACCTTGCAGTTGATGACAGCTGGGAAGCGGGTCCATCCAAGGTTCTGTTGATAGGTTGGAGCCAACCAAGCAGCGCGGTTACTGGGAGAACACTTCGGGTTTTCGCCTCGAGCACCGTTGCGGAGGCCACCTGCACGTCTGAGCACTCAAGGACGGCCATTCATATCGACAGCGAGAGGCTCTGTACCGCAGCTGAGCAAGCCGGGGTCCGTCCTGGCGACAGTGGAGGTCCCGTAATGTTTGGAGGTCTTCAAGTCGCGATCATCGGCGACGAGGGTGGTGGTAAGCCCGATATCCACACCCGCGTAACCAAGTCGCATAGAGCCTGGATTGACGCCGTGCTGCAGGGTAGCCAGGCAAGAGAGGATGTCAGATCCTGTGCTGTTCTGCCCGGGAAAGTGCTGCCAGTTTCCCCGCGAATCACTCCTCTCACGCCCCTCTCCCTGACTCGCTGGACCTCCAGATCCGCTGATTTCGGGCTCTGGACACACCCCTTCCCTGAGATCGTCCCGGGTCGGGGGCCAGCCGTCCTCAAGCTTTCACGCATGGCAGTGCGGGCGGAAAGCTTCCGGCAGGGAAGGGCGAGGCCCGGTCTCCAGCCCGGAACTTGGCGGCGGCGGCCCGGAAGGCGGCCATGAATGGAGAGAGGGCGCGCCCTATTATCGTGAGATTTCACGTGCCTCCGCGGCCCGTTGGCTCGCACGTCCCGACGCTTCGCATCGAGGACTGAGCAATCGAGGTGAGCCACCTGCTTGCTCTCTCCAGCCGTACTTCGCGCTTGCCATAAAGGACTCTCAAGGACTCTCTAAGTATTGTGTCTCACTCGATTCGTAGTGCGTCAGAGGATGCCCGACTACTCTTGCTGGAGCACGGTGAGGGGCGCGATCGTGGCGGCTCTGATCGCGGGAAGGAGGGTGGCGACCAGTGCCGCGCTGCCGAGCACGGCGATCGTCCCCAGATAGGTGCCGGCGTCCCACGGGCTGATCTCATAGAGGAGACTCGTCAGCAGCCGCGCCACGGCGAGCGCACCGGCAAGTCCCAAAACGAGGCCGATCGCGACCAGCAAAAGGTGCCAGGGACATAGTGGAAGGCGCACCATGATCTCCAGCGGCGTGCCTGCGGGCGATGCTGAGGCTTGGCGTACTCAATGCCTGAACGACTGCGACGCGCATGGCACACCCGATCCCAGCTACTGCCCGGTTATCTTTGCCTGTAGGGATCTATAAGGCTTCGTCGGGGAGCCGCCCGCCACGAGTCTCTGGCACCTGTCATGATGGCCCGCCCAGGCCGGCTTGGGCGGGCCGCCGGCGCGGCTTTAGCCCGAGTTCGGCCGGGAAATCGTCCCCGTATACGTCCCCGTGGCGGTACCGGCGCACTGGTCGATCTGTGTGGTGATTGTCCCGCTCCCCGTGGCGTTGGCGAACGCGCCGGTGCCGCCGGTCACGGTGTAAGTGCCCGTGGAGGTGAGCAAACACTTGCCGCCCGAGCTTCTCAAAGTGCCCACTGATGGTCAAGAACACACTGTCCGTCCCGTTGGCCCCGATGAAGACCGCGGTGCTGCCAAAATTCCCCTGATGATCCTGGATGCGCGTCAACGGCCCCGTGGTGTTCCCCAGATGCGTCGCGGTGCCCGAAACGCTACAGTTCAGTTGGGTCAGCCCGCCAGGCAGGTGCGTCACTCCCGTGATCACGGCTGTGCCGGTGGCGGTGAACGGCACCTGATCGGCGGCGGCGGGCGTCGCCAGGCCGCACAGGGTGAGGACGACCACCACCAGACTGCTCCCGATCCGGCGGGAGGTCGTGTTCCATAAGCGTCTCATGCTGACTCCTTTCTAGGTATGGCCCGCCTGTCTGGCGAGCGCCGCATCATCTGCGTGCTCCGACAAACGCGTTGAAGTGTACACTCACTGATTATACAAGCATGACGACAAAGATCTTTCAGACCGCTCAGGGAGTCGTGCCGGTCCAGGCCGCCAGGTTGCCGTTCTCGAAGCTGTCGCTGAAGAGCGGGTTGTCACGACAGGCCGCGGCGTTGGCGACTGTCACGTCGTCCACGTACCAGCCGGTGAAGCCGATGAGATTGTCGTCGCTTTCGATCCAGCGCAGTTGGATCGGCGTCCCGGCGTAGGCGGAGAGGTCGGCCTGGACCAGGGTCATCGGACCGATCGTGCCGTGGCACCAGGCCCGGCTGCCGGCGTAGCCGTTGGAGCCGAAATAGACGGTGCCGTTGAAGCGCCCCCAACCGAAGGCGGCGTCCGGCATCGTCGACCAGGGGCCGCCGCTCCCGTTGGTCGAGACCTGAAGGATGCCCGCGTCGTAGCAGCCGGCGCTGTCGTCGAACGAGTAGGTGTGCCAGAAGGAGAGGAGGGTGCCGGCCTGGGGGAGGAAAGAGGGGGAGATCAGGGCCTTCTGCGCCATGCTGTTCCAACCGGGAGAGAACCAGGAGTGGGCGGACGAGTGCGGCTGCGCCGTCGACCACGTCCAGTCGGAGCCGGGGTCGAAGATGTAGGAGGCGTGCGTCCAGCCAGGATTGTCGAAGCCGCCGGGCCCCTCGAAGGTCTCGTTCAGGAGGTACGTCGCCGGCCCGGTGGGTGTGGCGCCTCGCGTGGCCAGGTTGCCCTCCTCCAGGCCGTTGGCGCTGTCCACCGCCCGGACGATGTAGTAGATGGGGAAGCTGGGCGACCCCTCCGGCAGGGAGTCGAGATAGCTCGTGCCGGTGACGTGGCTGGCCAGCAGGGTGAAGTTGGAGGCGCCCGGCGTGAACACGGGATTCCCCGAGCGATAAACGTTGTAGGTGATCGAGCCGCCGCACGCCGAGGTCGCCGCAGGCCAGGAGAGGGCGATGCCGCACCCCAAGGCGGCCTGGCCGACCGCGCTCGTAATCCCGGCGAAGACCGGCGGCAGCCGGCAGGCTCCGGTCGCCGTCGCCTGCCTGCAGCCCGACGGCACCGACTCGCAGACGCCGCTGGCGTCGGTCCCCCGCACCTGGTAGGCATAGGTCGAGCCCCCCGACACGTCCGTGTCCACGAAGGTCGAGCCGGACACGGCGGTGCCGACGCGTGTGAAGGCGCCAGGCGCGGCGCAGGTGCCCGGCGCCCGGTAGACGTTGAACAGCGATGCCGACGGCGAGCCGTTCCCCCAGGTCACCTGCACCTGATTCGCGCCCACGCTGGCGGCGGTACCGGCCGCCGGCGCTCCCGGGTTGGTGCAGGCGGCTTCCTTGATCCCCGCTCCCCAGATCTCCTCGCTGCCGTTGGTCCGCCGGTCGGTCCAGGTGGCGAAGAACTGGCCGGCGACCCCGGACAGGCCGTTGTGAAGGCCGTATTGATTGTTCGGCTCGGCCGTCTCCACCGACTCGTCGGTGGGCGCCGAGGTCACCTTCCTCGCCGCCGACCAGGTAACGCCGTCGTCGTGGGACGACTGGAACCAGATGTCGGTCTTCCGCCGGCGCGGGTCGGCGACCGTGTCGTAGTAGGTGATCCCCAGAGTCCCATCGGTTTCGTCGACCGCCAGCTTGGGATGGAGCTGGTCGTTGAGCGAGGCCTGGTCGTTGATCATCACCGGCGTCGACCAGGTGGCCCCGCCGTTGGTGGAGCGCGCGAACCAGACCCGGGTCTTGCAGGAGGACGAAGCGTCGGACCCTGGCTCGTAGATGGGGGCGTCGCAGCCGCTGGTCCCCGTCAGGTCGGCCCAGGTGGCATAGACCAGGTTCTTGCCCATGCCGCGGCGGACGCCGCCCGAGACGGAGATCTGCGCGTTCCGCATTGCCGGCACGCTGAATTGATAGAGGTCCCACGTGGAGGCGATGGCCACCGCCGCGCCGAACGAGGCGCCGCCGTTGGTCGACTTGGCCACGAAGAGCCGGCGGCTTCCGATGTCGTTCCAGAAGCCGAACACCTCGCCGGCCGCGTTGGTCTTGATTTCGGAGCCGACGGGGGTGCCGGTCGTCTCGGCGCCGCCGATCCGCACCGGCGTCTGCCAGGTCCCGTTCGCGCCGGGCGTGCGCCGGCCGACGTAGCCCAGCCCGAGGTTCTGCCAGGTCGTGTAGAGGGTGTCCTTGAACGGCGACAACGAGCTGTGGTCCGCCCAGAGCATCCCCCCCTGGTACACGTTCATGTGCGTGCCCGAGGCCGTGCCGTCGAACACCCAGGTGGCGCCGTGGTCGGTCGACTTGTAGGCCCGCAACCTGTATTCCCCCACACTGGGTTTGACGGCGACCACCACCGACCAGGCGGTGCCGTCCGAGGTCCAGTCGACCGTCGGATTCAGGTAGTACTCTTCTCCCGGCTGCAGGGGGAGGGCGGACTGCCCCCAGGTCTTGCCGCCGTCCGTCGAGTAGAACTGGTCCGCGTTCGTCCCCGTGTAGTCGTTCGCGGCGGCGATGATCTTCAGCGGATCCCAGAAGTTGACGCGGACGTCGGACGTAGGGCAACTGCTGACTTGGTCCCCGGAGATCCTCAGGTCGCTCCCCACCGACGCCGACTTGACGATCCCGTCTTCGGCAAGCTCGGGCGGTGTGGCAGGGCTCACCGGGCCGGACGCCGCGGCGAGAGAGCAAGGCATGGCCAGGGCCACGATCAGCAGGAGCCTCCGAGCTTTCATGATGGGCCTTAGGATATCACGCTCGAAAGCGGAGCCTCACTCGATGTCATCGACGTCGCGGTACTCGAGCCCTGGGATGCGTGGGGTACGGATCTCGAAGCCGCCCTGGCGGAACACGGCCTCGAAGATCTCGATCTTGTAGGCGAGACCTTCGGGGTCCCCCGCATCCGACCAGTAAGAGCGATGCTCCCAGGTCTTCTCGGAGCGGATGAGCGGCCAGCCGGCGAGCGCGAGGTGGAGGGCGAAGGTGCCGGGAACGCAATGAGACAGCTCAATGGGCTGGCGTGCGAGATCGCCGGACTCCTCCCAGCCGAGCTGCTCGCCCAGGTTTCGTGCGGTGACCATGAGGCACCATTGATCGCCCTGCTGGATCAGGAAGCGCGCCTCGGACTCGCCGATCTCGACGCGATAGGCCGGCAAGACCGGCTGCCAGGTGAACACCAGGTCGTGTTTCCACATCCAGATCCACATCCCGATGCGGGCGTAGAAGCGCACCGACGGCTGCCAGGTCCAGTGCGTGTCGAGCCGGATCCCCCCGCCGCCGCTCGCCAGCGTGGCGCGGTAGACCGCTTCGAGGGCGTGGCGGGCGACGTTGCGCCGCCGCTCGGCCGGCTCGACGTACAGGCTGGAGATAGAGATCAGGTCGAGCCCCGAGTACATCGTGGCGATGGCGATCGTGCCGACCCGCCGGCCCCCGGCGAGAAGCCAGAAGGGAAGAGAGTACCCGCCATGAGGGCTCCCAAAAGGGCGGCCGTCGTAGCTGACACGGCACTCATAGGCCAGGTGCTCTTCCTCGGACAGACGGGTGACGTCGATCTGAACGTGGAGATGCCCCTCGACCAGAGAGGCCAGCTCCCACAACATCCAGCGTCTCGTCTCCTCCGCGTCGGTCGAGAGCGGCTCGATCACCCTCTCGGCCACCAGTTGCTGGCAACAGGCTTCAATGGCGCTCCGTTGCTCGTCATACCTCATGGGACCCCAGAGCAGATCGAAATGCCTCCCGAAGGCTACCGCGCAGCCCGCGAAATGGAGATGGACCCCTTTTTCGGTACCGAATTCCTGATTTCTGGCACCATCAGACAGCTCCTCGGGAATCGCGATCTGCCTCTCCCACGGCCCTTCCCGCCAAGCTGGAGAGGGCTGGCCCAGAGTGCCCCGCCCTTGAGGTCCCTGGCACCCGTCAGTGCGGCAGGAGGGCGAGCTGACGGCTCAGACCGCCGAGGTCGGGACGCTCCGCGCTCTGGCGGACCGGCAGCGCGCCGAGCTCGACCAGCAGAAGCAGCTCCTCACCGAGCAGGAAGCGCGCCTGCAGAAGCTCGAAGCGCTCCTCGCGCGCCAGGCCGAGGCACCCAAGGCGCCCTGACCGACCGACTCTGGCCGCTTCCATCTCACCTGCGCCGCCGCCTCGGAGCGAACGGCGGCGCAGGTGGCCCTTCTTGTCGTTCCAGAATAAATGTCTGACTCTTTGGGAGGAGCCCAGTCTTTTGCCGCGTGTCGCGGCAGCCGAGCTTCTCCAAGAGCCGGCCCGTGTGACGTTTCCAAGCGCCGCCCTGTTGCGTTGACCGCTTTTGGCCCTATTCTGCGTTTCTATGGGTGAGGCTATTGCAAGAGGAAGCCGCTCATCCCGGGCGTGAGCTTCAACGAGAGAGGAGGACCAATGGCGACCATCAATGTGACGGTGAATGCTGCCGGGGTGAGTGCCCTGGAAAACCCCCAGTCCGCCAGGCAAACGGAGACCGTAACCTGGGTCTTTACCTTTATCGGCCCCGGTTCGGATGAGCTGCGGGTAGTGTTCAAGAAAGTCGAGCTTTCGAACAATTCCGGCGTACTGCTCATCAACGAGCAAGGCCCTTTCTCCGGACCGCTTTCGATGATCGGAGGACAGATCAGCGGCACCATCGCACAGGATGCGCCGTGGGGCCGCTATCTCTATGACATCCACGATGGCACCAATAAACTGAATTGGGTGACTAAACTTAGCCCAGACCAGAACTTCGGCGGCCTCGACATTCCCAAGCCACCGCCGAGGTAGAGCCTCCGGCCCAGCAGGCTGCCTTGCGCCGTGTCGCCTCTAGAGGTGCCGGCGGCGCTCGGCAGCCTGGCGGGCGTCTTGGTCGTTGAGGAGGCGTTGGAAATCCGGATCTTTTTTCAGGGACTTGAACTCGGGGATCATGAACCACTCCCGCCGCATGCCTGTCTTGCGCGCCTGTTGGATGTAGAAGAGGGCCGACAGGCGCTCACCCAGGAGCGCGTAGAGCTGAGCGGCTTGATGAAGAACCTGGACGTCCTCTGGCGCCTTCTTGAGCACTTCTTCGGCCAGGCGAACCGCGTCGTCCCTCCGGCCCAGGCGCACGAGGCACTGCGCGTGCAGCATGCGGGTGCGGTCATCGCTGAGATTGGGGACGGCTGCGAGCTCCTCGGCCAGGGCGCGATAGAGCCGCCGTGCCTCTGGCAACTCCCCCTCGGCTTCGAGCGCGGTCGCGAGACTGAAGCGGGTGAGCGTTTTGTCGGGTTCCTTATCTAGGGCTAGACGGTAGGCGCTCTCGGCTTTGGCGTAGTCACCGAGCATATATCGGATGAAGCCGAGGCTCGTGAGATACAACTGCGCCAACTCCGGCCGGTGGCGGATCAGCTCTTCATAGGTCGTCGCGGCGCGCTTCAGGTCTCCGAAGCTCGCCTCCCAAAACGCCAGCGTTTCGCCTACGGGTTGATTGCCCGGCTGTTTGTCGAACAGCTCCCCGAGACGGCGGCGGGCGCTGTCTTTTTCACCGAGACGAACCTCGAGGGTCGCCAGTTCCAGGATCGGACGCCAGAGAGGACGCCGCCGGACGACCTCCTGCCGCACGCGGCGGGCTTCCTTCAGCTCTCCGCGAGCCTCCAGCAGATCGGCCTTGGCTCTAGGGACGCGGGCGTCTCCCGGAACCAAGTCTGAAAGCCGCCTCAGAGTCGCCTGCGCCGCTGCCAACCGCTTCCCGGCCATCTCGGCGTGAAAGCGGGAGAACAGAACCCGCGGGTCGTTGGGCGCAACGGCTTCGGCCCGGGAGATGAAGCCGAGGGCACGATCGACTTGTCCCAGAAGGCGAGCGATATCCGCCGCCAGCCCGTAAGCCCCCAGGAGACCGGGCGAATTCCCGAGCAGAGCATCCAAACGATCGAGCTCCTCGGGGCCGAGACCTTCGCCCCTATCGGCCCGGCGTTCGAGTTGGATGTAGGCGGAGTAGTCCTCCGGTCTCACGCTGCCGCCTTTCGACTCCGGCCGGAGCCGATGATCCGGATAGAGCTGTTGCAGGTTCGCCCGCACTCCTTCCGCCAGCCGCTGGACGTTCTCAATGCCGGCTTGGACCTCGAAAGGCCCGACCGTCCCGAGGACCACGTCGCCGGGTTCCCGGAGCCGGCGCAACGTCACGCGGCAATCGTCTCCCTGGCAATCGATGAGGGGGAAGACCACCTCGTTCGCTTCGGCGCGGCGCGACCTCTCGGCCGCGGAGCCGCTCGCTTCGTCCTTTTCGGGCGGGTCTATCGGCTGCAAGCCTTGAAGAGGGATGAGAGTGTCGATGGCGGCGTTCATAACGTCGGAAGCGACGTAGGCGAGATCCGGGTTTTTCCCCGTGGAAGTCATGGCCGGGCGCAGCACCGCCACCCGTAGGGGGGGCGGGGCTGCAGAGCGCCACAGAAATTCCATGAGGCGGAAGGCGAGGAGCACGCTGGCCGCTACGATCAAGGCCAGGACGGCCGCTCGAAAGCCCTTCCCTCGCCGCCAGCGGCGGAGCGCCGGCAGTACCGACGGCCATGGCTTCGACTCCAAGTCCGACAACAGCTCCGCGGCGCTCTGGTGGCGCTCGGCGGGGTCCTTGGCCAGTGCCTTCGCCACTGTCCGGGCCAGGGCCGCGGAGACCTCAGGCCGGATACGGTCGAGCGGCTCGGGTTTGCGGCTCTGGATGGCGGAGAGGACCGCCCGCTCGTCGTCCCCTGGGAACGGCCGGCGCCCGGCGAGCATCTCGTAGAGCAGCGCGCCCAGCGACCAGACGTCCGTACGGCCGTCCACCGGCTCGCCGCGGGCCTGCTCGGGTGACATGTAGGCAGGGTCCCGAGGGAGCTGTCGGTGCGGGTCAGCGCCGCGCCTCCCTCCATCTTGGCGATGCCGAAGTCCAGGACCTTCACCTTGCCGCGGCGCGTCAGCATCATGTTGGCCGGCTTGATGTCGCGATGAACGATGCCGGCGTCGTGCGCGGCCGCCACCGCGCGCGCCACCTCGATCGCGACCTGCCAGGCTTCGGCGACCGGCAGCGGCCCGCGGGCGAGCCTCTCCTTCAGCGTCTCGCCCTCGTAGTAGGCCATGACGATGAACAGCGGCCGTCGCATCTCGTCGATCTCGTGGATGGTGCAGATGTTCGGATGGTCGAGGGCCGAGGCCGCCTGCGCCTCGCGAGGAAGCGCTCCTGGGCGCCGCGGTCCGCGTCAGCCTCGGGCGGCAGCAACTTCATCGCCACGGCGCCGGAGGCGGGTGTCCTCGGCCTATAGACCACGCCCATGCCGCCGGAGCCGATCTCGCGGACCAGCCGATAGGGCCCGAGCTCGCGGTCTACGAGGGGCGCCGTTTCGCCGGAGGTGTCCGCCAGCAACTCGGCGGCGGCCCGGTGGGCCGGTGTGGCGAGGAAGCCTCCCGCTTCCTCGTCCGCGGTCAGCAGGACTTCCATCTGCGCGCGGGCTCCGGGTTCCCGGCGCAGGCTTCGTCGAGGAACGCGCGGCGCTCCCCGGCAGGACGCTCGAACATCTTGTCGAGCAGGGCCTCGATCCGCCGCCAACGCTCGGGGTCCGCCGGCAGATCGGGCTTCATCCCTCGTCCCGGCCGCGCAAAGTATGGAAGAGGAAGGCGCGGGCCTTGAGCCAGTCGCGTCTTACGGTCCTCTCGGAGATCCCCAGCGTCCGGGCGGTCTCCTCCTCCGTCAGCCCGGCGAAGAACCGCAGCTCCACCAACCGGCTCAGCCGCTCGTTTCGCGCCGCCAGCGAGGTCAGAGCCTCATCCAAATCGAGAATCTCGACCGCCTGGCCGGACGCGTCCGTCCCGCCCTGGTCCGGCTGCAAATCGTCGAGAGTGATTCGCAGGCCCTCGCCGCCACGCTTCTTGGCCGCCCGGCGGCGCGCGGCATCCACCAGGATGTGGCGCATGGCCACCCCCGCCACCGACAGGAAGTGGGCCCGGTCCTGCCAGGAGGCGCCAGCCTGGTCCACCAGCCTGAGATAGGTCTCGTGCACCAAGGCCGTGGAGTCGAGCGTCTGCCCCGGACGCCAGCGGCGGAGCTGCCGGCGAGCCACGGCGCGCAGCTCGTCATAGACCAGCGTCATCAGCCGCTCCATGGCGCTCCCGTCCCCCTGGCGGACGGCTGCCAGAAGCTGCGTCACCTCTCCCGGGGTCGGACCCCGCGCGCTCTGCGACACTTTCTCTCCGCTTTCCTGAAAGTCCTGGATTTCAGCAGGTTACCTCACGCCCGGCGGGATTTCAAGCCGCCGCGCTCAGGCGGGTGTCCGCTTTCTCCGCCGCTTCGCGTTCATCCAGGTGAAGGGGACGACCGGAC
>CAVQIV010000022.1:0-367203 GCA_963712665.1 Thermoanaerobaculaceae bacterium | reverse complement strand
GGAGCCCGGTTCCGGCGAACCCCGCGAGCCGGTCTGATTCGCAATCCGGACCTCAGACCCAGCCGCCAGTCCGGGAGGAGGTTCGTTTGATCCGGGAGTTCGCCCACCACTTGGACGACCTGCTCGTCTTCCTCCAGGACGTTCTGATGCCCCGTAAGCTCAAGGTCCATCCCACTCATACCCCAGAACCAGCAGGACATCTTCCACTTCCATGATCTTTTTCACCGGATCTTCCATCAGATTACCACCACCGGGACGGGTCATTTTCAACTTCCACGTCACCGGCGGGGCGTTGTCCGGGGCGATCTCGACGGAAAGCGCACCGGTGTCCTTCTGAGCGAAGTGCAACCCGCCATACGCGTCAACCCGGGCCAGCGTCAACTCGTTCGGGTCGGCTGCCGGCGCGAGCGGCGGGGGCGGTAGCGGAGGCGCCATCACGACGGTGTAGCTTCCCGGGTCCGTGCAGCGCGCCAGCAGCCAGATCTGGTTGACCTTCAGCGTCTTTCCCTGGTCTCGCAGAGGGAAGAGGTCCGGCGACATCTCCAGCTCGAACACGTTCCCGTTCGCGGGATTGGCCGGATTCAGGAAACGGTGCCACTGGCGTCGGGAACTCCTGCCGCAGGTCGAGCATGCGCAGCGAACGGCGTCGCGCCATCCTGGCTCGAAATACTCCCGCAGATGGGCGATCGCGCCGTTCTTGAACGGGCCCGCATCCTCCCGCGCCGTGTATTTGATGTGCAGCATGGCATCGGAGATCGTGCTGTAATCGAACTGGCGCAGCGGTCTGCCGAAATCGGGGTTCGCGGGTCGGGTTGTTGACGGCAGATCGTTGAACAGCTCCAGCGACCATTCGCTGATCGCCCCCGCGCCCTCGAAGGGCAGGTAGCGCTCGTCGCGGAAGCTCAGCTCGAACATCGCCGCTGTCGTTCTGGCGCGCTGCTCGCGGCGATGGCTTTGACGGGGATGTTGTTCTCGACGAACCGCGGATCATCGGCGGGCAGGCCGTCGTCATCGGTGTTGCGGGGATAGCCGTTGTCGCCGTTGGCCGTGTTGATGCGGATGCTGTTCTTGAGCAGCCGCAAGGTGCAGGAAATCGTCGTGTAAGGTCCGACCACGCAGGGCAGCGTCAGGCTCACCGACTTGATCCGGCGGAAGTAGTGGCCGGGGTAGTCGAGGTCGAACATCTCCTCCGGCAGACTGAAGAAGCAGCGGCCGGTCTCCCGCAGCTTCACCAGGGCCAGCGGGTCGAGCAGCGCGAGCGAGACGTGCTTGGTCAGCTCGAACTCCCGGCGGTTCTGCTCCAGATACGCGGTTTCCAGGCGGCGCAGGTCGTACTGGAGCCTTTCGCCCGCCAGCAGTCCCTTCTTCAGGCTGTCCCAGTAGCCGAAGCTGATGTAGCTGCTGTCCTGCAGGCCGAGCTCGAAGCGGAAGCAGCGCTCCGCCCGCTTCGCCAGGTCGTAGGCCAGCTTGTAGCTCTGGAAATACACGCCCGAGATCTGCCCGACCTGCCACTGGTACAGCTCCTCGTTGGTGTACTTCGAGCGCATGAAGGCATCGGTCGCCTTGGCGTTCTCGATCTGGAGGACGTGGTTCTCGAGCTCCTTCTCGGCGATCGCGACGCGCAGTTCGGCGGCGGCGATCTGGCTTGTCGATCTGCTCAATTTCCTTGATCGCCAAGCCGCTCCTGGAGTTTCCATCGTCCCAGCGCCGCTCATACGCCTGCGATGTGATCGAGGCCATCGCTGCGTCGTTCGTCGGCGATCGTTGCGACCAGATAACTGAGACCACGCTGCCGCGGCCTGTAGCGGCCTGACCGACGTTCGGTCCGCCGATCTTGACTGTCGCCATCGGGCGAACCGCCGAATCCTGAAGCGCCCAAGTCGAAGCTGGGAACGATATGAGCTGATCGACGCCGCCGAGCGTTGATGACTGTGCGGCGATCTGCTGCATCGGGTCGACGCCTCGATCTAGCTTACTCTAGCTGCAACGTTTCACTCGCGTCATGAACTCGCTCGATATCTCGTGTAGTAGTTGCGGCGCTGCCTCGATGACGTTCCTTGCTCTTCTTCAGCGCCTCCAGATTCTCCTTCGCCTCCTCGATCTGCTTCTCGCGCAGCGCCTTCACGGCTTCCAGCACGCGGATCTCCTGGCCCTGGCGCAGCAGCGCCAGCGCTTCGGCGTCCTTCTTCTCCAGCGCCGCAAGCAGCGCCGCGCCGAGCGCCTTCACGTCGTTGCAGACCTCGTTGGCCTTCTGCAGCAGGACGTTGAAGCGGTAGAGCGGCAGCGGCGCGTTGAGATCGGCGAGCGCGCGCCGATGTCGACGCCGGCCGGCGACGGCCTTGACCAGCGCGCCCGGATCGATCGGCGGCTCGAACAGCGCCAGCTGCCGCACCACGCCCTCGATGTTCATGCAGTGGCGGATCTTGAACAGCCGGTCCGCGACCGTGTCCCAGTAGCCCAGCAGCTTGTCGTTGTGCGGGATGCAGAAGTAGAGCATCGGCAGCGGCGCCGGGTCGCCGCCGTCGGCCCGTTGCCCGGCAGCGGCGGGACGAGGTTCTCCACCTCCACCAGCGCGTTCGAGAACTTGTCGAGCTCGCTGTTCCAGCTCGTTGAAGCTCTCCACCGGCGGCTTCGCCTGCGGCGGGATCTTCTTCGGGCGCGGCCCGAGGATCTCGGCCGCCAGGATGTAGAGCTGCGTCGCCTCGTTGATGCTCTCCATGGTGTCCTGCCGGAACAGGTTGTCGCCCCAGGCGATCAGGTTGTCGAGGTACTTCATCACCACGGTCTTCTGGTAGGCGACCGTGCGGTAGTTGGCGATGCGGTGCGGCTCGAACGGGTTGGTGCGCCAGTCGAGCACCTGGTCCTCGAGTCCTTCTTCGCCTGTGCCGAGTAGCCGGGCACGCTCGTGTCGCCCGCCAGCATCCGCAGGATGTTCTCGATGCGCTGCTGGATGTACTGCGGGTCGGTCGTCTCGAAGAACGGCTTGGTGATCCAGTACTTGCTCATCGGCGAGCCGCCCGGCATGGCGCTCTCCACGCCGATCGGATTGAAGATGAAGTGATACCAGTCCCGCGCCTCCTCGAAGCGCTGGTTCCTGCTCAACGAGTTGGCGATCAGCAGCGGAGCGTGGAAGAAGAGCTCCCAGTTGTAGGGCGAATAGGCGCCGTCCGGCGTGAAGTCGACGACTTCTCTGCGGGTAGTAACTGCTCCGGTCGCCGGATCGACGACCCACGAGCAGTCGGCTGGTACGTCTGCTCGAAGCTGAACCCGGAGTCCTTCAACTGCGTCTCACGGCTCATCAGCGCGGGGATCCCCTGAGCGGGTTGTAGACCAGCTTGGCGAAATCGCAGACGAAGGGTGGTAGAAGTTCTTGAAGTGAAACTGGCGGAACTGGAAGAGCAGCCGCGAGAGCCAGCTCAGGTAGTAGTGGAAGAACCGCATGAGCGCACCGCTTCAGCAGGCCCCTTGATCTGCTCGTCGGTGATAGGGTGGAGGCGGCACTTCGGGAAACAGCCTGTTGAGGAACTTTCCAGATGCTCGTTGCCGGGCGACAGGGCGGAAAGGTCGAAAGCCGTCGCCCAGCTTTGCGACGAGGCCCTCGAAGAAAAGCTTCCAACTGGCGGAATGCCTTGATCTCTGGATAGTAGCCGGAGCTGCATCGTTACGCATCGGCCTGTCGCGAGCCGAGCGTCGGCAGGACGAAGAACGTGCGCTTCTTGTCGTTGTAGAAGAACGGCAGCCAGGTGCCTGCCGACAGGCGTCGGCACGTCACGGATCAACGCGGCCAAGGCCAGTTGGCCGTCGAGCCCGAGCTTGTCCAGGTACGACAGGTGCCAGGGCGGCGTCATCCTGAAGATGCCGGGCGTCTGCATCAGAACCGGGGCGTGTAGAACGCGGCCTGTTGTACAGGACGCGCTCCCGGGTTCTCCAGCGTGAAGTCGTTCGTCCGGAGCATCCGTCGCGTATGCGATCAGCTCCACCCATTTCAGGAACGGCCGTCGGTACTGCCGACCGCCTTTCCGTTCGGGACGAATGGCATGTTCGAAGCTGCCCGAGGCATCGTCGAACGTCAGCTCGGGAACGCCCTTGCAGCCGCGCGATTCGAAGCCGCCGAAGATACCCGCCCGAGAGTCGTAGAATTCGTTGCTTCGGAGACTTGGGCTCGCTGTGCCCGTCGAGCTGATCCCGAACCGGCCGTCGATCTCGCTGCGGTCGACGGCAAGAAGCTGATACTGGTTCTTGATGATCTCGCCCGTGTATGACGCGCGTTTCATCGAAGTCCGTTGGAGACTTTCTTCGGCGTCCACTTCCCCTGGCGGTATTCGCTCACCGCCATCTGCAGCCTGAGTCGCTTCTTCGTCTCGCTGGATGGGAACGTTGGCGGAGCTCGCGGCTTGGCGTGCTTTCATCGCCGCTGTTCCCGGTCTCGTCCGGCACCTCCGTGAACACCGGCCAGAACAGGAACAACCGCTTGTTCACGACGGCCGGGAATGAGATAGTCGCCCTGGATGTCCAGATCCACCTTCTCCCACGGCGTCCACTGGCGGTAGTCGTAGCGGCGGTAGTAGTAGAGGTGCGGCTCCGCCCCGGTCGTGCGTCCGAAGACGTGGATGATGGCGTTGTCGCCGTCGTCCTCCTGGTAGAACCCGGCGATTTCGAGCTGCGCCACGCCGTCCAGCTTTTCCAGATAGTTCGTGAACGCGGTCTCGACGGTGTACTGGTTGATCTCGTTCTGCAGCAGCTCGTTTTCCAGGTCCCTGAAAAACGGCGACCGGTCTTTCTTCAGCTCCGGCTCGATCCAGTTCTCCGGCCACAGGAACACCTTGCGGTTCGCCTCCCAGACCCGGTACTTGCGCATCCATTTCCACCAGCGCCACGCGCTGTCGCCGTCGTCGCCGTCGGCGTTCGACCTTCACCTCCGGCTCCAGACCCATGAAGCAGCGCTGCACGAACAGCTGCACCGACCCGGACGCCTGCACCAGCCGGCTGGTGAGCTGGCAGGACGCACATCTCCACGTCGAGCAGGTAGTAGGCGTAGAGGTCGTTCGTGTTCTCCCACTTGCCGCTCGGAGCGTCGGCAGGCTTCGGCTGCGTGAGCAGGTAGGCGGCGAGCGCGTCCCGCTTGCGCTCCCGCAGAACGTCCTGGATCTCGGCGCTCAGCGTGAGCCAGGTCTCCGCGCCGAACTTGGAGCGCAGCAGCTCCTTGAGCGTCTTCGCGTGCAGTTCGCGTCATGGCGGCGGCGGCGAACGTTTTCACCGTGCTCGCGCCGGCGTTGAGGTTGTCGAGGAAATAGAACGCCCGGCGCAGTCGCTCCCAGCTCTCCGCCAGCAGGTAGTCGGCAGGATAGGTGAGATCGAGCGAGGCCGACGAGCTCTTCGACGTCGGCCGCGATGCCAGTCGTCGTTCAGCCGCTCCACGTCGGCGGCGAAGTCGGCGACGGTTGCGTACGTGCCCAGCGCTCAGCTTCTCCAGCACCTCCAGCAGGGTGATCCCGGTTTCCGGGCAGGCTGTCCCGGAATCTCAGCAGGCGGCTGGTCCGCAGCGAACCGCTCGATCGGAGCCATGGCGCTTGGCGCTGTCGAGCGGCAAGCTCAGGAAGTCGAGCAGTTGCGCTCCCGCGGTCAAGGCGATGATCCGTTCCAACTCCGCCAGGGTGAGCTTCCATCTTCTTCCAGAGCGCGGCGACGCGGACGGCCCAGAACCAGCCGTCGAACGTGGTCTTGAGCGTGGCGTAGTCCACCACGCCCGTCGTGGCGGCGAACGTGCCGTCAGGTGCTCAGCAGCGTATCAGGCAGCAGCGCGTACTCGGTGAGCAGCCGGCGGGCCACGGCGGGAGTCAGCTCCAATTGAGCACTCGCCTGCTGGACCACCGCGTTCTCCGACAGAGTCCGTGACAGATAGGTCAGCGCCTTCGTCGCCGCCGTCGCGAGATTTTTTGGTAGATTGTCGTTGGTGGGATCGGTGAGATCCCGCAATGGGAACACCAGATCGGCATCCTGAACCCAGAGTTTCTCGGGAGGAAAGATTCCGGACGCGGGCTGGGTGAACAGGCTGTTCACGGCGCCGCGATAGCTCACGTCGGCGGAGAGGGCGTCGAGCGCCGCTTTCTCGTCCTTGGAAAGAATCCCCGAGAGGCGGAGCAGCCTCTGTTCGGCGTCGTAGGAGATTTTTTGGGCAAGGGCCGGATCGGGCAGGGCCTTGAAGTCGATCGCCGCCGGCAGGTTGGCGAGCGGGGCCGTGAACACCGGCTCGTAGAATTTGAGAGCAAGGCGCGGGCTGATGAAAAACTCCTCGACGGCCTCCTGATAATTGGCGTCTCCCCGGACGGCCGCCAGAATGGACGGATCGTTCAGTAGCGTCGTCCGCTGAGTGGCGGTCATCAGTCCCGTGAAGCTGACGGTCTTCGTATCCTTGTCGTAGCGGACGCGCATGGCGTCCTTGACGGCCTGCGGGAAATCGAGGAACGCCGGGTCCAGGCTTGCAACTGTCTTTACCTGGCTCACCTCGTCCCGGAGGATGAAAAGGAAGAGCTGCGCCGCTGGCTCGGCCCGATTCAGCTTCTGCAGCAGGGAGGTCAACAGCGCGGTCAGCTTCTCCACGTCGCCGAGCGGCACCTGCGCCGGATCGTTTTCAGCTTGGATGGACTGCAACTCCTTGCGCAATGCGAGGAGAAAACGGGCGGCGTCCGTCTCCTTCGTGGCGGCCTTTGCGGAACGGTCGGCGGCAAGCAGCCAGTTGAGCTCGTCCGGCGTGAAGCCGGAGGCCTTGAGCGGATCGACCTTCTCCAGAAAGTCCAATGCGTCTTTCGGACTGGGAAACTCGAGGACCGCCTGAGGCAAGATCTTCAGTACGGTCTGCCAATCCTCGGCCTTGAGCTTCAACTGTTTGGAGAGCCAGGCGTGCCGCCAGAGGAGCGACAGGTTCTTCAACGTGAGATTATCGTCCGTGAGTCCTTCAAAGAAGGAGCAGGTCGGACTCCCGGATTCCCAGAGCCGCCAGCACAGTCGGCCGGTGAGTTGAGAGTTTCTCCACTGTTGGCCCGGGCACGTCCACGTTGGCGACCTTGAAGGCAGAATCGAGCGGCCGGATCAATCGTTTGTTCAGAAAAAGGCGCTGGTATAATCCATCCGCCCGCTTCTCGTGGAGCTTGGTGAACTGGGTCTCCGTATTGAGGTTGCCGAACAGGGCGAGCGCCTGCTCCACGGTCGTCTTGCTGCCCAGCTTCTTCCTCAGCTCGCTGAAATGGAAAAGGCTGATCAGGAACGGCTCGTCGAGCTCCTTGGGGTCGGCAGGGTTGGCGCGGGGGAGGTGGCGGATGGCGAGGTCGAGCTCCCACATCTTCCAGCCTTCCAACTTCCGCCACAGCCGCAGGAAACGGTGGATGCGGTCGAGCTTCACCTTGTCGAGAGTTTCGATGGTTTTCTTGTCGGTGTCGCACGAGTCGTCGAGGTGATGAACGGCGATGTCGTGAGTGGCGTTGGATTGATGAATTCCAGGTCGATCAAAGCCAGCAGATCGTCGTATTCCAGGCCGGTCTTCTGGAGGAAATTCTTGACGTTGCCCACCCTCGTCAGCCAATCGGCATGGCCTTCTTCGCCCCAGACTTCCTGCTGCCCGGCGACCGTGGGATCAGCGTCGAGGATGAGCCGCTTCTCGTCGAACGGAGCGGCAGAGTCCACGCTGATGCCGAAGTATTCGGCGGCCATTTCGCCCTCGGTGGGATTGTTGGGCGCTCCGGGGCCGCGCAACGTGCGCATCAAATCCCAACGCTTGAGATTGGTCTTCCGAACGGCCGCCCGGACCTCCTCGGCAAAAAGATCAAACGGCAGGGTCATCGGATACCTGGCTTCCCGCAGCTTCTTGTACGCCTTCGGGTTCACGTACTGCGGGTAGGCCCGGAGCTCTTCGGCGCTGGCCTTGGTGTTGCGCAGGATCTCGGCGAAGAAGTTCGGCGGTCCCTTCTTCTTCAACAGCCAGGTCGCCTCGTCTCCGTGCGCGACCCACCGGTCGGGATCCGAGGGGCTCACCTGGCAAAGCGACCAATCCGCGTCCAGATTGATTGTCTCGCGCCGAGAAGGCGGCTTCCACGGCGGCCCTGGCGTCAGCGGGATCGGCAGGCATGGCCGTGAAAGCCGTGAGCTCGAGATCGTTCTCGCCCTCGGCGACCACGTCTTCCAGCACCTCGCACACCACGTCAACGTAGGGTAACGGCGTCAGGGCATTGTCGCAGTTGAGCTCCAGGAAGCCCAGGTCGGGGCGCCGGCGGAACAGGACGTCCTTGACCGTGAAAGCGGGATTCGCCGCCTTGCGGTCCCTGAGGAACATCAGTAGGTCGGCGAAGTAGGCGGCGGGACCGAGCACCGAGCGGCAATGCTCGCACTCGCAGAGATCGCCGGCCTGGAACAGGTTGTTCCAGTTGGGGAACTTTGAAAGCGTCCGTCGTTACCGTTCTGCAGAGCGCAGGGGCAGCCCTTCGGCCTCGAAAGCCTTGAGATCGGCGACCACGGTCAGCACTGCGGCCTGAGTATCAGCGGCCCGGTTCCAGGCAACGCGGGCGCTTTCGGCAGTGAAGCCCGGGCGATCCGCATAGCGGCGCACGAACTCGGTCTCGCCCATCCGGTAGATCTGTTGCGCGGAATGGACGTCGTCCGCCAGCAACGTATCCGTCGCTTCGAACGTCGGAGCGAGCTTGAACACCCTCTGCACGGCTTTGACTTCGAGTGTGAAGCCCTCGTCCTTCGCCAGCTCTCGAAACTCGGGATGGGCGTTATTCTTCAGAAATTCATCGACCGGGGTGTTCAGCAATCTCAAAGTTCTTCGTGGCGGTCGAGGAACCGGCTCAGCTCCGCAGCGTGGCGCAGCCCGTGAGCGCCGCCGTTTCCCAGCGCCCGCTCCAGCCCGCCGGACGAAGGCTGCCGTGGGGAAGGCCTCCCGGAACTGGCGATCGAGCGTCTTCCCGTAGATCTCCGCCGCCGGTGGTCTGCGGCTGCCCGGCGATCGTGCCCACTTCGAAAGGCAGCTTGACTTCACCGGCGGCGTGCTTTTCCTTAACCAGGTTCACCCACTCGCCTTCGCTCTTCTTGGCCAGCGTGCGAATGGCCTCCGGCTGGCGCACCTCGAATCGGTCTCTTGATCATCTTCACGACGGAAAAATCAGCCTTCGTCAGCTCCGCCAGTTGGAAGGAGGTGCTCAGGTCGGCGATCTCTTCCTTCTTGAAGGATCGGTCCCTTCCAGCAGCTCGGCCAGCAACTCCGGCGTCAGCGTTCCGTGCTCGTGGAACAGGCGGGCGAATTTTTCCTGTTTTCCGGGTCCTGGATCCCGGCATCGTTCGAGCGCCGATTTGACGAACGTGGGCTTGTCCGCCGGGCTCACCAGCCGCTTGGCGGCGAAGGCGATAAACGCGTCGATCCAGCCGGCGACTTTCTCTTGGAAAGCCTCGGGAATTTCCTTTTCGTTGAAGCCGCGGGTGAGCGCCTTGCGCACGGCCGCGGCGTTGAGGGAAGGCAGGGAATCGAGAATCGCCGCCGTCTGCGCCGCCAGGCTCTGGGTCTCGGAGAATTGGAAGGACGAGCCGCCCAGCAGGGCGAACCAGAATTCCGGCGGCAGGTTGGGCTGCGCGAGCCTGTGGGCGATGGCGAAGCGAGCGAGGACGCTTTTTTCGAATCCCGTTTCCCCGGTGAGAAACGTCAGGTCCTGATGTTGCTCGTTCTCCTCCAGGTCCGCCACCTTCAAGCCCTCGAGCACGGGCTCCAGGTCCGCCCTGATCTTTTCGAACAGCGCCGGCGGAGGCAGAACCTCGGCGGCAAGGATCACATCCACCGTCGCGTCGTCTGGGGCGTTGAAGAGGATGGGCGACGTGGCGAGCGGCTTGCCGTCGCCGCCAGAGACCTTCACGACGATGTCGGCGCTCCCCTTTTCGGGGTTGCGGAAGACGTCGGGGCCGTAGCGGACCTCATAGAGCCCGGCCTCGTCGGTGTTGCTTTTGCCGAGCAGCACTTCGCTGCGAAGATCGCGGTCGAAAGCTTGCACGACGGCCGCCGCCACGGGCTGGCCGGCGGCGGTGGTCACGCGCCCATGGACGCGGAACGGACCGCTCACGACGACTCCGCCGGGCAGCGTTCCCACCCGCGCGTTGATGGCGCGCGCCGTGGCCTCGTCGAACGATGCCTGTGACCTTGAGCCCGGCCTTCTCCTGAAACTCCCGCACCGCCACCAGCGTGTGGGGTCCGAAGATTCCCGGATGAGTCTCGATGTCAGGGATGAGCCGGAACCCCAGAAGGAGCAGCTCGTGATGGAGGAGGCGGACGTCGTCCCCCTGGGTGCCGTTTGAAAGATTGCGGCCTTGGAGTTTCATGACTGCTCCTTTCCCGTGCGGCAGTGCTATTCACCTCTGACGTACAAGAATTTGGGTTCACCCTCGTCCAACTGCAGCTCTCCTTCTAGTGTCAGCCTGCCCGTCATCATGGCGGATAACAAGTCTGTGGTCTTACCATAGGTTACTATTTCGACCACTCGCAAACTTTGGTCGCGGGCGGACGAGGTCGTAAGCGTGTCTCTCAATTTAATGTCAACGTAGGCTCTGCCACCGAGGAGCCACTTGCGTGAACCTACTTGCTGAGTGGTTGCGATCTCGAACGCTTCCGTTCCCATACTATCTACCTCCTGCAATTAGGCGGGCTTCTTGGACAAACAAGTCGATTTCTTCCTGCGTGAGACGTGGCGTAGTTCCCAATGTTTGGCTCACTCCAGCTGGTCCACGAATTTGCGACGGCAATGCGTACCCCATACGCTCCAAGATGCTTCGTGCTTCTGCCGCAGTAATCTGCACCCCTGCTCGCTCCGCAAACTGTAAAGGTAGCAACTCGACGGCGACTTCTCGTTCAATGGCAGCAAGAACGTTGCCCTCTTGAAGGGCGACACCCTCCAAGTTGGCGGGCGTCGCGATCTGTACTACACCGCGCCCATAGCTTTGGGATTCTGTGGCAAACACCGTCGCAACCAAAGGATCCTGAGAGGCCGGTGTGACTCCAACCCGCTGCAGTCCTTGACTTCCCGGGAAACCTTCGGATGTACCCCGGAAAAGCGTGCCTGTGACATCGTCGCTCGATTGGGACATCGTCTCTGTCACAACAGTCGCGCCGGAACGGCTCATTGCACCGACGGCAGAAGGGCCCACTGACATCAAGAGGTCGGCACCGACACCTGCCCATTCCGCAACTTGCGGCGATGCACCGACCCAGCGAGCGGTAGCGGCTCCGGCCTTGTGCGTTTCAGTCTGGGTGACTTCACCTGTATATAGTGCTCGGGTTCCAGCCTGAAATGTATCGATCCCATGTGCCCCAAGGGCCACTCCGGCCACTTTGGTAACCGTTGTTGGCTCGGGAGCCAGCAACAGGGCACCGGCGCCTACAAACTCAAACAGTGCACCAACTATCTGAAGGGCTCCCGCAACTCGCGGCTGAGCGAGGACTCTGAGGGTTTCCCTATTTGCCTCGTGGACTTGGCGTGTGCCTTCTTCAGTGGCGAATTGCCTATCGAGATAACGTGTGTAGGCGGTGTCCTGTTGCCCATCTATGTCCACAAAAGTGATGGGGTTGTTGGCCATGCTCATGAACGGGTTCAACGGCAGCCGTGCGTTCATGCGCGTCACAGCCTGTGCATCGAATAGCCTCCACAAGGCAGGGTCCACACTAATCCATCGGCCGAGCCACGGCGCGTAATACCGCGCCCCGTGGTAGTAAACCCGCTCTCCTCGTCCCGCTCCTTGCCCGTGTAGCGATACCGCTTCGGCGCTCTCGGTCTGGCTGCGCACCGCCTGATACGTCGTGCTGCCGTAGGGGTAGTACTCCTCGTAGGAGATGATCTGCGCCTGGTCGTCCAGCTCCAGGCTGGCCGAGCCGAGGTGGTTGCCGAACTGGTAGCGGATGAGCTGCGCCGGTGAGCCGTCGTTGCCCTGCGTGCGCGTCTCCACCAGCGCGATGCGCTGCTTGTCGTCCATGACGTGCAGCGTCTCGCGCTCCAGCGTCGACCGTGCTACCGTCGCTCTCGTACTCGCGGTAGATCTCGAAGCCGCCGAGATAGATGCGCTCCTTCATCCGGGTCGGCGATTGCCTCGGTCCGCGGCCTGCGCGCTCCGTCACCTTGCGCACGCGCTGGCCGGCCGCGTCGTAGACGTAGTAGGTCGTCTCCGGTGTGCCGCCGTTCGACGTCCACCTGCCGCGACGTGGCCTGCAGCTGGTCGCGATAGTCCCACTGCATCAGCGGCAGGTGCGGCATGCGCGGTCATGTTGCCGTGGGCGTCGTAGCCGTCGTAGCGGTAGGTCTCGGTCGTGTCGCTGCCGATCGCGGTGCTGCTCAGGCGGTTGTTCTGTCTTGCCGGCTTCGATCAGGCTGGTCTCGTCGTAGGCGTAGGTGCGCGTCCAGCCGGGATGCGCCGGGTCGCTGCCGCGATGCTGCATCTGCAGGAAGTTGCCGACGGCGTCGTAGACGTAGCGCTCGATGTACGTGCCCATCGCGTTGCCGTCGCCCGGGATGGTCGCAGGCTCGACGCGGAAGCCGTCGATCGCGTCGGAGCGTCGGCGGATCGGGCGCGCCGCCGGTCTGGCCCAGGTGCTCGCGGCCGGTGGCCTCGATCAGCCGGTAGAGCGCGTCGTAGGTGTAGTCGGCGCTCGGCTCGACGCGCTGGTTGCGGAAGTAGATCGGTCTGCTGCGCGTCGTCGCGGATGTGGGTGATGTTGCCGGCCGGGTCGTAGGTGTAGTGCAGGTTCTGCACCTGGCAGCCCGGCCAGCCGGTGGCGGCGGCTGCGGGCAGTCGCCGGGAAAGCGCTGCGTTGCGCGGGTGAGCAGATGCACGAGGCGGAAGGTCGAGCGGGTCGTAGGTGTAGTCGGTGCTGACGCCGTTGCCGTAGTCGATGCGCGTGCGCTGGCCCTTGGCGTCGTAGTCGATGTTGGTGACGAAAGGCGGTGGCGGCTCGCCGCGCGCCGCGCAGGTTGGCCGTCGACCCGCTCCAGCAGGTTGGCCTCGTTGTAGACCGGGCTGGATGACGCTGTCTGTCCGGCGTCGCTGTGCGGTGCGATCACTGGTCGGGCGGTTGAGCGCGTCGTAGCGGGTGCGGCTGGTGTAGGTCTCGGCTTCCAGCGGCACGGCGGCCGACCAGTCCAGGGTCGTCTTGTACTCGCTGGGCGAGCTGGCGCTGGCTGCGCAGCAGGTTGCCCTTGAAGTCGTAGGCGTCGCTGGTGACGACGCCCGCCTGATCGAAGAGCTGAACGACCTTGCCGCGCAGGTTGCTCGGCCTCCGGGTTGGGCGCGGCTTTCGCCATAGACGGTGCGCCCGACCAGCAGCTCCGGCGCCGCGCGCCTTCGCGCAGGAAGGAGTCGCGTCGGCCGCCGCAGCGCGTCGTAGGCGGTGCGGAACTGGTGATCGCGGCTGTCCCAGGCGCGGATCGGCTTGCCGGCGACGTCGTTCAGCATCCAGCGCTCGCCGGCCTCCATGCTGGCCTGGTGGATGCGGTTGCCGAGCATGTCGTAGTCGTAGCGCATGACGACGCGGTCCTTGCGCGTCGATCGACCTCGCGCTGGTTGCCTTCGATGTCGAGCTCGACGCGCGTGCGATAGAACTCCTCGATCGGCGGATCGGCCGGAGGCGTGTCGCTGCGCTTGAACTTGTTGTGGGCGACGGTCAGGAAGGGGCGGCCGAGCGCGTCGAGGTGGGCGACGGTGGGCGTGTCGGCGTGGACGGCGCGCCTTGCGCGCGGCGCTGCCTGCTCGTCGGCGCCGAGCGCGCCGTCGCTGGCGCTGCGGCATGCCAGGTCGGCAGGTAGTCGCGCGTCCGGCAGGCGGCGGAAGAAATCGCCGACGTCGGGGTCGGTCTTGGGATCGGCTCGATCAGCACCGTGTCGTTGACGTCCCAGGTCGCCTGCCGCCAGGGGTCGAAGACCACCTTCTCCTAGGTGTGGTTGGGGTGCAGCGTGGCGACGACGCGCTCGACCGGGTCGTAGAACAGCACCGGGCTGACGCCGATGCGCACGTCGAACTCGAAGCGGTGGGTGTCGGTGAAGAACGGCTCGTACTGGCGGACGGGCTTGCCCTTGTTGTTGAAGATGGTCCAGCCGCTGCCGACCCAGCGCGGGCTGACGTCGGCGTCATCCGGCTGGCCGTCCGCCAGATGATCGTCCGCATCGCGCTGGGCACCGGCCCGGCTCGGCCTGGATCTTCTTCTGGATCTCGCGGCCGAAGCCGTCGGAGTAGGAGAAGCTGTGCTGGATCTTCGGTCCGCTCGCCGGCAGCCAGGTCGGCTGTCGTGGGTCTCGCGGGCGAGCGTGGAGACGACGGCCGGCTGCGGCTTGCGGCTCGGGTCTGGCGTGCGCCGGTAGGCGATCAGGTCGTAGACGATCCGCGTGGTGGCGTCGCCTGCAGGATGGCCGTGCGGATCGGCGAGCGGGTCGGCGCAGGATGCGTCGAGCATGCGCCTCGGTCAGGTCGGCCGCGAAGCCGGCCAGCGAGTCGCCGCGACCGGGCGGTCAGCCGGCTTGCCCATCACCGCGGTGCCGACCACCATGCCGAGCGCGTCGAAGGCGACCGCGGTGCGGTTGCGGTTCGGGTCCATGACCAGCGCGGCTGCAGCACGCGGTAGTCGTTGCCGGCCCGTACGAGCGGTTGCCGAGCGGCGTCGCGTTCGCCGACGGTGACGCGGTTGCCGAGCGCGTCGCGGGTTTCCTGCGATCAGCAGGTCGTAGGCGTCGTAGGTGACGAAGCGTCTCGGTGCTGACCGCATCGGTGTGGAACGGATCGCGGTAGCGGTGCGGCAGGAAGAAGTGCTGGCGCGCGTGGGCCAGCTCCTGCGCCGGCGTGTCCGCGCTGTCGGGCGAGAAGAACATCCGGCCCGAGGGGATCCACCAGTTGGCGTCGCCTTCGCTGTGGACGTAGCGGCCTTCGGTCGCGAGCATGGCGGTCGGCTGACCCGCGCCGCCGTAGACCTGCGGTCAGCAGCCCGGGCGTGAAGGCGAGCTTGTAGCTCTCGCCGGGCAGGGCCAGCGATTCGCAGTTCGCCGAGCGGCAAGGCGGACCGGTCAGAGTCGTCGCGGCGGTAGAGCGTGCGCACGTGCTCGATCAGGCGGCGCTGTTGCCGCCGACGCGGCTGTCCTCGTAGTGGATCTCGCTGTCGAAGACGTGCGTCAGACGGCCGTCGCCGGCCGGCTGCACCAGGTCGGAGGCTGAAGCGTGCCTGCCGCGCCGGTGCGGCGTGTAGCCGGTCAGCTCGTAGGTGCGCGTCTCGCAGGGCAGCGGCGTGCGGTAGTCGTCGCTCGTCATCGATCGGCGTTGGTGAAGCGGTTCTCGGTGTAGGTGATCAGCGCGCTGGCTCTGCTTGGTCGCTGGTCCGCCTGGCGCGGCAGCGTCCGGATCGGGCTGCCGGCGCCCGTAGCCGATGGCGGCGGATTTCAGCACGTTGCCGAAGTCGTCGACCTCCAGCGTCAGCGCGTGCGCGACGCGCGGGTCGGCCGGGTTGCGCTCGTAGTGGTAGCTGATCGCCTCGCGGGCGTGGGTGAAGAAGACGCGCGTGGCGATTGCCGGCCCTGCGGCTGCAGGCGCCGGATGGTGAAGTTCTGCTCGGTGACGGTGTAGGGATGCTCTGCCTTCGTCCGTGCCGTCGAGCGCGTAGACCTCCTGGCGCAGCATCGAGCCCTTGAGCGCGCGGCAGGCTTCGCGCTCTTCCTCGAGCGGTCAGGCCGGCGGGCAGCACGGTGTCGGCGAGCAGCAGCGTCTCGGGCTTGCGCGTCGGTCAGCCCGGGCTCGCGGTAGTACTCGCCGCGGTCGGTCGGCGTCGAGCAGCCCGGCGAAGAAGTCGGAGACGTGGTCGCGGCCGAGGTAGACGCCGGTGTGGAACCAGGTCTTGGTGTAGCACCGGCGGCACGTGCGAGGCGGCGTCGATGTTGGTCGCCGGCGGGCAGCGTGCCGTCGGCCGTGAGCGCGGCGAACTCCTCGGTGTCCCACTGCTCGACCATGCCGAAGCCGCGGAACTCGCGCTCGTCGCCGTCGAAGTAGCCGTGGTGGTAGGCGTAGCGGGTGACGAAGCGGTTGCGGCTGATGTGGTCGTAGGTCTCGACGCGCTCGACCACGTGCACCGGGAACGGCAGCCGCGTGATCCAGGGCTTGCCGTCGCGCTTGTCCGCGAGGTAGAACTTGGTCGAAGGGGCGTAGTGGACGCGGGTCTCGGCGCCGAGGTTGTTGACCGTCTTGACCAGCAGGTGCGGCTTCTGCCCGCCCATCAGGTCGACGTAGCGCATCGGCCGCCGCGCATCGCCGGGCAGGGGCGACGACCAGACCAGGCAGGCGGTGCCGTTGCCGAGCAGGTCGGCGCGGCACCGATGCGACGAGGTCGTCGACGCGCGGGAAGTGCGCGCAGCGTGCTGCGGCTCGCTCCAGCTGTTGCCGGACTGGTTGAAGTACAGGCGCACGCCGTCGCGGTGCAGGTAGATGATGTCGGTGGTGCCGGAGCCGTCGATGTCGGCCAGGCGGATGCGCTGCTGGTCGAACTGGTCGGGGTGGTCGAACCACGGCGCGTTGTCCATCGTGACCTTGGCGCCGAAGCGGCCGTAGCCGAGGTTGGGCCAGTAGCAGACCTCGCCGTTGCGGATGCGCACGAGGTCGGTCAGCCCGTCGCCGGACATGTCGGCGAGGTAGATGGACTGGGTGCCGTCGGCGAAGACCAGCCGCGGGCCTTTCTCCTCGTCGAGCGCCTGTGCGACGCGCCGGGCCGGGCCGAAGCCCTCCTCGGCCAGCGACGGGTGCCAGACGAAGGCGTCGTCCTCGGTGATCAGCACGTCGGCGTGGCCGTCGCCGTCGAGGTCGACGAACCGCAGGTTCGGGTCGCGCCAGGCGAGGTTGGGCAGCGAGGCGAACGGCCGGAACGGCTCCCAGTCCTCGCTCGTCGTGCGTCGTAGAAGCCGGGCGTCGGGCCGTCCAAGACCACCAGGTCGAGCTGGCCGTCGCCGGCGAGGTCCAGGAACTGCTGCCGTCCGCCGCTCAGGGCGGCCAGCGAGGGCTTCGACGGGCGACCGTCTCCGAGCCGCGCCCGACAGCGGCCGCTGATCGGCCTGAGGTTGCGCTTGTAGAACCAGGCGCCGGCCTGCTCGGTGAGGATGCCGGAGATGCCTTCGCCGTGCAGGTCGACCCACTGGTAGGTCGCGCCGTCCAGCCCGATGGGCAGGTTTTCGAGGCTGCCGGCGTCGAGCTCGCGGACGTCGTCCTGAATGCTCGCCTGGCTGTACTCGAACTCGAGCGGCGGCAGCGATTTCTTGAGGTAGGTGACGTACTTGACGCCGTTGCGCTCCAGCACCGGCTGCGTGTCGTCGCGGACGTAGCCCGACTGGGTGACGGCACGAATGAACGAGGCGAAGCGCGTGCTGCCCGGATGCGCGAGCTCGGCCTCGATCGTGACGGGTTGCGAATAGTCGAGGTCGGCGTAGGCGAACTCGGTGGAGCGCACCAGGCAGGGCTCGCTGCCCAGCTCGGCGAAGTGATGGAACATCAGCACGCGCCGGCAGAGGCGGTAGGTGCGCACCTCGAAGCCGGCGCGGTAGGAGGAGAACGGGTCGGGGCGGACGGTCCAGGATGCCCCGGTGACGCCGAAGCGCGGACGAACCGGTGCTGCTCGGCTTCAGGCCGGGCCGGGTCGAGATCGAGTCCTCGTAGTGGCCCTCGTCGTAGTCGAAGACCACCTCGAACATCCACGTCGGCTTCGGACGTGCGAGGTCGCGGCTGCCGATCAGCGTCGCGAGGATGCGCGGTTGCCGTAGCGGATGCGCTTGAGGTAGCGGTTGGCCGTGCGGCATGCTGCGCCCGGTTGCGCTCGTGGGCCTGCGCGACGATCGACGCCGTCGCCGTTCTCGGCCTTGTACTCGTAGACGACGGCGTTGCCCTTGTCGTCGTAGCTCTCGCAGATCAGCCAGCTGAAGATGCGTGCGCGGATCGGCCGGGTCGGCGATGCGGCTTTCGCCGTCTTGCCGTAGAAGGTGGTGATGTTGTCGCGGGAGATCGAGCGCCAGTGGATCTCGCCGGTCGCTTGATGGGTCCAGCGCTCGATGCGGGCGAACAGCCCCTCGATGCGCGGCCGGTAGCGGTGGATTGTGAAGCCCGGCGCGGTGGTGTCGTCCTTGAACCGGCTGCCGTCCGGCAGGAGGCACCGGCACCAGGTCTTCGGCGCCGGAGAGGATGAAGACGTCCGACTCTTCGGCGTCCTGATACTGCGGCAGGCCCTTGTCGGTCTTGCGGGTGATCGCGGGCAGCGAGAGGCCCAGCCGAAGCCGAACGGGCCGTTGCCGGCGCCGGAGTCGTAGGAGAGCGAGAGCTGCGGACCGAAGCCGGAGCGGCCGGGGCTGGTGGCGATCGGCACGGTCATCGAGCCGGTGCCGGTGACCGGATTGGCGGCGAACTTCTCGCCGATGCCGCGGATGGCGCCGCCGCCTTTGGGGAGAGTCAGGGTCGGAGGAGAAGGTGACGGAGCTGCTGGTGCTCCGGGGGACGAGGAGCGGCGTCCGGAATCCGACTCACCGGCCATCACAGGCCCATTGTTGTCAGTCGCAGGTTGCCGGGTGCCGCTGCGCAATAGCCCTCCTCGAGCCAAGTTCCGCCAACGATCCGGTTTCACCGGGAAGCTAGTGGTAGTGGTCGAGCCCGATTGAGATCTTGGAGCTTTATAGCACAGCAGATAGGCAATAGCTATAAGATATCGATCCTTAGTCCTATGAGTATCTCTACTCGACTAGTTGAGCGTCGAGCGCCCGCAGGTGGAGTGGCTCTATGAGTTACGGGAGATCAGTGGGCGAGTGTCTATCCAAAACACCGCGGACCGCCAGCAGCCCGATGTCGGCATAGGCGAGCGTGAAGCCGGCGACGGCTTTGAAGACGATGTGAGGATAGCCGAGAGAGATCTTTTGGGGGTCGGCGCCTGAGGATTCGCCGGCTCGGTGTTAGCGCGCGACGTCCAATCCACCCTCGTCTCGGAGTAAAGCCTTGATTGCCTAACTCATTCTGTTGATTGAGTTTGCGGCTGGAGCCGACGGTCGGATTTGAACCGACGACCTGCTGATTACGAAAGAGCGGCCCGGGCTTTTACCGGGGTTGACCGTCATTCCAAAAAGCCATACGGGACAGTGGTTTGCTCTCACGGGCCTAGTATAGGATACTATGGACGTTGACGCAAGTTCCTTACACGGGCCTTACACGAAAACGAGGGGGACGCCCACCATGGAAGCCAAAGCCAAGGAAGCCGAGCCGAAGAAAACGAAGCGCGTCAAGCTGACACAACGCCTTTTAGAGGGGACGGCCCCGGACCCGACCCGCGCCGTCTACCTTTGGGACACCGAAGCTCCGCGGCTCGCCTTCATGGTGACACCGGCCGGCTATCGCGGTTTCGTCTGGCAGTACACCAGGAACGGGCGAGACCGGCGGATGAGGCTCGGGGAGTTTGGGCGGGAGTTGACGCTGCACGAGGCCCGGATACGGGCGAAGCGGCTCCGCCTGGAAGTCGAGAACGGCGGCGACCCGGCGGAGGAGAAGCAGGAATCCCGGAAAGCTCTCACGGTCCGGGACCTCGCGGCTCGATTCCTGGAAGAGCATGCGAGCGGCCGGAAGCCCGCCACGGCCCGAAACTATGGCGTTGCGCTCCGGAACCACATTCTCCCGGCACTCGGCGCGAAGGAATTCCCCGCCGTCTCATGGGCCGATGTTGCGGCGATCTATCGGGGGCTGAAGGGAAGGCCCTACATGGCAAACCGGGTGCTGGCGACCGTCTCGGCGCTGTGGAGCTTTGGCCAGCGTGTCGGCTGGATTCCCCGCGAAGCGATGAACCCGGGGCGCGGACATTCCAAGTATTCCGAGCGGCGGCGGGGGCAGGCCCCAACCCCCGCAGAGCTGGCGCGGATCGGCGCGTTCCTGCGGGCTGAGAGCGGCTCGATTCCGGGCGCCGCGTTCCTGGTCTGCATGCTGACGGGGACCCGCATAGGCGAGACGCTCGCGATGCGCTGGCGGGACCTGGACGGCCGGCTGTGGAGCCTGCCAGACTCCAAAACCGGGCCGCGCGTGGTCTACGTGGGCGAGACTCCGGGGCGGATCTTGGCGGGCCTGCCACGGCTCGGGGAGCATGTTTTTCCGAGCGCATTCCTTCCCGGCAAACCTCTCCAAAACATGGCCCGTTTTTGGCGGAAGTTGAAGGCCGCGGCGGACCTCCCGGACGGGCTCAGGCTTTACGACTGCACGCGCCACAGTTTCGTAAGCACGGCGGCGGAACTCGGGCTTGACCTCGCGAGGATAAAGACCCTGGTAGGGCATGCCGCGGGCGGCGATATCACGGCGAGATACACCCATCTTTCGCCGGCACGGCTCCTCGCGGACGCGGACACCGTCTCGGCGGAGCTGTGGGCGGCGCTCGGGGCGGAACCGCTCCCGGAAGTGTCCAACGTGAGGAGCTTTCCGACGACGCGGGCAGCGACGGCGCCAGCGGCCCGGAAGGCGGCGGCGCGGGCGAAGTGAGGAACCCGGGGCCGGGATCTGCCAGAGGCGAGCAATGTGCCGTGACTCGCCAAAGCATTGACTCTAGTTGCGGACAGGGGCTAGAATTTGATGTTGTGAGCAGCGAAACCAACGAGGCGACGGGAAACGGGGCGATGACTCCGCGTCCTCGCTTTAGTGTCGCGGCTGTCATCAAGATGCCCCCTGGCAGTGAAGCCGAGCGGTACCTAATCGAGCAGCGCGCGCGGCGGGCTCCTGGCGAGCGGCCGACGATCGCCGATCTTAGAGCGGCCGAAGCGCTGCTGACTCCGGCCGAAAAGGCGGCGCTCGCGGCTGAGTGCGCTGCCGCTATTGCTAAGGTCAAGCAGTGGGCGGACCCGGGCGCCATATTGAAGGCGCTCCATTGTGCCACCCTCCCGGCCATGGCGGCCGAATTCGAGAAAACGTACTCACTCGCCGCCATGGCTGCCGCGTTTGAGGAAAAGCATTCTATTGCGGCCATAATCGCCAAGCTGGCCCCCTGGGACGCGCTATACCAGCAGGTAAGGTATGGGGACCTGTGCGCGGCTCGGATCGCGGAGCGGTGCATGCGGCTGGAGTGGCGCTCCGTTTCCGTCCGGAGTCGTTGCGGCCGGCGCTCGCGTGCCACCCGGCGGACCTCCGGGAACTCTTCCCCGCCGGCGGACGACGGCGACGGACCCGCACCATCCGCAGAGCAGCATCCCCTCCTGTTAGCGGTTCGCTTTCCCTGTTCAACCCCTTCTAGCTATCAGTTTTTCAGGCCCCATGCGGCCCCCGGTGCGCCTTTGCGCTCGGCGGGCGGCGCCTGCTTTTCTCCCGAGAGGTGAAACCCGATGGAAATCCCCGAAATGTTGACCGCGAACGAAGTCGCCAAAGCCTTGCGGATCAAGGCTCAGACTCTCGCCAAGTGGAGACTCCAGGGACGAAACCTCGCTTTTATCAAAGCGGGAAGCCGAGTCCTGTATGACGTGGCGGAGGTGCAAAGGTTTATCACGCGCCGGACGCTCGCCTCTACCGCGGCCGATCAAGGGGAAGAGCAGAAAGGGGCGGCGTGAGGAATGGCCAAGAATGGGAAAGCCCCCATGCGAGCGGACGCCGGGGCGCTCCACTGCGCCGCGGCGGCTCTTCGGCTCCTGCTTTTTGCGCTCGCGGTATTTGCGGCCGGACTCGGCGGGCTCCGGGTGGGCACGGCGCTGCGCTCGGCGATCGGGCCGGCCATGCCGGTGCGCGGGCTGCAGATCATCGCGCGCCGGGGGCGGTGACATGGGCGCCGAATGGGACGCGTACCTGGACGGCGTGAGGCTCGCGGCGACCTCTCCCGCAGTCGCCGGCCTGCTCGGCGTCGAGCTGCGCAACGGCGTGGGGCGGTGCCCATTCCACGAGGACGGAAATCCGAGTTTCCAGGCTCACGAGGGCGGGGGCTGGAAGTGCTTCGCCGGATGCGGGGAAGGCGGGGACGGCATCAAGCTGTGGCTGCGCTCTCGGGATTGTCCAGAGGCCCGCGGCGCCGAATTCATGCGGCAAGTCGAGGCGCTCGGGCTCCTGCTCGGGCTCGGGCCGGCGCCTTCCAACGGCAGCAACGGCAAGCCCCGTGCCGCCACGGCCACCACCACGGCGAAGCGGCGGCGCAAGGCGGGCGGCGGCGGCGGCCTCGCGGCGATCCCCTGGGACCCGAGCGCGGAGCCCCCCGCGGACCTGCGGCACCCGAAGCTCGGCGCGCCTTCCCGACCCTTCAGAGTCGCGGACGCGGACGGGCGCCTGTTCGCCGTGCAATGCCGTTTTGAGTTCGACGGCGGGGGCAAGACGTATCGATGGTGGCGGAGAGGAGCATGGGGGCTCGGCGGTGCCAAGGTGGAATCAGCCCCACTCTATGGCTCTGAGAAGCTCGCCGAATGGGACCCGGGCGCGGCTGTCATCGTGACTGAGGGACCGAAAGCGGCGGATGCGCTCCGGGACCGGGGCCTGCATGCGGTGGCCACGGTTTGCGGGAGCGGCACGACGCCGGCCCCCGCTGTGCTGGCGGTGCTCTCCGGCCGCGGCGGCCCGGTCATCCTCTGGCCAGACAACGACAGCAACGGCAAGGGGCGAGCGCATATGGAACACGTGAGAGCGGCACTCCCGGCCGGCCTGGTGGACGTGCGCACGTTCGCCCCGGCGGACCTCCCGGACACAGGCGACGCCGTCGAATGGCTCGCGGCTCGCCCCGGCACCGATCCTGGGGAGTTGCTCGGAAAAGTCCTCGCGGCGGCGGAGCGCTCGCCGGCAGAAGTCGACCCGGCGGCCGATTCCCTCCCGGCGGCGGACGTGCCTGATATCAGCGTATCGCTCGGGGACCTCTCCCGGAAGATCATTCCCGCCCGCGAGGACGTGCTCGCGGGGCTCCTGAAAGTGGGGGACGCTTCCTGTATCACTGGCCAACCTGGACGGGGCAAAAGCCTTGCGGCGGTCGGAATGTCGATCGCCGTAGCTTCTGGGGGCAACTTCGCGGGGCTCGTGGCGCCGAAACCCCGCGGCGTGATGTACATCGACGGGGAGCTGCTGGAAATCGAGGTCAAGGATCGCGGGCTCAAGCTGGCGCGCGGTGCCGGGCTCCGAGACCCGCGAGCCATCGACGGCTTGCCGTTGCGGTTTGTCGTAGAGATTTCTCTGCCGGAGGAATCGCCGAGACTCAGCACGCCGGCCGGGCGCCTGAGAATCGAGCAGCTCCTCGAGCAACACCCTGAAACGGAAGTCCTGGTCCTGGACTCCCTTCGGATTCTCTTCGGGCTCGCGGACGAAAACAAAAGCGAGACATGGTCGCCCGTCAACGACTTCATTCTAGCCATGAAACGGCGCGGGCTCAGTGTTCTAGGCGTTCACCACAACTCTAGGCAGGACACGTTCAACGGCTCGCTGGCGGGCGCTACCTGCTTTTCGCAGATCTTGAACCTCTCCGCGAGGGCGGACGGCGAGGATGAACCGGGCGCGACGGCGCTGGACTGCTCGTATTCAAAGGCGCGGAGCCTGACAGGGGCTGAGAAAGTTCCCTTCGGGCTTGAACTGGCGGAAGAGTCGGACGGTGCCTTGTACTTTTGCAGGATTGACGCCTCAAGTGCGAAGAATCCGAAAAAGAAGGCGAAGAAGGAACGGGCGATTGACTCCCGGCGGCCGGAAGCGCTGGCACTGCGCGCGCAAGGCGTCCCCGTCCGCGAAGTGGCGGAGCGGCTCGGCTGTAGCCCTACGTCCGTCACCACCTGGACGCGGGAAGAGAGGGAGGAAACGGAAGGGGAGAGAGAGGGTTTAACTGTCACAAAACCCGGGCGGCGTGACACCGTGCCACCCCTTAAAGGGGTGGGTGGCACACTGTCACACGCCAAAGGCCGTGTAACACCGCGTGACACTGTCACAAGCGGTGGCACAGTGGCACAAGCCCCGGGCGAGCTTTTCGATGACCCGGAAGCGGCGGCTGAGGTGGGGATATGAACTCCTCCGGCATCGCCGATCTGCTGGACACGCTTTGGCTCCGCGGGCTCCGCTTTCGAGTGGAGGACGGGACTCTCTACATCAAGCCGGCGGACAAGTTGACACCGGGCGAAGTCGAGCAACTCCGGGAGGGGAAGGCCGAAGCGCTCGCCCTGGTGCTGGCGGCCGATCCCCCCGGTCCGGGCTTCCGGCGTACGCCTCTTTGCGTCTCCCCGGCGTGTCGTCGGCGCGGCCGGCGGATGCTCCGGACCGTGCGGCGGCGGCCGTGCTGGACGTGCCCCGGGTGCGGTGCCGTGTGCGCGGAAGTGGGGCCGGGCGATTGGGCGCCGGAGGAGCACCAGGGCGACGAAGAGCACCGGGGGCCGGGGACGGTCGAAGGGGACGCAGCATCATGAGCGCCAAGGAAGGCCCGGTCTATCGCCGGCAGAAGGCCCTCAAGCGGACGGCGGCCAGAGTGCAACGCGAGGACGTTGACCGGCGGGCTCACGTCGCTGCCCTGGATCGAACGACTGCGAAGCGCTTGCCCACCCCCGGCGGCGGAGCGCTGGCGGTCAAGGTGTGCGCGGCCCCCACCTGCTACGGCGTGGCCATGGTGCGGGCGGGCGATCCCCTCCCGCGGTGTCCGAAGTGCGGGAGGGAGCGCATGGGAGAAGGCCCGGGGCAGGAAGGCACGGCCAAGACGGGAGACGGCACCGGGGCCGCAAGGGGCTAGGGTGGGCGGGTATATCGGGAGCGGGCTCCGGAGATCGGGGCTCAGGCGGGCGCTGGTGAGTTTAAGGCGAAAGGAGAATAGGCGCGCGGGCACAGGCGACTCCCTTGCGCTTGAGGCGTTAACGGCTCTCGACATCCCCCGCACACCCTCCCCGTAGGGCGGGCTCCCGGAGATCGGGGCTCAGCCGGGCGCTAATGGGCGTGGACACCAGGGCGGGCCGGGCTTCTATGACCTCGCGGGCGTCCCGGATGGTGGCGCTCCGGGAGGCGCGGCGACGAACCGCGGTAGGGGGGGCCTCCGATCTTTCCGGCGGGTCTCCCGCTTACCGGCGTGCTCGGCAAATAAGCGTGCAGCCATAATTCGAGGGGGGCGTCATCCTCCCCCGGTATGTGGGACTATCATCCCGCGGTGCGGTCTGCCGTGCGGCTTGCGCCTGAAGACGATGTATTCTTACCCCGATGGCCAGCCGTACTAACTGTGGACCAGGGAGCTACTAAGGATGCCACGTATTCGCCGCTCCATCCTAGAAAGCTCGGTGTACCTTTATCAGAACCGCAAAGACGCCGAAGAGGGCCAAAGATACGGCGGCAGCGGCTTTCTTCTCGGCGTACCTAGCTACGGCCAGGATGAAGTCAGTCCGCCTTCGCTGGATGACCGGCTCGCATCTCCTGAGGTCTACGCGGCGGCGCATGCGGCGCAACCCCGCCACTGCAAAGGCGTTCATTTCTACATAGTTACCAACCGCCACGTTTCCCGGGGAACAAGAATAGTTCGAATCAATACGACGGCAGGCGGCCATAGGATTATGGATTTAAACAGCGGTTTGTGGGTAGACCACCCTAATCTAGATGAGGTGTCGGTCTGTCCGATTCCACCACTAAGCCGCTATACCGACCAACACGTAGGCATAGGCATAGAGATGCTTTTGACTCAGGAAATGGTGGCTGAGCTTGGAGTCGGTCCTGGCGATCAGACGTTTACGGTCGGGCGGTTTGTGAATCATGAAGGTGTCCAGCGTAATATGCCGAGCTTGCGTTTCGGCTATTTGTCAATGATGCCGCTGGAGCCCATTAGGTCGAAACAGCCCAACGACACAATTTTAAATCTTGAAGACTTCCTGATCGAGGCATACTCGGTGGCTGGTTACAGCGGGTCCCCGGTATTTCTCTACGTTCCGAAGTGGGAATTAGAACACTCAGAAGGCAACGATCTCAAGCGGCAGTCTGTAGTAGAGACTATTGGCAACATTTGGCTGCTCGGGGTCAACTGGGGACACTTACCTGTTACTCTTAATGCGACGACGGCAGACGGAGTGAAGTTAGAAGTGTGCGTCAATGCCGGGATGCAGTGCGTCGCCCCCGCATGGAAAATACTTGAGGTGTTAAATCAACCTGAACTGGTCGAACAGAGGCGACGCGAGCGGGAATCTTGGGAAAATCTCGGCGCGGCTATACTCGATTAACCCCCAATACGGGTGAACTCCATGGACACCAGAAGCGAAAGGGCCGGCCCTCTCTCGGAACCGGCCCCCCAAAGGGAGGATTTAGCGGATGGACAGAACCTTCAAGGAAGGCATTGTTTTCAATTGGGCTAAGCGAGCATTGGACTACAAGTGCGGGTGTGGCAAGACTATCGAAATTCGGATAGAGGATCTAATTCCGGATCAATTCATCGACTATCACGGGTGCGGTAACGGAGATGTCTCCTTTACTCTCGACCAAGTCGCCGAATACCGTAAGAACGCCGGACTCCCGCAGCTCGGTTGAGTAGGTCTCGGGCTTTGTGTGGTGGACAGAGGTGCAAGACAAAAACGCAAGGCCGGCCCTCTCTCGGAACCGGCCCCACACTTCCTACGTCTTAGGTGAGCTTCTCAAAGAGCCGGATAAGCGCTTGCGCCTTTCCCCGGTCAGGAGCCGCGCCGAGCACCTTCTGCGGATCGATCTCCCGCCAGTCGATTTGCAGGCCCGCCAGCTCCGCCGCGAGCGCCATACAGGACTTCCGCAGGGGGAGCGTGGCGACAACCCGCCGCGTTGGGCGATGGACCAGGGAGTAGCGGGAACAGCCGGGCTCGCCCACGCCCCGGCCGTCTCCCCGGAAGATCCCAAACGGGCCGGACACCATCCCGGCAACTTCAACCTCCCGGGTGACTGCGGGCCGGGCCGTGGTGTCCGTCACTGGCACCCGGAAACGATCCCGGAGCCACGTCAGGGGGGCCGGCCCGGCCCACCCGCACCAGCTCCCGCAGGTGGGCATCCGCCGTCTCGGCGAGCCACGAGCCGACCGACCGCAACCCGTCAGCGGAAGCAGCGGCTTCCCATCGCTCCGCTTGCTCCCGCCGGGCCGTGACGGTGTAGGTCGTGGTGGCCGTGCTCTGGCACCAGTAGGACCCGCTCACGGCACCTCCCCGCCGGGCTCGGGTGCAAGCCCCTGCTTCCCCTTCTTCCCGGCCGCTTGCGTCTGCTTGACGGATCGTTGCAGGTTGCGGGCGTGGGCGTCCCCGGCTTGCGTTAGCCAGACCTGGAGGGGGACCCCAGAGAGACGGGCTGCTGCGGTCCACGCCGCCAACTGCTCCGGTGTGGCGTGGATGTCGAGCCGATGAACAGCGCTCGTGGGCCAGCTCCACCACCGGCGCCTCATGACGCCTCCCCCCGCCACGTGCCGAGCTTGCCCTCGATATGCTCGGCAACGGACGCGATCTCGCGAGACATGAGCACCGCCGTACGGTGGAGAGCACCCTCGTAGGGATCGGGTGAGGGCGACACGGCGAGCGTCACAAGGAAGCCCTCCAGGTGGCGGAGATCGGCCACCACGGCCCGCAGCTCGCCGCGGAGCCACCCTTCCGGCTGATCGGGCCACTTGGCCGAAGCGGCTAAGGTCATATCGAAGATGAGATTCCCCGCGCCGCGCAGGAGAGCGTTGTGCTCGGGGATGGTGAAGTAGGCGAGGAAGGTCTCCCGGAAAACGGCGAAGTCCTCCCACTCCATGGGATCGAAGTTAGGGGGGCCGGCCGCGTCTTCGTCTTCGGGTTCTGGAGTGTCTGGAATGAGGGGTGAGGATGCGGCGCTCATGAGGACATCCCTTCCAGCCACGAATCCAGCTCCACCTCCAGGCGATCCGCGAGCTTGCCGATGCCGCGGGCCACGTCGGCGCCCACCTCGGAGAGACGGCGTTCATACTCGGAATCGACGGGGCAGGCCGGCCCGGTCCACTCCTGGAGGCACCCCTGGACGTGGCGCAGATCGGCCACGGCGGCCCGAAGCTCCGCGGGGAACATCCCCTCGCGGTGGGCGGGCCAGTGGCCCCAGAACTCCAGGACCATCTCATGGATAAGCAACCCGAAGCTCCGCATGGCGGCGTTCGCTTTGGCGTCAGAGAAGAAGAGTAGGAACACCTCCCTGAAGGCGGGATAGTCCTCGAATTGCTCCGGGTGGATGACCGGCGGGGATACCGCAGGGCCGGACGGCGTGGGCGGTGTTGAGGGCGTTGTAGACTGCGGGGTTAGCTCGTGCATGGACGTTGACTCCTTGCTCGGGTCAGGTCCGGCGGACGTGTCCTACCACCCCGCCGGGCCGTCTGGTTTACCGCTGCCGGAATCGGAAGCGGGGCATGCTCGGCGCCGCGTGGCGCCGTTTCTGTTTTCTGAGGAATCGGCGGACGATCTCATAGACGACGCCCACGGCTCAGCCCCCCACCCGGACAGGCGGGAAGGTGCCGAAGTGGGCCGGCCGCCTTACACCCGCCTTACATGGGAGAAACAGCGGGGCTCCGGAGCCGAAAGGCGCCGCGGCGGAAGTGCTTATTTTACAGTGATTTACGGCTGGAGCCGACGGTCGGATTTGAACCGACGACCTGCTGATTACGAATCAGCTGCTCTACCACTGAGCTACGTCGGCTGAACGGAGACGCAGGAGGGTCTCCGCGAAGCGGAGGCGTATTGTAGGGCATCCCGCCGGTCAAGGCAACGGCGAGGTTGTGATCCGGAACAGGCGCCGCAGGAGCAGGAGCCCTACGATCCCCACGAGGGGCGAGGTGACGAGGCCCGGGAAGTAGCCTCCCGTGCGGAGCGCGAAGAGGGGGTGAGCCAGACCGTTCGCCACGCAGCCGAGCCCGAGGAACCAGAGGGGGAACAGGGCCACCCGCCGGCGTGCCTTCAGGCCCCAGAGACTGAGGATCCAGATCGCGATCCAGACCAGGTTGAACGTCACGAAGAAGCGGATCGACCAGGGGCTGAGGCCGAGGAGCTCCGGGAAGCGCTGGTGGAATCCTGTCGCCCACTCTTCCGCGAAGTGAGCTGCCTGGAGGAGAACGGCGAGGACGGCGAGCCGGATGGAGGCCCGAAGCTTCGTTTCGTCCCCGACGACTCCACCTCGCGAGAGGGTCAGACCGAGAGCCACCACGGCGGCGACGCTCAAGCCCGCTGTGCCGAGCAGCATGCTGCGGAGCTCCTCAGTCATCGGATCAACAGTCTAAGGCCAAGCCGGTGGCGTCGATGCGTGGCTCGCTTCTGTCGCAACGTCCCGGAACACCACGCTGCCGCCAACCCATTTGTCTCAACGCTTGAGCCCGGCTGATTGGCCTGCAAGAGAAATGTCGCAGAGTGACCCGCTGTGCAGCAGCCTCCAAGCATGCTGCTGCATTGTCGATTGACAATGCAGCAGAGTCCCCAGAGGATGTTCCCAATATTCTTGCTCTGTCTCAACCTTTGCCGAGATTGAGATGAATCTGAGAAGAACGTTTCGGACTTCGCATAGAATGTCTCAGAATCGAGAGATAGTGTAGCGAAATCTTCTGAGAATGCAGCGATGTCTGCGGAGCTGTCTCACCTTCTCCTTGATATATTTCAGCATTGCTGGAGAATGTCTCAGCTTCCACAGAGGGCGGAGCGAAGTGTAGAGAATGTGCAGCAGAGTCTTGACAGATTGTCTTGACTTGGAGTAAATTGTCACGGCTTGAGCCCGAGACGCTACAAAATCAGCCGATTCTGAGACGGATTGGCGCAAAGAGGGACGGCGGCGGGCGATTCTGCGACATTGTCTTTGGAGGCAGACCAGCGGGAGTTTGTGGCAGCCTCGGGCCATAGACTTTGTCGCGGCATGGACGGGAGTTGCTGCAGAATCTTTCCCGCCGCTTCGATGGGACTTGGCGCGGAGGTGCGGGGAAAGGTTCTGTCGCAGCTTCGGGCGAGGCGAGGCGGCGTGGGCAGGTGTTGGAACAGAGTGAGAGGAGCGAAGATGGGCACGGAAATTTCTGTTGCAGAAGTATTGGCCAATCTCGAAAAGCGGCTGGCGTTCCACCGCGAGCAGGAGACGTTGCATCGGGAGCAGGAGACGTTTCATCGCGAGGAGGCGGAATCTCACGCCCATGAGGCGGAGACGGTCGCCAAGCATCTGGAGGCGTTCAAGACGGTGGCCCTTCCCGCCGCGGAGTTTGCGGCTCCGCCGTCCGCTCCGGCTCCACCTCCTGAAGAGCCCGACTTGGGAGGGCGCAAGCTGCTCATCAGCCGGGCCATCTCCCGCGTCGCCCTCTCCTGGCCGGTGGGAGAGACGTTCACCGGCACGCAGGTCGCCGCCGAGGTCAACCGCCGGTTCTCGGCGAAGTTGGGGCGGCTCATCGACGCGCGCCTCGCCGCGGTCACCCTCCGGCGGCTGAGTATCATCGGCAAGATTCAACTCGCGCGGAAGGGGAGGGCCCACCACGAGGCGCTCTACTCCCGAAGAGCGCGGCCCGCTGTACAATGATGAAGGCAGCGCAGCAGAGCCATAGCCATATTCGCGTGTAGGAAACCGTGACGGGAGGGTGCGAGTGGGCGAAAGAAGTCAAGTCACGAACGGCTGGAAGCGTTGGCTGCCCGGGCTCGAGGTCCTGAGCCGGTACGAGGCCGCCTGGCTGCCGAAAGATCTGATGGCCGGCCTGGTGCTGACCACGATGCTGGTGCCGGTCGGAATCGCCTACGCGGTGGCTTCGGGCGTGCCGGGAATCTGCGGTCTGTATGCCACGATCGTCCCGTTGCTCGCCTACGCGCTGTTCGGTCCCAGTCGCATTCTGGTGCTGGGGCCGGATTCCTCTCTCGCCTCGATCATCCTCGCGGTCGTGCTGCCGCTTTCGGGCGGCGATCCGCAGCGGGCCATTCCCCTGGCCGGCCTGATGGCGGTGGTGGCAGGGGTGGTGTGCGTCCTGATCGGCCTCCTGCGCGTGGGATTCGTCACCGAGCTGCTGTCCAAGCCGATCCGCTATGGTTACATGAACGGCATTGCGCTCACGGTGCTGATCAGCCAGTTGCCCAAGCTGTTCGGTTTTTCGATCAACGGCGTCGGGCCGCTGCGCGACCTGGTGCAGATCTCCTCAGGGGTGATGGGCGGCCGGGCCAACTGGACGGCGTTCGCGATCGGCGCCGGCACGCTGGCGGCGATCCTGGTGCTCAAGCCCTTCAAGCGCATCCCCGGCACCCTCATCGCCGTGGTGGGCGCGACGATCGTGGTCGGCGCCTTCGGCCTCGACGAGAGCGCCGGGGTGAAGGTGCTGGGCCCGCTACCGCAGGGGCTGCCTTCGTTCGCGCTGCCCTGGGCTCGCCTCGCCGACCTCGGCCAGGTGGTGATCGGCGGCTGCGCCGTCGCCATGGTGGCGTTCGCCGACACCAGCGTCCTGTCGCGCACCTACGCCGCCAAGACCCGCTCCGCGGTCGATCCGAACCAGGAGATGATCGGCCTGGGCGCCGCCAACCTGGCCGCTGGGCTGTTCCAGGGGTTTCCCATCAGCAGCAGCTCGTCGCGGACTCCGGTGGCCGAAGCCGCGGGCGCGAAAACCCAACTCACCGGCGTGGTCGGCGCCGTCGCCGTCGCCTTGCTGCTGCTCTTGGCCCCCAATCTGCTGGCGGACCTCCCGAGCAGCGCTCTGGCGGCGGTGGTGATCGCCGCCGCCATCGGCCTGTTCGAGGTCAACGACCTGCGCCGGATCTTCCGCATCGAGCGTTGGGAGCTCTGGCTGTCCATGCTCTGCTTCGCCGGCGTCGCCGTGTTTGGAGCGATTCCCGGCATCGGCCTGGCGATCGTCATTGCGATCATCGAATTTCTGTGGGACTCCTGGCGGCCGGACTACGCCGTGCTCGGCCGGGTGGACGGCATCCGGGGCTACCACGACGTCCAACGGTATCCCGAGGCGCGACTCGTGCCCGGATTGGTGCTGTTTCGCTGGGCCGCGCCGCTGTTCTTCGCCAATGCAGAGCTGTTCCACCAGCGCGTGCTCGAAGCCGTGGCGCAGTCGCCGACGCCGGTGCAGCGGATCGTGGTGACGGCCGAGCCGGTCACCAGCATCGACGTGACTTCGGGGGACATGCTCGCCGAGCTCGAGCGGAGCCTGACGGCATCGCACATCGAGCTGCAGTTCGCCGAAATGAAAGATCCGGTCAAGGACACGCTGAAGCGCTTCGGGCTGTTCGAGCGCTTCGGTGCCGCCAGCTTCCATCCCACCGTGGGCGCCGCCGTCGACGCCTACCTCGAAGAGCGCGCCGTGGATTGGAAACCTTGAGCACCCGTTGCATCTGGCGTCCAACTGAAGGCGAGGAGGAGAATCTTGGCACTGCTGGTCGGAGCGTTCCTTGCGTTAGCGGTAGGGCTACTGGCGACAGTCGTCGGTCTGGACCGTGATCGTGCCTTCTATCCAACCGTAATGATTGTCATCGCGTCTTACTATGCGCTGTTTGCGGCCATGGGAGCCTCCACGAACGTACTGGTGATCGAGTCGCTGATTGCCACAGCCTTCCTTGCAGGTGCGGTATCCGGTTTCAGGTCATCGCTCTGGGTTGTCGTGGCTGCCTTGGCGGCGCACGGAGTGTTAGACCTGGTGCACGGCCGGGTCGTTTCCAATCCTGGCGTACCAGCTTGGTGGCCAGAGTTCTGCCTTACCTACGATGTTACGGCGGCGGGGTACTTGGCATGGCTGCTGAAAAGCATGCGCGTTCGTGCTCGATCGACAGGAGACCTCCAATGACTTCATCAACCGCCACGCAGACACAACTTGGCTATGTCGCCCCGTTCTTCATCGTTCGCGACGTCATGCCATCGATCGCGTTCTACAAAGATCGTCTGGGCTTCGAAGTGACGTTTCTCGGCCCCGACGATGACCCGTATTTCGCCATGCTGAAGCGAGACGGCGTTCGGCTCATGCTCAAAGCCATTACGCCTGAGGTGCAGCCGATGCCGAATCCCAGCCGGCATCCATGGGCCAGGTGGGATGCGTACGTCTATACTCCTGATCCGGACGCGCTGGCCGAAGAGTTTACCTCTCGTGGCGTTTCGTTCCGGGAGCCTCTGGGCAACAACTCGGACCAACTGCGCGGGTTCGAAGTCATGGATGCGGACGGGTACGTTCTGTACTTCGGGCGACCAGTCTAGCCCTCGCAGGCGCGCAAGACGAAGATGTCAGGCATCGGTCTGCTGAATGAAAAGCCACTTCACGCATCGCTGAAAATGTGGTGCGCACAACCGGGGGATCAGTTTGAAACCGTGGTGGATGGGTTTGTGATCGATCATTGTCCGAGATGGTCTGTTACTGGAAATCCAGACACGCAATCTCGCATCGATCAAGGCGAAGCTGACAAACCTGGTGCTTTCCCATCCCATACGATTGATCTATCCGATTGCACAGGAGAAGTGGATCGTCAAGCTGGCGCAGGAAGGTAGTCGTTGCGTCACGCGCCGCAAGTCGCCTAAGACTGGGCGCGTGGAGGACCTGTTCTTGGAGCTGGTGAGCTTCCCGCAGTTGTCGTCGAAACCCCAACTTCTCCCTGGAAGTGCTGATGAAAAGGAAAGAAGAGGCGAGACGGTACGAAGGGAAGCGGAGATGGCGCAGGAAAGGATGGGTTACTGAAGAACGTAGATTGCTGGAAGTCGTAGAACAGAGGATCTTCGACAGCCGACAGATTTGCTGGCGCTGCTTCCGGAGGTACTGGGCTCATTTACGGCGAGAGATCTGGCGGAAGCGATAGATATCAGGGAGGAGATTAGCGCAGAAGATGGCGTATCTGTCTGCGAAAAATGCAAGTCATCAACTTGATAGGCAGGGCGGGGGCGGGCGAATCTGTACACTACGGCTGGCGGAGTGATTTCGCCCCAAGTACCCCGCAAAGCGGAGCCAGCCGGTTCCGAGGTAGATTCGTCGACGTCTGCGTGCTATCTTGGGATAGACGATGCGATCGGGAGTTGAAGCGTCGGAGAACGACGAGGGATGAATCTATGGAAGAAGGACATCTCATCAAAGCAGCCGGCGAGCTGGCGAAGGAGCTCGACAAGGCGGTGGACGAATATCTGCCACAGAAGCTCGCGGGCATTGTGAAGCTCCATGCCAAATTGGCCGTTGGGAGCGCATTCATTCCAATCCCGGGCGCAGACATTGCCGCCGCCGGCGCCAACACCTGGGCCATGTACGTACGCATCAACAAGGAGCTCAACCTGCCGTTCAGCGAGAACGTCGTCAAGAGTCTGGCCGCTGGAGTCATGACCAACGTAGCGGCCGGAGCGGCCGCTCTCGTCGTCGGCGCAAGTGCCATAAAGCTTCTTCCCGGGTTAGGAACCGTGGGCGGTATCGCGGTGATGGCCACGACGATCTACGCGCTCACGATTGCCGCGGGCATCGTCTATATGAAAGCCTTAACCAGATTGCTGCGCGCAAAATCCGCTGATCAGATCACTGAAGCCGACTTGAAGGACGCGGCCCACGACGTCCTCAAAGACAAGGCAGCCATCCGGGAAATCGTGAAAGACGCGAAGAAGAGTTACAAGAAGTCAGACGAAGCCCATCAAGAAGCGCCAGAGCCAGGCTCAGCTCCTCGCTTTGCGACGGGTCCGGAGACGCCTGAGCAACCCTCAGCCGCGAGCGCCGTTGCCGTTATTTTCCTCTCGACGGGAGGCGAGACGTACGGCCCCTACCCGATGGCTGAGGTCCAGCGCCTGCGGAGATCGGGTCAACTCGCCCAGGACACGCACTATTGGGTCGAGGGAATGGACGAGTGGATTCCAATCGAGTATCTGCCGGTGCAGCCCTCCGGCCCCAACTCGAGGGGATTCGAGGGCTCGTCTCGTTATCCCCATCGGGCCGATCTGCGGCTCACTGGAGGGTGACATGGCCGTGTTCGACTATGCAACCGGGGAAAGGGTGGACACTCCGGATTCCCCTGGGGTGACAAGCAACGAGGGCGAGGCTGCGGCTCCGGCCTGGAGCCCTTTGCGGCGGACCGTTTTCCGCATCGCCTTCTCCTACCTGGTGCTGTACCTCTTCCCCTACTACCTGCAGGTGCCGGCATTCGTCTTCCGCAGCGACGTCATCGGCGGATGGTACGAGAAATTCTGGGTCGCGCTCGTGCAGTGGACCGCCGGGCACCTGTTCCACGTCGAAGCCCCATACCTGCCCACCGGCAGCGGAGATGGGATGTTCGGCTGGATGCTGTCCCTCTGCATGCTGGCAGTCTCTCTCCTGGCGGCGCTGGTCTGGACGCTGCTCGACCGCAGGCGGACCCAGTACGCACGGTTGAACGACGCGCTGAAGGTCTTCGTTCAGGTCGGCCTCGGTATTCATCCTGATCGAATACGGCGGGCTGAAGGTCGTTCCGTCTCAATTTCCCCCGCCGTCGCTCAGCCGGCTGTTGCAACCGTTCGGCGACGCTTCGCCGATGGGCCTGTTGTGGACCTTCATGGGCGCTTCCGTTCCCTACACCATCTTCGCCGGATTGACCGAGCTGGTCGCCGGCCTGCTGCTCCTGTTCCGCCGCACGGCGTCGCTGGGAGCCCTCATCGCCATCCCCGTCCTCACCAACGTCGTGATGCTCAACTTCTGCTATGACGTGCCGGTCAAGCTCTTCTCGTCCCACCTGCTGGCGATGGCAGTCTTGCTGGCCGTTCCCGACCTGGCGCGCCTCGCCCGTCTGCTGGTTCTGCGCCAGCCGGTCGCTCCCGCCGCCGGCCGCCCGTTCTTTCGCCGGCGGCGTTGGCAGATCGCCGCGCTGGTGGTGGAGGGAGCGTTGGCCGTCGGCTTCACCGCGTTCATGCTGCACATGGGCTACGATAACTTGACGACTCGTTATGGTGCCGCGCCCTCGACCTTGTCCGGCGTCTGGAACGTCGACGATCTGAAGATCGACGGCCGCGCCCGCGACGCGCGGGCGGCGGAAGTCCTGAAGTGGCGTCGCCTGGTGTTCGACTATCCCACCGTTCTGGCGATCCAGTCGTCGAGCGACTCACGCCAGCGGTACTCCCTCAAGCTGGACGCCGCCCACAAGACGCTGGCCCTGACCAAGCGCGACGATCCCCAATGGAAATCCGCCCTCACCTACGGACAGCCTGCGCCGGACCGGCTCACGCTGGAGGGGACGTTCGACCGCCACCGCATCCAGGCCAGCCTCCACCACGTCGACACCCCTAAATTCCTGCTGTTGAGCCGGAGATTCCACTGGGTCAGCGAATATCCGTTCAATCGTTGAGCGGGGAGCACGGACGGGCAAGGACGGACAAGGACGATGACGGACGGGGAGCTCAGGTTGGAGCCGAGGTGTAATTCGAGGCTCAGTTTCGTCACCTACTCCTCAGAGACCCCCCGGTGCCCCGGGGACGACGGAAAGGAGAGAGGTCATGAAGAGTCGCGAGTTGCAAAGTCTCAGCGCCCGGCTGACTTCCGGGATCCAGAAGAAGGGAACCAGCGTCGAATGCGAGGGCAACGACCTCGTCGAGTACGAGCTCGAAGCCTATTGGGAGCATGGGAAGTACTTCGTGGAATGGCGCATCCAGCCCCGGGATGCTCGCAACTCCGTCTGGTTCGCTCAGGCGGGCATCGCGAGCACGGAGTCGGACGCGGTGGGCTCGACGTTCGCCTTCCAGGCGGGTACGCCGAGCGAGGTCCAGGCCGATCTCTCCGTTTTCCTGCTGGGAACGGATCGCAACGTCCAGCCCGGTATGATGCTGCTGCTGAGTGTGACGGGCTATGTCAAGGTCGGGTCAGACCCGTTCAAGCAGTTCTGTTTCCAGTCCGAGCAGCCCGCTGAAGGCTAGCCGGCGGGTGCCTCCGGCGAGACGGCGAGAGCGGTGGGGTAGGGGGTTTCTTCGTGTGCAATCCAACGCTGGACGCGTGCCGATTCCTGGGGGACTTTGGGACGCGCTCTTTACAAGGCGGGGTCGTGGTGCTATACTCCCCAACCCGATGGCATGCTCCACCATCCTTTCTTGTAGTCTTGTCTTGAACTGAAACCCCATGACGAGGAGTTACGCCCACCATGTCTAAGGTCCGTCACTTTGCGGTTTCTGTGTCTTATCAGAAGCCCACCGGTCAGCACGAAGAAGAAACCTTCCCCGTCCGCGCCCACGACTACGACACCGCACGCCGCATGGCTTTGAGCCATGTGCTCAACGTCCTCAAGTACAAGGAGTTCGAGCTGCGAATCGTGGGCTGTTGAGGGCTCCTGCGAAGGAGCCTTTTTGCGGGATCGCCGTCGCCGGGAGGCCGCAGGCCTCAGGGGAGGGCCTGCTTTACGTCCGCGATCAGGTCGCTCACGTCCTCAATCCCCACCGAGAAGCGTAGCAATCCGGCGTTGATCCCAAGCTCCTCCCGCAACTCGGGGGGGACGCTGGCGTGGGTCATCACTTCGGGGTGATCGACCAGCGACTCGACGCCGCCGAGGCTCTCGGCCACCACGAAGACCTTGAGCCGGGAAAGGAAGCGCGAGACGCGCTCCATGTCGGCCGGCAGATAGGCGCTGACGATGCCGGAGAAACCTTTCATCTGCTTCTTGGCCAAGGCGTGCTGGGGGTGGGATTCGAGGCCTGGATAGATCACTTTTTCGAAGCCCTTCATCTCCTCCAGGGCGCGGGCGAAGGCCAGGGCGTTGGCCGAGTGGCGCTCCATGCGCAGGGCCAGAGTCTTGATGCTGCGCAGCATGAGGAAACACTCGAAGGGCGAGCTCACGGCGCCGGCCGCGAACTGCACGAAGCGCACCTTCTCGGCGAGCTCGTCGTCGTTGGTCATCACGACACCGCCCAGGAGGTCGCTGTGGCCGCCGATGTACTTGGTGGAGCTGTGGACCACGAGGTCGGCGCCGAGGGCCAGGGGGCTCTGGAGGATGGGGGAGCAGAAGGTGTTGTCCACCACCACCTTGGTGCCGGTGCGGTGGGCGAGCCGGGCGAGGCCCTCGATGTCCACGATCTGCATGAGGGGATTGGTGGGCGTCTCGGCCCAGAGGAGCTGGGTACGCTCGGAGAGCCGGTTCTCGACCAGGTCGAGATCGCGCAGGTCGATGAACTCGGGCTCGATGCCGTACTTGGTGAACAACCGCCGGAAGAGCCGGCCGGTGCCGCCGTAGGCGTCCTGGGAGAGGAGGACGTGGGTGGGCGGATCGAGCGTCTGGACGATCGCCTGCTCGGCGGCCATGCCGGTGGCGAAGGTGATGGCGTGGGCGGCCCCTTCAAGGGCGGCGAGCGAGGCTTCGAGGGCCGTGCGGGTGGGGTTGCCGGCCCGCGAGTAGTCGTAGCCCTTGTGCTGGCCAGGGGACTCCTGCACGTACGTCGAGGTCTGGAAGATGGGGGTCATGATGGCCCCGGTGATGGGTTCCGGCTCCACGCCGGCGTGCACGCACAGGGTGCTCTGACCCCAGGTCTTGTCGATGGGCATTCGTTTCTCCAATTGCTCCAATTGCCGCCGGCATCCTACTAGAAGCGGCGGGGAGCGTCGAGGATCGAGCGCACGGTGTCGCGGGCGATCAGCAGCTCCTCGTTGGTGGGGATGACGAAGAGGCGCACGCGGGAGCCCTCCTTCCCGATCTCGCCCTCTTTTCCGTCCTTCATCGCCTCGTTGCGGGCCGGATCGAGCGCGATGCCGAGGCAGTCGAGCCCTTCGCAGATGCGGCGGCGGATCTCGGGGGAGTTCTCGCCGATGCCGCCGGCGAAGACGACGGCTTCAGCACCGTTCATCCGCGCGAGGTAGGCGCCGATGTATTTCTTCACCCGCACGCAGAAGAGGTCGATGGCCAGCCGCGCCCGCCGGTCCTGGTTCTCGCTCTCCTCCCGAAGCAGGTCGCGCATGTCGTTGGTGAGGCCGGAGACGCCCAGCAGGCCGGAGCGCTTGTTGATCAGCGCGTCGAGCTCGTCGAAGTCCATCCCCTCCTTGTGATGGAGGTAGTCGAGGAGTGAGGGATCGAGATCGCCGCTGCGCGTGCCCATCACCAGCCCCTCGGACGGGGTGAGGCCCATGGAGGTCTCCAGCGAATCGCCGCCGCGGATGGCGCAGGCGGAGCAGCCGTTGCCGAGATGGAGGGTGATGACGTTCGTCTCCTCGCGCGTGCGGCCCGTGAGTTGGCGGAAGCGGTAGGCCACGTAGCGGTGCGAGGTGCCGTGGAAGCCGTAGCGGCGCACCCGGTGGCGGACGTAGAGCTGGTAGGGGATGGCGTAGAGGAACGACTCGGGCGGCATGGTGGTGTGGAACGACGTGTCGAACACGGCCACCTGCGGTACGCCGGGGCCGAAGAGCTCGCGCGCCGCGGCGATCCCCTTCAGGTTCGCGGGGTTGTGCAGGGGCGCGAGCTCGATGCAGTCCTCGATCTGCGCGATCACCGCGTCATCGATCAGCACGGAGCGGGTCAGCTTCTCGCCGCCGTGGACGACGCGATGGCCCAGGGCGTGGACGTCGGCGAGCGAGGCGAGGCTCGCGGGCCCCGTATCCTTGGCCACCAGCCAGCGCAACACGAAGTCGAGCGCCTGCCGGACGTCGCGCAGCGGCTCCGTCAGCCGCTGGGCTGGCCGGCCTTCGGCGTTCAAGGTGAGGATGGCCTCGCTGCCGATGCGCTCCACCTGCCCCCGGGCGAGCGCGCGGTCGGTGCTCTGCTCGATGGCTTCGAGGTCGGTGGCGATGAGCTGAAACTTGAGCGACGAGCTGCCGGCGTTGAGCACGAGGACGTTCATGGTGGGGGATGGTAGCAGGGACGACAGGGACAGCAGGGACTGCAAGGACAGCAGGGACGCGCTACGATGCTCTCATGATGCACGACTCTCTCTGGTTGTGGACCCTGGCTGAATTCCGTGACCGCACGGCGGCTGGCACTCCGACGCCCGCAGGCGGTGTGGCGGCGGCCGTTGCCGCGGCCCTGGGCGTAGGCTTGGCCGTCATGGGTCTGGAGGTCACGCGGAAAGGAGCGGGGGAGGAGAAGGCTGCCATGCTCGAGCCGCTGCTGGGCTCCGGTCGCGAGCTCCTCGGGCGTCTCAGCGCTCACGCGGACCGCGACCGGACGGCGTTCGCCGAGTACATGCGATTGCGGACGCCCCAGGCCCTCGCCGCGGCCACGGAAGCGCCGCTCGCGGCTGCGACCGACGTTCTGGAGGCGATCGATCTCACCCGGAAGACCCTGACGCTCTGCAAGCCGCAGGTCCGGAGCGACGTTGCCGCGGGGGCCGACCTCCTCGCGGCGAGCTTCACGGCCTTGCTGCGCACCGTCGACACCAACCTGCCCGGGATCGGTGACGAGGCGCTCCGGGCCCGAATTGAAGCCGAACGTGCCGCGCTCGAATCCCGCAGCCAGGAGTGAAGGCCCATCTACACTGGGCGTCGGGGACGCTGCTTCGCCGAAATGGACCGGATGACGAGCCGGCTGCGAACCGTGCCGTCGAACGGCTTGACGGCGCGTTCGAGCGCCTGCGCGATCAGCTCGCGGACCGCGGGCTCGTCCAGATCCGCCGCGCTGCCGAGGACGATGTGGCGAGCCGTGTTGCCGCCGCCTCGCAGCCGCTGCTGGGGATCGGGCAGGCCGGCGCCCTGCAGGAAGCAGAGAGCGACCGACCGTGCATACATCGCGATTGAGAAGATCGCCTCCGAGGGGCGCTCCGTCGGGCAGAAGCCGATGACCAGCGCATTGTAGTTGTCGTAGATCATCTCCAAGGCGGGAGGCAGGATGGCCCGCAACCGGGAGAGCGCCTCCCGACCCAGGGCGCCGATCTCGGGCGTGAACCTGTCGATGAAGCGTTCGAGCTGAGCTTCGGGTGACTCCTCTGCCATAGAGCCTCCGGGAGCGATGACCGGCTCAGGAGCGCGACCTCAGCTCGGTCATGCGGGCGAGGTGGTGGTCGTCGTGCTCGGCGGTGAAGAAGGCCATGTCGATCACCCGCATGGGTTGCTGTAGCCTGGGATGGAGAGAGGTCAGGGAGACGAGCCCGGGATCCCAGGCGTCGAGGCGGGCTACGAAGCGCTCGCGCTCGCGGCGGAAGGCGGCCAGGAGGTCCGCGATCGGGCGCTGGTTGTAGTTGGCCTCAGACGTTTTGCGGTTCGTGATGTCCGCAGCGCGCAGCACCGGCGCGCCTGATAGGAAGTCGTCAAGCCGGCCGTCGTGCAGCTCGTCGAGATCCAGAAGATGACCGATGTGCTCCTGGATGGACCAGGCGTCGCCATCGCGGCGGGTGAGGACTTCGGGGGAGAGGGAGTGCACCTTGTCCTCGATCCGTGCCGGTGTGCCCCGCAGGCGCTCTACGACGGTGGGGAAGAGCTCTTCCGGGAGATTGAAGGTGAAGTGGCGGTCGGTCCAGCGGTGGGGCATCTCTACCCCCCGCTCGCCGCCGCCAGCCGCCGTTCCGCCGGCTGCACTTCCTCCAGCTCCACCGATACCAGCTTCGACACCCCCTTCTCTTCCATGGTGACGCCGTACAGCCGGGAGGCGACTTCCATGGTGAGCTTGTTGTGGGTGATGACGATGAACTGGGTATCGCCCGCCATCTCGGACAACAGATCGACGAAGCGGGTGGTGTTGACGTCGTCGAGCGGCGCGTCCACCTCGTCGAGGATGCAGAGGGGCGAGGGCTTGGTGCGGAAGAGGGCGAAGAGCAGGGCGATGGCGGTCAAGGCCTTTTCGCCGCCCGACATCAGCATCAGGTTCTGGAGGCGCTTGCCGGGCGGGCGGGCGAGGATCTCGATGCCGCTTTCGAGGACGTCTTCCTCGTCGAGCAGGCGCATCTCGGCTTCGCCGCCGCGGAAGAGGCGGGAGAAGATCTCGCCGAAGTTCTTGTTGACCTCCTGGAAGGTGGTGTTGAAGCGCTCGCCCGAGGCTTCGTTGATCTCGCGGATGGTGCGCTTCAGGCTCTCGACCGAGGCGGCGACGTCGGCCCGCTGGGTGGTCAAGAACTCGTAGCGCTGCTCCTGCTCGTCGTGCTCCTGGACGGCGAGGATGTTCACCGGCCCCAGGCGCTCCAGGGCGGCCTTGGTGCGGGCCAGCTCGCCCTCCAGCTCGGTGAGGTCGGCGCGCGGCTCGCCCGGGATTTCGGGCAGCTCGGCCTGGAAGTCGTCGCGGAAGGTGAGGGCGAGGTGCTCGGCGTCCTGCTTCAGGCTCGCCTGATGGACGCGCAGCTCCTCGATCTCGGTGCGCACGGTCGTCGCGGTGCTCGCGATGGCCGGCGATGTTCTCTTCGAAGAGACGGATCTCCTGGCGGTGGAGATCGAGCCGCTCCTGCTCTTCCAGCACCCCCTCCTCGGCCGCGGCCTTGTGCTCCAGAGCGGTCTGGAGTTCGTCCTGCGCCCGTTCGAGGGCCCGTTCGAGGTCGGCGCGCCGGCCGGTGAGCTTGTCGGCTTCCTGGCGCCAGGCGTCGATCTGGTCGCGTCCGCGCTCCACCTCGGCGCTCAGGCGGCCCATCTCGCGGTCGTGCGACTCCAGGCGCTCGTCGAGCAGCTCGAGGCGCCCGCGGCGGCCGGCGCTGGCGGTGCGCAGCCCTTCGCGGTGGACCTTGGCGGCTTCGAGCTCGGCCTGGGCGCGGTCGAAATCCTCCTGGAGCCCGGCGCTCCGGCCTTCGGCGGTGGCCAGCTCTTCCTGGAGGTGCTGGCGCTTCTCGGCCACCCGTTCGATCTCGCGGGCGATCTCCTGCTGCTCGGTCGAAAGGGTGTCGGCTTCGGTGTTGAGGCGGCGGTGGCGGGCGGCGGCATCCTCCATGCGCGCCCTGCCCACGGCCAGCTCCTGGCGGAGCTGGGCCACTTCGCCCTGGAGCCGGTTGGACTCGCGGGCGAGGGTGGCGCGCTCGGCCACCAAGCGGTCGAGGAGGTCGGCGGCGTCGTGGAGCTGGCCTTCGAGGTCGGGGATCTGCCGGGAGAGGATCGCCAGCGCTCTCTCCCGCTCCAGCACGCCGGGAGTGGCCACCTCGCCTTCGACGTGGAAGGTGCCGGCCTCCACCCAGACGCCTTCGCGGCTCAAGAAGGCGAGGCCGGGATGGAGCCGGGCCAGCCGCTCGGCGTCCGCGGCGGTGCGCACCAGGAAGGCGGGGGGAAGGGCGGCGGCGAGGTCCTCGGAGAGGCCCAGGGCCTGGCCCAGGGAGAGGACCACCGCCGGATCGTCCACCACCGGCCAGGACTCGGAGGTGCCGGACTGGCGCTCGACGAGCACGGCGGCCGAACGGCCGGCGAGGGCGGCGGCGAGGCCGCGGGCGCTCTCGCCCGGCTCCAGCACCACGGCATCGGCGAGACTGCCGAGGTAGACGTCGAGGGCGCGTTCCCAACCTTCGACGGCGTGGGCCTGGCTCGCCAGGTAGACGGGGGCGTCGATGCCGGCCGTGGCGAGCGCCTTGGCCAGGGCGGCCCGGCGCTGGGCGTGGGCGCGGGAGAGCTCGTCTAGGATGCGCTGGCGCTGGCGGGCGCCCGAGAGCTGGTCCTCGAGGCCCCGCTTCTTCTCCGAGGCCTCGGCCTCGCGGCGCATCGTCAGCTCCAGGGTGGCGGCGACCTTCTCCTGCTCGCTCGTCTTGGCGTCCAGGGCGGCCTCGGTGCCGGCCACCTTGCTGCGGGACATCTCCAGGACCTCGCCCGCCTGCTTCACCTCGCCGGCGTGCTCGGCGATCTCCTGGTCGATTCTGTGGCGGCGGAAGTTCCCCCGCTCCTGCTCGATCTGGGCCTGTTGCAGATGGTTCCTGGCAGCGTTGATCTCGTTCACAGCGGCGAGCGTCTGGGCGCGGAAGCCTTCCACCCGGACGGCCACCTGTTTCAGGTCGCGCTCGGCGGCGGCGATCTGGCGCTCGTCCTCGTCCACGGCGGCGGCGGCCTGGCCGCGCTCGGCGGCGAGCTCCCGGCGCTTCTCCTCCAGCGTCTCCAGGGCCTCGACGTGGCCCGCGATCTCGGCCTCCCGCCGCTCGGCGAGGGCCCGTCCCTGGGCCGCCCGCTCGCCGATCTCCTGCATGGTCTGGCGGTTGGCCTTGAGGAACTCCTGCCGTCCCTCGATCACGGTCGCCAGCTCGGAGACCCGCTGGTGGCGCTCGGCCATGAGCCGCGCCAGATCTTCCAGACGTTCGCGGCCAGCGGCGAGGGCGGCCTCGTCGCGGTGCAGGTCGGCCACCAGGGCCGCTTCACGGGAGATGGCGTCCTCCAGGGTGGAACGCAGGGACGCGAGGCGGGCGGCGAGGGCGGCCCAGCGGCCGAGGAGCACCTGCTCCAGAAGCTCCCGATATTCCTTCTCCTTCTCCTGATAGCGGCGGGCGGCGCTCGCCTGGCGCTTGAGCGAGCGCAGGGCGCGCTCTACCTCGGAGATGACGTCGTCGAGGCGCAGCAGGTTGGAGGTCGCCTCCTGGAGCTTCACCTCGGCGACTCCCTTGCGCGCCTTGTAGCGGGTGATGCCCGCGGCCTCTTCGATCAACCGGCGCCGCTCCTGCGGCTTGCCGGAGAGGATCATGCCGATCTTTCCCTGCTCGATGACGGAGTAGGCCCGGATGCCGAGGCCGGTGTCCATCAGCATGTCCTTGACGTCCTTCAAGCGTACCAGCCGGCCGTTCAGACGGTACTGGCTCTCGCCGCCGCGGAAGACGCGCCGGCCGATGGTGATGCGGCCGTCGTCCGCGCCGGGCAGGTCGAGCTCGGTGCGCAGGGTGAGGAGGCACTCGGCCATGCCCAGCGGCTTGCGGCTGTCCGAGCCGTTGAAGATGACGTCCTCCATGGAGCCGCCGCGCAGGCTCTTGGCGCTCTGCTCGCCGAGCACCCAGGTGATGGCTTCCGAGAGGTTGCTCTTGCCGCAGCCGTTGGGTCCGACGATGGCGGTGACGCCGCCGGCGAAATGGACCTCTACGGGATCGACGAAGGATTTGAAACCGGAGATCTCGAGGCGTTCGACCTTTAGCATGGGCTCCCTTCAACGTGACGAAGGGAGCTTATCAGAGCTGATGCCGAGACCACAAGATATGGGGGAGGGGAAGACGGGGCTACTAGATATGGGTAGATGTGGAGGCGCGCGCCCCCTGGGACCGCTGGCGTCCCGCCGGCAACTTACTCCGCTTTTTCTTCTTTATACAGCCGCTCGATCTCCCCGGCGCACCGCTCCATCACGACCTCCCGCCGCAGGGTGCCCGTGGCGGTGAGCTCGCTGGCGGCCAGCTCGCGGGGGAGGAGGTCCCAGGTGCGGAGCTTGTCGTGGGGGGCGAGCTTGTCGTTGAAGCCCTTGATGTCGTTTCCGACGACCTCGCGCACCCGCTCGTCACGCACCAACTCCTCCAGCGAGGAGAAGGCGATGCCGCGGCGCTGGGCCAAGTGCCGCAGGGCCGCGAAGTCGGGGACGAGCAGGGCGGCGTTGAACGGCCGGCCCGCCCCCACCACCAGGACGTGGGTGACGAAGTGGCTGGACTTGAAGAGCGATTCGAGGCCGCCGGGGGAGACCTTCTTGCCCTCCGCTCCGGTCCAGAGGTCGCCCAGCCGGCCGAAAACGTTGAGCATGTCTGCGTCGTCGAGCCAGCCGGCGTCGCCGGTGTGCAGCCAGCCATCGGCGTCGACTCCCGTGGCCGTCGCGCCCCGCACCAGGAGCTCGCCGCCGGCGGCCATGCGCACCTCGACGCCCGGCAGGGGGCTGCCGGGCGTGCCCAGGCGGACGGCCTTGGGCGTAGCGATCGTCACCACGCCCGAGGCCTCGGTGAGGCCGTAGCTCTCGTAGATGGAGAGGCCGGCGGCCCACAGGAAGGTGATCCAGCCGTGGGGGAGGCGGTCGCCGCCGGAGACGGCGAAGCGCAGGCGGCCGCCCAGGCGCTGGCGCACCACCGACCAGACGAAACGGTCGGCCAGGGCGAGCTGCCAGCCCAGCCGGCCCGGCGGGCGCTCCTGCCGGACGCGGAACCGCAGCGCCGCGCGGCTGACCTGGACCCCCCACTGGAAGAACCGTTGACGGCGGGGCGACTTGCCCTGGACGGCATTGAACAGCCAGTTGAGGAGCCGTTTCCAGAATTCCGGTGTCGAGCTGAAGAAGTGGGGCCGCACCTGCCGGAGATCCTCATCGACCGTGTCGGGCGAGCCGGCGAAGGCCACGGTGGCACCGCGCAGAAGGCCGGCGTAGAGGAGGCTCCGCTCGGCCGGCCGGGTGAGGGGGAGATAGGAGAAGGCCGTGTCTCCCGGGTGGATGGGCAGGGCCTCGGCGAGGCCGTGGACGGCGGCCGCGAGGTTGTCGTGCGAGAGTGCCACGGCCTTGGGCTCGCCCGTGGTGCCAGGGGTGTAGAGCAGGGTCGCAGGGTCTTCTGGGCGGCGTTGGCGAACGAGGGCCGCGAGGTCTCCCTGCGGCGCCGGCTCCAGCAGCGAGCGCAGGGTCGTCACGCCTTCGCCCACTGGGCCGTGACCGTCGAGCTGGAGCCACAGGCGTACGTCCGGCAGCTCGTTGCGGCGGGGGAGGAGCTCGGCCATGCGGCCGGCGCCCGCGAGGAGGTAGCGGGCACCGCTGGCGCGGATCCGGCCGACCGCCTCGTCGGCAACGAGGTCGGCCTGGAGGGGGACGGTCACGCCGCCCGCGGCCAGCACCGCGAGGTCGGCCACGGCCCACTCGGGGCTGTTGCGGGCGAGAAGCGCGGCCCGCTCTCCGGGCGCGAGGCCGAGACTGGCCAGGGCCAGGGCAAGGCGGCCGGCGCGCTCCAGCAGCTCGGCGCGGGCCATGGGCGAATATTCGCCGTCCACCTTGTGCAGGAAGGCCGGAGCCGCGGCGGTTTTTTCGCCGAGGAGCAGCTCGGGGAGAGTGGCGAAGGGACGCGGCAATGGCTCCGGGCGCGCCGGGGCCGCGGCGTCCGCGAGCGTCATGCGCAGGCCGCTGCGGGGGCGCAGGGCGAGCCCCTGCACCGGCACCACGGCATGGCCGGCCACGGCCCGCAGCCGGTAGCGCTGGGCCACGGTGGCGAGGATCAGGGGGAGCTCCATCAGCGCCATGTCGCGGGCGATGCAGCCGCGGGGGCCGCCGCCGAAGGGGTAGTAGGCGAAGCGCGGCCGCTCGCCCGTGTGCTTCGGGTCGAAGCGCTCGGGATCGAAGCGGTCGGGGTCCGGCCACAGCTCCGGCCGCCGGTGAGTGACCCAGGGGGAGAGGGTCAACACCGAACCGGCGGGGATGCGGTAGCCGCCGATCTCGTCGTCGGCCAGGGCGAGGCGGCCGAACCCCCAGCTCGGGGGATAGAGGCGCAGCGTCTCCTCGATCACCATACGGGTGTAGACGAGGCGGGCCACGTCCTTGAACTCCGCCGGCCGGTCTCCCACCACCGCGGCGATCTCGGCGCGCACCCGCTCGTCGACTTGCGGATGGCGGGCGAGCAGGTGCCAGGTCCAGGTGGCGGCCATGGCGGTCGTCATATGACCCATGACGAGCAGCATCATCAGCTCGTCGAGAAGCTGCTCGGAGGTCATCACCTCGCCCGTCTGCTCGTCGCGGGCGGCGATCATCATCGACAGGAGGTCGCCGGCCGGCGCGTCGCTCTCGCGGTGCTCGTCGATCGTCCGCTGCACGGCACGCCGCAGGTCGTGCAGCGATTTGAGCAGGCGCAGGTTGCGGGGCGTGGGGATGGAGACGGGCAGGGTGCGCGGATTGCGTACCCGGTCGTTGAAATATTCGAAGGCCGTGGTCACCGTCTGCCGCAGGTTGCCGCGGCCAGCTCCTGCCCCCAGCAGGCTCTCGATCAGCAGGTCGAGGGTGAGGGCGATCATCTCCTCGGCCACGTCCAGCGGCTCGCCGCGGCGGGCCGGCTCGCGCCAGCGCTCCACCAGGCGCTCGGTGCCGGCCACCATCCTGGGCGCCAAGGCCGACAGGCGTTGCAGGTTGAAGATCGGCTGCAGCACGCGCCGCCGCCGGCGCCAGGCCTCGCCGGTGGAGAGGGCGAGGCTCTTGCCGCCCATGAGGATCTTCTTGCGGTAGTTGTGCCGGTAGCTGGCCTGGTTGTCCTGCAGCACGTGCTTGACGTGCTCGGGGTGGCTGACGAGGAACTGCCGGCTGTCCTCGCTGTCGGTGAGGCAGACGATCTCGCCATGCCGGCGGATGGCGTCGAGGTAGCCGGCGAGGCGGTCGGCGCCCGGGCCGAGCTTGAGGCCGCCGCGAGGGCCGGGCAGGACCGCCGTGGACGAAGGAGGGGACTGGGTCTGGGTTTCCGGCAAGGCGTCTCTCCTCAGGAGTGGGGGCTCAGCCCTCGCGCAGCGCGTTGACCGGATCGAGCCCGGAGGCGCGGCGGGCGGGGAAGTAGACGGCGGCGAGGGCGACAAAGGCGAGCACCAGCGCGGCGCCGCCGAAGGCCAGGGGATCGGCGGCGCCGATGCCGAAGAGCAGGCTGCGGACCGTCCACGCCAGGGCCAGGGCGCCGGCGATGCCGGCGGCGATGCCGATGGCGACCGGCAGCATCCCCTGGCGCAGGATGAGGCCCAGGACGTTCCGGCGCTCCGCGCCGATGGCCATGCGGATGGCGATCTCGCGCCGCCGCTGGCCCACCGAGTAGGCCACCACGCCGTAGACGCCGAGCGCCGCGAGCACCGTGGCGAGGAGGCCGAAGAGCGAGAGGAGGCCGGCGCCCATGCGCGGCGCCCACAGCGACAGGCTTGCGCACCTGGCCGATGGTGCGCGGCTCGAGCAGCGGCAGGGCGGGGTCCATCCCCTGCACCAGCCGCCTTATCGGCTCCAGCACGGGCTCCGGCGGCCCTGTGTGCGCACGTGCAGCAGCATCACCGGCGCGAAGCTCTGGAGCACCGGCCGGTAGGCGTTGGGCTCCGGCGGTTCGCGCAGTCCCCTGGTGCGGGCGTCGGCCACGACGCCCTTCACCTGGAGCCACCCCTCGGCGCCCAGGCGCAGGCGCTTGCCCACGGCCGGCTGGCCCGGCCAGAGGCGGCGGGCGAGGCTCTCGTTGATCATCACCACGGGCAGGCTGCCCTCGCGATCGTTGTCGTCGAAGGTGCGCCCGGAGCGCTTGGCGATGCCGACGGTGTCGAAGTAGCCGTCGCCGATGATAGTGACCCCGGCCGTGATCTGCTCGTTGCCCGTCCGCGCCTCCTGCCCCTCCGCTTCGACCGACATCCGCAGGACTCCCGCCGCCAGCAGGAAGCGGTTGGCCACGGCGGCCCTCTGCACCCCCGGCAGAGTCGCGGCCCGCGCCACGACCTGGCGGTAGAACTCCTGGGCCCGTGCCGGCGCATAACCCCGCGCCCCGAGGTCGAAGGGGATGACGAACAGCTTCTCGGTCTCGAAGCCGGGATCGACCTTCTCGACGGCGAGCAGGCTGCGCACGAAGAGACCAGCGCCGGCCAGCACCACGATCGCCAGCGCCACCTGCACGGCGATGAGCGACTCGCGCAGCAGCGAGCCCGAGCCGTCGCCGCGGCCGGTGCCGGAGCGCGACTGGCGGGTGAGGACGGTCGACAGGTCGAGGCGGAACGACTGGAAGGCGGGGGCCAGGCTGAAGAGGATTCCGGTGGCGAGGGCGACGGCGAAGGTGAAGAAGAGCACCCGGAAGTCGAGCCCGAGGTCCAGCGTGATGGGGAAGAACGGCGGGCGCAGCGACCAGAGGATGCGGCGCCCCAGGATCGCCACCAGGAGCCCTGCCCCGCCGCCCAGCACGCCGAGCAGGGCGCCTTCGGTCAAGAGCTGGCGCAGCAGGCGCCCGCGCCCGGCGCCCAGGGAGAGGCGCACGGCGATCTCGCCGCTGCGCGCCAGGGCCCGGGCCAGCAGCAGGTTCGCCACGTTGGCGCCGGCGATCAGCAGCAGCAGGCCGACGACCGCCGCGAGGAGGCCGGCTGACAGCACGAAGCCGCCGCGCGCGCCCGGGGGGAGCGTCGCCCGCGACAGGGGGACGGCGGTGAAGCTGAGGCTCCGGTTGGCGTCCGGATACTCGCGCTCCAGCCGGCTGGCAAACGTCTTCAAAAAGGCGCGGGCGCCCTCGATCCGCCGGCCGGGCTTCAGGCGCGCCACGGCGGAGAAGACGAGGGCGCCCCGCTTGTCCAGCCAGGTCTTCGCCGGCCCGCTCGACAGGTCGCGATACATCGCCATGGGGACCCAGATCTGGGGCGGCGTGTTGAGGATGCTCAGGCCCTTGAACTCCGGCGGCGTGATGCCGATCACGGTGAAGCCCAGGCCGTTGAGCTGGATCACCCGGCCGACGATCTTGGGATCGGAGGCGAAGCGGCTCTGCCAGAGGGCGTGAGAGAGCACGGCCACGGGGTGGCCGCCCGGCGTCGAATCCTCCTCGGGGAGGAAGAAACGGCCGCGGAAGGGGCGCAGGCCCAGCACGTCGAAGTAGCTGCCGGACACGATCTCGCCCTGGAGCCAGGCCGGCTCGGCGTCGCCGGTCAGGCCCACCGACAGGTTGCGGTAGGCGGCGAGGCCGGAGAACGCCTCGTTGTCCCGCCGCAGGTCGTCGAAGCTCAGGTAGGAGAAGGGGAGCAGGTCCTGTTTGTCGAGGTCGAGAGAATAGAGCGCCACCAGGCCCTCGGGATCGGCCACCGGCAGGCCCTTCAGGAAAAAGGCGTTCAGGAAGATGAAGATCAGGGTATTGGCGCCGATGCCGAGGGCCAGGGAGGCGACGGCGGCGAGGGTGAACGCCGGGCTGCGGCGCAAAGCGCGAAGCGAAAGTCCCAGATCTTTCCAGAGTGATTCCATGTCAGCTAAAACCTCAAATCCATCGGCGTGAGGACAACGCGGGTACTATAGCCGAAACCGTATGTCTGCGTCGCAAGTGGTCCCGCTTTCCGCCTTGACAGGCACTTTGATGGCGAGGCTTTCTGCGACCGGGATCCAGGCCGTCTGCGATTGACTTGTGGGAGGGCGAAGCAGTAGATTGGCCAGCGAGCTCCGCAGCAAAACGTCCGCCGAAACTGGAGCCAGGCGCAAGATTTTCGCCACTCGCCGATTGCCGGGTCTCCTTCATATTCAAGGGAGAGGAAAACAGGAGTCGAGGCCGCTTGATCCGCGGCGTGCGCGGTCGCCGTACGGAGAAGAGACGAGATGCTGACTGGAAGGTGCCGATGAGCAGCGCGCTGCGCGAACCCCTCCCCGAGCCCTCGCTGGTCCGCGTGCTGCGCGAGCGGGCGCTGGAGCACCCGGAGCGGCCGGCCTACACCTTCCTGGCCGACGGCGAGGTCGAGGACGCGCGGCTGACCTTCGGCGAGCTCGACGCCAAAGCCCGCGCCCTGGGAGCGCAGTTGCAGCAGATGGGCCTCACGGGGAGCGGGCCCTGCTGCTCTATCCGTCCGGGCTGGAGTTCGTCGCCGCTTTCCTCGGCTGCCTCTACGGCGGGGTGGTGGCGGTGCCCGCCTATCCGCCGCGCTCGGCGCGCATGCTGCCGCGCCTGCGCTCGCCATCGCCGGCGACGCCCGGCCCGCCGTGGCGCTGACCACGGAGACCTGCTGGGCCAGGTCGAGGCCCTGGCCGGCCGCCTGCCGGAGCTTGCGCGCAGCCGCTGGCTGGCGACCGATGCCGTGGACGTGCCGGGTCTCGCCGAGCAGTGGTGCGATCCGGAAGCGGACGCCGACACCCTCGCCTTCCTCCAGTACACCTCGGGCTCGACCGCGGCGCCCAAGGGCGTGATGGTCAGCCACGGCAACCTGCTGCACAACGAGGAGATGATCCGCCAGGCCTTCGGCCAGTCGGAGAGCTCGGTGATCGTGGGCTGGCTGCCGCTCTACCACGACATGGGGCTGATCGGCAACGTCCTGCAGCCGCTCTACGTGGGCGCCTCCTGCGTCCTCATGTCGCCCGTCGCCTTCCTGCAGCGGCCGTCGCGCTGGCTGCGGGCCATCTCGCGCTACCGGGCCACCACCAGCGGGGGCCCGAACTTCGCCTACGAGCTGTGCGTGCGCAAGGTGCCGGCGGCGGAGCGCCAGGGGCTCGACCTCTCCTCCTGGGAGGTGGCCTTCAACGGCGCCGAGCCGGTGCGGCCCGAGACCCTGGACCGCTTCGCCGAGGCCTTCGCGCCTGCGGCTTCCGGCGCGAGGCCTTCCTCCCCTGCTACGGCCTGGCCGAGGCCACGCTCTTCGTCTCCGGCGGGCCGGCCGAGCGAGCCGCCGGTGGTGGGCGCGTTCCGCACCGCTGACCTGGAGGTGGGGCGGGTGGCGCCGGTGGCGGCGTTCGATCCCGCGGGCCGCCGGCTGGTGGGCTGCGGCGGCGCCTGGGGCGGCCAGCGGCTCGCCATCGTCGATCCCGAGACGGGCCGGCGACGTCCTCCCGAGCAGGTGGGCGAGATCTGGATCGCGGGCGCGAGCGTGGCCCAGGGCTACTGGCAGCGCCCCGAGGCCACGGACGGAGACGTTCCAGGCCCGCATGATCGGGGGCGAGGGTGAGGGCGAGAGTCCGGTCCCTGGCTGCGCACCGGCGATCTCGGTTTCATTCAGGGAGACGGCGAGCTGTTCGTCACCGGCCGCCTGAAGGACCTGATCATCCTGCGCGGCCGCAACCACTATCCCCAGGACCTCGAGCTCACGGCGGAGCAGAGCCACCCGGCGTTGCGCGCCGACAGCGGCGCGGCCTTCGCCGTCGACGTCGCGGGCGAGGAGCGGCTGGTGGTGGTGCAGGAGATGGACCGCCGCCGCGAAGGGGAGGCCGCCGCCGCTGCCGAGGCCGTGCGCCAGGCCGTGGCCGAGGCCCACGAGGTGCAGGTGCACGAGGTCGTCCTGGTGCGCATGGGCTCGATCCCCAAGACCTCCAGCGGCAAGATCCAGCGCCACGCCAGCCGCGCCGCCTGGCTCGCGGGCGAGCTGGCGGTGGTGGGCAGGAGCGCCGTGGGCGCCGGGACGGAGGGAGCGGACGAAGCTGTCGCGTTCCAATCCGGCCTGAGCCGCGAGGCGCTGCTGGCTCTGCCACCGGCCGAGCGCGGACCGGCGCTCGAATTCTGGCTGCGCCTCGAGGCCGCGCGCTCCCTGGGCGTCGCTCCCTGGCGCCTGGCCGCCGACCGGCCGCTCACCGCCGCAGGCCTCGACTCCCTGGCGGCCGTGGAGATCCGCGCGCGGGCCGAGGCTGTCCTGGGTACCGCGCCGTCGCTCGCCGCCCTGCTGGAGGGAGCCACGTTGGGCGAGCTGGCGGCCGAGATCCTGACGGGGCTGGAGACGCCCGCGCTGGCGGCTCTCCCTGGCGAGCCCGTGGCGAGCGGTGAGGAAACGGGCGAGCATCCGCTCTCCCATGGCCAGCAGGCCCTCTGGTTCCTGCACCGCCTGGCTCCTCAGAGCCTCGCCTACCATCTCGCCGGGGCCGCGCGGGTGCGGGGAGCGGTGGACGTCGCGGCCCTGGAGCGTGCGGTCGAGGCGCTCGTCGAGCGGCACCCGGCGCTGCGCACCACGTTCGCGGAGGGTATTGCAGGGCCGGTTCAGCGGGTGCACGAGCGGCTTGCCCCCGAGGTGGGGATCGCCGCGAGCCTGGACGACGCCTGGCGGCCTTTCGATCTCGAAACGGGGCCGCTGCTGCGGGTGGGGCTGGTCCGGGATCCCGAGGGCGAGATCCTGTTCCTCGCGGTACATCACCTGATCGCCGATTTCGCGTCGCTGGCGGTGATGGCGCGCGATCTGGGGGCTCTCTATGCCCATGAGGTGGGACGGCCGGCGGCGGTGCTGCCGCCCCTCGCCCTGCGCTACACCGATTGGGCGCGGTGGCAGGCGGAACGGCTGGCCGGGCCGTGGGGGGAGAGCCTGTGGAGCTGGTGGCGGGAGACGCTGGCGCCGGGCGGGACCGAGCCGCCGCGCCTCGACCTGCCCACAGACCGGCCGTGGCCGGCCGTGCAGACCTGGGCCGGCGACGCCCGCTCCTTCCAGTTGGACGCCGTGACCGGTGAGGTCAATGCACTGGCTCACCGCCAGGGGGCGACGCCGTTCATGGCGCTGCTGGCGGCCTTCGAGGCCGTGCTCGCCCGCTACACCGGTCAGGACGACCTGCTGATCGGCTCGCCCACGGCCGGCCGCTCGGCGGCCACCGCCGGCATGGTGGGCTACTTCGTCAACCCGGTGGCGCTGCGCACGGACTTCGGTGGTGGCCCGTCCTTCACCGCTGCTCTCGCCGAGGTGCGGCGGGTCGTGCTGGGCGCCTTCGAGCACCAGGACCTGCCCTTCGCCCTGCTGGCCGAGCGTCTGCAGCCGCGGCGCGATCCCAGCCGCTCGCCCCTCTTCGACGTCGTTTTCGCCTTCGAGAGGGCCCGCGGCGCGGGCGCCGATCTCGGCGGCTTCGCCCTCGGCATGGCCGGCTCGCGCCTGGCCTTGGGCGGTCTGGAGCTCGAATCGCTCGACCTGCCGCCGGCCGGCTCGCCGTTCGCCCTGGCCCTGGTCATCGCCGAGATCGAGGGTGGGCTCGGCGCGTCGCTGCGTTTCAATCCCGATCTCTTCGACGCCGCTACCGTCGAGCGTCTGGCCGGTCATTATGCGGCGCTGCTGGCCGGGGCACTGGCCGCTCCGGGTCGTCTCCTTTCGGAGCTGCCGCTGCTCACCGCCGCCGAGGAGTGGCAGGTGCTGGGCGACTGGAACCGCACCGCGGCCTCCTATGCCTGGAAGGTCCCGGTCCACCGGCTGGTGGAGGAGCGGGCGGCGGCGGCCCCGGGCGCCCCGGCGGTAGACGGGCTCACCTATCGGGAGCTCGACGAACGGGCAAACCGGCTGGCCGGCTGGCTGCTGGCCAACGGTCTGACGCCGGAGACCCGGGTGGGCGTCCTCATGGAGCGCTCGCCGGAGATGGTGGTGTCGCTGCTCGCCGTGCTCAAGGCGGGAGGGGCCTACGTGCCTCTCGATCCGGCGCATCCAGCGGAACGGCTGGCCTGGCAGCTCGCGGACGCCTGGGGGGATGGCTCTGTACAGCTTCTGCTGACCCAGTCGCGGCTGGCGGCGTCGCTGTCCAATCTCGTGTCATTGGACGCCCGGATCCTGAGCGTCGATGCCGAGCCGGACACCGGAGGTGCGAATCCCGGCATCCAGGTGCTGCCGGATCAGGCCGCTTACGTCGTCTACACCTCCGGCTCGACCGGCCGGCCCAAGGGAGTCGTCATCGCCCACGGCGCGCTGGCCAACCTCGTCTCCTGGCACCGGAGGACCTACGCCGTGACGCCGGCCGACCGGGCGTCGCAGGTGGCCGGTCCCGGCTTCGACGCCGCGGTGTGGGAGATCTGGCCCTATCTGGCGGCGGGCGCGAGCCTGCACGTGCCGGAGGAAGAGGTCCGCGCCTCGCCGCGGCGCCTCGTGGCCTGGCTGGCCGAACAGGCGATCTCGATCGCCTTCCTGCCCACGCCGCTGGCCGAGGCCGCCTTGGCCGAAGATTGGCCGTCGGACATCCCGTTGCGGGCCCTGCTGACGGGCGGCGACCGCCTGCACCGGGGGCCGCGCCCGGGCCTGCCGTTCACCCTCTACAACCACTACGGGCCCACCGAGAGCACGGTGGTGGCGACCTGCATTCCGGTCTCCCCTGAGGACCAGTCGCCGCCCATCGGCCGCCCGATCGACAACACCCGCGCCTATGTCCTCGACCGCCATCTGCGCCCCCTGCCGGCGGGAGTGCCGGGCGAGCTGGCCTTGGGCGGCGAGAGCCTGGCGCGGGGCTACCTGAACCGGCCGGAGCTGACGGCGGAGCGTTTCGTGCCCGACCCGTTCGGCGAGGCCCCGGATGCCCGTCTCTATCGCACGGGCGACCTCGTCCGCTGGGCGCCGCGAGCCCAGGATGCCAGCCTGGAGTTCCTCGGCCGTATCGACCACCAAGTCAAGGTGCGGGGAGTCCGCATCGAGCTGGGGGAGATCGAGGCCGTGCTCGGCGAGCACCCGGGCGTCCGGCAAGCCGCGGTGGTGGTGCGGCAGGAGACGGGAGAGACGCACCTCGCCGCCTACGTGGTCCCCCGCGTCGCCTTCGCAGACCTCGCTGGCGAGCTGCGGGCTCACCTGCGGGGCCGGCTCCCCGAGGCCATGATCCCTACGGCCTGGATGACCCTGGAGGCCCTGCCGCTCACCCCCAACGGTAAGGTGGACCGCCAGTCCCTTCCAGCCCCGTCCTTCAAGCCCGAGGCAGAGGGGGGCGCGCCGCGCACGCCGGCGGAGGCGTTGCTGGCGGGGATCTGGGACGAGGTGCTGGGGACCCCGGGGTCCGGCGCCTTCGACGACTTCTTCGCCTCTGGCGGCCACTCGCTGCTGGCGGCCCGCGTGGCCTCGCGGGCGAGCGCGGCCTTCGGCGTCGAGGTCCCCCTCTCGCTGATCTTCGAGGCGCCGACGCCCGCGGCCCTGGCTGCGGCCATCGAGGCGCTGCGGGTCGCCGGCCGCGGCGCCGAGGCACCGCCTCTCGTCCCGGCGCCGCCCGCGGCGCGGGAGCGGGGCCTCCCCCTCTCCTTCGCCCAGGAGCGTCTCTGGTTCCTCGACCGGCTGGAGCCCGGCGCGGCCACCTACAACATCGCCGGTGGCCTGTGGCTCGAAGGCCCCCTCGACGTCGCGGCCCTGGCTGCGGTGCTCGCAGAGGTGACCCGCCGCCACGAGGCGCTGCGCTCGCGGTTTGAAGAGCGCTTCGAGGGAATGGCTGGCAGCCTAGTACAGCGGGCTCTGCCGCCGCCGGCCGCAGCGCTGCCCATGGTGGACCTCTCGAGGCTCGCGGCTGCAACCTCCGAGGTGGACCGGCTGGTCTCAGCCGAGGCGAAACAGCCCTTCGATCTCGCGCAGGGTCCGCTGCTGCGGGCCGTCCTGCTGCGGCTGGGGGCGGAGGAGCACGTGCTGGTCGCGGCCATGCACCACATCGTCTCCGACGGCTGGTCCCTGGGGCTCCTGCTGCGCGAGATCTCGGTTCTCTATGGCGCCGCGATCGCCGGCCGGCCCTCGCCCCTGGCCGAGCTGCCGGTCCAGGTCGGCGACTTCGCCTGGTGGGAGCGGCAGTGGCTGACCGGGGAGGCCCTGGAGGTCCGGCTGGAGGCGGCGCGACAGCGCCTGGCCGGCGCGCCTCTCGTCCTCGACCTGCCGGCCGACCTGCCGCGCCCGGCGACGCGGTCCTCGCGCGGGGCGCGGGAGCCGCTGGCGCTGTCTCCCGGAGACTTCCGCGGCAGTGGCGGCCCTCGCGCGCCGGGAGGGAGCCACGCCGTTCATGGTCCTGCTTGCCGCCTTTGAGGCGCTCCTCGGCCGCTATACCGGCCAGGACGATCTCCTGGTCGGCTCGCCCGTGGCCAACCGCGGGCGGATCGAGATCGAGGAGCTGATCGGCTGCTTCGTCAACCTGCTGGCGCTGCGGGCCGACCTGGCGGGCGATCCCTCCTTCGCCGCGCTGCTCGAGCGGACGCGCGCGGCGACGCTCGCCGCCTGGCTCCACCAGGATCTCCCGTTCGAGAAGCTGGTCGAGGCCCTGGCGCCGGGCCGGAGCCGCGACCACAGCGCGCTCGTCCAGGCGCTCTTCGTGCTCCAGGAAGAGGCGCCGGCGCCGGTCCTGCCCGGCCTCGCCGCCCGGCGGCTCACGGCGCACAACGGCGCGGCCAAGTTCGAGCTGGCGGTCGAGCTGGCGGAGGGGCGGGAGGGCTTCGCGGGCTGGATCGAATACCGCACGGACCTCTTCAGCGCCGCCCTCGATCCGCCGCCTGGCCGGCCACTTCACGACCCTGCTGGCGGGCGCTCTCGGAGACCCCGGACGCCGCCTGTCGGCTCTGCCGCTCCTCACCCCGGCCGAGGAGCTTCAGCTCCGGGCTGCGGGGAGCGGCGAGGCCGCGCCCTATGCGCGAGAAGTCGCGGTGCACCGCAGGGTCGAGGCGTGGGCTGGAGCGCGCACCCGGAGCCCTGGCGGTCCTCGGGGCGGAGGAGACGCTCACCTACGGCGAGCTCGTTGGCCGCGCGCGGCGGGTGGCGGCTTGGCTGCGCGCTCAAGGGTTGGGACCGGAGGTGCGGGTGCCCGTGGTGCTGGAGCGCTCGCCCGAGTCGGTGGTGGCGGCCCTCGCCGTGCTGCTCGCGGGCGGCGCCTACGTGCCGCTCGATCCCGCCTATCCGCAGGAACGCCTGGCATGGCAGATGGCGGACGCCTGGGGCGATGGGCCGGTCCGCGTCCTGCTCACCCGCTCAGGGCTGGCGCCGGAGATCGTCCAGGCTGGAGGCGCCCGGGTGCTCTACCTGGACGCGGCCCTCCCCGACCTCGCCACGGGAGCTTCCTCTCCGGCGACGCCGGAGCAGGCCGCTTATGTGATCTACACCTCGGGCTCGACCGGCCGGCCCAAGGGGGTCGTGGTCTCTCACGGCGCGCTCGCCAACCTGGTGGACTGGCACGTTCGCACCTACGGGCTGGCGCCGGGCGACCGGAGCTCGCTCGTGGCCGGTCCGGGCTTCGACGCCGCGGTGTGGGAGGTGTGGCCGGTGCTCTCGGCCGGCGCGAGCCTGGCGATCCCTACGGATGAGGTCCGTTCCTCGCCTACCCTGCTGGCCGCGTGGCTGGCGGCCGAGGGGATCACCGTGACCTTCCTGCCCACGCCCCTCGCCGAGGCCGTGCTGGCCGAGCCGTGGCCGGAGGGCGCCGCGCTGCGGGCCCTGCTGACTGGCGGCGACCGCCTGCGCCGAGGGCCGCGGCAGGGGCTCCCCTTCGTCCTCCACAATCACTATGGCCCGACCGAAGGCACGGTGGTGGCGACCTGCGGCCTGGTAGCACCGGAGCGGCCGGCGCCGCCCATCGGCCTGCCCATGGCCAACGCCCGGGTATATCTGGTGGACCGCGATTTCGCCCTGGCGCCGGCGAGCGTGCCAGGCGAGCTGTTGCTGGGCGGCGACGGGCTCGCCCGCGGCTATCTCGGCCGGCCCGACTTGACGGCCGAGCGCTTCGTACCCGATCCGTTCTCGGGCCTGCCGGGAGCGCGCCTCTACCGCACGGGCGACCTCGTCCGCTGGACGGCGGCGGGGGAGCTGGAGTTCCTGGGGCGGATCGACCACCAGGTCAAGGTGCGGGGCGTGCGCCTCGAGCTGGGGGAGATCGAGGCCGTGCTGCTCTCTCTGGCTGGAGTCCGCGAGGCGGTCGTGGTGGTGCGATCGGACGGATCCGTCCGATCTTCAGGCGACCTGTGGCTGGTGGCCTATGTCGTCGGTGACACCGCTGTCGAGGAGCTGCGCCGGTCGCTGCGCGAGCGACTGCCGGAGCCCATGGTTCCGGCCTTCTTCGTCCTGCTCCCGGCGCTCCCTCTCACCCCCAACGGCAAGGTGGACCGGCGTGCCCTCCCAGCTCCGGCCTTCGCGCCCGAAGCGGCGGGTGTGGCGCCGCGCACGCCCGCCGAGGCGCTGCTCGCGGGGATCTGGGAAGAGGTGCTGGGAGTGGAGAAAGCCGGTGCGGAGGACGACTTCTTCGCTGCCGGCGGCCACTCCCTGCTCGCGGCCCGCGCTGCCTCGCGGGCGAGCGCCGCCTTCGGCATCGAGGTCCCCGTCTCGCTCCTCTTCGATGCGCCGACGCCTGCTGCCCTGGCGGCTGAGATCGAGGCGCGGCTGGCGGCAAGCCCGCTCGCCATGGCGCCGCCCCTCGGGCCCGCGCCGGCCGCGGCGCGCGAGCGCGGACTCCCCCTCTCCTTCGCCCAGGAGCGGCTCTGGTTCCTCGACCAGCTCGCGCCGGGCGAGGCCACGTACAACATCGCGGGCGGCGTGCGGCTGGCGGGAGATCTCGACGTTTCAGCTCTCTCCCGCGCTCTGGCCGAGGTGGTGCGCCGGCACGAGGCCTTGCGCTCGCGCTTCGCCCCCGGGCCGGAGGGCCCGGTGCAGTGGACGCTGCCGGCTCCCGCGCCGCACCTGCCGGTCGTGGACCTCGCGGGGCTCGCCGGCGAGGTGGAGCGGCTGGCCGTGGCCGAGGCCCGCCGGCCCTTCGACCTCGCCGGCGGACCCTTGCTGCGCACCGTCCTGCTGCGGCTGGGTGCGGCGGAGCACGTCCTCCTGGCCGCCATGCACCACATCGCCGCGGACGGCTGGTCGATGGAGGTCTTCCTGCGCGAGGTGGCGGCCCTCTACGGCGCCTTCGTGGCAGGGCAGCCGTCGCCGCTGCCCGAGCCCCCTCTCCAGTATGGCGACTTCGCCCTATGGGAGCGGAGCTGGCTCCAGGGCGAATCTCTGGAGGCGCGGCTCGCCGCGGCGCGGGAGCGGCTCGCGGGCGTACCCCGCACCCTGGAGCTGCCCACCGACCATCCACGCCCGGCGCTCCTCTCGTCGCGCGGCGCGCGCCTGCCCATTTCCCTGTCCGCCGGCCTGTCGGCGGCCGTGACGGCCCTCGGCCGCCGCGAGGGGGCGACGACCTTCATGGTCCTGCTTGCCGCTTTCGAAGCGCTCCTCGGCCGCTACACGGGAGCCGAGGACCTGCTGGTGGGCTCACCGGTGGCCAATCGCGGCCGGGTGGAGCTCGAAGGGCTGATCGGCTGCTTCGTCAACACCCTGGTGCTGCGCGGCGATCTCTCAGGCGATCCGCCGGTCCGCGAGCTGCTGGCGCGGACCCGCGCCGCGACGCTCGCCGCCTATCCCCACCAGGACCTGCCGTTCGAGCGGCTCGTCGAGGACCTGGTCGCGGAGCGGAGCCTGTCGCGCAATCCGCTGATTCAGGTGCTGTTCGTGTTCCAGGGGAGGCCGGCCGCGCCGGCGCTTCAGGGCCTCGCGGCGAGCCGGCTGGACGTGCATCCCGGCACCGCCAAGCTCGAGCTCACCCTGGAGCTGGAAGAGCGGCCGGGAGGCTTCGGGGGCTGGCTGGAATACAGCTCCGATCTCTTCGCGCCGGGAACGATCGAGCGCCTGGCCGGCCACTACGAGACGCTGCTCGCCGGTCTCCTCGCCGATCCCGGCCGACTCCTCTCCGAGCTGCCGCTGCTCACCGCGGAGGAGCGCGCGGAGATCCTGGGCGGCTGGAGCGGGCGGGAGACGGAGTGGCCAGAGGGCGATCTCCTGCACGAGCTCTTTGCGGCCCAGGCCCGCCGTACGCCCGGGGCCGTGGCGCTGATCCATGGCGAGACGCGGTGGACCTACGGCGAGCTGGCCGGCCGCGCGGCGCGCCTCGCCCGCCGGCTGCGGCGCCTGGGAGCGGGCCCCGAGGTGCCGGTGGGGATCTTCCTCTCCCGCACGCCGGACCTCGTGGCCGCGATGCTCGCCGTGCTCGGGTCCGGCGGCGCCTACGTGCCCCTCGATCCCGTTTATCCGCAAGAGCGGCTGACGGCGATCCTCGCGGATTGCGCGGCCCCCGTGCTGGTGACCGAGAGGAGCCTGACCGGGCTGGTATCGGGGTATGGCGCGCAAGTGGTTCTCGTGGATGGAGAGGACGGAAAGGACAGTAGGGACGACAAGGACGACAGGGGCAGCGAGGGGGCTGGCGCAGAGGCGCTCGCCTACGTGATCTACACCTCCGGCTCCACGGGCCGGCCCAAGGGTGTCGCTATCGAGCACCGGAGCGCCGCGGCCCTTGTCCACTGGGCGCGGGAGACCTTCGCACCGGCGGAGCTGGCGGGGGTCCTGGCCGCCACCTCCATCTGCTTCGACCTCTCGGTCTTCGAGATCTTCGTCCCCCTGGCCACGGGCGGCTGCGTGATCCTGGCCGAGAACGCCCTGGAGCTGCCCCGCCTCCAGGCGGCAACGGCGGGGGAGGTGACGCTGGTCAACACCGTGCCCTCGGCCATGGCGGAGCTGGTGCGGCAGGGGGCGGTGCCCGCCTCGGTGCGCACGGTCAACCTGGCCGGCGAGCCGTTGCGCGGCACCCTCGCCCGGAGCCTCCACGGGCTCGGCACCGTGAGGCGCCTGCTCAACCTCTACGGCCCCTCCGAGGACACGACCTACTCGACGATCTCCGAGGTGGGAATCGCCGGCGAGCCCACCATCGGCCGGCCGCTCCCCAACACCCGGGCCTACGTGGTGGACGCCCACCTCCACCCCCTGCCGGTAGGCGTTCCTGGCGAGCTGCTGCTGGCCGGCCGGGGGCTCGCCCGCGGCTATCTCGGCCGGCCCGAGCTGACGGCCGAGCGGTTCGTCCCCGATCCCTTCGCTGCCGCGCCGGGCGCCCGCCTCTATCGCACGGGCGACCTTGCCCGCTGGACGCCTGAAGGGGAGCTCGAGTTCCTGGGGCGCCTCGACCACCAAGTCAAGGTGCGAGGCTTCCGCATCGAGCTGGGGGAGATCGAGACGGCGCTCCAGTCCCATCCGGCGGTGCGCGAGACCGTGGTGGTGGCGCGCGAGAGCGGGGCCCCCGGGGCCGAAGCGCGCGACCTGCGCCTGGTGGCCTATGTGGCGACCTCCGAGCCCCTCCCCGGCTTCCCGGCCGAGCTGCGCGCCCATCTGCAGGCGAGGCTCCCCGAATACATGGTGCCCGCGGCCTGGGTCGCCCTCGAAGCCCTGCCGCGCACCCCCAACGGCAAGGTGGACCGCAAGGCCCTACAGGCTCCGGCTGCGGCAGCGGAGACCCGGTGGACGGCGCCGCGGACTCCTGAAGAGGAGCTGCTCGCCGGCCTGTGGGCCGAGGTGCTGGGCGTCGAGCGCGTGGGCACCGACGATGACTTCTTCGGCCTCGGCGGGCACTCGCTGCTCGCCACCCGCGTCATCTCCCGCGTGCGCAAGACCTTCGGCGTCGAGATCCCCCTGCGCCGGCTCTTCGAGAGCCCCACCGTGGCTGGTTTCGCCGCGGCGCTCGCCCGGGCGCGCGGCGCCAGCGAAGCGCCGGCGCCGCCCCTCAAGCCGGGGCTGCGGCAGGGTGCTCAACCCCTCTCTTTCGCCCAGGAGCGGCTCTGGTTCCTCGATCGCCTGGAAGGGGGAGGGCCGCTCTACAACCTCCCGGCCGCCGCCCACCTCTCGGGAGCGCTCGACCCCGCGGCCCTGGAGGCGGCCTTCCGGGAGATCGTGCGGCGCCACGAGACCCTGCGCACCCGCTTCGCCGACAGCCGGGGCCGGCCCGAGCAGTGGATCGCGCCCGCGGTCGAGCTGCCCATCTCGTGGCTCGACCTGCGGAGCCTGCCGGGGACCTCCGGGACGCCGAGGTGCGGGCGATCGCGGCCGGCGAGGCCCGGCGGCCCTTCGACCTCGCGGCCGGGCCGCTCCTGCGCGTGGTCGCTGGCGCGGCTGTCGGACGAGGAGCATCTCCTCCTCCTCGACATGCACCACATCGTCTCCGATGCCTGGTCCATGGGCGTGCTGGTCCAGGAGCTGGCGGCCCTCTATGCCGCGGCCCTGAGCGGCCGGCCGTCGCCCCTGCCCGCGCTGCCGGTGCAGTACGCGGACTTCGCCCGCTGGCAGCGGGAGTGGCTGGCCGGGGGCGCCCTGGAGACCCAGCTCGCCTACTGGCGGGAGAGGCTCTCCGGCATCCCCGCCGAGCTCGCGCTGCCCCTCGACCGGCCGCGCCCGGCCGTGCGCACAGGACGCGGCGGCATAGCCCCAGCGCCCTTGAGCCCCGAGCTGACGGCCGAGCTGCGGCGCCTCGGCCGGCGCTCGGGCGCGACGCTGTTCATGACCCTCCTCGCCGCGTTCCAGGCTCTGCTCGCCCGCTACGGGGCGGCGGCGGACGTCCCCGTGGGCTCGCCCATCGCCGGCCGCAACCGGGTGGAGACCGAAGGGCTGATCGGCTTCTTCGTCAACACCCTCGTGTTGCGCACGGACCTCTCAGGAGACCCGTCGTTCGCCGGGCTGCTCTCCCGGGTGCGGGAGACGACCCTGGGCGCCTACGAGCACCAGGACGTGCCGTTCGAGAAGCTGGTGGAGGAGCTGGCGCCGCGGCGGGAGGTCGGCCGCACGCCGTTCTTCCAGGTGATGCTGACGCTCCAGAACGCGCCGCTCGCCCCCCTGGAGCTGCCCGGCCTGCGCCTCGAGATGGCGGAGGTGGAGAGCGGCACCGCCAAGTTCGATCTCTCCCTCACCCTGATGGAACGTCAGGAGGAGATCGCGGGGTGGCTGGAGCACGACCTCGACCTCTTCGATCCCTCAACCGCCGGGCGGATCGCCGGCCACCTCCGCGTGCTGCTCGCGGCAGCGGCGGCCGGGCCGGACCGGCCGCTCTCGGAGCAGCCCTTGCTGAGCGGCGAGGAGGTCCGGCAGCTCGCCGCCTGGGGCCGCGGAAAGACCGCCGAAACGGGTGGCACGCAGCTCGTCCACGAGCTGTTCGAGGCGCAGGTGGATCGCGCTCCAGCGGCGCCGGCAGTGCTCGCCGGCGCTCGCGAGCTCAGCTATGGCGAGCTGGACGAGCGGGCCAACCGTCTGGCCCGCCACCTGCGGCGGCTGGGCGTGGGGCCCGAGGTGCCGGTCGCCCTCGCGCTGCCGCGGTCGCTCGAAGGGATCGTGGCCCTCCTCGCCATTCTCAAGGCGGGCGGGGCCTACGTTCCCCTCGACCCCGCCTATCCGCTGGAGCGCCGGGCCTGGATGCTGGCTGACTCCGGAGCACGGGTGCTCGTCACCCGCGCCGACCTGCGGTATGACCTTCCGGCGGTCCCCGGCATGGCGGTGGTGTCCCTGGATGAAGACTGGCCCGCGATCGCCCGCGAGAGCGGCGGGCGCCTCGCGGGTGGTGGCTTCCCCGAGAGCCTGGCCTACGTCATCTACACCTCGGGCTCGACGGGCCGCCCCAAGCCCGTGGGAGTCGGGCACGGCACCACGGCCGGCCATCTCTCCACGGCGATCGCGGCTTACTCGCTCAGCACGAAGGATCGCCTGCTGCAGACGACGGCCTGGAGCTTCGACATGTCCGTCGAGCAGATCCTGATGACGCTGGCGGCAGGGGCGGTCCTGATTCTCACCGGCGATCTCGATCCCGGCGGCCTGCTGCGCGAGGTTGCAGAGCGGGAGGCGACGGTCGTCGACCTGCCGCCCAGCCTGTTGCTCCACTGGCTGCGTGAGACTGGCCGGACGGGCGCTCCTGACCTGCCGCCGCTGCGGCTGGTGATCGCGGGCGGCGAGGCCCTGCCGCTGGAGGTCCCGCGCCTCTGGCCGTCGAGCGCGATGAAGCGCAGCCGGCTCCTGAACGGCTATGGCCCCACCGAGGCGGTGGTGACGGCGACGTTCCACGATTTCTCCGCCCATCCGCTCGCGCCCGCGGCCCTGAGCGCACCCATCGGTCGACCCCTTCCGGGACGGTCCGCCTATGTCCTCGATCCCAAAGGCAACCCGGTGCCCGCGGGGGTGCCGGGCGAGTTGCTCCTGGGTGGGGTGCTGGCACGGGGCTACCTGGGGCGGCCCGAGGCCACGGCCGAGCGCTTCGTGCCCGATCCCTTCTCTGGGTCTCCCGGCGAGCGCCTCTATCGCACGGGCGACCGGGTGCGCTGGCTGGCCTCCGGCGATCTGGACTTCCTGGGGCGGATCGACCAGCAGGTCAAGGTGCGCGGCTTCCGCATCGAGCCGGGCGAGATCGAGGCCGCGCTCACGGCCCATCCGGCGGTGGCCGAGGCGGCGGTCGTGGTCCAGGGCGAGGAGGACCGCCGGCTCGTCGCCTTTCTGGTGCCGGAGGGCGGAGGTCCCGTGCCGGGCACCGCCGAGCTGCGCGCCTTCCTCGGCCGGACTCTGCCCGAGCATATGGTGCCCGGCGCCTTTGTGGAGCTCGCGGCGCTCCCCTTGACGCCCAACGGCAAGGTGGACCGCCGGGCTCTCGACGGGATGGCTCCGCGGCCGGAGCCGATGAGCTTCGTCGCCCCCAGGACAGGGGTTGAGAAGGTCCTCTCCGGCATCTGGGCCGAGGTGCTGCGCCAGCCGCGGGTGGGAGCGAGCGACGACTTCTTCGAGCTGGGCGGGCACTCGCTGCTCGCCACCCAGGTGCAGTCGCGGGTGCGCGAAGCCCTGGGCGTCGAGCTGGGGTTACGGAAATTCTTCGCGGCCCCGACCCTGGAGGCCATGGCGGTCGAGATCGAAGCCTTGAGGGAGCAGCAGGGGCTCGCGCCGCTGCCCGTCCCAGCCGTCATCGAGGACCGCCTCCCCGAGCCGCCTCCGGCCGAGCGCCACCGGCTCATCCAGGAGTGGGGCAGGGGGCCGCAGGAGGCCGCTGGCGGCCCCTGCTTCCACGAGCGCGTCTCGGCACGGGCCGCCGCCGCGCCGGACGCCCTGGCCGTGGCCTGCGACAACGAGGAGCTGAGCTTCGGCCGCCTCGACCGGCTCGCCAACGGCCTCGCCCTCCGCCTGCGCCGGCTGGGCGTCGGGCCCGAGGTGCCGGTCGCCGTCCTGCTCGACCGCTCGGTCGAGGCCGTGGTGGCCATCCTGGGGGTGCTCAAGGCGGGCGGCGCGTACGTGCCCGTCGATCCGTCCTATCCGGCCGAGCGCGTGGCCTGGCTGCTGGCCGACTCGCAGGCGAGCGTGGCGGTGACATCCGCGGTTCTGGCCGCGTCCCTGCCGCCGGGGGTGAGCGCCGTCCTCGCCGAGGAGGTCGAGGCGAGCGCCGCGCGTCCCAGGGCGGGAGTGGAGCCGGATCACCCCGCCTACGTAATCTATACCTCGGGCTCCACGGGGTGGCCGAAAGGGGTGGTCGTCCGCCACGGCGCCGTGGTCAACCTCGCCCAGGCCCTGCGCGACACGGTCTACGGCGGCGAGGCCGGTCCGCTGCGCGTGGGAGTCAACGCCTCGTTCTCTTTCGACGGCTCGGTCAAGCAGATCGTGCAGCTCGCCTGGGGGCACTCGCTCCACGTGCTCCCGCAGGAGGTTCGGCTCGATCCCGCGGCGCTCGTGGCCTACGTGCGCCGGCACCGGCTCGATGCCCTCGATTGCACGCCCTCGCAGCTCCGGCTGCTGCTGGCTGCCGGCCTCGGCGAAGAGGATGCCGCGCCCGCCCTGGTGCTGGTGGGCGGCGAGGCGGTCGACGCCGGCCTGCGCGACGCGGCTCTCGCCCGCTCGCGCACCCGCTTCTGGAACGTCTATGGTCCTACCGAGTGCACGGTGGATACGACGGTGGCGCCCTTTGCCGTGGCCGTGCCGCCGTCGCGCATCGGCCGGCCCCTGGCGGGCGTCGCCGTGTACGTGGCCGGCGCTGACGGGAGCCTCGCTCCGGCGGGCCTGGAAGGTGAGCTGCTGGTGGGCGGCGCGGGGCTCGCCCGCGGCTATCTCGGCCGGCCGGAGCTGACCGCCGAGCGGTTCATCCCCGATCCGTGGAGCGGCGCCGCCGGCTCCCGCCTCTACCGCACGGGCGATCTCGTCCGCTGGCTGCCCGACGCCACGCTCGACTTCCTGGGCCGCATCGACAGCCAGGTCAAAGTGCGGGGCTTCCGCGTCGAGCCGGGAGAGATCGAGGCCGCGCTGGCACTCCATCCTGGATTACGCGAGTGCGCCGTGGTGGCCGCGGGCGATCGCCTGGTGGCCTGCTGGACGCCGGCCGGTGACGAGTCCCCACGAGCTTCCGAGCTGCGCGACCATCTCAAGGCCCGTCTGCCCGAGTACATGGTGCCGGCGGTCTTTGCCCGGCTGGCGGAGCTGCCGCGCACCCCCAGCGGCAAGGTGGATCGCCGCGCCCTCCTGCCGCTGGCCGCCGCGGCCGGCGAGGAGAGCGGGGAGGTTGCCGCAGCGCCCCGCGATCCCGCCGAGGAGCTGATCGCCGGGATCTGGTGCGAGGTCCTGGGCCGCGAGCGGGTGGGCCTTGGCGACAGCTTCTTCGACGTGGGTGGCCACTCGCTTCTCGCCACCCAGGTGGTGGCGCGGATGCGCGAGGCCTTCGGCGTCGAGGTCCCCTTGCGCCGGCTGTTCGAGACCCCCACGGTGGCGGCTCTGGCCGCGGCCTTGGCCGAGCTGCGGCAGCAGGGAAAGCCCGTGCCGCCGCCGCCCCTGACGGCCAGTCGCCACGACGGCGCGCCGCCTCTCTCCTTCGCCCAGGAGAGGCTCTGGTTCCTCGACCGGCTGGAGGGCGCGAGCCCGGTCTACAACGTCCCCGCCGTCCTCCGCCTCTCAGGCAGGCTCCGCCCCGACGCCCTGGCCACGGCCTGCCGTGAGATCGTGCGCCGCCACGAGGTCCTGCGCACCCGTTTCGCCGAGGAGGGCGGCCGGCCCGTGCAGGTGATCGCGCAGTCCTGCGACCTCCCCTGGGTGGAGATCGACCTGCGCTCTCTCCCCGCGCCCGCGGCTGAGGCGAGGGCGGTGGCCACGGCCGAGGCCCGCCGGCCCTTCGCTCTCGCGACCGGACCGCTGGTGCGTCTGCGGCTGCTCCGGCTGGGCGAGGAGGAGCACGTCCTGGTGCTCGTCCTCCACCACATCGTCTCCGACGCCTGGTCCATGGGCGTGCTGGTCCGCGAGCTGGGGGTCCTCTATCCCGCCGCGGTCTCCGGCGCTCGCTCGCCGCTGCCGGCGCTGCCCGTGCAGTACGCGGACTACGCCCGCTGGCAGCGCGAGCTGCTGGCAGGAGGCGGGCTGGAGGACCAGCTCGCCTGGTGGCGGCAGCGGCTGGCGCACCTCCCCGACGTCCTCGAGCTGCCCACCGACCGGCCGCGGACCGCGGCGCTGCGCCGGCGCGGCGGCACCGTCCGGCTGGCCCTGCCCGCCGGCCTCGCGGCTGCGCTGCGCAACCTGGGCCGGCGCTCGGAGGCGACCCTCTTCATGACGCTGCTCGCCGGCTTCCAGGCGCTGCTCGCGCGCTACACCGGCGGCGACGAGGCGCCGGTGGGCTCGCCCGTGGCGGGCCGCACCCGGGTGGAGACCGAGGGGTTGATCGGCTTCTTCGTCAACACCCTGGTCCTGCGCACCGATCTCGCCGGCGACCCCTCCTTCACCGAGCTGCTGGGCCGGGCGCGCGAGACCACCCTCGGCGCCTATGACCGCCAGGAGGTGCCGTTCGAGCGCCTGGTGGAGGAGTTGGCGCCGCGCCGGGACCTGCGCCACACCCCGCTCTTCCAGGTGATGCTGGCGTTCCAGAACACCCCCCCCGCTCCACTCGCGCTGCCCGGTCTGTGGCTGGAGCCGATGGCGATCGAGACCGGCACGGCCAAGTTCGACCTGATGCTGACGATGTGGGAGGAGGGGGAAGGGCTCGCGGCGGTGCTGGAGCACGACTGCGACCTCTTCGACCCTGTCACCGCGCAGCGGATCGCCGGCCATCTCGGCGTCCTGCTCGCCGGCGCCGTGGCCGCTCCGGCCCGCCGCCTGGGCGAGCTGCCGCTGCTCGGCGCCGCCGAGACCCATCAGCTCGCCAGGGAGTGGAGCGCGCCGCCGGCGACGGCCCCCGCGGCCCTCGGGCCCTGCCTGCACGAGCTCGTCGCCGCCCGGGCCGCGGCCACGCCGGAGGCGCTGGCGGTCGTCTGCGCCGGCGAGGAGCTGACCTATGGCCGTCTCGACCGGCTGGCCAACGGTCTGGCGCTGCGGCTGCGCACCTCCGGCGTCGGCCCCGAGGTGCGGGTCGCCCTGCTGCTCGACCGCTCGGCGGCGGCGGTGGTGGCTATCCTCGGCGTGCTCAAGGCGGGGGGAGCCTACGTGCCCGTCGACGCCGCCTATCCGCCGGAGCGGGTCTCCTGGCTGCTGGCGGACTCCGGCGCGCCCGTGGTGGTGACCTCGGAGCGGCTGGCCGGCCGCGTGCCGCAGGGCGTGCGCAGCGTCCTCGTCGAGGAGACCGGAGAGAGCGCCGCGGCCCCCGCGAGCGGCTCCGGGCCGGAGCACGCCGCCTACGTCATCTACACCTCGGGCTCCACCGGCCGGCCCAAGGGAGTGGTGGTGCGCCATGGCGCGGTGGTCAACCTCGCCCGCGCCCTGCGCGAGACGGTGTACGAAGGGGAGGCCGGGCCCCTGCGGGTCAGCCTCAACGCCTCCATCTCCTTCGACGCTTCCGTCCAGCAGCTCGTGCAGCTCGCCTGGGGGCACTGCGTGCACGTGCTCACCTCCGAAGTGCGGCTCGATCCCGCGGCGCTGGTGGACTACGTCCGCCGCCACCGGCTCGACGTGCTCGACTGCACGCCGTCGCAGCTCCGGGCTTTGCTCGCCGCCGGCCTCGGCGGAGAGGACGCTGGGGGCGCCTTCCCCTCCCGGGTGCTGGTGGGGGGAGAAGCGATCGACGCGGAGCTGCGCGACGCGGCGCTGGCCCGGCCGCGTGTCCGCTTCTGGAACCTCTACGGGCCCACCGAGTGCACGGTGGACGACACCGCCGCCCTGCTGGCGCCCGGCATGCCGGCCTCGCGCATCGGCCGGCCGCTGGCCCAGGTCGCTGCCCAGGTCGTGGATCGCCACGGAGAGCTCGTGCCGCTGGGCGTGCCGGGCGAGCTGCACATCGGCGGCCCGGTCCTGGCGCGCGGCTATCTCGGCCGGCCGGAGCTCACCGCCGAGCGTTTCATCCCCGATCCCTTCGGCGGCGTGGCGGGCGGCCGTCTCTATCGCACGGGCGACCTCGTGCGCCGGCTGGCGGACGGCGCGCTCGACTACCTGGGCCGCATCGACCAGCAGGTGAAGATCCGGGGATTCCGCATCGAGCCGGGGGAGATCGAGGGGGCGCTGGCCACCCATCCAGCCGTGGCGGCTGCAGCGGTGGTGGCGCGGCAGCTCGCCCCGGGCGACCTCCGCCTGGCGGCCTACGTGGTGCTACGCCCGGGCAACGGCCTCACTGCCTTCCCTGGCGCTTTTCCCGGTGACTTGCGCGACCACCTGCGCTCACACCTGCCCGAGCCCATGGTCCCAACGCTCTGGACGGAGCTGGACGCGCTGCCGCTCACCCCCACCGGCAAGCTGGATCGCCGGGCCCTCCCGGCGCCGGCGCTCCCCGCCGGCTCGGGTCTCCAGACCGACCCGCGCAGCCCGGAGGAGGAGCTGCTCGCCGGGCTCTTCGCCCAGATCCTGGGGCTTGGCCGGGTGGGGATCTTCGACAGCTTCTTCGAGCTGGGTGGGCATTCGCTGCTGGCCACCCAGCTCGTCTCCCGGGTGCGCCGCGTCTTCGGCCGCGAGCTGCCGCTACGGGCTCTGTTCGAGAGCCCCACGGTGGCGGGGCTGGCCGCCGTCCTGGCGGCGACCGGCGGTGAGGCCGCAGCTACCCTGGCGCCGGTGCCACGCCCTGCCGCGGGCGAGGCCGGCCTGCCTCTCTCCTTCGCGCAGGAGCGGCTCTGGTTCCTGGAGCAGCTCGAGCCCGGGAGCGCCTTCTACAGCATCCCCATGGCCGTCCTGCTGGCGGGGCGGCTGTCGGTGCCCGTGATCGCCGCCGTGCTGCGGGAGATCGTGGGCCGGCACGAATCTCTGCGCACCATCTTCGGCGACCGTGATGGGCGCCCGTTCCAGGCGATCGCGCCCCATCCGGAGGTGAAGCTGCCGCTGGTGGACCTGGCCGTGCTGCCGCCGGCCGAGCGCGAGCGGACTCTGGGCGAGCTCGCCACCGGGGACGCCCGCCGGCCGTTCGACCTCGCGCGCGGGCCTCTCGTCCGCTTCGCCCTGGTAAGGCTGGAGCCCGAGCGGCACGCGCTGCTGTTCAACCTCCACCACATCGTCTCCGACGGCTGGTCGAGCCAGGTGCTGCTGCGGGAGGTGGCGGCCCTCTACGAGGCGTTCGCGGCCGGCCGGCCCTCGCCGCTGCCGCCGCTGCCCATCCAGTACGCCGACTACGCCGTGTGGCAGCGGAGCTGGCTGCAGGGCGAGGTGCTGGCCGCCGGGCTCGCCTACTGGCGGCGGCAGCTCGCGGGGATCTGCGGGGCTCGACCTGCCCTCTCGACCGGCCGCGGCCGCCGGTGGAGACCTTCCGCGGCGCGCGCCACCGGCATCGATCTCGACGGCGAGCTGACCGCGGCTCTCCACGCTCTGGCGCACGGCCAGGGCGCCACCCTGTTCATGACGCTGCTGGCGGCGTTCCAGGCCCTGCTCTCCCGGCTCACCGGCCAGGAGGACGTGGCGGTGGGCTCGCCCATCGCCAACCGCAACCGCGCCGAGGTGGAGGGACTGATCGGCTTCTTCGTCAACACCCTGGTGCTGCGTACGGATCTCGCGGGCGATCCGACGCTTCCAGCGAGCTGCTGCTGCGGGTGCGCGAGATGGCGCTCGGGGCCTACGCCCACCAGGACCTGCCGTTCGAGAAGCTGGTGGAGGAGCTCCAGCCCGAGCGGGACATGAGCCGCAACCCCCTGTTCCAGGTGATGTGCGTGCTGCAGAACCAGCCGCAGGCCGCCGCTGGGATCGAGGGCCTGGTGCTCTGCCCGCTGCCCGTGGACACCGCCACGGCCAAGTTCGACCTGACGGTCTTCTGGCACGAGAGCGCGGGGAGACTGCTGGGCCTCCTCGAATTCAACACTGACCTCTTCGATCCGGCCACGGCGTGGCGCCTGTCGCAACACTACGAGGCGCTGCTGCGGGGGGCGGTCGCCGCGCCGGACCAGCCGTTCACGGCCCTGCCGCTGCTTTCGCCCGCCGAGCGTCACCAGGCGCTGGTGGAGTGGAACGGCACGGAGGAGCCCGCGGCGGAGGCCGCCTGCGTTCACCACTGGTGGAGCAGCAGGTCCGGCGGACGCCCCAGGCCGTGGCCGCTGTCTTCGAGGGGCGGTCTCTCACCTACCAGGAGCTCAACCTGCGGGCCAACCGCATGGCCCACGGCCTGCGCCGGCAGGGGGTAGGCCCCGAGTCGCTGGTGGGGATCTGTCTGGAGCGCTCGCTCGGCATGCTGGTCTCGCTCCTGGCGGTGCTCAAGGCGGGCGGCGGCATGGTGGCCCTCGATCCGGCCTATCCGGCGGACCGCCTGGCCTTCATCATCCGCGATGCCCGGCTGCGGGTGCTGATCACCGAGGAATCCCTGCTGCGGCACTTCCCGGGCCGGAGGTCGATCGCTCTCCTCCTGGAAGGCGACCGCGAGCCGTTCCCGGAGGAGAGCGGCGAGGACCCGGCGAGCGGCGTCGAGCTCGGACAACCTGATCTACGTCATCTACACCTCGGGCTCGACGGGCACGCCCAAGGGGATCCTGGTCGACCCACCGGGCGTTCGCCAACCTTCTGCGACTGGCAGCTCCGGCGCTCGCCGCTCTCGGGGGCGGCGCGCACGGTCGCAGTTCGCCACCTTCGGCTTCTGCGTCTCGTTCCAGGAAGTGTTCTCCTCGCTGGTGCTCGGGCGGCACGCCTGGTCCTGGCGAGCGAGATGGTCGCGGCGCGACGTGGCGGGGCTCAACGCGTTCTTGGAAGCTGAGGCGATCGAGCGTCTGCACCTGCCGTTCGCGGCCCTGAAGCACCTGGCCGACGGCGGCCGGCGGAGCAGGATCGGCTGCCGTCCGCCTGCGGGAGGTCATCACGGCGGGCGAGCAGCTCCAGGTCAACCGCCGCGGTGCGGTCGCTCTTCGGCGCGCCTGCCCGGCTGCTCGCTGCACAATCAGTACGGCGCCTCCGAGACGCACGTGGTGACTGCCCTGACCCTCCGCGGCAGCCCGCGGACGCGGCCGGCGATCCCGTCGATCGGCCGGCCGATCGCCAACGCTGCGCATCACATCTGCTCGACGCGCACCTGGAGCCGGTGCCGGCAGGCGTGCCGGGCGAGCTGTACGTCGGCGGGCGCCTGCGTGGCCGCGCGGGTATCTGGACGGCCCGGTGCTGACGGCGGAGAAGTTCGTTCCCGATCCGTCTCGCCAGCAGCCGGAGCGCGGCTCTATCGCACGGGCGACCTGGCGCGCTATCTGGCCGACTGGCGAGATCGAGTACCTCGGCCGCATCGACACCAGGTGAAGATCCGCGGCTTCCGCGTCGAGCTGGGGGAGATCGAGCACGGTGCTGGCGAGCCATCCGGCGGTGCGCGACGCGGCCGTGGTGCGCGCAGTGACGGCGCGGGAGGACAAGCGTCTGGTGGCGTACGTGGTGCTGGCGGAGGAGCGGAGAGCGGACGCTGGAGGAGCTGCGTTCGCTTCCTGCAGCGGAAGCTGCCGGAGTACATGGTGCCGTCGGCTTTCGTGGTGCTGGAGGCGCTGCCGCTCAACGCCAACGGCAAGCTCGACCAGGCGGCGCTGCCCGCGCCCGATCTGGCGCGCCAGGTGCGCCAGGAGGCGGTGGCGCCGCGCACCGCCGGCGAGGAGCGCGCTGGCGCAGATCTGGGCGGAGGTGCTGGCGCTGGAGCGGGTGGGGGTGCGCGACAACTTCTTCGAGCTGGGCGGCCATTCGCTGCTGGCCACGCAGGTGGTGTCGCGGGCCCGCGCGGCTTTCGGCGTCGAGCTGCCGATCCGCCGGCTGTTCGAGGCGCCGACGATCGAGGAGCTGGCGGTCGAGCTGGGCGAGCCTCGCGTCGCCGTCGAGCCTGCTTCGACGCTGGTGGCGCCGCCCCTCGTGCCGCGGCCTCCGGGAGCCGAGCCGCCGCTCTCGTTCGCCCAGGAGAGGCTCTGGTTCCTCGACCGGTTGGAGCCGGGCAGGGCCACCTACAACCTGCCGGCCGTCCTCCACCTGGAGAGCGAGGCGGGAGGACGCCTCGACGTCGCCGTCCTCGACGCCAGCCTGCGCGAGGTGGTGCGGCGGCACGAGGTGCTGCGCACCGTGTTCCCGGCAGTGGACGGGCGGCCGGTGCAACGGATCGGGCGGGTGCCGGAAACCGTGCTGCCGGTCGTCGACCTCGGCTCTCTGCCCGCCACGCTCCAGGAGGAGGAGAGTGAACGGTTGGCGGGCGAGGAGGCTTTGCTGCCGTTCGACCTGGAGCGCGGGCCGCTGCTGCGTGCCCGGCTGTTGCGGCTCGCGGCGAGCCGGGGTGTGCTGCTGCTCACCCAGCATCACGCCGTGTCCGACGGCTGGTCCACCGGCGTGCTGGTGCGCGAGGTGGCGGCGCTGCACGAAGCGTTCGCGAGCGGCCGGCCGTCACCGCTGCCCGCGCTGCCCATCCAGTACGCCGACTTCGCCGCCTGGCAGCGCGGCTGGATGGCGGGGCCGGTCCTGGAGCGCGAGCTGGCGCACTGGCGGCAGCGGCTGGCAGGCGCCTCTCTCCAGCTCGACCTCCCCGCCGACCGGCCGCGGCCGGCCGTGCGCGCGGGCCGGGGCGGGGCACAGCCGCTGGAGCTCGGGCCAGCGCTCCTCCAGGACCTGCTGGAGCTGAGCCGTCGCGAGGGTGCCAGCCTGTTCATGACGCTCCTCGCCGGCTTCGAGGCCCTGCTCGCGCGCTACAGCGGCGCAGGACGACTTCCTGGTGGGCACGCCGATCGCCAACCGCAACCGGCTGGAGACGGAGGGGCTGATCGGCTTCTTCGTCAACACCCTGGTGCTGCGGGCGAGCCTGGAGGGAGAGCCCACCTTCGCCGAGCTGCTCGGCCGCGTCCGCGCGCGTCACGCTCGACGTCTATGCCCACCAGGACCTCCCCTTCGAGAAATTGGTCGAAGAGCTGCATCCGCAGCGCGACCTCGCCCGCACCCCCCTGTTCCAGGTGATGTTCATCCTCCAGAACGCCCCGCTGGGGGAGCTGCGGCTGTCCGGCCTGCGCCTTCGGCCCGGCGCCGCCAGCCGGGAGGAAGGGGCACCGCAAGGTTCGACCTCACCCTGGCGCTGGCCGAGGAGGAGGGGAGGCTGCGGGGCCCCTGGAGTACAGCACGCGACCTCTTCGAGGCGGCCACGGCCTCGCGTATGCTGGGCCATCTCACGAGCCCTGCTCGAGAGCGGCGGTCGCCGATCCGGCGCGGCGGGTGGGAGACCTGCCCCTCCTCGGCGAGGCGGAGCTCTCTCAGGTGCTGGCCGCTGGTAGGGGAGAGATCGCCGATCGCCGCGAGTCCATGCTCCACGAGCTCTTCGCGGCGCAGGCCGCGCTGAGCCCGGAGGCCGTAGCCTTGATCTCTGGCGAGGAGCGGGTCACCTACCGCGAGCTGAGGCGGCAGGCGAGCCGGCTGGCGCAACGGCTGCGGGCCGCGGGAGTGGGCCCGGAGGTGCCGGTGGCCATCCTGCTCCCGCGCGCGCCGCGCTTGGTGGCGGCACTGCTGGGCACCCTCGCGGCCGGCGGCGCCTACGTGCCGCTCGATCCAGCCTACCCGCGCGAGCGCCTGGCCGCGATCCTCGACGACTCCGCGGCCCCGGTGGTGGTGACGGACGCAGCACTCGCCGATCTCCTGCCTTTCGACAGCGCACGGATCGTTCTGGCGGACCATGACGAGCCGGTGAGAGAGGTGAGGGACCTGCCGCGGCCCGATCCCTCCCGCCTGGCGTACGTGATCTACACCTCGGGCTCCACGGGCCGGCCCAAGGGGGTGGCCATCACGCACCAGAGCGCCGTGGAGCTGATGCACTGGGCGCGGCAGACGTTTTCGGCCGGAGAGCTGGCGGGGGCGCTGGCCGCCACCTCGGTCTGCTTCGACCTCTCGGTCTTCGAGCTGTTCGCACCGCTCTCCTGGGGCGGCACCGTGATCCTGGCGGACAACGCCCTGGCCCTGCCGGAGCTGCCGGCGCGGGGCGAGGTGACGCTGATCAACACCGTCCCCTCGGCCATGGCGGAGCTGCTGCGGCTGGGAGCGGTGCCGGCCTCGGTGCGCACGGTCAACCTGGCGGGAGAGGCGCTGCGGCGGTCCCTGGTCGATCGCGTCCGGACGCTGGGCACGGTGGGACGGGTCCTCAACCTCTACGGTCCGTCAGAGGACACCACCTACTCCACGGAGCTGGAGGTGGGGGAGGGACCGGGCGAGCCCACCATCGGGAGGCCGCTGCCCAACAGCCGGGCTTTGGTGCTCGACCGGGGTCTGCGGCCCGTGCCGGTCGGCGTTCCCGGCGAGCTGTGTCTGGGGGGAGCGGGCCTCGCACGGGGCTATTTCGGCCGCCCCGACCTGACGGCCGAGCGGTTCGTCCCCGATCCCTTCGCGGCCATCCCTGGGGCTCGCCTCTATCGCACGGGCGATCTCGCGCGCTGGTCCACGGGCCGGCCGGGGAGCCCGGGAGACATAGAATTCCTGGGCCGTGCCGATCACCAGGTCAAGGTGCGGGGCTTCCGCATCGAGCTGGGGGAGGTCGAGGCCGTGCTGGCGGGCCATCCGGCGGTCGAATCCGTCGCGGTCGTGGCGCGCGAGATCGTGCCGGGCGACCTCCGTCTGGTGGCCTACGTGGCGCGGCGCCCAGCGGTCCCCCTCGCCTTCCCGGACGAGCTGCGCGAGCACCTGCGGTCGCGTCTGCCGGAGTACATGCTGCCCTCGCTGTGGATGGAGCTGCCGGCGCTGCCGCTCACCCCCAACGGCAAGGTGGACCGCCGCGCTCTGCCGGCGCCTGTGGTCCAGGCCGGGGAGGCGGATTCCGTAGCGCCCCGCACGGCCGAGGAGGAGCTGCTAGCCGGGATCTTCGCCCAGGTCCTGGCGCTCGATCGGGTGGGGATCTGCGATGACTTCTTCGCGTTGGGAGGGCACTCGCTGCTGGGCACCCAGCTCATCTCTCAGGTGCGCCAGGTCTTCGGCCGCGAGGTGCCGCTGCGGGCCCTGTTCGAGAGCCCCACGGTGGCCGGGCTGGCCCTGGCCGTGGCTCGCGCCGGCCGTGCCGTGGCGCCGCCCCTGGTCCCCGTGCCGCGGCCTGCCCCGGGCGCGGCCGGCCTGCCCCTCTCGTTCGCCCAGGAGCGGCTTTGGTTCTTGGAGCAGCTCGAGCCGGGCACCGCCTTCTACAGCATGCCCGCCGCCGTCCTCCTGGAAGGCCCTTTGGCGGTGCCGGTGCTGGCGGCGGTGCTGCGCGAGATCGTGGAACGGCACGAGGCGCTACGCACCATCTTCGGCGATCGCGATGGGCGCCCGTTCCAGGCGATCGCGCCCCATCCGGAGGTGAAGCTGCCGCTGGTGGACCTGGCCGTGCTGCCGCCGGCCGAGCGCGAGCGGACCCTGGGCGAGCTCGCCACCGGGGACGCCCGCCGGCCGTTCGACCTCGCGCGTGGACCTCTCGTCCGCTTCGCCCTGGTAAGGCTGAAGCCCGAGCGGCACGCGCTGCTGTTCAACCTCCACCACATCGTCTCCGACGGCTGGTCGAGCCAGGTGCTGCTACGGGAGGTGGTGGCCCTCTACGAGGCGTTCGCGGCCGGCCGGCCCTCGCCGCTGCCGCCGCTGCCCATCCAGTACGCCGACTACGCCGTGTGGCAGCGGAGCTGGCTGCAGGGCGAGGTGCAGGCCGCCGAGCTCGCCTACTGGCGGCGGCAGCTCGCGGGGATTGCGGGGCTCGACCTCCCTCTCGACCGGCCGCGGCCGCCGGTGGAGACCTTCCGCGGTGCACACCTCCGGCTCGATCTCGACGGCGAGCTGACCGCGGCTCTTCACGCCCTCTCCCGCGGCCAGGGCGCCACCCTGTTCATGACGCTGCTGGCGGGGTTCCAGGCCCTGCTCTCCCGGCTCACCCGCCAGGTGGACGTGCCGGTGGGCTCGCCCATCGCCAACCGCAACCGCGCCGAGGTGGAAGGGCTGATCGGCTTCTTCGCCAACACCCTGGTGCTGCGCACGGATCTCGCGGGTGATCCGGGCTTCCAGCCCCTGCTGCGGCGGGTGCGCGAGGTGGCGCTGGAGGCCTACGCCCACCAGGAGCTGCCGTTCGAGAAGCTGGTGGGGGAGATCCAGCCCGAGCGGGACATGAGCCGCAATCCGCTCTTCCAGGTGATGTGCGTGCTCCAGAACCAGCCGCAGGCCGCGGCCGGGATCGAAGGTCTCGTGGTGCGCCCGCTCGCGGTCGACACCGCCACGGCCAAGTTCGACCTGACCGTCTTCTGGCACGAGAGCGAGGGGCGGCTCCTGGGGCTCGTCGAGTTCAACACCGACCTCTTCGATCCGGCCACGGCGCGGCGCCTGTCGCGACACTACGAGGCGCTGCTGCGCGGGGCGGTCGCCGCGCCGGACCGGCCGTTCACGGCCCTGCCGCTGCTTTCGCCCGCCGAACGCCACCAGGTGCTGGTGGAGTGGAACGGCACGGACGTCGTGGCAGGAGCGACCTCCTGCGTCCACCGCTGGGTGGAGGAGCAGGTCCGGCGCTCGCCTGCGACCGTAGCGGCGGTGTTCGAGGGTCATGGCCTCACCTACGAGGAGCTGAACCGGCGCGCCAATCGCATGGCGCACGGCCTGCGCCGGCGCGGGGTCGGTCCCGAGTCGCTGGTGGGTATCTGCCTGGAGCGCTCGCTGGGCATGCTGGTGTCGATGCTGGCGGTGCTCAAGGCGGGCGGTGGGATGGTGGCCCTCGACCCAGCCTACCCGGTGGACCGCCTGGCCTTCATCATCCAGGATGCCAGGTTGCGGGCGCTGATCACCCAGGAGTCGCTGCTGCGCCACTTCCCGGGCCAGGAGGCGATCGCCATCCTGCTGGAAGGAGACACCGAGCCGTTCCCGGGCGAGAGCGGCGAGGATCCGGCGAGCGGCGTCGAGCTCGACAATCCGATCTACGCCATCTACACCTCGGGCTCCACGGGAATGCCCAAGGGGATCCTGGTCACCCACCGGGCCTTCGCCAACCTCCTCGACTGGCAGCTCCGGCGCTCATCGCTCTCGGGGGTGGCGCGCACGGTGCAGTTCGCCACCTTCGGCTTCTGCGTCTCGTTCCAGGAGGTGTTCTCCTCCTGGTGCTCGGGCGGCACCCTGGTCCTGGCGAGCGAGATGGTGCGGCGCGACGTCGTGGGGCTCAACGCCTTCCTGGAGGCTCAGGAGATCGAGCGGCTGCACCTGCCGTTTGCGGCCCTGAAGCACCTGGCCGAGGCGGCGGCGGAGCAGGATCGGCTCCCCTCCCGCCTGCGCGAGGTGATCACCGCGGGCGAGCAGCTCCAGGTCAACCCCACGGTGCGGTTGCTGTTCGAGCGCCTGCCCGGCTGCTCGCTGCACAACCAGTACGGCGCCTCCGAAACCCACGTGGTGAGCGCCCTGACGCTGGCCGGCGTACCGGGGAGTTGGCCGGCCATCCCGTCGATCGGCCGGCCGATCGTCAACGTGCGCATCCACCTGCTCGACGCGCACCTGGAGCCGGTGCCCGTGGGCGTGCCGGGCGAGCTGTACGCGGCGGGCGCCTGCGTGCCCCGGGGGTATCTGAACGACCCCGTGCTGACGGCGCAGAAGATGGTGCCCGATCCGTACGCCGCGGAGCCGGGAGCGCGGCTCTATCGAACGGGCGACTCGGCGCGCTATCTCGCCGACGGGCAGATCGAGTACCACGGCAGGATCGACACCCAGGTGAAGATCCGCGGCTTCCGGGTCGAGCTGGGGGAGATCGACACGGTGCTGGCGAGCCATCCGGCCGTGCGCGACGCGGCCGTGGTGGCGCCGGCGGCGCGGGAAGGCAGGCGTCTGGTGGCTTACGTGGTGCTCGAAGAGCAGGGTGAGGAGACGCTCGGCGAGCTGCGCGCCTTCCTCAAGCAGAAGCTGCCGGAGTACATGGTGCCGTCGGCTTTCGTGGTCATGGAGTCGCTGCCGCTCAACGCCAACGGCAAGCTCGACCAGGCAGCCCTGCCCGCGCCCGATCCCGCTCAGCAAGGGGCGCGCGAGCGGGTCCTGCCCCGCAACGCCGCCGAGGCGGCGCTGGCGCAGATCTGGGCCGAGGTGCTGGGGCTCGAGCAGGTGGGCGTGCGCGACAGCTTCTTCGAGCTGGGCGGCCACTCGCTGTTGGCCACTCAGGTCGTCTCCCGTGCCCGCGCGGCCTTCGGTGTCGAGCTGCCGATCCGCCGGCTGTTCGAGGCGCCGACGATCGAAGAGCTGGCGGCGGAGCTGGGCGAGCCCCTGGCTGCGGCCACGATGGCGCCGGCCGCCGTCCAGCCCGCGCCGAGGCTGGCGGCTCCGCCGCTCGTGCCGCTGCCCCGGCCGCTGCCTGTGGACGTCGAGCTGCCGCTCTCCTTCGCCCAGGAGCGGCTCTGGTTCCTCGACCGACTGGAGCCGGGCAGCGCCCTCTACAACATGCCGGGCGCCGTGCGTCTGCGGGGGCGCCTCGCCACCGCGGCTCTGGAGGCTGCCATCGGCGAGATCGTGCGCCGGCACGAGGTGCTGCGCACCGGCTTCGCCGAGGGGCGCAACCGTCGCCCCGTGCAGGTGATCGCTCCCTGGCGGCCACGGCCCTTGCCGGCCATCGACCTATCGGCGCTGCCGGCCGCTACCCGTGACACTGTTGCGCGGCGGCTGGCCCAGGAGGAGGCCACACGGGCCTTCGCGCTGGCAGCCAGCGAGGCGAGCCCGCCGTGGATGCTGCGGGTGACGCTGCTGCGCCTGGGAGCCCTGGAGCACTGTCCTGCTCGTCACCTTCCACCACATCGCCTCGGACGGCTGGTCGATCGGGGTGTTCCTGGCCGAGCTGGCGGCGCTCTATGGCACGTTCGGCGCGATGGGCAAGGATGCCCTCTCGCCACTCCCTGAGCTCAATCTCCAGTACGCGGACTTCGCCGTCTGGCAACGGCAGTGGCTGCAAGGTGAGGCCCTGGAGCGCCAGCTCGACTATTGGCGGCGGGCCCTGGACGGCGCTCCACCCGTCCTCGACCTGCCCATCGACCGGCCGCGGCCGGCGGTGCGCAGCGCGCGGGGCGCCCACCGCTCCTTCGCGCTCTCCCCGGGGCTGGCGGCCGAGGTGTCGGGCCTCGCCCGGCGAGAGGGGACGACGCTGTTCGCCGCTCTGCTCGCCGGCTTCCAGGTGCTGCTGGCGCGCTGGAGCGGCCAGGAGGACGTGGTCGTGGGCTCTCCCGTCGCCAACCGCAACCGGCTGGAGACGGAGCCGCTGATCGGCTTCTTCGTCAATACCCTGGTCCTGCGCCTCGACCTTGCCGGAGATCCGGGCTTCCGCGGCGCCCTGCGCCGGGTCCGCGAGGCGGTGCTGGGCGCCTCCGAGCACCAGGACCTGCCGTTCGAGAAGCTGGTCGAGGAGCTGGCTCCCGCGCGGGACGGACGCTCCACGCCCCTGTTCCAGGTCCTGTTCGCGCTGCAGAACGCTGCGCCCGGCACCCTGCGGTTCCCGGGGCTCGCCATGGAGCCGGTCGAGACGGAGAGCGGTCTGGCGAAGTTCGACCTCCTGCTGGCGATCGCGGAAGCGGGAGAGGGCCTCAGCGCCACCTTCGAGTACAGCGTCGACCTTTTCGAGGCCGCGACCATCGAGCGCCTGGCGGACCGTTTCAACGGTCTGCTGCAGAGCGTCGTGGCCGACCCCGAGCGGCGCGTCTCCGAGCTCCCCGTGCTCAGCGCGGCCGAGCGCCGGCAGGTGCTGCTGACCTGGAACGAGACCGCGACCGGCTATCCCCGCAACACAACCCTGCCCGAGCTCTTCGCCTTCTGGGCCGGGCGTACGCCGGCGGCCGAGGCCCTGCGTTTCGGCGCCGAGGTCCTCACCTACGGCGAGCTCGACGCGCGCTCCAACCAGCTCGCCTGTCACCTGCAGTCGCTGGGAGTGGCGCCGGGCGGCCTGGTGGGCGTCTGCCTCGAGCGGTCTCCCGAGCTGGTGGTGACGCTGCTGGCCGTGGTCAAGGCGGGTGCGGCCTATCTGCCCCTCGACCCGGCCTACCCGGCGGAGCGCCGGGCCTGGATGCTGGAGGATGCCGGCGCCTCGGCGGTGGTGACGCGCGAGAGCCTGGAGGCCGACGCCGGGCGCATCGCGAGCCTGGACGGCGACGAGCCGGTGCGGCAGGGGAGCACCGACAGCCTCGCCTACGTCATGTACACCTCGGGCTCGACGGGCCGCCCCAAGGGGATCGCCATCCCCCAGCGGGCCATCGTCCGCCTGCTGTTCGCGACCGACTACGTCGAGCTGGGCCCGGCCGACCGCATCGCCCACCTCTCCAACGTCTCGTTCGACGCCGCCACCTTCGAGATCTGGGGCGCGCTCCTGCACGGCGGCTGCCTGGTGGGCATCGCCCGCGACGTCGCCCTGTCGCCGCGCGAGCTGGCGGCCGAGCTGGGGCGCCAGCGGATCTCGGCCATGTTCCTCACCACGGCGCTGTTCAACCAAGTGGCGCGCGAGGCTCCGGAGGGCTTCCGGGGTCTGCGCCACCTCCTCTTCGGCGGCGAGGCCTGCGACCCCCGCTGGGTGCGGGAGGTGCTGGCCAAGGGCGCTCCAGAGCGGCTGCTCCACGTCTATGGCCCCACCGAGAGCACCACCTTCGCCCTCTGGCACCGGGTCGAGTCCGTGCCGGAGGGGGCCGCCACCGTGCCCATCGGCCGGCCGCTGGCCAACACCACCGCCTACGTCCTGGACCGCCGGCTGCAGCCCGCGGTCCCCGGGGCGCCGGGGGAGCTCTTCCTCGGCGGCGACGGCCTGGCGGACGGCTACTGGCGCCGGCCGGAGCTCACCGCCGAGCGCTTCGTCCCCAACCCCTTCGCGCGCTCCGCGGCGGAGGCGGGATCGCGGCTCTACCGCACGGGCGACCTGGTGCGCCACCGGCCCGACGGCAGCGTCGAGTTCATGGGGCGGGCCGATCACCAGGTGAAGATTCGCGGCTTCCGCATCGAGCCGGGGGAGATCGAGGCGGCCCTGGCCACCCACCCGGCCGTGCGCGAGGCCGTCGTGGTGGCGCGGGAGAACGGGCCCGGCGGCCGCCGGCTGGTCGCCTACGTGGCGTCGACGGAGACTTCGGCCCGCGAGTTGCGCGCCTTCCTCGCCGAGCGGCTGCCGGACTACATGGTGCCCGCGGCCTTCGTCGTCCTGCCCGCCCTGCCGTTGACGCCCAACGGCAAGGTGGATCGCCGAGCCCTGCCCGATCCCGAGGCGCCGGCTGGCGACGCCGGCGCCTACGTGGCGCCGCGCGATCGCGAGGAGGAGATCCTCGCCGGCCTCTGGAGCGAGGTGCTCGGCGTCCCCCGGGTGGGAGCGCACGACGACTTCTTCGAGCTGGGCGGCCACTCGCTGTTGGCCACACAGCTCGTCTCGCGGGTGCGGCAGGCCTTCGGGCGCGAGGTGGCGCTGGCGGCCCTGTTCGAGCGCCCGACCGTGGCGGGTCTCGCCGGGTTGCTACGGCCCGAGGACCAGCCGGCCGCCGTCTGGCTCCAGGCTCCCCGCATCGTGGCCGCGCCGCGCACCGGCGAGCTGCCTCTGTCTTTCGCCCAGGAGCGCCTCTGGTTCCTGGATCAGCTCGAGCCGGGCGGCTCCGCCTACAACGTGCCGGCGCCGGTGCGGCTGCGCGGGCGGCTCGACCGGGCGGCGCTGGCGGCCAGCCTGCGCGAGGTGGTGCGACGCCACGAGGCCCTGCGCACCACCTTCCCCGAGGTCGAAGGGCGGCCGGTGCAGCACGTCGCGCCGGCGCCCGCCCTGGCGCTGCCGGTGGTCGACCTGGCGGACCTGCCCGCGGCGGCGCGGGACGGCGAGGTGCGGCGCCTGGTGTTGCAGGATGCGCGGCGGCCGTTCGACCTGGCGCGGGGGCCGCTGCTGCGCACGGCCCTCGCTGCAGTGCGACGGCGGCGATGCCGTGCTGCTGCTCAGCCTGCATCACATCGTGGCCGACGGCTGGTCGACCGGGGTGCTGGTGAGCGAGCTCGCGGCGCTCTACACCGCCGCCCTGGCGGGCCGGCCGTCGCCCCTACCCGAGCTGCCCGTGCAGTATGGGGACTTCGCCCGCTGGCAGCGCGAGTGGCTCCGGGGCGAGGTCCTGGCGGCTGAGATCGCGCACTGGCGGTCGCAGCTCGCAGGCCTCCCCGCCGGCCTCGACCTGCCCTTCGACCGCCCACGCCCGGCGATATGGAGCGGCCGCGGCGGGTCCGAGCCGTTCGCCCTGCCGGCGGACTTCGTCGAGCGCCTCAAGGCCCTCGGCCGGCAACGGGGGGCGACCCTGTTCATGACCGTGCTCGCCGGCCTCCAGGCCCTGCTCGGCCGCTACAGCGGCGCCGAGGACCTGGCCGTGGGCTCGCCCATCGCCAACCGCAACCGGCTGGAGACGGAGGGCCTGATCGGCATGTTCGTCAACACCCTCGTGCTGCGGGGGAGGCTGGCCGGCGATCCGACCTTCGCAGAGCTGATCGCACGGGTGAGCGAGGCCACCCTGGCGGCCTACGCCCACCAGGACGTGCCGTTTGAAAAGCTGGTCGAGGAGCTGGAGCCGGAGCGCGACCTGGCGCGCAACCCCCTGTTCCAGGTGCTCTTCGTGCTGCAGAACGCCCCGATGCCGGCCCTGGAGCTGCCCGGGCTGCTGCTGACGCCGCTGGCGACGGAGGGGGAGAGCGCCAAGTTCGACCTGACGCTGGCCCTGGCCGAGGCCCCGACCGGGGAGAACGGCGGGCTCGCCGGAGCCATGGAGCACAGCGCCGACCTGTTCGACGGCGCCACCGTGCGGCGCCTGCTCGGGCACCTGGAGATCCTGCTGCGGAGCGCCGCCGCCGACCCTTCCCTGCGCCTCTCGGAGCTGCCGTTGCTCCCTCCGGCCGAGCGGGATCAGCTCCTGCTGGAGTGGAACGCGACGAGCGTGGCGCGTCCGGCCGAAGCTCTGCTCCATGAGCTGTTCGAAGTCCAGGTGGCGGCGCGGCCGGAGGCCGTGGCCCTGATCTGGAACCAGCAGCGGATCTCCTACCGCGAGCTCGACACCCGCGCCGAACGCCTGGCCGCCCGCCTGAGCACTGCGGGCGTGGGACCTGAGGTCCGCGTCGGGCTGCTGGCGAATCGAGCGCCGGAGCTGGTGGTGGGCGCGCTCGGCATCCTCAAGGCGGGCGGCGCCTATGTGCCGCTCGACCCGGCGTACCCGCGGCAGCGGCTGGCCGGCATCCTGGAGGACGCCGGCGCGCCGCTGGTGCTGGTGGGGGAGGGGCTCGGCGACCGGCTCCCCGGGATCGAGGGGAGGATGCTCCCCCTGGCGGACGACGGGACCGCGGGCGTGGTCCGGCGGCCGGCGGATGCGTCGCCCGGGCGCTCGCGGCGGCTGGCGTACGTGATCTACACCTCCGGCTCGACCGGGCGCCCCAAGGGGGTGGCCATCGAGCATCGCAGCGCCGTGGAGATGGTGCGCTGGGCAGCGGAGGTGTTCCCCCCGAGGATCTGGCCGGAGTGCTGGCCTCGACCTCGATCTGCTTCGACCTCTCGGTCTTCGAGCTGTTCGTCCCCCTCGCCTGGGGCGGCACGGTCGTCCTGGCGGAGAACGCCCTCGCCCTGCCGGAGCTGCCGGCGCGCGGCGAGGTGACGCTGATCAACACCGTGCCGTCGGCGATGGCGGAGCTGGTGCGCCTGGAGGCGGTGCCGCCCTCGGTGCGCACGGTCAACCTGGCGGGCGAGGCGCTACGCGGCGCCCTGGTGCGCCGCGTCGAGGCGCTGGGCACGGTGGGCCGGGTGCTCAACCTCTACGGCCCGTCCGAGGACACCACCTATTCGACCTGGGCGCCGGCGGGCCCCGGGGAGCCCTCGATCGGCCGGCCGGTCGCCAATACCAGGGTCTATCTCGTCGACCGCGCACTTGAACGCGGTCCCCTGCGGCGTCACCGGGGAGCTCTGCCTGGGCGGCGACGGCCTGGCGCGCGGCTACCTGAACCGCGCCGGAGCTGACGGCGGAGCGCTTCGTCCCCGACCCGTTCGGCCCGGAGCCGGGCGGCCGGCTCTACCGCACGGGCGACCTGGCCCGCTACCGGCCGGACGGCGAGTTGGAGTTCCTGGGCCGCCTGGACCACCAGGTCAAGATCCGCGGCTTCCGCGTCGAGCTGGGGGAGATCGAGGCGCTGCTCACCCGGCACCCGCAGGTGGCGGCGGCGGTGGTGGCGGCCCGCAAGGCGGCGGCGGGGGACCTGCGCCTGGCCGCCTACGTGGTGCCGCGCGAGGGCGCCGCGCCCGGGCTCGCGGGAGACCTGCGCTCCTGGCTGCGCGAGCGCCTGCCCGAGCACATGGTGCCGGCGGCCTGGGCGGTGCTCCCGGCGCTGCCGCTGACCCCGAACGGCAAGGTGGACCGCAAGGCCCTCCCCGAGCCCGAGACGGAGCGGACGGCGGCGGAGTGGACGGCCGCCCCGGTCGCCCGAGGAGGAGCTGCTCGCCGGCCTCTGGGAGGAGGTGCTGGGACTCCAGCGGGTGGGAGCCTTCGACAATTTCTTCGAGCTGGGGGGCCATTCCCTCCTCGCCACCCAGCTCGTCTCGCGAGTGCGCAGCGCCTTCGGCGTCAGCCTGCCGCTGCGCGCCCTGTTCGAGAGCCCCACGGTCGCCGGCCTGATGGAGGCCGTCCGGCGGGCCGGCCGGGACGAGGAGGGGGTGCCTCCTGTCGTTCCAGTTCCCCGCGACCAGCCCCTGCCGCTATCTGCCGCCCAGGAGCGGCTCTGGTTCCTCGAGCAGCTCGAGCCAGGGCGTGGCACCTACGTCATGCCCGCCTCCCTGCGCCTGGCGGGCGGCCTCGACGCCGGCGTGCTCCAGCGCGCCCTCGACGAGGTGGTGCGGCGGCACGAGACGCTGCGCACCACCTTCCACACCGCGGACGGGCAGCCGTACCAGGAGGTCCAGCCGCGGCTGGCGTTGCCTCTCCCGGTGATCGATCTGCGCCGTCTGTCCGGCCGGGAGACTGAGGCCGAGCGGCTCGCCGTGGCCCTGGCTCATCAACCCTTCGACCTCGCGCGTGGGCCGTTGCTGCGGGTCTCGCTGCTGCGGCTCGAGGCGGCGGAGCACCTCCTGCTGCTCCAGGTCCATCACGTAATCGCCGATGCCTGGTCGCTCTCTGTTCTCTTCGGCGAGTTGGCGGCGCTCTACGAGGCGTTCTCCCGCGGCGAGCCGTCGCCGCTGCCCGAGCTGCCTGTGCAGTACGCCGATTTCGCGGCCTGGCAGCGGGGCCGCTGCGGGCCAGGGCCTCTTCGCCCGTCAGACCGACTACTGGCGGCAGCGGCTGGCCGGCGCGCCCGCGGTGCTGGAGCTGCCCACCGACCGGCCGCGCCCCCTGGTGCGCACCTTCCGCGGCGCCGGCTGCTCGCTCGCCCTCTCACCGCGCGCTGACGGCGGACCTCAAGGCCCTCTCCCGGCGGTCGGGCGCGACGCTGTTCATGACCCTGCTGGCGGCCTTCGACGTCCTCCTCGTGCGCCTCAGCGGCCAGGAGGAGGTCCTGGTGGGCTCGCCGATCGCCGGCCGCAACCGCTCCGAGGTGGAACGGCTGTCGGCTGCTTCCTGAACACCGCTCGTGCTGCGCGCCGGCCTCGCAGGCGCCCCCACCTTCCTGGACCTGCTGGCGCAAGTGCGGGAGACGACCCTGGAGGCGTACGCCCACCAGGACCTGCCCTTCGAGAAGCTCCTGGAGGAGATGCGGCCGGAGCGGGACCTGTCACGGACGCCGCTCTTCCAGGTGTTCTTCAACATGGTCAACGTGCCGCAGACGAGGCGCCGGATCGAGGGGCTCGAGCTCTCCGGCGGACCGGCGGCCACGGCGCCCTCGAACTTCGACCTCACCCTCTACGTCCGCGAGGACGACCAGCTCCACTTCAACCTGGTCTACAACGTCGACCTGTTCGACGCCGCGCGCATGGAGGAGATGCTGTGCCAGCTCGCGGGGCTCCTGGCCCAGGCCGCGGCCGGGCCGGAGCGGAGGCTGGAGAGCCTGTCGCTGCTGACGGCCCCGGCGGCGGCCCTCCTGCCGCAGCCTGTGGAGCCGCTGTCGCCAGAGTGGCACGGCTCGGTGCCCGCCCTCTTCACCCGCCATGCCCGCCGCGCGCCGGAGCGGCAGGCGGTCGTCGACCCGCAGGAGAGCTGGACCTATGGCGAGCTCGACGCCCAGAGCAACCGCCTCGCCCACTTCCTGCGCGCGCACGGCGTGGCCCAGGGCGATGTCGTGGCCATTTACGGCCACCGCAGCGCGCCCCTGGTCTGGGGCGTGCTGGGAGTGCTCAAGGCGGGAGCGGCGTTCACCATCCTCGATCCCGCCTACCCGCCCGCCCGCCAGCTCCAGTGCCTGGACCTCGCGGCTCCCCGCGCCCTCCTCCAGGTGGCGGCCGCCGGGCCCCTGCCGGACGAGGTGGAGGCGGCCGTCCGCGTCCTGCCCAGTCGCCTCGTGATCGGCCGGCGCGGCGAGATGGCGGAGACGGCCACCCTGGCGGCGCAACCGGAGACCGACCCCGGAGTCGAGGTGGGGCCCGACGACCTCGCCTACATCTCATTCACCTCGGGCTCGACGGGCGTGCCCAAGGGGGTGCTCGGCCGGCACGGCCCCCTGACCCACTTCACGCCCTGGCAACGGCAGGAGTTCGGCCTCGGCGCGGACGACCGTTTCACCCTGCTCTCGGGTCTCGCGCACGATCCGCTGCAGCGCGACATGTTCACGCCGTTCCAGCTCGGCGCCACAATCTGCATCCCCGACCCCCTGGAGATCGGCGTACCGGGCCGCATGGCGGAGTGGATGCGGCGCCAGGAGGTCACCGTCGCCCACCTGACGCCGGCCATGGGACAGGTCCTCACCGAGACCGTGCCGGGCGCCGAAGCCGTCGAGGTCCCGTCGCTGCGCTGGGTGTTCCTGGTGGGCGACGTCCTCACCCGCCTGGACGTGGCGCGGCTGCGCCGGCTCGCTCCGGCGGTGACCTGCGTCAACTTCTACGGCTCGACCGAGACCCAGCGCGCCGTGGGCTATCACGTGGTGACTGAGCGGCCCGAGGAGGGGAGCGCGCGGGAGATCCTCCCCCTGGGCCGCGGCATGCGCGACGTCCAGCTCCTGGTGCTCGCCCGCGACGGATGTCTCGCCAGTCGTTTGGCGGGGATCGGCGAGCTGGGGGAGATCGCCATCCGCAGCCCCCATCTGGCAGCGGGTTATCTCGGCGATCCCGATCTCACGCGCGAGCGTTTCGTGCCCAACCCGTTCGGGTCGCAAGCGCCGGAGGACCGGCTGTACCGCACGGGCGATCTCGGCCGCTACCGGCCGGACGGCGAGGTGGAGTTCGTCACCCGCGCCGACAACCAGGTGAAGATCCGCGGCTTCCGCATCGAGCTGGGGGAGATCGAGGCGACGCTCGCCCGCCACCCGGCGGTGCGCGAAGCCGTGGTCGTCGCCCGCGTTGACCGCGCAGGGCCCGCGGGCGAGAAGCGGCTGGCGGCCTACGTGGTGCCCCACGGCGCGCCCGCGCCGCCCCTGCCGCCGGCTGCCGAGCTCCAGGACTTCCTGCGCCAGCGGCTCCCCGAATACATGGTGCCGCCGGCGTGGATGGCACTCGAGAAGCTGCCGGTGACACCCAACGGCAAGCTGGACCGAAAGGCCCTGCCCGAGCCCGAGCTGGCGCGGCCGGACTCGGCTGACTCCTTCGTGGCCCCCCAGAGCGAGGTGGAGCAGGCGATCGCCGGGATCTGGCGGGAGGTCCTCGGGGTGGAGCAGGTGGGCGTCCATGACAAGTTCTTCCAGCTCGGCGGCCACTCGCTGCTGCTCGTCCGGGTGCATGCCCGGTTGCAGGAGCGTTTCGGGCGGGAGCTGTCGATGATGGATCTGTTCAGGTATTCAGACGTCAGCTCCCTCGCCCGGCACCTCGCCCGCGGCGCGGCCGAGCCGGTCCCGGCCCTCCTCGCCGAGAGCCGGAGCGAGGAGCTGGAGCAGGGCAAGGCACGGCGCAGGCAGCGGCTTACGAAGCGCCGCGGGACGGGAGATTCTGTATGAGCGAGCGCAACGGGCTCGAGATCGCGATCATCGGCCTCGCCGGCCGCTTCCCGGGGGCGAAAGACCTCGACGAATACTGGGACAACCTGCGCCGCGGGGTGGAGTCCATCGCGCGCTTCAGCGACGAGGAGCTGTTCGCCGCCGGCATCCCCCGCGAGACGCTGGCCGACCCCCGCTACGTCAAGGCGGGCACGGTGATCCCGGGGGCCGACCTGCTCGACGCCGAGTTCTTCGGCCTGACGCCGCGCGAGGCCGAGGTCATCGATCCGCAGCACCGGCTGTTCCTGGAGTGCGCCTGGGAGGCCCTGGAGGCCGCGGGCTACGACCCCGAGACCTACCGCCGGCCCGTGGGCGTCTACGCGGGCGCGAGCTTCAGCACTTACGTGCTCTTGAACGTCTGGTCGAACCGCGACCGCGTCGCCTTCCTGGGGAGCCTCCTGGGCGCCGACAAGGACCATCTGGCGACCTTGGTCTCCTACAAGCTCGACCTGGGGGGCCCTAGCCTCGCCGTCCAGACTGCGTGCTCGACCTCCCTCGTCGCCGTCCATCTCGCGGCCCAGGGCCTCTTGAACGGCGAGTGCGACATGGCGCTCGCGGGCGCTGTGTCCTTGCGCTTCCCGCAGCCGGCTGGCTACCTCTGGACGGAAGGGGGCATGGTCTCGCCCGATGGCCACTGCCGCGCCTTCGACGCCGCCGGGGCCGGGACCGTATTCGGCGACGGGCTGGGGATCGTCGTCCTCAAGCGCCTTGAGGACGCCGAGGCCGACGGCGACACCATCCACGCCGTGATCAAGGGCTCCGCCATCAACAACGACGGCGCCGCCCGGGTGGCCTACGCGGCTCCCGGCATGGCGGGGCAGGGCAAGGTCGTCCGCGCCGCCCAGATGATGGCGGACGTCGAGCCCGAGAGCCTGGGCTTCGTCGAGGCCCATGGCACCGCTACCCCTTTGGGCGACCCGATCGAGGTCGCGGCCTTGACCGAGGCCTTCCGCGCCGGCACCAGCCGCCGGGGCTTCTGCGCCCTGGGATCGGCGAAAGGCAACATCGGCCACTTGAACGCCGCGGCGGGCATCGCCGGCCTCATCAAGGCGGTGCTCGCACTGGAGCACGGGATCATCCCCCCGACCCTCCACTTCGAGCGGCCCAACCCCCAGCTCGACCTGGCGGCGAGCCCCTTCTTCGTCAACGCCGCGCCCGTCGAGTGGCCGGCCGGTGACGGCGACGGCGATGGGCCCCGGCGCGCCGGCGTCCACGCCTTCGGCATGGGCGGCACCAACGCCCACGTGATCCTGGAGGAGGCGCCGGAGCGGGCCCCCTCCGGCCCGTCGCGGCAGTGGCAGATGCTGGTCCTCTCGGCGCGCACGCCGGCCGCCCTGGAGGCGGCCACGGACCGGCTGGCCGCGCACCTCACGGCCCATCCCGAGGTGAGCCTCGCAGACGTGGCCTACACCCTGCACCTCGGCCGCCGGGCCTTCGAGCACCGCCGGGTGGTGCTGGCCCGCTCCCGCGAGGAGGCGATCGAGGCCCTCGTCTCGCGTGCGTCCCTCGGCGCTGCGGAGGCGGCCACGGAGGAGGAGAGGGAGCTCCACCGTCTGGCAACGCAGTGGCTGGCCGGAGAGCGGCCGGACTGGCGGGCCCTCTACGCCGGCGAGCGGCGGCGCCGGATCCCCCTGCCGTCCTACCCCTTCGAGCGCCGGCGCTACTGGCTCGAGCCGAGGCCCGAAGGGGCTCCGGCGAGGCGCTCCGCGGCTCCCTTTCCGGAGCCTGAGAGGACCCTCCACCCGCGGCCCAGCCACCTGCGCACCCCCTACGTGCCGCCGGCCAGCCGCATCGAAGCCGCCCTCGCCGCCATCTGGCAGGACCTCTTCGGCATCGCCGAGATCGGCACCCACGACGACTTCTACGACCTCGGCGGCCACTCGCTCCTGCTCACCCAGGTGGCCTCGCGGGTGCGCGACGTCCTGGGGGTGGAGCTGCCGCTGCGCGTCTTTTTCGAGGAGCGCACCGTCGGCGGGCTCGCGGCCGTGCTCGGCGAGCAGCAGACCGCGGCATGGAGCCCGGAGACCGAGGACCTGCAGGCGCCGCCGCTGGTGCGCGGCCTTCGCCCCCGCGACCTCCCCCTCTCCTTCTCCCAGCAGCGGCTCTGGCTGCTCGACCAGTTGGCGCCGGGCAATCCGTTCTACAACCTCTCGGGAGCGGTGCGGATCGCGGGCGAGCTGCGGGTGGACGCCCTCGAAGCCGCCCTGCGCGAGGTGGTGCGGCGGCACGAGACGCTGCGCACCGGCTTCGGCAGCGAAGGCGGACGGCCCGTGCAGCGCATCGCGCGGGAGGTGCCGTTCGCCCTGCCCGTCGTCGACCTGAGCGCCCTGCCCGTCACAGGGCAGGAGGAGCGGGTGCTGAAACTGGCCGCCGGGCTGGCACGGCGGCCGTTCGACCTCTCCCGCCCGCCGCTCCTGCGGGTGAGCCTCCTGAAGCTGGGCGCGGACGAGCATGTGCTGACGTTCACCATTCACCACATCGTCTCGGACGGCTGGTCGCAGGGGGTGCTGGTGGGCGAGGTGGCGCGCCTCTACGACGCCTTCGTTCGGGGCCTGCCGTCGCCGCTGCCCGAGCTGCCGGTGCAGTACGCGGACTTCGCGCTGTGGCAGCGCGGGTGGCTGCAAGGGGAGGTGCTGGAGCGCCAGCTCGCCTACTGGCGCGAGCGGCTGGCCGGAGCGCCCGTGGTGGAGCTCCCCGCCGACCGCCCGCGGCCGCCCGTGCAGAGCTTCCGCGGCACGACGTACCGGACGGTCTTTCCCGCCGAGCTGTCCGCGGCCGTTGCGGCCCTCTCGCGCCAGCAGGCGATCTCGCCTTACATGGCCCTGCTCGGCGCCTTCAAGGTCCTGGTGCGCCGCTACATGGGGCTCGCGGACGTGGTGGTGGGCACGCCCATCGCCAATCGCACCCGCGGCGAGCTCGAAGGGCTGATCGGCTTCTTCGTCAACACCCTGGTGCTGCGCACCGGCCTCGGGGGTGACCCGCAGGTCCCGGAGCTGCTGGGACGGGTGCGGGAGACGGCGCTCGGGGCCTACGCCCATCAGGACCTGCCGTTCGAGTACCTGGTGGAGAAGCTCCAGCCGCAGCGCGACCTGTCGCGCAACCCGCTGTTCCAGCTCATGTTCAACCTGCTCAACACACCGTCCGCGCAGGTGGCGTCGGGAGGCCTGGTGCTCTCGCCGCTCGCGGCCGAGGGGCAGACGGCGCTCTTCGATCTGCAGGTCTACGCGAGCGAGACGGACCAGGGGCTCAGCACGATCTGGGAATACAGCACGGACCTCTTCGATGCCTCCACCATGGAGCGGCTGGCGGGGCACTTCCGGGTCGTCCTCGAAGGGATGACCGCCTTGCCCGCGGCGCGGCTCTCAGAGCTGCCGCTGCTGACCGTCGAGGAGCGCGATCAGCTCCTGGTGGAGTGGAACGCCACCGTCCGGCCGGTGCCGGCCGGGTGCGTCCACGAAGCGATCGCGGCCCAGGCGGCGCGGACGCCGGATGCCGTCGCCGTGGTCTTCGGCAGCGCATCGCTGACCTACGGCGAGCTCGACCGCCGGGCCAACGGCGTCGCCCGCTGGCTGCGGCGCCAGGGGGTAGGACCGGAGGTGCGGGTGGGCCTCGCCATGGAGCGGTCGTTGGAGATGGTGGTGGCCCTCCTCGCCGTGCTCAAGGCCGGCGGCGCCTATGTGCCGCTCGACCCGGCCTACCCGGAGGAACGGCTCGCCTTCATGCGGGAGGACGCGGGGCTCGCGGTCGTGCTGGAGACCCTGCCCGAGGCGCCGGCGAGCACCGTGGCGCCGAAGAGCGGGGTGGGGCCGGAGAACGTCGCTTACGTGATCTATACCTCGGGCTCGACCGGCTGGCCCAAGGGGGTGCAGATCCCCCACGGCTCCCTCATGAGCTTCCTCACCTCGATGGCCGAGGCCCCGGGGCTCACGGCGGACGACCGGCTGCTCGCCGTCACCTCGCTGTCGTTCGACATCGCGGGCCTCGAGCTCTACCTGCCGCTTCTGGTGGGAGCCCGGGTCGTGCTGGCGAGCCGCGACGAGGCAGCGGACGGCCGCCGTCTCCAGGAGCTGATCCGCGAATCCGGCGCCACCGTGCTCCAGGCCACGCCGGCCACCTGGCGCCTGCTGCTCGCAGCGGGCTGGCAGGGCGGCGAGGGGCTCGAGGCGCTCTGCGGCGGCGAGGCCTTGTCGCCCGTCCTGGCAGCGGACCTGCTGGCGCGGGTGGGCTCCCTGTGGAACGTCTATGGCCCCACGGAGACGACCGTCTGGTCCACGGTGCAGGAGATCCGCGACCCCGGCTCGATCCTCGTCGGCCGGCCCATCGCCAATACCGAGGCCTATGTTCTGGATGAGGCGGGCCAGCCGGCGCCGGTCGCGGTGCCGGGCGAGCTGCTGCTGGGGGGCGTGGGCCTGGCCCGGGGCTACCTGGGACAGCCGGACCTGACGGCGGAGAAGTTCGTGCCTCATCCCTTTGGTGCGCCGGGCGCGCGGCTCTACCGCACAGGGGACCTCGCCCGCTTCCGGCCTGGCGGTGCCCTGGAATGCCTGGGCCGCATCGACCATCAGGTGAAAGTACGGGGCTACCGCATCGAGCTGGGGGAGATCGAGACGGCGCTGGCCCGCCATCCGGAGGTGGGCGCGGCCGTGGTGGTTGCACGGGAAGAGCCGGCGGGAGACCGGCGGCTGGTGGCCTACGTGGTGCCGCGGCGCGCCGGTGGCGACCTCTCCGGCGAGCTGCGGGACTGGCTGCGCGCGAGCCTGCCGGAGCACATGATCCCCACGGCCTGGATGCAGCTCGCAGAGCTCCCCTTGACCCCCAACGGCAAGGTGGACCGCAAGGCCCTGCCCGCTCCCGAAGCGGCGAAGGCGGGGAGGCCGTCCACGGCGCCGCGCACGGCCACCGAGGAGGTGCTGGGGGGCATCCTCGCCGCCGTGCTGAGGGTCGAAGCCATGGGGCCGGACGACGGCTTCTTCGAGCTCGGCGGCCACTCGCTGCTGGCCACGCAGGCGATCTCGCGGGTGCGCGAGACCTTCGGCGTCGACCTGCCGCTGCGCCGGTTCTTCGAGACTCCGACGCTCGCCGGCCTGGCCCGCGCCGTCGACGCCCTCCGCACTACGCGGCGCGAGGCGCCGCCGCTCGCCGCCGCGGCGGGCCTCGACCGGGACCTCCCCCTGTCGTTCGCCCAGCAGCGCCTCTGGCTGCTCGACCAGTTGGCCCCCGGCAACCCGTTCTACAACCTGCCGGGAGCCCTGCGGATCGCAGGCGACCTGCGGATCGACGCCCTGGGGGCCGCCCTGCGCGAGGTGGTGCGGCGGCAGGGGGCCCTGCGCACCGCCTTCGGCAGCGAACGGGGACAGCCGACGCAGCGGATCGAGCCCGAGGTCGCGCTCGACCTGCCGGTGATCGATCTCGCCGCTCTGCCCGCGGCCGGGCAGCAGGCCACAACCCGGCGCCTGGCCGCCGAGCTGGCCCGCCGGCCCTTCGACCTCTCCCGGGCGCCACTGCTGCGGGTCCATCTGCTGCGCCTGGGGGAGGCCGAGCACGTCCTCCTCTACTCCATGCACCACATCGTCTCCGACGGCTGGTCCATGGGCATCCTCACCCTGGAGGTGGGGCTGCTCTACGAGGCCTTCGTAAAGGGGAGCCTTCGCCCCTGCCGGAGCTGCCGGTCCAGTATGCCGATTTCGCCGTCTGGCAGCGCGGGTGGCTCCAGGGCGAGGTGCTAGAGCGCCAGCTCGCCTACTGGCGCGAGCGGCTGGCCGGAGCGCCGGTAGTGGAGCTGCCGTCCGACCGGCCCCGCCCGGCGGCCCAGAGCTTCCGCGGCCGGACCTTCTCGACGGGGCTCTCGGCCGAGCGGCTGGCCGCGGTCTCGGCCCTCGCCCGCGAGCACGGGGTGTCGTCGCTCTTCATGGCCCTGCTCGCCGGCTTCCAGGCCCTCGTCTACCGCTACACGGGGGAGGACGACGTGGTCGTGGGCACGCCCATCGCCAACCGCACCCGCGGCGAGCTCGAAGGGTTGATCGGCTTCTTCGTCAACTCCCTGGTGCTGCGCACGGACCTGGGGGGCGATCCCACCGGGGCCGAGCTCCTGGCGCGGGTGCGGGACACGGCGCTCGGCGCCTACGCCCACCAGGACCTGCCGTTCGAGTACTTGGTGGAGAAGCTCCAGCCCCAGCGCGACCTGGCGCGCAATCCGCTGTTCCAGCTCATGTTCAACCTGATGAACATGCCGGAAACCCAGGTGCATTCGGGCGGTCTGAAAATGTCGCAGCTCGATCCGGGTGCCGGGATCTCGCTGTTCGATCTCCAGGTCTATGCGAGCGAAAACGAACGGGGACTGCTGACGATTTGGGAGTACAGCACCGACCTGTTCGACTCCGCCACCGTGGTGCGGCTCGCGGAGCACTTCGCGACCCTGCTCCAGGGGCTCGCCGCCCGGCCGGGGAGCCGCATCTCGGAGCTGCCGCTGCTCTCCCCGCGCGAGCAGCGCCAGCTCCTGGTGGACTGGAACGCCACCCGCCGTCCGCTGCCCGGGCTCCCTGTCCACGAAGCGATCGCTGGCCAGGCGGCGCGGACGCCGGACGCCGTGGCCGTGGTCTGCGGCGGTGAGTCGCTGACCTACGGCGAGCTCGATCGCCGGGCCAACGGCGTCGCCCATTGGCTGCGGCGCCAGGGGGTAGGGCCGGAGGTGCGGGTGGGCCTCGCCATGGAGCGGTCGCTGGAGATGGTGGTGGCCCTCCTCGCCGTGCTCAAGACCGGCGGCGCCTATGTGCCGCTTGATCCGTCCTACCCGGCGGAGCGCCTGGCCTTCATGCGGGAGGACGCGGGGATCGCGGTCGTTCTGGAGACCCTGCCGGAGGCGCCGGCGAGCGCCGCGGCCCCCGAGAGCGGGGTGGGGCCGGAGAACATTTCCTACGTGATCTACACCTCGGGCTCGACCGGCCGGCCCAAGGGGGTCCAGATCTCCCACGGCGCGCTGGCGAACTTCCTCTCCGCCATGGCGGAGACGCCCGGCCTCACGGCCGGCGACACCCTCCTCGCCGTCACCTCGCTGTCGTTCGACATCGCCGGCCTGGAGCTCTATCTGCCTCTGCTGGTCGGGGCGCGGGTGGTGGTGGCGAGCCGCGAGGACGCCGCCGACGGCCGGCGCCTCCAGGCGCTCCTCGCCCACTCCGGCGCCACCGTGCTCCAGGCGACTCCCGCCACCTGGCGGCTGCTGCTGGAGTCGGGCTGGCAGGGCGGCGAAGGGCTCAAGGCGTTGTGCGGCGGCGAGGCGCTTCCCCCGGCGCTCGCAACGGCCCTGCTGCCGCGGGTCGGCACGCTGTGGAACGTCTACGGCCCCACCGAGACCACGATCTGGTCGACCGTGGAGGAGATCCAGGACGGCGGCCCCATTCTGGTGGGCCGTCCCATCGCCAATACCGAGGCCTACGTGGTCGACGCCGGCGGCCGGCCGGCACCGACCGGCGTGCCCGGCGAGCTGCAGCTGGGCGGCGCCGGCCTCGCCCGCGGCTATCTGGGGCGGCCGGACCTGACGGCGGAGAGCTTCGTGCCCGATCCCTTCGGCGTCGGGGTCGACGGCTGTACCGCACGGGCGACCTCGCCCGCTTCCGCGCCGACGGCCGCCTGGAGTACCTGGGCCGCGTCGACCACCAGGTGAAGGTGCGGGGCTTCCGCATCGAGCTGGGGGAGATCGAGGCGGCGCTCGGCCGGCACCCGGAGGTGGCCGCCGCCGTGGTCGTGGCGCGAGGACGAGCCTTCGGGAGACCGGCGCCTGGCCGCCTACCTGGTGCCGCGCCGGCAGGGTGGGGCGTCCCTGGTCGCGGAGCTGCGGGATGCGTTGCGCCGCAGCCTGCCGGAATACATGGTGCCCACGGCCTGGGTGGAGCTGGCGGAGCTGCCGCTCACCCCCAACGGCAAGGTGGACCGGAAGGCGCTGCCCGCCCTCAAGCCGGCGGTCCTGGAGACGGCGGCGTTCACGGCGCCGCGCACCGCCGATGAGGAGGTGCTGGCGGGGATCTGGGCCAGGTGCTGACCGTCGAAGCCGTGGGCTCCGGCGACCGCTTCTTCGACCTCGGCGGCCACTCTCTGCTCGCCACCCAGGTGGTGGCCCGGGTGCGCGAGGCCTTCGGGGTGGAGCTGCCGCTGCGCACGGTGTTCGAGAAGCCGGGCCTCGCCGCGCTGGCGGCCGAGATCGGGGATCTCCAGGCCCAGGGGCGGGGATTCACGGTGCCTCCGCTGCGGCCCGTGCCGCGGCAGGGAGACCTGCCCCTCTCCTTCGGCCAGCAGCGCCTCTGGTTCCTCGATCACCTCGACCCCGAGAGCCCGGCCTACAACCTCTCCGCTGCGGTGCGTCTCCTGGGCCGTCTCGACCTGCCGGCTCATGGCCGCTACTCTCGACGAGGTAGTCCGCCGCCACGAGGTCCTGCGCACGACCTTCGCGGCGGCCGGCCGCGAGCCGGTGCAGGTGATCCACCCTCCCCGTCCCTTCGCTCTGGCCGTCGCCGACCTGAGCGGCCTGCCCGCCGCCGCGCGCGATATCGAGGGGCAGAAGCTCAGCCTCGCGGACCTGAGGCTGCCGTTCGACCTCGCCCGCGGGCCGCTGGCGCGGGCGACCCTGGTGCGTCTGGGGGAGGAGGAGCACGTCCTGCTCTTCGCCATGCATCACATCGTGAGCGATGGCTGGTCGATGGGGGTGTTGGTGCGCGAGGTGGGCGTGCTCTACCCGGCCTTCGCCGCCGGTCAGGCCTCACCGCTGCCCGAGCTGCCCGTCCAGTACGCGGACTATGCCGTCTGGCAGCGGAGCTGGCTCCAGGGGGAGGCTCTGAAGGAGCAGGTCGACTCCTGGCGCCAGCGCTTGGCCAGAGCTCCCGGGCTGCTGCCGCTGCCTACCGACCGCCCGCGGCCCGCCGTGCAGCGCTTCCAGGGAGCGCGGGTCGATACCGTGTTGCCTCCCGAGGTGGCCGCGGCCCTGAAGCGCGCCGGCCAGCGCCAGGGAGCCACCCTGTTCATGACCCTGCTCGCCGCCTTCGCCGTCCTCCTCCAGCGCCACAGCGGCGAAGACGACGTGGTGGTGGGCAGCCCCACCGCCAACCGCGACCGGACCGAGCTCGAAGGGCTGATCGGCTTCTTCGTCAACACGCTCGTGCTGCGGATCGGGCTGGCGGGCGACCCCGCCGTCGACGACCTGCTGGCCCGCGTGCGCGACCTGGCGCTGGGGGCCTACGCCCACCAGAGCCTGCCGTTCGAGAAGCTGGTGGAGGAGCTGCAGCCCGAACGCAGCCTTGCCCATTCGCCCCTGTTCCAGGTGATGCTGGTGCTGCAGAACGCGGCGGCCGTCGACCTGAGCCTGCCGGGGTTGACACTGCGGCCCGAGCCGCGGCCGCACGAGGTCTCCAAGTTCGACCTGACGCTGACCGTCTCCGAGACCGGCCGCGGCCTGCTCTGCCAGTGGCGCTACAACACCGAGCTGTTCGACGCGGCCACCGTAGCTCGCCAGGCAGGCCATCTGGAGAATCTGTTGGCAGCCCTGGCCGCCGATCCTTGCCAGCGGATCTCTGCGCTGCCGTTGCTCGACGAGGCGGAGCGCCGGCAACTCGTCACAGAGTGGAGCCGGGGGGAGGCGACCCGCCTGACGCCCCGTGGTCTGCACGAGATGGTGGAGGAGGCTGCCGTACAGCGCCCCGACGCTGTCGCGGTGGTTTGGGACGAGGGCGAGCTCTCCTATGGGGAGCTCGACCGGCTGGCCAACCGGCTGGCCCGCCGCCTGCGGCGGCTGGGAGTGGGGCCGGAGGCGCTGGTCGGCTTGTGCGCGGAGCGCTCGCCGGAAATGATTCTGGGCCTGCTAGCCGTGCTCAAGGCCGGTGGCGCCTACGTGCCGCTCGACCCCGCTTTTCCACCGGAGCGTCTGGCCTGGCTGCTCGCCGATTCCGGCGTCACGGTGCTGCTGGCCCAGGAGCGGCTGGTGGCTGGCCTGCCCCCCCATGCTGTACCGACCGTGCTGCTGGAGGATGAGCCGGAGGAGAGTGGAGAGCCCCTGCCGCCGCTGGCCCATGCGGAGAACCTCGCCTACGTGATCTATACCTCCGGCTCGACGGGGGTACCCAAGGGAGTGCTGGTCTCCCACCGCGGCCTGGACAACCTGGCGGCGGCCCAGGACCGACTGTTCGAGGTTGGGCCCGACAGCCGCGTCCTGCAGTTCGCGTCGATAAGCTTCGACGCCTCGGTCTCGGAGATCGCCATGGCCTTCCGCGCCGGAGCGGCGCTGGTCCTGGCCTCTCGGCAGTCGCTCGTGGGTCCCGACCTGATCGAGCTGCTGGCCAGCCAGCGGATCACCGTTGTGACGCTGCCGCCCACGGTGCTGGCGACCTTGCCACCCCCGGAGATATTGGAGCTGCCGGAGCTGCGCACCCTGGTGGTGGCGGGCGAAGCCTGCCCCGTCGACCTGGCGCGGCGCTGGGCCGCCGGCCGCCGCCTGGTCAACGCCTACGGCCCCACCGAGACCACGATCTGCGCCACGGCCTGGGTCTGCGGCGGCGGCGAGCGGCTGTTGATAGGACGGCCCATCCAGAACCTGGAGGTCTACGTCCTCGATTCGGCGGGTCTGCCGGCGCCGGCCGGCGTGCCCGGCGAGCTGCTGGTGGGCGGCATCGGTCTGGCCCGCGGCTACCACGGCCGGCCGGACCTGACGGCTGAACGCTTCGTTCCTCACCCTTTCGCCAGCACGCCTGGAGAGCGGCTGTACCGGACCGGCGACCTCGTCCGCTTCACGCCGGGAGGCGAGCTGGAGTTCCTGGGACGGATCGATCACCAGGTGAAGATCCGCGGCGTCCGTGTCGAGCTGGGCGAGGTGGAGGCGGCGCTGCTCGCCCAGCCCGGCGTGCACGAGGCCGTAGTCGTTTCCCGGCAGGATGGCTCGGCGCCGGCTCGGCTGGTGGCGTACACCGTGCCGGGCGAGGGCGGGGAGCTGGACGGCACCGCGCTGCGCACCGCTCTCGCGGCCTCGCTGCCCGAGGCCTTGGTGCCGTCGGCCATAGTGGTGCTGCCGGCGCTGCCGCTCACCCCCAGCGGCAAGGTGGACCGCAAGGCCCTGCCGGCGCCCGAGGCGACAGGGCTGGCCGAGGGCTTCGCAGCGCCGCGGACGGAGCTGGAGCGCTTCCTCGCCGGGCTCTGGCAGGAGACGCTGGGCATCGCGAGCTTCGGCGTCCACGACGACTTCTTCGCGCTGGGCGGCAACTCCATCACCGGCGCCATGCTCGTCAACCGCCTGCAACAGGAGCTGGGCGAGATCGTCCACGTGGTGGTGATGTTCGACGCCCCGACGGTGGCGAAGCTCGCCGCCTACCTGACGTCGAACTACCCCGAAGCCGTGGCCCGGCTCTTCGGCGCGGAGGTCCTCGGCGCCCGGCGGGCGCAGGCCTGGCTCGACCGGATCGATGAAGCCCGTGTCGAGACCTTCCGCGCCCTCATCCCTCCGATACCCGCGGGGGAGGAGGTCGCGGCAAAAAACCCTCCGGCGGTGTTCATCCTGTCGCCGCCGCGCTCGGGCTCGACGCTGCTGCGGGTGATGCTGGCCGGCAATCCGCGTCTGTTCGCGCCGCCGGAGCTGGAGCTGCTGTCGTTCCACACCTTGGCCGAGCGGCGAGAAGCCTTCCCGGGCCGCAACAGCTTCTGGCTGGAGGGGGTGATCCGGGCGGTGATGGAGATCCGGCATTGCTCCGCGGAAGAGGCCGAGGCGTTCCTCGCTGACCTGGAGGAACGGGGCGCGACCACGCGGGAGCTGTATCGCCTGATGCAGGAGTGGATCGGCGACCGGCTCCTGGTGGACAAGACCCCCTCCTACGCCCTCGACCTCGGGGTCTTGCGGCGGGCCGAGGAGGTGTTCGCGGAGGCCCGCTACGTCCACCTGCTGCGCCATCCCTACGGCATGATCCGTTCCTTCGAGGAGGCGAAGCTGGAGCAGGTGTTCTTCCGCCATCCGCACTCGTTGGAGCGGCGCGAGCTGGCGGAGCTGATCTGGCTGGTGAGCCAGCGCAACATCCGCGAGTTCCTGCGCGACGTGCCGCCGGATCGGCAGCACAAGGTCCGTTTCGAGGACCTGGTGGCGGACCCGGAGCGGGAGCTGCGGGGGATCTGCGAGTTCCTGGGGATCGATTACGCCCCGGCCATGGCCGAGCCGTACCAGGACAGGTCGCAGCGCATGACGGACGGCATCCACTCCTGGTCGCGCATGCTGGGGGACGTGAAGTTCCACCAGCACAGTGGGGTGGACCGGACGACGGCGGACCGCTGGCGGGAGGAGACGCAGGAGGATTTCCTCGGCGACGTCACCTGGGAGATGGCCGCGGGGCTCGGTTACCCGCCGGAGCGCCAGGGCCAGGGGAGCTGGATTCCCATCGCGGCTCATCCCGTCGAGCCGGGCCGTCCCTACCCGCTCTCCTTCGCCCAGGAGCGCCTGTGGTTCCTCGACCAGCTCCAGCCGGGAACCTTCGCGTACAACGTGCCGTTCGCCGTACGTCTCACCGGACGGCTCGACGATTCTGCGCTCGCGGCGACCCTGCGCGAGATCGTCCGTCGCCACGCGTCGCTGCGGACCTCCTTCGGAGTGCATGAGGGTCAGCCCGCGCAGTGGATCGCGCCTGCCGCGGAGCTGCCGCTTCCCAGGGTGAACCTCGGCGGGCTCCCGCCCGGCCGGAGAGAGGAGGAGGTCGGGAAGCTGGCTGCCGCGGAGTCGCGACGCCCCTTCGACCTGGCCCGGGCGCCGATGCTGCGCGCGCTGCTGGTCCGCCTGGAGCCCAAGGATCACGCGCTGCTCCTCACTCTGCACCACATCGCGGCGGACGGCTGGTCGGCCGGGGTGCTGGTGCGGGAGGTGGTGGCTCTCTACCAGGCGTTCGCGCAGGGCGAGCCTTCGCCGCTGGCCGAGCTGCCGATCCAGTATGTCGACTTCGCGGTCTGGCAGCGCGGCTGGCTGCAGGGCGAGGCGTTCGTCGTTCAGCTCGCCTACTGGCGGGACCTGCTCGTCGGCGCCCCCATCCTCCAACTCCCGACCGACCGGTCCCGCAAGGCTCTGCAGAGCTACCGCGGCGCCAACCTCTCCTTCGCGTTCCCGGCCGCGGCGGGCGATGGGGTGCGCACCCTGTCGCAAAGGCTGCATGCGACGCCGTTCATGATCCTGCTGGCCGGCTTCGAAGCCCTGCTCCAGCGCTATACCAGCCAGAACGATCTGATCGTGGGCTCGACCATCGCCAACCGCACGCGCCGCGAGCTCGAGGGGCTGATCGGCTTCTTCGTGAACACCCTCGCCCTGCGCGTCGACCTCGGCGGGGACCCCGCCTTCGACCTTCTGCTGGGCCGGGTGCGGGCGGCGACTCTGGGCGCCTTCGCCCATCAGGACCTGCCGTTCGAGAAGCTGGTGGCGGAGCTGCAGCCGGAGCGTGACCTCTCCCGTTCGCCGCTGTTCCAGGTGCTCTTCCAGCTCCAGAACGCCACGGCGGACAGCGAGCCGGTGAGGCTGCCGGAGCTGGAGCTGCGGCCCATGGGTGCCGGCGGGCAGACGGCGAAGTTCGATCTGGTGCTCAACATCTTCGAAGCCGGCCCCCTCTTCAGCGGTACCTTGAAGTACAACACCGACCTCTTCGAGAGGGCGACGGCAGCGCGGATCGCCCGGCACTTGGCGACCCTGCTGACGGCAGCGGTGACGGAGCCTTCCCGGCCTCTCTCCGAGCTGCCGCTGCTCTCGGAGGAAGAACGCCAGCAGCTCGTCCGGGAGTGGAACGAGGCGCCGGTCGAGAACCTGGGAGAAGGCGTTCTGCACGAGCGGTTCGCCGTGCAGGCTACACGTTCTCCTGAGGCCACAGCCGTGGTCTGCGACGGCGAGCGGCTGAGCTACGGCGAGCTCGACCGGCTGGCCAATCAGCTCGCCCGTCATCTCGTCGCTCTGGGAGTGGCTGCGGGCGATCCCGTGGGCATCTGCCTGGAGCGGTCGCTCGGGATGGTGGTGGCGATCCTGGGCACGCTCAAGGCGGGCGCGGCCTACGTGCCGCTCGATCCGGCCTACCCGCGGGAGAGGCTGGCTTTCCTCCTGGAGGACAGCCGGCCGCCAGTGCTCATCACCCAGGAGTCGCTGGAGCTGCCGGAGCCCGGGCCGGAGACCCGCGTGGTCTTCATGGACCGCGACGCGGTGGCGATCGCCCGCGAAGACGCTTCAGACCCTGGAGTCCCCATCTCCGCGGAGCATCCGGCCTACGTGATCTACACCTCGGGCTCGACAGGCCGGCCCAAGGGGGTGGTGGTCCGCCACGGCAACGTCGCTCGCCTGTTCACGGCGACCGACCGCTGGTTCGGCTTCGGCCCCGAGGACGTGTGGACGCTGTTTCACTCCTATGCCTTCGACTTCTCGGTGTGGGAGATCTGGGGGGCTCTGCTCTATGGCGGGCGTCTGGTGGTGGTGCCCTACTGGGTGAGCCGCTCGCCGGAGGCGTTCTATGGACTGCTGCGGCAGGAGCAGGTCACGGTCCTCAACCAGACGCCGTCGGCGTTCCGGCAGCTCCTCTGGGCCGAGCCGTCGGCGCCGGCGGGGGCGGCTCTCTCCCTGCGCTGGGTGATCTTCGGCGGCGAGGCGCTGGAGCCGGCGAGCCTGGCGCCGTGGTTCGAGCGCCACGGCGACGAGCGCCCGCGGCTGGTCAACATGTACGGCATCACCGAGACCACGGTGCACGTCACCTGGCGCGAGGTGCGGCGGGCGGACATGGCGCGGGCGGTGAGCGCCGTGGGCTGCCCCATTCCGGACCTCGGGGTCTACCTGCTCGATCCGGTGATGCGGCCGGTGCCCATCGGGGTGGCTGGGGAGATCCACGTCGGGGGCGCGGGCCTGGCCCTGGGCTACCTGGACCGGCCGGAGCTGACCGCGGAACGGTTCGTCCCCGATCCCTTCGGCGAGCCGGGCTCACGGCTGTACCGGAGCGGCGACCTGGCCCGCCGCCTGCCGGACGGCGACCTCGAATACCTGGGCCGGATCGATCACCAGGTGAAGATCCGCGGCTTCCGCATCGAGCTGGGGGAGATCGAATCGGCGCTGGTGCGCCATACGTCGGTGCGCGAGGCCGTGGTGCTGCTGGTGGAGGACAAGCTGGTGGCCTGGGTGGTGCCGGCCGTAGGCCAGGCGCAGTCGCCGCCAGCGCTGTCGGATCTGCGCGGCTTCCTGGCACAGAGCCTGCCGGACTACATGCTGCCGTCGGCGCTGGTGCTCCTGGAGGCTCTGCCGCTGACCTCGCACGGCAAGGTGGACCGCCGGGCCCTGCCGGCACCCGAGGCGGAACGCCCGCAGGCGGCGGAGCCGATCGCTCCGCGCACCGAGCTGGAGGCGTTCGTCGCCGGGATCTGGCGAGAGGTGCTGAAGCTCGACCGGATCGGCGTCGAGGACGACTTCTTCGAGCTGGGCGGCAACTCGATCACCGGCGCCGTGGCGATCAACCGGCTGCAACAGGAGCTGGGCGAGATCGTCCAGGTGGTGGTCATCTTCGACCACCCGACCGTGGCGTCGGTGGCCGCCTACCTGGCCGCAGAGTACCCGGCGGCCGTGGCGCGCCGGCTGGATCCTGACGAGGCAGGCCAGCCGCTCGCCCCTGAGCCGGCCGGGCCGGCCGAGCAGCGGGTCGACGCGGCGAAGCTCTCTCGCTTCCGCGAGCTGATGCGTCCGCGGGCGGCGTCCGCGAGCCGCAAGAACCGGCGGGCGGTGTTCGTGCTGTCGCCGCCCCGCTCGGGCTCGACGCTCTTACGGGTGATGCTGGCCGGCCACCCGAAGCTGTTCGCGCCGCCGGAGCTGGAGCTGCTGTCGTTCGACACCCTGCGCGAGCGCAGCTTGGCTTTCAGCGGTCGCGACAGCTTCTGGCTCGAAGGGGCCATCCGGGCGGTGATGGAGGTCCGCGGCTGCGACGCCGCGGCGGCCCGCGAGGTCCTGGCCGAGTGCGAGCGGGAGGACCTGACCACGGCCGCCTTCTACGGCCGTCTCCAGAGCTGGCTGGGCGATCGCATGCTGGTGGACAAGACGCCGTCCTACGCGCTGGATCCGGCGGTGCTGAAGAAGGCCGAGGAGGTGTTCGAGGAGCCGCTGTACATCCACCTGATCCGTCATCCGGCGGGGATGATTCACTCCTTCGTGGAGGCGAAGCTGGACCAGATCTTCTTCCGCACCGAGCACGGCTTCTCGCGCCGCGAGCAGGCGGAGCTGATCTGGCTGGCGAGCCACCAAAACGTCGAGGAGCATCTGGAAGGAGTGCCGTCCCACCGCCAGCACTGGGTGCGCTTCGAGGACCTGGTGCGCGCGCCGGAGGCTGAGCTTCGGCGTCTGTGCACGTTCCTGGGCCTGGAGTACGAACCGGCCATGGCCGAGCCGTACGAGAAGAGCTCGTCGCGGATGACGGACGGTCCGCACGCCGAGTCGCGGATGTTGGGGGACGTGAAGTTCCACGATCACTCCGGGGTAGACGCGGAGGTGGCCGAGCGTTGGCGCGAGGCCATCCCGGTGGATTCCCTGAGCGAGCCGACGCTCGAGATGGCAGCCCGGCTCGGCTACGAGATGACGCTGGCGGAGCCGCTGGCGGAGCAGGGCCTGCAGCCGATCGCGCCAGGCGCCTGGCGGGAGGGTGACGAGCTGCCACTCTCCTTCGCGCAGGAGCGGCTCTGGTTCCTCCACGAGCTCGACCCTGGCAGCCCGGCGTACAACGTCCCCCTCGCGCTGCGCCTCGCCGGCAGGCTCGACATCGCCGCGCTCGCGCGGGTGGCGGCCGAGATCGTGCGCCGGCACTCGGTGCTGCGCACCCGCTTTGGCCAGACCAGCGCCGGCCCCGTCCAGGTGGTCGTTCCCGAGCACGAGGTGGCGCTGCCCCTGGTCGACCTGGCGGCCCTGCCGCCCGCGGTGCGGGAGACCGAGGCGCGCCGGCAGGCGGCGGCCGTGGAGAGGCACGCCTTCGACCTCACGCGCGGCCTGTTGCTGCGGGCCCTGCTGCTGCGGCTGGACGGGGAAGAGCACGTCGTGGTCTTCAACCAGCACCACATCGCGAGCGACGGCTGGTCGCTGCGCATCCTCATCCGCGAGGTGACGGCGCTCTACACGGCTTTCGCAGCCGGCCGGCCCTCGCCCCTGCCGGCCGTGCCGCTCCAGTACGCCGACTACGCCCTCTGGCAGCGCGGCTGGCTCCAGGGCGGGGTGCTGGAGGGGGAGATCGACTACTGGCGGCGGCAACTCGCCGGGGTGGAGCCGCTGGAGCTGCCCACGGACCGGCCGCGGCCGGCCGTGCAGACCTCGCGCGGGACCGTGCGGTCGTTCCTCGTGCCGCGGGAGCTCATGGCAGAGACGGCAGCCCTGGGCCGCAGCCAGGGCGCGACGCTCTTCATGACCTGCCTCGCGGCCTTCGCAGTCCTGCTCCAGCGCCTGGCCGGCCAGGACGACGTGGCGATCGGCACGCCGATCGCGGGCCGCAACCGCGCCGAGCTCGAAGGGCTGATCGGCTTCTTCGTCAATACCCTGGTGCTGCGGGTGGACGGCGCGGGAGAGCCTGGCTTCGACGACCTCCTGGTCCGGGTGCGGGAGGTGGCGCTGGGAGCCTTCGCCCACCAGGAGCTGCCGTTCGAGAAGGTGGTGGAGGAGCTGCAGCCGCAGCGGGACCTGTCGCGGTCGCCCCTGTTCCAGGTGATGTTCGCGTTGAGCACCGCGAACCGGGAGGGGAATCTCGCGCTGCCGGGCCTCGAGGTGCGGCGCTTCCCCTCCGCAGCGACGACGGCGAAGTTCGACTTGAGCTTCTCGCTCGCCGAGACCACCAGCTCAGGGCTGGTCGGCGGGATCGAATTCAACCTCGACCTCTTCGACTCCCAGACGATCGATCGCATGGCCCAGCGCTTCCTGACGTTGCTGCGGGGCCTCGTGGACGCTCCCCGGCGGCCGGTCCCGGAGCTGCCGCTGCTGGACGCGGCCGAAGCCGCACAGATCGCCGCCTGGAGCCAATCTGAGCAGGCCCTCCCCGAGGCGGGCGCCCTCCCCGAGGCAGTCCTCCTCCACGAGCTGTTCGAGGCCTGGGCCGATCGCGATCCCGCGGCCGCGGCCGTGGTCACGGCAGGCGAGGCCCTCTCCTACGGCGAGCTGGAGTCGCGGGCCAACCGCCTGGCGCGGCGGCTCCAGCGGCTGGGCGTGGGGCCGGAGGTCCCCGTGGGACTGTCGCTGCCGCGCTCCATCGATGGCGTGATCGCGCTGCTGGCGATCCTCAAGGCCGGGGGCGTCTACCTGCCGCTCGATCCCGCCTATCCGCGAGAGCGCCGGGCCTGGATGCTGGCGGACGTGGGCGCGCGGGTGCTCATCACTTCGGAGGCTCTGAGTAGCGAGCTGCCGACCGGCCCCGGCGTCACGGTCCTGGCCGTCGATGCGGAAGCGGAGGCGATCGCCGGGGAGAGCCCGGCACGGCCGGTGAGCCGGGCGACGCCGCAGAGCCTGGCCTACGTCATCTACACCTCGGGCTCGACCGGCAAGCCCAAGGGGGTTGGGGTGGAGCACGGGGCCGCCGCCGGCCATCTGCAGGCCCTGCTGCGCGAGTACGGGCTCGCGGCGGGAGACCGCTTCCTCCAGACCGCGGCGTGGAGCTTCGACATCTCGCTCGAGCAGCTCCTGGCGCCCCTGGCGTCCGGCGCCACGATCGCCCTGTGGCAGGGCGAGCTCGACCTCGCGGCGCTGCCAAGGCGGATCGTCGAGCTGGGAGTAACGGTGGCCGATCTGCCGCCCGCGCTGCTGCAGCTCTGGGCCGCGGAGGGGAAGACCGGGCCGGAGCTGCCCGTGCGGCTGGTGATCGCGGGCGGCGAGGCGCTGGCGCCGGAGGTGGCGCGCCTGTGGCCGTCGACGACCCTGCGGCGGGCCCGGCTGGTCAACGGTTACGGCCCTACCGAGGCGGTGATCACGGCCACCCTGTTCACCGTCGACGCCGGGGCCCTGCTGCCCGCCGTGCCCATCGGCCGGCCGCTTCCAGGAAGGTCGGTCCGCGTGCTGGACCGCCGGGGCCAGCCGGTCCCCGTGGGCGTGCCGGGCGAGCTGGCTCTCGGTGGCGCGCTGGCCCGGGGCTATCTCGGCCGGCCTGAGGCCACGGCCGAACGGTTCGTGCCAGACGCCTGGAGCGGCGAGCCGGGAGCCCGGCTCTACCGCACGGGCGACCGGGTGCGCTGGCTGCCCGCGGGCGAGCTCGACTTCCTGGGCCGCCTCGACCAGCAGGTGAAGGTGCGGGGCTTCCGCATCGAGCCGGGCGAGATCGAAGCGGCGCTGGCCCGGCACCCGGCCGTGGCTCAGGCGGCCGTGGTGGTGGCGGGCGAGGGTGCGGCCCGCCGGCTGGTGGCCTTCCTGGTGGGGACGGGCGAGAGCCCGCTGCCGGACGCGGGCGAGCTGCGGGCCTTCCTGGGGCGCACGTTGCCGGACTACATGACGCCCGCGGCCTTCGTCGAGACTGCGGTGCTGCCGTTGACGCCGGCCGGCAAGGTGGACCGCCGCGCCCTCGCCGCTGCCGCGCCGGAGCCCGAAGCGCGCCAGGGCTCGGTGGCTCCGTCCACCCCCGTGGAGCAGATCCTGGCGGGGATCTGGGGCGAGGTGTTGCGCGCGGGCGAGGTGGGGGTGGAGGACGACTTCTTCGCGCTCGGCGGCCACTCGCTGCTGGCCACGCAGGTGCAGTCGCGGGTGCGGGAAGCCCTGGGCGTGGAGCTGCCGCTGCGCAGCGTGTTCGAGAGGCCCACGGTGGCGGCGCTGGCGGCGGAGGTCGAGGCCCTGAAGGCGCGGGAGCAGGGCTTCGAGGTGCCGCCGCTCCAGCGGCTTCCGCAGGCATTGCGCGAGGGGGACCTGCCGCTCTCCTTCGCCCAGGAGCGCCTGTGGTTCCTCGACCAGCTCCAGCCGGGCTCGGCAGCCTACAACGTGCCGGCCGCCGTGCGCCTGACCGGCCGGCTCGACGTCACGGCCCTCGCGGCCACCCTCGGGGAGATCGTGCGCCGCCACGAGGCGCTGCGCACCTCCTATGCCGTGCGCGAGGGCCAACCCGTCCAGGCCGTGGCGCCTGAGGTGGGCCTGCCCCTTCCCCGGGTGGACCTGAGCGGCCTCGCGCCGGGCCGGCGCGAAGCGGAGGCCCGGGCGCTGACGGCGGCCGAGGCGCTGCGGCCCTTCGACTTGCGCCGGGCGCCGCTGCTGCGGGCCCTGCTGGTGCGTCTCAGCGCGGCCGAGCACGCGCTGCTCCTCACCGTCCATCACATCGCCGCGGACGGCTGGTCCGTGGGGGTGCTGGTGGGGGAGATGGTGGCTCTCTACCGCGCCTTCTCGCAGGGTCAGCCTTCGCCGCTGCCCGAGCTGCCCATCCAGTACGCGGACTTCGCCGTCTGGCAGCGGGGGTGGCTCCAGGGCGAGGCCCTGGAAGCGCAGCTCGCCTACTGGCGGCGCATGCTGGCCGGGGCGCCGGTGCTCCAGGTCGCCACCGACCGGCCGCGGACGGCCCTCCAGGGCTACCGGGGTGCCGATGCGGGCTTCCATCTGTCCGCCGCGGTGAGCGAGGGGGTGCGGAGCCTTGCGCGCCAGCGGGGCGCGACGCCGTTCATGGCCCTGCTGGCCGCCTTCGAGGCGCTGCTGGCGCGCTACACGGGTCAGGACGACCTGATCGTGGGCTCGATCATCGCCAACCGCACCCGCCGCGAGCTCGAAGGGCTGATCGGCTTCTTCGTCAACACCCTGGCCCTGCGCGGCGACCTTTCGGGCGGGCCCAGCTTCTCCGAGCTCCTGCTGCGGGCCCGGGAGGCGGCACTGGGCGCCTACGCCCACCAGGACCTGCCGTTCGAGAAGCTGGTGGCCGAGCTGCAGCCGGAGCGGGACCTCTCCCGTTCGCCGCTGTTCCAGGTCCTGTTCCAGCTCCAGAACGCGCCGGCAGGCGGCGAGCCCGTGGCGCTGCCGGGCCTCGAGCTGCGGCCCATGGGGGCCGGCGGCCAGACGGCGAAGTTCGATCTCGTGCTCAATGCCTTCGAGGCCGGGCCCGTCCTCGCCGGCGTCTTGAAGTACAACACCGGCCTGTTCGAGAGGGCCACCGCGGCGCGGATCGTCCGGCACTTCACCACTCTGCTGGCCGGTGCCCTGGCGGAGCCGGCGCAGCCGCTCGCCGATCTGCCGCTGCTCTCTCCGGCGGAGAGCCACCAACTCGCCCGGGAGTGGAACGAGGCCCCGGCCGAGGACCTGGGCGAGGGCACGCTCCACCAGCGCTTCGCGGCGCAGGCGGCCCGCTCCCCCGAGGCCGTGGCCGTGGTCTGCGAGGGCGAGCGGCTGAGCTACGGCGAGCTCGACCGGCGCGCCAACCAGCTCGCGCGCTACCTGGTACGCCTGGGCGTCCTGCCGGGCGATCGGGTGGGGCTGTGCCTGGAGCGGTCGACGCCGATGCTGGTGGCCATCCTGGGCGCGCTCAAGGCGGGCGCGGCCTACGTGCCGCTCGATCCGACCTATCCGCGCGAGCGGCTGGCCTTCCTGCTGGCCGACAGCCGGCCGCCGGTGCTCATTACGCAGGAGTCGCTGCTCGCAGAGCTGCCGGAGCCCGACGCCGCGACTCGGATTCTCGCTCTGGACCGTGATGCCGAAGCGATCGCCAGCGAGGCGGCCACAGATCCAAGGACCCCGGTTTCAGCGGATTACCCGGCCTATGTCATCTACACGTCGGGCTCGACGGGCCGGCCCAAGGGAGTGGTGATCCGCCACGGCAACGCCTTGCGCCTGTTCACGGCGACCGACCGCTGGTTCGGCTTCGGCCCAGAGGACGTCTGGACGCTGTTCCACTCCTACGCCTTCGATTTCTCGGTGTGGGAGATCTGGGGGGCTCTGCTCTATGGCGGGCGTCTGGTGGTGGTGCCCTACTGGGTGAGCCGCTCGCCGGAGGCGTTCTACGGGCTGCTGCGGCAGGAGCAGGTCACGGTGCTCAACCAGACGCCGTCGGCGTTCCGGCAGCTCCTCTGGGCCGAGCAGTCGGCGCCGGCGGGAGCGGCTCTGGCCCTGCGCTACGTGATCTTCGGCGGCGAAGCTCTGGAGCCGGCGAGCCTGGCGCCGTGGTTCGAGCGCCACGGCGACGAGCGCCCGCGGCTGGTCAACATGTACGGCATCACCGAGACCACGGTGCACGTGACCTGGCGGGAGGTCCGTCGGGCGGACGTGGCGCGGGCGGTGAGCGCCGTCGGCTGCCCCATTCCGGACCTCGGGGTCTACCTGCTCGATCCCGCTCTGCGGCCCGTGCCGGTGGGCGTGCCCGGCGAGATGCACGTCGGCGGCGCAGGCTTGGCCCGGGGCTACCTGGGCCGGCCGGAGCTGACCGCGGAGCGGTTCGTGCCCGAACCCGTTCGGCGAGCCGGGCGCGCGGCTGTACCGCAGCGGCGACCTGGCCCGTCTGTCTGCCGGACGGCGACCTCGAATACCTGGGTCGGATCGACCACCAGGTGAAGATCCGCGGCTTCCGCATCGAGCTGGGGGAGATCGAATCGGCGCTGGTGCGCCATGCGTCGGTGCGCGAGGCCGTGGTGCTGCTGGTGGAGGACAAGCTGGTGGCCTGGGTGGTGCCGGCCGCGGGTGCGGCTCCAGCGCTGTCGGATCTGCGCGGCTTCCTGGCGCAGAGCCTGCCGGATTACATGCTGCCGTCGGCGCTGGTGCTCCTGGAGGCTCTGCCGCTGACCCCCCACGGCAAGGTGGACCGCCGGGCCCTGCCGGCACCCGAGGCGGAACGCCCGCAGGCAGCGGAGCCGATCGCTCCGCGCACAGCGCTGGAGTCGTTCGTGGCCGGCATCTGGCAAGAGGTGCTGAAGCGCGAGCAGATCGGCGTCGAGGACGACTTCTTCGAGCTGGGCGGCAACTCGATCAGCGGCGCCGTGGTGATCAACCGGCTGCAGCAGGAGCTGGGCGAAATCGTCCAGGTGGTGGTCATCTTCGACCATCCGACCGTGGCGTCGGTGGCCGCCTACCTGGCCGCGGAGCACCCGGCGGCCGTGGCGCGCCGCTTCGGCACCGCCGTGGAAGGTGCCAGGAAGGTCGAGACCGCTCAGGGGCAGATCGACGCGGCGAAGCTCTCTCGCTTCCGCGAGCTGGTGCGTCCGCGGGCGGCGTCCGCGAGCCGCAAGAACCGGCGGGCGGTGTTCGTGCTGTCGCCGCCGCGCTCGGGCTCGACGCTCTTGCGGGTGATGCTGGCCGGCCACCCGAAGCTGTTCGCGCCGCCGGAGCTGGAGCTGCTGTCCTTCAACACCCTGCGCGAGCGCAGCGCCGCCTTCACCGGCCGCGACAGCTTCTGGCTCGAAGGGGCCATCCGGGCGGTGATGGAGGTCCGCGGCTGTGACGCCGCGGCAGCCCGCGAGGTCCTGGCCGAGTGCGAGCGGGAGGACCTCACCACGGCCGCCTTCTACGGCCGTCTCCAGAGCTGGCTGGGCGATCGCATGCTGGTGGACAAGACGCCGTCCTACGCGCTGGATCCAGCGGTGCTGAAGAAGGCCGAGGAGGTGTTCGAGGAGCCGCTGTACATCCACCTGATCCGTCATCCGGCGGGGATGATCCACTCCTTCGTGGAGGCGAAGCTGGACCAGATCTTCTTCCGGAACGAGCACGGCTTCTCGCGCCGCGAGCAGGCGGAGCTGATCTGGCTGGCGAGCCACCAGAACGTCGAGGAGCATCTGGAAGGCATCCCGTCGCACCGCCAGCACTGGGTGCGCTTCGAGGATCTGGTGAGCGCGCCGGAGGCTGAGCTTCGGCGTCTGTGCACGTTCCTGGGTCTTGAGTACGCGCCGGCCATGGCCGAGCCGTACGAGAAGAGCTCGTCGCGGATGACGGACGGTCCGCACGCCGAGTCGCGCATGCTGGGGGACGTCAAGTTCCACGATCACTCCGGGGTGGACGCGGGGGTGGCCAAGCGGTGGCGCGAGGCGATTCCGCTCTCCTCGCTGAGCGAGCCGACGCTCGAGATGGCGGCGCGGCTCGGTTATGAGATGTCCGAGAGAGTGGAGAAGGCAGCGGAGGTCCCGGAGGGATCGAAGCTCCTGCCGCCGCTCCAGCCCGTGTCTCGCGAGGGGGACCTGCCGCTCTCCTTCGCCCAGGAGCGCCTGTGGTTCATGGACCAGCTCCAGCCGGGGTCCTCCGCCTACAACGTGCCCACCGCCGTGCGCCTCACGGGCCGGCTCGACGTCGCCGCTCTCGCCGCGACCCTGCGGGAGATCGTCCGGCGCCACGAGACGTTGCGGACGTCCTTCGCCGTGCGCGACGGCCGGCCCGTCCAGTCGATCGCCCCGGCCGCGGGCTTCCCCCTCCCCCTGGTGGACGCGGGAGGGCTCGCCGCGGGCAGGCGGGAAGCGGAGGTCCGGGAGATCGCCGCGGCGGAGTCGCAACGGCCCTTCGACCTGCGTCAGCCGGCGATGATGCGGGCCCGGCTGCTGCGCATGGGCCCGGAGGAGCACGTGCTCCTCCTCACCCTGCACCACATCGCCGCCGACGGCTGGTCGATCGGCATCCTGGTGTTCGAGATGGTCGCCCTCTACCGGGCCTTCTCGCAGGGCGAGCCCTCGCCGCTGCCCGAGCTCCCCATCCAGTACGCCGACTTCGCGGTCTGGCAACGGGGGTGGCTCCAGGGAGAGGTGCTCGCCGCGCAGCTCGCCTATTGGCGGGACCTCCTCGTCGGCGCTCCGGCCCTCCAAGTCGCGACCGACCGGCCCCGGACGCCCGTCCAGAGCTACCGCGGCGGCGACCTCGCGTTCCAGCTCCCGATCAGGGCGGGCGAGGGCCTGCGCGCCCTGTCGCAGCGGCGGGGCACGACGTCGTTCATGGTCCTGCTCGCCGGCTTCGAAGCCTTCCTCCAGCGCTACTCCGGCCAGAGCGACCTGGTCGTGGGCTCGACCATCGCCAACCGCAACCGCCGCGAGCTGGAGGGATTGATCGGCTTCTTCGTCAACACCCTGGCGCTGCGCGCGGATCTCTCGGGCGATCCCACCTTTGCCGAGCTGGTGGCTCGGGTGCGCAGCTCCTCGCTGGGAGCCTACGCCCACCAGGACCTGCCGTTCGAGAGGCTGGTGGCCGAGCTGCAACCGGAGCGGGACCTCTCGCGCTCGCCCGTGTTCCAGGTGCTCTTCCAGCTCCAGAACGCGCGCGCCGCCGAGGCGGTCGAGCTGCCGGGCTTGGTGCTGGAGTCGATGGACGGCGGCGGCCAGACGGCGAAGTTCGACCTGGTGCTCAACCTGTTCGAAGACGGCCTTGAGGTCGGCGGTGTCCTGAGGTACAACACCGACCTCTTCGAGCCGGCCACGGCGAAGCGGCTCGTGCGTCATTTCGCGACCCTGGTGACGGGCGCCGTGACCGAGCCGGAGCGGCCGCTCTCGAGCCTGCCCCTCCTCTCCGCGGTCGAGAGCCACCAACTCGCCCGGGAGTGGAACGAGGCCCCGGCCGAGGACCTGGGCGAGGGTGCGCTACACGCGCGCTTCGCGGCCCAAGCGGCGCGCTCTCCCGAGGCCGTGGCCGTGGTCTGCGACGGCGAGCGGCTGAGCTACGGCGAGCTCGACCGGCGCGCCAACCAGCTCGCGCGTTACCTGGTGCGCCTGGGCGTCCTGCCGGGCGACCGGGTGGGGCTGTGCCTGGAGCGGTCGACGGGGATGCTGGTGGCGATCCTGGGCGCGCTCAAGGCGGGTGCGGCCTACGTGCCGCTCGATCCGGCCTACCCGCGCGAGCGGCTGGCCTTCCTGCTGGCCGACAGCCGGCCGCCGGTGCTGCTCACCCAGGAGTCGCTGATCGCCGACTTGCCGGAACCCGAGGTCGCCACCCGGATCCTCGCTATGGATCGCGACGCCGCGGCGATCGCCCGCGAAGACGCTTCAGATCCTCGGGTCCCCATCTCCATGGAGTATCCGGCCTACGTGATCTACACCTCGGGCTCGACGGGCCGGCCCAAGGGAGTGGTGATCCGCCACGGCAACGCCCTGCGCCTGTTCACGGCCACGGACCACTGGTTCGGCTTCGGGCGGGAGGACGTCTGGACGCTGTTCCACTCCTATGCCTTCGATTTCTCGGTGTGGGAGATCTGGGGGGCTCTCCTCTACGGCGGGCGTCTGGTGGTGGTGCCCTACTGGGTGAGCCGCTCGCCGGAGGCGTTCTATGAGCTGCTGCGGCAGGAGCGGGTCACGGTGCTCAACCAGACGCCGTCGGCCTTCCGCCAGCTCCTCTGGGCCGAGCAGTCGGCGCCGCCGGGAGCGGCTCTTTCCCTGCGCTTCGTGATCTTCGGCGGCGAGGCGCTGGAGCCGGCGAGCCTGGCGCCGTGGTTTACGCGTCACGGCGACGAGCGCCCGCGGCTGGTCAACATGTACGGCATCACCGAGACCACGGTGCACGTCACCTGGCGCGAGCTCTCCTGGAAAGACGTCGAGCGTGTGGCCGGGACCGTGGGCTGCCCGATCCCGGACCTCGGGGTCTACCTGCTCGATCCCGTGATGCGGCCAGTGCCCATCGGAGTGCCGGGCGAGATCCACGTCGGGGGCGCAGGTCTGGCTCAGGGCTACCTGGGCCGGCCGGAGCTGACGGCGGAGCGGTTCGTGCCTGATCCTTTCGGTGAGCCGGGCTCGCGGCTGTACCGGAGCGGCGACCTGGCCCGCCGCCTGCCGGATGGCGATCTCGAATACCTGGGGCGGATCGACCATCAGGTGAAGATCCGCGGCTTCCGCATCGAGCTGGGGGAGATCGAATCGGCCCTGGCGCGCCATCCGGGAGTGCGCGAGGCCGTGGTGCTGGCGGTGGAGGACGAGGAGCGCCCTGGCGATCGCCGTCTCGTGGCCTGGGTGGTGTCGGCGGCAGAGGAGGCGCCGGGCCTCTCGGAGCTGCGTGGCTTCCTCTCCCAGAGCCTGCCGGACTACATGCTGCCGTCGGCGCTGGTGCCCCTGGAGGCTCTGCCGCTGACCTCGCACGGCAAGGTGGACCGCCGGGCGCTGCCCGCCCCGGAAACCGGGCGCTCGCAGGAAGGATCTGCTCACCGTGAGCCGCGCACGGAGCTGGAGTCGTTCGTGGCGGGGATCTGGCGGGAGATGCTGAAGCTCGAGCGGGTCGGCGTCGAGGACGACTTCTTCGAGCTGGGAGGCAACTCGATCAGCGGCGCCGTGGTGATCAACCGGCTGCAGCAGGAGCTGGGCGAGATCGTCCAGGTGGTCGTCATCTTCGACCACCCGACCGTGGAGTCGCTCGCCGGGTATCTGGCGGCGGAGCACCCGGTGGCGGTGGCGCGCCGGCTCGGTCCCGAGGCGGCGGGCCGGCCGCTCGACCTCGCGGGCTCCGCGGAGCGGGTGGACGACGCGAAGCTCGCCCGCTTCCGGGAGCTGGTCCCGCCGCTCGCGCCCCTGCCGGCTCCGGCCCGCAGGAACCGGCGGGCGGTTTTCGTGCTGTCGCCCCCGCGCTCGGGCTCGACGCTCTTACGGGTGATGCTGGCCGGTCACTCGCAGCTCTTCGCGCCGCCGGAGCTGGAGCTGCTGTCGTTCAACACCCTGCGCGAGCGGAGCGCGGCGTTCGGCGGCAGCAGCGGGCGCGACAGCTTCTGGCTCGAAGGGGCGATCCGGGCGGTGATGGAGATCCGCGGCTGCGGCCCCGAAGAGGCCCGTGAGATTCTCGATGCCTGCGAGCAGGAGGATCTGACCACCGCCGAGCTCTACGGGCGGATGCAGGAGTGGCTCGGCGATCGCGTCCTGGTGGACAAGACCCCGTCCTACGCTCTCGACCGGGCGATCCTGCGGCGGGCCGAGGAGGCGTTCGAAGAGCCGCTCTACGTCCACCTGATCCGGCACCCGGGCGGCATGATCCGCTCTTTCGTGGAAGCCAAGCTGGACCAGATCTTCTTCCGCCGCGAGCACGGCTTCTCGCGCCGGGAGCTGGCCGAGCTGATCTGGCTCGCGAGCCACCAGAACGTCGAGGAGCACCTGCGTGAGGTTCCAGCCGAGCGCCAGCACCAAGTGCGTTTCGAGGACCTGCTGCGCGAGCCGGAGTCGGTGCTGCGGGGGATCTGCGCCTTCCTGGGGCTCGCATACGAACCGGCCATGGCCGAGCCCTACCAGGCCGGCTCCTCGCGCATGACGGACGGCCCGCACGCCGAGTCGCGCATGCTGGGCGACGTCAAGTTCCACGAGCACTCGGGCGTGGACGTGAAGGTGGCCGAACGCTGGCGCGAAGAGATCCCGGAGTCTGCGCTGGGCGAGCTGACGCGCCGGATGGCGGCGCGGCTGGGCTATGAGATGGCACCCGTCGAGACGGCCTGGCAGCCGATCGAGCGGGGGGACTGGACGGAGGGCGAGGCGCTGCCTCTCTCCTTCGCGCAGGAGCGGCTCTGGTTCCTCGACCAGCTCGATCCGGGAAGCCCGGTCTACAACATCACGACGGCGATCCGTCTCGTGGGGGATCTCGACATCGCGGCGCTCACCAGGGCGCTCACCGAGATCATGCGCCGCCACTCGGTGCTGCGCACCCGCTTCGAAGTGGCTGGCCAGAGCCCCGTGCAGCGGGTCTTCCCAGCCTCTGCCGTCGAGATCCCGGTCTTCGATCTTTCGGCTCTACCGGAAGCGGCGCAGGCAGAGCAGGTCCGGCACCGGGTAGCCGCGGAGGGTCGCCGGCCCTTCGACCTCGCTCACGGCCCCATGGTGCGGGCCTCGCTGCTGCGGCTCCACGAGCAAGAGCACGTGGCGCTCTTCGCCATGCATCACATTGCGAGCGACGGCTGGTCGTTCGGGGTGCTGGTGCGCGAGGTCGCGGCGCTCTATCCCGCCTTCGCGCAGGAGCAGCCGTCGCCGCTGCCCGAGCTGCCCATCCAGTACGCCGACTATGCCCTCTGGCAGCGCCGGTGGCTGGAGGCCGGGGCTCTAGGGGAGCAACTTGCCTATTGGCGCGGCAAGCTCGCCGGCGCTCCCCCCGTCCTCGCTCTGCCTACGGACCGGCCACGGCCGGCCGTGCAGCGCTTCCGTGGCGACCGGCACGATGCCACCCTTGCCGCCGAGTCGTTCGCAGGCCTGCGGCAGGCAGGGCAGAGCCGGGGCGCCACACTGTTCATGACCCTGGTTGCCACTTTCGCCGCCTTCCTCTCCCGGGTGACGGATCAGGAAGATCTGGTGCTCGGCACTCCCACGGCCAACCGCGGCCGTGCCGAGCTCGAGGGGCTGATCGGCTTCTTCGTCAACACCCTGGTGCTGCGGGCCGACCTGTCGCGGCGCCCGACCGTCCTCGACCTGCTGACCCGTATGCGTACCCTGGTCCTGGAGGCCTTCGCCCATCAGGACACGCCCTTCGAGAAGCTGGTCGACGAGCTGAAGCCCGAGCGCAGCCTCAGCCACTCGCCGCTGTTCCAGGTGATGATCTCGCTACAGAACGCGTCGGCCGAGGTGCTGGAGCTGCCCGGGCTGGAGCTGCGGCCGGTCGAGCGGGGTCAGGAGATCTCCAAGTTTGACCTCACGTTGACCCTGAGCGAGAGCGCGCGGGGGCTGCACACCCAGTGGCGCTTCAACTCCGAGCTGTTCGACCGGTCGACGATCGCGCGGCTCGCGGCGTGCTTCCGGACCTTCGTCGAGGCCGCCTCGGCCTCACCCGGCGCGCTCGTCGCCGAGCTCCCCCTGCTCGACGCCGGGCAACGGTCGCAGATCCTGTCCGGCTGGAGCCAGGGCGAGACGGTCTCTGTCGCTTCCCGCGGCCTCCACGAGATGGTGGAGGAGCAGGCGGCCGTGCGGCCGGACATCGTGGCGGTCGCCTTCGAAGAGGGCGAGCTCACCTACGCCGGGCTCAACCGCCGGGCCAACCGGCTGGCCCGCCGCCTGCGGCGGCTGGGGGTCGGGCCGGAGGTTCCGGTGGGCCTCTGCGCGGAGCGCTCGCCGGAGATGATCGTGGGCCTCCTCGCCGTGCTCAAGGCCGGCGGCTCCTACCTGCCCCTCGATCCCGCCTATCCGCCGGAGCGACTGGCTTGGCTGCTCGCCGACTCCGGGGTGCCGGTGCTGCTGGTCCAGGAGCGGCTGGTCGAGTCCCTGCCGTCCCATGGCGCCGCCACGGTCGTGCTGGAAGAAGCGCTCGAAGACGAGAGCGAGGAGAACCTGCCGCCGCTCTTAGAGCCGGAGACAGTGACGGAGAGCCTGGCCTACGTGATCTACACCTCGGGCTCGACGGGGACGCCCAAGGGGGTGCTGGTCTCCCATCGCGGCCTGGACAACCTGGCGGAGGCCCAGGATCGGTTGTTCGAGGTGGATCCGGAGAGCCGCGTCCTGCAATTCGCATCCTTGAGCTTCGATGCCTCGGTCTCCGAGATCGCCCTGGCGTTCCGCGCCGGAGCGGCGCTGGTCCTCGCCTCGCCGCGGTCTCTGGTGGGGCCTGAGCTGGTCGAGCTTCTGGCCAGCCAGCGGATCACCGTTGTGACGCTGCCGCCGACCGTCCTGGCCACCCTGCCGGAGGCAGACCTGCCGGAGCTGCGCACCCTGGTGGTGGCGGGCGAGGCCTGCCCGGTGGACCTGGCGCGGCGCTGGGGCGCAGGCCGCCGGCTGGTCAACGCCTACGGTCCCACCGAGACCACGGTCTGTGCCACGGCCTGGGTCTACGACGGCGGCGAGCGGCTGCTGGCCGGCCGGCCGATCCAGAACCTGGAGGTCTACGTCCTCGATTCTGCGGGTCTGCCGGTGCCGGCCGGCGTGTCCGGCGAGCTGCTGGTGGGCGGCATCGGCCTGGCACGGGGCTACCACGGCCGGCCGGACCTGACGGCCGAGCGGTTCGTTCCCCATCCCTTCGCGGTCGAGCCCGGCGAGCGGCTGTACCGGACCGGCGACCTCGTCCGCTTCACGGCGGAAGGTGAGATCGAGTTCCTGGGGCGGATCGATCATCAGGTGAAGATCCGCGGCGTCCGCGTCGAGCTGGGCGAGGTGGAAGCGGCACTGCGGTCCCAGCCCGGAGTGCGCGAGGCCGTTGCCGTCTCCCGGCAGGACGGCTCGGCTCCATCGCGGCTGGTCGCCTATGCCGTTCCCAGCGAGGGTGTGGAGCTGGATGGCACCGCCCTGCGCGCCGCTCTGGCCACCTCGCTGCCCGAGGCCCTGGTGCCTTCGGCCGTGGTGGTGCTCGCTGCGCTGCCGCTCACCCCCAGCGGCAAGGTGGACCGCAAGGCCCTGCCGGCGCCTGAGGGAACAGGGCTGGCCGAGGGCTTCGTAGCGCCGCGGACGGAGCTGGAGCGCTTCCTCGCCGGTCTCTGGCAGGAGACGCTGGGTATCGCGAGCGTGGGAGTCCACGACGACTTCTTCGCCCTGGGCGGCAACTCCATCACCGGCGCCATGTTCGTCAACCGGCTGCAAAAGGAGCTGGGCGAGATCGTCCACGTGGTGGTGATGTTCGACGCGCCGACGGTGGCGAAGCTCGCCGCCTATCTGACGGCGAACTACCCCGAGGCCGTGGCGCGGCTCTTCGGCGCGGAGGCCCTCGGCGCCAGGCGGGCGCAGGCCTGGCTGGCACGGATCGACGAGGGCCGGGTGGAGGCCTTCCGCGCCCTCATTTTGCCCATCCCGGTGGGAGAAGAGGTTGCGGCGAAGAACCCGCCAGCGGCCTTCATCCTGTCGCCGCCGCGCTCGGGCTCGACGCTGCTGCGGGTGATGCTGGCCGGCAACCCGCGCCTCTTCGCGCCGCCGGAGCTGGAGCTGCTGTCGTTCCACACCCTGGCCGAGCGCCGGCAGGCCTTCCCGGACCGCAACAGCTTCTGGCTGGAGGGGGCCACCCGGGCGGTGATGGAGATCCGGCACTGCTCGGCGGAAGAGGCCGAGTCTCTCCTCGCTGACCTTGAGGGCCGCGGCGCGACGACCCGGGAGCTGTATCGCCTGATGCAGGAGTGGATCGGCGACCGTCTCCTGGTGGACAAGACCCCGTCCTATGCCCTCGACCTGGAAGTGTTGCGGCGGGCCGAGGAGCTGTTCACGGAGGCTCGCTATGTCCACCTGCTGCGCCACCCGTACGGCATGATCCGCTCCTTCGAGGAGGCGAAGCTGGAGCAGGTGTTCTTCCGCCATCCGCACGCGTTGGAGCGGCGCGAGCTGGCGGAGCTGATCTGGCTGGTGAGCCAGCGCAACATCCGCGAGTTCCTGTCCGCGGTGCCGCGGGATCGTCAGCACCGGGTGCGGTTCGAAGACCTGGTGGCGGACCCGGAGGGGGAGCTGCGGGGAATCTGCGACTTCCTGGGGATCGACTACGCCCCGGCCATGGCCGAGCCGTACCAGGACAAGTCGCGGCGCATGACGGACGGCATCCACTCCTGGTCGCGCATGCTGGGGGACGTGAAGTTCCACCAGCACAGCGGTGTCGATCGGAAGACGGCGGACCGCTGGCGCGAGGAGACGCAGGAGGACTTCCTCGGCAGCCCCACCTGGAAGATGGCCGAGGGGCTGGGCTATCCGCCGGAGCGGCGAGGCGAGGGGAGCTGGATTCCCATCGAGGCCAGAGCTGTCGAGCCGGGCCGGCCCTACCCGCTCTCCTTCGCCCAGGAGAGGCTCTGGGTCCTCGACCGCATGGACCCCGGCAGCTCGGCCTACAACGTCCCCGTAGGCGTTCGCCTGGAGGGGCGGCTGGACGTGGCGGCGCTGGCCGCGTCCCTGGCCGAGATCGTGCGCCGGCACGCGGTGCTGCGCTCGGTCCTCACCGTGATCGACGGCGAGCCCGCCCAGATCGTGCAGCCGGTCCGCGAGGCTGCCGCGCTCCTGCCCAGGGTGGACCTGGAAGGGCTGCCGTCCGAGGTCCGCGAAGCCGAGACGGCGCGGCTGGCCCGGCAGCTCGCGCGCATGCCTTTCGACCTCGAGCGGGGCCCGATGCTGCGCGCCTACCTGCTGCGCTTCAGCGGTGAGGACCATGGAGCGTTCTTCACCATGCACCACGTGGCGAGCGACGGCTGGTCCATGGGCGTGCTCATCCGCGAGCTGTCGACGCTCTACGCCGCCTTCAGCGCGGGCCGGCCTTCGCCCCTGCCCGAGCTGGCGATCCAGTACGTCGACTACGCCCGCTGGCAGCGGGAGTGGCTCGCCGGCCCGGTCCTCGCCGAGCAGCTCGCCTACTGGCGGCAGGCCCTGGCGGGGCTCGACGTCCTCCAGCTCCCCAGCGACCGGCTCCGGCCGCCGGTGCAGACCTTCCGTGGCGCCGCGCGCGGCTTCGCCGTTCCCGCCGCCACGGCCCGGGCCCTGGAAGCCCTCGGCCAGCAGGGCGGGGCCACCCCCTTCATGGTCCTCCTCGCCGCCTTCGCAGCGCTCCTCCAGCGCTACTCGGGCCAGGACGACGTGGCCCTCGGCACGCCCACGGCCAACCGGGCGTGGCCGCAGCTCGAGGAGCTGATCGGGTTCTTCGTCAACACCCTCGTGCTGCGCGCCGACCTCTCCGGCGGCCCGAGCTACGAGGAGCTGCTGGGCCGGGTCCGCGCCACGGCCCTCGCGGCCTATGCCAACCAGGAGCTGCCGTTCGAGAAGGTGGTGTTCGAGCTGCAGCCCGAGCGCAACCTGTCGGCCTCGCCGCTGTTCCAGGTGATGTTCATGATGCAGAACCTCCCCATGGGCCGCCTGGACCTCCCGGGCCTCACTTTGCACTCCCTGGGGATGGACGCCGGAGCCACCAAGTTCGACCTCACGCTCACCATGGTCGACCGGCCGGAGGGTCTGGCCGGGAGCTTCGCCTACAACGTCGACCTCTTCGACCGCGCCACCATCGACCGCATGGCCGGGCATTTCCAGGAGCTGCTGGCGGCGGTGGCCGTCGCGCCCGATCGCCGGCTGGCGGAGCTCTCCCTGCTGCCCGAGGCGGAGCGGCGCCAGCTCCTGGTGGAGTGGAACGCCACGGGCCGCGAAATCCCGCCGGGCTGCATCCATGAATGGATCGCGGCGCAGGCGGCGAGGACGCCGGAAGCCGTGGCCGTGGTCTTCGGCGGCGAGTCGCTGACCTATCGCCAGCTCGACCGGCGGGCCAACGGCCTGGCGCTACGGCTGCTGGAGATGGGAGTAGGGCCTGAGGTGCGGGTGGGCATCGCCCTGGAGCGTTCGCTGGAGATGGTGGTGGTCCTCCTCGGTGTGCTCAAGGCCGGCGGCGCCTACGTGCCGCTCGATCCGTCCTATCCGGCCGAGCGTCTGGCCTTCATGCAGGAGGACTCCGGGCTGGCCCTGGTGCTGACCGAGGAGTCGCTGCCGGCGGCTCCTGAGGTCGTGAGGGCTCCGCGGAGCGGCGTGGGAGAGGACAACACGGTCTACGTGATCTACACCTCGGGCTCGACAGGCCGGCCCAAGGGCGTGCAGATCTTCCATGGCGCGCTCACCAATTTCCTCGCTTCGATGGCGGAGACGCCGGGGCTGACGTCCGAAGACCGGCTCCTCGCCGTGACCTCGCTGTCGTTCGACATCGCGGGACTGGATCTCTACCTGCCGCTGATGGTGGGCGGCCAGGTGGTGCTGGCGAGCCGGCAGGATGCGACGGACGGCCGGCGGCTCCAGGAGCTGATCGCCGAATCCGGGGCGACCGTGCTCCAGGCCACGCCGGCCACCTGGCGCCTGCTGCTGGAGTCGGGCTGGCAGGGTGGGGAAGGCTTGAAGGCGCTGTGCGGCGGCGAGGCGCTGTCGCCGGTGCTGGCGGCGGCCCTGCGGCAGCGGGTGGGCTCGCTGTGGAACGTCTACGGACCCACGGAGATCACGGTCTGGGCGACGGTGGAGGAGATCTGCGGCGAGGGACCGATCCTGATCGGCAAGCCGATCGCCAACACTATGGCCTACGTGCTCGACGGCGAAGGGCAGCCGGTGCCGGTGGGCGTGCCCGGCGAGTTGCTGCTGGGCGGCGCGGGTCTGGCGCGTAGCTATCTGGGGCGGCCGGACATGACGGCGGAGAGGTTCGTGCCCTCGTCCGTAGGCGAGGCCGGTTCGCGGCTGTACCGGACTGGGGACCTCGCGCGCTATCGCGCAGACGGCCGGCTGGAGTGCCTGGGCCGTATCGACTATCAGGTGAAGGTGCGGGGCTTCCGCATCGAGCTGGGAGAGATCGAAACGGCGCTGGCCCGTCATCCCGAGGTCACCGCAGCGGTCGTGGTGGCGCGGGAAGAATCGTCCGGCGACCGGCGTCTGGTGGCCTACGTGGTGCCGCGGCGAGCAGGAGCGGAGCTTGCGGACGAGCTGCGGGGCTGGGTGCGGCAGAGCCTGCCGGAGTACATGGTGCCTGCGGCGTGGGTCCATCTCGCCGAGCTGCCACTCACCCCCAACGGCAAGGTGGACCGCAAGGCATTGCCGGCCCCGGTTTCCGAGGCGAGCGCTGCCGGGTTGCGCACGCCCACGGAAGAGGTGCTGGCGGGGATCTGGGCGCGGGTGCTGGGCCTCACGAGCGTGGGCGCCGAGGACAGCTTCTTCCACCTCGGAGGCCATTCGCTGCTGGCCACGCAGGTGATCTCTCGGGTGCGCGAGGCGTTCGGGGTGGAGCTGCCGCTGCGGCAGATCTTCGAGACGCCGACCTTGGCGGGACTGGCGCGTTCGATCGACGCAACGCGAGCCGGAGACTTCGCGGCGCCGCCCCTGGTGCCAGTATCCCGGGAGGAGGACCTGCCTCTCTCCTTCGCCCAGCAGCGCCTCTGGCTGCTCGACCAGCTCGCGCCGGGCAACCCGTTCTACAACCTGCCGGGCGCGATGCGGCTGACAGGCGAGCTGGACGTCGAAGCGCTGAGGTCGGCCGTGCGCGAGGTGGTGCAGCGGCACGAGACGCTGCGTACGGGCTTAGCCAGCGTGGACGGCAAGCCGGTGCAGCGGATCGAGCCGGTTTTTGAGATGGAAGTGCCGCTCGAAGATCTGAGCGACCTGCCCAAGGACGAGCGCGAGGCGATGGCGCGGAGGCGTGCCGCCGAGGTGGCGCGCCAGCCGTTCGACCTGTCGCGGCCGTCGCTGCTGCGGGTAGTCCTGCTGAAGCTGGGCGAGGCCGAGCACGCGCTGCTCTTTGCCATGCACCATATCGTGTCCGACAACTGGTCGCTCGGCGTGCTGACGAGCGAGGTGGCTCGGCTCTACGCCGCCTTCGCCCAGGGCCAGCCCTCGCCGCTGCCGGAGCTGCCGGTGCAGTACGCGGACTTTGCGGTCTGGCAGCGGGGCTGGCTCCAGGGCGAGGCCCTGGAGCGGCAGCTCGGCTACTGGGAGGAGCGGCTCACTGGCGCGCCGGTCGTCGAGCTGCCTACGGACCGGCCGCGTCCTCCCATGCAAAGCTTCCGCGGCGCCACGCACCGTTTGGTGCTGGCCGTTGAGCTGTCGAGCGCAGTGGGCGCCCTGGCGCGGGATCGGAGCGTCTCGCCGTTCATGGTGCTGCTCTCCACGTTCCAGTCTCTGGTCTGTCGCTACACGGGCCAGGAAGACGTGGTGGTGGGCACGCCCATCGCCAATCGCACGCGGGCAGAGCTCGAAGGGCTGATCGGCTTCTTCGTCAACACCCTGGTGCTGCGCACGGACCTGGGCGGCGATCCCTCGGTCTCCGAGATCCTGCCGCGGGTGCGCGAGGCGGCTCTGGGTGGCTACGCTCATCAAGACCTGCCGTTCGAGTATCTGGTGGAGCGTCTGCAGCCGCAGCGGGACCTGTCGCGCAACCCGCTGTTCCAGCTCATGTTCAACCTGCTCAACGCGCCGGTGGAGCGGATGGAGTCGGGGAGCCTGGCGCTCTCGCCGCTGGAGACCCAGGCGAGCACGTCTCTCTTCGATCTCCAGGTCTACGTGCGCGAGACCCCGCGGGGCTTGTCGACCGTGTGGGAGTACGCCACGGACCTGTTCGACGCGTCGACGATGGAGCGGCTGGCGTGGCACTTCGGGAACCTCCTGGGGGGGATCGTTGAGCGTCCGGAGGCGCGTCTCTCGGAGCTGCCGTTGCTGGATGAAGCGGAGCGCGATCAGATCGTCGTGGAGTGGAACGCGACGGGCCGTGAGATCCCGTCGGGCTGCGTCCACGAGTGGATCGCGGCCCAGGCGGCGCGGACGCCGGAGGCGATGGCCGTGGTCTTCGGCGGCGAGTCGCTGACCTACCGCCAGCTCGACCAGCGGGCCAACGGGCTGGCGCTGGCGGCTGCTGGAGTTGGGAGTCGGGCCGGAGGTGCGGGTGGGCATCGCCCTGGAGCGATCGCTGGAGATGGTGGTGGCGCTGTTGGGGGTGCTGAAGGCCGGAGGCGCCTACGTGCCGCTCGATCCGTCATATCCGGCGGAACGGTTGGCTTTCATGGAGGAGGACGCGGGCTTGGCCGCGGTGCTGGCCGAGGAGTCGCTGCTCGATGTCCCAGAGGTGGCGAGGATCCCGAGGAGCGGCGTGAGAGAGGATAACGCGGCCTACGTGATCTACACCTCGGGCTCGACGGGCCGGCCCAAGGGCGTGCAGATCCCCCACGGTGCGCTCACCAATTTCCTCTCCTCCATGGCTGAGACGCCCGGGCTGGGAGAGGACGACACACTTCTTGCCGTGACCTCGCTGTCGTTCGACATCGCGGGTCTGGAGCTGTACCTGCCGCTGATGGTGGGAGGCCGGGTGGTGCTGGCGAGCCGCGAGGATGCGGCGGACGGCCGCCGGCTCCAGGAGCTGATCGCCGAATCCGGCGCGACCGTGCTCCAGGCCACGCCGGCCACCTGGCGCCTGCTGCTGGAGTCGGGCTGGCAGGGCGGTGAAGGCTTGAAGGCGCTGTGCGGCGGCGAGGCGCTGTCGCCGGTGCTGGCCGCCAGTCTGCGCCAGCGGGTGGGCTCGCTGTGGAACGTCTACGGTCCGACGGAGACCACGGTCTGGTCGACGGTGGAGGAGATCCGGAGCGAGGGACCGATCCTGATCGGCAAGCCGATCGCCAACACCGAGGCGTACGTTCTTGACGGCAACGGCCAGCCAGCACCGGAGGGAGTCCCCGGCGAGCTGCTGCTGGGCGGCGCGGGTCTGGCCCGGGGCTACCTGGCGCGGCCGGAGCTGACGGCGGAGAGGTTCGTGCCCAATCCCTTCGGCAGCGGGCTCGCGGCTCTACCGGACGGGAGACCTCGCGCGGTACCGTGCGGACGGCCGGCTGGAGTGCCTGGGCCGCATCGACACTCAGGTGAAGGTGCGGGGCTTCCGCATCGAGCTGGGGGAGATCGAGGCCGCTCTGGGACGTCATCCCGAGGTGGCCGCTGTTGTCGTGGTGGCACGGGAGGAGACCTTGGGCGACCGGCGTCTGGTGGCCTACGTGGTGCCGCGGCGAGCGGGAGCGGACCTTTCAGACGAGTTGCGGAGCTGGGTGCGGCAGAGCCTGCCGGAGTACATGATCCCCACGGCCTGGATGTTCCTGGCCGAGCTGCCGCTCACCCCCAACGGCAAGGTGGACCGCAAGGCGTTGCCGGCGCCGGTTGCGGAGGCGAGCCCTGCCGGGTTGCGCACACCCACGGAGGAGGTGCTGGCCGGGATCTGGGCGCGGGTTCTGGGCCTCACGAGCGTGGGCGCCGAGGACAGCTTCTTCCACCTCGGCGGCCACTCGCTGCTGGCCACGCAGGTGATCTCCCGGGTGCGCGAGGCGTTCGGCGTGGAGTTGCCGCTGCGGCAGATCTTCGAGACGCCGACCCTGGCCGGGCTCGGCGCGCTCGATCGACGCGGCGCGAGCCGGCGACTTCGCGGCGCCGCCCCTGGTGCCAGTATCGCAGCGGGAGGGGAGCCTGCCTCTCTCCTTCGCCCAGCAGCGGCTCTGGCTACTCGACCAGCTCGCGCCGGGCAATCCGTTCTACAACCTGCCGGGAGCGATGCGGCTCACGGGCGATCTGAACGTCGAGGCGCTGACGGACGGCCTGTACGTGAGGTGGTGCGCCGTCACGAGACGCTGCGTACGGGCTTCGCCAGCGTGGACGGCACGCCGGTGCAGCGGATCGAGCCGATTCTTGAGATGGAGCTGCCGCTGGAAGACCTGAGCGAGCTGCCGCGTGAGCAGCGCGAGGTGAAGGCGCGGCAGCGGGCGGCGGAGGTGGCGCGCCAGCCGTTCGACCTGTCGCGGCCGTCGCTGCTGCGGGTCGTGCTGCTGAAGCTGGGCGAGGCCGAGCACGCGCTGCTCTTTGCCATGCACCACATCGTGTCCGACAACTGGTCGCTTGGCGTGCTGACAGGCGAGGTGGCTCGTCTCTACGCCGCCTTCGCCCAGGGCCAGCCCTCGCCGCTGCCGGAGCTTCCCGTGCAGTACGCGGACTTCGCGGTGTGGCAGCGGGGCTGGCTCCAGGGCGAGGCCCTGGAGCGGCAGCTCGGCTACTGGGAGGAGCGGCTCGCCGGCGCGCCGGTCGTGGAGCTGCCCACGGACCGGCCGCGTCCGCCCATGCAGAGCTTCCGCGGCGCCACCTTCCGCACGCTGCTGCCGTCGAGCGCCGTGGGTGCGCTGGCGCGGGAGCGTGGCGTCTCGCCGTTCATGGTGCTGCTCTCGGCGTTCCAGTCCCTGGTCTCTCGCTACACGGGCCAGGAGGACGTGGTGGTGGGCACGCCCATCGCCAACCGCACGCGGCCGGAGCTCGAAGGGCTGATCGGCTTCTTCGTCAACACCCTGGTGCTGCGTACGAGCTTGAGCGGCGATCCCTCGGTCTCCGAGGTCCTGCCGCGGGTGCGGGAGACGGCCCTGGGGGCCTACGCCCATCAGGACCTGCCGTTCGAGTACCTGGTGGAGCGCCTGCAGCCGCAGCGTGACCTGTCGCGCAACCCGCTGTTCCAGCTCATGTTCAACCTGCTCAACGCGCCGGTGGAGCGAATGGAGTCGGGGAGCCTGGCGCTCTCGCCGCTGGAGTCGCAGGCGAGCACGTCGCTGTTCGATCTCCAGGTCTACGTGCGGGAGACGCCGCGGGGCTTGTCGACGACTGTGGGAGTACGCCACGGACCTGTTCGACGCCGCGACGATGGAGCGGCTGGCGCGGCACTTCGGGAACCTCCTGGGGGGGATCGTCGAGCGCCCGGAGGCGCGTCTCTCGGAGCTGCCGTTGCTGGATGAAGCGGAGCGCGATCAGATCGTCGTGGAGTGGAACGCGACCGGCAAGCCGCGTACCGCGGAGCTGCGTCCATGAATGGATCGCGGCGCAGGCGGCGCGGACGCCGGAGGCCGTGGCCGTGGTCTTCGGCGGCGAGTCGCTGACCTACGCCAGCTCGACCGGCGGGCCAACGGCTGGCGCTGCGGCTGCTGGAGATGGGAGTGGGGCCGGAGGTGCGGGTGGGCATCGCCCTGGAGCGGTCGCTGGAGATGGTGGTCGCGCTGCTGGGCGTGCTCAAGGCCGGAGGCGCCTACGTGCCGCTCGATCCGTCCTATCCGGCGGAGCGGCTGGCCTTCATGCAGGAGGACGCCGGGCTGGCCGCTGGTGCTGACCGAGGAGTCGCTGCCGACGTCTCCTGAGGTCGCGAGGGCTCCGCGGAGCGGCGTGGGAGAGGACAACGCGGCCTACGTGATCTACACCTCGGGCTCGACCGGCCGGCCCAAGGGCGTGCAGATCTCCCATGGCGCGCTCAGCAATTTCCTGCGCTTCGATGGCGGAGACGCCGGGGCTGACGTCCGAAGACCGGCTCCTGGCCGTGACCTCGCTGTCGTTCGACATCGCGGGGCTGGAGCTCTACCTGCCGCTGATGGTGGGCGGCCAGGTGGTGCTGGCGAGCCGGCAGGATGCGACGGACGGCCGGCGGCTCCAGGAGCTGATCGCCGAATCCGGGGCGACCGTGCTCCAGGCCACGCCGGCCACCTGGCGCCTGCTGCTGGAGTCGGGCTGGCAGGGTGGGGAAGGCTTGAAGGCGCTGTGCGGCGGCGAAGCGCTGTCGCCGGTGCTGGCAGCGGCACTGCGGCAGCGGGTGGGCTCGCTGTGGAACGTCTACGGACCCACGGAGGCGACGGTCTGGGCGACGGTGGAGGAGGTCGGCGGCGAGGGACCGATCCTGATCGGCAAGCCGATCGCCAACACCACGGCCTACGTGCTCGACGGCGAAGGGCAGCCGGTGCCGGTGGGCGTGCCCGGCGAGCTGCTGCTGGGAGGCGTGGGTCTGGCGCGGGGTTACCTGGCGCGGCCGGAGCTGACGGCGGAGAGGTTCGTGCCCGATCCGTTCGGTGAGGCCGGCTCGCGGCTGTACCGGACGGGGACCTCGCGCGCTATCGCGCAGACGGCCGGCTGGAGTGCCTGGGCCGTATCGACTATCAGGTGAAGGTGCGGGGCTTCCGCATCGAGCTGGGAGAGATCGAAACGGCGCTGGCCCGTCATCCCGAGGTCACCGCAGCGGTCGTGGTGGCGCGGGAGGAATCGTCCGGCGACCGGCGTCTGGTGGCCTACGTGGTGCCGCGGCGAGCAGGAGCGGAGCTTGCGGACGAGCTGCGGGGCTGGGTGCGGCAGAGCCTGCCGGAGTACATGGTGCCGGCGGCGTGGGTCCAGCTCGCCGGGCTGCCGCTGACGCCCAACGGCAAGGTGGACCGCAAGGCCTTGCCGGCCCCGGTTTCCGAGGCGAGCGCTGCCGGGTTGCGCACGCCCACGGAAGAGGTGCTGGCGGGGATCTGGGCGCGGGTGCTGGGCCTCACGAGCGTGGGCGCCGAGGACAGCTTCTTCCACCTCGGAGGCCATTCGCTGCTGGCCACGCAGGTGATCTCTCGGGTGCGCGAGGCGTTCGGGGTGGAGCTGCCGCTACGGCAGATCTTCGAGACGCCGACCCTGGCGGGACTGGCGCGTTCGATCGACGCAACGCGAGCCGGAGACTTCGCGGCGCCGCCCCTGGTGCCAGTATCCCGGGAGGAGGACCTGCCTCTCTCCTTCGCCCAGCAGCGCCTCTGGCTGCTCGACCAGCTCGCGCCGGGCAACCCGTTCTACAACCTGCCGGGCGCGATGCGGCTGACAGGCGAGCTGGACGTCGAAGCGCTGAGGTCGGCCGTGCGCGAGGTGGTGCAGCGGCACGAGACGCTGCGTACGGGCTTAGCCAGCGTGGACGGCAAGCCGGTGCAGCGGATCGAGCCGGTTTTTGAGATGGAAGTGCCGCTCGAAGATCTGAGCGACCTGCCGCGTGAGGAGCGCGAGGCGATGGCGCGGAGGCGTGCCGCCGAGGTGGCGCGCCAGCCGTTCGACCTGTCGCGACCGTCGCTGCTGCGGGTCGTGCTGCTGAAGCTGGGCGAGGCCGAGCACGCGCTGCTCTTTGCCATGCACCACATCGTCTCCGACAACTGGTCGCTGGGCGTGCTGATGGGCGAGGTGGCCGCGCTCTATGCCGCCTTCGCCCAGGGCCAGCCCTCGCCGCTGCCGGAGCTGCCGGTGCAGTACGCGGACTTCGCGGTCTGGCAGCGGGGCTGGCTCCAGGGCGAGGCCCTGGAGCGGCAGCTCGGCTACTGGGAGGAGCGGCTCGCTGGCGCGCCGGTCGTGGAGCTGCCCACGGACCGGCCGCGTCCTCCCATGCAAAGCTTCCGCGGCGCCACGCACCGTTTGGTGCTGGCCGTTGAGCTGTCGAGCGCAGTGGGCGCCCTGGCGCGGGAACGGAGCGTCTCGCCGTTCATGGTGCTGCTCTCCACGTTCCAGTCTCTGGTCTCTCGCTACACGGGCCAGGAAGACGTGGTGGTGGGCACGCCCATCGCCAATCGCACACGGGCAGAGCTCGAAGGGCTGATCGGCTTCTTCGTCAACACCCTGGTGCTGCGCACGGACTTGGCCGGCGACCCCGCTGTCTCCGAGATCCTGCCACGGGTGCGCGAGACGGCCCTGGGGGCCTACGCCCATCAGGACCTGCCGTTCGAGTACCTGGTGGAGCGCCTGCAGCCGCAGCGTGACCTGTCGCGCAACCCGCTGTTCCAGCTCATGTTCAACCTGCTCAACGCGCCGGTGGAGCGAATGGAGTCGGGGAGCCTGGCGCTCTCGCCGCTGGAGTCGCAGGCGAGCACGTCTCTCTTCGATCTCCAGGTCTATGTGCGGGAGACGCCGCGGGGTTTGTCGACGACGTGGGAGTACGCCACGGACCTGTTCGACGCCGCGACGATGGAGCGGCTGGCGCGGCACTTCGGGAACCTCCTGGGGGGGATCGTCGAGCGCCCGGAGGCGCGTCTCTCGGAGCTGCCGCTTCTCGGTGAAGCGGAGCGCGATCAGATCGTCGTGGAGTGGAACGCGACCGGCAAGCCCGTGCCGCAGGGCTTCGTCCATGAATGGATCGCCGCCCAGGCGGTGAGGACGCCGGAAGCAGTGGCCGTGGTCTTCGGCAACGAGTCGCTGACCTACCGCCAGCTCGACCGGCGGGCCAACGGCCTGGCCCTGCGGCTGCTGGAGATGGGAATCGAGCCGGAGGTGAGGGTGGGCATCGCCCTGGAGCGTTCGCTGGACATGGTGGTGGCGTTGTTGGGGGTGCTGAAGGCCGGAGGCGCCTACGTGCCGCTCGATCCGTCGTATCCGGCGGAACGTCTGGCCTTCATGCAGGAGGACGCAGGCCTGGCCGCGGTGCTGACCGAGGAGTCGCTGCTCGACGTCCCGGAGGTGGCGAGGACCCCGCGGAGCGGCGTGGGAGAGGACAACGCAGCCTACGTGATCTACACGTCAGGCTCGACAGGCCGGCCCAAGGGCGTGCAGATCCCCCACGGCGCGCTCAGCAATTTCCTGGCTTCGATGGCGGAGACGCCGGGCTTCGGAGCGGACGACACGCTTCTGGCCGTCACCTCGCTGTCGTTCGACATCGCAGGTCTGGAGCTGTACCTGCCGCTGGTGGTGGGAGGCCGCGTGGTGCTGGCGAGCCGCGAGGAGGCGGCGAATGGCCAGCGGCTCCAGGAGCTGATCGCCGAATCCGGGGCGACCGTGCTCCAGGCCACCCCGGCCACCTGGCGCCTGCTGCTCGAATCGGGCTGGCAGGGTGGGGAAGGCTTGAAGGCGCTGTGCGGCGGCGAGGCGCTGTCGCCGGTGCTGGCCGCCAGCCTGGGGCAGCGGGTCGGATCGCTGTGGAACCTCTACGGACCGACCGAGACCACGGTCTGGTCGACGGTGGAAGAGATCCGCGGCGAGGGACCGATCCTGATCGGCAAGCCGATCGCCAACACCGAGGCGTACGTGCTCGACGGTGCGGGTCAGCCGGCGCCGGTGGGCGTTCCGGGCGAGCTGCTGCTGGGTGGCGCGGGCTTGGCGCGTGGCTATCTGGCGCGTCCGGAGCTGACGGCGGAGAGGTTCGTGCCCGATCCGTTCGGCACGGGCTCGCGTCTCTACCGGACGGGAGACCTCGCGCGGTACCGTGCGGACGGCCGGCTGGAATGCCTGGGCCGTATCGACACCCAGGTGAAGGTGCGGGGCTTCCGCATCGAGCTGGGAGAGATCGAGGCCGCGCTGGCCCGCCATCCCGAGGTCGCCGCGGCCGTGGTGGTGGCGCGGGAGGAGGCCTCGGGCGACCGGCGTCTGGTGGCCTACGTGGTACCGCGGCGAGCAGGAGCGGAGCTGGCGGACGAGCTGCGAGGAGTTGGGTGCGGCAGAGCCTGCCGGAATACATGATCCCCACGGCCTGGGTGTTCCTGGCCGAGCTGCCGCTGACGCCCAACGGCAAGGTGGACCGCAAGGCCCTGCCGGCCCCGGTCTCGGAAGCCGGCGGCGCCGTGGCGCCGCGCACCCCTGCCGAGGAGGTGCTGGCCGGAATCTGGGAGCAGGTGCTGGGCCGCGGAGCCGTGGGCGTCCACGACGACTTCTTCGATCTCGGCGGCCACTCGCTGCTCGCCACCCAGGTGGTCGCCCGGGTGCGCGAGGCCTTCGGCGTGGAGCTCCCCCTGCGCCGGATTTTCGAGGCGCCGACGCTCGCGGGGCTCGCCCGCGTCGTCGAGCAGCTCCGGACGGCTGAAGCCGGCTTCGAGGCGCCGCCCATCGTCCCCATCCCCCGCGACGGCGAGCTCCCGCTGTCGTTCTCGCAGCAGCGGGTGTGGATCCTCGACCAGCTCGAGGCCGCGGGCACGGCCTACCACCTGGGCACCGCCGTGCGGCTGCGCGGACAACTCGCCGTGGCCAGCCTCGCGGCTGCTCTCAGCCAGGTCGTGGAGCGCCACGAGGTCCTGCGCACCGCCTTCGCCAGCTCCCATGGCCGGCCGCTCCAGGTCATCGCACCTCCCGCCGAGGTCCCCCTGCCTCGGGTCGACCTCCGCGCCCTGCCGGCGGCGTTGCGGGAGGGCGAGGCCCGCCGGGTGGCGGGCCAGGTGGCACGGCTCCCGTTCGACCTGGCGCGGGGCCCGCTGCTGCGCACCGTCCTCGTTACCCTCGACGAGGAGGAGAGCCTGTTCGGCTTCACCCTCCATCACATCGTGGCGGACGGCTGGTCGCTCGGCATCCTCGTCCGTGAGGTCGCGGCCCTCTATCGCGCCGGCCGCGAGGAATCGGTCCCGTCCCTGCCACCCCTGGCCGTGCAGTACGCGGACTTCGCGGCCTGGCAGCGGAGCTGGCTCCAGGGCGAGGTGCTCGACGCCCAGCTCTCCTACTGGAAGGTGCAGCTCGCGGAGCTGCCGCCGGTCCTGCAGCTCACCTTCGACCGGCCGCGCCGGGCCGGCCGCGCCGCGCCCCTGGGGCGGCGGCGGATCGCCCTGCCTGAGCCCCTGGGAGAGGCCCTGCGCGACCTCGGGCGCCGCGGCCAGGCGACCCCGTTCATGACCCTGCTCGCCGGCTTCGCCACCCTGCTCCACCGCTACACCGGCCAGGGCGACGTCGCCATCGGCACGCCCATCGCCAACCGCGAACGGCTGGAGCTCGAAGGGCTGATCGGCTTCTTCGCCAATACCCTGGTGCTGCGCGCCGACCTGGCCGGGGACCCCTCCTTCCTCGCCTTGCTGGCGCGCACGCGCACCATGGCGCTCGACGCCTACGCCCATCAGGACCTCCCCTTCGAGCGCCTGGTGGAGGAGCTCCAGCCCGAGCGGGACCTGGCCGTGAACCCCCTGTTCCAGGTCATGTTCCAGATGCAGAACGTGCCCCAGAAGGGCATCGAGCTGCCCGGCCTCAGCCTGCTGCCCGTGGAGACGGAGCGGGGATCGGCCATGTTCGAGCTGGTGCTGGCGCTGCGCGACGCCGGCCGGGGCTTCGCCGGCACCCTGGAGTACGACGCCGACCTCTTCGAGGCCACCACCATCGAGCGGCTCGCCGGCCACTGGACGAGCCTGCTCGCAGGCGTCGCGGCGCAGCCGGACCTCCCCCTCTCCGTGCTGCCGCTCCTCTCGCCCGCCGAGAGCCACCAGGTGAGCGTGGAGTGGTCCGACTCGGCTGCCGACTTCGATCGCGGCGCCTGCCTCCCCGAGCTGATCGCGGCGCAGGCTTCGCGCACGCCGGAGGCCGTGGCCGTCACCTTTGGCGCGCGCCGGCTCACCTATAAAGAGCTGGACGATCGCGCGGACCGGCTGGGGGAGACCCTGGCCGGCCTGGGCGCCGGGCCCGAGACGCTCGTGGGGATCTGCCTCGAGCGCTCGCCCGAGATGGTGATCTCCCTCCTCGGCGTGTGGAAGGCGGGGGCCGCCTACGTGCCCATGGACCCCTCCTATCCGGAGGATCGTCTGGTCTACATGCTGAAGGACGCGGGGATCTCCCTGCTGATCGCCGATGAAGCGGCCCCCGAGAGCCTGCGCGCCGCCGCCCGAGTGGTCCGGATGGATCAGGATGACGTAGATCTCAGTGGCACTGGGAAACTGAAAACGCGCCTGAGGCCGGAGAATCTCGCCTACGTGATCTACACCTCCGGATCAACGGGACGCCCCAAAGGCGTAGAGATTCCGCACGGAGCGCTTGTGAATTTCATGCAGTCGTTGAGCGTGCAGCCAGGCCTCGCCGCGGGCGACGTGCTGCTCGCCGTGACCTCCCTCTCCTTCGACATCGCGGGGCTGGAGCTGTTCCTGCCCCTGATGGTGGGAGCGCGGATCGAGCTGGCGAGCCGCGAGGAGGCTGGCGACGGCGCCCGCCTGCTGGCGCTCCTGCGCGCTTCGGGGGCCACCGCGATGCAGGCGACGCCGGCGACCTGGCATCTGCTGATCGAGGCCGGGTGGCAGGGTGGCGATGGCGATGGGCTCGCGGTGCTGTGCGGCGGCGAGGCCCTGCCCGACGCGCTTGGCCGCGGCAGCTCTCCTGGCGCGTCGGACGCGGTGTGGAACCTCTACGGCCCGACGGAGACCACGATCTGGTCCGCGGCCCAGCCGGGTGCGGCCCGGGGAGCGGGCTGGCGTCGGGCCGCCCGATCGCCAACACCGGCCGTATCTGCTGGGTGACTTCGGCGGGGCGCTGCGGCCGGTCCCGCTGGGCGTCGCCGGCGAGCTGTGCATCGGCGGCGACGGGCTGGCGCGCGGCTACCTGCGGCCGGCCCGAGCTGACCGCCGAGCGCTTCGTCCCCGATCCGTTCGCGCACGGCGCCGGGCGCGCGCCTGTACCGCACGGGCGACCTCGCCCGCTCCGGCCGGACGGCGCCCTCGAGTATCCTCGGCCGCGCCGACTACCAGGTCAAGGTGCGCGGCTTCCGCATCGAGCTGGGCGAGATCGAGGCGGCTCTCGAGCCCAGCCCGAGGTCGAGCGAGGCCGTGGTGGTGGCGCGCGAGCGACGAGCCGGGCGACCGCCGGCTGGTGGCCTACCTCGTGCCGCGCCGGCCGCGGAGCCTGCGGCTCCGTCGCCGAGCTGCGCGACGCCTGGCCGCACGCGCTGCCCGACTACATGGTGCCCTCGGCCTCGTCGTGCTGCTCGACGCGCTGCCGCTCACCCCCAACGGCAAGGTGGACCGCCGCGCCCTGCCTGCGCCCGAGGGCGAGCCGGCGGGACCTCGGCGGCCATCTACGTGGCGCCGCGCACCGCGCTGCGAGGAGCTGCTGGCGGGAGTCTGGGCCGAGGTCCTGCGGGTGGAGCGGGTGGGGATCGCACGACAACTTCTTCGACCCTGGGCGGCCATTCGCTGCTCGCCACCCGGTGGTGGCGAGGATCGGCGAGACGCTGGAGATCGACGTGCCCCTGCGCCGCCTCTTCGAGGCGCCCACGGTCGCGGGTCTGGCCGCTGGGCTGCTGCGCCACGTTCCCGATTCCGAGGAGCTGGAGCGGGCCGCGGCCCTGGTGATCGAGCTGCTGCGGATGTCGGACGACGAGATCGACGCCCTGCTGATGCGGCAGAACGGCTCCGTCGAGGAGGTCTCTTGAGCGAGGGGAGCTTCACCCTCTCGGGCAAGCGGCTGGAGTTGCTCCGCGCTCTGCGGCGCGAGCAGGGGCTCGCCTCGACGCGGGAGGAGCTCATCCCGCGCCGGCCGGACGCCGAGGCTACCCGCTCTCCTTCACCAGCAGCGGCTCTGGTTCCTCGACCGCCTCGAGCCCGGGCAGCGCCGCCTACAACCTGCCGGCGGCGCTGCGGCTCGCGGGGCCGCCTGGACGCTCGCGGCGCTGGCGCGGGCCCTCGCCGAGGTGGTGCGCCGCCACGAGGCGCTGCGCACCGTCTTCTCTGCGCGCACGAGGAGGGGCGAGCCGGTGCAGGCGATCCTGCCGCCGCGCCGCCGGCGCCCATCCCCCTGGCCGACCTGGCGACCTGCCGGACGAGGCGCGGGAGGCCGAGGTCGCGCGCGGCTGCCGCGCGAGGAGGCATCGCGCCCCTTCGACCTCGAGCGCGGGCCGCTGCTGCCGCGTCTCGCTGCTGCGCCTGGGGCCGAGGACCACGCGGCTCCTCCTCACCGCTGCACCACATCGTCAGCGACGGCTGGTCGCTGGCGTCTCATCCGCGAGCTGTCGCCGCTCTACAGGCCGGCCAGGCAGCGCTGCCCGAGCTGCCGCGTGCCGCTACGCGCGACTACGCCGTCTGGCAGCGCGCCTGGCTGCGCGGGGCGGCGCTCGCCGAGCGAGCTCGCCTACTGGCGGCAGCGCCTGGCCGGCGCGGCCGCCGGTGCTGGAGCTGCCGACGGACCGGCCGCGGCCGGCGATCCGCAGCTTCCGCGGCGGCGACCGTGCCCCTGGCCCTCCCCGCCGCGGCTGAGCGCCGGTCTGCTCGCGCTCGCCCGGCGCGAGGGCGCGACCCTGTTCATGGCCCTCCTCGCCGTGTTCGCAGGCTGCTGCTGCCGCGCACACGGGGCAGGACGACCTCGCTGGTGGGCATCGCCGGTGGCGACCGCAGCCGGCCGGAGATCGAGGGGCTGATCGGCTTCTTCGTCAACACCCTGGTGCTGCGCGTCGACCTGGCGGGCAGGCTCGACCTTCCGCGAGCTCCTGGGACGGGTGCGGGAGACCGCCCTCGGAGCCTTCGGCCACCAGGACCTGCCGTTCGAGCGGCTGGTCGAGGAGCTGCAGCCGGAGCGGCAGCTCGGCCACATGCCGCTGTTCCAGGTGATGCTCGCCGCTGCAGGCGGCGGCCGCGGGCGGGGCGCCGGAGCCGGCCGGACTGCGCCTCTCGCGCCTGCCGACCAGCTTCGCCCAGGCGAGGATCGACCTCGCCTTGGCCGCCACCCGACGGCGAGGGGTGGCTCAACGCTGTCGCTGGAGTACAGCGTCGACCTGTTCGACGCCACCACCGTCGGCGCCTCCGCGCCTTCGGCTCGCTACCGCTGGCCGCCGCGGCGGTGGCCGACGCCCGAGCGCGCCGTCTCGCACCCTGCCGCTCCTCACCGCGGGCGAGCGCCACCAGGTGCTCCTGGGATGGAACGACTGGACGCGGGCGAGGCCGCGCCGGCCGCCGAGCCGCTCCTGCACCGTCTGTTCGAGGCGCAGGTGGAGAACGGGCCCGAGCGTCCGGCCTTGGTCTGGGGCGAGGAGCGGGCTGACCTACGGCGAGCTCGACCGCCGGGCCAACCGGCTGGCCCGCCACCTGCGGGGGATGGGAGTGGGGCCGGACTCGGTGGTCGGCCTCTGCATGGACCGCTCGTCCGGGCTGATCGCGGCCCTCCTCGGGGTGCTCAAGGCAGGCGGGGCCTACCTCCCCCTCGATCCCGAGCTACGCCGGCGGACCGCACCGCCTTCATGCTGGACGACGGCGGCGTGCGGTGCGTGCTGGCCGACGAGCGCCTGGCGGCAGGGCTCGCGGCGCTGGGCCTCGAGGCGATCTCGCCCGATCCCCTGTTCCGGGAGGGTCCCGGCGGCAACCTTCCGGGCGGCGCCCTCTCCGACCATCTGGCCTACGTGATCTACACCTCGGGCTCGACCGGCCGGCCCAAGGGGGTGATGGTCTCCGCACCGCGCGGCCTGTAGCACCCTGCTCTGGCGCCTGCGCCCGCTTCGCCTTGACGCCCGGCGACTGCGTGCTCCAGAACATCGCCTCTCAGCCTTCGACACCTCGATCTGGGAGATCTTCGGCGCCCTGCTCTCGGGCGCGCGGCTGGTGCCGGTGCCGCCCGGCGGCCAGCAGGACTTCGCCGGCCTCGTGGCGCATCGTGGCGCGCGAGGGGGTGACCATCACCGACCTCGCGCCGCCGCATGCTGGAGGCCTTCCTGGAGCAGGAAGGGCTCGAGGAGCTGCCGCCGGTCTGCGGCTGCTCTTCGCCGGCGGCCAGGCCCTGCCGGCCGACCTCGCGGCGCGCTTCGCGGAGCAGTTCCCGGGTGCGGCCTTGCAGAACATCTACGGCCCGACCGAGGCGGCGATCGACGCCGCCACCTGGACCTGCGCGCCGCTGCCGGCGGGGAGCACGGTGCCCATCGGCCGGCCGATCGCGAGCACGGCGCCTGCTGGTGCTCGACCGCGAGCTGGAGCCCGTGCCGCTGGGCGTGCCGGGCGAGCTGTACATCGGCGGCGCCGGCCTGGCCCGCGGCTACCTCGGCCGGCCGGCCTGACCGCCGAGCGCTTCGTGCCCGACCCGTTCGCCGCGGAGCCGGGGGCGCGCCTCTACCGCACCGGCGACCTGGTGCGCTAGCTGCGCGGACGGCGTGCTGCGAGTTCCTCGGCCGCATCGACCACCAGGTCAAGATCCGCGGCTTCCGCATCGAGCTCGGCGAGATCGAGGCCGCCGCTCGCGCCGCCATCCGAGGTGCGCGGAGGCCGTGGTGGCGTGCGCGCGAGGACGCGCCGGCGAGCCGCGGCGTGCTGGTCGCCTACGTTCGGTCGGCGAGACGCCGCGGACGGCCGACGAGCTGCGCAGGCTGCCTGCGCGCGAGCCTGCCCGAGTACATGGTGCCGGCGGCCTTCGTGCCGCTGCCGGCGCCTGCCGCTGCACGCCGAACGGCAAGGTCGACCGCAAGGCCCTGCCGGCGCCCGGAGCGCCGGCCGGCGCGCCGGCGCGCCGCGTGCGCGCCGCGCACGCGGGCTGGAGCAGACGATCGCCGGCGATCTGGCGCGAGGTGCTGGGGCTCGAGCAGGTCGGGCGTCGACGACAACTTCTTCGACCTCGGCGGCCACTCGCTGCTGCTCGTCCAGGTGCACGCGCGCCTGCGCGAGCGCGCTCGGACCGCGAGGTCCCGGTCGTCGACCTGTTCCGCTACCCGACCGTCGCGCGCGCTGGCGCGCCACCTGGCGCGACCGGCCGGAGCAGGCGGAGACGCCGCGCCGGCCGCGGCACGCGGCGTGGCCGCGAGCAGCGGCGCAGGGCGACGGGCGGCCGGAGCGGGATCGCCATCGTCGGCATGGCCGGCCGCTTCCCGGGCGCCGCGGACGTCGAGGAGTTCTGGCGCAACCTGCGCGACGGCGTCGAGTCGATCGCGCTGCTTCAGCGACGAGGAGCTGCGCGGCCGCGGGCGTCGCCCGCGCGCTGCTGCGCCGACCCGCGCTACGTCAAGGCGCGGCGGCGTGCTCGACGGCGTCGAGCTGTTCGACGCCGCTTCTTCGGCTATCAGCCCGCGCGAGGCCGAGATCATGGACCCGCAGCAGCGCCTCTTCCTGGAGTGCGCCTGGGAGGCGCTGGAGCACGCCGGCTACGACCCGCGAGCGCTACGCCGGCGCCGATCGGCGTCTTCGCCGGCGTCGAGCATCGAACACGCTACCTGCTGCAACCTGCTCGCGCAACCCGGAGCTGGTCGCGGCCGGTCGGCGACTGCCAGGTCGTGCATCGGCAACGACAAGGACTTCCTGGCCACCCGCGTCGTCCTACAAGCTGAACCTGCGCGGGCCCGAGCGTCACCGTGCAGACCGCCTGCTCGACCTCGCTGGTCGCGGTCCACCTGGCCTGCCAGAGCCTGCTCGACCGGCGAGTGCGACATGGCGCTGGCCGGCGGCGTCGTCGATCACGTCGCCGCAGACGGCCGGCTACCTCTACCAGGAGGGCGGCATCCTCTCGCCCGACGGCCACTGCCGCGCCTTCGACGCCGCGGCGCGGGGCACGGTCTTCGGCAACGGCGTCGGGCGTCGTGGTGCTCAAGCGGCTGGCCGACGCGCTCGCGCGACGGCGACACCGATCCACGCGGTGATCCACGGCTCGGCGATCAACAACGACGGCGCGCCAAGGTCGGCTTCACCGCGCCCGAGCGTCGACGGCCAGGCCGAGGTGATCGCCGCGGCGCTCGGCGCTCGCCGGCGTCGACCCGGACACGATCAGCTACGTCGAGGCGCACGGCACCGGCACGCCGCTCGGCGACCCGATCGAGGTCGCCGCGCTGACCCAGGCGTTCCGCGCCGGCACGGACGCGCAGCGGGCTTCTGCGCCATCGGCTCGGTCAAGACCAACATCGGCCACCTCGACGCCGCGGCCGGCGTCGCCGGCTGATCAAGACCGTGCTGGCGCTGCGAGCACGGGCAGATCCCGCCCGAGCCTCCACTTCGAGCAGCCCAACCCGCAGATCGACTTCGCCGACAGCCCGTTCTACGTCAACACCGCGCTGCGCCGACTGGCCGCGCGGACGGCGGCGCCGCGCCGGGCCGGCGTCAGCTCGTTCGGCATCGGCGGCACCAACGCCCACGTCGTGCTCGAGGAGGCGCCCGCCGCCGGCGCCGTCCGGCGCCGTCGCGCGCCGTGGCAGCTCCTGGTCGCTCTCGGCGCGCACGCGCGACCGCGCTCGACGCGGCGACCGGCCAGCCTGGCCGCGCACCTGCGGCAGCACCCGGAGCTGCCGACCTGGCCGACGTCGCCTACACGCTGCAGGTCGGGCCGCCGGCGCGTTCGCGCACCGCCGCGTCGCTGGTCGTGCCGCGACGTCGCCGAGGCGGCGCGCGGCGCTGGCGGACGCGCGATCCGCGGCGGCGTGCTCGACCGGCGCCGCCGGAGCGAGGCGCCGCGCCGGTCGCGTTCCTGTTCCCCGGCCAGGGCGCGCAGTACGCCGGCATGGGCGCGCGAGCTCTACCGAGCGCGAGCCGGTCTTCCGCGCGCGAGGTCGACCGCTGCGCCGAGCTGCTTGCGCCCGCACCTCGGGCTCGACCTGCGCGACGCTGCTCTACCCGAGCCGGCGACGGACGAGGCGGCGGCCGCGCGGCTGCAGCAGACCGGCGCTCGCCCAGCCCGCGCTGTTCGTCGTCGAGTACGCCCTGGCCCGGCTGCTGGATGGCGCTGGGGCGTGCGGCCGGCAGGCGATGCTCGGCCACAGCCTCGGCGAGTACGTCGCGGCCTGCCTGGCCGGCGTCTTCTCGCTGGAGGACGCGCTGCGCCTGGTGGCCGCGCGCGGCCGGCTGATGCAGGCGCTGCCGCCGGGCGCGATGCTCGCCGTGCCGCTGCCCGAGGCGGAGGCTCGCGCCGCTGCTCGGCGACCGGCCTCGTCGCTCGCGGCGGTCAACGCGCCCGCCGCTGTGCGTGGTCGCCGGGCCGGCCGGCGGCCGTCGAGCGCGCTCGAGGCGCGGCTCGCGGCGCGCGGGCGTCGACGTGCCGGCGCCTGCACGACCTCGCACGCCTTCCACTCGCGCGATGATGGACGCCGGTCGCTGGCGCCCTTCGCGCGAGCGCTGGCGCGACGCGTCGCGCTGCAGCCGCCGCGCATCCCCTACCTCTCGAACGTCACCGGCACCTGGATCACGCGCCGCGCAGGCGACCGACCCGGCTACTGGGCGCGCCACCTGCGGCAGCCGGTGCGCTTCGCCGACGGCTTGGCGCGAGCTGCTGCGCGAGCCGGGGCGCGGTGCTGCTCGAGGTCGGGCCCGGCCGCACGCTGGCGCAGCCTCGGCCCGGCAGCAGGCGCGCCGGGAGCGCGCGGCCGCGTCTCGTCGCTGCGCGCACCCGCGGCGACGCGGGCTCGGACGAGGCCGTTCCTGCTGGCGGCGCTCGGCCGGCTCTGGCTGGCGGGCGTCGAGGTCGACTGGCAGCGGCTTCCACGCCGGCGAGCGGCGCCGGCGGGTGCCGCTGCCGACCTATCCCTTCGAGCGCCAGCGCTACTGGATCGAGCCGCCGGCGGCCGCCGCCACCGCGCCTGCCGCCCGGTGGCAGGCGGCGCAGCGCCGGCCCGACCTCGCCGACTGGTTCTACGGCGCCGGCCTGGCAGGAGTCCGGTGCTGCCGGCCAGGACCCTGCCGCCGCCGGGAGCGGAGCGCTGGCTGGTGTTCGCCGACGGCTGCGGGCTCGGCGCGTCGACGCTGGCAGAGCGGCTGGCGCGGCAGGGACGAGTTCGGCGTCCTGGCGCGAGGCTGCCGCGCGATCGCCGGAGACCACCTGCGGATGCTGCTGCGGAGCTGCGGCAGTCGCCCTCCCGTCGCGCATCGTCCACCTGGGATGTGTCACGCCAGGAGGCGAGGCACCGGACGGCCTCGCCGGATTGGAAAGCCCGGAGGAGTCGGCCTTCTACAGCCTCCTCTGGCTGGCCCAGGCCCTGGCCGAGGCGAGCGAGGCGGCGGCGGAGACCCCGCGGACGCTGGAGCTCACCGTGGTGGCCAGATGGCCTCGTGGAGGTCGCGGGCGACGAGGCCCTGAGCCCCGGGAAGGCCCTGCTGCTGGGCCCGGTCCACGTCATCCCCCGCGAGTACCCGGAGTGCGGGCCCGCGCCGTCGACGTCGTGCTGCCGCCTGCGGGTCAGCCGCGGCGGGAGGAGCTGCTCGACCGGCTCGCGGCCGAGCTGCTGCAGCCGCCGGAGGACCTGGTCGTCGCCCTGCGCGGCCGTCGCCGCTGGGTGCAGCGCTTCGCGCCGGTGCGGCTGGAGGCGGCGGGCCGCGGCGGCCTGCGGGAGGGCGGCGTGGTCCTCGTCACCGGCGGCACGAGCGGCGTCGGTCTCGCTCTCGCCGAGCATCTCGCCCGCACGGCGAGGGCCCGTCTCGCCCTCGTGGGGCGCGCGGAGCTGCCGGCGGGCTCGGAGCGCCTGAAGGTCCTGGAAAGCCTGGGGGCAGAGGTACTGGTGCTCGCCGCCGACGTCGCCGACGAGGCGGCCCTGCGCGCCGCCGTCCAGCGGACGATCGAGCGATTCGGCGCTCTGCACGGAGTGATCCACGCTGCGGGCGTGCCCGGCGGCGGCCTGATCCAACTCAAGGAGCGGGAGGAGGCGGCGCGGGTGCTGCGGGCGAAGGTCCGCGGCACGCTCGTCCTGGAGTCGGTGCTCGCGCCGGTGGTGGCGGACGCTCCCCTCGACCTCTTCGTGCTCTGCTCCTCTCTGGCCTCGGTCGTCGGCGGCATCGGCCAGGTCGACTACTGCGCCGCCAATGCCTTCCTGGACGCCTTTGCCGCCGCCCGCCGCGCGCCGGTGCTCGCCATCAATTGGGACCGCTGGCGCGAGGTGGGCATGGCGGTCGACAGCGCCCGGCACGAGCTGCGGGACGGGCTGCTCACTGCCGAAGGACTGGAGGTGTTCGACCGCGCGGTGGCGAGCGGTCTCTCGCGCCTGGCGGTCTCCACCCGACCGCTTGAGAGCCTGATGCCGGCTGCCCTCCCGGTCGGCCGCGAACGCGAAGCGGCGGCGAAACCTGCGCCGGCGGCCCCAGCCGCCAGACCGGCGAGCCACTCCCGCCCCGATCTCGCGACGCCCTACGTCGCCCCGCGCACGGAGACCGAGCAGGTGCTCGCCGGCATCTGGGAGGACGTCCTCGGCATCCAGCCGGTGGGGATCCACGACGACTTCCACCAGTTGGGCGGCCACTCGCTGCTCGCCCTCCAGGTGCTGTCGCGGCTGCGCCAGGCGCTGGGCTGCGAGCTGCCGCTGCGCGCCGTCTTCGACGCGCCGACCGTGGCGCTCCTGGCCGTGCGCATCCTCGAGGGCGAGACCCGCAGAGCGGCGGAGGGCGGCGCGCTGGACGACATGCTGGCCCGGCTGGAGGACCTCTCCGACGAGGAGGCCGAAGCCCTGCTCGTCAGCGAGCAACTGCTGCTGGAGACGGTTCCCGAGGCGTCCCATGATTGAGCTTGCGAGCCGTCTCGAGAACCTCTCGCCAGCCAAGCGCGAGCTGCTGCTGCGGCAGCTCAAGAAGCTCAAGGGAGAGGCGCCGCGGCCGGTGATCCTGCCGCGCCAGCAGAGCCTCGGCGACTTCCCCCTCTCCTACGCCCAGCAGCGGCTCTGGTTCTTCGACCAGCTCGAGCCGGGCAACCCGTTCTACAACCTGCCGGGCGCCGTCCGCCTTCAGGGGCCGCTCGACGAGGTCTGCCTCGGCCGGGCGCTGTCCGCGGTCGTCGCCCGCCACGAGAGCCTGCGCACGGCCTTCCCTGCGCTCGCGGGCAGGCCCGTGCAGCGGGTGGGCCCGCCCACGCCGGTCCCGCTGCCGGTCGTCGACCTCGCCGGCCTGCCCGAGGAGGAGCGGCGGCGGGCCGCCCGGGCCCTGGCGCTCTCCACGGTGCGCCGGCCGTTCGACCTCGCCGCCGGCCCCCTGCTGCGGGCCGTGCTGCTGCGGCTCGCGCCCGAGGAGCGGATCCTCGCCTTCGCCGTTCACCACATCGTGGCCGATGGCTGGTCGCTGGGCGTCCTGATGCGCGAGCTGACGGCCTCGTACCGGGCCTTCCGCCTGGGCGTGCCCTCGCCGCTGCCGGAGTTGACGGTGCAGTACGCCGATTTCTGCCTCGCCGAGCGCCGGTGGCTCGACGGCGAAACCTTGGCGCCGCAGCTCGCGTTCTGGCGCCACCAGCTCGCGGACCTGCCGGACGTCCTGGAGCTCCCCGCCGACCGGCCGCGACCCGAGTCACAGACCTTCCGCGGCGCCCGTCAGGCCGTGGCTCTGCCGGGCGACACGGTGGCCGCCCTCAAGGAGCTGGGCCAGCGCGAGAAGGCGACCCCCTTCATGGTGCTGCTCGCGGCGTTCGCCGCCCTGCTCCACCGCTACAGCAGCCGCGACGACGTCGTCCTGGGCACGCCGGTCGCCAACCGCGACCGGGTGGAGACCGAGGGGCTGATCGGCCTCTTCTTCAACACCCTGGTGCTGCGCTGCGATCTGGCGGGCAACCCCTCGTTCCGCGAGCTGCTGGCGCGGGTCCGGGAGACGACCCTGGGAGCCTTCGCCCATCCCGACCTGCCCTTCGAGCGGCTGGTCGAGGAGCTGCAGCCGAGCCGCGACCTGGCCCATACGCCGATCTTCCAGGTGCTCTTCGCCTTCCAGAGCCTGCCGCCGGCCGAGGCCCGAGGCGCCGCGGAGCTGCGCATGGAGTCCCTGCCGGTCGAGACCGGCAGGTCGCTCTTCGACCTCACCCTCACCCTGGACGAGACCCCCGGACGCATCGCCGGCGCCTTCGAGTACAACACCGACCTGTTCAATGCCGTGCGCGTGCGGCGCATGGCGGCCCATCTGGAGACCCTGCTCGCCGGGATCGTCCGGCGGCCGGACGAGCGCCTCTCCGACCTCCCCCTCCTGCCCGCGGCCGAGCAGCACCAGGTCGCCGCCGAGTGGTCCGACACGGCGGCGGCCTACCGGCGGCGGGCCCGCGTCCATGAGCTGATCGCGGCGCGGGCGCAACGGGACCCGGAGGCGATCGCCATCGCGTGCGCAGGCCGGCGGCTCAGCTTCCGGGAGCTGGAGGCGCGCGCCGGCCGGCTGGCGGGGAAGCTGGCCCGCCTGGGAGCGGGCCCCGAGTCGCGGGTGGGCGTCTGCCTGGAGCGGTCGCCGGAGATGCTGGTCGCGCTGCTGGGGGTGTGGCGCACGGGAGCCGCCTACGTGCCCATGGATCCCTACTACCCGGAGGAGCGCCTGGCCTACGTGCTCGCGGATGCCGGGATCTCGCTGCTGCTGGCCGACGGCGCGACGCCGCCCGGGCTGCGCCACGGCGGCGCCACGGTCGTCGACCTGGACGCGGAGATGGGAGAGGGCGAGGAGCCCCTGGCGGCCTCGCAGGGCGGCGCGCAGAGCCTCGCCTACGTCATCTACACCTCCGGCTCCACCGGCCGCCCCAAGGGCGTCGAGGTCACCCACGGCGCGCTCGTCAACTTCCTGCAGTCGATGAGCGGGACGCCCGGCCTCGCCGCCGGCGACGTGCTGCTCGCCGTGACCTCCCTCTCCTTCGACATCGCCGGCCTCGAGCTCTACCTGCCGCTCTTGGTGGGGGCGCGCATCGAGCTGGCGAGCCGCGAGGTCGCCGGCGACGGCGCGCGGCTGCTGGCGCTGCTCGAGGAGTCGGGAGCGACGGCGATGCAGGCGACCCCGGCCACCTGGCGCCTGCTCGTCGACGCGGGCTGGCGCGGCGGCGCGGAGCTCCCCGGGGGGATCAAGGTGCTGTGCGGCGGCGAGGCCCTGCCGGAGCGGCTGGCGGCCGAGCTGTGCGCGCGGTCCGAGTCGGTCTGGAACCTCTACGGTCCCACCGAGACCACGATCTGGTCCGCGGCCCGACGGGTGTGGCTGGGCGAGCGGGTGGTGGTGGCGGCCGCCGATCGCCAACACCGGCCTCTACCTGCTCGACGGCGGGCTGCGTCCGGTGCCCGTGGGCATCCCTGGCGAGCTGTGGATCGGCGGCGACGGTCTCGCGCGCGGCTATCACGGCCGGGCCGACCTGACGGCCGAGCGCTTCCTCCCCGATCCCTTCGCGGCCCAGCCGGGAGCGCGGATCTACCGCACCGGCGACCTCGCCCGCTTCCGGGCGGACGGCGCGATCGAGTTCCTGGGCCGGGCGGACCACCAGGTCAAGGTCCGCGGCTACCGCATCGAGCTGGGGGAGGTCGAGCTGGCGCTGGAGAGCCATCCGGCGGTGGCGCGGGCGGTGGCGATGGCGAGCCCGGACGGCGCCAGCCTCGTCGCCTGGATCGTCGCCCGCGGCCCTGAGCCCTGCTCGCCCCTGGCGCTGCGCGCCCACCTGCGCGACCGGCTCCCCGAGTACATGATCCCGTCGGCGTTCATGGCTTTGGAGTCGTTGCCGCTGACGCCCAACGGCAAGGTCGACCGCCGGGCCCTCGCCGCGACTCGCCCCCGGCCGGCGCTCGCCGCGCGCGCCGCCGCCGGGTACGTGCCGCCCCGCACGCCGGCCGAGGAGCTGCTGGCCGGGATCTGGGAGCGGGTCCTGGGGGTCGAGGGGATCGGCGCCCACGACGACTTCTTCGCGCTCGGCGGCCACTCGCTGCTCGCCACCCAGATGATTTCGCGGGTGCGCGAGACGTTCGCCGTCGAGCTGCCCCTGCGCGCGGTGTTCGAGGCCTCCACGGTGGCGGGGCTGGCCGCCAGGCTGGAGGCGGCCCGCCACGAGCCGGGGTCCGCGGCGCCACCGCTGGCGCGGGTGCCGCGCGACCACCCCTTGCCCCTCTCCTTCGGCCAGCAGCGGCTGTGGTTCCTCGCTCAGCTCGAGCCCGGGAGCATCGCGTACAATATGCCGTCCACGGTGCGGCTGGCAGGGGAGCTCGACCGCCGGGCCCTGGCGGCGGCGTTGAGCGAGGTGGTGCGCCGCCACGAAGCACTGCGCACCGTCTTCCGGCTGGCCACGACCGGCGCCGACGAGCCGGCGCAGGAGATCCTGCCGCCGCGCCCCGTCCCCCTGGCGGCCGTCGACCTCACGGCCCTGCCGCCGTCGCTGCGGCAGGCCGAGGCCCACCGGCTCGCCACCGGCGAGGCGAGGCGCCCCTTCGACCTCGCGCGCGGCCCCTTGCTGCGCGCCGGCCTGCTGCAACTCGCCGCGCGCGAGCACGTCCTGATGCTGACCCTCCACCATGTCGTCAGCGACGGCTGGTCGATGCAGGTCCTGACGCGCGAGGTGTCGGTGCTCTACGCCGCCTTCTCCCGCGGTCTCCCCTCGCCCCTGCCGGAGCTGCCGGTGCAGTACGCCGACTACGCGGCCTGGCAGCGCGGCTGGCTCCGCGGCGAGGTGCTGGCAGCCCAGATCGCCTACTGGCGCCAGGCGCTGGCGGGCGTGCCGCCGCTGCTCGACCTGCCGACGGACCGCCCGCGCCCGCCCGTCCAGAGCTTCGCCGGCGCCCACCGCGGCACCTCCTTCGCCGCCGAGCTGGCCGACGAGGTGCGCCGGCTGGGCCGCAGCCAGGGGCTCACCAGCTTCATGGTGCTGCTCGCGGCGCTCCACACCCTGCTGCACCGCTGCTCCGGCCAGGGCGCGGTGGCGGTGGGCTCGCCAACGGCCAACCGCAGCCGGGTGGAGCTGGAGGGGCTCATCGGCTTTTTCGCCAACACCCTGGTGCTGGCGGCCGACTTCGCGCACGAGCCGAGCTTCCGCGAGATGCTGGCCCGGGTGCGCGAGGCGGCGCTCGGCGCCTACGCTCACCAAGACCTGCCTTTCGAGAAGCTGGTCGAGGAGCTGGCGCCGGAGCGCAACCGCGCTCACTCGCCGCTCTTCCAGGTGCTCTTCGTTTTCCAGAGCGCCGCCGCGCCGGAAGCGGCAACGGCACCGGCGCCGGGGGCGGCCGGGCTCGCCTTCTCCCCCTTCCTGGCCGACGTGGGCGCCGCCAAGTTCGACCTCACCTTCGAGATCGCGGAGCAGGGGAGGGGCTTTGCGGCCACCCTGGAGCTCAATACCGACCTCTTCGATCCCGCCACGGCCTGCCGCCTTCTGGAGCAGCTCCGCGCCATCCTCGCCGCCGCGGCGGCGGACCCGGAGTCTCGGGTCTCCGCCCTCCCCCTCCTCGACCGGGCGCAGCGCGCCCAGCTCCTCTGGGAGTGGAACGACACGGCCGCCAGCTTCCCCGACGTCTGCTTCCATCGAGCTCTTCGCGGCGCAGGCCGTGCGGATGCCGCCGGACGCGATCGCGGTGACCGCGGCCGAGGGCACCCTGACCTGGAGCGAGCTCGACGGCCGCGCCGGCCAGCTCGCCGCCTGCCTGCGGACCCTGGGCGTCGGCCCCGAGGTGCTGGTGGGGATCTACATGGAGCGTTCGCTCGACATGGTCGTCGCCCTGCTGGGGGTCTTCAAGTCCGGCGGCGCCTTCGTGCCGCTCGATCCGGCCTTTCCACGCGAGCGGCTCGACTTCATGCTGGCGGACACGGCCGCCCGGCTGGTGCTCACCCAGGAGCGGCTGGCCGCCCGCCTGGAGGCGGAGGGGGGGCCGCGCTGCCTGTGCCTCGACCGCGACTGGCCCACCATCGCGGATACCGCGGCTGGCGCGGATACCGCCGATACCGCCGTCGCCCCGTCTCCGGCCGTGACGCCCGACCACCTCGCCTACGTCATCTACACCTCGGGCTCGACGGGCCGGCCCAAGGGGGTGCAGATCCATCACCGCGCGCTCACCAACTTCCTGACCGCCTTCGTCCCGGCCTCGGGCCTGGGGCCGGACGACACGGTGCTGGGCCTCGCCTCGCTGTCGTTCGACCCCGCGTGGGTGGAGCTCTTCGTGCCCCTGATCGTCGGCGGCAGGATCGCGATGGCGACCCGCGAGGACGCGGCCGACGGCCATCGGCTCAAGGCGCGGCTCGCCGCCTCCGGCGTCACCGTGCTGCAGACGACCCCCACCACCTGGCGCCTGCTGCTGGAGGCCGGCTGGGAGGGCTCGCCGCAGCTCAAGGCGCTGTGCGGCGGCGAGGCGCTGTCGCCGTCGCTCGCCGCGGCCCTGCGGCGCCGGGTGGGCACGCTGCTGAACCTCTACGGGCCCACCGAGACGACGGTCTGGTCGACGGTCGAGGAGATCGCGGGCGACGGCCCCATCCTGCTCGGCGGGCCGGTGGCCAACGTCGAGCTCTACGTCCTCGACGCCGCCCTGGAGCCGGTGCCGCCCGGCGTCGCCGGCGAGATCTGCGTGGGCGGCGCGGGCCTCGGCCGCGGCTATTTCAACCGCCCCGACCTGACGGCCGAGAAGTTCCTGCCCCACCCCTTCGCCGCCTCGCCCGGGGCGCGGCTCTACCGCTCGGGCGACCTCGCCCGCTGGCGGCCGGAGGGCGGGCTCCAGTACCTGGGCCGCGTGGACTTCCAGGTCAAGGTGCGGGGCTTCCGCATCGAGCTGGGGGAGATCGAGGCCACGCTGCGCCGCCATCCGGCCGTGAACGAGGCCGTGCTGGTGGCGCGGGGCGAGCCCGGCGAGGAGCAGCGGCTGGTCGCCTACGTGGTGGGCCGGCCGGGGGCCGAGCCGGGAGTCGAGGAGCTGCGCAGCTTCCTGCGCGCCCAGTTGCCCGTGCACATGGTGCCCTGGGCCTTCGTCGTCCTCCCCGCCCTGCCGCTCAACGCCAACCGCAAGGTCGACCGGCGGGCCCTGCCGGACCCGGACCGCAGCGCCTGGGGCGCGCCGGCCGAGATCGAGGAGCCGCGCTCGGGGATGGAGCAGACGATCGCCGCCATCTGGCGCGAGCTCTTGGGGCTCGACCGGGTGGGGATCGACGACAATTTCTTCGATTCCGGCGGCCACTCGCTGCTCACCGTCCGGGTCTACCACCGGCTGCGGCGAGCGCTCGACCGCGAGCTGCCGCTGGTCGCCCTGTTCGAATACCCCACGATCCGCGCTCTCGCCCGGCACCTGGAGGCCGGGGGCGCGGGGGAGGCGGAGCCCGTCTCCCGCCAGCGGGGGCAAGACCGGGGAGCCAGGCGCCGGGAGGCCGCCACCGCCCGCCGCCCGCCCCGACCCCCCCAGCTAGGCGCCGCCGCCACCGATCACGAATCTGAGGAGCTCTGACCCGCCATGACGGACACACAGGACCTTTCCATCGCGATCATCGGCATGGCCGGCCGGTTTCCGGGCGCCGACGACGTCGACCAGTTCTGGCGCAACCTGCGCGACGGCGTCGAATCCATCCGTTTCTTCGGCGGCGAGGCGGAGGAGGCGAGCGCCGGCCGGCCCGAGGATCTGCACCTGGTCCGCGCCGGCGGGGTGCTCGACGGCATCGAGAGCTTCGACGCCGCCTTCTTCGACTTCAACCCGCGCGAGGCGGAGCTCACCGACCCCCAGCAGCGGGTCTTCCTCGAATGCTGCTGGCAGGCCCTGGAGCGGGCGGGCTACTCGCCGGAGGGCTTCGCCGGCGCCATCGGCGTCTTCGGCGGCACGGGGACGAGCACCTACTTCTTCCGCCACGTGCTCAGCCATCCCGAGCTGTTGCAGACCCTGCCCCCCTTGCAGCTCCTGATCGGCACGGACAAGGACTACCTGGCGTCGCGCGTCTCCTACAAGCTCAACCTCAAGGGACCCAGCATTAGCGTGCAGACGGCCTGCTCGACCTCGCTGGTGGCCGTCCACCTCGCCTGCCAGAGCCTCCAGGACTACCAGTGCGACCTGGCGCTCGCCGGCGGCGTCTCGATCCAGGTGCCGCAGCAGGCCGGCTATCGCTACTACGAGGGGGGGATCTACTCCCCCGATGGCCACTGCCGCGCCTTCGACCGCCAGGCCGGGGGGACCGTCTTCGGCAGCGGCGCCGGAGTGGTGGTCCTCAAGCGGCTGGCGGACGCCGTGGCGGACGGCGACACGATCCAGGCCGTGATCCGCGGCTCGGCGGTCAACAACGACGGCGCGGCCAAGGTCGGCTTCACGGCCCCGAGCGTCGAGGGGCAGGCGGCGGTGATCTCCGAGGCCCTGGCCGCCGCCGGCGTCGCCGGCGACACGATCGGCTACGTCGAGGCCCACGGCACCGGCACGGCGCTCGGCGATCCCATCGAGGTGACGGCGCTCGTCAAGAGCTTCGGCGTGGGTGCCGGGCGGCGGGGGACCTGCGCCCTGGGCTCGGTCAAGAGCAACGTCGGCCACCTCGACACGGCGGCCGGCGTGGCCGGGCTGATCAAGACCGTCCTCGCCTTGCAGCACCGCGCCATCCCGCCGAGCCTCCACTTCGAGGAGCCGAACCCGGAGATCGACTTCGCGGCAGGGCCGTTCTACGTCAGCCGCACGCTCGCCGAATGGCCGGCCGGGGACGGCCCACGGCGGGCCGGCGTCAGCTCGTTCGGCATCGGCGGCACCAACGCCCACGTGGTGCTGGAGGAGGCGCCGGCCCCCGCGCCCTCCGGCCCCTCCCGCTCCTGGCAGCTCCTGCTCCTCTCGGCGCGCACGCCCACGGCCCTGGAGACGGCGACCGACAACCTGGCGCAACACCTGGAGGAGCATCCGGAGCAGCCGCTGGCCGACGTCGCCTATACCCTGCAAGCCGGCCGCAACGCCTTCAAGCACCGGCGCGCCCTGGTCTGCCACGATCGAGAGGACGCGGTCGCCGCCCTGCGCGCGCGCCAGCCGCAGCGCCTCCTCTCCCTCGTCCAGGAGGAGCGCGAGCGCCCCGTGGTCTTCCTTTTCCCGGGCCAGGGCGCGCAATACGTGGACATGGGCAAGGAGCTCTACGCCGCCGAGCCGGCTTTCCGCCGCGCCCTCGACACCTGCGCCCGCCTGCTCGCGCCCCACCTCGGGCTCGACCTGCGCACGGTCCTCTTCCCCGCGGACGGGACGGCCGCGGCCGGGCGCCTGGAGCAGACGGCGCTCGCCCAGCCGGCCCTGTTCGCGGTCGAGTACGCTCTCGCCGAGCTGCTGCGGGAGTGGGGGATCCGCCCCGCGGCCATGCTCGGCCACTCGCTTGGCGAGTACGTGGCCGCGTGCCTCGCGGGCGTCTTCTCGCTGGAGGACGCCTTGGCCCTGGTGGCCGCCCGCGGCCGCCTCATGCAGGAACTGCCCGCGGGGGCCATGCTGGTGGTGCCGCGGCCGGAGGCGGAGGCGAGGCAGCTCCTGACCGGCGGCCTGTCGCTCGCCGCCGTCAACGGCCCCGCCTTCGCCGTGGCCTCCGGTCCCGGCGACGAGATCGACGCGCTGGCCCGAAGCCTCGCGGCGCAGGGGATCGAGGCTCGCCGCCTGCACACCTCGCACGCCTTCCACTCCGCCATGATGGAGCCCATCCTGGAGGCGTTCGCGCGGGAGGTGGCGAAGGTCCGGCTCGCAGCGCCTCGCATCCCCTACGTCGCCAACCTGACCGGCACCTGGATCGCGGCCGAGCAGGCGACCGATCCCGCCTGGTGGGTGCGGCAACTGCGCGAGACGGTGCGCTTCGCCGACGGCGCCGCCGAGCTGCTGCAGGACCGTTCGCGCGTGCTCCTGGAGGTGGGACCGGGCCGCACGCTCGCGAGCCTCGTCAGGGCCGCGGCCCCCGACCGGGCGGTGGTGACCACCCTGCGCCATCCGCAGGACGGTGACAGCGGGAGCGGGGGCGGCGAGCCGCTGGCCCACGCCCTCGGCCGCCTGTGGCTGGCCGGCGCCCGCGTCGACTGGCAGGGCTTCCACGCCCACGAGCGGCGGCGCCGGGTGCCGCTGCCCACCTATCCCTTCGAGCGCCAGCGCTTCTGGCTAGAGCCGGCGCGGCTGCTGCGGGCCGCCGCCGCCCCGGCGCCGGCCATGGCGGCCGCGGCAGCGCCGGAGGCCGCTCCGGCGCCCGCCGCCGCAGCCCCCGCGCGGGGGCATGCGCGGCCCGCGCTCGCCACCCCCTTCGTGCCGCCCGCCGACGCGGTCGAGCAGGCGGTCGTCGCTCTCTGGGAGCGCGCCCTGGGCATCGCGGGCATCGGCGTGCACGACGACTTCTTCGAGCTCGGCGGCCACTCCCTGCTGGCCACCCAGATCACCGCCGAGGTGCGGTCGGCCTTCGCCATCGACGCGCCGCTCAAGTCCCTGTTCGAGATCCCCACTGCGGCCGGCCTGGCCGCGGCGGTGCGCTCGCACCAGCAACAGGCGGGGGAGGAGGGAGCTGCCGGTGGCGCGCCGGCGCTCCCCGTCCTCGTCCCCGACCCCGTCCACCGCCACGAGCCGTTCCCGCTCACCGACGTGCAGCAGGCCTACTGGATCGGCCGCAGCGGCGTCTTCGAGATGGGCGAGGTCGCCACCCACGTCTATACCGAGATCGACTTGCGGCGGGTCGACCTCGACCGCATGACCCTCGCCTGGCGCCGGCTCGTCGCGCGCCACGACATGCTGCGCGCCATCGTGCTGCCGGACGGCCGCCAGCAGATCCTGGAGACCGTGCCGCCCTACGAGATCGCGGTGCTCGACCTGCGCGGCGCCGACGGGCCGCAGCGCGAGGCCGGGCTGCAGCGGATGCGCCAGGCCATGTCGCACCAGGTGCTGCCGAGCGACCGCTGGCCGCTGTTCGAGGTGCGCGCCACACTGCTCGACGGCGTCGTCCGCTTCCACGTCAGCTTCGACTTCCTGATCGGCGACGCCTGGAGCTGGCAGGTCCTGATGCGCGAGTTAGTCCGCTTCTACGTCGACCCGGCGGCCGAGCTGCCGCCGCTCGCCGTGTCGTTCCGCGACTACGTGCTGGCGCTCGCCGACTACGAGCGCACGCCGGGCTTCGCGCGCGACCTCGACTACTGGCGCGGCCGTCTGGCGGAGCTTCCCCCGGCGCCCGAGCTGCCGCTCGCGCGCAGCCCCGCGTCCCTCGGCCGCCCCCGCTTCGAGCGCCACGCCGGGTACCTGCCGCGGGCGGCCTGGAGCCGCCTCAAGGAGCGGGCGAGCCGCTCAGGGCTCACCCCCTCCGGGGTGCTGCTCGCCGCCTTCTCCGAGGTGCTCGCCGCCTGGAGCAAGAGCCCGCGGTTCACCATCAACCTGACGCTGTTCAACCGCCTGCCGCTCCACCCGCAGGTCAACGAGCTGATCGGCGACTTCACCTCGCTGACGCTGCTGGCGGTGGACACCTCCCAGGCCGGCGGCTTCGAGGCGCGCGCCCGGCGCACGCAGGCGCAGCTCTGGGAGGACCTCGACCATCGCACGGTGAGCGGCGTGCGGGTGCTGCGCGAGCTCGCCCGCGGCCAGGGCGGCGCCGCCCGCGCCTTCATGCCCGTGGTCTTCACCAGCACGCTCAACGTCATCAACCAGGGCCAGCAGGACGGGACGGACGGACCCGACGCCGAGGAGGAGCCGCGCGACGACGGTCGTTACGAGATCAGCCAGACCCCCCAGGTGTGGCTGGACCACCAGGTGCGCGAGGAGCGCGGCCGGCTGTTCTACAACTGGGACGTGGTCGCGGACCTCTTCCCGCCGGGCCTGATCGAGGCCATGTTCGCGGCCTATCGCGAGTTGCTCGGCCGGCTGGCGGCGGACGACGCGGCCTGGGCGAGCGAGGCCTTCGACCTGCTGCCGGCCGCGCAGCGGGACGAGCAGGCGGCGGTCAACGCCACGGCCGAGGATTTCGGCGCCGCCGCCCGCGGCCTGCTCCATGCTCTGGTGGCCGGGCCGGACGACCGGCCGGCCGTGGACGCCCCCGGCCGCACTCTCACCTACCGCGAGCTGCACCGCGAGGCGCGCGCCCTCGGCCACCGCCTGCGCGCGCTGGGAGCCCGCCCCAACCGCCTCGTGGCGGTGGTGATGGAGAAGGGTTGGGAGCAGGTGGTCGGCGTGCTGGGCGTGCTGGAGTCCGGAGCGGCCTACCTGCCCATCGATCCCGACCTCCCCGCCGACCGCCGCCGCTACCTGCTGGAGAACGGCGAGGTGGAGATCGCCGTCACCCAGCCGTGGCTCGACGAGCGCTTCGCCGAGCGCGGCGAGTGGCCGGAGGGCATCCAGCGGCTGCGCGTCGAGGCCGGCGCTCCGGGCGCGGCGGAGGAGCCCGCGCCGCTGGCGCCCGTCCAGGGTCCGGCGGACCTGGCCTACGTGATCTTCACCTCGGGCTCCACCGGCCAGCCCAAGGGCGTGATGATCGATCACCGCGGCGCGGTCAACACCGTGCTCGACATCAACCACCGCTTCCGGGTGGGCCGCGAGGACCGCGTGCTCGCCCTGTCGTCGCTCGTCCTTCGACCTCTCGGTCTACGACGTCTTCGGCCTGCTGGCGGCCGGCGGCACCATCGTCCTCCCGGCGGCGGACCGGCGGCGCGACCCGGCGCACTGGGCCGAGCGGGTGCGAGAGCGAGCGGCGTGACGATCTGGAACTCGGTGCCGGCGCTGCATGGAGATGCTCGCCGAGCAGGCGGGGGAGCGGCCCGCGGACGTGCCCAGCCGGCCCGGGACCCTGCGCCTCGTAATGCTCTCGGGCGACTGGATCCCGGTCTCGCTCCCGGACGCGCATCCGCGCCCTCCCCTACGTCACGGCCGACGTCGAGGTGGTGAGCCTGGGCGGCGCCACCGAGGCCTCGATCTGGTCGATCCTCCATCCCATCGGCGAGGTCGACCCGGCGGCGCGCAGTATCCCTTACGGCCGGCCGATGCTCAACCAGACCTTCCACGTGCTCGACGGCCGGCTCCAGCCCCGCCCCACCTGGGTGCCGGGGCAGCTCTTCATCGGCGGCACCGGCCTGGCCCAGGGCTACTGGCGCGACGCCGCGAAGACGGCGGCGAGCTTCATCACCCATCCGCAGACCGGCGAGCGCCTGTACCGGACCGGGGACCTCGGGCGCTACCTGCCCGGCGGCGACATCGAATTCCTCGGCCGCGAGGACTCGCAGGTCAAGATCCGCGGCTACCGGGTGGAGCTGGGGGAGATCGAGGCCGCCCTCGCCGGCCACCCGGAAGTGCGCGAGGCCGTGGTGTTGGCCCGCGACGGCGGCGCGCCGGGCGAGAAGCGGCTGGCCGCCTACCTGGTGGCCGAGCCCGGGGCCGCGCTGGACGCCGGGGAGCTGCGCGCCTGGCTGCGGGAACGGCTGCCGGACTACATGGTCCCCGCCGGGTTCCTGTTCCTCGAGTCGCTGCCGCTGACCGCCAACGGCAAGGTCGACCGCCGGGCCCTGCCCGCCCTGGAGCACGAAAAGCCGCAGCCGCGCCGCGAGTACGTAGCGCCAGAGACCGAGATCGAAAAGGTCCTGGCGAGCCTCTGCGGCGCCGCCCTCGGCGTCGACCGGCTGGGCCTCCACGACGACTTCTTCGAGCTCGGCGGCGACTCGCTGATGGCCATCCGCGTCATCTTCCAGATCCGCTCCGAGGTGGGCGTCGAGCTGCCGGTGCGCAGCTTCTTCGACGCGCCCACCGTGGCTGCCCTCGCCGAGGTCGTCGAGGGTATGATCCTGGATCAGATTGAGAACCTGTCCGACGAAGAAGTGCATGAGCGGCTGTGACGCCGCCCCCCGGGAGCCGACCTGATGCCGACCACCGATGAACGCCGGGCGAAGCTGTCGCCCGAGAAGCAGATGTTGCTCGCCAGGCGCCTGCAGGGCCTGGCGGCAGCGAAGACGGGTGACGCGTCGCCAGCCGAGGCCCTGGCGCCCGCTCTCGACGACCTCGCGACGCTCACCAGCGAGCTCGCCCTCGACGCCAGAGCGCCGGCCGCGGTCTCCGACGAGCTGTGGGCCGAGCTGGTGGCGCTCGGGAGCCGCGAGGCCCAGCGGCTGGTGAAGGAACCGGGTTTGACGGCCATCGCCGCCAAGGAGCCATCCCTCGACCGGGAGTCCGCCGCGTTCCTGAGCACCGCCCTGCGCCGCCTGGGGGTGTTCCAGCAGGCGGGGGAGGAGTGGACGATCGCGGCCCTGATCGCGACGCACGGCATCCTCCCCAAGCACCACAAGGTGCTGCGGCGCTGGCTGGAAGCCCTGGTCGAGGAGGGCCTGCTGGCCCGCCAGGGTCCGGGCTACGTGGCCCGCGAGCCCGTGCCCTCCCCGGCCCTCGACGCCCTGATGACCGACGAGCAGCGAGAGTACTTCGCCAGCAACCTGACCGCCATCCTCACCGGCGACACCCACCCCCTCGAGTTCTACCTCCCGGGGGGCTCGTCGAAGGCGGTGGAGTCGACCTATCGCGAGCAGCCGATCTACCGCTACTGCAACGGCATCGCCGTCGCCGTGCTCGCGGCGCAGGTCCGCGCCCTGCCGGCCGGCCGTCGCCTGCGCTGCCTCGAAGTGGGAGCGGGCACGGGAGGCACGACCGCCTCGCTGCTGCCGCTCCTGCCCGCCGCGAGCACGGTCTACGTCTACACCGACGTCTCCCGGTTCTTCACCGACCTCGGGCGCAAGAAGTTCTTCGCGCAGTTCCCCTTCCTCCGCTTCCAGGTGCTGGACCTGGAGACCGACCCGCTCGCCCAGGGCTACCCGGCCGCGAGCTGCGACTGGCTGGTCGCGGCCCACGTCCTCCATGCCACGCGCGACGTCGAGAAGACGCTGCGCCACGTGCGCAGCCTGCTCGCGCCGGGCGGGGTCCTGCTGCTGCTCGAAGAGACCCAGTTCCAGCGCAAATACAATTTCTCGATGGGCTTCCTGCCGGGCTTCGACAGCTTCGAGGACTACGACCGGCGTCCCCTGCATCCGTTGCTCTCCTCCGTCCAGTGGCGCCGCGAGCTGCTGGCGGCGGGATTCCAGGACTTCGTCACCTTCACCGAGCCGGGCTCGGCTGCCGAGGTGCTGGGCGTCGACGTGATGCTGGCCCGCGCGGCGGGAGGCTTCTAGGCGATGCCCACGGTCGAGGACCGGCGCTCCCGCCTCACGCCGGCCCAGCGCGAGCTGCTGGCGAAGCGCCTGCGTGGCGGCCTCGCCGAGTCGCCGGCCGCGGAGGAGGAGGACGCTTGGCGCATCGTGCCCCGGTCCGGGACCGGGCCGGCGCCCCTGTCGTTCGCCCAGGAGCGGCTGTGGCATTTCGCCGCCGGCCGGCCCGGGAGCGCCGCCTACAACGTCTACTACGCCGTGGGCCTGCGTGGTCCCCTGAACCTTCCAGCCCTCGCCCGCGCCGTGCGCGCCGTGGTGGAGCGCCATGAGGCCCTGTGGAGCCGGTTTCCTCTCAAAGATGGGGAGCTGGTGGCGGCGACCTCTCCGGACCTCCTTCCCTCGGGGCTGCCCCTGATCGACCTCTCGGGCCTCCCTTTGGCCGCGCGTGAGGCCGAGGCGCCGGGCACGGCCACGGAGCTGGCGGCGCCCGCCTTCGACCTCGAACGCGGCTCCTTGCTGCGCACGGCCCTGCTACGCACCATCCCCGAGGCGCACGCCCTGCTCATCGCCGTGCACCACATCGTCATCGACGGCTGGACGCTCGCCCTCCTGACCCGCGAGATCGCGGCCCTCTATGGAGCGTTCGCGGCCGGCGAGCCCTCGCCGCTGCCGCCGGTGGCCTTGCAGTCCGCGGATTTCACCGTCTGGCAGCGCCGCCGGATCGCCGCGGGCGCCCTCGCTTCCGACCTCGCCTGGTGGCGGGCCCACCTGGCGGGCGCGCCGCCGGACGGCCTGGCCTTGCCGCCCCGGCCGGGAGCGCCCCTGGGGCGGAGCACTCTCTGGCTCGCCGCGCCCGTGGTCGAGGCCCTGAAGACCCTCGCCCAGCGGGAGCGGGCGACCCTCTTCGTCACCCTGCTCGCCGGCCTCGAGGCGCTGCTGTACCAGCACACCGGAGCAACCGACGTGATCGTGGGCACGCCGCTGGCCCTGCGCGGCCGGCCGGAGGCGGCGGGCATCGTGGGCTTCCTGCTCAACCTGCTGGCGCTGCGCACCAACCTGAGCGGCGATCCACCCTTCACCGAGCTGCTGCGCCGCGTGCGCGACACCTTCCTCGGCGCCTTCACTCACCGCGAAGCCCCCCTCGAATGGCTGGCCCAGGAGCTGCTCCCGGATCGCGATCCGGGTGACACTCCATGGATCCGGGTGATGTTCAACATGCCCTCGGGAGGCGCCGGCCACCACGAGCCGCTGCGCGCTCAACGGTTGGAGGTCGAGCCGCTCTTGACCGGCGAGATGGGCTTCGAGTTTCCCCTCACGTTCTACGCCCGCGAGGTGGGCGAGCGCATCCGCCTGGACCTGGGATACGACGCCGGAGTGCTGGCCCCAGGCGAGCCCGCCCGCCTGCTCGAACGCTATGCTGCGCTGCTGGCGGAGGCCGCGGCTCATCCCGAGCAGCGTCTTTCTGAGCTCAATCCGTCCGATCCGCCGGAGTCCCAATGACCGAGACCATCCTCGTAGCCGGTGCGGGCCTGGTGGGCTCGCTGCTTTCCATCTACCTGGCGCGCCTGGGGCACCAGGTGCACATCTTCGACCGCTATCCCGACTTCCGCGAGGCCGCGGCGCCGGCCGGCAAGTCCATCAACCTGACGCTCTGCGAGCGGGGCTTCACCGCCCTCGACCGCGTGGGCGTGGGCGACCGCGTGCGCGCCATCGCCGTGCCCTGCTACGGCCGCGTCATCCACAGCGCCGACGGCGAGCTGGAGTACCAGCCCTACGGCACCCACCGCGAGGCCATCCACTCGGTGTCGCGCAACCAGCTCAACCGCGTGCTCCTGGGCATGGCCCTGGAGGAGCCCTCCCTGCACTGCCACTTCAAGCTCAAGTGCCTGGAGGTGGATCTCCAACAGCCGGCGCTCGCCCTGCGCGACCTGCGCTCGGGCGGGCTGGTGGAGTTTCAGGGTGACCGGCTGTTCGGCGCCGACGGCGCCCATTCCACCGTGCGCACGCAGATGCAGCGCACCCGGCGCTTCGACTTCACCCAGGCCTATCTCGACCAGGCCTACAAGGAGCTGAGCGTGGCGCCCGCCGCGGACGGCGACTGGGCCCTTGCCGGCAACGCCATCCACATCTGGCCGCGCGGCAACTACATGCTCATCGGCTTCCCCAACCTCGACCACAGCTTCACCCTCTCGCTCCACATGCCCTACGAGGGGGAGAAGCCGTCGTTCTCCTCGATCCGCACCGAGGACGACCTCCTGGAGCTGTTCAGCACGCAGTTTCCGGACGCCCTCCCTCTGCTGCCCAACCTGGTCTCTGATTTCTTCAGCCGCCCCGAGGCCTCGATGATCACCGTCCGCTGCTCGCCCTGGACCTTCGAGGACAGAGTGGTGCTGATCGGCGACGCCGCCCACGCCATCGTCCCCTCCTACGGCCAGGGGGCCAACTCCGGCTTTGAGGACTGCTCGGCCCTCTCCGACTGCATCATTGCCAGCCACGGCGACTGGCACCAGGCCTTCGCCTGCTTCGAGAGCCAGCGCAAGCCCAACGCCGACGCCATCGGCGACCTCGCTCTGGAGCACTTCCACGAGCTGCGCGACCTGGTGGGCGACCGCGAGTTCCAGTTCCGCAAGAAGGTCGAGCGCCGCTTGAACGAGCTCTATCCGGACCGCTATGTCCCGCTCTACAACCTCATCTCCTTCACCAACGTCCCCTACGTCGAAGCCCTCCAGCAGGAGCGCGTGCAGCGGGCCCTGCTCGACCGGCTGATGGCCTCGCCCGGCCTGCGCGAGCGCCTGGAGCGCGGCGACCCCGAGGAGTCGCTCGACCCCCTCTTGAGCGACCTGACGCTTCAGACCTTCGGCCAGCCCGTGACAAGCTGAGCCGGTGCTGGCTTTTTTCGCTGGAGTCTTCGGGCCTCTCCTGGCGCTCACGGCTACGGCCTGGGTCGTGGGCCGCGGCGCCACCCTCGCCCTGGGCCTCGCCTTCGAGGGCCGGCTGGAGAAGGGAGCGGTCTCGATCGCTCTGGGGCTCGCCCTCGCCGCTCACCTGCTGCTCCTCCTCGGCCTCGCCGGCTGGCTGCGGGCCTGGCCGCTGCTGCTGATCGCGGTTGGAATTCACCTCCTTGGCGTGCGGGTCTGGAAGGAGGCCTGGGACGATCTGCGACGGGGCGGCCTGGGACCTCTGGGATGGGCGGGCCTCCTGCTCCTGATCGTCCCCTTCGCCTTACCGGCCCTCTATCCTCCCACGGCGTTCGACGCCACCCTCTACCACCTCCCCTTCGCCCGCGCCTTTGCCGAGACGGGTGCTGTGCCCTATCTGGCGGACCGGCGCTTCCCCGTCTTCCCCCAGGCCAATGAGGTGCTCTTCACGGCCGTGATGCTCGCCGGCCGCGACGTGGTAGCGCAGGGGGTGCAAGTCCTGGCCACGCTGCTCACCGCCCTCCTGCTCGGGCTCTGGGGAAGGCGGGCCTTCCCGGCCTGGCCGGCGGCGGGTCCGCTGGCCGCCGCCGTCTTCCTGGGCAGTCCGCTGGTGGCCTACCTCGCGGGCACCGCCTACGTGGAGCCCGGGCTGACCCTCTTCGTCACCGGCGGCTTCTACGCCGTGGAGCGCTGGCTCCAGATGAGAGAGGATCGCCGCTGGCTCGTGGCCGCCGCCGTCCTCGCCGCCACGGCTGCGGACGTCAAATACCTGGGCCTCTACTTCCTGGGCGTCACCGGCCTCATCGTGATCCTGGCGGGAGGCGGATGCGGGACGTCCTCCTCTTCGCCGCCGTGGCCCTGGCCGTCCTCGCTCCCTGGTACTTCCGGATCTTCCTCCTCACCGGCAACCCGTTGTTCCCCTACGCCACGCAGCTCTTCGGCGCCAACCCCTGGCAGTCGTTGCCGGACCCTCACCCGCAGCAGACGCTCGTCGAGCGGCTGGTGCGGGCCGTGCGCCTGCCCTGGGACCTGGTCTTCTCTCGCCAGGCCTATGGCGGGCTCCCGCCGCTGTCGCCCGTCTACCTCGCCTCCCTGCCTCTGCTGGTGGTGGGAATCCTGCGCGACCGGCGGGTGCGGCTCTGGCTGGCCGTGGCCGCGGTGTATACCTTCCTTTGTACCTGGCTGCCGCGGGACAGCCGCTATCTCGTCCCTGCGCTGCCCCTGATCGCCCTGGCTGTGGCCGGCTCCATCTCCACCCTCCTCGGCCGTGCCGGCCGCCGGCTCGCCTGGGCCCTCGGCCTCGCCTGCCTGGCGTCCGGCTGGCTCTATGGCCTCTACCAGGTGCAGCGCAATGGACCTGTGCCCATGACCGCGGCTTGCCGCGAGGCGTACCTCGCCCGCAAACTGCCCCTCTATCCCGCCGTGGCCTGGCTCAACCGCACCCGGGGGAGGGCCTACACCGTCTGGGCCCTGAACGCCGAGCACCTCAACTACTTCGCCGCCGGCCGCTACCTGGGAGACTGGACGGGCCTGGCGAGCTACTCGCGCGTCCTCGCCGCCGGCCCCAATCCCGAGGCCCTCCACCGCGAGCTGCGCCGCCTGGGGGCCGATCACCTCCTGGTGCCCAAGTCCCCCGGCAAGGGGCTGCCCTTCCCCGAAGGCGCCGCCTTCCAGCGCTGGTTCGAGCTCGTCTACGAAGATGTTGAGGCGAGGGTGTACACCCTCACTCCCGCCTCCCAATCTCCCCCATCAGCTCCTTGACGTAGAACCCCGCCCACAGCAACAGCGGCAAAGCCAGCTTGAAAGGCAGGTCGAAAAGGTGCTTGCCCAGACCCCAGAAGTTGCGGGCGAAGGCGCCGTAGTGGGCGAGGCTCCAGGCCCCGAGCTGTGTCGCGTAGGTGAACTTCACGTAGAGGAAGATGAGGAAGATGTCGAAGAAGATGGTGATGAGCACCGCCCAGCCCAGGTTCTCCAGCCGCCGCCGCCAGGGTATCCGCGGCACGGCCAGGAAGAGGACGCCCAGCATCACGAGATGGAAATGGACGTCCGTCACCCGGAAGGAATGGACGAGGCTTTTGGCTGGAGGGAAGTCCTGCCGCTGGATGTCGGCGAAGTGCTTGCCCTCGCGCAACAGGTTGGTGACGTTCGGGCTCTCCGTGAGCTGCACCAGGTTCTCGGCACTGGCCAGGAGGAACCGGTTGTAGACCGGCGTGCTCACCAGCCACACCCCGGCCACGGGAATCACCCAGAGCAGGGCGTAGCCCACGAACAGGAGGGCCCAGCTCCGCTGCCGCTTCTTCTCAACCTTCTCGGTCGCCATCAGGCGGCGGGCTCGCGGGCCGGAGGCGGCGTGGCGAAGCGGTTCGCCCAGAAGATCCACAGCAGCACGCCGCAGAGGATGACGACGGTCTGCCAGATCACCGTGTGCGAGGTGTCGAAGATTTTCGGGAAGTACACGCCGGTCAGGAACAGGGCCACCACCCGCACCAGGTTGATGACCTGAATGGCCAGGATGCCCAGCCCCAGCCCCTTGAGCCGCGAGCTCCAGGTGGCGGGGAAGGCGAGCACCGCGGCGAGGAAGATGAGCATCGCCTCGACGCCGTTGCAGCCATTGCGGATGTTCACCGAGAAGCGCGAGCTGCGGATCACCGTGCCGTTCATCGACACCTTCTGTCCCAGCACGTTCAGGGCGCCGCCGCTCAGCCGCGCGATGCCGGCGGTGAACGGCTCGATGACGTGGTCATTGACCCAGTTGAGCGAGATCAGGGTGAAGCCTCCGCCGAGGAGGATCACGAACACGAGGAGGAACGTCAGCTCCCGGCGGTTGCGCTGCCAGAAGGAGCCTTCGGCCCGAGGGGGGGACTGCGGAGGAGCCGATTGTTTGCGAGCCATACTGGCCCCATCCTACCTGGAGTCGCCCCGGTTTGAAAGACCTGGATCAGGACCGCCGCACGTCCTCCTCCACGACCGACCAGGTGCTCCGCGCAAGGTCGGCGAAGTCCTCCAGGTGCTGGGTCGCCGCCACACCTTCGGGAGAACGCCACCCGGCCTCCATCGACTCCCAGTCGTCCCACGAGAGCTCCACGATGGCGTCCCAACCCGGATGCGCCCGGCTGGGATCGGCAGCGACGTGGTTCTGGACGTAGCGCCGAAGCCCCGGGATGCGCTCGGACATGGGCCCATGGATCTGCCGCAGGTTCGCCCGGAATTCCTCCACGGACACGTCCGGTCTCCGGTACAGCACGACCATGAACTTGACCATCCTCTCACTCCGTCCCTACGCGTTCACACATGGAGAAACCCCTCGCCGTAGCGCACGGCCCGGGCAGAGATCCTGACCTTGTCCGCCAGAAGCTCGCACCACAGCTCCCCTCCACGCTGAGAGAGCTGGAGGGCATGAACCTTTCTCTTCCCGAGCCGCTTGGACCAGTACGGCGCCAGCGTGCAGTGCGTCGAACCGGTGGCGGCGTCTTCGGGGATGCCGATCCTGGGGGCAAAGTATCTCGAGACGAAGTCGGAGCTCTCTCCCTTCGCCGTGACGATCACCCCGAGACAATCAACTTTTTTCAGCATCTCCATATCCGGAGCGATGGCGCGAATCTCCGCTTCTTCCTCGTATACCGCTAGATAACTCTGGGCCTTGAGGATCTCCTTCGGCTCTCTGCCCAGGGCGCGCACCAGATCCTCGGGCTTGACCGAGCAGGGTACCGCTTCATGGATGGGGAAATCCATGCAGATGAGCGGACCGTCCCTGACGACCTTGAAGGTACCGCCCTTGGTCTTGAAGGCCACGGCATCCATGGCATCGAAAAGGACCGACGCAGCCGCCAGAGTTCCATGCCCGCAGAGATCCAGCTCAACCGTCGGAGTGAACCAGCGAAGCTCATATTGATCCCCGTGCTCGACGAAGAACGCCGTGACCGGGAGACAGTTCTCCCTGGCAATGAGCCGCAAGGTCGCGTCGTCGAGCCAGCGCTCGAGCGGGCAGATCATGGCCGGATTGCCAGAGAACACGGCCCCGGCGAAAGCGTCGACGTGGTAGGCAGGGATCTTCAAGGTTCAGCTCCAGTGCATGCAGGGATCACGTGAGCTGCGTGTCCGCTGCGAATTGTTGCTCGACGATCTCGTGGATCTTCGGGATCGCCGATTCCTCGACGTGGCCCGCGAGCGCGAGGGGCACCAGCGCGAGGTCGACGGCGTCACGGACCACCGGCAGCCGGAGGATCACCTCACGCGCCATCTCCGGATCGGCGCCGGGGCCTCGGAGGCGGTAGCTGGTCGCGAGGGAGCTGCCGCAGATCAGCTTGTAGAGGAGCGGGGGATCGTCCAGGTAATCCGTCAGCTTCGGTGCGCAGTCGACCAGCTCGGCGACGCTGTCGAGGAAGCTGGTGAAGTCGACGAGCGTACGGATGTGCCTGGTCTGCGAGAAGGCCATCTCCTCCTGCGCGAGGTCCTCTTCGATCCGCCTCTCCAGGTCCGGACGGGCGGGGAGATCGCGCTTGCCGCTGCACAGCAGGGCGAAGTACCGCGAGATCATCTCGGAGCAGGCCGGCACGCCACCGTTGAACGGACGGGTCCAGCCGATCAGGGCCAGGCGAGGTCCGAGGTCCGGGTGGAACGCGTGCTTGAACAGCCGGCGCACGTCCTTGACCTCGAGCCCGCCGAGCCACTCCGCCGGAATCGAGCTCTCCTCGTAGCCGGTGCAGCACAGGACCACGTCCGCCTCGACGTGCTCGCCGTTGGTGAAATGAACCGTTTTTCCTTCGAGACGGGCGACGCCGTGGGGGACGTGACGGATCTTCCCCTGCAGCAGGTTGGCGACGAAGTCGTCATTCTTCTGCAGCGACTTGCCGGTGAAGCCCGCCTTGATGAACCAGTCGCTGACCAGTTGCCTTTGGGGATCGCCTGACGCCAGGTCCGCCTGGACGCGCTTGCCGTAATACTCCTGCATGCTCCGACGCGGAGCCCACCCCAGCAGCCGGGTCGTGTAGCCATCGTTCGTCGCGCGCCCGCCATACGGAAGGCGTGAGATGAGGAGCGGATAGCTCCGCAGCGCCAGATGGCAGGCCGCGGCCACCTCGGAGATCTGGTTCGTGACGTCCGCGGACGTTTCCCCCATGCCGACGCATACGACCCGCTTGCCGCGGAAGGGCTCCGCGCCCTTGTACTTCGCGGTGTGCGTGATCTCTCCCTGGAACGTCTCGGCGCCGGGAAGGTCCGGCATGCGCGCCGCTTCGGCACGGAACGCGCCGCGGCAGATCGCGACGGCGTCGAAGCGATCGCGCACCGTCTTCCCCGCTTCTGTGTGCTCGACGGCGAACGAACCGTCCGTCTCGCGGCTCACCGTCTCGACCGCGCAATTGAGACGGATGTGCGGGTCGAGCCCGAATCGCTGACGAAAGCGCCCGAGATAGGCGACGTACTCCTGGCGCAGCCACTGGCGGCGCTCCTCCTCCAGCAGTGGCGGAGGGAAGGCCGAGTAGGCCATGTAGTGCTGCGAGACCGTGAGTTGCATCGGGTCGTAGGCCACGCCCGTCGTGAACACCCCTCCCGGAACGTTCTCACGCTCGAGGCAAACCGCGCTGTGGCCCTCCTCCAGGACCTCCTTGAGCGCGGTCAGACCGGATACCCCGGCACCGACGACGCACACGCGCAATTTTCTTGCTTCCATGGTGCGCTGCTCCCTCCGCGCTTCGGACATCGCTGAAAATTTATCTCAAACCCCCTCGCAAGCTCAAGCCGCTCCAGGAGTGCCAGCCGATTGCGTTCGAACAGGTGGTGATCGCTCAAGGACGAGTACCCTCTGAGTGGAATCTGGGGCTGGGTCTTGAGCGACGCAGATTGAAGCTCCCCGTTTTTGGGGGAATTTTCGTCGCGGACAGCCGCCGAGATCCCGGGAAGCATGGGCTCAGCATGCACCTCCGCCCTTCGTCGGCTCGTCAGCCGTTCTGCCCGGCCACCTGGCCGTTGAGACGGTTGACTTCGCGGGGTTGACGGTGCTCCTCCAGGAGCGTACGCTTGCTCGTACGGATCAGGAGGCGGATCAGGAGACCGCCCATGACGACGATGACTGCCACGGAAGCGCGCAAGCTGCCCTACAGGCTCCTCGACGACGTGGCCGACTGGCGGGCTGCGAAGAACCTACGGCCGCTGGCCTGAAGCCCTGAGCGCGTTCAGTGATGAAATTCGAATGGGACGTAGAGAAGGCTGCCTCGAACCTACGGAAGCATGGCGTATCGTTCGACGAAGCCGGCTCAGTCTTTCTCGATCGACTGGCGCTCTCTGGCCCAGATCCAGAACACTCGCAGCACGAGTCACGCTACATTACATTCGGTTTGTCCAGCCTGGGACGGCTGCTTGCGGTTTCGCACACGTATCGCCCTGGCAAAATCCGCATTATCAATGCACGCCGAGTTACACGCACTGAAAGGAAGCTCTATGAAGAAGGCTAAGGACGAGATGCGTGCCGAGTACCGGCGCTCTGACTTCACCAAGCTCGAGCGCGGCAAGTTCTACAAGGAGGTTGCGAAGGGCACAGCCGTCGTTCTTCTCGATCCGGTAGTTGCCAAGGCTTTTCCAACCTCGGAGGCAGTGAATGAAGCCCTGCTTGGGCTGCTCACGCTGACTGAACAAACCGCTCGCATAACAGGTCGCTCAAAGCGAACCGCCCGCAAGCGGGCACTGCCCAACCCAGCATCGTCTGGAGACGACGGAAATGCGCCGCGTACGACGAAGCGTCGTCCTGGGACGACGGCTCAGAGGTGACGCTGCATGCCGCCCTCCGTTCCCGTTTCTGGATCTCTTCCGGTGTGAGGTTTTGCCAGTCTCCCGAGAGAGCGCCGCAGCACCGTTCTCCTCGAACCATTCGATGATTTGCGGGTAGAGATCCGCGATCGTCTGCGGTGGTTTCCTTGCCCGGTAGAGATCCACCATGAAGGCGTCAAATTCCTTGAACCGGCGAAACCCGCGGCGTTCCACCATCATGCGATCGACCCCTGCAATCATCCCCGCGAGCTCGTCGGGAGGGGCGTAATCGACGAGACGCAGGCTCACCAGACCCCAGTTCATATATTCGTTGAACAACGCTATGGAGGGGTAATAGTCCGGCCCTTTGCTCTTGTCCACCCAGTGCTCCCTCTCGCTCACCGCCTTCAGGATGCGGTCGCGGTACTTGTCGGCTTCGGGATTGATGTAGCCGTGATTGAGCTCGGTGAAGACGATGTTGCCGCGGTAGAGAATCGCGGCGCGCGGTGAGAGGGCTACTTGAATGTAGCGCGTCAAGGCCTGCGGATAGGGATAATTGACGTGCGCCTGCAGCTCTTTGAAGCCGTTGCTCTCGAGCCAGGTCGCCGATTGGTTGTAGGCCACCAGTGGCGAGAAGATGATCTTGTAGCAATCGTAGTCGCTGGAGGTCGGAAAGTTCCTGTCCAGCCACCGCTTCATCTCTCCGACGTCCGCGATGTCGCGGAAGAAGGTGATCTGTTCCTGGTAGGTGGCCGCGTTCTCGCGGAAGAAACGGCGGAAGCCAGTCGCGTCCGAGAAGGCCTGCAGCTTCTCCAGGTAGGGCCGCAACGCGTTGGTTCGCTCTTCCGTGAACCCGGTCCGGTCATAGACCTTGCTCGGCACGAGCTTGTCATGCTCGTCGAGCTCGAAGGCGTAACCGTTCATCTTGAGCGTGAAATACTGGTTCGGATTCGCGGCCAGCTCCGCGTCGAGGGCCGCGAGCAGCGGCTGGTCCCGGTGCTTGTCGAACCAGGCGCGCATTCGCTTGTAGTACTCGGAGTCGTGATAAACCAACTCGCGGTCTGCGATCCCGGTGGGCGTCATGGCGATCGCGACGTTGACCAACTCATAGACCTCCGGCACCTCGACGAACGTCTTGCCCTGGTGCGTCGAGCGGTAGGCCTCGTCGAACTGGGCAGCCGGTGTGAACCGGGTGCCGACGATGCGGATGTGGCAGTCCCGGTCGCCGAAGCGGATGATGAAGTCGTACTGTTTGCCCTCTTCGACCAGGAAGCTGATCGAGTCGACATCGGTGATGAAGGTGACCTTGTGCGGTCGGCCTTGCACCAGCTCCGCCTCGTAGACATCGGGGACGGCCTCGGGCAGAGCCGCCAGCCATTCCGCTTGAGCACCTCGCCATCCTGAATGCTGACGATCCCGACGTTCGATCGGATCGACGGTAGACCGGGCGGCTTGGCCGACGCGGGCGTCGCGAGCAGAAGGAAAAGCAACAAGTAGCTCATGCTCCCATTATAAGCCGGCTGCTGCCACTCTCGCCATATAGATGCCAGCCGTTTCGAGAACAGGCAGGCCTGGGAGGCGCGCCCCCTTCGGAGAGGGAACGGCGAACGGCTCACTCGGCAGGGAACGCCTGCCGAGGAATCCGTTGAGATTCTGCTCCTTCCGTCGCCTAACAAAGAGAAACCGCCCTCTCGGCGGAAAGGAGGAATCCCATGCGTATCTTTTCAATTGTCAAGAGCGGGCTTTGCGGCTCGGCCTGGGCGAGCCTCGGCATTCTCGTTGCGCTCGCCAGCGCATCCCCCGCGCCCGTAGCGGCGACCATCATCGAGCCGATGCAGCCGAACGTCTGGCCGGGGGGAAGGGCCGTGGCGATCACCGTCAGCCCCAACAACTCCTCGATCGCCATCGTGGCGAGCGAGAGCGGCGGGCTTTTCAAGACCCAGGATGGCGGCCTCACCTGGTCCCATCTCACCGGCCTCCCCCCGTTCCGGATGGCCGACGTCAAGTACAGCCCTGCGATCTCCCAGAGAATCGTGGCGACCACTTACGCCGACACCCGCACCGGCAACCGCGGCGGCATCTGGCGCAGCGTCAACGGCGGCGTGAATTGGGAGAAGCCCGCGACCAGCAACCCGTCTGCCGGAGCGAAGTGTCCGGCCGCGGCGAGCGCCTATGGGATCTCCTATGTCTCGGGCGGCATCTACGTGGGCACCGACTGCGGGCTGGCCATCAGCCGCGACAGCGGCGCCACCTGGACGCACGTCGTGCCCAATCCGGCGGCGGCCAACTGGCGCATCGTCTCCGTGGTCGCCCACGGGCAGGGGATCGTCGACGTCTGCGGCGACGCCGGGATCTTCCGTTCCACCGACAGCGGGGCGACCTGGGGGACCGCCGCCGTCGGCATCGGCGGTTGCAAGCAACTGGGCATGCACCTGATCGACGCGTCGCCGTTCAATTCGGACGTCCTCTTCGTCACCACCCTCCCGGATAAACTGTTCGAATCCGACGACGGCGGGCGGACCTGGACGACCTTGAATCCGCCGGCCGCGGCCCTCTGGGGCGGCCCTCCTGGCTGGCGGTGTCGAAGGCGCTCCCCGCCAGCCCGGGCCAGTTCGAGATCTTCTTCGGAAATCCCTACAACCAGGTGCGGCAGACCTGCACCAACCGGAGCGGTAGCCTGAATTGCAACGGCTCGTGGACCGCCTTGACGCTGAATCCTCCCAACACCCTCGAGCCCAACGCCTTCGCCTTCGACGCTTCGGGCAGCGCCGGCAAATTCATCCTCACCGACGGCGGCGTGTACAACTCGACGGACGGAGGCAAGACCTTCGCGGTCGGCGGCGGGGGCACCGGGGGCTACAACGCGCTCCAGATCTACGAGGTCGCCGGCCAGATCCACCCGGACCACACCGACCTGTTCTTCGGCACGCAGGACAACTGCCTCTGGGCCTCGCCCGATGACGGGAGGAATTGGATCAACGCCCGCTGCCCGGAGGGCTTCGCCCTCCAGATGAAGCGGAGCACGCCCTCCCACACCAACGAGATCGTCACCGGGATGGACGCGACCTGGGGGAACTTCAAGAGCTCCGATCACTTCGTCACCTTCGATCACTGGAACGATCCGTCGAACAACGGGGGCAACCCTTTCCTCATCGACACCGGCAAGTACATCCAGTACACGCGGGCTACGGGCTCCGCCGCCACCGGGATCGCCCTGACCCTCGACACCGGCGGAAGCTGGAATCCGGTCAAGCTTCCGGCCAGCACGACGCCGTTCACCTTCGCTCCTTCGCCGGTCCATTTCCCACAGGTCGTCGGGCCGCCGGCCAATCCGCGGATCTACCAGGCGGTCAGCCGGCCGGGAAACAACCCTGCCGGCCCGAACATCGGCCTGATCCGGATCGACCTCGACGTCGCCAACCGCACCGCCACCTCGGCCAACGCGGAGGGGAGCGGCCTCGGAAGCCTGGGCAGCCTGGGAGCCTACAGCCCGGGCCAGGGGAGTTGGACCAGCCCCGCCGTCTTCGGCGCCGACCCCGGCGACCCGCAGCACGTGATCGCCACCGACGTCGTGAGCGGCCAGATGAAGGTCACCCAGGACGGCGGCGCCACGTGGACGGCGATGACGGCGCTGACCGACCTGATCCTCGACGGCGGCCGGTTCCAATTCAGCGGACCCAACGGCCTGCTGCAGGTCCACACCATCGGCTTCAACCCCGACGACACCCGCCAGGTCCTGGTCGGCACCGAGGCCGCCGGGATCTTCGAATCGAGCGACGGCGGCCAGGCCTGGGCCAAGATCCCGTTCTCCGACTACTTCATCCGCAGCCTCAGCAACTTCTTCTTCGATCGCGACCAGGTCATCGTCGCCACCTACGGCAACGGCCTCTGGAAGCTCCTGCCGGGCAGCTTCCCGCCGCCGGTCCTCTGCGACAGCTTCCCGGCTCCCTGCCGGATCGACGTACGGACGCTCGCGGGCGAGCGCATCTATCCGCGCTGGGCCTGTCCGCACCCCCCTGACCTGCCGACCTGTCAGGTATACGGACTGGAGAAGGGGGTCATCGAGGACCTCAGGCTGTCGGAGGAGGGCGCGCTGAAGGCCCTAGCCGTGAACGAGGGCAAGCTGGCGGCCTACGACATCGACGGCAAGGGGATCAACCCGTCGCTGCCGGTCGAGCCCACGACGGCGAGCCGCCCCGGCGAATTCTCCGGCTGCCCTGGCTGTCTCGGCATCCTCGCGGAAGGGGGCTCGATCACCGGTTTCATCTACGCGGAGGATCGTGTCACCGCCGTCATCGGCCGCTTCTCGGACGAGCAGGGCGGCGACAAGACCGGCCTCGCCGCCGTCAGCCCCGGCGGGGAAGGGGAGCCGCCGGCCAAGAGGGCCCTGCCCTACCTGCAACTGGTCGGCACGCTCATGGTCACGGGCCAGCCGACCGCCGCGACCGGCGACGCCGTGCAGGTGTATGGCAGCGGTTTCTGCGCCGCGCCGCGCTGTTCGTCCGTCACCCTCCGCATCGGGGATCGGGTGGTGGCGAAGAGCGTCAAGGTGGACGGCAAAGGTTCCTTCAAGGCGGCCGTGAAGGTGACCGAGACGCCCGGCCATTATAGCGTCAGCGCCACGCAGAAGACGGAGAAAGGGGAGGAGCTGCGCGACGAACGGACGCTGGTGGTGCCGGTCCTGGACCAGGACGAGGAGTAGTCAGCACGAGCAGACCGCCTGAGGTGCCAGAGACTTCTTGGGCTCTCCTGACGTGATGCCTCTGAAAGCTGATTTCATAGGGAACTTAGCGCGCTGTCGCGCGCAAACCCTGAGAAAGCGTGGCTCTGAGGCAGGGCGTCATGCCTGGCCTGGAGCTGGCTGACCCACCCGGCCCAACGGGCCGGCAGAGTCCAGCCCAGGGCTGAGGCCGAAGGCCGATGCCCTGGGTAGAAGAAAGGCAATAAACCGAGGCGGCCTGAAAGGTCGCAAGAGATTCTTTGGGTCGGAGTCGGTGGAGCAGGAACGCCCAGGAGGGCGAAGAAGCTTGGCGCTACCGTAGTGGGGACCGTGCCCGATTACTCCGCAGGCGCGTTTGGCATGGCAGTGCTGGCGGAGACCTTGCGAGAGCGACTGGAACCGAGTGTCGGTAAGCGACCTGGACGTCCTTCCAATCCGGCCTGGAGTAAAAGACCGAAGGTGCCCAGGGCGCCAGAGACCGAGCAACACCTCAAAGAGCTCGCCAGTCTGCTAAGCGCTGGGGAGCGGCAGGTAGTCCGATGCAGGTTGCGGCACTCATTCTTGAACAGGCCACAGCCAGCTACTTTCGGTCTGTCGCTCCTCAGCCCAACTTCCACGCTTTGCGCGGTAAAGCATTGATAGATAAGGGTGTGCCTAGATTTTTCGTCACTATTAGGATTGGGTAGCTAGGTTTTGCCGGGAGCCATGACCTCGTCTATATCATCAGAAATCCGAGAGTCTCTGGTTTCGTCACTATTTCCAGAAATCGGCCCCCGTCACACCTGGAATCAATGACTTACAGCCCCGAAGATGCAGAGTTTGGCCTCTTCGGGGCTGTTGGCTGTGGAAGTTGGGCTAGGAAACAGAAGCGCCAGAGCCGCTAACGCTTGGAAGGTCAGCGCGCGGCGTCAGCCGTCCGCTGGACCGCCGGTGTTGGGCGCTTTGCTGAAACGGGTGACACCTATTCTATTGCTGTCCGCCATTCGCCGCCGCCTTGATACAGGGCTGCCTATTGCCAGCAAGTCGCTTTCGACCTCTGGTCGTTGATGTCAACCCAGAACCGCTTAGACGGCTGGCCTAAGCCGCCGTAGGCTTGGAAGTACCAGCCCCAGCCGTCGTGGAATTCAGCAACACGCCATCCTGGGCCGAACAGCTTTGCACAGTACTTGTCCGCTTCGGCAATCGTCGTCAGGTCGGGATTGCTGGCGCTGTTACCTGCGACAGCAGGCGTCGTAGCTACAATTCCGCCCGACCATTTATGATATTTGTCGGAATTATTTACGTTGGTGGGAACAGAAAGCTGTGCTGGCTTGAAGCAGAGGATCGGAAGTTGCGTGGTACACATCGTATCGCCAGTCTGGGGGTTGCACTCGTTTGCATTACTCGAGTGTCCGCAGCCGACATCAATCGTGCCAGTTGTGGCGTTGGTCGAATTCAATCTCCAAGTGAGTCCCTTGCCACCTCCGCAGCCACACTTAACATCCACTGGGAGATTCTGACCCTGCACGACAAAGTGGTTCTGGTTTTTGCCACAGTTAGGACAGGCAACATCGAAAACAAAGAAAGTGCCACTTGCTGGTAAACAACCAGTGCCCGTGCTCGGAGGAACACCAGCGGCAATGATATCGAAATTCCCACTACCATCGGCCTTAGCGCACCATGTTTGGCCATTCGCACCCTTGGCACATACCGTCGCATTAGGGTTGGCAGTGCCGTTGATACCTATCGGGCAAGCTATGGCGATACCAGGGATCATAAACAGTAGAACAACTGTCAGTTTCATCATTCTTCTGAATTGTTGTGAGAAACGATATGCGTCCATACTTTCCTCCTGTCATAGTCTAGCGAGAGGTCATCGCCAGGTTAGTTTGAGCGACCCGATTCAATCACCGACTGAACTTTATCCTTTGCTCTCGTATGCCGCCGAACCTCATATCTTGTAAGCGTCTATCTGAAGTCCTCCCCACGCCACCGGCCGAAGTCCTCCACCGGTCCCGGGAGGATTTCAGATAGACGCAGGTTGAGCGAAGCCGCGGGCCCGACCGAGGCAGTCCTATGGAGATTCAATTCTCCGCAGGCGCCTCGCGCGATACCCTGGCGCGCCACCACAGAGCCACGAGAGCCGCTGGTGGGGCTGAAGAGGGACGCCAAGCGAAGACTCTGCTGCTGACCGGGGCTCCGCAACCGCGATTTCATGTCGGCGATTATACCGCAAGATCCCGGTTGGATACACAACCCCTCGGCTCCGCGGCTGAGCGAATAAATATTGACATCGGGCCATGAGCGGATGAGTCATCGGGGTGGAGCCTTCGGTGCCCGAGCCGGAGCCATGGTTTCCACCAGACGCAGGGCTTTCTGACCGCAGACCTCACATTGCATCGGATCGATGCCGGTCAGACTCTGGAGCCGGGCTGCTGCTGAGGTGCCAGGCACTTCTTGCTGGCACCCTCTCGGGCTCCGTCAATCCGAAGCTGAAATAGTGACACCCAGGTCATGGACGCAGAGATACACCGTCTTATGGTCAAGGCGCTCCCAGGATTTGCGGGGAATGAAGAGCCGGCCGCCTTGCTGGCGCACAAGGTAGGCCAAGGCGCGGTGGAGCCGTGCGGGATTTACGAGATGGTCGGGCTCCACGTCACCCCAGAGGATAAGATAGACAGCTTCGGAGCCGGGATCGTCATCCCAGGAGCGGAAGAACTCCCGTCAAGCTCTGGTCCCCCGTGCCTCACGATCCGGAATCCGGACTTACGCACGAGATCGAGGTCAAGTCCCAGCTCACCCGTCACGACGATTGACACCGTGCTGTCATCCTTTCCTCTATGGCGTTTCGACGACTTTGCCTCGCAAGCTCCGCTGCCGACAGCATGACGGCCTCTTTCGGGTCCTTCGTGCGTCCGGCAGCGCTCATTTCCCCGGCTCCTCCTCTGCCTCGGGCTCGGACGGCTTGTAGATCGACGCGGCCGTGAGCTCCCTGATCGCGGCATCGATACGGTCCGTGAGCACGCATTGCACTACCCTGCGGACCTCGCTCGTAACATCCGGGTCGCCCTCTGCGTGGTCGTCCTTCGACAGCTCCTGGGGAGAGGGCGGGAGCGTCGCGTCGATTTGTCGCAACGCCTTGCGGAGAATCTCCAGAACTTTGACGATGAGGTCGAGCTGCGCCTGCGCCACAGCTTCGGCTTCACTCATGAGTAGCACCTCCGGGGAAAGGGGGAGGGGAAAAGGGTCGGCCACCCTCTGAGGAGATCAGGCGAGGAGAGCGCTCCCCGAGAAGGATGAACCGGGTTAATGCGGCGCAGTGTGGGCATTGAGTCAAGAGATGTCGCACGACAAAGCGCGCTTCCTCTCTCGTAGCCCGGCCGAACAAGAACCGCCTCGTTAGTCGCTCGATAAGGTGCTCCATCGTTGTCCTTTTGGGCTCCAATACGTTTCCCTGAAGCATGCGCTTGTCCTACGGCCGGGAGAGGGAGACACTCCGGCCGTAGGGACACCTTCGTTCACGGGCAATCGCGCCCGTGCGGTTACCTGTCCCTGATCGGAGAGGCCATGCTTCGCCTCGTGGTTCTATTCGTCTACCTTCAGCTCATCCTCGCAAGCTCCGCCATCACTCACTCCGGGACGAAAGCCGACAGCCCCCCTGTGACGCCGCCGCCCGCGCCTGCGGCGGATACCGGCGGTGGCCTCGACCCTTGGGGCTAGGTTCGGGGGCGCGGGGACGGGGGCGAATCTGACCTCCGTCCCTTCTCTTCACGGCGGGACTGTACAAGCCTCCAAAAGGAACCTAGACTTAAACTCACTCGTGAAGGTTGAATTCCTGTAGGAGCTTAAATGGCCCATGTGACGAGAGAGTTCCTGCGGAAGGTGCTTGCTGGAACGGCCGGACGAACCGAGACGGCCCAAATCGCCACCCATGTGCTCTCCTGCCCGGCGTGCCGGAGCGTCGCTCGGGGAGTGGTCGCCGAGATCCAGGCGGATATGGGACCGAAGCGGCCGGCTTCCCGCCCCGGCAACTCGCTGAGAATCCTGGCTGAGATTTTCAACCTGGAACAGGAGGATGCCCTGGAGGCAACCTTGGCGCATGCCGAATGGTCCGAGATGCGCCTCCTCACCCCCAAAGCCCAAAAGGACAGGGCCGCGGTGACCAAGGTTTGCAAATCGTGGGCCTTCGTCTCCCTCCTCCTGCGCGAGCTGTGGGCTTGTCGCACGTACGAGGCCGCGGAGAGGCTCGCGCACCTCACCACTATTTGCATACAGGGCATGGACCCGAACCAATATAGCGAACACGTGAGGATGGATCTCCGCGTGGAGTTGTGGGCGGAGTTGGCGAACGCGCGGCGGAAAGCTGCGGAGTGGACCAGGGCGAACCAAGCCATTGATCGCGCCGAGACATTGCGAATCGAAGGGCTCCCTGAGCCCTTGGCTGGAGGCCTTTTGTCTCGCCGTTGGCGCGCTCATCAAAGCCGATCAGGGATTTGTAGACGAGGCGGCTGCGAGTCTTGAGCGGTGCGCGAAGATCTACGAGCGCCTGGAGGACTGGCCGGCAGTGGCGAGGACTCTCGTCCAGGCATCGAATGTCTTGGCAGAGACTCACCCGGCCGAAGGGCTGCTCTTGGCGAAACGCGCCTTGCCGCTCGTGCCATCGAGCGACCCGGAGCTTGCCAAGCTCGCCCGCCTGCTCCAGGTCGACTGCCTGATCTGGCTCGATGAGCTTCCCGAGGCCGCGAGCCTTTTCGGCAGTTGCTTGCAGTCGCATGAAACCGGCCGGATGAGAATAAGGAGAGATTTCGTGGGTGCCCGGTTATTGCACTCCTTCGGGTATAGGAAGGAGGCCGAGCGGGTGTTCCATGACGTGGTGGCTGCGGATCTGGAGTTGTCCCTCTTTAAGGATGCCTTCTTGGATCTCCTGTACGTCTTTGGCATGCATGTGCGAGAGGGAGAGCTCCATAAAGCCAGGGCAATCTGCGAGCACGCCCTCACCCAGCCGGAGCTGGCGGACTTCTCGCACGAGCAGATGAGGACGGTGTGGACCTTGTTGCTTCAGAACGTCCAGCGGCTGGCGGTTGCGACGGATCTCCTGGGTGACGTGCGGAAGTACGTGACCGTCTACTGGCGCCGGCCGGCAGACGGAACTCCACCTTTCTTTCGCTCTCTCGGAAATCTGAATCAGACCGGGTAACTCGGGCCCCCCGGCTTCCGCCTCCGTGCAACTGATGCTACGATCTCCCAACTTCTTGGGAGACTTTGGCCATGCCGAGGACGCGGCGTAACCATACGGTCGGTGTCTGGATGCGGCTCACGGGGGGAGTTACCCCGGAGATGGCGGCAGGCCGGCTTGACATTCAGATCCCGCTGGACAAGCTGGTGGCGCTCCAGGCGGAGCTCGACCGGCTGACCCAGGAGCGGAACTTCCACGACGCGCGCAAGCAGGAAGCCACGAGCAGGATCAACGAGGTGCTCGCCGAAGGTCGTATCGTGGCGACGGCGCTCCAAACCGTGCTCAAACAACATTTCGGCTCGAGAAGCGATGAGCTCGTCGCCTTCGGGATCAAGCCCTTCCGCGGCCTGAAGCGGGCGCGCAAGGCGGCCGCTTCCTCCAGAGCCGTGGAGAAGAAGGACACCGCGCCGGAACCTTCCGGCGAGTAGCCGCAAGGATCGCCGGGCTCGGGAAAGCTTCGCGGACCTTCGCGAAGCTCCGCGCGCCCCGCTTCGTCCTTCCGGCGGCGCCGGCAAGGATTCCGCGTCACCGCAGCCCTTTTCCGCCGAAAGGAGAGGGGGGAACGCCGTCTTCCCCGCTTTCCCCACGGCGGGAGAGGAGGGAAGGCCACGTTCCCTCCTCTCCAGCGCGCGGGAATCCTTTCCCGAAGAGATGAAAAGGGGGAACGCCGCGTTCCCTGCTCTCCCGGCGAAGGGAGAGGGGGGAACGTCACGTTCCCTCTTCTCCCGGGGCAGGGAAAGGGGGGAAGGCCGCGTTCCCTCCTTTCCCGGCGCCAGAAATGTCTGAAATTTCTCCGCAAACCTTTCGGCTGGCGGGGAGAGGAGGGAACGTGGCTTTCCCTCCTCTCCCGCGGCCGGGAAAGGAGGGAAGATCGCGTTCCCTGTCCGTCTGAGCGCTACGAGCGTTGAGAACCAGCGGTTTCCTTACGGGGATCGCCCGCATCCACACCGGTTCTTCAGAATGCTTTTTCGTCCGCCGTCGGTCCATAGAGCGAGGGGATGGGACGGTCGTTGAGCCGTAGGTAGACGGTGAGCTGGCCGCGATGGTGGGCGAGATGGTTCAAGGCGCCGTCGCGGATCGCCACGTACCGCTGCTGCTCGGAGACCACGTGGCCGCCGGCGAGCATCTTCCAGGAGGTCATCAGGTGCTTGTCGGTGGTGCCGGCGAGAGCCTTGCGCGCGTAGTCGACGGCCTTGTCGAACTTCTCCAGCAGCTCGCGGGTGCTCTCTGCGCTCCGCGTCTGATACTCGCCGGCGGCGGTGACGTCGAGCTGATCCTGCTCGATCATCGCCGCGATCCAGCCCGGCATCGTGGCGACGAGCGCCGCCAGGTATCCCAAGGACATCGACTTCTCGTGCGGCTTCCAGTCGTTCTTCCCCTCCGGCACGCGCTCCAGCAAGCGGCGCGTCCCGACCGCTTCCCGTTCGAGCTCGGCCAACAACAGCTCCGTGATCGTAGGCATGACGTACCTCCTTGCTCGCTCCGCCCGGCCTCGGATGGATCCGGGCCGGCTTGCGGAGAAGGAGCGTATCACCCTGCAAGCCGGCCTGAGCTGTCAGGTGACGGCCGATTGCAGAGGCACCCTTTCGAGCTAGATGATCCTGACCAGCGCGATGACGAGCTTGCCGTTCCGCACTTCGATGCGGGGGTGCGCTATGTCCAGTTGCAGCTTCACCTTCACGCCTCCCGGCACCGCATTGCTGAAATAGCCATCCTGGGCGCCGTTTTCGCAGGTCCGCCGAGCGTGGGTATTGCCTCCGACCGGCATGCAGTCAGGCGTCGAGATCTCGATCGCCGCGGAGAGGGAACCCAAGGCGAGGCTTTTCTGCGCGTCGCTCAGAGCCTTGTCGAGGAATGAAGTGAGCACACAGGTTTTCAAGGTAGGGATGGCGTCGGCGAACTTTACGTCCACCTCGAACTGGTCGAGTCGTAACCGAAGCTCGCCGGCTGCCAGCACGGGGGAGACGACCGCCGCGCCCCTCAGTGCTTCGACCTTGAGACCGCCTTTGTCGTTGCCTGCTGCGTCAGTAAGCCAGGCGCGAATGGGCTTCGACGTGGCAACCTGCAGCGTCGCCTGCGCCTGCCCCTTACTCATTGCGAAGCTCACGTCGGCGTCCGTCAGAAAAGCCTCGAGGTTCAGGAAGAGGTCGGCGCTGAGCTTCTGGCGATGAAAGAAACGCATGGGGAGAAGCTCACCGAAGAGCCCTGAACGTCGGCCATCGCTGTACTCCCTCACGAACAAAGACCGGTCGATTGATAGGCCGGCCATCTCGTCGGGCTTGAGCGGTGCATCGTCCTGCAACAGGTTGACGACGTCGTCGGGCTTGTTGACGGCCACGAAGTCATGGGCCCCGGCCAGGAGCTCTGCCACCATCAGCTGGTTCGCTCGGGTCTTGTCGGTCACGCTCGCGTTGTCGTGCTCGAAGTCGGTCGCTGCATGACCTTGGATGCCCAGCGCCCGGCTGCGAAGGGGTATGCTGCGAACGCTGCCATCGTCCTGCCAGGAGCCATCGGGGTGAAAGTGACCGAACGTCACGAAGTCGCCTTCCGTGCTGTTCGGGGGCTGGTGGGTGAAATCGACCTTGATGACGCCCGCAGGACGGAAGGGCAAGACGATGTCGCTGCTGGTGGTCAGCGGGGGCAGAGGACCCAGACCACAAGAGGCGCGCAGATTCAGGCCGATGCCCTGCAGCGACGCACAGCTCGTGGCTGTGCAGCCCACCGATGGATCGAGCGTCGGACAGCCCGAGACCTCGGCATGACCATGGATTTGAATCGCCGCCTGCTCGCAGAACGAGGTCCCGGGATTGGTCCACAGGAAGTTGGTGAGGTTGTTGGTTACGGTCCTCGCCGGATCGACGTAGACACTGACGTCGTAATGGCTGCAAATGGGCGAGCCTGTATCCCAACGACCTTCGTAGCGCGTCGAGTTGATGGCCGTCCTGGCCGCCTCTTCGATGGGTGGCCAGCGCAGCAGCACTCGGGCGTTGTGGGACCACGCCAGGTAAGGGCTGTTCGCGGCAGGGCCGGTGGCGAGCTGCATCAAGACCAGGAGTGTTTTGAAGGTCACGGCATTCTTTCCTTATTGCAGATCGGCGACGGTCTGCTGCGTCCACGTGCCAGCGTTATTCACCAGGTAGACGACACGCCCCCGAGTAAGGGTAGAGCCAGCGAGGAGGACCACGACCTCGTGATCGCTGACCATCCTGGCCTTGGTAACTCTCAGGCCCGCAGGGACGGTATAGATCGGCTGGAGAGTCCGTCCCGCGTCTGTGCTCCATGACACCACGGAGTCCGTCGTCACGACCCCCTGATCGCGCGTCCAGAAGGAGGTCAGCATGCATGGGTTGGGGTACGAATGGTACAGGTTCCCGGCGACGTCGAAGGTGACCACTGCAGGCGGGAGCGTGGTCCAATAGTCGCAGCCCGCCAGATAGTCGCCTTGCGCCGTCATGGATACGCTCAGGAGATTCAGCTCATGGACCACCGGTATCTTGCGACGGGGCGACCACGTCGCGCCGCCGTCCTGCGAGCTGTAGAGCTCGGTGAGCGGCGGCCTTCCATTGCCGCCGTAGGTGGATCTGAAGGCGGCGATGCTGGTGCCGTTGGATTCGAGGCTCAGCAAGCCGATGTTGGGTGTGCCCGGTCCGTCAGCCCCGACCAGCACGGTGCTCCAGGTGACTCCACCGTCGTTGCTGAGAATCACGCGGGGTGGGGTCGGCGGGTTGCCGGTGCCCCACAGCGACAGCAAGGTGGCGCCGTTCCGGGTCGCCGTCGCCCACACGTTGAAGCCACCGACGCCGGGGCTCGGGGCCTGGAGGACGTTCAGCTCCGTGCCCGAGGAGTACGTCCACAGGCTGGGGAGAACGATCGCGTCCGAACCTCCCGCTCGTTGCAACCCGAGCCCAGCCTGTACGCTGGCGCGGACGACGGAACCGCCAATGGGCCATCGATAGAGGTATTCGACTGGCGACGACGTCTGCGCCTCGCTGTAGAGCGCCAGCCAGAACACCTCGCGGTTGGGAAGCAGGTCTAGGCTGCCCGGGCCCAGCCTCAAAGTCTCTGACCCAGAAGGCGTGTAGGGTTTCCAGTCCACCGTCAGGCCGCTGGCGCCTGGTGTGTGGACTGGATTCAAAGTCGGTATTGACAGATTACAGCAGCCCTGGATGAGCGGCAACACGGCAAATGCGACGACGGCCGGCCCCATGCGACGTTTGCTCAAGCGACAGTCCTCCCGATCGGGCGCCTTGACCCAGAGATGTAAGACGAGGTGACCCCGGAGGGTACACCGGGTCTTTTTCTCCTTGCAAGCCCGAGCTCAGCTCGCTTCAAGCTGCGGCATAGATAGACGGACGCGCGTCCCGATTTCCCCCCGTTAGGGCTCATGAATGAGGTGGGTCCCGAGAGACGGCATGCTCTGTCGCGGCGAGGGTGCGACAACCTGGGTTGCCATCCCACTATCCCCTTGAAACGAGGAGACCAAGAAAGGAGAGAGACGTCATGAAGAAACCTGCTCTATGGAAGCTCGTCGTCATCCTGGGCCTGGCCGTCGCGGTCGCGCTGCCCACCCTGTGCGACGCCGGCGAGGCCCGGCAGGCCAAGGCCGCTCCGGCAGCTCCGGCCGTCAAGACATCCCCGGCGACGACGGGCGAGAGGCTCTGCCCGAATCCGCCGCCCTGCAAGACCGGCCACACCTGCAGCAACTACCCCTTCGCGCCCACGGACTGTTGGACCACGAAGTATGGGCCCGCGAAAGCGGACGTCGTCATCGCCGACTCGCTCGGAGGCCCGGTGAGGTCCCCCAACATGTTGTATTGCGAGGGTAACACGTACGCCCTCTGCTTCTTCTCGGGGCCGTCGACTCCGACGGGCGTGAACCCCAGCAGCAACAACGCCCTGCCCTGCGTGCTCGACGCCAAAGGCGAGTTCGCGAATTGCACGTGCCAGGCCTACACCTCGGGCGCGAATTTCGTCGACATCAACGGCATCCTGAATCGCGGCGCCTACTTCAAGACCGTGGACGTCTGCGGGCAGGATGGATCGAGGTGCAAGAACATCGTGAGCTGCGGGCCGGACGGCCGTCTCCCGGGATGCGAGAAGCACCCGCTGGCCCCCGTCTGCAAGTACGTCGCGAGCCAGAGCCCGAGCGATCCCCAAGCCTCGCTGATGCCGAAAGCGGACCTCATCTCGACCTTCAGCTTCGCCATGTCGGGCAAGGACGGCCCCTACAAGCTCGCGACGAAGGCGTCGCAATGCACAGGACGCTACGCGGGGTGCATGACCGCCCCTTGCTTCTACGGGCCGAACCACAAGTCGCCGACCACCGGCGTCGAGCTGGTCCAGTGCCAGTGCCCAACCCTCGAGGGAAGATATCAGGTCGGCGAAGAGGGCCAGAGCTGCTCGACCGGCAGCGAAGGCTACGTCTGGTCGGCGTCCAATACTGTGACACCCAAGGAGTAGCTTCGGCCTTCCCGGGCGCAAGGCCCCCTCGAGGGGCCTTGAGATCTCTTTAAGACCCGACTCCCCGCTCGCGCAGGTTCTCTTCCTGGAAAAGCCGCACCCGCGCCCGCATGATGCCGGCGCGGCCCAGATATCCCAGCAAGCGGCGGCGGTCGTGCCGATCGACGACCGGCAGCCGGCCGATGTCGTGCGCCAGCATGCACGCCACGGCGTCGCGCAGGAGCTCGTCGGGATAGGCGACGATCAGATCCCGCGTGCCGGCCTCCAGCACGCTCGCGGCTCGCCCTTGCTCGCTCTCCATCGCCCGCATCAGATCGCTGCGCGTGATGATCCCCGCCAGCTCGCCTTGCGCGTCGACGATGGGGATCCCCTGGCGGCCGGTCAGAGCCGGGTCGCCGGCGGCGATGCGGGCGGACAGCTCGGCCACCGTCATCGTCCCCGGGATGGTCACGACGTTGCGATCCATGACCTCGGCGATGCGGTGGACCTCGAAAGGATCGACGCTGTACTCACGCACCAGGTGATGGCCGCGCCGGGCGAGCTTCTCGGTGAGGATCGAGCGGCGCAGCAGCAGGACGGTCGTGCCGTGCGCCACGACCGTTCCCACCAGCAGGGCCGGCAGCACGTTCCAATCGTGAGTGAGCTCGACGGTGAAGAGGATCGCCGTCAGCGGCGACCGCATCGTGCCGCCCATCATCGCCGACATGCTGACCATGGCCCACAGACCGGCATCGCCGACCGGAATCAGCCCTGCTTCCAACACTCCCAGACCGCCGCCCATGATGAGGAGCGGCGCCAGCACGCCTCCCGAAGTGCCCGACCCCAGGGCCACGGCCCAGACCGCGGCTTTGAGGAAGAGCAGCGACGCCGCCGAGCCGCCAGTGAGATGTCCGGCGAGCAGATCCTGAATGGTGTCGTAACCGACCCCCAGCACGCGCCGGTCGAGCAGGCCGCCGACGCCTACCGCCAGGCCGCCGAGGATCGGCCACCACATCCAGTGCACCCGTAGCTTGGCGAAGAGGTCTTCGCAGGCGTAGACGAGAGCGGTCAACAACCCCGACGCCACACCGGCCAGCAGTCCGACGACGACGGCGAAGCCAAGCGTCTCGGCCCCCAGGACGGCATGGCCGGGGACCGGGAAGATCGGCCCGGCGCCGAGCAACGGCACCCGCACCACCGCCGCGACGACCGAGGCGACCGCCACCGGGATGAAGCTGCGCGGCTTCCACTCGAAGAGCAACAGCTCGACGGCCAGCAACACCGCCGCCATCGGCGTGGCAAAGATGGCCGCCATGCCGGCGGCGGCGCCGGCGACCAGCAGCGTCTTGCGCTCCGCCGAAGAGAGATGGAAGAGCTGGGCGATCAGCGAGCCCACGGCGCCGCCGGTCATGATGATGGGCCCCTCGGCGCCGAACGGGCCGCCGGTGCCGATGGAGATCGCCGAGGAGACCGGCTTGAGCACGGCGACCTTGGGCTCGACGCGGCTCCGGCCGATGAGGATCGCTTCCAGCGCCTCGGGAATACCGTGGCCGCGGATCTTCTCGGAGCCATAGCGCGCCATCAGGCCGATCACCAGGCCGCCGATCATCGGCACCAGCACCGCCCAACCCCCCAGATGATTGCCGGCCGGCGACACGAAATGGGAGGAGAAGCGCTGGTAGTAGGCGAGATTCGTAATGACCGCGATCAGCCAGACCAGCGCATAGGCAACCAGCGCCGCCGCCACGCCGATTCCCACGGCCAGGCCGGAGAGCACCAGGACCCGGCGGTCAGTGCTGAAGTCCGCCAGCTCGTCCCGTTGCTGATGCGGCTTCGAGTGAGAGAGTTCGTCAGTTTGAGCGTACACAGAAATCCTCGTACAGGGACAGTGCCGCTTCTATTGCGGCGAAAACAATCGTAGAACGATAGTTTTTATAGACCACACTGAGGCCATGGACGGCGAGGAGCCCCAGTCGAAGAGGTGACAGGAATAGAACCTGAGGCGTCGGCCCGCAGTTTCCAGACCTCCGCCCAAAATGGCGTAGACTAGCGTCTGATCCTCGCTCTCCGGTCCTGTCCGGGAAGAACTCTGGATTGCCGCCGATGATGCCAGCCCCGAGGGGGGCGACAGACTAAAGCCTGGGGCGTGAGCCCCAGGAACAGGTGACCCCACAAACCTCAAAGCCCCGAAGGGCCGACAGCGGACCGCTGCCGCCCTTTCAGGGCTTGGAGGGTGTTGAGGGATTCCTATTCCTGGGGCTCACGCCGCCAGGCTTTATTCTGTCGCCTCCTCGAGGCTGGGCTCCTGACGATTGGAACAGTTATTCTGTGACGAGCCCTTAGTGCAAGTCATCAACTCCGAGAGGGTCGGTCTGATCGCCGAAGCAAGCGCCACGCCCAAACGCACAGGGCTGCTGTTACAACCGTGATGAGAATGTACCAAGGGCTCGCGCCCGGGCCCGGCCTCTCAACGATCATCCGCCAGATATGAGCGATGGTGAGCACGCCGAAGAGAATACCGGTTGTCATGATGTAAGCTTTCATAACAGTGCCTCCCTGATCAAAGCTCCTCCTCTTCCTGTTCCTTTCGGATTGTATCGCGTTCCTCGGTAGTGAGAAATCGTTCACGCAGGTCCTCCAAGCTCGGTGCCCCCGGCCTGCCAAACAGAATGTCCCCAAGGGCATGGATCCATCGATGAACCTGGGGATCGCGATAACGGTACTCGTCCAAGGAAAAGCAAAAGATCGTGTGCGCCCAACGGGCAGCATACTTTTCCGGCGACAACCCTTCGCGAGCCATGGCGGAGGCCTGGCCTTCCATCATTTCGGTTGCGAGTGGCAATTCGGTAGTGTCCATAATCATGCAGATGTCCTGGCGGGCTCGTCGGATGGATATCTCAACGGATCCAGGACGCGCTATACTCGAGCCGCACGAACGCAATCCTAGATCCTGAACCTCACCCTATGCAAATCGATGGGACTCCTTCCGGCGCTCCTTCCCCTGCAAGGCGCAGCCTCGTTCTCCCCCTCGTCCTCATTGGGATCGGATGCGTGGGATTCCTCGTCTCCTTGGGGAAGACGTTTCTCGGTAGAGACCTCGGTGCGCCGCTGAGCCGCTGGCTGGCGGCGACTTTCGGACCGGAGGGGGTGGAGCCTGGGCGGAAGCTCGCGGCGGAGCTCTTCATCCTCGTGGGCTGTCTGGGCGTCCTGGTGCTGTTCGGCAGGAGCAGGATCAGACGGATCGTGCGGGTGCGGACCGATCCCAAGGTTCAGGCGTTCTGGGCGGACTGGAGAGCGCGGATGGAAACCTGGGTACTCTTCCTGGGCTCTCTCGGCGCCACGATCGCCTCGGTCCTGGGGGTGGGGTCTAAGACGCGGAGCGGCTGGCTCTACGAGCACTGGGGGCCGCTCGGCGTCCGTCTAGGCAGCATCGCCATCTTCGGTGGCTTGACGATCCTCTCGGCTCTCTACCTGGCCCACCTGAACCGGAAGATCCGTAATCACCCGCTGTATCGGAAGAAGCCGCGGCGAGGTTAGGGCTCGTCACAAAATAACCGTACCAATCGTCCGGAGCCCAGCCTCGAAGAGGCGACAGGCTAAAGCCTGGGGCGTCCGGTCAAGCCCTTGACTTCGAGGAGCCGATGATTAGCCGGCATGCCCCTCTATCAAGGAGGCAACGTGCTCGACCAACTGCTCAGCCCCTGCAATCCAGGGCTGAACCTGGTCGGCTTCGAGTTGGACAAAATCCAGGTAATCACTTTCCTGACGTCGAGCAAAGAGATCGTTGAACACCTGGGCTAGCACCCTGGGAACCTTGTTGGTTTTGACAAAATGGTGATTGAAGAGGCTACGCACTCCCGTATGTTTAGCGGAGGAGAGACTAAACAAGCAGATACCGCGTAAAAGCAGGCATAGTAAAGACGGTTCACACAGGCGGACCAACGGCTGGCGTTGGCGAGCACGCGGGCATCTTCCAGGGACTCGCGTGCCCTCTGCAGGCGGTATTTCACGACATCGTCCCGTGCCTCCATTACAACGTGACCCCCTCGCTTTCTACGTGTTGCCAAAATGGCATAGCGCGGTAGCGCGGGCTATGCCACTCCTGGCGGCTGCGTACGACGGCGCATAAGACTTCCCCGCTCTCCCATTCAATTTCGTACAATCGGTGGCGAATCGCATCTGCACGCGCTTCACTCATGGCTCCATCAACGAGCACAAGAAAATCCCAATCGGATTCAGATCCGGCCTCCTGGCGAGCGCGTGACCCGTACAGGATGATCTCTGCCCCGGGTTCTGCTTCGTGGATAGTCTGCTTTACATGCTGAAGCAACTCGTCTTGTTTCATTTCACTACCAACCATTGTTTCGGCTCGGCACAGTTATTCTGTGCCGAGCCCTTAGTGTTCTTCGATACCTTTCGGAAAACGATCCGCCACGAGGTTCAGTTGGATGCCGTGCTCGAGCAGCGCCTTGAGACCGGCGAGCACCAACGAGAAGCCCTGCGTTGAGTCGATCGCTTGTTTGACGATCTCGTCGCCGTTGCCGGTGAAGCCGCTGTTCTTGATCCTCACGAACGTCGTGCCATCCTCCAGGGACTGGAAGGTCCACTCCACGGTGGTGGGGCTGCCGTATCCCGGCCACTCGATCACGATGCGCTGGTGCGGCTCGATCGCTTTCACGGTGACGGGAATCGAGATGCCGTACATCTCCCAATCCCATTGCACTTCTTTGCCGGCTTCGAGCCTCCCGCTGCTTTTGGTGAACCAGAACCGCGTGGTGACGTCGGGATCGACGAAGGCCTCGAAGACTTCTGCCACAGGTTTGCGGATGAGCATTGCGGTCTTTGAAACGGGCACGTGGGTGAGCTGGTGGTCGTTCATGTAGACTCCTTGGGGTAGGGCGATCCTAACACGCGATACACTCCCGCCACCTCATGGCCATCCCCTGGACCGCTCTCCTGCTCGTCTTCGCCTCCAGCCTCGGATGGTCGGGGTTCGACCTGCTGCGCAAGCTGCTGGTGCGGGAGGTGGCGCCCGTGGCCCTGCTCTTCCTCCTCACGGCGGGCACGGTGCCGCTGTTCGCCGTCTGGCTGGCGATCGACGGTGCGGCAGCCCCACGGCCCGGCTATCTGGTGCCGGCCCTGTGCCTCGGTGCTGCTCAACGTGGCGGCCAACCTCCTGTTCCTCAACGGCATGAGGCAGGCCCCCATCTCCGTCACCATCCCTCTGCTGTCGCTGACCCCCGTCTTCACCACGCTGACGGCCATCCCCCTCTTGGGCGAGCGGCCGTCCGTCCCCGGCGTCGTGGGTATCCTGCTGGTGATCGCGGGCGCGATCTGGCTCAACTGGCCCCGGCGAGCGATTCATTCGGCGGACGTTCCGTCCGGGCCCGGCGAGATCCGGGGCTCGCTCAAGGGCGCGATGATGGTGGCCGGCACCGCCCTGCTGTGGTCGCTCACCCCGCCGCTCGACAAGCTGGCGGTGGAGCGGGCGGGCGCTCCCTTCCATGCCCTGGTGCTGGTCTCCGGCGTGGCCCTCGCCGTCCTGCTGGTGCTGGCCTTGCAAGGCGGGCTGGGCGAGATCGGGGCCGTGCGCCGCGTTCCCGGCCTCCTCGTTCTGGCGCTGGTGGTCAGCGCCGCGGCCCTCGGCATGCAGCTCCTCGCCATGCCGCTCGTCTTCGTGGGCACCATCGAGACCCTGAAGCGGGGCATCGGCAACGGCATGGCCCTGATCTACGGCCGCACCCTCTTCGGCGAGGCGGTCACTCTGCCGAAGGTCCTGGCCGTGGCGCTGATGGCCGCGGGGGTGGGGCTGATTTTGGGATTTTAGATTTGCGATTTTGGATTTTGGATTGGGGAGGGTGCATGATTCTTGCGTCCGGACGAGACGGGAGGAACGAGATGGGAGCCCAGAGTCCAAAATCCAAAATCCAAAATCCAAAATTCGCCTGCGCCGCGGCGGCCCTGCTGCTCTTCCCCGCCTTCGCCTGCGCCGCGGCGGGCAAGCCGCAGCTCGACCGCATCAAGCTGCCGCCGGGGTTTTCCATCTCGGTGTACTCCGACGCGGTGCCGGGCGCGCGGTCGCTGGCGCAGTCGCCGCGGGGGATCGTCTACGTAGGCACCATGGGGGAGGGGAAGGTCTACGCCCTGGTGGACAAGAACAAGGACGGGCGGGCCGACCAGGTCTTCACCCTGGCCTCGGGGCTGCGCTCGCCCAACGGTGTCGCCTGGCGCGACGGCGCGCTCTACGTGGCCGAGATCTCCCGCGTGCTGCGCTTCGACGCCATCGACGACCATCTGGCGAGCCCGCCGAAGCCGGTGGTGGTCACCGACGCCTACCCGCTCGACGGCCACCACGGCTGGAAGTTCATCCGCTTCGGCCCGGACGGCAAGCTCTACGTGCCGGTGGGCGCGCCGTGCAACGTCTGCGATCCCGAGAACCCCATCTATGCGGCCATCACCCGGATTGATCCCAAGGGGGGTCCCAAAGGGGCTGCGAGATCGTGGCCCGCGGCATCGCAACACCGTGGGCTTCGACTGGCAGCCGGGCACGGGCGAGCTCTGGTTCACCGACAACGGCCGCGACATGATGGGCGACGACGTGCCGCCCGACGAGCTGAGACAGGGCTCCCAAGGCCGGCCTGCACTTCGGCTTCCCCTACTGCCACGGCGGGGACATCCCCGATCCTGAGTTCGGCAAGAAGCACGCCTGCTCGGAGCTCGCGCCGCCGGCCATCAAGCTGGGCCCTCACGTCGCCGCCATCGGCATGCGCTTCTACACCGGGACGATGTTCCCTGCCGCCTACCGCAACCAGATCTTCATCGCCGAGCACGGCTCGTGGAACCGCTCCGAGCCCATCGGCTACCGGGTGACCCTGGTGCGGGTCGAGGGGCGACCGGGCGGTCTCCTATGAGCCGTTCGCAGAAGGGCTGGCTCGGCCCTGGCGGCGTCTCGGGCCGGCCGGTGGACGTGGAGGTGATGCCCGACGGCGCGCTCCTGGTCTCGGACGACGACGCCGGCGCCGTCTATCGCATCACCTGGACGGCGCCCAAGAAGTGAGCCGGCTGCGGGAAGCGGGCTCGCGGCTCTGGCGCTGGCTCTTTCCGCCGGAGGTCGAGCTGCCGGCGGGGGCGCGGCGGGTGATCGCGACACTGCTGCCCGGCCTCGACCTCGGCCGCGTCTCGTTCCATCTCGGCATGCCCCATCTCGCGCGGCGCACGGGCAGCGTCGCCATCACCCTGCCGGCGCCGCTCTCCCGCCGCATCCGCATCTACGTCGATCCCCGCCATTGGGATCCCGGGAGTCCCGAGGGGCTGGGGACGCTGATCCATGAGGCCTATCACGCGCTCCAGGCCCAGGAATGCGGCCGGTCGTGGGGACCGTTCCAACCGTTTCTCATCCTCTACTTCGCGGCCGGCGCCGCCAACCGTTTCCGCTACCGCGGCCACCCCATGGAGGAGGCGGCCTACCGTCTGGCGGGCCGCCCCGGCAGCCGCTTCGAATCCACCTTCGCCGCCTGGCGGGCCGATTTCGCGGCCCTCGACGAGCCGTGCTGCGATCTCGCGGCACCGGCGAGCGGCCTGCGTTTCTGGCGCGACTTCGCCCGCAGCATTCCCGTCGTCCGCCGCCTCGCCGCGGCCGAGCCGCTGCCATTTGCGATCGCAGCCCTGATCCTGCCGCTGCCGGTGGCGGTCTGGCTGCTGGGCTGGAGCGCGGTGGCGGTCCTCGCCTGGCTCGCTCGCCTGCTGTTCGAAGGCACGGGCGCCCTGATTGCAGGAGTATTATGGGGACTGGGCTCCTGCGGCACCGTAGCCCGATCTTTTTCTGCTTCCAGGAAAAGCAGTTGAAGCGAATTACCTGATCGATCGTCAACCGGGGACTCAACCGGTAACAAAAGTTGTAGTCTGGACGCCTGAATCTTGAGAATGGACGGAGCGCTGGTAAGCGCCCTCCATTCCAAAGGGGAGGGACCGAACCTCTTTGGATTCTTTCGTTTATTGCTCGCTTATCATGGGACGGCAGCCTGACTCACTGGGATCGAAGCGCAAGCTGAGGATCCGGCGGGGTGTGCCGTCCATTTCCCGGACGGAGGATTGGAAGTGAATACGAACGTAGAGGAGATCAGGACTCGGATCAAGCAGATCATCGCCAACGTCGCCGGACTCAATCCAGGCCGTATCGACGACGACGCTATGCTGCGGGACGACCTCAAGCTGGACTCGCTGTCCCTGCTGGAGATCGGCGTGGATGTCGATCTCGCCTTCAAGCTGGAGCTGCCGGACGAGCGCTACAAGGAGATCGACAGCCTCCCGGCCATGGTGGGCTTGGTCCAAGAGCGGCTCGCCGAGCGGGTGGAGGCGACCCAGGCGGTGCAGAGATGAACGCTCCCATCGCGGTGACCGGCCTCGGCCTGGTCACCCCTCTCGGAGCGGGCCGGGACAAGGTGTGGGAGGGGCTGCTCGCGGGCCGCAGCGGCTTCGCGCCGGTCGAGTCGTTCGACACCAAAGCCTTCAGCACCCATCTGGGAGCGGAGGTGCGGGGGTTCGATCCCGCTCCCTGGGTGCGGCGCCAGGATCCCGCGGCGCTCGGCCGCGCCTCCCTGCTCGCCATCGCCGCCGCCCGCATGGCCCTGGAGGACGCGGGGCTCGATCCCGAGGCGGTCGAATCCGAGCGGGCCGGCATTGCCATGGGCACCACCTCGGGCGAGCCGCTCGAGGTCGAGCGCTTCGACGACCGCTTCCTGGCCGGCGAGCTCGAGCGCGTGGGGCCCGAGTTCATCTCCCTCTACCCCTGCCACATGATCGCCGCCCACGTGGCCCGCGAGCTGGGCTTCGCCGGGCCCAACACCATGATCCCCACGGCCTGCGCCGCCGGCAACTATGCCATCGCCCACGCCGCTGGACGTGCTGCGCGCCGGCCGCGCCGACGTCATGCTGGCCGGCGGGGCCGACGCCTTCTCACGCATCACCTACACCGGCTTCCACCGCCTGGGAGCGATCGCGCCCGAGCGCTGCCAGCCGTTCGACCGCAACCGCAAAGGGATGATTCCCGGCGAGGGCGCGGCCGTGCTGGTCCTGGAGCCTCTCGCCCGCGCCCGGGCCCGCGGCGCCCGCGTCTACGCCGAGCTCGCGGGCTATGGCCTCTCCTGCGATGCCCACCACATGACGGCCGCCCATCCCGCAAGGCGACGGCGCGGCCCGCGCCATGGAGCGGGCCCTGGCCGACGCCGGCGCCCGGCCCGACGAAGTCGACTACGTCAGCGCTCACGGCACGGGCACGCCCACCAACGACCGGCTGGAGGCCCTGGCGGTCAAGCGGGTCTTCGGCGAGGCGGCGCGGCGGACGCCCATGAGCTCGATCAAGTCGATGATCGGCCACACCATGGGCGCGGCCTCGGCCATCGAGGCCGCGGTCTGCGCTCTCGCCGTGGCCGAGGGGCGCATCCCGCCCACCATGAACCTGGAGGAGCCGGAGGAGGACCTGGACTTCGTGCCCAACGTGGCGCGCGAGCACCGGGTGAGGCTGGCGATGAACAACGCCTACGCCTTCGGCGGCAACAACGCCTCCGTGATCCTGCGCCGGTGCGAGGCCTGATCGCCATGGCCAGCGACCGCCGGCGCGTCGCCATCACCGGAGCGGGCTCCCTCTCCTGCCTCGCGGACTCGCCCGCGGGGCTCCACGCCGCCCTCTGCGAAGGTAGGTGCGGCCTCAAGCCCATCGAGCTCTTTGCGACCGAGAGCCTGGGCTGCCATCAGGCCGGCGAGATCCGGCCTTTCGATCCCCAGAGCTACCTGGGGGATCGCAACCTGCGGCCCATCGACCGCACTTCGCGTCTGCTGCTCGTGGCCGCCGGGCAGGCGCTTCAGGGAGCCGGCTGGACGGCCGCCCGTCTGGCCGACCAGGAGGCCGGCCTGGTGCTCGGCACCACCTTCTGCAGCGTGCGCACGATCGCGGAGTTCGACCGCCGCGGCCTGCAGCTCGGGCCGTCGTATGCCAGTCCGCTCGATTTCGCCAACAGCGTCATCAACGCCGCCGCCGGCCAGGCGGCCATCTGGCTCGGCCTGCGGGGCTTGAACTCCACCATCGCAGCCGGCGCGGCCTCGGGGCTTTCGGCCATCGCCTATGCCGTGAGCCAGATCCGCGGCGGCCGGGCCGCGGCGCTGCTCGCGGGCGGCGTCGAGGAGCTGTGCTTCGAGTCGTTCTTCGGCCACTACAAGGCGGGCAGGCTGTGCGGATCCCGCGTCGGGAGTCAAGTCGGGAATCACGAGGATGGAGAAGTCCCCATCCCCTTCCACGTCCGGCGCAACGGCTTCGCCCTGGCCGAGGGCGCGGCCCTGGTGATGCTGGAGGATCCGGATGCGGCGGCCGGGCGCGGCGCTCCGCGTGCTGGCCGAGGTGCTGGGCTACGGCACGGCCTTCGATCCCCTGGGCACCGAGGAAGGGGGAGCCGGTGCCGTGGCGCGGGCTGTCCGCCTCGCCCTGGAGGACGCGGAGCTGGCGCCCGAGGAGATCGACTGCCTGAGCGCTTCGGCGAGCGGCAGCGTCGAGGTCGACCGCCGCGAGGCGCTCGGCGTGGCCGCGGCGTTGGGAGCGCGGGCTGCGGACCTGCCGGTGACGGCCGTCAAATCCATGCTCGGCGAGGCCTTGGGAGCTTCAGGCGGCCTCCAGGTCACAGCCCTGCTGGGCACGCTCGGCGATGGCGCGCTGCCGGGCATTGCGGGTCTGGATGAAGTGGAGGAGGGATTCCCCCTGTCTGGCATCGCCGCGGAGATGCGGCGCATCCCGGTGCGCCAGGCCCTCGTCACCGCTCTCTCCGCCGACGGCCATGCCGTGGCCCTGGTGATCGGCTCCCCGGAGGCAATCCGATGAAACGAACGCCGGAGTCGCCGCGCCTAACAGGCAACATGGAAGAGACGAAGAACCTGGGTGACGTCGACGTCCTGGACGTCCTCGATGTCCTCATCATCGGCGCCGGACTGGCGGGCTTGACGCTCGCCCGCCAGCTCCTGCTCGCCCGTCCCGAGATCCGCATCCTGATGCTGGACCGGCTGGCCGAGGTCCCCACGCCCAAGCAGAAGGTGGGGGAGGCCACGGTCCAGGTGAGCGGCTACTACTACTCCCGGGTGCTGGAGATGGAGGAGCACCTCCTGCGGGAGCACTTCCTCAAGTACAACCTCCGCTTCTATTGGAAGACCCAGCGCGGCGGCGAGGTCTGGGAAGACTTGAGCCAGTCCTACATCCGCAAGATCTCCAACATCGCCACCTACCAGCTCGACCGCAACAAGTTCGAGGCCGCGGTCCTTCAGAAGAACCGCGAGAGCCCGGGCTTCGAGCTGATCCACCCCATGACGGACCTGAAGGTGGACCTGGCGGAGGAGGGGAGCGAGGAGCCCCACGCCTTCCGTTTCGAAGCCGAGGGCCGGGAGATCTCCGGCCGCGCCCGCTGGGTGGTGGATGCCTCCGGCCGCGGCCGCTTCCTGGTCAAGCGGCGGCAGCTCAACCGCCCGAGCCCCATCCAGCACGGCTCCTCCTTCCTCTGGGTCGAAGGGCTCCTGGACCCCGAGAAGTGCACCAACCTCGACCGCAAGGCCATCCGCCTGCGGCGCGAGCGCTCGGCCCTGGGGCATTTCCCCACCTTCCTCGCCACCAACCACTACTGCGGTGAGGGCTACTGGTTCTGGGAGATCCCCCTCCACGGCAAGACCAGCCTGGGCCTGGTCTACGACTCCGCCAACGTCGCCTTCAAGGACGTCTCGACCCCCGAGAAGCTGGTGGAATGGATCTGCCGCGAGTATCCCGCTCTTCGCCCGCGACCTGCCGCAGCGCAAGATCCTCCACCACTCGGGGCTGACCAGCTTCGCCCTGGACAACGGCCAGACGATCTCTCCCGACCGCTGGGCCCTGGTGGGCGAGGCCTGCCGCTTCACCGACCCTCTCTACAGCCCGGGCGGCGACCTGATCTCCACCTACAACACCCTGATCTCCGACGCCATCCTGACCGCGGACCGGCGCGAGCTGGAGACCAAGCTCCGCTTCTACGAGCCGCTGGCGCGGGCCATCTACGAGGCCTACGTGCCGAGCTTCGCCGTCAGCTACTGCACGCTGGGGGACCAGGAGTGCTTCTCCCTGCGCTACGTCTGGGAGCTGACCATCTACTTCGCCTTCTACGTCTTCCCCTTCATCAACGACCTGCTCACCACCCAGGCGTTCTTGCCCGGTTTCCTCCGCCGCTTCGGCCAGCTCGGACCCATCAATCAGGGGATGCACCGCCTCCTGGCCGCCTACTACCGGTGGAAGAAAGAGAACGTGGTGATAGCCGCGCCGGAGCCGGTGTTCTTCGAGTTCATGGAGGTGGGAGCCCTCGTATCCGCGGAGCTGACCTTCTACAAGGTGGGAGTCGACGTCGACGAAGCCCGCAAGCTGCTCGACGAGCAGCTCGAAAACCTTCGCGACCTGGCCCGCTGGACCGCGGCCCACGTGGCCTCCGTGGTGCTGGACGATCCCCGCGCCGCCACCAACGCCGCCTTCATCCGCGGCCTCGACGTCAACGATCTCCAGCTCGATCCCGAAGCCATGGCCGCACGCCTGGAAGCCGCCTGCCGCGAGACCTCCGAGACCTACACCTGGCGCTTCGAAGTGCCCTGCATGGCCCGTTTCAGGACCGAGCGGCTGGCGGAGGTGGACAAGCCACGCCAAAATCTTGCTGTTATTGAAGATCTTCGGTCTCTCCAGCGGACCGAGGAAGAAGAGAAGCTGCTGGAGGATTTCGACGAATTCCAGCGCGAACACCCAGTCAGCCTGAGAAGTTTCATCGAATGAAGACTCTTTGGGACAGTCCGGTTTTGGAAATGAAGTCGGACCACGCTCCCGGTCTCGAGCGGGCCTTCGCCTTCGTCCCCGAAGAGCGCTCCGGCGAGCGGCTGCGGATCGAGGGAGAAGTCCCAGCCTTCCTGCGCGGCACCTACTACTTGAACGGCCCGGCCCGCTTCACCCGGGGCGAGGTGCGCTACCGCCACTGGCTGGACGGCGACGGCATGGTCTGCGCCCTCTCCTTCGATGAAGGCGGCGCATACCTCACCGCCCGCTTCGCCCGCGGCACCAAGCTCGTGGAGGAGGAGGCGGCCGGCCGCGCCCTCTACCGCGCCTTCGGCACCTCCTTCCCAGGCGACCGGCTGGTCAAGGGCATCGCCCTGGAGTCGCCCTTGAACGTCAGCATCATCCCCTTCGGTGACAGACTCCTGGTCTTTGGCGAGCAGGGCCTGCCCTACGAGGTCGATCCGCACACTCTGGAGACCCGGGGCCTCTACACCTTCGGCGGCGCCTTCAATCCCCTGAGCCCGTTCGCCGCTCACCCCAAGATCGACGCGGCAACGGGCGAGCTGTTCAACTTCGGCATCTCCTTCTCGGCAACGCAGCCGAGCCTCAACCTCTACCGCTTCGGCGCCGATAGCAATCTGATCTACCGCCGGCGCCTCCCCCTGCCCGAGCCCCGCTCCCTCCACGACTTCTGCCTGGCCGGCCGGCACGTGGTCTTCTACCTCGGCCCCTACTGGCTGGACATGGAGAAGCTGCGCGAGGGGAGCACCCTCCTCGACGCCCTGCGCTGGGAGCCGGAGAAGGGGAGCCGCCTGCTCATCGCCCGCCGGGACGACGGCGAGCTCGTGGCCTCCGTGCCCGTGGGGGAGCGCTACGTCCTCCACGGCATCAACGCCTTCGAGGACCCTTCAGATCCCAACCGTCTGCTCGTGGACGTCCTGGAGCTCGATCGTCCCGTCTACGATCAATACAACGTCCCCGACCTCTTCCCCGACGTCGCGTCTGGCCGCCCCGTCCGCCTGACGATCGATCTCCCAACCGGCACCCTCGTGGACCGCCAGGAGATCGCCTACGACCGCGCACCCGACTTCCCGGCGATCGATCCCGAGCTCGCGGGCCGTCCCTATCAGGACTTCTGGATGCTGGGCATCTCCAAGACCGGCCACCCCGGCCGCAAGACCTTCGACCAGCTCGTCCACGCGAATTGGAGCCATCCGGACCGCGTCGAGGTCTGGCAAGCCCCGCCCGGCTGGTATCTCGGGGGAGAGCCCGCCTTCGCCCCCGATCCCGCAAACCCTGCGAGCGCCGGAGCGGTGATCTGCCAGCGCTTCGACGCCACCACCGGGGAGAGCGCCTTCCTGGTCTTCGACGCTTTCAATGTGGCCCGGGGCCCGGTGGCCGTGCTGCCTCTGGAACGCCCCTGCACCTGGGGTTCCACGCGCAGTTCGTGCCGGCTTGAGCCCTCAGCCTCGCCGCCCAAGACCCTCATCACCCCGGCCCTCTTCTCCCGTCCCCTCCCACCCCCCTCACCGGGAGAAGAGGGAGAAAGGCAAGGAAGGGACATAAAGGACAGCAGGGACAGCAGGGACGAACAGCAAGACAGCCCCCGCCGGGCACCCCTCTCCCGGGGAGGGGGATGGGGCGGTCGGGAGAGGGGCAGGGGTGAGGGTCTTGGGAGGGGGAGCGCTGAAGCAAAGTTAGCGCCTATGCCTCGACGTTTCTCCCCCTGTCCGTATCCGTCCATGTCCGTCCGTGTTCTGGTGCTACACTGCCGCCTCCACTGCGACGATCGCCATGGACTGGGACGCCCCATACATCATCTCCGGCTCGCTGCGGCTGGAGATCTCGCCCACCGGCAAGCTGGTGGTCTCGGGCTCGCCCAGGCGTAAGCCGCAAGAAGCCCAGCTCGACTCCATCCCCGTCTTCCTGGGCTTTGCCACCGGCGCCGCGCCGCGCGACGTCTTCGACCGTCTCCAGAAGGATTGGGAGATCGACGAGGCCGGCTTTGCGGAGGTCGATCGAGACCATGGTGGGCCAGGAGCTGCTGGTGCCGGCGGGCACGGACGGGGAGGGCCCGCCCCTGCCGGACCGGGGCTTCGGCTCCGTCCGCGCCCACTTCGGCATGCTCAAGGATCCCGTCCGCGTGCTTTGCTACAAGTCGGCGATCGAACGGCACGCCCGGGGCCAGAGCGTGGTCGAGATCGGCTGTGGCACGGGCGTCCTCTCGCTCTTCGCCGCCCGCGCCGGTGCCCGGAAGGTAACCGCCATCGAGGAGACCCGCATCTCCCAGGTGGCGGCGCGGATGTTCGAAGCCAATGGCTGCGCCGGCGTGATCGACCTGCGAGTCGCCAACAGCCGCGACGTGGAGATCGAGGAGCCGGCGGACCTGCTCATCCACGAGATCCTGGGCGTCGATCCCTTCGAAGAGAACCTTCTGCCCTACCTGGAGGATGCGCGCCACCGGCTGCTGCGGCCCGGCAGGTCGCTTCCTGCCCTACCGACTTGAAGTCTGCTGCCTGGGGATCGAGATGGAAGAGCTGCCAAAAACCGAAGAGGATCGGAGTCTGGTGGACGAGGCCAAAGAGTTCTCCGGCCTCTACGGCCTCGACTTCGGCCCCTTCCTTGAGGCCCTCGCCGCCTCGCGGCCGCACCCCGCCCCTACCCGCACATGGATCGAAGCCAAGGCCCCCTTCGGTCCGCGCATCCTCTCGGAAGAGCAGCGGTTCCTGGACATCGATTTCGCCCGCGACGCCCTCGACCTCGACGGCCACACCGCCACCATCCTGCTCCGCATCGTCCGCGAAGGCTCGCTCGAAGGCGTCGTCGTCTTCTTCCGCGCCCACCTCGACGAGCACATCCAGCTCACCACCTCTCCCCTCGCCCCCCCGACCCACTGGGGCTGGAGCCTCCGTCAGTTCTCCAAGCGCAAGCAGGTCGCCCCCGGCGACGAAGTGGCCGTCACCGTCGAATTCGGACACCGGAGCGGGGTGCAGGGGTTGCAGTTTGATCTGGCTTGATCAGAGCTCGAACGGCTCGCAGCCCACGAATGTACGCCTCTTGTTTCGCACCTCTTCGCTGAGTGGGAACTGATCCGCTAAGGACTGGAGCTGCTCCAGCCAGTCGTCTCCAGCTCTGGGGCGATTCTCCCGGAGCGCACGGATGTCTTCGGGAGTCGTCGGCAGATCCCGCTCGAGGTCCAGCAGCTCAAAGGGTCTTTTCGAGCTCATCGAGTCTCTCCTGCATACCGTAGCGTTCAAAATAGCTCCTGATCTCAAGGCGGTCAACCCCGGGAAGAGTGAGGAGAAATCGGATATCGGCCAGGTCTTGGAAGGCTCTGCTGGGATCGTTCTTCATTGCCAGGACTTTCAGAGCCGCCAAGTGCTCCGGCTTAGGGAGGGGGATTGAATGGCCACCTAGCCCCTGGGAGATCCGACTTTCAGCGAAGAGCTTACGGCTCGTCTCCTCTCCCACGTAGACGAAATCGACCCGCCCCCAGAGAGGATCGGAATGAGAATGGTTGGAATAGCCTGTGGACCGATGGAGAGTCTGGTACCCCAGGGATTCAAGAAATTGGATTACTGCGTCTTGTCCAGACGCTTCGACGACCAGGTCCACGTCCTGGGTCGAGCGTGGAAGCCCATAAGAAGCCAAAGCAACGCCACCGATCACAGCGTAGCGGACTCCCTTCTTATCGAGGAAGTCGGTTATGGTTCCGATGACCCGGCCAAAATCCACGATTCACCCCCCACCAAAGACTTCATGCTTCGGCGCCAGCCGCTCGACAGGCAGCCCCGCCGCTTCCCGTAGCGCGGCCTCCGTGTAGCGTTGGACCATGGCGCCTCGCCATTGGGTCTGGAAATCGGTGTTGTCCATGGGCGTTGCCACTTTGCGGGCGAGCTTGGCGGCTTCGGCGAGGAGGTCCGGGGTGGGCATTTTGCCGAGGAGGAGGTTTTCGGCGTCCGGAACGGAGATCGGTGCTGAGGCGACGGCGCCCAGATAAATGCGGGCTTGGGTGATGATGCCCGCGGGATCGGTCCACAGCGCCGCGGCGGCGGAGAGGACGGCGAAGTCGATGGAGCCGCGGCGGCGGAGCTTCCAGAAGGCGGTGCCACAACGATTCGAGGCGGCTTCGGCGGGGAGGAAGAGATCGGTCACGATCTCGTCCGGACGCTTAGCGAGATAGTCGATGCCATCCTCGCGGAAAAGATTTTCAACCGGGATCGTCCGTTCCCCCTGCGCGGAGACGAGCCTCACGCGGGCGCCCAGCGCACAGGCCATAGGCGCGGAGTCTGAGGCTGTGTGTGCCCAGCAGCGGGGCGAGGAGGTGGCCACCCAGCAGATCGTCCCCTCTTCTTTCATGCAGTAATCGATCGAGCGGCGCCACTCTTCGGTCTGGTTGTAATAGGTGCAGCGCGTGTCCACGCAGAGATTGCCGCCGATCGTCCCCATGTTGCGCAGGGGCGGCGAGGAGATGGAATTCACCGCCGTCGCGAACGCGGGAAAGCGACCGCGTACCGCTGGATGGCGCGCCACGTCGTCCAGCAACGTAGTGGCGCCGATGCGCACCTCGCCGTTGGCATGGATGCCGGAGAGCCCCGGAATGCCCATGAGGCTCACCACCGTCTGCGCCTTCTGATTCTGGCGCTTCATGTTGGGCCAGAGATCGGTGCCCCCGGCAACGAGGCGGACGAGTTGTCCCCTGCCTGGGCCTTCAGCAGCGCCCTCGCCGGCGAGGACCGCGCCGGCCTCTTCGAGGCTTTTGGCCTGGATATATCGGAATTGTGGCAGTCTCAGCATGGTGTTACTCCAACGCAGCCGGAGCGTTCTTGCTTGTCTCCCTCTTCTCCCGGCGGACCGGGGGGGAGGCTGGGAGAAGAGGGCCGGGGTGATGAGGGCTCATGTCGTCAGCGCCGCCAGCCTCTTTTTCTTCAGCGCCTCCTCGCGGGACATCATGGTCCCCGAAGCGGACCGCATCCCAGCCCGCAGCGCCTCCTTGTAGTCGTTGATCGCCTTGCCGTCTCCGCCCTGCTCGGGGGTGGGAACGATCAGGTTTTCCCCGAAGTCCACCTCCGGGAAGCTGCGTGGGCCGAAGCGCGGCTCGTGGCCTTTCGCCTTCGCCTCGATCGCCCGCAGCACCATGTGGGGATGGATGGGCACTTGGTCGATCCGCACGCCCACGGCGTCGAAGATGGCGTTCGCCACCGCCGGCATCACGGGCAAGAGCGGCCCCTGGCCCACCTCCTTGGCGCCGAAGGGACCCTGGGGATCGGGATCTTCGATCAGATAGGTGGTCACCGGCGGCATGTCCGCGAACGTCGGGCTCTTGTATTCGAGGATCGACGGATGCTTGTGCACCAGGGCGTTCGAAAGGTGGCGCGGCAGTCGGCGGAAGGCCTGCTCTTCCATCATCACCTCGCCCAGCCCCATGTAGACGCTCCCCTCGACCTGACCCAGCACCAGCACGGGATTGAGCGATTTGCCCACGTCGTGAGCGATCCACACGTGCACGGGATTCCAGAGGCCCGTCGCGGGATCGACCTCGACCTCCACCACCGACGCCGTGTACGAGTAAGCGGGGGAGGGGCCGACGCCCGCGCCCCGGTAGCGGCCCGGCGAACGGGGCGGAATGTAGCTCCCCGTGGTGGCGAGCGTGCCGAAGCGGGCCTCGGTGGCAATCACCGCATCCTGGAAGCTGATCCCCTTCTCAGGATCCTCGGCGTCGAACACCCGGCGATCGGCGAAGACCAGTCGCGACGACGGGATCTCGAGCTGTTCGGACACAGCCTTGGCGATCATCTCCCGCGCCCGCTCCGCGGCCTGCAGGGCGGCGTTGCCCACCATCAGGGTGACGCGCGAGGAGTAGCTGCCGAGATCGACCGGCGTCAGATCCGTGTCCGCCACACAGAGGCGGATGTCCGCGAGCTCAACGCCCAGCACCTCGGCCACCACGGCGGCGAGCACGGAGTCCGATCCCTGCCCGATCTCCGCCTCGCCGCAGAACACGGCGATACCGCCCGAGCGATCGAGCTTGAGCATCACGCCCGACTGGGGCATGTGATTCCAATAAATGGGCAATCCCGCGCCGCATAGATACGAGCCGCACGCGAGACCCAGTCCCCGTCCCTCGGGGAGCTTGCCCCACCGCTCGTAAAAGCCGCTCCCCGCCACCACGGCTTCGATGCATTGGCGCAAGCCCATGGAGCCGATCTTCAGCCAGTTGGCCGTCACCGTCTCCGGCTCGGCGAGCATGCCGAGACGCAGGTCCGCCGGATTTTTCCCCAAAGCCACGGCGATCTTGTCGAGATGCACCTCGAAGCCGAAACGCGGCTGCGGCGTGCCATGGCCGCGCTTGGGACCGCACGGCGGCTTGTTGGTGAACGCCCGGATGCCCTGGAACTCATAGGCCGGAAGCTTGTAGGTGACCGTCTGGAGCGCGCCGGTGTAGTAGGTGGACGCCACGCCGTAGCTGCCATAGGCGCCGCCGTCGAGAGCCGTGCGCAGGCGCTGCGCGGTGATGACGCCTGTCCATCCTTCTTGATCCCCGTCTTCACCGCCATGAGCACGGGATGGCGGCCGCGATGGCAATAGAAAACCTCCTCGCGGCTGAGCGTGATCTTCACCGGCCGCCCAAGCTTCAACGCCAGCTTGGCAGCCACGATCTCGTGATTGAACGGATCGCTCTTGCCGCCGAAGCCGCCGCCGTTCGAGCAGGCCACCACGCGGATGCGCGACGCCGGCAGCTCCAGCACCTTGGTGAGGGCGCGGTGCACGTAGTGCGGCGTCTGGGTGGAGGAGTAGAGCGTCACCCGGTCGTCGTCCTCGGGCACGGCCACGGCTGCGTGCTGCTCCATGGGCAGATGGGTGTTCCCCTCATAGAAGAAGACGTCCTCGAAGATCTCGTCCGCCTCCTCGAAACCCTTCTCAACCTCGCCGAACGTCATGGAGACCACCTTGTGGATATTGCCGTGATCGCCATACTCGTGCATCCGCGGCTCCGGCGTGGCGAGCGCCTCTTCGATCGAACGAGATGGTGGGCAACGTCTCATACTTGACCTTCACCTTGAGCGCCGCCTCATACGCCGCATCCTCCGTGACCGCCGCCACCGCCACCACCGGATCGCCCACGAAGCGCACCCGGTCCGGGCAGAGGGCATGCTCGTCCTGAGACACGGGAAGGATGCCGAAGGGGATCGGAACCTCCTTGCCCGTCAGCGCGCCCAGATACCCCGGAACCTTCTCAGCCTCCGAGAGATCGATCGACAGGATGTTCGCGTGCGGCACCGTCGAGCGCACCAGCCGGGCGAAGACCATGCGAGGAAACGTGAGGTCATCCGCGAACCGGGTGGCACCCGTGACCTTGGCGCGGCCGTCCACGCGGCGGAACGGCTTGCCGATAATCTTGCCCATAATATGGGGCTCGCGCTGCGGCTCGGGCTCGGGTTTGCGTAGGGGATCGACCATAATGATCTACTCCTCAACAGGAACCGGCGAGCCATAGAAGACCCGCTCCGGAGGCGTACCCTCCTCGCCGCGCATCTTCGCCGCAGCCCATTCAACACCCTCGACGATCTTGTGATACCCGGTGCACCGGCAGAGATTGCCCGCGAGAGCCTCACGGATTTCACTCACCGCAGGCTTGGGATTTTCAGCAAGAAGAGCCTTGGCCGTCATCAGGATCCCCGGCGTGCAATACCCGCACTGAGCCGCCCCGAGATCCGCAAAAGCCGCCTGAAGAGGATGGAGATCGTTGCCATGCTGCATCCCCTCGACGGTCTCAATCCGTTTTCCGTCCATGTCCGCCGCAAGAACCAGACAGGAGAGCACCGGCCGGCCGTCGACCAACACCGTGCACGTGCCGCACTCGCCGAGCTCGCACCCATGCTTGGTGCCAGTGAGCCCGCACTCCTCCCGCAGCACCTCCAGCAGCGTATGGTGGGTGGGGAAGACGACAGGGCGGTCCTCGCCGTTGGTGTGGAGCTTCAGGGTGGTCAGATCATTCATATCCTTGGTGTCCTAAACGTCATCCCGAGCCGGTAGGGCGGCAGACTCCTAGCCCAGGGCGTGAGCCCTGGGGACGATGCACCCAACCCGAGCTTTTGAACCCTGCCAAGGGTGACATTCTGGCGCCCTTGGCAGGGCGGAGTTCATTTGTGGGTTGCCGCTTTTCCCAGGGTTTACACCCTGGGCTAGGAGTCTGCCGCCATCCGGGCTCGTGGTGTTGGCCTGCAAAAGGAATCTCTTTCTCCAGGGCCGGGAGAAGATTAGGAAACGAACTTTGCCGACACGCTCCTAGTCCCGAAGGGACGGCAGCGTAGAGCCTGGGGCGCGAGCCCCAGGAAACGGAACCCCCCCAAACCTCCCAAGCCCCGAAGGGGCGGCAGCAGCTTGAGATACGACGGTCCGCTGCCGCCCCTTCGGGGCTCATGAGGATTCTTTGAATCGCCTTTCCTGGGGCTTGCGCCCCAGGCTCTATGCTGCCGTCCCTTCGGGACTGAAGACGTTTCGGGCGCCTCCTGGTCATCGGACTTTTCCCCACGCCGTCATCCGCGTGCTCGCACTTTCGGTGGAGGCGCTGGCTGGGCGCTCCCGCTGCCGTCTTGGATCTCCTGGCGCATCGCTGCGGCCTCACGCACAAAATACGCCTTCAGCTCCTCACGCGAGAGATCTTTCGTCTCCTCGTAGATCGCGTCTCGGATGGTGCGGACCATCTCAACGGCTTTGATTGGAGTCTGTTTCATAGATTCGACGAACTTCTCAGAATCCAAAGGGAGGTCCTGGCTGATTAAAGAACACACCATTTATTCCTATTATCGTTACAATTGCCGAAATGATAATCATTGCGATATTAAACCGGCTAATTTCTCGATGGGATCGCTGTCGCCGAATAACGCCAAGCAGCCCTGCGCTAAACAAAAATATTCCTAGTCCTATATTAATGCTGCCTAGTATATTTAGCAGAGAAATGCCCAGTGATGTAGGGGGCGTTAGCTTCTTTATATTGCGCTGGCCCTCGATCACAACGCTTGCGGAAATAGGGGTCTCGCTTCCTCCTGCAAAGAACTATCTGAATCACCCCTCCATCATTCTGCTCAAGGATGTTCCAAGATACTGCGATTTCCCCGGTGCTGATTCGGGTAGTTCCAAGGGTGATATCTACGACATCGCGACTTTGCTTTAAGATCCTGGCTTCAATGATCGGTGCGTCACGTGCCGTCCGGATGACAAATGGCTTCAGAATATGATCGCGTCGAATGGTTTCATTACCGCTATTCCAAAAGGCGATCTGGGCTGCTGTCAAATCGTTGTCGAATTTTTTGCCATCTAGCGTTACGCTAAGCCGGGATGTCTGCCCAGCCTTTAAGACGATTGTTTTCGCTGGGTTGACTATGTATGTTAGTTCGCGATGCCGCTCCGATTGTAGGTAGAAGTACACTGCGAGAACTACGCCGGCAACACTTGCCAAGGAGCCAATTATACCTACAATCGGATTCGAGAAAAAGCGTAGCAAAATAGGAAAATTGCCATTGGTTGTCATTGGAGATTGAGCCTAACTCATCTTGTCGTCAGCCTTCTATCGATCTACACTTCTCTCGGGCCGCCCCGAAAGGCAAAGTCCCCAACTACATCCCACCCCCGATCACCCCCCGCACCAAGAACTCCGCACACTCCCTTCCAATCTCCCGGGCCGTCTTGCCGCCGTCCGGCCGGAACCACTTCACCGTCCAGTTCAAAGCCCCCAGGATCGCCAGGGCGCTCACCTTGGGATCGGCCTGGCGGAACACGCCGGCAGCCATTCCTTCTTCGAGGATTTCGCGGAAGGTGCGTTCGTATTCGTCGCGCTGATCCTGGATCTTGCGACGCCATGGCTCGCGCAAGGCCTCGATTTCCAGGTGGGCGAGGGAGCCGGGGATCTCCTCGTTCAGCAGCACGACGTGACCCTCGATCAGCAGGCGGAGGCGGGCATCCAATGGCAGCCGGCTCTTCCGCACCTGGGCCGCCAGGGCGAGGAGACCTTCGAGGGTGCTCTCCTGGATGAAGGCGAGGAGTTCCTCCTTGTCCTTGAAGTAGTAGTAGAGGTTGCCGACCGCCATCTCCATCTCCGCCGCGATGTCACGCATCCCGGTGGATTGCAGTCCGCGACGCCGGAATACCCGGGAGGCTGCGTCGAGGATCTCGCGCTTCTTTTCAAGGACTTTTTGCTGTACGCGGGGGTCGGTGGAGGTTTGAACCATGGTTCAAATTCTCGCATCTGCGGCGGCCGGTGTCAAGGTCAACCGGGAGTCGATGTATACTTGGAGGCTCACAGCTTCATTTGAGCGGTCTCAGTAACGACCTTTCCACAGAGGGAGGATGAGATGAAGACCAGGAAGCTCGCGAACAAGCTGTCCCTCGCAAAAGAGACTCTGAGGAGCCTCGCCTCGCAGGACCTGAGCCATGCCCATGCGGGAGGGGGGACGATAGACCCTTACCCCAGCGCGAAGGGGACCTGCTTCACCTGCCAGTTCTCGGTCTGTCTCTGCTAGCGTCATCGAGACGAGCCCGCAGCCGCGCCAGCTCGGCTTCTGCGGCGTCAGCCCTCTGTCGCTCGACTTCGCCCTTCTCGCTGCCGGTCAGCACCAAGCGGCCATTGGGATGGTATAGGCGTACCCAGATAGCGGTCTGCTCCTGGAAGGTGCCTTGCCAGAGGCCAAGATCCAAGCCGAGCCGCTCGCTCCATAGACGCCTCTCGGCATTGGGCACGATCGGCCAGTAGGTCTCGCCCATCAGGCGGAACCCTTCCAGCTTCACCTCGTCGGGATCCTGAAGGAAGTACTCCGGAGTCCGGAAGACGTGGGCGTACAGGTCCTTCTTGGTGGTGCGATCCTTCGTGGCCGTCGTATGGGACAGCAGCTCCACGATGACCTCGGGATACCGGCCGCCCTCTTCCCAGGCCACCCAGGCATTGCGATCGTTCCTGCCGTCCACGCCGCCGACATAGAAGATGTCAGGTCCGCGATAGTGCTGGCGGTCGTTGATGTCGGCCGCGATCGCCTGCGCCTGCTCCAGGGAGTAGTAGACGAACATGTTGCCAGCCACGAAGTAGTCGGTGCGGCTCCGCTCCTTCATGGCCTGCTGGACCGATTCTTTGAACAGCGTGATCTGGTTGACGTGCCAGTTGCTCTCCAAGGGCTCCCCGTCGCTGTAGACGAGCTCGAAAGGAAGGGGTGCGAGCGCCGAGCCGGCTGGTTGGCTCATGAGGATCTCCCTGTCGAGGTCGTTCTTTCCCGCCATATTACCCCAGCCATGGCAAGCGAGTGGCGTCTTCCAAAGCCAAGGATAGCACGCCAGGAGGCGACCCGGCTACGGCTTCGTGTAGACCGCCTCATGGTGGGCCTTGCCCTCGCGGACGAGGCGGAGGTCTCCGGCGTCGCGTAGCCGGCGCAGGGTGACCGAGGAGAGGCGGGCGTCGACGCGCCGTTTCAGCTTCGTGGGGTAGCGGCGGTTGACCTCGGCGGCGACGCTCTTGGGCGTCATCGTCTCGCCCGCTGGCCAGGAGGCGACGACGCGAGCAACGAGCTTGCTGATCAGCGGGCGGGGCCCCAGGCCGGTCTCCTCCTCGGGAGGTGGCGGAGGAGCCGGCGGCGGAGCGGCGATCTCCGCCGCGGGGAGGGCGACCTTCTTGAAGGCTTCGAGGTGTTGCGCCACGTTCTCGATCTCGGCGGCATGGACGGCCCGTTGCTCGCGGTGATGCGCCTCCTGCTCCGTGTGGAAGGTCTCCTGCTCGCGGTGGAAGGCGAGCTTCTTCTCCAGGTTCGCCACGACTTCTTCGACGGATAACTTTGAGCTCATCGGTCTCCTCCGGTGCTGTCGCAGCCTTCTTGGGCGGCAGCGCATGCAGTCAGATTCTGCGACACCGCTCCGGGCCGGCGAGAGAGGGCGAATCCGCTCTCCCCGCTACTCCGAAGTTGCGACAGCCCCAGGCGATTCGCGACAGTCCTGCGCGAAGCGGGGGCTCGGTAGCCTTCCACGCCGTGAGGAAGGTTACATTGCGACAGATGCGCTCCGTCACATCTCCCACACTTTCCTGCCGGCGCAATCCCGCCCCGATTGTCGCGATGGAGCTCTCTGCCGCAACATCTCCCGGAAATCTGGCGCAATATACCACGATCTGCGGCGAAGGAAGCCCAAAACGCGACACCAGAAGATTCCGTGTCGCGTTATCCAAGAGAGTCGCGACAGATAGAACGACAATGCGACACGGCAAGATTCTTTGTCGCGACTCAAGGCGGAGATGCAACGAGATGAGACGACATTGCGCCAGAGAAGATGGAGTTGCGCCACGGTAATCTCAATTGTCGCATTCTTCTTCAATATGCCGCAATGCCTTGAAGCATTGCGCCATTTCTTCTTGCCGTGGCGCAATGTCTTTTGGAGTTGCGACAAAAAATTTGCATTCGCGACGGGTTGGCCGTATCTGTCGCGTAGTTACCTTCCATTTGCGGCAGATAACTTTAATTTGCGACAGGGAAGATTAATTTGCGACAGATTAGCTTGCGCTGGCGCAACTGAATCTTCATTTGCAACGCAGGAGCCTTATTCGCGACAAAATCCTCTCCCGCGACGGCGGAGCAGCGGACTTCGCGACACTATGGGCTGGCCCGTCCAGCCGGAAAGAGAAACCGGGATAGCGCGCCTTGCTTCGCCTCTCCTTCCCTCTCCCCCTCCTGCGGTATCTTACGGCGAGCTTCCGTCCTCAGCGGGAGCGTGGAAGCTTGAGAGGGAGGAGCCTGTCATGGAGGAACAAATTTCTGCTCTGCAATACTTCGGTTATGGCACCAATCGTGACCAGGACATGATGGCCGCCATGATCGGCCGCAAGAACCTACACGGAGAGCCGGGGAGATTATTGGACTATGAGCTGTGTGTCCAAGCCTTGAAGGACATCCCAGAGACTGTGTCTGAAAGGGCTCCTGAGCCTCGTTCCCCTCGTGAGATCGTCGAGCGGGCGTTCGGTGCTTCCTTTGAAGTGTACGTCACCAGGCCGAAGCCCGGCAGCGTCACCTATGGGACCCTCTGGCACATCACCGCTGAGGAGCTCGAGCTGGTGCATGAATGGGAGCTCCTGGAATTTGGTATGCAGGAAGAGATGAAGGCTGTGGCGATCAACTCGAGAGGGGAGACGGTCGAAGTCGACACCCACGGTCTGCTGAATCCAGAGATGCCTGTCGATCGGGTCGTGAGCGGAGATGACTACGTCGATTACCTGGTTCCAAAGGAAGACATCCTCAGGGTTGCCCATGAGGTTCGGTTGGAGTACCTCGCAAGACAGACCCAGAGGCGCCCACCGGAAGCCTAGGATCCGGGCCTCCATTGACGGAAAGAGGCAGTGTCTTTCGATGACGCGCCGACTCCCACTCCCATAATGCGCTGGCTCCACTTCGCAAGAGCTTGACGGCTCCCTCTGGCGCTCCGTAGCATCAAGACCGTACCCCTTGCAGGAGAGTCAGGAAACCTTCATAGATAGGGACGACAACGGATCTGAGTCACCTTGTCTCCATGGCTGACCTGGGACGGGAAGGAATCCTGTCGATTCTGGAGCGAGCGGAAGGATTCCGGACCTCTCGCCCGGATGGCGCGCCGTACCTGGGCAGAATTCTCGGACTCTTCTTCTTTCAAGTCTCGGTTCGCACCCGATTCGGTTTCCACGCCGCCATGGCGCGTCTGGGTGGCACCGCCATCGAGCTCACAGAGACGAAATACCAGACCGGGATGACCAGACCCGAGTCTCTCTCTGACATGATGCGGTCCATCTCGAGCTACTGTGACGCGCTCGTGCTTCGCCACGAATCGGCGACCGCGTTTCGCGAAGCCCTGGAAGCCTCCGACGTTCCCGTCATCAACGGTGGCTGCGGCTGCGAGCACCATCCGACCCAGGCCCTCATCGACCTGTTTGCCATCCGCAGGCGATTCGGCCGCCTCGACGGGCTGCGGATCGGCCTGGCAGGAGACCTCGCGAGCTCCCGTTCCGCGCGCTCACTGCTTCAAGGCTTGGCCCACTTTCCCTTGCAGGAGCTGCGCCTGCTCTCTCCGCAAGCGAAAGAGGTCCCGGCTTCTCTCCTTGCAGACTTTCCTGCCGGCGAGGTGCATCTGAGAGACCAACTCGACGTCGAAGGTCTGGACATCCTCTACATGTCGGGGCTGCCAGAAGGAACTGGTCCCTGCCGGGTTGAGGACGAGGTGCGGGGGAGATTCCGCCTGACCCGCCAGAGGGCGGAAGGCCTGTCCGACTCGTCGCTGGTGCTGAATCCCCTGCCGCGCATCGACGAGATCGCGCCCGAGATCGACGCTCTGCCGATTGCCGGCTACTTCCAACAGAGCCGGGAAGCGGTCTTCGTCCGCTGTGCCGTCCTGGAACACGTCCTGGGCAGAATATAGCGATAATCATCCATTATCCTCTATGCGTCAGTCTGGAGATTCCCCTATCGCTCGACCAGTCCGAGCGAGCGGACGAGTTTTGACGGAGATCTTGAAGTCCTCCCTCCCGAGAGAATAGGGCATCCTGATAATGGATGATTATCCTCTCCTCTCGCCGATCCAGAGGCGCTACGAGCTTCTGAAACCGGTACTGGATGAACGACTCCGCCGCCTCTGGGCGGCCGCCGAGGCGCTCGCGCTCGGGACGGGGGGCGTCTCCAGGGTTTCCGGCGCCACAGGCCTATCCCGGACCACTATACGATCAGGGATCGAAGAGCTGCAGAACTCGAAGAATGGACAGCTCCTGCCGGCAATACCTGGACGAGTTCGGAGGCCGGGCGGAGGGCGGAAGACTGCGGCGGAGTTGGATGCAACGCTCGCAGACGATCTCGAAGCTCTTCTGGAAAGCGCACGCGAGGAGCCAGGCCATCTGCTCGACTGGACCTGCAAGAGCATCCGAGGTCTTGCCACAGAGCTCGCCGGGAAGGGGCACCAGGTGAGCTATCGAACGGTCGGAAACCTGCTTCACCGGCTGGGATTTCGATTCTCCCCTGGGGAGAGCTACAAGAAGTTCTCCCTTGCGAGCCGGTGCCAGCAATACCGCCTGATCGACCACCTCGCCTCCTGGTTCCTGAGCAAGAACGAGCCGGTTCTCTCGATAGGAATTTTGGAGGATCTCAAGGCCGACTCCCGGGATGGGGTAAAAACGCGTCAGGCGGTCACGCCAGAGCGGAGCACGGCCGTTCTGGCGGCAGCGGTCCTGAGACACTGGTGGCAATCCAGCGGCTCCCGGAAGTATGTGCGAGCTCGGAGAATGCTGCTGATGCCAGACACCTCGGGTCTTCCCATCGGCGATGCGGCGATCTGGGCCCCACTGCTCCAGCCGCTGGCAGACGATTCAAGCGTCGAAATCGTGGTGGCCCACTTTCCCCCTGGAGCCCGGCGCTGGCGGCGGAGCGTGCGCGAGCTCACCTGCTCCTGCTCCCGTCCAGGCGACGGCCATACCGGCGAAGCTCTGAACCTTGAGCTCGATCTGATTCTGCCGTCCGAAGGTGAACCCTCCAGACAGCCCGCCGCGCCTCCCGGCCATGGGGAGCTCTTTGACGAGCTCTGGAATTATCGAATTGCTCCGGACAGAGCCTTGGCCTCAGGCAGCGAATAGGGGAGGAAGTCAATCCTTGGCGAGCCTCAGCTCCTCGGTGAGGCGATTCAGCGCCATCTCATAGTCCTGAGGATAGTTCCACTTTCGAAAATCGGCGATCAGCCGCCGCTGGAGGCGCTCGACGAGAGGCGAGACCTCCAGGCTCTCCGGCTCCCGGAGACAACCATCGATGTCGATGGGTAGGACTACTTTCTTCCCGGTCTGCCTCTCCTTCTCGAAAGCCACGTTCGCTTCCTCGTTGACCCAGGGTCTCGTCAAGGCGTCCCGCGAGCAGCAGATCAGCGTCCGGTCGTGATGAATGATCGCGCCTCGTACCTCCTCAAAGATCCCGGAGCCGAGGCTCAGTCTGCGATCGTCACGCCAGCAGGTAATCCCCTTGCTGTCGAGACTGGCGGAAAGTCGCGCCGCAAACTCTTTGTCCTTATGACTGTAGCTGACGAAGCAGGTGCTCCATTCGCGCTTCTGGGACCAGATCTCGAAGGCTCCCTTGGTGAGCAGGTCGGGGACCTGCGCGTTCTGAAGAAACCATTGTACTGGACGCGTCAGGTCCGGCTTGCGGCGAAGGAACTGTGCCGTCGCATGGAAGATCTGAGCATCCACAATCGAGTGCTCGGAGTGGTACACGGCGTCCAGACCGAGGCCGCCTTCGATGATCCGGTGGTCGAAGCTGGTATACCCCAGGGTCGCGGAGGTGAGCTTCGTTCGTTCGAATTCCGCTCTGAGGAGATTGGCGTGACGCAGGATCGTCCGCTCCAGGTTCGCATCCTGGAGCTTGGCCCCGTAAAGATTGGCCTCCTCCAGGTCAGCTCCCTGGAGGTTAGCCCTCCTGAGATCCGCCTCCTTGAGGTTGGCATTCCGCAATCTGGCGCCCACCAGTGATGCGCCTTCGAGGTTGGCCTGGAGCAGATTGGCGTTCTCGAGATTGACGCCGTCCAGCTTCGCCTTGGGGAAAGCCACCTTCAGGAGATGGGGCCAGACCGTGGGGTTGTCCTCTCGCCAGCGGTTCCACTCGGGGACCCCGCGCCTGAGGATCTCGACATGCTCCGGGTTGGCATCGGGCTCCGGGTTCGCCATGGCAGGCCGCTCCAATCTGAATCCGCGCTGGGAAGAAAATAGCTGTTCAGCGTGGAAGTAGCTTAAGCGCGCTCTGCGCGAGCTGTCAAGCCTGTATTCCTCGCGGGTCGCCCGCCTCTGAGACTCCGCCGTCCAGGATCCGAGTTAATTTTTTCTCCATCTGTCCAGATTATTTTTTCCCGTCCCTTCGCCTTGCTTGGCCAGAAATCCGGATGCTATCTTGCAGAAACAGCGTTCGAGATTGCGGAGGGGCTTTGGGAGTGCTGAAACCGGTTCAGCTTCTGAAACTACGATTGATGGCTGAGGGGCTCGCCGTCTCGCCTCGCGCTCGAGCCGCGCTAGGTAGTGGTCAAACAGATATGCCCTTAATTAGGCCTGCCGGGCACGGTGACCTTCTCCAGGATATCTCTGGCGGACTTCGTCCAGATGTAGGGCTTGGGATCCTGGTTGTGGTGCACCAGGTACTCGTCATCGCCGTGATCAGGTCACCGACACTGCGAAAAACTCCCCGGCGCAGTCGGTTCTCCGTCAGGTCACGGAAGAAGCGCTCGACCATGTTCAGCCACGAAGCACTGGTTGGCGTGAAGTGGACTGTGAACCGAGGATGGCGCTCCAGCTAAGCCTGGACATCAGGGTGCTTGTGGGTCGCGTAGTTATCCGCTATCAGGTGGATGTCCTTGTACTTTGGAGTCTCGCGGTCGATGAGACGGAGAAACTTGATCCACTCCTGGTGCGGTGTTGCGGCATACACGTCCCTATCACCGTTCCATCCAGCGTATTGAGCGCCGTGAACAAGGTCGTTGTTCCATTGCGCTTGTAGTCGTGGGTCATGGTGCCAGCTCGGCCTGGGACGAGTGGAAGGCCCGGCTGGGTTCGGTCCAGCGCCTGAATCTGACTCTTCTCATCCACCGAGTACACCATCGCGTGTTCGGGCGGGTTCACATACAGACCGATGCATCGTCCAATTTCTCCAGGAACTTCGGATCTCGACTCAACTTGAAAGTGCGAGACAAATGCGGGCCGGCCTCTGACCCTTGCAGACTATGCCACCACCTCGGGAGTCTCCCTTGTCCTCGACGAAGACATCTGGGTCAATGCGCCTCTGCCGGACTACAACCCCAACTTCGTCTCAGAGACGTCTCCTCACGTCCTCGACCTGGAAGGGGATGGCTACGTGGTGCGATCCCAAGGACAGACCTTTTCGGCCAGACCCATTCCCGTCCCTGACTACGACTGCGAGAAGAACTCTTCCGAGGAACCCTACACCTCCTACGCGATCACACACACCGACCGCGTGAGGATATCCCCGATCGAGGGATGCGGGATGGTCTGCACCTTCTGCGACCTGCCCTACGAGTTTCGCTACCGGAGAAAGAGGATCGACGGACTGGTGGATTCCGTACAAAGGGCGATCGACGACAAGGCGCTCCCTGCCAAGCACGTCCTGATCTCAGGCGGCACGCCCAAGTCGGGAAAAAGCGAAATCGACTTTCTGCAGACGGTCTACCTGACGGTGGCATCGACGTTTCCGGACCTTGACGTCGACATCATGATGGTGCCCCTTCCGGGGCTACTGGACCTCAAGACACTCCGCGAGGCAGGGATCCACGGCTTGTCCATCAACCTGGAGATCTACAACCAGGAGATCTCCAAGAAGATGATGAGAGCGAAATACGAGCTCGGGCTCCAGTATTACCTGGAATTCATCGAAGACGCTGTTACCGAATTTGGCCCCGGCCGGGTCCGCTCGCTCCTGATCGTCGGCCTCGAGCCTCTGGAAGACACCCTCAAAGGGGTGAGAGAGCTTGCAGTCCGAGGCTGCGATCCTGTCCTGAGCCCCTTTCGTCCCGATCCCGTGACACCTCTCAAACACTATCCAGTCCCCACGGTGGAAATGCTGGAGCGGGTCTACCTGGAGAGTCTGGAGATCGTCTCGTCGTACCCCTCGGTGAAGCTGGGACCTCGATGCATTCCCTGCCACCACAATACCCTGACCTTCCCGGATGGATCGGACGTCTACTACTACTCCTAGGGGCAGAGCGGAGGAGTTCGATGCGCATCTACGAGCTGAATGGAAAACGTCCCCACATCCACAAGACCGCCCGTATTCTGGACGGAGCAGTGGTGGCGGGGGATGTAGTTGTAGGATCTGACGTCCTGATTAGTTGGAACGCGGTGGTCTACGCCGAAGAAGTGACCTTGGAGATCAGGTGTGGGGCCTGTATTGGCGACGGAGTTTTGGTACATGCAAAGGAGAATCCGGTCCGGATTGGAGAGTATGCACTGATCGGGCACGGTGCCCAGATCTGCGATGCAAATGTAGAAGACCAAGCAATGGTAGGAATTGGTGCGGTGGTCGTCGACGGTGCTTGCGTGGCGAAGGAGTCTATGCTGGCGGGGGATTCTTTTCTTAGAGGGGAAGATGCAAAGACCACCACTGGAATGATGTGGGCAGGACGTCCCGCTAAAGAGGATCGCCCATGGAAGAAAGATGGTAACGGAATGGAGGAGAGGGCGAGTGCGCGGTTGGCGTTCTTCGACACTTTACCACCCGCTGACCTTGAATCAGTCCGATTTGAATGAGCCTGGAGAAACCATGAGCGTCACACGAGTATTTATTTCATATTCCCACCAAGATAGGCCTGATTTGGAGAGGCTGCTGGAGCATCTTGGTGCAGTGAGAGACCGAATACAGGCTATATCCGATAGGGACGTCCCTCCGGGAGACGATTGGCCGATGTGGCTCCAGGAGAAGCTTTTGGATGCGCATGCCGCAGTCCTCCTAGTCTCGCCAAGATTTCTGGGATCGAAATTTTGCAAATATGAAGCCGATTTTTTATTCGGCAGACTTCAGAGGCGGAGAATTATTCCTGTTATCTTAACGCATTGCTTATGGAAGGACTGGCCATCGCTTGCTAAGACACAGGCTCTCAACGATGAAGAGCCTGTTCATTCGCCAGGGGTCGATGCGGATGCTATTTGGCAACGCTGCGCATCCGCTGTGTTGAAATTATTAGAGGAGACACGGCAAATGAACCGACGTGTGGATAGGATATTTACAGCATCTGAAGCCCCTAGTGGGCCATTAGATGGCCTGGCTCACGCCGTCAAGAGTGGGGCATTTACCCCTCTTCTCGGGCCGGGGTGCCATGGACTTCCACAGAGCAGCCGTCGAGCCTGCCATCACTTGAAAAGCCGTGTCGAAGCAATATCCAAGCATCTAACTAATTCTGAGATGGATCCTGAGAAGCCTTCTGAGAAAGAAAGCTTCCTTCGAGAATTCACCAAGGCAAAGGTTCCCAATATTGAAGAAGGATACGAAACTACAATAGGTGGCGGTGCGCCTGATCCTTTTCCGGCGCTAACGAGGTTCCAGGCATGTCTCGTTCAACTTAATGCGGAATGTTGCCGGTCCTTCGGCAAATCTTTGGCTTTTCGGCCCAAAGGATTGACGGATTATCGGAATTTCAAAGTCCGTTTGTTGGACGAAGAGAAAGAGCCTAAAGCATTGAGAAATTTGTTCTTTAAGTCAACTGATGCCGCTCGAGAGTTGGCGGGGGATTCTGAGGTCTCCAAAATCGGTGATGACTTCGGGTTAGGTGCTGAGGGAATAGCAAATCAGTTGGCTGTTCTCACATGGGAAATCTTCCGAAGCGATCTTTCTCATGATTCCGAAGCGAAAGCTTGGAAACGGCGCAATAAATTCGCAATTGAAAGTGCTCGAAAGCTCGTAGAAGAGGGAGATGAAGATTTGGTGGCTCCCGAAATTTCCCTGGCGCAAATTGAGTGGCTTGGAGATCTGCTCTGGCATACGCTACGTTTCCAGGCTCCATTATACCCTGGGGCTGCCGATCTTGAGTTCCAGTTGTCGCTTGCAATCGAAGACCCTACCCTGCCCAGGCGAAAGCCGCGTGGACTGGTGGCCGGAATGGCGAAACTAGATGTCCTCAAGAAGTGGCTTCTGAATTACGCCGAACGGGTCGCGACCGACGAAGGTGAGGACTTCTACGATGCCATCGGCCTAGCGCTGATCCGCCCACTTCCTACCACAATAGATGGATCGGTGGCCTCTTATATGGGGGCTACGCAACCGCCCTTCCGGCTCGCCATCACGACGAACTTCGATATCGAGCTAGAAATGATCTTCCGCGGCAGAGGACAGACCTTCTACGTTCTCTTTCCCGTAAAAGTCTGGCGCCTAGGAGAGAGCGTTGCCGCCGATGATTGGATACTTTATTCGGAGACCATTCAGAACAAGCGGTTCACTCCGGACTGGAAGCTACTTGGCGACATAAGCCTTTCAGAGCATGCCAAGAGCTTTCACGGGCCATTGATTGTGAAGCTTCGGGGTTCGCCATTGAGCGACCTTCCTCTTGAGGGGCATTCAGCTTTCGGCCGTGATCCAGGATCTCTTGAAATTCACCGCATCGAGCATCGACTGGTACTGACGGATTTCGACTTTCTTGAGGGCTTGGTGACGGCCGAAGGGATCGCCTGGCCTAAGAGATTACGCCAGATCTTGCTCCAGTCAGAACGGACTCCTTACTTCCTTGGTTACTCGCTGGCGGACACGGACAGCAGGCTGTGGCTCTACGACCACGTACGTGGCGCTAGCAGTGCTGTGAGGGAGGTCGCGGATGATAAAGGATCGGATATTTTCCTCGTCGATCATCCCGAGGACATCGCCTATGCAGGCTTCTTGCAGAGAGCAAATTTAAAGTTCGTCGATCTGACCCTCGGTAGGTTTGCCGAGTTCATCAAGAACAAGAGCCGGTCGACTGCGATTGGAGCGTAGCTGTATGCCGCAGACAGGAGCGAAAAGAGAGTGCCCGTGGCCCGGTCCCAAACCCTACAAAGAGGAAGAAGCGGCGAAGTTCTTCGGTCGTTCGCATGATGTCATGCAGCTACGTGATCTGGTGAGACAGCAACGTTTAAGTGTGCTGACGGCACTAAGTGGAGTCGGGAAGAGCTCGTTGATACAGGCCGGATTGATCCCAGGGCTTCGCCTTCTGCGCGAACAGGGGAGTCGGCTTGGGCCGACCCTGCTCCTTTCAGAGTGGGGATTGCTGCGGCGTGGTTCCCCCGCAGCCCTGCTGATCTGGGCGATCCGTAGAGACATCGATCGTCTGGCTAAACGGGTACGAGGCAAGAAATCACGACTGGCCGAGGACGTGAACCGGCTGAAAGCGGTTCAACCTCCCTTGGTGGAGATTGCCAATTCAGATTCACCAACATTGATAAATGATTTGGTGCTCTATGTTCAAGCTCTGTGTGAGTCGGTTGGAGGGCTGGTCATCATCATCGACCAGGCAGAGGAGCTTCTGGGCTCCGGTCTTGGCAGGACTGATCATCAGGACTTCGAGCGTGAAGTTCTCGGTCTCATCGGCACCCTCTTTCGTAGCGAGCAGCGGCTCCGCATCCTGTTGTCTCTGCGTCAAGAGTACCACGGTAGGTTACTTCCACTCTCCCGGCATGTCGATGGACTGGAGAAGAGACTTTATCCGATGGAGCCGATGCCCCGCGAAACGGTGCGGACTATTCTGGAGAGTGCGCAGTTTGATGGCGTCTGTCTTGGACGTCAAGAGATCGCTACGATTCTTTCCTGGATCGGCGTTACTAGTGAGGAGGGAGGACGAGAGAGGGCGGTCGATCTACTCCGACTGCAGGTTCTTTTGGTTTCCCTCTTTCGACATGCAGAGAAAAAGGCTGCTTTCGGTGACAAGAAATTGGAAATCACCGCGGGTCTCCTCGAAGAGTTTAAGGGCACGAAGAGCCCGACAGATTTGGCGAGGATCACGCTCGAGAGCTACATCGACCGGCTCTTCGAGGAGGCACGCATTAAAGAGCCTCCAAAAGGCCCTGGACGGGATCTCGTCCGTAGAGTCGCCGTACGCATGACACCTTGGCTTTCGTCGGGAGGTTTCAAGCGGCATGTGTCAGGTGAGGAGTTGCTATTCAACTCTCTCCAGGAAGATTTCGAGATCCTTAGGGTCAAAGGAGAAGCACAGGTTGTGCAGGAGAGATTGAAGCAGTTCCTGGACCAAGGCGATGAAATCCCGTTGAGCCTGGAGTCGGAGGCAAGCGATGCAAGCCGTAGCGCCTTTCTCTCCGGTGCAGCGAGGACGGCCGGGTGGTCCATCGCCGAGACGATCACGCGGCTTGCGGAGGCAGCGGTTCAAGCCATCAACCTGCTTTGTCAAGAGCAGGTGCTGAAGGCTACCGGAGGAGGTGTTATAGCGACCTACGAGTTGATCCACGACGGTTTTGGTCCTGCCCTGAAGGAATGGGCTGATCGCGAGCGCCGTTCCTTGCGAGATACCCTGGCTTCTGTGGTGAGCCGGCGCGGAGAGAGTTTTCACTGGAAAGAGATTCGAGGCAGGACGTTAATTCGAAACATGAGCTGGCTGGGATGTAACGTTGATAGGGCCAATATTAAGGATGTCAATTTCAAAAATTGCATCTTCAACGGGACCGTGTTCATCGATTGCGTGTTCGAGAACTGCACATTCATAGACTGTGAGCTCGATGGCACCGTCTTCTCTAGCAGCCGGGTGAGGGATGAAGAGTCCGCTACACCTCGCTCGCTTTGGCGGAACGTAACATGGAAGTGCTCAGTAGCACGTTCGGCGTTTCTCAGAGCTGTGGCATTGGATGGGGTAGTAATTCAGAGCTCAATCTTAGACGGCGTAACAATGGAAGAAGTGAGTGTCGATGGCGCAATGCGGATCGAGGATAGTCGGATGCGATTCGCTCAGATCTTCCGCTTTGGCCTCGGGAATGGGAACCACTCTATAAGAATCAAGGATTGCGACCTGGGTAATGCGCTTTATGATAATGATCCTGACGACCTGAGAGGGAGGTGTACAATCATCAATGTCCTTTGGAATGCAGTAGAGCTGAAGGTGCCGCGTTCAGGCACGCTTGCCGCACGCCCTGCGGAATTGGAAGGTCAGGTCTCCTCATGAGGGTCGAGCGGGAAAAAAGAGTTGTTTCACTGTGTTGGCGACATGCTGTTCGGCAGAGGATGAAAGGCTTCCGCCATCAAGGGTCACACTTGTGTTGAAGATGGAGTCAAAAAGGATCCCTTCCGGGGCGACATCTGTGGCTTTCGAGGGGAATAGGCTGGTGGAGGGATCGTTGTCCACGCTGGTATTCGGTTTCCTCCTTACTGGCAGCTTTGTAGTGTTGTGGCAGACGACGTGCGCCATGGGTGGCTGTTCTCGGGCGAGAATTCGTAAGGAGAGGGACTTCGCAGGATCGAGGCCCAGGAAGGCTGCTATGTGATCGAGAATCAAGTCGGGGTGGTCCAGATCGCGCAGCAGGCTGCAGGAGATGGCCGAAGAGCCTTGGAATCTTGGATTGACCTCGGTCAGATAGACGGTGCCGTCGTGAATGAGTGCGTCGATTCCATAAGCGCCTATATAACCCTGGCTAGCAAGCCATCGGCCGACGAGCACCGTCATTTTCTCGAGTTCGTCAAGGAGTTGGGGATCGAGATCCGCGACACGGACAAAATCGTTGCCACAGTAACCAAAGCGACGGCTCGTACATGTGGGAAGGCCGATTAGTTGAACAGAAGGGGAGTGGAGAGATACAGCTCCATTGGGGAACACGCAGGCGTTGACGTTCAAAGGAATGTTGGGAAATAACAGCGGAGCTGCGGCGAGGAATCCATCAAGATGAGAGGGCCAGGAGTCAGATATGTCAGTAGGGCTGAGGATAAGAGAGAGTCCAGCACCTCCGTCGGAGCGATTCGCCCTCAGGACCAAGGGGCCTTGCTCAGCAGCCTCATGAATCAGAGAGAGGTCGTCGTCTGCATAGTAGGACCAAGGAATGACACGTACGCCGAGGGATGCGAGTTGGGTTTCCAGCCATGGCTTGTGCTCAAAACACGATTGCTTTTCATGAAAAACGCCGAGATAGTGCACGAGATTAGTGCGGGTAAAGCAGGCAGAGGCCAGTACGGCGCTCGGCCGATACGGTATGACCGCCGCCGGACGGCTAAACGCACGAAGGAGACCTTGGCGAATTTTATGGATCTGCTCCGAGGTATCTTGATCTATCGAGTAGCGATCGAGGTCAACTCTCACTTTTGTCATATTTTCGAGACATGTCTCCTGGATCCCGACAGCCTCGAGCGGTGCGATCTGGCTGAAGATCTCTTCGAAGTTGCTGATTTCAAGAAGCGGTCGGGCATCGGTTCCACGGGTGCCGAAGTAGACAAGGCGACGGCCTCCGAGGCGGCGTTCGATCTCTCTCACTCTTTGCCGGTAAGTCACCATAGCTGTTCTCCGGAGCCATGAGAGCACAGTTTGACTTGGTCGTGCAAGCGGCGAGCCTGCCCATGCAAGGCCGGAGGTGCTGAGGTGAGCGTTGACGAGATGGAACTTTGCTGGGTGCCGGCTGGATCGTTTTGGATGGGAGGTGAAGATCGTGGTGAGTCGTTTGATCAGCGGGAACTACCTCGACACGAGTGCGAGGTTCCTTATGGCTTTTGGATGGGGCGGTATCCGGCCACGCTGGTGCAGTATGGGGAGTTTGTAGTGGAGAGCGGCTGCCAAATGGAGAACCCAGCAAGCCTCCTTGAGGAGTCTAACGAACCGCTTGCGGAAGTTTCATGGTATGAGGCTGTCGAATTTTGCGATTGGCTTACCAGGAGATGGCGGAGCTCCGGTCTTGTTGAAGAGAGATGGGAGGTTCGACTGCCCTCGGAAGCGGAGTGGGAGAAGGCGTCACGAGGCGGCTTGGTGATTCCCACGCACCCACTGGTCCGCACTGCGGATGCCCTCGGGCAGGAGATACCGCTGAAAGCCAATCTCCAACCTATACGGTACTACCCTTGGGGTGAGGAGATCGATGCGAGTCGTGCGAACTATCGCGACACTGGGATTGCGCATCGTAACGCCGTAGGCTGCTTCCCTTCAGGCGCGAGTCCGTACGGGTGTGAGGAGATGAGCGGGAACGTGTGGGAGTGGACTCGAACGTTGTGGGGAGAGGACTTCAACGAGGCTTCTTTCCGCTATCCCTACCTTTCGGACGACGGGCGCGAGAAACAAGACGCACCCGCGGCAGCCCTGCGTATAGCGCGTGGAGGAGCGTTCGACGATGACTCCACACGTCTCCGTTGTTCATTTCGCGTCCGGTTTCCTCCAGATAAGCGGTTGAGTGGTCTCGGATTTCGGGTTTCATTGAGAAAGATGCTGTGACCGTTGTCTAGGTACCCCAAACAGTGTCCGTTCAAATTTTCAATTTCGCCGCCGAGCTCCTCGTCATCACCCTGGCCCGGGGCAGCCTCTACGCCCTCATCGCCGTGGGCTTCGCCCTCGTCTTCGGCGCGGGGCGGGTCCTCAACCTTTTTCATGGCGGGTTCTTCCTGCTGGGGGCTTATCTGGCGTTCTTCTTCTCCAGGGTGGCGCTTCCTTTTGAAGGAGCTCCGCGGCTGGTGGCGGTGACGCTGCTCTCGGCCGCCTCGGTAGGGGGGATCGGTTTTCTCTACTTCTGGGTCTTCCTTCGCCGCTATGTGGGGCGGCAGATTCAGCTCATGGTGGTGGGGGTGGTGGCCAACCTTTTGATCGCTCAGATCTTCAGCGCGGGGTATGGGACGCAGGCGGCGTACGTCGCGCCGATCGTGCCAGGGACGATCCGGGTGGGAGCGGCCCAGGTGTTGCGGCAGGAGATCCTGATCGTGGTCGTGGCCCTGGCCCTGTTCCCGGTGCTGGGGTGGCTGCTTCGCCATACCCGGACGGGGAGTGCCATTCAGGCCGTGGCCCAGGACGCCCGGGGAGCACGGCTGGTGGGCATCCGGCCGGAGCAGGTGCTGGGGACGACGGTAGCTCTGGCCGCTGTGCTGGCCGGGCTGGCCGGAGCCCTTGCCGCGCCGGTGCGGGTGGTATCTCCCGATCTCTGGACCTTCGCTCTGCTCAAGTCGTTCACCATCGTGATCCTCGGCGGCATCGGGAGTCTGAGGGGCACGCTGATCGCTTCCTATGCCCTGGGGGCCGTGGAGGTCCTGGGGATCTCGCTGGTTGGGGAGGCGTGGGCGGAGCTCATTGCCGTCGTCGTTGCCGTGATCGTGCTGGCGCTCCGCCCGCGAGGAGTGGTGAGTGAGCATGCCTGAAGCCGGGAGGACCCTCCGCCGTCTCCTGGCTCCGGCTCCGGTGCTGGCCGTCGTGCTGGCGATCGTGGGGCTGGTGGCTCCGGCCTCGTTCCTCACCGATCTCGTGGGCGCGGCGTGCGTGACCGGCATCTTCGTCCTGAGCTGGATCGTCTTCTGCGGGCCGACCCGGGAGCTGAGCTTCGGGCATTCCCTGTTCGTGGGCGCGGCCGGATATCTCGGAGGGCTGCTGCAAGCGCGTCTGGGCTGGAATCCCTGGATCGCTCTGGCGGCCGGTGGTCTGGGTGGGGCTGTGCTGGGCACCGGTGTGGCCGGCCTCACCTCCCGGCATCGCGGACTGTACTTCTCCATGGTCACCATGGCCCTGCAGCTCGCTTTCTACCGATCTCTTTTCCTGGGCAGCTCGTGGCTCGGCGGGGAGGAGGGGATCATCGGGGTGCGCTCTCTCGCCGGCAGCCGGATGGCCCTCTACGCCATCTCGGCCACGGCGCTGGTGATCGTCTGTCTGGCGGCCGGCTGGTTCCTCCGCTCGCGGACGGGGCTGCTGCTCGGTGCTACTGGACAGGACGAGCCTCTGGCCCTGAGCCTGGGGGCGGACATCCCGCGGTTGCGACTGCGGGGGTTGGCGCTGTCCGGAGCCATGGCGGGCCTGGGCGGGGCCCTCTACGTGCTGACGCAAGGTCAGGCCAACGCGGAGCTCGCGAGCGATCACGTTTCCGTGCGGATTCTGCTGCTCGCCATCGCCGGCGGTCTGTGGAGCCTCCAGGGAGGTCTCGTCGCGGCGTTCGTCTTCCAGAGCCTGCAAGCCGTTCTCTTCGGGCGGGTGCGCTACGACGCTCTGATCTATACGGGCATTCTGCTGGGCGTGGTGCTGGTCTTCGACCGCGGACTGGTCCCTCTCCGGCCGCGTTGGAACGGGCGCAGGTTGCCGGCGCGGCGCCGGACCTCATCTTCGGTGAAAGGGTCGGGACTGGTGTTGCGCGACGTCGAGGTGCGCTTTGGCGGGGTGCAGGCGCTGGGGGGAGTGAGCCTCGAGCTGCCGCGAGGGGAGTCGATCGGACTCATCGGTCCGAACGGCGCCGGCAAGACGACGCTGCTGAACGTGATCGCCGGCCACCGGACGCACGGGGGAGGGGAGTTCCTGTGGGGGGGCCGGAGCCTCGCCGGGCTGGACGCTGCCGCGCGGGCTCGGCTCGGCGTGCGCAAGACCCACCAGCAGGTCATCTCCTTTCCGGAGCTGACCCTGGAGGAGCACCTGGCAGTGGCGCGGGCTGCCTCCGGGGACGGTTCCGGTCCTGCGGAGGACGATCCCGAGCTGCGAGATCTCCTGGCGGCGTGTGGCGGCCCGGCGGTGGCGAGGGTTCCCCTTGGAAAACTGCCACCGGCCGTGGCGCGGATGGCCGAGGTCGCCATGGCCCTGGCCTCTCCGCCCGAGCTGCTGCTGGTGGACGAGCCCTTCGCCGCTCTCTCCGGCCGTGAGGTCGAGGCCGTCTGTGCGGCTCTCGCAGCGCTGCAGCGGCGGGGGGTGACCCTGATCATCGTGGAGCACCGGCTGCACGAGCTGTTCCGGCTGGTGACCGAGGTGGTGGTGATGGACCGCGGACGGATCATCGCCCGCCGGCCTCCGGCCGAGGTGCTAGGCGATCCGCTCGTGCTCGCGGCCTACGGAGTGGGCGAGGCGAGGGAGTCCGCCTGATGCCGCCGCTTTTGGAGCTGCGGGGCTTCCACGTCCGCCGCGGGGCGACGCCGGTCGTTCATGAGCTTTCCCTCGTGGCCGAGGCGGGGGAGGTGCTGGTGCTGGTGGGGCGCAACGGCGCGGGCAAGACCTCTCTCCTCGAGGGGATCGCGGGCCTGCACGAGAGCCAGGGGGATCTGCGCTGCGGCGGCCGGGAGCTCGCGAGGACTTCCGCACGGCAGCGGCTGCGGGCAGGGATCGCGCTCTGCGCCGAGGGGCGGAGCCTGTTTCCGGAGATGACGGTGTGGGACAACCTGGTGCTCGGGGGGTACCTGTGGAAGCGCGGGGAGGCGGAGAGCCGGGCCCGGGGATTCCTGGACCGCTTTCCCTTCTTCGCCGAACGCCGCGCCCAGAAGGCGGGGTCCATGAGCGGCGGTGAGCAGCAGCTCCTGGCCGTGTGCCGGGCCCTGATGAGCCGTCCCCGCGTCCTGCTGCTCGACGAGCCGACCGCCGGGCTGGCCCCCCGCTGGCGGGAGGACATCGCCGATCTCGTCCGTTCCCAGGTGAAGCCAGGCGATGCCGCGGTGATCCTGGTGGACGACAACCTGGAATTCGCTCTGAATCTCGCGGACCGGATCGTGGGCCTGTCCGGGGGACGGGAAGCCTTTCGCCTGTCGCGGGCGGACCGGCCGACGCCGGCTTCGATTCTCGAAAAATTGCTGCAATCCGAGCAGAGGGTCTCGACTGATCCCGGGAGGGTCCATGTCTAGGAAAGCTCGTTCGCTCGTCGTCGTTTCGCTCGTCGTGTTGCTGACGTCCACCTCCTGCCGGCAGCCTGCCCAGGAAGCCACGGACAAGGGACCGATCGTCGTCGGGGTGGTGGCGCCGTTCTTCACCACCCCTGGGGAGGGGATCCGGCACGGGGTCGCCCTGGCCGTCGAGGAGATCAATGCGGCGGGAGGAGTGTCCGGCCGGCCCCTGAAGGTGGTGGAGGTGAATGACGAGTTTTCGCCGGCCAAGGCGACGCTCGCCTATCAGAGACTGGCCGGGCAGGATCATGCCGTGGCCGTCCTCGGGTTCGCGGGCAGCGACGTCTTCCCGGTGATGGAGCAGCTCTCGCGCTACGGCGTTCCGTTGCTGGGCACGGGCGTGGGCGCGGACCGGCTGACGGAGATGGTGGCGCGGGACCCGGCCCGCTATGGCCGCTTCTTCCGCGTCATGCACCGCTCCTCGGAGCTGGCGGCGGTGACCTCGGGGTTCCTGCGCGACTACCTCCACGGGCAGCTCGGTCTCCAGCGCTTCGCCATCCTGGTCGAGGACGACATCTGGACCAAGGCGATGCGGGATGAATGGAAGAAGACGATTCAAGGGACGCCGGGCGCGAGTCTGGTGTTCGAGGACACGTTCTCGCCCGAGACCGCCGACTTCGCCGCCACCTTCCGGCGGATCTCAGGCTCCGGGGCGGAATACGTGCTGGATGCCTCGTCGCGCGTGCCTTCGGCCCTCTACCTCAAGCGCTGGTCCGAGCTCAAAGGGCCCTTGATCGGCGCCATCCCCACCGGAGCGGGGACCCGCAAGTATTACGAGGAGGTGGGCGCCGGCGGGAGCGGCGTCTGCACGGTCGGGGTCATTCCGGCGGCGAACAATCCGTTGACGGACAAGGCGGCGGCCTGGCACGACACCTACGTGAAGCGGTTCGGCGATCCTGAATACACGAGCGCCTACTCCTATGATGCCGTCTACATCCTGAAGGCAGCCCTCGAGCGGGCGGGCAAGACCGATCCGGAGGCGCTCTCCGCCGAGTTGGCCAAGACGGATCATTCCGGTGTGATGGGGCGGTATCAGTTCGAGACGAACCACCACCCGAAGTTCGGACCCGGCTTCCGAGTGATCAACGTCTATCAATATCAGCAGCCGGAGCCCGATGGGTATCGTGTGATCTGGCCCAGGGAACGGGCGGTGGCGGGGTTCGTTCCGCCAGCGTGGTGGAAGGGATCACTGAAGGGACATTAATCAATCTCTCATTAATTTGGGTGAGCGACAGGAGATCAACTAGATGGAAGATTTTTCGCGCTCTCGAGAATCTTTGCAGATAGTTTATACGGAGTTGGCTGCTAGAATATCGAACGATAACAACAACAGTTGGCAAATTGTCACTCTTGCAAGTGCGATGCTCGCAGTCCTTGGCACTCCTCTCTTTCAAGATCCACCTCTGCAAGGTTGGTCAAGGCTCTGTGCTGGCATAGCCGGCCTATGTTTCATATTCGCGGTCTTGAAAGCATTGACATCTTTGTTGGCTGTTAGCTGTCTTCCAAAATTCATCCCACGACGAATCTTTTTGGGGAAGGAAGGTCGTGAATTGGCCAAGCAAAATGAGATGCTATTCGCGGAGTCTGAACCCCTATCGTTTTTCCATACCAGGGCTTTTCATCAGAGAGGGGTAAAAATAGATCAGCGACGCAAATATCTTGCAGAGATTTCCGAGCGATTTGAAGAAGATCTTGTCGCTTACAATTTTTTCCTTGCAAACCTGATTGCAATCAAAAGGGAACCCAGGGTAGTTTCTCTTTACTGGATGTTTGGGGGAATTTTCTTTCTTCTTTTGCTGGTTCTGCATCGGTAGAATTGGTATGAGCTAAGTCTCGCAAAGCCCCTGCCCCAGTCCAGGCCTTCGGATCTCGGCCATGTTTGAGTAAGTATCCCCCGGCAGAGCCGGGGGCTTTAGGTTGTGAGCCGCTCAAAGCGGCAGGGAGGGGTCGCTAACGCGGCCCCTCAAGGTTTGTGCCTCCTAAAGGAGGCGGTTCACTTCCAGAGACCGAGTTGGTCCAACCGCTCGTCCTCCTTCTCCTGGTTCTTGATGTACTCCCGAATCACCGACTCGTCACGGCCCACTGTCGAGACATAGTACCCCCGAGCCCAGAAGTGCTGCCCCACAAAGTTGCGCTTGCGCTCTCCGTAGACCCGGGCCAGATGGATGGCGCTCTTGCCCTTGATGAACCCCACCACCTGCGACACCGAGTACTTCGGTGGTATCGACACAAGCATATGGACGTGATCGGGCATCAGGTGACCTTCCTCAATCTGGCTTTCCCTCTGTGCTGCCAGCATGCGAAATACCTCCCCCAGATGTACTCGCAACTGCCCGTATAGCGTCTTCCTGCGACACTTCGGGATGAACACAATGTGGTATTTGCACTCCCACCTCGTGTGGTTCAAACTCTTCGACGTGTCCATCGTGGACCTTCCTTTCGTGTGCTTGGCGGCTCACGATAGGAAGTCTCGACGATGGACACCCCCGAAAACGTCAAACTTCTACTGCCTCCCCGGCAGAGCCGGGGGGACTCCTGGGCAGGCTAGCTGTCTTTCTCAGAGAGCCCCCTCCTGCGGTATCTTACGGCGAGCTTCCGTCCTCAGCGGGAGCGTACCGGGAGATGGGGCGATGACCACGACCAATGTCAGCACGGAGGAGCTGCTCGAGGCTTGGCGACTTCTGTCGCCGGAGGAGCGCGTCGAGAGCTTCGGCTTCCTGTCCCCGGAGGACGCTCAGGATTTCTTCCTGGAGATGCGGCCTGCGGATCAGCTCATGATCGTCCAGCAGTCGCCGCCGGCCATCCGCCGTTCGTGGCTCCGTCTGCTGGCTCCGGACGACGCCGCGGACCTCCTTCAGGAAGCCGAGCCCGAAGATCGTGCTCCGCTCATGGCGCTCCTCGATCCCGCCACCCGGCGCGAGGTCACGGCCCTCATGGCCTATGCCGAGGACGACGCCGGCGGTCTGATGAGCCCCCGCTATGCCCGGGTGCGGCCGGACATGACGGTCGACGAGGCCATCGGCTATCTCCGCATGCAGGCGCGGCAGAACCTGGAGACCATCTACTACGCCTACGTGCTCGATTCGCAGCAGCACCTGCTCGGCGTGCTGTCGCTGCGCGAGCTGTTCGCGGCGCCGGGGGACAAGAAGGTCTCGGACGTCATGATCACCGACCTCATCACGGTCTCCGAGGATACGGACCAGGAGACGGTTGGCCACCTGCTGGCGCGGCACGACCTGGTGGCCATCCCCGTGCTCGACGCCGAGCAGCGGATGAAGGGCATCGTCACCTTCGACGACATCGTCGACGTGGTGGAGGAGGAGGCCACGGAGGACATCCAGAAGATCGGCGGCTCCGAGGCCCTGGACGCGCCCTACCTCCAGGTGGGCTTGGGGCAGATGATCCGCAAGCGCGCCGGCTGGCTCTCGGCGCTCTTCATCGGCGAGATGCTCACCGCCACCGCCATGGGCTATTACGAGAAGGAGATCGCCCGCGCCGTCGTGCTGGCGCTGTTCGTCCCGCTCATCATCAGCAGCGGCGGCAACTCGGGCTCGCAGGCCACGACGCTGATCATCCGCGCTATGGCCCTCGGCGAGGTGCGGCTGCGCGACTGGTGCCGGGTCTTCCGCCGCGAGCTGTTCTCGGGGCTCGGCGCTCGGGGCCATCCTGGGCGCCCTGGGCTTCATCCGCATCTTGCTCTGGCACAAGCTGTTCGGCTCCTACGGCGCGCACGGGCTGATGATCGGCTTCACGGTGGCCACGAGCCTCCTCGGCGTGGTCGTCTGCGGGACGCTCGTCGGCTCCTCCCTGCCGTTCCTGCTGCGCCGGCTGGGATTCGACCCGGCGAGTGCCTCGGCCCCCTTCGTGGCCACGCTGGTGGACGTCACCGGCCTCGTCATCTATTTCACGGTGGCGAGCCTCATCCTGCGGGGCACGCTGCTGTGAGAGGGTGTCGCGGGCTCCTCATCGTCCTGGCCCTGGCTGTCCTGGCGTGTGGGGGAGGGAAGCCCGCCGGGAAAGCGGTTCCCAGGAAGGCGGCGATCTCGGGACCGGAGGTGTGGATCGAGTTTCGGCGCGGCACGGACCCGCGAGAGCTGGCGCGCGTCGGGACTCGCGGCGTGGTGATCGGGCCGGAGAGCGGCCCCCGGGCCGTGACGCTCTTCGCCGACCGCCGCCGCTCCGACGAGGCCTGGTATTTCCTGCGCACCTACGCGCCGTTCGAGATGAAGACGCTGCAGGGAGACCTGGATTTCCACGGCAAGGGGAAGTCCAGCCCGGGTACGACCGAGAAGCGGATGATCCTCGAATGGACGCGGGCCCGGGCCGTCGAGGCCGCCGGGGGACAGGGGAGCGGCGCCTACGGTCTCGTCCTCTCCTGGCACCAGGGAGGATCGTCCGGGATCTGCCAGGACGTGGCCCTCTACTTGACCGGCGAAGCCGTGGCTTCGGCCTGCGGCTGGGACGGGGAGGTCCAGGGCCGGCTCGACCCGGCCGAGCTCGCCCGGGTCTACGACTGGTTCGATCGTCTGCAGCCCTTCCAGTCCGCCGCCGGCGAGCAGCAGGATGCCCAGTCGGGATCGCTCGATTCCCGTCTGGTCTTCGCCGGACACGGCACCCGGGCCGCCAAGGCGGGCGAGAAAGAAGAGATCCAGACCTTCGCCGCCACCCTCTTCGCCGAGCTGGCCGCCCGCCGGCCAGGAGCGCCAGCCCCCCAGGCCACCCCCGGGGCAACTCCGGGGGCCCCGGCCTCTCCGGCGCCTGCGCCCGCACCCTCCGCGCGCCTCCTCCTGCCGCGCAACCTCGCGCCACCGAAGGAGGCCGAGATCATTCTCCAACTGCCCGACAAACCCCCGCCGCCCCCGCCGGGGATGGGGATTCCGCCGCCTGCGCCGCGGCCGAAGCCGACGCCAACACCGCCGGTCTCCGAAGAAACGTCACCACCGCCCGGACCCTGACCGCCATGCCCTCAGCCTTCTCCCATGCTGCCGCCGCCCTCTCCCTCGGCACGGCCTTCTTCGGTCGCCGGGCTCCGGCGCGAGTTTGGACCCTGGGTGCCATCTGCGCGGCCCTGCCGGACGTGGACGTGATCGGGTTCAAATTCGGCGTCCACTACGGCGATCTGCTGGGTCACCGGGGGCTCACCCATTCGCTGGCGTTCGCGGCGGTGCTGGCTGGGCTCATCCTGCCTCTGGCCCGGGGGAGGGAGGGACCGTCCATGGCGCGGCTGTGGACGTTTCTGTTCCTGGCCACCGCCTCCCACGGCTTTCTGGACGCCTTCACGGACGGAGGATTGGGTGTGGCGTTCTTCTCGCCTTTCGATCCCGCCCGCTATTTCTTTCCGTTCCGCCCCATCGTGGTATCCCCCATCTCGATCGTACGGTTCTTCAGCGGCCGGGGACTGGAGGTGATGAAGAGCGAGCTGGTCTGGGTGTGGGGGCCGTCGCTGGTCGTGGCCGGGATATCGTTGGCGCTTCGAGGAGGCCTCCGAGGAGGAGATTGATGAGGCGAGCGCGATTCTGGGGAGTCCCGGTGCTGACGCTCATCCTGCTGCCAGCCTGGGCCGGGGCGCAGGGGAATCCGAATCCGGGAGGGGGCCCGGCGATCGCTTTCGAGGCGAGCGCGGTGGTGGCGAGCGGTCTGTCTCCCGGCAAAACCGTGGTGTGGTTCGGCGTCGAGCGGCGGGTGGATGCCGAGTACTCGGCCGACCTGTTCGAAGGGCGGGGTGGCGCAATGAGCTGCCGCGCGGGCCTCGCGCTGGGTCTCCTCGGGCTGGCTCTCCTCGCCCCAGCCTTTCCCGCGGCCGCGGACGTCCATCCCAACACGGCCGGGGGATTTCCGGTGGAGCAGTCGTTCCACGTCGGGGACGTTGACAACGTCAACCTGTTCAACGGCAGCCTGACGCTTTCGATCCCCATCGGCCAGGGCTATCCCGTCAACGGCGGGTTCTCCTACAGCCTGAAGCTGGTCTACAACTCCAGCCCCTGGATCTTCCAGACCGTCCACCACATCCGTCCTGCCGATCAGGAGGACGTCACCCGCACGCAGGGCCTGCCCAATCCGTGCAGCAACGCCGGCCTCGGCTGGCGGGTGTCGCTCGGCCGTCTCGATCCGCCCTGCCAGGTGCCGGACTCGAACGACATGATTCCCGGGCCGATCTATCAGGACGAGATGGGGACCGATCACCTCTTCTACGCCACGCTGCACGCCGGAGATCCCGAGGACGTGCCAGTTTCAGGCGTCCAGAACGTCCTCTACACCCGCGACGGCAGCTATCTGCGTCTGAAGATCTACACCACGGGCGTGCGGGAGGTGGAGTTTCCGGACGGAACGGTGCGGAAATTCGATTCCTCGGGCCGCCCCACCGAGATCCGCGATGCGTTCGGCAACTGGCTGCGGATCGATTATCAGACGGCCAACCAGTGGATCCTGACCGATCTCCAGAACCGCAGCCACAAGATCATCTTCCGCACCGATCTGCCGGCCTATCCGCAGATGATCGATCACATCGATCTGGCGGCGTTCGGCGGCGATAAGGCCACCTATCAATTCAACTACACCCCGACGGCCGTGGGACGGAGCTGTCCCCACAACGACTGGGAGCTGGATCTGGGGGGCTTGAGCGACACGGTGATGGTGCCGCTTCTGACCAGCGTGACCCTGCCGGACGGCTCGGCGTTCTCGACGATGGCTGGCGACTACCTGAACCTGCCGCCGGCCGCGGGCCAGCATTGCTCAGAGGGGTCCGGCAACCTGACGGCCTTGAAGCTGCCCACCCAGGGGCGGCTGGAGTGGAGCTGGCAGCTCTACCGCTTCCCGTCCGGCTCCACGGGCAAGATGCACCTGCAGGCCAATTCCGGAGTGGCCACCCGCACGATGCGCGATGGGACCGGTACGGCGCTGGGGACCTGGACGTATGTCCATTCGCCCGACATCCCGGTGCTCGGCACCCGGGAGATGACGACGACGGTGACCGATCCGCTGGGTCACCGGATCGTGAATTATTTCTCCACGGCCGTGGACATCAGCTTCACCGGCTGGAGCACCTACGACTACAGCCTGCCGTTCACCCGCAACGTGACGCTCAACGTCGCGTCCGGCGTGGACCTCTACCTCTTCCGCCAGACCTTCGCCGCCGGCCAGGCGACGCCTCTGCGCTCGGAGTACGTCCTCTATGAGCGGGACCCGGTGAGCGGCGCCAGCCCGCCCGGCGCCTACAACTCCAACCGGCGGCCGGTGAGGAGTCGCACGGTCTACGAGGACGACGGCACGTACGCCGGATCGCTGAGCTCACAGTTCGACGGTTTGGGCCACTACCGCCGGCAGGATACGGAGGGGATTTTCCCCGGCTCGAACGTGCGGATGCACTTCGCCAATTTCAATCCCAACCGCGGCACCTACGCGGTCAATCCCGGAGCCAACACGGGCACGGGTTTCAGCGTCTGGCCGCCGGGCTCTCCCTGGGTGCTCGAGACCATGTCTCACACCTGGGACGCCGAGAACGGCGCCACGGCGTGGACCGATCTCTGCTATGCGCCAGGCACGGCCACCCTGGTGCGCCAACGGGTGCACCGGCTGGACGGAGCGGCGCAGTCGGCCAACGACCTGGTGACCGTCTACGACCTGGACACGCAGACGGCCACCGGTAACGTGATCAGTGAGAGATCCTATGGCGGGGACGTGCGGGGCGGGATCGCGACCGGCGGGATCGACCTGTGCACGATGTCGCTGCCGGCGAGCCCCGAATATCAGATCAACCATACGTATGCCTTCGGCGTGCGAGCCACGTCGCAATTCGCGGGAGCGAGCTTCCTGTCGCTCAACGGGACGATCGACGCAGCAACCGGGCTGCCGGTCTCAAGCCGCGACAGCGCGGGCCTTTTAACCGGCTTTGAATACGACGTCCTGGGCCGGTTGGGCTGGGTCAAGCCCGACCAGGACGGCTGGACACAGTACGCCTACTCGCCGGCCGGCCCGTCCTCACCCGCCAGCGTCACCGTGCGCCAGCGGGGCAACGGCAGCAAGACGGCGCCGATCCTGGCGGTCAGCCAGATCGTCTTCAACGACTTCGGCCGCGTCTTCCAGGAGCTGCGCCAGCTCCCCGACGGCAATACCAGCAAGCGAGAAACGCAATATGACGGCGCCGGCAACAAGGCCTCGGTCTCCGAGGTCAAGACCGGGGCTCCCGCGAGCTGGACGACGTTCCTCTCGTATGATCCCTTCGGCCGGCCGACGACCATCCGCCCGCCCGACGGCGCCGGGCACGACGTGATCCTGGCCTATCACGGCGTGCGGCAGGTGGACCGCACGGTTCAGATCGGGACGGCGCTCAACGTCGAAAGCCCTGCCATCACGACTGAGATCTATGATCGTCATGGGCGCCTGCTGTCCGTCACCGAGCCCTCGGGCGTCAACAGTTCTCCGGTGACCACCACCTACGGCTACGACGTGGGCAACCGCCTGACCTCGGTCGCGACCCTGGCCCAGAGCCGCGCCTTCGTCTACGACCGTGCCGGGCTCCTGACCTCCGAGACCCATCCGGAGAAAGGGGCCGCGGGCAACGGCACCGTCACCTATCCGAGCTACGACTCCCACGGCCAGGCACGGCAGAAGATCGACGGGCCGAACGACCTGACTTTCGTCTACGACGCCGCCGACCGGCTGACCCGGATCAACGAATCCGCCACCGGCCGGGCGCTCAAGACCCTGACTTATTCGACTGCCAACGGTTTCAACGACTGGAGCAACGGCAAGCTCCAGCAGGCGAGTCGCACCAATGACTTCGTGGTCAATAGCACGCCCTTGACCGTCCAGGTCACCGAAACCTACACCTACGGCGGCATCGACGGGCGCGTCTCTCGCCGCGACACCGCGGTCTCCACCGGCCAATCCTTCATCCAGAGCTTCTCCTACAACGTGCTCGGTCTGCCCGACACCCTGACGTATCCGGTCTGCACCCACGCGGCCTGCACCCAGCCGCCGGCCCCGATCTTCACCGACGTGCCCCTCACCCATCCACAGCGCCTGGAGATCGAGGCCATCTACCCGGGCGTCACCTCCGGCTGCGGCAACGGTCGCTACTGCCCGGACGCGGCCATCACCAGGGCCGAAATGGCCGTCTACCTGCTGCTGGGCAAAGAGGGAGCCGGCTACATCCCGCCCGCCTGCGTGACGCCCCTCTTCACCGACGTGCCGTGCAGCAGCCCCTATGCGCCGTGGATCCAGGAGCTCTACCGGCGGGGGATCACCGGCGGGTGTAATTCGAGCCCTCTCAAGTTCTGTCCTTCCAACCCCGTGACCAACGCCCAGATGTCGATCTTCCTGCTCACCAGCCTGGGCCTCGGCAGCGTGCCGGCCTGTACCGCGCCGCCGTTCAGCGACGTGCCGTGCCCCGCCTACTGGGCCGCGAGCTGGGTCGCGGAGCTGGCCCGGCGGGGGATCGCCGCGGGCTGCGGCAGCGGCAACTACTGCCCCGACGCGCTGACCACACGCGCCGGCATGGCCGTCTTCATCGCCCGCGCTTTCGATTTTCCTCTCGCGCTCGATCCCAACACCTCGCGCACCGTCCAACTCGTCTACAACCAAGGCCTGCTGACCCAGGTCGCGTCCGGCGGAACGGTCTACGGCACGATCACCTACCATCCCAACCTGCTGGTGAGCCAGATCGTGCACGGCAACGGCGTGGTGGAGACTCAAGGCAACGATGCCAAATTCATGCGGCGCCCCTCCTCTGAAGGGGCCTCAGGCCCCTACGCGAGCTGGAGCTCGGGAGGCTACACCTATGACGGAGCGGGCAACGTCACGAAGATCGGTTCCTCCTGGTACACCTACGACAAAGTGAGCCGTCTGACCTCGGGGACGGTTTTCGACGGTCCCATGGGCGGGGGAGCCCAGAAGCAACAGAGCTACACCTTCGATCCCTTCGGCAACCTGACGAGCCTCGGAGGAACGAGCGGCCGGGCGACCCCCACCAACGGCGCCACCAACCGTCTCAACGGCCCGGGAACGGTCTACGACGCCGCCGGCAACCTCGTGCAGTGGAATGGAGCGGCGACCTACAAGTACGACCATTTCAACCAGATGACGGAGATGACCTCCGGCAACGAGCACGCGCTTTACATCTACACCGCGGACGACGAGCGCCTCTGGTCCTACGACCTGACGCGCAACGTTTCGCACTGGACGCTGCGCGACTTGAACGGCAAAGTCCTGCGGCTCTACCTCGACACCGGCCGCTGGAGCCTGGACAAAGACTACCTCTACCGCGACGGCCTCCTCCTGGCCGCCGAAACCCAGACCGGCCGTCGCCACTACCATCTCGACCACCTGGGAACCCCGCGCCTGATCACGAAAGGCAGCGGCTACCCGGCGGGCTACCACGTCTACTATCCCTTCGGAGAAGAAGCCACCGCCTTCAACCAGGACATCGAGCGGATGAAGTTCACCGGCCACGAGCGCGACCTCTCAAGCCCGGCCGGAGCGGGGGATGATCTGGATTACATGCATGCGCGGCATGAGAGCCCGGTGACGGGGAGGTTTTTGAGTGTGGATCCTAAGAGCTCGGCGTTGCTGAAAGCTCCGCAGACCTGGAATAAATATGCCTATGCGGCAAACTGCCCCGTGAAGTTTATAGACACCGACGGACGCGAGCTTCAGCTCGGTTCTGGATCTCACGCCAACGCACTGGCGGCGACGCAACTCATGCTTCCACCGGCTCTACGGAGTGCTGTTGCCCTCGGGAAGAACAGTCATGGGCAAGATATAATCACGGTCAGAAATTCCAATACCAACAACACTCTCTTTAAAAACCTTCAGCGAGTTGCCAATAGCCCAGGAGTCGTTGAGATGAATCTCGTTCCGCCATCGGATAAAGTTAGGATAAAATTCCCGGGGGGCTCCGTTGTTTCTGTGGAAATGCAAAGAGTAAACAGAAATGGGTTTACGCTTCCCAGTGAGGGTACAAGAGTGGGCAATGAACCTGCATTCTCGCCTGAGAAAGGAAAGAACCAAGTCTATATTAATAGCTCCCGGACACAAGAAGTGCAAGCTGCCGTGATTGGCGCCGAGCTCGGGGCGCACGCCCTGCCTGCGTTGCTAGGTCAGGGGGCTGCCCCCAGTTCAGATGCCGAACATCACCTCCGGGAAGACCCCCTCGCTCAGGCGGCAAGGACTAATGCGCAGCAAAAACCCTGAGGATCTTTTCGATGAAATACCCGCATATAAAAATATTACAGATCTTAATCTATGCACTTCTCCTGTGTTGTCCAATTGGGGCTGCGCAAAAGCCGTTACTGATGCCTAGGCTCGATTGTGCAGAATCTTTGATCGCCAAAGTTCAGGAAAGATTGAGGCTGGATTGCCGACTCGTCAATTCTGGGGAAGACGACTTGTACCTTCTCATCGATCGACTCTCTCTTGAGGGCCCCATTGGGGGAAAAATTCCGTACCTCTACGTGCTGATCGATTGGGACAGAAAAGAAAATGTTCTTCAGTACAATTTCGCTGCCAAGAAAACCCTTGACCTTCCTTCACTATTCCATCCTCTGGCACATTTGACCATGGAGGATTTGGATAAATTGGTACTGATACGAAGAGGCGCCGGTCAGGATGTTACTATATATTGGCAATTCCCTCCTGGACCTGACTATCCAAGCGCTGGAAATTGGCTTGCTAGGGTGAAGCTTATCTATTTGACCGCTCGTGATGCCGCTCATCTCCTTCAACCAAAGATTCTTACTGCTGCTTGTCGACTTAGGCTTCGCGAGGGCCTGGAGAGGTCTACAGTACCAAGAGAAATCGTCTTGGAAGCGAAGCACCTGTCTGAAGCACGTGGCTGGGCGGATGATGGTTGTAGGGATGTGATTTCGGATAAGTTTCAGCATCTTGTTTCAAAGACAATCACCTTGAGAGTGAAGGAAGTTGGCTCTAGCCGAGGTCATTGATAGAATTCCCGCCCCATCGTCCTGTCTCCGATTGGGCTCGAGTGTTCTTGAGAGACAGCACCGGCGGGGGGTAAGGTCGTTACCGTCACCATCCAGTGGGTGAACGGGAACATCGTAAAGGTGAGTCAGCAATGACTGTGAGCAGGGTAATCGTCTTGGTGATTTTCATCTTGAGCGCCTCCTGTGGTCAGCGAGTAAAAATTGACCCCGCGGACGCAGCAAAGGCGGAGGTTCTCTGGCAACAGCATGAAGATGCGGTCGTACGCGCACTGCACGGTGTAAGCCGAGGGGAAGAGTTTGGTGAAGCCTGTTTATTTTTTCAAAAACTGACAGGTATCCAGATTCATGGTGATGGAAGTTTTGTCGGTTGGCTACCAACACCAGGCGCGGAGCAAGACCTTCAGCACCTTCGTCTCTGGCATCGCAAGAACCGAGGGCGCATTTATTGGGATGCGGAAAGCCATTCGGTGAAAATTTTGCCGCCGAGCTAACCTAATTACCGCGCTTCCTACAAGGTAGAAAACTATGAAGACGCAACGCTACTACTGGGTCGCCACCAACGCCGGTCACACGATAGAGCTTACAGAAGAGGAGCTTCTGGGGGATGAGAGAAGGGCGAGGCTAACCGTCGATCGATTTCATCCGGTGACTCTCGACTTTCCTGCTTGGTACTTGCCGGGCTTTGCGTTTGGGTTGGAGAGGTTTCTGATCTGGTGCGGCACGAAAATCTTCTTCTTCGATTATGAGATTGGAAAACATTCGGATTCTGATCTTTCCGACGAAGTGATAACGGCCTATGCAACGGCAGACCTATGGTGCTTAGTGTGTGAGACATCCATAGCTCTCTTTGATTCCGACTTTGATAAAGAAATTTCCCGGTTTCAGCACTCTGAGGTGATCTTGCGTAGCTGGTGGTCCAGTGGTACTCTTATTGCGGAAGATTTCGAGAAGCGAAGGCTGGCAGTGGCTGTTAGTCCCCTTGGGCTCGAAGTTAGTCACATCTAGGTAATCTCATCCGTAGCGGATTACTATGCTCTTCGCGTTGATTTATTTCGACAGAAGGCTGATGGAAACAGATCCGGAGACTACGGGCACGTGCGAGTACGGTATGCCTATTTCGCCACCACGCCTCTGAAACCCCTGCTGATCAGCGTTGCGACGTCTCCCAGGACGCGGGGGAGGGTCAGGCCGCCGGGGCAGGCGAGGTAGCGGGGCTCCCAGATGGGCTCGAACTTGTCTTTATATTGGCGCAGTCCCTGGAAGTTGTAGAAGTGCTCGCCGTGGCGGAAGACCAGGGCGCCGAGACGGCTCCAGAGCGGCGCGATGGTCCGCCGTTCGAGCCCGCGAAGGGGGCCATCCCCAGGTTGAACCAGCGATAGCCTTGCTCCTTTCCATAGAGCATCAGCTCGACGAAGAGGTAGTCCATCACTCCCGTGGGCGCGTCTCCGGTGTGGCGCATCAGGTCGATGGAGAGCTCCTCCTGGTTCCCGCCCTGCCAGAGGTTGGCGAAGGCCACGATGCGATCGCCCTTGTAGATCAGGGCCATGGGGAAGTGGCGCAGGTAGTCGAAGTTGAAGTAGCCGAGGGAGAAGGCTTTCTCGCGGGTGTTCTTGTGCTCCAGCCAGGCGTCCGAGATCCGTTCCAGCTCGGGCAGCAGGGCCGCGGTCTTTTCCACGGGGAGGACTTCGAAACGGCAGCCTTCGTCGATGCAGTGCCGCTGGGCCCAGCGCAGCTTCTTGCGGTTCCTCCCCTCCAACGAGAAGGTGGCGAGCGGCACCCGCGCCTCTTCGCCCAGCTTCACCAGCATCAGCCCGAGGTCGGCGTAGAGGTGGAGGGTCTTTTCGGTGACTTGATAGAAGCAGGTCCAGCCATCGTGGCGGTCCACCAGCTCGCGGAATTTCCATACCAGCTCGGCGCGCTCGCGGGGAGGACCCACGGGATCGCCCATCGACACCCAGCTCTTGCGTTCGACGTCGAACATCACGAAGGCCTGGTTGGATTCATGGAAGAGGAGCTGCTTGTCGCCGATCAGGGCGAGCCAGGCATAGGTGCGGGGTGAGGCGGCGGCGATGGCGGCGGCCTTCTCCAGGTCTTCCGGGGTGGGCGTGACCGGCTCGGGAGGGGCCGGCCGCATCAGCCGGCTCAGGGCGACTCCCAGGGCCACGGCCGCGACGCCCACGGAGGCGCGCAGGAAGCGCGGTGCATTGCCGAAGAAGGTGAAGTGCCACCACAGGTCGTGCGAGTAGTCGACGTGCTTGTAGGCGAAGAAGCCGAGCCAGAGCGAGCCCAGGATCACCACGGCGATAGCGAGGATCCAGCCAGGGGTGAACGGCTCGGCGGTGAGCGAGGCCTTGCGGTCGAAGTGGCGGCGGCAGGGCAGCAGGGCCGCCAGCATGATGGCGAGCACGGTGGCTTCTTCGTAGTCGAGACCCTTGGCCAGGGAGAGCACGATACCGCTCGCGAGGAGCCCGACGGTGACCTGGTAGGCGGCGTCGAGCCGGCGCTGGAGGCCGAAGGCGAGGAAGAGCAGCAGCACGCCGGCGAGGCTGCCCAGGAAGTGGGAGATCTCGATCACCGACAAGGGCAGGAAGTCCTTGAGCCAGGAGAGGCGGGAGTGGACGGCCGGCGTGGCGCCCGAGACCAGGAGGATGGCTCCGCCCAGGAAGGTGGTGACGGCGAGGATCTGCGGCACCACGTCGGGCGCGCGGCTCCCGAACACGCGGGCGATGCGCCCCACCTGCTCGCGCCGCCGCATCACCTCGTAGACCCCCAGCGACACGGCCGCCAGCATCAGGGGCATGAAGTAGTAGACGGCGCGATAGGCCACCATGGAGGCCAGCAGCTCGGGGCGGGGCAGCTTGGGAGGGAGCAGCAGCACCATCATGGTCTCGAACACCCCCAGCCCGCCTGGCACGTGGGAGAGCAGCCCCGCGATCTGGGCGAAGAGGAAGACGCCCAGGAAATGGAAGAAGGTGATGTGCCATCCCGGCGGCAGCAGGGCGTACATCACCGCGCCGGCCAGCGACCAGTCGAGGGAGGCGATGCCGATCTGGGCGAGGGCCATCCTGGGCCGTGGAAGGGCGAGCTCCATCCCTTTGATCACCACCGGCCGTCGCCGCACCAGGGTGAGGATCAGGTAAGCTGCCACGATCCCCAGGAACAGGGCGCCGATGGGCCGCGCGCTGGCCATGGGCAGGCGCAGCAGCTCCGGCACGGCGATGGGCTCCAGCAGGAACGCCACTCCCGAGAGGCTCAGGAAGCCCAGCCAGAAGGTGGCGTAGGAGAAGATCACGAGGCGGGCGATGTCCAGGGCCGTCATCCCCCAGCCCGAGTAGAGCCGTGCCCGCAGCGGCGTGCCGGTGAAGAGCGGCATCCCCAAGGTGTTGCTGAAGGCGTAGCCGGTGAACGAGGCCAGGGCGATCTTGCGGTAGGCCACTTTCCTGCCCACGTAGCGGACGGCCAGGGTGTCGTAGCCGGTGAGGGCGAGGTAGCCCGCGAAGGTGAAGCCCACGGCGAGCGCGATGCTGCGGCCCGGCAGCCGCCTGAAGTAGTGGATGACGTCGTGGTAGTGGAAATTCGCCAGCTCGCCATGCAGCAGCCACAGAGCCAGGCCGAAGAACGCCAGGCTGAGGAAGGGCGTCAGCTTGGAGAGGGAGATCTTTTTCATCGAGGTCCTGAATCCAGCCCCCCAAGACCCTCATCACCCCGGCCCTCTTCTCCCGTCCCTCCCAACCCCCCTCACCGGGAGAAGAGGGAGACAGCAAGGCCGCTCCAACCGGGTCCCCCTCTCCCGCGGGAGGGGGAGGGGAGGCGTCGGGAGAGGGGACAGGGTGAGGCCCTCGGGCGGGGGCGCTCTGAAGCCAGGTAAACGCCGGGCAAGGAGTTTGGACACGTTTTTCAGAACCACCCTTTGCGGCGGAAGTAGAGCACCAGCGAGCCAGCGATGACCGCCATCAGCCCCAGGACCGCGGGGTAGGCCCAGGGCCAGTCCAGCTCCGGCATGTGCTTGAAGTTCATGCCGTAGATCCCGGCGACGAGGTTCAGGGGGATGAAGATGGTGGAGATGATGGTGAGCACCTTCATCACTTCGTTGAGCCGGTTGCTGTTGCTGGAGAGGTAGACGTCGAGCAGGCCCGACGCCAGGTCCCGGTAGGTCTCGATCATGTCGATCACCTGGATGGTGTGATCATAGCAGTCGCGCAGGAAGACCCGGGTCTCGGGGGTGATGAGATGCGCCTCTTCGCGCTGCAGGCTGTTGATGACCTCGCGCTCGGGCCAGGCGGTGCGGCGCAGCAGCAGGAGCTCGCGCTTGATGCGGTGGATCTCGTTGAGCACCCCGGCTCGGGATGGAGCACCACCTCGTCCTCCAGCTCCTCGATTCGCTCGCCGTAGGTCTCCAGCACGGGGAAGAACTCGTCCACCAGGGCGTCGATCAGGGCATAGAGGAGGTAGTCGGGGCCCATCTTCCGGATCTGCCCCTTGTTCTGGCGGATGCGCTCGCGCACGGCCTCGAAGGAGTCGCCCGCCACCTCCTGGAGGGTGATGATGTAGCCGCCGGAGAGGAAGAAGCTGATCTGCTCGAGCTCCAGCTCTCCCCCCTCCTGGCGATCCAGCGATTTCAAGACCAGGAAGTGATAGTCGCCGTAGTCCTCGATCTTCGGCCGCTGGCCGCAGTTGAGGACGTCCTCCAGGGTGAGGGGGTGGAAACCGAAGTGCTTTCCCAGCTTCTCCAGCAGCGGCACGTCGCTCAGGCCGTCGATGTTGATCCAGGTGACGGTCGACTTGTCGCGGTAGGGGAAGACCTCCTCGATGGTGGCAAGCTCTTTCTCATCGAAATGGTCTGGGCCGTAGTCGATGATCCGGATGCGGACGGGACTGGACGTGCCCGAGTCCAGGGGGACCAGCGTTCCGGGAGCCGTGCCCGGCCTGTGATACCGCTTGCCGACCTGCATCCTCCGGCTCTGGGTGAGCATGATGCCTCCTGGCCCGCCTGAGGGGCGGGCGTGGAGAGACTATCTTAGAGGGGAACTCGAAAGCTGGCGGCTTGCCCTTCGAAGCCTCACCCCCGGCCCCTCTCCCGGGAGGAGAGGGGGGACTTGGCTGAAAGGGCGGAGCTTGTAGGGGATGCTGGGCGCACCGTGGACGCCTTTGAAGATACGCAACGCGCTCTCGGCGTTGACAGGCCCCATCACCTCTCTCTATTATAGAAGTAATTCTAAAGGAGAATCTCTCAATGAAGAGCTATCCTCGGGTCCGTCTCGCCGCCATTGCTGGCTTGGTCCTCGTGGGGCTGCTCGTGAGCTCAGAGGCCTTTGCCGCCGAGTGCTGGGTCATCTGCCGGTGCAGGACTCAATGCAGCACGCCCTGTTCCGATATAGGGGACTTGATCACCTGCGGCGTCTATGGGCTCTGTGAGTGCACTCCGGCGGTCGCGACCCCCAAGGGGCCCAAGGGGGGACTGGCCGAGAGCTCCACGGCTCTATCCACTACGCCCGATCCTCTCGCCGCGATCTTCGGTAACGCCTGCCCGGCGCCCAGCCAAGCCGCTGCCGGGGGCCGCTGAGCCTCCCGCAGCTTGGCCGCAGGGTTGGCCGCCGCGGAGGAGGAGGGGCCTGGGGAGACTCTACTCCTCGTCTGGTGCTTCAACCGGCTGACCCGTTCCCCCAGCCGGCATCGCCGTGAGGAGTATCTCCAGATTGCCGCGCCCAATCTTAGAATTCGGGTGATCCGGTCCCAGGCTCGCCTCCCAGATCTCCACCGCCCGCCGCATCAACGGCTCGGCTTCCGCCAACCGGTTCGTGTCCTGAAGCAACTGAGCCAGGTTGTTGAGGCGGATGGCGACTTTGGGGTGATTCTGTCCGAAGGATTGCTCGTCGATCTTCAGGGCGCGTCGCATCAACGGCTCGGCTTCCGCCAACCGGTTCGTGGCCTGAAGCAAAACGGCCAGGTTGTTGAGGTCTGTGGCGACTTCGGGATGATCCTGTCCGAAGGATTGCTCGTCGATCTTCAGGGCGCGTCGCATCAACGGCTCGGCTTCCGCAACCCGGTTCGTGGCCTTAAGCAACTGAGCCAGGTTGTTGAGGCGGATGGCGACGTTGGGGTGATCCTGTCCGAAGGATTGCTCGTCGATTTTCAGGGCGCGTCGCATCAACGGCTCGGCTTCCGCCAACCGGTTCGTGGCCTGAAGCAACGTGGCCAGGTTGTTGAGGTCTCTGGCGACGTTGGGGTGATCCTGTCCGAAGGATTGCTCGTCGATCTTCACCGCCCGTCGCATCAACGGCTCGGCTTCCGCCAACCGGTTCGTGGCCTGAAGTAACTGAGCCAGGTTGTTGAGGTCTCTGGCGACGTTGGGGTGATCCTGTCCGAAGGATTGCTCGTCGATCTTCAGGGCGCGTCGCATCAACGGCTCGGCTTCGGCCAACCGATTCGTGGCCTGAAGCAACGTGGCCAGATTGTTGAGGTCTATGGCGACTTTGGGGTGATCCTGTCCGAAGGCTTGCTCGTCGATCTTCAGGGCGCGTCGCATCAACGGCTCGGCTTCCGCCAACCGGTTCGTGGCCTGAAGCAACTGAGCCAGGTTGTTGAGAGCGATGGCAACCCTGGCGTGATCTGAGCCGAGACTCGTCTCGAAGATTTCGACGACTCGTCGCATCGATGACTCTGCTTCCGTGTAGAGGCTCTTTGCGTAGAGAAAAACGGCCGTCTGACTGATGAGTTCAGCTGTAGGTTTGGTGATTCCGGTCCGGTCTGCATAGTCTGACACCATGGCGGCATGCGGCCTGAGTACGTTCCAGACGGGCCACGTCCCTACATCATCAGCATCGTATGGCGAGAAATCGTTCACGAGTCGCAACGCCAACTCGATCCACTCCCGCCGCTGCTCCTCTGGAATCCGTCCCCGGACGACCTCCTGAACCATGCGATGGACGGTCCCGGTCTCGCCATCCTTGACGATCATCGAGTACGCCGCCAGCTCGGCGAGCCCTTCCCGGACCGTCTGAGGAGAGCCTCCTTGTCCCGTCTCTTCCAACAGGGATCCAACCGCCTCCTCCACGATGCTCGCTCCCTCCTCGAACATATCTAAAGGGATGGGGTCTGGAGCCAGGTAGGCGGTCAGACGGAGGAGGGCGGCGGCGGTGGGATGGAGTCGGCTGAAGGTGGTATGCCAGGTGGCAGCGACGGAGGCGGGATATTCCGTCTGGTCCTCGTCACGCCAGTCGAGGACTTCTCTCTCTCCTTCTCCCAGACCTCCAGATACTTCGAGAACGATATCTGATGACGGGCGATGTATGCAGCCGCCTGTTCCAGAGCGAGAGGGAGACCGTCGAGGATCTCCTTCCGCCACCTGGCGAGCCCGCTCGGAATCATCCTTAGATGAAGTCCTCTCGTCGGTCCGTTGAAGAAGGAAAGCGGTCGCCTCCTCCGCGCCCAACTCGTCAAGTGGTTGCTTCCGGATACCGACGGGCCAGTTCCTGCGGCGCGAGGTGATGAGGACGTGCTTGCCCTGAAGCGGCGGCAGGATCTTCCGGACGGCCTCGGCTGCCTCGTCGGTGTCCACGTTGTCCAGGATCAGCAGCCAGCGATCATGAGCCCGGAGCCAGGCCAGGACGGCGACGACGTCCTCGTCCTGAGCGCGGGACGGGGAACGGGACAGGCCGGGAAGATCAAGCTCGGCCAGCTTCGCCAGTCCGGACCGCAGCGCCTCGGGCGAGTCGGCCACCACGAAGAGGGCAGCGTCGTAGCGATTCTCCGAGCGCCAAGCGTACTCGACGGCCAGCCGGGTCTTACCGATCCCGCCGAGGCCGTGGATGGCCTGCGTCTGCGTGATGGCAGTGGCTGCGGTGGGACTCTGGAGGTTGGCTTCCAGGGTACCGGAGCTCTTCGTCCCGGCCTTTGAGGAGGTCTCCCAGAGGGAGGAAGGGGAGGTTGTGGATCTTGGGGCCACCCGATGCCGAGGGCTTCTTCTCCCGGCTGGGTCGCTCACCGGTGATTCCCCAGATCAGACTGTCCACTCCTTCATCGGAGATGCCGCTCCGGAGGTCGATCCAGGTGAAGCCGGTCGAGAAAGAGGGGGAGTTTGGGGTCGGCGGGTGCGCCGGGGAGGAGGACAGGGATCACCGGTAGCCCTCGTTTCACGAACTCGGACAAGGCACCTTCGTACTCGGGTCGCTCCCAGCGTCCGAAGCCGCTCTCGCCGACCAGAACGGCTGCCGTCTTCGTGGTCTCGATCGCCTTCTCCAACTCGGGAATCCAGCGGCGCCCGGGGATCAGGCTCCCATTCGTCCAGCCAGACCTTCAGGCCACGAGCCTTCAGTGCCTCCGCAATCTGGCGGACCGCCGGCTTGTCCTTGCTGTTATGGCTCAGAAAGACGTCGTAGGTCTCAGACAGTGTCAGCCTCCTAGCCTGCCCAGGAGTCCCCCCGGCTCTGCCGGGGAGGCAGTAGAAGTTTGACATTTACAGGGGTGTCCATCGACGGAAACTTCCAATCGTGAGCCGCCAAGCACACGAAAGGAAGATCCACGATGGACGAGTACCAAAGCCTAAGCCACACGAAGTGGGAGTGCAAATACCACGTGGTGTTCATCCCGAAGTGTCGCAGGAAGACGCTGTACGGGCAGCTGCGAGCAGCACCTGGGGGAGGTGTTTCGCAAGCTGGCGGCAGCAGAAGGAGAGCCGGATCGAGGAAGGGCATCTGATGCCCGACCACGTGCACATGATGATTGTCGATTCCGCCGAAGTACGCGGTGTCGCAGGTGGTGGGGTTCATCAAGGGCAAGAGCGCGATCCATCTGGCGCGGGTGTACGGAGAGCGCAAGCGCAACTTCGTGGGGCAGCACTTCTGGGCGCGGGGGTACTTCGTCTCGACCGTAGGGCGGGACGAGGCGGTGATCCGCGAGTACATCAAGAACCAAGAGAAAGAGGACAAGCGCTTGGACCAGACTGAATCTCTGGCGATGAGCGGCCACCTTCAGGTGGCCCACAAACGATCGGGGCCGCGTTAGCGACCCCGTCAAGCCGCTTTGAGCGGCTCACAACCTAAAGCCCCCGGCTCTGCCGGGGGATATTTACTTCGGGAATCCAGGCTCAGTTTATCAGGAGCTGTGGATCGATGGTTCCAAACGGGCGTGCTATCCATAAGCCGTATAGTGCAGCCCTTCAGGCCTCATGAATGATGATGCATCCTTGTACCCAGGGCGTTGCCCTGGGCTTAGGAAGATCGAACCCGTTGGGCCTCAGAGCCCACCTCCCCGACAGGAATACGTCACCGTAATTTCGGTCCAGCTTACTAAGGTCAGAGGATAGGCGGCGGTGCTCCCGGCGCCCAGCCAGGCCGCTGCCGTGGGCCGCTGAGCCTCCCGCAGCCAGGCCGCAGGGTTGTGTTATACGCTGAGTCGGCTGGCCGGCGTATAACTGCCGGCCGGGCCGCGAGGAGCCATGCCTTTCCAGCGTCTTCCCGAATCCGTCCAGACGCTCTACGCCGAGCTGCTGGAGCAGGCGATCCAGGCTGAGGCCGAGGCGGCGCTGCTGAATGCCCCCCAGGGGACCTTCGTCTCCAAGACGGTCAAGGGCGGCACCTATTGGTACCTCCAGCGGACGGAAGGGGATCGCCGGCGTCAGCACTACCTGGGGAGGGAGTCGCCCTCGCTGCTCGCCTGGATGGAGCAGGTGAGAGAGGCGCGCTCCGGCACCGATGCCGATGGGGCTCTGCGCGCCAACCTCGTGAGCATGCTCGCCACGGGTGGTGCGGCCACGGAGAGCGCTCCGGTCGTCAAGGTGCTGTCGCTCCTCGCCGAGTCGGGAGTCTTCCGGGTGGGCGGAGTCCTCGTGGGTACCCAGGCCTTCGTGGCGTTCGGCAACATGCTGGGGGTGCGCTTCGAGAAGCAGTCCCTGCGGACCCAGGACGTGGACGTGGCCCAGGACCGGGCCATCGGCATCGCCCTCTCCCAGGAGGCCGGTGCGGTGGACGTGCCGCAGGCTCTGACGGGCTCGGGCCTGGGCTTCTTCCCGGTCCCGGGCCTCGATCCCCGTCAGCCGAGCACTTCCTTCAAGATCCGAGGGCGCGAGCTGCGGGTCGATTTCCTGACGCCTTTTCGGGCGCGAATCCGACGAAGCGGTGCTTCTGCCGGCCCTCGGAGTCTCGGCCCATCCTCTGAGATTGCTGGACTATCTGATCGAAAGTCCGGCCCAGGCCGTGATCGTCGGCGGTGCCGGTGTGCTGGTCAACGTTCCCGATCCCTCGCGTTTCGCCTTCCACAAGCTCTGGGTCTCGACCCGCCGCACCGTCTCCGAGCAGGCCAAGGTGGTGAAGGACCTGCGGCAGGCGGGGGACCTCCTCGCCGTCCTGCTCGCAGACCGTCCTGCGGACGTCGATCGTGCCTGGGAGGCTGTGCTCGGCCGTCCCCCCATGGTCAAGGCGATCCGCCAAGCCATCCGGCGGCTGCCTTCGGAGCTGGCAGAGACCCTGGGCTCACGCCTTTCGTAGCGACACGCTAGAATACCTCTGCGTCCTGTCTGGCCTCTCCGATGATCGACACCCTTCCCCAGCAGAAAGCCCTCCCGCACAGCGAGGAGTCCGAGCGGGCCGTCCTTGGCGGCGTGCTGCTCGATCCGTCGGTCTTGCCCACGATCTCGGGACGGCTGCGGGCCGAGGACTTCTACGGCGAGCGCCATCAGATCCTCTATCAGGCCATGCTCGACCTCCAGGAGGAGCAGGTGGAGATCGACCTGCGCACTCTCCAGGCCAAGCTGGAGCAGCGGGGCCAGATCGAGATGATCGGCGGCCTCGCCTATCTGACCGGCCTCGACCTCGACCTGCCGGACCTCGGCCGCATCGACGCGTACGTGGAGATCGTCAAGGAGCGGTCCGTCCGCCGGCGGCTGATCCAGACGGGGGGCGAGATCATCCGCAACTGTCTGGATGGCGGGCTGCCCGCGGCCGAGGCGCTGGGACGGGCGGAGCAGGCGATCCTGAGCCTGGGCGAGGAGGCGATCCAGCGCGGCTTCATCCAGCTCTCGCACGTGCTCCACACCACCCTGGAGGAGCTGGAGGAGCGCCCGGGCTCCATGCTCACGGGCGTGCCCAGCGGCTTCCTGGACTTCGACCGCATCAGCCAGGGGCTCAACCGCGGCAACCTCATCATCGTCGCCGGCCGTCCGGGCATGGGCAAGACGAGCTTCGCCTTGAACGTGGCCCAGCACGTGGCCATCCGCGAGCGCAAGGGGGTGGGGATCTTCTCGCTGGAGATGAGCCAGCAGGAGCTGGCGCTGCGCATCCTCTGCTCGGAGGCCGACATCTCCTTTGCCCGGCTGCGCTCGAACCGCGTCTCGCAGAAGGAGTGGACGCGGATCATCCAGACCGTGCGGACGATCGGCGACGCGCCGCTCTTCATCGACGACTCGCCGAATCCGACGCTGCTGGAGGTGGCCTCCAAGTCCCGCCGTCTCAAGGCGGAGCGGGGCCTGGCCCTGGTGGTCGCTCGACTACCTCCAGCTCATGCAGGCCGGCGGCCGCTACGAGAACCGCAACCTGGAGATCGCCGCCATCAGCCGCGGCATGAAGCAGCTCGCCAAGGAGCTGGAGGTCCCCGTCATCGCCCTCTCCCAGCTCTCCCGCCAGCCCGAGCGTCGGGGGAGCGACCATAGACCACAACTTGCGGATTTACGTGAGAGCGGTTCCCTCGAGCAGGACGCCGACATGGTGGCCTTCATCTATCGCGATGAGGTCTACAACCCCAAGGACGAGAACAAGGGGCTGGCGGAGCTGATCATCGCCAAGCACCGCAATGGCGAGACCGGCACGGTGGAGCTCGTCTTCCTGGGCGAGACCACCAGCTTCCGCAATCTCGACCGTCACGGCATGCAGGGTATGGACCCAGTGGCGCTCCCTTCTGAGCCGACCGAGCCTCTCTACGAGACGCCCGAGCGTGCAGGACCTCGAGGCGGCCCTGCGCCCGGCGTGGGTGGACGTGGACCTGTCGCTCTCGAGCACAACCTCGTCAGGATTCGTGAACGGATGCGCGCCGGCGGCTCGGATGCCCTGAGCATGGCGGTGGTCAAGGCGGACGGCTATGGCCATGGCGCCGTGGGGGTCTCGCCGAGCCCTGGAGGAGGCCGGAGTGGACTGGCTGGGGGTGGCCCTGCTGGAGGAGGGGGCGGAGATCCGCCGCGCCGGAGTGAAGCTGCCCGATCCTCGTGCTGGGCACGGCGCGGCCGGCGAAGATCGCGCTCTACCGGCGGTACCGGCTCACGCCCACGATCTCCTCCCTTCATGACCTGGCCTTGTGGCAGGACTGGACCGCCGGGCAGGCCGAGCCGCAGCCCGTCCATCTCAAGGTGGACACGGGCATGGGCCGTCTCGGGGTGGCCATGGACGAGGTGCCGCGGGCGTTGGAGATCCTCCGCGGCCATCCGGGCCTGCGCCTGGCCGGCGTGCTCTCCCACTTCGGGGATGCGGACGATCTCGCGAGCCCGCGCAACGCGGCCCAGGAGGCGCGCTTCGCGGCCGTGCTCGCCCAGCTCACTCCGGAAGAGCGGGAGAGGGTGGTGATCCACATGGCCAACAGCGCCGCGGCCCTCCACCGGCCGGCGAGCCGTTTCGCCCTGGTGCGGCTGGGGCTGGCCATCTACGGTCTCGAGCCCGCCGAGCGCCCGGGCCACGTCTCTGCCGGCTGCGGACCGGACGGACCTCGAGCCCGGTGATGTCCGTGCGGGCGCGCATCGTGCAGATCCGCGAGGTGCCCGCGGGCACTCCGGTCTCCTACGGCGGGCGGACGGTGACCCGACGGCACAGCCGCATCGCCGTGGTTCCCGTAGGCTACGCCGACGGTTATGCCTGGCGGCTGACGGGGCAGGCCGAGGCCCTGGTGCGGGGGCGGCGGGTCCCCGTGGCGGGTTCAGTTACGATGGACATGACCCTCCTCGACGTCACCGACGCCGGGGCCGAGCTGGGCGACGAGGTGGTGCTGCTCGGCCGGCAGGGGAGCGAGGAGATCACGGCCCTGGAGCTCGCCACGCACGCCGGCACGATCTCCTGGGAGATCCTCTGCCACCTGGGGTCTGCGGCTGCCGCGGCGCTATGTTCGGGAGCGGACGAGTGGAAGAGCTGATGTCGCGTTTCTCGCGGGAGGACTCGTGACCCTGCCTCGGCCCCTGGCGGGCTTCTTCGAGGAGATGGGGCGGTTCTTCCAGACTGGTCGGGCCGCGTCTTCGCCTGGACGCCGCGGCCCCCCTACGACTGGCGGGAGCTGCTGCGCCAGATGGTGAAGGTGGGGGTCGACTCGATGCCCGTGGTGTTCCTGACCGCCCTGTTCACGGGCATGGTGCATGGCGCTCCAGACCTTCACCGTGCTCCGCCGCTTCAATGCCGAGAGCTTCGTGGGGTCGCTGGTGGCCCTCTCCATGGTGCGCGAGCTGTCGGCCGTGCTCTCGGGCCTCATCGTGGCCGGCCGCGCCGGCTCGGCCATGGGCGCGGAGCTGGGCACCATGCGCGTCACCGAGCAGATCGACGCCCTGGAGGTGATGGCGACCGACCCCGTCCACTACCTGGTGGTGCCCCGGGTCTGGGCCGCGACCATCATGCTGCCGCTGCTGGTCGTGATGGGCAACTTCGTGGGCATCGCCGGCGGCTACCTCGTCTCGGTCGTGCTCATGGGCGCCAATCCGGTCACCTACCTCGACCGGACGTTCCAGTACATGGCCTGAACGACCTCTTCTCGGGAGTCATCAAGGCGGCCGTCTTCGGCTTCCTCCTCGCCGCCATCGGCTGCCAGCAGGGCTTCTACACCACCGGCGGCGCCGAAGGGGTGGGCCGCTCCACCACGGCGGCCGTGGTGGTGGCGAGCATCGCCATCCTCATCTCGGATTTTTTCCTCACCCGGCTGCTGTTCTGAGATCCCAATGCAGACCCCGGCACGAATCCCAGGCCCCGCCTGCGGCGGCCCTCATCACCCCGGCCCTCTTCTCCCAGCCTCCCCCCCGACCGCCGGGAGAAGAGGGAGAGGTTTGTCTGAAGAAGAAGCGGGGCGGTTTTTAAGCCCTCTCTCTCCCGGCGGAAGGGGGGGAGGCTGGGAGAGAGAGGGTTGGGAGAGTGAGGGCCACAACGGTGCGGGTGAGGTGAGGGCATGACCGCTTCCCAGCCCGTCAAGATCCGCATCCACGACCTCCACAAGTCGTTCGGCTCCAAGGTGGTGCTGGACGGCGTGGACGTAGACGTCGCGCCCGCCGAGTCGCTGGTCATCATCGGCGGCTCGGGCACGGGCAAGAGCGTGCTCTTGAAGCACGTCATCGGCCTGCTCAAGCCCGATTCGGGGACGGTCGAGGTGGACGGCCAGGCCGTGGAGACGCTGGGCAACCGGCAGATCACGGAGTTCCGGCGCAAGTTCGGCATGTCGTTCCAGGAGGGGGCCCTGTTCGACTCCATGACGGTGTGGCAGAACGTGGCCTTCCCTTTGCAGCGTCTGACCAAGATGTCGCACAGCGAGATCGGGGACCGGGTGGAGGAGTGCCTGAGCATGGTGCGGCTCGAAGGCGTGGCGGACAAGCTGCCGTCGCAGCTCTCGGGCGGCATGCGGCGCCGGGTGGGCTTCGCCCGGGCGGTGGCCCACCAGCCGGAGATCCTCCTCTTCGACGAGCCCACGACCGGGCTCGATCCGGTGACCACGGCGCTCATCGGCGAGGTCATCCTCGACCTCTCGGACCGGTTGAAGACGACCACGATCACCATCACGCACGACATGGAGAGCGCCTTCCGGATCGGCGACCGGATCGCCATGCTCCACCGGGGTAAAATCATTGCCGAAGCGCCGCCGGAAGAGTTCCGGCGGCTGGACGATCCCCGCGTCCAGCAGTTCATCCACGGCCAGGCGGAAGGCCCCCTGACCGAGGATGAGGTGCCGGCGCGCGGGCCGCGGGGAGAGTTGGAGAGATCATGAAATCAGTCATCAAAGTCGGCATTTTCGCCACCATCTGTCTGGTGGCGCTGGCGATCCTCGTCTGGAAGATCGAGGACTTGAACCCGTTCACCACCAAGGGCCAGCGCCTGGACGCGGTCTTCCGCTCCGTCGCGGGGCTGGACGACAAGGCGACCGTGCGGGTGGCCGGCGTCAAGGTGGGCCACGTGGACGGCGTGGGGCTCCAGGGCACGCAGGCGCGCATCACCCTGTCGCTCGACAAGCCGCTGCCCCTCACCCAGGGCACCAGGGCCCGCATCGCGAACATCGGCCTCTTAGGGGAGAAGTACGTGGAGCTCATCCCCGGTCCACCGGGCGCGCCGCCGCTGCCGCCCGACGCCGTGCTCCAGGGCGAGACCCCGCCCACCATCGACGAGGCGATCGCCAAGATCAACGACATCGGCACTTCGATCCAGTCGGTGACGGGCCAGCTCGCGAACAGCAACGTGGGCAACAACGTCAACGACCTGATCCACGACATCCAGCTCACCAGCGCCGAGCTGCGGACCTTGATCGCCGAGAACCGGGCCAACCTCGCGGCTGGCGTGCGGAACTTCGACGAGGTCGGCGCCGTCCTCTCGCGCGAGCTGCCGCGCCTGGCGGAGCAGACCAACCGTGCCCTCGACCAGATCCAGACGCTGATCGCGGAGAACCGCGGCAACGTCTCGGGCTCCACCGCCAACCTGAAGGAGCTCACCACCAAGCTCCAGACCTCGGCTGACAACCTCAACGCCATCTCGGGCAAGATCGCCAGCGGCGAAGGCACCGTCGGCCGGCTGATCTACGACGACAAGGCCTACAACCAGGTGGTCTCCACCCTCGACAGCATCAAGGGCGGCGTCGACACCCTGAGCGGCACTCTGGGAGCGATCAACCGGTTCAAGATCGACCTCGACCTCCAGGGCTACTACCTGCAGAGCGCCACCAGCCTCACCAATCCGGACGAGGAAGGCGCCTACCAGAACACCTTTAGGCTCGACATCGATCCCCAGGACAAGAAGCACCTCTACCGCGTGGGGGTGACCAGCAACCCGTTCGGCAAGCGGCGAGACAAGACGCAGACCATCACCGAGACGGGGCCGGACGGCATCCCGCGTACGACGACGATCCACACGTTGACGTCCGAGCAGTCCTACCAGGTGACCGGCCTCCTCGGCTTCAAGGCGCCCTACGACGCGCGGCTCTGGGGCGGTCTCATCGAAGGCACGGGCGGCGCCGAGGTGGACTACCCGCTGCCGATCCTCAACCGCAAGCTCCTGCTCTCCTTCGAAGCCTTCGACTTCAACCGTCCGAACAACCTCTCGGCCCACCTGCGCCTGATGGGCCGCTACCAGTTCCACCCCAACCTCTACCTCGTCGGCGGCTACGACGACCCGCTGGAGAACCACTCCTTCTTCCTGGGCGGCGGCATCCGCTGGACGGACGAGAACATCAAGTACCTGCTGGGGGCGCTGGGAGGGGCGGTGGGGCGGTAGGGGAGGCGAAAGGACATAAGGGACAAAAAGGACTCAAAGGACGACAAGGACTTGCATTCTCCAGTCTCTCTGTCCTTTACGTCCTTTAAGTCCTTTGTGTCCTTGGCTCTTACTCGCACCACATCTTCCAGCAGCTCGGGCGGCGAGAGCTAGGGATTCCGCTTGGAGGGAGAGGAAGACCGGAGCCACTCCAGATCCACTTGGTCCTGGGGGCGCGCCACCAGCTCCTTGTTCCGCATGAGATCGGATCTCCCTAGATAGAAGACCCTTTCCGCTCCATACCGGCCTGCGACGCGCTCTCTCCAGGCTTCTTCGAAGTTGAGGCCTAGAACGCTGGTCATAAGGTCGATACGGCTGGGGGGATGGCCGAGTTGAACGATGCGGCCCGGCTGGGTGAAGTCTTCCACGGTCAGGGGCAGCGATCCGAAGCCGAAGTCGGACAGGGCTGCGAGGAGGCGCTCCGCGTTCTCGCGAGTGGGCTCGACCCAGAGGTCGATGTCCTTGGTGAATCTCGGCTTGGCGTGGAAGGCGACGGCGTAGCCGCCGACGATGAGGACCTTAACGTTCCGGGCGTTGAAGAACGCGAACAGTTCTTCGAAGTCCTTCGAGACGTTCACCGGTGACCTTCCAGGCTTTGCGCCGGAGCTCTTCCAAGGCTTCGACCCGCTCGTCTCCGGTCAGGCTTGACCAGAACTCGCGGTCGGCCTCGGCCTCTTCTGCGAAGGAGGAGCACTTGCGAATCCAGAGGTCCATGAGGAGACTCTAGCATGCTTACAGCTCCGGCATCCGCCGGAACGCCTCGAAGCAACTGGTACGTGGTCCTAGCTGCTGAAGACGTCTGCAAGACTCTCGGCGGTGGGGAAGCGGTCGATCCACTCCAGGAGGAGATCGGCATCGGCTGCGGCAATCCGATCGCGGGTGACCTGGTCGACGGGACCGAAACGCTTCTCGAGCAACCGGAGCAGAGCCTTGGCCTCTCCTTCTTGTCGGCCCTGTTGCAGACCTTGTTGCAGACTCTTTTCCCGCAGTTGCTCGTTCCAGGAGTCAATTCGTTCGGCGAGCATCGGTTCAAGCTCCTCTAAAGTCAGCCGCCTTGGGATCTCGTCCGTCGTTGCCCCCAGCCGGGGGAGGATCACCTCTTGGAGCCAGCCCTCGAATGCACGACGCAACTCCGGCTCCTCGGGACCTACGTGCGCCTGAAGACGGCTGACTCCAACCAGAACGTCCTCCCAACTGGTGCTCCGTTCCAGACGGAACAGGTCCGCCACCGGGCTCTCCTTCTCCCCCAGCTCCTCGACGCTGTAGGACGCTTCGCGGACCAGCTTGTACCGCAGGTGCGGCATGTACGTTTCAGCCAACGGATCGAAGCGCTCGATCAGCTCGGCCAGGTCCAGGCGGCGTCCCCCACGAGCCCAGCCCATTGTAGACCACGATGGGGATCGCCTGTGGCAATCGGCCCGACGGCGCGAGCCGCCCCTCGGCGATCAGTTGCTCGTAGAACATGCCGATGTAGGTCATCAGGCGCACCGGCATGTAGCGGTCCGGTCGGGACTGGAACTCCAGGAGCACGAAGACGTAGACTGGTTCGCCCGAGTCCCGCCGGCGGAACTTCCAGATGACGTCGCTCTCCCGGTGCCGCCGGGTTTCAGAAGCGAAGGAGGCGTTGACCCTCTCGGCCGAGGCCGAAGTCGATGACCTCGACCCAGGCCTCACCGATCATCTCGCGTAGGAGGTCGCACATCATGCGGGCATGGGAAAAGAAAAGACGGTAGCTGAGGTCGTGCTGTCCCAAGAGGTTTTTTCCTTGGGAGAGCATACCAGAGGAGGGGCCGGTCCGGAAGACCTTTCCCGCCGGGGGCGAACCAGCGGCGGCGTAAGACACCGAGGTCACTGATGCGGGACGCAGAACTCCGTGTACACGGTCTTATAGATCGTGGTCGTGCCCCAGGACCAGAACGTTTCCGAGCAGGGATCGCTATAGACCTCGCCCACCTGGTTGATCTTGGCGGCCTCGGCGAAGTACAGGGTGTCTCTGATCTGGAGGGCCCAGGCCGGACGGGCGTTCAGGAAGAAGGGAAGGACGGCCAGGAGCAGAGCGAAGAAAAGCCGGATGGTGTGGGTACGTGACATCGGCAGCCTCCTTGTAAGACGAACGGGAGAACAGTAAAGCCGCTGGTTCGCGGTTGCCGATGTTAGCAGGAAATTCGAATAGGCGTATATCTCCTACAGCTCCGGCATTCGCCGGGTGATCCGCCGGAAGGCCTCGACATAGCGCTCCAGTGTGCCCTGCACCACGTCCTTGGGAAGCTCCGGGGGAGGCGACTCCTTGTCCCAGCCCGTCTCGTCGAGCCAGTTGCGGACGTATTGCTTGTCGAAGGAGACGGGCTCCTCTCCCGGTTGCCAGCGCTCGACGTCCCAGTAGCGGGAGGAGTCGGGGGTGAGGACTTCGTCGATGAGCAGCAGCTCGCCGGTGTCGAGGGCGTGGCCGAATTCGAACTTGGTGTCGGCCAGGAGGAGGTTCTGGGCCGCGGCGTGCTCGGCGCCGCGGTTGTAGAGGGTGAGGGTCAAGTCGCGCAGGGTGGCGGCGAGGTCCGGGCCCAGGGCGTTTTCGACGGTGGCGAAATCCACGTTCTCGTCGTGCCCGGTCTCGGCCTTGGTGGCCGGGGTGAAGAGGGGCTCGGGCAAGCGGCTCGCCCGCTGCAATCCACCCGGAAGAGGGATACCGCAGACGGTGCCCGTCCGCTGGTACTCGCGGAAGCCGCTCCCTGCGAGGTAGCCGCGGGCCACGCACTCGATGGGGATCACCATGGCCTTGCGCGTCAGCACGGCGCGGCCCCTGAGGATCTCGGAGAACGGCGCCAGGACGGCGGGGAAGTCTTCGGGGTCGGTCGCCAGCAGGTGGTTGGGCACCACGCCCGCGAGGTGGCCGAACCAGAAGTTCGAGAGCTGGTTGAGGATCTTCCCCTTGCCTGGGATCCCCGGCCGCAGCACGTGGTCGTAGGCGGACAGCCGGTCCGTGGCCACGATCAGCAGGGCATCTCCGAGATCGTACACGTCCCGCACCTTGCCCCGCCTGGGTGGCGGCAGCCCGGGCAGGTCGCTCTGCCAGAGAGCTTCCGTCATCGCTCCTCCCTCCCTCGAGATGGTCAGGCGTGCTGCCAGCGCTCGGTCTTGGCGAACTCACGCTCGACCGCGGCGGCGAGCCCTTCGCCCGTGCGGATCTCGGTGAACGCCGCCTGGTCCAGGTCGGCGCCGTCCACGATCTCATACACGGCCAGTTTTTCAAGCCCCTTGAGGTGGGCCATCCCCAGCTTGCGGAAGCCCACGGAGAGCGAGTCGCCGGCGTCCTCCATGGAGAGGAAGACGTAGGCCCGGTCGCCGTCGTGGCCGTGGTAAAGGGAGCGGAAGCCGAGCTCGCGCTCGAGCTGGGCGATGAAGGCGCCTGTCGCCACCATGCCGTTGTTGTGCAGGGTGCCGTTGCGGTTGATGTAGGCGTAGAAGCGGCGCAGCTCTTCGGTCTTGTCCACCACGTCCACGTTCTTGGACGAGAGGGGGGAGAAGAAGCGGTGCACCGTGGCCTCGGGGTAGCCCTGGTTGATGAGCATGGTCTTGACCTCGTCCACCTCCTGGGTGGCTTTGCCGGTCGTGAGGCGCGACAGCTCGACGAGACCGGGACCGAAGAACTCGTAGCGCTCCCCCTCCTCCGGCCGGCTGCCCATGGGGATGAGGCGGTAGGGGCCGTAGTTCAGGGCGATGCGCATGCCGCGGTCGAAGGGGAGGCCCTCGCGCACGGCCTCGACGTAGTAGCGCTGGAGGTGGACGGAGCAAAGCAGCAGGTTGGTGGCCTCGCGGCTGGAGTAGAAGGCGCCATCGCCCAGGTACTTCTCCAGCTTGGCGCGGTGGGAGACGGCCAGGCGGTTGATCCGGCGCTGGAAGCGGAACATGGCGAGGAAGGCGTCGTCCTGTCGTTCATTGCCCGCCCGGTGGAGCAGCGACAGGGTCTGGGAGAAGTCGCTGATGTCGTAGATCATGCCGAAGCGCTCGACCCGCGGGTCCACCACCCAGGGCTCCATGAAGTCGAGGGGGCGGGTGGCGTTGGAGAGGACGAGGTCGCCCCCGGGCCCGGCCCGGCCGGTGGGGAGCTCGCGGCCCACGATGCGCCCGTCGGGCAGGACCTCGACGGGCACCAGCAGGCGCCGCAGGGCGTGGACCAGCTCGAACTCCTTGAGCTTGAGGAGGAGGTTCTCCCACACTTGGAGGAGGGGCGGCGGCAGCAGCCGCGCCGGATCGTAGGCCTTGAGCGTGGCGAGGTACGAGACGTAGCCGGGGCGGGCCAGGAGGTCCCGGCTGTCGCGAGGGTCGGCGCGCAGGATCTGGGTGATTACGGCGCGCAGGCCCGGATCGGCGGCGAGCTGCTCGAAGTGCCAGCGGGCGAGGTCGTCCAGCCGCTTGCGCAGGTCGCGGCCGTCGATGCCCAGGGAGCCCGTGAAGTAGCTGCCGAGCTCCCCCAGGTCGCGGCCGATGTAGTCCTCGGTGAACAGCAGGACGTTGTCGCGCATGCGGGTGAGCACGCGGGGGAACAGCTCCTCCTCCAGCTCCTCGGTGGCGCCGGCCAGCCGCTGCACCAGGTCGTAACTGGTGGCGAGCACGCGGTCGAGGAAGCGGTCGAGGATGCGGTACTTGACGCTGTCGCCGTAGCGGCGGCCGAGGTCGGTGTCCTGCCTGAGGATGCGTTTGGGCACCTCTTTGAGCAGGCGGGCCACGTCGAGCGAGTGGTGGAGCCAGAAGACGGCGGGGAACTGCCGGCCGTAGCTGGAGATGGTGGCGTTCTCCACCGCCTGCGAGAGCAGGGCGGCGTAGCGTTCCCAGGCCCGGGTGTGGGCTTTGACGTCGTGCGCCTGGCGCCGCAGCCCGGCCATCTGCACGGCCTCCTCGACCAGGACGTAGGCCTTGAGGGCGGCGCGCAGCTCGCGCATGCTGCGCGACAGGGAGATGGGGAAGCCCTGGAGGGGGGTGGCGCTCTCGTCCTCCAGGAAGATGGGGCGCGGCATGGGCAGCACGCGCTGGAGGTCCGGCATCAGGCGCCGGATCTCTTCGGGCTCGGGCCGCAGGAAGTTGAAGGGACCCTGCAGCATCTGGAGAAGAGACGTGGGGTTCATGCTCGTTCGTTTGCCGGCCACAAGTCCAAATGAAAAAGGAGCGATTACGTATACCATACCGCTTCGCGACTGGCCATGGAGCGCGCGCGGCCGGCGAGAGGAGGGGAGCCGGAAGGGCGGGCTTTGCCTTGCCGCGCTGATAGACTTCGGGCGCCGGGGCATGCAGAAAGAAAAGCTGGAGGAGAGGATTCATGGGGCATATCGCGTCGATTCATGTCGTCTCCGGGAGCCGTCCGGAGGCCGACATCCTGGCCGTGGGCTGCTTCGAGGGGGAAGCGCCCGCGGTGGACGGCTTGACCGAGGACGGTCGCAGGGCCCTGGAGCGCCTGGCGTCGCGTCCCGGCTTCAAAGGGGGTGAGGAGCAGTGGGGGCAGACCGAGGAGGGTGCCGGCGGGATGGTGATCGCCCTCTACGGTCTGGGAGCGCGCCACGACTTCACCTGGCCGAAGCTCCTGCGCTGGATCAACCGCGCCACCGAGGACGCCCGGCACAACGGCCTGCGGCGCCTCGCCCTGGCCCCTCCCGCCCACGCCCAGACCTCTGGTGCCGCCGCCGGCCGCATCCTGCGCTCCATGGCCCTTGCCGCCTATCGCTTCGACCGCTTCCAGAGCGATCCCGGGAAGAACGGCCGGGTGGAGCAGAGCACCGTGATCCCCCCGGCCGGACAGGAGGGGGCCTACCGCGACGCCCTGGCCGTGGCCGGCCCCGTGGCCGCGGCCGTGGCCTTCGCCCGCGACCTCGCCAACTCGCCGGCCAACGTCGCGACCCCCAGTTGGATGGAGGAACGGGCCCGCGAGCTCGCCGCGGACCGCGGCTTCGAGGTCACCGTGCTGGACGCCGCCGAGCTGGCCTCCCGCGGCATGGGCGGCCTGCTCGCCGTGGGCGCCGGCTCGGCCGATCCTCCCCGGCTGGTGCGCCTGCGACGGGGTGACCGCGGCCCCCACATCGCCCTGGTGGGCAAGGGGATCACCTTCGACACCGGCGGCATCTCCATCAAGCCCGCGGCCGACATGGACGAGATGAAGTACGACAAGTGCGGCGCCTGCGCCGTGCTGGCCACGGCCCGCGCCGTGGCCGACCTCGACCTGCCCGTGCGCCTCTCGGTCTATCCGCCGTTCGCCGAGAACATGCTCTCCGGCACCGCCTACCGGCCGAGCGACATCGTCCGCTGCTACAACGGCAAGACGGTGGAGATCACCAACACCGACGCCGAGGGGCGCATGATCCTGGCCGACGCCCTCGTCCTGGGCGGCCGAGGAGAAGCCGGACGCGCTGGTGGAGCTGTCGACCCTCACCGGCGCCTGCGTGGTGGCCCTGGGCCGACCAGGCGGCCGGCCTGTTCACGCCGGACGACGGCCTTGCCGGCGAGCTTCTGGCCGCGGCCGACGAGGGGGCGAGCGCCTCTGGCGGCTCCCCCTCTATCCCGAGTACCTGCGAGGAGATGAAGGGCACCCACGCCGACCTGCGCAACTCCGCCGGCCGCTGGGGCGGCAGCGAGCCTGGCCGCGGCCTTCCTCTCCCAGTTCGTGGGCGAGATGACGCGCTGGGCCCACCTCGACATCGCCGGCGTCGGCCTACGTCCGCGCGGAGCCAAGGCGCGCCGGCCGCCGGTGCCACCGGCTTCGCCGTGGCTTCGCTGGTCGCATTGGCTGCGGGGGCTCACCGCCCTAGGACGCCGGCCATGACCCTCCTCGAGATCCGGGGGCTCACCATCGCCTTCCCTGGCGCAGTTTCGGGCGCTTTTCCGGATCAGCCGGGCTGGCGGCCCCGCCGGCTGGCGGCCGATAGTGCGCGACGTCTCCCTGACGATCGACCGCGGCGAGATCTTCGGCCTGGTGGGGGAATCGGGCTCGGGCAAGACGCTGACGGCCCTCGCCGTGCCGCGGCCTGCTGCCCCCGGCGGCCCGGGTGATGGCGGGCAGCATCCTGTTGCACGGCCCGCAGGGAGCGATCGAATTGCTGGGCTTGCCGCCGCGCGAGCTGCGGCAGGTGCGTGGGGGGCGCGTGAGCCTGGTGTTCCAGGAGCCGGCGACCGCCCTCAACCCGGCCTACACGATCGGCTTCCAGGTCGCCGAGGCGGTGCGGGCCCATCGCAAGCTGTCGCGGCGGTTGGCGCGGGATGAGGCTGTCCGTCTGCTCGCTCGGGTGGCGCTGCCCGATGCCCGCCGGCGTCTGGACGACTATCCGCACCAGCTCTCGGGCGGGCAGCGGCAGCGGGTGATGATCGCCATGGCCTTGGCCGGCGGGCCGGACCTGCTGCTCGCCGACGAGCCCACGACGGCGCTCGACGTGACGCTCCAGGCCCAGATCCTGGAGCTGCTGGAGGACCTGCGGCGGGACCTCGGCCTCTCGGTGCTGCTCATCACCCACGACCTCGGCGTGGTGGCCGAGACCTGCGACCGGGTGGCGGTGATGCACGCCGGCGAGATCGTGGAGCAGGGAGCGGTGGAGGCGCTGTTCCGCTCTCCGGCCCACCCCTACACCCGCGACCTGCTGGCCGCGGTGCCGCGGCTGGGTGCGTTCGCAGGCGCGCCGGCGGAGGACCTTGGGGCATGACGCCGCTGCTCGAGGTCCACGGGCTGCGCAAGGAGTACCCGGTGCGGCGCGGCGCCTTGGGGCGGCTCGCCGGCACGGTGCGGGCCTTGGACGGGGTGGACCTGGAGCTGGCTGCCGGGGAGTGCCTGGCCCTGGTGGGGGAGTCGGGGAGCGGCAAGACCACCCTGGGCCGCTGCGCCATCCGGCTGATCGAGCCCACGGCCGGCCGCGTCGTCTTCGCCGGTGAAGACCTGACGCAGCTCTCCGGGCGCGCGTTGCGAGCCCGGCGGCGGCGGTTCCAGATGGTGTTCCAGGATCCGTACGGCTCGCTCGATCCCCGCCAGCGGGTGGACTCGATCCTCGACGAGCCGCTGGCCCTCCACTCCGATCTCGATCGCGCTGGACGGCGGGAGCGGGCGGCCGGGCTGTTGCGGCTGGTGGGGCTCGATCCCGCCCTCGGCGAGCGCTATCCTCACGAGCTGTCGGGCGGGCAGCGGCAGCGGGTGGGAATCGCGCGCGCCCTGGCGCCGGGGCCGGAGCTGCTGGTGGCCGACGAGCCGGTGTCGGCCCTCGACGTCTCCATCCGCGGCCAGGTCCTGGCCCTGCTAGCGGACCTGCGGCAGCGGCTGGGGCTCGCCCTGCTGCTCATCGCCCACGACATGGCGGCGGTGGAGCAGCTCGCGGACCGGGTGGCGGTGATGTACCTGGGGCGGATCGTGGAGCTGGCGAGCCGGGCGGAGCTGTTCCGCCAGCCTCTGCATCCGTATACCGTCGTGCTGCTCTCCGCCGTGCCGGTGCCGGATCCCGGCCGGCGGCGGAGCCGGATCGTGCTCCAGGGGGAGCCGCCCAGCCCCCTGGCGCCGCCGCCCGGCTGCCCATTCCACCCGCGGTGCCCCAGCGCCCGGCCGCGTTGCGCCGCCGAATTACCTCCCCTGACGCCGGTCGCCGGGGAAGGTAGGGAATGGGAACGAAAGGTGGCATGCTTCTACCCTGGGGAGCTGTCGCCGGCATCTGCAAGGATGTAAGGAAGGACCAGGGTCGTCGTAAACGAGACGGGGACCCATGAACTTTTGCGCGTCCGGACCGTATTCCGGCGTGGGACCCACGAGACCGCAAACGGAATCGTGTACGCAGTCATCCAGATAAGGTGAGGGGCCACTCAATGAGGACAACGCTTTTGCGATCCAATGCATCGAAGAACCGGAGGGCGGCCTGCGTCCTCCTGCTGGGGCTGCTCGCGGCTGGCGGGCGGGCGCGGGCCGCGGAGGTCCGCCTCGATACCAAGGCGGAGCGGCCGGCCGAAGCGGCCACCGTCGAGACCCGGGACGGCAAGGTGCTGCTCTCCCTCGACCAAGCGGTCGAGATCACGCTGCGCCACAATCTCAACCTCGTCATCGAGCGCTACACCCGCACCGAGCAGCGGCTGAGCCTGTTCGGCGCCCTGGGCATCTACGACCTGAATGCCAACGCCTCGGCCATCGCCACCAACAACAGCTCGCCCAGCTTCTCCCTGACCCAGGGGACGTCGCGCAGCTCCCAGGCGTTCAACTTCAACTTCAGCCAACTGGTGCCCAGCGGCGGCGCCGTCTCCCTCGGCTGGACCAACAACCGTACCGAGGACAACAGCGCGGCCCAGCGGGTGGGGGTCCTCTACAACTCGGGTCTGAGCTTCGGCTATGCCCTGCCCGTGCTGCGCAACGCCGGGCGCCTCGCCACCGAGCGGGGCGTTCTGGTCGCCCGCACCAACAGCGAGATCGGCAGCCGGGAGTTCGAACGCCAGGTGACGCTGACCATCCAGCAGGTGGAGAACGCCTACTGGAACCTGGTGGAGGCCCGCGACCAGCTCGCCGTGGCCGAGCAGAGCCTGGCCCTGGCCAAAGAGCTGCACGATCGCAACCGTATCCAGGTCGAGGTGGGGACCCTGGCGCCCCTGGAGCTGGTGCAGAGCGAGGCGGCCATCGCCACCCGCGAGGAGGGCATCATCAGCGCCACCGCGTCGATGGGCAACGCCGAGGACCAGCTCAGGAGCCTGCTCAACCTGCCGGCGGGCGAGCTGTGGCGCCAGCCCATCGAGCCCACCACGCGGCCGGAGACGGAGCGCATCGCCATCGACGTCGACCAGGCGATCAACACCGCCTACGCCGAACGGCCCGAGCTGCGCAGCCAGGAGCTCCAGGTCGAGCGCGCGCACGTCGAGGCCCTGTTCGCCAAGAACCAGTTGAAGCCCGGCCTCGACCTCCAGTTGGGCTACAGCTTCAACGGCTCGGCCACGGGCGTCGGCGACCTCTACAACCAGCTCTTCGGCCTCGCCTTCCGGGGCTGGAGCGCCCAGCTCCAGCTCTCCTATCCGCTCCAGAACCGCGCGGCGCGGGCCCAGAGCGCCATCGCCAACCTGACTCTGGAGCAGGCCAAGGTCGCGGTCGATCAGCAGCGGGTCCTCATCGCCACCGAGGTGCGCCAGGCGGCTCGCGGCGTGGAGACGGCGGCCAAGCAGATCGAGGCGGCCCGCAAGTCCACCGAATACAGTGAGAAGAACCTGGACGCCGAGCGCAAGCGCTACGAGAACGGCATGTCCACCAGCTTCCAGATCACCCAGATCCAGGATCAGCTCACCCAGGCCAGGAGCCGCGAGGTGGCGGCGGTGGTCAACTACCGGACGGCGCTCGCCGAATACTACCGGGCCATCGGCCGGCTGCCGGAGCAGGAGGGGGTCGTCATCGACGATCCGCGGGATCCCCTCTACGGCCCGGGTCGCTTCAGCTTCAGCCGGGAGAAGGTGCCGGGCGAGGGCTACCCCCTCGAGCCCCTGCCGCCCTCGGCTTGGGAGAATTGAGCCATGGCCTTGGAAGACTCTAGCGCCGGGCGCCTGATCGGCGCCCTCGTCTCGCCGGTCAAGACGTTCCGTTCCATCGCCGAGCGCCCCACCTGGGGCCTGGCGCTGCTGGTGCTGATGTTGGTGGGGACCGTCACCGGAGTGCTGGCCAACAAGCGGATCGACCCCAACGACATGCGGCAGATGATCGAGCAGCGGATGGAGAAGCAGAGCGGCCAGAAGCCCTCGGCCGAGCAGGTCGACCAGGCAGTCGGAATGGGGCAGAAGTGGGGCTCCATCGTCGTCTGGTTTGCCCCCATCTTCTCGATCGGGGCCAACCTACTGATGGCCCTGCTCTTCTGGCTGGCCTTCCGTTTCGCGGCCGCCAGCAGCCTGAGCTACAAGACGAGCTTCTCGGTCCTGCTCCACGCGTTCATGCCCTGGTTGATCGCCGGGCTGCTCACCCTGCCGGTGATCCTCAGCCGCGAGCACATCGGTCTGCAGGAGGCGCAGCAGGGGCTGCTCGCCTCCAACCTGGCCCGCTTCGCGCCCGAGGGCGCGGGCGGCGGCCTCAAGGCACTGCTGGGGAGCCTCGACTTTTTTTCGCTGTGGACGATCGTGCTGCTGATCCTCGGCTACCGTACCGCGGCCAAGTCCTCGACGGGCGCGGCTGCCGGCATCGTCCTTCTCCTCTGGCTGCTCTACGTCGGCCTCAAGGTAGGGTTAGGAGCCCTCTTCGGATAAAGGAGCCTGTGTGAAAAAAATCCTGATCGGAGTCGTGGTCGCGCTGGTGCTCGCGGCTATCGTCTTCGGCAGCATCCGGGGCGCCGGCAAGGACAAAGGCGCCACCGTCTACACCGAGGCCGTGGCCAAGCGCGAGCTGTCGCAGATCGTCAAGGCGAGCGGCGAGCTCGAGCCGCGCGTCAAGGTCAACATCTCGGCCCACGTCATCGGCAAGATCGACAAGCTGTGGGTGCAGGAGGGGGACTGGATCAACAAGGGGCAGCCGTTCCTGCGCCTGGAGCAGCAGGCCTTCATCGCCCAGCGCGACCAGTGGGCGGCCCAGCTCCGGAGCGCCCAGACCGCCGTGCAGCAGGCCCAGGTCTCGCTCGCCAATGCCCGCGTCAAGCTCGAGCGCGCCAGGAAGCTCTCCGAAGAGGGGATCGCCACCCGCGAGCAGCTCGAGGCGGCCCAGCTCGCCGAGGCCTCCGCCCGCCTGCAGCTCGACTCTGCCCGCGAGCTGGTGCAGCAGACCCAGGCCAACCTCACCAACGCTCAAGACGCCCTGACCAAGACCACCATCTACGCTCCCTTGACCGGCCGGGTCATCGTCCTCAACGCCAAGGAGGGGGAGGTGGTGGTCTCCGGCACCATGAACAACCCGGCGTCGGTGATCGGCACCATCGCCGACATGTCCGAGATCCTGGCCACGGTGGACGTGGACGAGACGGAGATCGTCAACATCAAGCTGGGCCAGTCGGCCGTGCTCAAGGTGGACGCCGTGCCCGGCAAGGAGTACCACGGCAAGGTGGTGGAGGTGGGCAGCTCCGGCTTCAGCCGTCCCGCCCAGCCGGACGTCACCTTCTTCAAGGTCAAGGTCCTGCTCAGCGATCCCGACCCGGACCTGCGGGCCAGCATGTCGGTGCGCGCCGAGGTCCACACCGCCGCCCACCCCGAGTCGCTGGTGGTGCCCATCCAGGCGGTGGTGGAGCGGGAGCCCCCCGCTGCCGGCAAGGCTGGAGGCGCCAAGCCTGAGCCCATCAAGGTCGTCTTCGTGATCGAAGGAGGCAAGGCCCACCAGCGGACGGTCACCACCGGCATCTCCGACGAGACCCACGTCGAGCTGGCCTCGGGCGTCAAGGCCGGGGAGGCGGTCGTCACCGGGCCCTACCGCATGCTCAAGGACCTCAAGGACGGCGATGCCGTCGTGGTCAGCAAGACCACCGAGGAGGAGGATCGCAAGGCCACCGACAAGGAGAAGAAGGGGTAGCCATGGCGCTGATCGAGCTCAAGGACATCCACAAGGTCTACGAGATGGGGGTGGAGCAGGTGCGCGCCTTGAACGGCGTGGACCTCGCCGTGGAGCGCGGCGAGTACGTGGCCATCATGGGCTCGTCGGGCAGCGGCAAGTCGACGCTGATGAACCTGGTCGGCTGCCTCGACACTCCGACCTCGGGCAGCTACATTTTGAATGGCGTGGCCGTGCAGGAGCTCGACGACTCGCAGCTCGCGGCCATCCGCAACAAAGAGATCGGCTTCGTCTTCCAGACCTTCAACCTGCTGGCCCGCACCGACGCTCTGCACAACGTCGAGCTGCCGCTCATCTACGCCGGCCACTCCCGCGGCGAGCGGCGGGACCGGGCGCGCCGGGCCCTGGAGAAGGTGGGGCTCGGCACGCGCATGCACCACCAGCCCAACGAGCTGTCGGGCGGCCAGCGCCAGCGCGTGGCCATCGCCCGGGCCCTGGTCAACGATCCCTCCATCCTGCTCGCCGACGAGCCCACGGGCAACCTCGACTCGTCCACCTCGGAGGAGATCATGGCCCTGTTCGACGAGCTGCACCAGGCCGGCAACACCGTGGTTCTCGTCACCCACGAGCCCGACATCGCCGAGCACGCCTGGCGCAAGGTGATGCTCAAAGACGGCAAGGTCATCTCCGACCAGCCCACGGCCCGGGCCGAGTCCGCTCCCGCCCTGGGGTCACCGGCTCCGGTCTCCTGATCGAGAAAGGAACGCCCAGTGGTCTTCCTCGAGAACTTCCGCATCGCCCTGACGGCGCTCCGCGCCAACCTGATGCGCTCGATCCTGACGACGCTCGGCATCATCATCGGCGTCGCCGCGGTGATCGCGGTGGTCTCCATCGTCCAGGGGCTGCAGTACACCATCACCCAGCAGCTCCAGGGAGTGGGCGCCACCTTCATGCTGGTCCAGGCCAAGAACGAGCGCAACTTCCCCGGTATGGTGGCCCGCCAGGTGAAGCTCACCTACGACGACGGCAAGGCGATCGAGGAGAAGGTCCCGGGCGTCAAGATGCTGACCCCGTCCATCTTCGGCCGCGCCACCGTCAAGTACAAGGACAGGAAGCACACCCCCTTCGCCATCATCGGGGTCAACGAGAACTGGCAGGACGTCACCAACCAGTCGGTGGACCAGGGCCGCTTCTTCTCCAAGCTGGACCTCGAGAACCGCCACAAGGTGGTGGTGGTGGGCTCCAAGGTGGTCGAGGAGCTGAACCTCGGGCCCGAGCCCCTGGGCAAGGAGATCTACCTCGACATCTATCCGGCCACCATCATCGGCATCATGGAGCACAAAGGGCAGAGCCTGGGCATGGACGCCGACGACCTCGTCTTCGTCCCCTTCGACTCGGCCTTGAACCTCTTTGGCAGAAACGCCGGCGACCAGGTGCAGCTCCGCCTCCAGGCCGACAACGCCGAGGTCGTGGAGCCGGTCAAAGACCACATCACCCGCCTGCTGCGCCAGCGCCACCGCATCCCCAGCGGCGAGCCGGACGACTTCCAGATCCAGACCCAGGACGAGATCCTCGACACGGTCAACACCATCCTGGGGAGCGTCACCGCCGTGGTGGGGGGTGTCGTGGGCATCGCCCTGCTGGTGGGGGGCATCGGCATCATGAACATCATGCTGGTTTCGGTCACCGAGCGCACCCGCGAGATCGGCGTGAGGAAGGCCGTGGGAGCGCGCCGGCAGGACGTGCTCGTGCAGTTCCTGATCGAGGCCATCACCCTCTCCGTCCTGGGCGGCGCCATCGGCCTGCTCCTGGGCTACGGCCTGGGAGTGATGACCTCCCACTTGATCCCCAACTTCCCACCCGCCCACGTCCCCGTCTGGGCCGTGGTCCTCGCCTTCGGCTTCTCGGCCATCGTGGGCATCTTCTTCGGCATCTACCCCGCGGCCAAGGCCTCGCGGCTCGATCCCATCGAGGCGCTGCGGTACGAGTAGAGAAACCGGCGCGGCACGTCCTGCCGCGACTTGCCGCGCCGGGTCCTTCCCTCACGTCTCCAGAATGCGCTATCTTTGACGGACCAGGGGAAGACCCCCTATACTCGGGAACATGACCGAGCTCAACTTAAGAGCGCTGCAGCGCGAGGAGAGTACGGCCTCCCGGAGCCGGGAGCCGGACGAGACCGAGGAGCCGATCCTCCTGGAGCGCTGGGTCGAGCGGCCGGACGGCCGGATGGAGCAGTTGCTCGTCCCGTTGACGCCCGAGGATTACCTCAACCCGCAGTTCGGAGACAAGTGGTTGCAGGGACGACCCCACAGCGAGCAGACTGCCGACATCGCCGACCGGCTGCGGCGATGGTTCCGCTCCCGGCCGGACATCCTGGTTCTGAACGACGTTCAGCATCGTCTGGGTCCAGGCTTTCCGAACCCGTCTCCAGACGTCTCGGTGATCCGGGGAGCGCGCCATCCGGATGCGAATATGTCCTGCTTCGACGTGGTCGTGCAGGGGGTGGTGCCGCATCTGATCGTCGAGGTGATCTCGCCGCGATCCCCCCGCATCCGGCGAGTGGACGAGATCGACAAGGTGACGCTCTATCAGCAGGTCGGCGTACCCGAGTACCTGCGGGTGGACCTGCCGCGTCGTCGGCGGCCACGGTACCAGATCTCCGGCCACCGGCTGGACCAGGCCGGCGTCTACCAGTCGATCGTGTCCGACGAGCAGGGTCGGGTTCTTTCCGAGACGACGGGGCTGTGGTTCTCGATCTCTTCGGAAGGAAACCGGATAGTGATCCAAGACGTCGCGACCGGGGAGTTTCTGCGGACCTCCGAGGAGGAAGAGGAGAGGGGGGACGCAGCCGAAGCGAAGGCGGCCGCGGAGGCCGAGGCGCGCCAAGCCGCTGAATTGAAAGCCCGGGCTGCCGAAGCGAAGGCCGCCGCGGAGGCCGAGGCCCGCCGGGCCGCCGAGGCCGAGCTTGCCCGCCTGCGCGCCGAAATCGAGCGCCTGCGCGGCGGCGGTTGAGGGTCCTGCTGGTGCCGGAGATGGGAGTCGAACCCACACGCCCGCAAGGGGCGACGGATTTTGAGTCCGTTGCGTCTGCCATTCCGCCACTCCGGCGTCGAGGCCAGGGCGGAATCGTAGGGACTCCTCTCCAGGGTGTCAACCGCACCCTTCAACCGCTGTGACGCCTGGGTTACGACTAGCTTCCAAAGGGGCCAGGGTTGACGGGAAGGCTTGTTCCGGTGTATAACAAGCGTCGTAAGAGGAAGTCCCTCAGCGACTTACTCACCTCAGCTCCATCATCTTCATCCATTGAAGGGGGTTTCGACGTGACATTTCGAGTCGGTCAGAAGGTGGTTTACCCCAACCACGGCGTGAGCCTGGTCGAGAAGATCGAGCCTGGCCACATGGACGGGGTGGAGCAGCTCTACTTTCATCTCCGTCTCCTCGCCAACAATTCCAAAGTGATGGTGCCCAAGTCCAACCTCGATCTGGTGGGCCTGCGTCCGCTGTGCCACACCCGCGACGTGCGAGCCCTCTTCGACATCCTCGAGGACGGCAACATCGACACGTACAAGGACTGGAAAGGGCGGTACAAGCAGAACCTCGACAAGATGAAGACCGGCCGTCTCACCGACGTGGCCGAGGTGCTCAAGAACCTGCGGCTCGTCTCGCAGCGCAAGAGCCTCTCCTTCCGCGAGAAGAAGATGTACGAGCGGGCCAAGTACTTCATCGTCAGCGAGGTCGCCCACGTCAAGGGCATCAACGAGCGCGAGGCGGAGGAGCTGGTGGAGCGGTCTCTCAACAGCAGCCTGGAGAAGCGTCAGCGATCCAAGGCCGCCAGTTGAGGCGCTCCCGCCACCCGGCAACCCTGGAAGGCCGCTCTCCGGAGCGGCCTTCGCCTTTTCGGGACCCACGACCCTGCTACAATCCGGCCCGCATGCTGCGCACCCTCGCATCGATCAGCCTCGCGGTCCTGGCTTTCGGCACGGCGGCTTTGGCCCAGGCCGAGAGCCCGGTGCAGGCCGAGCTGCGGGTGGAACGCAAGCTCCTGTCCCTCGACCTGGTGAGCTACAACGAGGCGCGGGAGCGCCAGCAGCGGGCGCGCCAGGGGCTCGACGAGGTCCTGGGCCGCCTCGATCAGGCGCTCAAAGGCGACTCGTTGACCCTCGGCACGCTCGAGAGATTGCAGACCGACGTGGACACCTCCCGCGCGGCCTGCCGCATCACCGAGGACCGGCTGAGCGCGCAGCTCGAGAAGCTGCAGGAGCGCCTGCGGCGCATCGGCCTGCTGGAGGTGGAGGCGGGCGGCCGTCCGGCCGACGCCCTCACCGGACGCTGGCGGGTCACCATCCTCCCCCAGAACCTGAGCGCGATTTTCGACCTGCACTTGAGCGGCGCCGTGGTGAGCGGCACCTATCAGGTGACCGGCTCGACCGGCGGCTCCTTCCGCGGTACCTTCTCGGCAGGCCAACTGCGGCTGGAGCGCGTCGACACCAGCGGCGGCTTCGACAGCCTCTGGGAAGGCGTGGTGGCCGACGGCAAGATCGTAGGGAACTGGACGTCCCATGAACTGGTAACCGGCGGCCCCAATCGCGGGACCTGGACCGCCGTGCGTGAAAGCGAGCCTCGACCGTGAACCGAGACAACCTCCTGTTCGCCACCATCGGCATCCTCGTGGGTTTCATCGCCGGCTATCTGATGCATGAAGTGATGGCCTCCCGCCAGCCGCCGCGCCTGACGCCCGAGCTGCGGGCCCAGCTCGTCGCCCCCGGTGGGGAGAATGGCGGCCCGGCCCCCTCCGAGGGCGACGCCGGTGCCGGACCTCTCGCGGAAGCTCCAGGCCCCGGCGCTGCTGGTCCGGCCGGCGGTGGCACCGGCCCGGCCATGCAGGCCATCCAGGAGCTCAAGGACTACGTCGAGAAGAACCCCAACGACGCCCAGGCCGTGCGGAAGCTGGCGGACCTCAACTTCGACATCCGCAACTGGCAGCGGGCCCAGGAGCTCTACCGGCACTATCTGGAGCTGCAGCCCAACGATGCGGACGTGCTGACCGACCTCGGCATCTCCTACCGCGAGACCAAGGACTTCGACCAGGCCCTGAAGTACTTCCAGGAGGCAAAGAAGGTGGCGCCCGATCACTGGCAGGCCTACTACAACCAGGTGGTGGTGCTGGCCTTCGACCTCAAGAAGCTCGACGAGGCCAACCAGGTTCTGGTCAAGCTCCAGCAGATGCAGCCCGGCAATCCGGACGTCGAGAAGCTCGCGGGGGCCGTGAAGCAGCGCAGCGCGGCCTGAGCCCATGACCCGTCTCCTCGTCCTGGCCCTCCTGCTGTACGTCCTCTGGATGGCCCTGGGCAACTTCATGCGGAAGCTCAAGGCCGCCGTCTCCTCCGGCGCCCTGCGGCCGGAGGGGCCGGCCGCCCGGCCCGCCGCAACTTCCGCGCTGACGGAGACCCTGCTGCCCTGCGTCGTCTGCGGCACCTACGTTCCGGCGTCCCGGGCGTTGACGGGTGGAGAAGGGGTGTTCTGCTCGGAGGCGTGCAGAGAACAGAGGGGTTGACCGTTCACGCCGACATCGCTCTCCCCATCCCCCTCCCGGACCCGCTGACCTACGAGATCCCCTCAGCCTGGGCCTCGCAGGCCGTGCCCGGGGTGCGGGCGCGGGTGACGATGGGCCGGCGCCGGCTCACCGGGGTGATCGTGGCTGTCCACGACCGCCGGCCCGAAGGGGTGGCGCTGCGCCCCCTGGAGGAGGTCCTCGATCGCGAGCCGGTGCTCACCGCCGATCTCCTGGAGCTGGCCCGGTTCATCGCCGACTACTATCTGGCCCCCCTGGGCGAGGTCATCCGCTCCATGCTCCCGGGAGACCTGCCGCCGTGGGGGGACCGCAAGGTCTGGCTCACGGATGCCGGGGCCCTGGCCCTCCCCCGCAGCCCGGCCGAGAGGACGGTCGTCGAGGCCTTGCGCGAGGGGGGCCGGATGAGCGTCGCCGAGCTCCAGGCCCGCTCCGGCCTGCCTGATCTGGAGGAGGTCCTGGCCATCCTCGCAGAGAACGGGCGGATCGGCAGCGAAGCCCACCGTTCCCGCTCCGCCCGCTACGTGAACGCGGTCGAGCTGGCCCCGGGAGGGCTCGCCACCCACTTCGCCGCCGCCGGCCGCTCGGCCGCGGGCCGGCAGGTGATCGAATACCTCGCGGCCGTGGGCCGGCCAGCCACCGTGGCCGAGGTCACCGCGGCCGTGGAGTGCACCCCGGCCGTGCTCCGGCGGCTGGTGGGCAAGGGAGTGCTGCGCCAGTTCACCCAGGTGGAGCGGCTGTCGCTCGACCGCCATATCCTGGGGGGGTTGACTGGATTGCCGGCGAAGGATCCGGAGATCGTCCTGCGTCCGGATCAGGCCCACGCTCTGGGTCGGATCACGGAGGTCCTCGACCGCCGGGAGTTCGCGGCCGCTCCTGCTCCAAGGCATGACGGGCTCGGGCAAGACCGAGGTCTATCTGCGGGCCGCGGAAGAGACCCTGGCCCGCGGCCGATCGGTCATCCTGCTGGTGCCGGAGATCGCCCTGGTGCCGGCTCTCGCCCGCACGGTCGAAAGGCGGTTCGGCGGCGAGCTCGCCATCCTTCATTCGGGATTGGGCACGGGCGAGCGGCACCAGGAGTGGGAGCGGGTGCGCCGGGGCGAGGCGCGGGTGGTGCTCGGTCCCCGCTCGGCCCTCTTCGCTCCCGTCCACGACCTCGGCTTGGTGGTGGTGGACGAGGAGCAGGACAGCTCCTACAAGCAAGAGATCGATCCCCGCTACAACGCCCGCGACCTCGCCTTCGTCCGCGGCCGGGACGCCGGCGCCGCCACCCTCCTCGTTTCGGCGACGCCGAGCCTCGAAAGCCGCTACAACGCCGAGCGGGGGAAGCTCGAGCTCCTCCGCCTCACCGAGCGCGCCGGAGCGGGCACGCTGCCCGTGGGGATCCTCGTCGACCTCCGGGAGGAGGGGGTGTCGCGCCGGCCCGGGGAGGTCCACTTTTCCGAGCGCCTGCGTTTCGAGATCCATCAGGCCATCGCCGACGGTGATCAGGTCATCCTGCTGCGCAACCGCCGGGGCTATGCTCCCATGCTCCTCTGCCGGGCCTGCGGCGAGGACTTCCGCTGTCCGGACTGCGGCCTTCCCCGCACCTATCACCGCCGGGACCGGCGCCTCGTCTGCCACTATTGCGGCAACATGATCCCGGCGCCCACCCGCTGCCCCGTCTGCTCCGAGGAGGCCCTGGAGGCCATCGGCGCCGGCACCGAGCGGGTGGAGGAGGACTTCAAGGAGCTGTTCCCGGACGTGACCGTCGACGTCCTCGACCGCGACACGGCCCGCCGGCCCGGAGGGCTCGCCGCTCTCCTCGAACGCTTCGGCCGGGGAGAGATCCAGGTGCTCATCGGCACCCAGATGGTCTCCAAGGGTCACCACTTCCCCAACGTGGCCTTGACCGCCGTGCTCGCCGCGGACGCCTACCTGAGCTTCCCCGACTTCCGGGCGGTCGAACGCACCTACAACCTCCTCACCCAGGTGGCGGGCCGGGCAGGGAGAGGGGAGCGGCCGGGCCGGGTGGTCATCCAGACCTACCATCCGGATCACTACGCCATCCAGGCCGCCCTGCACCAGGACGATGAAGGCTTCGCCCGCGAGGAGATGCGCTTCCGCCGGGTCTTCCACTACCCGCCCTACACGCGCATGGTGCAGATCCTCGTGCGCGACAAGAGCCGCGAGAAAGCCCAGGAGATCATCACCGATCTCGCCGCCGGCCTCGCCGCCCATCCCCTGGGCCGCGGCGTTCGCCTCTCCGGCCCGGCCCCCGCTCCTCTCGAACGACTGCGCGGCCAGTGGCGCTTCCAACTCCTCGCCCGCTCCGCCAACTTCCGCGACCTCCACAAGCTCTTCGAAGAGGTCCTGCCGAAGAATCCTGGCTACGACCTGGTCGTGGACGTCGATCCCCAGCAGCTCCTCTAGACCTGTGCCATCATGGGCCGATGCTCCAGCATCGCGCCCTGCGGTGGGCCCTCGGTCTCGCCGCCTTCCTCTCGGCCTGCCGGGAGAGCGGAGTCCAGAGGTGTCTCGACTTGTCGTCCGCGCACCGGTACGAGGCGGCGGCGCAGCGGTGCGCCACGGCCTTTGAAGCGAACGGTGATCCGCGGGCGGGAGCGGCTCTCGTCCGCGCCCACTACTCCCTGGGACATGGCGATGAGGTGGTGGCCTGGGTGGACCGGCTGGAGAAGGCCGGCAAGGTCAGTCCCGGGGTGTGGAGTCTGGCGGCGGCCGTCTACCAGCAGAGAGGAGAGATCGAGGCCGCGGAGCGGACCTATCATCGCGATCTGGCCCTGTGCCGCGCCGCGGGGGATCATCGCCGGGCCGCGGCAGTCCTCTACCGGCTCTTTCACCTCTCCTGGGGACGGTCCGGCTACCGGCAGACCTTCCTGATTGCCAGCGAGGCCGTCCAGGAAGCTGCGCAGGCGGGAGACCGCAAACAGCAGGCTCTCGCGGCCCAGGCGCTCTACACGTCGCTTTTCGAAGTCGGAGACCTCGCCGGAGCGCGGCGGGCCCTGGAGATGGCCGACGGGCTGGTCGCCGAGCAGGAGGGGAGTGAACGCGCCTACTTCCTCAGCAACCGCGGCACCGTCCTGGCTGCCGAGCGCCGGCTGGGGCTCGCGCGGCACGACTTCGAGCAGGCGTTGAGCCTGGGCATTGGCAACAATGCGGATTTCTCCCGCGGCGTGCTCATGAACCTGACCGAGGTCAGCCTCGACGACGGCGACGTCGATCAGAGCGGCTCACCACCTGGCAGAGGCCTGGAAGCACCTGGAGCCCGGCCAACCGCCGCCGGCCTCGCTCCTGTACTACCGCGCCCGGGTGGACCAGGCCCATGGCCGCCTGGCCGCGGCAGCCGAAGCTCTCGCGACCGCCCAGAGCGGAGATCTGACTCCGGAGTGGGCCTGGCAGATCGCCTATCAGCAGGGACGGATCGCGGAAGCACGCGGCGATCTTCCGAGCCGCCGAGGCGGCTTACGAGAGATCGATCGCGATCCTCGAGGAGATGCGCCGGGCCCTGGTTTTCGATGAATTCAAGACCTGGCTCCTGGAGGAGAAGCGCCAACCGTTCGAAGCGCTGTTCCGCCTCCAGGCCCGGTCGGGCCGTGCGGCGGAGAGCCTCGCCACGGTGGAGCGGGCCCAGTCGAGGACCTTCCTCGATGCGTTCCTCCACGCCAGCTCCGCGGAGGCTCCGGCCAGCCAGCCGTGGTCGTCCGACGTCTCACGCGAACGCATGGAGGGACTGGAGTCGCTGCTGCCGGCCATGAGCGAATCGCCGGTGGCAGCCATGCAACCGATCGATCAGGTCCTGAGCGCTTTGGACGATCGCCACGCTCTCGTCTACTTCGAAGCCGGCGACGAGCTGTGGCTGATCACTGTGATGGGGCGACGTCTCCAGCTCCGGAAGCTGATGGCTGCGACGGCCGAGGTCCGCGGCCTCGCGAGCCGGTTCCTGGGCCATCCCGAGGATCTCCCGCTGGCCGACCGATTGGGCAAGATTCTCCTGCCCGCGGGCTCGCTGCCGGCGAAAGGGCAGACGATCTACGTGGTGGCCGACGGCGTGCTCGGAAACCTGCCGTTCGCCGCCCTGCGCCAACAGGGACGGTTCCTGGTGGAGGACCATGGGATCGTCTTCATCCCCAGCCTCAATGCCCTGGCCGCGATCGAGATGCAGCGTACGGATCGCTCTCGGCCTCCCGTGGTGCTGGCGGATCCACGGGGAGACCTGCCCGCGGCATCGGCTGAAGCCGTGGAGGTGGCCCAAAGGCTGGGCGGCACGGCCTTCACCGCCCGTAGAGCGACCACTCAGCAATTGCAGCAGGCTGCCCAGAGCCGGATGCTGCACCTGGCCACCCACACGGGGTTGGGGCCGCGTGGCGCCTGGCTTCAGCTCGCGGACCGGCGGGTGACCGCCAGCGAGATCGTGGCGGGCCGGATCGCTCCCCGGCTGGTGGTGCTCGCGAGCTGCGCCTCGGGCGTGCGGCCGGGACGCCAGATGTGGGGATCGCTCGGCGCCTCGTTCCTGGCTGCCGGAAGCCGTGCCGTGCTGGCTTCGCTCTGGTCGATCGAGGACCAGCCCACCCGTGAGCTCGTGCGCCGGTTCTATGAGGAAGGTGGGGATTCCGATCCCTGCCAGGCGCTGGCTCGCGTCCAACGTGTTGCAATTCGCCAGGGTCAGTCGCCTCATCAGTGGGCCGCGTTCGTGCTCATCGGGTCCGGCCGGCCCCTGAACGAGTTCCGCCAAAGGAGGTAAGACATGTCGATTCATCGTTGGCTCGCAGGGGCGCTGCTCTTCGCTCTCGGCTGCGGGGCCGCTTCGCTGATAAAGGCGCCGGCGGCCGGCGCCGCGTCCCAGGATGGAGTCGTCGAGGGCAACCTCAAGTACGTGGATGGTGAGGATTTCCGGCTGATCTATCCGCCCGGCGACAAGACCGAGTACCTGGTCGTGGTGTCGCGCGCTCCGGGCACGGCGACCGAGATACCGATCACTTCTCGCAGCGGCCTCGCCGTCTTTTCCAAAAAGAACCTGGAACGGTTGACGGTCTACCGTGTCGTGCCGCTCCTGACCGTGAAGGGAGGGGTCATCGGCAAGTGCGACGGCGAGGACTACTGTCCTCTGCCGCCACCGCCTCCGCCGCCGGAAATGAGCAATACGTACTTCAAATCCGGGCCTCTCCCCCCTGGCTGACGCCATGCAGTCCCTGGTCCTCGAGCCTCGCCCGGCTCCCCTCCCGGAGCCGGATCCCGAGCACGACGCTCTGGCGGCCCTCGCGAGAGGGAGCCGCGACGAGGCTCTGGCCGTGCTGATGCGCGCCTACGGCTCCGCCGTCTACCGCTACTGCCGGCAGATGGTGGGAGACGATGACCTGGCGCAGGAGGTGCACCAGATGACCTTCATCCAGGCTCACGAAGGATTGGCGCGGTTCGGCCGCCGCTCGTCGCTGCGCACCTGGCTGTTCGGCATCGCCCGCCACCGCTGCCTGGACCTGCTGAAGATGGATCGGCGCCGGCAACGGCGGTTCGATCCGCTGGAAGCCGCGCCGGACCTGCCCGGGCCAGACCCGAACGTGGAGGACCGCCTGGCAGAGCGTTCGCGAAACCGGGCCCTGGCCGATTGCCTGCGCATCCTGGCGCCACGGGTGCGGGACGCCGTCCTGCTGCGCTTCCAGCAGGGATTGTCCTATCCGGAGATCGCACGCCTGACGGCAGAGAAGGCGCCGGCCCTCCAGATCCGGGTCGCCCGCGCCCTGCCCATCCTGCGCCGTTGCCTGGAGGAGAAGGGGATGGCGCCATGAGCCGATGCGATCGGTTCGAGACCGAGGGGCTCCTGCTCCTCGAACAGGACCTCCCCCTCGACGAGCATTTCTCCACCTGTCCGGACTGTGTCGCCGCCCGGGCCGCCTACGAGCGGCTCCGCGCTGGCATCGCCACCCTCGGTGCCGAGGACGAGCCCCCCGTGGGCTGGAAGGCCCGCGTCTGGGAGAGGATCGACCAGCGCCGGGAGCGCCGAAGGCGAGGGTGGGCCTGGTGGATCGTGCCGGGAGTGGCCGCATCGCTCGCCGCGCTCCTCCTGATCCGGCCCCCGGGGCCCCAACTCCCCTCGCTGCGCGTCGAAATCCAGGCGGGCGCCACCGTCCACCGCGGTGGGGAAGCTCAGCCGGGCGACCTCCTGCGTCTCACGGCAACCCCCGGCGACGCGCGCCACGCCGAGCTTCGCGTCTACCGCAACGACGCCGAGCTGGTGCTGCGCTGCTCGATCGATCGTCCCTGCTCCTCGCCACGGGGACGAGCTGCGCGCCGCCGTCCGCCTCGACGTCATCGGTCGCTACCAGCCTCTCCTCATCCTCTCGGCGAGACCGCTGCCCGCTCCAACGTCCGATCTCGAAAAGGATACGAGTGCCGCCCTCGCCGCAGGCGCCGACGTGAAGTTGGGCCCGGAAGTCGTCGTCCGTTGATCTCTCCTGTTGGGCTTCTCCTCGCTGCGTCGCCTCACGGGACGAAAGGAGACGATCCATGAAAAGAACGATCCACTTTACCGTCCTGTCCACCCTCATCCTTTTCGCCATTCTGCCTGCCCTGCCTGCCGAAGCACAGCCCGTCTGCGTTACGTTCGAGCCGCCGGCCTTCCCGCTCGGCACCACCTACGGCGCACCGGTCGGCCAGGTGAGCGGCGACCTCGCGTTCGTCTCGAACGGCATCTCCGGCTACGTCTACAAGTTCAGCCAGGTGAGTGGCACTGCGTTCAACCGTGCCTTCATCAACGTCGCACCCGTGAGCTTCAGCCCCGGCCAGAGCCTGCGCACCAACAACATCGACCTGCAGTTCGACTTCAGCGGCGTGGGCTTCAGCGTCAAGCGGGTGACCCTCGTCTACCTCGATCTCGGCGGCTACGAAAACCTGGCCGTCAACGGCAGCGGCGTCTACGTGGGCGAGCTCACCGCCGCTCCGGCGATCCTGGGAGGCGTCCACGTCGCGGTCACCAGCACGCCCGTGCCGCCGCCGACCCTGGGATGGGCACCGTCACCCTCACGGGAAACGTCCAGACACTGCGCATCGGTGGGCAGGAATTCTGGATCGACAGCGTCTGCGCCCAGTGAGCTCGCCGCCCAACAGCAACGACCCCTGTACCTGTGTGTAGTTTGAATCTGGAGCGACCTCATGAGGCCGCTCCGGGTTCTTCCCTCTTGGGTCAACCAAGACCGGACCGCTTCGATCTCAGCTCCTCATGACGGGCCAAGGCGAGAAATCTCCTTCCTGGAGAACGAAAATGGTGCTATACTACGTCTATGAGTGCACTGCTTGCTAAGGATGCCGCCGCCCGTCGCCTGATCCAGTGGCACTTCGCAGTCGAGCCCGAGCTGCGTGAGGTCTACCGGATCATGATGGACGATGAAGGGTCTCAGGAGGAACCGATCCGCCTCCTGGAGGTGAACGCCGCCACCGTGCCCAGCGGAAGCGTCGAGCCGTTTACCTTCTCTCCAACGAAGGAGATTCCCTTCGGGACGGTGATTGCAGAGATCACCCCCGAGGAGTTCGTTTCCTTCCTGTCGAACCCGGAGGCTCTTCCCAAGGGCTGGAGCTTGTCGCGAGCTGAGCGCTTCGTCCGCCTTGGGGCCGGGTAGAATATCCTCGGAGGCTGCGAGCCATGACCATCAGTTGACTGAGCAGCAGCAAGAGGCTCTCTGAGCAGCAGCAAGAAGCTCTCGATTCGGCCGGACCGACTTCTCCCAAGTCGTGGAGTACGTCTTGGTCCCGATCCCCGAGTACGAAGCATCCGGGTCTCATCGAAGACGAACGTCGAGAGAAAGCTCTGCGGGCAGTTGCTCTTCGGAATGCCGTAGGCCGGATCAACGAAGCTCCATGATTGCGGCCGGCGAGGTCTCAACCGAGACGAAGGGCGGCTGTCGTAATTGACCAGATCAAGACGGTGGGATTGTGACGCCAACTCGGCGTCACAACGACTTCCCTTACACGAACTCCAGGCTCGGAGCTCCGCCGGGAGCATCATTGTTCGTACATCTTGGTCAGGATCGCACCATTTCCGGGATCGATAACGTAGCGGGTCCACCTCCCTGAAGCCTCGAGTCTTTGAGGTCGTAATCCACGTGCCACCCGTCCTCCTCGAGCGAGACGCTGGCCCGATACGGAGACAGGTCACGATAGACCTTCTCAGCATCCAGCCGAGCGATCCTCAACGCTTGGTCGCTTGTGATGGATGGGACCGAGACTGCAATCGTGCCAGGTGTCATCAAGGTGCCCTCCTCGACTCCATTGTAGCGAACCCCAGGCTGAAGAGGAGGAGGAGACTCATGGCGGAAAGCCTGGTCCACCGGCCAGTCCGCCTCGACGGCTGTCGGGGCCAGAGATGTGAACTCCGTCTTCGGCCCGGATGAGGTCCGGAACACCGTGTAGAGCATCGACCTGCAGATCCCTGCGGCTCGGCCCAAGCATCCATCCGCCCGAAGAGGGATTCGGATGGGTGTGGAACTTGCCGACCACGACAGAACCGGGAAGAGAAGGAGGGCGACTCAGATCGATACTCGCCTGCCGGCCTGTCACCTGGCGGCGAATCGCAATTTCTCCCGTTTCGATGTCCATGTAGATCCAACCGCCCTCCTCGTGACGCCTGACGGGATCGTGCGGTAGGGAGTCATTCCAGGCTTGATCGAGCGCCGACCGGACTATTGGATGCCTCTGTAACTCTCCAGCGGTCGGCGCGGACGACGGCTCCAGTCGCCGCAAAACATACCCTCCTGTGTCCGCGCAAGGAGACTTCTATGTCGCCGAGGATACCACACGAGGTCTTGCGGTCCGGAAGGAGATCGAAATCCCAGCCGAGCAGAGGCGGGTGAGGAAATCCACCCGACCCTCCAGGGGGCGGAAGCTCGTCGGGAACGTCGTGTCCGGATAGAGCACCGTCAATCCAGTCGGGTACCCTTCTCCCTAAAGTAGACATAGGACATGTAGATTTGGTCCTATTTTCAGGAGGGCCGCCCTCGCGGCCAGGGAGGCCCCGATGGAGCCGTCTCAGCCCACCACAGGTAACAAATGGCGCGGCAGGCGCGCCTATGGGGGTTGGCAACTTCGCAAAAGCGAGATAGGATAGTTGTCAAGCACTGAAAGAAGCCCTCGTTCCACCTTGGAGCACGGGCGATTCCCGGAGGGGTCCCTATGGAGCTGAACGCGCCGGCGACGCAGGACGGAAACCCGGTCGAAGCCATCTTCTTCGATATTCGGGACACCCTGGGGGTGGTCGATCGCAAGGGCCACCTCATCAAATACAAACCGACCACGGAGCAGTTGCTGGAGGCCATGAAGCAGGTTGTGGGACTGCGGATCGGTCTCATTACCAACCTGCCGGAGAACGTCAGCGCCGAGGACGGCAAGACGATGGTGAAGGAGGCAGGGATCTGGGACTACCTCGACCCGCAGGGCTGGGTCACCAACCACGACGCGGGGGTCGACAAGCCCAAGGCCGAGATCTACGCCTTCGCCGCCCGGCAGATGGGGCTGCCGCCCGACCGTTGCCTCTTCGTCGGCGAGAATCTGATCGAGGTGATCGGAGCGCAGAAGGCTGGCATGCGGACGGTGCTCAAGCCGTTTCCGCCCGGTCGCGAGTTCCTCCACAAACCGATCACGCGCCAGATTCCGGGGGAGAAGTCGAGCGGCCGCCTGGCCGAGGTGGTCCTGGAAGAGGATCACCTGATCGGCAAGCGGATCGTGGGCAGCGGCTTCAAGATCGCCGACAAGCTCAAGGCCACCACGCCGGAGGCTGCAGGCCAGGACCCGAAGCTGTTGCGGGCCATGGGCCTGCTGGTCTGGCTGACCAAAAACTTCATCGATCCTTTCCATCACCGCAAGGAGGAGGAGGTGCTCATCCCCTTCGGCCTGATGCGCGGCCTCAAGCCGCAGGACTGCGCCTTCGTGGCGATCGAGCACGACCAGGGTCGCACCTATTTCACGGGCATGGACATCGCCCTGCGGCGCATCCGCGCTGGGGACCTCAAGGCCTTCGGCGATTTCGGCCACTGTCTCGCAGGCTTCACCGAGCTGTACAAAGAGCATGGGCGCAAGGAGGACGACGAGCTGTTCAAGACCCTGGGCGACCTGCTCACCGACGAGGACGACGCGCTCATCTGCGACCTGATCGGTCGTATCGGACCGGCTGACCTCACGCTCTATCTCGCCGTGATCGCCGAGCTGGAAGCCGAGCTCGCGAGTTGAGGAGACCATGGAGACGATTGCCAAACCGTCCATCACCTGGCCCTACGTCATGCCGGTGTCCGGCTTCCTGACCGACGCCGAGGAGAAGCAGTTGGAGGCGCTCTTCGCCCAGATCCTGCCGCGCGATCCGGCGCGCCGACATCCCCGGCGCCACCGACGCCCGCGCCGCCCGCTTCGTCAGCCGGCTGCTGGCCATGGACGCCGTGGTCTACGACGAGATCCCGGCCTGGCGGCCGCTCTACCGGGCCGCTCTGGCGGCGCTCGACAGCCACAGCCAGCAGGCGCATGGCAAGCCGCTCACGGAGCTGGCGGACGGGGAGATGACGGCACTGCTGCAGAAGCTGGAGCTGGGCCAGCTCGACCCGCTCACCCTGCCGTCCGGGCTGACGCAGCAGAACCTGTTCAAGACTCTCTGGCGCCACTGCATCCAGGGGTGCTTCGCCGATCCGCGCTGGGGAGGCAACGAGAACCGTATCCTGTGGCGCTGGCTCGGGGTGCTGCAAGAGCCGGAGGAGGTGCTGTGAAGAGCGAGCAGCCAGATGCGATCATCGTCGGCAGTGGCGCTGGCGGCGGCACCGCAGCCCACGTGCTCACCCAGCGGGGGATGAACGTCGTGGTAATGGAGAAGGGGCGCTCCCGCGGCCCTGGAGAGTTCCTCCCCTACGACGAGCTGCACTTCCTGGAGCACCGGGCGCTCACTCCGGGGATGGACGACGTCAACGTCTACATCGACGCGGCGGGCAAGCGGCAACGGGTGCAGCGGTGGTGGATCGGCAACATGGTGGGCGGCTCCACCATGCTCTGGGAGGCGAACCTGCCGCGCTACACCGCCGAGGACTTCGCGGTGCTCGACGTCCTCAAAGAGGTGCCCGCCGGCGCCTCGATGGTGAACTGGCCCTGGACCTACGATGAATTCCAGCCCTGGTTCGAGCGGGCGGAGCACGAATGGGGGGTCTCCGGCAAGGCAAACCAGAACGATCGCCAGGAGCCCACGCGGCCGGGCTACGAATACCCGATGCCGCCAATCCGCCCTCATGCCTCGACACCATTTCTACGCTGGGCCTTTGCCAAGGCAGGAATGAAACCCTACCTCTCGCCCCGGGGCATCAACTCCCATACCTTCGACAGCCGTCCGGGCTGCCCCTTCTGCGGCTACTGCCAGAGCTTCGGCTGCGCCGTCAACGACCGCGCGAGCAGCACCAACACGGTGCTCGCCCGAGCCCTGGGCACCGGCCGCTGCGATCTGCGGACTGGCCATTGCGTCACCCGCGTGGTGCACGAGAACGGCCGCGTGCGGGGGGTCGCCTACAAGACCGAGCCGGGAGGCCCGGAGCAGGTGTTGACGGCCCCCCTGGTCTTCGTCTCCATCCAGGCCATCGAGTCGGCCCGGCTGTTCCTCCTCTCTGGCGTCCCGGACCCCAACAAGATGGTGGGTCACTACCTGACCTATCACACCAAGGGAGGAGCGGAGCTGACCTTCAAGGGGCAGCCGGTGTGGGACGAAGGGCCGGAGCGCCTCTACCAGCCGCGCACGTCGCTCGGCAGTCTCCAGCTCCGCGACCTCTACGTCATCAAAGACCCCGGCACCTATCTCACCAAGGGCGGGAAGTTCTCCATCTACGATCCGCTCACCGTGGCGCCGCCCATCAAAGCCCTGCGCGCCACGGGCTACGAGCCCCACCGGGCCAAGGATCTGTGGGGACGCGATCTGGTGGAACGCCTGGTGGAGCTGCGCAACCAGGGCGGGGTGTCGTTCTCCTTCACCGGCGAGACGCTGTCGATGTACGACAATCGGGTGGAACTCGACGACGTCGAGAAGGACCCCTGGGGCCTGCCGGCCGCCCGCGTCCGCTACATCCATCCACAATATGACGTGGACCTTTCGAAGTACGCCCTCGAAAAAATCTGCCAGGTGATGGTGGGCGCCGGCGGCGAGATCCGCCGCTTCGATCCCCAGAAGCCGGAGAACCCGGGATATGGGCACAACCATGGCACGTTGCGGGCGGGCGTGGACCCCGGGGCCTCGGTGCTCGACGCCGACTGCCAGTCGCACACCGTCCGCGGGCTGTTCGTGCTCGACTCCTCCTTCATGCCCACGGCCGGGGCTTCCAATCCCACCCTGACGCAGATCGCCAATGCCTACCGCGTCTGCGAGAAGGTGGCGGCTGGGGCGGTGACGGCATGAGGATCGCCGCGCATCGAGGCAACCGGCTCCATGCGCCGGAGAACACCCGCATCGCCCTGCTCTCGGCCTATGTGGCCGGCGCCGACGTGCTGGAGATCGAGGTCCAGCTCACGAAGGACGGCGCGCTTGTCGTCGCCCACGACCCCACGACCGATCGTCTGACCGGGGAGAGCGGCCGCCTGCTCGACCTCTCCCTGGCGGAGCTGCTGGCCCGCGACGTCTCCACCACCTTCAAACCACGGGGGGCCACGAGCTTCGTCTACTATCACGGCAAGCGGCCGCTCGCCATCGAGACCCTTCCCGAGCTGCTGGACCTGCTGCCGGCCGGAAGCGAGCTGCTGATCGAGCTGCGGCACGAGTCCTCGCCGGACGCGGAGAGGCGTGACCGACTCGTCCGCGGTACCGTGGAGGCGCTGGTCAGCCGTGGACTCGCCAGTATCGCGGTGGTCTGCTCGCAGGATCCCGAGAACCTCCGCCTCGCCCGGCAGCTCGCGCCTGACCTGCGCCTCGCCGTCTGCGGGGGCGACCTCGCTCCTGAGGCTCAGGTCCAGCTCCTGCTCGACCTCGGGGCCGACGGCCTGGTGACGGGTCTCAACACCGTTCTGGGCCACGACGGGCAGCTCACCGATTTCGGTGGGCGGCTGGAGGAGCTCCACGCCGAGCGCGGGCTCGAGGTCGGCGCCGTCCTCCGCCCGGACGGCAAAACCGGAGTCTTCACCCAGGCCGAGCACGCAGCGCTCAAGGACAAGGCGTTCGTCTGGTCGCTCTCGACCGCCTCCCTGCTGGATGTGACGCCTTTCGTGCGGACTGTGGAGACCTGGATCGACGAGCCGTTCGCGGGCGAGACCGTGGACACCCGCCGCTTCGCCCTGGGCTACGCCAAAGCGAACCCCTTTGGGCATGTCTTCCAGCAGGATGGCATCCATCTGCAGATCCGCCCCTACGACGGCCCGCTGCCACCCTTTCCGGCGGGCAATGAGGTCGAGCGGCGGCTCGGCGACCTCGAGGTCCACCTGATGTATACGGCGAAGGACTGGCCGTTTTACTCCGGAGGCGGCCTGGGGCTGCTGGCGGGCATCGCCGGCGACTTCTCGGCCGAGATCGAATACACCACCGAGACCGTCAGCCAGGCGACCATGCTGGAGATGGCCGTAGTCAACGTCGATCCCGGCGCCCACCACGCCGAGCCGCCGAAGACGTTCCGTGACAAGGACAGCTTCTTCGATCCCCACGGCGCACCGCCGTTCGTGGGCGTCGAGCATGACGAGGACGACGGCTATCGGATCAACTGGAACCTGGGCAGCGAATACGACAACAACCGTTATGGCCGCCCGGTGGGCGACGGCAAGAAGCCGCGTGGCGGCCGGCTGCGCCTCGATCGTCGCGGGCCGTTTTTCGCGGCCTACTACAGAAACGCCGTGGACGCCCCGGACTGGGTGTGCGTCGGCGTGGCGCGCAACGATTCGCTCAATCCCGTGATCTACCTGCGCTGCGTCGGCAAGCGCTGGCGCCAGGAGAACGAGCTGAAACCATCGGAGTTCATGCCGATCGTGGCCAACCACATCACGTTCAAGCACCTCACCCTGCGGCGTTTGCGGTGAGGCGCAGAATCCCGCCAGGGAGGAGCCCCCCATGCCCGATATCCCGAAGCCCGAGAGCGATCCGATCGAGAGCGCCCGCAGAAAAATCGACTTCGGCCTGACCGAGGCCGATCTCGGTCCGCGGCAGGTCGAGCCCGAGGCTGCGCCTTGGCGGATCTCGGCCTGCCCTGGCCGGCGGGTCTTGCCCCACGGCCGAAGGAGCTTGCTGTCGAGCCCCATACTTCCGATCCGCTACCGCGGGCCGACGTGCTGGTCGTCACCTGGACCGTGGCCGAGGTCGAGGCCCTGGCCGATACGCTGACGCCCGGGTTCTCGCGGAACAACTGGTACCGTTACGACCGCTTCTTCAACGATAAGTACCGCCCCCAGATCCGCAACGGTGCACCGGCCCTCCAGGCCAACCGCCTGGGCAGCTACTTCCCGACCCGCATCGGCGACCAGACCGTGCTCTGCTTCAAGTCCGAGCTCCACCTCAACCAGGACGGCATGCGCACGGGCGACGGCACCGCGACCCTGCCGGTGGCCGACCTGTTCCGGCAGATGATCGCCGAGGTCCAGCCCAAGCTCGTCATCACCGTGGGCACGGCAGGCGCCACGTTCGGCGATCATCAACTGGGCGATGTGATGATCACCCGGGCGGCGAAGTTCCGGCTCAACCAGGAGTTCAAGAACGAGCCGTTCAAGTCCAAGAAGTACGTCTGCGACTTCCCCCTGCCCACCAGCCGGTTGGCGGCCGCCAAGCCGCTGCTGCGCCTTGCACAAGGACCGGCTGACGGAGCCCGACTTCGGGCCGCCCACCAAGGCCTACGCCTTCGCCGGGCCCGCTGATCCCCGGGCCCAAGAACAATCCCGACTTCAAGATCGACGGGCGCGACTTCGACGAGTTCCTGCCGATTCTCACCACCGACTTCTTCGAGTTCGGCACTTCGGCCAACCACCTGGAGCAGCGAGGGGTGCGGCGTCGAGATGGGCGACGCCGTGCTGGGGATGGTGGTCGACGAGATGAAGCAGGCGCACCAGCCGGCCCCCCGCTGGCTGGTCATCCGCAACGCTTCCGACCCGCAGATCAACGGCGACCTGCCGAGCACGCCCCGCGCCCTCAACATGCAGGCCCACTGGGCCGTCTGGTATTACGAGACGTATGGCTACTGGACGAGCGTCAACAGCGCCATCGCCACCTGGGCGATGATCCCCGACGCCTAGGAGCACACGATGGCCGCGCTCAAAGTGCTCAACCTGCCCACCGAGGTGCAGCTCGCCCTGGAGGTCATGCCCTGCCAGGCGATGCGGCGCGTCTACGAGTCGGCGGCCACGCCGCACCCCTGCGCCTACTTCGGCGAGTGGGGGAGCTATCACAGCTACGACTACGGCACGGCCGGGCCGCCGGCCGCGCCCGGCATCCAGCAGCCGGCGGTCTACGTGGACAAGACGGCCCTGGTGCCCGAAATCCTCTCCGGTTGCCGCAAGGCGCCGATCCTCTCGGTCGGCATCAATCCCAATCTGCCGGGCTACTGGCCGGCCACCCGCAACGCCGTCAATCCCCTGTTCGACGACTTCCTCCAATACGCCCACTACTTCCGCTACCGCAGCATCGCCAAGCTCCAGATCCCCAAGGCGAAATATGACGAGCTGCTCGACGGCCGCGACGATTCGCCGACCGATCCCGCGCCGCTGGCGCCGCGTGGCACGGCCATCCCCGTCGAGCTGGCGCCCTTGACCATGTACAAGGCCTATCAGAGCCTGCTCGACGGCCTCGCCGCCAAGCAGGGGTGGGCCGGCCACAAGCTGATGGTGGGCGAGGACCTGGCCTACGCCAACATGGTGGCCTGTCCGTCGGCCAAGTGGGTCATCAAGAAGGACACCAAAAACCCCGAGATGCCGGTGATGGGACAGGAGCGGATGCGGGGCATCGTCGGCGAGTGTTTCCACGAGCGGAAATACTTCCTGCGCCAGCTCTTCCAGAGCCTGCCGGCGGTGCTGCTGGTGTTCAGCGAGTCGACCGGGCGGGAGTTCATCACGGCGATGAGCGGCAAGTTCACGGCCGGCGCGCCGCAGCCCGGCGAGGCCCTGGAGGACCTGCTGCCGCGGGAGATCCGGCTGGGGTATGGCACGGCCGCCGACGGCACACCGCTGTCGGCTCGTGTGGTCTTCCTGCCGCACGCCTCGGCGAACCCGCAGGCGTTCCAGCAGTTCAAGGGGCCGGTGATCGACATCCTGGCTGCCGAGGTGGCGGCCGGGCGGCTCGCCTTCAATCCGGCGACCGGCCATCTCGCCCGGCCGCGGGGCGGCTGCGTCTTCTGCTCCAACTCCCTCTATCGCATCGGGCCGTGCGACTATGAGGCCGAGCTTCGCCCCCTGGCGGCCGGCGAGGCGCCTACGCTCGCTGCGGCGGAAGGTGTGGAGAAGGGGGCGGTCGAGCGGGAGAACGACGAGCAGGAGCGTCTGTTGGGCGACTTCCTGGCCGCGCCGGCCCCGGGGGGCCCGGCGGGAGTGGAGCCCGAGGCCATCCCGGCGGCGGTGGACGAGCCCGAGCTGCTCGACGTGGACGATCCCGAAGCGCCGGCCCTCGTGGTGCGGGGTCGCGTCGTCACTCTCAAGGAATCCGGCGAGGTGATCGCGGACGGCGTCCTCTATCTGCGTCATGGGCAGATCGTGGCCGTGGCTCGCCAGGGAGATCCGCCGCCCCCCGGCTTCACCGGCGCTCCCGTGCTCAACACCCGAGGCACGATCTATCCCGGCCTGCTCGACCTGCACAACCACCTGGTCTACAACATCGCAACCCTCTGGCAGGTGCCGCGCGCCTTCAAGAACCGCGACCAGTGGCAGCGCAACACCAGCTATCGCGAGAACGTCACCATGCCCCTCGGCGTGCTGGCGGCGGACGTCGAGACGGTCAAGTCCATCGTCCGTTACGTCGAGACCAAGGTCCTCTTGGGTGGCACCACGTCCGTGCAGGGCATGCGTTCGCGTTTCGGCTCCTCGACACCCTTCTACACGGGAGCGGTGAGGAACTTCGAGAACACGGATGACCCCAGATTGCCGGAGTCGGGGAGCCGCATCCCCAACCTCGACGCAGCCAAGCCCGGAGAGGTGGAAAGCTTCCGCAGGTCCCTGGAATCGAAGACCGCGTACTTCTATCACCTCTGCGAAGGCATCGATGCGCCGACGCGGCAGTTCTATGTGGACTTGGTGAGCAACGACCTGCTGGAGCAGTCACTGGTGGCCATCCACTGCCTGGCCCTGGAGGCACTGGACCTCGACAACCTCTCTGGCAAGGGCGGCAAGGTGGTCTGGTCGCCGCTGAGCAACCTGCTGCTCTATGGTGAGACGATCGACTCCCGCCGCCTCGAGCACATCCCCTTCGCCCTCGGCTGTGACTGGACTCCCAGCGGGAGCAAGAACCTGCTGGAGGAGCTGAAGGTCGCCTGGCTCTCGGTGCAGGCCGATGGCGCGGCTCTGAAGCCCAAGGACCTCTGCGCGGCCGTGACCCGTAATGCCGCCCGCGCCGTGGGCTGGGGGGACGCCCTGGGCACGATCGAAAAGGGCAAGTACGCCGACCTGCTGGTGACCGATACCCTGGTGGACGATCCCTACGAGAACCTGCTGCGGGCCACCGAGCGCAACGTGCGGCTGGTGGTGATCGCCGGCTATCCCCGTCACGGCGACGCCGAGCTGATGGAGAAGTTCCCGCCGTCCGACGGCCAGCGAGAGGACCTCACCGTGGGCGGGCGGGCCAAGCAGCTCTGGCTCGCGCACCCCCAGTCACGGCTCAAAAACCTTACTTTCAAGGCGGCTCTCGCCCAGTTGAAGCATGCAACGTCGCACTTGCGCACCATCGAGGCCGAGCTGGCTGCAGCGCCCTTCAGCCTGAGCGCGGCCGACGACGGTGGCGGGCTGTTGCTCGACAACGACGACTTCCCGCCCGGCGAACCCGGAGAGGCGGAGCTCGCGGCCGCGGCCGAGCTGCCGGACTCCATCCCCCTCGATCCACCGACCGTCATCGACGATCACGGCTACTTCGATCGCCTGGAGTCCATCGGGCACCTGCCGCCCGTCCTGCGCAGGCTCCGCACGTTCTACGAGACGCCCTGAAGGAGGCTCGTCGTCATGGCCATCCGCAACGTCATCGTCCAATGCCTCTCCACGGAGGAGCAGGGCGCTGCTGAAGAAGTCCTCAAGAAGCACGGTCCCGTCAGCCGCGGCGGCATGTACGTCTATGGTGCCGGCGATGAGGCCGACGTCCAGACCCTGGAGGGGCGGGGGCTGTCCGTGGACGAGGTGCCCTCCGTCCCTGATCTTTCGTGGCTCGATCCCGGCAAGCAGGACAAAGTTGATGCCGATGAGCTTCTCGCCGCCGCGGACGAAGAGCGTGGGGAGCCCTCGCCCATCCAGGAGGCTGCTGCCGGCGCCGAGAGCGTCTACATGATCCAGCTCAAAGGGCCCATCCGGGACGCCTGGAAGGCGAAGCTCGATGCCCTCGGCGTCGAGCTCGGCCCCTACGTGCCGGAGTACGCCTACAAGGCGCAGCTCAGCAAGGCGCAGCTTTCCAAGGTGGAGGATCTGAGCTTCGTCGTGCGCGTGGTTCGCTACAGCCCCGTCCACACCCTGCGCCGGCTCAATGCGATCCGCAATCTGCAGAAGACCGAGGATAGGAAGAAGCCGGTGCGACGGGCGTTGCCCGAGGTGTTCGGCATGGCTCCGGCCGCACCGGTCGCTGCGGCGGAAAAAGTGGAGAAAGTCACCTACGAGCTCCGTTGTCATCATCCCGAGGACATTCCGACCGTGGCCGCAGCACTGGAGAAAGACTCACGGGCCACGAACGTCGTCGTGGGCCGTCGGCGGATCCGTTTCGACTGCGCGGAGAGCTCGCCGATCGTCGCCGAGCTCGCGAAGCTGCCGCAGGTCTCGTCGGTCGATTCCTTCCAGCTCGCCGAGCTGTCCAACACCTTCGCCCGCAAGGCGATCGGGATCAATCCGCCGGTGGGCAGCTCCCCCTATCCCTGGGACGGAACGGGCGTTCTCGTGGCGGTGGCGGATGGTGGGATCGACGAAGACCACCCGGACCTGAAAAGTCGCCTCGAGCAGGTGATCCATCGCGTGGATCCTGGAGAGCCCAACGATCCGGTGGGTCACGGCACCCACGTCTGCTCCACCATCGCAGGGGACGGAACCGCTTCCGGCAAGGAGATCCTGGGCATGGCTCCGGGTGCGAAGCTCATCGTGCAGACCCTGGCGGATGCGCGGGGCAAGCTCACCGGCCTGCCGATCAACCTGGGGGATCTCTTCCAGGAGGCCTACGACCTGGGAGCGCGCATCCACAACAACAGTTGGGGAGTGATGGCCGGAGGCCTGTATACGCTCGACAGCTATGAGGTCGACGAGTTCGTCTACAACCACACCGACTGCTTGATCCTCTTCGCGGCGGGAAACCGGGGAACCCAGCCCGAAGAAGGGGAAGCGGACGAGTTGGGGCGCATCGGCCTGGGCTCGTTGCAATCGCCGGCGGCGGCCAAGAATGTGTTGACCGTGGGCGCCGGCTGCTCGCCACGCGACGATGGGCCCTTCCAGGGGAAGCTGTGGAAGGATTATCCCAATGGTCCGCGAATTCCCAAGGCCTCAGAGGAGCCGATCTGCGGCAACGTCGACGTCGTCGCGGCCTTCAGCAGCCGCGGCCCCACGGACGACAACCGCATCAAGCCCGAGCTCATGGCTCCGGGCACGGTGATGCTCTCGGCGCGTAGCTCGGCGAGCGATCCCACCCATGTGCTCGACAAGTTCGACGGTCACTACGCCTTCCTCTCGGGCACCAGCATGGCCACGCCCGTGGTGGCCGGCGCGGCGGCGATCGTCCGCCAGTACTACGTCGACGAGCGTCACCACCAGCCTTCGGCAGCGCTGCTCAAGGCGACATTGGTCAATGGGGCGGTCTGGATCCCGGACGAGCTGGCCGCTGACGGGAGCGTGGGGGAGCCCAACTTCCACCAGGGCTTCGGCCGTCTCGATCTGCGTGCGACGCTGCCGGAGCCGGACGATCCCCGCGGCCTGAAGCTCGTCTTTGCCGACGTCGACCGCAGCTCGGACGAGGCGCTCAAGCGAGAGATCGCAGAGCGGGCGTCCTGGCGGCGAACGATCCAGCTCGAGGCCGGGCTGCCGCTGCGGGTGACGCTCGCCTGGACGGACCGGCCGGACCACGGCCTGCAGCAGAGCCTCGACCTGGTCGTCGTCCCGCCCAGCGGCAAGCGTCAGGCGGGCAATCCGAAGCTGGTCCGCGTCCCCGGCCAGAAGTCCGATCACTTCAACAATCTCCAGCAGGTGATCGTGCAAGAGCCCGAGGCCGGCGAATACCAGATCCAGATCCTCGCCTACAACACGCTCTACGAAAACCAGGGCTTCAGCCTGGTGGTGACCGGCAAGCTCACCTCGGACCTGTTGCCGTAAGGAAAGGGAGGATCGCCATGCCAATCACGCTGCGGCGGGCCCTGGAGGAGATGCTCGATGGCTGGCGAGAGGATCTCGATCCAGGCTGGCGGACCGCCCTCGCCGGCGTCGAGCCCGCTTTCGCCGCGGTCGATCCGGCTCTCGAGCACGAGAGTTGGGAGCCGATCTTCCCGGCCCGCAAGGGCAAGACCATCCCTGGCGCGCCCCCGAGGGCGCACATCTTCCGTGCCCTGGATGGCGTGGACCCCGGGCATGTGCGCGCACTGGTCATTGGGCAGGACCCCTATCCCAACGTCTCCTGGGCCACCGGCCGCGCCTTTGAGCAGGGCGACCTGACGGAATGGCTCCCCAATCCCAGGCTGATCTCCGACAGCCTGGAGAGGATCATCCCCTCGGTGGCCGCGGCACGCACGGGGAACCGGGAGTACACCGACCCCGCACACGCGGCTCGAGCCTGGGCCCGGGTGACGGGCGATCTGGCGAGCGGCACCCTGAAGCTCCCGTCGCCGTCCACGATCTTCGACGGCTGGCAGCGGCAGGGCGTCGTCTTCCTCAACTCCGGGCTCACCCTGAGCCGCTTCGAGAGGGGCGGCTCGGCTCAGCAGCTCCGGGGGCACATCCCGCTCTGGCAGCCGATCGTGCGCGCGATCCTTCGGCACGTCGCGACCCGTCCGGCGGGCCACGTCGTCTTCATGCTCTGGGGTAAAGTGGCGAGAGACCTGTTCGACGCGAGCGGAATCGAGGCTGCAGCGAAGCAGGCCGGCACCTGGCAGACGAGGGTACGCACGGCTGAGCACGGCCATCCGGCTGCGGTGACTGGTGGCGTCCCCCTCTTCTTCCGCGAGCCCAATCCGTTTCTGGCCGCCAACCAGGCCCTCCAGGAGATGGGGCAGAGCGCAATCGACTGGTAGCAGCTCAGGCGCGAGGGCGATCGAGGAGCTCGAGGCGACTCCGTCGCTCACCGCAGAAAAAACGCCAACTCCTCCAGGTTGATCCGCAGATCCACGTTCTTCAACGGCACCCCCGGCCGGCGCTTGACTCTCACGGGGGCGAAGTTGAGGACTCCTTTGATGCCGGCCTCTGCCAGGGCTTCGTAGTTCTCCTGGGCGGCTTCGGCGGGGACGGCGAGGACGCCGATCTCGGCTCCAGAGTCGCGGACGACTGCGACGAGGTCGGCGGCGGGGCGGACGGTGAAGCCGCTGATGCGGCGGCCGATTTTCTTGGGGTCGTTGTCCACTCCGGCCACGACGTGGAAGGCGCCGTAGTTGAAGCCGAGGTATTGGGCGAGGGCGCTGCCGAGGTTGCCCATGCCCACGATCAACAAGGCGTGCTGGCGGTCGAGACCCAGGAGGGAGTTGAGGTGGTCGGCCAGGGCGTCCACGTCGTACCCCACGCCGCGGATGCCGAACTCGCCGAACTGGGCGAGGTCCTTGCGGATCTGGGTGGCCGAGAGGTGGTAGCGCTGCGCCAGCTCCTGCGAGGAGATCCGCTTTAGCCCGACTCCTGGAGGTGGCGCAGGCAGCGCAGGTAGAACGAGAGCCGGTTGAGGGTGAGAGGCGAGACCTCTTCCTGCTCGGTCACTTCACGGCGGTCGTCAGCCACTGCAGAAGACCCGTGGGCCAGAGGCCGAGCGCCAGGGTGCCGAGTGCCGCCACCACGGCCGCGGCACGACCCCAGACGTCGAGGAGCAGCCCGTCCGGTTGCCGTGTCTCCGGCTTCATGTAAAGGTAGTAAACCACCCGCAGGTAGTAGAAGACGCCCACGAGGCTCGCCAGCACGCCCACCACGGCGAGGCCCACCTGGTCGTCGCCCACGGCGTTCAGGAACACCACGTACTTGCCCAGGAAGCCCAGGGTGGGCGGAATGCCGCCCAGCGACAGCATGCACACCGCCAGGCACCCGCCGAGCAGGGGGAAGCGGTAGCCCCAGCCCCCGAGGTCCGAGATCAGGTGCTGCTCGCCCGGCCGGTTGTAGAGCAGCGACACGACGGTGAAGGCGCCGGCGTTCATCAGCGCGTAGGCCAGGAGGTAGACGAGCACGGGCATGAGCGAGGCCCGGTCCACCACCACCAGGGCCAGCAGCAGGTAGCCCATGTGGGCCACGCCGGAGTAGGCCAGCATGCGCTTGATGTCGCGCTGCACCAGGGCCAGGAGGTTGCCCACCACCATGGAGGCCACGGACAGGATGCCCACCACGGTGGACCATTTATCGACTGTTCGGCGCGGCTCCGCCCTGCACGATGGCGTCGAGGAGGCGGTAGAGCACCAACGCGCTCGCCACCTTGGGCGCCACGGAGAGGAAGGCCACGAACGGCGACGGCGCGCCTTGATAGGTGTCCGGCGACCAGGCGTGGAAGGGAGCGACGCTCATCTTGAAGCCGAAGGCCGCCACCAGCAGCAGGAAGCCGAGGGTGGCCAACACGTTGACGAACGGCTGGGAGCCCAGTGCCTGGCCGATCGCCGCGAAGCGGGTGCTGCCCGTCGCGCCATAGACCAGGGCGATGCCGTAGAGGGCAAAGGCGCCCACGAAAGCGCCCATGAGGAAGTATTTGATCGCCGCTTCGCTCGACAGCGAGCTCCGGCGGTGGAACGCCGCCAGGCAGTAGAGGCACATGGAAAGCGTTTCGAGAGCCAGGAAGACCGTCAGCAGCTCGGTGGCCCGCAGCATGAGGAGCAGGCCTACGGCGCACCAGAGGAGCAGGGCATGGTACTCGCCGGTGAGGATCCCCTCCCGCCGCAAATAGCTCTGCGAAGCCAGCAGGCAGAGCACGGTCGAGAGCAGGATGAAAGCCGTGAAGGCGAGGGTGAGCGGGCTCGTTTCGAGCAGGCCCTTGAACGTGCCGGAATCCCCGGCAATGGCGTGGTGGAGCGGCGTGATGTAGTAGGCCGCATAGCCGGCGCCGAGGGTGAAGAGCACGGCGAGCGCGGTGAAGGACCGCCGCAATGACGGCGCGATGGCGTCGAGGAGCAGGATCAGCACGCCGCCGGCGGTGAGCACCATCTCGGGGAGCAGCATCGTCCAGTCGAAGTGCGGGCTCATCGGCTGGCCTCCTGAGCAGTAGCCGGAGACGCCGGCCGTAGCGACGCCTGTGCCACGTCCGGCTCCTCGACCCGCTGCCGGTAATCCGCGAGCACGGATTCGAGGGTCTTCCGGCTCGGCTGCAGGAAGGTGTTGGGCGCGACGCCGATCCACAGCATCAGGACGCAAAGGGGGACGAGCGCCGCCACCTCGCGGAAGGAGAGGTCGCGAAGCTTTCGATTCTCCTCCTTGGTAATAGGACCCCAGATCGTGAGCTGGATCATCTTGAGCAGGTAGACGGCCGCCAGCACCACGCCGAAGGTGGCCACGGCCGCGGGCCAGCCCAGGGTGCGGAAGCTGCCGGTCAGGATCATGAATTCGCCCACGAAGCCGTTCAAGGCCGGCAGGCCCACGGACGCGAGGCTCGAAAAGACGAGGAAGAAGGCGAAGATGGGCATCACCTTGGCGAGGCCGCCGAACTCGTCGAACTTCTTGGTGTGCCGGCGATCGTAGAGCATGCCCACGAGGAGGAACAGAGCGCCCGTCGAGAGTCCGTGATTGACCATCTGGAGGAGCGAGCCCTGCCAGGCCACGACGTCCACGGCGATCAATCCCAGCATCACGAAACCGAGATGGGCGATGGAGGAGTAGGCCACGAGCTTCTTCATGTCCACCTGCACCCAGGCCACCAGCGCGCCGTAGAGGATGCCGATCAAGGCGAGGGTGAGAAGCAGCGGGCGCGCCGCCTCGCTGGCGTGGGGGAAAAGGGGGAGCGCGAAGCGGAGGAAGCCGTAGGTGCCGAGCTTCAGCAGGATGCCGGCGAGGATCACGGAGCCGCCCGTGGGCGCTTCGACGTGAGCGTCGGGCAGCCAGGTGTGGAGCGGGAACATGGGCACCTTGATGGCGAAGGTCAAGGCGAAGGCTGCGAACAGCCAGATCTGCTGGTGCACGGGCAGGTTGAGCCGCAGCATGTCGGCGTAGGCGAAGCTCCAGACGCCGCCGTTCAGGCGCTGGAACGTCCAGGCCATCCACAGGATGGCGATCAGCATCAAGAGGCTCCCGGCCATGGTGAAGAGGAAGAATTTGACCGCCGCGTAGATCCGCCGCTCGCCGCCCCAGATGCCGATCAGCAAATACATCGGCACCAGCATGACCTCCCAGAAGACGTAGAACACGAAGAGGTCGTAGGCCAGGAGGGCGCCGAGCACGCCGGTCGTCAAGAGCAGCATGGAGGCGCCGAAGAGGGGCCAGTGATCGTGGATCCCCTTCCACGAGCCGAGGATGACGATCGGCACGAGGAAGATCCCCAGCAGCACCAGCGGCATGGAGATGCCGTCCATGGCCAGGTCGTAGTGGATGCCGAAGCTCGCGATCCAGGGAATCGCTGCGCCGCCCGGCCCCACGTCGTGCACCAGCGGGAAGCCGCCGTCCGCGCCGAGATGGGACGCCAGGTAGACGATGCCGAAGACGAGCTCGATCAGCGAGGCGATCAGGATGTAGATCTTCGCCGCCCGTGCTGCGCCTTTCCCAAAGAAGAAGAGCGGCACGGCGGCGATCGCCGGGAAGAAGACCAGGCGGGTCAGGGTGTTGCCGGCGAGCAGTGAGAGAAAGGTTCCCATAGTGTTCCGGTCAAACGTTCCGGTCAACTGAAGGCGAGCCACCAGAAGAGGAGGATCACGCCGAAGAAGAAGTAGAGGGCATAGCTGCGCACGTTGCCGGTGGTGGTGAAGCGCCCCACGTCGCCCGTGAGCTCGGTCAGGAAAGCGCCGAAGTTGATCGTGCCGTCGATGACGTAGGTATCGATCACCTTCCAGAAGAACCGCGACAGGGCGGCGAGCGGCTTGACGATGAGGGCGTCGTAGATCTCGTCCACGTAGTATTTGTTGGCGAGCAGCCGGTAGAGGGCGGGGGAGCGCCCGGCAAAGGCCCGCTCCCGCTCCACGCCGTCGTCACCGCCGTAGAGGCGCCGGGCGAGGAGGATGCCGGCCGCGGCCACAATCACGGCGATCACCATCAACGCCCACTCCATGCCTACGCTGACCTCGTGCTCGGTGGGGTGGAACAAGACCGGCTCCAGCCAGTGATGAAACCGGTTGATGCCGCCGAGGGCCTTGGGCACGCCCACGAAACCGGCCACCACGGCGCCCGCGGCGAGGATCCACAGCGGGATCGTCATCACCGGCGGCGACTCGTGCAGGTGGTGCTCCTGCTCGTGCGTGCCGCGGAATTTGCCGTAGAAGGTCAGGTAGACGGAGCGGAACATGTAGAACGCCGTCAATCCCGCGGTGATCAATCCCACGGCCCATAAGATCCACTGGCCGTTGGCCGCCGCGGCGTGGAGGATCTCATCCTTGCTGAAGAAGCCGGCGAGGGGCGGGATCCCCGCGATGGCCAGGGCGCCGATCACATAGGTGCGGAACGTCGCCGGCAGGTATTTCTTGAGGCCGCCCATCTTCGTCATGTCCTGCTCGCCGCCCATGGCGTGGATCACCGAGCCGGCGCCGAGGAAGAGGAGGGCCTTGAAGAAGGCGTGGGTCATGAGGTGGAAGAGGGCCGCCGAGTAGGCCCCGAGCCCGGCCGCCAGGAACATGTAGCCGAGCTGCGAGACGGTGGAGTAGGCGAGCACCTTCTTGATGTCCGTCTGCGCGATGGCGATGGTGGCCGCGAAGATCGCCGTGGCCGCGCCGATCACCGCCACGAACTGCGAGACGCCGGGCGCCAGCTGATAGATCACGTTCGAGCGCACCACCATGTAGACGCCGGCGGTGACCATGGTGGCGGCGTGGATGAGGGCGGAGACGGGGGTCGGGCCCGCCATGGCGTCGGGCAGCCAGACGTAGAGGGGGATCTGCGCGCTCTTGCCCATGGCGCCGACGAAGAAGCAGAGGGCCACGAAGCTCGCGAGCGGGAAGCCCAGGATGGTGGCGCCCGGCTGCGCCGCCAATGCTCGTGAACAGCTCGGCGTAGTTGAGCGTGCCGAATTGCGCGAACAGGACGAACATCCCCAGCAGGAAGCCGAAGTCGCCGATGCGGTTGACGATGAACGCCTTCTTGCCGGCGTAGGGCGGGAACGGCTGGTCGTAATAGAAACCGATCAGCAGGTAGGAGCAGAGCCCCACCCCCTCCCAGCCCACGAACATCACCAGGTAGTTGTTGCCCAGGACCAGCAGCAGCATCGCCGACATGAACAGGTTCAGGTAGGCGAAGTAGCGGCGGTAGCCCTCTTCGTGCGCCATGTAGCCCACGGAGTAGACGTGGATGAGGAAGCCCACGAAGGTGACGATGAACAGCATCACCGCCGACAGATGGTCGAGCAGGAAGGCGACCGGGATTTTGAGGTCGCCCGTTGTCCAGGCGTAGAGCGTCTGCTCGTACGGAGCGCTGCCAGGGAAGTACTGCCACAGGCAGCCGAGGGCGATCACCAGCGAGGCGAGCGGCGCGCCGAGGGCCACGGCGGTGACCACGGGCTTGGGGAACCGCCAGCCCAAGAGGCCGTTGATGGCGGCGCCGGCGAGGGGCAGGATGGGGATCAGCCAGAGCAGCTCGAGCATGGCGTTTCTGTCACGTTACCAGCGCATGAGGTTCAGACGGTTGACGTCGATGGTGCGCCGCGCGCGGAACACCGCGATGAACAGGGCGAGCCCTACGGCGGCTTCGGCCGCGGCCACCGCCATGACGAAGAAGACGATCAGTTGGCCCGTGTGATCGCCCAGTTGCCGCGCGTAGGCGACCAGGGTCAGGTTGGCCGCGTTGAGCATCAGCTCGATTGAAAGGAAGATGCTGATGCCGTTGCGCCGGGTGAGAGCGCCCACGGTGCCGATGGCGAACAGCACGGCCGCCAGCATCAGGTACCAGGAGATGGGAACGCTCACTTGGCAGCCTCCTTGCGTACCGGCTCTTCGGCAACGAAATCCTCGCGCGGCAGCAGGCCGCTCTCCGCTCCCGGCTCGGGCGCCTTGCGCGCCGCCACCGTGGCGCCCACCACCGCCACCAGCAGCAGCAGGCCCACGATCTCGAACGGCAGCAGATCGTCGGAGAAGAGGGCCGTGGCCAGGTTCTTGAGCGACACGAGGTCTGGGGTGAGCGGCTTGGAGTCTCCGGCGCACCCGCGCGCCAGAAGACGAGGCCCACCATACCGACGAAGATCAGGGCGCCCAGGATCGCCACCGCGAGCTGCACCGTGAGCCGGCTCTTCTCAGACTTCTGGAGGTTGAGCAACATGATGACGAACAGGAACAGCACCACGATGGCGCCGGCGTAGACGAGGATCTGGAGGGCGCCCAGGAACGGGGCTCCGAGCAGCACGAAGAGCACCGCCACGGAGAAGAGCGTCAACACCAGGCTCATGGTCGCGTACACGGGGCTCTTGTGCACCACCACCACCAGCGAGGAGCCCACGGCCAACGCCGCGAAGATCAGGAAAATCGCAGTTTCCATTAATTCCCCAGCCACCCCGCGAGCGTCATGGCGGCCACCAGGATCAGATTGAGGATGGAGAGCGGCAGCAGCACCTTCCAGCCCAGCCGCATCAACTGGTCGTAGCGGAAGCGGGGGAAGGTCCAGCGCACCCAGACGAACACGGCCATGCAGATGCCGATCTTGGCAATCAAGGTGGCGAGCCCCACGACCGCGCCCAGCCAGCCCGTGAGGTGGACCCCCGGCAGGCTCCAGCCGCCGAAGAACAGGGTCACGCCCAGGGCCGCGAGGGCCGCCATGTTCGTGTATTCAGCCTGGAAGAAGGCGGCGAAGCGCATGGCGCTGTATTCGGTGTGGAACCCGGCGATCAATTCGGATTCGGCTTCCGGCAGGTCGAACGGCAGCCGGTTGGTCTCCGCGAACGAGGCCACGAGGAAGACGAAGAAGCCGAGGATCTGCGGAATGAAATTCCACACGTGCGCCTGCTGATACGCCACGATGTCCGACAACCGGAACGAATTGACGGGCAAGAGCACGGCCAGGACTGACAGCGTCAGCGCCAGCTCGTAGCTGATGAGCTGCGCCGAGGCGCGGATGCCACCGATCAACGAGAACTTGTTGTTCGACGCATAGCCGGCCAGCACCAGCGAGTACACGGCGAGGCTCGACAGGGCCAGGAACAGCAGCACGCCCGTGTCCACCGGGGCCACCACCAGAGGGATCGTTTTGCCACCGACCGTGATGTCCGGTCCGAAGGGGATGATCACGAAGGTGGTGAAGGCGGGCAGCAGGGCCAGGACGGGCGCCATCAGATAGAGGACCTTGTCGGCCGCGGCCGGCGTCACGTCCTCCTTGAACAGGAACTTGATGGCGTCGGCCACCGGCTGGAACAGGCCCAGGGGCCCGACGCGGTTGGGGCCGGGCCGGTCCTGGATGAAGGCGCAGGCCCGCCGCTCCACCCAGTTCATGATCGGCGCGACGTTGATGAAGACGCCGAACATCACCGCGTACTTGACCAGCGTCGCCACCAGATCGGAATTCACTGCGAAGCCTCCCGGGCCGTCTCCGCGGCCTGATCCGAGAGCTTGGGCGTTGCCTCGGGAACACGGAGGGCCACGCCGGTCGCGGGCAGGCGGCGCCACGAAAGGCCGATGAAGGCCGGCAGCTCCGCGGCGAGGCGATCGAAGATCGTGGCCGCGGACAACTGGGACCAGCCCGTTTCGAAACGCGACAGGAGATCGGAGAGCACCTCGATCGCCGGCCGCACCTGGCCCGGCGGCGGGAAGGCGCGCTCGAAGCGCTGCACCCGCCATTCGACGTTGACGAACGTCCCCTCCTTCTCGCCGTGGTGGGCGACCGGCAGGGCCACGTCCGCGGCCTGCGCCAGAGGCGAATCGGCCCAGCCGAAGACCACGAGGAATTTCGCCTGGCGCAGCCGCGCCACGGTTTCGGGGTCCCAGGCTGACTTGCCGAAGTCGCTGTCGCAGACCACGAGGACCCCGGCGCCCTCGCCGTTCAGCAGATCGTCCCCTCCGGCCAGACCCGCGAGCTCGGCGCCGCGGCGGTTGGGAGCGGCCTCGCGTCCCTTGATCGGCGGTCTCTGATGGCGGGGGATCGTCCACTCCGGTCCGAGATCGACCGGTACCGAGCGGTTCTGCGATCCCGCCAGATCCGCGAGCTTCGCGAACAGGTAGGCCTCTTCAGTCGTCAGGAATCCCGATCCCAGGAACGCGACCTCGCCCGGACCCGCAGCCGCGAGCCCGCGATGAACGGCGTCCAGGGCCTGGCTCCATCCCGTGTTGCTCCCCTCACTTCGCGGCGAGGTCAGGCGCGGCACCTGCTTGTAGCGCTCATGGGTCGAGCGGCCATAGTCGCACATCCAGTAGTCGTTGACCTCGACGTTGAAGCGCGGCTTGTAGCGCTTGATGTCCCCTCGCCGCTGCTCCATCGTGATGTTGCACCCCACCTCACAGCCGGTGCAGATCGACGGCTTCTTGTCGAGGTACCAGACGCGCTCGGCGAAGCGGAAGCGGGTCGAGGTCAGGGCGCCCACGGGGCAGATGTCCACCACGCAGGTGGCGAGCGGATTGGACAGCTCCTTGCCCGGGAAGGTGCCGATCTCGACGCGCGCGCCGCGGTTGAAGAAGCCGAGCTCGCCCGTGCCCGCGACCTCCTGGGTGAAGCGGATGCAACGCGTGCACTGGATGCACCGGTTCATGTTGAGGACGACGTTGGCTCCCAGCGGGATACGTTCGCGTCCCGGATAGGTGCGCTTGTCCTCGTACTGGAAACGGGAGAAGGCCACGCCGTGCTTGAAGGAGTAGTCCTGGAGGCCGCACTCGCCGGCCTGATCGCAGATGGGGCAGTCCAGGGGGTGATTGATGAGGAAGAACTCCATCATCCCCTTCTGGGCCTCGGCGACCTCGGGCGTGTCCGTGCGCACGCTCCAGCCGTCCTTGGTGATATAGGACGAGCAGGCAGTCTGGAGCTTCGGCATCTTCTTGCCGTTGTCCGAGATCTCCACCAGGCACATGCGGCACTGGCCCACCACCGACAGGCGCGGGTGATAGCAGTAGTGGGGGATCTGGACGCCGGCCTTCAAGCCCGCGTCGATCACGTTGGTGCCGGCCTCCACCTCCACGGTACGGTCGTTGATGGTGATCTTGGGCACTTCGTCAGGCTCCGTTCTCGAAATAGCGCGGCTGCGGGAAGGGGCATCCCCGCTGGCGCACGTGCTGCTCGATCTCCTCGGGGAAGCGATCGACCAGCGACTTGACGGGACCGATCGCCGCGTCGCCCAGGGCGCACAGCGACTGGCCGCCGATGTTCTTGCAGATGGAGAGGAGGAGCTTGCGCGTCGCGCTCCGCTCCCCTGGCCGTGCTCCAGGCGGTCCAGCACCAGCTCCATCCAGTTCGTCCCCTCGCGGCAGGGCGTGCACTGGCCGCACGATTCATGGTTGAAGAACTTCGACAGGCGGGCGACCGAGCGCACCATGCAGGTCGTCTCGTCCATCACGATCACGGCCGCCGAGCCCAGCATGGAGCCGGCCTTGGCCACGGTGTCGAAATCCATCTTGACGTCGATGTGCTCCGGCTTGAGGATGGGCGCCGAAGCGCCGCCGGGAATGAACGCCTTGAGCTGCCGCCCCCTCCACATGCCGCCCGCCTTGTCGAGCATCTCGCGGAAGGTGATGCCGATGGGGTGCTCGTAGGTGCCCGGCCGCTCCACGTGGCCCGAGATGGCGTAGAGCTTGGGGCCGGTGTTGCGCTCGTCCGTGCCGATCGCCTTGTACCAGTCCGCGCCGCGGGTGATGATGTGGGGGACGTTGCACAGCGTCTCGACGTTGTTGATCACGGTGGGAGCGCCGAACGCGCCGACCACGGCGGGGAAGGGAGGCTTCACCCGCGGCTGGCCGCGCTTGCCCTCCAGCGATTCCAGCATCCCCGTCTCCTCGCCGCAGATGTAGGCTCCCGCGCCGCGGTGGATGTACATGTCGAGCTTGAAGCCCGAGCCGAGCACGCTGTCCCCCAGCAGGCCGCCCTCGTACGCCTCCTTCAAGGCCCGCTCGAGGATTTCCGCGGACTTGGTGTACTCGCCGCGGATGTAGATGTAGCAGGTGTTGGCCTGCACCGCGAAGCAGCAGATGGCGCACCCCTCGATGAGCTGGTGGGGGTCCTGCTCCATCAGCAGGCGGTCCTTGAAGGTGCCCGGCTCGGATTCGTCGGCGTTGCAGACCAGATACTTCGGCTTGGATTGATCCCCTTTGGGCACTTTGGGGATGAAGCTCCACTTCAAGCCGGCGGGGAAGCCGGCGCCGCCGCGTCCGCGCAGGCCCGACTTCTTCACCTCTTCGATGATGGCGTCGGGCTCCATCGTCAGCGCCTTGGCGAGCCCCTCGTAGCCGCCGAGCTGGCGGTAGCCCCTGAGGGTGAGGGCCTCGGGCTTGCCCACGTTCCTGGTGAGGACCGGCTCGAAGGCTGCCATCACTTCAACCCCTTGACGATCTTGCGCACCCGGTTGGGGGTGAGGTTCTCGTGGTAGTCGTCGTCCACCATCATCATGGGCGCCGTGTCGCATGAGCCCAGGCACTCGAAGTGGACGTAGGAGCAGCGGCCGTCGGGCGTCACCTCGTCCTCGCCCACGCCGAGCTCCCGGTGCAGGGTCGCGAGGATCTCCTCCGCCCCCCGGAGCTGGCACGAGAGGTTGTTGCAGACGCGGATGCGGTGCCGCCCCACCGGCTGCTGGTGGAAGAGGTCGTAGAAGGTGACGACGCCGTAGACCTTGGCCACGGGCAGGTCCAGCTCCTCAGCCACGGCGGCGATCGCCTCGTCCGGCAGCCAGCCGCCCCACTGCCGCTGGGCGATGTGGAGAGCGGGGAGCAGCACGGCCTCGGTCGTGGGATAGCGCGGGCGCAAGGCGTCGATCTCGGCGCGCGACGCCTCCGAAAGGCCGCCGCCCCGCATCTGGGGGCCGGCCGGTTGCATCGAAGCGGGCTCGTGCACGCTCATAGCTGGAGTCTCAGGGGCCGGCGCTCGCGTCCGGGCAGGGAGAGGTCGAGCCCGCCCTTGAGCCAGACGTAGGCGTAGCCGACCAGGATCATGAAGATGAAGACCATCACGGCCGCGAAGAGCGGCCACCCGAAGTCGCGCAGGACGAGCGACCAGGGATAGAGGAAGGCGGCCTCGAGATCGAAGACGATGAAGTCGATGGCGATGAGGAAGAAGGCGATGGAGATCCGCTTGTGCGACACATCGAGCAGGGGCATGCCCGACTCGACGGTCGTGCCCTTGCGCAGGCCGCCATGCTGGTGGCCGGCGATCTTTCCGAGGATCCAGGACAGGCTGAGGATGACGACCCCCATCGCGGTCGCAATCCCCATCGCCAGCAGGACCGGGTAGTACTGCTCCGGCAAGGGACAATCCTCCTAGAGGTCAGAGTCCCGGCGTGAGCGTCCCGGCAAGGCGAGGATCACAGCCCGGGACTGGCGCCGTGCTCGTGAAGGATGTCACAAGCGGGAGCGGGAGACAACCCCGGATTCCGCCCACCCAAGACCCTCATCACCCCGGCCCTCTTCTCCCAGCTAAATTTCAGTCGCCTCCTGAATAGCTCGAAACCCCCCTCGCAAACCCTTATCCGGCGGGGGGTTGCAAGATTGGCCCTCCGTTTTACGTCTATTAGTGGCATGGCCACCCAACACGACAAGATCTTCAAGCAATTGCTGCGCGTCTTCCTCCCGAACTTCCTGTGCCTGGTCGTGCCGCAGACGCTGGAACGGTTGGACCTGTCGTCGCCCGAGCTTCTGGACAAGGAGCTCTTCGCCGGGGGTCCGCAGGGCCGACGACGTGAGTTGGACCTGCTCGTCCGTGTCCGTGCCCTCGACGGTCGTCCGCTCCTGATCCACGTCGAGATCGAGGCGCGGGCAAGCAGGAAGATGAAGGACCGGCTCTGGAGCTACTGCAACCAGATCCAGGCCCGCTACGACACGCCGGTGCTGACGATCGAGGTCTGCCTGAAGCGCGGTCTTCCCGGCGTCCGTCTGGAGACGTGGGAGAATCCCTTCGGTCCGGACTTTTCCGGATTCCGCTACGTCTCCTTCGGCCTCGCCGGTTGCCGCGCCAGGGAGCACCTGGATCGCCCCGAGCCTCTGGCCTGGGCCCTGGCAGCTCTGATGGACCCCGGCTCCTGGAGCCGCGCCGAGCTGAAGATGGCCTGCCTGCGTCGGATTGCCGGGCTCAAGGGACGGATCGACCCGTTCCTACTTGTCGACTGCGTGGAAAGCTATCTACAATTGGATCCGGGAGAGGCTGCGGAGTTCGAGGCGCTTCAGTCCCATAGGGAAAATCAGGAGGTACGAGCCGTGGCGATGACATGGTCGGAAACCCTTGAGGCGAAGGGGTGGGAGCGAGGACGTCAAGAAGGACGCAGGGAAGGGATGGAGAAGGGAGCCCAGGCCGGCGCCCGACAGCTCCTGCTCCACCAACTCGGGAAGCGCTTCGGGCCCTTGCCCGAGACGGTCCGCCGCCGGGTGGAGGCCATCGACTCCCTGGATCTGCTGACGCGGCTTGCCGAACGCCTTCTCTCCGTCCACTCCCTCGAAGAGATGGGCCTCGCCTGAAGGAAAGGACCCAAAGGACATAAAGGACTGCAAGGACGATGAGGTTGTTCGTCTTGCAGTCCTTGGCGACTTTGCGATCTCCGGGTCAGGGCCCGCAGGCTTCCGGTCCCGTGGGACAGAACAGCGAGCAGGGTCCGGTAGGCGGCGGGCAACTGTCGGACCGGGCGCAGCAGGTGCCGCCCACGGTGGCGGCTCCCGCGACCTCGGGGAGCTGATCGTCCGTCAGCTTGTGGAGGGTCTCGCGGCGCAGGCTCAGCCGCTTCGGTGTCCTCTTCTTCTTCATGATGGCGCGCTCCTTTCTCGGGTGATGGCTCTTCAAACGCCGGGGGGCGAGCTTCCGCCCCCCGGCTATCTCTACGGTCCTACGGCGCGTAGGTGGCGACGTAGGCGCCGGACGCCGCGGTGAAGACGGCGTAGGTAATCCCCTTGATCGTGGAGGTGGTGACGGTCACCGGGTTGCCGTTCAGGGTGAGGCTGGCGAGGGTACCGGCCGGCGAGGTGTCGGGGAGCAGGGCCTGGAGGCCGTTCGCGCCCGTGGCGACGGTGATCGTGAAGCTCAGGGCGTTGCCGCTCCAGGCGAGGCTGCTGAAGGAGGAGCCGTTCCTGCCGTCGAGCCAGGTGAGCATCTGCTGGGCGGAGACGATGGGCACGCCCCGCGTCTGGGCCGAGGCCACGATGGCGTCGGAGCCAGCATGGCTCGCGGAGTCGGTGTGCATGTTGGCGGTCACCACGCCGTAGTAACCCGCGGTCCCCAGGGCGTTGTCGAGCAGGGTGTCGATGTGGACGGCGAGGTTCTGGTCGGACTCGTCGGTCAGTTGGGTCGCGGCCTGGTAGACGTCGATACGGGTGCCGTCCAGGTCGGCGAAGCGCATGGGGATTCCCGAGCCGGTGAAGAAGCCCGGACGGTCCTGGATCCAGCTCCCCGGCCAGTAGTAGTAGTTGGTGTCGAAGCGGATGCCGTGGGCCTTCTCGACCTTCGGCTCGGTCGCCCAGTCGCTCCAGGCGATGCAGTGCGTGCGGTTGGTCACCGGCGCGGTGATCCCCGGGAACAGGGTGGCGAAGTCCGCGATCTGGGTGGCGAAGAAGGATTCGAGGGACGAGCCCGTCCAGTCCGCGCAGTTGGTGTTGACGTGGACGCCGATCTCGAAGCCCTCGGCCTGGAAGGCGGTGGCGGCGGTGGAGGAGAGCGGCGTGTTGGGGAAGATGTAGGAGGTGGCCCGCACGCACTCCCAGTTGGCCACGGAGCAGCCGGTGGGGCTCGCGGCCTCGTAGATCTGGAAGCGGCCCTCGGTGCCGTTGTTGCCGTGGTCGTCGCCCGTCATCACCACGGCCGCCTTGTTGCCCCGGGGGAGGTACCAGAAGCGGGGGAGAGGCTTGCGGTCGGCGTTCATGGAGAGGATCAGGTTGATCAGCAGGCGCTGCTGCTCGTCGGCCTGCGGGATGGCCACCTTGTCGAGATCGATCCAGTCGGTCTGGAGATCGCCGGCGGCATTGCCGAAGAAGAGGTCGTCGGAGCGGCGGGGAGTGACGCCGTCCCGCTCCTGGCCGGCCCAGGCGGGATTGCCCTGACGGGTGTAGACGATGGAGCGGGCGAGATCGTAGGTGAAGGCCGCGGCCTGCCCGCCCGTGGAGCCGACGCTCTTCAGGGTGACGGCCGGGTTCGTCGTCGCCGTGGTGGCGTTCGAGTAGAGGGTGGCGATGGCCGTGGCGCCGTTCAGGGTGTAGCGATCGGCGGTGCCATGGAATTGGATCGTCTGGCTCACGATCCCCTGGCCCGGAGCTCCCGAAGTGTCGACAAGGAGATAACCGTTGGCGAGCGTCGTGCCCGCGGCGGTGAGGCCCAGCAGGCCCGCGAGCTGGGGATCAGGACGCAGGGCGATGAGATTGCCGCCGGCGTTGACCCAGTCGGTGAGCAGGGTCACCTGGGCGCTCGTCAGCGTCATCTCGCCCAGGATGGCCACGTCGTAGTTGGCGAGGGTCGTGGCGTCGAGGGTGCCGATCTCCTTGACGGCGTACTGGTTGAGCCCTTCGGCCAGCAGGATCTCGCCGGCGTAGCGGGTGAACGGATTGGTGTCCTTGCTGATCACCAGGATGGGGCCGCCCGGGCCGTTGTCGTCAGGCGGGGGAGGGGGAGTCCCGCCACCGAGATCCGTCACCACCACGTCGTCGAACTCGATGGGCTGGTTGGAGACGTCGAGGGCGATGGCGCCCGCGGTCAAAACCGTGTCGGTCACCTGGATGACGGTGGTGCCGTTGAAGGCCACGGAGATCTGGCTGCCGTCGAGGGTCAGTGTGAGGGTATGGAAGACGTTGGGCGCGATGGTGCCCACGTTGGCTTGGGCGAGGACTGCCAGGCCGGAGGTATCGATGTTCCAGGCCGCGGCGCGGAAGAGCTTGATGACGCCGTCGCCGGGATAGAGCCAGGCCGCGTAGGACTCGCCCGTCGTGGTGTTCACCCGGCCGCGGATGCCGCCCGGGAAGTTGTTGCCGTTGGCCAGGCGGACCTTGACCTCCAGCTCGTAGTTGGTCCACGCGTTGTTTCCAGCGTAGATCTGCGTGTGACCGCCACCGTTGTAGGAAGCCGTTCCCGAGGCGCCGCTCCAGTTGGAGAAGAGGCCGAGGGGCGAGGCCGTCCACCCCGTGAGGCCGCCGGAGAAGTCGTCGGAGAAGAGGGGCGGCGGAGGCGGCGCCGTCTGTGAGGTCACCATCACGTCGTCCCATTCGATGGGCTGGTTGGAGACGTCGAGGGCGATGGGGCCCGCGGTCAGAACCGTGTCGGTCGTCTGGATCACGTCGGTCCCGTCATATCTCACCGTGATCTGGCTGCCCACGAAGGTGATGGAGAGAGTGTGGAACGTGCTCGCCGTGATGGAGCCGACGTTCGCCTGGCCGAGCAGGGCTAGCCCTTCCGTGTCGATGTGCCAGGCCGCGGAGCGGTAGAGCTTGATGACGCCGTCGCCCGGATAGATCCAGGCCGCGTAGGACTCGCCCGTCGAAGTGTTCACCCGCCCCCGCAGGCCGCCGGGGTAGTTGCTGCCGTTGGCGAGACGGAACTTGGCTTCGACCTTGTAGTCGGTCCACGCGCTGCTGCCGGCACCCCCGGCGATAATCTGGGTGTGACCGCCGCCGTTGTAGGCCGCCGTGCCGCCCGCCGCGCTCCAGTTGGAGAAGAGGCCCAGGGGTGAGGCCGTCCAGTTGGCGAGGGAGAGGGAGCCGAAGTCGTCGGCGAAGAGCTGGTTGGCCGGCGGCGGGACCGTCACCTTCACGTCGTCCCAATCGATGGGCTGATTGGAGACGTCGAGGGCCACGGCGCCCGCGGTGTAGGTCGCGTCCGAAGCCTGGATCACGTTGGTGCCGTCCAGGGCCACGGAGATCGCAGAGCCATTGAAGGTGAGAGCAAGGGTGTGGAAGGCACCGGTCGAGATCGTCCCCACGTTGGCCTGGGAGATCAGCGTCAGGCCGGTGGTGTCGATGTTCCAGGCCACGACGCGGAAGAGCTTGATGACGTTGTCCCCGGGATAGATCCAGGCAGCGTAGGACTCGCCCGTCGCAAGGTTCACCCGTCCGCGCAGACCGCCGGGATAGTTGCTGCCGCTCGTCAGGCGGAATTTCCCTTCCACCGTGTAGTCGGTCCACGTGCCGCTGCCAGAGTAGATCTGGGTATGGCCGCCGCCGTTATAGGCCGCGACGCCGGTCGAGGCGTCCCAGTTGTTGAAGAGACCGAGGGGCGAGGCCGTCCAGTTGCGCAGCGGGCGCGGGCTGAAATCGTCCGTGAAGAGAGTGGTGGAGCCCGAGGTCACAGCCACGTCGTCGAAGGTGAGGGGCTTGTTGCTGACGTCGAGGGCCACGGCGCCGGCGGTGAGGGTGGAGTCGGTCTCCTGGATCACCGTCGTGCCGTCGTACTCGACGGAGATCTGGCTCCCCACGAAGACCAGGGCCAGGGTGTGGAACGTCCCGGGGTCGATCGTCGCGCTCGACTGGCCGAGCAGCGTGAGGCCGCTGGTGTCGATGTGCCAGGCGGTCGAGCGCCAGAGCTTGATCAGGCCCTGTCCCGGGTAGATCCAGGCGGCGTAGCCGGCGCCGGTGTCGAGGTTGACGCGGCCGCGGATGCCGCCCGGGTAGTCCTCGGCGACGTCGACCTTGAATTTCACCTCGAACCGGTAATCGCTCCAGGAAGCGCTGCCGGTGTAGAGCTGGGTGTGACCGCCGCCATTGTAGGCCGCGGCGCCCGAGGAGCCATCCCAGTTGGAAAGCAGCCCCAGCGGGGAGGCCTTCCAGCTTCCCAGGGGCTTGGGTCCGAAGTCGTCATTGAAGAGGGTGGACTGGGCGCGCGCTCCGGCCGGGAGGAGGATGGCCAGGGCGAGGATTGCGGCGATGAGCGCCGCCGAGCGGGCTTTCGTGATCACGTTGATCTCCTTTTCGCAGACACCTCCGCCAGATCACGGCCCCGGCGGAGCTCTCAGAAGCGGTGTTGCCGTGCCCGTATAGCAAAATGTGCATGAATCGTCAAGGTGAAATTGCAAAACCGCGCATGAGTTCACGGAGGTGTCACAGGGTCAGAGGAGAGGCAGGGATGGGGTTGTGGGGATATGCTTGAGGCAGAAGGAGGCCCGACCATGTTGCACAGCGTGACCATTGAATACGGCGAGGACGTCCTGTTCAGCCTCGGTCTCTCCGCCGAGGAGTTCACGAAGGAAGCCCGCTTCCTCCTAGCCGCCAAGCTCTATGAGCTGGGACGGTTGACCTCAGGCCAGGCGGCTGTTCTGTGCGGCAAGACCCGGGTCGACTTCCTTCTGTCCCTGCCCCGTGTCGGCGTCTCCATCTCCAACCTTCGCGAGGAGGACGCCGCGTTGGAGGTCGTCGGCAGACCCTCTAAGCCGCACCGCGGCAAACCCACGCCGCAGGGACCCGCAGCAACGGAGCGGCGAAAGTAGTGCTACTCTGCAATTTCCCTAGAGAGATTTGACTCAGGAGGCTAGCGCTTTGCGCACGGTCGTGCTATTGTTGTCGCAGTGCGGCAATGCCGTGGGCAGGGCCGGCCATTCAAAGGCAAAGGGGAAGAGACCATGGCCAAGGAGCTTGAGCACGTCAGCGAACTGGAATCGAGGAAGGTCGCCGAGGCCTCGCGCCAGACCGAATGGACGCAGCCCAGCTTCATGCGCGAGCTGTTCCTCGGCAACTTCCGCCTCGACCTCGATCCATCCCTATCCGCTGCCCGGAGCAGGAGCGGCCCGAGTTCGCCGCCTTCTACGACGCAGCTGCGGAGCTTCCTGCGCGACGAGGTGGACTCCGTCGAGATCGACGCCACGGGCGAGTACCCGGAGCACGTGGTCGACGGCCTGCGCAAGCTGGGCGCCTTCGGCATGAAGATCCCGAAGGAGTACGGCGGCCTCGGGCTTCACCAACGTCGAGTACCAGAAGGTGATGCAGCTGCTGGGCTCGCATCGACGGCAACCTCGTCGGCCCTGCTCTCCGCCCACCAGTCGATCGGCGTGCCCCAGCCGCTCAAGCTGTTCGGCACGCGAGACGCAGAAGAAGAAGTACCTGCCGCGCTGCGCCGCGGGCGAGATCTCCGCCTTCGCGCTCACCGAGCCGGAGCGTCGGCTCCGATCCGGCGCGGCTCGCGACCACCGCCGAGAAGACGCGCGGACGGCGCGACTACGTCCTCAACGGCGAGAAGCTCTGGTGCACCAACGGCACGATCGCCAAGCTGCTGGTGGTGATGGCGCGTCGATCCCAAGCACGAAGAAGATCAGCGCCTTCGTGGTGGAGACCGACTGGCCGGGCGTGAAGGTCGAGCACCGCTGCCACTTCATGGGCCTGCGCGCGCTCGCCAACGGCGTCATCAGCTTCAAGAACGTGCGCGTCCCGGCGCGAGAACCTGATCGGCGCAGGAGGGCAAGCGGCCTGAAGATCGCGCTCACCACCCTCAACGACGGCCGCCTGTCCATCCCCAACGGCTCGGTGGGCACGGCCAAGCTCTGCCTGGAGATCTGCCGCAAGTGGGCGCAGCGAGCGCGTGCAGTGGGGCAAGCCCGTCGGCAAGCACGAGGCGATCGCGCACAAGATCGCCGACATGGCCGCCGCACACCTTCGCCATGGAGGCGATCGCCGACCTCGCCACCGAGATGGCCGACCGCGGCGGCTACGACATCCGCCTGGAGGCGGCGGCGGCCAAGGAGTGGAACACGGCCCGCGCGCTGGGAGATCGTCGACGACACGATGCAGATCCGCGGCGGCCGCGGCTACGAGACCGAGCAGCTCGCTCGAGGCGCGCGGCGAGCAGCCGATCGGCGTCGAGCGCATGATGCGCGACTACCGCATCAACAAGATCTTCGAGGGCTCGAGCGAGATCATGCACCTGTTCATGGCCCGCGAGGCGGTGGACAAGCACCTCGCAGGTCGCGGGCGCCATGATCGACCCCGAGAAGAGCGCTGGCGCGAGAAGCTCGGCCGCGCTGCCGAAGATGGCGGCGTTCTACGCCTGGCTGGTATCCCGACGCGCTGGCTGGGCTGGGGCCGCTGGCCGCGCTACTCGGAGTTCGGCGCGCTGGCCACGCACCTGCGCTTCGTCGAGCGCAGCACGCCGCCGGCTGGCGCGCGCAGATCTTCCACGGCATGCTGCGTCTACCAGGCCGAAGCTGCAGAACAAGCAGGCGTTCCTGTTCCGGCTGGTGGACGTGGCCAACGAGCTGTTCGCCATGGCGGCCTCGGTCGCGCGCGCGCAGGCCCTGCGCGACGCCGGCAGCGCCCGGAGGCGGCGGAGCGCCGCGGAGCTGGCCGACCTCTTCTGCCGCAACTCGCGGCGCAGCGTCGAGCGCCTGTTCGACGAGCTGTGGGACAACGACGACGTGCGCAAGTACAAGGTCGGCCCTGCGAGGTGCTCGACGGCAAGCACGCCTGGCTGGAGGAGGGCGCCCTCGGCCTCGAGGCCCGGGCCCAGGCCCTGAAGCCCCAGGCGGTCGAGCCCAGCCAGCCCGATCCCGTGCCGGTGCCCAAGGCCCGGCCGGTCGGCACGCACTGAAGGCTTTCCCAGGTGGGGTAGGATGGCGCTGTGCGCGCCATCCTGCCCGTCACCGATCCTCACCACCCCACCCCCCGTGTCGGCGACCTTCCCGACCCGGCTCCCGGGCCGGGGGAGGTCCTCGTCGCCGTGGAGGCTGCGGGCCTCAATCACGCCGATCTCCACCAGCTTCGCGGCACCTACCCGCCGCCGCCGGGGGAGAGCGACGTGCCTGGGCTGGAGTGCTCCGGCGTGATCCTGGAGGGCGAGCCGGGCTCGGTCTGGCAGCCGGGCACGCGGGTGATGGCCCTCCTCGGCGGCGGCGGTCATGCCACCCGGGTCGCCATCCCCGTGGGGCAGCTCATGCCGCTGCCGGACAACCTCTCGTTCATCGAGGGCGCCGCCATCCCCGAGGCGGCGCTCACGGCGTGGGTCAACCTGGTGGTGGAAGGGAGGGCTCCAGGCGGGCGAGACCGTGCTCATCACCGGCGCCACGGGCGGCATGGGGAGCTTCGCCGTGCAGCTCGCCCGCGAGCTGGGGCCCGGGTGCTCGCCGCCGGCCGCAATCGCGAGCGGCTGGAGATGCTCCGCGGGCTGGGGATCGAGGAGGTCTGCCTCGAAGGGGCCAATCTCCCGGGCCAGGTGCGCGAGGCCACCGGCGGCCGCGGGGTCGATCTGGTGATCGAATTCACCGGCGGCGCCGGACACGGCCGGTCACCTGGCGGCGCTGGCGCCCGGGGCCGGCTGGTGCTGATCGGGTCTCGTGGGTGGCCGCAAGGCGGAGGTCGACCTCGGGCTGGTGTCTGAGCCGCCGGCTCCACGTGGTGGGCTCGCTGCTGCGCTCCCGGCCCGCGCGAGGAGAAGGCGCGGCTGGTGGCCGGATTTCACGGCCTTCGCCCTGCCGCGCCTGCGCGACGGCCGGCTGCGGCCCGTGGTCGGACCGCGTCTTCCCCCTCGAAAGCGCCGCCGAGGCCTACCAGGCCCTGGACCGGGGCGGCGCCTTCGGCAAGATCGTCCTCTCAATGGCCTGAGGACGCCGGCACCTCGGCCTGGACCGTTCCCACGGAGACGGCACGGCTCAGGTAGGAGGTCACGGCGCCCAGCTCGTCGCGCACGGCCACGGCCACCCGCTGCTCGCCCGGCGGGCATCTTGAGGGTCAGCGTGTAGAGGTAGTGCTGGCCCAGGGCGTCGAGCACCTGCTTGCGGGAGATCGCGAGCGGCACCTCGACCTGGCGCACGGGCGAGTTGCCGCCCTGGCTGTCCCGGGTGATCACCAGCAGGCGCAGCCGGCCCTGGTAGGAGCCCCCCTCCTGCTGCGGGACGATGGCAGCCGGTAGAGGGGGATCTTGAGCTGCACGGGCACGGCCCAGGTGCCGGTGGTCTTGTCCAGGGTCTGCGCTCCCACGTCGACCGTGACCTCCAGGGGATTGTCCTCGATGCCGTGCAGCAGGGCCGTGAAGGTGCGATCCACGACCCTCTCCAGGGCGGGCTTGTCACGGTAGCTCGGGCGGTAGCGGACGTTCAGGCCCGGCCGCTTCACCTTCACCTCGACCTTGTGCTGCCGCCCGTCTCCCCGGTGGGCCGGCGTGTAGCCGAGTGAATAGTAGGTCTCGAAGTCCTCCTGCATCCGCGCCAGCTCGGGGCCGAGGTCGTTGGCGTCGAGCATGGCCCGCCCGCCGGTGTCGATCGCCAGGGCGGTGAGCGAGCCTTTCAGGTTGCTGGTCTGGATCTGCTGGACCATGGACGACAGGAGCAGCCGTTCTCCAGGATCGAGGTCCGCCCCGGCCCCGTTGGCGAAGCCTTGCAGGCCGCTCGCCTGGAGGGTGTAGAGGGTCACCCGGTTGGCGCTGGCATGCGTCGCGAGATCCTCGAAGCGCTTGGCCACGCTGTACCTCTGAGCGTCGAGCGCCGCCTGCTGGGGGTTGTATTTGGCGCCTTCGTCGGCGCCGCGGGACGGCCGGTCTGAGTTGCCGGTCGTGAATCCGGTGGCCTCCATGGAGCCGCCGCAGAGCTCGGAAAGGACCTGGAAGAGCTCCTCGCCGGGCGTGACCGAAATGCCGTTGCTGACGAAGAGGAGCGCCCGATGCCCGGGCACGCCGGAGAGCGAGTTGATGATCACCTTGAGGGCTCCGACCGTGCGCAGAGCCTCGTCGCGCGTCTCCGCGGCGTAGGTCTCGATGGGTCTCACGTTCTCGAGGGCACAGGGGATGACGCTGTGCATGGCCATCATGGTGCGGAACGCGGATCGCCTCGACTGGTCCCCGAGATGGCCCTGGGCGGGCAGGGATTCGGCCTGCCGCAACGCCGCGTCGATGGCGGCCCGGTCCTCGGTGAAGGGCTGGAGCAGCTTCAGCCCCAGACCGTGGGCGACGACCATCACCCGGTCGCCCGGCCGGACGCTGTGAGCAAGGAAGGCGCGGATCTGCTCCACGGCCTTGGTGCGGTGCTCGGGACGCAGGTGCAGGTCGTCGAGGAACACCACCAGCGATAGAGCATTCTCGGGATTGGCCGGTGCGGCCGGTACGGGGGCGGTGGAGCCCGGAGCTTCCGGAGCGGGCCCGGCGGCGTGGGCGCCGCCATGGCGCCGCTGGAGGAGAAAGCCGCGAAGTTGGTGACCTCCACCGGCTTGCCATCCTCGAAGACGGCGAAGTCCTCCCGCTTGAGATCGGTCACCCGTTTGCCGTCGCGGCCGGCAACGTAGACCTCGACGTTGACGACGTCGACCTCCATCACCTCGCCGAAGCCCGTCAGGGACGATGCGGGCGGGGCCGTCTGCGCGGAGAGGACCGAGGCGGCGCCGAGCGCGAGCCAGCAACAGCCGATGAGAGCTTTCATGCGAACGGTTCCTCCCCTCAGGGTTTCGCGGCGGCGTTGACACCCACCGTGACGGCGCGGCTTACGTACGAGGTGGTGGCGGCGATCTCGTCGCGCACTCCGACGGCCACGTGATTCTGGCCGGGGGCCAGTTGCAGGGTCAGGGTGTAGAGATACGACTGCCCGAGGGCGTTGAGCACCTGCTTGCGGGGGATCTTGATCGGCACCGCCACCTGCCGCACGGGCGCCGAGCGGCCGTCGTCGCTGCGCGCGGCCACCAGCACCCGCAGAGCCCCTTCGTAGGCCTCTTCCCGGTTCAGGATGGCCAGCTTGTGGAGGGGGATGCGCAGGCGGATGGGGACTGAGATGCTGCCCGACGGCCCGGGGGTCTGCTCGCCGATCTCGACGGCGATCTCCAGCGGATTGTCCTCGAAGCCGTAGAGGAGGGCCGCCAGGGTGCGATCGACGGCTTTCTCCATCACCGGCTTGTCGCGGTAGCTCTCACGGTAGCGCAGCCGGATGCCCGAGCGCTTCGTCCGCACCTCGATCCGGTGCTCCAGCCCGTCGCCGTTGTGGGCCGGCGTGTAGCCCAGGGAATAGAAAGTGGAGAAGTCCTCGCGCACTTTCGCCAGGTCGGCGCGCAGGTCGTTGGCGTTGAGGATGGCCCGGCCTCCCGTGCCCTCGGCGAGGGTCTGGAGCGTCTCCTGGAGGGTGTCCCGCAGCGAGCTGCCGATCGAGGGGAACTGGAACAGCCGTTCGCCCGGACCGAATCCCGCTTCGGTGGCGTCGGTGCCGCTCAAGCCGGAAGCCTGCAGGGTGTACAGCGTGACCCGGTGGGCGTTGGCGTGAGCCACCAGCGTCCTGAGCTGCTTGGACACGCTGTAGCTCTGGGCGTCGAGCGGTCCCTGGGACGCGGCCTGATAAGCCTTGGGACCCACCGAGCGGGCGTCGTAGACGGTTAAGGGGTTCATCTCGTCGTTCTGCATCGGCCGCTCGCCGACGGCTAATTCCCGCGCTCCCCCTCCGGCCCGGGGTGGCGACGCCTGTCCCATCCCCGAGGTGCCGCTGCCGCCGCAGAGCTCGACCAGGAACTGGAACAGCTCCTCGCCGGGAAGGGTGGGGAGGCCGTCGCTGACGTGGAGCACCGCCTTGCGCCCCGGCACGCCGGAGAGGGAGTTGACCAGCACGGAGAGCGAGCTCAGCGAGCGCAGGACCTCGTCGCGCCGGGAGGAGGCATGGGTGTGGGCCGGGGTGGCAATGTTGAGCGGGCAGGGGATCGGATCCGTGGGATCGGACAGCGAATCCCGCTGGATGCTCATCATGTCGGCGAAGGCGTGCCGCCGTGAGTTGTCGATGTCCATGCCGTGGACCGCGGTCTTCTCCACCTCCTTGATGGCCGTATCCAGAGCCGCGTGATCGGAGGTGAAGGGCTGCCGGACCCTGAGCCCCAGGTCGTAGCTCACCAGCATCACCCGGTCGTTGGAGGAGAGGTTCTGGGCGAGGAACTCCCGCAGTTGACTGAGGGCTCGCGCCCGGTGGGCCGGCTGGATGTTGAAGTCGTCGACGTAGATCACGAGGTTCCAGGCGTCCTCGGGAGCGCGCTGGACGGCGGCCGCCGTCTCCCCGGCCGGCAAGGGGGCTGCAGGCGCAGCCGCCGCTCCCGGCAGGAGAACGGGCGTGAAGTTGGTGATGGGCACCGGCTTGCCGTCCTCCAGCACCTCGAAGTCCGCCTGCTTCAAGTCGGTCACCCGGTTGCCCTGCTTGTCGGTGGCGTAGACGTCGACGTTGACGACGTTGACCTCCACCGACTCGCCGAAGGCGGTGAGCGACTGGGCCGGCGGTGCTTTCGGGGCGGGCGGTGCCGCGGCGATCAGGGCCAGGGGAGCGGCGAGCGCAAGGATCAACGACGCGAGCGGTCGGCTTCTCATAATCTCGTCCTCACTGGGGATTGTGCGCCGCCTCGGCCTGGGGGATGCCCACGGTCACGGCGCGGCTCAGGTACGAGGTGGTGGCGGCGATCTCGTCGCGAACTCCGACGGCCACATGACTCTGACCGGGGTTCAGTTGCAGGGTCAGGGTGTAGAGGTACGTCTGCCCGAGGGCATTGAGCACCTGCTTGCGGGGGATCTTGATCGGTACCGCCACCTGGCGCACGGGCGCTGTCACGCCGTCGGCGCTGCGTGTCGTCACCAGCACCCGCAGAGCCCCTTCGTAGGTCTGCGTCTGCTCCTGGTTCAGGATGGCCAGCTTGCGCAGAGGGATACGGAGGCTGATGGGGACGGTGACGCTGCCGGCCGGACCGGGGGTCTGCTGGCCCACCTCCACGACGATCTCCAGCGGGTTCTCCTCGATGCCATACAGCAGGGCCGCCAGGGTGTGGTCGACCGCTTTCTCCATCGCCGGCTTGTCACGGTAGCTCTCGCGGTAGCGCAGGCGGATGCCGGGGCGCTTGGCCCGCACCTCGATCTTGTGCTCCTTGCCGTCGCCGTTGTGGCTCGGCGTATAGCCCAGCGAGTAGAAGGTGACGAAGTCCTCGCGCAGGCCCGCCAGGTCGGCACGCAGGTCGTTGGCGTTGAGGATGGCCTTGCCGCCCGTGCCCTCGGCGAGAGTCTGCAGCGACTCCTGCAAGCCGGCCCGCATCGCGCTGCCAATGGAGGGGAACTGGAACAGCCGCTCGCTGGAACCCATCCCCGCCTCGGTGGCGTCGGTGCCGGTCAAACCCGAGGCCTGGAGGGTGTACAGGGTGACCTGGTGGGCGTTGGCGTGGGCCACCAGGGCCGCGAGCTGCTTGGCCACGCTGTAGCTCTGGGCGTCGGCGGCTCCCTGGGAGGCGGCCTGATAGGCACGGGGACCGATCTCGCGGGCATCGTAGACGTTCTGGGGGCTCAGTGCATCGTTCAGGGTCGGCTTGTCCAAGGCGCCGACCCGCCTTTCGTTCGTGGGCGTGTGCGACGCCTGCACCTGCCCCATCCCCGTCGTGCCGCTGCCGCCGCACAGCTCGATCAGGAACTGGAACAGCTCCTCGCCGGGACGGGCGGGGAGGCCATCGCTCACATGGAGGACCGCCTTGCGTCCCGGCACGCCGGAGAGGGAGTTGACCAGGACGGTGAGCGCGCTGAGCGAGCGCAGGACCTCGTCGCGCCGGGTGGAGGCGTAGTTGTGGGCAGGATTCACGATGTCGGCCCGGCAGGGGATCGGATCGACGGGGTCCGACACCGCAATCTCCTGGATGGTCATCATCTCGGTGAAGGCGCGTCGCCGCAACAGCTCGAGCTCCTGGCCGTGAGCCACGGACGATTCCACTTCCTTGAGGGCCGCGTCCAGGGCGGCGGGATCGGAGGTGAAGGGCTGCCGGACCTTGATCCCCGGATCGTAGCTCACCAGCATCACCCGATCGCCGGGGGAGAGGCCGTGGGCGAGGAACTCCCGCAGTTGCCTCAGGGCCCGCGCCCGATGGGACGCCTGGATGTTGAAGTCGTCGACGAAGACCACGAGGCTCCAGCCGTCCTCGGGAGCACGCGGGACGGCGGCGCCCTCGGCGGCCGGCGCGGCCGCGGCGGTCGCCGAAGCCGCTCCCAGGCCACCCACGGGCGTGAAGTTGGTGATCGGCACCGGCTTGCCATCCTCCAGCAGCTCGAAGTCCCCGAGCTTCAGATCGTTCACCCGTTTGCCGCTCTTGTCCGTGGCGTAGACATCGACGTTGACGACGTTGACCTCCACCACCTCGCCGAAGCTGGTGAGCGACTGGGCGGCCGGAGGTTTCGGCGGCGCCCCGGCGATCAGGGCCAGGGGAGCAGCGAGCCCGAGGATCAGCAGCGCGAACGGTCGGCTTCTCATGGTCTCGTCCTCACTGGGGATCGTGCGCCGCCGCGGCCTGGGGGATGGCCACGGTCACGGCACGGCTGAGATAGGAGGTGGTGGCGGCGATGTCGTCGCGCACCGCCACGGCCACCCGCTGCTCGCCGGGCGGGAGTTGGAGGGTGAGGGTATAGACGTAGAGCTGCCCGAGGGCCGTCAGCACCTGCTTGTAGGGGATCTTGATCGGCACCGGGATCTGCCGCACGGGCGTCATGCGGCCGTCGGCGCTACGGGTGGCCACCAGCAGCCGCAGGTTGCCTTCGTAGGTTTCGTCGCCGTTGAGCACGGCCACCTTGAACAGGGGGATCTTGAGGCTGACGGGCACGGACACGGTGCCGTTCGGCCCGGGGATCTGATCGCCCACCTCGAGCTCGATTTTCAGCGGATTGTCCTCGATGCCGTAGAAGAGGGCCGCGAGCGTGCGATCGACCGTCTTCTCCATCACCGGCTTGTCACGGTAGCTCTCGCGGTAGCGCAGGTGCAGCCCGGCGCCCTTCACCTTCACCTCGATCTTGTGCTCGCGGCCGTCGCCGCTGTGGGACGGGCTGTAGCCCAGGGAGTAATAGGTGGTGAGGTCCTGGTGCATGCGCTCGAGGTCCGGAACGAAATCGTTGACGTCCACGATCGCCCGGCCGCCCGTGCCCGCGGCGAGGGCGGTGAGCGAATTGCGCAGGCTGGAGTTTTTCGCCGTCTCGATGGAGGTGAACTGGGTGAGGCGGTCCTCCGGTCCCGAAGCGGCGTCGGAGGAGCCCGGGGCCGCGAGACCCGAGGCTTGCAGGGTGTAGAGGGTCACCCGGTGGGCATTGGCGTGAGCCACCAGGGTGTTGAGCTGGGACCCCACGGTGTAGCTCTGGGCGTCGAGGGGAGCCTGAGACGCGCCCTGGTAGGCCTGCACGCCGAGGGTCCGGGCATCGTAGACCGCCATGGGGTCGAGGTGGGGGTCCGGCCCCGGGATGTTTCTGCGGCCCGGCGCCTGGCCCATGTCCGGCGAGACGTCCTCGACCATATTGCTGGGCCCGTGCACCACCGCCTGATGGCCGAGGCCGCTGCCACCGCCGCAGATCTCGGCCAGGAACTGGAACACCTCGTCGCCGGGAGTGACCGGAATGCCGTCGCTCACGTAGAGGAGCGCCTTGCGCCCTGGAACTCCGGAGAGGGAGTTCACCAGCACCGTGAGCCCGCCCAGGGTGCGCAGCACCTCGTCGCGCCGGCCCGCGGCAAAGGCGTGGGCCGGCCGCGAAATGCTCTGGGGACAGGGGACGGGGGGCTGGCCGGCGAGCGACACCTCCTGGATCGAGAGGATCTCCTGGAACGCGTGCCGCCGCGCCTGGTCGATGGCCGGCCCGTGCGTGGCCCCTTCCTCCACTGCCTTCAGGACCGCATCCACCGCGGCCGGATCGCCGGAGAAGGGGAGCCGCACCACCAGCCCCATGTCGTAGGTCACCACCATCACGCGGTCGCCCGGGGCGAGCTGCCGGGAGAGGAGCTCCCGCACCTGCTGCAAGGCCCGGGTGCGGCTGGCGGGGTGGAGGTCGAAGTCGTCGACGAACACGATGAGGTTCCAGGGCTCCAACGCTGCGGCAGCAGGGTCCGCAGTCTCGGGGGCCGGCGTCCTGGCCGCCGGGGGAGCCGCGCCCGTGCCCTCCAGGGCCGCGAAGTTGGAGATCGACACCCGCTTGCCGTCCTCCAGCAGCTCGAAGTCCCGCTGCTTGAGACCGATCACGGGCTTGCCGCTCCCGTCCGTGACGTAGACCTCGACGTTGACGACGTTGACGTCCACCGCCGTCCCGAAGGTCCCAGGGTCGTTCGCGAGGTTCGCGGGCTTCGCGGGAGGCGCGGCCACACCGAAGGCGGAGGCGCCGCACAGCAGGAGAAGCAGAAGGGCGAGCCGGGCTTTCACGTTGTTGATCCCTCCCGAAAAAAACCAATTTTGCTCATGACATTGCAAGAACCGGACCGTACCCTTCCTAGAGGAGAGGGACGGGAGCGCCGTCCTCCGGTGGAGACGGCAGGGGCGGCGGGCCGTCCTCCGCGGTCTGGAGCGCGGGACGTTGCGGCATTCGCCCCCACAGGAGAGCGGCGAGGAGGATGCCGAGGGCGGTCAGCGCCAGGCTCCCCTCGGGACCGAAGCCGTCGCCCGTCACGAGCGGATTGCCGGTGATCGAGACGTTGAGCAGGTGGAACACGGGGAAGCCGCTCACCGGCAGCGACACCAGACAGGAGATGGCGAAGTTCCAGACGCCGTGGGCGAGCGTGGCCCCCCACAGGCTGCCGCTTCTCTCCACCAGAGCGTTGAGGACGAGCCCGGCGAGCACCACGTTGACCACGGCCGGCACGCTCACGTCGGGATTCAGGAGGTGGAGAAGCCCGAACATCACCGAGGAGACGAGGGCGGCCGAAAACGGGCGCCAGCGCTCGCGCAGGGCGTGGTAGACGTAGCCCCGCATCACCCATTCCTCGATCCCTCCCTGGACGACGAAGAGCAGCAGCAGGAGAGGGAAGAGCAGGATGGGGGGCAGGGGCCATCCAGGGAGCCCCTTGGCGAGGTCCGGGCTCCAACCCCGGAGGTGGATGGCCGCCAGAGCGTCCGGCAAGGCGCGGATCAGCACCAGCCAGGCCCCGATCACCGCCAGCGCCCCCAGCGGGATGGTGACGAGCTGGCGCAGGGCCGCGCGCCTTCCCCCCTCGGGCCAGCGCACCCCGAGGCTCGCCAGCGGCCGGCGGTCGAGGAAGCGAAGGAAGAGCTTCGTCACCGCGAAGAGCGGCAGAGCGGTGAGGGCGAAGACCCCCAGCAGGGCCTCGCTGGAGTTGGCGAGCCGTTTGAGCTGCGATCCGCCCACCAGTTGGGCGACCGCGATCACGGCGACGGTGACCACCGTCTGGATGGCGATGAAGGCGACAAGGAAGAGGATCGATCGCAACAGCGGATGGAGCCGGGGCCGCGGTGCGCGCGGCGGGGGCTCGGGCGGGAGCGGAGGGATCGTCATCTCCGGCTCGGGCTGCGGTGAGATCTCCACAATCCTGTCCTCCAGAAGGGACGCGTCGTCCGGGGCCATTCTATGCTGGATGACCGCGATGCGTCAGAGAAATGGCACGGGGGTTGCTATCTATGGACGGCGGGAGAGAAGGAAACGTAGAAACGGCTAATACCAAAGGAGGATCGTCATGATTAACCTCATTCTCATCCTGATCGTCGGTGGCCTCATCGGCTGGATCGCCAGCATCATGATGCGCACCAACGCCCAGCAGGGCATCTTCCTCAACGTCGTCGTCGGCATCGTCGGCGCGCTGCTCGCTGGTTTCCTGCTTTCACCCCTCTTCGGCACTGCTCCCATCACCTCGGGCAGCTTCAGCCTGCCGGCGCTGCTGGTCTCGCTGCTCGGGGCCGTCATCCTGCTCGCGATCGTCAACCTCTTCCGCCGCGGCGCGGTGCGCTGAGCCGGCGTTCACATACAGCTTTTCCCGCAAGCCACGGGGGTTCCGGACGCTCATTCCGGGCCCCCGTTCGGCGTTGATAAATCGTCCCAGAACCCCGCGCCGAGGCGATTTTGTCATTTTTACAGACTGGGCGCCCGGGTCTCCGCCAGCGCCTTGCGCACGCCGTCCGGCGTGGTGAGCCCCTGCTGCTTCAGCACGTCGCGGAGCCATTCGGCCACCATGGCGTTGCCATCCCGCGGGTAGTGAATGAAGCTCTTCTTCGCCATTTCGGCTTGTGGATCGTATTTCGCGAAGCCGTCCGCGAGATCGATCACGCGATAGCCCCGCCGGCGCAGCTCGTTGAGGAGGGATTGATAGGTCACGGGCTTGCCGTCGTGCCGCAGGCGGATCTCCCGGCGCTGGGGGAAGAGGACGATGACGGGCAGGGATCCGTGCTCCAGGGTCTCGCGGTAGAACTGATCGAGCACCCGGAAGCTCACCTGATAAGCCTCGGAACGGGTGTTGTACCGGCCGTCGGGCAGGAAGATCGGCTGATTGAAAAACCGATCGTAGATCACCCGCGCGAAACGAACGGACGGCAGGAAGTCGCCGCGGCTGCGCCGGTTGTTGCGGCGATAGAAATAATCGTGCTCGCCCAGGCGGGGGAGGACCCGGCCGGGATCGCGCAGCAGCTCGCGGTAGCCATCCAGGCTCTGGATGGGATTGGGGATCAGCACCAGCCGGCGGCCCTGGACCTCGAAGCGAGGCTTGCTGAACGGCAGGCCGCTCATGGCGAAGTAGAACGGCCGGAAGGTGTTCACCATGCGGCCGATGTTCTCCGACATGAAACCGATGAGGACGATCGACGGCTTGTATTGAACCCCCTCGCGGCGATAACGCAGGAGGGCCTGGCCCGGGTCGGAGCCGGGGATGCCGAAGTTCATCACCTCGAGGCCGGGCTCGAGGGCCTCGAGCTGCTCCTCGAAGGTGCCGCCGGTCGCGACGCTGTCCCCATGGGTGAACGAGTCGCCGAACGCGGCCACCCGCACCTTGTCCGCCGGCGGCTGCAGCTCGTACTCCCGGGTGGCCCGCAGGCTCCTGCTGTTGGAGCGGTAGAGCGGCTTGACGCTGTTGGGCCGGATCGTCCATCCCAGCTCGGGATCGAACATCACGTAGGAGTTGATGTTGTTGAGATGGTTGCCCAGAACCGCCCGGTGCTTGAAGCTCAGGTCCTCAATCAGCGCCGGCTCATATTGCACGTTCTTGAACCGCCGGAGGTACCACAGACCGCCCAGGCAGATGAGCTCCACGAGGAGCCAGAGGAAGGCCAGGAGGACAAGGGAGAAGGCGAGCTTCTTGCGGGTGGAGAGGGTGGCCATGGGGAAGGGGATTGTAGCGGAAGGCAGGGGCCTTCCCCCGCCCTGCGCCTTGATCTATCCTTGCCCTCTCCCGCCCCGGCCGCCTTCCCATGCCCGATCCCTCCCGCCCCCTCATCCTCGCTGGCATGCACCGCTCGGGCACGTCGCTGGTGGCCGCGTTCCTCGCTGCGCTCGGCGTGCCCATGGGGGAGCGGATGCTGGCCGCGGATACCAACAACCGCCGGGGGTACTTCGAGGATGCGGACTTCCTCGCCTTCCAGCGCCGCATCCTCCAGGAGATCTCACCCGCGAACGACGGTGGCCATGCCGACTGGGGATGGACCGAGAGCGAGCGCCTCGATCGCTCCCTCCTAGCGCGCTACGCCGAAGAGGCCCGCGCCCTGGCCGCCCAGCGCTCCGGCCTCTGGGGCTTCAAGGACCCGCGCACCACCCTGCTGCTCGACTTCTGGGACGAGGTCCTGGCAGGCCGGCCCCTCTACGTGCTCGTCTACCGCTTCCCCTGGGAGGTGGCCGAGTCCATGCAGCGCCTGGGCGCCGCCGTGTTCCTCGACCATCCTGAATACGCCTGGCGGATCTGGACCTTCTACAACCGCCACCTCCTGGACTTCTACTACCGCCATCCCGGCCGCTGCGTGCTGGCCAGCGCCAACGGCCTGCTGCGCGATCCCGAGCGCTTCGCCGTCCTGCTCACCGGCAAGCTCGGCCTTCAGCTCTCCGGCGCTCCCCTGGACGCTGTGCGCGATCCCGGCCTCTTCACCTCCCTGCCGCCCGGCGATCCCCTCATGGGCCTCTCGGCCCTGGTCCACCCGGAAGCCGCCCGCCTGCTCGCCGATCTCGACGCGGCGGCCGATCTCCCCGCCACCGGCCTCTGGGACGCCTGTCCTCCACAAGGAAGCCGGCTGCGGCCAGAAGGACCGGTCGATCTCTCGGTCGTCATCCCCTGCTTCGACCAGGGTGAGCTGCTCATCGAAGCCGTGGCCAGCGTCGAGCGCGCGGCTCCGGAGCGTTGCGAGCTGATCATCGTCGACGACGGCTCGCACCAGCCGCGCACTCTGGAGGTGCTGGGCTGGTTGCGGGAGAAGGGCTACTGCGTGATCAGCCAGCCCAACGCCGGCCTCGCCGGAGCCCGCAACCGGGGAGTGCGCGAGTCCCGCGGCCGCTACGTCCTCCCGCTCGATGCGGACAACCGCCTCCTGCCGGGCTTCCCGGCCGCGGCCGTCCAGGTCTTCGACGCCCATCCCGAGGTGGGGGTCGTCTATGGCGATCGTCTGGAAATGGGAGCCCGCAACCAGCGGGTGACCGTGCCCGAGCTCGACCTCGATACCCTGCTCTGGGCCAACTTCATCGACGCCTGCGCCGCCCTCCGCCGCGAGGTCTGGGAGCAGGTTGGCGGGTACGATCCTGGCGCCGATGCCTGGGAGGATTGGGACCTCTGGCTCTCCGCCGCCGAGCGGGGCTGGCGCTTCCACCGCCTGCCCGATCCCACCTTCGAATACCGGGTGCGCCCCGGGTCCATGCTGGCCCATGCCCAGCGCGAAGGCATCCGCCGTGACGTGCGCGAGCACATCTACGGCAAGCACCGCGACCTCTATCGCGAGCATTGGACTGGCGTGCTCCTCGCCGGTCACTCCGACCTCCTGGCCGTGCGCGAAGGCGCCGAGATTTTCCACCGCGACCGCGACCGCGTGCAGTCCGACGCCGAGCGCATCCTCGCGGGCCTGACCGCGGAGAGAGAAGCCACGGCAGCCCTGACTCGTGAACGGGACAGCCTCGCCGCCACCCGCGAGGCCCTCCGCGCGGAGATCGACGCCCTCAATGCCGAGCTGTCGCGCTGGCGCGAACGCGTGGCCGCCATGGAGAAGACCGCTGCCTGGCGCCTGCGCAGCTTCCTCCTCCGGCTGCGGAAGGGAGGTTGATCTGGAGCCTTTCTTTGTATAGACTACGGCGCATAGCTAGCGAAGGAGGCTTATGCAATCCCGTCCCAAGATCCGTCGCTTCCCCCGTGTCCCGGCCGAGCATGCGGTCATGGTGCGGCTCCTGGGGACGAAATCCTTCGAAGAGTTTGCCCGCACGCGGGTGATCGGCCCCGGCGGCTGCATGTTCGTGAGCGAGGAGTCGCTCGGCTTCGGCTCCCTGATGGAGCTCTCCATCGCCCTGCGCGGCCGGGTGGTGAAGACCGATTGCCGCGTGGTCTATGAGATCCGCAAGACCCCTCAGGAGCATCAGGTTGGAGTGGAGTTCCTGCGCATCAGCCCCACGGACCGGGCCTTCCTCGAGACCTTCGTGGCCCAGCGCAAGGGCGCCACGCCGCCGCCCTTCACCCAGCCGTTCTGAGCTGCAGCTCCATGAAAGCCGTGCCGGGGATGGGATTTGTCCCCGTTTCTAGCAGGGCTGTCCCCGTTGAACACAAAGTTGTCCCCGAATTTGCGTTTCTGTCCCCAAATACCTGCAATCTGTCCCCGTTTCTGAAACCGTGTCCCCTTTTCTCTAGAATTTGTCCCCGTTTGTTGAAGGGCTGTCCCCGTTTCGCTCGGTATTGTCCCCGTTCCACTCGAATCTGTCCCCGTTTCCGCAGAATTGTCCCCGAATCTCTATCCGTGCAACCCCCTCCCCGTCACCAGATACGTCGCAAAGCTCCCCAGCCAGTGCCCACCCTCGTAGTGTTTCCCGGTCACGGACTCCAGCCCGCTTTCGCGGTGGGCGTTGGCGACGGCGTGGAGCCAGGGGACTCTCGGGTCGTCGGCGGGGAGGCCGGCGGCGATGCCTTCGAGCATCCAGGCGCGGGAGAGGTTGAGGCCGTCCAAGTGAACGAGCTTGCCGTCGGTGCGGTCGGTGGCCACGGCGGGGACGAGCCAATCGCCGCTAGTGACCTGGGAGAGGAACGAGGTGAGCCAGGTGGCGTAGTGCTCGGGGGGCAGGAGGCGGCGCATGAGGTCTGCTTCCGCGAGACAGGGGGAGAGGAAGTCTTCGCCGGAGGGCTCGTAGTGGAGGGGGCAGTAGCGATCCTTCAGGTAGAGCTCGCGGGAGCGGGTTTCGAAGAGGTTGGCGGCAGTGGCGTCGCCGGTGGCGCGGGCCCAGTCGATCATCAGGCCGAGGGCGAAGGCGGTCTGGTTGTGCTCGCCCGTGCGGATGGGGTTCGAGAGCTTGGGCAGCCAGGTGCTGATCCTCCCCACGGCCGCTTTGACCAGCGGTTGGAGCGTCTCGGACCAGCGTTTGGCCTGGGGATCGTTCCACTCCTTGAGTTCGGTGGCGAGCTGGAGCAGCCAGGCGAAGCCGTAGGGACGCTCGAAGGAGGAGCGGCCTTCGCCTTCCAGGTAGCGCACCTCGGCGGCGATGTGGGCCGGCGTCAGGCTCTGGTCGAGGGCGGCCCGGGCCTTGATCGTGAAGGGCGCGTCGGGGAAGCGGCGGGCCAGGCGCGCCAGCAGCCAGTGGCCATGCACGGCCGAGTGCCAGTCGTAGCAGCCATAGAAGGCCGGCGTGAGCTCGCGCGGCGGTTTGACGTCGCCGTCGCCGTTGAGCACATGGGCGATCTTGTTCGGATACTCCTTGTGCACGCAGGCGAGCGCCAGCTCCGCGAAGCGCGCCGCGGTCTCGGCATCGAGCTCCGGAGGCTTGCGCGGCGAAGGAGCGGCCGGGGAGGGGACGGCGAGGATCAGGAGGGCCGCGAGGCCAAAAAGGGTGCGGAGGATCATGGCGGGGGATGGTAGCACTGGCTTTTCCAGCTACAATCTCCCTGTGGAGGGGAGCGGCGCGCAGTACTCGTTGCGGGAGGAGATCGCCCACAGCGCGACTCATGGGCTGGGGAGCGTGCTCAGCGTCGTGGGATTGTTCGCCCTGGTGGTGACGGCAGAGCGGTCCGGGGATGTCCGGCACGTCGTGGCCGCCATCGTCTATGGCCTCACGCTCGTCCTGCTGTACCTCGCCTCGACGCTCTATCACAGCATTCCCCATCCCCGGGCCAAACGAATTCTGAAGGTGATCGACCACTCGGCGATCTATCTGCTGATCGCCGGCACCTATACGCCGTTCACGCTCATCAGTCTGCGTGGCGGCCTGGGATGGACGCTGTTCGGCCTGGTGTGGGGGCTGGCCCTGCTCGGTATTGCTCTCAAGGTGGCGGCCATCGGTCGCTTCCGGTGGCTGTCGATCGTTCTCTATCTCGGCATGGGGTGGCTGGCAGTCGTGGTGCTACGTCCGCTGGTCGACGCGGTTTCGCCCGCGGGCGTGCGGCTGGTGTTCCTGGGCGGGGTGGCCTACACGCTGGGCGTGCTCTTCTACACTTGGCGCCGGCTGCCGTATCACCATGCGGTGTGGCATCTGTTCGTGCTCGCGGGCAGCGTGCTGCACTTCTTTGCGGTGCTGCTGTACGTGCTGCCGAGTTAGCCGCGACCCCGCCTGCTGCCTGGCGGTGGACGTTCGATTCGCTATGATAGTATGTTGGACTTCTCGTATTTTGAAGCGAGGGTAGCCGCCAATGAGCATGGAGGAAAGGCTAACCCATCCAGCCGGCTCCACGACGGACCCCAAGGCTGATCCGGCAGTGGTGCTGCGGTGGGTCCCGCACACGGTGCTCGCTGCCGTGGTGGTAGCTGCCGGCTACTTCCTGGGGTCGCTCCTCGGACTGTCGCTGCGATTCCCGGAGACCGGGGTCTCCGCGTTCTGGCCGCCCAACGCCATCCTGCTCGCGGCCCTGCTGGTGACGCCGCGGCGCCGGTGGTGGACCTATCTGGCGGCGGTCCTGCCCGCCCATCTGCTGGCGCAAGCCCTGAAGGGCATCCCGTTCACGGTGGTGCTCATCAATTACGCCGGCAACGCGGGTGACGCGCTGCTGGGCGCTGTGCTGATCCAACGTTTCCTTGGGGAGTCGCAGCGCTTCGACCGGCTGCGAGCGATGGTCCTGATCGTCTTCTTCGGGGGGATTCTCGCTCCGGCGCTGATGAGCTTCGTGGTCGCCGAGCTGTTCGTATGGATCGGGAGGAATGCGGATCCCTGGGTGGCATGGCGCCTGCGGCTCCTCACCAACACCCTGGCGGTGTGCACGCTCGTACCGCCGCTGGTGCTCGCCTTGACCAAGGCCCGGCTGCCTGGGGGGCGCGCGGCGCCGCACCGGCGGGCCGAAGCGAGCGCCATGCTCACCGGGCTGTTGGTGGTAGGAATTCTCGTCTTCGAGCTGCCCCGGGCGGGAGCGGGAGAATCTCCGCTCCTCCTCTACGCGCCCTTGCCGTTTCTCTTCTGGGCGGCCACGCGGTTCGGTCTGGCGGAGACCTGCCTTTCGATGCTGACGCTGGGAGCGCTGGCGATGTGGGGCATCTTCCACGGCCGCGGCCCCTTCGTGGCACACGCTCCGGTGGAGAACGCCACCTCCCTGGTGCTGTTCCTGAACGTCGTCTTCGTGCCTCTGCTGATGCTGGCGGCGCTGATGATGGAACGCAAGAGCGTGGACGAAGGGCACCGGCAGGTGGAGACGCTGCACAGCGCGGTGCTCGCCTCGGTGCACGATCAGATCGCCGTCCTCGACCGCGACGGCACCATCCTGGAGGTCAACGAGTCCTGGAGCGGCGCGGGCCGCGAGGGTCCTGGGACGAACTATCTCGATCTCTGCCGGCGGGAGGCGCAACGGTACGGCGAGAGCGAGGCGCGGATGCTGGTGGGCCTCGAGGCGGTCTTGAGCCGGGCCCGGGAACGCTTCCAGATGGAGCTCGCCTGCCGGGTCTCGCGACAATGGCACGAGATTTCCGCCGAGGGGTTGATGCGGCCCGAAGGGGGAGCGGTCATCACCTACGCCGACGTCACCAGCCGCAAGAGCGCGGAGCTGGAGGCGCGGGAGCAGCGCCAGGAGCTGGCGCATCTGACCCGCGTCGCCATGCTCGGCGAGCTCTCGGGAGCGCTGGCCCATGAGCTCAACCAGCCGCTCACCGCGATCCTCAGCAACGCGCAGGCCGCGCAGCGCATGCTGGCTCGGGAGCCCATCGACCTGATCGAGGTGGGCGAGATCCTGCGCGACATCGCGGAGGACGACCGGCGCGCGGGCGAAGTCATCCAGCGGCTGCGCGCCATGCTCAGGAAAGACGAGGCGAAGCTCCTGCCGCTGGGCGTCAATGAGCTGGTCGCAGAGGTGCTGAGCTTCGCTCACAGCGACTTGATCACGCGCAACGTTTCGGTGACCACCGAGCTGGCAGCGGAGCTGCCGCCGGTGTATGGCGACCGCGTACAGCTCCAGCAGGTGCTGTTGAACCTGGTCCTCAACGCTTGTGAGGCGATGAGCGCCCGGCAGAGGGAGGAGCGCAGGCTCACCCTGGTCGCCGTTCGCGACGGCGAGGCAGGAGTCCGCGTGTCCGTCATCGACCGCGGCACCGGGATTCCGGCCGACGAGCTGGAGCGGGTGTTCACGCCGTTTTTCACCACCAAGGAGCACGGGCTGGGCCTGGGATTGTCCATCTGCCGCTCCATCGTCGCGGCGCACGGCGGGCGCCTGTGGGCCAGCAACAACGAAGAGTGCGGCGCCACCTTCCATCTGACGCTACCGCTGCCGGCAGCGGCTCCGGAATGAGCTTCAGTCCTTCTGCCGGTGCACGTCCTGCAGGCGCACGGGCTCCGCGGAGAAGTTCTCGAGCTCGAGACGTTTGCCGTCCTTGCTGCGAGTGATCTTGGTGGCGAGCGAAACGCGGCCCTCTCCCTTGTCGTCCTTGTCGAGGTGCAGCTCGAGCAGGGTGAACGGATAGTCCGTCTTCGTGTCGCTGTTGGCCTCCCAGTAATTGACCCGGCGCTCGGTGCCGACGATGATGCGCCGTCCGCCATCCTCGGTGGGTACCTGGACGGCGTAGTGGAGGTCCCACCCCAGAGAGGTCGACGTCCGCAGCAAGCCGAGACGCTCCGTCTTCTGCAGGGCGGAGACCAGGCCGGCCGGCCCCTTCTGGTCGAAAGCCTGGACGAGCGCCTGGCGCTCCTGCTCGGTGGACCAGCGATCGATGATCACGTAGACCATGCCCGACTTGCCTGCACCTCTGGGCCCTCCTGCCTCTCCCAGATTGACGGCGTACGCCGCGAAGATCTCGGGCGCGGGCTTTTGCACCGCCTGTTGCGCATCCGTCAGGGACGCGCCGCTCAGGACCACCACGCTCGCGAGTGCGGCGGCGATCCCCCGCTGCCAGCCGTTCGCCATGAGTCCTCCTTGACGCAGGGTAAAAGGACCCGGCCCGAAGAAGCAGATCGCCCGAAGCGCCAGCCCGCCGCGAATCCTTCCCTCACGGCCGGGTCCGGAGACCAATATGCGCCCTGCGCCGGCCGGCGCAAATTGGACCAAAGTCCAACTTCCACTTTTCGGTCGCGGGCTGGCCCGGGCAGCAGGGTCGTAGGACCAAGGTCCTACTTGACCGCCCGGCGCGCCAGCATAGTCTTCAGAGGCATAGCCTTCAGAGAGGCCTGCTGCACCACACCGGCTGAAGATCGATCGTTTTTGGAAAGGAGAGCAGCGAATGTCGGAGCACATCCGAAGAGCGGCGTTTCTCGCGGCCGGGCTGGTGCTCGCCGCGTGCGCCTCCACGAGCGTCGTGGATTCCTGGAAGGCTCCGGGCGTCGGAGCGCTGCGCTTCAACAAGGTCCTGGCCCTCGCCGTGGTCAAGAACGATTCCATTCGCCAGGCTGCCGAGGACGCCTTGCAGGGAGACCTGAAGAGCGTCCAGGCCGTTCAGAGCTACAAGGTGCTCGACTTGGCGGATCTGGCCGCCGACCGCGAGCAGGCCAAGGCGCGGCTGCGGCTGGACGGCTTCGACGGCGTGGTCGCCCTGCGCCTGGTCGGGGCCGAGCAGAGCCTGGGCTGGACCACCGGCGCCGTGCCGCTGGAGTCGTTCTGGGGCTATTACGGCTACGCCTACCCGCCGACCGAGATGAGGGCCGATACCGTCGTCCGGGTGGAGATCAACATTTTCTCCCTCACCGAAGACAAGGTATTGTGGAGGGGCGTCAGCGAGTCGTTCAACCCGCAGAGCACGGGGAGCCTGATCTCCGAGATCACCGCGGTGGTCGGCAGGGAGCTGCGCAGACAGGGACTGATCTCGTAACTGATTTCGTAACAGCCCGCGAGGAGCAGGACCATGCCCGTCAGGACCGAGAGAGCAACCTTCGCACCTCGCCGGGATCCTGTGCAGCCCAGCCTGGCGCAGAACGGCGACGATTGGCTCTTCGCGGGCGGTCCGCCGCGCCGGCTCCAGACGCTGCTCGGCCTGCACCCGCACGCCCCTCGCAAATCAGCCCTGGCGGCGTTGATCGGGTGGCTGCCGCTGGTGGCCCTGTCGGCGGGACAGACTCTTTTTCTGCAGCAGGGGGCGCTCTCCTCTTTCGCGCTGGACTTTGCCGTCCACACCCGCTGCCTGATCACCGTGCCCCTCTTCTTCTTCGCCGAGGCGTTGTTCGCGCCGCGGCTGGGAGCCATCGCGCGGCATTTCCTCGACGCCGGGCTGGTGACGCACCAGGACCGCGCCCGCTTCGAGGCCGCGGTGGAGTCCACACATCGTCTGCGCGACTCTCTGCTGGTGGAAGTCGCGATCCTCGCCCTCGTCGCCGCGCTCCTCGTGCTGATGGTCGTCTCGGTGCCGCTCACCGAGCTCCCCGGCTGGGAACGATCCGGAGCCGGCGGACCGCTCGCCTACTCGCCCGCGGGATGGTGGCACTTGGTGGTGAGCCTGCCGCTCCTGCTCGTCCTGTTCCTGAGCTGGATGTGGCGCCTCTTCCTCTGGGCACGGTTCCTCTGGCTGATGTCGCGCTTGGACCTGCAACTCGTCCCGAACCACCCGGATCGCGCGGCCGGGCTCATGTTCATCGCCTATTCGTTGCGCGCCTGCCCCGTGCTCGGCTTCGCGCTGGCAAGCATCGTCGCCGGGGCGATGGCGAACGGCGTGGTCCACGATGGCCATCCGCCAATGGCGTACAAGTACATCATCGCCGGCGTGACCCTCGTCGTCGTCGTCCTGTTCAGCGGCCCGCTGCTGGTCTTCACCGGCAAGCTGATCCGCCAGTGGTGGCGCGGCGTGTTCGAATATGGTGCGCTCGCCACTGATTTCGGGCAGCGGTTCGAGCACAGGTGGCTGCGGCGGATCGACGACCAGGCCCTGGAAGCGCCGGATTTCTCGGCCGCGACCGACCTGTCCTCGGTGGTGACCAACGTCTACCAGATGCGCCTGGTGCCGATGGATCTGAAGAGCCTCGGCCCCCTGGTCGTGGCGACGCTGCTGCCGTTCGTGCCCGTCCTGTTGATGGCCGCGCATCTCGACACCATCCTGAAGCCGATGGCTCAGTTGCTGTTTTGACGCCGGACTGACGCCGGACGATTCGGCCGTGTAACCTCCCACCCCACTTCTGCGTATTGAGGGTGCCATGAAAGGAGAAACCCTCTATGCGTGTGAAGCTCCTGCTGGCCGCCTTGATGGTGGCCGCTGTTCCGGTTTGGGCCGCTCCGGCCCCCACGTCCGACCTCCAGGCGCGCCGTGACGCGCTCAACAAACTGCTGGCCGAGCAGTGGGAGTACACCCTCTCCCACGCTCCCGAGTTCGCCTCCATCCTGGGCGATAAGCGCTGGAACGACCAGATCTCCGACTTCTCTCAGGCGGCCATCGACGCCGACCTGGCCAAGACGGCGGACTTCCTCAAGCGCTTCCAGGCCATCGACACCACCGGTTTCCCCGAGCAGGAGGCGCTCAACAAGGCGCTGATGGTGCGCGGCCTCGAGGAGACGCTCGAGGGCGCGAAGTTCAAGGACTGGCAGATGCCGGTCAACCAGATCTCGGGCATCCATCTGATGGCGGCGCAGTTCCCCTCCCTCCTCACCTTCACCACGGTGAAGGACTATGACGATCTGATCACCCGTTACAAGAAGCTCCCGCGGGTCTTCGACGAGACGATCGAGCACATGCGGGCCGGCATGGCGGCGGGGGTCATGCCGCCGAAGTTCCTGCTGGAGAAGGCGGCGGTGCAGATCGACGGTCTCGCTTCCATGCCGGCGGAGAAGTCGCCCTTCGCGCAGCCGCTCGCGAGCTTCCCCAAGGAGACCCCCGAGGCGGAGCAGAAGCGCATCCGCGAGGAGATGCTGGCGGCCATCAGCGGCTCGATCCTGCCGGCCTACGCCAGGCTCGGCAAGTTCATGAAGGAGGAGTACGTGCCCAAGGGCCGTACCGAGCCGGGCATGTGGTCGCTGCCCGATGGCGAGGCCCGCTATGCCTGGGCCGTGAAGCAGTCCACCACGTCGAACCTGACGCCGGAGGAGATCCATCAGATCGGTCTGCGCGAGGTGACGCGCATCGAGGGCGAGATGATGGGGATCGCCAGGAAGCTCGGCTTCAAGGACCTGAAGAGCCTGAACGCCGCCATCGAGGCCGATCCCAAGCGCCATGCCCACTCGCGCCAGGAGATCCTCGATCTCTACAAGAAGTACATCGATCAGATGTGGGCGAAGCTCCCCCAGCAGTTCGGCCGGCTGCCCAAGGCCAAGGTCGAGGTGGTGGCGGTGGAGGAGTTCCGCGAGAAGGAGGCCTCCGGAGCGCAGTACATCCCCGGCGCGCCCGACGGCTCGCGCCCCGGCCGCGTGATGGTGAACACCGGCGATCCGGAGCACCGCAAGACGATCACCATGGAATCGACCGCCTACCACGAGGGCGTGCCCGGGCACCACATGCAGCTCTCGATCGCCCAGGAGCTGCCCACCCTGCCGCCCTTCCGCCAGCAGGGGGGCTACACCGCCTTTGCCGAGGGCTGGGCCCTCTACTCCGAGCGCCTGGGCAAGGAGGTGGGGTTCTACCAGGACCCCTACAACGACTACGGCCACCTGCAGGACGAGATGCTGCGCGCCATCCGTCTGGTGGTGGACACGGGCTTCCACTCCAAACACTGGACCCGCGATCAGGTGGTGAAGTTCTTCCACGACCATTCGGGCATCGACGAGGTGGAAGTGCAGAGCGAGACCGACCGCTACATCGTCTGGCCCGGCCAGGCCCTCGCCTACAAAGTGGGCCAGCTCAAGATCGCCGAGCTGCGCGACCGGGCGAAGAAGGCGCTCGGCCCCAAGTTCGACATCCACAAGTTCCACGACGAGGTCCTGGGCGCCGGGGCCCTGCCGCTGGACGTGCTGGAGACGCGGATCGACAACTGGATCAAATAAACCCTCACCCCTGTCCCCTCTCCCATCGCCCTCCCGCCGGCCGGGAGAGGGGAACGTAACGGGGGCGTCCTTGCTTTTCTCCCTCTTCTCCCGGTTGGGGGGAGTGCGATGGGAGAAGAGGGCCGGGGTGATGAGGGGTCTTTCCGCGGTAGAATCAGGACCATGGCCCAGACCACCCCCTCCACCGTGGACCTGAAGCAGGTCGTCGAAGGCAACGACGGCATCTCCGTCATCCGGGGCAGCGGCACGTGCCGCGGCTGGAACAACATCCAGTACAAGGCGGGGCTGTCGGCCAAGAACGTCAACGCCGGCAAGCTGTCGATGAACGTGGCCACCATTCCGCCGGGGGGCGTGGCTTATGCCCACATCCACGTGGGCTTCGAGGTGATGCTCTACATCCTCGAGGGCCAGGTGCGCCACGCCTACGGCCCCGGCCTGCGCAAGAGCGTGGACAACCAGGCCGGCGACTTCATCTTCATCGAGCCTGGCGTGCCGCACGAGGTCTACAACCTGAGCGACACCGATCCCGTGGTGGCGGTCGTGGCCCGCTCCGACGCCTCGGAGTGGGAGAACATCGTGGATTACGATCGGAACAGCGAGTAGAAAGAACACGGACGGGCACGGGGAAGAGGCCTTTTCTCGTCCGTGAAGGGTCCGTAGCAGTCTGTGCTGGCCCAAAGGGGCACACCTTGGCATGCAGATGATTTCGTCATCATCTGCATCGGAGGCTCGCTATGAGGACGACTCTCAATCTCGATGAAGAGGCGTTGACCGGTGCAATGAAGGTCGCTCCAGGCAAGACGAAGACCGACGTGATCAACGAGGCCTTGCGGGAGTACAGCCGGCGGCGAAAGATCCGGGAGATCTTGAAGTTCGAGGGCAAGATGAAGTGGGAAGGCGATCTGGACGAGCTACGCCTCCGGGAACGGGCGTGAGGATCCTGGTAAACACCTCGGTCCTGGCCGAGGAGAACGGAGCCGTCGTGCTGGCCCGTGACCGCGATCTGAGAACCATTTTCGCAAGCGGCCTGGTCGCCTCGGGTCTCTATCCTGTGGCGGGCTGATACGATCCCCCTCCAACGAGGAGGTGAGGTCGCTCATGCCCGACTTCCAGCAGTACATCGGCGTCCGGTACTCGGGCCGCAAAGATCCTGGCGATGCCATCCGCGAGATCAAGGTCTATGCCGCGGTGGAGGACCACGAGCGGTTCCAGGAGCGGAATCAGAACCATCCGTCCGGCCGGTGGAGCCGGCGGGATCTGGCGGAGTGGCTGCTGGGCAAGATCACGGCGGAGGAGACGGCGATCGTCGGGCTCGATCACGCCTTCTCCTTTCCCCAGAGCTACATGGACCGCAATGACCTGAAGAGCTGGGACCAGTTCCTCAAGGACTTCGAGGAGAGCTGGCCCACCCGCGAGAGCACCGTCCGCGAGCTGCTGCCCGGCAATCCGCGGACCGGCGATCCGGACGAGCACCGCCTGACCGGCGTGTGGACGGCGTTCCCCAAGAGCGTCTTCCAGTTCGACATCCAGGACAGTCTGGCCAAGTCCACTCATGCCGGCCTCCCCTGGCTCGGCTATCTCCGCCGGGCCCGCGACCGCGCCCATTTCTGGCCTTTCGACGGCTGGCAGGTGCCGAAGGGCAGATCCGTGGTGGCCGAGGTGCGGCCCGCCCGCCTGCGCCACCGCTACAAGAAGGAAGGCCTCAGCCGGCAGGAGCAGGACGCCTACGCTATCTGCGCCTGGCTCCAGGAGCGCGATCAGCTCGGCCTTCTCCGCCCCTACTTCACGCCGCCCCTCTCCGACGCCGAGAAAGAGCGGGCGCGGCTGGAGGGGTGGATCCTGGGGGTGGCGTAACCCGGAATACCGTCCCCACAACCTCTGTTGCAACAGACGTCATGGCTCGCACCTTGAATCAGGAGATCCGCCAGGAAAAGCCGTTCGTCAGTCTCGAGGAGGAGGCTTTCCTTGCATTGCAACGCACGGCGAGCCTGCTGCTCCAGGCCCTGGGCCGGTCCCTGAAGGGCCACGACCTCACGCCGGCGCAGTACAACGCGCTACGCATCCTGCGCGGGGCCGTCGAGGAGGCGCTGACCTGCGGCGAGATCGGCGAGCGGCTGGTGAGCCCAGGTCCGGACGTCACCCGGCTCCTCGATCGCCTGGAGCAACGGGGGCTCGTGGTCCGGCTGCGCGATGACGAGGACCGGCGGATCGTGCGGGCGCGGATCACCCAGCGGGGCGCGAGGCTCCTCACCCAGCTCGACGCGCCGGTCGAAGAGACCCTTACCGGACTGCTGGGCCATCTCGGCCCCAAGCGTCTGCAATCTCTCATCGAGACCCTGGCCCTGGCGCGGGAGAAGGCCTGAATTTTTTTGCCGAGATCCTTGTTGCAACGGACATCGTTGAAAGGAAGACAACCATGCGAAAACCGATCGAAGGCATCCATCACGTCACCGCCATGGCCAGCGATCCGCAGGCGAACGTCGATTTCTATACCGGCGTCCTGGGTCTGCGGCTGGTCAAACGGACGGTGAATTTCGACGATCCGGGCACCTATCACCTCTATTACGGAGATGAGGTGGGACACCCGGGCACGATCATGACCTTCTTCCCCTGGCCTGGGGCCCGGCGGGGCGTGCAGGGAGCGGGGCAGGCCACGGTGACGTCGTTCTCGGTGCCTGAAGGGTCGCTCGGCTACTGGACGGAGCGCCTGTCGCGGCTCGGCGTGGATTTCCAAGAGCCGCGCCCGCGGTTCGACGAGGAGGTGTTGACCGTCCTCGATCCAGACGGCTTGCGCCTCGAGCTGGTGGCCCGCGCCGAGGCTGATGGCCGTGCGCCCTGGCAGGGAGGCGGCGTGCCCACTGAGCATGCCATCCGGGGCTTCGAAGGGGTGACGCTCACGGAGTGGAACGCGCACGTCACCGAGGAGGTTCTGGCAGGAACGATGGGATTCCGGCGGGTGGCCGAGGCGGGCGGCCGCATCCGCTTCGAGGTGGGAGCGGGAGGTCCGGGCACGCGGGTGGACGTGCTGGCCGCGCCGTCGGCGGTGCGGGGGCACGTCTCGGCCGGCACCGTGCACCACGTGGCCTGGCGCTCGGCCGACGAGCAAGATCAGCTCGCCTGGCGCGAGGCCATCGCCGAGTCCAGCCTCTACGTGACGCCGGTGCTCGACCGCCAGTACTTCCGCTCGATCTACTTCCGTGAGCCTGGCGGCGTGCTGTTCGAGATCGCCACGGACCCGCCGGGCTTCACCCGCGACGAGCCGGTGGAGAGCCTGGGCACGGCCTTGAAGCTGCCGCCGTGGCTGGAGCCCTCGCGGGAGAAGATCCAGGCCGTGCTGCCGCCCCTCGAGGTGCGATCGCTGCCCGCGGTGACGGAGGTGGGGCGATGAGCGGGGCGGGTCCCCATCAGGGCCAGCCCCTGGTGCGCGCCGGCCGGCCCATCAATGAGGCCGCAGCAGCCCTGGTGATGGTGCACGGCCGGGGGGCCACGGCCGAGAACATCCTCACCCTGGCGGATGAATTCGGGCGGGACGACCTCGCTCTGGTGGCTCCCCAGGCCGCGGGCTACACCTGGTATCCCTATTCGTTCCTGGCGCCGCTGCACCAGAACGAGCCCTGGCTCTCCTCGGCCCTGGCCCGCCTCGGCGAGGTGGTGGCGCAACTGGAGGCGGAAGGCATGCCGGCGGAGCGCATCGTCCTCCTGGGCTTCTCCCAGGGGGCCTGCCTCTCGCTGGAATTCGCGGCTCGCAATCCGCGCCGGTACGGCGCCGTGATCGGCCTCTCCGGCGGCCTCATCGGTCCTCCTGGGATGCCACGAGACTATTTACAGGACAAAGCGGGTTCCCTGGCCGGCACTCCGGTCTTCCTCGGCTGCAGCGACCGCGACCCCCACGTTCCTCGCGAGCGGGTGGACGAGACCGCGGAGGTGCTGAGGGAGCTAAACGCGGAGGTGACGGAGCGGATCTATCCCAACATGGGGCACACCGTGGATCAGGATGAGGTGGACTTCGTGCGGGGGTTGCTGGCGAGGGTTGCGGCGCCAGCGTGAAGAAACAAAAAGAGGGACGGGCCCTGTCCGAAAGCCCGTCCCTGGAGGAGGCGCCGCCTTGGGGGCGGTCGTCGTGACGCAATTCCCTAGCGCAAGCGGGATGCCCGTCCGGGACCGCCGGGCCCTCCAATCCTCAACCTCTTGTCTGTCAAGGGTTTGCAGGTCTTTTCGTACGCGGCAGCGGTTCCGAAAGGGATGGACTATCTGGGGTGGATTTGCCAGACTTCGGGTGAGGAAACCATAACCATGCTGGAGCGTCTCCTGGAGATGGGGAAGCGGGTGCTCGCCGAGAGCGATCTCGACCGCGTGCTCACGGCCGCCCTCGACGGTGTCATCGAGCTCTGCGGTGCCGAGCGGGGGATGATCCTGCTTTTCGATCCGCAAGGGCCGGAGGGGGAGGTGGTGGTGGAGACGGCCCGCAACCTGGCCCGCGAGGACATCGAGCGCCCGGAGTTCGAGGTCAGCCGCGGCATTCTGCACAAGGTGCAGGCCTCGGGCGAGCCCTTCTGGCATCCCAACGTGCTGGACGATCCGGCCCTGGGCCACCGGGCGAGCGTGATGCGGCTGCTCATCCTCTCCGTCATCTGCCAGCCCATCCGCGACGGTGGCCAACTCCTGGGTGTCGTCTACCTGGACAACCGCAGCGCCGAAGGGGTGTTCTCCGCGGAGACGGCGGGGCTGGTGGCCAGTTTCTCGGAGTTCATCTCGCTGGCGGCGCGCAACGCTCTCGAAAGGCGCCGGTTGCAGCAGCATATCGGCGCCCTGGCCGCGGAGCTGCGGGGGCGTTGCGACTTCGACGCCATCGTGGGCCAGGACCCGACGATGCTGGCGATGCTCAAGCTGGTCTCCCAGGTGGCGGACTCCGACGCCACCATCCTCATCCAGGGCGAGAGCGGCACGGGCAAGGAGCTGGTGGCCCGGGCCCTTCACTTCAACAGCCGGCGGCGGGCCAAGCCCTTCGTGCCCGTCAACTGTGGCGCCCTGCCCGAGCACCTCCTGGAGTCGGAGCTGTTCGGCCACGTGCGCGGCGCCTTCACCGGCGCGGTGCGCGACAATCCCGGCTGGTTCGAGCGGGCCGAGGGCGGCACGCTCCTCCTCGACGAGGTGGGGGAGCTGACGCCGACCCTCCAGGTCAAGCTCCTGCGGGTGCTGGAGAACGGCGAGTACTCGCGGGTGGGGAGCACCCAGATCCGGCGCGCCGACGTGCGGGTGGTGGCGGCCACCAACCGCGAGCTCGCGGAGCTGGTGAAGGAAGGGAAGGTGAGGCGCGACTTCCTCTACCGGCTCAACGTGGTGGAGGTGCGGCTGCCGGCGCTGCGCGAGCGGCGCTCGGATCTGCCGCTGCTGCTGCGCCACTTCCTGAAGAAGCTGGCTGGCCGGCCGGGCGGCAAGGCCAAGCGCCTGTCCGCCGAGGCCGAGGCCCTGCTCCTCGCCTACGACTTTCCTGGCAACGTCCGCGAGCTGCAGAACGTCTTGCAGCGGGCCGTGCTGCTGGCCGAGGGACCGGTCATCGAGCCGTGCCACCTGCCCGAGACCCTGCGCGAGCTCCGGCCCCTGCTGCCCAGGGAGGAGGAACCTGCGGCGTCGGGATTCCGCGAAGCCAAGCAGCGGGTGGTGGAGCGCTTCGAGCGCGACTACATCACCCACTGTCTGGAGGACGCCCGCGGCAACATCAGCCAGGCGGCCAAGGCCGCGGGGATCGATTACAAGAACTTCTACAGCAAGATGCAGCAATACGGGATTGAAGCGGGATCGTTCAAGTAAGGACCCCTGGGAGCGCTGGCGTCCCGCCGGCCTACTTACTCCGCTTTTCCTATCTCTCCTCCAAGAAGAAAAAACGGAGTTAGTCGGCCGGCGGGACGCCAGCGCTCCCAGGGTTTATGGCTTGGTCGTCGTCGCCGTTGGGGGCGCCTCCGCCGGCCGGTTCTTCACGTAGGTGTCCAGCCAGTTGGAGCTCTCCCACAGCAGGTGGAGGACCGACTCCCGCGCCCGGTAGCCATGGCTCTCGAAGGGGAGCACCACCAGCCGGACCGTGGCGCCGTTGCCCTTGAGAGCGTTGTAGAAGCGGTCGCTCTGCATGGGGTCCGTCCCCGGGTTGTTGTCGGCCTGGCCGTGGACGAGGAGCAGGGGCTTGCGGATCTTGTCCGCGTAGAGGAAGGGCGACATCTTGATGTAGGTCTCGGAAGCGTGCCAGAGGTCGCGCTCCTCGGCCTGGAAGCCGAACGGCGTCAGCGTGCGGTTGTAGGCGCCGCTCTGGGCGATGCCGGCGGCGAAGAGGTCCGAGTGGGCGAGCAGGTTGGCGGTGGTGAAGGCGCCGTAGGAGTGGCCGCCGATGGCGATGCGGCGGCGATCGGCGACACCCCGGCGCACCACCTCGTCCACCGCCGCCTTGGCCGAGGCCACGAGCTGGTCCACGTAGGAGTCGTTGGGCTCCTTGTCCCCTTCGCCCACGATGGGCAGGCTGGGGTTGTCCAGCACGGCGTACCCTTGAGTGAGCCAGAGCACGGGCGACCACCAGCCGGCGCGCACGAAGCGGTAGGGCGAGTCGTTGACCTGGCCGGCAGCGCTGGCGCTCTTGAACTCCTGGGGATAGGCCCACATCACCATGGGCAGCGGCGCGTCGCCCGTCTTCCAGCCGGCCGGCGTGTAGAGGGTGGCGGTGAGCTGCACGCCATCGGGACGGGCGTAGCGCAGGAGCTCCTTGTGGATGCCCAGGAGCTGGGGCGTGGGATGGGGGAAGCGGGTGATCTGGCGGAGCTGGTTGGTCTTCAAGTCGCGGACGAAGTAGTTGGTCGGCTCCTCGATCGCTTCGCGGCGCTCCAGGAGGTAGCGGCCGCCGGCGTCGAGCAACGCCACCGCCTCCTCGTAGTGGGGGGCTTCGGAGCGGAACAGGCGTTTCGTCTTCTTCGTCCCGAGGTCGAGCGCGTCGAGGAACGGGCGGTCGCCCTCGGGGGAGGCGCCTTCTCCGGAGAGGAAGATCGTCTTGCCTCCCTCCGCCATCTGCAGCACGGGCCGGCCCCAGGCGTTGGGCACGGTCAGGGGGAAGCCCGGATCGGCGTAGCGATCCTCGGAAGAGCGGTCGAAGAGGAGATCGGGAGCCTTGTCCCCGGTGCCCGGGTGGAGGATCCAGGTGCGGGTGCGGCGGGTCTTCCACCACGCCTCGTCCACCAGAGCGAGCCCACCGTTCCCATCATTGCCCCAGGTGATGCCGCCGAAGCGCCAGGCGAGGGTGACCAGGGTGGCGGGCTCGCCCGTGAAGGGAGCGGCGAGGGTCAGCACCTTGTCGCGCTGCGCGGCCTCGTGACCGGGATCGCCGCCGTCCAGGGCCTCCACCCAGGTGAGGGTGGCCGGCGCGTCGTCGCGCCATTCGAGGTCGCGCGGGCCCGTGGCCACGCTGTCGAAGGCGATGGGGATCTCCTCCTGGAGGGGGAGGTCGGCGATGGTCTTGACGGCGTGCCCGTCGAGATCCCACACCTCGGCGCGGCGGGGGAAGCGGAAGGCGGGCACCAGGTAGGAGAACGGCCGGTGGAGCGTCTGCACCAGCAGGTAGCGGCCGTCGGGCGAGGGGGAGACGTTGACCACCAGGCCCGGCTTACCCAGAGGGACGGCCTGGCCGTCCGGGGTGATGCGCGCCACCTGGGCCGTCAGGTAGTACTCGAAGAGAGATTCGTCGTAGGCGTTCTTGAGGAGGTCCTGGTAGGTGCGGGCGGGCGCCGTCCTGCCGCGGTTCTCCTGCAGGATGGGACCGGCGGGCACGGAGGGCGTAGGCGGCTCGGGACCCTGATCGGGAACCACCAGGGTGGCCACCAGGGAGCCGTCGCGCAGCCATTGCGGCGCGCCGCCGACCGCCAGGTTGAGATGCGCGGAAGAGAGCCGCCGCGCCTGGCCGCTCGCCACCTCGGCCACCCAGAGCTCGATGCCGTCCGCCGCGGTGTGAGTGAAGGCGAAGCGCGAGCCGTCGGGCGCGAAACGAATGTTCTCGATCCTCGCCCCGTCGGGCAGGCCAGTGATCCGCCGCTCGGCGAGATCGGAGAGGCGCAGCAGCCTGAGGCCCGTGGCATAGCCGCTGCGGCTCGGTCCATGGCTGCGGGGCCTGATGCGCAGCCCGCCCAGGCGCAGCTCGCGCTCCGCCAGTTCGGCGATGGGCGGCAGGTTCGGCTGGTCGAGCACCAGCATCCACTCCCGCCGGGGATCGAGACGCACGCCCGGCGTCGGCGCCGCGTCGATGATGTCGGTGAGCACCTGCGGCGGCGTGCGATAGACGCTCGCAGTGGAATCGATCGAGCCCGCAGCCGGCGGCGTCGTGGTGGCGGCCTGAAGGGCCACGACCGGCACCAGGGCGAGCAGCAACAGGAGCAGCCCACGGGTCAGAGCGGAGCGAAAGGGACGCATCTCCAGATCCTCCTTCAGAATTGCAACGACGAGCCCTATTTTACTCCGTTCCCAGCCGGTCGAGAGCCTCTCCGGCCGCCTGAGCGACCGCCGGGTCGGGGTCCTCCAGGCGAGCGGTGAGGACGCCGGCCGCGGATTCGGCCCGCACGGTGCCGAGGATCTTGACCAGGCACCACGCGGCTCCGGGATCGAAATCCGGATCGCCGAGGAGCTCCACCATCCGCTCCAGCTCCGGGGCCGCCGGCCGCCAGGCCCCCTCGCGCGAGCCGTGAAGGGAGTAGAGGGCCCAGGCCGCGGCGTGGTCCCGGGCCGGGCTGTCGCCGAGCAGGGCCAGGAAGCGATGGGCGAGATCGCCGGCGCCGTCCGTTTCCAGGGAAGGTCGGGAGCCGATCACCTCGAGCGCCGCGGCCACGTCCACGTCGTCCGGAGTCGGGGGATGGACGGAGCCCGCGCCGGGGAGGGGCTCTTGCCGCAGCTCGGACGTTGCTCCCAGCTTGAGGAAGTAGAGCCCGAGGCTCCAGCGCTCCGCCCCGGCTCTCGCCTGGAGCTCCCGCACCAGGGCCAGCTTCCAGAGCGCGGCCCAGCGGGAGCTGAGCAGCTCCTGCGCCGCCTGGTCGAGGCTCGTCCTCGCCCGCGGGCTCTCGTCGCTGCGGCGGACGTGCCGGGCGAGGAGGCTCACGATCTCCCAGGCGGTCTCCTCTCCCACCTCGGGCTCGTCGGCGAGGCAGAGGGCCGCGAGCGCCGAGCGGCAGCGGGACGCGGCGGCCGCATCCTCCCCGGGAAGGGGTCGCAGCAGGGTGCGCAGGACCTCGTCGACCTCGTCGCCGGAGCAGGCGATCGCGAGGCGGACGATCTCCTGCCAGGGATCACGGAGGGCGATCTCGCCATCGGGGAGGATCACGGTGCGGCTCGCCAGCGCGGAGATCCGCTGCGCCAGGGGCTGATCCCGGCTGAGGGCGTCCGGGCCTTGCCCCTGGACGATGGCGCGGGCGGCGAGGTACTCCTGGAGCAGGGGATGGCCGAGCTCGAAGGTCTCCAGCGCCTCGTAGAGCTCGGTGCGGCGCCGGGGGAGGCTGCCGATCCGGGGCTGCACCAGCGCCATGAGGGTGAGGAGCAGGGGATTGCCGGCGAGATGCTCGAGGCGCGGCGAGCCGTGGAGGGCGCGGAGGAGCTCGGCGGTCTTCCGCTCCCGCCGGTTGAGCTGCGGCTCGCTCCACACAAACCAGTGCCGGACGAAGCGGTCCTGGTCCTCGCGCGACCAGCCGGCGAGCGTCACGACCTGGAAGACTTGGCCCAGGGGATCGCCCAGCTCGCGGTAGGCCGTGGGACGGGAGGTCGCCACCACCGGCATGCGGGGAGAGGCGACGGCGATCTGCGCGAGCTGGCGGCAGAAACCGGCCCGGGTCTGCGGGTCGGAGATGGCGTCGAGGCCGTCGACCAGCAGCAGGACGCGACCTTCGCGCAGCCGCTCCCACAGCCGGAACCCGAGGTCGGCGATCTCGCCTTCGCTCAACCCGGCCTTGCCCAGGGCGTGCCGCAGGAGGCCGTCCAGGGAGCAGGCCATGCTGGCCGGGTCGAGGTCGCGGCAGGAGACCACGATGGGGAGCAGAGGGTCCTGGGGCAGCGTGTCCACGTCCGGCAGGCTGACCCACTCCATGGGCGAGAGCTCCCGGCGCAGATAGGCGGTCGCCAGCCAGCGGACGAGCGTGGTCTTGCCCGCTCCCGGCTCCCCCAGGACCACGAGGCGCGAGGCCGCGGCCAGGGCCTCTCCCACGGCGAGCTCCGGCTCGAGGCCGCTGACCTTGAGCGGCACGTAGAGCTGGGGCAGGGACGGCAGGGCCAGGCGACCCCGGTCCGCCGGCAGGCCCACCAGATCGACGGCGTCGAAGGTCAGGAGCGCCAGCTCGACGTAGCGGACCTCGGCCTCGTAGGCCCGCACCTGGAGCTCACCCGCTCCCGTCATGACTGATGAAGACCTCCGCCAAGATCCCCTCCAAAGTTGGAGGGATTCTACAGCGGCGACCGGTCTGAGGCGACGGCAGGTCCCTGCGCGGTCGTTTGCGCTATTCTTTTCATGTTTTTTCATGGAGCTCGCCCAAGGAGCTCCAGGCAGATTTTCGAAGGGCGCCGTTGTCGATCAGAGATCCAGAGACCACCGACCGCGAAAGCGGAGCCCCTGAGCCGCAGCGAGTCGACGAGGAGGCGCGGGAGAGCGAGGAGCGCCTCCACGCGGCCCTGGCCGCCGCAGGCCTCGGGACCTGGCGCTGGGACATCCGTTCCGATCTCGAAACGCGGGACGCCGGCTTCAACGCCATGCTCGGCCTCGCCGCTGCCCCTTCGGTCCAGCCGCTGCGCGACTTCCTCGACCGCATCCATCCCGACGACCTGGGGACCTTCCTGGAGGCCGTGGACCGCACGGTGCGGACGCGGGGGAGCCACGAGGCGGAGCTCCGGATCGTCCGGCCGGACGGCTCCCTGCGCTGGCTGCGCGACCGTGGCAAGGCCGTCCCGGGCCCCGACGGCCGGACCGCTGCCCTGACCGGCGCGGTGATGGACGTTACCGAGCTGCGCCGCGCCGAAGAGGCCAGTGCCCAGCTCGGCGCCATCTTCGAGTCCTCCGAGGACGCCATGGCGACCCAGGCCCTGGACGGCACGGTGACGGCCTGGAACGCCGCCTCCGAGCGGATGTTCGGCTTCACCGCAGCGGAGGTGGTGGGGAAGAATCTCTCCCTGCCGGCGCCCCCCGGCCGTCGCGACGAGGTGCCGCCGGCCGTGGCGGCGGTGCTCCGGGGCGAGCGCCTCCGGCCGTTCGAGACCGAGCGCCGGCACAAGGACGGCCGGCCCATCCACATCTCGCTCTCCATCTCCGCCATCCGCGACGCCACGGGCCGCATCTCCGGCGTCGCTCTGATCGCCCGTGACATCACCGACCGGCGGCGGGCCGAGGAGGCCCTGAGGGTGAGCGAGGAGCGGTTCCGCCTCGCCACCGCGGCCGTCAACGGGCTGATCTACGACTGGGACCCGGCGACCGGCCGGGTGCAGCGCTCGCAGGGTCTCCTCTCCCTCGTCGGCTACTGGCCTGAGGAGGTGGAGGGGGAGCTCGACTGGTGGCGGCGGCGGGTCCATCCCGACGACCTCGAGCGGACGGAGCGGGCGATCATGTCCGCCGTCGAAAGCGATGCCTCCTCCTTCAGCGCCGAGCACCGCGTGCGCCACCGCGACGGGAGTTGGGTCCACGTCTGGGACAAGGGATTGATCGTCCGCGATGCCGCGGGCAAGGCCGTGCGGGTGGTGGGCAGCGCCATAGACGTCAGCGAGCGCCAGCGGGCGCAGGAGGCACTGGAGAAGGCCCATCGCGAGCTCCAGGAGGCGCTGGAGGCCAAAGACCGCTTCCTCGCCACCTTGAGCCACGAGCTGCGCACCCCTTTGACCCCCGTGCTGGCCGTGGTCTCGGGGCTGGCGGCCGATCCCCGGCTCGCGCCGTTCGCCGGCGAGCTCGCCATGATCCAGCGCAACGTCGAGCTGGAGGCGCGGCTGATCGACGACCTGCTGGACCTGACCCGCATCTCTCGTGGCAAGCTCGAGCTGCGCCGCAGCGGGATCGACGCCCGGCGGGTGATCGAGCACGCCCTGGCCACCATCGGGCCCGAGCTGGCGGCCCGCGATCTTCGCCTGGACGTGCAGCTCACTGCCGAAGAGCACCGCGTCTGGGCCGACGCCCCCCGCCTCACCCAGGTGCTCTGGAACCTGCTCTCGAACGCCGTCAAGTTCACGCCGCCCGGCGGCGCGGTTACCGTCGAGTCACGGATCGAAAACACCGACCATGATTGCCGCGAGCGCCGCGAGCTGGTGGTCGAGGTGCGGGACACGGGGATCGGCATCGAGCCCGACGTGCTGCCGCGCATCTTCGACGCCTTCGAGCAGACCGACCGCCGCATCACCCGCCGTTTCGGCGGGCTGGGGCTGGGATTGGCGGTGAGCCGCGCCATCGTGGAGCTGCACGGCGGCCGCCTCACCGCCGCCAGCGAGGGGCAGGACCGCGGCGCCACCTTCACCCTCCACCTTCCCCTGGAAACCGTACAGGAGGACCTCGACGAGACCGGCGCCTGGTTCTCCCGCTCCCGGCCAGCCCTGGACGAGCCCGCCGCGCCAACCGCCGGCAGCGACCGTCCCCTGCACCTCCTGCTGGTGGAGGACCACGCGGACACGGCCGAGGCCATGGCCGACCTGCTGCGGCTGATGGGGCACGAGGTCACAGTTGCGGGCACCGTGGCCGCGGCCCTGGCCGCTGCCGGGGATGGCCGCGGCCGTTTCGACCTGGTGCTGAGCGACCTCGGCCTGCCGGACGGCTCCGGCCACGACCTGATGCGCGAGCTCACCCGCCTCCACGGCCTGCGCGGCATCGCCCTCTCCGGCTACGGCATGGAAGAGGACATCCACCGCAGCCGCGAAGCCGGCTTCCTGCGCCACCTCACCAAGCCCATCGACCTCCAGATGCTGGAGTCCGCCATCCGCCAGGTGGCCGGGGGAAGGTGAGCCTTCACCGTCCCCCCGTCCGCCACTCCATTCCCAAATTCTTCGCCAGGAAGGCGAACTCGTCGGCGAGCTCTTCGATCTGGCCGCTGTTGGATTCGGCGCCGCCGTGGCCGGCTTTGGTGGCGATGCGGATCAGCACGGGGGCGTCCCCGCCCTGGGCGCGCTGGAGGCGGGCGGCGAACTTGAAGCTGTGACCCGGCACCACCCGATCGTCCGTATCGCCGGTGGTGACGAGGGTCGGCGGATACTTCGTGCCGTCTTTGAGGTTGTGATACGGCGAGTAGGCGAGGAGCGCCTTGAGCTGGGCCGCGTCGTCCACCGTGCCGTACTCGCTCGACCAGAGGTTGCCCATGGTGAAGAGGTGGTAGCGCAGCATGTCCATCACCCCCACCTGGGGCACGGTGGCGCCGAAGAGGTCCGGCCTTTGGGTGAGGGCCGCGCCCACCAGCAGGCCACCGTTGCTCGCTCCCCACGCCGCCAGCTTCGCCGGCCGCGTGTAATGATTGGCGATCAGCCACTCGGCCGCGGCGATGTAATCGTCGAAGACGTTCTGTTTCTTCACCAGCATCCCCGCCTGGTGCCAATCTTCGCCGTACTCGCCGCCGCCCCGCAGGCAGGCGAGAGCCAGCACGCCTCCGCTCTCCATCCAAGCCGCCCAGATGGGGGAGAAGCCGGGCGCCATGGAGATGTCGAAGCCGCCGTAGCCGGTGAGGATGGTGGGATTCCCGCCGTCGAGCTTCAAACCCTTGCGGTAGGCGAGGAACAGGGGGACGCGCGTGCCGTCTTTCGAGGCATAGAAGACCTGCTTCACCTCATAGGCATTGGCATCGAAATCCACTTTCGGCTGCGAGAACAGCGTGCTCTGGCCGGTGACCAGGTCATAGCGATAGATGGACGGCGGCCGGTTGTAGCTGGAGTAGACGTAGAACGCTTCGGTCTCGTCCGGCTGGCCGTTGAAATTGCGGATGTTGCCCACTCCCGGCAGCTCCAGGTCGCGGACGTGCCGGCCGTCCAGGGTGTACATACGGATCGCCGGCAGGGCGTCGTGGAGGTAGCGGGCCGCAAGGACGTTGCCGGCGAGTGTCACCCCCTGCAAGGCGTCCGCGGCCTGGGGCACGATCTCTTTCCAGTTTTCCTTGCCGGGCTTGCGCACGTCCACGGCCAGGATGCGCCCCCGCGGCGCCTCGTAGTCCGTGCGGAAATAAAACACGGGCCCCACGTTGCCGATGGGGATGAAGTAGCGGTTGTCGAAGTCCGGGATCAGCGTCTGGAATCCCGCGTAGGGCTCCCCGAGATCGCGATAGACGAAGCGGAAGACCTTGCCGGCGTTAAGGAAGCCGATGACGAGGTAGCGCCCGTCGTGCGTGACGTTGGGGGAGAGGATCCAGTCCGGGTGCTCCGGCTGCTCGTAGGCCAGCACGTCCTCGGCCTGGGATGTCCCCAGCCGGTGATAGAAGATCTTCACGTCCATGGCCCGGCCCTGGAACTCGGTGCCCTTCGCGGGCTCCGGCAGGCGGGGATAGAAGAAGCCCTGGCTGTCCACCGTCCACGAGAGGCAGCAGAACTTGCTCCACCGGATCTCGTCCGGGAGGACCTTGCGCGACGCGACCTCCATCACGTGATAGGTCTTCCAGTCCGAGCCCCCTTCGCTCACGGCATAGGCGAGATAGCGGCCGTCCCGGCTGGGATCATTGCCGGCCAGCGCCACCGTGCCGTCCTTGGACCAGCCATTGGGATCGAGGAGCGGCTCGGGCTCGTCGAGCAGGGAGCGCTGGATGTAGAGGATGGGGAGGTTCTGCCGGCCGTCGTCGCGCTCGAAGAGATAGAACCCGCCCTCGTGATCCGGCAGAGTCCGCCGTTCGTAATTCCACAGCCGGGTCAGCCGCTCCTGGATCGCCTTGCGCTCGGGGATGGCCGCCAGATACTGCGAGCTGACCCGGTTCTCTGCCTCCACCCAGCTCCGCACCTCCGGCGACTGCCGCACGTCCGTCTCCAGCCAGCGGTACGGGTCTTCCACCGTGACGCCGTGATAAGTGTCCTTCTGCTCCACCCGGTGGGTCTCGGGATACGACAGCGGGCCGCCCGCCTCGGCCGGAGCGAGGCTCAGAACGAAGAGCAGCCAGAAGATGGCAGATACACGCATCGGATTCTCCTTCGAACAGGGTCGATTCAGGCAGGACCAAAATAGCACGCACCTCACCCCCCCAGCATCGAAGCCGCCTGCTTCGCAGCCCGCAGCCCACTCGCGAGCGCCCCTTCGATGGTGCCGTTCCTCCCCTCAGAGTCCGTGGCTTCGCCGGCGAAGAACAGGGTGCCTTCCACGGGACGGGCGAGGTGGCGGGCGGCGTCGGCTCCTCCCACCAGGGGGTAGCTGTAGGCGCCTCGGGAGTAGGGGTCCTCGTGCCAGGGATGCATCCAGAGGTCGAGGACGGCGGAGTCGATGCGCCGGCGGGAGACGCCGAGCTGGTGGGCGAGGCCGTGCAGGGCGGTGTCCTCGATGGTGGAGCGGCTCTGGCGGGCGAGAGCCTCGGCGGCCGGGCCGCCGCTCCAGGCCACGGCCAGGGGCACCCGGGCGGGGTAGGCGGACCACCAGACCCTGAAGGTAGGGTCCGCGGTGTGAAGGTAGCCCAGGCGCTCGAGGCTCCTCCGGCTTCTCCGGTTCGTCCCCTTCGCCAGCCCGGGGAGCGGCCGGGTCCACGGCAGGTCCTGGAACCAGACGACGAGGCGCAGGGCCGTGCCCATCTCCAGCCGGTCCAGGGCCTGCCGCACCCGCGGCACGTCGGGATGGAGGCGCAGACCTCCCGGCTCTTCGGGCGGCGCCTTGAGCACCGAAATGGGAAGGGTGAGGATGGCGGCCCGGGCCGAGATCCGCGGCGGCAGGTCCGCGTCCGCCCGCGGCTGGATCTGGAGCTCCACCTGGCCGCGGCTCCACTCGATCCCGGTGACGGGCGTCTCCAGATGGACGTCCTCCTCCAGGCGATGGGCCATCCACTCCGCCATGCGGTCGTAGCCGGAGACGACCCGGCCCGCGCGACGAGCCGACGCGCTGGCGGCCATCGATTTCGCGCTCAGCCGCCGGGCATCCGCGGCGTTGAAGCCCTCGACGAAGTAGAGCGCGGCCTTGCGGTCCCGGGCCCGCGACCTGCCGCCGGGCCGGCGGGCCAGGAAGTCGGCGAAGGACTCGTCGGGCTTGTCCGGATCGATGAGGCGCAGCACGCGGTCGATCTTGGACCACAGGTCCTGGTGGGGGAGGATGCGGCCGTTCTCGGCCCGCCAGTGCTCGCCCGCCAGATCCAGGGCCAGCAGGCCGGCCTCGCGCAGGATGCGATCGGTCTCCGGCGTGTCGCCGTGGAGGAACTCCGCGCCCAGCTCGATGGGCACGGGCACGCGCTCGTCGTGATAGGTGAGGATGCGCCCGCCCACGCGGTCCCGGGCTTCGAGCACCACCGTCCGCAGGCCGCGCCGCCGGAGCTCTCCGGCTGCCGCGAGGCCCGCGACTCCTGCTCCCACCACGGCGACGTCGAACTGGTCCATGCCCCCGGCCATGCCCCCAAAAAATTCAGGGGATCTCGATCAGGCGTTTCTCGGGATCGGGATGCTGGCGATAGAGGGTCACCACGTTGCCCACCAAGCCCACGGCCGCACCGCCCGAGCGCTCCGCGATCTCCTCGGCGAGCTCCTTCTTGCGCCCCTGGGGATCGACGAGCTTCACCTTGATGAGCTCGTGAACGTCCAGCGCCTCTGTGATCTCCCGCAGCACCGGATCGGTGACGCCGTTGCGTCCCACGTGGACCACGGGTTTCAGGGAATGGGCCAATCCCCGCAGATATTTTCGTTGGGAGCCGGTCAACGGCGGCATGGTGGTCTCTCCTCGATTCCTGGGCGTCCGGGCCCTGGGCTCTCAGGATATCAAGGACCCCAGGGACTGCAAGGACCCCAGGGACTGCAAGGACAGCAGGGACTTCAAGGACAGGGAAGCAGTTTCAGGGTCTCTGGAGTCCTTGCTGTCCCTGCAGTCCTTTAGGTCCCTTCACTTCCCCTGTCACCAACTCCCGGTGGCCTCTTTGATCCGCACCGGCTCCAGGGTGCGGATCGAGGACTGGAACAGGAGCCGGCGCCGGATCTCCTGCGTCTCGCCGCAGGCGGAGCAGACCCAGACGCCGTGACCGTCGCCGCGGATCAGCCTTTCGAAGGTCTCGGATCTCGCCAGCCGGGGATCGTTCACGGCTTCGTCGAGCCGCGTCATGGTCTGGTGGCAGCGGGGGCAGCGGGGTTTGAGGAGCAGCAGAGCGATCGTGGAGAAGGCGAGGAGCAGACCCGCCAGCAGGCCGAACCGCAGCAGGCCGTCGCCGCTGATAGAGGAGGTCGGCGACGGCAGGGGAGGGGGCTCGACAGCGGGGACATCGGGAGGGGAGAGGACCGCCAGCGCTGCCGGCATGGCCACGTTCGCCCCCAGGAGCCGCCCCGCACAGGCTGTTGCCCCCTGGCGGATGGCTCCGGCCGCATCGCCGCCGATCCCTTTCTCGATCTCTTTCTGGATCAGGACCGCGCTCTCCCGCGCCCGGGCCGGATCGCGGAGCCCGTCGCCGAGGACGATCTCGGTCGTCCCCTCGTTGAGGGAGACGAAGAGGAGCAGGCCCTTACCTTGCTCGCCGGCTTTCTTCTCGTCCAGGCGCCAGGCGCTGAAGAGGCGGACCGCGAGATCGCGGGCAGGCACGCCGTCCGTGGAGGCGACCACGACCACGGCCATCCCCGCCCCGGTCTCGGATTCGACCCGATCGCCCATCTGGTTGAGCTCGGTCACGGTCTGGAGGGGCAGAGTGCCGGTCAGGTCCGTGACCCAGCCGTCGGGCCGGGGGCTGGGGACCTGAGCGGGAGTGAGAGCCCCTGCCGGAGAGGCGAGGGCTCCGAGGAGGAGGAGGGGGGAGAGCAGGCGGCGGGCTTCGCGCACGGGAGCTCCTTCTCAGTGGTCTTCGCTGGAAGTGGCTCCCGGGGCGATTCCATTTCGCTCCCGCCAGGGAAATCGTTTCGCCCCTCCGGCCACTCCAGGGTGTGGGGCACCCAGGCCGCTTTCCCCTCGCCCGTTGTAGAATCCCCTCCGGCGGGAGATCCGGTCCCGGTTCCCGAACCTCTGACGATGCCCATCGACAAGACGACTCTGCTCAAGAAGAGCATCGCCAAGGCCCTCCAGTCGCCGGGGAACCTGGTGGGAGGCGCCGTCAGCCTGGCGGCCTCCGCCGTGCTCTGGAACCCCCTGCCCCTCATCCTCTGGGGGCTGGCCGCCACCGGCTGGGTGGGCCTGTCGGCCACTGGCGATCGCTACATCAAGCAGATCGAGGAGGAGGAGCGCCGCAAGCGGGAGGCCAAGGCGGAGCAGGACCGCGAGGTGCTGCGCCAGCGGGTGGAGGCCATGCTGGGCGAGAGCCCGGTCGTGCAGTGGGTCCGCGCCGGCCTGCTGCCGGACTACATGTCGAGCTACCGCCGCCTGATGGAAATCCGCGGCCGCGTCGTCAAAGTCTTCGCCGACCGCAGCGACCTGGACGACGTCACCAAGGGCAGCATCCTTCAGCAGCTTGGGTATATGCTCACCACCTACCTGAACTTCGTGCGCGAGCGGGTGGCCTATCTCCAGATCCTGGCCAACATCCGCCCGGCGGCCGACTCCGTCTCGGATCAGCCGGGGCCGCCGCCGCTGCCGCCGCAGGTCCAGGCCCAGGCGGGCGGCGGCGCCCGGCGGGACTCGAGGCTCCAGGCCGTGCGCCCCTTCCCCACGGCGGGGACGGCGCTGCCCAGCGTCGAGAAGCGGCTCGCCGAGGTGGACGCCAAGTGCAAGACCTTGAAGGATCTGGCCGAGAAGGAGCCGGCCACGGCCCGCACTCGCCAGTGGCACATAGGAATCCTCGAAAAGCAGCGCGAGCTGCTGCTCGAATGCCAGAAGCGCGACCAGATGGTGGTGGCGCAACTGGGCGCTTTCACCGACGTATTCGAAGTCATTCTCGGCCGGGTCAGCGCCTCGCAGTTCAGCGCGACCGAGGTCGCCAGCTACATGGGCGCCGTGGTGGAGCAGATCGTCGAGACCGAACGTTTCGTGGACTCGTTGAAGCCTGCCATGGACCAGCTCGTGGGGGGCATCGGCCCGGCCTGAATCCGGCCTGAAATAAGGAGAAGAGAAAATGAAGCTCACCCCCCTGGGGAAGGTGATCATCGTTCTGGCCCTGCTGGTGGCGGCGTTCTTCGCCGTCCGCCGCTTCGCTCCCGGCCTCAAGAATTGGGCCACCGGCGGCAAGAACGGCCCGGCAAAGACGGAAGCCGTGAGCAAGGACGACTTCAGCGCTCTCGGCAATGCCCCGGCCGATCCCGAGCGCAACAAGGGCTCTGAAGGGGTCTCTCCGTCCACCAGCCTGGGCGGCAGTGGCAAGCTCGACCGGCCGCTGGTGGTCGCCATCAACACCTGGGCCGGCCACTCGCCCGGCATCGTGTTCAACGGCGGGCTCGATCCCAACCCGGGCTCCAGCTACACCAAGAAGTACGGGCTGGACGTGAAGTTCGTGCTGCATCGAAGACCCGGCCGCCAAGCTCGCGGCCTTCCGCAAGGGCGACGTCGACATCATGTGGGACACGGTCGACAACTGGGCGCGCGAGGCCTCGATCCTCGCCGAGCAGAGCCAGAAGGCCAAGTCGATCATCATGCAGGACTGGTCGCGCGGCGGCGACGGCATCGTCTCGCTCGCCTCCATCAAGTCGATCGAGGACCTGAAGGGGCACAAGGTCGCCTGCACCCAGTTCACGCCGTCGCACTTCCTGCTCCTCTACCTGCTCGCCCAGTCGGGCCTGTCGCCCGCAGGACCGGTCGGCGATCGAGAAGAACATCATCTTCACCCAGGACGCGCCGGCCGCCGCCGCCGCCGTTCAAGGCCAAGCAGGTCGACGCCGCCGTGACCTGGGAGCCGGACCTCTCCGGCGCCGTGGAGGCGCGGGGCGACGAGGCGCACGTGCTGGTCTCGACCACAGCGGCGACCAACATCATCGCCGACACGCTGGTGCGCGCGGCAGGACGTGATCGACCAGGCCCCGACACCGTGCGCGACTTCGTCCACGGCTGGTTCGACGGCATCGACATGATCAAGAACGATCCGCCAGGGCTCCTACGCCCTGGTCGGCAAGGCCCTGAAGCTCGACTACGGACACGGTCTCCGGCATGCTCTCGGGACTGAAGCTCACCCCGTACGCCGACAACGCCCAGTTCTACGGCCTGGCCGGCGGCAAGGCGCACTACGAGACCCTGTTCGACACCGCCTTCGTCATCTGGCGCAAGAAGGGGCTGGTGACCCGCACGGTGGACGCCAAGGACTGGGCCGACTCCCGCTTCCTCGCAGGCGCTGGCCGCCGCCTACCCGGGGCAGAAGGTCGAGGAGCCCACGCTCGCGGCCAAGCCCCCGTCGGAGAAGGACCGCGCGATCATCAACAAGCAGATCCAGATCCACTTCACGCCCGGCTCGGACGAGATCATGGCCGGCTCCTACTTCGTGCTCGACACGCTGGGCGAGACCATGACCTCGTTCGGCAACACCTACCTGCGCGTCGAAGGCAACACCGACGCCACCGGCTCGCTGACGGGCAACATGACGCTCTCCGAGCGGCGCGCCGCTGGCGGTGAAGAACTACATCCTCCAGAACTTCCCGAACATCGAGGCGGCCCGCTTCCAGACCATCGGCCACGGCGCCTCCAACCCGGTGGCCGACAACGCCACCGAAGCCGGGCGCCAGCTCAACCGCCGCACCGACATCAAGGTCGTTCTGGCGACGCAGTAAGCCATGGCACGACCGGAAATCCAGCGCTCTTCGCTCTCCGCCAGCCGCTGCCGCGGGCCACCGCGACTAGCGCTGGGCGTTCGTCGCCGCCGCTGCTGGTGCTCGGCGGCTTGGTGTCTGCTGAGCTATGGCAACTTCGCGCCGCCCGATTTCCTGCCGTCGCCCACCGAGGCGCTGCGGGGCACGCTGCAGCTCTTCCTCCAGTACGACCTCTGGGGCTGCGATCCTCATCTCCACGCGAGCGCATCGTCTTCGCCTTCCTGCTCGCCTCGGCCGTGGCGCTGCCGCTCGGCGTGCTGATGGGCGCGTTCGAGCCCGTCAACCGCTTCTTCGAGCCCATCGTGGCGCCGCTGCGCTACATGCCGATCTCGGCCTTCATCCCGCTCCTCATCCTGTGGTTCGGGATCTACGAGAAGCAGAAGATCGCCTTCCTCTTCCTGGGCGTGTTCGTCTACCTGCTGCCGGTCGTGGTCTCGGCCATACGGCTGGTGCCCGAAGAGCTGGTGCAGACGGCGCTCACCCTGGGAGCGTCCCGCTGGCAGGTGATCCGCACCGTGCTCCTGCCCGTCGGCCCTGCCCGAGATCTTCGACTCCTTCCGGGTGATGAACGCCATCTCCTGGACCTACGTCATCCTCGCCGAGGCGGTCAATCCGGAGCACGGGCTGGGCTACATGGTGGAGCTCGCGCGCACGCACCAGAAGGCCTCCTGGTCGTTCGCCGGCCTGCTGGTCATCGGCGGCATCGGCCTGCTCACTGACTTCATCATCCGCCTGCTGAGCAGCACACTCTTCCGCTGGAGGGAAGCGGCATGAGCGAGCCCGAAGCCCCCCAGGTATCCCCCGCCTCGGGCGAGCCGGGGACGGTCGCCGTCACCGTCCCCACCAAGGATCATCACCCGGGCAGCTACCGCCACGAGCCGCTCGAAGGCACGCCCAAGCTCCGGGTGTCGCACCTCCATGTCACCTACATCGACCGCGCGGGCAACGGCACCGAGGCGGTGCGCGACGTCTCCTTCGACATCGCGGACAAACCCGGATCGGGGAGATCGTCGTCTTCCTCGGTCCCTCGGGCTGCGGCAAGTCGACGATCCTCAAGTCCATCGCGGGACTCCTCGCGCCCACTCAGGGGGAGTCCTGCTCGAGGGCAAACCGGTGGACGGACGTGGGCCGCGACCGCGGCATGGTGTTCCAGGCCTACACCTCCTTCGGCTGGCTCACCGTGCGGGAGAACGTGGAGTATGGCCTGCGCCTCCAGGGAGTGCCCAAGGCGGAGCGCCACGAGCGCTCGGAGAAGTACTTGAAGTCCGTGGGCCTGGCGGAGTTCGCCGACCGCTATCCAAAAGACCTCTCGGGCGGCATGAAGCAGCGCGTGGCGATCGCCCGCACGCTCATCAACCGTCCCAAGGTCGTGCTCATGGACGAGCCCTTCGGCGCGCTTGACCCCCAGACGCGCTGGGGGATGCAGAGCCTCCTCCTCGACGTCTCGCGCAGCGAAGACAACACCATCCTCTTCGTCACCCACGACGTCTCCGAAGCCGTCTACCTGGCCGACACCGTCTACGTCCTCTCCCCCGGCCGGCGCGCATCCTACACAAAGTGGACGTCCCCTACTTCCCCGTCCGCGACGTGGCCTTGAAATCGGCCTCCGAGTTCCGGGTGGTGGAGAAGCAGCTCCTGGACCTGCTGTATTCGCCGGCGGAGATGAAGGGGTAGAGGGCCCTCATCCCCTGGGGATGAAACCCCGGTCCCGAGCCAACCGCACCGCCTGGGTGCGGTTCTTCGCGCCGAGCTTCGAAAGCACGGAGCTGACGTGGAACTTCACCGTCCGCTCGCTGATCGCAAGGCGCGCGGCGATCTCGCGATTGGCAAGCCCGATGGCTACCAGCCCCAGCACCTCGCGTTCGCGGGCCGTGAGGGCGTCCGGATCCTCCGCGGCCCGGACTTGCCGCAGCAGCTTCGAGGCCACGACGGGCGGGATGAGCGCGCCGCCGGCGCTCACCGCCCGGATGGCGGTGAAGATCTCCGCTCGCGGCGCACCCTTCAGCAGATAGCCTTGCGCGCCGGCCTGAAGCGCTCCGACGATCCGCTCGTCGGTGTCGAACGCCGTCAGCACCACCACCTGCACGGCTGGATCGGCAGCGCGCAACCGGCGGATCGCCGCAATGCCGTCGAGCGCCGGCATCTCCAGGTCCATGAGCACCACGTCCGGCCGCAGCCGCGCCGCCTGCGCCACGGCCTCGGCCCCGGTGCCCGCCTCGCCGACCACCTGGAAATCCGGTTGCGTGGAGAGCATGGCCACGAGCCCGTCGCGGACCACCGGATGATCGTCGGCCAGGAGGATGCGGATGGGATTCATACGCGGGATCGGTGGGGAAGTGGGACCTCGGCCGTCACCCGCGTGCCGGCGCCGGCTGAGCTCTCGATCTGAAAGCTGCCGCCGAGAAGCCGCGCCCGCTCGCGCATCCCCACGAGACCGAAACGGCTGGCAGCCGGCTTCCCGGAGGCGTCTTCGATCGAAAAACCCTTGCCATCGTCCTCAATCATGAGGCGGACCTCGCCGGTCGCGACCTCCAGACGGAGATGGACGTGCGCGGCGTCCGCATGACGCACCGCGTTCTGGAGCGCCTCCTGGGCAATGCGATAGAGACCGACCTCCACGGCGGGCGGCAGCGAAACCGCAATGGGATCGGCCCCGGCCTCGAAGGTGATGATCGGAGCGCTGCCGCTCTGGAGATTCACCTCCGCCACCAGCGCCTCGAGAGCCGCCGGGAGCGTCCGTCCCTCGAGCGGTGCAGCGCGGAGGTCGAGCACCGAGCGCCGAGCCTCGTCCAGCCCCTTGCGGGCGAGATCGAGCGCAGCCGTGACGCTCCGCTGCACGCGCTCCGGCTCCGCTCCCTGGGCGAGGAGCGCCTCGGCGGCTTCGAGCTGAAAGGCGATGGCCGAGAGGTCCTGCGCAATGGTGTCGTGAATCTCACGGGCCAGACGATTGCGCTCCTCCGTCTGCACCGACTCCAGCCGCCGCGCGTGGAGCCGCGCCCGCTCGACGGCCACCCCGAGCATGTCGCCGATCGTCCGCAGCAGATTGAGCTCGTCGCCGTCGAGCTCCCGCCACTCGGGGCCGGCCACGTTGAGAATCCCCAGCCGCTTGAGCCCGCCATCGCCGGCATACACCTCCAACGGGACGCTGGCGTGATAGCGCAGCCCCGCCGTCTTCCCCTTGGCCAGCGCGAGCTTGCGCAGCCGCGAGCAGGAGACGACGCCGACGTTGGCCGCCCCATCGAAATCGCCGTCGCGGAACGCTTCGAGGCAATAGCACCATCCCGCCATGAACCGCGGCTCCTCGCGCAGACCCGGGGGTAGGTTCTGGGCCGCGGCGAGATAGGGTTCGCCCGAGGACTCGTCGAAGAGCAACACCCACCCGGTGCTCAACCCCAACAGCTCCGCCACCTTCTCCAAAGCCCGCGCCAGCATCGCCGGCAGATCCACCGACGCATTCAACGCCCGCGCCACGTCGTTGAGGATCGACAGCTCCTCGCTACGTCGCTGAAGCGCCTGACCCTGATGCTCTCGACCGCTCATCAAACCAAAAGTCTATACGACAAAGGGAGAGCCTGGGACAAAAGCCTCCCGAGCCGGAGGAAAGACCTTTTGGAACGGGAAAAGTCTTTTCCCCGGGGGAATTGGTCAATCCTCTCCGGGAAAGACTCTTCGACTGGGATCGGGAGTCATTTCGACGGAGAATTGACCTATTGCCGCGGCCAAAGACTTTTTCCTCGCTCCTGCTCACCAATTCTGCCGCCAAAAAGTCTTTTGGGCCGGGAGAAAGCCCTTTCCCGGCCGCCACTGCCTTCAAACTTTATCCCTGAACCCTTTAGCCTCCCGCAAAGAGGCTGGCCGATGCGGGTTGACTACGGAGCCCTCATCGCTCGGCATCCAAGGCATTGACGAGGTTTAGGAACCGGCGTATTATCAATAGGATCGTGAAACGGCCCATTCACCAGCTTGCGCTGACAACAATCGCTTACGTCCTCGTAGCGGTTCTTGCCTTGGGGAGTCTCTTGGATGCGCTTGTCAATGCGCACGAGGTCTTCTCCCCCAAGGTCACGTTTGTTGGGTCGCTGCTGCTGTTGTTGGCTTGGGCGGGCGCAGCCATCTGGGTTCGGGTCGGCACAGTCAACTGGGTGATTGCAGGCGGTCAGCCCGCACGGATTAGCCGGCTTGGATTCAAGATCCATTGTGCTTTTGCCGGGGTATTGCTTCTTCTTTGGTTTCCCCGAATCCTACCCGATGCCAGTCCTGCCCGGACGCCGCAGCACGCGACAGAACAGGATGGGCCGGAAGCTTCAAGATCGGCGGCAGGGAGGGCAGACGTCGACAAGCCGAAGTTGAATGTCAGTCTCCGTCTGCGTATCGGTGGGTTCGAGTTGACCGTTAAGAATGAAGGTAATTTACCAGCGACGGGCGTTGCAATCGATGTGGTTGCGTGGCAGGTCGGAGCGCCTGGCCCTGAGTTGACTCTTAGTCATTCTGTCCGTGATCTCGGGCCAAAATCTGACTTCACCATTTACCGAGCCTTTCACCAAGAAGAAGACTGGGCGCTGTTCAATCGAGCTGAAAGGGGAGAGATCTCGGGATATCTATCCGCAAGTCGTGTGAGTTGTGTCGCGACTCGGGGATGGGCATTCCACATGCCGGCAACCAAGTCATGGTCCGATCTCTCCACGCACGAACGCGAAGGTGGACGAGGAGACTGGATTCTTCGTGAATTCGAGTACCAAGCAGAGAAACCCTCGGTTGGCTCGTGCGTTGACATACCACCCGGCGTGTGTGGTTCGCGTACATTTCTTTGGAGCCCACTCCGCACGTCGATGTGCTCTGGAACCTCGACGACCTGCGTTCCGAATTCCCAGAACAGGCAGAATGTCTGGGAGAGGGGGGCTGGTTTCAGGATGGCACACAGACACTCTTGAGCTACACTGAGCTCGAGCGCTTCACGCTCTTGGGAGGTGAAGACCGGCATGCCTACATCCTTTCCTGATCCCGGGCAGCGAGTCGTGCGAGTGTTCGTGTCGTCGACGTTTCGCGATATGCAAACGGAGCGAGACGAGTTGGCCAAGGTTTTCTTCCCACAGTTGCGCCATCTTTGTGAAAGGAGGGGGGTGACGTGGGGAGAAGTAGACTTGCGCTGGGGGATCACAGCCGAACAATCCAGAGAAGGGGAGGCTCTTCCTCTCTGCCTGGAGGCGATCCAACGCTGCCGGCCGTATTTCATCGGCCTTCTCGGCGAACGTTACGGCTGGGTCCCGGATGAAATTCCCGAGGAGTTGGTCGCCAAGGAGCCGTGGCTGGCTGAGCACCGGGGAAAGTCGGTCACGGAGCTGGAGATCCTGCACGGCGCACTCAACGACCCGCGGACGGCTGAGTATGCTTTTTTCTATTTTCGCGATCCAGCCTACGTCGGGACCCTGCCGCCTGATCAGCAAGCCTCGTTCCAGGAAACACTCGCCCGTCACCGCCAGTTGGCAGACCTCAAAGACCGCATACGGAAGAGCGGCTTGCCGCTGAGGGAGAATTATCGCGATCCGGTCGAGCTCGGAGAGTGGGTCTTGCAGGACTTGACTGCGGTCATCGAGCGCTTGTACCCGCAGGGCTCGCAGCCAGACTTCCTCGACCAGGAGGCTGCCGAGCATCAGGTCTTTGCCGAAAGACGATGCAGAGTCTACGTCGGACGGCAGGAAACTTTTGATCGCTTGACCGCGTTCGCGGGAGGGGACGGCCCGCCGCTCGTGATCCTGGGCGAGTCTGGTGCGGGGAAGTCAGCCCTGCTCGCCAACTGGGCAAGGCACTTCCAGGCCGAGCATCCGGGTGAGCTGGTCGTCTTACATTTCATTGGCGTCACGCACGCAAGCACCGACTGGGCTGCAATGCTGCGGCGCATTCTCCAGGAGCTCAAACGGCACTTTGGCCTCCCACAGGAGATACCGGAGCAGCCGGCGGCGTTACGCAGCGCCTTCCCCAACTGGTTGAACATGGCAGCCGCACGCGGCCGAGTGATTCTGGTCCTGGATGCTCTCAACCAACTCGACGATCGCGATGGTGCACCGGACCTGGTCTGGCTGCCCGATTTGCTACCACCGAAGGTTCGCCTGATCCTTTCCACACTGGCCGGGCGCTCGCTGGAAGCAATTGAAAAGCGCGGGTGGCCGGCGTTGGTCGTGGAGCCTCTCCGGTCCACCGAACGGCAGCGGTTGATCGAGGATTACCTGGCCCTCTTCGCCAAGCAACTCGACGCACCGCGCCGGGAGCGCATCGCCGCCGCGGCACAGACCGGGAATCCACTATTCCTGCAACTCGTTTTGGACGAGCTGCGCCTGTTCGGCGTGTACGAGCGCCTGGACGAGCGGATCCAGACCTATCTGCAGGCGCCAGACATTTCGCAGCTCTATAACCTGATCCTCGATCGCTACGAGCAAGACTATGATCGCGGCCGGCAAAGGCTGACCCGTGAGGCGCTGAGCCTGTTGTGGGCTGCCCGTCGCGGTCTCTCGGAACAGGAGCTGCGCGAGATCCTCGGGACAGAAGGTGGGCCGCTGCCACAGGCGCTCTGGGCTCCGTTCTTTCTGGCGGTGGAGACTGCCCTGGTCAATCGCTCAGGCATGTTGACCTTTGGGCATCCTTATTTGCGGCAGGCGGTCCGCGACAAATATCTCGCGGACGAAGCCAGCCAGCGCAAGGCGCACCTGCGGCTGGCAGATTACTTCGACCCGTTGCGCTATTTGTCCGAGCACGCCGATGAGGAGCTCCCGTGGCAGCTCGTTCGCGCGCAGGACTGGCAGAGGCTGCACGAGCTCCTGTCCGATCTGGAGCTCTTGGAAAGACTCATGCTGTATGACAGCTACCAGGCGGTTTCCTGTTGGGGCGAGCTGCAAAGCAACTCGAGCTTCACTCCGGTTGCGACCTACCGTCCGGTGATCGAGGCTCCGCAACGCCATGTGCTCTCGGCCGCCGCGGTCGCGATGCTGCTGGATCATACCGGCTATCCGGCCGAGGCCGCCGCGATCCATGAGATTCTGGCCGACCGCTTCCGCAGGAACGGTAACCTTCAACGGCTGGGCGGTTCCCTGGAGAAGCTGGCGGTCATCTACTATCAGCGAGGTGAGCTCGACCGGGCGTGGGCTCTGGAACAAGAGCTTTACGAGGTGTATAGAAAGCTGGGGAACAAGGAGGAACAAGTCTCCACGCTGATCGGCATGGCGGATATCGAATATATGCGGATGCATCTGGATGCTGCCGAAGCGCTCTACACAGAGGCGAGCAGGATGGCGGCGGCATTGGGAGATCCCGAAATCGAGACGGCCGCTTTGACGGGCCGGGCCAAGATCCTGTACTCGCGCGGGCGCTTCGACGAAGCGATGCCGCTTTTCCAGGAGCTTGAACGCCGGTATCTGGCGGAGGGCAATCTCGTCGGCGTGTCCTATGCGTTGGGAAATCAGGGAGACGTTCTTCGGCAGCGCGGCGATTTGAAAGGCGCGTTGGCATGCTACCTGAAGAGTGAGGCGCTGTACGAGCGGCACGGCGATCTCACCTTGCTGGGAGACGCCCTGGGCGGTCAGGCAGGGATCGCCGAGCGCGAAGGACGTGGGGAAGAAGCCATGCGTCTGTACCGAAGGTGTGAGCAGATCTTCCGCGGCTTGGGCAATCCTGCCAGCACGGCGTTTGCTCTCCTGGGCCGGGCCAGGCTGACCGCGCGCGGCGGCAGCCCTTCCGATGCGCTGGCGGTCGCCGAAGAAGCACGGTCGCTGATCGACGGCCATGCACTGACAGCCGCGCGCGGAGAGTTGGAAGGCACGAGGTCGATGATTCGACTCCTGATCCGCCTTGAACATGGCTCAGATCGGGACACGCCATTGGGAGTCAAGGAGGGATTGAAATGAACTGTGATATTTGCAGCAAAGCAATGAAGCGAGGACAAGGCTACATTCTATCCACGAGCCAGGTGGTCTATGATCCCGGATACTGGAAGCGGGCTTTCAAGCTGCTTCCGAACACTGCCGAACAAGTGGAACGCGCTCTGCCCGGCTTTCTCCGCCAGATGTCCAGCTCGGAATCCGATTGGGTTGTGTGCGAGGACTGCATGGCGTTCCTCAAAGCAGACCGCTCCAAGGCGGCGAAACACTTCCAGGACTACGCCAAAACCGGTAAGCGTCCATCCCTTCAGGATACCGGACCGGCCGATTCCGGCCGCGCGGCCTTCGTGGCCAGTGGCGCCTTCGAAGCCATGTTCGGTCGCCGGCCGAGAACGGTCATCGAAGCCGAGCCTTTCAGGGGAAAGTGGTCAGCTCCGAGGACTTCTCGAGATTGATGGCGAATTTACTCCCCTCGAGCGATAAGGACAAGCTCGAAGCCGTAGTGGCCAATCTGCGGGTGCGCTGCAGCGCGTGCGGCGCGACCATCGCCGTCCAGGAGACCCAAGTGACCGCGAGCGGAATGGATTGCCCGCGCTGCGGCAAGCCCTGGTTCCTGATCAAGCACAAGTAGCGAATCGGAATGGCCTGAAGCCCACGAAGATGGAACGCCTCGCCAGCGCCTGTCGCAACGGTCGTGGCGAGACCGGAGAGAAATGGTCTAGAATCAACTGGGCACACGAGAGGAGACCACGGATGAGCGATGAGATGTCGATGGTCGAAAAGATCAGGGCCAACGCTGAGCTCGTCGTCGCGACCGCGGAAGAGCAGCTCGACATTGTTGTTCCCAGGTCGCGATGAGTGAAAGTCCCTCATCCTTCGCGTC
>CAVQIV010000021.1:0-315266 GCA_963712665.1 Thermoanaerobaculaceae bacterium | reverse complement strand
CATCTTGCTCTGCGGGAGTATCGGGCAGCGGGTCACGACCCCACGCCGGTCGAGGGGCCGTTCTCCCGCATCGCCGTCTTCGGCGGGGTCTACAGCAACCACCTCGCGCTCGGCCGCGCTCCTCGAAGAGCCGCCAGCGCGCGGGCCGAGGCGTTACTGCCTGGGCGACCTCGGCGCCTTCGGCCCGAATCCCGAGAAGTCCGGCCGCTCCTGCGCCCAGGGGGGAGTCCTGCGCGCATCCAGGGCAACTACGAGGAGTCGCTCGCCTCGGGCCGCGAGGACTGCAACTGCGGCTACACCGACCCGCGCGACAACCACTTCGCGGAGATCTCCTACCGCTACACGGAGCGAACTGCTCGCCCGGCTTCAAGGCCTGGATGGGCACGCTCCCCGCGCCGGCGCCGGGTGCGGGTCGGGGACGCGCGAGCTGCTCCTGGTCCACGGCTCGCCGCGGCGGATCAACGAGTTCCTCTTCCCAGCACCTCGCCGGCGCCGTTCCTCGAAGTCCTCCTGGACCAGAACCGCTGCGACGGCATCCTCTGCACCCACACCGGCCTCCAATGGCACCGGCGCCTCCCTTCGGGACGGGACGTGGTCAACGTCGGAGTCATCGGCCGGCCGGCCAACGACGGCAACACCCACGTCTGGTACGCGATGCTGGAGGCCCCGGAGAATGGTCTCGGCGTCGAGCTCCTGCCCCTGCGCTACGATCACCCGGGGTTGGCCGCCGAGATGCGCCGCGAGGGGTTGCCCGAGGAGTTCGTGGCGACCATCCTCACGGGCTGGTGGACCACCTGCCTGGAAATCCTGCCCGCCCGGGAAAAGGCGGCTTCCCGCTTCTAGACGCTTCTAGGTAGATCGATCAGGAGAGAGATGATGACCGAAAAGCCTCGCATCGCCATCCTGGGAGCCGGCCCCACCGGCCTGGAAGCCGCCCTCGCCGCCTTCGACGGAGGCTTCCCCTTCACCCTCTATGAGGCGGCACCGAGCGTCGCCGGCAACGTCCGCGCCTGGGGGCACGTCCGCCTGTTCACTCCCTGGGACCTGAACGTCTCCCCCCGCATGCGCCGCCATCTCGCGACTGAATTTGCCGGGTGCCGGACGGTGCCGCCTGCCCCACGGGACGTGACCTCGCGGAGAGCTCTTCGAGCCTCGTCGGCTTCCTCGGGGCGATCTCTCCCCATCTTCGCCTGGCGAGCCGCGTCCTTTCGATCGGCCGGGAAGGGCTCCTCAAGCATGAAGAGATCTCGACTCCGACGCGGGCCCGCCATCCCTTCCGGCTCCTCCTTGCGCACGATAGGGCGGGAATCGACGGAGACGCCGGACCGCGTCATCGACGCGACCGGCACCTGGGGCAAGCCCGAACCGGCTGGGGGATGGCGGCATCCCCGCCCCCGGCGAGGGGCCCCTCGAGGCCGAGATCCTGCGCCACATCCCCGACTTTTCACAGGACGAGGCCGATTGGGCAGGCAATACGATGCTCCTGGTGGGCGCCGGCCACTCGGCGCATACCGCCGCCCGCGATCTGGCGCGGCTGGCCGAGCAGGCCCCGGGCACGCGGGTGATCTGGTCGCTGCGCGACCTGGAGCCGGCTGGGGCATCGTCGCGGGCGACCCGCTGCCGGAGCGGGCGCGCCTGGCCGCCACGGCGGCAGCGCTCGCGGCGGGAGTCGTCGGCGGCCGTCGACGTCCGGCGCGGCGCCGTCGTCGAGCAGCTCTCGAAGCCGAACGGCCAGCTCCGGGTCGCCCTGCGCAACGCCGCGGGTCCGGAGAAGGTCGAAGTCGATCGCATCCTCTCGTTCACCGGCTCCGTAGGCGACCACGGCCTCTACCGCCAGCTTCAGGTCCACGAGTGCTACGCCACCTGCGGGCCGATGAAGCTCTCCGCCGCGCTGTTCGGGCGCCGGCGAGGCGGCGACTGCCTCACCCAGACCAGCCATGGCGCCGACACCCTGACCAACCCGGAGCCCAGTTTCTTCATCCTCGGCAGCAAGTCCTACGGCCGGAACAACACCTTCCTGATGCGGGTGGGCTGGGAGCAGGTGGGGGAGGTGTTCGGGTTGCTGAGTTAATCTCCACCCGCCATGAAGTACTTCGGCCAACCCGACTTCCAGCACGGGGAGGTGCCGGCGGTGGGCGTCCTCCTGGCCAACCTGGGCACGCCCGACGCGCCGGATACGCCGGCGTTGCGGCGCTATCTGCGCGAGTTCCTCCTGCGATCCCGCGGGTCATCGAGATGCCGCGGGCCCTCTGGTGGACGATCCTCCATCTTTTCGTGCTCCCCTTCCGGCCGGCCAAGTCGGCGGCGCTCTACAAGAAGGTCTGGACTCCCGAAGGCTCGCCTCTCCTCGTCATCACCAATCGCCAGGCCGCGGCGCTTGAAGAGGTGCTGCAACGGGAGATCGGCACGCCCGTCCATGTGGCGGTCGGCATGCGCTACGGCAATCCCTCGATCCAATCGGCGCTTCGCGAGCTCGCCGGCAAGGGCTGCCGGCGCCTCCTGGTGCTGCCTCTCTACCCGCAGTACGCGGCGGTGACGACGGGCTCGACGATCGACGCCGTGGCCGCCGAGCTCGCGACCTGGCGGTGGGTGCCGGAGATCCGCACCATCCACCACTACCACGACGACCCGGCCTACATCCGGGCGCTGGCGGCCAGCATCCGCGAGATGCTGGGAGCGTGAAGGCCCGCCGGAGAAGCTCCTCTTCTCCTTCCACGGCATCCCGGAGCGCTACTTCCATGCCGGCGATCCCTATTTCTGCGAGTGCCACAAGCTCGCCCGGCTAGCCGCCGAGGAGCTGGAGCTCTCCCGCGAGCAATGGCAGGTCTCCTTCCAGTCGCTCTTCGGCAAGGAGGAGTGGCTGAAGCCCTACACCGACAAGACGATCACGGCCCTGGCGAAGGCCGGGCTGCGCCAGCTCGACGTGGTCTGCCCCGGCTTCTCGGCCGACTGCCTGGAGACGATCGAGGAGATCGACGAGCAGAATCGCGAGATCTTCCTCCATGCCGGCGGCGAGCGCTACCGCTACCTCCCCGCCCTGAACGACCGGCCGGATCACATCCGCTTCATCGCCGACCTGGTGCATCGCAACCTCCAGGGTTGGGTCCAGTCACCCGCCGAGTGGGACGAGGAGCGGGAGCGGCAGGCTGCAGCGGATTCCGCGGCGGCGAGCCGAGGTGATGAAGGCGGAGCCGGCGCTGGTGAATGCAGGCTAGAGGGGTTCAGTATGCGTCATATCCCCCAACAATGTGTCATATCCCGGAACAACGCGTCATATCCCAAGACTATGCGACATATTCAGAAATTATGCGGCACATGGTGAGGTTTTGCGTCACAGCAGCTCACAATGCGCCGCCTCCACGAAGAACGCGACCGATTGGCAGACAACGCGTCACATCTCCATACTTTGCGGCATATCCAGAGACTTTGCGCCATCTCTCGAAAGAACGCGTCACAGCGCTCGACAACGCGACATCTCTGGGAGCTCGGCTTTTACACCTCGGTTACCCCAGCCCGGGGATCCCTCTGGTAGATTCCACAGCGAATGAAGGCTTCGTTTGCAAGCTCGAAAGGAGGAGCCAGGATGAAAACTTTCGGTATCGCCAGTGCCATGGCGCTCCAGCTCGTCGCGGGCGCGGCGCTCGCGCAGCAGATCGACGTGCCCCGGCCCAGCCCCAACGCCACCATCTCCCAGATGGTGGGCGTGACCAAGGTCACCATCACCTACAGCCGTCCGGGTGTGAAGGGGCGTGAGATCTGGGGCAAGCTCGTGCCCTACGGCGAGGTCTGGCGCACGGGCGCCAACGAGAACACCACCATCTCCTTCACGACGCCGGTGAAGGTCGAAGGCCACGAGCTGCCCGCCGGCACCTACGGCCTCCAGACCATCCCCACCCAGGGCGACTGGACCGTCATCTTCAGCAAGGACGCCAACGAGTGGGGCGCCTTCAGCTACAAGAAGGAGGACGACGCCCTGCGCATCCAGGCCAAGCCCCAGCCGGGCGAATTCCGGGAGCGGATGGTGTTCGAATTCGAGGACCTCACGGACACCTCCGCCAAGGTCGTGGTCCAGTGGGAGAAGCTCAAGGTCCCCTTCACCGTCGAGGTGGACACGCCGAAGCTGCTGGTCAGCAAGGCGAACGAGGCGAAGCAGCCACCGCTCGGGGCGGCCTCCTGGTGCATCCAGAACAACACCTGCCTGGACGACGCCGGGCGCTGGATCGATGCCTCTATCGCCCAGCAGGAGAGCTTCGGCAACCTGCGGCTCAAGGCCCTGCTGCTCGCCAAGAAGAACGATCCCAAGGGCGCCGCCACCTACGGCGACAAGGCCCTGGCAGCCGCGAAGACCGCCAAGCAGCCCCCGAATCCCCAGCAGGTCAAGGACTTGGAGGGGATGGTGGCGGACTGGAAGAAGGGGAAATAATCCGGAGGACGTAATCCGGAGAGCGGGGTGGCGAGGTCTCAAGCCGGCGAGACCGGTACCGAGCTGCCCCGCTCCGCCAGCCACGGCGCCAGCTCCACCACCTGATCCAGGCAAGCCAGCGGCTCGAGGCGCATCAGATCCTCCCGGCCGTGCCCGCCGGAGCAGACGCCCACCGACGGCGTCCGGCGTTGCGCGCCATCTCCAGGTCGTAGGTGGTGTCGCCGATCATCACCGCCTCGCGCGGATGAACCCCCAGCTCGTCGAGGATGTCGAGAAGCATCTGCGGGTGGGGCTTCGAGAAGGCCTCGTCGACCGTGCGGGTGACGTGGAACAGGCCGGCGAGGCCCGTCTGCTCCAGGGCATAGTCGAGCCCCCGGCGGCTCTTGCCGGTGGCGACCGCCAGCAGATAGCCCGCGTCCGCCAGCTCGCGCAGCATCTCCTTCACCCCGTCGAAGAGGAGGGGGGCGTCGCGGAAGGTGGAGACCCAGTGCTTGCGGTAGCACCCGAGGATGCGGCCGAAAAGCTCCTTGTCGCAGCCGGGGCTCAGAATCTCGATCGTCTCCCGCAGGCCGAGGCCGATGGAGCCGCGGATGGTCTGCTCGGGCAGCTCCCCCAGCTCCAGCTCGCGGATGGTCGCCTGCGTGCAGGCCACGATGGTGCCGATGGAATCCATCAGCGTCCCGTCCCAGTCGAAGACGAGGAGTCGAAAGGGAGTGGTGTCAGCCGGCATGAGGATGGGTGAAAGAGGTCCGGATGTTCATGATGACAGACGGGCGGCAGCGGTTCAACCTTCTCCATTACCCTCCCTGACAGGGCCGAACGGCGTATAGACCGCTCCGCCCACCACCGAATCGTCGAGCCCCGGAGAGACGCCGGCGAGCTGGGGCATGATGATCCGCCGCTCGACCCAGGTGCCCGGCGGCACGGCGGCGCCGAAGCCGAGGATCGACTCGCGGACCACGCACCCCTTGCCGATCCGCGCCCCGGGCAGCAGGATCGACCGCTCGACCCGCGCCTCCTCTCCCACCCGCGAGCCCGCTTCGATCGACGACCGCCTGCGCCCGGGCCCCCGCCCCCAGGCTCGCCTCGGGCGAGATCCACGAACGGCGCCAGAGTCGCTCGGGACCCTCGGCCCGCGCCCAGTCGAGCGTGGCGTCGAGGAACCGCTGCGGCGTCCCCAAGTCGTGCCAGCGCCCGGAGAAGAGCACCGAGGCGATCGGCTCTCCTTCTGCCAGCATCGGGATGTAGAGGTCGCGCACGATGTCGGCTTTGGCGGGACCGACCCGGGCCAGCAGATCCGGGGCGAAGACGTGGGCACCAGCGAAGACGTACCGCCGAGCCACCGCCCCCCGCTCCGGGTCGCCCGGCCGGAACGACAGGATGCGCCCGGCGCGATCCACCCCTACGCCGCCGCCGAACACCGCCGGGTCCGGACGCGAAGCGAGGAGCAGCGTCGAGCGCGCTCCTCCCGCCAGGTGCCGGCGGACGAGCTTGCGCAGCGGCCAGCGGCAGAGACTGTCGCCGTTGACCAGCAGCACCAGGTCCGCCGGTGCGAGGAACTCCTTCAATGGATGGAGGGCGCCGAGCGTGCCGAGGATCTCCGGCTCCTCCGACCAGGTGAGGGGCATGCCGGCGTGCGCATCGCCGAAGCGTTGCCGGATCTGATGGCCCAGGTGGTGGAGGTTGACCGCCGCCGCCTCGCAGCCGAAGGCGGCGAGCTGCGTCAGGAGGTGGGCCAGAATGGGCACGCCGCGCACCGGCAGCAGCGGGCTTGGGAGCTTGCTCCGTGAGCGGACGCAACCGCGTCCCCAAGCCCGCCGCGAGGACCAGCGCGCGGATGCGACGTCCCTGCATGATATGGGGGCGCGGCGAGCCGCGCCTACCGGAACACCATCTCCGGCGGCGCGTCCGGATGTTTCTTCAGGTAGTCCTCGTACAGGCGCAGATAGGAGCGGCGCTCGGCCTTGTCGGGATCGAAGCCGCAGCGCTTGGCCACGGTCTCCGCGCCGTCGCCCTCGAACTCGGCAAAGTCGCCGATCGGGGTGTGGTCGAGCGCGATGGTGACGCCGCCCAGATGCCACTCCTCCCGCATCTTCTGATAACGGCGCACCACTGGAGTAGCCCAGGTTCTCGAACAGGGCCCGGGCTTCTTCCGGCGCTCCCCACCTCGATCTCGCGCTCCTCGCGCACCTTCACGTTGCCTTCGATGTGCATGGGGCCCTTTGAAGGTGAGGCGCGCCCGCCCGCCGTCGGTGCGCAGGCGGAGGATACGGCCGGTGGAGAGCAGCTCCTCGCGAGCGGTCCAGTATCCAGTTGTCCTCGAAGGCCGAAGGACCGACCCGCTCCGCTTCCAGCTCGATCAGGCGATCCCGCAGCTTGTCCAGCTCCACCGAACGAAACTTGATCTCGCGTTCGAAATTGTCCTTGCTCCTCATAGATCGCCCAGGCGATCCAGCAGCCGTGCCACGGATCGAGATCCCCTTGTAGAAATGACTGATGTTGAACTTCTCGTTGGGCGAGTGCAGGCCGTCGTCGTTGAGGCCGAACCCCAGCAGCAGGACCGGGCACTTCAAGACGTCGCGAAGGTCGAGACGATGGGGATCGAGCCCCCTTCGCGGATGCGCACCGGCCGCGCCCCCCAGATCTCTTCCATGGCGTCCAGGGCGGCGTCGACGATCGGGCCCTCGACCTCGATCACCACCGGATCGGCGCCGTGCAGGCTCGTCACCTCGACGGTCACCCCCTTGGGGCGCGATGGCCTGGACGTACCGGGTGAAGAGCTCGCCGATCTTCTGCGGGTCCTGGTCGGGCACCAGGCGCATGGAGACCTTGGCGCCGCCCCAGGAGGGGAGCACCGTCTTCGCGCCCTTGCCCATGTAGCCGCCGAAGATGCCGTGGACGTCGCAGGTGGGCCGTCCCCAGGTCCGCTCGCGGGTGGTGTAGCCCTCCTCGCCGAACAGCTCGGGCACGCCCAGGTCCTTGCGATAGGCCTCTTCGTCGAACGGCAGCTTGGCCCACTCCTCCCGCTCCCACGCCTCCAGGGGCCGGACGTCGTCGTAGAAGCCCGGGATCAGGACCTTTCCCGTCTTCGCGTCCCGCAGGCCGTCGACGATGTGGCAGAGGGCGTTGAGCGGATTCCACAGCGCGCCGCCGTAGGTGCCGGAGTGCAGGTCCCGGTTCGGACCGGTGATCTTGATCTCGACGTAGCAGAGGCCCTTCAACCCATAGATCAGCGACGGCTGGCCCGGAGCGAACAGCGACGAGTCGGAGATGACCACGGCGTCGGCCTTCAGCCGCTTGCCGCCGTCCTGCTTGACATAGGCGTCGATCGCCTGGCCCCCGGCCTCCTCTTCCCCCTCCACCAGGAACTTGACGTTCACGGGCAGCGACCCCCGCTCGGCGAGCAGGGCCGCTACCCCTTTCACGTGGGCGTAGGACTGGCCCTTGTCGTCCGTGGCGCCGCGGGCCACCAGCTTGTCGCCTTCGACGGTCGGCTCGAACGGCGGATTGCGCCACAGCTCGATGGGGTCGACCGGCTGCACGTCGTAGTGGCCATAGAAAAGAACCGTAGGCTTATCCGGCGCTCCCAGCCACTCGGCGTAGACCAGGGGATGGCCGGCCGTATCGATCCTCTCCGCCTGGAGGCCCGCCGCGCGCAGCTTGCCCACCAGGAACTCGCTCGCCCGCTGGACCTCGGCCTTGTAGTCCGGGTCCGTGGAGATGGAGGGGATGCGGATGTAGTCCTTCGAGCTCCTCGAGATACTGCTCCTTCTCGGAGTCAATACGCGCGAGCACGTCCTGCGAATCGGTAGCCATTCTGTTCAGATCTCCTTGTCCTCGTTCCGGGCCTCGCCCGCAGCCAGTCTAGCAGAGTCCCCACTCTGCCTGGCGAGACGTCCCAGGTTCACGGCGTTGACCAGAAAGTGGCCGATCACCGGCCCCAGGAGGTTCCCCCGCCACTCCATCAGCAGGCCGAGGACGGCGCCGGCGAGGAGGGCGAACAGCGTCCACAACCGGAACGCCCGGCCCGGGCCGCTGTGCAGCAGGCCGAAGAGGAGGGTGGCCGCCGCCCAGCCCAGGGTCCCCTGCAAGGCGCCGCGGAAGAACAGCTCCTCCGCGAACCCCGAGAGCACGGCCAGGGCCAGGGCCTCGGAGCCAGTCAAAGGTCCGAGCGCCTGGGCGAGCCGTGCCTCCAGCTCCCGGGCCAGGGGGAAGATCCGCTCGGCCGCCGACCAGACGGCCAGGAGCAGCAGGCCCGCCCCGGCCCCAAGGCCGAGATCCTGCCACCAACGGCGTGTATCCAGGAACAGGGAGAGGGGGATGATCCCCCGCTGGATGCCGATCCAGAGCGCTCCGGCCAGGGCCAGAAAGAGATAGAGACCCCACGCGAAGCGGTACAGCCGGCCCGGGGCCAGCGGCGTGGGAGATGGAGACTCGGATTCCAAACGCGGTCCCGCGGCCTCTCCTTACTCGTCGAAGCTCTTGCCCGTCTTCTTCCAGTCGGCGAGGAAGCGGTCGAGCCCCGCGTCCGTCAACGGGTGCTTGTAGAGCTGCTCCAGCACCTTGAACGGGAGGGTGGCCACGTCCGCTCCCATCATGGCGGCCTGAACGATGTGGATCGGGTGGCGCACGGAGGCCACCAGCACCTCGGTGTCGAAGCCGTAGTTGTGGTAGATCGTCACCACCTGGTCGATGAGCTCCATCCCCTCCTCCGCCACGTCGTCCAGCCGGCCCACGAAAGGCGAGATGTAGGCCGCTCCCGCCTTGGCCGCGAGCAGTGCCTGGGCGGCGGAGAAGCAGAGCGTCACGTTGGTGCGGATGCCCTCTTTCTTGAAGGTGGCCACGGCGCGCAGGCCCGCGGGCGTCAGCGGCACCTTCACCACCACGTTCTCTGCGAGGCCCGAGAGGCGCCGCCCCTGGGTGAGGATCTCGTCGTACTCGGTGGCCAGCACCTCGCCCGAGACCGGTCCCGGCACCAGCCTGGCGATCGCCTGCACAGTGGCCAGATAGGGCCGGCCCGACTTGGCGATCAGCGACGGATTGGTGGTGATGCCGTCGACCATGCCCCATTCGAGGCCGGTTTCGATCTCCTTGATTTCCGCGGTATCGAGAAAGAACTTCATGGCTTTATCCCCCTCCGGCTAGGTTAGCACCTCGGGATCAGTGCACGGTCTCGTCGGGGCCGCCTTCATCCTCTTCCTCGTCTTCGAAACCGGTGGTGTCGAGGACCTCCAGCTCATCTCCTTCGTCGGTCTCCGCCGCTTCGAGCTCCAGCTCGGCAGGCATGGGGCTGTCGTCGCTCTTGGCGAGCTCGATCTCGGTCTCCTCGTCCTTCTCGGCGAGCTTGGCCACGGCCACGATGCGGTCGTTCTCGTCCAGGTTCATCAGCCGGACGCCCTGCGCCGAGCGGCCCACCTCGCGCACGCCGGAGACGTTGAGCCGGATGATCATCCCCTCCTGGGTGATGAGCATCAGCCCTTCGTCCGGAGTGACGTAGCGGACGCCCACCACCTCGCCCGTCTTGGGCGTGACCTTGAGGTTGATGATGCCGAGACCGCCGCGCCCCTGGAGACGGTAGTCCTCGACCGGCGTCCGCTTGCCATAGCCCCGCTCGGTGACGGTGAGCACCTGGCCGTGGGGATCCAGCTCCTCCATGGTCACCACCCGGTCCCCCTCGCGCAGCTCGATACCCTTGACCCCGTAGGTGGCGCGGCCCATGGACCGGACGTCGCTCTCGGGGAAGCGCACGGACTTGCCCTTCGCCGTGGCAAAGAGGATGTCCTTCTTGCCGTCCGTCTCGCGCACGGCGAGAAGCTTGTCGCCTTCGTCGATGTTGATGCCGATGATGCCGCCCGCGCGTGGGTTGGCGTAGGCCGACAGCTCGGTCTTCTTCACCGTGCCGTCGGCGGTGGCGAAGACCAGGTAGCGATCCTCGCGGAACTCCCGCACCGCCACGGTCGTGGCCAGGCGCTCGCTCGGCTCCAGGTTGAGCAGGTTGACGATCGCCTTGCCCTTGGCCGCCGGCCCCGTCTCCGGGATCTCGTGCACTTTCAGCCAGTGCACCCGGCCGCTCTCGGTGAAGACCAGAATGTAGCTGTGGGCCGAGGCGACGTAGAGGTGCTCGACGAAATCGTCGTCCTTGGTCGACCATCCCCGTGCGGCCCTTGCCGCCGCGGCCTTGAGCCCGGTAGAGCGAGAGCGGCGAGCGCTTGATGTAGCCGGAATGGGTGACGGTGATCACCATGTCCTCGTCGGCGATCATGTCCTCGATGGAGATGTCGTTCGTCTCCGGGACGATCTCGGTGCGCCGCTCGTCGCCATAGGCGGCGCGCAGCTCACCCAGCTCGCGCTTGATCTCCTCCAGCACGAGCTGATCCGAGCCGAGGATGGCACGCAGCCGCTCGATCAAGAGCATCAGCTCCTTGTACTCCTCGACCACTTTCTCGCGCTCGAGCCCGGTCAGGCGCTGCAGGCGCATGTCGAGGATGGCCTGGGCCTGGGGCTCGGTGAATTCGAAGCGACTGATCAGGTTTTCACGGGCCTCGGCCGGCGTCTGGCTGGCGCGGATGGTGGCGATCACCTCGTCCAGATGATCGAGCGCCTTGAGGATGCCTTCCAGGATGTGAGCCCGCTCTTCGGCCTTGCGCAGGTCGTAGCGGGTGCGCCGGATGATCACCGTCTTCCGATGGTTGAGGAAGTGGCAGAGCAGCTCCTTGAGCGTCATCACCTTCGGCTGGTTGTCCACGATGGCCAGCAGGATGATGCCGAAGGTGGTCTGCATCGGCGTCAGCTTGTACAGCGAGTTGAGGATGATCTCCGGGATGTCGTCCTTGCTTCACTTCGACGACGATGCGGATGCCGTCGCGGTCGGACTCGTCGCGCAGGTCGGAGACCCCTTCGATCCTCTTCTCGCGGACCAGCTCGGCGATGTGCTCGATGAGCTTCGCCTTGTTGACCTGATAGGGGATCTCGCGTGACGATGATCGCTTGCCGCTCGGTCCTGGCATTGGTCTCGATCTCGGCGCGGGCGCGGAGCTGGATGATGCCGCGGCCGGTGGTGTAGGCCGAGCGGATGCCCTCGAGGCCGTGGATGAAGCCGGCGGTGGGGAAGTCCGGCCCGGGGAGCTTGGTCATCAGTCGCGGATGCGTCACGTCCGGATTTTCGATCAGCATCAGCAGGGCGTCGATCACCTCGCCCAAGTTGTGCGGCGGGATGTTGGTGGCCATGCCGACCGCGATGCCGGCGGCGCCGTTGACCAGGAGGTTGGGAACGCGGGCGGGCAGCACCATCGGCTCGGTCTCCGAGCCGTCGTAGTTCGGCCCCCAGTCCACCGTCTCCTTGTCGATGTCCTCGCGGAGCATCTCCTCGGCGAGCTTGGTGAGGCGGACCTCGGTGTAGCGCATGGCCGCGGGGTTGTCGCCGTCGACCGAGCCGAAGTTGCCCTGGCCGTCCACCAGCGGATAGCGCAGCGAGAAGTCCTGGGCCATGCGCACGACCGTGTCGTAGATCGCGGTGTCGCCGTGGGGGTGATACTTACCCATGACGTCGCCGACGATGCGCGCCGACTTCTTGTACGGCCTGTTCCGAGCGGTTGCCGCTCTCCCACATGCCGTAGAGCACCCGGCGGTGCACCGGCTTCAAGCCGTCGCGCACGTCCGGCAGCGCCCGGCCGATGATCACGCTCATCGCGTAGTCGAGATAGCTGCGCTTCATCTCCTCTTCGATCGTGACCGGAATCGGCTGCTCGAAGGGGAGGATCGGGGTCGTTGTTGTCGCTCATGGAGTCCGTATTGCTCTGAGGATTGCTTCTTACACATCCAGGTTCCGCACGTTCAGCGCGTTGTCCTGGATGAACTCCCGCCGCGGCTCGACCTCGTCGCCCATGAGGATGGTGAAGATGTCGTCGGCTTCGACGTCGTCCTCGACCGCACCTGCAGCAGCCGGCGCTTCGCGGGGTCCATGGTGGTTTCCCAGAGCTGCGTCGGGTTCATCTCGCCGAGGCCCTTGTAGCGCTGGATCGAGAGGCCCTTCTTGGCGCCGTCGTAGAGGGTTCCGAGCGCTTCTTCGAGCGTGGCGAGCGTCGTCATGTTCTCGCCCCTGATCAGCGTGAAGCTCCGGGCCGCGATAGCCTCGAGGCCGAGTTGGCTGTTCGCCATCGCCCGGTACTCGGCGCTGGTGACGCAGGTTCCAGTCGATCCGCACCTCGCGATCGACGCCGTCGCGCTTCGAGAAGAAGCGGACGTAGAGCGTACTGTGCTCCTCGTCCTCGCCCACGGTACGTTGTGGAACCCGAGGCCTCGATGACCTTGGCGATCTGCTCGACCTTGTCAGGGTCCATGAGCGAGGTCTTGTCCTTGACGCCATGCGATCAAAGCGACCTTCAGGGCGTCCGCGGGATAGCCGCGCGAGATGAGCCTGTCCAGGTTCTGCCGGAACTGCTCGATCTTCTCCAGGAAGTGCGACCAGCCGCGGGCCGATGAGACGGTTGCCGTCGCCGTTCGTACCGTTCCCTCCGCCGTGCGCGATCTCCATCTCCCAGGCGTCCTTGATGCGATCCACGAGGAAGGTCTGATACTCGCGGTCGTCCTTGAGGTAGGTCTCGCTCTTGCCGTGGCTCACCTTGTAGAGCGGCGGCTGCGCGATGTAGAGGTAGCCGCGGTTGATGATCTCCGCCATCTGGCGGTAGAAGAAGGTGAGGATCAGCGTCCGGATGTGCGAGCCGTCCACGTCGGCGTCGCACATGATGATCAGCTTGTGGTAGCGCAGCTTCGCGACGTCGAAGTCGTCCTTGCCGATCGCCGGTGCCGAGGGCGGTGATCATGGTCCTGATCTCGTCGGAGGCGAGCATCTTGTCGAAGCGCGCCTTCTCGACGTTCAGGATCTTGCCCTGCAGCGGCAGGATCGCCTGGAACTGCCGGTCGCGCCCCTTCTTGGCCGAGCCGCCGGCCGAGTCGCCCTCGACCAGGAACAGCTCGGACGAACGCGGGGTCGCGCTCCGAGCAGTCGGCGAGCTTGCCGGGCAGGTTCGAGGCGTCGAGCGCGCCCTTGCGGCGGGTGAGGTCGCGCGCCTTGCGCGCGGCCTCGCGGGCGCGCGCGGCCTCGACGCACTTCTCGACGATCCGCCGCGCCTCGCGCGGGTTCTCCTCGAGGTACTCGGAGAGCTTCTCGTTGACCACCTGCTGGACCCAGCTCTTGACCTCGGAGGAGACCAGCTTGTCCTTGGTCTGCGAGGAGAACTTGGGGTCCTTGACCTTGACCGAGATGACGGCCGTCAGCCCCTCGCGCACGTCGTCGCCGGAGAGGTCGTCTCCTTGAGGTCCTTCGTCAGGCCCGATTCCGCGGCGTACTCGTTGATGGCCCGCGTCAGCGCCGCCTTGAAGCCCTCGAGGTGGGTGCCGCCGTCGCGGTTGTTGATCGTGTTGGTGAAGGTGTAGATCAGCTCCTGATAGCCCTCGTTCCACTGCAGGGCGACCTCGATCGCCCTCGGGGCCGGTGCCGTCGTCGCGCACGTCGGGGAGGAAGATCGGCTGCGGGTGGAGCGGCGCCTTGTTGCGGTTCAGGTGCTCGACGAACGAGGCGATGCCGCCCTCGTAGGCGAAGTCGGCCTCTTTGTCCGTGCGCTCGTCCTTGAGGTGGATGTGGATGCCGCGGTTCAGGAACGACTGCTCGCGCAGGCGCTGCGCCAGGGTGTCGAAGCTCAACTCGAGGATGGAGAAGATCTCTCGCGTCCGGCCAGAAGCGGACCTTGGTGCCGGTCTTTTCGCTGGTGCCGATGGGCTTGATCGGGCTCGTCGGGCATGCCGCGGCGGTAGGTCTGGAACCAGACCTGGCCGTCGCGCTGGATCTCGAGCTCCAGGGTCTCCGAGAGCGCGTTGACCACCGAGACGCCGACGCCGTGGAGGCCGCCCGAGACCTTGTAGGAGTTGTTGTCGAACTTACCGCCCGAGTGGAGCTCGGTCATGATGACCTCGGCCGCCGACCGCCCCTCTTCCCTGTGGAGGTCCACCGGGATGCCGCGGCCGTTGTCCTCGACGGTCACCGAGTTGTCGGTGTGGATCGTGACGTCGATGCGCGAGCAGTAGCCAGCCTGCGCCTCGTCGATCGAGTTGTCGACCACCTCGAAGACCATGTGGTGGAGACCGGAGGCGTCATCGGTATCCCCGATGTACATCCCCGGGCGCTTGCGCACCGCCTCCAGCCCTTTCAATACCTGAATGTTTTCAGCCGTATAGGTCGCTTCTGGATTCGTCAAAACGAGATCTCCGTTCTGTCCCTGGGAGGCCTGCCAGGACCCCGTGGAAGGAAGGGGCCTAAAGATCAGGAATTATACCACGAAAGGGAGGATCTTTCGAGGCATCTATGCTCTGAAATATCAATGGCTTAGGCCTGAAATTCCCCCGCTTGGATTGCAACGCGGAAAGGCGACTCCAAATTCCCGAATGGAACCTTAAGAAAGCAGCCGCAGAACGCCTCTTTCCACCTCCCAGACCCGGCCCACCTCCAGGGTCAGCCAGACCTGGGGGCGGTTCGAAGTGGCCACGAGCTGGCCCGTTTCGCGGGCATTGCTGGCCTGGCGGAAGACCCCCCAGACCGCGGCCACCGTGGGCGGAGCCAGCTCGGCATCGGCGTCGTCCAGCAGGTAGAGAGGGTGCCGGCCCACCTCTTCCATGACCCGGCCGTGGGCGGCCAGCAGCAGGAGCGACAGGCTCTTGCGCTCGCCGGCGGAGGCCACGCGGCGGATCTCGTGCCCGCCCCAGAGGATTTCGAGCTCGTCGCGGTGGGGACCCAGCAGGGGGAGCTGGCGCCGGCGCTCGCGGTCGGCGATGCGATCGAGGGCGTCGGCGATGGCCGCCTGCCCTTCGAGGCCGTTGGTGGGAGAGGGGCGATAGTGAAGCTCGATGGGCGGGAACGGCAGGCCCGAGGCCTCGATCACCAGGGCGAGCTCTATCTTCAACATCTCGACGTAGCGGTGGCGCTGGGCGATGACGTCCGCGGCCGTGGCGCCCAGCAGCTCGTTCCAGATCTCGATGCCCGCGGTACCAGCGGCGCCGTCGCCCAGCAGCAACCCCCTTTTCTGGCGCAGGGCCTCGCGGTAGCGACCCAAGAGCTCCAATGCCGCGGGATGGAGCCCCACCACGCCGCGATCGAGAAAGCGCCGGCGGGCCTTGGGAGCTCCCACCAAAACCTCGGCCTCGGCCGCCGCCGTCCAGGCCACGACGGGGAGGACGGCGAGGTGCTCGGCGAGCGGGGTCACCTTGCCGTTCAGGAGGCGCACCCGCTGGCCCTCCGCCCAGCCCACCTCCAGGGTGGCACGGCGGTCGGTCTCGATGTCGGCCTGAACGTGGAACGAGGCCGCCCCGTGGTGCACGCAGTCGGCCATCTGGACGGCGCGGAAGCTGCGGGTGGTCGCTGCCACGTAGATGGCTTCGAGGACGCTCGTCTTGCCCGCGCCGTTGCCCCCGAGGAGAAGGTGGGACCCGCCCCCGGGCTCCCACGCGAGGGGCTCGAGGTTGCGGAAGTCCTGGGCGGAGAGTCGGATTAACAGGGAATCAGATCCAGAGGTCAGATCCGCATGGGCATGATCACGCAGAGGTACCGGGTGTCGGGCCCGTCCTGGGGATAGCCCACGCACTGGGTGTTCTCGTCCTTGAGCTCCAGGCGGACCTTCTCGGTCTCGACGGCGGACAGGAACTCCCGCAGGTAGTCGGGGTTGATCCCCACCCGGAACTCCGGCCCGTCGTAGTCGCAGGGGACCTCCTCGACGGCCTCGCCGAGGTCGGAGTTGACGGCGGAGATCACCACCTGCTCGGGAGAGAACTGGAGGCGCACGGCCCGCGCCCGGTCACCCGTCATCAGGGCGGCGCGCTGCACGGCGTCCACCAGCAGCCGGCGATCGAAGAGGACCTTCTTGTCGTTGTCCTTGGCGATGACCCGCTCGTAGTCGGGGAAGGTCCCCTCCAGGATGCGGCAGATGAGCTCGCGCCGGCCGAGGCCGAAGGAGAGGTGGTGCTCGCCACGGCCATAGAGGAGGTTGCCGTCGCCCTCCAGGCGCTGGAGCTCCTGCAGGGCCTTGCGCGGCACCAGGACGGAGTCCTCGGCGCCGTTGTCGCCCCCCAGGCTCCCCTCCACCAGGGCGAGGCGGTGGCCGTCGGTAGCCACCATCTCCAGGGAGCCGTCCTTGAGCTTGAGCAGGGCGCCGTTCAACTGGAAGCGCGACTCCTCGGCCGAGACCGCGAAGAGGATCTTCGAGACCATACGGCGAAAGTCCGCGAACGGGATCTCGACGCGGCGGCCGTCTTCGACCCGCGGCAGGGTCGGGAAGTCGTCCGGCGACAGGCCATGGATCTTGAACCGCGACTTGCCGGCCCGGATGGTGAGGACGCGGGGCTCCTCCTGGACGAGGAGGACCTCCTCGCCGGTCAAGGACCGGATGATCTCCATCAGCTTCTTGGCCTGGACGGCGATGCCGCCCTCGCGTTTGACGTCGGCCTCGCACAGCGAGGTCGAGGAGACGTCGAGGTCGGTCGCGGCCAGGTGGAGGCTGTCCTCCCGGGCGGTCAGCAGCAGATGGGAGAGGACCGGGATGGTCGTCTTGCGCTCGACGATGCCTTGCATCGGGGCCAGCTCGCCCAGGAACTCGCTACGGGTGACACGGATTTCCATTCACTCTTCTCCGTCTAGAAGACATCTGAATATAGCATAGCCGTAGTAGTAGATAGGCGCTGTGGAAACGAGGAAAACCGGCCTAAGCTCCAGAATGGAGGAGCTTTAGGTTTCCAGACCCGGGCTGTGGAGAACCTGTGGACGGCTTGAGGAGAGCGGGGAAAACGCCGAAGACCGGAAAATTTTCCGCAGACCCTCCACAGGTCCTCCGGAGGGGCCTCCACAGGCTTTCCCCAGGCGGGCTCGGGACCCGCGGATCTGAAAGTCTCTCTTTGCAAGTTGCGTACCGTGGACCGCTCAGGCGAAGTGCCCGGCGAGGCTCTTCAGCATGCGGTCGAAGTCGGGGTCGGCTTCGCGCTTCTTGTCGACCATCTCCACGGAGTACATGACGGTCGAGTGGTGCTTGTCGTTGAAGAGCTTGCCGATCTCGGGATAGGAGAGGTCCGTCAGCCGCTTGCAGAGGTACATGGCCACCTGGCGGGGGATGACGATCTGCCGCGCGTTGCTCTTGCTCTTGATCTCGGAGACCTTGAGGTCGTAGTGGCGGGCCACGAGCTTGACGATCTCGGCCGCGGGGGGTTTCTTCCCCTCCTCGGGGAGGATGTCTTTCAAGGTGTGCCGCGCGAGCGCCAGGGAGAGGGGTTTGGCCGTCAGAGAGGCGTAGGCGAGCACGCGGTTCAGGTGCCCTTCGAGCTCGCGGACGTTGGACCTCACCTGCAAGGCGATGAACTCCGCCACCTCGTCGGGGAGCTGCGAGCCTTCGAGCGCCGCCTTGCGCTGCAGGATGGCCATCTTCGTCTCCAAGTCCGGCGGCTGGATGTCGGCGATCAGCCCCCACTCGAAACGGCTGCGCAGCCGCTCCTCCAGGGTGGGGATGCTGCGCGGCGGCGAGTCGGAGGAGAGGATGATCTGCTTCTGGCTGGTGTAGAGGGTGTTGAAGGTGTGGAAGAACTCCTCCTGCGTCCGCTCTTTCTTGGCGATGAACTGCACGTCGTCGATCATCAGCACGTCGATCGTGCGGTAGCGCTCGCGGAAGGCGGGCATGCGGTCGAAGCGGATGGAGTTGATGAGCTCGTTGGTGAACTGCTCGGCCGCCAGGTAGAGCAGCCGGAGCTGCGGCCGGCTGCGCTGGATCTCGTGCCCGATGGCGTGCAGCAGGTGGGTCTTGCCCAGGCCGACCCCGCCATAGACGAAGAGAGGGTTGTAGGAGAACGACGGGTTCTCCGCCACCCGCCGCGCCGCCGCCAGGGCGAACTCGTTCGACGTCCCTTCGACGAAGTAGGCGAACAGGTACTTCGGGTTGAAGTGCGAGGGCGCGATCGGGTCGTGGGAGGCCACCATCCCGTCTTCGAGGGAGAAGAGGACCTCGAAGCCATCGCCGGCCAGGCCGGCCACGGCGCGGTCCACCGCCGGCCGGTAGCTCTCCTCCAGGGTGTGCAGGAAGCGGGAGTTGGGAGCGAGCAGCACGAGCCGTTCACTGTCCTCGCCCCCGACCTTCAGCGGCCGGAACCAGGTGGCGAACTCGTCGGGATCGAGCTGCTTCTGCAATTGCCGTTGGAGGAGAGACCAGAACGATTGCGACATGATACCTCTGTGGATCGATACTCAATTTCCACAGAATTTCCACAGACTGTGGAAATCCTTGTCCCTGGGAGGATGTGCTTCCGAAGCGGCTTAGATGACTACAACGAAGCCATCATAACACACCGGAAACGGCCTGCAAGCCCCTTCTCACCATGTCTCGCCATCCCCATCTACCATCCTCTTTCCCGTCAAGGGTTTCCGGTCAAAAAGGCCGGCTCAGGCCCGCCAGCTCCGGGGGTAATTCAAGCAGGCGAGGAGGGTGCATTTCAAGCCCCTTGACCACCGCCGCGACAGCTCCGGGAAGACGGGGCTCGCGCCTGGCGAAGAAGAGCTCGAGCCAGGAGGGCGGCGTGGGGTAGAAGTCGATGCCGACCGTCTCGCCGGCGCCGATCCGGGCCTCGCTCCTGGCCATCTCCAGGGCGCGGTCGAGCCCACCCAAGTCATCCACCAGGCCGATCCGGCGGGCGTCGGCTCCCGTCCAGACGCGGCCGCTCGCCACGGCCTCGACGGCCTGGCGGCTCATCCTGCGGCCGGCGGCGACGTGGCCCACGAAAGTGGCATAGGTACGGTCCATGAGCCGTTGCACCTGCGCCTGCTGCTCAGGGGTGTAGGGCTGGAGCTCGGAGTAGAGGTCGGCGTTGGCGCCCCGCTTCTGGAGGTCGTGGGTGATGCCGAGGACCTCCTCCTCCAAGCGGCGGGTGACGAACTTGCCGCCGAAGACGCCGATCGAGCCGGTGAGGGTCGCGGGCTCGGCCACGATGCGGGTGGCCTTGGCCGCGATGTAGTAGCCGCCCGAGGCCGCGTAGTCGGACATAGAGACGATCACCGGCTTCTTCTGCTTGAGCTTCTCCACCTGGCGCAGGATGAGGTCCGAAGCGAGGGCCGAGCCGCCGGGGCTGTCGACGCGCAGCACGACGGCGGCGACCGATCCGTCCTCGCGCAGGTCGTGGAGCACCTCGGCCATCTTGTCGGAGCCGAGGTAGGTCTCCTCCGTCCAGGGCGCGGCGCCCCCCGTGCCGCGTACGATGGTGCCGAGGGCAAAGACGATGGCCACCCGCTTGGTGGCGAAGGCGGGCTCCGGCCGGTACTCCTCGATGGGCAGCAGCGTCGGCTTTCTTCCCACGCGCTGCTTCAGGTGGTCGAGGAACTGGTCGGGATAAGCGAGGTCGTCCACCAGGCCTCGCTTCCGGGCGGTCTCGGCGTCGTAGGGGGCGCCGTCGATCAGGGCGCGGACCTCGGCTTCGCTCTTGCGGCGCGCCTCGGCCACGGCAGAGACGATCTGGGCGTAGTAGGCGTCGAGCACCGCTGCGACGGCCTCCTGGGCCTCAGGAGTGAGCTGGGTCTGGGTATAGGTCTCGACGGCGCTCTTGTAGCGGCCCACGCGGTTGAACTGGGGGTCGATCTTCAGCTTGTCGAGCGTGCCGCGCAGCAGGCGGGTCTGGTAGGAGAGGCCCAGCAGGTTGAGGTCGCCCGAGGGGGCGAGGTGGATCTGCTCGCAGGCGGTGGCGAGGTAGTAGGCGAGCGTGCCGTTCGCTCCCTCGCCCGCGGACTCCAGGTAGCACTCCACGAGCTTGCCGGCCCGCCGCAGGGCCATCATCTGCCGCCGCAGCTCCTGCGCTTTGGCGAGGCCGAGCTCGGCGTTCTGGATGTAGACGGCGAGCCCTTTCACCCCGGAGTCCTGGCGGGCGGCGCGCAAGGCGGGATAGAGCTGGGCGATGCTGTCCGGCTCGCGATCGCCGGCGAAGGGGAAGCGCGGCGCCTCCTGCTCCAGCACCGGACCGTCCACCTGCCAGACGAGGATGGTGGGGCGGGCGCTCGCGGTCCCACCCTTGCGGCCCAGCAGGATGCCGGCGAGGGTGGCGGCGACCGCGATCCCCAGCAGGACGACGAAGATCAGCAGCAGCTTCTTCATGGGTGAATCCTTCCGTTCTGGCGCCAGTGCTCCCCCCAGGCGTCGATGCTCTTGGGATCGACGCGTGCGACGTTGCAGACCGGGTCTCCGGGGTGGACGAGCGGGAGCTGGGTCAGCCCGAGGACGATCCCGGCATGGGGCGCCTTGAGCTGGCTCTTCTCGCGCCCGAAGGGGTTGGTGTTGACCGAGAGGACCTGGCCCCGGCGCAGCGGCTGGCCGAGGGCCACCTTGAGGTCGAGGATGCCGCCGGTCTTGGAGCGGATCCAGTGCGTGTGCTCCACCACCACCCGCAGCGGCGGGTCGACGGCTTCGCCCGGCATCATGCCGAGGTGGCGCAGGACGTTGAGCACCCCGGCGATCCCCACCTCGATGAACGGGCGCTCCAGCCGGCGTGCGCTCCCCGCCTCATAGACGATGGTGGGCACGCCGGCCGCCACGGCCGTGCGCCGCAGCGACTTCTCGGGGCCGGCGCCATGGATCACCAGGGGGCAGCCGAAAGCCTGTGCCAGCTCGGCCACCCCCGGCCCATTGAGATCGGCACGGATCTGCGGGTAGTTGGTCCGCTCGCCGCCGGCGGTGTGCAGGTCGATGCCGAAGTCGCTCTTCCTCACCACCTCGCGGAACAGCATGTCGGCGAGCCGGGCGGTCAGCGAGCCGCGGGGGCGGCCGGGGAAGCTGCGGTTCAGGTCGCGACGGTCGGGGAGGAGACGGTCGCGGTTCAAGAAGCCGGGGACGTTGGCCACCGGCACGGCGATGAGCGTCCCCTTGAGGTCGGAGAAGTCCGTGTCGTTGAGCAGGCTGCGCAGGACGCCCACGCCGTTGAGCTCGTCGCCGTGCACCGTGGCGGTGACGAAGACCGTGGGCCCGGGGGTCCCCCGCACCACCGTCACCGGCACGGTGACCGGCTCGGCGGTATAGGACTCCGCCACTTTGAGGCGCAGCTCGGCCGTCTGCTCCAGGGCCACCGCCGCACCGGCGAAGGTGAGGGGCTCGGCGCGCGGAGCCGAGGGCGCCACGGGCTTCAACCCCGCCCCCGCGTGGTGGGATGGCCCTGGGGGGCGCGGGCGAGGACGAAGTCGACGATCCTCCCGGCCACGTCGACGCCCGTGGCCCCCTCGATCCCCTCCAGGCCCGGGGAGCTGTTGACCTCGAGCACCATGGGGCCCTCCTTGGCAGGGATCAGGTCCACCCCCGCGATGTTGAGCCCCAGCACCTCGGCCGCGTGCACGGCGGTCGAAACGTAGTCCGGGGGGAGATCGACCCCTAGGGCCCTGCCGCCGCGGTGGAGGTTGCTGCGGAACTCCCCCTCGCCGGCCTGGCGCGACATGGCCGCCACCACCTGGCCGCCCACCACGATGGCGCGGTAGTCCGTGCCCTGGGCCTCCTCGATGAAGGCCTGGATGAGGATGTTCTGCCGCAGAGAGCTCATGGCGTCGAGCACCGACTCCGCCGATTTGACCGTCTCGGCCAGAATGACACCCTTGCCTTGCGTCCCCTCCAGCAGCTTGAGGATGACGGGCGCGCCGCCCACCCGGCGGATGGCCGAGCGGACGTCCTCCCGCCTGCGGGCGAAAGCCGTGGGCGGGATGCCGATGTCGTAGCGCGACAGGAGCTGGAGGCTCCTCAGCTTGTCGCGGCTCCTGGAGATGGCCTGGCTCTCGTTGGCGGGGAAGACCCCCATCATCTCGAACTGGCGCAGCACCGCGAGACCATAGACGGTGATGGAGGCACCGATCCTGGGCACCACGCCGTCGAGCCCGGTCACCCGTTCGCTGCCGTGGAAGACCTCCGGCCGCTTCTTCGAGACCTTGACCACGCACTCCAGCGGATCGAGCACACGCACCTCGGCGCCGCGCTGGCCGCAGGCTTCGACGAGGCGCCGGGTCGAGTACAGCGTCGCCTTGCGCGACAGGATGGCGATCTTCATCCGGGGTTGGGCTCCTCGTCCACCGGCGTCGCGCGCGGCGGGCGGCGATGCCAGCGGCGGAGCCGGTACTTGCTCGCAACGTCCACCTGGAAGTCCCCTTCCAGGGCCTTGCGCCCCAGGATCATACGAAACAGCATGCCGGAACGGTCGGCCAGGGTGAGGAGGATCTTTTTGCGCACCGGCCCCAATACCATCTCCGTGGCGATGACCGGCCGCACCTCCGGATGGCCGCCGGAGTCGGTGACCCGGATGCGCCGCAGCACCCGCACCCGGGCCGTCAGCCGGTGGTCGGGCCGGCGCCGGTCGGGGGCGAAGGCGATCTCCGCCAGCTCGGAGCCGTCTGGAAAAACTTTCAGCACGTCCAGGCGGTCGACGTGCAGAGTTGACGTACGGGCTCCCGTATCCACCTTGGCCTTGAGGCGGAAGATCCCCAGCTCCGGCAGATCCAGGTACTCCTTCCAGCCGATCCTCCGGGCACGATTTTCCACGTCAGCCTCTCCCGGGGACCAGGGCTCTCTGTAGAAATGGCAAATGCGGACGGGCATATTTGTACGAACGAAAGAGATGAGCCGGGATCGGCCCTCCCGCCGGAAGGGCGCGCCGGCTCGCAAAACCGCATTCCATCAGCCTCTTGCGTCGGGAGCTCAAATCGGGCATGATGATTGCAGAAGTAATCGGACAATAATTCGTGACGTAACCGAGGGGGAGCTTCCGTCCAGCCAACCAGACTATCCTTCCATGAACGAGATCCTAACCCGATCTCATCCCTGAACAACCTTCCCCATCCCCTGGACAGGGGTCGATCCAACCAGAACCCCAGCCAAGATCGAGGAAGCTCCCCCCTGAAGCCCCCTACCGGGGGCTTTTCTTTTTGGTGGGTCGATCCGCGGGGGCCGGCAGACCAGGAATGAGAAACCGGGCACGACTGTTGCAGAGAAGGAAGACAGGACACAACGAGGGGGAGGTTCCCAGACCAACCAAACTTGTCCTACCTTGAATAGAGATCGTGAGATCTCACCCTCTTTAAGCCAACCTGATCCCCCTACACACAGGGGTACAGCCACAAAAGCCAACCGGAGAGATGGGGCCTCCCCCCCTGCTCCTCTCCTCCCCGGAGGAGAGGGCGGCTCCCGTCGCGAGACGGGAGCCGTTTTCTTTTGTCCATGGCTCTCTGCCAATTTGGCCGCCGCTACGGCACAGTGTGAATAGAATGACGCGATGCGGCGGCCCCACCCCCGAGAAGACCTCCTCGCCTGGTTCGACCTGCACCGCCGGGACCTGCCCTGGCGCCGCACCCGCGACCCCTACGCCATCTGGCTCTCCGAGGTGATGCTCCAGCAGACCCGGGTAGAAACGGCACTCCCTTTCTACAATCGTTTCTTGGAAAAGTTCCCCACCGTCGAGGATCTGGCTCGCGCCGGCGTCGAGGAGGTCCTGGCCCTGTGGTCCGGCCTCGGCTACTACCGGCGGGCGCGCCAGCTCCATGCCGCGGCCCGGAGGATCGCGGAGCTCGGGGCCTTCCCCTCCACCCTGGAAGGGCTTCTGGCCCTGCCCGGGGTCGGCGCCTACACGGCAGCGGCGGTGGCGAGCATCGCTTTCGGCGTGGCGACCCCGGTGATGGACGGCAACGTCGAGCGGGTCCTCTGCCGCTGCCTGGCCCTGGAGGAAGACCCGAAATCGGGGAGCGCCCGCCGGCAGCTCCTGGCCGCGGCCGAGGGGCTGCTGGACCCGGCGCGGCCGGGGGATAGCAACCAGGCACTCATGGAGCTGGGGGCCACCCTCTGCTCGCCGCGCCGCCCCAAGTGCCTCCTCTGCCCCCTCCGCCCCGGCTGCCGCGCGGCGCGGGAAGGCGACCCTGAACGCTACCCCGTGGCCCGGGCGAAGCGGGAAGGGGAGCGGCGCCGGCTGCTGGTGGCGGTGGTGGAGCGGGAGGGGAGCGTCCTCCTCTTCCGCCGGCCGGAGGATAGCGTGCTCCTCGCCGGCACCTGGGAGCTGCCGTGGGTCACTGTCGAGATCGACGGCGTGCCGCAGGCGGACACTCCTGAAGCGGCCCTCGCCGCCCGCTACGGCGGCACGTGGAGCCTCGGGCCCCGCGCCGCCGGCGTCCGCCATGGCATCACCTACCGCGACCTGGAGGTGGACGTCCATCGCGCCGAGCTCTCCTGGAGAGGTGAGGTGGGAGAAGGGATGGCCGCCGGCTGGTTCGACGCCGCCGGCCGCTCCGGGCTGCCGCTGTCGTCCCTGGTGGGGAAGGTGCTGGGGGCGCTGGAAGGGAATGGCGTCAACCCGGCGGCACCGGCCAGGAGATCCCGGAGCCGCCGGCGATGATGAACCAGCCGATGATCTTGTCGTCGAGCTCCCGCAGCCGGCTCGCCACCAGGTTGCAGAGGATGGTCAGCAGGCGGATGGACGACAGCTTGTGGATGTCCAGGATCCCCTCCAGCACCTCGCGGGGGATGACCAGCACCACGGTGCCCCCCTCGTGGGCCTTGGCATCGGCCGAGCGGGGCTGGTTGTCGATCAAGGCCATCTCGCCGAAATAGCCGCCCCGCTCCAGGAAGGCGAGCGCCTCCTCGCCGGCGCCGGGGATGTACTTGCTGATCATCACCCGCCCTTCGAGCACCACGTACATCTCGTTGCCCATCTCCCCCTCGCGGAAGATCACCTGGTTGGGACCGTACTTCCGCTCCTTGGACAGGGAGGTGAGGAAGTTGATCTCCAGGTTCGAGAGCTTCTGCTCCTGGAAGAGCTTGCGCTTCGAGGCGAGATCGACGCGGAACTCCCCTGAGGTCTCGAGCGGCATGGCCGGCTCGGCGTTGGGCGGCTTGCCGGTCTCGGAGAAGAACTGGGTGAGGTTCTCGTTGGTCTGCCGCAGCTTCGCCGAGAGGCTCTTCCAGAACGCCCAGTAGAGGGCCAGCTTGAAACGCGGGTCCAGCTCCATCTCCGCGTTGAGCGCGTCGGGATTGAGGGCGATGAGCTCGGTGTCGCCGGTCGTCACGGCGCTCCCCGAGCGGGGGATGCGGTCCACGAAGGCCGTCTCGCCGAACAGGGTGCCGGGCATCAAGCGCCGCCAGACTGAAGAGGCCGTAGGGGGTCTTCCTCTGGATGCGCACGCCGCCGCTCTCGATGAGGTAGGCCTCCTGGCTGGGCTCCCCCTCCTTGACGATGGTGGAGCCGTCCGCGTAGTGGGCGCGCGAAGCGCACCGGGCGAGCTGCGCAAGCTGCTCGTCCGTGAAGTGGGAGAAGATCTCCCACCGCCGGAGAACGTCTTCTAAGTCCAAGGCCGCCTATTGTAGCGGAGGTTGGGCTCCCGCGTCCGGGTTCGTCGTCGTGACGGTTGTGACGATCTCGGCGAGGCGGCTCGCGGGCGCCGAGGCCTGCCCTTCCCGCCGCGCCCAGGCCGCCCGCTCCGCGTCGCCGGCGTCGGCCCAGAGGGCAGCCGCCTGCAGGAACCATTCGGCGAACAGGGGCTCGCCGCTCCCCAAGTCGGAGCGGAGCTTGTTTTCGAGCGGCGCCTCGACCTCGCTGAAGAGCCGGCGCGCCGCCGGGCGGTCCCCCCGGCGCAGAGCGACCCAGGCGCGATGCAGGGTGACGGACTCCAGCAGGTCCGAGCGCAGGGCCTCCGCCCTCTGAAGCGCCGCCTCGGCGGCGTCGAAGTCGCCGGCATAGGCGGCCACCAGCCCCTGTTCCAGCCAGGCCTCGCCGTCCGAGGGATCGCGGCCGAGGATGCGGTCGAAGAGCGCGCGAGCCCGGTCCAGCTCCAGCAGGTGCTTGGCAGCCACGGCCGCGGCATAGAGCTCGTCGCGGCTCGCCCGGGCGTCCGTGCGGGCACCGGCCAGGGCCTCCGCGAACCGCCCGTTCCCCAGATCCCGCTGGGCCGAGCTGCCCGCAGGCCGGCGTAGGACCACCCAGGTCCCGAGAGCGCCGGCGGCCAGCAGGACGAGGAGCGCGACGACGAGCAGACCTTCGAACGAGGGCATGGGATTGCGACCTCTATCTATAAGATGGCAGCGGGAGCTGGGCGGGGCGCAGGCGCTCCCAGACGGTCCGCTCCACCCTGTCCAGCCACTCCGGCCGCGCCGCAGGATCGAGAAAGAGAGCCTGGAGCTCCCGCTCGTCGATCTCCCGGCGGAGCTTGTCCTCGACGGCGTACTGGAACCCCGGGTCGGGCGAGCGGATCCCGTCCGGGCTGGGCTGCTCCACGATGGGGACGTGAATCAGCAGGTCATACCCTTGAATCCAGTGCTTCACCCACTCCTCGGGTCCCTCCTGGCGGCCGGCGGCGAGGAGCAGATAGACGTAGTTGTCGAGCACACTGCGGTCGCACACCACCACGGGATACCGCGCCTGGGCCACCAGCTCCTCGGCGATCTGGGTGTGGAGGATCCACGACTGCGCGGCCACCGACGTCTCCTCGTTGATGGGCAACGGGCACCGCCGCGCCACCTCATGCACCACCTCCACCCCCACGTCCCGCCGCTTGAGCCGCGCCGCGAGGCCATAGCACAGCGTCGTCTTCCCCACCCCATGAGTCCCGATGAAGGCGATCTTGAAGCGGAGGGCGGAGGACATGGGGGGATTGTATGGGAGTGCGGGCATCGTGTCGGCGGCCTCCAGAGAGGCGGACATGGCATAATTTGCTCGTGAGCGAGGAGAACGACCGGTGACGAGGCGCGGCTTCTATAGGGGAAGAGACCCACGGGAGATCCCCCTGTACGGTCTTGCCGAGGCCGCGCACTACCTCCACTTGCCGGTCGCCACGCTGAGATCCTGGGTTGACGGGCGGAGCTACCGGCTTGCCGATGGCGGTAAGGGTTTTTCGGAGCGTCTCATCGAGCGGCCGGATCCGGACGACACGAGGCTCTCCTTCAACAATCTGGTGGAAGCCCACGTCCTCCGGGCGCTACGGGTCGAGCACCACGTTCCGATGACCCACGTGCGGAGGGCTCTCGATTACGCGGAGAAGGAGTTCGGCATCGACCGCCTCCTGATCCGTAAGGAGCTGCTCGCGGCCCCAGGCGAGCTCTTCCTGCAGGAGTATGGCCGTCTGCTCAGTCTCAGCCGGTCGGGCCAGTTCGCCATCGAGCAGATCCTGGAGGCCTTCCTGCGGCGCGTCGTCCGGGATGCCGAAGGCCTCCCCGTCCGGCTGTATCCCTTCACGTCACCTGGAACCATCGAGGATCGCAGGGTGGTCGCGATCGATCCGCGGATCTCCTATGGCCGGCCCAGCATCGAGAGGAAGGGCATCAGCACGGCCATTCTGGTGGACCGATTGAACGCGGGGGAGTCGGTCGAAGAGCTGGCGGACAGCTACGATCTCACCGCGGACGAGGTCGCGGAGGCCATCGTGTACGAGTCCGCCCGTGCCGCTCCCCGGGTGCTGCGGAATTTTAGGAAGGATTGATGGAGGCTTCCGCCTCCCGGTCTGCGAGGTAGATCAGCCAGTTGCGGAGATCCTGGTACTCGATGGCCCCCGACGCCTGGAGCCATGCGTTGTAGCGGGTGGCGTCAACCCGGATCGAGATCGCCCGGAACTTGGCCTGTACCGGCCGGCCCTTCCAGGTGTGGACTCCGGGATGAGGCCCCTTGCGGCCGGGCCGGGTGATGCCTTGCGGGCGATAGGTGGCCATCACTGCGCCGCCCTCCTCTCCCGCTCCTGCGCCCGGGCTTCCCTTCTCCGGGACTCTTCTGCGAAACCGGCGGGGTGGACAGAGTCGTAGTGCGCATGGTTCGCGTCCTCCCAGGCGTGCTGCATGGCGAGCACTACGTCTCCCGCCCATGCCAGGAAGGCCCCGGGACTCGCCAATCCGTGGAGGCGAGCCGCGGTTGTCCATCGGCCTGGCAGAGGTCTATATCCTCCGTCGCCATGACGACGCCAAGCTCGGGCTCGTGTGCGACTACTCGGAGGAGAAAGCCCTGCATCTGCCGCAGGTCCATGGCAGCAACAGCGCACCTCTGCCCGCGTAGGGGACTCAGGCCACGCCGGGGGAGCGGCCTGCACGGACTGGAGGGCCAATCCGTAGAGAACCAATCCAAAGGCGTTAAGAGCCTCTTTCACCTCAGGAGCGACGAGGTACACCAGGAACGTTTCCCGGAAGACGGGGTAGGTCTCGCAATCGAACGGAGGGGGGCCGGGTGGTGGGCCGATGCGAGCTGCGGCACTCATGACGACGCCCCTTCCAGCCACGAATCCAACTCCACCTCCAGACGGTCGGCGAGCTTGCCGATCCCGCTGGCCACGTCGGCGCCCACCTCTGAGAGACGACGCTCGTACTCGCCTTCCACGGGGCAGGCCGGCCCCGTCCACTCCTGGAGGCACCCTTGAACGTGGCGCAGGTCGGCCACGGCGGCCCGCAGTTCCGCGGGGAACATCCCCCTCGCGGTGGGCGGGCCAGTATCCCCAGAAGTTGAGGACAAGCTCGTGTAGGAGCAGGACGAAGCTCCTCATGGCCGCGTTGGCTTTGGCGTCGGGGAAGTAGAGGAGGAACGTCTCCCGGAAGGTGGGGTAGTCCTCGAATTCCTCAGGACGGATGACCGGCGGGGAGACCCGGGGGGGGGCCGGACGGCGGGGCGGATTGGGTGCTGCGGTAGACTGCGATGCTAGCTCAGGCATGGACTTGTTCTCCGTGTCTGGGTCAGGTCCGGCGGGGCGGGTCACAGCGCTCCGGCGGACCGTTTGTTCGCGAGGAAAGGCACGCCCCCCGCAATGCAGTTCCCTTCTCTGTGACGGCTTCACCCCCTTTCGCAGGTCCGGGCGGGCAGTATAACCTAGTCTGGGTTATCCTGGAGTGGGTTATGAGATAGGGGCGTGTCGCCGACAACCTCCCCCGAGTACCGTCTCAGCTCGCCCGAGTACCGGGCCATGGTGGAGAGGTTGAAGCAGGCCCGGCAGGAGGCGGAGTTGAAGCAGGAGGAGGTAGCGGAGCGGCTCGGGAAGCCCCAGAGCTACGTCTCCAAGGTGGAGAGGGCAGAGCGGCGGATCGACCCGCCCGAGCTGGCGCGGTTCGCGGCGATCTACGGGAAGCCGCTGACGTTCTTCGTGGAATGACGAGGATGGCCGTTCGACCGGCCGGCATGGTAGAATCGATGCCGCGAGAGTCGCTTCGACAACCTATGGTAACCCCCACATGACAAACGATTTAGTGCCATACTTCGACGAGGACGGCGAAACCTTCGAGCAGAGGGGCAGAGAGAATGGAAGCGTCTTCTGGTCGGCTCGCGATTTCAGCCAGATGTTGGGCTATGAGAACTTTGGATCGTTCGAGAATGCTGTGAACCGCGCGATCGGGACCTGCACGACCCTGGGGATTCCAATTGCAGAGAACTTCCAGCAGTTCAACACGGAGAACGGCCCGGATTACAAGCTGTCTCGGTTCGCTTGCTATCTCGTGGCAATGAACGGCGATGTCAGGAAGCGTCAGGTAGCCGCCGCCCAGGCCTATTTCGCGAAGCTCGCAGAAGCAGCCCACGAATACATCCGGTCCAGCCAGGATGTCGAGCGGGTCAATATTCGGGACGAGATCTCCGAGCGCGAGAAGGGGCTGGTCAGCACCGCACAGAAGGCCGGCGTCACCGAATACGCCCTCTTCCAGAACGCTGGATACCGCGGCATGTACAACATGGATCTCAACCGCCTGAAGAAGGCTAAGGGCCTACGAGACCCGAAGCGTTCTCTGCTGGACTTCATGGGGAAGCGCGAGCTGGCAGGCAACCTCTTCCGGATCACCGAAACCGAAGCACGCTTGAAGACTGAGAACGTGCGGGGGCAGAGACCCGCTGAGCAGGTCGCTCACTCCGTAGGGCAGAAGGTCCGCAACGTGATGATCGAGAACACGGGGACAAAGCCTGAGCTGCTTCGCCTTGAGGGCGATCTCAAAGATGTAAAGAAGGGCCTTAAGCAGACCCTCAGAGAATTTCTCAAGCTCGACAAACGCTAGTTCTCCGGCCGGGGCGAGGTTTAACTCAAGGGTAAGCCCCCGGCTCTGCCGGGGTGACTCTCAAAGTTTGACAGCTCCGGAGGGTGGGGGCTCACTGGCGAAGTCACCGATGGCTTGGGAGACTCAGCGAGTTCGGGTTGATGCTTGGAGTCCACGCACCAGGGCGGGGGAAAACATCCTACCCAGAAGATCGTGCTGCGAGAAAGGCCCCCGCCTTTAGGCGGCTCAGCCGCTTTGAGCGGCTCCCATATTTCAAGCCTCCGGCTCTGCCGGAGGTCTCTGACCCTTCTTCTTGCCCTTCAGCTCCTCCGGGTCCATCTTCACCTCCAGAAGAGCGTCCACGGCTTCCTCGCGAAGGTCTGCCCGTCGGGGAAGCTGATGCAGGTGGCGTAGAGGCTCTTCGAAACCCTGAGACCTCCCTCAGGCTCCCGGGACAGACGATGGTCGATGGCCCGCATGGCTTCATCGAATCGGCGAGCGTCCGTGAGGCGCTCCCGCTCCCGGGAGAAGCGAGGCGACTCGACAAGAGTGCGAGCGTGCTTAGTGTCCAAGCTCGGCGGCGAGCTGTCGACCGTACTCGAGCTCTGCCTCAGTCAGAGGACGGTCGAAGAGGAACACCGTTTCGTAGGGGATGGTTTCTTTGTGCCTTGCCAGCTTCCAGCCGACGTTGCAGTGGGAGATCAGGCTGACCTCGGAGTTCGTCCGTCCCCAGAGGGTCCGGATGACCTGATCCACGATTTCCAGATGTTGATCGCTGAAAAGCTCACGGACCGGCGGCCTGAGCGCGAGGACTCGCTCCTGGTGGAGGTCGTGCTTCCTCTCGCGCCGCACTTTGAGATCCCCCTTCTCTTCCATGGCCACCAAAGTCGGCTTGAGCTTCCTCGGAGCCCGGACCATGCTGGATACGCATGTACTCCTGCCCTGTGATCGGTTCACCGGTATGGGCGTAGGCCAGGAAGTCGGAGTAGAAGAGGAGCTTGTTCAGCTTGGTCTTGCCAAAGTTCGGATCCTCCTCACATCGCTGAGCGATGTAGAGGATCAGCTCCCGGAACTTCTGGTCATCGGGCCGGATCGTCGCCATGGCATCTATGAGGATGCCCGGAAGGGGTGTCGCCGTCAATTGTGTTCCCTGATGAAGAGAATAAGATCCTGTCTCAGGAGGAAGCGATCCCCTCCAAAATCCCCACCCCCCCTTCCAACTGCTCTTCCCGGATCGTCAACGGCGGCACGAGCTGCGCCACCCTCCCCTCCGATCCTCCGGCCAGAAGGAGCACGCCCCTGGACCATGCATCCAGCATCCAAGCCTTCGACGCTTTGGCGGTCCGGAATTGGATTCCCCAGAGGAGGCCGCGGCCTCGGACTTCTTCGATGGCGGGGAAGCGCGAGGGCCAGGTGGCGAGGCGGCGGCCGAGGTTCTCTCCCAAGCGGGCGGCGCGGGTGGGGAGGTCGTCCTCCTGGAGGATGTCCAGGACGGCTAGAGCGGCGGCGCAGGCGAGAGGGTTGGCGATGAAGGTCGCGGTGTGGCGCGCTTCCCCGGGCGTCTCCCAGCAGCGGAAGAGGTCGCGCCGGGCGAGCACGGCGGCGATGGGCAGCCCCCCTCCCAGGGCCTTGCCGCAGCAGAGGACGTCCGGTCTCACCCCCTCGTGGTCCACGGCGAAGAGGCGACCGGTGCGGCCGAAGCCGGTGAAGATCTCGTCCGCGATGAGGAGGGCCCCGTGGCTGCGGCAGAGGCCGGCGAGCCCCGAGAGCCAGCCGGCGGGGGGGATCAGCACCCCCTCGCGGCCCACGATGGGCTCCACGATCACCGCGCCGATCTCGCCGCCCGAGAGGGCTTCGTCCACCCGGGCGAGGTCGATCCCGAAGGGGAGCCGGTGGACGTGGGGGTGGAGGTGGGCGGCGAAGGGGTCGCGAAACTCGGGGCGGGAGGTCACGGCCAGCGCTCCCAGGGTCATGCCGTGGTAGGAGGGCTCGAAGGCGACGATGCCGGGACGGCCTGTGGCCCCGAGCGCCGTCTTCAGGGCGATCTCTACCGCCTCCGCGCCGGAGATGGCGAAGAATACCTGGGCGTCGTCCACCGGCGCGAGGGCCACCAGTCGCCGCGCCAGCTCCACCCGGAGGGGATGGGCATGGACGTCCCCCAGAGCGTGGAGCAGGTGACCGGCCTGCTGCCGCACCGCTTCCACCACCCGTGGATGGCGATGTCCCACGGCGGCGACGCCGAAGCCAGAGGTGAGATCTATATAGATGTTGCCGTCCACGTCGCGGACGTTCGCCCCCCGGGCCTCCTGCCAGAGGATGGAGGACTGGAGCGGCGCGGATTTCTGCGGGGACGGGATCGTGTTGACCCCTGGCGCTTCCAGCTCCCGCAGGTCCGCTGACAGCTCCCGGGACCGGGGTCCCGGTGGCGGGACGATGATCCGCGGAAGCTGATCCCCGAAGCTCACATCTCCCGCCGGCCGGCCAGCGACCGGCCGAGCGTCACCTCGTCGGTGTACTCGATGTCGCCGCCCACCGGCATGCCGAACGCGAGGCGGGTGACCCGCACTCCGCGGGCTTTCAGCAGGCGCGCGAGGTAGAGGGCCGTGGCCTCTCCTTCCACGTTGGGATTGGTGGCGAGCACGACCTCCTCGACTCCCTCCAGCCTCTCCAGGAGACCGGGGATCGCCAAGCGGTCCGGACCGATGCCGCGGTGGGGCGAGAGGGCGCCCATGAGGACGTGATAAAGGCCGCGGTATTCTCCGGTGCGCTCGATCGGCTCGAGGTTGAAGGGCTCCTCGATGACGCAGATGAGGGCGCGGTCCCGCCGCGGGTCGGAGCAGTAACGGCAGGGATCCTCGGCGGTGATCGAGTTGCAGACCGAACAATGGAAGAGCTTGGCCTTGACCTCCACGATCGCCTGCGCGAGGGCCTCGGCCTCCGCGGTAGAGACCTTGAGGAGGTAGTGGGCGAGCCGGGTCGCGGTCTTGGGGCCGATGCCCGGGAGCCGGGACAGCTCGCCCACCAGCCGGGCCAGGGGATCGGACATCGGCGGCGAAGGCCTCTAGAACAGACCCGGCATGCTGGAGGCCATGGCGCCCATCTTGCCCTGCATCGTCTCTTCGAGCTTGCGGCCCGCTTCATTGACGGCGGCGACGATCAGGTCCTCCAGCATGGAGGGATCTTGGGGGTCCATGGCCTCGGGCTCGATCTTCACCGAGACGAGCTGCTTGTGGCCGCTCAGCCGCACGGTCACCATACCGCCGCCGACGCTGGCCTCGACGATGGTCTCGGCGAGCTCGCGCTGGAGGCGCTCCTGCATCTCCTGGGCCTGCTTCATCAACTGGCGCATGCTGCTCATAAGGAATCAATCCTCCGTGTAGGTCCCGTGCTCTTGAATCGTCTCGACGCGGCCCCCGAAGATCTCGAGAACGGTTTGGACGGCCGGAATCTCGGCGGTCGCGTCGGTCCCTGACGGTACCATCTCTCCAGTGGCGGGAGCCTTGCTCGTCCCCTCGGCCAACCGCCAGGCGGTGCCGGAGCCCCAGACCGCGGCGAGCGACTCCTCGACCGCCTGCCGGTTGGCGTCCTGTTGCAACCGAGAGCGAAGCATAGCGTCTCCCGGCGTCGACAGGATGGTCAGCCGGCCGTCTTCGAAGCTCAGCTCCTGCGCCGACTCGAGATAGCCGGCCAGATGGGGCCGCCGCTTGCTGACCTCCTCCAGGAAAGCGCGGACCGGATCGCGCGGCGCCGCGGGAGCCGCAACCGGCGCCGCCGGTCGAGCGGCCGGTGGTGTTGCAGGACGTGCCGGTGGCGCTGAGAACTGAGGAGCGGCCGGTGGCGGAGCGCTCCGCGGCGGCGAGGACGTCGGAGCTGTCGGCGGGGGTGCCGCCGGTGTGGGCCGGGCCGCGGGAGCCCCGGAAGCCCCGGAAGTCGGCCTCGCTCCGGCGGCGGGTGCCGCGCCAGGCTGCCAACTGCCGGCCAGGATCTCCTCGATACGGGTAAGCTTCGGCAGCTCGGCGGCCCGCAGCCATGCGATCTCCACCGCCAGGGCCCCGGTGTCGCTGCGCCGCACGATGGGCTCGCTGGTAAGGAGCAGATTCATCAACCGCAGCAGGTTCTCGTAGCTGCTCGCCTTGGCCGTGGCGGCCAGCGTCTGCGCTTCCTCCCGCGGCAGGTCCACCTGCTCGGGCGAGCCGCCCATGGCGAGGTGGAGGGCGTCACGGCAGAACGCCAGGAACTGGCCGTAGACGTGCCGCGGGTCCCATCCCTCCTCCTCCACCCGGCGCACGGCAGCCCCCACGGCCACGGCATCGCCCGCGAGAATACCCGCGAGGAGCGTCTGGAACAGAGCCGTGTCCAGCCCGCCCAGGAGCCGCACCGTATCCTCGTCGGCGATCGTCCCCGAGCCGAAGGTGGCGAGCTGGTCGAGCAGCGCCACCGAATCGCGCACGCTCCCCTCGCCCGCCCGGGCGATGAGCCGCAGCGCCGTGTCGCTGGCCTGAATCCCCTCGGCCTCCGTGATCGTCCGCAGATAGGCCGCGAGCTCGTGCGACGGCACCCGCCGGAAGTTGAACTCCTGGCAGCGCGACAGGATCGTGGCCGGCACCGCGTCGATCTCCGTGGTGGCGAAGATGAAGACCAGGTGCGGCGGCGGCTCCTCGACGATCTTCAGCAGGGCATCGAAGGCCTGGCGGGAGAGGCGGTGGATCTCGTCGAGCACCACCACCTTGTAGCGGTCGCGGGCCGGGCCGTACTTCAGGCTCTCGGTGAGCTCACGGACCTGCTCCACCTTGGAGTAGGTCGCGGCGTCCACCTCGATGACGTCGAGGTCCGAGCCGCGGGTGATCTCGACGCACGGCTGGCACTCGTTGCAGGGATCGGCGGCGGGACCGCGCTCACAGTTGAGGGCCTTGGCGAGCACCCGCGCCGCCGTCGTCTTGCCGACGCCGCGGATGCCCGAGAAGAGATAGGCCTGGGCGATCCGCCCCTCCTGGAGGGCATTGCGCAGAGCGGTGACGATCGGTCCCTGGCCGACGAGACTGGAAAAATTCTGCGGGCGCCACTTGCGGGCGAGGACCTGGTACGCCATGGGATCTGGTTGGCAGTGGTCAACGAAGGGTTCCGGTGAAGCTGCGGCACTCGACCGGATACCTTATCGCTGCTCCCTTCCGGGCCTGACGAGGTTCGGTATTGGCCGATGCACAGGACCCGAACCCTTCGTGGGCCACTGACAGGCTCCCCATGCTACGTCGAGGGGACGGGGAAGTAAAGAACGCGGCCCGGGCTCCGGGACCAGGGACAACAGGCGGGGGAACTCCCGCATTCCAGTCTCCTTCTTTTCCGCAGCGAAGACATATTGAAGTACTCTATCCTAGAAACCAGTTCCTGGGAAGGGAGTGATTTTCTACTGACCGCTAATAAGAGGTTGCCTGAGGGGGACCAAAGGGTGACTCCGCTGCGTGGGAGTTTGCCCGACCCAGCCGGGGCTCTTGCGCATGGCTCCTGCTGGTTTCTCTCGACGGATTCTGCCGGAGTTGGATCTTCTTACGTCGACGTCGGGCCGGCCGTCCAAGGCAGAGAAGGGAGAAAGGTCGGAGAGAGGGTCTTCTGCGCCGGCTGGCCGACGTTCGCGATCCTCCGGCCGGCGTTCGCCATCCTCTCGCCGGCAGTGGCGAGCCCCTGGCCGGCACTGGCTGGACCCTGTTGAGCGTCGGCCGGACGATGACGGACGTCGGCCAGTGGCTGACCGGCGCCGGCCGGTCCCCGACGAACGCCGGCGAGACGCCGACGGACGCTGGCGGGGCTCTGGCGGCTCCCGGCGAGCCGATTTTTGGCCCGCGCTCCCGCTGGATCCGTCCGGAGCACACCCAAATCGTGTCAGCCCTCGCGAATTTCGCTTACCCCCTCGCGAGGGCGCGTCCAGAACTAGCGAGGGCATTACGAGAATTCGTGAGGGCCGGCCCGCCCCTCGCGAGGGGAGGCCCGAAATTCGCGAGGGCGCGACGGAAATTCGCCAGGGCCGAGCCGCCTCTCGCGAGGGCGTTACGAGGATTCGTGAGGGCGCAGGGAAAATTCGCGAGGGCAATAGAGAGGCGTGCCCGGGCAGCCGCCGATTTCGACGGAGGCGGCCCGGGTCAGGCTAGTTGTTGCAGTACTCGCACTCGCTGAGGCAGGTGCGGCAACCCGAAAGCGCATCGCTGGCACCCGCCGCCTCCTTGAGCTGACCCGCCGCCAGAGTCTTCAGCGTCACCCGGTGGAGCGTCAGCTTCTTGCCGTCCATCTTCTTCATGGGATCTCCGATCTGTGGAATCAGCTCCGCGACACGAAAGGATGCGATTGTGACGTCATTCCGTCAACCGCACTCCGCGAACGTGCAGTCCCACCCGGCGATGGTACAGGCGCGGTAGATCTCGCAGCTCGGCCCGGTGTTGCCGCCTGCGACCCCCGCTTCCCTGAGCTTGAGGCTGTCGGACTGGAGGTAGAGCAGAGTCTCCTTGGTGAGGCTGACCTTCTTGATCTTGGTCTTCTTCACGGCTTCTCCTTTCGAGGATGGCGTCAAGGACGACGCCGAGGATCTTCTCACTGGCGACTGTGTGCTGCAACCGCGGGCTTTGCGCTTGAGCCCTTCTCGGGTAACATACGCGTTCCGCTCGGGCGGGGGGTTTTGCCTTGGAGACACCGGACGATCGTCTCTGGATGTTGGAGGCCCTCGCCGAGGCGGGGCGCGCCGGGGAGCTGGGGGAGGTCCCCATCGGGGCGGTGGTGGTCCGGGAGGGGGAGGTGATCGGGCGGGGCTACAACCGCCGCGAGATCGACGGCGATCCGCTGGCTCATGCCGAGATCCTGGCCATCCGGGAGGCGGCACGGCGGATGGGCGGGTGGCGGCTTTCGGGATGCATGATGTACGTGACCCTGGAGCCCTGCCCCATGTGCGCCGGAGCCCTCGTGAACAGCCGCGTCGAGCGGCTGGTCTACGCGGCGCCCGATCCGAAGGCCGGCTACTGCGGCACCCTGGGGAATATCGTCCAGGATCCACGGTTGAATCACCGGCTGGAGGTCACCGCCGGCGTGTTGGAGGCGGAGAGCGCCGCGCTGCTGCGCGGCTTCTTCGTGTCGTTGCGGCCGTCGCGGCGCAAGCCGTGAGCAGCTTTACGTTCTTTGCAGGATCTGGAGAGATGTCCGAGTGGCTTAAGGAGCACGCTTGGAAAGCGTGTGTAGGGGAAACTCTACCGTGGGTTCGAATCCCACTCTCTCCGCCATGATCTCTAGAGACAGATTCCGGAGAGGTGCCAGAGCGGTCGAATGGGGCGGTCTCGAAAACCGTTGACCGGGCAACCGGTCCGTGGGTTCGAATCCCACCCTCTCCGCCATGTGCTTGCGATCCGACTGGAGGGGGCGGTCCTTGACGCCCGTGCTCCAGGTGATCTACCTTATTGGTTTCGTTCGACGCGGCGGGCGGTCCCCGGAGGACTGGCAATCCCGCGACCCATGATCACGACTTCGAAGAAGGCGGTCCCCAGTGAAACGGACTTTTCAGCCCAACAATCGTCGCCGCAAGCGGACGCACGGATTCCTGGTGCGGATGCGCACCCGTCATGGCCAGGCGGTGATCGCCCGGCGGCGGCGGAAGGGACGCAAGCGCCTGAGCGTCTGATGCCCGAGCGGGAGCCCCGGTCGCGTTCGACCTCGGGCGCGGCGGGCCAGCGCCTGCCGGCCGGGCAGAGACTGCGGCGGCGGGCGGACTATCTCAGGTGTTACCGGACGGGGCGCCGGCGGCATGGCTCGCTGGCGCTTCTCTATTTCGTACCGAACCAGCTCGAGGGCCCGCGCCTCGGGATCACCGCCAGCCGTAAGGTGGGCAACGCGGTCGTCCGCCACCGGCTCAAGCGCAGGATCAAAGAGATCTACCGGCGATGGCAGGACCGCAGCCAGCTTCCCGCCCTGGACCTGGTGGTCCATTTGAAGCCCGAGGCCAGGACGAGCGATTTCCCGGCGCTGAAGGCGGAGCTGTTGCGGCTCCTCTCCGGCCTGCGCGAGCGGCGGGGGTCCCCGGCGTGACGCGCTTCCTGGTGTTCCTGCTCGGCGTCTACAAGCGCCGCGTCTCTCCCCTGCTCCCTCGCGCCTGCCGGTTCACTCCGACCTGCTCGGAGTATGCCCGGCTGGCGCTCCTCAAATATGGCTTCTGGCGCGGCGGTCTCAAGGCCACCGGCCGCCTGCTTCGCTGTCAACCTTTCCATCCGGGTGGGATCGACCTTCCCTGAGAGCGGCGGGACGTCTCCCCTTTTCCATACCGACCGAGAGGACTCAAAGCTCCGTGGATAATCGCCGGTTGCTCATCGCATTCCTCCTTTCCATCATCGTCATCGGCGTCTGGTTCTGGCTCTTCCCGCCGCCGAAGCCCGCGCCGCCACCGCCGGCGGCACCGCCCGTCCAGACGGGCCAGACCCCGAGTGCGGCTCAACCAACCCCCGGTGCTCCGGCGGCCCCGGCAGGAACCCCGGCCGCTGCCCAGACCCCTTCCCCGCCCGTCGAGGCCATCGAGGCCACGGCCGAGGAGAAGGTGGAGCTCCAGGCCGGCCGCACCCGCGCCGTCTTCACCAACCGCGGCGCGCAGCTCATGTCCATGGTCGTGCCGGAGAAGGCTAGCCCCAAGGCCGGCACCCTGGAGCTGGTGCGCCAGCGGGCGAGCGGTCCTTATCCCTATGCGCTGGTGACCAAGTCGCTCCAGCCCCACCCCCTCGACAACGCGCTTTTTCGCGTCGAGAAGAGCCCCGACGGCAGCTCCGTGCTCTTCCGCTACAGCGGCCCCCTAGGAGTGGCGGAGAAACGCTTCAGCTTCAATCCCAAGGGTTTGCTGGAGGCCGATGTCCGAGTCCCCGGCCGTGCCGATTGGGGGGTGATGCAGGGGCCGGGCGTCCGCAACCTCACCCAGGAGGAGATGAAGAGCCGCTTCGAGCACCGGCGGGCGGCCTACAAGGTGGGCGAGGAGGTCAAGCAGCTCGACCCCTCGGGGGCTTTCGATCCAGTGGACGTCCCCGGCCGCGGCCTCTCCTGGATTGCCCTCGCGGACACCTACTTCCTCGCCGCCCAGATCCCGGAAGGGAGCCTCGACAAGGCGACTCTCCTGCCCGTGCTGGTGCAGGAGGGGAAGGACGGCGAGGCGTTCTCCCCGGTGCCGCCGAAAGACCAGATGACCAAGGAGCAGAAGGACCTGCCGCGGGAGTTCGAGCTGGTGCTCCTCCCCGCGGGAGACCGGCTGACCCTGGTCTCGTATTGGGGCTCCAAGGAATTCGAGCGGCTGAAGTCGCTGCCCTACGGCCTGGAGGGGACGGTGGAGATGGGGAAGTTCGGCTTCCTCTCCCGGCCGCTCCTCGCGGGTCTCCACTGGATCTACGACCACATTGTGCCGAACTACGGCTGGGCCATCATCCTGATGACGGTGCTCATCAAGCTGCTGCTGCTGCCCGTCACCCACAAGAGCACCATGTCGATGCGCAAGATGCAGGACCTCAATCCGAAGGTCCAGGCGGTGCGCGACAAGTTCCGCACCAAGCTGCGGGACAAGCAGGGCAAGCCGAACCTGGAGATGCAGCGCAAGATGAACGAGGAGGTGATGGCGGTCTACAAGGAGGCGGGGGTGAACCCGGCAGGCGGCTGCTTCCCCATGCTGCTCCAGATGCCCATCCTCTTCGCCTTCTACGGTCTGCTCTCTTCGGCCGTGGACCTGCGCAAGGCGCCGTGGATCCTGTGGATCCATGACCTGTCGGTGCATGATCCCTACTACGTGCTGCCCATCATCATGGGCGTCACCCAGTTCCTCCAGGTGCGGATGGGGCCGCAGACCGGCGATCCCATGCAGCGCAAGATGTTCCAGCTCATGCCCCTGGTGATGACCTTCCTGTTCCTCGGCTTCCCGAGCGGCCTGGTGATCTACTGGCTGACCAACAACGTCTTGACCATCATCCAACTCCAGGTTTACAACCGTCAGCGGGAGAAGGAGGCGTGATGTCCCTGGACCCGGATTCCCCGCATGAGATGCATGACATGAACGAAGCCAAGCGACGGTTCTTCTCCGGCGACAGCTTGCAGCAGGCCATCATCCAGGCCGCCAACTACTTCAACCTCGACCCCGACTGGGTGGCCTACCGCAGTCTCGAGAAGCGCCACGGGTTCCTGAAGACCCGGCGCAAGGTGGTCATCGAGGTCGATCCCGACAACCCCAAGCGGGATTCGCCGGTCTCGGCGCCGGCCACCACGCGGGCGGCTCCGCCTCCCCCGCCGTCCGGGTATCTCACCCGGGAGGCGCAACCGGGAGCCTTCGTGGAGCGCCCCTCGGCGGCTCCCCGTCCGGAGGGCGACCGTCCGCGGCCGCCGCGCGAATCGCGGGACCGCCGTCCCGAGGGCGGCCGGGGTCGCGGACCGCGGGAGGGGGGACCGCCGCGGGGCGATCGCGATCGCCCCCGGCGTGGCGGGGACGACCGGCGGCCGCGCCAGGAGCGGCCGGTCCGTCCCGATCGTCCCGATCGTCCCGATATTGAGCCCTTCCGTCTGGAGAGCGGCCCGAGCGAGGGGCTGGTGACGCTGCCGGAGAAGCCGCGAGGGGTTTCCGAGCGCTATCCCGCGGCCATGGGTCCCATCGCAGAGGCGGCGGCGAAGTCGGTCGACCTGCTGCTGCGCATCGCGGGGCTGGACTTGAAGGCCCAGGTCTTCCAGGGCCAGGAGCGTCTGGAGGTGGACCTCTCGGGAGAGGACGTGGACTGGTGTTTCGCGGACGACGGCGAGCTCGTGCAAGCCGTCGAGCACCTGCTGCCGCGGATGATCCGCACCCTCGCGGGTGAAACCGTGCCGGTGCGAGTGGACTGCGACAACTTCCACGAGATCCGCGAAGAGCGTTTGAGGAGCCTCGCCCAGCGCGTGGCCGAGGATGTCCGCCGCCGCGGCAAGCCGCGGATCCTGGAGCCCATGAACCCCAGCGATCGCCGGATCATCCACGTCACCCTGGCGGACGATCCCGGAGTGGCCACCGAGAGCGAGGGGGATGGGTATTTCAAGCGGATCATGGTGCGGCCGGTATAGGAGGTTTCACGTGGAACGTTGGTGAGGAAACACGGAAGAACACGGACTGCCAGGGACGGACACGGACGAGAAAAGAGCCGCCGCCTTCCTTGAGTCCGTGCTCGTCCGTGACTGTCCCTGATCGTCCGTGTTCTTCCATCCTCGGGAATGTTTCACGTGAAACCACCATGGCCTTCCCCCTCCCACCCTTCTCCCCCACCCAGTTCGCCTCCGAGATCCTCCCCCTCTCCCCCGAGCCGCTGAGCGACGCGGCCGTCGCCGCCCTCTATGCGTACTACCAGGAGTTGGCGCGCTGGAACGAGCGGCTGAACCTGATCGGCCCGGGAACGGCGGGGGAAATTCTGGCCCGTCACTTCGGGGAATCGCTGGCAGCGTTGCCGCTCCTTCCCGCCGGAGCTCGCGCAGGGCTCGATCTGGGATCGGGCGCGGGATTTCCAGGTATCGTGCTGGCCGCGGCCCGGCCGGGGCTCGAAATGACGCTCGTCGAGGCTCGGGAACGAAAGTGGGCCTTCCTCCTCGCCGCCGCCCGCCGGGCCGCTTTGCCCTGCCGGTGCCTCAATGCTAGAGTGCGGGTTCCGTTGCCCGCCGGCCTGCCGGAGAGCGTCGACGTGATCACCTCGCGAGCTTTGCGGCTCGATCCCCAGACGTGGAGGGCCCTCGCGCACCGCCTGGGAGCCGAGGGGCGTGTCCTCCTCTGGGTGGGCGAACAAGATCCCGAGCTGCCTCCGGACCTCGTGGCCTGCGGCGGCGTCAAGCTCGTGGGAAGCGAGCGGCGGCGCATCCTGGCGCTGCGTCTCGCCTCCCCAGGAGTCCAAAAGCACGACTGAGCATGATCCTCCCATGATCCTAGCGATTGCGAACCAGAAGGGCGGAGTCGGCAAGACCACCACCGCCATCAATCTCGGAGCCGGCCTCGGCGCCCTCGAACGCCGCGTGCTGCTGGTGGATTGCGATCCCCAGGGCAACGCCACCCGGGGCCTCGGCTGCAAGGCGTCGTCGCCCCACCTCTACCATGCCCTCACGGACGAAGTACCCCTCGCGGAGGCGATCCGCCCTTCAGGGTTCCCCAATCTCGACCTCGTCCCCTCCCAGCGCGACCTCGTGGGCGTCGAGGTGGAGTTCGTGGGCGAAGCCGGCTGGGAGAAGCGCCTCACGGGAGTCCTCGCGATGGTGAAGGACCGGTACGACACCATTCTCCTCGACTGCCCGCCCTCTCTCGGCCACCTCACGGTGAGCGCCCTGACGGCGGCGGACGGCGTCCTCGTCCCCCTGCAATGCGAGTACTTCGCCCTGGAGGGGATCAGCGAGCTGATGTCCACCATCAAGCGCGTCCAGGGAGGCCTGAACCGGCGGCTGGCTATCGCCGGCATCCTGCTCACCATGTATGACGACCGCACCAATCTGTCGAAGGAGGTGGCCGAGGACATCCGTGCCCACTTCGCGGGCAAGGTGTTCGACACCATCGTGCCTCGCAACATCCGCCTGGCCGAGGCGCCGAGCCACGGTCTGCCGATCTTCCAGTACGACATCAAGTCGCGGGGCGCCGAGGCCTATCTGGCCGTGGCCCGCGAGCTCCTGAGGAGGGCGGCGTGAATCCCAAGAAGCGTGGACTGGGGCGCGGCCTCGACGCCCTGATCGAGACGGCTCCGGAGATACCCCAGGAGACGGTCCGTACCCTGCCCCTCGACAGCCTGCGGCCCAACCGGTTCCAGCCCCGCAGCCATTTCAACGAGGCCCAGATCGACGAGCTTGCGGAGTCGATCCGCACTCAGGGGATCGTCCAGCCCCTGGTGGTCACTCCCGAGGGCGAAAGCTGGACCATCATCGCCGGCGAGCGCCGCTGGCGGGCGGCGAGGAAGGCTGGCCTCGAGAGCGTGCCCGTGGTGGTGCGCGAGGTGGCGGACGACCGTGAGCTGCTGGAGCTGGCGCTGGTGGAGAACCTCCAGCGCAGCGATCTGAATCCCATTGAAGAGGCGGAGGCCTACGCCGCGCTGCAGGAGAAGTTCGGCCTTTCCCAGGAGGCGGTCGCCGTGCGCGTGGGCAAGGCGCGCACGACGGTCACCAACGCGTTGCGCCTGCTGCGCCTGCCCGAGGAGGTTCGGGAGCTGCTGCGCGAGGGGCAGCTCACGGCCGGCCAGGCCCGGCCCCTGCTGGGCCTCGCGGGCGCCGAGGCGCAGATCCTGCTGGCCGAGCGCGCCGTGCGTGAAGGGCTCTCCGCCCGCGACCTCGAGCGGCTGACCGCCGATCCTGAGGAGCGCCCGAAAGCGAAGAAGAAGCCGGACCGTCCGGTCGAGGTCCACACCGTCGCCGCGGAGGAGAAGCTCACGCGCCGCTTCCAGACCCGGGTGGAGATCAAGCGCCAGGGCAAGGGCGGGCACGTGCGCATCTTCTTCCACTCCGAGGAGGAGCTGATGCGGCTTTACGACGTCCTGACCGAGCGGGGATAGACAACCGATGATCTTCAAATCGGAAGGCAAGCAGCAGGGCGACCTCAACGGCTTTCTCGACAACGGCAGCCATCTCCATGGCGAGCTGCGCTTCGAAGCCTCCTTCCGGGTCGATGGCAAGCTCACCGGCACGGTGGAGTCCGAGGGCGACCTGATCGTGGGCGAGAGCGGCGAGGTGGACGGCGAGGTGCGGGCGGGCCAGGTCTTCGTCTCCGGCACCGTCCGCGGCACGGTGCGGGCCAGCCGCAAGGTCCAGATCGCACCCAGCGGGAAAGTATTTGCCGAAATCGATACGCCCTCGCTGGTCATCGAGGACGGCGCCGTGTTCGAGGGTCACTGCACCATGAGCCGCGACGGCGGCAAGGCCTCCCCCGGGCCGAAGCTGGTGGCGCAGAAGGCGTAGCCCTCACCGGCCTCGCGCCGGCGCCAGCCCTTCGTAGGAGGGGAAGAGCGTCAGGGGGTTGCGGGCCAGGAAGCGATCGTCGAAGACCGAGGTGAGCACCTGGCCGTCGAGGTCGCGGGCTACGGGGAAGCCCAGGCCGTAGAGGAGGGTGGGAGCGAAGTCCTCCAGGCGCGCGCCGGTGATCAGGGCCCCCGGCCGGATCCCGTCCCCGTAGAGCAGGAGCACGCCGTCGGGCGCTTCCCCGAACTCGCCTCCCAATCCCGTGCCGGGCGCCATGTCCTTCCACAGCCGGTGCCAGCCACCCTCGGGATTCGTGCCGTAGGCGGAGACCACGGCGAGGAGGCGCGGGCCTTTCTCCCGCGACCAGACCTCGGCCAGGAAGGCGTCGAGCCCGGCATAGTACGCGGCCAGCCGCTCGGCTGCGGCGCGGGCCGCGCTTCCCTGCTCTCCCTCGAACTGCACGCGGTTGAAGCCGCCGAACGATTCGCGCGAGACCTCCCGCAGCCCGGGGAGGAGGAGGAAGACGGCCTCCACCTGCGGCGCCTGCTCGGCGAGGGAGAGCGCGAGGGTCTCTCGCCAGATGTCGTCCCCCAGGGCGTTGAGCAGCGCCCGGGAGGGACGCGGACCGAAGTGGCCCCCCAGCGAGATGGCGAGCTCCCGGGAGCTCGGTCGGAAGAGCCGGCCGCGGTCGAAGAGCTCGGCGGGCCAGGCGCTCCCGGCTTCTGAGCCGTCGCGGAAGTAGTGGTCCGAGAGGGCGAACGCCGCCTCGCCCGCAGAGGGCTCCGCCGCCGGCCATCCCACCACGCCGGCCGGCACGCCCAGCCGCGGCAGGATCTCCCACAAGGCCAGGGTTTCCCGGGGATGTGGGGGCGCCGGCAGCGGCCCTCGTCCCAGCGTGCCCCAGCGGCGGAACGACAGGCCCGTGGGCAGCAGCCGCAGCCTGCCGCCGGGCGCGAGGAAGTCCGCGGGATAGGGCCGCTGGCCCGTGACGCCGTGCTTGGAAGGGAACTTGCCGGTAGCGAGGCTCGTCCACAGGGCATCGCGCCGGACGGGAGAGAGGGAGCCGAGCCGTCCATGGGCGCCGTTCTGCAGCGCCGAGGCGAGGAAAGGGAGCCGCCCCTGGCCGGCGAGCGGCAGGATGGCGTCGAGCGTCGCCGAGTCGAGGCCGATCACCCACAGCCGTGGCCGCTGGCCCTCCTCCACCGCCGCCGGGCGGGGGACGGGAGCGGGCCGGGGCTGGAAGGCCTCGCGCCGCTCCAGCGTGGCAAAGATGGAGAGGAGAGCCACCAGCGTCAGGCCCCAGCGGCTGCGCCGGCCGTAGCGCCGGCGGTGGAGCGAGTGCAGGAGGGCGGTGTAGAAGGCGATGAGCGCGCCGAGCGAGAGCCAGAGCGCCGTCTTGATCAACTGGTCGTTGATGCCGGAGGGGAGGTAGTAGGCGTAGTAGGAGGCGTGGGTCCAGTCGAGGAGGGCGGCGAGCGCCAGGGCGGCGGTCAACCCCCAGGGGAGCGCGCGCAGAGCGCGGCGCGGCCGGCGCCAGGTGAAGGGCCAGGTGAAAGGAAGATGAAGGACGAGGCTGGCGAGCCCGAGCAGCGAGCCGTAGAGCAGAATGCCCCGCAGCACCGAGCCCGCGGTGAACGGGAGCCGCGGATTCAAGAAGAAGATGAGGCCGGCGAGATGGGCCCCCACCAGGGCCCCGGGCGCGAAGCCGCTCCCGGGGATGGCGAGCCACCGCCGCGTCAGACGATGAAGATCGGCCGGTCCAGCTTCTGGTGGAAATGCCACTGATACGTCATCCCGAGGATGTCCACCGGGATCGTGTAGTCGACCTCCATGAAGACCCGGTCACCATTGCGCTCCACCTTGACGTCCTTCTTCTCGAGCGGGATCTGGAGCTGCTTGGCGCGGTCCATGATCATCTTCTCGAGCTCGTCTTGCGGCGTCCGGGCGGAATGGAACTTGGCCAGCTCGTCCATGTAGTCGTACAGCTCGCTGCTCTGGATCTTGACCGGCACCGCTTTCCAGGCGATCAGGATCACCAGCCCCAGTGCGAGCACCCAGAGAATACACCCTACGTTCCCCTCGCCCCGTTCGGACCTCCGTCGCGGCATGGCTCCCCTCCTTCAAGGATTCTTGGGGATAGTCTATCGCACGATGCGAAAGGTTCTATCCCACCGCGTGTCGGTGAAGAAGTGGAGGGCGGTGCGGCCCACCTGCCGCAGGGTCCCCCGGGGGCCACCCGACAGCCCCCCGAGCTCGGGCTCGCTATCGAACGACCAGTAGACCAGGAGGGCCCGGCCTTTGAGGTAGCTCTGGGGCACCGTCCCCCAGTAGCGGGAGTCATTCGAGTTGTCACGGTTGTCGCCCATGCAGAAGTAGTTGTCGGGGGGCACGGTCTTGGGACCGAAGTTGTCGCGCACCCGCTTGGGGTGGAGATAGAGGTCGCGGGGATAGCTCTCGGAGTCGGCGTACCAGGTGAACGCCGAATCGTCGATGCGCCGGCCGTTGACGTAGAGGTCCTTGTCGATGAGCTTCAGGGTCTCGCCCGGCAGTCCCATGCAGCGCTTGATGAAGTCCCGCGTTGGATCCTCGGGGAACTTGAACACCACCACGTCCCCGCGCCGCACCTTGCGCATGGGCAGGAGCTTCTCTTCGAGGGGCGAGATCGTCGGCCCGTAGATGAACTTGTTGACCAGGATGTGGTCGCCGATCAGCAGGTTCTTCTCCATTGAGCCGGAAGGGATCTTGAACGCCTGCACCACCCAGGTGCGGGCGAAGGTCGCGAAGATGACCGCGATCAGCAGGGCCTCCAGGTACTCCCGGACGAGCGTTTTCTCTTGCATGAGGGGGACGGCGCGCTACCGGATGAGGTGGAACGTCCTCTTCCAGCGGGTCTTCGAGAAGAAGCCCAGCGCCGTTTCTCCCAGGTCCTTCATCTTCTCCCCGGGGGACTGCGGCCCGGCCGCGGTCTTGCCGCCGTAGGACCAGTAGATGAAGAGGGCCCGGCCCTTGACCAGGTGGGCGGGCAGCGGCCCCCAGAACCGGGAGTCGTAGGAGTTGTTGCGGTTGTCCCCCATGCAGAAGTAGTGGCCGGCGGGCACCACGTAGGGTCCGAAGTTGTCGCGCTGCAGGGCGTTGAGGCTGCCCTCGGGGATGGGAGAGGGCTTGTGCAGGGCGTAGCTCGAGTCGTTGACCGCCTTGCCGTTGATGTAGAGCTTCGCGTCGACGACCTCGATGCGGTCGCCGCCCACGCCGACGCAGCGCTTCACGAGGTCCAGGTCCGGGTTCTCGGGCGAGCGGAACACCACGACGTCCCCGCGATTGACGTTGCGCAGGGGCAGCGCCTTGCTGTCCGATGGCAAAAGCCGTGGGCCCGTAGATGAAGCGGTTGACGAACAGGTGGTCGCCGACGAGGAGGGTGTCCTCCATCGAGCCGCTGGGGATGTAGAAGGTCTGGACCACGAAGGTGTTGGTGAAGGCCAGGAAGACGGCGGCGATGATCAGCGCTTCCGTGTACTCCCGCCAGATCGAGCGTTTCATGACGGCGTTACTGTACTCGAAAGCGCTCCGCCCCGCAAAAGCCGCCGCAAAAAGACGCGCAGCCCGCCAGTTCTTTTGCCATGGCCGTCGGCGAGCCCTGAAAGCCCGGTTCCATGGGCCTCTGGGCTGCGCCTCCCTGCCTCGATCCGCCTGACCGTTTGCGCTCCGCGGCCGGGCGCCCCGTTGCCGGCAACGGCCTAAATCATTTCGTTCTCAACAATTTACCGTCCTCTCCCTCGCCTGGCAGGGACCTTGATCCCTGTCGGCCGCGTCAACCACGGAGAGGAGGTGGCGACGAGAGAGACGGCGATCCAACAGCACGGAAAGGGAAAAACCGCAGGTCTGTCGCAGCGCTTTTCACGTCCAACGCAGGATCAAAGGAAAGGAAACAAGCCATGAAGCATGTGCATCGCATCCATCTCGCCATTCGCTCAATCGCCGGTCTGGTCCTCGCCCTTCTGCTCGCGGCCGCTCCCGGGCTCGCCGCCGACAAGGCCGAGGGAGGGAAGAAGGTCAACATCAACAGCGCCGACTCCTCGCAGCTCTCGCTGTTGCCGCGGGTGGGGCCGAGCGTGGCCCAGCGCATCGTCGACTACCGCAAGGAGAACGGTCCCTTCAAGAAGGCCGAGGACCTGATGCTGGTGCAGGGCATCGGCGAGAAGACCTTCCAGCTCATCAGGCCCTATGTCGCGACCGCAGGGGAGACCACGCTGCGGGAGAAGGTGCACGCCAGCCGCTCCAGCTCCGCCAAGGACGGGGAGAAGGAGCCCAAGGAACGACGACGAAGGCGCGCGAAGCCGAAAGGCGGCCCGGCCGACTCTGGAAAGGACGCGCGGTAGCAAGGCCGCGGGGGACGGGGCGCTCCGGCGCTCCGTCCCCCGCTCCTATCGAGGAGACGGCCATGACTCGCTCATCGCGTCGTACACAGAGAGGGTTTCAGTTGATCGAGCTCGTCGTGGCGCTGGCGGTGCTGGGCGCGCTCGTCCTCCTGGGAGCGCCGTCGCTGCTGCGCGGCACGGCCGACCTGCGGCTGCACATGGCGGCCGGCGAGATTGCCGGAGTGCTGCGCATGTCGCGCAGCTTCGCCTTGCGCTACGGCGCCAACGTGGCGGTGAAGTTCCGCACCGACGCGCGGGGCGCCGTCACCTTCACGGTCTATCGGGATGGGGATGGCGACGGCGTGCTCAACCGTGACATCGACCGCGGGACCGATCCCCAGGTCGTGCCATCCCAGGGCCTCAAGTTCTTCGGCCGGGACGTGGGGTTCGGCTTCCCGCCGGGGCCGGCGCCCATGGATCCCGGCTCGCCGGGCCATCGCCTGGACCGGCTGGACGATCCCATCCGTTTCAACGACTCGGACTTAGCGTCGTTCAGTCCGCTGGGCACCTCGACGCCCGGCTCGGTCTACCTGCGCGACGGCAGCGGGCATCTGGTGGCGGTGCGGGTGCTCAACCGCACGGGCAAGGTGGGCGTGCTCACCTACGACGCGAAGCTGAGGGTCTGGCTCGATTGAGGGGGTCAATTGAGGTCCGAGGAGGTCAATTGACTCCCTCGGAACGGGTGCTGTAACGTCGCTGTCATGCGGGCGATCGTCGTCGTCACCACCGTTGGAACCGAAGAACAGGCCTATCTCATCGCGCGTGAGATCGTCGCCCGGCGCCAGGCCGCCTGCGTCAACATCGTCCCGGGCATCCGCTCGATCTATCGCTGGAAGGGGAAGATCTGCAAGGACGGAGAGCTGCTCCTCCTCGCCAAGACCCTGGAGAGTGAGTTCGAGGGGATCGCGGCCACCATCCGCGAGCTGCACAGCTACGAGCTGCCCGAGATCCTCTCCTTCGAGGTCACCCGCGGCGAGCAGGGCTTCCTCGACTGGATTGCCGGCAGCGTCGACAAGGACGCCGAGTTCGAGGACGAGGAGGACGAGGAAGAGGAAGTCGCCTACGCGGCGGTCGATCTCGATGCGGACGATTGAGGCCAATGGCCGAGCCCCGGACCGCCATCTCATCCCAAGCTGAAGCCGAGCCCTTCTCGCCCATGCGCTGGGAGGGCCCGGGCCTCAAGCTCCTCGACCAGACGCGCCTGCCGGTCGAGGAGGTCTGGCTGGACTGCGAGAGCCCCGAGCAGGTGGCGGATGCCATCCGCCGTCTGGCGGTGCGGGGCGCGCCGGCCATCGGCGTGGCCGCGGCCTACGGGCTGGTGCTGGGCATCCGCTCACGAGCGCGATCCGCAGCGCCTCGCCGCTCGCTTCGCCGAGGTCTCGGAGCTGTTGGGGAGCACCCGGCCCACGGCCGTCAACCTGCGCTGGGCCCTGGAGCGGGGGCGCCGGGTTTTCGAAGAGCACGTGACGGGCGGTCCCGAGGCTCCCGCGACTGTCACCGCGGCGCTCCTCTCCTGGGCGCACGAGCTGCACGCCGAGGATGTGCGCGTCAACCGCCGCATGGGCGAGCACGGGGCAACGCTGTTCGGCGCGGGCTCACGCGTCCTCACCCACTGCAACGCCGGCGCCCTGGCCACGGCCGGCTACGGCACGGCGATCGGAGTGATCCAGTCCGCCTGGGAGCAGGGGAAAGTGGGTCAGGTCTGGGTGGACGAGACGCGCCCTCTCCTCCAGGGCGCGCGTCTGACCGCCTGGGAGCTCAAGCGTCTGGGCATCCCCTTCCGGCTGGTGACCGACAACAGCGCCGGGGCCCTCATGTCGCAGGGCCTGGTGGACCGCATCGTGGTGGGCGCGGACCGCATCGCCGCCAACGGCGACACCGCCAACAAGATCGGCACCTATACCGTGGCCGTGCTGGCCCACCGGCACCAAGTGCCCTTCTACGTGGCAGCGCCCCTCTCCACGATCGACCGGGCCACGGCCACGGGAAAGGACATCCCGATCGAAGAGCGCAAACCCGCCGAGGTCACCGAAGTCTTCGGCACCCGTGTCGCGCCCGAAGGCATTTCGGCACTCAACTTCGCCTTCGACGTCACGCCGGCCGAGCTCATCACCGCCATCATCACCGAAGCGGGAGTCCTCGAGCCGCCGTACGAGCAGAGCATCGCCGCGGCGTTCGCACGCGCCTAGATTTTCTAGTCTGTGATCTGGAGTTGCAGGAAGGAAGTCTTTGGTGGAGGTGGTGGGAGTCGAACCCACGTCCGAGAAACGCGTCCCAGGAGCTTCTACGTGCGTATCCTTCTATTGGGTTCTCGCTGCCGCGCGCTGGAAGAAGGCCAACCTGGCGCGGCCGCCAGCCTCTAAGTATCCGGCTGCGACTCGAGGCCGCCGCAACCATTGATCCGCTTTAGCGTCATCCTGCCGGGCGCCGCGAATCAAGGCTCCCGTCAGGACGTCACGACCCTTTTTTAGGCCGCGAGGGCGAAGTTATCGTTCGCAGTTATTTATCCGGTATTACGAGTGGAAGCTCGACACGCTACCCCTGAACCGCTCTGTTCCCCGTCGAAACCGGTACACCCCCAAGTTTCCAAAGAACCGACACCAGTATAAACCAGGAGCGGGTCAGGAGGATTCCCCGGCTTCGGAGATCTCGGAGACGGGCTCCGGCGTGGCCGCTACAGCCGCCAGGAACTCGTCCGGACCGCTGGTGCGCAGCCGCGAGACCACCAGGAACCAGCCGCCCAGGGCGATGAGGGCGCCGAAAGGGGCCACGGCGATCAGCTTGGGGTAGAAGGGCCAGAGCACGGTCAGGGCCGCGCCCAGGACGGAGAGGATGAGGATCATCACCGCCGGCGTCTGGACGTAGTAGACCGACGCCTCGGGCCGGAAGACCAGCCGCGAGCCGCCCTCCGCCTTCTGGACCTCCACGGGACCGGAGACCAGACCGCGGCGGATGCCGGCCACCACGGGCAGGTGGAGCTTGCTGCCTCCGTCCTGGAGCTCGGCGCCCCAGTCCTCGGCCGTCTGCCGCAGGGCCGAGAGCGCCCGCTCGGGAGGCATGTCGAGGTCGATCGTGTGCTCGGTCATGGACTCTTATTTGTAAGGCAGATTCAGGAGAGAGATCTCGTCGGCAAGTGGCTCGAACTCAGGGTCTTTGTGGACAAGAACCGCCTCATGAAGCCTCGCGACGGCGGCGATTATAGCGTCAGCGAACGATAGGCGGTGAAAACGGTCGGTCAAAGCCAGGATGGCGGAAGTATCGAGGAGGTAGCGCTCAGTCGCGGGCACGCTCGCGCTCGGCGAGGAGGCGCCGGCCCAAACCGTGGGAACTGCCGCGCGCCGCTCGGACGGGGTCCTCAGGAATCGGGATGACCCGGATCGTATAGCCGTCGTCGATCCACTCAAGCCTGGTCTGAGGCTCGATCCCGTAGTCCCGGCGAATCCTTGCCGGAACCACCGTCTGCCCACGCTCGGTGACTGTAGTTCTCATGGTTGACCTCCAAGGACACGCTACGAGATTTTTTCTCGGGGAACAAGCGGAAGATCAGGACATCCCCATCGAGCCGAAGCATACTGAAGCAGATACAAGGGCCTCAGCCGGGCGTCCGGCGTCCGGCCAGCTTGGGACTCCCCTGAAGGCCGTGACCCGGGAGCCATGTCCTCCCACGCTGGGACTTACGCGGCCTGCCTGTCAGTGGCTATATAGAATGCATATCGTTGCCGCCTATCACTCCCTACGCCGAGCCCCTGGGATGTTTAGACGAACGCCGAGTCTCGACGGACTCCCGCCAACTCCTGTTCCTCCAAGTAGATACATCCGGAACAGAGGCTGTAATGCCCCTCTGGTAGGGTGACCCTAAAGATTCCCTCCTCAGGCATGCTTATCGTTCGACGCCTGAGGTATTGACGAGGTTTAGGAACCGGCGTATGATTCGAATGATCCGAAGAATGAAGAAGATAGATAGGCCTGAAGATGTCCGGGAGCGGAACTAGGGATGAGTCGCTAAGGAATTAGCGGATAAGTTCACTGTGAGGTTATATGCCTTTGAATCGCAAGGAGGAAGAGAGGGGCACCCATGTTCACAAAGACCATCTTCAAAGCTGCGCGAAAAGGCGACCTTGATCTGCTTCGCGGGTTCATAGGGCGCGGAACTGCCGTTGACGGCAAGGACTCAGATGGTCGCACGCCATTGATGCACGCGCTTCAGGGCGGCCACATGGATGCCGCCGAGTTCCTAATCGGTTGCGGTGCAAGCACGAACGAGCGCGATAATGATGGCAAGACTCCTCTGTTCTTTCTCAAGTATCCCGGGCTAGAGGGAGCCTTGCTGCTTTTAAATAGGAATGCTAATGTCAATGTAGTTGACTCGACCCGTTCTACGCCGCTCATTTCAGCGATATGCAAAAAGGACTTTCCTGTAGCTGATCTATTCATCGCCCAAGGTGCTGAGGTGAATCTTCATGAGGGCTGCCTAGGATTTACCCCTTTAATGCTAGCAATTGAAGCTAGATTAACATCGACTGTGATAATGCTGCTTGGTTACAAGGCAGACCCTAATGCGCAGATAAACGCGGGCCATACTCCTCTGATGCAGGCGGCCTGCTCTGGAGATGATTTTCTCGTGTTGCTCTTGTTGGCCTTTGGTGCCGACCCTAACGTAGAGACCAAGAACAATGTTTCTCCTCTTTTGTTGGCAGAAATTAAAAAGCAGTATGATACAGCTCGCCTGATCAGGTGGGCGATGGGCGTGGAGGACAAAAGATATATTTTTGAGAAACTAACAGAGTACGCGCGGCATGCGCCTGATCTATTGGACCTGACAAAAAAATTCTTGGGGATATAATGCCAAGAGAAAGGTAGAACATATAACCACACTCAACCGGACGGATACCGCTCGGTCGCTCGGTCCCGCCGGTTAGTTTTGCACGTTAGGCGACCGGGCGATCAGACTGGGCATTCGGACAGTCGTGAAGGCCAAAGAGATGAAGCGCGTCTCGCGCCACTTTGTCCGTCTTCGGGCCGTGATGAAGTAGTCGGGTGTCCTCGCTGAGCTGATAGACGTTGGCCCACCGGGAGGCGATAGTGATTGAGCACATGATCTCGACCGAGGAGCTGACCGCGCTTGACGAGATGTATGCGGAACGCTCCGCGAGTGGCCAGCCAGCGAGCTGGCGGGCCCTCGTCGAGGAGTTGCGGAAGATTCGCCGCGTCGTCGAGGCGGGTACCGTGGTTCAAGTCGAAGGCGTGGCTACGCTGCGGACGTGGAAGGAGTTCTACGACTGGGCGCACGGGCGTTACCACATGCTCGAAGACGGCTGCGATCCTTGGATCGGGGACGATAGGTCGTGAAGACCCGCCTCCGACGTAGCGGAGATGGGGCGCCCATCCCGTCCGAACACTGCTGAAGCCATCGGCGCCCTGCGCCGTAAGAGCGCGGATCGGGTCGGTCGTGGCCGGTCGCCTAACTCATAAGCCGTTCACCCTCTCAGGCGGCCTCCTCGACGAGCAGGTCATCGAGGAACTCCTCGACCGTGGCGAGGAAGGTTTCGACGTTGGGGAGTTGGTTGATGGCCTGCCGGAGCTTGCGACCGTTGGGCAAGCCGTGGGTGTACCAGCCGGTGAACTTCCGCAGCTTGTGGAGGGCGAACGTGGAGGCCTCCCGGCCGGCGACCAGGCGGAAGTGATCGAGGATCAGGTCCCGGCGATCGGCGAGGGTGGGCTCGCTCACCTGGCTTCCCGCTATGCGGGCCGCGATCTGGCGGAAGAGCCAGGGGTTTTTGGTGGCGCCGCGGCCGATCATGACGCCGTCGCAGCCGGTCTTGGCCAGCATGCGCAGGGCATCCTCGGGCTCTCGGACGTCGCCGTTGCCGATCACGGGGATCGAGAGAGCTTCTTTGAGGCGGGCGAGATGGCTCCAGTCGGCCTCGCCGGTGAACATCTGCCGTGCCGTGCGGGCGTGGAGGGCGACGGCGGCGACGCCGTTGGCTTCACAGATGCGCCCCAGCTCGAGGTAGTTGCGCCGGCAGTCGTCCAGCCCGAGGCGGAACTTGACCGTCAGAGGGATCGAGATGGCGTCGCGCACCGTGCGGATGATGCTCTCGGCGAGCTTGAGGTCGCCCATCAGGGCGGCGCCGGCACACCCCTTGAGCACCTTGTTGGCCGGGCAGCCCATGTTGATGTCACAGATGTCGGCTCCCAGCTCCTCGACCATCAGGGCGGCCTCGCGCATGGTGGCCACGTCCGAGCCGTAGATCTGGATGGCCAGCGGCCGCTCCTCCGGGCTGAAGTACATCAGCTCGCGGGTCCGCTGGTTCCCCTGGACGATGGCCTTCGAGGAGATGAATTCCATGGACACTACCCCCACGCCGCCGATCCGCCGCACGATGAGGCGGAAGTCGCGGTCCGTCACTCCGGCCATGGGCGCCAGCCAGAGCGGGGGATCGATGCGGAGGGGGCCGAGGTGCACCATGAGGAGGGTATTGTAGCGGAGGCGTCAAGGGTGGTCCGTGGTTTTGCCTTGACAGTACCTGGGTCGATCGATATCCTACAATCCATGCCAATCCCCGACAGAATCCACGCGGTCGTCTTCAACGATGGGGACTGGTTTGTCGCTCAATGCCTGGAGTATGACATCGCCACTCAGGCGAAGTCAGTCTCCGCACTTCTCGAAGAAGTGGACCAAATTATCGCTGCTCATATCCTAGTGGCCAAGAAGAAAGGTGTAGAGCCCTTCGCGAATGTGCCACGAGCGCCTGGGCGGTTCTGGCGAATGTATAAGGACGCCAAAGCCAGGCTTGAGCCGGTTCACCCCCTAGAGCTTCGGGACGAGCGAAGCCCGGTTCTCGAACTGCGGGCTGCCTAGTTCCAGTCTGAAATGTCCTCGTCGTCAGATTCCTCCGGCTGAAGCCCAAAATCCTCAGGAGGAATCCCCAGCCGACGGCACAGGCTCGCGGTGGTGTAGGGGCCCAGTTGTTCGTCGAGATCGAGTCCACCCGGAAGAAGCGCCGACGTCTCCCCGTCCGCGCTCTCGAGACACCATCTGCTGACCAGTTTCCCAGAGGGACTCTGAATACGGAGTCGTCGACGTCGAAGCCCGTAGTAGGACTCAACAAGGGCAAGGAATTCTCGGACTGTCAGGCTCCAGGGATGCTTGTTTACAGGCACGCCGTGATCGTATCACGGGTGAACTTTTCTTCAATCAGAGACCCCCCCGCCCCCGCACCGTCCGTCCCAGCCACAGACTGAGAAGCGCCGCAATGATCCCCCACTGGAGGCCTCCGGCGATGAGGCTCCAGAGGAGGAAGGGTGTGTCGTCCAGATGGAGGAAGACGAGGGAGATGGGGAAGTCGATCCAGGACAGGGCGTTGCCGCGGCCGAACTCGCCCCAGGTGCACCAGACGATGAGGGCGACGACGGCGTGGATGAGGAAGCCCAGGATCAGGGCGACGAGGGCGGCGCGGCGTGAGGGTCGCAGCATCAGGGTCTCCTTCGAGGATCGGCCCTGGGGATCGCGGGGGGAGGATTGTTCAGGGGTGAAACTTCGTAGTACCGTGGATCGTACCAGCCCGAGCATCCCCCATGAACGCGCTTCCCCAGCCCCGACCCGTCCAGGAAAGCCTGATACGCTTCGAGGCCGCCCGCCGGCTCGATCCAGTTGCGGAGCATGCGCTTAGCATAGCGCCGGTCCCTGGCGGGATGGGGCAATTCCCAGGGAGATCCCTACGAGCGTGACCGCGAACATCTCCTCCTCTGCACCAACCCGCCCTGAGCCGCGGGTCGACCTCGCGGCCGCCCGGCTGCTGGCCCCGCTCCCTTCCGCGTGGCTCGCCGGCCGCGATCTCGATCTCCTGGAGCCGCTGCGGTTCCTCCCCCCGGGCCGGCTGCCGGACTTCTCGCCGCCCCCGCCCTCGTCCCAGACAGTTCGCCGCGAGCTGGCCGAGGCTCTCGCCGTCAGCAACCGGACTTACGGCAATGAGAACGCCGACCGGCTGGCCCGCCGCCTGGCTGATCCGGCCGTGCGCGTAGTGGTGGCCGGCCAGCAGCCGGGTCTCCTGGGCGGCCCGCTCTACTGCCTGGCCAAGGCCTTGGCCGCCGCCCGCTGGGCCGCGGCTCTGGAAGCGGCGGGACAACCGGCCGTCGCCGTGTTCTGGGTGGCGACCGAGGATCACGACTGGGCCGAGGTCGAGCAGGCGGTGGTCCTCGCTCCGGACGGCGCCCGCGCCTTCAATCTCGGGCCAGACCCCGAGCCGCTCACGCCGGTGGGGATGCGGACGCTCGGCCCCGCCATCGAGGACGTGCTGCGCGGCATCGTCGAAGCCGTGCCGGGCGATCGCTATCACGAATGGATGCGAACGGTGGCTCGCTGGTACCGGCCGGACGCCCGCTTCGGCGAAGCCTTCAGCCGCCTGATGGCGAACGTCATGGGGCCGCGATGTCCCCTGCTGCTCGACTCGATGCTCCCGGAGCTCAAGGCAGCGCAGCGGCCCTGGCTGCGCCGGCTGGTGGAGCGGAGGCAGGAAGTGGAGGAGGCGCTCATCCGCCGCGACGGCGAGGTCAAGGCGCGCGGCTACTCCCTCCAGGTAAGCCCGCAGCGAGGGGCGAGCCCCCTGTTCCTCCTCCGTCACGGCGAGCGCCGGCGGATCGAGTGGCGAGACGGCGACCACTATGCCCTGCGGGGCCGCGACGAGCCGCCCGGGGCGATCGACGAGCTGCTGTCGATCATCGAGGACAACCCGGCCGTGGTCTCTCCCGGAGTGCTCGCCCGCCCCGCCGTCCAGGATGCCGTGCTCGGCACCGCCCTCCAGGTACTGGGGCCGGGCGAGCTCTCCTACATGGCCCAGTCGTCCGCCACCTACTCGGTGCTGGAGGTGGCGCCCCCCTGGGCGGCGCTGCGACCGCAGACGCTGATCCTCGAAGCCAAGCAGATCGAGCGTTTGGAGGAGCTGGGCATCCCCCTCGCCACTCTGCTGGGCGATCACGCCGGAGTGGATCGCTGGCTCGCGGAGCGCAACGGCGGCGACATGGCGGGGCCCGTGAGGAGCTGTCTGGATGCCGCACTGGCCGAGCTGCGCAGCGCGGCTCTGGCAGCCGATCCCAATCTGGAGCGTCCGTTCGAGAAGACGCGGGAGCAGATCCTCCATGCCCTGAACGTCTTCAGTGAGAAGGCCACGGCCGCGGCGGCACGCAAGAACGAGGTGGTCGATCGCCGTGTCCACCAGCTCCGGGAGGCCTGCCTGCCGCTCGGCAAGCCGCAGGAGAGGATCGTCTCCACCGCCCACTTCCCGGGCAAGTACGGCCCGGAGCTCGCCGAGCGGCTGTGGGAGCAGATGGAGCTCGACTCCGCCCATCTGCAGGTGATCGTGCCATGAAGCTCGACGTGCTGGCCATCGGCGCGCATCCGGACGACGTGGAGCTGGGCTGTGGCGGGACGCTCGCCCGGCTGGCCCAGCAGGGGAGGCGGGTGGGCATCCTGCACCTGACCCGGGGCGAGCGGGGCACCCGCGGCACGGCCGCGGAGCGGCAGGCCGAAGCCGAGCGGGCGGCGGCGGCCCTGGGCGCCGTGGCCATGGGCTTCCTCGACTGCGGCGACGGCGGTCTGCGCACCGGCCCGGCCGAGGAGGACTCCCTGATCGCCAAGCTGCGCGAGTGGGCTCCCGACCTGGTGCTGGCTCCCACGCCCCACGACCGCCATCCGGACCACACCCGGGCCCACCAGCTCGTGGAGGCCTCCTGCTTCTACGCCGGCCTGCGCAACCGAGGGGCGGGTACGCCTTTCCGGCCAGCCGCGATGTTCGCCTACATGCAGCACGATCCTTTTGAGCCGAGCTTCGTTGTTGACGTTACAGACGTCTGGGAGACGAAGCTTGCGGCGTTGAGGGAGTACAGGAGCCAGCTTCATCAGGGAAAAAGGGACGAAAGGGACGGCAGGGACGTCAAGGATGAGGCTCCGATGACCAAGGTGGCTTCGCCGGAGTTCTGGCTCGCGGTCGAGGGGCGGGCCCGCCACTACGGACTGCTGATCGGCGCCGCTTTCGGGGAGCCTTTCTGGAGCCGGCTGCCGCTGGCGGTGACGGATCCCCTGGCCGTCCTGCCGGGAGGTGTGCGGTGAGGATCGGGATCAGTTGCTACCCGACTTACGGGGGATCGGGCATCGTGGCCACCGAGCTGGCCATGGCGCTCGCGGAGCGGGGGGATGAGGTCCACGTCATCAGCTACGCCCTCCCTTCGCGCCTCTCGCTGCTCAACTCGCGGATCTTCTTCCACGAGGTGGTGACTCCGACCTATCCGCTGTTCGACAACTTCCCGCCGTACTCGCTGGCGCTCACCACCAAGATGGTCGAGGTGGCCCGCCACGCGCCGCTCGACGTGCTGCACGTCCACTACGCCATCCCCAACGCCGTCTCGGCCGTGCTCGCCCGGGAAATCATGGCGCCCCATCCACTGCCGGTCGTGACGACCCTGCACGGCACGGACGTGACCCTGGTGGGCAACGATCCCAACTACCTGGAGACCACCCGCTGGGGGATCATGAAGAGCGATGCCGTCACCGCCGTCTCCGAGTCGCTGCGCCGCGCCACGCTCGAGCAGCTCGGCATCCCCAACGAGATCGACGTCATCCCCAACTTCATCGATCCGGCGCGCTTCGAGGCTGCACGCAAGCTCCCCGGGGCACGCCGCTGGGCCAAGCCGGGGGAGCGGCTGCTCGTCCACATCTCCAACTTCCGCCCAGTCAAGCGGGTGCTGGACGTGATCGCCGTCTTCGAGCGGGTGCAGAAGACGGTTCCCGCCCGGCTGCTCATGCTGGGCGACGGGCCGGACCGCGGCAAGGTCGAGCAGTATTGCCGGGAGCACCACATCTGCGGCTCCATCACCTTCATCGGCAGCCTCCCCCTGGTGGAGGAGGTGCTGGTGGGGGCCGACCTCTTCCTGCTCCCCTCCGAGTCCGAGTCGTTCGGCCTCGCCGCCCTCGAAGCCATGGCTTGCGAGGTGCCGGTGATCTCCTCGAACGCCGGCGGCCTGCCCGAGGTGGTGGAAGACGGCGTGACCGGCTTCATGAGGCCGGTCGGGGACGTGGAGGGGATGGCGGCGGCCGCCCTGCGCCTGCTGGGCGACGAGGATCTCCGCCGGCGTCTTCGGCGAGGCGGCCCGCCGGCAGGCGGTCGAGCGCTTCAGCCAGGACGCCGTGGTGGGGCGTTACCGGTCCCTCTACCAGCGGGTGACGGGCCTGCCCTGACGCCCCGTCGTCATGGCCTCCTACCGTGCCCCTGCAGGAGAGTCCCGGGCCGAGATCCGGGAGAAGGGCTCACGCTTCCTGGCGGTGATCGGTCCGGCAACGGACGAGGCCACGGCGAAGGGAGCCCTGGCGGAGCTGGCCCGGCGCTACCCCGACGCCACCCATCACTGCTGGGCCTGGCGGATCGGCGAGCCTCCCCGCGAGCGCAGCACGGATGCCGGCGAGCCGGCCGGCACCGCTGGAATGCCCATCCTCCAGGTCCTCCGCGGCGCCGGCCTGTCGGACGTCCTGGCCGTGGTCGTCCGCTGGTTCGGGGGCACCAAGCTGGGCAAGGGGGGACTGGCGCGGGCCTACGCCGCGGCGGTGCGGGAGGCGGTCGGGGGGCTGCCCGTCCTGTCGCGGGTGCCCACCGTGCGGCTCGCCGTGGAGATCCCCTACGAGCGGGTCGGGGCGGTGAAGCGGCTGATCCACCCGCCCGAGGTGGAGCTGGAGGCCGAGGAATACGGCGCCGTGGCGCGGCTGGTCCTGGCCGTCCAGGAGGAGCGACGGGAGGCGCTCTTGGAGTCGCTGGCCGGGCTGGGGGTCCGCGAGGTGTCCGAAACGGAAAAAATTAGCTAGCTCTAAGGTTTCAGCGCCGTGGCTCCGTGCCTTTCCGGACGACCCGGTGGCTTGTATACTCTGCTCTCAGAGGTTGGAGTCTTCTCGTTGAAAGGAGTGGCCAGCGATGAGTGAGCCCACCGTTCCACCGCCTCCGTCCTACACCCCACCTCCTCCGCCCGCAGGCGCGCCGCCGGGTGCGGCCAACTCGAATCGGACCCTCATGCTCGTTCTTTCCTACCTTGGGCTTCTGGCCCTCATTCCCCTGCTGGTGGAGAAGAACGATCCCGAGGTTCAGTGGCATGCGAAGCACGGGCTGGTGATCTTCGTCGCCGAGATCATCCTCTTCATCGTGGTCAGCATCCTTCACTTCATCCCATTCCTCGGCACGATCCTAGGCTGCCTGTTGTCGGTGATCCTGCCCATCGGCTGCCTCATCCTCGCCATCGTCTGCATCATGAAGGCGGTGAACGGGCAGCGCTTCATCATTCCGGGCCTCAGCGAATTCGCCGACCGCTTCTGATCCTGCGAGCTCTCAAGGGAGGAAGGTCATGACCGTAGCGCCCCCCATACCGCCGCAACCGCAGGCGCAGTCCGCCAGCAGTCAGGCAATCACCGCGCTGGTCCTCGGGATCCTCGGCGTGACCTGCTGCGGCATTGCAGCGCCCATCGCGTGGTACATCGGAAACCAGGAGCTCCAGTCGATCCAGGCGGGCACCTCCCCGGCCGCTGGCGAAGGGTTGGCCAAGGCCGGAAAGATCATGGGCATGATCGGAACGGGCCTGATGGTCCTCTGGCTGCTCTGGATCTTCTTCATGGGCGGCATGGCGATCTTGCAAGGGGCCATGAACCGGTAAGAGAACGATGACGACCGGAGCCAACGCCGTCCGGCTCTGGGTCCTGGCGGGCTTGGCGGGCCTTGCGGGGCTCGCCGCCTTCCATGTCTGGATTCCCTCCGGAGATTCTTCCACGGCCATCTGCCTGCTGCGCCGGCTGTTCCATCTCCCCTGCCCGGGTTGCGGCCTGACCCGGGCCTTCGCCGCTCTCGCCAAGGGGGATTGGTCCGTGGCGGTCACCCTCCATCCTCTGGCGCCCGTCCTCGCCTTCGAGATGGGCGCCGGCTGGGTTCTCTGGGGGATGGCGATCGCCGGCCGGCCGTTGCGTCTGCCCCTCCGCATCGACGCCGTGCTCCTGGGCAACTCTGCCGCGTTCCTCGCCCTCTGGCTGGGGCGGACGGCGACGGGCACGCTCCCCTGGTGACCTCTGCGCTAAGCTGGGAGTATGGAACCGGCCCGCCGTCGCCGGCTGAAGAAGCCGTGGATCGTCATCCTGGCGTTCTGCCTCCTGCTGGCGCTCGATTTCGTCCGGGCACCTCGTAACCAGCTCTCTGCCCGCGCTCTGCTCGGCGCCATCCATCTCTACCAGGCGACGCTGTCGCCCCACATGGGCGAGCTCGGTGTCCACTGCCGGTTCAAGCCCACCTGCAGCCACTACGGCGAGGGGGCGATCCGCAAGTACGGCGCCTGGAAGGGGAGCTGGCTGACCGCCTGGCGCATCCTCCGCTGCGGCCCCTGGACGCCTGCGGGTACGGTCGATCCTCCCTGAGCGCGGTTGACAAACCCCCCGGCACGCCCCATGCTGCCCCGCGGAACGGGGAGAGCACCCATGGACCCGGACAAGATCGACTACCCGGCCATTCTCCAGGACGCTTTGCGGGACGCCGTGCGCCGCATCCTGGAGCAGGTGTCCGAGCACGGGATGCCGGGGGATCATCACTTCTATCTCTCGTTCCAGACGGACTTCCCCGGCGTCGAGGTGCCCCGGTTCCTCCGCGAGCAGTATCCCGAAGAGGCCACGATCATCCTCCAGCACCAGTTCTGGGGCCTCGAGGTCGGGCCCGAGGACTTCTCCGTGCTGCTGAGCTTCGGCGGCTCCCGCCAGCGGGTGCGGGTCCCCTTCGCCGCCCTGACCGCCTTCGCCGACCCCGCCGCGGCGTTCGGCCTGCGCTTCCAGGAGATCCTCGCCGAGCCAGGGCCGGTGAGCCCGGCCGAGCCGGAGGCGAAGAAGCCCGCCGGGCCGTCCCGGCCGTCGCAGCCCGGGGAAGTCATCCAGTTCGATCCCTCCCGCCGGCGCTGAGCGGGCGAAATTCGCTCCGGCGCTCCGCCGTTCTAGATCCCGGGGGCACCCGCGACCTGGAGGATCGATGATGCGAACGCTCAAGACCCAAACCATCCTGCCGGCCCTGCTCTGCGGCGCGGCTCTCGTCTCCTTCGCCTGCGGCCGCGGCGCGGACCACACCGGGCAGGCGGTGACGGAGACGACCTCCCAGACGGCGCAGGCACCGCCGGTGGCGACCCCGCCTCCGCCCCCAGTCAACGAGCTGCGGCCGGAGCCCCAGTCGGTGCAGATCCAGGAGGAGACGCCGCCGGCCGTGGATCATGGCCGCGACGAGCGCGCGGCGCTGGATGCCCAGGAGCGGGAGCTCGCGGCCCGGGAAGCGGCGGTCGCCGATCGCGAGCGCCGGCTGAAGGAGCGCGAGCAGCGGCACCCCACCCCCAGGCCCGCGCCAGCTCCGCGCGACGAGGAGACCTCGCCGGCGCCGGGTCCCTCTCCGGAGCCGGCCGCCGAGGAGCCCGCCCCCGCGCCGGAGCCCGCGCCTGAGGCGCCGCCCGTCGAGCAGCCGCGGACGGTCAACGTCACCCTGCCCGCCGGCACTCCACTCGACGTCGAGTTCACCGAACGGCTGGCGAGCAACACCAGCGCCGTGGGCGACACCTTCCGCGTCCGGATCGCCAACGACGTCGTCGAGGACGGTGTGGTGGCCATCCCTCGCGGCTCGGAGATCGTGGGCGTGGTCACCGAGGCAGTGCCCCTGCCGCGGATCGGAGGGCAGGCGAGGCTGGCGCTGAAATTCACCGACCTGGTGCTCCCCTCCGGCTCCACGGTGCCGGTCCATGCCTCCTTCGTCCAGGCGGGGCGCAGCGAGACCGGCCGCGATGCGGCCACCGTCGGCGGCGCCGCGGCGGGCGGCGCCGTCCTGGGCCGCGTCCTCAGCAAGGGAAACCGCTCCAAGGGCACGCTCATCGGCGCCATCATCGGCGCCGTGGCCGGCACGGCGATCGCCTCGAAGACTCCCGGCGAGGAGGTGGTGATCCCCGAGGGCTCGGTGCTCGGCGTCAAGCTGGATGGCTCGATCGAGGTCCGCGCGCGCACCCGGCCCTGAATGCAACCCTCTGAATGCAACCGAGGGCGGATGGTGATACCCTAGGCGGCAACGCCTGGGGAATCTCCTCCTGTCTTCGTCCAGTTCTCTGATCCATGACTGAACCTTCCGTGACCCGTCGCCCCGCCCGCCAGGGGCTCTTCGGCGGGCAGGTCTCGTCCCGGCGCCGGCCGGCGAGAGCCGCGCCCGGTGACGCGCGCCCCAAGACGCGTCTCAAGCTCCGCACCGTCCTCAAGGACGCCCTCGATCTGGTCCGGGCGCGCAAGGGCCGGCTGGCGCTGGGTCTCCTCCTGATGTCCATCAACCGGGCCACAGGTCTGGTCATGCCCGGCACGACCAAGTTCCTGCTCGACGACGTGATGGGGAAGGGGAATCGGGAGCTGCTCCCCCTGCTGGTGTTCGTCGCCGGCGCCGCGACCCTCGTCCAGGCGGTCACCTCGTTCGCCCTGTCGCAGGTCCTGGGCAAGGCCGCCCAGCGTTCCATCACGGATCTGCGCCGCAGCGTGCAGCGGCACGTGGGCCGGCTGACCGTGGGCTACTTCGAGCAGACCAAGGCGGGCTCCCTCTTGTCGCGGGTGATGAACGACGCCGAGGGGATCCGCAACCTGGTGGGGACCGGCCTGGTCGAGGTGGTGGGCGGCCTGATCACGGCGGCGCTGGCGCTGTGCATCCTCTTCTATCTCAACGTCAAGCTGACGCTCATCATCCTCGCCGTGCTGTCCCTCTTCGGGTTCGTCATGAAGTACGCCTTCCAGGTGCTTCAACCCCTGTTCCGCCAGCGTTCGATCATCAATGCCGAGCTCTCCGGCCGGCTCACCGAGTCGTTCTCCGGCGTGCGGGTGGTGAAGGCTTATCGGGCGGAGCGGCGCGAAGCCCTGGTGTTTACCAAGAGCGCCCACCGGCTGTTCAGGAACGTCGCCCGCACGATCACCAGCATGTCGGGCGTCACCGCCGTCACGGCCCTGCTGCTGGGGGGGATCGGCGTCACCATCATGGCCGTGGGGTCGACCGACGTCATCGAGCATCGGATGACGATCGGCGACTTTTTCTCCTTCACCCTTTATCTCGGCCTGCTGATCGGGCCGCTGATCCAGGTGGTCAACATCGGCAGCCAGATCTCCGAGGCCTTCGCGGGCCTGGAGCGGATCCGCGAGCTCCGTAACGAGCCCCGGGAGGACGAAGGCGAGGCCTCCCGCCAGCCTCTGCCCAGGGTGGAGGGGCGGATCGAGTTCCGCGACGTCTACTTCGAGTACCAGACCGGGACTCCCGTGCTCAAGGGGATCTCCTTCGTGGCCGAGCCCGGGACCTCCACGGCCCTCGTCGGCCCCTCGGGATCGGGCAAGAGCACGCTGATCGGCCTGGTGGCCGCCTTCCACCGTCCGACCGCCGGCCAGATCCTGGTGGACGGGAAGGGCCTTGAGGACCTGCGGCTGGGCGACTACCGTTCCTACCTGGGAGTGGTGTTCCAGGAGAACTTCCTGTTCGACGGCACGGTGCTGGAGAACATCGCCTACGCCGAGCCCCATGCCACCGAGGAGGAGGTGCTGCGGGCGGCGAAGATCGCTCACTGCGACGACTTCGCCCAGCGGCTCCCCCAGGGCTACGACACCATCGTCGGCGAGCGCGGAGTGAAGCTGTCGGGTGGCGAGCGGCAACGGGTGGCGATCGCGCGGGCGATCCTGGCCGATCCGCGGATCCTGATCCTCGACGAGGCCACGTCGTCGCTCGACAGCGAGAGCGAGGCCCTCATCCAGGAAGGGCTCACGGAGCTGATGAAGGGGCGGACCACCTTCGTCATCGCCCACCGGCTGTCCACCGTCCGCAAGGCCGACACCATCCTGGTGCTGGAGGGCGGGCAGATCATCGAGCGGGGCCACCACCAAGAGCTCCTCGCCCTCGGCGGCCGCTATCACGCCCTCTACACCCGGCAGTACGACCTCGAATCGAACCTCTTCCGCAACCCCGGGGAGACCGAAGCGGCGGAAGAGGAGAAGGTCGGGGAGAAGCCGGAGGCGGCAGCCGACGCCACGGTGGGCGCCGAGCGGCGGCTGCCCCTGATCTCGGTCTGAGGAGCTCGACGCCGGACCTCAGCTCTTGGTCCGGCCCTCCTTCTTGCGTTCCTTGTTCACCGTGCGGGCCGCGATCTCCTTGGCTCGCGCGGTGGAGCGTCCCTCTTTCTTCTCACTCTCCTTGACGTGCTCATACTGGCGCTCGTCCTTCGCGCTCCAGGCTTTCGGCATGGCGATCCTCCTTCGTTCCGAGCGCCGCGGGCTCTCCCCGCGGCTGACTGTGGAAAAAGCAAGGACCGCGCCAGCAATCGCGTACCTCCAGGGGCCTACCGGATCAGCCGTTCGAACCCCTGGCTGCGCTTGAGCTGGAGGGGCTTGTCGGGGCTGCCGAGAAAGGCCTCGTGGCCGGAGAGGTCGATGGCCACCACGTAGAAGTCCACGGTCTCGTTCTGGTGGAAGGAGGGGGGGATCTCTACCGTGTAGTAGCCGGTGCGGCTCTTCTCCAGGGGGAGCTCGCGCATCTTGCCCCCGCGCGGACGCGCCAGGAATTTGACGTCCTTCACCTGGTAGTCGTCTGTAGCGCGGAAGCTGAGGTTGATCACGGTGCCGCGGGAGTAGGAATAGAGCGCGAAGCCGTCGCGCGGCACGAGCTGCGGCGGCGCCTGGTCGAGGCGGGCGAGCTGCTCCTCGAGCCGTTTGCGGGCCTCGGCGAAGCGCGGCGCAAGATGGGGGGTGGGTTCGATGCCCGCCATCGAGTCCAGGGCCTCGGAGGGCTTGCGGCGGCGTTCGATGTTGGGCAGGGCGGCGAGCAGGGCCTCCTGCTGCGTCTCGTTCTCCTGATAGGTCTGGTACTTCGCGATCCGCTCCTTGAGGCCCGGCCGGTCCGCCCAGGTGCGGGAGAGCGGTTCGAGCTGCACGATGGCCGCGCCGTATTTCGCCTCCGTGACCAGCGCTTCGGCCTGGGTCTCCAGCGCCGAGGCGGCCTTGCCCCGCAGGTCCTCCGGATCGCTCATCTTCGGCAGCAGGGTCTGGAGAGTGGCGAACCGCTCCAGGACCTGGACGTGATTCCCCTGAGCCGACGCGGCGAGGGCCTGGCCGTAGGCGTCCACGATGCCATGGGCGCGATCGAAGTTGGCGCGGACGTCCGGCGCCAACCCGGCCTCCTGCCCGCTGGCGGCTTCGACGGCTGTGCGCAGAACCTCCAGATCCCCGGTCTTGAGCCCGTTCTGCAGGTCGGCCGGCAAGCGTTCGAGGGTGATCAAGACCAGCGTCTCCTGGATGGCGTCGAGCTGGCGGCATCCCTCGGGCGGGAGCAGCCCCTGCTCGCCGAAGGCGAGGTCATGGAGGGTCCGGCGGGCCTTGAGGTCGTCCCCCTGGGCTAGAAGGAGCTTCGCCTCTTCGAGCTGCGCGAGGGGCGGCTTGGTGAAGACCTCGGCCACGAAGACCGGCTTCGGAGGGGGCGGGGGAGCCGGCTGCGGACGCCGGAGGTACCAGACCAGCCCCGCGGCCCCGGCGAGCACCACGACTCCGGCGAGGATTCCAAGCAGGAGGGGGCGCAGGAACCAGGGAGCCTTGGTGGCTGCCGGCGCTGGCGCATCGCTCGCAGGGGGTGGGGCCGTCTTGCCCTTCTTGAGGAACGGCACCACCTTCGCCCCGGCGCCGGCCTGCCCTGGCTTCTGCGGCCGGGGAGGCGGCGCCGGAACGGAGAGGAGAGCGTTCAGGACCTCGTCGTCGATCGGCTGGAGGACGTCCCCCTCGGGCAGAGGATCGCCGAGAGGTGGCAGGTCGAGCGCCGGCAGGGCTTCGGCGCTTGCAGCCGGTGCCGCCGAGGGAACCGACAGGGCCGGCGACGGCTCAGAGATCGAGGAAGACTGGGCTGCCATGGCGGGAGCTGGAAACTGCACCGGCGGCGCCATGGCGGGCATCGGCTCCGGTGGAGGGAGGGCCGAGCTGATGGGTGAAGATGGAGGTGGAGCCGCGGCCACGGCTGCGGGCACCGCCGCTCCGAGAGCGGGCATCTGGGGCGCCGGCGCCTGATTCCCCAGGGCCTGCAGCAGGGCTTCGCGGAACTCGCGGGGCGTGGCCCGCGCCGCCGGATTGGAACGCAGACAGCGCTCCAGCACCTGGCGCAAGGCCTCGTCGCTCTCCAGCTCGAAGCTCACGGCGAGCGGCATCTGCACCACCGGCGTGTCGCCGAGGCCCACGGTGGCGCCGAGCGCGTTGCAGGTGGTGAGGGCCAGAGAGTAGAGGTCGGCCCGCCAGTCCGCCGGCGCTCCGGTCTGGAGCTCCGGGGCCAGGAAGCGGGCGTTCTCCGGCCCCACGGCGCCCCCGGCCGCGGCTCCCCGGGGCCGGAAGATCGCCGTGCCCAACCCCAGCAGCTTCACCTGGTCGCCGGCCGAGGTCGTGGCGAGGAACACGTTGTCCAGCGAGAGGTTGTGATGGGCCACGCCGCGGCCGGCCAGCACCTCGAGGCCGCTCAGGGCCTGGCCCACGATCTTGAGGACGCGGGCCGGCGGCAGACTGGCGATCGTGTCGAGGCTCTTCCCCTCCAGCAGCTCGAGCACGAAGAAGGCGCTGCCGTCCGGCGTGAATCCGGAATCCAGGACCATGGGCAGGTTGGGGTGCCGCAGGCTCCCCAGGACGCCGGCCAGCTTCTCGAACTCCGGCGCGCCGGCCGCGAGCCCGGGGGAGGGCCCCACGGTGATGAGCTTGGCCACGACCGTCTGGCCCGAGCGGCTGTCCGTGGCCCGCAGCACGGTGCCGAAGCGGGTGGACTTGACGATCTTCTGGAGCTGATAGCTATCCGTGAGCTCGCGGAACTGCATTGCCAACCTCCGGCCGGTCCGCCGGCCGACGCATGCTCGATGACCTCCGACTTTGAGACAGCGCTAGTATAGAGGAGACTCTATTGAAATCGACCGGGGGGCCTGGACGTTTCCCCTGACGAGGTGCTGCACCATGCCGAAGATCCCGAAGATCCGTTCTCTCCTCCCTCTCCTCCTGATGGCCCTGGCTTTCGGGACCGGGTCGCTGCCGGCGCTCGCCGCCGCCAGCTCCCCCTATGGCGTCAACATCCACGCTCCCCAGGGCGCGGCGCTGGCGGCGCAGCTCGACCGGGTGAAGGCGGCGGGGATCGGCTGGGTGCGCATCGACTTCATCTGGGCGGCGGTGCAGCCGGACCGCGCCACCTGGGACTGGACGGCCTACGACGCCATCGCCGCCGCGGCCCGCAAGCGGAAGATCGAGGTCTACGCCACCCTGGCCTACACCCCGGCCTGGGCCACCGACGGCCCGGAGATCATCGGCGTGCCCCGGGATCCGGCCGATTGGGCGGAGTTCTGCTTCCGCGCCGCCAAGCGCTACCGGAGCACCATCCGCACCTGGGGGATGTGGAACGAGCCCAACCTTCCCCGCTTCTGGGCCGGGAGCCGGGAGGAGTACGTGGACGTCATCCTGAAGCCGGGGGCCGATGCCGTCCATGCCGCCGTCCCCACGGCCCGGGTGGCGGGCCCGGACCTCGCCCATCTCACCACCGGCAGCGCCGACTGGTACGACTGGCTGCGCCTCACCCTGCTCGAAGCCGGAGACCGGCTCGACATCATCACCCACCACCTCTACGACACCGACGGCAGCCGCGACGTCACCTCCAAGCTGGAGAAGAGCACCACCTTCGGCAGCCGCCCGTCGCTGTGGGACGCCGTCAATCCCTCCGTGCGCGAAGTCTTGAAGACCACGGCCTGGTATCGCCAGAAGCCCTTCTGGCTGACGGAGACCGGCTGGGAATCGGCGCGGGTCTCGGAGGACGGCCAGGCCGCCAACTACACCGGCCTGCTCGGCGACTGGTTCACGGGCGGTAGTCGCGGGAATGGCCGCGACTGGGTGGACAAGGTCTTCTTCTACGAGCTCCAGGACCCGCCCACCGACTTCACCTGGGGCCTCCTGCGCGCCGACGGCAGCCAGAAGCCCGCGTACGGTGCCTTCAAGAGCTTCATCCGCGCCCACCCAACGGGCCGCTGACGAAGCCTGGAACGGATTGCGCTCCAGTTGTGATACCTTCCCCCGGATCTGCTCGCCGGAGCTGTGGGGATACACCTGTCCGTGAGGTGGCATCGACGGGCCGGCGAGGGACAAACCTGGGTCTAAACCTGCCAGCGCGGAGCGCGAATGGTCCGGCTCGCCGGGCTCGGGCCACTCTGGCCCGCGCTGGATGAAAGTCTGTCTCAAATTCTAGGGATCTGGAGGAACCATGATCGCACCCACCGTCCTTGACCGGCCCGCACCCGCCCGCCGCGGGCGCCTGCTGCTCGGCCTTGCGGCGCTGCTCGCCCTGTTCGGCGTGGCGCCCGCCTCGGCGAGCGAGGCCGATCTGCTGCTGCCCGACCTCGCGAGCCGGTCGTTCTTCGGCTTCGACGGGCATACCCTGCTCCTCGGCGGGCTCGTCGTCTGCGTGCTCGGCATGCTCTTCGGGCTGGTGATCTACACCCAGCTCAAGAACCTGCCCGTCCACCGCTCGATGCGTGAGATCTCCGAGCTGATCTACGAGACCTGCAAGACCTATCTGGTCACCCAGGGCAAGTTCATCCTGCTGCTCGAGGTCTTCATCGGCATCGTGATCTTCATCTACTTCCACCTCCTGCGCGGCTTCGACCTGGCCAAGGTGATCACCATCCTGATCTTCAGCCTGATCGGCATCGGCGGCAGCTACGGCGTGGCCTGGTACGGCATCCGCGTCAACACCTACGCCAACTCCCGCACGGCCTTCGCCTCCCTGCGGGGCGAGCCGTGGCGACGTACGACATCCCGCTTGCAGGCCGGCATGTCGATCGGCATGTTGCTCATCTCGTCGAGCTGGTGATGATGGTCTTCATCCTGCTGTTCGTGCCCAGCGGACTCGTCGGCCCCTGCTTCCTCGGCTTCGCCATCGGCGAGTCGCTGGGCGCCTCGGCCCTGCGCATCGCCGGCGGCATCTTCACCAAGATCGCCGACATCGGCTCCGACCTGATGAAGATCGTCTTCAACGTCAAGGAAGACGACCCGCGCAACCCGGGCGTCATCGCCGACTGCACGGGCGACAACGCCGGCGACTCGGTCGGCCCCACGGCCGACGGCTTCGAGACCTACGGCGTCACCGGCGTGGCCCTCATCTCCTTCATCACTGCTGGCCGTCACCAGCGCGGCCGATGCAGGTCAAGCTGATCGTCTGGATCTTCGCCATGCGGTTCCTGATGGATCTTCATGTCGGCGTCTCCTACTTCATCAACCAGGCGATCGCCGAAGAGGCGTACAGCGGCCGCGGAAAGTTTGAACTTCGAGGCGCCGCTGACCTCGCTCGTCTGGATCGCCTCGATCCTCTGCATCATCGTCACCTACGGCATCTGCTACCTGATGATCCCGAACTTGGACGGCGATCCCTCGCCTGTGGTGGCAGCTGGCCACGATCATCAGCTGCGGCACGCTGGCCGCCGTGCTGATCCCCGAGTTCACCAAGGTCTTCACCTCGACCGACTCCAAGCACGTCCACGAAATCGTCACCGCCTCGCGCGAAGGCGGCGCCTCGCTGACCATCCTCTCCGGCCTCGTCGCGGGCAATTTCAGCGCCTTCTGGAAGGGCATCTGATCATCGTGGCTCTGATGGGCATCGCCTACGTCGTCAGCACCACGGCCTCGACATCGTGGGCCAACCGGCGCTGATGATCGCCCGCCGGCCGTCTTCGCCTTCGGCCTGGTGGCCTTCGGCTTCCTCTGCATGGGCCCGGTCAACATCGCCGTCGACTAGCTACGGCCCGGTGACCGACAACGCCCAGTCGATCTTCGAGCTCGCCCAGATCGAGACACATGCCCGGCATCAAGGAGGAGATCAAGAAGCGACTTCGGCTTCGACGCCCGACTTCGAACGCGGCAAGCACTACCTGGAAGCCAACGACTCGGCCGGCAACACGTTCAAGGCCACGGCCAAGCCGGTGCTCATCGGCACCGCCGTCGTCGGCGCCACGACGATGATCTTCTCGATCATCCTGCTGCTGCGCATAAGCTGACTGCAGCACGCTGGACAAGCTCTCGCTCCTGCACCCGCCGTTCCTGCTCGGCTTCATCTGCGGCGGCGCCGTGATCTACTGGTTCTGCGGCGCCTCGATGCAGGCCGTCACCACCGGCGCCTACCGGGCCGTCGAGTTCATCAAGAAGAACATGGACCTCGACGCGGCGCCGAGAAGGCCGACGATCGAAGACTGCAAGACGGTCGTCGGCATCTGCACCGCAGTACGCCCAGAAGGGCATGTGGAACATCTTCATCGCCCGTGTTCTCCATCACGCTGGCCTTCGCCTTCTTCGATCCCGACTTCTTCGTCGCCTACCTGATCTCGATCGCCGTCTTCGGCCTGTTCCAGGCCATCTTCATGGCCAACGCCGGCGGCGCCTGGGACAACGCCAAGAAGCTCGTCGAGGTCGATCTGAAGGAAAAGGGCACGCCGCTGCACGCCGCCACCGTCGTCGGCGACACGGTCGGCGATCCGTTCAAGGACACCACCTCGGTGGCCCTGAACCCGATCATCAAGTTCTCGACGCTGTTCGGCCTGCTGGCCGTCGAGATCGCCGTCGAGATGCAGCCGACCCTGCGCGTGAGCCTCGCCGCCGTCTTCTTCGTGATCTCGGCCATCTTCGTCTGGCGCTCGTTCTACGGCATGAGGATCCCGGCCGAGACGACCGGGCACTGAGCTGGACCGGTTCTCCAGGACTGCGGGGCGCTACCTGCGGGTGGCGCCCCGTTTCGTTTTTCCCGCCGCCTTCTTCGCCTTCGCCTCGCTGTGCCGCACGGCCGCGTCCCGTGCCTTCCTCGCCCATTCCAGGAAGTCATCCTGATCGTCGAGGACGTCGTCGGGCACGGTGTAGTAGGGCATGATGCCCATGGGGCCGTTCTTGGACATGGGCTGGAAGGGCTTGAGCCCCCGGGCCTCGTAATCGGGCCGGTTGCCGTCGTCGGTCCTCAGCCAGAGGACGTCGTCGGAGACGATGCCCATCATCAGGCCGTCGAGGTAGATCCCGTAGCCGCCGAACATGAACTTGTAGGAGGGCGCGCCGATCGGCGCCAGACGGTCCATGAGGTGGTCGCAGAATTCGCTGGTCTTGGCCATTCAGATCTCCTCCGCTCCCAGGCCCACCAGCTCCATCAGCTTCAGGGCGTTGACGGTGGTGGCGACCCCGGGGTGCATCTTGTAGTCGAAGGTCATGGGCGGGTCCTCTCCGGGATGGAGGGTCTCCCGGAAGTGGACGGGGACGAAGACGGACGCGATCTCCGGCACTTCGGCGAGCTGGAGGTCGTGGGTGGAGACGGCACCGAGGGCTCCCTGCTTCAGCAGATGGAGCACCACTCGGCGCACCGCCACCTGCCGCTCGTAGCTGTTGGTCCCCCGCAGCACCTCGTCGAGGAGATAGAGGAGGACGCGTCCCTCCGCGTGAGCGCGGTCGGCCTCCTTCACGATCCACCGGATGCGTTGCAGCTCCGCCATGAAGAAGGAGACCCCCTCGGCGAGCGAGTCCTCCACCAGGATGCTGGTGCCGAGGGTCACGGGCGGCATGCGCAGCGACTCGGCGCACACCGGTCCGCCGGCCTGGGCCAGCACCGCATTGATGCCGATCGAGCGTAACAGCGTGCTCTTGCCGGACATGTTCGAGCCCGTCACCAGCAGGAAGGTGCCAGGCGGTCCGAGGGTGACGTCGTTGGGCACCCGCTTGTCGTCCCGGATCAGCGGATGCCCGAGCTGCCGGGCTTCGTAGCTCGGCTCCCCTTCGGCCACGGTGGGGAAGGCCCAGCCGGGATTCTCGAAGCGGAGGCTGGCGAGCGCCGAAAGGGTCTCGAAACGTCCCAGCGCCGCGAGCCAGCTCCGGACGCGGGGTCCGGCTTCCTGTTGCCAGCGCTCCAGCAGCACCAGCACATGGAGGTTCCAGCAGAAGAGCCCCTGGAGTAGGAGCTGGAGGTAGGACGAATGCCGGACGTTCGTGAGCTCCACCCGGCTGTGCAGGAGGCTCATCCAGCGATGGGCGGTCTGATCCTTCAGAGTCATGCCGCCGGCGATCCGCTGCAGCTCGCCCGCGGCCCAGGACCGGCTGTCGATGCGCTCCATGGCATCGGCATAGCGCTGGAAGTCGTCCTCGCGCGCCTGCACCTGGTCGAAGACCTCCAGGGTCTGCTTGCGCAGGCGATAGCCGGTCCCGAGGCTGAACGACGCCAGGAAGATGAAGACCCCGATGGGGAGAACCGATGCCGCCCAGAGGAGGAGGGCGACCGGAGTGGCGATGCCCAGGAAGCGGGCGAGCGCGATCTGTGACGGGCGCTTCAGCAACCACGGCTCGCCCTCGGCCCATCGCAGGAACGGCCCGAGGTCCGGCGGCGACTTCTCCATGGGGCGGACTCCCACCTCGATCTGCTGCCGCAGGTCGATCTCGGGGGTCAGCTCGGCCACGGCCTCCTGCCGGCCGGCGATCTCCGCCGGGGGAGCCGGCTGCAGGAGCCACCTCACCAGGAGGGTCTTGCCCGGCGGGGTGTGGACCGTACCCAGGAGCTGAGCCAGAGAGGCGCGGCCGAAGAGATTGAGGTCCCGCGCCACGGCGCGCTCCCCCTCCCGCGGCTCTGGGAGCGTGGGAATGGGCAGGCCGTCCCAATCCCGATCGAGGCGAAACAGTCCCTCTTCATTGATCCGCCGCAGCTCGCCATTGCGCCGCTGCCGCTGGACGATCCGTTCATGAGGAGACAACACCGCCAGGAACGCCACCAGCCAGAATCCCGCCCCCACCCACCATCCCCACCCCGGCCGGCCGCCCTGGACCAGGATCACCGCGAGACAGACGACGAAGGCCAGGAAGAGGGCTCCACGGAGGAAGGAGAAGCGGAGCGAGATCCCCGCCAGACGCTTCTCCTCAGCGGCGAAAGCGTCGCGGCGTTCGCGGTAGGTCGAATCCACCCGGGCTGACATGGCGCAGAGTATAGAGGGCCAGGGCCCCGCCATATCTGGAGACAACGGCTCATATCCCCAGGTACGGCCCATATCTGGGGAAAACGGCGTATATCCGCGGACAACGGCCCATATCCCGGGATATGAGCCATATCTCCAGATAACGGCTCATATCTGGGGATATGGCGCATATCTCCAGACAACGGCCTATATCCGCAGATACGGCCCATATCTGCGGACAACGGGCCATATCCCGGGACAATGGGGCGTTGTCTCGGGATATGGTCGTTGGGAGGGGATACTGAAGACCGTGCGGTGTGGTATTCTGACGACCGCGAAGGGAAAAATTATGCACGATTGCATTCACGTAGTGTGCTTCAGGGACAGAGGCTGGTGGGTTGCTCAGTGCCTTGAGCACAACCTGGCGACCTCCTCCAAAGATCCCCGGGAGCTGACCCAGAAGCTGGAGATCGTCCTCAAGGTGCAAGTCGAGGCCGACCTTGAAGCCGGCAGGACACCCTTCAGCGCTCTCCCCCGGGCGCCTCGCCGGTTCTGGACTCTGTTCGAGAGCGCTGAGCCTTGGGGACCTGATGAGTCTGAGGCAGAGCTTACGGACGACACGACCGGTTGGGCTGAGCTGGTGATTGCGTAGTCCCGAGATAAGGCGCAGCAGCGAGAAACTTTTATGGCTGCCCTCTATACCGCAGAGGGTTAGTTGACAGGAGTAGCCAGAGAAACTACTTTAGATAGAGGAGGAGCTATGGCAGAGGTGGGAAGTCTCATTGCAAAGGAGCTTGTTGGCCTCTTTGAGTTGGCTGCAAAGGAGGGATGGCTTGACCGACTGAAGGCGACTTTTAAGAAAAAGCATCGTGTCCTGGTGTTGGGATGTAGTGGTGTTGGCAAGACCGAGCTGTTGGAATCCCTTACTACGGTCACTCCTGAGGTAATTAGCCATTTAAACAGGACTCAATTCGCCGAGCGCCACCGTATAAGAATCGCAAAAGAACCGTTCGTGTTTATAGATACGCCGGGGCAATACGAGTCGCGCAGGCTGAGTGCTATCCGGGAGGAAATTTCCAAGGGACTAGCAGGAATAATAAATGTTGTTGCCTATGGGTATCACGAGACAAAAGTAGGGCACGACGAGGCTTTCGTAAGCAAGTCCAAGGTAAGCGTCGATTATCTGTCGAGTCGCCGTCTTCTAGAGCTAGCAGATCTACGAGCATGGGTACCTCTGGTTGGAGCGCGCGAGATTGCCAATTGGCTGATTACGGTTGTCACTAAGGCAGACCTTTGGTGGGACAGGCACAACGAGGTGTCAAAATATTATACCGAAGGTCCATATTTGGAAGCGCTAGATACCGCTAAGTCTCTCAATCCCGTGATGATCGAACACAGCTCAGTGTTTCACAAATTCTATGGCGAAGGGCCGATGTCGGGAACCTTTGATGAGTCTGATCGGACAAGGGCGAGAGCCCACCTGCTGAAAACGCTCTTGGCGGCTGTGGCCAGAGGTGAGTAGATGAAAGAAAGAAGGATGTTTAAGCATGAATCCCTGGAGCATGAAATGGAGCGGCTGAACAGGATCACGGCTTCGCTCAGATATACGACGCTGGCGGTTGCAGCGGCCACTCTGGCAGTGGTGTTCTATGGTGTATTCATAGTTGTTTTCTTCTATTGGGGTGGGCGGAAAAATTCTCTTGATTGGCAGGGTGACATCGGCTTTAATGTCTCAATTCTTCTAGTTGTAACTTGCGTCGCCATTTCCTTGATCGTCTACCAAGACATACAAAGAAGGAAGGGTAATGTAATTTACGAGGAGATCAGCGACGAATTTCAGCGAGAGGGGTCGCTCCCCTCCGTGCAGTCGCTCGAGGCGCGGTTGATTTTACGTTCCTTTGTGCACTCTTCTGAGCTACCGCTTGCACCTGGAAGGTATGGGCCCTTGATATATTTTTTGGTTAATGTTGCCGTGACGATCCTGGTCGTAGGGGCTCTGCGACCATCAGCCGGGTGATTCTCCGGAATGCACTGACGGCCGCCCCTACTCCACCGTCACACTCTTCGCCAAATTCCGCGGCTGATCCACATCCGCACCCCGCCGGACGCCGATGAAGTAGGCGAGGAGCTGCAAGGGCACTACGTTGACGATGGGCTGGAGGCGCGGGGAGAGGGAGGGGACTTCGATGATCTCGTTGGCGATCCCGCCCAGCTCTTCCGGGTCGTGGTCGGTCAGGGCGATGACGACGCCGTCTCGCGCTTTGACCTCCTGCATGTTCGCCTTGACCTTCTCCGCGATCTGGTCGCCGGTCGCGATGGCCACCACGGGGAGGTTCTCGTCGATCAGGGCGATGGGGCCGTGCTTCATCTCGCCGGCGGGATAGCCTTCGGCGTGGATGTAGGAGATCTCTTTGAGCTTCAACGCCCCTTCGAGAGCGATAGGGTAGTTGATCCCCCGGCCCAGGTAGAGGAAGTTCTGCGCCCGGTGGTAGCGCCGGGCCAGCTCGTCCATGTGCTGCTCCTGACGGCGCACGACCTCGTCGACGGCCTGGGGGAGACGGGAGAGCTCGTCCAGGTAGTGATGCTCGAGCTTCCCGAAACGCACCTGGCGCAGGTAGAGGGCCAGCAGGTAGAGGGCCACGAGCTGGGTGGTGAAGGCTTTGGTGGAGGCGACGCCGATCTCGGGGCCGGCGTTGGTGTAGATCACCCCTTCGCTGATGCGGGTGGCCTGGCTGCCCAGCACGTTGCAGACGGAGAAGAGACGCGCTCCGCGTTCTTTGGCCGCTTCCATGGCTGAGAGCGTGTCCGCCGTCTCTCCGGATTGGGAGATGCCGACCGCCAGCACGCGCTCTGAAACGATGGGATCGCGGTAGCGGTACTCGGAGCCGTAGTCCACTTCGACGGGGACGCGGGCGATCTCCTCGATGAGGAATTTGCCCACCAGCGCCGAGTGCCACGAGGTGCCGCAGGCCAGGAGATGGAGGCGTTCGACTTTCGCCAGCTCTTCCTGGGTCACCTTGACGGTGTCGAAGAGAATCTCGGCCTGCTCGAAGTCCACGCGCCCGGCGAAGGTGTCCTGCACGGCCTGGGGCTGCTCGTGGATCTCCTTGAGCATGAAGTGCTTGTAGCCCCCCTTCTCGGCCTGGATGGGGTCCCAGTTGAGGTGCTGGATGGGGCGCTCGACGCGCTGGCCCTTGCGGTCCCAGATCTCGACGCCCGCGGGAGTGAGCCGCGCCAGGTCGCCGTTTTCGAGGAAGATGACGTCCTTGGTGTAGGCGAGGAGGGCCGCCGGATCCGAGGCCAGGAATTGCTCGTCTTTCGCCAGGCCGATGACCAGGGGCGGGCCCAGGCGCGCGGCCACGATCTCCTGCCCGTCGGTCTCCACGCTCACCACGGCGAAGGCATACATCCCTTCGAGCTCGGCCACGGCGCGGGCCACCGCGCCTTTCAGGTCGCCGTCGAGGTAGGAGGAGATGAGGTTCGCCACCACTTCGGTGTCGGTGTCCGAGCTGAAGGTCCAGCCTGCGGCCATCAGCCGCTTCTTCAAGGGGAGGAAGTTCTCGATGATGCCGTTGTGGATGAGCGCCAGGCGGCGGCGCGAGTCCACCACCGGATGGGCGTTGCGCTCGCTGGGCACGCCGTGGGTGGCCCAGCGGGTGTGGCCGAGGCCGTAGTGGCCGGTCAAGGGCTGCTTTTCCAGCTTCTCCTTGAGCCGGTCGAGCTTGCCTTCGGCCTTGACGGTCTGGAATTCGCCGTCCCGCACGGCCACCACCCCCGCCGAGTCATAGCCCCGGTACTCCAGGCGGCGGAGCCCGTCCATCAGGAGGGGGACCACTTCGCGCTGCCCAACGTAGCCCACGATTCCACACATGGCGTCACTCTTCCTTTGGATTCTTGTGCCGCCGGCGCAGTCCGCCGGCCCGGCCTTCGAGGTTCTTCTGCCGCACCCGGGCCACGGCGAGCGCCCCCTCGGGGACGTTCTTGGTGATCACCGAGCCCGCGGCCGTCGAGGCGCCCGCTCCGACCTTGACCGGCGCCACCAGCATCGTGTCGCTGCCGATGAAGGCCTTGGGGCCAATCTCCGTGCGGCTCTTCTTCACGCCGTCGTAGTTGCAGGTCACGACGCCCGCTCCCACGTTCGCCCCTTCGCCCACGGTGGCGTCTCCCACATAGGAGAGGTGATTGACCTTGGCGCCGGCGCCGATCTCGGAGTTCTTCACCTCGACGAAGTTGCCCACGCGGGCTCCACCAAGCAAGCGGGATGCCGGACGCAAGCGGGCGAAGGGTCCCACCCGGCAGCCCTCCCCCACTTCGGCGCCGTCCAGGACGCTGTAGGGCTCGATGATCGCACCGTCTGCGACCTTCGTATCCCGCAGCCACGCACCCTGATGGATCACGCACTCGCGGCCGACCGAAGTGTGGCCCAGAAGAGACACTCCGGGATGGATCACTGTGTCTTCTCCGACACGCACCCCCGGCTCGATCATCGTGCGCACCGGCTCGAGGATGGTCACCCCTGCCTTCATCAGGGCGTCGAGGTGACGGTCGAGCAGGAGACGGTGGACCTTGGCCAGCTCCACCCGGTCGTTGACCCCCAGGGCCTCGTCCGGATCGGGCAGGGTCACCAGCCGCACGGGATGGCCATCCTTCGCGGCGCCGGTCACGGCATCGGTGAGGTAGAGCTCGCCCTGGGCGTTGTTGGCTTTGAGGTTGCGGAGATAGGTGAAGACTTCCGGCGCGGGGAGGGCGTAGAGGCCGGCGTTGATCCGCTTCACCTCCCGCTCCTCGGGGGTGGCGTCGCGGGCTTCGACGATGGCCCGGAAGGTGCCAGGCTCGTCGATCAGAACGCGACCCAGGGAGCCGGGCTCGTCCATCTCGGCCACGGCCAGGGCGCCCCACCCTTCCTCGGCCGCGCGGGCCAGCCGGTCCAGGGTCGTGGGATCGACCAGCGGCACGTCGCCGGAGAGGACGAGGACCGTCGCCGCCTCCGGGATCTCTCCCTCAGCCTGGGCCAGGGCGTGTCCCGTGCCCCGCTGCTCGGCTTGGAGCACCCAGCCGAGATCCTCCCCTCCGATCGCCTCCCGGACCTGCTCCGCGCCGTGCCCCACCACCACGAGGATGCGCTGGCAGCCGGCCGCCCGGGCGGCGTCGATCACCCAGGCGAGGAGAGGCCGTCCCGCGGCTTCGTGGAGGACCTTGGGGCGGGAGGACTTCATGCGGGTCCCCTTGCCGGCCGCAAGGATTACGGCGACGCGGGGTCGGGGGGAGGTATCGGGCATGGGATGAAGGCTCTCCTCTTAAGAGGATGTCTGAAAAGTCGCCCTACACCCTATCAGCTAAGTCCCCCCTCTCCCCCCCGCCCAAGACCCTCATCACCCCGTCCCTCTTCTCCCGTCCCCTCCCACCCCCCTCACCGGGAGAAGAGGGAGAACAGCAAGACCCCCCAGCCGGGTACCCCTCTCCCGGGGAGGGGGATGGAGGTGGTCGGGAGAGGGGCAGGGGTGAGGGTTTTGGGCGGGGGAGCGCTTAGGGGACCGGGACGCCCGCTCCCATCCCCAGCACCGCCCCCGCCAGCTTCGCCGAATCATGCCGGATCAGATCGCCGTCGGCAGCCAGGACGTCAGCCTCCACGATCTCGGCCCCCATCTCTTCCAGAAGGACGCGATCGACGGCCACGGGCTCGGAGCCCGTTTCGGCGTAGTGGCGGATCAAGGGCTCGGGGATGGGGGTCGAATTCACCAGCACGGCGTCGATGAGCCCGGCGCCGGCGTGGCGCACCAGGGCGCGCAGGTGGTCGGCGCCCATCATGTTGTCCGTCTCGCCGGGCTGGGTCATGAGGTTCAAGAGCAGGACGACGGGGGCTTTGGCCTTGGCCACGGCCTGGCGGATGCCGGGGATCAGGAGGTTGGGGAGGATCGAGGTGTAGAGCGAGCCGGGACCCAGGAGGATCAGATCCGCCTTCTCCAGGGCCGCCACCGCCGGCGGGAAGGCCGGGGGCGCTCCGGGATCGACCTCCACTGCCGCCAGCTCCTCGCCCGACAATCCCACCTCTGATTCCCCTTCGTAGACCCGGCCTGAGACGCCCCGGGCCCGCAGCCGCACGTCGGTCAGGGTGGCAGGGAAGATCTTGCCCCGCACCGAGAGCACGGATTCGGCGGTGAGGATCGCCTGGTGGAAGTCACCCGTGATCCCCGTGAGCGCCGTCAGGAACAGGTTGCCGAAGGAGTGGCCGACGAGGCCGCCGCCGTTGGGGAAGCGGTATTGGAAGAGGCGGGTCAGCAGGTCCTCGTCGTCGGCCAGGGCGGCGATGCAGTTGCGGATGTCTCCCGGGGGGAGGACCCCGAACTCCTTGCGCAGCCGGCCGGAGGAGCCGCCGTCGTCGGTGACGGTCACCACCCCCGTGAGCTGGCGCAGGCGGTCGGTGCCCACGTGGTGCTTGAGGCCCCGCAGCAACGCCGAGAGACCGGTACCGCCGCCGATCGCGACCAGGGCTTTGCCGGCGGCGTGCACCGGCTCAGGGGAGGCCGAAGAGGTGGCGCTGGGTCTTGCGGATCTCGGCGAAGTCGGCGTCGTGGAAGGCATGGATGCGATTCTTGGGGTTCAGCTCGATCGCCTTGGTCAGGGCCTGCACCGCCTCGTCCAGCCGGTTCTCCACGGCGTGGATCGAGGCCACGAGATACGCGAAGCGCTCGTCCTTCTGATCGCGGCCACCCTTCTGGGCGATGTCGAGCGCCGCCTGGAGGTTGCCGCGGTTCTTCTCATAGACGGCGTCGAGGAACGGATCGGCGTCGGGGCTCTTGGCCGCCCCCTTGTCGCTTCCTCCCCCGGCCTTCTGGCGGGCGGCGTTCAGGAGCTGCTGGGCGCGGTCGCGCAGGTCGCTCCGGTCAGCGGTCTCGACGGCCTGCTCCAGGTGCTCCACCGCTTTCTTCCAGTCCTTGGCCTGCAGGGCGGAAAGCCCCTGGCCGAAGGCGTCGAGGGCGGGATCGGCGAGGGCTGCCGCAGTCGGGGTCGTCTTGGCGGTCGGGGTCTGGGTTTTGGGCTTGGCCTTGGCCATGGCTCTCTCTCGAAGGGCTGGCGGGTGGCTCCGGGTGTCAGCCAGGGTTAGCGTTTCTTCAGCTCGATCAGGACCTGCTTGGCGACGGCCTTCAGGGTGTCGAACACGCCGACGCCGGTCGTCGCCACGGCCTCGAAGTCGGCTCCCGCTTGTAGTTCAGGGTGCGATACATCTCTTCGACCGCGATGACGTTCGGGCAGGTCGCGCTTGTTGTACTGGAGGACGTACGGGATCTTGTCGAGGTCGTAGCCCTGCTCTTGCAGGTTCGTGCTCAGGTTCTCGATGCGACTCGATGTTCGCCTCCATGCGCTCGACCTGGGAGTCGGCGACGAAGACGACGCCGTCGACGCCCTTCAGGATCAGCTTGCGGCTGGCGTCGTAGAACACCTGGCCGGGCACGGTGTAGAGGTGGAAGCGGGTCTTGAAGCCGCGGATCGCTGCCCAGGTCGAGCGGCAGGAAGTCGAAGAACAGCGTGCGCTCGGTCTCGGTCGCGAGGGAGATCATCTTGCCCTTCGCCTCGGGCGTTGGTCTTGTTGTAGATGTACTGCAGGTTCGTCGTCTTCCCGCACAGGCCGGGCCCGTAGTAGACGATCTTGCAGTTGATCTCGCGGCGCGCGTAGTTGATGAAGGTCATCGGCTCGATGCCGGCTACTCGTTGAAGAGGCTGTCGATGTCGTCGTCGGTGATCTCGGCGAAGGGGCTTGCGTGGGCCGCTCCGCTGGGCTCTCCTTCTCGCCCTTCTGCAGCATCACCTCGAAGATCTTCTCCAGCTCCTCGTTGGCGCTTCTTGACGCGCAGGCGCACCAGGCCGAGCGACGATCGCTCGTCGAAGATCACGACCAGGATGACGCGCTTGGCGACGATGGAGATGTGGATGTTGTCCTTCTCGCCCTCGTGGAACAGGACCGAGAACTCCTTCTCGCCGATCAGCTTGGCCAGGCCGTCGGTGGCGGCCACGTTGCCGGCGGTCAGCGAGGCGAGCGAGGTGGTGTCGAGACTGCTCGATCTCACCCGCCGGCAGCGATCTGCTGGCCGTTCTTGTCGACCAGGAAGACGGCCTTGGCGTTGGCGTCCTGGCGCAGACGGCGCAGAGCCTCCTCAAGGTGCTTGAATTCCTCCTCGTAGAGCACGAAGTCGGCTGCGCACATGGCTACCCTTTCCGGACCGCGCGACGATACACCATCGTGGGCTGGGCCGTCAAAGCTCTGATTTCACGTCGGTTGTTCTTCCGTTCTGCCGGAACGCCGCTCAATGGAACAGCCGCCATCCCGAGATCACGTCGGTCTCCGCCAGCAGCAACTGGTTGCCCTCCACGCGATGCCTCACGGGGACCGGCGTGCACCCCTCGCCTCCGGAGTTGACCTCGGAGATGCGGAAGGACTTGTCGCACTTGTTGCAGACCATCCACTCCCCCTCGTGCCGGAACCCCCGCTTCCCTTTGGCGCACTGCTCGTTGGCGTCGAAGGCCACCTGCACCTCGCCCTTGGCGTCCCGGGCGACGAAGAAGTGGACCTCCTGGTTGCTGGAGTTCAGGAACTGGTAGAAGCGGACATCATTGGGCTTGAGCCCGGCGAGGTCCACCCGCACCTGGCCGTCCCGATCCGGGGCCACCCGCTTGAAGCCCGAAGGGTTGAGGCGACCCTCGAGAATCGACTCCGCGCCCCACACCACCCCGAGGAAGAGGAGGACGATCAAGATCCCGTGAACCGGTTTGAAGCGACGCATCGTCCGGCTATTCTGTCCCAACCCGCCGGGAACGGCAAGCCCGGGGTTTTCCGGGAAGGGGCTGGCGCCCTAGAACAGGTTGTAGATGAACGGCGCCGTGGCCTGGCTGGTGACCACCAGGAGGATCACGAGACCCAGGATGAGCACCAGGGGGACGATCCAGTACACCTTGTTCTGCCTGGCGAACTGGACGATCTCCCCGAGGATGGAGCCGAAGTAGCGGAGCTTGCGCATGTCGTTTCCCTTGCGACCTTTCCGAGACCTCCTCTAGTCTAACTGGAATTCCTGCCGCCAGTCCCCCTTCTCCTCCAGCTTCGGCTGCGCTTTCTTGTCGAGGAGGAACGGGCCCAGCACCAGATAGTCCATCTCCGTGCGCATGAAGCAGCGGTAGGCGTCCTCCGGCGTGCACACGATGGGCTCGCCCCGCACGTTGAAGCTGGTGTTGACGATCACCCCATAGCCGGTGAGCTTCTCGAACTCGGCCAGAATGGCATGGTAACGGGGACTCTCCTCGCCCACGGTCTGGATGCGGGCCGAGTAGTCGACGTGGGTGATGGCGGGCACGTCCGAGCGCGGGCGGTTCACCCATTCGAGGAGGGGGAGGTCCTTCTCGTCCCCCCGCTTGGGCACTCGCCGGCGCTCCACCACGTCCGCCACCAGCAGCATGTAGGGCGAGGGGCGATCGAGCTCGAAGTAGTCCGAGACCCGCTCCTCCAGGACCGACGGGGCGAACGGCCGGAAGCTCTCCCGGTACTTGATCTTCAGGTTCATCACCGACTGCATCTTCGGCGACCGGGCATCGCCGATGATCGAGCGCCCTCCCAGGGCCCGGGGGCCGAACTCCATCCGCCCCTGGCAGAGGCCGATGACGTTCTCGCCGGCGATCAGCTCCGCGATCCGCCGCGCCCAGTCCCCCTCGGGCAGCTCCTCGTAGGGGAGCTGATGGAAGTCGAGGTAGTCCTGGATCTGCTCGCGGGGGAACTCGGGACCGAGGAGCGAGCCCTGCATGGCGTCCCGAGGGCGCCCGTTCGAGACCGTCACCGTCCGCGGATTGCCCATCGCGTTGTGCCACACGGCGAGGGGAGCGCCCAGGGCGCCGCCGGCATCGCCCGCCGCGGGCTGGATCCACAGGTCGTCGAAGATCCCCTCCCGCAGCAGCACGCCGTTGGCCACGCAGTTCAGGGCCACGCCGCCGGCCATGCAGAGGTTGCGCTTGCCCGTGATCTCCCGGGCGTGGCGGGCGAGCTTCAGGACCACCTCCTCGGTGACCTCCTGGATCGACTTCGCGAGGTCCATCTCCCGCTTCGAGATGGGCGACTCCGGCTTGCGGGCCGGACCGCCGAAGAGCTGGGCGAACCGGCCATTCGTCATCTCCAGGCCGTCCAGGTAGCCGAAGTAGTCCATGTTCATGCGGAAGGAGCCGTCGTCCCGGACGTCGATCAGCTCGCGCTTGATGGCGTCCGTGTACTTCCCTTCGCCGTAGGGCGCCAGGCCCATCAGCTTGTACTCGCCCGAGTTCACCCGGAAGCCGGTGAAGTAGGTGAAGGCCGAGTAGAGGAGGCCGAGCGAGTGGGGAAAGGGGATCTCGCGGATCAAGTGCAGCCGGTGCCCCTCGCCGACTCCGATCGTGGTGGTGGCCCACTCGCCCACGCCGTCCAAGGTCAGCACCGCCGCCTCCTCGAAGGGGGAGGGGTAGAAGGCCGAGGCCGCGTGCGACTCGTGGTGGCGGGTGAAGAAGATCTCCTTGGGTTCGCCCATGCCGCACTGCTCCAGGGCCTCCTGGATCTGGGGCGGGATCCACAGCTTCTCCCGCAGCCAGAGGGGGAGGGCCATGACGGCCGACCGCAACCCCCTGGGCACCGTGGCCAGATAGGTCTCCAGGATGCGGTGGAACTTGAGGAGCGGCTTGTCGTAGAAGACCACCCCGTCGAGCTCGCCTTTGCCGATCCCTCCCTCCGCCAGGCAGTAGCGCACGGCGTGATAGGGGAACCCCGCGTCGTGCTTCTTGCGGGTGAACCGCTCCTCCTGGGCCGCGGCCACGATGCGCCCCGCGTCCACCAGGCAGGCGGCCGAGTCGTGGTAGTAGCAGGAGATGCCGAGGAGCTTCAAGGTCTAGAACTGCCGGCGATAGGACTCGAGGGGGGTCTCCCGCTCCTCGGTCCGCGTCCAGTAGGTGGGCAGCCGCGGATCGGCGCCCTTGGTGATCGCGAGCTTCTTCCCCGACCGCAGGAAGAGCCCGACGGGCAGGAAGACGACATAGAAGAGGATGGCCATCAGCACCCAGGTGACGACGGACGCCACCCCCCGGGCGAAGATCTCCAGGGCATGGCTGACCTTTTTGAAGATCGTCAGCGGCGCCACCAGGGCGAGGAGGGCGAGGAGGATGGCAATCCCCCCCACCACCATCGCAGCCTTCTCCTTGTGCCCCACGAAGTAGAAGAGAGCCGCCACCCCCAGGCCGATACCGCCGCCCACGACACCCCGGATGCGGAGGGACCGCGCCTCGCGAGCCCGGTCCTCCGGGGCCCCGGAGGCGTGATCGCGCCAGCTCCAGGCCACGGCGGCGGCTTCCGGGCGGGTTGTAATTGTAGAGTCAGACATGGGGGGACCTCGAAGCGGGACAGGATAGACGGGAACGGGGCGGAGGGCAAGGGTGGCCGGCGTGTTACAGCGTGCTACTGTCCATCCACCCTATGCGCGAAATCTACGTCGACGCCGACGGCTGCCCGGTCAAGGACGAGATCTACCGGGTGGCCCGCCGGCATGGCTGGAAGGTCTACGTGGTGTCGAACAGCCGCATGTCCGTCCCTCTGGACGAACGGATCGAGCCCGTGGTGGTCGGCGGCCGCTTCGACGAGGCGGACGATTGGATCGCCGGGCGGATCGGAGCCGGGGACGTCGCCGTCACCGCCGATATTCCGCTGGCCGCCCGATGCCTCGAAAAGGGGGCCACGGTGATCAGCCCCAAGGGCAGCCTCTTCACCGAAGACTCGATCGGCGACGCCCTGGCCACCCGCGAGCTGATGTCCCAACTCCGCCAGGCCGGCCTGGTCACCGGCGGCCCCGCACCCATGGCGAAGCAGGATCGATCACGTTTCCTCGCCAGCCTGGAGGAGGCGATCCGGGCCGTGGTGCGCAGAGGAGCCTGAAGCCGCACCTCTATGGCTTCGCGTTGACGAGCGTCCCTCCGGCCTGGGTCCAGGCGTTCAGCCCGCCGAGCAGGCATGCCGCCTTGGTGAAACCTTTCGCCTGCAGCTCGAGCACCGCACGGGCGCTCGTATGCTCGGAAGGTCAGGTGCAGTAGGTGATGACCAGCTTGTCCTTGGGCAGCTCGCCGGCGCGCGAGCCGAGCTCGGAGAGAGGGAGCGAGATCGCGCCCTGGGCGTGACTCGCGTCGTACGACTCCTTGGGACGGACGTCCACCAGCACGGCCTCCCCTTTGGCGAGCGCCTGGCGGGCCTCGGCCGCCGAGATCCGGCGAGCCGTGTCCTGAGTGGGAGCGGTCTGGGTCTCAGTCGGTGCGGCGGCCGACGGTTGCGGCGTCAGGGTGGCCGGCTTCACGGGCTCCTGGGGAGCGGCGATTGCGGGCATCGCGGGGATCGCCGCCACCGCCAGCAACAACCCGCCGGCGAGTGCCAGCCCTCTACGGGGTATCCAACGCATGCTTGAACCTCCTGGGCGACGAACCCTCGCGGGCGGCCCGGTTTAAGGGATCCATTCTACAGCCGTCTCATCCCCCAGATCTCAGAGCTCGTGGAGCTGACGGTGCTTCCTTGCGTCGATGCAGGAGCGCGCGGACGATCTCGAAGAGGAGCTTGAAGCCGGCGAAGACCCAGAAGAAAGCCATGGGAGCCTTCAGGATGGCGGAGGCGGCCAGGCCGAAGAAGAGGGTGAAGACGATCACGCCCATCCGGTCCATGCCGGACTGATAGATCGTGCGAATCCACGCGAAGGGGCGGTCGCGGATCCCGTGGAGATCGACGGCGAAGCTCCCGAGCACCAGGAGAGCCACGGCCGTCACCCCCTTCTGCAACTCCGGCGGCTGGATCGCAGCGCCAGGGTCTTTGGCCAGAACCAGACCGAAGACGAGCGCGAAGAGGAAGCCCATGCCCACGCTCGCCCCCAGGGAAACCATGAGGAATTCGACGAGAAGGGATGAGGATCTGAAGAACCGCGCCTTGCCGTTCACCGCCACCCGGGCATTGAACTGGCCCTGACGGTAGCCTTGCTTCCTCGTCAGCCGGCGGTGAATCACCATGCGCAAGGCCGCGAACAGTACGTAGAGAAGGTACTCGCAACAATAGAGTGCGAAACCCGTGCCCCAGGACCACCCCGCCACGAGGACGCCATAGAGCGGAACGGCGTTGAGCAGGAGCACCCAGAGCAACGGCAGAGGGGACCACGGCTGCGGGGACTGCGGCGTCTCTTCCTCCAAGCGACTCTCCTCCTCGAGAAAGGGAGCCGAGTCTATCCGGGCCACCCCCCGCCGTCGAGAGGAAGATAGCCCTCGTATCGGGATCATCCTCGCGCCCCCGCCGCTCCTGGTCCTACGGGGCCGGCAACGTCGCGCAGCGCGGGTCGAAGTTGCAACTCGTGAGTCGCAACACCTCCTGGGCGTCCGGCTCCACCTCGAGAAAGACGCCGATTCCCGGCGCGTAGTATTTGCGCTCGAAGATCCCCGGCTCCAGCAGCGAGAAGTTCTTCGTCACGATGCAGTCGCCGGCGCACAGGGCCTGGGCGAGCGCCTGCGGAACCAGCTCGTCGAGCTCGCGATCGTGTCCGAAGGCATAGCTCGTCGACAGGATCTCCGTCACGTCCTCGGCGTTGCCGAGGGAGAATTCCTCGACGTAGACGTCGCCGGGCTTGGGCGCGGCGAGAAAGATGATGCCCGGCTTGTCGCCGTCGCGTCCCGCCTTGAAGGAACCATCGATGCTGACCAACTCGGGCAGCTCGGGTTGATCGCCGTTGAAGGTCCTGTAGTCCTTGACCTCTTCGCCGCAATACCAGACGTTGCCGTCTTTGGCCTGCGCAAACCAATCGTTCGTGTCTTCGACGACCACGCCGTCACGCGAGACCTGGTCCCGCACGACGAGGCACCGCACTCCGTCGATGAGCTTCGTCTGGTCGAGGATTTCGAGGGTGTCCGACTCCTGGGCGCTCTTGTACTCCCACCGGTTGCCGATCTTCAGCGGGAAATAGCGGTTCGGTTTCGTCAGGTGCGTGAAGTCGTCGTCGAAAAGCTTCGGATCGAAGTCCGGATCGTAACGACCTTCGCCGAGCAAGCCACAGGCGTCGAGGCGCCAGCCGAGCTGTTCACTGCAGGACCGATTGCCCTCGCGGCGCTCTTTCGTGGCCTCTTCATAGCACTCCGCCCGTTTCTCCTCGTCGGAGACGTTGATGCATTTGGCGGACGCCACCCACCAGTCGTCCTGAACCTCACTGCCACAAGCGCGAAAGAGGGCCTGCGCGGTCGCCGAGCAGCGGCCGGCCGCAACGCTAGTTGCGGGCAGCAGGCAGAGGACCCCGATGATCACCATCCCGCGAGCGAGCGTGGCCCGCCAAGCCGCAAGAATTCCCTTTGACTCCTTCGTCCTATTCATCGCCTCTCCTCCCTGAAGGGTGGGCAGAGCCACGTCCCTGTGGGTCTGCATCCCTTCGCCTGTCTTGGATGCGCCAGCCGCTTCAATCCTTCGCGGCAGGGGATATTGGACTTTGGATCCGGCGCGGTGCACCGCCTCGTCCGCGTTGTGCAAGAGTAAGCCTGACGGCCCGACCCGCGCCGTGACATCTCAAGGAGAAACCCATGACAGAGCAGACCCATGTTGATCAGTCCGATTGGAGGTGGCTGGAGGGCACGTATTGGTGCGTGCCTCCAGAAAACCTGCCAGCTCTGCGGCTCGACCCCGCTGACAGCACTCTCTCCTGGGTCGTCGACCAGACGGTCTGGAATATCACCGGGTACCGGGACGGCTATTTCTGGGGCGTCTCGGCGACGCTGATCCGGGATGCGGGAGAGGAGACGCCGCAACATGGCCGGGGCTCACGACCGGTCGGCTTCGTCATGCTCGGCAGCATCACTCCCGAGGGCCGGGTTCATCTGACCTTCATCCCCGGCATGGCGTCGTCCTCGCAATCCGCCACGATCGGCATTGGACGCGCCGTCCCGCATCGGGACGATTGGAGCCTGGAGATGCAGATGTCGTCCGGGAACCAGGAGAGGACGGCTCACTGGGCCTACATGGTCCGCGTCCAGCCGGGCGATCCGCGCTGGGACTCGTTGCCGGGAATCGGGCTTTCCGTGCCCCAGATGCTCGCGGGGCTTGAGCCGCCGCACTTCGCACTTGCTTGAGCTATACTCCGCGGCTGGTAGTGTGCTCCCTCCCTCCATCGACTGCGAATCCGTGCTGCGGGCACGGCGTCCAGACTCTGGTAAGACTCGCTTGAGAAGAAAGGAGCTCTGACGTGAAGACCACAGCTCGCTGCATCCTGGTCCTTTTCTTCCTCCCCCTGCTGGCAGCGGCACAGAGTCCATCCTCCTCGCTGAAGAGGACCGAGCAGCGCGCGACGTGCCGGGACTACGATCCGCTGCGCAAGCCCCTGTTCGGCGAGACCCACTCGCACACCGCCTACTCCTTCGATGCCATCTCCATCGGCACGGTCGACCGTCCCCGCGACGCCTACCGCTACGCCCAGGGGGACGCGGTCTACGTCGTGGACGCGGCCGGCAACCCGACGATCTGCGCGCAGCAGCCCCGGCCGGTGGACTTCGCCGTCATCACCGACCACGCGGAGTTCTTCGGCGAGATCCACATCTGCACGACCCGAGGGGCGCCGGGATACGACTCGCCGCAGTGCCAGCTCTACCGCAAGTCTACGGCCGCGGTGGGCCAGTTGTGGGGCAAGGGTGCCGTCGCCGAGCCCCCGACGCCGCCCGCCTTCTGCGGCCCGGACAACGGCAACTGCCACGCCCAGTCGCTGAGCCTCTGGCAGGACATCCAGGACGCCGCCGAGGAGGCCTACGACCGCAGCCCTGCCTGCCGCTTCACCTCTTTCGTCGGTTACGAGTGGACCGCGAACCCGGATAGCGCCAACCTGCATCGCAATGTCATCTTCCGCAACGCCAAGGTCCCGAAGCTGCCGATCAGCAACTTCGACACCGGCAACGACGCGCAGGTCCTCTGGACGCGGCTGCAGAAGGAGTGCCTCGACGCCGGCAATGGCTGCGACGTGCTCACCATCCCGCACAACGGCAACCTGAGCAAAGGCAGGCTCTACGTGGTCCCGGAGAAGGAGAACACTGCCGCCTACGCGCGCCTGCGCTCGTTCTGGGAGCCCCTGTCCGAGATCCATCAGGGCAAAGGGAGCTCCGAATGCCGGACCGGCGTCCCCGCCAGCGTCGTCGATCCCGAGTGCGGCTTCGAGCAGCTCAAGGTTCAAGACCTCGGCTTTTTCACCGGCACCTCGGACACCGACCGCAGGTTCAAGCCCAACTCCTTCCTGCGCAACGTGCTGAAGGAAGGACTCGTGCATGAGGCCAAGGTCGGAGCCAACCCGTTCAAGCTCGGCTTCGTGGGCGGCACCGACAGCCACAACGCCACTCCGGGCGGCACCGACGAGGTGAATTTCGTGGGCCTTCATGCTACGACGAGCGCCGGTCCCGAAGGCCTCCTCAACCAGATCCTCTTCAACCCCGGAGCCCTGGCGGTGGTGTGGGCCGAGGAAAACTCGCGCGACGCCATTTTCGAGGCCATGCGGCGGCGCGAGACTTATGCTACCAGCGGCACGCGTCCCATCGTCCGCTTCTTCGCCGGCTGGGACCTGCCGCGGGACCTCTGCGGCAAGACCGATTTCGCCCGGGTGGGCTATGACCGGGGCGTCCCCATGGGCGCGGACCTGAAGCCGCGCCCTGCCGGCGCCACCGGCAGCCCGCGTTTCGCGGTGATGGCCATGAAGGACCCGGGCAGCGAAGGCGACAGCGACGCCTTTCCCAACGTCTGCACCGTCCACCACGCGGCGGCGAAGCTGCAGCGCATCGAGATCGTCAAGGGCTGGCTCGACGCTCAGGGAGCGACGCACGAGAAGGTGGTCACCGTGGTGGGGGGCGCCGATCCCGCCGCCACGGTGGACCCGGTGACCTGCGCTCCCGTGGGCCCCGGCCACAACTCGCTCTGCAACGTCTGGGAGGACCCGGAGTGGAATCCCGCCCAGCCGGCCTTCTACTACGCCCGGGTGCTCGAGAACCCGACCTGCCGCTGGAGCACCTACACCTGCAAGCAGATCGGCCTCGACCCCTTCGACCGCGGAAAGTGCATGCAGCAGCTCACGAAGTACTCGAAAGAGAAGCCGCGGGCGACCCCGGCGAACTCCAACCCCGTGTCGCCACGCGACCTGTTCAAACCCTGCTGCACCATGGTTCCGGGCCCGGTCGTCGAGCCGACCGAGATCCCGCGCGTGACGCAGCAACGGGCCTGGACCTCTCCGGTCTGGTACCGGCCGCAGGGCGGCCGGGAGTAGATGCGCGGCCTTGCCCGGAGCCCCTCCCTGCACTTCCTGGTGCTGGGCGGGATCCTCTACCTCTTGCGGGCCGGCCTGGGCCCCCCGCCGCCGGCCCCCCGTCCGGCCGCTGCCGCCACCCCGTCCGGCCCTCCGGCTGAGCTTGCGACACCGGCGGCCGACCCCCGGCTTGTAACCATCTCGGCCCTGCAGGTCGAACGCCTGCGGGAGGCCTGGAAGAGGAGCCGGAGGAGACTCCCCTCGACCGCCGAGGAGGCCCCCCTGATTGCGGGGCTGGCGGACGAGGAGATGCTCTACCGCGAGGCGCTGGCGCGGGGGCTCGACCGCGCAGACCCGGTGCGCCAGAGGCTGATCCAGAACATGCGCTTCCTGCGGATCGACGAGAGCGGCGGCGGCCGCGACCTCTATGCGCAGGCGGTGGAGATCGGCTTCGACCGTACCGATCCGGTGGTGCGGCGATTCCTCGTCGAGCAGATGCGGCTGCTGGCCCAGGCGGGGAACCAGCCCGACGTGTTCACCGACGCTGAGCTGGAGGACTATCTGCGCCGGAACCCGGAGCGGTTCTCGCTGCCTGCGTTCGTGCGCCTCAGCCACGTCTTCCTGGACGCGGACCGGCGGGGGGAGACGCTGGAGAGGGACGCCCGCCGGCTCCTGGCGCGGCTGCGCGCCGGCCACGTCTCTCCGGAGATGGCCCCGGAGCTCGGAGATCCTTTCCTCCCCGGCCACCACCCTGCGCTCGCCGCGCGTGGAGAATTGGCGAAGATCTACGGGCCCGATTTCGCGGCGGCGGTGATGCGCCTCCCGGCGGGGGTCTGGTCCGGGCCGGTGCGCTCGGCCTACGGCCTGCATCTCGTCTGGGTTCACGAGAGCCTGCCGGGCGAGCCGCCGCAACTCGCCGACGTCCGCAGCCGGCTGACCCTCGAGCTCACCCATGAGCGGCAGGAGGCGAGGCTCGCAGCCTACCTGCGCGACGTGCGGCGGCGCTATACGGTGCGAGTCGAGCTGCCGACGGTGTCCGCGGCGTCCGTAGCGCTCCGACGGGAGGCCTCCCGATGAGGTCCCAAGTCTCCCGGCTTCGCCGTGCCGCTCTCGGCGCTCTCCTGTTCCTGCTGGGGGCCGGCCCGGCGGCGGCCCACCCGCTCGCCCCGTCGCTTTTGGACCTGCGGGAGAAGGCTCCGGGCCGCATCGCGGTGCTCTGGAGGACGCCGCAGCTCATGCCGGTCGGAGCCCACCCGGAGCCCGTTCTGCCCTCCTCCTGCCGCACGGTCGCGCCGCCGGTCGAGATTCCCGAAGGAGACGCCCTGGTAACGCGCTGGACGGTCGACTGCGGCCGTGCCGGCCTGACGGGTGCGAGCATCGCGGTGAGCGGGCTCGCGGACGCCGGCTCGGATGTCCTCCTCCGCGTCATCCTGGCGGATGGCCGGAGCCTGCGGACCGTGCTCCGTCCCAATGCGCCGTCCTTCATCCTGCCGGCGGCGCAGAGCCCGGCCGGTGTGGCGGCCGGCTATCTCACCCTGGGGATCGAGCACCTGCTGACCGGCCCGGACCACCTGGCCTTCGTGCTCGGCCTCGTCCTGCTGGTCGGGGGCCGGCGCCGGCTGTTGGGCACGATCACGGCCTTCACCCTCGGGCACAGCGTAACCCTTTCGCTCGCGGCGCTGGGATTCGTCCGCCTGCCGCCGGCGCCGATCGAGGCCGCCATCGCGCTCAGCATCCTCATCCTGGCCGTGGAGCTGGCGCGGGAGCGCCCCACGGCGCTCGGCCGCCGGCCGTGGCTCATGGCGGCGGGCTTCGGCCTGCTTCACGGACTGGGCTTCGCGGGCGCGCTCGCTCAGGTGGGGCTGCCGGTCCGGGAGATCCCGCTCGCACTTCTGTCGTTCAACGTCGGGATCGAGCTGGGCCAGATCGGCTTCGTCCTCGCCGTCCTCGTCCTCGGCCTCGTCTTGAGCCCGCTCCTGCGCCGGCTTCCCGCCTGGAGCGCCGCGGTCCCGACCTACCTCATCGGCACCCTTGCGGCTTTCTGGATGTTCGAGCGGTTGGCGAGCTTATGAAATTGAAGCCGCGCACCAGATACTCTGGAGATCTCATGAGCGAAGAAACGGTCAACATCATCAACCTGTTCAATAACGTCAAAGATCAAGGAAAACTCCTGAACCTGCCGATGCACTACAACATTCCGCTCACCGATCAGGAGAGCCACATCCAAGGTGCGACTCGAATGCATGACTCCATAGGTGACCCGACCTGGGTCTTCAGTCACAATGGAGTAACGACGGACGGCTGGTTGTTCGTCTTTGCCGGAAACAAGCTGAGTAAGCATGACGTGGTCTGCAACGGCTTCAGGCATCCAGGCGGCCTGGATGCCTCCAATGATCTGCTCGTCGTCCCAGTTGAGCCGGATCAGCACGGACGCCCCCAATCGATCATCCAGTTCTACTCCTTGGCCAGAGGCCACACGACTCCGGTGCTACTGCCGTTCACCATCAACCGTACGCCTGGTAGCGGATCGGTCTTCGGCGGCGCGAGCTGTGCTGCCATAGGGATTCCTCGTGATCGAATATTTTCTGGCACTCTACACGTCGAATTACCCAACCGGTGAACAGAGAGCGTTCGACCTCTATGAGAGCAACGGCCCCGATCCCAAGGCTCCCGGCTTCGCCTTCAACTATCGCTTCCGGAGCACGATCGATTACGGCTACGACGATATGACCGGGCTGGTGGACACAGATCTCAATTTTTACATCATGGGCTTCCGCTCAGAGCCCGAGTCCACATCCTTCGCCGACTTCATGGACCTGTATCGGATCGATATGCACAACCAGAAGGCACAGCTCGTCGCAGGCCCGAGACACATGTACACCCATGGCGGCAACGTGGGGAAGCTCAAGCCTCATTTCCGATATGGCGCGTGCGCCTCTACGCCTACGTCTAAGGTTGTCGAGGTCTACTGCACGGAGCGCAATACCCACCTGCTGGGAGATTTCAGCCTCAATTTCTTCGCGGGCTGATGAGTCAACGCAGATCGCGGGTTTCGTGGAAACCCTGCGTCCCTCGATCGACACCCGAGGCGAGCGGACTCGAGGACGGCCGGCGGTGCCCTCTCGAGACGCCGCCGGCCGTATCGCCTGCTCAACGTCTAGCAGCTCGGCGAGCAGCCATGCCGGCAGGGAGCCGAGTTTGGATTGACATCACAGGCCGAGCAGCAGATGAGCGCATCCGCCTTCTTGACGGTGTAAGAGCTCAGAGAGCCCAGGGCCGCGGTCAAGAGGGCCAGCGCAATGAACAGCTTCCGACGGGGATTGAGCTTCGACATCGACAGTTCTCCTTTCGGGATCGGGTTTCTCGGATTCGTCCTCACTACCTTAGAAACAACGCAGCGAATGGCCCGAAGCCCTCACCCTGGCGGCCGTTGGGCACGCTGCACCGGGAATGACGGGCGGCATGCTCGCCATCTCCTGGCATCGAGCTCTCGCTGGTGAATGCGCCGTGAGCTAGAAGCCGTGCCCAGCCAGGGCAGACGGCCTGGCGGGTGGCAACGTCAATCCTGGGAACCTGCGCGCAGAACCCAGAAGCAAGATCCACGGCGGCCGAGAGGAGATTCCGGATCAGGGGCGGCGGCCTGGGCCCGCCTGGGCCAGAAGATCGTGGAACGGGTCCACGAAGCCGGGCTGAATGCCAAAAGACCCTGAATAAATCCGATGAGACCCCGTCTTTTGGATTTAAACGTCGTCTCAATCCAAAAAGACGAAGTCTTTTTGAAAAAGAAGGCGTCTTTTGGGAAAAGACGGGGTCTTTTTGGATTGAGACGGGGTCTTTTGGGAAAAGACGGCGTCTAAAGCCAAAAGACGGCGTTTCACGGCTTTTTGCAGCTTCTCAGCCCGTCTCAGGGGGATTTCAGTGGAGAAAGATGGCACCTCCGTCCTTCTGAGTTGGCATCGGGCAGATCGGGGAGGCTCATGCCATGGAAGTCACCATCAGCCTGCCAGAAGACCTCTCCGAATCCCTTGGGGGCCGCTGGGGGAAACCTGTCGCGCCACGCCTTGGAGGCCCTCGCCGTGGAGGGCTACAGGACGGGAGCCTTGACCGAGACGCAGGTTCGGCGTCTCCTCGGGTTGGAGACACGGTTCGAGGTCCACGCGCTGTTGAAGGAGCACAAGGTGCCCCTTCACCCTTCACTGCACGCAAGCCGATCTGGAAGAGGACCTCGCCTCCCACCGGAGCCTCGGAATCCTCTCGGGCCGATGATCGTTGTTGCAGACAGCGGGCCACTTCATTACCTCATCCTCCTGGAGCAGACGGATCTTCTGTCGCGTTTTTACGGTCAGGTCGTCATTTCTTCCGCAAGCGAAAAGCTCGCGACTAGTCATCTCCTTCATTCGCTTCTTCACTGCCGACGATCTCCTCTCCCGCCAAGCGAGAAGCTAGCCACCGGTCATATTCTTGTAATCTCCCGAGGTCCTCGATTGAGATGGTAACAGCCGACGAAGCATGAGAAACAATCCTTCGCTTCTCGTTGACAAATACCATCCAGGCGGTTCGCTTCTCCTTGCTCCCCTTCTCAAAACCAAAAAGAGATTCGAATATAGGCCAATTCTGAGGTTGTGTTGCAATCGTTCTGTAATCGATCAAATCAAAATAGTATTCTTTTCCACCACGTGCTCCATCGTCATCCTCGCGACGCTGGGTAACCTTAAGCCGAACAGGCTTGGGAACACCAAGAATCCACCACTGCGAGTCGTCGGGCCCATATTCTCTCTTTAGTTCCTCAAAAACCACCCTCTGTAGAGAAGTTTCGATTCGATCTACTATTTCTTTTGCCATTGTATTAGTCTGAGCCTTCTGCTCGCGCAGAAACTCTTCTAATCCTGGAGGACTAAACTCCGGCCATCTGGCGTGCAATCCCTGCTGGCACATCCTTGTACGTCGTGTCTGGCCTTGGACGCCTCTAAGGTCACGAAAGGCTCTCCTATCTTGCTCTGTGAATGAGCCGAAGTAGGCTCCCAATTCTTCTCCATACTTCCGGATCACAGCGAACAAGTCCTCAGAGTCTAAATGCACTAGCTTGTGGCCTTGCTCCGCAAGATGGACAAAAACCGACCTCAAGACGTTCACGCAGGCTGTCACACCATCATTCATAGCAAGGCCACCGCCATCGCCGGCCCCCCTGTCCCACCACTCTGGAGCACCACTCCGTATAACATCGAACCAATTCTTTAGTACGAAGAAGGTCCGGCGAAGTGTTTCGTCGTTATCGCCCCCCCACAAGGGGCCATACTCCAGGACTTGCCCCTTTCGCTCTTTGGCTATGTGGAATTCTCTCTTTTCGACAGCGCCATAGAGACTCGTCAACGAAATACATCGGGTCTCGCTCTTCGCGGCATCCGCGGTCTGAATTCTATGATACAGCGCACACTCAGGGTCTGCATCTAACATCTGAATTGCCTTAGAAACAATTGCCCTTACTCGTACCTCAGGCTCCTCTGCATCCCAATGCAGTTCGGCGTAAAGCTCCTGAAGAAGGGACTGCTTGACGCTTTTCTGCTTCGCGTTAATATCGATAAACAGTCCAGCCTGCTTACTTGGAGGAAGACCTTCGAAAGCCAACACCGACAAGCGACTGGTATTTGCTCTTTCGTGCCCTGAGTAAGCAAATAGACGGTGCTGTCCGTCTATTATCCAAGCTGATCGGTACGTTGGTCGAATATCTAGCCAGCCTAGAACACCGTTCTCCTGGTCCTCCTGCTGAATTCTCTCAAAGCGCAGCCGCTTTGCCTCAAAGTTTACTACTATGTTCGTGGGGAAAATTCCATCCTGGCTTATGTATTCTCGAATCCTGCGAAGGCGCCCCTTATTGAGCATCCGCTGGTATGTATGAACGTCAGACGCTCTTCCTTTCGCTCGATGCGACACATAGGATATTTTGAGGAGGTAGCTTGGCGTGATACAAAAGGTATAGCAGTTAGTGCTCCCCATTTTCGTTCTAACAGCTGGAATCCTGATCGCTAGGCCTGCTACGGTCTTACCCGGAAGCATGTCAGCGAAAAGCTGATACTTGGCAGCTGGGCCTAGATGGCCTACAAGTGTTTCGTAGTAATCCAAGTCGTGTTCATCGAAGAGAAGCACCTGATTTTCTCTTGCGCAGGCGCGGTCATTCTCCGACAGCGCTACATTTGCAAGGAACATTGCAAATACAACCTGTCTTTTAGTTGCAATTGGATATTCCTTGTTAACGAGGTTTGCGAAGCGTTCCCGTATCAAAGTATAGCTAGCTAGTTTTTTCGCTAGATGAGAGACTCTGCCGTAATTGTCGTTTGCCTCGCAGTCAATTGCGAGTACCAGTTCGTCGTCTATTCCAATAATGTCCAAATTACGGCACGGACCTGATTGATTCTTTGGGTCGAGCAGGAAACTTTCCCCGCCAGAACCAGACAAAAAAGAAAATCCTGTTCTATATAGCAGCGTCCAGACACGATCTTCGAGAAGCGTCGCCAGAGACTTAGGACGGCGCAGTCTGACAGATTTTCGATTCTTTTTGTCTATTGTCCAGCCGTCTGATATTGCTTCTTCTATGTGAGAAGTATGTACGGTCTGCGTTTCATAACTGCGCGAACGGGAGCGAGCTAGGCCACGAAGGGCATCTCGTGAAGCAATGTTCTCTGGCACGTTAAGCGTCCTTCCTTATGCAAAGAACAGGCACTCTGTTGTTTCTTGGCGATGCGCAATATTAGCTGCAATGGTGGATGGGCGACACACGACCAATCGATCAAAGTCCTTGTATAGATCGACAAGGGAGGGATGGTTAGCGTTGCTGATTAATACGCGACACCCTCTATTGGCAAGATTACGCGCAAGAGCCGCAAGGCGCTCTTGGTCATTCCAAGAAAAAATGCGAGCGTTGTATTTCAAGAAGCCATTGGTCCCGTGAGCCACTGTGTATGGCGGATCGCAGTAGACTACGTCGCCAGGACCCGCCGATTTCACAGCATCCTCAAAATCAGAACACTCGAGACGAGCGGTTCGGAGTGCAGTGCTGGCGGACAAAATGCGTTCTCTATCACATGGTTTTAGATGAGTTTTGTATCCATAGGGGACATTGAAGTCTCCGTTGCGATTGCGGCGGAAGATCCCATTGAATGAAAGTGTTGCCAGGTAGATAAGCCGAGCGGCTCGGATGTCGAGGACGCGAGGCCGGCTAGCTCGTATGCAGTAATAGTCACCTTCGGAATTTCTTAGAGTGCGGAGCCGTCGGATGACCGCCTCAGGGTTGTCGCGAACCTGCTGGTAGCAATTGATGAGATCAGCATCGGTATCCGAAAGCCATGCTCGGCGCGGCCTAAGGGCGAAGAAGACTGCACCGCCGCCTACAAACGGCTCATAATAGCGCCGATAGTCCATTGGTATTAAGGGTATTATTGCTGACAACAGCCTGCGCTTTCCGCCTGGCCACTTGAGAAGCGGTGCATGAATCGTATCAGGCCTGAAGCCCTCTTGAGGGCGAACTCCGGGACGGGATGAGTCAGTCATTAATGAGTAGCATAGCAGGTTCGAGCCGAGAATCGATCCCTTAGGGCCAAGTCGTACATCTTGCACGCAGTCTCTGAGTCGGAGTCGTTCGGGTGTTAATGGCTTCCACGTCTCCGCCCCCGGCAGAGGACTGCACGTCGGCCATTGGCCGGCGTCGGCCAACCGACGGTGGACGCCTTAGTTGCCGGCGGGACGCCGGCGGACCCAGGGGAGGTGCCGGTCCCATTCGACCTCGCTGAAGGCGCCCTCTCCCTCCTCGGGTGACCGGCTCCCACGAGATTCTCCCATACAATTAGGCATGTGTTGGGCATCCAGGAGCAGGTTGCGCAGGGAAGACTCGTCTGCCCCGTCTCTCATCAGAGGCTGCTCGTGGTGGATGAGGATCTCGTCACTCTGGACAGCGGGCGGACGTACCCCTTCAAGGGTGATGTACCGATTCTCATTGCCGATCCCGAGCGGCAGGCCAGCTACTGCCAGGAGGCGGGAGGGCAGATGTATGAGGAGTACTTGTCCCGGCGGCCAGCCTGGCCCAGGCGATTCCTGGCTTCTCTGGTGCAGCCGGGCAACGACTATCGCTCCGAAGCGTCCGGCAGGGCCTTTCAGGCTGTCACGGCGGCACAGCCTCCGGGCAGCCTCTGTTTGTCGGTCGGAGGCGGGCCCGGCAGGCCGCACGAGAGCCTCACCAACCTCAATATCGACCTCTTCCCGAATGTCGACGTCGTAGGGGACGCCTATGCCCTTCCCTATGCGGACGGGGCGGTCGATGCCGTGCACTGCGAGGCCGTGCTCGAGCACCTGGCCGAGCCGGACGGGGCGCTTCGGGAGATGTGGCGGGTCCTCCGTCCCGGTGGCCTCGGGTACTTCGCGACTCCGTTCCTTCAGGCCTACCACGCCTATCCCAATCACTACCAGAACTACACACTGGAAGGACACAACCACCTGCTCCGGAGAAGCGGCTTCCGCGTACTTGACGCCGGGACCTGCGTGGGTCCGACGTTCATGATCCTGGACCTCGTCTCGCTCTACCTCCGCAACGGCATCCCCTCGAAGCCCCTGGCGCGCGCGGTTTCCGCGGCGGCCCTGCTGCTGACCAGGCCTCTGCGCCCCCTGGACCGCTGGCTCAACCGGTCTCCCCAGGCGAGCACCCTGGCTTCGACGGTCTATGCTCTCGTCGAAAGGCCATCACTTGCCGAGATCTCAGGGCGATGTTACGCTAGGAGGTGACGAGGAGATCCCTATGGCACGTACCGTAGAAGAAATCGAAGCCGAGGCCTTGAACCTGCCCGAAGGGGACCGGGCGCGCCTCTTTGAGCGCCTGCTCCTCAGCTTCAAAGATCCTGAGGATACGGAGGTCGCCCGCGCTTGGACGGAGGAAGCGGCGAGACGCGACCACGCCATGGAGATCGGCGAAGAGCCGGGAGTCCCCGCGGAAGAAGTCTTCAAAAGGCTGCGTTTGTCCCTTCAATGAAGGGTGTCCGCTTCAATCGGCTGGCGGAGCGGGAGCTTGCCGAAGCCTTCCAGTACTATGAACAGCAAGCCGCAGGGCTCGGCGAGAGATTTCTTGACGAGGTCGAGCACTCTGTAACCTTCATCCGGCGCTATCCCGAGGCGGCGCCGCGAGTCTTGGAAATGATCCGCCGGCTCGTTCTACCGACCTTTCCCTATTATCTCCTGTATCGGCCGTTGAGCTCCGGGAAACTTCGGATCCTGGCTGTCGGGCATCAGAAGCGCCATCCACGATACTGGCTCGGGCGAACCTGAGGCTTGAAAAGAAGAGGAGTTAGTTGGCCGGCGGGACGCCGGCGGTCCCGGAAGGTCTCCTCAGCACAAAAACATCGGCAACCCCATCACTCCCACGATGTTCGGCCGGTATCTCTCGCGATCGTAGAACCTTTCGACGTCCACTTGCTTCTTGCCTTCTCCCACGATGTCCAGAGGCTCGGTGGTGTAGCGGCCTCCTTGGATGGAGATGAGGCGGCCGGTTTTGCCGGCGAGGATGAGGTCGGCGGCCAAGGCGGCGAAGTTTTTGGCGACGAGGCGGTCCAAGGAGTCAGGGGCTCCGGAGCGCATGAGGTAGCCCAAGCGCTGGTAGATGACGCGGTCGCTGGTATTCCTCTGGAGCTCTTCGCGGAGGAATCTCCCCACTCCTCCCAGCTCACGGTTGCCCACGGCGTCGGCTTCTCCGGTCTCGAAGGGCTTGCCTCCGATCGGGAAAGCTCCTTCGGAGATGGTGGCTACGGCGTAGTTGCTGGGATTGGTGCGCTTGTCCTCGGCCAGCATCGCCACCACTTTTTCGGCGTCGAAGGGCACTTCGGCGATCAAGGCCCGGTCGGTCCCTGCGAGGTAGGAGGAGAGGAGGCAGGTCTCCCCGGAGTTGCGGCCGAAGAGCTCCACCACGAGATACCTTTCGTGGGAGCCTGCCACGGTCCGCAGATCGTTGATGAAGGTGACCGATCTCGTGATGGCGGTTGAGAAGCCGATGCAGTAGTCGGTGCCGAAGACGTCGTTGTCCATGGTCTTCGGCAGGCCGATCATCTTCACGCCTTCCAAGTGGAGGCGGCGGGCGAAGGAGAGGGTGCCGTCGCCGCCGATGGCCACCAGGGTGTCTAGGTGGAGGTAGCGGAGCACTTCCAGGGCGGCGTCGGTCAAATCGAAGCGGCCGTCGGGTAGGCGTTTGTTCTCGCGGTCCCGGAGGTGCTCGGGGATGATATCCGGTTTGGTGAGGGCGGGATTGATGCGGGAGCTGTGGAGGATGGTGCCGCCGCTCCGGTCGATGGTGCGGGTGTTCGCCTTGGTCAGGGGGACGAGCCAGCTCGAGTTGTCTTCGGCGTGGTAGGGCTTGACGTTCAAGAGGGCAGCCCAGCCTCGGCGCAGCCCCAGCACTTCATAACCCTCGTCTTCCATCCTCCAGACGAATTGCTGGATGGCCGCGTTCAGGCCCGGCACGTCGCCGCCGCCGGTGAGGATGCCGACTCGCTTGGCCATTAAAAGACCTCTACCGCAAGCCGCACCGTCCTAGCCCTCATCACCCCGGCCCTCTTCTCCCAGCCTCCCCCCCGTCCGCCGGGAGAAGAGGGAGAAGTTTGTCTGAGGAAAAAGCAGGAAACAAACCTCTTTAAGCCCTCTCTCTCCCGGCGGACGGGGGGGAGGCTGGGAGAGAGAGGGTTGGGAGAGTGAGGGTCCATCTTTTTACAATCCGCCCACCGCCGCCATGCGATCGATCAGATCCACCACGCGGTTGGAGTAGCCCCACTCGTTGTCGTACCACGCCACGACCTTGACGTAGCCGTCGCCGTCGGCGTGGGTGGAGAGGGCGTCGAAGATGGAGGAGTGGGGGTTGCCGATGATGTCGGTCGAGACCAGCGGCACTTCGCTGTACTCGACGATCTCTTTGAGATCCCCGTTTGCGGCTTCCTGGACGGCGGCGTTGACGGCGGCCCGATCCGGCTTCTCCCGCACTTTGGCCACGAGATCGACGATCGAGCCGTCGGGCACGGGCACGCGCATGGCCATGCCGTCCAGCTTCCCTTTGAGTTCGGGCAGCACCTTGCCCACGGCCCGGGCGGCGCCGGTCGTCGTGGGGATGATGTTCTGCGCTGCCGCGCGGCTCCGCCGGAAATCCTTATGCGGGACGTCCGCCAGGCGCTGGTCGTTGGTGTAGGCGTGGACGGTGGTGATGAACCCCTCTTCGATGCCGAAGCGCTCGTGGAGGATCTTGGCGATGGGCGCCAGGCAGTTGGTGGTGCAGGAGGCGTTCGAGACCAGACGGTGCTCCGGTTTCAGGGTGTCGTCGTTGACCCCGATGACGATCGTGGCGTCGATCTCGTCCTTGGCCGGCACGGTGAGGATCACCTTTTTGGCGCCCCCCTGGAGGTGCTTTTCGATCTGCGCTCTCTTGGTGAAGACGCCGGTCGATTCGATGACGATGTCCACCCCCAGTGGCCCCAGGGGATCTGCGCGGGATCGCGCTCGGCGGTCATGCGCGATCTTGTGGCCGTCGACGTACAGGAAGTCGTCGTCGGCCGAGACCTCTTTGGGGAAGACCCGCATCACGGAGTCGTACTTCAGGAGGTAGGCGAGCTGCTGGTTTTCGAACAGGTCGTTGATCGCCACCACCTCGACGTCGTCGCGGTCTGAAAGGATGCGGAAGACGCTGCGGCCGATGCGGCCGAAGCCGTTGATGCCGATTCGGGTGACGCTCATGGCCGGGCCTCCTTCCGGTCGATCTCCTCGAAGCGGTGGAGCAGGTCCACGACGCGATGGGCGTAGCCCCAGCCGTTGTCGAACCAGGTCAGGGTCTTGGACATGTGGCTGCCGAGCACCATGGTGGCGAGGCTGTCGTAGGTGCCGGAGGCCGGAGAGAGGAGGATGTCGGAGGAGACGATGGGCTCCGTCTCATAGGCCAGGATCCCCTTCCAGCGGGTGCTGCCGGCGGCGGTGCGCACCACCTCGTTGACGGCCTCGACGGTGACCGGCCGCTCGTGCCGGCAGACGAGGTCGACCACGGAGCCGTTGGGCACGGGCACGTTCATGGCGAGGCCGGATAGCCTTCCCTGGAGGTGGGGCAGCAGGCCGGTGATGACCTCGGCGGCGTTGGTCTCCTGCGGGATGATGTTCTCCGCTGCGGCCCGGCCCCGGCGGGGGTCCTTGTCGGGCACGTCGGCCAGCCGCTGTTGATTGGTGTAGGCGTGGACGGTGGTGAGGAACGCCCGCTCGATGCCGAAGGCGTCGCCCAGGATCTCCAGCACCGGCGCCGCGGCGTGGGCCGTGCACGAGGCATTGGAGACGATGCGGTGCTGCGGGCCGAGCTGGTCGTCGTTGACCCCCATCACCACCGTGATGTCCGGCGGATCGGCCGGCGGCGAGCAGAGGATGACGCGCCTGGCCCCGGCCTCCAGGTGGCGCTCGATCTCCTGCCGGGTGCGGAATTTGGCGGTCGCCTCGATGACGGTGTCGACCCCCAGCTCGCCCCAGGGGGGCGGGGTCCCGGCCCCTTTCTCCTCGGTCAGCATCCGCACCTGGCGGCCGGCGGCATAGAGGTGACCGTCGCGCAGGCTGAGCTCGTCGGGGAACCGGCCGAGGATGGTGTCGAAGCGGAGCAGGTAGGCGAGGGCGGCCGGGTCGGCCACGTCGCTGATCGCCTCGATCCGCAGGTCGTCGCTCTTGTAGAGGATACGGAAGACGTTCCGGCCGATCCTCCCCAGCCCCATCAGCCCGATACGGGTGGGCATTGTTCGATCTCCTTCCGACCCTCGCGGCGGGGAGCCGCGGCTTCCCGAGGGTCCATTCGGAACCCTACCATGTTCTGTGCCAGGGGGCAGATTGGGTGGGACCGGCCGCAGTAAGCGTTTACATCTCCAGGCTGTCCCCAAATTCCGGCGCTCCCGTCACTTCAGAGGCATCAAAATTCCTCCAGATTGGAGCTACAGGGGCCTGTCCAGGTCTTCTACCCGCCGAGCGGCAAAAAACGGTGGACACCCGGCAAAAGGGCGTTGCCGCAGGGCGTCATCCGGCATTGACACCGTTGTAACGCGCTTCCTAGAATCGGCGCGATCCTGGCAGGATCCAGGCTGTCTGCGCCTGGGGAGGGAGGCTTCGTTGCGATCATCCCTGTTTGACCGCTTCCCGTTGAGGCCCGCGCTCCTGGCGTCAGCTCTGGCTCTGGCGGGTTGCGCCGGCACGACGCGCCCGACCACCTCTTCGCCGCCACCCCCTCCGACTGCCACCGCCGCGGAGCTGGCCCCGGCCATCAAGACGGTCGTGCCCCAGGAGAGCTGGCGCGACGCCATCCTCTATTTCGTCATCACCGACCGTTTCGCGGACGGCGATCCCAACAACGATCAGGGGGTCGATCGCAACGCCAAGGGGACCTTCCATGGCGGCGACCTCGCGGGTCTGCGCCAGCAGCTCGACGAGATCGCGGACCTGGGGGCCACGGCGATCTGGATCACCCCGGTGGTGAAGCAGATCGACGGCTTCGTCACCGGCGCCGGCTTTCCGGACTGGGGATATCACGGCTACTGGGGGGACGACTTCTATCGCCTCGATCCCCGCTTCGGCAGCGAGGCGGAGCTCAAGGCCCTAGTGGACGACGCCCATGCTCGGGGGATCAAGGTGCTGCTCGACGTGGTCTACAACCATGCGGGCTATGACTCGAACCTGCTCAAGGACCCCAGGACCCGGGGCTGGTTCCGCATCGATTCGCAGGGCGCCTGCGGCCACGACGACCTGACGCTCTGCGTCTCGGGGCTCCCCGACTTCAAGACCGAGCTGCCGGAGGTGGACGATTACCTGTTGAAGGCCCACCTCGGCCTCGCCAAGCGGGTAGGGGTCGACGGCTTCCGGCTGGACACGGTCAAGCACGTGGACCACCCGTTCTGGCAGGAGCACCGGCGGCAGACCCGCGAGCAACTGGGGCAGGACTTCTTCCTGATCGGCGAGGTCTGGGGGGGCGACGCCCAGTCGCTCGATCCGTGGTTCGCTCCCGATGAGATGGACGCGGGATTCGATTTCTCGTTCCAGGGCAGCGTCCTCGGCTGGGTAGGGGGGCGCGGGCGGACGATCGCCTTCGACCGGTATCTGAAGTCGCGCGAGAAGGTGCGCGCCGGTCATCTCCTCTCTCCCTATCTCTCCTCGCATGACGTCCAGGGAGCCCTTTCGTTGCTGAACGGCGACAAGGAGCTGTTCCGTCTGGCGGCGCTGCTCGAGCTGACGGCGGGCGGCATTCCAATGATCTATTACGGCGAAGAGGTGGGAAGGCCGGGCGGGGACTGGCCGGACAACCGCAGCGACATGCCCTGGGGGAATCGCCGGATCCTCCCCGGAGCGGGCAAGCCGCGGGACGAGGCGCTGCGGGCGGATTACAAGAAGCTGATCGCCATCCGCCGCGCCCATCCGGCTTTCGCACGCGGGGTCCACACGGGCCTCGCCACGGATGGAGACCTGCTGGTCTTCCTCCAGAGCGACGCGGCGAGCGGGGACGCCGTGGTGGTGGCGATCAACCGGGGCGCGATGCCGGCGACGGCGAGCTTCGACGCTCCCGCGGCCTGGGGGAGCGCTCCGGTGCGCGACCTGTGGAAGGGCGAGGCCGTCCCTCGCACGGGCGGCCCCACGGGCGGACGGATCGAGGCCCCGGTCGCGCCCCGGAGTGCCCGGATCTTCGCCGTCGAACGGGCCCCTTAGGGAACTACCCCGGAGGGCGGGGCTGGGATGGCGCGGGTCCGATACAGTACGCGGAGGAAGAGGCCAACATGGCTGAGGTGACGCTCAAAGGGATCAGGAAGGTCTATGGGCCGGTCACGGTCATCCCCCACTTCGACCTCGATATCCGGGACCATGAGTTCATGGTCCTGGTGGGACCGTCCGGCTGCGGCAAATCGACCGCCCTGCGCATGATCGCCGGGCTCGAGGAGATCTCGGGCGGCACCATCTCGATCGGCGGCCGGGTGGTCAACGACGTGCCGCCCAAGGACCGCGACATCGCCATGGTCTTCCAGAGCTACGCGCTCTATCCCCACATGACGGTGCGGGAGAACATGGAGTTCGGCCTCAAGATCAGAAAGACCCCGCGCGAGGAGATGAACCGCCGGGTGAACGAGGCGGCGCAGATCCTCGGCATCACCGAATTCATGGATCGCAAGCCCAAGCAGCTCTCCGGCGGCCAGCGCCAGCGCGTGGCCCTCGGCCGCGCCATCGTGCGCAAGCCCGCCGTGTTCCTCTTCGACGAGCCGCTGTCGAACCTCGACGCCAAGCTGCGCGTGCAGACGCGGGCCGAGATCTCGAAGCTCCAGAAGACGCTCCAGACCACCACCGTCTACGTCACCCACGACCAGATCGAAGCCATGACCATGGGCGACCGCATCGCGGTGATGAAGACCGGCGAGCTGCAGCAGGTCGGGCACGCCGCTCGAAGTCTACGACCGGCCCGTCGAATCTCTTCGTCGCCAGCTTCATCGGCACGCCGCCCATGAACTTCATTCCCGCCACGATTGGAGCAGACGGCGCGTCGGTGGCGGCCTCGGGATTTACGATCCCGGTCCCCCAGGCTTTCCGCGACGCCGCGGCGCGAGCGCAAGGGGCAGAAGGTGGTGCTCGGCATCCGGCCGGAGAACGTCCGCGAAGCGCCCCGGGATGCCGGGAGACCGTACGGTGCCCATCACGGTCAAAGTGGAGTTCGTCGAGCCCCTGGGGCACGAGGTGATCGTGCACGGCAAGGTGGGCGACGACCTGCTGGTGGCCAAGGTCGAGCCGCACAAGGCGCCGGAGATGGGCCAGCAGATCCAACTGGTGATCGAGGTGGAGGCGGCGCACCTCTTCGACGCCACGACTGAAAAGCGGCTCGGGAGCTGATTGAACCAGATCGACAGGAGGTCCAGCATGAAATCCACTCGTATCCTGGGCGCGCTCGCCCTGCTCCTTGCCTTTCCCGTCATCGCCTTGGCCCAGGCCAAGGAGGTCGTGGTCTGGCACAGCTACCGGGGCGGTGAGAAGGAGGCGTTCGAACAGGTCATCGAGAGCTTCAACAAAGCCAACGCGGGCAAGGTCCACGTCTCCTCGCTCGCCGTGCCCTTCGACGCCCTGGCCGACAAGATCACGGCCGCGGTGCCGCGCGGCAAGGGGCCGGACGTCTTCATCTACGCTCAGGACCGCCTGGGGGGCTGGATCGCGGCGGGCAACACGGTCGAGCCGCTCGACTTCTTCCTCGATCCCGCGACCAAGGGGCGCTATCTCAAGGCCACCCTGGACGCCATGACCTACCAGGGCACGACCTACGGCCTGCCTCTCGACTTCAAGGTCATCACCCTCATCTACAACAAGAAGCTGCTGCCCACGCCGCCCAAGACCACGGCCGAGCTCGAGACCGTGGCGAAGAAGCTCACCAACGCCCCGGCCGGCAAGTTCGGCCTCGCCTACGCTTATTCGGACTTCTACTACCACGCGGCGCTGATGAACGGCTTCGGCGGCGGCGTCTTCGGTCCCAATCGCAAGCCGACCCTCAACTCGCCCCAGAACATCGCCTCGTTGCAATACCTGTTGAAGTGGATCGACATGGGCTTCCTGCCGGGTGAGCCTTCGGTGTCCCTCATCACCTCGCTGTTCAACGACGGCAAGGCGGCCATGGTGTTCTCCGGCCCGTGGTTCCTGGGCGAGATCGCCAAGGGGGTGGACTACGGCCTGGCGCCGCTGCCCACCATCTCCGAGGCGGGCAACAAGCCCATCCGGCCGTGGATCACGGTCGAGGGGGTCTACGTGGCGGCGCCGTCGAAGAACAAGGACGCGGCGTTCGAGCTCGCCAAGTACCTGACCGACGTGCCGGCGGGCAAGGTGATGGCCCTCCAGGGACGGCAGACGCCGGCCAACAAGGGGGTCTACGCCGATCCGCAGGTGGCGGCCGACCCCATCCTCAAGGCCTTCCGCCAGCAGGTGGACGTGGCCGTGCCCATGCCCAACCTGCCCGAGATGTCGATGACCTGGTCGCCCGCGACCACGGCCATGAACGTCATCGTCAAGAAGGCGGCCACACCCAAGGCGGCCATGGACCAGGCGCAGAAAGAGGTAGTCGAGCGCATCAACAGCCTGTTGAAGAAATAGCGTCATGATCGATCCGACCCGCCCCGTGTCGCACCGCCGCCGGTTCCTCACCGGCCTGGCCGTGGCCGCCCTGCTGGGAGTGGGGATCGCGGCCCTGCTCCTCCACGGGGCGCAGACGGCCGAGAGCGGGAATCGGGCTCAGCGTAAGGCCGTGGTCACTCTCTCGGCCCTCACGGACCTGGTGGATCGGGCGGGTAGCGGCGCGGCGGCTCCGGCCGCCTCGGCTCCTCCTGCAGACAGTGGTGGCATGGGGCTCGGCGCCGAGATCGCCGCCGTCGAGCAGCAGGGGGAAGCGAAGCCCGCTGCGGATTCGGGCGAGGCCGTGCGCCGCGCCGTGGCCCGCTTTGCCGCCGGTCACCCCGAGGTCAAGGCCATCCGTGTCATCGATTTCGAAGGGATCCAGCTCACCGCCTCCACCTCGCCCAAGGACACCGGGGCGAAGGCCGCTCCCCGGCGGCTCGAGCGGGAGGAGAAGGACGTCTACGACCTCGGCCAGCGGCTGCGGGCCGCCGTCCAGAACAATCGCGAGGGAGCCGAGGGCGCGGCCCGCCAGGCCGAGATCTCCGTGGCGCGCAACGAGGATGGCACCCTGTCGCTGGCTTCTCCCGTGGAGCGGGGAGGCGAGGTGGTGGGGATGGTCGAGATGGACACCGCCGTCCCGAAGGAGACGGTGAGCTTCTCCTGGCTGCCGTTCCTCGCCGCCTGGCTGGTGCCGGTCGTGATTTTCTTCCTTCTCTCCCTGGTCCTGGGCGAGCGCCGCTGGCTGCTCGCCACCGCGGCAACGCTCGCCCTGCTGGTGGGCCTCGCGGCCTACGGCCACTCCTCGCTCAACGTGCTCAGCCGGGAGCGGCAGACCTCGGCCGAGGCCGTGACCGCTCACGTTTCCGCGGAGGAGACGAAGGCCCGGGGACTGATCTCCGAGCTCGGGATCCAAGGTCCGCCTCTCGCTCCCGCGCGCTGGGACGTGGACGAATTCCGCCAGCCGCTCAAGAACGATCTGCCGGACCTGCGCGCGGCCGACGCCGGGCGGCTCCACAGCACCCTGATCACCCTCGCCATCCTGGGGCTCGCCCTGCTGGCCTTCGTGGGCTATGGCTTCGCCTACCGCACCCGCCGCGCCCTGGTGGATTACCGGGTGGCCTATGCCTACACGCTGCCGGCGCTCATCGGCATGCTGGTCCTGGTCTTCTTCCCCTTCTTCTACGGCATTGCCCTGTCGTTGACCAACAACAACATCTACAACACCGGCAAGCCATTTTCCGAGACCTGGGTGGGCCTCCAGAACTACGTGGACATCCTGAGCGATTACCACGTTTTCCAGCACACGCCCAACGGTCTCGTCTGGAACTATCAGAACTTCTACTACACCCTGTTCTTCACCATCGTCTGGACGGTGTCGAACGTGGTCATCGGCGTCACGCTCGGGTTGATCCTGGCGCTGATCCTGAACTTGAAGGGCTTCGCCCTGAAGCCGCTCTACCGGGTGCTGCTGATCCTGCCGTGGGCGACGCCGAACTACATCACGGCGCTCATCTTCAAGGGCATGTTCCAGCAGCAGTTCGGGGTCGTCAATCAGATCATCCAGCTCTTCGGCGGTCCGGCCGTGGCGTGGTTCGGCAAACCCTTGACCTCGTTCCTCGCGGTGCTCACCACCAACGGCTGGCTCTCCTTCCCGTTCATGATGGTGATCTCGCTGGGGGCTTTGCAGTCGATCCCGTCCGATCTCTACGAAGCGGCGCGGGTGGACGGCGCCTCGCGCTGGCAGCAGTTCAAATCCATCACCCTGCCGTCGCTCAAGCCCGCGCTGGTGCCGGCCGTCATCCTGTCGGTGATCTGGACGTTCAACCAGTTCAACGTGATCTATCTGGTGTCGGCGGGCGAGCCGGGGCACGCCACGGAGATCCTCATCACCCAGGCGTACAAGATGGCGTTCGAGCAGTACCGGTACGGCTACGCCGCCGCCTACTCGACGATCATCTTCCTGATCCTGTTCGCCTACGGCACCTGGCAGAACCGGGTGACGGGAGCCACGGAGGCCATCGGATGAGATCCCGACGCAATCGCAACGGGGATGAACCGGCCCACTGGCCGCTCCACCTGTTCGTCATCTTCATGGTGATCGTCACCGTCTATCCCATCCTCTGGGTGTTGACCATCGCGTTCTCCGGCGGCCAGAGCCTGTCGATCGTCGACATCCCGCCCAATCCCACGGCGCTCGACCGCCTCCGGGCCATCGTGCCGTGGCCGAAGCAGATCTCGTTCGAAAACTTCCGCTCGCTTTTTACCGCTCAGCCGTTCGCCCGCTGGCTGCTCAACAGCGCCATCGTGGCGGGGATGACGACGATCCTGGGCGTGTTCCTGGCCTGCACCGCGGCCTACGCCTTCTCCCGCTTCCGCTTCCCTGGCCGGCGGGCGGGGCTGATGTCGTTCCTCGTGTCGCAGATGTTCCCGGGCACGCTGATGCTCATCCCCCTCTACATCATCATCGTCCAGTTGCTGGGCCTGGGCTCGACGTTCGTCGGCGTGATCCTGGTCTACACGGTGACGGCCATCCCCTTCTGCGTCTGGATGATGAAGGGGTATTTCGACACCATTCCCAAGGAGCTCGAGGAGTCGGCGCTGATCGACGGCGCGTCGCAGGCCACGATCTTCTTCCGCATCGTGCTGCCGCTCGCCAAGCCTGCCGTGGCGGTGACGGCGCTCTTCTCGTTCATGACGGGATGGAATGAGTTCGTCCAGGCCGCCACCTTCATGAACCGGCTGGATATGTACACCGCGCCGGTGGGCCTGCGTTTCTTCGTGGGCGGCTATCAGGCGAACCAATGGGGATATTTCGCGGCGGGCTCGATCATCGCCGCCATCCCTGTCATGGCGCTCTTCCTGTTCCTGCAGAAATATCTCGTTTCCGGTCTCACGGCTGGCTCAGTCAAGGGTTGACGCCCATCCTCAATCAGAGAGAAGGAGGTTGAATCTCATGCTCAAGAAAAACTGGAAAGTGGGAGTGGCGGTCGTGGCCGGCCTGCTGCTCGCAGGGGCCGCGCTCGCGCAGAGCGGCGTCTCCTTCAAAGACCCCGTAGGCGACGACAACGGGCCGGGCAACTACACCTACCCGACCGACGGCGTCTACAAGCGGGGCTCGTTCGACATGACGGGCTTCGACGTCAAGGTGAGCGGCAAGAAAGTGGAATTCGCCGTCACCTTCAACACCACCCTGGAGGATCCGTGGCGCATGGGCGTCGGCTTCTCCGTGCAGGAGGTGTTCATCTTCGTCAAGACGGGCGCCGAGGGCGGCTTCAAGGATAGCCCGCCGGGCGTCAACCTCGCGTTCCAGGACGGCAACGAGTGGAACAAGCTCGTCATCCTCTCGCCGCAAGCCCCCGGCCGGGTGAAGACCGAGGTCGAGGCCAAGGTGGCCTCGGGCGAGCAGTCGGCGGTCATCATTCCCATCCGCGTCAAGGGCACCGCCCGCACGCTCAGCGCCTCGGTCGACCTCGACCAGCTCGGGGGCGGCGATCCGTCGCAATGGGGCTATCAGGTGGCCATCCAGTCGAACGAGGGCTTCCCCGAGGGCAAGGATCTTTTGACCCGCAAGGTCAACGAGTACGAGGGCCAGCACCGCTTCGGCGGCGGCACCGACTCCGACTGCGATCCGCACGTCATGGACATCCTGGCGGGCAACGGCACCGGCGCCCCCGAGGAGGCCGAGCTCCAGCACCAGTGGCTGAAGTATGAGTGCAACCCGGACGGCACCCGCAAGTCGGGCGGCGCCGTGAAATTGGTCTACGCCAAGAAGTAGCAAACCCCGACCTCGCGTCGAGGAGAGGAGATTACGATGAGATTTTCGAGAGGGTTCGCGATCGTCCTGCTGGCCGTTGCGGCGGCGCTGGCCGCGGCGCCGGCGTTCGCCGTGGACGGCCAGACGATGGTCATCACCGGTGAGGATTACACCAAGTGGCTGTGGGGCAACCAGCACACGGACGGCAGCGTCTACAACTTCACCACCATCCCCGGCGAGGGCTACGGCGACAACGGCCAGGGCACGGAGATCGATCTCTACCTGTTCTCCAAGCCCAACAAGTACGTCGAGGTCCAGGGGCGCCTGCAGTCGCGGTTCAACCAGAACCAGTGGACGAACTACGGTGGTTTCGGTGGCCGCAACCCGGCTTTCGAGGACAACCCGCCGCCCTGCATCGGCGGCGACTGCGGCGAGTTCGATCCGCGGTCGAACGAATACATCAAGCTGCGGGGTCTCACGGCCCGTTTCACGCCGGGCTTCAAGTGGCTGGATTCCGCCACCATCGGCTCCACCGACCTCGGCATGTTCGATGCCTTCACCATCGGCAAGATCCGTTACATCGACCGCGACAACGCCAAGGCCATCCTGTTCCAGGGCTCGCTCTTCAACCGCACGCTTGGCTATGACCTGATCCGCGTCTCGCTGCCGCGGCTCTTCGCGGGGCCGAACTTCAACACCGGCGACTACACGGGACAAGACGGCACCTACGGCCTGCAGCTCAAGCTCTCGCCGTCGCCCATGTTCGACGTCGTGGGCGTCTACGAGGCCACGCGCGATCTCGAGATCGATCCCACGGACCGCAACTTCGACAATGGCCGCAAGGTCGCCGACCGCTTCAAGAACGACGTCTACGGCGCCCGCTTCGGCATCCATCCGTCGAGCATGATCGACATCCGCGGCCTTTACTATTACTCGACGGCCGAGTCCGACTCCCGCTTCGGCGTGCCCACGGGCTTCGGCACCTCGGGCTTCTCGCCCACGCCGGCCGGCAAGATCAGCGATCCGGCCTACAAGGCGGACGTCGACTTGAACGATCCATTCGGCATCGGCCTGTCGTTCAACCTCGAATATTTCAACCTCGGCGCCCAGTATGAATCCATCCTGTCGGCCCGCCGCGAGTCCGACGTGCTGCTGACCGAGGGCCACGACGGCGCCTTCGTCTTCCCTGGTCCGGACAACTCGGCCTTCGGCGTGTTCCCAGGCAACCCCACGCGCATCGGCTATGGCGGCTTCGAGGGTACGGCCCAGCAGGTGGCCACCATCAACGTGGACAACGAGTTCACGGACTTCGAGGAGCCGATGGCGGAGACGGTGATCGGCTGGAAGGGCGTCACCATCGTGCCGACCTGGACGATCGGCGGCGTCGACCTCTCGGGCGAGTACAGCCACATCGACTACAACACCAACTGGCAAGCCTGGGGCGACACCAGCCGGGCCATCGACAACACGATCTATCCGAACTTCGAGTCCGACGCGGGCATCGGCTCCTTCCGCAACGCCTACGCGCCGTTCCAGGACAAGAAGACCGACCTCTACGTCCTCAAGGGCAAGTACCTGCTCGACGTCGGCAAGGGCGTGGACGTCTTCGGCAAAATCAAATTCATCGACGAGACCGACAAGCGGATGAACGACTCCCTCTTCCTCCCCTTCAAGCCCGGCGACTGCCCGGGGGGCGGTGTGGCGTGCCACAACAACGTCAACAATTACAACAACGGCTTCTCCACCGCCTCGATCTACGGCAACCCGCCGGTGATCGTCGTCAATGGCGTCACCGGTTACCAGTGGAAGCCGTTCGACAGCCTGTCCGACGACGACCGCGACATGAACTACAAGATGTATCAGATCGGCGCCGGCTACCAGTTCACGGGGGACCTCTACACGTCGCTGACTTATGAGTATTACGACGTGGACCTGAAGGACGGCAACACGGCGTTCCAGGCCTACCAGCTCCACAGCATGGCGTCGGGCAAGAGCAAGAAGAACAAGGTCATGCTGGCGGCCAAGTACACGCTGGGCGGCGCCGAGTTCGGGCTCAACTACGAGCACAACTTCGGCACCTTCGATCCCAACTTCGGCGGCGGCTTCGTGACCCAGTTCGCCGACGACCAGATCTCCCGCGACTTCGGCGTGCCCGTGGGCTCGCCGGGCTTCCGCGGCCGTTTCGGCGGCTGGAACAGCCTCATCAAGCGGGACTTCACCCAGAACCGCCTCAAGGCGTTCATGAAGATCCGGTTCTAGTGTAGAAAGGGCGGCGGGGGCGACCCTGCCGCCCGGCTTTTTTCTTTGGAGACGTTCATGAGACTCAAGTATTTCGCCGCTTTCGTCGTCACCGCTCTCCTCGCGGTGCCCTCCGCAGTCATCGCGAAGAAGCCGATCTTCACTCTCACCGATCCTCGGGGCGATGACCACGGCGACGGCAACTACATCTATCCAGACAACTCCGATCTCGATCCGGGGCAGTTGGACGTCCTCTCCTTCGCGGCCGTGGACGAGGGGGACGGCACCCGCTTCGAGGTGACCTTCTCCAAGGCGGTGAAGAAACCGGAGCGGCAGGCCATCGACGATCTCGGCACCCAGCTCCCGGACGTGGCCCGCTACGGCTTCTACAATCTGAACCTGGACGTCTACATCGACACCGACCGCGTGCCGGGCTCGGGCGGCGTCACCATGCTGCCGGGCCGGCTGGCGGAGATCGATCCAGCGACGGCGTGGGAGAAGGCCATCATCCTCACCCCCCGTCCCCACGAAGCCAAGTCGGAGCTCCAGCGGATGCTCGTCAGGACCCTGAACGAGGATTCCCGGCGCGGCGACGACCTCAAGGACGAAGACGTCGAGGCCCTGAAGAAGCAGATCCCGCTCGACATCGAGAGCCGGATCTTCTTCCCCACCCAGATCCGGGTCCTGGGGCAGAAGATCAGCTTCTTCGTGCCGGCCCTCTTCCTGGGCGGCCCCGCCAAGGCCAACTGGGCCTACGTCGTGGCCTCCTCCGGCTCCGACCTGCTCCAGTGGCAGGACCCGAGCCGCTCGCTGCTCTCCCCCGGGCAGAAGATGAAGTCGCTGATGATCCTCCCCGTCTCTCCAGGCCGCTGGCACGACCGCTTCGGCGGCGGCCGCGACAACGCGCCCAACCAGCCGCCGCTCATCGACGTCATCGTGCCCAAGGGGAAAAAGCAGGAAACGATCCTCTCCGACTTCAACGCCCATCAGAAGCGCCGGTGGTGATCCCCGGCGTGGTACCGGCTGAGCAGTAGGGTGACCTCCGAGAAATCCCAACGCGCTCGCCCTGCGATCGTCTGGGCGCTGGCCGCGGTGCTGGCCACGGCCTTCGGCCTGCGGCTCTGGCTGAGCCTGAAGCTGCCGTTCTTTCTCGACGATCACTACGTGATCAGCAACATCCTCGGGCTCCTCAAGGGCTCGCTGCGCCCCCGGCACGCCTACTACGGAACCCTGTCGTACGTGCCGCAGGCGATCGTGCTGTCCCTCTGCGACTTCCTCCATTCCCGGACGGGGATCGCCGCGTTCGCGGTCCACGGCACGGACTTCCAGGGGCTTACTCTCGGCGCCTACCGGCTCACGCGGATGTTCGTGCTGGCCTACGGGGTGCTGAGCATCCTGATGACCTATCTCGTGGGCCGTCGCCTGTTCTCGCCCTGGGTGGGCGTGATTGCCGCGGCGGTGCTCGCCGCCTATCCGCGGCATCTCAGAAGCTCGGTCGAGCTCAAGCCCGACATGCTGGCGCTGCTCTTCACCGTGGTCACCCTCTACTGGACAGCAGGCGCCACCCGGTCCCCACGGCTCTCCCGGTTCCTGCTCGCCGGCCTGGGAGTCGGGCTGGCCACGGCGGCCAAGTACACCGGGGTGGCCTCCGCCCTGCCGCTCACGGCCTGGGCCCTGTGGACGGGATGGCACGATCGTCGCCGCTGGGGCTGGCTGGTGCTCGCGGGTGTGACGGCAGTGGTCACGTTCTTCGCCATGAACCCCTTCATCACCACCGTCCTCTACTACGCGCCCCGGCTCGTCCGTGGCTACGCAGCCCATGCACGGCAGGACCAGAGCGATCATTGGACGGTCCTGCGTAGGGAGATCGAGTTCATCGCCTCCTCGCACGGCTGGTTTCTCGGCGCCTTCCTGCTGCTGGGCCTCGGCCTGTTGATCGTTCAGCTCTGGCGCAAGACGGAGAACGGAGAGCGAACTGACTGGACGGCGGCGCTCCTGCTGTTGGGACTCTTCCTCGGCTATCCCCTCCTCCATGCCATGGTCATGACCCTCTTTCGCCGGCAGAACCTCATGCCGGCCATGGCGGGCGCGGCGCTGATCTGCGCCTACGGCTTGGTGCGTTGCGGGGAGTGGCTCCGTCGGTCGCGCGCCTTCACAAGGGCGCCAGGGCTGATCGTCCTCGCCGGCCTGGTGCCCGCCTCCGTGCTGCTGGCCCAGCCCTTCGACTACGCCTACACGGAAATCGTCCCCACGACCTGGGACGGAGCCCAGGAGATCCTGCGCACGCGGCTCGCTCCTCTGAGAGAAAGACACATAACCTATGAGTCTTTGGTCGTGAAACAGGTTGGACCCCTGGAAGACTGGCGGCGCACCACCACGACCGGGGTGCCCAGCCTGGCCACGCTTCCACCTTCCTGGCTCGACTTGACGGACGCCGAGGTCTTCCCCCTCGCGCAGACCCGGGGTCCAGAGGCAGCCTTCTATCAGGATCGCCGGCGGCGGGTGGCCGAGGGCAACGCCGTCGAAATCCCCGCGAAGCCTTTTACCAATCGCGGCACGCCGCTCCTCGTTCTCCTCCACCCCTGGACACAGGCCGGCGATACCGTCCCCCTCGATCTCCAGCCCACCGGCACCCCGCCGGGAGACCTGGTGGCTTCGTTGCCGGCCGCCCTTGCAACGGGCGACATCCTCTCGATCGAGATCCTGTGGCCTGTCGAGATCCCCACGACCGCCCTCCAGTTGCAGCCGGGAAACCAGAGCCTCCCTCTCCTCTACGGCGGCAACCATAACCGGGTGATCCGCTTCCTGACGCCGCGCTTCCGGTATACCCCGGGTGTGGAGATCCGGATTCCGGGCTCGGCGCAGGCCGATCCCACGAGATTCCGGCTGCAATTGTGGCGGTGGTCCCTTTTGCCCTTGCTGCCGACCGTCTCTCAGGAGCCGGGCTTCAGCCGCCAAACTCCGCTGGCCCTGGCCGGGAGGTAGAAGGCCCATCCCTCGGCCCCCTTCATAGGCTGGGCTTCGGGACCGAAGAGGCGCTCGGCCGAGCCGGCCTTGAGATCGTAGGGTCCGGCCTCGATCTCCGCCGTGCCCACATTGTGGAGGACTAGCACGCGCTCGCCGCCGGTCTCGCGGAGGAAGGCGAGGACCGGGGTGCTGGAGCGCGTCGGGGAAAGGACGGTCAGGGTCCCTTTCACCAGGGCCGGCGAAGAGTGCCGGAGGTGGATCAGGCGACGGTAGTGGGAGAGGAGGGAGCCGAGGTCGCCCGTCTCCGCGGCCACGTTGGCGGTCTCGCGGCCCGGGGCGAAATCGAACCAGGGCTTGGGAGCCGTGGTGAAGCCAGCGCCAGGGGTTGAATCCCACGGCATGGGGGTGCGCTTGAACGGGTCCTGACCGCCAGGTCCATTCTGGAGACCCAGCTCCTCGCCGTAATAGAGGAAGGGGGCGCCGGGAAGGGTGAGGAGGATGGCGGCGGCAAGCCGCTGCTTCGAGGACTCGTTGCCGAGCTGGGTGGCGAGGCGCGTCTGGTCGTGGTTGGTGAGAAAGGGGGTGTCGATCACCTCGTGCGGATAGACCTCGTTCACCTCTTCGAGCCGGGCGCCGAGGCTCGCGGCATCCCCGGCGCTGAGAGCGTCCAGGATCTCCTTGGACAGAGGGAAGTCGAAGTTCATGGGCAGCTCGTCGCCCCCGGCCACCTCGGCGGTGGAGCCGAAGTAGGGAGCGATCAATTCCTCGGTGTCCACCCAGTTTTCCCCCACCATCACGGCCTGGGGCTTGGCCTTGCGCACGGCGGCTGAGAGCTCCTTCAAGTAGGCGTGGGTCTTGGGCTGGTTGTTCTGCTGCTCGCCGGGACCGCTGGCGAAGAGGTGGCGGGTGGCGTCGAGGCGGAAGCCATCCACGCCTTTGGCGAGCCAGTGGGTGGCGATGCGCTTCATCTCTTCGCGTACGGCGGGCTTGTCGTAGTTGAGGTCCGGCATGCCGCTCCAGAAGATGCCGTAGAAATACTGGCCGTCCTTGTCGTTGAGGTGCCAGGTGGGGCCGCCGCGGCTGTCGCCGAAAGGTTGGGTCCAGCCGGGATCGTCGCTGCGCCAGACGTACCAGTTGCGGTGGGCGGATTTCGGTGAGGAGGCGGAGTCCACGAACCACGGGTGCTGGCTGCTGGTGTGGTTGACGACGAGGTCGAGGATCACCTTGATCCCCCGGCGGTGGGCCTCGGCGATGAAATGGTCGAAGTCCTGGCCGGTGCCGTAGCCGGGCTCGATGGTCTCGTAGTCGATGGTGTCGTAGCCGTGGTAGCTCGGGGAGAGGAAGACGGGCATCAGCCAAAGGGCGTCCACCCCGAGATCGGAATCGGTCTTGGGATCGCCGTCGTTCAGGTAGTCCAGCTTGGCCGTCAGCCCCCGGAAATCGCCGATGCCGTCGGCGTTCGAATCCGCGAAGCTGCGGACGAAGACCTCGTAGAAGACGGCTCCCCGCGCCCAATCGTGATCCCATTGGGTCGGCGGTGACTGCGCCAGAGCCTGGGTGGAGGCCAGGACGAGGAGGGCGAGGAGGAGACGACAAGGGAGCGAGGTGCGGCCGTCTTGGGAGGGCATGGGAGTATTGTAATCCCCAGCGCGGTAATGCGCCGTATACTCTCCCTCTGATGGCGCCGCGCTTCGATCCTGAGAACCTCACCCTCGACCTCTCCGTCGCCGACCTGCTGGACGCTCCTTTGCTGCGCAGCCTGGGGTTTTCCAGCCGCGGCGGCTATGAGCGGCTGTGGCTGGGGCAGGCCATTCATGGACGGTATCAGGAGCAGCGGCTGGAGGAGGACCCGTCGTATCGGCGGGAGGTTGTGGTCACCTACAGATTCGATCACCGGGGATGGAAGGTCACCGTCCAGGGCCGGGCGGACGGCATCCGCAAGGAGCCGGATGGCACGCTGGTGATCGAAGAGATCAAATCCGTCCGCCGCGGCGGCGCCCTCCCCCCCACGTCCGGGAGAGCTACCAGCGCCAGGCTCTCCTCTACGCGTGGATGCTCTCCCGGGCTGAAGCAGCGCCCGTCCGCGCCGAGCTGGTGCTCATCGCCATCGGCAGCGACGAAACCGAACGCGAGGGCCTGGAGCCCAACTTCGAGGCCCTGGAGGCCTCCGTCCGCCGACGGGTCAACGGCATCATCAATGGCTGGGAGGCGGCCCGCCAGCGCGCGGCCGAGCGCCGGGCGGCTGCTGAGCGTCTCGTCTTCCCCTATCGCGAGACCCGGCCCGGCCAGGAGCTGATCCTCGCCGCGGTCGAGACCGCGATCGCCAATCGCGAGCACCTCCTCCTCCAGGCCACGACCGGCATCGGCAAGACGGTCGCCGCCCTCTACCCCGCCCTGCGCTACGCCCTCGCGAACGACAAGCGCCTCTACGTCTTGACCGCCAAGAACACCCAGCAGGAGATGGCCACCGCCGTCCTGAACCTCCTCAATCAGGACGGCTCCTTCCGCTCCCTGCGCCTCAGGGCCAAGGCCAAGATGTGCGCCAACGATCAGATCCTCTGCCACGAGGAGTACTGCCGCTTCGCCAAAGACTACGGCTTGAAGCTCGTCACCTCCGGCGTCCTCGCCCAGATCTACGACGCCCACGCCGCCATCGAGCCGGACGACGTCTACCGCGCCGCCCAGGCGGCCGAGGTCTGCCCCTTCGAGGTGAGCCTCGAGCTGTCGAACCGGGTCCAGGTCACGATCTGCGACTACAACTACGTCTTCGATCCCTACGTCTCGCTCACCGCCTTCGGCCCCGGCGAGGACCTCTCGGACGTCATCCTCGTCATCGACGAGGTCCACAACCTCGTGAGCCGCGGCCGGGGCTACTACAGCCCGGAGCTCTCCTCGCAGGATGCGCGCCGGGCCGGCGAGGTCGTGGGCCGTTGGGGCGAGCCCGTCCACTACCACATCGAGACTCTGTGCCTGAAGCTCGCGGCCTTGATCGACGGCCTCGTGGCAGACGCTCTGGAGGAAGGCCCGCCGGGCGACCGGGCGGTCGAGTGGCCCCTCCCCGAGTCCCGCTTCTGGCGCCTGCGCTCCGAGCTCGACGCCGCCTTCGTCGATTATCTGGAGCACCAGCGCGAGACCCGCACCTTCCGCGCCGACGATCCCTTCGTCGAGCTCTACTTCAACTTCCTCCGCTTCCTGAACGGCCTCATGGTCTCCGACGCCGCCTTCAGCCACGTCGTCGAATACCGCAAGGGGGACGGGCGGATCAAGATCCTCTGCAAAGATCCCAGCCGCTTCCTGGGCGGTGTGATCAACCGCGCCCACGCCGCCATCGGCCTCTCGGCCACCCTGTCGCCGCCCGAGTTCTACACCGGTCTCCTGGGCTTCGAGACCGGCCGCACGGCCTTCGTGGAGATCGCCAACCCCTTCCCGCAGGAGAACCGGCGGGTGGTGATCGATCCCTCGGTGGCCACCACCTACCGCGAGCGGCCCATGAACTACGAGCGCATCGCCGAGCGTCTCGCGGGCTTCGCGGACTCGGTGCCCGGCAACTGCCTGGCCCTCTTCCCCAGCTACGCCTTCCTCTCCGAGATCACGGGCCGCATGCGCCTGCGCAACAAGCGGATCCTCATCCAGCGCCAGGCGGACAGCGAGCAGGAGCGGGACCTCCTCCTCCAGGCCCTGCGCTCGGCCATCTTCGGCGACATCCTCCTGGTGGCCGTGGCCGGCGGCGTCTTCGCCGAAGGGGTGGACTACCCCGGCGAGGTGCTGAAGGCCGTGGCTGTGGTGGGACCCTGCCTGCCGGGGCTGAGCCTGGAGCAGCAGCTCCTCAAGGATTATTACGAAGAGCGCTTCGAACGCGGCTTCGAATACTCCTTCGTAGTGCCGGGCATGACCCGCGTCGTCCAGGCCGCCGGCCGTCTGATCCGATCGCCGCACGACACCGGCGTCATCGCCCTCTTCGATCAGCGCTTCCTCCACGCCCCCTACCGCCACTACCTCCCCGCCGACTGGCTTCCCGAGGAAGGAGCGGGGGCGCTGGTGGGAAACCCCTCGGAGGTGGCGGAGGAGTTTTTCCGGGCGCTGAGCCTGCGGCGGTAGGAGTATCCTTCTGGGGAGGGGCTTGGCAGAGCCAGGCGGGTGGTGTACTCTCCAGGAGAGAAAAGTCCATGAGCCACAGACACAAATTCATCGTCGAAGAAGACGAGCTCCAGATTCCCGACGACGCCTTCACCTTCGAGGGATTCCAGCGCTGGGTGGAGTCCGACGACTTTCCGGAGAACGGGCGCATCGACTATCTGGAGGGGACCGTTGACGTCGACATGAGCCCAGAGGATCTGTACACCCACTCCGCTCCCAAGACGGCCATTGCTTCGACGCTGATGAAGCTTGTCGTCGATCCGGATTTTGGAGAGCTCCACATCGACCGCACGCGAAACATCTCCCGGTTCGCCGGGCTCTCCGTCGAACCGGACCTGGTGATGGTGCTGCTCGACTCGCTTCGCCAGGGGAAGGTTCGCCCAGTTCCGTCCCGGAGAAAACCCGACCGCTTCGTCGCCCTCGAGGGGCCCGCTGACCTAGTGGTCGAAATCGTCAGCGACAGCTCGGTGAAGAAGGACACCTCCCGTCTCCCCCTCCTCTACGCCAAGACCGGCGTCCCCGAGCTGTGGCTCGTCGATGCCCGCGGTGAGGACCTCCGGTTCGACATCTTCACCCTCCGCGACGGCCAGTACGAGCCCGTCGCACCCGACGCCGACGGGTGGACCCGTTCCCCGATCCTCGGGCATGCTTTCCACCTCGTCCGCCATCGCCGGCCGGGGTTGGGGACTTGGCGTTATCGGTTGGAGCACCGGGAAGGCTGACATCCGATGATCAGGACAGCACCCCGCCGCTGGGCCGCATCTGAGCGCGAAAGGACCCGCGCATCGTCGGCTTCGAGTCCCTAGGACGACGGTTGGGTCACAGCCGGCAACGGTTGGACCTCAACCGCTGCCGGTTGGACTTCAGCCGCCGGCGGTTGGAGCCGACTTTCGGAAGATGGAGTTCAAACCGCGGAAGATGGACCCCAAACGCCGGCGGATGGAGTCCAAACGTCCGGAGATGGAATCCAAGCGGCAAAAGATGGAACCCAAACGGCGGCGGATGGAATTCAAATTTCAAAAAACGAGCTCCATCCGGCGGAAGATGAGCCCCAAACGATGAAAGACCAACTCCAAATCAGGAAATTGCGCGTAAAGCCAGCTCTATCCTATCGCCTCCTCGAGGCGGGTCGTGAGGGGATCTCTCGCGCACCTGCGTTAATAGACCGAGTCGAAACAGTTCTGTTCCGCTCGCACTGAAGGAGATCCCACACCATGACCGAAAAGACCCTCTCGGCCCCGCGCAAGCTCATCGTCGCCCTCGGCCTGACCTGCGCCCTGGCTCTCACCGTGTTGGCGACCGCGCCGCGGCCGGCGGACGCCGCCGCCATCAAGAACCAGGACTGCACCTACTTCAGCGACGAATCTCATTCCCAGGTGGTAGGGCAGCGCGGCGTGGACTGCTGCGGCGCTTCGATCGACTGGGGAGTCACCAGCCCCTTCTTCACCTGCGAGCCGGTGCCGGTTTGCATCTGGTGCCCGCCAGTTTCCTAGTCGCCTGACGAGAACGGACCACCCTGTCCTGAAACGGGGCGGGGTGGCGCCCTTTTCTCGATCAACTCCCGGTAAAGAAATGGAGCGCGAATTGGATCGTGAAGCGAATTGACTTCGCGGCTGGCACATCGAGTCCGTCTTGCGCCTCCGACAGCGCTGTCTTGAGCTGCTCCAATTGCATTTTCGACGGAGCCGTTTGGTTCCGGTTGTACAGGGAGACCCAGCGCAGCAGGTGGTCTCGCGCCTGCTCTGCCGTGACTTCGTCCCCCTCGCTCACGGCTCGCAGGAGGTAGACGACGCTGTCCCATTTTGGAAGGGCGGTCAGGAGATGAAGCAGATTCTTGCGTGCATGCGCCGAAGTGGTCCCTTTGAACAGATCCCACAACCGTGGGGCTCCCAGGATCGCCGCGTACGGCTGCGCGACTTGCCTAGCCTGAGTCGACACGCCCGGAGAAGTATCCAGCACCCTGTCCAGTAATGAGTCCAGGTACTGGGCGTTGCCGAGCATGATGAGGCACTTGATCGCGATTTTCCGGACCTTTGCGATCGGATGCGACAGGTAGGGAAGCAGACTTTCGGCGTCAGCTCGCGCCCCCGTCTCGGCGAGGCCCCGGATCGACGCGACGAGAAGATCAGTGCGCGGAGTCTCCAGGGCGTCCCGGTAGAACCGGACGATATCGAGATCCTCCTGTTTCCGAAGATGGAAGCGCGCCAGGCTTCGCACCGAAGGGTTGTGGTCCAGCAGAGCGGCGGTCAGTTTTCCGCCGGCTTGCTCGGGAAACGAGGTCACCCAGATCTGCAGGGCTTCCCGGCGGACCGGCGCGGAGGGATCGGCGGACAGCTTGGGAAGCACCGTGACGAGCTGCTCCCGGGATAGAGCGGTCGCCATCGCGCGAGCGCTCCAGAGCCTGATCACTGGATCCTCTACCTCCAAAGTTGCAAGTAGAATCTGCGGCAGCTCGGCGACCTTGCCAGCAACGAGGATGCGAAAGCTTTCCCGCCGGACTTCCCTGGAGCCGCCGTTCATCTCGGCGAGCATCGCCACGCGGGCGGCTGGGCTCGAAAGAAGCTGCGAGATCCGCTCCAAGACGTCGTGATGGTCGGCTCGTCTCGCCTGCCGCAGGCGAACGACCAGAGCCAGATTCCTCACGAAGTGGTTGAAGTAGTCGGCCTTGACGCGTTCGAGGACGGCAGCACGAGCCGCCTCCCGCACCTCGGGAACCCAATCGTTGAGACGCAGGAGAAGGTAAGGAAGCTCACTTCCATTGGAGACGAGTCTGAGCCGTCTGACGGCTTTTTCCCGTAGAAAGCCGTTGGGGTGAGAAGAGAGCTCGAACAGTGCTGCTCCATTCCCCCTCGATCCCACCCCTCGGGTGAGCTTCTCGTACGCACGAGCGATCAACGTGCGTACTCGGGCCAAGAGTTGGCTCATCATCGAATCCTATCAGGGCACATCGAGAGCCGCCGCTCCTCCTCAGAGGCAACGTCCTGCAACCTTCCCCTCCCCCTTGCGTATCTGGCATCAGAGTGATATCACTCTGGTATCCAAGAAAGGGAGATACGTCACCATGATTCGCGAGAAGGAGTTCAACGGCAGCCCCGGGCTCGGGATGCTGCTGGTGTTCCTGGTTCTGTTCTTCGCCTCCTGCTATGGGCTGATCGCGTCCGCACGCGCGGGATCGGGGATCGGGATCCTCGGCTCGATTCTGCTGATGTTGATCGCGATCATCGGGTTGGCGGGGCTGTACGTCGTCAACCCCAATCAGTCCAAGGTGTTGCAGCTTTTCGGCGATTACCGCGGCACGACCCGGACGGCCGGGCTGCGGTGGGCCAACCCCTTCTACTCCAAGAAGGCGATCTCGGTGCGCACCCGCAACTTCGAGACGGGCAAGCTCAAGGTCAACGACAAGAGCGGCAACCCCATCGAGATCGCGGCCGTCGTGGTGTGGAAGGTGGTGGACACGGCCGAGGCCCTGTTCAACGTCGACGACTACATCAACTTCGTCCACGTCCAGAGCGAGTCGGCCCTGAGGAACCTCGCCACCCACTACGCCTACGTGGCCGACCACGAGGGGGAGATGGCCCTGTCGAGCCACACGGCGGAGATGTCCGTGGGGCTGGCCCGGGAGATCCAGGAGCGACTGGAGCAGGCGGGCGTCAAGGTGGTCGAGGCCCGCATCAGCCACCTCGCCTACTCGGCCGAGATCGCTTCCGCCATGCTGCAGCGCCAGCAGGCGAGCGCCGTGGTGGCCGCCCGCTCGAAGATCGTCGAAGGCGCCGTGGGCATGGTCGAGCACGCCCTCCAGATGCTCTCGGAGAAGGGGGTCGTCCAGCTCGACGACGAGCGCAAGGCCGCCATGGTCAGCAACCTGCTGGTGGTGCTCTGCGGCGACCGTCATCCTCAGCCGGTGATCAACGCCGGCAGCCTCTACTAGTAGGACCGAGGCCTTGGCAGAGCGGAAGAACTATCCCCTGAGGCTCGATCCGGAGGTCTACGAAGCCCTCCGCAAGTGGGCCGACGACGAGATGCGCAGCGTCAACGCGCAGATCGAGTTCCTCCTGGCGCGCGCCCTGAAGCAGGCCGGGCGCGCGCCGCGGCCGAAGTAAGACCCTCATCACCCCGGCCCTCTTCTCCCGTCCCCTCCCACCCCCCTCACCGGGAGAAGAGGGAGAGGTTTGTCTGAAGAAAAGACGGATCTTCTTGCTTTTACAGGGCTAACCGCTCCCCTCTCTCCCGGTGAGGGGGGTGGCGAGGGAGCGGGAGAGAGGGGCTGGGGGAGTGAGGGCCGGGCGGGGGTGAGAGCCCCCGCCCGGTGAGGGCTTGCTTCCGACTTCCTACGCCTGCCGCCGTCGCAGAATCAGCATCGCGCCGCCCAGCAGGAGCAGAGCGAGCATCGCGAGGCCGACCGTGGAGAGGGTCGGGATCTCGGTGACGCCGGCAACCCGGAAGGACGTCGGATCGTTGACGCCGCCGACCGCCGGATCGTCAGTGAGGACCGACGACTCGTTGGTGCCGTTGCCGTCCGCATCGAAGAAGACGGTGCCCTGGTTGCTGATGGTCTGGCTGCCCGTGCCGTTCTTGATGGTCGCGGTGATGGTGATGGTCACCGAGCCGCCGGCCGGGATGGTGCCGTTCCAGTGCACCGTATTCATGGGCAGGTCCACCGTGGCCGTGGGGATGGTGGCGTTGGCGCTGACCAGGGTGAGGCTGGACGGCAGCACGTCCGTGAGCTCGTCGCCGGGGTTGTCGAGCTGCGCCGAGGCGCTCGGGTTGGAGATGATCACCGTGTAGGTGATGGTCCCACCCTCGACGAAGGTGCCGGAGACGGTCTTGCTGTGGGTGCCGACCGAGGAGGGCGAGACGACCACGAAGGACGAGTTGCCCGTCGAGTTCGCCACGGCTTCGTTGACGCCGTTGCCGTCGGAGTCGAAGTTGGCGGTGGCCGTGTTGGAGACCGTCTGGAGGGCGGTGCCGGCATTGATGGTGGCGGTGATGGTGATGGTCACCGAGCTGTTGGCCGGAATGGCGCCGTCCCAGTTGACGGTGTTGCCCGAGTTGGAGAACGTGCCGGGGCTGGCGCCGTCGGTGGCGCTCACCAGGGTGAGCTGCGAGGGGAGCACGTCCACCAGCTCATGGCTGGCGGGGTTGTCCTGCTGGTCGAAGTTGCTGCTGTTGGTGAGGACGATCGTGTAGGTGACGGTGCCGCCCTCGACGAAGCTGCCGGCGACGTTCTTGGTGGCCGTGATGGTGGCCGGCGAGAGCACCGTGGTGGTGGCGCTCGCGGTGTTGTTGGCGTTGTTCGGATCGCCGGTGCCGGCCGCGGCCGTGCTCTGATCGGTGAGCGCGCCGGCCATGTTGGGCGCCGCCAGGGTGATGTTCAAGGTCGCCGAGAATCCCGTCCCCAGGGTAGCCAGGTTCCACAGGCCCGTGGCCGGGTTGTAGGTGCCCTGCGACGCCGTGAAGGAGGTCGGGTTGAGCAGCGGGAAGGCCGGGAAGGTCTCCGTCAGGTCGATGGCGTAGGCCGGATCGTCGCCGTTGTTGGTCACCGTGATGGTGTAGGTGACGTTGTTGCCCACCAGCACCGTGGGGCTGCTGACGCTCATGCTCACGGCCAGGTCGGCCGCGCGCGGCGCCATGACGCAGACCTGCGAGGAGTTGTTCACCGGGTTGGGATCGAGCGGCGTCGCGGCCGTGATCTGGGCGAGGTTGCACACCTTGTCGCTGGTGTCCACCGTGGCCACGATGTTGAGCGTGGCGCTGCCGGAGACGGCGAGCGCACCCACGGTCCACGCGCCGGTGCCCGGGACGTACGCGCCGCCGCCGTCGTCGGAGACGTAGGTGAGGCCGGCGGGCAGCAGGTCGGTCACCTGGACGCCGGTGGCGGGGTTCGGGCCGTTATTGGTGACGGTGACGGTGAAGGTGGCGTTCTGCCCGAGGGTCGGAGTGGGCGGATTCACCGACTTGGTGATCGAGAGGTCGGCCTGCTGGGCGGTGTCGAGCACCACCACCTCGGCGCGCTGGCCGGCCTTGTTGTGGTGGTGGAGGAGCAGCGCGCCGAGCGCGCCGTTGGTCGTCATGTTGGCCGTGTTCCAGGTCACCGGCAGGGTGGCGCCGTTGAGGTCCTGGGCCAGGTTGGTGCCGTTGAAGTTGAGGCCCTGGGCGTTGTAGTTGAAGAAGAAGGGTCCCGGCGCTTCGTCGTCCTTGAAGCCGTTGAGCTGCAGGCACAGAGGCGCGAAGCCCGGGCAGGTGACGACCTTCCAGCGGAAGGTGGTGTCGCCCGCGGGCAGGCCGAGCGATGCCGGCGTCGCCGCCAGGAACATGACGTTGTTGCTGAACAGCGCCGAGTCGAAGCCCGCGGAGCTCAGGCGGTTGACGAACTGCTGGGTGCCCACGCCGTTGGTGGCGATGGTGAGGACGCCGGTGAGGAAGCTGTCCTGCCCCGTGGCGGCGGCGTTGCCGAACAGCGCCTGCGCCATGGTGCCCGGGTTGCTGTTGAAGAGGATGCGATCCCAGGTGCCGTCCTCGTTGGTGTCGATGTAGACGTTGAACGCCACGTCGGTGGGGGTGGACCAGTCGCCCCAGGTGGAGACGCCGAACATCAGCACGTTGCTGGCCGGCGAGAACGCCACGCCGGCGTACTGGAGGTCGGCGTAGGGCGGGGCCACCGTCTCATCCTGCGGGCTCACCACCTGGAGCTCGAACGGCGTCACCAGCGAGACCTCGTCGTTCGGGAAGGTACCGGTGCAGGTCGGACCGGCGCCGAGGGTGCCGGTGCAGACGTCCGAGCCCGAGAGGGGGATGGTGGTGGAGCCGCTGGCGCCGCCGCCGGTGACGATGGTGGCCGGCGCCGACATGGTCGAGGCCGGACGGCTGTTCAGGTAGAGGGGCACCCGCAGCTTGGGAACGCCGCTCTGGCTCAGCACCAGGTAGCCGGCCTCCTCCGTCAGCCAGTGGCGGGCGAGGTTGCCGAGCGCGGCGAGCGGGGCCGGCGCGGTCTGGAACGGAGCTACCGTCGCCTCTCGCGCGTGGTCCATCAACGCTCCATTGGCGTCCATCTGGACGTCGATCCCCACCGAGTCACCCGCCGGCACGGTGACGGAGCTGCCGCCGGGCAGGGAGAAGGCGATGCCCGGCGCGTTGACCGAGGTCGTGATGCTCAGATCGTAGGTGGCATCGGACGTGTCGGTGTTGACCAGTCGGACCTTCTTGACCTCCGTGGCCGCGCCCACCACTTCGGTGGATTCGAAGGAGACGCTCACCAGGCCCGTGTCGTCGTCGTTCAGAGCCACCACCTTGGCCGTCGCCGAGGCCGAGGGATCGACGCGGCCGGCGCCGATGCGGCCGGGGCCGTACTTGAGGCCGGCGCCGTTGGCGCCGATGGAGACGTCATGGATGGCGTTGTCCATGGCCAGGGCCTTGAGCTGCTCGACCGACCAGTTGGGGTGGATCTGCCGCAGCAGCGCCATGATGCCCGCCATGTGGGGGCTCGCCATGGAGGTGCCGGAGATGGTCAGCGACAGGTTGCCGGGAATGAAGGCGCCGTTCGGCGTCGCGGCATCGCGCAGACAGGTGCTGTTGCAGATGCCGGTCTGGGTGGAGGTGATGTTCAAGCCCGGGGCCGCGATGTCGGGCTTGAGGCGGATGGGCGAGGAGGCCCGCCGCGGACCGCGCGACGAGAAGCCCGCCAGGGTGTCGGCGGCGGTCGCCGCGCCCAGCGTGGCGTTGGCCGGCAGGTTCGCGACGATGGTGTTGCGATCCGCGAGCGAGATGAAGAGAGCCGGGATGGTGACGGGAACGACACCCGTGGCGCCCATCGCGATCAGGTTTGGATCGCCGACCACGTTGTTGGCGATGATGACGCCGATGGCGCCCGCGGCCTGCGCGGTGTTCGCCTTGACCTGGAAGCCGCAGGTGCCGCGATCGATCAGAGCGATGTTGCCGGCCACCGCCGCGGCGTTGGTCAGCGGGGAACAGCCATCCGTGGTGAGGGGACCGGCGCCGTCCGCCGGATCGATCCCCTGCACGATGTTGGCGGTCTGGCCGCTGGGAGCGGGCGCCGGCGTGGGCGCGAAGGTGTTGGTGGCCGAGACCGCGTAGCCGCCGGCGATGACCGGCGGCGAGTTGACGTTGAGGACCGCGCCGCCGATGCCGGAGTCGACGCTCGCCGCCGTGGAGATGGTGCGGCTGGAGACGCCCGGGGCGCCGGTGATGAAGTAGGTGTCGCCGGCGTTGCCGGCCGAGCAGACCACGATCACCCCGGCGGCGGCGGCGTTCTCGGCCGCCTGCGTCGTGGTGTTGTTGACGCCGCCGAAGTTGGAGCCCAGCGACATGTTGATGACGTCGAGGTGGTCCGAGAAGTCGGCGTCGTTGTTAGGGTCCACGGCCCAGTTGATGGCCTGGACCGTCAATCCCGTGCTGCCCGTGCAGCCGAAGACCCGCAGGGCATAGAGAGTTGCGCCGGGGGCCACGCCGGGACCGATGCGCAGCGAGGCGAACGGCGCGCTGCCGTCATAGGGACCGCCGTAGGTGGTGCCGGCCGCCGTGACTCCCAGGCCCGCGGCCGTGCCGGAGACGTGGCTGCCGTGGCCGCCGCAGTCCATGGGATCGGGGTCCGGCGCCGGCGCGTTGTTGCCCGTGTAGGCGTCGCCCGCGAAGTCCGTGCCGCCCACTACCTTGGGAGTGGGAAAGATGGGATTGCCGCCGATCGTGTCGGTGATGATCGTGCGGTCGTTGGCCTGGTAGTCCGCCAGCAGGCCCGTGCCGCCGAAGTTTGCGTGTTGGTAGTCGATGCCGGTGTCGATGACGCCGATCTTGATCCCCGTGCCCGTCACTCCCTGGGGCAGCCCGATGGTGTTGCCCCATAGGTTGGGCACGCCGAGAAAGGGGACGCTCGTGGAGTTGGTGGGGAGCTCGGGCACGATCACGTGCACGTTGCGCACGCCCGGCAGCCGGCGCAGCGCGGGGATGGCCGAGGGATCGACCAGGAAGGCAACGCCGTTGTAGGCCTTGTCGACCCGGTAGATCTCATGCAGCGGCACCGGCACGGCAGCGAGAGCGCTGTCGAACCGCGCCTGCTGCGTCGCGATGGCCGCGAGCTGCTTCCTGGCGGCGGTAACGGCCAGCGTCTGCGCCTGGGCCCGGGGCAGAGCAGCGTTCTGCCGCAGGGTGTTGCCGTAGACCAACGCCGCCGGCGCTTCCGAGAGCTCCACCAGGACGTTGATAGGACCCGCCGTGGGAGGCGTGATGGCGATCTCCTCTCCCTCCTGCGCGAAGGCGGGGCCCTGAATCGACAACGCCAGCAGGACCAGGACCACCGGCATCAGCAGCCGGCTGCAACCAGACAGGACACGTTTGACCATGGTGATGACTCCCTCTCCTCGATCGTTCGAGATTGAGATCCGTAGCAAATTCAACGATAAGGCCAGCGCAACGTTGCGCGATGGTCGCAGTAAGGCAGAGTTAGGGGAGAATCCTACTCCAATATGGGGATACGTCAAGTCTCGGGAGAGCCGGTGACGATCCGGGCTCAGAGCGCCTCAGAGCCAGCCCTTCTGGCGGGCGATGCGGGCGGCTTCGACGCGGTTTTCGGCGCCGAGCTTGCTGATGGCTTCGGAGAGGTAGTTGCGGACCGTCCCCTCCGAGAGGTGGAGCTCGGAGGCGATGCGGGCGCTGGCGAGACCCTCACCGGCGAGGCGGAGCACCTGGCGCTCGCGGTCGGTCAGCGGATCGGCCTCCTCCCAGGCGGCCGCGGCCAGCTCGGGATCGATGGCCCGCAGTCCGGCGTGGACGCGGCGGACGGCCTCGGCCAGCTTCTCGGCCGGAGCGTCTTTCAGCAGATAGCCGGCGGCTCCGGCGTCGAGGGCCCGGCGCAGGTAGCCGCTGCGGCCGAAGGTGGTGAGGATGACCACCCGCGCCGGGCTCCCCCGCCGCTTGAGCTCGGCGGCCAGCTCGAGGCCGGTGAGGTTCGGCATCTCGATGTCGGTGAGCACCACGTCCGGCCGCGCCGTCTCGAGCAGGGCCAGGGCCTCCCGGCCGTCGTGGGCGCGCCCCACCACCTCGATGTCCGGCTCCAGCTCGAGGAGCGCGGCGAGGGCGCCCAGCACCATGGACTGGTCCTCGGCCAGGAGCACGCGGATCATGCCAGGCCCTCGGCCGTCAGCTCGGCGGAGCTCTCCCCCACCTCCTGATCAGCCGCAGCGGACTGCCGCGGCAGGACGATGAGGAGGGAGGTCCCGGTGCCGGCCCGGCGTTCCAGCCGTCCCCCCAATCCCTCCACCCGCTCGCGCATGGAGGCGAGGCCGATCCCCTCCGGAGCCGTGCCGCCCCGGCCATCGTCGCAGACCTCCAGCCGGGTCTCCGTGGCCGTCTGCTCCAGGGTGATGCGGCAGGTGAAGGCGCCGGCATGGCGGATGACGTTGGTCACCGCCTCTCGGAGAGCGAGGGCCAGCACCGTCTCCTGAGCGGGCGGGAGCTCCACGGGCTGGGCGAAATGCTCAGGTCTCACTCCGGCCCCCTCCAGAGCGAGCCGGGCTCGGGCCAGCTCCGCGGGCAGCCCCTGCGAGCGGTAGCCGGCCACGGCCGTGCGAACCTCGCGCAGGGCCTCACGGGAGATCCGCTCCACCTCGCGGATCTCCCGGCCGGCCCGCTCCGGGTCGCGCTCCAGGAGCTTGCCGGCCAGCTCGGACTTGAGAGTGATGAGCGACAGCGTGTGCCCCAGGAGGTCGTGCAGGTCGCGGGCGATGCGCTCGCGCTCCGACGTCTTGGCCAGGTGCTCCACCTCCTCCTGGGCCATGCGCAGCTTGGCGTTGGCCCGCGCCACCTCCCGGAAGTGGAGGTTGATGCCGCCGATCAAGAGGGTGAAGACGCCGGCGGGGAGCCAGTACCAGAGGGACAGGCCCCACCCCAGGGTGACCGCCGCCAGCACGGCCAGCACCGCCACGATCCCGCGGACGGCGCGGCGGACGGGCGTGAGCTGGCCCACGAACGCAGCGCCGTAGACGAAGAAGACGCCGCTCCCCGAGTTGAGGGGAGCGAACAGCACGGCGAGCGCCACGATGCCGGCGGCGCAGGCCACGATCCCCCAGTCCTTCTGCCAGTAGGCGCGGAAGTAGAGATAGAGGAAGAGGACAGTCGCGAGGACCGTGGCCGCCCACACCCTGGGAGTCGCCCCGTTGACGCTCGGCTCGAACCAGAACGGGAAGAGGTAGATCAGCCAGGCGTAGGGAGTCCAGCCGAGCTCTGGGATATTGGGCAACAAGCGGGGCAGCAGGCGGCGCAGGCGCATGGGTCTCCCTCGACCTTATTTATATACGCGGGCCGATCTACCCGTACGTCTTTCCCTCGTCCCGCCGCCAGCCGGCCCAGGCGAGGACCAGGGAGAGGAGGGTGAAGACGGCCAGCACGGCCACCCCCTGCCCCACCGATTCCCCACGGTCCATGCCGATCGTCTTCAAGGCGAGCTGGGCGAAGTGGTAGGAGGGGAGGAACGGGGCGATCTTCCTCACCACCCCGGGCATCATCTGGATGGGGATCCACATGCCCGAGCCGAAGGCGGCGGGAAGCGAGATCAGGTTGATGAGGGCCGGCGCCGAGTTGGGACCCGCCCAATAGCCGATGGCGAGACCGAAGGCGGCGAAGGGCACGGCGCCGGCGATCTGCACCCCGGCGAGAGCCAGCCAGGTGGTGAGCGGCAGGCGCACGCCGCCGGCCGTGGCGCCCAGGGCGAACAGCAGGCTCACCATCAGCGAGCCGAAGAGGATGCACATGGCGAGCTTCCCCAGGTAGTGGGCGAGCGGCGGCATGGGAGTCGCCCGCTTGAAGAGGAGCCACCCCTGGCCGCGCTCCACCGCCAGGCCCACGCCGAGGCCGAAGAGGGCGGCGTTCATCACTCCGAAGGCGCCGTAGGTGGCGATGAGATAGGTGGGGAAGTTGAACCCGCCCGGCCCCTGCTTCAGGGCCACCCCGAAGAGCATGTAGAAGACCAGGGGGAAGGTCAGCGTGGGGATCACGTAGGCCGGCATGCGCAGCAGCTTCAGGAACTCGTATTTCGTCTCCAGGGCGTAGATCCGGACGACCCGCCGCCGGACCGGCGCCATCGTCAATGGAGTCTGGATCGTCTCGGTGCTCATGCCGCCACCTCCTCTTTCTGATCCGCCCCCGTGAGGGCGAGGAACGCTTCTTCGAGATCGGCTCCCTGGACCTCGAGGCCCGAGAGCCCGGGATCGCGGGCCAGCAGCTCGCGCACGGCGCGGTCCGCCTCGTTGGTGAACAGCTCGGTCATCTCCCCGTCCCGCCGGGCGCTGCGCACGCCGGGCACGGCGGCGGCCGCCTCCAGGGTCAGAGAGGTGCGGCAACGGATCTTCCGCCCCACCACCCGGGCCTTGATCTCCGCCGGAGTGCCTTCGGCGATCACCCGGCCCTGGTTGATGAGCACGATGCGATCCGCCAGGGCGTCCGCCTCCTCCAGGTAGTGGGTGGTGAGGAGCACCGACCGGCCCTCGGCGGCCTTGCCTTCGATCACCGTCCACAGGCCGCGCCGGGATTCGACGTCGAGGCCTACCGTGGGCTCGTCGAGGAACAGCAGGTCGGGATCGCCGCACAGGGCGAGGGCGAAGAGCACGCGCTGGCGCTGGCCGCCCGAGAGCTTGCCGAAGAGCCGCTCCTCCAAGCCTTCGAGCCCGGCCGCGGCCATCACCTCCCGCGATGCGAGGGGCTTGGGGTAGTAGCTGGAGATGAGGTCCACGTGCTCGCGCACCTTGAGCGTCTCCGGCACCTTGGAGACCTGGAGCATGGTCCCCACCCGCACGCGGGCCTCGGTGCTCTTGGGATCGCGGCCGAAGAGGCGGGCCTCGCCGGCGCTGGGGCGGATGAGGCCCAGCAGGAGCTGCACCACCGTGGTCTTGCCCGCACCGTTGGGGCCGAGCAGGGCCACCACCTCGCCGGGGCGGACCGCGAAGTCAATCCCTGCCAGGGCCGTCACGGCCCCGTAGCGCTTGACGGCACGGGCCAGCTCCGCGAGCGGCCGGTCGTCGTCGATCTGTCTCTGTGTATTCATGAGGTCCCTCCGTTTCCAGAGACATTCTGGAAGCACGCCCGGAAGGGACCCAGGGAGGGATGTCAGGACTTTGGGGTGACAGTTGTCATTCGGCCTCCAGGGCCCAGAGCTCCGAGCCCGTGAGCCGGTCCCACTTGCGGAAGACCAGGCGGGAGCCGGCTGGAACCACCTCGAAGAAGGAGGCGTCGGAAGGCGCCGCCAGGTCCAGGACCTTGGCCGTCCCGGCCTCCGTGCCGTCGGACTCGTAGAGCCCGCCCTCGGCGCTGAAGATCAGCCGGCCCGCAAAGACCTGGTAGGACTCCGGCTCGCAGATTTGCATGCCGTTGGCGGTCAAGAGGGGGGCCGTCCCCTCTTCGGTGCCGTCGCTCGTCCACAAGACCTGGTCCCCGATGGAGGCGAAGAAGATCCGGTCGCTGAGCGCCGCCGGAGCCTGGATGGGCCGGACGTCGGGCTGGATGAGGACGTCGACGAGCAGGCGAGTCCCGGCAGCGGTCCCGTCGCTGACCCACAGGCCCTGCTGCGACAGGTCGCTGGGACCGCCGGAGAAAAAGAGGTGGGAGCCCGCGGAGACGAGGTGGGAGATGGAGAATCCGCCGGAGCCCGGCGCCAGGTCGGCGGCGAGGGTGGTGCCGGCAGCGGTGCCGTCGGTCTCCCACAGCTCCTGGCCGTGCTCCTCGTCGGCGGCGAAGAAGAAGAGCCGGCCGGCGTGCTCGGTGAGGAGCTGGGGCGAGGACCCGTGGCCGGGCCGGGGATCGACGTCCTTGACGAGGACGGTCCCCTCCGGATTGCCATCGCTCGCCCACAGCTCGCGACCGCTCTCCCCTACGTCGGCGGAGAAGTAGAGGCGGCCCTTGAACACGGTGAGGCCCTGCGGCTGCGAGCCCGCGGCGCCCGGCTCGAGGTCCGCCAGCAGCCGGGTCCCCTCGGGGGTGCCGTCGCTCGTCCACATCTCCTCGCCATGGTCGGCGTCGGCGGCAACGAAGAAAACCCGACTGCCCAGGGCACGGACGGCTTCCCTGGCGCTCACCTCCAACTCCAGAGGGGTCAGCCGCACGGTGCCTTCCGGCGTGCCGTCCGATCGCCAGAGCCCGGAGCCCGGCTCGCCGAGGCGGCGGATCACGAAGAAGAGCCTGCCGTCGCTGTCGGCGGCGGCAGTGATTTCCGGGGCGACCGCGGGCTCCTCCCCCGGGGTGAGCTCCGCAGCCAGCCGCGTGCCGGCGGCCGTGCCGTCGCTCGCCCACAGCTCGAAGCCGTGGGTGCCGTCGTCGGCGAAGAAGAAGGCCTTGCCTCCAGCGGTGCGGACGGACATGGCTGCGGGCGAGGAGCTGCAGGGGCCGGGACAGAGATCCGCCACCTTCCGGGTGCCGGCCGGCGTGCCGTCCGTCACCCAGGGTTCGACCCCATCACCGAGGTCGGTGCCATCGTTGCCGGAAAACAGGAGGAGGTCGCCGGCCGGCGAGCGCACGATTCCGGCCGGATCGAGGGCCAGGGCTCCGATGCAGACGCCGGGGCAGAGGTCGCGCAGCAGCCGGGTGCCCCGGCGGGTGCCGTCCGTGACCCAGGGCTCGGCGCCGTGCACGCCGTCGTCCACCCGCAGCACCATCCGGCCGTTGAGAGAGGTCTCGGGCAGCAGGCGACCGGTGCCGGTGAGCGGCAGGAAGGGCGAGGCCGGAGCGAGGTGGGTCAGGGGCGTGGTGCCGTTCTTCTTCCCGTCTGAGACCCACAGCTCCGCGCCACTCCCTCCCACGAACAGCAGGCGGTTTCCCAGCACCATGGCGTCGCGGAAGGCGGGGGCCTGCGGCGAGGAGACGAAATCGATCACCGGCGAGGTGCCCTTCGAGGTGCCGCCGCTCTTCCACAGAGCGTCCCGCTTGCGGGTCACCGGGGCGACGAAAAAGAGGGTCCGCCCCACGGCTCGCAGCAGGGAGGGGCCGGCGTGCGCGGCCGAGCCCGGGAGGGGATCGCGGACCAACCGGGTGCCCGCGGCCGTGCCGTCGCTCGTCCACAGCGCGGGCCCAAGCACGCCGTCGTCGGCACGGAAGTAGAGGTGCCCGTCCACGGCGGTGAGCTCGGCGGGATCGGAGCCGGCGAACCCCGGGCGCAGCTCCGTCACCTGGAAGGTCCCGGCGGGCGTTCCGTCGGAGCGCCAGAGCTCGGCACCATGGACGAGGTCGTTGGCGGTGAAGTAGAGCACGCCCTGGCTGGCCATCCAGAGGCTCCGGCCCCCGGCTTCCGAGAGGAGAAGGGAGCGGGCGAGCCGGACCGTGCCCGCGGCCGAGCCGTCCGTCACCCACAGGTCTACGGTGCTGAAGCCCTGGGAGAAAGCACGGAAGAACACGGACCTCTCGGTTCGCGCCACCACGACGGGGTTGCCGCTGCACGCCCCCGGGCAGGCGTCGACGAGCTGGAAGGTCCCGGCCGCGGTGCCGTCCGTGCGCCACAGCTCCCGGCCCGTCTCGCCATCCCCGGCGACGAAGAAGGCGAGACCGCCGACCATCACGACTCCCTGCGGATCGGAGCCTTGAGCCCGGGGGATGGGATTGACGTCCTTCACGAGGTGAGTGTCGAGCGCCGCGCCCGATCCTAAAGTCGTGGCGCCGAGCAGGGCCAGAGCGGCCAGCAGAGGGCGAAGCCAGACAAGCATGCGGAATCTCTCCCGAAATTTACGGTTTTGGGGCCTCGACCCCGCTCACCACCGTGCGGAAACCGACGTCGGAGATCCGCTCGACGTCGGCGAGCCAGTAGCGGCTGTAGGTGCGCAGGTACCTGGAGTTGAGCTGCATGGCGCCGCCGCGCACGATCTTGATGTTGCCCCCCTCCTGGTTGAGCGGATTCTTGCGCGGCGAGACCGTATAGTAGGCGGGAGTGTAGGAGTCCTCACACCACTCCCAGACGTTGCCGGCCATGTTGACGGCGCCATAGGGAGAGGCTCCCGCCTGGCAGCAGTTGACCGGTGCGGTGGAGATCTCCGAGATGGGGTGCTCGCGCGAGATGGCGCGCTCGTTGGTGATCGGCTCGTTGCCCCACGGATACTCACGCCCGTCGGTGCCGCGGGCCGCCTTCTCCCACTCCGCCTCCGTGGGCAGGCGCTTGCCGGCCCAGGCGACGTACTTCTTGGCCTCGATCCAGGAGACGTTGACCACCGGCTGGCCGTCGTGGATCCCCCAGTCCGGCGCCTGGACGGTCTGCAGCCGGTCGTCGCGCCCTTCCAGGTAAGGGAGGCCCGAGGCCTTCCACTTCCGCCACGAGACCTCGTATTTGTCGATGTAGAAGCCGTCCAGCTCGACCGTGTGGGCCGGCTTCTCGGCGACCTCGCCCTTGTCGCTCCCCATGGTGAATGGACCGGGAGGGACGTAGACCATGATGGTGCCGTCCTTCTTCCAGACGTACTCCCCTTCCTTCTTGCCGCGTTCGAGACCCTCCGGCATGGTTTCGCCGTGCCAGCCCTGGCGTGTGCCGCTCGGCGGCACCGGCAGGGCAGCCATGGTGAGGAGGGCGCAGGCGGCGATGAACAGCTTGTTGCGTACAGCTTGGCGCATCGTGCGAATCTCCAGAGCGAAAAGTGAAAACCCCCCGCCGGGGGCGGAGCCATGACCGGGTGTCCAAGCACCCGGCCACGGCGGATTGCAATCCAAAGAGGGAGAGAGCCTTACTGCTGCTCCTCCTCCTGCATCTTCTCCAACTCGTCGAACTCCTTCAGGAACTTCTGCTGTAGATCCTGCTGCCGCTTGACCTCAGCGGCCGAGGCGAGCATCTTCTGCGTCCGCTCCGCCACCGGGTTGGCCATTGAAGCGCTGACCACGCCGCCGCCGGGTGACTGGAGGCAGACCTGCTTCGGAGCCTGGGCCCCGAGGTCGAGCTGCCAACGGCCGCTGCCACGGTCCACCTGGACGTTGCCCAGGCGTTTGCCGGTGCACTTGCCCTTGGCTTCGATACCGTCGAACACCGCGAGCCGGCCGACGGTGTCGCCTGCCGGCTTGGTGCTGACGAAGCCGCGGAGAGTGGTCTTGCCGGCACCGCTGCTGCCACCGGTGACGGTGATGGCGTCGGTGGCGGCGAAGGCCCCCGAGCCATCGGTCACCCGCACGATGTGCCACACACCGCCCTGGGCGAAGAGCAGGCCGCGATCGAAGTAGAGGTAGTCGCCGGGAGCGTTCAGGTCACCGCCGGCGCCACCTAAGTACTCCATGGTGAGGGTCATGCCGGGAGCCACCACGTCGCTGTACAGCACCTCGGAGCCGGGCATGCCCGGCTCCTGGCGATAGCGGTGACCCTCGACCATCGGCGCGTGGGGCATCTGACCCCAGACCGAGCCGACGCGGTAGGTGAGTGATGCACCCTTGGGCAACGTCACCAGATGCCGCGGGTCGCCCCACAGCGGCGAGGCGTAGACGTTGGCCGGGTCGGCCACGAAGTTGCGCAGGGTCCACGGCTCGTTGGTGTAGCTCTCCGCGGTGTTGTTCTGGTTGGCGTCGGGATACGGCATGTGGTCCTGCGACATGTTGAGCTCGTTGTCGGTGATCAGCGACACGACCTCGCGGGAGGCGAGCCCACCTGTGACGATGTCGGCCTGGACGCCGGCGCCGTCACCCGGCAGCGGACTCAAGGTTCCCGGGCTGCGGTAGGTCGAGCCCTGAGGCTCCACCACCACACCGCCGAAGCCGCCGGTCAGGATGGAGTTGACGTCGGAGAGGTTGAGCACCAGCGCCAGGCTGAGGTCCTTGTCGGCGTAGTACTCGTAGGTCCGCGTCGCCGCCGGAGCCACTGACGAGTCGAAGTTGAGCCCGATGGCGGCGCCGTAGGAACGCTGCGGATCGAAGAGCAGCTTGCCGACGCTGAACCCCGACCGCTTGGTGGCGCGCAGGTTGGTGAGGTTGACTTGGAGGCAATCCCCCTTGTTGACGCGGACCACCATGGGCGTCCTGGTGTTGGTGATCGGGTCGCCGTTCAGGAAGTAGGCGGTGCCGGGCTGTCCCGGAGTGGCCGGAGAGGGAACCAGGTTGTTGTAGATGATGGTCGTGTCGGCGATCGACAGGTTGTAGGTCTTGCGGACCGCGGCCGGCGGGCAGGCGTTGCCTGGACCGTCGGCGAGCGATGTCGCCGGCGTGCCGGTTCCCGGCGCGAACGCCGGGAAGCCCGACGTGCCGCTGGGGGAATCCCGGTCGGGCAACGGCTGGAGATTGCCCTGCAACTGGTCGTAGACGCGCATCAGGCCCCAGGCGCCGGACTGGAAGTCCTTGGTCAGAGTCGAGTAGTACAGGTAGTCGCCCGGATACTTCTTCGGCCCGCCGGCCCCGCCGTCCAGCGCGAAGTCGTAGCGCTCGGAGATGCCGATGAAGGTGGTGTCGCGCAGGTCCGAATTCGCGCTGTGGCGCTCGATGTTGAAGCGGTGTCCGGTCACCCGGATGCCGCCCACCTTGTCGACCAGGCCCAGGCCGCGGAAGACGATCGGGTCTCCCCCGTAGGCACGGACCGTCGGGGTGATGGGATCCCCGTGCACGGTCGACGAGAACAGGTTCGCCGGGTCGGGGTTCGTCGCGAACCGTATCGACCAGGGCTCGGCGCGCAGGTTGATGGTGCCGCCGCCGAACTGGAACTGGCCGACCACGGGGTTCATGTTGTGCAGGAAGAGCATGAACTCGCGGAACGAGCCGTTGACGCCGGCCGCAACCGGCTTGCCGCCGAAGAACGGATTGACGTGGATGTCCGCGATGGTGCCGGCGCGGATCTCGGCACCGGTCGTCGGGTCGTGGTAGGTCGAGCCCTTCGGCTCCACGATGTGAGCGCCAAAGAGGCCGTGATCCCAGTCCTTGGTTTCGACGTGGGTGTGGAAGAACACCGTGCCGACGTCGACGTCCGAGTACCAGTCGTACTTGACGAACTCGACGCCCACCGCCTGGCCGACCGGGTGGTTCAGCAGCAGCGGCAGGTCGACGGTAATGGTGCCGGGCGCCGTGATCGAGGTGATCCTGCGGACCTCGGTGCACGGGAAGGGCTGGCCCAGAATGCTGCCGCAGGTCCCCTCCCCGAGGCCGATGCCGATGTCGATTCCGACCCGCAGCCGATTGACGTTGGTCACCTTGAGGGTGCTGGTCAGGGGGGTCACCGCCTGAGTCAGCGTGCGGTTCTCGGTGGCGTACGGGCGCACCGACTGCTCGTAGGAGAAGCCGGTGACCACGCCGTCGGAGGCCTGGGTGTCGAACTGCACGAAGTGGCTGTGGATGTTGACCTTCGAGTAGTTGTTGTTGAGCGGCCCGTCGGGGATCTCGCTGGTGAAGATGACCTCGACGCAGTCGCCGACGTTGGAGCGCAGGGTGAGCGGCTCAGCGGGCCGCAGGCCGGCACGGACGTCGTTCTTCTGCTCGTTGAGCACGTAGATCATGCCGTTGGGATCGATACCCCCGGCGAGACCCGCAGGCGGGCCGCCCGGCACGGCGGGAGGTGTGGTGCGCGCCACCTGGATGGGCAGAGTGATGGCGCTCACCGGATAGAACCGCTGCGCCTTCAAGCCCACGTTGACGCCGTCCTTCACGAAGTTGTTGGCGCACAGGCCGTCCATGCGGCCGGGGATCATCTGCTCGCCGAGCCACGGCGCCCCGGAGTGACGGGCCGAGAACGGTGGCCGCGCCGCGGCGTGCGGCCGGAACAGCGGCCAGGCGTAGCGGCCGTTCTTCGGGTTGAACATCACCTCCGGTCTCACCCCGGGGTTGGACGATTTCCAGTTGGCCATCTGCCGGGTCTCCTCCGGCTCGCCGAACACCTTGAGGGTCGCGTCGTTGGCGCCGGTGGAGGTCCAGTCCCACACCGTGGCGTCGCTGTTGTCCAGACGCACGCCCTGCGGGGGAAGCTGCCCGAAGACCCAGTCGCTCAGCTTGACCTGGGTGAACGGGTTGCTGAAGCTGCTGTCGGCGACGATGGTGCGGTTCCAGTCCACCTTGACGCCGATGAGCTGCCCGGCCGAGACGCCCGCCAGCGGCGGCGTATTGGACGGCGCCTCATCGTTGGAGAACACGTTGTCTTCCTGATACAGACGGGGCTCGACGTACAGCCCGTGGCCGTGCATGTCGGACTGTTCCGTCTGCGTAGTGGCGAAGACGCGCCAGAATCCCCACATACCGCCGACGTAGTGGTGGCCGATGTGGCAGTGGTAGAGGAACTCGCCCTCGCCCTGCTGGCAGCCACCGGCGCCGCACTCGTGCTCGAGGTTGTAGCTGGCGCCGGGTCCGATCGACTGCGAGTCGAGCATGACCGACGTCAAGGTCTGCTTCGGGACCTTGGTCAGGCCCTTCCAGAAGTTGCTGTTGGGATCGGCATCGGGATTGCGCCGCCAGCGGTCGCCACCGAGCGGGGGCGCAAGACGGCGTACTTCGCCATCCCCGAAGCTCCCGAGCACTTCCACCTGCGGCCGCGGGGCGGCGAGGCCCTGCCTCCCGACGCGCGGCTGCTGCTGCCCATCGCCGACGCCGGCCGGGGCGAGCGGCTCTACGACGAGGTCTACGGCTGCAGCGCCTGCCACGGCGACCCGCACGTGCCCGAGAGCAACAACATCGGCCCCCACCTGGGGAGCATCGGCCTCGTGGCCGACCACCGGGTCCAGGGCGAGCCGGCGGCGCAGTACATCTACGAGTCGATCCTCAATCCGGACTCCTTCATCGCGCCGGAGTGCAAGGGCGGCGCTCCCTGCCAGAGGGCCCAGCGCCATGCCCGAGTACTCCACCCTGGTCACCCTTCAGGACGCGGCGGACCTCCTGGCCTATCTGCTGGAGCAGAAGGCCGCGGTGCCGGCAGCGGCTCCGGGAAAAGAGGAAAAAGCGAAGGAAGAAAAAGCCAAGTAAGTTGCCGGCGGGGACGCCGGCGCTCCCAGGGGGTCTCTCCGCTCAGCTTATTTCTTTTTCTTTGCTGGCTTCGGCGGCTCCACAGATCCTTCCACCACCTGCTTGGCGGCGCGGCCGGCCTCCAGGGTGCCCCCGGGCTCCACGTGGTTGATGAGGGCCACGGTCTCGATGGGCACGGCCGAGGGGTAGGCGTGGTTGAACTCCTCCAGGGTCATGGCCTTCTTGAGCTGGACGATCTTCAGGCGCCACGCCTGGATGCCGAGGATCTTGGGATCGGTGGTGCGGGCGAAGCTCTCCATGGCCTGATCGAGAGCGGCCTGATAGCCGGGCCACGCGTCCTTCTTGGCCACTCCGAGGATCTGGTAGAGCACCCCCTGGTGGGAGACGAAGACCACCGTGCCGCGGACCTCCTTGCCGCTCACCTTGGCGGCGAGGCGGGTCCAGACCGCGGGATCGTTGTTCGCCTTGCGCTCCCAGGACTTCTCCCGCGTCAGGTCGCCGTCCTTGAAGAACGCCTCGGTGGCCTCCTGGGGCGAGCCCTCGCCCGCCAGCCCGACCTGGAGGAAGGCGTCCTCCTTCGGGCTCCGGGCCAGGATCGAATCCTTCTCCCTTTCAGGGCTCCAGCCGGCGGGAAACGCGAGCTGGAACTTCATCAGGGGCTGGAAGTACGTACCGCCACGGACGAAGCCGCCCCGGGGGTCGTCGCCGAACCGCATGCCGTCGAGCCGGGCGAGATACCCGTCGTGGTTGACGGTGGTGCCGTCGAACTTCGTGCCCTCCTTCTCCATCTTGGTGACCTTCTCCTCCAGGCGCTGGCGGCGCGAGCCCGGGTCCGGATGGGTGGAGAGCCAGCGGGGGAGCCGCCCGCCGGCCCCCTCGACCTTCTGGGCGCGGTCGAGGAGGCGGAAGACCTCGGGGCTCTCGCGCAGGTCGAAGCCCGAGCGCTGGGCATAGCGCATCCCGAGCTCGTCGGCCTGGCTCTCGTCGCCCCGGCTGTAGGCGAGGAACACGAGGCCCAGACCCGCTGCGACGACCCCGGCCGCCAGCTCCGCCTCCTGGGAGTCCGCGAGGATCAGGGCAATCCCCAGGCCCGCCGTGGCCAGGGTCTTCTTGCTCATCTGGTTGACGCTGTGGCGCGCCGTGACGTGGCCGATCTCATGCCCCATCACGGTCGCCAGCTCCGCCTCCGATCCCAGATGGGTGAGGATGCCGCGGGTGACGTAGACGTAGCCGCCGGGCAGGGCGAAGGCGTTGATGGCCGAGTCGTCCAGCACCTTGAAGCTCCAGGGCAGATTCGGCCGCTCCGAGCCCGCGGCGAGCTTCTTCCCCAGGTCCGAGACGTAGGCCTGGACGGCCGGATCGTCATAGAGACCCACCTGGCGGACGATGTCCGCGTCGGCCTCCTTGCCCATGGCGATCTCTTCCTGCTCGCTGTAGAAGCTGAGCTGCTGCTTGCCCGTGGCCGGATTGGCCGAGCACCCGGCGACGAGCAGCAGCAAGGCCGGCAGCAGGCCGGCAACGAGGCGAAACCAGCGGCGTTCGCGAAGCATGGTGGAGCCCTCCCAAGAAGGAGACGGCGACGATGAAACTGGGATAGCTGGGGGAGATTCTATCCGATAAGGCTATAATCGTTAGCCACCATGCGACTCGTAACTCGTGGCGACCTCGACGGTCTGACGTGCGCCGTGCTGCTCTCGGTCAACGAGGACATCACCGGCATCTCGCTCATCCATCCCCAGGACATCAGCGACGGGCGGGCGGACATCCGGCCGGACGACGTCATCGCCAACCTCCCCTACCACCCCAACTGCGCCCTGTGGTTCGACCACCACCTGCACACGGCGACGCCGCACGTGCCCGTGGGCTTCAAGGGCGCCTTCGCCCAGGCGCCGTCGGCGGCGCGGCTGGTCTACGAGTACTACGGCGGCGAGGCGGCCATGCCGCAGTTCGCGGAGCTGGTGCGCGAGACCGACCGCCTCGACTCGGCCGACCTGACGCCGAGCGACGTGCTCGATCCCCAGGGCTACATCAAGCTTGGGTTCACCATCGACGGCCGCACCGGCATCGGCCACTTCGAGGACTACTTCCACGACCTGGTGGACCTGCTGCGCAACGAGACGCCGATCGAAGACGTTCTCGACGATCCCTCGGTGAAGGCCCGCTGCCTGCTCATCGAGGGCGAGAACCAGCACTTCTGCGAGGCGCTACGCGAGCACAGCCGGGTGGACGGCAACGTGGTGATCACCGACTTCCGCGGCCTCGACCACACGCCCATCGGCAACCGTTTCCTGATCTATGCGCTCTACCCCGAGGTCAACGTCTCGGCGCGCATCCACTGGGGTCCGGACCGCAAGTTCCCGCTGCTGATCCTCGGCCACAGCATCTTCCGGCGCACCTGCAAGACCAACGTCGGCGAGCTCGCGGCCCGTTACGGCGGCGGCGGCCACAAAGGCGCCGGCAGCATCCCGTTGATGGAAGAGCCCGATCAACAGATCCAGATGATCGTCGGCGAGCTGAAGGCGAACGGCTGAGGGGAGAAAGAGATGGACTGCGTCAACATCAGCAACAGCGGACCCAAGGGACCACAGAACTACATCTTCGGCTACGGCTCGCTCATCGAGGACGAGTCGCGGCAGCGGACCACGCCGTCGGCGCGCGACGCCTGGCCGGCGCGGGTGCGCGGCATCCGCCGGGGTTGGTGGGCACGCGGCGGGAAGAGCGGATTGACCACGACCTACCTCGGCGCCGTCATCGCCGAGACGCTCCCTCCAGCAACGTGCAACGGCGTGATCTACAAGGTCTCCGCCGAGGAGCTCGCCGCGACGGACCGGCGGGAGAGCGCCGGCTATCAGCGTTGCCGTATCGAGAGCGATCAGATCGAGATGCTCGACGGTCGCGACAAGCCGATCGAGGGGCTGGTGTGGGCCTACATCAATCTGATCCCGCCGGACCAGATCGAAAACAACCTGCCCACCTTCCAGTTCCCGATCGTGCAGTCCTACGTGGACATCTGCATCCACGGCTGCCTCGAGGTCGAAGGCAAATATCCCACCGCCGCCGGCTTCACCCAGGAGTTCATCGCCACCACCCACGAATGGAACCGCTTCTGGGTCAACGATCGCCTCTACCCCCGCCGGCCCTTCATCTTCCAGCCTGCCGCGGACCAGATCGACACCGCTCTCAAGGCGGCGGAGAAAACCAAAGACCTCTTCTACGAAGTCGAGATCGAGCCGGCTCGCTGGGAGGATTTGAAGCCGGTGCGGCCGGCCTAGTACGTCGCCCACACGCCCGGCGTCGCGAGCTCCACCGAGTGGCCTTCGGGATCGCGGAAATACAGGCTCTTGCCGCCGCGGTCCCACTGCACCCGGCTCTCCACGAAGACGCTGTGCTCCAGGAGGTGGCGCTCCCATTCCTCCAGCTCCTCGCGGCGGATGGCGAAGGCGAGGTGGACGGGGCCGTTGCCGTCGTGAGGGGGGATGTATCCCTCGCTGCCGAGGCTCACGCCTTGGACCGTGGCGCCGCGCTGGAAGAGGAGGAGAACGCTGGCCTGCCCGGCGTCCAGGGCCACCAACCGCGGTCCGGCGTCGAGGATGCGCAACCCCATGACGTCGCGGTAGAACGCCGTGGCGCGCTCGAGATCGTCACAATAGAGAGCGGTTTCGAGGATGCGTTGGATGGCGGGCATGAGTGAATTATACGGTTGAGTCCGCGCGATCCAGATCCAACTCCACCATCGCCGCCGAAACCTCCCGCAACAGATCGTCATCCTCTTCGCCGACCCCAAGTCCACCATCTCGGCCGTGACGTCGCGGACGAGATCGGAGAGCAGGTCGTCCTCCGGATAGGCGGCGAGCGGCGGCACGGCGCGGAAAGGCTGGACGTCCATCGCCACGGTCTCACGAAGGAAGTCGGCATAGCCGCGGGCCGAGCCGGCGAGGGTATGGTGCTCGGCCATGTGACGGCGGGCGTTGTCGCCCATGCGGCGGCGCAAGCCCTTGTCGCCGGCCAAGGCGCGCAGATAGGCCAGCAGCAGATCCTCCTCGGTATCGTCGAGGTCCACCTTGGCGCAGCAGTCGTCCGGGATCTCGGCAAAGGCGCCGGTGTTGTTGACGATCAGCGGCTTGCCCATCCCCAGCAGGCGGATCACCGTGCCCGAGGTCTCGCCGGCCGTGGGGTGGCGCAGGTTCACGGCCACGTCGCATGCCTGCATATAGAGAAGGAAGCGGTCGAGATCCAGACGGCCGTGACGGTGACGCCCTCGCGCAGCTCCGGGTTGAAGATCCGCGCGAAGTCGAAGTGGGGCGAGACCTCCCCCACGATCAGGAAGCGGGCCGCGGGGATCTCTCGCCGCAGCCGGGCAAAGGCGCGCAGCAGCACCTCGGGACGCTTGGACGCGGTGAGAAATCCGAACGTGGCGATGACGAACGTGCCGGGCTCGATCCCCAGCGCCGCCCGGGCTTCCTCCGCGGTGGGCACCGTCAGCCCCTCCAGGCTCAGATGATGGGGAACGATCGCGAGGCGTGCCAGGGGACGGCTCGCCAGCACCCGGTCGCGGGTGAAGCGGTTGTGGACGATCACCCCCAGGCTCGTGTCCACCACCCGCTCGAACAGGGGATAGCTCCAGGGATCGAGAGGCACGCCGGTGGCCACGCACCGCCGGGCCGCGGCCTCGCCCGTGCGGCCGTAGGCGTAGTGCATCTCGCGCACGTAATCCTCAGGCTCGCCGGCATGGAGGGTGATCTCCCGCACCATGTGGTGGATCACAGCCTCGTGCAGCACCACCACGCCGGGATGCTTAAGCAGCGTCCGATAGATCTCGGCGTGGTAATCCGGATTGTTGCCGAGATGGTAGAGGACGACATCGAACCGTCCCTGCCGCAGCATCTCGGGCAGCTCGCGGTGGCCGTGCACCGGGAAGCGCCCGGCCAGGGCCGGATCGGGACGGAGCCCCGCGTCCACGATCAGCTCGACCTCGCACTCCTCGGCCAGCCAGGGCAGCAGCTCGGCCGTGTAGTCGGCGATCCCCGACTTCATGGGGGGCAGAGGGCTGAAGAGGGCGACGCGCATAGGGGGAGAGAGCCACGACATTATGCAGCCAAGCATTATGCTGGCCTGCATTATCCTACTCGAGGACAGCCTATTCGAGGACAGCCGCCGCCGCCCGAGACGGCTGTCCTCGGCATCGTTTACGTCGTCTGTCAAAGAGCACGCTGCCCCCTCGGATCCAGAGATCCTCGGAGCCGCGCTGTCCACTTCAAAGCAGGCATACGGAGCGCCGGCCGCTGGCGTCCAATTCTCCCGATTGAAAATCGTCTCGCCGGCGTTCGCCATCGATCGGCCGGCGCCCATCAGCGACGGGCCGACGCTCGCCATCGACCGATGAACGTTCGCGAACGACTGGCCGGCGCTCATCAGGGTCCGGCCGGCGTCGGCCAGAGGCTCACCGATGTTCACGCGAGGCTCGCGAACGTCGGCCAGAGGATCGCGAACGCCGGTCGGAGCCTCGCGAACGCCGGCCAGCCGACTCCGAAGACCGTTTCTCCGACATTTCCCTTTTCTCTGCCTTGGACGGCCGGCCCGCCGGCGACGTAAGAAGATCCGACCTCCGGAAGAGTCGTCGAGCGAGACCAGCGGGAAGGGGAAGCGTGGATCTTTGAAAACTGAACACGCCGGGAGGCGGCCGTCGCGCCGTAGCTCCCGGCCGATCGCCTACGGGCGATCCCTGGAGCGGGCCGTGGGAGCGGCGGACCGTTCCGGAGCCCTGGGCCAACCGCACGGCCGGCGGTTCTGCGCCAGGGCAACGCCGGGGCTCTGCGCCATGCGGAAGAGCCCCGGCTGAGCCGGGCCATCCGACAAAGCAGAAATAACGTCTCGCCGGGTCGACTCAGTGATCCACCGCCAGATACCAGCGGGCGCCGGCCCGCTCCGCTTCGGCGAGGATGCGCTCCATGTCGCCCAGGTCCTCCAGCACAGCCGAAACGGCTTTCCCTCGCAGCGCCTCCCGGAGGGCGCGGATGGTGGCCAGCCCGTCGGTGGGCGGGAACCAGGACTCCGTCACGGAGCCCACCTCGCGGCTGTCCGGCTCGCCGAAATCGTCGAGGTCGTCCAGCGGATCGGCCACGTCGAGCGGATCGACGCTGTAGAACGACCAGAGGTCGCGCACGCCCAGACGTTCACACTGGGCCGTCACCACCTCCTCTGCGGCAGCCAGCGCCTTGCCGTTCATGAACGTGTCGAGGCCGGGGACCTCGCGATCAAGAACGATATAGAGAGCCGAGCTCATGGGGGTTCCTCCTGGGGGATGGCGCTAGGGCTTGAGGGGATTCTAGGACCACACCCGCGGGCGGTCAACGCGGAGGCCGCGAAACTCGATCCGCACGCTGTCGCCGTAGCTTTTCCAGGAGCTCCCGGCGAACCTCCTCCCACGTTTCTACCTCAGAGGGATTCGCTCGATGAGCCTTAAGGCGCTCCTCGATCACCTCCCAATGCCAGGCAGGTATGGGTACATCCTTATGATCAGCAGCCATCTCTCCCTCCCGTCAACCTCTCAATCACCCGATCCCACGTAATCCCCCGCACCTTCGTCTGCCCCGCGAGCCCCATCGCGCGGGCTTTTTCACGATCCTGGTAGAGCGCGTCGATGTGGGCTCCGATCTCGCGGGGTGAGTCGGGCGGGCAGACGAAACCGTTCTTGCCGTCTTCCACGAACTCCAGGACGCCGCCGGAATCGGCGGTGGTGATCACCGGCTTGGCCGCTTTGTAGGCTTCGACGGTGACGTAGCCGTAGTCCTCGTCGTAGGGCGCGTAGTAGACGCCGAGGCAGTTGGCGTATTGCTCGACGACGTCGCGATCCTCCACCCAGCCCAGGAGCTCGACTTTCTCCTGCAATCCCAAGCGGGCGATCAGATCGCTCAAGGCCTCGCGCTCGGGACCGGTACCGGCGATGCGGCAGCGCACGGGGGTCTCGGTGTGCTTCATGGCCCGGACCAGGAGATCGAAACGCTTCAGGGGATCGAGACGGCCGACGGTAAAAATATAGTCGCCGGACGGTCCAGGGTGATAGAGCGGATCGAGCTTCGGCGGCGGATAGAGCACCTCCGCTTCCACCTGATTGTTGCGGCGCAGGCGCTCCGTCACGTTGCCGGAGATCGTGTAGACGGCCCGGGCCTCGGAAAGGGTGCGGCGATCCATGGCGCGGATCATCTCCAGCACCTTGGCGTCGCGCGGCTCCCGATCCGTGAAGTCGCTGTAGGGCGTGCCCAGGAGGTCGTAGGCCTGCCGGAGCTGATGGATGAGCCAGACGACTTTGTTGGGATGCTTGACGAGATAGGAGGGGAAGCGCGTGGCGATCACCCGATCGATGCGCTTGCCTCCCCCCTCTTCGAGGTTCACCAGCCGCCAGGCGAGGCTCCCCTTGAGCAGCTCCACCCGCGTGGGCCAGTGGAAGGGGATGGCCGCCACGTCCACTTCGAAGCCCCGGGCTTTGAGCTCGTCGCGGAGCGAATCCACCAGCATCTCGGCGCCGCCGTAGGAGAACGGCACCTGGGTGGCGCAGATGACGATACGGGGTTTCACGGGCCGCCCTCGCGGTCCTTCAGTCGCTGCTCCAACTGCCGCAGCTCGCGCGCCAGCCGGTCATTGGCCTCCACCAGGTCCTCGATGAGGCGCGCCGCCGCCTGGTTGAAGCCGTTCTGCTGCTCCAGCACGGGCCGCAGGAACCACTTGAGGAAGGCTTTGTAGAACGCCTTGCGGGCAAGGACGATGAGCCTCCCCCAGCGCGGACGGTGGGAGAATGCCACCGGCTCCTGCACGTACTCTCTCGCCTTCAGGGCCAGCAGACCGCTCCTCGTCTCCTCCCCGCCGGCCGAGAGCGTGGTGGACTCGGCCTGGCGCTGGCGCACGCCGGAACGGACCTTCTGGAGGACCTCGGCGACGCGGAGGTCGGGGGAGGAGGGAGGAGGAGAGTCGGCGGACATGGGGAGAGGCTATCGGGCCTGGGGAGTGAAGTCGAGAAAGACGCCGAGATCGCGCGTGTCGCGGCTCTGGGGATCGTGCCGGGCGGGGACGAGGCCGCCCGTGGTCTCCAGGGTGAATCGGTAGAATCGCTCGCCTGTCTGAGAGAATTGGGAGAAGAAGCCCAGATCCTGCGCCGCGGGACGGACGGCTAGGGTGATGGGCGTGCCTTCGCGCTTCCCCTGGGTGTCGAAGCGGACCCGCAGGCGGTCGGCTCCGGAGTCCAGACGCAGCTCGTTGCGCGCGGCGAACGAGTAGGCGAGGAAGGTGAGCCTCGCGATCGGCCGCGGCGACACGACGATCACCTCGGAGCGGGAGGAGCCCCGGACCCAGACTCCCTCCGGCTGGCGCGCGTCCGTGAAGAAGGTGCGCCGCGGCACGATCCAGACGGCTCCGTTCCAGGTCTGGGCCTCGTAGCCCGGGAGCCTGCCGCCTGGGATGAGGGTCAGCTCCAGGGGCAGACGCAGGAAGACGGGCGCCGCGGTCTGCGCCCGGAAGGAATCGGGCACCACCCGCGGCAGCGAGCCCGCCACGGCCAGGGCCGTCCACAATCCGGCAGCCAGATAGGGAAGGATGAGGCTGCGGCGGACGTCGAGCCGGCCCGGGAGGAAGAGGAAGGCCGGATAGACGGCGGCCCAGTACCGGCTCCCCACGAAACCCGGAGCGCCCGCGAAGTCGTTGGGATGAACGAGCAGGATGGCGATCCCATAGACGGCGAGGGAGGCGGCCAGGAGGTGCCGGGAGCGATCTCTCGGACCCAGCACGTAGAGTCCCAGGGCGAAGAGGGCGAACGGGAAGTACGGCAGCAATCCCGTGAAGCGGCCCACCGCGAGATACCCGAGATTCCGCGGCAGGAGGCGCAGGCCGGCGGCGAGATCGAGGGGATGGCCGTCGTCCCGGGCGGCACCCTGCCAGAGATTGCGAGGGCTCTCCAGAGGGAACTCGGCTTCAAAGGTGCGCCTCTCCCCCGTGGCGTGACGCTGAAGGCCCATCAGGAGCCCGGCGACGAGGAGGGCCGCGAGAGCCAGAGCCAGAAGGCTCCGGACCCGGCGACGCCAGGCCAGATCCACGAGGATCGGCAGACCCAGGAGGGCGGCCCAGGGGCTCGCCACCAGAAGCAGGCCGAGGAGGGCCCCCGCGATGGCCAAGGCCCCAGGGCGGTCCCGCAGGCGCTGCCAGATGACGAGCGGGAAGAAGACGCAGGCCATGACGAGCGTCTGCGATTCCAGGCGGAAGGCATAGACCAGAGCCGCGGAAGCGAAGAAGAAGCCGCCCGTGAACAGGGCCGCTCCCGGCTCCTCCCGCAGGTGCCACAAGGCGGCGGCAGCCATGGCCAGGAACAAGGCCGCGTTGAAAAGAATCATGCCGGTCACACCCAGCAGAGCGTAGAAGGGCAAGACGATCAGGGGCCAGGCCAGGGGCTGGCCGTAGCACAGAGTCTTGCCACCATCGTTCGTGAACAGGGTGAGGCCAGCCGGACCGCCGGGCCAGAGGCGCTCGGCGCGATCCAGGTCCGCCCGGGTATAGATAAGGTCGTGATCGTGCCAGAGGCTCTGGACGATCATCAGATCCGTGGCGCTGTCGCCGGAGGGGAGGTAGGACGATACGCCCGAGAGCGTTCCCGCGAGCCCCAGCAAGAGGAGAGAGGGGAAAAGGACCGAAAAGAGGAGGTATCGGGCTCGGAAGCGCATTTCGTCGAGGATCAACCGTCGAGGGTCAACGATACACTCTTTCCCAAATGCCCGAGAAAATCGTCCGCGCCGTCCTCCGCTTCGGCTCTCCCCGCCGGCTGCGGAAGACGTGGCGCTGGCTCAAGGAGATCGTCGGAGAGATCCGCCGCCGGCGTGCCGAGCCGCGGTTGACCGTGGCGGTGGACGTCAATTCCTTCTACGAGGAATTGACCGGCGTGGGCTGGTACCTCCACCAGATCCTCCTCCATCTGAGCGATCGGGACGACCTCCGCCTCCGTCTCTACGGCCAGAGCCTGGTGGAGGGAGACCCCGGGGCACCCCAGCCGGCCGTGGCCTTCCCCTCGGGTCCGGCCATCGAGCGGATCGTCTACGATGCGCCGGACGGCCTCGTCATCCCGCCCTGGCGGGCCCGCCAGGTGCTGCGCCGTCTCTCCCCCCTGCTCGCCGCCGCGGACGCCAACCAGGTGCTCTTCGCTCCCAACTACCTCTTCCCTCCCCTCTTCCAATTGGCAGGGGGATCGCGGGTGGCGACCATTCACGACTTCGGGGTGCGCAAGGTCCCCTGGGCCGTGCGTCCGGATTCGGGGGAGGCGCTGCGGGAGCGGCTGGACCGGACGCTCTTCGAGGCGGATCTCCTCCTCACCCCCAGCGAAGCCGTGCGACAGGAGATGATCGGGATCGGCGTGGCCCCGGACCGGGTGCGGGCCATCCACCACGGCACCGGGCTGGTGGCGGAGGAGGCCGGCACGCTCCCACCGCGGACTCCCGCTCGCTATGCCCTCCACGTGGGCACGGTCGAGCCACGCAAGAACGTTTCCACCCTCCTCGCCGCCTGGCGGCTTTTACGTCTGCGGGCTGATCCTCCTCCCCTGGTGCTCTGCGGCGGCTTCGGCTGGAAGGCGGAGGAGGTGCGGCGGGAGATGGCCGAGGCCGAAGCCGAGGGATGGCTGATCCATCTCGGCTATGTGGGCGCCTCGGAGCTGGCAGCCCTCTACCGGGGAGCCGAGCTGGTGGCCCTCCCCTCCTTCTACGAAGGTTTCGGCCTGCCGGCCATCGAGGCCCTGCGAGCGGGCGCGCCGCTGGTGGCGAGCGATCTGCCCGTGCTGCGGGAGGTGGCGGGTGACGCCGCCCTCTACGCCCCTCCAGACCGGCCGGATCTCTGGGCCGAGCGCATCGGCGACCTGCTGGCCGACGCCGGGCTCCGGCAGGAGCTGCGCCTCCGGGGAATCGAGCGGGCGCGGCTCTTCGACTGGGGCCGGGCCGCCGAGGAGACGGCGCAGGCCTTCGGAAGGACTTTGTGAAACACTTCTCCCGATGAAACGGGCCTTCCTCATCACCGCCGCCTTCCTCATCGCCGGCGCTCTCACTCCCGATCCTCCCCGCATCCTCCAGGCACTGACAGCGATCGCGATGCTCGGCGCCCTGGCGATGATGGGCGACCGGTTGGCGCGCTGGCTCTGCCCGGGTTTCGAGGTCCTCTCCCATGCCGTGGCCGCGTTCACCTTCGCCGTGGCGTTGGCGGTGGTGCCCGCCACCTGGATGGGCCAGCTCGGGGTGATGCGGCCAACGCCGTTCCTGCTCTGGGTCGCCGCGGCCCTCCTGCTGAGCCTCCTGGTGCCGGTGCCTCCCCGGCAGGGACTGGACGTGCCGGCTCCCTTGGGCCGCCGCGACGAAATCGAGTGGGCTCTGCTGCTCGCCGCAGCTGGCGCCGTCGCCCTGGTCGGCCTCAAACACCTCTACCACTACCGCTGGGTGCCGGTGGGGCTGGGGCCTGACGACGAGTCCTACCACCTGGCCGCCGTGGCCGTCTGGCACCGGTTCGGCGATCTGAGGATGATCAAGTTCGCCATTGGCGACACCAGCACGACCTTCTATCCTGTGGGCGGAGAGGTCTGGTCGTGGGTGCTCCTCACCCCCTTCCGGGACAGCGACTTCCTCACCCGTTTCGCGCAGCTCCCGTTCGCCCTCTTCTCCTTCGTGGCCACGGCTTCGATCTCCCGGCGGCTGGGGCTCTCCCTGCGCTCAGGCCTGCTGGCAGCGCTCCTCTTCGCCGCCATCCGGCGGGTGTTCCCGGTGCTGGCGCTCCAGGCTGGCAACGATCACAGCGCCTCGTTCTTCACCCTCGTGGCGATCGACGGCATCCTGGCGCTCGCGGCCCGGCCCAAGGCCGGCGTGGCAATCTATGCCGGCGCGACTCTGGGGATGCTGGTGGGCACCAAGTACACCGGCCTCCTCTACGGTCCCACGGTGATCGGCGTCCTCATCCTGATCGCCCTTGGGGCTCGGCTCCGTCCCGCGCCGGAAGGCCGGCTCCCCGTCCGTTCTCTGGCAGGCATCACCGCCGTCTTCGCTCTGGCGGCCGCGGTGACCGGCGGCTACACCTACCTGCGCAACTGGGCGACGGCGGGCAATCCCATCTTCCCCGTGCCCGTGAGCCTCTTCGGCCACTCGCTCTTCCCGGGTTGGGAGGCGGTGACGGTCTCCATACGCAACAATGAGCCCTGGTTCCGGATCAACCTCTGGAGGTTCCTGCTCGACCGCCGGGACCTCCTGGGCGCGTACTTTCCCTACACCCTGCTTCCCGCGGCGCTCGTCGCTCCGTTGGTGGCGCTCTGGCGGCGGCGGTGGCGGGATGCCCTGGTGCTCACTCTGCCCGTGGTCTTCTTCCTCGAATTCGTCTATCTGATGCCCGATCACCGGGACATGCGCTACTTCATGCCGGCCGTGGCCCTGGCCGCGGTCGCCTTCGCCGGGCTCGTGGAGCTGGCGGGGGAGAAGGCCTCGGCGGTGCGCTCCCTCCTGCTGCTGGCGCTCACCTTCCACGTCACCCGCAAGCTCGACTTCAATGGCGCCGCCGAAGTGGCCATCGCGCTGGTCCTGATCGGCCTGGGCTGGATTGCCGTCCGCCTGGGTCCCCGGCTGGTGCGCCCCCCGATCCGGCGCTGGCTGGCGGTCGCCACGGCCGCGGCGTTGGCGATCTCCGCTCTCACCTTGAGCGCCGCGGTCGATCACTACCAGGCGGTGAAGCTCACCTACCGGCTCCCCGCCCTCGCCCTCGAACGGATGGTCGGCCCGGGCGGCGCGGCCGTGGCCTACGTGGGCCTCAACAAGCCCTACACGTTCTTCGGCAGCCGGCTGCAGAACGCGGTCTACGTGGTGCCGCGAATCGGCGAGCTCGAATCCCAGTACTACCGCTGGGGGGGTACGCTGGAGTTTCCTTACGATTCCGACGACTACGTGCGCTGGCGGCGGCGCCTCAACCGGCTGGGGATCGGCTTCGTGGTGGTCCACCGCTCGCCGTGGGAGAACCCGGAACGAGACTGGATGGCCGGACGTCCGCGAGCGTTCGGGCTGGAGTTCTTCGATCGTGAGACCGAGATCTGGCGGGTCCTCCCTGAGACGCGCGCAGCAGGTTCCTCGATGCCATCGCCAGCAGGAGGAAGAGCGGCACCGAGGCCTGAATGAGGAAGCGGTTCCAGCTCGTCGCGATGATGAGATCCGGCTTCAGGCTGATGGTGTAGGAGATCCAGCCCACCCCCAGGGGAGCGGCAACGGCGAGCGCCAGGGGGAGGGCGGCCCGCCGCCGCAGTCCCCGCCAGCCAGCGGCCAGCACCAGCGGCACCACCAGCCAGAAGATCCCCCAGTCCCGGAACCTCACCATCTCGCGGCCGGCATGGACGGCGATCAGCGGCACTCGCGTGAAGATCCCCGGCCACAGCAGGGACCAGGAGACGATCCGCTCGTAGCTCTCGAAGCGGGTCGGGATGCGTTCCCGCCAGGAGACGAGCAGGACCCAGGCCAGGAGGACGGGCAGGGCCGCCAGAGCCAGGGGCTTCCACCGTCGCCGTAGCGAATAGAGCCCGGCCAGGCCCAATGCCGCCAGGGCGAGCAGCAAACCCTCGGTCTTGGCGAGCACGGCCGCGCCCAGCAGGAGCCCCACGGCCAATCCCCCGGAGGGCCGCAGCCGGGGCCTGAGAAGCAGCATCAGGCCGGCGCCGTAGAAGCATGCCAGCGGCAGGTCGCTGTAGGCGCTGGGCGCTCCTCCAGACGGATTGAACGCCGGAAACGGCAGCAGGGCGGCGGCGAGGACTGTCCAGACCGCGGCAATTCGGCCCGCCAGGGCCCGCGCACCTCCATAGATCACCAGCAACCAGGCGGGGAAGAAGGCAGCGTACAGGGGCCGGAAGGCGGGTTGATCCCAGTCCGCCCCCGCCACCTCTTGCACCGCCACCTGGGCCACCGGCAGGAGCAGCGGGTACCAGGGGTGGGTCACGTACCACCCTCTCTCGATGAGCACGGTAGGCTCAACCGTCCCCTCGTAACGCACGTGGCGCGCGTGGTCGGACCAGGTCATCCGGCCGTCCCAATCCCATACGGGATTAGTGAAGGCCTCGCAGAAGATCGCGAACGAGATCAGGGCGCAGACTGCCGCCACTCCCCACTCCCACCACCTCCGGCGCGGCCTGGGGCGGACAGGCAGGCGCCGCCGGCGAAGCCGCGAGACCACCCCGGCCAGCGCGGGCACGGCGGCCACCGTCAGGATGGCTGGGGGCCGCAGAGGCACGCCCAGGAAGTGGGAGAGGGCATAGAGCATCCCCGCCGTCCAGGCGACACCCAGGAGATAGGCGATCCCCAGGCGATACGACGGCCGCAGGTTGCGCACCGCGGGGAGGAGCTCCGCGAGACCGGCGCCCGGAGCGGCGAAGAGGGCCACCCCCGCGGCGCCGGCCAGGGCCTCAGCGGCGACCAACCGCTCCCTCCACCCAGCGCGGGAAGTCGGCACGGTCCACGAGCGCCGGCGGTTTGTCGGGATAGGCGATCACGACCCACCGCGCCCGGCGGGAGGCTGGCCGCCCATCGCGACGGATCCTTCAGCTCCTCGAGCCGTCCCAGGAAGCGAGGACGCCGGGGCGCGAGCTCGTAGCGCACGAAGAGGGCCGCGCCCTGCCGTTCCTCCCCGCCGTCGGCGAGCAGGTATTCGCCCCCGGGAGGAATGGCCTGGCGGATCTCGTCCACGGCAGCCACCCAGGCCGGCCCAAAGAAGCGGCGGCGGGCCTGGTGCGAATCCTCCCCCAGCTTCGAGACCGCCTGGGCGATCCGTTTGCCGGAGATCACCGCCATCTCCGCAAGGGCCACCAACAGAGCGGCGGCGAAGAGTCCCAGGACCACGGTGCGGAACACGGAACCGGCGAGGGAGCGCACGGCGGTACTCTCTATCACGGTTCAGCGATTGTTCATCCTACAATCCCCCCCGCCATGCCGGACCTCCCCAACGCCCCAATCGTCGCAGTCGACCTGCGAGCCCTGGTGCCCGCCCCCACCGGCATCGGCGTCTACACCCGCTCGCTCCTCCTGGAGCTGGCGGCGCGTGGCGGCGTGCGTTACTTGGGGCTGGCCCACCGTCCCCCGCGCGAAGCGGGCGAGCTCGCGGCAGCGGGGATCGATCTCGAATCTCAGGAGGCTCCCCTGGGCGTGCTCTGGCAGCAGGTGCGGCTGCCGCGACGGCTGGCCCGCGGGGACGTCGACCTCTTCTGGTCTCCCCTCATCACCCTCCCGCTGCGCTGCCCGGTGCCGGCCGTGGCCACGGTGCACGACTTGACGGCCCTCCTGCTGCCGGAGACCCACACGTTGAAGGTGAAGTGGAGCCTCCTCCCCTTCCTGCGCCCCTCCTTCGAGGCGGCCCGGCGGCTGGTGACCATCTCCCGGGCCACGGCGGACGACCTCGCGTTCCACTTCCCCCAATGCCGGGAGAAGATCCGGGTCGTCTATCCCGGGATCGACCCCGAGCTCCAGCCCGGGGATCCGGCATCCATCGCGGCCACCCGGGCGGAGCTGGGAGCGCCGGAGGGGTACGTCCTCTACGTGGGGACGCTCGAGCCGCGCAAGAACGTGGGCGTCCTGATCGATGCCTGGGAAGGGCTGCGGGCGGCGAATCCAGGCATGCTCCCCCTCGTTCTCGCCGGCCCCTACGGCTGGGGGAGCCAGCGCCTCGCGCGGCGCATCCAGACCCTGGCCCCCCAGGGGGTCCACTTTTTGGGGCGGGTCGATCGGCAGAGGCTGGTGCGGCTGTTCCAGGCCGCCCGCGTGTTCGTCTACCCTTCGCTCTACGAGGGGTTCGGCCTCCCCGCGGCCGAGGCCCTGGCCTGCGGCGTGCCGGTGGTGGTCTCGAACAGCTCCAGCCTCCCCGAGGTGGTGGGGGATGCCGGCGTGCTGGTGGAGCCGCAGGACGCCGGGGCCCTGGCAACGAAGATCGCCGCCATCCTCGGCGATCCCGGCCGCGAAGCCGAGCTACGGGCCCGCGGCCCCGCTCAGGCCGCCCGCTTCCGCTGGGACCGTGCGGCGCGGGAGATGGAGGAGGTCTTCCTCGAAGCCCTCCTCCCCTGACCACGCCTACGTCTGCTGCTGCGGGACCTCGATGTCGAAGCTCTGCAGGAGCTGCCGGTCGTACTCGACGCCCAGCTCGCGCTTGCGCTGCTCCACGAGGGCTCCTTCGAGGCGGCTCAGCTTCTCGCGCATCAGGGTGGCGCGGGTCTGCTCGCGGTTGGCGGCGTACTGCTTGGGATCCCAGCTCTTGCGGTCCGTCACCTGGAAGAGCAGGGCGCCCTGGGCGTCGGCCACGGGGCCTCCCACGCCGCCGACGGGCAGCGCCAGGGCCGCCTTGGCGAGGTCGGGGTTGTAGCCGATGCCGGGCACCGTGCCGTCGCCGCCGAACTCCGTGGTCTCCTTCACCGGCACGCCGAAGGTGGCGGCCACCTGGTCGAGCGTCTTGCCGGCGGCGAGCTCGCTGCGGGCGGCCTGGAGCTTCTGCATGGCGACCTGCTGCAGCTTCTGGCTCTCGACCGCCGCCTTCACCCGCGGCTCGACCTCCTTGAGCTCGGGCAGGCGGGGCGCCTGGATCCCCTTGAGGTAGAGGATGGCCCAGCCCTGGGGGAGCTGGACGGGCTCCGAGACGTCGCCCTGCTTCAAGGCCACGGCCGCGGCCGAGAAGCCGGGGTTGCGCCCGATACCCTGGATGATGTCGTTGGGACCGAAATAGCCGGTCTCGGCAAAGGTGGTGCCGGGGTTCTGCGCGGCGAAGGTCTTCAGCTCCTCGGTGCTCTTCGGCTTGTTCTTGGCCAGACGGGCCGACAGGTCCTTGGCTTTGGCGGTCACCAAGTCGCGCGCCCGCTCGGCGGTGAGGCGGGCCCGGATCATCTCCTTGACCTGCTCGAAGGGGGTCTGGCCGCCGGGCTGCTTGTCGAGCACCTGGATGAGGTGGTAGCCGAAGCTGGACTTGACGGGACCGGCCAGCTTGCCGATCTCGGCGCCGAAGGAGGCATCCTCGAACTCCTTGACCATCTGACCGCGGCCGAAGGGAGGCATGTCGCCGCCGGCGGCCTTGGAGGCCGTGTCGTCCGAGTACTCGGTAGCCACCTTGGCGAAGTCGGCGCCGCCCTCGATCTTCTTCTTCGCCTCCTGGATGCGCTGGAGGGCCTGGGCGTCGTCGCGCTGGTCGTTGACCATCACCAGAATGTGCCGGGCGTGAACCTGCTCCTTGTGGGAGAACTCGGCCTGATGGGCGTCGTAGAAGCTCTTGAGGTCGGCGTCGCTCAGCTTCACCTGGCCGGCGACGCTGGCGCCGTCGACGAGGAGGTAGGCGACGTCGCGCTGCTCGGGCAGGCGAAACTCCTGCAGGTGCGACTTGAAGTACGCCTGGAGCTCGGCCGGCGAGGCCTGGACCTCCTGCGCGAAGCGGGCGCGGGGCACCTCCAGGTAGCGGATCTTGGCTTTCTCCACCGTGTCGCGGTAGGCCTTCCGGATCTCGTCCTCGCCGACGTAGAGGTTGGCCGCGAGAGCATTGTTGAGCTTGTCGAGGAGCAGCTCGTTGCGCAGCTCACCCTCGAAGTCGTCGACGGAGATCCGGTTGGCCTGGAGGCGCTGGACGTACTCCTCCCGGCCGATGAAGTTGCCCTGCTCGTCCTTGAGGCCGGGGATCTCCAGGATGCGGTCGCGCAGCTCGACGTCGGAGATGGAGAGCCCCAGACGGCGGGCCTCGGCGAGGAGGATCTTCTGGTTGATGGCCTGGTCGAGGGCCCGCAGCGGCAGCTTCATCTGCTTGGCCATCTCCGGAGTGAGCTGGTCGCCGTAGATCTGGCGGTAGATGCCGTCCAGGTTCTGATAGGCGCGCTGGAACTCCGCCATCGTCACCTTCTCGCTGCCCACGGTGGCGGCGACGTTGCCGCCCGGCTGGGCGCTGCGGAGGTTGCCGCCGAACTCCAGGGCGAGACCCAGCACGAAGATCGCGATGATCACCCAGAGGATCCAGGCGAGACTCTTGAGGTTGTCACGAAACACTTTGAGCATGAAAAAGCCCCTTTCACCCGGCAATGAACCCGACACTTTAGCAGCCCCATTCCCGCCGCACAACCCGGACCCCGCGGGCACCGGCAGAAAACCGGTCGCCAGGAGCGGTTCCCGTGATATATTGAGCTGTCTACATGAAAGGAAGTAACGGTGCCCCCCCGGAAAGCCCCTGGAGCGGGTAAGGAATGGTACAGCGTCTCGGTGGAGACCCTAAGGAGCTGGGGTCTGCTGCTGGTGATCCTCATGGTGGTGGTGGTCGGCTTCATCGCCTACCGCTTCTTTGACCGGGCTTCGCTGGAGCGCGAAGCCAGGGGGGTGATCCAGCAGTCGGAGCAGCTCTTCGCGCAGTTGAAGACGGAGAAGAAGCTTTCGAGCTTCGCCACCGAGTACGGCACCGCCCGCGCCAGCTACGACGAAGCGCGGACCAGGCTCGCGGCCCGCGACTTCCGCAGCGCCCTCGACAGCGGCCAGCGCTGCCTCGCCATGCTGCAGTCGATCCTCGACGCCCTGGGCCAGCGCAGCGGCGCGGGGCAGGCGCACTTCATCCAGGTGGAGGGGGAGGTCGAGTTCCGGCGCGGCGACACCGGCGACTGGCAGGAGGCCAGAAGCCGCATCCACCTCCAGCCCGGCGACTCCGTGCGCACCTCGGAGAAGGGCTCGGCCGAGATCATGTTCGTGGACGGCACCCTGTACACCGTGCGGCCCAACACCCAGTTCATCGTCTCGACCGGGAGCGCCACCGCGGGCGGCAGCAGCGAGCAGGCCATCGAGATGGAGTACGGCTGGGTGAACTTGAGCACCTCGGAGAAGTCGGGCAGCAACGTCAAGACCCCCGGGGCCATGGCGCGGGTGCGGCAGGACTCCGACGCCTTCGTAGCGGTGGACAAGAGCTCCAGCCAGGGGCGGTTCGGCGCCCTGCGCGGCTCCATGGAGCTCGCCTCCAAGAGCGGCCTGACGCGGGAGGTCAAGGACCTCCAGCAGGTGGTGCAGACGGGCGACCTGCTCTCCGAGCCCAAGCCGCTACCGTCGCCCCCCGCGCTCACCGAGCCAGCGGACAACCTGGCCCTGGACCTGGATCAGTCCAAGAAGCTGGTCCTCGCCTGGGAGCCGGTGCCGGGCGCCTCCCGCTATGCGCTGCAGGTCTCCCGCAACCACCTCTTCGCCGACAACGTGATCGACGCCGAGAACCGCACCAGGACCCGCGCCACCCTCGGGGTGCGCGGCGAGGGCACCTTCCAGTGGCGGGTGGCCGCCTACGGCGGGGACGGCCTCCTGGGCCCCTGGAGCCCGGTGCGCAAGTTCCGCGTCGCCTCCTTCCGCGGCGGCGGCGACGAAAAAAAGGACACGACGCCGCCACCGCTTGACCTGGACGACGTCAAGGCCTACGGTAGTATCTTCTTCGTCGCGGGACGCAGCGAGCCCGGTGCGCGGATCGAGGTCAATGGCGAGCTGGTGAAGCCCAACTTCGACGGCTCGTTCAACAAGCCCGTGCAGTTGACCAAGGAAGGCGTGAACATCATCACCGTCCGGGCCGTGGACGCCTGGGGAAACGAGACCGTCCGTCACCCCCGCGTCTTCGTGGAAAATCCCTGAAACGTGGAAAATCCCTTAAAAAGGATGACCAGCCCATCCAAAACCCGTAAACTCTCCCGCCGCCGGCCGCAGTTCCGCGGTGGGCCTCTCTAAGAAGGATCAGGAAGGCTGATGCCGTTCGCCTCATTGCTGCGTTACTTCTCCAAAGACCTGGCCATCGATCTCGGCACCGCCAACACCCTGGTCTATGCCAGCGGCCAGGGGATCGTGGTGCGGGAGCCCTCCGTCGTCGTCATCAACAAGATCACCAACCGGATCGTGGCCGTGGGCAGCGAGGCCAAGGAGATGCTGGGCAGGACGCCGGGCAACATCGAGTCGATCCGGCCGATGAAGGACGGCGTCATCGCCGACTTCGAGGTGACCGAGCGGATGCTCGAGTACTTCATCAAAAAGGCCCACGGGCGCAAGATGTACGTGCACCCGCGGATCGTCATCGGCGTTCCCTCCGAGATCACCCAGGTGGAGAAGCGGGCGGTGCGCGACTCGGCGATGCGGGCCGGCGCCTCGGAGGTCTTCCTGGTCGAGCAGGCGATGATGGCCGCCATCGGCGCCGGGCTGCCCATCGACGAGCCGTCGGGCAACATGATCGTGGACATCGGCGGCGGCACCACGGACGTGGCGGTGATCTCGCTCGCCGGCACGGTCTACAGCCGCTCGGTGCGCATCGCCGGCAACGAGATGGACGTCGGCATCATCCAGTACCTGAAGCGCAAGTACAACCTGCTCATCGGCGAGCGCACCGCCGAGACGATCAAGATCGAGCTGGGCTCGGCCTATCCGTTGAAGGAGGAGCTCAAGCTGGAGATCAAGGGCCGCGACCTGGTGGAGGGCGTGCCCAAGACGCTCGCCATCTCCGACGAGGAGATCCGCGAGGCGCTTGGCCGAGCCGGTCGCCACCATCGTCGAGGCGGTGCGCATGGCGCTCGAGCGCACGCCGCCCGAGCTGTCGGCCGACATCATGGACAAGGGCATCGTGCTGTCGGGCGGCGGCGCGCTGCTGCGCAACCTCGATCAGCGCCTGCGCGACGAGACGGGCCTGCCGGTGGTGCTGGCCGAAGACCCCCTCGCCTCCGTGGTGCTGGGCACCGGCAAGGTGCTCCAAGACATCGACCTGCTGCGCAAGGTCTCCATCCGGTAGCCCCGGGACCGGGATCGAGCGCGTGGACGAGCGCCGCACCGTCTGGGTGTTGATCGTCGTGCTGGTGGGTCAGCTCGTGTTCCTCGCCGTTCAGGGCTCGCGGGTGGGCGAGACGCGGGCCGAGAAGATCGGTCTGCGGCTTCTGGGACCGCTGGCGCGCGCCGTGAACGCCGTGCCGCGGAGCTTCAGAGACGCCCGCCAGGACGTGAAGCTGCGCGACAGCCTGATGGACGAGAACCGCCAGTTGCGAAGCGAGGTGGAGAAGCTGCGCCTGCAGCTCCTGCGCCTGACCGACGTCGAGGGGGAGATGCAGCGTCTCGGCGAGGCCGTGCGCTACGGCACGCCGCCCGCCGGGCGCATCCGGGCCGTGGACGTGGTCTACGTCGACTACACCTCCTGGCTGCGCAGCCTGGTGCTCTACACCGGGGACCAGCCGGCCCGGGTCAACCAGCCGGTGCTGTCGGCCGCCGGGCTGGTGGGACGGGTGATCACCGTCGCCGGCCCCTACTCCAAGGTCCAGCTCATCACCGACCGCGCCGCCAGCGTGGGCGGGATGATCCTGCGCAACCGACGCCAGGGGGTGGTACGGGGAGGCAGCGGCGGGCTGGAGCTCGACTACGTCCCCTTGCAGGCGGACGTGAGGGTGGGCGACCGGGTGCTCACCGCCGGCATCGACGGCGTCTATCCCCGGGGTATCCCGGTGGGCACCGTGGTGGCGCTGGAGGGGGGCGGCCAGCTCTTCCACAAGATCCAGCTCGCCCCGGCCGTGGACTTCGGCACCCTAGACCAGATCTACCTCCTCGACTACGAGGCCATCCCCCAGACGCTCAAGGAGGCCAGCCCCGGTGGACGTCCTTAAGCTGCTCGCGGCCGTCGTCCTCGCCGCCCTGGTCCACTTCATCGGCATGAGCCTCTCGCCGGGCTTCAACCGCACGGTCGACGTCTTCCTGGTGGTGGTCGTGCTGCACGCCCTGGGGGGCAACTCCCTCTCGGCGCTGCTGGTGGGCCTGTTCGTGGGGCTGATCCAGGACTCGCTCACCACCAAGACCTTCGGCCTGTTCGGATTCGCTGATACCATCGTCGGCTACGTGACGGCGCGCCTGGCGCAGCGGCTGGTCATCCAGCGGCCCACGGGCGTGCTGGCGGTGGTGAGCTTCGCTTCGGCGCTGCAGCAGGCCGTGGTGGTGGGGTTGACGTTCCTGCTCCTCACCAGCCCGGAGCTGCCGAGCCCCTTGTGGGTGGCGGTGCGGGCCGGGGTCTGCGGGCTGCTGGGGCTGGCGCTCTACGTCATCCTGGGGAACTGGCGCCGCTCGGCCGAGGCCCGGCGCCGTAACCGTATGAACCGCCTCCGCATGAGTTGAAGGAAGAGGGTAGCCGTATGCAGGTGGTACGCGAGCATCGGGACGATCTGATCGGCCGCATCCGCGTCATGACCGCGGTGGTCACCGGCTTGCTGGTGGCCATCGCCACCGGCTTCTGGTTCGTGCAACTCGTCCAGGGCGACTACTACCGGGAGCTGGCCGAGAACAACCGCCTGCGGAAGCTCCCCATCAAGGCCCCCCGCGGCCTGATCTACGACCGTAAGGGGCGGCTGCTGGTGGAGAACATCCCCAGCTACAACCTGATGCTCGACAGGAGCCGCGCGGCCCATCTCGACGACAGCCTGGCGTTCGCCGCCAGCGTCCTCGACCGGCCGGTCGAGGAACTGCAGGCGCTGATGGCGGGCTACCGAGTGGTGCCGGTGTTCAAGCCCGTGCTGCTGGCCGAAAGCCTCACCCTCTCGCAGGTGGCCCGCTTCGGCGTCGAAGGGCTCAAGTACCCGGAGTTCGAGGTCGAGGTGCAGCACCTGCGCCTCTACCGCCACCGCGAACAGACGGCCCACATCCTTGGCTACCTGGGCGAGGCCACTCAGGAGGAAATCAACCGCTCCAAGGGCGCCTACACGGCGGGTGACATGGTGGGCAAGAAGGGGATCGAGCAGACCTATGACGCGGAGCTGCGGGGTCGCGACGGCGAGCGGGTGGTGGTGGTGGACAGCCGCGGCCAGCTCCTGGAGGAGTACGGCCAGCACCCCGCAGTGCCGGGGCAGAACATCACCTTGTCCATCGATCTCGACCTCCAGCAGGAGGCGGCCCGCTGGCTCGACGGTCCCGAGAAGGTGGGGGCGGTGGTGGCCATGGACCCGAGAAACGGCGAGCTCCTGGCCCTGGTCTCCGCTCCCTCCTTCGATCCCAACCTCTTCTCCCACCGCTTGCAGCAGAAGGACTGGGACGCCCTCATCCAGGACCCCAACCATCCGCTCCAGAACCGCGCCATCCAGAACACCTACTCGCCGGGCTCGACCTTCAAGATCGTCATGGGCACCGCCGGCCTGACCGAGCGTACCTTCGACGAGCACACCGGGGTCCTCTGCACCGGCGCCAAGAGCTTCTACGGCCGGCCGTTCCGCTGCTGGCGTAAGGAGGGGCACGGCACGGTCAACACCCATCTCGCCCTCAAGCTCTCCTGCGACGTCTACTTCTACACCCTCGGCCAGAAGCTGGGCATCGACAAGATCGCGCGCTACGCGCGGATGTTCGGGCTCGGCTCGGCCACCGGCATCGACCTGAGCGGCGAGAAGCCGGGGCTGGTGCCCGACCCGGCGTGGAGCAAGCGGGAGCGCAAGCAGCCGTGGTATCCGGGCGAGACCATCTCCGTCTCCATCGGCCAGGGGCCGGTGCTGATCACCCCCCTCCAGATGGCGGAGATGACGGCGCTGGTGGCCAACGGCGGCTACCGCGTCATTCCCCACCTGCTCAAGGACGCCACGCTGCCGCCGCCCGAGCACGTGGCCATCGACCCCGACGCCCTGCGCGTGGTGCGCGGCGGCCTGTGGGGGGTGGTCAACGAGCCGGGGGGCACGGCCTACGGCTCGGCCCGCCTGCCGGGGGTGGAGATCGCGGGCAAGAGCGGCACCGTGCAGGTCATCGCCTACGCCCAGCGTATGCGTCCAGAGGACCTGCCTTTCAAATATCGCGACCACGCCTGGTTCACCTCCTTCGCGCCGGCCGACAACCCCGAGCTGGTGGTGGCGGTCCTGGCCGAGCACGGCGGGGGAGGCTCCCGGGTGGCGGCACCCATTGCACAGGCTCTGTATGCAAAGTATTTCGGGATCGACAACGGGAAGTCACCCGCTCCATGAGGACCGGCCGCGACTGCGGCTGCTCTCCTCGATCGACGGCGGGCTCATGCTCTCCGTCCTGCTGCTGGCCGCCATCGGCCTCGCCACGGTACACAGTGCGAGCTCCGAGATGGCGGTGGACTACCTGCCGCGCCAGGCCGCCTGGGTAGGGGTGGGGCTCGTGCTGCTGGTGATCTCCATGAGCCTCGACTACCACGTGCTGCTCGACTTCTCGGTGGTGCTCTACGTCCTGGGGATCGTCTCCCTGGTGGCCGTGCTCGTCTTCGGCGTGGTGCACGGGGGCGCCGCCAACTGGCTGCAGATCGGCCCCTGGCAGTTCCAGCCGTCGGAGTTCGCCAAGCTGGCCACGGGCCTGTTCCTGGCCCGCTACCTGGCGAGCCTGAGCACGAAGGTGCTGGAGCTGCGGCAAGTGCTGACCGCCGTCGTCATCGTCGGCGTGCCCATGGTGCTGGTGGCCATCGAGCCGGACAAAGGCGGCGCCGCCATGTACTCGCCGTTGCTGGCCGGCATGCTGCTCGTGGCGGGGCTCCGCGTGCGCCTGCTGGTCACCGCGATCCTGGTGGCCCTCGCCCTCGGCTCGGGGATCTGGATGTTCGGCATGAGGGAGTACCAGAGGCAGCGCGTCCTCACCTACCTGGCGCCCGAGAGCGATCCTCTGGGCGCGGGCTACCAGGTGCGGCAGAGCAAGATCGCCGTGGGCTCGGGCGAGCTCTTGGGCAAAGGGTACATGCAGGGCACGCAGAGCCAGCTCCGCTTCTTGCCCGCCCGGCACACCGACTTCATCCTCTCCGTGCTGGCCGAGGAGTGGGGCTTCCTGGGGGTGCTCACCGTGATGGGGCTCTACGTCCTCTTCATCACCAGCGCCGCGCGCATCGCCATGCGGGCCCGCGACCGGGCGGGCATCCTGCTGGTGGTGGGCCTGCTCTCGGTCTTCTGCTTCCACATCCTCTACAACAGCGCCATGGTGGTGGGCTTCGTCCCCATCACCGGCATCCCCATCCCCTTCCTCTCCTACGGCGGCTCCTTCACCATGATCAACTTCATCTCCACGGGGATCATTCTGGGGGTGGATATCCGGCGGTATGTGAACCGGTAGGTTGGCCCGGCCTATCCCACCCCTGGGTTGCAGCGGCTCACACCCTAGGCTATGCCGTCGACGTCGCGTACCCTAAGAATTCCTCTTGGGGTGAACGTACCTCGCTCCAATAGCGATTGGCGCCTTTGGGCTTTTCCCGATGTTCCGCAACCGTCAGGTAAAGCCGCCGCTTCGCGCGCGAGATGGCCACGAAGTAGGCAGACCGTTCCGCTTCTAGTTCGCCCCAAAAGGTCTCGTTCTCGATGCCCAGAATGATGACGGAATCGAACTCAAGACCTTTGCACTTGTGGATAGTCATGATCCTCACAGCACCGTCTTCGGAGAACCGAGCAAGAGAGAGCGCAGCGTCCTTATCGAGTTCAAGGAACTCCCGGATCCGATCAAAGGTCTGTGCGATGACCTCGTCTAGGTGATTGCCATGCTCATAGTCGGCTGACAGCGATACTATGGCTTCGCGGCCGAGCAGCTCAAGAAACTCATCGCCGAGCTTGTGTAGTGCGCCGGCGTTGGATGTTTCGGCGCCCCGTTGGCGCACTCGATTGCGCGCGTCGTCGATGAATCGTTGCCAGCGAGCACGCAGTTGGTAAGCGGCATCGTCATCCAAGCCTGTGACCCGCAAAATGTCCATTAGTCTGCCATAAGCGTCGGGCTCACGCTCACCCATCACGACGGAAAGGAAGTCGACGATCACCCGCGCCGCGGGTTCGGCGGACAGATCCTGTAAGGCTTGCTCATTACGGAAGGAAATCCCACGCCTAGTCAGTTCTGCCATCAGCCGGTCCGCATGAAGTTCAAGTTGCTTGGACACCAGCACCGCGATTTCTGAGGACGGCAAGTTCTTGTCGTTGATCCATCTCTGAATCATCTCCGCCAGAGCCTCGGATTCTTGTTGGCTGTCCTCGAATTCGAGGACTTCGACCAAGCCGCCTGCACCAGTGGTGTCCGCGTCGGGTACGGCGGCTTTGGGGTCCATCACTTTGACCATAGCGTTCTGCATTCGGCGTAGGCGCGGTTGTGAACGGAAGTTCTGGTAAAGATTGAGGTGGAGTGCGTTGAAATCGTGCATGAATAATTGAAATACACCCTCCAGCGCATCGGCAACCCAGCCCATGATGCGCTGTTTCGTGTCGCCGACGGCTGTCAGGTAGATGTCGGTGCCAAGGAATGCGGTCTGTATCAGCTGGTATTGCGCTGTGGTGCAGTCCTGGAATTCGTCGAGGAACACGTGGCTATAGGTCTGCCGCACGGCATTGCGAGCGACTTGGCTAGATCGCAGGATCTGGACCGCCAGGGGTACCATGTCCTCGAATTCGATCTGCCGTCGCTGCATCCGCGGTCTGCCAATCGTGTAGTCCGAATCCAGGGCGTCGTCGCCCGTGAGCACAGGGCGGAAGCGGTCAATCAGGCGCTTGGCAAACGCGTGGAAGGTGTGGCTGTCCAGCCGGGCGGCGAGTTCGTGGCCGCAGCGCTTACGCACCCGATCCTTGAGGTTTCGACTAGCGTCAACCTTGAAGGAGATGGCCAGAATGCGCTGCGGATAGCGGCACGCACCTGTGCGAAGAAGAAAGTCCGCGCGCTGCGCGAGCATCTCGGTCTTACCGGCTCCCGGGCCGGCTGTCAGGGCTAGGTTACGCTGGGTCTCTCGCGCCGCGGTCAGCGCATTCGGTTCCAACTTGAGGCCATCGGCCGGTTGCCAGCGGTCGGGCTTGATCATTCGGGCAGATCCGCGAGCTTGACCTTCACCATCTCGAGCAGGCGATCAATCGACTCGGGCATGTCGAGATTGAGCGTGACGTCGTCGAGCTGGGCCAAGGCATCGAGGTGGGCCGCCGGCTTACTGCCGAGCTTGAAACGTCGGTAGTACGCATCAAAGTACTGCTGTTCGTTCTCGCTGAACTGGGAGGCGACATCCCCATGGCTTTTGCCGAACACCGCGGCAATGGTCTCGTCATCCGGATCTTCGAGGTCTGCTTCCTCGACGCCGTAGGCATCAGGAAACTGCCGCAGCATTGCAAAATCGAGATCCAGCGGTGACGAAAAGAACACCCCTGCCGACTCTAGATACTTAATCCAACCTAGACCAAGCTCTGATGTCAAGAGCGATTGGCCTCCATTCCACTTCGGAAGGTTAGCCAGATGATCCTTAGTTAGCTTCCTCTCGATGATCGGAAACTTGAGCAACTGTTGGATCGCATACCTGATCCGTCCCCATCCGCCCTGATGACGGCCCAAGTCGAGGTCCAGCAGAGTCACATGAGGAATGCTCAGGCCATGCAGTAAGCGCCAGAAGTGGTTCACATGCCGCCCACCCAGCGGCGCAACGGAAATGGACGCATCATCTTGGCGATGCCCTTGGCCTGTAGCAGCCGTGGCAACACGATCTCCTCGCTGTCACCTTCTCCCAGGATGACGAGTCGCGAGAAATAGAGTTCAGGAAATGCCTGAACCGCTTCGCGCACGAACTTATATGCCTCTGTCGGTAGCTGCGGGCATGATGATGGGCGTGACAATGGTCTCGCGGTCCTCGTTAAGCCGCAGGTAGCGGATGTTCTCTGGCACTACGCGTTTGAGCAACGCTGGTGCATGGGTTGCGATGATTGCCTGCGCGTCATGGTGCCGGGAGAAGGTGGTCAATGCCCTGATTATCCGGCCGAGGTAGTGCGACGACAGGCTGTTCTCCGGCTCCTCCATTGCCACCAACGTGAACACGGCAGGGCGGAGTTTGTCCACATCGAATGCGTCGAGCTTCTTGGCCAGGACTTGGCGGCCGATGGCCTGGAGCGAAAGCACCAGAGAGACGTAGAGCAAGGACTGCTGACCATCGCTCAGGCGCGAGAAATCGACGATCTGTTCGCCAGGGCCTGGCGTGAACCCAACGGTCAGGTGCTGCAAGCACTTTGTCGATCTCGTTGCGCTCGAACGAGACGCTGGGACTCGCAATAGGTCCCTTTGTGCAGCGCAGCCCGATGGGCGGTCAATTGCTCGCCGATTCCGCCAACGGCGGCATTGCCGGCCAGGGCCTTACTGATGTCCTGGGTGAGCCCGGCGACCTTCTCGCGCTCGGCCTGCCAGTCGGCCGCCCTTAAGGCACGGCCCAGAAGGGTGTTGGCCGCGGAGGAGATGTGGTCGTTGGGATCGCGGCGAGCCGGCAGGTAGTGCACTTGGATCGCGTTCCGGTCGTGCTTCTGCACGGGCACCGTCTTGACTGGCTCATCATGCTCACCAGTCTGCACGACGTAGTGCATGGTCTCTTCGATCTCTCCGTCCTCGTCCATTATTGCCGTCAACCGGACGCGCACGCGGGGAATACCGTCGGCGGACTCCAGCTGCATATGGGCGAAGTGCCCCGGGATCGTGGCGTACTTGCCCTTGACCTTCTTGAGTTCGGGAAACTCGAACTGCGCCTCAATCCACAGTGTCAGCGGCCCGATGTCGCCCTTGGCCAAGTCTTCGGCGGAGATGTGGAAATCGGTGCGTCGAACTCGCCGCAGTGACGGATCGAAGCCGAACAGCCGCGCGAGCGCTTGGAGCACAGCCGTCTTGCCGGTGCCATTAGGGCCGAGCAGATAGCACATCGCATCCAGTACAATGTCCGTGGGCCCGTGCCCGAAAGATTGGAAGTTGCTCAACCGCAGCCGTGTCAATTTCATGGTGTTCGCGCGGCCAGTTGCGTTATCAGATCTTTGAAGCGAGCGTTCATCTCGGTCTCGGCAAGAGCATAGGCCACACAGGCACGGGACGGCTCATCGAGGCTATGGATGACGACGAGGAGGTCTTCGAGGCCGAGCCGCACGTTTGGGGATGGTGATCTCCGAAGAGCGAAGACCTAGGTCACGATCCTTTCATAGGGCTTCACCTCGATGCTTCCCTCTGAAAAGCTTAGCACGGACGAAATCCATGGCGCGTCAGGCCGGCTCAACGCTCGGCACCGACGGGGCACCGGTGTCGTACACGGACAGTGTCTCGCTGTACGCGAGCGCATTTCCAGCGCCCCGGTACATCTCGCCGTTGCACCGGTACGTCGTGCCCGCGGTCCGGTACGCCGTGGCATTGCCCCGGGACAACGGGATGTTGCAGCGGGACATCCTTCCGTTGTATGCGGTCAAGGGATCGTCGTCTCCATACAATCGTCCATCGTACGCGTTCAACGGCACGTCGTACAGGGACGATGAGCCGTCGTCCCCTTGGATCTTCCGTCGTACGCGTTCAACGGCTCGTAGTAACCATCCGATGGCACGTCATACCAGTGCACGGTCCGTTGTACGCGTTCAACGGAGCGACGTACCCGTACGGTGGTCCGTCGCACGGGTTCAACGGCTCGTCGTACGCGTGCGAAGGGCCTTCGTACTGGTACAACGGTCCATCGTACGCAGCGCAAGTCCGTCGTACGCGTCCGGTGGAGCGTCGTACCGGTGCAATCGTCCGTTGTACCGTCCCGACGGAGCGTCGACCGGTTCAACGGCCCGTCGTACCCGTCCAACGGCGCGTCGTACTCGTACGAAGGCGCGTTGTACCAGTGCAATGGTCCATCACACGCGTTCAACGGCCCGTCGTACGAGTCCGATGCCGCGTCGTACCGATTCAACGGCTCGTCGTACACGGCGGATTTCCATCGTACCCGTCCAAGGCGCGTCGCATGGGTACGATGACCCGTCATCCCCCGACCAACGGATTGTCGGACGTGGACGCATTTCTGTCGTCTACAGATGACGGCGCGTCGTACGGGGCGCATTTTCATCGTCCGGGACGGATTTCATCCCTCGGCGACCGGACCGTCCCGATCTGAAGGGGCGGCCAGGAGTGGGTCCGGGTACGCGCCCCAACACCTTCTTGACATCACCAGCTTGATGCGTGATGCTTGATGATATGAGAACCACGCTCACCCTTGACGACGACGTATTGGCCTCGGCCCGCGCTTTGGCCGCCCAACGAGGTGTGCCGATCGGCACCATCATCTCTGATCTCGCCCGCCGCGGTCTCGCCCCTGCCCAGCCCTCCACCACCCGCAATGGCATCCGCCTCTTCCCCGTACGGCCCGACGCCGGTCCCGTTACCCCCGATTTGGTCAAGACCCTGGCGGAGGAGGTGGATTGAATCGCCACCTCCTCGACCTCAACACACTACTCGCCTTGCTCGATCCGCTGCATGTGTTTCATGAGGCGGCGCACCGCTGGGTCGAGGCCACGCCGGGTCTGCGCTTTCTCACCTGCCCGCTGGTGCAAAACGGCGTGATTCGGATCTCTAGCCAGAGCGCCTACCCCAATGCGCTCGGCACTGCCGCCGAGGTGTGTGACGTGGTGGCGGCGTTTTGCGCCGACCCGCGCCACGAGTTTTGCCCTGACGACATCTCCCTGCTCGATCCTGCCCATTTGACCCGCCCCTCGCTCCTCACGCCCTCACGCGTGACCGACCTCTACCTCCTCGCTCTGGCTCGCCGCCATGGGGCCAGCCTTGCCACCTTCGACCGCCGTATCCCCGCCGAGGCCGTGCCCGATGGTCGCCGCCACCTCACCGTAATCGCCGCATGAGCCGACTATTTCTTCGTCCTATACGGATTTCATCCTTCTGCAACCGGACCGTCCCGTCTGAAGGGGGGCCAGGGGGGGGTCCGGGGTACAATCCCCCCGCCATGAGTCTGAAGATGCTCATCGAGAGCGATCCGCACCAGACGCGGATCGCCGTCCTGGAGGACGACCGCCTGACGGAGATCTTCGTCGAGCGGCAGCGTCACCGGGGGCTCGTGGGCAACGTCTACAAGGGGCGGGTGACCCGGGTGCTGCCCGGCATGCAGGCCGCCTTCGTGGACGTGGGGCTGGAGCGCGACGCCTTCCTCTACGTCAGTGATGTGGCGGCCGACGTCGAGGCCATGGAGGAGCTGGAGATCGACGATGCCCGCAACCATGACGAGCTGCCCGCCGCGCACCAGGGGGGATCGCCGTCGATCGACGAGCTGTTGAAGCCCGGTCAGGAGATCATCGTCCAGGTGGTGAAGGACCCCCTGCCCAGCAAGGGGGCGCGCATCAGCACCCATGTCACCCTGCCGGGCCGCTATCTGGTGCTGCTCCCCACGGTGCGCCATTTCGGCGTCTCCCGGCGCATCGAGGACGAGGCGGAGCGCGAGCGGCTGGTGGCCATCCTCCACGAGCTTCCGGTGACGGCCGGCGGGCTCATCGTGCGCACGGTGGGCGAGGAGAAGGGGCGGGAGGAGTTCGAGAGCGACCTCGTCTACCTCTCGCGGCTGTGGGAGAAGATCCGCCAGCGGGCGAGCCGGGTCTCGGCTCCCACCCTCCTGCACCAGGACCTCGACCTCGCCCTGCGGGTGGTGCGCGACCTGCTGCGCAGCGACTTCTCCGTCCTCTGGGTGGACGGCGAGGAGACCTATGAGCGGATCGTCGAGTTCCTCGACCAGGTGCAGCCCGGGCTGGTCTCCAAGGTCAAGCTCTTCCGCCAGCGGGCGAGCCTGTTCGAGCAGTTCGGCATCGAGGAGCAGATCGAGGCGGCATTGAAGAGCAAGGTCTGGCTCAAGTCCGGCGGCTACATCGTCATCAATCCCACCGAGGCGCTGGTGGCCATCGACGTCAACACCGGCCGCTTCGTGGGGCAGAGCAATCTCGAGGACACGGTGCTCCAGACCAACCTCGAAGCGGTCTCCGAGATCGTGCGCCAGATCCGGCTGCGCGACCTGGGAGGGATCATCGTCATCGACTTGATCGACATGATCGAGGCCGCGCACCGCGAGCAGGTCTTCGCCAGCCTGGAGAGCGAGATCAAGAAGGACCGAGCGAAGACCAAGCTGCTCAACATCTCCGAGTTCGGCCTGGTGGAGATCACGCGGAAGCGCAGCCGGGCCAACCTGGAGCGCCTGCTCACCCAGCACTGCCCCTACTGCTCCGGCCGCGGGCGGATCAAGTCGACCGCCACCATCTGCCTCAACCTGCGCAAGGAGCTGCTCCACCTCAAGGGGCGCACGGGCAACTCGGAGCTGCTGCTGCGCGTCCATCCCGAGATCGCCCGCGCCTTGCAGCAGGAGGAGCGGGCCATCCTCGACGAGCTGGAGCGCTCGCTCGGCGTCCACATCCTCATCCAGAGCGACCCCGAGCTGCACCACGAGCGCTTCGACGTCGTGGAGGTCTGACTGGACCCTCACCCCCCGGCCGAGCGGTTCTCCCTCCCCGGCTGGACCGGCGAGCTGACGCCGGAGCTGCGGCCCGTGGACCTGGCCCGGGCGATCGAGCGGCTGACCGATCCCGGGGCGGCCCTGAAGACCCTGCACTGGGGGCGCAACTATCTCTACGTCTCCCGGCTGGAGACGGTGGCCGGACCGATCGAGGTGGTGGTCAAGCAGTTCCGCCACCGCGGTCTGCGCGACCGGCTCCGGCGGCGCCTCTCGGGGAGCAAGGCCACGAAGAGCTGGCGTGTGGCCACGGCGCTCCTCGATGCGGGGCTCCTCACCCCCGAGCCCGTGATGCTCCTCGAAGCGGAGAGCGAGGCGGGACCGGCCTTCTACGTCTGCCGCTACCTGCCGGACGTCACCGAGGCGCGCTACCTCTTCCGCGCCGCGGCCGCGGGGGAGGAGAGGGCGCGGTTTCCCCATGTGGATTTCCAAGGCTTCGTCACGGCTCTGGGACGGACCGTGCGCCGCTTCCACGACGCCGGATTCTGGCACCGGGATCTGTCCGGTGGGAACGTCCTCCTCCGTTTCGGAGAGGACGGCCGGCCCACCGCACTCTACCTGGTGGACCTCAACCGTACCCGCCTGGGACGGCCGCCGGGTGTCTCCAAGCGCCTGCGGGACCTCTCCCGTCTGGCCCTGTTCCGGCCGGAGCATCAGGAGCTGCTGCTGGCGAGCTACTGGGGGGAAGGAGGGATCCGGGGGCGGAGCCGGTATCTCGCCTACCAGCGGGGGTTCATGTTCAAGAACGAGTCGAAGAAGCGGGTGCGGGGATGGCGCGACCGGCTGAAGCACCTGGTCCTCCCCCGTCCTCCCCACGCCCACATCCCCGAAGCCCCGGCCGGCGCCGGAGCGCGGGACAAGGTAGTGTGGGACCATCTCTCGGACCAGCCCCACCAGCATGCCGGGAGGCTCGACAAGCTGCGGGTGCGACTGGCGGATCTCGGCGCCCACGCCGGGGAGGCCGCGGCCGTGGCTTCAGCCCTGCCGCAGATCTGGCGGCGCTATCGCGAGCTCAAAGGCCGTCTGCACACGCAACCGGTGGATTTCAGGGGGATCGGCGTCTGCGTCCGCCCTTGGCCCGAGGCTCCGGAAGCGCCGGTCGAGCTGGTGAAGGAGCTAGGAGTCCGCCATGTCCTCCTGCGTCTCCACCCCTGGGAGGACGATCACGACGTCGAGGAGGAGCTGGCCCGGGCCCTTCATGAAAAAGGATGCGAGCTGACCTTCGCCCTGCCCCAGAACCGGGAGCTGGTGCGCAATCCCGCCCGCTGGCGCCAAGCCCTGGAGGAGATCGGCCCCCGCTTCGCGCCCTACGGCGTCCGCTTCCAGATCGGCCAGGCCATCAACCGCAGCAAGTGGGGAGTGTGGAACCTCCAGGAGTACGTGGGATTGGTGAGGACGGCCGAGGAGGTCCTACGGCGCGAGCCCGGCGTCGAGCTGCTGGGTCCGTCCGTGATCGACTTCGAATACCATGTCACGGCCGGGGTGCTCAACCTCCGCCGTCCCGGTTTCCACTTCGACGCCGTCTCGGCCCTCCTCTACGTCGACCGCCGGGGAGCCCCGGAGAACCGGCAGGCCGGGCTCGACACCGAGGACAAGGTGGTCCTCCTCAAGGCCATCGCCGACACCGCCAAAAACGCCGCGGGCCGCTGCTGGATCACTGAGGTCAACTGGCCTCTGCGTGAAGGACCCCACTCCCCCGCGGGCCGGGACGTGTCCGTGGACGAGGAGACGCAGGCGGATCATCTCGTCCGCTACTACCTGCTGGCCCTGGGGACAGGGCTCGTCGAGCGGGTCTTCTGGTGGCAAGTCGTCGCGCGGGGATACGGGCTGGTCGATCCTGCCGATCCGGAGAATCCCCGCAGGCGTCCGTCCTTCCTGGCATTGAAGACTCTGATCCGCGAGCTGGACGGGGCTCGATTGGAGAAGGTCCTGCCGGCACCACCGCCTGCCCGACTGTACCGGTTCCGTCGGGCCGACGATGAGATCGTGGTGGGGTGGAGCGCGGGGGGGACGGTCAAGGCTACGCTCCCCTGTCCCATAGCTGGGATGACCAGTCGGGACGGGGAGGAGCTGCCCGTGGCAGGGACCGAGGTGGATCTCGGCCCCTCGCCGCGGTATTTCAGACTGGAATAACCGTTACTTCTGGAACACCTGGTCGATCGGCAAGATCTCGACCGACGTCGGCTTCACTTTGAGGGCCTGGATCGTCTTGTCGGCTTCGGCGACCTCGGGCTCGGGCTGGGCGTTGTAGGTCTTCGGGCTGGGATCGTCCTTCTGCAGGGTGTCCTTGAGCTGCTGGGCGTTGGCGGTGACGAAGACGGCTTCGTAGTTGTCCGTCTGGAGGTACTTCTTGATCACCGTGTTGACGTCGTCGACCGTCAGCTTTTTGAGCCGCGCGTCGATCTCGTCGATGTAGTAGGGCATACCGTAGAACTTGCTGTCCATCATGAAACCCAAGCGCCGCGACTGGCTCTGGGCCCAGAGCTTCGAGTAGTTGAGGACGAAGTCCCGCGTCAGCTCGAACTCCTCCTTCGTCATCCCCTTGTCCCGCAGACGCTGCACCTCGTAGAGGCCGTCGCGGAGGGCGAACTGGGCGTCGACGGGCACCACCGGACGGATCCAGACCGAGAAGTATTGCTGGCGCCGGGGCACGTTGGGGGTCGGGTTGTTGGTGAACGGCGGATTGGCCCAGTACTCGATGTAGGAGTAGTCGCCGTAGTTCAAGCCCCGCTTGCCGCGGAGCTGGACCATCAGCCGGCCGTTGAACGTGCGGTGCTCGCCGAGGAAGCTGTTGGCCACCATCAGCGGGTAGTAGTCGGGGTCGGCGCGGTTGATGGGCAGCGGGAAGCCGAAGTGGATGCCCACCGAGCCGGTCTGCTTCTCGACGATGGTGAAGTTGCGGCCTTCGACCTTCGGCGCCGGCGGCAGGTCCTTGGCACTCGCGACCCCCTTGGGCAGGGCGGCGAGATCCTGCTGGAGCTTGGCACGGTAGGCCTTGGAGTAGCCACCGGCCAGGCCCAACATCAGGTTGGCCTGGGTGTAGTGCTCCTTGTAGAAGGCCTTGACGTCGTCGAGGGTGATGTTCTTGAGGCCCTCCACCGTGCCCACGGGCGAGTGGCCGTAGGGATGGCCCTCGTAGATCTTGTTCTGCAGCAGCTCCAGGCCCAGGGCCTCGTCGTTGCTGCGCAGGTTGTTGGTGAGGGCGGCAGAGAGCTGCTCTTTGTTGCGGTCGAAGTCGCTCTGGGAGAAGCCGGGGGTGAGCAAGGCCTCCTCCAGCAGCGCCGTGTAGTCATTGAGCTTGTCGCGATGGACGGTGCCGGCGATCAGCGTCACCTCGCGGTCGACGTTGCTGTTGATCGCGGCCGCCATGGGGTAGAGGGCCTCGACCAGGTCGGCGTAGGAGCGCTTCGCAGTGCCCGAGTCGGCAATCATGACGCCGGTCAGCTCGGCGAGCCCCTCCTTGCCGGCGGGATCGTGGATCGAGCCGACGGCGAACTGCAGGCGGATGGAGACCAGCGGCGAATTCGCGTTGGGCAGCTCGACCACCTCGAGGCCCGAGCTGGCGTCGGAAGCGGTCATGGTCGCGATCTGCTGGCCCCAGGCGGTGCTGGCGACGAGGGCCAGCGACAGCAGACCGCCGGCGAGGATCATCCTGGGATTCCTACTCATGGCTGGCACCTCCCTGCGAGCCCTGGCCGGCGGCGGGCTTCTGCTGGGCAGCCGGGTGGGAAAGGGTCACTTCGGTCTCGTTCTCGGGCCGGAACGTGTCGCGGGCGAGCCGCTGGACGTCGGCCGGGGTTACCTTGTCGTATTGCGCGAAGCGCCGGTTCAAGTCCTGGACGTCACCGGAGAGGCCGAGGATCTCGGCCACCTGACCGGCCACGTTGCCGGGGGTGTCGAGCCCCAGGGCAAAGGCGTAGCGCTGGTGCGACCTGCCCCGCTCCAGCCGCTTCGGATCGACCGGCTCGGTCGCGAGCTGCTTGACGTAGCGGTCGATCGTCTCCTTGACCTTGGGCATCAGGTCCTCCGACTTGACCCGGGCGAAGATGATGAACAGGTTGGGATCGCGGTTGTCGCCCGGCCCTCCCTGGACGAAGTCCACCCACTGCTTGTTGACCACCAGCTCCTGGAAGAGCGGGGCCGACTCGCTGAACAGCAGGTCGCCGATCATGTTGAGGGCCGCGGAATCCAGGGTCTTGGTGGAAAAAGCGGGCGTGTGGTAGCCGACGAGCACGTAGGGGTGAGTGGGGTTCGGCCAGTCGAGGTGGGCCTTCTTCGCCTGCTTCTGCGGCGGCTCGGGGACGATGGCGGGCGCCTTGTAGCCCGGCTTCCAGTCGCCGTAGTACTGCTTGGCCATGTCGACGACCTTCTGCGGCTGGACGTCGCCGACCACCAGCAGGACGACGTTCTCCGGGCGGTAGAAGCGGTTGAAGAACTGGCGGCTGTAGTCGTAGTAGCCGGGCATCGCCTTGATGTCGGCCACGAAGCCGATCGTCGTGTGCTTGTAGGTGTGCTTCTCGTAGGCGAGGTCGCGCAGCTTCTCGAACATCGGCTGCACGGGGTTCGAGACGCCCTTGTTGTACTCGCCGAGGACGGCCAGGGACTCGGTGCGGAAGGCGTCCTCACTGTACTTCAGGTTCTTGAAGCGGTCGGACTCGATGTCCATCATGGTGGCCAGCTCGCTGGTCGGTCCGACGATGTGGTAGACGGTATTGTCGTCGGTGGTGAAGGCGTTGGAGTCGGCGCCCATCTTCTTGAGCAGGTCGTTGTACTTGTCTCCCGAGTACTTGTCGGTGCCGCGGAACATCATGTGCTCGAAGAAGTGGGCAAAGCCGCTGTGGTCGGCCTCGACCTCGTCGCGCGAGCCGGTGCGGACCACGGTGTAATAGGCCACGGTCCCCGGGCTGTCGTAGGGGATGACCACCACCTTCAGGCCGTTGGCCAGGGTGGTCTCGTGGACCGGATAGGGAAAGACGTCGCCGGCGGCGGCGTGGGCCGCGGTCGCGGTGGCCACGGTCAGCAGGCCGCACAGCAACAGACTGATTCGGACAGACACGATGGAGAACCTCCTTTCGGTTCGGAACCCTGAGTCGCGCAGGGCGTTTTTCTTCAGGAAGGGCCCTTGGCGCAGTCACTGCCATCGCAGTGACCCGCGGGGTGGCCCGGAGAGAAGCAACCGTGATTCCCCCGCAGGGGATTCCCATATTACCCTAAGGGCCATGAGACGACCTACGACGATTTTCAGCCTGTTTCTCATCCTTTGCCTGACGAGCTTGGCCGCTGCCCAGACGCCGCAGTCCGCCCGCCGTACCCCTCTGGTGGCGGTGGTGGAGAAGGTGGCGCCGGCGGTGGTGAACATCTCCGCCGAGTCTACGGTGCGCGAGGCGGACCCCTTCTTCGGCATCTTCGGCTATGGCACCGAGCGCCAGGCCCAGTCGCTGGGCTCCGGCTTCATCATCGACCGCAACGGCGTCGTGGTCACCAATGCCCACGTCGTCGAGGGTGCCTCCCGCATCACCGTCACCCTCCTCGACGGCCGGGAGCTGCAAGCCGACCTTCTGGGAGCGGACCGCGACGCCGACCTCGCCGTGCTCAAGGTCAAGGCGTCGAACCTGCCAGCCATCCCGTTGGGGAAGAGCTCCGACCTGATGATCGGCGAGTCGGTGATCGCCATCGGCAATCCCTTCGGCCTCTCCAACACGGTGACCACGGGCGTCCTCTCGGCCATGGGGCGGACGGTCCCCTCCGAGCGGGGGGAGCGGCTGTTCACCGACTTCCTGCAGACCGACGCCTCGATCAACCCCGGCAACTCGGGCGGCCCCCTGGTCAACGTGGGGGGCGACGTCATCGGCATCAACTCCGCCATCATCTCGGGAGCCACGGGCATCGGCTTCGCCATTCCGGCGGACCGCGCCCGGCGGGTGGTGGACGACCTGCTGCGCTTCGGCGAGCTGCAGCCGCTCTGGTCCGGGGCCCGGCTGCTCACCGTGGATCCCGAGCTGGCGCGGCGCTCCGGCATCGGCGCCAAGCGGGGCGCCCTGGTGTTCAAGATCTATCCGGACTCGCCCGCCATTGCCGCCGGGCTCCAGGAGAAGGACGTGATCGTCGCCGCCGGCGGCCATCCCGTGACCAGCCGCGAGGACGTGACGACCGCCCTCTACACGGCGTCGCCCGGCAGCCCGGTGGAGCTGGAGGTGCGGCGGGGCGAGCGGACGCTCAAGCTGGGCTTGAAGGCGGTGCACCCACCCCAGGGCCTGGGCCTCGAGATGCTGGAGCGTGCGGTGGGCCTGCGGGTGGAGCCGGCGCGCGGGGGCCTCGCCATCCGCCAGGTGGCGAACGGCTCCGTGGCCGCCGAGCGGGGCCTGCGCACCGGCGACGTCATCCTCAGCGCCAACGGCCAGGAGACCGGCTCCGCCGAGCTCCTGGGCCGCGAAGTCCTCCGCGGCCTCGACCGCGGCAGCCTCCTCCTCGCCGTCCAGCGGGGGCGGTGGGTGTACAACCTGGACTTTCCGCTGTAGGGGGAAAAAGGACCCAAAGGACAAAAAGGACTCAAAGGACAACAGGGACCTCAAGGACAAGCAGCAGTGTTGTAGTTATCCTCGATGTCCTTTGTGTCCCTTATGTCTTTTGTGTCCCTTTTTCATTTCTGGGGAGCCCCATAATACGATCCTCCCCATGCCCCACCGCCTCGCCCTCCTCGTCACTGGCGCCTCCGGCATGCTGCTCCCCCGACACGTGCTGGGGCGCCTCGCGGCTCATCCGGAGATCGAGCGCATCCATCTGGTGGTGTCGGCGGGGGCGAGCCAGGTGTTGCGGCACGAGCTCGGTGAGGAGAAGACCGGCGGGGCGGATCTCCTGGCGGCCGCGGTGCCGGACCCCGAGGCGCGGGGGAAGGTTCGGATTCATCGGGACAATGAGCTGGACGCTCCGGTCGCTTCCGGTTCGTACCGCCTCACGGGCACGGCCGTCCTGCCTTGCAGCGCCGGTACTCTCGGGGCGCTTGCGACGGGCTCGGCCCGGACGCTCGTCCATCGCGCGGGCGCCGTGGCTTTGAAGGAGCGCTGGCCCCTGGTGCTGGGGTTTCGCGAGACCCCCTACAGCCTGGTCCATATCGAGAACATGCGCCGCCTGATCCTCGCCGGGGCGGTGATCCTTCCCCCCGTCCCGGCCTTCTACATCGGCGGCGAGGACCTCGGCCGCTTCCTCGATCACTACGCCCTGCGGCTGCTGGACCGCTTCGGCATTCCCGAGTCAGGAGAGCCGGGGCTGCGCTGGGGGTGAGGGGTGCCGGGCCTTCGAGCTCGGGAAATCTGTTGCAAATCATGGGAAATCTGTTGCAGCCCTCGCGAATTTCGGCTGCGCCCTCGCGAAATCTGAGTGCGCCCTCGCGAGGGCTGCAACAGAATTCGGGAGGGCGTTACGAGATCTCGTGAGTTTTGGCCGGGCCCTCGCGAATTTTGCAGCAGTTTCCTGGGCGTTTGCAGCACTCCTCGTGAGTTTTGCGGCACACTGAAGAAGCCGCAAGCCCAGACATCGCAGACACTTGAGGAATAGAGATCCGTCGTTTAGGCTTGTTCTGGATGTCTCTCCCCGCCCGCTCGGGTGGGGATGGAGCCCACCCCGGGAGACGCATCTTCCCGTTTTGAGAGAGGGTGCGAAATCGGGGAAAGACCGTAGAATGTGCCCATGAAGCTCGATCGCCGGACCTGCATCGCCCTCCTGGCTCTCCTGGTCATCCTGGCCGGGTTGCCGGCGATGCTGCTCGCCTCGTGCGGGCCACTCTGCCCGTCGCGGAGCGTGATGTCCTGCTGTCGCACCGGTGATTCTCTGGCGATCAAAGCGCCTTCCTGTTGTGAGTCCCTCAAGACCCTGGCACCCCTGCCGGGCTCGCGAGCGGTAGCCTCCTCCTCGCCCGTGGCCGTGGCATTGACCGCTCTGGATCTCCCCGGCGAGCCCCTGGCCGCGGCGCCGACGCCGGAGCCGCCCTCCGCTCCACCCCTCCTGCATGAGGGGATCGGCCTCTACACGCTCAATTCCGTTTTCCTGATTTAGCGCTCCCCAGGAGAGGTGTGCCCTGCCGCGCCGCAAGGCACGGCCGCAAACAACCTTGTTGCCTGGAGGAGCCGATGTTCCGCTGTCATTTGATTTTTCCCCTGGCTGTCGCGATGGCCCTGCCCGCGGTGGCCCAGATGGACGACCTCTCGCACGGGCCGTCCGTGACGGTGGACGAGCTGGTGGCCGAGGCGCTGGCAAAGTCCCCCGACCTCGCTGCCGCCCGCTCCCGCCAGACCGCGGCGCGGGAGATGGAGAGCCCGGCCGCGGCGCTCGCAGATCCCACGATCGAGCCGCTCGTGCAGATGGCCGATTTCCCCAACTACACGATCGGTACCGAGGACATGTCGATGGCCGGAGTCCAGGTCAGCCAGCCGCTGCCCTACCCCGGCAAGCGCCGGGCCCGTGCCGAGACCGCCCGCGCCGAGACCGCCCAGCGCGAGAGCGAGGTGGCGGACGTCGAACGCCGGATCACCCGCGAGGTCCGCTCCCTCTACGCCCGTCTCTATGCCGTCGACCAGGAGCAGAAAACCCTGGAGGCCGGCCGCGAGCTGACCGACCTGCTCGCCGCCACGGCCAAGGCGCGCTACTCCTCCGGCGGCGCCGAGCAGGAGAATCTCCTCAAGGCCCAGCTCCAGGTGACCCGGTTGGAGGAGGAGCTGGAGGATCACCACGCCGAGCGGCGCGCCCTGGTCGCCCAGCTCAACCGCTGGCTCGACCGCCTCGGGGACTCACCCCTGGGTCCGGTCACCTCCTTGCCGGAAGTCGCCGCTCCGTCCACGCCGGCCGAATCCACCCAGGTGCGGATGGCACGGGCGGCGGTGGCCACGGCCGAGCGCCGGCTCACCGCGGCGCGGCTCGACCTCAAGCCCGACTTCACCCCCAACGCGGCGTTGGCCACCCGCGGCCCGCTCGGTCCCGTGCTCATGCTCAGCCTGGCGGTCGAGCTGCCGTTGCGCAAGCGCGAGAGGCAGGAGCCGCTGATCCGTGCCGCCGAGGCCGGGCTGGAGGCGGCCCGCCAGGAGCTGCGCGCTGCGGAGGCCGAAACCCGCGCCGAGGTGGCCCGCCTCGCCTCGGATCAGCGCCGTGCCGAGCTCCAGATCGTCCGCTACCGCGAGGGGATCGTGCCGCAGAGCAGCGCCACCTTCGACGCCGCCCGCACCTCCTACCTCGCCGGCCGCGGCGACTTTTCCAACCTCGTCGAGGACTTCAACCTCTGGCTGGAGGCCCGGGTGCAGCTCGCCCGCCGCGAGGCGGACCGCTACACCGCCTGGGCCGGGCTGGAGGCGTTGACCGGAGGCCACCCATGAAGCTCAAGATCCTGATCCGATCAGCGCTCGTCCTGCTCGTGGCCGCGCTCCTGGTGGCTCCCGTCGCCTGCCACTGGGAAGCTCGCGAGGCCGCCCAGCAGTACTACTGCCCGATGCACCCGGACTACCACTCGGACAAGCCCGGGGATTGCCCCATCTGCGGCATGCGTCTGGTGCCCGTTGAAAAGAAGAAGGAAGAGAAGCCCGCCCCGTCCGCGCAGGCCCAGGCGACCGGACGGAAGATCCTCTTCTATCGCAATCCCATGAATCCCTCGATCACCTCCCCGGTGCCAGCCAAGGACGAGATGGGCATGGACTACGTGCCCGTCTACGCCGACGAGCTGAAGGGCCCCGTCTCCGGCGCGGTCCCGGAGCATGCGCCGGTCGAGGTGGCGGGCGAGGGGATGCGGCTGGCCGGGGTGCAGACGGCGGTGGCCGCTCGCCGCTCGCTCACCCGCACCACCCGCGCCGCCGGGGTGGTGATGCCGGACGAGACCCGCGTCCGCCGGGTGCAGACCAAGATCTCCGGTTGGGTCGAGAAGCTCTACGTCAACTCAACCGGGCAAGCGGTGCGGGCCGGCCAGCCGCTGCTGTCGCTCTACTCCCCCGAGCTGCTCGCCTCGCAGGAGGAATTCCTGCGGGCACGCGAGGCCGCGGGGCGCTTCTCCCAGTCCTCTCTGCCCGAGGTGCGCCGGGGGGGCGACGACCTGCTGGCCGCCGCCCGCCGCCGGCTGGAGCTGTTCGACGTGCCCGCGAGCACGATCGCCCGCCTGGAGAGCACCGGCATTGCCCAGCGCACGGTCACGCTGACCGCTCCGGTCTCCGGCTACGTTACCGGCAAGGAGATCTTCGAGGGGCAGCAGGTGACGCCGGGGATGGACCTCCTCACCGTCACCGATCTCTCCCGGGTCTGGGTGGAGGCCGATTTTTATGAGTACGAGAGCCGCGACCTACGACTGGGCGCGAAGGCGTTCGTCGTGCTCCCCTATGGCCCCGGCACCCACCTCACCGGCCGGTTGACCTTCGTCTATCCGACCGTCGATCCGGCGACCCGGACCTTGAAAGCGCGGCTCGAGCTCCCCAATCCCGGCCTCGCTCTCAAGCCCGGGATGTACGTGGACGTCATCCCCGACTTGGAGACGCGGGAGGGGATCGTGATCCCCGACTCCGCAGTGATCGACACGGGCGTGCGGCAGGTGGTGTTCGTGCAGCAGGGGAACGCCTTCGAGCCGCGGGAAGTGCGGATCGGCAGCCGCGCGAACGGCGAGGCCGTGGTCCTCTCCGGGGTGGCCGAGGGCGAGCGGGTCGCGGTGCGCGCCAACTTCCTGCTCGATTCCGAGTCCCGCCTGCGCGCCGCCATCCAGGCTCTGCCTCCCGCGGCTTCCCCCGGAGGAGGTGCCCCGTGATCCGCCGCATCATCGCCTTTTCCGCCCGCAACCGCGCCTTCGTCCTGCTCGGGGTGGCGGCGCTGGTCGTGATCGCCATCTGGGCTCTGCGCCAGATCCGCCTCGACGCCATCCCCGACCTCTCGGACACGCAGGTGATCGTCTATTCGCAGCTGGGACCGCTCCCCGGACATCGTCGAGGACCAGGTCACCTATCCCATCGTCACCGCGCTCCTGGGGCGCCCCGAAGGTCAAGGCCGTCCGCGGCTTCTCGGACTTCGGCTTCTCCTACGTCTACGTCATCTTCCAGGACGGCACGGACATCTACTGGGCGCGCTCGCGGGTGCTCGAGTACCTGTCGAAGATCCAGTCCCGCCTGCCCGAGGGGGTGCAGACCGAGCTGGGCCCGGACGCCACCGGCGTCGGCTGGGTCTTCCAGTACGCCCTGGTCGACGACTCCGGCAAGCACTCGCTGGCCGACCTGCGCTCCTTTCAGGACTGGACCCTGCGCTACGCCCTGCAGTCGGTGCCCGGGGTGGCCGAGGTGGCGGCCCTCGGCGGCTTCGTCAAGCAGTACCAGGTCACCGTCGATCCCAACCGCCTGGCCGCCTACGGCCTCGCCGCTCGATCAGGTGGTCGAGGCCGTCCGCCGCTCGCAACAACGAGGTGGGCGGGCGCCTCCTGAGTTCAGCGGCGCGCGAGTACATGGTGCGCGGCCGCGGCTACGTGAAGACGTCCGGAGGACCTCGAGCAGATCGTGCTCAAGATCGGACCGACGCGGCACGCCGGTGCTGCTGCGCGACGTGGCCCGGGTGGCGCTGGGGCCCGAGATGCGCCGCGGCGTCGCCGACCTCGACGGCCTGGGCGACGCAGTGGGCGGCATCGTGGTGATGCGCCACGGCGAGAACGCGCTGCGAGGTCATCGGGCGGGTGAAGGCGAAGCTCGAGGAGCTCCAGCCGTCGCTGCCCGAGGGCGTCGAGATCGTCACCACCTACGACCGCTCGGACCTGATCCAGCGCGCGATCGACACCCTCAAGCACGAGCTGGTGATCGAGATGATCATCGTCAGCCTGGTGATCCTGGTCTTCCTCTGGCACATCCCGTCGGCCATCGTGCCCATCCTCACCATCCCCGTCTCCGTGCTCCTCGCCTTCATCCCCATGTGCTTCCTGGGCATCTCCGTCCAACATCATGTCGCTGGCCGGCATCGCCATCTCCATCGGCGTGCTGGTGGACGGCGCCATCGTCGAGGTGGAGAACGCCTACAAGAAGCTCGAGCACTGGCAGGCGGGCGGGCGTCAGGGCGACTTCCACCAGGTGCGCCTGGAGGCGCTGCTGGAGGTGGGCCCCTCGGTCTTCTTCTCGCTGCTGGTGATCGCGGTCGCCTTCCTGCCCATCTTCACGCTGGTGGACCAGGAGGGCCGGCTGTTCAAGCCGCTGGCCTAGACCAAGAACCTGGCCATGGCGATCGCCGCGCTGCTCGCCATCACGCTCGACCCCGCGCTGCGCATGCTGTTCACGCGCATGGACCCGTTCACCTTCCGGCCGCGCTGGCTGGCGCGGCTGGCGACGCAGGTCACGGTGGGCACCTACTATCCCGAGGAGCGCCACCCGATCAGCCGCGCCCTCTTCCGGGTCTACGAGCCGGCCTGCCGCTTCGTGCTGCGCCAGCCGTGGACGGTGATCGCTCGCCGCCTGGCCCTGGTCGTGGTCACCACCGTCCCCGTCTACCTCCGGCTCGGCCACGAGTTCATGCCGCCGCTCAACGAGGGGACGATCCTCTACATGCCGACCACGCTGCCCGGCATCTCCGTCACCGAGGCCAGCCGCGCTCCTGCAGACCCAGGACCGCATCCTGCAAGGCGTTCCCCGAGGTCGAGCGCGTCTTCGGCAAGGCCGGACGCGCCGAGACCTCGACCGACCCCGCGCCGTTCTCGATGATGGAGACGACCGTCGTCCTGAAGCCCGAGCGCGCATGGCGGCCCAAAGCCGCGCTGGTACTCCGGCTGGGCGCCCGACTGGCTGAAGCCCGCCTTCGCGCCGCTTCTGGCCCGACCGCATCTCCTAGGAGGAGCTGGTGGACGAGATGGACCGGGCGCTGCGGATCCCCGGCACCACCAACGCCTGGACCATGCCGATCAAGAACCGCATCGACATGCTCACCACCGGCGTGCGCACGCCCGTCGGCATCAAGGTCTTCGGCGCCGACCTCAAGGAGATCGAGCGCATCGGGCGAGACTCTGGAAGGCGCTGCTGCGCAAGATCCCCGGCACGCGCAGCGTCTTCGCCGAGCGCGTGGCCGGCGGCTACTTCGTCGACTTCGAGCCGCGGCGCGACCAGCTCGCCCGCTACGGGCTCACCGTGGCACAGATGCAGACGGTGATCATGTCCGCCATCGGCGGCGAGAACGTCACCACCACCATCGAGGGCCGCGCGCGCTTCCCGGTCAACGTGCGCTACCCGCGCGAGCTGCGCGACGACCTCGACCCGCTGGCGCGCGTCCTGGTCGCCGACCCCCACCGGCGCGCAGGTGCCGCTCGCCCAGGTCGCCGACCTCCAGATCGTGCAGCGGCCCCTCCATGATCCGCAACGAGAACGGCCTGCTGGCCGGCTACGTCTACGTGGACATCGCCGGCCGCGACATCGGCGGCTACGTGGAGGAGGCCAAGCGGGTGGTGCGCGACCACGTCGCCCTGCCGCACGGGGCTACTCGCTGGAGTGGAGCGGCCAGTACGAGAACATGCTGCGCGTGCGCGAGCGGCTGAAGATCGTGGTGCCCATCACCCTGGTCCTGATCTTCGTCCTGCTCTACGTGAACACGCGGTCCCCGTTCAAGGCGCTGGTCGTGATGCTGGCGGTGCCCTTCTCGGCCGTGGGCGCGGTCTGGCTCATGTACCTCCTCGGACTACAACGTCTCGATCGCGGCCTGGGTGGGGATGATCGCGCTCATGGGCCTCGACGCCGAGACCGGCGTCTTCATGCTGCTCTTCCTCGACCTCTCCTAGGACGAGGCGAAGCGGCGAGGGGCGGCTGCGCACTCGCGGCCGACGTTGACGAGGCGATCGTCCACGGCGCGGTCAAGCGGTGCGGCCCAAGATGATGACCGTCTGCGCCGCCTTCATGGGCCTGATGCCCATCATGTGGTCCACCTCGGCGGGAGCGGACGTCATGAAGCGGATCGCGGCGCCGATGGTCGGCGGGCTGGTGACCTCGTTCCTGCTGGAGCTGCTTGGTCTACCCGGCGATCTACAAGCTCTGGAAGCGGCGGACGGAGATGCGCCACCTCGCCGCCTCCCAAGACCGTGTCCTCAACCAAGCAGCCTGAAAGGACCACAAGCGTCCTCTCGGGAGGACGCTTGCCACGGTTCACTCGTCCCGGCGATCCAGACAACTCCTTTCATTTCAATGTTTCTATCCCCTGGCATCGACTTTGCCCTATAGGTGGGGTGTCAACAAGGAGAGGAGTCACCGACATGAAACGCAACACTCTGATCGCCACCGCCCTGCTCGCCCTGATGCTGGCGCCTGCCCTCCAGGCGCAGTATGGGGGCTATGGCAACCCGGACCGATACCGCGACCGCTACCCCGACTACGGCCACATGGACCGCGTCTCCGCGCTGGCCCACGACATCGACGTCACGGCTCGCTCCATCTACCGTGAGGCCGCGCGCAACAACCGGCGGCCGGACCGCTACGAGGCGCAGATGCTCAACGACCTCTACCAGCTCTACGGGCGGGCCGACCGCTTCCACGGCCTGGTGGAGAGCTACCGCCGGGATCCCCGGCGCACCGCGATCGAGTTCGCGGAGCTGGAGCGAACCTTCTACCGGCTGGGCGAGACGATGCGGTACGTCCATCCGCGCGGCTACATCGATCACGGCATGGAGCGGATCTACAGCCTCATGACCGAGCTCTCCCGCTACTACGGCCGCTCCGGCTATGACCGCTGGGGGCGTTACGGCCGGGGCGGGTACGACCGTTACGATCAGAACGATCGTTACGACGGCTACGACCGCGACGACGACTACCGCAATCGGCCTCCGCACTGAAACCCGCGCACGCCGTACCCCTCACAACCCTGGAGCCCACGCTCCAGGGTTGATCCTTTTCCGGCGCGAGGTTTGCACTCTTTCAGAAGTGAACTTCAAACAGGATGGAAGGACATCATGCAACCACAACAAGAGAGAAAAAACCGCCGGAGCCTCATCGGTCAACTCGTCGTCGTCCTCGCCCTGCCCCTGATCCCGGGTGCCGTTTTGGCGCAGTCTCACCCGGATCAGTTCACCGCCGTCCTCGCCAGCCTGGAAGGGGGCGGCACCGCACCGGTGGTGATCCACATCGACCACTACTCCTCCGAAGCGCAGGTCGCGAAGCTGAAGCAGATCCTCGCCCAAAAGGGCCCCGACGCCCTGCGGGATGCTCTCTGGGACCTCGAGGCCGGATACATCCGCGTCGGTGGCGGCCTCGGCTATCCCATCGCCGCCGCCACCTCGCGGCCGGATGGCAAGGGCGGGCGTGTGGTTCGCCTCATGATCGACCGGCCGCTCTCCTTCCGGGAGCTCGTCAACGACGCTCTCACCAAGGACTACTCTTTCAGCTACGTCGAGATCCACCTAGACCGGAGCGGCAAAGGGGAAGGCAAGTTCATCGCCGCGGCCAAGGTGAGCATCACTGCCGGCACGGTCGACATCGAGAGCTTCGGTATCCAGCCGTTCAGACTCCTCGACATCCATTCACGGTAAGCCGCGTTCCCGCCCGGGGCAATCGGGTCACCGCGCGGATAGCTAGGTGCTCTGCGACTGCGACAGTTGTCCCCGGGCGTACCTGGCGGCTAGTTAGTGCCCCAGGAGGCCCAGCAGTCGTCCCGTGCCGTCCCCAGGCTGACGTTGCTCAACTGCACGCGGATGCTGGTGCTGAACGCGATGTCCATGGGAATCCAGCCCGTCATAAACCTGCCGCTGCTATCCGTCTCCAGGAAGGTGGGATCGAGGGTGATCGAGTTTGTGGTCCCACCGTCCACGGTGAACTTGACCAGGAGAGAGGCACCTCCCGCGGTGCTCGGGAAGATGCACTTGACTCCCCATACGTTGCCCGAGCCATTGGTCGTAGGAACCAGATCGATGGTTGAATTGGACGAGAAGATTTGGGCATAGCTGTAGTGCGGGGTCGTATTCCCACCGATGGAAGCCTGCGCAGCCGAAGGAACCAAGAGGACGCCAAGAATCACGATCAGGAGCTTGAGCGAAACTTTCATAGCATAAATCTCCTAGACGTTGATGCGGCACCTGGGCCGCATCAGGTTTGAGGCGAAGCGAGAGGAGACAACGGAGGTTTCCTGCGACAGCCGGTCAGGAGGGGGCGCTCGGCATCTTAGAGAGGAGGAAGGACGCCTCCGCGTGAGCCGGAACGCGGTACGCTTAGCGGCATGTTGCGGCCCGAGATCAGGATTAGCGTCGGTCATGAGGCTCTTTCGCGTCAGCAGAATCTCAACATGTGCACCTTAGAGTATTGCCGCGAAAAGATCAAAGGCCGGGGGGATGCCCAAACCTTTGAAAGAGAAGAGCTTATCGTATGACCGCGAAAAGCATCGTACAGCAGAGTAGAACCGTGCTCGAAATGATCAAGATCGAGCACACCCTCTTCGCCCTGCCGTTCGCTTTCCTGGGCATGATGCTGGCCGCCGGGAGTGTGCCCCCTTGGCGGACGGTGCTCTGGATCGTGGTGGCCATGGTGGGAGCCCGGAGCGCGGCCATGGGCTTCAACCGCCTCGTGGACCGGAGGATCGACGCCGCCAATCCCCGCACGGCCGGCCGCGCACTGCCGGCGAGGTTGGTGACCCCCGTGGCCGTGACGGCATTCGTGGCGGCCAGCGCGGCCCTCCTGGTGCTCGCCGCCTGGCAGCTCAATCCCCTGGCCCTGGCCCTCTCGCCCCTGGCCCTGCTCATCCTCTTCCTCTACTCCTATACCAAGCGCTTCACCTGGGCCTCGCACCTCATCCTCGGCCTCTCGCTCGCGGGTGCGCCCCTGGGAGCGTGGATCGCCGTGCGCGGGGACGTTCGAGCCACTCCCCTGATCCTCGCCGGAGCGGTGCTCACCTGGGTGGCGGGGTTCGACGTCCTCTACGCCCTCCAGGATCTCGACTTCGACCGCCGGACCGGGCTCTATTCCATCCCCGCCCGCTTCGGAGCGAAGGGAGCGCTGTGGATCTCGGCCGTCCTCCACGCCGGCACCCTCGCCCTCCTGGCCCTCCTCCCTCGGGTCTACCCTCCGGGCCTGGGGACCTGGTACTGGGTGGGGTGGACCGGCTGTCTCCTCCTCCTCCTCTACCAGCACTGGGTGGTGCGGCCGGGGGACCTGTCGCGGTTGAACGCCGCCTTCTTCAACGCCAATGGGGCTCTCTCGGTCTGGCTCTTCGCCGCGACGGCCCTTGATATACTCCTCTCGTGAGCAGCGAGACGTCCCCCATCCGCCCCGAGATCTTCCCCGCGCCACTGCGCGAGATCGCCGCCAAGGTGCGTGACAACGTCCGCCTGGACGAGGCCGACGCCCTGACGTGCCTGACGACGCCCCACCTCCTCCATTTAGGCAAGCTGGCCGACACCGTCCGCCGGAGGATCAACGGCAACGTCACCTACTTCAACGTCAACCGGCACATCAACCCGACGAACGTCTGCGTCTACACCTACAACTGCAAGTTCTGCAGCTTCGCGGCCCTGCCGGGCGAGTCCCACGCCTGGGAGATGAGCCACGAGCGAGGTCTACGCCCATGCCGCGGACCAGGGAGGCAACAACGTCACCGAGTTCCACATCGTGGGCGGCCTCCATCCGGACCTGCCCATGGAGTGGTACGAGGAGATGCTGCGCGGCTTGAAGGCACGCTTCCCCAACGCCCACCTCAAGGCCTTCACGGCCATCGAGATCGGCTGGTTCGCCAAGCACGAGAAGCTATCGATCGAAGAGGTGCTGCGCCGGCTGCGCGACGCCGGCCTGGGTTCGCTCCCCGGCGGCGGCGCCGAGATCTTCCACCCCGAAGTGCGCGAGGTCATCTGCGACGGCAAGCTCGACGCCGACGAGTGGATCGAGGTCCACCGCACCGCCCACCAGCTGGGGATCAAGAGCAACTGCACCATGCTCTACGGCCACGTCGAGCGGCCCGAGCACAAGGTCGACCACCTGCTGCGCCTGCGCGAGCTGCAGGACGAGACCGGCGGCTTCCACACCTTCATCCCGCTGGCCTACCACCCCGAGAACAACTACATGGGGCTCAAGTACCACACCGCGGGTGACGCGACCTGCAGCACATCGCCGTCTCCCGGCTGATGCTCGACAACATCCCGCACATCAAGGCCTACTGGGTGATGATCAGCCCCAAGCTGGCGCAGGTCGCGCTGCGTTTCGGCGCCGACGACATCGACGGCACCGTCGTCGAGGAGAAGATCTACCACATGGCCGGCGCCGGGCACGTCGCAGCAGCTCACCCGCTCCGAGCTGGAGCGGATCGTGCGTGAGGCGGGCTTCGTGCCGGTCGAGCGCGACACCCTGTACAACCCGATCGCACCGGCACTCGCCGTCCCTGCCGCGGCGCTGGCCTCTTGAAGCCCGACACCCTCGGTTTCCACTACCTGGCGGTCGACGGCCCCATCGGCGTCGGCAAGACCACCCTGGTGGAGATGCTGACCCGCCGGTTCGAGGGGGTGAAGATCCTCGAGGACGTGGACAACCCCTTCCTCGGCGACTTCTACAAGGACCGGCCCGGCGCCGCCTTCCAGACCGAGCTCTACTTCCTCCTCTCGCGCTACAAGCAGCAGCAGGACATCTCCCAGCGCGACCTCTTCGACCGCGTCCTGGTGGCGGACTACACCTTCTGGAAGAACCGCATCTTCGCCTACCTGAACCTGACCGACGACGAGCTGATGCTCTTCGACAAGCTCTACGCCCTGCTGGAGCCCCACGTGCCCGTGCCCGACCTCGTCATCCATCTCGTGGCCGACCTCGACACCTGCATGGAGCGCATCAGAAAGCGCGCAAGGACGGTCGAAAAGACGATCTCCCCCCAATACCTGTCCGAGCTGATCGACGCCTACAACCACTACTACCACTACTACAGCCGCTCCCCCCTCCTGGTGGTCGATACTCGTCACCTGAACTTCCCCCAGCGCCCCGAAGACTTCGACGAGCTGATGCATCGCCTGTCGAAGCCCATCAAGGGGACGGAGTACTTTCAGCCGCTGGGGGGGCGGTGACCGCGGTGACCCCGACGCATTGACAACCCCGCTCACACCAGCCACAATCTCTCTGCCGCTTGGATCCTGCGTCGCAGGACCGAGACGGATGCTCAACGCCCCCTGCGGCGCGGCCCTGCGCGCGAGGGCCTGATCCCCCGGCGGGGACAGCCACCTCGCACCAGCGCACGACAAGCCGTGAACCCGCGGGCCTGCCAACGGCCCTTCCGTCTGAAGCAAGCGGAAGGGCTTTGTCTTTTCTGGCCTCAGAAAGGAGAGTTGGCAATGGCTGAACCGAAGAGCATCACGGTTCCCTGGGTCGCGAGGGCACCCGAGCGCGACGACCGCCTGGTGATGGTCACCGCCTACGATTTTCCGCAGGGACGCGCGGCCGACGCCGCCGGAGTGGACGTCATCCTGGTGGGCGACTCGCTCGCCATGGTGGTGCTGGGCCACCCCGACACGCTGGCGGTCACCATGGACGAGATGATCCACCACACCAAGGCGGTCCGCCGGGGCGTCAAGCGCGCCCTGCTGGTGGCCGACATGCCGTACGGCTCGTTCCATCTCGGGACGGACCAGGCAGTCGGCAACGCCATCCGCTTCGTCAAGGAGGCCGGGGCCCAGGCCGTGAAGATCGAGGGGGCCCGGCCCGAGCTGGTCGCCGCCATGACGGCGGCCGAGGTGCCGGTGATGGCCCATCTGGGCCTCACCCCCCAATCCGTCCACCGCTTCGGCGGCTTCAAAGTCCAGGGCCGGGACGAGGCGGCGCGCCGCTTCATCCTCGACGCGGCCGAGCAAGTGGAGGCCGCCGGCGCCTTCTCCCTCGTGCTAGAATGCGTGCCCACTGACCTGGCGGTCGAGATCACCGACAGGCTCTCGATCCCCACCATCGGCATCGGCGCCGGGGCGGGGTGCACGGGCCAAGTGCTGGTCTACCACGACCTCCTGGGACTGGAGGAGCGGATCGCGCCCCGCTTCGTACGGCGTTACGCCGAGTTGGGCAAGCTCTCCCGCGAGGGGATCGCCCGCTTCGCCGACGACGTCCGCGCCGGGCGCTTCCCCGCACCGGAGGAGAGCTACGGTGGAGCCGTACCGCGGCACGAACCCGAGCCGGCCAAGCTCTACGGCTGATGCGCACGGCACGGACGCAGGACGAGCTGCGCCTCCGGGTGGAAGCCTGGCGGCGGGAAGGGGAGACGATCGGCTTCGTACCCACCATGGGCGCGATGCACGAGGGGCACCTGTCCCTGGTGCGGATCGCCCGCGAGCACGCGGACCGGGTGGTGGCCTCCGTCTTCGTGAACCCGACCCAGTTCGGGCCTCACGAGGACTTCAACCGCTACCCCCGCCAGCCGGAGAAGGACGCGGCCATGCTGGAGGCCGCCGGCTGCGACCTCCTCTTCCTCCCCGGCGTGGAGACGATCTACCCGCCGGGCAATGCCACGTTCGTGGAGCCGGCCGGCGCCGCCCTGGGTCTCGAAGGGACCTGCCGGCCCGGCCACTTCCGCGGCGTGGCCACCGTGGTCTGTGCCCTCTTCAACCTGGTGCGGGCCGACGTGGCCGTGTTCGGCGAGAAGGACGCCCAACAGCTCGCGGTGATCCGGCAGATGGTGCGCGATCTCCATCTGCCCATCGAGATCGTTCCGGGACCGACGGTGCGGGAGGCGGACGGCCTCGCCCTTTCGTCCCGCAATGCCTATCTCTCGGCACTAGAGAGAGAGAGAGCATCCGTGCTCTATCGATCGCTGTCTGCGGCGGCCCGTCTCATTGGCGCCGGCGAGCGCCGGGGCGACGAGGTTCGCCGGTGCCTGCGGCAGGTACTGGATTCGGAGCCGGCTGCGAGAGTAGAGTACGCCGATGTCGTAGACGCGGACACTTTTGCCCCGATCGAAACGCTAAAAGGCGATCTGGTGCTTCCCGTGGCCGTGCGGATCGGGGGGGCGAGGTTGATCGACAACATTCGACTGACGGTCGAGAGCTCGGCCGCCGGAGGGTGATAGGAATGAAACGGACGCTTCTGAAGTCGAAGATCCACCGCGCCACGGTGACCGACGCCGACCTCCACTACCAGGGGTCGATCACCATCGATCCCGTGCTCATGGAGGCGGCGGACCTCGTGCCCCACGAGAAGCTGGAGATCTACAACTGCACCAACGGCGAGCGCTTGGCGACCTACGTCATCTCCGGCACTCCGGACCAGGGCGAGATCGTCATCAACGGCGCCGCCGCGCACAAGGTCCGGCCGGGCGACATCGTCATCCTCGCCTCCTACGCCGACTACGAGGACGCCGACTGCCGTTCCCACAAGCCGTCGCTCGTCTACGTGGACGCCCGGAACCGCATCCTCTTCCAGGGCCACGAGCGGAAGGACCAGGAGGCTCTGGCTGAGATGGCTTGAGCGCTGTGAGGTCCCTCCTCCCCCGCTTCGCCCTGGCCGCGGCAGGTCTGCTGATCCTGGCCTGTCGCGGCTCGGCCACTCCCGAGCCCAAGGCTGAGACGGCGCCCGCGGAGATCGTCCTCGAAACGATCCTCCAGCGCTCCATCCCGGGCCAGGGCGGCGGCGAGATCCGTGAGGTGGCCCGGGACCAGGCCGCCTGGAAAGCTCTCTGGGATCGTCTGCGCGAGGGCAGCGGCGTGCTGCCGGCCGATCCCCCGGCGGTCGATTTCACGCAGGACATGGTGATCGCCGCGGCCATGCCGACCCAGAGTTGCGTCTCCAAGGTCACCGTCCGAGGCGCCCGCCGGAGCGGGGGCGAGCTGATCGTGGATCTCCTGGAGGCTCCGCCCGCACCCAACTGCATCTGCATCGTCGCTGAACGGCCGATTCACGTCGTGAGGCTGCCCCGCAGCGCGGAGCCGGTGAGCTTCGAGGCCCAGCGGGGAGTGACGGCCTGCGGGTAATCTGTGGGCAATAGGATGGGACGCCTTCACGCGATCCCCCGGCCTCCTGGTATCATCCGTCCGTCATGGCTCTCACCGTCGCCACCTGGAACGTCAACGGCATCCGCGCGCGCGCAGGCGCAGTTCCTCGAATGGATGGCGCGCGACCGTCCGGACGTCGTCTGCCTGCAGGAGATCAAAGCGTCGCCCGAGCAGCTGCCCGAGCGCTCTGCAACCTGGACGGACTACTGGTGCTACCTGGCACGGCGCCGGCGGCTACTCGGGCGTGGCCTCGGCCTGCGTCGCGAAGGCCTTCCCCGAAGCGCCGACGTTCAGCCATCCCGCCTTCGACTTCGAGACGCGCATCGTCGCCGCCGAGACTGGGCGACCTGGTCGTCGCCTCCGTCTACGTCCCCAACGGCGGCAAGGACTACCCGGCCAAGATGCGACTTCCTCGCGCGCCTCGCGCGACTGGGCCGGCGAGCTGCGCGCAGCAGGCCGCCGGCGTCGTCCTGTGCGGCGACATCAACGTCGCCCGCACCGACCGCGACGTCCACCCCAAGGAGCGCAAGCCCGGCGTCATCGGCCAGCGCCCCGAGGAGCGGGCGCTGCTTCGAGCGCTCCTCGGCCACGGCCTGGTCGACGTCGGCCGCGCGCTCGATCCCGACAACGACAACCTCTTCACCTGGTGGGCGCCCTGGCGCAACCTGCGCCAGCGCAACATCGGCTGGCGCATCGACTACGTCCTGGCGAGCGACGCCCTCGCCAGCGCGGCCACTTCCTGCAAGGTCCTCGCGGAGGTGGGAACCAGCGACCACGCGCCGGTGGTGGCGCGGTTCGAGGTGTAGGGCAGGCTCTTGAGCGGGCGCAGGAATTGCTGAGCCCATAGGGATGCCACGGAGCTACACCATGGGCGGCCGCGCCGGCCCCTTGACGGAGGGACTTGGCGGAACGCCGCCGGCGCCCCGGTCGCTCCGCGAGCGCTTCGGCGCGCTGCGCAACCTGCCGCCGTTCCTGAAGCTGGTCTGGCAGACGAGCCCGGCCTCACCGCGTGGGACCTGCTGTTGCGCCTGGTCCGCGCGTTGCTGCCGGTGGCCACGCTCTACGTCGGCAAGCTGATCATCGACGAGGTCGTGCGCGCTGGCGCGGACGCCGGGCACGCCCGGCGGCCTCGCGCGACTGGCTGGCCAGCGGCCTGCTCGACCACCTGCTCGGCTGGCTGCTCGGCGCTCGAGTTCGGCGCTGGCGGTGCTGTCCGACGTGCTCGGCCGCGTCGTCTCGCTCGTCGACTCGCTGCTCTCCGAGCAGTTCACCAACGCCACCAGCGTGCGCCTGATGGAGCACGCCGCCACGCTCGACCTCGAGGACTTCGAGGACAGCGAGCTGCAGGACCGGCTCGACCGCGCGCGCCGGCAGACCACGGGCCGCACGACCCTGATGACGCCAGCTCTTCGGCCAGGCCCAGGACATGGTCACCATCGTCAGCTTCGCCGCCGGGCCTCGTGGTCTACGCGCCGTGGCTGATCGTGCTGCTGGTCGCTCGCGCTGGTGCCGGCGTTCCTCGGCGAGGCGCACTTCAACGCGCAGAGCTACTCGCTCAACTACGCGCGGACGCCGGAGCGGCGCGAGCTCGACTACGTCCGCCAGACCGGCGCCAGCGTCGAGACCGCGAAGGAAGTGAAGATCTTCGGCCTCAACGCGCTTCCTGATCGAGCGCTACCGCGCGCTGGCCGCAGGCTTCTATCGCGGCCAACCGCAGGCTCGCCGCGCGCCGCGCGCGGCTGGGGCGGCGCTGCTCACCGCGCTCGGCACGCTCGGCTACTACGTCGCCTACGCGTTCATCGCCTGGCGCACGCTGCGCGGCGACTTCACGCATCGGCGACCTCACGTTCCTGGCCGGCTCGTTCCGCCGGCTGCGCAACCTGCTCGAGGGCCTGCTCATCGGCTTCTCGCAGGTGGCCGGGCAGGCGCTCTACCTCGACGACCTGTTCTCGTTCTTCGAGATCCGAGCCGGAGATCGTCTCGCCGCCGAATCCGCGGCCGTTCCCGATGCCGATCCGCGCAGGGCTTCGCGTTCGAGGACGTCGGCTTCCGCTATCCCGGGCGCCGAGCGCTGGGCGGTGCGCCACCTGACTTCACGCTGCACGCCGGCGAGGTGCTGGCGCTGGTGGGCGAGAACGGCGCCGGCAAGACCACGCTGGTGAAGCTGCTCGCGCGGCTCTACGACCCGGACGAGGGCCGCATCCTGCTCGACGGCCACGACCTGCGCGAGTACGACCTCGACGGCGCTGCGCGCGCAACATCGGCGTGATCTTCCAGGACTTCGTGCGCTACCACCTGACCGCGGCCGAGAACATCGCGGTCGGGCCGCATCGAGGCGCGCGACGACCGCGCGCGCATCGAGGCCGCGGCCGAGCGCAGCCTGGCCGACGAGGTGATCGCGCAAGCTGCCCGAGCGGCTACGACCAGGTGATCGGCAAGCGCTTCCGCACCGGCGTCGACCTCTCCGGCGGCGAGTGGCAGAAGATCGCGATCGCGCGCGCCTACATGCGCGACGCGCAGGTGCTGATCCTCGACGAGCCCACCGCGGCGCTCGACGCGCGCTCCGAGTTCGAGGTGTTCCAGCGCTTCAAGGAGCTGAGCCGCAGGCAAGACCGCGGTGCTGATCTCGCACCGCTTCTCGAGCGTGCGCATGGCCGACCGCATCCTGGTGCTGGCCGAGGGCGCAGATCGAGGCGGCGGGCACGCACGAGGAGCTGCTGGCCGCAGGGCGGGCGCTACGCCGAGCTGTTCGAGCTGCAGGCCGCGGGGTATCGCTGAGGCAGCTTGGCGGAGGGGGTGGGATTCGAACCCACGGGCCGCGTGAACGACCGGCGGTTTTCAAGACCGCTGCTTTAGACCGCTCAGCCACCCCTCCTGGGGACCTGCAACAGCTTACTTCCTGGCCGTAATCCGCTCCAGCCCCCCGGTGTAGGGGAGCAGCGCTCTCGGGATGAGCACCGAGCCGTCCGCCTGCTGGTAGTTCTCCAGGATGGCGATGAGGGTGCGGCCCACCGCCAGGCCGGAGCCGTTCAGAGTGTGGAGGAGGCGGGTCTTGCTCCCTCCCGCGGGACGGTAGCGGAGGTTCGCCCGCCGGGCCTGGAAGTCCTCGCAGTTGCTGCAGGAGGAGATCTCCCGGTAGGCCTGCTGGCCCGGAAGCCAGACTTCCAGATCGTAGGTCTTGGCCGCGCCGAAGCCCATGTCTCCTGTCGCGAGCGTCATCACCCGGTAGGGGAGCTCCAGACGCTGCAGGATCACCTCGGCGTGGCCCGTGAGCTCCTCCAGGGCGGCGTAGCTCGTCTCGGGGGTCGTGAGCTGCACCAGCTCGACCTTGTTGAACTGGTGCTGGCGGATGAGGCCGCGGACGTCCTTGCCGTAGGAGCCGGCCTCGCTGCGGAAGCAGGGGGTGTAGGCCGTGTAGCGTAGGGGCAGGACGGACTCGTCGAGGGTCTCGTCGCGGTGCAGGTTGGTCACCGGCACCTCGGCGGTGGGGATCAAGTAGTAGGGGTAGCCTTCGAGGTGGAAGAGGTCCGCCTCGAACTTGGGGAGCTGCCCGGTGCCCACCAGGGTGTCGCGGTTGACGATGAACGGCGGCAGGACCTCGGTGTAGCCGTGGCCGCGGGTGTGGACGTCCAGCATGAAGTTGATGAGCGCCCGCTCGAGCAGGGCGCCGGCGCCGAAGTAGACGGTGAAGCGGGCGCCGGTGAGCTTGGCGCCGCGCTCGAAGTCGAGGATGCCGAGCTCGGGCCCGAGGTCCCAGTGCGCCTTGGGCTCGAAGTCGAATTCACGGGGAGTCCCCACCGTCCGCTCGCAGCGGTTGGCGGTCTCGTCCTTGCCCACGGGGGCGCTCGGGTGCGGCAGGTTGGGGAGGGTGAGCTCGATGGCCAAAAGCGCGGGCTCCAGGGCCGCGAGGCGGGCTTCCAGCTCCTCGATGCGAGCCTTGAGCTGCGCCACGGCCGCGATCGCTTCCGCGGCATCGCCGCCCCGCTTCTTGACCTCGCCGATGGCGCGGCTCGACTCGTTGCGCCGGCGCTTCAGCTCTTCCAACTCGACGAGCAGGGCCCGCCGCTCGGCGTCGAGCCGCAGCCAGTCGTCCAGCGAGCCGGTGGTCATATTCCGGTTCGCCAGTCCCTGGCGGACTTTCTCGGGGTCCTCGCGCAAAAGGTCTCGGGAGAGCATGGCGAGGAAGTGTACCGCATGGGGAGGGGGTGTTCTTCCCCAACGCTCCGGCCCCCTCATCCGTAGGAAAAGGCGAACGTCAGCGATAACATCCGGCAGCGGTTCCCCCGCAGGGACGCTCCTCGCCGGCTCAAGGCATCGTGTGAACGATCTCTCCTTCCATCGGCTCCTGGTGCCGCTCGCCGCCCTGGCGGCCATGGCGGCTTTCGCGGGGCGGGACACGCTTCCTTCCGGCACCGCGGAGGGGCTGTATCTCGCCGTGCTGGCAGCGGCGGCCCTCCTGCCCGTGGGATTCCTGGCGCCGGCTCCCGCCATCGAGCTGGGATTGGGCTCGGCCCTGGTGACGGCTGCCGTGTGGGCGCTCCCTCCGGGACCGGGCCGGGGCGCGACGGTGGTGCTGATCCTGGTGACGACTCTGGCCGTGGCCGCGGCGCGGCGGCTCGCATCCTCTTCTTCTTTGAGTGCCGGTGTGCTCATCCCCCTGGCTCTGGGGGCTCAGGTCCTCCTGCGCGGGGAGCTGCTGTTCGCTCCGGCCTTGACGGTGCGCCTCGGGGTGGCCCTCCTGGGGTTGCCGGTGGTGGGTGCCCTGGCGGTGGCGATGCTCGCGCGGCGGCATGGGGCCGTCCCTGCGCTGGTGGCGGCCGGCACGGCCCTGGCCCTGGGGCCGGGATTCAACGTCGGCTCGACCCTCGCCCTCCTCGCCCTGGCAGCGGCGGGTGTGCTGGGCGACGAGAAGCTGGGACGGCCGGTGCGGCTGGCAGCGCTGGCGGTGATCCTGGCTCCCATCGTCTGGCAGCCGGGGGCCGGCGTGGCCATCGCCGTGTGTGGGCTGGCCCTGGCCTGGCCACGGGTGGGATTTGGTCTCGCGGTGGTGGCGGCGATCGGGCTGGCGGTCTTCTTCAAGCCGCCCTGGAGCACGATGACCCGCCAGCTCATGGCTCTCCCCCTGCTGGTGCCGGCGGCCCTCGTCCCCGAGCGGGGACGGATCTGGAACGTCGTGGCCACGGCTCTGCTGCTGGCCGCCGTCCCTCCAGTGCCGGGGCTCTCCGCCCTGGCCGCGCCCCTGGCGCTGGCGGCGCTGGCCCTGCGCGGGGATGCTGCGTTCACGGTGCCCCAGCGGGTGTGGACGGGCGCCCTCCTCGGCGGCACGGCCCTCCTCGGCTCCTATCCCTGGCTGCGGCCCCAGCCCATGCCCGCGGCCCTGGGTCTCCTGGGGTCCCTTCCTGGAGTGACCCTGGCGCTGTGGATCGCCATCCTTTTCCTGACGCTGGCCGGTCTGGGGGTCTGGATGAGAGGAGATCCTCTGCGCTCGGTGCGTCTCGCCGGTCTCTCCGCGGCCTGCCTCGTCCTCGTGCTGCTGCTGGGCCTCCCCGCCGCGGGCATTCCCCTGCTGGCGCCGGAGCTCCCCGTGGTGCTGGACGCCGGGCACCCGGCCTGGGAGCACGGCCTGCCGCCGCAGCCGGTCGCGAGCGTGGTGGTGGAATCCGCCCTGGCCAACGGCGCTGCTCTCCCCCCGGGGACACCGGTGGCCCTTCTGCACCTGCGGGGCGCAACAGGCCGGAGCGTGGACTGGACGCTGCGGGCCGGGGAGGAGACCGGCGAGGTCGCGGCCCGGCGGCCGGACGTGGCCCGCGAGGGGCGGCTGGTCCCCGTGGCCTGGGTCTCCTGGGTGGCGGGCGACTTCTTCGCCCAGCGCTACCGGGCGGAGATGCGGCTCGACCGGCGGGACCGCTTCGTCCAGGTTCGGATCGAGCGCCTCCCCGGCCTCCCCACGGACCTGGAGATCGCCGTCTACCAGTTGGAGGTCCGCCGATGAGGGTCTCCATAGGGCGGGATGGATGGATCACGGCGGGAGTCCTGGCCACGGGTCTCGCGGCGAGCCTGCTGCTGGCCTGGCGGCCGCCCCTGCCGGCGGGAGATCCCTTCCGGGGGACTCTGACCGTGCTTCCCTTGATCCTCGCAGCGTTCCGGGAGATCCACCGCTGGGGGAAAGGCGAGGGGCTGTCGCGCCCCGGCACGCTCGGAGAGCTGGGCGCCCTGGCGATCCTCTGGTTGCTGGTCCTCGCCCGGCCGCATCTCGGTCTGGCACGGGCGGACGAGGTGCTGGCAGCCGGGCTCCTGGGGGTGCTGGCCTGCCGGGTGGCACGGCAGACCTTGGCGCTGCGGCCGCTCCTGGGCGAGCGGCTCCCCCGCCGGCCCTCCATCCTCTTCTTCTTCCTGCCGTTGACGGTCTACCTGGCCCTCCTGCCGTGGTCGGCCGGGCATCGCCAGCCGGACGGCGACGAGCCCTACTACCTCCTGGTCACCCACAGCCTGGCCTACGACTTCGACGCCGACCTCACCAACAACTACGCCCAGGGGGATTGGCGGCGCTTCATGGACCGCCCCATCGACGCCCCAGCCGGGCGATCCCGTGGGTCCTCACGGCGAGCAATACTCGCGGCACAACGAGATGCTCCCCCTGATGCTCGCCCCCGCCTACCGCCTGGGGGGGAAGATGGGGGCTCTGGCCACCATGGCGCTGATGACCGCCGTGCTGGCCTGGATGACCCTGCGGCTCGCCCGGCACTATGCGGCGGAGCACCCTGGAGGCGCCCTGGCCGCCTATGCCCTGGCCGCCTTCGGGCCGCCGCTCCTCCTCTACTCCTGCCAGGTCTGGGTGGAGGTGCCGGCCGCGCTGCTGGCCACGGCGGCCCTGGATCGCATCCTCTCGCTCGACGGGCCGCGAAGCCGGGGCCTCGACTGGAGCGCCAAGGATTGGCTGGGGATCGGCGTGCCTCTGCTGCTCCTGCCGCTGGTGAAGATCCGCTTCGTGCTCATCGCCGTGCCGCTCCTCGCCCTGGGGTGGTGGCACGCCGGGCGTCCGCGCCGGCCGCTCCTGATCCTCGCCGCGCTCCTGGGCGCCGTAGCCGGGGGCATGCTCGTCTACAACCAGATCGTCTACTCGAACCCGCTCAAGATCCACACCTGGCAGGAGGTCGATCCCTACCACTACGGTCCCGGCTCCTATCTGACCGGGGGCTTCGGCCTGTTCTACGACGCCGCCTTCGGCCTTTTCGGCTGCGCTCCGGTGTGGCTGCTGCTGATCCCGGCCGCCGTGCTCCTGATCGCGCGGCGCAGCCGTCTCCCGTTCCATCTGGCGGTCCTCTGCGCGCCGTATCTGATCGTCGTGGCCCCGCGGCTGGAGTGGTATGGCGGCTGGTCGCCGCCCTTCCGTTATGCCCTGATCGCCCTGCCGCTGCTCGCCGTCGCCCTGGCACCGCTCCTCGACAAGGCAGAGCGACCCGGGGCCTTGGCGCTGCTCGCGGGCCTCGGTGCCCTCACCCTCGTGTTGGCGCTGGTCTGGGTGACGGTGCCCGGTTGGACCTACAACTTCGCCGACGGCCGGACCTATCTGCTCGACGCCCTGAGCAGCCGGCTGGGCCAGGACCTCACACGCTTCTTCCCCAGCTTCGTACGGCCCCGCGCGGCCACCTGGGTGTGGCCCCTGGTCACGATCCCCCTCCTCCCCCTCCTCTGGTGGCTCCCCGGCCGGCCCCGGTTCCGGCCCATCATTTCGGGAATGGCGGGGATGGCCGGGGTGGCCCTGCTGCTGGCGGGAGCGGCGCTGCTGCCAGCGGCCGCGACCCGGGTGCCCACGCGAGTGATCGAGCTGGAGGACCCGCAGGTTTGGAAGAGCGGGGGTCATCCCCATCCGGATCGCTGGGTCGTGGAGCGCACCCGCTATCCTGGCGGCTGGGTGCTGCGGGTGGAGGAGACGCTGAAGGCGCCGGTGGTGCCCGGGGGCCGGCGGGTGAAGCTCAGGCTCCATGCCGAGCTCATCCGCAATCAGCCCGTCCCCTTCACCCTGGAGGTCAGGGAGGGGGACCGGCTGCTCGCCTCCTGGCATCCGGGACGCGAGCGGGTCTGGCAGGTGGTGGAGGTCGGTCCCGTCGAGTGGCGGCCGGGCGAGCCGCTGGTCCTCGCCGCTCACGGCCCCCATCCGCCGGGAGAGCTCAACGGGGCCATCCTCGACCGGGTGGAGATGGAATGGCGGTGAGGATTGCGGCGACGCCGGATGGCAGCCTGGAACGGGAGGGCGTCCGCCGCTGCGGGCCCTCATCACCCCGGCCCTCTTCTCCCAGCCTCCCCCCTTCCGCCGGGAGAAGAGGGAGAAGTTAGTCAGAAGAAAAAGAAACTCCTCTTGCTTTTTCAGGACTAACCGCTCCCCTCTCTCCCGGCCGGCGGGGGGGAGGCTGGGAGAGAGGGGCTGGGGGAGTGAGGGCCCGGCGGCACGGACACCGCTGGGGTCAGGAATCCTCCGGGATCGGAGAGGGTGATCGGTGAAATTCTCCGCCGTCGTCCTCACCCTCGGCCGGTCCCCTCTGCTCACCCCCTGCCTGGAGGCCCTGCGGGCGGAGGGCGGGAGCGATCTGGAGATCCTGGTGGTGGACCAGGGGGAGACGCCCATCACCCTGCCGCCCAGTCTCGCCGGCCAGGTGCTCCGTCCCGGGCGCAACCTCGGCTTCGCAGGAGGGAACAACCTGGGGATCGCCGCGACCTCGGGGGATTGGATCGTGGCCGTGAACGACGACGCCGTGGTGGAGAGAGGATGGCTGGCAGCGCTGGTCGCCGCCCTGGAGGCCGATCCCCGGGCTGCCGCGGCCCAGGGGGTGAACCTCCTGCTGGCGACGCCGGAGATCGCGGACGGCTGCGGGCTCGCCTGGAATCGCTGGTGGCAAGCCGTTCAGCCCGGCCACGGCGAGCCGGCTCCTCCGGTCGATCCAGAGGTAAGGGAGATCTTCGGGGCCTCGGCCACGGCCGTGGTCTACCGGCGTGCTGCGCTGCTTCAGGTGGCGGCTGGCGATGAAGTTTTCGCTTCCCGTCTCTTCGCCTGGTACGAGGACGTGGACCTGGCCGGCCGGCTGCGGGCCGCGGGCTGGCGGGCCCTCCTGGTGCCAGCGGTGAGGGTGCGCCACGCTGGCTCATCCACCGGCAAGGCCCTGAATCGGGAGCGCTGGCGCCTGCTCTACGGCAATCGCTGGCTGGTCGTCGCCCGGCTCCTGGGCCGCTCGTTCTGGCCGCGGGTGCCGGCGCTGGCCCTCCGCGACGGGATCGACCTCCTCCGGGCCCTGGGGCGGAGAGGGGGAGGGCTCGCGGCCGGCATCCTCCTGGGATGGGCGCGGGCCCTGCGGCTCCTCCCCGGCTTCGCCCGCTTCGGACCTCCGGCCGTGCCTTTGGGCGAAATCCGCCGCTTCCGCCAACGCTTCCGATAGATTTCAACGCCGTGAGCCCTCCTCCTCCCGAGCCCCTGCTGACGGGCGTCGTCGTCCACTGGCACAACGAGGAGCTGCTGGCGGAGCTCGTGGCGGCGTGGCCCCGGGACCCGCGGTTCGAGCTGCTGGTGGTGGACAACGGCTCCTCCGCGCCATTCCCGCCAATCGCGGACGGCCTCCAGATCCTGCGTCCGGAGAAAAACCTCGGGTTCGCGGGCGGCGCCAACGCCGGCGTGGCCGCGGCGAAGGGCGGCATCATCCTGATCCTCAATCCCGACGTGGTCCCCGAGGAAGGGGCGCTCGACCGCCTGTTGGAGGGCTTCGCGGCCTGGCCCGACGCCGCCGGGTTGGCACCACGATTGATGGGATCGGACGGTGAATCGCAGTCCGCCTGGCAGCTCCGGAGATTGCCATCCCCCGGCTCGCTGGTGCTCCAGGCTTTCCCCGGAGTCGGCGGGACCTCGGAGGGTGATGAGCCTCCTGCCGGAGCGCCTTTGGAGCAGCCGGCCGCGGCAGCCCTGGCTTTGCGGCGGAAGGCCTTGGAAGCAGTCGGAGGATTCGACGCCGCCTTCCACCCTGCCTGGTTCGAGGACGTGGACCTCGCCCGACGTTTCCGGGACCGGGGGCTCGTCCTGCGCTACTGGCCGGCCGCCCGTTTCCGTCACCGTCTGGGGAGCACGGTGCCGCGGTTGGGCTATGGAGCCTTCCTCTCGATCTATTACCGGAACCTTATCCGCTACCTCGCCAAGCACCACGGGAGGGGCTGGGCCGCGGCGGCGCGGGCGGCCCTGGTCCCTGGGATCGCCCTGCGCCTCCTGCTGCTCCCCCTGCGCCGGCCACGGCGGGCGAGATCGCGGCGGGAGGCTTTGGATGGGCTGCTGGCGGTGCTGGCGGGGGCTCTCACGGGCTGGAGACGGCCGCGCCCCGGCCCGGGGCCCTCACCCCCTACCCCCTCTCCCGCCTCCTCCCACCCCCCTCACCGGGAGAGGGGGACCCGGTTGGAGCCGTCCTGCTTTTCTCCCTCTTCTCCCGGTGAGGGGGGTGGCGAGGGGACGGGAGAAGAGGGCCGGGGTGATGAGGGTCTTGGGCGGGGGACCTCTGACGCCGGCGAACCGGTCGCCGTCTGCATCGTCACCCACGACTCGGCAGCCGATCTGCCCGGCTGCCTGGAATCGCTGGGGAAACTGGACCACCATCCCCTCGAGATCGTGGTGGTGGACTGCGCCAGCCGGGACGGCAGCCCGGAGGTGGCCCGGAGCCACGCGCCGCCCGGCATTCCCCTCCAGATCGTGGAGCTGGGGGAGAACCGGGGGTTTGCCGGCGGCGTGAACGCGGCCCTGGAGCGGACGCGGGCCCCCTTCGTCCTGACCCTCAACGCCGACGCCCGCCCTGAGCCCGCCTTCGTGACCCGGCTTCTCGCGCGTGCGGCCCAGCCGGGATTGCGGGTAGGGGCCGTCGCCGGCCGGCTGGTGCGTCCCACGGGGGATCTCGACGCCTGCGGCATGCGCCTCACCCGGGCCTGGCGCCACTTCGATCGCGGCTCGGGCGAGCCGGACCAGGGCCAGTACGGCCGGCCCGAGCGGGTCTTCGGCGCCACGGGCGCGGCCTCACTCTTCCGCCGCGAGGCCCTGGACGACGTGGCTATCGACGGGGAAATTTTCGACTCCCGCTTCCACTCCTTCCGCGAGGACGCCGAGCTCTGCTTCCGGCTGCGCGAGCGGGGCTGGGAGGTGCTCTACGAGCCCGCGGCCGTGGCCGAGCACCGGCGCTATAACATCCCCGAGCGGCGCGCCGCCATGTCGGCCCTGGTCAACTACCACTCGCTCAAGAACCGCTACCTGCTGCGGATCTATCATCAGACCCCGGGTAATTTCTTCCGCACCTTCTTTCCCACTCTTGCACGCGACGTGGCCGCCCTGGGGTATGTGATCCTGCGCGAGCGCTCCTCCCTCGCCTCCTACGGCTGGCTCTGGCGGCACCGCCGGGAGCTGCTGGAACGGCGGCGGACGATCCAGGGGCGGCGCACGGTGGGGACCCGGGAGATCGATCGCTGGTTCACCCTCCTGGGGGAGCCCCTATCATGAGGTCAACCCGGCCGATCTCCGTCGCCTTGATGGGGAGCCGCGGCATTCCCGGGCGCTACGGCGGCTACGAGACGCTCATGGAAGAGCTGGGGGTGCGCCTCGTGGCCCGCGGCTTCCGGGTGACCGTCTATTGCCGGTCCCACGTGACGCCTCCGGGGCTGCGGTCCTACAAGGGGATGGACCTCGTCGTCCTCCCCACGGTCCGCACCAAGCACCTGGACACGCCCGTCCACACCCTCCTCTCCTGCCTCCACGCCGCGGTCACGGGCTACGACGCGGCCCTCATGGTCAATTCCGCCAACGCCCTCTTCGTCCCCTTGGCCCGGGTGGGCGGCACGCCCATCGCCTTGAACGTGGATGGCATCGAGAAGCGGCGGGCCAAGTGGGGGGCCTTTGGCCGGGCCGTCTATGCCGCCTCCGAGCGCCTGGCCTGCGTGCTGCCCGACGCCCTGGTGACCGACGCCGAGGTGATCCGCCGCCACTACCTGGAGCGCTACGGCGCCGAATCGATCCCCATCGCCTACGGCGTCGATCCCCGGCCGCCCGCCGAGACCGGGGTGCTGGAGCGACTGGGGATCGAAAGCCGCCGCTTCTTCCTCTACGTCAGCCGCTTCGAGCCGGAGAACAACCCCCACCGCGTGGCCGCGGCCTACCGCCAGGTCGGCGGCGACCTCCCCCTGGTGATGGTGGGCGGCGCGCCGTATGCGGGCAAGTTTATTGCATGCTTTACAAAGGATGCGGACCCTCGCATCCGGTTCCCCGGGCCCATCTATGGGGAGGGATACCGTGAGCTGCTCTCCCACGCCCTGGCGTACGTGCACGCCACGGAGGTGGGAGGCACCCATCCCGCGCTGGTGGAGGCCATGGGCTACGGCAACTGCGTGCTGGTGAACGACACGCCGGAGAACCGGGAGGTGGCGGGAGAGGCGGCGCTCTGGTTCCGCGCCGAGGAGCCGGCCAGTCTGGCCGCGGCCCTGGAGTGGGTGCTGGCCCATCCGGCGGAGGCGAGCGAGCGCGGCCGGGAGGCGGCCCGCAGGGCAGCGGTCCGGTTCTCCTGGGAAGGGGTGGCGGACCGCTACGCGGCCCTCCTCCGCCGGCTCGCGAGCTCCTGAAAGAGTGGGAAATGAATTTATGACGGCTTGCCATAGATGAAAGGGACGGCTCACACGTTAGAATAGTCAACTAGTGATGAGGCGACTGACGGTTCCAGCAGAATCCATGCTGAAAGAACGCGCCCGTATCCTCGCTGTCAGTATTTTTCTCCTCGATCTGGCACTCGTCTCCGCGGCGTTCCTTTGCGCCTTCCTGGTGCGGGACTCGGTGATGCCGAGAGTGGCGCCGCACGCCTTCCCAAGCCCCCTCTACCCGCTCGCGAGCTACCTGCCGCTCTTACCGCTGGCCCTCTTCATCTGGGGGTCGCTGCTGCTGTCGTCGGGCCGCTACCGCTCGCACCGCACGGTCCCCCTGCTCGACGAGGCCTGGGCGGTGCTGCGCGTCTGCGCCAGCGGCGCCATCCTCTTCACCCTCATTCTCTTCGTGGGCCGGCTGGACGAGAAGATGCTGGGTGCCGACCGGGTCAGCCGCTTCTGGGTGCTGCTGTTCGGCCTCCTCGCCTGCCTCTTCCTGCTCACCGAGAAGGTGGCCCTGCGGCTGACCTCGCGCTACGTACGCTCGCACGGCCTCAACTACCGCACGGTGCTCATCGTGGGCACGACACCCACGGCGGTGAAGATCGCGGAGTCGATCCACGCCCACCGCTTCTGGGGCTTCCGCCTCCTCGGCTTCATCCACAACGACGGCGGCTCGGGCGAGGAGCCCACGGCCCCCTGGATCGGCCCCTACCCCGTCTTCGGCCGGGTCGAGGACATCCCGCGCATCGTCGAGAACAACGTGGTGGACGACGTCATCTTCGCCGTCACCCGCCGCGACCTCGACCGCATGGAGGACCTCTTCCTCCTCCTGGAGGAGCAGGGGATCCGCACCCGTTTCGCCATGGACCTCTTCCCCCACACCCACGCCCGGGTGGGGCTGGAGGACCTGGACGGCATTCCCCTCCTCTCCTTCGCCACCACCCCCACGAGCCAGCTCCAGCTCATGGCCAAGCGCGCGCTCGACGTGGTGCTGGCCTCCCTGCGTGCTGCTGCTGGGCCTGCCGGTCGCGGGTTCATCGCCCTCGCCATCAAGCTCACCTCGGGCGGCGACGTGCTTTTCCGCCAGACCCGCTGCGGCCTGAACGGCCGGTTCTTCACCATCTACAAGTTCCGCACGATGGTGGAAGACGCCGAGGAGCGCCGCCGCGAGCTGCTCCACTTGAACGAGATGGACGGCCCGGTCTTCAAGCTGAGGAGCGACCCCAGGGTGACCGCCTTCGGCCGTTTCCTCCGCCGCTTCAGCCTCGACGAGCTGCCACAGTTCTGGAACGTGCTGCGGGGTGACATGAGCCTGGTAGGGCCGCGCCCGCCCATCCCCGAGGAGGTGGCCAAGTACCAGCGCTGGCAGCGCCGCCGCCTGTCCATGAAGCCCGGCCTCACCTGCCTGTGGCAGATCAGCGGGCGCAACGACCTGGACTTCGACCGCTGGATGCAGCTCGATCTCGAGTACATCGACTCCTGGTCGCCCATGCTCGACCTGAAGATCCTGCTGCGCACCATCCCCGTCGTGCTGTCGGGCAAGGGCGCGTCGTAGGACGCCTGGCGCTCCCCCCCCGCCCAAGACCCTCACCCCTGCCCCTCTCCCGACCACCCCATCCCCCTCCCCGGGAGAGGGGTACCCGGCTGGGGCATTCTTGCTGTTCGTCCCTGCTGTCCTTTATGTCCTTTCTTGCTTTTCTCCCTCTTCTCCCGGCGGTCGGGGGGGAGGCTGGGAGAAGAGGGCCGGGGTGATGAGGGTCTTGGGCGGGGGAGCTCCGAGGCAAAGGTAGCGCCTATGCCCCTCGGGGCCTCTCTCTGCTATGCTTGAAAAGAGGAGGGCGTGTTGGCGCACGCCCCCCTCGCAACACCTACCAACAGCTAGGGCTTTTCGGTGGGAGCCGGAGCCGGCGTCTGAGGCGTCGTCTCCGGCTTGTTGTTCTTCTGCTGGGACTTGGCGCGGGGCCGGACGGGGCGCGCCCCGAACTCGACCAGCCGCTCATTGCTCAGCCCGAAGTGGGCCTTGAGCGCCGCCCGGATGCGGGACGCCAGATCCTTGGCCTTCAGCAGCAGGGCTTTGCGCTCCTGCACATCCTGCTGCTTGAGTCCCTTGCGGGTCTCCAGCCGCGGGTTGAGCTCCTTGAGATCCGCTACGACCTGCTCCAGCGGCGTGATATGGGTGTCGATCCCCGGAACCTCGGCCGCGCTGGCCTTCGCCGTGACGAGAAGGTTCTCGTGGTCGACCATCTGATCGGCAATGCTGCTCTTGGACATCGTTTTCTCCTTTTTCAGGGTTCCTGTCGTTTGTTGATCCGTGTCGTCAGCCGAGCTGACGGGCGAAGTCGAACACCGCGGCGGTGAGGCCGTTGGCGCGCTTGCGACATGTCAGGGTGAGGAGCACCCGATTGCCCGAGACCCCCAGGTGCACGGGCTGGCGATCCGCCGCCGCCAGCTCGGCCACGAACGCCGCGAACTTCGCGGCGCCCCCCGCCTGCGTGAACCCCCGGGAGTGGCCGATCGCCTTGCCATCCGGCATCAGCCTCCAGGCGGGCATGGACTTCAGCTCCTCCTCGATCCTCTCCGGCTTGAGCGACCCCCTGGGCCGCGGCGGCCGGCGCAACTTCAGAACGCCGTCCAGCGCCAGGGCTTCGAGCTGCTGGTCCATCGTGTCCTGCTTGGTCATGAGAAACCTCCTTACCTTCAACGTTCGGCGCCTCCATGACGCCGAAAGATCGATCTCGCTCTTGACCTCTACTTGTCTCCTACCAATCCAATTGTGCAACCAACGATATCTATTTGTCAACTCTATATCCGCTATGGCCTTACATGTCCAATGATGCTTGCTACTCTTGACGATAGCGATATTTTACTGCTATTTTTCGAAACCAGAAGACCTGAATCGTGCACCTTGCTGCGAAAACTGCGCCTCTTCGATATCGACCGCGAGAGTTGAAAAGGGGAGAATGGCCTCCAGGAGGATTCGAGCCCGAGAGCATTGGTCTGGAGAGGAGCCCGCGAGCGACCGGGCCATGATGGCCCCGGACTGACTCCGCGGGCCTTGGAGGTTGAGATGAGTGAGAGAGCGTCTGTCGTCGTCGCTGCCATCGCCCTGGTGGCGGTCCTCTGCCTGGCGGCCCCTGTCCCCGCCCACGCGGCTCCCATCCGGGCAGGTCTCCCCTCGATCACCCTGTGGGAGCGAGCCTGGAACTGGCTCATGGAGCTCGTCCCGGGCGTGAGGTGGGAGAAGGAGGGGGGGATGATCAATCCCGATGGTGCCCGGCAGACAGCACTCTGGGAGAAGGAGGGATCTATGATCAATCCCGACGGGCGCACCACGCCGTCGACCTCGCCCCCCGCTCCTCCAGCGGACGGCTTGAACGAGGGCAGCGCGATCAACCCCGACGGCTCGAAGTAATCGACCGGGGGTGGGGTTCCGGCCACTCCCGGAGGTGCTCCAAAGTGGTCCTCCAGGGCCAACCTGTGAGAGAATTCGCAGGCAAGGAGGCAAAGCCCGTGGACTACCACCCCACTCCGGAGGAGCTGGAAGGGTTTGTGCGGGACCGCATCCCCGCATCCCCGCAGACCGGCGGCGCGCTGTGATCACCCACCTCATCAGCGGCTGCGGAACGTGCGGCGCCGGGATGGCCCCGCACCTCTCCCTGCTGTTCAGCAAATCCTCCTTCCTCAAGGCTTCGCCGCCTCCTGCCGAAGAGTTCTATGACGGAGCCCTGGAACGGGCGTTCGCCGCTGTCCGCAAGCTCGGCCTGGCCCTGCCGGCCCTCAAGACCCGGGAGCAGCGGAAGCAGGAGGCGCTCGAGCTGCTCACCCGGAGCGGGCTGGAAGGGCTCGACGAGGTGCCGTTCTACCTCCAGGGCCTCCCTCTTTGCGAGGCCCTGCTGGAGCGGAGCTGGGCCCTCCGCCACGAAGATCCAGACCAGATGGTGCAGCTCGCGCAGGCCGCGACACTGCTGGCCGATCGCCTGGTCAGCGACGAGCTCAGCTCCGAGGATCTCGTGGACCTCCGCTGCCGCGCCTGGATGGAGCTGGGGAATGCCTATCGTGTGGCCGACGAGTTGGAGAGCGCCGAAGATGCCCTGGGCCGGGCCGCCCTGCTCCTCGAGAAGGGGACGAAAGATGATTTCCTGGCAGCGCGCTTCTTTACGGCCCAGGCCTCTCTGGATGTCGCCCGCCGCAACTTCGCCGTGGCGTGCACCGCGCAGGGCTTGGTGGCCGACGTCTACCGGCGGCTCGGGGATGAGCACCTCGCCGGCCGCGCGCTCATCATGAAGGGGATCTTCACCGGGTACTGGGGCGACGCCGAACAGGCAATCCACTTCGTCCAATTAGGATTATCGTCCGTCGACGAGCGTCGCGATCCTGGCCTCGTATTCGCCGCTTTGCAGTGTAAGGCACGACTCCTGGTTGATTGCGGCCGTCTGGTGGAAGCGCGCCGCGCACTGTGGGATCTGAGGACAAGCAACCCTGACATGGGTGGTCGGGTCAACGAGTTGAAGGTCCGCTGGCTCGAGGGCCAGATCTTCGTTGGCCTAAGGCAGCTCGATCATGCAGAGAACGCCTTGCGACAGGTGAAGCACGGCTTCGGGGAGGCCGGCCTGCAGTACAAATCCGCTCTTGCCGGCCTGGAGCTGGCTGCGGTCATGCTGCGGCGCAACCGTCACGAGGAAGCCGCGGAGCTGGCCCTCGAATGCACCGGGGTTTTCCTCTCCCTGGGCATCCACCGGGAGGTGATCGCCTCCATCCTCGTGCTCCGCAAGGCGGCCGAGATGCGCTGCCTCACCCTCGCCCTACTCCAGCAGGTCATCGACTCCCTGCATCGCGCCGAGCGGGACCCGAACGGGCCGCTGAGCTAGGGCGGGACTTGTCGTCCCCCTCGGCCCAAAACTGACCCCAATCGCCCGGAGCCCTAGCCTCGAAGAGGCGGCAGCATGAAGCCTGGGGCGTGAGCCCCAGGAAGGCAGACACCCTGAACCTCAAAGCCCTGAAAGGGCGACAGCGGACCTTGGCGATCCGGTCTTCTGCCGCCCCTTCAGGGCTTGAGGGATTTGTGGTGGATCCCATACCTGGGGCTGACGCCCCAGGCTTCATGCTGTCGCCTCTTCGAGGCTGCGTTCGGGGCAAGCGGGACAGTTATTTCGTGACGAGCCCTTAGCCCCTTCGGGGCAGCATGATGCGTGGAAGAGGTTGGACGCGGGTCCCAGTGAGGCTGTGACACCCCGAAGTCCTACCCCTGGTCAATTCCGCCGAGGTCAGCTCGGCCATGCTGCGGAAGTACGACCCCGAGCTCCAGGAGTCACAATCCCACCGTCCTGCCCTGGTCAATTCCGACTGGGGCCAGAGTGCCGCTAACCTCCTCGCCATAGCAGGCGTAAGAAGTCACAATCCCACCGTCCTGCCCTGGTCAATTCCGACGCCAGGCTACCGGTGTCTCCTACGACACCATCGAGTGGAGAGTCACAATCCCACCGTCCTGCCCTGGTCAATTCCGACTGCCACCCTTCCAGGCCTCAGATTCTACACGACTTAGGGGGCCTTCCGCCGTTACCTCCTTCAGAGGGCCCTCCGCGAGCCCCCCAAGCCGGGTCTCCGGCGCGGCTTCCCGCGACTGTAAGTGGCTTATCTTCCAACAGTTCCGCTCTCCGCCGTTACCTCCCCCGATTTTGGCCCAAACGGGCCGGGCATGATTCTTTCCTGGCTGTTCGGGGGGCGGGGGCGCCACGGCCGCTGAGCCAGAGTGTCCCTCGTTCAGGTGGATAAATCCACCTCTGACGCACAAGGATTGCAAGGAGGGCATCCACCGGGAGTTGATCGCCTCCATCCTCGTGCTCCGCAAGGCTGCCGAGATGCGCCGCCTCACCTTCGCCCGCGCCGAGCGGGATCCGAACGGGCCGCTGAGCTAGCGTCCCCCTCTCGCCAAGGATTGAAATCCCGGGTGAGGGGGACTCTCTCCTTCCCTGTCCTTTTCTGCTCCTGTTGCCATTCTTATTTTCATCAATTATAGTATACGCGCAATCGATTGGTTCCCTCTCGGGTCGGGGAACCAGAGCTTCCACCATCGTCACCGCGCTCTTCGAGCCGCTCGGAGAGGCGGAGAGAGGAGAAGGAGTTCCATGAAGAGGAAGATCGCATGTGCCCTGGCGCTGGGGATCATTCTGGCGACGGCGGCGGTGGCCCAGCCCACGATCATCGCGGGGGTGGACGTGTTCCAGACCTCGACGGGCGCCAGCCCGACCTTCGTCGACTTCTCGACCAATCCGATCCCGGCCGGCTTCTTCTGCCCTGACTCGGCCCCCTTCACCGGGCAGATCGCGTTCAAGGGCCTGCCGCTGGTGACCAACCCTGCGGGGGTGACGGCCAACGGCGACACCATCGTGGAGCGGCTGGCGAATGGGGCCTTCGTGGGAGGGAGCGCCTCGATCCCCGTGGTCGTGCGGGCGCTCCGGATGACCAGCATCAACAATCTCGTCGTCACCTGCGGCGACGGGACCACGACCACCTGGCGGGTGGACACCTGCCTCTGCGGTCAGCAGCCGACCACGAAGATCACGGTGACGGTTGACCAGGCCTGTGGCTGCGGTCATTTCAACGGCACGCTGCAGCTCAACGTCTGCCTGACCTTCACCAACGTGAGCACCGGCGCGGTAGCGGGACCGATCCGGCAGGTGATCACCCTGAACCTGGTCAATACGCCGTGGTGCCCCAAAGCCGGATTGGGCGAGCCGACGATCGCGACGTCTTTCACCGTGGACACCAATTGTGACGGCCAGCCCGACTTTCAGGTGCCGGGGACCACGAATTTCCACATCGGCTGGAACTGCGGCAATCAGGGTGTGGACTGCTGGACGCAGTACGCGAACCTGACCCACTGCCACGAGGGCCCGGGGCACGACCACTGCGTCAACCCCATCTGCGGCAGGCCGCAGTAGTGGGATCCTCCCAGGCGACGTAGTGAGGCGGGGCCGGTCCCAGGACCGGCCCTTGCCGCGGGAAACGAGTCCGCTCAAGTCCCCGTGCGCCGGTCCAGCATCCTCTCCAGCGTCGCCCGCAGCATCTCCTGGACCTCGTCCTCTGTATAGGACGGCTTGGCCGGCGGCGCCCCCGCCGCCGAGGGCATCACCGTCTGCAGCAGATCGCGCAGCTTGGACGCGGCGAGCGTGCCTCTCCCCGCGCTCTGCCGCGGGTAGGCCAGGGAGAAGAACTCCGCCGGCTCGAGATCGGCCGCGCGGCAGATGCGGATCACGTGGTCGAGCCGGAGCTCGCTCGCTCCAGACAGCAGCTTGCTGACGTAGCTCGGACTCATCTCCAGCCGGCGGGCGATCTCACGATTGGTGATGCCGAGGATCTTGAGGCAGACCTTCAGGAGGTTGAGAAGTCGTTGGGTCTCGGGATCCATGGTCAGACTATCGTACACCCGTGTCTACTCGCTTACAAGAAACTCTCTTCTTCCCCCATATTGACAAATGGGAACTTACAGCCAAAGATACGGCCGCTGGTGGATGCTTTGAGGACGCAATTTCCGCTAGCTGCCCAGCGACGCCTATTGCGCCGCTCGGAACTCTATACCTCGAGAGGAGAGTCTCATGAGCACGCATCGAGCCCACCCTTTCAATGCCTTCAGCGACGACTACCTGAACGCGGTGAAGCAGCAGGACGAGCCCTCGACCTCGTTCGAAGCGGACACGGCGGGTCCTTTCTCACTCGTGGAGCAGAGCGGAATGGTGGCCCTTTTCCGCTCCTGGGAGAGCTCCGAGCGGGGGGATATGCCCCTGGCGCTCTTCCACCAGCGGGAGACGGCGCTGCTCTTCCAGGCCATCTGGCCGGCCGTGGGCAGAAACCGCCTCTTCAACCTGCGGCCCACGCCCACGGCTCATGGCTTCGAGTTGGAGAAGGAGGGGGAGCTCGCGGGCAGCCTCCTGACCTTCAACCCCGAGGCCGTGCTCGGCGGCCACTTCGTCTCCTACCTCACCCGCAGCCCTCTGAGCATGGCGCTGCTCGTCGAGGCCTGCGGAGCGAACGCCCAGAGGCACGTCGGCCAGATCCTGGGGACCCGGGTGCTGGAGCGGTGACGGCGAGGTAACCTCAACAGGGCCAGGATCTTGGAGCCGGGAGCCCCGGTGAAATCTGGTCCGGCCCTCGCGAATTCCGGGTGCGCCCTCGCGAGTTTTCATCGCGCCCTCGCGAATTCTCGTAAGGCCCTCGCGAGTTTCCGATGAAAATTCGCGAATTTCCTATGCGCCCTCGCGAGTTTTGGTCCGGCCCTCGCGAATTCTCGTAACGCCCTCGCGAGGGCGCAATGAAAACTCGCGAGGGCGCGACCAAAATTCGCGAGGGCCGGATGAAAATCGGCGAGGGCGCAGTGAGAATTTGCCCCCGCCCAAGACCCTCACCCCTGCCCCTCTCCCGTCCCCTCCCAACCCCCCTCACCGGGAGAGGGATCCCGGTTGGAGCGGCCTTGCTTTTCTCCCTCTTCTCCCGGTGAGGGGGGTTGGGAGGGGACGGGAGAAGAGGGCCGGGGTGATGAGGGTCTTGGGCGGGGGGAGCCCTCAGGGGAAGAAGAACCGGGAGAACTGGCGCAGCACTTCCGCGAAGCCTGGCAGAAGCCGTCCGGCCACCAGGACCAGGATTACGGCTCCGAGCAGCTCGATCCTCAGAGCCGCCGGAGACAACAGGGTGGCGAAGCTGAACCCATGGCTCTTCATGGCTACCCTCCAGGGGGACTTCAAGACTCAGGAAGTCTACGCCTTTTTCTTCCCTGGCGCAATAGGGGGCTTCGAACACCGCCGGCAGGTTTCCTAAATGCACTCCGCGTGCCGGCGCCCTTCCCGGAGATCTTACCTGGAGAGAACGAGGCGGAAAACCGGCTAGAATGGGCGCCATGACCGCCGAGGACCGCATCCTCTCGGGCGTCCCCGATCCCGAGGAGCTGGGGGTGGAGCAGTCGCTCCGCCCGCAGAAGCTCGACGAGTACATCGGTCAGACGAAGATCCTGGACAACCTGCGGGTGTTCATCCGCGCGGCCCGGGAGAGGCGGGAGTCGCTCGACCACGTGCTCCTCTTCGGTCCCCCGGGCCTGGGCAAGACGACCCTCGCCCACATCATCGCCGCGGAGATGGGCGCGCCCCTGCGCCTCACCTCCGGGCCGGTGTTGGAGCGGGCGGGCGATCTCGCGGCCATCGTCACCAATCTGGACCCCGGAGAGGTGCTGTTCATCGACGAGATCCACCGCCTGGGACCGACGGTGGAGGAGATCCTCTATCCTGCCCTGGAGGACTTCCGGCTCGACCTGGTGATCGGCCAGGGGCCGGCGGCGCGGACGGTGAAGATCGACCTCCCCCGTTTCACCCTGGTGGGGGCCACCACTCGCGCCGGCCTCATCAGCCCGCCGCTGCGGGCCCGCTTCGGCATCGTCCACCGCCTGGACTTCTATCGCCCGGAGGAGCTGACGAAGATCGTGCAGCGCTCGGCCCGCCTCCTGGGCATCCCCATCGACCAGGACGGTGCCGAGGAGATCGCCCGCCGCAGCCGGGGGACCCCCCGCGTCGCCAACCGCCTGCTGCGCCGGGTGCGCGACTTCGCCCAGGTGGCGCGGGCGAAGAAGATCGACCTCGAAGCCGCGAAGAAGGCCCTCACCCTGCTGGAAGTGGACGAGTTCGGCTTCGACGACCTGGACCGGAAGATCCTCTCCACTCTCATCGAGCACTACGACGGCGGGCCGGCCGGCATCAAGGCCCTGGCCGTGGCCGTGGGCGAGGACCGGGGCACGCTCGAGGACCTCTACGAGCCCTACCTCATCCAGGAGGGCTTCCTCCAGCGCACGCCCCGCGGCCGGGTCGCCACCCGCCGCGCCTATAAGCACCTTGGGTATGCGCCGCCCCCCGGCACCAGCGGGATGCTGTTCTGAAATCACCGTAAAATCGCCCGCCATGCGCCGCGCTGCTCTGATCTACAACCCGCGGTCGGGCCGCCAGCGGCACGCGCGGGTGCTGGACGAGATCCTCGCCGTCCTGCGCGCCGGGGGCTTCGAGGTCGAGCCCACACCCACGACTGGGCCGGGGCAGGCCACGGAGCTGGCCCGCGAGCGGGCACGGGAGGTGGAGGTGGTCTTCGCCTTCGGCGGTGATGGCACCATGCGCGAGGCCGCCGCCGGCCTCTTGGGGAGCCCGGCGGCCCTGGGGGTGATCCCGGGCGGCACGGCCAACCTGCTGGCCCTCGCCCTCGGCCTGCCACGCGACCCGGTGGCTGCCGCCGCCGTGCTGCGGACCTCCCCCGTCCGGCCGTTCGACGTGGGCTTCGCGGGGGAGAGCCCCTTCCTCATGATGGTTTCGGCCGGCATCGACGCCGCAGTCTTGGGCTCGCTCGACGTCCGTCTCAAGTGGCGGTTCGGGAAGATGGCCATCATGGGCCAGGGGATGCGGGAGTGGTGGCGATATGCTTATCCCCTCCTCGGGCTGGTGGCGGACGGCGAGCGGCTGGAGGCCACGTTCGCCGCGGTCTCGAACATCCCGTTCTACGGCGGCTCGTTCCGGCTCGCTCCGGACGCGCGGTCCGACGACGGCTGGCTCGACCTGGTGCTCTTCCGGGGCGCCGGGCGGGCCGCGGCACTGTCGTTCTCCCTGGACGTGCTGCGCTCCGCCCACGTCCGCCGGCGCGACGTGGAGGTGAGGCGGGTGCGCGAGGTGCTTTTCGAAACCCCGGCCGGGGCTCCGGCCCAGGTGGACGGCGACCTGTGCCAGGAGCGCCTCCCCCTGGCGGTGAGACTGGGGCCGGAGCGGCTGAAGGTGCTGGCGCCGGAAAAGGAATAGGGTGAGCTGTGACTGATAACCCGCGACCGCTCGATCCCATCTTCTCGCCCCGCTCGATCGCCGTGGTGGGGGCCTCGCGCCGGCGGGACTCGCTGAGCTTCCGCCTGCTGCACAACCTGGTGAGCAATGAGTTCGCCGGTGCGATCTTCCCCGTCAATCCCCAGGCGACGGCCATCCACTCCCTGAAGTGCTACCCGGCGGTGGCGGCCATCCCCGATCCAGTCGATCTCGCCGTCGTCATGGTCCCCCGCGACCTGGTGCAGGGCGTGGTCGAGGAGTGCCTCGCCAAGGGGGTGCGGGGATTGATCGTGATCACCGCCGGTTTCTCCGAGACCGGCGAGGAGGGGGCGGCCCTCGAACGGCGGTTGCGGGCCACGGTGCGCTCCGCGGGCGTGCGGATGATCGGCCCCAACTGCATGGGAGTGATCAACACCGACCCCGAGGTGCGCCTCGACGCCACCTTCTCGCCCACGCCGGCGCGGCGGGGATCGATCGGCTTCGTCAGCCAGTCGGGAGCCCTGGGAGTCGCCATCCTCAACGTGGCCCAGGACATCGGCGTGGGGCTCACCCAGTTCGTCTCCATGGGCAATAAGGCCGACGTCTCGGGCAACGACCTGATCGAGCACTGGGAGGACGACCCCGAGACGCGGGTCATCGCCATGTACCTGGAGTCGTTCGGCAATCCCCGGCGGTTCACCGAGATCGCCAAGCGGGTGACGCGCAAGAAGCCCATCCTGGTGGTGAAGTCGGGGCGCACGGCCGAGGGGGCGCGGGCGGCGACCAGCCACACCGGGGCCATCGCCGGCATGGACGTCACCGTCTCGGCCTTCCTCGAGCAGTGCGGCGTGCTGCGGGCCAACACCATCGAAGAGATGTTCGACGTGGCCCGGGCCCTGGCGCGCGTCCCTCTGCCGGGGGGCTTTGAGGTGGGGATCGTCACCAACGCCGGCGGCCCGGGCATCATGGCGACCGACGCCTGCGTCAACCTCGGGCTGCGCATGGCCGAGCTGTCGGACACCACGCGGGCGGCCCTGCGCTCGTTCCTCCCGCCCGAGGCGAGCGTCCACAATCCCGTGGACATGATCGCCTCGGCCACGGCCGAGCACTACGCGAAGACGGTCGCGGCCGTGCTCGACGATCCGGCGGTGGACATGGCGATGGTGATCAACGTCACGCCCATCCTCACCAACCCCATCGACGTGATGCAGGCCATCGCCGCCGTGGCCCGTGAGCGGCCCAAGCCGGTGCTGGCCGTGATGATGGCCACCGAAGAGTTCTACGACGAGGTGAAGACGGCGCGCGATCTGCCGCCCGTCTACCACTTCCCGGAATCGGCGGCACGGGTGATGTTCCTCCTCGCCCGCTACGCGGCCTGGCGTAGGAAGCCGGCCGACGTCCCAACCCCCGAGTTCGAGACCGACGACCGGGCCGTGGCCGCCATCCTCGACGGCGTGAAGGAGGGCTACCTCGATCCCGCGGACGCCTTCCGCGTCCTCGAGCTCTATGGCGTGCCCCTGGCGAAGTGGCGGCTCGCCCGCGACCCGGGGGAGGCGCTCGCCGCGGCCGGCGAGATCGGCTATCCCGTGGTGCTCAAGGCCGTGGCCCCCGGACTGGTCCACAAGAGCGACGTGGGGGCGGTGCGGGTGGACCTGCGGGACGAGGAGGAGCTGGCCACGGCTCTCAAGGAGATGGAGCGGGCCGTGACGGCGGCCGGGCACGCCGTCGAGGGCTTCCTGGTGCAGGAGATGGCCCGTGGCGGGCACGAAGTGATCTTCGGCATCACGACCGACCCTCGCTTCGGGCCGCTGCTGATGTTCGGACTCGGCGGCAAATACGTCGAGGTCTTCCAGGACGTGCGCTTCGCCGTCACCCCGCTCGACGCCGAAGAGGCCCGGGACGTGGTGCGGGGCATCCGCGGCTTCAAGCTGCTCGAAGGGGTGCGGGGTGAGCCGGGGGCCGACCTTGATATGCTGGTGGAGATCTTGCTCCGCCTGGCCCAGCTCTCACAACGCCATCCGCGCCTCCGCGAGCTGGATCTGAATCCATTCCTCGCCGGGCCCGACCGCCAGAGCGCCCGGGCCCTGGATGCCCGCATCCGCGTGGGCGAGCCGCCGGCCTAGAAAGGAGAGTCTTCGATGCTGAGGAAGCTGGCACAGACGGAGGAGAACGCCGGGATGTTCTTCGTGCGCCTCGCCTTAGGTGTCGTGATGTTCCCCCACGGCGCCCAGAAGATGCTGGGCTGGTTCGGGGGCCAGGGGTTTACGGCCACGGTGAAAGCGATGTCGGGCATGGGCCTGCCGGCCGCGCTGGTGGTGCTGGTGATCCTCTGCGAATTCCTCGGCTCCCTGTCGCTGATCACCGGCTTCCTGGGCCGCCTCGGGGCCCTGGGCATCCTCGCCGTGATGGTGGGAGCGATCTTCACCGTCCACCTGCAGAACGGCTTCTTCATGAACTGGATGGGCAACCAGAAGGGCGAAGGCTACGAATACCACCTCCTGGCGATCGGCATCGCCCTGGCCGTGCTGGTCAAGGGAAGCGGCAGCCTGTCGATCGACCGGGCGCTGTCGGACAAGGGGGGGTATTACAGGCGGTAGGGGCCGGTTCGCGGATCTTCAGGAGGTCAGGTCGACATGGCAGCCGACGCGAAGCCGCTCGAGGGTTGTACGCCCTGTCTTGCGGCGCCCGACGATCTTGCCGATGGGCTCTTCGTCGAGGTTTTGAGATCCGATCCGGCGCATGGGAGGAGTCTACTATCCTAGATGACCCGAGTCTCAATGAGATTCTCGAGGCCTTCGAAATCCTCTGAGTTCCGGGTGTAGAGCTCAACTCTTCCATGGGTCTTCGAGATCTCCCACCATGCCACCCATGTCCCCGAGGTCTTCGAAGAACGCCGGATCAGGCGGCAGGGAACGGAGGATCTTCAGAAGCTCCGCCTTCGGGACCCACTGCCGTTTTTGACAGGGGCCGAGCGTCGCGACTGACCGGCCGTCGACGGTGATCCTAAAGAGCTCTCCCGCTTCGGCCTGCCGCAGGATTTCGCCGCTGTGATTTCTGAGCTCGCTCTCAGCAATCGTCTTCATGACGAAGAGTGTGGCACAAACGCTACACCCCGTCCGCCAACGCCCTGAGATCCCGCTCCAGCTTCTTCATCGACTCCTCGTCGAACGCCTCGTAGTACCCTCGAATCCTCCCCTCCCCATCCACCAGCACGAAGCGGGTGCTGTGGAGGATGGGCTCGGCGGTGGGGGCAGCCGTGGGGTTTTGCGGGGCGTTGTCGATCCCCAGCTTGAAGCCTTCTTTGGAGAGACGGTAGATCTGCTCGCCGTCGCCGGTGAGGAAGAGCCAGCGGTCTGGGGCTTTGAACGACTGGGCGTAGGTCTGGAGCACGGCGGGGGTGTCGTACTTCGGATCGACGGAGAAGGAGACGAGGCGCACGGGGAGGTCGCGGGGGAGGCCGCGGTTGAAGCGGGCCAGGCGCGCCGTCATCATCGGGCAGGAGGCAGGGCAGCGGGTGAAGATGAAGTCGGCGACCCAGGGGGCTCCCTTGAGATCTTTGAGGGTGACTGGCGCGACCGTCGCGGTTGGTGAGGGTGAAGTCGGGGACGCTCCACAGTATCTGCGGGGGTGGAGGCGGCTCCGGCCGGCGGAGGCGTTGTACGACCGTGGCGGCGAAGACCAGCACCAGGGCCGCCACCAGCAGACCCCAGAGGAGCCCGCGGCGCACGGGCCGGCTCATCAGTCCACCCTCGCTCCGCGGGTGGCGACGAGGCCTCCGGCCAGGCAGACGAGGCCGAGGGCGACCGTCGACTGCCATGCGAGATCGCCGGTCCCGGCAGGCCGCTGCCCAGCGAGGCGGTGGGGCCGTAGAGCACCCGGCGCAGGGTCGCGACTCCGTAGGTCAGGGGGTTGACCCGCATCAGCGTCGAGAGCCAGAACGGCGCGCCGCTCACCGGGAAGAAGGCACCGGAGAGGAGCCACATGGGCAGGAGCACCACATTCATGATGGCGTGGAAGCCTTGCACCGAGTCGAGCTTCCAGGCGAAGAAGAAGCCCAGGGCCGTGAGGGTGATGGCGAGGAGCGCCAGCACGCCCGCGGCCTCCAGCGCCGTCGCCGCCGTGAGGGGGATACCCGAGAGCGGCGCTAAGGCCAGGAAAACGAGCCCCTGGAGCCACGCCAGGGTGGCCCCGCCCAGCACCTTCCCTGCCACCAGGGCGGTGCGGGAGACGGGCGACACCAGCACGCCCTGGAGGAAGCCCTCATGGCGGTCCTCGATCACCGAGATGTTGGAGAAGATGGCGGCGAAGAGCAGCACCAGGACGATGGTGCCCGGGAAGAAGTACTCCAGGTAGTTGAGGTCCGCCGGTCCGCCGGGGAGACGGAACGAGCCCGAGAGGCCGCTGCCGATGAGCAGCCAGAAGAGGAGCGGTGTGGCGAGCGCCCCGGCGATGCGGCTCGGCTGGCGGAAGAACCGCGTCAGCTCCCGGCGCCAGAGGGTGAACACGGGGAGGACCATCAGGCCGCCTCCTCTTCCCGCCCGTCGCGGTCATTGAAGTGATAGCCCGTGCGGTGGAGGAAGACGTCCTCCAGGGTGGGCCGGGCCACGGTGACGGAATCGATCCGTCCCGGAAAGGCCTCGGCCAGACGGGCCACCAGCTCGTGAGCGTGCTCGATCTCCAGGCGTACGGCTCCGTCCCGCACCTGCGGCGAGAGAGAGGGGAAGCGCTCCCCGAGATCCCGGGCGAGCGCCTCGGGATCGGCGCCCGTCAAGGTCACCACGTCGCCGCCGATCTCCTCCTTGAGAGCGGCCGGCGCGCCCTCGGCCACGATCGTTCCCCGGTCGAGGAGGACGAGCCGGTCGCAGCGGTCCCCCTCCTCCATGAAGTGGGTGGTGAGGAGCACCGTCACCCCTGCCTCCCGCAGGGTCTCCAGCGTGGCCCAGAGGTCGCGCCGGGCTCCGGGGTCGAGCCCCGTGCTGGGCTCGTCGAGGAGCAGCAGGCGAGGATCGTGGAGAAGGGCTTTCGCGATCTCCACCCGCCGTTGCAAGCCCCCGGAGAGCTCCTTCGCCTTCTGATCCCGCCGCTCGGCGAGACCGAAGCGCTCCAAGCCGGCGGCGATGCGGCCGTCCAGCTCCCGGCCGCTCAGGTTGTAGAGGTGACCCTGGTGGACGAGGTTCTCCCGCACCGTGAGCTGCCGATCGAGGCTCGGGCTCTGGAAGACGACGCCGAGCCGCCGGCGAACCTCCCGGGCCTGCGTAGCGAGATCCGCTCCGAACACCCGCAGCGAGCCGGCGTCCGGCCGGGCCAGGGTGGCGAGGATGCGGAACAGGGTCGTCTTGCCGCCGCCGTTGGGTCCCAGGAAGCCGAAGACGCTCCCCGCCGGCACGTCGAAATCCAGGCCGGCGAGAGCGGGACGGGTGGGGCCGCCCTTGCGTTTTCCAGGGTAGGAATAGCGGAGGCCCCGGGCCTCGACAGCGGGAGTCTCGGAAGCCATGGGAGAGGTCAGGAGACGACCCGGTCCAGCAGCATGATGAGCAGCAGAGCCGGGAAGTACAGGAGCGACGCCAGCATCAGCCGGCGCGCACCAGGGTTCGTGCGGGCCTGGGCGAAGGCAAAGGAGAACCCCAGGTAGACGAGACCGAAGGCCAGGGCTCCCACGAAGTAGACGGTGCCCATCAGGCCCAGCAGGGACGGGAGCAGGGAGACGGGGACCAGGGCCGCCCCATAGAGGATGGCCTGGCGCCCTGCCTTGATCCCCTTGGGATCGAGCACGGTGAGCATGGGGAAGCCGCCCCGGGCGTAGTCCTCGCGGCACAGCCAGGCGATGGCCAGGAAGTGCGGGAGCTGCCAGAAGAAGAGGATGCCGAAGAGCACCCAGGCCGCGGGATCGAGCTCGTTGCGCACCGCGCTCCACCCCATCATGGGCGGGATGGCCCCCGGCACGGCGCCGATCACCGTGGCGAGCGAGCTCACGCGCTTGAGCGGCGTGTAGACGAAGACGTAGCCGGCGAGAGCCACAGCCCCCAGGAGGGCGGTCAGCAGGTTGACGGCCCAGGCGAGGTCCGCGAGCCCGAGGACGGCGAGCACGACGCCGAAGAGCAGAGCGGCGTCCGGGTCCATCCGCCCCATGGGCAGCGGCCGCGAGGCCGTGCGGTGCATGAGAGCGTCCGTATCCCGCTCCAGCACCTGATTGAGCACCGAAGCGCCCGCCGAGATGAGCCCCGTGCCCACCAGGGTGTGGACCAGGAGGAGGAAGGCGAAGGACCGGTCCTCGGCGAGGAGGAATCCCAGGCCGGCGGTGAGCACCACCATGAGGGTGATACCCGGCTTGGTCATCTCCCGCAGGTCCGCGAGACGCGCGGAGAGGGGCAGAGAAGACGGCTCTTCGACCTTGTCCTGGGTTTGAGATTGCGTCCATGGAAGCTCGCGGCAAGCCCGCCGCGAAGGGAGAGCGCCGGGGGAAGTCTAGCGCGAAGGGGTGGGGGATTGCACGGGGGGAGGGGAGAGAAAGCCAGAACAAGGACTTAAAGGACCTCAAGGACTGCAAGGACGAGGAAGTTAAGGCTCTTCGTCGCTGTCCTTTGGGTCCTTTAGGTCCCGGATTTCCCGCGCTCTGCCAGCTTCGAAGTCCTCCGCAGGATTACAACTTCTTGAGGATTTCCCGGAAGGCTTCTTCGCCGTCGTAAAGCTCACCCCGCGCCGCCTGCTCCAGCCCGACAGCGATCTTCTGGCGAACCTCTTCGAGAGCGGCCTGCCGGCCCCTGGCTAAGTCCTCCCGCGCCTCAGTAACGAGTTTGTCGAGCCTCCCTGTCCCTAAAATTCTCTGCGATCTGCTGGTCCCAGAGCCGGGCGTCCAGCTCGAAAAACCACTCCCGGAACTTCGCAATATCTTCAGGCGATAGGCTTTGAACTCGACTCTTCAGTTGCTCTAGCTCGCTCATCCACCTGGCTCCTTGGGGACAGCTCTATCGTGAAGAGGTTAGATCTCGCGGCATAGAGTGTCAAGAGTTGCGATGCTTCATCACCTCTATGACTCTCCCTCCTCTCTCTCGTGTACGATAGAGACATGGCTTCCATGACCCCAGAGCAGGTGCGCTCCTGGATCGAGGGCTTCGAGGCGATCAAGCAGGCGGACCGGGAGCGGATTCGTCAGACCGGCCCCCGCCCACAGTGGTCGGTGGCCGTTTCACTGAGTCTGATCGAGGCTGCGCGAGCCTCGGGCAAGTCCCTGTGCGATCCCAGGCGCGAGGCAGAGGACGAGCGGGTTCGGCAGGTCTGGATGAAGCTCAAAGCGCCTTATCTCCCGTGACCCGAAGCTCTGATCCAGAATTCTCTGAAGCCCTTCGGGCCCTCCTCGAGGCCCTTGGCGAGCTCGATTCACCTTCGATGGTCATCGGTGGAGTGGCGGTGATCGCCCTCGGAGTCCCCCGATACACCGCTGATATCGACGTCACCATCCAGGGCCGGAGCAGCCACCCGGACCAGATTTTCGACGTGCTCTCCCGGCACGAGATCGGTCCTCGAATTCAAAGCGCCCTGGAGTTCGCCAGGGCTCGTCAGGTTCTGCTTGCCCTCCACGAGCCGTCCGGAATCTCCATCGATGCCAGTCTGGCATGGCTGCCTTTTGAGGAGGAGGCTCTCCAATCCAGCCTGGCGACCGAGTTCGCCGGTATCCCGATCCGGGTGCCGCGGCCCGAAGATCTCCTCATCTACAAGCTGGTAGCCTGCCGGCCCTTGGACGTCGAGGATGCGGAGGGACTCCTCCTCCTCTATGGCAAGGAGATTGATCTCGACCGGGTGCGTGATCTGCTCCGGCAGTTCTCAGAGGTGCTCGGCGATCCGATCCATATCGAAACTCTAGAGCGGCTCCTGCGGAAGACTCTCGGCTCTCGGGAATGAACGATCCCCCACCACCTCCACCACCCCCCGCCCCCCATCCAATTTCAGCCGCTCTCCCGAAGAGACCGCCCTGTAGATCCCCGCGCAGTTGACGATCGCCGGCCGTCCTGCTTCCCGGAGGAGGATGGAGGCGTGGCTCAGCTCGCCGCCGATCTCGGCTACGACGCCTCCCACCCGTGGGAAGACCACGGCCCAGGAGGGCTCCAGGGCGGGGACGACCAGGATGGCGTCCGGTCCCAGCTCTTCGGGACGGGCCAGGAGGGAGAGGAGGTCGTCCGCCTTCACGGCCCTCCCCTCCACCACCTTGGGACCCAGGGAGATCCCCGGGAAGATCCGCCGGCCCTCGGCTTCGGCTTGGGAGGTCTCGCTCCGGATCACGGCGGCTTCGATCTCGCTCCGGGAGGCGGTGAGGGGGAGATCGAGCGATGCGGCCTGGGCCAGCCGCTCCCGTCCCGCTGCGGCGGCCTCGCGTAGAGGGATGCCGGAGTCGAGATCGGCACGGCGAAGATAGAAGACGTCCTCCGGGGAGTCCAGATCCCCGGCTGCCACCAGGATCGCCGCCCTCAGCGTTTGCCAGCGCCGCATCAGCTCGTCGCGGAAACGTTCCCGGATCTCGTCGATGCGAAACCAGGGGCCAGAACGGGGAGGAGAGGGATGGGGGATCGGGGAAGCGCCCACGGTGCCCGACGCGGCGAGATCCTTCAGCAGCACCTCCCGCAGCTCGGCGAAGCGGGGACGGGCAGGATCGCTCTCCAGGGGTCCCCGGTGACCGTAGCGGGCGAGCCAGACGTCGAGGGCTCGACTCCCTCGCCTCGGTATCAGAGATCGCGGCGAGACGGCCGTATTCCTCCATCATCTCCTGGGTGATCACCCGGGCCGAGCCCCGAATCCCCAGGAAACGGCGCAGCCGGACCACTCCCGAGAGGGCGCCGTTGATGGCGAAGTTGGTGCGGATGGCGAGCCCTAGGGCTTCGACGCAGACCCGGTGGAGATCGGGCAGGCCCGACGCCGTCGCGATGCGGGAATCCAGCCTGACGAATTCGCGCTCGATCCTCCTCATGGCCGAGAGGTTGCGGAGCTGGAGGAGGATCAGGCGCGGGGATTTGCGGACGAAGCGTCCGAAGAGGAGCCGGCGATCCGCGGGGCCTCCTCCTTCCCCTCCCACTCCCTGGGTGACGAAGGTGCGGGGCAGCCCCCAGTGGTCCATGAGGCGGAAGAAGAAGGAGAAATTCATCCAGGACCGCTCCGCCAGCTCGAACGAGTAGGTCTCGCCCCAGCGCTCCACCTCCGGGTCCACGGCCGCGAAGAAGGAGAGGACCTCCCGGCCCGCGTCCGCGAGCACGGAGACGATCCACGGGCTCGGCGGGTCACCCAGGATCTCCTTGTGATTGGCGAGCGACAGCGTCTCGTTCCTGACCACGGGGAAGAGGGCCGGACGGACCTGGAGAAGAACCCAGCCTTGGGAGTCCCGGGCGAATTCGAGGTCGATCCGCGGCGCTTCCCGGCAGAACGGACGGTGAACGGTCCTCAGCCAGTCCGACCACGGATCGTCCCGCTGCGAGGTGCCCGCGGGTCACCTCGCCGCGGGCCTGTCCCGAGGTCAATCCTTCATTCCCACGGGGCGCCGTGGTCCGCTCCCAGTAGAAGCCGTCGAAGAAGGCGACGCCGGCTTCCTCGGCCTCGACGAGAGGCTGGACGAAGACGGCTCCATCCGAACCCAGCGCCTCGACCACCCGGGCGAGGGAGGGGGCAAAGGCTGCCGGTTCGCGAACGACGAGTGAGAGGAGCTGCCCGGCGTTGGAGGTCGTCTGCGTGTCCTCGGTGGGCGAGCCAGAGCGGATGATCACCGGCCGGCCGGCGAGGGAGGGAGGTGCCGTTCATTCTCGATGCCCAGGACGCGTGCAGCCACCACGTCTCGGGCACGCGCAGCCCGGCCGCCGCGGCCCGGCGGAGGTTGTCGAGCTTGGGGACCGAAGGGTCTCTAAACTCCACAGGGCGCCACCGCACGGACCAGTTCCTCCACCCAACCTTCGGGATCATCGATCATGGGATAGTGCCCCCACGCCGGGAACACCCGCACGGGCCAGCGCTCCTCCAGGTCCAAGGCCTCGCGGGTCCAGGCCAGCTCCTCGAGAGTGACGACCCGGTCCTTGCCTCCCCACCAGACCTCGATCCCCTCCAGAGCCGCGGGCCGGGCGGCCAGATTCCGCTCCAGGGTGCGCAGCAGGTCCGGGTTGAGCCAGGCGAAGAGGTCCGGAGCCGCGGTAGCAGCGGGCGTAGCCGTCGAAGAAGGACTGCACCGTCTCCGGAGGGGGAGGATGGGTGAAGTACCTTGCCACGAACCGTCGCTGGAAGGGCGCCGTGGCGAAGAGGCGGGTGAGGACGATCCGCGCCAGGCCGAGCCGCATCACCCTCGGCATGAGGCGCCGCTCCAGTCCCCAGAGGATGGGGGCCTGCAAGAGCAGGGGGACGTCCAGCAGGTCTCCCCGGGCCCGGAGACAGAGCGCCAGCAGGCCGCCGATCCCCATGGCGTAGAGGTGATCCGGAGCGGCCTTCCGCAGGTGAGATCCCACCGCCTCCAGAAAATCTCCGAAACCCGCGGCCCGGGGCCGCCCCTCGAAGCCGGGATACGGCGTATCGAGGAGGGCGACCTCCGCCGGCAGAGCTCCGCGAGCCCGGGACAGCCGGGCGGCGCAGTGACCGTTGCCTCCGAGAAAGGCGACGCGCCGGGGGATCATGGAAATCATCATAGCGAGGCTGATCTGGGGAAGGGCCCGGACCAACGGGAACATCCCGACCAACGGTACGGCCCCCGGACCATGGGAAAGGCCCGTACCTGCTCGGAGCCCTCGGACCAACAGGTCGGACCCCGGACCAACGGGGAAGGCCCCTGGACAACAGGTACAGGCCTCTCCCCTCGGGAGCGGTGCGTACCCGTGTCCGGCCGTCCCCCCATCGTCGGCGGCGCCACCCGATATACTTCATCCACCTCATGCCCTCTCCCCGATCCCAAGCCGGAGCCCTCGACTCCCTCGCATGGGCCAACGTCCTTTTCCACGTCGTGGGAGTCGTCCTCGCCTGGAACGGGATGCGCCCCGGCAGCGTCGCCGCTCCGGTGGCCGAGCGCCTGGCCTATCTGGCAGGCCGGCCCGCCGGCTGGACCTGGGGCTGGGGAGTGTGGATGATCTGCTCGCTCCTCCTCGTCTCCTTCATGGTCGTGCTGCGGCGCCGCCTCCCCGCGAGCCCGGTGGCGGACCTGGCCCTGGTCCTGACGGCCGCCGGCATGGGGGTCGACCTCCTCTGCGACGGGATCCAGATCCAGGCCCTCCCGCTGGCAGCAGCCGGCTCGGACCACACCCTCTTCTTCGCCCTCGAACGCCTCGCCTTCACGGGCGGCGCCGCGATCGCCAACGGGCTCTACACAGCCGGCGTGGTGCTGATGACCCTCTGTCTCCGCACCTCCCGCCGCGCGACCCGTTTCCTGGGCTGGTCGACGGGGATCGCGGGTGCGGCCATGGTCGTCTCGGGATTCATCCTCTCGCCGGCTCTCTTCCAGGCCTCGACCGGACCCACCATTCTCTTCTACTGCCTGTGGACCCTGAGCGTGGCGAAAGACCTCCGGCAGGATGGACCGTGATCGCCGTCTTCGGCGGCTACGGCACCTTCGGGTCGCACGCCTCGCGGGCCCTGGCTGCCGCGGGCCTTCCCGTTCGCATCGCAGGCCGGGATGGAGACCGGGCCCGGACCTTCGCGGCTGGTCTCGGAGCCGGGCACGAGGGGATGGCCGCCGACGTCCGCGATCCCGCCTCCTGCGCCCGAGCCCTGGCCGGAGTCTCCGTGGCCGTGAGCTGCGCCGGTCCCTTCTCCGGATTGGGCACCGCCCTGCCCGAATCCTGCCTCGACGCCGGAATCCACTACGTAGACATCGCGGACGACCGGGCCTGGCATGACCACCTGAGATCCTGGGACAGACGCTTTCGCGATCGGGATCTGACCGCGGCCGTGGGCTGCTCCTCCCTGCCTGGGATCTCCGGAGCCCTGGCTGTCCTCGCCGCCGAGCGCCTGCCCACAGTCGAGAAAGCGCGGGTCACCCTCTTCATCGGCAACCGCAATCCCAAAGGCGAAGCCGCCGTCCGTTCCGCAGCGGCGCAGCTCGGAAGGACCTTCCCGGCGCCTCAGGGACCTCTCCGAGGGCTGGCCGGACGCGAGATCGTCACTCTCCCGCCCCCCTTCGGCCCCCGAGCCGTCCACGACCTGGAGAGCCCGGAGCTCGACCTCTTCCCACGCCTCCTGGGAGCCCGGGAAGTGCGCGTGAAAGTGGGATTCGAATCCCCCCTCGCCAACACCGCCGTCGCAACCCTCGCCCACCTCGGTCCAAGGCTGGGCGGAGCCCTCCTCCGAGCCTTCACTCCGATCGCCCGGGTCCTCTCCCGCTCCGGCCACTCCGGCGGATATGTGAAGGTGGAGCTTCAAGCTCCAGACGGCACCACCGCCTCCGCCGCGCTTGGAGGGGCGGAGGAGGGCCAGCGCATGGCCGCCCTCCCCGCCGCCTTCGTGGCTCAGGGGCTCCAGGATGGGACCGTCCTCGCCCGCGGCGTCGTCACCGCCTGGGAGGCACTGGGGGCGAGAACGTTGATCGAACGGCTGGTGGCGGAAGGGTATGAGCTCGTCTGAGAGAGACTCTATTGATCGATGGCCATCAAGCCCTGAGCCGCAACCTGTGCGCCGTCGCTGCGCATGGCCGTGGCGATCGATTGGGCACAGGCAGCTACATCGGGTTTCAGGGTGCGTTTCAGAGCGTTCGTCAGCGAGTCGGTGGTCGGTCTGCCGGGTGCGTGCGCGGTTCCGATGCCGAGGTGGTGGATGCGTTGTGCCCAGTAGGGCTGGTCGTACATCTGGGGGACGACGACTTGGGGCGCGCCGGCTCGCGCGGCTGTGGTCGTGGTGCCCGCGCCGCCGTGGTGGACGACGGCTGCGACCCGTTTGAACAGCGCCTGCTGGTTGACCTCACCGATGGCCAGACAGTCGGGTTCGTGGTCCACGAGGGACAGGTCGGCCCACCCCCGGGACACGATCGCACGGCGCCCGAGCGCGCGGGCCGTTCGGATCAACACCTGGCTGAGGTCCTGCGGCGCGCGGATGCTGCCGAAGCCGAAGTAGACGGGCGGCTCGCCGGCCTCGAGAAACGTCTCGATCTCGGCGGACAGGGGACGCTCGTCCGGCAGGATCCAGGCACCGGTCTGGAACACGGTCCGGTCCGCGGGATCGGGCCAGGGCGCCAGCGTCGGATCGGCGGCAAGCCAGGGCCGGTCGGTGAGGATGTAGCCCCGCACGTCATGGACCGGGGCCAGGCCGGCGGATGCCCGATGCGCGTTGAGCACGGGGCCCCACATGTCGTTCCAGTGTCGTGCATCCTCGGCCCAGAGCTCGCGGTTGTCGGCGGTTGGGGGCGCTGGCGTCTGTCCCGAGCATGCCCAGGGGGATGGGCGCGTGGTGGGGCGAGGGCAGAACGGTCGGGCAATAGGCGGCGAAGACGTACGGGATTCCCAGCACCTCGGCCACGGAGGGAGTGGCGATCTGTAGCGCTGTGGCGCCCACGATGACGTCGCAGCCTTGGGCAGCCGCCGTGATCGTCTCGAATTGGGTGGCGACCGTGGCTTCCATGATCTGACGCAGGCGCTCGGGCGAGGGTGGCGCCGGCGTGGGCGGCGGTGGGCTCGCGGCCGTGAGCTTGCGCAGCTCGGGACCGATCGGCGTCACAGGGAGGCCGAGGCTCTCGATCCAGTCCCGGAAGTCGGGCGGCACGCACAGGCGGACCTCCTGACCGAGAGCCCGCAACTGCAACGCCAGCGCCACCAACGGCTGGACGTCGCCCCGCGATCCGATGGTCGACAGCAGCACGCGCATCAGAGCCCTCCTTGGGCGGTGGCACTGCCCGAAGGGCCAGAGTATGGAGAAAAAAGAAGGGTTCGAGAAGGGTTGGGAGGATGGCCCAGGATGGATGTCAGGACCTACGCGGCCTCCACGGCAGCATAGACCTTGCCTCTCTTCTTCAACCAGGCGATGTCGCCTTGCTCGGCATGCTCCTTGACTTCCCTTAGGAACTGCACGGTTTCAGCTTCATAGCAGGGCTCATCCGGATCATCGACCGGGATGACCATTTCGACCTCTACGGCTACGACGTACTTCTCGGCCTGAATCAACCGTGTTCGCTTGATTCGATGACCCGGAATGCTCATGATTCAATCCCTATCGAAGAATGAGTCGCGTATGGCCGTTCAACGATCAACTGGCCGTCCTCCAGCCCCACGACCACCTGCCACTTCATAATACCACGCTTCTCCAGTGTCGCTCAGAGGCGTGCTCGACCCACCGGCCCAACGGGCCGGGAGACCCTAGCCCGGGGCATCTGAGGCCGAAGGCCGATGCCCCGGGAAAAAGGGCACACACCCTCGTTGCGGCCTGAAAGGCCGCGAGAACCCGGCGCGATAATGCGTGAGATGGAAAGCTCTCGCGACCTTTCAGGCCGCAACGCTCGCTTTGTCATCCTTCCACCCAGGGCATCGGCCTGCGGCCTCAGATGCCCTGGGCTATGTTCTCCCGACCCGTTGGGCCGAACGGGGCCGCTCAGGCATGCCGGCGTGCGGTAGCGATTTCGGCCTGCGCGTCCTCGATCCAGCGGGCTCCTCGACGTGGCCTCGTAGGCCCCCTGGCCCGTGAGGATGTGGATCTGCACGTACATAGCGAGAGCGTAGACCGCGGACCAACCGCTACGGCCTCGAAGATCGCAAAAGCAGTACGATGGCCGTAGCGCAGAACGCCGAGTTCATCAGCGTAAAGGCAATGGGCAGGCTGGAGTGGAGCCAACGCATGGCCGCCCCTCCCCGCCGCCTTCGTGGCCCAGGGGCTCTACGACGCTACGACGGGAACGTCACCGCACGCGGCGTCGTCACCGCCTGGGAGGCTCTGGAAGCGAAAACGCTGATCGAGCGGCTGATGGCCGCGGGGTGTGAGAGCACCGAGCATTAGTTACACGGCCCAGAGCTGTTGAATGGTGAAATAACTATTTTGCCTCACTCCGAACCATCGGAAGTTTGCTTTCGAGAAATGGCCTGATCGATTCCTCATTCGATAAGGGTACCCTCTGAAATAGGGGAATGCCGAGATCTTTTAAAGCTAGCCTGATTTCTTCGTCCTCTCTAACAGTCAAGCATACCATCGGGAGATCCTCGGGAGAGATTTCTAACTCATGCCTGGCATATCGGAAGAGCCGAAGACCACTCGAAGATGAATTCTCAAAAAACGAATCGTCGAAAGAGAATTCGTCCATCTCCAAAAAATCCATCATTGGAATCATCATATCTATTATGGCGAGAACGTAAGACTCCTCGCCTTTCTTGACGGCGTCTAGGCGCCGCTTGGCCGCCTTCTCACTGGTTTCAGTGGCGATCTGGTATCCACGGGCGACAGCGAAATCCATTAGCCATATAATTTCACCAAGATTATCATCTACAATGAGAACATTGTGAGATCCTAGTTCCAGCCTAGCTTCCTTAGCTCGGTAAATCAAGCTAAGGGTACTGGCGGCAAAACCAAGTCTTGTTCTATCGGTTTCTATAGACATGACCTTCTGAAGCTCACGAACGATTTCGTCGCCCAGCTCCCTGGTCCTGGCTGCGCTGGCAAGAATCCCTTCGGCTATGCGTCGGTCTCTGTAGGTACGACTAGCGTTAAGTCCGATATCGACAAGCCTTTCAATTGATTTTGTCGCAGAGCTTGAAGCAACCTCTCTGACCTGGCCTGGAGGAAGGGACGATGCAAGAGGAACGTCCTGATCGGAGATTGGCGACGTTGATGCAAGCTCATCGGAATATAGATCTTCCAGAAGGGCGCGTAGGTGGTCTTTCCTCTCTTCCGACATATCTTCAAGCATAGCCAAGACTTTGCCCACAGCATCGAGATCGCGCCTGTCTGCCTTTAAAATTCGGTCAACCAGTATATCCGACCCAACTTGAGCCAGCCGCTCTTTTTGGATGAGAGCCTCCAATAGGTAGTGGAGGAGACGACTGCGGATTGATCTCTTAATATCCCGAATGTCCCGAAAAGTTTCGATCCACGGCACGGGAGATGCGAGTTTAATTTCCGAGAACATTTCCAAGGTCTTCAGCTCAAGATTTGCCGGTAGGTCTAGAGAGGCGAAGAGTTCTCTGTTCTTGCGATATATATCGTAATGACTCTGGATATCTGATCGTACATATATCAACAAGTGCTTCCCTTCGTTAAGCGCGTGGCGCAACTCGGCGTGCGTGGGTGACAACCCCTGATACTGAGGATAGGGGCCCCAATCGTCAAACCCCTTTCCATAGCGTTTATCTATAATTCCAATCACGATCAAGGCCCTTTCTTCTAGCACCCTCAGGCACTGAACATAAGGAGGAATGCCGCGATGATCGGGGAATCCTGATTCTGAACTCAACAGGGGTTCTGCACCAAGATCCTCTAGAAAGGAGGCTAGCTCTCCCCTCAGATCTTCAAGACCGTATACTGTGCTTGAGACAAAAATTGGAATTTTGGCGGGAGTGGCTTTCACGGGGAGATCCTACAAGAATCAGGAAACCTAAGATGCCCCCGCACCTTCTGCGCCTGCAACAAATGCCGGCGCTCGTGCGTCTCGAGCACCAGGAAACCGGTGCCGACCCTGAAGTGGACGAGAGGTAGAAAGGGATTTTTGAAGCGCGCGGCGTTGAGGTCCAGGGGCGCGGCCTCGCGCAGGAGGTCGGCGAGATCGGCCTGCGCCTTCCCCCACTCCTCGCTCACCTCGGCCCGGGTCTTCCGCAGGGCGGGGACGATCTTGCGCGGCGCTGGTAGCCGGAATTTCGGTGGGGGCTCCAGGGTGCGGACGAACCAGCGCTCCAGCATGGGGGGATGGATGGGACCCCGCCGCAGCACTCCACGGCGGCGGGCGTCCTCCACGGCCGGACGCATGGAGGCGAGGTAGACGCGGTTCGCCACGTTGAGGTGATCGAGGCACTGGGCCACGCTCCAGGAGTGCTCGTCCGGCCGCCAGTTGAAGTGCTCGTCGTCCAGATCCGCCAGTAGGGCCCGGGCCTCCTGGTCGCTCGCCTCGAGTCCACGCTGGATCTCCGCCAGATCCTCCGGCAGCCCGTTCGCCATGGCTAATCCCCTCCCGTATACCGGAACCCCACCTCGCTCTCCGCCACCGGCTTGCCGCCCTGGAGCTTGGTGAGGCGCCCCTTGAGCACGACCTCGTCCTCCGGCCGCTCCTCCGGGAAATTGCCAAGCTTCACGAAGCTGCCGGCGAAACGGTAGCTGATACCGCCCACGGTCTTGGTGGCGAAGCTGAAGGCGTGGTCCTTCAAGGTCGGAGCGATCAGCGGGAAGTCCACGCCCGGGGCGTCCTCTTTTTCTTTCAGCCGGATCCAGCCGTGGAGGGGGACCTCCACCATCTCCTCCCCCTTCATTTCGATCGTGGAGAGATGGAGATGGTCGACGTCCTGGAAGCCCTTCGGCGCTTCCTCTTCATGGAAGTAGTAGTAGCCGAAGAGGTCCACCTTGGGAGCTGGCGGCGGCGCGGCGGGTCCTGGCAGGGCGAACGCCACGATCGCAGGCATGGGCAGGAGAGCGGCGAGGCGCATGGATCACCATCCCATCTGATCGATGGCGTACGGCAGCATCCTCCGCCACCAGGGCCAGTCGTGATCGACGTCGTGCCCCCAGAGGTCCAGGCGGTGGGGGATCTCCTTGCTGTGGAGGATCTCCGAGAGCTTCTGGGAGGCCTGCGGCGCCTCGTAGGCCCCCTGGCCGGTGAGGATGTGGATCTGCGTCGCCGTGCGCAGCAGGTGGAGGGGGTGACCCTCCAGGTTCGGCAGGTACCAGGCGGGATTGTTGAAGTAGGCGTTGTCGTCGCTGAAGCCGTGGAGGTAGTCCGGCCCCAGGTCGTAGAAGCCGCTCATGGCGATGACGCCGTCGAAGAGGTCCGGCCGCCGGAACAGGGTGTTGGCGGCGTGGAAGGCGCCGAAGCTCGCTCCGGTCGTGGCGACGCGGATGTCGGGCGACTGGCAGACCTGGCGGATGAAGGGGACGACCTCCTCCTCCACGTAACGGGCGTAGAGGTTCTGGCGCCGGGCCTGCTCGGGCACCGGCAGGTTGCGATCCATCCAGGCCTGGTTGTTGATGCTGTTGATGGAGAAGACGCGCACCCGGCCGGCGTCGAGGGCCGGCTGGACCGCGCCGACCAGTCCGAAGCGTTCGTTCTCCAGGAAGTCCGCGGCGGCCGTGGGGAAGAGCAGGAGGGGGTGCCCCCAGTGCCCATAGGAGACGATGGGCATCTCCTGTCCCAGGATCGGGCTGTACCACTTCGTGATCTCACGCTGACCGTTTCCCATCCGTTCCTCTCCTTGCCGTCTCGCGACCGCTCCGGGTTGTCTCTGGTCCAGGGAGGATATCCCTTGCGCCGGTCGGACCGCCAGTGTCACAGTTCCCCGCCAGGGAACCGCCATGGAGAGGATACCGATCATCGTGAACGGCCGGGAGGTCTCGCACCTCGCCGTGCGCTTCGACCGTCCGGCCCGGACGGGTCCTCCCCGCCCCTGCATCCTCTACCTCCACGGCTTCGGTTCCGAGCAGTCGGGCGAGAAGGCGGAGCACTTCCGGAAGCGGTTCCTGGAAGCCGGTTACAGCTTCTGCTCCTTCGACTTCCAGGGGCACGGCCAGTCCGGCGGGGACATGACCGGCCTGACCCTGACGCGCAACCTGGAGGACGTCGCCCGTGTGCACGACTTCCTGAGGGCCCGGGGGCAGGAGCGGCTGATCCTCCTCGGCTCCTCCATGGGGGGCGGCACGGCCCTCTGGTATTCGGCGCTCCATCCGGAGGAGATCGCGGCGGGCCTCCACATCGCCCCCGCCCTGGAGCTCGACAGCGCCCTCCTCGGCTGGGCCGGCGAAGAGGGCGCCCGCCGCTGGCAGGAGACGGGGACGATCCATTATGAGAGCGACCTCGTCTCCTGCGAGCTGGGCTGGGGCCTCATCGAGGACCTGCGCGCCCATCCTCAAGAGAGACTGCTCGCCGAATACCGCACGCCGGCCCTCATCCTCCAGGGCAAGCTCGACACCTCCGTCTCCTGGCGCACCGTGACCCGCTTCGTCACCCACTGCGCCTTCCCCGGCCTCGAGCTCCATCTTTTTGCGGATGGGGATCACAGACTGACCGACCGGAAGGACCGGCTGTGGGAGCTGATGGGGGAGTTCCTTCGAGGGCGGGGATTGGGGTAATCTCTTTTTGCCAACCGAGTCCTCAGCACGGGATTGACAAACCGGGCGCTCCGAGCGACCCTGTTTTAAGTAACAATACCAGGTTCTGAAACGCGCCCCGGGCGGCCATGGGGGTCGTCCGAGTGGACCGCTGATGGGAGAGGAAGATGAGATCTCATACCCAATGCTTCACCGCTGTGCTTCTCCTCTGCTTCGTCTTGGTGTCGGGCTCCGGTGCCTGGGCCTTGCCGGTCCACGGGGCGGCGCCCGTCCCCAAGCCGGAGAGCTCCATGGTGGACACCCTCCGGGACTGGGCCGGATCGCTGCTCGCCCGGGTGGGCCTCCTGCCGCAGGGCACTGCGCCGGAGCCGCCGCGCAATCAGCCGAAGGAGGGACCCCAGATGGATCCCAACGGCGTCTACGGCCCCCATTGAGCTGCACGGCACCAGGGACCTCGAGAGGAAAAGAGGGCGACTTGTTACCCGTCTTTGTCCCGTTTTCTGGGGCTCGAAGCATCCTTATCTGTAGGATGGTATTCTCAAGAGAATTCTTTGGTCCGCGCCGAAGGCTCACCTTCGGCGCGGCGTCGGGCCGGCTCTATCTGGCGCCTCATGTTCAGGGACGCCACCGGCTCAGGGAGGGCCCAACCTGTGAAGATTCACCCCCATGACCTCCTGATCCAGGAGCTTTTCGCTTCGAGTGGCGACGAGCCTCTGGCCGTGCTCGAACACGTGCTCCAGTGCAGCGCCTGCCAGCGGCGAACTCGCGAGCTCCTGCACGCGAGGCCGGCCCCTCTTAGCCGAAGAATCGTCCGCCTGGATGGGTGGACGGAAGCGCCCGCCGATTATGGCAAGGCGCTGGAACGCGGAACCGCGAGAGCCCTCGCGCTCCAGTCCGCGTACGACTGGGAGCGCGCGGAGGCCGTGGGTCTCCTGGCGGAGCTCCTGGAGCATCCCGCTGGCCGGCGGCAGTGGATCGTGCGCAATCACCCTCGGTTCCAGACCTGGGGACTGTTCGAGCTGCTCCTCAAGCGCAGCCATGACCAGAACTTCCAGGACCCGGCGGCCGGCGAGGGGCTGGCCCTCCTCGCCCTGGAGGTCACGGAGCAGTTGGAGGGCTTCGGGGAGGAGCGGCTGGAGGATTTCCGCGCCCGGTCCTGGGCCTCAGTGGCCAACGCCCGGCGTGTCCGATCCGACCTGCGGGGTGCGGAAGAGGCCTTCGCCATCGCCTTCTCCCATCTCTCCCGGGGCGCCGGCGAGCCTATGGAGCGAGCGATCCTCCTCGATCTCAAGGCCTCGCTGCTGCGCGCCCAGAGACGCTTCGACGAAGCGATCCGGCTCCTCGGCCGCGCCATCCGCATCTTCCTTCAGCTCGGCGAGAGGCACCGGGCCGGGCGCTCGCTGGTCAACATGTCGATCGTCCACCGCTACGCTGGCGAGCCCGGGAAGGCCATTCCTTTGCTCTACCAGGCCCTGGAGCTGATCGACGCCTCCCGCGAGCCCCGGCTCCTGCTGGCGGCGTGGAACAACCTCGTCGACGACCTCGCGGACAGCGAGCAGCTTCATGGAAGCCCAGAAGCTGCTGATCAAGGCCCGCCCGCTCTATCGCCAGTTCCCCCAGCCCTGGTTCCAGAACCGGCGGCGCTGGGTCGAGGGAAGGATCGCCCGCGGCCTCGGCCAGCATCAGGATGCGGAGGTCCTCCTGCTCAGGGCGCGGGACGGCTTCGTCGCCGAGGATGCCGCCTACGACACGGCGCTCGTCTCCTTGGAGCTCGCCTCGCTCTATGCCCGGCAGGGCCGGACCGCCGAGGTGAAGCGCATCGCCGAGGAGATGATGCCCATCTTCTCCTCGCGCCAGATCCATCGCGAGGCTCTGGCCGCTCTCGCCTTCTGGAAGCAGGCGGTGGATGCCGAACGGGCCGGCGCCGAGCTCGTCAACGGGGTCGCGGCGTTCCTGAAGCGCGCCCGGCACGATCCGGATCTGCGGTTCCAGCAGCCGGAGTAGCCGCCCCTCATCACCCCGGCCCTCCTCTCCCACCACACTCCCCCCAACCGGGAGAAGAGGGAGAAGTTTGTCTGAAGAAAAAGAAGCCTGCTCCTGCTTTTTCAAGGACTTCCTGCTCCCCTCTCTCCCGGCGGTCCGGGGGGGAGGCTGGGAGAGAGGGGCAGGGGGAGTGAGGGCTCGCCCCGAAGGGGCGCCTCACTGCCCCTTGAAGTCGAAGTTCGCGGTCACCGTCTGATTCGGGCCGACCGTAATCTCCTGATCCTGGGTGCCCAGCTTCTCGTGCCAGGCCTCGAGGGTGTACTTGCCCGGGGGCAGGTTCTTGATCGAGAAGCTGCCGTCCTCGCCGCTGGTGGCGAAGTACGGGTGGGGGAGCACGCCGACATAGGCGGTCATCCAGGGGTGGACGTCGCACTTGACGTGGACCATCAGCTCCTGCTTGTCGAAGGTCTTGTCGAACGGCGGCAGGCCGTTGGGCTGGGCCTGGTTGAACTCCTGGTTGGTGGTCGCCAGGGCGTGGACGTTGTGCAGCGTCGCGTCCGTGTTCTTGATGGTCAGCGGCTGGCCGGTCTGGACGCCCTGCACGCGGGGCGTGTAGAGGCAGCCCTGCTGGTCGAGCTCCTTCTTCTCCGTGGGCGCCGGGAAGGTCTTCCCCTCGAGGCCGGTCTTGACGTAGACGAAGACGTTGGCCAGCTTGCCGTCCTTCGCGGCGATCTCGTTGGTGTCCACCGGCGTCTTGTGCAGGCTGGCGCAGACCGGATCGGCGCTGAAGGCGATGGGAGTGTCGGTGTCCGTGCCGGCGAAGGTCACGGTGCCGGTGACGCCACCGGCATCGGCGGCCGGAGCCGCCGGCGTGGTGGCCGCCTCAGGCGTCGCGGTCTCTTCCTTCGCGCCGCCGCCACAGCCGGCGAGCATCAGCGGCACCGCGCACAGTGCCACGAACAACCCGAATTTGCTGCTCATACGAGAACCTCCTTGTTGGATTGCGGATGCTCTTCGTTCGATGGGAATCGGTCCGCCGCCGCAGACGTCGCGGCGGCGGATTCGGAGGGGAATATAGTACCGTAGATCACACCTCTCAGCGACCGCCCGCCGCTCGCGCGGCTCCCGCGGTCGCCGGCGCCGGTGCTCCGGGAGCGGGTGCGGCCGGCTGGCGGGCCCCGCCGGAAATCGCCCAGATGTGGTCGCGCAAGGCCGTGGTCACGTTCTGAACGTCGTTGAGATAGGCGTTCATCTCGGCCTCGGACGAGAAGTACTTGAGGATCTGCTGCTTCTGCCCGGCGAACATGGGACTGTTGAGCATCGGCGGCACCGGCGACATGAACTCGCCGGGCTTGGTCTCCGGGAAGAAGTTGGGCATCCGGGTCCCCGGGATCCAGTGCTGCGGGTTCTGGATCCACGACGGCACCCAGTCGTAACGCAGACGCTCGTGGGCGAGCAGCAGGGAGGGGGCGAGGTCCCCCTTGGAGCCGCCCACCGCCGCCGCGGCCTCCGCCCCTGCCGGATGGCAGCGGGCGCATTGCAGCATGGAGAACACGGTGCCGCCCACGGCGAGGCTGCGCGCGTCCGGCGCGTCGGGCTCGGAGAGGAACGGCCGCTGCGCTTCCCGCGCCGCGAAGTAGGAGACCACGGTGTTCTTCCGCTCGTCGGTGAAGCCGAAGGTGGGCATGCGCACGGTCAGCCAGGGGCGCATCTTCACGCGGCTCGGGTCGTGGAGGTAGTTGAACAGCCAGCGCGCTCTGCACCCGCGCGCCCTCGGCCGCCAGGTTGGGCGGAAGCAGACCCGAGACGTCGGGATTGGCCTGCCCCTGGGCCTTCAAGGCCTGCTCGAACAGGGTCTTGATGGCGTGGCCCTCGCCTTCGATCAGGTGGCAGCCCTGGCAGTTGAAGCGGGTGATGAGCTTGCGCCCTTCGGCGAGCGCCGCCGTACGCGGGTCGGTGCCCGCCTTGCGGGTGGCGATGGCCGACTCCTTGGTGAAGCCCATGACGTCTGAGAGCACGGCCTGGGCCTCGCGCTGCGACATGCCGAAGTTGGGCATCTTCAGAAGCTCGTTGTAGTCCTTGACCGCCTCCTTGCCCTCGTCCCACATGCGCGGCCGCAGCAGCTTGTTGTAGACCCAGTCGTGGCGGGTGTGGGGCACCTCGTGCACGTGCCCGAAGTCGAGCTGGTGGAGGGGCTTCGAGCCCTCCGCCGTGAGCTCGATGCCGATGGGCTTCAGGTTCTCGAACCCCTTGATGTCGTGGCAGCCGTAGCAGCCGTACTTGGCGATCGTCTTCTCGCCGAGGATAGACGTTGCGCTCCGCGCTCTGGCATGGCAGCCAGCTTCGCCCGGCTGCGGTCGATGGTGTAGAGGTCCTGGAGATAGGACAGGGCGAGCTCGTCGCGCACCTTGCCGTCGACGGCCGGCAACTGCACGTTCTCATACTGCGGGTTGTGGTTCGGCGTGTCGGTCAGGTACGCCGTGAGGTCCGCCGCCTCCTCGTCGGTCAGGCGGAGGTTCGGCATGTTGGTGTCCGGGTAGTACTGCTTGGGGTTCTTGAGCCAGGCGTAGACCCAGCCGCGGGAGACCTTGCTGCCCGTGTTCACCAGGTTGGGACCGTGCAGGCGGTTGATCAGGGGGAAGTAGTTCGTCGCGCTTGGCCTTGCCGTCCAGGAGGTGGCAGCCGCCGCAGCCCACGGTCTCGAACAGGGCCTTGCCGCGGGCGGCATCTCCCGCCGGCACGGAGGCGTCGTCGTAGACCGGCTTCTCCGACTTGGCCCACAGGTAGGAGACGAGGGCGGCGATCTCCACCCGCTGGCGCTTCTTGTTGGCCTCGCTGGTGGTGTTCTCCTGGTTGAAGAAGTGGGGCATCCAGGTCGTGGGATGGAAGCTCGCGCGGCGCCTCGATCCACTTGTAGGCCCAGCCGGGATTGGTCTTGCCGGCGATGCGCAGCAGCGAGGGTCCCGCCTTGCGCAGCCCCGTGTAGCCCGGCAGGTTGATGGTGTGGCAGCCGTAGCATCCCATGTGGGAGATCAGCTCGCGGCCCGACCTCCTGGGATTCGCGACTTCGCCGTCCAGATGCCGCCGGCGTGGCAGTTGACGCAACCCGCCTCGGCCAGCTTGCCGGGGAGGATGGGATAGTCGAGGAACTGCTGCGGCTGCCACCCCCACTTCTTCTCCCACTCCTTCCTCTTCTCCTCCACCGCCTTCTCCGACTGCGGATCGTTCGACGCCAGGAGCGGCAGGCTGTGGCCGGCGCGGGCGAAGTCCGTGGCGCGGTCGAGGCCGCCATGGCAGATGGTGCAGCCGAAGCGGGTGTAGGGATGGGGCGAGGAGTCGCCCACGAACAGGTCGAGCCGCGGATGGGAGCGGAACGGCTCCTTCCAGTCCGTGCCGTCGAAGCCCGGGCGGTTGGTCGCCACGTGGCAGGTCATGCAGCGATCGACGCGGTCGACGTTGGTGAAGTTGATGTTCTGGTAGAGCCCGGGCAGGATCACCTGCTCCACCTTGATGCTCGGCTTGACGAAGTCCATCAGCGGCGCGTTGAGGACGAAGTAGTCGACGCCCTTGTTCGAGGCTGGCGATGCGCGTCTCGATGCCGCTCGACGCCGCTCTCGAGGCCTTGAGCTTCTTCTCCGCGGCGGTCAGCGCCGCCTGCTTGGCAGCCAGCTTGGCCTTGCGCGTCGTCTCGGCGTCCAGCGCCCGTTCCTTGTCGCGCTGTGCCGTGGCGTAGGCCAGGGCGCTGTCGCGCTCTTCGACGCTGGCACGGCGCTGGCCCGATGGCGGCCTGTCGCCCGTCTGCACCGCGATGTCGTACTGGAACTTGGCCGGCGTCCGCGTTCGCCTTGGCGCCCTTCCAGGCCGCGTCGGCGGAGTAATACCTGGGGCGCTTCCGGTCCGCGACCTCCTTCTCCAGCGCGTCGACGTCCTTGCGGTGCTGGTCGAGGTCCTTCTGCGCCTGCGCCACTTCCTGCTTGAGCTGCGCCAGCTCGTTCTGGTTGAGCTTCTGCTTCTCGGCCTCCGCTTCCTTGACCAGCTTCTGCCGCTCCAGGCTGCGGAACTCGGACTGGAGCCGCTTCCACGGCTGGGCGTAGTCCGCGAAAGACATCCATAGCGTCACCGCCAGGAGCCCCAGCGAGCTCAAGGCGAACACCATATTCATGCGACCGAAATCGTAATGACGGTCGGGACGCTTCTCGGGCGGTGTTTTCGGTGGCGTCAACTTGGAGCTCCTCGTCTACGGCTAAATGTTGAAGAAGTACTCCTGAACGTGAACGAAGTATTTCAGGTTGAACAGCCACCGGCAGTACATCTTGATCGGCAGCAGCATCATGAAGAGGAACAGGGTGACCCCCACGTAGTAGCGGGGCGGACCCATCTTCTCGTAATACTTCTTGAACCAGCGCGTCCGTTTGCAGCAGCACCGGCAGGACGAAGAAGTAGGCGCCGATGAGCAGGATCCCCGGCAGCTCGCGCACGAGCCAGTTGCCCGGCAGGCCGGTGTGCAGGAGCTTGATCCAGAAGTACTCCGACAGGTCGACGTTGACCAGCGCCTCGACCTTGTTCGGGTCCCAGAATTCGTAGGGGCCGAAGAAGTTCCAGTTCGGGCCGCGCAGGAAGGTGCCGATGACGATCATCTGGCTCCACAGGACCAGCAAGCCGAAGAGGAAGAGGGAGATCTCCACCTTGCGCTCGCGGAAGGTGAAGTAGCCGTTCCCCTTGGGGTTGGTGTCGATGTAGGGGATGGCCATCAGCCCGACGATGATGAGGCCGGGCAGCACCACGCCGGCCAGCCACGGGTCGAAGTAGACCAGCATCTCCTGGAGGCCCAGGAAGTACCACGGCGCCTTCGACGGGTTGGGGGCGAGCGCCGGGTTGGCCGGCTCCTCGAGAGGGGCCTTGAGGACGATGGACCACACCACCATCACCACCGTCAAGACCACCATGCAGATGAACTCGGAGAAGACGAGGTCGGGCCAGGTGAAGATGCGGTCCTCCACCTCGGTCTTCTCGAACAGCGGCTCGCCGCGGGAGACCCGGGCGTCGTTCGCGACCGCCTTGTGCATGGCGAACCAGACGAAGAAGCCGACCAGGAAGACCATCATGACGATGGGCACGTTGTCGGCCTTGGCCACGATCAGGTAGAAGTTCGGATCGAGCAGCGACACCAGGAAGAAGAAGACCCCGGCGACGAGCAGGATGAGCCCGCCGCGCTTCGTCCACAGCCCCTTCGACCGCAGCATGAGCCCGAAGGCGATCAGCACCAGCGTGAACGACCAGTAGGGATAGGCCAGGACGTTGAGGGCGTGTCGGACGAAATCCATGGCTTCCTCCCCTTACATCGGTCCCGAGATGCCGCCGTCCTTGCGGACGCGCCAGAAGTGGACGGCGATCAGGAAGGCCGCCACCAGCGGGATCCCCACGCAGTGGAGCACGTAGAAGCGGATGAGGGTCGCGCCGCCGACGATCCGCCCGCCGAGCAGGGCGAAGCGGGCGTCGCTGCCGGCGTGGATCAATCGTTGCCCTCCCAGTTTCAGGAAGGCGGCCCCCGGTCCCTCGTTGCCGAACATGGGCGTGGCCCGGGCCATGTTCGAGCCCACGGTGATGGCCCAGATGGCGAGCTGGTCCCACGGCAGCAGGTAGCCGGTGAAGGAGAGCAGCAGCGTCAACACCAGCAGGATGACGCCGACGTTCCAGTTGAACTCGCGGGGCGGCTTGTAGGAGCCGGTCATGAACACGCGGAACATGTGCAGCCAGACGGCGATCACCATGGCGTGCGCCCCCCAGCGGTGCAGCTCGCGCATGATGCCGAGGGCCGCGGCCTCGCGCAGGTCCAGGATGTCCTTGTAGGCGTACTCCACCGTCGGCCGGTAGTAGAACATCAGCAGCACGCCGGTGATCGTCTCCACCAGGAACAGGAAGAAGGTCGTGCCCCCCATGCACCAGGTGTAGCTCAGCCGGATGCCGGCTTCTTGCACCTTGACCGGGTGCAGGTGGAGGAAGACGTTGGCCAGCATGACCAGGGCGCGCTTGCGGTTGTCCGTCGGAATGCCGACGCCGGAAGATGGACTTCCAGACCTGGGACTTGGTGATGCTCTTCTGCAGGTCCATCGTGTCGAGTCCTCTTCTTGGTCAGGCAGCCGGGATGAAGGACGCTGGGATCGTCCCACTGCCCCAGCTCCCGCTGGAACTTCTGAGACTTGTCGACGACGATCTGGCCGTCGTCGGGGCTGATGTAGATGCGGGCGCGCTCGAGCGGCCGGGGGGCCGGCCCTTCGAAGTTGACGCCGCTCTTGTAGAACCCGCTGCCGTGGCAGGGGCACTTGAACTTGTTCTGCGTGTCGAGCCAGTTCGGCGGGCAGCCGAGGTGGGTGCAGATGGCGATCAGGGCGTAGATCCGCCCGCCGTCGTGGACGATCCAGACGCCGTACTTGTCCATGAACCGCGTGTCCACCACCCCGGCCTGGAAGTCCTCGGGCTTGCCCACCTTGAAGCTCGTGGGCGGCTCGAAGAGGACGTTGGGGAACATGAACCGCCCCATGGCCGTGACGCAGCCGCCGATGGCCACCGTGAACCCCACCCAGGCCACGGCGGCCCAGGAGAAGAAGCCGCGGCGGGTGACGCCCTCCTCGCTGGCGGCCGGCTTGGCGGCGGCAGCGGCCGCCGGGCGGCGGGGCAGGAGCAGCAGGCTTGGGGGCGGCGGCAGCCGCTGGAGGGGCTGGAGCGGCTGGGGACGGCGAGGGTGCGGCGGTCTTGGGCGCCGCGGTTTCAGCCCGAGCCCCTTCGGTGACGGGGGCCGGCGAAGCGGGAGGAGCCGCGGCCTGTCCTCCGGCACCGGCGGTCTCGGCACGGGACTCCGCCGGACCGTTCGGTTCGGACGCGCGGCTGCCCTGGGGTTCGTCAGACATGGGGTCCCTTTCTTGAAACTGCTTGACTTACATCTGGATAGCGACCCTTCGGGTTGGGCTTTTTCTAAGCGAAACCCGAGGAAGGTGTCAAGCCCTCGTGCGTCAACGCATCAACCGCCGGCCACCGCCTTTCGGGCTTCGATCGCCGCCTGGCGGACCTTGAGGCTGGGGTCCGCCGCGGCGAGACGGTCGAACGTGGGCCGGTACTTCGCGCCCCCCACGGCCGCCAGGGCCTGGATGGCGCTGATCATGGCATCTTCCTGCTGCTCGCGGGTGATGTCCGGCACCTGAGCGAGGAGCCGGCGGTCCACCATGGTCTCCAGCACCGGCAGACCGGCGTCGCTCTTCAGCCGGGCGAGGGAGAGGGCGGCGTTCCACCGCACGTCGGCCGCGGCGTCGTCCAGGGCCTCGGTGAGGCGAGGCACGGCGGCGCGGTCTCCCAGCTCCCCGAGCGCGAACGCGGCCGTCTTGCGCAGCCCCGGGTCTGGATCTGCGAGCGCCCCCTCCAGGGAGGCCCGGGCGCCGGGATCGCCCAGAGTGCCCAGGGCCCAGAGGACGTAGATGCGCGTCTTGTCGTCCGGGTCCTTCAACGCCTCGACGAGGAGGGGCATGGCCTCGCGGTCGTGCGTGCGCCCGAGCACCAGAGCCAGATACTGCTTCATCTCCGGCTCCTGGACCTCCCGGAACAACCGCCGCACCTCCTGGCGAGCCCCCGGCTCCTCGTCCAGAGCCTTGGGATCGGCAACCAGGATCTTCGACAGCTCATAAGCCGCCTGCACCCGCCGCGGCTTCCACCACGACTGCAGGTCGTTCAAGTAATCCGTGGTGGACTGCTTATCGAAGGCGATCCACCCGAACCCGATGAAGACGGCGACGCACAGGATGACCACCAGGAGGGGGACCACAAAGAGCCCCAGAAACGACCGGAGCGCCGAGCTCCCAGCCGGCTCCGGCTCGACGGTCTCTTCCTCACGGGGAGGTGCTTCGGGTTCGGACATAGGGCGCAGAGCATAGCGGAAGGCGGGGGTGGGGGGAAGGGTGGGGGGCGTTGTCGCCTCCTTCCTGAACCGCTAAGCTGGACATCTACTACATGGCCATGAGGAGGCCCGGATGGTCAAGAAGTACTCGATCGCGGAAGCCAGAGCCAACTTCACCAGCGTCGTCCACGAAGCCGAGAAGGGAACGCAGGTCGAGCTGACCCGGCGGGGAAAGCCGGTTGCCATCCTGGTCGGCGTGGAGGATTTTGAACGTCTTTCTAAGGAAAAACCTGGATTCTGGGAAGCTTACCAGGAATTCCGGCGCAGAGCCGACCTCTCGGAGCTCGACATTGATCCCGACGAGGTCTTCCGGGACGTTCGGGATCCGTCTCCGGGCCGAGACGTCGATTTGTGAATCTGCGGCTCCACCAATTCCGTCTCAACCGTAAGGGTTTTCTCGTTTCACTGACCACGGGTGATAACCTTTAAATGACTGATACAGTTCAGCTCTGCGACGTGATAGCGCTGTCCGCGCTGCCTACGATCACCGCCCCGCCGAAGGCGGCGTTCCGAAAGCTTCCTTCCACACCCGCCGGAGCTGGCGGGCGCTTTCGAAGCCGCAGCGGGTGGCGATGGCTTCCAAAGTGAGGCCGGGATCGTGGAGAAGGTCTCGGGCGAGCTCGAGGCGGAGGCGGGTGCGGTAGTCCTGGATGGAGATCCCCGTGGCTTCGCGGAAGGTGCGGGTGAGGTGGCGCGGGGAGAGGGCGGCGAGGCGGCCGAGATCCGTGAGGGTTGCCCTCTCGGCGGGATTGGCGATCAGCCAGTCCTGCACCCGGTGGACGCCGGGGTGGAGGTGGGTCCGGTAATCCAAATAGATGCTGTGCTGGTGGTGGAAGCCGTCGCGGCGAAGGTAGACCACCAGCTCGCGAGCGGCTGCCGCCGTCACCCGTGGGCCGTGGTGGCGTTCCACCAACGAGAGGGCCATGTCGATCCCCGAGGCGATTCCCGCGCTGGTAGTGATCCGCCCGTCATCTACGAAGAGACGGTTGGTGAGCACCCGGGCGCGGGGAAAGCGACGCTGGAGGTCGTCCACCCGCGTCCAGTGGGTGGTGCACTGGCGGCCCTCGAGGAGGCCGGCGGCGCCGAGGAGGAACGCCCCGGTACAGACAGAGGCGAGGTGGGCGCCCTCTTCGCTGGCACGACGGAGCCAGGTGAGGAGAGCGGGATCGACCTCGGCCTGCGACGCCATCCTGAACCCGGGGACCACCACCAAGTCCTCGGCCGTCGGCTCGGGGAGCGTTTCGAGGTCGGAGAGCCAGATTCCCTGGTCGGTGCGCAACCGGGGCGTGAGAGCGCAGACGTGGACCCGGTAGTCCGCTCCACAGCGGTTCGCCTCGTGAAAGGCCTGGACCGGACCGGCCAGGTCCAGGACCTCCACGTCCGGCGCCAGGGCGAAGATCACGCGACGCACGGCACGGCGGCTCTCGCCAATTCCTCCACAAGGGCGTCCGTCGTGGCGATGCGGGCGAAACGGCGCCGGAGCACGAACTCGGTGCGGCGGAGGATCTCGTCGGTCGAGAGCTCCTCGCCGGTCTCGGGGTTGACGATGGGGAAGGTCATCGTGGCCTCGGTCACGAAGTCCACGTCGTAGCCGAGGTCAGCGGCCAGACGGGTGGTGGTCTCGCAGCACTGCTCGGTCGAGATGCCGGTGATCACCAGCCGCTCGACCCCCTTCTCCCGCAACAGCTCCTGGAGGTTGGTGCTGGTGAAGGCGTTGCGGGTGTTCTTGAGCAGCAACGGCTCATCATCGTGGCGGACGAGGAAGTCCATGAGCTTGAAGTAGGGGCTGTCGGTCGCGAACCCCTCGTCTGAATCGGTGTGGAGGAAGAAGATCACCGGCAGGCCGGCGGCGCGGTAGGACTGGACGAGGCGGTCCACGTTCTCTTCAAACTTCGGGCTGCTCCGCCGTTCCCAGCGCGGTGTGGCCTTGAAGGAGTCTTGAATGTCGATGACGAGCAGCGCGGAGCGCTCGATGGGAATCGGGGTCTGGGACATGGGACAGTCTCCTGGAATCGGTCTCCGGAAGGAAATCTCCCGGTTGCAACTCCATCGTAGAGGGCCTTATCGGCGGCGGATAGGCCCGATCCGGGACGGCGAGCGGTCGAATCGGGCCACGCCCATCCCCTCATCTGGCTGCCCCTCGACGGGCGGTGCCTTCCAGGCGCCGTCCGTAAACATATTCAGGACACGGAGATCCTCATCCCTCCGCCCAGTCCCGGGGATGGAGGAACACGTCATAGAGGCGGGCCTCGGGCGTCCCGGGCTCGGGATGCCAGTCGTAGCGCCAGCGTACGAGGGGAGGCAGGGACATCAGGATGGACTCCGTCCGTCCGCCGGACTGGAGGCCGAAGAGCGTCCCCCGGTCCCAGACGAGGTTGAACTCCACGTAGCGCCCCCGGCGATAGAGCTGGAAGTCGCGCTCCCGTTCGCCGTAGGGGGTGTCCTTCCGCCGGCGGAGGATGGGCAGGTAGGCGTCCAGGAAGTGATCGCCGACGCTCCGCAGGAATTCGAAGCTGCGATCGAATCCCCACTCGTTCAAGTCGTCGAAGAAGATCCCTCCGATCCCCCGGGGCTCCTTGCGGTGGCGGAGGAAGAAGTATTCATCGCACCACTTCTTGTAGCGGGGATAGACTTCGGGTCCGAACGGCGTGCAGGCCTCCCGGGCGGTGCGATGCCAGTGGACCGCGTCCTCCTCGAAGCCGTAGTAGGGAGTGAGATCGAAACCGCCGCCGAACCACCAGACCGGCGCTTCGCCCGCCTTCTCCGCGAGGAAGAAGCGGATGTTCATGTGCGTCGTGGACACGTAGGGGTTGCGCGGATGGAAGACGAGCGAGACGCCGAGGGCCTGGAAGCCACGCCCCGCGAGCTCCGGCCGCTGAAGGGTGGCCGAGGGGGGGAGCCCCGGGCCGAAGACGTGGGAGAAGCCGATGCCCGCCTGCTCGAACACGGCGCCGCCGGAAAGGACCCGCGACCGCCCGCCACCCCCCTCGGGCCGCTCCCAGACATCCTCGCCGAAGCGCTCCGCTCCGTCCTCCGCCTCGATGGCCGCCGAGATGCGGTCCTGGAGGGTCAGGAGGTAGTGGCGGACGGAGTCGGTGTCTTCCCGGTTCATCGGAGCGGGCGCAGTTTAGCCCAGAACCGCGGGACGGGAGCCCCACCTCAAGAAAGTGGCAGGCCGAGTGTGGCGATCAGCTCAGTAGGGAGCGTCAAGGCTCCGTCAAACCCGGTGTCGGCGACGGCTTAGGTCTCAAGAACCCTCTCGGGTCCCCGGACCGAAAACCGAATGACGGCTTCCAACTTGGAGCTGACGGTCCCTTGGATCAAGGAAGCCCCTACACTGCTGGTGTATGGCGAAACCCAAACCGGTAGAGATAGCGTGAGCCAATCCTGCGCAGCCAGATCCGCGCTTCCGGGCGACGAGTGAGCAACCGGTCCGCAGCCGCGAGCTCCTCACTGGCGATCTCGTAATCACCCGTCTCGACGTCGATCGCTGCGATCTTTCCCTGATCCTCAGGTCCCAGAAGAGGCAGGATGTCGCGCTCGTAGATCTCGTCGCCACGCTGGCCGAGCTCTTCTCTTTCAGATGCCGTCTTGTTGTTCATTGTTCCAATTACGCGACGGTAATACTGCGATGACCGAACCGATGGAGGAAGCCCCTACTCCCCCTCCGCCCGGATCGGGAAGAGCTCGGCCTGACGGCCGTGGGTGGGGCTGACGGCCACCCGATAGTCTCCCGTCCAGCAGGCGGTGCAGTAGCTGTCGCGGGGACCGGTGACGGCGCCGAGCATGCCGTCGAGGGAGAGGTAGGCGAGACTGTCGGCTCCGATGAAGTCGCGGATCTCTTCAATCGACTTGCGGGCCGCGATCAGCTCGTTACGGATGGGGGTGTCGATCCCGTAGTGGCAGGGCCACTCGGTGGGCGGGGCGGAGATGCGGACGTGGACCTCGGCCGCTCCCCCCTCGCGCACCATGCGCACGATCTTGCGCGAGGTCGTGCCGCGGACGATCGAGTCGTCCACCAGCACCACCCGCCGGCCGGCAAGGAGCTCGCGGACGGGATTGAGCTTGATCTTCACCCCGAAGTTCCGGATCGACTGCCGGGGCTCGATGAAGGTGCGGCCCACGTAGTGGTTGCGGGTGAGCCCGAATTCCAGGGGGAGGCCCGACTCGCGGCTATAGCCGATGGCCGCGTAGAGGCCGCTATCGGGCACCGGCACCACGATGTCCGCCACGGCCGGTGCCTCGCGGGCGAGCTGCGCGCCCATGCGCAGACGGGTCTGGGCCACGGAGTCGCCGAAGATGCGGCTGTCCGGCCGGGCGAAGTAGACGTGCTCGAAGATGCAGCGGGTGGGTTCGACGGGCTGTTCCAGGTGGTAGCTCTCCACCCGTCCGCCCCGCGAGACCACCACCTCTCCAGGCTCCAGCTCGCGCACTAGCCGCGCCCCCAGGAGGTCGAAGGCGCAGCTCTCCGAGGCGAAGCAGGGGCAGCCTTCGAGGTCGCCCATCACGAGCGGACGGAAGCCGTTGGGATCGCGCGCCGCGATCAGGCAGTGATCGGTGATCAGCAGCAGCGAGTAGGCGCCGCGCACCTCTTCCAGGGCCAGCATGAAGGACTCCACCAGGTCCTGCCGCGGATTGCGCGCCATGAGATGGAGGATGACCTCGGTGTCGCTCGTGGTCTGGAAGATCGAGCCTTCCAGCTCCAAGCGCTCACGGATCTCGTTGGGATTGACCAGGTTGCCGTTGTGGACGATGCCCACCGGTCCCATGGAGGTCTTGACCACGATCGGCTGGGCGTTGGCCACCACGCTCGATCCCGCGGTCGAGTAGCGGGTGTGGCCGAGGGCCCGGCGGCCGGGCAGACGGGCGATCACCTTCTCCTTGAAGATGTCGGAGACGTGCCCCATGCCCCGCTCGAGATGGAGCTGCGTGCCGTCCCACGAGACGATGCCCGCGCTCTCCTGCCCCCGGTGCTGGAGGGCGTAGAGCCCCAGGTAGGTCAGGTTGGAGGCGTCGTCACAGCCGTCGATGCCGAAGATTCCACACATGGCTCATCCAATAACGAACGCGACCGCTCTGAAATTCTCTACAGTCCCAGCGCTTTGGGCAGCGCCGTGGACCAGATCTCGTGCAGCCGGGCGACGGGAGTGCTCAAGGTCTCCCCCCCGCTCTTCACCACCAGCTCGTCGCCGCCGGTCTCGCCGATCTCTTGCGCCGGGACGCCGGCCTTCTCCGCGGCTTCGAGGACCCGGTCGAGGGCCGCGGGCGCACAGGCCACGATCGCCCTCCCCTGACTCTCGGAGAACAGGTCGGCGCCGGCGAGGGGGACCTCGACCCGGGCTCCCAGGGGCTGCCGGCCGAAGCAGGCCTCGGCGAGGGAGATGAGGAAGCCTCCTCCGGAGAGGTCGTGCGCGGTATGGATCAGGCCCCGGGCCACCAGGCTCCGCAGAAGCTGGGCGAGACGCAGCTCGGCGTCGAGATCCACCTCGGGGGGCCGGCCCTGCTCGATCCCGTAAAGGAGCCGCAGGTAGGCCGCGCCACCGAATTCGGAGCGGTCCTCGCCCAGCAGCACGATGCGGTCGCCCGCGCGCTGGAACCACGGATCGGGCAGGTTCGACAGGTTGGGGATCACCCCCACCATGGCGATCCCCGGCGTGGGGTAGATCGACGTCCCCTCGGTCTCGTTGTAGAAGGAGACGTTGCCCGAGATGACGGGGACGGCGAGCGTCCGGCAGGCCTCGGACATGCCGCGGATGGCCTCGCGGAACTGCCAGGAGATCTCGGGCCGCTCCGGGTTGCCGAAGTTGAGGCAGTCGGTAAGCCCGACCGGCTCGGCGCCCACGCAGGCGAGGTTGCGCACGGCCTCGGCCACGGCCTGGGCGCCGCCCCGCCGCGGATCGTGGTAGCAGTAGACGGCATTGACGTCGCAGGTCATCGCGAGACCCGAGGGGGTCCCCTTGAGGAGGAGCACGGCCGCGTCGCCTCCCGGACCCAGCACGGTGTTGGTGCGCACGGTGTAGTCGTACTGCTGCCAGATCCATCGCTTGCTGGCGAGCTCGGGGGTGGCGAGGAGACGCTCCAGGGCCTCGCGGGGATCATTGTGGGGGGGCTGGGGCACCTCGGGAGCGCGCCAGCGTTCGGCGAGGTCCGCGGGCTCGGCCACGGGCCGGCGGTAGACGGGGGCCTCCTCGGTCAGGGGACGGATGGGGATGTCGGCCACGGTCTCGCCGTGCCAGGTGAGGACGGCGCGGCCGGTCGCGGTGATCTCGCCGATGTCCGCCACCTCCAGGCCCCAGCGGCGGAAGACCTTCTCGATCTCCTCCTCGCGCCCCTTTTTCGCCACCACCACCATGCGCTCCTGCGATTCGGAGAGCATCATCTCGTAGGGGGTGAGGCCCGGCTGGCGCAGGGGGACTTTATCGAGGTCGAGATGGAGACCGGTGCCGCCCCGGCCCGCCATCTCGAAGGTCGAGCTGGTGAGGCCCGCGGCGCCCATGTCCTGGATGGCCACGATGGCGCCCGTGCGCATGGCTTCGAGGCAGGCCTCGATCAGCACCTTCTCGGTGAAGGGGTCTCCTACTTGAACGGTGGGCCGCTTCTGCTCGCTCTCCTTGTCGAACGACTCGGAGGCCATGGTGGCGCCGTGGATGCCGTCGCGGCCCGTGCGGCTGCCTACATAAAGGACGGGATTGCCGGCGCCGCTCGCCCGGGCGTGGAAGATGCGGTCTCGTCGGGCGATCCCTAGAGCGAAGGCGTTGACCAGGATGTTGCCGTTGTAAGAGCGGTGGAAGTTGGTCTGGCCGCCCACCGTGGGGATGCCCACGCAGTTGCCGTAGCCGCCGATGCCGCGCACCACGCCGTCGATCAGGAAGCGCATGCGGGGGGCGTCGATCTCGCCGAAATGCAGCGCGTCCATGCAGGCGATGGGACGGGCCCCCATGGTGAAGACGTCGCGCAGGATGCCGCCCACGCCGGTCATCGACCCTTGATAGGGCTCGATGAAGCTCGGGTGGTTGTGCGACTCCATCTTGAACACTGCCACCCAGCCGTGGCCGACATCCACGACGCCGGCGTTCTCGCCCGGCCCCTGGAGCACGCGCGATCCTGCGGTGGGGAACTCCTTGAGATAGACCTTGGACGACTTGTAGGAGCAGTGCTCGCTCCACAGGGCCGAGGTGATGCCGAGCTCGGTCCAGTTGGGATCGCGGCCGAGGATCTTCCGCAGGCGCTCGAATTCCTCCCCGGTCAAGCCGATCGAGCGCGCGGTCTCGGAATTGACCTCCGGCTCCGTCGCCACCGTCATCGCACCGCCCCCGCTGACTGGAGATGTCGGCTGCCGGCCTCGACGGCGCTGGCGAAGAGGGCGAGGCCGTCCGTGTTGCCCAGCACGGCCTCGGAGCAGCGCTCGGGATGAGGCATCAGGCCGAGGACGTTGCCGCCGGTGTTGCAGACGCCCGCGATGTTGCGCGCCGCACCATTGGGATTGCTCTCCGGCGTGATGCGGCCGTCCGGCTCACAGTAGCGGAAGACGACCTGGCCGTTGGCCTCCAGGGCGTCGAGGCGCGCGGGCGAGTCCTCGTAGTTCCCCTCGGCGTGGGCGATGGGCAGGCGCAGCACCTGCCCCGGCTTGAGCTTGCGGGTGAAGGGGAGATCGGTGCGCTCGGTCCGCAGGTGGACGTCGAGGCACTGGAAGCGGAGGTTCTCGTTGCGCCGCATGGCGCCGGGGAGGAGCCCCGCCTCCAGCAGGACCTGGAAACCGTTGCAGATGCCCAGCACCAGCCCGCCGGCCTCGGCGTGGCGCTTCACGGCGGCCATCACCGGAGACAGGGCGGCCAAGGCTCCGGCCCGCAGGTAGTCGCCGTAGGCGAAGCCGCCGGGGAGGACGACCAGCTCGCTCCCCTTCAGGGTGTCGTCCTGGTGCCAGAGGAAGGTGACTTCCTGCTCCAGCACGTGCTTCAAGACGTGGTACACGTCGTGATCGCAGTTGCTGCCGGGGAAGACGACGACGCCGCACCTCATGGCCGCACTCCCGCCTCGCCGAGGAGCTCCACCGAATAATCCTCCACGACCGTGTTGGCCAACAGCTTCTCGCACATGTCGCGGAGCTGCCCCTCGGCCGACCGGGGGTCCGCGGCGTCGAGCGAGATCTCGAAGCTCTTGCCGGCGCGCACGTCCTCGACGCCCGGGAAGCCCACGCGGGTGAGGGCGTCGCGGATGGCCTTGCCCTGCGGGTCCAGGATCTCGCGGCGGGGATAGACGGTCACTCTTGCTTTCACGCTTTTGCCCTCATCAATCTAAGACCTCCAGCCACGGCGTCGGGTGATCCTGCTCGGTCACGGCCAGACGCGCGGGGCAGCCCTCCCGGTCCAGCGCCTCGCCGATCGCGGCGGCGGCCAGGGCGGGCAGGTTGTTGGTCTGGGAGAGGTGGTAGAGGACGACCCAGCTCAGGCGGTCCCCCACCAGCTCGGGGAGCCCCTCGGCGGCCTCGCGGTTCGACAGGTGGCCGTGCCGGCCGGCCACCCGCTGCTTCAGGCTCCAGGGATAGGGACCGTTACGCAGCATGTCGAGATCGTGATTGGTCTCGAGCACCAGGACGTCCAAGTCCCGCAGCCTTCCCCACGCCAGGCTGGTGCGGCAGCCGAGGTCGGCCACCAGCCCCAGGCGCCGGCCGTAGGGGTCTTCCACCACGAATCCCACGGGCTCGGCAGCGTCGTGCGGAATGAGGAACGGCTCGACCATGAAACCCGCCACCTCCCGCGGCTCTCCCGAACGGATCAACACCGTGGACCGCAAGCGATCTTCCCGCAGCCCCGCGCCATTGCGGGTGCCGGCCGTGGCCAGCACGGGGATCTTGTGCTTCTTGGCGAAGCCGTCGGCCCCTTTGCAGTGGTCCTGGTGCTCGTGGGTAAGGATGAGCGCCGAAATGCTCTTGGGATCGACCTTCAGGAGGGCCATGCGCCGCGCCAGCTCGCGGCAGGAGAAGCCGGCGTCGAGGAGGATGCGATGATCCCCGGACTCGACGACGACGGCGTTGCCGCCGCTGCCCGAGCCGAGGATGCCGATGCGCAGGGGCGGACCGGCCAGCCGGGGTCCGGGAACGGTACGGAACGGAAGTGGAGGGGGCTCAGACGCGACAGGCTCGGGGGGAGCAGGCTCTACAGGAACGGGCTCGAAGAAGCTCTGCTGCCCTGCCGCCTCCAGTTTCCGTCGCCGGCGGATCAGCCTTTCGAGAGGGGACCCCACCCGGCAGAAAATACCACATTTTGTGGCCGGTCAGGAGAGCCGGCCTAGAAGTTGTACTCCCGCCCCTGTTCCAGGAACTCGATGTCGGGATTGTGGAGCTGCTCGATCTCCTGCTTGATCTTCTCCACGCAGGGGGGCTTCAGGTGGTGGACGAGGATGGGGACGCGCTTCTGCAGCTTGCGCAGCTCCAGCTCCAGGGTGCGGGGGGTCAGATGCAGGGAGACGTCGGCCACCTGCTGGAGGGAGTTGTCGAAGCTGGTGTCGATGCAGAGGGCCTTCAGGTTCGGCGTGCGGTTGGCGATCTCCCAGAGCCGCTGCGTGGGGCCCGTGTCGCTCGACCAGAGCACGGCGGCGCCGTTGGACTCGATGAGGAAGCCGTGGGTGGGCACCAGGTGGTCCACGGGAATGGGGGTGAACTTCACGCCGTCGATGACCACCGGCACCTCGTCCTCGAACTCCAGGAAGCGCAGGGCCGGCACCAGATGGTTGGGCAGCCGGGTGAAGTCCGGCCAGGTGGCGTTGTTGAACAGGTACTTGCGCAGGGCGTAGATGGTGGCCGACGAGGCGTGGATGTCGATCGCTCCGTCGCCCTTGCCGTAGACGTTCTCGATGAAGAACGGCAGCGAGTTGGTGTGGTCCATGTGGGAGTGGGTGAGGAGGATCGAGCGCACCCCCACCTGCCGCTCGATCGACAGTGCCTGGGAGAGCGAGCCGGCGTCCAGGGCGATCGTGCCGTTGATCAGCAGGCACGTCATCCGGCACTCCAGGCTCTCCCCGCCGTACCCCCCTAGGACCTGGATCAGCATATATAGAAGGGATTGTATCCCTGTGGATGCCGAGGGACAAGCAAGAGGGGGGTACAGCCGGACCGTACCCCCCTTTTTACCCGGAACGGGCTAGAACCGCGTCCCGATCCAGAACTCCGTCTCGACGTCGCTCGACTGCTTGAAGTCCCAGCGCCGGGCGAAGTCCCAGTTGAAGTCGAGACCGAGGATGCGCGCGGTGATGCCAATCCCGTAGGAGGCCACGCCGTCCTCCAGCCGCTTGGTGTCCGAGTTGTAGAACTTGAAATCCTGGAAGTTCTTGTACCAGGCGCCGCCCACGTCCATGAAGATGACGCCGCGGATCCCCTGGAAGGCGATCAGCGGGGTGGCGATCAGGTCGATCAGCGGGAAGCGGTACTCGAAGTTGGCGAAGAACCCCCGGTCGCCCACCAGCGAGCGGAAGGGGAAGCCCCGCACCGTGTCGAGCCCACCGAAGTAGAAGGGGGTCGGCTCGTTGCCGTTCGACATGCCGGCGAAGATCCGGAAGGCCAGGTTGCTGCGCTGGGTGACCGGGAAGTATTGCCGGAATTCGCCGTCGTAGGAGACGAACTTCGTGCCGCTGTCCTTGTTGATGGTGCTGCCCGTGTTCAGGGCATAGGAGATGCTCGTCCGCCAGCGGCGGCCGGAGACGCCTCCATAGTTGGCGTAGACCGAGGAGTCCCCCACCAGGGCCGCCTGGGCAATTGGGAAGTTGTCGCTGATCTCCACGAACTCGAGGTTGCCGTTGAAGTCCTGGCCGACCGGGATGGCTTCCTTGCGGTAGAGGTAGCCGAGCCCGATCTGCGCCCGCTGGTAGAAGGTGAAGGGGTAGACGAGCGAGGCCACGGCGCCGGTGAGCTGGTAGGCGGTGCGGCGGTCGCCGGGGTTCAGCAGCGGATCGCCGATCTGGTAGAACGTGCGGTCGTCGAACAGTTGGAGCTGCCAGTTCCAGCGATGGGAGAGGTCGGCGTAGAGGAGGTTGAAGTTCGAGAAGCTGTCGATCGAGCTCAAGTCGGCGAAGATCCGGTGGTCACCCAGGTAGTCGGAGAAGGTGAGCAGGATACGGCCGATGTAGCTCTGGTCGCTGGCGACACCGGCGTAGGCCTGGGCGTCCTCCAGAAAGAACTTGCGGCCGTGGTAGGGCTCCTTGTTGGCGTCGTCGAGGCTCACCTGGATGTCGGGCTCGAAGGGAGGCAGGTCCTTGGCCTGGGTGGGTCCCGGGGGGATCTCGACCTTCTGGGGCTCCTTGACCGGCTCTTCCGTGTTGGTCACGTAGAGGTCGAAGCTCCCCTTCCAGTAACCGGTGTAGACCAGCCGCTCGGGGCCGTCGGTCTCGTGCAGCACGGTGGGCATGAAGGCGCCGGTGACGACGTCGGTGTACTGGCGCAGCAGGCCGGTCGAGAGCTCGAGGCTGAAGATGTTCTCCGGCCCCGTGCGGTCGGAGGTGAAGTAGAGCCGCTTGCCGTCCGGCGAGAAGGTCGGATCGTTCTCGTTGGAGTTGCCGGTGGTGATGGCGTAGCGGGTGCCGGGGTTGGCGAGGTCGACGCGGAACAGCTTGTTGAAGCCGGTGCTCACGGCGGAGACGAAGACCAGGGTCTTGCCGTCGGGCGAGAAGACGGGCGCGCCGTCGAAGATCTCGTCGTTGGTGACGTCGGTGATCGTCCGTGACTCGACGTCGAGGAGGAAGATGTCGAAGTGGCCATTGCGCCAGCCGGCGAAGGCGACGGAACGGCCGTCGGGCGAGAAGGCCGGCGAGCCCTGCTGCTCGATGTCGCCCATGTCGATGACGGTCTTGAGGCGCGACTCCAAGACGTCGATGAGCAGCAGCGCCCGCCCCTTCTCGCGCTTGGCGAAGACGGCGATGGTGTTGCCGTCCGGCGAGAAGGAGAGGTCGCGGCCCAGCTTGCGCCCGGTGGAGAGCTCCTGGGCCACCAGGTACTGGTACTCGCGGGAGAAGCCCTTGGTCAAGTTGCGCAGAAGCTGCCGTCTGCGGGCGTCGAACAGCACCAGGTCGACGTCGCCCTTGTAGACCGAGAGGGCGGCCACCAGGTCGCCGGACGGCGAGGCCACGGGCGAGATCACCTCGCTGCCGCCCGTCCGGTCCTCCTCGATGCGGAAGATGTGGCCGAAATCCGACGGCTCGCCCGTCTGCACGAGCCGCGGCAGGTACTTCTTGCGCAGCCAGCGCCGGAACTCGATGTCGAAGTCCTCCGGCTCCATCTTGAACGTCCGCTTGACGGCGCGGTCCACCCGCGAGCCGATGGTGTTGCGCACCTCGTAGATGAAGTCGAGGAACCCCTCCCGGCCCCAGCGCTCCTCGATGAAGTCGAAGACGGCGTGGCCGAAGCGGTAGGCGAAGAAGCCTCCGAATTCGGCGTTCGACACCGGCGGGATGCGGTCGTTCACCACCGCGTCGACCAGGTACATGCGGTCGCGGGTCGACTCGTCCTTGGCCATGTAGCTCGCCATGCCCTCCATGAACCAGGTGGGAGGAGTGGTGGCCACCGCCTTGGCGAGGCTCCCCTGGAAGAGCATGTGGTACTGGAAGATGTGGGTCAGCTCGTGCGAGATGAGCTGCATCAGCTCCTGGTCCGGCAGGTCGATGGGGAGCACCATGCGGAAGCGGGCCGGGCTGGCGAAGGCCCCGATCCCCTCGGGGATGAAGTTGAGGATGATGTTGTTCTGCTCGAAGGCCGAGTGGGTGCCGTAGTAGATGAGGGGGATCGGGTCCTTGATCTGGAAGTTGAACTCCCGCGACAGCTTGTCGTACGCGCTCTCGGCGAAGGAGACGACCTTCTGGAGCTGCGGCTTCTCCTGCTGGTAGTAATAGAGGTTGAAGTGCGGCGAGTGGTAGATCTCCCAGCGGAAGTCACGGTAGTGGACCTTGTTCTTGCCGAACCCCGGACCGGTGATCTGCGGGGCGCCGCCGTAGTCGTCCTGGGCAGCCAGGGGTGCGAAGGAGAGCAGCAGGCCGGCGAGGAAGAGCCCCAAAAGGAACAGGCGATGGGATGAGCGCGTCAACGAGATCTCCTTTTCTCCCTACTGGGTGAACAGGATGCGGCTGGCTTCGACCTCTTTCTGCGTGAACACGTTGACGATGCGATCCTCCAGCGACAGCAGGTTCTCGAACATGCCGGCCAGCGGATCCGTGTTCTCGCCCTCGAAGCTCTGGAAGTCCTTGAAGTTGTCCGTGTAGAGCAGCGCCCCGGTCTGGCCGTCGTAGACCTGCATCAGGATGTCGTACTGGAAGCCGGTCTGCTCGACCAGGACCTGGCGCAGGTAGGTGCGGCCGTTGAACGGCGAGACGTACTCCTCGGTGCGGTAGCCGGTGCGGTCCTGGATGTCGAAGTCGAGGCCGCCGGTCAGGATGAGGTCGGCCCCGGTGCGCTCGCCCAGGGCGCGCCAGAAGTCGGTCTGCTTGGAGAGCTGCTCCAAGTCGAAGGTCGGGAAGTCCACGGGTCCGGGCTCGATGACCTTGAGCTGGGTCTCCCGGCGTAGCACCTTGAGCAGATAGCGGTTGAACTCCTTCTGCACGTCGATGTCGCGGCCCTTGACCTTCTCGGCGCCCTCCTGGCTGACCACCACGAAGGGGGTCACGGCCAGGCTCTTCCTCCCCTGGAGGTCGAGCCGCGCGCGCTGCGGCAGGGTCAGCTTGACCTCGACCGAGCCGGCCAGGGCCGGCAGGGCGACGAGCGAGAGGAGACCGGCGAGGACGAGCGTACGGTTGCAGTTCATGTTCAATCTCCCTCTGCCCCTCTAAAGCGGCGGCCGGACGTCCGCAGGCGGGGGCGGCGTGTCCTCGGGCGTGGACGGTACGTCGGACGGCGGCGCCGGCGGCCGGGGCGCCGTGGGAGCCTGAGGCTTGGCTGCCGGAGAGCCCGGCTTGCCCGGAGCCGGGGCGCCCGCCTTCTTGTCCTTCTGGCCCTTGTACCCCTGGTAGAACTCGACGAAGCGGGTGTAGTTGGTGCGGATCCCCTTGTCGTTGGGAGCCAGTTGCAGGGCCTTCTTGTAGTACTCCAGGGCCAGGTCGAACTTGCCCGAAGCCTCGGCGGCCACCGCCAGGTTGCTCTGGATGCGGGGGTTCTCGGGATCGAGCTTCTCCGCTTCCTGGAAGCGGAAGAGGGCCTCCTGCCACAGCCCACGCCGGGCCATGTCGACGCCGAAGGCGAGCTGGGACGCGGCCTGGTTCGGCTTGCCATAGCTGCTGCAGGCGGTCAAGAGCGGGAGGACGGCGGCGAAACAGACGCAGACAGAACGCGAACGCATGGAGAGAGACCTCGTCATGGGCTCCGGCGCCCTGCGGCCGGGTGGGTGAATGGGGTGAACGTCATCGCCCGTTTTTCCGAGTGGCTAGTATACACAACGCATGCCGGGGGTACCCTCCACCTCCCCCTTCCCGAGCCTCGCAGCCCCCCTTCATCCTCTTTCTGCGAGGAAAACGGAAAAAGTTGAGCGATGGGCGACCGATTTTACGTCTTTATAGGTATGGAGACGAAAAGGAGGTTCCCCACGCCCATGTCCACCCCCACCCGACGCGAATTGCTGATCGCCTTGCACGCCGCCGCCGAGATCTCCCGTCCGGCCGTGTACCGTCTGTCCCAGGAGCTGGACCGCTGGTTCAACGCTGACGGAGGGCCGGAGCCTCCCCCCCGGCCTCCGCCCTCGGCGTGCCCCGGGGTCCCTACGCCAAGGCCCTGGCCCTCTGCGAGCCGGCGGCTGAGCTGGCCGCCCGCGAGACCGCGGAGGTCGAGCGCCTGGGCGGCCGCCTCCTCACCCTGGACGACCCCGACTATCCCGTGGGCCTGCGCCAGCTCTCCCCGCCCCCGCCGGTGATCGCGGTCCTGGGGGAGATCCCCGCCGGCCCGGCCGTGGCCATCGTGGGTTCCCGCCAGGCGGACGCCTATGGGCAGGAGGCGGCCGAGCTCTTCGCCCACTCGCTCGCCGCGGCCGGAGTGACCGTGGTCTCCGGCTTCGCCCGGGGAATCGACGCCGCGGCGCACCGCAGCGCCCTCGCCGCTCCCGAAGGCCGGACCGTGGCCGTGCTCGGCTGCGGCCTGGCGATCGATTACCCCCGCGGCCACGACCGGCTGGCCGTCGAGATCGCCGGCCGGGGAGCCGTGATCTCCGAGTTCCCCTGCCGCCTGATCCCCCGGGCCTGGCACTTCCCCCTGCGCAACCGCTCGATCGCCGCCCTCGCCAGCGCCACCCTCGTCATCCAGGCCGCCCACGGCTCGGGCTCGCTGATCACCGCCCGCCACGCCCTCGACCTCGGCCGGGACGTCTGGGCCGTGCCCGGCCGGATCTTCGATGAGCGCTCCCAGGGCGCGAACGCCCTGATCCGCGAAGGAGCGAGCCTGGCCCAGCACCCCAACGACCTGTTGGAGACGCTCCTCCCTCCATCCGCGTCACAGCTAGGACTGCCCCGGACTCTCGCACCCGCCCGCGATCCCGGTCCGGAGCCGCCCCCCGGCTTCCCCGGCCAGATCCTCGCCGAGATCCCCCTGGGAAGCAGCCGGGTGGCGGAGGAGATCGCCGTCCGTCTGGACGTCGGGATCGACCGTGTCCTCAGCGCCCTCCTGGAGCTGGAGCTCGGCGGTTGGGTCAAACGGTTGCCAGGGTCGATGTACGGGCGGTGACATGGGCTCCCACGATCCACTGTTCAAGAGGCTGCTCCAGAGGTTCTTCGCGGACTTCCTGCGCATCGTCGCGCCGGACGTAGCCGAGCGGCTCGACCTCTCGGCGCCGCTGTTCCTCGACAAGGAGCTCAACCTGCCCGTGGGAGATCGCATCGTGGACCTCCTCGCGAGGGCGCCCCTCCGGACCGAGCCAGGGAAGGCCCTGCTGATCCATGTCGAGATCGAGGCGCGAGCCCGGCCGGGCATGGAAGAGCGGCTCCGGGAGTATCACCGCTGGATCCAGAGCCGCCATTCCGGGCAGATCCTGTCGATCGTGGTCTACCTCCGGGGAGGCAGGGGCGGAGTCCGGGAGGAGGTCGCGAAGGACGACTTGGCAGGACCGGGCCTGCCGGGCTTCCGCTATCTCGCCTTCGGCCTGGAGAGATGCCGGGTGGCCGATTATCTTTCCAGGCGGGAGCCCCTCGCCTGGGCTCTGGCTGCCCTGATGAAACCAGGCGCCCTCAGTCGTGCCCGGCTGAAACTGGATTGTCTCCTCAGGATCTCCGAGTCGTCTCTCCACGACGAGGATCGAGGGGTGCTGGTCAACTGCATCGAAACTTATCTACAATTGTCTCCCAGGGAGGCCGAAGAGTTCGCCGCTCTCGGCGTTCCCCCAGATCGGAGGGCCCAGATCGTGTCGACCTCTTTGTTCACGTGGACGGATCGAATCGAGATCGAGGGAGAGAAAAGGGGCATGCGTCGGCTCCTGCTGGATCTCCTTCAAGAACGGTTCGGACCGATCCCAGACGATGTCCGCCAACGTGTCGAGAAGATACGCTCCGAAGACCGGCTGACACGGCTGGGGAAGAAGGTTTTGACCGCCCGCTCGCTCAAGGAGATGAGGCTCGGGTAGCTCCCGGGGTCCCCCCCTCCCTCATCCTTATATATACATCCCCAATCCTCCCCGCCGCCCGACCCCTCGATCCGGTCTTGCGGCGGGACGGGCGCCGGTGGTACTGTCCCCGCCCTGCCCGGGGCCGTCCAAGTCCAGTCCAGAAATAATGTCGGCGCCTCCCGGCGTTTGAGAGTCCCACTATGGCCAAGAACCTGCTGATCGTCGAGAGCCCCGCCAAGAGCAAGACCCTGAAGAAGTTCCTCGGACGCCAGTTTGCCGTCGAGGCCTCGGTGGGGCACATCCGCGACCTCGTGAAGAAGGACATGGGGATCGGCCCCGACTTCGAGCCCCGTTACGAGGTCCTCGCCGCCAAGAAGGACGTGGTCAAGAAGCTGCGCCAGGCGGCCAAGGAGGCGGAGACGGTCTACCTCGCCCCCGATCCCGACCGCGAAGGGGAGGCCATCGCCTGGCACATCGCCGAGGTGCTGGGCAAGGACGCCAAGAACGTGCTCCGGGTGACCTTCAACGAGATCACCAAGGGCGCCGTGCTCAAGGCCCTGGATCATCCGGGCGCCATCGACCTCCAGAAGGTGGACGCCCAGCAGGCGCGGCGCGTGCTCGACCGCATCATGGGCTTCCGCCTCTCGCCCCTCCTCTGGGAGAAGGTCAAGCAGGGGCTCTCCGCCGGCCGCGTCCAGTCCGTGGCCCTGAAGATGGTCTGCGACCGCCAGGCCGAGATCGACGTCTTCGTGCCCGAGGAGTACTGGAACCTCGGGGCCGACTTGAAGGGCGCGGTGCCGCCGCCCTTCAACGCCCGCCTGAGCCGCATCGAAGGGCGCAAGGCCGAGGTGCACGACGGCGAGCAGGCGGCGAAGATCGTCCGCGGCCTGGAGACAGGGCCGTTCGTCGTCGCCAAGGTGGAGCGCAAGGAGTCGCGGCAGCGGCCATCGCCGCCGTTCATCACCAGCCGTCTCCAGCAGGAGGCGGCGCGGCGCTACGGCTTCTCGGTGAAGCGCACCATGGCGCTCGCCCAGGGGCTCTACGAAGGCAAGGACGTCGGCGACCGCGGCTCGGTGGGCCTCATCACCTACATGCGTACGGACTCGACCCGCGTGGCCGACGAAGCCCTCGCCGCCGGGCGCGAGCTGATCGCCGCCACCTACGGCCCCGACTCCCTGCCCGAGAAGCCCAACGTCTACCCGTCGAAGGCCGGGGCTCAGGACGCCCACGAGGCCATCCGCCCCACCAGCTTCGACCTGCCGCCCGACGCCGTGCGCGACTTCTTGAAGGACGAGGAGTGGAAGCTCTACAAGCTGATCTGGGACCGCTTCATCGCCTCCCAGATGGAGCCCGCCGTGTTCGACGTCACCCAGGTCGACATCGAGAACGGCCCCTATACGCTGCGCGCCTCGGGCAAGGTGCTCAAGAAGCCCGGCTTCCTCGCCGTCTATCGCGAGACGCCGGACGAGGACGCCGCCGCTGCCGAGGAGGGCGAGGGCGTGCTGCCGCCCTTGACCGAAGGGGAGAAGCTCGAGCTGGTCAAGGTGCTCTCCGAGCAGAAGTTCACCCAACCGTCGGCGCAGTACTCCGAGGCCACCCTGGTCAAGGCCCTGGAGGAGAACGGCATCGGTCGGCCTTCGACCTACGCCACCATCCTCTCGGTCTTGACCGACCGCGACTACGTCGAGCGCCTGGAGGGGCGGTTCCGCCCCACGGCCCTCGGCCGGCTGGTCAACGGCATGCTCCAGACGGGGTTCCACGACATCTTGAACGAGGGCTACACCGCGGCTCTCGAAGAGCAGCTCGATCGGATCGAGGACGGCAAGCTCGACTGGAAGCGGGCCGTGGCCGACTTCGACGAGAAGTTCTCGAAGGACCTGGAGACGGCGGGCGAGCAGATGCCCAACGTCAAGAAGGATGGCATCCCGCTCGACGAAAATTGCCCCGAGGACGGCGCGCGCCTGCTGATGCGCTTCGGCCGCTTCGGCCCGTTCATCGCCTGCAGCAACTATCCGGACTGCAAGTACACCAGAAACCTCGAAGAGCCCGCGGCCGCCCAGGACTCGCCGGCGGCCAACGGCGCCGAGGAGGAGGTCCCGCCCTGCGAGGTGTGCGGCAAGCCCATGGCCTTGAAGCGCAGCCGCTTCGGCACCTTCTACGGCTGCACCGGCTATCCGGAGTGCAAGAACATCCGCAAGACCGGTCCCAAGCCCGAGCCGCCCAAGCCCACGGGCGTCCCCTGTCCCGAATGCGGCAAGGGGGAGATCGTCGAGAAGCGCTCCTACCGGGGCAAGACCTTCTGGTCGTGCAACCGCTACCCGGACTGCAAGTTCTCCCTGTGGAAGAAGCCGGTCGCCCGCGAGTGCCCGGACTGCGGCGCCACCTTCCTCTTAGAGAAGGTCACCAAGAAGAACGGCACCCAGTACGTCTGCAACACCGAGGGCTGCAAGCACGTGGAGGACGTCGAAGAGGTCGAAGTCCTGGCCTGACGTCCTGACGACGGAGGCGCGTCAGGAGCCCTCGCAACCCGCCGATGCGAGCACGCAACGGCACGATGTGAGTTCACATCGGACCGATGTGACCTCGCAATGCGCCGTTGCGTGCTCACAATCCGGCATTGCGACCTCGCATTGCTCCGTTGCGACCTCGCAATCTCACGATGTGACCTCACATCGCTCCGATGTGACCTCACATCGGGCCGTTGCGACCTCACATTGTGCCGCTGTGACCTCACATCGGACCATTGCGACCTCACATCGGTCCGTTGCGAGCTCACAATCTGGCATTGCGACCTCACATCGGGCCGATGTGACCTCACATTTCGCCGTTGCGAGCTCACATCGGACCGTTGCGACCTCACATTTTGCCGTTGCGATCTCGCAATACGCCGTTGCGTCTCCTCATTTTCCCCTTGGGTGGGTCCCGCAACGCGTTGAGCCCGCCCTGGGAGCGCCCGAGGACTCTCAGCTCGGCGCGTCGAAGACGTGGTTCGTCGGCGCTGGGGCGGCGACGAGCCCCAGGACAGTCTCGGCTACGGGACCCAGCCGGGCAACGCGGCGGCCTGCTTCACCCACGTCGCCATCTGCGCCTCGTCGAGCTCGTCGCCTTCGTGGATGTCGATCCAGCGCGCGTCCTTGCCCGTGCCTCCGGGCGGGACCGGTCGCAGCGACGTGCCGCGGAAGAAGGTCACCTTGACGTAGTGGGTGAAGACGTGGAACGACAGGAACCAGCCCTGGCCCTCGATGCCGTAGAACGGCGAGTTCCACTTCACGGCCTTGCGCACGTTGGGCACGTTGCGCACGATGAGCGCGTCGAGGCGCTTCCCGAGGTCGCGCTTCCAGCCCGGCATCGCGGCGATGTACGCCTGCACCGGGGCGTCGCCGTCCGCCTTCGCGATTTGCGGATTGCCGCCCGAAAGGAGTTTCACCGGCTTGGCCTCACTCATCTACGCCTCCCCGGCCAGCGGTCGTGAACTTGTGCATTGGCCCGCAACCTGCAAACATGCGGCAATGACGGCATGGGCTGCGTAGAAACTGCGGACGCGGATCTAACGCGCCCGTGCCAGTTCGTTGTCGCTACGGCTAGCTTCGTCTTCGGCGGGCCATGCGGCGCACGTCTTCCGGATTCATACGGACAGGATACACTCGGCGGGCTTCGGAGGGGCCGTTTGCGGGCTCGAAACCTCCAGCCAGGAGCTGCGTACTCCTCTCCATGAGACGCGCATCAATTTTCCTCATTGCCCTGTCCCTCTTCCCTGGGATTGGTTTCTCTGCCGACGCCTCGCCTATCAAGAAATTCGAGTTGGGAGCCTGCACGATCCCCGGCCTGCCCCAGGACGCCCGGTGCGGCACCTATGAGGTGTGGGAGAACCGGGCGGCGAAGTCCGGCCGCAAGATTCCCCTTCGCGTCGTCGTGCTCCCGGCCCAGGGGCCTGACCGGCTTCCCGATCCCTTCATCTATTTCGAGGGCGGCCCGGGACAGTCCTCGGTGGCGGCCGCTTCCTGGATCACTCAGGAGCTCGGAGCCCTGCGCAAACGGCGGGACCTCCTGTTCGTCGACTTCCGGGGGACCGGCGGATCGGCCGGCCTCTTCTGCCCCGAGCTCCAGGGGAAGGCGGGGCTCCAGGGCTCGCTCGACAATTTCTATCCGCCGGAGCTGGTGAAGGCCTGTGCCGGGCGCCTGGCGAAGACCACCGACCTCTCCCAATACACCAACGACACCAGCGTCGATGACGTCGACGAGGTGCGCGCCGCTCTCGGCTACGACAAGCTCAATATCTTCGGCGCTTCCGGCGGCACCCGGGCGGCCTTGGTCTACCTGCGCCGGCACCCGGAGTCGGTGCGCACCCTGATCCTCGGGGGCGTGGTCCCCATGGACGAGCGCGGGCCGTTCTTCATGGCCAAGAGCGTCCAGCGGGCTCTCGACGGACTGATCGCCGAGTGCGAGGGGGACGCGGCCTGCCGTGCCGCCTTCCCCAGGCTCCGCGACGAGGTCGCCGCCGTGCTCCGGCAGGTCGGGAAGGAGCCCGTGACCGTGACGCTGATGGACGGCAAGACGGGCCAGCCGATCGAGATCCGGCTGACGCGCAACGCCGTGGCCCAGATGCTGCGCTACATGCTCTACAGCCCCTCGGCGGCCTCCCTCCTCCCCCTGGACGTCCACCTGGCGGCCCAGGGCAACTGGCATCCCCTGGCCGAAAACGTCCGCCGCTTCGCCGACCGCGGCGGGACCTCGCTGGCTGACGGCTACTATCTCTCCCTCACCTGCTCGGAGGACCTCCCCTTCATCCGTGAGGACGAGATCCCGGCGATCGTAAAGGGCAGCTTCCTGGGGGACCTCCGCATCCGCAAGCAGCAGGCGGCCTGCGCGTCCTGGCCGGTGCCCGCGGTGGACCGCTCGTTCCTCGATCCCGTCACCTCCGACGTGCCCACGCTCCTGACCTCGGGCGAGCGCGACCCGGTGACTCCGCCGGCCAACGCCGAGCGGGCCGCGCGGACGCTCAGGAACAGTCTCCACGTGGTGGTGGCGGACGGCGGCCACGGCTACGGCGGCATCCAGGGTGGCTCCTCGTGCGTCGATCGCCTGATGGTCCAGCTCGTCGAGACGGGCACGGTGAAGGGGCTCGACACCTCCTGCCTGTCCAAGACGAAACGGCCGGAGTTCGTGCTGAAGCAGGATCCGGACGTGGAGCTGCCGGCCGCTCAGCTCGCCCGCCTGGCCGGGACCTACAAGGATCAGGAGAGCGGGTACGAGATCCGGATCGAGCCTCTGGGCGGCCACCGCCTGCGGGCCGTGGACCTGAGCGACAAGAGCATCATGGTGCTGGCGGCGACTTCGCCCACCCGCTTCCGCATCGAGAGCATGACCGGCACCATGACCTTCCAGCTCTCCGCGGGTCGGACCACCGCCATCGTCATGGAGCAGCCCGGATCGCCGAGTCTGATGCTGACGCGGGAGTGAGGACGAACTTTTCCACGCGCCGGTCCGTACTCCCCGAGAGGGAGGACATTTTTCATGATCGCGCGCAAGGCCGGCATCCTCGGTCGCCTGGGTCGCGCAGGCCTCGGTCTCCTCGCCTGCGCCGGCCTCACGTCCTGCTTCGATGCGCCCGTCCGGGAGTCGCTGCGGCTGCGGTTCCTCCCTGGCGGCTCCGCCGTGGTCACCAGCTCCGTGGAGATCGACCCTTACGCGAGCGCCGGCAATCCCGCGCTCGAACGGCGGCTCGCCGCGGCCCGCCGGGACCTCCTCGAAGGCACGGACCCGTGGGGCCCCCGCTTCGCCGCCCTGGCCCCGACCGCCGAGCGGTACTCCTGGGAGAAGCTGGGCGGCGAGCTGCGGATCGTCTCCCGCTCGGCCCTGGTGACCGAGCCGGGCAACCTGGCCTCCTTCTTCGGCGACTCCTCCCTGCGCGTCCTCTATGAAGTGCACAAGGAGGAGGGGACGGCCGAGCTCTCGATCGCCCCCGGTCTTTCGGCGCGGGCCACCCGCAGGCAGCGCCAGGAGATGCAGAAGCTCCTCGAAAACTGGAGCGGTGAGATCGCCGGCTACCTGGCCGCTGCCCAGAAGCTCTACGCCTACACCGGGGAGCACCCGGACCGCGCCCGCGTCTGCTTCGGCGCCCTCTTCAACGAGCTGCTGCCGGAAGGCGAGCGCAAGGGGCTCGGTGAGCCGAGTTCGGAGGAGAAGGAGATCCTGGAGCACGTGGGCGATGCCATGCAGAAGGTCTGGGACGTGCTGCTCGTCTCCCCGGGGGAGGAGTATTCGCCGGACGAGGTCTCCCATCTCGTCTACGACCCCTTCCCGGCCCGGCTCACCGTCACCCTGCCGGGTCCCCCGCTGGCCGTCGAGGGCTTTGAAAAAGGATCGGACGGCAAGCTGAGCGTCCCCGGCCTCGGCCTCTGGGACGCCCTGGGGTCTCTCGCAGGGCGTTGGATCTCGCCCGACCCGGTGATGCTCTACGTGGAGCGGCGGGGCCAGAGCGACCACCCGCTCGATCTCGACGCCTTCCTCCGCCAGCCCCGGCGCGCCGAGGAGGCCCATCTCCTGCCGTCGGCGGAGGAAGTTCAGAGAGAGATCGAAGCCCACCTCACTCCGGCGCCGCTCTACCGCCTCTCGTGGAAGGTACAGCCGGGCAAGGACGACGACGATTTCCGCTGGGAGGAGTGAAACAAGAGGGAGTCTCGAAAGTCGCCGACTTGCCCTTCGAAGCCTCACCCCCGGCCCCTCTCCCGGGGGGAGAGGGGGGGACTTGGCTGAAAGGATGGAGCTTTTAGGGTGTGCTATGCGCACCTTCGACATCGGTCACGGTGCGCACGGCGCACCCTACGGCAATCCCGCCCGCAGGAGACACCCCTCTCCCCCCGGGAGAGGGGCCGGGGGTGAGGTTTCGAAGGGCAGGCGGCCGAAGTCAGCACGGACTTCTGAGACACCCCTCTAAGTCCTCGGCCGGCGTCGGGTAGATAATAAGGACATGAGAACGATCCTCCCGATCCTGCTCACCTCCCTCGCCTTCCTGGCCGCCATGGCCGCTACGACCATGCCGGCCGACGCGGCCGCTCCTCCGGACTACAGCGCCTGGGGCTCCCTGCTCGCCAAGTACTACGATCCGGCCCAGGGGATGAACTACAAGGCCTTGAAGGCCAACGACAAGAAGGCCCTGGACGACCTGCGCCACCAGTTGGGCATGGTAGACGTCCAGACCCTGTCGCGGCCCGATCAGCTCGCCTATTGGATCAACCTCTACAACGTCAACGTCGTGGGGGTCGTCGTCGACAACTATCCGGTGGCCTCCATCCGCGACATCTCGACCGATCCCATCATCCGCTTGAACGTCTTCAAGAAGGACTCGGTGCAGACGAAGAAGGGGGCCATCTCCTTGAACGACGTCGAGAACGACAAGATCCGCGACGGCTTCAAGGACCCACGCATCCACTTCGCCATCAACTGCGCCGCCAAGAGCTGTCCGCCCATCCGCACCGAGCCCTACGTGGGCATCCGGATCAACGACCAGCTCGACGACCAGGTACGGAAGTTCCTCAACGGTCCCCAGGGCGTGCGCCTGGAGAAAAGCGGTGGCGAGGTGGTGATCCACGCGACCAAGATCATGGATTGGTTCAGCAGTGACTTCGACAAGTGGGGTGGCGGCGCGATCGAATTCATCCGGCGCTACGTTTCAGCGGACAAACGCAAGATGATGGACTCGGCCGGCAGCCAGCTCGGCCTGAAGTTCGACGACTATGACTGGAAGCTGAACGACGCCTCGAAGTGACCCGCAACGGGAGACGAACAAGGAGGCCGATGATCGGAGAGCCGGGATCCCTGCGGAAGGCCCTGGAGCTGTTCCGTGACCCTGCCACGGCCGAGAAGCGCCGGCTCCTCGCCGAGCGCTGGGCCGCGCTCGCTCCCGCTCTCCGTCTCCCCGGCCAGGGGCTGGGGCAGCAGGCCACGGGCTGCGGCGCCACGATCGGCATCCAGCCCCGGTGCGACTTCGCCTGCACCGGCTGCTATCTCGGCCACGAGGCCAACCGCATTCCCGCCCTGCCCACGGCCGCGATCCTGCGCCAGCTCGACGAGCTGCGGCGCTGGCTGGGACCCAAGAGCAACGTTCAGATCACCGATGGCGAGGTGACGCTGCGGCCGGCCGCCGAGCTGGTGGAGATCCTGCGCTACGCCCGCTCGATCGGCGTCATCCCCATGGTAATGACCCACGGCGACAACCTGCGGCGGCAGCCGGGGCTCCTGGAGCGGCTGATGGTGGAGGGGGGCTTGACCGAGGTCTCGATCCACGTCGACATCACCCAGCGGGGGCGGGACGGCCACAAGGCGCCGAAGTCGGAGCTGGAGCTGATGCCCCTGCGCGCGGAGTTTGCAGAGATGGTGCGCGAGGCGCGGCGCCGCACCGGCCGGCGGCTGCGGGCGGCCATGACCCTCACCGTCACCCGCGAGAACCTGCCGCAGATCGCCGACGTCGTGCGCTGGCTGGTGCGCAACCGCGACGCCTTCAGCCTGGTGAGCTTCCAGCCCCTGGCCCAGGTGGGGCGGACGCGCCGCGATCAGCAGGGGGTGACGGCGGACGAGCTGTGGGGGGAGATCGCCCGGGGCATGGCCGATTTCGGGCTGGATCTCCAGGGAGCCGGCTTACTGCATCTCGGCCACGCGGAGTGCACGCGCCTGGTCCCTCTCCTCACCCTGGAGGATCCGGACGGCAACCTCAGAGCCTTCCAGCTCATCCGCGACGACCCGGAGGACATGGCCGTGCTGTCCGAATTCTTCGCTCGCGGCCTGGGCGGCACCGCCCTCCGGGACGACCGGCCCCTGGAGGTGGTAGCCCGAGCCCTGGGATTCATCCGCACCGATCCCGCCTGGATCCTCGGCCGGGCGCGCCGCTGGGCGGTCCGGCGTTTCCGGGAGGAGGCGGGCCTTCCCTTGAGCCGGCTGGTCCTCGACGTCCTCCGTGGCCGGCTGCGCCTTTCCGGCTTCACCCTCACGAGCCACCACTTCATGAGCCCCGCGGAACTCTGCACCGACACCGGCCGGGAGCGGCTGGCGGCCTGCGTCTTCCGCCTCCCCTACAAGGGGGAAATGGTCCCTATGTGCCGGATGAACGCGGACGGCGTGCGGGAGCGGTTCTATGCCAATATCATCGAGGGGAACGAGGCAGAAAAGAAGCGTCTCCTGCCCGTTGTCCACTGACGACCGTCTCGGCGCTATTAGAGATCCGTAGCCCCAAGGAGATGGCTTCTGATGAAGACTGAGAAGCAGCTTGATTCTGTAAAGATGATGCGAGAAATCCGGGAGGAAATCAGTCGTGAGATTCAGGGGATGAGCTTCGAGCAAGAGCGGGAGTATATCGAGAAGCATCTGAAGTCTAGGAGGGAAGGCGATAAAGTAGGCGGGTCGAAGTGAGGTGGGGGAGGATTTTCGCGATGGAAGTGGAACGCCGCATCGAACAACTCGTAGGCCGTCAGCTCGTGCTGGAGCTTCCCGAGACCTTCGAGAATCACCGAGTCGAGGTCATCGTCCTGACTCTCGACGACGAGACTCGAAGCGATCACCGTCCGCACCCGGCGATTGCAGGCAAGATGAAGGTTCACGGGGAGATCTTCGACAGCGCAGAGAGGCCGTAGCTCATCTGCGGCTTTTCTCGATCTTCTCAACTGCCTGCTCAAAAGGAATGGATTCGTCGCCTCTGGCCTTGGCGGCGTCGAAGGCACGGATCGCTTCGAGCTCCTCCACATCTTCCAGGAGCTTCTTGTATTCCACGATATCGAGGACGACGCCAACCCGCTCGCCGTCTTCGTCGACCAGGAAACGCTCAGCTCGGGTCGCCATAGAGACCTCCAGCTTCATTGTACGTCCAGGGTCCCGTTACCAGAAGGCAGCCGGCCTATAATCCCCCCCATGCCCACCCCCATCCACATCGTCGGCGGCGGCCTTGCGGGCTCGGAGTGTGCCTGGCAGCTCGCCGAGCGTGGGGTGGAGGTGGTCCTCCATGAGATGCGGCCCGTCCGCGGCACTCCCGCCCACAAGACGGGCGACCTCGCGGAGCTGGTGTGCAGCAACTCGCTGCGGAGCGACGATCCTCTCCATGCCGCCGGGCTCCTCAAGCGGGAGATGGAGGCGTTCGGCTCGCTCATCATCGGCAAGGCCCGGGAGGCTTCCGTGCCCGCGGGGAGCGCCCTGGCCCTCGACCGTGACCGTTTCGCGGCCCGGGTGACGGCGGCGATCGCGGGACATCCACGGATCGAGCTGCGGCGGGACGAGGTCACGGAGATCCCCTCCGGCGAGGACACCGAGGTGGTGATCGCCACCGGTCCCCTCACCTCCGCGGCCATGTCGGCCCGGCTCCAGGAGCTCTTGGGGAGCGAATACCTCTACTTCTACGACGCCATCGCCCCCATCGTGGAGGCGGAGAGCCTGGACCTCTCACGGCTCTTCTGGCAGTCGCGCTACGGCAAGGGAGAGGGCGAGGACTATCTGAACGCCCCCATGGACCGGGACCAGTACCTGGCCTTCCACCAGGCGGTGACCGAGGCCGAGGTGGTGGCCCCCCACGAGTTCGAGAAGGCCGTCTTCTTCGAGGGGTGCCTGCCCATCGAGGAGCTGGCCCGGCGCGGGGTGGACACCCTGCGCTATGGTCCCATGAAGCCCGTGGGCCTCACCACTCCGGACGGGCGGCGACCCTACGCCGTGGTCCAGCTCCGGCAGGAGAACCTGGCGAAGAGCCAGCTCAATCTCGTGGGCTTTCAGTCGCGGATGAAGTGGGGCGATCAGGAGCGGGTGCTGCGGATGATCCCAGGCCTCGAGCACGCCCGCTTCGTCCGCTTCGGGCAGATCCACCGCAACACCTTCATCAACGCGCCCATCCATCTCGACAAGCACTACCGGGTGAAGGCGACGCCCCGGGTGCGCCTCGCGGGGCAGATCACGGGAGTCGAGGGGTACCTCGAATCCGCGGCGACCGGCCTCGCGATCGGCCTCTACGTCGCTCATGGCCTGTCGGAGCCGTTCCCGGCCACCACGGCCCTCGGGGCTCTGGCCCGGCATCTCACGGAATCGGACCCGAAGCACTTCCAGCCCGCCAATATCAACTATGGCCTGTTCACGGAGTTGGAAGGGCGGGTGCGCAGGGCGGACCGCCGCGCCGCCTACGTCGAACGGGCCCAGGCCGATCTGGCTGCCTGGGTGGAACGCAACGGCGTGCCGGCCGCCTTTTCCATGGAAGCCCCCCTGGAAGTCATTGCACCTTGATGAGGCGATTGATCCATCGGTATCTCGAGCATCTTCATGGAGAGAGGCAGGTCTCTCCGGAGACGTTGCGCGCCTACGAGCACGACCTCGCGTCCTTCCTCGAATTCCTGGCCCGGGACTTCCTGGGCAAGGATGCCGCCGAGATCCGGCCCGGGGACGTGGACGCCCTCGCCGTGCGCTCCTTCCTGGCGGCGATGACGCGCAAGGGGCTGGCGAAGACGAGCCAGGGACGGACCCTCTCGGCCGTGCGCAGCCTCTTCCGCTTCGCCTGCCTGGAGGGCGTGCTGGCCGCCAACCCCGCCCAGGGAGTGCGTACGCCCAAGGCGCCCAAGACCCTCCCCCGGCATCTGCGGCCCGGCGAGGTCGAGAACCTGATCGAGGCGCCGGAGGGTGACGAGCCACTGGTGCGGCGCGACCGGGCGATCCTGGAGCTGCTCTACGCCGCCGGCCTGCGAGTCTCCGAGCTGGTGGGGCTCGACTGGCCGGACGTGGATTTGAAGGCGCGGATGGTGCGGGTGATGGGCAAGGGGAGCAAGGAGCGCATGGTCCCCTTCGGCCGGCCGGCGGCGGAGGCGCTGCGGCGGTGGCTGGAAGTCTGGGAGGAAGTGCGGACTGGTGCTAAGGACGGGGGCGACGCCGAGCCCGTCTTCCTCAATGCCTTCGGCACCCGGCTCACCGACCGCTCGGTGCGGCGGGTGATCGACCGCTGGGTGGACGCCGCGGCCGTGGCCCGGGGGGTCCATCCCCATACCCTGCGCCACACCTTCGCCACCCACCTGCTGGAGAACGGGGCCGACCTGCGGGCCATCCAGGAGCTGCTGGGGCACAGCTCGCTCTCCACGACGCAGAAGTACACCCACCTGGAGGTGGAGCGGCTGCTCACGGTCTACCGCGACGCCCATCCCCGGGCGCGGCGAGGGCCTCAGGAGCAGGGCGAATGAAGGGCCAGCGGTTCTCCTGCACGCCCGCCGGGGCCATCCTGAAGGGGCGGTGGCGCCTGAAGGCGCTGCTTTTGGGGCTCACCATCCTGATGCTCGTCGTGACGCTCCTCACCGCCCTCGCCGGGCGGTTCGGGCCCGCCCTGATCGCCCTCACGGTGGCCGCCGTGCCGTGGACGGCCTGGCGGATGAGCGGCGACTTCGACCCGTTCTGGGTGGAGGTGGGGGAAGGCTGGCTCACCGTCCACATGCGCCGGCGCCGGGAGCGCTTCGCGTCCGCCGGCGCCGCGGGGCGGCGGCTGACCCCGGAGGAGATCGCCCACCTGGAGACCCTGACCACCTCCGGCGGGGTGTCGGCCGGGATGGGCGGCTTCGAATCCCACCGGCTGGGAGAGTTCGACCTCTACGCCACCGACTTCGCCCACGCCGTGCTGGTGGACCTGGGCGAGACGCGCCTCATCCTCACGCCGGACGATCCCGAGGCCTTCCTCCGAGCCCTCTCCTCCCCCTGATATACAATCCCCCTCCCATGGATACTTTCAATTCGACCACCGTCCTGCTCGTGCGCCGCGACGGCAACGTCTGCATGGCGAGCGACGGGCAGGTCACGATGAACAACACCACCATCGTCAAGGGTGGCGCCAAGAAGATCCGCCGCGCCGGCAAGGGCAAGGTGCTGGTGGGCTTCGCCGGCGGCGGCGCGGATGCGCTGGCCCTCTACGCCCGCCTGGAGGCGAAGCTCGAGGAGTTCAACGGCAACCTGGAGCGCGCCGTCGTCGAGCTGGCCAAGGACTGGCGGACCGACCGCGCCCTGCGCCAGCTCCAGGCCGTGATGATCGTCACCGACAAAGACAAGAGCTTCTTCGTCTCCGGGGTGGGCGAGCTGCTGCAGCCCGACGACGAGGACGGCGTCTTCGCCATCGGCTCGGGCGCCAACTACGCCCTCGCCGCCGCCCGCGCCCTGATGCGCCACACCTCACTCAACGCGGCCGACATCGTGCGTGAGGCGATGAGGATCGCGGCGGAGATCTGCATCTTCACCAACGACCGCCTGACGCTAGAGGAGCTCTGAGGAGTATGTCCACTCCGGCTGCCCTCGAGGCCCAACCTGGCCTCGCCATCGAGAACATGACGCCGCGGCAGATCGTCGTCGAGCTCGACAAGTACGTCGTCGGGCAGCGGCAGGCGAAACGCGCCGTGGCCATCGCCCTGCGCAACCGCTGGCGCCGCCAGCAGCTCCCGGCGGAGCTCGCCGAGGATATCGCGCCGAAGAACATCCTGATGATCGGCCCCACCGGCGTGGGCAAGACCGAGATCGCCCGCCGCCTGGCGCGCCTTGCCAAAGCCCCCTTCCTCAAGGTCGAGGCCAGCAAGTTCACCGAGGTGGGCTACGTCGGCCGCGACGTCGAGTCGATGGTGCGCGACCTGGTGGAGATCGCCGTCACCATGGTCAAGGAGGAGAAGCGGGAGGCGGTGCGCGAGACCGCGGCGGCCCGCGCCGAGGACCGGCTGCTCCAGCTCCTGGTGCCGCCGCGGCCGGTCAGCAGCTACCTGCGCCACGAGGCCGAGGAGAGCGAGGACGAGCTGACGTCCACGCGGGAGAAGTTCCGCGACAAGCTCCGCTCCGGCGCCCTCGATCACCGCAAGGTGGACGTCGAGGTGGACGAGTCCGCCTATCCCAGCCTCGAGATGTTCACGCCCCAAGGGGTCGAGGAGGTGGGGATCAACATCAAGGACATGCTCCCCGGCCTCTTCGGCCGCAAGAAGAAGCAGCAGACGTCGGTGGCCGAGGCGCGGGAGATCCTGCAGCAGCAGGAGTCGGAGAAGCTGATCGACCGCACCCAGGTCTCCCGCGAGGCGCGCCAGAGAGTCGAGCAGGGCGGCATCATCTTCCTCGACGAGATCGACAAGATCGCCGGGCGCGAAGGGGGCCGCGGCCCCGACGTGTCGCGCGAGGGCGTGCAGCGCGACCTGCTGCCCATCGTCGAGGGGACGAACGTCTCCACCAAGTACGGGATGGTCAAGACCGACCACATCCTGTTCATCGCCGCCGGCGCCTTCCACGTCAGCAAGCCTTCGGACCTGATCCCGGAGCTGCAGGGGCGCTTCCCCATCCGGGTGGAGCTCGACGCGCTCACCGAGCAGGACTTCGTGCGCATCCTGACCGAGCCCGAGACCGCTCTCACCAAGCAGTACTCGGCCCTCCTCTCGACCGAAGGCGTCAACCTCGAGTTCACCGCCGACTCGGTGGCCGAGATCGCCCGCCTCGCCGTGGAGGTCAACTCCTCGACGGAGAACATCGGTGCGCGGCGCCTCTCGACGCTCATGGAACGGCTGCTCGACGAGGTCTCCTTCGAGGCTCCGGACATGTCGGGGGTGGCCGTCAAGGTCGACGGCGAGTACGTCCGCCGGGTGCTGTCGGACATCGTCAAGGACCAGGACCTCTCGCGCTATGTCCTCTAGACAAGGGAGCTCTCGCGGCTGATTCTCCCGAGTCGCCGTCCTGGCGGCCGGCCTCCTCGGCTGCGGCAAGCAGGGTCCGCCCTTGCCTCCCTTGAGGGCGGTGCCGGCGGCCACCAAGGACCTCGCGGCCACCCAGCAGGGAGGGCAGATCGTGCTGTCCTTCACCTACCCCAAGACGACGCCCGCCGGCACGGCGCTGCCCGGCATCTCGGCGGTCGAGATCCTGGAGGCGGTCAAGCCCGCGGCTCCGGACGGCAAGGTCAACCCCATGGACCCGAAGGAGTTCGCTGTCGCGGCCAAGCCCCGCACCCGGGTGGAGGGAGCGGACCTGACCACCGCCACGTCCGGCGACCGGCTGGTCCTCTCGCTGCCCGTGCCCGCCGCGCCCACGCCCACGGGGACGACGGCTGCCGCCCCCCTCGAGGCCCACTACTTCGCCGTCCGCACCTTCGGCGCCGAGGGGGACCGCTCCGAGCTGTCCAACGTCGCCTCGGTGGTGCCCAAGGCGCCGCCCCCGCCCCCGGGGCAGGTCACCGTCACCGCCCGGGCGGACGGCGTGCTGGTGGAGTGGACCCCCGTGCCGGGCGCGGCCGGCGGCTACAACGTCTACCGGCGCGACGCCCTGGAGCGCTTCCACGGCGGCCAGCCTGCCCACGCCGCGAGCGCTCAAGAGCAGAGCTGGCTCGACACCGCCGCCCGCTTCGGCGACAGCTACATCTATACCGTCACCGCCCTGGCCCAGCGCGAGCCGGTGGTGGAAAGCGCCATCGGCAGCGAGCACGAGGTGCGCTACCAGGACCGCTTCCCGCCGGGCGTCCCGGCCGAGCTGGTGGCCCTCGCCGAGCCCGGCCGGGTGCGCCTCGTCTGGCGTCCCGTGGACGCCGGGGACCTCGCCGGCTACATCGTCTACCGGCGCGACGGCAACGGCTCCTTCGTGCGCATCATGGCGGAGCCGCTGGCCACACCGGAGTACAACGACAAGGCCGTGACCGCGGGCCAGACCTACACCTACCGGGTGACGGCGATCGACAAGACCGGCAACGAGAGCGACGCCGGGGCCGAGGTGCGAGCCGAGGTGCCATGACGCGCTTCTACAAGCTCTCGGGCAGCGGCAACGACTTCCTGGCCCTGGCCGAGCCCTGGGAGACGCCACCGCCCGAGCGCATCCGCGCCTGGTGCCGGCGGGGCGTGTCGCTGGGCGCCGACGGCCTCTTCGTCCTGCGGCGAGCTGAAGGCGGGGCGGCCATGGATTACTTCAACGCCGACGGCTTCGCCGCCGATCTGTGCCTTAACGGCACCCGCTGCGCCGCCCAGCTCGCCTTCCATCTCGGCTGGGCCGAAGATCCCCGGGGGACATTGCGATTGCGTACCGGCGCCGGCACGGTCTCGGCCCGGCGCCTCGACGAAGGGCGCACGGCCGTCGAGCTCCCGGCCCCGGCCGCGCCACAGCCCCTCACGGTCGAGGCTGGCGGCAATTCCTGCGCCGGCTGGCGCCTGCTCGTGGGCGTGCCCCATTTCGTGCTCGTCTGGCAGGACGGATTGGAGACGGCTCCCGTCCGCGAGCTCGGTCCGCGGCTGCGCCATCATCCCGTCTTCGGGGCACCGGGCACGAACGTCAACTTCGTGCGGTTCCCGGAACGGGGGCGGATGGAAATCCGTACCTACGAGCGCGGCGTCGAGGACGAGACCCTCTCCTGCGGCACCGGCACCCTGGCCGGCGCCGCCGTCGGTGGCTGGCCCTGGGCCGGGCCCGGCTGCCTCTGAAGGTCGACACCCAGGGCGGCTTCGAGCTGCTGGTGGCGGCCGACCCGGAGAGCGGAGGCTGGTCTTTAGTCGGCGACGCGCGCGTGGTGGCCGAGGGCGAGATCCTCCCTGGAGCCGCCGCGGAGCCGTCCCCTCCCGCCTGGGCCGCATTCTTGCAAGTCGGGGGGAGCGGGAGGGGCTGACGAGATGATGCGATCCCACGACGAAGGACCCCGCGTCGCCGCCATCGTGCCGGCCTACAACGAGGAAGCCACCCTGCACGAGGTCCTGTCGGTGCTCAAGGCCACGGCGGCCATCGACGAGATCCTCGTCGTCTCCGACGGCTCGACGGACGGCACGGTGGCGATCGCCCGCGCCCTGGGTCTGCGCACCATCCACCTGCGCGAGAACCAGGGCAAGGGCCGGGCCATGGCCATCGGCGTGGCCCACACCGAGGCTCCGATCCTGCTCTTCGTGGACGGCGACATCCTGAGCCTGACCGTGGAGCTCCTCGACCAGCTCATCACTCCCGTGCTCTCCGGCCGCTCCGACATGAACGTGGGCATCCGCAACCGCGGCCGGCTGGTGGACGCCATCCACCCCCACACCGGGCCGCTGCTGTCGGGCATCCGCTGCCTGCGGCGGGAGATCTTCGCGGCCGTACCCGAGAGCCACCGCGAGGGGTTCGCCATCGAGACCGGGCTCAACTGGGCCTGCCGGCAGCTCGGATGCCGCACCACCACGATCGTCATGTACGACTTCAAGCACCTGGTCAAGGAGAAGAAACGCGGGTTCATCAAGGGCACTCTGGCCCGGTACCGGATGTTCGCCGCCGTCTTCCGCGCCTGGCTCGTCCTCTCCCTCCGGCCGCCGGCCTTGAGCCGCGACGTCCCGGCTGTCGCGGGGGCGCCAGCGCTCAACGCCGAGCTCGAGTACATCAACTTCTAATGATCGACTTCCAATGAACCGGCGCGAGTTTCCTCCCGTCGAAGAGCAGTTGGAGCTCCTCCGCCGCGGCGCCGTCGATCTGGTCGATGAGGCGCAGCTTCGCTCCAAGCTCGAGCGGTCACGCCGGACCGGCGTGCCGCTGACGGTGAAGACCGGCTTCGATCCCTCCTCTCCCGACCTCCACCTCGGGCACACGGTGCTGCTGCGCAAGATGCGGCACTTCCAGCAGCTCGGCCACAAGGTCGTGTTCCTGCTCGGCGGCTTCACCGCCCGCATCGGCGATCCCACAGGCAAGAAAGCCACCCGCCCCCAGCTCACCCAGGAGGAGGTGGAGGCCAACGCCCAGACCTACAAGCGCCAGGTCTTCCACATCCTCGACGAGGCGGAGACCGTGGTCGACGACAACGACCGCTGGCTGGGGGCCCTCGGCTCCCAGGGGATGATCCGCCTCGCCGGCCGCTACACCCTGGCCCGCATGCTGGAGCGGGAGGACTTCAAGGTCCGTTTCCAGGAGAACCGGCCCATCCACCTGCACGAGCTCCTCTACCCGCTGGCGCAGGGCTACGACTCCATCGCCCTCAAGGCCGATGTCGAGCTCGGCGGGCACGACCAGATCTTCAACCTCCTGGTGGGACGGGACCTGATGCGGGAGGAGGGGCTCGAGCCCCAGGTGGTGCTCACCGTGCCCCTGCTCGTGGGTCTGGACGGGAACGAGAAGATGTCGAAGAGCCTGGGCAACGCCATCGCCGTCGAGGACCCGCCCCGCGAGGTCTACGGCAAGACCATGTCGATCCCCGACCCGCTGATGTGGGATTGGTACCTGCTGCTGACCGACCTGCCGCAGACCGAGATCGCGGCCCGCCGGCAGCGGGTGGAAGCCGGGGAGCTCCATCCCAAGGCCGTCAAGCAGGAGCTCGCCCGCCGGCTGGTGGCCCAGTTCCACGGCGAGGCGGCCGCCCGCCAGGCCGAAGCCGAGTTCGAGGCCGTGTTCGCCGGCGGCGGCGTGCCGGACGAGGTGCCCGAAAAGGAGCTCGACGGCACCTGGCCTCTCGCCAGGCTGCTCACCGCGGCCGGCCTCGCGCCGAGCAATGGCGAGGCCCGGCGGCTCATCCAGCAGGGAGCGGTCGCCGTGGACGGCGAGCGCGCGACCGACCCGGCCCTGGAGCTCGCCCCCCGGCCCGAGCCCTACCTGTTCAAGGTCGGCAAGCGGCGCTTCGCCCGCGTCCATCTGCAATAGTGGTACTACCACCATTGCGGCCGGAGGGCAGCCGTACTACGATGCCGAGCCTATGAAGAAGGGAAAGGGGGCGCCGCTCATCGAGCTCTCGTCGCACGACCGCATCCTGCATTCCGGCCGCGAGCTGTTTGCCGAGGACGGTTACGAGAACACCACCACCTCGGCCATCGCCCGCCGGGCCGGCACCAGCGAGTCGCAGCTCATCAAGCACTTCGGCAGCAAGGAGGGGCTGCTGGAGGCCATCTTCGACGACGCCTGGCGGCGGATGGCCGACGGTCTGCGCAGCGTCCAGGACGGCACGCTCCACCCCCTGGAGAGGCTGCGGGCCTTGACCGACCTGATGATGGCGACCCTGGAGCAGGACCCGGAGCTCCAGACCCTGATGCTCCTCGAAGGCCGCCGCATCCGCAAGCACGGGCACATGGTGCTGCTGACCCGCGGCTTCCTGCAGGTGCTGCACACGCTGGACGGAGTGCTCGGCGAGATGACGGCGGCCGGGTTGCTGCGCAGCGACCTGCATCCGCAGGCAGTCCGCTCGGCCCTGGTGGGAGCTTTCGAGGGGCTCCTCCGGGACCGGCTCCTCGCCGAGCGGGCGGGCTTCCCCGCCGGCTACGACGGCACCGAGATGCGGCAGGCCTTCCGCGCCGTGCTGGAGTGCTTCCTCGCGCGCCCCTGAGCCGGCCGCTTCCCGGTATCATCTTCCTCATGTTCTTCTTGCTGCTCACCCTTCTCCTCGGGGCTCCCCCTTCCCCTGCTCCTCAGCGCCTGGCGGACAAGGCCTTCGGCAAGCCGGCCGAGATCGAGGTGCGGGATCTGTCGCAGGAGACGGCCCAGGACCTGATCCGCCGGGCTTTCGCGGAGGTCGCGGAGATCGAGCGGTTGACCGACGGGTCGAGCCCCGGGGGGCTTACGGCGCTCAACGCCGCGGCGGGCAAGGGTCCCCAGACGCCGGATCCCCGCCTTCTGACGCTGCTCGGCCGGGCCTGGGACTTCTGCTTCTGGTCGGAAGGAGCCCATGGTCCCCTGGGGCGAGACCTCTACGCACTCTGGGGTCTGCGCTCGCCGGTCCAGGAGGCGCCCGCGCCCGAGCGGCTGGAGGCGGTGGCCGCCCTCACCGTCTGCACCCGCCTCGCCCTCGATCCCCAGAAAGGCACCGCCGCTCTCGACGAGGGGAGCGGGCTGGACCTGTGGGGTTTCGCCGAGGGGTTCGCGGTGGACCGGGCGGTGGAGATCCTGCGCCAGGGCGGGGCCGGCAACGGCTGGGTGCGGATCGGCGCCGTAGAGCGGGGCTTCGGTGCCGGCCCCGCGGGCAAGGGCTGGCCCGTCGAGCTCCCTCCGCTCCCTGGCCTGGACGAGCCCGCCGGCCGGCTGTACCTGCGCGACCGGGCCCTGGCGTTTGCGTCACCAGCGGATCATCCTGGAAACAGCGCCCGGAGCGCGGGAGCCACCAGCCCCGCCTACGTGAGCCAGCGGACCGGGCGCCCGCCCGAGGGTATCCTCGCGACCGTCACCGTGACCGAGCTGGCCATGGACGCCCAGGGGCTCGCGACCTCGCTGTTCATCCTCGGACCCAAGGAAGGCCAGCTCCGCATGGGCACGCTGCGCCCCCGCCCCTCCATCCTCTGGTTCCTGGGGAACGGCACGGGAGCGCCCCTGCAGGTGGATTACCGCTGGTCCGACGTCAGCCGGAGATAGAGCGCCGGCACCTGGTGGGCCAGGGTGCCCAGCAGCCAGAGCCCCGAGGCCACGAGGTGGACGATCACCCAGGTCCGCCGCCAGCCGCTCTCCGTGGCGGTCTGGATCAGATACCCCGAGACCACCATGGGCACGAGGGTGAGGATCAACGACGTGCCGCTGCGCCGGCGTTGCTCCACCCCCTTCTGCCAGTGGGACCAGGCGTGGCGGCGCCACACCATGCCGCCGGCGAAGACCAGCAGCGGGGCCACCAGGATGTGCAGGTGCTGCACTGCGGGTTGGAGCGGATGGTTGACCACGGCGTAGGGGTCCGCCGGCTTCACCAGGTAGGCCATCCAGGCATAGACCAGCCCCGTGCCCCCCACCAGCAGGCTCGCGAGGTTGAGGAACCAGGCCTCGAAGCGGCTCACTTCCCCCCCTCGGTGAGAACGCGGTGGAGAGCCAGCACCCGGCGTACGGCGTCGGTGGTGGCGCGGGCCGTGAGGGTGGCGCCGGTCACCGGCCGGATGTCCCGCTTGAGCTGGAGGTCCGGCCCCAGGGCCTTGCCCCGGAACTGCTCGTACCAGGCGCCGCGCGGCATGTACTCCTCCGGCTCCCGGAACGAGATCACCTCGATGCGCCCCACCCGGCCTTCGGGGTCGACGACGATCATCAGCGTCTCCGGCAGGGTGCGCACCTGGTGCGTATCGAAGTAGGCGGTGCCAACGGGCTGGCTGCTGCGGGTGGCCGCGTAGTAGGTGACGAGGGCGCTCGGCACCTCTCCCTGAGAGAGCTCGCGGGCGCGCCGCACCTGCTCCGGGGTGAGGAAGGCGTTGCGCTTCGCGACCTCGCAGCCGGGGAAGGCCAGCCTCACGGCCTCGTCGACCGTGAGGAAGACCTTGGCATCCCCCGCCCCCGCGAACAGCAGCAGGAGCGCCAGGAGGATGACGGAGCGCCAGCTAGAAGACATAGCCCAAGAGGACGCTGAACCGGTCGGCGCCGGTCCTCGCCCGGTTGTCCACGTTCTGGTAGTCCACCTTGAGGACGATCTGCTCGATCGGCTTGTAAGCGAGCCCCAAGGTGAGGATGTCGATGTCGGTGTCGGGGTTGGCCGCGAAGCCGGCTGGCACGGCGTCCTGGGTGTTCAGGCTCTCCCAGCGGGCGAAGGGGATGAGGGCCGCCCCCCCTCGGTTACCGCCGCCGCCGCGGCCAGCGAAGACGTCATAGCCGAGCTGCAAGTAGTAGCCGCGCAGCCTTTCGCCCACGGACTCGTCGCCTTCGAGGTCCAGGGCGGCGTTGAGCGCGGCCACGTCGTCGAGGTCCGCCTGCGCGCCGAGAGCCCGGAGCTCCAGGCCCCGCCATCTCCACTCCAGGTGCCCTTCGAAGATCCGCGTGCCCACGGAGAGCTTGCGGCCGGCCGGCGTCTCGATCCCCTGGCCCGATTTGCCCGCATAGGCCGAGCCGCCGAGCAGGAATCCGGGAGCGCCGGTGTAGTCGAGGCGGCCCACCCAGGCGAAGTCCTCGGCGTCGGCCTCCTTCCCGCCCTGCCGTCCGCCCCGCAACCCGTCGTCCGTGAAACCGCGGGCGTCGAGGCCGTTGACCACGTAGGTGCGATAGGTGAACGGCCCGGCGTTGCCGAACAGGCCGAAGCCGGCCTCGCTCCAGGTGGTGGGGAGGATGCGCGTCTCCACCTCCGGCCGATCGGCGCCCAGGAACACGGTGGGCTCGTGCAGCTCGTTCAAAAAGCCGACCGGCATCAGCAGCAGGCCGGCCCGGAGGTTGAGCTGCGGCCGCCAGAGGAAGTCGAGGTAGGCGAATTCGACCGACACCTCATTGCCCGCGTGCTCATACTCCACCTCGCTGTTCAAGAGGATACGGTCGTTCCACTTGTAGCCGAAGTAGACCACGGCACGGCGCACGTCGAGGTGGTCGCCCGGAGCCGTCTCCTCCTCTTCCTCCTCCCCGGACTTCGCGGCCAGATGCTCCTCCTCGCCATCTTCGCCATCAATGTGCTGATAGATGAATTCGCCGTAGCCGCCGATCGACAGCCCCCGCTCGGTGCGGTAGACCTTGGAGGCCGCGGGACCGAGACCGTAGTCGCTCTGGTCGGCTGAGGCCGCGGCCTCGCCGATCTTCAGCTTCTCGATCTCGCCGGCCAGCACTTCGATCCGGCGCTCCAGCTCGGCGATGTGGTCGCCCGCCATGCCGCCGCTCTTCATTGCCGCGATCTCTGCCTTGAGCTGCTCCACCTGCTTCTCGAGGTCCCGCACCCGGTCCTCGGTCGATCCCGACTGGCCGAAGGCGGCTGCGGCGAGCACCAGGGCCAGGACCAGCACCATCATCCCCTTCCAGAAAAAACTCATGCAAAGTCTCCTCGGTCACCTCTCCCAGAGGTGGACCTCCACCTCCGGGGTCAAAGCCTTCAGCCTGTTGTGCAGACCCGGGCTCGCCAGGGCCTCCAGCCGGGGTCCGCGCGGACGCAGCACCAGCACCTCCACGCCGGGATGGGCCGCGGCCCAGGCCAGGGCCCGCTCGGGCCCCAGGACGTAGAGGCCCGTCGAAAGGCAGTCGGCGCGCAGGGGATCGGCGGTCCAGACGGTGAGACTGCCGAAGTCAGGCGCGGGCTCTCCCGTGCGCGGATCGAGAAGGTGGCCGAGCTTGCGCCCTTCCACCGTGATTCCCCGCTCGCTGTTGCCCGAGGTGGAGACCGAGCCGCCGTCGATGGAGAGAATGGCGACGGGGCGGTCCCGGCGACGGGGATCGGCGACAGGGACTTCCCACCTTCCCGTACCCCATACCGCCACCTGTCCGCCGAGGTCCAGGCTGGCCCGGATCACGCCGGGCCCCAGAGCGGCCAGAGCGTCACCCAGGCCGGAGCCCTTGCCCCATCCCCCCTCCTCCAGGATCAGCCCCGGCCGCAGCCGCACCGCACCGCCTCCTTCCAAGCGGAAACCGTCCACAGAGCTGTCCGCCATCGCAGTGGCACGCTCCTCCGGGGACGGCCGCCGCGCCCCCTGTCGCAGACCCCAGGCCTGCACCAGGGCTCCAATCGCGGGATCGAACGCTCCCTCCGTCTCCTGGGAGCACCTCACGACCGCCGCCAGCTCAGCAGCCAGAGCCGGAGAGAGCGCGCGGCGATCACCCACCGGGGCACGGTTGAGGAGGGCCAGCTCCGTATCGTTCCGCCACGTCGAGAGCCGGGCCTCCGCGGCTTCCAAGCGCCTCGACCGCCCGCTCGCTCGCCGCCAACCCGGTCTCCCGGTCCGCGGCCTCGACGGTGATGTCGAGCGAGGTGCCCATGAGCATCACCCGGCGCTCCACGGTGGCGGGAGCGCGACGGCTGCCAACAGCAGGAGCACAGGGAGCCTCACGCCTCCACCTCGATGGGACGGGCGCCTCATGGACGGGCCGCGGCCTCCTGCGCATCGCAGCAGCACGGGCCGGGAGCGATGGGCCGGCCGTGGGGGCAGCGGGTGGGGTGATCGAGGAAGGCGCAGACCTGGTCCTCGAAGCCGGCGGCCACGGGATCGAGCCGGCCGCACTCCTCCTCGGCCACGCCGCGGTCGAGCGTGCGGGCCAGCAGGACCTCTGCGAGACGGACCCGGCGGACGACTGCCGCGGCCTGGGTCCGCCCCCGCTCCGTGAAGGCGATGGGGCCGTCCACGAAGGCGAGGAGCCCCTCGGCGAGCAGATCGGCCACGCCCCGGCGAGCCACCGAGACCCCTTCGCCATCCTCCTCCAGGCGTTGCCAGAGGTCCGCCAGCACGGCCTGCCGCTCGCGGTCGCCCGGCAGCTCCACCGCGGCTAGGCGCCCGTGCTCGAGGCGGATCTCGCGGCCGGCGCGGGCGGCGATGTCCGGCGCATGGGTGACCAGAATCAGGGTGTGGCCGCGGTGGTGCAGGTCGGTGAGGAGCGACATGACCACGGACTCGTTGACGGCGTCCAGGTTGCCCGTGGGCTCGTCGGCCAGGATGAGCCGTGGCTGGTTGATCAGGGCCCGGGCGATGCACACCCGCTGCTGCTCGCCGCCGGAGAGCTGGCTCGGCAGGTGGCCCAGGCGCTCGCCCAGGCCCACCCGGCGCAGTGCCTCCTCGGCCTCGCCGCGGTCGGTCATGCTGTGGACGTACTGCGCCAGCATGACGTTTTCGAGCGCCGTGAGGTAGGGGATGAGGTGGAACTGCTGGAAGATGAGGCCCACCGTCTGCTGGCGGTAGCGGGCCAGCTCGCGGGGGGTGAGGTTCGCGAGGTCGACGCCCCCCACCCGCACCTTGCCTGAGGTGGGCCGGTCCAGGCCGGAGAGGACGTTGAGGAGGGTGGTCTTGCCCGAGCCCGAGGGACCGGTCACCGCCACCCACTCGCCCTCCTCGATGGCGAGCGTCAGCTCGTCCAGGGCCCGCAACGATCCGAAACGGCGGCTCAGGGCCTCGGCTTCAACCAGCGCCATGGGACTCTCATTCGCCTCGCAGGACGCGGGCGGGGTCCAGCCGCTCCACCCGCCGCAACGCCACCAGCATGGACGAGCCCACCACCAGCACCGCCGCCAGGGCCGCGGCGGCAAAGCCGCTCCAGGTCGGGGAGAGGAGGTCGCCGGAGCCCCCCAGCATGCGCTGAGCGAGACCGCCGGCCGCCAGCTCGCCCAGCAGCTCTCCCCCGAGGCCGGCGAGAAGCGCCGCCACCAGGAGCTCGGCCGCCAGGAAGCCACCCACCCGCCGGCCCGTGTAGCCGAGGGCCAGGAGGAGCCCGATCTCCGTCCGCCGCTCCCCGATCAAGGCCGTGGTCGCCGCCGCCACCGAGAGGAGGGCCAGGAGGAGGGAGACGGCGCTCACGGCCGCGAGCACCAGCGTCAGCCGGCGGGTCACCCGCGCGTCCGACTCGCTGACCCGCAGCAGAGGCCGGGCTTCGACCCCCTCGACCCGGGACTCGATGGCGCGGGCCACCTCGGCCAGGTTTTGGGGATCGACACGGAGGTCGATGCGCTCCAGCTCCTGCCCGCCCTTCGCGTCGAAGCTCGCCGGTACCGCCGGGCCGCGGACCGCCGCCACGGCGTTCACTCCCGGCACCTGCCGCAGGCGTGCCACGAGGTCGGGAGACAGGCTCGCCGCCCCTCCCACCTGGGGCCGCACCGTCAGGTTCGGCCCGAAGGCGGCCAGGCTCTCGCCGAAGCGTTGCTCGGCGCGGCTGGAGAAGCCGGCGAGGGTCGCCACCGTGGCTGCGGCGACAGTCACCGCGGCCAGGATCAGCGCGAGCTGCCGGCTGCGGCGGCGCAAGCTCATGAGCACCAGGCGGGCGATCATCAGGCCGTGGCCCTCTTGAGGATGTCGGCGGGGTAGAGCTCCAGGGCGCGGGCCACGGGAGCGAGGCTCGCCAGCACGGCGAGGATCAGACCCAGCAGGGCCGCGAACGGGAGGAGCACGGGGATGAACGGCACGGTGACGCCGAGGGCGCCGCTGCCCAGCAGCCGGCCGGCCCCCAGGCCCAGGGCCCCGCCGGCGAGTCCTCCCAGGAGACCCAGCAGCGCCGCCTCGCTCAAGAAGAAGAGGACCACCCGGCTGCGCGCCGCGCCGATGGCGATCAGCAGCCCGGCCTCCAGCCGCCGCTCCATCACCGTGGCGGTCATGGCCGCGGTCACGCCCAACGGCCGCCCCGAGCAGGGCCACCGCGGCCAGGGCGCCGAGGATCCCCCGCAGCCGCAGGAGGACGTCGGCCGTGGCGGCGGTGACCCCGGAGACCACGCTCGTCCGCGCTCCCGGCAGGGCCTGGTTGAGCTGGAAGGCGATGGAGGAGGGATAGGCCGTGCAGTACCAGGTCTCGTACTCCTCGGCGCTCATACGTTGCGGATCGGGACGCGCGTTCCGGCTCTCGGGCGTGGTCATGGCGAAGACCTCGGCGCGGGTGAAGCGGCCGGGCTGGTCCATGAGCCGCTCGACAGCCGCGAGGGGGGCGAAGGCCTCCTCGTCCTCCTCGCCACCGCTGGTCAGCACCCCCACGACATGGAAGGCGAGGCTGCGCTGGCCGAGGCGGGCCTGGAGCTCGTCGCCCGCTCCCCGGCCCAGGCGCTCGGCGAGGCGCCGGCCCAGCACCACCTCGCTCTCGTCTGTCCCGGCACTCTCCCGGGGCCACCGCCCCTCGATCTTGAGGGTGGGCCGGGTGCGCGGCAGCCCCGTGCGCCAGTCCGGCTCCAGGGGGTGGTCGAACCAGGTGCCCACCAGAGGCGCCACGAGCTCATTCGGCTCCCACCGCACGCGCAGGCTGTGGAGCGGCGCCACGGCCACGACGTTGTTGCGCCAGAAGATCTTCCGCACCAGGGCCAGCTCGGAGACCGGCAGGGTCTCGCCGTCGCGGGCTGGCACGATCTGCAGATTGGCGCCGTAGGAGCCCATCTCCGCGGCCAGCCGGTCCCCCGAGGCCAGCATCACCTCGGCGAGAGCGGTGGCTCCCAGAGTCCCCAGCGCCACGGCGGAGACCGCCAGCAGCTTGCGGCGGGTGCCGCGGCGCAGGGATTCGAGGAGCAGGCGGGTGTACATGTCGGAGCCTTCAGTGCGCGGCGTGGCCCGGGCAGGGAGAGGTGAAGAGGTGAGCGCCCGCCGCGAGATCCGCGGCAGCCAGCACCAGAGCCCCCCCCTCCGTGCGCGACTTCAGGGGGACCGGGTTGCAGCCGCCCGGCTGGCCGATGCTCGGCGGATAGATCGCCGAGCCGCAATGCAGGCAGGTGACGTTGGGGCCGTCCTGGTAGTAGCCCCGCGGACCGCAGATCAGACAGGAGTCGAACGCCGTGGCGATGGCCCCTCCCTTCTCAACGGGCTCGATGGGAATGGCGATGAAACGCACCGCCTGGCCGTCCACCGTGGTCTGGAAGCGGTGGAGCTTCGTGCCCTGGAAGATCGAGAGGGGAATGCGCACCGCGCCGTCCGCCCCCACCGTCACCGGCTCGGCCGCCGACAGCGCGGCCGGCGGCTGCGCATAGACGAAACCCAGTCCCAGGGCCGCGAGGATGATGATGCCCAGCGTCGCCCCCAGCATGCGGGCCCGGGCCTGCCGCCGGCTCCCGGCCTTCTCCAGTCGCGCTGCTGCCCCGGTCGCCTCCGCCTGCTGCCGCCGCCTGCCCGGGATCATGAGCATCAAAAGCGGCAGCACCAGCACGGCCGCCACGAAGAAGAACTCGTTCTTCACCAGCGGTCCCACGGTCCTCATGGTGCAGCTCGTTGGCCGGCAGCCATCCCGCCTCCGACAGCTCGTGGTAGCCGTTGGTCAGGAGCTGGAGGATGAAGACCCCTAAGGCGATGCCCGTGATCTTGAAGAACCGCCCGAGGTCGATGCGCAGGCTGCCGCGCACGAAGAGCACGCCGAAGATGACCGCCAGGACGAGGCCGGCCAGCACTCCCAGGATGGCCATCAGGCCGCCGGTCGAGAGCGACAGGGCGGAGAGGAAGAGGACCGTCTCGATCCCTTCGCGGAAGACCATGAGGAAGGTGAAGGCGAAGAGCCCTGCCGCCACCGACGCGGTCCCCTCGCGGGACACGATGCGCGAGAGCGACCCTTTCATCTCCCCCGAGAGGGCGTGGGAGTGGCGCCACATCCACACCATCATCGAGCCCACGATCACGGCCGAGCCCAGGTACAGGAGGCCCTCGAAGACCTCCTCGTTGACCGCCCAGCGGTAGAGGAAGAAGGCGCCCAGCAGGCTCGCGGCCGTGGCCGCGGCGAGGCCCGACCACACGGCCTTGAGGTGCCGCTCGTAGCCTTCCCGGCGCAGGAAGGCCACGATGATCCCCACCACCAGAGCCGCCTCCACCCCCTCCCGCAAGGTGACGATGAACGCCTCAAACATGGACCGGCACCTCTCTCGTCACCCCCGGCGCCGCCGCCACCGCCGCTGAGGCTTCCGCGCAGCGGTTGCACAGGCCGGCGATCTGCAGCGTGTGGCGCGTCGGCACGAAGCCATGGGCCCGGCAGATCTCGCTCTGCAGCGCCGCGATCCCCAAGCTCACGAACTCCACCACCCGGCCGCAGCCGGTGCACACCAGGTGATCGTGCTGCTGCCCGAAGTGCACGTGCTCGTAGAGGAAGCCGCGGGTGCCCAGCCGCTGCTTGCGCGCCAGACCGCACTCCACCAGCAGGTCGAGGTTGCGGTAGACGGTGGCCCGTGAGATCTTCGAGACCACGCGCCTTCATCGCGCCGAGCAGCTCTTCGGCGTCGATGTGCCCGTGCTGGGAGAAGATCTCGTCGAAGAGCGCCAGACGCTCTCCCGTGACGCGCTGACCCCGGCCGCGCAGGTACTGGAGGAACTGCTCTTTCTCGCGAGCGTTCGCCATGGTTTCAGCTTCCTTCGTCCTTATTGAGATTTCGTCTCAACAGACGAAAGCTATTCTGGACCGCTCTGGTCCTGTTTGTCAACCGGGAGGCTCGAACATGACGCCGGAGCCTCGTCCACCTCTATCCTTCGGCGTCCGGGTCGCGATCTTCGTGCTGGGCTGGGTGCTGATCCTGGTCGGGGTGGCCGGCTTGGTGCTGCCGGGGATCCAGGGCATCGCCACCATCCTCGCCGGCGCGGCCCTGCTGTCCCTCGACAACGAGCTGGTCTATCGGGGCTTACGGCGGCTGCTGGCCCGCTGGCCCAGGCTCTGGGAACGGGTGGAGCACTTCCGGGGGCGGGCGCACGACTGGCTGCACCGCGTTACCCGCCGGGACAGCCGGGACCGCCGAGACCACTAGGGATTCTAGCGCTGGCCGATGGGCACGAACGGCCGCTGGGTGGGGCCGGTGTAGATCTGCCGCGGGCGGTTGATGCGGTTCTTCGGGTCGTTCTGCATCTCCCGCCAGTGAGCGATCCAGCCCGGCATGCGGCCGAGGGCGAACATCACCGTGAACATGTTGGTCGGGATGCCCATGGCGCGGTAGATGATGCCGCTGTAGAAGTCCACGTTCGGGTAGAGCTTGCGGGAGATGAAGAACTCGTCGTGCAGGGCGACCTCCTCGAGGGCCTTGGCGATGTCCAGCAGGGGATCGGTGACCCCGAGCTCGGCCAGCACCTCGTCGACCGTGGCCTTGAGGATCTTCGCCCGCGGATCGAAGTTCTTGTAGACCCGGTGGCCGAAGCCCATGAGCTGGAAGCCCGAGCTCTTGTCCTTCGCCATGTCCACGTACTTCTTGTAGTTGCTGCCGTCGTCGCGGATGCGCTCCAGCATCTCGATGACCGCCTGGTTGGCGCCGCCATGGAGCGGCCCCCAGAGGGCGGAGATGCCCGCCGAGATGGAGGCGAAGAGGTTCGCCTGGCTGCTCCCCACCATGCGCACCGTCGAGGTCGAGCAGTTCTGCTCGTGGTCGGCGTGGAGGATGAGCAGCAGGTTCAAGGCCCGGTCGAGCACCGGGCTCACGGGGTAGGGCTCCGCCGGCACGGAGAACATCATGTGCAGGAAGTTCGAGCAGTAGGAGAGGTCGTTGCGTCGGATAGACCAACGGCTGGCCCATGGTCTTCTTGTAAGAGGACGCGGCGATGGTCGGGCCCTTGGCCAGCAGCCGGGCGATGTTCAGGTCGAGGTCGTCGTCGCGGCCGTCCTTCGGATAGTAGGTGGAGAGGGAGACCACCATCGAGGAGAGCATGGCCATGGGATGGGCGCTCGAGGGGAAGCCCTCGAAGAACTTCTTCATGTCCTCGTGGATCATGGTGTGGCGGGTGAGCCGCGCCTCGTACTCCTTGAGCTCCGCCGCCGTGGGCAGCCGGCCGTAGATGAGGAGGTAGCAGATCTCGGTGAACTCCGCCCGGCCGGCGATCTCCTCGATGGGATAGCCGCGGTAGCGCAGGATGCCTGCTTCGCCGTCGATGAAGGTGATGGCGCTCTCGCAGGCCCCGGTGTTGCCGTAGCCTGGATCGAAGGTGATGGCGCCGGACTTCGCCCGGAGCTGAGCGATGTCGATCCCCACCTCGCCCTCGGAGCCGACGACCAGCGGCAGCTCGTGCTCCTTGCCGTCCAGGATCACACGGGCCGTAGCGGGGGTCGAAGCCAGGTCAGGGGATTCTTCGATGACGTCCTTCGTCTGCTGAGACATCTGGGTCTCCTCGCGCGCACGGCTCTCCCGGAGGGGGGAGATCCGTGCGGGGATTCTATCGCCTGGCTTCGCGGGTGCGCAAGGAAACTGATCCCGTTTCTAGAGCTCGCGCAGCGCTGTCGCCACCGGCAGCCGGGCGGCGCGGACGGCAGGGAAGAGACCCCCGGCCAGACCGATCAGCAAGGCGCAGACGATCCCACCGACGAGCAGCACGGGGGTGACGGCGAAGGCGACCTGGCTGAACGACGACCAGTTCATGGTCGCCGCCTGATAGCCGTTGAAGGCGAAGTAGGCGAGAGCCGCCCCGATAGCGCCGCCGATCAGCGCCAGCAGCGTCGACTCGGCCATCACCGAAAGCACCACCGGGCCGCTGCGGAATCCCAGGGCGCGCAACGTTGCGATCTCGCGAGTGCGCATGGCGACCGACGTATACATGGTGTTGGCGGCGCCGAAGGCGGCTCCGAGGCCCATCAGGACGGCGATGAGGACTCCGAGGCCGGTGATGATCCCGTAGAGCGTCTTCGACTGTTCGGCGTAGTAGTCCGCTTCGCGCACGACATCCACATCCAGGCGCGGGTCGGCGGTCAGAGCGTCCTTGAACGTGCCGAAGGCCTCGGGCGACTCGAGCTTCGCGAACACCGTCTGGAAGGTGTCGCCCCGCCGGTAGGCGGGCTGCAGGACCCCCGCATCGCACCAGATCTCCGATTCGGCGAGCCCGCCGTTGGCGGTGAAGATCCCGACCACGGTCCACTCGTTCTCTCCCCACCGCAGCTTGTTGCCCAGGTCCAGTCCCGCGAACTCGGCCGCCGCCGCCTTGCCGGCGATGACCTCGTTGCGCCCCGGCTCGAAGCGGCGGCCCTCGACCAGCTTCACCTGGCTCCTCACATCGAAGGCGCCGAGTTGGACACCCCGCAGAGGCACGTTGGCGTCGGTCCCCGTCGAGCGCTTGGGGACGTCGACGACGACGTACAACTCCGACGAGGTGACCGGCCCGCGCGCCGTGTGGAGAACACCGGGCGCTTCGGCGATGATCCGCGTCGCGTCGCGTCCGATGCCGCTCGCCATCTCGCTGTCGCTGCCGGCGCGCAGCACGATCGCGGTGTCCTGCGAAGCCGTGGAGGTCATGGTCTTGCGGAACCCTTCCGCGATCGAGAGCACGGCGACGAACACCGCCACGACTCCCGCCACTCCGAGGATCGCCGCGGCGGAGGCGCCGCGGCGCTGGGGGATGGTCCGCACGTTGAGCCAGGTCACCGTCGCCACCTGGGAGAGCCACTTGAGCACGGTCACACCCTCCGTAGCGCATCGACAATGCGCAAGCGCATGGCCTGGATGGCCGGCAGCAGGCCGGTCGCGAAGCCGAGCAGGAACACCAGGACGATCCCTAAGAGGATGTCCCGCCCCGGGAAGTAGAAGACCGGCAGGAACCCGCCCGTCGGATCACCGGCCAGGGTGATGATCGTCCAGGCGAGGCCCAGCCCGAGGCCGCCGCCGAGCACAGCCAGGACGCACGATTCGGCCAGCACCAGGGCCAGCACCTTGCCGTGCGAGAAGCCCAGGGTCTTGAGCACCGCCAGCTCGCTGGTGCGCTCGCGGACCGCCTGCGCCATCGTATTGCCGGCCACCAGCAGGATGAGGAAGAAAGCCACGGAGACGATGGCCGTGATGATCTTCCCGATGCTGCCCACCTGGTTGGCGAACGACTGCGCGATGGCCTTCTCGGTCTGCGTCTTGGTCTCGGAAGGGGAGTTGGCGAACATCGAGTCGATCCCCCGGGCGATCTCGGCGGCGTGGGCGGGATCGGCGATCCGGATGATGTACCAGCCCACGATCCCGAGGTTGCCGCCCATCCCCTCGTTGAGATAATCGTAGTGGAAGTAGAAGCCCGAGGTGTCGGTGCCCTTCTCCGCTCCTTCGTAGATGCCGTCGATGTTGAACTCCCAGAGTTTCGAGCCGCCCGGATGGCGATAGAACGTGGCCTGGAGCGGAATCTTGTCGCCCACCTTCCAGCCGAACCGCTCCGCGGTCACGCGGCCGACGATGGCGCCGGTCCGGTCCGCGAGCCAGGCCTTCCTCTGCGCCTCCGGCAACCGGTACTCGGGGTAGAGGTCGAGGAACGTCGCCGGATCCACCGCCATCTGGCCGAACTGGTTTTTCGGATCCTGGTAGATGGCGCCGAACCAGTTGAGGTGGGTGACTTTCTCGACTCCTGGAAGCGCCGCGAGGCGATCCTTGTAGGACCTCGGGAGCGGCATGATGATGGTGATCTTGTTGAGCACCATCAGGCGGTCGGCGCCGCTGACGTCCACCCCCATGCTGAAGGATTGGCGGATAGCGGCCAGATATCCGTACAGGAGGAACCCCACCAGGATCGCCAGCAGCGTCAGGATGGTGCGCGCCTTGCGGCGCTTCAGGTTGCTCCAGATCAGAGGCAGGTACTTCATGGCTCCGGCTCCGCCACGAGATTGCCCTTCTCCAGATAGACGGTGCGGCGGGCGCGGGCCGCGGCATGCGGGTCGTGCGTCACCATGATGATGGTCTTGCCGTGCTCGCGGTTGAGAGCCTCGAGCAGGTCGAGGATCTCGTCGCCCGACTTGCGGTCGAGGTCGCCCGTGGGCTCGTCGCACAGCAGCAGCGTGGGATCGGTGACGATGGCGCGGGCGATGCCCACCCGCTGCTCCTGGCCGCCGGAGAGCTGCCGCGGAAAGTGCCGCGAGCGGTCGGCGAGGCCCACCACGCCGAGGGCCGTGGCCACATGACTCTTGCGCTGGGCCGCCGAGAGGTCGGTCAGCAGCAGGGGCAGCTCCACGTTGCGCTCGGCGGTGAGCACCGGCAGCAGGTTGTAGAACTGGAAGACGAAGCCTATGTGGCGGGCTCGCCACTTGGCGAGCTGGCCGTCCGCCAGCTTGTGAATGGGCTCGCCCGCCACCTCCACCGCTCCCGAGGACGGCCTGTCGAGGCCGCCGATGAGATTGAGCAGCGTCGTCTTGCCGGAGCCCGAAGGGCCCATCAGCGCCAGGAAGTCGCCTTGCGGCACCTCGAGGTCGATCCCCTGGAGGACCTCGATCCGCTCGTCGCCGCGGCGATAGACCTTGTGGACGTCCTGCACGCGCACCAGAGTGCCGTTCTGCGCCATCCCTGTCATCCTTTCTCTTTCTGGACGGAGACCGTGGCCCCGTCCTTGAGGTCCGGCGGGCCCTCCACAACCACTTGATCGCCGGCGGCGAGGCCGGAGAGGACGACCGCCTCGTCGCCGGGAGCGGTGGAGAGGCCGACTGCCCGCCGCTCGGCGCGGCCGTCGCGCACCACGAAGATCACGTCGCGGCCGCCGTCCTTGCGCACCGCCGACCGGGGGACGACCATCACCGCGCGCGGAGCGGCGGTGGGAGCGCCATTCTCCTCCGCCAGGAACGCCACCTTGACCCCCATGTCGGGAAGGATGCGCGGGTCCTGTTCCTCGAAGCCGATCCGCACCCGCACCGTGGCCTTCTGCCGGTCCGCCGCGGGCACGGGCATGATCACCCGGGCCGGGATCTGCCAGTCGGGATAGGCGTCGAGCGTCGCCATGGCCCGCTGGCCCGTCTTCACCCGGTTGATGTAGCTCTCGTTGACGTCCACCTCGATCTCCAGCGACTTCATGTCCACCAGCGTGCAGATGCCGGTGCGGGTGAAGCCGCCGCCGGCCGAGACGGGCGAGATCATCTCCCCGGGCTGGGCGTCCTTGCTGATGGCCACCCCCGAGAAGGGCGCGCGGATCACGGTGTCCTCCACGTCCTGGCGGCGCAGGGCCACCTGGCGCTCGGCGACCTCGATGTCCTGCCGTCCCACGGCGAGCCGCGCCGCCAGGGAGTCCGCCTCGGCGTCGGCCGCGTCGAGGTCGGCCTGGGTCGAAACCCCTTCCTTCTTCAGGCGCCGCATCCGCTCCTGACTGAGCCGCGCCTGCCGGAGGCGCACCTCGGTCTCCGTCAGGCTGCGCCGTTGCGAAGTGAGCTGCGACTCGGCCAGGGCGAGCTCCTTGCGGACCGTCGAATCATCCAGATGGGCGAGCACCTGCCCCTCCCGAACCGCCATGCCTTCCTCCACCAGCACGTCCACCACCTTGCCGGTGATCTTCGAGGAGACGGTGGCCTGGCGGCGGGCGGTGACGTAGCCCGAAGCGTTGAGCACCGTCCCAGCCGTCGCCGCGTCGCCGGAGCGCGCCTGCGCCGCCGCCACGCGCACCGGCGCCGGCCGCGGCCGCGTGAGCCACCAGGCCACGGCCCCGCCCAGCAGCAGCACGGCGAGGAGGACGATCCACAGGCGCCCCCGTCCGGGCTTGCCCTCGTCCACGTCCGAGCGTTCGATGCGCAGGCCTTCCAGCGAAGGCTTGTCCGCAGCCATGAAATCTCCTTTGGGATACCGGGTGGAGCCCACCCAGGCACGAGGTACGGCGTGCCACCGGGGAAGTTGCTCCAGACGACCGGATGCTTATTCTACTCCAGGGCGGAAGAAAAGCGGAAGGGCCCGGCTGTGACGACGCTGCTACGGCTCATAGGCGGCACAGGAGGTGTCGGTCTCCCACACCTCGACCCGCGTCACCCGCACCCTCTCCTGACCGACAAGCCGCCGCTCCACCTCCTCGAAGACGTACTGGGAGATCAGCTCCGCCGTCGTGTTGCGCTGGTCGAAGGGGGGGACGTCGTTGATCACCCCATGGTCGAACGGGCCCAGGATCTCCCGCATCATGGCCTTCAGGTCCGCGAAGTCCAGCACCATCCCCAGCTCGTCCAGCCTCCCGGCCGCGAGGTGCACCCGCACCCGGTAGTTGTGCCCGTGCAGGTTCTGGCACCCGCGGGTGTGGCCGCGGATGGCATGAGCGGCGGCGAAGCTGAAGTCCTTGAAGATGGTGTGCATGGCCACGACCATCCTGTCGCCGCCCCGGCGGCGAGTCAAGAGGGGCCATTCAAACTTTCGATTCGTTCTCCTGAAATCCGGTTTCCGAGCCGAGACAGGGTGGTCGCCGGATTTCCGGTGACGAATCGCAAAAATTCAGGGATCAACTCAGGAATGGATCGCCGGCCGCAGATCGGCGCGATTCAATTTACCGGACGACGGCGCAAGAGATGATTTTTGACTATTCCAACGCAAAGCCTTTGGTGTCAGCCGTTTGAGAGGTTCGATCCCAATTTTCCCAACCTGGGCACAGCCCTTGCTCTCCAGGGTCTCCCAGAAAGGAGGTGACAGTGAGCGGTTTTCACCACTCTGTCGATCTTCGTCCCTAGAGACTCCAACAACTGATCCATAAGGAGATTTGTTTCATGAGGAATCGTTGCTTTTCCATGCGCGTGCTTCCATATACCGCTCTGCTCCTGCTCCTTGCCCTGCCGGCGCTGGCGCAGGTCCAGAGCGGCAATCTCTTCGGCACCGTCAAGGGCACGGACGGGGAGACCCTCCCCGGAGTCACCGTCACCCTGACGGGCATCGGCGCTCCCCAGACCCAGGTGACCGACGCCCAGGGACGCTTCCGCTTCCTCGGCCTGGCGCCGGGCCGCAACTACGTGGTGAAGGCGGAGCTTCAGGGTTACTCACCTCTCGATTCTCCCATCGTCGTCAACGTCGGCCGCAACACCGAGGTCGTGATGCAGCTCTCGAAGCCGGTGGAAGGCGTCGTCAACGTCGTCGCCGAGCGGCCGCCGATGCTCGACACCCGGCGCTTCACCCCCGGCAGCACGGTGTCCAACGCCGACCTCGAGCGGATCCCCTCGGCCCGCGATCCGTGGGCCATACTGCAGAGTGTTCCCGGAGTGCTCATGGACCGGATGAACGTCGGCGGCAACGAGAGCGGCCAGCAGTCGCTGTACGTGGGACCGGGCTCCTCCTGTGATCAGTCGGTGTGGTCGGTGGACGGCGTGGTCTTGACCGATATGGCGGCCCTCGGCTCCTCGCCGGGCTACTACGACTTCGACGCCTTCGAGGAGATGCAGGTGACGACGGGCGGCAGCGACGCCTCCGTCTCCACCGGCGGCGTGGTGCTCAATATGGTCACCAAGCGCGGCACCAACGAGTGGCGCGCCTCGGGCCGCTATCTCACGTCCAACGACAGCTTCCAATCTAACCTGGATTTCGACCAGGGCGACCTGGCCCAAGGCGGCGCCTTCAACAACAACCACCCCCAGACCGCCTTCAAGCAGGGCAATCGCGTCGACAAGATCGTCGATTGGGGGCTCGAGGCCGGCGGCCCCATCGTACGGGACAAGCTGTGGGTCTGGGGCTCGTACGCCAAGCCGCAGATCGACCTGTTGACGATCAGCGATTTCAGCGACAAGACCACTCTCAAAGACTGGAACGGCAAGCTCAACGCCCAGGTCACTCCCACCAACTCGGCCACCGGCTTCGTCTGGCAGAGCGAGAAGGTCAAGCTCGGCCGCAACGCCGGCCCCCTGCGCCCGCAGGAGACCACCTGGAACCAGGGTAACTTCGGCCCCAGCCCGACCACCTGGAAGGTCGAGGACACCCAGATCCTCGGCTCCAGCTTCTACGTCACGGGGATGTACTCCAAGGTCAACGGCGGCTTCGAGCTCGCTCCCCAGGGGGGCAGCGCCTTCGCCGTTCGCGACCGTGACCTCATGTGGCACAACAGCTTCCTGCTCCAGCAGATCGAGCGGCCGCAGGACCAGGTCAAGCTCGACGGCTCCAACTTCTTCAACACCGGCAATCTCGCCCACGAGCTGAAGTACGGGGCCGGCTATCGCACGGCCGAGTCGTCGACGCGGGTGAGCTGGCCGGGCGGCGGTCTGGAGCTCGTGCTCGCGGGCGCGACCCCGGCCAACGACTTCCCCCTGCTCCTCCTGGCCCGCGACGCCACGCCCAAGATCAAGAACGACTACACCAACGTCTATGTCCAGGATACGGTCGCGAAGGGCAACCTCACGGCCAACCTCGGCGTGCGGTGGGACCGGCAGGGCGGCAAGAACGAGGCTTCGTCGGCCGCCGCCAACGCCATCGCTCCCGACCTCCTGCCCGCCATCCATTACGCGGGCCAGGACGCCGGTTTCACCTGGAGCGACGTCACGCCCCGACTCGGGCTGACCTATGCTCTGGGCGCCCAGCGCAAGACGCTGCTGCGGGCCAGCTACTCGCGGTTCGCAGATCAGCTCGGCACGGCCACGACCGGCTTCCTCAATCCCATCGGGGGCTTGAGCTACCGCTACTTCTACACCACCAACGGTCTCGGCGCGAGCCTCGAGCGGGGCGAGATCGGCCCCGAGGTCCTCCCACCGAGCCCCAACGTCAACCCCTTCACCCTGCAGCCGCTGCAGTCCTTCGCCGTCGATCCCAACTTGAGCGCGCCGCTCACCGACGAGGTGCTGCTCGGCGTCGAGCACGCGCTCCTGCCGGAGCTCGTGGTCGGCCTGAACCTCACCTACCGCAAGTCCCACAACATCCTCGAGGCGGAGAGGCTCGTCTTCGACGCTCCCGATCCGTTCGCCGCGGAATTGCTCGGCAGCGTCGGCCGCGTCCACCGGCGCAGCGACTACGTCGAGAGGATCCAGTCCGTCGCCGCGCCCGACGGCCATACCTACACCGTGCACTACTGGGAGCTGGCGCCGGGCGTCACCACCAGAAACGGCTTCCGCCTGGAGAACGGTGATCGCGAGCAGGAGTTCAAGGGCGCGTCGCTCACCTTCAACAAACGGCTCTCCAACCGCTGGATGATGCGAGGCAACGTCTCCTGGCAGGACTGGACCTGGCAGATCCCCAACAGCGAGAACGAAGACCCCACCGACACCGTGGGCGGCGGCGTCGTGAACGGCACCGACGTCCTCCAGGGCTCCGGCACCGTCTCCGGCTCCAAGGGCAACGTCTTCATCAACAGCCAGTGGTCGTACAGCTTGAACGGCATGTACCAGATCGCGCCCGACCACCCCTGGGGCTTCAACGTCGCCGCGAACCTCACCGGTCACCAGGGCTATCCCGTCCGCTACGTGGACCGCATCAACCGCGCCACGATCGCCGACAACGGGGGATCGGGCATCGACGTCCCCATCCAGGCGGATGCGGACGCCTTCCGCTACCCCGACGTCCACGTCGTGGACCTGCGGGTGGAGAAGGAATTCACCTTCAGCCAGTTCGGGCTCACTCTGGGCGTCGATCTGTTCAACGCCCTCAACCAGTCCTACGTCCTGCAGCGCCAGGGCGTGCTGGCCCAGAACGGTGCACCCCGCAACAACGCCGACTACGCCCTCGAGATCCTGAGCCCGCGCATCTTCCGCCTCGGCGCGCGGTTCAGCTTCCGTTAAAACCACCAGCACGGGGACCGCCAGGACGATCCTGGCGGTCCTTGTCTCCTGATACAGGCATACGGCTTGCTTGGTCTAGTAAAGAAGGCGGTGCGCCCTGACGCGCGCCCCAGGAGGTGAAGACCGCAGCCTGTCCTGAAGAGAGAACACCCCCGTCCACAAATCCCACCTCCGCTCCGGCCGGCCCCTCGCTTCGGTCCCGTCCTTCACGACCGATTTGTAAAGGGTTTCTACGCCCTCCAGAATCGATCAGGGAAAAATTGCATCTGGCCCAACCGGCCGGCACATTCAAACTTTCGAATCGTCGGGCCGTGAAACCGTTTTCATGGATGCGGCGGGATCAATCACCGGAAATCCAGGATGAATGGTGGATTTTTGAGGATGAATCGCGCCGGAGCCCCGCCGAAAACCTGGCGGGGATCATCCAATTTTCTGGATCGTGCATCGCCCGTCCGCTCGCATCCCAATCCCCATATGCCATTATATCTCCTTCAATGCCAGATATTTAGCTCGTCACCTTACATTTTTTACAACGCGCGGCACAGCCCTTGCTCCTCGAGAGCTGCGATAAGAAAGGAGGTGGAATCCGGCTTCCATCCTAGTGAACCCATTTCCTCTTTCGTGCTATCAACGACTTACCTATAGGAGGCCTGATGTCATGAAGCATCGTCCCTTTCCAATGCGCGCGCTTCCGTTCGCCGCCCTGCTGCTGCTCCTTGCCGTTCCGGCCATGGCGCAACTTCAGAGCGGCAATCTCTTCGGCACCGTCAAGAGTCCCACGGGCGAGACGCTGCCAGGAGTGACCGTCACCCTCACGGGCGGAGGCGCTCCTCAAGTCCAGGTCACCGACGCCCAAGGGCGTTTCCGCTTCCCGGGTTTGGCGCCCGGCTCCGACTACGCCCTGAAGGCGGAGCTCCAGGGGTTCTCGCCCCTGGAGTCCACCGGCATCGTCGTCAACGTCGGCCGTAACACCGACATCGAGCTGACGCTCTCGGCCCAGGTCGAGGACGTCATCAACGTCGTGGCCGAGTCGCCGTTGCTCGACACCCGGCGCATCTCCACCGGCACCACGGTGACCAACGCCGACCTCGAGCGCATCCCCACGGCCCGCGATCCCTGGGCCGTGCTGCAGTCGACTCCCGGCGTGCTGACCGACCGTATCAACGTCGGCGGCAACGAGAGCGGCCAGCAGGCGCAGTACGTGGGACCCGGCTCCGGCGGCGACCAGGCGGTGTGGTCGGTGGACGGCGTGGTGATCACCGACATGGCGGCCCTCGGCTCCTCGCCGGGCTACTACGACTTCGACGCCTTCGAGGAGATGCAGGTGACGACGGGCGGCAGCGACGCCTCCATCGCCACCGGCGGCGTGGTGCTCAACATGGTCACCAAGCGCGGCACCAACGAGTGGCGCGGCTCCGGCCGCTACCTGACGTCGCGGAGCAACTGGCAGTCCAGCCTCGACTTCGACAACAGCGACCTGGGCCAGGCCGGTCCCTGGAACGGCAACCACGCCCAGACCGCCTTCACGCAGGGCAACCGCATCGACAAGATCGTCGACTGGGGTGCCGAGCTCGGCGGTCCGATCGTCAAGGACCGGCTGTGGATCTGGGGGTCCTACGCCAAGCCCCAGATCGACCTCTTCACCATCAACGACTTCAGCGACAAGACCACTCTCAAGGACTGGAACACCAAGCTGAACGCCCAGGTGACGCCCAGCAACTCCGCCACGGGCTTCGTCTGGAACAGCGAGAAGGTCAAGCTGGGCAGAAACGCGGGTCCCACCCGGCCCCAGGAGACCACCTGGGACCAGGGCAACTTCGGCCCCAGCCCGACCACCTGGAAGGTCGAGGACACCCAGATCTTCGGCAGCAACTTCTTCCTCACGGGGATGTACTCCAAGGTCAACGGCGGCTTCGAGCTCGCTCCCGAGGGCGGCGACCAGTTCGCGTTCCGCGATACGACCCTCACCTGGCACAACAGCTTCATCCTCGAGCAGATCGAGCGGCCGCAGGACCAGGTCAAGCTCGACGGCTCGAACTTCTTCAACACCGGTAACCTCGCGCACGAGCTGAAGTACGGCGCCGGCTATCGCAAGGTCGAGCAGTCGACGCTGTTCAGTTGGCCGGGCGGCGGTTTCGGCGTGAGCCTGGGCGGCACGCCCCCCGATCCCGACCTGCTGATCCTCTCGCGTGACGCCACCCCCAGGATCCGCACCAACTACACCACTCTCTACGCCCAGGACACCGTCGCTCTCGGCAACCTCACGGCCAACGTCGGCGTGAGGTGGGACCGCCAGGACGGCAAGAACCTGCCGTCCGTGGCCACCGCCAACCCGGTCGCCCCCGAGCTCCTGCCCGAGGTCCAGTATGGCGGTCAGGACGCAGGCTTCTCCTGGAGCGACATCACCCCCCGCCTCGGCCTGACCTACGCCCTGGGCGCGGAGCGCAAGACGCTGCTGCGGGCCAGCTACTCCCGGTTCGCCGACCAGCTCGGCACCGGCACGGCCGGCTGGCTCAACCCCATCGGGGGCCTGAGCTACCGCTACTTCTACCTCTACAACGCCGGCGCTCCGGTGCTGCACCCTGGGGACATCGGTCCCGAGGTGCTGCCGCCCAGCGGCAACGTCAACCCCATCACCTTGGGCCTCCTGCAGTCCAACGCGGTGGATCCGGACTTGAGCGCTCCCCTGACCGACGAGGTGCTGCTGGGCGTCGAGCACGCCCTGCTCCCCGAGTTCGTCGTGGGGCTCAACCTCAACTACCGCTGGTACCACAACTCCCTCGAAGCGGAGCGGCTCGTCTTCGACGCCACCGATCCGTTCGCCACGGAGCTGCTGGGCAGCGTCGGCCGTCCCCATCAGCGGAGCGACTACGTCCAGCGCACCTCGGCTCCGATCACGGCGCCCGACGGCCGCTCCTACACCGTCACCTACTACGAGCTGCGTCCGGGGGTTTCCACCCGCAACGGTTTCCTGCTCACCAACGGCGACCGCGAGCAGCGGTTCAAGGGCGCGGCGCTCACCTTCAACAAGCGTCTCGCCAACCGTTGGATGTTGCGGGGCAACGTCTCCTACCAGGACTGGACGTGGGACATTCCCAGTAGCGAGAACGAAGACCCCACCGACACCGTCGCCGGCGGCGTCGTGAATGGCACCGAAGTCCTCCAGGGCTCCGGCAACACCTCCGGCCCCAAGGGCAGCGTCTACATCAACAGCAAGTGGTCCTACAGCCTGAACGGCATGTATCAGATCGCGCCCGACCGCCCCTGGGGCTTCAACGTCGCCGCGAACCTGACCGGCCGCGAGGGCTACCCACTCCGCTACGTCGACCGCATCGCCCGCCAGACGATCAGCGACGGCGCGGGCACGGGTATCGACATCCCCATCCAGTCGGATCCGGACGCCTTCCGCTACAAGAACATCAACGTCGTCGACTTCCGGGTGGAGAAGGAGCTCACCTTCGACCAGGTCGGGCTCACCCTGGGCGTGGACGTGTTCAACGCCTTCAACGAGTCCTACGTCCTGCAGCGGCAGAGCGTCCTGGGCCGGAACAACTCCGACTTCGTCACCGAGATCCTGAGCCCGCGCATCTATCGCATCGGTGCCCGGTTCAGCTTCCGGTAAATACGCCGGTACTACGGCGCCTTACTTTCACGGGACCGCCGGGGAACCAACCCCCCGGCGTCCCCTTTTTCCTGGAGCCTTGTTTTTCTCCCATCTTGGACAGGGCAGTCGAGGGCGCGAGGACCTGACATCCCATGAGCTTGACCTTCCGCAACGCAAATATCGACGACGAGATCCGCGAACGACGCCTCACCGAGCTGCTCACCGCGGCGGCCACCCTGCAACGCCAGCTCACCTCTCTCTTGGGCCCGCCGGCCCCGGAGCCGTCCCCGGTCCGCCGTCTGGCCGTGCGCAACAACGGCCACGTCCTGTTCCTGGCGCCTCAGGAGATCGAGTGGATCGAAGCCGCCGGCAACTACGTTCGCCTGAACGCCGGCGGCGAATCCCACCTCCTGCGCGAAACCATGTCCGGAGTCGAAGCGAAGCTCCCCCGCGACCGCTTCCTGCGCATCCACCGCTCAGCGATCGTCAATCTGGAAGCCGTCCGCGAGCTGGAGCCCAGCCCCCACGGCGACTTCGTGGTGGTGCTCCAGAGCGGCAAGCGCCTCCCCCTCTCCCGCGCCTGCCGGGATCGACTGGAAGAGATGCTGCTAGGGTAGGGTCCCTCATCACCCCGGCCCTCTTCTCCCGTCCATGCTCACCGGAAGAAGAGGGAGAGGTTAGTCAAGAGAAGACCCCCTGGGAGCGCCGGCATCCCTGCCGGCCTTCTAACTCTGACAAACTTTCCCCTCTCCCGGTGAGGGGGGTGGCGAGGGAAATGGGGTGGTCGGGAGAGGAGCAGGCGGAAAAATAACGATACCGGCTCATCACGTCGCCTTCCCAGCGCCGCGGTAAGCTTACCTGGACGCCAGGTAACGTTATCGGCGGCGAGATAACGATACCGGCTCACAGCGTCGCCTTCCCAGCGCCGAGATAAGCTTACCGCCTGGCCAGATAACGTTCCTGGCGGAAAAATAACGATACCGGCTCACCGCGTCGCCTTCCTGGCGGCGAGATAACGATACCGAGTCGCCGCATCCCCTTCCCAGCGCCGAGATAAGCTTACCGGCTGACCCGATAACGTTCCTGGCGGAAAAATAACGATACCGGCTCGCCGCGTCGCCTTCCTGGCGGCGAGATAACGATACCGAGTCGCCGCGTCCCCTTCCCAGCGCCGAGATAAGCTTACCGGCTGACCCGATAACGTTCCTGGCGGAAAAATAACGATACCGGCTCACCGCGTCGCCTTCCTGGCGGCGAGATAACGATACCGAGTCACCGTGCCGCCTTCCCGGCGCCGAGATAAGCTTACCGGCTGACCCGATAACGTTACCGGCAGAAAAATAACGATACCGGCTCACCGCGTCGCCTTCCTGGCGGCGAGATAACGATACCGAGTCACCGTGTCGCCTTCCCGGCGCCGAGATAAGCTTACCGGCTGACCCGATAACGTTACCGGCAGAAAAATAACGATACCGGCTCATCGCGTCGCGTTCCCGGCGGCGAGGTAATCTTCCGTGGCGCAAAGTCGCGTTCTCCGCGGCGAGACAACGCTCTTACGCCGCAGCGTCATTTTCCTTCGGCTGAAGGAATCTTCCTCAGGGGCAAGCCGTATTGCCCCCGAGGCGAGACCAAGGATCCGCCCGTCCAGGAGTGATCCTCTCCCCGAGGCTCTCTGGGAAGTCCCGAAGGGACGACAGCGTGGAGCCTGGAGCGTGAGCCCCAGGAACACGGAACCTTCAAGCCCTGAAAGGGCGGCAGCAGGCTTCGGAGCACTACTCGCCGGGAGAGGTACTGCCCACCCGACCCAGACCCAGGCTCTGTGCGCCCTCCTGTTCCTGTACCGGACCGTCCTCGAGCGCGAGGTAGGAGAGTTGGAGGGGCTCATCCGGGCGAAGCGGAGCCGGAAGCTTCCCGTCGTGCTGACGCCAGCTTGATCGCCTCTTCATCTGCTAAGAAACTGGTCTGCCTCCTGCTGTCGCGCGTATAAGGCAGATTGGGCGCAGGCGCTTATCCGTGCTCAACCGCGCGTATAAGATCCTCGCCGTCAGGCTGCAAGAGCCACAACTCCTTCATTCGCGCGGAGATACCGGACTCTCCTCCTGGGCGCGGAATGCATATCGACCGCGTATAAGCTTCCAACCCTGGCACGTTATACGCTCAGGTCAGCCCTCCGAGGAGCCCAAACATTCGTCGTCTCAGCAAGATAGATTTCTAGGTCCTGCCGATCGGGTCACCCCGGAGCCAGCCGGGGGCTGGCGGCTTCTACGTTGCCTTGTCGGGGTGTTGACGTGGATTAGGAATTGGCGTAGAATTGGATCTACTCATAGAATGAGAGACATACGTCGACCAAAGCAAGCTGTCCCGGCGGAGACCTCGACAACGATAGGCATTCTGAGGCGAAACGGGGAAAGGTTGTGCGCCAAGCGAAGCTTGGCGCTTCTTGCAGGGTGTGAGTCCCTGCCGGGAAAGGGCTAACCACCCACCCGTACCGAGTGTTGCAGGTCCGTAGGAGGAGAGCCTATTGAGGCAAACCGAACGAAAGACTTGAAGCGTACACAGGGAACCATGCAGGCCGTAAGGGAACCCGCACTCCCTGAGGTCTGGTACAGCCCCGAAAGAACGTTTAGATGCAGACGGCGACTGCTTAACCTTTCAGGAAGCCCACGCGGAGGAATCGTTAGGGTGAGATTCCCGAGGTCTGCCGGGGTCTTCAGGACATGGCATGCATGGAGAGAAGCGTCGAAGAACTTGGGAGGCCCCATTGATTCCTGGGCTCTCAGAGACAACTTGCATGGCGCGGGGTTGGCTAGGCACAGAAGGGGAAACCCGGACCCAGAGAGAAAGCCTGGCGCCTAAACGGATCGACGAGAGATGACAGGTAGGCGACCTGAACCGAGAAGGCAAGGGGAACCGAAGGTTCTTGGGGAGTCGGATCAGCCCATAGTACTTAGAGGTCGGGAGAGCCGGCCACAGGGGGAAGGAGCTGACGGGAACCCGTAGCTCGCAAAGGAAACATGAGCCAGATACGACAGGCTGGAGTCCTCATGCCAACCTCACTGCGGGGAATAGCCAACAAGGCCAGCTCCGACGAGCACCACCGTTTCCGCAATCTGTTTGGTCTATTGACGGTTGGTTTCCTGCTGTCCTGTTGGCAGCGAGTCAACAAGAAAGCAGCCAGCGGCGTAGATCGGGTTTCGGCCCGGAGCTACGCGAAGGATCTGGTTGACAACGTTAGAGACCTTTGGGAGCGTGTGAAGCGGGGTAGTTACCGGGCGAAGTTGGTCCGGCGGCGTCACATTTCGAAGGAAGGGGGTAAGACTCGGCCACTGGGAATCCCGGTGGTTGAGGACAAGCTTCTCCAGATCGCAGTCTCCCGCATTCTCAACGCCATCTACGATCCGATCTTCCTGGCGTGCAGTTGGGCGTACAGGTCAGGCCGGAATGCGCGCGAAGCGGTGCGGACGCTGACGCAGGAGCTCCAGTTTGGTGATTACGGTTACGTCGTAGAGATTGACATCAAGGGTTTTTTCGACCGCATCGACCATGACTGGCTTCTGCGGATGCTGAAGCTGCGAATCGACGATCGGCCGCTGCTGAAGCTGATCGGGAAATGGCTGAAGGCCGGGGTGTTGGAAGAGGATGGGAAGGTGATGCATCCGGAAACGGGCTGTCCGCAGGGTAGTAGTATCTCGCCCATGCTCGCCAACATCTACCTTCATTACGTGCTGGACCTGTGGTTCGCGCGCGTGGTGAAGCCCCGGAGCAAGGCTCGTGCCTTTATGTGCCGCTTCGCTGACGACGTGGTGTTCGCGTTCCAGCAGGGTGACGAGGCTGAAGTCTTTCTCCAGGCGGTCCAGAAGCGGCTGGCGAAGTTCGGGTTGGAGCTATCGGCGGAAAAGAGCCGGCTGATCCGGTTCAGTCAATTCCACCTGGGCAAGAACTCGGAGAGGTTCGACTTCCTCGGGTTCGAGTTTCGCTGGGTCGTGAGCCACAAGGGAGTGGCACGGGTGACTCGCCGGACGTCGCGCAAGCGGCTGAGGGCATCGTTGGCCCGTGTGACCGAGTGGCTCAAAGCCCAGCGGGGCATGCCAGTGCGTCAGATGGTCGAGGCGTTGAACTTGAGGCTCCGTGGGCACTATAATTACTACGGCGTCATCGGGAACTACGAAAGCCTAGGTTCATACTTCAATCAGGTCGGGCGGCTGCTGAAGAAGTGGTTGGGGAGGCGTAGTCAGAAGGGCCGCATGGTTTGGGAGAAGTTCAACGCCTTGCTGAAGCGATTTCCTCTGGAAGCGCCCCGGATTTCGGAGAGTCGACAACGGCAGATGGTGCTTGTTGGGGCTCGCTGAGTGCGGAAGCGAGGGGAACCGAAGAGCCCGGTGCGGGAAAACCGCACGCCGGGATCCGTGCGGGGGGCGCTGCGGCGTCCCTACCGCGACAATCTAGAGGTTAGGCCAACACGAGATAAGTTGAGGTAGGGAATCGTCTCGTAGGGACACTCCTATAGAAAGGGGCGACGAATGAAGGGCTCATTTACGCGGATCGCGCTCGCTGTATGTTTGTCATGTACCGGCGCCACGAGAGTGATAGCTCAAGGCACTCTCTTGGTGCCAGCCAATCAGACGCGCACCATCAACTCTGCATTCCACCCTTTAGTTCTGGACGCGATAGTTATGGAGGATAACTCTCGGATTGTGGTGTCAGGGATCCCTGGCTGGAGAGTCCAAGTTGCAAGGTTGAAAGTGGGCGCAAATTGCACCATCGATCTTCGCGGAGAAGGCGGAAAGGATGCAGATCAAACGCGACCCGATCACGGAGGCACGGCCGACTATTGCCATGAAGGGTCAGAATCGCCCGCGGGCGCTTCCGGTGGTCCCGGCGATGCCGGCCGCTTTATTTTCATGATCGCCGGCCTGGAGTCTATTGGGAGCCTAACGTTGCTTACGTCTGGAGGTAACGGCGGCGCCGGTGGTCCTGGCGGAAAGGGCGAGAAAGGCGGTCAGGCACGCTGCTGGTGCTCCGCAGGCGGCGGTGCTCAGGGAGGTCGGGGAGGCCCCGGAGGTGCGGGCGGCGACTCGTCGACGGTTATCTTCTATTGGTTCCCGCTGCCCAACGGAACCTCGCCTGCGGGCGACAACCCTGGTCTTCAGTTGCAAGGAGGACCCGGAATCGGCGCCCAACCCTCACATGGAGGTCCTGGTGGCGACGGAGGCGACGGCGCATGCGGTCGTGGGCACGCTGGGTTGGGCCATCCTGGCGATCCTAGTTTGAAGGCGCCGGACGGGAAACCCGGGCAGGTCGATGTCCGACTAATTAAGCCTTCGGAAACCTCGACACTATCCGCGACCTATCCTTCACTCAGATAGTCGCGCTTACCGCCGCGTGATCTGACTGTGCCTTACCTCAGAACCTACAAGCGGCCTAACTCCGCGCTGCACCGGACGTTGACCCGCTCGCAACTGAATCGCGAGAGCTATACTTTCGGCGTGCGGGTCAACGCCGGTGAGCGCTGAACCGTTGGCCGCACGTGCAATAGGCTCTCTAGGCTGGATGCAAGAATGAAGAACCATCGCAGGAAGTTGATGCGTTATAGGCTGCGCAGGATCGGCCGCCCCAGCAGAAGCGATGCGAGTTATGTTGGCCGTATGCTACACTTTATCTATGATTTCGATTATGACGTCCTCGCAATCGACAAGCCGCGCCTGCGGTTCGCAACCTTCGCCTCACTGCTAAGGCGGCCTAGAATTCTAGCAGGTGTACCAAGAACAGGCCGTCTGCAGCCATGGTGGTGGCTTTCGGTGACCTTAAAGCGGCGTCTAGATCTTGAGCCTGAGTTCACGAAAACCGTGATCTTTGAACGACTCGAGAAGAAGGGATGGGGTACTCAAGGAACCTTCCATGTCCGTCAGGAGGGCGTCGCATATATCTATGGCAGGCACTCTTCGGCACAGGCTCGGTTGTTCTCCTCATTTGCCGAAGCGCTGGCTGCGGCGATGGAGCACGAGAAGACAGATGTGCATGGCTTCTTGTATCGACTAAATCTAAGCAAGGTGGCACTGGTGGCCCCGCTGGTCACGGCGGCCGTTACCTCATTGGCGGCACTTCTATTCCCCTTTGCGGTCGCTAGGCTTGGCGACATTATGGAGTGGGCCCGTTCTGCAGGGTACTACACCATGTCCCAGGTCTCCGCGACTTTAATTATTATCTCGGTCGCATGGGGTTTCTTCAAGTTACGTCTTCGCCGTCAGCGGTTTTATGGTGCGATCGAACTCGGTGTTGGTATTGGAATGGCTATTGCCGCCGTACGGAGCCAATCTGCGGGTGAGCAGATGGAACTTTCCCTGAAAATCATGGCGGCGGTTTATGTGATCATCCGAGGAATGGTGAATATTCGAGAGGCTGTAGTCATCAGTAGAGCAAAGGCGTGCGAGGGACTGCAAGAAGAATCTACTATATTACATCAAGCAGCTATAGAACCCGCGAACGCAGTAGCGAGACCTGGGCATAAAGCACTGCCTGAAGTCGCAGTACGTTAAATCCAAGCGGAATCGACTAGGGATGTCCAATCGCATGTTAAATCTCATAAGAGGCGGCCAACCCGGCGCGCTGCACCGGACGGCAGCCGCGCTTCGCGCGCTCGCCGCTCGGTGAGTTTCCAA
>CAVQIV010000020.1:0-809972 GCA_963712665.1 Thermoanaerobaculaceae bacterium | reverse complement strand
GACGGATTGCTGGCGTCCGGCCCGCAGCCTTCTTGTCGATTGCGAGAGTCCGGCGGCATCAGCGGCTCGGCCTCCGCGAGGCGATTCGTGGCCTGGAGGAGCAGGGCCAGATTGTTGAGGTCCCTGGCGACGTTGGGGTATTCCGGCCCGTAGCTCTTCTCGTCGATCGCGAGAGCCCGGCGCATCAGCGGCTCGGCCTCCGCGAGGCGATTCGTGGCCTGGAGGAGCAGGGCCAGATTGTTGAGGTCCCTGGCGACGTTGGGATGTTCCGGCCCGTAGCTCTTCTTGTCGATCTCGAGAGTCCGGCGCATCAGCGGCTCGGCCTCCGCGAGGCGATTCGTGGCCTGGAGGAGCAGGGCCAGATTGTTGAGGTCGGTAGCAACTTTGGGGTGTTCCGGCCCGCAGCTTCTCGTCGATTGCGAGAGCCCGGCGCATCAGCGGCTCGGCCTCGCTCCACTCGGCCAACTCGTGGAGTGAACTGCCGAGCCAGCTCAGCAGAACCGGGTCGTCCCTGTGTAAAGCGAGCGCCGTGCGGAACGAATCAGCGGCGGTACGGTACTCCCCCTGCTGGTACTGCGTGGCACCAAGATATCGCAATGTCTCAACGAGATCGCTCGCTTTCTTCTCGACCGCAACCCGTAACAACTCTTCAGCCTGGTGGTAATGACCCTCCAGGTAAGCCGCGATGCCCCGGTCCTTGGGATCTTGGGTCTCGGCGAACGAGCGGATCGCCGACTCTAGCTGCGCGGCGCTGAGACCATGGCGCGCCGCGGCAGCGACGAGGGCTCGGTGCTGGTCCTCGGCCGGCGGCGGGCCCGAGCGATCCGCCTTGACGCTCGGCGCGTCGCGCACCTCGGAGGCGAACTGGCGGAACTCGCTGCGCAGCATGAGCACCATTTCGGCCGAGCTAGAGCCGGTCGGAATGTTGACCTGCGAATTGACGAGAAACCACTTCCCGGCCTGCTTGGAAACGGGGGCCAGAAAAATCTTGATGGGCTGGCCAGGTCGAAGATCGGAGGGCAAGTCCAGTTCTGTGGCTCCGACATCGTTGGTCGGCTCGGATTTGACACCGCCATAGGTGAAGCGGAAGCCGGAAAGCAGATTGTTTTCAGGATCGCGTGCCACCAAAGATATCCTAGCCGCGCTTGGTGCTGCCAGCATCGGAAGCGTGAGCAGCAGGGGAAGAAGGATCATCCCGAAAACCCGTCGTCTCATCACTCCTCCAAGACTCCGCGCGGCCGGAACTGGTTAGTGCGCCGGCTTCGCGGTGCGAGCCTCAAGCGGAAGGGGGAGGAGGGGACGCGAGCGGCCCCCCTGCAAGTGCTCAATTCAGACAGAGTGCTACCACCTTGGTCGGCCAAAGGTCCCAAGCTTCAGAACTTCACCCGCTCGATCTCATCCGGCTCCACCAGCTCGCGCCGCCGGTCGTAGAGCTGGGTGGTGCGGGTCGAGGCGTGGCCGGCGATCGCGGCGGCGCGCTCCAGGGTGCCGCCGTTGAGCAGGTAGTTGGTGATGCCGGTGGCGCGGCAGGAGTGGCAGCCGACGTCGGTGCCCAGCCCGGCGGCCTCGGCGCGCTGCTTGACGGCGCGCAAAGCGGAGCGCGAGGAGAGGGCCTTGCCCGTGAGCTGGCCCGTCCGGCCGGCGAAGGACTGGAAGAGCGGCGCCTCCGGCGCGGCGCCGAGCCCGGAGGCCTCCAGGTAGGCGTCCAGGGCCTCGGCCGCCCGGCTGTGGACGGGCACGCGCCGGTGCTGGCCCCCCTTCTCGCGCAGGGCGAGGTAGGCGCGGCGGCGCTGGTGCTCGTAGGCGCGGACCTTGAGGCCCACGACGGCGCTGACGCGCGAGAAGCTGTAGAGCATCACCGAGAGGAGGGCCCGGTCGCGCAGGTCGACCAGGTCGCCGCCGGCGATGGAGTCGAGAAGGAGCCGGGGCTCGTCCTCCTGGAGGACGGGGGTCTTGCCGGTGCGGATGACGAGCCGCGGGCCGCGCACGGCGTCGGCCGGGTTGTGGGCCATCACCTGGCCCACGACCAGATAGTCGAAGAGCATGCGCAACGCGGCGAGGTGCTGCTTGACGGAGGCGGCAGCGAGCTTCGCCGCGAGCTCCTCGACATAGGAGGCGACGAGGAAGGGCTCGAGCTGCTCAAGCGCCAGGCCTCGGATCTCACACCAGGTGAGAAACCGCCCCACGGCCCGAGCGTAGGCGCCCCGGGTGTGGGGGTTGCGGATCTCGGCGGTGAAGAACTCGACAAACCGCCTCCGGGCTCGCTCGCCGGCCCGGTCGATCACGGCGGGGAGGTGGAGGGCGGCGCCGGTGACTCCTGGAGAGTCGCCAGGCCTGCGGACGAGGGCGACGGCCGAGCCGGGTACGGGTTCCATGGTGAGGGGGAGTATACCGCCTCTTTTATGCGTCCCATAACGTCTTTTATCCGACCTGTCCGGCCCGGCACCCGAGGGGCCGAGCTGACGCCCCAGGCCACCCCCGACGACCGTGCGGACCTCCGGCGTGAGCCGTCGAGAACGAGCCTGAGTCGGTGCGAGACTCGCCCGCCTTGCTCTTCGGCACGGCGGACGGGTGAAAGCCGCCTGGCGCTTTTCTACTCCTCCCTCCGATTCTCCCCCTCCGAAGTTCCTGCGCTGGGCGGTTGCTCGGAGGAGCTTTTTGTTTCCACCATACCAAGCCCTCGACAGACCTCCTCTATCGCTTGAACTACTGCTTTCCCGATCCTCCGATAGACATCGTCGGCACTTGGAGCGAGAGGCGCTTGCGTACCTTCTTGCCATTCAGCCTCTTGATCCAGCGCCCGTTGCAGGTCCCCTAGATTGCAGCCCACTCCCCCAAGGTACGTGAAGAGGCTCTCCAGAGACGGGGAGACTTTTCCTGTCTCGAAGGCCGAAATCATGGCTTTCGTCAGCCCTGTCGCCCGCGCAATGTCGGATTGCTTCAGCCCCCGCATCATCCGAAGGGCTTCGAGGGCCAAGCCGAAAGCTCTCTTCGCAGGAGTGCGGCCGGCCTTCGGCCGGCCGCGGAGCATCACTTTTCGATCGCTGGTCATCGCTATCCCTCCCCTTTTTTCGCCTTAGGCAGCGAGTCGCCATTCCTTCCGAGAAATATAGGCGGTTCCAACGCAACGGTCCACTCCCATTCTCCGGGAGCGTTCTCGCCGACTGCGGCCAGGAGGCGTCACTGTGGGTCGCGGACGCAGAGACGCCGGGCGGAACGGCTCTGTGCAGCGCCTGTAACCAGCGAAGGCGCACCGAGCAGCGATACGCCGAACGCGAGAGGAGCCGCCGCCGGCGGTGACCCTTCGGCAGAGAGCGAACGGCGTTCGCCTGGGGCAGCGACGCGGCGGACCTCCTCATGACTTGTGCGGCCAACGCAAGGCCGAGATCCTGGCCGGCGCCCTTGACCTCCTGGGGTTGGAGGCCCGGCTCAGCCGATGGCGGCGATGATTCTTCCTCGTCTACCCGCGGAAGGTAGGGGACGGACGCCCTGCGCGAGGTCTGCGGCCAATTCGATCGCGGCAAGCTCGACCTGCTTCGGCCGGTGGACCGCGACCGTGGCTCGAGGCTATCTGAAGGGTTGGGAGCGTCGGTGGGCTTGACATTTTTCTACCAGTGTGTAGATTAAAGCCCTGTAAGTCCCCCGGAGGGGCCCCTTGCCTTCCAGAAGGACCTGACTCCGATAGCTCGCCGGCTTGAGGTCGGCGGGGAGGTAGACCCCTGTGGGTAAAAGCTCCGCCCTTGATCACTCCGCCGCCACCCGCCCGCCCGTCCGTTTCCTGCGGCCCCACCAGGTTGAAGCTCTCTATGGACTGACCCAGAAATTCTTGGCCCACGCTCGCGGGCGCGGCGACGGGCCTCCCTTTGTGAAACCCTCTCAGAAGCTGGTGCTCTACGCCGTCGAGGATCTCGAATTGTGGCTGGCAGCGCGACGCAGGATCTCGACCAGCGATCCCGGGCCGAGGTAGGGCCGCGAGCTCGGACTTGCGCCGAGGGCAAGCCATCAAGGGCTCCTATTGCCTCGGACGGTCTTCGACCGAGACAACTAGCCGCTTCAGGATTGCCTAGGAGACATCGACTTCCCCCGCAGCTCGCCCAGATAGGGCTGCCGCGATTTCATCGGAGATCCGGGTTGCCGCCGTGCGGCGTGGGTCGTCGTCCAAGTGCGCATAGCGCGCAGTGGTAGCATGGTTGCGATGGCCGAGGATGGCTCCGAGGATTGGCAGGCCGAGCCCGGCCGCAGCTCCCACACTGGCGAAGCTATGGCGCAAGTCATGAAGCCGGACATCCCCGAGGCCGGCTCTTTCCCGGATGCGCGCCCATGGCCGTTGCAGCCCCACAAGCCGGCCGCCGACTCGGCGGCCCGGAATGACGTAAGGGTTGCCCTCCAAGCGCGGGGCCATGGCGAGCAAGGCCAACGCCGCGGGTCCCAAAGGAATCACCTTTGCGCCGGTCTTCGAATCGGGCAGGCGCAGAGCCGAGCGCTCGAAATCGACATCGGCCCAACGCAGTGTGAGCACTTCGTCGCGCCGAGCACCGGTGAGCAAGAGCAGACGGATCGCGAGCACGACGAAAGTCTCGTGAGGCTCCTCCTCCTCAAGCACTGCGCCGAGCCGAGCGATCTCCCCGCCGGAGAGAAAGCGTTCCCTTCGTTTCTCGGGGAAGCGGTCGATGCCGCGGCAGGGATTCGAGCCCGGGGGACGAAGCCCCCAGCGTTCGGCCAGGCCGAACATCTTCGAGAGCAGCGCCAGCGTCCGATTCGCTTGGATCGGCTTGTCGCGCATCGAGTTGTGAAGACCTGCGATGTCCTTCAACCCGATCTCGGCCACTCTTCGGCACCCGAGTGCGGGCAGCACATAGAGGCGCAGGACACGCTCATCGGCGGCGATGCTCGCCGGCTTTTTCTTGGGGGCTGCGTGTTGTTCCAGGTAACGGGTCGCCAGTTCGTCGAGGGTAGGAGCCGAGCGGCGCTGCTTGGCGCTCCTCGGCCGGGTCCTCACCGCGGGCGACCGCGGCAAGGATCTGGCGCGCGAGCTCCCGCGCCTGATCGACCGTCAGTCTCCCGTGTGGGCCGAGCGTCATCCGACGCTTTCGCTGCCCGCGGTTGCGGTACTCAACGACATAGACCTTGCTTCCGCTCGAACGGATCCGCAGGGAGAAACCGGGGACCTCGCTGTCCCACAGGTTGGTCTCGCCCGACTCGGGTGCAACGACCGTGTCGACCATACGCTTCGTGATTTTGGCTCGTCGGTTCATGATGGGTTCCTGGGGACTTTCTGGGGACGCTCTGGGGAGCAAATCATCAGGAAACATAGGGTACCATGAGGAAATCGAAGATGCAAGAAACACGTGGTTTACGAGGAGACCGGGATCGCTGGGGAGCATGCGGGAACTTAAACACCAAGACTGAAAATCACGGTGTCACTGGTTCAATTCCGGTCCTGGGCACCATTCAACTCACTCCCGCAAAGATACTTAGAGAAGTTCGAGGGCTGACCCTTGGGACGGCTGCATGACCTGGGAGGTTACTGCCGAAACCAGGGAGCGGTATACGGCGAGCTCAGGAAGAACTGCAGCAGCTTTTGCCCGATTTTGGATTCGGCTGCCTGAGCCGGATGAGTGCCGTCCGATTCGAATTCGTTGCACGCCCAGGTGAGACCGTCGCTGCGCGGCGTCAGCCCGTCGGCCCAGGGATAGACGGACCACGCCAGCCACGGCGCCACGGTGCCGAAGTTCAGGTTGCCCGCCAGCGGATCGGTGCCCTGGCCGGCCATCTGGTCGATCTGGGCCTCGATCAGCCATTTCACGGAGAAACCCGACTCATAGGCGTACGGCTCGGGATTGAGACTGGAGGAGGCGTAGCCCGCATAGATGCGGCTGGTGAAGAAGGCCATCTGGAGATTGGGATAGCGCACCTTCAAGGCGCGCACCACGTTGCCGAGGCCGCGCTCCAAGTTGAAGGCGTCGGCGCCTGAAGCGGGGAGGCTGACCGTCGGCTGAGCGTTGGCGAGCTTCACCCACACCACCTGCACCTGCTTCTCGCTCAGGCTCTTCGGCGCCAGCACGGTGTCGCGGACGCGGTTGTAGTTGGGATCGGTGGGCGAGTCCCAGGTCGAGGTTGTCTGGCCTCCCAGGGCACCGTTGGCGATCACCAGATGGATCTTGTCGACGCGGGAATCGGCCGCCGCCCGTCCCATGAACGTCCACGAATTGCAGGGCTCGGCACCGCCCTGGGAGCAGAACTCCTGAGTGGTGTTCGACATCCCGATCGACAGCAGGACGATCTTGCCGTCCGAGCTCGGCACACCCGAGGGGCTCAAGGGCTGAATGGCCGCGGCGCGGGCCAGACCCTCCTGATGGTGCACGGGGGGCGGCGTGTTGAGGCCCCCGGGATAGAGGCCGCCCTGGAACTGACCCAGGTAACTCCCCGCGGCGAGATCGTTGATGGGCGTCAGCCCCACCGAGGTGCCGGCGCAATTGGAGCCCCAAACGGCGGGCGCAGCGGCGAGTGCAAGGACGGCAAAGGCCAGAACAGTACGGCTCCAAGACTTCAGCATAGACGGCATGGATACCCTCCTCCGGCGCGCAGCCGGTGAAAAAGGAGCCGGACCTGAATCCCGGAACCACCATTGTGCCAGCGCGACCCCCACACCGGTTTTCAGCCGGCCTCCTCATTCCCTGGTGCGTGCCGGCGGGCGGAGGGAGCCCCGCTCTTTAAAGACCGTCCGCCGTACCGTCAATAACTCCACGTCTCTCGCCGGAGCGGCAGGCGATTGAGCGCTTCCCGATAGAACTGCCACTGGGGCATGAATTGATCCATCAGCGCGACGAAGCGGGCGTTGTGCGTGGGCTCCAGCAGGTGGACCATCTCGTGGACGACGATGTATTCGAGGCACTCCGCGCGGCTTCTTCGCCAGCTCGGTGTTGAGGCGGATGCGTGCGTGCCTTGGGGTTGCAGCTCCCCCACTTGGTCTTCATCCGCTGCACGAAGAACCGCTCCACCTTCACACCCATCAGCGGCTGCCAGCGCGCGATCAGTGGCGGCACCGCCTCCTTGAGCTGCTCGCGATACCATTCCTCGACGAGAGCCTGTCTCTTGTCCTCACCGGCTCCCGGTCGCACCCGCAGGAGCATTCGGCTGTGCTTCAGCTCGACGGCGGATGGCTCATCGCTCTCGATGACGGTGAGCAGGTAGCGCTTGCCCCAGACGTAGTGGCTTTCCCGGTCCAGGTATTCGCGGGGAGTTTCGCGTTCCTGCTCCCGCAGCTTCGTCTGCTGCTGCTTGATCCAGTCCAAGCTTCGAGATGGCGAAGACGCGGATGGTGTCGAGGCTCATGCGCTTCGGGGCGGAGATGCGCACCCGGCCCGTCGGGGGATAGACGCTGAGATGGACGTTCTTGATGTCCTTCAGGACCACGTCCACCGCGATGTCGCCCAGCTTGATCTGCGTGCGCCATCAGTACTCGCGCTGTGCCTTGATGATGAGGAAGATCCGCTCGACCTCGTCGGCATCGTCCTACAGGACTCGTACAGGGCCGCCTTGATCGTCTGCTCGCGGCCTGGACGCCGCGCCAGCCATCGGGCCGCGCCCGCTTGACGGCCGTATCGATCTGCAGCGCCAGATCGAGCACCGGATCGCCGGAGACCGATGAACCGCTCGGCGGTTCGGCCACGCTGCCCGCCTGTGCCAACGTCCGGCCGGTCCCTTCAGGTTGTTGTAGAGCGCCCGGAGCGCCGGGCTGTTCTTCAGCGGCTCGGGCGTATCGTCCGCCTGCCCTGCCTGGACCCTCTGCGCCAGCGCAGCGATGCGCTTCAGGTATTCCTCGTACTCGATGGCCCTGGCCTTGCGCGCCGCGATGATCTCGTCGAGCAGCGCCGACATCTTCTCGTAGTAGGCCGGGTCGCTCAGGTGCTCCTTGATGATCTTGCTGCGGACGTTGTTCTCGATGGTTTCGGCGACGGCGTCCTTGTTGCCCTTCATGCCCGCCGAGCTGCGAAGCGATGGCGTCGGCGATGCCGGTCTTCACGATCAGCTCCAGCAGGCCCATGTCGTCGAAGGGCGAGATCTTCCTCGGCTCGTCGGCCTCGATGTAGGTGTCGATCAGGTGCCGCATGTCGGCCTCGTAGGCTTTCAGGTCGAGCGTCTCGCCGCTGGCGTTGCGGATGATCTCGCGCAGCGTTGAGGTAGTGGTTGAGCTGCTGCTTGATGCGGCTGACGTCGGCGTCGCTGTAGCCAGCGCGGTCCAGCTCGTCGGCGATGTTGGCGTAGGCGCGCACCAGGGCCACGGTCGCCTTGTAGAGCGCGGCGCGCTGCGGCTCCCGTTCCTTCAGGTCGGCCGGAATCTCCGTGTTGCCGCAGAAGTAGTGGATGTGCTCCAGCTCGCCCTTCGGCGGCTCCACCGGCTCGCACAGCAGGGCGAGGGCTTCCAGCGCGTTGTCGAGCCGTTCCCGCCCTTTCGTGAGACGGTCCTGCAGCAGCACTTCCGGGGTCGGCGCCGCCGGCGCTGTGATCGAGCTCCGAGGTGTAGACGGCGATGGCGTTCTCGACCTTCTTGAACAGGTCTTGTAGTCGACGATGTAGCCGAAGTCCTTGTCCTCGCCGTCCAGCCGGTTGACGCGGCAGATGGCCTGGAACAGGCCGTGGTCCTGCATCGACTTGTCGATGTAGAGATAGGTGCAGGGCGGCGCGTCGAAGCCGGTGAGCAGCTTGTCCACCACGACGAGCAGCTTCATGTTCGCCGGCTCCTTGATGAACAGCGCCTTGGCCTCGCTCCTCGTAGGTCTCGGTCTTGGTCATGCCCGGCTTGGCGTCGACGTCCTTCAGCAGCTCGGTATAGGTGTTGTAGATGAACTGCTTGTCGGTCTCGGTGTTGGCGCCGGTTTCCTCCAGCGTCACGTCCCGGGCCTGCGGATTGTAGGATGTCACGACCGCGCACTTGCCCTTGAACGGGGTCTTCTGGAACAGCGTGAAATACTTGCACGCCTCGTAGATGCTGGACGCCACGAGCATGGCGTTGCCGCGTTCGCTGGACAGGCGCGGCTTGACGCTGAAGTCGAAGACGATGTCGCTCACCACCCGGTCCATGCGTGAGCGGGAGCTGAGCACCTTCTGCATCGTGCCCCACTTGCTTCTTCAGCTCGGCCTTCTGCCAGTCGTTCAGCCCCTTGGTCTTGGCCTCGAACCAGGCGTCGATCTTGTCCTGGGAGCCGAGGCGCTGGTCGATGTCGCGCGCCTCGTAGACGAGGTCGAGCACCACCTCGTCTTCGACGCCTTCGCCGAACTTGTAGGTGTGGATGTAGCCGCCGAAGACCTCCAGGCTGGTCTGCTTGTCCTTCTTGAGCAGCGGCGTGCCGGTGAAGCCGATGAACACCGCGTTGGGCATCATGCGCCTTCATCACCCGGTGCAGCTTGCCGCTCTGGGTGCGGTGGCACTCGTCCACGAAGACGAACACCTCGCCCACCGTCGGGCTGGGCTGAGCTTCCAGCTCCTTGATGAAGGCCTCGAAGTCGTCCACGCCCTTGCGCCCGAACTTGTGGACCAGCGAGCAGAGCAGGCGCGGCCTGGCCTGGCCGAGCTGGCTCATCAGGTCGCGGCCGCTGCTGGTGCGGTTGATCGGCTTCGCCCGCCTCGGTGAAGACCCGCTCGATCTGTTTGTCCAGCTCGTCGCGGTCGGTGATGATGGCGACGCGGGCGTTGGGCTTGTTCTCCAGGATCCACTTGGCGAGCAGCACCATCACGATGCTCTTGCCGCTGCCCTGGGTGTGCCAGATGATGCCGCCCTTCCTCTCGCGTGACATGCGCCTGCGCGGCCTTGACGCCGAAATACTGGTGCGCGCGCGGCAGCTTCTTCACGCCGCCGTCGAACAGCACGAAGTCGTGCATCAGCTCGATCAGCCGGTCCTTGCGGCACATCTTGAGCAGGTACTTGTCCAGCTTGAAGCGGCTGTTGTCCGCTTCGTCTTCCTTCCACTTCAGGAAGTACTTCTCCGGCGTGCCGATGGTGCCGTACCGCAGCCCCTCGGAGTCGTTGCCGGCGAAGATGAACTGCACGGTGGTGAAGAACCACTCGTTGAACTCCGGCTGCTGGTTCGAGAGGCTCTGGCGGATGCCGTCGCCGATGCTCGACGCGGCTGTTCTTCAGCTCCAGCACGCCGATGGCGATGCCATTCACATAGAGCACGATGTCGGGCCGCCGCTCATGGTTGCCCCTTGAGCGTCACCTCCTCGGCGATGGCGAAGTCGTTCTGCTCCGGCTTCTGCCAGTTGATGAGCTGGACGGTCTCCGTGACCTTGCCCGCCTCGGTCTTCACCGGCACGCCGTAGCGCAGCAGGCTTGTAGACGGCCTGGTTGTTGTCGTAGAGCCTGCGGCTGTGGTTGTCCGCCTCGGTGCGGAGCTTGTAGAGGGCGGCGCTGATCTGCGCCGGCGTGTAGCCGCTCCGGGTCAGCCAAGCCGTGAGCAGCCTCTCCTCGATGTTGCTGTTGCCGTCGCGGTCGCTCCAGTCGCCGAGGTAGCGGTAGCCGAGCTCGTCACGGAACAGGGCGAGGACGCGGTTCTGCGTGGCGCGTTCGGATTGGCCGATCCGTGTCATCCCAACGTCTCCCAATACCCACTCTTGCGAGGCCCGACGTAGCGAAGCCGTCCGTCACTGACCAACTTGGCGGTCGCTCGTTCTACGGCCCTTCGTGACTTGCCGATTTCCTCAGCCACCTCGGCCATGGTCATGTGCGGATTTGCCCGTAGCAGCTCGACGATCCTGTCCGGCGTTTTCACCGGCGTTTCTACCGGCGTCTCCACGGTTTCTACCGGCGTTTTCACCGGCCCCTCGACCGTTTCTACCGGCGTTTTCGCAGGCGCGTGCGTTTTCACCGGCGTTTCTACCAGCGTCTCTACGGTTTCTACCGGCGTTTTCACCGGCGTCCTGCCTGTGACTTCCCCGGTGACTTCCGGGGTAACCGGGCCGGCATGTGTGCTGTGCTCAGGCAAGTACGGGAATACCACCCACAGGCCGGTATGCTCGTACCTCACCTCCGGCTCCGGAGTACCCGCCTCCCGGCAGGTCTCCAGGATCCGCTCGATGCCCCGCCCCCAGGCCTCGATCATGCCCGCACGGAAAAACACACTGGCGACATCCGGATTGAAAGGAATCGAGGAATGCTTGCCCAGCAGCTTGGCCACCGTCCAGTCAGCAGGCAGCTCGCCCGGGTTCCAGATCATCAGCTTGTCGGGGTAGACGCTGATCTGGATCGCCACACCGCTGGCGTAGTCTTTGTGAACCACTGCATTCAGAACCGCTTCTCGCAGCGCCGGCATCGGCACCGGCCAGGTCTCGATGCGCTGTAACCCTTCGTAGCTGATCCAGGCCCTTAGATATTTGGCCTTGAGCACCTCAATCGTCTGGTTGACCTGGGTGATCAGATTGCCTTGTATCTCGTCTTGATACCGCAGGTCCACGTTGCTCTCAAAATAACCGATCTTCACAGAGGCGCCGGTGAAGAATCGCTCCGGGTCCGGATGAAACAGGAGAGCGGCGGCACGGGTCAGGTAAGAGCCTTCTACCAGATGCAGCTTTTCCAACAAATTCTGGTCCGGCTCCTCCAGCACCGCCTCCGGCAAACGCTGGCTTCTTTCCGCCAGCTTGCGGAATTCCTTCAGTGCCTCAGAATCCAGATCGGCCAGGGTCACCCCCGGCAACGGCACGCCGTCCCAGGTGCGCCCATGCTTGCGCAACAAGAAACGGTCCAGCGCCGCCCCCTTGAGCATCTGGTTGGTGCTGCCGCTACGGTAGTAGTACTCGCCTTTGTAGCTGACCGGGTTGGGATAGGGCTCGACCACGATCTCGACGACGTCCTTGCCTGCTTCCGCGCGAAGATTCACCTCCACCATGATGCCCAGCAGGTCCCGCACCTTGTTGGGAATCTCCTCCAGGAGCCTTCCGGCATCTTTGACGCCGACGGCCACGCCTCGGTCATCGCGCCCGATGACCAGCGTGCCTCCTTCCGCATTGGCGAAGCCGCAGATCCACCTGAGGTAGTCGTCACGCCAGGAGCTCTTCCATTCGACTTGCTGGCTCTCCTTCATACCAGGCGAATCCTCCCGGTGAGCAGCTCCTGCCACCGTGGACCTTTCACACCTTGCGCACGGGCCCGGGGTACAGGGCCAGTTGCGCGTCGCTGGTGAGGCCGAACAGGGCCGCGATCTCAGCTTCGCCCATATGGTTGAAATCTTCGGGCACGGCGATCTCGCCTGCCAGGAAGCCCAGCCGTTGCGGCTTGTGGGGGGCATCCAGCGCCGCCACCTTCACCAGCGGCTTGCCCGCTTTGGCGATCACGAACGCTTCGCCCTTGACGGCTTGATCGACCAGCTTCGAGAGCTGGGTCTTGGCTTCATGGATGTTGACGGTGACCATATCGACCTCCGAAGACTAAGTTGGTCGGACTAAGCCTATCCCGTCAACCTGGCCTCGTCAAGCAGGGAAAGCGGAGTTGTGCTGGTTCTCCTTCATACCAGGCGAATCCTCCCGGTCAGCAGCTCCTGCATCATACCCTGCTTGATCTGGCGGGCCTTGGTGAGCTTCGCTTCCAGCGCGGCGATCTCTTCGTCCATGTCAGCGAGAATGTTTGCGATGGCAGCCTGTTCAGGTACTGATGGCAAAGGCAGAGTGACCTTGCCGATGTTGGTCTTGCTGATTCCGGAGACCTTGGTCCCGACAGCAAAGAATCGGAACTGTGTTTTGACCGCGAATGTCTGGAAGCAGTACCGCCGATACTTATGGTTCAGCACGTTGGTCTTGCTCTTGGCGACGATAGTGTGTAGGCCCGAGATAAATGGGACTCCCTCCGCGTTGACAATTACTACATGTCTGCTAGTGCCTTCGTTGTCTTCGGATGCATCGACAAAGACGACGTCGCCGTCGTCGAGCAACGAAGTGTATGAGATTCTTTTCAACGGAACGTCGAGCTTTGGGATGTCCTGATACTCGGAGCGAACGTCAACAAAGGACTTCGTTGACGTATGAATGTCACCGTAGTGCAGATAGCAAAAGCCTTCTGAAGAGAGTTGGGCGCGTGACGCTGAGAAGCCACCGCTGAAGTTGAACAAGTCACCTAGCGCCTTCACCTCCCACTCTCCGCTGAAGCCGAGCAGGCGCCTCTTGCCGGTGAGCAATTCCTGCATGGCGCCTTGTTTGAGCTGGCGTTTCTTGGCGAGGAGTTGGTCCAGGGATTCGATGAGGGCATCCGCATCGCTCAACGCCTCGGCGATGGCTTCCTGTTCGGCGTATGGCGGAAGCAATATCTGCAAATCTTGAAAGACTGGCATGTATATCGAGTTGTGGGTGCTCCCTGCCATGAGGCGTTTCCACTCGGGCGCCATGAACCGGAACAGATGAACCAAGTAGTGGTTATGCAGTTTATTTCCGCATACGTAGTTTGCGAAGTCTTGACTTGTGGCCATCTGCCGCCCCATCACCGTTGACTTCCCGACCGTCGCGGTTCTTGAAAAGACGACGGTTCCTTTCGGTAGAAGTCTCGCTGATGAGTTCTCAAGGCCAAGGAGGCTTATTTTCAGCTCAGTGGATTGAATTTCCGGAACGTCTAGCGCGGCGCTGTCGTGAAGGGATATCCAAGGAATGTCTCCATCCCAATACTCTGGATGTCGCCTACTTGGCGTATGTCCGCTTTCGAGACGTGCAATTGTTGTCAGATATACCAATTCCCAGTTGCTGGGAACGTGAGATGGCGCCGTTAAGAGCCGGCCGTGCAGCCATCCGACGATTCGGTCACCTGAACGTAGAGCGCGTCTGCTGGCCGGGCGACTAGCCATCATTTCCATGAGAACCCCATCCTTCCCAGGTGGCGGTTCACCTTCGCTTCCAGCTCGGCCACGCTGATCGGTGAACTGCGGCAGCGGGGTTCTCGTAGCGCTCGGCCAGCTCCTTCACGCGCTGAGTGAGCTGCTGGCTCACGCGGTCCATCTCGCCGTGGATGGCGGCATCGAGCGCGGCGAGCCACTTGTCGTCCACCACCAGCGTCTTGATCTCGGCCTCGGTGAGCTTCGGATACTTCGCGTAGGCTTGGGCGTCGAGCGCGGCCTCGGCCTCCTTGAGGCGCTTCTTGAGATCGGCCTCCTCGCTGTTGAGCTTCAGCCAGTCGTTCGAGCACCGCGGCTTCGTCTTTCGCGTCCTTGTCGCCCTTGATCTCCTTCAGTCGGGCGGCGACGTTGGCCTTGTTCACCTTGTCGAGGTCGGCGAACGCCCCTTCCTCGCCGCCGTGTTCTTCCTCCAGCTCGGTGAGGCGGGCGGTGACGCCTTCCAGTTCGGCGGCGAGCTGGTCGATGGCGGCCTGCTCCTTGGCGAAGTAGCGGGCGACGATGAGGGCCTTGGGGATGAGGTCGCAGGTCCAGCCCTTATCCTTCTCCTTGCCCTTCTTGTCCTTCTCGATGATGCGGTAGGTCTCGGCCTTCCAGCCGTCGGCGGCGATCAGGTAGCAGTCGTCCTGCATGGTCTCGGCCCAGTAGTCCATCAGGTGCTGGTAGACGTCGTAGGCGATCGAGCAGCGGCTTGCCGGCGTAGTGGGCGAGCAGGCTCTCGGCGAGCGTCGGCGATGACCTCCTTGGGATGGCAGCCGGCCTGCAGGGCCTTGAGCGTCGCGGCGCTCTTCGCCCGCCAGGCGGCGAAGTGGGCGTTCATGCCGGCGATGAAGGCGGCGAACTCGGGGTGCTCGTAGATGGCGGACTTGATCGCCGACTTCTCCACGGCGAGATCGAGCGTAGCCGGGGCGGCAGCTGCTTGAACAGCGTGTGCCGGAGCTGTCGGGCAGACCTCCCAGTAGCGCTCGAGCGCATCGATGTCGCGGTCGGGGATGCCGCCGCTGCAGGTGGCCGTCGATGTCCTGCAGGTCCTCGGGCTCGCTGGCTGTCGATGTAGCGCGGCAGGTTGAGGTTGAAGTCGTTCTTCTCGATCTCGTCGAAGCGGACCATGCGCGAGTAGCGCGGGACGTCGAGCCTGCTTGTTGAAGACGTCCACGATCTTGTGGATGTCCTGCTCGCGCAGGCGGTTCTTGGGGCCGTCCTTCATGAAGCCCTTGCAGGCGTCGATCATGAAGATGCCCTTGCGGGCGTGGGCGTTCTCCTTGTCGAGCACGACGATGCAGGCGGGGATGCCGGTGCCGTAGAAGAGGTTGGCGGGCAGGCCGATGATGCCCTTGATGTAGCCCTTGCGGACGAGCTGCGCGGCGGATGTCGGCCTCGGCGTTGCCGCGGAACAGCACGCCGTGCGGCAGGATGCACGCGCCTTTGCCGGTGCTCTTGAGCGAGCGGACGATGTGCAGCAGGTAGGCGTAGTCGCCCTGCTTGGCGGGCGGCACGCCGAAGGGCTTGAAGCGCTCGATACGGGTCGTTGCAGCGGATCGAGGCCGGTGCTCCAGCGCTTGTCGGAGAACGGCGGATTGGCGACGACGTAGTCGAAGGTCTTGAGGCTGTCGCCGTCCTTGAACTTGGGATCGGCCAGCGTGTTGCCCTGCACGATGATGCGCCGTCGGGTTGTCGTGCAGGATCATGTTCATGCGGGCGAGGCCGCTGGTGGCAGCGTCCTTCTCCTGCCCGTAGAGCGTGACGTCGCGTGCCGGCCTCGTCGGCCACCTTGAGCAGCAGCGAGCCGGAGCCGCAGGTCGGGTCGTAGACGGTGGTGGCGGCGCTGGTCTTCGCGTGCGAGATGCCGATGACCTGGGCGATGATGCGGCTGACCTCGGCGGGCGTGTAGAACTGGCCCTTGCTCTTGCCGCTCTCGGTGGCGAAGTGCCGCATCAGGTATTCGTAGGCGTCGCCGAGGATGTCGTCGCCCTCGGCGCGGTTCTTGGAGAAGTCGAGGGCCGGGTTCTCGAAGATGGCGATCAGGTTGGTGAGCCGGTCCACCATCTCCTTGCCGCTGCCGAGCTTGTTGGCGTCGTTGAAGTCGGGGAAGTCGGAGCAGCTTGTTGGCGTCGGCCAGCGGGGCGATGATCTTCTTGTTGATCTTGTCGCCGATGTCGCTCTTGCCCTTGAGCGCGACCATGTCCTTGAAGCTGGCGCCCGTCGGGAACGATGATCGGCGGCGTAAGGCTGGCCGGCGTACTTGTCGCTGACGTACTTGATGAACAGCAGGACGAGGACGTAGTCCTTGTACTGGCTGGCGTCCATGCCGCCGCGCAGCTCGTCGCAGCTCGGCCCAGAGGGAGGAGTAGAGTTCGGATTTCTTGAGGGCCATGGTCCGCCGGGGTTGGGAGGCGCGAGGTTGCGGCGCGCCGTTCGATTCGTTGATGGAAGCGGGAGGGGCGCTGCCGGTCGGCGAGGGATCCATTGAGGAAGTCGAGGGAGCCACTGGGAAGTCCCCGGCGAGGCGGGCGACGAGCGTCGCCTTCTCCCTACCGGAGTCGTCCAGACCGAGCTCGCGGCAGATCTCCTTGAGGCGGGTCCGTGGCAGGTCCTCAAGAATCGCCGTAAGCCCCGCCTTCCGTGAGCCCGCCAGGGCCTCGACCAGGGCGCTTCGGACCCGGCGATCCTCGACCGGGAGCTCGAAGAGGTCCACGGCCGCCAACAACTCGTCCCGCTTCAACTGCTCCAGCACATCTCTCTTCCGCGACATCCATACCTCTCGAATCACAACGCGTCAAGCCTCCCCACGGCGTGGCTGCCGGAGGCGGCTCGCCGGAAAGGGGGATCAGGGTCTTGTCTTGGGGAGAATACTCCAACCTGAGGGGGCAGGGTACTGTCAGCCCCAGCCCCACCGACGATCCAGGGGGCGTCGGCTGCGAGATCGTGCGCGAGATCCTGATCTGCCGGGCCTGTTCCGAAGGGTCCTCGGAGCGCTACTCCGAGGGGTGTGATCCTCCCGCTCTGATGGTCGCCTGATTGCGGCCTCCATCATGGCTGGGCCGCGACTGCGCGGTCCGGCCGATCTTGGATGATGAGGTGGAGTGTCCAGGGCAATTGTCTCACCAGCGGTGAGACTTTCTCGTCTCCCTTGTAGGCCTCGAAGAACGGCGCATCCGGAAGAGGTTGGGCCTGGTAAATCCCCGGTCAGCGAGCGGACTGTAACGGTTGACTCGGCGCGGGAGCCCAAGGGGGAAAGGAGATCCCTATGCGCCCGATTCCTGGCTCGTCTGCCGTTTGCGCTCTCGCTCTGTTCCTGGCCTCCTCGGGGGCCGGAGCCGCGGTCTGCCCGTTCAACATTCCGGTGGTGAGCCTGGGGCCGTCGAACGATCCCAGCGGCTTTCAGTGGCCGGTGCCGATCCGGCCTCTCGGCGACGCCTGCCTGTCGGCGATCGAGGTCGATCCGGCCGACGAGCAGACCTGGTATGCGGCCGGGATCAACGGGGTCTATCAGACCCACAATGGGGGGCTCACCTGGACTCACCCTCTGGCCGGCGCGGTGAGCTCGCAGGGGCTGCGGCTGGTGCCCGGCTCCCCCTCCCTGGTCTATGCCGGGGTGGAGAACCGGCTTTTCCTGAGCCGCGACAAGGGGGCGAACTGGACTCAGATCGGCCTCTTCCCGCAGCCGATCGAATCGGTCTTCGTCTCGCGCGTGGGCGTGGGGCGGATCTTCGTGGGCTTAAGCTGGAGCGGCTCCGTCGATCCCAACGGCATCTTCGTCTCCGCCAACCTCGGCGGCGCCTCCTGGCAGAAGAAGCTCTTCCCCGGCAGCCCGAAGAACCTGATCGTCTGGGACATCGAGGCCAACCCCCAGGGCGCCGCCCTCTACGCCCCGTGCGAGATCGCCAACCACCCGCAACCCTATCATCCGCCCCTCTACCGCTCGCTCGACGGTGGCATGACCTGGGTGGACGTGGGGGGAAACCTCCCTTGGCACGGGGTCGCGGTCCAGATCCGGCCGGCCGGCGGCTTTGTCTATGCCCTGCTGGAGGGGCCGGGGATCTTCGGCTCGGCCACCCAGGGAGTGAATTGGACCGCGCCGACGCAGTCCCAGGGGCTGGGCGTCGCCCTGCTGATGGACCCGCTCAATCCAACCCGCCTCTACGCCGGACGCCAGAAGGTGCAGCTCCTGACCGGCGGGGTCTTCCATTCGAGCGACGGCGGGAGCACCGTGCAGCCGATCGGCCTCCAGGGCGGGACGATCGCCGACCTCGCCTTCAACGGCGCGACCACGCGGCTCTACGCGGTCGTCTACGCCAGCGGCATCTACCGCGCGGCCATCCCGCCAGGGTTCCTGCCGTAAGACGAAAGCCCCACTGCTGTTAGAATAGGGGGCGTCCCACCGGCAGGCTGGAGCGGCCCGCCTCAGCCCGACTCCGGGCTTCCTGGCCCAGCCGGAGCGGCTCACAGCCTGTGCGCCATGGTTCTGCGGCTGCGCTCCATGGCACAGCCTCTGCGCTGGGAGGCTCCGCGGTTGCGCTCCTTGGCACTGCGGCGGCGCTCCTTGGCACAGTGCCTGTGCTCGGTAGCACAGCCTCTGTGCTCCTTGACACAGCCTCTGTGCTCGGTAGCACAGCGGCTGTGCTCCTTGGCTCAACGCCTGCGCTCCATGACACAGCCGCCGCGCTCCCAACTCTGCCGCTGAGCTGCTAGAATCTCCCGCGCAACGCCAGTCTTCGAGAGTTTTTCAAGGAGGTATCGCGATGCCGTCCTCGCAGAGACGCTCGCGCCCTGAGCGCCAGCGCCGTTGGCACCTGTTGGTCTCCAATCGCCAGCGGATCCTGGAGAGTCTTCCCCATCTCGACGAAGATCTCAGCGAGTTGGAGGCGATTCAGAAGAACGTCCACGCTCTCGTCGCAAAGCAGGCCTACTACCTGGGAAAGACGCGGGAGGTCACGACGAAGCTCCGGGTGCTGACCCAACGGGGAGATCGCCTGCGTGGCCGGATCGGCGCCAGTCTTCGCGGCGAGCACGGCTTCGATGCCATGGAGCTGATCGCCTACGGTTTCAAGCCGCGCCGCGCCAAGATCTCTCCGGAGGAGACGGCGAGTCTCGGCGAGGAGCCGACGGACGTTGACTCCGGCGACTCCCCCTCTGAATAGGCGCCTGCTGCGGCTCAATCCACCCGCTGGATCTGGAGGCCGTCGCAGTAGGCGTTGCCGTTGTTGGCACCGTCGCGCACGCAGCGGACTTTGATGCCGGTGGTGGAGGCGCCGACTCGCACGTCCACGGAACGGTATTCCCAGGTGTTGGTGGCGGTGGCGAGGGCCTGGCCGTCGGTGAAGTTGGCTCCCTGGCCCAAGCCGTCGTTGAAGTCGAGATAGACGTTGTCCGAGGCCGAGACGCGCCAGAGCCAGCCGCTCAACCGGTAGGTCCTGCCGGGGGTCACGGGGATGAACGCAGTGGTGGTCGCGGCGTCCGCCGTGGTGTCGCCGCCGCCGGTCCAGCCGCGCAGGGCGATCTTCCAGTTGCCGGCTCCGGGATCGGTGCCGTCGGTCGTGATCACCACGTCGTTGGAGCTGCCGACCAGGAGCGCAGGGAGGTGCTGACCAGGCCGCCGTTGACGGCGGCGATCAAGTCCTGGAAGAAGCCGTTGGGCACGTATGCGGTGTTGAGGAACGGATCGAACCAGGGCAGGGTCGGACTGTTGACCGCCTTGTTGACGAATCCGGTGGCCCAGGCGATGCGGACGCCGCTGGGCTCGCCGCTGTTCGAGCTTACGAAACGGATCGTCCCTTTGCCGTTCGCCAGGTAATAGACCTCTTTGCTCGCGGGCACGTTCTTGTCGGACCAGAAAGTGACCTGGAGCACGTCCGGATAGGTGACGCCTGTCTCGGGCACCGTGTAGCTGGCGAGGTGGTCGTTGACCTCCAGGCGCATGGTCACCGTGCCGCTGCTATCCACTTTGCGCAACTGGGAGTTGAAGGCTTTGACGGGCAGGGCATTCTCCATGGCGTCGCCCACTGCCATGAAGCGGTTCATCCAGAAGAACGGCGAGCCGAACGAGTGGCTGACCGGGGCGGAGTAGGAGTTGCCGCGGAAGGTGGCCCAGTACTCGAGACGGCTCCCGCCGTCGACGAAGAGGTCATAGCTCGCGAAGCTGGGATCCCCCTGGAGGGCCACGGTCCTCCCCCACAGGGAGCCCCGCCAGAAGCAGTGCTCGCCCGGGACGGTGGTGCCGTTCCACAACGAGTTGCTGGTCTGAGCCACCAGTCCCTGCGGCATGAGCCAGTAGCTGTAGGTGTCGTAGGTCTGGGCGACCGCGGGGGAGGCGAGGAGGATGAAAAGCGCGAGCCGAGGGAGAAAGGTCTTCATGGGTGATCTCCTTGTGCGCCGGGATAAACCGGCGAGGTGTAGTGAATGAAAGAGTCATACGGTGAAGGGCTAGCGACCCACACTGGCCCCGAGTCATGCGGAGCTTCCCGCAAGGGTGGCGTCGAAGCGTTGACAGGGGTACGTGCGGGCCAGGTATTCAGCCGCGAAAGCCACTTCCTCCGGGGTGCCGACGCTGTAAGGAGAAGCGGAAGGCTCCATCCGGCGCATCGATATCGCGAGATGCGTCGGGCCCCCGCGCGGTCAGAGACCCTGTGCACGTACGGAAACACCTCGCACGAGAACCGGGAGATCCTGTGTCCTCCCACGGCAGATGGCGCCGCGGGACGCGTCGGGAAGTCCAAGGACGTACGCCGACGATGAACGGGCATGGGAAGTCGGACAGGCCCAAGGTACCGATGAAGTCTCCGAACAAATCCGGGCAACCGGTGGCGGAGGAGATGGAGGGACGGGGTCTGGCCAAAGGGAACTCGCGCCAGCAAAACGCGCTCCGGACGCCGAGCCGGGCAGGTGCGCCCAGTGCGCTGGAGCGGGTACGTCAAGCCGCAAGAACGGATAGGAAGATGCGGTTCACGGCGCTGTTGCACCATGTCTATGATCCCGAAACGCTGCGGCAGGCTTACCTCAGTCTGAAGAGGGACGCGGCTGCGGGTGTGGACGGCGAGACGTGGCGGCATTACGGTGAGAGCCTGGAGGACAATCTCCAAGACCTCTCCGGGAGGCTGAAACGCGGAGCGTACCGGGCGAAGCCGGTCCGTAGGGTGTACATCCCCAAGACCGACGGGCGGCAAAGGCCGCTCGGAGTCACCGCGCTGGAGGACAAGATCGTCCAGCGGGCGACGGTTGAGGTGTTGAACGCCATCTACGAGGCCGACTTTGTAGGCTTCTCGTATGGGTTCCGACCGGGGCGCAGCCAGCATCAAGCGCTGGATGCGCTGTACGCGGGACTGCTGACGAGGAAGGTGAACTGGGTGCTCGACGTCGACATCCGTGGATTCTTCGATGCCATCGACCACGGTTGGCTGGTGAAGTTCCTCGAGCACCGGATCGCGGATCAGCGCGTCGTGCGACTCGTCCAGAAATGGCTGAACGCCGGCGTGCTGGAGGAAGGGAAGCGGACCAGAGTGGAGGAGGGAACGCCGCAGGGCGGCAGCGCATCGCCGCTGCTGGCGAACGTGTACCTGCACTATGTGTTCGACCTCTGGGTCCAGGCGTGGCGCCGGAAGCAAACCCAAGGCGACGTGATCGTCGTCCGGTTCGCCGATGACATCGTGCTTGGGTTCCAGTACGCATCGGATGCCAAGCGCTTCAGACAGGAGCTTGCCGAGCGATTGGGGAAGTTCCATCTGGAGCTGCATCCCGACAAAACGCGGCTGCTGGAGTTCGGCCCGTTCGCGGCGGAAAACCGGAAGCAGCGTGGAGAAGGGAAACCGGAAACGTTCGACTTTCTCGGCCTTACACACATCTGTGTGAAGAAGAGGAGCAACGGACGATTTACGGTGCGCCGACAGACGATTCGTAAACGGTTGCAGTCGAAGCTGGGCGAGGTGAAAGCCGAGTTGCGGCGACGCATGCACGACCCTATTCCGGTGGTGGGCCAGTGGCTTCGCTCGGTGGTTGGCGGACACCTGCGGTATTACGGGGTGCCCACCAACAGCCCGGCGTTGCGCTTGTTCCGGTCTCGGGTGGGCTGGCTCTGGCACCGCGCGCTGTCGCGGCGCAGCCAGAACGGTCACGTCCGCTGGGACCGGATGGTGCGGCTTATCGCTCGCTGGCTGCCCCCGGCCCGCATCTATCATCCCTATCCCCTGAGGCGACTTGGCGTCATCACCTGAGGCAGGAGCCGGATGCGGGAAAGCCGCTCGTCCGGATCTGTGGAGGGGGTTATGGGCAACCATGATTCCTACTCCGACTGTAAGTACTTATAAATATAACTCAATCTCTCTTTTCTGCCAAGCCTTCCTCAGCCCTCTCGACCCGTGACGGGAGGCTCAGGAGTGTCCTCTCTGGAGGTCATCACCATCCCGGTCCTGGAGCGATCCGGCTTCGCTCTCCTCGGAGAATCCCTTCTGAAAGGCCCGGCATCCCGCTTGCAATTCCTGGGAGCCAGCAGGTCTGAATCGGTTTTCAAAGGAGAAACGCTCGTGAAGACACAAGCGATACGATGGATTCTGGCCGGAAACCTGATGATTTCAACCGCTCTGGCAGCCGAGCCGTTGAGCGATCTCAAGATGCGCCTCGCCGGGCTCCACAGCGATGAGCCCCTCAAGATTCATGTGGACGTCGAGCTCAAGCACCGGGGGACGGCTCCCCTGCATCTGAACGACGAGCGCAAACGCGGGGCGGCGATCGTCGAGTACGGCTCGCGGGGCGTCGAGAGCATCGAGCAATGGTGGACGGGCAGGGCGATCCGGATCTCGGTCTGGAAGCGCGGTGACGGTGAGAGCGAAATGCCGCTGATCAACGACGTCGACGCCGGCGATCTGATCGATCCCGCGAGCCTGATCGATCTGCTGCTGGACGGCGCCACCCTGTTGGGCGACGAGCCAGCGGCCTGGCAGGGACAGCCGGCCCGTCTCCTGACGATCCATCCCGGGCCGCTCACCGCGGAGCGGATGCCTGCGGAGGGCGAATCCCAACTGCTCAACCTCGGGATGAAAGTCTGGATCAGCGAAAGCGGCGAGCCCCTGGCCTTGGAGCGCTCCATCGAGCTCCAACTCGGGCCGTTCCTCACCGTGAAGCAGCGCCAGGACCTCACCTTCCAGCAGGTCGACGGCCGTCTCCTCGTCGCTGAGGCCCGCGAGACCTACTCGGGCACGGGCCTCGCCGTGCTCCACGGCCGCGACGACAAGAAGTCGAAGGTGACGGTGTTGAAATAGAAGTTGGTGGCGCTCGGCGCGGTCCTCAGAGGCTCCAGACGGCATCCATCTGGGATAATCTCTTCGTCATGGAATCGTCGACCGCCACCTTCACCTTCCGCCCGATCGGTATCGTGCATTCTCCCTATACGGCGACGAACGAGGTCCCCAAGGGCTTGGGGGCCGAGCACCGCGCGGAAGGGACGATCGAAATCCTTCCCCAGTACGAGGCCGGGCTCCAGGACATCGAGGGGTTTTCGCACCTCTATGTGCTCTGGGCCTTCGATCGCGCCGGTGCCCTCCCCGAGACCTGGGTGGGCACGCCGCCAGCGGACGACCGGCCGCACGGCGTCTTCGCCACCCGCTCGCCGCGCCGGCCGAATCCGCTGGCGCTCACCGTCGTCGAGCTCCTGCGGCGCGAAGGGAGGATTCTCCACGTCCGCGGCATCGACATGCTGGACGGCACGCCGGTGCTCGACTTGAAACCCTATCTCTCGAGCGTCCCGGAGGAGAAGCTCCGCCGCGGGTGGCTGGCGGAGGGACCTTGGGCTGCCGCTTCGAGGCCCTCACTCCCCTAGCCCCCTCTCTCCCAGCCTCCCTCCCGCCGGCCGGGAGAGAGGGGGCTAAGAGACAGGTCCGTTTCCTTCTTCTTCAGACAAACCTCTCCCTCTTCTCCCGGCGGACGGGGGGGAGGCTGGGAGAAGAGGGCCGGGGTGATGAGGGTCACCGTCTCTCAGGACGCCAGCGCCTCCTTCACCCGTTCCCGCATCAGCGGCAACCGGTACAGCCGCTTTCCCGTGGCGTCGAAGAGCGCGTTCGCCACCGCTCCTCCCAGCGGCACGATCGCCGGCTCGCCGCCCCCCTGCGGTGCGACGTCGTCGTTTTTCACCAGCACGGTTTCGATCTTCGGTAGAGCCGAAAAGCGCGGCAGGCGGTAGCTGTAGAAGTTCTGGTCCAGGACCTCGCCGCCTTGGAAACGCACCTCTTCGGAGAGCACGTAGCCGAGGCCCATGGTGATGCAACCTTCCATCTGCATCCTGGCGCCTTCGGGGTTGATGATGATCCCCATGTCCTGCGCCGCCACCACCCGCTCGACTTTGATGGTGCCGGTGGCCGCGTCCACGGCGATCTCCGCGATCAGGGCCACGTAAGTTCCGGCGTCGATGCCACAGGCGATTCCGCGTCCTCTCCCTGAGGCTTTGGCGCTCTTCCAGCCGAAGGCGTCGGCGGCCGCCTGGAGCACCTGGCGCATGCGAGGATCGGAGATGTTGCGTAGGCGGAATTCGAGGGGATCGATGCCGGCCGTGACGGCCATGAGGTCGATCTGTGACTCGATGGCGAAGACGTTCATACGGGCGCCGGGGGCGCGCCACGGTCCGGTGGCGAAGGGGTGGATGCTGGAGCCCGATTGCGGTCCGTAGTTGGTGCCGCCGAAGGCCTGGATGCGGGCGTTGGGAATGTCGTAGAAGAGGGCGGCGCCGCGATCGCCAGCGGCGTAGACGGCGTAGTCCCAGAGGGTGATCTTGCCGTTGGCGTCTACGCCTGAGGTGATCTTCACCACCGCGGCCGGATCGAACGTGTCATAGAAAAACTCTTCCGCCCGGGTCCAGGCCACCTGCACGGGCTGGCCCGTGGCGACCGCGAGCCGCGCCGCCTCGATCGCCTGCCGGCCGGCGCTCTTGCCGCCGAAGCCGCCGCCGAGATAGGGCGTGATCACTCGCACTTTCTGCGTATCCGACCTTCAAGGCCTGCGCGATCTGATCCCGCAATGGGAAGGGGTCTGGGTCGAGGCCCAGACGGTGACCCGGCCGTCTTTCGGCTCGGCCACGGCAGTGTGCGGCTCCATGGCGGCATGGGCGACGTAACCCTTGCGATAAGTGGACTCGAAGAGACGGGTCGCCGCGGCCTTCGCGGCGGCGACGTCGCCGTGACGGTCTCTCTCCTGGCCCTGGGTCGCCACCTTCACGATGTGATCGAAAATGTTTTCAGGGTCCAGGTCCAGGGGCTCGGTCTTCCACTCGGGCTTCATGTCCTCGAGCGCTGTGGCCGCGGCCTCGGGGTCTGTGTGCAGGGCGGCCACGAGACCGTCGGGACCGTCGAGATCACCGAGCTTCACGATCTTCACCCCGGGGCGGCGCTCGGCGGCAGCGGTGTCGACCTTCACGAGGGTGGCGCCGTGCGCGGGCGGGCGGAGGATGCGGGCGTAGAGAAGGCCGGGAGGACGCATGTCGCCGGCGTACTTGGCGGCACCGGTCACTTTGTCCCGTCCGTCGAACCGGCGCGGCGATTTTCCCATCACCTTGAACTGGGCGACGGAGCGGAGCACCGCCTTTTCATCGATCAGACGGGCGATCTTCTTACCCCTAGCGAGCTCGCCGTAGGTCACCTTGCGGCTGAGATCGCCCTTCACGGAGACGACGCCGTTTTCGATCGCGAGGTCCGCTTTCGCAGCTCCAAGCTTTTCCGCTGCGAGCTTCAAGAGGACGGTGCGCGCTTCGGCCGCGGCGGCACGGAGGACCGGCCCGAACATGCGGGTGGTGAGCGAGCCGAAGGTCCCCATGTCCCAGGGGCAGAGGTCGGTGTCACCGAGCACCATGTCGATCGATTCGAGCGCTACGCCGAGCTCTTCGGCCGCCATCTGCGCCTGCGAGGTGAGGACTCCCTGCCCCATCTCGACCTTGCCGGAGAAGATGGTGACGCGGCCGTTCTCGCCGATCAGGAGATAGGCGTTGAGGTCCTCGGGGACCATCCGCCGCCGCTCCTCTGCGAAGAGCTCGGCCGGTCCCGCCGTGACCACGATGGCGATGCCGCCGCCCAAGAGCTTCAGGAACTGGCGGCGGTCGAAGCCGCGCGAAAGGTCAGGGCTGGGATCGAGCGCCGCGCTCACGGCTTGCCTCCTTTCGATTGATCTCCTTTCGGTTGATCTCCTTTCGTCTGAGCCACGGCTGCGACGGCGTCGAGGATGCGGGTGTGCGCGCCGCAGCGGCAGAGGTTGTGCTCCAGCCGGTCGGCGATCGCCTCGCGGCTGGGCGTCGGGCTCTCGCGCAGGAAGGCGGCGGCCGTGAGGATCATCCCCGGCGTGCAGTAGCCGCACTGGAAGCCGCCGTGCTCGAGGAAGGCCTGCTGCAGCGGATGGAGGGTCCCCTCGTGCGCCAGCCCCTCGATGGTCGTGACCTCGCGGTCGCGTACCGCGCTCACCGGGGTGACGCACGAGCGGACGGCCTTGCCGTCGATGAGCACCGTACAGGCGCCGCAGGCCCCGGCGCCGCAGCCGAACTTGGCGCCGGTGAGCCCCAGGTCGGTGCGCAGCACCCAGAGGAGCTTGCGGTCGTCGTCGGTGTCGAGCGAGGTGGGGCGGCCATTCAGGCGGAAACGGAGCGACGATCTCATGGGACACCTCCACGACGCCGTCAGCCAGTGATTACCGTGTCACAGGTCTCCCAGTAGGTCGGCCCGCAGAGCGGCGAGAAGCAGGCCGGCTCCTGGGTTTCGGGAAAGATCACGGCACGACCTGCGACCAGCCTCCGCAGCGGTGCCTCCTCGAGGCGGAGCAGCGTTTCGCGGTTCAAGGTCAGGCGGCGAGCTTGCTTTTTCATGACGGAACCTCCTTTTTCGGCCCAGGATAACGGAGTCTCTGGGAATTGTCGATGAGGCGCCCGCTGGCAACGGCTCGATCCGCTATAGTCTCCGGGGTCGCACAAAGCGGCTGTGGAAAGGAGCGGAGCCATGCAACGACCTCGCCGGAGCATCCTGAGCCTCCTCATCGCGCTCGTGACCGCCAGCGTGGCGATCACGGCGGTTTTCGCGCATCCCGGGTCGGGCATCGTCGTGGACCGGCGGGGTCAGGTGTACTTCATCGACACGGGGCAGGGGGTGTGGAGGATCGATGCCCAGGGCCGGCTCGCGCAGCGCGAGGGGCCCGCTTTTCACTGGCTGGCGATCGATGTCGACGGACGCTTCGCCAAAACGCGCCTGCCGTCGTCGCCGGCGGCGGAGATGAAGGCGGTCGGCGCCGACCCCACACTGATCGTATCGAGCGACTACCCGGTGACTCTCGGTCGCGACGGTGCTCTGTATTATCCGGAGCGGGGGAGCGATGGGCGGTTGCGGATCTTTCGCGTCACGCCGTCGGGAGCCCGTGCCGTTTTCGCCACGCTGCCGGCGGCCACCGAGAGCGGACCGCTGCAGTGGCTCAATGGCATCGCCGCCGGACCTGACGGCTCGATCTACTACACGGAGAACCAGGCCATTACACGGAGAACCAGGCCATCCGCAGGATCAACCCGCAGGGCACCCTCTCCACGGTGGCGTCCAACGTCACAGTGCCTGGCTGTGTCCGGCCGCCGGATTGGGAGGCGCCCCTGGGTCCGTATCTGCGGGGTCTGGCCGTGGCCGCGGACGGCACGGTCTTCGTCGCGGCCACCGGGTGTAGCGCGGTGCTCAGAGTTGAGGCGCAAGGCAAGACCAAACCCGTGCTGCGCGCGGCCCCGCCATGGTCACCGACGGCCGTGGCCGTCGGTGGCAAGGATGTATACGTTCTCGAGTACCTGCACACCGTGTTGGAGCATCGGCGTGAATGGCTGCCGCGTGTCAAGAAGGTGTCGCCCAGCGGAGCCATCGTGCTCCTGGCCACCGTCGAACGGCGGTAGCAAGGACGAGCACGAAGGGGGAGCTCCTGGACCGGATCAGGAACCAGCGGAGAAGGAACTGATGACCCTGAGACTCATGCTCAAGCCGTTCTGGTTCTTAGCTCTGTTTCTGCTGGCCCTGCCCTGCGCAGCGCAGACGTTCGAGTTCCGGGATGAGAAGGCCATGCCCGGATTGGCCCGCGAGGTGATGGCCGTCTACCGCGAGGACGATCGCCGAACGTATCTCGACAACCTGTTTCGCTTGCAGATCGCCGCCGGCCAGTACGCGGAAGCGGGAGAGAGCCTGTCGTCGCTGCGCGCCCTAGGGGAGAGCGTTTCTCCACAGACCGGGGCGGCCTATGTCCTGTATGAGATCTTTGCCAGGGCCAGGCAGAGCGAGGAAGGAGCGACTTTCGAGGAGGCTTTCCAGCGCTCGTTCCGCGATACCCTCGGCCGGCTGGACAATCGGACGTCGGCTCTGGTGATGCGCACGCTTGGCGCCGACCCAGCTTCAATGCAGCAGGCCTTGAGCCAGGCGCTGGCGCAGCAGAAAGGCAAGAGCACCGTCTCGCTCGCCGATGCGCTGACTCTGATTCGAGTTTATCAGGTCGAAGAAACCTTTCGGAGTGTCACACCGCTCGTCGCGCCCCTGATCGCCGAGGACGATCAACGACGCTACGTCATCGAGAAGGACGTTGCGGTCAAAACCCCGGATGGCGCGACGGTCTGCGCCCTCGTGGTCCGGCCGCGCTCGGTCTCGGGCCGTCTTACGGCCCTGCTCAATTTCACCATCTATGCCAATCCCAATACGGTGATGGACGAAGCCCGGCGCACGGCGTCGAACGGCTATGCCGGCGTCGAGGGCTTGACGCGCGGCAAGGGGTGCAGCCCGGACAAGCCCGTGCCCTACGAGAAGGACGGCATTGATGCGGCCGCTCTGATCGATTGGATCAGCCAGCAGCCGTGGAGCAACGGCCGCGTCGGCATGTACGGGGGGAGCTACGAGGGCTTCACCCAGTGGGCCGCGGCCAAGCACATGCCCAAGGCATTGAAGGCGCTGATGCCTTCGGTGACGGCGGCCCCGGGGATCGACGTGCCCATGGAAGGCAACGTGTTCCAGAGCTTCGTCTATTATTGGCCTTTCTATACCACGACCAACAAAACGCTCGACGATGCGCCCTACAACGATCGGGGGCGCTGGTGGCGGATGAACCGCGAGTGGTACGTCAGCGGCCAGGCCTACCGCGCGCTGGACAAGATCGAGGGCACGCCCAATCCGTTCTTCGACCGGTGGCGCGACCATCCGAGCTACGACGCCTACTGGCAGGCCATGATTCCCTACCGGCAGGAATTCGCCCGCATCAAGATTCCGGTCCTCACCACCACCGGCTATTACGACGGCGGCCAGATCGGCGCTCTCTACTACTTCAGCCAGCACCATGAATATCTTCGGGACGCCGAGCACTATCTGGTCATCGGTCCCTACGACCATGTCCGGGGGCAGCGCGGAACGTTCAGCCGCCTGGGCGACGCCCTGACGGTTCTGCAAGGCTATGAGACGGACCCGGTGGCGCAGATCGACATCGGAGAGCTTCGCTACCAATGGTTCGACTACGTTTTCAAAGGCGGTCCCAAGCCTCCTCTGCTGAAGGACAAGGTGAACTATGAGGTGATGGGTGCCAACGAATGGAGGCATGCCCCGTCGCTCGCCGCAATGGGGAATCAGACGCTGAGGTTCCACCTGAGCGCGTCGCGGACCGGAGACGCCTACCGGCTCAGCCCGCGGAAGCCTGCGGGCAAAGCCTCCGTCTCGCTGAAGGTCGATCTCGCGGATCGCTCCGACGTCGACCGCATGTCGCCCAGCAACGGCATCGTCGACAAGAATCTGGACAGTTGGAACGGCGTTGTTTTCATGAGCGATCCGTTCCCGAAGCCGATCGAGCTCTCCGGCCTGTTCTCCGGCCGGCTCGATTTCATCGCCAACAAGAAGGACCTGGATTTCCGCATCGATCTCTACGAGTTGACGTCCAAGGGCGAGTACGTCACGCTCTCCTTCTACATGGCGCGCGCCAGCTTTGTGAAGGATCGCAGCCATCGCCAGTTGTTGACGCCAGGCCGGCGCCAACGACTGGATTTCAAGAGCGGGCGCCTGACCAGCCGCAGGTTCCAGCCAGGAAGCCGGTTGGTCGCGGTGCTCAGCGTCAACCGATGGCCCGGAGCGCAGATCAACTACGGCACGGGAAAGGACGTCAGCGACGAGACGATCGCCGACGGCAAGGAGCCGCTGGCGATCCAGTGGTTTGCGGATAGTTTTATCGACGTTCCCGTCTGGAGGGGCTCAGGCTCAACCTTCGGCAATCTCCATCTTCCCTATGATATACTCAACAGCGCGAGGGTCAATATCCAATTCGACTGCAATGAGCGCGGACGTACGTGAACATCGCAGGTAGTGTCGCCGTCATCACGGGTGGCGCGCGGGGGATCGGTCTCGCGGTTGCCAAGTCGCTGGCCGCCAGCGGCGCCAAGGTGGTCCTGGGGGACGTCCTGGCGGAAGACCTGTACCGATCGGTCCGTGATATCTGGGCCGCGGGAGGAGAGGCGACTGCGGTGAGGGCGGACGTCACCAGGGACGAGGATGTCGCGAGGCTCATGGATGCCGCGATCGAGAAATTCGGTGCCATCAATATCGTCTTTGCCAACGCCGGCATCATTCGCGACGGACTGATGCTGAGCCCGGACCCCGCGACCGGCAAGATCGGGCGCGTGATGAGCAGCGACGAGTTTCGCGCGGTGATGGAGGTCAACCTCGTGGGCACATTCATCACCTTGCGCGAAGCGGCGCGCCGGATCGCGGACAACGGCTGGAAGGGCGTTCTGCTGGTGACCTCATCCATCAGCGGGACCGGCCAGCCGGGCCAGATCAACTACTCCTCGACCAAAGCCGCCGTCGCTCTCTGGCCGAAAATCCTCGTGGGCGAGTTCCACATGTGTGGGATCAGGAACATTCGAGTGGTCGGAATCGCGCCCGGCTATACCGCCACCGAGGGTCTGAGGAGCCTGAGCCAGACGGCCCTGAACGGTCTCCTCAAGGACGTGCATCTCGGCCGCCTGGTCGAGCCGGAGGAGCTCGCTGCGACCATCCGGCACGTGATCGAAAACGAGGCGATCAACGGCACCACGATCGAGGTGACGGGAGGTCTGACCTACGGAGCCTGGCAGCGCGCCAGGTAGGTGATCTCGCATGAGCCCCGCCGAGAAACTCGATGCGCAGCCCCCCGAGCACGCCGCCGTTTATATCGACCACAACTTCCCGCCCCGCCTGCCCGGCGGCGAATTGCGCACGTGTTGGCTGTCCATCGAGAATCGCGGCAGGACGGCGTGGCAACCGGATGTCGTCAAAGTGTCGATCGATCTGGATGGCACGCGGATTTCCCAGTTGCAGCTCCCGCACCCGGTGGACCCTGGGAATCGCGTCACCCTGCACTGGGTCTTCCGGACGGCGAATGAAACCGGCCGCCACGAATTCAAATTCGATCTGGAGGAACAAGGCGGAACGACCTTCGAGCAGCGGGGTGTGCGGCCGCTGCAGGTTCCGTTCGACATTGTGGAGCCGCAACGGACCGCGACCCGCCGCCTCAGGGACCGGGTCCTCGAGACCCACGCACGCACCTGGCTGCCGTGCGATGGAATGTCCTGGAGCAGCGGCGGCGCGGGTTATCCGCAGTTCGCCCGTGAGGCCGCCGGGTGCCGGCTCACGGACTTGGAAGGGCGCCAGTACGTCGATTATCTGATGGGCTGGGGGTGTGCGCTTCTCGGCTACGCCAACGAAAGGATTCAGCGCGCTGTCGCGGGCGCTCTCTCTTCAGGGGCCATCCTCACCCTGACCCATCACCTGATGCCCGAGGTCGCCGAGAGGCTCTGTGAAATGTTTCCCGGCGCGGAGGCGGCGACCTTCGGAAAGAACGGTTCGGATGTCTGCTCGGCGGCCGTGCGCCTCGCTCGCGTCCACACGAGCCGGCCGGTCGTCCTTCACTGCGGATATCACGGCTGGCAGGATTGGTACGCCGAGCGGTACGGTTTCTCTGCGACCGGGATTCCCGCGCGGGGTGAGCCGTTGCTCCTGCCCTTCGCCCCCAACAACCTGGAGCAGTTGGCCCAGTTGCTCGACGTCCATCGCGGGCAGGTCGCTGCCGTCATGCTGGAGCCGGCCGGTGTGATCGAAGGAAGCAGCGGGCCCATCCAGGATATGGATCCGCTCTTCCTGAAGGAGATGCAGGACCTGGCTCACGATCATGGTGCCCTGGTCATCTTCGACGAGATCATGACGGGATTCCGCTATCCCGGCGGTAGCGTGCAGCACGCTGCAGGCGTGGTTCCGGATCTCACCTGTCTGGGTAAGGCGCTCACCGCCGGCATGCCGCTGTCGGCGCTGATCGGAAGACGGGAGATCTTCAACTCCGCCATCGGCAGGATTTTCTACGAACCGACCTTCAAGGGAGAGGTGTATTCGTTCGCGGCGGCACGAGAGGCTCTGAGCATCTACCGGGAGCAGGACGTACCAGCTCTCATATGGGGTTTCGGGAACCGGCTGCGGGCGGCAATCAACGGGATCTGCGAGCATCTCCGCATCCCTGCTGCAGTGATCGGTCCGCCGTTTCGCATGATGCTCGCCTTCACGGAAGCCGACGGGCGGCGGCGCACGCTCATGCGGACGCTCGTACAGCAGGAGCTGCTCAAACAGGGCGTGCTGACCACTCAGAACCTGCTCCTGCCGAGCGCTGCCCACGACGGGGAGGCTCTGGACGTCACCCGCCGCGCTTTCGAACACGCCCTGGGGATTCTCGTCGAGGCCATGGAGGACGATCGTTTCGCCTCTTACCTCGAAATCCCTCCGCTCTCCGGATAGGCCGGCCCGTAGAGCTCTCCCCATTGATCCGCCAGATCGCGGGCCGGCTTGTCGAGCGACGTCAGCTCCTCGGCCGTCAGTGGCGTAAAAGATCGAACCCAGGCCAGGGCCTGCCGGAGCTCCGCTTCATCGTACATGCCGAGGACGACGCCGCTGACCCCGGGCAGGCCGAGGGCATAGCGCAGGGCCGCCGGCTTCAGAGCGTCCGGCAGGTGGGCCCCCTTGGCGCTCTTGGCGCTGTCCTTGACGCCGCCGAAGACCTTCATCGCGAGCAAGCCGATGCCCTGGCTGGCCGCCGCCGGCCAGACCTGCTCTTCGAAACCGTAGATGTGCCGGGATATGAGGCTGACCGCGTTCAACATCACGTCGAAGTCCCATTCCTCCAGGGCTCTCAGGAACCGCCAGGGTCGATTGTGACCGCTGACGCCGAGCCAGCGCGTCAATCCGTCACGGCGGGCTTTCTCCAGGGCCTGGCAGACGCCGTTGCGGGCGAAGATCTTCTCCGGCGCCATCCTGTCGTCGCCGATGCTCTGTACATAGACCAGGTCGGCGCGATCGATCTGCAGGTCGGCCAGGTTTCGTTTCAGTTGTTTGAGCGCCTGCTCGCCGTCAGGCTCACAACACCGGGTGGCGATGAAGACCTCCTGGCGCCGCTTTTTGAGGATAGGGCCCAGATAGACCTGCGCCTTGCCGAAGCCGCCGCATTCCGGCCCCGTGTCCAGGTGAGTGACTCCCGCGTCGAGGCACCGGTGATAGAACGCCACGGCATCCTTCTCAAGACGATGCCCGGATGGAGCCGTGCCCAGACTGAGGATGGGTACCTTGATCCCCGTCCTCCCCAGCACCCTCTGAGGGAGAGAGGATTTTTTCCTGGCAAACACGTTCCAGATTGTGGCACAGGGGCCGGGGTGTAGCCTAGTGGGTCTCGGTGACGACACGTCGCCGACACGTCACTGACATGTCAGCCCTGGCCGGCGACGTCGCTGCCCGGGGCGGCGACCGGCCTATTTTCTTCGAGATCCGAAAGATTTTTCTTCCTTCCGCCCTGGTGCGGCCCTTGCTCTCTCTCCGGCTCGTCGAAAGGAGGAGATCTCATGGTCAAGAAATGCAGGCGCAGTCCGCTCGTCCGGGGGGCCGTTCTCGCCGGATTGCTGGTGACGATGCTCGGAGGGCTCCAGCCGGCCCACGCCCAGAGCCCGGTCTTTTCGCCGCAGGTCGATATCGATCAGATCAAGCTCCAGCGTGGGGAGTACCCCCTGTACAAGGTGCTGGAATCGGGGGGACAGTTCTTCAGCGTGCCGTATCTGCCCTATGACGCGACGACCGGCCAGGGCGACGGCTACGGCGAGGCACCGGATGGTCCCCGGCATCACCAGATCCGGGATTTCTATCCGCCCGCGGCACCCGAGTACCCGTTCCTGCGAATGAACGGCCTCGATTCCCAGAGCTGCTACGAGTGTCACAATACCATCGGCACCTATGCCGAGCCCGGCTCCAAGACCGGCGCCCAGTTGCGCAAGCCCGGCTCGGCCGGTGGCTCGGCCGGGTCCAACAGCAACGCTTTCATCAATCCGAATTTCCCCAGCGACCTCACGCTTTTCATTCGCCAGCCGCCCCACGTCTTCGGCTCGGGCTACACCCAGCAGCTCGGCGTGGAGATCTATGAAGACCTGGCCCGCCAGCGCAGCGCGGCGCGAGTGGCGGCCAAGCGTCATCCCGGAGCGCAGCAGCAGGTGGCGCTCAAGAGCAAGGGGATGAGCTTCGGCGTGTTCAAGACCACGTACACCGGCGGCGCGGCCAAGGTGGTGGGTTGCGACGACCTCTGCGCCGGGGAGACGCCGCAGCAGGCGACCTTCGGCGAGGCGGGCTTCGTCGACGACGTGCGCGGTGTGCAGGGAGTGGCCTGCGATCTCGTGGTGCGTCCCTTCCAATGGAAAGGGATTTCATCGAGCATCCGCCACTTCGTCCGCGACGCCATGGACTTCCACTTGAGCATGCAGGCGGTGGAGAAGTACGGCGACCTGGACTGCGACCTCGACGGCAAGCATCGCGAGGTCTCTTTGGGCAACGTCTCGGCGATCACCTCCTTCATCGGCATGACGCGGCCGCCGCAGCAGGTGTTGCCGCAAGATCCGGAGATGTTGCGCCGGGTCCGGCTGGGTGAGGAGATCTTCCGCGGGCGGTCCGCCGATCCGTCCCTCCAGTCCCGGCTCACCGGCGAGATGTGCGCCACCTGCCACCGGCCGTCGCTGCCGCTCCAGACGCCCAAGTTCTTCGTCCTGAATCCCGGGCCCGGACCGCTGGCGGACTGCCGGAACCTGGACGCCGGGCTGGTGGATCCCGTTCCTGCCCACTCCCAGCTCATCGCCTTCCAGCAGGTCGAAGGCCGCATCCGCCAGGTCCGTCCTCAGGTGGAAACCGCCCTGCCCACGGACGACCTCGACGCGCTGGACCGGGCGATCGACGCGGCCCTGGACCAGCTCGACGCCACCAATCCTTTGCCGGGTTACACCATCGACCTCAGCCATCCCGGCGTGCCCAGCGAGGTGCCGGCCTACGTGTACCCGCGGCTCAAGCCCGAGGCGGACGGCTCCGTGTCCGTGCCGCTGTTCAGCGACTTGAAGCAGCATGACATGGGCAACCATCTCGCGGACCGGGCCAAGCAGGGGAGCGACGTGGCCGGCATCTGCATCGACCGTCCCCTGTTCCTCACCCGAGCGCTCTGGGGCGTGGCCGACACCGGCCCCTGGCTCCACGACGGCCGTGCCCTAACCCTGCGGGACGCCATCCTTCTCCACGCCGGGAGAGGGAGCGAGGCCAACCCCATCATCGAAGCCTTTACCAACAACCTTTCGGCGGAAGAGCAGCAGGACGTCGTGGACTTCCTGTTGACCTTGCACCTGCCCGTGGCCCCGGGCCTGGAGGTTCAGGAGTACGTGGACGATCCCCCGGAAGTGGCGCTGATCCGGAGCTCGCACGCGCGGCAGTGATTCCGGTCAGGGAAACCCGGCCCCCTCTCCAGATTCTGGCAGAGGGGGCCGGATGGTCAGCGGAGCGAATCAGAAGACCGTCAGGGTGCCGGTGGCCGTGCAGATCAGGGTGGAGCCGGTCCAGTCGCGGACTTCCAACTGGGCTGTGACGGCGCCGTTGATGCCGAGGGCCGAGGGAGCGACGACCTCCTCCCAGGAGGCGGCCAGGCATCCGGAGGGAATGAAGAGCCTCTTTTTCCTCACCGTGAGCTCGCCGAAGTCGGCAACCGTCGAGACCCAGTTCAGGGTGACCGCTTCGTCGATCCGGCCGTTGACACAGCCGGTGCCGCCATAAGACACCGTGTAAGTGCTCGTCTGGCCGTTGTTGACGGCGGCCGGGCTGAAGGTGAGCGAGCACGTGATCGCCTTGTTCTGCAAGGCCTTCCGGCCGGTCGCCCCCTGCGCAGAGACGTCCGTCGCCGAACGGATGGCCAATCCTTTCTCTTCGTCCACCTTCTCTCCGGGTCTCGGCTCGTAGCGCGATTGCGCCTGGACGGGGAGCGACAGGGCCAATAGCAGGATGGACCACACAATGAATCTCATGTAGATCTCCTTTCTATGTACGAAAACCGGCCCCTCTCTCCAACTCGAGAGGGGCTGGGGCGTGCGTTAGTGGACCTCGGTGATGATGTTGCGTTTGAAGTCGGAGACGCCCACCGGGACCTTGTGGTGCGAGGGTATGGTCCCTGCGAAGGGGTCGGGGGGCAGCTTGCCGGTAGAGCGCAGGGAGGCCTGGACCGCGGCCAGGTTGACGGGCTGGAAGCCCATGCAGGTCATGTTGGCGACCTGCTGGATGTCGATCTCGCGGCGGGCCAGGTCGTCGAAGTCGCGCGGCGGCAGGCCGCCCACCTCCTGGGGATCCGGCAGGGCGTTGACGCCGGTGAGAAATTCCGAGAGGTTGGCCGGCAGGCCGAACGCCGTCGAGGGATCGACGTGGACGAACGGCGCCACCGTCAAGGCGGGCCGGGACTCACGGCCATGGCAGCCGTTGCAGGCCGCCAGCGAAGCGCGGTGCCGGCCCCAGTTGGTGGGATTGGCGCCGCCGGAGGCGCTCAAGGCCGGCACCAGCGGATTGGTCACCCGCCAGAAGAAGTTCGTGCCGAGCGTCTGCGGGTTGGAGCCCAGGAAGTTGTTGCCGCCGAAGAAAAGTGGAACTCCCGGGATCGGATCCTGGAAGTTGGGGGGCGTGAGAGCGGGCGCCACCGCGGTCAGGATCCAGTTGTCGAAGGTCACGCTGTTGTTGAACGCGTCGATCGCCGTGTCGGCCGCCGTGGTCTCGTTCAAGAAGGAGAACGGGAACTGGGTGAGCTGGAATTCGCGCAGCTCCCACGGGCCAGCGAGGGAGATCTCGTTGGTGCGCAACTGGCCCAGGGCGCTGCCGTTGGGCTTCGTGGGGTTGGCGTTGGAGCGCACGAACTGCTCGGTGAGCACCTGCAGGCTGTCGTTGTAGGCCGCCGTGCCCGGCACCAGAGCGGCGAGGTTCACCCAGCCCTGGGCCCAGCGCTTCACCAACTCGCACTCGCACTTGGGCACCCGGTACTCGAAGATCACGGCGAACGGGCTGACGGTGCAGCCGAACCGCTTGTCCACCAGACCGAAGACGAAGCGCGCCTCGCCAGCGTCGAGGAAGTTACCGGTGGCGCTGCCGCCGTAGCTCCCGCCGCCCGAGGTGGTGCGCCGCAGGTCGACTCTGGAGACGATGGCGAGCAACCGGAAGGGCGACTGCGCCAGGTCAATGTGGGTGTCCGGGCGCTTGGGCCAGGGATTGAGGATGATGTTGTTCACCTGCAGCCGGGCCGGCACCACGTGGGTGTTGATGGTCTGGTTGGCCTGCCAGTGCGCGAGCCACCGCTCGACGAAAATCGAAGGATCGATGCCGCTCGCCGTCTGGTTGGCCATCTGGGTCATGAGGTGGTTGAAGGTCCAGACGCCGTTGGGGTTGCCGGCGCCGGTGCAGGGGTTCCAGGTGCGGACGGGATCGGTCACCACCGCCAGGTCACGGATCATCAGCACGCGCTCCTGGAAGGGGTTGGTGCCGAGGACCACGGCCTTGGCCATGGTCGTCGCTCCTGGCGTCGTCTCCGGGGCCACGAAGGCCACGGGCGGGCCGAACGGCACCGCTCTTCCCGCCTGGAAGCCGGCGAGATCGAAGGCCACGGGGTTGGAGTTGCCCTTGTTGAGACGGCCGATGAAGAGGGGGGACTGCTTGCTGCCGCGGTTGGCCAGCGCATTGCGATCGCTGTCGGCGCGGGCCTGGAGATCGGCGTCGTCGACGTCGCCGATGCCGGTGAAGACGCCGTCGCCGGTCGTGGCGTCGCCGCCCTGGCCGTCGTCACGCAGGATCACCTCCTGATCCTGGAAGCCGATGGTGACGAAGTCGCGCGTGCCGTCGCTCGTCTTGCGATCCAACTGGGCCTTCGACAGCGTCACCATCACCAGGACGTTGCCGATATCGGGGAAGGCCGACGTCTTCTGGATCATGACCTGGGTCGGGGGCGGCATGGCCGCATCGAGGGACTCGGCCTTGGTCGGCTCGGCCGTTGCCGCGGTGGTGTCCGCGGTGGTGTCCACCGCGGTGGCCGTGGCCATGGGGGCGTGATGATGATTGGCGGCCCAGGCCGTCAGCGCGACCACGGCGAGGACGACGGTCAGGAAGAGGACTTTCCGGCTCATGCTCCAGCGTTTCCATTGCGCCATGAAGACTTCTCCTTTCACAGAGTCGAGGGCGGTCCGAACAACGGACTGCAAAGTAGAGGGGTGCGCGAGCCCGCCTGAAGGGAGCCGTCTGTGGGAAAAACAGCAAGAAAGGAGAATCGGCCAAACGCTCGTTATACTCCGGCTGCCAATCGTACCCGTCAGACCGGAGGAGCGTGCGATGTCCAGCCGCCAGACAGCGATCGTCGAAGACGTCTCTCCGGCGCCCCGGTGCAGGGGATCTACGCCTCGGGCATTGCCATCGGCGGCGGCGCCGCCTTTTTCTTCGGCGTGCGCGCTCGCGGCGGTGCTGCTGTGGTTGGGGAAGCGGGCGCGGGTGGCGGGTGAGGAGGGATAGAACCTTTTTGAGCGAAGACAAATTCAGACAAACCATTCCCCCTCTCCCGGCGAGGGAGAGGGGGCGGGAGCATGGTGAGGGCTACGAGCACCAGAATCCGGTCGAGTTCGGATTGACCCGGAAGCAGGTGGAGGGGCTGGGGTTCTTGGTGGTGCCGCAGGCCTTGCAGCGCCAGTAGTTGCCAGAGGCATCGCGGTACACGTCATAGCAGGTGCCGGAGGGGAAGGGATTCCAGCAGCCCTCGAACACCCAACCGGACTGGGCGCTCACGGCGAAGGCGGAGAGCGAGAGGGCGGCCACCAGGCTGAGGGTGCGGAAGAAACGTCTCTTCATGAAGATCTCCTTTCAGATCCCTGGAGTCGGACGCGGCCAGTCGCGCCTCACTTCTCAGGGTGCCGCGGATCTTGCGAAGAGAGCCCGCAAAGCCAGCGGCTTACCGACAGGAGGTATAATTCCTGCAAGAGGTTGGCCAGGCTCTCCGCCGTAACCACTCCGGGGGAAGCACCGAAATGGCGATCGAAAAGCTGCGCCAAAGCGAGGAACAGTTCCGGCTGCTGGTCGAGGGGGTCAAGGACTACGCGATCTTCATGCTCGATCCCGACGGCTACATCACCAGTTGGAACGCCGGCGCCGAACGGATCAAGGGGTACACGGCCGGCGAGATCATCGGCCAGCACTTCTCCCGCTTCTATCCTCCGGACGCCATCGCGCGGGACTGGCCCGCCTACGAGCTGAAGATGGCGCGCAAGGAAGGGCGCTTCGAGGACGAGGGCTGGCGGCTGCGCAAGGACGGCACGCCCTTCTGGGCCAACGTGGTCATCACCAGCCTGCACGCCCCGGACGGGCGGCTTGTGGGGTTCGCCAAGGTCACGCGGGACATGACCGATCGCAAACGGGTCGAAGCCCTGGAACAGGCCGAGCGCCAGATGAACGAGTTCCTGGCCATGCTGGGCCACGAGCTGCGCAATCCCCTGGCCCCCATCCGCAACGCCGTGGCGATGATGCAGCATGAACGGCTTGAGCGAGACCAGGATGCGATGGGCCCGGGACGTCATCGACCGCCAGGTCAGCCATCTGGCGCGGCTGGTGGACGACCTGCTGGACGTCAGCCGGATCACCAGCGGCAAGATCGCCCTGCGTGAAGGAGCCGCTCGAGCTCGCCGCCGTGGTGACGCAGCGCGGTCGAGGCCAGCCGGCCGCTGATCGAGGCGCGCAAGCACACGCTGGAGATCGACCTTCCCGACGAGCCGCTCGCGTCTCGAAGGCGACCTGACCCGGCTCGCGCAGGTCGTGCTGAACCTGCTCAACAACGCCGCCAAATACACGCCCGAGGGCGGTCACATCCGGCTGGCGGTCGAGCAGGCCGAGCCGGCGAGGCGCGTGATCCGGGTGCGGGACAACGGCATGGGCATCCCCGCCGACCTGCTGCCCAAGATCTTCGACCTGTTCGCGCAGGGCGACCGCTCGCTCGATCGCTCCGAGGGCGGCCTCGGCATCGGCCTGACGCTGGTGCGCAAGCTGGTCGAGATGCACGGCGGCTCGGTCGAAGCCCACAGCGCCGGGCGCCGGCCGGGGGAGCGAGTTCGTCGTCCGCCTGCCGCTTCTCGTGGCGGAGCCGTCCCCGGACGTCTCACCCGACCCGGACCTGGAGAGCTCCGCGGGCACCAGCTCCCGCCCCCGGCGTGTGCTGGTGGTCGACGACAACCAGGATGCGGCGGAGAGCATGGCCCTCTCCTCCAGATGTGGGGACACGACGTCCAGATCGCTCACGACGGTCCGTCCGCCTTGGCGAGGGCGGCGGAGTATCGGCCGGACGTCGTGCTGCTGGACATCGGGCTGCCCGGCATGAGCGGCTACGAGGTGGCCAGGAAGCTGCGAGAGCTCCCCGGTCCGGGGAGGCCGGTCCTCGTGGCCGTGACCGGCTACGGCCAGCAGAGCGACCGCCGGCGCACCCGGGAAGCCGGCTTCGACCATCACCTCGTCAAGCCGGTCGAGGCCGGCCAACTGCAGGAGATCCTCACCGCGGCGCCGGTGGGGGGGTAGGGGTGCGCCTCATCTGCGACTCGTTCGGCAGCGCGCCACGAGCTGCCTCAGGGTCGTGAAGAGCCCCGGGAAGCGCTCTCGAGGGATGTGCAAGCGTTCAGCGAGCTGGCGGTACGAGGCTTGACGTTCACCGTCCATTTCGAGATCAGGCTCTTCGGTCTCGTCACCTCCGTGTTGCCGTCGCAGATGGTTCCAGAGCGCCGAAAGCTGGGTGCGGGTCTTGGGATCTGCTTCCATGCCCTGAATGGAGGTTGAGACGCAACGCGTCAGATACTCGAAGCTCTGCCGGGATTCAACGGCTGTCTCCGGCAACACTGGCGGACCCTGGGCTTCCCGTGAGCGTGCGTCAGAGCCCTTGGGATCCTCCTCTCCGAGGAGCGCCGCCCAACGCAGCCGCGCATCGCTCTTCAAGGGCTCCAGCAGATCTCTGAAGCGGAAGGCCTCGATGCCTTGTTGGGGCAGCTCCAGGAGGCGTCGCCGCAGCCGCTCGACCACCACCGTCTGTTGACGGCTGCGCGCGGTGACGAGAGCCGGTAGGAGCTCGTCGTTCCAACGCACCGCGATAGGCCTTAGGTCCAGTGGCGCCGGCTGCGGCTCCGCGGCAGGTGTGAAGCCCAGAAGGGTATTGCTGCGGACTCTCTCGTCGCCGCCGAGCACGTGGAGAGCGCCAGAGGAGATGGCATCCGCCACCGCGGTCTGCAACAGCTCGAAGACTCGGAAGCCGAGCGGGTCGTGAGCCTTCTGGCGCTCATGGAGGAAATGCCGGATGTTGAGGAGGACCAGGCCGTCGATGTTGTGTTTGTCCGCGAGCTGCCGCTTGAGGCTCTGCAGCCGGTCGACGAAGATGAACGCGTAGCAGTCGGCGACCAGCTCTCCCAGCGCTCCAGGCTCCCTGGGGCTTGCCTTCGGCTCCTCGGAATCCCATCGCTCCCAACCGCAGACACCCAGATAGCAGGGAGGGGTCTGCCACAGCCCTCGCCGCTTCATCTCGTTCGCCAGCGTGGCCCGCAGGCCATGCCATGCATCGTGGAAGAGGTCCGCATCCGGCGTCTCCTCCCCCTGCAGGCTGCGGACGAACGCCGTGAACACGGACGGCATGCTGGTGCGGCGCGGCCAATGATGAGCCGCGTAGTGCGGAGTGGCGAAGTTGGTGGAGGGCCGCATCTTCGGCATCGCGTCGGTCTCCCGTTCACTGAGCCGCTGAACAGGGCTCACTGAATACTAACGGGCGAGATCGTGAGCTTGGCGGCCGTTGGGCACAGCCCTCCAGGGCTCTCAGCAGGTACCACATCCCGTTACCGTATCTGGTGGACAGCGGGGGTGACAACACGCGAAGGTGCCTGTTGGGGAAGAGGACATGGTACATGTATCTGTTTCCGCACCTCCCGCGACCTTCCAGTGCTCCGAGTCATCGAGTTCCCGCAGTGTCTCCCGACGAAGCCGAAGTTTTTTGCCCTTCCTCTCCTTCATAGCGCTGTCTCCTTCCTAAGCTTGGGGCCTGCTTATCTTGGCCTGATACTGTATGTCGTGGTACCATGAAGAGTCAAGCGAGACAGACAGCTATGCGCAACAGCTCATGAGTGACGACTTCGCATACCGGGGCCCGTTGTCGGCGACTCCACCGGAAAGCCTGGGGGAAACCGTGCCCGATTTGCCCGCGGGTAGGGGGAGTCAGATGTCTGACGAGGAGGTGCCGGCGGGCTGGGGAGCGACGGATATGGCCGGCTCGTTGGCTTCGCGATACCGCATCCTCGGTCCGATCGGGATCGGCGGAATGGGTGTCGTCTACCGTGCCGAAGACACCCGTCTGGGGCGCAGAGTCGCCCTCAAGTTCCTACCGCCCATGCTGACACCCAATTCGCGGGCAAAGGCGCGTTTCCTGAACGAGGCGCGGGCGGCTTCCGCGCTCGACCATCCCAACATCTGCACGATCTACGAGGTCGGGGAGACAGCCGAGGGGCAGCTCTACCTCGCGATGGCCTGCTACGAGGGCGAGACCCTGAAGCGCAGGCTCGAGCGCGGTCCACTGGAGACCGCGGAAGCCCTCCACATCGCCCTGCAGGTCGCTCGCGGCCTGGCCAAGGCCCATAGCCAGGGAATCGTGCATCGCGACATCAAACCGGCCAACCTGATGATCACGGCTGACGGGATCGTCAAGATCCTCGATTTCGGCATCGCCAAGCTGCCCGAGCAGACCCGAGGCGGCCCCCTTCTCGGCACCCCCGGCTACATGTCGCCCGAGCACGCACGGGGCGAGGAGGTCGATGCGCGCACAGACGTCTGGTCGCTCGGGGCCGTCCTCCATGAGATGCTGACCGGCCGGCCGCCTGGATGCGAGTGAGAGCATAACAGGGAGAGAATTCGGCACCGGTCCCGGCCGAGGTCGACAGCATGCTCTCCCGCACGCTCGCGGAGAAGCCGGCAGATCGCTACCCGAATGCGGGCGCACTGCTGGCCGACCTCTCCGCCTTGGAGCGCACTGTGGCCGGTGAGGGCGGGCAGCGAACTGACGGCCTGACCCGGCGACTCCTGGCATTGGCCTGCCTCCTCATCGTGACGCTCATTGTCATTTCGGGCTCGCGATTTCTCCTTCGGGATGGCAGGTCAGGCAAGACGAGTCCCTGTTTCTGGCCAGGTCTCTCTGACTCGCCTGACCGATCTCCCGGGCCTGGAGTGGTTCCCCAGCCTTTCCCCGGACGGCAGCTTCTTTGTCTATGCCAAAAAGATCGGCGGCCGTAGCCGTCTGTTCTCGCAACGAGTGGGCGGTGGCAACCCTCGGGAATTGCTCCCGGATTCGACCGCGGACGACACCCAGCCCGCCTTTTCCCCGGACGGCCAGAAGATCGCTTTTCGCTCGGAGCGCGACGGCGGCGGGATCTTCGTCATGGGAGCAACGGGAGAATCGGTGCGGCGTGTCATCGACTCCGGCTTCAACCCTGCCTGGTCGCCGGATGGCAAGGAGATCGTCTTCGCTACCGAGGGAATCTCCGACCCGCGAGCCCGAAGAGTGCAGCGAAGCGAAATCTTCCGGGTCAACGTGGCGACCGGTGGTGAACCGCGCCGGGTGAGCCGCGGCTACGCTGTGCAGCCCAGTTGGTCGCCTCATGACTTGCGGATCGCCTACTTGGGGATCTCGGACTCCGGCCGTCGGATGATCTGGACCCTTCCCGCCAACGGAGGCGAGGCCGTCCGGGTCACCGATGGCCCCAGCATCGACTGGAATCCGGTCTGGTCGCCCGACGGGCGCTACCTCTACTTCGCGAGCAACCGGAGTGGCGTCATGAATCTTTGGCGGGTGTCGATCGACGAGCGCTCAGGTCGTGTGCTGGGGGAGACCGAGCCCGTCACTACCTCATCCCAGGCGGGCATGCTGCTCAGCATCTCGGGCGACGGCAGACGCATCGCTTACGCCAGCGATGATTCCAAGACAGTCGTCGAGAAATTCGACTTCGACCCTGCGAGTGGAACGATCAAGAATCCTGCCACGGCCATCGTTCAGAACTCCCTGAGGATCCGCACGTTCGATAGCTCCCAGGAAGGTCGGTGGCTCGTATTCCAGAGCTCCGAGCCGAAGGAAAACCTTTTCCTCGTCCACCTGGACGGCACTGGCCTGCGTCAATTGACCAGCGACGAGTTCAATAACCGCCATCCACGCTTGTCGCCCGATGACACGCGCATCGCTTTCGCCTCGAACCGCGGGGGTAAGTACGATATCTGGATTCTCCGCTCGGACGGCAGCCACCTCGAGCAGGCGACGGCCATCCCCCGCAGGTCGGTTTTTCATCCGGTCTGGTCCCCCGATGGCACCCGGCTCGCCTGCTACATCGAGGGGGATAATGAAGTCTTGATCGACCTCACCCGGCCGTTGGCGGACCGCCGTCCTTTGCTCCTCCCACCGCCTGGCCGCGGCATGGCTTTCTCCGCGTCTTCCTGGTCACCGGACGACAGGTGGCTGGCGGGCATCCTGCACCGGCAGGGCGGGTCGCGGGTTCCCGGCATTGCCCTATACTCAGTGGCGGACAGGAGCTACGTGCGAGTGACCAAGCGCGGCGGAGAACCATGCTGGCTGTCCGACAGCCGCCGGCTTGTCTACAAGGTGGATGAAGAGTATTTCCTTCTCGACACCCGGAGCCGGAGATCGAAGCACATCCTGTCCCCTCCCCCCGGCTCCAGCTACAACGATCTGACCGTGAGCTCAGACGATCGCGTCCTCTACCTCGTGCGCAGCGTCGACGAGGGTGACATCTGGTTGCTCACCCTGAAATGATCGCTCCCACATTCTAGTTTCCGTCGGTCCTCGCCCCTCCACTGGGACCGCAGTCCAGCCAAGTCGTCTCAGACCCCCGTTATCAATTATCTAGAGCAACGCGCCCGATGCCGGGCGACCAGTTGGTGGCTGGACAAGCCTCTTGGAGGAGAAGATCATGAAAACACGATTCCTCGCTCTCGCCTTATTATTCACCAGTCTCGTCCTGACAGGGGCTGTACGATCTGCAGGCGCGTCTACACACGCCGGTGAGACTGGCGTGGATTCCACGCTGGCCAACGGCAAGGTCAAACGGCCGCTCTTCTGCGTCTGCGACACGGAGACCGATCCGAGCTGTGTCTGCCCCGAAGATCCCACGCTGGTGAACGGCAAGATTAGGCGGCCGGTCTTCTGTAACACGTCGACCGATCCGGACTGTGAGAGCGAAGACTCCCCTGGCGATCCCGAACAGGATTCCACGTCTGGTTTGAGTAAGCTGAACCAGCCGGTCAACTTGCTTCAGAACCCGAACTTCGAAACTGGCGTTCTCAGCCCGTGGTTCAAGTATTGCCCGCAGCCGCGCCCGGGATCGTGGCGGTTGAAAGCTGTTGCGGTAACCAGACGCCGGGCGGCACCTTGGGATGGTTACATCCAGCCCCAGGGACAGTATGTGGAGCTGGCGCAAAATGTTTCGCTGGTCCCCGGCAGGAGCTATCATTTCGTAGGTCAGCCCCTCTCTACCCAAGGGAAATGGCGGCGAACCTCTACTGACACACCAACGTCACTGGGGAACGTCCTCAGCGCCTCGAACAGTGCCCGGCATCGCTTCGGCCGCGTGGTCAGCGTGCCGAGTCGCAGTCTGCTACTTCACTGTGCCCTTCGGGGGCCACCGTTGCCAACGTCCATCTGGCAGGTACCGCCCCCGTCGGCAAATGGGTGGTGAGCGACGACTGGTCGTTGACTGAGAAACGGTCCGACTCTTGCCGCCAACCAGAACCCGACGGTGAGTTTGACCTCTCCTGCTCCCGGTCAGATCTTCACTGCTCCCGCCACCATTCAACTCAGCGCCACGGCCTCCGACCTCGACGGCACGGTGACCCAGGTTGCATTTTACGTGAACTCGAGCCTCCTCGCCGTCGACACCGAGGCTCCCTTTGCCGTCACCTGGAGCAAAGTGTCCGCAGGCACCTACCAACTCCTCGCCCGTGCCACCGACAACGCGGGAGCATCGACGCTTTCGTCCCCCGTCACGATCACTGTCACTGGCGACACGTTCTACGAGGGCTACCTCGACACCGCCACGTGCTCGGCGCTGACCGGCTGGGCAGCGGACCACAACCGTCTGAACACCGTCATCAACGTCGACCTCTACGACGGCCCTGCGTATCTCACCACGGTGGCGGCCAATCAGTTGCGGCCGGACGTCGGCGCCTATCTGGGCGATGCCGGCTACCACGGCTTTACCTGGACCGTGCCGGCGAGCCTCAAGGACGGCCGTACCCATAGCCTCTCTGCCAAGTTTGGAGGAACGGCCACCAACCTTGGAGACTTCGCCCAAATCGATCACCTGTGGCAGTGTCCCTGTGGGCACCGGCCTGCGGGGCGACTATTACAACAACACATCCTTTAGCGGCTTCCCGAGTCTGACGCGTACCGAGGGTCCGATCGACTTCTTCTGGAACACGGGGAGCCCGGGACCGGGGATCGATATTGACAATTTCAGCGTCCTCTGGACCGGCAAGTTGCGAGTCCCGTACTCCGACACCTACACCTTCTATCTCTTCAGCGATGACGGGGTGAGGCTCTGGGTCAACGGGCAGCTCCTTCTGGACCGCTGGTTCGATCAGTACGGGCCCGAGGTGCCGAGCACACCCATTTTCCTGAATGCCGGACAGAGCTACGACATCCGGATCGAATACTATGAGCACTTCGGCGGTGCGGAAATTCACCTCTCCTGGAGCAGCGCCTCGGTGCCGAAGCAGATCGTGCCGGTTTCCCAGCTTTACCCGAATTGATCCGTGCGAACCGTCGAGGGTGAGAGATCGGAACCGCCATCCGGCGCAACCGTCTCACACCCTCGCCTGTTCCCCCACCCTCAACGCCTCTTCCTTGACCGCCCCGTTCGACATCCCCACGCGATACGCGGTCACTCCCCGGCGGGAGGTGACGACGCGGTGGAGGTCGTCGCCGAGGAAGTGGAGGGCGGCGCTGTCGTCGATGGCGTAGCCGGGGAGGAGGTCGCCGCGGCGTACGAGGTGGTGGTAGGTGGGGCGGCGGTCGGATTCGCCGTGGTAGTGGGGACAGCAGCTCCCGGCGAGGAAGCCGAGGCCTTGGAGGGGACGGAGATCCCCGTCGTAGGAATCCGTCAGCCCCTGCTCGAACCAGCAGATGGCGCCTGCGCTGACGCCCGCGAGGACGACGCCGGCCCCCCAGGCCTCCCGCAGCACCTCCGGCAACCCCCACTCCCGCCAGACGCCCAGCATGCTCTTGGTGTTGCCGCCTCCGACGTAGATCACGTCCTGGGACAGCAGGCACGCCCGCAGGTCCGGGGTGCGGCGGAAGAACGAAAGATGGGAGGGCCGGCAGGAGTGCTCCGCGAACGCCTGGTAGAAGCGCACGACGTAGGCGTCGGCGTCGCCGCTCGCCGTGGGGAGGAAGAGCACGGAAGGCGAGGCCGAGCGGGCCTGGGCCAGGATGTAGAGGTCGAGCGCCGGGTTCTCCGGCTCCATGGAAAACCCGCCGCCCCCCAGGGCGATGATCTGGCGTGGTTTGTCGGGCAAAGTGTGCTCCTTCGAGGCTCTCCCTACGATATCAGCTCCGAGGCAAAGTTAGCGCACGCCCGGCCGGCCATGGTATCCTCCGCGGGCCTGAAACCCCGGGGAGCACCATGACGAAGCGATCGCTGATCCTCCTGCTGGCTCTTGTAGCCATTCTGCCCGCTGGCGCGGAGGGGGCGAAGCCCGCCTGGCCCTCGCTCGCCGACCAGCTCCGGGCCGACGCCGTGATTCCCAAGAGCGCGCTCGAGGCGCTGATCGCTGCCAACCAGGACTTCTCCCTGCTGCGGCCCGACGAGGCCAAGGACGAGATCCGCATCCCTCTCTGGCTGCGGGTGATCTGGCGCCGCGCGCATCCCGAGTTGGTCTATTCCGCGGCCGATCCCACGGGCGGCTATCCCTACGTCCTCAAGGAGATGCACGAGTGGATGGTCACCCATCAGGATCTCAAACCCGGTGTGCCGGAGAAGGACGCGGGACCCGATCCTGACGAGGAGCTCCCCGGCAAGTCGCTCCCCGACAAGTCGATCATTGCCGGCGAGAAGCGGATCTCGGGGCTCCAGACCGTGCCGCGCAGCGAGTCCGATATCCGCGTCAACTATTGGGATCCGATGAAGATCATCGGTGCTTCCAACAACATCGGCGGTAGCGGCATGCAGGCCCAGTTCTACTCGACCGACGGCGGCGCCACCTGGGGGCAGACCAACCTGCCCCTGCAGCCGGGCGACGCCTTCCATTCCGATCCGACGGTGGACTGGACGTCCGACGGCACCGCCTGGTCCACTACTATCGGCATCGACGCCAGCCGGTCGGTGCTCCAGATGCGGGCCTACAAATCCACCGACAACGGCGCCACCTGGACCTTCGACGCCACGTTCTCCGGCTTCCAGACGGACGCCGACAAACAGATCATGTGGGTCGATCACAGCGCCACCTCGCCGTTCAAGGACAACATCTACGTCATCTGGCACAACGGCACCCCGGCGTTCATGGTCCGGCGCACGGGGCCGGCCGGCTCCTGGCAGACCCCCATCCAGGTGAGCGGCGCGGAATCGACCGGCACGGCCATCGGCGCCGATGTCAAGACCAACGCCTTCGGCGACGTGTTCGGCTTCTGGCCGACCACGGGCAACCGCAGGATCTTCGTCGTCAAATCGACCAACGGCGGCGTCTCGCTACGGCACCCCTGTGCAGATCGGCTCGACGTTCGGCAGCTTCGAGATCGGCGTGCCGTCCTTCAACACCCGCAAGCTGCTCATCTACGTCTCCGCCGGCGCCTATCGCACGCCGACCAAGGACCTGGTCTATGCCACCTGGGCCGACTTGACGGGCGCCGCGGGGTGCACCTCGACGGGACCTGGGACCAACGTGGCCTCCACCTGCAAGACCCGCATCTGGTTCTCCCGTTCCATCAATGGCGGCACCACCTGGTCCACGCCGGTGATGATCAACAACCAAGCCTCGCTCAACGATCAGTTCAACCAGTGGCTGGTGGTGGACGAGACGACCGGGGCGCTGGAGATCATGTACTACGACACGGTCGCCGATCCCGGCCGCAAGAAAGTGGACGTCTGGATGCAGTCCTCCTTCGACGACGGCGTCACCTGGACGCCGGCGGTCAAGGTGACCTCCGCGCAGACGGACGAGACGTCCGCGGGCTCCAACACGGGCAACCAGTTCGGGGATTACAACGGCCTGTCGGGCTACGCCGGCATCTTCTTCCCCTCCTGGACCGACCGGCGGAGCAACGCGCGCGAGGAGATCTGGACGGCGAGGGTGACGGACTCCCCCTGCACGCCCCCCGGCGCTCCGGCCATCGGCACCGCGACCGCCACGGCCCCGAACCAGATCCAGGTCTCCTGGGGCAACGGCGCGCCCGCCGCGACTACGTTCAACGTCTACCGGGCCCTCGGCACCTGCGCCGTGCACGGCTCCTTCAACCGCATCGCCACCGCGGTGCCCGCCTCGCCGTATACCGACAGCACCGTCTCGGGCACCGTCACGTACGCCTACCAGGTCACGGGCCTCGACGCCACGGGCAACTGCGAATCGGGGCCGTCGGGCTGCGTCGAGGCCACGGCGACCGGCGTCTGCACGCTGCCCCCGAATTTCACGGGCCTCGCGAGCGTCACCAACCCGGCGACGGCGACCTGCGGCCTCAACCTCGCGTGGACGGCCGCTACTCCCGTCTGCCCCGGACCGATCACCTACAGCGTCTACCGCTCCCCCTCCTCCGGCTTCACGCCGGGACCGGCGAACCTGCTCGCCGCCGGAGTCACGGGCACCGGGTACAGCGACGTCTCTGTGGGGAGCAGCAGGACCTACTTCTACGTCGTGCGGGCGATCGACAGCTCGAACGGGGCTGAAGAGAGCAACGTCGTGGAGCGCAGCGCCGCGCCCACCGGTCCGACCGCGAGCATCCTGACCGAGACGTTCGAGGGCTTCGGCGGCTTCGACCTCCCGGGCTGGTCGCACGCCGTGGTCTCGGGGAGCAACGACTGGGTGACCTCGACCGCGCGCTCGAAGTCGCCCACGCACTCCTGGTTCTCCGCCAGCCAGGGAGCGGTCGCGGACCGGGTCCTGGTCTCGCCGTCGTTCCAGCCGCAGGCGAGCTCGACCCTCTCTTTCTGGCACACCTTCGCGTTCGAGAGCGCGACCACCTGCTTCGACGGCGGCACGCTGGAGATCTCGACCAACGGCGGCGCGTCATGGTCCGTGGTGCCGGATGCGGCCTTCACGGCCGGGGGCTTCAACGGCACCGTCAGCACGGTCGCCTCGAACCCGATCGGCGGCAAACGGGCCTGGTGCTTCGGCACCCTGGGCGCCCTGACCCAGGTCAACGTCAACCTCTCCTCCTTCGCCGCCTCGCCCGCCGCCAAGCTGCGCTGGCACGCCGGCGACGACCTCGACACCGTGGTGGCCGGCTGGTACGTCGACTCCGTGACCCTGTCGAACGTCGGCACCTGCACGACCCAGAACCCGCTCTTCAGCGACGGCTTCGAGAGCGGCAACCTCGGGGCGTGGAGCGGGACGACGCCGTAGGCCCTCACTCTGAGCGGCCGGGGTGAGGGTCCTTCACCTCCTCCAGCACCCGCAGCCGCTCCTTGAGCACCTCCGACTCCCGCTCGAGCTGTTCCACCCGGTCGCTCAAGGCCTTCTCCTCCTTTTCCTTTTCGGCCTTTTTCTTCAGCAGCTCGTGGACGGTCCGCTCGGCGTGGAGCCGCTGGCGGATTTCGACCTCGGAGCGGCCGCGGCGTTCTACGGCTGGGATGGCGGCGGGATCGCCCAGGGCGGTGATGGCCCTGTAGACGCTCTCCCGCGTCACGTAGCTGGGATCGTCGAGCAAGCTTTCGAGGTTCTTGCGGATCTCGTCGCGCCGGCGGGAGCTCCGGCCGCCGATGTCGGCGAGGGTGGTGAGAGCGTCGCCACGGCTGTCGACGGGTGCGCCGTACTTCGCGAAGCGCAGGGCGGGGGCGAGGGCGCGGTCGGGATCGATCTTGCCCAGGGCCTTCAAGGCTGCGCCGCGGACCTGCTCCCGGAAGCTCTCCTGGTCGAGCGCCGCGAGGAGCAGGGGCTCGACCTGGTCGCGGTAGCCTTCGAAAGCGCCCAGGGCCGTGGCCGCCGAGGCCCGGGCCGCGTAGCTCTCCTCCTGCTCCAGGGCCTTGCGCAGCAGGGGGATGAGCTCGCCGTGGGTGGGGAAGTGCTGGAAGCTTTCCAGCACGTCGGCGCGTACCCGGCTGTCCTTGTCGACGAGGCCGGGGCGCAGGGCCTCCAGGGCCTGGTCGCCGCCGATCGTCCCCAGGGCCTTGGCGGCCTCCTGGCGGGCGAGGTAGAAGGGCTCCTCCTTCAAGGCGCGGCCGAGGATCGTCACCGCCTCGCTCCCCCCGAGGTCTCCCAGGGCGCGGAGGGCCTCCAGGCGGGCCGGGAGGTCCTGAATGGCGGCGAGCTGGATCCCCCACTCGGCCGCGGGCTTGTTGAATTCCACCGTCTTCAGGATCCAGCCTTTGGGATCGAGCACCACCGTCCGCGGCCGTTCATCGCTCGGCAGGTAGAGGTCCTGGAATTCCCGGGCCGCCACCGGCACCCGGCGCACCACGGCCCCCTTCTCGGTGTCCTTTCCGCCGATCAGGGCCACCTCCAGGGGGAAGGAGAAGAGGCCGGTCTCCTCCGTCAGCTTCTGGGTCTGGCGCACCTCCAGGTGCACCTGCCGGGTCTCCGGCTGCCAATCCCAGCGCACCTTGAGCTCGGGATGGCCGGCGCCGTAGACGTACTGGTCGAAGAGGGGACCCAGGGAGACGCCCGTCACATCCTCCAGGGCGCTCTGGAGGTCGCGCGTCACCACCGTGCGGCCGGCGTTGCGGTCGACGTAGGAGCGGATCCCCTTCCACCAGCCGTCGTCGCCGAGGAGGAAGCGGGCCATGTGGAGCACCAGGGCCCCCTTCTCGTAGGTGTGGCGGTCGAACATCGTGATGGGATCGACGTAGCGCCGGGTGACGAGGGGGCGACGGTAGCGGTTGGCGTCCTCCCGCAGGTAGGCGCGCCGGTCCTCGTCGATCTCGGCGTCGAGCTCGTCCTGGCCGTGGGCGTGGCCGCGGTAGAGGGCCGTGAAGTAGTCGGCGAAGCCTTCGTTGAGCCAGGCGTTGCCCCAGTCCTGGCAGGTGATGAGGTCGCCGAACCACTGGTGGGCCGCCTCGTGGGCCACCAGCCCCTCGCTGGTGAAGTCGAGCGCCGCCCGGGCGTCGTGGAGGGTGCGGGAGGTCTGGGTGGTGGCGGAGATGTTCTCCATGCCCCCCCACATGTAGTCGATGACCACGGTCTGGGCGTACTTGGGATAGGGATAGGGACGGCCGGTGACCTTGGAGTAATAGTCCAGGACGGCGGGCGTGCTGCCGAAAGATCGCCGGGCCTGCTCCTCGGCCTTGGGACCGGGCGGAACGTAGTAGTCCACCGGGATCCCCTGCCACGGGTCGGAGACCTTGACGAAGTCGCCGATGGCGACCGACACCAGGTAGCTCGTATGGGGGAAGTCCATGGACCAGTGCCAGGTCCTGCGGCCGTCGGACCGGTCCGTCACCTCCACGAGCTTGCCGTTGCTCACCACCTGAAGCGGCGGCTTCACCGTGGCGGAGAGCTCCGTGGTGGCGCGGTCGTTGGGGTAGTCCCAGACGGGGAACCAGTAGCGGTTCAGGTCCGTCTCGCCCTGGGAGTAGATCTGCCGCGGCTTGGCGGGATAGTCCTTGTCGGGGCCCACGAAGTAGAGGCCGGCCTGGGGATGGGCGGAGTAGTCGATGGCCGCTTCGATCTTCTCCCCGGGTCCATAGGGGCGGTCGAGCTTCACGGTGAGCGTCCGGACCTGGGGATCGAGGCTGAAGGGCCGCCCGGCACCGTTGACGCGCACCTCGCGGATCGTGAGGCCGGCGGCGTGGAAGACCAGGGAGTCCAGGCCCGGGAGAAGGGGCGTCAGGGTCTCGGTGGCGGTGCCCTCGACGCTCTTCGCATCCCAGTCGAAGGCGAGGTCGAGCTTGAGGTGCTGGAGGTCGTACTGCCGTGCCGGCATGTACTGGAGACGCCGTGCCCTCGGGCGCGAAGGGCTCCCGCTCGGCAGAGACCGGAAGACTCGCCAGGGCGAGGAGCAGAAGGATGAGGAGGCGGGCCGCCCGGGAGCGCTTGGTGGTCATGGATCCTCCGTCGTTTTTGAGGGTATTCGGCAAGGCGGAGGTCTTAGAGCAGCCGTGGGGAATTGGTCCTCGCCCGGGGGGGCATGAATGCCAGGGCTATGAACAGCGCCCCCTGAAGGGGGCTTTAAGCCGGATTCATCCGGCGTCGTTCTTAGCCCTGGCATTCATGCCCGGCGGGGCCGGGCCTCTGGGGAATCGCCCCGGCATAGAATGCCCCCCATGCCGCGCTACCGCATGGTCCTCGCCAAGGAAGACTTCAAGTTCTCCTCCGCTCACTTCACCCTCTTTGCCGACGGCAACGCCGAGCTGCTGCATGGCCACAACTACCGGGTGCGGGTGGCGCTCGCGGGCGCCGGCCTGGACGCGGAGGGGCTGCTGGTGGACATCGACCGCTTCAAGCGTGAGCTGCGCGCGCTGTGCGCCCGGCTGGACAGCCATACCCTGATCCCGGGAGAGAGCTCCCGCATCGCCTGGTCGCGGCAGGGGGAGTCCATCGACGTGTGCTGCGGCGAGCGTGCCTACCGCTTCCCGGCTGCGGACACCCTCGTGCTGCCCCTCGCCAACACCTCGATCGAGCTGCTGGCCCGCCTCTTCTGGCACGACCTGGCACCCCACCTGGCCGGCTCGCACGTGGACTGGCTCGCCGTCTCCGTGGAGGAGTCGGCTGGCCAGCAGTGCTGGTACGAGGCAGAATTGACCCCGAGGGGAGCGGCATAGAGATTGCTGGCTATAATCCACCGTGAAAGGAGACGCCGCATGCCCAACCATGTCGTCATCGAGTACTGCGTAAGCTGAAACTACTATCCCCGCGCCGCCGGTCTGGCGGCCGAAATCGAGAAGAAGCTCGGCATCACCCCCCAGTTGGTCAAAAGCCGTGGTGGCGTCTTCGAGGTCACCGTGGGCAACGACCTGATTTTCTCCAAGAAGCAGACGGGGCGCTTCCCCCAGCCCGGTGAGGTGGAGAGGGAGCTCGAAGCGCGGGTCGGCGTCTAGCCGCCACGAGGATCGTGTCCTTCCTCCTCGCCGCCGCTCTCCTGCTCGGCGCCGGCCTCCTCGGGCTGGCGCTCAAGACGGAGGACCGGCGGCGTCGCGCTCCAGCCCTTCCCCGCCCCCTCCTGCCCGCCCCCGAGACCACCATCCTGCTCCCCGTCCGGGACGAGCGGCACAACGTGGTGGATTGCGTCGAGACGCTCCTGGCGCAGACCGCGGCGCCCCTCGTGCGGGTGATCGACGACGGCTCGACGGACGGCACGGGTGAGCTGGTGGCGGCCCGGGCCGCTTCCGAGCCGCGGCTCACCCTGCTCGCGGCCGGCCCCCTGCCGCCGGGCTGGCGGGGGAAGGTGCATGCCCTGGAGGTGGGGGCGCAGAGGGCCGAAACCCCCTGGCTGCTCTCCACCGACGCCGACACCCGCCACGCGCCCGATCTCCTGGCCCGGGCCCATGCCGCGGCGGCGGAGCGGCGGCTCGACGCCATCTCCCTGGCCGGAGCACAGGAGGTGAGCGGCCTGGGGGAGAACCTGCTGGTGCCGCCCGTCTTCGCCCTGCTGGATGCGCTCTTGGGGGACTGGGAGGCGGCGGCCGGCGGCTCCGGTCCGGCGGTGGCCAACGGCCAGTTCATCCTGCTGCGGCGGGAGGCCTGGGAGGCCTGCGGCGGTTTCGCGACCGTACGCAACGTGCCCCTCGACGACGTCGCCGTAGCCGCCCGCCTGCGCGCCGGCGGTTTTCGGACGGGCTTCTTCCGGACCGACGGGCTGCGGGTGCGCATGTATCGGGGTTGGGGAGAGGCGTTCCAGGGCTGGCGGCGCAACCTGGGGGGCCTCTTGGGTGCGAGCCCGCGGATCGTGGGAACCGCCCTCGCCGTCCTCCTCCTGCCCGTGGCCACCCTCGGTGCCGCCGGGCTCGCCGGCCAGCCAATGACGGCCGTCCTCCTCTGGGCGGTGGGCGCCGCGGCCTCGATGCTGCTGCGCTCCGGCAGCGGCCACCGCCCGGCCTGGGGGTTCCTCTACCCCTTGGACGCCCTGGCCCTGGCGGGGGTGCTCGCCCTGGCGACCCTCGACCGCCGGCGAGGCCGGCTGCTGAGCTGGAAAGGCCGAGATATGCGGATTTGAGTCTATACAGCGGGCTACCGCTTCAGAGAGGAATGAAAGAGACGAGGGCTGTGTTTGGATCCTGTAAGGTGCGAGGGATCGCGAAAGCGGGACAAACTCGCAAGAACTTTTCTTCGACCCCTAGCTTTTGGGTATAGGCCTGAGTATAATCGAGATTGTTCAACATCGCTGCGAGGTAACCCGGCTCACTGGCAGGAGTGTTTGAGCTTGTAATCCGTCCGGCGGGTGCACCGCCGGGGGATGCAAGAAAGGTATAGAGATCTTTTTTTGTAACATGGAGGCAGAAAAATGAAAGGCGAGGCGCCGAACATGTCATCGAAAGAAATGGCCCAGATCCGGCAGAACCTTGAGGGGACGCCGGACATCGAGGAGGCTGCGGAGCTGATGAATCTCGCCGGGAACTCGACCCGGCTCAAGCTCCTCTACCTGCTCGAGAACATGAAGGAGCTCTGCGTGTGTGACCTCGCGGAGATGCTCGGGGTGTCGGTCTCGGCCGTGTCCCAGCACCTGGCGAAGCTCAAGGCCTATGGGCTGGTGGCTCCGCGCCGCGACGCGCAGACCATCTACTACCGTCTGACCGACCACGAATTCAACGCCAAGCTGCGCGACAACTTCTTCAAGCAGTTCCAGGTCTGATCTCCGCCGGTCCGCGGCGGTCCTCCGGGGCCGCCGCTCCTCCGGTTACCCCAGAAGAAGCGGCCGGCCCTGGCCGCTTTTGCTTTTTCATGGTGGTCTCCCTTGGCCCCCGGCTCGGATAGAATCCGCCTGCGTATGAAGGGAGGGAGATCATGAGCGCACATCCACGTCCGAAATTCACCTACGTCGGCCACGCTACCGTCCTCTGCGAGCTCCCGGGGGGTGAGGTCGTGCTCATCGATCCCTGGGTGCAGGGCAACCCGGCGTGCCCCGAGCGTCTGAAGAAGCTCGACCGTCTCGACGCCGTCCTCATCACCCACGCGCATTTCGACCACATCGGCGACGCCGTGGCCCTGTGCAAGGAGCACCGCCCGAAGAAGGTGGTGGCGAGCTTCGAGACCTGCCACTGGCTGGAGGGGAAGGGGGTCAAGAACTGCTCGGGGATGAACCTCGGCGGGTGCCAGGAGGTGCTGGGGCTGCAGGTCACCATGGTGCGCGCCGATCACTCCTGCGGTATCACCGACGGCGACCAGATCCTCTACGGCGGCTCGGCGGCGGGCTACATCGTCAAGCTCCCGGGCGGCTTCACCTTCTACCACGCCGGCGACACGGCCCTGTTCTCGGACATGCAGCTCCTGGGCGAGATCTACCGGCCGGAGCTCGCCTTCCTGCCCATCGGCGACCTCTTCACCATGGACCCTGGCCAAGCCGCCCGCGCCTGCCGCTTCCTCGGAGTGCGCAAGGTGATCCCCGTCCACTGGGGGACCTTCCCGGCCTTGACCGGCACGCCGGAGACGCTGCGCAAGGCGCTGGACGACAACGGCACCACCTGCGAGCTGATCGTCCTGAAGCCGGGCGAGAGCTACTGAGGTCTTCAGAAGCGGATCGCGGCCCCCAGACCGGCGTACCAGTTGGGATGGGGGGAGTCGAGCCCGGCCCCCACGCGGACGTCGAGCTGCACGTCCTTGGACACAAGATAGGTGAGCCCGGTGTCGAGGTAGGTCGTGGAGGAGCCGTCCGCGCTCTCCTTGGAGAATCCGTACGCCTCCAGGTAGGCCCCCCACCGCTCGGTGAGCGTGAAGCCGGCCGAGAGGCTGGCGGCGAACTGGTTGAAGCGCTCGCCGCCGTCGCTCGCGTAGATGTAGACGAGCATCGGGGCGAGGGAGATCCGGTCGGTCAAGTCCCAGCCCAGGGCCAGCTTGACCTCCGGCTGCCAGTCGTCGGAGGTGAAGCCGTCGCTGCCCACGGGGACCGTGGTGTTGAGCAGGATGGCGAGCTGCGTTTTCGCGTCGTCCCCGGTGAGCCGGATCTTCATCCCCAGCACCGGGTCCTCAGAGCCGTTGATCCGCGGCTCTCCGGCGATGCCGGGATCGTCCCAGTCATAGGAGCCGATGCCGAGCCGCGCCTCCACCCGGTCGTTGACGCCGATGCGCAGCAGGAGCTCGCCCAGCGACTGGGACTCGTCCGTCCCCTGGCGGGTGAAGGTGTAGCCGCCCTCGAGCTGATAGTGGCCGGCCGGCACCGTCGCGGTGCCCTCCGTGAAGTCCGGCCGGTCGGTATTCAGCGGCTCCGGCAGGCCGGAGAAGTCCTGGGCAACCAGGGGAGCTGCCCAGAGCAGCCCCAGCAGGACGAGAGACCGTCCCATCATCATTTATCTCCTTACGCCTGGGAGACGGCGAATTTCGAGTCGCCAAAATTCTAATCTCGGAGAGGTGAACTGTCAAGGCCGCGCCGCTACCGCCCGAACCACCGCGCCCGCAACAGGAAGCCGATCCTGGAGCTCAATCCCAGACGCGGGGGGGCGGCGAGGATGTCGCGGTTCGTGTCCTCGATCTCGGTGAGGAGGCGTAGGGCGGCGAGGAGGGAGAAGACGGCGGCGCGGCGGTAGCCGCGGGGGAGGTCCGCCAGGCCGCGGGGAGCCTTGAGGAGACGGCTCCGGAGGCGCTCGCACTCCCGGCGGGCCGATGCCGCGAGCTCGCCCCGGTCCCATTGGCCCGGCTCCCTCTCAGGGACCTCGCTCGCCGGCAGGGGGCAGCGCCGGCGGTCCACCTCGTCGCCGAGGTGCTGGAGCGACCAGAGGCGGACGAGGGCGCTCGCCAGGCTGTCGATCTCCGCGTTGAGGCTCTTCTCCAAAAGAGCGGCGGCCACCGCCCGGCCCAGGCTCAAGGCCTCGACCTCGGCGTCCGCCACCGTGGACGGCTGTCTCCTGAGGGCTCGGCGTCGGGCCCCGGCCGCGAGATCGTCCAGGGCATCGACCGGCCAGCGGCGGTGCTCGTTCTCCTTCGCCATGCGGAGGAAGATGGGTTGGCCCACGGGCTGGCCCGAGAGCGCTGCCTCCAGGGTGAACTCCCAGCGGTTGATCTGCGCCAGCCGCTCCCCTTCCACCCCGTGCTGGCGGGCGAAGTCGAAGAGGGTGTGGGCGTAGGCCACGAGGGCCTGGGCGCGCCGGCGCTCGGTGGCGGGGAGGAGGAGCAGGGCCGGGGCGAAGTCGCCCAGCAGGCCGCGGGTGACGTCGGCGCAGAGCGCGGCGGCCTTCTCCTCGTCGAAGTCCTCGGCCGGACGGCTGATCTCGGCGTCGAGCCGGCTGTGACGGCTGCGCGAGAGGGAGTCGGCCCGCCAGGTCTCATCCCCCGGCCGGTCCCCCCGCGGCCGGTCCGGCTCAGGGCCGGTGCCGAGGAGCGACTGGCTTGTGGAGGAGGAGCGGTGAGGCGGGCCGGCCGGAACCTTGTCGTCCATCGTAGCCAAGCGTAACAGACCCCCGGCACCCGCACGCCGGGTGCCAGGGACTGCCGGCTGGCTATCGCTTGGTACCCTTGCCCGGAGACGAGCTGGCGTCGCCGGCTACCGGTGGCTTGGTGACGGGCGTGGCGTCCTTCTGCTCCGTGAGCTGCCGGAACAGGTTGATCCCCTGGCAGGTCGCGTTCAGCGAGGTCTTGAAGTCGCCTCCCGACAGGACGTACTGATAGGCGCCGAAGGTGAAGTACTGGAGGAGCTGACCGGACGCGATGCGGAAGACGATGGCGCCGTTCAGGTCCGCTCCCAGGCCGCTGGCGTCGGAGATCGAATCGGACGAGACGCCGGACACCACCTGTTGGATCAGATCCCGGTCGGTGAGGCCGTTGGCCGCGACGTAGTCCTGGCCCGCCGGGGAGAGGATCGCCGACTCTGCGAATGGCAGAGTCGCATCGGTCTCCTGGAACAGCCGGGTGAACTCGGAGGCCGGTATGAAGGTCACCGCCAGGATCTCGGACGCCGGGATGGGCGGGAAGACCGTGGGCGATCCCAGGGCCGGGAACGAGGCCGGAGCTGGGATGGGTTTCGGCTCGGGGACGTAACCCGGGGTGCAGACGTTGGGCGTGGGCACGACCTCCTCCTCCGACCCCGGCGGGGTCGTCGTGGTCTTGCTTCCCGTTTCCGTGGTGCCGTCCCCGTAGACCTTGCCGGTCTGGGCCTCCACGGTGACGCCGAAGTAGTCGGCGATTTCCTGCGTTTTCTTCTTGCCGGCGTCGCCGCCGCCGGTGTTGCAACCCCAGAGCACGATCTTGGCGCCGGCGCAGAACTTGCCCTTCAGACCCTTGAGGGCGTCCTTCCACTCCTGCGAGTTGCCGTTGATGTGCTTGCAGGTCTCCGTCTTGTTGCCGTCGCCCGTGCTGATGAGGCCCTCGCGGCCATGGCCGACGAGGGTGAGCTTCTTGATGCAGTCGCCCCTTCCCAGAGAGGCCAGGACCTTCTTGGCCAGATCCGCCTTGCTGGTGACCCGGATCGGGTTCGGGAAGTGCTTGGCCGCTGCGGTCAGGAAGCCGTTGTCGTTTTTGGAATCCTCAACCACGTTGATGTCCTTCTCCGCCGCCAGGGTCCAGGACGGGAGCGCCAACAGCGCGCCCACCACCCAGGTCGATCGCCAGAGAGTACGAAGCACACGTCGATTGCCCATGACAGCCCCCAATCGGGTGAAGCCCCGGGGATCATCCCGCGAGGCTCTCAATCAGGAAGGTGAGGCTGCTTTGGAAAACGGCGCCCTCGAGCCCACGGCCCGCCGCAGGTGAGCAAGACAGGAGAACAGCTCCGGTGGATCTCTCCTACGCCAGCAATCGCAGCAGCTCGCGCTGGGGCTCGGCACCGGTGATCTCGGGGGCCTCGGCAGTCAGCGCCACGTTGATCTCGCTCCTCACGCCGAAGTCGCCGGTCAGGTAGATCCCAGGCTCGATGGAGAAGCCCGTCATGGCCAGGAGCTGGCGGGTGTCGTGGGTCTCGAAGTTGTCCATGTTGGCGCCCTGGCCATGGTCGGTGATGCCGATCGAGTGGCCCGTGCGGTGGATGAAGAAGTCGCCGTAGCCCGCCTTGCGGATGACCTCGCGGGCCGCGTCGTCCACCTCGAAGCCATGCACCGGCGTTCCGGGGTAGCGGCTGTGAACCAGCTCCCAGGCGGCGTCGCGCGCCCCGGCCACGATGGCGAAGATCTCCTGCTGGCGGTCGGTGGGAGAGGCGGCGCAGACGCCTACCCAGGTGATGTCGGCGTAGACGCTCGCGGGCGTCTTCTCCTTGGCCCACAGGTCGATGAGCAGGAAGTCGCCGGGGCGGATGACCGACGAGCGGTCCGGCCCCGGCTGGTAATGGGGATCGGCGCTGTGGGCGTTGACGCCGACGATGGGATCCGACTCGGCCCACAGGCCCACCTGTTCGAAGGCGTCCATGATGAAGCGCTGCACGGCGTACTCGTCGATCTCGCCGCCCCGCCGCAGGGTGTCGCCTACCCGGGCGAAGGCTTCCAGCGCGATGTGGTGGAGGTGGACGTTGGCCCGCCGGTGCCCGTCGAGCTGCTCCTGGGTCCAGGTGGCGGCGAAGGCCTGCGCGAGGTCGGCGGCGGAGGCGAGCTCCACGCCGGCCGCGCGCACCAGCTCGGCAGTGCCGGCGTCGAGGCGCGAAATGGTGGGCAGCTCGTTGTTGGGGCTGTACTGGGCGGCCAGGCGACGGTGGCCGGAGACCAGCTTCGTCAGCTCCTCGCGGTTCTGCTGCCAGGTGGTGTAGACCGACTTCGCTCCCGGCAGGTGGTCGAGCATGGCGGGCTCGAGGCCGTGGACGAGCTTCTTCGGCTCGCCTTCCCGGGGGATCAGGTAGTAGCAGCGGCGGGTGACGAGCTTGCCCTCACCCGCGAGCCCCAGGAGGTCGAGCCCGATGGGGTCGTTGAGCTGGAAACAGGCGAAGAACCAGCCGTCGAGGCCGGCTTCGGCCAGGGCGGACTGGATGGCGGGAATCCGTTCGGCCAACATGGATGGCACCTCCCTTGCGAACGGCTGGGATCGTATCATCGGTGGGAAACCGGGCGCGATTTCCCCTAGAATCGGCACCGGATTCTTGGACCAAACCAGAAAGGCAGGACCGACATCATGATCTCCATCCGTCGCGCGGCACTGTCTGCGTTCGTTTTCGCCCTCTCTCTCGCCGGCGCGCTCCACGCTGCCGGGGAAGGACGGGTCATCGGTACGGTGGTGGACGAGGCCAACGCGCCGGTGGAAGGCGCGAAGGCGATCCTCACCCGGGCGGGCACCGGCTACAAGCTGGAGAAGGTCAGCGACAAGAAGGGGCAGTTCATGCTCCTCATCCTGGACGCCACCCAGGAGTACCAGCTCCACCTGGAGAAGGAAGGGTACAAGCCCTACGACGGCCCCCTGAAGCCCAAGCTGGAAGACACGCTGCGCCTCACCTTCACCCTGGCCAAGGCCCAGCCCCAGCCGGCGGTCAACCCCAACGCTCCCAAGGAGCTCACGGGCAACGACAAGGCCATCCTCGCCTACAACGAGGGGGTGACCCTGCTCAAGAACAACGACCTCCAGGGGGCGGCGCCGAAGTTCGAGCAGGCGGCCGCCTTCGATCCCACGCTGGCCGAGCCCCTGGGCGCCCTGTCGGAGATCTACCTGGAGCTGGGCCGCAACCCCGAGGCGCTGACGGCGGCCGACCGCTACCTGGCCTTGAAGCCCAATGATCCCCGCGGCTTGAGGGCGCGCTACGACGCCTTGAAGGCCACCCATGAGAACGACAAGGCCCGGGCCATCCTGCAAGAGCTGCTGGCGGCGGATCCCAAGGGCGAGGGGACGGCGATCCGGTTCTTCAACGAGGGCGCGGAGCTGACCCGGGCAGGCAATTTCGACGAGGCCGCCACCTGGTTCGACAAGGTGGTGGAGATCGCTCCTGCCGAGCCCAAGTTCGCCAAGGCCCACTACGTCCTGGGTCTGAGCCTCGCCAAGGAGGAGAAGGACGAGGCCAAGAAGGCCCGGGCCCGCCAGGAGCTCCAGACCTTCCTCCAGATGTCGCCCAATGATCCGGATGCGGGGACGGCGAAGCAGCTCCTGGATTATCTGAAGTAGGGCCTACAACGGCAGCCGCAGCAGGGCCTCGCACCCGGGCTCGGGGGTGCGGTTCTCCAGGGTGAGGCTGCCGCCGTGGGCTTCGGCGATCTGCCTTGAGAGGGCGAGGCCGATGCCCGTTCCTCCCGGCTTCGTGGTGTAGAAGGGGACGAAGAGGTTCTCCGTGTTGGCGAGGCCCGGCCCCTCGTCCTCCACCCGCACCTCCACGTGGTCGCCGTTCGTCTTCCAGCCCACGCCTACGCCGCCGCCGGTTGAGAGGGCGGCGTCGACGGCGTTGCGGATGAGGTTGATGAGAAGCTGCTCGATCTGGTCCGGGTCCGCCTCCAGGATCACCTCCGGTCCACGCTCGACGAAGACGGGGAGGCGCGTCTCCAGACTGGCGGTGCGCTGGATCAGCCGTGACAGCTCGCAGGGCGCCCGGCGCGGGGGCGGCAGGCGGGCGAGGCGGGCATAGGCTGCCATGAAACGGATCAGCGCTTCGGAGCGGTTGCCGATCAATTCCAGGCCGCGCTCCATGTCCTCCTTCCAGTCTTCGGGAGGCGGCTCGCGGGTGAGCAGACTCCCGAGGGTGGAGGCCATGGAGTGGATGGGTGCCAGCGAGTTGTTGAGCTCGTGGCCGAGCACCCGGATGAGGCGCTTCCAGGCCTGCCGCTCCTCCTCGCGCAGGGTGCGGGAGACGTCGGAGATCACCAGCAGCCGGTGGGGGAGCCCGCGCTCGCGGAAGGTGCTGCGCCGCACCTCCCAGCGCCCGGGGCCGCTGGCGAAGGTGCGGGAGAGGACGGGCGGGATCTCGCCCGCGAGCAGGTCCCCGAGGCCCAGCTCCTCCTCGGTGCCGCCGACCAGGCGCTCGCTGCGCTCGCCCAGCAGCCGCTCGCCGGCGCGGTTGACGAGCCGGAGCTTCCCCGACTCGTCGAAGGCGAACACGGCCACGTCCACCTCCTCCACCACGCGGTTGAGAAGGGCGGCCGCCTCCACCGCGCCCAGCCGCTGCTCACGCAGCACGCCGCCGATGGCATTGACCTCGTGCACCACCTGCGACAGGGCATCCACCTCCTGGGGCGGGCGGGCGCGCAGGGAGAAATCCCCTTCGCGCAAGGCCGACAGGAGGTTGGCCAGCGTCTGGAGGGGACGCACCACCCGGTCGCGAAGCTTGACGGCGAGCCACCCCCAGAAGAAGCCCACGAACAAGGTGACCGTCCAGCGCAGCTTGAGGCTGTGATCGTCGTGCCAGACGAAGACGAGGGAGAGGACGGTGCCCGGCAGCCCGCTGCCCAGGGCGAGGAGGAGGACGCGATCTTCGAAGGCCAGGGCCCGCCGCCCCCGGCGCCGGAAAAGGCCGCGGAAAGGGATGCGGCGGGCGCGCTTGCCAGCGATCTGCGAGGGCTGCGAGGCCGCCGGCCGGGTGAGCTCAGAGGCCATACTTCTCCAGCCGCCGGTAGAAGGCGCTGCGGGAGATCCCCAGGGCCTGCGCCGCCTGGCTGACGTTGCCGTGGCGGGCGAGGGCCTTCTGAATGAGGATCTTCTCCACGTCCTCCAGGGTGAGGTCCTCCCACCGCGGCGGCTGCGGCACCGCCGGAGCCGCGGCCTGGAGCCCCAGGTCCTGGACCTTCACCCAGTCTCCCCGGCCCATGAGGACCCCGCGCTCGACGGCGTGGTCGAGCTCGCGCACGTTGCCCGGCCAGGGATGGGCCAGCAGGGTCGTGCGCGCCCCCTCTTCGAAACCGCGGAACGATTTGCGGTAGCGCAGGGCATGCTGGCCGAGGAAACAGTGGGCGAGAGGGAGGATGTCCATCTGGCGCCGGCGCAGGGATGGAATGTGGATCTCCACCGTGTTGAGGCGGAACAGCAGGTCCTGGCGGAAACGGCCGCCCATCACCTCCTCCCGCAGGTCGGCGTTGGTGGCGGAGAAGACGCGCACATTGGCGGTGCGGGTCTTGGACGATCCCAGGCGCTCGAACTCGCCGGTCTCCAGCACCCGCAGGAGCTTGGCCTGCTGGGCGAGCGAGATGTTGGCGATCTCGTCGAGGAAGATGGTGCCGCCGTCGGCCAGCTCGAAGCGGCCCACGCGGTCCGTCTTGGCATCGGTGAAGGCGCCGCGCACGTGGCCGAAGAGCTCGCTCTCGAAGACCGCCTCGGAGAGCCCGCCGGTGTTCACCGTCACCATCGGCACCTCGGCGCGGGGCGAGACGGCGTGCAGGGCGCGGGCCACCACTCCCTTGCCCGTGCCGTTCTCGCCGGTGATGAGGACGTTGGCCTCCGACGGGCCGACGCGCGCGATGAGCTCCATCACCGGCTGCATCTCGGACGACTCGGCGATGAGCGTGGGTTCCGAAGGGCCCCGCAGCAGCTCGTTGACCGCCTCCAGGCGCTCGCCCCGGCGCAGGGCCCGACGCAGGTCGGTCTGGGTGCGCAGGATGGAGACCAGGCGGGCGTTGTCCCACGGCTTCTCGATGAAGTCCCGGGCCCCCTGGCGCATGGCCTCGACCGCCAGGCCGACATTGGCCCAGGCGGTCATCACCACCACCGGCAGGGAGTCATCGATGGCGCGCAGCCGGGCCAGCAGGTTGAGCCCCTCGCGGCCGGAGGTGGTGTCGCGGGTGTAGTTCAGGTCCATCAGCACCGCGTCGAGCTCGCGGCTGGTGGCGGCCTGGAGGATCTCGGCCGGCGAGGCGGCGGTCGCGGTGTCGAACCCCTCGGCCTTGAGCAGCAGCCGGAGCGCCTCGCGGACCTCCAGCAGGTCGTCCGCGATGAGCACGCAGGGCTTCGGGGAAAGGGCGTTCATCGTCAACAATGTACAGCAAAAAAAAGGGCTGCCGCGATCGTGGCGGCAGCCTTCAAAGGCGCGCGAACATCACCCGCCCACGATGGGCGGGGTACCTATTTCCTGTTAGACCACTTCGAATCCGCTCTGCTTGAGCTCCCGTTTTTCGATCTCGCGCTGCACGCCCGTCTCCTCCTCCACCACACGGCCGTCGAAGAGGTGGACGGTGCGCTGGGCGTAGCGGGCAAACCGGGGGTCGTGGGTGACCATGCAGATGGTGGCCCCCTCCCGGTGCAGCTCCTCGAGCAGCTCCATCACCGACTCGCTGTTGCGCGAGTCGAGGTTGCCGGTGGGCTCGTCGGCGAGCAGGATGGAGGGCTTGCCCACCACGGCGCGGGCCACGGCCACGCGCTGCTGCTGACCGCCGGAGAGCTGCGAGGGGTAGTGCTTCATGCGGTGCGACATCCCCACCCGCTCGAGGGCCACCTGCACCCGCTCCCGCCGCTCCTTGGCCGCCATGCCGCGGTAGGTCAGGGGGAGCTCGACGTTCTCATAGACCGTGAGGTCGCCGATCAGGTTGAAGGCCTGGAAGATGAAGCCGATCTCCCGGTTGCGGATGCGCGCCCGCTCGGAGAAGGAGAGGTCGGCCACCTGCTTGCCGTTCAGCCAGTACTTGCCGTCGCTGGGCGTGTCCAAGAGGCCCAGGATGGAGAGCAGGGTGGTCTTGCCGCAGCCCGACGGACCGGCGATGGAGACGTACTCTCCGTTGCGGATCTCCATGTGGATGCCGGAGAGCGCATGGGTCTCGACCTCGTCGGTCAGGAAGACCTTGGTGACGCCATCGAGGCTGATCAGCGACTCGGAGCTGTTGCTCATCGTTTCCCCCCTTGCTGCCTAGTTCAAACGAATCTTGTCGTAGCCGTCCTGCGCCGAGGTGTCCGAGAGGATCACCTTGTCGCCGACCTGCAGGCCCTTGACTATTTCCACGGTATTGACCGAGACGCGGCCCAGCTCCACCTGGACCCGGACCGCCTCCTTGCCGTTGTTGACCACCTTGAACATCTCGATCTTGCTGTTGGCCTGGCCGTAGGCAGGCCGATTGACGTAGAGCACGTCGTTCAACCGCTCGATCTCGATCGTGCCGTCCACCGAGATGTCCGGCCGGGCGCCCGGGGGCAGAGGTCCTTCGAGGGCCACGTCCACGATCACCGTGCCGTCCTGTGCCGAGGGGGCGACCCGGATCACCCGTCCGGGCACGGGCTCGCCGTTGCGGGTGTCGATCGATGCCTTCTGGCCCGCCACCACGTCCTTGGCCTGCACCTCGGGGACCTTCAGCTCGGCCTTCAGGCTCTCCGGCCGCGCCACCCGCGCCAGGACCGTGCCCGGCGTCACCCGCTGGCCGACCTGCACGGGGAGCTCCTGGAGCACGCCGGGGATGCCGGCCCGCACCTTCAGGGAGTCCACCTGCCGCCGCCTGAGGTCGTACATGGCCCGCATCTGGTCCACCCGCGCCCGCTGCGCGGCGAGCTGAGCGTCCGCCGCGCGCTTGCTCTGCTGGAAGCGGTCGACCTCGATCCTGGCCGCCTTATCGAGCTGGTCGCTCTTGAGCTTGGAGAGCTTGTAGTTGAGATCGGGGATCAGCCCGTCTTTGGCCAGCCGCTGGTCGGCTTCCATTTGCAGCTTGGCCTGCTCGCTCGCCGACTGCGCGCTCCCGACCTGGCCCTGCTGGGCGAGGAGCTGGCTCTCGAGCTGGGCCTTCAGGTTGTCGTAGTCGGCCTGCGACCCTTTGAGCTGCGACTCGGCCTCGAAGGCGCTCTGCTCCACGGCGGGATCGCTCATCTCGAGCAGCACCGTGTCCGGCGTCACCTGCACGCCCGGCAGCGCCGGAATGCGCTCCACCTTGCCGTCCACCGGCGCCGAGATCCAGCGCACGTCGACCGGCACCAGCGTGCCGGGACCCCGCACCTGCCGCAGCATGGGGCCGCGCTTGACCTGGTCGAAGAGCAGGGTCTCCGCCTGTACCGTCGGGGCCGCGGGCTCCAGCTTGGCCAGGAAGACGGTGATCAGAAGCACCACGGCCGTCCCCGTCACGATGAGGGCGGTCCGCTTGATGCGGCGCTTCTGAGCTTGTCCAGTTCGAGGAATATCCATACGCTTCTCCCGGTCCCTCTACGCATTGCCCGTGCCAAAGTTTCAGGGCACGTAAATGCTTGCAGCGTCGAATTTTAAGTGTTCTTTCACGGGCCGCGCCTGTCCGCTCGCGGGAATCGCGCGTCCCAATAGCGGACACTGTGCTAGCCTTTGCAAAGAGCCTATGAGCGCCGAACAACATCGCCAGTACGCCCCCACCCTCCTCGGCTTCGCCGTGATCACGGTGAGCGACAGCCGGCGCCCCGAAGATGACACCAGTGGCCGTACAATTCGTGAAATGGCTGCTGCTGCAGGCCACCGCATCGAGGATTCTACGCTTGTCCCCGACGATGTGGCAGCCCTCCGCGCCGCTTTGCGGAGGATGCTGGCGCACCCCGGCGTGGACGTGGTGGTGACCACCGGCGGCACCGGCCTGTCGCCCCGCGACCTGACGCTCGAAGCCGTGGGGCCGCTGCTCGACCGGCCCGTCGAGGGGTTCGGCGAGCTGTTCCGGATGCTCTCCTACCAACAGGTAGGTGCGGCGGCCATGCTCAGCCGAGCCGCCGCGGGCCTGATCGGCGAGCGGGCGGTGTTCCTCCTCCCCGGCTCGCCGAAGGCGGTGGCGCTGGCCATGGAAAAGCTGATCCTGCCCGAGGCGGGCCACCTGCTGGCCCAGGCGCGGCGGGCCGGCTGAAGCCTTATCTTCGTCCGCGGATCAGCCGCCAGATAATCAGCAGCAGGATCGCTCCCAGAACGGCCGTCACCAGGCTGGGGATGTTGAGCCCCGAGACCGCGCCGCCCCAGCCGAGCTTGGTCGCCAGCCAGCCGCCGAGCAGGGCTCCCACGACGCCGAGGACGATGGTGATGATGCAACCCTGGGGGTCCCTGCCTGGCATCAGGAGCTTGGCGATGGCCCCGGCGACCAGTCCCAGCAAGATCCACGTCAGAAACGTCATCTCCGCTCTCCTTTCCCGTCCATTCGTTCTTCTGTGGCTGCCAGACTCATGCCAGGCGCAAGGGATGGACAGCCTGAGCATAGAATGTCCCGGCCATGGCCGAGACGAGCTCCAATCCCCCATCCAGCGCCCGTCCCCGTCTGTTCCTGATCGACGGGTACTCGAACATCTTCCGCGCTTTCTACGCCATCCGCAACCTCTCGAGCTCACGGGGGGAGCCGACGAATGCCGTCTACGGCTTCATCACCATGCTGCGCAAGCTGTTGCGGGAGGAGAACCCCGATCTGGTGGGCGTGGCCCTCGACGTGGGGAAGACCTTCCGGCACGAGAAGTTCGAGGGCTACAAGGCTGACCGCCGGCCCATGCCCGAGGACCTGGCGAGCCAGCTCCCCTGGATCCGCCGGGTGCTCGAAGCCTATCGCATCCCCACCCTGGAGCTCGCCGGCTACGAGGCGGACGACGTCTTGGGGACCCTCTCCTGCCGGGCGGCCGAGGCGGGGTACGACGTGGTGCTGGTCTCTGCGGACAAGGACCTGATGCAACTCGTCGAGCCCCGGGTCTCCCTCTACCACACGGGCCGCACCAAGCTCTATGGACCCGCGGACGTCACCGAGGACTTCGGCGTGCCGCCGGAGAAGGTGGTGGACGTCCTCGCCCTGATGGGCGACTCGATCGACAACATCCCCGGCGTGCCCGGCATCGGCGAGAAGGGGGCGAAGGCCCTCATCCAGGAGTACGGCTCGCTCGACGAGCTGCTGGCCCGGGCCGGTGAGCTCACTCGCAAGGCCTACCGCGAGGGGCTCCAGACGCACCAGGAGCAGGCCCGGCTGTCGAAGGAGCTCTCCACCATCCACACCAACTTGGACATCCCCCTCGATCCCGCGGCGCTGCGCCTCGAGCCGCCGGACACCGAGGCCCTGCGCAAGCTGTTCACCGAGCTGGAGTTCTTCTCCCTCGTCGAGGAGCTGGGGCCGGCGGACGCCATCGCGGGGACCACTGGAGGCGGCGGGGAGGAGATCGCCTCTGCCGAGGAGGCCATGACGCCGGAGGCGTGGAACGCGGCCACGGCGAAGCTCGGAGGAGGGGAGGTCTACGCCGCCGTGCTGGGCGAGGAGCCCCCCCTGGCCCTGGCGGTTACTGGGGGGGAGGGAGGGGAAGGGAGCCCGCCCCCCCTGGTCATCTACGCCGACTTCCGGCGCGACGGCATGCGGGAGGCGGCCCTCACGACGCTCGACGGCTGGCTCGCCGATTCCGGAACCCGCCTCGCCGGCCACAACTTGAAGGAGGTCCTGCGCCTCTGCACCCGGGGTCCCCTCTGCCGCGCGGCCCTGTTCGACGCCATGCTGGTCTCCTATCTCCTCAAGCCCTCGATCCACGGCCACACCTTGGACGAGCTGGCCCTCGAGCGGCTGGCCCGCAAGCCCTTGACTCCCAAGGAGGTGGGCTGGGATCGCGGCCAGGAGCCGGCGGTGGGCGACTCGCGTCTGGCGGCCTACGCCGGTGAGCAGGTGCTCCTCGCCCGGCGTCTCGCCGGCCTCATGCGCCGCGAGCTGGATGTGAGCCCCCTGGCCAGGGTCTACGCCGAGATCGAGATCCCCCTCCTCCCCGTGCTCCTGGGGCTGGAGGAGGCGGGCATCCTGCTCGACGTCGGCTATTTGAAGACGATGTCCGAGGAGCTGGGCCAGGAGATCGCGAGCCTGGAGGAGGAGATCTTCAAGCAGGCCGGCGAGCGGTTCAACCTGGGCTCGCCGCAGCAGCTCGGGGTCGTCCTCTTCGAGCACATGGGGCTGCCCGTCTTGAAGCGTACGCAGAAGACCAAGAGCTACTCGACGGGGGCCGAGACGCTGGAGGAGCTGGCCGTGCGCGGCTTCCCCATTGCCCAGAGCCTGCTGCGCTACCGCGAGCTGACCAAGCTCAAGTCCACCTACGTGGATGCCTTGCCCGCCTTGGTGGGACCGGACGGCCGGCTCCACACCCGCTTCAACCAGGCCGTGGCGGCCACGGGCCGGCTCTCCTCGGCCAATCCCAACCTGCAGAACATCCCCGTGCGCACGGAGCTGGGGCAGCGCATCCGTAAAGCCTTCGTTGCACCGCCGGGCCACGTCCTCCTGGTGGCGGACTACAGCCAGATCGAGCTGCGAATCCTGGCCCACATCGCCCAGGAGCCGGAGCTGATCCGCGCCTTTAAGGCCGGTGAGGACATCCACCGGGCCACGGCCGCCCTCGTCTTCGGCTCGGCGCCCGAGCTGGTGACGGTGGAGCAGCGGCGGGCGGCGAAGACCATCAACTTCGGCATCCTCTACGGCATGAGCGCCTTCGGCCTCTCGCAGGCCCTGAGCATTCCTCCCAAAGAGGCCGAGAAGTTCATCAAGGCCTACCTGGATCGCTACGCCGGGGTCCGCCGCTACGTGGAGGAGACGCAGGCGAGTGCGGAAAAGGAAGGGAAGGTGGAGACCCTCTACGGCCGGGTGCGCTGGCTGCCGGACATCCAGAGCAAGAACTGGAACTTGAGGGAGAACGCCCGTCGCATGGCCATCAACGCCCGCATCCAGGGCACGGCCGCGGACCTCCTGAAGATTGCCATGATTGCCATCGACTGCCGCCTGCGCGCTGAGTTCCCGGACAGCCACCTCCTCCTCACCGTCCACGACGAGCTGGTCTTCGAGGTCCCCGAGGGGGATGTCGAGACCGTGGCCGCCATGGTGAAGAAGGAGATGGAAGGCGTCGCCAGCCTCGCCGTGCCCCTGGAGGTGGAGGTGGGGTGGGGGAAGAGCTGGTACGAGGCGAAGGGGTAACTCGCCCCCCCGCCGACTCGCAAACCTCTGGAAACGAGAAGCCTTGCCCCCTCGCCGGATCGCATCGGGCCCTCGGCGATCAGAGCTCTGCCCTCGCGAATTTTCGTCCCGCCCTCGCGAATTCTGGGCCGCCCCTCGCGAGGGCCATATAGAACTCGCGAGTTTTCATATGGAATTCGCGAGGGCGCGAGGAAAACTCGCGAGGGCCTTACGAGATCTCGTGAATTTTGGTCCGGCCCTCGCGAGGGCGCAACGAAAACTCGCGAGGGCGCGATGAAAATTCGCGAGGGCAGAGCCAAAATTCGCGAGGGCGCAGTCAGAATTCCCAAGGGCTGCGACAGATTTCCCGAGCTCTCACCCCACCCCCACCGGCGCATCCGCGTACACGAACTCCACCGGCCGCTCCACGTCCTCTGAGAGACTCTTGTGGACGGGGCAGGTCAGGGCGGCGTTCTCCAGCTTCTTCCTCTGCTCCGGAGTGAGGCCCGGGGGCATGGTGATGGTCACGGGCACGGCGCCGATGCGCCGGGGGTTCGAGGCCATGTGCTTCTCCAGACGGAAGGAGAGGCCGGTCAGGTCGAGGCCGTCGCGCTCGCCGACGATGGCGATCAAGGTCAGCATGCAGGCGCCCAAGGCGGTCGCCGCCAGGTCGGTAGGGGAGAAGGAGCTGCCGTCGCCCTGGTTGTCCACCGGGGCGGCGGTGCGGATCACCGTGCCGGAGGGGCCGTGGGTCAGCTCCGTCTTGAGGTTGCCGATGTACTTGCCCGTGATCTCGACCGCCATGGATTTCCTCCTCGAAGGTTTGATGCCTCCAGTCTACCCCGTCAGCGCCCGAGCACGATCAGGATGCCCGCGATCAGGGCGAGCAGCCCCTGGATCTGCGGGAAGAAGATGAAGTGGAGCCCGATCAGCAGACTGAGGCCGGCCAGGATGAGGTAGATGCCCAACAGCAGGAAGCCGAGGTTCCGGGTGGTTCGCACCATGTCGTTTCCTCCTCTCTCTCTATATATCTATATAGATGATGTCCCCGCCCCTAGGATATCGTTGCCGCCATGACGACGAACCCTTCCAGCTTCCCCAGTTTCCCCGATCTTGCCGGCAAGGTGGTGGTGGTGACCGGCGCCTCCCGCGGCATCGGCGAGACCGTGGCTTTGGCGTTCGCCGCCTCCGGCTCCCGCCTGGTGCTGGCCAGCCGCAAGGCCGAGGGCGTCCAAGCCGTGGCGGAGAAGATCCTTGCCCAGGGCGGCGAGGCCGTGGCCGTCGCCTGTCACACCGGCCGGGTCGCGGACGTCGAGGCTCTGGCTGCCAGGGCGAAGGAGGCCTTCGGCGGCGTCGACGTGCTGGTGAACAACGCCGCCACCAATCCCCACTTCGGCCCCCTGCTGGCGGCGGAGGAGAGCCACTGGGACAAGACGTTCGAGGTCAACGTCAAGGGCTACGTCCACACCCTCCGCGCCTGCCTCCCCCTGATGCGCGAGCGGGGCGGCGGGGCCGTAGTCAACGTCGCCTCGGTGGCGGGGCTCGTGCCCCACTCGGGGCTGGGGGTCTACGGCGTCAGCAAGGCGGCGGTGATCATGCTCACCCGCACCCTGGCCCTGGAGCTCGTGCGGGAGAACGTGCGCGTCAACGCCATCGCGCCCGGGCTGATCCAGACCCGTTTCAGCGAGGCCTTGTGGACCTCCCCCGAGGCCCAGGAGCGAGCCCTGCGCGCCATCCCCCAGAGGCGTCTCGGCCAGCCGGAGGATCTGGTGGGTGCGGTGCTCTACCTGGCGAGCGACGCCGCCCGCTTCACCACCGGTACGGTGATGGTGATCGACGGCGGTCAGACGCTCGGCGGGGCGTACTGATCGCCCTTCATCCTTTCCCCCAATCCCTCCACCTCGCGGAGGAAATCCTCTCCCTTGCCGTCGAGCCATTCGTCCTTCAGCGTGGTGAAGAGGCGATCCCGGCGGTCGCGGTTCAGGCGGGAGAGGGCGATGAGACCGGTCTCGGGGACCCGCCGGCGCTCGGCGCTCAGGCGGGTGAGGAGGGGATCGTTCAGGGAGATCTGGAGGATTCTTCGGGCCCGCTCGGCAGCGGCGTCCTCCACGGCTCGGGTGAGCTCGGTCTCCAGGACGTGGGCGTCGTGGAGGTCGCCCAGGAGGTCCTGGAGGGCCTTGAAGCGCTTGATCAGAGGGGCTGAATCCGGGAGCTCTTCGGCGAAAGGCTCCAGGAGATAGCGGACGCGCTTGGCGCTGATCCGGGCCTGGTGGGCTTCGTCCTTGTCGTCCGCGTTCTCCACCTCGGCGAGGTGCGCCACGAGCTCGGCGATCTGATCGTGGAGGATGGCGGCCGTCACCTCCCCCAGGGTGGGGGGCGGGGCCTCGGGGTTGAGGTGGACCTTGGTGCGGTAGACCGAGAGCCGGCGGCGCAGGTCTTCGTCGAGGTCGGGGAAGTCCCGTTCGATCTCTTCCTGGAGCCCGTCGTAGGCCTCGCGCCGGCAGTCGTTGACGCGCGCCAGCATCCAGGAGTATCCGGGCCGCTGGCGGAAGACGAGGTGGGAGCCCTGGTCGCGCAGCCATTCGAGCTGGACCTCCGCGTCCCGCCCCGGGCCGGTGGCGCCGGCCAGGCGCTTGAGGCGTCGGGCGAGCTTCTTGGGGACGCTGTCCGCGAGCAGGTCGCTGTAGGCCCGCAGCAGGCTTCGCAGCCGCCTCAAGGCGACCCGGAAGTCGTGGAGGGCTTCAGTGTCCGTGGGATCGCTCAGCCGTTTGCGGCCGGCGGCGGCCTGGTCGAGATAGGAGAGGGCGATCAGGCGGGCGCCCTCTTCAGGCGGACGGGAAAGGAAGACGGAGGTCATGGCGACCCCTGGCTCCCTAATCCGCCAGGTCCCGGAGTTGGCCCGGGGTGAGCGCCCAGAGGAGGGTCCCGGTGCCGGCGCCCACTTCACCGGCGAATTCGATCAGGCAGGCGCCCCCTTTGCGGAAGGAGAAGATCCGCCGCTCACTGCCGGTCAGCAGCCAGGAGAGGATGAGGCTGATGCTCGGCTCGTGCCCCACCACGGCGAGGGTCTCGACCTTCTGCTTGCGCAGCCAGCGCAGGAAGTCCGTGGGGGTCGCCTCGGGGGAGAGCTCGTCGATCTCCACTTCGGAGAGGCCGCCGTAGGTGGAGTCGACGATGGCGCCCGTCTGGGCGGCGCGGGTCAAGGGGCTGGTGGCCAAGAGGTCGATCTCGGGGAGGACCTTCCGCAAGCCACGGGCCCCCTGCTTCATCTTCTTGCGCCCTTCATCGGTCAGGGGGCGCAGCCGGTCGTCCTTGCCCGTGCGGGCAAAGTCCTCGCGCTCTTCGGCAATGGCGTGTCGGAGCAGCAGCAGCCTCATGCAGGCACCTCGCGCGAAATGTTACCGCGAGAGGTGCCCTTTGCAAAGACCCTGCCGTAGCAGGCCTGTGACAGGAGGTCTCCGGCGGGAGGTCTACGAATCCCCGCGATCCCCCAACAGAGCCTTCAGGGCCTCGTACCGGGCGAGCTGCTCGGGGGTCAAGATGGCGGAGAACCTGGCGTCGAAGTCCTGGAAGGCGGCCTTGATCTTCTGATCGTTGTTGTAGACCGCGACAGCGGCGTCGCCCACGTTGCAGGGGACCTGCGGGTTGGCGGCGAGGGCGGCCTGCAGGGCGTCGTGCAGGGTCTTACCCGTCTGGCGCAGGGGCTCGACGGCCTTGTGCAGGTCGGCGAAGAGCTGCTGGGTGGTCTTGATCTGGTCGGGCGTCAGCCGGAGGTAGCGGGCGAGGGCCCGGGGGTTGCCGAGGACGTCGGCGGGATTGGCGGGGCCGCGCTGCGCCTGGGCGGCGAAGGGGAGGGCCAGCAGGGTCAGGAAAGCGGCCAGGGCCAGCGTCGCGTTCCGCGTCTTCATAAGAAATCTCCTTTCGGGATCGGGAGCCTCGCGGCCCCGGGTTCGTCCTGCTCTCCCCTTGAACCCACAAGGCGGAAGTTTCCTGCGCCTCTCCTTATGATAGCGTTTCTTCCGACCGCCGAGAGGGACTCAAATCCGATGGCCGAAGCTCAGACTTTGCGACGCACGCCGCTCTATGACTGCCATGTAGAAGCCGGAGCGAAGATGGTGGACTTCGCCGGCTGGGAGATGCCCGTGCAGTACCAGGGCGTCATCGACGAGCACCGGGCGGTGCGCACGGCGGCCGGCCTTTTCGACGTCTCCCACATGGGCGAGGTGAGGGTGCGCGGCGCGGGCGCCGAGGCTTTCCTGCAGCGGCTCACCCCTAACGACGTCGCCAGGCTGGTGCCCGGCCGGGCCCACTACAGCGGTCTGTTGACCGAGCGCGGGACCTACGTCGACGACATCCTGATCTACCGGCTGGGGCCTGAGGAGTTCCTGGTGGTGGTCAACGCCTCGAACGCCGGGCGCGACTGCGAGTGGATCGCTTCGCGGGCGAACAGTGAAGCCGAGGTGGTCGACGAGAGCGACCGATACGCGCTGCTCGCCATCCAGGGGCCGAAGGCGGTCGAGATCCTCACTCCTCTCGCGACGGCTGGCGCGGCCGATCTCAAATACTATGGCTTCCGCCAGGGCGAGGTGGCCGGCGTGCCGGCCCTGATCTCCCGCACCGGCTATACGGGGGAGGACGGCTTCGAGCTCTACCTCGCGCCGGAGGACGCTCCCGCGGTCTGGCGGCGTCTGGTGGCGGCGGGTGCTTCACCGGCCGGGCTGGGAGCCCGGGACACCCTGCGCCTCGAAGCCGCCATGGCCCTCTACGGCCACGAGATCGACGAGACCACCACCCCGTTCGAGGCCGGCCTCGCCTGGGTGGTGAAGCTCGACAAGGGGGACTTCCTGGGCCGCGACGCCCTCCTCGCCCAGCGCGGAGAGGGAGTGCCGCGCAAGCTCGTGGGCTTCGAGGTCGAAGGGCGGGGAATCGCCCGCCAGGGTCATGGGGTTGTCTCGAACGGAGCGCCGGTGGGGAAGGTCACCAGCGGCACCTGGAGCCCCACGTTCGAGAAGGCCCTGGGGCTGGCCTACGTGCCGCCGGAGCTGGCGGCGCCGGGCAGCCGGCTGGAGCTGGATGTCCGCGGCAAGACCGTGCCGGCAGCGGTCGTGGAGATCCCCTTTTACCGCCGCCCGCGATAGGGCTACCATGATGATTTAACCCGGTTTGAAACTGGAGGGTGGAAGAGGCAATGTACCCGAGCGAATATCTCTATTCGAGGGAGCACGAGTGGGTCCGCGTCGACGACGACGTCTGCATTCTCGGCATCACCGAGTTCGCCCAGGCGGAGCTGGGCGAAGTGGTGTTCGTCGAGCTGCCGGAGGTCGGCCAGGTGTTCGACACCGGCGACGAGCTGGGCACGATCGAGTCGGTCAAGGCCGTGGCCGAGGTCTACACGCCCGTGGCGGGCGAGGTGATCGAGGTCAATGAGGCGGTGACCGACGATCCCGAGCTGCTCAACGAGGATCCGCATGGCGAGGGCTGGCTGATCAAGCTCCGGTTCTCCTCCGCGTCCGATCTCAAGGACCTCATGAACGCCGAGCAGTACGAGGAGTACGTGAAGAGTGGTGAAGCTTGACGATTCTTCCCACACCGCCGGCGTCCTAGCGCCGGGCGAAGAGCTCGCGGCAGGGCAGGGCTCGGTCCTCGATCCCACCGACACCTTCGTCCGCCGCCATCTGGGCCCCAGCGAAGCCGATATCCGGCAGATGCTGGAGACGATCGGCGTGGGCTCGCTCGAGGAGCTGGTGGCGCAGACCGTCCCCGAGTCCATCCGGCTGCGGGCTCCCCTCACCCTGGCCGGGCTGCCCGCGGACCGCGAGCTGGGCGAGCACGAGCTGCTGGCGGCGCCTGCGCGCATGGCGGAGAAGAACCAGGTCTTCCGGTCCTTCCTCGGCATGGGCTACTACGACACCCTCACCCCGCCGGTCATCCAGCGCAACATCCTGGAGAACCCGGGCTGGTACACCGCAGTACACGCCCTACCAGGCCGAGATCGCCCAGGGCCGCCTGGAAGCGCTGCTCAACTTCCAGACGATGGTCGCCGACCTCACCGGCCTGCCGATCGCCAACGCCTCGCTGCTCGACGAGGCGCACCGCCGCCGCCGAGGCCATGCACATGTGCCACGCCGTCGCGACGACGGCGAGCGCAACGTCTTCTTCGTCGCCGAGGACTGCCATCCGCAGACGATCGCCGTGGTCGAAACCCGCGCCGAGCCGCTCGGCATCGAGGTGCGGGTCGGCGATCCGGCGGCGATCGACTTCGCGGCGGGCGACCTCTTCGGCGTGCTGGTCCAGTACCCGGCGACCGACGGCCGGGTCGTCGACTACGCGGCCCATCGTCGAGCGCGCCCACGCCGCGGGCGCGCTGGTCGTGGTGGCCGCCGACCTGCTGGCCCTCACGCTGCTGAGGCCGCCGGGCGAGTTCGGCGCCGACATCGCCGTCGGCTCGGCCCAGCGCTTCGGCGTGCCGCTGGGCTTCGGCGGGCCGCACGCCGCGTTCCTCGCCACGCGCGACGAGTACAAGCGCCAGCTGCCGGGCCGGCTCATCGGCGTCTCGCGAGGACGCGCCACGGCCAGCCCGGCCTACCGCATGGCGCTGCAGACCCGCGAGCAGCACATCCGCCGCGAGAAGGCCACCAGCAACATCTGCACGGCCCAGGTGCTGCTGGCGGTCATGGCCAGCATGTACGCCGTCTATCACGGGCCCGAGGGCCTGCAGGCGCATCGCCCGCGCGGGTCCACGCGCCTGGCGGCTGCTCTGGCCGAGGGGCTGCGCCGGCTCGGGCTTCGAGATCGCCCGCGAGCCGTTCTTCGACACCCTGCGCGTGCGAGCTCGGAGCCGCGCGCCGCCGACGAGGTGCTGGCCGCCGCGCGCCGAGCGGCGGATCAACCTCCGGCGCCTGCGACGACCGCGCCGTGGGCATCGCGCTCGACGAGACCACCACCGCCGCGGACGTCGACGAGCTGCTCGGCGATCTTCGGCGGCGGTCGCAGGCGGCGGCGCTCGCGCCGACGATCGCGGATCGATCGGACGCGATCTGGAGCTGCCAGCGCCTCACGCCCGCACCAGTCGGCGTACCTCACCCACCCGGTCTTCAACCGCCACCACTCCGAGCACGAGATGCTGCGCTACATCCAGCGCCTGGAGGCGCGGGACCTCTCGCTCACCACTCGATGATCCCGCTCGGCTCCTGCACCATGAAGCTCAACGCCACCTCCGAGATGATGCCGGTCACCTGGCCGGAGTTCGGCGGCATCCATCCGTTCGCGCCGGCCGACCAGACCGAGGGCTACCGGCGAGCTGTTCACGCAGCTCGAGGACTGGCTGGCCGAGATCACCGGCTTCGCCGCGGTGTCGCTGCAGCCCAACGCCGGCTCGCAGGGCGAATACGCGGGCCTGCTGGTCGATCCGCGCCTACCACCAGAGCCGCGGGCGAGGGGCACCGCGACGTCTGCCTCATCCCGGTCTCGGCCCACGGCACCAACCCCGCGCAGCGCGGTGATGGCCGGCTTCAAGGTCGTCGTGGTGGCCTGCGACGACGCACGGCAACATCGATCGTCGCCGACCTGCAAGCCAAGGCCGAGCAGCACCGCGACCGACCTGGCGCGCGCTGATGGTCACCTACCCGTCGACCCACGGCGTGTTCGAGGAGGCGATCCGGGAGATCTGCGCGATCGTCCACGAGCACGGCGGCCAGGTCTACATGGACGGCGCCAACATGAACGCCCAGGTCGGGCTCTGCCGCCCGGGCGACATCGGCGCCGACGTCTGCCACCTCAACCTGCACAAGACCTTCTGCATCCCCCACGGCGGCGGCGGGCCCGGGCATGGGCCCCATCGGCGTGGCGGCGCACCTCGCGCCGTTCCTGCCGGGCCATCCGGTGGTCCACGACCGGCGGGAGCGAGGCCATCGGCCCGGTGTCGGCGGCGCCCGTGGGGCAGCGCCAGCATCCTGCCATCTCCTGGGTCTACATCGCCCTGATGGGCGGCGCGCGGGCTGACGCGCGGCCACCGAGGTCGCGATCCTCAACGCCAACTACATCGCCGCGCCGCCTGCGAGAGCACTACCCGGTGCTCTACACGGGCAAGCAGCGGCCGGGTGGCGCACGAGTGCATCCTCGACTGCGGCCCGTTCAAGACCAGCGCGGGCATCGAGGTCGAGGACATCGCCAAGCGCCTCATGGACTACGGCTTCCACGCGCCGACGATGTCGTTCCCGGTGGCCGGCACGCTGATGATCGAGCCCACGGAGAGCGAGTCGAAGGCGGAGCTCGACCGCTTCTGCGACGCGATGATCGCGCATCCGCGAGGAGATCCGCGGCGATCGAGGACGGCAAGGCCGACCGCGCAGGACAACCTGCTCAAGAACGCGCCCCACACCGCGCGACGACCGTCATGGCCGCCGACTGGGACCGGCCGTACACGCGCGAGCAGGCGGCCTTCCCGGCGCCCTGGGTGCGCGAGCACAAGTTCTGGCCCTCCGTGGCGCGCATCGACAACGTCTACGGCGACCGCAACCTCATCTGCACCTGCCCGCCGGTGGAGAGCTATGCTTGAAGCGGAAAGCCGGTGACGTCACCGGCTCCTGCTCCCGACTGGAGCCGGCGGGAGGTGATCCTCCTCGGGCTCTTCCTGGCCTGCTGGCTGCTGAGCCTCCTCTCCTTCACGCACGTGCTCTCCCTCGCGGGGAGCCTGCCGCTGGCGCTCTACCCTTACTACGCGGTGGCCGTGGCCCTGGGCTGGGGCTTCGGCATCCTCTACGTGCAGCGCACCCGCGAGCTCGCCCCCCGGTCCGCCGCCGCTCTCCTCCTCATCTACTACCTCGGTCCCCCGGCCCTCCTGGTGCTGCTCCGGGCCATGGCGCCCGTGAGCTACCAGCGGGCAGCCCCCCTCGTCCCCCTGTGGGCCTTCGGGGTGTTCTCGATCCTGTTCTTGGTGCCCGTGACGATGAAGTTTCCGGGAAGATCGGGGTAGGTTGCAAGATTGGCGGCCGATTTTCCGTCTTTATAAGGAGAAGGGTTTGTTTTTCTCCTGGAGGCGGAATGGCCGACCACGACCGTGGCTACAAGTTGCTCTTCTCTCATCCCCGCATGGTGGAGGACCTGCTGCGCGGTTTCGTCCGCGGAGACTGGGTCTCCCGGCTCGACTTCACGTCGCTCGAGCCCGTATCGGGGGACTACGTCGGCGACGACCTGAGCGAGCGGCGCAGTGACCTGGTCTGGCGTCTGCGCTGGGCGGACGGCCGGCGCCGGGGCTGGCTCTACCTGCTGCTCGAATTCCAGTCCACCCCGCAGCCCTTCATGGCCCTGCGGCTGGTGGTCTATGCGGGCATGCTTCTCCAGAACCTGATCCGCACCGGTCGCCTGAGGGCATCCCGCGGTCTGCCGGCCGTGCTCGCTATCGTCCTCTACAACGGTCGCCGGCGCTGGCGGGCGGTGCGGAAGATGGCGGACCTCTTCGCACCCGTTGCCCGAGGGCTGCGACGCCACCTCCTGGGTCTGGAGTACGTCCTGGTGGATGGGACAGGGGCGAGCGGCGAGGAGCTGAAAGGGAATCTCGTCTCCGCTCTCTTCCGCATCGAGGCGTGCAGGACTCCGGAAGAGCTGGCGCGAGTGGCCGCGGACATCGCCATCCTGGTACCGCGGGAGGAGGCGGATCTCCGGCGGGCCTTTGTCCTCTGGATGAAACGAGTGCTGCACAGGATCTCTCCGGGTGCTATAGTTTCTGCGGTCGAGGATCTGGAGGGGAGCGCGATGCTGGAAGAAAACCTGCGGGAGTGGCATCAGCGGGGCTTGCGGAGGAGCCATAAGAAAGGTCTGGAAGAGGGACGGCAGGAAGGCCTCGTCCAAGGTGCTCGCAGAATCCTTCTTCGTCAGATTGAGCGCCGGTTCGGTCCCGTGACGGCGGGAATCCAGACCCGAGTTCAACGGATCACTTCCGTCGAAGAGCTGGAGATGCTGGCAGAGAAGGTCGTCACGGCAGGCTCTCTCCGCGATACGGGACTGGCCTGAGTCATCCGTCCCAGTCTTGACTCCGTGCCAGCATTACCGTGACGGGCCCTTAGCGGAACCCGGCAACAGGCGGAGGACCTCCTGGACGGCCCGCCGCATCTCCTCGGGCTCCTCTGGAAGCTCCCCGGGTCTCCGGCCGGCTTGAACCTCAGCGGCCAGCCGGAGAGGGCGCAGCAGCGTCGAGCTTTCCTCCGGCAATCCCGATTCCAAAACGGGAAGAACGTCCAGCAGGAGCTCCGGTCCCTGGGTTGTCAGGAAATCGCGCGCGAACTGGATGACTCGCTGCCTTGCAAACTCATCCGCTTCGGTCTCGCGAAGCAGAGGCTCAGTGCGGCGCAGGAAACTGCGGAAGGTATCCGTATCCACCTGGGAGACAGCATCGGCGAGGCATCTCCAGATCGCTGAAGTCACTGCTTCAATATTGTAGCGATGGCCGGTTTTCCTATATAGCCGGTGGGCTGTAAGGAAATGGTCCAAGCCCTCTTCCCAATTCCCTGCGGCCCAGGCGAGCCGGCCGTAGCCGGAATGGCAGATTCCAAGTCCGAGGTCGGCTCCGAGCTTTTGGAAGAGGTTTTCGGCTATTTTGAAGGTCTCGAGGGCCTGGGGGTCGTCGCCGAGGAGGAAGAGGACCTCGCCGCGGTTTCTGATGGCGCTTGCGCGTCCGATGTCGGATCCGACCTTTTCGAAGAGTTCTTCTGCGACTTTAAAGGCATCGAGGGCCTGGGGGTTGTCGCCGAGGAGGGAGAGGACTTCGCCGCGGCGGAGGATGGCGGTTGCGCGACTTAGGTCGTCGCCGATCTTTTGGAAGAGTTCTTCTGCGATTATAAAGGCATCGAGAGCCTGAGGTGCGTCGCCGAGTCGATAGAGAAGCTCGCCGCGGTTGCAGATGGCGGTTGCGCGTCCGAGGTCGTCCTCATTTCTCATAGCGAGTGCCTCTGCGTCCTCCGCCGCCTGCCTTGCGATGTCGGGGGTGCCCGCCGTAAACAAGGTGGCGCGGGCGAAGCGGTTCAACAGCACGATTACGGCTTCATCAAGGCCTTCTTGCCGAGCCGCTTTGAGGGCTTCACTGTAAAGATCCACCGCCTTGATCCATGACCCGGCCCAGTATTCCTGTTCTGCGAGATCGACCAGATTCTTAGTACGATTGCACAATCCCTCCAGACGGGACAGCTCCTGTGGAGATCGCCGCAGAGGCTGCAGCAAGCTCCAACCCTGCAGTGTCAGGGCAGCTTCCACCACTCTCCTGCGCAACCCGCCAGCCGGGGTAGTTTCAAGAGTTCGCCAATCAGCCTCGAGCTCCGGCCGGTCGAACATCGCTACACGAACTCGGCGAGGAGCACCACCTGGTTCCGCTCGGCGCGGCCGCGGCGGAAACGGCGCCAGATGCGGAAGAGGGGCTCCGTGAGGTCGTAGCGGACGTCTCTCCGGGAGGGACCGGTGGGTTTGACGAGACCCCGCTCCCGGAGACGCTTCAGGCAGGTGGAGACGGCGTTTGGGGACCGGGCGCGCAGGCGGGCGGCGACTTCCTTGGGAGTCAAGGGTCCCTCGGCGCTGGCGATGGCGTCCAGCACCTCGAGCTCAGCCTTGGGGATGAGGCGCGGGTCGAGGCGGCTCTGAAAGAGGGGGTCTGCTCGTCGAGAAATCGGGAGAGGGTGCCGGCCACGCTGGAGAGGTCCGTCTCCGCCAGGAGGTCGAAAATCAGATGGGCAAAGCGGGGGAGGCCACCGGTGAGGACAAGGAGACCGCGGAGTTTGGGAATCCGATCCTCGTAGTGATCGGCCAAGGCCTGGAGGCGGGTTCTCCTCGCGGGATCGAGCGTTTCGTTCTCGAGCTCCAGGTCCAGCCGGCTCTTGATCAGCGCCACCATCTCCTCGGGCGGCAATTCATTCAGATGGTGAAGGCGGAAGAAGTCATAGAAGGGGGCTTCCGGGTCCGTCACCTCTCCAAAGAGGGTGGGAGCGGCACCGAGGACGAGGAGGCCGCGGGTTTCGAGGAGTACTCGCCGCAGAGCCCACTGTCCCTCGATCTCCGTGCCGCGCGACAGGGATGGGCCGGCGTAGAGGAGCGTGTCCAGGTTTTCGATGATGGCCACGAGGAGCCGGCCGAGGGCTGCAGCGGCGGCTTCCAGAGCACCGACGGCGATTTCGAGGGCACGCTCGGGGTTCCCCTCGGACCGCAAGGCGGCGAGCGCGTGGCCGCACTCCCGGCGGGCGGCTTCACGGCCGGCGAGGCCGGAGCCGGCCTCCAGGTCTGCTGCGAGCTTCTCCAGCACCGTTTTCATGAGGTCCGCCGGGTGGCTCGCCACCTCCTCCTCGGCGAGAACGACGGGGAGCACCTGGGGCTCAAGCTCGGGATCGGTGCGGAGGCGGTGGGCCACGAGGGTGAGGGTGTGTGTCTTGCCGCTTCCTCGGGGGCCGATCAGGAGCTGGTGCTGGTGGCTCTCGCGGCCCGCCTCGGCGCGGACGGCCTCGGTGAGGGTGTTGATGAGCCGGCGGCGCGCTGTACCGGTCGTGAGGCGATCGAGATCCGGGATCTCGGTATGAGAGGGAGAGTAGGAGTGAACGGGCATGGCGGCGACCCCCGCCCGGGTGAGCCAGGGCTCACCGAGGGTCCAGCGGTCGCGCAGCACCTTGCAGCGCATCATCCAGCGGCCTTCGCGCTCCACGAGGTCGAAATCTTCCTGGAGGCAGCTCAGGAGGGAGTCGAAGAGGCGTCGGGAGATCCACTTACCGCGAAGTTCCGGCGCAGCTCTGAGGCTTCAATTCCTCGAGGATTCCGGGCCAGGGTCTCCAGGACCCGGGAGGCGCCCGGCAGGATCTCCGGTGGATAGGGGCGGGCCCGCAGGTTGTAGACCTTGAACATTTCGTTGCCCGGCGTGCCGAGGACGCGCTCGAAGTAGGCGCGGTCCACCAGCTCAGGGCTCACCTCGTCACCGGCCGCGGCCTCCTCCACGACCGCGTTGATCACCGCGTGAACGAAGTACGGCACAGGCTCGCCCACGTGCGAGAGGACGCGTGCGGCGACCTCCGGAAACGGGAGGAGACCGGCGCCATAGAGCAGCTCTTCCGCGAGGTCGCTGGCCGGGCCGTTCGCGAGGGGAGGGAGGTCCAGCCCATGGAGATCCTGAAAATACGTCCCCAAGCCGTGGAAGTGGACGTAGGCGGAGAGGCCGGCGCTTCCGGCCAGCACCTGGAAGGCGGGCTCGGCATTCTGCCGGGCGTCCGCCAGGAGAGAAGCGAGATCCCGGGCTTCGGCCGGATCGCGGCGGTGGGTTTCCCGGAGGAAGACGCTGAACTCGTCGAGGAGCAGGATGGCGCGGCCTTCCCCGAGGGAGGCGAGGAGCCGGCGCCCGAGGCTCCAGGGGTTGGCGGCGATTCGATCCTGGAGCTGCCCCACCGCCCGGCTGGCCTCCACCGGCCCTGCCTCCCTCCCCGGCCAGGCCGCCAGCTCGGGGAGAGTCTCAGCCAGGGGACGGGCTGAAGGGGATTCCATGACGGCGCGGGCCAGGGTGACGAAGAACCAGGGCACGGTCTGGCCTGAGGAGACGTCGACGAGCACGGCAGGGGTCCCGGCGGTGGCGAGCTGCTTTGCGACCTGGCGGAGTAGGCTCGTCTTACCGTAGCGCCGGGGGGCACGGAGGTGGCAGGAGCAGCCGTTCTTCAGGATCTCCAGGAGATCGGTAGCGCGGCTCTGCCGGCCCACGAGGTCCGGCCCTTCGACGGGAGCGCCAGGCCGGAGGGTGAAGCGATGGAGGGTGCCGTTCGTCCGGACCATGGAGAGGTGGCGGCCGAGGCGGGGTCCATTCACTGCGCCGGAGGCGAAGAGATAGGCCGGAAGCGGAACCCTCTTGCACCCCGGCTCCGGCTCGGTCCCGAGCTCAGAGCGAAGAAAGACGGCGGGGAATTCCGCCTGCCAGCCGTCGGCCGCGGCGTGAAGTGGCCCCAGCCATTCGTGGGGCTGCCGGTTAAAGCGATCCTGCTCCAGGAGGAGCGAGAGGCCCCAGCGGCGACCCTCCTTGTCGGCGAAATAGGAGAGGTAGAGCGGCTGGCTCATGGTGCCCCTCCGTTTTTCTTCTTCAGGCGGAGGAAGGTCCTAAGTTCTGGGTCGCTTGGTGATCCAGCAGGTAGAGGGATTCGGCCAGGGCCACGTCCCGAAGTGATAGGTCAACTGGCAGCGGGCCGCCCTCCCGACTCCATTCGTAGAGGGGATGGTTGCGACAGTCCCAGGCGTTCTGGAGGAGGGTCATGAGCTGGATCTCAACGAGGAGGTTCTGGGGCGGGACCCGCACGGCGAACTGGACGGCCCGATGCCCGCGGGCCGGGTGGCGCAGGCTGAGATCGCGAACGTAGTCCTTGACGCTGTCCGCGATGGGGTAACGCCCCAGGAGAGCCGGTGGGTTCCGGGTCATCAGGACCTTGCGGGCTCGTTCCACATCCGAGGTGTAGTCGCAGAGAACTCGGAACCGGCCGAGGTCGGGGAAATCGAGGAGGAGCCTTTCGATCTGCTCCAGGGACAAGCGGGCTTCCACCAAGGCTTTCTTCTGGACGCGGGAGCGGATCTCCCGGCCCAGCTTGGAGCGGACGCTGGCGGCCGACTTGAGGAGCGAGCGGCCGTCGGTGCCCGTCACCTGCCAGACGGGACGGAAGATGCCCTCCTGTTGGTAGACCCGTCGCTTCTCCTCGTCCAGCCGGGCGTGGACAGTGCCATGGACCTCGGTCACCGCCACCATGATCCGCCTGCGCCAAGGCTCGAACCACCGGGCGAACCCCTCCTAGGACCGGATCGTCTCCGGGAATATCCTGTCCAGGAGATCGGCCAGAGGCTCTGGGTCCGCGGGACGTTTCATGGAGAGCAGTGTGGATCAACAACAGATTTGTTGTCAACAGATTTGTTGGTGACTCTGGCCGCCCGAACATGGTACCGCCCGTGCTAGCATCGCCCCTGCGATGCCAGCCGTCTCCACCCCTCCCCACGTCGATACCCTCGTCTCCGACCTCGCCTCCCGGGGCTCCGTCCTCGTCGCCTACTCGGGCGGAGTGGACTCCGCCGTGGTGGCGGCCCTGGCTTGGCGGGCGGTGGGGGACGCGGGCCCTGGCGGTGACGGCGGCGGCGGAGACGCTGGCGGGGGCGGAGCTGGATCATGCCCGGCGGGTGGCGGCGGAGATCGGCATCCGCCATGAGGTGGTCACCTACAGCGAGCTCGACGATCCCGAGTTCGTGGCCAATCCCAGCCACCGGTGTTACGTCTGCCAGGGGATGCGGATGGGCACCATGGTCCGTCTGGCGGCGGAGCGGGGGTATGCCGTGGTGTGCGACGGCACCAACGCGTCCGATCCCGGACCGGACCGGCCGGGTCTCAAAGCCGTCCAGGAGAGCGGGGTCTACTCGCCTCTCCTGGCCCACGGCGTGGACAAGGCGGCGACGCGGGAGATCGCCCGGGAGCTCGGCCTCTCGGTGTGGGACCGGCCGGCCAACGCCTGCCTCTCCTCCCGCATCCCTCACGGCCAGCTCGTCACCCTGGGCAAGCTCCGGCGCATCGAGGCCGCCGAGGAGATGCTGGCGGGCGCCGGGCTCCGGGTCGTCCGGGTTCGGCACGATCAAGGGGCGGCGCGCGTCGAGGTGGGGCCTGGGGAAGTGGCGCGTCTCGCGGCGATGTGGAACGAGATCGAGCCCCGGCTTCTGTCCCTCGGCTTCGAGCAGGTCGCGTTCGATCCACGAGGATATCGCCGGGGCGGAGCCGATCTGAGTTGAATCCCGAGCAGCTCCAACGTCTTCTGGAGGCCGTCGCCGCCGGGGAGGTCTCTCCCGAGTCGGCGCTCAAAGACCTCGCCGAGCTCCCCTACGCTGATCTCGGCTTCGCCAAGCTGGACCTTCATCGCGAGCTGCGCAACGGCCTGCCCGAGGCGGTCTACGCCGAGGGAAAGCGGACGGAGGACCTGAAGGCCATCGTGGAGAGGATGCTCCGGGCCCACGGCCGCGTCCTTCTCACCCGGGTGCGACCCGAGGCGGCCGAGGAGCTGCTTGCTGATCATCCCGAGGCCGTGTACCACGAGCGGGCGCGGGTCCTCGCCTGTGGCGGCCCGCCCGTTCCCCTGCCCGGCGCCATCTCTGTGCTGGCCGCAGGCACCTCGGACCTTGGAGTGGCCGAGGAGGCGGCGGTCTGTGCGAGCTGGTTCGGCCATGAAGTCGAGCGGTGCTACGACGTGGGAGTTGCGGGCCTCCATCGCCTCCTGGGCAACCTCCCGGCCATCCGCCAGGCCGACGTGGTGATCGCCGTGGCTGGGATGGACGGCGCACTGCCCACGGTGGTGGCGAGCCTCGTGCCGGCTCCGGTGGTGGCCGTGCCCACCAGCGTCGGCTACGGCGCGAGCTTCGGTGGCCTCGCGGCCCTCCTCACCATGTTGAACGGCTGTGCTCCCGGAATCGGGGTGGTGAACATCGACAACGGCTATGGCGCGGCCGTGCTGGCCAGCCGGATTGCCCGTGGTGCTCAGGCGCGCCGTTCGGCCAGCATGGCATCACCGTAGGAGTAGAAGCGGTACCCTTCCCGTATCGCTTCCTCATAGGCGGCGAGGACCCGCTCGCGGCCGGCGAAGGCTGAGACCAGCATCAGCAGGGTGGAGCGGGGGAGGTGGAAGTTGGTGAGCAGGGCGTCCACCACCTGGAAGCGGAACCCGGGAGTGATGAACAGCTCGGTCGAGCCGGCTCCTGGTCGAACCGTGCCGTTTCCCGCCAGGGCCGCGGACTCCAGCGTCCGCACCACGGTCGTCCCCACGGCCACCACCCGTCCTCCCCTCTCCTGCGCACGGCGGATCGCCGCCGCGGCTTCGGCACCGATCTCGTAGCGCTCGCGCTCCATGCGATGCTCCTCGATCCGCTCGACGGCGACGGGCTTGAAGGTGCCGATCCCCACGTGCAGCGTCACCCGGGCGATCTCGATGCCGGCGGCGGCGATCTCTTCCAGGAGCTGCGTCGTGAAGTGGAGACCGGCGGTGGGCGCGGCCACGGCTCCGGGGCTGCGGGCGTAGACCGTCTGATAGCGCTCCCGATCCTCAGGTGTATCCGGCCTGTGGATGTAGGGCGGGAGAGGGACGTGCCCCAGCCGGTCGAGATGGGGTTCGATGGGCTCCGAGAAGCGCAGGCGGTGCCGGCCATCTTCTCGCTTGTCCACTACCTCGGCGGCGAGACCCGCGTCCAGCTCGATCACGGTCCCGGGCCGGGCCCGGCGGCCGGGCTTCACCAGGGCATCCCACTCCTGCTCGCTGAAACGCTCGATCAGCATCAATTCCATCTTCCCCGTCCCCCCGACCCGGCGGCCGAAGAGGCGGGCAGGGATCACCCGCGTATCGTTGAGCACCAGGAGGTCTCCCGGGCGCAGCAGGCGGGGGAGGTCCCTCACCCGGGCATGGCGGTTTGATCCCTCCAAGGGGCCCTCGCGGTCCAGCACCAGCAGGCGGCTCTCCCCGCGCGGGGCCGTCTCCTGGGCGATGCTCGCCGCCGGCAGCTCGTAGTCGAAGTCGCTAGTAAGCACGCCTGTCAGGACAATCAAATGACGGTGACCTGCCGCAGCACACCGATGGCGATGAACAGGGCCACCACCATCAGCCCGCCCGCCGTCCAGAACGGCCAGGCCGCGCCCGCTTTGTCGAAGAGGAAGGTGCCGGCCGCGGGCCCAAGGATGCGGGCCAGGCCCCGAAGCTGCGGGAGAGGCCGATGGTGCTCCCCTGGGAGCTTTCATCGGTGAGCCGGGAGAGCAGGCCCAGGCTCGAGGGGTTGTGCACGCCCTGCCCTACGGCCAGCGAGACCGAGGCTCAGCAGCAGCAGCCAGAGGTGGGACAGAGGGAGGATCGCGAGGCCCGCGGCCATCAGGACGATCCCCGAGAGGATGAGCGAACGCTCGCCGAAGCGCTTCACCAGCCGCCCCAGGAGCCCGCCCTGGACCACCACCAGGATGACTCCCACGAAGACGAACAGCCAGGAGGTCTGCCGCACCCCGAAGCCGAAGCGCTGCTGGCAGAAGAGGGCGAGCGTCGCTTCCATCATCGAGAAGCAGAACATCACCAGGAAGAAGAGGAGCATGAGGCCACGCAGGGGGCTGTCGCGCCAGACGGTCCGGAGGTCCGACCAGCCGAGCCACGAGCCACGCACCGCCCGGCCCCGCACCTCGGGGGAGAGCGACTCGGGAAGGCCGAAGAAGGCGACCAGCAGGTTCGCCCCCGAGAGCAGGGCGGCGGCCAGGGGCACGATGCGAGGATCGCCCACATGGGCCAGGAGCCCCCCCAGGGCCGGCCCCAGCACGAACCCCAGACCGAAGGCCGCGCCCACAATTCCCATGGCCTTGGACCGCTCCTCCGGTGCCGATACGTCGGCCATGTAGGCCTGGGCGATGGCATAGTTCGCGGCCGCGAGCCCGGAGAGGGAGCGGGCGAGGAGGAGCACGGCATAGGAGGGGGCGAAGGCGAAGAGGAGATAGGCGGCCACGCTGCCGGTGATCGAGGCGAGCAGCACGGGCCGCCGGCCCACTCGGTCGGAGAGGCGCCCCAAAAGCGGCGCGAAGAGGAGCTGGGTCAAGCTGTAGGAGGTGAAGAGGAGACCGATCTCGAGCGGCGTGGCGTGGAACCGCTGGGCATAGAACGGCAGCAACGGGAGGATCATCCCGAAGCCGATGAGGTCGAGGAGGATGGTGAGGAAGACCGTGAGCCGGGCGCGCCGTCCCACGGGTCTCTCTTGAGCGTTCACAAGCGCGGCAGTGTAGCAGTCCTGGGATCGAAGGTGTCGCGCAGCCCGTCGGCCAGCAGGTTGAAAGCGATGACGGTAAGGGACAGGGCGGCGCCGGGGAAGGTCGCCACCCACCAGGCCTGGAGGAGGACGTCCTGCCCTTCGGCGATCATGTTCCCCCAGCTCGGAATGGGCGGCTGGAGGCCCAGGCCGAGGAAGGAGAGGGCCGACTCCAGGAGGATCATGTCGGCGATCTGGATCGCCGCCCGCAGGAGCGCGGGCGTGAAGGCGTTGGGCAGCAGGTGCCGCCAGAGGATGGCGAAGGGGGACTGCCCCAGGGCGCGGGCGGCGAGGATGAACTCCTGGTTCTGCAGGCTCAACATCTCGGCCCGGGTGAGCCGGCTGATGGTCGTCCAGGCCGTGCCGCCCAGGATCACCACGATCAAGGCCGGGCTGGGATGGAGGAAGGCCGAGATGGCTATGATCAGGAACACGAAGGGGAAGGCCATGATGGCATCCACGCCGCGCATGATCAGGAAGTCGGCCAGCCGGCCGCCCAGAATGGCGGCGGAGCCCACGGCCACCCCCAGGGTGAGGGCCAGCGCCACCGAGAGTAATCCCACGGCCAGGGAGACCTGGGTGCCATAGAGCATCCGCGAGGCGAGGTCGCGGCCGAACTTGTCGCTGCCCAGGAGGAAGACCCGGCGGTCGGCCACGCCGTCCGGGGTGAGGTTGGCGACCTGGGACGCGGGCAGGGTCTCCGTTCTCCCCAGGCGCTCGATCGTGAGGCCGGCGGGGGTGCGTTGCACCCGGTCCGCCAGCCGCCAGCCGCCGTCGGCGAGATGGACCGCCGCCATCACCGTCCCGGGTGGACGGTAAAGGCCTGCCGGGGGATCGAGCTGCTCGGCAGGGTCGTAGGGCGCGAGCAGGGGAGCGGCCAGGGCGATCGCGATGAGCAGGCCCGCCAGGACCCCGCCCCAGAGGAGCGTGGGAGCCGGCCGCCGTTGGCTCACGTCACCTCCTTGCGGACCAGCGGATCGAGCCAGGCGTGGGCGAGGTCGGCCGCGAGATTGCCAAGGATGGTCAGAGTGGCGCTGAAGGAGGTGGCACCGAGGATCAGGGGATAGTCCCGGGCCAGGATGGCGTTGAAGGTGAGCAGCCCGAGGCCGGGCCAGGAGAAGACGACCTCGATGATCAGGGCGCCCGAGAGCAGGAGAGGCAGTGTCACGGCGAAGAGCTGGACGATGGGCACGGCGGCATTGCGCAGGGCATGGACCCAGAGCACACGGCGCTCGGAGAGACCCTTGGCCCGGGCCGTGCGGATGTAGTCCTGGCCCAGCACTTCGATCATCCGGGCGCGGACGTAGCGGGTCGTGGCTCCGGCCACGCCGAAGCCCATCACCAGGGCGGGGAGCACGAGGTGGCGCGCGACGTCGAGGTGGCGGCCCATGGGGCTCAGGAGGTCGGCGTCCACCGAGCGCATGTGGCTCGAGGGCAGCACCGGCCAGACGTAGGAGAAGAGGAGGATGGCCATCAGACCCAGCCAGAAGATCGGCAGCGAGTAGAGGAGGAGGCCGCCGATGCGGATGGTGTGGTCCAGCCCCGATCCCCGCCGCCGTGCTGCCGCAATGCCCAGGAGGAGGGCGAGGGTGTACTCCACGGCAGTCCCGGCCACGGCGAGGAGGGCGGTGGCCGGCAGGGCGTCGAGGAGAGCGGCCGAGACCGCCCTCTCCTGCGACAGCGACGTCCCCCAGTCGAAGCGCAGGGCCACCGACGAGACCCAGTCGAGGTATTGCGTCAAGACCGGACGGTCGAGGCCATAGAGCTCGTGCAGCCGCTGCCGCTGCTCCGCCGTCAGGCCCGAGGACTCGCCGAAGTTGGCAGGGTCGCCCGGCACGCGGCGGGCGAGGAAGAAGAGCAGAGTGAGGACCAGCAGCAGGAGGAGGAGCGAGGCGGCGAGGCGCCGCAGGAGGAAGCCGGCCACGGAAGCGGCTCAGGGTTTGGGCTGCGACCCACCACTCCTTGAGATTGAAGAAGGAGAAGGACAGAGTGGGCCGGACGTCCTGCACCCGCTTGTTGACCGCCGTCAGCCGCTGCGATTCCCAGAGGAAGGTCACCGGCTGCTCCTGGTGGACGAGCTTTTGGATCTGATCGAGATAGGGCCTTGCCGCCAGCACGTCCGGCTGGCTCGCCGTCTGCTCGATGAGGCGGTCCACCTCCGGGTTGCGGAAGCGGACGAAGTTGGCCCCGGTGCCGATGGACTGGCTATGGAAGTTGCTCCGCATGTCGAGGCTGGTGTCCATGGTGAAGCCGATCATCGCCGCCGCGAACGTGCCGTCGGTGGTCTGGGTGGCCAGGGTGTTGAACTCCACCTGGCGCGGCATGGCCCGGACGCCGATCTTCTTGAGCTGGTCCTGGATCATCACCGTGGCATCGGCCCGGAGCTGGTTGCCGGAGTTGGTGATCAGCTCGAAGCTGAAGGGCTTGCCCGCTTTGTCGAGGATGCCGTCGCCGTTGGTGTCCTTCCACCCCTTGGCGGCGAGGATGCGCCGCGCCTCGGCCGGGTCGTAGGGCCAGGGCTTGATGGAGTCGTCGTGGGCCCAGACCATCTGGACGACGGGCGAGTCGGCCACCCGGCCGTAGGGGCCGAGCAGGGTGTCGACGATCGTCTGCCGGTCGATGCCGAGGGTCAAGGCGCGCCGTACCTCGGGATCGCGGAAGAGGGGGTTCTCGTTGTTCCAGCCCACGGCCACGTAGATGTTGAACCAGTAGGGCGATGAGCTGGAGCTGGGGCGCGGCTTTGACCCGCGGCACGTCGCCGGGGGCGATCTGGGGGACGAAGTCGAGCTCGCCGTTCAAGAGCTGGTTGACGCCCGTCGCCTGGTTGGGGATGAAGCGCATCACCACCCGGTCGAGGCGGGGGAGGCCCTTCTCGTAGTAGCGCTCGTTTCGCTGCAGCACGACCTGCTGCCCCGGCTCCCAGGAGGCGATGGTGAACGGGCCGTCCACCACCAGGTGCTGCTTGAACCAGTCGGCGCTCTTGCGCCACTGGGAGAAGGGGAGCTTCTCCCAGACGTGCTTGGGCAGGATGAGCCCCTCGTTGGCGTCCAGGAGCTGCTTGAAGTAGACGCGGGAGAAGTGGAAGCGCACGGTGTGGGGATCCACCACCTCGACGTCGGTGATCCACTGCTTGGCGTCCGCGTTGTCCCACACCACGTCGGGGTGGATCTGCGCCTGCCAGCTCCAGCGCACGTCGTCGGCCGTCACCGGCACGCCGTCGCTCCACACCACATCGTCCCGGAGGTGGAAGGTGAGGACCTTGTGGTCGGCCGACCAGTCGTAGGAGCGGGCGAGCTGGGGCGCGAAGGTCGGCGGATGCTGGTCGAAGTCCGACTGCTCCTCGACGAGGTGGAGGAACATCCGGAACAGCACCTCGCTCGTCGGCTGGCTCGACGGGATGATGTATTCGTTGACGCCGCCGGGCTCGGACGTCCAGCCGGTGACCACGGTGCCGCCGCGGCGGGAACCGGCGGTCCCGGTCGATCCTCGGGTAGCGGACGCGGGCTCACGCCGGCAGCCGGCGAGCAGCAGGGCGATGGCGGCGAGCAGCGCCGCGAGGCAGCGGAACCGGGAAGCGGTGGCTTGCGCGATCATGGGAAAAAACCTCGCGGCATCGTACCCGATGGAGTGCCAGGAAGGAAGCCCCAGGACGGATGCTATCGGGTGCTATCCTTGAAGGGCCATGAAACGCGCGGCGAGATCGACCTTCTCGCGCCGACTGCTGATCGCCTCCCTGGTCTTCGGGCTCTTCGTCCTGTTCGACATCGCCCTGTTCGGGTGGCTGATCTTCCGCTCCCTCTCCCAGCGCGAGGTGGAGCGGATGCTGCTCGAGACCCGGGCACAGGCCGAGACCCTGGCGGGGCAGATCGCCCGCCGGGCGGCCAGGGAGAAGGACCTCTACACGGCGGTCGCCGTGGAGCGGGAGACCCAGACCTACATCGACCAGATGTTGCGCGAGAAGGAATTCGTGCGCACTGTGGAGATCCACGACAGCAACGGCAATCTCGTCTATCGCGGGCGCAGCCAGGAGAACCTGCCGGTGGAGCACGGCGAGGCGACCCCCTATCCGTCGGCGGAGGTGGGATCGCCGGAGCTCCAGAGGCACGGTCCCCTGAGGCCGCCGCGGGTGGAGCAGAAGGTGCGGGAGACGGAGTCCACCTATGACGTGCCCGACATCAAGGTCCCCATCGGCCCCTCCGGGCAGCTACGGCTCGCTGCAGATCGGCATCAGCGCCGACGAGCTCCGCAAGCGCATCGAGGTGCTGCGTCGCGATCTGATCGGCAAGACGTCGCTCATCGGCGTCTCCTCGACACTGGCGTTGGTGGCGGCCTACATCGCCGTCTGGCTGCTGCTCAAGCGCTCCGAGCGGTTGGAGCTGCAGGCTGCCGAGGCCGAAAGGCTGGCCTACATCGGCACCCTGGCCTCAGGCCTCGCGCACGAGATTCGCAACCCGCTCAACTCCCTGAACCTCAACATGCAGATGCTGGAGGAGGAGATCGGCGACGTCGGCTCGAAGCCCACGGGTCAGCGGCTGCTGTCGATCACCCGCTCGGAGATCAGCCGGCTGGAGCGTCTGGTGACCGACTTCCTGGCCTACGCCAAGCCCCGCCCCCTGGAGCTGGAGGAGATGCCGGCCGTGCGCCTGCTGGAACGGCTGCGGGAGGTGCTGGCCGGAGAGATCCTGAAAAAGCGGGCGCAGGTCGAGGTGGAGGACAGGAGCGCCGGCGCCCGGGTGAAGGTGGACCCTTCCCAGATGAACCAGCTCCTCTTGAACCTGGCCCAGAACGCCTTCTCCGCCGCCGAAGAAGCGGGCCGGTCGCCCGTCCTCAAGCTGGCGGCCTACCGCCAGGGTCCGGCCGTCTGCCTGGAGATGGAGGACAACGGCATCGGCATGTCCGCCGAAGAGCAGGCCAAGATCTTCGACCTCTTCTACTCCAACCGTAAAGGCGGCACCGGCCTGGGGCTCGCCATCGTGGACCGCATCGTCCGCGCCCACGGCGGGAGGGTCGGCGTGCGCAGCACCCAGGGACTGGGCACGGCGGTGATCGTCGAGCTCCCTGCCGTGGCACCCGCCGAGCCCTCCCACCGCACCGCTGTCGAAGCCCCGGTGGGGGCTTGAGGCCTCATATTGGTTTCTTCGCCAAGTATATAACCAGGGCGTCGCCCAAAGGAGGGAGCGGCCCATGGGCCGCTCCCTGACCGCGGCTCAGTTGCCGAGCACGAAGAGGTGGCCGGCGTTCTGGGAGAAAATCTTGCCGTCGCTGCCGATCGAGGCCGGGGTGTAGGCGGCGCCCACCGCGAGCTGCTGGAAGAGGTTGTCGCGGAGGACTCCTCCCTGGAGGATGGCGTACGTGTTGCCGTCCTCACTGTTGGCGAAGACGGTGCCGTCACTGGCGATCGCCATGCCGTTGACACACCATTCGAAGCCGTTCGGGTGATCGCTGACGCAGGTCACGCTGCCGTTCGCGTTGCGGGTGCAGCTCTGGGAGTTGGTGTTCTGCCACTGCCACTCGACGCTCATCGTGGGGCTGAGCTGGGTGATGAAGTACTCCTCCGGGTAGTTGGGGTGCGTCGCGGTACGATCGCCCGGGCAGAACTGCTCGACGTCGCAGTACGACCCGACGTCCTCGCCGTAGTGGTTGTCCTTGGTCACGATGGAGTACGTGCCCCCATGGCTGTAGATGCCCGGGGTGATGTCCCAGCCGAACGGGTACGCGCCCTGGAACTGCCCCGTCGAGCTGAACTTCATCAGGTGGCCCTGCGCCCAGTTGTAACGGGAATAGGTGCCGAAGATGATGCTGCCGTCCGGTGCCACGGTCGGCGACGCCGTGCCGTCGTCGAGCACGCGCCCGGGGCCCGACTCGTTGGTTCCCGGATCGACCCCGAGGTGAGCCCCCACCCGGCAGCCGCCGGGGCCGCCGATCGGCAGCAACACTCCGCAGCCGTCATTCAGCCGGTCCCGTAGGGAGGCGGTCCATTTGAGCGTCAGGTTCGGATTGATGGCGATGAGGTAGTTGTAGCGGGTGACGAAGTGGCCGCGGCTCACCGTGTAGATGGTGCCGTTGGGGGCGATCGCCGGCGCGACGTTGATGCCGGGGCGCTGCGACCCGCAGAGGGTGGTCGCGGGGACGGCGTCCGGGGTCGGCGGCCATGGCAGGTCGGCATCGTCGAACTGGAGCTTGCACGTGGTGTCCGTCCCTCTCGGCGCGCCCGGCGTCAGGACCGAGTAGGAGACCTTGGAGGCCTGATTCTGCGGCGTGATCTTGACCAGCCACGAGTCCACCACGTCCTGGTCCCACGGCTGGGAGTGCGAGAGCTTGATGGCGTTGTAGTAGATGTTGCCATTCTTGTCTGCGCTCAGGGGGCCGGCGACGAAGATGTCCGTATTCTGGACGGGCGCGGCCCCGCCCGTCGCAAAAGGATCGATGGTGGCTGCCACCGAGCCGTTGCTCTTGCGGAGCTTCACCACCTTACCTTGGGCCGAGGGAACGTAGATGAAGTCTCCGGCCAGCACGGGGTGGAACACCGGCTCCCAGAAGGCTCCAACGCCCGCGTTGCTCCCATACGGAACGGGCTTCCAGGTCGAGGTGTAGGACCAGGCCACCACCAGATTGCCGCCCTGCCAGGTCAGCTTCTTCTCCATCCAGTCCTGGGTTTCCCAGTGAGGGATGGTGGTGAAGTTCCCCCCCTTGAACTCCATGTAGACGTCGTTGCCATCCAGCAGCGGCGTTTGGTAATGCACAAACAGGTCGCCGCCGCCCGCGGCGATCTCAGCCGGTACGAACGGGTCGTAGACGATGTCCTGGATGATCCGGGTCAGCGGCTGGCCGAGGTTCGAAACGCTCGAGCCGTGCTGGGGGTCATGTCCCCATTGTGGCCACTGAGGCACCACTGCGGCGAACAGGCTCCCCGCTCCCATCACGATCACTGCGGCGATACAGAGAAATACCAGCTTACGTCTCATCCCTGTTCCTCCTTTGATTGGGCCTCGATCCCTGCTGCGTGCTGCGCTCACCTCGGGAGTGACAGCATTGCCAATCCGTCGGCAGAGACAAGGGCTCTCCTTGGCTCACGGCGGGATCAAGCCGCATGTCCAATTGAACAAGTGTGCGAACGCTTCCCAAGCGTGACGGCCGCCCTCCCCTCAGGGGATTTCAGTCGCTCCTTGAATAGCCTGAAACCCCCCTCGCAAACGCCCGTCCCAGATCCCTTCCTACTTGTCGACTGCGTGGAAAACTATCTACAATTGGAGCCGGGGGAGGTTGCGGAATTCGAGGCGCTTCGTTCTCGAAAAAAGAACCGGGAGGTACGAGCGATGGCGATGACGTGGTCGGAGACCCAGAAAGCCATGGGACGGGAAGAGGGGCGCAAGGAGGGAATGGAGCAACTTCTCCTGCTCCAACTCGGCAGGCGTTTTGGCCCTCTCCCTGAGACTGTCCGGCGGCAGGTCGAGACGATCAACTCTCTGGACCGGCTGACGGAGCTCGCGGAGCGGGTTCTCTCTGCCCACTCTCTGGAGGAGATGGGGCTCGCCTGATCAGAAAGACGCTCCCCCTCTCCCGGCGAAGGAAGAGGGGGATGAAGGCCCGCCTCGAGGGGCTCGATCTCAACTGATGGCGATCTTGCGGGACTTGGCGGTCTCGGCCTTGGGCACCGTGATGGTCAGCACGCCGTTCTCGAAGGCGGCCTGCACACCCTCACCGTTCACCTGGTGGGGCAGGGCGAAGGAACGGGCGAAGGAGCCGTAGGTGCGCTCGATGCGGTGGTAGCCCTCCTTCTGCACGTCCTTCTCGAGCTTCCGCTCACCCGACAGGCGCAGGACGTTGTTCTCCAGCGTGATCTGGACGTCGTCCTTGGTCAGGCCCGGCAGCTCAGCCTGGAGCTTGTAGCCATCCTCGGTCTCCTGGACGTCCACCGGGGGCACCCAGCTCCGGCTCGCGACGTCCTCGCTCGGCAGATCGCCGAAGAAGGTATCGAACAGGCGCGAGAACGGCTCACGGTTCAGGTAGGCCACGGCGGGATTCCAGTGCGTCACGTTGTTCAACATGGTCATTTCCTCCTTGTTTTATCCAGATCTCAGGCGGGGCATCTCCGCCTCATCTGAGATCATGATAAACAGACGCTAAGATTTTGTCAAGCCCCCAAAGCAAAAATCTTAGCGGCAAAATGTCAGGTCAATCCGCCGGGCATGAAAAACCCCGCCGTTCAGGGGAGGGGTTCGGGCTCCAGTCGGCGAGATCTTAGCCGCGCAGAGTCACATTTCTGTCATCTCCTCGATCTCCTCCGGCAGCGCGAACTGCTCCGGATCGTCGTTGCCGCAGGACTGGCAGAGGATCTCGGCGAGCTTCCCCTCCTCCCACTCGAAGGTGTAGCAGGGGGTCTCGCACTCCAGGCAGATGTAGTAGTCCGGGCTGGCCATGGTCGCCTCCGTGGGATGAGGGCGATTCTACCCCTTCACAGGCCGGACCGCGGGCGACAGGGCTGGGCGAGTCCCGCCGTCCGTGGCTCTGACGTCGGTGCGGACGCGCTGGAGGGCCGCCACCAGGGCCCGGGGACACTCGACGTGGAGGGCGTGGCCGCAGCCCGGGAGGACGTCCAGCCGGGCGTGGGGGATCGCGGCCGCCATGGCGCGGCCGGTCTTCAGGGAGAAGAGCCCGTCGTTCTCTCCCCAGATCAGGGTCGTAGGCATGCGCAGCCGGGCGAGGTCAGCGTTCTTGAAGGTGTCGGCCTCGCAGAGCCCGTCCAGGGTATTGCGGACGGCAGCCGAGGTGTAGGACTTGAGGAAGGTGCCACGGGAGATCCTCATGATCCACGGTACCCGGGTGAAGAGGGCGGGATACAGCCGGTCGACGCCCGCGAGGTCGTCGATCCGCACCAGGGACTGGACCTTCTCCCAGTCCTGATTGCGGTAGCCCCCGGCGTCGATGAGCACCAGCCGGGCCACGAGGTCGGGACGCGCGAGGGCGAGCCGGACGGCCGTCCATCCTCCCAGGCTCAAGCCCGCCACGGTGACCGGCCGGCCGCCGAATTCGATCTCGATCAGCCGCGCCAGCACTTCCACGGCCTGAGGCATGCTCAGGCAGTCGTTCGGCGCCTGGGTGCCGCCCAGGGCCGAGAGCTCGGGGATGACGAGCCGGCAGTCGTGGCGCAGAGCCCGCATCACAGAGCTCCAGCCGCCCCCTACCGAGCCCAGGCCGTGGAGCAGGAGCCAGGGCTCGCCGTCCCTCCGGCCCACCACGGTGTAGGCCAGGGTGACCTCGCCGCAACCCAGGCTCCGGCGCCGGGCGCCCAGCAGGCCAAGCCAGAGGCTGTTCGCCAGGGTGAAGAGACGCACGATCTCCATGACGTCAGGATAGCTCAGCAAGAACGGTACCGGTGTCTTCCGGACAGCGTTGACCCGGAGCCAGGCTTGTGGTAGTTTCCGCCGTCCACGCGTCTGTGGCGACTCTGGGAGCATTTCCAATGTATGCAGTGATCGAAAGTGGTGGCAAGCAGTACCGCGTCTCCCCTGGCGACGTGATCGACGTCGAGCTCCTCTCCGGCTCGGAGGGCGGCGAAAGGTGGGACAATCCGTCCGCTTCGACCGTGTTCTGGCGGTGGTGGGGGACGACGGCCCCCGGCTCGGCGGCTCCCTCGAGGGCGCCGCGGTGACCGCCTCCCTGGTGGGCGAAGTGCTGGGGCCGAAGATCCGCGTGTTCAAGAAGAAGAAGCGCACGACCTATCGCCGGACCACCGGTCACCGGCAGCACCTGCACCGGGTCCGCATCGACGAGATCCAGTTGCCCTAGGAGATAGAAGCTCATGGCTCATAAGAAAGGACAGGGCTCCAGCCGCAACGGCCGCGACTCCAACGCCCAGAACCTGGGAGTGAAGGCGTTCGGCGGCCAGACGGTGACCGGGGGCTCGATCATCGTCCGCCAGCGCGGCACCAAGTTCTTCCCCGGCCTGAACGTCGGCCAGGGCAAGGACGACACCCTCTATGCCAAGCTCGACGGCGTCGTGAAGTTCCAGGACCGGGGGCGGCGCGGGAAGTTCGTCCACATCGTGCCCCCCGCTGCTCAGGCCGCCGAGTAGCCGGGAGCCGGGCGGATGGCCCGGCCTCCCGCCACTTCCTCCCCTGAACCGACCTTGATCTTCCTCGACGAAGCCGCCATCCACGTCCGGGCCGGGCGTGGCGGCAACGGCATCATGGCCTTCCGGCGGGAGAAGTACGTCCCGAGGGGGGGACCTTCGGGCGGCGACGGCGGCCACGGCGGCTCCGTCTATCTGGTCGGACAGGCCAACCGCAACACCCTCTACCACCTGCGCTTCGCCTCGCTCTACGCGGCCGAGCGCGGCAACCACGGCGAGGGCTCCAACAAGACGGGCCGGGACGGGGACGACCTCGAGGTCGCGGTGCCCCTGGGCACCGTGGTCTACGACGCCGGCACCGGCGAGCGCCTGGGCGAGGTCCTCACCGACGGCGAGCGCCTGCGGTTGGCCGCCGGTGGCCGGGGCGGCCGGGGCAACGCCCGCTTCGCCACCGCCACCAACCAGGCGCCCCGCCGGGCCGATCCCGGAGAGGAGGGGGAAGAGCGGCACCTGCGGCTGGAGCTGAAGCTGCTCGCCGACGTGGGCGTCGATCGGCCTGCCCAACGCCGGCAAGTCGACCCTCATCAGCGTCGTCTCCGCGGCGCGGCCGAAGATCGCCGACTACCCGTTCACCACCCTGGTGCCGCAGCTCGGCGTGGTGGCCGAGGGTCCCCTCTCGGAGCCCTTCGTCATCGCCGACCTGCCGGGGCTGATCGCCGGCGCGGCCCAGGGCGCGGGGCTCGGCATCCAGTTCCTCCGCCACGTGGAGCGCTGCCGGGTGCTCCTCCATCTGGTGGACCTGTCGAGCCTGGAGGATGGGGGGAGCGCCGCCGCCGACCTCGCGGTGGTGGAGCACGAGCTCGGCGCCTTCAATCCCGAGCTGATGACCCGGCCGCGGCTGATCGTGGGCAGCAAGCTCGACGCCGTCCGTCCCGAGCGGCGGGAGGAGCTGCGCCGGGCCGCGGAGGAGCGGGGCCTTCCCTATCTCGAGATCAGCGCCGCCACCAACCAGGGGATCCATCCCCTGATCAGCGAGCTGGCGCGGCGGCTCCAGGCGCCCGTGAAAGCGGCGGAGACGGCATGAAGATCGGCCTCTTCGGCGGCAGCTTCGATCCCATCCACCGCGGGCACATCGAGCCCGTGCAGGAGGCCCGGCGCCTCGTGGGGCTCGACCGGGTGATCTACCTCCCCACGGCCAAGCCGCCCCACAAGCCGCGGCGGGCCCTCGCCCCGGCCCACGCCCGCTACGCCATGGTGGAGCTGGCCCTGCTCGACGAGGAGGGGCTCTACGCTTCGGCCCACGAGCTGACCCCGGACCGGCCTGCCTATACGGTCGAGACCCTGGAGCACTTCCAGCGCGAGATGCCGGACGCCGAGCTCCACCTGTTGATCGGCGGCGACTCCTTCGCCGACTTCCACCACTGGGTGCGCTGGCCGGAGATCGCGGCAGCCGCCCGGCTGGTGGTGCTCGCCCGTCCCGGCTGGGAGCTCGAATCGCTCCCCCTCGACCCAGGACGTGGCCGCCCTGGCGCGGACCGACCGCGTCCTCCTGCTCCACCAGCCGCCCGTGGATATATCGTCCACCCGGCTGCGCGAGCTGCTTGGCCGCGGGACAGCCTCTTCCCCCGGGAGCGATCCCGGACTTGGTGGTACGATACGTGCACAAATACGACCTATACCGATGAATCCAGAGACTCTCGCTCCCACCGTCCTCACCGATACCGTCCAGCGAGTCCGTGAAGCCGTCGTCGCCGCCGACGACCGCAAGGCGCTGGACCTCAAAGTCCTGCACCTGCAGAAGGTCAGCGACTTCACCGACTACTTCCTGATCTGCAGCGGCACCAGCGAGCGCCAGGTGCAGGCCATCGCCGACGGCGTGCAGGAACGTCTGCGCGCCAACCGTGTGCGCCCCCTGCACGTCGAGGGCTACAACCGCGGCCAGTGGGTGCTCCTCGACTACGGGGACCTCGTGGTGCACGTCTTCCAGGAGGAGCCGCGGCGGTTCTACGCCCTCGAGCGCCTGTGGGGGGACGCGCCGGACGTGACCGCCGAGCTCCGCGAGTGACCCCGGTGTCCGAGGCCTTCGCGGCCTCCCCCCTCGGCCTTGCCCGCCTGCTGCAAGACTTCCCGGCCCTGGCCGAGAGCCTGCGGGGGATCGAGCGCGCCGCGGCCACCGAGGCCCCGGTGCTCCTCCTGGGCGAGTCTGGCACCGGCCGATCGACCCTGGCCCGGGCCGTCCACGGCGCGAGCCCGCGCTCCGCGGGCCCCCTGGTGGAGGTGGACCCGGGCTCGATCCCCAGCACGCTCTTCGAGAGCGAGTTCTTCGGCTACCGCGCCGGCGCCTTCACCGGCGCCGAGCAGGCGAGCGAGGGGCGGGTGGCGCGGGCCGAGGGAGGCACGCTCGTCCTCGACCACGTGGAGGAGCTCCCCCTCCCCTCCCAGCCCAAGCTCCTGCGGCTGGTGGCGGAGCGGCGCTACGCCCCCCTGGGGGGCGCCGAGACCGGAGCCGACGTCCGCTTCGTGGCCATCGGCTCCGAAGACCTCCCCCGGCGGGTGGCCCGCGAGACCTTCCGCCCCGACCTCTTCTATCGTCTCGAGGTGCTGGCCTTCCGCCTCCCCACACTGCGCGAGCGCCGCGCCGACCTGCCGCGCATCCTCGACCATCTCCTCGCCGACCTCGGCGAGCGCTTCGGCGTCCCCGATCCCGTCCTCGCTCCTCGTGCCCGCGCCTGGATGCTCGATTACGCCTGGCCGGGCAACCTGCGGCAGCTCCGCAACTCCCTGGAGCGGGGCCTGATCCTCGCCGAAGGGGGGCCGGTCGATCCTCCGGTCTCCGAGGCTCCCCACGAAACCCGGCCCCGTCCCCTCCTCGAAGTGGAGAAGGAGCAAATCCGCAACGCCCTCGCCTACACCCGCGGCCACCAGGGCCGGGCCGCGGAGCTCTTGGGGATCAGCCGCAAGGCGTTGTGGGAGAAGCGGCGGCGGTATGGAATCCCTTGATTTTGGATTTTAGATTTTGGATTTTGGATTGGGGACGCGGGATCAGGCGACGGCGGCAGGATCCAGGACATGGAGGACGGGGACGGGGGGTGGATCGCCGTCCTTTCTTTCCAGCCACGATTCCCAGATTCCCACGTGATCCAGCAGCCCTGCGATGTCCAATCCGCACGCCACGGGCGCGTAGGGCTCCAGACGCGCCCGCGCCTTGGCCAGGGTCCGGCCCGGAGCTTCCTGTCGATGGAGATCCAAAAACTGGTGGAGGGCCGCGGCGACCTGGATCAGGCCCTGGAACAGGTTCTTGGGCTCCGGCGTGGTGGAACGCCAGATGTCTTCCCAGACCTCATGGGAATCGTAGAACTTCCCGCGATTGAAGAGATCGATCCCCTGAAGGAACAGCCGCCGCCGCTCCTCGGGGCTCAGATCGGGGTGCAGCTCTCTCTGTCCGCTAGCCACGCCCCCAGTCTGTCAAACCCCAATCAAATCCAAAATCTAAAATCCAAAATCTAGGCTTCGGCCCGCCTCTCTGGCTCGGGCTCGGCCAGCGAATCCAGCAGGTCCGCGGGCAGCGACAGCCCGGGGTTGACGTGCTTGCACAGCTCGCGCAGGCGCCGCAGCTCCACCTCCGAGAGGGCGGCAAAGGCCTCGATGATCTGCGGGTCGAGCTGCTGGCCCGCCACGCGCCGCAGCTCGTTCAAGGCCACCTGGTGGCTGCGGGCGCGGCGGTAGGGGCGATCCGAGGTGATGGCGTCGTAGGTGTCCACCACGGCGAAGATACGGGCGGCGAGGGGAATCGCCTCGCCCGCGAGCCCGCGGGGATAGCCGGTGCCGTCCCACTGCTCGTGGTGGCTGTAGATGATGTCGAGCGCCGCCGCCTGGAGGAAGCTGACCTCGGCCAGCATGTCGAACCCCCAGGTAGGGTGCTGCTTCATGATGTGCCACTCGTCGGGCGTGAGGGGGCCCATCTTGCGCAGGATCTCGTCGGGCACCACCATCTTCCCCACGTCGTGGAGGAGAGCCCCCCACTCCACGGCCTTGAGCTCATTGCCGCGGATGCCCAGGGCCTTGGCGAGGGCGATGGCGTAGAGGGAGACGCGGAACGAGTGCCCTGTGGTCTCGTGGTCGCGGGCGTCGGCCGCCGTCACGATGGTTCCCACGGCCTCCACGTACGAGCGCTCGCGGGCGCGCTGCGACTCCTCCAGAGAAATGGTGAGCGCGCGGAAGGTCTCCTCGATCCGCCGCACCTCGCTACCGCCACCGGCGGCGCGGAAATCGCTGTGGAGCTCCCCCGTCTCCGCCATCGTCGACATGGCCTCGGCGAGGCGGCGCAGCGGGAGCTTGACGCGCTGCACCACCCACAACGCCGCGCCGGCCGCCAGGATGCCGGCGGACAGAGCGATGAAGAGCAGGTTCCAGCCGATCTGGCGGGCGAAGACGGGGTCGTCGGCGACCGACACCAGCTTATAGACGAGTAGCAGGGCGATCCCCAGGACCGCCGTCGCGATGGCGGCCGTGAAGAGGGCGGACTTGGTGCGCAGATTCAAAGTAGTGGGCTCCATTCCCTCGGGATGCTGGGATACCGCCGAACCATCTCTTTGCTGCGAAATTAAACGGAGTATACGCCAAGTGGACCGCATTGGCGATGGCGAGCTTGGAGCGGGCGTGCTCACGCCTAGCCAGAGGGCCAGCGCGGCGGGACTGGAGTCGCCGGGAGCGGCGGGGGCTCCGAAGGGAGACGCATCCTGAGATCGCATTCCTATAAGAAGGTGCTTCTCACAGCCGTTTCCGGGTCACCTGGCTGTTACGATCTCGCTCCACCATGTGGCTCCCCTTCCGATGCGCGGTTTTCGGCCTCCTCGTCTCGGCCGTTCCCATTTTCGCAAATACCACTCCGGAGACCCGGCTCGACGCGAGGGAGATCGCGACCGGGCTCGCCGCGCTGGGGCCGCGGGCCGACCCGGCGGCCCGCGGCCGGGCGGCGGCGTTCCTGCTGGACGCCCTGCGGCGGGCCGGGCTCGAGCAGGTGAGAGCGGTCCCGGCCGGCGGACTGGTCAACGTCGAGGGAGTCGTGCCGGGAAAGGTTCCCGAGGAGATCGTGCTGTCGGCCCACTACGACTCGGTCACCGGCAGCCCTGGCGCGGGCGACGACGCCTCGGGATGCGGCGTCGCCATCGCCGCTGCCGCCGACCTGCGTCGCACCCCTCTGCGGCACACCGTGCGGGTGGTCCTCTTCGACGGCGAGGAGACCGGCCTCGAGGGGAGCGAGGCCTGGCTCCGGAGCCGGGGACCCGAGGCGGAACGCCGTATCCTGGCCGGGCTCAACCTGGAGATGCTGGGCTGGCGAGAGAGCTCCGGACCGGTGATCGACCTCCTTCCGGCAAGAGCCTTGGATGGGGGAGACCGTCTCCTTCCTCCGGGCTGGCTGGTGCACGCCGTGGAGCGCAGCGGCGACGCCGTGGGCTGGCCCTATGCCGTGGCCGATCATCGACACCCCCTCTTCGTCCAGCTTCTTCTCCGTGCCTTCGACACACCTTTCGGGGCCGACAGCAACTCCTTCCTGCGGCGCCGCATCCCCGCCGTGACCCTCTCGGACAGCTCCCAGGTCGACCTCGACCCCGCCTACCATCGAAACGCCGACGTCGCCGCCCGGCTGGACGCGCAGCGCCTGGAACGCTGGACCCTCGCCACAGCCGCGGCCGTACGGCGCCTGGACGTCCTGGCCGGCCCCCCTGTCTTCGAGGATCAGTACCTCGCCGCCTTCGGCAGCGTCTGGCTGCGGCGCGACCTGATCTGGATCGGCTTCCTGCTCTGGGTCTTCCTGGTCCTCCGCGGCCGGCCCGGGAAGTGGCGGGGAGCATCGGCCGAGGAGCACCAGCGGCAGATGGGGACCTACCTGCCGGGCTTTCTCTTCCGGGGATTGATGCTACTGGCGATCTTCCTGACCCCCATCTTCGCCCTCCTGCTCTGGCCGGCTGCCCTCCTCGCCCTCGCGCCTCCGCGCAAGATCGGCGCACGGCTGGTCTGGATCCTCCTGGGCTGTCTCCCCCTCCTCCTCTTTCTCGCGGGTCTGTTCGTTGCCATGGGGTACGAGGTCGTTCGGACCCGGGCCGGCTTCCAGGGAGGAACGGCGGCTGCGGTGCTGATTCCCGCGACCTTGGCGGCTTATGGGGCTTCGATCGGCCTGAAAAGACCCCTGAGCCGCTAGACTATCGACAACCGCTTCGACGCAGCGGAGGAGGTGGCCATGCCTGCTCAGACTTGGAGGAAACTGCTGGCGGCCCTGCTGTTCATCCCCGCGGTGGCAGCGGGCGCGGAGGTGCCACGCCTCATCGTCTCCGCGCCCTATCAACCTCAAGCCAACACGGTCGGCTCGGCGGTCGTCACTGCCTCCGACGGTCTCATGCTCACCGTCGTCGGCACCACGGACGACGGCTGCAACCCCGATTTCCTGGCACCGGAAGTGAACCCCGGAAGAATCGTCTGGCGCGGAGCGAGCATCCTGACCTTCGCGCCTTGCAATGACGAGCCCTGGCTCCGTCAGGTCCACCTCGACCCACTGCCGGCCGGGACCTATCAGGTCTCCGTGACGCTCGACGATCACCCCTATGCCGCGCTCACCCTGGTCGTCAACCCGCCGAGCCATCAAGTCATGCTCTTCCCGGGGAATGGGGTCTTCACTGTCGGCCTCACCTTCAAAGACCCGGTTACCGGAGCCCCGACCCCCGCCGCCGCCGTGCCGTTGTCTTTCGAAGGGGCGTCCTTCTGGTTTTTCGATCCCAACAATCTCGAAGCCACGGTCAAGATCCTGGACGGCCGCCCCGTCAACGGCCACTTCTGGGTCTTCCTGAGCAGCATGACCACCCTGGATCTCACCGTGCACGTCTCCTGGTGCCCCAGCGTCAACGGAGTGCCATGCACCGTGAAGGACTACCACAGCACACCGGGGAAGAACCTGGACGTGGTGGACGTGACGACCTTTACCGGGGTGGCAGTTCCCTGAGCAGCGCTATCGCATGCTCCACCTCCGCCTGGCGTTGGGTGAGGCAAGCTTACGGGACAGGAAGCAGAGCGAAACCCTCGACCTGGGATAGGTCCCCATCCAGAGTGATCGTGTCGCTGCAGCCGGCCTGGTTGCTCTCGCAGCCGATCAGATAGTCCGAGAAGTCCGCCCACCCTTCCCGGTAATCAGCGACAGCGCGCTGGATCAGCTCTCGATGCTGGAGCTCGAAGACGTGGGTTTCAAGAACAGTGTCCAGCGCCTCCGCGATCGCAGCGCGCCGGTATCGATAAGGTTGACTTCGCAAAGTCCAAGCTAGCTCGCAGACGACGATTATACTGACGAAGAACCGCTCCTCGTGGGCTTCTGCCTTCTCAAGCAGAGCAAGCACTGCCAGGGCCTGATCAGGATTGTCCTCTGTGATGAGCCGGACGAGGATATTCGTATCCAGCCCCCTCACTCACCCCTCCGGATCCGATCATTGTCTTCTGCGATGGACTCGGCCATGGACTCAGTCATCTCCTGGACCGTGGTAGCCCGGAGCCCAGGACGATTCAGCAGACCGAACAATCTCCGAACGGAGCCGACGGGAGGAACGACTCCACCGCGGGCATCTCCGACTCTGCGGACCTCAGCTCGAAACGTACCTCCTGCCCACACCAGATTCACCTGATCCGACTCTGAAGCTGACTCCGCAGCGACATCGAGACCTTCGACGTAAAAGTCGATCCTCCAAGGTCCGGGAGGAGCGGGAGATTGGCTGATGACGGCGCCGGCTTCCAGGACAGGCCAGTGCACGGCCTCCTCTCCCGGATCGTGAGGCGTGTCGTCTCCATTACCAGAGATCTTGAACTTCGCGTCCGCCGTTGTGTGGTTCGAGAGTTCCATGGGCTGGTGTTCCCCGTCCAAGGAATATTGCCACGCCCACGATCCCGATGCAAGTGTCGAGTCTACCTCCCCGCCAACTCCTTCAACACCCCCACCGCCCGCTCCACCTCCGCCTCCGTGTTGTAGAAGTGCGGCGACAGCCGGATCCCCGCTCGGGGCCGGTAGTCGCACAGGATCTGGCGGTCGATGAGCTCGTGGCAGAGCCTCTCGGCTTCGGGATGCCAGATGGAGACGGTGCCTCCTCGGTGCTTGGGATCGCGCGGGGTGCGCACTTCGAAGCCCGCTTCCGTGGCGAGGTCCATCAGGTGCTGGGTGAGGGCCAGGGAGCGCTCGCGGATCTTCTTCTGTCCCACGCCGGCCACGATCCTGTAGCCCGCGCGGCAGGCGTAGAGGGCGGGGACGTTCGGCGTGCCGGTCAAGAACCGCCAGGAGGGCTCGGGGCGGAGATGGACCGGTCCCGGGCGGAAGGCGAAGGGCTCCTCGTCCGCCTGCCAGCCGATGAAGGTCGGATGCAGGCTCTCGGCGATCTCCGGGCTCACCCAGAGGAAGCCCGCGCCGGGGCCGCCGCAGAGCCACTTCACCGAGCCGCCCATGGCCGCGTGCACCCCCCAGGCTTCGAGCTCCAGCGGCACCGCTCCCGCCGACTGGTAGACGTCCAGCAGGAGGAGGGCCCCCACCTCGCGGCAGCGTTTGGCGACAGCCTCGGCGTCCTGCACGAAGGCGCTGCGGAACAGGGTGTGGGAGATGGGCACGAGGCGCGTCCGTTCGTCGATGGCCGCCAGCAGCCGCTCGGTGGGGACGCCGATGCCGTCGTCTGAAGGGACGGTCACGATCTCCGCCCCCTTCTTCTTCTCCCCTTCCATCAGATACATGACGTTGGGGAAGTTGAGCTCGGTGTAGACGATGCGGTTGCGCGCCGTCGGCCCCGGCGGATAATCGATCGCCGAGAGGAAGATGGCCGCGGCCACGGCCACGTTCTGGTGCATGGAGATGGCGCCGGGCTTCACCCCCAGGAGCGGGCACAAGAGGTCGCCGGTCTCCGCCGGCATCTCCCACCACCCCTCGCTCCAGGCCCGCACCCCCCGTGTCTCCCACTCCCGGGCGAAGGTGGCCAGCTCGTCGTGGACGGCGCGCGGCATCGCCCCCAGCGAGTTGTTGATCAGGTACGTCGTGTGCTCCAGGATGGGGAACTCGGAGCGCAGCGTCAGCAGGTCCTCGTGCGGAGCCGTCATCGCAGTCACCTTATCTCCCCGTCCACTGGGCCGGCCGCTTCTCCAGGAACGCCTTGACCCCCTCCTCCTTGTCGGCCGAGGAGAAGCAGAGGCAGAAGAGGTCGCGCTCGTAGGTGATGCCGTCCTCGATGGGCAGCCGCTCGCTGGCGCGCAGGGCCTCCTTGGCCACCTTGAGGGTGAGCGGGCTCTTGGAGGCGATCTTGTTCGCCAGCTCGAGCGTCTTCGCCCGCAGCTCCTCGGCCGGAACGACGATCTCCACCAGACCGATCTCCTTCGCCTCCGCGGCGCTGATCCGGTCGCCGGTCAGGATCAGCCGCATGGCATGGCCCGTCCCCACCAGGCGGGGAAGGCGCTGCGTGCCGCCGCCGCCCGGGATGAGACCGAGCAGGATCTCCGGCTGGCCGAACTGCGCCTTCTCCGAGGCGATCCGGATGTCGCACGACATGGCCAGCTCGCAGCCGCCGCCCAGGCAGAAGCCGTTGATCATGGCGATGACCGGCTTGGGGAAGCTCGCCATGATGTCGAACACGCGCGGGCTGCGCATGGCGTGGCGCTGGTCGAACGGCGTGCGGCCCGCGAACTCGCCGATGTCCGCCCCGGCGATGAACGACTTCTCGCCGGCGCCGGTGATGACGACCACGCCGACGCTGTCGTCCTTCTCGATTCCGGCCAGGATCTCCAGCGCCTCGTCGCGCACCTGCTGGTTCAAGGCGTTCAGCTTGTCCGGGCGATTGATGGTCAGGATGGCGACGCGGCCCTCGCGCTCCACCAGGATGGTCTCAGGCATGGGATCTCCTCTCCTCCTCCAGGATGAACGGGTCGCGCCGGGCCCCAGAGCCCGGACGCGGATTCCGGCACGGGGATCATAGCCGGAGCCTGAAGGGGGAAACAGGGGGAGGACGATCCGAGACCGGCCCTCATCACCCCGGCCCTCTTCTCCCGCCTCCTCCCACCCCCCTCACCGGGAGAAGAGGGAGAAAAGCAAGAACGCGCCCCAGTTGGGTCCCCTCTCCCGGGGAGGGGGGTGGCGAGGGGGCGGGAGAGGGGCAGGGGTGAGGGCTTCGGGCGGGGGGCGTCGCGGGAGGCTGCTGCCGGCCTAGACGCAGGTGCCCGTCGGGCCGCAATAGATATCCCAGGAGGGGCAGTCGTGGCAGCCGGAGATGTAGTCGGACATGCCACCACAGTCGGCGACGTCGCTACAGGTGCCGCTACAGCGTGGTCCGAGCGTAACGGCGCCCGCGACGTTCCCCAGCTTGTCGGTCTCCAGATGGCGCAGCGTCTCGCGATTGAGGGTCAGCTTCTGAAGCCTCTTCTTCATGGCGGTCTCCTTGAGAACGGTCCATCCCCAGTCAGGATGGAACCTGGGTTCATCTAGGAGATGCGCTTTCGGGCTCCGAATGCCGTCAACCTCGCCGGGTGCTACCATCCCGCCCTACGGGAGGATCGTCATGGAGCCGTCCGAAGGGCATCCGGGTACGACGTTGTTGCGGCATCTCCTATATGATGAAGTCGTGCAGTCTTCGCCCGCTTACGAAAAAATCGTGAGCGTGCTGCGAGAGACGCTCCAGATCCGGGAGGGTACGCCGGATGAGGTCGAGCTCTGGTTCCTGATGGCCCTGCGCCACCAGGCGATCCGCAGCGCCCTGCCGGCCGAGAAGAGAGACGCTGCTGGAACGGTCGGCCCGGGCGGAGACTGGGGAGGCTCTCGATCTGCTTGCCGACGAATTGGACCGCTTCGAGAAAAAGCTCGACGCGGCGCTCGCCGGTGACGCCGACGAGGCCTTCATGACCCTGGGTGGTGGTGTGACGATGCTGGAAGCCAGCATCCACACCGGGGTGATCGCGGCCACCATGGAGAGGGGGGGCTTCTACGAACAGGCCCTGAAACAGTACCGCAGGAGCATCGGCATGCTGGCCAAGGCTCTGAAGGTGGACCTCGGGGATCTGACAGGCCCGCCCGAGCCCGAGCGGTCCCTGGGAGCCGAGGCCAAGGTGCTCGCGTTTCGCTTGAAGGGCGAGCCGAAGAAGGATTGAAGACAAACCAGGAGGACAGCCGCCATGTCGACCGAACCGACCCGTAATGCACGACCCGCCAATCCGGCAACCGTGAAGCATATCGCGCTCACGGCCCTTCTCTTGATCGCTGGTGCGCCCCTGGCCGCGGGCGCCTCCATCATCTACGACAGCATTCCCAGCCCGCTTCCTCCGAACGTGCCGAGCCTGGGATATCAAGCGACCCAGACGTCCGAATTCGGTGATCTGATCCAGTTCGGTGGTACGAGCCGTACGCTGAAGCGGGTGACGCTGGTGATGAGCGATTGGGCCTTGGCCTCGGACTACCCAGCATTCCCCGGATCCACCGGCCCGACGTGGAGCCATCCCCTCACTCTCAACCTTTATAATGTGGACAACAGTGGAGCGAATCCCGCTCCGGGCACGCTGATCGCCACCCGGACGCAGACGTTCGCCATCCCGTGGCGGCCGCCAGCAGACGCGACGTGTCCTGGAGGAACGGCGTGGCGGGCCAGCGACGGGAACTGCTACAACGGGCTGGCATTCACGGTCGCGTTCGATTTCACAGGATTACCCTTACCGAACCAGATCATCTACGGCGTGGCCTTCAACACGCAAACCTGGGGGTACGCTCCGATCGGGACGCCGGGCCCATACGTATCGCTGAATTTCGGTCTGGCCGACCAGCCGCCCTCGGTGGGGAGCAATCCGTTTCCGGACACTGCGTATTGGAACACCCAGACGGCCGCGAACTATGCGGATAATGGCGCGGGAGGAGTGGGGATCTTCCGCCGGGACACCGCTTGGACCCCGTTCAGCGGGGCGGTGTCCTTCGAGGCGCAGGAATTGGTCGAAGTCCCCACACTCTCGCCGCTCGCCCTGTTGTTGCTCGCTTTCGCCCTGGCCCTGACGGCAGCCCTGAGGTTGCGAGGGGTCTGGCCGAGGAGCCGGCGGTCCGAGGCCGCAGGGCGGCCTCGGATCCCTCGATTCCGGTCGCGAGGCTGACGACTCAAACGCAGGTTGCCGTATAGCAGGCCGTCCCGCAAAGCGTCTCATCCCAGGAGGGACAGTCGTGGCAGGCGGAAATGTAGTTCGACTGACCACAGTCCGTGTTGTCGCTGCAGGCCACGGCGATCGAAGCGGCGCCCGTGATCCCCCGCAGCTTATTGCTCTCCAGGATGTGCAGTGTTTCGCGATTCAAGGTCAGCTTCTGAAGCTTCTTCTTCATCGCAGTCTCCTTGGGAACGGTCCCCTCCCTACTCCAGGGGCGGGACCTGGGTTCATCTGAAGAATGCGATTTCGAGAGCAAAACCCCGTCACCAGCGCTCCTGCCTCTTGACGGGTCAAGCCTGTTCATGAGACTCTAAATAGATGGAAGTTGCAATGTCAGAAACTCAACGGTGAGCATCACTACAGAGCTTCCCGGCGCCGCACCGGCACCGGGACCGAAGGAGGAGTCGTCATGACCGCATTGTTGAGCGTCGTCGTCCTCGCCGCCAGCACCTTTGCCACACCCTCTGCCCCCTCCACTCCAGCACTGTTCTCCAGCGCTCCGGTGCCGGTGGATCTGGCCAGCTTTGTCCGCAGCATCACCCCGAAAGCGACGTGCACCGCCGATTGCGGGCCGTACTCGCCCGTTTCGTGCACCGGCAACGTTTGCGACGCAGCGAACCGGAGCTGTTCAGCGGAGCGGGGTCACGTCACGTGCGACGGTAACACCATCTACCGTCCCGTCTGTGCGTGCACCGAGGGACAGATCAAGAACGTGACCACTGGTCCCACCTGCGGCTGCGAGGACGGGACGTCGACCCCGAAGGATCGGTACAAGTGCATCGGTGGCGAGTGGGTGTACCAGTTCTCCTTCTGCGGCGCGCCTTTCTGTCCGATATTCCAGTGAGCTCGGGAACAGGCCAGGAGGACAGCCCCGCCTCTGTCCTCCTGGCGGGGAATCCCCGACCCGTCCCCGCACCGGGCCGGAGATTCAGTTTGCGTCAATTGTCAAAGAGCCGCCGGCAGGACGAAGCCGTAACCCGAGCACGCCCGGTCCGCGCCATATCCTGCCCGACAGATTTACGGACCAGCTCCTTCCACCGTCGCCCCAGCCCTCTCCGGAGTCGATCGGCCGGCGTCTCGAATCGGCTCGCCGGAGCTCAAACAGCTCTCGCCGGTCTTCACCGCAGCCTCGCCGACAGTCACCGCAGTCTCGCCAGCCTTCGCCAAAGGCTCGCCAGTATCGGCCAGCCCCTCGCCAGCCTCCGCCAGACGATTTTCACCACCGGCCGAAGGGCAGCGAACGTCGGCCAGTCCCTCGCCGCTGCCGGCCAGACGATTTCCAACGTCGGCCGAACGAGTTTGACAAAAGCTGGCGCGTCGACTCCGAACGTCTACGCGTCTCCGGCAACAGACGGCGAGCCGGGATCGAACGTATGAAGGAGATGTCCTTCCGGAAGTTGCCGCCGGGAGATCACCGGAGAAGGACCGTAGCCGGTTCATTGACAACTGAATCCGCCGGGGGACGGAAGCCGACCCTCCCCCGGCCTATAGCCAGCCCCGCGGACCACCGCGGGCCTCGGGAAGGGGTGCGCCCGGGGCTCGCGGATTTTTTCAGGGTGGTCCTGCGCGAAGCCCACAACTCTCTAACTCAAACGTCTCGGAAATTACACACCGATCACATTTTCTCGTCCATGGTTTGCGCGCGACAGCGTACTAAGTTCGAACTTAGCGCGCTGTCGCGCGCGAACCCTGAGAAAGCGTGGCTCTTCTGGGGGAGCTCCATTGCTGGCCTGGAGCTGGCTGACCCACCCGGCCCAACGGGTCGGCAGAGTCCAGCCCAGGGCTTCTGAGGCCGAAGGCCGATGCCCTGGGGTAGTAGAAAGGCAATCAGCCGAGGCGGCCTGAAAGGCCGCAAGAGATTCTTTGGGCCGGAGTCGGTTCGATCCTCCCAGGTTTCTCGCGACCTTTCAGGCCGCAGGGCTGTGGGGCCTGAGGACCCAGGGCATCGGCCTTCGGCCTCAGAAGCCCTGGGCTTCTCGCGACCCCTTGGGCAGCAAAGACCGCATGCCGGCCAAGCCGACCAAGTCAGCGTTCAGTTAGATAGCTTCCTGGACCCCGCCCATAGCATAAGGTGCCAGTGTCTTCCTGAGGTCAGCAAGTCGGTCGGCTGGAGGGCGACCTCTTCGGGTCGTCCGGAAGTGGGTCGAGGCGTCTGTTGTTTGGGAATTCAGGAACCCGTCTGGGCGCACCTCTCCCCCTGAGAGCTGAAGAGCTCAGAAGGAGGGCCTACGACGGGCGGTACGGCTGGCAAAGAGCGAAGGCGAGAGGGTTATCCCGATACGAACGGTAGGGCCGGGGGGAAGCTGCCGGCCGGGAAGACCGCGCTGCGGTCGCCCAGTCGGAGTTTCTCGGCAGCTTGTCGGAAGGCGGCTACGAACCAGGCATACGCATCGTAGAACGCTTTACGGGCTGCCTTGGTGGCCGCGTGGACGAGTGGTGCCGGCGAACAGGCGAGCGAGGCCGGCCGATGTTGTGGATCCATCGCCAGGATCGCCTCTGCCCCCAGCACAGGGAGGCCCTTGCAGCTTCTCGCCAGGGCGGCGTCGGTCTCAATGTCCTGGACAAGGCTTGCGATGCGCGCGCGATAGACCTCGGGCGGCAGGTGCGCCCAGCAGGGGATGGGGGAGAGGATGACTGACTCTTTCGTGGCAAACTGCAGTCGGGTGAAATCTTCCCGCTGGTTGCGGGCCACGTACTCCCGGGTGCGGTCGAACCAGTGCCCCACAAGGGGCGTGCCGTCGATCAGCGCCGCCGCAGACTGCACGCCGGGCCACTCGCGCACCCCTGCGACCAAATTCTCCTTGACGGACTGCGCGAGCACGTACGAAAGTCGCTCGATCTGCGCACGGTCTTCGTTGGTGACGACAGTCATGTCGTAGCGTCGTTCGAAGACCGGTCCGCTCCATCCGGTGAGGCGGTTGACCTCTCGCGCCAGTTTTGACTTGAAGTCGCGCATGAAGTTGGCGAGTTGGCGCGCGCTGTCGGGAACGGCGAGGATATGCAGATGGTTCGACAATACGGAAATGGCGTTGAGGATGAGTTTGTGTCGCCGCTGGGTGCGGCCGAGGATGCCAAGGAATCGGTCGTTGAAGTCGGGTCCGGGCTTAAACAGGAATCTTCCCTGAACGGTCCGGCAGGTGATGGAGACGAGGGAGCTGAGGTCGGGTATGCAGCGTAGTTTTCTGGCCATACCCTATAAAGACGGAAAAACTCGTTCGCATCTTACAACGATTCTCATTCGTAGTCTGTAAGGACAACGATTGGATCTGTCTGGATCCGATCCGGGCTTTTCGATGGGGAAGTAGAAACCGAAGACAACCAGGAAGGAAGCGAGTGGCGGCAGCAGCAGGTGTAGGCTTCGGCCCGCCTCTCCGGCTCGGGCTCGGCCACCCCTCTACCACGACAGGCCAAGGCCTTTGTTCCACTTGACCCGTCACATCCTGTTGTGTAAGCATACACAACATGAGCAGCGGCGAGGTCATCAGGCGACTGGAAGCCGACGGCTGGGAATGCGTGGTAGCAAAGGCGATCACCGAGCCGGTTGGGATTGGAGGTGAGCGATGTTGTACCCGGTGTACGTTCACAAGGACCCCGAGAGCGCGTACGGGGTGACGTTTCCGGATTTTCCTGGATGCTTCTCGGCGGCTGACGAGTTGGACGAGCTTCCGCGCTTGGCGCAAGAAGCGGTCGAGGTGCATTTCGAAGGCGAGGACGTAGAGATTCCACCTCCTACAGCCATTGAGGAGTTGGCGGCTGACTCGGAGTATGAGGGTGGCTTCTGGCTCCTCATCGATATCGACTTCATGAAGGTCAACACCAAGAGTGTGCGTCTCAACATTTCGCTGCCGGCGAATCTGGTGGGGGAGATCGACCGCTACGCTGCCGAGCATCACATGACGCGTAGCGGGTTCCTGGCGAAAGCGGCACAGCAGGCAATGGGGAACGGAACGTGACACGGCCCCGTTTTTGTCTGGGCATACCTGAGCGCCACAAGAGCGCGGAGGAACGGATCGAGTTGACAGATGCCGAAGTCGAACGGCTTGCCGAGATCCTCGACCGCGGCTTCTCTCCGTCTCCTGCTTTGCGCAAGGCACTCTCGCGGCTCGGATCGAAACGCCGGCCACCGCAACTTCACTGGAAAGATACTGCGGACTGATCTTTAGGGAGGAGTGGACTCCCGCTTGCCTGCTCATGAAGAAGATCACTGTCGAGAACTACCGAGAGGATAAATATTACCCCAAGGTGGTTCGGGCTGTTGAGGCGGTTCTGGCCAGCGGCGATGTTGTCGCTCCGATTGATGTCTTCGTCTACATGGGGCTTCTCAGCAAGGCCGACGTGGAGTCGTGGCGGTTTGGACGTGTGCCCTATCTCGAGAAGGTCATCCACTGTAGTCTGGGGAAGACCAGTCGAATCCTTCGCATTCTCCGGATGCATGTCCACGACCTGAACATGATCCCATCGCATACGGCTTATGTGAAGTGGGGCAAGGGGCGGCGGACTCCTCTGCGCTTCTCCAAGACGGGCGAGCCCAAGCTTGAAGAGGCCTACTCTCGCCATTTCCTCAGGCCGGGGCTCCAGTCAAAGAAGAGGCGGCCTCCTGAGCCTCCGGCGTCATCGGGGCAGGCTGATGAGGTTATCGAGCCTGGGAGCCCAACGGCAGGAGAGTGACCCTTCAGGAGGAGCCACGGCCGAATCTCGGGGTAGATCGCGCGCCTTGACACGCGTCACGTGACGTACATCGACTTGGCGGCTCGGCTTGATGATCTCAAGGTCCCGCCAGGCAACCGGCTTCACGCGCTCGAGCGAGAGCGGGCAGGGCAGCATGCGATTTCCGTCAACGACCAGTGGCGAATCTGCTTTCGTTTCGCCGACGGCGACGCCTACGAGGTCGAGATCACCGACTACCACTAGGAACGAGGGTAAGATGAGTATTCCAAACACCAGCGAGCGGAAGCTCCGGCCCACCCACCCGGGCGAGATGCTCCGCGAGGACTTCCTGCCGGATTACGGGCTCACCGTCGCCAGCCTCGCCGAGGCACTAGGCGTCTCTCGCCAGTCCATGAACGAACTACTGCGGGAGCGGCGCGCTGTGAGCCCGGAAATGGCGCTTCGGCTCTCGCGTCTGTTCAGCAATTCACCGGAGTTTTGGCTCAACGCGCAACGCGCAGTGGATCTCTGGGACGCAGCCAAGAACCTCAAGGCACAGGTTGCGCACATCAAGCCGCTAAAGGTTGCCTAACCCGGCTGCTTCAGGGCCCGGCCGTTGAAGGCCGGGCCCGCCGCGGGAGTCGATCTGCTAGGCGGGGTGGCAGCCCCGAGCGCAGTCCGCGTCCGCGAAGCACTGGTTGGAGTAGGTCACGCCGTTGTTACAGGTGACCGGCGCGAAGATCAGCGGGCAGATGGCGTTGGGATCGGGCACGCACTTGTCGGCGTAGGAGGCGGAGCCCATGGCGCCGGTGAGGGCCAGGCCGAGAAGGAAGGTGCGAATCCATGTGGCTCTCTTCATGTGGGTACTCCTTTCGTAGCTGTGAGCCCCCCGCTGCGGACCGGATCACGTCCCCAGTCCCGGCGGGGCAGGGCTACTGTAGCGCGCCCTGATAGCTTATGCAAGTTCGGCTATTATCTAGGGAGAAAAGCGTAGTGCCGCGGAGGAAAGACCTTTTGGGCAGGGGAGAAAGTCTTTTCCTCCGTGGGTCAGGTCAATCCTCCCAAGGAATGACTTTTTAGCCTGCGGGAAGGGTCTTTTCCGCGTGGAATTGCTCAATCCTCTCCAGGAAAAGACCTTTTGTCAGGAATTGGAAGTCATTCCGATGGAGATTTGACGCATTGCCGCGGGAGAAAGACCTTTTCCGCGTTCCCCCTCGTCAATTCCGCCGCCCAAAAGTCTTTGGGCTCGAGAGAAAGATTTTTCAACTGTTTTGGGGCCGTGCGCCTCAGGGTTCTATCCCCGCCAGCTCTGCAAGATCGTCATGACGTGGACCCGCTCGTGGGCGGCGGGGTTGGAGCAGCGCAGGAGGTTCATGCTGCCTTTCATCTGCGCGAGCGAGTCGTACTCGTGCTCCTCGAGCCAGAGGGCGAGGTCCCGCCGCAGGCTCGTCAACTGCTCCGGGCCGTGCCGCAGGAGCGTGGAAACGACCTGGACGGCGTCGGCTCCGGCCATCACGGCTTTCACGGCGTCCAGGGCCGTGTGGACGCCGCCGGTCACCGCCAGCGAAGCCTCGATCCTCCCCGAGAGAATGGCGAGCCAGCGCAGGCGCAGCAGCAGCTCCGAGGAGTCGGAGAGGCGTAGCAGAGGGACCACCTCCAGCGTCTCGACGTCGATGTCCGGCTGGTAGAAGCGGTTGAAGAGCACCAGGCCGTCCGCGCCGTGCTCGGTGAGGCGGCGGGCGAAGCAGGCGAACGAGGAGTAGAACGGCCCGAGCTTGACGGCCACCGGAATGCCGAGCGACCGCTTGACCATCTCCAGCATTTGAAGGGTGCGCCGCTCGAGCGTCTCGCTGCTTTCGTCGAAGTCCCTGGTGAGAGTGTAGACGTTGAGTTCCAGGGCGTCCGCGCCGGCGTCCTCCATCAGCCGGGCGTAGCCGAGCCAGCCGCCGTCCGTGGTGCCGTTGAGCGAGGCGATGACCGGCACCGACACCGCGGCCTTCAGCTTGTGGATGTGCTCGAGGTACTCCTCCGGCCCCAGGACGAACGCGTCGGGGCTGGGCAGATAGGTCATCGCTTCGGCGGAGGACTCGCTGGGCGCATCCATGTAGTGCGCCACGGCCATTTGCTCGAGCGTGATCTGTTCCTCGAAAAGCGAGCGCATGCCGAGGGCCGCGGCGCCCGCGTCCTCCAGCCGGCGGGCCATGTCGAGGTCGTCCACCAGCGGCGAGGCGCCGGTCACGAAGGGATGCGGCAGGGGGAATCCGAGATAGGTCGTCGAGAGGTCCATGGTCAAGCCTCCTCCATCCGGGGCACCGTCAGGCCGGCGAGCTGCTGGTAGACGGCGTAGCGCTGCGCCGCCTGCCGGCTGGCCGTGTCGAGGAAACGCTTGAACCGCTCCGGATCCTGCTTCTCCACCATCCGGAAGCGGGTCTCGTTGCGCATGTATTCGTGCGCCGCCGCCGGCCCCTTGGGCGGGCCGGAGTCGAGCTGCAGCGGCGGCAGGCCTTGGGTGGTGCGGCGGGGATCGAAGCGGTAGAGCGGCCAGATGCCGGAGTCCACGACCAGCTTCTGCTGGTCCACCCCATGGACGAGGTCGTAGCCGTGGGCGACACATTGGCTGTAGGCGATGATGAGGGACGGTCCGGGATAGGACTCGGCCTCCAGCACCGTCTGCACCACCTGGTTCATCTTGGCGCCGAAGGCGACGCGCGCCACGTAGATGTGGCCGTAGCTCATGGCGAGCAGCCCGAGGTCCTTTTTCTGGATCTCCTTGCCGGCCACCGCGAACTTGGCCGCCGCGCCGAGCGGAGTGGCCTTCGACTGCTGGCCGCCGGTGTTGGAGTAGACTTCGGTGTCGAGCACCATGACGTTGACGTTGTGGCCGGTCGCGAGCACGTGGTCGAGGCCGCCGAAGCCAATGTCGTAGGCCCAGCCGTCACCGCCCACCAGCCAGACGCTCTTCGGCACCAGCGCGTCGGCCAGCGATTCCAGCCGCCGCGCCTCGGTGCCGGGCACCCCTTGCAGCCGCTGGCGCAGGAGCAGGACGTTCTCGCGCTGCCGCCGGATCGCCTCTTCCTTTTCCCCATCGATCCCAAGGATGGCGGTGGCGAGCTCCTCCCCCACCTGTCCGGCGAGGGCGCGCACCAGCTCCCTGGCCTGCTCGCGGTGCTTTTCGGTCGCCAGGTGCAGCCCGAGCCCGAACTCGGCGTTGTCCTCGAACAGCGAGTTGGCCCACGCCGGGCCACGGCCCTCGCCGTTCGTGGTGTAGGGAGTCGTCGGCAGGTTGCCGCCGTAGATCGACGAGCAGCCGGTGGCGTTGGCGATCAGCAGGCGGTCGCCGAAGAGCTGGGTCAACAGCTTGATGTACGGTGTCTCGCCGCAGCCGGCGCAGGCGCCCGAATACTCGAACAGCGGCTGGAGGAACTGCGAGCCCTTGGCGTCGAGCCGCCCGATCCGCGAGCGGTCCACCTCCGGCAGGTAGAGGAAGAAGGAGTAGCTCTCGCTCTCGACCTCGCGCAGCGGCCGCTGCGGCTCCATGTTGATGGCCTTGCGCCGCGGGTTGGCCTTGTTCTTGGCCGGGCAGATCTCGACGCAGAGGCCGCAGCCCGTGCAGTCCTCGGGCGCGACCTGGATGGTGAACGCGAGGCCTTTCAGATCCGCCGCCTTGTAGGCGCGCGAGCGGAACCCCGCGGGCGCGCCGGCCAGGGCCTCGGGCTCGTAGACCTTGGCGCGGATGGTGGCGTGCGGGCAGACCAGCGCGCACTGGTTGCACTGGATGCAGACGTCGGGGTCCCAGATCGGGATCTCCAGCGCCAGGTTGCGCTTCTCCCAGCGGGTGGTCCCCGTCGGCCAGGTGCCGCCGATGGGGAAGGCGGAGACGGGGAGGAGGTCCCCCTTGCCGGCCATCATCACGGCCGTGACCTTCTGCACGAAGTCCGGCGCCTCGGCGGCCACCACCGGCGGCCGGTGGCGCGCGGCCGTGGCCATGGCGGGCACGCTCACCTCGTGCAGGTGCTCCAGGGCGGAGTCCACCACCTGGAAGTTGCGCTGGACCACCTCGGCGCCCCGCTTGCCGTAGGTCTTCTCGATCGACTCCTTGATCCGGGCGATGGCCTCCTCGGGCGGCAGCACGCCGGCGATGGCGAAGAAGCAGGTCTGCATGACGGTGTTGATGCGGCCGCCCATGCCCGCGGCGCGCGCCACCGAGTAGGCGTCGATGGCGTAGAAGCGCAGGCCCTTCGCCACGATCTGCTCCTGCGTCTCGCGCGGCAGGTGGTCCCACACCTCCCCGGGGCCGTACGGCGCGTTGAGCAGGAACACGGCGCCGGGCACCGCCGCCTCCAGCATGTCGAAGCGGTCGAGGAAGTCGAACTGGTGGCAGGCGACGAAGTTGGCCCGGCGGATGAGATAGGTGGAGCGGATCGGTTGCGGACCGAAACGCAGGTGCGAGATGGTCACCGCGCCGGCCTTCTTCGAATCGTAGACGAAGTAGCCCTGGGCGAAGTTGTCCGTCTCCTCGCCGATGATCTTGATCGAGTTCTTGTTGGCCCCCACCGTGCCGTCCGAGCCCAGGCCGTAGAAGAGCGCCCGCACCACACCGTCCGGCTCGAGGTCGAAATCCGGGTCGTACGGCAGCGAGGTCCAGGTCACGTCGTCGACGATGCCGATGGTGAAGTGATTCTTCGGCCGCTCCTTGGCCAACTCGTCGAAGACCGCCTTGACCATCGCCGGGTTGAACTCCTTCGACGACAGGCCGTAACGGCCGGCGACCACCCGGGATCGAGCGCGGAGATCCCCTCCTCGCGCGCCTCGCGCAGGGCGGTGACGATCTCCAGGTAGAGCGGATCGCCGACGGCGCCCGGCTCCTTGGTGCGGTCGAGCACGCCGAGGGTGCGCACGGTCTCGCGGCAGGACGGCGAGGAAGTCGGCGATCGAGAACGGGCGGAAGAGCCGCACGCGCAGCACGCCCACCCGCTCGCCCTTACCGATCAGCCAGTCCACCGTCTCCTCGGCGGCCTCGGCGCCGGAGCCCATGAGCACGATCACGCGCTCCGCCTGAGGGTGGCCGGTGTAGTCGAAGAGGTGGTAGCTGCGGCCGGTCAGCCCGGCGAAACGGTCCATGGTCTCCTGTACGATGCGCGGGCAGGCGGTGTAGTAGCCGTTCGCGGCCTCGCGCGCCTGGAAGAAGGTGTCGGGGTTCTCGGCTGTGCCGCGGATCACCGGCCGGTCGGGCGTCAGGCCCCGCTCGCGGTGGGCGCGGACCAGCTCTTCGTCGATCAGGGCGCGCAGCTCGTCATCAGTCAGCTCCTCGATCTTCGCCAGCTCGTGGGAGGTGCGGAAGCCGTCGAAGAAGTGGAGGAACGGGATACGCGACACGAGCGTCGCCGCGTGGGAGATGGCTGCGAAGTCGTGGGCCTCCTGAACCGAGCTCGCGGCCAGCATGGCGAAGCCTGTCTGGCGGCAGGCCATGACGTCGGAGTGATCGCCGAAGATCGACAGCGCATGAGTGGCGAGGGTCCGCGCCGCCACGTGCATGACGAACGGCGTCATCTCGCCGGCGATCTTGTACATGTTGGGGATCATCAGCAGCAGGCCCTGCGAGGCGGTGAAGGTGGTGGAGAGGGCGCCGCCTTGGAGGGCGCCGTGGACCGCGCCGGCCGCGCCTCCTTCGGACTGCATTTCGATCACCCGCGGCACCGTGCCCCAGAGGTTGGGCCGGCGCTTGGCTGCCCAGGCGTCCGCGTGCTCACCCATGTTCGACGACGGGGTGATCGGATAGATGGCGATGACCTCGTTGCTGCGGTAGGCGACCGAGGCTGCGGCCTCGTTGCCGTCGACGATGACCCTTCGGCGCGCTTCGCTCATGAAGGCTTTTCCTCCCCCCGGCAGCGTAGGGTGCGCGAGCGCGAGCTACAAGTTGGCCCTTGGTCTAATATGCAGACGCCGCGTAGGTTGCCCTCGGCTGCTCCTCGGCGGAGTCACGCCCTGGCTTTATTGTGAGACCGCCTCAGGGCAGCTTGGCCGACCACGCCACGAAGTTGCCGCTTTCGAAGCCGTCCATGAACAGCACTATGGATGGAAGCTGGACCCCGGGGATGCTCAAGGAGAAACGGCCGGAGCTCACCTCGACGCTGGTCACGTACGATTGCAGGAATGGTGGCGAGAAAGCTCCAGTCCTCGTCCCCAGCTCCAGGGTGAGCGTACCGAAGCCGGGTCCGGTCCAATCGACGGCTCGTTTCTGGGCCTCCAGGCCGAGCGCGAAAGGCGGCACGGGCACGTCCTGTCCAGTCTCGTCGAAATGCAGGATGGGCCCTTGACCCAGGGGGAAGATCGCGGGAGGCGCGCCGCAGGGGAAGGGCTGGACGACCTGGCCGCTGTCGCGCCAGACCAGGAGGCTTGCGCCTCCCGTCAGCACGCCGGCCCGGCGGCTGCTGGCTCCCCAGGTCGACGGTAAGGCTTCCCGATGATCCGCCGCCGACCAGGCGACGTACCGGCCGTAGAAGGTGGGCCGGCCGGGAGTCGAGGTGAGCGGGTCGGTGGTCGAGGCCTGGAGATGGACCAGCGTGTCGCCGTGCGACAGGTTGTTCGCCGGGTCCACCATGGCGTAATCGCCCCAGAGCACGTTGTCGAAACCTACGGCGCCGCCGGCGCCGAAATAGCCCGGCTGGCCGGGGAGAGCGCTGGTGCACCGGGTCACCACGTCTACCGTGAGATAGCCCCGCGCCAACCCGTCGCCATGGCTGGCGCCGGCGCAGAGCCCGCCGAAGAGCTGCGAAGATCCCCCCATGTGGGCGACGTTGAGGGCCGCGAGCCTCGACGCGGTGATCGGCAGCGGCGGGAGGGTCCCCCCACAGCCGGGGAGTGGAGAGGGGCCGCTCGCGGGCAGCGATCCCGTGAGGAAGGTGTCCTTGAGATCGATGACGCGGGAGCCCAAGCCTGGAAGGTAGAGGTCGAAGCCGAGCGTGGGCACCGATAGGTCGGTCCACAGAACCACATGCGCCAGGACCGGCGAGGGCGAGCTGTTGTGGACGGCCACCGTCGTCTGGATCCCGTTCGGATTCGACGTGTCCACCTCGAAATACGGGAGGAGCAGGGAGGCGCCTGGCGCTCGATCGGCGGTGCCGATCTTGCCGGTCCCCATCTCCTGGACAGCTCCCATGCCAGTGTCCTGCCGCAGTGCGATCACATGGGCTTGTTTGGCCGGATCAAAGATGCTGCCGGTCGACGTATTGAGATCGAGCCGCAGCCAGCTCCCGTCTTGGGCGATGGGCGTCCTCTGCGTCTCCTGCGGGAATGAGCTCGCCGCCAGAGGTGTTGCGGCCCCGTCCTGGCTGATCACGGAGATCGCGCTCGCTCCCAAGGGGAACGTGGAGGGAGGGGATGCGCAGGGGAATGCGGAGATGACCCGACCGCTGTCCCGCCAGACCAGGAGCTCCTTCGTGCCCCCGACTCCAATCGATCCAGCTAAGGAATCGAGCGGCGCATACCATTGCGCGGGAAGGCGCTCCCGGTTGTCCGCCGCGGTGCCGCCTGTATAGCGGCCGTAGAACGTATAGTTGCCGGGCGTGCTGGTGAGGGGATCGTCGGCCGACGCCTCGATGTGGACCAGAGCATCGGCTTGGGCCGAGTTGGTCGATAGATCGACCAGAGTCCAGTCACCCCAGAGGACGTTGCGGTTGCTGGCGACCCCGGCACCTCCTGACGCGAAGTAGCCGGCGTCGGAAGGAAAAAGAAGGTTGCACCGGTTCACGGCATCGATGGTGACGTAACCCACCAGATGCTGGGTGAGCGTGCTGGCACACGTTCCGAACGTCGCTGAAGGGTGGCCGCTGAGCCAGGCTTGGGCGTGCGCGCGGAAAGATACGGAAAGCGCGGGGTTGACGTAGGCCGGCGGCCCCCCCGACGTGCTACAACTGCCGCCGAAAGTGTTGTGAGGGCCGGAGCGGCTGCCGCGCGGGCTCAAGAAGTCCGAGGGTCCGGTCCTGGGGAGATTGCCGAAGATGAGCACGTCCCGCAGGTCGATGGTCTGATCGTCGAAGCCGGTCAGGTAGACGTCGAAATCCAGGACGGGGACCGAGAGGTTGGACCAGACGGTGACATGCGCCACGACCGGGTCGGAAGCGGCATTGCGGATCTTGAAGAGCGTGGTGATGCCGGTGGAATTGACCGGATCGACCTCGAAGTAGGGGAGGAGCAGCGTGGCGGCGGGAACGTCGTCGAGCGTGCCGATTACGGCCTCGGCCCGGCCGGTGAAGCCAAGGAAGGCGGCGAGCAAGACGGCGGCAATCTGGCGGGACATGGCCTCCTCCTCCCGAGTCTGATGATAGTGACGAGAGTAGCGGGATTATTTCAGAAGCTCGATGTCGAGATCAAGGAGCACGGGTTTGGGATTAGGAGAAGGGAGGCGCAGCGATTGCGCCTCCCTTCTCCAAGACTGCAATCAAGGTTCTTTCGACCAGTCGTTCCGATAACCACCCACGAAGGTGGACAGGACCTTGATGAGATGGATCTCGTTGGGCGGCTGCTTGAGGGGATTCTTGTCGAGGATCACCAGGTCGGCGACCTTGCCCTTCTCGATGCTGCCGACGTAGCGGTCGATCCCCGTCTGCCTCGCCGGCTCGATCGTAACGGCTTCCAAGGCCTGCGCGATCGTGACGTTCTGCTTGCCGGGCATGAGGTGGGCGTCGGTTTCCTTGAGCTTCGGGTAGAACCAGGTGTTGCGGGTCACCGCCTGCTCGACGTACCACAGTGGGTGCACGGGCGTAACGGAAGCGTCGCTGTGCAGAGAGAAGGGCACGCCCAGATCGATCTCATGCCGTGTGGCGTCGATGCGTGCGGCTCGCCCTTTCTCGTCCGGCCGTCCGGGTCCGTGTATGCCGTCGAGGATGTTTTCGAAGGCCCCTCCCCAGTATGCGACGTGGCCGATGAGATGGCTGACGTGGACGTCGACCGGTGGCGCCGTCTTGCCGTTGATCACGAATCGGCCGGCGCGGAGATCGGCCACCTGCTTCACCATGTCCTCTCCAGACGCGGGATTGCCGTCGAGCGTGAAGTGGAGCAGGGTGATCGGGCTGTCGTTGCGGGTGTCCACCTGTAAAGCCGCCAGAGCATTCAGGACTTCCAGGATGGCCTGGTCGCCGTTGGCGTGGATCTGGATCGGCCAGCCCGCTCTCCAGAGGGGTGCCAGGTCAGTGCTGATCTGCGACGCGGACGTGAAGTCCTCCATACCCTGCGCGCCCTGGCAGGAGCCGTCCTTGGCGTAAGGTTCCTTGACGCCCCCCGTGCATCCTTGGAGCGACCCGTCGGACCAGACCTTGATGCCTGTAACTCCGAAGAGCCCGTCGTCCTGCTCATCCCAAGGGGAAGGTTTCGTGAGGCCCTGTGGGATTCCATTCCAGGGCACGAGGGCGCGATAGCGCAGCAGAGGGTGGTTACGAGAGCGCGCCGCCAGAGCCTGGAAGAGGGCCACATTGCCGTTCGTCCCCGTCCCCCCGTTGACCATCGTGGTCACGCCGGCCCGTGCGAACGACTGGGAGCCGATCTCGGCGCGGTGGACCATCTCCTCTGGAGTCGGCAAAGGTATGGTGGTCTGGAAATCGTTGTAGGACTGCTGCTCGATCAGTAGGCCGGTGAAGAGACCATTTTTACCGACGTCCCATTGCCCGGGCGATGCCGGCTCTTCCTTTTTGGCGGTTTTCGGGCCGCAGTCCTCGGGTGTCGCACAGATGCCCGCTTGAACGAAGGCCTGGCGATTCGCGTAGGCGAGATGGCCGGATTGGTCGAGGATGATGACCGGCCTCGTCGCCGAAACGTAGTGCTCGATGTACCAGGCTGGGTTGTTGTGGAAGAGACTCGAGGGTTGAGTTTTGTCGAGGGTCATCCGCGAAGGATCGATTCCGTTGCCGACGATCCACGGGCTGCCCTCGGGCTTCGGATTCTGCTGCTTGAGGAACTTCAAAGCATCGAGGATGGTCACCTGGCAGTGCTTGCGCGTTTCGTACCAAGCGGGCAAGCACGGGCTCAAATCGGTGTAGAACGACATCAGGGCCAGGAGGTCGAGGTGGAGGTGGGGGTCGATGAACCCGGGGAGAAGGGCGCTGCCGTGAAGGTCGATGCGCTCCGTCGTTTTCGACCCGAGCCGCATCACCTCCTCGCGCTTGCCGACTGCTTCGATCTTGCCGTCGCGGACCCAGACGGCTTCGGCTACGGTACCCGCTTTGTCCATCGTCACGACGTCGCCGCCGTAGACGATGAAGTCGTTCTTCAGATCCTGAGGCTTGGAAGCCGCCGGGACCAGCAAGGCCGCGAGCAGCCCCATCCATACGATCGTTCGCCATCCTTTCGCAGAGAGTTTCATCACTTTCCTGCTCCTTTCCGTCAAAGAGGTTCAATGAGAGGCTTTGTTCTTGCTGATCTCGAGCGAGTCGAAGAGGCGGTCCAGCATCTCCTGGGTCTCGTAGCCGATGCCGTCCCACAGGGTCGAGCAGTTGGCGGATGCGTCCAGCGGATCGTTCGCCGTCGAGGAGCCCGCGGCGAGCAGGCGGTAGGTCTTGCTGGGCTTGAAGAGAGGCCAGGTGCTGCCCGGGCTGTGACTGTGGGCGAAGCTCGTCCAGTAGCCTCCGATCGCCTGGGAGAGCGACTCCTCCTGCGGATTGAAGGAAATCTTGCCCTTGAACTGCCCCTTGAACTGCCAGGTCGTGTTGAAGACGTAGGGGAGCTCTTCGGTGTGGCAGACCAGCCCTTGGCACTGCGGCACGGGAGGCTGCGCGTAATCCCAGAAATTGAAGCTCGAGACCTGATTGAACTGATAGAGGTAGAGAGGCTGGGGATGGGCTCCCCGGGTCGCCTCGATCGCCAGGTGGCGATTCGCGCAGGTGAAAGAGTAGTCGGTCACCACCTTGACGAGCTCGTCGCTGCAGTCGTCAGACGTGCCGCAGCCGTATCGTTCCAGGATCCGCTTTGCATTGGCGGCGCCGAACTGTTGTTCGAGGAGCTGCGCATACGCAGCGGGGTTGGGGGGATTGCTGGCCGACTTCGGGGTCCGGCCTTCGGCTTGATAGACGAAGATCACTCCCTCGTCGTGATTGGTTCCCAGGACGAGCGGCACGCTGAGGCTGGCGGCCGAGGCCATCGGCTGGCCGGTGATGTAGACATGGTCGACGGTCGGTGTCCAGATGAAGTTGGAGATGCTTGCGAAGCTCAGGGGCAGCGCCGCCAGGAAGTTGTTCTGCGCTGCGACGAGATCGCAGGCAGTCGTCGCCGTCGTGCACAGAGCCGGAGGTGAGCCACTCGAACAGAACGCATTGCTCAGCGTCTGGGTTTGGGAAGTGTTCCTGTAAGGCAAGGCGAGCGCGTTGCTCTCCAGGATGGCCGCGTGGAAGAGACCCGTGCTCTTGGGGCTGGAGAGCACATGGAGCCCGACCGACTTGGCGCCCGCGCTCTCACCGAACAGCGTCACGTTGTCCGGATTGCCGCCGAACTTTTCGATGTTCTTCTGCATCCATTGAAGCGCCAGGAGCTGATCGGCGAAACCGAAGTTGTAGTTGCCGCCCTGGGCGAGGAAGCCGAGAGCGCCCAGACGGTAGTTGAGGGTCACCACGATCACCCTGCCCGCGGCCGCGAGATAGGTGCCGTCGTACAGGTTCCCGCGGGGCGGGCTCGACGAGGCGGAGGTGGCTCCCGTGCTCGATCCATGGTCGAAGTTGCCGCCATGGATGAACACCATCACGGGCAGCCGCGAGCTCTCCTTCGCGCCGCCGGGCACCCAGACGTTGAGGTACAGACAATCTTCGCTCTCGCCGGATCCCAGCGTTTGGCCCTCCGTGCAGCGGTCGCTGGACGGCTCTTGGGGTGTAACGGTTTGAGGGCAAGCGTTGCCGTACGTGGTTGCCTGCAGCGGCTTGGAGCCCTTGAAGAGCGTCGAGTATTTCCAGCGCAGGGGACCGACGGGCGGCACCGCGTAGGGAATGCCGAGATAGGCGGCAGCGGTAACGGTTTCCGATTCCGAGATGGTGGCCTTCGACGTGATGCCGCAGACCGGACCGCTCGACGTCTGGATCGTTCCGGTTCTGCATGCGGGCTTCTGAGCCCAGGCGGTAAGCGGCCCGCAAACGGCCAGGGCGAAGGACAAGAAGGATGTGACACGACAGATAGACATCGGATTCCTCCTGATACCGATCGATTCAATTTCGCGACTTGCGATGAGGTGTTAGAGCAGGTTCGATGCCAGGGGGGCTGCCCGTCGGTCAGCTCCTGCAGGGCGTTCCGCATCTATGTCGGCCGACGTAGTTCGACATTCGGCGAGATGTTCCCAACATAGTCCCGGCAGATCTCTCGCCTCTTGCGATAGACTCCCCCGCATGAGCACCCCTTATGAGAGCGCCCAACTGATCCTGAAGATCTTCGACATGCGGCGTGAGCCCGTCCTGCGCGAGGCGCGGGCGTGGTTCCTCCGCGAATTCCATCCCAGCTCCGGGGCTGAGATCCTCGCCCTGAGCCCGGACCAGAACCGCATGCTCCGCATGGTGACCGGCTATTGGGACATGGCCTGCTCCCTGGTCAACCACGGAGCCATCGACCGCCAGATGTTCCTCGACGCCAACGGCGAGCTCTTCGGCACCTTCTCGAAGGTCCAGCCCCACCTGGATGAGATCCGCCAGTACCTCAACCAGCCACAATGGCTGAAGCACACCGAGCAGGTGGTCATGTCCGTGCCGGGGATCGAGGCCCGCCTTGAAGCCATCCGCAACCGGCTACGGGGCCTCGCGGCGCAGCAGGTTGAGACGAAGCCGTGAGAGGGTGTCTGGTTTAAGGAGGCCCCCTTGACCGAGCTCAACCGCTTTTCTCTCTCCGGCTGGTCGAGAGCGCTCACGCTGAGCGAACGGGCTGCCGGTTGGCGAGCTGCCGGCGGGCTCTCGGAGCCGCCGGAGGACGCCGATCGCGCCGCGCGTCGCCTCGCCCGGTGGCAGGCGCAGAACCCCTTCAGTCAGGACGGCTTCTTCCAGCGTCGCCTCGCGCAGGAGGGGATCGGGGTGGACGACCTCCGTGTCCTCCTGGGCGAGGCGCAGGAGGCCATCGCTGCCCGGATGGCCCGGATGACGGCGCGCCCGGCGTGGCTCGTCCAACTGGAACGCGCCTGGACGACGCCACCGACCTCTCCATTCCCCCTCTCTCCCGAGCTCCTCGGCGACAGCCGCCAGGCCGACTTCCTCACGGCCGTCCGCCCGCTCCTCGATGCGGCCTATTCCGACTTGACCGCCGGCCTGCGTGAGCTCGTGGAACGTTTTCCCTCTCCGCCTTTCGATCCGGCGACCGCCGGCGGTCTCCTGGCGGTCAACCTGCCGCTGTCGCTCGTGCTCCTGCTCAATCGCACCATGGTCCTGGAGCTCCACCTGGCAGGCCAGGCCGGGCAACTGGCCGGAGCAACTCCTGAAGAGCGGTTCCAGAGCTTCGTCGATTCGCTTCGCGACCCGGCGGTCGCGCTGGGGTTGCTGCGTCAGTACCCGGTTCTCGCACGCCAGGTCGTCGAGACCATCTCCCGCTGGGTGGACTACAGCCTGGAGATCCTCGGCCACCTGGCCGCCGACGCGGACAGGCTGCGCGAGGTCTTCTCGCCCGGTTGCGGGCTCGGCGATCCTGATCGAGGCTCATACCGGCCAGGGCGACGCTCACCGTGGGCGCCGGTCGGTGGCGTTCCTGCGCTTCGACTCCGGGCTCGGGCTCGTCTACAAGCCACGGTCGATGGCGATGGACGCCGCCTTCCAGGACCTTCTGGAGTGGACCGGCGTCCGCGGGTTTGCCCCGGCCTTCCGCCGCCTGCGGGTCCTGGACGTCGACGGGCATGGCTGGGCTGAACGCGTCGAGGCGGCTCCCTGTGCGAGCGCCGAGGAGATCGAGCGTTTCTACCTCCGCCAGGGCGGCTACCTCGCTCTCCTCTATGCCCTGTCGGCCATCGACATGCACCATGAGAATCTCATCGCGGTAGGTGAGCATCCGATTCTGGTTGATCTCGAGGCGCTGTTCCATCCCCTGGACGAGACTCTGGGCCGCGCGGAGGACGTTGCCTTTCCCGACACCGTGCTACGCATCGGATTTCTGCCGACGGCGGATTGGGGGGGGGCTCCGGGCGAGGCGGGCGCCGATCTTTCCGGCCTCGCCGCGATGGACGGACAGATCCTGCCCCGGCCGATGCTGAAGGTCGAGGCCGCAGGGACGGACCAGATGCGCTTCTCCCGCCAGCCCCTCACCATTCCGGTGGGAGATCACCGCCCGACGCTCGATGGCGCGGCGGTCGATCTCGCGGCCTACACGGATGAGATTTCCGAAGGGTTCTGGCGCATGGCCCGCCTCCTCGCCACCCACTGCGCCGAGCTGCTCTCGACCGCCGGTCCCCTGACCGCCTTCGCCAGGGCGCCGGTGCGTTTCCTGGTGCGCAAGACTCTCGCCTACTCGAACCTGTCCTTCGAGGGGCAGCACCCCTACCTCCTGGGCGATGCCCTGGATCGCGACCGCCACCTCGACCGCCTGTGGTCGGCGGTGCCGGAGACCCCCGACCTGGAGCGGCTGATCGCCGCCGAGCACCGCGATCTGGAGCGTGGCGACATCCCGATGTTCACCACCTTGCCCGACTCCAGGGACGTGTGGACGAGCGATGGCGAGAGGATCGCCGGGTTCCTGACCGCCACGGCTCTCGACGGCGTCCACGAGCGCCTCCGCGGTCTCGACGAAGCCGGGATCGCGCGCCAGGCCTGGATCGTCGCCAACTCCCTCCAGGCGGTGAGCGGCCGCCGGAATTCTGAGGACCGCCATGTCGTGCGCGAGACGGCAGGAGCCCCCTCGCGCGACGAGCTGGTGAACGCGGCGGTGGAGGTGGGATTGCGCCTCGACGCGCTTGCATTCCGGCGCGGCGAAGCCGCCTTCTGGTTCGTGCAGAAGTTCCAGGAGGGTCCGTACCCCTGCGTGCTGAGCCCGGCCGGTCCCGATCTCTACCTGGGCATCTCCGGCATCGCTCTCTTCCTGGCCCACCTCGGCGCCGTCTCCGGCGACCCCCGTTTCACCCGCCTCGCCCGCGCCGCCACCGTCACCCTGCGGTCTCAGATCGCCCACGGCAGCAAACTCGTGTCCGCGGTCGGCGGCTTCGCCGGATGGGGGGCCATCGTCCATGCCCTGACCCATCTCGGCGCTCTCTGGCGGGAGGAGTCGCTCCTCGACACGGCCGAACAGGTGGTCGCCACTCTGGGGCCGCAGATCGATGCGGACGAGTACTCCGACGTCGTCGGCGGCGGCGCCGGCTGCCTCGTCGCCCTCCTCGGCCTCAGCACCTTGAGACCGTCCGGTTCGGCCCTGGCTCTCGCCGTGCGCTGCGGCGAGCGCCTCCTGGCGCGAGCCCGCCCCATGGAGCAAGGTCTTGGATGGATTCTCGAGATAGCAGGATTGCGCCCCCTGGCCGGCTTCTCCCACGGAGCGGCGGGGATCTCCTGGGCTCTCCTCCAATTGGCCGCGGCCACGGGCGACGGCCGGTTTCGCCAGGCGGCCTGTGAGGCTCTGAAGTACGAGCGTTCCCTGTATCGCGCCAGCGGCGGCTGGCCCGACCTTCGCTACGGTGCGCCGGCCGAGCAGCATTCCATGTGCGCCTGGTGCCACGGTGCGCCGGGAATCGCCCTCGGGCGCCTGGACAGCCTGCGCTTCCTGGACGACGCCGCGATGCGGGAGGACATCGCGACCGCGATCGACGCCACCCTCGCCGGCGGCTTCGGCAAGGGGCACTCCTTGTGCCACGGTGATCTCGGCAACCTGGAGATCCTCGCCCTGGCGGCGGAGATCCTGGGCACTCCGGGGCTGGCTGACCGCGTCGGCCGCCTGACAGGAGGCGTCCTCCGTAGCATTCGCGACTACGGATGGCGGAGCGGAATGCTCGGCCGGGGGGAAGTGCCCGGCCTGATGCTGGGGCTCGCCGGCATCGGCTACGGCTTGCTGCGGTTGGGGGCGCCGGAGCGAGTGCCCTCCGTGCTCCGCCTGGCTCTGCCAGACCCGTAGAGATCGCCTTGCCGGTGCGAGATTATCTCGCGCCGATGCAACAGAGAAGGAGACACAATGAGAAAGATCGACATTGGACGCGCCTTCCGAGACGAAGACTACTACCTGAGTCTCTCCGAGGCCGATCGCGCGAGCCTGCCGGCCCATCCGTCGGCGCTGATCGAGGTGAGCGAGGACGAGCTCAGGGCGGTAGCGGGCGCGACGACGGATGCCTGCTCCGCCAGCGGCTGGTGCAGCCCCTGTCCGAAGCACATTTGCCTCTAGGCCCAAGATAGCTTTGGAAAGCTAGGGTGGGCGACTTCGGCCCACCCGTTTCCTGGCCGATCGAGAGGCTCGAAGTGTCCGCTTCACGTAGGTACGCTACGCTGGAGCACGCAGGTGTCGGTTCGGGCGAACCGACTTGACGAGTGGATGGTCCACGAAGTCGCGGACCTCCCGGCTGGTGGCGCGGACCGCCAGAGCGCCGGCTGCTTCGAGGATCACGGGAGGCGTCTGAAGGAGCTTTTCGACGAAGATCCAGAGCTGGCGCAGAGCTTCCTTGCGACCGCTGGTTCCAGGGGCCTCTTTAAGTCCTGTGGGGCGGAGCCGGTTTCCGCTCTCCCCGAAGCTCACGGTTCGGCGGGGCAGGGCGGCGTCCACCAGGATCTCGCGGATCTCTCCGTTCTCCCGGGACAACCAGTCCGCGAGCTCGGGATCGTGGACTTTCTCCAATACAGCAGGTGCCTGGGTCGCCATAACGCCTGTCCTGTGTCTAATAGCCCCTCTCGCGGGCAAAGTCAATCGCCCGGAGTACGTCCAGCCGTCCGAACCCGTATCGGTGGTCTTGGATTTTTCCGGGTTCTCGACTGGAACTAGTTCGTCTACAGCATCGATCGACCCGTTGGAACAGACTAAGCCGTCAGGCGAGACAGCGTCTTCTTGCTCCGGGAAAACCGGATCGGTGTCCGTCTATCCTCAACAGACGGACAAGGCATCTTCATGCTGGAGATTCTCGACACGGGGTTATTGCCTTTCCTTGGTAAAGCAAGCAGTAGGCCGCGAACGACCAGAAGATGGATTTGTGCCTATAGGGCGATCGTCATAATAGTGGCTCTCGGTGTCTTAAACAAACATCGGACTACAGGAGGTACACATGTATCATTCCGCTTTATTACGACTGCTTACGACTTTCGTCGGCATCTCTATTCTAATAGGATTTGCTGAAATAGCTAACGCTCAGCCGCAGGCTGGTCAGGGGGAAGACATAATCCTTGATAATGTACCTGGTGGCGTAATCGCCTCAATGGAGGTCCGAGATCGGTGGTTTGCTGGTACAATGGCAGCAGCACAGCCTGAATCTTACCTTGTCGAAGACTTGTTGCGTTGGTTGCCGGGCCAAACAGTTCGCGTGGCTTTTCTTGGAGGCGACGCGACATTGCACAGAGACATTGAAGACGCGACGAAACAACTTACCGAATCAGCCAACGTTAAGCTTGATTTTGGCTATAACCCAGCTACCGGGAAATACCGGTCTTGGTCGACGAGCGATACTGTATATAAGGCTGATATTAGGGTCTCGTTTGATCAGGGCGGGTATTTTTCTCTAGTTGGAACCGATAGCATATCTTCTATTATTGGTGCGCCTGGAGATCCTGTGGGAGGTCGACCAAATCAAAGGACCTTAAATTTGCAGGGATTTAGCCTTCAGCGGCCTGCGGATTGGCGGGGTACTGTAAGGCACGAATTCTTGCACGCTCTGGCATTTCACCATGAACATCAAAGTCCAAGTGGTGGATGTGACAATGAATTCCGCTGGCAAGATGATCCTGGTTACCAGCCAACCCAAAGAAGTGACGGTAGATATGTCTCTGATGCCACTGGGAACAGGCCGGGCATTTACACTTATCTGGCAGGATATCCCAATTTTTGGGAAAAATCAAAGGTCGATCACAATATGCGTCAGCTTTCTCCGGAAGGATTGTCTTTTGGGGGATTTGATCAGGAATCTGTGATGCTCTACAGATTTCCGGCGCTGTTTTATAAAACTGTTCCCAGCTCGTGCACTCCTAAGGGCGACGGTCAAAATTTATCTAAGGGAGATAAATCGGGTCTGTTGTACCTTTACCCGCGCGAAGCACAGGCCGCCGAAGCGCTTACGTTACGTAGGCAAGGAGCTTTCGACGCGCTATTGAGGAGCAAAAGTATCAACGTCTTGCTCAAAAACAAAGTACAAAATCAGTTTGACATGCTGAAAGAAATGCACTGACGGCATAAGACTCGCTTGGGTTCCCGGCTACCTCGAAAGTATCGTATCCTCTCTATTCTATTTCGTACATTTGCCACCGCCTATCGGTGCCGCCACACCGGCCGCCGCTTCGCGAGAAACGCGGCGGCCCCCTCCTCCAGGTCTTCCAGGGGGAGAAGCTCTTCCTTATAGATACGCTCGGTTTCGGCCAGGGCCTGGTCGAAGGGGAGGTCCCGGCCGGCGCGGACGGCTTTCTTGGTGAGGCGGAGGACGGGGGCGCTTCTTTCGGCGATCTGGGCGGTGAGGGTCGCCAGCGCTGCGTCCAGCCCTCCGGTGGGGACTTGGCGGGTCACCAGGCCCAGCGTTCCCGCTTCGTCGCAGGAGAGGACCCGGCCGGTCAGCAGGAGGTCCAGGGTCCTTCCGGCTCCGATCCGCGTGGGCAGGAGGGCCGAGGCGACCGGGGCGAAGCAGCCGAGCTCGATTTCGGGCTGGCCGAAGCGGGCATCTTCGGTGGCGATTAGCAGATCGCAGGCGAGCGCCAGCTCCAGTCCGCCTCCCAGGCAGTGGCCTTGGACGGCGGCGACGGTGATCGCATCCAGGTCCCGCAAGCGGCGGATCGCTCCGTGGAGGGTCTCCAGCATGTCGCCGACCCGGTCCGGTGTGTGATCCTGGACGGCCACTCCAGCGGAGAAGGCGCGATCGCCGGCGCCGCGGAGGATGAGGAGGGTCAGCTCGCGGTCCCGTGCCAGCTCCGCCACGGTATCTCCGAGGAGGGAGATCGTGGGGACGTCCAGAATGTTGAGGGGCGGACGGTTCAAGGTGATCGTCGCCGCCCGCGGTGTCTGCGGGGTCTTCTGGAGGAGGATCGTGGGCTCGCTCACGGGTTTTCGGGGAGTGCCAGGCCGGCGGTGCGGACGAAGTCGGTCCAGAGGGCGCGGTGCTGGGCCAGGGCCACGAGGTTCTCGGGGTGCCACTGGACGCCCCGTACCCACCAGTCCGGACGGTCGAGGAAGGCGGCTTCGACGAGCCCGTCCGGCGAGAAGGCCACGGGGACGAATCCCTCGGCCATTCTTTTGAGGGCCTGGTGGTGGCGGCTGTTGACGCGCGGCACCTCGCGGGCGAGCAACTCGCCGATGGGCGCATCGGGCTTCACCACCTGGACGGTGTGGGCCAGGGTGTCCGGCGTCTCGCAGACCTCGTGGGGAACGCTGCTGGGGTGCTGGGTGGGGAGGTCCTGCCAGAGAGTGCCGCCCAGGTAGACGTTGAGCACCTGGAGACCGCGGCAGACGCCCCAGACGGGGAGGCGCCCCTCGCGGGCGGCGTCGAGCAGGGCCCACTCCAGGGCGTCCCGGTCGGGCACGAGCTCGACGTTGGCGTCCGGGAGCAGGGCCTCGCCGTAGCGCTGGGGCTCGACGTCGGCCCCGCCGCAGAGCACCAGGGCCGCGGCCCCGGCCACGAGAGACCCGGCAGCCGCGGCGTCGGCGGGGGTCACCACCTGAATGCGCTCCGCGGGCACGCCCACGGTGCGCAGGGCTTCGACGTAGGGCTCGGCTTTCTCTTCCGAGGCAGTGGAAACCAGGACCAGACCGCTCATGCCGCTGCCTCCCGCTCGACCAGGGCCGCCAACCCTAAGCCCCCGGAGACGCAGAGGGTGGCGATTCCCCGCTCACCCCCTCGCGCTTCCATGCCATGGAGCAGGGTGACGAGGATGCGGGCGCCGGTGGCGCCGATGGGATGGCCGAGGGAGATGGCGCCGCCGTCCGGATTCACCTTCTCGTGGGGGAAGTCGAGGTCCTTGAGGCAGGCCAGCACCTGGCAGGCGAAGGCCTCGTTGAGCTCCACCTCGTCGATGGCGCCCGTGTCGAGCCCGGTCTTGCCGAGGAGACGCTTCACCGCGGGCACGGGACCGATCCCCATGATCCGTGGCTCGACGCCCACCACTTCCCAACCCACGAGGCGGGCCACGACGGGGAGGCCCAGCTCCGAAGCCGCCCGCCGGGAGGCCACCACGAGGGCCGCGGCGCCGTCCGTGATCCCCGAGGCGTTGCCCGCCGTCACCCGGCCGCCCTTGCGGAACACGGGAGCGAGCTTCGTCAGCGACTCCAGGGTGACGCCTTCGCGGGGGTGCTCATCCTTATTGATGTTGATGAGGACGTCCCCCTTCTTTCCCGCCACGGTCACGGGCACGATCTCTGGATCGAACCGTCCGTTGGAGCGGGCCTTCTCGGCGCGGTTCTGGCTGCCCACGGCCCAGGCGTCGGAGGCGGCGCGGTCGATCCCCGCTTCTTCGGCCAACTCCTCAGCCGTCTCGCCCATGACGAGCTGCGAGAGCGGATCGTTGAAGCCGTCCTGGTACATGCCGTCCACGATCTCGGCGTGGCCCAGGCGGTAGCCCCAACGGGCGCGGGGGAGGAGATAGGGAGTGTTGGACATGCTCTCGGTGCCGCCGGCGAGGACGACCTGCGCTTCGCCGAGGAGGATGGCGCGAGCGGCCGAGATCACGGCCTGCAATCCTGAGCCGCAGGCCTGGTTGACGGTGAAGGCCGGGCGATCGACGGGCACGCCGGAGCGGAAGGCGATCTGCCGCGCCGTGTTGGGTCCGCCCCCGGCTTGGCGGGCGTGGCCGAAGATCACCTGATCCACCCGCTGGGGATCGAGACCCGCCCGCTCCAGGGCCCCCTTGGCCGCCGCCGTGCCGAGATCGGCCGCGGTGAGCGTCGCGAGGACGCCCCCGAACTTGCCGATGGGGGTCCGGACGGGGGCGGCGAGGACGATGTCGGTATCGCGCTTCTCGGGCATCACCAGCCCCGGAAGTCGGGCTTGCGCTTGGAGACGTAGGCGTCCAGCCCTTCCTTGGCGTCCGGGCTCTCGAAGAGCTGCTGCTGGAGCTCGCGCTCGATGGCGAGGCCGCTCTCGAACGGCACCTCGGCGCCGGACTGCACCGACCGCTTGATGCGGCCCACGGCCTTGGCCGCCTTGTTCGGCGGGCAGAACTGCTTCGCGTACTCGTGTACCTGCCCGGCGAAGTCCTCGCCCTCGAAGATGTGGTTGACGATGCCGAGCCGCTGCGCCTCCTCGAAGTCGATCAGCCGGCCGGTGGCCATGAGCTCGATCGACGGGCTCTTGCCCACCAGGCGGGCGAGGCGCTGGGTGCCGCCGGTGCCCGGCAGCACGCCCAGGGTGACCTCGGGGAGGCCGACCTTGCCGGCGCCCTTCTTGGCGATCAGGATGTCCGCCGCCATGGCGATCTCCAGGCCGCCGCCCACCGTGTGGCCTTCGAGCGCCGCGATCACCAGCTTGGGCGTCTGCTCCAGGCGGTTCAAGGTCTCGTTGGCGTGCAGGCAGAAGTAGTACTTGAAGTAGGGATCGGACGACTTCAGCATGTTGATGTTGGCGCCGGCGCAGAAGAACTTGTCGCCTTCGCCGCGCACCACGATCACGTGCACGTCCTTCTCGAAGCGCGCCTTCAGGATGGCTTCGTCGAGCTGGCGCATCATCTCGTGGGTGTAGGTGTTCGCCGGCGGATCGTCGAGCGTCAGGTAGGCGACGCCGTCCCTGACTTCGTAGTGGACCAGAGTCTTCTGGTCGGCGGTCGGCTCCGCAAGGGTGGTTTCAGCCATATAGGGTCTCCTCTCTTCGGGATTTGAGGGATTGGAAGCCGGGCGGATGATGCCCGGGCCAGAATGTCGCGCGTATTGTCCCACGAGATGGCGGGGGCGTCCACGCCCTCACTCCCTCAGCCCTCTCTCCCGCCCCCTCCGATCCCCCTCACCGGGGGAGAGAGGGGAGCAGTCTCAGGAGCCGGGATCCAGGATCCGCCGCCAGAGACGGGAGGAGTAGCCAGGTAAATCGGTGAGCTCCCTTTCGACCCCCGCGATCAAGGAATCCCGCTCCGGTCCCAGCAGGAGCTGCTGAATGTCCCAGGCGTCCTGAGGACCACCGGCGAAGAGCTTGAGAAGGATCAGGTCGACCCCGCGGAGGACCGGGATCTCCACTCCCATGAAAGTCGCGGTCGCGGCCCTCTCGATCGCTCTCCGCTGCCAGAGATGTTTACCCACGACGATGTCGAGGGGAAGCTCTGTCGCCACCTCGAACCGCACGACTCCCGCGAGAGGATCGTCCGGATCTCCTTTGCGCACCTTGACGCCGACCTCTTCCTTGGCGAGGCCCTCCCAGATCCGGGGATCGAGGCATATCCGGTCGACGGTGAAAAGATCGACATCGAGGGTCGAGCGGTTGACGCCGTGGACCGTCAAGGCGGAGGCACCGATCAGGACATGGGGGATTCCCTGAGCCCGCAAGACCTCGCTCACCCGTGTGAGCAAGGTCACCCGATCAGCTCCTCCATGCACCGGGAGGGTTGACGCCCTGCCTGACGCCGTCGCTGGAGCAGACGGATCGCAGTCCGGCGGTCGATTCCCTGAGCCTGCCGGAAGGCTTCCAGGCCGATCTCCCCCATCTCGAAGACACGGCGGATGCGTTCCTTGAGCGGCAGGCTGGCGAAAGCTTCGAGATCCTGACGGCGAAGATCGTCCGCGACCGATCGCATGAGGGAAGTATAGCGGGATCGACCCCTTGACGTTTCAGGGGAAGCCCGCTATCTTTCCCCTGGTCAGCTTAGGGGAGAAGCATGGCACCGGCAAAAATGGACCTTCTGCAAGGCACCCTGGACGTCCTCATCCTCAAGGCCCTCACCTGGGGGCCTCTCCATGGCTATGCGATCGTGCGCTGGATCTCCCAACGGACGGAGGACGCGCTCCGTATTGAAGAGGGAGCGCTCTATCCGGCGCTCCACCGCATGGAGCAGCGGGAGTGGATCGAGGCGGAGTGGGGGGTGTCCGAGAACAACCGCCGGGCCAAGTTCTACCGGCTGACTCCGGTGGGGCGGCGCCAGCTCCAGACCGAATCCGAATCGTGGCGGCGCTATGCCGAGGCGGTCGGCAGGGTCCTGGCGACGGTGACGGCCTGAGGACGAGGGAGAGAGATCATGGCATCGTGGCGGCGGGTCTTCCGGCTCCATCTCCGCAAGGGCACGGTGGAGCAGGACGTCAACGACGAGATCGTCTTCCACCTGGAGCAGGCGGCGCGCGAGCTCATGGCCGAGGGCCTCGATCCCCAGGCGGCCCGCGAGGAGGCCGGCCGCCGCTTCGGCGACGTGGAGCGGATCCGCCGCACTTGCCGCGAGATCGGCCGCGAGCGGCAGCGGGGGAGGCGGCGGACCGAGATCTTCTCCGAGCTGGGGCAGGACGCCCTCTTCGCCGTCCGCCAGCTCGCGAGGACTCCCGGCTTCACCGTGATTGCCGTCCTCACTCTGGCGCTCGGCATCGGCGCCACGACCGCCATCTTCAGCCTCCTCCATGCCGTGGTGCTCAAGCCCCTGCCGTTTCCCCATGCGGAGCGGATCGTTCACCTGTGGATGACCGACCGGGTGCAGGACCGCTCCATGTCTGCCGGCAACTTCCTCGCCTACCGCGATGGGGCGCGCTCGTTCGAGCAGCTTTCGGCACTGCGCAACGCGAGCTTCAACCTGACGGGGGACGGCCCCCCCGAGCGGATCGTCGGCGCCCAAGTCTCCGTCGGCTACTTCGAGACCTTCCATTCCCGGCCGCTCTTGGGCCGCATGATCTCAGCGGTGGAGGACAGCCCCGGCCGCGACCGCGTCGTGGTGCTCTCCCAGGGTCTGTGGCACGACCGCTTCGGCGCCGATCCGCGGGTGATCGGCCGCGACGTCCGGTTGAATGGGGAGGCCCATACCGTGATCGGCGTCATGCCGGCGGACTTCGCCAGCGGCAGCCGGCTCTGGGTGCCGCTGGCGCTGACCCCTGAGCAGGCGGGCAACTACGGCGACAGCTATCTGCGATTGATGGGACGCCTGCGGCCGGGGGTCTCCCTGGCGGCGGCGCAGGCCGAGGTCGCGGCTCTCGCCAAGCGGCTGGAGACGGTCGACGCGCGGGCCAACCTGGGCAAGGGGGCGAGGATCGAGCCCTTCGTGGACCATCTCCTCGGTGGTTACCGCCGGCGGTTGCTGATCCTCCTGGGAGCGGTTTCGTGCGTGTTGCTCATCGCCTGCGTCAACGTGGCGAACCTGCTGCTGGCCCGCGGCGCCGCCCGCTCGCGGGAGATCGCCATCCGTGCTGCGCTCGGGGCCGGCCAGGGGCGGATCGTCCGCCAGCTCTTGACCGAGAGTCTGGTGTTGAGCCTCGGCGGGGTCCTCGCTGGCATCGGCCTCGCCCATCTCGGGTTGCGGGGCCTGGTGGCGATCAGCCCGGCGGGCGTGCCGCGCCTGGGGGGAGCGGGGATCGACGGCCTGGCGCTCGCCTTCGCGCTCGGGCTGGGCCTCGTGGCGAGCCTCCTCTCCGGCCTGGTGCCGGCGCTGCGCACGGCCCGGCCCGACCTCCAGACTCTGCTGAAGGAAGGGGGACGCAGCTTCGGCACCGGTTCGCCCCGCGACCGTGTACGCACCGGTCTCCTGGTGGCCGAAGTGGCCCTCGCCCTGGTGCTCCTGGCGGGCGCCGGCCTCTTGATCCGCAGCGCCATCGAGCTCCAGCAGGTGAGGCTCGGCTTCGATCCCTCGGGAGTGCTGACGGCGCAGCTCTCCCTGCCGCGGGCCGACTACCCGGAGACGGACCGCGCCGTGGCCGCCGTGCAGCGGATCGTCACCGGGCTCGGCCAGCTCGCCGGCGTCGAATCCGCGGCCGCCGTCTCCATCCTGCCTCTGTCGCACAACGACTCGTCGTCGGCTCTGGAAATCGAGGGCCACCCGCGGCCGGTCGAGCAGCGGCTTCAGGGCAGCACCCGCGAGGTCAGCCCGGGCTATTTCCGCACCCTGCGCATCCCTCTGCTCTCCGGGCGGGACTTCACGGCCGCCGACCGGCCGGGCGCCCTCAAGGTGGTGGCCGTCAACGAGACCATGGCGCGGCTCGCCTGGCCGGGGGAGGACCCCATCAACAAGCGGCTCGCCTGGTCGGTCGACAGCGAGACCGGCCCCGACTGGCGACAGGTGGTGGCCGTCGTGGCCGACGTCCGGCAGCGGGATCTCGCGGACGAGGCGGGGCCGGTCCTCTACCTGCCCATGGCGCAGTCGGACCTGTGGGGAGAGGTCGAGATGGCCGTCGTGGCCCGCACCGCCGGTGATCCCTCCGCTCTCGCCGGAGCGATGCGCCGCGCCGTCCACGACGTCGATCCCCGTCTGCCGATCTACGATCTGGCATCCCTGGAGGAGATCCGCACCGCGTCCGCGGCGACCACCCGCTTCAACATGCTCCTGCTGAGCGCCCTCGGTGGGATCGGGCTGCTGCTGGCGGCGGTGGGGATCTACGGCGTCATCGCCTGGTTCGTGAGCCAGCGCACGCAGGAGATCGGCCTGCGCATGGCGCTCGGAGCCACGGAGGGACGGGTGCTGTACCTGGTTGCCTGGCAAGCCATGCGCCCGGTGATCGTGGGTCTCGCGGTGGGTCTCGCGGGCGCGCTGGTGGCCACCCGGGCGCTCGGAAGCCTCCTCTTCGGCGTCACCGCCACGGACCCGGTCACCTTCGCGGGAGTCCTCGTGGTGCTCGCCCTCGCCGCCCTCCTCGCAAGCTGGCTGCCCGCCCGGCGGGCGGCCCGGGTGGAGCCCACCCGGTCCCTGGCGCCGTGAAGCGCCTGCAATCCATCCTTCATCTCTAAACGACCAGACGGCGCATTCCGTATTGAGAGGAGGTGCTCTACCCCCTGCTGGGGTGGCGACCCGCTCGAAGAAGGAGATGACCATGTCCTGGTGGCACCGTATCTTCCGGCTCAACTCTGAGAAGAACGCGAAGGAACAGCAGGAGGACGGCGAACTTCCCTCCTACGTCGAGCTGTGGATGCGCGAGCTCATCGACTCGGGGCTGGATCCCCAGGCCGCCCGCGAGGAGGCCCTCCGCTGTTTCGGTCTCCTGAAGAGCCGGGTGACGCCTATCCGCCGATCTGCATGAAGCTCATCAGGTTGCCGTAGTTGCCCTGGGTGAGCATGTGCTCGGCCGGCTTCTCCTGGAGGACTCGGAGGATCTCGGACTCAAGAGCGGCCTCCGGGTCCGGCTCTGCGAGGAGGTCGCGGAGAGGATAGACACGGTCGGCGAAGAGGCAGAGGCGAAGCTCACCGCGGGCCGTGAGGCGCAGCCGGTTGCACTCGGCGCAGAAGGTGTGGGAGAGAGGGGTGATGAAGCCCACCGAACCTTTGACGCCAGGGGCACCCGCGAACTGGAAGGCCTTGGCCGGGCCGGTGCGCGGGCCGGAGTCGAACGGGATGAGGGGGCCGAAGCAGGACTCCAGCCGCGCGCGGACGATGTCGCAGGAGAGGTAGCGCTCCGGCTGCAGGTGCTGGTTCGCGGCCGTGCCCATCAGCTCGATGAAGCGGACGTGGAAGGGCCGGTTGAGGGTGAGGGCCGCCAGCCGCTCCGCATCCTCCTCGCCGCCGTCGGCGAGCAGCACGGCGTTGAGCTTGACGGGTTCGAGGCCCGCGGCCAGGGCGGCCTCGACTCCCTCCCACACCTCGGTGAGGTTGCCGCGGCGGGTGATCTCCCGGAAGCGTTCGGGGTCCAGGCTGTCCATACTGACGTTGACCCGGTCGAGACCGGCGGCTTTCAGGTCCGGGGCCAGGCGAGCGAGGCCGATGCCGTTGGTGGAGAGGGCGAGGTTCTCGATCCCCGGCAGGGCCTTCACCCGCTGGACGATCTCCAGCAGGTCGCGCCGCACCAGGGGCTCGCCGCCCGTGAGGCGCACCCGGCGGATGCCGAGCCGGGCCAGGGTACCGACGATCGTTTCGATTTCAGAGGGGGAGAGGAACGCCCGGTCGCCGAAAGGGAACTCGGCGTCCTCCGGCAGACAGTAGGTGCAGCGCAGATTGCAGCGGTCGGTGACCGAGACCCGCAGATAGGTCAGACGCCGGCCGAAGGAGTCGACCAGCCGCGTCTCGTCGTCTGCTGTCGGGAATACCGGGATGGGCGGCCGGGCGGGCTGTTCCAGGATGGCAAGGCGGCTCATGAAATACTCCTCTACCCCCGAGCCGCCGGCTCTGCGCCACGCCTTTCCAAGCACGGGAGGCGGCCCGGTTTCCCGGACCACCCTATCGGCCTGCTCTCCCGCCGGATCTCCGGGGAGGGCCCGAGCAGGCTCGGTGGGCGAGGACATTCTACGCCAAAGAGGGTGCCGCTGTCCTCCGACGTGCTACTTGGGGGAGAGGTCCTCTTAGGGGATTCCCGCTTGCTTGAGCAGGTGTCGCTGGAGGCCAATCTTGAGAGGCTGATTGCCATGGACCGGCACCGAGAGCCTCACCGAGCTTCCGGACTTGCCATAGATATGATGGCTACCATGGACTCTCAGTAGGGACCAACCATGGCTTTCGAACAGACCGCACAGCTCCTTGCCGGTGAGCGATTTCATACGGCGATTTCGACGACTCTTCCAGGCTCTTCAGCGGGCTCCACGTCGATAGAAAGGCACGCCTCCACCGCCTCGTAGAGATTGCGGAGCAGCTCCTCGAAGGTCTCGCCCTGAGTGGCACAGCCTGGGATGGCCGGGACCTCAGCCCAGTATCCCCCTTCCTCGGCTTCATGGACGATGACTCTGATCTTCATGAGGTGAGTATATGTTGGCTGGAGCCCCCGCATCGAGGAAAACTTGCTTCCCCGGCGTCCTCTTCTTAGAATCCCTCTCGCCCATACCCTGGAGTCTGGGGAAACGTCTGCCCCTTTGAACCGCATCGCGCATGATCACCGGCTATAACACCGACGTTCGCCATGGCGAGGTGGTGTTCCACGTCCAGACTGAGGACAAGGGTACCTCCAACCCATTCATCGAGAGCCTCGTCTACGTGGGGGGCCAGGTGCTGGCGAGCAAGCGCGCGAGCTATGCCGAGCTGCTGGCCGGGGGTACGGAGGAGAAGGAGATCGTCGCCCTCATGGACCACCAGCACCGGACCATGATCGCGGCCATCCGCCACGGCAAGCTCGACGCCAAGCTGGCCGCCATGAAGGCCGGCAGGCAGACGGGACAGTTCGCGGCCTTCGAGACGCCGGCGGCCCCGGCCCGGCCCGCCACCGGGCCCATGCCCGTGCCCGTCCCGGTGACAGCCGCGCCCGTCGCCCCGGCCCTCGAGCCCGGCGGCGAGACCCTGGCCCGCACGGGGATCGCAACTCCCCTGCCGCGGCCCGCGGCCCGGCCGGCGCCGGAGCGCACTCTCGACCAGGTCATCCTCGAATACCTGACGAGCGAGGCCGACCAGGAGCAGCTCGTCCTGCTGCTGGAGGAGGAGCGCGACCTGGTGCTCGGCCGCACTGCGACCCTCGTCCTGCGCGCCAGCTCCAGCAAGAGCGGTCAGCCCGTCGTCGGCACCCAGGTCTCGGTGCGGATGATCTCCACCGTGGTCGAGCCCCGGGTGCTGGCCAACGGCCGAACCGACGAGCGGGGGCTCCTCACCCTCGGCTTCGACATCCCCCAGGTGGGCCGCGGCACCTCGGCCCTGATCATCAACGCCGTCAGCAATATCGGCCGGGCCGAGCTGAAACATCTCCTGTAGAATTGTTGTATAAGAGCCCCATGCAGGAAGTGGGAGCCGTCCTCGATCTGGTCTTGAACGGCGAGCCGCACCGGGTGGCCGAAGGCTCCACGGTGGCGGACCTGGTGGCCGGCCTCGGCCGCGACCCCCGCACCGTGGCCGTGGAGCGTAACGGCGACCTCGTGCCCCGCGCCCGATACATCGAGACGCGACTCATGGCCGGCGACCGCATCGAGCTGGTCCACTTCGTGCAGGGAGGTTGACGCCAGGAGGAAGACCCGGAGGAGGAATATAGGGATGAGCGCCGGCGTTCCACCAGTGGGCGGTCACGGGTGCGACGGGGCCACGACGGCCCCGGGGGGCGTTGTCACCGCTCTCATCTTTGAGTATGATCCAGCTTCGACGGGCCGCTAGCTCAACTGGCAGAGCAGCAGACTCTTAATCTGCGGGTTGGAGGTTCGATTCCTCCGCGGCTCACCATAACTCTCCTGACCCCTCTCCCTCCACGAGCCGGAGGTTTCACCGCGAAAGTGGCGGAATTGGTATACGCGCTAGACTTAGGATCTAGTCCCGAGAGATCGGGTTGGGGGTTCGAGTCCCCCCTTTCGCACCATCGAAGCAAGAGGAAGACATTCTGATGAGCGTGGTGCTATCCCTAGAGGACGTGGGGCCCTGCCGCAAGCAGTTGAAGGTGGAGGTCCCCGCTCCCGCCGTCGAGGCGGAGACCCAGCGCGTCATCCAGGAGCTGGGCCAGCGCATCCGCATGCCCGGCTTCCGCAAGGGCAAGGTGCCGGCTGCCCTGGTCCGCCAGCGCTATGCCAAGGAGGTCGAGCAGCAGGTCAAGGACCGGCTCCTGCCGCGTTACTGGAAGCAGGCGCAGGCCGAGAAATCCCTAGAGCCCCTGCTTCCCCCCGAGGTGGAGGTCGACGAGCTGAAGCCCGGCGAGCCCCTCACCTTCGTCGCCACGGTGGAGACCCGTCCCACCATCGAGCTCGGCAACGTCGAGAGCTTCAACCTCCCCGATCCGCCCGTCGAGCCCGGCACCCTGGAGGTCGACGACGCCATCGACAACCTGCGCAAGCAGGTGGCCCCCTGGGTGACGGTGGACCGCCCGGCCTCCCGCGGCGACCGGGTGAGCCTGGAAATCACCAACCTGGGCACTCCCGAGCACCCCGAGGAGAAGACGGACCCGTTGCAGATCGAGGTCGGCGACCCGCAGGTCTGGGAGGAGCTGTCGCTCGCCGTCCAGGGCCTCACCGCGGGCCAGGAGGCCAGCTTCGAGCGCCGGCACGAGCATCCTGCGGCGGATTCGGAAGATACTGGCGCTCCTCCGGTCGTCCACGAGCAGCGCTTCCGGGTGAAGGTCAACGCCGTCGAGGAGCGGGACCTGCCCCCCCTCGACGATGCCTTCGCCGCCAAGGTGGGCACGTTCGAGACCTTCGACGTCCTGCGCGAGGCGGTCGTGGCCCGGCTGCGCGAGGGCAAGAAGGAGCAGCGGCGCGAAGCGCGCCAGCGGGCCCTCCTCGATCAGCTCCGCGAGCGCCACCCCCTCGAGCTGCCCCAGGGCGTGGTGCGCCGGGAGATGGAGGGGATGGTCCAGGACTATGCCCAGACCCTGGCCCACCGCGGCGTCGACGTCGAGCACGCCGCCATCGACTGGAACCGTATTGCTGACGAGATGATGCCGATGGCTGAAAAGCGGGTCCACGCCCGGCTGCTGCTCGACGCCGTTTCCGACGATCGGAACATCGCAGTCACGGAAGAGGAATTCGAACGCACTCTTGCAGTGTTGGCTCGTGACCAGGGAGTTACCACCCCGGCTCTGCGCCGCAAGTTGGACGAGATGGGCCGCCTGACCGCCCTGCGCTCCGATCTGCGGCGGGAGAAGACGATCCGCACCCTGCTCGGCGAGCCGACCGACGGCTCGCTCGGGACGAGTGGAGCGAGCCTCGCCACCGGTGCCGCGGCCGATGCCGAGGCGTAGAAGACGTAGAAGACAGGGAAGGAGAATTGCCAAGCATGCTGATTCCGATGGTGGTCGAGCAGACGAACCGGGGCGAGCGCGCCTACGACATCTACTCGCGCCTGCTCAAGGACAACATCATCTTCCTCGGCCGCCGGTCGACGACGACGTCGCCAACCTGATCATCGCCCAGATGCTCTTCCTCGAGGCCGAGAACCCGGAGAAGGACATCTCCCTCTACATCAACTCGCCCGGCGGCTGATCATCCGCCGGGATGGCCATCTACGACACCATGCAGTACATCAAGCCGGACGTCTCCACCTATCTGCGTCGGGCAGGCGGCGTCGATGGCGGCGGTGCTGTTCGCGGCCGGGCTCCAAGGGCAAGCGGTACGCTGCTGCCCAACAGCCGCATCCTCATCCACCAGCCGCTGGCTCTCGGGGCTCCAGGGACAGCAGACGGACATCGAGATCCACGCCAAGGACATGCTGATGATGCGCGACCGCCTGGACGAGATCCTGGCCTTTCACACAGGAAAATCGAAAGAAGAGATCCATCACGACACCGAACGCGACTAGGATCCTGGGAGCCGAAAGAGGCAGTGGAATACGGTTTGGCGGACCGGGTGATGATGCGGCGGCGGCCGGAGAGCGCCACGCCCACCCTGATCCGGTGACATTTTGGGCGCTCGCGACACCTAAGTAGGTAGCGAGAGCTCTTTGAGGAGAGCTGGCTGAAGCGGCCGGAAATAGCGCCTGCCGCAACACCTGTTCTAGCTGGCAAGACGTTGACAGGGGTCGTCTATGCTCCATAGCATCGCGGTAAAGCCCCCTGGCCACGGCCGCACCCAACGGAGGAGAAATGCCGAAGAAAGACAGCGGCGATGAAGTCCTGCGCTGCTCGTTCTGCAACAAGAGCCAGCGGGAGGTGAAGAAGCTGATCGCCGGCCCGACGGTCTTCATCTGCGATGAGTGCGTCGACATCTGCCTCGACATCATCGCCGAAGACCGCATGCTCGAGCAGCAGCAGGACACGACGCTTCCCAAGCCCAAGGAGATCAAGGCACTCCTCGACGAGTACGTGATCGGCCAGGAGCAGGCGAAGAAGAAGCTGGCCGTGGCCGTCTACAACCACTACAAGCGCATCGACTTCGCCGAGAAGTCGCACGGCGACGTCGAGCTGCAGAAGTCCAACATCCTGCTCATCGGCCCCACCGGCACCGGCAAGACGCTGCTCGCCCAGACCCTGGCGCGCCTCCTCTCCGTCCCCTTCACCATCGCCGACGCCACGACGCTGACCGAGGCGGGCTACGTCGGCGAGGACGTCGAGAACATCATCCTGAAGCTCTACCAGGCCTCGGGCAACGACAAGGAGAAGACGCAGCGCGGCATCGTCTACATCGACGAGGTCGACAAGATCTGCTCGCAAGAGCGACAACCCTTCGATCACCCGCGACGTCTCCGGCGAGGGCGTGCAGCAGGCGCTCCTGAAGATCCTCGAAGGCACCAGTGCAACGTGCCGCCGCAGGGCGGACGCAAGCACCCGCACCAGGAGTTCCTCCAGATCGACACCACCAACATCCTCTTCATCTGCGGCGGCGCCTTCGTGGGCCTCGACGACGTCATCGAGCGCCGCATGAACCAGAAGTCGCTGGGCTTCGGCGCCGACATCAAGGGCAAGCGCGAGAGGAAGACCGGCCAGCTCCTGGAGAACGTGCTGCCCGAGGACCTCATCAAGTACGGCCTGATCCCCGAGTTCGTGGGCCGCCTGCCGGTGGTCGCGACCCTGGAGGAGCTCGACGAGGAGGCGCTGGTGCGCATCCTCCACGAGCCCAAGAACAGCCTCATCCGGCAGTACCAGACGATCCTGGAGTTCGAGGGCGTGGAGCTCAAGTTCACGGACGAGTCGCTCGACGCCGTCGCCAAGGAGGCGCTCAAGCGCAACGTCGGCGCCCGCGGCCTGCGCATCATCCTCGAGGAGCTGATGCTCGACCTCATGTACACCATACCCTCGCAACGCGACATCAAGCAGATCGTCATCAACGAGGAGGTCGTGGCGAGCCGCATCCAGCCGATCATGCTGTACAAGAAGGCCGGCTGAAGGAAAGGGACAGAGAGCACCCGAAATGCCCCCCTCCTACGTGACCAAGAAACGCGAAGTCCTGCCGCTCGTCCCGCTGCGGGACATGGTGGTGTTCCCCCATATGATGGCCCCCTTCATCGTGGGCCGCGAGAGCTCGGTACGGGCCCTGGAGCAGGCGCTCACGGGCACCGACCAAGCGGATCTTCCTCGCCGCCCAGAAAGATCCCAGGATCGACGACCCGCTGCGCGACGACATCTGCGACATCGGCGTCATCGCCACCGTCATCCAGAACCTGAAGCTGCCCAACGGCAACGTGCAGGTGATGGTCGAGGGGGTGCAGCGCGGCCGGATCCTGACCGTCGTCGAGACCGACGGCGCCTTGAACGTCGAGGTGGAGACCTACGAGGTCAACTACCCGATGAGCGAGGAGCTGCAGGCTCTACATGAGCAAGGTCCTCGCGGCTCTTCGAGCAGTACGCCAAGATGTCCCACCACCTCGCCTTCGAAGGGCTGATGTCCACCCTGAAGCTCGACGACCCCGACCGCGTGGCCGACATCCTCTCGGCCCACCTCATGGTGGCGACCACCGAGAAGCAGTCGCTCCTCGAGCTGACTCAACCCCTACGAGCGCCTGCAGCGCCTTCACGACCTGCTGGACGTCGAGATCGAGAAGATCAACATCGACAAGCGGATCAACGTGCAAGGTCAAGAAGCAGATGGAGAAGGCCCAGAAGGAGTACTACCTCAACGAGAAGATCAAGGCCATCCATCAGGAGCTGGGGCGGAAGGACGACCGCGGCGACGAGCTCGACCGAGCTCAGGAGAAGATCGAGAAGGCCGGCCTGCCCAAGGACGTCAAAGAGAAGGCCGAGCAGGAGCTGAAGCGCCTGGAGGCGATGCCGCCGGTGTCGGCCGAGGCCACGGTCTCGCGCAACTACATCGACTGGCTGGTCTCCGTGCCCTGGCGCAAGCGGAGCAAGCGAGCGGAAGGACCTCGAAAACGCCGAGAAGATCCTGAACGAGGACCACTACGGCCTGGAGAAGATCAAGGACCGCATCCTCGAGTTCCTGGCCGTGCGCCAGCTCGTGGGGCAGACCAAGAGCTCGATCATCTGCTTCGTCGGGCCCGCCCGGCGTCGGCAAGTCCTCCCTCGCCAAGTCGATCGCCCGCGCCACCGGCCGCAAGTTCGTGCGCCTGTCGCTGGGCGGCGTGCGCGACGAGGCCGAGATCCGCGGCCACCGGCGCACCTACATCGGCGCCTTCCCGGGACAGATCGTCCAGATGATGAAGAAGGCGGGGACGATCAATCCCGATCTTCCTCCTCGACGAGGTCGACAAGATGTCCATGGACTTCCGGGGCGATCCGCTCGGCGGCCCTGCTGGAGGTGCTGGACCCGGAGCAGAACGACTCCTTCATCGACCACTACCTTGACGTCGAGTACGACCTGTCGAAGGTGATGTTCATCGCCACGGCCAACGTCACCCACTCCATCCCGCCGCCGCTCAAGGACCGCATGGAGATCATCCAGCTCTCGGGCTACACGCTCAACGAGAAGCTGGCGATCGCCCAGCAGTTCCTGGTGCCGCGACAGCTCAAGGACCACGGCCTGAAGGCGGACAGCATCAGCTTCGAAGCCGAGGCCATCCGGGTGATCATCGAGAGCTACACCCGCGAGGCCGGCGTGCGCAACCTGGAGCGCGAGATCGCCTCCATCTGCCGCAAGATCGCGCGCCGGGTGGTGCGCGAGGGTTCGGGGCTCAAGGTCGAGGTCAGGCCGGAAGTGATCTTCGAGCTCCTGGGCAAGGCCAAGTTCCGCGCCCGGCGCAAGAACGAGGAGTCGGAGGTCGGCGTCGCGACCGGTCTCGCCTGGACCGAGGTGGGCGGCGAGCTCCTGGAGACCGAGGTCGGGCTGATGCCGGGCAAGGGCAAGCTGACCCTGACGGGCAAGCTCGGCGAGGTGATGCAGGAGTCGGCCCGCGCGGCCGTGTCCTACCTGCGCAGCCGCGCCGACATGCTGCGGCGTCGAGCCCGACTTCAACGAGAGCATGGACATCCACATCCACGTGCCCGAGGGCGCCATCCCCAAGGACGGGCCCTCGGCGGGCATCACGATGGCCACGGCCCTCATCTCGGCCTTGACCAAGATCGCCGGTCCGCAAGGACGTGGCGATGACGGGCGAGATCACGCTGCGGGGCAAGGTCCTGCCGGTGGGCGGGATCAAGGACAAGGTGCTGGCCGCGTTCCGCGGCGGCCTCAATGAGGTGATCCTCCCCAAAGAGAACGAGAAGGACGTGGAGGAGATCCCCGAAGAGGTGCGCAACGCCATGGAGTTCCACCTCGTAGAATCCATGGACGAGGTGTTGCGCCTGGCGCTCGACGGCACCATCGTGCCGTTGCCCAAGAAGGATGGCAAGTTCGTGGAGACCTCCCCGGAGGCTCCCGTCGGGTCGGATTCCCTGGCCCATTGACCTCGTCAGGTGCCACGGCCGGCGCGCTGGCCGGCCTCCCTCGTGAGGAGGCTGCCGGCGCGCGGGTCGAGGGCCCTCCCGTGAATCCGCGAACGCAGGCGAACGCTTGAAGCTCGAGACCGCGGAGTTCATCCGGTCCGCTCATGGGAGCGGGGAGTACCTGCGCGACGGCCGTCCGGAGGTCGCCTTCGTGGGACGCTCCAACGTCGGCAAGTCGAGCCTGCTGAACCGGCTGCTGGGGCGCAAGGGTCTGGCCCGCATCAGCTCCACCCCCGGCCGGACGCAGGCGGTGAACTACTTCCTGGTGAACCGGCGCTTCTACTTCGTGGACCTGCCGGGTTACGGATATGCCAAGGCTGGACGGGAGGACCGGCGGGAGTGGGCGGCACGGGTGGAGGGGTACTTCCGCGAGGCTTTGCCGGGAGCGCTGGTCGTGATGCTGGTGGACGGCAAGGTGGGGGCAACCCCCCTCGACGTCCAGGCGTACCAGTACCTGGCGAGCCTGGGGGCGAAGATCGTGATCGCCGCCACCAAGGTCGACAAGCTGGGCCGGAGCCGCTGGCCGGCCGTGGTGCGGGAGGTCCGAACGACGCTGGAGCTGGAGGAAGCGATCCCCGTCATTCCGGTGTCTGCGCATTCGGGGAGTGGGATCAAGGAGCTCTGGGGTGCCATCGCGCCCCATCTCGAAGCAAGCCCAAGCACAAGAAGCACAAGATGATTGAATCGAAGAGGAACGACATGCCAAAGACACAACAGAACCCAGTGGAGAAGGTAACCGGGGTCGAGTCCCTCGACATCCGGGCGCTCAAGGAAATGAGCATCTCCCAGCTCACCCAGATCGGTAAGGATCTGGGAGTCGAGGGCGCCACCGGCATGCGCAAGCAGGAGCTGATCTTCAAGGTCCTCCAGGCGCAGACCGAGAAGAGCGGGCTGATCTTCGCCGAGGGGGTGCTCGAATGCCTCCCCGACGGCTTCGGCTTCCTCCGCGCTCCCGAGTACAACTACCTGCCCGGGCCCGGACGACATCTACGTCTCCCCGAGCCAGATCCGGCGTTTCGACCTGCGCACCGGCGACACCGTCTCCGGCCAGGTCCGCCAGCCCAAGGAGGGCGAGCGCTACTTCGCCCTCATCAAGGTCGAAGCGGTCAACTTCGAGCACCCCGAGGTGGCCCGCAACAAGATCTTCTTCGACAACCTGACGCCCCTCTATCCCCAGGAGCGGATCAAGCTCGAGGTGGCGGGCGACATGTCGTCGCGGGTCATGGACCTGACGACCCCCATGGGCAAGGGGCAGCGCGCTCTCATCGTGGCGCCGCCGCGCACCGGCAAGACCATGCTGCTGCAGTCGATCGCCCATTCGGTGGAAAAGAACCACCCCGAGGCGATCCTCATCGTGCTGCTCATCGACGAGCGGCCGGAAGAGGTGACCGACATGCAGCGCTCGGTCGCCGGCGAGGTGGTCTCCTCGACTTTCGACGAGCCCGCCACCCGCCACGTGCAGGTGGCCGAGATGGTGATCGAGAAGGCCAAGCGCCTGGTCGAGCACAAGAAGGACGTGGTGATCCTGCTCGACTCCATCACCCGTCTGGCCCGGGCCTACAACACGGTGCAGCCGCCCTCGGGCAAGGTGCTCTCCGGCGGTATCGACGCCAACGCCCTCCACCGGCCGAAGCGCTTCTTCGGCGCCGCCCGCAACATCGAAGAGGGCGGCTCGCTCACCATCATCGCCACGGCCCTGGTCGATACCGGCAGCCGCATGGACGACGTCATCTTCGAGGAGTTCAAGGGCACCGGCAACTGCGAGATCCACCTCGACCGCAAGCTGGTGGACAAGCGCGTCTTCCCGGCCATCGACATCAACAAGTCGGGCACCCGCAAGGAAGAGCTGCTGATGCCGGAGAGCGAGCTGCATCGCGTCTGGGTGCTGCGCAAGGTCCTGAACCCGCTGTCGACGGTCGAGAGCATGGAGCTGCTGCACGACAAGCTGTCGAAGGCCAAGAGCAACCAGGACTTCCTGAACGCGATGTCCAAGTAGGGGAGACCTTGCCCAAGCTGCGAGTCGGCATCGTCAACTTCCTGAACAGCAAGCCGCTGTCGTGGGGATTTTTGAAGGGCCACCACGCGGACCTGTTCGCGCCCAGCTATCATCCGCCCGCCCTGGTGGCGCGGCTCTTGGCGCAGGGGAACCTCGACGTCGGGCTCATCCCTTCGATCGAGGTGCAACGCATCCCCAACCTCCGGGTGCTGCCCGACATGTGTGTCGGCGCGAAGCGGGAGGTGCGCAGCGTCATCCTGGTCTCCCGCGGGCCGGTGGCGGAGATCCGCCGCGTGGCCCTGGACCAGAACAGCCGCACGTCGTCCACCCTGGTGAGGATCCTGATGCGCGAGCGCTGGGGGCTCGATCCCGAATACCTGCACGAGCGTCCCGATCCCGAGCGCATGCTGAGCGAGGCGGACGCGGCCCTGATCATCGGCGATCCGGCCCTGCGGGTGGACCGCGAGCGCTACCAGGTGATCGATCTCGCGGCCGAGTGGAACGAGCTGACGGGCCTGCCCTTCGTCTTCGCCGTCTGGGCGGTGCGCCCCGAGGTGGAGATCCCGGACCTCCCCTTCTACTTCAAGAGCAGCCTGCGCTACGGCCTCTCCTCGCTCGACACCCTGGTGCGCGAGTCGGCCGCCGAGCTGGGGCTCGACACCTCCGAAGTCCGCGCCTACCTCACCGAAAATCTCCACTACTTCCTGCGCGCGGAAGAGATCGAGGGATTGGAGGAGTTCTACCGCCGGGCCTACCACCACGGTTTGATCCTGGAGCCGCGACCGCTGGAGATGTGGAGCTGAGGAGTCTGTCTCCGCTACGGCCGGGGAGATTCAGTTTTCTTCTTCGTTCTCAGGCGGAGAAAGGATTTTCAGGTTGGGGAAGTAGGTCCGGTAGCGGGCCGGGTCTCGGGTCAGCAGAGACAGGCCTGCGACGGCCGCGTGAGCACCGATGTAGAAATCGGGCAAGGGGGAACGGCGTATTCCACCGCGGCGTCGATAGGTAACAAAGCACTTGCCTGCCAGAAAGCCAGCTCCCCAGGGCAATGGGTCGCGACGGAAGGAATCTGCCGGCAGGACGTCATCGAGATCCTCGATGCGCTCGAAGCCCACCGAGACTTCCGCATAGATAATCGGATTGATCACGAGCATTCCGCTGTCGGCGCAAGAAGAAAGCATGGAGGAGGACCACTCACCCCACCGAGGATCCTCCGTCACCACGTCGAGGAGCACGTTGCTGTCAACGAGAACGTTGCTCATCTCTCCCCGCGAGTCAGAGCTAAGATCTCGTCGGTGCTCATTCCCGAGGTCGCTCGACCCCGCATCCTGTCGAGCAGCCGCTGCCCCCGACTTCCGAGCTTCCTCTCCTCTCGAACGATCCGAACCGTATTGCCCTCCACCTCGAAACGGACTTCGGTATGAGGCAGAAGCCCCAGACGCTCCCGGATCTCGACGGGAATGGTGACCTGTCCCTTGCTGGTGACGCGCATGCTTCCTCCTTCGGGGCGAGTAAGAGTCATACCTTTTGAATTCTTACCGCTCCCCTGGGGGACTGTCAAGCAATCACGGCTCCTGCTCCCCTTTCCTGTTTCGGTCCCCCACCGAAGGTCTGGAAGAGCTCTACCGCCGGCCATGTCACCACGGGTTGATCCTGGAGCCGCGACCGTTGGAGATGTGGAGCTGAGAACGAGAGTTTGTCTCGCCAGGTTCGCCAACCCCTTCGCCACGGATAGCTGAGAGCCCACCGTCCCCTCCGGGCCACCGCCGTCTCCGGCCCGCGACCCGTATTTGCAACGGCCCAGCTGCCTTCCCGTCGGGATGGACCGAATTCGCGACGACAGTCTACTCCAGGCCCCTCCCACCCGCGCCCGGCCGGAGCCCAGGAGCTCCGCCGTCGCAAACTCCCCCCAAACGGCCTGCCAAAGATTCTCTTGCGACGACTAAGCTTAACTTGCGCTGGCTAATCTTATTTCGCGACGGCAAACCTTCTGTCGCGCTGGCTGATCTTACCGTGCAATGACTAGAATAGATTTGCAACGGCAAAGATAATTTTGCGACGGAGAATTTTAAATTGCAACGGCGCAAACTCATTCGCGCCGGCTAAGATTATGTCGCGATGGCGCAAATTATTTTGCAACGACTAAATGCAATTTGCGACGACACGGCTTGTGTTGCGCTGGAGTAATCCAATTCGCGACGGCAAATTTAGTGTTGCGACGGTCAATTCAAATTTGCGCCGGCTAAGATTAATTTGCGCCGGCTAATCTTCATTTGCGATGGGAAAAATTAAATTGCGACGACTAGGATTATGTTGCGACGAATAAGGTCGATTTGCGCTGGCTGAAACGAGATTGCGCTGGCGAATCCTGCCTACGACTCCGCGAGCTTGATCCGCCGTCCGTTGATGACCGCGCAGATCTCCAGGCTCCCGCCGAGCGCCTGGACCTGATCGAGGCGGGGCCAGGATCACGGCTCCCCTTTCCCATTCCGGGCTCCCACTGTGATGCGGACGTCCCGGGCCTCGCCGCCGCGGAGGACTTTCAGGGTGGCTTCGCGGCCGATCCTCTCTTCGTCCAGGAGGGGGAGGAGGTCTCCGGGATGGCGGAGCGGGATGCCTTCGAAGGCGAGGAGGACGTCGCCCAGCACCAGGCCTCCGCGATCGGCCGGGCTTTCCGGTTGCACGGAGCTGACGAGGAGAGCCGTCCCCTGTCCCAGGGATTCGCCGAGGGCGGCGGGCAGGCGCACGGGCTGGGTCACGATCCCCAGATAGCCGCGTTGCACCTGGCCGTGGGAGAGAAGGGATGCGATCACCCTCCGTACCGTGGAGGCGGGGACGACGCTGGCCACGCCGCGGTAGAAACCGGCGGTGTTCACGCCGAGCACCCGGCCTTTCAGATCGACCAGGGCGCTGCCGGAGAAGCCCGTGTGGATGCCGAGGTCCGTCTGGATCCCGGCGTCGATCTTCCCTCCCATGGGCGTGTGCCAGCCCTCGCCCACCACGCCGACCATCCCCAGGCTGGTCCTCACCCACGGTCCGGGCCGGCTCACGGAGAGCACCAGATGGCCGGCCTTCACCTCTTCGGCCCCGCCCCACTCGGGAGGAGGGGGAGTGGATCCTGAAACGCGTAGCGCCGCGAGGTCCGTGGCCGGATCCCGGCCCGCCACGGCGGCCGTGGTCGTGGTCCCATCCGGAAGCCCGATCTCGATGTCCTCCTCCCACTCCAGGACGTGATGGGTGGTCACCACCACTCCCTCGGACCAGATCACCCCGCTCGACGGCCCCCGCCTACGGCGACCGTGAATCCGCACCACGCCGGCCGCCGCCTTTTCCACGACTCCGGCGAGACTCTCTGAAAACTGCCAGGCAAAATCGCTCATCGACTGCTCTCCTTCTGTCATGCCCGGGAGAGTAGAGGGAGGGGAGACCTGCGCGCATCGCCCGGAAGGTTGGGACGAGGCTGATCCTTTGGGGAGTTGGGAGGATGGGTCAGGCAGTTTGCATCGAAAACCGATTGACATGTGCCGAGACTTGGGGGCAGAATCGGTTTGCTATACAAACCGCCTGAGATCAAGGGGGCTCTCTGATGATCCTGACCGCTCCGTGCCTTCTCCTTGCCTTTGCCATGCAGACCGCTACGCCCCCCATGCCGCCAACGATCGGCGCCAGGGACCGGCAGGCGATCGTCGCCGAGATCGGCGGGGCGCTCGATGAGACCTACGTCTTTCCCGAGACCGCCCGGAAAATGGGAGACCGCCTGCGACAGCAGCTCGGGAGCGGAGCCTACGACCGCCTGGATTCACTGCCCGCCTTCGCGGAGCAGCTCACCGCAGACCTCCAGGGCGTGAGCCATGACCTCCATCTGCAGGTGGCGTTGCAACCCCCGGAACCCGAGGGGCAGGAGGCGTCCACCAAGGAACGGATGGCCTGGCTGGCACGGCGCGAAAACTACTGTTTCCGTGAGGTGAAGCGACTGCCCGGAAACGTCGGCTACCTGAAGCTCGACTGCCTCGCCCCCGCTAACCTTGCAGGCTCGACAGCGGTCGCGGCCATGGGGTTCCTCGCCGGCAGCGACGCGCTGATCTTCGATCTGCGCGCCAATGGCGGCGGCTACCCGAGCCTGGCCCAACTGCTGATCAGCTATCTACTCCCCGCAGAGCCCACCCAGCTCAGCAGCACCTACGTACGCCAGGGAGACCGGACGCAACAGTCCTGGACCCAGGCCTGGGTGCCGGGACCGCGACTCACCGACATACCGGTCTACGTGCTCACGAGCTCCGACACCTTCTCGGCGGCCGAGGGGTTCGCCTACGACCTGAAGGCCCTGAAACGGGCCACGATCGTCGGCGAGATCACCGGTGGTGCCGCGCACTCGGCGAGGATCGTGCAATTGAAAGGATATCCGCTGGCCATCGCCCTGCCCTACGGCCGCGAAATCAACCCGATCACCGGCGGCAATTGGGAGGGCACCGGCGTCACGCCAGACGTGGCTGTGCCGGCGGCCGAGGCCCTGGCCGCCGCAAACTCCCAGGCGCTCGCCGTCATCGCAGAGAAGATCACGGACCCGGAGGTCAAGGCAACGTTGATCCTGTTGCATCGGATCGTCGAGGGGAGGCGCCATCCCGTGATTCTGCCGGCCAGCGATCTTGCCGCGTTCGTGGGCACCTACGGGCCGCGCCACGTGACCCTGGAGAACGGCGTCCTCCTTTATCAGCGCGGCGATGGGCCGAAGAATCGCCTGCTGGCGATCGGCAACGATCAATTCCTCGTCGGCGACTTCGACGATCGCCTGATGCGTTTCGAACGTGATGCGAACGGCAAAATCGTGCGCGTGGTCGGCGTCACCGTGGACGGCGAGCAGCCGACCGAACGCAGCGCCGGGTAGAACGGCAGTCAGGGAGTCTGAGTGGCCCAGTCGCCGCGCAGGAAGGCCAACGAGGTCTCCACGAAGAGAGGAGCCCGATCGCCGAAGATGGGACCGTGCCCGCCGTTGGGAACGACCCAGAGGTAGGAGCGGGGAATGGCAGCGTACATTTCCATCGCAAGCTGAACGGGATACAGCGGATCACGATCGCCGTGCACGATCAGGGTGCGCGCCGTGATCGTGGACAGATAGGGCGGCGTGAAATTCATGTCGTCATAGCTGTCCTTGAGCGCATGCATCTGCTCCCACAGCTTGCGGATCTGCTCATCCCCCTGTGGGTGCCACTGTCGCATCTGCTCCCACTCGGCTTTGCTGCGGGTTTCAACGGTCAACTGGCGCATGATGGCGCGCGCCGTCGCGGGAAAATAGGGCGTCGCGCTCACCAGCACCAGGGTCTCGACCCGGTCCGGCTGTTGCGTGGCCACGTGCAGCAGCGTCTTGGCACCCAGGCTCAAGCCGATCGCCTTGAAGCGTTCGATCCCCAGCCGGTCCAGCAGACCGAAGACGTCCTGAGCCAGTTGCCGGAACGTGAATCCCGGCGACGGATTGGTCGATCTTCCATGGCCGCGCAGGTCTGGAATGATCAGTTGATATCCCGCTGGCGGCTCCTTGAAGATCAAATCCCAGTTCGCGCCGATCCCTCCTCCGCCATGGAGAAGCACCAGCGGCTCGCCCTCGCCGCGAGCCTCGTAGTACATCTCGATGTCGCCCACGGAAAGGCTGGCCATGAGCTAGATCACGACCCCCTCGGAGCGCAGCTTGAGCCGCTTGGGGGTGAACGCGGGGGTGGGCAAGGGCTCCAGCAGGGGATGGCCGCTCTTCCACATCGTTCGCGGGTCCACCTTCTCACCGGTTTTGTAAAAGTGGAGGAGATAGGAGATGTCGCTGCCGGAGAAATCCGCAAGCCAGGCGTCGAGATCGTGGACACCCAGGTCGTGGAGGAGCTGTAGTCCGTAGCGCGACGCCTCGCGCTCATACTGGACGACCTCGCGGAGGTCGGCCTTCGTGTACTCGCCCGGCGCCTTGTTGCCGATCTCCGGAGTCAGGCCCAGGAGGTTCCATTGCACCGTGTGGCCGAAGAGGTGGATGAGATTGAACAGCATGACCTCCAGGTCCTGCTGGTTGTCGATCCAGATCTCCTCGCCATCCAGGTCGCCCACGAAAGGATCGGGGACGTCGAGAAACAGGACGGGAATCCGGTAGCGCTGCTCGACGTGGTTGCGCAGCAGCGTCAGGACCTCCTGGAGTCGTGGGGCCGTCGGGCCATTCGCGTGCATGAGATGGGACCTCCAGGCCGTCAGTCTAGAGGCCGGCTCCGAGGCCGTCAACTGAAGGGTCCTTTCGTCGTGAGACAGGGGGAGACGGCCCGCGTCCGTAGACGCGGGTCGGCTCGGCCTGAAATGTGCGCCTATTAGGTGGACAGGCCCAGTCCCTCCAGGAAGGGGCTCGAAAAAACGTGCCGGGTTGCTGGATTCAGCAGCGCTTCGCGAGCTGTGATCCACCGTCCCGCAGCGTCACCATAGGACCTCCGGACCCCGGTCGCATCCAAGCCGATCTGTTTTCCCCAGTGCACGGTGTGCGGAATCCCGCGGTCCACCAGGGTCTGCCACAAGCTCCTCTGGAGACTCAGGGTGCGCGCTGAATTGACGCCATCGACTTCGAGAATACAGGTCGTCGGCGCGAAGCGCGCCCAGCCCAGAGTCGCCTGAGTCGCTTTCACATAGCGCAGCGATACCAGCACTTCGAATGGGCCGTCCTTCCGGAGGAGCTCGAGCACCGTCGCCAGTGCTTCCTCGACGCGTCCCATGGGGATCCCCAGCGCCGTGCTGGCCGTCTTGCCGCGCGTGTCGGTATTGGTGAAGATCTCGCCGATCGTCCCCAGGACGCCAGTCATCTCCTTGTAGGCCCGGGTCAGCAGGCTGGTCAGCGCGGGGATCACGAGCGGTACGCCGTCGGTGAGCAAGCCGACGAAAGCCAATGCATCGTCACCGGGGCCAAATCCTTCGAAGCCGTTGCCGGGCTGCGGGTAGTCCGCACGGAAAGGCCGGCGGTACATGGTCGTGGCGAACGCTCCGTGATCCAGATCGTAAGGGTTCGCCACCATCTGGAAATAATAAGGACGTTCAGCGCCATGGGGGAGCTGGATGGCTGAGAAATCCAGATTTCTCAGCGCCGTATGCATTCCTGCGTCGACCTTCATCCGCTTACGGTGGCACTCGAGCAGGAAAATGTCGTCAGTCTCGATCATCACGCCGTGAATGAAGCCGAAGCTGCCGAAGCTCACCAGGGCGGCGTTGAAGAGCTCATCGTTTCGCACCAGCTCAGCGCCGAGCCGGTCAGCGAACTCCTTCTTCATCACAGGATTCGACGCGCGCTCCAACCACACGTGCCGCTCCGGGCCCACCACGATGTGCAGCCCCACCACGTAATCCGGAATCCCGCCCACCCCCAGGATCGATCCGTGCGTCCCCGTGGACAACGCACCGGCGATCGTCTGGCCGTTGCTTGCCCCCATCGTCCGGATGGATCGCATCTCCTGCCGCAGATGGCGGGCCAGCTCCAGCATCGAGCACCCGCACTGCACGAAGCGCAGCCCGGCCCGGTCTCCCCGGTAACCGGAATCCACCACGCTCTCGCCCAGCCGGAAATACAAGTTCAGGGGCTTGGTATTCACCAGCCACCCGTCCGTCGCCGGTGCACGAGAGAACGACCAGCCGGCCCCGAGGGCGCGGAGCCTCACTCCTTGCCGCAAGGCATCGGCAACGAGTTGCCGGATCCTGCGGGTGGTGGCGTTGTAGCGGTCGAGACCGGCGCCATTGACCGGGTTCCACAGGTCATACAGCGCCTGCACCTTCTGGGTGTAGGTGCCGTGCTTGGGCGTCCACTCGCGTTGACCCGTATCGACGAGTTGCGCCAGATCACCAGGAGGGCTCATGGCTGCTCCTTCTTCGCCGGCACGTCCGGCACGGGCATACTGCCGATCACGTCCGGCTTCTCCTGGTGCTTGGCACAGCGCCACTCGACCTCGACCGGTGACCAGAAACCGAGGGTCAGGACGGTGAGGAGCGTATAACCCAGGTTGCTCGAGATCCGTACTTGATCCAGCGCATTGCTGCTCTCGCAGTTCTTGGCCAGCACGGCCTTGGGGTCGTTGGCAAGGCCCCAGGCGAGCGAGTGGACCACCCTCCGCTGCGGCTCCGTGGCCGGATCGAACTCCGGGGCCGCGACATAGTAGTGGTAGCACCCTGTGCAGAAGACCAGCAACAGCAACACGGATACAGCTCGTTGCAGTCGAAGCATCGTAACCTCCCTGGCGTCAGTGCGCCTCGCGACGGCGAAGATGCCGGTCGCTCCTGGGTCGATAGGCGTTTCAGCCGTGGAGTTGTTACAGACAGACGAGCATCCTGAAAGATTCCCTGGGTTGGCGAGGATGGACGGGGCCGGCCACCGAGTCCGGATCAGGGGGCGTGCCCTGAAGGTACTGAAGCTCTGGATGGCCTCGTCCCAGGGGAGGCGATCGCCGATCGGCACCGATTCCGGATCAGGCGAGCCCCATCTCCTCCAGAGAGTGGGCGGAGAGAACCCGCTCCGCGAGCTCCGTCAGCCGATCCAGAGAGTTGATCGTCTCCACCTGCCGCCGGACCTTCTCAGGGAGAGGGCCAAAACGCTTGCCCAGAAGATGCAATAGAACTTGATGAGCGCCCTGTTCCATTCCCTCCTGGCGTCCCTCCTCCCGTCCCATGGCTCTCTGAGTCTCCGACCACGTCATAGCCATCACCCGTACCTCCTGGTTCTCTTTCCGAGAACGAAGCGCCTCGAATTCCGCAATCTCCTGCGGATTCAATTGTAGATAGTTTTCCACGCAGTCGACAAGTAGGAAGGGATCCACCCGTCCTTTCAGACCTGCGATCCGGCGCAGGCAGGCCATCTTCAGCTCGGCCCGGCTCCACGGGCCGGGGTCCATGAGGGCCGCGAGGGCCCACGCCAGAGGCTCGGGGCGATCGAGATACTCCGCGGCGCGGCAGCCTGCAAGGCCGAAGGAGACGTACCGGGGCTCGGGGAAGTCCGGGCCGAGGCTGCTCTCCCAGGTCTCCAGGTTGATGCCGGGACGACCTCGCTTCAGGTAGAACGCGATGGTCAGCACCCGGGTGTCGTAGCGGGCCTGGATCTGGCTGCGATAGCGCCACAGACGCTCCGCCATGGCCGGGCTTGCCCGCGCTTCGATCTCGACGTGGATCAGGTGCGGGCGACCGTCCCATGTCGAGACGCGGGCCAGCAGGTCGAGCTCGCGCCGGCGGCCGTGGGGACCTCCAGCGAAGAGCTCTTTGTCCAGGAGCTCGGGCGAGGACAGGTCCAGCCGTTCCAGCGCCTGCGGCGCGACCAGACGCAGGAAGTCTTCGAGAAAGACGCGCAGCAGTTGCTTGAAGATCTTGTCGTGTTGGGTGGTGGCCATGGCGATTCCAAGAGCCGAGATCGCCGCTCATCGGCGCTCTCCCTCCACCCGTATATAGACGTAAAACGCCGGTCCAATCTTGCAAGTGCCCGCCGGACGGGCGTTTGCGAGGGGGGTTTTGGGCTATTCAAGGAGCGACTGAAATCTTTGGCAATGGCTCACAGCACCACCAACCCCAACCGCACTGCATGCACGATCGCCTCGCTACGACTCTGGACTCCCAGCTTGCCGAGGATGGCGTTGACGTGGAATTTGGCGGTGTGCTCGCTGATGCCGAGGCGCTGGGCGATGCGCTTGTTGGGGAGACCCTGGGAGAGGAGTTGGAGGACTTCGAGCTCGCGGGGGGTCAGGGGCTCGGCCAGCTCTTCGGGCGGAGCAGGGGTGTTGCGGAGGAGGAGGGGAGCGAAGGAGTCGTCGAGGATCAGCAGTCCCTGGGCGAGGGCGCGGAGGGCGGCGGCCAGGCGGTCGCCGTCGGCGTTTCTGGGGAGGGCTCCCCGGGCGCCGGCGGCCAAGGCCTCCTGGGCGTCGGTCTCGTCGGCCACGATGGCGAGAATGGATGGACCGGCCGGATCGGCGGCTTCGCGGAGGAAGGGGAGCCCGGTCTGGGGCCCCAGCCCGAGGTCCCAGACGAGGACGTGGGGTGCGCCGGGTTCGTCCGGACCGGGCCAGTCGTCGTCCGTTCCGGCCTGACCGGAGACGACGAGGCCGTTGCGGTCGGCCAGCAGCAGGGCGAGGCCGGTCCGCGCCAAGGGGTCATCGCTCACCACGAGTACGCGCAGGTCCTCCATTTATGCTCAGGATACGGCAACCGGAAGCTGCCTACGCCCGCTCGAAAGCACGAAGGAAATCTTCGCGAGAGATCTGCGCCTGGGTGAGGATGGTGCGAAGAGTTGAAGCTTTCAGGGTAGGGTGGTTCGGCATGGTAAGAGGAGTGCGGGTGCCGTCGGGGTTGGGTCGAACCATGGAGATGTGGTTTCCTTCCCGGACGACGGAGAAGCCGAGGATTCCGAGAGCTCGCTTGACTCGCGCGATCGGGGCGTCGATGGGGAAGCGAGGCATCAGAGGATGACGCCGGCCTCCGCTACGAACGCCTCGAGAACAGGCGTTTCGGGTTCAAGCGCGTCGGCTCCGAAGGACTCCAGATGGAAGGCGATGGCGGAGCGGACGTCGGCCAAAGCTTCCTCATAGGTCTGACCTTCCCCGACCACGACACCCTTGGTCCCAAGAGGGTAGGCCACGTAGACATCGGGGTGCTTTTCGACGACGATCTTGAAGTTCTTGACCATGACTTTCTCCTCTGCCCAGCGTACCATGCCGGCGCACTCCCCCGGCCCGATATGGGTTTCCCGGCCCCCACCCTATTGAATCCTTCCCACCGGGGCTATCACTCCGCCAGCACGAACCGCTCCCGCGCCATCCGGCGCAGGACGGAGACTTCTTCGCGGTGGGAGCGGGAGAGGGGAATGATCCTTTGCAGCTCGGCGCGGAGCCGGTCGTCCGTGAGCTTCGGGGCGCCTTCGGCCACGAGGCCGTAGAGGGCGGAGACGACGGCTTGCTCGATTTCGGCGCCGCTGAAGCCTTCGGAGTCCTGGACGAGCGTTTCGAGGTCGAAGGTTTCCGGCGTCTGCTGGCGTAGGCGCAGGTGGATGGTGAGGATCTCGCGGCGGGCCCGGGCGTCCGGCAGGTCGATGAAGAAGACTTCGTCGAAGCGGCCTTTGCGCAGCAGCTCGGGGGGCAGGGAGGCGATGTGGTTGGCGGTGGCGGCCACGAAGACGGCACCTTCCCGTTCCTGCATCCAGGTGAGGAAGGAGCCGAAGAGGCGACGGCTGAGCCCGGCGTCGGCTTCGGAGGTGCCGCCTGAGGCGAAGACTTTTTCGATCTCGTCGATCCACAGGACGATCGGAGCCAGGGCTTCCGCGGTTTCGAGGGCGTTTCTCAGGTTGCGCTCCGATTCGCCGATGTATTTGTCGAACAGGCGCGAGGGGTCGAGCCGGGCGAGGGGCACTCCCCATTCACGGGCGACGGCCTTGGCCGCGAGGCTCTTGCCACATCCCTGGACTCCCACCAGGAGCACGCCGCGGGGCGCGGGGAGGTGGAGCTGCCGCGCCCGCTCGCTGAAGCCGGCGTGGAAGCGGTGCAACCACTCGCGCAGCCGCCACAGCCCACCCAGGGGTGCGCTCTCCGGGTCGAAGCCGCGGAGCTCCAAGACGCTCGACTGCTCGAGCTTCTCCATCTTGGCGGCCAGGGCGTCGGGGAGGTCGGCGGCGTCGAGCACGCCGTCGTCGAGCAGGCAGCTCGCCACCAGGCGGCGGGCTTCGGACAGGGTCATGCCGGACAGGTTGCGCACGAGCTGCCGCAGTTGCACGTCGTCCAGCCCGTAGCGCAGAAACCGATTGCGCTTGAGCTCCTGGAAGGTCTCCAGCACGCACTGCCGGAGGTCTTGCGGTCCGGGCAGCTCCAGGCGGTAGCGGGCTGCCAGGTTGCGCAGCTCGATGGGGAGGTCGAGGGCCGGGGAGCAGAGCACGACGGTCACCGGCCGTGCAAGTTCGCCCTGGGCGATCTCCCGCAGGGACCTCACCACGGCCGGATCGGTGAGGAAGGGATGGAAGTCGCGCAGCAGGTAGAGGGCGGGTCCCTGGTGGAGCCGGATCTGTTCGAGCAGCTTCTGGGGCTGCTTGGTTTCGTTCAGGGAGTACGTCTCTCCCCCCTGGAGGCCCTGGCTGACGGACCAAGTAAGGAGGGGTATCCGCAGCTCGCCGCAGATGCGCGCAAGCATTTGCGCCAGCCGTTCCTCGTCAGGGGTCTCGACGTAGAGGATCGGATACCGCGACTGGATGAGGAGACGGAGGTCCTTCAAGGGAGCCTAGCTTGCCAAAGGTTCAGGGGTGAAGCAATAGGACCGGCGTGCCTTGCCCCTCTGGCAGCGATCCCTTAGAGTAAGGATGCTATGAACCTGGAACCTTCAGGACGACCCGTCCCACAGATTCTCGACGACGCGATGGCCGGCCGCCGCATCTCGGCCGGCGATGCCCATACGCTGCTCCTCGACGGCGACCTGCTCGACCTGGGTCTGGCCGCCAACGAGGTACGCAACCGCTTCAACGACCCCAAGGTCGCCACCTACAACATCGACCGCAACATCAACTATACGAACGTCTGCGTCTACAAGTGCCGGTTCTGCGCCTTCTATCGCGAGCCGGGGGACCCGGAGGGCTACCTGCTGCCGTTCGAGGAGATCGGCCGCAAGGTGGAGGAGACGCTGGCGCTCAACGGCACGGGCATCCTCATGCAGGGCGGGGTCCATCCGGACCTGCCCCTCTCCTTCTACGAGGACCTGCTGCGCTATCTGCGGCCAAGCTATCCGGCGTGCCACGTGCACGCGTTCTCACCGCCGGAGATCAAGTTCATCGCCAAGAAGGAGCGGATGAGCTTCTACGACGTCATCGCCCGCCTCAAGGCCGCGGGGCTGATGTCCATCCCCGGTGGCGGCGCCGAGGTCCTCTCCGATCAGATCCGCAAGGACGTGCTGGCCTATCCCAAGTGCTCGGCCGAGGAGTGGATCGACGTCATGCGGCAGGCGCACAGGAACGGCCTGCGCACGTCGGCGACCATGATGTACGGCATGGGCGAGCCGGTCGTGGACCGGGTGGAGCACTTCCAGCGTGTGCGCGACCTCCAGGACGAGACCGGCGGCTTCACGGCCTTCATCTCCTGGACCTTCCAGCACGAGCACACGGACATGCCGGACGTGCCCGAGACCTACGCCGAGGAGTATTTGCGGACGTTGGCGGTGTCGCGGCTCTTCCTCGACAGTGTCGTCCACTTCCAGACGAGCTGGGTGACGCAGGGCAAGAAGATCGGCCAGGTCGCCCTCTCCTTCGGGGCGGACGACATGGGCTCGATCATGATCGAGGAGAACGTGGTGGCCTCGGCCGGCACCCACTACCGGATGAGCCAGGACGAGATGGAGCACCTCATCACCTCGGCCGGCTACACCCCCCGCCAGCGGACGAACCTCTACGAGCGCCTGGTCACCCGTGAGGATACGGCGGAGATGGCGAAGAAGTACCGCGGCTCGCTCACCCCTCAGAACCGGGACCTGGTGTCTTCGGCATTGCTGCCGGTGCTGGGGTAGGGTCTCACTCCCTACCCCTCTGTCCTTGTTGGTCCGTGTTCGTCTACTGTGCCGGCTCGAACTTCAGCGACACCCCATTCATGCAGTAGCGCAGCCCGGTGGGTTTGGGGCCGTCGGGGAAGACGTGGCCGAGGTGGCCGCCGCAGCGGGCGCAGTGGACCTCGGTGCGGCTCATGAAGAAGCTCTTGTCGGTGGTGGTGCCGATGTGGGTGGGATCGATCGGCGCCCAGAAGCTCGGCCAGCCGGTGCCGGAGTCGAACTTGGTGTCGGAGCTGAAGAGCGGCAGGCCGCAGGCGGCACAGACGAAGACGCCCTTGTGCTTCTCGTGGTTGAGCGGGCTGGTGAAGGCGCGCTCGGTGCCGTGCTCGCGCAGCACGTCGTACTGCTCGGGCGTCAGGAGCTTCTTCCACTCGGCGTCGGTCTTGACGACTTTCTCGATCACTTGACTGGTTCCTTTCCCCACGGCCGGCGCCGGGGCCGCGGCGAGGGCGATGCCGGCCGCGACCAGCGCCAGGGCGAATACGGAGATGGCGAATTTCATTGGGATTCCCTTTCCTTCGGCGGCCGGAGCTCCCGGCCTTCCTGAGTTGAGAACAGGTCAGACGTCGATCCCGTTCCCGGAGAGGAAGGCGAGGAATTCCTCCTCGTCCATGGTCTTGATCCCCAGCTTGCGGGCGTCGTCCGCCTTGGAGCCGGCGTCTTCGCCGACCACCACCACGTCGGTGGACTTGCTCACGGAGCCGGTGGCGCGCCCGCCCAGGGATTCGATCTTCTCCTGGGCGTCGCGGCGGGTCAGTCGCGTGAGGCCGCCGGTGAAGACCCACTTCTGACCTGCAAGGGGAAGTACGGATGCCGCCCCGATATTGGACGGGTTGGACGGGTCGGACGGCTTTGCGGGTCCAGCCGGATCCGTCTCGATCAGATCGATTTTCGTGAGCAGCGCGTCGAGCACCTCGGCGTTGTGGGGCTCGCGGAAGAAGGTGGTGATCTGCTCGGCCATGCGGGGTCCGACGCCAGAGACCTCCTGCAGGATGGCCTCGTCCGCCGCGCGCAGGCGGGCGAAAGTGCCGAAGTGACGGGCGAGGTCGCGGGCAACGGCGACCCCCACCTCGGGGATGCCCAGGCCGTAGAGGAAGCGGGCGAGCTCCACGTGGGAGGCCTTCTTCAGGGCGTTGACCAGATTGGTGGCGGATTTCTGGGCGAAGCCTTCGAGCTCCATCAGCCGCTCGGCCTGGAGGTCGAAGAGGTCCGGGAGCTGGCGGACGAGCCCTTCGGCCACGAAGAGCTTGGAGGTCTCGTCGCCCAGACCCTCGATGTCCAGGGCGTCACGGGAGGCGAAGTGGACGATGCGGCCGGCGAGCTGGGCCGGGCATTCGAAGCTGTTGGGGCAGACGGTGAAGGGTCCGCGCTCGGTGAGCGGCGTGCCACAGGAGGGGCAGACCGTGGGCATGCGCCACTCGGGGCCGCGCTCGCGGTCGGGCTCGTCGATCCGTTCGATGACCTGGGGGATGACGTCTCCCGCCCGCTGCACGCGCACGCGATCGCCTTCGCGCACGTCCTTCCGCGCCACTTCTTCACGGTTGTGCAGGGTGGCGCGGGCCACGGTGACGCCGCCGATCTCGACGGGCAGCATGATGGCGACCGGGGTGACTACGCCCGTCCTCCCCACGGAGGGGAGGATGGAGAGGATGCGGGTGACCTCCTTCCTGGGCGGGAACTTGAAGGCGAAGGCCCAGCGGGGGTGGCGGGAGGTCCAGCCCAGGGTCTCGCGGGCTTCGAGGTCGTTCAGCTTGATGACCACGCCGTCGATCTCGTAGCCGAGGTCGTCGCGCTGGGCCTCGGTCTCGGTGTGATAGGCGAGGACCTCGTCCAGGGTCTTCACCTTGCGGATGCGCTCGTTGACCTTGAGCCCCCAGTCGCGCAGAGAGGCGAGGACGTCCCACTGCGTCTCGATCCCCTCGCCTCCCGCCAGGATGTCGTAGGCGTAGAGCTGAACAGGGCGGGAGGCGGTGATCTGGGGGTCGAGCTGGCGCACGGAGCCGGCGGCGGCGTTCCTGGGATTGGCGAACGGCTCCTTGCCTTCGGCGAGCAGCCGCTCGTTGAGCTTGTCGAAGGCCTGGGAGGTCATGATGATCTCGCCGCGCACGGCGAGGAAGGGCGGCACGGGGCGGCGCCCTTCGCGCAGGCGCAGAGGGACGCTGGTGATGGTGCGGACGTTGGCGGTGATCCCCTCGCCCTTCCTGCCGTCGCCGCGGGTGGAGGCCTGGAGGAGCGTGCCGTCCTGGTAGACGAGCTCGACCGAGAGGCCGTCGAGCTTGGGCTCGAGCACGTACTCGACGGGGAAGTCGGGGCCCAGGCCCTTCCGCAGCCGCTCGTCGAAGCGGCGGAGGGTGGCCTCGTTCTGGTCCGACTCCAGAGAGAGCATGGGAGCGGCGTGCTCCACGGTGGGGAAGCCGTCGAGCGGCGTGCCGGCCACGCGCTGGGTGGGGGAGTCGGCGCTGACGAGGTCGGGGAATCCCTCTTCGAGGGCCACGAGCTCACGGTAGAGCTTGTCGTACCCCTCGTCGGAGATCTCGGGGCGGTCCTCCACGTAGTAGAGATAGTCGTGATGGCGGATCTCAGCACGGAGCTTCGCGATCCGCGTCTCGGCTTGCTTGCGGTTCATCTCCGGGGTCCCTTCGTTGCCTCCTGCGAAACGGCGGAACTTTATCACTGCGGCTCGTGCCCAAGGACCGGTACGCCGATCCGTCGACGTGGCCGATCCGGGAGAACTTGCCTGGATCGCGGCGGGGCGGTGCCGCCGAGGCCCTCCTCACCCCGGCCCTCTTCTCCCAGCCGCCCCCCCCGCCGACTCGCAAATCTGTGGAACTAGAAGGCTTGTCCCTCGCCGGATCGCGTCGAGCCCGCAGCGATCAGAGCTCTGCCCTCGCGAATTTTCGTCCCGCCCTCGCGAATTCTGGCTGCGCCCTCGCGAATTCTCGTAAGGCCCTCGCGAATTCTGGGCCGCCCCTCGCGAGGGCCCATATAGAATTCGCCAGGGCGCATATGAAACTCGCGAGGGCGCGATGAAAACTCGCGAGGGCCTTACGAGATCTCGTGAATTTCGGTCCGGCCCTCGCGAGGGCGCAATGAAAATTCGCGAGGGCGCGACGAGAATTCGCGAGGGCAGAGGGGGCTCAGGCGGCCGGGATTGCCGTAGGGGGCGCTGGATGAGGGCCCCGGATCGGCCGCCCCCGCCCGATCTGCCGCCATCGCTCCTCGGCACCAGACCGCCTGCTACTCTTCCACCTCGTGAGAGGGATGGGACAGCCATGAGCTCCATGTGGACACGGGGCGGCCTCACCTGGCGGGAGCTGGGATTGCAGCTCTGGCGGCAGATCTATGAGGACGAGCTGCTGGCGCGATGCGCGGAGCTGGCGTACTTCTTCCTGTTCTCCATCTTCCCGCTGCTGCTGTTCCTCACCACGCTGCTGGGCTATGCCGGCGCGCACTCGGGGTTGCGGGCGGACCTGTTCCGGCTCATCGCGCGGTTCTCGCCCAGCCGGGACGTGACGCTGCTCCTGCGCGGCACGCTCGCCGAGATCACGCAGGCCCGCACCGGCACCAAGCTCTCCCTGTCGCTGGTCGCGGCCCTGTGGATCGCCTCGAACGGCATGCTGGCCGTCTCGCGGACGCTCAATCACGCCTACGGCCTGAAGGAGACCCGGCGCTGGTGGTGGCGGCGGCTGGTGGCTCTCGCGCTGACGCTCAGCTTCTCGCTGCTCGCCGTCGCGGCGCTGGCGCTCATCTTCTCCGGTGGCAGCCTGGGCGAGACCCTTGCCGAACGCTTCGGGTACGGGGTTCTCTTCGCCGTGATCTGGCACGTCCTGGTGCGCTGGCCGCTGATCCTGATCTTCCTGGTGATCTCTTTCGAGATGGTCTACAACTTCGCCCCCAACCTGGGGAAGAGGCCGAGCCGCCGCTGGTTCACGCCGGGAGGCCTCGTGGGCGTGGGCCTCTGGCTCGTGGCCTGTTTCGGCCTGCGCGCGTATCTCGCCTACTTCCACTCCTACACCACCACCTACGGCTCGCTGGGGGCCGTCATCCTGCTGCTGCTCTGGTTCTACCTCACGGCCTTCGCCATCCTCATGGGGGGCGAGGTCAACTCCGAGATCGGCAGGTTGCTCTCTCCCGAGCGCTGAGCCGTCACCGACCCGTCATGGCTTGGATCCGCTGGGTTGTCCCGCGGCAGGGCGGGCGCGCACCCTCTCTTGTGAGTGCAGTTGCGGATGTGAGGATGTCTTCAACCGCGGCTCTGTAGCATGAAGGATCGGCCGTGTCCGATCCACGTGTAGAACGCCGGACCGGGCGATCGGTCTGGCCTGCTAAAGGAGATGCAGATGAAGAACATGAAGTGGGTGTACATGGTCGTTGCCGCTTTGTTGCTCGTCGCCTTGTCGGCGATCGCCCAGAAGGTCCCAGCGGGGGACGACGGACTGACCACTCCGGGAGGCGGCAGGACCCAGGTCGACCTTTCGGGGTATCCGATCGAGAAGATCTTCGGCGCCCCTGTGGAAGGCAATCCCGTGGTCAGTCTGAAGGGCGAGTCGCTGGGCTCGGGCGCGCTGGACGGCATCGACACCATCGTGCGGCGGGAGAAGGGCATCGACCTCAGCAGCGGCTCGGGCAGCGGACCGCTGGCGATCGTGGCGCTGCGCCTGGTGAGTGAGAATCCGGTGTCGATCGGCGGCAATCCGTACGTGCTGCACGTCTTCCTTTCGGAGTTCCGGGATGACGTCCAACCGGGCACGCTGGCGCTCAGAATGACCAACGCCGACGGCGGCACGTTCGACTCCTCGTTCACCGTGCGGCCCAAGCTGGTCTTCACCGACCGCGACGGCAAGAGCACGTCGATCGACTGCGGCGCCGTGGTCTGCGGCGACGGCAGCGACCTGACGATGCGGGCCACGGCGGCCAGCTTCACCCTCAGCTCCCCGGGCGGCATGGACCCCAAGGCCAAGGGCATCAAGACCCTGGCGGGCGGCCTGGCGGTGGACGGCGACGGCGACGGCGTGGCCGAGCTGACGACGCGCGCCTCGACCAACCTGTTCATCGGCGTCATCCCCTCCCGCCCGACCTTCCCCGTCACCCCGGTGGACAAGTACAAGCAGGCCGGCGGCACCGCCAACCACGGCACCTCGGTGCCGATACCGGCGATCTCGGCGGCGGCGGCGGCCAAGGCTTCCTCCGCGGCCACGGTGAACGGCACGTTCACCCCCGTCAACAACCAGTAGTCTCCACAGCACAGACCGGGAGTCGCTCGCGGGCGGCTCCCGTTTCCGTTTCTCGCTCAATCCCCTCCCCAGCGCCGTAACAGCTCAGGCAGGAACACGATCGTGGCCCCATAGGAGGCGAGCATGGCCGCGGCCAGCAGCAGGCCGAGGCTGGCGTTGGGCTTCAAGGCGGAGAAGGCGAGCACCAGGAAGCCGAAGGCGAGCACCAGCGCGTTCCACAGCACGCCCCGCCCGGCCGTGGCCAGGGTGGCGAGCACGGCGCCGTCGTGATCGTGCCCCGCCCGTCGTTCGCGCCAGTAGGCGTAGGCATAGTGGAGCCCGAAGTCCACGCCGGCCCCCAGAGTGAGGGCCGCGAACATGCTGGTGGCGATCCCCAGAGGGATGCGGGTGTAGCCGAGGGCTCCGAACAGCGCCAGGGTGGCGGCGAGGACGGGGGCCATCATTACCGCCGTCCGGCGCAGGCTGCGGAAGCTGACGAGCAGGGTGACGAAGATCAGCACCGTCACCCAGCCGATGGATTCGAGCTGATTGCCCACGATGGCGCCCACCACCGCGAGGCCCGTGGGCACGTCGCCCGAGAGATGGACGCGGGCGTGGTGGCGGGCGGCCAGGGCGGGGAGGCGGGCCGCCAGGAAGTCCCGGAGCTCGCGGCCGCGGGCGAAGTCGGCGTCCGGCACGAAGAGGCGGGTGCGGGCCGCGGCGGCATCCTGGGTCAGATACTGCCGCAGGTCGAGGCGGAGGCTGAGGACCTCGACGAGGGCCCCGGCCCGTTTGACCTCGACAGGGGGGAGAGCCGAGAGGGGGAGTGGGCTGCCCTGCACGCGCGCACCGTTCTCCAGGAACAGCAGAGGGCCGAGGACGCCGCCGACATGGGGGGCTTGGTGGGCCACGCGCTCCAGATCCTCCAGCAGGGCCGTGCCCTCCGGCGTCCAGAAATGCCGGTGGTCCCCTTCGAACACGACGTCCAGCCGGTAGCTCCCCCAGAAGGCGCGGTTGAAATCCCGCTCCGCGGTCACCAGCGGCGAGCGGGGGTCGAAGTTGTCGATCCAGGAGTCCTGCACGCTGAGGCGGGAGAGGCCGGGGACGGCGGCGATGAGGAGGACGATTCCGGCCAGGGCGAAGGCGCGGCCGCGGGAGGCCACGAACCGCTCCCAGGCGGGAATCGCCGTTGCGCTCTGACGGGCGAGCCGGCGCCGGCTCCAGGAGGGGGGGAGGACGGCCATCAGGGCTGGCACGAGGCTGAAGGTGAAGACCATGCCGAGCATCAGTCCGATGCCGGCGAAGATCCCGAAGTCGCGCAGCGGCTTCATGGTGGAGCCGGCAAAGGAGAAGAAGCCGAAGGCCGTGGTGAGCGAGGTGAGCACCAGGGGCATGTTGAGGTCCGCGAAGGCGTCGGCGGTGACCTGGATCAGCCGTTCCCTGGGAGTGCGGTCCACCGGGGCGGGGGTGGCCACGAGGCGATTCTGCACCCGCTCCAGGAGATGGACCTCGTCGGTCATGGCCATGGCCATCAGCAGCACGGGCAGGATGGTGGTCACCAGCGTCACCGGCACCCCGAGCCATCCCATCAGGCCCACGGTCCAGACCAGGGTGGCGAGCACCTGGGCCAGGGGCACGACCACGCCGCCCGGGGTGCGCAGCGTGAGAGTGAGCAGTAGAGCGATGGCGGCGATCATCAAGGGCACGAGGCGGGAGAGGTCGCGCAGCACCACTTCGCCGAGCACGGACTCGGCCGCCACGGGGCCGGTGATCCGCAGGGTGATTCCTGGGTTGGAAGGGTCGGCGTCCTGGCGAGCCCGCCAGGCTTCGAGCTCGCGGATCACCGACCCTCGATCCGCGTCCGGCGCCAGGTAGACGTAGAAAGGCGCCATCCGGCCGTCGCGGGAGAGGAAGAGACCGCGGGCTACGGGGAAGCGGTCGATGCGCGCCAGCAGCGCCGTGAAGGGCGCGGGATCGTCGGGAATCTCATCGAGGAAGCTACGGATGGAAAGGGTGTTGTCCTTCGGCGGCTCCAACAGGTCGGCGAGAGAGCGCACGCCTTGGTGCTGCTGCACGCCCGGGAGGGCCTGGAGACCGGCGTGGAGGCGCTGGAGCCAACGGAACCCGGCCGGGGAGGCGAGAGGAGGGCCTCCCGGGTGGGAGGTGGCGAGGAGGATGACCTGCTGCGGTTCGTGGAAACGTTCGCGGTCGGCGAGCGTCTGCTCCACCGTCGCATCCCCCTGCGGATAGATGGCGGCGCCGTCGGTGCGGATCTGCAGCCGGAAGAGCCCCAGGGCGACGAAGGCCGTGCCGAGGGCGAGGACGAAGAGGACAAGTCTGGGCCGCTGCAGGGCGAAACGTGCGAGAGAGAGCATGGGCGGTGTCAGGCGATTCCAGAAGATTTTGCAGATTGTCCCGCCCTGCGGCTCGCCTTGGGGCGTTCACGCACCCTTCTCTTGTAGGGGTGCCGCCTGCGCGTCGGGGGGCGCCCGGCTCGCAAGGAACTGCTAAAGAGAACTGCGTCCCACGCAAACGACGGATTCTCTCCTCGCGGGCCACTCCTGCCATGGGAGCGGCCCGCTCTTTTTTTAAGCTCGCCGCCGGGAGACCCTCGGTAGCAGCGCGGCGAGACCCACCAGGGTGAGAAGCGAGCTCGAGACCAGCGCCACCCCCACCAGTAGGCCCAGGCGCTCGTTGGCCGGTACCTGGGAGACGGCGAGCAGGCCGAAGCCCAAGGCGATGGCGCCGGAGTCGATGACGATGGCCGGACCCGTCTCTTCCAGAGCCTTGAGGTCGGGCCGGGGATCGCCGGCGGCCTGGGCGACCTTGTAGCGTTCCACGTAATGGATGGCGTAGTCCACCCCGATCCCCAGGGTGATGGCGCAGAACATGGAGGTGGCGACCCCGAGCGGGATGCCGAACCAGCCCATGAGCCCGAACACCCAGAGCACGGCCACGCACGCCGGCAGCACGGACCAGAAGCCGGTGACCACCGAGCGGTAGAGGAGCGAGATCACCAGCCAGCAGCCCACGAGAGCGATGAGCAGCGAGCTCACCTGAGTGGTGACGATGGCCGGGATCATGGCCTGGCTGACCGCCACGTCCCCGGCGAAGCCCACCTTCATCCCCAGGGGCGCGAGATGCGCCCGCTCGTAGCCGCGGATGGCGTTCATCAGCCGCGCCGTGTGCCGGTAGTCCGCGCCCTTGAGGTAGATGGAAACCACGGTGCGCGACAGGCTGTCGTCGATCACCTCGCGGCGGCGGCGCGGACTGCGGGCGTCGTCGAAGAGCTGGATCAAGTGCTCCACCCGCTCCGGGTCGTCGGGGATGCGCCGGTACTCCTCCCGCCGCGCCTGCCAGAGGTAGGAGACGGTCACGAGATGGCTGCTGGGGCCGAGCACGCCGCCCACGCCCGGCTGGGCGCGCAGGAAGTCCTCGAAACGGCCCAGTGCCTTCAAGGCCGCGGGATCGAGCAGGGGGCCCTTGCGGTCGTTGACCTCGGGGATGCGCTCCGGTGGTGGGTTCAGGGTGACGTGGGCGAGGAGGATGTGGGTGCCGAGAAGCTTGGCGTTCACCTCGTCCGTCGCTCGGCGGAAGGTGCTCCCCTTGGCGAAGCCGTCAATCCAACTGTCCTGTACCACGAGGCGCGCGAGGCCGGCTCCCAGCCCGAGGGTCAGGAGGCCCAGCGCCGCCAGCGTCATCCGCGGTCGCGAGAGCAGAGGCGCGAGGAAGCGCACCAGCACCCGGCCGTCCAGGATCGAGGGGCCGCGGCGTTCGATCCTCTTGCCGCCGATCAGGGCGAGCGTCGCGGGCACCACGGTGAAGGTCCAGATCAGACAGAAGAGGACGGCCAGGCTGGAGAAGAGGCTGAAGGACTGGACCGGCACGATGGTCGAGGGGGAGAAGGAGAAGAAGCCGGCCACGGTGGTCAGGGAGACGAGGGCGATGGGACGCGACATCTCCAGCACGGCCTGGCGCAGGGCCGGCATGTGATCGGTCTCTCCTGGCTGGCGCTGGGCGAGGATCTGCTGGTAGTGCCAGAGCAGGTGGAGCTCGTCGGCCAGGAAGGCGGTGATGAGAACGACGGGCAGCACCGCCGTCGTCAGGTAGACGGGCACGCCGAGCCAGCCCATGAGGCCGAAGGTGAAGAGCAGGGAGGCCGCCATCTTCGGCAGCACGACCGGGAGCGACCAGAGCCGGCGGCAGCCCCACCAGCAGGCGAGGGCGATGACGAGGAGGGCGAGCGGCACGAGCAGCCTCAGGTCTTCGAGGATGTGGGTGCCAAGGAGCGACTCGGCCACGGGCGCGCCGGCCACCACGATGCGGTCGCCATCCTGCTCGAAGGGCTTCGCCGTCTCGAGGATGGTGCGGTAGAGGGCCGTGCGATCGGCCGTGGCCTCCTTGCCGAACGAATTGGGCGCGCCCACGAAGATGGCCGCGGCCCGGCCGTCCGCCGACACCAGGGTGCCTTTGAGGATGGGCGCCGCGTCGACGTCGCCGCGCAGCGTCTCCATCAGCTCCGGCGTGTCGGGCAGGGGATCGAGGAAGGGGCGGAAGTTGAGGGTCCCCGGGTAGACCCGGTCGCGGTGCTCGGTGGCGAGGCTCATCACCTCGTCCGGGCCCACGCCTGGGAGGCGGGCCAGGGCGGCGGAGAGGTCGCGCATCCGGCGCATCGTGCCGAGGTCGTAGATCCCCTGGGGCCGCGAGGTCTCGACCAGCACCACGATCGGGTCGCGCAGGTGGAAGTGGTCGCGGACCTCGGCGTCGAAGAGGATCGCCGGGTCGTTCAACGGCATCAGGGCGTGGCCGTCGGTGCGCAGCTTCAGGCGGGCGAGGCCGGGAGCGGTGGCGAGCGTGACCACGGCCATGACGGCGATGGCGCGGCGGGGCCGGGCCATGGATTTTTCGGCGAGGCGGTTGAGCCAGGTGTCGATCATTTGCGGGGGCGGAAGGAGATCTCAGGCGTACGGTTTCAAGGCTTCGCGCAGAGCCGCCGGAATGGCGGTGGGGACCGTCTTCTCCCCTTCGCGGCGCATGCAGGCCACCACCTGCTCGCCGCGGGCCACCAGCTCCTCGCCCGTCTTCGCCTGGCGCCAGTACTCGAAGACGAGGGTGATGCGGTTCTGGACCACGTCGCCCAGCCGCATGCGGACGATCACCCGGTCGAAGGCCGTGAGCTCGGAGAGATAATCGCACGAGCAGCGCACCGTGGCGAGAGCCAGGCCGCGGCCCAGCTCTTCCAGGATCTCGGGAGCGTTGTCGCGCAGGAACATCTCGCGGCAGCGCCCCTGCCAGCGCAGGGGGTTGACGTAATAGACGTTGCCCACGAGGTTGGTCTCCTCGAAGCCAACCACGTGATGGTATTCGTAGGCCTTCAAGCGCGGCTCTCGGGACTGGCTTCGGCGAGGACCGCCAGCACGGCGGGCCCGGACAGCTCGCGCACCGGCGCGAGGAGAGTGCCGATGCGCAGGGCACCGGAGCGTAAGACGAGCCAGCCGTCATTGCCGCGGCGTCGGCGGCATCCAGGGTCAGCGGTGCGCCGTGGGGGACGCCGGCCTTGGCCAGGCTTTCGAGAGCCGCCCAGACGCGGGTGGCCGCGGCGTCCGGACTCTCGCCCCGCTCGCGGGCGATGAGCCCGGCGAGGCGGAAACCGTCCGGCCCCAGCAGACCCTGCCAGACCTCCTCCGGCCGCTCGGCGACCGGCTCCAGGTCGCAGCCCACGCGGCCCTCCCGGATCACGGCGAGGACGAGGCGGCCGGCGTGCGACACGGAGATCTGTCCCCCGTCCACCTCGGGCCGGCCGTCGGGGCGGTGACGCAGTTGACGCAATCCGCCGTCGCCCAGCAGGCGGAAGACGGCGCCAGAGCTCCCCTCGCGATCCTCTTCCACGCTCACCCGCACGCCGGACTCCGGCAGGAGCTCCTGCAGCCGGCGCTCGGCATAGGGGGCGAGCAGAGGGGCCGTCCAGCTCGCGGGCGGCGCGATGCGATCCACGGCCCGCAGGCGCAAGCCCTCCCAGCGCTCCCGCAGCCGGCCCTCGGCGTCCACCAGCTCGAGGTCGTAGACGAAATCGTCGCCGTGGCGGCTGCGCTCGCGGGCGGCGAGCACCAGGGGAGCGTCGGCGGCGAGGCCGGCGGTGACCACCCTGTCGACCCCAGTGGGCAGCAGGGTCTTGTGGGGGATGCAGGCCTGGATGCCGTGGATGGCGGCGTCGCGCGCTCCCGGATCGCCCAGCAGCAGACGGTCGGGCAGGTAGCTGCCGAACCAGGGAGTGGAGCCGTCCGGCGAGATGTCGGCCAGGCATTCGGTGGCCCGCAGCCGGCGGTAGCCCGCGACGCGGCGGAAGCGTCCACGATGGAAGAGGACGCCGCCATAGAGATCGCTCGCTGGATCGAGGGGCACCCGGGCGATGTCCCCGGCAGCACCGGGCCGGAACGGGACGATGAGCCGAGGGGAGAGATCGGGGACGGAGCCGAAGCGGCAGACAGCGCGGAAATGATCCGCGGCGAAGCCGGTCGACTCGTCGCGCAGCACGACCTCCACGGTCTCCGGCGAGCGCACCAGAGCGGCGACGCGGAGGGTCGTCGACCGCCCGGGCGGCACGGCCACGGGGCGCTGGAAGACCACGTCCTCGAAGACGGGGATCTCATCCGGCGAGGTCCTGCCCAGGAGGGCCCGCGCAGCGATCGCGGCCTGCGCCATGGCCTCCATCCCCAGCACGGCAGCGAACAGGGGCTCGCCGCGGAAGACGTGATCAGCGAGATGGGGGTCGGTATCTGCCGAGACCTCGGAGTCCACCACCAGCTCGACGCCGGGGATGTGGACCCGCGGCCGTTCCAGATAGCGCAGTAGCGGAAGCTCCGGCCGCTCCACCTCCAGGGTGGGCGGCTCGCCGAAGCGGCCGGTCACCACCAGAGAGATGGCCGGGAGCTCGCGGGAGATGAGATCGCGCAGCAGGGCGAGCCCGGTCTCCATGGGGATCGGAGAGATCCCCTGGGCGCGCAGGCTCTCGACCGTGCCCAGCCGCTCGCCCATGCCCACGCCGGACCACACCGACCACTCGAGGGTCAGGCACCGGCACGCCGGGTGCTCGCGGGCGAAGCGCTCGGTGGCCCGGGCCAGCCACTCGTTGGCCAGAGCGTAGTCGGCCTCGCCGGGCAGCCCGAGACGGGCGATGATGGAGCCGAAGGTCACTAGCAGCCGCAGCCGGCCGGGATCCACGGCCGCAAGGACGTTGGCGAGGCCCGCGGTCTTGGGCGCGAAGGTGCGCCGTAGCGCCGCTTCGTCGAGGTCCGCCAGCTTCCGGGGGTGATTGGTGCCGGCGCCGTGGAGGAGAGCAGTCACGGGCCCGAGCTCGGCCTCGGCCGTGGCCACGGCTGCGGCCACGGCCGCAGCATCCGTGACGTCGGCGGGGAGATAGAGGGCGCGCACGCCGGCCGAAGCCATCCGCTCGAGGTTGGCCGACAGCTCGGCGTCGGTCTCGGGACGGGAACGGCCCAGGAGGGCGAGGCGGACGCCGGTCGCCCGCGCGAGATCGAGGGCGCACTCGGCCGCGATCCCCTTGCCGCCGCCGGTGACCAGCAGGACGTCGTCCGGTCCCAGAGGGAGGGGGCCGGGCTCGCCGTCCGTGGCGAGCAGGCGGAGCACGGGCACGCGGCGCCGTCCCGCCTCGTCATAGCAGGCCTCGGCATAGCCTTCGACCGCGGCCATCTCGGCAACGATCCAGTCCGCGGCCTCGGGAAGATCCGGAGGGACCTGGACGACGCAGACGGTGGCGCTCAGCATCTCCAGCTTCAGGGTGCGGGCGAGGCCGCCGCCCACTCCTCCGTGATGGACCAGGAGGAAGCGGACCGGCCGGGGCGAGGCGAGCACGGTCCGGACGGCTTCCAGGATCAGCCCGGCCTGGCGCTCGTCCACCTCGGGCGGCAGACAGAGGGCGACGCCGTTCCCCGGCAGACGGCCGGCCAGGGCCGCGGCCAGGGGGTGATCCGGAGGAGCCAGCACGGTCCAGCGCCCTGGCGCCGCAACCTCCTCGGGATGGGGGAGATCGCGGGGCACGAGCTCGACGGTGAAGGGGCGCACCCAGGAGTCCACGCCGGGGGGCGCGGCCTCGCCGGCTGAGGCGCCGTCTCCGGCGGCGGACTGTGCCTCCAGGGCCTGGGCGACCTCGGCGACCGTGGCGCGGGCATAGTCCGTGGGGGAGGCCGGGGGACGCAGGCCGAGGCGGCGGGCGGCCTCCACCACGAGCTGGCCCACGGAGATGGAGTTGAGGTGCAGGTCGCGAGAGCAGCCGGCTGTCGTCGCGCACCGCGTCGGCCGGCAGCTCCGCCCGCTGGGCCACCAGGAGGCGGAGGACGTCCCGCGCGGTCGAAGGCGGGTCCGCTTCGACCAGGGGCAGGTCCGGAGGGTGGACCGGAGGATTGGGCCGCGCGGCTGCGATCGGCACCACTGCTCCGACAGGCCCGTCCATCACGGGCGCCAGCTCGCAGGGATTGGCCAGGAACCGCGGTGTCCGATCAGTATCGAACGGCCGGGTGAACCGCCCGGCGAACAGCACCTCCGTGTCGAGCGGCGCGCCGAGGGCGAAGGCGGCTCCCGCGGCCTTGAGCAGCCCGGCGAGGGACGGCCCTCCCACGTCCATGGAGATCGCCGGACGATCCAGGATCTCACCCGCCAGCTCCGACAGAGCGCGGCCGGGACCCACCTCGATCCACAGGTCCACGCGATCGGCCGCGGCAGCCAGCGCGTCGGTGAAGCGCACGGGCGAGGTGACCTGGGAGAGCAGCAGCGCGCGCAGGTCGTCGCTCGCGGTGAGCAGGCCGCCCGTGATGGTCGAGGCCACGGGCCGGGCGAGGGGCCGCACGGGAAGCGCCGCCAGCTCAGCGGCGAGAGCTTCGGCGGCACCCGCCACCAGGGGAGAGTGGAAGGCGTGGGAGACCCGCAGCCGGTTGACGGCCAGCCCCCGGTTCCGGGCCCGCTTCGACGGCGGCGTCCACGGCCGCGGCGGGGCCGGAGATCACCGTCCGCTGCGGCGCGTTGTAGACGGCGATGACCGCTCCAACCGATCCGACGGATCGGTCGGATTCTTGAGGATCTCCTCGACCACGGCCGGCTCGGCGGCGATGCCGGCCATGGCGCCCGCATTCACCGGGCAGGTCCGCCATGGCCCGGCCGCGCGCCCGGGTGAGGCGCAGGGCGGCGGGACCGTCGAAGGCTCCGCCCCAGTGGAGGGCGGCGATCTCGCCCAGGCTGTGCCCGACCGCCACGGCGGCTCGCACGCCCAGGCGGTCGAGCAGCCGCAGGCCCGCCAGCGAGTGGCTGAGGATGGCGGGCTGGGCCACGGCCGTATCGACGGGATCGGCCTCCGGATCGAGCCCGGCGGGGCCGTAGACCGCCTCCAGCTCCTCGAAGCGCCGGCGCAGGGCTCCGCCGTCGAGATGGGAGGGGGCGCCCTGGCCGGGGAAGAGGAAGCCGATGCGCCCGCGGCCCGGCTGCCGAGGAAGACGCCGTGTAGCGCATCGAGGCGGGCGGTGATTCCCTCGCGGCCGTCGCGCAGCCAGCCGGCGAGGCGGCGCAGCCCGTCCGCGGCCTCAGCGGGTTTCGCGGCCACCACCGCGGCCCGCACGGCGCCGCCGTTCAAGCGGCCGGCGCAGCTCGGCCGCGAGGTCGGCCAGCTCGGCCCGCGCGGCGCGGCCGGCCACGATCGGCCAGGCGCTCGGCCTGCTCGGCGAGGGCGGCGGCGTCCGGAGCGGCGAGCAGCAGCAGCTCGGCGTCCTGCCAGGAGGCGAGGAGCTCCCGCTCGCGGCTCCCTAAGCGTATCGCGGCGCGCCTCGGCCGTCCCCTCCAGCACGACATGGGCGTTGATGCCGCCGAAGCCCATGGCGGAGACGGCGGCGCGCAGGGGGCGATCAACGGGCCAGGGCTCGCCGCGCTCGGAGCACGCGCAGGACCGCGTCTTCGCCCGTGAGCTCGGCTGGGGCTCCTCGCAGCCGGTGGTGGGGGGCAGGACCTGATGCGTCCACGGCGAGCGCCGCCTTGATCAGGCCCGGCGACCCCGGCCGCGGCCTTGGTGTGGCCGATGTTGGCCTTGATCGAGCCGATGGCCGCCGGAGGCGCTGCGGCGCGGCCTCCGCGCCGGGCGCTCGGAGAGGGCCGCGAGCTCGGTGGCGTCGCCGACGGCGGTGCCGGTGCCGTGCCCCTCGAAGTAGGCCACGGTCTCGATGCCGAAGCCCGCCCGCCGGTAGGCGCGGCGCAGGGCGAGCTGCTGCCCGTCGACCTCGGGCCGGGTGATGCCGCCGTGGCCGTCGGAGGAGATGCCCCAGCCGCGGATCACGGCGCGCACGCGGCAGCCGGGCGGGCCGCGTCCGCGTCCCGCATCAGCACGACGAAGCCGCAGCCCTCGCCCGGCCAGAAGCCGGCGGAGCGGGCGTCGTAGACCCGCATCTCGTCGCGGCGCAGGGCGCCGGTGCGGGCGAAGCCGACCAGCTCGAAGGGGTCGAGCGAGCAGGTCGACGCCGCCGGCGAGGGCGACGTCGAGGTCGCCCGCGGCCAGCCCTGAGCAGGCGGTGGCCACCGCGAGCAGCGAGGAGGCGCAGGCGCCGTCGACGGTGTAGCCGCCGCCCTTGAGGTCGAAGTGGTTGCAGATCCGCCCGGCGATGGTGTTGGAGAGGCCGCCGGCCAGCGTCTCCTCCATGGGCTCCTCGAACGGCGCCTTGTAGGCCGGCTCCAGGCGGGCGAGGAAGTCCGCGATCCGCTCCTCCGTCCCACCCTTCGCCGGCCAGGGCCGCGGCGAGGGTGCGGCGCACGTACGGCCAGCGCAGCCGCATCAATTGGGCGCGGGAGAACTCGCCGGTCAGCGTGTTGCCCAGCAGCACGCCGGTCGCGTCGCGCGGCAGGCCCTCGGCCTCGGGGAAGCCGGCGTCGGCCAGGGCCCGGGCCGCGACGTCGAGCGCCAGCCAGTGGGCGAGGTCGGCGGAGCGGAAGGTGCGGCCGGCGACGCGGAAGCGCACGCGGTCGAACTCGTAGCCCTCGATCACCGCGGCCTCGGAGCGTAGAGGCTGTCCGGATCGTCCGGCCGGTCGCTCGGCAGTAGTCCTCCAGGCGCAGCCGCTCGGGCGGCACGCGCCGGAACGCCCGGCGCCGGCGAGCACGTTCTCCCACAGCTCGCCCGGCGATGCGGGCGTCGGGATAGCGGCAGGCCATCCCGACGATGGCGATGCCCTCGCCCATCATCGCCTCCGCCGGGCAGGGCCGACCGTTGACCCGCGCCGTCCGCGACTCGCTGCGCTGCCAGGGCCTTGGCGTAGACGCGAGCGATGCCGCGGCCCGCGCACACGACGGAGCAGGCGCGAAGAACAGGCCGAAGACGACGTGGAAGGCCATCAGCAGTCCCGTACGCCGCGGCCACCGCCAGGCCGAAGGCGATCTGCCCGCGCCGCGCCGAAGGCGTCGTCGCCGGGTCGGTGACCATGTAGAAGGTGAAGAGCAGGAAGGCCACGCCGGTCATCGGGATGCAGCGACGGCAGGAAGAGGTGTGCCGAAGGCGAAGTGGCGGATGACCGCCTGGACCACGAAGCCGCCGAGCCAGGCGACGATCAGCGGGATGCGGCCGGTGAACTTGCGTGTTGAGGAACGTGCCGGAGAAGATGATGATGGCCGGCAGGAGCCAGTCGCCGGCGCCGGAGAGGTTCTCGGTGAACTGGTAGGGCGGCGCGATGCCGACCCAGGGGAAGGCGAGCAGCGTGGCCGTGATCCCGAGGTTCGACGGGTTGAAGAAGTGGCGGCGTGCGCCGTTGGTGCCCGCCCGGAACAGGTACTTCGAGCCGATCGCGACGGCCGCGGCGAAGGCGATCGGCCAGCAGCCGCTCGTTGGCGTAGAGCAGCATGGCGACCGCGAGGCCGGTGATGTGGGCCGAGAGCAGGAAGTCGACGAAGGCGGTGCCGCCGCCCAGGAAGCGGCGGCGTGCGGCCGAGCCGCCACGCTCGACGAGCTCGAGCAGGATCTCGGTGGCGTAGGCGGCGAGCACGGCCGTACCGGGGCTGCGCCAGCGACTGCTCGAAGCCGAGCACGGTGTGGCCGAGGACGTTGAGGACCGTGATGGCGATCGCGAAGCGCCGCAGCGCGCCCAGGCGCATGTCTTTCTGCTCAGCCATGATCAATCTGCCTTTCCCGTCGGCTCAGCCGGTTGTACAAGAGTCTGTGCCACTACCGGCGGTGGCGCTGCTGCCTGCCCGAGCACGACCGTGTGCCGGCCGGGGGTGAGCCGCAGGGTGGTGGCCTGCGGCCGGCCCTGCCCGATCGCGCCAGCGCACGTCGACCCGCAGCGACGGTCGAGCGGCTCATGGACCCGAGGCCGAAGTGGACCTCGGGGCCGCGCTTGCCCGAGTGGCCGCTGCCGCCGTCCACCTGCGCCACCCGGCGCCGGCCGTCCGGCAGGATGACGGCGACCTCGGCGCCGCACGGCCGGGCGCGTCCGCGCGCCGTTCGAGCACGTGGGCAGCCGCGGCACCAGATGCCAGGAGAGGCGCCCGGATGCGGGGCTGTCGTTGCGGAAGAAGAACGACGGCTCCCACTGGTTGGCCACGGCGAAGTCGAGCTCGCCGTCGCCGTCGACGTCGGCGATGGCGATGCCGCGGCTGACGTCGGTTGTCGTCGAGCCCGAGCTCGGGGGCGACGTCGTAGTAGCGGCCGTCTCTGGCGCGGACGAAGAAGGGGTTGTGCAGGTGCCCGCTGAGGTCGTCGCCGGGCTGGAAGCGGGGCCAGGCGCCGGGATGGTCGCATGTCGTTGTCGTTGCCCATGGCCAGCTCGTGCAGCTCGGGCCAGCGGTTGCGTCTCGCCGCGCACGAAGCCGATGGCCTGCACCGCCTCGAGCACGCCGTCGTTGTCGAAGTCGGCGAGGCGTGCGTCCCAGCCCCAGCCGCTGCGCGACAGGCCCGAGCGGTCTCGCTCTGATCGGTATACGGAGCGACGCCCTTGCGCAGCGGTGCCGACGTCGCCCGTGCTCACCCAGACGAAGTGGCTCTCCTCGAGCGCGTACTCGGCGGCGATGTTGCTGACGTAGATGTCGAGGATGCCGTCGCCGTTGAGGTCGCCGAAGTCGACGCCCATGCCCTTGAACGAGTCGTGGCCGAGCACCTTGGAGCTGGGCGTGGTGAAGGTCCGCCGCCCCTCGACCACGGCGAAGCGCGGCGTGACCGGGCGTCGAGCGGTTGTGCAGCAGCCGGTCGGGGCCGAAGTCGTTGGCGAAGTAGAGCTCGGGCAGCAGGTCGCCGTCGAGGTCGGCGGCGCCCGACGGCCAGCGTCCACCCGTGAGGCGCGTCTGGCGATCGAAGGCGTTGTCGACGTCTGCGAAGCGCACCGTCGGCTCCGCGCCGCCGTGCGCCGCCTGCCAGAGCAGCAGCCGGTTCTCGCCGCCGTTGTCCGCGCGCGACATCGAGTGCTGCATGCGGCGCGCGATCGGCCGCCGTGGGCGTCGAGGACCCGCACGCCGTCGGGGAAGTAGTTGCCGACGATGAGGTCGAGGTGGCCGTCGCCGTCGACGTCGGCGCTGGTCAGGGCGTTGGTGTTCCAGACTGGTCGCCGGGGGCCACGGCCACGGGCCGGAACGCGGCGGCCGACAAAGGCTGGCTGCCTTCCGGGGTATCCTTCCTCAGGAAGGCGATCGGCGGCCGGCCCCAGTAGTAGACCAGCAGGTCCATCCGCCCGTCCTCGTTCCAGTCGCCGGGCAGGCAGCCCATGGGCGCCGTGGTCCGCGCGTTATAGGGCAGCGGCGCGGGATCGAGGGCGAAGAGGGGGTAGCGCTCCCCCGTGCGCGGCGCCGGCTGCACCAGGACCTGGTCCAGCCGCGTATCCACCGAGCAGACGTCGTTGGCCAGACCGTCGCCATCGAGGTCATTCAGGGCCACGGCGGCGCCGACGCTGGAGATCCACGCGGCGATGTCGCTGGTAGTCCGGGTGGACCTGCCGGATGGTGCGGTCGAGGTTGGCGCCCACCGGCGTGGCCAGCGGCGTGCGGGTGAAGGCGAAGCGCGAGGCGAGGGCCTGGCGCTGCGGCTCGGGCAGCGTGGGCAGGCGCGCGAACCCGTAGAGGGCGGCGATCAGCGCCACGGCCAGAAGCCGGGTCGCGTTGCGGCGGAAGAGGCCGTTCTGCTCGGTCATGCGGGGCTCCCCTGGAAGAGTTGGTCCTGGATCCGCCGGCGCCAGACCTCGAAGGCCGGCTCGTCCAGACGGTCGGGGGGAAGGTCTTGAAGGGCTTCGTCGGTCACCGCTGCGGCCAAGTCGGCGGAGCAGCCGCAGATCACCTGGCAGGCGAGCTCCGTGTGGGCCGCCGGGTTGCCCGCCCGCTGCCGCGCCTTGGCGGCGAAGGCGACACCCTGGGCGAGCTGCGGCGCGTGCGGGCCGGCCGCGGCCCGCAGGGTCTCGACCGCGGAGCGGTCACGGCCGCCGGCGTAGCCGCAGGCGAGGCCCAGGCCGCTCCACAGGTCCGGCTGGCGGCTGGCGGGGAAGGCGCCGATCGTCCGCGGCAGACGATCGACGTCGGCGCCATCCACGAACCACAGGCTGCGGCCCAGCCCCTGGTCGAACCCCCGCCGGTCATAGCCCTGGACGCGGCGGGGCACCTCCTGCCTCGCCACGGACCGGGCGGCGTGGAAGTACCCTTCGTGGAAGCCGAAGCCATCCAGGGCCAGCCAGCGCATGATGGGATCGGTGAGGGGACCGGCGAGGCGGGAGAGGTAGCGCTCGGGGGAGACCGGCAGCCGGGCCATCACCCAGCCGGCGCCGACGTAGATGATGTAGGTCTGGGGCTCGCCCGGGCCGGCGAGGAAGCGGGCCAGCCGGTCGCCCTTGCCGAGCCATCCCGGGAGGAGCGTGTCGAGCAGGGCCAGGGCCATGCCGGCCCCCTCATAGGCGAAACCGCGGAATTCCCGCTCCACCTCGGCGTCGATGCGCGCCGCCAGGGGCTCCGGCCGTTCGTCCTCCAGCGCCGCGTGATAGCCCAGGACGAAGGTGGCGCCCACCCGCTCCAGCCGCTCGCGCACCGGCCCGGCATCATCCCCTGCGACATGGAAGCCGCGGCGAGCGACGGACGTATCCTGTGGATCGATGCCGAACAGCGCACGTTGGATCGTGGCGCGCAGGGAACGCGTCCGCGGAGCGGTTCCGGGCAGGGAAAGAGCGGTCGTACGGTCCTCGTGCGTCGTCATCAATGCTCCTCAATCTTGAGGTGCCGTGAGCGGGTCTAGACGAGCCGTGTTGGGGGTAACAATCTCACGTTTTCACCTCTACGAAAAGGGGGTCTCCCAGCGGAACCGGGGTCCCGCGGGTTCAGCCGGCCTGTTCGAGCTCCATCTTCAACGAGAAGAACCGCAGCAGGTCCTTGAGCGCCAGAATGCCGAGCAGGCGGTCGCCCTCCACCACCATCAGGCGGGAGGCGCCCGTGCGGCTCATCATCGACAGGGCCTGCATGGCGTCGGTGTCCGCCCGTACCGTGTTCTCGGGGGTGCAGCGCTCGGTCAGCACGCCCACCGTCTGGCGGTCCCACTCGTCGCGGGGGAGCTGCCGCACCTGCCGGGTGGTGACGCAGCCCAGCAGCCGGTCGCCGTCGTCCACCACCGGGAACATCTTGAAGTGATGCTTGTAGATGTAATTCTGCACCAGGTCGAGCACGGAGATGGCCCGCGGCACGGTCACCGGATCGGTCTGCATGAAACGGGAGACCGGCTCGCCCTCCAGGGCCCGGCGGAGCAGGAGCTGCTGGTAGGAGGCCTGGGCCGCGTTGCGCACGAAGAGACCCAGGAGGAAGAGCCACAACCCCGAGACGAGATTGCCGCGCACCGTGGACAGCACGCCCAGGCCCACCAGCAACAGGCCGAACCCCGAGCCGATGCCGGAAGCGATGCGAGTGGCCCGGCGCAGGCTGCCGCTCCACCCCCAGAGCCCGGCGCGCAGCATGCGGCCGCCGTCGAGCGGGAAAGCAGGCGCCAGGTTGAACAGTGCGAGGGTGGCATTGAGGATACCCAGAAGACCGCAGATCGCCGCCACCTGGGCGGGCAGGCCGGCGATTGAGGAGACCAGGTAGCCGGCGCCGCAGACCAGGGCGATGGCGAAGCTCGCCGCCGGCCCGGCCGCGGCCACCAGAAATTCGGCCTGGGCCGTGGGCGGCTCACTGGGCATCTCGGCTACGCCGCCGAAGATGAACAGCGTGATGCCCCGCATCTCCATGCCATACATCCGCGCCACCAGGGCGTGGCAGAGCTCGTGGAGCACCACGGAGAGGAAGTAGCCGATCGCCGCGGCCACTCCCATCAGCAGGTAGACGCCGGGCGCGAGACCGGGCACCCAGACCGGAAAGGACCGCGTGAACGTCCACGTCACCAGGATGGCGACGATGAACCACGAAGGATCGATCCGGATCGCGAACCCGAAGATCCTGAACAGCTCGATAGGTTTGCCGAACACCGCACCTCCCCCTCTTCCATTGTACGACCGGCTGGACCGGTCAATCGCGCAATCCAGGAGATTGACCCGCTCCACCGGCGGCCCTTACGGTGCCTGCAAGCAATCCGGCATCCCGGATTCTCCGAGCTCCTGCCTAGCAACGGGTGGTGGGGTGGGGTGGGGTGGGGCGGCGCGCGTGGCGTCCGCCCCATATTTTTTTGCTCTCCTCGGCGAAGAGCAGGGGGAGGACGGGGAGGATCGGCGGGTCCAGGGCCTCGGCAGGCCGCAGCACGAGCTCCGAGGGCGCCGGCGCCGCCCCGCCCCGCACCGGGACGCGACGCTCCTGCGGCCGTGAGCGGAGCCCCGCGTCCGGGTCCAAGAGGGCCGTTCCGACACCAGCCGGGAGCGCCATGGCGAGCAGATGGTAGTCACCGTCCGGCACCGGGGGCAGCCGGAAGCGTCCGGGGCCGGGGAGCAGGACGAAGCCGGCGGGCCGGCCCAGGGGGATGGGATGGGGGAACAGGCCCACGACGATCGGTCCGGCGAAATCCGGCGGCCCGGCGACCGACCCGCGGATCCCCGGGACCCCCGAAATCATGGCCGTGGCCGGCAGGGGCACGAGCTCCGGCAGCCGCGCCAGCAGGGAGGGGGGCGTCCGCGCCAGCCGGCGCACCCGCTGCGGCGACATCCCCACCATCTCGGTGAAGCGGCGGTTGAAGGTGCCCGGGCTCTGGTAGCCCACCGCGAAGCAGATGTCGAGGACGCTCATGTCGGTCGAGAGCAGCAGGCGCTTGGCCTCCTGCAGCCGCAGGGCGCTGTGGAAGTGGCCGGGCGGCACGCCCGTGAGCTGGCGGAAGACGCGGTTGAAATGGAAGCGGCTCATCAAGGCCAGGCCGGCCATGTCCTGGAGGGAGAAGTCGCTGGCAGGATTGCGCCTCAAGGCTTGGACGACGCGTTCGACCGCCCGGCGGTGGGCTTCGGCGGTCTGCGTCCGGCAGGGGGACGAAGGCTCTCTCATGGCGGGCACCGCGGAGGCGAGTGGCCGCCGCGCCGCAGGTGGCGGGCGGGAGAGATCCCCTGGTAGCTGCGCGCCAAGTCGACCCGGCCGCTGAGGTCGAGGCCCAACTGCGGGCTGTAGGTGGAGAGGATCGATTCACCGGATTCCGAAGGCTCGCCGCCGGGAGAGCTCTGGTCGTCGTCATCGTCCGGATCGAGAGCGTCCCAGGAGGGGATGAGGACGCCCTGGCCGTCCAGCGCAGGAGCGTGGGACTTCGCACCGCGCGCGTCTGCTGCCGGCGGGCTCGCGAGGAGCGCCAGGATCAGGGCCAGCAGGCCGGCGGCGAAGTGGGTCCGGAGAGCGGGCATCGGATGAAGATTATAGCCCAGGCCAGGGGGGCCCTACGGATTGGCTGCTTCTAACGGCGGGCAGACCTCGTCGCGCCGCCGCTGAAGGTCGTTGACCACGGCGCGGCGGAAGCCCCGGGCGCCCCCTTCGGCCAGGCGGGCGGCGCGGTACTCGGCGATCTCCACCACCTCCATCCGCATGCGGATGGTCTTGAACAGGCGGGGGAGACGGTCGCCCGGAGTGTGCACGTGATGAAGGCCGCCGCTGTAGGCGATGAGCAGCCGCCCGTCGTCCACGGTCTCCAGCATGTCGGCGATGCCACCCCGCACGGTCATCGGGTTGCCCGCGGAGTCGAGGCCCGTGGCCCGCTTCATCCGCCCCTCGGGCAGGATGATCACCATGGCGTCGGGATCGATCTGCTTGAGCACCTGGCTCCAGGTCTCGTCGCGCTCCCGGGTGATGGAGATGACCCGCGCCGCCACCAGGCCATAGAACCGTCCCACCAGGGCCCGGTTCGCCGTCTTCTGGGCGATGGGGACGACGCCGTGGCGGGCCAGACGCCACAGGAAGCTCACCGGGCAGCCGCCGGCGTAGAGCGCCTCCCACAGGCTGGTGTGATTGAGGATGGCGGCGATGCGCACGTGCTGCCACGGATCGGGCGGCACGTCGCCGATCCACCGCATGTCGACGCGGTAGAAGAGGCGCGACAGCACCTTGACCAGCAGGAGCACCAGGAAGACGACGTACGACCGCACGGCGCGGGATTCTAGCAGGCCCTCACCGACCCGGCCGTCCTCTCACCTCCACGGCTAGCGCTTGAGCGACGAGAGCCGGGTCTCCCAGCAGGGTGTAGAGCCGGAGCATCTTGCGGTCGCCGCCCGCGGCGGCATAGGCGGAAAGCCCCTTGAGCAGGCGGTCGCCGAGCCGGCCTGCACCGTTCGCAGACGTCGCGAGCTGCGGCAGCAGGTGCCCGCCGAGAGCGGTCGCCGGCGTGTTGTACGAGAGCCACGTCGGCCCGAAGACCGCGATCGCTCCGCCGTCGGACCGCAGCACCAGCTCCTCGCCCAGCGAGGTCACCGTGGGGTAGGCGAACTGCGAGATGAGGCAGGTGAGGGCCGTGAGCACCGGCAGACGGGGCGCGTTGCCGAGCTGCGCCACGTCGGCCGTCAGCAGCAGACCTTCGGAATCCAGGCGGTCGAGCCCGCCGTGGCCGACGTAGCTCATCAGCACCTGCCCCTGGCGCAGAGCCGCCTGGAGCTGCGACCGGCTCACCTGGATCTGCGCCGGATCGGCGGTGACGCGCGAGAGGGCAAGCCCCGGAGGGAGCGTCCCGGCCAGGGCCTGGCTCGCCGCCGGGAAGTCACCGCCTGGATCGGCGTCGTCCGCCGCGAACAGGACCTGATTCGTCCAGGCGCCTCCGGCGTCGCTCTCATAGGCCGCCACCTTGTCCACGAAGGCCCGCATCTCCGTTGCGGTGAGCGCGGGGATGCGGCCGATGGCCACCGCCGGCACCCCGCTGCCCTCGAAGTCGGTGAACAGGGAATCGGCCGGCACGAGGCCCGTGTCGGTCGAGACCAGGAGCGGCGGCACCCGGTTCGAGGAGAGCCCCAGGAGGTTCCTGTAGTCGTAGGTACCCTTGCCGGCGAGCACGACGTAGCGCGGCGGCACGGCCCACGACTTCGCGGCGTAGGCCAGGAAGGTCTGGATCGCCGCCGGATCGTAGAGGCCGTCGCCGAAGACGTCCATGACGTCGCCCACGTCCACCACCAGGGCGGAGAGCCCCTGGGCGGCGCGCAGGTCGGCCAAGCGCTGCGCCTCGGCCCGCAGCTCGGGCGGGCTGATCACCAGGTAGGCGGCGGCGCGGCTGGGATTCTTGAGATCGGCCGGAGCGCTTCCGCGCACCGCCGCCGGGTAGAGCGCCGCGCCGGTCGAGGCCACGAAGGGTCCGGCGTCCGGCGCCACGAACGCGGCGCCCCACGAGCCCGCCCCCTGCGGCTGGACCGTGAGCCCGGAGATCCGGCGAGGCGCGAGCGGCTGGGCCACGTCGTAGACCACGACGTCACTGGAATGGAAGCCGGTCAGTGCCACCGCGGCGCCGGGAGCGGCGCGGAAGGCGAGCCGGTCGTCCTCTGCCCGGTAAGTGCGTGGATAGGAGAGGTCGAAGGAGTCGAGCCAGAAGCCGCGCTCGCCTTCGAGCGCCACGATCTCGATCCGGTTGGCGCCAATTGACCCGCTGTCTACGAAGGTGCCCGCCGGCACCGCCACCGTGACCGTGGCAGGACCGGTGCCTCCCCAGGCGAGCTCGCCCAGGTCGCGGCCGTTGATCCACAGCTCCGCCCGCTGGGTGGCGGCGAAGCCATAGAGATGGACCGCGAGGCTCCCCCCGCCGCCGGCCGGAGCGGGCACGGCCACTGGGAACGTCATGCGGTCGAAGCCCGGGAAGCCGGGGAAAAAGCTCTTCCAGATCCAGTAGTCGTCCACCGGCACCGGCGCGGTCACGGCTGGCACGGCGTCGGTCTCGAGATGGAGCGTGTCCACGAACGAGCCCGCGGCCGGGCTCCCCGAAGTCGCTCCGGCGACCGTGGCTACGAGCTGACCCTTGCTGACCTCCAGCCAGTAGACGTTCACGTCCGTGAAGGCGTTGTGGAGCGCCTCGCCGTAGAAGACGAGGCCATCGCCGTCGCCCGCCGCCTGCCAGGCCACCTCCTGCCCAGCATGGGTGAGCCTGAGACGCCCGGCGCTGATGAGGCCGGCGGCCTCGTTCGTGCCGAGCCCGAGAGCGCCCGCGAGGTCTGCCAGCCGCACCCGCCCGAGACCCCCGCTCGTCACCGACACCTTGGCCCGCCGGCTGAGCGGGGACTGGGACGCGGGCGAGGCCGGGGACGCCTTCGGCCGCTCGAACGCAGCCCGCACCAGCCGCGCCGAGACCGGCTTGCCCGCGGCCTGGAAGTCGGCCCCTGGGGCGTCGCCGCTCCGGCCGCTGTCAGCCGCCACCTTGACCCGGAAGGGTCCGTACGTCTCCCGCTGACCCTGCTGGTTGACCTCGATCACCCGATAGGTGAGCGTCCGGCCGCGCGGCGCCGCCGGATCCACGAACCGGTAGCGGCCGCCGGGGAGCTGCGCCACCGCCGGCAGCGGGCGATCCGTCACGCGCTCCCACTGGCCGGTCGCCGCATCCAGCCGCTCCAGCTCGAAGGCCAGGGTGCCGACCTCGGCAGCGGTATCCCAGAGCAGGACCACGTGTCCCTGCTCCTCGCGCGCCCGGACGTTCGTCACCGCCGCCCAGGTGGCGTTGACGTCCGTCCGGATGCTGCACGTCGTGGTCAGCGCCGACTGGCTTACCCGCGGGCTGAATGACGATACGTTCGACCAGTAGGCCGTGGTCACGAAGTTGATCGTGGTGTTGTTGGGCACTGCCGGGTTGACGTAGTACTGGAAGGAGAGCGTGCCCGTCTCGTTGTGGCCGATGACCCCCAGCGTGGTGCCGCCGCCGGTCGCCACCGTGTCGCGCGGCGTCCAGCGGATGGTCCCCGTGGTCGAGAGGTCCACGCTGCCGCTCGTCGTCTCCGTGGGCGCATTGCCCTGCGTCTGGCCGAAGATGAAGGAGCCGTTCGGCGTGTCGGCCACCGTGTCGAACTGCATGAAGCTCGCGGCGCCGCAGCGGAAGCGCTCGGCCGTGCTGGTGTCAGGAGTGCAGGTGACGCTGTTGGTGAAGGTCACCGTACAGGCCGTCGAGACGCCGTTCGTGGCCCCCGTGCGCACCACGGTGGGCGAGCAACTGCACGACAGCGACAGGCTCGGCCGCGGGATGTTCGAGTTGACGTTGGAACAGTTGCATTTCGAGCCGGTGCCCGGGAGGACGTCGGTCTCCGGATGCGTCGCACTCGTGGCCCCGCAGTTGGTCCCGCCCGTCGGCACCTGGTCGGCGGAGTTGCCCCAGGTGGCGCAGGTGGGGATGTCGACGAAACCGTCGGCTGCCGTGCCCCCCAGGCCGTCGCTGCACTTCACCGTGATCGGGTCGGTGAAGACCATGAACGAGTCGCCGCAGGTCGTGCTCTTGAGCAGGTCGCCGCACAGGTCGGAGTTGCTGTCCGCGTTGAGGAACGGGCCGCTGCCGGTCGTCAGGTCCAGACCCGTGCCGCAGGTCTGGCCGACGGTGCCGGCGGGCTTCAAAGTTTCGCGCGCGCAGTCCGAGCCGTTGTAGGCATACCCCACGGCGTCGGGAGGGTTGCCGGCCGGCTCGGTGCCGAGATAGTCGTAGACATACATCCCGATGTCATAGCGCGTCTGCGCGGTCGTGTTGGAGACCTTGGCGCCGAGATTGAGCGTCACGGTGTCGCTCGCATTGACGCAACCGTTCGTCTGCCCCCCCAGGCCGACCAGCACGAAGGTCACGTCGTTGGCGGTGCAACTGTTGCCCCCCCGCGCCTGGACGCACTGGCCGGTGACGACCGCCTGCGACGGCAGCGCCGACAGCAGGATGAGGATGAAAGCCAACGCCATCCCCAAGCGGGTATCGCGGGCCGAGTTTCTGCCACGGGCCTTCATCACTGAATCCTCCTGCCCCGTCCGGGGACCTGGTCTGAATCTGGTAGGGGGGATCATAACAGACCGGCCCGCCGCGTGCCGGAGGGTTCTGATACTCTTGTCGGCCGTTCCGAGGAAGGACTCCGAGGACCTGTATGTCCGCGCACGCCATGACCAACTCTCCCCACCCCGCCGTGTCGGCGATCGTCACCACTTTCAACGAGGAGGCGAACATCGCCGCCTGCATCGAGTCGCTCTTGTGGTGCGACGAGATCCTGATCGTGGACTCCTTCTCCACCGACCGCACGCCCGAGATCTGCCGCGGCTACGACAAGGTGCGCTTCTTCCAGCGCACTTACTTCGGCTCCGCCTCGCAGAAGAACTGGGCCATGGATCAGGTGACGAGCGACTGGATCCTCATCTTCGACGCCGACGAGCGCTGCACCCCGGCCCTGCAGCAGGAGATCGATGAGCTGCTCGCCGGCGGGCCTGAGCACGAGGCCTACACCGTCAAGCGGCGGGTCTACTTCCTCGACCGTGTGATCCGCTTCTCCGGCTGGCAGCACGACCGGGTGGTGCGGCTGGTGAAGAACGGCTCGGCCCGCTATCCCAACCGCCGGGTGCACGCCGACATGATCACCCGCGGCCCGGCGCCGGTGCTGCGCAACTCCATGGAGCACTACATGACCGATTCGCTGGACGAGTACATCCGGCGGATCGAGAAATACAGCTTCTGGGGCGCGGCCCAGAAATGGAAGGAGAACAAGCGGTCCGGATTCCTGCAGGTCTTCGGCCGCTCCATCTGGCGCTTCTTCCGCACCTACCTCTTCCAGCTCGGCATCCTGGACGGCATGCACGGCCTCATCTTCTGCATGCTCCAGTCCTACGGCACCTACTTGAAGTGGGCCCTGCTCTGGGGCTGGCACGTCAACGCCGAGCGCGGCCGCATGCCGTCGCTGCCCATCTTCGACGACAACGAAGAGACCTGGCGCGGCCTCGACGACCAGGCCGCCGGCCGGCAGGCGGCGGCCGGGGAGTAGCACGCAACGGTGACTGCCCAGAACCTCCGCCTCAGCCTCCGGCAACTGTTGCGCCAGCCGGGCCACACGGCCACGGCGGTGCTGGCCCTCGGCGTCGGCATCGGCCTCTCGACCGCCATGTTCAGCATCGTCTACGGCGCCCTGCTGCGCGGCCTGCCCGTGCCCGCATCCGGCCGCCTCGTCCACGTGGCGAGCGCCAACCCCAGCCGCGACCAGCCCGCGCTCGGAGTCTTCCTCCAGGACTTCCACGACTTCCGGGAGCGGCAGCGGTCGTTCGCGGGCCTCGCCGCCCACTACAACGGCACCGTCAATCTTGAGCGACCCGACCGGGAAGGGCGAAGCCCCGGAGCGCTTCGACGGCCTTTTCGCCTCCGCCAACCTGTTCGACGTGCTGCGCGTCCCCACCGCCCCGGGCCTGGGCCGCACCTTCGTGGCCGGGGACGACGCGCCCGGGGCCACGCCCGTAGTGCTGATCTCCGATGGCGTCTGGCGGCGCCGCTACCACGCCGACCCCAAGGTGGTGGGCAAGCCGGTACGGATCAACGGCGAGGACGGCACCCTCATCGGCGTCCTGCCGCCGGGCTTCGGCTTCCCCTTGAATTCCGAGGTCTGGGTGCCCCTGCGGCTCGATCCCCTGCGCATCCCCCGCGGCGAGGGCCAGCCCCTGGACGTCATCGGCCGGCTGAAAGACGGCGCCACCCTCGAATCCGCCCAGGCGGACCTCGCGGGGATCGCCCGCGCCCTCGCCGCCGAGCACCCGCAGACCAACCAGGGGCGGACCGTCTTCCTCCAGCCCTGGCTCAAGGCGGCCCTCTCCCCCGCCATCGCCAAGCTCCTGTGGGTGATGCTGGGGGCCTGCGCCTTCGTGCTCCTGATCGCCTGCGCCAACGTGGCGAGCCTCACCCTCTCCCGCGCCGCCAAACGCACGCGGGAGATCGCCATCCGCACCACCCTCGGGGCCGGCCGCCGGCAACTGGCCGGGCAGATCCTGAGAGAGAGCCTGCTCCTCGCGGCCATGGGCGCCGTGCTCGGCGTGCTTCTGGCCGTCCTCGGGGTCAAGCTGTTCAACCTCGCCATCGCCGGCAGCAATCCACCGTGGTGGATGAAGATCGCCGTCGATCCCGCGGCCCTCCTCTTCACCCTCGGCGTCACCGTGGCCGCGGGCCTCCTCTCGGGCCTGATGCCCGCCCTCCAGTCGTCGCGGGCAGACCTGGGCGAGGTGCTCAAAGACGAGGGGCGAGGTTCCTCCAGCCTGCGCCTGGGGCGGTTCTCCCGCTTTCTCGTGGTGGGCGAGGTCGCCTTCTCTTGCCTGCTGCTCGTGGGCACCGGCCTCATGGTGCGCAGCGTCGTGCGCCTGAAGACCCTGGACCTGGGCTTCGACACCTCGCGGCTCTTCACTGGCCGCGTCTCCCTCTCCCCGGCCGTGCATCCCGAAGAGCCGGACCGCCTGCGTTTCTTCGATGAGGTCCTCCGCCGGCTGGAGTCGGAGCCGGCCGTGGCCGCAGCCGCGGTGACCACCCATCTGCCGGGGAGCGTCTCCCCCTACTCGAACTACCGTCCCGAGGGCCGCACCTTCCCCTCGGAAAACGACGTGCCCGTGGCCCACGTGGCCGAGGTCTCTCCCGACCTACTTCGACGCCCTGGGAGTGCGCCCCCTCAAGGGCCGGACCTTCAACAGCCAGGACACGGCCACCTCCCTGCCGGTGGTGATCGTCAACCGCGCCTTCGCCGCCGAGGCCTGGCCGGGCAAGGACCCGGTGGGCCTCCGCGTCCGCTTCGACGACGAAGCCGGCGACCATTCCATGCCCTGGCGCACCGTCGATCGGCGTGGTGCCCGACCTCCACATGGGGGGCATGGACGACGTCCAAGGCTGGGCCGAAGGGGTCTACCTCCCGCTCTCCCAGCGCTGCCCCGCCACCGTCACCCTGCTGGCGCGGGCGCGCACGCCCGATCCGCTCACCCTCACCGCCGCCGTGCGCCGGCAGGTCGCGGCCCTCGACCCCGACCTCCCCGTCTACCGCATCCGCTCGCTTCAGGGGGAGCTCGAGCACAACCGTTTCTTCCCCAACCTCTTCGCCTCGCTCTTCGCCGTCTTCGGCGTCGCCGCCCTGGTGCTCGCCGCTGTGGGCATCTATGGCGTCCTCGCCGCCTCGGTGCAGCAGCGCACCCAGGAGATCGGCATCCGTATGGCCCTCGGAGCCCAGCGGGAGAGCGTCCTCGGCCTCATCCTGCGCCGGGGGATGGGTCAGCTCCTCGTCGGGCTCATGGCCGGCCTCGTGGGAGCCTTCTTCCTCTCGCGCCTCCTCGTGGACTTCCTCTCGGGGATCCAGCCCCGCGATCCCCTGACCTTCACCCTCGTCCCCCTCGTCCTCGCCGCCGTCGCCTTCGTGGCCTGCTGGATCCCGGCGAGGCGGGCCACGAAGACGGACCCGCTGATCGCCATCCGCTACGATTAAAACCCCTGTGCCCAACCTAGCCCACCAAATCCTCGCCCACCTCCGCGGGCAGACTGAGGAGATGGCCGACCTCCTCCTGCGCCTCGCCCGGCTCGAATCCCCGTCCCTCGACGCCTCCGCCCAGGAGCCCGTCTTCTCCCTCTTGACCGCCGAGCTTGAGGGAGCGGGCCTGCGCGTGCGCCGGCTTCCCGGGCGACAGACCGGAGGCCAGCTCTGGGCCGTGCCCCGGAAGCGCCTCCGGGGCGCACCGGCCCAGCTCCTCCTCGGCCACTGCGACACCGTGTGGGCGCGGGGCACGGTCGAGACCATGCCGGTCGAGATCGTGGACGGCCGCCTGACCGGCCCCGGCGTCTACGACATGAAGGGGGGATTGGTGCAGGGGATCTTCGCCCTCAAGGCCCTGCGCGACCTGGACCTCACCCCCGAGGTCACCCCTGCCTTCTTCATCGACTCCGACGAGGAGACCGGCAGCCTCGAATCCATCCCCCGCCTCGAACGCGCCGCGCGCCGGATGCGGCGGGTCTTCGTCCTCGAGCCCTCCCTGGGGCCGGAAGGGAAGCTCAAGACCCGGCGCAAGGGATCGTTGCGCTTCACGATCAAGATCACCGGCCGCGCCGCCCACTCCGGGCTCGATCCGGAGAAAGGAGCGAGCGCCATCCTGGAGCTGGCGCGGGTGATCGAAAGGCTCTACGCCCTGGCCGATTCTACAAAGGGGATCACCGTCAACGTCGGCGTCGTCTCCGGCGGCCTGCGGGCCAATGTCGTGGCCCCCGAAGCCCGGGCCGAGCTCGACGTGCGCGTCCTCGCCTGGGACGACGCCCTGCGCCTCGAGCGGACCATCCTCGCCCTCGCTCCCACCACCCCGGGCACCACCCTCCAAGTCCTCGGCGGCATCGACCGCCCCCCTCTCGAAGCCACGCCGGGCAACCGCCTCCTCTGGGAAGCCGCTCAACGCCGGGCCGCGGACTTAGGGCTCGCCCTTGAGCGAAGGCACCGCCGGCGGCGCCTCCGACGGCAGCCTCACCAGCCGCTTCGTCCCCACCCTGGACGGCCTCGGGGCCGTGGGCGACGGCGCCCACGCCCTCCACGAGCACGTCCTGGTGGACCGCATGCCCGAGAGGGCGGCCCTCCTGGCGCTGCTTTTGCTAGAGCCTCCACAAGGTCTGGAGTAGACCGCCACCCATTGCAGAGCGTATAAGTAAAGAGGTAGTCAGGGTGGAAGGGGGTTCCGATGTCGCCGTTTCGCCGTCGTCTCGTCGTCGCCTTGCGGTTCGTCCTTGTAGCGATCGCCGTAATCACCGCGTTTCCTCTCCAAGCCGCTGCCCCGAAAGCCGCTCCCATCACCAAGACGGAGATCCGCCAGGCCGAGCAGCGCCTGGCCGACCTCGGCTTCTGGACCGGGCCCATCGACGGCATCTGGGACGGCGCGAGCCGCCATGCCCTGATCGCCTTCCAGAAGCTCCAGCACGCCAAGGCCACGGGGACGCTCACCCGGGCCGAATACAACGCCCTCTCCATGGCCGGGCCGCCGCGCCCGCGCGACGCGACCGGTCCCCACATCGAAGTGGACATCGCCCGCCAGGTGCTCTTCTTAGTCGACGCCGACGGCAAGGTGGGCAACATCCTCCCCATCTCCTCGGGCAGCGGCAAGCGCTTCCACGAGAACGGCTATCCCGAGACCCACGCCATCACCCCCTGCGGGCACCTGGAGGTCTTCTCCAAGGCTTCCGGCTGGAAGACGAGCCCCCTGGGGGAGATGCACAACCCCCTCTACGTCGTGGGCGGCATCGCCATCCACGGCAGCCTGGACGTGCCCCCCTATCCCGCGAGCCACGGCTGCATCCGCATCCCCATGTTCGCCTCCGAGCGCCTGCCGAGAATGGTCCCCAAAGGTACCCGCGTCTGGGTCTACGGTTGCAAAGACGAGAAAATCGAAGAGCAGATCGTCGCCGCCGATGGCGGGAGCGCGGTTTCCATGGGCAACAACCAATAGACCCGGGGCGACGTCAAATCGCCTCGGGACCGCGTCTCGAAGTCCCGGGACCATGCCACGAAGTCCCGGGGCCACGTCACGAAGTCCCGGGGCCACGTCACGAAGTCCCGGGGCAATGTCACGAAGTCCCGGGGCAATGTCACGAAGTCCCGGGGCAATGTCACGAAGTCCCGGGGCAATGTCACGATGTACCGGTACAACGGAGCTCTGCCCCGGGACCACGAGCCGAAGTCCCGGGGCCGCGTCTCGAAGTCCCGGGGCCGCGTCTCGAAGTCCCGGGACCGCGTCTCGAAGTCCCGGGACCATGTCACGAAGTCCCGGGACCATGTCACGAAGTCCCGGGGCAAAGAAGCGATGTACAGGTACAACGGACCAATGTCTCAAGGCAACGATCCGTCCGATCCGACCCCTCGGACCGATGACTGGAATCGTGGAAGTGCGCCCGCGAACGACGAGCCGTTCTTCGCATACGAAGGATCGTCGTCTTCATCGCTGAATCAGAAACCCGGGGCCTCGAACCTCAGCCCCGGATCGTTCTCGGCGCGTTTCAGGAAAGCAGCCACCCGAGAGATAACCTCTAAGCTCGCCTCCTGGGCATCGATTGCCTGCTTGAGAAAAGCGAGGGCCGCGAGCGCTTCGCGGTGGATCTTGCGCGAGGCGAAGACGGGCACGATCTCCTCCGCCAGCCGCTTCAGGTCCACCGTGCGCCCCTGCTCGGCATAGAGGAGGGCGAGCTCCATCGAGACCAGAGCCGTGTCGTAGGGGATGCCCTCGGCAAGGAATCCCTCCCGCGCCTCCAGGAAAAGCGACTCGGCACGAGCGACGCGGCCCAGGCCGCGCGCGATTTTTCCCTTCAACCACTGGCGGCGGTTCTGGACCCAAAGCTCCGCGAAATTGCGGTAGAGAGGGCGGGTCTCATGATAGACGTCCCGCGCCTCCATGGCCCGGCCCGCGTCCGCGAGGTAGGTGGCCAGGTTGTGCCGGGCGCAGAGCAGCAGACGCGGCTCCTGCTCCGCGTCGATCAGGTCTAGGGATTGATAGAGGACGGGAATGCCCTCCTCGGGATGCCCGGAGTGGCTTTGTACGATCGACAGGTTGACGAGGGACCGGCCGGCCCGGTGCCGGTCACCTATTTTGAGGAAGATCGACACCGCCTTCCTCAGCAGATCCACGGCCTCTTCGAACCGGCGCTGATCTCTCCGCAAGGAAGCTAAGAGGTCGGGAAGGATGCCGCGCTCCAGCGCATCCCCCGTGCCCTTCTCCAAGTGATCGAACGCCTTGCCGAAGGCCTCCTCGGCACCGTTCAGATCCGAGCGGATCCGGCAGGCGTTGCCGACGTGGGCCCAGGCGCGGGCCCGCAGGTCCTCGATCAGCTCCGCGCCGTAGCGGGAGGCGTCCAGATGGTCGCTCAGGCAGAGGGCGAGCAATCCAAGCTCCTCCGCATGAGCCGGGTCAGGGATCGTCGTCTCCCAACTCCGCTCGATCAGCAGCTCGAACAGTCCCCAGGAGTGGAACCTCGGATCAGCACCGAGCACCTCCTCCCATTGCTCGGCCGGATGGCCCATCAGCTCCACGAAGAGGTCCGGGGCCTCGTCCCGCTCCGTCTCGACGGCCCGGGCCCAGCTCTCGACCTGCCCTAGAGTGCGCTCCAAGGCCGGGGCATACCCACCCGAAGCCTCCTCCTCTCGCTCCGGCTCCGCCGGCCGCGGCAGGTAGTAGATCCGCGAGCGGCAGTAGTTGCAGCGGGCGAGGTGGAAAACCACGTCCCGGTTCCGCTCGGTCAGCGACATCAGGAGCTCCTCCAGCACCGTGTCATGAGGGTGGATCTTCAAGGCCTCTCTCCTCTCTTGAAGCGCTTGCAACGCGCGATGACGTCGTGCAGCAGCCAGACGAGGGGGGCCTGGCGCCGCAACCGCTTGGCGACCAGGGTGCGGCAGGACTCCTCGAGGATCGTCTCCGCCTCGTGGACGGAGATCCCATGGCTCCTGAAGATCCTCCCCAGCGCGTCCAGCATGGGCTGGAGCTGATCGAGGATCTCTCCGATGTCGGGGCGGATCGGGTCCATGTCACAGTTCTCCTACCAACGGTACCATGTTCTTCCAACTTGGGAAAGGAGGGTGCCCCGAGAGAACTGGGAGGGCCGAAAGCGGGCGCCGGTTGCGGGAACCGGCGCTTCTGCAGAGAGGCAGACCTACCGGACGCCGTCGGGATCCATCTCGCACCCTTCGTCGATCTGCTGGGACGCGGCGGGGGAGCAACGCACGTGGCCGTTCGGGTCCATCTCGCAGCCAGCTTTCTCCATTCTCGGAGTCAACGCCTGTTTCGGACCCGGCAGGGCCTGGTGGACGATCCAACTCCAAGCCGCGGCGAAGAAGCTCGCGGGCTCCGGCGCGGACCGGCGAGGAGAGGGTACGGCCTGGGCACTGGCGGCGAGCGAGAGACCGAGGACGAGGAGGGAGATGCTGCGGCAGAAGGCGCGCTTCATGGGCGGGCTCACTTTCCGGCGGCCCGCGGCCGCGGTCTCCCTGATCGCGGTGGAGCCGCCTGGGGGAAGAGTGGCACAGGCGGGGAGAGGCAGGCGGCACCTGGCCACCCGGCCCCGGGGATGTGAGCCCTCCCCGTTCTTCCGTTCTTCCGGGTGGAATCGCCGAAGAGAGAGGTAGGAGGGAGGGAAATCCTTCCAGATGTCCGTCTATTCAGGCCAAAGGAGGAATGGATATGGCCAAAGTCGAGGTGCAGATCACGAAAACCGCGGAGATCCTGCGGGCGTCTATAGACAATGTTCGGCTGCAGTTTCAGGGTAACACCGCTGTGAAAGAGTGCCGACCGGGCCCCCATGCACTTACTTGGACGGTTATCGGCAATCCCGGGACCCAGTACACGATCAAGATTACAAAACCGCCAGGAATAGCCTGTAACGGAGGGGGCACCTTGGGCAACACAGGAATCGACCATGGCGCCTGCCGTTTCATCATCTAAAGGAGAATATTCTCATGAACTTCAGACGGATTATTCTCTTGATCCTGCTGGTCCTCAGCACTCCCAGTGCGGGTGTTCTGGGACAAGTTTCCCGTCAGGACTTGCTGGAGGAGAAGGTTCTCCCGGCTGTCGCGGATCCTTCATTGTCGTCCGCGGTAACCAACGGTGCGCCACAGGTGACCTTGACCTCCGGAAAGGATGGCAGCTCACTCGTGGGAGAGATTGGTCTATCGGTCCCAGGCGACTGGATCTGGTCGCTGCGGCTCCAAGCTCCCGTCGAAAATGGTCAAGAGGAGGTCGAACTCGCGAGTCTGGAGGGACTCGGGGCCGGAGCGGCCGCGACAATGGGACTCACGAAAGTCTTCTTTCAAGTCACGGATCCTGGTGCGATCTTAGGAATCTGCGATCAATTCAACTCCACCCTCACTCCTAAGGAACCTATTGACATCCCTGCTGGAGAATGTTCGCTCGACAATCTTCGCAATCACCGGGATCAAAATAGACAGGAGATCGCGAACAGGGTCGAGAGACAGACGAATGCGGCGTTCTGCATGGAGTTGAACAAGATAGGCCAGAGCAAACAGTTTCTCCTGCAAAAAGATACTCAGTTCCAGGGTAATCCACCAAAAGGGTTCGAAGATTGCGACTCCTTCATCGCGAAGCTGCGTGCCTCCGCGGGGGATTCGGATCGCAAGCTCGTGGTGAAACTCGACGAGAAGCTGGGAGAAAATCTCGTTACTGCGTGCCAAGAGAACAACCAGACTCCTACCGAAGGATTTATCGACACCAGCGTTCGGTGTCAGCTCGACGACCTGCCTGTCAGCCAGGGCGGCGTGAAGTGGAGGCAACGAGCCTTGGATGCCGTTGGAATCAGCGCGCCGAAGTTTCTTTCGTTGAAGGTCTCTGCCAGCAATAAGGTCTTCAAGGTCGCGAAAGAGGAGACCATTGACAACACGCCGACGCTCACGGAGGACAAGATATCGAAAGAGAATTACTCTGGTACAGCCTCTTTTGGCGTTCTCTACCGAGGATTCTACTATGGAGCGAATGCGATCTTCGAGCGTCTCTACAAGGGCTCTCCCGTGACCCAGATCTGCCGCCCCATCCCAGGTAAGCCCGGGGAGGCTTGTAGCAACCTCGCGTTGCAGGGGCCTACGCCAGCCAACCAGGATCTCTTTCAGGCCGAATTACGTAAATTCTTCTCCCCCCACCTAGGGATCAACCTCAAGGCAAGCTATGAAAGGAGAGAGGCAATAAAAGGCTACCAATTTCTACTCTACTTCCTAAGAAACGAAGACAAAGAGAAAGGTGGGCTTAATGGAGGGCTCGACTTCGGTTATCGATCAGATACCAATGATTTCACCATACGAGCCTTCATCGGGACGGCCCTGAAGATCGTCCCGATCTCCGCGTTCTGAGGAGGAGAGGTGCCCGGGACAGCTCAGGGGGCCGGAGGGCGGGGATTGGGAGCCGCGGAAGCCAGGGTGGCATTCGATCACCCTGGCTCGCGGGGAGCGTCCGGGCGTTCCCGCGAGATACTCCTTGGGGTATAATCAATATGAGCTCCTATCAGATCTGCATTTAGGTTTGACTCTCACGATCGAGACCTCCGTGGTCGCCCCCGGCGAAACGCGCGCGATCCGGCAATACGGCGACTCGAGTGTCTTCGAGGAGGCGAGCGGCTACTCCGCGAGGACTCCAGCCACCGAGGAAGCCAAGGCGGCCCGGCGCACCCAACGGTCCAACCGGTCGAGGTCGTCACAGCTCCGGATCTCCTCCCGCTGAGACGGGCTGACGGCGATGCCGCGGGCATCCAGAATCGAGAAAATGGTTTTCGCCACTACCGCAGCCTCCCGCCTCCGGATCGTCGGATCGCCCTGAGCGGCCAGCGCCTCGACCACGGCTTGGTTCGCCGCCGCCGCATCGAGCAGAGCAACCACCCGCAACGGCACCTCGAGGCAGGGGTCTTCAATGTAAGAGGAGGGATCCAGGAGGCGCCAGCTCCGGACGTCAGCCGACCACTCGCAGACTCGCCTCTCACCCTTGACGAAGATCGCAAAGATCCGCCGCACCCCCCGCCGGTGCATCTTCAGGGCCTTCTCCGTAACGTCCTGCTCGTTCTGCTCCGAGACCACCTCGAAGGCGATCTCTTCCAGGTAGCGGGTGCCCGTCTGGGGATCGACCTCGTCTTTGAACACGCAGGCGTCGCTGGCGAAATCCGAATCGACATCGACGCGGGTCAGCAGGTCCGCCGCCCCGACGTACCCGGGGGCGATGTGAGGCTCCAGGACGTAGTCGAGCTTGAATTGGCGCGTGGCATGGGGGACTTTGGCCGGCATGGCGACCACCCGCCGGCCGCCGATGATCTCGTCGCGGGTCACCTCGGGCTGGACCAGGTGTTCGTCGACTGGAGGGAAGGAACGCTGGCCCGGCGAGCGCAGAGACGGGCCCGAGGCGCCGGGGGCTTTGAGGTCGTACGGGGGACGGGGATCATCCATGCACGGTATCCTAGCAGAACACCAATCTGGAAGCAAAAATCTTGCAGGACGGAACTTTGTTCCGGGAGTACGGTCGAAGAGAGCTCGGACTCAGGGAGCAGTGATGGAGACGCTCCCGAGGCCTTCATCCCGATTGGGAGCGAGGCTGAAGGAGCGAAGGGGCCCGGAAGCTGTCCAGGGTATAGAGCAGCTTGCGTCCCGGGTGGTACTCGATCGCGATAGGCCCGTAGCACGGTAGTGCCGATCTTGGGCTCGATCACCTCCTCGGCTCCCAGCTTTTTCTCGGCGGCGTCCGTGACGGAGTTTCCATCCATTCGGCGCATAGGGTAGCAGAGGGTTCCTAGCTGAGGGCCGTGGAAGGCATGGTCTCCGGACCTATGCCCGGGTCACGGTCAACGGCGGCTGAATGGTAACGAACTAACAAAAGGAGAAGAAGATGAAAAAGCGTTTGCTCGGTCTCGCAGCCTTCCTGGTAACTCTTGCCCTGTATCAGCCCAGGCCTGCCGCCGCACTGCCGCCGCATTGCTACGCCGAGAACTACGGCAGCGGGCAATGTGGGACGACCTGTGTCTGGTACAACGATCAAGGCAGTGTCGAAGGGTGGGCCACGGACTTCCACCGCTGCTGATCCCAGTGTGAGACGCGACACTTATTTTCCAAGGAGATGGATATGAAACGTCGGTGCTTACTCTTGTGTGCAGTCCTCGCTGTCGTTCTGTCCCTGCCCGCGGCAGCGCTGAGGGGGAGATGCTTCGAGGAGAACTACGGCAGCCAGTGCGGGACGACCTGCGTCTGGTACAACGATCAAGGCAACATCGACCAGTACGTCACCTACCTTCATGGCTGCTGATCGCTAGACCCAACTCCCAACGCGGTGAATCTCTGCAAGCCCCGGGACGAGACCGGGGCTTGCACACCGTTGTCACGGGAGCCAAGCTGGGTGTCAGGCTCATCGTATTAACGGACCACTCCGCACCCTTGGGGCCCCGCGTTGCGGCGCGGGCCCCCGCATCTACTTCTTCTCCTCCGACGACAACGGCCTGTCGCTTTATGGCTCTATTGCAATGCAGGCCCGCCCTGCCACGATGGCGCCGGGGCTTGCGCATTCAGCGGGCCGGAGCGGTATAATCAAGCAAGCGACATCGCGGTTCAGTGGACGACGGCTCTCATGGGAGGACACCATCATGAAGGCCAGGATTATCGATCTGAAGGTCACGGTCTATAGCGATCAGGACTTCCAATCGCTCCCCATCACCGAGCTGGCCGCCGGCACCGAGGTGGAGATCGGCGGCGTCACCAAGAAAGCTGGCAAGTCGTGGGTCTTCATCGACCTCCCCACCGGCCAGCGGGGATACCTGCCCGGTGACACGCGGATCTTTCACATCAAGCAGGTGACGTTGCTGCAGAAGAACGTGGACGCGTATGCCGAGCCTTCGATAGGGTCGTTCCCGAGGGCGAGCTACAAGAAGGGCGACAGGTTTTATCTCACCGACACCGTTGCCCAGGGCGGCCAGACCTGGGTCAAGGTCCGCGACGCCTCCGGAGTGGAGGGATTCATCGATGGCAAGACTCGCATCAAGGCCCTGCCGGAAACCCTGAAAGCGACCAAGGCGGTGGGGCAGAAGAACATGCTGCATGGCGGCTTGTGGTGTCTCGGCGGGATCGTAGTGACGGCGGTCACCTATGGCATGGCGTCGTCGTCGCCTTCCGGAGGAAGCTACTTCGTCGCCTGGGGAGCCATCCTCTTCGGCGCCGTTCAGCTCCTCAAGGGGGTTTACCAGTTCCTGACCGCGGACGTCTGATCGGCGCGCTGCTCGCCAGAGACCCGGTGTTTCTGGCAGCCTGGTGCCGGAGTCCCCTCACGGGGCGAGGGCTCGCCCCGTGAGCGGAGAATTGCCTACGGACACGTCGCGAAGGCGGAGCTGTCCTGAATCGGCTGGAACTTGGCGCCTTGTGGATTGGTATAGGTTTTCACCGCCCCGGTAGCGGTATCCGTCACCTTCAGCGTGACCTGGACGTCGGTCAGGCCTCCGGCGTAGACCCAGAAGCGTTGGTTGAAGGTACAGGCGTTGATGACCTTGACTACGGCTTCGACGTTGACGGAGGAGAAAAACCATAGATAACCGGTCTCGTCGGTCAATTTCACCACGTGGGCGGTGCCCTGGGGCTGGCCTCCCGGCTGAAAGGTGGCCTCCACTTTGAAGCGGCCCTGATTCAGGCAGAGCGCGGTGTCGGATGGGATGCAGCCCGAGGTCGGAGCGTCGAATTTCGCCCGGATTCCCAAGGCTTCCAGGAGCACGTCCGCCAGGAAGAGGTTCAGGTTGGGCGTGCAGGGGTTGTCGGTATTCGTGCCGCAGAGGTAGGTCGGTCTCGGTGGCAGCGGCCCCTGATCTTCACAAAGGAAGAAGCCGGAGTCGTTGTGCGTGTTCCAGTCCGGCCCGATGAATACGGGGCCGTTGGCGACGATCCCCGCCGCCGAAAGGTCGAAACGGGAAAAGCTGCCGGCCAAGGTGGTCGTGACGTTCGTCGCTTGGAGCCCCGTGACGCGGCCGAGGAGGGCTCCCGGTGCCGTTCCCGATCCGTCCCAGACGTTGAGGTTGAAGGAAATCGAGCTGTCGTCTCCCCTGGCTATCTCCCCTGATCGTACCCAGCAGAGGCACACCGATTTCAATTGGGCGGGAACGAATGGCGGATCGATCTTCATGGCATAGGCGCCACGCGTCACATTCGTCTCGTTGAAGCCTGTGCCCGTTTCGTAAACCCCGTCATCGTAGAAGGTCCCGTCGGAACAGTTCGATGGCTGCGCCAATGCAGCGGGACACAGCAGGCTTATTGACACGAGCGCCAACAGCAACTTGCGCATAGCTCTATCTCCCATTAATATTTATTTCATCCTAGCCCATTGCCTGCTGGCAGTCAAGCCTCATCTCGGCCGCCGCCTGCTCAATTCTCTCCTCAACAAAATGCGCCACTCCCGTGTCTTCTCTCCGGGAAGACTCTTTGGCCGAGGAGATCCAAATTTGGGCTCGGTCTGCAGGCGCGCCACGAGATCAATTCCAAGGGCTTGCCGGGCCGGAGGAGAGGATCATGCGAGCGATCGACCGTTTGCGCTTGTGGAATCAGACCCGAAACGCAATCAAACAGGTCATGACGGATCGTGGTCCGGCAGCCGTGGAGAGGCTGCTGCGCCAGTACCCGGCCGCAGGTGGGGTCGTGGCACGGCGCGCCCGCTCGATGAGCGAGGTGTATCCGTTGCAGGCCCTGCTACTCACCGTCGCGCTGGCCCGCTGTGAGGCACCGGAGACGGTCGATCTGTTGCGCGGGCTCGCCGGTCGTCCATACGGCTGGGACCGGCTCGGAGAGAAGCCGTTGCGCGACCTGCGGCGCCATCTCGTGGACCGGGGGGAGATGGAGCTGCTGGCCGCCGTGCGCCAGCGGCTGGACGACGGACAGCTCGCCTGGATCCTGCCGGAGGTGGGCGCGGATGATTTTCTCGGCGAATTTCAACGTGTCCAGGATGAGGAAGCGCTCCGTTCGGTCCTGCGACTCATCGCCGACTTCCTCGAGGACGTGAAGCTTCGCGGGCAACCCCCCGGCCGCGGGCTCGACAACGCCACGGCTGCCGCCAACGTTCTGTGGCAGCGCGGTCGGGCCGAAGAAGCCCTCCAGCTCTGGACGCTGGTGACGATCGCCGAACCGCGACGGTCTGCCGATCCAGAGTGCCTGCGAGCCATCGCCAAGGAATTGCCGAGGTGGGTTCCGCGCCGGGAGTCGCTGCGCGTCGAAGGTTTGCCGGAAGAGCTGCAAAGGGTATTGCCGGTTCCACCGGTGCCGCCCCGCGTGGTGCGGGCCGCGGATCTGCTGGGCGATTTTCCGTGCACGGAGTGGATCGATCCCCTGCGGCGCGCCTGGCTCGCCGTGGACGACCTGGTCCGTCGCGAGGCTCGCGACGAGCAGCTCGAACGCGATCCCATGCGTCTGATGGCGGCGCAGTCGCTCGCCGTGGCGCTGGGCACCTGCGCCGCTCTCGATCCGCAGATGCGGATTCTCGTCCGCGACGAGGCGGGCCGCAAGCAGCGTCACGAAGCCCTCGGGCACCAGATCGATCAGCGCAATCGATTGGTGGCGAAATACAACCAGCTCATCGCTCAGCATCACGCGGGGAAGGACGTGATCGACGCCCTCCGCAAGCAGCAGGACGAGATCGGGGAGCACGATCAGAAGATCCAGCGGGCGCGTGAGGCGTTGCGCACAGAGCTCACGCCCGCCGCGCTGTTGCTCCACACTCTTTCCGATGCGCAGGCCTTTCCTCTCGAGGTGCGCCAGGGCGCTGCTTGGGGATTGCACCGCATCCTGGAAGAGGGCGCGTTGGAGGGAGAGTCGCGCGAGCGGGTGCGCGAAAGGCTCGCCGCCGTGCTGCACGACCAGGAGCTGAATGAATCGGCGCTGCGCGATCGTATCGCCGCGCAGCTCCCGGAGGGCGACCCGCGCATCCGCGAGCTGCTGGTGGCCGCGGAGCGTTACGGGGACGACCGCGACGCCGAAGAGCTGGCCGCCAAGGTCCACCGCCTGGCGCCGGAAGTGCCCACGCTCACCAAAGAGATCCGGGATGGGGTTGAGACGTCCTCGCAGTCACGGGGCCAGGGGGAGTTCGGCGAACGGATGCTGCGGATCCTGCCCGGAGCCCGGCTGCTCGAGCTCGAGGGCGCGCTTCGCCGCGGCCTGCGCTGGATGGTCGAGCTCGTCGAAGGACGGACCGGCGGCGATCCTGCACTGGAGGAGAACCTGCTGCGGACCGCCTCCCTCGTGGGCCAGGAGCTGCCGGACGTCATGGATTTCCTCAGCCGTTACCCGTTGCGCCTCATGACCCTGCATCGCCACCGGCAGATCCTCGGCCAGTACTCACGGGACAAAGTGCACATTCAGTTCTGGACCCGCTACACGCCGCCGCGTTGGTTCCGGGGCGCGAATCCGAGCGAGCTCGGCGAGGTGCACCGCCGCTATCTCGATCTCGACGATCGTTCGACGCCCAATGCAATGGGGCTTTACTACCGGCTCTTCGAGCATCCGGCGCTCGTGCTGCCCGTGCTCTACCACGAATTCATGCACTATGGCGGCCCCGAGGGCGACCCCGCGCGCGCCATTGAGAACGAGACTGAGGTCCTCCTGCGCGAGGTGCTCTTTGCCCGTCACCTGCTGGCGCGGTTGGCGCCCGCCGAGGACGCTGGGCTCCCGGCCTATGAAGCGGAGCTGGCGGCCGCGATCCGGCACACCGAGCTCCTCGGGCTCGCTCAGCAACTCTTCTTCGACTTCGAGGACGATGGCAACCTGAACGCGATCAATGATCAGATCGCGGAGACCTACGGCGAGGGGCTCGACGCCGCTACCGCCATGGCCACAGTCGAAAAGAGGATCGCGTACTGGAACCGGACGATCGAGCTCGAAAATCAGATCGACGAAGCGAAGCGGTTCTGGTGCCCCGAGGTCGACTGGCCGCGGCTCGGCACCCGCGAGACGCGGGACCTCACGGAGCATCTCCGCGCCGTGCTCTCGCGGGCTCTGCAACAGAACCACCGTCTTGACTTCAAGCGCCGCGATCAAGTGCTGTCCGAGCCCGTCTGCCGCCGCCACCGCGACGACTGGTCCACCTACCGGCGCCGCCCCGACGCCTTCGCGGAGCTCTCCGGGCAATTCGCGCCCGGCGGGCTCGATCGCATCGCGCTACAGGCCATCGTGCAGCGCTTCGAGCTCGGCGATCCCGGCTCTCCGATGAGCGGGATCCTTCGCCTGCTCCAGGCGCTGGCTGCGACAGGTCGCGAGGACCTCTCTCTTTGAAGCCGTAGAGCCCGTGGAGTCGTTGCAGTCTGCGGTGCTATCCTTGCGGGGTTGGATCGGCTCATTGAGCAGCACAACCTCGACCTGGAGATCACTCGATGGCAAGGATCGACTTCCTGCTGGCGGAGCTCACACACGAGACCGAGACGGCGCGGAGGCATCTGGAGCGGTTGCCCATCGGTAAGCTCGAGTGGCGGCCGCACCCGAAGTCGTCCACGACGGGACAACTGGCATCCCACATCGTGGATTGCATCCGCTGGGTCGAGCCGGTCTTCGGTGCGGACGGGCTCGATATGGATCCGAGCGTCTACAAACCTTTTGACGCCAAGTCGGTGGAGGAGCTCCTCGCGACCTTCGACGCCGACGTGGCCAGAGCCAAGCAGGTGATGTCGGCCGCGGCCGACACGGACGCCACGCAGCTCTGGCGGCTCAAGATGCATGGCAAGGTGTGGTTCGAGAAGCCGCGGGAGGTCGTGTTTCGCGACATGACGTTGAGCCACCTGATTCATCACCGCGGACAGCTCTCCGTCTATCTGCGGCTGCTCGAGGTGCCGGTGCCGGGCTCGTATGGCCCGACGGCGGACGATCACCGGTAGTCGACGATGGGCCGGGGAGCTGGATCACCCTCCCGGCTTCGGGGTGACCGTCAGCGTCATCGTCATCCCTTTGATCGCATGGCTGCCGAGCGGGCAGTAGATCTTGTATTCGCCGGGCTGGAGGGTGACCTCCAGGGTGCCGGTCTCATGAGGCTTGACGGAGGGGGATTGGAGCTCTTCGATCCCCCCTTCGATCTTGAAGCGGTGGTTCTTCTTCCCTTCATTGTGCAGCAGGAAGGTCGTCGGGCCGGCAGGCAGGGTGTGGGGCATCCCGATGGCATATTCGGTCAGGCGGACCTCCACCGGGGCGGGGACTTTCTGCGGCTCTTCCGACCGGACTGCGGGGGGAAAAGCGAAGAGGAGGAGGGGCACGAGGAGGTGAATCGTCTCTCTTCTCATGCGGGCTAGGATAGCCTGATTGACTGTGGCCGATCAAAGAGCAGGCTCTTCCCAAAGGAGGTCCCGAGATTGACTGCGATCTGTGGTATTATCGCAACGGCTGTCGTCGGATCGTACGTGGCAGCACTGGTCGGGGAGGTGTCGCCGAGAGACAGGAGGAGACCGCGCCGACATGAGCTTGATCCACGAGAATCGCCGCTTGAACGTTGAGGAAGTGCGCTCGGGGCAGTCTCACCTGCTATCGACCCCTCGCCAGGTGAATGTCGAGCTCACAGGCTTCTGCAATATCCACCCACCCTGCCTGTTCTGCTCGGGAAAGAACTTTGGCCACAACTATCTCCCTCTGAACCCTGCCTATCTGGACAAGTATTCACACTTCCTCAAGCGGTGCGAGCACATCAACGAAGACAGCTTTGGCGAGCCGTTGAGTCACCCAGCGCTGGCGGATCTGGCGCGGCATTTCACGTCGAACGATCAGGTTTTTTCGTTCGTCACCAACGGCTTGCTCCTCACCCGGGACAAGGCGGACAAGCTGGCGGCGTGTGGTCCAAAGCTCGGAATGCACGTCTCTTTCAATGCCGCCACGGAAGACACGTTCTTCAAGCTCACCGGCAAGAGCCTCGCGCGAGTCGTGGAGAACGTCCGATATTATGGGAAGGCCTACCGGGAGGCGAATGGCGGTGCCGCCCCGGACCTCATCCTCACCTTCATCGTCATGAAGATCAATCGCGATGAGGTGCAGGACTTCCTGCGGCTCACCCGCGAGTTGGGAGCGCGAGCCCTACTGGCTCCCCTTCATGATCGTCCGAGCGTCCCCATCGGGGATTTTGGTTATCAGTTCATTTACGAGGATGAGATGCTTCCCTACCCGGAGCTTCTCCAGGTGGGCGAGGAGGCGGCGGCTCTGGCCGATCAGCTCGGGATCGAGTGCCTCCTGCAATGGGACGCGGATCGCGACAGCGCCATTCGTGGTTTCTCGGAACCGGGAGTCGAGACGCCATGCCTCATCCCCTGGCGGTTTCTCTTCATTCAAGAGCACACGAGCAAGGTCTTCGCCTGTCCCTACCATCGTCATCCCTACGGGGATCTGGCGACGACATCCCTGCCCGAGATCTGGAACGGTGAAACGGCGCAGGACATGCGCCGTTCGCTGGCGCGTGGAGATATCCCGAAGTTCTGTTGCGATCACAGTGCCTCCTGTCCCCTTGTCATGGAGGCCCGACATCGAAATCTTCAACGGGACGCCGAAGACCACATCATCATGGGAGAGAACGACTTCACCCATCTGGTCTCGGGCTGGTATCCCCTGGAGCACGTCCCGCAGCCCATTCGCTGGACCTCGAAGGCTTCCGACTTCCTCATCCGGTCAGGGGACCGCAGGTGTCTGTTGATGGAAGCGGCCGTCTGGGGGGAGCATGCGGCAGAGCGACCCATTCACGGCTGGGTCGAAGTCGAAGGCCAGGCCCTGGGCCGGTTTCGCTTGGGGGGCGACGGCTGGAAGCTCCTCTGGTTTCCCTTGCCCCCTGGCGTCGCCAGGCCGATCGCCCACGGGCGGATCGTGACGGAGCAGACCTGGGTCCCCCGGGACGTGGGGCTCGGTGGTGATACCCGGCAGCTCGGTATTGCTGTGCGCCGGATCTGGGTGGTGTAAGCTGTCGGCGAGGGGTTGCTGGAGGACCTCCTACGGATGGCACGCGGTTGGGAAAGCAAGTCCGTCGAATCCCAGATCGAGGCCGCGGACGCGAAGTCCGAGCGGAGTGAGCGGCTCACGCCTGAGCAGCGCCGACGCCGGCAGAAGCGGGAGAGCCTCGAGCTGTCGCGACGGCGGGTGCTGCGGGAGATCGAAACGACTCAGTCCGCCGTCCGCCGAACCTCGCTCGAGCAGGCGTTGGCCTTTCTGGACAAGGAAATCGCGGAGCTGGGAGAGGAATAGCTGGACGCTACCCTCGCATTGCCAATCCCAGAATCCCCGGCAGCTTCGCCATGGACGGTGCGGCCTCGAACCGGCTCAGCTTCGGAGCCAGTTGGTGCGCCGTCTTGTGGGTGGCGAACCAGACGGGCTTGGGCCAGACCTGGAACGGCGCCTGCAGAACGGTTTTCTGCGGACGGGAGAACATCAGGGTGTTGTGCACCCAGCCGGTGCCGGACTGGATGTCCTGCGCCGTGCGGCCGGGGAAGCCGCCCCAGGGCGTGATCACCAGGCCATAGCCCACGGCCGCCCAGTGGTTGATGGAGACGGTGCCGTATTCGAGGTTGGCGATGGCGCGCGAGACGGCGCGGGCCACGTCCGGATCCTTCATCGATTGCGGGTGGACGATCAGGGTGACGTTCAAGGTCCCCCAGAGGGTGTTGTTGCAGAAGGCGACGGCCTTGTCGACGTATTCGGGGACGGTGGTGGCCGCGAGGGCCGTCTCGCCGAAGACGCCGCAGAAGGCCTCGGTGGTGAAGCACGACGTCGTCGCGTTTCGCGGGATCGAGATCGGGGATGAGCATCCAGGGCAGCTTGTCGCCGGAGCGGGCGCCGAAGGTCTCGGCCGTGTCCTTATGGGCGGCGAGGAAGGACTCGAAGCGATCCATGGCGCCGGGGTAGTAGGCCTTGCGCACCGGCACCTGGGCGAGCACCTCGCGGGTCTTCTTGAGCAGGGCCTGGCGCTGCGGCCAGGCGGCGTGTTGCACGATCACCCGGCCGGCATTGCAGTTGAAGCCGGCGTTGTTGGTGAGCATGGTCGCCAGGTTCTGGGCGTGATAGTCGAGGTCCCTCTCGCTCCACGGGCCGGGAACCACGATGACGCCGCTGACGTTGCCGAGCTCCGACGTGAAGCGCTTGTTGAGCTGCGGCTCGCCCGCGGCCTTGCGGCGCCGGCCCTCCTCGCCGGGGCCGAAGACGATGGCCTCGTAGGTCTTGTCCGAGCCCGTGATGTGGATCTCGTCCACGCCGGCATGGTGGGTGAGGTAGGCCCCCTCCTCGGCGCCGCCATAGACGACGCGCAGGAAGCCGCGGGCGACGAGCGGCTTGAAGGCCTCCTCCAGCACCGGCCCCAGGTAGGCGTTCACCGGGTGGGCCTTGAGCAGCACCACCTGATCCTCCACGAAGAGCTTGTAGAGGGCGTCCATGGGACCGATGGAGGAGACGTTGCCCCCGCCCAGGACCAGGGTGACTCTCCCCTGCCGCACGGGCGCGTGATAGGCCACGGCCTGAGTCGCGGGCAGGTCCGTGCTCCGTCACGCCCGGCTCCATCCAGACGTCGGCCGTGACGCCGGCGTAGAAGATGCGATCGTAGAGATCGTTGGGGAAGATGCGGGCCACCACCTGACCATCGGGCCGGGTGCGCACCGCCCCGGGGATGCGGGGCCGGCCGTGGGTGTCGACGTCCAGCAGGGCCTCGCGCAGCAGGCGCAGGTTGCGCAGGATGAAGTAGGGCCCCACGAGCGCCTCCTCGCCGGAGCCGGGATGCTCGGGGTCGAGCCCTTCGGCCTCGATGCCGAGCGCGGCCCAGCGGTCGGCCACAGCGTCGAAACAACGGGAGAGCTCACCGAGGAGTGCCAGCCGCTCCTGGGGACCGACCTCGGTCCACGCGCCCTTCTTCTCCTGCAGGACGCCGATGGCCGCGTCCATCTCCGCGCGGGACGAGACGCGGGCGGCGGGGGTGACGATCTCAGGGGTCTGGGGGGTGACGGTGGTCATCGAGATTCCTCCGCGGCGGCTGCTACGGCCGGCTCCTTGGGCATGACGATCCACAGCACAATATAGGCGAGGAACCCTGGAAACGCGGCGGAGGCTACGGAGACGACGACGTAGCCGATGCGCACCAGGGTGGGGTCCCAGCCCAGGTAGTCGGCGATGCCGCCGCAGACTCCGGCGATGAGCTTGTGTCGGCGTGAGCGATAGAGGGGCATGCTTCAAATCCTCCCGGCCGCGCCGCGGCCTCTCTCTGCGGGAGCAACTCCCGCTCCAGCCTATCGGAAAAACCGCGCCGGACCATCAGGTGAGCGAGATATTTCTACAAATCAATGAAATGATTCTCTCTTCCTGGACATTTCGAATGAGACGCAAGAGGTTCATCGACTTCTCCGTTGGAAAGGAGATCCCATGCTCGCAGGTCGTTTCAGCGTTTCGGTCCTCCTGATTCTGGGCGCTCTCCAGGGAGCTCCTGCTTCCGCGGTCACTCCGGCGCCGGTGATCCGCATCGAGCCGACGACGCTCTACTTCGGGGCCGCGACACCGCCGGCAATCGCGGCGGGCTCTCAGGCCGTGGGACCCGCTCAGGGCCTCCAGCCCCGGCCGGAGATTCCGGCGGCGCTCCGGCAGAAGGCGTCGCGGCCCGAGGGCGTACGGGTGCTGGTGCAACTCGCGACACCGTTCGTCCCCGAGGGGAGCCTCAGCACGGTCCAGCAGCGGCAGGGCCAGCGCCTGGCGATCGCTCGCACGCAAGCCGCGGCCCTGGCGGGGCTCGCACGCTCCCGCGCCAAAGTGATCGCCCGCTACAAGTTCATCCCCTTCCTGGCCCTGCACGTGGACGCTGCCGCTCTGGACACGCTCGCGGGCCTGCCGGAGCTCGCCGGCGTCCAGGAGGACGTCTTCGATCGCCCGTCGCTCGCCAGCAGCACGGCGGTGATCGGCGCCGGCGTGGCCTGGTCTCTCGGCCTGACGGGGAGCGGCCAGACCATCGCCATCCTCGACTCGGGAGTGGACAAGACGCACCCGTTCTTCTCCTCGGGCGATCACAACAAGGTGGTCTCCGAAGCCTGTTACTCCTCCGCCTTGTCCGGCACCACGAGCCTCTGCCCTGGCGGCATCGAGGCGACGACGGGCCCTGGCACGGGGGTGAACTGCCCGACTTCCATCCCAGGGTGTGAGCATGGCACGCACGTCGCCGGCATCGCCGCCGGCAACGACGGCGCCGGTCCCAATCTCGGGGTGGCCAGGGACGCCGACCTCATCGCCATCCAGGTCTTCTCCCGGGGGGACGTCTTCTGCGGCGGACCGTGCATCGGCTCCTGGTCCAGCGATCAGATCAAGGGGCTCGAGCGGGTCTACGAGCTGTCGGATCAGCTCGACATCGCCACGGTGAACATGAGCCTCGGTGGTTTTCCCTACTCCGACCGTGCGAGCTGCGATGCCGATAATGCCGCCCGCAAAGCCGCGATCGACAACTTGCGCTCCGTCGATATCGCCACTGTCGCCTCGGCGGATAACGACGGCTTCGTGGGGGTCGCCGCGCCAGCCTGCATCTTGTCGGCGGTGGGAGTCGGGGCCACGGACGACAATGACGTGGTGGCCCCCTTCTCCAACATCGCCCCGTTCCTCGACCTCATGGCGCCAGGGGTGAACGTGGATTCCTCGGTGCCGGGGGGTGGCATCGAGTCTCTCAACGGCACGTCGATGTCGGCTCCCCACGTGGCCGGAGCCTGGGCTGTCCTCCGGCAGCAGAGCCCCGGAGCGACGGTCTCCGACCTGCTGGCCCTGTTGCGTGGCACGGCCGTATCGATCAACTCGTTCGGCTTCGAGCTGCGCCGGATCAATCTTGGCAAGGCCGTGGTCACGGGGTTGCCCGTCACTCAGGGCTTCGTGATCCACAACGACGGCAACGCCGTGCTGGCGGTCCTCGGGATGCAGCTCGAAACGCCGGTGCCGTGGATCCGCTGGAGTCCGGAGGCGCCTTTCGACATTCCGGCCGGCGGCTCGCGGCAGGTGTCGGTGTCGGTCGACTTCAGCGCCGCCCCGGCCGGCACGACGCTCGATCGATTGATCGTTTCTTCGAACGATGGCAGCCGGAGCCCCTACCCGGACGCCGTCCATCTCGTCATCGGCAAGGCGGCCTGCTATGCCCTGACGCGGACGCGCACCGGCAATGGCGGCTTCCCCAATCCCACGCCCGGGAGCTCTCTCGGCTGCCCGGCGGGTAAGCATTACGCCGGGGAGGTCATCCAGTTGCAGGCCACTCCCGCGGCAGGTTGGAGCCTCCAGAGTTGGAGCGGCACGGACAACGACGCCAGCACGGCGGCCACTAACACGCTGACCATGCCGGCGGCTCCCCACACCGTATCTGTCACTTATTTCGCTCCGTGCTTTGCGCTCACGCTCACTCACACCGGCTCCGGGGCCGATCCCGTGGCCTCGCCGGCGAGCTCGATCGGTTGCCCGCCGGGCCACTACACGGCGGGAGAGTCGATCCAGGTCACCGCAAGCCCAGCCGCGGGCTGGTTCGTGGGGAGCTGGAGCGGCACGATCGACGACTCCAACCCCGCGACGACCAATACGGTGAACATGCCGTCGAGCGATCAGACGGTGACTGTCAACTACGTCCTGCCGGGCAAGGTCCTGCTCGTGGATGACGACGACAACAGTCCCGACGTCCGGTCGTCCTATACCGCGGCCCTCGACGCCCTGGGCATGACCTATACGGTCTGGAATACGGCCGTCAGCGACAACGAGCCGGGGCCCTCGACACTCCAGAATTTCCAGACGGTCCTCTGGTTCACAGGCCACGAGTACGGTGGCGCCGCGGGGCCCGGAGCTGTGGGCGAGGCGGATCTCGCCACCTACCTCAATGGCGGCGACGGCCGGTGCCTGATCCTGAGCGGTCAGGACTACCTCTTCGATCGCGGCATGACCAGCTTCATGATCAACTACCTGGGCCTGGGCTTCTTCAGTCACGACGTGGGCCAGAGCGTGGTCCAGGGGCAGGGCTCGGCCTTCAGCGGCCTGGGACCCTATTCGCTGTCGTACAGCTTTACGAACTTCAGCGACCTGATCTCCCCGGCCGCGGGAGCCGAGCTTGCCTTCTCCGGCAACCAGGGTGACGCCGGGATCAGCCGGATCGGTCCCAACCACCGGACGATCTTCCTCGGCTTCCCCTTCGAGGTCCTACCCACGTCGGAGGCCCGCAACGAGGTCATGGCCGCCGCTCTCGACTACTGCGCCACGATCTTCGCCGACGTGCCTCCGAAGTACTGGGCGCGGAAATTCATCGAGGCGATCTACCGGGCGGGAATCACGCAGCGGTTGTGGCACCAGTCCTCACCAGTATTGTCCGGAGCAGGTGATCACCCGCGGCTCGATGGCTCCGATGCTCCTCGCCGCCAAGGAAGGCCCCGCCTACGTGCCGCCTCCCTGCACCACGAGCCCGTTCAGCGACGTTCCTGCTTCGAGCCCGCTCTGCCCCTGGATCAAGGAGCTGGTGAATCGGGGGGTGACCTCCGGCTGCGGCGGAGGCCAGTATTGCCCGGACAACCCGGTGACCCGTTCCCAGATGGCGGTGTTCCTGCTCTCCACGTGGCACGGCCCCGGCTACGTCCCGCCGCCGTGCACGGGGGCGGCTTTCGGTGACGTACCCCAGAGCAGTCCCTTCTGCCCCTGGATCAAGGAGATGGTCACCCGCGGGATCACCGCCGGCTGCGGCGGCGGCAACTTCTGCACCGAGAACCCGAACACGCGGGCCCAACTCGCCGTGTTCCTGGCCACGACGTTCGGCATCCCCGCTGCAATAGCGGCTCTCATCCCACCTCGGGGCGGTCCTCGAGCGCAAGCTCTTGGCCCGCCCCGTGCCGTGCGGCTACGACAGCGGCGGTGAGCAGGCCGCAGACGACGCCGAAGATTACGATCCCCAGCAGCGTGAGCCAGCCCGCGTTGTCCGCCGGCCGGAACAGACCCATCAGAGGAGTGAGGACGTCGAAGCCTGTTCCCGGGTGATCCTTGTAGGCCTTGAGAGCATCCATGAGGGCCACGGTCACGGTGGCGAAGGCCGTGCCCACGAGACCGCCCGCGAGCCCGCGCAGGGCGAGCTGAGCCCCGGTGAGCGGCTCGCGGATGCGCGCCTCCTCCACCTTGAACTCCGGCTCCCGCGCTCCCCAGGGCACGAAGCGGGCGAGCATCACCATGCCCGGGATGCCGGCGGCGAGCGTCGACCAGAAGAACGCCTCCCAGCCGATGGCGTAGACCATGAAGCCACAGATCGGTCCCGAGATGATGCGCGGCAGGCCGAAGAGGCTGGAGAAGAGGGCGTACTGGGTGGCGGAGAAACGCTTCTGGGTCATGCGCATCATCAACACCAGGAAAGCGCCGCTCCCCAGGCCGGAAGACAAGGTCTCGAAGCTGAAGGCCGCCCACATCATGGGACGGTTCACGCCGGGCTGGTGGGCGAGGACGGCGTAGCCGATGTTGGAGAAGATCTGGAAGAAGCCGAAGATCCACAGCGCCCGCCCGAGGCCCAGGGGCTTGGTCATCAGGCCGCCGATGAAGGTGCCCACGATGTTGCCGATGAGGCCGATGAAGAACAGCACCACGCCGCGGTCGAAGTCGTTGTAGCCCTTGTCGATGAGGAATGGGCGCTGGAGCGCCTGCACCAGGTTGTCCGCCAGCTTGTAGAGAAGGACGAAGGCGAGGATCTCCAAGGCGCGGTGGCGAGAGAGGAAGCCGAGGAACGGATACCAGACGGCCTCCTTGAGGGTCTTGGGGGCGACGGCCACGTCCGCCGGGTCGGGGGCCTTGACGGTGACCAGCAGCATGGGGAGGTAGAGGCAGGCGAGGAAGACGTTGACCGCCGGCCATCCCCAGTGGCCGGCCAGGGTGATGGAGAAGCTGCCGGCGAGTTGCATACCGGCGCGATAGAGGGCATTCCGGGCTCCCACGGCCACCGCCTGCTCGTCGGGGCGCAGGACGTCCACGGCATAGGCGTCGATGGCGATGTCCTGGGTGGCGCCCGCGAAGGCGAGGCCCAAGGCGAGCGCGGCCACCACCCATGGGGTGTCCGGCAGGTTGCCGACGCCGGCGAGACCGAGGGTGAGGGCGAAGAGGGCCACCTGAGCGATGGCAGCCCAACCGCGGCGCCGGCCCAGCTTCGGCGGCACGAAGCGGTCCATGAGGGGCGACCAGAGGAACTTGAACGTCCACGGCGCCTGCGCCAGGGTGATGAGACCCACGATCCGGATGTCCATGCCCGACTTGCGCATCCAGTCGGGGATGGCGACCCAAACCAGCCCCAGGGGCATGCCCGAGGCAAAGGACATGAGGGTCACCGAGGCGGTCCGCCACGAGGTGAAGGCCCCCCGGAGGCTGTGGAGGGTGCCGGGTCTCTTCGGAGGTGGAGTTGGCGTGGTGCTCAAGCGGGGCTCCCTCGGTTGATTGGGTCCGGGGGAGCTTACATCAGAGGGCTGACCTCAGGGCCGATCCCGGTTGGACTTCGGCCGGCCCCCTCCCGCCCTCACTCCCCCAACCCCCTCTCTCCCAGCCTCCCCCCCGGCCGCCGGGAGAGAGGGGGCTTAAAGGAGTTGCTTTTTCTTCAGACAAACCTCTCCCTCTTCTCCCGGTGAGGGGGGTGGGAGGAGGCGGGAGAAGAGGGCCGGGGTGATGAGGGTCCCCCGGCACGCCCCGTGCTATGTTTTCCCCGGGCGGGAGGACGACCATGCTGCGGCGTATCCTCAACAAAAATCAGGACGAGCTGCTGGCCGAGAACCGCCGGCTGCTGGCGGACCTGCAGCAGGCCCTGGCACGGTTCGACGCCGCGGGGGAGGACCAGGAGACCCTCAAGCGGTCGGCCCTCCAGCTCGACGAGCTGTTCCTCCTCGTGGTGGCCGGCGAGTTCAACGCCGGCAAGAGCGCCTTCATCAACGCCCTCCTGGGGAGCAAGGTGCTGGAAGAGGGGGTCACTCCCACCACCACCCGCGTCCACGTGGTCAAGCACGGTCCGGCCGTGGACCACATTCCCGTCGAGGCGGCCCTCGACGTCATCACCGCGCCGGTCGAGCTGTTGCGCGACATCAACATCGTCGATACCCCCGGCACCAACGCCATCCACCGCGAGCACGAGACCATCACGCGGGAGTTCGTCCCCCGCTCGGACATGGTGCTCTTCGTCACCTCGGCGGACCGCCCGTTCACCGAGAGCGAACGCGCCTTCCTTCAGGGCATCCGCGACTGGGGGAAGAAGATCGTGGTGGTGATCAACAAGGTGGACATCCTGGAGACCGAGGAGGATGTGGCCCGGGTGGTGGAGTTCGTGGCCGGCAATGCACGAACCCTCTTGGGCGCCGAGCCCGAGATCTTCCCCGTGGCTTCCCGCCTCGCCCTCAGAGCCAAGGAATCCGGCGACGCCGGTCTCCTCGCCCGCAGCCGCTTCGAGGCCCTGGAGCGCTACATCGCGGGCACGCTGGACGAGAAGGAGCGGGTGCGCCTGAAGCTCCTCAACCCCCTGGGGGTGGGCGAGCACCTGGCGGGGAAGTACCTGGAGGTGACCGATCGCCGGCTGGGCCTGCTCAAGGAGGACTTCAGCGCCATCGAGGACATCGAGCGCCAGATGGCCCTCTACAAGGAGGACATGCAGCGGGAGTTCCGCTTCCGGCTGGCCGACGTCGATGTCGTCCTCCACGAGCTCGAGAACCGCGGCATGGCCTTCTTCGACGACACCATGCGCATCACCCGCGTCTTCGACCTCATCAACAAGTCGAAGATGAAGGCCGACTTCGAGCGTGTGGTGGTGGCCGACCTTCCCCAGCGGGTGGAGCGGCGGGTGACGGAGATCATCGACTGGCTGGTGAACGCCGATCTCCGTCAATGGCAGGCGGTGACCGAGCATCTCGCCCGCCGGCGCCAGGAACACGCGGATCGCATCGTGGGCCAGGTGGGCCGCAGCTTCGATTTCGATCGCACCCGGCTGCTCGACAGCGTGGGCCGGGCTGCGCAGCGGTCGGTGGAGACTTTCGACCGCGAGCGGGAGGCTTCCCGTCTGGCGGATTCGGTGCAGGTGGCGGTGGCGGGCACGGCCATCGCCGAAGTGGGAGCCCTGGGGCTCGGGGCCGTGCTCACCCACCTCGCCGTCACCGCGGCCGCGGACTTCACCGGCATCCTCGCGGCCAGCGCCGTGGCCATCCTGGGTCTCTTCATCATCCCCAACCGCCGGCACGACGCGAAAAAGAACCTGAAAGAGAAGATCGCCGCCATGCGCGAGCAGCTCATGGGCTCCTTGACGACGCAGTTCGACCGCGAGATCGAGGGGAGCCTGCGGCGCATCGACGAGGCCATCGGGCCCTACACCCGCTTCGTGCGCGCCGAGCGCGACCGGCTGAATACAGCCCGCGAAGAGCTCGGCACCGCCTCTCAGGGCTTGGCCCGGCTGCGGAGCCGGGTGGAAGCGCTGAGCTGAGCGGCTCCGTGCGGACTGTCTGAGGGGAGAAGGCCTGTGTCAGAGGTAAAGAGATGATCATCAATGATTTAGACCTGGTTGTCTTACGTCGCGCCCTGCCTGCTTACGGCCTTGAGGAAGGTGACGTCGGCACGGTGGTGCATCGGTACCGGGATGGGGAAGCGGTAGAGGTCGAATTCATCACCGGAGAGGGCGAGACGATAGCGGTCGCGACCCTCGAGGTCGGAGAGGTTCGCCCACTGCAGCGCCGTGAGATCCTCCATGCCCGCGAGTTGGCTGCATAACCGCTTCTAGAAGCTCGGCACCCCCTCCCAGGGGCCTCGCCCGGCTGCGGAGCCGGGTCGAAGCCCTCGGATTAGGGGTCTGCGGCGCACCAGGCTCGCAAATTCGAGTTTCCTGCACCGTCTCATGTAGAGGCCCTGGTTCTACTCCTGAGAGAAGTTGGGTTGTTGCCTCCGAGCCATTCCGGATCCGGATGCTTGCGCTCGTGCCTGCCGTCCGGATCCTTGGTGAAGAAAGGAGGAAGCAATGCAGGTGAAAGGATCAAGGACTTGGTGTCTCTGGTGCGTCGCGCTGCTGGCCTTGCTGGCGGCTGCCCCGGCCTTCGCCACTGAGCCTGCCGAAAGCGGTGCCGACCTCTGGCACACCACGACCGGGTTCACCTTTACCAGCTTCTCGGAGAATCCGATTCCGGCTGGTTTCTTCTGCGAGAAGTCGAAGGCCTTCAGTGGCCAGATCAACATGAAGGGCGTGCCGCTGTCGACCTCGCCGGCCACGGCCCTGGGGGAGATCGATACGATCGTCCGCCGGCTCGACACGGCGACCTTCAACGAGAAGGGCGAGGGGAAGACCCGCATCCAGCTCCTGGCCCTGTCGCTCGCCAGCGTCAAGCCCATCGAGACGGAGTGCGGCAGCTATGACGTCACGGCGTCGTTGGCGGACGAGCAGCCGATCACGGAGATGAAGATCATGCGCACCAGCGACAGCGGCGGCTACTACGTGGCACCGCTGGACCTCAACGTCAAGCTGGTGTTCACGCCGGTCTCCGGCGCGGGCGAGCGCCGCGAGGTGAAGAATCAGATCAGCCTCGGCCCGGGCACGACCTCGGTGTGGGCGTACTCCAAGGGAGGAGCCGCCAAGCTGGCAGTTCAGCGTCGGGGTCAAGTCTGGGTCGACACCAACGGCGACCGTACCCCCGACACCCTGCTCCCCGCGCCTTCGAACTTCGTCGCCGGAGTGGATCCCGCAGCGGTAGCGTCGGAGGTAGCGCTGTGCCCGGCTCAATCGTGCCACTGCTGCCGCCGGTGCACCGATCCCTATACTCCCAACTGGTACTGCGTACACCTCCACTGCGTGGCTGTGATCGTCGCTTGCGACAACCCGCCGGCCCCTGTACGCCCAGGCCCGATCCCCACGGAGGACCAGTTCCCCAGCACCACTCTCGGTGGCAACTGAAGTCTACTCCCCCACTCCCAGACCGGCGGCCTCCGGACCGCCGGTCTGCTTTTTCTCGGACTTCTCTTTAAGGAGAATTGAAGATGAAGAGAAGATTGCTTCTTGGATTCACAGTGCTCGCTCTGGCTTTCTGTGCCCTGCCGGCCCTGGCCGCTTCTACGGATCCGGCGGGGGATGCCCTCCTGGCCGCGATCTTCGCGCCCTCGTCGGCACCGGACCTCGGGGTCGCTCCCGCAGCCCCAGGATGCGGCCAAGCGCCCGCGGATCGCCCCCAAGTCGTCCTGTGTCGCCAACTGCTGGAATGGCTCCACGGTTCCTTGCTCGGGCAACACCTGCACGGCGACCAACTCCTCCTGCCCTGGGACGGTAGGGTCGTGCACCGCTGACGGTGTGACCACCAATTGCCCCGCCTGTCCGGTGACCTGCAGCGCCACGGCAACCTGCTTGCCCAGCGGCTCGGTGTCCTGCACGGGGACCAGCGGCGACTGCTTCAAGGTCAACAGGTGCTATGCCTACTGCGACGGCGTTTATCACTGGTGCCCGTCCCATGGCACCTGCCCGCTCTAGAATCCCCTCCTGTTGAAATCAGCCGTCGATCCTCCCTGCCCCGGTGCACGGGGGAGGGAGGATCGGGCCTGATGCAACCCTTCGTCAGCCGCTCCGTATAGAGTAGGTTTCCCGAATTGGAGGATCCCATCGCCATGCCTTTCGCTCTCAGCAGACGTCACCGATCCCTCGCCGCCCTGCTCATCGCCGTCGCGGTCCTCGCCGCCCCGCAGGTCCTGCCCGCCGCGGAGAAGCGGCCGATCACCGAGACGGACCTATTCAAGTTCGTCTGGACGGCCGATCCCCAGATCTCTCCGGACGGCAAGCAGGTCGTCTACGTCCGCGTCACCATCAATGAGAAGAAGGAGGGCTACGACACGGCCCTCTGGACCGTTCCCACGGATGGCAGCGAGCCGCCGCGACCGTTCACCAGCGGTCCTCGCGACCGCTCGCCCCGCTGGTCGCCCGACGGCACGCGGCTCGCCTTCGTGCGGGCTCCGGAGAAGGGGGATGCCCAGATCTATCTCATCTCCACCCGGGGAGGGGAGGCCGTGGCGCTGACCGAGCTGCCTCAGGGCGCCGGCAACCCCGTCTGGTCGCCGGACGGCAAGAGCATCGTCTTCGATTCCGCCGCCAACGCCAAGGATCTCGAAAAGTGGAGGAAGCAGAAGAAAGAGAAGGACAAGGCTCAGAAAGACGATGAGAAGAAGGACAAAGGCGAGAAGGCCGACGAGGAGCGGGAGAGCGACGTGCGGGTGATCACCCGGGCGGTCTACCGCTTCAACGGCGGCGGCTACGCCGATCGGACCCACCTCGGCCATGTCTGGACCGTGGCCGTGCCGGCCGATGGCGCAAAGGCGCCAGAGCCGAAGCAGATCACCTCGGGCCCGCTCGGCGAAGGCGGTCAGGACTGGTCGCCGGACGGCTCGACGATCTATTTCGTGGCGGACCGGTTCAAGGAGCCTTATTACGAGGAGCCTGACAACAGCCTCTATGCCATTCCCGCCAACGGCGGTGAGCCCCGCGAGGTTTTCCGTTTCCACGGCGGCCTCGACGACTACTACCTCTCCCCCGATGGCCGCTGGGTCGCCTTCACCGGATTCGCCAACCCCGACAAGCCGCGCTCCTACAATCAGTCGGATCTGTTCGTCATCGGCACGGCGGCGGGAAGCCAGGCGCGCAACCTGACCCCGAGCTACAACGGCGACATCGGCGACGGCATCGGGTCCGATCAGCATCCCCCGCGAGGAGGCAGCCCGCACCCCATCGTCTGGAGCCGGGACGGCCGCTCCCTCTACGTGGTCACGGCCGAGCTGGGCCGGGCCAACCTGGCGCGCATCGACGTGGCGACCGGTGCCATCCAGCCCATCACGCGTGGCGACCAGGAGGTCGTCTCCTTCTCGGCGACGCCCGACGGCTCGCGCATGGCCCTGGTGCTCTCCACCCCCCTGGTGCTCGGCGACCTCTACTCTCTGGATACCGCTACCGGGAAGCTGACCGCCATTGCGCGGCCCAACCAAGAGCTCTTCTCCCAGCTCAACCTCACGCCGCCGGAGGAGGTCGTCTACAAGAGCTTCGACGGCAGGGAGGTCCACGGCTTCGTACAGAAGCCGCCGGACTTCGATGCGTCGAAGAAATACCCGCTGATCCTCAACATCCACGGCGGCCCGCACTCGGCCTACGGCTACACCTTCTTCCACGAAATGCAGTGGATGGCGGCCCGGGGCTACGTCGTGATCTATCCGAATCCGCGGGGCAGCTCCACCTACGGTCAGGACTTCGGCAACGTCATCCAGTACGAGTTCCCGGGCGACGACGCCAAGGACCTCCTGGCAGGAGTGGACGAGATGGTCAAGCGCGGGATCGCCGATCCCGAAGCGGCTGGGCGTGACGGGCGGCAGCGGCGGCGGCATCCTCACCAACTGGATCGTGACCCAGACCGATCGCTTCGCCGCCGCCGCGGCCCAGCGCTCGATCTCGGACTGGGCGGCCTTCTGGTACACGGCGGACTTCACCCTCTTCCGTCCCACCTGGTTCCGCGGCGCACCGTGGGAAGATCCCGAGGATTTCGCCCGCCGCTCGCCCATCACGCACATAGCGAAAGTCACGACGCCTCTGATGCTCATCGAAGGCGAAGCCGACTTCCGCACTCCGCCCGGAGCCGGCGGCGAGCAGATGTTCCGTGCCCTCAAGTACCTGAAGAAGCCGGTGGTGATGGTGCGCTTCCCGGACGAGAGCCACGAGCTTTCCCGCTCGGGAAAGCCCTGGCACCGCATCGAACGCCTGCGGCACATCGTGGCGTGGTTGGACAAGTATCTGCAGGGGAAGAAGACGGATGCTTACGACGTGCCGTGAGGGGGGCGATCAGGAAGAGGTTGGGGCCGCGTTTCTACCCGTCCGGCCCCGGTCCTTTTCCATCTTCTGCCGCAGGACGAAGATGCCCACGCTCGCGGCGAAGCTCCCCGTCAGAGTCAGGTACAGAAGAAGGAGGAAAAGGCTGGCGAACGTCACCCGCATTGGGCCGAAACAGGTCCGCACGTTGGTCTCGCTGAGCGAGATTTTCTCAATACATTGTTTCGCTTCCTGGCCTACACGACATTTGCAGTCCGGCGAATGGGCCGGCACGGTCAGGCCCCCCGTCACGAAAGCCTGCGTCACCGGCGGGGCAGGTGGAGGCGAGGGTTGGCCCTCCACTTTTATGACCAGGAACTGATAGAAGACCACGAAGAAGAGAAAGCTGACGGTCAGGGTGATCAACGCGTTGCGGAACGACCTGGTGAGCGACTTCCGCGTCAGGCGGCCGGTCCCCACGTTCTCGATCACCAAAGCGATCACTCCCATGAGAAAGCCGGAGAGCGCCAACACCTGCAGGCGCGAGGAGTAGGGGTAGAGCTCCAGCAGGCTCACGAAGGGGCGGACTCGGAATGCTCCGAGGAACGGTGCCAGCCCGATCGCCACCCAGACGCCGAACCCGAGGATGCGCCGCACCAGGATCTGGCTCAGCGGCGGCGGCGCCGGGATCTTCGGCTTTTCGACTGCTGGCTCGGTCATGACCAGGGGCACTCTTTCGCGGCTGGTAGGAGCCGGCACGGCGTTGCGTCCCCTGCTTTTCGTAAGCGTATCAGGGAGCAATCCAGCACTGGCTGTGGATCCCAAACCAGATCCACTGAGTAGGCGATCGTCTTGAAGCCATCCTTGCTGATTTCATACATGTACTTTCCGATGGCCAGGGTGACGATCGAGACCGTCGAAGTGATCCTAGAATCCGAAGGGAAGCTTTGGGGGTAGAGACGAGCTGTCGCCTGGTCCGGAGTGGATCGGACACAGAGTCTTCGCATGAGGGGGCCTTCGCTGAGAGCGAAGAGCTTCCGGATCTCGGCGATGATCCGATCGACGGTGCTCTTCTCCACATGCGCCGAGGCTCCCGTCTGGAAGGCTGCGAAGCGGATACCTGGGCCCTGCGACCGGGAGGTCTGGGTCGGGAGCCCGCGCAGTGCTTCGTCGAAGAAATCCTCGACCGAGTCGCGGAACGCCGCCAGCTCTGGTGCGGGAAGATTCCGCAGCAGGTCGTCCCGGGTGCTTTCGAGCAGGCGTGAAACATCCTCCCGGCGATAGAGCTGTTCGCCTCTGACCGTAGGGAGCTCGCGCACGGCGGCCTCGAATCGCGCCGCTGCAGCCTTCAGCCCGAGTTGGAACATCTGCTCGACGAGAGCCCGGCGCGCCAGGTCGCCAGGAGAGGACGGCTCCTCGCCGGTCCGGCTGGACTCTCTGCTTTCGGGAGGCCCGTCCGCCACCCACGAGGTCAGACGTACATGCCCAGGGGCGCCATGGGTGGTCAGCTCCCGGGTGACCGCGTTGACTGCGCCTCCGGAAGTGAGGGCCCTCTGCTGGTTGCCTTCCGCGAGATCGGCGAGCCAGGGCGTCAGGTTGCGCAAGTCGAGCCAGACAGGCTTGTCGGTTCCAGCCACAGTCCAGGTGATGGGGACCGACGTGCTACCCACCAGAGTCTTGATCGGCGAGTGCACGATTCGGAACACCTCGTGCTCCTCGATCTTGGAGAAGCGCGCCGGATCGCCGGAGATGTGGTGACTGCCGGCCTGGAGGAGATGAAAGCAGAGCATGTTCCGGGACGCCGTCACCGGCTTGCCTGCCGGCCGGCCATCGATCAGCACTCCTTCCCCCGAAAGGTCCTCGAACCAACCGCAGACGCAGGCGACGTCCCCGGAGCTATACCGCGACCCGCAAGACGCCAGGTACGCCCCGGCGGGACGCTCCGGCGAGAAGAGAAGCCCCGGGGACGGCGACGCCTCCGCGGCGCAAACGGAGGTCGGCCCCAGGAGCCATAAGACGACGAGCAGCAAGAAGGCGCGTACGTTCATAGGACCTTTTGCGAAGAGCGACGGATTCAGGATATACCTGAACCTGAGGATTGTCTAAGAGCGGAATGCAAATAATCCGATTGAAGCTCCAGTCACGATGGCCGGCCACCGTTCGGCCCAACGGGCCGCGAGACCCCAGCCCGGGGCTGAGGCCGAAGGCCGATGCCCCGGGTGGAGGGATGACAAAGCGTTGCGGCCTGAAAGGCTGCGAGAGCTTCCATTCCACGTTTTATCGAGCCGGGTTCTCGCGACCTTTCAGGCCGCAACGATGGTGTGTGCCCTTTTTCCCGGGGCATCGGCCTTCGGCCTCAGAAGCCCCGGGCTGGGGTCTCCCGGCCCGTTGGGCCGGTGGGGCGATCGAGAGCAGTTCTGGATCTGCCGGATTCTCGGTACCATGGGCGCCTCGGCTCCAGCCGATCCTACTATGGTCCCGCTGCTCGTCCTCACGGGGTTGACCCATCAGACCCGATCTCAGTAGAATTCTAGAAAATTGTCCAGGAGGCCCTCCCGTGTATCGATCCTCGACGCTTCTCCGTCTGTTCTTTCCGGTCATCCTGCTGCTCCTCCCTGTCGCCCTCCCGGCCGCCACGGACCCGTCCTACACCGAGCTGCGCAACGCGCGGCCGGATGGCCGGTCGGTGCCGGTGAGCGGTCTGGTGCTGGAGCGGGACGTCTTCCGGTTCCAGTTCGACTCGGGGGCGTTCCACCTCCTCAAGCCGGTAGGGGGGCGCACAGTGGGGGCGGTGTTCGTGGGCCATGGGAGCTACCGGCTGAGCCCGGCCACGGAGAACGAGCGGCGGCAGCTCGCCCTCTCCTCCGGGGCCGATCCCAAGGGTTTCGAGACTCTCTCCGACGACTTCGACGATCTCGTGCTGCTGTTCGCCGACGACACGGCCCAGGAGATCGAGCTCCACGCGCCGGTACGCACCGGATCGCCCGATCCCCACGCCGCCGAGGTCTACGAGCGCTATCTCAAGCAGCAGCGTAAGGATTTCCGGATCAATTTCCACGTGCGGCTGCTCAAGGACCTACTCAACAGTCCGGGATTGATGAGCGGGGTGTTCATGGCGCTCATCGACGGCAAGAAGGTCTCCCCAGCGCTGGCGGCCGTGGATCCTGACGGCGCCGAGGCCCTGGGTCTTTTCGCCCGCCTGGGCGGCGAGGACACGATCTTCCTCGTGGCTGATCCCAACCGCGGCGGCCTCTGGTATGAGTGCGACCGCCGCGCCGAGGTGGACCTCAAGCGCAAGAGCCCGGAGAAGCGCCTCGCCGACGCCCTCGACTACACGGTGGACACCACGGTGGCGAAGGATGCCGATCTCGCGGGCACCACGACGCTCCGGTTCAAGGCGCTGGTAAACGGCGTGCGGGTCCTGCCCGTGCATCTGGCGTCCACGCTGCGGCTCCAGGACGGCGCCACCTATGCCGTGGAGATCGCGGGCGCCGAGCCGGCCTGGAAGCCCGTGACGTTCATCCAGGAGCCTGACAAGGAGGACGCCAACGCCGCCGTCGTCTTCCCCGAGCCGCTGGCCAAGGGGGCGACTGTGCTGCTGCGTCTCGCCTACAAGGGCGACAAGGTGCTGATCGACGGCGGTGACAAGAACTACTACGTGGGAGCGCGGGAAAGCTGGTATCCCAATCTCGGGGTCTTCTCCGATCCGGCTCTGTTCAATCTCACCTACCGCGTGCCGGCGGGCAACGAGATCATTTCGGTGGGCCAGCAGGTCGAGGAGAAGACGGAGGGCAATCAGAGCGTCTCGCGCTGGCAGACGGAGATCCCCGTCCAGGTGGCGGGCTTCAACTACGGCAAGTTCAAGAAGGTCGAGAAGGCTGACGAGACGAGCAAGCTCGACGTCGCCGTCTACACCAATCCTGGAACTCCCGACATCATCCGGGAGATCAACGCCGCCATGAGCGGCGACGCACTGGGGGAGATCAATTCCGATCCCGAGACAGGCGCTCCGGGCCCGAGCCTGGGCAAGATGAATACATCCCGTCTGGCGGATGCATCGCTGGCGGACGGCCTCAACTCGGCGCGGCTGTTCACCGCCTATTTCGGGCCGCTGCCGCAGACGCACGTGGCCATCACCCAGCAGTCGGATCCCAACTTCGGGCAGTCCTGGCCGATGCTCATCTTCATGCCCTACATCTCATTTCTGGACGGCACCCAGCGCCAGCGGCTCGGTATGGAACGCGCCGTGGACTTCATCGATCAGGTGGGGTATCACGAGTTCGCCCATCAATGGTGGGGCCACAGGGTGGGCGCCGCAACCTACCGGGACCAGTGGCTGGAGGAGGGCTTCGCGGAGTTCTCCGCCGCTCTGGCCGTGCAGCACGTCAAGGGTTGGAACGAGTACGACCGCTTCTGGCGCGAGCGGCGCAAGGCGATCCTGGAGCGAACCCCTGGCAATATCGAGGCGCCTTATCAGGCGGGCCCCATCACCCAGGGCTGGCGCCTGTCCACACAGAAGACCCCGTCGGCCGGCGGCCTCATCTATCCCAAGGGGGGCTATGTGCTCCATATGCTGCGCATGCTGATGTACGACGGCAGCTCGAAGGATCCGGACGCCCGGTTCATCGAAATGATGAAGGACTACACCACCACCTACGGCGGCAAGTTCGCCTCCACCGCCGATTTCCAGAAGGTCGTGGAGCGCCACATGGTGCCGGCCATGAACGCCACGGGCGACGGCAAGATGGACTGGTTCTTCAATCAGTGGGTCTATGGCACCGAGGTGCCGCACTACACGCAGGACCTCAAGGCGGAGCCCGCCGGAGAGGAGACCCACATCCACGGCACCATCCGCCAGGAAGGGGTCTCGAAGGATTTCCGCGCGCTCGTCCCCATCTACGTGGAATTCGACAAGAACGCGACGGCACGGGTGGGCATGCTCCCCCTGGTCGGCGAGGCGAGCGTGCCGGTGGACGTCAAGCTGAAGTTGCCGAAGAAGCCGCGCAAGGTCCTTCTCAACGCTCACGGCGAGGTGCTGGCGCGGGAGTGAGCCCCTCATCACCCCGGCCCTCTTCTCCCGTCCCCTCCCACCCCCCTCACCGGGAGAAGAGGGAGAAAAGCAAGAAAAACACGGACAGGCAAGGACGAATACGGACGAACAAGGAGAGAACGGACAGGGGGGAGCTTCTTCTTTCCCCTCTCCCGGTGAGGGGGGTGGCGAGGGGGCGGGAGAGGGGTAGGGGTGAGGGCTCTGCTATAGTGCTCCCCCGGAGATCCTGGATTCTCGAGGCGATCCTGTTGCATCCATTCCTCCGACACTGGCTCGGCCGCGGCCCGGCCCACCGACTCGATTCCGGGCTGCCCCTCCTTCATTCGGTGCTGCGGCACCTGCCGGCCGGTATCCTCTACGCCGATCGCGAGGCGCGGATCACCAATGCCAACGATTCCTTCCTCGCCATGCTCGGCCGCAGCCGCGAGGAGCTGGCGCGGGGGGAGCTCAACTGGGTGGAGATGACGCCCTCCGGCTGGGCGGAAGCCGACGAGCGGGCCATCGTCGAGCTGATGGCGAGCGGTGCCTGCGCTCCCTACGAGAAGGAGCTGCTGCGGGCTGACGGCTCCCGCCTGCCCGTCCTCTTCGGGGCCGCGCTCCTGCCGTCGACCGAGGAGATGGTCGGCTTCGTGCTGGACCTGACGGAGCGCAAGCGGGCGGACGACCGGGTGGCGATGCTGGCCGAAGCTGGCAGGGTGTTCTCCGAATCGCTCGATCCCCAGGAGACGCTGCGCAGTCTGGTCGAGCTGGCGGTGCCCCGGCTCGGGGATTACGCCCTCGTCTTCGAGGTCCAGGAGGGCGAGGTGTTGCGTCAGGTCGCCTGCCGTCACGTCAATCCGGCTCAGGAATCCCTGTTGCAGACTCTGGGGGAGATCTACCAGATTTCGGCCACGACCCCGGGGAGCAAGCTCTGGCAGACGGTCCAAACCGGCCGCAGCGTGCTGGTATCCGAGATCCCTCCCGATGTGCCTGAAGCGATCACCCACGACCCCAGGCTCCTCCACATCTACCACCAGTTGTCTCCCCGCTCGTTCCTCACCGTGCCCATGGCCGCCCGGGGAGAGACCCTGGGCGCTCTGTCCGTGGCCACGTCCGAATCCCACCGCGTCCTGGGACCGGCGGACCTGGAGCTCGCCGAGGAGCTGGCAGCCCGCGCCGCCCTGGCCATCGACAACGCCCGTCTCTACAGCCGGGCTGAAGCCGCGAGCCAGGCCAAGGACCGCTTCCTCGCGGCTTTGAGCCACGAGCTGCGAACCCCGTTGACCCCCGTTCTGCTGCGCGTCGCCGCCCTCGCCGGCTCGCCCGAGCTGCCCCGCGCTTTGCGGGACGACCTGCGGATGATCCAGCGCAACGTCGAGCTCGAGGCCAAGCTGATCGACGACCTGCTGGACCTCACCCGCATTACCCGCGGCAAGCTCTCCCTCCACTTCGAGGTCGTCGACGTGCATGAGGTGCTGGAGCACGTGGCGGAGATCTGCCGCGAGGAGGCGGGGAACAAGCACCTGGAGATCGAGATCGCCGCCGCGGCGGTCGAGCCCCACGTCTGGGCCGATCCCGGCCGGCTGCGGCAGGTGCTGTGGAACCTGGTCAAGAACGCCGTGAAGTTCACGCCGGCCGGCGGCCGCATCGCGGTGCGCACCGGCAATCCCGAGACGGGGAAGATCCAGATCGAGGTCATCGATCACGGCATCGGCATCGAGCCCGAGGTCCTGCCCCACCTGTTCAACGCCTTCGAGCAGGGGGACCCAACGGTGACGCGGAGCTTCGGCGGTCTGGGCCTGGGGCTCGCCATCTCGAAGGCCCTGATGGATCAGCACCACGGCACGCTCACCGGCATGAGCTCCGGCCGCGGGCACGGCGCCACCTTCACCGTCACCCTGGCGACCGTGGTCCCGCCCCGTGCCGAGGAGGTCACGGCCACGGCCGGCGCCGGAACTCCGCGGGGCCTGCGTCTCCTCCTGGTGGAGGATCACGAGCCCACCCTGGAGGTGATGGCCGCCCTCCTCGAGATCGCGGGCCACGACGTGATCACCGCTCAGGACCTGCGCTCCGCCCGGGCCCAGGCCGCGAGCCACGAGATCGACCTGGTGGTGAGCGATCTCGGCCTGCCGGACGGCACCGGCTTCGACCTCATGCGCGAGCTGCGCGACCTCTATGGCCTCAAGGGGATCGCCGTCTCTGGCTACGGCATGGAGGAGGACCTGCGCCGCAGCCGCGAGGCCGGGTTCCTGGAGCATCTCGTCAAGCCCGTGGACGTGGAGAAGCTCAAGGCGGCTTTGGCCCGGGCTGCGACGGCAACCGCAGGAACGTCTTGATCCAGGGGTTCAATCCTTATGATGAAACGAGCTCTCACCTTTCTCTGTCTCGTTGCCCTCCTGGTCACGCCTCTCGTCGCCCGGCCGGCGCAGGCTCCAGCTCCAGGCTCCTATACCGTTGCCACCGTCTCCTATGACTGGACGGACTCCACCCGCGATCGCAAGGTGCCGGTGAAGATCTACTACCCGGAGAAGGGCCAGGGACCTTTCCCAGTCATCATCTTCTCCCACGGCCTCGGCGGCTCGCGCGAGGGATGTGAATACCTCGGCCGTCACTGGGCGAGCCGCGGATACGTCTCGGTCCACGTCCAGCATCTGGGGAGCGACGACGCGGTCTGGAAGGGGAACGCCCAGCCGGCGAGGGCCATGGTCCAGGCTGCCGCGGACCCTCGCAACGCTCTCAACCGGACCCAGGACGTGAGCTTCACGCTCGATCGTGTGGAGGCCCTGAACCGCGATGTCTCGCCGCTGCGAGGCCGTCTCGATCTCCACGCCATCGGCATGGCCGGCCACTCCTTCGGCGCCTGGACCACGCTCGCCATCGCCGGTCAGAGCTTCGGATTGCGGCAGGAGACCTCCCTGGCCGATCCGAGAATCAAAGCCGCCGTGGAGATGAGCGCGCCCGTGTCCAGACGAGGGGATCTCGATCGCGCCTACGCGAAGATCGCCCTCCCCATCCTCCATATGACGGGCACTCTGGACGACAGCCCCATCGGGGATACCAAAGCCGCGGAGCGTCGCATCCCGTTCGATCGCATCCAGGCGCCTGGACAATACCTCGTCACCTTCCAGGGTGGAGACCACATGATCTTCTCGGGTCGCCCCAGGCGGGCTGGCGGGGGAGAGAAGGACCGGCAATTCCAGGAGCTGATCCTCCAGGGCTCTACGGCTTTCTGGGACGCTTATTTGAAGGGTGACGCCGCGGCGAAGTCCTGGCTCTCCGGGGATGGGTATGCGGGGGTGTTGGGGGCGGAGGGGAAGTTGGAGGTGAAGTAGGAGTTGGAGCGTAGTCCTGCAAAGTTGTAGTTCCATCCGGTTGATGGATCTTCACGGTGTGACCCCGCCGGTAGGCTGCGGCGTGTTTCTCGCGGACGCCTCCCCGAAATTCGTACTCGGGCCGCATCTTGTCGTCCGGGTCGTCCACTGTTCCCCCTTCCAGCGCCTTGGATGTTCGTGTATCCTCTATAGAGGATACTAGGGGGAGTCTATGACGCCTGAGTCGTTTCTGGAAGACACGGGCAACAACATCACCACACGCCGCCAGACCAAGCTCGTGCGAGAAGGTCAGTATGTCGCTGAAGTTGAGGTCGAGTCGATCGAGGAACCGGAGGGCTGGGCGCCTTACTTGTCCTTGGAGGACGCTCGCAAGCTGGATACAGTCCGCGAGGCCCTCCGAGAAGGCGATCTCGAAAAAGCGAGCCAGCACGCCAGAATTTTCCGGCTGATTCCTGTCGAGGAGTGGAGTGCGGAGATAGAGCGGCGGGCACGTGCCGCCATCAACGGTGAGCCTGGGATTGCGTGGGAAGAAGTTCTTGCAGCAATCAAGCAGCGCTTGGGCGTGGAGTAAGACCAATCCGAAAAGCAGGGACCTAAAGGACATAAAGGACTCAAAGGACAACAAGGACGAAAAATCTCGTCGGAGATCTTTTCTGCCCTTTTCGTCCTTGCAGTCCCTGCTGTCCCTTTTTGTTTTCTACTCCTCCCCCTCCTCCCCAACCGCCCCCGGCCGCCGCAGCCCCAGACTCTTCACCTTCTGGTGCAGGTAGGTGCGCTGCACGTCCAACAGGCGGGCGGCGGCGGTGAAGTTCCAGCGGGTGCGGTGGAGAACGCTTTCGATGTACTCCCGCTCGCACTGGGTCTTGAAGTCCTTCAGGGGGACGATGGGCAGGCTGGTCGAGGAGAGGAGGAGACCCGTGCCCGAAGGCTCCTGGGCCGGCGCGAAAAAGGTCGAGGGGAGCTGGTCCGGGGTCAGGGGATCGGCGCCGAAGACCACCAGTCTTTCGCAGAGGTTTCTCAGCTCGCGCACGTTGCCCGGCCAGGCGTAGCGCTCCAGATAGGGATAGACCTCGGGCTCCGTGCGCCGCGGACGCGCCCGGTGCTGGCGGCAGAAATGCTCCAGGAAGTGAGCGAAGAGGAGCGGGATGTCCTCCGGCCTTTCGCGCAGCGACGGCACGGGCAGCGGCAGGTGGGCGAGCCGGAAGTAGAGGTCCTCGCGGAAGCGGCCGGCCTTCACCTCTTCTTCGAGATTGCGGTGCGTGGCCGCGAGCACCCGCACGTCCACCTGGCGGTCGCGGGTCTCGCCCACCCGGCGCACCCGGCCGTCTTCCAGCACGCGCAGCAGGCGGGATTGCATGGTGAGGTCCATGTCCCCGATCTCATCGAGGAACAGGGTGCCGCCGTCCGCCTCCTCGAAGAGGCCGGGCTTGGCCATCTTGGCGTCGGTGAAGGCGCCCTTGGCGTGGCCGAAGAGCTCGTCTTCCACGAGATGGTGGGGGATGGCCGCGCAGTTGATCTTGATGAACGATCGCTGGGCCCGGGAGCTCTCGCGGTGGAGCGCGCTCGCCACCAGCTCCTTGCCCGTGCCGCTTTCGCCCACGATGAGCACCCGGGCCTCGGTGGCCGCGGCCCGGGAGATGAGCTGGCGCAGGGCGGCGATGGCCGGGGAGGCGCCGAGGATGGGGGGCTCTCCTCGCAGGTCGGCCTTGAGGGTGGCCACCTCGCGCTTCAGGGCGTGATGCTCCAGGGCGTTGCGGATGGACTGCAGCAGGCGCTCGCGGGAGAACGGCTTCTCGAGGAAATCGTGGACCCCGAGCCGCAGGGCCTCGACCGTCTCGCTGATCGACGCCTCGCCCGAGATGATGATGGTGGGCGGAATGCGCTGCAGAGCCGCCAGACGCCGCACCAGCTCGACCCCGCTGATCCCCGGCAGCCGCACGTCGAGCAGCAGCAACTCGGGGAGGGTGGCCCGGCCATCCCCGAGATGGGTGAGGGCCTCCTCGGCCGTGGACACGGCCTGGGGCGCGTAGCCTTCCTCCCGGAGCTGGAGGAGCAGACTGCCGCGGATCTTTTCGTCGTCCTCGACGATCAATAGCCGCGTCATGCCGCCGCATCCTCGCGCTGCCGGGGGACCGTGAGCCGGAAGGTGGTGCCCGCGCCGGAGCTCGCCAGCACCTCCAAGTCGCCCCCGTGATCCAACAGGATCTTTTTCGAGATGGCCAATCCCAGCCCCATGCCTTCGCCCACCCGGCGGGTGGTGACGTAGGGCTCGAAGACCCGCGGCCGGATCTCCGGCGGGATGCCCGGGCCGTTGTCCGACACGTCGAGCACGACGCCTCCCGCGGCCTCGCCGGGCCGCAGAGTCACCGTACCCCCCTCCTCGCCGGTTGCGCGGAGGGCCAGCGAGCTGTTGTCGCAGAGATTCACCAGCACTTGGCGGAGCATGTCGCGATCGAGCGCCGCGGGCAAGGGCTTCCCCGGAGATTCGTAACGCAGCGTCAGGTTGGGCCAGGCTGCGGCGAAGGTGGCAACGAACTCCTCCACCACGGGTCCGAGATCGTGCACGGCCGGCCGCGGCTGGGGGAGACGGGCGAAGGAGGTGAACTGCTGGGTGAACTTGCCCAGCCGCTCCAGCTCCTCACCCACGCTCAGCGCCGCCTGCCGTGCCTCCTCGCTTTGCTCAGTCACTAAGAGCTGTTGCAGACGGGAGAGCTCCAGGCGGGCGGCGGTCAGCGGCGTCCGCATCTCATGCGCGTGGCGGCGGGCCGTCTCCTGCCAGACAGAAAGGTTTTTGAGATAGGCGAGACGCTTCCGGTCCCGGGCCATGGCCCGCGAGGTCTCCTCGATCATGCCGGCGATGCGCCCCACGGTGTCGCGACGGCGGTCGTCGATCTGGAGGTCCTCCTCGCCGGCCGACAGGGCCACGAGGGCGAGGCGCAGCCGCTCCAGCCGGGAATCGAGCCGCCCCTGGCGCAGCAGGTGGGCGCCGCCGGCCAGAGCGAGGACCCCGCCGACCGCGGCGAGGACGATCAGCTCCCAGCGCCGGGTGATCTGCGACCGGTTGTGCTCCAGGATGCGCAGACGGTTGAGCAGCGTCTGGGTGGCTTCGAAACGGGATCGGTAGTCGTCCCGATCCTGGGGATCGAAGCGGGCGAGCCGCTTCTGGTCGTCCATGGATTGCTCCAGGGTGGCGGTGATCTCCGGCTGCACGCCCAGCCGGAACCAGGCGGCCGAGATCTGCCGTTCGAAGAGCCAGAGCACCGCGGCAGCGGCAAGGAGCATGCCGCAGACGGTGACGGCGGCCGAGCGCAGGTTCATCGTTTTATCCCCGTTCTCCCCCCAGTTTTATCCCCAAGAATCACGACATTCCATTGCAGCTCCAGGAGCGGCGTGCGGCCGATGGAGGTGGCCAGCAGCAGGTTGAGCACCTGGCTGAACGATTCGGGCTGGTCCTCCACGGCTCCGGACACGGCCCCGGCGCTCCCCGACCTCTCCGCCGACAGCGACTGGGAGAACCAGCGTTGGGCGTCGAGCTGCTCGGCCTGGGAGAAGGGGATGAGCGACAGGCGAACCTCGACGCTCCTCGCCGCGGCCGCGGCCGGCGGGCGTATCACCACGAGGCGCGCCTCCCGCCACCATTCGCCCAGGCGTTCGAAAGAAGGGAGATTGATGCGCACGACCCGGCCCGTGGCGTCGATCCGCGTCACAATATAGATCTCGTCCCACAGGGCGTAGCGCACGTCCACGCGGGCTCCACCCTTCGACTTGCCGGCGTCGCCCTGCGCCTTGACCTCGAAGAGGAAGCTGGTGGTGAGGCCGGTGCCGAGCTGCTTCTTGACTTCCTCCTCGGCGAGGATGGGCGGCAGGTGGGTGAGCACCAGCCCCTCGCGGGCCACCTCTACGGCCGGCGGCGCGACCGCTCCCAGCCGGAAGGCCAGCAGGAACAACGACAGCGCCCACAGCGTGGCGCTCCGCCTCACGGCACGATCTCTCCAAGGTCCAGGTAGGTGAGGGTGAGACTCACCCGTCCCCAGGGGTTGCGGAAGACGAGGCCGGTGTAGACCGAGAAGCGCTTGAGCGGGCTGGGCCCGAAATCGGGAGAGGTCTTCTCGACGCCGATCTCGGCCCCGGTCTCCAGGCGCAGGTCCACGAAGTCGTCCTTGGACCGCGTCCGCCGCAGCGTCACCGCGTGCTGGATCCCCGCTGAAACGCCGTAGGACTCGACGCTCGCTTCGCGAACCGTGCGATCGCGCAGTCGCAGGTTGTCCATTTGCGACGGTCCGCCGAAGGCCTTGCCCATGAGCGAGACGGTCTGCCTGGGCGTGAGCGAGAGGTGCCAGATCCCCGAGAAGGCGGCCACCACCTGCTCCGAGTGGAAGGGGGCTACCCGCTGGATGCCGGTGAAGGGAGGCTCGGACACGAATTCGGACAGGCCGTTGCTGTCGAAGCGGGCGGTCTCGACTCCGGCCGAGAGGCTGATGCCCCGGGTGGGCAGGAGCGGATCGTCGCTGGTGTCGTACACCCACTTCGCTTCGGCCCGCTGATAGGTGAGGTCCCCCGCGACGAAGACCTGGCGCACGCGGTCCGGCGAGTCCACCAGCACGCCGCGATGGCTCGCGGCCTGGCCCCGCCGGTCGCTCAGCGCCACCTGGAAGGATTGCGGGCCGCCCAGGGGGATGGACATCCCCAGCGACAGCTTGCGCGAAGAGTCGAACGACCAGGACGAGAAAGTCGGATCGAGGGCGAGGGGGATCACCTCGGTGACGCAGCAGAGCTCGCGCGAGATCCCGGCGCTGGCCAGGATGCCGCGTTGGAAGAGGTCGTACTGGGTGAAGCCCACCTGCAGGCCATCGCGGGTATCGAAGGCGCCGAACAGCTCGCCCGAGCGGCCCACGAACATCCGGGCTCCGGCCACGACGCCGACGACCGCGCTGGAGCGATCGCCATGGAACGTCTCGTCCTCCAGGTCCAGGGGTTGATCGAAGCCGTAGGCGCGGATCCACTGGTCGAAGAAGAACCACCGGGCGGTGTGGACCGCGATCACCAGCTCATAAGCCCCCCGCCGGCTCCCCTTGCGCAGGGCGAAGCTGGCGTCGAGCACGAAGGGCAGGCGATGCACCCGGTAGATGGCCTGGCGGAGCTGCTCCTCCGAATACGACTCCCCCTCGCGCAGCAGCGTCTCGGCCCGGACGATGTGGGCCGCCGCCTCCTTGGGACCCTCGACGGTGATCGTCTCGATCAGGAAAAGGGCGGTCTCCGGCGGCGCCTCCTCCTGAGCCATTTGAGCGGTGGCCGGGAGCGCGGCCAGAAACAGCAGGACGAGGCCCCGGACCATGCGAATCCTCACAGGCGAAATCCTCCAACGACGGGCACGGCCGTCATGGCACGTGGTTTCTCCAGCCCAGCCAGGGCAAAGCGGATGCCCGGCCCGGAGGGAGACGGGCCCTACCGGCGAAATCTGCTGAAAGCAAAGGGCTTCCAGGGTTTCCAGGAGGAGGCCAGGGCGCATCGTGGGGCTCTTCGCGGACGCTCGTGCGTACGGAGGAGCATACACCTGTCGGGTGGGGAGAAGAGGAGATGGCGCAAAGCTGCCCGCCCCGGTCGTACCTCTCCGGGCCGTGCAGCAAGATCAGGAGGGGATCACTCGATTTCGAAACTGCGGATGGTGCAGGTGCAGGACAGGGCTGTAGCGTTGCACCCACCGTAGCTGTTGCAGACGGACCCCGTCCCGGTAGCGGTCGTGGGGTCGCCTGCGATACTTCCGCCGGCGGCCAGGTGGAGATCGGTGGGTGTGAGATTGCGCAGCGTCTGCTTGGAGAGCACCAGCTTCTTTTTCGTCCGATTCATCGGCGAAACTCCTTTCCATAGGGAAGGTTTACCGAGACTGTACAGGAAATCGACCATTCCGTCGAGGGGAGCTGCACTGCCTTTTCAAAACCAACCTCCCCGACCGGTTTTTCCACCCCCGACAGCGATATGCTCTCCCTAGGTTCAACCGACGGGAGGTTTCTCATGGCTCGCAGGAAAGTCGTCATCATGGGGGCGGCGGGGAGGGATTTCCACAACTTCAATACGCTGTTCCGCAGCAACGAGGGCTATGAGGTCGTGGCCTTCACCGCGACGCAGATCCCGGACATCGAGGGGCGGACGTACCCGCCCGAGCTTGCCGGAGCGCAGTATCCGCAGGGCATCCCCATTCGCGCCGAGGAGGAGCTGGAGGGGCTGATTCGCGAGCATGGGGTGGACGAGGTGTGGTTCTCCTACTCGGACGTCTCGCACCTCGACGTCATGCACAAGGGGAGCGCGGTCGTGGCCTGGGGAGCGAGCTTCGGCATCTGCTCGGCCACGCGGACCATGCTCCGCTCGGCGAAACCGGTGATCGCCGTCACCGCCGTGCGCACGGGCGTCGGCAAGTCGCAGACCACCCGCTATCTCTCCCGCATCCTGCGCGACCTCGGCAAGAAGGTGGTGGCCGTGCGCCATCCCATGCCTTATGGCGACCTCGTCAAGCAGACGGCCCAGCGCTTCGCCACCTACGAGGACCTCGACCGCTACGAGACCACCATCGAAGAGCGCGAGGAGTACGAGCCCCACATCGACAACGGCTTCATCGTCTACGCCGGCGTCGACTACGAGAAGATCCTCCGCCAGGCCGAGGCCGAGGCCGAGGTCATCCTCTGGGACGGCGGCAACAACGACACGCCGTTTTACAAGCCCGACCTTCACATCACCCTGCTCGATCCCCACCGGCCGGGGCACGAGACCAGCTACTACCCCGGCGAGACCAACTTCCGCATGGCCGATCTGCTGATCATCAACAAGGTGGACACGGCCGATCCGAAGAACGTCGAGCAACTCCTGGAGAGCTGCCGCCAGCACAATCCCAAGGCGCGGGCGATCCAATGCCGCTCGGCCATCCACGTGGAGCAGCCGGAGCTGATCCGCGGCAAGCGGGCCCTGGTGATCGAGGACGGCCCCACCCTCACCCACGGCGGCATGAACTACGGCGCCGGCTGGTTCGCGGCCAAGCAGGGCGGAGCTTCCGAGATCGTGGACGCCACCCCCTACGCCGTGGGCAGCATCCGCACCACGTACGAGAAATATCCGAACGCGCGTCAGATCCTCCCGGCCATGGGCTACGGCGAGCACCAGATCCGCGAGCTCGAAGCCACCATCAATGCCACGCCGGCCGACGTGGTGGTGGAGGGCACGCCCATCGACCTCTCCCGCATCCTCCAGGTGAACAAGCCTGTGGCCAACGTCACCTACGAGTTGGAGGAGCTGGAGCCGGGCGTGCTGGCCGAGCGGGTGAAGGCCGTGGTGGGAGCGTGATCGGAAAGACCTGGGGCGTCGAGCCCTCGGAGACGGCGATGACCTTCCCGTGCGATCGTCTCACCGGCGATCTCGGTGATCTCGATGATCTCGACGAGGACTACTACCGCGGCGTGACCGTCCACGCTCCGGCCGCCACCCTTTTCCGCTGGCTCTGCCAGCTCCGGGTCGCGCCCTACAGCTACGATTGGATCGACAACGGGGGCCGGCAGAGCCCGCAACATCTCATCCCCGGATTGGAAAACCTGGAGATCGGCCAGACGGTGGCGACCATTTTCGATCTGATCGATTTCGAGAAGGATCGCCACATCACCATCCGCATCAAGCCGGGATCGCCGGCCAGCCGCGTGTTCGGCGACGTCGCGGTCAGTTATCTGATCGTTCCGAAGAGCGACCGGGAGTGCCGCCTCCTGGCCAAGCTGCGCGTCCGCTATCCTCGCAGGCTCATGGGTTCGCTGATGCGCCTCGTGCTGCCGCCGGGAGATCTGGTGATGATGCGGCGGGAGCTGCTGAATCTGAAGCGTCTGGCAGAGGCGTCTCCGCCCGTCTCCTGAGCAGCCGCTCGAAGCGTGGATCTCCCCGGAGGTCGTCGAAGCGGGGATCGACTGCGAGGAAGGGCAGGTACCAGAAATCACGCCGTGCAAAAGCCTGCTCCAGCAGATCGAGGGCGCGGTCCCGCTCGCCGAGAGCGAGATGGTCGAGCGCCAGGTTGGCCCGGGCGAGGGGACGCTGCGCAGTGTTCCGGGCCTGATCCCATTCCCAATAATCGCGAAGGCTTTGCAGACGCGTGGGAGGAGGAAAGATGCTCGCGAGCGCCGTCACCCGGGCTCGGGCCGCGGCGAGCGCGGTTTCGGTGTCCCCCTTGCGCCAGGCGGCGTTGAGCACCCAGAGCTGCGCATAGAGCCCATCATAGGAGCTGGCAGGGAGGAGGGCCGCCACGCGCTGACCGCAACGGATGGCCTCGTCCCAGCGCCGGGCCAGGAAAAAGTGATAGCAGAGGAGGTCCGGAGACGTCAGCTTGCCTTCCGGATCGAGATCGCGCGCCCGCTCGACGGCCCGGATCGCCTCGTCGTGACGGCCCAGAATGGCGAGGTAATCTCCACGGGCAGAGTAGGCTTCCGCGGAATTGGGATCGGCCCGCAGAGCTTCTTCGACCTCCTGGCCCGCCCGCTCCGGGTCGAGATCGCGAAGGAAGTGAATCCTGGCCAGCACGAGATGCGCCTCGGCCTGACCGGGATCGAGCTCCACGGCCCGGCGGGCCGCGGCCTCGATGGCCGGGAACTTCTCCGCGCGAGGCCGGTCCGGCGCGATCTCCTCGGCCCGGGCGAGGGCGGTGTAGGCGGGAGCGAAGCGGGGAGCGAGCAGCACGGCGCGCTGTAATCGGGCGATCCCCTTGTCCAGATCGCCGGGTGACTGTCGCTTCAAAATCAGAAACCGTCCCTCGGCATAGGCCTCCAGAGCCGCGGGCGGCACACCGCGGGAAGGAGTGGACGGCTGCGGCTGGAGACCCAGGAGGAGAAGGAGCACGAGAGCCTTGGCCGCCGCGAGCCCCCACCGGCGGAGTCGAGGCAGGGACGGCCTCGGCTCCGCCGGCGACTCCGGTGCAGGAGTGTCCATCTCGAATCGCACCTGGGGCAGAAATCTGTAACCATGTCGCGGCACGGTCTCCACGAAACGTGGAGCGTCCGCGGCATCGCCGAGAGCGCGCCGGAGCTGGCGGATCGAGAAATTGAGGCCGTGCTCGAAGTCGACGAAGGTCTCCTCGCCCCAGAGATGGCCGCGGATCTCCTCGCGGCTCACCACCTCGCCGGAGCGTCGGGCCAGTAGCTCCAGCAACCGCGCGGGCTGGGGTTGGAGCTTGACGGGTACTCCACCCCGGAACAGCTCTCCGCTGTCCGTCCGGAGCTCGAAGTCGTGGAACAACAGACGGCCGTTGGAGTCCATGCGAAAAGTACGTCCGAAGGAGCATTCAGGTTTTGGCTGGCGTGGCGCCTCTTCGCTGGTATCGAAGCGGAACGAGGCGACCCAGACGGAAGTGTCGACGACGATCAAGAGGACCGAGGCGGCCGGCGCCGAGAGGCTGGGATGTCGATGTCCAGCTTGACCTTGCCCAGCATGGATCTGAGCTCCTCGATCCGCTTGCGGCGAACCAGCTCCTGGAGCGAGAGGATGACGGTGTCTGTCTTCGACTTGAATCCCAGAAGGTTTCTCGCCTCGTCCATCAGATCCTCGGGGATGTCCAAGGTCGTACGCATACGAAGAACGCTACTTCGTATGCTTCCAGTCGTCAAGCAGAGATACGGAGATGACGCCTATTTCCGGTTCAAATACTCCACCGCCCGCTTGATCCCGCCCAGGGTGAGGTCCTCCATGCGGAAGACCTCGCCGATCCTTTTGATGGTGGTTCGCCCGTAGGCTTCGGGCCAGTTCTCTTTCGGGATGGGATTGAGCCAGACGGTGTGGCGGAAGCGGTCGCGGAGGCGCTCGAGCCAGCGGAGGCTGGGCTCGGCGTCGTTCGTGCCCCAGGTGATGGCGCCGCCGGGGTAGAGCAGCTCTTCGGGGGCCATGGAGGCGTCGCCCAGGATCAGGAGGCGGGTCTCGGGCGAGCGCTGGAGGAGCTTCTCGACTTGCAGGGGAAGCCGCCGCTGCGCGTCCTTGTAGACGGTGCCGTAGATCGTGTTGTGGAAGAAGTAGGTGTCGCGCCGCTTGAAACGGTCCCTCACCTTGGCGAAGAGGATGCGGGTCAGAGCCACGTGGGGGATCATCGAGCTGCCGCCGTTGTCGATGAGGAGGACGACTTCGATGCGGTCGAGCAGGGCGCGGCGGAAGACGAGGTCGATCTCGCCGCCGTTTCGCGCGCTCTGGTAGATGGTCGCGTCGAGGTCCAGCTCGTCGCGCGGTCCCGAGGGCTTGAGGCTCTTCAAGGAGGCCAGGGCCTGCGACAGGTTGGCGTGGCTCAGGATGTTGGCGTCCGAGTAGTCGATGTAGCGCCGCTCGCCGATCACCTTGAGGGCCGAGCGCTTTCCTCCTTCCCCGAAGACCCGCACGCCGCCGCTGGCGTTGCCCGAGTGGCCGAAGGGGGAGTTGCCGCCGGTGCCGATCCAGCGGCTGCCGCCGTGATGCGCCTCGGTCTGCTTGCGCATGGTCTCCCAGAAGCGCTTCATCAGCTCACCGGGCGGGAAGGTCCACAACGCGTGGGCCGGCAGCTCGCCCTTGCGCACCGCCTCCTTCAGCCACTCGCGGAATTGCGGCGTGTCGAACAGCTCCGGGTCCCCCTCCGCCACCCGCGGCAGGTCGATGCCATAGAAGTGGAAGGCGAAGGCCCGCTCGTAGGCGTCCATGTGCTCCACCCGGCGGACGAAGGCGAGGCGGGCGAAGAGGAAGAGGGAGTCGAGGTCCGGCGCGAGGCCGCGCTCCATCCCCTGGTAGAAGTCGATGGCGTCGGTCAGCGAAACCGGCACGCCGTACTCCCGCAGACGGAGGATGAAGTCGTCGAGGAACATGGGGGAGTCTCAATTCACCCGCGGCCTCTTCCCCCCGCTGCGGTAGGAGAGGATGTCCTCCGTGCGCTTGAGGAGGGTGCCGAGGAAGGGGACGTTGAGGCGGTCCGGGGTCACCCGGGCGTGGTTCAGGGCTCCCAGCCAGTTGAGCAGCTCCGAGGTGGCGGGCGGCTTTTCGAATCCCCGTCCCCGCAGCTCGTAGAAGATGCCGAGGGCCGCGTCGAGGAGGCCGCGGTCGAGGTCCGGGAAGTGGAGGTTGACGATCTCCCGCATCTGCTCGGGATTGGGGAAGGCGATGTGGTGGCAGTAGCAGCGGCGCAGGAACGGATCCGAGAGCTCGCGCTTGGCGTTCGAGGTGATGATGATCACCGGCCGCTTGCGTGCGCCGATGACCTGGTTGACCTCGCGGATGGTGAACTCGCAGTCCTCCAGCACGTCGAGGAGGTTGTCCTGCACGTCCGACTCGGTCTTGTCGATCTCGTCGAGCAGGAGCACCACCCGCTCGTCGCTCCTGAAGGCGCGGCCGATGGGACCCCAGATGACGTAGTCGAAGAAGTGGTTGACGTCCCGGCCCGTGCCCGAGGTGCCGAAACGGGCATCGTTCAAGCGCAGCACCGTGTCCTGCACGTAGCAGGCCTCCTCGCCCTTGATGGTGGACTTGCAGCGCAGCACCTCGATGCTCATGCCGAGCGAGCGGCTGATCTCGAAGGCGAGCTGCGTCTTGCCCGTGCCGGCCTCGCCGGTCAGGAGCAGGGGCTTCTCCATGGCGATGGCCATGTTGACGATGGCCCCCAGCTCGGGATCGAGGTAATAGCGCTCGGTGCTCTGGAACTCCATGACGATCGGCTCTCCTTCTTCTCCGGTTGGGACCGCGTAGCGGCCGTTTGGAAGCTCGCAGAGTCTACCAAAGCGGTCCGGCCGGCGTTTGGAGCTCATCGGCGGACGATTGAGCCCAAACGCCGGACGACAGGGGACAGCCACGAGCGATCGAGCCCAACCGTCCGAAGATTGAGCCTGACCGTCCAGAGATGGAGCCCAATCCCCCGGAGATGAAGCCCAATCGTCCAAAGATGAGGTCCCCTCGTCCGAGGATTGAGCCCAACCGCCCAAAGGTGAAGCCCAATCGTCCGTAGATGGAGTCCGATTGTCAAAAAACGGAGACTAAGACGTAATTTTGGAGATGGTATAGATTCAGTGTTGACATTCCGAGAAGCCTGTGGTTAGATAGTCGCCGTTACGGAGCTGGTGGTCCACGAGCCAGTCCGCGGAAGGGAGCGAATGGGTCGCTCTCGCCGCTTCTGGATAACCGTTGTACGTCTTGAAAGGAGAAGGAGTATGGCAGCCAAAGGGTTTTCGTTTGCGGAGAAGGCCAGCCGGTGGTCGGTGCTGGTCACGAACGTCAAGGAGGTCATGACGGAGGTGCCGTATCTGGCCGACGACGTGACGTCCTTGGAGAGGTTCGTCGTGGATGCGAGGGCGTTCGAGAGCCGGCAGGACGACCTGCGGTCGCAGTTCCAGGACAACACCAAGAAGATGAGGACCCTGATGTCTCAGGCGGAGAAGTTGCGCGGTCGTATCGCCGCCGGGCTCCAGTCGAAGTATGGGTTCGACAACGAGCTGCTGCTCAAGTTCGGCCTGAAGCTCCGCCGTCCGCCGCGCCGCAAGCCGGCGGAGAAGCCGGTGCCGCCGCCGACCACGACGCCGACGACGAGCACGAAGTAGACCGATCCTGATTGGGGGGCCGCGAGGCCCCCCTTCGTCTCTTGTCCTCTTGATGGCTCGCAATTTAGAACAATCGACACTATAAGTCTGTGAGGGCGCTTTCTGGCCGTGGTAGCGGATCGCGGCCCGCCTTCGGGTATCAACCCTGGCTTGGTAGCCAGACAGATGCAAGGAGTCGAAGAATGAGGACGATGCAAAGGATGATGAAGGGCATGGCGCTCGTGGCTCTCGGCCTGGCGCTCGCCTCCGGGGTGGCCTACGCCCAGATCCCGCCGCCGTGCAACGTGCCGGACAACGGCATGGGTACCGTGAACCTGCCCCCGGCGGGGTGCGAGTACCTGACCGCCACTCAGGTCCATGAGATCATCGATGGGCTGCCCACCGGCACGACGATCGAATTGGCGCCGATTCACAAGAACTTCATCTGCGAGACAACGGGGGGCTGTGAAACCCCCGGGGGTCCCCTGGGCGGGGCCACGGACTCCTTTACCTCCACTGCCGTGTTTCAGATCACTGGAACGGGTGCTCTGGCGGGCTGGCACCGCCTGCTGTCGGTGCCCCTGAACGTGCAGGTCGCCACGGCTCCGCGCACGCCGGGAGCCAGGGTTCAGAGCTTCAAGACCGATATGCAGCTCCTTCAAGGCGCGATCGGCCCCGGCGATCCCGACTTCGCCGTCTTCGAGGTCGTCGGCGGCACGAACAACGACTTCCCGAGCCCGGGCTTTACCACGCTCACCCGGCAGTCGAATGGCACGTTCAACGTCGACAGCTCGTTCAACGTCGGCTACAGCATCCGGTTCGTCGGCACTACGAGCGGCAAGCTCCAGGGCTTCGGCGGCACCACCAAGGGCAACGTCACCATGAAGGCGCAGCAGTAGCCGGTGTGAATCCTCTTTCCCAAGCCGCTCTGCGGCATCCCATCCGGACGCTCGCCGCCGTGGCCCTGGTCACGGCGGCGGCGGTGCCGGGCCTCGCCCGTCTGGAGCTGCGGACAGACGGCCAGGCGCTGGTGCCGCCCCGGGCGCCGGCCGTGATCTACGACCGCGAGGTGCGCCGCGGGTTCGGCGTTCGCGATCCCATGGTGGTGGTGGTGCGGGCGGAGCGGCCGGGAGGGATCTTCAATCCCGAAACCCTGCGCCAGGTGCGGGACCTCACCACGGCACTGGCAGGGATTCCGGGAGTGGGGCCTGCCAACGTCACCAGTCTCGCCACGGAGCAGGGGTTCCGCTTCCGCCCCGGGACGCTCCAGCATCGCACCTTCCTCGATCCCCTTCCTACAACTCCCGCGGCTCTGGCCGAGGTGCGCTCGGACCTGGCACAGATCGGCGTCTATGAGGGAATCCTGGTGGGGAAGGGAGGAAAGGCCGCGGCCGTGGTGGTGGGGGTGCCACCGGGTGCGGACCGGCAGGCCCTCTATAGAACGGTGCGCTCGATCGCAGAGGCTCACGCCGGCGGGGGCGATCGCGTCGAGGTACTGGGGGCGCCTGTGGCCGAGACGCTGCTGGGGAGCCACATCCTGGCCGATCTGGGCCTCCCGGCTTCCTGGCTGGGCATCGGGGAGGAGAGCTCCAGCCGCGGGATCGGGCTGGTGCCGGCCTCGCTGGCCCTGATGGCCCTGGTCTTCCTCGTCGGGTTCCGGCGGCCGGCGGCGGCCGTGCTGCCGCTGGCCAAGGTGGGGATTGTCATCGTCCTGGTGTTCGGCTGCATGGGCTGGCTCGGGGTACCCGTCTATCTCACGACGGCGGTGCTCCCGGTCCTTCTCCTCGCGGTGGGGACGGCGAGCGAGGTCCATCTCTTCCGCCGCTTCGGAGCGCTCCATCGCGAACGTCCACAGGCGTCGGGCTCCGACCTGGCCGGCGCAGCCGTGGAGGAGGTCGAGGCACCCGTACTGCAGGCGGCGGCCACTACGGCGGTGGGATTTCTATCCTTCTCGCTCTCGTCCATCGGCCCGGTGCGGGTCTTCGGGCTCTTCGCGGCCGCAGGCGTCCTCCTCTGCCTCCTGGGATCGCTCGCCGCCACGCCGGCCGTGCTCGCCCTGGTGCCGCCGGGGTGGATTTCTTCGCGGAACATGGGACTCACGTTCATTTCAGGTGGACTTTTCCGCCAGATCGCCCTCGTCGCCGTCCGCCATCGCCGGATCGTGCTGGCGCTGGCCGGCGTCGTAGCGCTCCTGGCTCTGGATGGCGTGCGCCGGGTGGCCGTGCAGGACAGTTGGGTGGACGGTTTCGCTCCGGAAAGTGACTTCGCCCGATCCATGCGGCGGTTCGACCGCGACTTCGCTGGAGCCCACATCCTCCAGGTGGTGGTGGAGACGGAACCGCTCCACCGGACTGGAGAGGTGACCGGTGTTGCAGTGGAGGACCGGGTCCTGAGGCTGCCCCTTTCTGCAGACACCGCTGGGATCTCGAATCCGCAGCTTCTCGGAATCTTCCTCGAGCTCGAAGGGCCCCGGGGAGGAGCGTCCCCGCCCCGGCACTGGTCTTCCTGGGTGGAGACGGCGCGGGCTGAGCAAGACCGGATCGTCCTGGGCTGGCCCGTCACGGGAGGCTCCCCCCGGTTCTGGCTGATGCCGGGCCCGGGGGACCGAGTGGGCTGGACGTTGCGCAGCGAGCCTCTCGCCAAGCCAGCCTTGGTGGGTCGGGTCCGGGACCTGGAACGTTTCCTGGCCGGTCGGCCCGGGGTAGGGGGTGTGTTGGGGCCGGCGCAGTTCCTGGAGACCGCCGCGTTCGTGATCCGGCCGGACGATCCGGGCTCGCGCGGGCTGCCGGAGTCACCCGAAGCCGCGGGCATCCTCTGGCACAACGCCGGGCAGGCCCTCGGCCCGGAGCGGCTGCGCCGGATCGTGGACGCCGATCACGCCCGCGGTCTGGTGACGGTCTTCCTCCGCGGCTCGAACTTCGCCGACACCCGCCGGCTGATGGCCGATCTCCGGATCTGGGAGCAGCGGCATCTGGCGCCGGCCGGAGCACGGCTGGGTTTCGCGGGCGACGTGGCCGTGAGCCAGACGCTGATCGGCGCCGTGGTGACCACGCAGGTGCAGTCCCTGGCCCTCTCGCTGCTGGGAATCTTCGCGGTGACCGCGTGGCTCGCGCGGTCGGGACGGCGTGGCGGCCTGTGCGTGGTGCCGGCGGCCTTCGCAGTGCTCCTCAACTTCGCAGCCATGGGCTGGCTGGGAATCCCCCTCGGGGTGGCCACCTCCATGTTCGCCGGCATGACCCTGGGAGTAGGAGTCGATTACGCGATCCACCTCCTGGCCCGGGCGTCGAGCCTGCGGCGGGAGGGGATGGGAGACGAGGCGGCCCTCGCCTCCTCCCTGGCGGCCACGGGCCCGGCCATCCTCCTCGACTCGGCGAGCAGCATCCTGGGCTTCGGCGTGCTCCTCCTCTCCCAGGTGCCGGCCAACCATCGCCTCGGCGGATTGCTGTCCCTCAGCCTGGGAGTCTGCGTCCTCGCGACCCTGTGGGTAGTGCCGGCGCTGGCGGCTCTCGGGGAGGAGCGTCGCTGGCTGGCGCGAAAGCGTAATGCTGTCATCGAGGGGTCGCGAGGCTCCCTGCTGCCCAAGGAGCGCGCTCATTCATCCCGCCGATCGCGAGATCCTCGACCATTTTCTGCGCATCCGCGAGCGGACGATCGACCTGCTGGTCCGCATCCCGGATGAGCTGCTCGACCTGAACTGTTGCAGATTTGGCAACAGTCCAGGCTGTCGTGCTCGATTGCGCGGGCGACCTGTCCCCTCCAGATCGAACCCTTCGGAAATTCCGAATAGTTGGACCCTACTCCCCCTTCGCCTCCTCGGCCCATTCCTGCAATTTTCGCCGCAGCTCTGCTTTGCTGGGCAGGTAGAGGCGATATTCCCGGGCGTGGATGTTGGCATCACGGGGCAGGGTGATCTCGACCAGCGCTTCGTTCCTTTTTTTGCACAGCACGATGCCGATGGTGGGGTTTTCACCGTCGGTCCTCATGTGGCGATCGAAATAGTTGACGTACATCTGCATCTGGCCGAGGTCTTGATGTGTGAGCTGGCCGATCTTGAGGTCGAGCAATACGTAGCTGCGCAGCAGACGGTTGTAGAAGACGAGATCGACGAAAAAGTGATCGTCGCCGACGGTCAAGCGTTTTTGTCGAGCCTCGAAAAGGAAGCCTTTGCCGAGCTCGAGCAGGAAGTGCTCTATGCGGTTGATGATCGCCGTTTCCAAGTCGGATTCGCTATACAACGCCTGATCGCTCAAACCCAGGAACTCGAGCACGAGCGGCTCCTTGAGGAGGTCTTGCGGGTTCTCCACGTGTTGGCCTTTCTGGGCCAGCTTGCGGATGCCCGTCTTGTCGCGGCTCAGAGCGAGGCGCTCATAGAGGCTGCTCTCGAATTGGCGTTTGAGCTCAGCCAGGTTCCATCCTTGAGTGACCGTCTCGATCTCATAGAAGCTGCGCTCGTCGGGGTTTTCGATGCCCATCAGGAAGATGTAGTACGTCCAACCCAGGCGGAAGGGGACCTCCTGTTCATGGGGAGAGACCCAATTGCCCAGTTCCAAATTGGGCAATTGGGGTCCTGGCCAATCTGGATTGCCCAATTCCAGCTTGGGCAATCGAGCCGCGCGATGGATAGAGCAGGTAGAACCGGCGCATGTACTCCAGGTTGCTCTTCGAGAAGCCACGGCCGAACTCGCGCGCGAGCTTCTCCTCCAGGTTTTTCAGAACGGTCTGGCCGTAGGCCGCTCGTGCCGTGCCCGGCGCTGCTCGTACTCCACGATGTGCCGCCCGATTTCGAAGTTGGTATGGACCTGGACGAGATCGACACCACGAGCAATCGTCCGGCGAGCGGAGATGACCAGCTCACGGATCCGCTTGTAGAGCGTTGCCTCAGGGTCTGGTGCGGAGGTCCGCCTCTTGGCGAGCGTCTTCCGCTTCACGGCACTTCTCGGACGTGTCCGAGTCACTCCGCTCTTCAAGCCTCTGGCGTTCATTGACGCGTGATCCTACCACGATATGCCCGGAGAGGAATACACAAGTACGGCGATGTGGCAAACGGGCCTCGGCCGCCAGCACAGGGGGGCATCCCTCGGGATGCCCCGGCGACCGCGCCCCGATCACCTCCTCTTGAAGGATTGAGGACCCCGTGGGGACCTATCAAGAAAGGTGCTTGCGGAGGGCGCGGAGGGGACGGCCTCCGATCAACTCATCCGCAGCAGGGAGAGCACCAGCTCGAGGACGATGAGGACGACGATGGCCAATTCGAGGAGGACGAGGCGGCGGTCGCGGGCCACGTCGAGGACCAGCTCCAGGGCTTCCTGCACGCTGCGCAGCTTCGATTCCAGGGCCTGGTAGCGGTCCGCGAGGTCGAACTCCTCCCGCAGGTCCTCGTAGATGCGGTCCATGGCCGGGTCTTCCCAGACGGCGTCGGGCTTGTCCAGGAGGTGGAGGATGGAGAGCACCTCGCTGCGGGTGCTCACGGCTTCGCCGATGAAGCGATGGAGGGGCCGGGTGCGCATAGGAGACCGTCCCCCGCGTTTCGAGGCGGGACACGAGCGTCGCGGTGCGGGTGAAGAGAGCTTCGACGATCCGCTCGTAATACTCCATGGCGGCGCTCTGGGCCACGGTCTGGGCCACGATGCCCGCCCGGGGCGAGGTCAGCCGGTCCACGATGAGGATGCCGCCGGCGAGGCTGATCCTCGCTCCCTCCTCTTCGCGCACGGTGAGGTCCTCGAGCACGACCTGGGTGGTGAGGCGGGGGCTCGCCGCCCGCAGCCGGGCCAGCTCGGCTTCACGGGCGTCGCGCGGCACGTCGCGGAAGACCACGGCACCGAAGGAGTAGAGGAAGATCTCGCCGCCCGCGGGCAGCGCCAGCCGCAGCTCGTGGGCGCCCCCCTGCGCGCCGGGGAAGACGGCCGCCATCTCCTTGAGGGAGAAGTTCTCCTCGAAGGCGATGGCGAAGAAGGTGTGGGTCTCGGCAGGCATGGGAGGGACCGGCTCCGGCGATCATACAGTCCTTCATTGTGAGAAGATCCCGCGGTTTGAAGGAGGTTTCCGAACGGAGGACCGTCATGACCACCGAGTCATCCCAGACCGCGCCGGCGGGTCCGGCGACGATCACCGAGTACGAAGCGCAACAGGTTGAGCGGGCGAATGCGACGGGGCGGCAGCCTGTCGTCTTCGTTCACGGCCTCTGGCTGCTGCCGAGCAGTTGGGACCGTTGGGCCGCGCTGTTCGAGGAGGCCGGCTACACCGCGCTCACTCCCGGCTGGCCGGACGATCCCCAGACTGTCGAGGAGGCGAACGAGCACCCTGAGGTGTTCGCCCACAAGACCGTAGGGCAGGTCGCGGACCATTTCGACGAGATCCTCCACAAGCTGCACCAGAAGCCGGCCGTCATCGGCCACTCCTTCGGCGGCCTGCTGGCCCAGATCCTCGCCGGGCGCGGGCTGTCCGCGGCCACGGTGGCCATCGATCCGGCGCCCTTCCGCGGCGTGCTGCCGCTGCCCATCTCCGCCCTCAAGTCCGCCTGGCCGGTGCTCCACAACCCGGCCAACCGCAACCGGGCGATCCCGCTCACCTACGAGCAGTTCCGCTTCGGCTTCGCCAACGCCGTCAGCGAGGAGGAGGCCCGGGAGCTCTACGAGACGTTCGCCGTGCCGGCGGCGGGCGCGCCGCTGTTCCAGGCCGCCACCGCCAACCTCAACCCGTGGACGGAGGTGAAGGTCGACACCGACAATCCAGAGCGCGGGCCGCTGCTCATCATCTCGGGAGAGAAGGACAACACAGTGCCGTGGGGGATCGCCAACGCGTCGTTCAAGCAGCAGGAGGACAATCCCGGGGTGACCGAGATCGTCGAGATCCCCAACCGCGGGCACGCGCTCACCATCGATAGCGGCTGGCGGGAGGTGGCCGAGACGGCGCTCGCCTTCGTCAAGCGCTTCGTCTAACCTCTGGGCGTGAGCGCAATGGACAAGAGCGGAGCGCCCACGGCTCCGGTGCCCCTGGCGGCGATCGATCATGCGTGGCTGCGCATGGACGAGCCCACCAACCTGATGATCATCAACGGCGTCCTGGTGCTCGGGGCGCCGCTCGACCGCGAGCGCCTCCGCCGGCTCCTCGGAGAGCGGCTGCTGCCCATCCCCCGCTTCCGCCAGCGGGTGGTGATGAAGGGCGGCGACCCTTTCTGGGAGGAGGTGCCCGCGGTGGACCTCGACGCCCATCTCGTGGAGGTGACCCTCCCGGCGCCCGGAGGCGACGCGGAGCTGCGCGAGCTCGTCAGCGCGCAGATGAGCGAGCCGCTCGACCTCGCGCGGCCGTTGTGGGCCTTCCAGTTGGTGCAGGGCTACAAGGGGGGCTCGGCGGTCCTCTGCCGCCTCCACCACTGCATCGGCGACGGCATGGCCCTCCTCCTCGTGCTGCTCTCTCTCACCGACGTCGAGGCCGAGCCGCCGGTGGACGGGGAGGAGCCGGAGACGCCGGAAGTGGATGCGCTGGGCAATCCCTTCCTCGGTCTGCTCATCGATCCCCGGAACATCGCGGCCGAGCGGGAGCTGATCGGGCGGATCATGCCGGACGGCCTGCGGCTGCTCGAGACCTCGGCCGAGGCGTTCAAGGCCATGGGCATGGTCACCACGGGTGTGGCCTCGACCGGCGCCTTCGGCCGCCTGGTACTCCGGCCGTCGGATCCGAAGACGATCTTCAAGGGGCCGCTCGGCGTCCCCAAGCGGGTGGCCTGGTCGGACCCCATCCCGGTGGCGGAGGTGCGGGAGATCGGCAAGGCCCTGGGAGGGACGCTCAACGACGTCCTCCTCTCGGCCATGACGGGCGGGCTGCGGCGCTACCTGGACGACCGGGGGGAGCGGGCGGAGGGGATCAACTTCCGGGCCGCCATGCCGGTGAACCTGCGGCCGCTCGCCCGCATGGCCGAGCTGGGCAATGAGTTCGGCCTCGTCTTCCTGTCGCTGCCGGTGGGGGCGAAGGATGCTCTGGAGCGGCTGAAGGAGCTGCGCAAGCGGTCGCTCGCCCTCAAGCGCTCGGCCGAGCCGATGGTGGTCTACGGCATCCTCAAGCTGCTGGGGATCGTGCCGCTGGCAGTGCAGAAGCTGGTGGTCTCGATCTTCGCCACCAAGGCCACGGCGGTGATGACCAACGTGCCGGGGCCGCGCGAGACCCTCTACCTCGCGGGCAGGCCCATCGACGAGCTCTTCTTCTGGGTGCCCCAGTCCGGCCGGGTGGGCCTGGGGGTCAGCATCTTCAGCTATGCCGGCCACGTGCGCATGGGGCTGGGCACGGACGCCGGCCTGGTCCCCGATCCCGAGGCCGTGGTCGCGGGGTTCCACGCGGAGTACGCGGAGCTGCGGCGGCTGGCGGGAGATAGGCCGAAACCGTGACGCCGAGGGAAACTCGTGAACGGACCCTGATCCGCCGCTTCGAGGCCCTCACTCCCCCAGCCCCTCTCTCCCAGCCTCCCTCCCACCCGCCGGGAGAGAGGGGAGCAGGAAGTCCTGCAAAAGCACGGGGGCTGCTTTTTCCTCTTCAAAGCTAACCTCTCCCTCTTCTCCCGGCGGACGGGGGGGAGGCTGGGAGAAGAGGGCCGGGGTGATGAGGGCTTTTCGGTGATAAACTCTCCCCGTAAGATCCTGACCCCGGAAAATCGCCTGACCCCTGGAAGCTACCGTTGATCGGCAGCACCGTCTCCCGCTATAAAGTTCTGGACCGCCTCGGCGGCGGCGGTGCGGGTGTGGTGTACAAGGCCGAGGACACCCGTCTGGAACGGCTGGTCGCCCTCAAGTTCCTCTCTTCCTACCGCGCCGGCAACGAGGCGGACAAGCGCCGGTTCCTGCGCGAAGCCCGGGTCTCCTCGGCCCTCGACCATCCCAACATCTGCACCGTCTACGAGGTGGACGAGACCGAGGACGGCCGGCTGTTCATCGCCATGGCCCTGTGCGACGGGGAGACGCTCAAGCGCCGCATCGAGCGCGGGCCTCTTCCTTTGGCCGAGGCGGTCGACGTCGCGGCCCAGATCGCTGCCGGCCTGGCCGCGGCCCACGCCAAGGGGATCATCCATCGCGACGTCAAGCCGGCCAACGTCATCGTGGCCCCCGACGGCCGGGTGAAGATCGTCGACTTCGGCATCGCCAAGCTTCCCGATCAATCCCGCCTCACCCGGGACGGCACGGCCGTGGGCACGGCGGGGTACATGGCCCCGGAGCAGATCCGCGGTGAAGCCGTCGATCCTCGCACCGACGTCTGGTCCCTGGGGATCGTGCTCTACGAGATGGCCACCGGCCGCTCGCCGTTCCCGGCCGAGACGGACCACGACCGCATCCGGGGGATCCTCACCCGCGATCCCGAGCCCCCGGGCAGCCTGCGCGCGGACGTGCCGCCCGCCCTCGAGCGGATCGTGGCCCGCGCCCTGTGCAAACGGCCGGAGGACCGCTATCTCCGGATGGAGGAGATGCGGGCCGACCTGCTGCGGGCCGCCGGGGGCCTGGACCTCCCCGGTTTCGTGGACGGCTTCGATCCCACCATCCGCGAGATCCCCTCGGGCTTCTCACGGCCGCGCACGGCCACGGAGGACACCGGCCACAGCCTGACCGGGCAGATCGTCGCCCACTACCGCGTGGTGGAGCTGGTGGGCGGCGGCGGCATGGGCGTGGTCTACAAGGCCGAGGACCTGCGCTTGAACCGCACGGTGGCTCTCAAGTTCCTCCCCCCGAGCTGACGCGTGATCCGGAGGCCAAGGCGCGCTTCCTCCAGGAGGCCCGGTCCGCCTCGGTGCTCGACCACCCCAACATCTGCACCATCCATGAGGTGGGGGAGACGGACGACGGCCGGCTCTACCTCGCCATGCCCTGCTACGACGGCGAGACGCTGCGCAAGCGGATCGAGCGGGGACCCCTGGCCATCGACGACGCCACGGACATCGCCCTGCAGATCGCCCGCGGCCTCTCGAAGTCCCATCGCCACGGCATTGTCCACCGCGACATCAAGCCGGCCAACGTCATGGTCACGAGCGACGGGGTGGTGAAGATCCTCGACTTCGGTCTCGCCAAGCTGGCGGGCTCGGCGGCCATCACCCGCACCGGCTCGTCGGTGGGGACTCCGGCCTACATGTCGCCCGAGCAGGCCCGGGGCGAGGAGGTGGACCACCGGGCCGACCTCTGGTCGCTGGGCGTGGTGCTCTACGAGATGGTGGCCGGCCGCCGGCCGTTCAAGGGCGAGCACGAGCAGGCGGTGCTCTTCTCGCTGCTCAACGAGCACCCCCGCCCGCTGCACGAGCTGCGGCCCGACGCGCCCCCCGAGCTCGAACGGATCGTCGACAGCCTGCTGGCCAAGGAGCCGGACGACCGCTATCCGGCGGTGGAGGGGCCGGTCGGGGACCTGACCTCCTTGCGCAACGAATCGATGACCACCACGGTGCGCACCCAGCCGGGAGACTCCCGGCGCGCGGGACCGCCGGGATGGATGTGGCCCGCCCTCCTGATCCTGGGAGCGGTTCTCGTCGCGGTCGGTGTCTGGCGCTTTACGAGCCCCGGTAAATCTCGAGCCGGCTCGACGCCCACGTCGAATTTCAGCCAGCTCACGGATCTGGAGGGGAGCGAGTCGTTCCCCAGCCTGTCGCCAGACGGCAAGAACCTCCTCTACGTCAAGGCGCACGACGGCCGGCGCAACATCTACTTCCAGCCCGTGGGCGGCGGCAATGCGGTCGATCTGACGGCGGACTCGCCAGCGGACGACTCCCAGCCCGCTTTCTCGCCGGATGGCGCCCAGATCGTGTTCCGCTCCGAACGCGACGGCGGCGGCCTGTTTCTGATGGGGATTACGGGCGGAGCCGTGCGCCGCCTCACCGACTCCGGGTTCAATCCGGCCTGGTCGCCCGACGGCACGAAGGTCGCTTTCGCCACCGAAGGGGTCGCGGGTCCCCGGCAGCGCCGCTTCTTCAGCCAGATCTCGGTGGTGGAGGTCGCGACCGGCAATACACAGGTGGTGGCCAAGGACGACGCCGTGCAGCCGAGCTGGGCTCCCCACGGCCAGCGCATCGCGTACTGGGGCGTGCCCGCGGGCACCTCGCAACGCATCCTCTACACGATTCCGGCTACGGGCGGCCCGGCGAAGCCGGCCATCCAGGACGGTCACGTCAACTGGAATCCCGTGTGGTCGGCCGATGGGCGTTACCTCTACTACGTCTCCGACCGCAGCGGCAGCATGAACGTCTGGCGGCTGCCGATCGATGAAGCCACGGGCGAGCCTCAGGGGGAGCCGGAGCCGGTCACCTCCTCCTCGCAGTCCCTGGGCCTCTTGAGCCTCTCGGGTCGGCGGATCGCCTACGCCACCGACGAAGGGAAATCGAACCTCGAGCGCTGGAGCCTCGATCCAGCCACCTTCCGGACGGCCGACAAGCCGCTCCCCGTGACGCAGGGGTCACGCTCCGTGCGCTCCGCCGCCGTCTCTCCCGACGGCCAGTGGATCGCCTTCGATACTTCCTCGCCGCAGGAGGACCTCTACCTCGTGCGGCCGGATGGCACGGGGCAGCGCCAGCTCACCACGGATGCGGCCAAGGATCGCATCCCCCAGTGGCTCCCCGACGGCTCGCGTCTCCTCTTCTATTCGGATCGCGGCGGCGGCTACAGCGCCTGGACGATCGGCGCCGACGGCCTGGGCCTCCAGCGCCTCCCGGGCCCCCCGGGCCGTGTTGGCGAGTCGCTCACCAATCCCATCCCGTCGCCAGCCGGCAGGGAGGCCGTCGTCAGCCTCGGCTCCAAGGGCGCAGCCCTCCTGAGCCTCGATCCCGCCGCGGGCGCCAGTCTCCGCAAGCTCCTCCTCCCTAAGGGTGGAAAAGAGATCTTCGCCCCTCACGCCTGGTCCGCGGACGGCCGGTATCTGGCGGGCACGCTGGAGCAGACCGACGAATCGGCGATCCCCGGCGTCGTCGTCTACTCGTTCGAAAAGAGCCGCTACGAACGGCTGACCGCCACCGGCTCTCAGCCGGTCTGGCTCCACGACAACCGGACCCTGCTCTACCTCCAGGAAGGCAAGGTCTTCCGCGTCAGCCTCGGCGACCGCACACCCCATCTCGTCCTGACGCCGCCCACGAGCTCGGCGTTCAAGTCCCTGACCCTGTCTCCCGACGACCGCACCCTCTACGCCGTACGGGCCACCGACGAGGGGGACATCTGGATGCTGACCCTCAAGGACTCGCCGGGCGTGTCCGGCGCGTCCGGATCCTCTGGACGGTAGCCACTTCTGCTATACTTTCTTCCTTATTACCTGCCATGGAATTCCAGCCCGGCCGCGCGGTTCGCGGCTCAGACGGGGTAATGCCCCAGGAGGAGAGGATGAGCAGCTTCAAAGCCAGGGAGATCATGATCGACGTCCTTCCCGCCCGACTCTTCCGGCCCGGAGCCCCGGGCTTCGCCCTCTGCGGAGAGGCTACGCGCACGCCCGAGGAGGATGATGCGGAGTGCGGCGAGGCCACCCGCGCTCCCGGTGGAGGTACCTCGGCGAACCGCGAGGCGGACCTCGCTCTGCTGACGCGGCAGCTCCATCAGGCGCTGTCCGTGCAGCCTTGAAAAGCCGGTTTGCCGCCTGGAGCGCGGCCCTGGGCGGCCTCGTGGCCATCTGCGCCCTGGCGGCTCCGCCCGAGCCCGCGGGCTTCCGGCTCGACGGCGACCCCCAGCGGGGCCGGGCCGTCTACGCGCGGACCTGCGGGCTCTGCCACGGCGAGGGGGGCAACGGCCGCGGCAAGCTCGCAGCGGGGCTCGATCCGAAGCCCAAGGACTTCACCGCTCCGGGTCTGCTCGCCCAGCGCTCCGACTGGGAGCTCTACCTGGTCATCCGCGATGGCGGCCAGGCCATCGGACTGTCGAGCAAGATGGCCGGCTGGAGCAGGGTCTTGAAAGACCAGGAGATCCGCGACGCCGCGGCCTACGTGCGGTCGCTCGCGCCGGCCCCTTGATCGCGGCTGCTGGAGCGAATCCTCGTGCGCGCCCTGCCCCGACTCACCCCCTGGAAGCTCGCCGGCCTCGCCGCCGGCCTGCTGGCCTTCGCCCTGCTCGCCGGGATCGACACTCCCTTGAAGCACGATCCCCACTGGGGAGCGCGGCCGGCCTACGCCGCCGGTGGCGCGGTCCTGATGGCCATCTGGTGGCTCACCGAGGCGGTGCCCATCTATCTCACGGCCTGCGTGCCGCTGGTGCTCTTCCCCCTGCTGGGGGTCTTCGGCCCGGGAACGGGGGAGAACGTGCGGCAGACGGTGCTGCCCTACGTCGATCCCTACATCTTCCTCTTCGCCGGCGGCATGGGGATCGGCGCTGCCATGCAGCAGTGGAGCCTCCACCGCCGCATCGCGTTGGGGATCATGGACCGGGTGGGCACCGATCCGGGGCGGCTGCTGGCCGGCTTCCTGGCCGCCACGGCCTTCATCTCGCTGTGGATCTCCAACACGGCCACGGCGGCCATGATGATGCCCATCGGCATCGCCGTCATCGTGCAGATCGAGGACCATCTCGGCGGCCGGAGGCTGGCCCACTACGGCATGGCCATCATGCTCTCCATCGCCTACGGCTCCAATGTGGGAGGCATCGGCACCAAGATCGGCACGGCGCCCAACGCCCAGTTCTCCGGCTTCATGGAGCGGACCGGGACCTCCATCTCCTTCCTGCAATTCCTGGCTGTGGGGCTGCCGTTCGTGCTGATGTTCCTGCCCGTGGTCTGGTGGATGCTCTGGCGGATCGGCCGCCGCGATCAGCTCGCCGGGGAGATCGGCGCCGAGGTGGTGGAGGGAGAGCTCAAGAAGCTGGGTCCCGTGCGGCGGGCCGAGCGGATCGTCCTCGGCGTCTTCCTCACGGCCGCGGGGCTGTGGATTGCCGGTAAATGGTTGACCGCGCTGCTGGCGCCCCGCATCACCTCCTTCGAGCTCACATCGGCCCACGTCGAGGGAGGCGTCGCCCTGCTCGCGGTCCTCACTCTGATGCTCTGGCGTACTGATGGACGGCAGGTGCTGGGCTTTCGCGCCTTGTCGCGGGTGCCCTGGGAGACGCTGCTCCTGCTGGGGGGCGGCTTTGCCATGGCGGCGGCGATCCAGAAGAGCGGCCTCTCTGCCTTTTTGAGCGCCCAGCTCGCGGTGGTGAGGGGATTGCCGCCGTTCCAGCAGGTGCTGCTGGCGAGCCTCGCGACCGTGGCCCTCTCGGCCGTGGCCTCGAACACCGCGACCATTGCCGTGATGCTGGTGGTGCTCAAGGACGCGGTGGCTCCCGAGGTGCTCACCACCACTCTCTTCACCGCCACCATCGCCTGCTCCTGCGACTTCGCCCTCCCCGCGGGCACGCCGCCCAACGCCATCGTCTTCGGCAGCGGCTACGTCACCATCCCTCGCATGGCGAGGACAGGCGTTGTCCTCGACCTCCTGGCGGCCATCCTCGCCGCGGTCTGGTGTTGGGTGGTGGTGCGGTGGGTGGTGTGAAGATCGTACCCCCGGCTCGGGCTTTCCTCCCCAGGCTACTCCGAGGGGCGTGACTGAAGCCCAATAAAATAGATCATCCACCCACCACCTGGCCCCACCACCCCCACCCAAAGACCACCGTCAAGTAGAGCCACAGCAATGACGCGAGGATGTGCAGCACCGTATTCCTCCGGTTCCCGAGCCACAGGCTGCGGTCGTAGATGAATTGCTGGGTGAGGAGGCGGAGCCCCCAGAAGAGGGTGAGCCCTCCGAGCACCGCCTTGGCCAGGCGCGAGGGGGCGATCAGGTCGGGGGCGAAGACGAGGGCCAGGGTGCCGAAGAGGAGGAGGATGAGGACGATGAAGCTCACGTGGACGAGGAAGATCTGACGGTTGAGGAGGGTCAGCTTGGCCAGGTCTTCTTTCCAGCCGAGCTGTTTCGGGAAGAAGGCGTGGGCTGCGGCGAGGAGGATCAGCAGGGTCCCAGCGATGCGGAGGTGGAGCTCGAGGCTCATGGGTGCTTTTCCAGGGCCAGGACGTTGACGAAGGGGGTGATGTGGAAGTCTTCGCGCACGGCGAGGTCCGCGGAGGCGGCGAGGCGCAGCCACTCCCGGCGAGGGAGGAAGTGGAGGAAGCCCGGGTCCGAAGGCGAGGAAGTTCGGGAGGTCCCTCAGATGCTCGACGAGGACGGCCCGGCCTCCGGGAGCGAGGGCGCGGGCGATCTCCTGGAAGAAGCGGCGGCGCGAGTCCGGATGGCGCAGCTCGTGAGCGGCGAAGATGAGGAAGATCGCGTCCTGGGAGGCGTCGGCGAGCGGCAGGGCTCGGAAGTCGGCCGGGGTGGCGGTTTGATCGAGCGACAGGCGGCGGGCTCTCACGATGGAGGGCTCGGTCATCTCCGCTGAATCGTAGAAGTCGAGAATGGTGCTGCCTGCGGCGGGAAAGATCCTCGCTAGGGCGCCGAAGGTCTCGTCGAGCCCGGCGTGGAGGCTCGCCCAGTGGTGTGGCACCTCGGGCAGGAGGCGGGCGAGCCAGTCCCATTGGCTGAGGGGCGAGCGGTCGTAGACCCAGTGGGAGACGAGGAGCGAGGAGGCCGACCAGAGCAGGCCGGCCGTGACTCCGGCGAGCGCGAGGGCGGCGAGGGGCCTTGGGATCGGCAGCAGGGCGATGGCGAGGATCACGGCCAGGGAGGCGGCGAGGGCTCGGGCGTACATCGGCCGGTTGTAGTGCAGGATCTGGAGCATGCCGTGATATTTGCTGCGCGGCTCGGCGACGGCGTTGCTCATGCCACGGCTCCTTCGATCGTTCCCGGCAGGCGTGGCAGAGGCTCGCAGATTCCCCGTTCCCAGCGGTAGGGCACGTCCTGGAGGTGGAAGGCGTTGGCCAGCACGGCCTGCTCTCCAGCGAAGGGCGGACGCGTGAGGAAGGTGCATTCGCGCACCTCGACCGCGACCGGCTCCGGGTTCCACCTCTTCCGCACGCCCTGGATACGGATGATCGAGTGCGTCTCTGCTTCGTAATCGAAAGTGAAGGGGAGCGGTCCCGCGAATTTCCGGGCCTCTTTCAGGTTCGGGAAGGGTGAGCCCGCGGGCAGGGGAGCGGGCTTGCCGGCGAGGTCCGCGATGACGTGGAGGTCGGCCTCGCCGCCGGTTTGGATTCGGATCTCCAGGCTGCCGTTCTCTTCGCGGACCTGGGCGTCGCACTTGACGTAGTGGTAGTGGGTCAGCGCATTGCCCGCCAGCACCATGAGCTCGCGGTCCGTATCGCTGCGCAGAATGCGCAGGCCCCTCAGGGATCGGCCGGCGGCGGTGCGGAAGCGGGTGAAGACGCGGTAGCCGGAGAGGAAGAAGTCCTGCCCCAGGGCCGCGGGCACGCCCACGGGCCGCAGCCCCTCGGTCTGCACCAGGGCGATGGCGAGGAAGCCGAGGCCCTGGTAGGTGTCGAGCGTCAGGCCCGGCGGCAGCAGAGGGAGGAGAACCCGCTCGGGAAAGGCGTAAGTCAGCACCAGGCAGTGCCGGAAGAAGGCACGGACCGGCAGCGGGTGCCGCTTGAGGAGGTGGAGCATGGTGGCTCCTATTCTACTTCCATCACCTCGATCGATCCCCAAAGCGGAGAGCGGTCGCGCGCGGCCCACTCGGCTTCCTCTTTGTTTTGCGGCTCTTTGAAGCTGCGCAGCACGAGGATGGTCCCAGGGGCGGCGGCGTGGCGGACGGCGGCGAGGAGGCGGTCGCGGTAGCCGGGAGGGGCGGCGTCGGTGATGTTCGAGAGGGTGAAGCCGTCGAAGCGGGCGGGGGGACCGCTGGCGAGAAACTCGGCGGCGTCGGCACAGAGGAATTCGATCTCGGGGGGAGCTTCGCCCGGCGGCTCTGGATCGCTAACGGGCGGATCTTCGCCCAGCAGGAGCCGCCAGGCGTAGGGGTTCTCCCGGTTCGGGTGGCACGCCCAGGTGCGCTCCAGGCGGTTGAGGAGGACCCGGTCGAATCGTGGGGGGACGAAGTCCACGAATTCGCGGCCGTGTGTGAGGCGCAGGAGCTTTGGATTCAGTCCCCAGCGCAGGAGGGCTCGCAGGCGGCGGGTTTCGAGCTTCTCATGCCAGAAGGCGAGTTGCTCGTCGGGCTCCGAAAGGTTGAGGAAGTCCCGCAGATCGCTTTTTCGCAGTCCCAGCCAGGGAAGGGCCCGCCGCGCTCGCGCCTGTTGCCGGTCCACGACGCCGGAGCGTGGCGGCGCGCCGGCCGCTCGGGCTCGCGCGTATTCGATCTGGGCTGGATTCACGTCCACGGCTGTGACGCGAAAGCCACGGCGGGCGAGCGCGAGGGCGGTATCCCCAGAGGAGGCGATGCAGAAGATCCTGGACCCCGGTTTGAAGACGGAGACCTCGACTCGCCAGTCCTCGTGCATGCGGCCGAAGAGGAGCTGCGGCGGGCCGGGCCGTCCGTCGATCCGGCCGCGGCTCCAGGGCGTCGATTCCCCGTCTCTTCGTTCCGCCGCGCGACCGGCCACCAGCCAGGCGAGGGTGAGGAAGGCGAGATTCTGGGTGATCATGGCGCCGGGATCGGCGATGTGCCCGTGTCCCCAGAGGAGGCCGCCGCCATTCATCCCCACGAGGAGGAGGGTCTGCGCCATCGCGGCCCATCGGGGTCGCCAGCCGGAGAGCACCCAGAGGGCGAGCCCCACTTCGATCGTCCCCAATCCCAGGAGGACGATCGTCCCGGCCCCGCCGGTCAGCCCTGGAACGGCCTGCACGATCGCCTGATGCCCCGGGCAGCGGCCCAGCAGCTTGCACCACAAACCTTGGTAGAGCCAGACGAGGGCTACGGACAGACGGGCCAGTCGGGGCATGGAGAGCAGTCTAGCGAACCAGACTGCTAAGATCGCCGTCCACTCGAAAGGAGGAAGCGATGAAGAAGACCGTCAGGAAGATGAGCCTCAGCCGGGAGACCCTGCAACGCCTGGACGTCAAGGGGGGCGCCGGCCAGATCGGCGCCATCAATTCTTGCATCGAGAGCTGCTATCTCGTCTCCTGCGAAGACAGGACTTGCACGGCTTCGACCTGCGAGCAGACGGCGTAGACCGCGCAGGAAGGCGGTGTGGTCTCCTACCCTGTGAGAGGAGCGCCGCCAGCACGAGGGGGTGGCTGAGGTTGGCAGCGTTTTCGCTACTCTTCAACCGTGACTAACGGGTCCGGGCAGCTCATCCTGCCCGGGTCCCAGCCGGAAAGGAGAGTACGATGAACAAAATCCTCGCTTTCGTCCTCGTCCTGGCGTCCCTGCTGGTGGTGGCGGCGCCCGGTCGCGCCCAGGTGATCAACACCCTGGAGTATTTCTTGACCGACAACGAGAACATCGAGCTCAATACGGGCAACGTCTCGGATACGATCTCTCAGAAGACCTACGGCAACATGGCAATCCGTGTGAAGTGGCGCCAGCCGTCTTTGCACGAGGATTACACCTGGGACTCAAACTACATCTATCTGCGGTATGACAGCACCTGGGGGAACCACAACGGCGCGACCTCCTACGAGTTCCTCACCGATCCGGGCATGGGGGGCAAGTGGATGAAGCGCTGGATGTCGGTCGGTGAATCGATCACGGTCGGGGATCCGAACGGGGCCGTCTCGTACCGCGATGACTGCTCGGTTTTCGAGTACAGCGGGAACTACTACACCAACACCCTGGAAGCCTACTATCCGAGCTACAACATCGGCGGCCAGCTCGGCACGGACGAGGTGATCGTCCTCAAGTACGATTGGGGCGGCGGAGTGGCCTACGAGAGGTTTTTCTACAGCAAGAAGTGGGGCTGGATCCGCTGGGAGTACTGGGAGAACGGCGTGATGACGAGCTCGGTGCTCTGGAACCGGATCTCCACCCGCGCGCCGGTGACCCCCCAGGCCAAGTGCGTGGCCTTCCCCACGGCGTGCTTCCCCTTGAACCAGAGCTGCGCGCACTGGGACTGCACGGGCCGCCAGTGCTTCGCCCAGCCCGTGATCCCCGGCGAGTGCCAGGCTGGATATGACTGGTGCTACGCCGGCTGCTGCTGCAAGTGCACGTGATCAAGTCTACGGCGTCGCAAAGACCGAGTTCAACAGGCCGGCAAGCCGGACGCCGGCCTGTACCAGCCGCTTTTCCACCAGGGGCATGTTGCGGAAGGCGTAGTCGAAGCCCAGGTCGCGCTTGCCGATGTCGTAGACCTGCTGGCGGGCGTTGAAGGACTCGCGGACCCAGTCGGCCAGGGAAGCGCTCTGCCAGGCGGTGACGTCTTCGGGAGTGGGATGGTCGATGAATTCGGCGATCTCGGAGAAGCTGAGCTTGGTCGAGTCGATCATGCCGCTGTCCCACACGGAGTGGAGGTTCGAGGGCTCGCTGAACCAGAGGACGATGATGTCGTTGCCGCCCCGGTCCCCCCGGCGGCCCACGTGGAGGGGCTGGTGGACGTCGCCCACGAAGTGGACGAGGAATTTGAGGGCGACGGCCTTGGATTGCTGGTCGGCCTGAGGGTCCCGCAGGATCTTCTCGAAGCGTTGGATGGCTTCGAGGACGTCCCCTTTGGGGTCCCGGGCGGTGGTCTCCAGCGTCTCGTTGTCTTCGATGCTGAGGAAGTGCCAGGGCCTGGCGTCCTTCGGAGTCTTCGTCCAGTTGGGATCGGAGAGGACGTTCACCCCGTCCGCAGACTTCGTCCAGTTGGGGTCGGAGCGGATGTCGTCCGCCCAGGTGCTGACGCGGGCGAGGCTGTCCGGCCCGAGGATCGCGGCCACGCCCCGCTGCGCCTCGGGGGTGAGGTGGCGCTCGGCGATGCGGCCGACGACCCGGTGGCCGGTGGGACCCCAGGCCGACACGGACCCGGGCAGGGCGAGCAAGAGCACGGCGAGAGCGGCGATCCTGGGAACGCGCATGGCGATTCCTCCTGTGTAGATCAGGCCCTCATCTTACTTCGAATGAGGCCTCCGCCCGGGATTCGGTCCCGCCGTTGCGGTCGTGCGCCACGGCGAGGATGCGGTAGAGGCCCGGGGGATCTTTGGGCTCGAACTGGAGGTTGAGATATGAGGCGCCGAGCTGGGTCATGCCCGCATGGGGCGCGGCTTTGTTGGGCCACAGCGGGCTGCCCTTGTGCTCCTGGAACGACACGCCGCGCGGGTCCACCCCTTTGATGTCGAGATCGACGTTGCAGTTTCCGGCCATGTTCGGCTTGCAACCCTGAAAGTAGACGACGGCGGCGATCTTCTGGCCTTTGGTCACCACTTTGACGGGCTCGGCCATGGGGGAGCCGCCACCCGGCCCTTGCACGGGGCGGAACACCTTGGCGATCTCGGCCGTGACCAGGAGACGGATCTCGAGTTTCTCCGGCGCTGCCGGCGGCTGCGGGCTCGCGGCTCGAGCCGTGGAGAGAAGGAGCAGGGCGGCTGCGAGGCAAGGGATAGCGATTCAAAGGCCTCATGGATTCTCCTTGGATGAGGGGGGCATCGTATGACACCCTCTCACGGCACGACCGGCGCGAGCCCCGCCGCACGCACTTTCTGATCGAGATCGCGCAGCGGGCCGCCGGCGATCCCCTGCCATTTTCCGAGATCCGCTTCCAGCTTCTTGCGATAGGTGTCGAAGACTTCGCGCTGCGGCCCGGTGGGGGCGCGGTCGGCGCCTTCGAGGTCGGTGGCGAGGGGGGTGAGGACGTCGGCCACGGCGTCGAAGCTCTCGTCCGACCGGCCGGTGAAACGGGAGACGTCGGCGGCGAGGGTCTTGGCGGCCTGGCGCAGCTCCGGATGGCTCGCCAGCTCGGAGTCCAGGCTCTTGAGGCGCGCGGCCACGGCCTCGACCTTCTCCTGGGCGTCGGTGACGCGGGCCAGGGCCATGGCCACGGCGTCGTAGAGCTCGCGCTGGGCCGCGAGGTCGGCGGCCGGGGCGTGGGAGCGCGGATCCATGGCCACGGTGAGGGGCTGAGTCGCAGTCTTGCCGCCCACAGTCAGGCGGACCTGGTACTTGCCCGGCAGCACGAAGAGCCCCTGGGGAAGCTCCGGGGTGTCGGCCCCGGGCACGGCGGCGATCGCATAGTCGTACTCCAGGGCCCGCGGCCGGGGAGTGCGCAGGTCCCACACGAATCGGTTGTGCCCGGGCTTCGCCGGCAGGGGCGCGGGTGCCTGCAGCCAGTCGTCGTCGAAGTATTGCCGCGCCTTGGGCCGCTCGGGCGTCTGATCGCTACGGAAGCTGCGCACCACCTGGCCCCCCCGGTTGCCATCCACGATCTCCAGGACGACCGGTCCCCTCGTCGCGGCCGGCAGCTCGTAGTCGATCACCGCGCCGGTCGGGGGATTGAACGTCCGCGGCTCGTCCAGGGGGAGCGGCGTGTCGCGGTTCTGGTTGGCCCCCAGGCGGTAGGCGGTGGCCGGAGGGAGGAGGGACGATCCTGATCCTCCATCCCGCAGATGGCGCAGGGGCGAGTAGTCGTCCAGCACCCAGAGGGATCGTCCTTCGGTGGCGGCGATCAGGTCGTTGCCGTGGATCGTGAGGTCGTTGACGCCCGTGGTGGGGAGGTTGAGCTGGAGGGGCTGCCAGCTCCCGCCGTCGTCGAAGGAGACGAAGGCGCCCCGCCGCGTGCCCGCGAAGAGCAGGTCGGGCTTGACCGGGTCCTGGCGCACCACGAAAACGGAGTCCTCCTCCGGCAGGCCGGAAGAGGCCGCGCGCCAGGTCTTGCCGAAATCGTGGGTGACATAGAGATAAGGATGGAGGTCGTCCATGCGGTGGCGATCGATGGCCGCGTAGGCGGTGCCGGCCGAGGTGGGAGAGGCATCGATCTGGGCCACCCGGCTCCAGTCCGGGAGGCCCTTGGGAGAGACGTCCTGCCAGGTCTTGCCGTCGTCGCGGGTGAGGTGGATCAGGCCGGCGTCGGTCCCGATCCAGATCAGATCCTTTTCGATGGGGGACGGCGCGATGGTGGAGATGGCGCTGTAGCCGCACGCCCGGGCCTTGGCGATGGGCACGTCGCCGTTGCAGTCGGCCGGCAGGGGGGAGGCGGCGCCCGTCAGGTCCGGGCTCACGGTCTGCCAGCTCTGGCCGCCGTCGGTCGAGCGGAAGAGCACCTGGGTGCCGAGATAGAGCGAGTGCGGCGGCAGGAGGGAGATGGCGAAGGGCGTGATCCAGGTGGTGCGGTAGCGCACGGTCGTGGGTTTTGCGCCGTAGCTCGACACGGGCCAGGGAGCCACGTTCTGGACCTGGCCGGTCTTCGCGTCCCAGCGCGAGAGGCGGCCGCCGAGACCGCTGCCATAGACGACGTCGGGATTGCCGGGGAAGGGGATGTCGTAATCCCGCTCGTCCCCGCCCACCGGATGCCAGTCGCGGAAGGTGAGCTGGCCGTAGTCGCTGCGGCTGGCCACCCGCACCGTGCCGCTGTCCTGCTGGCCGCTGTAGATCCAGTAGGGGAACTGGTCGTCCGTGGCCACGTGGTAGAACTGGCCCGTGGGCTGGTTGTACCAGGTGCTCCAGCTCTCGCCGCCGTTGACGGTGACGACCGCGCCCTGGTCGGCGGCGGTGATCATCCGCTCGGGATGATCGGGATCGATCCACAGGAAGTGGTAGTCGTCGCCGCCCGGCGCGCCGCGGAAGAAGCCGAAGGTCTTGCCGCCGTCGGTCGAGCGCCGGATGGACTGCCCCATGACGTAGACCGTGTCCGGATTTCTGGGATCGACCGTGAGGGCTGCGAAGTAGGCGCTCGCCAGGCCGCCGTTGTCGTTGACCCGCTGCCAGGAGCCGCCGCCGTCGTCTGAGCGATAGAGCCCGGAGCCGGCGCCGCCCATGTCGATCGTGGCATAGATCTTCGTTCCCCGACTCCCGGGTGCCACGGCGAGGCCGATGCGGCCCATCGGCGGGGCGGGCAGACCGGGGCCGGTGAGGCGCGCCCAGGTTTTGCCGCCGTCGGTCGATTTGAAGATGCCGCTTCCCGGCCCGGTGTTGGGGATGAAGTAGGAGAGCCAGGGGTAACCCCGTACCTGCCAGGTCGAAGCGAAGACGACGTCGGGCGCCGCCGGATCGGCCGCGAGGTCCACGGCGCCCGTGCCCTCGTCCACGAAGAGGGTCTTGTCCCAGGTCCTGCCGCCGTCGGTGGAACGGAAGACGCCGCGCTCGGCGTTGGGGCCGAAGAGATGCCCGAGGGCCGCCACGAGCACCACGTCGGGATTCTTGGGATCGACCCAGATGCGGCCGATGTGGCGGCTGTCGGCGAGGCCGCGATGCTCCCAGGTCTTGCCGCCGTCGGCCGAGCGATAGACGCCGTTGCCGGAGGTGATGTCCCAGCGGGTGGTGACCTGGCCGGTGCCCACGTAGAGGACCTGGGGATTGCTGGGTGCGAGGGCGAGAGCCCCCACGGCCGCGGCGCCCTGCTGGTCGAAGAGGGGGCTCCAGGTGCGTCCGGCGTCGGACGTCTTCCACACCCCGCCGTCGGCCGTGCCGATGTAGAACGCCTCCGGCTGACCCGGAATGCCGGTGGCGGCCGTGGCCCATCCCCCGCGCAGGGGACCGGCGAGACGCCAGCGCAGGGCCTGATAGGCCTCGGGTGGCACGGGAGCTGCCCCAACCGTCGTGGTCAGGGCGAAGATGACGGCGAGAGACGAAGCAAGGCGGCGAAGGTTCATGCAAGTCCTCCAGGATCGGCGATCGGGTGCACGGGAGACGTTCTACAAGAAAAGGGGCCGGCGTGCCAGCGGGGGCCCGGGTGGGGGATGCTCGTTCGCGGGTCGGATTTGACCCCAATCCCCGCCGCGTTTAGAGTCCCCCCGACAGTCTGGACCTGCCGCTCATGCCCGCCCCCTCCCGCACCGCCGACCCGGCCCGCGTGGCCCGCTGGGGACTGTTCGTCCTCACGCTGGTCAACATGTTCAACTATCTCGACCGCCAGGTGCTCGCGGCGCTGTTCGAGAGCCTGAAGCAACCGAAGGGACTCGGTGGTCTCGGTCTCTCGGACGCCGAGCTCGGGCTCCTGGCGACCGCCTTCCTCCTGGTCTACATGCTGACTTCGCCGATCTTCGGCACGCTGGGTGACCGGGGCAACCGGCCGCGACTCATCTCGATCGGGGTGGCCATCTGGAGCGTCGCCACGGCGCTGGGAGGATTCGCGTTCAATTTCGCCAGCCTTTTTGCCGCGCGCTCTGCGGTCGGCGTTGGCGAGGCGGCCTATGGCTCCGTGTCGCCAGCGCTGCTTGGCCGACTACTTCCCCCTGGAGAAGCGCGGACGCGTCTTCTCCATCTTCTTCGCGGCCATTCCCATCGGCTCGGCGGCCGGCTACATGCTGGGCGGGCTCGTCGACCACTATTACGGCTGGCGGGCGGCGTTCTTCGTGGCCGGCGTCCCCGGCCTCCTGCTCGCCTGGATGACGTCTCGCCTCCTCGATCCGCCGCGGGGCGCCCAGGACGGGGCCACGGTGCCGGGGGCGCACGGGCACGGTCCCATGGGGAAACAGGCCCTCAGGGCGTATCTGGATCTGCTGCGTAACGTTCCCTACGTTCTGACCGTGCTCGGCTATGCCGCCTACACCTTCGGCCTGGGGGCTCTCGCGGTCTGGATGCCCGCGTTCCTCGAGCGGGAGAAGGGGATGGCGCGCACCGACGCCACCTTCCAGTTCGGGGCCATCATCGTGGTGACGGGATTCCTGGGGACTTTCGTGGGCGGCTGGCTGGGCGACCGCCTGCTGAAGCGCTTCCGGGAGTCGTACCTGTGGGTGTCGGGCCTCAGCATGCTCCTCGCCGTGCCCTTCACCTGGGTGGCGTTCACGGCGCGGGAGCGGCCGGTCTACATGGCCGCCATCGTCATCGCCGAGGTGCTGGTCTTCATCTCCACGGGACCGGTCAACTCGGCGATCGTCAACGTCGTGGAGCCGGGCCGCCGGGCCACGGCCGTGGCGCTGTCGATCCTCGCCATCCACCTGCTGGGAGACGTACCCTCGCCGCCGCTGATCGGCTTCGTCTCCGACAGAACCTCCTTGAGCCACGCCATGCTCATCCTCCCCTTCGCCTTTGCCGCGAGCGGCCTGATCTGGGTCTACGGTGCGTGGCGGGGAGAGCGGCTGGCGAGGCGGCCATGAACATCGCGATCCTGGGAGCGGGAGGCGTCGGCGGCCACTTTGGAGGCACCCTGGCGCGCGCCGGGCACCGGGTGGCCCTGCTCGCCCGCGGCGCTCATCTGGCAGCGATCCGCGAGCGGGGGCTCGAAGTGCGGACGCCCGAAGGGACCTTCACGGCGCAGGTCGAGGCCACGGACGATCCGGAGACCTTCGAGGACTTCGAGCTCGCGGTCGTGGCCGTGAAGAGCTACTCGCTGCCGGAGATCGTTCCGGCCGCGCGGCTGCTGGCCGAGAGGGGCGCCGTGATCCTGCCGCTCCTCAACGGCGTCGAGGCCGCGGACCGGCTGGTGGACCGCGGCGTGCCGGACGAACAGGTGCTGGGCGGATTGACGGAGATCAGCGCCGCCCGGATCGGACCCGGCATCGTTGAGCGCCGCAGCGCCTTCCAGAGGGTGGTGGCAGGCGAGCGGGCCGGAGGGATCTCTGGACGCGCGGAGCGGATCACTTCCGTCTTCCGCGAAGCCGGCGCCGAAGCCCGGGCCTCCGCGGACATCACCGCCGATCTGTGGCGGAAATTCGCCTTCATCACCACCATGTCCGCGGCCTGCGGCTTGGCCCGTGCATCCATCGGCCCCGTCCGCAAAGCGCCTCTCGGTCCCCTGCTGATCGAGAGGGCGCTTCGCGAGGTGGTCGCCGTGGCCCGCGCCCGGGGCGTGACCCTGCCCGAGGACGTGGAATCCAGGATCCTCGGCTTCATCGACACCCTCCCCGATCCCATGAAGCCGAGCTTCCTGCTCGACGTCGAGTCGGGCGGTCCCACGGAGATCGACGATCTGAGCGGCACCGTCTCCCGCCTCGGCCGGGAAGCCGGGTTCGAGACGCCGGTGCACGACACGGCCACGGCGGCGCTGGGGGCGTCCCGGCTATGAAGAGCCGTCCAGCTCCTCCAGCCCCTGGAGCGCTCTCAGCACCGCGCGGCCCACGGCTCGCTCCCGGGCATCGCCGTGGATCTTGGCACTGGGGAACCCACCCAGATCGTCGATGGCTTCCTGGAGGTCTCCCAGGTCGCGGTCGATCGCATTCAGGTAGGTCGAGAGGCTCTGGAGCGAAGGAAGGTTCTTCCCCCCTTCGTACGCCGAGATCATGGCCTTGGTCAGACCGCTCCGGTCCGAGACCTCGGTCTGGCGCAGGCCTGTGGACTGGCGCATGACTCTGAGGGCTTGAGGGACGAGAAGCAGGTCTACGGATCCTTTTCTGGGTCGCTTTTTTCTCTTTGGCATGACAAAAAAGAGTCTACTACTTCTTGGGAGCGACTGCAATCCCCCCGGACACGGAAAGGCGTGCTGGATCGTCGGCAAGAGGAAGCCGCGGTATAATTCCGTCATGAAGAAATCGATGCGTCGTCCTGGTCCTGGCCCTGCTGGGCGCAGGCGGTCCGGCGTCCGCCGTCATCGGCACGATCGACACGGTGCCGGCCGCCACCCTGCTGCTCCCCTATTTCGAGGTGGACAGCTTCCATCCGAACGGGCTGGACACCCTGTTCTCGATCAACAACGCCGCGGTCGGCGCCGTGCTGGCCCACGTCACGATCTGGACCGACCAGGCCATTCCGGCCTTGAGCTTCGACGTCTACCTGACGGGCTACGACGTCCAGACCGTGAGCCTGCGGGAGGTCCTGATTCACGGTAACGTGCCGGTGACGGCTCCGGCCGGCCAGGACCCCACGGACAGGATCAGCCCGCGGGGGCCGCTTTCCCAGGACGTCGATCTGGCGAGTTGCTCGGGGCTGCCCTACCAAAACCCCTTCTTGAGCCCGGAGAGGCGCGCCCACGTCGAGGCCTGGCTCCGGGGCCGGCGGTCGCCGTCCGAAGACCATTGCGCCGGCTCGCCGCAGAGGGACGACGGCATCCTGCGGGGTTACGTGACGATCGACACGGTGAGCGCCTGCAATTCCTTCTTCCCCTCGGACTGGGGGTCCTACGGTCCGCTCCTCACCTCCCAGAACGTGCTGTGGGGCGACGTCTTCTACGTCAACCCCGACGAGCGCTTCGCCCAGGGCGAGACGCTGGTCCACGTCGAGGCCTGCACGACCTGTTTCAGGCCGGGCGATCACACCTTCTATGGCCGCTACAATGACGCCTCCACGGCCGACGGCCGAGAGGCCCTGCCGACCACCATGGCGGCCCGCTTCGTCAACGGCGGTCTGTTCAACGGCGGCACGAGCCTTTTGATGTGGCGTGAGACGGGCGGGTCGTCGATGCCCTATGTCTGCGGCCTGCAAGGTCCGCGGTCCTGGTACCCGCTCGATCTGACCCAGGTCGTGGTGCTCGACGAGGACGAGCAGGTGGTCACCCCTGAAACCTGCCCGGAATTCTGCGAGCCGGCTTTCAGGATCCCCAATGCGGCGCAGCGCTTCGACGTCACCACCGATCTGCACGTGCCTTTCGATTTCGGCTGGGTGTACCTGAACCTCCAGCAGGCGAACACCGTCTACGAGGATCCCTACGCTCAGATGTGGGCCGTCGTGACCATGGACGCCGACGGCCGGTTCAGCGTCGGCTTCGACGCCGTCCAGATCGACAACGCCAACACTCCGGTCACCCAGATCCTGCCGCAATAACTTTCCTCCTCCTCGCCCGTACAACCCTCTTGACGACAACTGTCGTCAGGCGTACGATAGCGACAGATGTAGTCAGGAGCAGGAGGAGAGTCGAGGAAACCATGAAACCCAAGTCGATTGGAGATCAGGAGCTGGCGCTGCTGCAGTACGTGGGCGAGCAGGGGGGAGCGAGCGTGGGGCAGGCGGCCGAAGGGTTCGGCGCGCCGCGGGGCCTCGCGCGCTCGACCGTGCTGACGATGATGGAGCGGCTGCGGCAGAAGGGACACCTGGAGCGCCGGCAGGTCGACGGGGTCTTTCGCTACTCCTCTCCGGCCGCTCCCGGCCAGGTGATGCGGGACGTGGTGCGGAGCTTCGTCGAGAAGACGCTCGGCGGCTCCGTCTCCCCCTTCGTCACCTACCTGACGGAGGAGGCCCGGGTCTCGGATGAAGAGCTGGCGGACCTGGAGGAGTTGGTGGCGAAGCTCCAGTCGCAGCGGAAGGAGGAGGCATGAGCGCTCTCGCGGGTCTGGAGTCCCTCCTCCGCGCCTCGCTCCAGGGCGCGGTCTTCATCGCCCTCGTCTGGCTCGTCTGCCGGCTGGCGCCGCGCCTTCCCGCCTCGGTGCGGTGCGGGCTGTGGTGGGCCGCGTGCCTCAAGCTGCTGCTGGGTCTGGTATGGATGGCTCCCGTGCGGCTGCCCCTGCTGCCGACGGCGGCTCCGGCCTCGACATCTCCGATGACGGTCATGGTCCAGAACACTCCAAGCTCTCAGCTCGCCGTCCAGATCTCCCCTGACCTCCAGACCACCCAGCCCGAGGGGGGGCTCGCCGAGCGCGCGGCGCCGTGGCTCCTGGGTCTCTGGCTGGCTGGCCTGTCTCTGATCTCGGTGAAGGCGCTTCGCCAGCTCCACCATACGCGCTGGGTGATCCGGCGCTCGGAGCCGGTGGGGGAGGGGTGGATCCGCGGCGCGTTCGCACAGCTCTGCCTCCGCCTGGGGTTGCGGCGGTCGCCGGACCTGCGGGGCTCGGCAGACGTGCGGACCCCCCAGGCGATCGGCCTGCTGCGACCGCGGGTGGTGTTGCCGCAGCCGGGTCTGGAAAGGCTCTCGCCCCCTGAGCTCTCGATGACGCTCTGCCACGAGCTCGTCCACCTGCGGCGCGGCGATCTGTGGCTCGGCTGGGTGCCGGCCCTGGCGCAGCGCATCTTCTTCTTTCATCCGTTGGCGGCGCTGGCCGCCCGTGAATACGCGATCGCCCGCGAAGCCGCGTGCGACGCGGAGGTGCTCCGGGTCCTGGGGTCGGCGCCCCAGGCCTATGGGCGCCTGCTTCTGCGATGGGGGGTGACGCCGCGTGAGACCGGTCTCGCCGCCGCTGGCGCCTCCCCCTCAGTCGAGAACCTCAAAAGGAGACTTCAGATGCTTCAGCAAACTTCCGATAGCAGGCGCCGGCTCTCCGGCTGGTGGTGGGTGGCCGCAGCGGCGGCGGTCCTGGTGGCGTTGATCCCATTTCGTATCGTGGCGCAAGAGCAGGTCCCCCCTGAGCCTCCGGCGGCGGTGGCGGCTCCCGAAGCGGCCCCCGAGGTCCCGGGGACGCCGGTCGTGGCCGCCGAGCCGGCCGAGGCATCGAGCCGGCCGAGGCGCCGGAGCCCCCGGTGGCCGAAGCTGTCGGCGACGGCATCCCCGGCGGCGTCGAGGGTGGAGTCCCCGGCGGTGTCAAGGGTGGTGTTAAGGGTGGAATCCCCGGCGGTGTCAAGGGCGGCGTTCCCGGTGGCGTGAAGGGCGTTCCTATGAGCTTCCTGGGGTCCCCGCGGTGGCGCCCGTGATCGCTCCCGGCCGTCCGGCTGCGGTCCCCGTTCCCGGGGCGGCTCCCGTGGCCGTGCCCGGCCTGCCGGCCCCTCCGGCTCTGGCCCCCGTCGCGAGCACGCGCCCGGTGGCCGGGGTCCCGGCTCCGCCTCCCGTGGCGCGAATCGCCGCAACGCCGGCCGTGCCCGGGACTCCGGCTCCCCGGGCGGCGCGGCAGGCGCCTCCCGCCCCACCGGCGCCCCCGGCTCCGCCAGCGCCCCCCGTGCCGCCCCGGCATAGCTACGGCTATTCCTATAGCCAGCATGGCGATGGTGAATCCTACGTGCTCCTCTATGGCGACAACTCGGCCACGATGAGCGGCTCGATGTCCGACATGGAGAAGGCGAAGAAGCTGCGCGGCAGCGAGGGCGGGGACGTCCTCTGGTTCCGGCACAAGGGCAAGGAGTACGTGGTGCGCGACGCCGCCACCCTGAAGGCGGCCCGCGACCTGTTCAAGGAGCAGATGGAGCTGGGCCGCAAGCAGGGCGAGCTGGGAGCCAAGCAGGGCAAGCTCGGCGCCCAGCAGGGAAGGCTCGGCGCTCAGCAGGGGGCCCTGGGAGCGCAGCAGGGAGCCCTCGCAGCCGAGCAGGCCCGCCGGGGCGGCGACGACGACAGCGACCTCGAGAAGAAAGAGGCCGAGCTCGATCGCAAGATGGACGACCTCTCCCGCCAGATGGAGGAGCTGGGCCGGCAGCAGGAGGCGCTCGGCCGCCAGCAAGAGGCTCTGGGCCGGCAGCAGGAAGAGCTCGGCCGGCAGCAGGAGGAGGCCTCGGCCCGGGCCGAGAAGGCGTTCCACGAGCTGATGGACCGGGCCGTCCAGAACGGCACGGCAAAAGAGGTCAAGTAGGAATTCCCCCGTGGCCGCCCGGGACTCCGCTCCCGGGCGGCTCTCGCCAAAGCTTTCCCGCAGTTGCAATCTGCTTGAATCTACAAGCCCTTGGGTCATTTCGGGCGCGTGCTGTGGTACCCTAGTCGGCACCCGTAGCTTAGGTGTCTGAGGGTCCTGGCGACCATGTGTGCGGGAGATCGAAGATGGAGGAGGGTCGCCGGGCCAGTTGAGCGGAAAACGATTTCATCATCTCATGCTGCCCTACACCGGCCTCTCCCTGCCCGCCGTGGCACGACCTCTGTTCCGGGGTCGGCCCAGAATTTCCCATGCCGGAGGAGTATTCTTATGAATTCTATCTACGCCCGAGTCAGAGTCGCTCTCGTCTTCGTGCTGCTGGCGGTGGGTCTCGCGCCCGCGGCTTCGGCGGTGCAGTCGCGGTTCACCCTCCTGCTCGACCTCGACAACAACCCGGCGACCGGCTGCACGGTTTCCGGCTTTGCCGGGGTGGAGCAGCGGGTGGTGACGACCGTAGACACGACTGCGTCCCCTACCCCATCGGCAACGGTCACACGGATCGAGGGATTCGACTGCAGTGCGGTGCAGACCTTCCTCGATACGACTCCGCATCCGGTGGGGATCGGCAATGGGACGAACGGGCTCAACGTGGTCGAGACCTACTGGCCGTTCAACCTCTCGACGGTCAACCCACTGCAGGTGATCCGGCTGGGCGTGGTCTCCGAGAACGACAACGGCGGGCAGGACACTCTGTTCACCACGGACGGCTCGCCCACCGGCCCGGTAATCCTCTTCGGGTTCGCCAGTGTCCTCGAGATCCCGACGCTGTCGCAGTGGGGGCTGATGCTGCTGGGGCTGCTGTTGGCGCTGATGGCGGTGTCGCGGCTGCGGCAACGCCGCGTGCGGGCGCTGCTCACCATTCTGCTCCTGCTGGGCGTGGTAGGGGTCGCCTGGGCGGCGGCGAGCGATCTCAACGGCCAGACAACCGCCGAGTGGCCGCCGAGCTCCCGGCTCGCCCTGGACACTGTCGCCACCAACGACGGGGATGACATCGCCGCGCTCTACGCGATGCGTGACGACGGCAGCGGGCGCGTCTACTTCCGCATCGATGCCTCGCTGGTGTTCAGCATGTCCCAGACGATCACCTTCACGTCGGCCGCTCCTGCCGGGGCGACGGTGGGGGGGCCCACCTACAACGTGACGGCGACGGCGACCTCGGGCTTGCCGGTGACGTTCACGATCGACGCTTCGGCGGCCTCGGTATGCTCGATTTCCGGCTCGACGGTCTCGTTCATCGGCAACGGGACGTGCGTGATCAACGCCGACCAGGCCGGGGATGCCAACTGGAATCCGGCGCCGCAGGTGCAGCAGTCCTTCGGGGTCAAGACCGCGCAGACGATCAGCTTCACGTCGTCGCCGCCGGCCACTCCGACGGTAGGCGGGGCGACCTACGACGTGACGGCGACGGCGACGTCGGGTCTGGCGGTGGCCTTCACCATCGACGCCTCGGCGAGCGCAGTGTGCTCGATTTCCGGCTCGACGGTCTCATTCATCGGCAACGGGACGTGTGTGATCAACGCCAACCAGGCCGGGGATGCCAATTTCTACCCGGCGCCGCAGGTGCAGCAGACCTTCGGGGTCAAGACCGCGCAGACGATCAGCTTCACGTCGCCGCCGCCGGCTACTCCGACGGTAGGCGGGGCGACCTACACCGTGACGGCGACGGCGACGTCGGGTCTGGCGGTGGCCTTCACTATCGACGCCTCGGCGAGCACGGTGTGCTCGATTTCTGGTTCGACGGTCTCATTCATCGGCAACGGGACGTGCGTGATCAACGCCGACCAGGCCGGGGATGCCAACTTCTACCCGGCGCCGCAGGTGCAGCAGTCCTTCGGGGTCAAGACCGGGCAGACGATTAGCTTCACGTCGTCGCCGCCGGCCACTCCGACGATAGGCGGGGCGACCTACACCGTGACGGCGACGGCGACGTCGGGTTTGGCGGTGGCCTTCACCATCGACGCCTCGGCGAGCACGGTGTGCTCGATTTCCGGCTCGACGGTCTCGTTCATCGGCAACGGGACGTGCGTGATCAACGCCAACCAGGCCGGGGATGCCAACTTCTACCCGGCGCCGCAGGAGCAGCAGTCCTTCGGGGTCAAGACCGCGCAGACGATCAGCTTCACGTCGTCGCCGCCGGCCACTGCGACGGTGGGCGGGGCGACCTACACCGTGACGGCGACGGCGACGTCGGGTTTGGCGGTGACCTTCACCATCGACGCCTCGGCGAGCACGGTGTGCTCGATTTCCGGTTCGACGGTCTCATTCATCGGCAACGGGACGTGCGTGATCAACGCTAACCAGGCCGGGGATGCCAGCTTCTATCCGGCGCCGCAGGTGCAGCAGTCTTTCGGAGTCAAGACCGCGCAGACGATCAGCTTCACGTCGTCGCCGCCGGCCACTGCGACGGTGGGCGGGGCGACCTACACCGTGACGGCGACCGCGACGTCGGGTTTGGCGGTGGCCTTCGCCATCGACGCCTCGGCGAGTACGGTGTGCTCGATTTCCGGTTCGACGGTCTCATTCATCGGCAACGGGACGTGCGTGATCAACGCCAACCAGGCCGGGGATGCCAGCTTCTATCCGGCGCCGCAGGTGCAGCAGTCTTTCGGAGTCAAGACCGCGCAGACGATCAGCTTCACGTCGTCGCCGCCAGCCACACCGACGGTGGGTGGGGCGACCTACACCGTGACGGCGACGGCGACGTCGGGTCTGGCGGTGACCTTCACCATCGACGCCTCGGCGAGCACGGTGTGCTCGATTTCTGGTTCGACGGTCTCGTTCATCGGCAACGGGACGTGCGTGATCAACGCCAACCAGGCCGGGGATGCCAACTTCTACCCAGCGCCGCAGGTACAGCAGTCCTTCGGGGTCAAGACCGCGCAGACGATCAGCTTCACGTCGTCGCCGCCGGCCACTGCGACGGTGGGCGGGGCGACCTACACCGTGACGGCGACGGCGACCTCGGGCTTGCCGGTGACGTTCACGATCGACGCTTCAGCGGCCTCCGTGTGCTCGATTTCTGGTTCGACGGTCTCGTTCATCGGCAACGGGACGTGCGTGATCAACGCCAACCAGGCCGGGGATGCCAACTTCTATCCGGCGCCGCAGGTACAGCAGTCCTTCGGGGTCAAGACCGCGCAGACGATCAGCTTCACGTCGTCGCCGCCGGCCACACCGACGGTGGGTGGGGCGACCTACACCGTGACGGCGACGGCGACGTCGGGTCTGGCGGTGACCTTCACCATCGACGCCTCGGCGAGCACGGTGTGCTCGATTTCTGGTTCGACGGTCTCGTTCATCGGCAATGGGACGTGCGTGATCAACGCCAACCAGGCCGGGGATGCCAACTTCTACCCGGCGCCGCAGGTACAGCAATCCTTCGGGGTCAAGACTGCACAGACGATCAGCTTCACATCGTCGCCGCCGGCCACACCGACGGTGAGCGGGGCGACCTACACCGTGACGGCGACCGCGACCTCGGGCTTGCCGGTGACGTTCACGATTGACGCTTCAGCGGTCTCGGTGTGCTCGATTTCCGGCTCGACGGTCTCGTTCATCGGCAACGGGACGTGCGTGATCAACGCCAACCAAGCCGGAAATGCCAACTTCTACCCGGCGCCGCAGGTGCAGCAGTCCTTCGGAGTCAAGACCGCGCAGACGATCAGCTTCACGTCCTCGCCGCCGGCCACTGCGACGGTAGGAGGGGCGACCTACACGGTGACGGCGACGGCGACGTCGGGTCTGGCGGTGGCCTTCACCATCGACGCCTCGGCGAGCACGGTGTGCTCGATTTCTGGCTCGACGGTCTCGTTCATCGGCAACGGGACGTGCGTGATCAACGCCAACCAGGCCGGGGATGCCAACTTCTACCCGGCGCCGCAAGTACAGCAGTCCTTCGGGGTCAAGACCGCGCAGACGATCAGCTTCACGTCGTCGCCGCCGGCCACACCGACGGTGGGTGGGGCGACCTACACCGTGACTGCGACGGCGACCTCGGGCTTGCCGGTGACGTTCACGATTGACGCTTCAGCGGCCTCGGTGTGCTCGATTTCTGGTTCGACGGTCTCGTTCATCGGCAACGGGACGTGCGTGATCAACGCCAACCAGGCCGGAAATGCCAACTTCTACCCGGCGCCGCAGGTACAGCAGTCCTTCGGGGTCAAGACCGCGCAGACGATCAGCTTCACGTCGTCGCCGCCAGCCACTGCGACGGTGGGTGGGGCGACCTACACCGTGACGGCGACGGCGACGTCGGGTCTGGCGGTGACCTTCACCATCGACGCCTCGGCGAGTACGGTGTGCTCGATTTCTGGTTCGACGGTCTCGTTCATCGGCAATGGGACGTGCGTTATCAACGCCAACCAGGCCGGAAATGCCAACTTCTATCCGGCGCCGCAGGTACAGCAATCCTTCGGGGTTAAGACCGCACAGACGATCAGCTTCACGTCCTCTCCGCCAGCCACTGCGACGGTGGGTGGGGCGACCTATACCGTGACGGCGACGGCGACGTCGGGTCTGGCGGTGACCTTCACCATCGACGCCTCGGCGAGCACGGTGTGCTCGATTTCCGGCTCGACGGTCTCGTTCATCGGCGGCGGGACGTGCGTTATCAACGCCAACCAGGCCGGAAATGCCAACTTCTACCCGGCGCCGCAGGTGCAGCAGTCGTTCCATGTCAACCAACCGCCGACGCTCGTGCCTTCTCCAAAGGAGAGCTTCGACACGATCGGCAATACCGCTTTCGAGTTCAAGGCCGCGCAGAGCCTCTTCCCCGGAGTCTTCGTCTTGGGGAACTTGGTGAACAACTTTACGGACAGCGACGGTCCGAGCCCACTCTCGGCCGTCGCGATCGTCAGCGGGACCACCACCAACGGTGGCAAGGTGGATCTGGCGACTACCGGCGAGTTCACTTTCACACCCAAGGCGGGTGATACCGCGATTTCCGACAGCTTCAGCTACCAGGTCACCGACGGCATAGCCACCGTTACGCGCACGGTGACGATCAACCGCAAGGAGCGGGTCTGGTATGTGAAGAACAATGACCCACTGGCTGCCCCGGCATCCGACGACGGTACATCCGTCGATCCCTTCGATACACTGGCGGCGGCGCAGACGGCCTCGAGCGCCAATGACTACATCTTCGTCTACTTCGGCGATGGCACGACGACCGGCCAAGCCGTCGGTATTGCGCTCAAGAACGGGCAGCACCTGATCGGCCAGTTCGCCGGGCTCAAGATCACCTTCAGTCCGGCGATCAACTTCAACGGCGTGGCCGGCACGACCTCGGTGCAACTGCTGACGCAGCCTCTCCCAATCCCAACCGCCTGTTCGGGCAATCCCTGCCGGCCGATGCTGGACAATCCGGCTGCGGGCGGCAACGCGGTCTCCGCCACGGACGCGATCCCGACCGAGATCGTCGGCCTGAACCTGGCGGGCAATACCAACGGCATCGACATCACTCACGCCGCCGCCTTCGGTGGATCCGGTTCGACCGAGATCCGCGACAACGTCGTGCGTTCGGCCGGAGCCGAAGGGATCGACATCAATAAGGGCGGCACCGGGTCGCTGACCCTTTCGCTGCACGACAACACGGTCACCGCAACGGGAACAGCCCTCGATATCACGCGTACCAATGGGGCTCTGATCATCGCGGCCTTGGCCAACCACGCGATCTCCGGCAACACTGGCGGCTCAGGCATCGTGGTGAGTGGTCCCGCCACCTTCGACTCGACCTCGGTCGGCGGGTCCGGCCCGGTGTCGGGCGGCACCACCGTAATCGGAGCCTCGGGTAACCCGGTCAGCGGCGCGGGTCTGGTGCTCAGCACCGTTACTGGCGCGCTCGACTTCACCAACCTCGATGTCTTTGCTGGCGGCGGCGCTGGGATCAGTATCGTCGGTACCGGCGCCTATTCGGGAGCTGCGGGCACGAGGGTGACGGTGGGGGCCGGCGTGGGCATCGTTGAGTCCTCGAACGGTCCGGGGGTGAGCGTCTCTAACGCGACGATCGACCTGCGACTCAACACTTTGACCGTCAACAGCAGCCCGACGACCGGTGTCTCGCTGGTCAACGTGAGCGATGCCACGGTCGCGCCGATCGCCGCCCAGTTCTCGGCCGGTTCCGGGAGCTCGATTTCCGCGACGGGTACGGACTTCAACGTCGACGGTGGCAATGCCACGATCAGCTACGACGGTTCGATCAACAATACGGCGGGACGTTCGGTCTCGGTGACCAACCGTACGGCTGACTCGGTGACCTTCAACGGTGCAATCACCGATACGGGCACCGGCATTCTCCTCAACAACAACACCGGTTCGACGATTAGCTTCACCAAGCAGCTCAGCCTGACCACCGGTGCCAACGCCGCCTTCACGGCGACCGGCGGCGGCACGGTGACGGCGACGGATACGACGAGCACGATTACGACGACGACGGGTACGGCGCTCAATGTGGCGAACACGACGATCGGTGCGGGGGGATTGAAGTTCCAGAGCATCTCGGCCGGCACGGCGGCATCGGGTCCGACCAACGGTATCGTGCTCAACAGCACAGGCACGACGGGCATCCTCACCGTTTCCGGCACTGGTAGCGCCGCGACGGGCGGTACGATTCAGAAGACCGGTGCCGAAGGGATTCTGATCACCGGCCCGGCCAACGCAAGCTTCTCGTGGATGTCCATCCAGAACCCTGGTACCCACGGTATCTCCTCCACCACCGCCAACAACCTGACGGTCGCCAACACCACCATCACCGACGCAGCGGGGAACGCCGCCAGTGACGACGGTATCCGTACCAGCAATACGACGGGTACCTTGACGATCACGAGTTGCACGATCAACGGCGCGCGTCACCAGGGCATCACAGTCGACAACTTCAATACCAACATGGCCGGCCTGAGCATGACTGGGACGACGGTGACGAACACACCAGGCGGCGACGGCATGCTGATGCAGATGCGTGGCACCTCGGTGCTGACCAGCGGAACGATCAGCAACAACACGTTCTCGAGCAACTCGGCCACAGGCCTGCAAGTGAACAACGCTGATACCGGCAACATCTCCAGCCTGACGGTACAGAGCAACACGGTCACGGGCAACAACGCCGGGATGGACTTCGACCTCTCACAGGCCGCGAGCATGACCATCGTTGTGCAGAGCAACACGATCACGAACTCGCACACCCAGGCCCTGAATCTCGTCACCGCGACAACGGCCACCGGCGGTTCGATGACAGCAACGCTGCGGAACAACAACATCGGCACGGCCGGCGTGAATGATTCCGGTTCGGCGATCGGCAACGGTATCCGGGTGGCAAACGGCGGCGTGAATATCAGTCTCACCATCGACGGCAACATCATCCGCGAGGTGCCAAACGGTAGGGGTATCGACATCGAAGCGCAGGCTTATACCCCTAACCTCAACTTGAAGGCGAAGATCATCAACAACCAGATCGTGAGGCCCAGCGGCACGAACCAGAACATCGGATGCGGAGCCAACGTTCCCTGCCCGAGCGCTTCGATCTTCGTGCTCTCGGACAGCAACGGTCTTGGCGGTTTCGACCACGTCTGTACGGTGATTACCGGAAACACAGCGTACGACCCAACGAGTTGGCCGGCCGGTGGCGAGGCGGCCTTCTACTTTGCCCGGCGGACCAGCGCCTCGAACACTCTGAGCCTGGAAGGCACGCAGGCAAACGTAACGAGTCAGATCCTAAGCACGAATACCGTGACGAACTTCACCGCGGCCAACGTCATCGATGAGAATACGTCCGGGACCGTGACCATCGTACCGGCAGGTACCTGTGGTGGATTCCCGCCTTGATCTCCGCTTCGCTTGAGCAGAGGCTCCCGCCACCGAAGACGGGAGCCTCCCTTCATTCGTCCAATAGGGAGGCATGAGAAATGGCAGAACCTTTTTTGAGTGAGATCCGGATCATGAGCTTCGGCTTTCCGCCCAAGGGATGGGCCCTGTGCGATGGGCAGTTGCTGCCGATCAACCAGAATCAGGCGCTGTTCTCGCTGCTCGGCACCACGTACGGAGGGGACGGACGGGTCAACTTCGGACTCCCCAATCTACAGGGCAAAGCTCCCATTCACATGGGCGGTGGCCACACGCTCGGCGAGCGGGGCGGTGAGCAGGGTCATACCCTGTCGATCTCCGAGATTCCCACGCATACGCATTCGCTCACCGGAACTTCGAGCACGGGATCGCTCATCATCGCTGCAGGAAATCTTCTCGGGTCGTCGCCGAGTCAGATGTACCAGGCGCCCGACAACAACCTGGCCGCGATGAACCCGGCAAGCATCGCGAACGTCGGCGGCAGTCAGGCACACCTGAACATGCAGCCCTTCTTGGTGCTCAACTTCAGCATCGCCCTGCAGGGTATCTTCCCGAGTCAAACTTAGAAAGGCGGACGCAGAAATGGCGCAACCCTATGTTGGAGAGATCCGCATGTTCGCCGGAAACTTCGCGCCGGCGGGATGGATGTTCTGTGAGGGACAGTTGCTCCCGATATCTGAGTATGAGACCCTCTTCAATCTCATCGGGACGACGTACGGCGGCGATGGCCAGTCGACGTTCGCGCTACCCGACCTCCGCGGTCGCATCCCGCTTCACTTCGGGAACGGCTTCACGCTGGCCGAGACCGGGGGAGTCGAGACAGTAACGCTGACAGTATCGCAGATCCCGGCGCACTCCCACCCCCTCCTGGCAACGACCAGTATCGCGACGCAGCAGAACGTATCGCAGAACGTGATGGCTGAGGCTTCACTCTTCAATCCATACATCAACGTCAACCCCACATCGCCGATGGCGCCCCAGGCTGTCAGCTCGGTCGGAGGAAGTCAGCCGCACAACAATTTCCAGCCCTATCTGTGTGTGGACTTCATCATCTCGCTCTTCGGGATCTTCCCGTCGCAGACCTAGGAGGAGAAAAGACATGGATCCCTTTGTAGCAGAAATCCGCATTTTCCCCTTCAACTTCGCTCCCAAAGGTTGGGCGTTTTGCGATGGTCAGATCCTTCCGCTCTCGCAGAACACGGCGCTGTTCTCGCTGCTCGGCACAACCTACGGTGGAGACGGGAAGTCCAATTTCGCCCTGCCGAACATGCAAGGCAACGCACCAATGCACCCGGGACAGGGTCCCGGCCTCTCTCTGCACGACCTCGGTGAGACCGGTGGCTCCGAGACGGTGAGTCTTCTCGAGTCGGAGATTCCGTCCCACTCACATGCGCTGATGGCCTCGTCCACCAACTCGAGCAAACCAAACCCAGCCGGCAATGCCCTAGCCAAGACGATTGGCGCGACGCCATACGTGGCGCCCGCAGGCGCGCCGCTAGTCACCTTTTCTGACAATGCCCTCGCCCCTGCCGGCGGTGATCAGCCACACAACAACATGCAGCCCTACCTGACGCTCAATTTCTGCATCGCTCTCCAGGGCGTCTTCCCGCCCAGAACCTGACCTTCGACAACACGCTCCTCCCGGCCGTCCGCTCAGGCGGAGATCCGGGAGGAGCGCTCTTTAATTACAGATATTGAAATAAGATTAGGGAGGGAATGCTAATGGACGCAGAGGAGGGTGACGGACCTAGTCGGCTCCTGAATCGGCGAAGCTTCCTGGCTCTTGGCTCGGCGGGATTGCTCGCTCCTCTATTCCCCCATCTGGCGTGGGCGGAGGGGCTCGCAGGGAGCACGGTGGCTGCCGTGCTGCCGATGCCGGTTGGATTTGTTGAAGGGAGCGAGATGCTCCCCAATCTGCGGCGGGTGCCCCGGAAGATCCGGCGGCCGGCCTTGCAGGTCGAGGGTGAGGATGAGGCTCCCCTTCGCGTCGTGCCGGCGGCGAGCCTCTTCCAGGGCGACACCTCGCTTCCCGGCCGGCCGCTGCGAATCCGGATCGACGGCTTCTATCCAGGCTCGGCTCTCAACCCCCAACGCCTGCGGGAGCTGCCGCGGGCCATCGATCTCGACGTCGTCTTCCCGCCGCCGGACCCGGTGCTCGCTCCCCATCCCATCCGCTTCCAGGCCTGGAGCTTCCGGCGGGCGCCTTGGGACTTGAGCGCTCCCGTGAGCTTCCACTTCCCGCTCGAATGGCAGGCTCTGCCGGAGATCGTCCTCAAGGTGCGGGACGCGGCGGGGACCGTGAGAGTGCTGCGGACGAAATTCACCGTGGACGCCGAGCCGGGGAGACCGCGGCTGCTGCGGGGCTTCTACGTCCTGGGGCTGACGCCGGGCACCTGGAAATCCACCGTACGCCTGGACGATCTGGCACGCGTGGCTCCCGCGGAGCTATTCTCGATCCTCATCTCCTTCGATCCTGAAGGAGAGGCCTGAGAGAGGCGAGAGCGGTTTGGCTCCTTCGATCACCTTCCGGCCCATCACGCCGGACGACATGGATTTCCTCCTCCGGGTCTACCGCAGCACCCGCGAGGAGGAGTTCGCCATGGTTCTCGATTGGACGGAGGAGATGAAGGCCGCCTTCGTCCGCCAGCAGTTCGAGGCGCAGCACGCCTGGTATCAGGATCACTACGAGGGGGCGACGTTCGACGTCATCCTGGCGGACGGAGCTCCGGCGGGCCGGCTCTACGTCCACCGGCGGGAGCGCGAGATCCGGCTGGTGGACATCACCTTCCTGCCCGAGTTTCGGGGAGGCGGACTGGGGACATCCCTCCTCAACGACCTGATGGCCGAGGCGAGGGCTGCGGGCAAGCCGCTCACCATTCACGTGGAGGTCTACAACCCGGCGATGCGGCTTTATGAGCGGCTGGGATTCCGGCCCATCGAGGAGCGTGGTCCCTATCTCCTCATGGAGTGGCGGCCGTCTCAGTTGAACACGGCTTCGTAGACCATTCCGCCTTCCTTGGGGTCCGGGCCGATGGGCACCAGGAAGATCTCCAGCGTCCCCAGAGCTGAGTGCTCCACCCGGTAGATGGCCTGCGGCAGCACACCCTGGTTGGAGCTCCGGAGGTAGACGGAGAAAGGCTGGGCGCGTGGCCCCGGGTGCGCCTCGTGGCACCTCACCCCCTGGAGCACCGCTTCCAGGGGGGCCGCGCCGCCGTAGTGGATGTGAAACGGCGATCCCAGATGGGCCTCGAACGAGGCGGAGGTCAGATCCTGCAGCATGGGCCAGTCTCCTCGGAGTAGACCCGTACTCTAGACCAGGTCCGCGAAAAGCGGAATGGGGCACGGAACTTGCTCCTGGCTCAGCCGGCCATGAGCGAGATCACCGTAGTGCCCCATCTCCCGTCCCTCCTGATCGACGCCCACGTCCATTTCCATCCCGGTTTCCGCCGTGACGACTTTCTGGACGCCGCCCAGGCGAATTTCGCCCGGGGCGCCGAGGAGCTGGGGATCGACGGTCCGGCGACCGGCTGCCTGATGCTCGCCGAGATGGCGGAGGAGCGCTGGTTCCTGCGTCTCTCCCGCCAGGAGGAGGGCGCTCGGTTCGGTGCCTGGCGGTTCGAGCTGGTGGACGACGCCGTGCTCCAGGCCCGGAGGCTCGCGGACGGCGCCATGCTCTTGATCTTCGCCGGCCGCCAGGTGCGCAGCCGTGAAGGGCTGGAGGTCCTGGCGCTCGCCACCCGCGAGGAGTTTCCCGGACGCCCTGCCTTTCTCCGATGCCTTGACCCGCGTACGTTGGAGCGGCGCCGTGACGGTGATCCCCTGGGGCTTCGGCAAGTGGTGGCTGTACCGCGGTGCCCTGGTGGAGGCGGCGCTGGGCCGTGTCACGGGCCCCGGCATCTTCCTGGGCGACAGCGCCGGCCGCCCCCAATCCGGCGTCCGTCCCCGGCTTTTCCGGGAGGCGGATGAGCGGGGCATCCCCGTGCTGGCTGGCTCGGACCCGCTGCCGCTTCCCGAGCACGCTGCTCGGGCGGGCTCCTATGGCTTCCTTCTTCAAGGGGGGATTGATCCCGGGCAGCCCGCGCAGAGCCTGAAACAGGCGACGTCGGAGCTCCGGACGTTCGGCCGCCGGGTGAGCCTCGCCGGCTGCTACCGCGAACAGCTCGCCCTCCGGCTCCGCTCCCGGCGCGTGGCGCCGCTGGCGCCCGTCACCGCGGCCCGGACAGAGAGGGCTGTCGTGCCGTCCTCATGGACGCGGTGACCGCAGCGGCGCGGCCTTGGGACCTGGTGGTGGTGGGTGGCGGCATCCAGGGGATCGCTCTGACGCTGGAGGCGGCAGAGCGAGGATGGGCCATCCTCCTCGTCGAGCGCGACGACTTTGGCGGGGCCACGACCGCCAACAGCCTGGGCATCCTTCACGGCGGTCTGCGCTACCTTCAGAATTTCGATCTCTCCCGGTTTCGCGAGTCGGTGGGGGAGCGCGGCTGGTTCCTGCGCAATTTTCCCGATCTCGTGTCGCCTCTCCCCTGTCTCATGCCGCTCTACGCTCCTCCGCGCGGCGGCCGGCTGCGGCGTCCCTCCGTGCTCCGGGCGGCCCTGACCCTCAATGACCGGCTGTCGGCGGACCGCGAGATCCCCCGGGGGAAGATGCTGAGCCCAACGGAGACGGTGGCGCTCTTCCCTGGGGTGGATCGGGAAGGGTTGCGCGGAGGAGCGCTCTGGCACGACGCCATGATCGCCTGCCCCGAGAGGCTGATCCAGGAGCTGCTGTGCCGGGCAGCCGGCAGTGGAGCCTGCCTCCTGAACCACACCGAGGCGGTCGAGCTGCGAATGGAGGGCGGGCGGGTGGCTGGCGTGACGATCGCCGACCGGAAGACGGGCGAGCGCTTCGAGGTGCGGACGGGGGCGGTGGCCAACTGCGCCGGTCCCTGGGTCCGCGGCCTGGCCCGGCGGTTCGACCGCGATGTTCCAGAATTGTTCGAGCCGGTCCTCGCCTTCAACCTGCTCCTCGATCGCGAGTCGCCATCGACGGCTGCGCTCGCAGTGGCCGCGCCGGGAACGGCGGCCCAGACCTGGTTCCTCGTCCCCTGCGAGGGGAAGCTCCTGGCCGGCACTGCCTATGCTCCTGCGACGGGAGAGGACGGACCGGACGCGGAGCGGATCACGGGCTTCCTGCGCGATCTCAACGCCGCGGCGCCGGGACTCGGTTTCCGGCCGGAGGAGGTTCTGCGAGTGCTCTGGGGGCGGCTGCCTGCGGTGGGGAAGGATTCAACGGTCCCGGCTTCGCGCCCGGTGATCCTCGACCATGGCCGCCACGGCGGTCCCCGAGGGCTGGTGAGCGTCTCGGGGGTGAAGCTCACCACGGCCCGGGCCGTGGCCCGGAGATCCCTGGCGGTGCTCGGCCGGGCTCTGGCGCCGGATATGACGCCGGATATGGCGCCGGATATCGAGACCTCTTCGGAGGATTACGCCCGCCGTTTCGCCGGAGAGGTGGGCGAGCACTTCCTCGCCGTCCAGGCCGCCGCCGTGCTGGAGCTGCTCGCTCCCTGGCCGGGCGCGCGGGTATTGGACGTGGGGGGCGGGCACGCCCAACTCGCTCCGCCCCTGGTGGCGCAGGGCTTCGAGGTCACGGTGGCCGGCAGCGCCGAGGTCTGCCGCGAGCGGCTCGACCGCTCTCTCTCTCCGGGCGCGTTCGCGTTCCAGGTCTGCGCTCTCGACCGGCTGCCGTTCGCGGACCGGTCTTTCGACATCGCTCTGGCCTTCCGGCTTCTCACCCACCTCGAAGGCTGGCGCGCGCAGGTGGCGGAGCTGTGCCGGGTGGCGGCCCGGGCGGTGATCGTCGATTATCCGGACACGCGGAGCTTCAACCGGTTCTATGGTTCTCTCTTCGGTTGGAAGAAGGCGGTCGAGGGGAACACCCGCTCGTTCCGTTGCTTCGCGCCGGGCGAGGTGCCGGCGGAGCTCGAGCGCCACGGCTTCGGCCGTCCCGTCGAGCGCCGGCAGTTCTTCCTCCCCATGGTGGTCCACCGGGCCGTGGGCCGGGCGGGGATCTCGCGAGCGGCGGAGAAGGCGAGCGCGGCCGCCGGCCTCACCCGTTGGCTGGGCTCACCCGTGATCCTGCGGATGGAACGTCTGGCATGAAGGTTCTGGTCACGGGGGGCACGGGGTTCACGGGCAAGGCGCTGGTGCGCCGGCTGCTGGAGCAGGGGCACCAGGTGGTGGCCCTGGACTATAAAGAGGGGCTGAAGACCCAGGAGCTGCGGGATTGGGGGGCGGAGGTGGTGCTGGGCAGCGTTACGGACCGGGAGGTGGTGCGCCGCGCGATGGACGGCGTCGAGGTGGTGCATCACCTGGCCGCGGCGTTCCGCGAGATGAACGTGCCGGACCGCCACTACTGGGAGGTCAACGTCGGCGGCACCCGCAACGTGCTGGAGACGGCCTTCGAGGCGGGAGTGCGCCGGTTCGTCTACTGCAGCACCTGCGGCGTCCACGGCAACGTCGATCACCCGCCTGGCGGCGAGGACGCGCCCATCCAGCCCGCGGACTACTACCAGCGCACCAAGTACGAGGCCGAGCCTATCGTCCGGGAGTTTCATGAGCGCGGCCTGCCGTCGGTCATCCTGCGGCCGGCAGCCATCTATGGTCCCGGCGATCCCGAACGCTTCCTCTTGATTTTCCGCCGTGTCGTAGGCGGGACCTTCCCCATGTTCGGCAGCGGCCGGACGCTCTATCACCCCCTCTACGTCGACAACCTGGTGGACGCTTTCGTTGCGGCCATGGAGGATGGGATGGGAGACGGCGAGGCCTATCTCATCGCCGACGAGGAGTTCGTGGCGATCGAGGAGCTGGTGCGGCGGGTGGCGCGGGCCCTCGGGTGTCGAGGTCCGCATCCCCCACTTCCCGGTCTGGCCGGTGGTGGCCGCGGGTCACGTGGTCGAGAAGGCCTGCCGTCCGTTTGGCATCACGCCGCCGATCTTTCCCCGGCGGGTGGACTGGTACCGGCAGAACCGGGCGTTCCGCATCGACAAGGCCAAGCGGGACCTGGGGTGGGCTCCGAAGGTGGGGCTGGACGAGGGGCTCCGCCGCACGGCCGAGTGGTACCGGCGCGAAGGATTCCTCTAGACGTCAATCCTCCTCCAGCTCCTCCGGCGGACTCAGGACCCGCTCCGGCAATGGCCGCTGGCCGGGCGGCGCCGGCTGGGCCAGATCGTAGATCCAGACTACGGGGCCTTTACCATCCGGATCGAAGGTGCGGAGACGCAGCGTCCCTTCGAGCTCGCGGTAAAAGCGGCGGAAGGAGGGGAAGCGGGCGCTCCGCGGATTGGGATTGAAGTACTGGTCGCGGGCCTTGCTGTTGGTCACCACGTAGCGGATCCCCTGCGCCCGGTACTCCGCGAGGGGCCGGGGCTGGCGCGAGACCAGGGGATTGCCCATGTCGAGGTCCCGTGGGTCGCGGCGCAGCTCCTCGTCGCTCTTCTCCCGGGGGAGCCACCAGGGATGGCCGAGCTCGTCCAGGTCGCGGCCGTCCACGGGCGGGAAGCGTCGAAGCAGCTCCACCCGCAGTCCCTGGTGCCGGGTGAAGGGGCCGGGCGGCAGGGTTCGCAGGCGTGCCGCCAGCCGCTTGGCGGACCGGGCATCGGGGTTCAGTTGCGGACCGTAGTCGTCGAGCAGGATGCGGGCGTCCGCCGGCAGCTCGGCCAGGATCCAGCGATAGGAGACGAGGCGGCTGTCCTCGCGGTTGATCCACCGGTCATATTGGAGGCTCCGCGCCAGGGCGGGGAGGGAGAGGACGGCGACGAGGGCCAGGGCTGCGGTCGGGATGCGCGGCTCCGGCAGCCGCACGAGGCGCACGATGGCCACGGCCCCGGGCCACGCCAGGGTCGAGAGGAGGGGATAAAGGGCATTCAGGTGGCGCGGCTGCGCGTGGTAGGCCGCGACCGTGATGGCCGCCAGGAAGAAGCACAGGCAGGGGATGAGCACCAGCAGCCCGTACCACCGGGTCTCCCGCCGCGCCAGGGTAGCTGCGAGGCCGGCCATGGCGAGGAGCGACAGGGCGATGCCCAGCGCCTCGCCCGAGCCGGCCACGCGCAGGAAGGCCACGGCGGCTCTTCCCCAGTCTCCGGTCCCCGGCTTGAATTCCCGTCCGCTGTCCGGCTCGTACTGCACCGCCGCCTTGGCACCGCCGAAGGTATCGCGGCTCCAGGTGGGATCGAGGAAGTTGAAGGGCGAGGCGAGGAAGAACCCGGCGACGAACAGCAGGACGATCAGGGCCCCGCGCTTCAGTGCCGTGCGCCAGGGGATCTGGGAGGAGACGGCGCGCAGCGCTTCCATCCCCAGATAGGCCGGCACCAGGGCCACGGCGTAGTAGTGCGTGCCCATGGCCACGCCGGCGAGGAGGGAGGCCCCCCCCAGAGGAACCAGGGGCCGCAGGCGCGCGCGCGTGCCCAGCCAGGCAAGGACCGAGAGCGCCATCAGCAGACCGCAGGGAACGTCGCTCTTGATCGTCTGCGACGAGATCACCATGGGCGTCAGCACGGCTGCCACCAGGGCGGAGGCGATTCCAGCCCACGGGCTGCCAAAGACCCGCCGGCCGATGCGATCGACGACGAAGACAGTCGCCACGCCGCAGGCCGCAACCACCAGGCGACCGAGAAGGAGGAAGGGACCGGGATTGAAAATGAAGTGCGCCCCGAATTCGGCCGTGGAGCCGAACCATCCGGCGATCCTCCCCGCTACGAAGTAGAGGCCGTAGACGAAGGCCAGGACGTACATGAGGAAGGCCGGCTTGTGGAACCAGTGCGGATTGAGGTCGCCCGTGCCCAGGGCCATGGCCCGCTTCATGAAGTGCAGCTCGTCGCCGAAGTAGGAGAAGGGGAGGTCATGCACGAGCCCCCAGAGCCGCAGGGCCGTGGCCAGCAGCAGGACCACGAACAGCGCGAGCCTCTGCCGCGGGAGCGGGCCCCGGTCATGGCTAGCCCTGGTGGATGCTGAACACCGCCCCCAGCCCCGCGGGCTCGAGGTTCACCTGGGCCAGGAGAGCCTGGCGGGCGAGGTCGTAGTGGGCGATGCGGGTGGGGTGATGCCGGTGGTGCTCGGACTCGCGGAAGCCGTGGCGCAGCCAGCTCAGGTTGCGCCGCAGGGTGGTGTAGCGCAGGCGCGTGAAGCCGATCCAGGCGCGATCCCCGCAATCACCGTCCGGGAGCAGCCCCCGGCACCAGCCGAGCGCGCGATCGTCGTCCGGCGGCGCCAGGGTATTGAGGTCGAGGACGCTCCGGCGGCCGGTCCGCAGGTCGAAGGTGACCAGGCCGCCATCGACGGTGGTGAAGTGGATGCGGTCGCCCACCACGTGCCCGTCGTGAACGCCGCTGTCGCCGACCGCGAAAGGACGCCGGCCGTTTTCGCGATCGATCGGCCCGTCGAGCGGGATGGCGTCGCGCTGCTCGAAGCGGGTGACCCAGGGGCGCCCGTCGAGGAAGAAGAGGTAGTTGGGGTGGGCCTGGTGGGGCTTGGTGGTGGGCACCTTGCGGTAGTCGGTGGTGGGGGAGAAGCGGTCCCAGGGCGAGCCCCCGAGGACGCTCACCAGACGCAGCACCTCGCCCTCGGGCGTCAGCTCGGCCACGGCGTCGAGCCCGGTGACCGCCACGAACAGGGTGCCCTCCGGCCCCGGGGCGACGTGGTGGAGGTCGTTGAAGAACGGGTGGGAGATCACCCGCCGGATGGCGAAGGAAGGGAAGTCGCACACCAGCACCTCGGTCTGGGTGCAGAGCCAGGCGGTGCCCCCTTCGGCGGTATCCCCTTCGACGGTGGCCGCCTTGAAGACGTGGGAGGGCATCTCGTCCGGCACGTGCGCGGCGGGAGACTCGTACTCCAGGACCCGCTCTACCCGGCCGTCCTGGACCCGGACCACCAGCGCCTTCTTGAACGCCGCCCACTCTTTGGGCTCGTAGAAGAGCACCCGCTGCTCTCCGCCCATCACCCAGAGGTCCGCGGTCATTGCGATCTCCACGAGCCCGCTCCCGCCCGCGCCAGGCGGAGCGCCCGTCGCCAGTCGGCGGGCTGCAGATAGACGAAGGTGCGCACGCCCACCAGCGTGCGGGCCGACTTGACCATGGCGACGTTGAGGGCGATGAGGGTCACGGTGGTGGCGACGGCGATGCCGTAGCCGCCCCAGCGCGGCGCCAGGGCGAAGCTCAGCGCCACGTTGAGCAGCGCTCCGCCCACCGCGAGCAGCAGCAGCCGGACGTGGTGGCCGGCCATCTGGAGCACATAGCCCGCGCCGCCCGAGGCGCAGTCCCAGAAGCTGCCCAGGGCGAGGACGAGGAGGATTCCCCAGGCTCCCACGTAGGACGGGCCATAGGCCAGGCGCAGCAGCGGGCGGCCCAGGAGCAGCAGGCCGGCGAGGCAGAGGGCCGAGAGGATGGCCACCAGGGTCGCGGCCGTGCGCGCCAGCCGCTCCATTTCGGCGTTCCTGCCGTCGGCGTACAGCACCGCGAACTCCTGGGGAACGACGAAGTTGGCGATGCTGGGGATGGCCGCCATCACCTGAAGAAGCGTGGCGGCGACGCCGTAGACGGCGACGTCCTCGTGCGGCCGAGCCCAGGAGAGCACCCACAGGCTCGACGAGACGAAGAGCACCGAGGCGGCGCTCTTGAGGCCCATGGCGGTCGAGGTGCCGAGGATCTCGCGGATGGCCGGCGGCGGGTGGGCCGACCGCGGCTCGGAGCTCTCGCCCGCGGTCGTGGCCCTGAGGGCCAGGGCGTAACCCAGGACGTTGAGCAGCATAGCGCCCAGGTAGATGGACGCCAGGACCTCCCAGGGCTCCTGGCGGCGGCCCATCCCCAGCAGGGCCAGGAATCCTCCCAGGATGAGCGCGCGGGGCACCAGGTGGGTGAGGGGCGCCGAGAGGGTGTAGAGCCGGAAGGAGCGCAGGTAGCTGTCCACCAGGTTGCCGAAGGAGGAGAGCATGGCCGCCGCCGCCAGGAAGCCGGTGGCCTTGGCCAGCTCCGGAGCGTCGAGCCTGTGCGCGATCGCCGGCCAGACCGTGGCGAGCACCGGCACCACCGCGGCCCAGAGGACGAGCTGGATGAGGAACAGCCGCCGCCGCAGCAGGGCCGTGGCGCGCCCGCCCCCCTGCCCGCGGCAGATGGGCACGAAGCGCAGAGCGGCCGGCCCCAGGCCGAGCTGCATCACCAGCCCCACCGACAGGATCGCCTGCTGCAACAGCATGTAGGAGGCCACGGCCGGCTTCTCGGCCACCCGCACCAGCACCATGCCGCTGCCGAACCCGAGGGCCATGCCCAGGAACTGGCTGAGCCCGAACAGCACGCCGCCGCGCAGCAGCCGGCTGCGGGTGGCGTTGCTCTCCTCGGCGGCGCCCTCGGCGAGGTCGAGACCGGCGCCCGCAACGGGAGCGTTCGGAGGATCGAGAGGGATGGACAGGGCGGCTTCCTTTCTGCTTTCGCCCGGCGCTCGGTGCAAGAACGTTGCCGCTCGCTTCAGTGAGCGGGCGACGGCTCTGCCGCCAGGGCCACGGCGGCGTGGAGACGGGTGAGGGTCTGCCCCTGGATCTTGCCCAGCGGCAGGACCTCCCGGGGGTAGGTGCGCAGGATGGTCTGGATCATCCGCTCGCCGGCGGCGGAGAGGACTGGATCGCCGCTCTGCCGGCCGGCTCTCACCAGCAGGGCCACGGTGCCGAGCTTCTCCGGGCCATAGAGCTCACGGTCCTTGGCCGCGACGGCGGTCAGGGCGCCGCCGATCCGCGCACCGCTCCAGGAGTAGGTGAGGAGCCGCGGCCAGGGTCCGTCCGGCGTCCCCCCGGCGGTGCGCGGCCCCAGGTCCGAGACGGTGCGGGCCAAGGCGGTCAAGACCTCGCCGGGGACGAGCGGGGGCTCGCCGAGCGGCTGGTCGCCCGTGTCGCGCTGCCAGCGGTAGAGGTTCTCGGCGTCGTAGAAGCCGTTGGTCCAGAACGGGCCGGCGTCGTGGGGACCCGGCCCGGCCACCACCCGGTCGCCGAGGAAGCCGTAGCGCCGGCCGTCCCGCACCAGCTCGGCGTAGTGCTGGGTGAGGGCGCGGGCGAGCCCCGAGCGGTAGTCTTCGAGGAAGCTCGCGTCGCCGCTCGCGAGGCCGAGGAAGCGGAAGGCGGCGATCCACTGCGACGGCTGCCGGCCGGTGAAGGTGGCGGAGTCGCCGTCCGGCGGATGGGTGGCGGCGCAGGCCGGCCCGTCCGGCCCGTGGGGCTTGGTCACCGGTCCCGGCCCCCGGTCCGGGCAGAACAGCCGGCGCATGCTGTCGCCGCCCCGCTGCAGGAGGTCCACCACCGTCGAGTCGCCGGTCAGCCAGTAGTAGAGGAAGAGGTTCTCGAAATAGGCGTGGGAGCTGTTGAAGTCCTCGCGGTAGGCGCCATAGCCCATGGGCGCCTGGCCGCAGTAGAACCACTTCGCCTCCGGCCCGCACTGCAGGATCTGGGTGTGCAGCATGCGCAGCGCCGCGGGGAAGGCGATCTCGTCGAGCCACTCCACCTGCCCTGAGCGCATGGCCCAGATCGCCGCCGTCTCGGTGGTGTTGTGGTAGTCCGTCCAGGTAGCGCACCAGAAGGGGTTGTCCCAGGCCTCGCCCGGCGTGGGATCCTCTTTACAATCGACCTCGGCGTAATTGTCCGACTCCCAGTAGCGGGGATAGAGGCCGTAGGTCATGAGGCCGCTCAGGCCCTCGGCGTCGACGCTCTTGACCGTCTTGTCGAGCACCGCGGGGATGAGCTGGTCGTAGACCGCGTAGCGCTTCGGCAAGGGTCCGGCCGGGACCTCGTCCACGGCCTCTGAGGCGGTGAACCAGGCGGCGTCGGGCCAGGCGCGGAGAGGCCGCTCCAGGGGGGCCCAGAGCAGCCGGTCGAGGTCGCCCCGCGCCGGGGGCGCGGGCAGGGCCGTCACGGCAAAGGTGGCGAAGAAGCCCTGGTGATGGGCGAGCCAGGCCGCGCCGTCCACCAGGTCGAGGGCCAGTTTGCCGTCCGCGAGCAGGCGCAGGGCCTGGGGCTCGTAGCGGTGCATGTGGTTGATCGCGACCGCCACCGCGCCGGCCGGACCGGAGGCCGCGAGCATGCCGGCGTCCGCCCGCTCCCCCTGCCGCCGCTCGCCGCCGGCCGTCATCTCGAAACGGTGGGGCTCCTTCCTCTGCTGCCGCAGGAGCTGGCGCAGGGAGGCCTCGCTCCCGGCCGTGCCCGCGAGCGGCGCGCCCTCCCGGCTGCCCACGACTAGCGCCGCGGCCGGGCCGCCGAGGTCGAGGGTCAGGGTGTCGCGCGCCTGTTCGATCCGCACGCCGTTGGGTTTTCCCTCCTTCGTCCTCAATCCCTCGCCGAGGTCCCCTTCCCAGGCCACGGCCTGGCGTACGACGACGGTGGGCGAGCCGGCGGTGAACACGTAGCGGCGGCGCGAGCCGAATCCCCCTGTGCCCACGGGCGGCAGGTCGTAGGCCCCGTCCACCAGCACCACGGCCGAGAGGGGGCCGGCGGACTCGACGCGCACGTCACGCAGGGTGGAGTGGCCGCCTTCCCTGCCTGCCTGCCGCAGGGTGAGGCCGGCGCCCGCGGTCAGGCGCCGGCCATTCGGCAGCAGTACCTCGTCGAGCAGGGCGTCGGGCCGGCCGCCCAGCCGGAAGACGGCGGCCCCCGTGTCCACCACCACCTGGCGCCCCTCGCGGCTGAGGCGCAAAGGGTGGGAGGGGAGAGGGTTCTTGCCGGCGGAGCCGTCTGTCACCAGCGTGTAGACGGCGCTGCCGCGGGCCGGCACGGTGGCGGGGAAGGCCACGAGGAGCCACTGCACGGGCGCCGCGGTATCGTCCCGGCCGGCGTTCCACCGCGCCAGCACCCGGAACTCCGCCGGCACCGGCTGGCCGGAGGGGTCCACCACCACGAGCCCGGCCGGATCGCGCAGGCCGAGCGCGCGGGGGAGGGGGATGCCGGAGCGCAGGACCTCGCCCGTGCGGCCGATGCCCGCCGTCTCCCGCACGGTGAGGGGGATGCGGGAGGGAGCTCCAGGGGCGGGGCTGGCGGCGGGCGCGATCGTCTGAGGAGACGGAGACGTGGTCTGCCGCGCCTGGAGCGACGAGAGCTCCTGCCGCTCGGGAGCGGCGCAGGCGAAGATCACCAGGGCGAGGAGAGGGCTCAGGACGGCGGATCGCATGGCGGCTCAGCCGTGCGAATTCCGGACCAGGCTTTCTCCCTGGCGCCGTGGGATGGAAAAAAAGAGATACCGCGGGAAAGTTTTACCCGCTCGGGCTCCCCCTCCGAACCTCTCCCGAAGATGGACGACCACCCAATGGAGAGGGAGATCTCCACGCGGGCGGTCGAAAAGCTTGCCCGGAGAACGAACGCGGAGCCGTGTGGCCGGTCAGGAGGCGGCGCGGATTGGGGCGTCTACCAGCGATCGCCGCCGTTGCCGCCGCCATAGCTGTCCCGGTGGCCGCCACCACCACCGGGACCCCGCCCGCCGCCACCACCACCTTCGCGCGGCCGGGCTTCGTTGACGTTGATCTTGCGTCCCATCAGATCGCGGCCGTTCAGATTGCTGATCGCCGCCTCGGCCTCCGAGTGCTCCGGCATCTCCAGGAAGCCGAAGCCCTTGGACTGGCCCGTCACCTTGTCCTTGATGATGGTGCAGGATGAAACGTTGCCGAACTCTTCGAAGGCCGACCGCAACTGATCTTCCGTGATGCGGTAGGGCAGGTTCCCTACATACAGGTTCATCTTCGTCTCCTTTGACATGGTTCGCAGGCTTCACTCGAAGCAAGAGTTGTGCCCGCTTCGTTAGCCTGCGAGATGTCCCCTTGAGCGGACCTTCGCCCACTTTGCAAACCTCTTGCCTTGACCGCCTGCCGACGGTCAGCCGAGGGAGGGGTAGAGCTGCCGGTAGCTGTCGGCCAGCACCAGGATGCGCTTGACGTAGTTGCGGGACTCGTCGAGATCGAGGGTCTCGACGAAATCGTCCAGCCGGGCTCCCGGCCCCGACTCCTGCCACAGCCGGCGGATGCGGTTCGGTCCGCCGTTGTAGCCGGCGAGGGCCAGCTCCACGTTGCCGTCGAAGGCGTCCAGCAGCTCCCGCACGTAGGTGGTGCCGAGCCGCACGCTCAAGTCGGGATCGTAGAGCCGGTCCGGCTGGTAGGAGATCCCCACCTTGCGGGACATCTCCCGGGCGGTCGGCGGCATGAGCTGCATCAGGCCGCGGGCTCCCACCGGGCTGGTGGCGCGGGGATCGAAGGCGCTCTCCTGGCGGATGATGCCGGCCACGAGATGGGCAGGCACGCCGGCGCTGCGGGAGTAGGAGAGGATGGGGCCGGCGTAGCTCTCGGGCAGGGGATAGTAGGCGAAGAGGACCTCCGTGGGCACGGTCGCCTGGTAGGGGCCGCCCAGGGCGGGGAAGGCCTCGCGCAGCAGCACCAGACCGCTGCGTAGATCCCCTTTGTGGCAGAGGATCAGGCCCTTCAGGGCCAGCACGTCGCGGCGGCTCGATTTCGCGGCCACTGCGGCCACGAGCGCGAGCTCCTGGCTCGCCAGCTCGTCGAGGCCGAGGTCGGTGAGCAGCTTGACGCGCTGGAGGTCGGGCTCGGCAGGCCAGGCCTTGGGGGGCGCCTGGGCGAGGGCCACGCCCTCCGGCGCCTGGGTCTCGCCGAGCCGGGCGAGGGCCTGGCGGGAGTAGAAGTCGCTGGTGTCCGAGGTGGCCACCAGGGTGCGGTAGAGCTCGCGGGCTTCGTCCGGACGGGCGATCTCCTCCAGCACCCGGGCCTTCCAATAGGTGCCCCGGTGGGCGTCACCACCATCCGGATAGAGCTCGGCGAGCACCGTCCACGACTCCAGGGCGCTCGCCTTCCGGCCGTCGCGATAGTCCTGCCAGCCGCGCTCCCAGAGGACGGAGGCGCCGGTGTTGTCCAGCGGATCGATCCGCCGTAGCAGGCGCAGGGTGTCCACCGCCGGCGCGAACATTCCGGCGCTCAGGAAGTCCTTGTACAGCCGGCGCAGCGAGGTCTCGGAGAGCTGGAGCTTGGCGTGCGAGGTGACCAGCCGCGTCAGATAGACGGAGGCGGACTGCGCATCGCCCGACTCCGCCATGGCCCGCACCCGCTCCCAGTCCGCGGCCGTCCGCTCGTCGGCGGTGGCGGGGAGGAGGTCGCCGAGGAGGTTGAACGCCTCGCGTCCACGGCCAGACTGGGTGAGACCGCGGGCCTTGAGCAGGTGCCACTCGAAGCCGCGCTCCTCGTCCGGCAGCTCGTCCAGGGTGCTCAGGGCTGCGCTCGCGCTGTCGGCTTCGAGGAACGACTGAGCCCGGCGCAGCACCTCGTCCGGCGACAGCAGGCGGCTCCAGTCCAGCCCACCATCCAGGGCACGGAAGGTGCGGGCGACCTGCGAGGCCTCAGACGACAGGGGATCGTCGATCAGGAGCCGGAGACCGGCCTGCCGCTGCGCCTCGGGGTCGTCGAGCTCGCGCCCGAGCCGCCAGGCCAGGCTGTCCAGCTCTTCGCCGATCTCTCCGTCCACACCGGCCTGGCGGGCCTGGGCCACGAGGTCGAGCGCCAGGCGCTCGTCGCCGCTGCCGACCGCGAGCTTCGCGGCTTCCAGGAAGGCTTGAGGAAGTAGAGGCGAGGACGGGCAGCTCGCGATCAGGCGACCGTAGGTGTCGCGGGCCAGGACCGTGTCGCCCTGCCGGACGGCGTCGGCCGCGAGCAGGTAGAGCCGCCAGTCCTCCAGGGAGCCGTGGGGATCAGCCGCCTCGGTCAGGAGGTCTCGGGACAGGGCCGCGTCGCCGGTCGCATGGGCATAGAGCCCGGCCACCACGCGCGCCTGGGCTGCCTGCTCCGGATGCTGGGAGGCCACCCGCTCCAATTCCTGGCGCGCCGTTTGCAAGTCGTGTTTCCGCAGGGCCTCGGCGGCCGGGGCGTACAGGTTCTGAGGCACATACGGCTGATGCTGCCAGGCCCTTTCAGATTTCGCCGGTAGGACGAGAGCCGCGGGGCGGGGAGAGCTGATGAGGACCGAGACGGTGAGCAGAGAGGCGATGACGACGAAGACGAGGACGCCGAGACGGACACGGAGCGACTTGATGGGCACGCGACCACACCTCCAGACCCAAGGGTTGCGTTGACAGAGTTGTAAAAATCACACCGAGGCGGCCCTTAGCCTCGGCCCTTGCACGTCGGGTCGGGTTTCCCCACAGGCCCATAACCCTCTTTACACGAGGGTCCATTCCCCGACCGTCCAAAATTTTCCAGGAATCGCTGTCTTCACGGCGGATTTCCGCCGTTTCGTCCCAGAAATTGTAAAAATTTTAGCTGTGGGTGGCGATGCTGCTTTCCCAGCACTCCCGGTTATGATTCCCTCGCCCCGATCGGCGGGGTCCTCCGCAGGTGCTGCCCGTAGGCGCTCCGCTCCGCCGGCTCGGGCGGGAAAATTCCAAGGAAAGAGGGTCATCGATGGGTCGTCGGGATCAGGATCGTCGCAAGGCCGCGGGATGTCTCCTGCGGGGAGTGCTGGTCGTGGGGCTGCTGGTGATCGCCGTGGCGCTGTTCGCCACGTTCTACAGGGGGGCCACCCCCAAGGTGACGGTGAAGTCGACGCTGCCGGGGATCGGGCGGCGGACGCCCATCGAGATCCGGATCGACGATCCCCAGCGGGTGGCGAAGGTGCGGGTGGAGGTGGTGCAGAACAACGAGACCAAGCCGGTGCTGGAGCAGGCGTACCAGCCGCGGTCTCAGTGGAGCTTTGGCTCCGCGCCGCCGCTCGTGCTCAAGGCCGACGTGGGGCGCGAGACCGTGCAGGGGCTGCGCACCGGCGAGGCCACCGTGCGGGTCACGGCCGAGCGGGCCGGCTCCCTCCTCCGCAGCCCCGATCCGGTGACGGCCGAGATCAAGCTGCCCGTGCGCCTGGCGCCGCCCACGCTCCAGGTTGTCTCCAGCTTCCACTACATCAACCAGGGGGGCTGTGAGACGGTGGTCTACCGGGTGGGCGAGGGCGCCATCCGCGACGGCGTCCGCTCCGGCGACTGGTGGTTCCCCGGCTTCCCCATGCCCGGCAACGACAAGCAGATGCGCTTCGCCTTCTATGCCATCCCCTACGACACCACGGACCCCTCGGGCGTGCGCTTGACGGCCGAGGACGAGGTGGGCAACCGCGCTGAGGCCAACATCGTCGACAAGTTCACGCCGCGGCCCATGACGACCGACACCATCCAGGTCACCGACGCCTTCATGAACAAGGTGGTGCCGGAGATCATGGGCCAGTCGCCCGAGGTGGCGGACCAGGGCGACCTGCTGAAGAACTACGTCGAGATCAACCGCGAGCTGCGCAAGAAGAACGCCGCGACCTTGAAGGAGCTGGGGCAGAAGTCGGAGCCCAAGTTCCTCTGGACACAGCCCTTCCTGCCCATGCCCAACGCCAAGATCACGGCCGCCTTCGCCCAGCGGCGCACCTACGTCTACAACGACAAGCCCATCGACCAGGAGGACCACCTGGGGTTCGACATGGCTTCCGTGACGCCACGACGCCGTGCCCGCCTCGAACAGCGGCAAGGTGGTGCTCGCCCGCTTCTTCGGGATCTACGGCAACGCCGTGGTCATCGACCACGGCTATCGGGCTCCAGAGCCTCTACGGCCACCTCTCCTCGATCGCGGTCAAGGAGGGGGACATGGTGCAGCGCGGCCAGGAGCTGGGGCGCTCGGGCCAGACGGGTCTCGCGGGCGGCGACCATCTCCACTTCACCATGCTCCTCCAGGGGCTCGCCATCACCCCGGTGGAGTGGTGGGACCCGCACTGGATCCAGGACCGCGTGGCACGCAAGCTGGGGCCGGCGCTGCCGTACAAACCATGAGGGCTACAGCACCAGCCGTAGCCGCGATCCAATCCGGCTCTCTGTGCCGCAGCCCTTCTTCTCCTGTAAGATGAGGCAGACCTTTGTTCCCCGGCGGGCTGGGAGCTGCCCGCCGCCTCGGTCGGCGAAGTCTCTCGACGCCTCTGTCGGCGTCGCGGCTCACTGACCGAGGGCTCCATGGCTCAGTGGCTGTGCTCCATAGCACAGCCTCGGCGCTGGGAGGTCCAACGGCTGCGCTCCTTGGCACAGCGTCGGTGCTCCATGACACAGCCCTGGGGCTCCTTGGCACAGCCGCTGCGCTCGGTAGCACAACGGCTGTGCTCCATGGCACTACGCCTGCGCTCCATGACTCAGCCGCTGCGCTCCCAACTCTACCGCTGAACCCAGACTTTCAGCGCCAAACACTCCCTGTTCGAGGATTTTTGGGAGGAGATTGCCGGTATCCTTCTCCAAAACGGCCGCGTGCCTGGATCCAGCGCCGTTTGGACCTGTTGATCTCCGGCTGCCAGTGCATCCAGGAGAATCTCCCCGATTTCAGGGGAGATCTCAGCAATTTGGAGTCCTTCCTGCTGCTCGATCCGCTACGCGCTGTGCAGCCGATGCATACCGCCCGTTACTACGACATCCTCCTTCGCGCCGTGCCGCGTCCCTGCGAGCGGGCGCTCGACGTCGGGTGTGGTACCGGGGGGTTCTCCAGAGCCCTTTCGCATCTTGCCGGTCGCGTCGATGCGATCGATCGGGATCCCGGTGTCATCGAGCGGGCCCGTGTTGCGTCGGTAGGATTCAGCAATGTCCACTTTTCGTGCACGGACTTCATGACCTACGAGGGCGGCGGCTACGATTTCGTCTGCGCTCTCGCCTCGCTCCACCACCTGCCGCTCCCTGGTGCGATCGAGCGCATGAAGTCTCTTCTGCGGCCCGGCGGGGTGCTCGGCGTCATCGGGCTCTACCGATCCCAGGGCATCACGGATTTCGTCTGGAGCCTCGCCGCATTTCCGGTCAGCCTTGGGTTGAGACTCATCCATCCACGGGTGCACGAAGGGGCGCCGCTCCGCGATCCAGACTTGACGTTGAGTGAGATTCGCGCTCTGGCTGGGACGCATCTGCCCGGCGCGATCATCGAGCGCCGACTGCTCTGGCGTTACACGCTGTTGTTCACAGCTTGAGCTTCGCCATCAGCTTCTTGATCGCCCCGGCGCTCTGCATGACGTAGAAGTGAAGGGAAGGGACTCCCTTGGCCAGGAGCTCTTCGGATTGCTTGAGCGCCCATTCGACGCCGATGTCCACCACGTGATCGGGATGGGACAGGACTTCGTCGGCGAGGTCGGCGGGGATCTCGACGTAGAAGCTCCTGGGGATGGAGGTGAGCTGTTTTTCGGAGGTCAAGATCTTCAAGCCCGGGATGATCGGCACGTCGATCCCCTGCTCGCGGCAGAGGTCCACGTAATGGAAGTAGTGACGGTTGTCGAAGAACATCTGGGTGACCACGTAGTGGGCCCCGGCTTCGACTTTGTCCTTTACGTGGCGGGCGTCGAGCCGCAGGTTGGGCGCTTCGAAGTGCTTTTCGGGGTAGCCGCCGACGCCGATGCAGAAGCTGGTGGGCTCGGCGTCCAGGAGGTCGGCTTCTCAAGTAGCGGCCGCGGTTCATGGCGGCGATCTGATTCACCAGGTCGCAGGCGTAGCGGTTGGCGCTGCGGCCGTACTGGAGGGGCTTCTGGAAGCCGCTGTCGTCGCCCCGCACGGCGAGGACGTTGTCGATCCCCAGGTAGCGAAGCTCGATCAGGAAATCCTCGGTCTCCTCGCGAGTGAAGCCCTGGCAGAGGATGTGGGGCACGGCGTCGATGTGGTATTTGTTCTGGATCAGCGCGCAGACTCCGAGGGTGCCCGGCCGCTTGCGCTTCACCCGGCGCTGGATGCCCTCGGGCGTCTCTTCGTAGATGACCTCCGCCGCGTGGCTCGTGATGTCGATGAACGGCGGATGGTACTTGACCAGGTCGTCGATCAGCGCCAGCAGTCCCTTGACGTCGCCGCCGCGCATGGGCGGGATGATCTCGAAGCTGATCAGCGGACCCTGGGCCTGGGCCAGGTGCTCGATGACTTTCATGGCGGGGAGGCAGAGTATCGGGAGACGAGGGAGAAAGGCAAGAAGAGCACGGACGAAGACGGACGGACAAGGACGGATTGGGGAGAGGGTGAGGGGCTTTCATATAGAGTCCCCCCATGAGGTCCCGATGGCGGTCGCTGCGGCTGGTGGGCGATGGGGCCGCGGCCGTCGTCGCGCTTTGGGCTGCGTTCACGGTGCGGTTGCATCTGCGTCTGCCGTGGACTCAAGGGCTGCTGCCCGGGGACCGGTTGCGCCTGTTGTCGCGGGAGTGGCTGGTGGTTTTGCTGCTCCAGTTCGCGAGCCTCTACTTCTTCGGTTTCTATGATCCGCCCCGGCCGCGGCCCCGCAGTGAGCTGGCCCGGCGGCTGGCGGCGGCGGCGGCGTTTCAGGCCATGGCGCTCATGGCGTGGTGGTTCCTGGCCAACCGGGAGTTCCCCCGTTCGGTGCTGCTGCTGTTCGTGGCGTTCGACTTCACGTTGCTCCTCGGCTGGCGCCTGCTGCTCGACCGCACGGAGCGGCGGCGGGAGCGGCGGGTGGCGATCGCCGGCGCCGGCCCCGCGGCCCGGGAGCTCGCCCAGACGCTGGCAGCCGAGCCGGGGCATGGGCTCAAGGTCGTGGGCTGGGTGGCGATCGCCGGCGAGGCCGCGGATGGAGAGGAGGAGCCCGCGCTCGGTCCCCGGCTGGGAGGCACGGAAGACCTACCGGCGCTGCTCGCCGAGGGCCGGATCGACGACATCCTCCTGGTGGGGAACAGCGACTCGTGGCAGACGCGGCTGATCGACGGTCTCGCGGGCACGCGGCCGGACCATACGAGCGTTCTCCTCCTCCCCGGGCCGTTCGAGAGCTTGATCGGCCGCATGCGCTACCGCTGGGTGCACGACCTGCCCCTGATCGAGGTGGTGCGGGAGACGGAGTGGCGGATCAACTGGCCTCTGAAGCGGCTGCTCGATCTCCTGGGCGGCTCGCTGCTGCTTCTGCTCTCGCTGCCGGTGATGGCCGTCTGCGCCCTGGCCGTGCTCCTCACCTCGCCGGGGGGCGTGCTCTATCGCCAGACGCGCGTGGGCCGAGGCCAGAAGCCGTTCACGCTCTACAAGCTCCGCACCATGCAGCGGGACGCTGAGGCCGAGTCCGGCGAAGTGCTGGCGCAGCCGGGCGATCCGCGGCTCACTCCCATCGGCGCCTTCCTGCGGCGCTTCCGGCTGGACGAGCTCCCCCAGGTGTTCAATGTGCTCGCGGGCTCGATGAGCCTGGCGGGCCCGCGGCCGGAGCGGCCCGGGTTCGTCCAGCGCTACCTGAAGGAGGTGCCGGGCTACGCCGAGCGCTTCTCGCTCGCTCCGGGGTTGACCGGCCTCGCCCAGGTCAACGGCGATTACCATTCGAGCCCTCAGAACAAGCTGCGCTACGACCTCGCCTACATGGCGAACTGGACCCTGTGGCTCGATCTCTCGATCCTGCTGCGCACGGTGAAAATCGTGCTCACCTCGCAGGGGGTGTAAAAAGACTTTACCACTCGCAGCAGAGGCGAAAATCCCGTGGATTGTTGACGTTGCGCCCGTTCGGGTCTATGGTGGAAGAGTTTCCCGTCGGTTGGGCGCTCTGTTGTGAGGTGTATTATGACCCGTCCTCCCCTGACATTCCGGTTGTTCCTCGGTCTGGTGTTGCTCGCAGGCGCCTCGCCCCTGCTGGCTGCCACGACCGGCCAGACAGCTCTCTATACGCCGCAGGGAAACACCGCCGGCACGGCCAACGGCGACTACGTCACCGCCGCCACCGGCGGTCTCAATACCTTCTATCGCTATTTCATCGAGGTGCCTCCGGGCCTGGGGCGGCTCGTGGTCGAGGTCTTCGACGCGGACATCGGCCGCGGCGGCGCCAACGAGGACACGGCCGGACGCGACCGCGATCGCAGTGGCAGCTACGACACGAGCGTCTCCTACACCCTCATCCGGCCGAATGGCACGACCGCCGCGACGCTCGCCAACTGTGACGACAATACCTGCAACGACAACGTCTGGACGGCGATCCTCGACAGCACGACGGCGACCAATACCGCGGCCGGACATTGGGAGCTACGGGTGACCCTGGCGGCGGGCGACGACATCAACGGCATCGGCATCCGGGCGCACGACGGCACGTCCGGCTCCGGCGGCACCGAGCTCAACGTCTATTACGATTCCCAGAACCAGTTCGGGGTGAATCCGTCCACCACCGGCGCCAACTCGCGCAGCTACGCGACCTATCCCTACATCACTTCCGGCTGCTCGGCCGCCAAGAACGATTTCGACTTCGACAGCAACAACGGCAACACCGGCTCGCTCTCCCTCACCAGCCGCTCCGGAAGCTTCGTCCAGAGCTACGCCAGCACCTCCCTCTCGGCCGATAACGTCTGGCGCCGGGACACGTTCAGCGGCTGGACCTCGGACAGCCGGTCCACGGACTATGGGATCTGGTCCGCCGCCATGACCATCAACACCTATGTGAACGGCGGCGTCAACGGCAACTACACCAACGTCTACTTCAGCAATTTCCAGGCGGCGGCCAATCCGCCGACGGCCAATCCCACACCGAACGCCTTTCGGGTCTACCTGCCGACCGACGCGAGCGCCGCTCCCGTGAAGCCTTATCTGGAGCAGCTCCTCGCGTTCAGCGGCTGCGGCTTGAGCGGCCCGAATCCGCCGTTGGTGGGGCAGACGAGCTGTTTCACGGTCACCGTCCGGTTGGTGAATCCCACGGCGCAGGCGATCACCTTCTCGACTCCCTCGAACATCGTGACGGCCAACATCCCCGGCGGCGGCGCCGTCTATGCCGGCGGTGCGCAGGCCACAGCGGGGACGACCATCGTCAGCCAGCCGTCGGTGGGCGGCACGGGCAACATCACCTGGAATCCGGGCACGGTGGCGGCGGGAGCTACGAAGCTCCTCTCCTACCGGGTCAACGTGACCCCCACGTCGAACGGGCAGCGGATCCCCGTGACGGCCACTCCCGCCTCCGGCAATGGCACGCGGGCCCAGTTCGTGGACGAGACGGGGAACACCACGCAGACCCGGGCCACCTTCCTCTTCGGGCCGCTGTGCGAGATGGCGGTCACGCAGGGCACGCTGACTGAAGCCGTGGTCTCCTCCTTCCGCGCCTCGGCGGCGGAGGGGGGCGGCGTGCAGGTCGAGTGGCGCACGGCGTCGGAGGCGGGGACGGCCGGCTTCTATCTCTACCGCTGGGATGCGCGGACCCGGCGCTGGGCGGCCGTGAATCGCGAGTTGCTGGCCGGGCTGATCCATGAGCCCCAGGGCGGCGTGTATCGCTATGTGGATGGCGGCGCTTCGCCCCGCGAGCCCCAGACCTATCTCCTGGAGGAGGTGGAGTCCGGCGGCCGGCGGCGGACCCATGGGCCATTCTCCGTCAAGGTGGATTGGAGCCGCGGAGACCGGGGAGGACGCGCGAAGGCTCTGACGGGCGGCGGGGACTTCGAGCGCGCGGCCCACGCCGCTCCGGGCCGCGGCACGGCGGTCTCTCCCGCGAAAGCTCTCACCTCCGGGTTGTTGCCGCCCACCAAGCCGAACGCGTCGGCGGGGATCCATCTCTCGGTGCGCACGACCGGCCTCACCTACCTCTCCAGCGCGAACGTGGCCTCCTGGTTGGGCATGGCGCAGTCGCTCGCCGAGTCGTTGATCGGTCAGGGCCAGCTCGCTCTCAGCCGGGGCGGCCAGCCCGTGGCGTGGATGCCCGACATCGCAGCCACCTCGCCGGCCCACGGCCTCCTCTTCTATGGCCAGGCGCAGGACGGCCTCTATGAGATCTCTGGCACCTATCGCCTGCAGCGCGGGCCGGGCCTGCTCATGCAATCGACGCCGGCCGGGGCTCCGGCCGGGACCCCGGCGGCCAGCTTCCCGGAGAGCCTGCACGCCGAGCGCGACGCCTTTGCCGCCACCCTGATCTCGCCCGATCCGGAGTCCGACTACTGGTTCTGGGAGTTCCTCCAGGGGGACGACCCCACCTTCGGCCACCGCACCTACTCTCTGGATGCCCCGGGCCTCGTGGCCGGCCAGGCGGGAACGCTCACGGTGTCGCTCTACGGGGCCACGGACAGCGGCGTGACGGGCGAGCACCAGGCCGTGGTGGCGGTGAACGGCACGGCCCTGGGCGAGACCCATTGGCAGGGGATCGCGGCCCGGCAGGCGACGTTCGCCGTTCCGGCGGGCGTCCTCCAGGCCGCGGGCAATCAGGTGGAGATCACGGCCCACACGGGCGCGGGCGCGCCGTTCAGCATCTACTACCTGGACGGCTTCGATCTCGCCTATCCGCGGACCTTCCGCGCCGCGAGCGACGCCCTGACGTTCCGGGCGACCGGGGGTACGAAGGTGACGGTAACGGGCTTCACGAATCCCGCGATCCGCCTGCTCGACGTCTCCGATCCCCTGCGTCCCCGCGCGATCACGGGCGCGCTGGTGGAGGCGGACGGCGGGGGTGGCTTCCGGCTGAGCTTCGTCCCCGCGGGGACGGGCCCGTTCCTGGCCGCGGCGCCGGCGGCGTTCGCCGCGGCCAGCGATCCCCGGCCCTGGAGCCCGCCGTCGCTGCGCTCGGCTACCAACCGCGGGGCCTATCTGGTGATCGCGCCGGCGAGCCTCCACGCTTCGGCCGAGCGGCTGGCGGACCTGCGCCGCGCCCAGGGGCTGGAGGCGCGGGTGGTGGACCTGGAGACGATCTTCGACGAATTCTCCTCCGGCGCTTCCGATCCCCACGCCATCCGTGACTTCCTGGCCCTGGCCTGGGGAACCTGGAGCTTGCCGCCCCGCTACGTAGCCCTGGCCGGCGCCGGGACCCTCGACTATCGCAACCTCTTAGGCTTCGGGGACGACCTGGTGCCGCCGCTGATGATCCGCACGGCGAACGGCCTCTTCCCCTCGGACAATCTGCTGGGGGACGTGGACGGCGACGGCCTCTCCGAGATGGCTGTGGGTCGCATCCCCGTGCTCTCGGCCGCGGAGCTCGACGCCTACACGGACAAGATCGCCGCCTTCGAGGCCGCGGCGCCCTCCCACTGGTCGTCTCAAGCCCTGTTCCTCGCCGATGCCACGGATGGGGGCGCCGACTTCGCGGCCGACAGCCAGGGGGTCGCCTCCCACCTCCCGGGCGACTTCGAGGTGGAGCGGATCGACCTGACATCCATGCCGCTCGCCTCGGCCCGCGGGCAGATGATCTCCGCCTTCGCCAGGGGCATGGCCTTCATCAATTATCTCGGGCACGGCGCCCTCGACCGGCTGTCGGCCGGCGGGCTGCTCACCAGCGCGGACGTTCCCCACCTGGGCAATGGTGAGCGGCTGCCGGTGCTGACGGCCATGACGTGCACCATCAACCGTTTCGCCGTGCCGGGCTTCCCCTCTCTGGGCGAGCTGCTGGTGAAGGAGACGACAGGGGGCGCTGCCGCGGTTTGGGGTCCTTCGGGTCTCTCGCTCCACGGCGAGGCCCGTCTCCTGGCCGAGCGCTTCTACCACGCCACGGACGAGCGGCTGGGCGACCGCCTGCACCGGGCCGTGGCCGACTTCCGGGACCTTGGGGGCGACCCGGCGCTGCCGCGGATCTACGACCTGCTGGGGGATCCGGCGCTGCGGCTCAAGGCGCCCGCCCCGCCCGCGCCGGCGCCTTCCGCGCCCGGGGAGTAGGAGGGCTCGCGGGGATGCCGCGGACGCCGCGGACGGCGGGTCATGCTGTAGACGACAAAGCGGAGCAGCTCGGCGGGCTCCAGGCTCGCCAGCACCAGGGCCTGGCCGAAGAGGCGGGGGGACGGGCCTGCGAACGATCCCCAGCGGCGGAAGGCTGAGATCAGAAAGCGCAGCAGCCCGGCCCGGGGACGGGAGACCCCCAGCGCTGACAAGATCTCCGGGGGGAGATCGGCGCCGAGGAGATCACGGGCCGCGAGGAGGGCCGCGGCCACCACGGCGCCGCACCGCCCTTCGCGGACGAGGGTCCCCAGCCGGAGAGGATCGAAGGGGCCGCCGCAACGCAGGGTCTCGGCCAGGTCGAACAGCCCTTTCAGACGGAAGAAGTGTTTGCGGCAGGCGTTGACGCCGAGGGAGATCAACAGATCCTCGGGCGACGGCACCCACGCCGGCTGACCACGGAAGACGATGGGCCGGGCGTTGCGCCAGACGCGCTTGAAGTCGATCGGGAGGACGCCGTTCAAGGTGACGTCGTGGTGCCCTTCGAGATCGCATTCGACGCCGTGACTGTAGAGAGCCCAGCGGACCTCCTTCTCCCTCCCCTTGCCCTTGGCCCATCCCGGCCCCGTGGGGCGCAGGGCGAGGTCGATGTCGCGCGACACGGCCACCCAGGGCTCGTCGTAGACCAGGAGGTCGAGGGCCGAGCCCTTGAGGAGCAGGGCTTCGAGCTCCACCTGGCGCAGGTCGGCGAGGCCGGAGGCGAGGCGGTCGGCGTCCCGCTCCTTCAAGGCAGCGTTCTCCAGGACGGCGAGCTCCAGCCGGCCGGCGATCTCCGGAGGCAGAGGGATCTCGCAGCGCCGCAGGTTGGCCCCTACGATGGGGAGGACGCCGTGGGCTTCGGCGGTGGTGAGGAGGCGATCCCAGCGGAGGGGGCCGCGACCGATCTCTGCGGCAGCCCGCTGGTGCTCGGGCGTGAAGTCCTGCCGGGCGCAGAGGGCCAGAATCTGATCCTCGGGGGTCACAGCAGCTCCGTCACCCGCCGCACCGCCTCATCCAGATCCGTCCCGGTCGCCAGCCGCCAGCAGTCGCTCTGCTCCACCAGCGCGGCCAGGGCATCCAAGTGGGCCTGGGCGGAGCGGGGCTCGGTCAGGAGGACGTTGGGGGCGAGCTCCAGCAGGGCTTCGCCGCGGTCCATGGGCTCGAGGCGGCTCTCCGGCACCCCGGCCACCCGGGGGAAGACGAGGAGGGCCGGGGTCGCCTGCCAGACCACGCTGGCTCCCCAGGCCCGCTCCGGCCGCACCTGCCGCTTGCGCCAGCCGTCCGGCCGCTCCGTGCCCAGGAGGGAGCGCAGCTCGGGGAAGAAGGAGACCGTCTCGTCCGTGAGATCGAATTCGTCGGGGAAGGCCAGCACCTCGATCCCCTTCGGTCCCCGCCGCCGCAGGAACAGGGTGTCGTCCCCCAGGAAGCCGAGGCCGGCGCGGGCGAGGGAGAGGGTCAGGGTGGTCTTGCCCGAGCCGCTGGTGCCGGGCAGCAGGAGGGCCCGGCCGTCCCGGCAGACGCCCCCCGCATGCAATCCGTACAATCCCCGGCGCTTGAGCATCTCCACCAGGGGCAGGGTGAAGAGGGGGTGGGAGAGGGTCCAGAGATCCCCCTCTATTCCGTTCGTTCCGCCGGCCATCGACGCCCGGGTCCGCCCCTGGCCGGGCTCGCAGAGCACGGCGAGACGCGGACCATGACCGATGTAGAGACGGTCGGAGGCGTCGTCGTAGACCACCTCGCCCAGAGGGGGATCGTAGACCGGCCGCGCTCCGGCGGGACGGTCGAAGGGGTGGGAGACGCTCGCCATCATCTCGAACGTCAGGTCGGACCGGCCGGTCTCCAGGGGCAGACCCGCGAGACGGGACCGCACGCCCGCCGCCGCCCTTTCTGCCTCGCCCGTGGCCACCACCTCCAGCCGCACACCGTGAAGCTGGTAAGCGCTTTGAGGGCACACCGTCGTCAAGGGATGCTCCAGGTCTCGGCGAAGAAGGACCGCGGGTCGCGGGGCTCGGCTAAGGGCTGGCCCTGGTAGACGATCCAGCAGTGGGCAGCCATGTCTTTCTCTCCTCCGTTCATGGAGCCGACGCCGAAACGCAGGGAGACCTCGGCGCCGGCGCGGCGCAGGACACGGTAGAGCGTCAGGCCGCGCACCAGGCAGCCGGAGCGCACTAGGGACCGGGCGCCGGCGAGCAGGCCGTCGACGCGGGCCACCAGGTCCCAGACCTCGCTCGGGGATGGGGGCGGAGGCAGCGGGCCGCGGGGCTCGAGGAGACTGGGGAGACGGGGAAGGGAGCACCAGCGCAGCAGCAGCGGCACGGCCGCCGCGAAGAGGAGGGTGGAGAGGGGTGGGGCGGCCTCAGGACGCCGGGACCAAAAGGTTCTCATCCAGCATCTCCTTGAGGAATGCGAGCACGTCTTCGCGGATCGTCTCCACCGGAGCGTCGTACTCGCTGCCGATGGCCTCCACGATCGTCTCGAGGCCGTGCTCGCCGTCGCACAGCTCCCAGACCCGAGCGCTCACCTCGTCGAGGGCATAGTACTGGCCCCCTTCGAGGTCCAGCAGCACCAGCGTGCCGGCCGCTTGCTGAATGAGCACGCGGTCGCGGTGCCGGAGGCGGCTCTCGTGTCCGATCATCATTCCTCCCTGAAAAGAAAGGGAATCCGGCGGGACCCTGTAGGGGCTCCGCCGGGGGTATCTATCGCCGGACGGCGTGACTAGAAGCTGAAGCGGGTGATCTGCCGCAGCAGGCCGAGACGTCTCAGGGACGGCTTCCTGTACGCCTTCTTCATGGCAATCCTCCTCCTGGTTGGCAAGGCGCCCGGCGTTGAGTTCCGGGAGAGCAACGCCGGGGAACCGTTTCAAGAATCGTGCCGCAGCGGCCCTACTGGACGCTGCCGTCCGAGATGACGACGTTGGCCCAACTGTCCTTGGGGCCGTGGCCGGTGACCGTGACCTTGTTGTCGGCTCCGGAGTGCATCGCCGAGGAGACGTCGAGGACGCGCTGCTCGCCGTCCTTGAGGCCCGTCGCCTTGAACCTCACGCCGTTGACCTTGGCCACGAAGGTCTTGAGACCCGGAGTGCCGTTGATCACCAGGATCTTGTCCTCGGCCTGGTCGACGTGGAACTTGCTCTTCTCGTCGTCCGTGTCGGCCTTGCGCTGGACGAGCGTGATGATCGGATCGCAGTTGACGCTCAAGCCCGCGAGGTCGGTCGCCACAATGGTGACGTGGGCGCTTCGGTTCTGGTCGATCTTGGTGGCGGTCACCGTCACCGGATCCGTGGTGCCGACGACGAACGGCGGCACCGGCGTGTCAGCGTTCTCGGACTGGGTCACGACCAGGCTGGCGAGGCCGCTGCTCGTATCCTGGAAGGTGACGATGAGCTGGGTGGGAGGACCGAAGGAGACCTGGGCCGGGCATTCGGGCGGCGCCGGCGGGAGCTCCTCGATGGTGCCCTCGGGCAGCGGCACCCTGAGGGCGACCATCTCCCACAGCAGGGAGTCGGGGTTCTGGCCGGCGGGCGACGAGTTCATCTGCACGACGGTATTGTTGACATTGGCTGGGACGTTGATCGTGTAAAGATCGGTGGTCCACTCTTCGCCGTCTGGCGAGCTGTCGAGGACGTTGAAGAGGGTGGGATTGTTGCTGACCGTGGTGTTGTCCGGGCGGCCGGCCTCGCCATCGCCGGCGAACAGCCAGAGCTGCGCGGTGCGGGCCGACGACGTCGCCCCGTGGCCGAAGGTCACCGGAGTGGTGACCCGGTTCTCACCGGGCGTAGGATCGTCGCCATAGGCGAAGTCCAGGTTGTCAGAGACCATCAGGCGATAGAACGTCGAGTCCGAGGCGTCCGTATAGGCGACGAACAGGCCGACGCCGTCGAGGCGCCAGAGATTGCTCGCCAGGTTGCCGTCCGCGAAGGAGAAGCTGTGGCTGCCGGTGCCCGCCGCGGACACCAGCGAGGTGACGTCGGCGAAGTAGCCGACGTTGAAGATCGGGCCGCCGCCCGAGGTCGGCTGACTCTCGGTGCCGATGATGGTGCCGGTGAGCGCGGTGCCGTTGAAGACCACCTCCTGGTCCTTGTACGGCTCGCTGTAGGTGCAGGTGGTGCCGTCGAAATTGCAGGGACGCTCGCGGCCCGCCCAGTAGAGCAGGGCGAAGCGCACGGTGCCGCCGACGTTGACGTTGAGGCTCACCGGCGAGGTGTGATCCCAGAACATCAGCCCCTTGCCGTCGGCGACGGCGGAAAGGCCTCGTTCCTGGAGGTCGATGAACGGCGCGAGGGCCGTCGCGTTGCCGGCCGCGGCGCAGGCCAGCAGCCCCGCCAGGATCCAGAGGGTCAATTTCCGATGGAAGGTCATAGCTGTTCTCCTCTTTTGTCAGTCGTTTCCGATCGGTTTTTCAACGAGATCTCTCCATATCAGCAGCAGACAGCCTCTTGGCCGCCCTATGGGGCGCGACTGCAAGGAAGGAATGAAACGGGTGGGATACCCGGTAACATCGACCATGCCCCCTCAGTTGCACTACGCTCGACGACGTATCCGTGAGGGCTTTTCGGCGACCGGGCGATCTCGGCGGGAGACCCCTGGCTTTGCGGCCCCGCCTCGCGGCGGGTGTGCCCTGATCCAAGCCGGCTCGGTTCCACTGCAAGCAGCGGGCCAGAAACGCGCGCGGGGTGGACCCGCATCTCTCTGTTTACAGGGAAGTTGAAGGCAAACAAGAACTTATCAGCGTCCGGGCGGCTTGACAGCCGGCGGCGCGAAGCTTAACCTGCGGAATTGAGAGTTAAATCGATGGAAAATCGACAGACGAACCCTGCCAGCGAGGTGAGCGAGGAAGAGGACGCCGGTTTCGGGCCTGTCAGACGGCCTTACGAAAGACCGCGCATCCTCTCCCGGGAGCCGCTCGAGGCGGTGGCGGCCGTCTGCTCGCCGGCGGGGGTCGCCAAGAGCAATCCCGGCCTCTGTCCCTCGGGCCCCATCTCCTCCTGACCGGTGCTCAGGCGATCACCGGCAGGAGCGACCGTTTCGCCTCCTCCTCCAGCACGGTCTCCCAGGCGTCCTTCCGTTGCACGGCCGAGGGATAGATCCGCAGCGGGTCGCCGCCGGAGTGGACGGCGGCCATTCCGGGGCAGAAGTTGAGCAGCGCCGAGCGCGGGCCCTGGGCGTCCATCAGCTCGCGGGCACGGACCGTCAGCTCCCGCACTTCCGAGAGACCGGCTGAGGCCTGCCAGATCTCCGGCAGGCTCCGCTCGTGGAGGTTGCCCACGGGGCGGCGCCACTGCACGCAGGGGTAAACATTGCCATAGGGATCAATGGCGAGCCCTGCCGAGCCCGCGCCGCAGTGCTTGCCGGCGGGGACGGGCAGGTCGCGGTCGGTGCTCCGGACCTCGGGCCCGACGTCTCCCGGGGCGGCACTCTGCGCGGCCCGGCCCCTTTCGGCCTGCACGCGGAAGAGCCGCAGCACGCTCTCGTGCGAGGGCGCCACCTTCAGGGGCTCGCGGTCGCCGTCGTCGCGCGGCGTCACCTCGGGATCGAGCTGGAGGGGGAGGCCCAGGCGGTCGGCGAGGGCGTACATCTCCTCGATCTCTCCCTCGTTCCAGGCGGTCAGCGTGCCGTTGAGCTTCACCCGCAGCCCCAGGGCGCGCAGCTCGGCGAGATTGCCGAGCAGGCGCTCGAAGCTCCCGGACACGCGGGTCTGGCGGTCGTGGGTGGCGGCGGTGGCGCCATGGAGGCTGATCTCGATCAGGAAGGGATCGACCTCGTCGCGCAGGCGCCGGGCCAACTCGCCGCGCAGAGCGTGGCCGTTGGACTTGACGCGCACCACGAAGCCCAGCTCCCGCGCCCGGGCGCCCAGGGCCAGGAAGTCGGGATGGGCCAGCGGCTCGCCGCCCGAGAGGGTGAGGTGCATCACTTCCAAATCGCGGAGGTCCTCGAGGAGAGCGAAATACTGCTCCCGACGGAGGGGCTCGCCCCGCAGATTGAGATCGTTGTAGCAGAAGAAGCAGTCGAGGTTGCAGCGGTAAGTCAGCTCCAGCAGCACGGAAAACAGATGGTTTTCCCGCCAGGCGCCGGCCATGACGCGGGCGAGGCTCATCCGACTTCTTCTCCTGAGACCCGTCCCGAGACCTGCTCCAGGAGCCCCGCCTCCTCGGCCTCGCCCGCGAACGCGAGGACGTCCCGCGCCACGGTCTCGCGGTCGGCGCCATCATCGTGGCCATCATCGTAATAATCGCGGACGATGGCGTCGATCCACTCCCCCACGGGCCGGCGGCCGTCCGCGAGGTCGAGCACGGAGGCGCCTACCTCGTTCAACACCAGCACCTCGGCCGCGGACTGGCGCAGCACCACGGCCTCGCCTTCGATCCGGCGGTAGCGCACGTCCGATCGCCGGCGCAGGACGGTCGATGGAGTGATCTCGCTCATCGGGGCATCGAGAGCAGTATAGACCAGAGGCCGGCACCCGGCGTAAACGTCAGCTCCCAGGCCGGCACCACGCGCGCCAGCCGTTCCAGCACGGCGAGCAGGGGCTCGCGCCGCCAGGGATCGCGGTTGACGTAGGGGGCGGCGGCGGTCAGGGCCGCGAGGGCCGAGGCCGGCGACAGGGGGGCGAGGGCCTCGGCCGGCCCCTGGCGTAGGCGCAGCACGGCCCGGAGGGGATAGCTCGCGGGCCCGCCCTGCCGCTCGCCGAGGTCGCCTCCAAGATCGCCAGTAAACGGCAGGCGCGCCACGACCGGTCCATCCGGCGCAGGCAGGACGGCGTTGAGGTCGTCTGAAAGGACGTCGGCCCCGGCCGCGAGGCAGAGCCGGGAGGCCGTGGTCTTGCCCGCGCCCGCGGGTCCCAGGAGGAGCCAGGCCCACTCGCCGTCGCTCACCGCCGCGCTGTGCAGCAGGACCCCGCCCGCGGCAAGGAGCCGGTAGGCGGCGAGGATGCGGAGGAGGTTCTCGCACACCCCGGCCCACTCCTCCCCCGCGGCCTCGGGAGTCCAGAGACCGGCGGCGAGCCCGGGCGTCCAGTCCAGGCGTGCCATGAGGCGCAGGCCGGCCACGGAGAGCGAGCCCGGGGCCGGGTCCAGGTCGAGGGCGTACTCCCAGCCGCGGGTGTCGATCTCTAGGAAATCGGAGGCCGGAGCGCGGAAGACGGCGGTCTCGATCCCCTCCCCCTTCCGGGCAGTCCCACAGAGGGGGCCGAAGCGATGGCGCAGAGCCTCCTCCTGAGGGGCGGCGAGGCCGGAGACGAGATAGGGACCGCCCGGGATGGCGAGGGACAGAGCCCGATCCCCCCAGGGCTCGCCGCTGCGGCGCCCGGGGAAGAGGTCGGGATGGCGGAGGAAGCCTTCTCCGAAGCTCATCGTCCCCGCTGTTCCAAGGGGAACAATCGTGCCAGGACGAGCCCCAGGAAGCGCCGCAGTGCGGCCGTCCGATCTCCAAGCCCCGGGGCCACGGCCGCGACTCGTCCCAGGACGTGACTGAGGGGCACGGGCGCGTCGTGCACAGGGCAGGAGTCTCCCCGCGTCACCAGGGCCAGCGCGCCGGCGTAGAGGCGAAACCCAAGGAGACGATGGGCCAGGAGCCGCCCGTCCGGCGCGCGGAAGACCACCACGTCGCCCGGCCAGTAGACGCGGGCGGCGGCGACCTCTACCCGCTCGCCGTCGGCGAGGAGGGGGGCCATGCAGTCTCCCCGCACCTCGACCACGACCGGGGCTTCGCGGGCGAGCTCGCGCAGCGCCGTGAACGTCCGGCCGACCCCGTCGCTCACAACCCTCCCGCCGGCACTAAGGGAGTCAGCCAGGGATCGAGGCGCACGGCTGTGGCGAAGCTCTCGCGGGCCTCGTCCGTCCGCCCGGCGAGCCACTCTGCCCGCCCGAGGTTGAGATAGCCCTCGGAGCGGGGCTCCAGGGCCAGGGCCTCCCGGTAGGCCGCGATGGCGGGCTCGGGCCGGGAGAGCAGCAGGTATTGCGTGCCGCGGGCGATGGGGATGCCCACCTCCACGGGATCGAGGGCCGCGGCGCGGCGCAGGGACAGCAGGTTGGCGCCGATCATCTCGGCCGGCACCTGGCCGGAACGGACCGCTCCCAGGCTGAGCGACTCGACCTCGGCGAGCAGCCGGCTGGCCGTCGTCCGGTCGCGCCAGCGCACGGCCTGCCCCGCCGTCGCCAGAGCGAGGAGGAGGGTGAGGATCACCGCCAGGGCGCGGCCGTTCACGCCTCCTCCTCCGGACGCGCCGGGCGGCCCCGGCCAAGCACCCAGCTCAGGAAGAGGAGCGCCGGGAAGGCCACCAGGGCGATGCGGAAGGGGAAGTCGACCAGGGCGAGCGCGGCGAGCGCCGCGACACCCGCCCAGGCCAGGGCCCGGTCCTCGGGCTCGCCGTGGCCGCGCCGCAGGGCGCCGAGCAGCACCGAGAGCCCCCAGCCCAGGGCCAAGAGCCCGGGGATCCCCCACTCGGCGCCGGCCTCCAGGTATTCGTTGTGGGCATTGGCGAAGACGACCAGGTTCTGGTCGGGGAAGAAGCGGACGCCGCGCGCGAGCAGGGCCAGCTTGGCCGGCACGAACTCCGGCTGGTAGGCGCCGTGGCCGACTCCGGTGAGCGGGTGCTCGCTCAGCATCCACAGGGCGGCGCGCCAGCCGTCGAGCCGGCCGGTGAGCACCTTGTTCAGATCCCCCCGGGCCGCCGCCGCCGCCTTCTCCACGAACCGCGCGCGCAGAGGCGGCACCACGGCCACCAGGAGCGCCGCGGTCACCACCCCGGCGGCGAGCAGCGCCGCGGCCCGGCGGCGCGGCAGCAGGAAGACCCAGAGCAGGACGCTGCCGGCGAGGAGAGCGGTCAAGGCCGCGAAGGTCTGGGTCAGGAAGAGGGCATAGACCGAGATTGCCAGGGCCAGCGCCGTCCCCCACACCCCGGGGCTCCCCCAGCCCTCGCCCGCCCGTAGCCGGCGGTGCAGGACGGCCTGCGCCACCAGGCACGGCAGCACCAGGCAGGCCCCCAGGTCGCCAGGGTTGCCGGCCAGGGAGGTGACGGCGAGCCGCGTTCCGGGCACGAGGTTGGCGAGCGGCAGCGGCTGCCAGATGCCGTGGAACTGGAGGATCCCCAGGAGCCCCAGGACGGCGGCCGGCCACAACAGGCCCCGCAGCAGTCCCTCCAGCCGAGCAGCCGGCAGGGCCGCGCTCCATCCCACCAGGGCGGCACCGCCGATCCACAGGTCGATCAGCGCCTCGCGCACCTGGAGCGGATGGCGGGTGGTGAGGAGCCCGGCCGTGGCCACCACCAGACAGGGGAGGACGGCGCGCACCGCCGGCAGCCTCCAGACCTCCGCCAGGCTCACCCGCTCCACCCGCCGCAGCCCCCAGGCGAAGCCGGTGAGCGAAGCCAGGGCCAGCCATTCCGCGGCCAGCAGCTTCGGGTGCCGGAACGACTCTTTCGCCACTCCCGCCCAGACGAACGGTGCCACCAGCACCAGCAGCCAGAGACAGAAGATCCCCAGGCGGACGTCTAAGGGCAGCGGCGGACGACGAGGGACGGACTTCACGGCGGAGGAGTATAGCCGGGAGGATTTTGGATTTTGGATTTTGGATTTTGGAGCCGCAGCTTGAGCCAGCCGGCGGCATAGCGGCCGAGGCGCAGGAGGAGGTCGAAGGGCCGGGCCAGACGGCGGCCGAGGTAGCCGAGGCGGTGGGAGGGGGGACCGTAGACGGCGTCGATCTGGGCGTCCGAGAGGGCGACGGCGCTCCAGACGGCATGGGCGAGGCGGGTGGCGGGCCCCCGATCGCTGGGCTGGGGCTTGAAGAGACCGAGACGGAGGGCGCGATCGTAGTCCGGATCGAGCCGGCCGGCCAGAATGTGTCGCAGCAGGACCTCCTCCGAATTGTCCCCCGAATTGGCCCCCGATTTGTCCCCGCCAGCCCAGCCGGCGGCGTCCTCCCCGGCGGCGAGGCGGGCGCACAGCCGGCGCGTGGCCGCGGCCTCCTCGGGCGAAACGTCGCGGGCCACCCAGGCGAGGGCCCGTGGGGTGAGGGACACGGGCCCCAGGTCCACGAGATCGGCGGCCATCTTGAGCAGCGAGTAGGAGGAGGGAAAGAAGCCGTGCTGGCCGAGTCCGTGGACCAGCACATGGGCGGCCTGAACCTCCGCCACTGGTGCCGAGCACCGGCCGGGAAGGTCAGGGAGAGGATGGAGGAGGCCCTCCCGCGCGAGCTCCTCCCAGCCGGCTGAGGGCCCCTCCCCCAGGCGCACGCCGAGGACGAGGCGGTGGACCTCCACCACCCCCCGCTCGGAGTGGGAGAGGGCCGGGAGCTGGTGCTCGTAGCCAGGGTGGTCGCCGCCCTGCCAGCCGGCCGCGGCCAGGGCCTGCCACAGCTCCTCCACCCGGCCGGCCGGCGCCAGCACGTCCACGTCGCAAGCGCCGCGGCTCCCCGCTGCCAAGAGGCCCGTCCCCTCCAGGGCCGCGAACTTGAGGAAGGCGAGCGGGATGCCGAGCGGCGCCGCCACGGCCGCGATCTGCCCAACCGCGGCCATCAGGCGCAGAGAGACGGCCGCCGCCGCCACCCGCTCACGGGCAAAGCCGGCCGCGGTCTCGGGGCCCAGCTCGCCCGCCAGGCGCTCCCGCCCCTGACGGGCCGCGATCCGCGCCGCCACCTCGAAGCGGCGCGCCAGAGCCAGGGCCGCCCCGGGCTCCACAACTCCCAAGAACGCCGCCCCGGGCGGACCGAAGGCCCGCAGCAGCATCCACCGCGCCTCCGGCGACGGCGTAAGGAGCGGCGGGTGGAAGCGCAGGGGCATGAAAGGAGGATATACCCCTCGGCTGAGATACCATTCCCTGATGCCCCCCGAACCCACCGCCGGGCGCCGCTGGACCGGAGTCGTCTGGCGCGCCGGGCTCGCGCTCACCGCCCTCGCCCTCGCCTGGGCCGCGTGGGCCGAGCACCGCGCGCTGCGCGCGGCCCGCGAGGCGAGCTTCGCCTGGCTGGGGCAGAGCGGGGTGACCCTCGACGCCGCGGCCCTGGACCGCGAGCCCGATCCCGAGCGGGTGCGGTTGCGGGCGGCCCGCGCCGTCCTCGCCGCGGAGCTCTCCCCGGACCGCGGCGCCGGGCTCCCCCCGGAGCGGGCGGCGCGGGAGTCCGCTGCGCGCATGGCCGCAGCCGCCCGGGTGGGAGCCGAGGTCCTCGCCCGCCGGCCCGCCTCGTGGGAGGCGGCCGAGGTGCTGGGAGCGGCCACCTACATCAGTTGGGCTCAAGGCCATGATCCGCGGCTGTTCACCGCCTACCGCCGCTGGGAGGCGCCGCTCGAAGCCGCCCTCCGCCTGGCGCCGGCCCGCCGCGAACCGGTGCGCTTCCTCGCCGCCGCCTACCTGGAGGTCTGGCCCGCCCTCTCGCCTCGCAAGCGGCAGGTCGCCCGCGGCCTGCTGGCCGAGGTCTGCCGCAACCCCGAGGACCTCGGCCGCTTCCTCGAGCCCTGGCTCGACCGCGCCGCGGACAACCGGGAGGCGTTCTCGGTGCTGCCGGACGATCCGGAGGCCTGGAAGCTGATGGCGGCCGCCCTCGGCCGGCGCGGCGACCTGGCCGGCTACGATGCGGCTCAACAACGGGAGGAGGAGGCGCTGCTCGCCGCGCTCAACCGCGACCTCCTGAAGGCGGACCGGCTGCGCAGCGACGGCCTGCTGGGAGAGGCCCGCTCCCTCTATCTGGCGGTGGCGCAGCGGACGCGGCCCGAGCCGCGCTTCCTGCCTCTCCTCGAGGGGGCCCTGGAGCGCTGCCCGCCGGGGCCGGTGGACGAGCCCACCTCCGAAACGGCTGGAGCCCCAGCTCGCCCAGGCCCTGGACCGCTGCCTGCTGGCGGGCTGCGACCTCGAGCCCGCGGCCCTCAAACGCCTCTCCCGTTTCGTGCGCCACCAGGAGCCGCACCAGGAGGCCCTGGCGGCCCTGTTCTCGGGTGACCTGTCGCGGGCCGGCCTCTACGAGCGGCGGACGGAGGGGCTGGGGACGGAAACGTGGGCTCCCTACCTGCTGGCCAAGGCCCGGGTGCTGGCCGCCAGCGGCCGGGTGGACGAGGCCCGCCAAGCGCTGTCGCTGGTGAGCCTCTCCTGGCAGGGGCGCCCGCTCTACTGGCGGGCCCAGGCCGAGGTGGCCCGGGCTGCCGGCGACGTCGCAGCCCAGACCGCGGCGCAGGCCCGGCTCGCGGCCTTCGCCCGCCGCGACTGGCCCGCCACCGCCTGGACCTGGAGCCAGGGCACCGCCCGGCTGGAGCTGGTCACGGACGCGCCGGCCGCCGGCCTCACCCTGGCCTTCGACGTCCTGCCGCCCAGGGGGACCCTGGTCGAGCTACGGCTGGACGGCGCCGGGCTCGGTGCCTTCTCCGTGCGCCCGTCGCCGGGAGTGGTGCCGGCGCTGCGGCTGGCGGTCCCGCTCGGGGCCGGGCTCCACGTGCTGGAGGTCGTCGACGCGCAGGGGAGCCAGGCCGCCCCGGGTCGCGTCGAGCTGCGCTGAGGCGGCGCCGCGCGTCCGGGCCGCCGTGGCTGCGCCCAGCAGGAGGATCAGGGTGATGGCGTTGCCCGGCATGGAAAGGCCGAAGTCCAGGGCCTCGTGGAGCCCCGCCGAGACCAGCAGGCCGAGGCCCGCGAGACCCGCGGCCCGGTCCTCGGAGCGGCCGCCCTCGCGGCTCACCCGCGCCAGGGCCCGGACCAGGCCCCAGATCGCGACGATCACCAGGGCCGCGCCCGCCAGGCCGGCCGTCACCAGGACCTCCACGAAGTCGCTGTGGGGGTGCCACCAGGTGCCCTCGAGGACCGGCGTCTGCACCAGGGGGAAGACGTCGCGGAAGGTGCCGAGACCGGTGCCGGTGAAGGGGAAGCGTACCCACAGGCCCAGGGCCGCCCGGTACTCCTCCAGCCGCGCTCCCAGGCTGACGTCCGCCGCCGAGGTGGCGAGCAGCCGCCCCAGCCCCTCGCGCGGCGCGATGGCCGCCACCACTCCCACCCCGGCGAGCGCCGCCAGGGCTCCCACCGGGGCCAGCCACCGGCGCCGGCCGCCGGCCGCCAGCGCTCCCTGCACCGACACGGCGGCCATCGCCGCCAAAAGGCCGGCGCGCGAGCCGGAGAGGGCGAGGCCGGCGAACAGCGTCAGCCACACCAGCACCGGCGCGCCCGCCAGCAGCAGCCGGCGCTCGACCTGAGCCTGCTCGGCAGCCCGGCGCGCCGCCCACCAGATCCAGGCGGCGACGAGGGGGAGCGCCATCTCCACGTAGAGGGCGAGGTGGTTGGGATTGACGAACGTGCCGCGCAGGCGGATGGGGGCGCCGTGCAGGTCGACCCCCCAGAGGGTGGTGGAGCGCGCGAACCAGTCGCGGGCGCCGAAGAAGACCTGGAACAGGGCCCCGGCCACCACCGCCGCCGCCAGCCACCGCCGGTGCTCCCGCCGCCGTCCGGCCACGGCCGCGGCGAGGAAGGCCGCCGCCGCCGCCGCCCAGCCCAGGGCCGCCGAGCGGGTGGCGGTGGCGGCGAGCGTCAGCCGCGCCGGTGCGGGAGCCGTCGTCGCCGGGTCCGTCGCCGGGTCCGCCGCCAGTCCGGAGGCCTGCCGTTCGAGCTCGGCGTGCCGGGGCGAGAGCGCGGCGGCGAGTCCCGCGGGCAGCCGCGCCGCCTGCAGCACGCCGAGCAGGGCCATGGCGGCCAGGGCCGTTGCCGTCAGCACGGCCGGCCGCGGCAGCGCGGCGCTCTCCGCCGCCGTGGCGGCCAGGGCCAAGGCCAGGACCAGGAAACTCGCCACCCGCAGGACCGCCTCGGCCCAGGGCGTCACGCTGCCGAAAGGCAGGGGGGCGAAGAGCAGGACGAGGGCCAGGAGGGCGGTGAGGGCGGAGCCGGAATGACGTATCATGAGGCGACCCGAACGCTTCGACCGTGGAGCCCTCGCGTACACCGCGGGCCTGCCCGCCGGATGGAGACCATGCGCCTGAAGACCCGAGCCGCAACGACGACCCTGAGCCTCCTGCTACTGGCCGGGAGTGCCGGAGCTCAGTTCCAGTATAACGCCCCCGGCGGCCCCGAGGAGAAGCCGGCCAGCCGCCGGGAGGCCTTGGAGCTCGAGGTCTCCCGGGCGCGCTACCGGGTCGGCCCCCTGCGCATCGCTCCCTGGGCCACCCTGCGCAACGTGGCCTACGTCCACCCGATCCTGGGCACCGGCCCGCAACCACCCGCGGACTTCACCGCCACCGCCGGCGTGGGGTTCCGCGCCTATCTGCGCAACGGTCCCAAGGTCACCTGGAGCCTCGGCGTGCTGCCCGAATACACCTGGTGGCAGAAGCAGGCGGAGCGCCGGCTCCTCAACGGCCGCTACCACCTCGGCTTCCACGGCTTCTTCAACCGCTTCACCCTCGAGGCCATCGCCGGCCGCGAGCAGGGGCTGCAGGTCGTCACTCCCGAGGTGCCCACCCTGGTGAGCGCGCGCACCGACAGCGTCGAGATCCTCACCGAGTTGGAGCTGACGACCTCCCTCTTCGCCTTCGCAGCCAGCTCGGCCGCCGAGCGGAGCTCCCTGGAAGAAGACACCGGCGACCCGCGCATCAACAGCCTGCAGCGGCTCGACCACCGGGAGCGGATTACGCGGGGAGGGCTGCGCTGGCAACCGCGCCAGGAGCTCGCCGTGGCCCTGGGGTTCGAGGGCACGCAGGCCGACTTCGCCAACTTCGCCGTGCCCCGCTCCAACAGCGGCTCTGCCCCCCTGGCGCTGTGGCGCTACCGCGGCCGGCACCTGGGCTTCGACGGCGAGGTGGCGTTCCGCTCGCTGGAGTCCCGGCGGGGAGCCGAATTCGTTCCCTACCATAAGCCCACGGGCGGCGCCGTCCTGATGCTCGGCAACGGCCGGGCGCTCGGCGGCTCCCTCTACGTCAGCCGCAACCTCATCTACTCGCTCACCACCAGCTACGCCTACCTCCAGGACGACCGCCTCGGCGTCGCCCTCCAGGCCAGCTTCGGACGCCGCTCCCGCCTGCGCGGCTTCGTGGAGACCGGCACCGACGACTACGCCGCCTTCGCCGCCGGCTCGCCCGCCCGCCGCGACGACGTGTCGTCCTACGGCGGCACCCTGGATTTCAACGTCACCCAGGAGCTCACCATCGGCTTCCAGGCCGTGCACTCGCAATTCCGCTCCAACCTTCCGGGAAACGACCGGACCTTCACCACCGCCGGCCTGACCGTCAACCTCGGAGAGCATTGAGATTGAGGGAGTCGTAGGGCAACCCGTAGACTCCGCTGTACGTCATCTGGCATGTTCCCCGGAGGATAAAACCTCTTGGGACAGCACGATCTCAGCTACCGTCTCTTCTTCTCCCATGCCCGCATGGTGTGCGATCTCCTGCGCGAGATGATCGGCGAGGCCTGGGTCGAGCTCCTCGACTTCACCTCCGCGGAGAGGGTCAACGCCTCCTTCGTCTCCAACAAATGGAAGAACCGGGAGAGCGACGTCATCTGGAAGTTCCGGCGGCGGGATACCGGCGATCCGGTCTACGTCTACGTGCTGCTGGAGTTCCAGTCGCGGCCGGACCGTTACATGCCGGTGCGCCTGATGACCTACACGGGCATGTTCTACGAGCAACTGATCGCCGAGGGGCGGCTGCCACCGTCGGGCCGTCTGCCACTGGTGATCCCCATCGTGGTCTACAATGGTCTGGGCTCGTGGGGGACGCCCCTGGACTTGGCCGAGCTGATCGAGCGCTTCGATCCATCGGCTGAAAGCTATGTGCCGCATCTGCGGTACAAGCTGGTCCACGAGGCGGCTTACAGTGCGGAGGAGCTTGGGGCGAAGCAGAGCCCGGTGGCGGATCTGTTCCGCCTGGAGCAGAGCACGAGTTGGAAGGACGTTCTGGCTGGAGTTGAGCGTCTTGAAGAGCACGTAGAGCCCGGCACGGAGCCGGAGCTGTATCGAGCGTTCGTGGGCTGGCTCAGAGAGGTGATCTTCCGTCGCTTGGGAATACCTGCGGACGAGATTCCCCAGGGACTGACCTTAAAGGAGTTCAAACCGATGCTCGCCGAACGAATTGACTCCTGGGGCGAGGAGAAGCGACAAGAGGGCTGGCAGGAAGGCTTGCAGCAGGGACGGCAGGAGGGAGAGGCCAGGGCTCTGCTGCGCTTTCTGGAAAGGCGGTTCGGTCCGGCCGACCAGGTCACCCGGGAGCGGATCGCCGCCGCCGATGCCGATCTCCTCCAAGAGTGGATCGACCGCTCCTCGACCGCCGAGAGCCTTGCGGACGTCTTCAAGGGTTAACCGGCCCCTGGGACGATACTGGCTGCCAACTGTCCCCTCCACCTGCGCCCGCTGGACCGCAGCGCCGCCTTGCGCTATGATGGACGGGCGGTAAAGCGAGCTTCATGAAGAAGATAGCCGTATATCTAGCATTCCTGCCGCTGCTGGCGGCGGCGGGCCATACGCAGAGCAAGGATCCGAGCTACCGGATCGGCCCTCGCGACCTGATCGCCGTCCGCGTCGACGAGGACGCCAAGCTCAACGGCGAGCGCCGGGTCGCCGAAGACGGCACGGTCAACCTCCCTCTGCTGGGCGACGTACAGGTCTCCGGCAAGACCACCGCCGAGGTCTCGGTGGTGCTCAAGAAGCTCCTGGAAGAGAAATACATGCAGCGGGCCTCCGTCGACGTGCAGGTGATGGACTTCCGCTCACGCCCCATCTCCATCATCGGCGCCGTCAAGCAGCCGGGCAACCTCGGCTTCTCGGGGCGCTGGACGCTGCTGGAGGCCTTGACCGCCGCCGGCGGCCTGCTCGAGAACCACGGCAACGTCGTCCACGTCCTGCGCCGCGCCGACAACGGCCTGTCGGACCAGGTGACGATCAACCTCGACGACCTGATGCTGCGGGGCGATTCCAGGGTCAACATCCCCATCGTCGCCAACGACCTGATCAACGTGCCGGGGACCGTCGAGCTCACCGTCTACTGCCTGGGGCAGGTGACCCGGCCCGGGGCCCTGCAGTTCAAGAGCAACGAGCGCATCTCCGTGCTCTCCGCCATCGCCCACGCCGGCGGCCTGACCGACCGCGCCTCGAGCAAGATCCAGATCAAACGGGCGGCCGGCGCCAGTGGCCCCCGCGAGCTCACCGTCGACTACAAGAAGATCATTGCCGGCAAGGAGCCCGACCTCGAGCTCCAGCAGGGCGACGTCCTGGTGGTCAAGGAGTCCTTCTTTTGAGCCCACTCTCCTCCGTCCCCTTCGAAGAGGAGCCGGCGCCCGCGGCGACCGAGCCCGAGTCCGAGTTCAACCTCGCCGAGTACCTCGGCATGCTACGCCGGCACTGGAAGCTGGCGGCGATCTGCTGCTTCTTCGGCCTGGCCGCCGCCGCCATCCACTACTCCATCACCCCCAAGCAGTTCCAGGCGACCACCACCATCCAGATCGAGCGCCGCAACCTGACGCCGCTCGGCAACGGCGGCCAGAACCCCTGGCTGGAGAACTACTGGAACCTGGAGTTCTACCCCACCCAGTACGAGCTGCTGCAGAGCCGCGGTCTCGCCGAGCGGGTGGTCAAGAGCCTGGACCTGATGGCGGATCCGGCGTTCAACCCCGGGGCCGGCGCCGGCAAGGACGGCACCCGCGGCCCCACACCGGAGGACGACGAGGCGGTGCTGGGCGCGCTGGCCGACCAGGTGCGGGGCGGCCTCTCGGTGGCGCCCGTGCGCACCACCCAACTCGTGCAGATCTCCTACAGCGCCTCGTCTCCCGAGTTCGCCGCCAAGGCGGCCAACGCCTTTGCCGAAGCGTTCATCGACATGGGGGTGCAGGACCGCTACGCCACCGCCGGCCGAGCCTCGAGCTTCCTCACCACGCAGATCGACACCCTCAAGAAGGAGATCCAGGACAAGGAGAACCAGCTCCAGGCGTTCAGCCGCAGGAGCGACATCGTAACCCTCGACCCGGCCTCGAACGTCACCGTCAAGCGCCTCGAGGTGCTCAACAACAGCCTCATGGACGCCAAACGCCAGCGCATCGAGAAAGAGGCGAAGTACCACGAGACCCTCAACGCCCCCCGGGAGACGGTCGCCGACAGCCTCTCGGGCGGCATGGTCACCGAGCTGCGCAAGGAGCTGCTCAACCTGCAGCGCGACTACGACTCCAAGCTCAAGACCTACAAGCCCGACTTCCCCGAGATGGTGACGCTCAAGACGGAGATCGAGAAGAGCCAGCAGCACATCAACGAGGTGATCCACGAGCAGGTCGACAAGGCGCGCAGCGCCGCCGAGGCCAACTACCAGACGTCGCTGCGCCAGGAGCAGTCGCTGGAGTCGGAGCTCACCACTCTCAAGGGCCAGGCCCTCGACCAGAACTCGGCCGCGGTGGGGTACACCAACCTCAAGGTGGAGATCGAGACGCGGCGCGAGCTGCTCAACGAGCTGCTGCGCAAGCAGTCGGAGACCGAGGTGGCCGTCCGCCTCCAGGACACCCGCCAGTCCAACGTCCGCATCATCGACCGCGCCCTGGTCCCCGGCGGCGCGTTCCGCCCGTCGCTGCGCCAGGACGTCACCTACGGCGTGCTGCTGGGTCTCCTGGCCGGCATCGCCCTCGCCGTGCTGATCGAGTTCCTCGACCGCACGGTGAAATCGCCGGAGGAGGTCGAGCGCCGGCTGGGGCTGCCGCCGCTGGCGGTGATCCACGACGTCACGGAGATGGGCAAGGCCTACGGCTATGCCAACAGCTATGGCTACGGATACGGCCCCAACCAGGGCGGCGGCGAGCGGGAGAAGCCGGCCCGGGTGCGGCCGAGCCGGTCTGCTCCCACCAGGCCCGACAAGGGCGAGGACAGAAAGGAGCGGAAGAAGGCCGCCGCGGCTTCGCTCCAGATCGAGCTGGTACCGCACGAGCGCCCGCGCACCTTGATCTCCGAGGCCTACCGCTCGCTGCGCACCGGGCTCCTCCTTTCCTCGGCCCGTGAGCTCAAGGCGGTGGCCGTGACCTCGGCCGTGGCCGGCGAGGGCAAGACCGCCACCGCCGCCAACCTCGCCATCGTGCTGGCCCAGCTCGGCCGCCAGGTGCTGATCGTCGACTGCGACCTGAGAAAGCCCCGGCTGCACCAGGTCTTCCGCGTCTCCAACCGCCTCGGCCTGGTCAACCAGCTCACCTCGGGCGCGGAGCCGGCGGAGACGATCCTCGCGACCGAGGTGCCCAACCTCTGGATCACCCCCTCGGGCCCCATCCCCCCGAACCCCTCCGAGCTCCTGGCCTCGGACCGCATGCGCGACTGGCTGCGGGCCGTGCGTACCCGCTTCGACTTCGTGGTGCTCGACACGCCTCCGGCCCTGGCCGTCACCGACGCCACCATCGTCGGCCTCTTGGTCGACGGCGTGGTGCTGACGCTCAGAAGCGGCAAGGTGACGCGCGAGGAGGCGCGCCTCTGCCGTGACCGCCTGCGCCAGGCCGGCATCAAGATCCTGGGCGCGGTGCTCAACCGCTACCGCTCGCTGCAGACCGGCGCCGGCAAACGCTACAAGTACTACGAGTCCTACGGCGCCGAGGAGAGCCAGCCGAAGGCCGGGTCGGCCGCCTGATGATCGACCTGCATTGCCACATCCTGCCGGGCGTCGACGACGGCGCCCAGAGCCTGGACGAGGCCGTCGCCATGTGCCGCCTGGCCGCACGCGACGGCTGCACGGGGATGGTCGCCACCCCGCACCAGCGCCGGGGCGAGTGGTGGAACGCCGACCGCGCGGCCTTGGCCGCCCTCGCCGACGAGCTGCAGAGTGCGGTGGGGGCCAGCTTCCACGTCTATCTGGGCGGCGAGGTCCACGTCGATTCCAGCCTCCTCGCCGAGGTGGAGAAGCTGCCCGCGGACGGTGGCATCCTCCCCCTGGCCGGCTCGCGCTACCTGCTCATCGAGCTCGATGCGATGGGCACGCCCAAGGAGGCCATCCACCTCGTCCACGAGCTGGTGGTCGCCGGCTGGCGGCCGATCATCGCCCACCCCGAGTTCATCCCCTGGCTGGCGCCCGATCCCGAGCTGGTGGCACGCCTGATCGCCCTCGGCGCCACCGCCCAGGTGACGGCGATGAGCGCCACCGGCGACTTCGGCCGCCGCCCCCAGTCCGACGTCTTCACCCTGCTCGACGCCGGTCTCGTCCACTTCGTGGCCAGCGACTCCCACGGCGTCCGCCGCCGCCCCCCGGGTCTCGGGCGCGCCCACCGCCTGGTGGCGGGGCGCTGGGGCGACGAGACGGCGCGGCGCCTGTTCGTCGACAATCCCAGGGCGGTGGTCGAAGACCGCCCGCTGCCGGAAAGCGTATGAGATCCAAGCTCCTCCTCATCCTCGCCCTGCTCGCGACCACCGGCCCGGCCGTGGCCGCCGTCGATCCCTTCTACGTGAGCCTGCTGCGCGACGGCCAGCTCGCCTTCGAGCGCAAGGACTACACCCTCGCCGCCCGCGACTTCCGTCTGGCCTGCTTCGGCATGCTGGACGAGCCGCGAGCGCTGGCCGACTGCCTGGCACGGCTCGCCCTGGCTCAGGACCGCGCCGAGGACCTGGACGGCTTCCGCGCCACCTTCCAGCGCCTCGTCGAGGTCGAGGACCGGTTCAGCGCCTACTCGCAGGGGGGTGTCGCGCCGGAGCTGCGGGCTCTCCTCGAGCCGCGCCTGGTGGCCCGCCTCCCTCCCGCGTCCCTGGAGGGGGTGCCGGTCTTCCGCCAACTGGTGGCGAAGAAGCCGGAGGCGAAGAAACCCGAGACCACCCCGGCGGCGCCGGGGAAGACGGGAGCCGCGCCCAGGAAGCCCGAGGCCGCCGAAACCGTGGTCAAGAAACCGGACGCTCCCCCGGCCGCGGTGACCAAGAACCCGGCCGCCCCGGCCGCCGCAGCCACTCCCCCACCTGCCGCGACGCCGTCCCCGTCTCCAGCCGCCAAGCCTCCGGCGGAGACCAAGCCGCTCACCGACGCCGAGCGCAAGAAGATGGAGCAGGCCCGCCAGCTCCTCTCCCAGGAGCGCCCGGCGCGGGAGCTGCGGCAGGCCTTCCAGCTCGCGCGCGAGGTGGCCGACGCCCATCCGGAGTCCCGCGAGCTCCAGCACCTCGCCGCCGAAGCCGCCTACCGCATCTCCCGCTGGAGCGACGCCGCCGCCTACTTCCGCCGCGGCGGCGATCCCGGCGACGACGAGCCCGAGCGGCTCTTCTACCTCGCCGTGTCGCTCCAGGAGTCCGGCGACTCGGCCGGCGCCGCCGCCGCCCTCCGGCGCGCCCTGCCCAACCTGCGGCGGACCCCCTACGTGGACTCCTACGCCAAGAAGATCCTCGGGCAGTGACCCCGGGGACACGGATCTCGGGTATAATGAAGGAAAGGGAGGATTGTCAGATGAGAGTGCGCATCCTCATCGCCATGGGCCTGCTCCTCGCCAGCGCGGCTGCCGGCCGGGCCCAGACCGTCACGGTGGAGAAGACGGCCTGCATGCCCCAGGAAGAGAACGGCGTCGTGCGAGCCGCCATCCCGTCCCTGGCCACCGGTCAGTCCGCCCGGCTCTATTTCCGCTGGAAGGACCACGAGGACTTCTACTGGGTCGCCCTCGAGTCCGAGCCCGGCGGCCGCTACTGGGCCATCCCGCCCAAGCCCGAGCGGCGCAACGACCACGTGGAGACTTACGCCGCGGTCGTCGATCCGGCGGGCAAGGTCGTGGCCCGCTCCGAGTCGCAGATGATCCCGGTCAAGTCCGACTGCAAGGTCCAGCTCAGCGAGAAGGAGCGCGGGGTCGCCGAGAACCTGACCGTGGGCGAGACCTCCGCCAAACAGCAGGGGCAGAAGGTGCTGGCCTTCCTCTGCGACGGTGTGGTGACGCGCGTCAACCATTCCGGCATCCGCCGCTCCGACGAGGTCTGCCGGGCCTGCGTCATCGCCTGGTGGCAGCGCAAGGCGGTGCTGATCCCCGTTGCCGTGACCGGCGTCGGCATCATCGTCACGGACCAGCCCGAGCCCTCGCCGTCCCGGCCGTAATCCACGTCTGTCTCCTTTCCACGGCTTGCCCGCACTGTAGAGTGCGGGCGCCCACGTGCCCGTCTTGACATCGTCGATCTCCCGTCCGGCTCCTGAGCCGTTTCCCGATCCGCTGAATTTCTTAGCTTGAGGAAACTCATGACGAACATCGCTGTCTTCCCTGTCCCCGAACGCGATCCGCGGTCCGCCGACGGCGCCGCGAGCCACTTGATCGAGCCGCACGGCGGCGTCCTCGTCGATCCCATGGTGGGGCCCGAGCGCGCCGCGGAGCTCAAAGCCGCCTCCCGCGACTGGCCCTCCTGGGACTTGACCCCGCGCCAGCTCTGCGACCTCGAGCTGATCTTGAACGGCGGCTTCTCCCCCTTGAAGGGCTTCATGAAGCGGGCCGATCACGACGCGGTCTGTGACCGCATGCGCCTCGCCGACGGCACCCTGTGGCCCATCCCCATCCTGCTCGACGTCACTCCGCAGGTGGCCGAGAAGCTCAAGGTGGGCGGCCGCCTGGCGCTGCGCGATCCCGAGGGGGTGATGCTGGCGGCCCTCTCCATCGAGGAGATCTGGGAGCCGGACCGCGAGGCGAGCGCCCAGGCCACCTTCGGCACCACCAGCCCCGACCACCCCGGCGTGGCCCATCTCCTCCACAAGAGCAACAGCGTGGCCGTGGGCGGCCGCCTCGAAGGCATGCAGCTCCCCCTCCACTACGACTTCCGGCCGCTGCGCCACACGCCGGCCGAGCTGCGGGCCGAGTTCGCCCGCATGGGCTGGCGCCGGGTGGTGGCCTTCCAGACCCGCAACCCCATGCACCGCGCCCACTGCGAGCTGACCCTGCGCGCCGCCAAGGAGGCGCGGGCCAACCTGCTCATCCACCCCACCGTGGGCATGACCAAGCCGGGCGACATCGACCACTACACCCGCGTGCGGTGCTACCAGGCCGTGCTGCCGCGCCTGCCGCAGCACACGGCCAAGCTCTCGCTGCTGCCGCTCGCCATGCGCATGGCGGGCCCGCGCGAGGCCATGCTCCACGCGCTCATCCGCAAGAATTACGGCTGCACCCACTTCATCGTCGGCCGCGACCACGCGAGCCCGGGCAGCGACCGCCAGGGCAAGCCGTTCTATGGCCCCTACGACGCCCAGGACCTGCTGCGCGAGCACCAGGACGAGATGGGCGTCGAGATGGTGCCGTTCAAGATGGTCTCCTACGTCGAGGACCTCGACACCTACATGCCGCAGGACGAGATCCCGCCGGGCTCCCGCACCCTGGACATCTCCGGCACCGAGCTGCGGCGCCGCCTGCAGGAGGGGCGCGACCTGCCCTCCTGGTTCACCTTCCCCGAGGTGGCCGAAGAGCTGCGCCGCACCCACCCGCCGCGCAAACAGCAGGGCTTCACGGTGTTCTTCACCGGTCTCTCCGGCGCCGGCAAGTCCACCATCGCCTCGGCGCTGCTGGTGAAGCTCATGGAGATGGGCGGCCGGCCGGTGACGCTCCTCGACGGCGACATCGTGCGCAAGAACCTCTCGTCCGAGCTCAACTTCTCCAAGGAGCACCGCGACATCAACATCCGCCGCATCGGCTTCGTGGCCGCGGAGATCACCAAGAACGGCGGCATCGCCATCTGCGCCCCCATCGCCCCGTACGACAGCGTGCGCAAGGAGGTGCGGTCGGCCATCGAGCCCGGCGGCGGCTTCCTCCTGGTCCATGCCGCCACCCCGCTCGACGTCTGCGAGCAGCGGGACCGCAAGGGGCTCTACGCCAAGGCGCGGGCGGGCCTGGTGAAAGAGTTCACCGGCATCTCCGATCCCTACGAGGAGCCCACGGACGCCGAGGTGGTGATCGACACCACCGTCCTCTCCCCCGAGGAGGCGGCACAGGAGATCCTGCTCTACCTCGAGCGGGAGGGCTACGTCGGCGACTCGCTGGAGGCGAAGTGAGCGGAGAGGAGCTGAGCGCGGATCTACAGCGCATCGGCGAGGCACTGGAGCGGGCGCAGGCCGCGCTCCAGCGCTTCACTCCCGGCGACGTTGCCTCGCGCTTCAAACAGGGGGACGACCCTGTCACCGAGGCCGACACCACGGTCGACACCCTGCTGCGGGAGCTCCTTCCCCAGGACGGCGAGGGCTGGCTCTCCGAAGAGACCCGGGACGACCTCTCCCGCCTGGACCGGCGCCGCGTCTGGGTGGTGGACCCGCTCGACGGCACCCGCGAGTTCGTCACCGGCATCCCCGAGTGGTGCGTGTCCGTGGGGCTGGTGGTGGACGGCGAACCGGTCGCCGGCGGCCTCTGCAACCCGGCGACGGGGGAGACGATCCTCGGCGCCCGGGGCCTGGGGGTGACGTTGAACGGCCAACCGGCCCGGGTGAGCGACCGGCCCTCGCTCGCCGGGGCCACGGTGCTGGCGAGCCGCAGCGAGGTCAAGAGGAAGGAATGGGAGGGCTACCGCGAGGAGGTGTTCACCATCCGTCCCACCGGCTCGGTCGCCTACAAGCTCGGCCTGGTGGCCGCCGGCCTCGCCGACGCCACCTGGACCTTGACTCCCAAGCACGAGTGGGACGTGGCAGCCGGCGTCGCCCTCGTCCTCGCCGCCGGCGGCGCCATCGTCACCGGCACCCCCGCCGAGACCCGCTTCAACCGCGAGACCCCCAAGCTCTCGCGGCTCATCGCCGCTCCGCCCGGGCTGTTGCCCGAGATCGAGGAAGAGATCCGCCGGCGGGGGTAGACTGTCGCGAAGCTCGGTGCTCCGCCGGAGCGGGAAGAATTTTTGTCGCGAACAAGGCTCCACAGTCGCAAGTGAAGCTTCACTTGCGACAGCGCAATCTTATCTGTCGCAAAGTAATCTTCCCTGCCGCAATGTAAGATTACCAGTCGCAAAGTGAAAATGATTCTGCAACAGGCTCGGTCTATTTGTCCCGATTTAAAACAATTTGTCGCAACTCGGAGAAGATTTGCGCCTCCGCAAGAGGATGCGGCGCAACTCTTCAGATAATTGCGACAAATTGTAGAATTATGCGACGCATGAATCTAATATGTCGCAATATAAAATTTCTTGGCGCAACATTGTTTCATCTCGTCGCATATCTATCTTGAATTGCTGCGAAATGCCGTCATCAGGCGCGACACCATTTTCCGTGTCGCAACTCTCTGTTCCATCGCGACAAAGAATTCAGAGGCGTTGCGTCGTTGGCTTCTTTTGCCGCATATCGTTGTACATTGCGCCAAGTTATCTGGATTCGTCGCAGAAGATCGAGGTTTTGCGACAATCGGCTCAGAATTGCGCCGGCGGAAAAGTGCGTGGGATGTGACAACGCTCATCTGTCGCAATGTCATCTTCCGCGCAGGGCGGTAAGCTGCTGAGCCCCTGCTTCGCGCAAGGCTGTCGCAAATCGCCTGGATCTGTCGCAACTCTGGCTTCACGGGACGAGCGGATTCAGGCCCTCTCTCGCCGGCCGGAGCGATGTCGCGGAGTCTGGCGGCAAGCGCTGCCGTATCAGAAGGCTGCGACAATGCCGGAGGAGGCCGGGGAGCTCAAAGTTATCGGTCGAAGACTTCCTGGCCCACCTGGAGAAGAAGCTCACCTTCCCGCTCGATCCGGAGATTTTGCAACGGAGGAGCAGGCCCAGGCCCACCTCTTCTCTCCTCAGCCCAAAGATCGCGCCACCCAGTAGGATCGGCGTCACGAGTGCTAGACTCTCTTCGAGGTAACGGCGATGCGGGACCATGCCTTGAGGGAGCGCTTGGACTTTCTCGTCACCCGGAAGGGAGAAGACGAGGCCACCGTGTTGGCGGCTCGTCGCGGAAGGCACCGGCGATCCCCTGGAGGCCGCCCCGATCATCAGCTTTGAAGCCTCGTACATGAAGAGCATCGGAGAGTTCGAGAACGCGGAGTCGTCACTTGAGGGGGCTCTGGAAATCTATAGAGAAGCCCGCGATGCCCACCAGCAAGGGAGGGTTCTTCTCCAAATGGGTGATGTTATCGGGCATGTAGATCCCTGCACGAGCCGTGGGTTACATAAGGAGAGTCTGGTCCTGATCGATGTCGGCAAGGAACTGCGACTGGAGCTTTGCGCCCGGCATGACCTCGCCTGGTTTTTGAACGAGAGCGGTCAGGCTGAGGAAGCGCTCGCCGTCCTCGATCGTGCCCGCCCCCTCTACAAGCAGTTCCAGGACGACTTCACCCAGCTCCGCCTGCACTGGCTGGAAGGGAAGATCGCCTCGAGCCTCGGGGACTGGGCAGGGCGGAGAGCTTCTCAGTCAACTCTGGGAGGAGTTCTGGGTCCGCGATCTCAACCAGGAGGTCGTGCTCGTCTCCATCGACCTGGCCAAGGTGCTCACCTGGAAGGGAGACGTCGCTCGTGCCGCGGATCTGGCCGCCCAGTGCTACTCGATCATGAAGAGCTGGGGATTGCACCGCGACGCCCTCACCGCCTGGCTCGTGCTCCAGAAGACCCTCGTCCAGGGAAACGGGATCTGTGACATCTTCCAGAGGATCGAGCAGTACTACCGGCGACACTGGGCGAAGCCAGCGGCGTTTCAAATAGCGACTCTGGTGCTTCAGCTACGCTCGGCCGTAGGGGGCCACAGTCTGTTGCCTTGGCCGAGCTTGTCCAGGAGGCCCTGAAATTCACCGAGCCGGCGTAAAGTTTGACGGCACGCCATAAGGTTTGCTGGACCGTCGTAAAGTTTGGCGGAGTGCCGTAAAGTTTGCTGAGCTGGCTAATCTTATCCAGTCCGCCGTAAAGTTTGCTGGGCTGTCATAAGATTTGCTGGCCCGCCGTAAAGTTTGGCAGAGCGCCGTAAAGTTTGCTGGCCCGTCCGAAGATTATCCAGATCGCCCGCCGCCAAGGAAAGCGGTCCTCGAGGGCAGCGTTTCGTTGCAGCAATTTGCCATTCGCGCTACATTGGAGCCATGAGATTCGAGGATCTCCTCGAAATCGTGGACCGCGAGCCCGTCTTCGAGACCGGCCTCCTGCTGGCCGGGTTCAGCACAGAGGCCGGAACAATGTAAAGTTGTCAAAGCGATAGCGCCCCCGGCTGACCGCCACGATCCCTACCAGATTTCCGCATGGGCCATCGTTTTCGATTGTTTTGACGCGCTGCTCATTGATGTACAGAGAGAGAGCGCGCTCCACTCCGAGAACGGCAAGCCGGTTGAGCTCTCCGATACGGATCGCTTCAGACTTCCCGCTATAGATCAGTCGGAAGCTCTCGGCATCCCCGTGATAGAGTGCAAAGTTCTGCCGTGGCTTCAGAAGAAACGCGTAGTAAGCCTTGCTGCTCGGATCGAAACGATAGAGAAGGCCAGCTCCTGCAAGAGCTTCGTCCCGCGCTATGGTTTCAAGCGCGACCTCTACAGAGACTGGAGCCTGAGAAGGTTGAGCGCCTCATGCTCCAGATAGCAATATTTTATATCGTCCCGTTTGCTATCGTTGATCAAAACGTACGAGCCATCGACGAGAGTTCCTGTCCATGGGCCCCGCCGGCCGAAGAGGAGGGAGCCGCCCAGCATGCGCCGGCGTGCAGCTTTCCCTCGGGCCACCTCCGTAAAATCTTCGACAAAGAGGGGCTGCAGGTCTGCCCAGACGATCGAATCCGGATCCAGAGTCTCTCGGAGAGTTCGCTCGATCGGCGGCTCTGTTTCCTGTTCACTGGGAGCGAAGAGCCGCCCGTCCGGGACGTTTAGGAAGAGAGCTGGCGTTGCCCACTCCAGGGAGTCAGGAGCTGAGCGGTAGGTTGCCAGGCGCCCCTCGGCCGCCGCCCTGTCGACCGGATCGCCGGCAGCGAGAGAGGAGTAGAAGGCACTACTAAAATGGATTGCGGCCTCATCAGAAATCGGGAATTGCATGGCGATCACCGCAGGAACGCCCCGTATAACCAAGGCATTGGCCACTCCTGTGTAGGGGTCCAAGCCCGCTTGGCGAGGAAATTCCGCGCTCTGGCAAGCGTTGAGGAAAACGAAGCGTAGCGACCGGATACTACGCAAGCTCTCTCCCAGGACCTCCCCGGAGACCGGAGCGCTCTCCCCGCGTTCATTTTCGAAGAAGAGAGCTCCTTTGCCTTCCTCGAAGCCCCCATGGCCCATGAAGTGCAGCACCTCGTAGGACTGGTGTCGCAGCTTTTGATAGACATCCTCAATTCCCGCGTGCTCGACGAAATCGACTGCGACTCCTGGGTGGCGAGCCCAGGCGGCTTCAATCCTTTGCCTTTCTGCTGCCAGGTTGAGGGGGTGAGCATCGGTCGGGCTCGCCATGGCTACTAGGATTCGCAGTCGCTCGACCAATGGCAGTGCACGATTCGGCTGTGGCACCTCGAGGAAGCGGCAGACCGGTGTCCGTAGGTCCCGGGCGAAGAAATTCCGCGTCTGAGGTCGAAAGAGCAGCTCCCAGGGGAGGCCGCAGAGAAAGACAAGCTCGGGTCGCTCGAGGTCCAGAACCAGCCTAAGCCTCAGGCCCTTGTCCGGCTGCGACTCGACCAGACCCAAACTCAGCAGGTAGCGCTCGCGTACTGCACCAGTGAAGAGTGCCTCGAACAGTGCCGTGCCGACCCTCTCGGCCATCACAGCAGGGGCCATCTCCAAGGCCTCCGATTCGGCTTGGTCTATTTCTCTCGTCTGCTCGCGCCCCCACCGCCGGGCTACCAGTCGTGCGAGCAACCGCTGCATCTCCCTGTCGGCGAATGGGGGGGAGAAGCGAGACACAGCTCCTCCGTAGGGTGACCGCAGCAACCGAACTCGAAAGCCGCTTCCATCGAATTCGAAAGCGAGAACGAAGTCCTCATACTGGACGCCCCCAGGGCGACCGTTCTGCCCGCTTTCCGGTGTCGTCATCTGAATCAGCCCCACGTCGGGTCTCCAGGAGTCTAGCAGCCTTATCCCCAATCCAGGACTGGGGAGGTCACTCCGAAATCAGGAAGAGAGCCTTTTGTTCCGACAAGTGCTCTACTTCTGCCCCACTTACACCTGCCGGAACCGACCGCCTGCGCCTCCTCTTCCTCGCCACTCGCGCACTATGATGTCCCTCATATGGCTTGCCTCTCCCATCCTCCCTTAAAATAGACACGTGCCGCCGGACCTGCACCCATCTTCGAGCCCTAAGGGGGTGTCTTGACACGACTGCAAACCCGCGATGCCTGCGCGCAGAGACCAGCGCCAGTCCCTGGTCAACCTCCTTGTATCATAAAATTGGTACTCGCAAACCTTGCGTCTCATTCAGGGGGCTCCCATGAAGAGGTCTGACCTTTCCGCACCGCTAGATCTTTATGCGAGCACGGACGACGCTCAATGGACACCAGGTAACTCGATCACTCCATTGGTAAATGGCGAGTCGGCGTATCCCGAGATGATAGCGTCCATTAGCCGAGCGCGAATCTCAATTTCCCTCGCCACCTACCAGTTCGACAATGACGTGGTTGGAGCTCAGTTTTGTAAGGCTCTTTCTGAGGCTGTCGGGAGAGGTGTAAAAGTCCGGGTATTGATCGATACCCTCGGAGCTCTCCTCTATCGCCCGCCAATTTTCTTCAGACTCAGGAAGACGGAGATCACAGCTCGCTATTTTACATGGCCAGCCGGCAGGATCGGCAGTCTCCTCAAGCGGTATCATAGAAAACTTCTTGTCGTTGACGGCCGCCTTAGTTTCGCAGGAGGAATGAATATAAGACGCTCTCACCTCATCAATAGTGGTCACCCAAAGACCAACCAAGATGTGCATTTCCAAATAGAGGGACCGGTAGTTTCCGCGATCCAGCGGCTTTTTGCGGATGACTGGTTTCGAGTCGCGGGAGAGTCTCTGACCGGAGAAGACTGGTTCCCTCCTCTGGAGCACAAGGGATCAGTCACTATTCGTCTCCTGGCATCGGGTCTTGAGACTGACCGCAGAATTGAGTCAGTATTTTGTGCGGCAATACGATCTGCATCTCGAAGAATTGATGTAGTGACTCCCTATTTTCTCCCGTCAGATGTGCTATCTGTTGCCCTAACGGATGCCATGAAGAGGAATGTACTTGTACGTCTTTTCGTTCCCCGAGAAAACTTCGCGATCGTAAAATGGGCGTCTCATAGACACATAAAACAAATGCTTGAATTTGGCTGTCAGGTGCGGGCGGTTCCGCCGCCCTTTGATCACTCGAAGTTATTGACTATTGATGACAGTAGGTCCTTGGTAGGGTCCGTGAATTGGGATCCACGGAGCTTCTTTCTGAATGCCGAGTTAATTGTCGATGTGCAGGACGTTGGGTTTACAGCTCAAATAGCCAAACTCATCAACGACAAGGAGCATCTGGCCGAGCCTATGACGCTTGCGAGACTTCGCGACATACCGTTTTTGTCTCGGTTTTTAGGTAAATTATTCGAATCCCAGCTCTAAAATGGAGGTTACCTCGGCATATTTTGCAGGTCCTAAGCCGCGTCCAGTCCATTCCTGAGAAACACGAGGCATCCGCTTTGGTTTGTATGTAGATAGCGCATGACAATCCTGGCGACGTATCGAGGAGAGAGCATCATCTCTGAGCTCTGCGAAGGATTGATAATTGACTGCAGGCGTGTGCTCACTTTGGCTGGTGCCACTACATTGACGATTATACCTTTGGTTGCCAGACGATTGGATTCAGATTCGACGAGAGCGTTGAGGGCTGCCTTCGATGCAGAGTAAACAGGAATTCCAGATCTACCCCAGGTGGAAGCTGAAGAAGAGATGAAGACTATATTTCCCCGCCACTGCCTGTTTTCGACTTGAGAAAGAAGGTTAAGACAGCTAAAAAAATTGACTCGCATTATATCATCAGGTGAAGCTTCATACTCACCGGCTGTGTGGATGACTGCATGATAGTTCCCTAGGTCGGGATAGCTGTGCTCATCCCTGAGGTCCAGTTCCTGGCGACTCGGAGCGTGATACGTCGCCCCAAGCTCTTCGAGGAGCTCGATGCAAGCTTTGCCAATGCCTCCGCTTCCGCCCAGGACGAGTACATGGAGACCTTCTAAATCCCGAGGATCTTCTGCGATGGTCTCTTGGCCAAACTTGAGTATGCCCTCTACTGCTGCCATGTCCTTGAGAGTCTCGATCCGATTATTGGAAAACGCCAAGGGAACAAGGCTGGGAGAGGCTCCAAGACAAGAAGCTACCAGTTCGGCTCCGCTGGCAAAAGACCTCCTTAGCTCGCTCCTCCACTCATGTGCCTTCAAAAGGACGGCAAAAGGGAACCCCTCGGGAGTTTGCAGCGAAGGCGCCTCTTCAAAGAGTGCATCGCCGCTCCATAGCGAGTCCCGAGACTTGACGGAAGCAGTCACGCTCTCTTTTCCTTGAAGCAACAGGTAGATGACATCTCTTACAGACTGATGCGTGATGAGCGGGCGGGTGGCATCGTGCTGGAGGACAAAATCGGGCGCACCCGCAGAATCAAGTGACATTCTCCTTAACACTTTCAGCACTTGGTCTTCCAAGCCTTCACCCGTAGTGGATGACTCTGTAATGACAACTGTCTCGCCATGATGGCGCAAGACATCCAGCGAGTAATCGACGACCGCTTTCCCATGTAAGCTCATCTTCTCCGCCGCCACGTGGCCGCCTTTGAGTGGTTTACCTCTAGCAAGGATCAATGCTACCAGTCTCACAACGTCTCCTCCCTCCTGAGAAAATGGGAGGTTGCATTCGAGCCGGTGAGATAACTAGAGATTATCCATGTACAAATTTATCCCCAACCTGCTATCTCTATCTCGGATTCCCTGTGCTATTTTGTTGATCGTTCTCTATTCTGGAACAGAGAGATGGCGATTTGAAGCCGCGCTAGCGGTGATAGCCATCGCGTTTGCCACAGATTTTCTTGATGGAGTGATAGCACGAAAATTTGGCCTCACGAGCAAATATGGGTACATCCTCGATGGCTTGGGCGATCGCGCCATGTACATTGCCCTCTCGTTGGTGTTTCTGGTACATCAGAAAATAGGATTGATAGCGACATGGCTGTTGATTTTTCGCGAAGTGGCGATCTATGCAGCACGTCTTTTTTCGGATGGGTGGTTTGAGGCCAACAAGTCGGTTCGCTTTCTCTCAAAGCTGCACGCTGGGTTCCTGCGTTTGTGGATGCTATTGATTCTTGTCGAGGATGGGATTTTTCTTTATTCCGGCATCTATCCGCTTAGATTTCGGGGTTTCGCGCAGGCGCAAACTACACTTCTAACTATTGCCCTCTTGGTTTCTTACTATAGTTTGTTTAGACACCTATGGGCGGTTCTGGCGACAACCGATTCCTAAGGCCGTAGAAGTTTGAAAAGTGCGATTATGGCCGGTGCGTAGCGAATTGCATTCACGATCGCCAGAACTGGACCTGAATAGGGATATGTTTTGAGAGCTAGGAGGTGATTCCGAGCATGAATCATATCGGCCGAAAATTTTCTCTCCGCGAGCAAGCATTGCATTTGCGTGTTGAGGAATCCCCCGATCGCATTAAGCGACTCGTTACGCTTGATCGAGGCGAACTTATGGATATGATACACCGCGCCAAAGCTCTGAATTAGGAACACTAAGGAGATACAGAACCACGAAACCGTCACCGTTAGGTAGGTCTTAGCGTGGGTAATGTGTAGTGCGTAGAGTACAGCGAAGTAATTTGCATAAACAGACATGACTAACAAATTTATCGATCCAAAAATAGAGACTCCTCCGCAATTGTCGGGATGGAAGAAGTCGATGCGCAAAAGTTCATGGCGGCACATGTGCCGGAGAATGAGCACGAGGGAGAGTGTTATATGAAGGACGACGAAGAGAGCAACAGGGTATAAGAGAGTCCAAGTCAAGCAGAGGTAAAGTTTTGTGGTGTAAAAGCCGTATTTGTATTGGAAAGCATCGAAAACATCGTTGCCATAGGTAGGTATCGGGTTTATAGTTTGAATAATATTTACCACTCCGCAAAGGAAGCCTATTAGGCAGAAAATGACAAGAATCCAGGCGGACTTTCCGCACAACGATAGGGACCGCAGGTGCTTGTCAACTAACCTCTTCAGGTCCGGTGGTACGGTGCCCGTATGCGTATAGTTATGAAGTCCGTCTATAGCTAGGAGAAATTTTTGAAGCGCAAAGGTGGCCAGAATAGCGATGATCGGTGCTGTCACGAAGATTGTCAACATTCCGTAGTGCTGGAAAAGACCCTTGCCGACACCCTTCATCCACCAAGTACCGTCGCGGTGTGATGCAAGACAAATGATTAACGGCAGAGTAAGATATACCGCAACGGTGGTAAGGGACGTGCGCCAACAGACGACACCTCTGCCAATCGTCGGTCGGAGGACGACAAAACATCGCTTCCAAGACTTAAGGGGCATGTTATGCATAGGATAATCTCTAGTTATCCTTAAGAGCCAATGTAGTATCCGACGCATCTATTCTAGCAGTTTCGGGAGAGAATGAGAAGGGCTTTGCGTTGTTACCGAAGTAGGGTCCCAGGAAGTTTTGGATGTAGCGGATATCCACTCCTTCTTCCTGTAAACCCGCTCGCTCCAGCGGCAGCGACGCGCAGGCGCCCTTGGCAGGGCGTCGATCCATTCGTGGTTTGCCGCTTTCCCAGGGCTTTCGCTCTGGGCTACGAGTCTGCCGCCTACGGGCGCGGGGTGGTGGCCCGCATCTTCCTCCTGGGATGCCGCGTCGCCAGCATCCTCCTCTGATGCCCATCCCGCACCTCCGTGTAGATCTGGGTTGTCGTAATGGAGGTATGCCCCAGCATGATCTGGATGTAGCGGATGTCCACCCCTTCTTCCAGGAGGAGGGTGGCGACGGAGTGCCTCAACATGTGGGGCGTCACCTTGGTCTCGATCCCAGCCCCTTTGGCGCAGCGGCGGAGCATGGTGCGGACGGATTGTTCGGAGAGGCGGCCTTTCAGACGGTTGTGGAAGAAGTAGCCGTTGTCGGCGGTCTCGGGCTCCCAGAGGCTCCGGTAGTCCTTCAAGGAGGTCAGGACTTCGTCGTCGCAGAGTTGGAGGATCCTCTCCCGGCCGCCTTTGCCCAGGATGCGGACGCGGCCGCGGCGGAGGTCCACGTCCTCGTCCTTCAGGTGGCAGACTTCGGCGACGCGGGCTCCAGTGGAGAAGAGGGTTTCCAGGACGGCGATGTCCCGGATGAGGGCGCGGTAGGCGTGGGAGTCGGGGTCCGGGTGCTCGGTCTTCTGGCGGTAGAAGTGCTTGAAGAGGCGCTTCAGGTCCGCCAGGGAGAGAGTGCGGGGGAGACGGTGGGTCTCTTTGATCCTCACGTCCATCTTGCGGAAGGGGTTGACGGCGATCTCGTCCTCCCGCTCCAGGAAGTGGAAGAGGGCCTTCAGGGTCGCCACTTTGCGCTTGATGCTCTTCTCCTTGAATGGACCGAAGAGGGTCTTGATGTAGGCGCGCAGGGCCGTCTTGTCCACAGCCGGCAGGTCGGTGATCTCGAGGTGCTCCGCCAGGTACTCCCTGAACTGGCGCAGGTCGATCGAGTAGGCCTTCAGCGTCTTGGGGCTCAGGTTCTTCTCGTAGCGACAGTGAAACAGGAACTGCGAGACGGCTTCCTGTAATTTCATGCGCGGAATCCCCCCTTCTGATCGCGGCCTGGAGGATGATAGCTTCGATTTACGTCATGAGGATGGGATCTTCCCTTGTCCGTTCGACGTCGGGCAAACTTCGACGAAAGTCGATAAGCTCTCCCCACGGATTGAGACCGGGAGGTTGTGGATGAAGATGGCGATCCTCGCAGCGGGGCTGGGGACGCGTATGTGCGCGGTCAGCAACGGGCGGCCGAAGATTTTCCTGGAGGTCGGCGGCCGGTCGCTCCTCGATCGCCTGCTGGACGTCGCTGCGCTCGTGGGAGCCGAGCCGCTGGTGGTGACGCGGCCGGAGCTGGCGGACGAGCTCCGGCCCCTGGGGTTGGAGGTGCTGGTGGAGGAGTCGCCGGAGGAGATGTTGGGAACGCTCTATCACGCCCGGAGTGCTCTTGAGGAGACCTTCTGCTGGGTGGCAGGGGACATGCTGTTCTCCGATCCCGCGCCGCTCTCGGAGCTGGTGGCGGCGCACCGGGAGCAGGGGGTGGTGATGTCCTTCTTCTATTGCCGGACGAGCCGTTTCAAGGCCAAGCTCCAGCTCGACCCCGGGCCGGAGGTGGTGGTGACCCGCGAGCCCGGGTACGCAGTCTCAGCATTCCCAATTTCCTGGTGTCCGAGCCGAAGGTCTTCACCTATATGGCTTCCGATCCCCACGGCAACTTTCTCCAGCGCGCCATCGACGCTGGCGATCCTGTGCTCTTCCGGGAGTACCCCGCGCGGGCCTTCGAGCTCGATACGCCCGAGGATCTGGAAGAGGCCCGCCGCTACTTCGGCCGATGAGTCTGTCCATCCTCACGGCGGTCTCGCTCAACGGCATGATCACTCCGGCGCGCGGCGCCACGGGAGAGAGCCTCGTCCCCGTGCTCGAGGTGCCGCGCCGAGTGCTGGAGTGGAAGTGGCGCATCCGCCGCCGGGCTGACGCGGTGCTGGTGGGTACGGGCACGGTGCTGACGGACAATCCCAGTCTCACCTCGCAGAGCTCCCCGGGCCCGGCCGCCGGTGCGGGTGACCATCGACCGGGAAGGCAAGATCCCGCGGCATTACCGTTTCCTCGACGGCTCGGCGCGGACCTTGATCGGCGTCTGTGAGACGACTCCCCGCGAGTACCTGGACTTCCTGGCCACGCGCGGCATCGAGCCGGTGATGGCCGGCGAGACCCGGATCGAGCTGCCGCGCCTGATCGCGGGGCTCGCCGAGAGGGGGCTCGCCGATCTGGTCGTCGAGGGCGGAGGGACCCTCAACCGGGCCCTCCTCCGCCAGGGTCTGGTGGACACGGCCCATCTGATGCTGTTCGCCGCCGCCCTCGACGCGGGATCGGTCAACCTCTTCGAAGGGGCCGGGCCGCTGGTCCGGTTCCGGCTGGAGAACTGCGAGCGGATCGAAGATTTCCTGGTGTTGCGGTACAGGGTTTTGAACGGCGGTCCACGGTAGGATCGCCCTTAGAGGGTGTCCCGATAGTCGCCGGTTTGCCCTTCGAAGCCCTCATCACCCCGGCCCTCTTCTCCCAGCCACCCCCGGCCGCCGGGAGAAGAGGGAGAGGTTAGTCTTGCTGGCGCGCAGTCTCCTAGGTGAGGTGCTCCTGCTCGGCTTGGCGGAGGGTCTCCGGGTTGCCGGTCAGCTCCACCAGCTTCGCGAGCTTCTCCCGGGCTTTGCCGCTCGCAATACAGCCGAGGGCGATCTGGACGCCTTCGGCCACGGATTCGGCGCGCTCGGACATCCACAGGGCGAGGCCGCAGTTGAGGAGGACGAGGTCGCGTTTGGGTCCCGTCTCCAGGCCGTGGACGATGCGCAGGAAGTCGCGGGTGTTCGAATTCGCATCGACCGGCGCGATGGATGATACGGGTGCGGTCGCGAGGCCGGCGGATTCCGGCGTGAGGGTGAAGTCGAAGGTCTGGCTCCCCCGGTAGCCGCGGACCCGGCTGGGGCCGGCGATGGTCGCCTCGTCCAGGCCGTCGGAGCCCTGGACGATCAGGGCGTTGTCGTAGCCCAAGCCGCGGAAGAAGTCGGTGAGCAATTCGAACTGGCGCGGGTTGTTGAGCCCGAACATGCGGTAGGTCAGGCGCACCGGGGTGAAGATGGGAGCCATGAGGTGGAACGGGGTGCTGACGCCCACGCCTTTCACGGCCAGCGTCTGTCCGAAGTTCGACAGGTTCCCCAACTCGGGGCTGACGAAGATCGGGGAGTAGAACGCGACTCCCACCTCTTCGATGGCGCGCTGGATCTGCTCCAGGTTGACGGCCGGGGCGAAGATGCCCACGGCGGCCAGGACGTCGGCGCTGCCGGCGATGCCCGTCACTTTCCAGAAGGAGTGCTTGAGGACGGGCACGGCAGGCTCGCCCACGATCAGGGCCATCAGGGTGGAGACGTTGATCTTGCGCACACCGCTGCCGCCGGCGCTCGCCACCTCCATGGGCCGCCGGCCCTCCAGGTTGAGGGCATACTCGCCGGTCAGGGCATACATCGCGTCCCACATCCCCAGGAGCTCGTCGACGGTCTCGCCTTTGGTCTGGGAGGCGACGGAGTAGGCGAGCAGCTTCCAGCCCTCGCTGTCCTGGCGCAGCAGGGCTTCGAGCAGGGCGGCGCTCTCGGGTCGGGTGAGGTCCTGCCGGGTCATGAGCTTGCGCAGCAGTAGGGTTTCGGGAGTCATGGAGGTCTCCTGGGAAAAGGGGCGTGTTGCAGTGGAGGGTGGAATTGTAGCTGAGATATCTGAAGTTCAGTGCCCGGCCTCTCGCCAGGGATTTCAATCCCTGGCGAGGGTGATAGCATGCCTCCCCCGGCCTGTCTGGGGCCTTGGAGGAGAGGAAGATAGGAGAGGAGATCGTGGACTTTTCCCTGACCGACGAGCAGCGCGCCATTCAGGAGACCGCGCGGGAGTTCGCCCGCCGCGAGGTCGATCCCATCGTCGACGAGATCGACGAGGCGCAGAAGTTCCCTCGCGAGGTGATGAAGAAGGCGGGGGAGCTGGGCTTCCTCGGCATCATCTTCCCCGAGGAGTACGGCGGCGCCGGGCTCGGCTACGTCGAGTACGCGATCGTCATCGACGAGCTGTCGCGCGTCGATCCGCTCGGTCGGCATCAGCGTCGCCGCCCACAACTCGCTCTGCACCAACCACATCTACAAGTTCGGCAACGAGGAGCAGCGGCGAGCGCTGGGTGCGCGCCGCTGGCGACGCGGCGAGAAGATCGGCGCCTGGAGCCTGACCGAGCCCGGACGCCGGCTCGCGACGCCGCCGGCACCCGCACCACGGCGCCGAGAAGGTGGACGGCGGCTGGGTCCTCAACGGCACCAAGACCTTCTGCACCAACGGCACGCGTCGGCGACGTCTGCGTGGTCATGGCGGTGACCGACGCCGGCAGGGCCGCGCGGCACAACATCTCGGCCTTCGTGGTCGAGAAGGGGACGCCGGGCTTCCGCCCCGGCAAGAAGGAGAACAAGCTCGGCATGCGCGCCTCGCGACACCGCCGAAGTGATCCTCGAGGACTGCCTCGTCCCCGACGGACCAGCTGCTCGGCGAGGTGGGCGAGGGCTTCGTGCAGGCGCTGCAGATCCTCGACGGCGGCCGCATCTCGATCGCCGCGCTCGCGCTCGGCATGGCGCAGGGCGCCTACGAGGCGGCGCTCGCCTACGCCAAGGAGCGCGAGCAGTTCGGCCAGCCGATCGCCGATTCCAGGCGATCCAGTTCGCAGCTCGCCGACATGGCGACGCGAGATCGACGCGGCCGCGGCTGCTGACCTATCGCGGCGGCCGTGGCTGATGGACCGCGGCCGGCAAGGTCACGCGTCGAGGCCTCGGATGGCCAAGCTGTTCGCCGGCGAGGCGGCGGTCTTCGTGCTCCGAGCGCGGCGTGCAGATCCACGGCGGCTACGGCTTCATCAAGGACTACCCGGCCGAGAAGTTCTACCGCGACGCCAAGCTCTGCACCATCGGCGAGGGCACCAGCGAGATCCAGCGCCTGGTGATCGCGCGGCAGTTGCTCAAGGGCTGAGACCGGTGTATGCCGGCCCGCCGGCGCCATGGCCGACGACACTCCTCGATCCGCCGGCGCTCGGCCGCCAGCCGCGCGCCCTCGGGCGCGCGATCTCCGCGGTCGAGGACGGCGGCGACGGCGCAGCGCGAGCTGCTCGGCCGGTCTACCGCCGCACCGGCCGCGCGCGGTGGTCGGCATCACCGGCCCGCCCGGGCGCCGGCAAGAGCACGCTGGTCGACCGCCTGGCCCGCCTGATCCGCAGGCGCGGGCGAGACCGTCGGCGATCCTCGCCGTCGATCCCACCAGCCCGTTCACCGGCGGCGCCATCCTCGGCGACCGCATCCGCATGCAGGCGCTCTACACCGATCCCGGCGTCTTCATCCGCTCGATGGCCACGCGCGGCGCCATGGGCGGCCTCGCCCGCGCCACCGCGCGACGCCGTCGACCTGCTCGACGCCGCCGGGCTTCGACTGGGTGCTGGTCGAGACCGTCGGCGTCGGGCAGGACGAGGTCGACGTCGTGCGCACGCGTCGACACCGTGGCTGGTGGTGACCGTCCCCGGGCTGGGCGACGACATCCAGGCGATCAAGGCGGGCATCCTGGAGATCGCCGACGTCTTCGTCATCAACAAGGCCGACCGCGAGGGGGTGGAGCGCACGGCGCGCGACCTGGAGATGATGCTCTCGATCGGCGAGACACGGCGACTGGCTGCCGCCGATCGTCAAGACCGTGGCCTCCCGCGAGCGAGGGGATCGACCGCGCTGCTCGACGGCGATCGAGCGCCACCGCGGGCACCTCGAGACGAGCGGCGAGATCGAGCAGCGGCGCCGATCCCATCTGCGGCTGCGCGTCGAGACGATCCTCAAGGAGCGGGTGGTGGCCGCGGCGGACCGGGTGCTCGGCGTCGATCGCGAGGTCGAGCGCGGCTATCGAGGAGCGGGTCGACCCCTACCGGGTCGCCGACCGGCTGTTCGCCGGCGTGCTGGAGGATGCCCGCGAGGAGGCGGCGAGCCGTGGCCGAGGACGCCGGCCCGGCCGGGCTGACCGAGGAGCGCATGGCATGATCGGGAAGATCGACCACGTCGGGATCGCCGTCCGCTCGATCGCCGAGGCGCGGGGGCTCTACGAGGCGCTGGGGCTGCACGTCGAGGCCATCGAGGACGTGCCGCACGAGGGCGTGCGGGTGGCGCTCATCCCTGCGGCGAGTCGCACATCGAGCTGCTGGAGCCCCTCGCGGAGGATTCGCCCATCGCCAAGTTCCTGGAGAAGCGCGGGCCGGGCATCCACCATCTCTGCCTGGCGAGCGACGACGTGCGGGCCGACGACGCCCGGCTGCGCGAGGCGCGGCTTCCAGGTGCTCCGCCCGGAGCCCACCCGCGGCGCCGGCGGCTGCTGGGTGCAGTTCGTCCATCCCAAGAGCACGGGCGGAGTGCTGCTGGAGCTGTCCGAAGGGGAGCACGGCGCATGACCATGATCCATCCCGGCTCCCTGGTGATCGTCCATCTCGATCAATCCGACGGAGAAGTTCTGGGGGATTCTCCAGGATCTCGGGGTGGCGGGCGTGATGCTGCGCGGCATCAACGTCTCCAGCTTCGACGACTGGATGGCCCAGGCCGTCCGGCGGGGCGATCAGACGCTGGGACTCTCCGACCATGTTCGTCCCCCTCTTCCGGGTCGAGCGCATCTTCCTCGACGAGCCGGTCGGCGAGGTCGAGAGCTACCGCCAGCGTTTCCAGAGCCGGGTCGGCATGGCGGTGGAACGGTATCTGGGATTGGAGGAGGGGGAGCGAGGGGGAGGAGTCGGCGGAGGTGCCGTCGTAGGGCACCCCGCCCTCGGGGTGATGAGGACTGACCGTCGGTCGTTCAGATTGCACCACCTTGCCCCCTTCCTCGTCCTCCTCCTCGCCGGCGCCGGCGTTGCCGGTCGCGAGGCCGGAGTGGTCGAGGCCCATGACGCCGAAGATGTGGTCGCGCAGGCGGCGGCACTCCGGATTGTCGAGGTCGCGGGGCCGCGGGACGTCGACGGTCACGATGTCGCGGATGCGGGAGGGGCGCTTGCCCATCACCACCACGCGGTCGGCGAGCTGCACGGCCTCCTCGATGTCGTGGGTGACGAACAGCACCGTCTTCCGCTCGCGCTGCCAGATCCGCATCAGCTCGGCGCGCAGTCGCAGGCGGGTCAGGTAGTCGAGGGCGCCGAACGGCTCGTCCATGTAGAGCATGTCGGGCTCCGCCGCCAGGGCGCGGGCGATCTCCACGCGCTGCTCGCATGCCGCCGGAGAGCTCGCGCGGGATAGGTCTTGCTCGAAGCCGGTCAGGCCCACCATCTCGATGTAGTGGTCGATCAGCTCGCTGCGCGCTCCTGCGCGGTTCGACCGCTTGAGGCCGAAGCCGACGTTGTCCTCCACGGTCAGCCAGGGGAAGACGCCGTTCTCCTGGAAGATGAAGATGCGGCGCGGGTCCGGGCCCGGTCACCGGCTTGCCTTCGACGAGGACCTCGCCGCGGCTCGCCTGGAGGAAGCCGCCGACGATGTTGAGCAGCGTCGACTTGCCGCACCCCGAGGGGCCGACGAAGCAGACGAACTCGCCGTCGCAGGCTCGAGGTTGAGGTCTTCCAGGACGTGGAGTCGGGCTTCGTCTTGTCCGGGCTCGAAGGTCATCCAGAGGTCGCGGATCACGATCTTGGCCCGCGGGCTACGGCTCTCGGTGGCGTGTGGGTTCATCGGCATGATCAGGTTCTCGTTCAGCGGCTGATGCCCCAGCGCACCTCGTCGAGCCTCTCCATGCGGCGCACCAGCAGTCGAGACCCAGGCCGATGAGGCCGATCATGACCATGCCGGCGACCACCAGGTCGTAGCGCTTGCCGGCGTTGCGGGCGTCGATGATCAGGTAGCCGAGGCCGGAGTTGACGGCGATCATCTCGGCGGCCACCACCACCAGCCAGGCCACGCCCAGGGCGATGCGCAGGCCGGTGAGGATCTGCGGCAGGGCAGCCGGCAGGATCACCTGGCGGAACAGATCGCAGGCCGCTGAGCCCGAAGTTGCGGGCGGCCCGCAGATAGACGAGCGGATGTTCTGCACCGCCGCCATGGCCGACACGGTGATGGGGAACAGGCTGGCGAGGAAGATCAGGAAGATCGGGGCCAGCGTCGCTCACGCCGAACCAGAGGATGGCCACCGGGATCCAGGCGATCGGCGAGATCGGGCGCAGCACCTGGATGGCCGGGTTCAAGGCCATACGGAAGCGGGCTGAACCAGCCCAGCAAGAGGCCGAGGGGGATGCCCACGAACACGGCCAGCAGATAGCCGGTCGCCACCCGGAACAGCGAGGCCACGACGTATTTGAGGAGCACGCCCTTCTCGATCAGTTCGCCAAGTGCCGGCGAGCACCTGCCGCGGCGTGGGGAAGATGTCGTTCCCCGTCCATTTGACGGCGAAGTGCCAGACGGTCACGAACCCGAAGGCCGACGGCCAGCGGCAAGAGGACGGACTCCAGCCTGGCTCTCATTTCCCCTCCCTCGCGGGACCCGGCCAGGGATACTCGACGGCGCCCACCGTGTGCTCCGAGAAGCGGGGATCGGCGTACTCCTCGAAGGCGATGGACCGGGTGAGGATGCCGGCTTTGAGGGCCAGGTCAGCGATCTCCTCGAAGTCTTTGCGGGCCAGGCGGAGGTTGTCGTAGCGCACGCGGTCCGGCGGCTTGCTGAGCACGAAGCGGAGCAGGCGCGGGTCCTGGTTGTAGTAGTGCTGGCGGCCACCGCTTGGGCGGCGGCCATGCGGTGGTCCATCCCCTCTTCGAGCCACTTGCCGCTCTTGGCGATGCCGTCCACCAGTTGCTGCACCCACTCCGGGTGCTCGTCGGATGGTCTTCTGGAGACCACCAGCACGCAGGAGATGAAGTTCGGCCAGACGTCCTTGGCCTGATAGAGCACCCGGCCGTAGCCGTCCATCTCGGTCTGGGCCATGAACGGCTCGCCCGCGGTGATCGCGTCCACCGACTTCGAGTAGAGGGCCGCCGGCATGTCGGGTGGCGGCATCTCGACGAGCTCGACGTCCTTGATCGTCATGCCCGCGTCGTTCCAGGGCCTTGCGAGATGAGCAGATGCTGGTTCGAGAAGCGGTTGGGCACCGCGATCCGCTTGCCGCGCAGGTCCTCGATGCTCGCAGATCCCCGAGTCCTTATGGACCATCATGGCCGTGCCGTCGCGATGGCCCAGGTAGACGATCTTGATCGGCACGCCCTGCTCGCGCAGGGCCATGGCCATGGGGGCGAGCATGAACGTGGCCGGCAGGTAGCCGGAGATGAACGACTCCTTGATTTCCGGGCCAGCCGTTGAACCTCACGGGTTCGTAGAGCCCCTTGCCGACCGTGCTCTTGTTGATCCAGTCGGTGACGGGGCACGTGAGGTGTCAGGTGACGGGGAGGAAGCCGACCCGGAACCGGGCCTCCTCCGCCACCGCCTTTCCTTTCCTGAGGCCCAAGGTCCGCAGAGGGTCGAATCCCAGGTTCAGCCAGGCATGAAGACCAGCCAACAAGAGACCGACCCCCACGGCCGACAGTGCGATCTTCCCCAACTTGCTCATCAGATGATCTCCTTTGAGACCTGGAGTGTTGGGCGATCTTATCGTGACAGGTCCCTTTTGTTTCTTAGAACTGCACGTTGCGCACGAAGAACGACCCGATGTCGACCGTCTTGGCGGCCAGCTCGGAGGCCTGGTCGGGGGTGAGCACGAACTGGCCGGCGCGCTCGCGGCTGGGCATGGTCATCAGCAGCTCGAGGGCTCCCACCTTGTTGGGATAGAGGTCGCGGACGTGCAGCAGGGCGTTGGCGGCGGTGCTCAGGGCCTTGAACACGGAGCCCTCGGAGTTGGTGGTGATCTCGAGCAGCGGCCGGTCGCTCTGGGTGCCCTCGTAGATCTCGACCTCCTCGAGACCCTGGCCGCGGAAGAACTGCTGCAGCTCGGTGGTGATCTCGGTGTGGGGGTAGGGCTTGGGCGGCAGGGTGGCGAGGTCGTTGAAGCCGGCCTTGGTCTTCATCAGCCGGCCGGGAGCGGGAGTCGCCTTCTCGCGATGGCTCCCCGGCAGCTCGCGCGGCGCGGCCTCGCGGGACTTGATGAGGTCGGCCAGGGTGCGGTCCTTCTGCGGCCGGCCGGGAGCGGGGGTGACGTCCTGGGGAGACCCGGGAATGACCACGGCGCTGCCGTAGCCGTCGCGGTTCATCTGGTCGGTCCTGGCAACGTCGATCTGCGCCAGGGCGATGAAGGTCTGCGTGCCGTTGAGCAGGGTGATGACAGCGCGGCCCTGCTTGTCCACCTTGTACTTCTCCTTGGCGGTGATGGTGCTGCCGTCCTTCATGTAGACCATGTAGCCGCTGGCGGCAAAGGCTGCTGATGCCAGCAAGCCGAGCAGGGCGATGAAACGCAGGGATGTCCGCATGCCGTTCCTCCTCGTGGGCGAAAGCCGTGTGGACATGATACCCTGTCGCACGCTTCGCGGCACGTCCGGTCTGCCGCGACGAATCGCCGCGACGACCTTGAAGACCCCCTCGTTCCAGCCCGGCCTGCTGCTGCTCGAAGACGGCTCCGTTTTCGAGGGGGAGGCCGTGTCGGCCGGCACCCGCTTCGGCGAGGTGGTGTTCAACACCTCGATGACCGGCTACCAGGAGGTGCTCACCGATCCCTCCTACCGCGGGCAGATCGTGGTGATGACCCAGCCGCACATCGGCAACTACGGCACCACGGCCGAGGTGGCCGAGTCGCTCCAGCCGTGGGTCGAGGGGTTCATCGCCCGCCAGTTCACCGTCCGCCCCTCGGGGCGTGTCGCCGGAGCAGGGGCTGGTGACCTATCTGCGGCGCCACGGCGTGCCGGCCCTCCAGGGGCTCGATACGCGGGCCCTGGTGCGGCGGCTGCGCGAGCGGGGCGCCCTGCGGGGCGTGCTCACCACCGAGCGGTCGGACGTGGATTGCTCTCGCCGCAGAGCTGGCCGACTTCCCCGCCATGGCCGGCCGCGCCCTGGTGGACGAGGTCGACCTGCGCCGCTCCGCTATGAGATGCCGGCGGAGGGGGAGGAGAGGCGGCACCTCGCCGTCTACGACTTCGGGGTGAAGACCAACATCCTGCGCTCGCTCACCCGGCGGGGCGCGCGGCTGACGGTGCTCCCTGCCCGCACGCCTGCGAGCGAGGCCCTGGCCCTCGGGGTCGACGGCGTGGTGCTTTCGAACGGTCCGGGCGATCCCGAGCCGCTTTCGGGGATCATCGAGGGCGTGCGCGAGCTGCTGGCGGCCGAGGTGCCCGGTCTTCGGCATCTGCCTGGGGCACCAGCTCCTGGGGCTGGCCGCTGGGCGGACGCACCTTCAAGCTCAAGTTCGGCCATCATGGCGGCAACCAACCGGTGCGCGACCTGCCCACCGGCAAGGTGGCCATCACCAGCCAGAACCACGGCTTCGCCGTCGATCCCGATTCCCTGCCCGCCTCCTGCCGGGTGACCCAGGTGAACCTGAACGACGGTACGGTCGAAGGCTTCGCCGTCGAGGGCCGGCCGGTCTACTCCGTGCAGTACCATCCGGAGGCCGCTCCCGGTCCCCACGAGGCGTGCCATCCTCTTCGACCGGTTCCTGGCGGCCACGACAAGAAAGTGAAACCGATGTCCTCCGGGCGCGAGCCCCTCCTCTCCGGACCCCTGCCGTGGCTCATCGCCTGGAGGTTCCTGCGCGGGCGGCGCAGCCGTCTGCTGAATGGCACGGCGCGGGCGGCCCTCCTTTCGACCGCCTTGGGGGTCATGGCCATGGTGATCGCCATGGCCTTGATGACCGGCTACCGGCAGGATCTCCAGAACAAGCTGGTGCGGGGCAATGCGGCGGTGATCGCCTACCCGGTGGGCGGCCAGGCGGACCTGCCGGAGGCCAAGCGCAAGGCTCTGCTGGCCATCCCCGGCGTCCAGCGCCTCGGCCGAGTGGCCTATGGCCAGGGCTCCCTCGCCAGCTCCGGCCGGCCCCAGGGCCTGGAGGTGGTGCTGCGGGGCGTCGACGCCGGGGGCGGCCAGCTCGCGGCGAACGCCGGGAGCTCCGCACGGGGGCGGACGGCCTCCCTGGAGCCGTGCTGGGCAAGGACCTGGCGGAGAAGCTCGCGGCCAAACCCGGCGACATTCTCCGCCTGGTGGCCCTGGGGTTCAAGGACGGCCGGCCGAAGTTCAGCTTTCAGAGCCTGCGGGTCTCGAGCACCTTCTCGACCGGCTTCGCCGAGTTCGACCGGAGCTGGGTGCTGCTCGAGCGCGGCTTGGTGGAGCGGCTGATGGGCGGGCAGGCCTCGGTCGATCTGCTGGAATTCACGGTGGCCGACGCCGAGGAGGCACCGCGCATCTCGGCTGCAGCCACGAAGGTACTGGAGCCGGACTTCATCGTCACCGACTGGCGGCAGCTCAACCGCGAGCTGTTCACCGCCTTGAAGATCCAGCAGATAGCCCTCTTCCTGGTGCTGTTGCTGATCGTGCTCGTCTCCACCTTCAACGTGGCCTCGACCCTGGTGGTGTTGGTGCGGGAGCGGATGCGCGACATCGGCTTGCTGGGGGCCGTGGGGCTGCCGCCGGGGGAGCTGCGCTCCGTCTTCCTGGTCTACGGCGGCTTCCTGGGAGGGCTGGGGACGCTCCTGGGGGTGGTGGCCGGCTGGGGGATCTGCTGGGTGCTCACCACCTTCGAGCTGGTGCGCTTCGACTCCGACGTGGCTTCGATCTACTTCATCAGCTCCGTGCCGTTCCGCGTCGAGCCCCTAGATCTGCTGGCGATCGTCGGCTCCGCCCTGCTAGTCACCCTGATCGCCTGCTTCTTCCCCGCTTGGCGGGCGGCGCGGGTGGACCCGTCGTCGGCGCTGCGGTACGAGTAGGGTGCGCTGCGCGCACCTCCCCACCGAAGGTGCGCACAGCGCACCCTACGCGGACACGCTCTCGTTTCTTTCGCCGGACATGATGCGCCAGCCGATGACCTTCTCGTCGATCTCGCGCAGGCGGCCGGCGACCAGGCGGCAGAGGAGCTGGAGGAACTCCAGGGCGGCGTGGGGGTCCATGGCCAGGATCTCCCGCACGGTCCCCTGATCGAGGGCCAGCACGGTGAGCGGGCCGCCGTGGGCGCGGGCGTCGGCCGAGCGGGGTTCGCCGTCGATGAGCGACATCTCGCCGAAGAAGTCTCCCCGTTCGAGCACGGCCAGGGCCTCCTCGCCGGCGCCGGGGATGAACTTGGAGATCACCACCCGGCCTTCGAGGATGACGTACATCTCCGATCCTTCGTCCCCTTCCTGGAACAGGTAGGCCCCGGCGGCGAAGCGCTTCTCCTTGGAGAAGGTGGCGAGCGTCATCAGCTCGCGGCGCGACAGACCCTGCTCGCGGAAGAGGCGGATCTTGTCCGACGGCTCCACCTTGACGCTCGCCGCTGCGCCCGTGGGCTGTTTGCGCAGGCGCAGGAAGTTTTCCGGCAACGATTCGTCGGAGAAGAACGTCTTGAGCTGGTCGTTAGTGGCCCGCAGCTTGCGCGCCAGGCTGTGCCAGAGGGTCCAGTAGACCTGGACTCCCATCTCGGCCGACGATTCGACGAGATTGTCGAGCACCTGGGCTTCGAGGCGGAAGACCTGGCAGGCGCTGGCCACCAGGGCGTCGGCGTTGCGCTCGTGCCCGGTGAGGAAGCCCGCTTCGCCGAATAGCTCGCCCGGCTCCACCACGCCGAGGGCGAAGGTGCCGTAGGTGGTGGTGCGCTGGAGGGTGACCTCCCCGCGCTCCAGCACGTAGAGGTCGCGCCCCTGGCCGTGGTGGGGGAAGATGAGGTTGCCGACGTCGTGGATCTCCTGGTGCACCGCTCCGGTGAGACGGAAGATCTGCTCGTCGGAGAAGTGGGCCAGGGGTTTGAACCGGCGCAGCCGGCCCGCCAGCTCGATCTGGCCGCCGGCCTCCCGCCCCGATGAGGAGGGCGGAGCCGTGAGGCTGAGATTGGCTCCGGGCAGCCCGCCCTGCTCGAGGAAACGCTCGCGGTGCCACTCCAGCCGCTCGAACGAGGTGTTGACGATCTCCTGGCGCTCGCGGAAGACTCGGGCGAGCTCGCGGTTGCCCCAGCCGAGGATCTGCTTCAGCGTCTGGATGCGCCGCCGCAACCGCCGCACCCCCTCCTCGTCGCCGTCGTTGAGCAGCAGGAAGGCGTGCACCGTGGCGGCGAGGGCGGCCTCGAACTGCTTGCGCTCGTACTCGGCCCGGCCGAGGCTCTCGGCCGTCTCGCGGTCGAACGGGTTGTAGCGCAGGGCGAGGTTGAGCTCCTCGACGGCGCCGGCGAAGTCGCGACGGCGGAAGAGGAGGCGGCCATGGAGCTTGTGGTTGGCCGGGTTCGCCAGGTCTTTGGCCTTGGCCACGTCGATGCACTCGATGGCGCGGGCGTTCTCCCCCTTTTCGGCGTAGAGGTGGGCGAGCCCCAAGAAGTGGGCGGCGTCGATGGCGTTGCGCCGGAACCCCTCGCGCAAGAGGTCGCGCAGGCTGCGGGAGCTCCCTCCCCGGAGCTGCTGCTGCCGCTTGCGCACCTCGGCGAGACCCAGCTTGACGCTCAGGTTCTTGGGGTCCAGGCGCAGGGCCACCAGCAGGAGGTCGGCCGCCTCCTCATGGCGTCCGGCCTCGCTGCAGCGACGTGCCAGGTCGGTCAGCTCGGTGACTTCGCGGTGGGGGGAAAGCTCTGCGGGTCCGTCATACCGCGCCATCCTCATGTTGAAGCAAAGGAGCATCAGTCTAGCACGTGTCCAATACGATTGGGGGGCTTGATTGGAGGCCCCTGTTTATGTACATTTAGCTATTATCTTTCCGGAGGGGGGCTTCACCATGGCCGCGAGCGCTGAGCTGCTTATCACGCTGAGGGAGGGGATCGACTGCTGCCGGCGAGGGGACTGGAACGAGGGCCTCCGCTACCTGGGGCAGGTCGCCGAGCGGGGGAACACGGGATCCGGTCTGCCGGGGATCTTCTACTCCTACCTGGGCTACGGCATCGCGCTGCGGGAGCAGCGCGTCAAGGAGGGCCTCAGGCTCTGCCGCCACTCGGTCAAGGTGGAGTTCTACCAGGTGGACAACTACCTCAACCTGGCCCGCACCTGCCTGCTGGCCCGTGATCGCCGCGGCGCCGTGCGGGCGGTGAAGGACGGGCTGAAGATCGATCCCCACCATGCGGGGCTCCTCGCACTGCAGACGGAGCTCGGGGTGCGCGGCCAGCCGGTGCTCCCCTTCCTGGGCCGCTCGCACATCATCAACCGGTTCTTCGGCCGCCTCCGCCACGTCCTGCGGGGCTGAGCCCTCACCTCCGAGAACACAAATCCCCCCTCGCCTCTCAGGGCCGAGGGGGGACCGGGGGGAAGAAGCGCTGGACCTGAAGCCCAGCGGAAGCGACGTTACGGAGCGCCCGCGGGGCTGGCGCTCGGCGTGGACCGCAGGTCGTCGAAGACGATGCCGAGGTTGTCGGCGCCGTTGTGGCGGACCAGGTCCATGAAGTGGGCCACCTTGTCGAAGGGCAGCTCGCCGTCCGCGGCGAAGAAGACCACCTTGCTCTGGCGGCCCGTCATCGCATCGCGGAGCTTGCCCCCGAACTCGGCCTCCGGGTACATCGTCTTGTTGATGAACATGTTGCCCTGGGCGTCCATGCGCACGATCACCTGATCGTCCGACTGCGGGGGAGGCGCTGCGGCCTCCACCTTGGGCGGCACCTGCACGGGGTAGCCCATCTGGAGCAGGGGCACCGCCACCATGAAGATGATCAGCAGCACCAGCACCACGTCCACCAGGGGCGTGATGTTGATCTCGCTCCTTATGCCACCACCACCACCAACGTTCATTGCCATGGTCTTTTCACTCCTGCGCGGACCTCACGCGGAGGCCCCCGCCGTTTTCTCCTTCTCGGTGACAATGCCGACGCGGCTGAACCCAGCTTCGTTGATGAGCTGCATCAGTTTGCGGACGTCCTTGTACTTCAGCCTCTTGTCCGCCTTGATGACCACGCTCTTGTCCGGCGTCTGGGTATGGACGTCCTGGAGGTAGGCCTTGACGTTGTCGTTGGGCACCCAGTTCTGCTCCACGAAGACGCTGCCGTCGGACTTGATGGCCACGTTGAGCTGCTTCTGCCCTTCCGGCATCTTGTCCGGCTGCGAGGTCTCCGGCAGGTGCACGTCCACCCCCTTCTGGAGCATCGGGGTGACCACCATGAAGATGATCAGCAGCACCAGGCAGACATCCACGAGGGGAGTGACGTTGATGTCGCTCCGCACCTCTTTGATCAGAGAGAGCTTGTGGTGTTTAGGCAGCATGCTTGCTCTTCTGGCGCTTCATGAAGAAGTCGACCAGCTCCGAAGAAGAGTTCGACATCTCGATCTGGAGCCGCTCCAGCTTGTTGGTGAAGAAGTTGAACATGAAGGCCGCAGGAATGGCGACGCCGAGGCCGAAGGCGGTGGCGATGAGCGCCTCGGCGATGCCGGACGACACGGTGCCGATGCCGCCCGAGCCGGCGAGCGCGATGCCGTGGAAGGCGTTGATGATGCCGATCACGGTGCCGAACAGGCCGATGAAGGGGGTGATGGTGGCGATGGTGGCGAGGGAGCCGATGCCCCGCTTCAGGTCGGAGGTGGTGAGCAGCGTGGCGCGCTCGACGGCGCGGCTGGCGGCCTCGACGACCTCCATCTCGGAGAGCGGGCTGGTCTGGCTCTCGTACTGGAACGATTGCAGGCCTGCGGCCACGACCCGGGCCAGGTGGCTCTGGGGGTACTTCATCGCGGCGTCGATGGCGGCCTGCGGCCGGTCGTTCTTCAAGTGCTCGGTGGCCTGCTTGGCGAAGGCCAGCGACTGCTTGCGAGCCTTGCTGAACATGATCAGCCTCTCGACGGAGACGTAGAGCGACCAGATCGACAGCAGGATGAGGATGACGATCACCCCTTTGTTGAGGATGGTCATCTGATTCCAGAGACTGATGGGGTTCAGATCCATGCGCTTCTCCTTTTCCCTTTCCGAAAACCTAGGCGCTCACTGCACCTGGAAGTTGACCGTCAGAACGTAGTAGACCTTGACCGGCCGGCCTTCGAGCGTGGCCGGCTTGAACTTCCACCTCTGGACCGCATCCACGGCGGCTTTGTCCAGGCCCATGGGCAGCCCCTTGAGCACCCGCACGTTGGTCACGTTGCCGCTGGTGTCGATGATCGCCTCGACGATCACCGTGCCGGTGACGCGGGCGCGGCGGGCGAGCTCGGTATAGACCGGACGCGGGTTGGAGATGACCTCCGGCCGGGTGACGGCGCCGCCCACGCGCAGGGGAGCGTCGTCCACCACGCCGCCCGGCACGCCGCCCGGCACGCCGCCCACCACGCCGCCTGGCACACCGCCGACGACGCCGCCGACGACGCCGCCCACCACACCGCCGGGCACGCCGCCCTCGACGCCACCGGGCACGCCGGTGTCAACGGAGGGCTCGGGGTTGGGGTTCGCCTCCGGCACCTTGTCGGGCACCTGCACGGGCTGCACCGGCTCGGTGGGGACGACCTTGGGCACGTCCTTGGGCACCTCCGGCTTCGGGGCGGCCGGCGGCGCCGCCGCAGGCGGCGGCGGTGGTGGCGGCGGCGCGGCGTTGATGAACACCACGTTGATCGGCGGCTCCGGCACCTCGGGCACGTTCCAGTACTGCGCGAACAGCAGCGCGCCGCCGGCGACGATGTGGAGCGCCAGCGCCACGGGCATCAGCCACCAGCGCACGCCGCGCTTGTGAACCGTGTCCAGATCGATCAGAGAGTTCTCGAACATGGCTTCTTCCCACCTTTGGTCAAGTAGCGGGGGTCGGTTGCGCCGGCGCCGATTTCTTGCGCAGCTCGATCGCCTTCTTCAGCCACTCGTCCGCGGTCGCCGTGTACTCCAGGCGCTTGTTGGCGTCGGTCTCCGCCTTCGCCTTCTCGCGGAACAGGAGGCTATAGTAGGCCATCGCCTCGAAATAGTCGGGCCGGATGTCCAGGGCCTGCTTCAAGGCCTGCAGACCCATGTCGACGACGCTGTTACGTTCCTCGTAATTGATGGAGGGATCGCGGTAGGCCTTGTCCCAGGCCGAGACGCCGATCGAATAGAGGGCTTCGGTGCGCTCCTTGCCCGGCAGGCCGGAGGCGAGCTTGAACGCCTCGTCGAGCCGTCCGGCCTGCGTCAGGATGGTGACCCGGTACTTCTGGAGCTTCGCCGTCTCCTCCGGCTTCTCTGTGATCCGCTTGTCGATGAAGGCGAGCGCCTCGTCGTACTTCTTGGCGTTGACCAGCGTCGACATTAAGTACTCTTCGATCTTCTCGTCGTCCGGATAGTCGGCGAGGTACTTCTCGAAGGCGTTGATGGCGGTGTCCGCATACTCGACGTTCTGCGGGCTGTCGTCGCCAGGGCGGTAGAGGGCGAGCGCGGACAGACCCAGCGAGCGCCAGGCGAAGGTGGCGTCCGGGTCCAGCTCCAGCCCTTTCTTGAACTGAGCGATGGCCTTGCTGTACGACTCCTGCTGGTAGAACGAGTTGCCCCTCTTGAGCTCCACCCGGGCCTGGATCTTGCCGCAGCCGAGAGCCGGCAGCAGGATCAGAAGGGCCGCAAGGGGGAGTAACACGGTTCTCTGCATAGTCACCTCTCCACCACTTAGAAGGGGGGAGCTCCAAAAGAGTTCCCGGAAAGACCTCAGCCCGAACGACAGGAGGGTGAGGAGGGGTTCCTCCTGCTGTACCTCCCCCTCGCTCGCGGTGCCAATGCAACAGTTGTACCGGCGCCTGCTTTTTCGACGACTGCGGCGAGGGCTCCGAAACAGGTTCGCAGGCAGCGTATTCGTGGGGAGCTCCGGCCGTCTCCTCGCCATGAAACGGGCCGCAATCCTAGAGGAAAAATCGGCGGATGCCAAATCCATGGGTCAAGAGGGTGGAAGCAGGGCGGAAGAGAGACGGAATTCGGGTCTCCGCCGGGGCGTTGCGCGCCGGCGCCCCGCCGTGTCAGACTGCGCGCCGCACGTTCCTTCCAAAGGAGGCCCTGCTTGCTGCGCGGAATCTTCCAGATCAAGAAGCTGGACGACATCATGGCGTCGGTGGAGAGCGGCCCCACGCTGCGCCGCGACCTGGGCGCCTTCCAGGTGACCCTGCTGGGGATCGGGGCCATCGTCGGCGCCGGCATCTTCGCCACCATCGGCACCGCCGCGGCCGGCGATGCCGTCCGCCCCGGCGCGGGACCGTCGCTGATGGTCTCCTTCCTCATCACCGCCGTCGTCTGCGCCTTCACCGCCCTGTGCTACGCGGAGTTCGCGGCCCTGGTGCCGATCTCGGGCTCGGCCTACACCTACTCCTACGCCACGCTCGGCGAGCTGGTGGCCTGGATCATCGGCTGGGACCTCATCATCGAGTACGCGGTGGGCAACGTGGCGGTGGCCATCAGTTGGGCCAACTACTTCCGCACCCTCTTGGGGAGCGTCGGCATCGACTTTCCCCAGTGGCTGGCCTCCGACTACCGCACGGCGGCCAAGATCCCCGGCCTCTACGAGAGCGCGCCCCACATCTTCGGCGTCCCCATCGTCTTCAACCTGCTGGCCGCCGGCATCGTGGCGCTGATCACCATCGTCCTCGTCCTCGGCATCCGCGAGTCGGCCCGCTTCAACGCCGGCATGGTGATGGTGAAGATCGTGGTCCTCCTCTTCTTCGTGGTGATCGCCCTCAAGTACGTGGCCCCGGGCGCCATCGTCAACAACTGGCACCCGTTCCAGCCCAACGGCTGGAAGGGGACGTTCACCGCGCGCGGCCGTGGTCTTCTTCGCCTACATCGGCTTCGACGCGGTGTCGACCGTCGCCGAGGAGACGCGCAACCCGACGCGCAACCTGCCCATCGGCATCATCGCCTCGCTGATCATCTGCACCGTTCTCTACGCCCTGGTGGCGGCGGTCTTCACCGGCATCCTCCCGTACCCGGTGCTGGTCAAGAAGCTGGCCACGGAGCAGGCGGAGCCGCTCACCATGGCGCTCAACTACGTGGCGCCGGGGCAGCGGTGGGCGACCGGCTTCGTGGCCCTGGGCTCGGTGATCGCCCACACGGCCGTGCTCCTCGTCTTCCAGCTCGGCCAGCCGCGCATCTTCTTCTCCATGGCGCGCGACGGCCTGCTCCCGCAGTCGTTCGCCCGCGTCCACCCGCGGTTCCGCACGCCGCACGTCACCACCATCTTGACCGGTGTGGCGGTGGGCGGTGTGGCGGCCTTCGCCAGCATCGACGAGATGGTGGACCTGACCAACATCGGCACCCTCTTCGCCTTCGTGCTGGTGTGCATCGGCGTGCCCATCCTGCGCCACACGAACCCCAACGCCCCGCGGGCGTTCAAAGTGCCTTTCGGGCCGTACCTGCTGCCGCTCATGGGAGCGGTCTCCTGCATCTTCCTCATGTACTACCTGCCGCCGGCCTCGTGGTGGCGGTTCGTGGGCTGGCTGGTGCTGGGCTTCGCCATCTACAGCGCCTACGGCTACACCCGCAGCACCATCGGCCAGGCCATGGGCCGGCCGCGGGTCACGCCGTGGACCCTCAAGGTCGCCTCCCTGGGTTTCCTGCTGACGGCCGCGGGGCTCTTCACCATCCCCCACAGCGCGGGGCTCGGCACGCTCCTCTCCCAGGCAGGGAACGCGTTGGCGGCGGACCATACCCGCTCCCTCGTCGGCCTGTTGTTGATCGTGGTGGGGCTGGTGCTGGGGACCACGGGGCTGGTGCTCGAGACGGGGGACCGGCGGGCGTAGGCCCTCATCCCCCTTTCATCTTCCACCACAGGTTCCGCAGCTTCCAGAACCGGCTTGCCTCCATGGCGGCGAGCCGGTTCTCAAGACCCGCGATCTCGGCGCGCAGGTCGGCCTCGGCCTGCTCGTGACGGGCCTGCTCCCTGGCCAGAGCGGCGTCTTTCTCCTCCGCCTTGCGACCCAGGAAATAAAGATCGAGGCGCGCCGAGCGGAGGAGGGCGGCGGCGAGCCGGTCTTCGTAGAGCCGGGAGACGTTTCCTCCAGCATCCACCACGTCCAGAGCCAGGAGGGGATCACTATCCCGAGCTCCAGATGGGATCTCGACAGTGAGCTGCCAACCGTACGCCTCGACCGGCTCGTAGGGGAAGAGGACCGCCACTTCGGGCCGCGGCGTGAAGTCGCGGTGAACGCGGACGGTCTCCCCTCCGATCGACACCCGCAGCTCCCGGGGGACGGCGCCACGGACGCGGTCCACCACCCAGCCGCCGAGGTGCAGGCGGTCGCCGGTCCGCCAGCACTGCTCCACGAACCCCTCGGGCCCGGCTGCGAGCGCCAGGCCGGAGAAGTCGGCGTCCGTGTCCGTGTCGGGGGGGACTACCACGTAGAGGTCCTGGAAATGCAGCAGCCCGCGGGGGATGCGGTGCACGGAGGCGCCCGGCGCCACTTCGCCAATCATCCGGCGGACGAAGGGCTCGTCCACCCAGGTGGTGCCGTACTGGTCGGTCGAGAGCGAGCCGCTCTCGCTCATGGCATCGAAGAGGATGCCGCCGGGCGGCATCTCCCGCCCGGGGGCCAGCAGCTCCCGGTCGTGAACGCTGAAGACGAGCACGCCGCCCGGGCGCAGCAATCCCCACAGCCGTCGCAGCCAGGAGCGGAACGTGACCTCGGGCAGATGGGTGAACAGCGAGGAGACGACGATGGCGTCGAACGTCTCGCCGCAGGCGAAGCGCTCGGGATCGGCGTGCGAGACGAGGCCGTGGACGCCGAAGGTCTCCTCCTGGAAACGGACGCCGCCGGCGTAGATGTCCGCCACCCAGAGGGACGCCGGGGGGAGGTCGAGCACGGCGAAGCGGGTCACCCGCCCGTAGCCGCTGGCGAAGTCGAGGAGTTGGAAGCCTGGAGGCATGTCGACGAATCGCCAGCGGAGGATGGCGGCCATCGTCTCCCAGATCCGGCGGCCGGAGTCGAAGTAGAGGACGAGGGCCCGGTCGCGGTCGCCGCCGTGGAGGTTGAGGTAGTGGAGGAGCATCTCGTCGTCGGCGTGGACGTCGAGATTGGCCCGGGCGAGGCGTCCGGAGGTCAGGCCGAGGGCGGTGACGAGGGGGTTGCCCTCTCCCGTCCGATAGCGGAGGGTCATGCCTGGGACCCTGCCGCAGCGGTCACTGCGGTCATGGCCCGCATCGAGTCGCGGGCGAACCGCCGCTGGAGCCGGCGGGTCAAGGGGTAGCCGAGGCGGGAGAGGGGGAGGTTGGGCCGCGAGAAGGCGGCGATGTCGTACCACACCGAGCCGTCCTCGTGGTTCCACTCCACGGTGAAGCGCTCCTCTCCCCGCTCGCCATGGTCGGGCAGCGTCCCATAGGCGAACCCGAAGCGGACGACCGGGCCCTCGTCGTCCACCAGGTAGACGATCCGGCTGGCGTTGAGCGACCAGAAGCCGTAATGCCGGATGCGGATCACCACCGTGGTGCCCGGTTCGAGCGGCGGCGCCGCCGGATGGACGGCGACCCAGCCGAGGTCGAACATCCTCCAGCTCCGCAGGGCCTCCACGGCGCGGGCAAAGGCGGCCCGCCCCTCGCCGAGGCGGACGCGGTGGTGGTCGGCCGTGTACCCCGCCGGAGCGCCGCGGCGGGAGTGGCCGACCTCGCGGTACGAGAAGGTCCGGTTCCTCTGCATCTGGAGGAACCTCTCGGCCCGCTTCGGGGAGGGTTTCAGCAACAGGAACACGCGGCGGGGGAGGTTACCACTGCGACCGGGTTGGGCGCCATCCGCTCCCACGACCCCCTTTCCCTGCCGGCAGGCACCATGCTTTCAGGAAAGTCGGAAGTGCCCGCATCGCGCGGACCCTTTTCCAGAGAAAGGAGAAAGCCATGAGCCGAATCCGTTCGAGCCTGACCTTGAAGACGGGAGCTCTCTTGACCCTCCTGGTGCTCGGCAGCGCTCTGCTGGCCTTCGCTACGGCGCCCAGTGAGAACGGGACCCCTGCCGAGCAGCAGGCCGTCCGCACCAGCCGCGAGACTTCGCTGCTCCCGCTGCGTTCCGCCTGCACGGTGGACTCCCGAAAGGAGCTGTTCATCACCGACGTGTCCGTAGTGGACGACTGTTATCGCACCACCTGGTTCAATCGCTGCCCGGTGCCAGCCTCCCTGCCGGCCACGCGCGGCGCCTGGACGGTGGGCAAGCTGCTCGAAGGGATCTTCGGGACGACCAACGCGACGGCGCTCTCCAACCAGACGATCAACTGGCTCCATCAGTGGGCGACGCTGCAGACGATCAACGGCGACCCGGTGCCCGCGCGCACGGCCGTCCAGTCGCTGATCATCGATCCCTGGCTCACGGCGAGCGGCGGCACCACCCTCGACATGAAGAAGGCGCCCTTCCGTCTGCTGGCCATCGTGGCCCGTCTCGACCTGCGGCAGAATGCGGGCTACTCGGGAGGCACGACGGCCGGCGAGGGCCGCTTCGTCTTCGGTCTCCTCGACGAGTCCGGCAACTCGACCAACTTCCTCCTCATCCTGGAGTACGGGCTGGACGCGGCGGACTGCAACGCGGTGCTCAATTGGGCGCAGGACTTCCACGGCCTGGGCGCCTACCCGTTCGGTGCCGGCTACAACGCCGCTTTGCAGGCGGTCACCGACCGCTTCACCGCGATCGGCGCCTCGCCGGGCAAGCCCAACGGCAGCGCCATCAACCAGGTGCGCACCAACGACTTCTTCCTCGATTTCCCGTGGGAGCTGCGTGAGTTTCATCTGACCCCGAGCGACGCCAAGATCGCGCCGCTGAAGCTGGCCACCGTGGCGCAGACACCGGCGAGCAGTCTGCAGGCGACCATGGCCATCTCGAGCTTCGTCAACGCCAATGAGCCCGACATCCTGGCCCATCGGCACGTGGTGCCGCTCACCTGGAACAGCCAGCCCTTCCGCGGCGGCGCAGCTCCCCACAGCCTCGATCTGGGCTGGGACGGCCCGCCGCCGCAGTGCACCTCGATCACCAATCCCGAGGCGCGTCACGCCTTTTCGCTCGACACCTGCAGCGGCTGCCACGGGCTGGAGACGGCCACCGGCTTCAAGCACGTCCAGCCGCGAGAGCCCGGGTTCGCCTCCACGCTCTCGACGTTCCTGACCGGCGGGCCGGCCACCGACCTCTGCAATCGGACGCACAAGTTCAGCGACATCGACCGCCGGCGGGTGGACCTCTGCCAGCTTCTGGGCAAGAGCTGCGCTGAGATCAACGCCGAACCGGTGGTCACCTTCGTGCACTGAGAGCGGGCAGAGGACGTAGAATACCGGCCGCGACTCTCTGGGATCACCGCGCGCGGAAGGAGGACGGGATGGCACGCTATACCGAGCTGGCGGAGAACCAACGCCGGGCCGTGCTGGAAACCCCGGGCGTGACCGAGCCCGCCCTCCGGCGCGCGGTCTTCGCGCGGTCGGTGGAGCTGAGCGGTGGGTTGACTGCCGAAACAGGGGCCGGGCAGGGGGAGATCCCTGAAGGTCTGCGGGAGTACGTGGACACGATCGCCCTCCATGCCTACCGGATCACCGACGAGGATCTCCAGGAGCTGCGCCGGGCCGGCTGGTCGGAGGACGAGATCTTCGAGGTCTCGGTCGCCGCTTCCGCGGGCGCCGGGCTCGCGCGTTTGGAGCGCGGGCTCAGTATCCTGAAGGGAGGTGCGCAATGAGGCTTCTAGGGGTGAAGCGGGGGAAGGGGATCCTGCGCTGGCTCTTCCCTGTCATGGCCCTGAGGATCGGCACCCGGGTGCCGGACGTCGTCCGCACCCTGATGTACCGGCCGGCGAGCTTCGGCAGGGCCTACAATGACTGGATCCAGGCGGTGATGCGGGGGCCTTCGCCCTGGAGCGTCTGGGAGCGGGAGCTCTTCGCCTCCTTCACCTCGCGCTGCAACGCCTGCGTCTTCTGACAGGACCAGCACGGCGCGGTCGCGTCGATGGCCCACGGTGAAGACAGTCTCATCCAGGCGGTGCTGGCGGACTACCGCACGGCACCCATCTCCGAGAAGCTGCGGGCCATGCTCGCCTTCCTGGAGAAGCTGACCCTGCGGCCAGCCGACGTCGGCCCGGACGACGCCGCTCCCCTCCGGGCGGCGGGCCTCTCCGACGAGGAGATCGAGAGCTCCATCCACGTCTGCGCCCTGTTCAACGTCATCAACCGGGTGGCCGATTCGCTGGGGTTCGACACCACGGACCGGAGAGGCTACGACAAGAGCGCCCGGTATCTGCTGAGCGCGGGCTACAAGTAGCGATACTCTGTCTGGCATGAGGCGAGGTCTTCAGGTTTTCAGCGTTCTGGCACTCTCCCTTTCCTTCGTGGTGCAGGCGCAGATGCCGCCGGAGCACCAACATCATCAGGATATGCACAGCATGCACTCGATGATGCCGGGGATGCTCGGCCCCTACGGCATGTCGCGCGAGGCCTCGGGCACGGCGTGGCAGCCCGACTCGGCTCCGCACACGGGGATTCACACGATGCGGGGAGGCTGGCACCTGATGGCCCACGGCTTCTTGAACCTCGTCTACGACGACCAGGGCGGTCCGCGAGGGGATGCCAAGACATTCAGCGAAAACATGCTGATGGGCATGGCCACCCGCGAGCTGGGCTCCGGCCGGCTGGGCCTCAGGGCCATGCTCTCGGCCGAGCCGTGGACCATCGGCCGCGGCGGCTACCCCCTCCTTCTCCAGACCGGGGAGACCGCCGACGGCGTCCATCCCCTGGTGGATCGCCAGCACCCCCACGACCTCTTCATGGAGCTGGCCGCAACCTACAGCGTGCCTCTGGGGAAGGACAGCTCCGCTTTCATCTACCTGGGGCTCCCGGGCGAGCCGGCCCTGGGCCCCGCCACCTACATGCACCGTTTCTCAGGTGTGGACAACCCGGAGGCGCCCCTCGGCCATCACTGGCTCGACTCCACCCACATCACCTATGGCGTGGCGACCCTGGGCTGGATCCGCGGCGGCTTCAAGCTGGAGGCCTCGTCCTTCACCGGCCGCGAGCCGGACCAGAACCGGACGAACATCGAGAGCCCGAAGATGGACTCCTGGTCCGTACGGGCGACGTGGAACCCGGCGCCGGACTGGTCGTTTCAGATCAGCCACGGCCATCTCCACAGCCCCGAGCAGCTCGAGCCGGAGATCGACACCGACCGCACCACGGCGTCGGCGATCTACAACCGTCCCCTCCAAAGCGGCAACTGGCAGACCACCTTCGCCTGGGGGAGGAACGCTCGCGATCCCGGAGCCACCACCGACAGCTTCCTGCTGGAGTCGGCCGTCACCCTGGGCGAGCGCCACACCTTCTTCGGCCGCGCCGAGCAGCAGGAGAACGACGAGCTGACCGGTCATGGGGACAATCATGGGGATGAGGTCGTGGACGTGGGCAAGCTCTCGGCCGGTTACATCTGGGACGGCGTCCGCGCCGGCAGCTTCCGGGGGGGCTTGGGCCTCCTCGGGAGCGTCTCCCAGATACCTGGAGAGCTGAAGCACGAATACGGCAGCAGCCCCTTCTCGTGGATGGCGTTCCTGCGGGCGAGGATCTAAAAAATGAGGGATGCCGCCGGCGCGCGCGGCATCCCCGGTATAGAGAAGGAGCTCGGTTCTAGAAGTTGTAGACCGTGAAGATGCCGATCTCCTGGTACTTGCCCTTGCTCTTGGGGTTGGTCGAGCCGATGGTGCCGTTGCTGGTGCCCAGCGTGCCCCCCTTGACCTCGGCATACTTGTAGACCAGCGAGCCGGCGAACGCCTTGTTGAGCGTCCACTGCACGCCGGCGTTGTAGTAGGTGAAATTGAGGGCCGGCTTCAAGTCCTTGCTGGGATCGGACTGATCGTAGCGGCCGAAGATGGCCCACGTCGGGTTGAAGGTGAACTGGGCCCAGCTCGACCAGCCGTCGGCCTTGTCCGTGGCCACGGTGGTGACGTTGTTCCAGTTCTTGGCTTCGAAGTACTCGGCGCCGATCTTGAACATGTCGGTGTTGTAGGCGACGAGAACGTCCTGGCGGGTGGCGGTGTGCTTGGCCGGAGCCGCGTCGGTGTCCTGGCCGCGCTTGCCGCTGTAGCCGCCGAGGGCGAGGTTCAGCCCCTTGAGCGGCGTGAAGGAGAGCCGGCCCTCGAAGTCCACGCTCTTGCTGCGCGTGGGGTTGCTATAGCCGCGGCCGTTGCCGATGGTGAGCTGGTAGCCCCAGAGGGGGCTTGCGCCGAGGATGTGGAAGCCCCACTCCGCCGAGGTGCCGAAGCTCAGGTGGTCGGTGATGACCGTCTCGATGTAGCGCAGACCGTAGAGGCCCTCGACGTAGGGGACCCAGGGCGTGTCCGCCGAGCCGAGGCGGAACGTGGCCATCGGGCCGGGCTTGTACTCGATGAAGGCCTTCTTGACGAACACGTCGTAGCGGCGGGCACCCTGGTCGCCGATGTCGCTCTGGAACAAGGCTGACCATTTCGCGTCGAACTGGTGGGTGAAGGTGAAGTAGGTGCGCTTGACGTCGACGCCCTCGCCGCTGTCGGCGCTCTCGATGCCGGTGGCTTCGTCCTTGTTCGACTTCGAGCTGACGTCGGCGTAGACCCGGATCCCGAACTTGTTGGCCGGGAAGGCGGCGGGCGGGGTCGGCTTCGGCGTCGGCCGCTCGTAGGCCGGCAGGTTGTGCTTGAACAGGTAGAGGTCCATGGCCGTCTCGTTCTCGGCCACGATGGTCTCGCCGTTGGGGCCGCGGCCGAGCAGGGTGATGGCCGTTCCCATGTCGTTCGACGTCGACCAGGACGCATACCTCTCGGGTGTATTGAACACGTAAACGCGGCCGTCTTTCTCAACCTCCTGGTAATACAAGCCCGTCACCTGCGCCACGGCGACGGAGGCGCCCGCCAAGACCAGCGCCAGGACCAGCGCCACGGGGGCTGCCTTGAACAGAGTGGTTCTGCGCATCCTGCTCTCCTTTTTATTGGATAAACGAGTTAAGGGTGGTACCAGACTCGCAGCGAATTGCCGACAGCATAGAGATGGCGGTGTACGACGTTGCGACGCCTTTGTGACAGCCCTGCGACAGACCTTCTGGAAGGAAAATTCTCGGGAATGCGGAAGAAGAGAGGCGTTGTCACGTCGCTGTCACACCGCGGTAGGCAGACTGCCAAACCCTTTTGCGAGAGTCTGGTCTCGCGGACTGCTCCGCCCCCGACGCTTGTGTCCATTCAACCTGACGATAAGGAGAGATCGATGATGCGCAATCTCAAGGTGGCTTTCGTCGCCCTGACACTGGTCCTGTGCGCGAGCCTGGCCCACGCCCAGGCCGTGCAGGTCGAGTCCGGCATCCCATCGTACAACAAGACGAGCGGCGTCTCGGGCAACCTCACCTCGGTGGGCTCGGACACCCTCAACAACCTGATGACGCTGTGGGCCGAGGGCTACAAGAAGGAGTACCCCAACATCCGCATCCAGATCGAGGGCAAGGGCTCGACCACGGCCCCCCCGGCCCTCATCCAGGGCACCTCGCAGCTCGGCCCCATGAGCCGCACCATGAAGGCCGAGGAGATCGACGCCTTCGAGAAGAAGTACGGCTACAAGCCCACGCCGGTCCGCGTGGCGGTCGACGGCATCGGCGTCTTCGTGAACAAGGACAATCCCATCAAGTGCCTCACCATGCAGCAGATCGACGGCATCTTCTCGCAGGGCCGCGCCTGCGGCGGCAAGGCCATCACCAACTGGGGCCAGGCCGGCGTCGCAGACGGCGGTTGGGGCAGCCAGCCGATCAGCCTCTATGGCCGTAACTCCGCCTCCGGCACCTACGGCTACTTCAAGGAGCACGCGCTCTGCAAGGGCGACTACAAGGACACGGTCAAGGAGCAGCCGGGCTCGGCCTCGGTGGTGCAGGGCGTCACCGAGGACAAGTACGCCATCGGCTACAGCGGCATCGGCTACAAGACCTCGGGCGTGCGTGCCGTGCCGGTGGCGGCCAAGCCCGGCCAGTGCATCGACGACAGCCCGGAGAACGTGATCTCGGGCAAGTACCCGCTGTCGCGCTATCTCTACGTCTACGTCAACAAGGCGCCCAACAAGCCCTTCGATCCTCTCGTCCGCGAATTCCTGAAGTTCGTCCTCTCGCAGCAGGGGCAGCAGACGGTGGTCAAAGACGGCTTCATTCCTCTGACCCATAAGATCGTGCAGGAAGAGCTGGCCAAGCTCCAGTAGTAAGATCCCTCCGGAAGCCGAGGACAGATGGCGAACGCAGCGGAGAACGGCACCCGGTCCCTGTCGGCGGAATCCCGCCTGCGCCTGCGCAACCGCAGCCGGGAGACGCCCCGGCGGCGGCTGTTGGCCGATCGCGCGGCCCGCTGGCTGGTGTCAGGGGGCGGCATCGCCATCATCGCCAGCATCCTCGGCATCCTGATCTTCATCCTCGTCGAGGTCCTGCCCATGCTGTTTCCGGCGAAGGTCACGCCGGTGCGCCAGGTCGACCTGCCGGGGACCGGCCGGATCGGCGCCCTCCTCGCCGACGAGCACCGCACCCACGTGGCCACTTTCGACGAGCACGGCATCGCTCGCGTCGTGCGCCTGGACGACGGCAAGGAGGTCTACTCCTCAGGCGTCCTGACCCCGGCCGCCCTGACGGGCATGACCGTGCCGCCCCAGAGCCGGGCCTTCGCCGCCGCCACCAGCGACGGCCGGGTGCTGCTCAAGACCATGGGCTTCACCGTCTCCTTCCAGGGGAGCGACCGGGTGGTGACGCCGGACATGACGCCGCCCCTCTTCCTGGAGCTGGACCCGGAGCACCGCCCGCTCGGCGCTTTCGCCGCCCAGGAGGACGAGGACGGCGCCGCCACCGCCGCCGGCGTGCTCGCCACCGGCCGCCTCGCCGTGGTGCGGCGGGCGGTGGAGAAAAACGAGATGACCGGCGAGACCGCCGAGTCGCTCTCCCGCGCCGAGGCCGACCTCCCCGGCCGGGTGACGGCCATGGTGATCGACCCGGCGCAGCGCAACCTCTACGCCGGCACACAGGGCGGCGAGCTGCTCTGGTGGCCCTTGGACGGCGGCCAGCCCGGGACGCTCAAAGTGGCCAACGCCGGCGCGCCGGTGACCGCCCTCAACCTGCTCCTGGGCGGCAACTCGCTGGCCGTGGGGCAGGGCAACGGCGCCCTCTCCGTGTGGTTCGCCGTGCGCCAACCGGACGACACCCAGCGGCTGGAGCGCATCCACGAGTTCCCCCGCCAGCCCGGCCCCGTGCGGGCGATCGCGCCGTCGCAGCGCGACAAGAGCTTCCTCGCCCTCGCCGGCCGGCAGCTCGGCCTCTTCTACTCCACCGCCGACCGCACCCTATGGACTGGCCCGGCCCCGCTCGCCGACGCCACGGCCCTCTTCTACACCCCGAAGGCCGACGGCGCCTACCTGGGCGGCACGGGCCCCAAGGGGGACAACTGGCGGAGCTCGACATCCACAACCCTCACCCCGAGGTAACGCTCAAATCGCTCTTCGGCAAGGTGTGGTACGAGGGCTACGACCGCCCGGCCTACGTCTGGCAGTCGAGCGGCGCCTCGAACGACCTCGAGCCCAAGCTGTCGCTGGTGCCGCTGATCGTCGGCACGCTCAAGGGGACCTTCTACTCCCTGCTGCTGGCCATCCCCCTGGGGGTCCTCGGGGCGATGTACATCTCGCAGTTCATGCACGTCGCCTACAAGCGCTACCTGAAGCCCGTGATCGAGATCATGGCTTCGCTGCCCAGCGTGGTGCTGGGGTTCCTGGCGGGGCTGTGGCTCGCGCCCCGCATCGAGCAGGCGGTACCGGCCCTGGTCCTCGCCCTGATCGTGCTGCCGCTCCTGGTGCTCGCCGCGGGGTTCCTGTGGAACGTCCTGCCGCGGGCCTTCCGCGGCCGCTTCCCGGTGGGCACCGAGGTCTTCTTCTTCATCGTCGCCCTGGCGGCGGGCATCGCTCTCTGCCTCGAGCTGTCTCCCGCCTTCGAGCGGCTGGCCTTCGGCGGCGACTTCAAAGCCTGGCTGTTCGCCTCAACCGGCCTCGGTTTCGACCAGAGAAACGCCGTGGTGGTGGGGCTCGCCATGGGCTTCGCCGTCATCCCCATCATCTTCGCCATCGCCGAGGACGCCTTCTCGAACGTCCCCCAGAACCTGGTGGCCGGCTCCCTGGCCCTGGGCGCCGACCGCTGGCAGACGGTCACCCGGGTGGTGCTCCCCACGGCTTCGCCCGGCATCTTCTCGGCCATCATGATCGGCTTCGGCCGCGCCGTGGGCGAGACCATGATCGTGCTCATGGCCACGGGCAACACCCCGATCATGAGCTGGAACCCGTTCAACGGCTTCCGTACGCTGTCAGCCAACATCGCGGTTGAGATCCCCGAGGCGCCGCAGGGCGGCACCCTCTATCGCACCCTGTTTCTCGCCGGGCTCCTGCTGTTCGTCGTCACCTTCATCATCAATACCGTGGCAGAGCTCGTGCGGCAACGGCTGCGCGAGCGATATTCTCAGCTCTGATGCGGGAGCCTGCGAAGATGACCGTCGCGTCTCGCCCTCTTTCCGGGGCCCTCGCCGGGACCCTCGCCCGCCGGGCGACAAAGGCCACCACCCTCTTCGGCCGCTCCCAAGGCCGCACGGAGGCCATGGGCAAGGCCCTCACCTGGCTGTGCGGCGGGGCCCTCGCCTTCAACGTCCTGCTGGTGCTCGCCATCCTGGCCCTCCTGGCCTGGAACGGCCTCTCCTACTTCTGGCAGCGCGACCTGATGGAGCTCGACCTCAAAGACGGCCGCAAGGTGCTCGGCGAGGTCTGGGAGGTGGAGCAGGCGGCGAAGGTCCTGGCTGCCCCGGGCCAGACGGCCGCGGCGGCCATCGATCGCATCCGGATGAAGATCGGCAACCGCGACGTCAGCGGCCTCGACTTCGTATGGATCGACGCCAAGGATGTCGCCCGGCGTTCTCGTCCCGCGGGCGCCGTGATGCTCGAACGCCTGGAGTGGGGGAACTTCTACGGCACCATGGCCGAGCTGCGCCAGGGCGGCAAGGTGATCGCCTCGGGTCCCGAAGCCGTCTGGAAGGCCTTCGGACCGCTCCACGCCCGGAAGACCGAAGAGCTCGCCAAGATCCACGACCTGGAGAAGGGGGCGATCGGCGACGTCAACTACGAGATCGAGCGCCTGCGCCTCGCCGAGAAGAAGCTGGAGCTCGAAAAGCTGCCGCCCGCCGAGGCCGCGCGGCGCAAGGCCGCCCTCGAAGCCGAGATCGCCGAGCGCCAGGCCGAGTACGACCGCCTGGCCGCGCGGCTCACCGCCCTGCGCGAGCGGTTCGCCGCCGAGACCCTGGTGATGCGCACGGCCGACGGCGCGACCAAGGAGATGCCCGTCGGCAACGTGGTCCACGCCCTGCGGCCCAACGAGATGGGGAGACTCGCCAAGCTCCGGGTCTACACCACCCGGGCGTGGGACTTCATCACCGAGGACCCGCGGGAGTCCAACACCGAAGGCGGCATCTTCCCCGCCATCTTCGGCACGGTGATGATGGTCTTCCTCATGACCTTCGCCGTGGCCCCTCTGGGCGTGCTCGCCGCCCTCTACCTGCGGGAGTACGCCAGGCAAGGGTTCCTCGTGCGGCTGGTGCGCATCGCCGTCAACAACTTGGCGGGCGTGCCGTCCATCGTTTTCGGCATGTTCGGCCTCGGCTTCTTCGTCTACCTGATCGGCGGCTCGATCGACCGCATCTTCTATCCGGAGGCGCTGCCCACGCCCACCTTCGGCACCGGCGGCATCCTGTGGGCGGCGCTCACCCTCGCTCTCCTGACCGTGCCGGTGGTCATCGTGGCGGCGGAGGAGGGGCTGGCCGCGGTGCCGCGCATCGTGCGTGAAGGCTCGCTCGCCCTGGGGGCCACCAAATTCGAGACCATCCAGCGGGTGGTGGTGCCGGCGGCGGCGCCGGGCATCCTCACCGGCATGATCCTCGCCATGGCCCGCGCCGCCGGCGAGGTGGCGCCGCTGATGATCGTGGGCATGGTCAAGCTCGCTCCGACCCTGCCGCTCGACGGCAAGCCGCCGTTCCTCCACCTGGAGCGGAAGTTCATGCACCTCGGCTTCCACATCTTCGACGTCGGCTTCCAGAGCCCCAACATCGAGGCCACGACCCCTCTGGTGTTCGCCACCGCCCTGCTGCTCATTCTCGTGGTGACGCTGATGAACCTGGTGGCCATCGCCCTGCGCAACCACCTGCGGCGCAAGTACGCGGGCAGCGCCGTCTAGCCAGTGAAAGGCCCGAGAACGACATGGCTGAGACCCAGACCCTGACTGCGGACCCTGCGGCCGACCGCGCGATTCGTCCGCAGATCGACCATCCCATCATCCTGCGTATCGAGGACCTCTCCCTCTGGTATGGGGAGAAGAAGGCGCTCAAAGAGATCTCCCTCGACATCCCCGAGAAGCAGATCACGGCCTTCATCGGCCCGTCGGGCTGCGGCAAGTCCACCCTGCTGCGCTGCATCAACCGGCTGAACGACCTGATCGACGGCGTGCGCATCGAGGGGGACATCCGCTTCGAAGACGGCAGCATCTTCGACCCGCGGCTGGAGATCAACGCCCTGCGCAAGAGGATCGGCATGGTGTTCCAGAAGTCGAACCCATTCCCCAAGTCGATCTACGAGAACGTGGCCTACGGCTGCCGCATCCAGGGGATCAACAAGAAGCGCGACTTGGACGGCATCGTGGAGAAGAGTCTGCGCGGCGCCGCCCTCTGGGATGAGGTGAAAGATCGGCTGGACGACAGCGCCCTGGGCCTCTCGGGCGGCCAGCAGCAGCGTCTGTGCATCGCCCGCGCCATCGCCGTCGAGCCCGAGGTCATCCTGCTCGACGAGCCCTGCTCGGCCCTCGATCCCATCGCCACCGCCCGCATCGAGGAGCTGATGCAGGACCTCAAAACCCAGTACACCCAGGTGATCGTCACCCACAACATGCAGCAGGCCTCCCGCGTCTCCGACTACACCGCCTTCCTCTACTTGGGCGAGCTGATCGAGTACGGACCGACCGAGAAGATCTTCATCAACCCCCTGAAGAAGCAGACCGAGGACTACATCACCGGCCGCTTTGGATAGGAGAGGCGTTACCATGGCGCCATGAACGCCAGGAAGCACCTGTTTCCCCTCCTCCTCAGCCTCTTCATCGTCCTCATCCCGGGCTCCGTCCCCGCCCGGGCGGCCACTGAGGACATCCACTTCATCGCCGAGCACCTGCCCGAGGCCGGGCAGGACGCCCGCTACACCTCGCTGCCGTTCCTCTCCGAGCGGATGGAAGCCGGGAAGTGGCAGCAGACCTTCCAGGTGGGCTATGCCCAGGCCGACGCCCACTTCCTGCATATCGAGGGCCCCATGGTGGCCTTCAACGTGGGCCGCGGCCTCTCGGATCGCTGGGGCTTCTCCGTGCTGGGCTTCTACGATTCGATGAGCGTCTCGGGAGACACGGGCCAGGAGGTGCTGCGTCCCTTCTTCTTCCCCAACCTCCCCTTGGACCTGCCACAGACCGCCGAGTTTTCCAATCCACGAGGCGACTACCGCCACTGGGGGATCGGCGGCGCCTTCATCCGTGAGCTCTCACCCCCCGGTGCCGACCGCCGCTGGACCTTGACCGGCGGCCTCCTCTACGACCACCTGGAGATCAAGAACTATCAGATGGATTACCGCATCCTCGCCGGCCGCGACGCCGGAGTGACGGGGATCCTGGACCACAGTAGCGACGTCAATTTCGTGACTCCCTACATCGGCGCGCAATACACACGCCCCCTGAGCTCGAGCTGGTCGCTCGCCCCGCGCCTCGTGGGCGGAGCTCCCCTGCCCCCCGGAGACTTCGACGCCCGCCTGACCGGCCCCGGCTTCGACTTGAGCACCGCGCAAGGCGAGGGCAAACCCGGCAAGATCGGCGACGTCTTCCTGGGCGCGAGCGCCGGGCTGATCCATCTCCGCTCCGGCCTGGAGATCGACCTCGGCGCGACCCTCTTCTATCCCCTGCTGGAGAAAGCGAGCCATCCTGGGGTGAGCAAGGCGTTGATGGCGCAGGTGGCTTGGCACCGGCGGTAGGAAGCGGAACGATGACGCCAGGGTCCCGACCGGGGAGGCCTACGCTCTGGCTGACGCTCGTGGGCGGGCTCGGGGCGTTCGGGCTGTTCGTGGTGGCGAGCCCGGGCCGGTTTCCCAACGTCCATGTGCTCGCGGGTCTCGCGGCCGTGTACCTCCTGGGCTGGGGCGTGCTCCTCGCGTTCGCCCGGGGACGGCGCGGCGGGCTGGCCCGGGGGTTCGTGGTGATGACGGCCGCGTTCCTCCTCGGCGTCGGCCTCTTGGAGACGCTCGTCCTTTTTCATCTGGCCGACTTCCGCGTCCTCTTTGGCACGCCCGCGGCCGAGCCGTGGAGCCATCCCGGCAATCTCGTGGATCCCATGCTGCTTCACCTCCACCGGCCTCACGACGACTTCGTCTGGGACGGCGTGCGCTATCGATACGATCAGCACGGGTTCCGCAACCGACCGGACCCGCGCACAGCGGACGTGGTCGTGATCGGCGACTCCTTCATCGAGGGCTGGGGAGTGACGGCCTCCGACCTCTTGACCTCGCGGCTGGCTGCGGACCTCAACCGGCCGGTGGTCAACCTGGGGCAGTCCTGGTATGGGCCGCAGCAGGAGCTGGAGGTGCTGCGGCGGTTCGGCCTGCCGCTCCACCCCCGCATCTGCGTCTGGGCATTCTTCGAGGGCAACGATCTTCAGGACGTCGAACGGTATCAACAGGCGCTGCCGGTCTGGCCCGAGCTGTCGCAGCGCAACCATTCCTTCGCCCTGCGCTCCTTCACCCGCAACGCCCTCTACGCCCTGCGCCGCCTCGGCCGCACCTCAGGGGGCGAGGACGCCACGGGGACCCTGGGCTATCCTTATGGGATCTTCCACGAGAACGATGGTCGCGATGTGAGGATGTACTTCGAATACAAGTCGCACCGCCTGTCCCCTCGCGAGATGGGGGATCTCGACGTGGTCCGCCGGGTGCTGGGGGAGGCCGGAGAGCTGTGCCGGCGCCAGGGGGCTCAATTCCTCGTCGTCTTCGTGCCCAGCAAGGATCGGATCTATCTCGATCACACCCGTTTCGCCGCCGGCGCCGAGCCCCTCCACTGGGAGAGGAACGACCTGCCGGACCGTCTGGCCACGGCCGTGCAGCAGGCGGACCCCGACGCGGGATTCCTGGACCTGACGCCCGTCTTCCGGCAGCGGGCCGCGCGGGGAGAGATCCTCTACTTCCTTCAGGACACCCACTGGTCCCCCCTCGGTCACGCGGCGGCGGCCGATGCCATTGCCGCGCGCCTGCAGCTCCACGCCGGGTCCGCCGGCTGAATCCGCTTGCCCCTGGAAGATCTTTCGGGTCTCAAAGACAGCACGGGCATGAGGGGAGGAGAGGCCAGAACGACGTGGCCGTGCTGCGCGTCTGGGAGGGGCGGAGGAGGTTGACCCTCCCGTCCCACCCTAGCTCGCTCCATTCGTCGCACTGTAGAGGGCAGAGGCAGTCCAGCCCGTTCCATGACGGAGCGGAGTCTGGAGGCCGCGAAAGGAGCCCTTCCATGGCTCGCAGTGTGTGGTTCCGCATTTCCATTCTCCTCCTTGTCCTGATCTCCCTCGCCTCGCCGGCCGTCGCGGCAGGCAAGGCACCGGCGAGACCTCAGAGCCGCAGCCTCGTCGCCTGGGTCTGGCAGGCTCTCGGCCATCTCCAGAAGGCCCTCCTCCCGGAAGGCACCGACCAAGGCGATTCCCGCGGCACCATGGATCCGGACGGCCTCACGACCGCCCCTCCTGACGGGGGCGACTCCCACGGCACCATGGATCCGGACGGCTAAACCGACCTGCGTGCTGCCAGGAGATGTCGCCGGCACCTGCCGGCGTTTTTTCTCGCCTCTTGTATGCTAGAGTACACGCACGAAGAATACAAGAGGAGGGGATGCATGGACGACCGGCATGTCGAGGAGGAACTATTAGCGCGGTTTCTCGAGGCCGAGGCCACGAAGGAGGAGGCGCGGCGGGTGGTGCGGCACCTGCTGACCGGGTGTCCGCAGTGTCTGGAGATGGCCCGCCAGGCCAGCTCCGGTGTGGGGCTCGGAGCCACCGGGGATCCCCACGTCTACGACGAGGCCTTCCAGCGTGCAATGGCGTTCGCCACCGGCGAGGCGCGGAGGCTGGCGGAGGAGAAGATGCGGGGGTGGGGCCAGTGGGCAGCGCTGGAGCCTCTGCCGCCCCCGGTGCGTCTGGCGGAGGTGGAGTCCAACCCACGCTACCAGAATTGGGGTCTCTACGTCCGGCTGCTGGAGGCGAGCCGGCTGTACATGCGCACGGAGCCGGCGGAGGCGGTCGACGTCGTCCTCCTCGCCATCGCAGTCGCCGAGCACCTCGATCCGGCCGTGGTGGGAGAGAAGAGGATTGCGGACCTGCGGGCCGCGGCCTGGGCGGCTCTCGGCAACGTGAAGCGCCTGGCATCAGACTTCGAAGGCTCGCGCCGTGCCTTCAACGAGGCATGGAGGATCTTCGAAGAGGGCACGGGCGAGCCGGCGGAAGCGGCCTACATCCTCAGTCTAGAATCCTCCTACATTCGTGATCTGGGTGAGTTCGAGACCGCGGAGGCCACTCTGGAAGAGGCCCTGGATCTGTACCGGCGAGCGGGTGACACGCACCAGCAGGGGCGCACGCTCCTCAAGATGGGAGACGCCATCGGCCACGCCAACCCTGAGCGGGCGCTCTCGCACATCCGGCATGGGCTCGCCCTGATCGATCCCGGCCGGGAGCCTCGCCTCGACCTGTGCGCCCGGCACGACCTCGCCTGGTTCCTCAACGACAGCAATCAGGCGGCGGAGGCCCTCGTGGTGCTCGATCGCGCGCGCCCCCTCTACCAGCAGTTCCCGGACGACTGGACCCAGCTCCGCCTCCACTGGCTGGAGGGCCGGATCGCCCGCAATCTCGGAGACCTGGAGGAGGCTGAGGAAATCTACAAGCAGCTCTGGGAGGAATTCCAGGCGCGGGACCTCCACCACGAGCTCGTCCTCCTCTCCATCGACCTGGCCGAGCTGCTGGTGTTCAAGGGCGAGCCGCAGCGGGCCGCGGAGCTGGTCGAGCAGTGCTACCCGATCCTGAAGTCCTGGGGGATTCACAGCTACGCCCTCGCAGCGTGGCTGGTCTTCCGGGACTCCCTGGCGCACTCCCAGATCAGCTCCCTCTTCCCCCGCATGCGGGAGTACTTCCGCCGCCACTGGGTACAGCCGGCGGTGCTGGAGTAGCCGGAAGATGAAATTCGGGCTCCACGAACCCAGGTCGAGGGAAGGAAGGGGGTTGACACCGTTCCTTGCATCGGCTATTTTACTCACGACGGTTACCCGGGAGAGACGCCTAGCGACTCGTAGGGCTTAGCGGCCCCCCGGGTAATTGCTTTTTCTGCCCTCCTCCCCCGCGGGAGCCGCGTCGTCCGTAGCAGGCCCCACGGATTCCGCTGCGGGATCTATGGATCTTGTCCCAGGCTCCATGAATTGCGCGGCCGGCTCCGTGGAGCATATCGGCGGCTCCTCCGATTCTGTCTTCGGCTCCGTGGGATGCGTCTCGGGCCTCGTGGGTCGGGCTGCGCGACCCGCGGGTCGCATCACAGGACCCATGGGTCGCAACACAGGACCCGCGGGTCCTGTCATCCGCCCCATGGGTCAAGTCGCAGGACCCACGGGGCGAGTCTCAGGACCCATGGGTCGGTACTGGCTCATTTTGACCGCGGGTGAAACACCCAATGAAATCAGGGGTTTACGGCCGGCCGGTTTGGGTGTACGGTCCTTCCCGGTAGGAGGAGGGACGGTCCCTCTTCCGCCCCAAACCAAGCGGCCCGGCAGGGCGTGGCGACGCTTCTGCCGGACCTGACCCGGACAGGAGCCTAGACCCATGCCCGAGCTGACTCCGCAGTGTAGCAGCGACCCCGCCTCACCGCCCCGCCACCCGATGCCCATCCCGCCGGCCGCTCCGCCTCCGAAGGCGATCGCCTCGGAGTGGGAGAAGTGGGAGGGCTTCCGCTTCACCTTCCTCCGCTACTTCAACCCGGAAGACGTAGCAGCACTCCGGGGTACGGCGCAACTGATCTACAGCATGGTGCTTGAAGCACCGCGGCTGCCGCCGGACACGTACCCGTCGCCTGAGACTCGCTGGGAGCTGACGGCCGTGCTCGCGGAGCTGCGGTTCCTGGAGGGCTACCTCACGTCCGTATTCGAGGAGCACAGGGTGTCGTCGCTCCCGCCCAAGGTCGAGGAGCTGTCCCGCTTCGCGGGAGGGCTGGCGTCCGACGTATCCGATATCGCGCACCGTCTGAATGAGGAGCTGGCGAAGTGGCGAGCCTAAGGACGGCGAGCTACACCGTCCATGCCGATGCGCGGCAGTCCGCGAGATGGAAGCAAGCCGCTGAGGGGGAAGGCTTCCCCAGCGTCGGCGGATGGCTTGCGGTGGCAGCGGATCGCCACATGCAAGCCGTGGCACGTAGCGGCCGGCCCGTCCCCCTGGCTTGGCGCCGGGGGAGCTTCAGCGTCCGTCTGGAGGGCGGCGAACTGGTGTCGGTCAAGGGCCACGTCTCGCCGCCGTTCGGCTCGTTTGCGGGAACCGAGGAGGGTCCGGCAAGCTATGCGGGTCGGCACCATCACCCGCTGGTGTACCTGCCGGACTGCAGGATCATCGCCACGCTTCGGAGCTTCCGGGAGTGCAAGACCCTCGCGTCAGAGATCGCCCCGGCCCTCATCCGTGGCGAGCTGCCCGATCCCGCCTCTATCCTCAAGTCCCACCTGCCGTAAAACCTGCGGGGCCGGTCCGCCTGGACCGGCCCTGACATTTTGTGTCACGCGCTGCGATCCAGTGACAGCACCCGAGAGGTATTGACAGACTACAAGCCGGGGTAGAGTATGGTTCTTACCGCACAGCCGGCAACAGTCGCAACCCTGACATGGTCCGGTCGTGGCTGGCGCGGAATACAGATCCCCCCTCCACCGTTGCTCCGGAGGAGGGGGTAGGGGCCGTACCCCCTTGAAAACGAGAGGAGCTAACCACGTGGACACCGTTGAAATCTCCCTGTGCCTGTTTTGCACCATCAAGCGGGAAGCCGGGAATAGGTGGGTCACCGGCTGCCCAGCGCTAGACCTTTTTTCCCAGGGTAAGACTAAAGAGGAGGCCAAGCGCTGCCTTGAAGAAGCGATTGAGATTTGGGTAGAAGACTGCCTGGAGCGCGGCACGCTCGACTCGGCGTTACGCGAGGTCGGATTTCATAAGGTCCATCCCTCCACTCTCCGGCCCGGGCAAGAGCACATCGTTGTTAGGCCCGTCCAGGAACAGGAGGAGTCTGCCGAGGATTCCTTCAACGTCCACCTCTCGATACCGGCTTATCAGGCTTCAGCGCTTCTCTCGGCGCAAGGATAGAAGGGAACTGACGCCTTGAAGCGTCTCACCTGGCAAGAGCTCCGGGATGTCTGTCGCCTTGCCGGCTATTCCAATCCCACCACCCGGGGCGATCATCTCAAGATGACTCGCCCCGGAAGTGCTCGCCCGGTGGTAATCAAGATGGACTCCAATCTGGGTGAGGACATCATCCAAAGCAACAAAAGAACAATGGGGCTGACCACTGCCGAATTTCACGACCTCCTTGACCAAGTCCGCGGCAAGAAGAAGTAAACTCCTGACCCCCGAGACTCACCCTGTGTTACCATGGGGCATGCAGAACCGGTTAAGCAAGCCCAAACGCCCGCGCGACTTCAACGCTCGCGCCTTTCAGACCGTCGCCATCCTCACGGGGACGGCGCCACCGGAAAACGAGCCGGAGCCGGAAGATCCCATGCGAGCCGCCGCGCGGGAACTGGGGCGACGGGGTGGTCTCAAAGGAGGGAAGGCCAGGGCGGAGAAGCTCTCGCCGCGTGAGCGCCGGGAGATCGCGAAGAAAGCGGCGGCGGCGCGCTGGGGGCACCCGGCCGCACCTGATACTGTAGAGAAGCCCTGACGGCTCTTCGAAACCGCCAGGGCGAAGTAGGAGCCCATCCGGACCGCCCTAAGACCCTTGCCTGCCAGCCGGAGCTTAGTGGCGGCCCTTTCCCTCCATTTCTCGGTTACTGTCGCGGCCGTGGGCCAATGCCGCCGCTCCCTTCACGCTTTAACCTTTGGGACAACTTCATCCTTCTCCTCCTTCTTCGTCGATCTGGCCCTGGCTTGAGCTTTCCGACGCTGATTTCTCCCCCTCATATCTGTCCAGTTGGTCCATGAGGTCGAAGACGAATTTCCGATCCGCGCTCGTCAACCCCCCATAGTTGCCCGGCACTATCAGCGTCAGCGTCATCCCTGGAGTCTCAAGCCTGACGGTCTTAGAAGTCGCTCCCGTTCCTGTGTCCTGGGGGGCCAAAGGAGGAGCAGTCGGAGGAACGGGCGCCGTTCTCTGTTTCCGGGCTATCCGGCGTCGGGTGCTGCCGTTCGTACCTTTGGCTGTCATCAGGTAGCTCGAAAGAGGGATTCCCACCTCAGAGGCCCCCAACAGGAAGAACCGCACGGCCTTAGCGAGAGTGCTACCGGTCACTCCATAATGCTCGCTCATCTTCTCGCTCAACTGGGAAGGAGTAGCGCTCGTCAGGTCGAGGGCAAAAAGGTCGCTGTAACAGGCTCGGAAGATCTCGCGAAGCGCGTCCTTTCGTTCGATCTCATCCTTCTTCACCAGAGCCACCAGGGCCTCCGTAGGCGTTCCGTCGTCACGGGTAAGGCCGAGAAACTTCAGCGCCGGGAGCAGTTGTACCAGCGTGCCGCCGGACAGACCTGGAAACACCGTCTTGTCCACCCGGTTCGGCATACTTTGGCCGAGCCGGTCAAGAGCATTCTTGAATGTCACCCATGATACGTATGCCGCAAACTTGCCGCTGTCTGCCATGTTTGCCTCCTCATGCCGCGTAATCCTACGGAATGATTCGGCATGAAGTCAATAGGCTGGGCGCGGATTCGCGGAGATTTCTTCTTGGCTTCCGTAGCAGGCAGCTATAGAATCGGGCAATGGATAGACAACTCTATACAGGTCAAGAGGTTACGCTGATCGCATTCGGCGGACCGATCGTCCGTCGCGTAGTAGAAGTCCTCGGGGATGTGGTGGTGGTAGGGCGAGACGAAGAGCTGGAAAGGGCGGCGAAGGAGGGGCGGGCGCCCCTGTTGGTCGGGTTCCGGATGAAGGATGTCCTTGAAATCAGGGCTTGACTTCCAGGCTTCCCCTCAAGCATAATGCTCATTATGGCAAACATACTGAGCAACGCCGACCGTGCCGCCGTAGTCGCCGCCCTGGTGGAGGGCAACTCCATCCGCGCTACCGCCCGCATGACAGGGGTGGCCCGGAACACCGTGACGAAGCTCCTCCTGGACCTCGCTAAGGTCTGTGCGGCCTACTCTGACGAGAAGTTGCAGAGCCTGCCCTGCAAGCGGCTGCAAATCGATGAGATCTGGGAATTTTGCTACGCAAAAGAGAAGAATGTGCCGCCCGCCAAGAAAGGCGTCTTCGGCTACGGCGACGTCTGGACGTTCGTTGCGATCGACGCGGATACCAAGCTGGTGCCGTCGTGGCTGGTAGGCTCGCGGGACATCGGCTCGGCTACGGAGCTTACCCAGGATCTCGCGCACCGCCTCACGGGCCGGGTGCAGATCACCACGGACGGCCTCAAGGCGTACATCTCCGCGGTAGAGGACGCCTTCGGCGGGGACGTGGATTACGCCATGCTCCAGAAGATCTACGGCAACCCGCCCACCGGTCCCGAGACGCGCTACAGCCCGGCGGAGTGCATCGGCGCGGAGAAGCGGGCCATCACCGGGTGCCCGGACGAACGGCACGTCAGCACGTCCTACGTGGAGCGCCAGAACCTCACCATGCGGATGTCCATGCGACGCTTCACCCGGTTGACCAACGGCCACAGCAAGAAGGTGGAGAACCACGCGGCGGCCGTGGCCGTCCACTTCGCGCATTACAACTTCTGCCGGGTGCATATGAGCCTGGGGAAGGGTGAGGACGGCAAGGGTCGGACGCCTGCCATGGCGGCCGGAGTCGAGGCGCGGAAGCTCGAAATCGTGGACCTCATCGCCATGCTGCCGGATGCCGAAGTTAAGGCGGGGTCAAAATGAGCCAGTACCCATGGGTCAAGTCACTCGACCCGCGGGTCGCGGCATTCGACCCAAGGAGCGAATCGCAGGACCCACGGGTCGCGAGGTCCGACCCGCGGGTCGGACGTCCCACGAATCCTTCCCCATGTGGCAAAGACTCTCGCCGCCGTCTCAGCGGAGCTGCTGAATGTCTCGCTGAAGGAGCTTTGTGTTGCAGCCGTGATGCCCGGGCCCGCCCCTACGCCTCGACCGGCGCGTTCTGCCCGATCTCGCGGGTGAGCTGTTCGAGGCGGAGGCGGTCGAGCTTTTCGAGGGGGAGATTGCAGAAGAGCTCGATGCGGCGGGCGAGGACGCGGCCCGTGTCCTTGAAGAGGACGTACTGCTCTTCTTCGGGACCGTCGAAGTCCGCGGGATCGGGGAGACCCCAGTGGGCCACGATCGGCTGGCCCGGCCAGTAGGGGCAGCTCTCGCGGGCGTTGTCGCAGACGGTGATCACGAAGTCGAATTGGACGTCGCGGTACTCCTCCCACGATTTGCTGCGGGCGTCGCTCGCGTCGATCTTGTAGACCTCCTTGAGCAGCCGCAGGGCCAGGGGGTGGACCTCGCCCCTGGGATGGGAGCCGGCGCTGAAGGCCTCGAAGCGCCGGCGGTCCGTCTTCCTCAGCAGGGACTCGGCCAGGATGCTGCGGGCGGAGTTGCCCGTGCAGAGGAAGAGGACCTTGAAGCGCTTCTCGCCGCTCATCGGTCCTTCCGGGCCAGCTCTTCGTTCAGCGCGCTGCCGGAGTGGCGCACGTCCCGGCCTTCGACGTAGTAGATGACGTCCTCGGCGATGTTGGTGGCATGGTCGGCGATGCGCTCCATGTTGCGCGAGATGAGCAGCAGGTGGAGGGCGCGGCTCACCGTCCGCGGGTCCTCGATCATGTAGGTGAGCAGCTCGCGGAAGAGCTGCTTGTAGAGGCCGTCCACGGCGTCGTCGGAGCCGCAGACCTCGGTGGCCAGGCGGGCGTCCTTGCGCACGAAGGCGTCGAGGCTCTTCCTCACCATGTCCTGCACGAGCTGCGAGAGGTGGGGCAGGTCGATGTAGGGCTTGAGCGGCGGCTGCTCGTTGAGCTGCAGCACGGACTGGGCGATGTTCACCGCCGAGTCGCCGATGCGCTCCAAGTCGCTGTTGATCTTCATCACCGCCACCAGGAAGCGGAGGTCCACGGCCGTCGGCTGCTTGGTGCCCAGGATGAGATGACACAGCTCGTCGATCTCGATCTCCAGGTGATCGACCTCGGAATCGCCCTGAATCACCTCGACGCTCAGTTGGTTGTTGCGATCGAGCAGCGACTGCGTCGCCTTGGCCACCATCCCCTCCACCATGCCGCCCATCCTGAGCAGCGTCTGGCGTACGCGATCGAGATCCTGGTCCAGTCTTCGTTCCATGGCCTATTCCTTTCGCGGACGATCTTAACCCCGGAAGCCCGCGGTTTTGTGACAGGCCGCCGTCAACGGTGTGACGGCGTGGGTGCTACCCGGCGAGCGGCAGCTTCACCCGACAAGCGGCAGCCTGACTCGGAAAATTGAGCCGCGGCCGAGGCGGCTCTCGACGTCCACCTGGCCGCCGTGGGCCTGGGCTACGTGCTTGACGATGGCGAGCCCCAGGCCCGTGCCCCCCTCCTCGCGAGCCCGTCCCTTGTCCACCCGGTAGAAGCGCTCGAACAGGCGGGGGATCGACTCCGGAGGGATGCCGATCCCCGTGTCGCTCACCTCCAGGACCGCCTCGCCGTCCGCGCGCGAGAGGCGCAGGGTGACCTGGCCGTCCGGGCGGTTGTACTTGATGGCGTTGTCCAGGAGGTTGAGCACCAGGCGCTCCAGGCCGTCGGGGTCCCCGAGCATGGGCGGCACGGCCCCGTCCCCCTCGACCGCGACCTCCACCCGTTTCTCGCGGGCCGTGGCGGAGATCAGCTCCGCGGCGCGGCGGACGACGGCGTTGAGATCGACGCTCTCCCGCTCCAGGGCAGGGGCGACGCCCTCCAGGCGGGAGAGGGTCAGCAGGTCGTTCAGCAGCTCCTGCAGGCGATGGCACTGGCTGAGGATGCGCTCGGTGAAGCGGCGGGCGGTCGGGGGCTCGTCGAGGGCGCCGTCGCGCAGGGTCTCGGCGTAGCCACGGATGGCGGCGAGCGGCGTCTTGAGCTCGTGGGAGACGTTGGCCACGAAGTCCCGCCGCATGTCGGCCACCCGGGTGAGCTCGGTGGTGTCGCGGGTCACCACCACGGCTCCCGCCTGCCGCCCGCGCTGCCGGACAGCGGCGAGCTGGCCAGCATCAGGGTCCGCCGCTCGAGGGTGGAGAGCTCGATCTGGGCGGTCTGCGGCTCGCCCAGGCGCAGGGTGTCCTCCACCAGGCGGCTGAAGCCCGGATGGCGGACGATCTCCAGCACCGGCCGGCCGGAGAAGTCGCCGGTCAGGTCGAACAGCCGGTGGAAGGCGGGGTTGAGCGTCAGAGCGCGGCCGTCCGGCCCCACCACCAGCACCCCTTCGGACATGCTGGCGAGGATCTGCCGCAGGTGGTCGCGCTCCTCGCGCACGATCTCGAGCTGCTCCTCGGCGGTGGCGGCCAGGCGGTTGAGGGCCAGGGCCAGGGCGGCCAGCTCGTCCTCCTCCGGCACGGCCACGCGGGCGGCACGGCCGGCGGCGATGTCGCGGGCGTCGGCGATCAGCCGCGAGAGGGGCTCGAAGAGGCGCCGGTCGAGCCACAGGGAGGTGGCGAGGATGGCGAGGCCCGCGGCCAGGGCGGCGAGCCCCATGGCCGCCGCGAGTTGGCCGCGAAGAGTCTGGAGCTGCTCTAAGGGCTCGGCGAGGCGCAGGATGAGCGTCTCCCCCCGCGGTCCCGCCAGGGTCTGGGCGGCATAGACATAGGTATGGCCGGTGGTGGCGCTCTTGCGCACCGACATCCCCGCGCCGCGGGCGAGCGCCTCCCGCACCTCCGGCCGGTTGCGGTGGTTCTCCATCGTCCCCACCTGCGCCGGCTCCACTGAGCTGTCGGCCACCACCACGCCGTCGGTGCGGATGAGGGTCAGCCGCAGGCCGCTGTCCGCGGCGAGCTGCCGGATCCAGGTCTGGGGATCGCCGCGCGGGTCCGAGGCCTGACGCTGGACGATGGGGGTGAGGATGCGCAGCGTATCGAAGAGCTGCACCGAGGCGGCGCGTTCGAACAGCCCGGGGAGGAGGAACCAGAGGAAGACGCTGGCCACGGCCATGGCGGCCAGCGCTGGCCAGAGGGGAGCCAGGCGTAGCTTGGGAGGGAGGCCGAGGCGCCGCACCGGAGGTCAGGGCCTCAGCCGGTAGCCGACTCCGATCACCGTCTCGATGCGGTCGGCCTCGGAGCCGAGCTTGCGGCGCAGGCGGCGGATGTGGGTGTCCACCGTCCGGCTGTCGATGTCCTCGGCATAGCCCCAGACGTCGGAGAGGAGCTGCCCCCGGGTCTGCACCCGCCCGCTGCGCTCCATCAGCAGCCGCAGCAGGCGGAACTCGGTGGCGGTGAGCGGCATCTCCCGGCCGCGCACCCGGAGCTGGTGGCCGGAGACGTCGAGGTGGATGCCGCCGACCTCCAGCAGGTCGCTCGCCGTCTCGTCAGGCTGCCGGCGGCGCAGCACCGCCTTGACCCGCAGCACCACCTCGCGCGGGCTGAACGGCTTGCTGATGTAGTCGTCGGCCCCCAGCTCCAGGCCGACGATGCGGTCCACCTCTTCGCCGCGGGCGGTGAGCATGACGATGGGCAGGCGCGAGGTGCCGGTGTCGCGCTTGAGCATCCGCGTCAGCTCCAGGCCGTCGATGCCGGGCAGCATCAGGTCGAGCAGGATGAGGTCCGGACCGTTGCGGCGCACGGCTTCGAGGCCCGTGTCTCCCCGCCGGGCGACCTCCACCGCGAAGCCCTCCTTCTCGAGGTTGTACTGCAACACCTCGGCGATGTCGGGCTCGTCTTCGATGAGCAGGATTCGTTCGCTTCCCATGTGGTGCAAGGCTAACACGGAGTCTTCCACAAACGATGAGGAAAACCCTGTGGAAAACCCCCCTTCCAGCCGCGCGGGAGCCTGTTTTTTCGGGCCTTTCCCCTCTTTGACCATGCCGCTGTGCAAAGCGGGCAAGTAACTGAAAGGATTGAGTTTATCGAGATTCGCAGGTTCGCCGGGATGGCGCCTGAAGCTCAGGGTGAAGAGTTTTCCACAGAGCGGGACGTGAATTCCTCGTGAGGATCCTGTTAACTCTCTGTGACAGCGTGATTTATGGTGGGATTGAGGGTCTTGCGGCGGCCCGGACGGAGAGTGAGAGGTTCTTACAACCCCCTGTAGAAAATAAAACTCAGCCTGCGACCACCTCCAGGCCCTGCCGCAGGCGAAGCGAGCAATCGAAGACCCTTTCAAAAAACCTGCCATGCTCGCGGGCCGCTTCCAGCTCGAGGTCCACGGCGTAGCGCGAGACCACCTCGAGCGTGACCCGTCTGGCGTTGCCGGTGCGGCTGGTGCGGATCGAGCCGTAGACCTCCTCGACCCGCGAGGCGTGGGTGCGGTCCAGGGCGTCGGCGATGCGCAGCAGGGCGGCGAGCTTGCGGACGATCCGCTGCTGCCAGGGCTTCAAGGCGGCGAGCGTCGGATGGCTGGCCTTGGGGGGCGAGCCCCGGTGGTAGCGGGCGACGTGGGCGATGATCTCGATCTCCCGCGGATCGAAGGCGTCGAGCACGGCGTGGGTGATGAGGTAGTAGGCGTGCTTGTGGTGGCCCCGGTAGTGGATGGAGTAGCCGATGTCGTGCAGCAGGGCGGCGTACTCCAGCCACTCCCGCTCGCGGGTGCCAAGGCCGTGCACCGAGGCGGTGACGTCGAACAGGCGGGCGGCGAGGCGGGCGGTTTGCAGATTGTGCCGGTAGACGCTCTCGGCCCGCTCGGCCAGGCGGATCACCTGGCGCCGCCGCAGGTCCTCGGGCTCGCCGGCGACGGGGATGGGCTGGCCCAGGGCTGCCAGTACCAGACCCTCGCGCAAGGCCCGGTCGCTCACCTGGAAGCGTTCGGCGCGGGCGCGGGCCACCAGCTCCTGGAGCAGGACGGCGCCGGCCAGCAGGCTCTCGGAGCGGGGGCCGCCCACCGGCGGCAGGTCGGCGATCTGGCGGCGCTTCAGGGTGCGCAGCCGGTCCACGAGCTGGGTGAGGTCCCGAGTGCGCACCTCGCGCAGGGCGCCGGAGAGCTCCTTCCACGGCCGGCCGGCGAAATAGTCCACGAGGTCGGCGCAGCAGACCGCCGTGCCGGAGGTGGCTACCAGCCGTTCGACCAGTCCCCGGGGCACCGTCTCGGTGAGGCGCCTGGCGATCTTGCGGCGCAGGCGGTCGAGGGAGGCGCTGCTGGGCGGGTCCCCCTTGAGGTCGCTGGCGCAGCGCAGGGAGCCCAGGGCCAGGCTCACCACCTGCTCGACCTGGCCGCCGCGGGTGGCGACCCATTCGGTGCTGCCGCCGCCGATGTCGACGATGGCCGCGGGCCCGGGCCCCAGGTCCACCACCTCGCGCACGGCGCGATAGATGAGCTGCCCCTCCTCGACGCCGGTCAGGAGCTGCACGTCGAGGCCGGTGTGGGCCTTGACCCGGGCGAGGAAGTCGGCGCCGTTGGCGGCCTCCCGCACGGCGCTGGTGGCCACGGCCACCACCCGCTCCACTCCCTTGAGGCGGGCGATGGTGGTCATCTTGGCCAGGGCTTCGAGGCCGTCCTGCATGGCCGCTTCGGAGAGGGCGCCTTCGCCGAAGCCGGTCTTGCCCAGGCGCACCATCTCCCGCTCGCGGCCCAGCAGGCGGTAGCCGCCGTTGGCGCCGACCTCGGCCACCACCATGTGGATGGAGTTCGAGCCGATGTCGATGGCAGCCAGGCGCTCGCGGTCGTACACCGCCGTGCCGTCGCCATCGCGGTCGACGGCCGGCTCGCCGGGGCTGGGGAAGGTGAGGAGCTGGACGACCACGGCTGGGGTAGGGCTCACGCGTGCGATTGTAGTCTCGTCGCTGGTGCCGAGCGTAAGCCCTTGGCCGTGGGCTTGCGGTGACGAAGCCGTCGCAGACGCGTGACGATCCGCGGGGATTGATCGTCACACCGCTGTCATGCGGGGTGTGGCAGAATGTTTTCGCCTATGTCGAGGAGGGGGAAATTCCGTGTCTGAGCCCAACCTGTCGCGTCCAGAGCGCCTCGAGGAGCGTGTTGAAAGCCCCAACCTGATCCTCAATCGGGAGCTCTCCTGGCTGGAGTTCAACGCCCGGGTGCTGCGGGAGGCCGAAGATCCGGACAATCCTCTGCTGGAGCGGTTGAAGTTCGTCGCCATCTTCGACTCGAACCTCGACGAGTTCTTCATGAAGCGGGTGGGCGGCCTCAAGCAGCAGCTCGCCAGCAACGTCCGCGAGCTGGGTCCGGACAGCGGCGGCACCCCCCGCCAGCAACTCGCCGCCATCAATGCCGCGGTGCGGCCCATGGTGGCGCGACAGCGGCGGTTGCTCAAGGACGAGCTGCTCCCGGCCCTGCGCCAGCACGGGCTGGAGATCGTCCCCTGGGGGGAGCTCAAGGCTGCCGAGCGCCGCCATCTCTCCGAGGAGTTCGACCGCCGGATGTTCCCCATCCTGACGCCGCTGGCGGTGGACCCGGCGCACCCCTTCCCCTTCATCTCCAACGTCAGCCTGTCGCTCGGCGTCTCCATCCGGCTGCCGGGAGACGGCACGCTGCGCTTCGCCCGCGTCAAGGCGCCGCACATCCTGCCACGCTGGGTCCAGATCCCTGAGTCCCTGCGCGACCGGACGCTGCGCTTCGTGCCGGTCGAAGAGGTCATCGCCCACCACCTGGACCGGCTCTTCCCCGGCGTCGAGATCGTCGAGTCCCGCCCCTTCCGGGTGACGCGCAACGCCGACGTGCAGCGCAACGAGGAGACGGCCGAGGACCTGCTGGAGGCCATTCAGGAGGAGCTCAACGAGCGCCGCTTCGCCACCGTGGTGCGGCTGGAGGCGGCGAAAGGGATGTCGCGCTGGATGATCGACTTCCTGGGCGACCAGCTCGAGCTCGGCGAGCCGGAGATCTTCGAGGTGGAAGGCCCCCTGGCCCTGAAGGACCTGATGTCGCTCGCCACGTCACTCCCCCTGCCGTCCTTACGCTACCGGCCGTGGACGCCGGTGACCCACCCCCGCTTCCACGTCGATCCCGAGGACGAGGCAGAGGTCTTCAATGCCATCGCCGCCGGCGACGTCCTGGTCCATCACCCCTACGACTCGTTCGCCGGGAGCACCCAGCGCTTCATCGAGGCGGCGGTGGTGGACCCCGCGGTTTTGGCCATCAAGCAGACCCTCTACCGCACCTCGGTCGACTCGCCCAACATGCAGGCTCTGATCCGCGCCGCCGAGGCGCGCAAGCAGATCGCCGTGACGGTGGAGATCAAGGCGCGCTTCGACGAGGCGGCCAACATCGAGTGGGCCGAGGCCCTGGAGAAGGTGGGCGCCCACGTCTGCTACGGGCTCGTGGGCTTGAAGACCCACGCCAAGATCACCCTCGTGGTACGCCAGGAGAAGGACGTCCTGCGCTGCTACACCCACGTCGCCACCGGCAACTACAACCCGGAGACGGCCAAGCTCTACACCGACCTCGGGCTTTTTTCCTGCGACGAGGTCCTGGCCGAGGACGTGGCCCAGCTCTTCAACATGCTGACCGGGCTCGTCTACCAGCCGCAATTCAAGAAGCTGCTGGTGGCCCCCATCACCATGCGCCAGCGTTTCCTGGAGATGATCGGCCGCGAGGTGGAGCACCAGCGCTCCGGCCGCGGCGGCCGCATCCTCGCCAAGATGAACGCCCTGGACGACAAGCAGATCATCGATGCCCTCTACGAAGCCTCGGCCGCCGGGGTGGAGATCGACCTCATCGTGCGGGGGATCTGCCGGCTCTCCCCGGGGGTGCCCGGCCGCAGCGAGACCATCCGGGTGATCTCCATCGTCGGCCGCTTCCTGGAGCACGCCCGCATCTTCTGCTTCGGCAACGCCGGGGAGCCCGAATACTACCTAGGCTCGGCGGACTGGATGTCGCGCAACCTCGATGCCCGGGTGGAGGCGGCGGTGCCGGTGGAGGAGCCGCGGCTCAAAGAAGAGGTCCAGGCCATCCTCGACCTCCAGCTCGCCGACAACTGCAAGGCCTGGGACATGCAGTCCGACGGCACTTACGTCCAGCGCCAGCCGGCCCCCGGCGAAGAGCCGCGCTCCAGCCAGGACCTGCTCATGCAGCGGGCCCTGGAGCGGGTGGGGCGGTAGCAGAGGGCGACCAGTCCAGAGGCAGCAGGAGGGGGCCGGGATCTCCCTGGCAGATGAAGGCTCCCCAGGCCATGACGGAGCAGCCTTTCTCCTTAAGGTCCAACTGAGCCCGTTTCAAAGCTTCGGCTCGTCCCATCGTCTTCAGATAGCGATAGAAGGCCTCCATCAACTCGCGGGTCTCCTGGTCCGGCACCTCCCAGAGGCTCATCACCAGAGTGCGGGCGCCGGCCAGGGCGAAGGAGCGGCGGAGGCCTTGGACGCCCTCGCCGGCCCGGACTGCGCCCAGGCCAGTCTTGCAGGCGGAGAGCACCACCAGCTCGGTGTCCAGCAAGTCGAGGGAGGCGACCTCGGCGGCCGTGAGCAGACCGTCGCCGGCCTCGGGCGGCGGTTGGCCCCCCGCGAGCCAGGTGTTCGCCCCGGCCAGGGCCAGGCCCGACTGGAGCAACGGATCCATGTCTTCGATTCCGCGGAGCCTCTGGGGGCGGCGGTCCTCCCTGTCGAAGAGAAATCCGTGGGTTGCGAGGTGAAGAATATGGGGGGAGTGGACCTTCCGGAGCTCGGACTCGATGGCGGCAGAGCCGGTTGAGGGCTCGACGTGAAGGAGGAGGGCGATCTCTTCGCCCTCGACGGGCGCGTGTTCGAGGATTGAGAAGGCGCCCTGGTCCGGACTCTGCGGCACTGTTTCCCATCCTAAATTGTAATCGGGCCCGGATACGACCATGGGCTGCCCCGAACGCCCGGAGAGGCCCATCCCGAAACGCAGGGCTTCCCGGCCGGAGGACAGATAACTGATCGTGTAACGATCGATCAGATGTGCGCCTTCGCCGTCGCGCAGGATTTCGAACGGGATGAGATTGAGGTCGTCGTCGGGGCTGATGAGGAGGCTTTCCCACTCCCCTGTAGGAGACAGATCGTCTTTGAGAGGACCGATCAGCGCCGCGTCGATCCAAGTGGTTTCGACTGCCTCCAGGGGAACGGACGATTCGTCGGGCTCGTCGAGCTCCCGCAGGCGGCGGCTCCCGGCATGGACCGCATTTCGCAACTCGTGGATCGCCGTGTCAACGGAGAAGGAGTCTCCGAGATCGATCATCCGGAGCCCATTCAGGTCGCCGCCAGGGAGCAGGAACACCAGGTAGTGAGGGTCCGAGCCGTATTGGAAACTGAAAATCTCCTTGACTCGAGTGGGGGTCCGGACGAACTCGAGGAGAACGGAATCGGGAGAGAGCGACCGGGAGAAGTGGTCCAGGTCCACAGGGCTGAGCTCATCCAGCAATCCGGCCTGAGAAGCTTCGTGAGCGAGCTCGGCCTCAAGTTGCTCACGACGCACAGTGAGACGTTTGAGCTCCACCGACTCTTCGGGCTTCTCGCCGGCAAGAAGCCTTTCGGCGCTCTGTTGCCTTATCTCTGCCAGCTCTGCGAGCTGCGGACTGTGCTTGCTGAGCGCAGACTCCCACTGAGCCACTTGCGCCCGTTTCACCAGGCTCTTGCGCCGCAGCACCAGGCTGAAGGCTTCACGGGTCACCTCGGGCGAGCCGGGAGCGATCTTCCAGGCCACGGCCAGGCTGCGGACGTAGGTTTCCCGGACGTTGCGAAGGAAAGCCGTTCGTTGTTCTTCCGACGTGAAAGAAAAGACGTTGCCGATGACGCGATCTTCGATGGCCACCATCTCGGCCAGCAGGCTCCAAGCCTCATTCTCTCTACCTGTGGAGCCGCAGAGGCCGGCAAGGGCTAGGAGTCCCGCGGCAAGATAGAGGTGACCCTCCGGAAGGACCTCCCGCCAGTCCGCCACGACTTTTCTGAGGAGGGGCTCGATCTCGTCGACTCTGCCAAGCTTGTCGAGGAACTGAGCCAGCTTGAAGCGGGCGTAGGCGGTCTCGGGATGGCTCTCGCCCAAGACCGTGCTCCTCCTCTCGATCGCCTTGCGGAGAAGGGACTCCACTGCCTGGTGGGAAGAGGCGCTCGTCTCGGTCACGAACTGATCGAGGTTTCGATCCGTCGTGGGAAGGGCGAAGTCGAGGGTCTCTGCCATCGCGAGCAACTGCTCGTCGTCCGGCATCGAGCCCTCGCCTTCAAATTCCTCCAATTTCTCGAAATACTCCAGCATAGGAAGAAATGCCTCAGCCTCATTCTCCGAGGGCAGGAACGACGGATCGTCTTGTAAAGAGACCTGCAGGCTCCACTGTCCGAGCATGAGAAGGCATTCAGCCATCTCGAGATCCGTCATCTGGGGATCGAAGTCATCGGCAAGAGAAGCGGCCAACTCGGCGCTCCAGGATTGCCCGATCTCCTTGACTTTTTTAAATTGATCGAAGATCTTGACCTGGTATTGGGTGTTCAGCCGCATGATTCGCTGCCAGCGCCCGATGGGAGAAGGATCGAGGCCTGCCTTCTCCTCGGCTTGCTTGACCAGCTCTTCGGCCCTGAGGAAGAGCTCCCGGGCGCGCGCGAAATCCCTCAACGCATTGAGATAGAGAGACGCTATTCCGAGCGTGCGATTTGCCTCGTCGATTCCATCCAGGGCAACGGTTTTGTCCTGTCTCAGGACTTCCAGAGCGCGTTCGGCGATCTCGACGGCCTCACGCTGGTGCCCGTTCACGGTCAAGGCTCCCACGAGCTCGTCGAGCCTTTCGACGTACTCCTTGCCGGTCGCTCCTTCGAGTCGCTCCCACAGGGCGACCATCTCGCGCAGTGGGGCCTCGCCATCGGCAAACCTGCCGGCAGTGAAAGCCAATCGACTGAGGAGGAAGAGCAGACTATAAAGCTCGATTTCCCGGCCGGCCGAGTCATGCAGCCGCTCCACCCTCTCGCGCAACGGCGAGACGATCTCGGCATAGTCGTTGCGGATCGCCAGGATCTCCTGAAGATGCACGAGAGAACCCTGGAAGAAATTCCCCCGGTCGAGCTGGTCGAGAACGACCGTGAGCCACCTCCCCGCAAGCTCGCGAGCCCGGGTCAGATCGCCGGCTTCGAATCGCTCTATTACCAGGTCGCGGATCCCCTGCAAGGTTCCAGGATCCTCCAATTGCAGTTTCTCGGCGATCCTGAGCCCGTGAGTCACTTCGGTCTGAACTTGATCGGTCCTCCCTGCCACGAAATCCTGGACAGCCCGATCGTTGACACTTTGCAGGACCCCCTGCCAGAAAGATCGCTGAAGCCCGTTGAGCCACTCTCCGATTCCCATCGTCTCCTCCGCACCTGGAGAAAGGACACCTTGACGCTGAAAAGGAGGGGGACTGGGTCCTCAGCGGCCGGAGCCCGCGAGCGACCACTCCCCGACCCCCGTGAGCCGCGCCAGGCGCTCGACCGCCGCCTCCAGCGCCGCCCTCCGGCCCTTGCTCTCCCGCACGCCCGGCTCCCACCACAGGGCGCGGACCTCCAGCAGTCCTTGCTCACCCCGCTGACGGTGGAGCTTGGGGTCCAGCCGGCCCACCAAGCGTTCGCCTTCGAGGATGGGCAGCACGTAGTAGCCGTATTGGCGCTGGGGCTCGGGTACGAAGGCTTCGAAGCGGTAGTCGAAGTTGAAGAGGCGGAGGGTGCGCTTGCGGTCCCGCAGGATGGGGTCGAAGGGCGAGAGGAGACGGATGCGGGGCGGCGCCGGGGGCAAGGCCGCGGCCCGCTCCTGCCAGTCGGGGATTGCCCAGGACTTCCGCGGCTTGGAGCCGTCGGCGGTCTCGACCTCGACGGCGGCGATCTCGCCCCGGGCCGCGGCCTTCTCCCCCCAGGACCGCGCCTCCTCCAGGGAGACGGCGCGCCAGAAGCCGGCGAGCTCGTCGGCGGAGGCGATCCCGAGCCGTTCCAGAGCCGAGCGGCAGGCCCAGTCGAGGTGCTCCTCGTGGCCAGGTGGGGGAGCGGCGTGGGCTTCCGGGAGCACCCGCTCGGCGAGGTCGTAGACCTTGTGGAAGTTGATTCGCCGGGCGATCGCCAGCTCGCCCGTGCGCCACAGGTATTCGAGGGCGGCTTTGTGGGGCTTCCATCCCCACCAGGTCTTGTCGGTCCCCGCCGGCCGCTCGTCCTCGAAGTCCTTGGCCATCAGCGGCCCTTCGCGGACGAGGCGCTCGCGCACGTGGGCGACGACTTTGTCAGGGTTCGGCCCCACCCGCTCCCGCCACCACGGGTGCGCCATCACCTTCTGCTGGTAGGCCACGAAGCGGGGCTTCCAGCAGGGGTACCAGGCCGTGGGGATGGCCGAGGCGTCGTGGGTCCAGTGCTCGAAGAGCCGCCGGTCGCGCTCCAGGAGCCGGGTGAGGAGAGCTGGCCGGTAGCCCTGGAGCCGGGAGGCGAGCGTCAGGTGATGGGCCCGCTCCACCACGTTGATGGAGTCGATCTGGACGAAGCCCATCCTTTCGATAAGGTCATAGAGGACGTCGGGGGTGGCCTTGCGGCGGGGATCGTCGAGCAGACCCTGGGCACCCAGCAGCAGGCGCCGGGCCGTGGCGGCCGGGACGAGGGAGAGGGAGGGCGGCATGGGAGGGAAGGATAGCGGAAGAGCCCTCAACCCCTACCCCTCCCACCGGGGTGATGAGGGCTACGCCGTCTCGGCGAGCGCCGGTCGCTGCTGCCCGCGATCCTTGCGCGGGGTGATGATCTCGCTGGTGGCACGGGTGGCCTCGGCGCGCTTCTGGCCCACGATGCGGGCGTAGACGGAGAGGGCCTGCGCCACCACCTGGTCCATGTTGTAGTACTTGTAGGTGGCGAGCCGCCCGACGAAGTGCACGTCCGGCCGGCTCCTCGGCCAGCGCCTGGTATCTGCTTGTACAGCGCGGCGTTCTCCGGCCGCGGCACCGGGTAGTAGGGGTCGCCCTCGGCCCGCGGATATTCGTAGACGATCGCTGGTCTTCGCGTGCTCCTGGCCGGTCAGGTGCTTGAACTCGGTGACGCGCGTATAGAGCGTGGTCGTTCGGGTAGTTGACCACCGCCACCGGCTGGACCACTCCTGGTTCAGGGTCTCGAACTGGAACTCCAGCGAGCGGTACGGCAGCTTGCCGTAGCGGTAGTCGAAGAACTCGTCGACCGGCCCGGTGTAGATCATCCGCTCGTAGGCGGATCTCGCCCTCGATCTCGCGATAGTCGGTGTTGAGCAGGATCTTGATGTTGGGGTGGTCGAGCATGTTCTCGAACATCCGGGTGTAGCCGTGCAGCGGCATGGCCTGGTAGGTGTCGGTGAAGTAGCGGTCGTCGCGGTTGGTGCGCACCGGCACGCGGGCGGTGACCGCTGGCGTCGAGCTCCGACGGGTCGAGCCCCCACTGCTTGCGCGTGTAGCCGCGGAAGAACTTCTCGTAGAGCTCGCGGCCGACCTTGCTGACGACCACGTCCTCGGAGGTGCGGACCTGCTCGCACGGTCTCGGCCACGGACGGCGAAGAAGCTCTCCACCTCGAACGATGTTGAGCTTCAGGCCGTAGAGCTGGTTGATGGTGTCCAGGTTGATCGGGATCGGCACCAGCTGGCCGTCGACGCTGGCCAGCACGCGGTGCTCGTAAGGCCGCCACTGCGGTGAACCGCGACAGGTACTCGAAGACCTCGCCGCGAGTTGGTGTGGAAGATGTGCGGGCCGTACTGGTGGATCGAGCACGCCGTGCTCGTCGTAGTGGTCGTAGGCGTTGCCGCCGATGTGCGGGCGCCTGTCGACGAGCAGGACCTTCTTTCCTGAGCCGCGGCCAGCCGCTCGGCCAGCACGCTCCCGGCGAAGCCCGCGCCCACGATCAGGTAATCGAACATCGAACCGGCTCCTTTCGAGTCGTCGGTACAGATGTGCAGGAGCGTGCCAGAGGCTACGACTTGTCGCTACTACCGTCAAACCGATCGTCAACCGCCGGCCGCCGCGCCGGGAGTCGACGGCGGCGTCGATGCAGGTCGGACATCTGCCCCAGGTGCGGCTCCACGAGCCGCGGGAGAGGAGCTCGTCCACGCGGGCGAGCCAGGCTTCACGCCCGGCTCCATCCCGAGCCAGGGCCCGCTCGCACGGCGGCGACGAATTCCGCCGGCTCCGCCGCGATCTCCACCAGCCCCAGCTCGCCGTAGGGGCGCACGACGTCGCGCGATCGGGGGTGGAGACCACGGGCCTGCCGCCCGGCCAGGTACTCCGGGGTCTTGGTCGGGCTGATGAAGCGGGTGGACTCGTTGCGCGCGAAGGGCATCAGGGCCACGTCCCAGCCCGCCAGGTAGGCCGGCAGCTCCTGGTAGCCCTTCACGCCCAGGTAGTGGATGTTGGAGCGCCGGGGCAGGCTCGCGGGATCGATCTTCACCACCGGCCCCACCATCACGATCTGCCAGTCCGGACGCAGGTCCGCCAGGCCGGCGAGCAGATCGAGATCGATCCGCTCGTCGATCACCCCGAAGTAGCCGAGGCGCGGCCGGGGGATCCCCGCCTGGTCTGCGGGCTCAGGCTGGGCAGCCCGGGCGCGGCCGAAATGGTCGGCCGTCGACGCTGCTGGGGAAGGCGTGGACGTGCAGGGTGGCGGTCGCGCTTGGCCTCGTAGAGGCTCTGGCCGCCGGTGAACACCAGGTCGGCCAGGGCCAGCAGACGGGATTCCCGCTCCAGCAGGGCCGGCGGCGCGCCGCGGAAGAGGGAGAGCTCGTCCATGCAGTCGTAGACCACGGCGGCCGGCGCCAGGCCCGAGGAGAAGCCCAGGGCCATGGGCGTGTAGTACCAGAGGACGTAGTCGGTCACCCCGTGGTCCTCCAGCAGCCGCCGCAGGAGGTCGCGCTGCGCCTCCTCCGCCGCCTCCGGAGAGAGGCCGTGGGGCAGATGGGGGACGGCCACCCGCACCCCCTCGGATCGCTCGCCCACCTCCAGGCGGGCCGGGCCATCGACCCGGTCATCCCAGATGGGCTCCTCGAAGAAGAAGACCCGGGCGTGACGGGCGAAACGGCTCATCAGGTGCTGGGGACGCTGGTAGACGAAATCCCACCGCAGGTGGGAGAGGCAGACGACGTCCAGCCGGCGATCCGCCTCGCTAAAAGGCTGCATACTCGATCTTCTCCTCGCCCGGTCTCGCTGCCGGGTCGTCATCATTTCCTTCGGGGATCACAGCCTCGCTACGGAAGACCGCCATCTGCCGGCGCAGCTCGTCCGCGAGCTGGCCGTGGATCTCCCGTTCTCCGACCGGGCCGGGGTAGCCCCACAGGCCGCTCGCGCAGTGGCGGTCGTCGTCCCATCCCGGGTAGTCGAGGATGGGATAGAGGCAGAGGCCGTGCACGGGCACGCCCTGGCGGCGGGCGGCCAGCACCTCGCCAGCGACGTAGCGCAGCCAGCCGGCACGGTCGCCGCCTTCAGCTCCGGTCTCGGCCACGATCAGAGGCCGGTCGTAGCGTTGCCAGACCTCGCGCAGGATCTCGCGGAACGGGCGGTAGAGCGGATCGTCCCGCTCCATCCCGCGCCCATGGAGGATCCACTGGTTGCGCGGGTAGTAGTTGAGGCCCGCGACCTCCAGATAGCGCTCGTCGCCGCCGAGTTGGGGCCACAGCCGGCCGAGGATCAGGTCCCAGGCCTGGAACTGGGCCAGCCGGTGTCCCTCGGCCTCGGCCTGCCGCTGCCGGTGGCGGGAGCCGGACACGATGTGGATGGCCGGCTCACAGGCGAGCACCCGCGCCCGGGAGTCGACGCTCCACACGGCGTCGGTGGCGGCCAGGAACGCCCGGGCGAGCTGGGTCTTGAGCTCGAACCCGCGGTCGGTGGCGAAGGGGTTGAGGTAGCCGACCTCGCCTCCCCCCCAGGACCAGAAGGAGATCTCGTTGACCGGCGTGTACCAGGGCGCCTCGTCGGTCTCGTCGGCGATCAGCCGCGCCACGGCGCCGGCGAAGTCCGCGAAGCGGTCCACGAGCTCCGGCCGGAAGACGTCGAGATCGTCCGGCCAGCCGTAGTGGCAGAGGTCCCAGATCACCTGCACGCCGGCGTCCCGGGCCGCCCGCACCTTGGGGAGCAGCGAGGAGAAGTCCCAGCGGCCGGGGGAGGTCTCGATGCAGTGCCAGCGCACTCCATCCCGCACCGTCTTCATCCCCAGGTCGCGGACGCGGGCGTAGTCGGCGGCGGCGAAGCGGTCGTGCCCCGTGGCTGCGATCAAGTCGAGACGCCTGCCGTCCCGGCGTCGATGACAGGAACACTCGAAGCCGGCCATCCAGAAGCTCTGAAACATCGTTAACTACAGTTCCCCCTCTCACGTCTCCGTGCTGCAAGACGTGGACCACGCAGCCGGCTGGATTCCCCAGGAGGAGGGCCCGGCCGGTCCCGGAGGGTGTTCCAGGCTCGCTTTGAAGTGGCACCTAAGTAAATAGAGGCAGGCACATGCGGTCGTGGTGACCGCCCGTCGCCCTGCCTGGAGGGGAATCCCATGTCCTTCCCAACGTCTCGGAGAGCCGCGACCGCCCTGCTCCTGTCCACCGTCCTCCTCCTGACCTGCGCCGCGCCGTCCCACGCTGGCGTCCGCTCCAGCCGGCCCCGGCCCGGCGGTCCTGAATGGAACGCGCCGCAAGGCGGCTTCTCCCACTTCCTGCGCTGTCTCTTCGCCTTCGTCGGCGGCACTCTGGACCCGAACGGCGACCACTAGGTCGCCTCACCTCTCCGAGCGTGGCACCGGCATCTTTTTATGCCGGTGTCACTTTTTCCACCCCAGCAGCAACATATCTAGTAGATGGACACCCGCCACCCTGACCGGAACGCTCTCGAGCGGTTCTCGCACGGCGATACCTCGGCCGACGAGGAGAGCTGGATCGAGGACCACCTGCGCTCGGGCTGCGAGATCTGCCAGCGGGAGGTGGACGATCTGCTGCGGCAGACGATGGGCATCCTGTTGGAGGAGCCCGCGCGCCGCGACCCGGACGGGTTCGAGGGGGGCTACCTCTCCTGGGACGGCCTCTTCGCCCAGCTCGAGCAGCGGCTCGCTCAGGTGACGGCGGAGCGCGGCGAGGCGCCGGCTCTGCTGGCGGAGCTGTTGAGCCGTTCGCCGGCCGAGCGCGGGCGGCTGCTGCGCGACCACCGCGGCTTCCGCACCCTGGCCGTCTGCGAGCTGCTCATCGACACCGGCTTCGAGGAGGGGTTCCGCGACCCGGCCCGCGCCATCGCGCTGGCCGAGCTGGGCATCCTGCTCGCCACGCTGCTCGACGGCGAGCACTACGGGTACTCCGTGGTGCAGGACCTCCAGGCCCGGGCCTGGGCTTACCTCGGCAACGCCCGGCGCATCGCCCTGGACCTCGCCGGTGCCGAGGAAGCCCTCGAGCAGGCCGAGCGCCTGGCCGAGGGGGGCTCGGCCGATCCTCTGGAGGAGGCCCGCATCCTCGACCTGCGGGCCTCTCTGCTCGCCGATCAGGGGCGCTATGAACAGGCGGCCGACCTCCTCGACGTCGTCATCGACATCTACGACGACCTGCGCGAGCCCCACCGCAAGGGGCGGGCGATGATCAGCAAGGGGACCTTCCTCGGCAACGGCGGCTGGCCCGAGGAGGCCATCGTCCAGATCCGCAAGGGTCTCGCCCTGGTGGACGGGGAGCGCGAGCCGCGGCTGGTGCTGGCGGCGAGACACAACCTCGCCTGGTTCCTGAACGACTGCGGGCGCAGCGAGGACGCCCAGCAGCAGATCGCACACTGTCGCCACAACTACGAGGAGTTCGACTCCTGGACGGAGCTCCGGCTCGGTTGGCTGAAAGGCCGCATCGCCGCCCGCCTGGGGCGCAGCAACGAGGCCGAGGACACGCTGATCGAGGTCCGCCAGCAGCTCCTCGATGCAGGTCAGGGCTACGACGCTTCGCTGGTAACCCTGGATCTCGCCAAGCTCTACCTCCAGCAGGGCCGCAACGCCGAGGTGCGCGAGCTCGCCGCCGACATGCTCGACGTCTTCCTCTCCCAGGACCTCCACCGCCAGGCCGCCGCCGCCCTCGCCGTCTTCCAGCAGGCCGCCGAGCTCGACAGCGCCACCCCGGTCCTCTTGGAGGAGATCGCCACCTACCTCCAGCGGGCGCGCAAGAACCCGCGGCTGCGGTTCGAGAGCACGGCGGCGTAGGAACCCCCAAGAAAAGGCGAAGGGGACCGGTTTCCCGGTCCCCTCGAATCTTGGCGCGCGGCGTAGGCCGCGGTATGGAAGGTTGGTACCGCGGGGCGATAATCCGCCGTGGGACCCCCAAAACCGGCGGCGGACGCTCGCCGGTGGAGCCCCGGAAGGGGCGCGGCCGCCTGTCGGCGACCTCGAAGCTGGATTATACACGAGTGCGCATGTTTATGACAGCAGTTCTCCAAATTTCCTGACGAAGACCTGACGCCGGGGTTTCTCCCCCCGGTCCTGATACATTGAGACTCATGGCTGAGGAGGGGGCGCAGACGCGGCCGCTGGGCTGGCTGGGCCGGGTCCGGAACTGGGCCCGCTCGCTCGACTTCACCCTGGCCCGGCGCTTCGGCCTCGCCAGCCGGGAGGACCGACTCTTCTTCATCCTCATCGGCGCCGTGGGCGTGGTCAGCGGCCTCTTGGGTCTGGTCACGGACCGCTGCATCGCCCTCGTCCAGACCCTCCTCTGGGGTCGCGAGGGGGACTTCCTCACCCTCGTGACCCAGGTGCCCCGCTGGCTGGTGGTGGCGGCCCCGGCAGCCGGCGGCGCCATCGTGGGGCTCATCCTCTGGCTCTCCCGCCGGCGCAAGCGGGGAGAGGCGGGCGGCGAGGGCATGGCCATGCTCATCGAGGCCGTGGCCATGACCGGAGGGAAGATCGCGCCGCGGCCGGTGCTGATCGACGCGCTGGCGGCGGTCGTCACCGTGGGCAGCGGCGGCTCCCTCGGCCGCGAGGGGCCGATGATCCGCCTGGGCGCCATGATCTCCTCGTGGCTGGGCAGTCGCCTCGAGCTGTCGTCCCACCGTCTCAAGATCCTGGTGGGCTGCGGCGCCGCGGCGGGCCTCGCCGCCACCTACAACATCCCCATCGGCGGGACGCTGTTCGCTATGGAGGTCGTGCTGGGCAACTTCGCCCTGGAGATCTTCGGCCCCATCGTCGCCTCCTCGGTGATCGCCACCTTGATCGCCCGCTCCCTGGTGGGCAATGCTCCCCTCTACGCCGCGCCGGACTTCACCCTGACGAGCGGCTGGGAGATGCTGCTCTACGCCGGTCTGGGGATCGTGGGCGCCGTGGCCTCGGTGGTCTTCATGGTCGGCGTCAAGTGGGGCGGCCTCGCTTTCAAGCGGTTGGGCAAGACGAGGCTCCTGCCGCGGCCGTTCCAGCCCCTGGTGGGGATGGCCCTGGTGGGCGTCCTCGGCCTCTGGGTTCCCTATGCCCTGGGTCGCGGCTACGGCACGATCAACCTGGTCCTGGAGGGGAAGCTCCGCACCCCTGGACGGCTGGAGACGGCGCCGGAGCTCACCGCCCTGCTGCTCCTGGGGATCGCCCTGGTCAAGCTGGCGGCGACCGCCCTCACCCGGGGGAGCGGCGGCGCCGGCGGGCTGTTCACGCCGTCCCTCGCCTTCGGAGCCCTGGTGGGCGGCGCCTACGGCTTCGGGGTCCACTGGGTGTTCCCCCACCTCGCGACGCCCTATGGGGCCTACGCCGCCGTGGGCATGGCGGCGGTGATGGCCGGCACCAGCCACGCGCCGATCAGCGCCATCCTCATCCTCTTCGAGTTCACGGGCAACTACGATCTCATCCTGCCGGTGATGGTGGCCGCCATCATTGCCAGCACCCTGGCCCGGCGCCTGCGGCCGTTCTCCATCTACACCGAGTCGCTGCGCGGCCGCGGGGTCGAGCTCCCCTGGCGCATGGAGGAGGCCGTGCTGGCCGGGCTCAAGGCCGAAGACCTGGTGCGGCCCGACCTCCACGTCCTGCGCCCGGGCGAGCATTACGGCGACGTGGTGGAGAAGTTCCTCTCCACCCGCCGCCAGCGCCTCTTCGTGGTCCGTGAGGACGGCCTCCTCCTGGGGGCGATCTCGCTCCACGACATCAAGAACGCCCTGGAGCAGCCGGACCTGCTGACCGTGGTGGTGGCCCACGACCTGATGGTGCCCCTGGACCGCGCCATTCACAAAGATGAGCGCCTGCACCGGGCCACCGAGTACTTCGCCCACAGCGACTTCGAGCGCCTGCCGGTGGTGGACGGCGACGGCCGCTACCTCGGGGTGCTGGCCAAGCGCGACCTCTTGGCGGTCTATGCCCAGGAGGTGCTGGGCCGGCCGGCGCTCCTTGCCACCTTCGTCCCTGGCCAGGAGTCGCAGGCCAGCCGGCAGTACGTGGAGATCCCCCCGACTTCTCCCTCCGCCTGGTGCCCGTGCCTCCAGACCTGGTGGGGAAGACCCTGGCCGAAGCTCGCCTCCCGCAGACGATCAGCGCACGAGTCATCGAAATCAAGCGCCTGGGCAAGATGGGCGAGGAGCCCGTGCTCCCCACGGCCGAGACCGTGCTCCAGGCGGGCGACCTTCTCCTTCTCCTCGGTCCCACGGCCAAGTTGGAACCCCTCGCCCAGGGCCGCCTCGCCGACGAGGCCCTGGCCCAGCACCAATCCGAATGAGCCTCACCGACCTTCCCGCCCCCGCCGGCCTCTGTGCCACCTGCGAGCACCTGCGTGTCGCCGCCTCGAAGCGGAGCGTCTTCGTGCGCTGCGGGTTGGCGGATACGGATCCGCGGTTTCCGAAGTATCCCCCGTTGCCGGTGGTGGCGTGCGCGGGGTATCGGGTAAAGTCCGGACACTCTCAGGAGGGACCGACATGTTCCTGATCCGCGACGTCTTCCGCTGCAAGCCGGGCAAGGCTGGAGCCCTGGCCAGGATGTTCCTCAAGACCGTTCCCTCGATGGAGACCGACGACGGCTTCCGCAACGTGCGGGTGATGACCGACTACGTGGCCACCTACTGGACCGTGGTCCTCCAGGCCGAGGTGGAGGACATCGCCAAGTTCGACGGCCACATGAAGAGCTTCAGCGCCCGTTCCGAGGTCAAGGAGGCGATGGCGGGTTATATGGACTTGGTGGACGGAGGGCATAGGGAGATCTACAGGATCGTGGAGTGAGAGGCCGTGTCACACCTCTCCGATCCTCAGGGCCAAAGGCCCGGGCTCCCTCAGCCCAGGGCAACGCCCTGGGTCGACGGGCGGCAACCACAATCCCCGAGCCCCAACGGGGCGAGATAATCTGATCTGCCCAGATATCACGGCCCTTCAGGCCTACTCGAATGGGCTATGCACCCCCAAACCCAGGGCGTTGCCCTGGGCTGAAGAAGCCCGGGCCTTTGGCCCTGCACCATCCGCCCGAATATTACGGTCCTCCTCCCGCCCTTTGACATCCCGCCCCTCTAGAGCTATCCTCCCTCCCTGCATTACGAGCGGTCCGGCTTCCGGCCGGGCTCGGCAACCTGGGACGGACACCCAAGGTGCCCTCTCGCTCCTGAAGAGCGAGGATGCGGTCGCCCCCTGGTGACAATTAAGTGTCCGGAGCGGAAAGCCCGTCTCGTGATGCTCGCGAGTCGGGCTTTTTTGTTTTGGTGCCCAGGAGGAGAGAGCTTTGAGCGACCTGCTCTATGACGTTCCGTTCCCGCCGCGCCCCGCCGACCTCGAGGAGCGCACGGCGCGCCTTCATGCCGCCCTGGAATCCCGCATCCTGGTGCTCGACGGCGCCACCGGCACCGCCCTCCAGGCCGCGCAGCCTCACGGCCGACGACTTCGGCGGCCCCGAGCTCGAAGGGTGCAACGAGTACCTCTGCGTCACCCGGCCGGACGTGGTCGAGAGCATCAGCCTCGGCCTATCTCGCGCGCCGGCTGCGACATCGTGGAGACCGACTCCTTCGGCGGCACGCCGCTGGTGCTCGCCGAGTACGGCCTCGCCGACCAAGCCTTCGAGCTCAATCGATTAGCGGCCTCCGCTGGCCCGCGCAGGCCTGCGCCGAGCACGACACGCCGGAGAAGCCTGCGCTTCGTCTGCGGCTCCATGGGGCCCACCACCAAGGCCATCTCGGTCACCGGCGGCATCACCTTCGAGGAGCTGATCGAGAACTTCCGCGTCCAGGCCCTGGGCTTGATGGCGGGCGGCGCCGACTATCTGCTGCTGGAGACGGCCCAGGACACCCGCAACGTCAAGGCCGGCCTGCTCGGCATCGAGAACGCCTTCGCCCAGGCGGGCTGGAAGGTGCCGGTCGCGGTCTCGGCCACCATCGAGACCACGGGCACCATGCTCGCCGGCCAGGACGCCGAGGCTCTCGCCGTCTCCCTGCTGCACGCCGACCTGCTCTACGTCGGCCTCAACTGCGCCACCGGCCCGGAGCTGATGACGGACCACGTGCGCACCCTCTCCGAGATCTGCCGCACCCGCGTCGCCTGCGTGCCCAACGCCGGCCTGCCCGACGAGGAGGGGCAAGTACCCCGAGGGACCGGAAGACTTCGCGCGCGTGTTCACGCGCTTCCTCGACGCCGGCTGGCTCAACCTCGTGGGCGGCTGTTGCGGCACCACCGCGTCCCACATCGCCGCCCTGGCGCGGCTGGTCGAGGGGAGGAAGCCCCGCGGCCGTGCCCCACCACCGCCGCTCCCTCGTCTCCGGCCTGGAGGCCGTCGAGCTCTCCGAGGACCAGCCGGCCGCTGCTGGTCGGCGAGCGCACCAACGTCCTGGGCAGCCGCAAGTTCAAGCAGCTCATTCAGAAGGGGGAGCACGAGGCCGCCGCCGAGGTGGGCCGCGCCCAGGTGAAGCGCCGGCGCGCCAGATCCTCGACATCTGCCTCCAGGACCCGGACCGCGACGAGATCGGCGACATGGAGGGCTTCCTCGACCGGCTGATCCGCCTGGTCAAGGTGCCGCTGATGATCGACTCGACCGACGCCGCGCGTCATGGAGCGGTCGCTCACCTACTGCCAGGGCAAGTCCATCCTCAACTCGATCAACCTGGAGGACGGCCGCTCCCGCTTCGAGAAGGTGGTGCCGCTGGCGCGGCGCTTCGGCGCCGCGCTGGTGGTGGGGCTGATCGACGAGAAGGGCATGGCGGTCACCGTCGAGCGCAAGCTCGAGGTGGCCCGGCGCAGCTTCCACATCCTGGTGGAGGAGATGGGCGTCGCGCCCGAGGACATCTGGTGGGACCCCCTCGTCTTCCCCTGCGGCACGGGCGACGCCGCCTACCTGGGCTCGGCGCGCGCAGACGATCGCAGGCGTTGCGGCCGTCAAGGAGCTGTTCCCGGACTCGAAGACCATCCTCGGCGTCTCCAACGTCAGCTTCGGCCTGCCCAACGCGGGCCGGGAGGTCCTGAACTCGGTCTTCCTCTACCACTGCCACCAAGGCGGGGCTCGACGCCGCCATCGTCAACACCGAGAAGCTGGCCCGCTACGCCGACATCCCCCAGGAGGAGCGGCGACCTGGCCGAGGCGCTGATCTTCCTCGCCCGTGGGGGACATCGAAGCCGGCAACCGGGCGGTCGACGACCTTCACCGCGCACTTCCGGGGCCGTTCCTCCGCCGCCGTCAAGCCGCGCGCCGACCTGCCGCTCGACCAGCGCATCGCCCGCGCCGTCGTCGAAGGGAGCAAGACGGGACTCGAGGAGGACCTGGACGCGGCCCTCGCCGATCCGCGCTGGCCGTCGCCGCTCGACATCATCAACGGCCCGCTGATGGCCGGCATGAGCGAGGTGGGGCGGCTGTTCAACGACAACCAGCTCATCGTCGCCGAGGTGCTGCAGAGCGCCGAGGTGATGAAGGCCGCGGTCTCCCACCTCGAGCCGCACATGGAGAAGACGTCGGACGGCAGCTCCTCGCGGGGCAAGGTGGTGCTCGCCACGGTCAAGGGGGACGTCCACGACATCGGCAAGAACCTGGTTGACATCATCCTGACGAACAACGGCTTCCAGGTGGTGAACCTGGGGATCAAGGTGCCCTCCGAGCAGTCTGATCCAGGCCGTGCGCGAGCACCAGCCGGACGTCATCGGCCTCTCGGGCCTCCTGGTCAAGAGCGCCCAGCAGATGGTGCTCACCGCCGGCGACCTGGCGGCCGTGGGCATCGACACCCCGCTCCTAGTGGGCGGCGCGGCGCTCACCCGTCGCTTCACCCACAGCAAGATCGCCCAGGCCTACGCCGGCCTCTGCACCTACGCCAAAGACGCCATGCACGGCCTCAAGCTGGTCGAGCGCCTCCTCGATCCAGCCACGAAGCCGGACCTGCAACAGGAAGTGGCGGACCTGATCGCCACCGATACCGTCGAAGCCGCCGTCAGAGGCCGCTGAAGCCGCCGATCCCGGCCGCACCGCCGCGGCCGAAGTGCGGCGGGACGTCGCCCGTCGCCGCCGCCGCCCGACCTCGACCGCCACGTGGCCGAGCTCGATCTCGACGAGGTCTGGGCAGTACCTCAATCCGCAGATGGTCTACGGCAAACACCTGGGCCTCAAGGGCATCGGTCAAGCGCCTGCGCGAAGAGGGAGACCCCAAGCTCGCCAAGCTGGAAGCGGTGATCGACGAGCTCAAAGACGCTCGGCTCGCCAGGGCGCCTTGAAAGCCCGGGCCGTCTGGCGCTTCTTCCCCGCGCGAAGCGGAAGGCAACCGCGTCACCCTGCTCGACCCGCGAGACGGGCGAGCCCGTCGCCGCCTGGGACTTCCCGCGCCAGAACCGGGACGGGCGGCCTGAGCCTCGCCGACTACGTCCTGCCCGGAGACCACGTCGCCCTCTTCGTCACCACCGCGGGAGAAGGCGTCGCGAAAGGGTGGAGGCCTGGAAGCACCAGGGCGAGTATCTCAAGAGCCACGCCTTCGCGGCCCTGGCTCTGGAGACCGCCGAAGCCGCCGCCGAATGGCTCCACGCCTGCCTGCGCGCAGCGCTGGGGCTTCCCGGACGCCGACGATCTGCCTCTGGAAGACAAGCTCGCCGCCCGCTACCGTGGCAAGCGCTACAGCTTCGGCTACCCCGCCTGCCCCGACCTAGCCTTCCAGCGCGAGCTTTTCCACGCCCTGCAACCCGAAGAGATCGGCGTCCACTTGACCGAAGGAGACATGATGGACCCCGAAGCGAGCGTCTCGGCGCTGGTGTTCCACCATCCGGATGCGCGGTATTTTGGGGTGTAGGCGGGCGACTTCCCGTCATCCGCCGGAGCGCAGGCGCTCGATTTCGGCGCGCAGACGGGCGAGCTCGGTCTCGGCGATGGCCGCCTGATCTTCGGCGGCGCGGCGGGCCTCTTCAGCGGCTTGCCGGGCGGCGGCCTCCGCAGCCGCTTTCGCCTCAGCGCGTAACCTGCCTTTCTTCTCTTCTTTGGAGGTTCGCACCAGCTCCCCGGTGGCCACGTCTCGGATCACCACCTGGTCCCCCTTCGGCGAGATGGAGAACCACAGCCCCGTGGTCTCAGAGAGCAGCCGGCCCTGCTCGTCGGGCACGATGTCTCGGTAAGTCCCGGCCGAGTCCAGCCGGTGCCCGAAGATCCGGAGGCGGCCGGAAGGCTCGCGCGGCAGCTCCAGCAGCAGGTACTCGGGCACCTTGATCTGCTGATAAAGCTGCACTTTGTCGACCTCGTCGACCTCCCGGATGCGGGCGTCGTGCGGCGAGACCACCTCGATGATCAGGCACGGCGGCACGCCCTGCTTGGCCATGTTGTAGCTGCGATTGATGCGATCTGGATGGCGGGCGCCGCGGATGACCGAGACGTCTGGTGCGGGCTTGGGCAGGCCTCGCCCGAGAAGGTGTTGGACATCCATGAGGACCACGAGCTCGGGCCGGGAGTCGAAGCTGCGCTCCAGCCGATCCGCCAGATCCAGAATGGCCCTGCCGTGCGGTCTGCCCTGCACCCATTTGTCTCCGAACCGCGGATTGAGGTAATCCTCCCGGGTGAGCGGCAGCTCCAAGAGCTCCATGCGACCGTCCGGACGTCGGACCCAGCGCAGGAGCAGGCTCCCGCCGGAGTCAGTCTCCTCCTCCGGCCGGCTCTTGCCAGCCCCTGTGCCGCCCTCGCGGTGCAGCGCTCTCCTCGTCAGCTCGGTCATGGTCCGAGTATAGGGAGTCTTCCCGGTGGCGTCAAAGATAACGCATTCTGGGTACGCAAGGGAAGAGTTGGGCGCGGAGACAAACGACGAGACGCACGATCTCGGCACGCGGCGTGCGAGGAGGCCTACTCCCCCTCCTCCGCCCGGATCCACGCTCCCAGCACCGGTATGCTCAGCCGCCCCTCTTCGGTGAGGAGCAATCGCCGCCGCAACCACCTGCGGGTCGGCGCTTCCATGGTCGGAGTCCTCTCGTACGCCAGATCGAGCAGCGCCGCCCGGGCCGCCGGAGGAGCTTCCTGGAAGGTGTTGCGGAAATAGTAGGTCTCCTGAGTCAGTACGTCCGCCTCCACCCGAGCCACATCCGTCAACTCTGCTTGGCGCCTGTCCTGCTCGTTGAGTCGGGTCACCAGCAGGGACCCATAAAGCTGCACCAGATTGGGCTGGCCGCCCGTCCGCTCGAAGATCGCCGCCGCCACCTCCTCAGGCACGGCGTCGTCCGGGAACTCGGAGATGGGCTTGCGAAGGAGCCCAAGGGCTGCCTCTCGTTCCAGGAATCCGATGCGGATCTCCCGGGCGTTGATGAGGTGATCGTTCCAGAGGGCGTCCAACTCCTCGAACGGTGCCGCCCCGGCCACCAGGACCCGAATCCGCTGCCGGTGCTGGATGGTCGCCCGGATGAGCCCCAGGAGCTGGAGCAACTCGAGTCGCGAACCAGGGAAGAGGCTCTCCAGCCGTTCGAACTCGTCGATGCAGAGGAGGACGCGCAGGCCGCCAGGGAGGTTGTCGAGGGATTCAAGCCACCGGCTCCCCATCTCGAACGGCGGACCGTCCAGTAATTGGGGGAGATCCAGTTGCCGCTCGCGCCGTGCCTGCTCCCGCGCTCGGCGCGCCAGAGCGGAGAAGAAGGAAGCGGGAGAGTCGATTGGGTTGTCCTGGAGGTCAAAGAAGATGCAGACGGCGTCCGGGAGAAGCAGGGGTAGCATCTTCTGAAGCGAGGTCTTGCCGGTACGCCGCGGCCCCAGCAAGGCGATGGAACTGCCCTTTCCCGGTTCTCCGAGGAGAGTCTCGATGGTGTGGACCAAGTCCTCCCGACCGCGGAAGACCTCGCGTCCCTGCTCGGGGCTGAGGGGTTCCTTGGCACGAAAGGGGTTGGGGAGGAGGCGGGAAGCTTCGGCTTCAGCCGTCCGACTAAGCTCGGCGGTCACCTCTTCCCAGACTGGGAGGGGGCCGGTGCGGAGGACCTGTGCCAAATGGCTCTTCTGTTGGAGGAGCCGAGTTCTCAGGGCCTTCAACTCGTTATCAGCCCAATTCAGTTTCTGGAGACGATGGTAAGGGATCGACGTCTCCGCCGCGGATGCAAGGAAGCGGGCAACTTCCGCAAAACCTCGAAGAAGAGGGTCGGCACCTTCGAGTCCCGGGAGCCAAGTTCCCCTGAGCTCGGGAAGCTCACCGAACCTGTGCACTCGGGCAGCATTCGCGAGCTCACTGGCTTGGAGCGCTGCAAGAGCTCTCCGCCCATTTCCCCTCTGCCCCGGCGCTCGCGTGCAGGCCTCCAGAACTTGTCGTGCCAGTACAGGGTCCGTCTCCGCTGTCTGCACAATATGACGGGAAAGAAAAGGATGGGGCAGGAAGCTCATATCATGATAGAGGACCGGAGTGAACCGAAGCATTCGGGATGCTCGGAAATCTTCAAGATAAAGGAACCCTTGGAGAGGAACTTCAAGAAGGTAAATAGGAATTCGGAGAGCGGCGATCAACGCAGAAAAGCCCCCGATGATTCCCAAGGTGACGCCCCCGACGATGCCCCCGGCGACGCCCCCGACGATGCCCCCGACGACGCCCAAGGCGACGCCCAAGTTGAGGCTCCCGGCGACGCCTCCGGCGACGCCTCCGGCGACGCCTCCGACGACGCCTCCGGCGATGCCCACGACGGCGCCCACGGCGACGCCCCCGACGACGCTCTCGGCGACGCTCCCGGCGACGCCCAAGGCGACGCCCACGACGACGCCCACGACGACGCCCAAGGCGATGCCCCAGGCGACGCCCACGACGACGCCCAAGGCGATGCCAAAGGCGATGCTCAAGGCGACGCCCACGAGCATGTTGGTAAAATTAACCTGAAACCCAAGAAGTTTTGAAAACAACAGAACTGACACGGCGGTGCCAATCGGAATCGTCCCTAGGAGGGTTGTCAGCTTCTTCACATAAACTTGTTTAACTCCCCCGGCTCGCCAGAGTCTCCAGCCGGCAGCGTCCGGATCCTCAATCCCGGTTTCCCTAAGAAGAAAATGGAGGGAGACCGGCTGCATGAAGAGCATCCAGAGGAATCTCCAATAGCCTGGGAGTTGAGTTTCGCGAGTCAAAACTCCTCCCGCAGCCATTCCATCAAGACATTCCCAAAGGGTTTTCCTTCTGAGACGATCCCCCGCGAGCGCAGGCTCAAGCGGTCGGCCACCCTTCCTTCAAGTACCCCGAGCAGGCTGTTCCGGTCCCGCTCCTGGAGGATTCTCCAGATCTCCCGCAATCGGGCTTCCGCCTCGCAGCGGAATCTATCGAGAGACAAAGAAATATCCTCGCCTGTCGTCCGGGCATGGATGAGATGGTGACCAAGTAATTGCAGATAGAATGGATGCCGACCCGCCCATTGCCGCATGAGCTCGTGGTCCCCTGGACTCAACATACTACGGCTCCATCCAATGAGTTCCTCGGCAGCTTCTTGTTCTAGCAGGCCCATAGAATGGAGTTCGAATCGGTTCTGAAACGGTGATGTCCGGCCAATTTCCTCGTGGAGCCGATCCAGATCCTGTCGTGAAGCAACGACGAGGGCTATTCTTCCCAGCATCCCACGCAGTCGCTCAAGGAAGCGCTCGTCGAATCTTGGGACAATCCCGTCGAATTCATCAACCAGAATCAGCGGAGGAAGGCCGGGCCGGCCCGCGCTCTGAGCCCAGCGGTCCAGTGCATCGGCCACCGGGTCGGCCTCCTCGTGAGCGAGCTGATAGCCCGTGATCTTCTCCACGAGCGTCCGCGGGGAAACTCCTTCCCCTTCCTCTCCGCTCAGGAGCCGCACCTCCCGTCCTCTACCACTCTGGCGCTGGAACCAGGTCTGGAGGATGGAGGACTTTCCGATCCGCCAGTCTCCGACGAGAGAGACGCTGCGGCCTTCTTCCAGGGCTGCCTCCAGCCGGCGGAACAGGTCGGTCCTGCCCACGAAGCGGGGCGGGGTCACGGGAGTCCAGGGATCGTAGGGATTCCGGATCGTGGAGCGAGGGGTGGCGGGCCTGGGGAAGACCCAGGTCAGACGCCCTCCACGACTTTCCGCATAGAGGCTGTCGTCGTCATGCCAGTGGCCACCGCCTGGGGAGAAGGCCCGGAAACGGAGGTCGATCTGGAGCGGACGTCCGGCGTCATCGAGGCCGATCGTCACGAGTTGGCAGGCGTTGGGGTAGTGATCCGCCCGGTCCCCCTCGTAGAGGCAGCCGGCGGCGAGTTGGCGGACAGTGCGGTCGGGGTCGGCCCAGGTCTCGACGGTCTGCTCGTGGAGGTGGCCGCGCAGGACGAGGTCGGCCCGGCCGGCGAGAAGCTTGCGGCAGTGGGCGCCGTCAGCCAGGTCGTGGAAGGGGTGGTGCATCAGGACCAGGCGGAGACCGGGGAGCGGGTCGCCCTTGGAATCGCTCGCCAGCTTCATGAGCTGGTCGTCGGTGAGCCAGAGGTGGCCGGTGTCGTGATCGTCCCCGCAGAGCCAGGCGGTGTTGAGGCCGAGGAGGTGGATGGGGAAGCCCCAGCCTGGGATCTCGAGGGTCGAGCGATAGCCCAGCCGGCCGTGGGGCGACCGCTCGGGGTCCAGCTCCGGCCGGCCGAGCCCTTCCCGGACCCAGCGGCGGTAGGCGGCCTGCCGGGCGAGGATGCCGTCTCGCCAGTCGGCCTCCAGTCCGAGGGGCGGTGATCCTCCAGCCATCCAGCGGGCCAGCTCGAGACGGTCGACGCGAGGGGCGAGCTCGCGGAGTCGAGCCCATCCATCCTTATAGATAGGGCGCTCGATGTCGTGGTTGCCCGGAATCACGAAAAGGCGATCGGGTGTCAGGCGGAGCCGGTCGAGGAGAGCGGTGAAGAAGTCGGTGACCGGACCGTACTCCGCCTCCAGCCCCCAATCGGCCGCATCCCCGGTGAAACAGACGAGGTCCACCGGGCCATCCTGGAGCAGCTCGGCGAGGTTGTGGTCCCAGGCGTCCCCAAGCACCCGTCGGCGACGCCAGGGCTCCTTCTCCCGCGGACCCCGCTCGTGGAGGTCGGAGATGTGGAGGATGCGCAGCCGGTGACGGGGATCGCTCATCGGGGACTTGGATCTCCTGCGGATCTTCCGCTCAGAGTTTAGAAAAGGGTACTACAAGGGAGGGGGCTGTCGCGCCTCGTGCCTCTTTTTACGACAGCCCGTCGTCAATCGATGCAGGCTGCCTCTGCTTACGACGGCCTGTCGTCTGTGGAGGCAGCCTGCCTCTGCCTGCGATGGGCCGCCTCTGTCGACGATGGGCTGCCTCTGCTTACGATGATCTGCGTCTGCTTACGACGGCCTGCGTCCGCTTAATACGACCTGCCTCTGCTTACGACGGTTTGCCTCTGCTTATGACGGACTGCCTCTGTCGACGACAGCCTGCCTCTGCTTACGATGATCTGCGTCTGCCGACGACGGCCTGCATCCGCTTAATACGGCCTGCCTCTGCTTACGACGGTTTGCGTCTGCTTATGACGGACTGCCTCTGCCGACGACAGCCTGCCTCTGCTTACGATGATCTGCGTCCGCCGGCGACGGCCTGCCTCTGCTTACGACGGTTTGCCTCTGCTTACGGCGTTCCGTCGTCTGTGGATGCGGTCTGCCTCTGCTTGCGATGCCCCGTCGGCCGTAGACGCAACCTACCTCCCCCAGGCGGGAGCGGAATTTGCATATTGAGGACTTCGCTTCAGCGAAGGAGAGAAGTGAGCGATGATATAGCTCTCCTGGAAGGACTAGAGGAGGTACTCAGAGAATCCCGGAAACTCCGGGTTCGTTTGGCTATGCTGCAGAGACAGGTCGAGTTCTATCCGCTCCTGACCAACCCGCCCCAGCGCCCGGAATCGCTGCCGGAGTCACCGTCTTCCAATCCTCAAATAGCTAAATCTACATTTGGTTGGCCCAAGGCAGGCAAAGAAGGCGACGGGATTTTCGGCGGGCTCCGAACCATTCCACCGAATCCGGAGCCCGGCCGGCTCCTCCGCGAGACCTCTGCGCTCCCGGTCCAAGCCCAGAAGAACGACGATGCGGTCCGCAGCGATGTAGACCAGCTCGAACCGGTGGCAGCCCTCGCGGCCGGGGCCTAGGGACTTCCCGGGGTCTTCGCCGCCCGCGCCTTGCGCCAGGCAGCGGCGGACTCGATGACGTCCCGGGCCTGGCAGACGAACTCCGGGGGGGCGTGAAATTCGTCGTTGCAGATCTTGTAGCGCACGGCCTTGGCGGCGCCGAGCTTCTCGGCTTCGACCCAGGCGACGTCGGAGGTCAGGTACTCCACCACCCGGGCGCCGCCGGCTTCCTGCTCGTGCTTGGGCTTGGTCATCACCAGGGCCCGGCCATCCACGGAGAGGGTCAGCGTGGCGCAGTGGGCATAGCGCGCGCTGGCGCCGTTGCCCAGCACGGCGAAGGTGACGGAATCGGGCTCGTCCGAGGTCCAGAGCAGAAGGGGGTCGAAGCTGTCGGGCTTGGGGGTGACCCGGGTCTTCTGCACTACCACGCCGGTCGTCTTGTCCTCCTCCCGCAGGCTCTGGCCCTTGGCGCAGGGCGGAGCCTCCTCGGCCAGGGCGGGGAGGGTAAAAAGGCACAAGGCCAGGGCGAAAACGACTCGGCTCATCCTGAAAGATCCTCCGGAGGTCACCCGGGCGGGAGCGCCGGGCGCCTGTATCCCGCGTAACGCGAGGGCGTTGCCAGGGGATTCCGGGAAGCTGGCCCCGAAATTGCCTACTTAGTAGTAGCGCGACTTGGGCGAGCCGTTTCTCGCCGGAGTATCCAACATGACCCAAGGACGCTTTCGGAACCTCGAAGACCCCGAGACGCTGCGGCAGTTCATCGCCAACGTGCGCGAGGGGATCTACATCACCACCCAGGACGGGGAGATCCTGGACGCCAACCCCGCCTGCCTGGAGATCTTCGGCGTCTCCTCGCTCGACGAGCTGCGGCGCTTCCATGCCCAGGACCTCTTCGCCGATCCCGATCTGCGCAGCGAGGAGACGGAGCGGCTGAGCCGCTACGGAGTGGTGCGCGAATACGAGCTCGTGCTGCGCCGGCCGGACGGCCAGGAGCGGACGGTGCTCGACACCTGCCACGCGGTGGAGGACCCCGAGACCGGCGAGACGCTCTACCACGGCATCCTGGTGGACATCACCCACCGCAAGACGCTGGAGAACCGGTTCCACGAGCAGAGTCTGCGCGACCCCCTGACCGGCTGCTTCAACCGCCGGTTCCTGAAGGAGGTGGAGAAGCGGCTGGGCACTCTGGACACTTGGGGCGCCATCGTGGTGGACGTGGACAATTTCAAGGAATACAACGACGCCTACGGGCATCAGGCCGGGGACGAGATCCTCGTGCGCATCAGCCGTTTCCTGTTGCAGAACGCCCGCGCCGAGGACGCGGTGGTGCGCATGGGGGGCGACGAGTTCCTCCTGCTGCTGCTGGGGGCTCCGGCGCGGTTCGTGGCCGAGGTGGGGCAGCGGCTGCGGGTGACGGCCAGCGCCGTGGGCGTCCACCCCTTCTCCCTGGGCTGGGCCACCCGCCACGGCACCGAGAGCCTGGAGCGGACCATCGACCACGCCGACCGCGAGCTCCTCCAGATCCGCCTCTTCGAGCGCCGCTCCCGCCACAAGCGCGTGCGCACCATGCGGCGGCGGCTGGTGGATGGGGTGGTGGGGGATTAGGCGGGGAAGAACATCCTGCTACCATGTGGAAGCGCGATTCGCGGGAAGGGAGGCTCCCATGGCGCTTCTGCACGGATCGTTCGAAGAGAAGTATGAGGTACTGATGCGGCTCCGGCAGGGGGGGATGGGCGCCGTCTACAAGGTGCGGCACCGGTTGCTGGACGAGGTGCGGGCCATCAAGGTGATCCGCTCGTGGGCTGTGGGGAGCGAGGAGGCGGCAGCCCGCTTCCTCAAGGAGGCGCGGGTGGCGAGCCGGCTGCGGCATCCCAACCTGGCGGTGCTCTACGACTTCGCCGTCGATCCGGACGGCGACGCCTATCTCGTCAGCGAGTTCATCGACGGTTGGACCTTCCGGGAGATCCTGAGGCGCCATGGCCCGCCCCCTCTGTCGCTGGGGCTGGAGATGGCCCGGCAATCGCTCAAGGCCCTCGGGGTCCTCCATCGCAACCGCATCATCCACCGCGACGTCTCGCCCGACAACCTCATGCTCACCCGGGACGTCGACGGCCTCCCCCTGGTCAAGCTCATCGACCTCGGCATCGTCAAGGCTCTGGAGGACACCGCCGGGGCCACGGACGCGGGCGTCTTCCTCGGCAAGCCGCGCTACGCCTCGCCCGAGCAGTTCGGCGGCGAGCCCGCAGACGAACGCAGCGACCTCTACTCCTTCGGCGTGGTGCTCTACGAGCTGTTGACGGGCCGCTGCCCCATCTCCGGCCACGATCCCCTCTCATTCATGGCGGGCCACCTCTCCCAGCCGCCCCTCGGCTTCGAGGAGAGCGATCCCGAGGGGAGGATTCCCGACGATCTGCGGAAGATCCTTCTCGATGCCCTGGAGAAGCGGCCCGCGGATCGCATCCCCACGGCCGAGGAGTTCGCCGGCGCCCTCGCCGCGGTGCAGGCGCGGTATCCGATCTCGGAGGCGGATCTGGGGATGCTGTTTGGGGTGCCCAGGGTTGAAGAAAGGGACGAAAGGGACAGCAGGGACGACAGGGAAGAGAAGGATGAAGAGGAGGACTCTCTCTACCTTCGCTCGGCCGATTCGGAGACTACCCGCTCCGGCGGGCTCCCACTGGGGATGTCCACGGCGGTTCCGGAGCCGGAGACCTCGGTGGACGAGGTGACCTGGGGCGCTCCCGCTCCGCCCCTGTCGGGGGAGATGACGCCGGAGAGCTCACCTCTCCTCTTCCGGCTGGCCTTGTCCACGGCGGTGCTGCTCGTGCTGTTCGTCGTGGCCCGGGGATTCTGGCGGCCCGACGCGGAGCAGCGGCCCAAGGAGGCTCCGAAGTGGGCCGCCGTTCCTCCGCGGACCGCGCCGGTGCCTCCACCCCGGGTGACGAAGAAGCCGGCCCCGGCTCCGGCGCCGGAGATCCCGGAGGTCATTGAGCGCTCCGTGGAGCCCGAGCCGCCGAAGCCCGCTCCCTCTCCGGCTCCGGCTCCAGTCGTCGTAGCGGCCACGCCCGAGCCCGCTCCGCTCCCTCCTCCGTCGAAATTCAAGCCCAGATCGGTGCCCATCGCGAAGCCCATTCCTGCGGCGCCTGCCCTGGCCCTGGCCCGGCGCGTCCCGCCGGTCTGGGAGGAAGGCGACCAGCCGCCGGGCCTGCTCAAACCGGGTCCCGGCGTCGAAGAGCCCGTGCCCCTCGGCCTCCCCCGCTATGCCTATCCGACCGCGGCCCGCGGTACGGGTCTGCGGCCGGACGTGCGCCTCGCCCTGCTGGTGGATGAGCGGGGCCGGGTGATCGACGCCCGTATCCGCGAAGGAGCTCCCCCGGAGGACCTGGGCTTCGCCGCGACGGCCCTCGCCGCGGCGAAGCGGATCTCCTTCCAGCCTGCCACCCGCCACGACAAGCCGGGGAAGATGTGGACGGAGGTGATCCTGGAGTTCACGGAGTAGCCACCTGCTATCATTGAGAGGATTTCCCGAGAGCACAGTCCGACTCCAGAAGGCAGGACAGGCGTGGCCCTTCTCCTCAACGAGCAGATCGACGGCAAGTACGAGATCCTCGAAAAGATCCGCGAGGGCGGCATGGGGGCCATCTACAAGGTCCGCCACCGTCTGCTGGACGAGATCCGCGTCGTCAAGGTGATCCGCTCCCAGAGCGAGGCGGTGGGGGAGGCGGCGGACCGCTTCCTGCGCGAGGCCAAGGCGGCCATCAAGCTGCGCCATCCCAACGTGGCCACCCTTCACGACTTCGCCGTGGGCAGCGACGGCCAGGCGTTCATCGTCATGGAGTACATCGACGGCTGGAATCTCCTGGAGGTCCTGAACGGCTATGGTCCGCCGCCGGTCTCGCTCACCCTGGAGATCGCCCGCCAGTCGCTCAAGGCCCTTGGCTACCTCCACCGCCACAAGATCGTCCATCGCGACGTCTCGCCGGACAACCTGATGCTCACCCGGGACGTGGACGGCAATCCGCTGGTGAAGCTGATCGACCTGGGGATCGCCAAGACCCTGGAGGGCCAGGGCGGGCTCACCACCACCGGCGTATTCCTGGGCAAGCCTCGCTATGGCTCGCCCGAGCGCTTCAGCGGTGCGGCCTTCGACGAGCGGAGCGACCTCTACTCCTTCGGCGTGGTGCTCTACGAGCTCCTGACCGGCTGCTCTCCCGTGACGGGCTCGGAGCCCGCGGCCCTCATGGCTGGCCACCTCTTCCGGCCACCCCTGGACTTCGCCACCACGGACCCCGAGGGCCGGGTTCCCGCGGAGCTGCAGGCGATCGTCCTCAAGTCGCTGGCCAAGAAGCCGGAGGAGCGCATGGCCAGCGCCGAGGACTTCGTCTGGGAGCTGACCCTGCTCCAGGACCGCTTCCCCCTCACCCGCCAGGAGACGGAGGGGGTCTTTCGCGTGCTCCTGCCGATCGCCCCCGGCTCGGTGCCCTCTCAGGAGCCGCCGGGCTCGACCCAGGACCATCTCGACCTCCAGTTTGGGATGGCGACGACCCCTGCCACTGGCACAATCACCACGCTCACCAGCGAGGCCACCCTGAGGACCGAGTCCGCGAATCCTCCCCTGGCTGAGGTGATCCCCTTCTCGCCCGCGCCGCCCCGGACCACGACACCCTCTCCCGGCTTGCAGCCCACCCAGCGCATCGCATCGCCGGAGGATCTGGATTCCACCTGGGCCTCGCGCCCCATGCGCGTCCGTCCTGCTCCCGAGCCTCCGAAGCCGGAGGCTCCGCCATTGCGGGGAGCCGCGGTGGCAAGATCGTCCCGTCGCACCGGGCTCTGGATCGCCGTGGCCGGAGCCGTGCTCGTCCTCGCCGGTGCCGGCGTCTGGCTGGCACGGCGGCCGGAGAGAGCCCGGAGCGCGGAGCCCCGTCCTCCGGAACCGAAGGTGCTCCCGGCATCGACCGCGGACCTCAGGCCGACCGCATCCCCGCCGGTGGAGCCCATGCCCGTCCAGCCCACGCACACTCCGCACCCCAAGCCGGTGGCGAAGACGCCGGCGCCCGCTCCAGGTCCCGTGGAGCCGATGAAGCTGGGGGATTTGATCCGGCGGGGCCTACCGCACGTGGAAGAGGCGGAGATCCAGCATCTTCCCTCCTATCCCTATCCCGCTGCCGCCAAGGGGAGTGGCCGCAAGGTCGCCATCCGGGTCGCCGTGCTGGTGGACGAGAACGGTCAGGTGATCGACCTCAAGATCCGCGACGGCGACAACTCCGGCCTCGGCTTCGAGGAGACGGCCCTCGAAGCGGCGAAGAAGGCGCGGTTCCTCCCGGCAACGCGGGACCGCATCGCGGGGAAGATGTGGACGGAGCTGCTGCTGGTTTTTGCGGAGTAGGGATCACGCCGGCCCCAGGGGCCCCAGCGGGTCAAGTGACAAGACCGAGGTGCGGTTCTATACTGAGGCAGGAGATCGAAATGGAAACCGCCCTGGATCGACATGTTGAAGTCACCCCTGGAATGCGCGGTGGAAAGCCGCGGATCTCCGGTACCCGCATTACCGTAGCCGACGTCGTCCTGATGCACCTCCGGCTGGGGCAGGCCTTGGAGGAGATCGCAGGCCAGTACGATCTCTCTCTGGCGGCCCTCTATGCGGCCATGGCCTACTACTACGACCATCAGCAGGAAGTCGACCGCTCGATCGACGATGACGTTGCCTTTGCAGAGGCTTTCCGGCGGAACAACCCGTCCCCCTTGCAGGAGAAGTTGAAGGCCCTCGGCCGTGGCTGAACGTGTTCGCTTTCATCTCGACGAGCACGTAAATCCCTCTGTCGCTCACGCCCTTCGCCGCCACGGCGCCGATGTCACGACGACCTCTGGGGCCGGACTACGCACTCGCGCCGATGAGGACCATCTGCAGTTTGCTCGCGCCACTCGGCGGGTCATCGTGACGCATGACGCGGATTTCCTCCGGATCGCCAGCCAAACCACCGATCATTGGGGTGTGGCCTACTGCCACCGGACCTCCCGCTCGGTCGGTGACCTCATCCGCAGCCTGATCTTGATCTACGAGGCTTTGACGGCTGAAGAGATGAAGGGCAAGGTCGAGTTCCTTTGAGGTTGACGAACCAAGGCACCAAGGCCGGGCCTCTTCCCATGCGATAGGGACCCGGGTATCATCCGCGGCCATGGTCTTTCTCCTTTTTTGAGGTGAAGGCGGCGTCACTGATCCCGCAGTGGCGCCGCCTTGATTGTTCCAGTCTGAAGACCTGCTTTTCCTCCCTTGGACACTCCAGCCCGCTGCCACGTATGATGGATCGAGCAGCTCGATGCTGGTCCACCTATCGGAGCGTTGTATGAGAAGGTCCGGTCTTGTCGCAGTCCTGGTTTTTCTGTTCGCCGTGGCAGGCGTCTACGCGGCTCCTCCCGTGCAGCGGGTCGAGGCCCGGCAACTCGTGCGGACGACGCTGGCGGCGCTGGACGGTGTGGGCCAGGCGGCGCAGGGGAAGCTCGATCCCAAGAATCCGCGGCACTCCTCCTTCCTCGCCGCGCTGGGGCAGTTTCAGGGCCGGGTCCAGACGATCGACGCGGCGCTTGCCCATCCCGGCGAGGAGCTCTTCGGCAGCATCGACCTGGGCAGCTCCGACCTCGGAGCCCTGCGTGTGAGCTGGGCTCACGCCGGGGTGAGCAATCCTCAGATCGCGGAGGGGATCCGCATCGCCTCGGACTCCTACCGGATGCTGCGGTCCAACTACGGCCGCGAGGGTCTGCGCCAGCGTCAGGGCGGCGGGCTCAGCGCGGCCGAGGCCCGGCAGCTCCAGCGCGTGCAGCAGGCGCAGCGGCGGTTCGCCGAAACCCTGCGAGCCCTGCGCGCCGAGGCCCAACGCCGGGGCGACCGCGCGACCATGGCCGAGCTCGACCGCTTCCGCGCCGAGGCCGAGCGCATCGCCTGGGCTTCCCAGGATCTGGAGTCTTACCTGAACGCCCTCATCATCTCCGGCGAGCTGCGCGGCGAGTGGGCGGCGGATCGCCCCTACGTGCAGAAGGCCGCTGCTCCCAGGAAGCTCGCTGCCGCCGACCAGGCGGTCGAAGACCTCTACGTCGATTCGGACATCGGCCAGGTTTTCACCGTGAATCTGGGCTCTGAGAGCGAGGGCCCCAGTAGCCAGGGCGATGTCCAGGTTTACCAGGCGGGCGAGGGCGAGGCGGAGCCGGCGGTGGTTGTTGAATCCGACGGATCGGACCGATCGGACGGAGCAGTCGAATTTGATGACCAAGTCGAGGCGCAGGAGCCCGCGACGGACGAGGTTTCCCTGGAGCCGGCCGATGCGGCTGCTGAAGAGGAGACTCCCGAGGTCGAGCCCATCGCGCCGGTTGATCCTGCCTCGGAGACCCCGGCGAAAGCTCCGGAGGCGGAGAAGGCGGCTCCTCCCGAGGCGACGCCCGCTACACCCGCCGATCCCCCCAAGCCCCCTCCCATCGGCTAAGATCCCTCCTCTTTCCGCCGGTGTGACCGGCAAGCAGCAGGAGGTTTGCGATGGGACTGTTGAGCGCCACGGTCGCCGTGACCCGGTTCAACGTGGTCGTGCCCCCGGAGGGGCCGGACTTCGAGCGCGCCCGCTTCTGGGAGATCGAGCCGGGCTCGGAGGCGCGCGAGCGCATGGGCTTCGTGCCCTTCGAGCTCGACGCCCCCTACGAGGTGGCCAAGGGGCGGTACGTCTTCCGCGTGCGGGTCGATCGCATCCGGCCGGACGCGACGGCCGTCAAGGAGCGGCTGCGCGAGCTGGTGAAGACCGAGATGGAGGCCACGGGCAAGACCTTCGTGGGCTCGAAGACCCGCAAGAAGCTGCGCGAGCTGGCCGAGGCCGAGTCGGCGTCGCGCCAGGCGCCGCGCACCGCGATCATCGAGGCCGCGATCGACGGCACCGTGCTCTACGTGGCCAGCACGGCCAAGACCTGGCTGGGCACGGTGCTCACCCTGCTGCGCCAGGCCGGTGTCGAGGGGGACTTCAAGGCCCCGTGGCTCGACGAGGCCCCGGAGACGGACGAGCGGAGCGACGTCGTCATCCCCAAGGAGCCTGGACAGTCGGTTCTGGGCTGCCGGTTCCTCCGCGCCCTGCTCGACGAGTCAGACGTGATGGTGGAGCCCGAGACGGGGAGCGTGCGCCTCGCCACCCGGGAGGCGCGGGTGACGCTCGCGGGCGCCGTGCTCCACGACCTCTTCCGCTACCTGGAGGAGGGGGCGGAGATCCTCGCCGCCAAGATCCACGTCGGTCCCGTCCCGATGCGCTTCGACGCCCTCTCCTACCGGCTGAGCGGCATGAAGCTCGAGCCGGTCAAGAACGAGCACTGGACGATCGACCTCGACCAGCGTCTGGAGCAGATCGCCACCGTCTTCGAGACCCTCGACGGCAAGTACACGGCCCTGAAGGAGAAGATCAACGCCGTCGGTCCCCTGCCCGCCCCCGCCGCCGTTCCCCCCCATGGGAGGAAACGGAGACGGAGGCGGAGGCGGAGGTGGAGCCGGCAGGTCCCTAGAACCGCAGGCCGAGGCTGAGCCGGACGCTGCGGGCCGGCAGGAGGTAGTACTGGGCGTCGCCCAGCTCGCTCTCCGCCACCGGCGGCCGGGTGTCACTGAGGTTCTCGCCCGACAGTTGCACGTCCCACCTGTCATAGCGATAGCCGATCCCGGCGGACCAGGCGGTGTAGGACGGGGCGAGCGCCGTGTTGCGCTTGTTGAGGAAGCGGTCGCCCACGTAGTTGGCGAGCGCGAAGCCCGTGAAGCCATGGGTCGGGGCGTAGATCAGGCCGAGCGATCCCAGGTTGCGGGCCGTCATCTCCAGCCGGTTGCCCGAGAGCTGGGTGGGCACGCCGTCGAACTCCTGCTCGAAGTCGCGGAACCTGGAGTCGTGCCAGGCGTAGGTCCCCTGGGCCACGAGGTCCGGGGTGAGGCGCACCCGCAGATCGAGCTCCACGCCCTTGAACCGCTGCTTGCCGCCGTTGATCAGCTCCGGCAGGCCCTCTTCGTTGGTCGAGCCAATGACCAGGTTCTCGAAGTCCATCTGGAAGGCCGTGAGCTCCCACTCGAACCTGCCGAGGCGGCTCTTGAGTCCCACCTCCAGGCTGTTCGCAAACTCCGGCTCGAGGATGTCGGGCTCGGCCTCGGGGCCGAAGTCGAGAGCCGCCGGCTTGAACGTGTCGCGGTAGTCGGCGAACAGCCAGAGGCCCTTGTCTCCCTCGCTCCAGGCCAGCCAGTTGAAGCCGATCACGCCGCTGGGGCGGGTCTCCGTGCGCTCGCTCTCCCCTTCCCCCTCTTCCTCCTCCTTGGCGGTGAGACGGTCGAGCTCCTCCTCGCCGGCCTCGATCTTCTCCACCGTGTGGTTGAGCCGGAGGCCCGCCAGCACGTGGAAGCGGGGTGTCGCGTCCCACTCGGTCTGCACGTAGAGGCCCGAGAAATTGCGCGTGTCTTCCAGGTCGAAGCCCATGTCGCGGGGCTGATCCTCGCTCGACGGAGCCCCGTGGCCGCTCAGGGGCACGAAGTAGTCGAAGGTCTCCGAGTCGGCCTTGGCCTTGCCGTAGAGGTGATCGAAGCCGGCGATCAGACGGGCGTTCGCTCCCAGCTTCCAGGCGATGTGGGTGTCGAAATAGACGTCGTCGGTCTTCAGGTCCTGCTCGAAGCCCGCGGCATTGGGGTCGGTGTTGGACAAGGCGGTCAGGAAGCCGCGGACGGTGTCGCGCGTCGAATGGGTCAGCGCCAGGGTGGTGGACCAGGAGCCGCCCGCCAACCCCGAAAGGTCGCGGTCATAGCCGCCGACGAAGTGGAGACGGTCCTCGTCCAGCTTGGCGTCGCTGGGATTGTAATTGGCGTCGACCGGATTGAGAGGAGAGAGGGACTGGCCGGCGCGCACGCGGGGGCTCGCCGGGTCCTGGTTGACGATTGAACCGTCGAGGTCGAAGCGGAAGCTGCCGCCCGCGGCCTTCAAGGAGGAGCGGTAGAGGATGTGGCCGCGGTCGAAGTTGGTGCGGTCGTCCTTGAACCCCCGCTTCTCGCCATCGACCGTGAGCGACTGCTGGAAATTGCCGGAGCCGGGCAGCGGCGACGAGAAGGCCGCGCCGTAGCTCCCGTAGCTGCCGCCAAAGAGCGAGCCGTAGCGGCCCGAGGCTCCGGCGGCGCGGTGGATGACTTGGATGACGCCCACGAACGAGGTGGCGCCGTACATCACGGGCGCCGCACCGCGCAGGACCTCGATGCGCTCCACGTTGGTGAGGTCGAGGGAGGGCAGGGCCGGGTTGAAGGCGCCGCCCCAGGGCACCCCGTCCACCACCAGCAGGAAGGCGTCGAACTCCCGCAGGCCCCAGATCTCGGGGACGGAGGCGGCCGGGCCGGCGTCGCCGCCGGGCGCGACCGAGACGCCGGCCGCGAGGGCCAGGGCCGAGGGCAGGTCGAGGACGCCTCGCGCCTCCAGCTCCTCGCCGGAGATGATGGTGATCGAAGCCGGAACGGTCTCGACGTCCGCGGGCGTGCGGGTGGCCGTGACCTCGATCGTCTGGGTGACGGTGGGGATCTGCGACGGCGGCGGGGTGGCCTGGCCGAAGGCGGGCCAAGCGATGGCAGACAAAACGATGGCGAAAGCCGCGGCACCGGCGAGACCGCGGACGAGCTTCAGGAAACGCATGCGAAATCCTCCTCTGCACGGAGCAGAAATGAACGAAAGTTGAGCCTGGGATCGGGACGACGCAGGGTCGCCCGGGTCTCATTCGTTCTGCCGCTGCGTGAGGAGGAGGATGTCGGGAGACGGGAGGACGGAGTGCACGCCCGCCGCACGGCCGGGCCGGCTGAGGAGGGGAGCCATCACGCCGGAGCCCTTCACGGCCGGGGCGGACGGACCGCCGGGCCGGGGCACGGAAGCGAGGATGGCCACCGCGGGATGGGACGCCGGCGGGCGGATCGATTCTGCGAGGACCGGAGACCCGGCCGCCACCACCGGCCGTAGCGAGCCGCCCTGGCGCGAGCCCTCCACCCAGGCCACGACTCCGGCATGCCCTGGCAGGGCCGGCTCGCCGCGGGCGGCCGTCTGAGCGGCGTTGCCGAAGAGCGGCGGCGCCCAGGGGGCTTCGGCGATGGTGAAGCGCTGCGGGAGCTCGACGTAGGTCTCGCGCCGCTCGTCACCGAAGCGGAGGAGGAGACGGGCGTCCCGTGTGGGGATGGCCGGCACCTGCCAGCGGAAACGCCGGAGGTTCCGATCGAGATGCGGGGTGATGCGCACCGGGTAGGTGGCGCCGCCGTCGAAACTGAGGAAGGCCTCCCATTCCTCGAGGTGATCGAGGCGCTCGAACGGTCCCTGGGGGGCCCACGCCAGCTCGGCGGTGGCGCCGCCCGTCAGGACCTCCCCGGCCGCGGGCGCCGTGAGGCGGACGAGAGCGGGCTCCTGCCGCGCCACCGCGGCGGGCGCTGCGGCCAGGACAAGAGCGAGGGCGAGGAGGGAGCGGTGCATGGAAGTCTCAACGATACCAGTGCGCGACAGGGCCGGAAAGGCGCTCCTTCAGGTGAGCTCGGCGACGACCGGCACGTGGTCGGAGGGGGACTCGCCCTTGCGCTCGTCACGGAAGATCACCACGTCCTGGCACCGCTTCAGCATCGGCGCGGTGCCCAGGATGAGGTCGATCCGCAGGCCATTGTTCTTCTGGAAGGCGAGCTGCCGGTAGTCCCACCAGGAGTAGAGTCCCCCCTCCTCGTGGTGCTTGCGCAGGAGGTCGTGGAGCCCCCAGGAGGTGATGCGGGCGAGGGCCGCGTGCTCCTTGGGATGGAAATGGATGTGGCCCCGCCAGAGGTCGGGGTAGCGCACGTCGCGCTCCTCGGGAGCGATGTTGAAGTCCCCCAGGAGCACCAGGGGATCGCCGGGATCGGCCGTCTCCTCGAGGAAGCTCCGGAGCCGCGTGAGCCACTCCATCTTGTAGACGAACTTCTCGCTCTCCGGCGACTGGCCGTTGGGCGCGTAGACGTTGACGATGCGCACCTTGCCCACGGTACCGGCGATGAGCCGCCGGGGGGCCTCCGGCTCGTCGTTCGGCAGGTTCCTCACCACCCGGGTGATCGGCTTCAACGACAGGAGGGCGACGCCGTTGTAGGTCTTCTGGCCGAAGACCTCGGCCCGGTAGCCCAGCGCCGCGAACGGCTCTAAGGGGAAGCCGTCGTCGGTCGTCTTGATCTCCTGGAGGCAGAGGACGTCCGGCCGCTCCCGCTCGGTCCAGGCCACCACCCGCTCCACCCGCGAGCGGATCGAGTTCACGTTCCAGGTGGCGATCCTCATCCGTCCTCTCCCACGACGAGATCGATCAGCCCCTTGACCGTGCAGTGGCGCTCGATGGGGTGGCGCAGCGGCCGCTCGGCGATGATCTGGTAGCGGTTGCGCCGCCCCTCCTTCGAGACCCTGAGGTAGTCCGCCTTCTCCAGGTCCGTGACGATCCGCTGCACGGCCCGCTCGGTGATGCCCACGAGAGCGGCCACGTCCCGGAGCCGGACCTCCGGATCGCGGGCGATGCAGAACAGCACGTGGGCATGATTGGTGAGAAAGGTCCAGCCCGCGGTCGCGGGACTCGCGGCGGTGCTGCTGTCCATCGGCTCGCTCAAGGTTCTTCTCCCCTCTTAAGAAAGCGAAATGGAAACGACTTCAGCTCGGCGTCTGGAATGCTGCGGAAGATGTTACTCCGTCTGGCCCCAACATTTTCCACCCTCCGTCCGTATACAGGAATGGAGACGGACAGAAGCCAACGACAATCTCCAAACCTCCCTCCTCCTGACCCCGCCTGCGAAGCGGGGTCTTTTTTTGTCCAGAGCCTTGAGAGAGGAGGCCCGGCCGGCGGCGAGCCGGCCGGGATATCGCGGATACCGTGAGGGCCTAGCGGTCCTCGGGGTGGGTCGCGATCGAACCAGCCGGCGAGACGCCGTGCTTGGCGATCTGGTGCTCCAGGTAATGCTTCATGACGCTGTGGTTGCGGCCGTAGAAGAAGTAGATGACGAGGCCGAGGGCCAGCCACACGATGAGCCGCAACCAGTTCGCCGTCGGCAGCGAGAACATCAGCAGCAGGCAGGAGAGGATGCCCAGGATCGGGACCACCGGCACCAACGGGCAGCGGAACGGCCGCTCCGCGTCGGGGTACTTTCGGCGCATGATGAGCACGGCCGCGCAGACGACCACGAAGGCGAACAGCGTGCCGATGTTCGTCAGGTGGAGCAGCGCGTCGATGGGCAGGAAGCCCGCCAGCAGGACGACGAAGCAGCCGATCAGGATCGTGCTCTTCCACGGCGTGCGGAACTTCGGGTGGACGTCGCCGAAGAACCCCTTGGGGACCAGGCCGTCGCGCGCCATGGCCAGGAACACGCGCGGGCCGGAGAGCATCATCACCAGGAGCACCGAGGTGATGCCGGCGACGCCGGCCGTGGCGATGAGCACCTCGGCCCAGCCGAGCCCCTGCTGCTTGAAGGCGCTGGCGACGCCGGGCGTTGATGTCGAGCTGGTTGTACTGGACCATGCCGGTGAGCACGGCCACCACGGCGATGTAGAGGACCGTGCAGACCAGCAGCGAGGCGATGATGCCGATGGGCACGTCGCGCTGCGGGTTCTTGGCCTCCTCGGCGTGGGTCGAGACCGAGTCGAAGCCGATGTAGGCGAAGAAGATGATGGCCGCTCCAGCGAGCATGCCCACGGGGTTGCCGCTGGGGTCCTGCTGGCCGGCGACGTGATTGCCGAAGATGCTGAGCCCCGTCCAGCCGTAGGGGGCGAAGGGCTGCCAGTTCGTCGGGCTTGACGTAGAACAGCGCCGACGCCGATGACGAACAGCACGGCCGCCACCTTGATGGCCACCATGATGCGCGTTGAACGCGGCGCTCTCGGAGATCCCCTTGACCAGCACGGCGGTGATGATGATGACGATGACCACCGCCGGCAGGTTGAACCACGAGCCGGTCGAGACGAAGCCGCCGGTGGTGCCGTCATAGCGCCAGGGGGACTCGCGCAGCACCAGGGGGAGCTGGAACCCCGACCTTCGCCATCACGTTCTGGAAGTAGCCGGACCAGCCGGTGGCCACGGTGGCGCTCCCCACCGCGTATTCGAGCACCAGGTCCCAGCCGATGATCCAGGCGAAGAGCTCGCCCAGGGTGGCGTAGGCATAGGTGTAGGCCGAGCCCGCGACCGGCACCATGGCGGCGAACTCGGCGTAGCAGAGGGCGGCGAAGATGCAGGTGATGCCGGCCACGACGTAGGAGAGCATCAGCGCCGGACCGGCCACGTTGTGAGCCGCCGCGCCGGTCGCCACGAAGATGCCGGCGCCGATGATGGCGCCGACCCCGAGGGCGGAGAGCTGGACCGGGCCGAGCACCCGCTTCAGCCGGTTCTCCCCTCTCATCTCCTCGAGCAGCATTTCGAGGGGCTTTCTGGCAAAAAGATGGCTTGCCATGGACTGTCTAGACCTCCAAAGCGAGAGTTATGTCCGTGTCTCTCCCGGAGTGGGAGAGCCCAGTTTCCGCCAGGCGAAGTATACGGGGATGCCGGTGAGCACGATGGCCAGCCCCGGCAGGCTGGTGGCCGGCTTGTAGATCAGCAGCACGAGGGCGATCGCCGACGCCGTCACGATGTAGAGCGCCGGCACGAGCGGGTACCCGAAAGCGCGGTACGGCCGCTCCGCCTGCGGCCGCTTGCGCCGCAGCACGAAGAGGCCCGCGATCGTCAGCACGTAGAAGATCAGCACCGCGAAGACCACCCAATCGAGCAGGGTGCCGTAGAGGTTGCCGTAGGTGACGGTGCCGTCCGCGCTCACCGCACGGGTGCGGGGGAGCACCAGGAGCGACGCCCAGAGGCCTTGCACGAGCAGGCCGAAGGTCGGCACGTGGCGGGCGTTGAGCCGCCCGGTCTTGCGGAAGAACAGGCCGTCGCAGGCCATGGCGTAGTAGACGCGGGCCCCGGCCAGGATCAGCCCGTTGTTGCAGCCGAAGGTCGAGATGATGATGGCGACCGCCATGATCACTGCTCCCGGCGGGCCGAAGATGACCTGGAGGGCGGCGGTCGCCACCCGGTCGTCCGGCGCCGTCTGGATGGCGTGGAGCGGCAGGGTGCAGAGGTAGGCCACGTTGGCCAGGATGTAGAGGGTGATCACGAGACCCGTGCCGGCCGCGAGCGACAGGGGGATGTTGCGCTTCGGCTCTTTGACCTCGCCCGCCGTGAAGGTGATGTTGTTCCAGGCGTCCGAGGAGAAGAGGGAGCCCACCTGGGCGACGCAGAAGGCAATGAAGAGGCCGAAGGCGCCGGCGGTGGCGGCGATGGGAGCGGCGATGGCGAAGTCCGGCTTGATCGGAGTGACGTCGTGAGGCGTCCAGGCATTGCTGAAGTTGGCGGCGATGGCGCCGGCGTTCCTGCCCACCAGGATGCCGAGGACGATCAGGGCGAGGAGCGACAGCGTCTTGGCCGAGGTGAAGGTGTTCTGGATCAGCTTGCCGAGGCGGATGCCGCGGGTGTTGAGCGCGGTCAAGAAGAGGATCAGCAGGATGGCCACGAGCTGCTGCACCGAGAGGCTGATGGCATAGCTGTCCGACAGCCGGATGGGGGGCACGATCCAGGTCTGCGGCGAGATCGCCGGGATCAGCACCCCCAGGTAGCGGGCGAAGCCCACGGCCACGGCGGCGACGGTGCCGGTCTGGATCACCAGGAACAGTGTCCAGCCGTAGAGGAACCCCCAGAGCGGCGAGAAGGCCTCGCGCAGGTAGACGTACTGGCCGCCGGCTCGCGGCATCATGGCCGCCAGCTCGCCGTAGGAGAGGGCGGCGGCCACGGTCAAGAGGCCCGTCACCACCCAGACCATGAGCAGCCAGCCGGCCGAGCCCACCTGCCGGGCGATCTCGGCAGGGACGATGAAAATGCCGGAGCCGATCATGGAGCCGGCCACGATCATGGTCGAGTCGAGGAGGCCGAGCTCGCGGACGAAACCCGTCGTTCCCACGCCGGCCTGCCCGTTCTGAGCGCTCGTTTTCATGGCGTCGAGAAATCCCTCCTGCGAAAGCTCTGTAGCCTTCTGCCGGTATGCCGTCGTTTGTCGGCGGTGAGGATAGCAGAGAGAACGGGCCGGGGGCAGCCTGGAGATTCGTCAGCGCTGCCGTTCCGGCACCGCCGCCGAGACCAGGGGACGGGGCGGACTGATCCAGTTCCCCTGAGCGAAGTCCACCCCCAGGCTGCGCAAGCGCTCCACCACGGCGGCGCTGGTCACCCCTTCGGCGATGGTCTGCACACCCATCACATGCCCCACCTGGTTGATCGACTCCACCATGGCCCGGTCCAGGGGATCGGTGACCACGTCCTTGATGAACTTGCCGTCGATCTTGAGGAACGAGACAGGCAGGTCCTTCAAGTAGCCGTAGGACGACATGCCGGTGCCGAAGTCGTCGAGGGCGAAGCGCACACCGCGGGCGGCCAGCCGCTCCATGAGGACCTGGGCCTGGGGGAGGTTCTCGATGGCGGTCGTCTCCGTGATCTCGAAGCACAGCTTGTGGGCCGGGGCTCCGGAGGCAGCCAGCTCCTCCTCCATGAAGGCCAGCAGCTCCTCGTCGCCCAGCGACACCGCCGACAGGTTGATCGAGCAGAGCTGCAGCAGGTCGAGGAACGGCGGCGGCTGGCTCATCAGGGTCTGGATGCAGCTCCGGATCACCCAGCGGTCGATCGAGCGCATGAGGCCGTAGCGTTCGGCGGCGCGGATGAAGTCGCTGGGCAGGTGGATACGGCCGTCGTCCTCCAGCATGCGCAGCAGCACTTCGAAGTAGAGCCCTGGCGCGGCCTGAGGGGAGAGGGGCTGGATCTGCTGCGCGAACAGGCGGAAGCGGTCCTGCTCCAGGGTCTGCTGGATGCGCACCACCCAGCTCATCTCGCCGTGGCGGCGGATGAAGGTGGCGTCGTCCTCCTGGTAGACCTGGATGCGGTCGCGCCCCTTCTCCTTGGCGGCGTAGCAGGCGTGGTCGGCGGCCGAGAGGAGGTGAGCCACGGTGCGGAACTCCCGGGTGATGGGCACCAGGCCGATCGAGGCGCCCACGGCGAAGGTCTTCTCCCGCCAGGTGAAGCGGAACTGCTGCAAGGTGTGATGGAAGTCGGCCACTTGCCGCTCGGCGCGGTCCAGGGGGCAGCGGGTCAAGAGCACCGCGAACTCGTCGCCTCCCAGCCGGGCCACCAGGTCGGTGTCGCGCATCGAGTCCTGGAGCAGGGCCGTCACCCGGCAGAGCAGCTCGTCGCCGGCCAGGTGGCCGCAGGTGTCGTTGACCACCTTGAACTGGTCGAGGTCCATGTAGCAGAGGGTGTGGGGATTGGAGAGGGTGCGGGCCTCCTCCAGGGCGCGCTGGAGGTGGCTGTCGAAGGCCTGGCGGTTGAGCAGGCCGGTCAGCTCGTCGTGTGTGGCCTGATGGGCGAGCTGGAGGGCCAGGAGGCGTTTGTCCGAGACGTCCTGGAAGATCAGCACGGCGCCGAGGATGCGGCCATCGGAGGCGCGGATGGGGGCGCAGGTGGTCTCGATGGCATAGCGCCGGCCGTCGCGCCGCTCGAGGCTGGTGCGCTCCAGGAGGCGGAAGCTGCGCCCCTCCTCCAGGCAGCGGCGCAACACGTCCTCGATGTGCTGGTCGCTTTCGGTCAGGTGGAAGATCTCGGGCAGCGGCTTGCCCAGGGCCGCGGTGCGCTCCCAGCCGGTGAGCTTCTCGGCCACCGGATTCAGGTATTTGATCCGTCCCTCGTCATCGGTGGCCAGCACGCCGTCGCCGATCGAAGCCAGGGTCACCTGAGCCAGCTCCTTCTCGGCGTAGAGCTCCCCCATCTGCCGCTCATAGGCCCGCGTCGTCTGCGCCAGCAGGTTGCGCAGGATGGCGTTTTCGAGATCGAGGGGATCGAGCTCAGGCGGATTGCTCATGGGCCGGCCTCGCGCAGCAGCACCAGGATGGCGGTGAGATTGTAGAAGGCGAGGTGGCCGCGGAGGGTGGGCCCGATCTCCCCGAAGGTGAAGAAGCCCGAGAGGGCGGCGCCGCCCAGAGTGCGGTGAAGGGTGGCCGCCTCGCAGCCGGCCTGATCGCCCAGCACCCGCTCGCGGCCGGTGCAGGAGTAGAGGATGGCGGCATCCGGCGGCGTCTCGGTGCGCAGCTCCCCGGCCGTACCCACCAGCGAGGCGTCATTGCCCATGCCCAGCCGCACCCGGTCGCCAGTCTCCAGATCGCCCCAGAAGGTGACGGCCCCCGGCGGCTGGTCGAAGAAGCGCAGGCAGCGGTAGAGGCCCTGGCGCTCCGGCCGCGGTCCCTCGACGATGAGGGGGAAGTGGAACGTGGCCTCGGGCATGGGAGCGAGCTCGCCCCGCACGGTGAAGAAGCGGCGATACCAGTCGGTGGCCGGCTCGCCGTCGATCTCCCAGGCGACGGTCCCTGCGGCGCGGGTCACTGTGTAGACGGGCGAGGCCGGGCTCCAGCCGCGCACCACCTCCACCTGCATGGCGATGCCGTGGAGGCACACCACCAGGGCCGCGGCGGGCAGCACCCGCTCGCCCACGAACACCCGGGCCCCGGCCTGGGTCACCGGCTCGCATTGCGAGGCGAGCCCCCCAGCCACCGGCGTCTGAAGCCCGATGAGACCGCGCCGCAGATCCGTCAGGAATCGTTCGGCCGGGAAGCGCAGCCCATCCACCAGCAGCAGGGCGCCGTCCGCCGCGGCCATGCGCCGGGCCACGGCCTCGACCCGCCGCAGGGGGGGCGGCTCCCCATGAGTGCCGGGGACGACCTCCACCTCGATATGGTGCCGCTGGGGGTCGTCGAGCCAGAAGAGGTGGACCGCTCCCGCGCCGGTCGTCTCCTGGTCGGCGAACTGGGTCACCGCCTCGCAGCCGAAGCGCAGGGCGTCCGGCCACGCCAGGGTCATGGCGGAGAGGACGTCGCGCAGGCTTTCCGCCGGCGGCAGGAACGCCAGCACGAAGTCGGGCTGCCGTCCCACCTCCGCGGCAAACGCCTCGCGAAATTCTCTCCCTTCCGACAGATGAACGGTTCGGCTCCGCATGAAGAGACCTGAGACAGCACGGCCGAGCCGGCGTCTCCCCCCCAATAGATGAAAACATGTGCTGGCGGATTGTACGCCGCTCGTAAGGGTAGGGGAAGAGCAGGGGGACTCTCCGATGGCCTCACGGATCAGTCCGATCGGTCGGATCGGACCGATCCGTCGGATTCCGTGGCCCCGGGTTGGCGCCCGGGGCTACGGGAACGCTGCCCTGCGGGCTGGGGGAATCCGGTCTACTCCATATCCGCCTCCCGGTACTCCCCATAGACCCCTCGCAGGGCGTCCGAGACCTCTCCCAGGGTCACTTCGGCCCGGACGCAGTCGAGGATGGAGGGCATCAGGTTGCGATCCTCCTTCGCGGCGGTGGTGAGGGCCGCGAGGGTGGCGGTGGCCCTTTCCCCGTTCCGCCGCTGGCGCAGGGCGCTGACGCGCTCCACCTGCTCCCGCTCGCCGGCGGGATCGATCCGCAGGACCTCCTGCGGCACCTCCTGCTCGGAGTGGAAGACGTTGACCCCCACCACCAGCTCCCCCTTCTCCTCCACCGCCATCTGATAGCGGTAGGCCGCCTCCGCGATCTCCCGCTGCTGGAATCCCCGCTCCAGGGCCGCCAGGGCTCCGCCCATCTCGTCAATCCTGCGGATGTAGTCCCGGGCCCGCTGGACGATCTCCTCGGTCCAGGCCTCCACCACGTAGGAGCCCCCGAGGGGATCGGCCACGTCGGCGATGCCGCTCTCGTGGGCGATCACCTGCTGGGTGCGCAGGGCGAGACCGGCCGCCTCCTGGGTGGGGAGACCCAGGGCCTCGTCGAGGGCGTTGGTGTGCAGCGACTGGGTGCCGCCGCAGACCGCGGCCAGGGCCTGGATCGCCACCCGCACCACGTTGTTCATGGGCTGCTGGGCGGTGAGCGTCGAGCCCGCCGTCTGGGTGTGGAAGCGCAGCCAGAGCGACCGCGGGTCCTGTGGCGCGAAGCGTTCCTTCATCAGCTCGGCCCACAGCCTCCGGGCGGCGCGGAACTTCGCCACCTCTTCCAGGAAGTTGTTGTGTGCATTGAAGAAGAAGGAGAGGCGCGGGGCGAAGGCGTCGATGCGCAAGCCCCGGTCGAGGGCCGCCTGCACGTAGGCAAGGCCGTTGGCGAGGGTGAAGGCCACCTCCTGCACGGCCGACGAGCCCGCTTCCCGCATGTGGTAGCCGGAGATGGAGATGGTGTTCCACTTCGGAACCCGGTCGGCGCAGAAGGCGATGATGTCCGTCACCAGCTTCAAGGAGGGACCGGGGGGATAGATGTAGGTGCCGCGGGCCGCGTACTCCTTGAGGATGTCGTTCTGGACCGTGCCACTCACCTTCTCCCACGGCACCCCCTGCTCCTCGGCCACGGCCAGGTAGAGAGAGAGGAGGATGGCGGCCGTGGCGTTGATGGTCATCGAGGTGGTGACCTGGTCCAGGGGGATGCCGTCGAAGAGGCGGCGCATGTCCTCGATGGAGTCGATGGCGACCCCCACCCGGCCGACCTCGCCGCGGGCCAGGGGGGAGTCCGAGTCGTAGCCGATCTGGGTGGGGAGGTCGAAGGCCACGGAGAGGCCCGTGGTCCCCTGGGAGAGGAGGTACCGGTAGCGCCGGTTGGACTCGGCGGCCGAGGAGTAGCCCGCGTACTGGCGCATGGTCCAGTGGCGCTTCCTGTACATGTCCGCATAGAGCCCCCGGGTGTAGGGATACTGCCCGGGGTCCTCCACCTTTCGGGCATAGGGGATGGCGGCCACGTCGTCCGGCCGGTAGAACCGGCGGACGGGGATCCCGGAGGAGGTCTGCCGGGAATCGTCCTCCTTGGCGGCTACGGCGGGCTCGGTCTTGGTCTCGGTGGCCATGGGGCGATTGTATATAGATAAGGATGGGAGGCGGCCCCCGGATGGCTGGCCAGGCTGTCCGAGCGGGTAGGTGGTAGAGTTGGCGCGATGTTCGAGATGCCCAAGATCGACCCCGAAGCCGCCCGGCAACGGGCAGAGCGGGCGGCCCGGTTCCTGGCGGCGGACCCGCGGGTGAAGCTCGTCTATCTCTTCGGATCCGCGGCGGACCCGGAGCGGAAGATCCCCGTCCGGGACGTCGACCTGGCGGTCCTCATCGATCCACCCTTGGAATTCTGGGACTTCCTGAGGCTCAGGGCCGACGTGGTCGAGGCCGCCGGGGGTGGGATCGACCTGGTGCCCCTCCATGAGGCGGGGGTGGTCCTCGCTCACGAGGTGGCGGAGACGGGTCGCTGCCTGTACGCCAACCCGCCGGAGCTGGACACCGAATTCGTCTGCCGTGCCGTGATGCGCTATCTGGATTTCAAGCCCTACTTCGACGAGCAGTGGCGCATCGCAGGGGAGCGCCTCGCGGAGAGGCGGCGTGGTCTTCAGGGATAGCTCCGTCCGCATCCGCCTCGATCGGCTCGAGGAGGTCATCGCGGAGCTCCTGAAGCTGCAACTCCTCGGCGCAGAGGCTCTCAGGGAGAGTCGTTCGACGATGTGGGCCGTGGAACGGGGGCTTCACCTGGGAGCCGAGATCATCCTGGACGTCGGCAATCACATCCTCACCGCGCAGTACGGAGTCAGTCCTGCGGACTACGGGGACATCGTGAAGCAACTGGGCCAACAGGGCATTCTGGATCAGGGCTTGAGGAAACGCCTGGAGGGCCTGGCCGGATTTCGTAACATCCTCGTCCATGATTACGTCCGTCTGGACCCGGAGAGAGTCCTGGCCGTTCTTGCCACAGCTCCCAGGGTCTTCGGCGATTTCGCTCAGGCCATCCGCGACTGGCTGAGCTCGCGATGACCCTCCCTTCCCCTTCCTACCCGCCGAATTCCACAGCCTTCCCCCGGAGCCGGGCAATTCCGGCTGTGGAAATCCTGCGCAGAAGGTGCGGATTGTAATTCCTCCCTCCTCTGGTCTCCCCAACGACTGGGGCGGGCCCCGTGACAAACCACAACATCTTGTGGTTTCCCTCTTGACTGGGGCCATGGGCAGGCGTAGCGTTGGGGATGCGCGTTACGAAGGGTCTGCTATGTAGGAAGTCATTCAAGTCCCATCCGGAGGGCATTTTTCGGGTAGACGAGGCGTAGTCGAGCGAGAGCGTGCCCTGGCGTTGCCGTTGAAGCACAACGTAGAAACCCACATCCTGAGGAGAGCGAGCATGGAGCCCCATTCCCCCCTGCATTCCGACGAGGCGAGAGGCAGAGTGATGCGCAACCGGATGCCGAGCACGGGTGTGAGCGCGCCGCGGGTCGAGGAGACCGCGGCGCGCCCGGCGACCCAGGTCCCCTCGGCCCCCCCGGCGACCGGCTTGCGCTTCGAGCGCTACTACACCACGCCGGGGGTCGATCCCTTCGACACCGTCGAGTGGGAGGTGCGCGATGCCGTCATCTCGAACGAAAAGGGGGAGAAGGTCTTCGAGCAGCGGGGGGTCGAGATGCCCAAGACCTGGTCGCAGACGGCGACCAACGTGGTGGTCTCGAAGTACTTCCGGGGGCAGCTCAACTCGCCGGAGCGGGAGCGTAGCGTGCGCCAGCTCATCGGCCGGGTGGTGGACACCCTGACCGCCTGGGGCCGCCAGGGGGGCTATTTCGCCACCGAGGAGGATGCCCAGACGTTCCATGCCGAGCTCAAGCACATCCTTCTCTACCAGTACGCCTGCTTCAACTCGCCGGTGTGGTTCAACGTCGGCATCGAGGAGAAGCCCCAGGGCTCGGCCTGCTTCATCAACTCGGTGGCGGACACCATGGACTCCATCCTCACCCTGGCCAAGACCGAGGGCATGCTCTTCAAGTACGGCTCGGGCACGGGGAGCAACCTGTCGAAGCTGCGCTCGGCCCGCGAGCCCCTGGCCGGCGGCGGCACGGCCTCGGGACCGGTCTCCTTCATGAAGGGCTTCGACGCCTTCGCCGGCGTCATCAAGAGCGGCGGCAAGACCCGGCGGGCAGCCAAGATGGTGATCTTAGACGTCGATCATCCGGACATCGAGGACTTCATCCGCTGCAAGGAGAAGGAGGAGAGGAAGGCCTGGGCCTTGATCGACGCCGGCTTCGAGGGGGGCTTCAACGTCCCCGGCGGCGCCTACGACTCCATCGCCTACCAGAACGCCAACCACTCCGTGCGGGTGACCGACGAGTTCATGCAGGCCGTGCTGGCGGACGGCGAGTGGCAGACCAAGGCTCGCATCACCGGCAAACCCATGGGGACCTACAAGGCCCGCAAGCTCATGCAGGAGATCGCCGAGGCCGCCTGGGTGTGCGGCGATCCCGGCATGCAGTACGACACCACGATCAACGACTGGCACACCTGCGCCGCCACCGACCGCATCTACGCCAGCAATCCCTGCAGCGAGTACATGTTCCTGGACGACACGGCCTGCAATCTGGCGTCGCTCAACCTGATGCGTTTCTTCGACGCCGAGTCGGGCTTCGACGTCGAGAGCTTTCGCCACGCCTGCGAGGTGGTGATCTCGGGCATGGAGATCATCGTCGGCAACGCCAGCTACCCGACGCCGAAGATCGCCGAGAATTCCCACAAGTTCCGCCCCCTGGGGATTGGCTACGCCAATCTCGGGGCCCTGCTCATGGCCCGCGGCCTGCCCTACGACTCCGACTCCGGCCGGGACTACGCGGCGGCCATCACCGCCCTGATGTCCGGCGCCTCCTACGCGCAGTCGGCGCGGGTTGCCGAGGCCCTGGGACCGTTCTCGGAGTTCGAGCTCAACTGTGAGCCCATGCTGCGGGTGATGCGCAAGCACCGCGAAGCCATCCGCAAGATCGACGCGGCCCACGTCCCCATGGACCTGCTCCAGGCCGCCAAGAAGTCGTGGGACGAGGTGGTGGCCCTGGGCGAGGAGCATGGATTGCGCAACAGCCAGATCTCGGTGCTCGCTCCCACCGGCACCATCGCCTTCATGATGGATTGCGACACGACCGGCGTCGAGCCGGACATCGCGCTCGTCAAGTACAAGAAGCTGGTGGGCGGCGGCATGATCAAGATCGTCAACAACACGGTCCCCGCCGCTCTCAAGCGCTTGGGCTACGACAAGGAGCAGGTGCGCGCCATCGTCGAGTTCATCGACGAGAACGACACCATCGAGGGCGCTCCCTACCTCAAGGAGGAGCACCTGGCGGTGTTCGACTGCGCCTTCAAGCCGGCCCAGGGAGCGCGCTCCATCCATTACATGGGGCACCTGAAGATGCTGGCGGCGGTGCAGCCCTACATCTCGGGAGCGATCAGCAAGACCATCAACATGCCTGAGGAGTCGACGCCGGACGACATCCTCCAGGCCTACGTCGAGGGGTGGCAGATGGGCTTGAAGGCGGTGGCCATCTACCGCGACAACTGCAAGCGGAGCCAGCCGCTTTCGACCAAGAAGGACGAGCAGCCGGTGCAGCCCGTCCAAGTGCCCCTCCAGGAGCGCCGGGCCGTGCGCCGCAAGCTGTCTGACGAGCGCCGGGCCATCACCCACAAGTTCTCGATCAATGATCATGAGGGCTATCTCACGGTGGGGCTCTACGAGGACGGCCAGCCCGGGGAGATCTTCCTGGTGATGGCCAAGGAGGGGTCCACGATCTCGGGGCTCATGGACTCGCTCGCCACCTCGATCTCCATCGCCCTCCAGTACGGGGTGCCGCTCCAGACCCTGGTGGACAAGTTCAGCCACACCCGCTTCGAGCCCTCGGGCTTCACCAAGAACCCGGAGATCCCCATCGCCAAATCGATCACCGACTACATCTTCCGCTGGCTGGCCTCGAAGTTCCTGTCGCGGGAAGACAAGGCCGCGGCCGGGGTGATCCTGCGCGACGACCCCAACGAGCTGCCGCCGGCCGTGCCGCTCCTGGGGGGCGGGCGTCTGGAGTCCGTGGCCCAGGCCGTGTCGGCCGAGATTACGAGTCCGCCCCGCTCCACCTTCCTCTACCAGCAGGACGCGCCGAGCTGCCACGAATGCGGCGCCATCATGGTGAGGAACGGGAGCTGCTACAAGTGCTTGAACTGCGGGTCGACGAGCGGGTGCAGTTAGCGGGAGAAGCGCGACGTAGGGTGCGCTCTGCGCACCATGAACGTTGACGGTGCGCCCAGCGCACCCTACGGCCAGACTGCCCGCAGGCGTTCCCCTCTCCCGGTCGGTGAGGGCCTTGGGCGGGGGACCCTGAGGTATGCTTACAAGGCCATGAAGACGATGCCTTCCCCCCGCCCGTTCCGCACCCGGCGCTCCATCCTGGTCGCCGCCTTGGCCTCCTCCCTCTTTCTCCTGAGCTGCGGCGACGGCTCCACTGCCGGCCAGGCGGTCGTTCCCGAGGCGAAGGCCAACTTCCGGCTGCCGACCGTGGATGGCAGGACCCTGGGTCCCAAAGATTTTGGGGGACAGGTCGTGGTGGTGGACTTCTGGGCCACCTGGTGCATGCCGTGCAGGCTCCAGGCGCAGATCCTCGAGCCCGTCTATCGGGACTACAAGGGACGCGGCGTGCAGTTCCTGGCCGCCAACGTGGGCGAGGAGGCGGACGTCGTCAAGACGTTCCTCAAGGACAAGCCGTTCCCCTATCCGGTGCTCCTCGATCCCAAGGAATCCGTGGCTGGAGACCTCGGCGTGCTCGCCCTGCCCACGCTGCTGGTGATCGACAAGAAGGGGAAGATCTCGTACTTCCAGTCCGGCATCGCCGACGGCGACACCCTGCGGCAGCTCATCAAACAGGCCGGGGCCTGACCGCCCGTCTCGTGCGCGGGGCGGGGACGATGCCCCCGCCCCCCTCGGCTCCCTACTCCAACACCACCAGCGCGACGCGGCGGTTCTGCGCCCGCCCCTGGCGGTTGCCGTTGTCCGCGACGGCGGCCGCCTCGCCGTAGGAGATGACGTTGATGCGGTGCAGCGGGAACCCGTGCTTCTGGTTCAGGTAGCGCCGCACCGCCTCGGCCCGTAAGAGACCCAGCTCTTCGTTGTACTTCGCCGAGCCCACGTTGTCCGTGTGGCCCTGGATCTCGATGTACAGGTTCTGGTTCTGCTCCTTGATCTTGGCGGCGAAGTCGTCGATGGCCGCCTGGGCCTCGGGCGACAGGTCGGCGGTGTCGAAGCCGAACTTCACCTTCTCGTCGGTGAGCACGGTCTCGTAGAGGAACTTGCCCTGGGCGAGCTTGCCCGCCTGCTGGGCGCGGTCGAGCGCCTCCTGGGCCGTCTTCGAGATGTCGCCGATCTGCTGATCGTGCTGGGTGAGCTTGTTCTCGTGGGTGTTGAGGCGGGTCTGGGCCTGCTCGACCTCGCCCTGCACATCGTCGACCCGCGTATTGACGGCGCCGGTCTCCTGCTTGACGTACTTCTTGGTGGCGCAGCCGGTGGTGCCGACGAGGACGGTGGCCAGCGCGAGGGCCACGATATACGGCTTGCTGGTCATGGTTTGTTCTCCTCAGAAAGGGGGGCTCCCTCCGTAACCGGGAGGAGGTCCCCGCGATTTAGCCTCCCGTGCGGGGGACCGCGGGAGGCGTTCCCTTGTAGCCGCGCCGGAAAACGACCGTGCGGCGATCCTTGCCCCCGACCTCGACCTGGAGCTTGCGGAACTTCACGGCTCCCTCCCCGGTCGAGAATCCCAGGACGTACTGGTGACGGACGTCGTCGAGGATGGCGGCGAGCGCCGCCTGGAGGTCCTCGGAGTTGTTGATCGAGTAGTAGCGGCCGCCGGTCATGGCCGCCAGCAGGTTGAGTACATCGGCGTAACGGTACACTTTTTTCCCCTCGGGCGACAGCTCATAGGGATTGCCGGATCCCAATCCGAGCACGTAGGTAGGGAGCTGGGCCTCCTGTACGATCTCACGCGCCTGCTCGGGCGTGAGCCGGCTGGCATTGTCCACGCCGTCGGTCACCAGCACGGCGAAGCGCTTGGGATTGCGCCCCTCCATGGAGATCTGGGGCATGCGGGCCACGGCGTCGTGGAGCGCCGTAACGCCGTAGGCCTGCCACCCTTCGATGGCCTCGCGCACGGCCGAGGTGTTGGTGGTGAAGGGCACGTCCACCTGAAGACCCTCGCCAGCGAAGGTCGCGAGAGCGAACTCGTCGCCGGGGAGGGACTTGGTGAGGAAGAACCGCACCACGTCCTGGCTCTTCATCAGGTGGTTGCTCGTGGCCATGCTGCCCGAGAGGTCCTGGAGGATGACGAGGCTCGCCGGCGCGTCAGAACGGCGCTCGAAGCTCTCGATCGGCACGGGCTTGCCGTCCACCAGCAGACGGAAGTCCTTCTGATCCAGGTTCTTCGCGAATCCGGCGCCGGAGCGCACAACGACCGGCACCAGCACAAGGCCCACCGACATCTGGTCACTGAACTCGGGGGTTGGCGGCTCCTGGGCCGCTCCCGGGCCGGGAGCTCCGGAGAGGAGCCCGGCCAGCATCAGGATGGCTCCGAGGCCGCGACGACACCCGGTGATTCTCATAGCGTGAGTTAAGAGGTGCAAAAGCTGGACCAGCATGACAGGATTCCCTCTAGGAGGTCGGCATGGCCGAAGAGATCAACATCCGCAACATCTCGATCAAATGTGGGAACTGCAACACCTACCAGACCCTGACGGGCTTCAGCCGGCGCGACGACTGGAACGTCTACACCTACGAGTGCGAAAACGACGTCTGCGACCCCAACGTGACCCGTACCCTCCTGGAGGTGCCGCGGGAGATGGACGCCTTCGCCCGTCGCGATCCCGAGTGGCGGGGGGGAGGGAAGCATGGGGAGATGGGGGACGGCACGGTGGAGGAGTGAGGACGACACATAGAGACTTTACAATAGATTGTCCTGAGAGTGGAAGACAGGAGGCTTGGGGCGCCCCCTGTGCTACTCTCCCCCCGGCTGCATAGCGGCCTCTTACTCCTTCGTTTCGCTGGATCAACCGATATTCTCGTGAGGGAACCATGAAGAAGATCGTCCACGTCGTGGGCACGGGCACGATTGGCGAGCCCCTGCTCGGCCTCTTCACCGACTTCCGGGACCGGATGGGGATCGACGAGGTCACCTTCCACAAACGGACCCCCCTGGCCTCCGACCGCGCCAAGCTGAACCATCTGATCCGGCGCGGCGCCAAGCTGGCGGTCGACGAGGACGTGCGCTCCGAGTTCGAGAAGCTCGGGCACGAGGTGAGCTTCGAGTCCCGCGAGGCCCTGGAGCGGGCCACCGTGATCGTCGACTGCACGCCGGCCGGCAATGAGAACAAGGAGAAGTTCTACGAGAACCTGACCGGTCCCAAGGGCTTCCTCGCCCAGGGGAGCGAGTTCGGCTTCGGCAAGCCCTACGCCCGCGGCATCAACGAAGAGGTGCTGGTGCCCGGCGAGGACCGCTTCCTCCAGATCGTCTCCTGCAACACCCACAACATCTCGACCCTCATCAAGACGATCTGCCACGACGGCGGCCGGGACTACTGCCTGGAGCGCGGCACCTTCGTCTGCATGCGGCGGTCGAACGATATCTCGCAGTCGGACAGCTTCGTGCCGGCCCCTAACGTGGGCAAGCACGACGATCCCGACTTCGGCACCCACCACGCCCGCGACGCCCACCACGTCTTCGACACCCTTGGCCTCGACCTCAACCTCTTCTCCAGTGCCGTCAAGCTCAACACCCAGTACATGCACTCCATCTGGTTCAACCTCGACCTCAACCGCGACATCACGCTGGAGGAGGTCAAGAGGCGCCTGCGGGACAACCCTCTGGTGGCTTTGACCGACAAGCGCTATGCGAACCAGATTTTCAGCTTTGGCCGCGACCACGGCTACTACGGCCGCATCCTGTCGCAGACCGTGCTGGTGGCGCCGACGCTCGCCGTGCGCCACAAGCGCGAGGTCTACGGCTTCTGCTTCACGCCCCAGGACGGCAACTCGCTGCTCTCCTCGATCGCCGCCGCTCTCTGGCTCATCGAGCCGGACTGGGAGTCGGTCAACAACCGCATTTCTACCCTCAACCGCTGGCTGTACCGGGAGATCTGATCCGGAGCCGAGCCCGCCCTTGGATCTGGCATGCGACCCGTCGAGCTGCGTTTCGGTGATCTGCGGATCGAAGGGTGGTCGCGGGCGGGGGACGACAACTGGTTCCGCGTCCACCCGCCGGGGCTCGCCCTGGACGTGGGCCGGGGCGCGCTCCAACTCGCGGGCGCGCAGGACGTTTTCTTGAGCCACGGCCATCTCGACCATGCCATGGGCATCCCCTTCGTCCTCTCCCAGCGCTCCCTCCACCGGCTGGTCTCGACGCGGGTGTTCTGCCCGGCGGAGATCGCGGAGCCCCTGGGGGCGTACGTCGCCGCCGCGGAAACGATGGAGCGGGCCCGGTACCGCTACGAGCTGGTACCCCTCGCGCCGGGCGACCGGGTGGAGGTGGGGCGGGGTCTGCACGTGGAGGCCTTCGCCACCGACCACGTGGTGCCCACTCTCGGCTATCACCTCTGGCGCGGCCGGCGGCGCCTGGCCCCGGCCTATGCCGGGCTCTCCCGGGAGGAGCTCATCGCCCTGCGCGAGCGCGGCGTGGACACCTCCGAGGTGGTGGAGGACCTCTGGCTCTCCTACTGCGCGGACACCGGGCCGGGGATTTTCGAGCGCGAGCCGCGCATCTTCGGCAGCCGGGTGCTGATGATGGAGTGCACCTTCCTGGGCGAGGAGCACCGCGACAAGGGGGAGCGCTTCAAGCACCTCCATCTCGGCGACATCGCGCAGCATGCGCACCGGTTCGAGAACGAGGCGCTGGTCTTGCACCACCTCTCCCGTCGCTTCCGGGTGGAGGAGCTGCGCGCCGAGGTGAACCGGCGCCTGCCGGAGCTGGCGCTCCGGATTCACATCCTGGTGGAGGGAAAGACTGGATGAGAGGACGACAGGGAGGACCCGGGGGACCGGGGGGAGGGCGAGGACCCGGAGGGCCTCCTCGACGATCCGGCGGTCCTCCCCGGGGACCCGGAGGAGGTAGGGGTCCGGAAGGGCCTCGCCGTCCGAGTGGAGGACCTCCGGGAGCGGGCCGTCCGAGCTCGGGCCGTCCACCAGGTCCAGGCCGTCCGGGCGCGGGCCGGCCCGGTGAGAGCCGTGGTCCGGCAGAACGCCGTGGTCCCGGCGGTCCCCGTCCTCCCCGGGCCAGCGCCGGCGGTGGCCGTCCAGATCGTTCCGATCGACCCTTCCGTCCTGGAGACCGCAGCCGCGGTCCGGCCCGCCCCAGAGAAGGCCCGCCCCGCCAAGACCCCCGGCGTCCGCGCAGGACGTCCGACGACCTCGACCGCGCCCGGGGGGTTCTCGAAGGCCGGGTTCCCTTCACCCCGCCTCCCCCTCCTCCGGTGCCGGTTGCTCCTCCGGCAGGGGCGCGGCTGGTGGGGATCGACGAGCTCACACTGCGGGTGGAGAAGCTGGTGGCAGGCGGCGACGGCCTGGCCCGCTACGAGGGCGTGCCGATCTTCATCCCCCGCTCGGCGCCGGGCGATCTCCTGAAGGTGCGCATCGTGGAGCGGCGGCCCGACTACGGCCGGGCGGAGATCGAGGAGATCCTGGAGCCGGGCCCAGCTCGCCGGCCGGATCCCGTGCCGGAGCTTTCCCGCTCCAGCATCTGCGACCTCCAGCATCTGGACGATCTCACCCAGGTGCTCCTCAAGGCCGGAGCGGTGAAGGAGACCCTCGAGCACATCGGCAAGGTAGCGATGCCCTCCGACCCCGAGCTGATCACCGGCGAGCCCTGGCACTACCGTCTGCGCACCCAGGTCCACACCGCCATCGATCCGCTGACCGGCGGCGTGCAGGTCGGCTACCACGCGCGGGGGACCAACGAGGTCATCCCCGTCTCCCGCTGCCCGCTGCTGGTGCCCGAGCTGGAGGCGTTCCTGGCCGAGCTGCCTGCGCACTTGACGGCGGACGCTCCTCAGCGGCTGGACCTGGCGGTGGGGGACCGCGGCGCCATCACCGTCTCGCCCATCGTGCCGGGCCTGCCGCACGGCGAGGTCTCCACGCAGGTGGGGGAGCTCACCTACTTCTACGATGCCCGCTGCTTCTTCCAGGCCCACCGGGGACTGCTGCCCAAGCTCGTGGAAGCGACTGTCGGCTCCTGGGAGGGGGAGACGGCGGTGGATCTCTACGGCGGGGTGGGGCTCTTCAGCCTCCCCCTGGCGCGGCGCTACAAACGGGTGATCTCGGTCGAAGGCGACCAGATCGGCTCGCGCTACGCCCGCCTGAACGTCAAGAGGAACCGGACGCCCCACGTCGAGGTGGTCAACAAGGCTGTCGAGAGCTGGCTGCCCGCCCTGCAAATGGGAGTGGATCGGGTGGTGGTGGACCCGCCGCGGGGAGGTCTGTCGCGAGACGTGCGCAACGTCCTGCTGCTCCGGCGCCCGGCGCGGATCACCTACGTCTCCTGCCACCCCGCGGCCCTGGCCCGCGACCTCTTCGAGCTCACGAACGCCTACCACATCGAGCACCTCGCCTTCGTCGACCTCTTCCCTCAGACAGGTCACATGGAGGTGCTGGTGCAGCTCGTGGCGAAGGAAGTAGCGAAGTAAACCTCTGGGAGCAAGCTCCCTGGGAGCGCCGGCGGGACGCCGGCGCTCCCAGGGAAAAGCCGTGACAACCCCTCCCCCCATCCTCTATCGTTGTCCCCTCTATGGCCGACTCCCAGGGCTTCGTCCGCGAGCTGGGCCTGCTCGACTCGGTGATGATCGTCACCGGGTCGATGATCGGCTCCGGCATCTTCATCGTCTCGGCCAACGTGTCGCGGCAGGTGGGGTCGGCGGGGTGGCTGCTGGCGGCGTGGATCGCGAGCGGCCTCCTGGTGATGGCGGCGGCCCTCTCCTATGGCGAGCTGGCGGCCATGATGCCGCGGGTGGGCGGGCAGTACGTCTACCTGCGGGAGGCGTACTCGCCGCTCTGGGGATTCCTCTACGGCTGGACCTTCTTCCTGGTGATCCAGACGGGGACCATCGCGGCCGTGGCCGTCGCCTTCGCCCGCTTCCTCGGGGTGATCGCGCCGGGCATCTCCTCCTCGAAGTTCCTCATCGCACCGATCGACGTCTCTCCGGGATACGCGGTCAGCCTCTCCGTTCAGCAATTGGTGGCCATCCTGCTCATCGTGGTCTTGAGCGTCGTCAACACGTTCGGCCTGCGCACGGGCAAGGTGATCCAGAACGTGCTGACGGCGGTGAAGACCCTGGCCCTCGCCGCGCTGATCGTGCTCGGGATCCTCGTGGGCCGCAACGCCGCCGCTCTCTCGGCCAATTTCTCGGCGACCTGGACGCCCAAAGACGCCGTCACCCTCACGCCGGACCTGCTGCCGGTCTTGCCCATCTCGGCGCAGCAGGGGGGGCTGGCGCTGCTGACCGTGTTCCTCATCGCGCTCGTAGGGCCGCTCTTCTCGGCCAGTGCCTGGAACGACGTCACCTTCGCGGCGGCCGAGATCAAGAATCCCAAGCGCAACCTGCCGTTGGCCCTCGCGGCCGGAGTGGGGCTGGTGAGCCTGCTCTACGTGCTCGCCAACGTAGCCTACCTGGTGACGCTGCCGCTCGCGGCCATCCGCACGGCTCCCGAGGACCGGGTGGCCACGGCGGCGCTAGAGGCCATCCTCGGCGGCGAGGGAGCGTCGATCATGGCGGTGGCGATCATGATCTCCACCTTCGGCTGCAACAATGGGCTGATCCTCGCCGGTGCGCGGGTCTACTACGCCATGGCCTGCGACGGCCTCTTCTTCCGCGCCGCCCGCCGCCTCAACCGCTGGCGGGTGCCCGCCGTGGGGCTCGCGGTCCAGTGCCTGTGGGCTTCGCTACTGGTGATCCCCCGTACGCGGCTGCGGGATGCTTCCGGCGCCCTGATCCTCGACAAGGCGACGGGCGCTCCCCAGTACGGCAACCTCTACTCCAACCTCCTGGAGTACGTGGTCTTCGCCGTGCTGCTCTTCTACGTCCTTACCCTGCTCGGCCTCTTCGCCCTGCGCCGCAAGCAGCCGGACGCTGAGCGCCCCTACCGGGTGTGGGGCTATCCCCTGGTGCCGCTCTTCTACGTCGTGGGGGCCTCCCTGGTGGTGATTGCTCTGCTGGTCTACCGTACGCAGACCACCTGGCCGGGCGTGCTGCTGGTGGTGACCGGCGTCCCGGTCTACTTCCTCTGGCGGTGGCTGAGCGGGCGGCGCGCTGCCTGAGAGTCGATCCATGCCCCGCCGTTACGAGGCCCTGCCTGGGAAGAAGATTCCCTCTTTTCCTCTGAAGCTCGGCACGGCGCTGCTCGCCCGGCTGCATCACCCCTACAGCCGGGCCGATCTGCGGGCGGACCTGCTGGCGGGCGTGGTGGTGGGGATCGTGGCCCTCCCTCTCTCCATGGCCCTGGCCGTGGCCTCCGGGGTGGCGCCCCAGCACGGCCTCTACACGGCGATCGTGGCGGGGAGTGTCGTCGCGGCCCTGGGCGGCTCCATGGTGCAGGTCTCGGGACCCACGGCCGCCTTCGTGGTGCTCCTGGTTCCGATCTCCGCCAGGTTCGGCCTGGGCGGACTGATCCTCGCCACGCTGATGGCGGGCGTCCTCCTCGTGGCCATGGGCGCGGGACGATTGGGGAGCCTCATCCAGTTCGTCCCCTATCCGGTGACGACCGGCTTCACGGCCGGCATCGCCGTGGTCATCGCCACCCTGCAGCTCAAGGACTTCCTGGGGCTCACGGTGGTGAAGATGCCGGAGACCTACCTGGAGAAAGTGGCGGCCCTGTTCCGGGCCCTTCCCTCCCTGCGTTGGCAGGACCTGGCCATCGGGCTCTTCACCCTCGCCATCCTCATCCTCTGGCCGCGGGTGACGCGCAAGGTGCCGGGGCCGCTCATCGCCCTCGCCCTGGGCGGCCTTCTCGCCTATCTGCTCAGCCGCTGGGTGCCGGGATTCCAGGTAGACACCATCCACAGCCGGTTCCAGGACGGCATCCCCCAGCTCCCGCCCCAGCCCGTGCTCCCCTGGCACCTGCCGGGGCCGGACGGCAAGCCCATCGGCCTCTCCTTCGGATTGATCCGCGCGCTCGTCCCCTCGGCCTTCGCCATCGCCATGCTTGGCGCCATCGAGTCCCTGCTCTCGGCCGTGGTGGCGGATGGCATGACGGGCGGCTCCCACGATCCGGACGCCGAGCTGGTGGCCCAGGGGGTGGGCAACCTCGTGGCCCCGTTCTTCGGCGGCATCGCGGCCACCGGGGCCCTGGCGCGCACGGCCACCAACATCCGCTCCGGAGCGCGGTCGCCGCTGGCGGCCATCTTCCACTCGGCCTTCGTGCTGCTGGCCGTGCTGCTGTTCGCGCCCGTCCTCGACTATCTCCCGATGGCCTCGCTCGCGGCCCTGCTGCTGATCGTGGCCTGGAACATGAGCGAGGTGAAGCACTTCGCCCACGCCCTGCGGGTGGCGCCGAGAAGCGACGTCATCGTGCTGCTGACCTGCTTCGGATTGACGGTGATCTTCGACATGGTGATCTCGGTCACCGTGGGCGTGCTGCTCGCGGCCCTCCTCTTCATGCGGCGGATGGCCGAGGTCTCGAACGTCCGCCTGGTGGACCAGCACCCCTTCGCCGCCCAGGGTCTGCCGAAAGACGTGCTGATCTACGAAGTGGCCGGCCCCCTCTTCTTCGGCGCGGCCCAGAAGGCCATGAGCGCCCTCCAGCGGGTGCCCACCGGCGTGAAAGTGGTCCTCCTCGACCTCTCCTCCGTGCCGGCCATGGATGGCACGGGCCTCGTGAGCCTCGAATCCGCGGTGACGCGCCTGCACCAGCTCGGCATGTTCGTGGTGCTGGGGGGAGTCCAGGGCCAGCCCTTGCGCGTCCTCGCCCGTTCCGGCATCCGCGAGCACCGGGACCGGATCGCGGTCCACCGCACCATGGAGCGGGCGGTGGCCACGGCGGTCGAGCGCTCGCGGGGGGCGAAGGCCGTGTTATCATAGAGAGGTGAGGGGTTGCGGGATTGGTAGTCATTATGATCTGCTCTCGCAACCCGTCGGGGAAAGGCAGGCACGGATGAGCGTCCTTCCACGCGAGCAGGAGATCGAATACCCCTCCTCTGACGGCCAACCCATGGCCGAGACCCCACAGCATGCCCAAGTGATGTACGACCTGATCTTCGGCCTGAGAGAGTGGTACGAGCAGGTGTCGGACGTCTGGGTAGCAGGCAACCTCTTCCTCTACTACGAGAAGGGCGATACCAGTGCGCGGGTGGCTCCGGACCTCCTGCTGGCCAAGGGAGTGAGGAAGTGGGACCGGCCCAACTACCGGGTATGGGAGGAGGGGCCGCCGGTGCTGGTGGTGGAGGTGACGTCGAAGAAGACCCGGCGCAAGGATCAGGACGTCAAGAAGCCGCTCTACGAACGGCTGGGGGTCAAAGAATGCGTGCTATTCGATCCCTTCGCGGAGTACCTGCGGCCTTCGCTTCAGGGTTTCCGATTGATGCGAGGGAGCTATCAGCCCATCCCGCTGGAGGCGGACGGCTCGCTGCGGAGTAAGACGACGGGCCTGTGGCTCAAGCGCGAGGGACAGCGTCTGCGGCTGGTGGACGTGGCCACGGGAGAGCGGCTTCTATGGCGCGAGGAGCTGAACGCGGCCCGCGCCGAGGCGGAAGCGAGGGGGGCTGAAGCGGCTACTGCTCGGCAGGCGGCGGAGGCCAGGGCGGCTGAACAAGCGGCAGCCCGGCAGGCCGCAGAGGTGAGGGCTGCTGAGGAGGCTGCGGCACGGCAGGCCGCGGAGGAGCGAATCCGGGCTCTGGAAGCGGAGCTGAAGCGCCTCCGGAAGGGCTAGAAGGCGACACCGTCGGTCGCGGGTTGATCTCCGCAGCGGCTCCCGGAATCGAGGGCTACCGCTGCGGAGCGACCGTCCTTCAACAACAACAGGTGGCGCAGCAGGTACAACAGGTGCAGCAGGTGTAGCAGGTGTTGGTGCCGCAGGCATTACAGTCGCTGGCGCAGGTCTCGGTGCAGGCGCACCCAGTCATGATCTCGTTGGTGTCTCCTGTACCGCCGCGGGCGACGCGGAGACCGTTCGCTTGGAGATGGCACAGCGTCTCCCGGTGGAGGCTCAGCTTCGGAACTCGCTTCTTCATTTTCTGACCCCTTTCTGGAGGATCTGTCGGAACTCGGAATCGACCCCTCTATACTTTCGGTGTCTTGAAAAGAAAGAAACGAGCCTTCAGCAGACACAGGTGGTGATGAACTCGCGGGTGCACGAGTTGGTGGCGGTGCCGCACCCCAGCGGCGGCTCCCCACCCGGAGAGCCGCCGCTTATGGATCCGATCTCAGCAGTTCCTTCAACAGACGCAGGTGGTGACGAGCTCGCGGGTGCAGGTACCGGTGCCGCAGCCGCCGGTGCCACAGCCGGCAGTGCCACAGCCGCAAGTGCCCGTTCCGCAGCCGTCCGTACAGGCGCAGGTGGTGTCAATCTCGAAGGTCTGCCCTGCACCCCGAGCGACTCGCAGTGCATCGGACTGGAGGAGACGCAGGGTCTCCCGGTGGAGGTTCAGCTTTTTCTTCAGGCTCTTTCTCATGGTTCTCTCCTTTGGTAGGTCCGCCTCTAATTTACCACAGAACATCCCAGGCATGGTAAACAAAATTTAGTTTTTTGACCTCTTGCCTTCTATGTCTCGGAAGGATGGGGAAGGAGCCCAGCTTCCCCGGTTACTTTTTATCGCCCCGGGGTGTCTAAGCGGTTAGGATGAGCACACCAACCACCGCAGTCTCGACAGGCCCCTGGAGCGGCGAAATGCGGGAACGGCCCGATGGAACCCGGGAGGGACGGCTGCTGGCCGCCCTGGCAGCGGGAGACCGGACGGCCGCGGAGGAGCTCGTAGAGCGAACCTACCGCGGCGTCTTCTCCCTGCTGCGCAGGCTGTGCGGCGATCCCGACCTGGCGGCAGATCTCACGCAGGAGACCTACCGCAAGGCCTGGGACGCCCTGCCGGCGTTCAACGGACGGTCCCAGTTCTCCACCTGGCTGTTCCGCATCGCCTACACGACTTTCCTGAACCATCTGCGCCGGCCCCGGCGACTCGTTCCTCTCGAAGAGCGGCACGAGTCGGCCGTGCCCGATCCCGCTCCCGCCGCCGACGAGGAGGTGGGCCGGGCCGTGGCCGGGGACCGGTTGCGCCGCGCAGTCCTCTCCCTGCCGGAGGAGCTGCGCTTCACGGTGACGGCGATCTTCTGGGGCGATCTGCCCGTCAAGGAGATCGCGCGGCACGAGGGGGTCACGGCTGTGGCCATCCGCAAGCGCCTGAAGCGGGCGCTGGAGCGGCTGGCCCTGACCCTCGGAGAGGAGGACGTCCGATGAGCAGTCCCAACGAACGCGACATCGCCCGCAAGCTGGCCGAGCGCGAAGACATCGAGCCGCCGGCCGGGCTGCTGGAAAAGATCAAGTCCGAGATCTCGGCGGAGATCTCCGTCGGTACGGCGGTCCCCGGGACCGCGAAGGGGAACGTCATGCCCATCAGACAGCGGTGGTTGATCGCGGCCTCTCTGATCCTGGCCGTGGGCGCCGGAGCCTTGGGGTTGCGGGTCTGGCAGAGCGATAGCAGACGTCTCGAATCCCAGGCGGAGAGTCAGGAGGCGCCGGCAGCGCCGGCCCCGGTGGGGAGAGAGGAGGCGGCGAAGTCCGCTCCCATCTTCGTGGAGAAGGAATCCAACCGGCTGTCCCCCAAGCCTCAACCGGTCCCGGAGGCCAGCCAGGATTCGCAGCTCAAACAGAGCTTTGCCGTGGCTCCGGAGCCCGGAGGCGGCCCTGCCCCGTCCACGGAGCCGTCCGACAAGCTGCGGAAGGATCTCCAGGCTCTGGGCTACGTCTCTGAATCCCGGGCGCAGCCGGAAGGGGCGCGCCGGAATCTGCCCGCGTCGCCAGCTCCGCCTCCACCGGCAAGGCCCGCCGCGAAAACGCTGAGGGTGGAGCAAGGGGTGGCGGGAAGCGTTTCTGGCGGTGTTCCTGGTGGAGTCGTGGGCGGAGTGGTCGGAGGAACGCCGGGACCGGTTCCGAGCGAGTCTCCCCTGCTCGACGAGCGGAGATTCGCCAACTTGCAAAGCGAGTCCCCCCTGATCAACGAGCGGAGGAGATTCGCCAACGCGCAAGCAGGCCCCATGGCCGAGGCAGCCGAGAAGAAGGAGAAGGATGACAAAGCCTACGACGCGGTGCGCTTCAAGTCCGCGGGGACCAATCCCTTCGTGGATACCACGGCCGATCACCTCTCGACCTTCGGGCTGGATGTGGACACGGCCTCCTACACCGTGGCCCGCCGCTACATCGCCGATGGCAATCTCCCCGATCCCGATTCGGTGCGGATCGAGGAGTGGGTGAACTACTTCGACTACGGCGATCCGGCGCCGGCCCGCGGCGAGGACTTCGCCATCCGCGCCGAAGGGGCGCCCTCCCCCTTCGCCCACGGCCCGCAGTACCGGCTGCTGCGCTTCAACGTCAAGGCGCGGCAGATCCAGGCCGGGAAGCGCCGGCCCGCGGTGCTGACCTTCGTGGTGGACGTCTCCGGCTCCATGGACCGGGAGGACCGCTTGGGGACCGTGAAGCGGTCGCTCTCCCTCCTCCTCGATCAGCTCCGTCCCGACGACCGGGTGGGGCTGGTGGTCTTCGGCGACAACGCCCGCCTGATGATCGAGCCGAGCAACGACCGTGAGGCCATCCGCCAGGCCATCGAGCGGCTGACGCCCGAGGGCTCGACCAACACGGAGGAGGGCCTCGCCATGGGTTACGACGTGGCGGGCCGCAACTTCCGGATGAACGCGGTCAACCGCATCATCCTCTGCTCCGATGGCGTGGCCAACGTGGGGCACACGGGTCCGCGAGCCATCCTGGAGAGGATCGGCCGCGAGGCCCGGCGGGGGATCGAGCTGACCACCCTCGGCTTCGGCATGGGCAACTACAACGATCAGATGATGGAGCAGCTCGCCGACAAGGGGGACGGCCGCTACGCCTACATCGACAACCTGGACGAGGCCAAGCGGGTGCTGGTGGACGAGCTCACGGGCACGCTCCAGACCATCGCCAAGGACGCCAAGGTGCAGGTGGAGTTCAACCCCGTGGTGGTGGCCCGCTACCGGCTGCTGGGCTATGAGAACCGGGCCATCGCCGACGAGCGGTTCCGCGACAATACGGTGGATGCCGGCGAGGTCGGCGCCGGCCACAGCGTCACGGCCCTCTACGAGATCGAGCTGCGGGCCGATGCGCCCCACTGGGAGCAGCCGGTCGCGACGCTCCACCTGCGCTACAAGGTGCCCGAGGTCGGCAACGTCACGGAGACGATCCGCCGGGTGGGCTTCCAGGACTTCGCCCCCAACTGGGAAGCCGCGTCTCCCTCCCTGCGCCTGGCTGGACTGGTGGCCGAGCTGGCAGAGGTCTTCAAGGGCTCGCCCTGGGCCAAGAGCGACGACCTGGGAGACGTGTCCCGCCGCCTCCGCGAGGTGGTGAGGCAACTGCCCGGCAACGCCAAGGTGGGCGAGCTGGCGGACCTCGCCGAGAAGGCGGCGCGGATCAAGGCGGGGCAGGGGAGGCGGGAGGAGTAGGCCAAGCCCTCACCCCCAAGACCCTCATCACCCCGGCCCTCTTCTCCCGACCCCTCCGACCCCCCATCCCGGGAGAAGAGGGAGAGGTTAGTCAGAAAAAAAGACCCATTCCCCTCTCCCGGGGAGGGGGATGGGGTGGTCGGGAGAGGGGCAGGGGTGAGGGTCTTGGGCGGGGGAGTGCTGGAGCTAAGTTAGCGCCATGAGGGCCCCCTACAAGCAAGGCACCGGCGCCGGAGCCTTCGGATTCCGGCCCACCCGCCGGTCCATCCAATTCAGCACCACGTCGTACGTGATCGGAGCCTGGAAGTGCAGGTTGAGGTCGTGCCCCGCATCGGGGATGGCGACCGCTTCCGCGCAGGCATCCGCCGGATAGAAGCCCGGCTCGGTGGCGAGGCTGCCCGAAGCCGTGCAGGTGGGCGGATTGCAGAACGCGCCGTCGAAATCGCCGACCACCACCAGCACCGGCACGTGGACCCCGGTCGAGAGGCCCAGCGCTGGGACGGCCGTGTTGAGCTCGTCGATCGTCACCGTCTCCTTGGTCTGCTCGTCGAGGGCGAGGACCGCGGGATCGACCGATGGCAGGTGATAGAAGATGCCGCGCGTGCCGGGCACGGTGGTGAAGTAGCCGTCCGGAATGCCCTGGCCCGCGAAGCGCGGATCGAGACTCGCGGGATAGAAAGAGACGTCCCCCAGCGCCGCCGTGACGGTGTGCGACACGCCGGTCAGCACCACGCCGTCCACGTCGCCATAGGTGGCGGCCTCCTGGATGGAGATCACAGAGCCGAGCGAATGCCCCACGAGCGCCACCCGGTCAGCGCGGATGCGGCCGAACGCGCGCACGACCAGGTCTCCACCCCGCAGCGCCTGCACGATCTGATGCACCACGAAGGCATTGGCCTCGATGGTGACGTTCGCCGGCGGACGATCGCTCTGGCCGATGCCGATGCAATCGAGATTGAGCACGGCATAGCCCGCCGCCGTGGCGCGACGCACGTATGAATAGGTCTCGGGCTGATAGGGCCAATCCCAATAGAGATGGCTGTAGGTTGCACCGTGGAGCGCGATCTGGATCGTCTTGTTGTGAATGCTGCCGTGCGCGCAGAGCACGCCGAAAACGTTGTAGACCGTGGGATCGCCCGGCAGGAGATTCACGTCGAACGTCAGCCCCTCACACCGCAACCCACCCTCCTTGGCCGCGGCGCTGGATGGCACGAGCCCGGCGATTGAGAACGCGAACAGCAACCCTGCGGCGAACCGGGAGAGCGAACGAAAAGCGAAGATGATCCTCATGTCTCCTCCTTGGTTGGTTGACTCAAGCGTAGAGAACGTACCGCCGTGGCGGATTTCCTCACTCAGGAGTGGCACCCCTCACAGCATCGCAGCATATCCGCTCCAGGCTCCCCCCAGCGGGTACAGGCTGCTCCCGAGCAGGTACGGGCCTCTCCCTGTTGGTCCGGGGGCCTTCCCCGTTGGTCCGCGGGCTTTCCCCACTCGGTACAGGCCTTTCCCCATTGGTCCGGGAGCCTTCCCCGTTGGTCCGGGGGCTTTCCCTGTTGGTCCGGGGTGCTTCCCCGTTGGTCCGAGGGCCTTCCCCGTTGGTCCGGGGTGCTTCCCCGCTCGGTGCAGGCCTACGAGATCATCTCTGGAGACGATCCCCGGTTTGCTCCGAGGTAAAATCTCTGGGCTCGACTTCCAGACACTCCCTCAAGCCGCCGCCGAGGTGGGAACGTCGAGCGCCCCGGTCACACGGAGGATTCCCCGCATGCAGGTGTGGCCGAAGTCCTCTCCCAGGAACTGCATGGGGCAGCTTCCGGGGATGACGGCGATGCCATTCTCCCGGCAGAGGCGGATGGCTTCGGGAGAGACGCTGCCCATCGATGCCGCGACGCCCTTGAGGAAGCGCGGATGCGTGCCCAACATGCAGTGCATCCAGACGCGGGGAACCCCGGCCTCGATGCACTGGCGGACGAGGTCCTCGGCCACGGCCGGCTTGGTGACGATCACCAGGCCGTCCGGGATCTCGGGGAGCGAGGCGACGTCGGGATAGCAAGGGTCGCCCAGGAACGTGTCGAGGCCCGGGTTGATGCCGTAGACCGTATAGCCCCGCTTGCGCAGCGTGCGATAGATGAGGTTGGCCGCGTCTTCACGGGTCCCGGAGACGCCGGCGACGGCGATGCGTTGCTGGGCCAGGAAATCCTTCGCGAGATCGTCGATGCGAGACATGGAAAGATCCTCCCTCGGGGCGCCACCGCGGACCACCCTGCCTGCGCCCCTCGGTCCGATCCTAACGGGAAGGTCCGGCTGAATCCGCCACCCCACGGGATGGGGGCAGGCTCGCCCGGAGGGAGGGGAGCGCTATCTCTCGGCTTACACGATAGATGCAGACAGATGCCCAGCGTATTGACGAGCATAAGGAACAGGCGTAAGATCTAACTCGAATTGATTGAGCAGGTTAGGCACCCGAACATGACGCTCGCACACGTGGACTGGCAGAGATATCAATGACTGTTCCAAGAGTCCCTCGCCCCCAACACCCACCGGCGGACCGCCGACTCAGTCATGAGCCTCCATCTGCGATCGAGAAGCGTGGCTGGCGCTATCACCACATGGGCATTCCGACCGAGATCCAGCGCCCAGGAGAGACTCACCTCGCCGAGTACGGCCTCTACGTGTCGGGTTTCAGCACCAGCCCATACGGCGTGGAGTGGATGCGATTCGAGAAGTCCAGTCCCCTGCCCGAGCTCATCAAGACCGTGCCCCATGTGGCATTCGAAGTCGACGACCTCGAGGCTGCTCTCGAGGGCCAAGAAGTCATCTTTCCTCCTGGGTCTCCGTCGGAGGGTGTCCGAGCAGCCATGATCGTGGACAACGGCGCCCTTATCGAGCTCATCTGGTTCCGGAAGAACAGCGATGCCCGCACAGCGTGACACCGGATTGCGGCGAGCGCGGCACACATATGGCACGCATCACGGCTCAGCGGCTGTCGCAACTTGCGATCACGGGGCTGTTCCTGGCGCTCGTACGCACATTGGCGGAGTATTACCGGCTGCGGTACGTGCGTGGGACGGCGCTCGGGCTGGCCGAGGTGGCGCCTTACATAACGGGTGGGCTGATGGCGGCAGCCGGGGCGTGGGCGGCCGTCGTGGCATACTTCTTCGGACGATACCGGGTGGCTATAGGTATTGTCGTGGCAGTAGTCGTGGCGATGCTGTTGTACAAGGTGGTGGTCATTGGCGGTCTGCCATAGCCTTCTTTTTGTGCCTCCACCTCCCCTCCCGAGGCTCTCGCAACCCGCCGATGCGAGCACGCAACGGCACGATGTGAGCTCACATCGTGCCGTTGTGACCTCGCAATGCGCCGTTGCGACCTCGCAATACGCGGTTGCGTCCCCTCATTTTCCCCTTGGGTGGGTCCCGCAACGCGTTGAGCCTGCCCTGGAGCGCCTCGAGGACTCTCAGCGACAGCTCGCGAAGACCGCGGCAGCGGAAGCGGGCCTTCTCCAAGCCAGCGCTCCAGCCCTCCGGCGCATTGACTGGCACAAGGGACCGGCATAGGATCTAAGTCGAATCGATTGAGCCGGTTGCTGACATGATCTCCAACTTCCGCTGGCCAGAGCCGGAAAGCCCACCGGACGAAAAGCTCATCTCCAACGTCCAGGAGTATGGCTGTCACATCATTCGGGTGTTCGCTTCCGAGTCAGGGCCAGGGTTCGCCTACTCTATCGGCATGTACCTCAACTACGGGCAGCCCGAGGTGATCGTCTTCGGGTTGTCCGCCGAGCACGCCCATGTCATCCTCAATGACATCTGCGCACACGCCGCGCGCGGTGAACGATTCGTCGCCGGCGACAGGACAGATCAGTTCCTCCAGGGGTTCGACGTCTGCTTTACCGAGATGCCCCTGGAGGCCTATCGCGAATACCTTGGCTTCGCGCTCTGGTTCTACAGCTCCCTCTCCGAACCGTTCCCAGCCGTCCAACTGGTATGGCCCGATCGCGCCGGGAAGTTCCCCTGGGAGCTCGGATACGACCATGGCTTCGATCGCCTGCAACCCCTGCTCTCTTCCATCTCCTGAGCGAGCGGGCGTCAGGCCATTATCGCGCTGCCGGCGTAGCTCGGACGTAGCGTTGCAGTTGCGCCTGGGTCTCTCCGGCGGCTTCGGCTTTTCCCTGGGCTTGCTGGGTGCGGAGGAGGCCTTGGAGAGAGCGGGTGCGGCCGGGGGCTCGGGCTAGGGCGGCGCGGTAGGCTTGCTCGGCTTCGGCGTGGCGGCCGAGAGCGAGAAGCTCGTCGCCTAAGAGCTCGAAGGTGGGTTTTTCGATCACCGGTGGACCGAACTCCAGGGGCAGGGCGCTTTCGGCTTCGGCGGCTTTGCGCAGGAGGGCGATTCCCTCATCCTTCTTTCCCTCTCGAATTTGTTCGAGGGCGTCGATCTGCTGCACCTGGATGTCCGTACGCTGGCCATAGCCGCGGTCGGTCTCTTTCTTCTGCTCGCTTTCGATCCGCAGGTCCTTCTGCCGCTCGCGGAGCCTTGCGGCTGCGGCTTTGAGCGTGGGCAGGTCCGAGGCTGCGAGGGCCTCTGCGTAGGCCTGGGTGAACCGCGGTCCCGCGTAGGCGCCCTGAGGTATGACGAAGGGATCGGCGGTGTCCCATCTCCCGGTTTCGATCGCTTGGAAGACGCGCATCTCCACGTAGTCGCTGACGGATGTGTCGTCGGCCTGGGGCGCGGCACCGGAACGGCTCGATTCCAGGGCCATCTTCCGGCAGGCGTCGAGCTGCTGCCTGGCTTCGTCGAACCGCCGCTCCTGGAGGAAGGCGTAGTGCAGCCAACTGACGTAGTGGCCGCAGGTCTTCGCCGAATGGCCGTGATCCGCGCGTTGGTGGTTGACGACGCGCATGGCTTTCTCGTTGGCGGCGATGACGTCGTCCCACGCGCCCAGGGCCACGAAAATGTGAGAGGTCATGTGCAGGGCATGACCGGCGTTCGGCGCCACGTTGCCGTAGAGCCGTGCGGCGCGGACGCCCAGCGGCGCGTGGATGGGATCGTCGTAGGAATGGATCAGGTAGTGCAGCACGCCGGGATGATGCAGGTGGGTGGTAAAGACCTCTTCGAGCAACGCCGCGGATTTCATGTAGGTGGCGAAGTCTCGTCCCTGATGGGCGGTGCCCAAGAGGGAGAGGGCGTAGAAGGCGGTGGCGTCGACGTCGTCCGGATAGCGCTGATGGAGGGCGGCCATGGCGTCGGCGTAGTGGAAATCCCGTTCCTCTTTGGTGCCGCTGCCGTAGAGGACCTCGATCGTGCGCAGGTAGTCGCGCTCCCGTTCGGTCTTCGCTTTGGCCAGCCGCGCCTCGGAGGTGGCGCCGAAACGGGCGAGGACGGCGCGCGCGGCGTCGAGGTCCTGCTGCATCCAGATGGGATGGTTGAACGTCATGGCCTCGCCCCAGTAGGCCATTGCGAAGTCCGGATCGATCTTCTGCGCCTTGTGGAACTGCTCGGCGGCGTCCGGGTACTCGAAGTTGTGGAGCAGCGCGAGCCCGCGCAGGAACGGCTCCTGAGCCTCGGGGGAGCCGGAGTTGGCGAACGACACCTCGCCCACCTCGTTCTGCGCCGCGGCGGGCACGGCGAGGGCGAGAGTGAGCACGAAGAGCCCCAGGATCGCGAGCTGGCGCATGAGATCACCTCCAGGCTGGGCGGGGAGAGTCCTCGAGGACGGCGCGCCCGGCGGTCGAGATGATCAGTGATACAGGGGATGAGGCGGCCGTGGGCGTTTCACCCCCCGGCCGCCCATCCCGTCACGGAGGGGGTCAGTTGTTGCCGTCGCAGGGTGGCGGGGGAGCGCAGTCGAGGTCTACGCAGCGGTTGCCGCAGCAGGTCTGGAAGCAGCAGATGTAGCCGCAGGAGTCGATGGGACCGCAGTAGGTGACGCAGTTGCCGCCACCGCCGGCCGCCTCGGTCGGGGGTGGGGAGTAGAGACCGGCGACGGTGGCGATCAGGGCGACCATTACGAGCAGGACGAGCTTGCGCATTTCAGATCTCCGTAGGAAGGGAGTCGGTTGGTTCTCTCACCTGGTGAGGACGGCTGACACGGCCGGATCATATCCAAGAAAGGAACGAACGGGGACGGGAGATCCCCTCATTGCAACCCGGCTCGGGAAAGGTGTCACCGGGCACCATTTTCTTAGGAGGTCCGAAATTCTTCGTGACTCCGTCGAGGAAAACTGCGTCCTGAAGGAGGAAAGGGTATGAGATCGTTGAAGGCCTTCTTGCTGTCCCTCCTGCTGCTCATCGCTGCTTTCCCATTCCTGCTGCTGCCGCGACCCGCGGAAAGCCAGGCGGCGGTCGAAGCGCCCACCGGCTTCGACAACCAGACCAACGGGTGTGTGGATCAGGCCACGCACGACGAGGACCGGGCGACGTTCGAATCTGTCGAGGACGAAGCCGACGGCCTCGGTCCGCCCTTCAATGGCACGTCATGCGCCGGATGCCACTCCACCCCGGTGACCGGAGGGGTCGAGCTCCGTCACCGAGCTGCGGGCCGGGCATCTCGACGCCAACGGCAACTTCGTTCCCGCCACCGCGTTCGTCAATTTCGGCACGGAACCCATCCCGCTGCGCTCGCTGATCAACCTGAGAGCCATCTGTGACGCCGCTCAGGAGACTCTCACCGCCGAGGACAACATCCGCGCCCTGCGCCTCGTGACCAACGTGCTGGGCGACGGCTTCGTCGAGGCGATCAGCGACTCGACGCTCAAGACGATCAGCCTGAACCAGCCGGCCGGCATGCAGGGGGAGCTCATCAAGGTGCCGGCGTTGGAGGGGGGATCATCCGGCACGGGACGTTTCGGCTGGAAGGATCAGCACGCCAGTCTGCTCTCCTTCTCGTCGGACGCCTATCTCAACGAGATGGGGATCTCGAACCGGCTGGCGCCGAATCAGGATGACGTCACCCACCAGTGCGATATGGTGGACGATCCGGAGGACGTCCCCGACAATGACATCGACGTCTTCGCCCGTTTCATGCGGGCCACCAAGGCGCCGCCTCGCGATACGGTGCTGGCGGCGACCGCGGCGGCCCAGGCCGGCTCCAAGCTGTTCGATCAGATCGGTTGCAGCACCTGTCACGTACGCAACATCGTGACCGCGCCGCCGGGTACGGCCGTGGCCGGCGGCCCCGTGCCCGCGTGCCTGGGCAACAAGATCATCCATCCGTTCAGCGATTTCCTGCTCCACAACGTGGGCACGGGCGACGGCATCGTCCAGAACGGGCCTCAGGACACCCGGCGCAAGCTGCGCACGGCTCCGCTGTGGGGGTTGCGCACCCACCCCGTGTTCATGCACGACGGCGGATCGAGCACGATTCGGGACGCGATCGTACGTCACAGCGGCGAGGCGCAGACGGTCACCACCAGCTTCAACAGCCTGAGCAGTACGCAGCAGCAGCAGATCCTCACCTTCCTGAATTCGCTGTAAGGAGGCAGGAAGAACAGCAAAGGACAGCAAGGACAGCAAGGACACGGCTGGAGCGTGCTCGTCTTTGAGGTCCTTGCTGTCCCAGCAGGCTCCCTAGAGGCAGTACCAGCACTCGCCCCAGCCGGAGTCGTAGATGTAGCCTGATGTATCTCCCCAGCAGGTCTTCTGGTTGTAGCAGTCGGTGAAGCAGGTGCCGCCGGTCGAGTAGTAGTCGGTGACCTGGATTCCCCACAGGCAGTAGGCGCGGGCCGGGGCCGGGAAGGAGATGGCGAGCACGGCGAGCAGGAGCGCTATGGCCAGCACCCCGGTCTTGAGGGCAGACCTCTTCGTGTGATTCATCGGGTTCTCTCCTTTCAGGGAGGAAGAAGGCTTACACAAGATAGGGTGCGCATCCCACGCTCCCGCGCTCCTGTCCTGCGGCCTCAACGTGTAAAATCAGGGAATTCAGGTCATCCGGTGACGAGTCTCGCCACCCCCTGGAAGGAGGCCGCCCATGCTGGACCGTCGCACGTTCCTGTTTATCCTCTCTCTCGCCGTGCTGGCCGGGGGTTGCGCCAGCACGCCGGGTCCCTACTCCCGCGGGGTGGTCGAGGTCACGCTCCTGCAGCTCAACGACGTATATGAGATCGGCCCGGTGGAGGGGGGGAAGAGCGGCGGGCTCGCCCGGGTGGCGACGCTGCGCCAGCGCCTGCTGGCGGAGAACCCCAACACGTTCACCCTGCTGGCGGGCGATTTCGTGAGCCCTTCGGCGCTGGGCACGGCCCAGGTGGACGGCCAGGCGCTGGCGGGCAAGCAGATGGTGGCGTCGCTCAACGCCATGGGCCTCGATCTCGTCACCTTCGGCAACCACGAGTTCGATCTCAAGGAGGCGCAGCTCCTGGACCGCCTCGCCGAGTCGCGTTTCCACTGGACCTCGGCCAATGTGACGCGGTCGGGCGGCGGAGCCTTCCCCGGCGTGATCCCGTATGCCATTTTCGAGGCCAAGGGCCGAGGCGGCAGCGTCCGCATCGGCGTCGTAGGGGTCACCCTGGACGTGAACAAGAAGGATTACGTCGCCTATGCCGATCCTCTCGCCTCCTTCCGCCGGGAGGTCGAGGCCCTGCGCGGCCAGGCGGACGTGGTGGTGGGGCTCACGCATCTGGCCTTCGCGGACGATCAAGGCCTGGCCGAGGGTGTGCCCGGGGTGAGCCTCATCATGGGCGGCCATGAGCACGAGAACATCCGGGCCTTCCGGGGCAGCGGCTTCACGCCCATCCTCAAGGCGGACGCCAACGCCCGCACGGTCTACGTCCATCGCCTGACGTGGGACACCGCGCGCCGGAGCTTGTCGGTCGATTCCAAGCTGGTGATCGTCTCGGACCAGATCCCTGAAGATCCGCAGGTGGCCAAGGTGGTGGCCGACTGGCAGGAGAAGGGCTTCGCCGGTTTCCGCCAGCAGGGCTTCGAACCTACCGAGACCGTGGCGGTGACGACCGTGGCCCTGGACGGCCGCGAGGCCAGCGTCCGCAATCGGGCGACCGAGCTCACGGATCTGGTCGCCCGGGCCTTTCTGGCCGATGCCCAGGGCAGCGAGCTCGCGGTCTACAACAGCGGCTCGATCCGCATCGACGACGTGCTCCCTCCGGGTCCGATCACCCAGTACGACGTGATCCGCATCCTGCCCTTCGGCGGCAAGGTGCTGACCGCCGACATCAAGGGGAGCCTTCTCTCCCGGGCCCTGGACCAGGGTCTCGCCAGCGCGGGTCAAGGCGCCTTCCTGCAGACGGCGAACGTGGCCCACACCGCGAGCGGTTGGACGGTGAAGGGCCAGCCTCTGGATCCGAACCGCACCTATCGGGTCGCCATCAGCGACTTCCTGGCGGCGGGCAAGGAGAAGGGCCTGGAGTTCTTGCAGCCAGGCCCGGACCTCACGATCGTGAAAGAGAACCGGGATCAGCGGGTGGTGGTGATCGATCAACTGCGCCGGGAGTTTCCGGGGTCGCGATAGGTTTACGGGAACTGTGGCTTGCCCCCTTTCCATGCGATGGGATACCGGGCGCAGGGGATGTCCAGCGGATCGGTGATCCCCGGCGGATAGCACTCGGGTTTGGCGTAGATGCCGTAGGGATCGAAGAAGTACCAGCGCTTGTCGGTCGGGTCGCGGTGGGCGAAGAAGATGTGCAGATGGGTGTTGACCGTGCCGTCCTTGATCCGGCTGCCGCCCGGTCCCGTTTCGCCGGACTGGGCGAGGACCTGCCCCGCGGTGACCGATTTTCCCAGCAGACTGGTATCGATGGTCTCGTTGGAGCCCCAGTTGTCAGCCTTCAGATTCCGCTCGTTCTTGTTCTTCTTGCATCCCGTGGCATTGAGATGGGCCTTGTAGTCGCTGAGCTCGTCGCTGAGCGAGGGCGTGCTTTCGAGCCAGGGGATGGTCTTCGTCCAGGCGGTGTCGCAATCCTTGGCGGCGCCGTTGCGCAGGTGCATGTAGATCGTCCGGTAGGCGTCCTTGACGCCGCCGGCATCGTGGCTGACGACGATGGTGTTTCCCGACCAGAGGTCCCAGCCGATGTGGATCACCTTGCCGGGCGCGGCGGCGGTGACGGCGAAGCTCTTCTTCGGATTGGTGGCGTAGTCGATGGCGTGGTGCCAGTTGCCATCGCTGTAGCGCCAGCCGTTGTGGCCCATGCTGGAGCCCGATTTGAACGGCAGGGTGAAAATCCTGTCGTTGAAGGTGAGAGCGGAGAGCCGGACGTAGCGCTTGCCGCCGTCGACGTCCACGGGCCAGCGGTACCACACGCTGTCTCCCGGTGCGGGCGCCTTGCAGGTGCCGGGCTCGCCTTTGCAGTGGGTCGCGGTGGCCGAGATCCCATAGTTGTACGAGCAGTTGGGATCGTCCGGACACGGCGGCATCACCACCTGGTTGGTGCAGTTGTTGCCGCAGGAGCCCTCGTAGACTTCGAGGTCCGTGAGCTTGAGGCCGGCCTTCTCGAAGGCATGCCATTGGGATAGAAAGCTTTCCCAGTCCGTCCCCACCCAGGCGCCGCGGGCGTCGTTGCCCGGCTCGAAGATGCCGGCGTAGAGGCGCTGGCCGCCGTCGAGATAGGTCTCGAAATCGAGCATGCGGTAGCCCTGCTTCTCGAAGTCCTGCCACTTCTTGAGGAAGTCCGACCAGGGCTTGCCGATGTAGGCGGCCGGGGGATAGGTGCCGGGCCGGAAGATGCCGGCGTAGAGGCGCTTGCCGCCTTCGGTGTAGGTTTCGAAATCGAAAATCCGGTAGCCCTGCTTTTCGAACGCCTGCCACTGCTTGAGGAAATCCGGCCACTCCTTGCCGACGTAGGCGGCGGGGGCGTACGTCCCTGGAGCGAAGATGCCGCCGTAGAGACGCTTGCCGCCGTCGGTCCACGTCTCGAAGTCGATGATCCGGTAATTCTGTTTCTCGAACGCCTGCCACTGCTTGAGGAAATCCGGCCATTCCTTGCCGATGTAGGCGGCGGGAGCATACGTCCCCGGCTTGAAGATGCCGGCCCAGAGGCGTTTGCCGCCTTCGGTGTAGGTCTCGAAATCGACCATGCGGAGGCCCTGCTTCTCGAAGGCCTGCCACTGTTTGAGGAAGTCCGGCCACTCCTTGCCGACCCAGGCGCCGCTGGCGCCGGAGCCGGCGCGGAAGATGCCGGCATAGGAGAGCTGCGCGCCGGCCGCGGAAGCGAGGAGGCCCGATGCCATGAGACTGATGATGAAAATCGGCAACAACCGTCGAGGTTGCATGGAAATCTCCTTTGTATGGAGCCCTGGAGAGACTCAGCCGGTTAGGCGTCAGGAGGATGCAGATGGTTACGCGTGGAATAGGAGTGACGTTCCATGGGTTCTCCGAGGAGGTTTTAAGCGACTTCGGCGATCCGGCCTTCATGGAGGTGGCCGCGATCCGCACCATCAAGGTAGGGGCAGGTGTCGCTCCCCCAGGCCGCAAACGGCGGCGTGGGACGGTAATATCCGCGCGGCCCTGCCCTCTTCACTCCCAGGAGGTCACACCATGTCACGAACGAGAAGAGGAGCACTGCTCGCTGTCATCCTGTCCGTCCTCGCTGGGCCGTGGGCCGTGCCTGCGCGTGCCCAGGACGACACCTTCATCGTGCCCGGGGGAACGCGCCAGGAGGAGCCCCCCGTGGAGGCCGGCAAACGGCTGGACGAAGCCCACCGCAAGCTCTGGGAGTCGCTCACCCCTGCCGAGCGCGAGGAGATCTGGAAGCAGTTCGAGGACGCCGTCGGTCCCGATCTCAAGAGCGCCACCGACGACTACCAGCGTCAGGCCCAGACCTCCGGGGCCGGCGCCAATTCCCTGTTCGCTCCCGGACCCGAGCCGTTCCAGCCGGTCACCGACGCGCTGCCGCCGACCGACGCTGGCCCGGCCAGCGGCGCCGTGGATCGGTCCACCGACCCGCTCGGGGTCGCGGCCAAGGCGGACAACGACGGCGACGGCCTGCCGGACAATTTCGAACGCCAGGTCGCCGACAATTTCACCCCGGCCTACTACATCTCACTTTTCGAGCGCGGCGGCACCGGCCTCTCGCTCTTCCAGGACCGCCCCGACGCCGAGGTCCCCCGGCAGGTCTTTCCGACTTCCGGTCCGCCCGTGGCGACCAGCTACTACCGCGTCACGACGCTGGGCAAGGTCAACGGCCGCGGCTATCTCCAGATCGACTATCTCTCGTTGTGGAACCGCGACGACGGCCTGCCGCTCACCCCGGCCTGCGGCACCGACATCAACCTGCTGTCGTTCTTCGGCATCTGGTCTTCGGCCTTCGCGGTCAACCTGCCGGGCCACTCCCTGGACAACGAGCGCTCGGCCGTCCGCATCTTCGCCCCACTGGTGGGCGGCGCCTACAGCACCGACTCCAACGCCTACCGCATCGACAAGGTTTTCACTGCGGCACACGAGGACACGATCATCGATCGCAGCGATCTCCAGTCCGTCAGTCCGCCGCGCGGACCGGTGGCGCATCCCGTGATGTTCCTCAGCCTGGGCAAGCACGGCTCCTATCTCTTCTGGCCGCACGGGCTGGTGTCGCTGCTCCCCGGCTTCGCCGTGGCGTCGATCTATGGCGGGGTGACGACGGCCTGCTTCTTCGTCTCGCCGAGCACCTGTGACCTGCTCTTCTTCATCGCCGACGAAGTGGTTTTCGACTGCATCGTCGAGAAGCACGTGCCGCAGGGCTGGGTGTTGGCACGCAGCGACCTGCGCACCAACGTCGGGGAGGTGTCACGCCCGCTGCCAGGAGGCAACTTCATCCTCGTAACCGACCTGCGCAACAAGCTTCAGAAGCGATTCGCGATTCCCTAGGCAAGGCGCAAAGGGCCTGGCAGCCCGGCTGCCAGGCCCCTGCCACTCCAACCGGTTTCGCGTCGAGAGCTGCGCGTGAGTTATTCTGGAGGCGATGTGAAAACCGAGGAGGATCTCATGGCGAAGATGGCGCCCTGGTTGCTGGTATTCGGCTTGGCGTTCGGGTCCGAGGTCCTGGGACAACAGGCACCCTCCCCTCCGGTGCCTCCTTCACTCCCAGAGCAGGTGGCGGAGCTCAATCGATCGGTCAAGGAGCTGGTGGTGCTCTTCAAGGAGTATTTCGATCGCCAGCAGGTGGACTATCTGTTCAAGCGAGTCGAGCTCAGTCTCCAGAAAATGTGGCCGATCAACGAAGAGCTGAGAAGTCTCCGGGTCAGCAAGGCCGCTGACGAAGGGGAGCTCGGCCAGCTCCGGACGTTGCTCGCGGCGCGCCAGACCCTCGCGTCGCAGAGCGAGGGAAAGTCCGAGGAGGAGCTGCGGGAGGTGGCTCTCCAGGGAGCACAGATAGAGGCGCAGATCAAGCTCCTGAGGAGCCGCATCTCGCAGGCCGACCAGCGCATTGCCGAGTTGGAAAACGAGCTGGCCCAGGAGCAGCAGAACGTCCGGCGCTGGGAAGCTGCGATCGATCAGCGCCTCGGGACGCGCTGACACCGTGGATCGCCGCGGACGGGCCCCTGTAGACTCTCCCCCGTGACCCGGCCCCTGCTCCGCCTCTCCGGCCGCCTCCCGTGGGACGTGACGGTGAACCGCCTGACCCAGGCGGTGGGGGAGAGGTCGGGCGGCGGCCTGCCCCTGGTCGACCTCACGGAGACGAACCCCACGCGGGTGGGGCTCCCCTATCCGGAGGCAGAGCTGGCCGAGCTCCTCCGCCGCGGCGGGACCCCGGAGTACCGGCCCCATCCTCTGGGGATCCCCGAGGCGCGCGAGGCGCTCGCGGCCCATCTCTCGACGCCGGAGGACCCGGTGTCGCCGGACGACCTCGTGCTCACGGCTTCGACGAGCGAGTCCTATTCCTATCTGTTCAAGCTCTTCGCCGATCCCGGCCACGAGGTGCTGACCGCCGCTCCCTCCTATCCCCTGCTCGACAGTCTGGCGTCCCTGGACTCCCTCCTCCTCGGCCACTTCCCCCTGGACCCCGACCGCGGCTTCGCCCTCGATCCGCGGGTGGTGGCGGATGCCATCTCCCCGCTCACGCGGCTCCTCGTCCTCGTCCATCCGGGAAACCCGACGGGCCGTTTCCTCTCCGTTCAGGAGCAGGAGGCGATCTCGACCCTCTGTGCCTCCCGCGGCCTGCCATTCGTCTCGGACGAGGTCTTCGCCGACTATCCGCTGACGGAGGATCCCCGCCGTGCCGGTCCGGCGGCGGTGGCTGCGGGGGAGGAAACCCTCTCCTTCTCGCTCGGAGGGCTTTCGAAGAGCGCGGGCCTGCCGTCGTGGAAGCTGGGGTGGATCCGTGTGGGAGGTCCACCCGCGCTGCGCCGCTCGATCCTCAATTCTCTGGAGCTGGTGGCCGACAGCTATCTCTCGGTCGCGACCCCTGTCCAACGAGCCCTCGCGGGCGTGCTGGAGTTCGCGCCGCGAATCCAGGCCGCGATCCTCGGCCGGCTGAAGGAGAACCTCGCGACGCTTCGCTCGGCGCTGGAGGGGCTGCCGGGGATCGAGCTTCTCGAACCGGAAGGTGGATGGTCGGCCGTCCTCCGCGTCGCCCGTCCGGTCTCCGACGAGGAGCTGGTCATCGGGCTCCTCGCAACGCGCGGACGTGCTCGTCCATCCCGGTTACTTCTTCGACTTCGCGAGCGAGGACTATCTCGTGCTCTCGCTCCTCCCCGAGCCGGACCGCTTCGCCGAAGGGGTGGGACGGATGGCCGGGTATCTGGCGGGATGAAAAGCAAAGGCGGCGTCCTTGCGGACGCCGCCTCGGTACTACTCACGTTTCCTTAATGTGACGACTTGGTGAATTGCGCCGTGGCCGTGCGGGTCAAGGTGCCGCCCGTGCCGGTGACGGTGAAGGTGTAGGTGCCAGCCTTGGTCGATTTATTGACCGTGAGGGTCAGAGTCGAGGTCGCCCCGGTCGCCGGGTTCGGGCTGAAGCTGCCCGTGGCGCCGTTGGGGAGGCTGGAGATCGAGAGGGTGACGGGGCTCGCGAAGCCGTTCGTGCGGGTGATCGTCACCGTGTAGGTGGCCGTGCCGCCCGCCTTCGGCACCGTCACCGAGGCCGGACTGATCGCAAGCGTGAAGTTCGGGGTGCCGGTGGGCGTTGCCGACGCCTCCGGCGAGTTGCCCGATTCACAAGTGGCGCTGTTGGCCGCCCGCACCACGTAGAAATAGGTGGTGCCGCTGATCACGCCGGTGTCGGTGAAGGCCGTGCCCGCGGCCGAGCCGACCTGAGTGTAGGGGCCTCCCGTGGTGAGCGAGCGCAGCACGTGGTATTCGCTGGCGCCGGCCACCGCGGACCAGGCGAGGGCCACGCTGCCGGAGCCGGCGGTCGCCGTCAGGCTCGCCGGAGCCGCGGGCGGAACGCAAGGACCGCTCGCCGGGGTCACGGCCACGCAGGTCGAAGGCGCCGAGGCGCAGGCCTCGTTGCCGCTCGGGAAGGCGGTCACCTGGTAGAAGTAGGTGATGCCGTTGGCCACGTTGGTGTCGGTGAGCGCGGTGGCCGAGGTGCCGCTCGCGATCTTGGTGAAGCCGGCGTTGCAGCCCGTCTCGTTGCGGAAGAGGTCGTAGACGGCCGTGCCCGAGGTGGTCCAGGAGAGCGAGGCCGAGTTGTCGCCCGGGGTTGCGGAGAGCGACGGCGTGGCCGGCGAGGCGCAGCCGGCGAAGGTGATGCTCGGCCCCGGGATCGGTGGTGCAGGCGATGCCGTGGCGGTTGAAGGCCGCGAAGAGAGCGCCGCCGTGGGGCGTGCCGTTGGCGAGGTTGCCGTCGTCGTCGTCCACGGCGCGCATCACTTTCCACCAGTTGCCCGCGCCGCAGCCGTTCGAGGTGAACGTCCCGCTGGCGTTGCAGGTGAAGGAGCTGGTGGCCGTGTTGCGGGAGAGATACCAGAGACGGTCGAGGATGGTCCACGCCGGACCCGTGCCGGCGCCCGGCAGGTCGCGGTTGGCGAAGTCCCAGACCGCTTCGGAAGGCACGTAGGACTCGCAGTGCACCTCCCGGCTGCAGGGGCCGAAGCCGAAGCCGCAGCGGGGCTGGGTGAAGTTGGCGACGGTCGCCGGCGTGTTCGACACGTGCTTGGCGAAGTCCATGTCGCGCACGCCCGTGCAAGCCGTGCAGGGATCGCCGTAGCCGCCGCAGTTGCCGCCCAGGAAGCCGGGGCCCACGCAGGAGCTGTGAAGGGCGATGGTGGCCGTGATGTCGGCGTAGGACTCGCCGGTGCCGCCCTCGGGCGCCGTGCCCGTGCCGTCGTTCTGATCGAGGCCGTGGCCATATTCATGGAGCGAGACGCCGGCGATCTCGCCCGTGTTGCCGCAGCCGCCGCCCGATTTGAAGAAGTTGAGGCTCGCGCCGTTCCAGTAGGCGTTGCAGGTCTGGTTCAGGTTGACGTTGACCGTGAGCTGCTGGTTGAGCCAGGTATTCGAGGGCAGCCAGCCGCGGCCGACCTCCTTGATGCGGTTCACCTGGTAGAACTGCTCGCGCGCAGAGTGGGTGTTGCCCGCGCCGCCGATGCCAGGGGGAGTGACGCAGTCCGTGCCACCGGAGGTGCCGAAGGCGAGATCGCCGCTGCCGCCCGCCGCGAGAGAGATGGCGCCGCAGACGTCCGAGATCCGCACGTACTGGCCGTTCAGGGTCGACGTGAGCGGACCGCCCCCGAAGGTGTAGAGGCCCGCCGAGTTGGCGAAGCCGCCGGTCGACAGGTTGGTGTAGGGCATGGGCCGCACGATCTCGGGACCTGTGGTGGGCGAGTTCTGGAAGATGCCGCCCGTGGCCTGCGCGTAGTCGTTGACGTCCCGAAGCTCCAGGACCTCGCCGGTTGTGGCATCGACCCGCGCCTGCCAGGTCCCCATTACGCCGTCGCGGTGGAAGGTGAGCTGCCAGACCTTGGCCAGACCGCGGCCGTTGCCGAAGTCGAAGCCGGCCGTCCGCGTGCTCGGGACGTTGGCCGGCAGCAGGTGGAGGCTGCCGCTGTCGAGGAAGGTGTCGCCCGAGCCGAAGCCCCCGACGTAGCTGGCTATGGCCGCCCGGGCCTGGTCGCGGGTGACGACGGTCGCCGGCACGGCGGTGCCCGGAGCCGGGAGGTTCTCGCTGCCGAACTGGATCAGGTTGCCGTTGTTGACCCGGAACACCACGCGGGCGCCCTCGACGGTCAAGCCGTCCCGGGTCACGTCGAAATCCACGAACCAGAGGTGATCGGCGGGCTGGCCCGACCGGCCGTGGCTCAGCACCAGCGAGCTCGCGTCGACCCCTATCATTTTGGCGACCCGGGGCAGGAAGCTCCGGGTGATGGCCTCCAGGGCCGTGAGGTTGGCCTTCGTGGCGCCCGGCGGCAGGAAGGTGGCGATGTCGTTGCGCGTGAGGGAGTTCCCCCGTCCGGGGATCCAGGCGATGTTGCCGCCCTCGGCGAAGGCGATCAGGCCGTTGCGCCGGTCGACCGAGCTCTTCCACTCGGACGGCACGCCCAGCCGGAAGCTGGCCCAGGCGTTCTGGGTGGCGAGGGAGACCTCGCTCTGGGCAGCCTCGAGCGGCTCGACGACCTGCGACGGCGCCAGACGCTCGCTCTGGAAGACGAGACTGCTGAGGGAATCGTTGCCTTGTTTGGCGACTTGGGCTTGCGCCACTCCGCCAAAAAAGACGGAGAGGGCCAGGAGGCAGAACAAAGCACAGGTCAGGATCGGACGCGGCTTCGGTACCATGAGTTTATCCTCCTCGGTGCATAGGGTGATAATTCAAGCCCTTGTAGCAGAAAGGACTCTGCTACGCAACTGGAAGAGAGCGCGGCCGGCCAAGGATTTGGATATGCTCTCTCCGGGGGGCTGGTCCTCGACCAAAGGAGGTCAACCATGGGAGCTCACGGAATCCATATCGCTGCGACCTTGAGCCTGCTCGCTCTCTTCGGCTGCGCGGCGTCCCCCGGCGGCACGGCTCCCGGGCAACCCTCCACCGGCAAGGGAGGGACGTCCCTGGACGCTCTGGCGGGGAAGCCCTGGGTCCTGGCGCAGCTCGACGAGGGGATTGTGCCGCCGTCCGTGGCGCCGATCACCGCGGTGTTCGAGAAAGGGAAGGTCTCCGGCTCCGGCGGCTGCAACCAGTACTTCGCCAGCGTGACCGAGCCATCGCCGGGAGTGATCCAGGTGGGGCCCGTGGGCGCCACCAAGAAATTCTGTCCCGGGCCGGCCGGGGAGATCGAGCAACGCTTCCTCGCCGCCCTGGCCAAGGCGAGCCGCTACACCCTGGAGGGCGATCGCCTGGTGCTCACCTTCGAGCGGCCGGGTGGAGGAGCAGGCAAGCTGGCCTTCACTCCTCGTGCAGCGGTCCGGTGAGGTCCAGGAAACGGCGTTCCTCCAGCGCACCCTCGTCGCCGGGCGCGCCGGCCGTCCACTGCGTCCGTGCCCGAGCGAAAGCCTCATGAGCGGCGGAAAGATCGCCGGCGGCGCGCCGGGCATGGCCCACGTAGGCCCAGGCATAGCCCTGGAGACGTGAGCGCGAGCCCGCGCTGCCGGGAACACGGACGGCCACCCTCAGAGCCAGCTCGGCCAGCTCCAGGCCCCGGCCCGGATCGCTTGCGGCCGCGCTTTCGCTCTCCACGCACAGCCGCTCGCACAGGGCCCAGGTCTGGAGCTCCCGGGCCCCCTCCACCAGCAACCGCTGCTCCCGCAACGGACGCTGGCTCAGCCGGCGCCACTGCTCCACGGCCTGGAGGCGTGCGGACCGGATGGCCTCCTCACGCTCCGGATGCTCGAGCAGGCTCAGGCCCCCCAACGCCTCGGCGATGACCTGGGTCACGGCGTCGTTGACGGATTGGAGGATGGAATCGGACTCCAGGGCGGACTTCTTGTCGTCCGGGACGCCCCTCTCCATGACGCCGCGGACCACGCGGATGAAGGGGAGGAGGTGCTCGAACAGCGAATAGGGGAGGCCGACGGCGGCCAACAGCTTCTCCAAGGTCCTTCGGGAAGGCACCTTTTTGCCATTTTCGTACTGGGAGATCAGCGCTTTGTCCACTCCGGAAGCTTCCGCGAGCTGCTTCTGGTTCCACCCTCGGAGCGCGCGCAGGAACGGCACGACCACCTTCATATCCGCTACAGGTCCCGGTCTCGGCATGACCTCAAGCATGAAGGATTTCTCTTCTTCCGGCAAGGTGGTGGGTTTGTCTGCCCAGGAAGACGATACTATGTTCTCTGGAGAGGGGCCCGGGCGCCGGCAGCGCCGGCAGGGAGAGGCTTCCCTCTCTAGTCACAGTGTGGTACTCTCCTTGGGCGATGAGGTCCCCGGACCAGAGGAAAACACTATGGCCATCTTACGTCAGGACGATACCAGGGAAGATCTGAGGCGCAAGATCATCGAGGAGGCGGAGGAACGTCGGCGGAGGCATCCGGTGCCGCCGATGGAGGAGGTTCTGGAGGAGAGCCGGCGCTTGAGGGAGTCTCTTCCTCGGGATCTCAACCTGCCGGATAGCACCACCATCCTGCGCGAGGATCGCGAGCGTTGAGCCAGGGATGGATCGTCGATGCTAGTGTTGCCGTCAAACTTTACCTCCCCGAAGATCTGAGCAACGCGGCCGCAAGCCTCTTCAACGAACCTTCAGTGATCGGTCGGAGACGGTTCTTCGTCCCCGACCTCTTCTATCTTGAGTGCGCCAACATTTTTTGGAAGTACGTCCGTCGCTTCAACATTCCGGAAAGCCACGCGCGAAAGAGCTTGAGAAACCTGGGCTCTCTGACCCTTCTTTCCGTCTCGAACGACGAACTTCTACACACCGCTCTCGACTTGGCTCTCGAGTACGGCATCAGCGCCTATGACGCTTCCTACGCCGCTCTGGCCCAGCGCATGGGCCTTCCCTTCATCACGGCTGATGAGAAGCTGATCCGCAAACTCGAGGACAGTGGTACCGAAGCCGTCTGGCTGGGTGACTTCGGCTCCTGACTCGGCGAGGAGCTCGAGTCCTTGAGCAACGCGCCTTCCGAACCCCTCGAAGCGCTCAGCATCCAGTTCGAGGGTCTGCTCGAGCACATGCAGACACCCGAGGCCAGGAAAGGAATGGAGGCGGCGTTCAATGCCACTCCGGCCGAGCTCGGTCGAGCTGCGGCCAAGGGTTCGTCACAGAATAACTGTGCCAGTTTCTTGTCTCAGCCCCGAAGGGGCGGCAGAGTAGAGCCCGGGGCGTGAGCCCCAGGGAAAGGATTCCCAATATCCTTGAAAGCCCTGGAGGGGCGACAGCAGACTACGCCAATTCCTGCCCCAACACCCTGTCCCGCCAGCGGCGCACGCTCATCACGTCGAAGCGCTCCCCCTCGAAGACGATCTGCTTCACCGTTTTTTTGCCGTTATCGCTGGCCCGCTTCAGCCAGTCCCGTACTTCCATCCAGCGAACCTCGCCCTCTGAATTCCGAATCACCAGCAGCACGGGGAACTTCTGAGCCGTCCAGTAGCGGGCGTGGCGCTCGTTCTTGATCGTGAAGATTTCTGCGCCGTCGCTTTGAAATCATATTTGAGCTGGCTGGATTTTTCTAGAAAATATCCGCGCGCAGCCTGTTCTTCCCCCGATGGCAGCTTTCCTGGCAAGCAGCAGGTAACGCACGCGTCCGTCCGCGGATCGCAGCCGCAGGTGACAGGAAGGAGGCGGACGTTGGGATCATCGAGGAACTCTTGAAGGGCGCGCACGTTCTCCTCGTAGCGCGAGCCGTTTCGGAAGCCGAAAAGCAGCTCTCCAACGACGACGATGGACAGGAGCACCTCTTCCGATCGGCGCACGTGATCGGCGACGATCTCATCCCCTCGCCGAAGCGCCGAGTAGGCGTTGGTGTCGAGGAGGACTCTCACTGCCAGAAGGACTTGTCGACGCGCTCGAAGATCTCGACCGCCTGGAGGAGCTCGGTCTCCTGTTCCGCAGTCCATGTGCCGATGAAGCGATCCAGCGCATGGCCTACGGTCTTCGTGGGTGCGAGATTGACTCGGATCACGTGGCCCTCAACTCCTGGTTTCGTCCAGTCCTTCGAGATCAGAATACCTCAGTCCGTCCCCACCCTCGCCGGCACGCACGCGTCCGTCCGCGGATCGCAGCCGCAGCCGGCCTGCTTGCACTGCTCGTAGCCCTGCTGGCTCAGGCAGGAGACGGCCGGGCAGGCGGGCATCGGCGTGGGGGTGGGTTGCGGGATGGCCACGCACCAGTCGTTCCGGGGATCGCAGGTGCAGCCGGCCACTCCGACGCACTGGTAGTAGCCCGTCTGGGTGAGGCAGGAGACGGTCGGGCAGGCCACAGGGGCCGTGGCGGCGGAGGTGCCGGTGACCAGCACACCGGTGAACAGACCCGCCAGCACCAGCAGGCCGAGGACTCGGGACAGGGTTCGACGGCTCATCGGGGATCCTCCTTTCGGAATCGCGAAGGGATGATCCTCCTTCGCCCGCGGCGAGGTCAAGGGATGAGGGCTCCTGTACAATCCCCACCCGGACCGTCCCCTTCCCCTACGAGGTGCCCATGTCCCGCAAGCCCTTCGCCCTCTGTCTGACGCTCCTTGCCTTCGCCGCGACATCCGCGGGGGCGGGCGCGGCCAACGCTCCCCTGGATCAAGAGATCGATCGCCTGGCGGGCGAGGTGGAGCCGGACGTCATTGCCTGCCGGCGGCAGATCCATGAGCATCCGGAGCTTTCGAACCGGGAGGTGGAGACGGGGAAGATGGTGGCCGAGCGGTTGGGCAAACTCGGTCTGGCGGTGAAGCCTGGGTGGCCCATACCGGGGTCGTGGCCGTGCTCAAGGGGGGCAAGCCCGGGCCGGTCGTGGCGCTGCGGGCGGACATGGATGCGTTGCCCGTCACCGAGGAGGTGGAAGTTCCCTTCGCCTCCAAGGTGCGCACCACCTATGACGGCAAGGAGGTGGGGGTGATGCATGCCTGCGGGCACGATGCCCACACCGCCATCCTCCTCGGCGTGGCCCAGGTGCTCTCGAAGCTGAAGGCGGACCTCCCTGGCACGGTCGAGTTCCTCTTCCAGCCCGCGGAGGAGGGGCCTCCCGCGGGCGAGGAGGGGGGCGCGCGGCTGATGATCAAGGAGGGCGTCTTCCATGATCTCAAACCGGAGGCCATCTTCGGCTTGCACGTGACCCCCAGCTTCGACGTGGGCCAGATCGGCTGGCGCACGGGCGGCATGCTGGCCGGCGCGGACGGCCTCCGCATCGTTGTCCACGGCCGGCAGACCCACGCCGCCTATCCGTGGCGGGGGGTGGACCCCATCGTGGTGGCGTCGCAGATCGTCCTCGGTCTCCAGACCATCGCCAGCCGCCAGATCGACATCACGGAGGCGCCGGCCTTGATCACCATCGGCAAGATCGACGGCGGCGTGCGCGAGAACATCATCCCCGACGACGTGGTGATGCTGGGCACCATCCGCTATCTCGGGCTTGCCATGGAGAAGGACATTCAGGATCGCATCCGGCGCACGGCCACCAGCATTGCCGAGAGCGCCGGGGCCAAGGCCGAGGTGACGATCGAGGAGCGGGTGGCCCTCACCTTCAACGACCCGCGCTGACGGCGAAGATGCTGCCCAGCCTCAAGCGGACGGCGGGCGAGACCAACGTCCGCGAGGCCCAGCCGTCGCTGGGCGGCGAGGACTTCTCCTATTACCAGAAGGAGATCCCCGGGATGTTCATCTGGCTGGGGATCAAGACGCCGGGAGCGGATCCGACCCTCTTCGCCCAGAACCACTCGCCGCGCTTCCGCATCGACGAGTCGGGCCTGAAGCTGGGAGTGCGCGCGCTGAGCCGGCTGGCGGTGGACTACATGCAGGGGCAATCGAGCGGAGCGGGAGCCAAGGCGGTGCGGTAGGTCCGCAGCCCGGACGCATGACGGAATCCAATCCCCGGGAGCGGAAGGCGCTCCTCGCGCTCGCTGCCGCGGCCTTTGCCTTCCGCCTCGCCCTCCTCCTGCTGCCGCGGGTGATCCGCTGGGACGAGCCGGTCTATCTCCTGCTGGGCAAGAACCTCTGGAGCGGGCTGGGCTTCACCTTCAACGGTCATCCGGAGCTCCATCACTCGCCGCTATTTCCCATCCTGGCCGGGGCCACCCTCAAGCTGACCGGCCGTCCCGAGACGGCGAGCAACGTCTGGTACGTGCTGCTGGGGACGCTGCTGACGTTCCCCGTCTATGGCCTCGCGCGGCGACTCACCTCCCACGGGGGAGCCCTGCTGGCCGCGGCGCTGGTGGCCTTCTTCCCCGCCCTCACCACCGCCGTCCTCTACTGGGGCACTATGACGGAGCCCCTGTTTCTCTTGCTGATCTACTCGGCGGCGTATCTCACGATGCGGGGTTTGGAGAGGGAGAGCCCCGCGCTCTTCGCTGCCGTGGGCGTCGCTCACGGGCCTCGCCTACCTGGCTCGGCCCGAGGGGCTGCTGTGGATGATCTCGCTCGCAGGGGCGGGGGTGGTGGTGTGGAGGATCCGCCGGTATCGTGACGCCGGTCGATTTCGTGGAGGGATCTCTGGCCGCCGCCGCGAGGCCCTCACTCCCCCAGCCCCTCTCTCCCAGCCTCCCCCGACCGCCGGGAGAGAGGGGAGCAGGAAGTCCGACAAAGGCGAAGACTGCCTCTTCTTTTTTCAAGACTAACCTCTCCCTCTTCTCCCGGCGGTCGGGGGGAGGCTGGGAGAAGAGGGCCGGGGTGATGAGGGTCTTGGGCGCCCGCTGGCCGCCCTCCTCGCCCTCCCCCTCGTCTTCCTGGCCGTGGCCCTGCCCCAGCTCCTCTTCCTCCGCCGCCACACGGGGCAGTGGATGATCTCCGGCAAGGTCGGCATCACCTATGAGATCGGCCGCGCGGTGGAGGCCGGGGATGCGGTGCTCTATGACGAGATCGTCAACACCCTCGAGGCGGACGGCGAGATCCGCGCCGCCTCCGAGGCCCGGTACCGCAGCGGCCAGGCCGGCACGGCGGAGGTGAAGCCGGCCGAAGCCTCGGGCCGATTCGTGCACAACCTCGGTCACGTGCTGGCGAGCAGCCTCACCTCCGAGATCTTCTCCGCAATCCTCCTCCTGCCCGTGGCCTGGTGGTTCCTCCGGGGGCCGTGGAGCCGGCGAAGGCTGGAGATGGAGATCGTGATGATGGCGACCGTGGCACCGGTCGTCTCCTTCCTCGCCTTCCACGTGCAGCAGCGGTTCTTCGCTCCAGCCTTTCCGGGATTGCTGATCTGGACGGCGGCCGGTCTGCGAGACCTCTTCGGGCGTCTCCCGGCCGGGCGAGCCCGGACCGTGGCCGCGGCTGTGGCGGCCCTGGCGCTCGCCGGCTACTTCGTGGGGGCCCACGTCGAGATCGCCCGTCATGGCATCGCCACCTCGGACTTCGGCCACGAGGCGGCCGGGCTGTGGCTCAAGGATCACAGCTCTCCGTATGCGAGCGTCATGACCCAGGACACGGCCATCGCCGTCTACGCCGACCGGGGCTACGTCTTCTCGCCCCGGGCGCCCTACGACCAATTCCTGGACTATGGCCGGCGGCACGGCGCCGCCTACGTAGTGGTGGACGAGCAGGAGGTCACCGTGGTGCGGCCCTTCCTCAAATCTCTCCTCGCACCAGCGCCACCCGGGCTGGTGCTGCTGTGGACGGGCCGCGACGGCCACGTGGGCCGCACCCTGCTGTTCAGGATGCAGCCTTGAACCATATTCCCTGTTGCAATATTCCCCACGTCGTGTAAACTCAGGGAAACGTTGTTCTGCTGTAGGGGTAAAAGCATGAAAAAGGCTGTCTTGTGTCTCAGCGTCCTTGCTCTCGGAGTGGTGTCTGCGGCCGGAGCGGGCACGGTGTACGTGCCGGTCCTCCAACCCTCCTCGCCAGCGGGCCACCGTCTCCCCACTCGTCTCTGGATCTCCAACCTCGGTACGGGTGAGACCTCGTATCGCAGCGCCTTCCTGCCCACGGGCACGGACGGCGCGGCGTTCAAGAGTCTCGCCGAATCCGCGCCCCGCACCGTGGGCGTGGACCGCACCCTCGTGGTCGACGACGCGGCCGAGAGCGGCCGGACTGGTCTCCTCGCCGTCGAGGCGGCAGATGGCCTCCAGGTGGATGCCTGGGTCGAGAGCCGCAACGGCCGTCAGACCTACATGGCCAGCGTGCCGACCATCTCCGACGCCACCCGCTTCGAAGCGGGGGCCGAGGCCTTCCTGAACGGCGTCTCGCGCATCAACACGGCCGAGCTCGCGCTGGTGAACCTCGGCTCCGAGTCGAGCTTCTGCAAGGTGGACTTCGTGCGGGAGGACGGCACCCTGGCCGGCGGCAACGGCCAGGTCGAGGTGGCGGCGCTGTCGCTCGAGAAGTACGCCGACGCCTTCGGTCTGCGCGAGGTGAAGGAGGCGGTGAGCGTCCGCGCCTCCTGCGATCAGCCGTTCTATGCCCTGGCGCTCGAGAAGGACGCCAGGACCTCCCGTCTCTCGGTCATCGCGCCGGCGACGGCGTATGCGGCCGGCTCCACCGCGTCCCCGATCTCGGCGAAAGCCTCGCTCGTCTTCGAGCGCCAGGGCGCGGTCCACGAGGCTGTCGTGGGCAAGGAGAAGCTCAAGCTGCCGGTGCCCGTGCCCAGCGTCCTCAAGCTCGACAAGCTCGTCTGGGACGCCGACGTCACCGCCGGCCCGTGGAACGACAAGAAGCCCGCCTGCGCCCACAACATCGCCTTTTTCCACCGCGGCAAGTTCCGTAGCAACACCTTCAGCAACCTGAACGCCTTCGGACCGAGCCGGAACTGGATGAAGAACAACCAGAACATCGATCAGCCGGCCGGCTTCAACACCAACGCCAGGATCTATTTCACCTGGGTCCGGGGCACGGTCTACCACATCCAATACATCTTCGACGCCGTCGCCAAGGTGGTTCACATCACCAGCTCCATCAACGGCATCGTGGTGGGCAAGCTCGACATGAAGGCCACGGCCGAGAACCACATCCTCACCGTGCCCTCGACCGGTCTGATGCTGGAGTTGGGCAACCTCCGCGGCCAGGTGGGCTGCGAGGTCCCGAGCTACGGCTGGAAGTGGGCCAACCTCCGCCTCGAGATGTTCCAGCACTGAGCCTCGGGCTCTCTGCGATGTGAGCGGGCCGGCGGCAACGCCGGCCCGTTTTGTTTTAGAGGAGAGAAAAAGGGACATAAGGGACATCAGGGACTGCAAGGACAGCAGGGAAAGGGGGGCCTCCGTCCCTGCTGTCGTCCCTGCAGTCCCTTATGCCCCTTTTTTCTCCTTCAATACAGCTCAATCCCCCTCACCTCCGAGCTCACCCGCGTGCCCGCCTCCCCCTGGGTAATGCGCACGATATCCGCCAGAGCGCCGATGGCGGCGGGCTTGCCCGTGCGAGTGGCGAACTCCCCCGCCGCCTCCACCTTCGGCCCCATCGATCCCTCGGCAAAGCCGAGGCCGGCCAGCGCCTCGGACGAGACGCGGCGGATGGCCCTCTGGGTCGGCTTCCCCCAGTCGAGATAGACGGCGTCGGCGTCGGTCGCCATGATGTAGAGGTCCGCCTCCAGCTCGCGGGCCAGGAGAGCGCTCGCCCGGTCCTTGTCCACCACGCACTCGGCACCGTGGAGCGTGCGGTTCGGGCCATACATGGTGGGGATGCCCCCGCCACCGGCGCAGATGACGATGCACCCCTTCTCCAGGAGCCACTTCACGGGCCGGATCTGGAAGATCCGCTGCGGCAGGGGCGAGGCCACCACCCGGCGGAAGCCGTTGCCGTCCGGCTTCATGACCCATCCCTCCTCCGCCGTGAGACGCCGGGCCTCCTCCTCGCTGTAGACGGGTCCGATGGGCTTCGTCGGATGCTGGAACGCCGGGTCTTTGGGGTCGACCTCCACCATCGAGAGGATGGTGGCGAAAGGCTGCTCGAACGGGAGGATGTTGCCCAGCTCCTGCTCGATCATGTAACCGATCATGCCCTCGGTCTGGGCGCCCAGCACGTCGAGGGGATAGGGTCCCACCTTCTCGTAAGCGGCCCCCTGGAGGGCGAGGAGGCCTACCTGGGGCCCGTTGCCGTGGGAGATGACGAGCTGATGCTCGCTGGCGAGGGGAGCCAGGGCCTCGGCGGCGATGCGCACATTCCGCCGCTGGTTCTCGGCCGTCATCTCCTCGCCGCGCCGCAGCAAGGCATTGCCGCCCAGGGCCACCAGAATTCGCATAGACGTCCTCGTGAGAAAGAGTCCCCGCCGGGGAAGGAGGAAGTCTACTCCCGGCGAGGCCGCCTTCCTCTGCGAGTCCCGGCACCCTCGGCGCCGTCCAAGGATGAGGGAATTCTCTATTCCAGGGACTTCACCGCCTCTGGCGCACTCAGAGTGCGTCGATAGTGGATTTATCCACCCAAGCAGACGACACTACGTTCCCTGGAGAGGCGTCCGCGCGGCCAGGGAGGTCGTCCCGGAACGTGCCTCCCCGAAAGGAGAACGTCATGTCTCAACTCTTCCGGAGGATCGTGCTCGGATTCGTCGTAGGGCTCTGCCTGCTGACCCCGCTGGCCGATGCGGCCCAGCGCCCGCAGGGGACCCGGGTGGAGAGGTTCTCGCTTCCCGCGCCCTCAGATCTGATCGCCGGAGCCTGGAAGCTCCTCGCCCGGATGTGGAACAAGGAGGGCTGCATGATCGACCCGTATGGCGTCTGCATACCGAAGTCCACGGTCGTGCCGAGTTCGGATGCGGGTTGCATGATCGACCCCAACGGCCGTTGTATCGGCGGTTAACGACGTGCCAGTAGTTTGCGGGCCAGGGTCTTTCAGGCCCTGTCCCCTCTTTTCATTCATGGGATGTCCCGAACAGAAGAAGGGACGCCCGCTGTCTCCTGGGCCTGCTCAAATCTCAAACCGTAGTTGAGGGTCATGGCGAGCCCTCTGAAGGTAATCCACAAGGCGTTGAGCCAGGTCTACCGTCGCTGTATTCCGTTCGGCGGCCTCACAGAACAGTCTGAGGGCAGCCAGTGCCTCCCGGTGAACTCCTTGCGCTTGAAAGATTGGCATCATGCGCCGCGCCAGCAACTTCACCTCAGTCGTGCGGCCCTGGGACAGATGGAGGACTGCCAGCTCGAGGGATACAAGAGCGGTGTCATAGGCGATATTTCGTGCCGCGAACTCCGCTCGCACCTGCTCGAGAGTGGAGACAGCCTCCTCACTCCGCCCTACACCGGCCGCGATCCGTCCTTCCAACCAGAGGGTTCGCACCAGATCCAGCTCGTTGCTGAGCCCAACCGCCAGCTTCCGAATTTCCGGCAGCAGTGCTGAAGCATCTCCGAGCCGCTCGGCGTGGCATAGGTTGACGGCGAGATTGAAACGAAGTGCGAAGAGGAGCCGAACCTGTCTGGATCGGTCGATCAAGGGTTCCACTTTCCTAAGAGTCTCGACCGCCCGATCGTGAAAACCGCCTTGCTCCAGGGTCGTTGCTTTATTGAGCAGGAGAGAAGCCAAGGAATCCGGTGTTGTTGCCGCCAAAGCGCGGTCGTGCAGTTCCAGAGCTTCGGTCAGTTGCCGCTGATCTCGTCGCAAAGAGGCTTCAAGGTCCAAGACGCGCCCTTCGTCGAGAGGATCGGGCTCGTCGGGATTGCTTCTCCCCCAGAGCTTCCTGTACCGATCAAAGGCGTCATCCGCCCCGGGGAGATCGCTCGCGACCCGGCGCGCATTGCCCACATGTGCCCAGGAGTAGCCTTGGACTCGGGAACGCCACCCCTCCTCGCCGTGAACGAGAAGGGCGACGCGGAGGGCGAGGTCGGCCAAGTCGAGGGCTTGATTGACGTCAGCTGCTGCCGCCCTCACGCTCTCGGCGCAGAGACGCTCGCAGAGGGCCCAGGTCTGAAACTCCTCGGCTCCCTCCACGAGCAACTGCCGGTCGCGCGGGGAGTAGTGCTTCAGCCGGTCCCACTGCTCTTCGGCCTCCTGACGGCACTGCCGGGCCCGGTGGGCACGGAGCTGGCTCGTAAAGACGGAGCGGGTGGATTCGAAAGCCGTCTTCGCCACCCGGGTGGAGGCCTGCTCGATGATGCGGCGCTCGCCGGCCGAGGGTCCCAGGGGCGAAGTGGAAGCCTCCTCTCGAGGGCAGACCCACTCCAGGAACAGGAGAGTCTCGTCGATGGCCTCGGGGCCATACCCCAGGATGGCGGCCAGCGTCTCCAGGCGGGTGCGCGACAGGTTCCGGCGGCCGACCTCGAAGTCGGAGAGCATGGTCTTCGGGACTCCGCTCGTCTCGGCCAGACGCTTCTGGGCCCATCCCCGGGCCGAGCGCAGGAGGGTCAGTGTCAACCCCAACCGTGGTGGAATCTTTTCTGGCATTGTCATTCCCTCACGTTGTCAGTTCCTAGAATTAGTAGGTAGCTTTCAGGCCCCCAAGAGTGACACGCCTGAAGGCTCTGCGTCTATGCTCTCTTATCTAGCCTACGAGAAAATCACCGTTTGGGCCATGACGGGCGTGCTCGTGGTCTTGGATAGGCGCATCTTGATCCGTTCAGAGCCATCCTTTTCAGGTTCTGCATGGCGGGAACCACCCGCAAGACCTTTGAGGAGGGGCGATGAAAGAGGAAGAGAACGTGGTCCGGAGGGAGCTTCACGGACTGGCCCAGGATCTGGAATCGATCCGTCTCCGGCTGTGGGGACTCGCTGCCAGGCTCCCCGGATCGGAGGGAAAAAGGGACGTGGAGCCGGACGAGCCCAGCATGCGCTCCGTCATCGAGTGCGTGGTGGTGGACTCCCTCGGTCCCGCCATCGAGGACCTGAAGCGGGCTTCGGAGAGGAAGGAGGTTAAGGAGGAGCAGGTCTACGCGCTGCCGTGAGCCCACCTCTCCGCCCGGGATGGAGAGCAGATGGAAATCCCGGGCGGAGGGCTTTGCAGGCGCTCGTTCTACTGCGGTGCAGCGGTCAGGGTGATCCCGTAGGATCCGCCTTCCCCAGTCCCGCTCGCGATCCGCAGGAAGTACCGCCCGGCTCCGAGGGCGCGGCTCCCCCGGCCGTCCGCGGCCAGCAGCGTTCCATCTTCACCGTAGAAGCTGGCGGTGAGGCCCTCCGCCCCGGTGACGGTGACGGTCCCGGCCGTGGCCAGCGCGAAGGAGAAGACGTCCTGGTCGGCCGCCGAGACCTCACCCGTGCGGGTCTCACCCGTGGTGATCTCCGTGGCACAGAGGAAGCTGTCGCCGTGGTCGTCCTGCGGTCCCAGGCTGCAGACGTCGAAGAAGGTGGCCTCCAGACGGAGGTCGCCGGTGGCCCCGGCCGGCGGTGTCACCTGCATGCAGTGCTCCCCGGGCCAGACCACCACGGTGAGAGGAGGGTGCTCCGTCCCGAGCTGTCCCCCATCCTCGAGGAGAGGAGAGCCGGACCCTGCTTCGGCCGTGTACAGCGAGCCCTGGGCCGCGGGACCCTCGCCGGAGAGCACCAGGACTCCGGGCCGGGAGATCTGGAGCTTCAGGATGTCGCCGTCCCACTCGTCCACCTTCTTGGTCGTCGTGGTCGTCGTGGCGTTGGTGAGGGCAACGCCGCCGCCGGAGACCTGGAGCGCCGCCTCGCAATCCGTGACCGATTGAGCGCGGGCCGCGGAGCCCAAGGCGAAGAGCAACAGAGCGACGATCGGGAACGAAGCCGTGCAGGACTTGGATTTCGTGAACATACACCTACCCCTTTCAGGCCGAAAGGCCCCAGAAACGTGAATGGATTCGCGGTTTTGGGATGTCCCCGTCGGGGACTTGGCCGGCCGGCCTGAGAGGCGTCCCACGCTCGCCTCAAAGGGGGGCTAACGAAGGGTTGCGCAGGATTGGCGGGATTTTGAGACCGTGAGGCTCAGACGTGTTCAAATAGGGGGTATCTTGAAGCTCGCCGGGTGCCGGACTCCCCTGCGAGCTCCTGCCAACCGGAGCCTATCGGCTCCGCCTCTATGGACTGCGCAATGGCAAGGCGGAGCCGGTGGGGCCTATGAGCTGGGGATCAAATGAGATGGGGATCAAAGAACAGGAGTGATTGGCGGGGGCGCCGGCTCCAGGAGACTGAACCGCATGTCCGTGCGTGGCCCCGAGTCGCCATCCCAGCAGCGCAAGGGATTTGAATCCGGGAACGCCCAGTCGGCGCTCCAGGAGTCGGTGAGAATGTCCCACGCACTGCCGACGAAGCGGTCACCGCTCACGTCCGCGGTGACGAAGCTTTTGGGTGCCCACATCTGAAAGGCTTTTGCGTTTCCGAGGTACGCCGCGTGGAGAAGGCTATGCCCGTCAGCGGCAAGATCGGCACAGACAATGGAGTCATCCACGTCGACGACCAGGTCGCCATGGACGGACACGGCCTCAGGCAGTCCGAGGGCCGCTCTCGCAGTGCTCAGAGACATTTCCAGGGCGAGTCGCGTCATGATGCCCATATCTTGCGCAACACCGCCTTCCTCACAGAGAAAACCGTCGACCGTGTCGAGCTCCGAGGTGCCGAGGAGGCGCAGACGCTCTTCCTTGAAGTCGAGCTCCACGAGCGCGGATTTAATGTTGAAGCAGACCGCGGGCAGGGCGGCTGGAATGGACAGGTTTTCAAGATAAAGCGACGCATGATCCCCAGGATAGAATTCGACGATGCCCCGACCCAGGTAATGATTGAGCACCGTCAGCTCTCCTTCTAGGTGATAGCCGGGATGGAGGAGGTCAATGCGGACGGCGACCTGGCCGTCGATGAGCGCGAGCTTCCCCTGGTTCTCCTCGAAGAAAGGAGCGAGGACCGCGGGCATGTCATAGACCACTGGGAAGGGGTAGCTGCTCTGGATCGACTGGATCTGGAGCACGGTGCGGGGCGAAAAGTCTGGAATGTCGACCGGGGTCACCTCGGTCTCGGGATGGAGAGGATCAGGGACGAGGAGCGCCGCTTGCGTGACCCGGACGTCCTGGTCGTTCACCGACACCTGTCCCTCGGCCTGAAAACCGTTCGTGGTGCCCAGGGCGAGACGGACCTTGCCAGGGCTCGAAGCGTAGGCAGGGCTCCCGAAGTGCAGCTCGAGAGGAACGTCCTGCGTCTGCCGCGGCGGCCCATCCCCGGCAGGGTCGCGCAACTCCGCGGGGAGGGTGTGAGAGAAGGAGTGGCACGAGCCTGCGGGATCCCCGAGCGGATCGCCCACGACACATCCGGTCAGCTCCGAGTCGCCCACCTGGAGCTGATAGACGAAATCGTATGCGTCCTCATCGGTTCCAGCGGGTTGCAGATCGGTGGCGAAGGTGGTCCAACCCGTGCGGCGCAGCGCATCGGCCACAGGCTTGGCCCGGCGGGCGGTGGCGAGGCGTGCCCCCAGTGAGAGCGCGTTGTAGCGGGCGTCGGCCTCGGGCTTGAGGAGATCCGAGAAACCGGCATACAGCCGCCTCTCTTCCGTCGAGCGCTGGTAGTGAACGATCCCCACCACGACCAGGCAGAGCAAGATCAGGGCCGCGACCCCCAGGCAAATCGCTTTGGTCATCTCAACCTCCCATCCGAGAGTCAAGAACCGCACGGCGACAAAAAGGGGGAGATGCCTGCGCCTCGTGCGGGCATCTCCCTCCAAAAAGGCGCCGCCGTCCGGGGGTCTTAAGACCCTCGTGGCTGGTCCCGTTGCTGGAGAGAGACGCGATTTCTTTGAGACGGAAGGAGCGTAGCACAGGTGGGAATGAGGAGCCAGTGCCGCCCCGGACGCGGCTCCTGGCTCAAACCTGAAAAGACGGCGGCGGTTTCTGCAGGCGAGCTGTCCTCGATTCTCTCGACCAACATCAAGAGACGATTCCAGCGTCCAATCCAGGCATTGCACGAAACTGCCGCCGTGACACGACTATTCACACTTTGTGAGCATGAGAGATCGATATTCGAAGTCCTCCACGTCCTCGGCGTTCATGAGGTAGGTCTCATGGCATCTATAGCTGGTCCGGTCCGTGACCCACGTGATTTTGACCTTGATGCGGCCGGTGAGAGTGAAGCCGGTTTCCTGTGCGTCGATCTCGATCTCCTCGACTTCTCCGGCCCAATAGCCTCGTCGCGGTGGCCCTGTCACATCCTTCACCCATTTACCAAGGAGCTTGGTTCCCTCAGCCTTGCCGATCCAGCGTATTTCCGCGAAGGCCGGGGACGCACACACCGTCAGGAAAAGCAGCGCCAGGACGAGTCTCTTCACCAAGGTTCACCTCCCTACGAGAGAGTGTCAGTTTGAAACTGCCTTCTTTATGAGACGCGATATCCAGAGGAAACGAGGACCATGAGCCGACGAATCAGGGCGTGTCAGCGCAGCCTCCTACTGCCAATCGCCATATACCTGGAATCCAGCCCAGAAATACGGTGCAGAGGCGTCGAAGAGGGTTCTCTCGCCTTTCTCGTTGACGACTTCGATGGGGCCGCGGATCAGCTCGACCTGGGCCTGCCGCAGGGCTTCGTCCTTGGTCAGGCCGGCGCGGAGGTGCTTGTAGAAGCGGATCATCAGCTCGGAGGTCGCCTGGTCCTGGACGCTCCAGAGGCTCGCCATCACCGTGCGCGCTCCGGCGTACTGGAAGGCACGGGTGAGCCCGATCAGCCCTTCGCCGCCTTGCTCCTCGCCGAGTCCGGTATCGCAGGCGGAAAGCACCACGAGGTCCGCATCGAGCCGCACACGCTCGAAGATCTCCCACACTTGGAGAAGGCCGTTGTCCCAATTCTCCGGGAAACCTTCGGGGATTGTGAGAACGAGCGCGGAATTCAGTGGAAAGCGGTCATCCAGGCGTGCGTGCGTGGCGAAGTGGAGGATGCGGGCACCCTTACCGATTGCCTTCGCCCGCTCCTCGGTAGCTTCTGCTCCGAGAAAGATCGCCACTTGATCCGGCGGGAAGAGAGAGGCGATGCCTTCTACTTCTCGCCGAGAGGAGGGTAACGGCTCAAGCTGCAGGGTGCCGCGCCGAAGGGCGGAGCGAACGCGGATATCCGCGATCTGCTCCGGCGCTTTGCCTTGTAGACTTTCCGAGAAACGCGGATCACCGAAGGCGGCAAGGAGGAGCGGGCTACCCGCTTGGTCCTTCGTGGGGCCTCGCCGCTCCTTCTTGATCTCTGCGTAGACGGTGGCAGACAGCACGGAGTGGAAGGGCTTCCACTCCGCGAGATATTGGTCGTGAGAATGCCCGCGCTCACCGGATGCTTCGCGTAGAAGCGCGGCGAAGGGCAGATAGTGGAGCGGTCCGTCAGCCACGATCAACACCCGATCGGCCCTCTCAATACGGTCCGCTGCAGGGGCGATGAGGAGGTTGTACAGCTCCTTGCTCAGCCGGTGCAACTCCGCCGCCCTGAGTTCTCTCAGAGTCGTCCCTCGCGCCTCGGCAATCAAGCCACGAAACCTTTCAACCCGCTGGCGAAGCGCGCTTTCACCGATTGGCAGGATTTGGACACGAAGGTCGTCGTTGCGACTGACAGTGAAGAGATAAGAATGCGTACTGCCAACAAGCAAGGAGGCCAGAATCGTTCCCGGATCCAGGACGCTCCGAATCTCGTTAGCCGATAAAGCCAGGGGGTAACGCAAAGTCGCGAGTCGCGGCGAAGATCGGCGAAGATCGGCCATCAACCTCTCTCGTTCGCGAAACAGAGAACGCTGTTCAGATTGCTCTCTAGATTCATCGGCAGGACGGTCAACCCTTGAATTTCGGATTTCAATTCTATCGAGGGACGTTTCCAGAGTTTTCATTCTTTCAGCAACCTGACTAGGGATGTCCAATAAGGGTAGAACATCCCTCTCGGCGAGTTGTATCATCAATGATCTCCCCCTCGCTCTCTCTGCCACCTCAAGGGCGGATTTGTTCTCACCTAAGGCTATATATACATCCGCTGCATTGCTGTACGTAGAGTAGTGTCGCGCGCTGAAGCTTATCAATGCGGAATGCGAATAGCTGGCCCGGAGAAAAAGATCGTCATAGATCTCTACAGCTCGCTGTAGGTACTGCTCGGCGACAGAAAGCGACCCCAATCTTTGCTGGACTACGCCATAATTTGAGTAGACGTTGGCAGCGATCAAACTATTCGGCGCGCCCACGTTGACGATCTTCAGAGCCTTCTCGAGATAATCACCCGCTGTGGCAAGCTGCCCTCCTTCTGCCAAAACAGATCCTAGTGCGTCGAGTGTGTCTGCTATCTCGATGTCACCGGGCCGAACCTTCTGCTGGATGGAGAGTGCCTCTGTAAGGTAAGCGCGAGCCTCTTTAGGCTTTCCAATACGATGATGGAGAATACCGACACTCCTCAAGGTAGGAGCGATCTCGGCAATCAGGCCATTCTGCCTCTTCAGATCCAGAGCCTTGCGGTAGAGAGGTAATGCCGCAGAGAAGTTTCCCTGATTCTCCTGTACCACTGCCATGTTGGCGAGCAGTGCAGGAATAAGCCGTTTCGCCTGGCTGCTTTTCGGAGCGAGCTCCAGAGCTTTGGCGAGATCGGCCTCAGCCTCCGGCCATTGGCCGAGGGCATTCTCGATCAAGGCTATGCTGTTCAGGGCGGCTGCCCTGTAACTCTCAGCCCCAGTCAGCCTTCCGGAGACACTGATACTTCGGCGAGCCAAGGCCAACGCCTGATCGAGGTCACCTTGCGTTCTGTAGAGCAGGCTCAGTGCGTTGAGGGTGTTCGCTAGATGCGCGCTACCTGGCTCTAGGCGTTCACGCAACTCTAGTGCCTGCGAGAGGTGAGCGCGTGCTTCCTGCATTCGGCCCGAGTCTCTTTCGACGGTACCTAACTCGTGCAGGGTATCGGCATGGGCCGTACTTTTGGGCCAAACAGTCTCCGCAACCGCGATCGATCTTTGTTGATATTTGATTGACTGATTTAAGTCGCCAAGCTCTCTGGCTCGAATTCCTAGATTCCTAAGAATTCTGATCATCTCAGGAGCTTGAGGGGCCAGCCTGTTATAGTCTTCGTACGCAGTATTAAGGTAGCCTTCCACCTCACTCTTCCGGCCTTGGTGGTATAGGACTGTCGCTATGTTGCTCAGGTTTCTGGCGATGCCTAATTCTCCTAAGCTTTTGGCCTTTCGCAGCTCCAGAGCCGCTTGAAAGCACTTCTCAGCTCCTGCGAGATCACCATTTTCGAAGAAGAACCGAGCAACGAGATCAAGGACTAGACTTCTGGCTAGGTCGTCGGGGGCCTTCTCAATCGCATGAAGGTAGCGCGACTTGGCCTCCGCCCGGTTTCCTTGCGCAGCCAAAACCCTTGCGACCTTTGAATTTAGCCAAGCCTCCGCCTCGCTTACGTATGCCCGCTGGCTTAGCCAAAAGGCCAACGAGCTCCATTCTGCGATTGCCGAGCTCAATTCTCCTCCCTTTTCGAGCAGCCTCCCTCGGTGAAACCAGCTTGCGGGCAGCGGGGCGAAGTTGGGCGTAGCATCCGCTCCCCACGGACCAAGAGAAATCTCGCAAGAAAACGGAGCACCATCCCGCTCTCCCGCCAACCTCACCACCCCCCGTGGTGCCTGCTCGATTTCCAGCCACATCCAGTCGAAAGGAGTCTTGATCTTCCCGTTCGCAGCCTCCGGCTTCGCTGGCGGGTTTGGCAACCGCTCCCAGCTTAGAATCACATCTCCCACCCGTAACCCCGCCTTCTCCAGCGCCGAGCCCTTGGGGATCTCTTCGATCACCACCCCCGGCAACACCAGCGGCTCTTCGGGAGCGGGTATGGCTGCTTGCGGTTCACCAGCCACGCTTGCCTTCACTGCGACGGCTGGCGGCTGGGTCACGGGAGGCGACAGCGGCGAGAAGGGAAACCAAGGGAAGAAGAGAGACAGGGCCAGCACGGAGCGGCGCTGAAGCCAGGCGGTGGGCATGGACGGAGTCCTCCTGAGTCTCAAACGCGAGAAACGAGGGCCAGGAGTGCCATTCGGCCGGTCTTGCCGGACAGCCCAAGCTTGAAGTAAGTTGTCCGATGCCGGCTCTGGGAAAAGTACCTACAAGCGGAAGAGGAAGCCACGATCCTATGCATTCTCACTGTTGGATCTTGATCTGCCTTCTGGCTCAGGCGGTTGCACCGGCCGCCGCCCTCTCGGACCGCGGCCCCGCGTCGGATGGCAGGGCGGAGATCAGCGGAATCGTCGTGGACGAGGTCGCTCCCGGCTCGGAGATCGAGAAGGCAGGCCTGCGGGTTGGGGACGTGCTGCACAGGTGGGAGAGGCTGCCTTCACCTCCTGCGAATCCAGAGGCGGCGCAGGGTGCTCTCTCTTCCCCTTTTGACTGGATGTGGCTCGAGGTCGAGCAGGCGTACCGGGGTGCGGTGGTCCTGTACGGTGAAAGAAACGGCGAGCCAAGGGTCTGGCACGTTGCCGCGGGCGAGTGGAACGTCCATTTCAACTCCGAGAAGCGCGGCCGGTCGCGAGCTCGCCCGATCCTTGGATCTCGTGACGCTGCGCTCTACGAGCAGGGCCAGCTCCAGATTCGGCGGTGGAAGCTGAACGCAGGGATCGCCGACTGGCGAAGGTTGGCCGCGCGGGTCCCGCATCCGCAGGGCGATTCCTTGCGGTGCTGGCTGCTGCTGCGCATCGGCGAGGTCTGGGGCGAAGTGCGCAACTGGCCGCGAGCCCATGAGGCCTTTCAGGAGGCAGCCAACTGGGCCCGGGACGATCGGACCCGGGTATTTCTCTGGGAAGCTCTCGGCAAGAGCCTGGAGTACCAGGGCCGTTTCCGCGAAGCAGAGGACTGCTATCGGGCTGGGCTCACGATCCGGCGGGCGACGGAGCCCGACAGCCTTGGCCTTGCCCGGAGCACTCATCAGATCGCCTCCCAGGAATGGAATCTGGGCAACCTGGATGGAGCCAAGGAAGGGTTCGATCAGGCGCTCGCCCTCCGGACCCGCTGTGCACCGGGGAGCTTCCTTGAGGCGGACAGCCTTCATTCTCAGGCTTACATCGCGCTCGACCGCTCCGATCTCGAGGCTGCAGAGTACTTTCTGAAGCGAGCAGTGGCGATTCAGGAGCGGCTCGACCCCAACAGCTTCTGGATGGCCTTCAAGCTGGCGGGCCTGGGAGACGTCTACGCGCTGCGAGGCGATCTGGAAGTGGCGACACTCCACTTCGAGAGAGCTCTGGAGATCCGGCAGCGGTTGGTGCCGGATGGCGAGTCCGTGGCGACGACGCTGGTCCGGCTCGGCCGCTTGAATCTCGACCGAGGTCGGTGGCAGGAGGGGCGTGACCTCCTCGAAAGGGCACTGGTCATTCTCCAACGGGTTTTTCCCCGACAACCGGTGATCGCGACGGTCTTCAACGATCTGGGAGATGCGGCCCTGGCTGTGGGGGAGCTTGATCGCGCTGAGAGCTCCTATCGAAGTGCGCTCATCCATCTCGCCAAGGTCGCCCCGAAGCGTCCGTGGTCAGCCCAAAGCTGGAGTGGCCTGGCCGAGGTGGAAACCCGGCGGGGGAACTGGAAGGGCGCGCTGGTCGATTATCAGAAAGCTCTGGCGATCTATCGGCGGGTAGGCCCTGGGAGCGATGGCGAAGCCCAGGCTCTGGCCAGTCTCGGCCGTATCGCCTGGCGCAAGGGCGACTTGAAGCAAGCTGCCACCCGTCTCCACGAGGCGATCCGGGCCCTGGAGGCTCAGGTTGGGAGGCTGGGGGGCTCGGAGGACGTGAAAGCGGAGTTCCGCTCTCTCCGGCGCAGGGTCTACTTCGACGCCGCTGCTGTTGAGCTGGAGTTGGGCCGGAACGAAGAGGCTTTCAACCTCCAGGAATCCGCTCGTGCCCAGGGCTTCCTCAGCCTGCTCGCAGCTCGCGATCTCAGTGTCTCCGATGGGATTCCGGCTGAGCTGGAGGAGGAACGGCGGCGGGTAGGAATCCAGTTCCGGAGAGCGCTTGCGTCTCTCAATTCGATCTCGCCCCCTGGTGAGCGGGATTCCGCGAAGGAAGCCTGGCGCCAGCTTCCGATCCTGCGCGATCAGTTGGACACCATCTCCGAACGGATCCGCAAGCTGTCCCCTCGGCCAACGGCCTTGCATTTTCCTCATCCTCTGCTCGCCAGCGAAGTCGCTTCTGAGCTGGATCCCGGAATGAAAGTCCTCGCCTATCAGGTCGGTGAGACCGCCACTCAGGTTTTCGTGCTCTCCGGAGATGGACGCGTCGCGGCTTCCAGGCTCCCAGTGGGGGCAAGCGATCTTCAGCGACAGGTCGAGAGCTTTCGCGCCGTCACGGAGAACAGGCTCATTTTCGGCAGCCAGGCAGCCCTGAAGCCACTGCGCCAGCTTTATCAATCCGTCCTGCAACCGGTCGAGCCACTCCTCGATGGAGCTGACCGGCTCCTGATTCTGCCGGATGGCCCTCTCCATGCCGTGCCCTGGGCAGCCTTGGTTCGCGAGTTGCCGGCCCAAGACCCGCCAGAAGGCCGAAACTGGCAGTTCTTTGTGGAGTGGAAACCCTTCGCGGTGGCTCTCTCGGCAACCGTCTGGGCCGAGGCTGAAGCACTCCCGCGGAAGACTCGACTCAAACCTGAAAGGAGAACAGGTTGCGCTCGGGAGCCCGGTACTCCCGATCGCTGCTTTCGGCGATCCTGTTTTCCGATCCGATTCTGAGCCGCCTCCGCTTGCTGGAGCGCGAGTTGCAGGAGCTTTGCACCGGGGCCTGGACCACTCTCCTTTGCCATTCTCTCGCCGCGAGGTTGAGAGCATTGCTCAGATTTTTCCCGGGCAGGTTGCCGCTTTCCTCGGTTCAGACGCGACGGAGGAACGTGCAAAGAGTCTCCCCAAGGGGACGCGAATCGTTCATTTTGCAACCCATGGCTTTGCCGACGAGCGCTTTCCAATGAACTCGGGCCTCCTGTTCACGACTCCGGAGCGCACGGATGAGCACGCAGAGGATGGTTTCCTTCAGGCCTGGGAGATCTTCGAGCGAGTGCGGTTGGATGCCGACCTCGTGGTTCTCTCCGCCTGTGACAGCGGGCGAGGCAAAGAGCTCGGCGGCGAGGGCCTGCTCAGCCTTACACGAGCGTTTCAGTTTGCGGGCGCGAGAGCTGTTGTAGCGTCGCTTTGGCAGGTGGCCGATGAGGGCTCGGCGGATCTCATGGTGCGCTTCTATCGCCATTTGAAAGACGGAGCGGCGCCAGCGGATGCTTTGCGGGAAGCTCAGCTCGAGATCGTCGCTCAGATCCCCTGGGTTCGAGGACCGCAGGGAGAAAGGCGCGGAAAGGGTTTTTCGAAGGATTTCGTCTGGGCTGCCTTCGAGGTCTTCGGGGACTGGCAGTAATAAGGCTCGGTCTCGCCGTGTCCCTACTCTCGCAATGGCCGGCTCTTGGCTTCCTCGACGATTTCGATCAAGCTCTCACGGATCCGATGCCACTTCCTACCTTCCTTGCGGAACAGGCTCACGCGATAGTCGCCCGGCGGCACGAGCACGGTAGGAAGCCCCAGCCATACCTCGCCGTTCTCATCTGCCCGCAGCCCCTTCTGGACGAAGACCTGTTTGCCTGAGGGTTGTTCGGAGACCTCGACCTGGAACTCCGTCCCGGTCGGGGCGTCCAGCGGGAGTAGCAGCAGGAGATGGCTGACCTCCGGGCCGACTATGCGTTTGGTCAGGCCCCGGCTGGCATCGGCATCGAGGGTCGCGATCACCGGGTTCTTGACGTCGGTCGTCTGCCGCAGCTTGACGAGCTTTGCTTCGAGCTCTGCCATCTGCGTCCGGTGCTCGGATTCGAGTCGTACCCGATCCTCTCCGGCCTTCTGGAGCCGCGCCTGGTACTGGGCCTCGAGCTCCGCTCGGCGGGCCTCCAGCTTTGCGATCTCCTGGCGGTGCGAGGCCTCGCTCGCCGCCACTGCGGCCCGCAAGCCGGCGATCTCCTGCCCTTGCCGCCACCAGAGGAAGCCGCTGCCGGCGCCGAGCGCCACGAAGGCCAGGACGGCCGCCCAGCGCATCCAGATCCCACGCGGTCTCCGGGATGAAATGGGCTCAGTTGGGCGCCGGGTAGAGAAGGGAAGCGCTGAGCGCGGGCTCGGAGCGTTGGCGCCGGCCCGCGTTTCGAGCTTGCCGGCCGCGGGCCGCACGACGTCTTCGATCCAGTCCTGATACTCGGGGTCTTCCTCGGTCTCCTGTTCGCTGAAAGTGCCGATCGGCTGGCCCGCCACGATGGCCTGCCACCGGGAGTCGGCGCGAGCCAGCGCCTCCGGCGGCAAGATGCCGAGGAGAATGGTCGTACCGAGCTCTCGCTCGCTCGTCCAGACCGCGAAGCGGCAGCGCAGGGTGAGTGAGCCGACCTCGGGACCGGTGACCGCGACGTCGCCGGAGCCCACCAGCGGGTTGACATCGGCCGCCGCCAGCAGTCGCCGCTCGCTCGTCCCTTCTTCCCGGCGCAGCGTCGCCCAGGACAGACGCGGCTCGCCAAGCTCCGGCAGGGCCAGCACCTGACCGGCGACGATGGGGCTGGGATTGGCCGGCTCGTGGCCGCGAGGGCTCTGAGCCTGCTCCCAGGCGTCCGCTGCTTGCCGAGTCTCCTGCCAGAGGCTCGACGGCAGGGTCTCGTCCGTCATGACTGCGCCTCCCTGGGCTCCCGTGAGCTCGCACGAAAGCGGGCGAGTTCGCCGTCCAGCCGCTCCCGGCACCGCTCCAAGAAGCTCTTCAACGTGCCGATCAGCTCGCCCAAGCGCTCCCGTGGGATCTTGAGGTGCTCGGCCAGACGACGAAAAGAGGGTAGCTGATCTTCGGCTTCTCCGCCTCCTTTTTCCTCCAAGAGATCGCCTTTCTCAGTCGCAAAGGCGCGCAGGAACAGGAGCACCCGGCGCAGATAGTCACGAGTGCGTTTGGACGCCGGGCTCGCCTCGATGGCGCCGTCGACACAATCGATCAGCTTGGCGAACCGATCCGTTGCGATCACCTGGGTCTCGAAGGCTGGCTCGAAGCTGCGCCGCAGACGACGAAAGCCGCGCGCGTCCTCGTCGTCTGGCGGTGGATCCTCGGCCGGCTCGAGCAGTGCGGCCCAGCGCCGGCGTACATCCGCTCTGAGCGGTAGGATCAAGTCCCCGAAGCGGAAGGCCGAGATTCCCGCGAGCTCCAACTCGGCGAGACGCCTGGCCAGTTCCTCGACGAGCCGCTGCTTGTCGGCCCGAGCCGCCGTGACCAGGTCCGGCAGTAGCTCGTCGTTCCACCGCTGAACGATCGGGACGAGCGTTTCCGGTTTGGCCAGGTCGGCGGACGGCGCCCGCTCGCCAACGGCCAGGACCGTGGAGCTTCCGATCTTCGCGGGGCCGGCCACGATTGTGAGCTCCCCGCCAGCCACCGTGTGACGCACCGCGAGGGACAGCACCTCGAACAGACGGGCACCGAGACGGTCATGCAACCGCTGGCGGTCGTGCAGGAAGTGGCGGATCGAGGCGAGAACCACGCCCTCGATATTGGCCTTCATATTGGCCTTGGCGAGCGTCTGCGCCTTCAGGGCTGGAAAGCGCTCGACGAAGACGTAGCGGTAGGCCTCGGCCAGGAGATCCTCGAACGGTCCTCCCCGGCCGGTCGTCTCCCACCAGCCGCGGAAGCCGTAGATCCCCAGCCACTGTGGAAGGCCCTGGCTCAGCGACCGGCGGCGCAGCTCATGGCGAACGGCCTTTCCGAACGCCCCCCACATCGCCGAGGCCAGGGCCGGCTCGGGCTCACGGCCCGGCTCGCATTCCTTCACGAAACGGGTGAAAGGCCCCGGCGCCTCACCGGCCTCGAAGCCCGCGTCCCCTTGGAGCTCCGCCTCGGTGGCCGAGACCTCGCCTTCCGGTCGTTCCCGGCTGCTCATTCGCTCCTCCAAGCGCAGTCCCTTGTCCTACGCGCTACCAGTTTATGGGACTATCCTGCCTTGTTTCTCACTGCCAGTCACCATAGAGCTGGAATCCGGCCCAATAATAGGGAGAGCGGAAGTCCTTGAGCACCCGTTCACCCTGGTCGTTGGTGACCTCGATCGGCCCGCGAATGAACTCCTGCTGGGCCGCCTGAAGGGCTTGGTCCTTGGTCAGACCGGCGAGAAGGTGCTTGTAGAAGCGGATCATCAGCTCGGAGGTGGCCTGGTCCTGGACGTTCCAGAGACTGGCCAGCACACTCCTTGCTCCGGCGTACTGGAAGGCACGGGTGAGTCCGATCAAGCCTTCGCCGCCAAGCTCCTCGCCCAGGCCCGTGTCGCAAGCCGAGAGAACCACGAGATCCGCATTCAACCGAACCCGCTCGAAGATCTCCCACATCTGGAGCAGGCCGTTGTCGCGTTGAGGGCCGGTGTCGTCGGAGGTCGTCTCTTCGGGGATGGTGAGGGCGATAAAGGAACCCGAGGGGAGGTGCTCGTCGACTCCGCCATGGGCGGCGAGATGCAGGATTCGGGTCTTGGGATCGAGGCTCTTGACCCGTTCCTCCAGGGCTTCAGAACCGAGGTAGGTACGTGCGGTGCCGGCTGGAAAGAGGCTTGCAATCCCTAGAACCTCGCGGCGTGTATAAGGGAGAGGCTGAAAATCGAAGAGGCCGCGTTCCGCCACCCCGCGCACTGTGGGATCGCCTCGGCCGGTTCCGATAGCGCCATGGGCCGGGAGCGCATCCGTGGAGGAATCCTTCAGCGCCTTGATCTGAGGATAGACGGGATCACCGAAAGCGGCGAGTTGGAGCGGAGCTTGGAGGGAGTTTGGGTCGCCGGCAGGGTGCCGCCGTTGTTTCAACTCGGCGTAGACCGTGGCGGAGAGCGCGACGTGAAGCGGCTTCCAAGCGGCCAGATACTGCGGGCCGTCCTTGGTGTCGTGCACCAGCGCCGCGAAGGGAAGGACGTGGAGGGGGCCATCGGGAAGGATCAACAGGCGCTCGCTCGCGGCGACCCGCTTGGACAGAGGCCCGAGGAGGGCAGTGTACAGCTCTCGGCTGACGGCTTCGATGCGGCGTTGGCGGATTTCGCCGACCGAGGAGCCCTGCTTGGCATCTTGGAGCAGGCCCAAGAGCTGCTTGACCCGAGTGCGGAGCGCCTTCTCCCCCAGAGGCAGGGTTTTGACCTCGAGATCGCCCGATCGGGAAAGGGCAAAGAGCGCGGTCTTGCCCTTACCAACGCTGAAGGAGAGCAGTAGTGTTCCCGGATCGAGCGCCTGCTGCGCTGCCGCCGCGTCGAGGGGCTGGGGATAGCGGAGGGCCGCGAGCTTCGGCGAAGCGCTCCGGATGCGCGCCTCAATGTCCCCGGCCTCGTCGTCCAGCTTCTGAAGCTCCTGGCGGGTGGTCTCGATCAACTCAGAGTTGTCCCGCGGATTGAGCCCCGCGAGCTTCCTCAAGGTGCGGTCGTATTGGGAACCGAGCCGGCGGCGCTCTAGATCGAGCTCTTCGGGGATATCCGCTGTGAATGCCGTGTCCCTCTCGGCGAGCATGGTGAGAAAGGTTTGGGCTCGGAAGCGTTCGAGGATCTGGAAGGCTTCGGCGAAACGGCTCTGGATAAAGAGAATAGCGAGCATGTCCTGGTAGTAGTGGCGATGCTGAGATCGAAAACCGGCCTGGGCGTTGTAAGAGCCGCCTAGCTTGGAGACCTGATATTCGAGGACATCTAGTGCCCGGCCGTAGTAGTCGTGAGCGTGATCGCTCTCACCTTGGGCCACCGCGACATCCCCTAAGTTGTTCAGGCTCACGGCTAAAGAGAAGCTTCTGGGGGCGCGTTGCTCCTTGATGCCTAGGGCACCAAGGTGGTATTCCTTGGCGCGGTCAAACTCGCCGCGAGTCTGCGCTATCTCTCCCAGGTTGTTCAGGTTGGTGGCCACCTGCAGGCTTTGGGGAGCGAGCTTCTCGCTGAGATTTAGAGCTTGTAGATAGTAATCGCGTGCGCGTTCCACCTCTCCCCGCTTCAAGGCAACGTTCCCAAGATTATTCAGGCTTGTCGCCATTTTGAGACTATTCGGGGCCAGGTGGGCTTCAATCTTCAGAGCCTTGCCATAGTAGTCGCGGGCATGGTCTAACTCTCCATGAGCGAGAGCTATAGATCCTAGGTTGGCCAGAGTTGCGGCGACTCTCAGACTGTCGGGAGCGAGTTGCACACTGATCCTGAGGGCTCGCAGGTAGTAGTCATGGGCACGATCTAGCTCCCCACGCACCCTAGCCACAACTCCAAGGTCGTTCAAACTGCCAGCCACAACGAAGCTTTGAGGGAAGAGCCGTTCTCGGATCTCCAAAGCTTGGGAATGGAAATCGTGAGCGCGATCCAGCTCGCCACGATCTAAAGCCACCGCTCCTAGGTTGTTAAGACTAGCTGCCACGTCGAGGCTCATTGGGGAGAGCTGCTCTTGGATTTGCAGAGCCTGGGAAAAAAAGCCTAGGGCGCGATCTAGCTCACCGCGATCATGGGCCACTGCGCCGAGGTTGCTCTCACTCTGGGCCAGAGCTAGGCTCCGGGGGGCAAGTTTCTCAAAGAGTTGCTGAGCTCGGCGGTCGTACTCGTAGGCAGTGTCAAGCTCCCCCCGTAGCCCGGCCACAGCCCCCAGGTTTGTTAGGCAGGTAGCGACTGCGAGGCTCTCGGGGGCGAGTTTCTCGCTGTTCTGCAAGGCTTCCAGAAAGTAGCTCCTAGCGCTAACTAGATCCTGCCGTGCCCAGGCCACAGATCCCAGGTTGGTCAAGGTGTTACTGGCAGCCAGACTACCAGGCATGTGAGAGTGCCGGAACTCAAGGGCCGTGGTATATGCATTCTCGGCAGCTTCGTACTTGTTTCGCCTTTCCTGAGCCTTGCCGAGCGCCTCCCAGGCTGCGACCTTGGCTTGCGGGCTTTCAGTGGCGTCCAGTGTCTCACGATACGCTTCGATTGCTTTCTCCCACTCACCCTTCTTGCCCCAGGTCTCCCCGAGCCGTAGGTAGATCCAGCCCCGTAGCTGACCGCTGCTCTCACTCGACGCCGCGTCTGCAAGCAACCGCCAATCCTGAACCGCGACCTCAAGGTCCCCGGTTGCGAAATGGGCTTTGCCGGCGACATAGATTTTTTCGAGCGCTGGAGTCAAAACGGGTCGTACTGTGGCCCCCCATAAACCCGGGCAAACTGTTAGCACCAAGTGCTCCTCGCCTCTTCGGCCACCCAGCACTACAGTTCCCCGCGGCGCCTGCTCTACTACCAGATCTAGCCAGTCGAAGTACGATGTTAGCGAACCGCCAGCTGCCTCGGAATTGGCTGGCGGATTCGGCAGGCGCTTCCAGGCAGTGATCACGTCTCCCACTAACAAACCCGCCTTCTCGAGCGTCGAGCCCTTCGGGATCTCCTCGATCACTACGCCGCGCAGCTCTGATCGGTCTTCGCTCAGCGCCTTGCCTTCCTGCCCCTCCGCTGTCGGCGCTGTGACCGTCGCGGGCGGGGTGGACTCCACCCTCGGCGGTTCGGCCGCCGCGAGGCCGACCCACAATGACACGATCGAGAAAAGCAACCAAGTCGCGGCACTGTTCTTGGGCATGGGGACACACCTCCTAACCCTCAAAGGCAAAGAGAGAGGAGAAGGATACCATCGCCGTGGTCGAGCTACTCACGTCTATAGCGAACGCCTCACGAGATTGAGTACAACCGCCAGAAGGCGCTGGGTCAGACGCTTCCTGGCGGTCATGGCCTCTGGGCGCAGCCCCTCGCTCCACCAGCAGCCAAAGCGTGTTCTTCCCATGGCGTAATAGAACTGGGTACAAGGGCGGACCATCCGTGATCGCTTAAGTGGGCTGATTTTGCCAGTAGAGGTGCTTGCAAAGGGCCATGGTTACGTGTTTTCCTCTTGTTTGTGGAGAACAGAGAGGAGGCGCTCCCATGGCCCGACGGAAGTCTACCCCCCTACGTACAGCCTTGTCGAGGTTGTTCCCTGCGGCGCTGCTGCGGCGTTTGGCCCACGAGACCGGAACCGTGCAGCGCCGCCGCCGAATAGACCCGGTGAAGCTGTTCTGGGTCGTTGTGCTGGGGGGCGGCGGCGGTGAGCGCAGCTTCGCTGAGTTGCGCCGTTCTTACGAGAAGGTGACCGGCGAGAAGATCTCGGCCAGTTCGTTCTACAACCGCTTCACCCCGGCCTTTACGCGGTTTCTCCGCGAGGTGTTGAGTATGGGACTGGAGAAGCTGAACCGCTGCGCCGAAGGGGCGGCGGCAGTGCTGGGGGAGATCCGGGAGATCCTCTGCGTGGATTCCACCATCGTCCGTCTGCACGATGCCTTGGCGGCTCATTGGCCGGCCTGCCGCACCAATCACACCTTGGCTGCGGTGAAGCTGCATACGGTTCTCAATGTCCGCGGCAAGGGGCCGCACCGGGTCAAAATCACCTCCGAGCGGGTTCACGACGGGCCGGTTCTGCGCGCCGGCCAGTGGGTCAAGGGGCGACTGCTGCTGTTCGATTTGGGCTATTTCCGCTACTCGTTGTTTGCCGCCATCGAGCGGCATGGCGGCTTTTTCTTGACGCGCCTGAAAGACAACGCCAATCCGACCTTGCTGCGGCTTCATCGCCGTCATCGTGGGCGCGCGGTGGCAGTGGAAGGACTGGGTCTGCTCCAGGCCCGTTCGCGGCTCTGTCGGGCGGTGCTGGACGCCGAGGCCGAGATCTGCTTTCAGAAGCGGCGCTACGCTGGCCGGCGAAGGAAGGCAACGATGCGCGTGCGCATCATTGGTCTGTGGGATGAGAGCCACTCGAAGTATCATTGGTACATCACGAATCTGCCGGTCGAGATCAAAGCGGAAGAGATCGGCAAGCTCTACTCTGCACGCTGGACGATCGAGCTTCTGTTCCGGGAGCTGAAGAGCTGCTATCAACTCGAATCGATTCCAAGCCGCAAGAGCCACGTTGTCGAGGCCTTTTTGTATGCGTCTTTGCTGACCCTTTTGGCGAGTCGGGCTCTGTTGCTCGCCGTGCGTCGTTGGGGGTCTGTGGGCGAGCGCCGAACGCCTTTGGAGCGTTGGGCTCGGCTTTTTGTGAGTGCCGCTGCGGAGCTTTTGGCTCTGGTCTTGGACCCCATTGCCATGGCGCGCACACGAGAGAGTCCACTCCTGAATTTTTTTGTTGCCGAAGCACCGGATCCGAATACGAAAAGAAGGCCTCTTCTAGAACGCGCGGGGCTGAAATGCGCGGCTTAAGCGATCACAGATGAAGGGCGGACAATCCATCTCAACCATTTGTGGCTTGATTGACGGTCCCGAAACGCACGCAGAAGTTCTACGTTCGGATGGTAAGGATCTCCGAAATACGCGGTTGCGATCCAGCAGTCGGTCTTTGCGTAGCTCGGATCTTTGCGGACAACGTACTCGATATCGCCGGAGGCTCTCTTCCGCTCAATGACTTTTGTGCCCTCCGGGATTTCAGGGGGTGAGGCCATTCTCGTCTCCTTCCGGTCAACGCTTCTTCGGCCACAGCTTGTCAACGAGAGAGTCTGTAACGAGTCCGACTACAACGCCGGAAGGGTCTCCTGTGAGAACAGCGCCTGTTACGGCTTTGGCAGCACGCTTTCCCAGAGAATCGCCTTCACTCTTAGGCAGTTCCTGTTTGGAACGGACCTTCCGGAAGGGGAGGTCACGTTCGGTGAGTGGCTTGGTGTCCGACATGATATCAGCTCCTCCTCAAAGGCGGATCAGATCCGTGCCCTCACAACTAGGGCAGTGCTGATTGGACTTCCGATAGAGCGCTCGGACCGCTTCTGTCGCGCCGGCGCTGACGTACCCAGCTACGGCTCGCGCAGCAACTCCAAGCTTGCTGGAGCGCCCTCCTTTTGAGCAGGAGTCGCAGACCATGGTCCCACAGTCTCGGCAACGCCAGATGGAGCTCTCCTCTCTCCCGCAAAAAGAGCACTTGTAGCTACGGCGCATAGGATCCTCCTCCTCCTCGGTCTTGGAGCCTGATCGGGTTACCTAGTTACCGAAGCATGTCCGAAAGGCGAAGGCTACGATGAGAATTGCGATGGCTATCAGGATGCAGCCACAGGCGGTTTTAATTCCATCATCGTCGGCCAGAGTGCCCCTCCAGGCATTGCTCCGGTGCGCCGAACTTCATCCTCGACGGGCGAGATTGCCCTGGTTCCGGGGGGCTGAAGGAACTCCCCCGTCAATCCTTCGGGTGCTTCTACAGGAGACGCGAGGTTTCCCCGCTTCAAAGACCATCCCCACCCCCAATCCAACCTCTGTTACAATCCTTCTTACTCATGCCCCCCACCGACCCTGAGGTCACGGAGCTGCTCCATGCCTGGAGCCGCGGCGATGCCGCGGCTCTGGAGCGGCTCGTCCCCCTGATCTTTGACGACCTGCGCCGGATGGCCCGCCGGCATCTGCGGGGGGAGCGGGGGGGGCATACGCTGGAGCCTACGGCTCTGGTTCATGAGGTGTATCTGAAGCTGATGGAGCAGCGGTCAGCGGATTGGCAGAACCGGGAGCAGTTCTTTGCGGTGGCGTCCCGGATCATGCGGCGGGTCCTGTTGGATTACGGCAAGGCCCGGCAGACGACGAAGCGGGGGAAGGATGTGGCCAAGGTCCCGCTGGAGGAGGCGTTCGAGGTGGGGCAGGGGCAGGACGTGGATCTCGCCGCTCTCCACGATGCCCTGGACCGGCTGGGGGAGCTCGATCCCCGGCAGCGCCGGATCGTCGAGCTCAAGTTCTTCTACGGCTTCGAGCATGAGGAGATCGCTGAGCTGCTTGGCGTCTCGGCCACCACCAGCAAGCGGGAGTGGAAGGCGGCCAAGCTGTGGCTTCTCCGTGAGCTGAGCCGGAGGTGAGCGGGCCGGAGACGGCCGCCCGGCGTTTCTCGCGTCTCTTAAAAGACAGGTCGGGTCAGAGGGACCGGAAAGGAGCAGGGTGACGCCTGAGCGTTGGGGGATGGTCAAGGCGATTCTGGACGGTGCGCTGGAGACGCGGCCGGAGGCGCGGACGGCGTTCGTGGCTGCGGCGTGCGGGGACGATCCGGAGCTGCGGGAGGAGGTGGAGTCTTTCCTCGCTTTCGACGAGGAGAGTGAGGCCTTCATCGAGGAGCCGCTCTTCGGCCGTTTCAACGGGGAGACCGAGGGGCTCGCGGCGGGTCAGCGCGTGGGTCCCTATGAGGTGGTGCGGGAGATCGGCCGGGGCGGCATGGGGGCTGTCTATCTCGCGGTGCGGGCGGACGAGGAGTTCGATCAGCGGGTGGCTCTCAAGCTGGTGGGGATGGGATCGGCGGCGCAGATCGTCCGCCGCTTCCGCACCGAGCGGCAGATCCTCGCCCATCTCGATCATCCCAACATCGCCCGGCTTCTCGACGGCGGCACGGCGGAGGATGGCCGGCCTTACTTCGTCATGGATTTCGTCGAGGGCCGGCCCATCGACGAGGTCGCGGGGGAGCTGCCCCTGCGGGATCGGCTGGGGCTGTTCCGGGAGGTTTGCGCGGCCGTCCACTTCGCTCATCAGAACCTGGTGGTGCACCGAGACCTGAAGCCGGGCAACGTCCTGGTCACTGCGGAGGGCGTCCCCAAGCTGCTGGATTTCGGCATCGCCAAGCTGCTCGATCCCGGGCAGACCGATCCCGGTCTCTCGGAGCTGGGGCTGCGGCCCATGACGCTCCAGTACGCCAGCCCCGAGCAGGTGCGGGGGGAGATCATCACCACGGCGAGCGACGTCTATGCGCTGGGAGTGCTCCTCCACGTGCTGCTCACGGGATGCTCGCCCTATCCCGTGGCGTCGGACGATCGGCAGGGTCTGGAGCGGGCCATTCTGGAAGGGAACAGGGTCCGGGCGAGCGCAGCCGTGGAGAGCCGGGAGGAGGCACGGCGGCTTGCCGGGGACCTGGATACCATCGTGCTCCGCGCCATGGATCCGGAGCCGGGGCGGCGGTATGCCTCAGCGGAGCAGCTCGCGGCGGACGTCCAGCGTTATCTCGACGGCTTGCCGGTCCTCGCCCGCAAGGACACGACGGCGTATCGAGTGGGGAAGTTCGTGCGCCGTCACAAAGTGGGAGTCGGGATCGCGGCGGCGGTGATGCTGCTGATCCTGGGCTTCAGCGTCACGGTCACGCTGCTGCTCGGGAAGGCTGAGCGGGAGGAGGAGCGGGCGGCGGTGGTCTCCAGATTCCTGGAGGAACTATTTACCTTTCCCGCTCCAGGTATCTCGCGGGGAAGGACGATCACTGCTCAGGAGATCCTGGACCGTGGTCAGCGGCAGATCGCGGGGGAGCTCCAAGCAGCGCCAGAGACGCGGGCCTCCCTGATGGAGACGATGGGACGGGTGTATCGCAGCCTGGGTCTGCTCCAGCCGGCGCGGGCGCTTTTGACGGAGTCGGTGCATATTCGCCGGCAGGTTCTCGGGCCGAATCATCTGGACACGGCGGGGAGTGAGATCAACCTGGCTCTTGTGCTTCATGACTTGGGGGAACGGGTCGAGGCCGAGTCGCTCACCCGGAAGGCTTTGGAGATCTATCGACGACAGGGGGCCACGGCGACCAGCGAGTATGCAGCGGGGCTGAACAATCTGGGAGGGCTCTTAGAGGACCAAGGGGACCACGCGGGCGCCGAGGCGCTTTTCCGTGAAACCTTGAGCCTCAAGCGGCAGATCCCAGGTAACGACGAGGAAGTGGCGCGGGCCTACAACAATCTCGGAGATGTGCTCTACATGCAGGGCAACAATGCTGCTGCCGAGCCTTATCTAAGTAAGGGTCTGGCGATGCGCCGGGAACTCCTGGGCAGCGAGCCGTATCCCGAAGTGGCTACCAGTCTCAACAATCTGGCATCCGTTCTGGAGGCGAAGGGGGAGCGGGCCGAAGCCGAGAAGCTCTATCGCGAGGCTCTGGCGATGCGCCGCAAGCTTTTCGGCAATCATCATCCGAAAGTAGCGGCGAGCCTCAGCAACCTCGCCTTCGTCCTCCTGGCCGAGGGACGGCCGGCGGAGGCGGAGCCTTTGGCCCGCGAGGCGCTCACCATCGTGCCGCCGGACCATCCCAATCGGGCCGTGTTCCTGCGGCATCTCGCCGCGGCGTTGGTGGGGCAGGGGAAAGGCAAGGAGGCGGAGTCGCTGGCGCGAGAGGCGCTCAAAATTTTCCGGGCTGTGGATTCGTTCCCCCGCTGGCGGACCGCAGACGCGGAGAGCGTCCTCGGGAGCTGCCTCGCGGCCCAGGGGCGCTTCGCGGAGGCCGAGCCTTTGTTGCTCGGCAGCTATTCCATCCTCAAGGAGGACCCGGGAGAGGGAGGCCGCGCCGCTCCGGCCGCGCTGCGGCGGATCGTCGATCTCTACACCGCCTGGGGAAGACCGGAGCGGGCTGCAGCGTGGCGGGAGCTGGCGGAAACAGCGAAGCAGGGACAGCAAGGACGACAAGGACTGCAAGGACGGTGAGGCGTTCTCGTCCCTGGAGTCCTTGCTGTCCTTGAGAGGTCCTCTCTCTACCCCGCCTTCGCCGTCAGCACTGCCCGGTCGCGCAGCTTTTCGGCGGCGGGGGAGAGGGGGGCGTGGGTGAGGATCTTGTTGATCCTCTCCATGGCTTTCACGGTGTCGCCCATGCTCTGGTAGAGCACCACTTCACCGTAGAGGTTGTCGGCGAGGACGTTCAGGCGCTCGATCACCGGGACCACGTAGGGACCGTCGGGGAAGCGGCGGAGGTATTCGGCGCCGTTGGTGACGTCGTCGTAGGTCTTGGCGATCGATCCCAGGCGGTCGCTGGCCACGTGCTTGAGGTCGAGGTCCTTGTCCTGCTCGGCCATCTGCTGGAGAGCGGCGAGCTCCTGGAGGGTGGGAGCGAGGTTGCGCAGACCCGTGCGGGCACGCTTGCCTTCGGAGCTGTCGGGCGCCGCTTCCCAGGCTTTCAGGTACTGGGTCACGGCTTCGGTGCGGCTGCCCAGACGGCTGTAGGCGTCGCCCAGGGCCAGGGCCACTTCAGGCACCTTCGGCGATTCGGGGAAGTTGCTCAGGAACGCCACCAGGAACGAGGTCTCGTAGATGCCGCCGCCCAGGGTCTCGACGGCCCGCGGATAGAGCTCTTTGCGCTTGGTCTCGAGGTCGGAGATCTCGCCTTCGAGCGCTCCCACCAGGTCGGCTTTGGGATCGAGCGACTTCACCTCGGCGAGCTCGTCACGGTAGAGCTTGAGGACGGCGCCGTAGTCGCGGGAGAGGAGGGGCTTGGTCAGCTCGTCGTCCCGCCGCTTGTGGAGCTTCTCCAGGCGCAGGCTGTCCGAGACCTTGCCTTCCGGCCAGGCGGCGAGGAGGGCGGTCTTGAGGAACCTGGTCTCCGCCTCGGGAGGCCGCTTGCGGTCCGTCCAGGTCTTCAGCGTCGCCTGGGTGCGTTTGCGGTAATCGTCCGCCGGCTTTTTGGTCCCCACGGCCCAGGTGCCCTTGCGCGCCTGGGCGGAGCGCACGCGCTGATCCCCGAAGGGATGGGTCTGCCAATAGCCGTACTCTTTGATCTGTGGCGCGCGGCTGTTCATCTTTTCCCACAGACGCTGGGCGCCCTCCGGATCGTAGCCGGCTGCCGCGGCCAGGCGCTGCCCCTCTTTGTCGGCCTCGTCTTCGTTGTCCCGGCTGTAGCTCCGCAGCAGGAGCTCGCTCACCACCAGGCTGGCTGCCGCGGCGCCCTGCACCAGGTTGCCGCCGCCATTGTCGTAGCCCACCCGGGGGTCGTAGGGGGCCTGGGCCGTGGGGGTCTTGCGCTGCGATTCGCCGATCATGACGCCCGCCACCAGCAGGTTGCCGAGGACGTTCATCAGCGTGGCTTTGCGCTGCAGCTTCAGGTAGTGCTCGTCGATGACGTGGCCGATCTCGTGGCCGAGGACGTTGGCCAGCATGTCGTCGTCCAGTCCCAGGTCCAGCATGCCGGTGGTGATGAAGATCTGGCCAGCGGGCAGGGCGAAGGCGTTGGGCACGGGCATGTCGACGATGCCGAAGGTGAAGGGGAACTTCTGGAACTCGGACTGCTGCGCCAGCTCGTAGCCGATGCGGTTGACGCGCGCCAACTGGGTTGGATCGTTGGGGGTGCCGTACTGGGAGACGGCCTCGGCGGCGGCCTGGAGGCTCTTCTCGAAGAGGTCGGGGTTGGCGACGCCGGGGATGGACGCCGGCGCGGGCGGCGGCAGCGTCTGGGCCAGGGCCAGGGCCGGGGCCACGGCCGAGACCATCAGCAGCAGGACCAGGGTGGAGGCGGTGACCGAGGAAAGAGTGCTCCGATGATTCATGGCCGTCCCTCTCGATGTTGGCAAGCTTAGCGCAGTCGATGGGGTCCCGAGGGTGACAACACGGTGGGGCCGCTGAAAAACTCCCGGGTCTCCTGTGGTAGCGTTCCGCCCATGAGTGACCTGACCATCGAGGTGATGACCACCAAGTCGTCCATGGGAGAGATCCGGCCGGCGCTCGACTCGGCGCTCAAGGAGGCTTTCCCGGGCGGCATGTTGAAATGGCACTGGGAGGAGGACGTCATGCACCTCTCCGGACCCGGGGCCAAGGCCACGATCGTCCTGGAGGACGGCCGGCTCGTCGGTCGGGCCCACCTCAAGCCTCCCGCGAACCTGATGAAGCCCGTCATCGAGCAGAAGATCTCCGCGGTGATGAAGAAGGTCGCCGGGCACCTCTGATCCCCGGGCGCGCCCGTGCCCGTTACGAGCCTGCCCGCCGCGTTGCTCCACCACGCCGCCCACGCCGGCGAGGAGCCCTGGCTCTTCCGCAGTGAGGGCTGGGACTGGCGTTGGATCTCCTGGGGCGAGCTGGCCCGCCAGGTGACGGCCTGGGCCGGTGCCCTCTCCGCTCTCCCCTCTGGCTCCCGCGCGGCGTTTCAATATTCTCCGCGGCCAGAAGCGATCGTCCTCGACCTCGCCATCCAGGCGGCGGGATTGATGTCCGTGCCCGTGAGTGGGGAGCGGGAGAGGGTGGCGGAGTGGGGTTGCCGTTGGGTGGAGGTGGTGGGGGACGGGGTGCGCTTCGAGGCCTCACCCCCGCCCCTCTCCCGGGGGGAGAGGGGGGACTTGGGCGGGGCGGTGGTGATGATCGGGGGAAATCTGGTGGAGGTGAGGGAGGGGGAATTGCTGGAAATGGCGGAGCGGGTCCAGGAGGAGATTACGCTGCCTGAAGGGTGGGAGAACGGGAGATCGTGGTCTTGGGGGGACCTCTTGAGAGGCCGGAGGAACGGGCCATGCTCTCCTGGGCCACGGTGACCGGCGCGGCCGTGGCCCTTGAGCCCGAGCCGGGGCTGCGGATCGCCACCGTGGCGTGGGTACGCCCCACGGTGTTCCATGGATCGGCGGCGGAGATTTCTGCGCTGCGGGCCTGGGTGGAGAAGGGGAAGCGGCGAGGGCTCCCCTTCGGACGCCTGCGGACGGTGCTGGTGGCGGGGGAGGAGTTGGGGAGGGAGGAAGCTGCGTTCTGGAGCGGCCGCGGGGTGAAGCTGGGCCGGGTGTGATCGGACGGATCGGTCCGATGAGCTTTGCCGCAGAGCGGCGTACCCGTGGTATATAACGCTCGGGAGGAGAGAACGCGATGCCCGAGAACCTGGAAGCCCAAGCCCCGCCGCCTGCTCCGCTGCGACCGCCGAACGACGCGTCGGCCCTGGAGGAGATCACGGAGCGGGCGGATACCGTCTGGACCCGGGAGTCGGACAGGCCCGTCAAGGTCTCGGTTTCCGACCGCCAGGAGCTCAAGGGTCCGCGGGGCCGGGTGGCAATCGTGGACGGTTGCCGCACGCCGTTCACCAAGGCCGGCACCGACTTCCAGGGCATGGACGTCATCGATCTCGCGAGCATCGCCGCGGCCGAGCTGGTGGCCCGGATGGCGATCGATCCGGAGGAGATCGACCTCTCGGTGTTCGGCGTGGTGGTGCCGGCGCTCCATGCTCCTAACCTGGGGCGTGAGGTGGTCTTCCGCACCTCGCTGCCCATGCGGATCCCCGGGGTGACGGTGAACCTCGCCTGTGCCTCGTCGACGCGGGCCATCGCCTTTGGCGCCGGAGCCATCCTCACGGGCGAGGCGGACGTGATCCTGGCCGGCGGCGCCGAGTCGCTGTCCAACGTCCCCATCCAGTTCTCGCGCAAGGCGGCGAAGACGTTCATGGAGCTCTCCCGCGCCAAGACCCTGCCCCAGAAGCTGGGCACCCTCGGAAGGCTACGGCCGGCGGACCTGGCACCGGTGGCGCCGGCCATCGCCGAGTACACGACCGGCCTGTCCATGGGCGAGTCGGCGGAGAAGATGGCCAAGGAGAACGACATCTCCCGCCGGGCTCAGGACGAGATCGCCCTCCTCTCCCACCAGAGGGCCGCCGCCGCCACCGAGGACGGCCGGCTGACGGCCCAGATCGCTCCCGCCTTCCCGCCGCCCGGTTACGACAAGGCCGTGACCCACGACAACGGCATCCGCGCCGACAGCTCGCTGGAGGCCCTGGCCAAGCTGAAGCCGGTGTTCGACAAGCGCTACGGCAGCTTGACCGCCGGCAATTCGAGCCCGCTGACCGACGGCGGCTCGGCCGTGATCCTGATGAGCGAGGAGAAAGCCAAGGCCCTGGGCTACACCCCGTTGGGCTACATCCGCTCCTACGCCTTCGCCGCTCTCAATCCGGGCGATCAGCTCCTCCAGGGGCCGGCCTACGCCGCTCCGGCGGCCCTGGACGCGGCGGGCCTGAAGCTCGCGGATATGGATCTCGTGGAGATGCACGAGGCCTTCGCCGCCCAGATCCTCTCCAACATGAAGGCTTTCGCCTCGAAGAAGTTCGCCGAGCGCGAGCTGGGCCGGAGCGAGCCCCTGGGCGTCGTGGACTTCGAGCGCTTCAACGTCACCGGCGGCTCGATCGCCATCGGCCACCCCTTCGGCGCCACCGGCGCCCGCGTCGTCACCCAGCTCCTCTGCGAGCTGCGCCGTAGGAGTCAGAACCTGGGGCTGTTGACGATCTGCGCGGCTGGCGGGGTGGGGTTCGCGATGGTGGTCGAGCGCGAGTAGGACGATTTCGATTTTGGATTTTAGATTTTGGATTTTGGAATGGGGATCGCAAAGACGGTCCCCTGATCCCGATCCAATCCTCTTCAATCCAAAATCCAAAATCTAAAATCCAAAATGGTTTCCCCTCTCTCCGGCACCCTCGTCGTCGATCTCTCCCGATACCTTCCCGGGCCTCTCGCCGCTCGCCTCCTGGCCGACCTCGGGGCGCGGGTGGTGAAGGTGGAGGAGCCGTCGCTGGGCGATCCGATCCGGACGTCGCCGCCGGTGCGGGAAGGGGTGGGCGCGCTCGGGGCCATTCTGCTGGCGGGCGTGGAGAGCCTCGCTCTCGATCTCAAGGACCCGGAGGCCAGGGAGGTGCTGGAGCGGCTGCTGGCGCGGGCGGACGTGCTGCTCGAAAGCTTCCGTCCCGGCACCCTGGCGCGGCTGGGATTTCCACCGGCGGAGCTGCGGCGGAGATTCCCCGGGCTGGTGATCTGTTCATTGTCGGGTTGGGGACAGACGGGGCCGTACTCGGCGCGGGCCGGACACGATCTCGGCTATCAGGCCGCGGCAGGGACGCTGGCCACCACGGCCGCGATGCCGGCCGTGCCGCTGGCGGACATGATCGGCGCCTGGAGCGGAGTCACTGCCATCCTCGCCGCCCTAGTGGAGCGGGAGCGGACGGGGAAGGGGCGGTGGATCGACGCCTCGCTCTACGACGCGGGCCTCCACGCCAACCTCGTGGGCTGGGCCGCCGAGGCGGGAGGGAGGAAGGAAATCGGAGAGAGGCTTCCCTTGACCGGCGCCCTCCCCTGCTACGACCTCTACGAGACCGCGGACGGCCGGCAACTCGCCCTGGCCGCCCTGGAGCCCCACTTCTGGAAGCGCCTCTGCCGGGCCGTGGATCGCAACGACCTTGCCCGGCGGCAGTACAGCTCGTCGCGCAAGGTGCGGCACCAGGTGAGGGAGCTGATCCGCGGCCGGACGCTCAAGGAGTGGATGGAGATCCTGGGCCGGGAGGACGTCCCGGCCGAGCCCATCCTCTCCGCGGCCGAGGCGCGCTCCCATCCTCAGGCGATCGACAGGGCCCTTCTTTCCGAAGGTCCGGAGGGATTGCCGCGAGTGGCCTTCCCCGCGCGGCTCGACGGCGAACGCCCAGGTACTGGCGACGTGGGCGGCCGGATCCCCGAGCTGGGAGAGCATACGAAGGCCCTCCTTGCCGAGCTGGGCGTGCCGCGGCACGTCGAGACCTCCCCTGGCGTGGGCCGCCGGTTCAGCTTTCGGCGCTGGCTGTCGCGGGTCCTGCGCTGAGGCGCCAGATCACCTCCAACGTCAGGTCGTCGTGCAACGGCTCGTCGCCCACGTGGTGATCGAAGGAGTAGAGGATGCGGTCGTGGACCTCCTGAGGCGTGCCACCGAGCTCCAGGGCGGCGCGGATGCGCTCGTAGCCGAAAGCCGTGCCGGCCTGGCCGTTCACGGCTTCGGGGAGACCGTCGGTGTAGAGCACCAGCAGATCCCCCGGCTCCAGGGTGGTCTCGTGGGGGACCCAGGTCATGGCGTCGCGCAGTCCCAGGGGGAAGCCGCCGCAGCCCAGCTCCTCGATGCGGCCGTCGGCGCGGCGCAGCAGGGGATAGGGGTGGCCGGCGCAGACGTACTCCATCTTGCCGGTCCCGGGCTCGATCACGGCGTAGAAGGCGCTCATGAAGGTCCGCCGGGTGCCGGTGCGGCAGAGGGTACGGTTGAGCACGGCCAGCACCCGCTCGGGTTGGGGATCGAGATCGATGGCCGTGCGCAGGGTGGCGTTGGCGATGGCCATCACCAGACCGGCGGCCATGCCGTGGCCGCTCGCGTCCCCCACCACGAGCGCGAGACGGCCTTTGGGGTCGTCGGGCAGGGGCATGATGTCGTAGTAATCGCCCCCCACCTCGTTGGCCGTGCGATAGGAGTGGGCGAAGAGGTAGCCCGGCACCAGGGGCAGGTCGCGGGGCAGCAGCTCGGACTGCAGCTCGCGGGCGATCTCCAGCTCGTCGCGGACGCGGACGCGGTCCACCAGCTCCAAGGCCAGGAGGAAGATCATGGCGCACAAGCTGATGGCGAACCAGAAGATCTTGAACTCGACGTGGATGCGCGTCGTCCCCGAGACGTGGGAGAACCCGGCGTCGCTGATCATGCCGAGGACGAAGGCGAGGAGCGAGCCGGCGAAGAGGAGCCGGCGCGGCGGCGTGAGCTTGTAGGAGAGGCCGAGGAACGCGAGCTTGACCCGGAACAGGAAGCGATTCACCCCGTCCTTCGGCTCCCGCTCCTGGCGATGCTCCCGGGTGAGGACGTCGTAGGCCCGGGACGCGTCGCGGTCGAACAGGCGACGCACGTCCTTGGGATTGAGTCCCTCGGTGTACTCGCGGAAGAAGTCGTGAAGGCGCCGGACGGCGCCAGGGGCGGTGCGGCTCATGGCGATCTTAGATACGTGGGAATTTACTCCAGGTTTTGACCCTCGACAGAACGTTGTCACTTATGTTATAACTCCTCTTGGAGGGAGGAGCTCAGGATGCTCAAGCTCAAAGTGACCACCGTAGGAAATTCGACCGGCGTCGTCCTGCCCCGGGAAGTCCTGTCCCGCCTCAAGGTTCAGAAGGGGGACGTGCTCTATCTAACGGAGACCTCGGACGGCTACCAGATTACACCCTATGACGAGGAGTTCGGACGACAGATGGAGGCGGCCGAGCGCGTCATGAGGGATCATCGGGACGTTCTCCGCGAGCTTGCGAAGTGATTGAGGAGCCGCAGTGGCTCCTCATCACGGTCGTCCTGGCCACGCAGAGGACTCTGATTGCGGAGTTCGGCGGGGTTGAGGGCGTCCGGGACCGAGGGCTCCTTGAGTCCAGCCTGGCACGGCCACGGAATCTCTTCGCCTACTCCGGCGGGGAAGTCAGCGTGTTCGATTTGGCCGCAAGCTACGCCTACGGTCTGGCGAAGAACCACTGCTTCGTCGATGGGAACAAGAGGATCGCATTCACGGCGGCGATGGCCTTCCTCGATCTCCACGGATATCGGCTGGAAGCCAGCCGGGAAGATTCCGTGCTGACCTTTCTCCATCTGGCAGAGGGTGAAATCAGCGAGGAGGAGCTGAGCGACTGGCTGGAGCGGCACTCCCGAGGCCACTAATCGCCGTCTCCTGGTCCGCCTCCGGCACCAGGTGCCCGATCGAATTGGCGTAGTACCGCAGCACGTGCATCTCCTCGGGACGGGCGCTGTAGAGGCCGTCCTTCTCGTCCACCAGGTGGCGCTGGGTGAGCATCCTGAGGCCGGCGTCGATGGCGTAGTCCTGGTCCTGCCGGGGGACGTAGACGTGGGCTCCCGTGGACTCCAGCTCCTGCATCAGCCGGTAGGCCCGGGCCTTGAGCTCCAGCTCCGAGAGGGGCTCGGCAGCTTCGGCCAGCACGGTCGAGACCAGGGGCACGGGCAGGGCCGGGATCGACTTGCCGATCGCCGTCATCAGCTCCGCTCCCAAGCGCTCCAGGTGGGCCATCCTCTCGTCTCGCGAGAGGTGGCGCAGGTCGAGCCCGCGTTCGCCGAGGTGGCGGCGCATGGAGATCGGGCTGCCAAAGCTCACGCAGGCATAGCCGAAGCGGTGCCAGCGGCTGCGCAGCATCAGGGAGAGGTTGTGCAGGATGAAGCGCAGCAGGGTCGTCGTGGCGCGGACGGGACCGGGCTTCGCCTTCCCGGGCGTACCCGGCGCATCCGGCACACCCGGTGCACCCGGCGCGATATCGAGGAGCAGGGTGCGGTCCTCCAGCACCCGGTCGTAGTTGATCCCCACGGGGATGAACACCAGATCACGATCGCCGTGCAGGGGATCGAAGGAGCGCAGCATGTAGTCGAGGATGCCGAGCTTGGGCGGCCGCAGCTTGCCGTCCCGGGAGAGCCCGCCCTCGGGATAGACGGCCTGGGGCACTCCCGCGGCCGTGGCCATGTGGATGTAGCGCTCCAGCACCCGGCGGTAGAGGGGATCGCCCGAGCTCCTGCGGACGAAGTAGGCCCCGGTCGAGCGGATGAGGGTCTGGAGGGGCCAGATCCGTGCCCATTCGCCCACGGCATAGGAGAGGGCGGTACGGTCCGCCGCCAGATAGGCCACCAGGATGTAGTCCATGTTGCTTCTGTGGTTCATGAGGAAGACCACGGTCGAGCCCGGGGCCACGGCGGCGAGGCCCGCTTCGTCGGAGAAGCCGAGGCGGACGCGGTAGAGGGACCTCGCCACGCGTTTCGAGAGCCAGTAGCCGATGCGGAAGTAGAAGTAGGCGTTGAAGGCCGGCACGATCTCCCGCGCGTAGCGCTCCACGCGGGCGACCAGCACGGCCCGGGGAACGCCCTGCTCCCGTGCCTCCACCTCCACGGTCTCCACCACCTTGGGGTCGTAGACCAGCCGGTCGATGAGCACCCGCCGGCGGGTGCGGTGGAACTGGGGGATCTCCAGCTTCAGCCGGGTGTTGAGCTCGTCGATGACCCGTTGCACCCGCCGCCGCAGGTACCAGCGGACGCTGGGCACCAGCAGGCGGTCGAGGGCCGCCCAGGCTGCCAGAAGGACGAGCAGGACGGCCACCCAGAAGGGAAGGGTGATGGCGCGGGTCATAGAGCTCGCGGGGATGATACCCCCTGGGAGCGCTGGCGTCCCGCCGGCCTGCTAACTCCGTTTTCAAAAAAGCAAAGTTAGTAGGCCGGCGGGACGCCAGCGCTCCCAGGGAGAACCAGGGAAAAAGCGTGCCGCTCCGCCTCCTCCCTCACCTGCCGCCCGTACTCCTCGCTCTCCACCAGCGCCCGCAACCGGTCGGTCACCGGCATCACCATGGGGGCGGGGCGCCAGGTGAAGGGCTCGCCGGTGCGGGCGTCGATCACTCGCTTTTCGTCCACGGCGCGGCTGGCCTCGGAGAGGGGGAGGCCGTGGAAGGCGTCGCGCAGGGCGCGGTACACCCCCTCGTCGCGGGGAGCGAGGAAGCGCATCCATTTCCGTCCCTGAGAGGCGGTGTGGTAGTGGGCGGGCACGAAGACGAGACCGTCGAGCTGCAGGCGGTCACAGGCCAGGATCAACAGGGCGATGACGTCCTGGGCGATCCCCAGGCCGGGGTGGCTCTGCCCCGGCAGGCGCGGCCGGTCGGCCGTGAACTCGGCCCGCGGGTTTTGCAGCAGCATCCACTCGATGCGCAGCAGAGAGAGCCCCGGCAGGGTGCCGCGGTCGATGCGCGCCCGGGCCTCGATCAGGAGCTCGCGAGTGCTCTCGTCGCCGTAGAGCCGCACGGTGTCTCCCGTAGGGTTGTCGAAATCCATCTCCAGGGTGAGGGTCTCGAAGCCCAGGCCCCGCAGCCGGTCGAGGAGGCCGGCGCGCTCGACCGCCAGCTCCAGGCCCTGGGGGGAGTAGTAGCCGAGGAAGCGGCGCGGCCGGTGGGGTCCCCCCAGGGAGGCGGCGAGGTCGTCCTCGGTCAGTCCCCAGTCGTCGTCGCGGTGCGGATCGCCGGTGAGCTCGTGGGGCAGAAGCTCCTGCGCCAGCCGGCGGTAGCGGACGAGGGTGGTCTCCTCGGTCGAGGGGGGCTCCACGGCCCGCCCGCGGTTGAGCAGGCTGGAGAAGAAACGGGCGCTGTAGCGCCAGGCGTTGAGACCGTAGCCGCCGGCCAGGGTGACGACCAGCGGCAGACGATGACCTCCCTCGCGGACCGAGGAGAGCACGCAGCGGTCCCGCTCCAGCAGGGCGGCGGCCGAAATCTTCCAGTCCCCGATCTGGTCGTCCGCCGCCGGATCGGCTCCCGCCAGGTAGAAGACCAGGGCTGGCTGGAAGGCCGCGAAGACCGGCGGCAGCGTCCGGCGCACGGCGTCGAGGTAGGTGGCGTCGTCGACGCCGAACCCCAGCTCCACGATCGTGGCCTCGACGGCGTCCTCGTCGCCGTCCCCGCCGGACGTGCGGTTGTGGATCGAGAGGGTGTGGACCGTGGGGTCGCGGGCGAAGAGGGCGCGGGTGCCGTCGCCGTCGTGGACGTCCAGGTCCACGATCAGGATGCGGGACTCGAAGCCGCGGGCGCGCAGCTCGTGGATGGCGGTCGCCACGTCGTTGTAGACGCAGAAGCGCTCCCCCTTGTCCGCGAAAGCGTGGTGGAGGCCGCCCCCGAGGTTGACGGCGATCCCTCCCGATTCGAGGGCGAGGGCGGTGGCCCGGATCGTCCCTCCCACCATGAGCCGCTGGGTGGCGAGGAAGCGGTCGGAGAGCTCCTCGGAGAGGGTGAGGCCGAGGACGCGGGTGAGAGCCCCCGGCAGGTTCAGCGCGTCGAGGTAGTCGTCAGTGTGGACGCGGCGGAGCTGGCGGAAGGTGGCGGGCGAGGGCGCGGAGACGGAGCGCCGGCCGAGCAGGCCCGCGGAGTCGAGGAAGGCGAGGATCTGCTCGCCCCGCCGCGGATCGTAGAGCAACCCCGGCAGCTCGAGCTGGTAGCGCCGGGTGTAGACGAAGCTCACCTCGGGCCGGCCGAGGAGGCCGGCGAGCCGCCGGCGCCCCCGGCGCAGCGTCCTCGCCACCAGACCTCCCCGTGGCTCCGTCACCGCAACCGCACCCAGGTGGCGCCCCAGCCGCCGGCCTCGGGCGGAGCATCGCCGAAGGCCTCCACCCGGGGATCGCGGGAGAGGAGGGTGCGCACGGTCTGCCGCTGCACGCCGATCCCCCGGCCGTGGATGATCCTGAGCGCGCGCAGCCCCTTGTCCCAGGCGGCGTCGAGATAGTCCCGCACCACGTCCGCCACCTCCGCCGGCCGGAAGCTGTGGAGGTCGAGCACGTCGGTGATTGGCAGCTCGACGGCCTCGCCGCTCGGCACGGACGTCCACTTCCTCTCGTCCTGATTCAATCCCTCTTCCTCCGCTTTGGTGAGTCTCAGCTATACTATGAAAGCACACCGAAGCCATATCGCGCGGGCGAGGCAGGAGAGACCGCTCAGCGGAGGAGGAGAGGTTGCATGTCCGCCGAGACACTCCAGGCCCTGATCAGCCGTTCGGCGCTCGAGTGGCGTCTCACCTTCGACGCCCTGGAGTTCCCCCTGCTGCTCCTGGAGATGGATGGCCGCATCGTGCGCATGAACGAGGCCGCCCGGGCTCTCGCCGGCGTCACCTTCGAGGAGGCCATCCACCGCCCTCTCGGAGTGCTGGGAGAGGGGCAGCCCTGGGCGATCGTCCACGAGCTTCTCGCCGAGATGGCGGCCACGGGCGTGCGGGCCGGCGCCCAGACGCGGGAGGAGAGGGGGCGGGTCTGGGACGTGGCTTTGAGCCCGGTCACCGGTCCCGACGGCGATCGCTGGGGGATCGTCGTCGTCCTCGACATCACCGAGCGGGTGCGGCTCCAGGAGTCGCTGCGCCGCAGCGAGACCATGTCGGCCATGGGCGCCCTGGTGGCCGGCGTGGCCCACGAGGTGCGGAACCCCCTCTTCGGCATCTCGGCGACCCTCGACGCCTTCGAGGCCCGCTTCAAGCGGCGCACCGAGTACCGGCGCTATCTCGACGTGCTCAAGGAGCGGGTGGGGCGGCTCAACGAGCTGATGCAGCAGCTCCTCGACTACGGCAAGCCGCCGCGCCTCGATCTCTCGCCGGTCGCGCCCCGCGACGTCATGGCCGCCGCCGCCGTGGCCTGCGCTCCCCTGGCCGCCCGGGCCGGGGTCGAGATCGTCCTCGACGTGGCTCCCGGCCTCCCCTCGCCCCTGCTGGACCGCAACCGCGTGGTCCAGGTCTTCCAGAATCTGCTCGAAAATGCTATTCAGCATTCACCCTCCGGAGGGTGCGTCCTCTTCCGGGCTGCACTGGCGGCGCCCGCGGACCTCGCCGTGCGCTTCACCGTGGAGGACGGCGGCCCGGGGTTCCGTCCCGAGGACTTGGAGCGCGTCTTCGAGCCGTTCTTCACCCGCCGGCGAGGGGGCACGGGCCTGGGCCTCTCCATCGTGCAGCGCATCACCGAGCAGCACGGAGGAGAGATCGCGGCGGCGAACCTTCCGGGGGGAGGAGCCGTAATGACGGTGACGCTGCCCCTCGCGCCCGCCATCCGGGGGTTGTTTTCCGACGGCGGGAGAGGGATGATAGAGGGCAAGACTGCAGACAATTTGAAAGGGGATCCTCCGGCGGAGCCGCTCCGCCGGGCGACGTGATGAGCGAACGCATCCTCGTCGTCGACGACGACGAGCCCATCCTTGCCGCCATCCGCGAGTACTTCGGTCCTCTCGGATACGAGGTGGACTGCGCCCACGAGCTGGAGGAGGCCGAGGCCCTGCTCGCCCACGTCCGCTACGCGCTGCTGATCGCGGACCTGCGGCTGACCGGCAGCCAGAGCGCCGAGGGGCTGGAGCTGGTGCGTTTCGCCCGCGAGCGCTCGCCCTGGACGCGCACCATCCTGTTGACCGGTCACGGCTCGCAGGAGGTGGAGACCGAAGCGCTCGGCCGGGGCGTCGACGCCTTCCTGCAGAAACCCCAGCCCCTCTCCCACCTGGCCGACGTCGTGGGGGAACTGATGAGGAGCGGCGTATGACGGTGATGCCTGCGATGCCTGCGATCTCGTTGACCTCCGCGGCGGCGAAGGGCTGCGGCCGGCTCTGGGATCGCATCTTCGAGCCTGGCGGTCTCTCCACCGTCTTCCAGCCCATCCTCGAGATCCACGAGATCCACGGCGGCGAGCGCAAGGTCTTCGCCGTCGAGGCTCTCACTCGGGGGCCGCGGGGGACCAACATCGAGCGCTCCGACATCCTCTTCGAATACGTGCGCCGTAAGCGGGGAGAGGCGCGGGTGGACCGGCTGGCGATCGCGGCGGCGCTCTCGAAGGCACGGGGGCTGCCCGGTCTGCGGGCGCTCTGCCTCAACATCCACGCCGCGACGCTGGAGCAGGACCGCGAGCTCCCCGAATGGCTCCCCGATGTGGCCTCGGCCTGCGGGATCCCCGTCGGACGGCTGATCGTGGAGATCGTTGAGCACGCGCCGCCGTGGTCCGGCCGTCACTTCCTCGAAAGCCTCGATCGCCTGCGCGACCTCGGCCTGCGCATCGCCCTGGACGACGTGGGGCTCGGCCAGTCCAACTACCGCATGATCCTCGACTGCCAGCCCGACCTGCTGAAGATCGACCGCCACTTCGTGTCCGGCGCCGGCAGTGACGATCACCGCCGCGCCGTGCTGGAATCCATCGCCAGCCTCGCCCACCGCCTGGGCGGCCGGGCCGTGGCCGAGGGGATCGAGAACGAAGCCGACCTCGCCGCCGCCGCCGATGCGGGGATCGATCTGTTCCAGGGCTTCCTGCTGGCCCGGCCGTGCGCCGGTGGGAGCTTATAGACCGCCTATCGCTGCGCCACGGTCCGGAGGCTGGCGGCGGCTTCGCGCACCGTGGCTACCAGGACTTCCTTGTTGGGCAGCTCGCTGAAGACGTGAGGCTCGCGGCCGGGCGGTAGAGCATGTAGAAGGGGATGCCGAAGCGGCCGTGCTCGGCCAGGAAGGCGGCGATCTCGTCGCTGCGATTGGTCCAGTCGGCCCGCATCGGCACTACGCCGCTCTCCGTGAACGCCTTGGCCACCTCCGGCGTATCCAGGATCAGCCGCTCGTTGATCTTGCAGGTGAAGCACCAGTCCGCGGTCACGTCCACGAACACGAGCTGGCCGCCGGCGGTCAGCGATTCGGCCTTGGCGCGGTCGAAGTCCACCCAGGGGATGAGGCCTGCGGGCTTGGACGCCTGCCGTGAGCCGGTGGCCTCGCCCCGCGTCCCCCCTGCCGCCACCACCAGGGTGACGGCCACGGCGGCCACCAGCCCTGCCACGGCCACGCCGCGGCCGGCGCGGCCCCGGGCGACCCGGTGCTGCAGCCAGGTGAAGAGGGCGATGCCCAGGAGCCCGAGCTGGATGGCCGCGAGCTTCTCCGGCGACACCTGCGACGAGAGGATGAAGAACAGCCACACCGCCGATCCGGCGAGGAGGAACCCCATGACGCCCCGCACCGTCTCCATCCAGGCGCCGGGGCGGGGGAAGACCCGGGCGATGCCCGGCGCCGCCGCCACCAGCAGGTAGGGGAGGGCCATGCCCAGCCCCAGGGCGGTGAAGATGGCGAACACCACCGGCCCCGTCTGCGCCAGGGCGAAGCTGATGGCCGTGCCCAGGAACGGCGCTGAGCAGGGGGTGGCCATGAGCGTGGCGAAGAGGCCCGAGGCGAAATGGCCGGCGAGACCCTCGCGGGGCCCGGAGCTCCCCAGGTTGGCCAGCGCTGCCGGCAGCGGGATCTCGAACAGGCCCCACAGGTTGAGGCAGAAGAGCACGACGATCACGGCGAGGAAGGCCACGAAACCCGGCCGCTGGAACTGCACTCCCCAGCCCACGGCGGAGCCCGCCGCCCGCGCTGCGAGCGCCGCCCCGGCGAGGAGCCAGAACGAGGCGAGCATGCCCGCGGCCGTGGCGAGCGCCCCCCGCGTCACCTCCGCCCGGCCGTTGGCGGCGCTGCGCACCAGGCCGAAGATCTTGAGCGACAGAACCGGCAGCACGCAGGGCATGGCGTTGAGGACGAGCCCACCGACCAGGGCGAGGAGCAGCATGAGGGCCAAGCTGCTGCCCGTCGCGCCCGGGTTCCCCGCTTTCGAGCCCGCTTTCGAGCCTGCTTTCGAGGTCGGGCCGCCCGCTGCCGTTCCCTTGGCGCTGGTGAACAGGTCCGAGTGCTGCGGCTGGCCCCCCGGGCCCACGGTGAGCTGGATCTTCGCCTCCGTGGTCACCGGCGGCAGGCACTGGGAGTCGTTGCACGCCTGATAGCGCAGCGAGGCCTGCACCGGGTAGGTACCCGCCGGAGTGCCGGCGGGAACGGCGAGCTGCGCTACGAACACCACGTCCCCGTCGTACACGGCGAGCGGCACCTTCTCGAAGGAGAAGCTCTTCATCTCCGCCGCCGGATACTGCACCTGCTCCGCCGGCCAGCCCGCGGGAAGAGTCAGCTTCAGCGCTGTGGGGATCAGGTACTCGAACGTGGGCTTGTGGGCGTTGACGTGCCAGCCCTGCTCGATCGTCACCAGGGCGGCGAGGCGGGCGGGCTTGCCGGCGTCGTAGGCCGTGCGGTCCGCGCTGAGGACGAACGAGGCCTTCTGCTGCCGGACGAGCTGCGCCCCGGCGAGGCCCGGCAGGGCCACGAAGGAGCTGAGGAAGAGCAGGATTGCGGAGTCGCAGGATGTGCCGTCTCGCCATGGGATCGCCCTCTCGGTCTTTGACCCGGAACAGCGGCCAACAGGAATTTATTCGCAAGCTGGAGCGGCCCCGGCCCGCAGGCGATGAACGCGGCGGAACAGGGCGAAGGACGCCAGCAGATAGCGGGGATGCCGGCGGATGAACCGGAAGACCCCCCGCAGCTCCAGCGCCTGGACGCGCAGCGACTCCAGCACCTCGTCCCGCGACGTGCGGCGCCAGACGATCGCTACCGTAGTGAGGCCGAGCGTCGCCCCCGCGGCGAGGTCCAGGAGGTGGTGCTCGTGGAGGAGCAGGGCGGAGGCTGCCACGACCATGGCCCACAGGGCGAAGAGAGCCCGCCCCAGCGGGCCGCAGAGCCGGCCGAAGACGACCGCCGCCGTCACGGTGAAGGCGATGTGGAGCGACGGGAACGCGTTGTATTCGAGGTTCAGCCGGTCCGCGAGGTGGAAGAGGCCCGCCCCGAAGCCGTGGGCCACCCGCGCCGGGTAGGCCTGCGCCATGGGCAGGAGGAGGAAGACGACGCCGGCGACCAGGGTCTCCACCGTCAGCGTGAGGAAGAACGGCGTGAACGATCGCCAGGTGCGCAGGATGAACGGGGTGAGCAGGAGCAGCAGCGGCACCGAGAGGTAGACGACGGCCAGCCCAGGGATGAAGGGCAGCCGCAGCTCCCAGTCGAAGTGGAAGTCCGGCCGCGCGCCCCGCACGCTGGCGAGCAGGCTGGCGCCACCGTAGACGGAGAAGAAGATCTTCGAGAACAGATAGGAGAGCGGGATGGTGAGCTTCAGGCTCGCCATGCCCGGCCAGGCGAACAGGGGCTCGCGCCGCGTGCCCTGGAGCTGCGGCGGCGCCGGATGGCTGGAATCAGGGAAGCAGGGCTGCACGGTCCGGTTCACCTTTGGCTTGACAACAGGAATTCAGGTCCGATCCTTCCCGCAAAAGACGTCGCGCCATCCCCAGCAACTGATGAGACCCATCCCGGGCCAGATCCGGGTTAGTGCGTTCGGAGCGCTGAGCTCGAAGCCGGCCTGAAGGATCTGGAGCCCTGAGCCCGGCCGAGCCGCGGCATCTTCTGATAGGGTGTCCTCACCATGGATGCCGAGACTGGCAGCCCGCCTCCTTTGGAGCCCGTCGCGCCAGCTCCACCACCCCTGCCCTTCCCGGGGCCGGATCTCCAGCGCGCCCTCGAGGTCGAGCCGCCTCCCCGACCTCTGGGTCGCGCGGAGGGGACGCTCTATCTGATTGCCTTGCCGGTGCTCTATCTCTTCGGCTCGGTGCTGTCGTTCCTCCCCAGCCTCGGAACCCCTATCGGGTACGTCGTGCTGGTGGATCAGGCCTTCAACATGGCCGGGATCGCCTTGCTTGCGCTCCTGGCGTTCGGGCTCCCGCCCCGGCGGGAGATGGGGCTCGCGCGCCCGCCGGCACGCCGCGTCCTTCTCGTGGCAGGCTTCGCGGCGGCCAACTTCCTCGTCATCTCGGGCCTCTCCTCCTGGATCAACTCGCTCCTCTTCTCCGCGGAGACGGTCCGCGATCAGTCCAGGGGGATCGCCGAGCTGTTGCTGGCGGTCGATACGCCGATGGAGAAGGTCCTCCTCTTCCTGGCCCTGGTGGTGGGGGCGCCGCTCGCCGAGGAGACGCTTTTCCGCGGGCTGCTCCAGAACCTTCTCGTGCGGTGGTGGCGGCCCTGGGTGGGCATCTTCGTCACGGCCCTCGTCTTCACGGCCTTCCACTTCGTGCCTTTGCGTTTCCCCCTGGTCTTCGAGATCGCCGTGATCCTGGGGCTGATCTATCACCTCTCCGGATCGCTCTGGCTCTGCATCACCTGCCACGCGGTGACCAACGCCCTGTCCCAGGGGATCTTCTACGGTCCCCAGCATGCGTCTGAAGCGCTCAGCAGGCCCGCCGCCCTGATTCCCGCCGCACTCGCCTGGCTGATGCTCGGGGCGCTGCTGCTCAACGATCTGCGGCGAGGGCCTGCGCCGCCGCGGACGGCGCTCCCCATGCAGATGCGCGGGGGATGGTTCCTCCTCCGGCTGGCCGGGTTCTGGGCTGTGGCTCTGGTCCTGGGATTCCTCGCCATCCCCCTGGCGGGAACGGGCGCGGTCGCCCTCCAGCGGAAGGGTCTGCTGGAGCTCCAGCCGGTCCGGCACGACATCGACGAAAGTCTGCAGACCGATGCGGCCTGGGAGCGGTTCTTCGACCTCGATTCCGCCGTCCGCGCCCAGGTCAAAACCGGCAAGGTGCCCGTGGACGTCTACGTGACGTGGCTCCAATCCGCTCGGGACGACTTCCGCCGCTCGCTGTCTTTGGGCCCCAGGCTCGACGCCAAGACCGCCGTCGAGACGGAGCAACCCCTGCCTGTCGAGCGCGCCGCGCTGGACCGTATCCTCGCCGGCGCCGTGAAACGCTTCGGAATCGCGCCGCCGTCCCAGAGAACACTGCTCTGAGGCTTGAGCCCGGCCTGACTTGCGCTATACTTACGCCATGGAGATGGCGCCCAGAGGCCGGGGAGCGGCCTTGAACCCCACCAACCGCTTCGAGACCCTCGCCGTCGAGCGAGACCCGGAGATCTCCGGCCCGGAGCGGATCGATACCGAGGCGTTGCGCGACACCTCGCGCTCCGTCATCGCCTACAATGACAGCCCGGACGTGGGCTTCGACGCCTCGATCAATCCCTATCGCGGTTGCGAGCACGGGTGCATCTATTGCTATGCCCGGCCCTTCCACGAATACCTGGGCTTCTCGGCGGGGCTCGACTTCGAGACCCGCATCCTGGTCAAGGAGGACGCGCCAGAGCTGCTACGCAAGGAGCTCTCCGCGAAGAAGTGGAAGCCCCAGGTCCTCGCCCTGAGCGGCGTGACGGATCCCTACCAGCCCCTCGAGCGCAAGCTGGAGATCACCCGCCGGTGCCTGGAGGTCCTCGCCGAATTCCGCAATCCGGTGGCGATCATCACCAAGAACGAGCTGGTGACCCGGGACGTCGACCACCTCTCCGTCCTCGCCGGGCATGGGGCCGCGGTCGTCAACCTCTCCATCACCACGCTCGACGGCGAGCTCGCCCGGCGGATGGAGCCCCGGGCCTCGCACCCGCGGGATCGCCTCAAGGCCGTCGAGCGACTGGCTGCCGCGGGCATTCCGGTCGGCGTGATGGTGGCGCCCGTGGTGCCGGCGATCACGGATCACGAGATGCCGAAGATCCTGGAGGCCGCGGCCAATGCGGGGGCGACCTCGGCGGGCTACGTGGTGCTGCGGCTCCCTGGGGCCGTAGCCGGCCTGTTCGAGGAGTGGCTGGAGCGCCACTTCCCGGACCGCAAGGAGAAGGTCCTGAACCGTCTCCGTGATCTCCGCGGCGGCCGCCTCTACGATCCCCGCTTCGGCGATCGCATGAAGGGCGAGGGCCTGTTCGCCGACCAGATCCGCGTCACCTTCGAGACCTTCAAGCGGCGCTACGGTCTGGACCAGCCGCGGCCCGAGCTCTCCACCGCGGCCTTCCGGCGGCCGGGGGAGCAACTGTCGCTGTTCAGTCCGCAGCCGCTGGAGCCGGAGCCACCGGCAGCGCCGCCCGGGCCTTCTTCTTCTTGATTCCGATCGCGATCAGCCAGGCTGCCGCACCTGCCGCCAGCACCAGGAGGCTCACGCCGAGGACGGGCCGGACCACGATCCAGCTCACGGCGATGGTCGCGAGGGAGAGGACGGCCGCCGTCAGGAAGGCGAAGATGCCGAGACCTGCGCCCAGGATCGTCCCCACCAGGGGGATGACGTCGGCGAAGACGGCGATGGGCTTGAAGATCATGAGCAGCCCCAGGAACATGAGGAAAAAGCCGACGGCGCGGAGGATCCAGGTCAGGGTCCGGTTTTGGTCCTGGGCGGTCTTGAACATGGCGGCGGCGTTCTGGACCCCCTCAGCCACCAGGAGGAGGTCGTCGCCGGCCTTGGTGGGATAGGCCTGGAAGCTGTTGCCGGCCTGCTGGGCCACCACGCTGCGCGGCCCGGGCTCGATCACCTGGAAGGATACGCGCGTGTCGCCGATCTCGGGCGAGGAGGGGTTCGCCCCCAGGAAGACCTTGCCCCCGGTCACGTGGACCTTGCCGGGATCGTCCGCAGCGATCTGTGATGCCTGCTCCTCGGTCACCGGCAGGTCCTGCTGGCCGCCGAGCTTTTCGACTACGGGAGTCGAGAGAGTGTAGGCGCCGAGGTTGATTGGCTCCGCCGTCCAGGTCTGGGCCGCCACGGGGATCTCGCCGGGGTTCTCGTGCCCCTCCGGATGCTTGAAGGCCGAGGAGTCGACGGTATCCGTCGACCAGTCCTTCTTGTACTCCCAGGTGGTCACCGTCTCGGTGCCGCCGCCCAGCTTTTTGTGCTACTCCTCCTTCTTCTCGCTCTCGAGCCACTGGAACATCTCGACGTGGCGGATCAGCACCAGTGCGTTGACGGATACTCCGAAGTCCGAATCCGTCAGGGTGGCCGGCGTGGTCACGTCGCCCGAGACGTGCACCAGCTTGTTCTCACGAGTGGGATCGACCCGGTCGGACCCGACGTTGATCACGGAGCCCGCACCCTCCTCCAGGCTGCGAGCCGTGCGCACGGCCCGCGACTCGTTCCAGTAGAGGAGAGGGAACGACACCACGAAGATCACCAAGCCCACCAGCACGCTCTTGATGGACTGGCCCAGCCTCCCGAACCAGGACTGACTGCTCACCTCACGATAGGTGTCGGCCACGGCATGCCCTCCCAGGAGAAGCGAAGAAGTGAAAACGTACGGACGGATTGTGGGAGGACGCTACTCCCGCCGGGGTGGCGGGGTCAATCCCCCGCTCTTAATCGGCGTATTCGTGCAAAGGTACAGTACTAGAGGGTGCGACATCGGCGCGCAACAGGGCTTCGATATGGCGGACGGTCTCGGGCTTCAGGAGAACGTCGCCACAGATCGTGCAAACCTCTGCCGGGACGTGATCGATCACAACGATCCTGCCCTTATGGCGCACGGTATGAGTGATCTCTTTGTCCTCGTAGTCTCCGGGACAGCCTTGGATGCTGCAATTCATGACCTCCTCCGCACCCGGAACGCCGCCACCGCCTGCGGCGTCGCGCCCTTTGGCAGGGCATCCGCCATACGGCGGATGGCCTTGCTCCAGCTCGCCTGGGCGGTCCACTTCTTGACCTCGATGAGCTCGGGGACGATCGGCTCGCCCGTGAGCCTTGCGGCGAGGTCGGGACGCGGCGTGCCTTTGCCGTCTACCACGACGGCCCGCCAGTCCGGCCCTTCCCGGTAGATGGCCATCAAGGCGAAGACCTCCTCGTCACCGGGGATCTGTAACAGGGCTACGCGACCCCGTGGACCCTCTTCGAGCTCGGCGAGGATGCCCTCGACCAGAGGATGGCCCGAGGAGAAGAAGTCCAGGGTCTCCTCGTCCACGGCCCGCGCGCGGCTGAAGGTGCCGAGGAGCGCGGTGCCGAGGGGCACGCCGAAGAAGTGGTCCACCAGCGCTTCGTAGCCATATTCGATCAGCCAGGTCCGCTCGCCGCTCTGCGGGTCGACCTCGAAGCCGAAGCGCGACGCGGCCCGCACCACCACGCCCTCGTTCAGGGCGTCGAGATCCGGCGGCACACGGGAGAGGATCTCCGGCGCCATCTCCGGCCGGTAGGGATCGCGGTGCAGCTCGTGGAAGGCGGCCTTCTGCACCCGGTCGTGGGCCGCCTGCGCCTCCCGCAGCACCTTGCGGAAGACCGTGGAATCGATCTCCTCCGGTCCTTCGACCGCCGCTTTCTCAACGGCCTGGGCCACGTGGCGCAGCTCCCGTTCGAGTCCCCCGAGGGGCTCGCGGAAGAGGCCGATGGCTTCGTAGAGATCGGCCACGGCACGGCCGAAGCCCGTCTCCGGGCGGAAGTAGACGATCTCGGTGGGAATCGTGCGGCCGATGCGGTCGAGCCGGCCGATGCGCTGCTCCACGACGCCGGGGTTCCAGGGGAGATCGAAGAGCACCAGCCGCCGGCAGAACTGGAAGTTCCGGCCCTCGCCGCCGGCTTCGGTGGAGAGGAGGAGCGACGGCCCTTCGGGGATGCGGAACTGGGCCACCTCGATGTCCCGCCGCTCGGGCGAGAGGTCTTCGTGGAAGATGCCGGCCCGCTTGCCCTGGCGCTCGACGGCGGCCTTGAGCACCTCCAGCGTCTCCCGGTGGGCCACGAACACGAGCGTCTTCTCCTCCGGCCCCGTCCAGCGGGCGGCCTGCTCGACCAGCCAGCTCACCCGCGGATCGCGGGCCAGGGCCTCCTGGGCCAGGGCCGCGGTCTCGGTCTCCTCCCGGCTGAGGATCGGGAGGAGGGCGGCGGGCGAGGCGAGGCCGCGGGAGACGCGATCCACCTTGCGCCGCCGGGCTACCGCGTTCTCCGCTGCTTGAGCCCGCAGATGACGCTCCAGCGCTCCAGGGGCTCCCAGTCCGCCGCCGAGATCTCTACGGGAGATGGCACGCGCGGCGGCAGGCCGCCGATGTCCACCCGCCGCGTCGAGCTGGTGCAGGGGGGCAGCGGCTCCCGCCGGGCGAGGCGCTCGTCGAAGGTCTCCTCCTCGGGGAGCTCCTCGGGGCGCAGGATCTGGAGGAGGCGGAAGAAGCCGTGAGCGTCGTCCTCCAAGGGAGTGGCGGTGAGCAGCAGGACGTGCCGGCCCACGGCCGCGATGGGTGCGACCGCCCGGTAAGCCTCGGTCCCGGGATGCCCCTTGGGACGCTTCAGATGATGCGCCTCGTCCACCACCAGCAGATCGATCCCCGCCGCGACCGCATGCTCGGTGAGCCGGCGGCGTCGCGTCAGGGTTTCGAGGCCCACGATGGCCCGGCGGTGGACGTCGAAGGGATTGAAGTCGTCCCCATAGTCCTTGGCCACGTCGGCCAGGCGCTTGTCGTCGAGCAGCACGAACACCTGGTGGTACTTCCGCCACAGCTCGCCCAGCCACTGGAGGACGAGGGTCTCGGGCGCCACGATCAGGGTGCGCTCGGCCCGGCCGGTGTGATGAAGACGGTTGAGGATCAGGCACGCCTCCACCGTCTTGCCCAGGCCGACCTCATCGGCCAGCAGCCAGCGCACGGGATCGCTGTGGCAGGCCCGCTCGGCTACGTAGAGCTGGTGGGGGAAGAGCTGGATCCGTCCCCCCAGGAACGAGCCCAGGCCCCCGGCCTGCCGGATGCGCTGGAGGCGCAGCCCGTCCAGCCGGTTGGCGAAGTCCTCGAAGCCATCCACGTTGCCCCGGGCCAGCCGCTCCACAGGCGAGATCTCGGCGGGCAGGGGCCACAGCTCGTCGAACGGCACCTCGCGGCCGTCCGCCAGCAGGCAGAGCCCCTCCTCGCAGGATTCGACGACGACGAGCTCGTTCGTGCCCTGAAGCCGGGCCTTGCCGCCGGGCTGGACACTCAGGGGGACCAGAGCGTCCGTGCCCGCGGCGAAGCTCAGGGTCTGATCCACATCCGGGAACTCGACGCGCAGGGTCCGGCCCGCGATGGCCAGGATGCGGCCCGGGCCCAGCTCGGCATGGAATCGATGAGTGACGCGATCGCCCGGCTTCCACATGGGAGGGGGATTGTATGCTTCGCGACCGCGATCAAGAATCGAAACCGACTTAGAATTCTGAGGCCATGGGCTGGATCACGATTGACCTGGACGAGGAGACTGAAGGGCGGATGAGGGCTTTTGCGAAGGCTCAGGGTGTTTCTCCTGCCCGCTGGTTGGGAAGGCTGATCCGCGAGAAGACTGCGAAGCTGGCTGGCGACTCGGTGGACGCGCCTTCGTTGCTCGGGGAAGGCACCCCAGACCTTTCGCGCGAGCCTTAGAGGGTGTCTGGAAATTCGCCAGCATGCCCTCCGAAGCCTCACCCCCGGCCCCCCCGGCCCCTCTCCCGGGGGGAGAGGGGGTCTCAGGCGAGCGGGATTGCCGTAGGGTGCGCTGGGCGCACCGTCACCGATGACTGTGCCAGTTCTTTCTCAGCCCCGAAGGGGGCGACAGCGTACAGCCTGGGGCGTGAGCCCCAGGAAAATAGCCCCCCCAACAACCCTCTAGCCCTGTAAGGGCGACAGCAGACCTTGGCGATCCGGTCTTCTGCCGCCCCTGCGGGGCTTGGAGGGATTTGTGGCGGATCCCGTACCTGGGGCTGACGCCCCAGGCTTTATGCTGTCGCCTCTTCGAGGCTGGGCTCCGGACGATTTGGTGCAGTTATTTTGTGACGAGCCTTAGCCCGAGTTCGGCCGGGAGATCGTCCCCGTATACGTCCCTGTGGCGGTACCGTCGCACTGGTCGATCTGCGTGGTGATTGTCCCGCTCCCCGTGGCGTTGGCGAACGCGCCGGTGCCGCCGGTCACGGTGTAAGTGCCTGTGGAAGTGAGCAAACATTTGCCGCCCGTACTCTCAAAGTGCCCACTGATGGTCAAGAACACACTGTCCGTCCCGTTGGCCCCGATGAAGACCGCGGTGCTGCCAAAATTCCCCTGATGATCCTGGATGCGCGTCAACGGCCCCGTGGTGTTCCCCAGATGCGTCGCGGTGCCCGAAACGTTACAGTTCAGTTGGGTCAGCCCGCCAGGCAGGTGCGTCACCCCCGTGATCACGGCCGTGCCGGTGGCGGTGAACGGCACCTGATCGGCGGCGGCGGGCGTCGCCAGACCGCACAGGGTGAGGACGACCACCACCAGACTGCTCCCGATCCGGCGGGCGGTCGTGTTCCATGAGCGTCGTTTGTGCTTCCCCGAGGTCAAGTCCTTCCCGTTCATTGTCTTTTCCCTTTCTATCGAAACCGGCGCTGCCTGGACAGGTAGCGCGAGGTGAATGGTGCAGGTCGGGCGAGCTCAGCGTAACAGCCTTGCAACGAGTTGGGCATCCTCTCTAGGGAGGATATTGAGGGGTCTTGGCATCCTCTCTAGAGAGGATGCCGGAGCGGTTCTCCTCTCATTCCTCTTATCCGGGGTCGCGGAGCATGATGAGAGCTCTGCGGCCCCAGTACTCGGCTCGCCTCACCGGCAGGCCTCAGGGAGCGACGCAACTCACCCCTTGACTGTTCGCCGCATGCTCGAGCAGATCTGCACAGGCCTGGCCCTGTTCCGGGGTGAGGGGAAGGACGCCGTCCGGACCGGCGAATCCGCAGGACCAATTGCCCTCCTCAGTCAAGGCCGAGAAATTGAAGCCGGCCGGCGGCGCGTTGGTGACCGCCACGATGCCATCCGTGATGCCCAAGGCGGGTTCGGTGAAGCATTCAACGATAGGGGTTACACCAGTGACAGTGTCGTGGAAGGGGCCGGGGATTTCGTTGCACGGGCAGGTCACTTCACACGGCAGGTCGCGGCCGGTGATTTGCTGGAACCTGCTCCGCACCTTGGAGCAGGCGGTGGCCGAGGCGTGAGGCTGGGTGCCGGGATCGCCATCGTTTGCGAGCTCGCAGTCCATGGCCTCGCAGTAGGCGTTGCAGAGGCCGAATGCGGCCCCATGTTCCATGTCGCAAACGGTCTCCAGGGCCGGCGGCAGGTGGTCCGGGGTCCCCAGGGCGCGGGCGGCGCCGGCGCCGGTGCAGGCGAGCAGCAGGGCGAAGGCGAGGGTGAGATGGGCTTTCATCATCGTTCTCCTTTCTCGGTTTTTCAGGAGACGCCGCGGGTTGGCAGGCAAGCCAACCGGGGAGCCGCCTGGTGTTACTTCGTTTCGGTTTGTGTCCCTAGGGTAGGAGGGTAGGGCTTGCGAAGCGGCTTGTCTATCCCTCTCTAGGAGGAGGCGGAGGCTGCCAGCTTCCATCTACGAAACTCATCGTTGACAATACGAAGATCTTCGTATATCGTGTCTCCCATGGCCGACCTTCCCCGTCCCACCGACGCCGAGCTGGCGATCCTCCGAGTGCTGTGGCGCCGTGGCCCGAGCACCGTCAAGGAGGTTCATGAGGAGCTGGCGCGCCGGGCTCCCACCGGGTATACGACGACGCTGAAGCAGCTCCAGATCATGACGGAGAAGGGGCTGGTGACCCGGGACGAATCCCAGCGGGCCCATTGCTACGTGGCCCGGCTGCCCGAGGAGCAGACCCAGACGCAGCTCGTGGGGGACCTGCTCGACCGGGCGTTCGAGGGCTCGGCCAGCCGGCTTGTCCTGCGTGCCCTCTCCTCCCGGCCGGCGACGGCGGAGGAGCTGGCGGAGATCCGTGAACTGTTGGATCGGCTCGAAGGAGAAACGAAATGAGCGCGATCGAGACGTCGTGGGCGGTCCCCGCGGTCCAGGCCATCGCCTGGGCCCTGATCCACTTCCTCTGGCAGGGCGCCCTGGTGGGACTGGCTGCCGCGGGCGTGCTGGGACTTCTCAAGCGAGGCTCGGCCGCGAGCCGCTATGCCGTGGCCGCCGGAGCCCTCCTCCTCATGCTGGCGCTGCCGGTGGGGACGGCCTTGCGGATGGCCGGCTCGCCCGGAACGGGCCGATCTTCATCGGGGCATCTCTTCCTGTCGACAAACCTCTCCCTCTTCTCCCGGCGGATCGGGGGGGAGGCTCGGAGAAGAGGGCCGGGGTGATGAGGGCTGGTCATCGTCCGCCCTCCCCTCCGCCCTGCCCTGGATCTTCGCGCTCTGGCTGGCCGGCGTGGCCCTTCTCTCCGTCTATCACCTGGGAGGCTGGCGGCAGACGCGGAAGCTGACGCGGAACGGCCGGCCTCTGGGTGAGGATCTGGAGGCCACGGTCCGCGCGCTGGCGGGCCGGCTGGGGATCGCCCGCGCCATCCGGCTTCTCGAATCCTCGGCCGTGCCCGTGCCGGCGGTGATCGGCTGGCTGCGGCCGGCGATCCTCGTGCCGGCGAGCACCCTGGCCGGCCTGACCCCCCGCCAGCTCGAAGCCGTCCTGGCCCACGAGCTGGCTCACATCCGGCGGCACGACTATCTGGTCAATCTCCTCCAGACCGTGGTGGAGACCCTCCTCTTCTATCACCCGGCCGTCTGGTGGGTCTCCTCCCAGGTGCGCCGCGAGCGGGAGAGCTGCTGCGACGACCTGGCGGTTGAGGTCTGCGGCGACCGGCTGGGGTATGCCCGCGCCCTGGCCGATCTGGAAGGGCTTCGCACGCCTTCGCCTCGCCTGGCCATGGCCGCGGACGGCGGTTCTCTCCTGGATCGCATCCGACGTCTGGTGGGCGCTCCGGCCCGCCCCTCGCGCCGCTCGTGGGTGGCGGGTCTGCTCGCCTTATCCCTCCTCCCCATGGGTTTGAGCTTCAACTACGTCCGTGGCTCCGTGGATGCCGTGGATGGATCCGTGGATAAGGACGACAGCGGCAGTTTTTCCAGCGAGACCGGCGACACGGGGACCGTGCTGACGGCCACCGGGGCACCTGGACGGCCGAGCGACGGGGCGATCAGATCGATCTCGAGATGAGCATGAGCTGGAACAACGGCGGGCATCACCGCTGGTCGCACGGCGAGACCTATGCCGCGAAAGACCTCGCCGGTCTCCTCGCCAGTCCGGACGTACGTTTCGATCTGCGCCGGGACGCGGGGACCTTCCACTTCGAGGGCCGGGTCCGGGGCGATGAGGGTACCGGCTTCTTCACCTTCACGGGCAACCCCGGCTACGTCCGCGACATGGCTGCGCTGGGGATCCAGGTGAAGGAGGACCGTCTGATGGAGGGGGCGACTCACGACATCTCCCTCGCCTTCGCCCGCGAGATCCACGACCTCGGCTACCGCGACGCCTCCTTCGACGACCTGGAGCAGTTTCGCATCCACGGCGTCAATCCCCAGCTCATCCGTGAGCTGGCGGGGCTCGGCTACGAGCACCTGCCGGCGGATCAGATCGTGCAGTTCCAGATCCACAGCGTCTCGCCTGCGCTTCTTCGCGAGCTCGCCAAGGCGGGCTACCAGGGCATCGCCCCCGACAGGTCGTCCAGTTCCAGATCCATGGGGTCTCGCCCGAGTACGTGCGCCGGCTGGCGGAGAACGGCTATCGCAACGTAGCCTCGGACGATCTCGTGCAGTTCCGCATCCACGGCGTGTCGCCCGAGTTCCTGCATGGGCTGGCCGAGGCCGGGTACCAGAACGTGCCGGCCGATCAGCTCGTCCAGTTCCGCATCCACGGCGTGGACGGCCCCTTCATCCGCGAAGCCACCGGGCGCTACGGCAAGAAGCTCGCTCCCGACCAGCTCGTGCAGTTGAAGATCCGTGGCCGGATCGACTGAGGAGAGATGAAATGAACGGGATCGAAACGATCGCCTGGGCTCTGGTCCACTTCCTCTGGCAGGGCGCTCTCGTGGGGCTGGTGGCCGCCGGGGTCCTGGCCCTGCTCAGGAACGGCCGGGCTGCCGTCCGCTACGTTGTGGCCGCGGGATTTCTCTTGCTGATGCTGGCGCTGCCCGCGGTCACGGCCGTGCGCCTCGCCGGTTCCTCCGGAACGGGCACGGCTTCCCCTGGGGTCAGGCTCGTCCCCGCCCAGACGGAGGCACGCCCCGTTTCGCAACCCGCTCTGATCCGGCCGCCGGGCGCTCTCCCTCCCGTCCTCCCCTGGGTCTTCGGCCTCTGGCTGGCCGGAGTGGCGGCCTTCTCCGTCTATCACCTGGGCGGCTGGCGGGTGGCGCAACGGCTCTCCCGCCAGGGAAGGGCGCCGCGCGAAAGTCTGGAGGTCCTGGTGCGCGGCCTCTGCCGCCGGATGGGGATCGAGCGCGCGGTGATCCTCCTCGAATCGGCCACGGTTTCCGTGCCCACGGTCGTGGGCTGGCTGCGGCCCGTGCTCCTGGTGCCCGCGAGCACGCTGACGGGCCTGTCTCCCCAGCAGCTCGAAGCGATCCTCGCCCATGAGCTGGCCCACGTGCGGCGGCACGACTATCTGGTGAACCTGCTCCAGGCCGCGGTGGAAACCTTGCTTTTCTATCACCCCGCGGTCTGGTGGGTCTCGGCCCAGGTGCGCCGTGAACGCGAGAGCTGCTGCGACGACCTGGCCGTGGCGGTCTGCGGTGACCGGCTGGGGTACGCTCGGGCTCTGGCGGACCTTGAAGGATTACGATCCGCCGGTCCCCGTCTGGCCCTGGCCGCGGATGGCGGCTCCCTTTCCGACCGTATCCGGCGGCTGGTGGGAGCTCGTCGCCGCCCGCCGCTCGTGGGCGGCCGGCCTCCTGGCCCTCACGCTGCTGCCGGCTGCCGTGGGAATCCAGCTCGCCTGCTCGCGCGTCACCGTCAGCCTTGAAAATCAGACCTGCCCCGATCCCGCGTCTCGCGGGCCGCTGGTCAGGCGAGCTCCAGGGAGACCGGCTGCGGCTCGAGATCAAGATGCGCCAGGGGCCTCTGAGCGACTGGGCGTCCATGGACAGCTACCCCGTGAGCCAGCTCACCGGCTTCACCCCGGGTCCCGCCGTCCATTTCGAGCTGCGCCGCGACGCCGGCACCTTCCGTATGCAGGGGAGCTTCCAGAACGGCAAGGGGCAGGGCGACGTGACCTTCAGCGCCAATCCCGAATTCGAGCGCGTGCTGGGCATCCCGCTCGGCGACACCGATCTGATGGAGCTCGCGGTGTACGACGTCTCCCTGGGCTATGCACGCGACATGAAGGATCTGGGCCTCGTCACCTATCCGCGGGAGAAGCTCAAGGGCTGGAAAGGGTTCTGGGGAGATCTGATGGGACGCCGGCAGCCCCCTGTCCAGCGCCTGATCGAGCTCAGGATCAACGGCGTCACCCCCGAGCTCGCCCGTGGCATGCAGGCGGCCGGCTACCATGGGGTGAGCCCCTGGGAGCTGATCGAGCTGCGCCGGCAAGGGATCGATCCCGCCTGGGTGAAAGCCGTTCATGAGATCCTCTACGCTCCCCTTCCTCCCTACCGTCTCGTGGAGCTGCACAGCCACGGAGTCACCCCGGAGTGGCTGCGCGGGATCGTCGCGGCCTATCCCCGCGTCGAAGTGGAAGACGTCATCGCCATGCGGATCCACGGTGTCGATGGCGACTTCATCCGCGAGGCCCAGCTCCGCAACGGCCAGCCGCTGTCGGTGCCACAGATCCTGGCCCTCCACGCCCGAGGCAGGACCCGCTCGTAGCGCCGCTTCATCCAATCTCTCTCCCCGCCAGCGTAGGATCGGCGGGAGGGATCCGATGTCCGATTCCGCCTTCGTCACCCGCTGGAGCGTCCAGGCGCCCGTCGACACCGTCTGGCAGCTCATTTCCGAGCCCGAGGACTGGCCTGTCTGGTGGCCGGGAGTGGAGAAGGTGGAGCTGCTGCAAGCGGGAGATGAGATGGAGTGGGGAGCCTGCGGCGCTTCTCTGGAACAGCAGCTCCCGTCCGTCTCTCCTTGACATCGCACCACCCTGTCGATCGCCCGCACCGGCTGATCGAGAGCCTCTGCCCTCGCGAGTTTTCCTCCGGCCCTCGCGACTTCTCGTTCCGCCCTCGCGAATTTTGGGCCGCCCCTCGCGAGGGCCCATATATAACTCGCGAGTTTTCATATGGAATTCGCGAGGGCGCGACGAAAACTCGCGAGGGCCTTACGAGATCTCGTGAATTTCGGTCCGGCCCTCGCGAGGGCGCAATGAAAATTCGCGAGGGCGGAGCCAGAATTCGCGAGGGCGCGGACGAGAATTCGCGAGGGGCGAGGGGGAGCTCAGGCGGGCGGGAGCGGCGCCGCCGGCCGTCCCGCCGGTCCCGTCCGGCAGGCCTTCAGCGCAGTTCCCGCCGTTTCCGGCACCTTGATAGATGGGAGCTCTGCTCCTGCCGTGCTCCAATGGGGGAGCGCCGGCCCCAGAGGAGATCTGCCTATGAATCGAGTCGACGTCATCCGTGCCTGGAAAGATCCCATCTACCGTGCCCGTCTGAGCCGCGAGGAGATCGCCGGCCTGCCTAGCCATCCGTCCGGGCTCATGGAGCTGAGCGAAGACGAGCTTCGGTCGGCGTCCGGCGCCGTCGTCACCACCTTCCGGACCTGCACCATGCAATCCTTCAATACCTTCAGGTCCTGTTGCCCGTGAGGCACTGAAAGGAGACCCCATGAATCGCATCGATATCGTCCGCGCCTGGAAAGATCCCGTCTACCGCGCCAGCCTCTCCGCAGAGGAGCGGAGCCGGTTGCCCCAGCATCCGTCAGGTCTCATGGAGCTGGCGGAGGATCAGCTCCGGTCGGTCGCCGCGGCGGCCCAGACCACGGCATTGAAATGTACCGAATTCAGCTACAACAACTTCCGTCGCTGCTGCCCTTGACCCGTGCTGCTGGATGAGCCGGGCTTCACTCCGCAGGGGACGGGCGCGCCGCAGGCCTCCCGTCCCCCGGAGCCTTCCCTCTCCCCATACCGTGCGCTGAGTCTCGCCGAGCGGGCGGCACTGCCCCATGCGGAGTCTCCCGCGTCTCTCGACGATCTCGCCCGGCTGCGTCTCTCCCAGTGGCGCGAGCTTCCTCCCTTCCGCTCTGAGGAGACCTTCGCTCGCCGCCTGGCGGACGACGGGCTCGACCCGGGGAGCTTCGCGGATCTGCTGGCGAGGCCCGCGGAGGAGGTGGGGAGCCGGCTGCCGGAGCCGCCGGCGTGGATGGCCGAGCTGTCGGCCGCCTTCGCCTCGCCTGCCCCCTCGGGCTTCGAGCCCCTCCCCTGGCCCACGGAGATGCGCGGCGATCCGGCAACCGGCTTCCTGGACCTCATCCAGCCGCTGATCACCCGGGCCCGCGCGCGGCTCCGCACGGGCATCGCGAGGATCCTCCAGGAGAGGGCTTCGCCGTTCACCCCGGAGGAGGCGGAGCGCCTGGCCACCGAGCCCCTGGGGCTTCGCCTGCTGACGATGGTGGCGCGCACGCTCGTGCTGGAGATGCACGTGGCCCGGCTCCAGGGCCTGCTGACGGGCGACACGGCGGAGGAGCGTTTCGCCGCCTTCGTGGCACGTCTGCGCCAGCCGGAGGTCGCGGCTGCGATCCTCGACGAATATCCCGTCCTCGCCCGCCTGGTGATCGCAGAAGCTCGACGCCTGGGTCTTCACGAATCTCGAATTCTTTTCTCACCTCACGGCGGACTGGCCCGACCTCGTGACCACCTTCTTCGCCGGACGGGACCCTGGACCTCTGATCGATCTCGACGGCGGCGCCGGGGATCGCCACCGCGGCGGCCGCGCCGTTCGCATCCTCGGCTTCGCTTCCGGCGCCCGGCTCGTCTACAAGCCCCGCAGCCTGGCCGTCGAATCCCATTTCCAGGAGCTCCTGGAGTGGCTCGAGACCGCGGGCGGCCCGGCCCTCCGGCGGCTGGCCGTGCTCGACCGTGGCGAATACGGCTGGATGGAATACGTGGCCGTTGAAGAGTGCGCTTCCCTGGCCGCGGTGGCGCTCTATCACCGCCGGCTCGGCGGTCTGCTGGCCGTGCTCTACGCCCTGGAGGCCACGGACTGCCACTACGAGAACTTGATTGCGGCCGGAGACCAGCCGGTGGTGGTGGACCTCGAATCCCTGTTCCACCCCCGCATGGAAATCCCCGAGCCGCTGCGGCCGGACGAGCGGCTGGCCGGGCGGGCCCTGGCGGAGTCGGTGCTGCGCATCGGCCTTCTTCCCTTCCGCGTGGGCGAGAGCGAGGACTTCGAAGGGGTGGATCTGAGCGGCGTCGCCGTCGTGGCCGGTCAGCCCACACCCCAGCCGGTCTTGCTGTGGAAGGAGATCGGGACCGACGAGATGCGGGCCGTCCGCGAACGGGTCCCTATGGAGGGAGGACGCAATCGCCCGTCCCTCGACGGCCGCGAGATCGAGGCCGCCGAGCACACGGACGACGTCGCCGCGGGATTCGCCGAGGTCTACCGCCTGCTCGCCAGCCGGCGGCACGAGCTGCTCGCGATCCTCGACCGTTTCGCGGACGATCCCGTGCGGGCGGTGCTGCGCGCCACCCGGGTCTACGGCCTCCTCCTCTCCGAGAGCTTCCATCCCGACGTGCTGCGCGACGCCCTCGACCGCGATCTCGTCTTCGACCGCCTCTGGCTGGGGGTGATGGAGATCCCTGCTCTCGCCCGGGTGGCCGCGGCCGAGCACCGCGACCTGCGGGCGGGGGACATCCCCGTCTTCACGGCGCGCCCCGCCGCGACCGATCTGTGGACGAGCCGGGAGGAGCGCATCCCCGCGTTCTTCACCGAGCCCGCCTTCGAGACCGTGCGCCGCCGCCTGGCCGCAATGGGGGAGGAGGACCTGCGGCGCCAGCTCACCCTGCTCCGCCTCTCCCTCGGCACCCAGTTGCTCAATCGGGACGACGTGGGCTGGTCCGGCTACGCCCCGATCGATCCCGGCCCGTCTCTCCCCTCCATGGAGCTGCGGGAACGCCTGGTGGCCGGTGCCCGTGCCGTGGGCGAGTGGTTCGAGGAACAGGCCCTGACGGACGATCGCTACGCCACCTGGATCGGCCTCGACTACCGCAACCGGGTCTGGTCGCTCGTAGGGGCGCCAGAGGATCTGTACGCAGGACTGCCGGGGATCGCCCTCTTCCTCGGCCACCTCGGCGCGGTCACCGGCGAAGAGCGCTGGACGGGCCTCGCCCGGAAGGCGGCGAGCGCCCTGATGGCCCGGTTCGAGCCCCGGGAGGAGAAGGACGGAAAAACGGTTCCCATCTCCATCGGCGCCTTCACGGGCTGGGGCGGCGTCCTCTACACCGCCGCCCACCTGGGGACGCTGTGGCGGGATCAGGACCTCCTGGCCGCTGCGGAGCGGCTGGCCGGGCGCATCCCTGCTCATCTCGAGGAGGATGAGGATCTCGACGTCGTGGGCGGCGCCGCGGGCGCGATCCTCGGCCTCCTCGCCCTCCACCGCGCCACGGGCTCTCGCCGGGTTCTCGACTTGGGCGTCCTCTGCGGTGAGCGGCTGCTCGCCCGGTCCCATGCCGCGGGCTCAGGCCTCGGCTGGCTCACCCGGCTCGGCGCGGAGCGGCCGCTCATCGGCTTCTCCCACGGCAACGCCGGCATCGGCCTCGCCCTGGTCGAGCTGGGAGCCGTGGCCGGCGACGCCCGCTTCCTCGCTGCCGGCCTCGCGGCCTTCGACTGGGAACGCGAGGCCTTCTGGCCCGAGCTCCGCCGCTGGCTGGAGGGCACGGACGGTCAGCCGCCCCCGCTCGAAAGCACGGTGGCGATGGCCTGGTGCTACGGCGCCCCGGGCGTGGGCCTGTCGCGCCTGCGGGCCCTCGCCCATCTCCGCGAGCCCGAAGCCCGGCGCGTCCTGCGAGACGAAGTGGCCGAGGCCGCACGGCAGACCGTCGAGCGCGGCTTCGGCGAAAACCATTGCCAATGCCACGGCGACCTCGGCAACCTCGACTTCCTCCTCCAGGCCCGCCGGACGCTCGGCGACCCAACCCTCGACGCCGCCATCGCTCGCCAGACCCGCACCGTCCTCGCCAGCATCGCCCGCGACGGCTGGCTCTGTGGCACCCGCGGCAGCGTCGAAGCCCCCGGCCTGATGAACGGCCTCGCCGGCATCGGCTATGGCCTCCTCCGCCTCGCGGAGCCCGAGCGGGTGCCGTCGGTGCTGACGCTGGAGCCGCCGGGTTCTGGCGTCACGTGAGGTGTACGTCCGGCACTACGACGCGAACGACGTATTTGAGATCAGACCCGAGGGGCCGAGCTTCAACAATTGAAAAGCCTGCTGCCCGCAACAGCAGGGCTGCGGCGGTGCCCCCGAGAGGGCGCCGCCGTTGCGTGCGCTGTGGTTCTTACCCCTCGCTAGTAGAAGATGCAACACTCAGGACAGGCATCCTCGGGGTGATCTACATTGTAGTAATACGTGCAGCACTGATAATCGTCGCAGATCTCGGTGTCGAAAACGCAGGAGCCGAAGCCGGGTGGACAGGTCCAGGCCCGGGCAGGAGCCGGGTTCAGGCCGAACAGCGCGGCGGCGGCGATCAGCACAGCGAATCCAAGCTTGACGAGCCGTTTCTTCTGCATTTGTGTACCTCCTGACTGAAGTAGATACCAAACATAGCTGAAATGCTAGGGGCCATTGCGCCGCCCCGCCGGGCGGAGCTACCATCCCCCTGGCTGAAGGGGCAGCCGCCAGTCCGCGGAAAGGGCCGAGCCCGCCTCGTGGTGACAGCGATTCAGAGTCGTCACCTTCTTTCTGCCGCAGGAGCGGACCTCGGCGCTTTGCGAAAGGAGGTGGCTTCATGCCCCTGCAACTGCCTTCCCGTCCGAATCTCGATCAGCTCCGCAAACAGGCCAAGGATCTCCTCGCCGCTTGGCAGGAGGGCGACGCCGAAGCTCTGTCCGTTCTGCGCGAGCACCATCCCGGCTTCACGAAGAAGGCGATGCCGGCGGAGGAGCTCCGGCTCGCGGACGCCCAACTGGTCACGGCGCGGCGATACGGATTCCCGAGCTGGCCGCGGCTCAAAGAAGAGGTGGAGCTGGCGAATCTGGCCTTCGCCGAGCGGGTCCGCCGCTTCGTTCAGGCAGCGACGGACGGATCCACGGGGCCCGTCGACAGCCCCTTCCTCCTGGCGAAACGGATGCTGGTGCGAGATCCTGCCATCGCTCAGGCGGACGTCTATACGGCGCTGTTGTTGGGCGACGTGGACGCCGTGCGCCGGCGGCTCGAGCGCGATCCGGATTGGGTGCGGCAGAAGAGTGGGCCCCTGAGCCGCGAGCCGCTGCTCTACGTGACCTATTCGAAGTTTCACCGCGAGAGCCCGCGAATCGCTCAAGGGTTGCTGGAGATCGCCCGGTTGCTGCTCGACTCTGGCGCGGACCCGGACGCCGCGTTCTTCCACGAGGACTGGGCAAGCCCTTTACGATCCCTTCTCGGCGCCTGCGGCGTGGCCAACTTCCCGGCCATGGCGGAGCTGCTGCTGGATCGCGGTGCCACGATCGACGACAACGAGTCGCTCTATCACTCGCTGGAGCACCAGGACACCCGCTGCCTGGAGCTGCTGCTGGCGCGCGGCGCCAATCCCAAGGGGATGAACGCGCTCAATCATGCCTTCGACTTCCGGGGAGTGGAGCGCATCCGGCGCCTCCTGGAGCACGGGGCCGATCCCAATGAGGTGATGGGGCACTGCGGCTCGACGATCTTCTGGGCTCTCGAGCGGGGTCGGGAGCGGGACGTGCTGGAGCTGCTGGTGGCCCACCGCGCGGACGTCCACGCCCGGCGTCTGGATGGCCGGTCCGTGTATCGGATGGCGCTGCTCTACGGCAATTCCGCGGCGGCGGCGTATCTTGCGGAATTGGGCGCGGCCACGGAGGCGACGCCGTTCGAGCGGCTCGTCGACGCCTGTGATCGCGGCGACCAGGACGCGGCGCGGCGTTTGGTGGCCGGGAATCCCCAGCTCCTGGAAAACCTTTCGCAAGCGGATCGCCAAGCCTATGTGAAGCTCGCCGAGCGGGGGAAGACGGCGGCGGTCGCGGCCCTGATCGACCTCGGCTTGCCGGTGAACGCGCGGGGAATGCATGGCCAGTCGGCGCTCCACTGGGCGGCCTGGCACGGGTGGAGGGAAACGGCCGCAGCGCTGCTGTCGCGCGGCGCTGAGGTGGAGGCCGTGGAAAACGAGTTCGGCGCCACGCCCCTGGGCTGGGCCATCCACGGCTGCGACAACTGGCCGAATCCCGAGGGAGACTATCCCGGCGTCGTCCGCCTGCTCCTGGAAGCGGGAGCGAAGGTCGACGTGAAGGGGATCTGGATGCCGAATGACGTGGCCGTGGCCGACGTGCTTCGCGCCGCGGGAGTGAAGGACGAAGCCGAGGAGTGACCGGATGGGCGTACACTCAAGCTCCTGTCGGCCATCTTTTCAAGGAGAACACCCATGACCCGATTGAAAGCCTTCTGCGGCACCCTCGCAGGTCTCCTGCTCGCCTCTTCAGCCGCGCTGCACGGTGCCGCGCCCGCAAAGCCGGGCTACCACGTTGCCAACGAGATCAAGCTGGGTGGGGAGGGCGGCTGGGATTACCTGGTCGTCGATCCCGCGGCGCGGCGGCTCTACGTCTCGCACTCCACCAAAGTCACGGTGATCGACGTGGACAGCGGCAAGACGGTCGGCGACATCCAGAACCTCTCGGGAGTCCACGCCATCGCCCTGGCTCCGGAGCTCGGCCGCGGCTTCATCAGCAACGGCCGTAGCTCGATGATCACCATTTTCGACCTCAAGACGCTCGCCACCCAGAGCGAGGTCAAATCCACGGGAGAGAATCCCGACGCCATCCTCTACGATCCCGCCTCGTCCCAGGTCTTCGCCTTCAACGGCCGGGGCAAGAACGCCACGGTGCTGGATGCGAAGACGGGCAAGGTCGCGGGCACCATCGAGCTCGGCGGCAAGCCCGAGTTCGCTACCTCCGATCTCAAGGGCAGAGTCTTCGTCAATATCGAGGACACCAGTGAGGTTGTGGCGATCAATGCGAAGGATCGGACGGTGAAAGCGCGCTGGCCGCTCAAGCCCTGCGAAGAGCCGACCGGCATGGCCATCGACCGCAAGCATCACCGGCTGCTGATCGGCTGCTCCAACAAGCTGGCGGCGGTCGTGGACACGGAGAAGGGCAAGCTAGTCACCACGGTGCCGATTGGCGACGGGGTGGACGGCACGGCTTTCGATCCCGCCACCGGTCTCGGCTTCAGCTCGAACGGGGAGGGCACGATGACGGTGATCAAAGAGGAGACGCCGGAAAAATTCACCGTGGCCGAGACCGTGCCTACGCGAAAGGGTGCACGGACGATCGCCCTCGATGAGAAGACGCACTCCCTCTTCCTGCCCACGGCGCAGTACGGCCCTCCGCCCGCGCCCACGGCGGAGCAGCCCCACCCCCGGCCCACGGTCGTGCCGGATACGTTCGTGGTGTTGGTGGTCAGCAAGTAGGCTGCGGCAGGAGGGGTGGTATAAAGCCATGCATGGAAGACGCCCCCACCCCTCCGCCTCCCGACTCCTTCCAGGCCCTGGGTCTGAGCGAGCCCCTTCTCGCCGCGATCGCCGAGGTTGGCTATGAAGCTCCGACCCCCATCCAGTCCGCCGCCATCCCGCCGCTGCTCGCCGGGCGCGACCTGATCGGCCAGGCGCAGACAGGCACGGGCAAGACCGCGGCCTTCGGTCTGCCGCTCCTCCAGGCGATCGATCCCGCGCAGAGGACCGTCCAGGCCCTGGTGCTCACGCCCACCCGCGAGCTCGCCATCCAGGTGGCGGAGGCGCTCCACTCCTATGGCAAGAACCTCCAGGGTCTCGTGGTGCTGCCGGTCTACGGCGGCCACTCGCTCGAAGACCAGCAGCGGCGGCTCCAGCGCGGCGTGCATGTGGTCGTGGGCACGCCGGGGCGGATCATGGATCACCTCCGCCGCGGCACGCTGCGTCTCGACAGCCTGCGCATGGTGGTGCTCGACGAGGCGGACGAGATGCTGCGCATGGGGTTCATCGAGGACGTGGAGTGGATCCTGGCCCAGGCCCCCCCCACCTCGGCGGGCCGGCAGACGGCACTCTTCTCGGCCACCATGCCGCCGGAGATCCGGCGCGTCGCCCAGCGCCATCTCCAGAATCCGGCGGCGATCCAGCCCGAGCGCAAGACGCTGACCCTGCCGGCTCTGGAGCAGCGCTATCTGCTGATCCCCCAGGCGCAGAAGCTCGAAGCCCTCACCCGGCTGCTGGAGATCGAGCCGACCGACGCGGTGCTCGTCTTCACCCGCACCAAGAACGCGGCGGCCAGGTGGCCGAACGGCTGGAGGCCCGCGGCTACTCGGTGGCGGCGCTGCACGGCGACATGGCCCAGCCGCAGCGCGAACGGGTGATCGAGCGGCTGCGCGGCGGCAGGTCGAGATCGTGGTGGCCACCGACGTGGCCGCCCGCGGGCTCGACGTCGAGCGCATCAGCCACGTGGTGAACTACGACGTGCCCAACGACGTCGAGGCCTACGTCCACCGCATCGGGCGCACGGGCCGCGCCGGCCGCGCCGGGGTGGCGGTGATCTTCGTCACCCCTCGCGAGCGCCGCATGCTGCAGGAGATCGAGCGCTTCACCGGCCAGCGGGTCGAGCCCATGAAGATGCCCACCCCCGCCGACGTGGCGTCGCGGCGCAGCGAGCTGTTCAAGGAGAGCCTGCGCAAGATCATCGGCGAGGAGGATCTCGACGCTCTACCTGGCCCTGGTCGAAGAGCTGGTGGAGGAGGGCCTCGAGATCGCGGAGATCGCCGCCGCCGCCGCCTACCTCGCCCGCCGCGAGCGGCCGCTGGTGGAAGTGGCGGTCGAGCCCGAGCCGCGGGAGCTGCCCGGCACGGGCGACGGCATGGTGCGCCTCTTCCTGAACGCCGGCCGGCAGAGCGGCGTGCGGCCCGCGGACATCGTGGGCGCCATCGCCAACGAGGCGGACGTCCCCGGCCGTGAGATCGGCGCCATCGACATCTACGACCGCTTCTCGCTGGTCGAGGTGCCGGCCCGCTTCCAGCGGCAGATCATCGAGAGGATGTCCGGCGCCACGATGCGCGGCCGCGCGCTGGAAGTGAAGGTCGCGGGCGAAGATCGGGGGACGCGTCCGCCTCCCCATCGGACATCGGTGGATCGGTCGGATCGGTCCGATCGCTCGCAGCGGCCCCGCGCTCCCTGGAAGAAGCGGCCGAAATGATTTGATCACTCCTTCGGCGGCCGGATCAGCTCGCCATACTTCAGGGGCTCTCCCTTCTCCCAGGGCTTGTATTCGTTGCAGAAATCGATGCGCTCGCCGATCGGCGGATGGCTGGCGCGCCAGAGCTTGACGAACAGGCCCGGACGGGGATTGCTCAGGTTTTCCTCCGACAGCTTGACGAAGGCTGTGGCGCAAGCGTGATTGTCGCGGGTGATCTCCAGTCCGAAACGGTCCGCCTCGTGCTCGGTGTGGCGGCTGAAGGCCAGGACGGCCGGCATCAGCACCAGCATGACGAGGGTGAAGATCAGGACCAGGAGAGGCACGGACGCCACGTCGGAGAGCTCCGAGAAACCGAAGCGGTCACGGTAGCGCGCGATCACCGGGCCGGCCGTGCGATGGATCACCCACAGGCCGACGAAGATCAGCAGGCAGGCCGCGGCAATGAGCTGGGGTACGTGGCCCAGCACGTAATGCCCCATCTCGTGACCCATCACCAGCAGCACCTCGGGCTGCTGGTCCAGCTTGGCGAGCGTGGTATCCCAGAGGACGATGCGTTTGGTGTTGAGGAACCCGGTGACATAGGCGTTGACCGTCTTGGTATCGACGCTCTTTTCGACCTCGTAGACCCGGCTCCCTTCGATCCCCGCGCGGCCGGCGAGAGCGAGGATCTGGATCTCCAGGGCCTTGTCCTTCATCGGCCCGAACTTGTTGAACAGGGGCTCGATCCAGATCGGGGTGACGAACAGGATGAAGGCCACCAGCGGGATGCTGGCGAGGCTCGTATACAGCCACCAGCGGCGGGGGCTCCGGCGCATCAGCCAGTAGGGGAACCACAGAGTGAGGACGGCGAAGATGCAACTAAGGGCGAGGCCGATGAGCGCATCGGTCCACCACTTGCCGGCGGTCTGGCTGGAGAGGCCGTAGGCGTGCTCGCGGACGAACCCCCCGTAGAACGCCAGCGGCAGCTCGAGAAGGAAGGTCACCAGGACGAAAAGGATGCCGTAGACCGGGGCGGTGAAGAACCCGTCGCCTCCGATCCTGGAGGCCACGTTGCGCATGCGGGCCGAGAGCCCGGTGAAGAGCAGGAGGAGAGGCACGACCAGGCTCCAGAGCGTGTCGATCCCCCACAGCACGTTGCCGCTGCTGTAGTAGCGCATGGCCTTATCGCTGGGCTGCGGCACGGGCACGGGCTGCGAGGAGACGGCCGGTGAGGCCGAGGTGCCTGCCACCGGCTGGGCAGTGAGCGCCGGGACGGCCAGCAGGGAAAGGATCAGAAGCAGAGCTGCCGTGAGCGCGTGGCGCATGGGATTCTCTCCTGGCGATCGACGAGGTCTCTCGTCCAGAAGAGTACGACAGGATGGGCACAGAGTTACGCCGCTCAGACCTCGAACACGAGGGAGTCGCTCTTCGACCGGGCCTTGCGGGCGAGGAGGCGGTCGATGTGGAGGAGCGTCTCCTCGCTGACCACCACGTCTCCGCAATCCGGGCAGACGTCGGCCGGCACGCCGTGGATGACGAACGTCCGCTGGAGGCGGATCACCGAGTGGCTGATGGCTCGCGGCTCGTGCTCGCCGTGGCATTCTGGAGTGTGGCATTTCATGTCTTAAGGCCCTCCAAGGGCATGATGGACGCAAAGGACGGGCCAGGATAGGACGGTCTACACTACGGGCAACTTTTCGTCTCACCCAACGTATCGCGGATTCGAACGTCTAAATCCAGAGAGGTCCCAAGCTCATGCGCCGACTCGCTTTCGCCGTTCTGTTCCTCACCCTGTCCGCCTCCGCGGTGGCGGAGCCGCTGCTGCGGACCCCGGCCCTCAGCCGCACGCAGATCGCCTTCACCTATGCCGGAGACCTCTGGGTGGTGGGGCGCGAGGGGGGCGAGGCCCGGCGGCTGACGACCGGCGCCGGGGTGGAGACCGATCCAGCCTTCTCGCCCGACGGCCAGTGGATTGCCTTCACCGGCCAGTACGACGGCAACTGGGACGTCTACCTCGTGCCGGTGGCCGGCGGTATCCCCCGCCGCCTGACCTGGCACCCGGGGATCGACCGCGTGGTGGGCTGGACCCGGGACGGCAAGCGGGTGCTTTTCCGCTCGGGCCGCGACGCTCCGAACGGCAACCGCCTGTTCACCCTCGGCATCGATGGCGGCGGGCTGCCCGAGCCCCTGCCGCTCCCCGTGGCCGAGCAGGGCGCCTTCTCACCGGACGGCTCCCGCCTGGCCTACGTTCCGCAATGGAACCGCCGCAACACGCCGGGCACCTACGTCGCCTGGAAGCGCTATCGCGGCGGCCAGACCACGCCCATCTGGATCGCCCGCCTTGCCGACTCCAGCGTCGAGGAAGTCCCGCGCCAGAACTCCAACGATTCGGATCCGATGTGGGTCGGCGACCGCATCTACTTCCTCTCCGACCGCGACGGCCCGTACCACGCTCTTCGTCTACGACACCGGCGAGCGGCAAGGTGACGCGAAGCCATCCACAACCCGGGACCGGACATCGCCTCGGCCTCGGCCGGCCCGGACGGCATCGTCTACGACCAGCTCGGCAAGCTCCACCTCTACGACCTCGCCTCCGGCCAGTCGCGGCCTGTGGACGTGACGGTGCGCGGCGACCTCGCGTCGGTGCGGCCCGCACTTCGTGAAAGTCGGCCGATCGCATCGAGTCCTCCGCGCCTCTCGCCCACCGGCGTGCGCGCGGTGTTCGAGGCCCGGGGCGAGATCCTGACCGTGCCGGCGGAGAAGGGCGACGTCCGCAACCTGACCCGCACCCCGGGCGTCGCCGAGCGCGATCCCGCCTGGTCGCCCGACGGCCAGTGGATCGCCTGGTTCTCCGACGAGTCCGGCGAGTACGCGCTCCACGTCGCGCGATCAGACGGCGAGCGGGGCCGGCGAAGAAGATCGGCCTCGGCAAGCCGCCGTCCTTCTTCTACGGCCCGACGTGGTCGCCGGACAGCAAGAAGATCGCCTACAGCGACAAGCGGCTGAACCTCTGGACCGTGGACGTGGACAAGGGTCAGCCCGTGCGAGGTCGACACCGACACCTACGATGCGCCCGAGCGTAGCCTCGATCCCGCCTGGTCGCCCGACAGCCGCTGCCTCGCCTACACCAAGACCCTGCGCAACCATCTGCGCGCCGTCTTCCTCTACTCGCCGGAGACGGGCAAGAGCGACACAGGTCACGGACGGCATGAGCGACGCGCGCTACGCGGTCTTCGACCGCAGCGGCAAGTACCTCTACTTCACCGCCTCGCACCGACGTCGGCCCGTCCACCGGCTGGCTCGACATGTCGAGCTTCCAGCGCCGGTGACGCGCAGCGTCTACGTGGTGGTGCTCGAAAGACCTCCTTCGCCGCTGGCGCCCCGAGAGCGACGAGGAGAAGCGACAGAGCAAGGACGAAAAGGCATAAGGCAGAACGGAAAGGACGAAGACAAGAACGGACAAGAGGCCGGCGAAGCCTCCGAAGGTGAAGATCGACTTCGAGGGCATCGGCCAGCGCATCCTCGCCCTGCCCGTCCCGCCGCGCAACTACGCGGCCTCTACGCGGGCAAGGAGGGCCAGATCATCTTCCTTCGAAGCGCCGCTCGCCGTCGAGGCGGCGGCGACTTCAAGGCGCAGACGTCGTCCATCGCTTCGACCTCGACAGCGCAAGACCGAGAAGCTCGCTCGACGGCGTGCGCACGGCTTCGTGGTCTCCGCAGGACGGCGAGAAGGTGCTCGTGCGCCAGGGCAAGACTCGCTGGCCATCGTCGCCCGACTTCGGCGCCGCCCAAGCCGGCGAGACGGGGCCCTGAAGCTCGACGACTTCGAGGTCCTGGTCGACCCGCGCGGCCGAGTGGCGGCAGATGTACCGCGAGGTCTGGCGCATCGAGCGCGACTTCTTCTACGACCCCGGCCTCCACGGCCTCGACCTCGAGGCGGCCAGAGCGCGCTACGCAGCCCTACCTGGACGGGATCGGCCAGCCGCAGCGATCTGAACGACCTGCTTCAACGAGATGCTCGGCGAGATCACCGTCGGCCACATGTTCGTGGGCGGCGGCGACGCCCCGAGGTGCCGCGGGTGCAAGGACGGCCTGCTCGGCGCCGACTACGATCGCCAACGGTCGCTACCGCTTCGCCCGTATCTACAACGGCGAGAACTGGAACCCCAACCTGCAGGCACCCCTGACCCAGCCGGGCGTCAACGTCAAGACCGGGGAGTACCTGCTGGCCGTGAACGGCCGCGAGCTGCAAGCGTCGACGGACGACATCTACCAGCTTCTTCGAGGCCACGGCCGGCAAGCCGATGGTCCTGCAGGTGGGCCCGAAGCGCCGACGGCAAGCGGCTCGCGCGAGGTCACGGTCGTGCCCGTGGCCGAACGAGGACGACCTGCGCCTCCTGCGCCTGGATGGAGGACAACCGCCGCAAGGTCGACGAGCTGACCGGCGGCCGTCTCGCCTACGTCTACCTGCCCGGACACGGCGGCCGGCGGCTACAACAACTTCAACCGCTACTTCTTCGCCCAGATCGGCAAGCGAGGGCGGTGTCATCGACGAGCGCTTCAACGGCGGCGGCGCCGCGGCCGACTACATCGTGGACTACCTCCGCCGGCCGCTCCTCAACTACTTCAGCGTCTCGCGAAGGCGAGGACTTCACGACGCCCGTGGGCGCCATCTTCGGGCCCAAGGTGATGCTCATCAACGAGTCCGCGGGCTCGGGCGGCGACGCCCTGCCCTGGTATTTCCGCAAGCTTCAGCTCGGACCGCTGGTCGGCAAGCGGACCTGGGGCGGTCTGGTGGGCATCGGCGGCTACCCGCCGCTCATTGACGGCGGACGCGTCACCGCCCCCCGGGTGGCCTTCTGGAATCCCAACGGCAACTGGGACGTCGAGAATCATGGCGTCGCGCCCGACGTCGAGGTGGAGCTCGATCCCAAGGCCTGGCGCCAGGGGCACGACCCGCAGCTCGAGAAGGCCGTGCAGGTGGCCCTCGACCTCTTAGCGAAGAACCCGCTGCCGAAATCGACGCGGCCGGCGTTCCCCAATTATCAGCAGCAGAAGGGGCAGCCCTGAGCCGCCTGCGGTGGGGTTTGTAACCAATCGCCTCTTCGGGACTCTCTTCAAGGTGAAAGGAGAGAGTCCCGATGTCCATGCGAAAGCCGCTGTTGTTGCTCGTCCCTGCCGCGCTGCTCTGCTCCGCGGTCCTGCTCCTCGCGCTTGCCGTGCCCGTGCTGGCCCAGAAAGAGGACCGCGTCGCCCGGCCGGTGGACACCATCGCGGTCCATGCCCGGTCGATGGTGAACGAGGGGCGCCAGACCTTCCGTTACGAGACCTTCGGCGATCAGTCCTTCTGGACCGGCACCCTGCAGATCCACCGGCCCCTGGCCACCGTGAGCCCCCGCACGGCCCTGGGTGTGGGCCTCAAGGTGGACTCCGAGGCCCTGCCGCAGGAGGTGCTGCATGCCATACGGCGGGGGAGAGTCAACCTGGACGATCCTGCCGTGACCGCGACGCTGCTGAAGCTCGGCGCGGTGGTGGGCGTTCAGGGCTCCTTCGCGCCGGCCGGCCGGCTCACCAGCGCGGGGATCACCTGCGCCCTCTGCCACTCCACGGTGGACGACTCCGTGGCCCCCGGCATCGGCAAGCGTCTCGACGGCTGGGCCAACCGCGATCTGAATGTAGGCGCGATCGTCACTCTCGCTCCGGACCTCTCGGCCGGTGGCCGGCCTGCTGGGTGTGGACGAGCCGCACCGTGCGCACCGTCCTGCAGAGCTGGGGACCGGGCCGCTTCGACGCCGAGCTGTTCCTGGACGGCAAGGCCTTCCGTCCGGACGGCAAGACGGGGGCCACGCTCATTCCGCCGGCCTTCGGCCTCGCCGGCGTCAACCTCCACACCTACACCGGCTGGGGCTCCGTGCCCTACTGGAACGCCTTCGTGGCCAACCTGGAGATGCACGGCCAGGGGACCTTCTACGATGCGCGGCTGAACGATCCGGTGAAGTTCCCGGTCGCGGCCCGGGCCGGTTTCGGCAACGTCACGAGCGACGCCGACCTCGTCACGCCGAAGCTCGCGGCGCTGCACCTCTACCAGCTCGCCATCCCGGCTCCGGCGCCGCCGGCGGGGAGCTTCGACGCCGCCGCGGCCCAGCGCGGCGAGCGGTCTTCAACGACGGCGGGATGCGCCAACTGCCACGTGCCGCCGCTCTACACCGAGCCCGGGCTGGAACCTGCACACGCCCGAGGAGATCGGCATCGACGCCTTCCAGGCCGACCGCTCACCCGACGGGGCTACCGCACGACGCCGCTCGAGGGATCTGTGGTCCCATGGCAAGGGCGGCTTCTATCACGACGGTCGCTTCGCCACCCTGGCCGACGTGGTGGACCACTACGACAGCACGTTCAGCCTCCATCTCTCCGCGAACGACAAAGCCGATCTGATCCAGTTCCTGAAGTCGCTCTAGGTGATCGGGGGAGCCGCCCGCTCGAGGATCGCTCCGAAGTCCGTCCCCGCCGGCAACGTGCCGAACGCCCGACCGGCGTCGCCCGCGAGGCGGCTGGCCACGAAGGCGTCGGCCACGTCCGGCGGGGAATGGCGGATGAGGAGCGAGGCCTGGAGGGCGAGGGCCAGCCGCTCCACGATCCGCCGGGCCTGGGTCTCCGCCTCGGCTGGATCGTCGAGGGCCTTGCGGAGGTCCATGGCAAAGGTGTCCAGCCGGTGATCGGCGCCGCGGGCTTCGCGGATCTCGGCAAAGAGGGCCGCGAGCGACTCGGGGGATCTCTCAAGGGCGCGCAGCACGTCGAGGCACTTGACGTTGCCCGAGCCCTCCCAGATGCCGTTGAGCGGCGCCTCCCGGTACAGCCGGGGCATGCCCGCACTCCTCCACGTAGCCGTTGCCGCCCAGGCACTCCAGGGCCTCGGCGGCCACCGCCGGGCGCCCGCTTGCACACCCAGTACTTGGCCACGGCCGTGGCCAGCCGGCGGAAGGGCCGCCTCGGCCGGGTCGCCGGGCGCCCGGTCGAAGGCGCCGGCCACCCGCATGGCCAGCGTGGTCGCCGCCTCGGACTCCACGGCCAGGTCGGCCAGCACGTTGCGCATCAGCGGCTGGTCGGCCAGCGGCCGCGCCGAAGGCGCTGCGGTGGGCGGCGTGGTGGGTGGCCTGGGCGACCGCCTGGCGCATCAGCGCCGCCGACCCGACGACGCAGTCCAGCCGGGTGTGGTTGACCATCTCCAGGATCGCGGCCAGGCCCCGGCCCTGCTCCCCCGACCAGCCAGCCGGCGGCCTCGTCGAGCTCGACCTCGGCCGAGGCGTTGGCCCGGTTGCCGAGCTTGTCCTTGAGCCGCTGGAGGTGGAAGCGGTTGCGGGCGCCGTCGGGCAGGACCCGGGGGACCAGGAAGCAGCGACAGCCCGGCCGGCGCCTGGGCCAGCACCAGGAAGGCGTCGCTCATCGGGGCCGAGCAGAACCACTTGTGCCCGGTGAGCAGCGACCGCCCGTCCGCGCCGCGCGGGTCGGCCCGCGGTGGTGTTGGCCCGCACGTCGCGGCCGCCCTGCTTCTCGGTCATGGCCATGCCGCACAGCGCCCCCGCCTTGGCCGCCGCCGGGGCCAGCCGCGGCTCGTAGGCCAGGGCGGTGAGCCGGGGCTCCCACGCCTCGGCCAGCTCGGGGCTGGCCCGCAGGGCGGGCACGGCCGCGTAGGTCATGCTGACCGGGCAGCCGTGCCCCGGCCTCGACCTGGGTCCAGAGCATAGAACCCGGCCGCCCGGGCCACCTGGGCGCCCGGGCGCGGGTCGCGCCAGGGCGCGGCGTGCAGCCCGTGCTCGACCGCCGTGCCCAGCAGCCCGTGCCAGGCCGGGTGGAACTCGACCTCGTCGACCCGCCGCCCGTAGCGGTCGAAGGTGCGCAGCACCGGCGGTGCTCGTCGGCCCCGTCGCCCCAGGCGATCGCCTCCCGCCGGCCACGATCTCGCCGAACGCCCGGACCTGCTCGGCGGCCCACGCCCCGCCCTCGCGGCGCAGGGCCTCGACGAGCGCCCGATCCGTGGTGAACAGGTTCACGTCCTCGAAGGGGGGCGGCTGGTTGAAGACGGTGTGGGTGGCGAAGGGATCGGGATTCATGGCGCAAGAGGATAGCGCGGGGAGGGGCGGACATTAGATAGGATGGTACCCATCATGGCCATTCGAGAAGGCGCCTGGGATTGCCCGGCCTGCGGCCGGAAGGGGAACCGGGGACCGGAGAAGTTCTGCGGCGGCTGCGGCCGTCCCCGGGGACCGGAGGTGAAGTTCTATCTGCCGGACGATGCCCCCGAGGTGGTCGAAGCCGAGGCCCTGAAGCGGGCACAGGCCGGCCCGGACTGGATCTGTCCCTACTGCGACGCGGACAACCCGGCCACCAACGCCTTCTGCTCCGGCTGCGGCGCCCCCCGCGACGGTGCGAAGAGCCGCGAGGTGGTCGAGCACCGGCTGGACGAGAGCTCGTCCGCCCCTCCGCCCCTCCCCCAGCCGTTCGCCGCTCCCGCCACTCCGTCCAAGGGAGGCTCCTTCTGGAAGAAGGGCTGCGGCCTCGGCTGCCTGGGCCTGCTGGCGCTCTTCGCCCTCTTCTTCTTCCTGGGCCGGCCGAAGTCTACCACCCTCGCCGTCACCGGCCACCACTGGGCGCGGACGATCGCCGTCGAAGCCCAGAAGCCGGTCACCGAACAGGCCTGGGAAGGAGAGGTGCCGGCCGGCGCCCGCATCCTCGGCAGCTCCCGGGAAGTCCACCACGTCGATCGCATCCAGACCGGCACCCGGACGCAGACCCGCACCGTCACCGAACGGGTCCAGACCGGCACCGAGCGGGTGAAGACCGGCACCCGCGACCTCGGCAACGGCTACTTCGAGGACGTCTACGAGAACCGCCCCGTCTACGAGGACCGCTCCCACGAGGAGACCTACCAGGAGCCCGTCTACCGGGAGCAGCCCGTCTACCGCCAGCGCGTCCGCTACGAGATCCAGAAGTGGGTGAAAGACCGCGAGGTCAAGGCTGAAGGCCAGGACCTCAACCCCGCCTGGCCCGATCCTGCCCTCGCCGCCAACCAGCGCGAGTCCGGCCGCCAGGAGCTCTACGAAGTCCTCTTCAAGGACGCCGACGGCAAGCCCGCCCACTACCGCGCGCCCAGCGAGCCGGCCTGGAGGAGCTTCGAGGAAGGGCGGAGCTACAAGGGGAAGGTGAAGAGCGACGGCGAGGTGGTGGAGGTGGGAGGGGGCGGGTGACCAGATGATGGGCAGCGGCATGTTATTCTTGACCCGGGAGAGAGCGGCTCTTCCCTTGACACGTCCTCGGTAGGTAAAATGGCGAGAAAGAACGACCTCTGAACGGGAGACCCACATGAGCCAGCCAGCCGTCGCGGCGCTCGAGCCCCTTCCCTTCGAGCTCGTCTACGAGGACGGGGAGCCCTTGGAAACGCTCTGGCACCGCTACCAGATGAACCTGCTCATCGACCTGATCCACCAGGCCATGGCGGAGCGCGGGCGGGAGGACTTCTTCGCCAGCGGCAACATGTTCGTCTACTACTCGTACGAGCAGGCCCGCGACGTGGCGGCCGGCCGCCCCTATTTCCGCGGCCCGGACGTCTTCTACGTGGGAGGAGTCGAGGACCGGGAACGGGAGATCTGGGTGGCGTGGGAAGAGGGGGACCGCCTGCCGGAGCTCATCGTCGAGCTGCTCTCCAAAAAGACGGCGAAGATCGACCGCACAGTCAAGAAGGCGCTCTACGCCGACGTCTTCCGGACGCCGGAGTACTTCCTCTACGAGCCCGTCCGGAAGACTCTGGAGGGATTCCGTCTGGACCGCCGCGGAGCCTACCGGCCGATCGAGCCCAACGCCCAGGGACGGCTCTGGAGCGAGCGTCTCGGTCTGGAGCTCGGTCTCTGGCATGGCACCTACACGAACGCCTACGCGAGAAGGAAGGCCACCTGGGTCCGTCTCTTCCACCCGGACGGACGTCTGGTGCCGACGGATGGCGAAGCGGAACGCCAGAAAACCGAAGCCGAACGCCAGAAAGCCGAAGCGGAGCGTCAGAAAGCCGAGGCCGAGCACCAGCGCGCTGAGGCTGCGGATGCCCGCGCCGCAGCCGCCGAGGCCGAGCTGGCGCGGCTGCGGGCCCTCCTTGGCGATCGCTGACCTTCCGGTCAACCCACTGGCACCAGGCGGTTCGCCGCCGCGGCGTCCAGGATGGCGGCGTTCTCGGGGATGGAGAAGAGGTAGCGGTGCCGGAGCTGGCTCTCCAGCGGGGCGGCTTTCTGCAGCAGGTTCTCGTAAGCCCGGTTCAGGTAATAGAGGGGATCGGCGGCGTTGAGCCGCCGGGTGCCGCGCAGCACCTCCAGGCCGCGGTAGAGGCGGAAGTCCAGGGTGACGCCGTGCAGAGTAGGGTCGTGGTGGAGGAGCTCGGCGTCGAGCTGCTGGCAGAGGTGGAGGGTCAGGGCCCCGTCGCGCCCGGAGAGCGCCAGCTCGAGCTGCCAGCCCTGGTCCATCAGTGCGGCGTTGGCGTCGCCGTGACGGCGGTGGATCTCCAGGGCCGTGGCGAAGTGGTGCCGCGCCGCTTCATACTGCTTCTGGCGTAGGGCGATGCGCCCCAGGAGCTGCTCGGCGTCGCCCAGCAGGGAGAGCTCGGGCAGCAGGCTGAGATCGAAATGGGCGTGCCGGGCCTCCTCCAGAGCCGCGTCCACGTTGCTCAGATCCAGATAGTTGGAGGCCACGGCCAGGCGGGCGATGGCCTCGCCAATCACGTCTCCACTCGGCTCGCGCAGGACGAGGGCCCGGCGCAGGGAGCGGGCGGCGCCCAACGTCTTCAGGTTCCCCTCCTGCCGGCGGATCTCCAGAGCCCGCTGGTGCAGGGCCAGAGCGTCGGCGAGGCGCCGCTCGTGGAGGGCCACGTTGCCGAGATGGAAGAGGCAGGTGGCTGCGAGCTGGGTGGAGCCCAGTTTTTGGAAGGCCTCCAGGAGCTGCTCGAAGAGGGCGCGGGCCTCCTGGCGGCGCTCCTGCCGGGCCAGGATCTGCCCGAGTTGGAGGAGGAGCACGGCCTGGCGTGCCGGGTCGGTCTTCAACACCATCCTGAGGGCCTTGCGCAGCGTCTCCTCGCTTTCGGTGAGCCGGCTCTTCTGCAGCTCGAGCTCGGCCTTGAGGCTGGCGAAGGCGAGGTATTTGCGGGGCTCGTCCGTCGTGATCGCCAGGGCGCGGTCGATCTCCGGCTCCATCCCGTCCAGACAGTTCAGGCGCCGGGCCAGGGGGAGGAGGATCCAGAGGAGCTGGATCTCCGTGGCTGGGTCGCCGCCCCGTTCGCGGTGCCCTTCGAGCTCGCGCTTCAATCCTTCCAGGATCCTGGCGGGAGGTGCATCGCTCGCTCCCTCCTGGGCCAGCTCGAGGAGGGGTGGCACGGCCTGGGCGCTGCCGGAGAGGAGGCCGTAGGCCTGCCAGAGGGCGCGCGGCTGCACGCTGGCAGCCACGAGACGCTCACCCAGGACCTGCCGCAGGCTGGGCACGACCTCGGGGCTCACGGTGTGGGTGAGGGCGCGGGCGAAGACCGGACAGGCCAGATCGACGCCTAGCCCCCAGGCCGAAGGCGCGCGATGGAAGAAGCCCGCCGCCAGGAACGGCGCCTCCCAGTGGGGTGTGAGCTGAGAGCGAGGCCGCGGCCAGCTCCAGGCCGGGGACGGGCGTCTCGGCCAGGGCCAGCAGGCGCGCGGGCATCGCCTCCCCGAGGGCGCTCACCTCGGCCTCGACGTGCTGGATCAGCCGGAAGGAGGGCTCGAAGTCGCCGTCCCGGCCGCCGCTGTAGAAGAAGTTGCCGTAGTGCCGGCGCAGGCGCCGCTGCTGGATCATGCGCGCCAGGCTCTCCTCCAATGCGAAGGGGCAGGAGGCAACGGTCTCGACCAGGCGCTGCTGCACCTCGGGAGGCATGAGCAGGCCGCGGAAGAGCCCGGCGGCCAGAGCCGTGGACTCGGCGGCGGTGAGCAGCGGCACGGAGACTTCGGGCACGGAGGCCCACGCCACCGGTCCCCGCGTCCGCTTGCGTCCCAGGAGGACCATGTCTTCAGCCCCAGCCGGGCCAGGGCCTGCCAGGGATCATAGCGGCCGTCGCGGAGCCCGGTGAGGTGCATCAGCTTCCGCAGCAGCTCGGCCGCAAGGTCGAACCCCGTGCGGGCCGACTTGAGGGCGATCCACAGGCAGGGTGCGTCGGGATCCGCACCGGGTCCCCAGGGTCTGCCAGACGGTGCGGGTCTTGCCACAGCCGAGAGGGCCCTCCACCCGCAGGACAGGCGCGTCGGCATGGACCTTCAGCTCCCGCTCCACCGCCGGCCGGGGGACATAGGAGGGAGCACGGCCCATGAGCCGGGAGGTGTGCCAGGGGACGGAGTCCGGGCGGGGGCCGGCGAGTTGGAAGAGGGGGATGAGGTCCCCCGCCGAGCACTCGCAGGTGCCCGAGCGTTCAGCGTTCCAGCGCGACTCCAGCCGGCTCGCCGCGCGTCCCGTGAGGTGGACCTGTCCGCCCCTGAGGCTCGCTGGCCGGCGGCGCTCGAGATCCTCGAGCAGGGGCTCGGGCTCCGCGACGATCCCCTGGGGGTCCACCCGCACCTGCCCCGGCAGCACGATCACGGTGAGCCCGGCGGGCCCCCGTCGGCGGAGACGCTCCGCTATCCGCACCGCCTCTTCCACGTCCCCCGGGTCCCCGGGAGTGGGCAGCACGGCCAGCAGCCTGGCCCCCAGTTGGTGCAGACCGGGCGGCTCGCCCAAGAGCTCGGCGGCCGTGTCGGCGCAGCGCTCGTCGCTGACGTGTAGCAGGACTGGCGGGAATCCTCAAGGGAATGTAGGTTCTTCCGGACATGTCCAAGGCCTCGATCAGAGGACCGCAGACTACCGGCCGTACCTTAAGAGGAAGATTACGGGCGTTCCCCCGGCGCCCGGTTGCAAGCTCACGCTTCGAAATTTTCCGGGAGAGCTGTACTATTGCGCGGCAGCACCGTCATCGCCCCCAACGGCAAGCGTTGGAAGTTTCGAAAGAAAGAACCCATCGATGACCGGTTTCGTCAACACGGAACACGCGCTGGCGCGCACGAACTGGCGGTTTGCCGGAAACCTCGAATTTCATTCCTCTCGACACGCTCTTCAATATCCATGAACGATCCGCTACGATACCCAGCCGTTCCACGCCTCCACCGATTTAAGAAAGGGGACGAGGTCCGGCCCATGAACGATGTCGTCCAGAAATTCTGGGGGTTCTGCCACACGCTGCGCCATGACGGCATCGATTATGGCGAGTACATCGAACAGATCACCTGCCTGCTGTTCATCAAGATGGCGGATGAGCGCGGGATCGACCTGCGCCGCGTCGTGGTGCAGGAGGAAGACAAGGCGGCGTTCGACTGCTCGTGGCCGGCGCTTGCGGGCGAGGAGACCCCGTCGCTCATCGCCCACTACAAGGGCGTGCTGAGCACGCTGGGCAGCCAGCCGGGCCTCTTGGGTGACATCTTTCGCGAGGCGGTGTCGCGCTTCAAGAACGCCGCCAACCTCAAGCGGTTGATCGATCTCATCGACGAGCGGGAGTGGAGCGCGCTGGAGGTGGACCTCAAGGCTGCGGTGTTCGAGGGACTGCTGGAGAAGGCGGCGAGCGAGGGCAAGAAGGGGGCGGGGCAGTACTTCACACCGCGGCGCCTGATCCAGTCCATCGTGCGCTGCGTGCGTCCTGACCCGCGCGAGAGCCCCGACTTCACGATCTGCGATCCGGCGTGCGGCACCGGCGGTTTTCTCGTGGTGGCGTATGAATGGTTCCTGGACGAAGCCGGACCGGAGGCCCGCGAGCCGGAGCTGCTCAAGCGGGTGCGGCAGGGGACCTACTTCGGCCAGGAGCTGGTGGATCGGCCGCGGCGGCTGGCGCTGATGAACCTTTTCCTGCACGAGCTGGAGCCGGAGATCAAGCGGGGAGACTCCATCGATCTCGTCCCCGACGGGCGGCGTTTCGACGTGGTGCTCACCAATCCGCCGTTCGGCAACAAGGGGGCGAACCAGGCGCCGCAGCGCGCCGACCTGGTGATCAAGACGTCGAACAAGCAGCTCAACTTCCTGCAGCACGTGATGACGCTGTTGAAGCCGGGCGGCCGGGCGGCCGTGATCGTGCCCGACAACTGCCTGTTCGCCGATCAGGCGGGGGAGGTGTTCCGGCAGCTCATCCAGAGTTGCAACCTGCACACCGTGCTGCGCCTGCCCAACGGCACGTTCACGCCCTACAGCGCCGGCACCAAGACCAACGTGGTCTTCTTCACCAAGGGGCAGCCCACGGAGACGGTGTGGGTCTACGACGCCCGCACCAACGTGCCGCGCATCACCAAGAAGGACCGGCCGCTGACCCGCGAGCACCTGCGCGCCTTCGAGGAGTGCTACGGCCGCGATCCCCACGGCGGCTCCCGGCGCGCGGTCACCGACTCGCGGGAGGAGCGCTGGCGGCCTTTCTCGATCGCGGAAGTCCGCGCCCGCGACTTCAAGATCGACGGCCTCAAGTGGCTGAAGGAGGAGTCGCTGGACGACGAGCTGCCCGAGCCCGAGGAGCTGGCGACCGAGGCGATCGCGGAGCTCACCAAAGCCATGGCGGATCTGAAATCCATCCTCGATCTGCTCGAAGACGACGTGGAGCCGAAGCGTCCGCGGGTGCTCCGGGGTGGCTCGTGACCGCGATCTACGATTGGGAGATCGGACGCGAGCTTCCCGAAGGCTGGGCGGAAGCCACTCTGGAAGAGATCGTCGTCCACTGTCTGGGGGGCGACTGGGGCGAGTCGCCCGAGGCCGCGGACACGGACCCGGAGCTGGTGCGGGTGCGCGTGGTCCGCGGCACCGAGTTCCGCGACTGGTACCGCGCCAAGGGGGCCACGGCCGCGGCGCGGGCTCTCAAGCGCAAGAGCCTGGAGAAGCGCCGGCTGGCGGCGGGAGACCTGGTGGTGGAGATCTCGGGCGGCGGCGCTGGCCAGCCCGTGGGCCGCACGCTGCTCATCGACCAGGAGGCCCTGGCCCATGCCGACGCTCCCCTCATCTGCTCCAACTTCTGCCGCCAGATGCGGATCCACCCCGAGATCGAGCCCGGCTACGTCCATCTCGTGCTCGAGTACCTCTACCTGAGCGGCGCTTTCGACGAATACCAGACGCAGACGACGAACATCCGCAACCTCAACTTTTCGCGTTTCCTCGCCGAGGTGGTCGTCCCTCTGCCACCGCGCGCCGAGCAGTTGCGGATCGTGGCCAAGGCGCGGGATCTGCTGGCGCCGGTGCAGAGGGTCTTGGAGACCCTGGCCCAGATGCCGGAGATCCTGCGGCGCTATTGCCAGTCCGTGCTCGCCAACGCCTGCTCGGGCGGGCTGACAGAGGTCTGGCGCGCCGGGCGACGGGACCTCGAGCCCTTGCAGCGCCTGCTCCCCCGGGTGTTCATGGCGCGCCGCCAGGAGTATCGCCTCGCCTGCCACGATGCCGAGGCCTACGACCGCCGGGCGCCGCGCCGGCCGAAGAACCTGGCGCCCACGGTCTGGGAAGCCCCCGAGCCGCTGGACCCGCCCGAGGTCCCGGAAGGGTGGTGCCTGGTTTCCCTCCAGGACCTCATCCGCCGCGCCCAGTACGGCCTGTCGAAGAAGGCGAACCGTGACGCCAAGAACGGCATCGCCATGCTGCGCATGGGCAACATCCAGGATGGGCGGATCGACGTCACCGATCTCAAGTACATAGGCCTCAAGGAGGCCGACGCCGCGGCCTACCGGCTGCGGCGGGGCGACGTCCTGTTCAACCGCACGAACAGCCCGGAGCTGGTGGGCAAGGCCGGGGTCTACGAGCTCGACCTGGAGGCGGTCTTCGCCTCCTACCTGGTGCGCATCCAGTGCGACGAGACGCTGATCTCCAGCCGCTATCTCTGCCTCTGGATCAACTCGCCCTGGGGCCGGCGCTGGGCACGGACGGTGCGCACGGAAAGCGTCAGCCAGTCGAACATCAACCTCTCGCGGCTGCTCACCCTGCCGGTGCCGGCACCGCCGCTCTCGGAGCAGCAGGAGATCGTGCGCAAGGTCGACGAGCTCCTGGCCTTCGCCACCGAGGTGGGGCGGCGGGTGGCGGTGGCCGAGGAGCGGGCGCTCAAGGTATGGCGGACGCTCCTCGCCCGCGCCCTGCGCGGCGAGCTGGTGCCCAACGAGGCCGAGCTGGCGCGCGGCGAGGGGCGGGGCTTCGAGCCGGCGGCGGACGTGCTCGACCGCATCGGCGCCGAGCGCCTGACCCAGCCGGGGTCGAAGGGTGAGGCGGTGAGCACGGAGGGCTCGGTCTCAGCGGCCATCCTGGCCGCCATCCGCCAGAGCTGCTGGGGCGCCGGAGCGTTCTCGCGCGAGGAGCTCATCGGGCGAGTGGCCGAGCGGCTGGATTGCCAGAAGCTCGGCAAGAGCATCCGCGCCCGCCTCGAGCGGCACGTGGAGGCCGCTATCTCCCGCCGCATCATCGCGCGTGAGGGAGACCTCTTGACCGGCGCCACGCCGACCTTCGGGCGCTACGACTACCGCTTCCTCGTGCACACGGCCCAGGCGCTGCTGCCGCGGGACGGCGAGCGGGAGCAGGCCGACCTCGTCCGCGCCGTGGCCGCCCATCTCGGCTACAGCCAGGTCACCTTCGCCATCCGCGTGCGGATGGAGCGCGTCTTCCAGTGGGCGGCACAGAACGGGATGCTGGAGGTGCGCGACGGACGGGTGCGCTTCGATCCAGCGAACAGCTCGTAACGGCTCAGGCGATCTCCGCCCGCAGCCGCTCCAGCAGGCGGGCCTCGACCTCTCCGTTGCGCGGCGGCTCGCTCAGGATCTCCCGCAGGGCGAAAACCGCGGCTGAGAACTCACTGCCGAAGCGCTCGCAGTCCTCGCATTCCTTGACGTGGTCCTGGATGCGATGGGCACGGTCGGCCGGCAGCCCGCCGTCGAGGAAGGCGGTGAGCTCGGCCAGCACCTCGCCGCAGTGGAGGCCGGCAATCATCCGGTCACTGCGCCGGTCGGGGCGCCGCTCGCCGCGCTGCTCAGCGTCCAGATCCTTCCGCAGGAGAGTCATCAACCGTAGCCTGGTGCGGTGCAGCCGGTTGCGGGCAGCGCCTTCGGTGAGCCCGGCCACACCCGCCGCCTCTTCGTCCGACAGCCCCTCGAGCTCGCGCAGGATGAGGATCTCGCGATCCTCAGGGGAAAGAGCAGCCAGGGCTCCGGCGAGCGCCTCGGGATCGACCAGGCGGTCCACGAAGTCCTCGTCCTCGACTCCCCAGCCCGCGGCCTCGCCCAGCTCCCGCAGGGAGACGAAGGGAGAGGGCTCGTCCGCCCAGCGCCGGTGCAGGCGGTAGAGGGCGTGGCGGGCTATGGACAGCAGCCAGGTGCGGGCCGAGGCGTCGTAGCGGAAGCGGCCGGCGGCCCGCCAGGCAGCGAGGAAGGTCTCGTGCAGGGCCGCCTCGGCGTCCGCATCGTCGTGCGCCAGGGCGCGGATGAAACGGAAAACGGACGCCTGATGACGCCGGACCAGCCGCTCGAAGGCCGAGCGGTCTCCGGCCGCGGTGCGGCCGATCAGCGTCTCGTCGCTGATCCGGGTGTCGTCTCCATCGACCATGAACGCCGACCCTGGGCTCAACAGGCGGTGCGGATCTCCTGACATGACGATGCCGGAGATCTTACACTGCGCCGCCGGGATCGGCGCCTCTCACTCTACTTCAAGGTGTGCTCGAACAGCTTGAAGATCCGCCGGTACTCGTCGAGCCAGCTCGTGGGCTGGACGAAGCCGTGGCTCTCCACGGGGTAGATGGCGATCTCGAAGTCCTCTTTCTTGAGCTCGATCAGCCGCTGCACCAGGCGCACGTTGTCCTGGAAGAACACGTTGTCGTCCAGCATGCCGTCGCAGATCAGCAGCGGCTTCCGCAGGCCCGCCACGTACTCGATGGGCGAGCTCTTGGTGTAGGCCTCGGGATCCTCCTCCGGACGGTTGAGGATGTTCGAGGTGTACTCGTCGTTGTAGTAGGTCCAGTCCGAGACCGGCCGCAGGGCGGCGCCGGCGGCGAAGAGGTCGGGCGCCCGGAACAGGGCCATGTAGGTCATGAAGCCGCCGTAGGAGCCACCGTAGACGCCCACCCGCTTGGTATCCACGCTCTTGTGGGCCACCAACCAGGCCACGCCATCCTGGAGGTCCTCCAGCTCCGGGTGCCCCATCTGGCGGTAGATGGCCGTGCGCCAGGCCCGGCCGTAGCCGGCGGAGGCGCGGTAGTCCATGTCGATCACCACGTAACCGTGGCGGGTGAGCAGGGTGTGGAACATGAACTCACGGAAGTAGTTGGACCAGCCGTAGTGGACGTTCTGGAGATAGCCGGCGCCGTGGACGAACATCGCGGCCGGGTACTTGCGCGCCGGATCGAAGTCTTTCGGCGTGTAGACCCGGGCGTAGATGGGAGCCGGAGCGCCGTGGGTGGAGGGGATGGGCACCACCTCGGGCACGGCCCAGTCCTCGGCCAGGAAGGCCGCGGTGCGGGTCTGCGTCACCTGATGCGGTTGATCCTCTGATTGGGCACCCGGCTGGACGGCCTGGACGTAGAGCTCGTTCGGCCGCGTGGTGCCAGAGTGGGTGAGCAGGAGCTGATCCTCGTTGGGCGACAGCGCGAAGCTGGTGAGGCCGCCCACCTTGGTGAGCTGCTCGGCCTTGCCCGTGCCCACGTCCACCCGCCAGACGTCGTAGTTGCCCGGGTGCCCGGCGTTGGCCGTGTAGTAGAGAGTCCGCCCGTCCCAGCTCAGGACGGGGTCTGCCACCTCGAAGTGCCCCTCGGGCGTCAAGGGCCGCGCCTGGCCCGTCTTGGTGGAGAGGAGATAGAGCCGCGACCAGCCGCCCTCCTCGGAGAGGAAGTAGAGGGTCTCGTTGTCCTTCAGCCAGCCGAAGTTGTTGAAGTCCCAGTTGATCCAGGCCGGATCGGTCAGCCGTTGGCGGGAGGTGAGCTTGCGGCTCGTGGCATTCCAGGTGGCGATCCAGCGGTCCTTGTTGTCCCGCGCCCGCAACATCAGGGCGAGCTGGCTGCCGTCGTCCGCCCAGACGAGGCCCCCCACCTCCACGGGGCGCGGCTCGCCGGGCTTCTCCTTGTCCTTATCCTTCTCCTTGTCGTCCGGCTCCTTCGCGTCCTTGCCCTTCGCGACCTTCGCTTTGTCCTTGTCCTTCCCCTTCTCCTCCTGTTGGGTGGCCTCCTCCTTCGGCTTCTCCTGATCCTGGTCCTCCTCCTTGGCGGCGGCCTCGTCCTCAGCCTTCTTCGTCGCCGCCTTCTCCGCCTCCCGGCGGGCCTTGGCAGCCTCCTTCAGAGACTTCAAAGGGTCGTCCTTGATGCCGGGGAGGGACTTGAGGTCGAGGTCGATCCGCCGGTGCTTCGCGAGGTCGAGGAGAACGACGGAGTGGGGCACGAGACCCTCGGTGCCGACCTTGGGGCGGACGTCCCGGACCTCGATCTCGCCGTTCTCGCTGACGTAGGCCGGCATCTTCGAAGGCTTCGCCTGATCGTCGCGCTTGGGCGAGGTGACCACGGCGAGCCAGGCGCCGGAGGGGGACAGGCTGGCGTTCTCGACGGTGACCTTCTTGCCGAAATACCAGGGGAGGGGCGGCCGGGTGGGATCGGCCTTCTGGTTGGTCCGCTCCTCCGCGCGGTCCCGCTTCTCCTTCTCCTGCTTCTGGCGGATGACGTCGAAGAGACGGGTCTGCTCCGCGGCCAGGTAGGAGGGCTCGTCTTGCTCGGCGGGGTCCTTCTCCAGCTTGATCTCGGCGGGCTGGGAGAGGAGGCCCGAAGCCGGGTCGTAGACGAAGACCGCGGGGCCGCGGCGGAACCAGAAGCTCCGGCCATCGGCCAGGAAGTGGGGATCGCTCTCCCGCTCCGCCGTGCGGGTGATCTGCCGGATACCGCCGGTGGTCAAGTCCTTGAGGAAGATGTCGCCCTGCAGGGCATAGACCCGCCACTTGCGGTCGCGGCTGCGCTCGCCGCCGGGAGCGTCCACCTTGCCGCGGTCCGCAGGCTCGACCTTGATTGCCTGGTTGGTGGCCAGGTCGACGCGGAAGAGGTCTCTGGGATTCCTCCCTTCGCCGTCGCGCTCCCGTTCGTAGTAGACGGAGCGACCGTCGTCCGCCCAGTAGGGGTCCTCGGGCGGGTTCCCGATCCAGTCGGGGTCGGCCATGATCCGCTCCAAGGTGAGCGGGGGGGTTTCGCCTGCCGCGGCGGCTGGAGCCGCGCCGATCGGCAGGACGAGCAGCAGGCAGAGGGATGCTGCGGTGAAGCGGAGTCTCGGATTCCAGGTCATCGAGTGGTCCTCGCGAAGGTCTGTTTTCTTCTATTTCTTTGCCGGCCGGGGAGCCGCGAAGCGCTCCGTGATCCATTGCGTCACCGTCTCCAGCACTACGGGAGCGACGGTGACCTCGCTCTTCGCGTACTCCGAGGGGCTGCCCGTCTTGGCTTCCGGCTGGAGGACGTGATTGATCCCCGGCAGGCGTTTGAGCGTCACGTCCCGGTTGCCGGCCTCCTTGAGGGCCTTTTCGATCTCCGGCAGGTTCTGGTCCGGGATCACCTGCAGGTCGAGCTCGCCGTTGACGGCCAGCACCGGCACCTTCACTCGGCGTAGGGCCGGCCGCGGATCGTAGGTGAGGAAGTAGCGGAACCAGGAGCTGTTGAAAGCCCGGACGTCGCGATCGATCACGCCATCGGGGCCTCCAGCCGCCTTGAGCTCATCCGGCGTCATGGTTGCCACGTCCTCCTGGGCAACCTCCCGCAGCTTTGCCTCACGGGCTGCGGCGTCCTGCATGGCCACGGCCTCCATCAGCCGCCGCACGACCGCCAACTGCTTCTGGATCCTGTCCTCCGGTGTACCGTCGGCGCGGGAGATCCGTTCGGTCTGGAGGAGGACGACGTCAGAGCCGGGCACGCCGGTGCCCGCGAGCAGGACGATGAAGGCCACGTCGCTCGACTGGCTGGCGGCGAGCGGCGCCACGACACCCCCCTCGCTGTGGCCCAGGAGGCCGATGCGGTCTTTGGCGATCTTCGGGTGGGTTTTCAGGAACCGCACGCCCGCGAGGGCGTCCTGGGCGAAGTCGGCCGTGGTGGAGCTGCTGACGCTGCCCGTCGAGCCGCCCACACCGCGGTCGTCGGCCCGCAGCACGGCAATGCCGTGGCGGCTCAGGTGGTCAGCCAGGATCAGGAAGGGCTTGTGGCCGAAGACCGTCTCGTCACGGTCCTGGGGGCCGCTGCCGGTGATCATCACCACGGCCGGGAATGGGCCGTCTCCCGGCGGGATCGTCAGCGTGCCGGCGAGCTTGACGTCGCCGTTGGCGTAGGTCACCTCCTCGGCGGTGTAGGGGAACGGCGGCTTCGGCTCCTGCGAGCGGACGGGCTTCGCCACCGGCTCGCGGCCCAGCCGGAAGGGGAGGGAGGCCCCGCCCTGCACGAAGGTGCCGTGGATGACCTGCGGCGGGACGCTCTCCAGCGTGCCGTCGAAAGTGGGGGCGCCCGGTATGTTCTTGATCTTGAAGTGGACCTTGCCGCCGTCGACGGCGACGTCCTCCAAGGGCAATCCCTTGGCGTTCTGCATCGGGATGTCGATGGTGCCCGTCCACACGCCGCCGCTGCGTGCCAGGTCGATCATCACCTGGAGCTTGCCAGCGTCCTGGGGCAGATCGATCTCACCTTCCCAATGGCCCACGGCCTGTAGGGGATCCGGTGCGCCGGCGGCCCGGACGAGACCGGGGACCAGGAGCAGGAGGAGCAGAACGCAGCGGAAGGTCACAGCGATGCAGCGAAGGGATGACATGTCGTCCTCCTTGACTCCCCGGCAGGTTTATCGGGACGCATTGTACCGGAGGACGGCTTTCCCGAAAGCCGGCGCCGGCCCTTGAGGAGAGGGCCGGCGCGGACGGGGACCTACTTGGCCGCCTTCTGCTCGGGCGACTGCTGGCCGCTCACCTTGAGGGTGTTGATGACGCTCTGGAGGACCTGGTCGTTCTTCGGGTAGTCGGTCTCCGGTGAGTTCATCAGGAAGATGACGATGTCCTTGTCGCGGGGGACGGCCACCCAGTGCTGGGTGGTGCGGACGGTGCCCTTGCCGTCGATGGCGGCGCCGTTGCCGTTGCCGGTCACCACCAGCGAGAAGCCGCGCATGCCACCGACGTCGATCACATCCTTCTGCTTCACCTCGGCGCCCAGGCCCTTCTCCAGCGCCTGCGCGCTCTGCTCCAAGAGCACCCGCGGGCTGTAGGGCTGGCCGACGTTCTGCACGAAGACGACGATCGAGGCGACGTTGTCCGGCGACCAGGCGCAGCAGATGTTGCCAGGCACGTTGAAGCCCTTGGGGTCGCCCTGGTTCCAGCCTTGGGGCGGAGTGAAGGCCAGGCCGGCCTCCTCGGGGGTGACCACCTTCTTCTCAGGTGCTGCCGGAGCCGGAGTCTGGCCTTGCGCCTGACCCTGGGCCGGAGGCGTCTGGGAGGGCTGTGGCGTGGTCGGGGCGGCGGTGGGGGGCGTCCCCTGGGGAGGATTCTGACCAGGCTCCTGGGCCCCTGCCGGAAGGAGCGGCACCACCATCAAGCTGGCTGCGGCGATGAAGGCCTTGATGCTCGGATTCATGGTTTTCCTCGGCTCTGTCAGTGGCATCGAACCAATGCCGGGTTGACGTTTTTTCAATCACGGGATCACTACGCCTGGCGCTTTGCCCTTCCAGCGAGGATCGCCTTGTTTCTAGCGGAACGGGAACCGGCCGTACCTTATTTCGTCGTTGGCGGGGGATCCAGCAGGAGCTGCGCTGTGCGGGCGTCGCCATCTCCTCCGCGCCATCCATCGCCCGCGTCTTATAATAAAGGTATTGCACCTCTCGTGCCTACTCGATCCGTCCCAGCCGCCGCAGGCGCTCGAGGTGGGCGAGGATCTGGCGCTGCGCCAGCGGCCAGGCCTGCGGTGGCACGTCGTCGTAGACGGTGGGGAGCATCGCGGCAGGATCGCGAGTGCCCGCGGTCCAGGCCTCCAGGATCCGCTCCTCGCGCCAGAGCCGGTGGTCGATGTACTCGCGCAGCTTGGCGTCCGCGTTCTTGATCACCGGACCGTGGCCGGGAAAGAGGGTCGCGGGGCGCAGGGCCGCCAGCCGGGCGAGGGAGCCGAGGTACTCGGTCATGTCCCCCTCGGGGGGATCGATGACGATCATGCTCACCCCCGAGACCATGTCGCCGCAGAGCAATGAGCGCTGCTCCTCCTCCAGGAAGCAGAGATGCCCCCGGGCATGCCCCGGAGTGTGGAGGACCAGGACGGAATAGTCGTCCTCCAGGACGACCCGCTGCCCGTCCTGGAGCTCGCCGTCGATCTGGATCCCGCGCCCCGCAAGACGCGCGGCCGTCAGCGAATGAGCCAGCACAGGGACGCCGAGCGAGGCCCGCAGGCGTTCGACGCCCCCCACGTGATCCGGGTGGTGGTGGGTGAGCCAGATGGCGGTCACCTTACGGCCGAGCTGGTTGCGGGCCGCGGCCAGAGCCTGCTCCAGGCGGTCGAGCTCGTTCGCGGAGGAGGCGCCGGGATCCACCAGGACGCAGTCGCGGGTCCCCAGCAGATAGGTATTGGTCGTGGCCGCCGGAGGGAGCGTGTAGGTGAGGAGGGGGAAGAGAACGACGCCGGGGCGCATCTCCACCCGGCGCATAGGCCCGAGGTTGGTCTCGGCCGGATCGCGCAGGCGGTCGAGGCCGCGGAGAGGGCCATCCTGGCTCAGAACCTCCAGGATGTGGAGGATGGGCGGCGCCGCCAGCACGTCCCCCCGGCGCCAGGCCTCCCAGGCCTCGGCAGGGCGGATCCACGAGCCGTGCTCAAGCTCGCCTTCATGGATGGCCGGCTCGGCCGCGGCGTCGGGCGGCCACTCCAGAAGGAAGAAGCGGTTGTCGAAGCGGACCGGCGCGAACGGGGGCGTCACCCAGCGGCCGGCATAGACCAGGGGCGAGGCCGCGAGCTTCACGCCCAGGGTCTTCAGGACCTCCGCAAAGGTGCGTTCGCCGGCCAGCAGGGCGCGCCGCAGCTCGGGCAGGTCCTCGGGATCGACGTCCGGAGTCGAGAGGAGGATGCCCGTCTCCTCGAACAGCTCGCGCAGGGCGCAGGCCGCGAGACCGGGGAGGAGGTCCGGCCCGGGCTCGTCGAGGTCCCGCAGCGACTCGGGAAACCCGGCAGCCGGTGGCGCGTCCGAGCCGAGCTGAGGCTCGCCCGAGACGGGGAGCGCGGCATCCGAGCGCGACATCCCGCCGCCCGGGAACGCATGCCAGCCGCCCATGAATGCGAGCTTCTCCGCCCGCTTCACCCAATAGACCTCGACGTCGTCCGGCCCGCCTCCCTCCAGGCGGCGCCAGAGCACCACCGAAGCCGAGACGCGAGGCGGCGGCAGAGCGCCCGGCTCGGCCCCCAGGGGCTGCCCTACGACGTTTTCGTAGACGTTGCCGGAGAGGTCGTCCGCCATGGGCGGGCTTATATCACGGGCCTCGGCGTCGCCTGAAGGCAAGCCGGAGTCGAAGACTTCGCCGCCTAGTCCCGAAATACACCCCCCGGGGTGGCTGCGTTGGATACAATGGGCGGGCGCCGTCACCTGCCCGTCACCCGCGGGCGATCCCGTTGACGCTGCCACCGACCAGGAGAATCCGATGAAGCCTCCCGAGACCATCCGGCTGACCCCCGGCAAGCGCGTCCTGTTCCTCACCAAGGACCCGGAGCTGATCCGCCGCCAGCTGCGGGGCGAGCTCGACCTGCGCATGGAGGACCTCCGGGTCGAGGACCTGCTCGACGACATCAACACCGACGCCATGACCCCGGCCTGGGTCTGCTTCGACCACCGGCCCGAGGACATCGCCCGCAACGCCTACGCCGGCCTCATCGTGGACGGCAAGCGCCTGTTCCCGAGCGCGACGCTCTGATCGACGGCAACTTCGAGGTCATCGTCTCCGGCTATCGCAAGGGCGTCGGCAGCTCGCCGCGAGACCGCGGTGCAGGCGGAGAAGTGGTCGGGCATCCAGCATCGCCATCGCCGCCTCGTTCGCGCCCATCCACGCCCGCAACAACATCACCCAGGGCGTGCTGATGGGCGACCACGACGTGCTCCGCCGGCTGCAGGCGGGCGAGGGCGATCCCGCTCGACGAGTTCAGCGAGGGCTGCGACCCCATCACCCAGATCGTCATCGAGCAGGGCGGCCTCTTCCCCTTCTCCAAGGCGCTCGCCGCGCGGCGAGGTCGAGCTGCCCGACGCCGCATACCGGCCCGCGGCCCATGACCATGGCCGAGAAGATCCTCGCCGCGCCACATGCGTCGGGCGAGGGGCCGCACTACGTCAAGCCCGGCGACGCCGTGGTGGTGCGCGTCGACGGCGGCTACTCGCACGAGTTCACCACCGCGCAGGTGCACTACTTCCTCGAGCAGGAGTACGGCGCGGACTACACGGTCAAGAACCCGGCGAAGTTCGCGGTCTTCGAGGACCACCTCATCTATGCCGACGAGCGTGCCGAAGATGGCGCCTTCCTCGACAAGATCGAGACCCTGCGCGAGCTCCAGCGCGAGTTCCAGCGCCACACCGGCGTGCGGGACTTCTCGGCCCAGGACGGCGTCTCGCCCGGCATCTGCCACGAGGTGGCGCGCGAGCAGATCATCGAGCCGGGCGACTTCATCCAGGCCACCGACAGCCACACCTGCATGGGCGGGGTGAACAACGCGCTCGCCTGGGGCGTCGGCGCGACCGAGTACGCCGCCCTCGTCTATCAGGGCTTCACCCTCGTCGAGGTGCCGGAGTCGATCCGCTTCGAGCTCGACGGGCCGGCTCGCGCCCGGGGTGCACGGCCAAGGACGTGATGCTCCACATCCTCGCGCACTACGCGAGGCGCGCAGGAGACGCTCGACCGCGTGATGGAGTTCGGCGGCCCGGGCGCTGGCCACGCTCTCCCTGGACGAGCGCGCCACCCTCGCCAACATGGCGACCGAGTGCTCGGCGAAGACGGGCATCGTCGAGGCCGACGACGAGACGCTGGCGCTGGATCGCCGCGCGGCGGCCCGGGGTGGACGTCGAGCGGCTGCAAGGCCCGCGTCGTGGCCCCGGACCCGGGCGCCGACTACGCGGGCGGCGTGCACACGATCGACCTCGCGTCGATCCGGCCGATGGTCGCCCACCCGGGCGATCCGGACCACGGCATCCCCTCCGATCCCACGAACGGCGCCTCGATCGACGAGATCGGCGACGTGCCCATCGACATCGCCTACGGCGGGTCCTGCACGGCGGGCAAGGATCGACGACCTCGATCTTCTACCCCCAGGTGATGAAGGAGGCGGTGGACGCCGGCCGCAAGGTGGCCCCGGGCGTGCGACTTCTTCATCCAGTTCGGCTCGCAGGCGGTCGAGGAGTACGCGCGCGAGAACGGGCTACGTCGACATCTTCGAGCGGACGGGCGTGCAGCTCATCCACCCCGGCTGCGGCGCCTGCATCGGCTGCGGCCCCGGGGTCTCGGAGAGCGCCGACGCAGGTCACGGTCTCGCGCCATCAACCGCAACTACAAGGGCCGCTCCGGCCCCGGCAAGCTCTACCTCGCCTCGCCGCTCACCGTGGCGGCCTCGGCCTTCACCGGCCGGATCACGGCCTATACGCCGGGCATGTTCCAGAAAGTCGCGGCCGAGCCGGCCTTGAGCCCGGCGTAGGACCGGGCCCTATAACCGCCACCTCACCGACGCACCCCACCGCTGCTCATGGGCGCTGTAGGTGCCGGTGCGGCCAGGGTTGAGCAGCTCCTGGTTGCTGGCTCCGCGGTTGCCGTAGTCGAAGTAGGAGTAGGCCAGGTCGAACGAAATCTTGGGGAAGCTGTAGCTGAAGCCGGCGGCGTAGACCGTGGCGTCGCCACGGGGGAAGCCCGGCTCCAGGGTGCTGGTCGGCACGGGCGAGGGCTCGGAGGCGATGCCGCCGAAGAGCATCAGGCTGTCGGTTAAGTCCCCTTCGATCCCTAAGCGCAGGGCGGTCGTGTCCTTCCAGTCGCGCGGAGTGCGCACGGTGGGGCCGTCGCCGAAGGCGTCGGGATCGAAGGTGAGGTCGTTGTTCTCCAGGCTCGACCAGGTCTGGTAGGAGAGGTCGAATTCGAGCCGCAGCTCGGGATAGGGGGCATACCACAGACCCGCCGCCAGCTCGCCGGGAATCTCGAACGACTCGCGGACGCTCCCCGGTCCGAAGAGGGAGCGCAGGGCGGCGTCGAGGCCGGGGACGTCGGGGACGTCGCGCGGCCGGTACGTCACGTCGCCGTTACCGCGCAGCTCCACCTCGCTGCGATAGACGGCTCCCCAGCCCCAGGTTGGAGCGACGTAGTGGATCGCGGCATCCCAGGCGAAGGCGTCCACGTGGGCGCTGGCGTTCCTCTCGATCTCGACGTTGAAGAAGGGCGCCGCGAAGGTCGGCGAGACGGGGATGATGGCGTTTTTCTCCACGTCGAAGTTGCCGCGCACGTAGCGCACACCGCCGCCCACGCTCCAACCCTCGCCCAGATCGTAGGCCAGCACCGGGTGCAGCTCGAAGAGCCGCAGCTCGGTGCGGCGGGTGACGAAGCGGCCGGGGAACAGGGCCTGCAGCCAGTTCTCGGTGTAGTAGGAGGGCGCGTCGAGGCCGAGCCCCAAGGCGAAGGGATTGCCCTGCGGCTTCCAGGTGACATAGAGGTGAGGGGGGAACTGGATGACGTGCTGCGCCGAGAAGCTGCCCGTGGCGCTCGTGTACTCGTCGCTGCCGTTGCTGAAGTCGAGACCCGCCTGGATCTGGGTGCCTGCGAGCCGGGTGATGGCGGCCGGATTGTAGAAGATGGCCGAGGGCTCGGAGGCGCGGGCGGTGAACGCTCCCACCTGGCCGACGGCACGGGCCCCATGCTGGAACAGGGTGAAGCCGGCGGCGGCGGCCAGCGAGGCCCCGGCGAGCGCGGCGAGCAGTCCCAGCGAGATGACACGGAGTCGATATCGCATGCTCTCTCTCCTTGAGGGATCTTGAAAGGGTGCGGCAGGCCGACCTGGATCACTCCACGGCCAGGATCTCCGGCACGATCCGGCGGTCGGCCACCGTGAGGATAGCGAGGGTCAGGGGGAGATGGAAGCGCCGGGGACCGCAGGCTCCGGGGTTGAGCAGCAGGCAGTCGCCCCGCCACTCCAGCTCGGGGCGGTGGGAGTGGCCGAAGACCAGGAGGCGCAGCCCCGGCATCCAGGCGGGATCGGCGTCCTCCCGGCGGTGGACCATGCGGAAGGGAAGGCCGGCTAGGTCTCCGGCCAGTGAAGCGGGGAGCGCCGCCGCCGTAGCTCCGGCATCGGTGTTGCCCCGCACCGCCTCGACGGGCGCGATCCGCCGCAGCGCGCCCAGGATTTCCAGATCTCCCACGTCTCCCGCGTGGAGGATCCGCTCGCACCCGGCCAGCCGCTCGAGCACCCGCGGCCGCAACAGGTCGTGGGTGTCGGACAAGACCCCCACACGCAAACCCTGAACCGGCCCCGACCGCTGTCCCACTTGGCTCGATCCTCCGGACGCTTTAGAAGGAGTCAAAAACTTCGGCTTTGGTCTTTGCAAGATCGGAGCCGGGTGGTTTCTTCTCACCCCCTAAAAACAAAGAACCCGGCGATACTCTGCCGGGTCACCCTACGTACAGAACCTCGAAATCAAATCAAGCGATCAAAATCTCCTCTCCTCCCATCATCAGAGAACTACAAATAAGGAACTCCAAAGATCGAGTGACGGGCCCCTCCCTCCGGTTTACCGTCCCTCTCTCTCCCCTCGGGTGCTGCGATGAGGGGAGTGTAGGGGGAGGAGCGCTCAAGAGTCCTCACAGTTACGCTCAAGCTTCCTCAAAAAACATCAAAGCGGTCTCAAAGCCCATTTGATCCGCTCTGAGGTACAATCCGTTAACTTCGTACGCCTTGAGTGAGGAGGCCCCCTCCGGAGGTCCGACACGGTCTCCGGCTGTCTCCTGGGAGGAGGACTTGGCGACACCTGGTCTTGAGATTTCGGATGAACGCTGTGGAAACCCGTACCGATAAGACCTTCTACGAGTTCGGCGGCTTCCGGGTGGATCCCGTGCGTCGCCGTCTGATGCTGGGGAGGGAGCAGGTGCCGCTCACCCCCAAGGCGTTCTCGATCCTTCTGGTCCTCCTGGAGAGGCGGGGGGAGGTGGTGGAGAAGGAGGACCTCATCCAGAAGGTCTGGCCGGACACCTTTGTCACCGAGGCCAACCTCACCCAGAACGTCTCCTCGCTGCGCAAGGCGCTGGGGGAGCGGGCCAACGACCACCGCTATGTGGTGACCGTGCCGGGGCGGGGGTACAGCTTCGTCGCCGAGGTGATCGAGGTCCCCCGCGAAGCGACAGGCGAGTTCCAGATCTCCGCGTTCCGCGAGTCCCTCCTGCCCGCCGAGCCGGTCTCGCGAGCCGACCCGGCGCCGGCGGCCGAGCCGTTGCCCAGGACGCCCGACTCGGCGCCGCAGCCCGAGAGGCCCTTCCTCGCGCCTCGCGGCCAGCGCCGGTTCCTCTTCGCCGGGATCGGCCTCGGCCTGCTGCTGGCCACGGCCGTGGCCGGGCTCTACTTCCACTACCATCCGTCCCGGGAGGATCCCCCCAAGGAGAGGCGGACCACCACCGCGGTCAACGTGCGGCCGACCCTGGCGGTGCTGGGCTTCCGCAACCTCTCCGGGGACAAGAGCCAGGACTGGCTCGCCACCGCCCTGGCCGAGATGCTCACCACCGAGCTCTCGGCGGGGTCGCGGGTGCGCCTGGTCTCGGGCGAGGACGTCTCACGCGTCCGGCAGTCCCTCTCGCTCGCCTCAGTCGAGGACCTGAGCGACGACAATCTGGAGCAGATCCATCGCATCCTCGGTGCCGATCTGGTGGCCGTCGGCTCCTACCTCTCCCTGGGGACCGGGGCGGATGGCAAGATTCGCATCGACCTGCGGGTGCTGAAGGCGCCGGGCGGCGAGACCGCGGCCTCGCTGGCCGAGGTCGGAACCGAGGGCAGCCTCTTCGATTTGATCCCGCTCCTCGCCCGCAAGCTGCGCCGCGACCTGGGATGGGTAGACCCCTCGCCGGAGCAGGCCCGGGCCGTTCAGGCGCTGCGACCGGGCAACTCGGAGGCGGCCCGCCTCTACGCCGAGGGGCTCGCCAAGCTCCGCGTCTATGACGCGCAGGGCGCGCGTGACCTGTTGAAGCAGGCTGTCCAGGCGGACCCGGGCTCGGCGGTGATCCACTCCGCCCTGTCGCGCGCCTGGACGGGGCTCGGCTACGACGCCCAAGGGCTGGAAGAGGCCCGGCAGGCAGTCCATCTCGCGGGCTCGTTGCCGGACGAGCAGCGCCTGGCCATCGAGGCGCGCTTCCACGAGGCCAGCCGCGACTGGGGGCGGGCGACCGAGATCTACCGCTCGCTGGTGACTTTCTTCCCGGATGACCTCGAGTACGGCCTGCAACTGGCCAGCAGCCTGTCGATCGCCGGCCGCGGTGGTGAGGCCCAGGCCACGGTGGCGACGCTGCGCCAGCTTCCCCAGCCGCTGCGCGACGATCCCCGGATCGATCTCGTCGCGGCGCAGATCGCGCGCCGGCTGGCGGATCCCGAGGGGGAGCTGCGCGCCGGCACGGTCGCGGCGGACAAGGGTCGGCGGCTGGCGCAGAGCCAGATCATCGGCGAGGCCCTCCTCCTCCAGGGGGATGCCTTCTACAGCATGGGCCGGCCCGCGGAGTCGGTGTCCCGCTTCCAGGAGGCGCGCGGCCTGTTCGCCACGGCGGGCAACCAGGCGGCGGTGGCGCGCGCCCTCAACCGGTTGGCGGCGGTGCTCTGGAGCACCAGCGATCTCGCCGGCGCCGAGGAGCAATATCAGGAAGCGCTCGCCATCGCTCGCCAGATCGGCTCCCGCGAGCTGGTCGCCACCCAGAGCATGGGGCTCGCCTTCGTGGCAGAGAACCTGGGGGACCTCGAGCGCTCGCGGGCTCTCGCCGAGGAGGCCCACACCCTCTTCAGCGAGTTGGAGGACCACCTCTACGAGACTCGCAGCCTCTTCGAGGTCGGCGAGATGCTGTGGCAACTGGGCGATGTGCCGGGGGCCCGGCAGCGCTTCAGCGAGGTCCTGACCCTGGCGCGCAAGTCGGGCAACCGGGTGGAGGAGGCCCGGGCCCTGAACGGGATCGGTCGCTTCCTGGTTTCTGCCGGCTCCCTGCGCGACGCACGGCAACGCCAGGAGCAGGCCTTCCTGGCGGCGCGCTCTTCCGGCGTCCCGTTCCTCGCCGCTTCCTACCTGGCCGGCCTGGGGCAGATCCTGACTCTGGAGGGCGATCTGAAGACGGCCCGCCACCGGCTCGTGCGTGCCCTGGAGGTCAAGCGGCGGATCGGCGACCGTCTCGGGGCTTCCCAGGTGCTGGGCATGCTCTCCGACCTCGAGTACCAGGAGGGAAACCTCGCGGCGGCCCAGCGCTACGCGGCCGAGCAGGGGGCGGTCGCGCAGCAGATCCGGGCGGCTTTGGTGAGCGCCGCAGCGCTGCAACGGCAGGGCCGGCTCCAGATCGCGACTGGCCGGCTCGGTGAGGCTCGCGGCCGCTTGTCGGAAGCATTGCGGCTCGCCGAAGAGCGGCAGGCCGCGCTGCTCGCGGCGGGTATCCGCCTGGACCTCGCGCGTCTGGCCCTGGCGGAGGGCCAGCCCGGCGAGGCCGAGCGTTCAGCCGGCGAGGTGGCCCGGGGATATGCCGAGCGGGGGCTCTCCTGCGACGAAGCGCGGGCCCAGGCGCTCCTGGCCGAAGCGCTCGCGGCCGGCGGCAAACCCGCTCCGGCGAGCGAGGCCGCCAGCCGGGCGCGCGCTCTCGCCCAGCCGTGCGACAACCCCGACCTTGAGATCGTCGTGGCGACCGCGAGCACCCTTGCCGACTCGCTGCGCTGGGCTGTCGCCGAGTCGGACCGGCTCGGCTTCATCACCGCCGGCCTGGAGGCCCGGCTCAACCTCGGCGCCCTGCAACTGAGGAGCGGGAACCTGGCGGCCGGACGCGCCACCCTGGAGCAGGTGCGCAAGCTCGCCGAGGACCGGGGTCACAAGCGGCTGGCGCGGCAGGCAACGGCTCTCGCCGGAGCGCCGCCGCTGCGCGTGGGTTGAGATCCTCTACTTGTACCGCACCCCGCCCTTGACGATCACGTCCACGTTCTGCAGCAGATCGACATGCCGCAGCACGTCGCCGCGCACGGCGATGACGTCCGCCCGCTTGCCGGGGGTGACGGTGCCCACCTCCTTTTCGACTTTCATCGCCACGGTGGGCCAGAAGGTGGCGGCGCGCAGGGCGTCCATGGCCGGGACGCCGAAGACGTTGACCCAGGCGTCGATCTCCCGCCAGGTGGAGTCGCTGTGGAAGTTCATGGGCACGCCGCTGTCGGTGCCGATGAGCAGGATGACCCCCGACTGGCGGAGCTGCTCGAACTTGCGCTTGAGCGTGGGATGGCGCGAGGGGACGAGACGGAAGTAGTCCAGCCGGTCCGGATGGGCGAGGGACTGGCGGACGTCCTTCACTACCTCGGGCGGCAGGCCCACCTGCCAGCGGGGATCGTCCAGCCGTTCGGGGAAGCCGTCGCGGGTCTCCTCGAACAGGAGGAGAGGGCCGATGGTGGGGGTCCAGAACAGGGTATTGGCCCGCCCCTTCATCTTCTCGTAGATGTCGGCCGGATACTCGGGGGCGGTGCCCAGGCCCGTGTGCTCGAAGCAGTCGACCCCGGCCTCGAGGCCGCGGCGGATCTCCTCCACGCGATGGGAGTGGGCGACCACGGGGAGCTTGCGCTGGTGCGCCTCGTCCACCAAGGCGCGCACCTCGTCCATGGTCATCTGGTCCTGGTCGATCAGCTTGATGACGTCGACACCCGCGTCGGCCAGCTTCTTCACCTTGGCGCGGGCGTCGTCCACCCCATGGATACCCCAGCGGAACAGCTCGGTGCCCGGATAGGGCTCGTGCTGGAGGAACGGACCCGAGACGTAGAGGGTCGGCCCGGGGATCTCCCCCTTCCTGATCCCGTCACGGATGGCGAGGATGTCGTCGAGCGGCGCTCCGAGGTCGCGAGCGCTGGTCACCCCGGCCAGGAGGAGCTGCTTGGCGGCGGCGGGCATGATGGTGGAGCGGTAGAGAGGAGGATAGGTCTTGTCCCAGTGCTCGTAGTCGCCGTGGCCCACGATCATGAGGTGGACGTGCATGTCCCAGAGGCCCGGCAGGACGGTCATTCCCTCGGTCGAGATCACCTCCGCCCCGGCGGGGACCTGCACCTCGCCCACCTTGCCCACGGCCTTGATGCGGTCGCCCTCGATGAGCACGACGCTGTTTTCGAGCGGAGCCCCGCCATAGCCGTCGATGAGCCGGCCGCCCACCAGGGCCTTGAGCGCAGCGGCGTACGTGGCCGTGGAGGCGAGCAGCAGGATCACGGCGATGACGAAGGTGCAGCGATGCCCGATGGGCATTCCCGGCAGACTCCGTTTCATGGATGGTCCTCCTGGCGGAGGAGTATCGCAGGACGAGGGGGTGAGGCTCAAGCCAGTCGCAAGAATGAGATCAAGCTATCGTTGCTTCAGCAATTTTTCATAGGTGCCATGGGGACCGATCCAGAACCAGACGATCGCGTCCTTTTTGAGGATTCCCAAGGCTCGCCAGCCGATACCGACCCTCACCGAATAGAGAGGTCTATAGGGGTGAACTTTTTTGAAGTCCAGGCTGGGATGAGAGGGATTCTTGACCCAGAGGCGGTAATTCTTGCGGGCTTTGTTTTGGATCGCTTCAGGCAAAGCACGGAAACACCGACGGAAGTCATCCGAGAGGTGTGAGATCACAGCTCGTCGAATCCCATCTTCTTGGTGCGCCCTGCTTCATAATCCTCCAAAGCTCTATCCGCGAGCCCATCGAGAACGTCCAGAGAGTTAGCCAGGGTTGCGTCCCACTTCTCCTCCCCCTCCAGATCCTCTAGGAGCTTCTCGGCCAGTTCATCCTGGAGACTGTCGGGCAGCCTTGATGCCTCCTCAAACGCCTTCGCTAAGAGTTGTGTCATGATTTCTCCCTCATTGTCATTCTAGATCTTCGACGTTCACCCGAACAGCCGCCCTACTTCCACCGCCAGCCCGGGCACGAGCGGCGTCCTGGCCCGGTCGTCGGCATGGTAGGTCTCGGTCAGGCGATAGAGCTGGGCGTGGCGGTCCAGGCGGAAGATCTCGATGAGCTTCGCGTTGCCGTCCACCAGCCAGTATTCCGGCACGCTGTAACGGGCGTAGGCGTCCATCTTGATCACCCGGTCCAGGCGGACGGTGGCGGGGGAGAGGATGTCCAGGATCAGGTCGGGTGCGCCGCGCACCGCACCCTCGGCCGCGCCGGCCTCGCTGAGGATGCCGAGGTGGTCGGCGAGGACGAGGAGGAGGTCCGGCCGCGCTACGGTGCCGGGCGCGAGGATCACGTCCACCTCTCGGTTGAGGACCCGCGAGCCGTCCCGCACCGCTTCCTCGAAGGCCCGGGCCAGGCGCTGCGCCGTCCGCTGGTGCCGCAGGGTGGGGACCGGGGATTCGAAGAGCTCGCCGTCGAAGATTTCGCACCGCCGGCCGTTCTGGGTCATCCGGAGGAGGTCCTCATAGGTGAGGCCCGGTCGCACGAGTGGGGTGTCCATGCCCGTTTAAGTGTACAGGAAGCCCTGAGGTAGGATTCGCCTCCGGACTGGAGGTCCCATCCCGAAAGGAGCCCGCATGCCGCGATTCCGTGCTTTCGTCATCCTTCTCTGTGCTTCGGCTGCCTCCGCTGTCCCCGCAATTCCCGCAATTGCCGCGACGGCGCCCGCCGCCGCTGCCCCGGCCGCCGAGGCCAAGGCCATCGTCACCGAGCTGGTGGCCTGCGGTACGCGGCACTCGCTGTCGTCCTGGACCGACCCCCAGCGGGGGATCGGCTGCGGCCGGGACGTGGTGGTGAAGCGCTTCGGCGAGATCGCCGCGAAGTCGGGCGGCCGGCTGCAGGTGATCGTCGACAAGTACGAGACGAGCGGCCCGCGCACCGGCAACGCCAAGGTGCCCATGGAGAACGTCTACGCCGTGCTCCCGGGGACCGATTCCCTGCGCAAGGGCACCGCCTACGTGGTCTCGGGGCACCTCGACTCCCGGGCCTCGGACGTCATGGACGCGAAGAGCGACGCGCCCGGGGCGGACGACGACGGCTCGGGCGTGGCCGTGTCGATCCTCTCGGCCGAGGCCCTGTCCGCGAGGCCCGGAGGCTTCCGCGCCACCCTGGTCTTCGCGGCCGTAGCCGGCGAGGAGCAGGGGCTGCTGGGCGCCCGGCGGCTCAAGGAGTGGCTCGGCCAGCAGGGCTACCAGGTGGGAGGGATGATCACCGACGACATCGTGGGCGCCACCAACGGCGCCAAGGACCGCCGGCCGCGCGTCTTCAGCGAGGGCGGGCCGGACGGCGTCGATTCGCCCGGCCGCGAGATGGCCCGTCTGCTGGAGGAGGTGGTAGGGCGGCAGCGGGTGCGCCTCGTCTTCCGGCGCGACCGCTTCGGCCGCGGCGGCGATCACATCCCCTTCGCCGAAGCCGGGCTGCCTGCCATCCGCTTCACCGAGCCCCTGGAGGTCTACGATCACCAGCACCAGACCGTGCGGGAGGAGAAGGGCGTCCAGTACGGCGACCTGATCCGCTTCATGGACTTCCCCTTCCTGGCCGAGGTGGCGGCTCTCAACCAGGCGATCCTGGCTGAGCTGGCCGCGGCCCCGGCGCCGCCGAAGTCGGCCGTGCTCTCGGGTGCGGTGACGCCGTCGGCGAAGATCGCCATCGATGCGGAGACCGACCCGGAGCGCAAGGGATTCGAGATCCTCACCCGGGAGACGACCGACACGCGCTGGAAGGTGTTGCGGACGGTGGATCAGCCCGGCCCGGTGGTGCTCGAAGGCACCAGCACCGACAACGAGTTCTTCGCCGTGCGCAGCGTGGGGAAGAACGGCCACCGGAGCCTCGCCGTCCCTGGCGTGCCGGCGCCGGCCCCGTCCCCCGCCACCGAGATAAAAAAAGGCGGAACGGCGCTCGAGCATGGAGGAGTGGGCCGTTCCGCTTGAGGGGAATCGTTGCCGCCCGGCGCGGGGCCCGACGTGCAACTTCAGCTTAGAGGGCCAACCTTACGGATCACATTAAGGAACCGAAGAGGGTTCGATCGCCAGTCTGCCGCACTCGCTGGGGGAGAAAAAGGGGGGGAGCGGCCCCTACGCCCGAGGCGCCGCTCCCAGATCCACGCGAGCTCGCGCTCGCATGGGGGGAGACTGTGGGTGTGGCTGCCGCGGCCATTCGGGAACGCGCGCCGGAGAGATGAGGCCTTGGTCAGCGAGGAGAGAATAGAGGAAGGAGATTACGGGACAGATTACGGCGGGGGTATTCTTTCTGCTTACTCCCCGCTCAGCTACCATGAAGAATGAGCGTGCCCTCTTGCCTGAAAGCCTACAGCCTGCCGAGGCCGTGAACCCGCTGGAGGTGCGGGATCTCGCCGTGCACTATCGCGGGATTCGTGGCGAGTGGGCTCCGGCGGTGGAGGAGATCGGGTTTGCGATCGGGCCCGGGGAGGCGCTCGGGCTGCTGGGCGAGTCGGGCTGTGGCAAGACCACGACGGCGCTCGCCATTCCGGGGCTGCTGCCCGCCAACGGCCGGGTGGTCCGCGGCTCGGTGCGCCTTGCGGGGCGCGAGCTGGTGGCTTTAAGCGAGCGGCAGCTCGAGAGGGTTCGCGGCGCCGGCATCGGCCTCGTGGCCCAGGAGCCGGCGCTGGCGCTCAATCCCGTGATCCGGGTGGGAGAGCAGGTGGCGGAGGTGGTGCGCGTCCACCGCCGGCTGCCGTGGCGGCGATGCCGGGAGGAGGCGGCGCGGGCGATCGACGAGATGGGGTTCGCCGATCCCGGCCGGATCTTCGCCTCCTATCCCCATCAGTTGAGCGGCGGCGAGCGCCAGCGGGTCACCATCGCCCGCGCCCTCGTCTGCCGGCCGCCGGTGGTGATCGCCGACGAGCCCACGGCTTCGCTCGACGCGGCCGTGGCCATCGAGATCCTCGCGCTGCTGCGGGACCTTAAAGGGCGGCACCGGCTGGCGCTGCTCTTCATCAGCCACGATCCACGGGTGCTGGCGGCGATCGCCGACCGGGTGATGGTGATGCGCGCCGGACGGATCGTGGAGCAGGGAACGCCGGAGTCGCTGCTGCGCTACCCGGCGTCTCCGGTGCCCGTGGAGGAAGCGAAGCCGGAGGCGGGCGAGCCGCTCCTGGAGGTCCGGGGCCTGCGCAAGACGTACACGCTCCGGCGACCGTTCGGCGCCCGGCGGACCGTCTCCGCTCTCGACGGCGTGGACCTCACGCTCGGCAAGGCCGCGCGGCTCGCCCTGGTGGGCCGATCGGGTAGCGGCAAGTCGACCCTGATCCGCTGCTTGGCACTTCTGGAGGAGATGGATGGAGGGGAGATCTGGCTCGACGGCGAGGATCTGGCGAGCCTGCCCCGGCGGCGTCGCGCGGCGATCCGGCCTGGATTGCAGCTCGTATTTCAGGACCCTGCGGCGGCTCTCAACCCCCGCTTCACGGCTCTGGACGCCGTCGAGGAGCCGATGAGAATCCAGGGGATCCAGAGGATGGGAGACCTGCGGCAGCGGGCCCTGGAGCTGATGGACCAGGTGGGACTGCCGCCGGCTCTGGCCTCCCGGCCGGTGCCCCGGTTGAGCGGCGGCCAGAAGCGGCGGCTCCTCCTCGCCCGGGCCCTCGCCACCCGGCCCCGGGCGCTCTTCCTCGACGAGCCGTTCACCGGGCTCGACCTCCCCCTCCAGAAGCAGATCGCCAACCTCCTGCTCGACCTCCAGGCCGCGCATGGCTTCGCCCTCGTGCTCGTGTCCCACGACCTGGACCTGGCGGGCGCCCTGGCTGGCGAGGTCGCCGTGCTCGCCGGCGGCCGGATCGTCGAACGCGCCGCGCCCGCGGACCTGTTGCACCCCGCCAGCCGTGAGCTGGTGGCTGCAGCCCGGACCCTTCAGGGTGGGGAGATTGGGTGAGGTACGTCGCTTCCCGGCTGGGCTATGGGCTCCTGCTGCTGCTGGGGGTCTCCATCCTCTCTTTCCTGCTGGCGGACCTCTCCCCTGGCGACGCCGTGGCGGAGATGCGGCTCAATCCCCGCATCTCGCCGGGCGCGGTGGCGGCGCTGCGGGCCCGCTACGGTCTCGACCGGCCGCTGCCCGTGCGCTACGTACGCTGGCTGGGGTCGGTGGCCTCGGGCGAGCTCGGCTGGTCGGTGGCGTTCGACGCGCCGGTGGGGCCGCTCCTCTGGCGCCGGGCAGGCAATACGCTGGTGCTGGCCCTCACGGCCATGATCCTCGCCTGGATCGTGGCGGTCCCCGCCGGGGTGTGGGCCGCGGCCCGGCAGGGGAGCTGGGGGGATCGCCTCGGCCTCGCCGCCAGCGCCGTGCTGCTGGCGGTCTCGGAGCTGGTGCTGGCCCTCTTGGGGCTGGCCTTCGCCGCGGGCACGGGGCTGCTGCCGGCCGGCGGCATGGCCTCGCTCGACGCTGATGCCCTCGGCGGCTGGGCGCGGGCGCGGGACCTCGTTGCCCATCTGGCGCTGCCGGCCGTGGTGCTCGCGCTCTCGGCCTTCCCGGTGGTGTATCGCCACGTCCGCGTGGCCGTGGCCGAGGCGCTGGAGTCGCCGTTCGTGCAGGCGGCACGGGGCCACGGCATCCCCCGCCGGCGGCTGCTCTGGCGCCACGCCCTGCCGGCGGCGGCCAAGCCCCTGGTCTCGCTGCTGGGGCTGTCGATCGCCGGCCTGCTCTCGGGATCGGTGCTGGTGGAGGTGATCCTGAGCTGGCCCGGCCTCGGGCCTCTCCTGCTGCAAGCCATCCTGGCCCGCGACCTCCACGTGGTGGTGGGCGCGATCCTCCTCTCCAGTGTCTTCCTGGTGCTGGGCAATCTGGTGGCGGACCTCCTCCTCTACTGGGTGGACCCGCGGGTGCGCGGCACGTGACCCGAAGCGTGATCAGAGGCCGGAAGGTGTCGCTCGCCGTGGCGGCCGGCTTCCTGGCGCTGCTCTACGCCGCAGCGCTGGGAGCGGGGTTCCTGGCGCCCTACGGCTTCGACGAGCAGGACCGCGAGCACACCTACGCCCCGCCGGTCCGCCTGCATTTCCGCGACGCCGGGGGCCGGCTCCACCTGCGCCCCTTCCTTTATATAGATGTGGAGAGGCCCGGCGCTCCCGGCATCTATATAGAGGATAGGACCCGGGCCTTCCCCGTCCGCTTCCTCGTGCCGGCGCCTCCGGGCCGCACGGGCGCCCGGGTGCGCCTGTTCGGGGTGGAGGAGCCGGCCCGCATCTTCCTCCTCGGCACGGACCGCTTCGGCCGCGACCAGCTCTCGCGGCTGCTCTATGGGGCCCGGATCTCGCTGTTCTCGGGGCTCCTCGCCGCGTCCCTGGCGGTGGTGCTGGGGCTCGTCGCCGGCGCGGTGGCCGGCTTCCGGGGCGGCTGGCCCGATCAGATCCTGATGCGCACGAGCGAGCTGTTCCTCGCCCTGCCCTGGCTCTACCTGCTGCTCGCGGTGCGCGCCGTGCTCCCCCTGGACCTCGCGCCCTCTGGCAGCTTCCTCCTCCTGGTCGCTGTGCTCGGGGCCGTGGGCTGGGCGCGGCCGGCGCGGCTCGTGCGCGGCGCGGTGCTCGCCGCCCGCGGACGCGACTACGTGCTGGCGGCCCAGGGGTTCGGCGGCTCGGACCTCTACGTGCTGCGCCGCCACGTGCTGCCCCAGGCCGTGGGCGTGGCCCTGACGCAGCTCGCCCTCTTGGTGCCGCAGTACGTGCTGGCCGAGGTGGCGATGTCCTTCCTCGGCCTCGGGGTGGCCGAGCCCGTGCCGAGCTGGGGGACGATGCTCGCCGAGCTCGAACGCTACGAGGTGCTGATCGCCTATCGCTGGATGCTCTGGCCCGCAGTGCTTCTGACCGGGGTGGTGCTGAGCTACCATATCCTCGCCGAGCACATCCGGGAGCGATTGCAGGCCGGTGAGGTCTAAGGAGATGTCTGGAATCCTGAGAAGCTTTCTAGTGGCCGCCGGGCTCCTCGCGCTCGCGGGCTGCGACGGTCCGGCGTCCCAATCGGCGGCCAAGAGCGAGCCCGCGAAGGCGCGCCGGCGAAGCGCACCGGGGCGGGCGCGTGGTGGCGGCCCTGAGCTCGGAGCCCCGGACGTTCAATCCCGTGACTGCCGCCGACGCGGCCAGCGTGTCGGTGATCCAGGCGATGAACGCCAATCTGGTCCACATCGACCGCCAGGACCAGGAGGCGAAGCCGGCCCTCGCCGAGCGCTGGACGGTGGACGACGACGGGCGCCGCTACACCCTGGTCCTGCGGCCGGGGCTGCGCTTCTCCGACGGCCATCCGGCCACCGCCGACGACGTGGTCTTCAGCTTCCAGGTCTATCTCGACGAGAAGGTCGACTCCCCCCAGCGCGACCTGCTGATCGTGGGCGGTGAGCCCATCCAGGTGCGCAAGGTCGACGACCGCACCGTCGAGTTCCGCCTGGCCGAGCCCTACGGCGTGGCCGAGCGGCTCTTCGACGGCTTCGCCATCCTGCCGCGCCACCTGCTTGAAGCGGCCTACCGGGCCGGCACCCTGGCCAGCGCCTGGGGGATCGACACGCCGCCGGCGAAGATGGCAGGTCTCGGGCCGTTCCGGCTGCGCGAGCGCCGGGCCGGGGAGCGGCTGGTGCTGGAGCGCAATCCCTTCTATTGGAAGCAGGACGAGCCCTATCTCGACGAGCTGGTCTTCCTCACCGTGCCCAGTGCCGACGCCCAGGCCGTGCGCTTCGAGGCCGGGGAGCTCGACGTGGTGGACCGGCTGAGCGCCGAGAGCTTCGACCGTCTCTCCCGCGACGGGGCGCGGCGCGGCCTGCGGCTGACCGACGCCGGTCCGGGGCTCGACCTCAACTTCCTCTTCTTCAATCAGAACGACCTGGGGACCCGGCGCCTGCCGGAGCTGCGGCGCCGCCAGGGGTGGTTCCGCCAGACGGCCTTCCGCCAGGCGGTGTCGGCTGCCATCGATCGCAACGCCCTGGTGCGCGTCGTCTACCGCGGCCGGGCGACACCGCTCAATTCGCACGAGACGCCGGGCTCGCACTGGCTCGACAAGGCGCTGCCGCCACCCCGCTACGCCCCGGACGAGGCCCGCCGCCTGCTGCGCGCCGCCGGCTTCTCCTGGGACGCCGCTGGCGCCCTGCACGACCCGGCGGGCGCGCGGGTGGGGTTCACCCTATTGGTGGTGGCCGGCAATGCCGAGCGCGGGCCCATGGCCACCCTCATCCAGGAGGACCTGCGGCGGATCGGCATGGACGTGAAGATCGCCGCCTTGGAGCTGCAGGCCGTGCTCGACCGGCTCTTCACCTCCTACGACTACGACGCAGCCGTGCTGGGGCTCGACGGCGGCGACGCCGATCCCAATCCCTCGATGAGCATCCTGCTGTCGGACGGCAGCCACCACTTCTGGCGCCTCACCCGGGAGCGGGCCGCTCGCGCCCTGGGAAGCGGAGATCGACCATCTGATGAAGGCGCAGCTCGCCGAGCGCAATCCCCAGGAGCGCCGGCGGCTGTACGACCGGGTGCAGGAGATCGTGATGGAGCAGCGCCCCTTGATCGCGCTGGTGACCCCCAACGTCCTGGTGGGGGCGAAGGCGGGCCTCGGCAACCTCCGGCCCGCGGTCCTCGACGACCATCTCCTCTGGAACGTCGAGGAGCTCTATTGGCGGAAAGACCGGCGGCGTTGATGGCCGGCATCACGGGACACGAAGACGACTGGATCGGCCACCTCGCCGGTCTGGAGGACGAGGCGGAGAGCCGGACCTTCCTGGCGGCCCGCACGGACCTGCACGGCCGGCCGGCGGTAGAGCGGCTGAGCAGGGAGCTGGTGCGCTATGCCCTGGAGGACCTGCGCCAGTCCGAGCGGCTGGCGCGGGCGGTCTCCTGGCTGTCCGAGGCCGTGGGAGACGACTTCTGCCGCGCCCTGGCGGCCAAGAGCCGGGGGCACGCCGCCTACCTCTCCGGCCGCTACGAAGAGGCCCGCGGCCACTACGGCGCCGCGGTGGAGCGCTTCCGCGCCGTGGGGGCCGAGATCGAGGCCGCCGTGGTGCTCAGCAGCTCGCTGCAGAATTCGAGCTATCTCGGGCTGTTCCGCGAGGCCCTGGAGGACGCGCGGCAGGCGCGGGAGGTCTTCACCCGCCACGGCGACCGGCTGCTGCTGGCCCGTCTGGCCAGCAACGAGGGAAACATCCTCGTGCGCCAGGATCGCCACGCCGCGGCCCTGGAGCTCTTCCGTGCCGCGCTCGCGGAGCTGCGGCAGATCGGCGATCCCCAGGACCTCGTGGCCGTGCTCACCAACGTCGGCGTCTGCGCCATCGAGCTGCACGACTTCGCACAGGCCCTGGAGGCCTACGGCGAGCTCAGCGCCTACTGCGAGCGCCACGGCATGGCGCTCGCCGCCGCTCAGGCCGACTACAACATCGCCTACCTCTACTACCAGCGCGGCCAATACACACGGGCGCTCGAGATGTACCAGCGCAGCCGGGCGTGGAGCCTCGAAGCCGGCGATCCCTACGAGCTGGCCCTCTGCGACCTCGACCAGGCCGAAATCTACCTGGAGCTCAACTTGACCGAGGAGGGGGAGCGGCTCGCCCAGCTCGCCTTCGCCGCCTTCGAGGAGCTGGCCCTGCCCTACGAGGGGGCCAAGACGGTCGCCTTCCTGGCCATCGCCGCCCACCAGCAGGGGCGGAGTTTCCAGGCCCTGCGGCTGTTCGACGAAGCCCGCCAGCGCTTCGTGGCGCAGGAGAACCTCGTGTGGCCGGCGGCGATCGATCTCTACCAGGCGCTGATCCTCTACGAGGCCGGCCGCTCGCCCGAGGCGCGGCGCCTGGCGGAGCGTGCCCGCGAGCTCTTCGAGAGCGCCCGGCAGGGAGCGCGGGCCGCCCTGTGCGACGTGCTCCTGGCTCGCATCGACCTGCAGGTGGGGCAGCCGCGCGCGGCCCGCGAGCGGTGCCGGGCGGCGCTGCGCCGCCTGGATGCGCTGGACATCCCCGCCTCCAGCGCCAAGGCCTGGTTCGTCCTGGGTCAGGCCGAGGAGGCGCTGGGGGACCGCACCGCGGCCCTCGCCGCCTACCGCGCCGCCCACGGCCTGCTGGAGAACCTGCGCGCCCACCTGCACCGCGAGGAGCTCAAGATCTCCTTCTTCCGCGACAAGCTCGAGCTCTACCAAAGCCTGGTGGCGCTCACAGAGGACCCGCGCGACGCCTTCACCTACGTCGAGCAGGCCAAGTCGCGCAGCCTGGCCGACCTGATCGCCTTCCGCGCCCAGGCGCTGCGGCCGTCGCGCTCCACCCACAGCGAGCTGGTGGACCGCATGCGGCGGCTGCGCGACGAGCTGAACTGGTACTACCGGCAGATCGACGTGCACGAGCTGCAGGCGCCGCCCAGCCCTGCGGGGGACGGCGCCGAGGCCCGCCGCGCGCGCATCGAGGATCTGCGGCGCTTGAGCCGCGAGCAGGAGGCGAAGCTGCTCGAGACGTTGAGCGAGCTGCGCACGGCCGACGCCGAGCTCGGCTCGCTGCAGACCGCGGCCACGCTCGACGTCGACGAGATCCAGGCCGCCATCCCGCCCGACTGCGTGCTCGTCGAGTACTACGAGGCCCGCGGCATCCTCTACGTCGCCCTGGTGGGGCCCGGCCTCCTGGAGGTGTGGCCGATCACCACCGGCCTGCGGGTGCGCGAGTTGCAGCGGCTGCTCCAGTTCCAGCTCTCGAAGTTCCGGCTCGGCGCCGACTATTGCCGCACCTTCGCCGCCCAGATCCACGCCGCCACGCGCGCCCATTTGAGCGAGCTCCACGCCGAGCTGCTGGCGCCGGTCGTGGAGCTGCTCGAAGACGCCGAGCACCTGGTGATCGTCCCCCACGGCTCGCTCCACTACCTGCCCTTCCATGCCCTGTTCGACGGCGAGCGCTATCTGATCGACCGCTTCACCCTCTCCTACGCGCCGAGCGCCAGCGTCTTCGCCATGTGCTGCGCGCGCGAGGCCCCCGCCGGCCGGGGCTCGCTGATCCTCGGCATCCCCGACCGGCTGACCCCCAGCATCCTCGACGAGGTCAAGGCCGTGGCCGCGACACTGCCGGGCGCCGAGCTCCTGCTCGCCGAGGAGGCCACCGAGGAGCGGCTGCGCGCCCTGGGCGCCGGCGCCCGGCTGGTGCACATCGCCACCCATGGCTTCTTCCGCCAGGACAACCCCATGTTCTCCGCCATCCAGCTCGGCGGCTCGCGGCTGACGCTGTTCGACCTCTACCAGCTCGAGCTCGCCTCCGAGCTGGTGGTGCTCTCCGGCTGCGGCACGGGGCTCAACGTGGTGGAGAGCGGCGACGAGTTGATCGGCCTCACCCGCGGCCTGCTCTACGCCGGCGCCCACTCGGCCATGGTGACCCTGTGGGACGTGCACGACCGCAGCACGGCCGAGTTCATGTCCGCCTTCTACCGCCAGCTCTCCCGCCGGCCCAACCCGGCTCTCGCCGCCCGCCTCGCCATGCAGGAGCTGCGCGAGGCCTATCCTCATCCCTACTACTGGGCCCCCTTCGTCCTGGTCGGCAAGCCCTTCGAAATCGATCCCCGGAACGGCGGATCTCCGGCGCCGTGCTAAAAATTGCGCGCTGTGCGTAAAAAAATTTTCACTGCCGGACGCCGGCGGATACCGGCTCCCAGGGAGCGCCGGGGAGGAAGGCGGGATCTGCGGGCTCCTGAACTGGGTATGAAATTTGCTATTGTTGTGTCTGCCATTGTTTAGCAGTACTGTTGTGTCCCGGATCTCTCAGTCGGATGGACAGAGGATGAGAATCTCTACGCGACTTGCAGGGTTGCTGCTGGGGATCGGTCTCGCGGCGCAAGCCGGTGCGGCCGAGGTCAGGAAGCCGGAGACCCGCGATTTCATGCTGCGCGCCTCCGCGGCGGAGGCGGAGGCCATCGCGCAACGCCACGGGCTGGAGGTCGTGGCGCGTCTGGCGGCGTCGCCCGACGGCGACGGCCGTTCGGTGCTGCTGATGGTGCGCGCCGCGCCGAGCGTCGACCCCGAGGCTGTGCTCCAGGAGGTGCGCGGCAATGAGCCGGGCGCCCTCGACATCGAGGAGGTCGTCCTCGCCGCGCTCCCCGAGACGGGGAGCGAGGTCAAGCTCGACCAGCGCACCCGGGCCATCCTGGGTGCCGTTGCGGATCGCACAGAGACGCTGCTCGGCACCCAGCGCCTGTGGACCGCCTACGTGCGGCAGCCGGCCGCCGACCTGCTGCGGCTGGCGGAGGCGAACCTCTCCACTCTCGGCGCCGGGGTGGTGGCGGTCATCGACACCGGCGTCGATCCCGACCATCCGGTGCTGCGCAACGTCCTCGTTCCCGGCTACGACTTCACCCGTTCCCAGCCGGGCACGGCTTCGGAGTGGGACGACCTGCTCGACCAGCGCACGCGCGCCATCCTCGGCCAGCAGGCGGGCACGCCGCTCGCCGGCGCCACGGGCACCCGGCTCGGTGCGGCCACGGTGATCCTCAACGCCTCGGCGTCCTCCTCGTCGCCCATCGACCCCGCGTCCGTGCCGCCCGACTTCGGGCATGGCACCATGGTGGCGGGCGTCATCCACCGCGTGGCGCCGGGGGCGAAGATCATGCCGCTCAAGGCGTTCAACGCCAACGGCGAGGCCAGCCTGTTCGACGTCGTGCAGGCGATCTACTACGCCGTCGACCACGGCGCCCAGGTCATCAACATGAGCTTCAGCGTCGACGCCTTCTCGCCGGAGCTGCTGCGGGCGGTCAACTACGCGGCGCGCAAGGGCGTCACCTGCGTGGCCGCGGCGGGCAACGACGGCCAGGAGACGATCGTCTACCCCGCCGCCCTGGGCGACGCCATCGGCGTCGCCTCGACCAACGTCCGCGACTACCTGAGCGACTTCTCGAACTACGGCGACGATCTCGTCACGGTGGCGGCGCCGGGTGAGGACGTGATCACCACCTATCCGGGAGGCGGCTGGGCCCTGGTCTCGGGCACCTCCTTTGCCGCGCCCTGGGTGAGCGGCACCGTGGCCCTCTTCGTAGACAAGAACCACGCCGACCAGCTCCCTGTGCGGACCAACTACTTCCTCAGCGTCGACGCCCTGGCCCACTCGCTGCCCGTGCACGGCTCCGGCCACGCGCGCAGCGGCCACGGCCGGCTGGACGTCAAGCAGGCGCTCGACGGGCTGGAGAAACCGTGATGCGAGCTTTCCGGCAACGGTCGGCATTCCTCCTTCTCGGCTTCCTCCTCCTGGTGCTGGCTGGAGCGCTGGCGGCAGCGGCCCGGCAGGCGCCCAGGCCCGCGACCAACGACTTCCTCGTGCGCGTCGCCGCCTCCCGCATCGACGAGCTGGCGCAGCGCAACGGCCTACAGGTGATCCGCACGGTCGTGGCCTCGCCCGACCCCCTGGGCCGCAGCGTCTACCTGGTGCGGGCGCCCCAGGGCTCCACACCCGACCCGGCGATCCAGGAAGCCCTGGCCGCGGACCCCGACGTCGCGGGCGTCGAGCCGGCGGTGCTCGCCTCCCTGCCCGAGACCTACCCGGGGCTGAAGCTCGAGCAGCGCACGCGGGCCATCCTCGGCGCGGTCGTCCAGGCCTCCCGGCTGGTGCCGCCCGGCGCCGCCATCGACTCCTACTGGCTGGGGCCGGTCACCGACCGCCAGATCCCGAACAACACCACGGCGCAGCTCAGCTTCACCTTCCAGAATCCGCCGGGCCAGAATCCGGCCGGCTACGGCCTGACGCTCGGCTTCGCCGAGACCGTGCCGGGCACGGCGATCCGCCAGGTGCTCGACGTCCGGAAGGGCGAAATCCGGTTCCAGATCACCAACGCCAGCGGGCAGCTCCTCACCTTGAGCCGCATCGCCCTGACCTGGCCGGACGCCAACGGCCGGATCACCGGCGTGCGGCTGGGCGTCCGCGACCTCATCGACGCGGTGATCGAGGTCCCCTTCGGCACCAACCCGGACGGCACCTCGCGCCTGGTCTGGCGGGCCTACGTCCAGCAGCCGGCGGCAACGGTGCTGCGTATCGACGAGGCGACGAAGCTCACCCGGGGGGCGGGGGCCGTCGTCGCCGTCATCGACTCGGGCGTCGATCCCGACCATCCGCTGCTGAAGAACGCCCTGCTGCCCGGCTACGACTTCACCCGCGACAAACCCGGCGCCTCGGAGTGGGAGGACGTGCTCGACCAGCGGACGCGGGCCATCCTCGGCCAGCGCACGCGAGCCATCCTCGGCGCCAGCCAGGTGATGCCGCTCAATGCCTCGACCGTCGCAGTGCTCGACGTCACACAGACCAGCCAGCTCGACCCGGCCACCGTGCCGCCGGCCTTCGGCCACGGCACCCTGGTGGCGGGCGTCGTCCATCGCGTGGCGCCGGAGGCGAAGATCCTCCCCTTGAAGGCCTTCGACGGCAGCGGCAGCGGCAGGATCTCCGACGTCATCCGCGCCATCTACTACGCCGTGGACCAGGGGGTGACGGCGATCAACATGAGCTTCAGCGTCGAGGAGCCCTCGCCGGAGCTGATGCGGGCCGTCAACTACGCGGCGGACCATGGCGTCGCCTGCGTGGCGTCCGCCGGCAACGACGGCCAGCAGGTCCTCGTCTATCCGGCAGCCCTGGGCAACATCCTGGGCGTGGCCTCGACCACGATCGACGACCACCTGAGCCTCTTCTCGAACTACGGCCGCGACCTGGTGACCATCGCCGCGCCCGGCGAGGACGTCGTGACCTCCTATCCCGGCGGCGGCTGGGCCCTCGCCTCCGGCACCTCCTTCTCGGCTCCCTGGATCAGCGGCGTCGCCGCGGTCTTCGCCAGCCAGAAGGGAGGTGTGGGGCAGGCGGCGGTCATCACCGACTTCTACCGGGCGAGCGCGTCGCTCTCCCGCGCCGTCCCCGTGGTGGGGAGCCCGGACGGCGCCGCCGGCTTCGGGCGGGCGGATCTCGCGCAGGCGGTTCAGAAGATGGCGGACGGGCTGGATTACGACCATCCCGACCGGGCGGACTACACGATCGCCCTGACCTTCGCGGGCGGCTGCACGGCCACCTATCCGCCGCCCCCGGCAGACCCGGGGTGCGCCGTCCAGTCCCGCACCCAGCTCGGTTTTTCGGGCTTCTCGATGACCTGGCAGATCACCAACACCGGGTCCGCGGCGATCCTGCTCGACCGCATCGACCTCCAGTGGCCGGCTGCCAACGGCGGCCTCAAGTCGATTCGGGTGAACGACAAGAAGCTAGACTGGAAAGTCCCGGCACCCACCTTGCAACTCCGCTTCGCCCCCGGGAGCGGGCCCCGGCTCGACCCCGGCCAGACCATCATCCTGGGCTTCGATTTCGAATTCACGCCTCTGACTTCCTAGGAAGGGATGAGATGGAATCCTCTGCAGGCAAGATGATCGCAGGGCTGACCCGGCTGCCGGTGCGGCTGGTGCTCGACACCGACGACTCCCCTCTGGTCGAGGGAGTCCGGCGGCGGGACGTCACGAGCCGGCACCTGCTCTACCAGGCCGAGGAGCTGTACCTCGACCTCCGTCTGGAGCCGGAGCCCCGCGCCTCCCGGGCGGCGCTCGTGGGACAGCTCGTGGACATGCAGCACCCGTTGCGCCCGGTGACGACTGTGCCCGTCCTCCTGATGAGCGGCGACGAGGTCATGACCGCGACCTGCACGAACGAGCACGGCGAGCTCCAGATGGACGTCGAGCCGTACCCGTCGTTGCGCCTCTGCCTGGTGCTGGAGGGCGGGCGGTTGATCGAGGTGCCGATCGACCGCAGCCTGCTGGTGCGCCCGGAGAGCGGGGCGTGATCCAGCTCGACAAACAGCTCCCCTGGCTCCTCCATACGTCGCCGCCGCGCGCCGCCTGCGAGCTCTCCCCCGAGCTGCGGGTCAAGCAGCTCGAATCCGAGCTCAGCCGGATGACCTCGGCCCTGGTCTGCAGCCTCACCACCATCCTCGACCTGACCGAGCTCCACACGGGCGTCCACGGCACCCGGCTGGCCGAGTGGGCGGTGCGCGTGGCCCAGCAGATCGGGCTCGACGACCGGGAGCTGCGCGACGTCGAGATCGCCTCCCTGCTGCACGACATCGGCAAGGTGGGAGTGCCTCAGGAGATCCTGAAGAAGCCCGGGAAGCTGACGCCCGAAGAGTACGACGAGGTCAAAAAGCACCCCGACTACGGCTGGGCCATCCTGCGCCTGCTCCCCGGCTTCGAGCGGGTGAGCCTGTTCGTTCTGCATCACCACGAGAGGATCGACGGCACCGGCTATCCCAGCGGCTTGAAAGGGGACGAGATCCCCTTGGGCGCGCGCATCGTCGCCGTCGTCGACGCCTTCGACGTCATGATGTCCGGCCGCTCCTACCGCGACCCCCTCCCCATCGAAGAGGCCTTCCGCCGCCTCAACGCCGCCCGCGGCACGCAGTTCGACACCCGCATCGTGGACCTCTTCGTGCAGATCGCCCTCGCCCACCTGCCCGAGGTCTCCCGCATCACCGAGCCCTTCTGAGCCTGGGGGCTGCGGTCTGCGCCCCCGAAACTCGCGGCGACGGTGTCTGACAGCTCAGGAGGACGAGCATGGAAGATGCACGGCTGTCGTTCGACATCGAGGATCTGGATCGGGACGCTCTGCTCGACGAGGCGGTCGAGGCGGCCCGGAGGGTTGCATCCAGGGAAGGCGTGGCGCGCTCCGCTGGAAGCCGGAGCTTCGGAGCCCCCGAGGCGGACGTCCTTGGCGTCCTCCAGGCCCTGAAGAAGGAGAAGGCTGCGTTCGGGCCCCGTCCGGAGGTCCTGCCCCTCGACGCCGAAGCCCTGAAAGCGCGGGGCGTCGAGCTCGACTCCCGGGTCAAGGCCCTGCTGGAGCGTTTCGATTTCCACGCCGTGACCTTCCCCGTGACCCTGTTCCCGAAGCGGGGCTGGGCCTTCGACCGCCTGGAGTGCCAGGTGGAGTTCAACCCTGGCGAGGCCCCGGAGCGCCGTCCCCTGGCCCACGACGTCTTCCCGGGCAGCGACTGGGAGACCCTGGCGAAGGCCACCATGCACCTGGAGATCGGCGTCACCGAAGCCCTGGAGTTCCGCGCCAAGGCGGCCGTTCCGCTCCTCGCGAGCGCCGGAGCGGAAGGCAAGCTCGATTCTGGAGCTGGCTTCGTCTTTCCGCCCCGCGACTATCACGTGAAGCGCGCCCGCCTCGTCAGCCGCGGCAAGGACACCAGCGAGGTCCTCTGGCGCTTGGACAATGAGAAATTCTTCCAGGAAGACGAGCCCCGCCTGGGCGTGATCCTCAAGGTACCCAAAGGGGTGGCGCCGGTCAAAGCCAAGGGCGTGCTCGCGGCCTACCGCAGCTTCCGGACGCTCAGCGCGGACCTTGGGGACGTGCTGAATTATCTGGGGGATCGGGTGAAAAATTTCTTCCGCAAAGGGGCGCCGCTGGTGGACCGGGGTGAGTGGGCCTTGGTTGCCCCGGTGGCCGTTCCGAGACAGGATTCTTAGTACTCCTCACATAAATATGGTAACGGATAAAGTGGACGCGCCTTCTTCCGGGCTGAAGGCCAGGGCTCCCTCAGCCCAGCCCAACGGGCTGGGTCAGACGGTCACCGACCACCTCGATAGCCCCACCGGGGCGCGATATATATAGGTTGTGTAGCGCGACCCTTCAGGCCGCATGGAGATGGTCGCCACAACACCCAGGGCGTTGCCCTGGGCTTAGGAAGGACGACCCGTTGGGCCTAAAAGCCCACACCTCCGCGGCCGTGCGATCAATCACCGGCAGGCTGTGAGGTCAAGACAGGGATACGTCACCGTAATTACGGTCCGGTGTACTTAGCTCGACGTTCTTGCAGCGAGACAAGACAAGGACAGCCGCCGCCGCCCGAGACGGCCGTCCTCGGCATCGTTTACGTCGTTTGTCAAAGAGCACGCGGTCTCCTCGGATCCGACAGATTCCTCGGAGCCGCGCTGTCCACTTCAAAGCAGGCATACGGGGCGCCGGCTCGCCGGCGTCCAACTCTCCTGATCGAAACTCGTCTCGCCGACGTCCGTCGTCGACCGGCCGGCGTCAGCGAGCCCCTGGCCGACGTTCGCCATCGACCGCTGAGCGTTCGCGTACGACTGGCCGACGTTCTGTCATCGTCCGGCCGACGCTCAACAGGGTCCGGCCGGCGCCGGCCAGAGGCTCGCCGACGTTCGCGCGAGGCCCGCGAACGTCGGCCGGAGGATCGCGAACGTCGGCCAGCCGACTTCGGACGCCGGCCAGCCGACCCTTCTTCCTCTCTGTCTTGGACGGTGAGCCCGCCGCCGACGTAAGAAGATCCGACCTCTGGAAGAGCCGTCGAGCGAAATCAACGGAGAGGGGACGCGCGGATCTTTGAAAACTGAACTCGCCGGGGGGCGGCCTTTGAGCCGTAGCTCCCGGCCGATCGCCTACGGGCGATCCCCGGAGCGGTCCGTGGGAGTGGCGGACCGTTCCGGAGCCCTGGGCCAACCGCACGGCCGGCGGTTCTGCGCCAGGGCAACGCCGGGGCTCTGCGCCATGCGGGAGAGCCCCGGCGGGTTTGGGCAATCTGAGAAATTTCTTCCGGAAGGGGCACCGTTAGTGGACCAGGGAGAGAGGGGGATCGTCGATCTGATAGATGGATGTTGTGCACCCAACAGAAAGTGCAAACCATAGAATCGTTCCAACACGATTTCGGCGATGCGTGCGGCATAGCGTCGACGGTGCGACGATTTTATAATGGACCGAGGGGATGTCTCTGTGCTCGGAGACCATGATCGCGACTCGAGGCGATAAAAACTATCCAGCCTGCCAGTATTGACGAGGTCCGAAGTCTATTAATGTATAATTGCCGGGGGATGCACTCAGCAGAAAGGATTGTCTGACAAGAACCCCGGAGAACTTCCTAGGCTCGTCAGCAAACTCCAGCCCCAGACAAGCGGGCGATTAGATTCGCGTGGCCAGAATGCCGGACGACCCAACACCAAAATGGCCCCAAGCGCAAAGTGCAAGATGAGATAAAAAAGAATAGATAAGAAAATGGTCCTATTGCGTATCATAGAAATTTTTTTATGCCAAGGTGATAGCCCCGCTCTTGGTATGAAACCTGCATAGTGATCGCTAGGAAAACCGCCATGAAATAGTAAAATGACTGTTTTTGATCAAGCCCTTGTCCAGTGTCCATCTCTGGCCTTGGCCAGTGCTTCCTGGATAATGACGAGGCGACTAGTCCCCCTGTGGCAGCTCCGAAGAAGACCCCCACAGAATAGAATCAATCCTAACTTCGAGGCTAGTTTGCTAGATACCATTTGTGCGGGTGGGCACATTGTCCTTCCTGGCAGCGAGTATGGCCCAGGGCGCACCCATCAAAGGCCGCCCGAGCAGGCCAGCGAACAAACCCTGGACGGCGCCGGCTTGACATTCGAGCACTGATGAATCTCGATTCTCTGTTTGAGACGGCTCTCCGCTCGTCTCTTTGCCCAGAAGCGGCTCAGCCAGGAGAGCTCCCTGAGGGAGTGCCCTCCCAGCCGGAGATCCGTCAGAGTCTGACGAGCTGCATTACGAGTCTCTTTGCGCCGGAGCGCCGACGCCACGGCCAGGATCTCCTCCTCTGCCGCGAACCGGGACAGAGACAGCCCGGCACTGTGGCGGACGACTTCTGCCGGATCCTGGAGAGCCAGCCGGAGGCAGAGCTTCGCCAAGTTTCTTCGCCATCGTTGAGCCGGCCTGCGGCAATAGCAGCCCCGTTGCGCTCCTGTTCGTTTGGCGACTTGGCTAAGAACAGGAGGAGCGCGATCACCTCTCGGAGCCCCAGACGTTCCGCCCAGAATGCCACGTCAGGGCTCTGCCGGTAGACCGCGCTACGGAAGATGAACTCCAGCTCCTTGTCTTGAAAGCGAAACCTCTCCTTATAGGGTCCCAACAGATCCGAGATCACGCCCGCGTTCAACAAAGTTTCCGGCTTGCGGAGCCAAAGATCGCTCTTGCTGCTGGTCTCCACGAAGTCGCGTGCCTGTCGAAATTCGTAGAATCGTGGATCGGCGTCCAGCCATCGTTTGAGATGGGGTACCAAGCGCTCATGGATCAGCTCGTACCAGGGCTCGCCGTCCCGGACCTGCCGGCGCAGGAGCCGCTGCTGGACGAGGATGTCCAGGATTTCGCGAACCTCCTCTTTCTGCGCCGAGAACTGCGCCTTGAGCAGATCTTCGAGCGTGACCGCCTGCTTGGTGTTGTCCCCCGTGATCAGGGCGTCGAGGACCATGCGGGCGAGGAGTGTTCTCTCCTCTGGGATGGCTTGGGCCAGTCCGTCCAGGCAGCGACGGAAGATGTCATCGAGATCGCCGACCTTCTGGGCGTCATCCAGCGTAATTCGTGGCACGCCTCTTTTAGCCCGCTCGACCGCCGCCCGGTACAGCTCGGAGCAGATGATCTGGAGGACGGGCGGATCGAAGCCTGAATCTTCGAGCTGATCGACGAGCTTCGAGATGACCGCGTCGTCGTAGGGGATTCCCGCGTCGGTCAGCGGTCGCGAGATCGCCTGCCGTACTCCGAAGGCCGTCAGCGGGCGGAGACGGTATTCGTTTTGGAAGAGATCGGGAATCTTTTCGCGGAAGTCGTCGAGCGATGCGAGCCAATCCTCCCGCAGGCTGAAGACCACTGTGACGTCCAGCGAGCGGTCGTTGACGAGGCTGCCGATGGCTTCGATGAATGCGCTCCGGACCTCCGGACGGTCACGGAAGCGGATGAAGAACTCCTCGAACTGATCGAGGACGATGACCAGGGGGCCGCCAGCTACAGCTTGCTCCACAGCGGTGCGAAGATCTTCCTCGGGTCCTCCAGTGCCGCACTTGTCGTCCACGGCCCGGCAGAGGTCGCGGATGGGGTCGGTGAGCGTGCGCGCGTAGACGGGCCGGTAGCCGCGGGTTTCGAGCTCGGGGAAGATCCCAGTGAGGAGAAGGGAGGTCTTGCCGATGCCCGAGCGGCCGTAGAGCACGAGCGTCCACTCGTTGGCGATGCGGGCCACCAGCTCGCGGACTTCGCGCTCACGGCCGCCGAAGCGCCGCCGGTCCTCGGGCGTGTCGGTGAAGAAGTCGAGGAACTTGAAGGGGCCGGTCTCGGTGCGGGGCTCAACCGGAGCTTCTACAGTTCGCTCGGCCACGGCCATGGATCAGCTCTCCTGCCGGACAGCCTGGGTCATGGCTGTAGCGAGCGTTTCGAGATCCCCTTCGATCCAGACGATGGGGAACTCCTCCCAGTAGGGGTCGTCCTTCTCGCCTGGGCGGCAGAGGAAGAAGACGGGGCCTAGCGTAGTGGGGGAGGCATCCTCCAGCAGCTTGCTGATCAGCCGCTTGACCAGCGGATCGCGCGGGTTGACGCCGAGGAAGAGAGGGCTGCGGCCGATGTGACCCCGGACCAGCTCGGCGATGCCCGGTGTCATGCGGCCGATGCGGTCCCAGAGGCGGTCGTGGTCTTGCTCGGTGAGAACGAGGGACGTGGCCCGCTTGTGCGTCCCGCGGACGTGGACGAGGAGAGGCTCGGTGCCCGGCGGCACGGGCACGTCCACGGCGTCGACGATGCGGACCGACTTCTTGGTCTCTTCGAACGCCTGCTCGAGCAACCCGTCGAAGTAGAGGTAGAAGACGCCGGGGACGTCCCACCCGGCGATCTGGTTGAGCAGGGCCGGAGGGCGGCTCTCCTTGTAGGCGTTCTGAACCTCCTTCGTCAGTCTGAAGGAGGCGCCCTTGGTGCGGGCCACGTGATGCTGGCAGATGCACTGGAGGATGGTCAGGTCCATCCAGTCGCCGGCCAGCTCGCAGAGGTCGAGATCTTTCAGGCGCGGATAGGAGAACTTCTCGGCCAGGGTCCTGGCGAGCTGCCGGGGCTCCATCACCTGAGGACTGGAGCGTGTGGCGCCCGTGGTTAGCACCCGCTGGCCGATCACCGGCACGCAGAGTCCCTGGCGCAGGGCGTCCACGAGCTCCTCGGGAAGAATCACCGGCGACGGCGTGGGGTCGGGACGCGGCAGTGTGGCCTGACGCTCAATCTTGAAGAGCTGCTCGCAGCCCGAAGCCAGGAAGAGGATGGGGGTCACGAAGGCGCGGGCTGAATCCTCGTCCTCGGTCTGATAGATCGAGCGGCGGGCATGCTCGACAGCGAGATCGACGCGGCCCGGCACGCGGCCGTTCAACAGCTCCTGATAGAGCTTGTCGGAGAACCGGATGGCGACCCCGTCGGGGATCTCGTAGCGCATGGCCACGACCGCGGGCACGCCGGCCCGCAGCAGGAAGGGACCCAGGCCGCTCAGGCTGCGCAAGGGCGAAGGCTTGGCGCCCAGGCAGCAGTTGAGGACGGCGAGGCGCACCCGGCTGCCCACGAAGAGGCTGGCGAACTTCTCCCCTTCCATCCATCTCGCGTCCTCGCCAGGCTCGGAGCTGTTAAGGCGGATGAGCGTCTTGCCGGACTCCGCCTGCTCGCCGTGACCGATGAAGTGAACGATGTCCCAGGGCTCGGCGCGGAGCCGGTCGCCCAGACGGTCGGAGTCGACGCGGCCGGACAGCCGTTCGAGGTGGATCCGGTCGCGCAGCGCGCCCACGGCCACTTCCAGGTTGTGCCATTCGTGCTCGGCGTCCAGCCCGGAGCCTGACGGGATGACGGCGAGGATCTTGAGCTTGTCGTCGATCGGCGGGGGAGGAGGGGGAGCCGCGATCCGCGCGGAAGGCGAGCGCAGGACGCAGTGGTCCGGATGGCAGGCGAGGAAGGCGAAGTCCCGTTCCTGGTAGAGCGCCTCCCAGGGAAGGCCCTCGAGCTCGGGCGGCAGGCCGAGGCGAAACTGAAATCGTACGCCCTCGAAATCGGCTCCCGCCTGGGTCTGCTCCTCGATCTCCTGACGGATCGTCTCGAAGTGCTCGCCGACCTTGCCAGTCATCAGCCCGGTCCAGAGGTTGACGCCGATCTCCTTCAGGTCGTCGAGCGAGCAGTGGTTGTTCTCGATCCCTTCGAGCACCCTGCTCAGGCGCTTGTTCGCGAAGTCGAAGGAGAAGTCCTCTTCCACCTTCCAGGCGCGATCGACGAGTTGGACGACAAAGACACCTCTCGCTTCATCGTTCCGCAGATGGAAGTCGAGAGGGATGTCCTTCATGTCGCGCTTCCTGACCGACGATCACAGCTTGTCGACGTTCAGGAAGCAATTATACGCCCATCAACGGGGGAACCCGGTTGAAGCCGTCTCGCTGTTCTCCCTCGTCTCCCGGTGAGGAGGGTTGGGTGGGGCCGGGAGAAGAGGGCCGGGGTGATGAGGGGTCCTAACTCACCAGCTTATAGCAGGGGTGCAGCAGCTCCAGCGGCATGTCCCCCTGGTAGGGACCGCGGACGATCGTCCCCGTGGTAGTGATCGTCAGCGGCGTCGAGCCGGGTACGTTGTGCCGGAGCTTGAAGACGATGCCGGCGGGCGTCGTGCGGGAGCAGGAGTTCGCGCTATAGGGGGCGAGGAAGACTCTCTGGCGATGGATCGTGCCCCAGTCCACCGTGACATAGGTGGCCTGCGCCTTGCCGGAGGCCCGGGCGTAGTCGATCACCGTGAAGATCACGCCGGTCTCGGCCGGCGGCGTGTAGGTCGCCGTACTGGTGGCGGCGGCCACGGCGGCGGAGGTGACGAGGGTCAGGAGGATTGCCGTGGAGAGGTGAGGCTTTTTCATGGAGGGCCTCCTTGTGCGCCGGGATAAACCGGCGAGGTGTAGTGAATGAAAGAGTCATACGGTGAAGGGCTAGCGACCCACACTGGCCCCGAGTCATGCGGAGCTTCCCGCAAGGGTGGCGTCGAAGCGTTGACAGGGGTACGTGCGGGCCAGGTATTCAGCCGCGAAAGCCACTTCCTCCGGGGTGCCGACGCTGTAAGGAGAAGCGGAAGGCTCCATCCGGCGCATCGATATCGCGAGATGCGTCGGGCCCCCGCGCGGTCAGAGACCCTGTGCACGTACGGAAACACCTCGCACGAGAACCGGGAGATCCTGTGTCCTCCCACGGCAGATGGCGCCGCGGGACGCGTCGGGAAGTCCAAGGACGTACGCCGACGATGAACGGGCATGGGAAGTCGGACAGGCCCAAGGTACCGATGAAGTCTCCGAACAAATCCGGGCAACCGGTGGCGGAGGAGATGGAGGGACGGGGTCTGGCCAAAGGGAACTCGCGCCAGCAAAACGCGCTCCGGACGCCGAGCCGGGCAGGTGCGCCCAGTGCGCTGGAGCGGGTACGTCAAGCCGCAAGAACGGATAGGAAGATGCGGTTCACGGCGCTGTTGCACCATGTCTATGATCCCGAAACGCTGCGGCAGGCTTACCTCAGTCTGAAGAGGGACGCGGCTGCGGGTGTGGACGGCGAGACGTGGCGGCATTACGGTGAGAGCCTGGAGGACAATCTCCAAGACCTCTCCGGGAGGCTGAAACGCGGAGCGTACCGGGCGAAGCCGGTCCGTAGGGTGTACATCCCCAAGACCGACGGGCGGCAAAGGCCGCTCGGAGTCACCGCGCTGGAGGACAAGATCGTCCAGCGGGCGACGGTTGAGGTGTTGAACGCCATCTACGAGGCCGACTTTGTAGGCTTCTCGTATGGGTTCCGACCGGGGCGCAGCCAGCATCAAGCGCTGGATGCGCTGTACGCGGGACTGCTGACGAGGAAGGTGAACTGGGTGCTCGACGTCGACATCCGTGGATTCTTCGATGCCATCGACCACGGTTGGCTGGTGAAGTTCCTCGAGCACCGGATCGCGGATCAGCGCGTCGTGCGACTCGTCCAGAAATGGCTGAACGCCGGCGTGCTGGAGGAAGGGAAGCGGACCAGAGTGGAGGAGGGAACGCCGCAGGGCGGCAGCGCATCGCCGCTGCTGGCGAACGTGTACCTGCACTATGTGTTCGACCTCTGGGTCCAGGCGTGGCGCCGGAAGCAAACCCAAGGCGACGTGATCGTCGTCCGGTTCGCCGATGACATCGTGCTTGGGTTCCAGTACGCATCGGATGCCAAGCGCTTCAGACAGGAGCTTGCCGAGCGATTGGGGAAGTTCCATCTGGAGCTGCATCCCGACAAAACGCGGCTGCTGGAGTTCGGCCCGTTCGCGGCGGAAAACCGGAAGCAGCGTGGAGAAGGGAAACCGGAAACGTTCGACTTTCTCGGCCTTACACACATCTGTGTGAAGAAGAGGAGCAACGGACGATTTACGGTGCGCCGACAGACGATTCGTAAACGGTTGCAGTCGAAGCTGGGCGAGGTGAAAGCCGAGTTGCGGCGACGCATGCACGACCCTATTCCGGTGGTGGGCCAGTGGCTTCGCTCGGTGGTTGGCGGACACCTGCGGTATTACGGGGTGCCCACCAACAGCCCGGCGTTGCGCTTGTTCCGGTCTCGGGTGGGCTGGCTCTGGCACCGCGCGCTGTCGCGGCGCAGCCAGAACGGTCACGTCCGCTGGGACCGGATGGTGCGGCTTATCGCTCGCTGGCTGCCCCCCGCCCGCATCTATCATCCCTATCCCCTGAGGCGACTTGGCGTCATCACCTGAGGCAGGAGCCGGATGCGGGAAAGCCGCTCGTCCGGATCTGTGGAGGGGGTTATGGGCAACCATGATTCCTACTCCGACTGGAGTCAGGGGTTCGGATGCCCCTGGTTCATGTCTTCGACACTCTTCAATTTTCGTTCCAACAGCTCTCCGGCATCGATCCCCTCGACAGTGCCGCGGCCGTCGAGCCATCCTTGTGTGCATTCGCCGCAGGGGCCTTGGCTGTGGATGTGGTCGCGGCAGTGGCACTGGCCATGTTTGAGCAGGCACTCGGTGCAGGAGGGCCGCACGCAGCACGCGTACTTCCCCTGCTCGGTGAGGGCCGTCCGGGTCGCTTCCACCTCGCCGCGGATGCGGGCGACCTGGCCGTCGGGGGTCAGCTCGCTGAAGGCTCCCTCAGGAGGGAGGATGGCGGCGAGCTCGGCGTCCGGATTGCCGGGCGGCCGGGGAGGCGGAGGAGCGTGCTGCGCTTCATAGGCGGCGCAGGCGGCCAGGGCGAGGGCTGCCCCAAGGCCGAGGAGGCGGGTGAGAGGCCTGCTGATCAAAAAGCTTCTCCCTTTTAAAAACCCGATTCAGAAGGCAAAGTCGCGGATGATGTTGAAGCCGAGCCGGACGTCTCCGGTCTGGAAGCCTGCGGCCGAGTCGCCGCCCAGCATCTGGTCCACGGTGGTGGCCCGCGAGTTGCCCAGGACGATCTCGAAGATGTGAGCGCCCAGGGCCTTGGACAGGGCCACGTGCCAGGCCGTGCGGCTGGCGTCGAGGTCGCGGTTCCTGGGGATCACCTCCACCTCCACGAGGTGGCGGCCGGGCAGGGGGAAGGTGAAGCCGATGGGGACGTTGAAGGCGTTCTTCAAGCCCGGCGTGTCCGCCACCCAGGAGGGGGAGAGCAGAAGGTTCACTCCCGGCGCGAGGCGCCGCGCCAGGAGCAGTTGGAAAAAAGGGCGGCCCGGGTCTTGGACCCCGGGCCGCTGAAGGAGGTCGGTGCCTGCCCGTAGGGTGACGGAGACGGGCACCCGCGAAGCCTGTTCGAAGACGAGGAACTTGCCGGCCAGCTCGTAGTTTTCCTGGAAGGAGGCGCGGTAGACGGAGAAGTCGAGGTGGCGCGTGAGCCCGAAGGCAAGGCCGAGCCCCACGTCCGCGCCGCTGTCGAGGCCCCAGAGGTCGTGGGAGTCGCCCCGCTGGACGGTCTCCTGGAAACGATGGGTGAACAGCACCTCCAGCGTGCGCGCGCCCACGGGGTAGGGGGTGGCGCCGTTCACCAGCCGGGTGCCCAGGGGATCGCGGCGGACGGGCTGGTAGGGCTGATTTTCCTGGGCTGCGGCCGGGGATAGGACCGATAGGACGGAGAAGGCGAATAGGATGGATGGGATGAGGAGGCGCAATTTCATCCTCCTCAATTGTTGGGGGCGCCGGCGCGGATCCAGCCGGCGATGCCCTCGATCTGGTCGTTCGTGAGGTACGGCGGGCCGTCCTGCGGCATGCGATCGCCGGAGATCGAGGGGTCGCCCTTGAGCTTCAGGATCAGGTAGCTGCGCTCGGGGCTGCCCGGCTCCACGCGGTTGAGGTTCCCCTGCTCGGAGGCGGGATGGCCCACCAGCAGCCCATAGCTCTGGCCGGCTTCGAGCACCAGCCCCTCCTGGCCCGTGTCCGCCGCGTGGCACCCCGACTTGGCGCAGGTGGGCGTGAAGATCTCCCGCTGGATCTGCGAGAAGGTGAACACCGGCCCGTTGCCCGAGTCGGGCGGCGGCTCGGTGGGCGTCTTCACCGTGCCGCAACCCGTGAGCAGGAAGAGGGTCAGCATCGTCAACCTACGGGCACGTGGCGAAGGCATCGACGTCCTGCACCGGAGCCGCAGTCTGGTTGAGGGGGTTGAAGTACACCTTCACCCGGCCGGACACGGTGTCCGTCACCGTGGTGGTGAGCTCGACGTTGGTGGTCGCGGCGTAGAACACCCAGTAGCGGTTGAACGGCGCGACGCAGGCGTTGAGCACCTTGATCAGCATCTCGATGTTGGAGGCGCTGAAGAAGTAGAACAGTCCCGAGTCGGGGGCCGAGAGCAGCGGCACGGCTTGGCCGTGGCCGTTGTCGTTGCCGGTGCGCCAGTCGATCTCCACCTTGAAGCGGCCGTTGTTGATGCACAGGGTGGTGGCGTTGGCCACGCAGGTCCCCGTCACGCCGTTGGTTGCCTCGCTCGCTTCGTTGGAGTAGGCGGAGAAGGTGTTGCCGGCGCCCGTGGCGCGGACGCGGAAGAAGTAGAGCCTGGCTGCGCTCAAGTCCCCCGCCGTGAAATTCGTGACGTTGGCCGCGACCGTGCCGATCACCTCGTAGGAGCCGCCCGGGCTCCTCCGCTCGATGCTGTAGCCGGTCTCGCTGCCCGCGTTGTCGGTCCACGCGAGGGCGATCTCGGTGGTGGACTGCGCCGTGGCCGTCAAGTTGGTGGGCGCGGAGAGTGGACCGGTGGGCGTGCCGTCGTTGTCCTGGATGGTCAGGGTGGCGGTCTTCCGGGAGTCGTCCAGGGTGGCGCCGCCCTGGGAGTTCGAGAGCGCCAGGAGGATGGTCTCGCTGGGCTCCTGGACGGTGTCGTTGGCGATCGTCACCTTGAAGGTCTTGGTGCCGCTGTCGCCGTCGGACCAGTTGAGGGTGCCGCTGGCGAGGGTGAAGTCCGCTCCCGCGGTGGCCGTGCCCGCCGTGGCGCTGTAGTCGACGGACACGGCGCCGTCCGAGCCGTCGACCCGCTGCACGGTGAGGGTGGCCTGGCCCACGGCCTCGCCGGCGGTGAAGCTCGCCTGGGAGAACCGGAGCTCTCCGTGGTGGGGAGTCGGCGGCGGGCCGCTGGTGTCGACGTTGACGGTGCCGAACATGCCGATCCCCGGGGCGCCATGAGCCTGGCAGTGATAGCCGAAAGTTCCCGCCGTGGTGTACGTGTGGGTGAGCGTCCAGGCGGCGCTCGAGATCGAATTCGAGAAGCTGCCGTCGTCAGCGGCCACGTTGTGCGAGCCTCCAGCGTTGTGCCAGGTCACGGTGTCGCCGACGTGGATGTCGAGAGTGGCGGGACTGAAGGTGGCGCCGAAGCCACCGACCGAGACGTCGAAGTTGGCGCTCCACACGGGGATGGCCCCGAGAGCGGCAAAGACTACAAAGAAGCCAGCGAGCTCGAGGGTACGGCGATGCTGCATGAAGACGTCTCCTCCATGGACGAGCCAGAGTCCGTTGAGTCAGTCCCCACGCAGGGGAAAAAGGTTCTCTCAAGGAGATTGAACCCTTCTCTCCCATTCCGGGACATACTCTTCGCATGCCACCGGACGACGAGCTCGTGCTGCTGAGGCGGGTGGCCGCGAAAGACCGCAAGGCCTTCGAGGCCCTCTATCACCTCTATTACCGACGGCTGTTCAGCTACGTGTTGAAGCTCACCCGCAAGGCGGACCTGGTGGAGGAGGTGGTCAACGACGTCATGCTGGCCATCTGGAGCCATGCGCCGGGGTTCGACGGCCGCTCGAAGGCTTCGACGTGGATCTTCGGCATCGCCTATCACAAGGCGCTGAAGGCCTTGGCGCGCCGGCCGCCGGCGGGGGAGGACGGAGGGGACGGTCCGGAGCCGGTGGCCGCGGACGAGCCGGAGAGCCTGGCGGCGCGGCGAGAGCTGGCGACCGTGCTCGGCCGCGCCCTCCACGCGCTGTCGCCCGAGCAGCGGGCCGTGGTGGAGCTGGCCTACTACTACGGGCTCGCCTACACGGAGATCGCCGAGATCGTGGGCTGCCCCGTCAACACCGTCAAGACGCGGATGTTCCACGCCCGGCGACGCCTGAAGGAGCTGCTGCCGGAGCTGGGCGTGTCGAGTCATGCTGGCTAGGAGGGGAAGATCGATGAACGAACGACAGGATCACGACGAGCGGGTGCACCAGCGGATCTGGGAGCTGCTCCCCTGGGTCGCCAACGGCACGCTCTCCGATCCCGACCGGGAGCGGGTGGAGGCGCACGTGGCCCTCTGCCGCCGCTGCCGGGACGAGGTGGAGACCTGCCGGCGCACGGCCGCGGCGGTGAAGGGGCAGGGCGAGGCGGCCCCCTCGCCCCACCCGGTGCAGCTCCAGCGCACCCTGGCCCGCATCGACGAGCTCGAGCGGGGCCGTAAGGCGCCGAAACCTTCCCGGGACTGGCAGGATGAGGACGGGATGGATCGCGGCTTCGGCTCTCCCCTGCGCGCCCTGATCGCGGCGACCCCCCGTCCCCTGCGGGGAGCGCTGGTGGCCCAGGTGGCCATCATCGTCCTCCTGGTGGGAGTGCTCGTCTGGGGCGAGCTGCACACCGCTCCGCCGCCGGTCACCTATCAGACGCTGTCGGACCCCGCCGCGGCGCCCGCCCCCACGGTGACCCTGCGGGTGATGTTCTCGCCGCGGGCCACGGAGAAGGAGATCCGCGAGTTGCTCCACGGCATCCGCGGCGAGATCACGGCCGGCCCCTCCCCGATCGGGGTCTACACCGTGGAGGTGCCGGCGGCGGGCGATCCCGTCTCCGTGGTCCTCGCCCGCCTGCGCTCCGAGGCGGTGGTGACCCTGGCCCAGCCGGCGGCCGGCGGGCAGCCCGGAAGGTCCGCACAGTGAAGCACGGTTTCCGGGGCGCCGCGGCGCTCCTCCTCGGGGCTCTGCTGGGTTGCGCGGGCACCATCCCCGGCCCCGCGACCGGCGATCGGCCGTCCGGTCCGGCCAACCCGGCGGCAGCGCAGGGCGATACGGCGCAACAAGTGATGATCACCTACCCGGCAGCGCCGCCGTCCCTGTGGGCGCGGAATACGGCGGAGCTGGCGCAGACCTATCGGATGCGCGTCGTCTTCGCCTGGACCATGGCTTCGATCGGCGAGCACTGCGTGGTCTTCGAGGTCCCCCGCGGACGATCGGTGCACGAGATGGTCCAGCGCCTGGCCTCCGATCCTCGTATCGGCGTGGCGCAGCCCCTTCAGGCCTTCGAGACCCAGGGCGCGGGCGGCGATCCCTATGCTCACCTGCAGCACGGCTCCCAGGCCCTGCGCGTGGATCAGGCCCACCGCCTGGCGACCGGCCGGGGCGTGCGGGTGGCGGTGATCGACACCGGGGTCGACTTCGACCATCCCGACCTGCGCGGGCGGGTGGTGAAGGCCAACAACTTCGTGGACGTGGGTGAGGGCACGTTCACCAGCGACGTCCACGGCACGGCCGTGGCCGGCGTGATCGCCGCCGCGGCCAACAACGACGTGGGGATCGTGGGGGTGGCGCCGGGGGCGGAGCTCTACGCCTTGAAGGCCTGCTGGCCGCGCTCTCCGGGCTCACGGGAGGCGGCGTGCAACAGCTACACCCTGGCCAAGGCAGTGGACTCCGCCATCCTCCAGGGGGCCCAGGTGCTCAACTTCAGCCTCGCCGGTCCGGAGGACCCGCTCCTGGGCAAGCTGGTGGGCGCGGCCCTGTCGCGGGGCATCGTGGTGGTGGCCGCGGATGGCGGCGCGCCGGGCCGCTCCTTCCCCGCCACCTATAAGGGGGTGATCGGAGTGCTGGGCTGCGACGACCTCAAGGGAGGACCGGCGAAGCCGACCGAGCGCAGCCCTGGGGCCGCCGCAGGCGCGGGACTGGCGGCGCCGGCGATCGACATCCTTTCGACCGCACCCCACAACGCCTACGACTTCTTCTCCGGCAGCTCCCTCGCCGCCGCCCAGGTGACGGGCATCGCCGCTCTCCTGCTCGAAAAGAACCCCAAGCTCACTCCGGCCCAGATCCGCGACATCGTCCGCAAGACCGCCCACCCCCTCGCCTCCGCCCCCGGAGTCCCCGCCGTGCCCCTCGTCCAAGTCGACGCCTGCGCCGCCGTGGCCAGCGTGGTGGGTGGGGAGGGGTGCTCGTAGGGGGTGGCGCTCTCAAAGCGGCGCCGGATCCGTCCCGAGAGCTGGCGCGGCATAGATGGTCAGCTCAAGCTCCGTGTCATCGATCAGCCGGTACTCTGGGGGCCTGCCGGCGAGGGCCTCGCTCCTGTCGAGGATGATGGGCACGCCCTCTCCACGCCTATCCATTAAGGTCCGGCGGTCCGTGCTCAGCCAAGGGACATCCGGCACGGGGCACCGCGCGAGCAGGCTGGTGACGACTTCGTTCCGCGTGGACTGGCGATATCTCATGCTCCCCACGTCCATCATGTTTGGAAGGGCTCCGGGCGAATAGAGGACTAGCCGATCGTCATAGAGTCTGAGGCGGATCTTCGAGCCGTAAATGGAGTAGTCGCGATGCGCGACGGCATTGACGATGGCCTCGAAGACGCTCGTCATGTCGAATTGAGGCATGTCGATCCGGCCGACGTCCTTGCGGGCGGCGACCCGGGCGTTGCGAGCCACGAACCGGCAGGCTTCGACGATCTGCTCGTCGAGCGGTCCCGTGATGTCCTTGGCATCGAGCTGGTAGGTGGCGTCGGGGCTGCTGGGTACCGACGTCGAGCCCGCGTAGGCCACAGCCTGGACGAAGGCGTTGGGGAGAAAGCGCCGCGGGTCTCGCGCCCCCATCAGCACGCCGGCCACCGTCGGTCGCCAGGTGCCGTCTTCGTCGCGCCGCGCCATGCCCTGTTTGGAGAGAAACTCCTCGCGTTCTCCCTGCGATCGCGTGGTGCGAAAGCGTTCCCAAAGGGCTGAATCAAGGTCTTCGAGGCTCGCCCCAGCGACCACCTGCTCGTCGAAGCGAATGATTCTGGTCTGGCTGCGCTGCCGAAAGAGCCGCGCCTGATACTCAGGGGTCATTATGCGCAACCCGCCGGGGCTCTGATGAACGAAGAGCTCTGCAGAACATAAATTCCCAGGATATCCGATCCGTGACCCAGGAGTGGCTCTCTGGCTTCAGAGCACGCTCCCTCCCACCATTTGCTCCCGCACCAGCTCCGCATACAGCCCACCCTTCGCCAGCAGCTCCTCGTGCGTGCCCTGCTCGGCGATGCGGCCTCCGGCCAGGACCAGGATGAGCCCGGCGTTTTTGATGGTGCTCAGGCGGTGGGCGATGACGATGCGGGTGCAGTCCAAGGCTTCGAGCTCGGATTGGATTTTCGCTTCGGTCAGGGCGTCCAAGGCGCTGGTGGCTTCGTCCAGGAGGAGGATGCGGGGGCGCTGGGCCAGGGCTCTCGCGATGGCTAAGCGCTGGCGCTGGCCGCCGGAGAGGCCGGCTCCGCCTTCGGCCACCAGGGTCTCGTAGCCCATGGGCAGGGCCTGGATCTCCTCGTGCAGGTGCGCCCGCTTCGCCGCTTCCACGATGCGGTGGAGGGGCAGCGCCGGATCCCCCAGGGCGATGTTGTTGCGGATGCTGCCTGCCAGGAGGTCTGGCTGCTGCGGCACGATGCCGATCTGTTGCCGCACGGAGCGCAGGTCGAGCGACGCCAAGTCGGTGCCGTCGAAGAGGACCCGTCCTTCCGTGGGCTGGTGGAGGCCCAGAAGGAGATGAGCGAGCGTGGTCTTGCCCGCTCCGGAGACTCCCACCAGGGCCACGAAGCTGCCAGGTGAGATGTCGACCGACACCTCCCGTAGCACGTCCGGAAGGTGCGGGCCGTAGCGGAAGCTCACGCCGTCGAGGGCGATCCCTCCGGCGAGGGGGCCGGCCGCGGGTGCGCTCCCCGGCTCCTGCTCGCGGGGCATCTCCAGGATGTCGTCGATGCGGTCGAGATAGCTCCCCAGGAGCTGCACCTGGAAGCCGGTCTGCACGAGCTGCGTCAGGGGATCGAGAAAGCCCACGGCCAGGGCGTTGATGGCCAGCATCGTGCCCAGCGTGAGATCGCCCTCCAGCACCCGCCAGGCGCCGAGGGCCAGGACGAGGAGCGGCGAGCCCACGGCGAGCGCTCCCAGCCCCGAGTCCACCAGGGCCTGGAGCCGGCCGCGGGCCAGGGAGGCGTTGAGCACCCGCGCGAAGAGGTTCGACCAGTGGGCGAGGGCCCGCGGCTCGGCGCCGATCGCCTTGTAGGTCTCGATGCCGGAGAGGAGCTGGGCCTGGAAGGCGTTCGCTTCGGCCTCGGCCTCCAGAGACTCGGCCGTGAGGTCGCGGTAGCGCCGGCGGTTCTTGAGGAAGAGGCCGACCCGCGCGAGGCCCAGACCGAGGACGACCAGCCCCAGCCGCCAGTCGGCCGCGAGGATCAGCACCAGGTAGATGAGCACCAGGGCGCCGTCGAGCACGCCGGAGAGCACGCCCGAGGTGAGGATCTCCCGCACCATGGCGTTGCTGTTGAGGCGCAGCAGCAGGTCGCCCACGGTCCGCGTCTCGAAGAAGGAGAAGGGGAGGGATGTGAGGTGCTCCAGGAAGTCGGCCGTCATCTTGCCGTCCACCGCGGTGCGCAGGCGCAGCAGGAGCTGGGAGCGGACGAGGGAGGCCAGGAATTGGGCGCCGACCAGGGCGGCCATGCCCGTTGCCGTCACGACCAGCAGCCGGTAGGCGGATTGGGGCACCACGCGATCGACCACCACGGCGAGGAGCAGCGGCACGGCGAGGGCCAGCAGCCGCACGAGCACGGAGGAGAGGAGGATGCGCGAGAGGAGGCCCGAGCCCGTGATGGCTTTGAGGTAGCGCCGCACGCTCGACGGCCGCCGGCCCAGGGTGCGGGGCTCGAAGCCTTCCCCCTTCTCGAAGAGCAGGGCCACGCCGGTGAAGCTGCGATCGAGCTCTTGGCGGCTCACCCGGCGCCGTCCCCAGGCGGGATCGGCGAGCCAGGCGCCGCCCTGGCCGTCCGGCCGGTCGAAGACCACGAAGTGGTTGAACCGCCAGTGGAGGATGGAGCCGCGGGGGAGCTGATCCAGGGTCTCGATGTCATCGATCCGCACGCCGCGCCCCCGCAGTCCATAGGCGGACGCCGCCTGGAGAAGAGACGCTGCATGGGCGCCGTAGAGGGTGACCCCCATCCGCTGCCGCACCTCTTCGAGACGGACCTCCCGGCCGTGCCAGCCGAGCACCATGGCGAGGCACGCAGCGCCGCAGTCCGCAACTGCGGTCTGCTGGATGAGCGGAATGGGCCGCACCCGCCGCCAGCGCCAGGACCGAGGCGGGGGTGGAGATGGCGACCTCGGGCGCCGTGCGAAGGCGACCAGCTCCCCCTCCTCTCCCAACCCCTTCGCCTGCTGCGCCAAAGCCGCGGGACGGTAGGTGACCTCCCCCTGGGGAGCCGCCGAGCCGGCCAGGCGCTCCGCCAGGGCCAAGGAGTGGAAATGGGGGGCCACCTGCCAGGCAAGGGCGGAGAGCCGCTCCTCATCCTCCTGGGAGAACGGCGGGCGCTCGGGGAGGCGCTGCGCGGCGAGCACGGCGAGGGGGCACCCGTCCGGCCCCGCGACGGGCACGCCGAGGAAGCGCTCGTCGTTGGGACGGGGCGGCACGGCGCCTGGACCCCCGAGCCGGCAGACCGCCCGGTCGGCGCCCGTGAGCTCCCGGGCGATCTCGGAGACGGCCTTGGCCAGGTCGCGGGGATCGCGCTGGACCGCCGCACGCCCGGCCGCTTCGAGGAGCAACCCGGCGGTGCGCTCGTACGGGGGAGAGACGGGCAAGGCCACGCTCACGAGGATACCGGAGGTGCCAACCGGAGGACGGACGGCACCTGCTCCGGCGCGGCCAGCCGCAGGAAGCCGTAGCCGATGCCCGCGAGCCCCGCCATCAATCCTGGAACCTCCAGGGCCGAGGGGAGCCCGCACCGCCAGCCGTGCTCGGCGACACTCGCCAGCACGAAGCCCGTGATGCGATCCACCTCGGCGCGCCAGCGCTCGCCGTCGTCGAGGATCGCAGCCGCTTCGAGGAAGACCTCGACGTTGCCGAGGTCGCCGTGGCAGAGGCAGTGGCTGCGGTCGAAGCCGCCCTCCCGGGTCGATTCCAGGGCGATCCGCGCCTCGTCGCGGAGGGCGGGATCGTCGATGTGACGCAGAGCCCGCAGGCGCGCGAGGCCGGCGCCGGGAGCGCCGTGGCACCAGGCCATCATGAAGGTGTCGTCCCCCACCTGGCGGGCCAGCAGCAGCTTTTCGAGCTGGCGCACGTCGCGCCAGTTGCGCTGCTCGGGCACGTAGAGGCCGCGCTCGTAGTCGAAGGCGTCGAGGGCCACGGCGCGGAAGCGAGGGTCGCCGGTCGCCGCTTCCAGCTCCAGCAGGGCCCAGGCGACGCCCGCGGCGCCATGGGCGAAGCCGGCCATGGGCTCAGGGGCGAGCGACGAGGTGGCCGAGGACGTCCACGCCACCCCCCGCCCCATGGGCTTTGCCTGCGCCAGCAGGTGCTCGCCGCAGGCCAGGGCCACGGCCAGCGTCCGGTCCTCGGGCGCCGCGCCGTGGAGGGCGAGGAGGCCCGCGAGGCAGCCGGCCGTGCCGGTGAGGACGTCGAGCGCCGTGTCCTTCGCGATCAACTCGGGCAGCCGTTCCACGATCGTCCGCGCCTCGGCGAGCAGGGGGGCGTCGTCCCACAGCCGGGAGAGGTGGGCGAGGGTCCAGAGCAGTCCCCCCCAGCCTTCGAAGCCGCCGATGGAGGTGAGGACCCCCTTGAGCGCCTCCCACTCCCGCCCCAGCGTGCGCCAGCCCGCGCGGGCGAGGCGGCGGTAGCGCTCCTCGCCCGTGATCTCGGCGAGGTAGGCGAGGAAGACCACCACCCCCGGCAGGCCGCCATAGAGGTCGCTCCCCAGCGGTCGCAGGTGCCAGTCGCGCCCCATCTGCGAGCGCAGGCCGATCCAGGTGGCATCCTCGGCGCCGTGGAGCGCCAGCGTCTCCAGCCGGTCGCCCACGGCCACGGCCGCGGCGAGGAGACGGTCGCGGTCGGCCTCCGCCGTGCTGCCGAGAGCCGCGCCCGGGGCGAAGACGTCGTCCTCGACGCCGAAGACGTTGGCGCGGTGGGCGGCGAGCGAGGCGCGGATGAACCAGACCTGCTTGGCGAGATCGGTCTCGCTCAGGGCCGCGAGCCGGCCGCGCACCAGCTCGGCGCCCGAGCGGTCGAAGAAGCCTGGCCAGCTCTCACCGTCTCCCAGGAGCTCCCGCGAGTCGAGCCGGGCGCTGAACAGGGGGATGTCCCCGGCCAGCAGCTCCCGCCGCTCCGCCGCCACTACCCGCTCGATGGCGGGCGACTCCGCGACCCCCTGCCAGAGAAGGTCGAAGTGGCGGTCGCGCTCCAGGGCGTCGCGCAACAGGAAGGGGTGGAAGCTCTCCTGGAGGAGGAGGGCGTAGGTGCGCGTGGGGCGCAGCAGCACCCGCACCTCGTCGCCGGCCATGCGGGCGAGGGGAGCGCCTCGTGTAAGCAACTCGTCGCGGTGCGTCCAGAGCAGCCGGTAGGCGCGGGAGAAACCGTCGATCAGCTCGTCGACGTACTCGTTGACGTCCAACTCTTCGCCGCCGAGCGTCGGCTGGTTGTCGGCTCCCCGCATTGGGAGCTGCTGGCGTTGGAGCTGCATGGTGTCGGTGCCCCGCGCCTCCCAGGTGGGGAAGCGGTCGGGGCTCATCTGGCCGGCCGGCGAGCCGAGCCCCGAGATGTCGATCCCCTCGCCGGCGCCTCCCCAGAAGCGCTGGGGCAGCAGGCCGATGCGCAGCACGGATTCGCCCAGGATCTGGCTGGCGATCCAGTCCGCCCCGGAGTCGGGAGGCGGGGTCACCCGCGGCTGGACGATGGATTCGAGGTCGATCAGCAGCGGCTGCTCGCCGGCGGCGATCAGGTTCTCGTAGTGGAAGTCGGAGGCGTCGAGCGCGTAGAGCAGGGCGAGATACCCTCCCATCCGCTGGTAGAAGCGGCGCACCTCGTCGCGGGACGCGCAGGGGCCGGCCACGGCGAGCTCCATCCACCCGTAGCCCGGCCGGTCGAGCACGCCGAGCCGCCGGAAGGCCGGCGTGAATTCCCGCTCATTCAACCAGCCGAGGAGCTCCTGGAAATGGGCGGCGATCTCCATGGGACGCGGTTTGTAGACCACCCGCCAGCCAGACGCGAAGGTCAGCAGAGAGACCGTGCGGCCGCCGCGATGGCGATCGCCGGCGCCGAAGGTCACGGCCGTCACCGGCCCCGGCTCCCCGGCCGGCCCGAAGGCGGCGCGAAGATCGTCCCAATCCCGGGTGAGCCGGCCGAGCAGCTCGATCGCCGCGTCCGCGAACCGGCCCACGCGCAGCGCGAGCTGGCGGCCGAGCACGGGATAGATCGAGAGCAGGGCGAGCCCCTCGTCAGGATGCCGTAGCTTCTCAACGAAGGCGGCGAAGCGCTCCTCCGGCGTCTCACCCGTGATGCGCCCTTCGAGCCGGGCCACGTTCAGCTCCAGCACGGCGGCCCGGGTGATCGTCCACAGGAGCTGATTGGGGAGCCCGGCGAGGAGCAGCGGCCCGATGGTGGCGGGATCGAAAGGCAGGGGGCGTCCCGCGGCGGCCAGCTCCGCCATCTCCGACGTGGCCGCGGTGATCCGGCGCTCGGCCTGCTGGATCAAGGGCGAGGCCAGCCCCAGGAGGCGCACTTCGGGCTCCTCCTCCGGGAACGGCAGGGGAGCGCCGGGTGCTGCGAGGCGGAAGGCCTCCGCGAGCTCGCGCAGCCAGGCGGGCGTCTCTCCCAGGCGGGCGGCGAGCGCTTCCCGCGGCTCCGCGAGCAGCGCCAGCAGCCCGGCCTCATCGAGGCCGGCGCCGGCGAGGCGACGAGAGAAGAAGCCATCTTGATCGAAGGGCGGCTGTGTCCGCCAGCGCTCCAGCCGTTTGTGGGCCCTCTCGCCCGCGGGAGCCGGGTAGCGGGCGAGCGCCACGCGCTCTTCGAGGGTCAAGGCCGCGGCGAAATCCGGATGGTCGGAGAGAGAGAACGTCAAGCCATGCCTCCTCGATCGTCTGGAGTGGAAAGCGTAGCCGCGCCGCGGGTCCGCGGCTCCCGAGGCGCGGCACGGAGCCCCGGGCTAGCAGCAGCAGAGCGCGCCGCCGGAGGCGCAACTGTTACAGCAGTCCGAGCAGCAACTGATGTGACAGGAAGCGCCGCCAGCCACGGTGGTCAGGGCGTCCTGGCTCAACTCGATCATGCCGACCGGGTTGGCCGGCAGCAGGGCCCGCTGCTCGTCCGAGAGGTCGAAGAAGTAGTCGGCGTCACGCCAGGCACGGATGATCTCTTCGTTCTTCATGAGAGTCTCCTTTCAGGGGACTTGGGGGTTTGACGGAAAGGAGCCCCTCGTGTCGTCCCTCGCCGCGGATCGGGCCGACCGGGAGGCTCCGGGGAAAGCCATCACGTCCATCCAGGGGTCAGGAGCCGGAGGTGTACCAGCCCCCCATCCAGGGCGGAATGATCCCTTTCAGCATCGAGTAGCTGATCATTCGTCCCAGGTTCTCGTAGTCGCGGGTGACGAGGGCCAGGACGTCCTCGTAGGGGGTGCTCTCCCGGTTGTCGATCCTGGCGGTCTTGAAAAGGCCGGCGTCCGGCACCGAGGCCACGGCCTTGCGGGCATGCTCGAAGGACTTCCTGAGCAGGTCGATCACCTTCGCCTTCTCGAGGTTGCCCTGGTCGAGGTAATTGCCGCAGAGGGTCAGCTCCTCCGGCGGCTTGACGCCCCAGCTCTCCGGCTGGGAGAAGTTGCCGCGCGCCGTCTGCAGGAACATCTCGCCGGGCGTGCGCATCCTCTCGGCCGGCCGCCAGTTGTAGGCCTCCTGCGGCAGGCCCTCGGCGATGGCGAGCATCATTTTCTGGACTTCGCCGAGCTGGTAGAGCAACTGGGATTTCGCGGCGGACTGCGGGGAGGGCTCAGGATTGGCGGCCTGCGCGGCCCCGGCCGTGAGGCCGGCGGCGAGCGCCAGACAGAGGGTCAGGGTACATCGGGCGGATCTCAAAGCGTTCGGTCCTCCATAGATGGTTGCGCAAGCGTCCATCTACTTAGACCGGTGCCTGAGGGCCCGGATTGGTGACAGGGAGGGAGCCTGCTATTCGATCCCGGAGAGGACCAGCTTGCCGATCGCCCGCCCGGATTCGAGGGCGGCGTGGGCTCGTCGCAGGTTTTCGGCGTTGAGGGGGCCGAGGTTCTCGCGCAGGGTCGTGCGCAGCGTGCCGTCCTCGTAGAGGTCCGCGGCGGCGTTCAGGATGTCGTGCTGGGCCTGCATGTCCGGCGTCTGGAATTCGGAGCGGGTGAACATCAGCTCCCAACACCACGTCACGCTCTTGCGCATGAAGGGGCTGGTGGGGATGGGCGCGTTGCCTTTGGCGCCCACGATGCAGCCGATCTTCCCCTGCGGCTTGATGACGTCCACCATGTTCTGGATGTGCTTCTCCGTGCTGTTGAAGCAGAGGATGTAATCGACCTCGGGCTCGCCCAGCCGCTTGAATTGCTCGGCAAAGGGCTGATGATGATCGATGATCTCGTCCGCCCCCAGCGACCGGCACCAGTCCGCGGACTCGCCCCGCGACGCCGTGGCGATCACCCGCAGCCCGGCCGCCTGCCTGGCGATCTGGATGGCGATCGAGCCCACGCCGCCGGCGCCGCCAATGATGAGGACACTGAGGACACTGAGGACGCTGGCGGCGGGTCCCTCGCCGGCCCGCGGCACGGCCATGCGGTCGAACATCACCTCCCACGCCGTGAGCGTGGTGAGGGGCATGGCGGCCGCCTGCTCGAACGAGAGGTTGCGGGGCTTTCTGCCCACGATCCGCTCGTCCACGAGATGGAGCTCGCTGTCGCACCCGGGCCGCACGATGCTCCCGGCGTAGTAGACCTCGTCGCCCACAGCGAACAGGGAGACGCCGTCGCCCACGGCCTCGACCACGCCCGCGGCGTCCCAGCCCAGGATGCGAGGCTGCGTCTCCACCGCCTCCTTGGGAGCCCGGACCTTGGTGTCCACGGGATTGACGGACACGGCCTTGACCCGCACCAGCAGGTCCCGGCCTTGAGCCTCCGGCGTGGGAACCTCCACGTCGAGGAGGCTCTCCGGGGTCTTCGATGGGGAGATAGCGGTAGAGGCCGATGGCGCGCATGACGGGGGAGTTTAGCAAGGGTCGCCTACGAGATCTCGACAATTTTCCTTCCGCCCTCGCGATTCGGCTGCGCCCTGGCGAATTTTCGTCCCGCCCTCGCGGATTTTGGCTGTGCCCTCGCGAATTCTCGTAAGGCCCTCGCGAATTCTGGGCCGCCCCTCGCGAGGGCCCAGAGAGAATTCGCGAGGGCGCATATGAAATTCGTGAGGGCGCGAGGAAAACTCGCGAGGGCGGGAGGAAAATTCGCCAGGGCGCAGCCAGAATTCGCGAGGGGCGAGGTGCCCGTAGAATCGGGACGAATCCAGGAGAGATCCCGAGGGCTCCCTCCGCATCGCCGACGCATAGTCGCTGGACTGCGAGGCCGGGGGGTAGGGGCTACGCCTTCAGATACCTGACCACGTCCTGCCCATTGCTGTAGATCATGAGGACCGCCAGCAGGACCATGCCCAGCACCGTCAAGGGCACCCGCAGCCTCACGAAGCGGGGAAGAGATGCTCCAGGCAGGCGAGGGTAATCTGGCCGCCGTCCAGCATGGGGATGGGCAGCAGGTTGAACACGGCCAGGGAGAGGCTCAGGGAGATCGCGACCTCCAATCCCATTCCCGCCTGAGCCTGATGCTCCGCCTTCGACCACGATGCCGACGATTCCTGAGAGCGACTCCGGATGCGAGAACAGGCTCGCGAGGGACCCCAGGAGTTGCCAGCAGAAACCGGCGACCTGCTGGAACGGCAGGATCACGAGGTGGTCGAAGGACACGCCGCCCCGGATTCCGTTGAGGATGGAGAGGAGGGGAAGCGGCGCCAGGAGGTTGGCGAGGGGGCCGCCGAGGAAGAAGGCCAGCCGCTTCCTCAGGGGGACCGCCCGGAATTCCTCGTCGGTGACGGCGGGCATCACGAAGCCGCCCAGGGGAAACGCGCGCAGCGAATATTCCACCGGTCCCCAGCGTCGCGCCCACAGCTTCGGGCCGAAGCCGACGGAGAAGCCGGCGACCGGGATGCCGGTCAGCCGGGCGGCGATCAGGTGGCCGAGCTCGTGGAGGACGATCAGCAGGCTCAGCAGCGCGAGGATTCCGAGGTAGCTCATGGCAGGCTCCCGGGGCCTTCCGGCCCTATCCGCAGTCTCCTCTATAATACCGCACTCGCGCTGCATCGATGAGCGTCCCCTTGACCGGCTGGCGCCAGATCCGCAAGATAAGATCGCAGCCCGACGGTTCGCGGATTCTTCAGACATACGGAGCTAGCTTTGCCAGCGCCCCCGTTCGAGATCTCGCCCGAGGTTCAGGAGGCTGCCGACCGGTTGGCGGCCCGGCGCGCCCTGGTGGGGGTGGTGAGCTATCCGTTCGTCGTGGTGGTCCTCGGCCGGGCGGCGGGCCTGCCCGGCCGGAATCCCCATCTCTTCGCGTTCCTGTTGGCCGCCATCCTGGTGCTGGTCGGGATCCGCGTCGTCCTGGTGCGCGGCTTCGACCGCATCCACGGCACCCGGCCGCGGGTGTGGCGCGGCGCCTTCTACGGCTCGCTGATCTTGAACGGTCTGCTCCTCGGCACCCTGTGCTTCGCGGCCATCGAGAGCTTCGGGGCGCGGCCGGAGTCGTTCTTCGTCTTCACCATCGCGGCGGTGATCGCCAGCATGGCGGTCATGCTCTTCTCCCATGCCCTGCGGGAGGTCGTCGTCTTCGTCGCCGTGCTGATGGCGCCGCTGCTCCTCAACCTGGGTGGCGTGATCGGTCCGGCGATCTGGCGGCCGGGCCTCTGGGGATGGTCTTGCCTGGTCCTCTTTTTCGCCTACCTCTACATGCTGGCGCGGCAGCTCCACCGCGAGCGCTGGGAGGCGCTCGCGAGCGCCAACCTCCTCGCCAGCCGCGCCGGCGAGCTGGAGCGGGCCAAAAACGAGCTGCGCCACGCCCGCGACGAGCTGGGGCGGTTGGTCGACGAGCGCACCGCGGAGCTGCGCAAGGCGAGCCAGGACTACCGGCAGATCTTCGAGAACGCGCACGATCCCATCCTCATCTTCCGCCCCGAGGACGAGCGGGTGCTCAACGTCAACCGCCGGGCATGCGAAGTCTACGGCTTCAGCCGCGAGGAGTTCCTCGGCCTGTCGCTGCTCGACATCTCGGAGGACGTGGAGCGCGGACGCGACCAGGTGAGCCAGACCCTGGAGAACGGGGTCTTCTACAACTTCGAGAGCGTCCAGTTCCGCAAAGACGGCAGCCGGATGTTCCTGGAGATCAACGCCTCGGCCATCGAGTACGAGGGCCGGCCGGCCATCTTGAGCGTCAACCGCGACGTCACGGAGCGCCGCCGGGCCGAGGAGCTGCGCCTGGCCAAGGAGGCGGCCGAGCAGGCCGATCAGGCCAAGAGCCGGTTCCTGGCCAACATGAGCCACGAGATCCGCACTCCCATGGCCGGCGTGCTCGGCCTGGTGGACCTGCTGCTCAGGACCGACCTGGCGCCCACCCAGCGCAGCTACGCCGATCTGATCCAGAGCTCGGCGACCTCGCTGCTGCGGCTGATCGACGACATCCTGGACTTCTCCAAGATCGAGGCCGGCCGGCTGTCGCTGGAGCGGGTGGCTTTCGACCTCCGGGCGATGCTGCGCGAGAGTGTCGAGCTGCTGCGGTTCCGTGCCAGCGAACGGGGCACGGAGCTCGGGCTCGCCGTGGATCCCGGAGTGCCGGAATGGGTGCTGGGCGATCCCGGCCGGCTGCGCCAGGTGCTCAACAACCTGGTGGGCAACGCGGTGAAGTTCACCGAGGGGGGGACGGTGGACGTCGCGGTGGAGCGGCTGGGCGACGGCCGGCTGCGGTTCCGCGTCCGCGACACGGGCATCGGCATTCCTCAGGAGGCGCAGGACCGGCTCTTCAGCCTGTTCTCCCAGGCCGACAGCTCCACCTCGCGGCGCTTCGGCGGCAGCGGGCTGGGCCTCGCCATCAGCCGGCGGATCGTCGAGCAGATGGGGGGCGAGATCGGCTACGAGAGCACGCCGGACGTGGGCTCGGTCTTCTGGTTCGTGCTGCCGCTCGAGCCCGTTCCGGCGCCGGCCCCGGTGGCGTCCCTCCCCCGCCAGCCGGCGGCCCCGGGCCCCAACGGCCGGCGGCACCGCATCCTGGTGGCCGAGGACAACGCCATCAACCAACTCGTCATCACCCAGGAGCTCGCCGTGCTGGGCTACGAGGTGACCGCCGTCAACAATGGCCTGGAGGCCTTGCAGGCGCTGGAGAAGGCGGAGTTCGACCTCGTGCTCATGGACTGCCAGATGCCCGAGCTCGACGGCTACGAGGCGACCCGCCGCATCCGCGAGGGGCCGGAGGAGAGCCGCGACGTGCCCATCGTGGCATTGACCGCTCACGCCCTGAAAGAGGACCTGGAGCGCTGCCTCGAAGCCGGCATGAACGACACCATCACCAAGCCCTTCCGCGAGGAGATGCTGCGGCAGAAGCTGGAGCGGTGGCTGAGCTAAGATCCCCCCGGGGGAGAGCCGCCATGAGCCTTCAAGACATCCGCGCCTACAAAAAGGTGGGGGAGGGCCGGTTCCGGGAGAGCCGGGGACTCTACTATGAGGACGTGGTGGTGGGCGAGGTGGTGGAGCACCGGCCGGGGCGGACGGTCACCGAGGCGGACAACGTCTGGCAGTCGCTGCTGTCGCTCAATCCCAACCCCCTGCACATCGACGCCGAGTACGCCGCGAAGTCGGAGTGGGGCCGGCCCCTGGTCTCCAGCCTGGTGACGCTGTCGATCGTCACCGGCATGAGCGTCAACAGCACCAGCGCCAAAGGGCTCGCCAACCTGGGCTGGGAGGAGATCCGCCTGCTGGCGCCGGTCTTCGTGGGCGACACCCTCTACGCCGAGAGCGAGTTCCTGAAGAAGCGGCTCTCCCGCTCGCGGCCCACCCTGGGCGTCGTCACCTGCGCCACCCGCGGCATCAAGGCCGACGGCACCCTGTTCCTCACCTGCCGGCGGACGTTCCTGGTGCCCACCCGGGAGCACCGGATGGAGGAGGAGGCGGGGTACTGAGCCCGCACCCCCACCCCAGACCCTCATCACCCCGGCCCTCTTCTCCCGACCCCTCCCAGCCCCCCTCACCGGGAGAAGAGGGAGAACAGCAAGACCCCCAGCCGGGTACCCCTCTCCCGGGGAGGGGGATGGGGTGGTCGGGAGAGGGGCAGGGGTGAGGGTCTTGGGCGGGGGTCTTCCTTGACGCCTTTCCCGGCGCGTTCTACCATCTCCCCCTCTTTCAGCCGATCAGGACCGGGGGCCTGCCCGCAGGGCCATGGAGATGAAATGGAATGCCGGCGCCGGGCAACTCTGGGTGACGACGGAGGATCGCCGGCATGATTTGTCCCAAGTGTGGCTTCGAGCAGCCTGACAGTCCGGATTGTATGCGGTGCGGCATCATCGTCGCCCGTTACAAGGGGCCGGCGGTAGGTGCGGGTCCGCAGACCCCGCCGCCCGCCTTTGCCGCGCCTGCGCCCCAGGCGTCCGGCTATTCTTCTCCTGGTTATTCTCCTCCGGGCGCGCCGCCGTACATGCCGCCGCCGCCGGTGATCGCGGGAGGGACTGCTCTACCGCCATCCCTTCCCATCCAGGCGGCGGGCGGGGGCTTCCCGCCGCCGCTGCCGCCGGACCCCGCGGGCAGTACGCTCTATGGCGGTCCGCCCCCCAGCGCCGCGGGCGGGACGCTCTATCAGGGACCGCCGCCGGGCAGCGTGGCGCCGACCTTCTCGTCGTTCCCCGTCACGGCCGGCCCGGCGTTCCATGGGACGTTCGACACCGGCAAGGTCCTCAGCGAGACGTTCTCCTCCTATTTCTCCAACTTCCTCGCGTTCTTCCTGCTCAACGCGCTACTCTCCCTGCCTCTGTTCGGACTGGCGATCTATGTCTCGAGCCTGCAGCACGACTCCATGCAGATGGCGGCTCTGGCATTCCTGGCGGCGATCCCGCTGCAGGCCCTGGTGACCCAGTTGGCGACGGCGGGCATCACCTACGGCGTGTACCAGCAGATGCGGGGCAAAGACGTCACGGTGGTGGATTGCCTGCGGGCGGCGTTCTCCCGTCTGCTCCCGGTGCTCGGGGTCGCGATCGTGTCCTCGATCGCCATATTTGGGGGGTTCCTGCTGTGCATCGTGCCGGGGATCCTCGTGTCCCTGGCGTACGCGGTGGCGATCCCCGTCACGGTCGAGGAGCAGCCCGGGGTCTTCGACGCCCTGCGGCGCAGCTCCTATCTCACCAAGGGCTTCCGTGGGCAGATCTTCGGTGTGGTGTTCGTGATCGGGATCGTCGAGCAGATCCCGGCCCAGATCCTCTCCAGAGTGGTCAAGGAGGACTTTGGCCTGTTGCTGGTACTCCTGATCGCGATCGGCGTCCTGACCACCAGTCTCAGTGCCACGGCCTCCGCCGTCATGTACTACCGCTTGCGCAGCGTCAAAGAGTCGGTCGACGTTGATCAGATCTCTTCGGTCTTCGTTTGAGCTCGCGGCTCTCCTCCTGGCCGGCGCCGTCCTCGTGGGCGCGCCGGCGGGAGCGCAGCCGGCCGGCTCCCAGGACGCCCGGGCGCGGGCGCAGTCGATCCTCGCCAATCCCCGATACCAGAAAGGTCTGCCGCAGCACGAGGCTCCCCAGGACCTCTCCGACGCCCGCGAAACATCCTCTCGCCGCTGGCAGCCCCCGCCGGTGTCGATCCCGGTACCCGCCGGACCGGTGATCGGCGCCGGTGCCGCCCTGGCCCAGATCGTCTTCACCGTCCTGCTCGTGGTGGTGGGAGCCCTGGTGGTCTTCTGGATCGTCCGGTCCCTCTGGCAGTGGACGGACCGGAAGCGGCCCAAGGATGTGGCGGCCCAGACGGCGGAGGCCGCCGGCGCGCCCGCGGGGCCGGAGCGCGAGCCGGAGCTGGAGGATGCCTCCCGGCTGGCCGCCGAGGGGCGCTACGGCGAGGCCATCCACGCCCTGCTGCTGGCGGCCATCCAAAATTTCGCCTCCCGCGCCCACGTGCAGGTGCCACCGTCGCGCACCAGCCGCGAGCTCGCCCGCCTCCTCCCCCTGGGCGTCGAGAGCCGGCCGGCGTTCAACGAGCTGGTGCGCTCCGTGGAGCTCTACCTCTTCGGCGGCGTGGCCGCGGGCGCGCAGGACTACGAGAGCAGCCTCGCCCGCTTCCGTGCCCTCGTGCGGAGGCCGGCGTGACCGCGGCGGTGCCCGAGACCCTCAAGACCCCGGAGACCCCGGAAGTCACCGAGTTGGAGGGTGGCTTCTCCCGCCGCAAGCTGGCCTGGGCCGTGGGTGTCGCCGTGGCGTCGTTCGTGATCTTCCTGCTGCTCCTCGCCTTCGGCCGGGACCTGGAGGGGCCGCCCCCGCCCGGGCCCAACACCTTCAGCACCAGCGCGCTCGGCCATCAGGCCGCGGTGGAGCTGCTGCGCGAGCTGGGGCTCGGCGTGCTCTCCCGCCAGTCCCCCGGAGGCGGCACGGACGCCGCGCATCCCCTGGTGGTGGCCGAGCCCGACCCATCCCTGGGTGGCGGCAGCGAGCGCCTGGAGGCCCTCTGGCGGGAGGCGCGGGACCGCGGCGCACCGCTGGTGATCGTGCTGCCCAAGTGGTCCCCGGGCCCGCCGCAGGAGGGCCGGAAGGAGTGGCTGGCGAAGGTGGACCTGATGCCGGTCGAGCAGGTGAGCTGGTTCGTCCGCCGGTTCGAGGACCCGGACCTGCGGGTCTCGGCGCAGCGGGTCCGCCGTGCCAGGGACTGCCAGGCCCGCTGGCGGCCCGAGGACGAGCCCACGCCCTTGGGGATCAGAATCGACGAGGCCGCGCAGCTCCTGGCGCCGCAGAAGGGGCTCGACCCCATCGTCTGGTGCGCCGGCGGCCTGCTGGTGGCCCGGCGGCTGGCCGCGAGCGGCAAGGACGACGAGGACGACGAGGACGCCGGCGACAGGCCGCAGGTGGTGGTGGTCGCCGATCCGGACCTGCTCAACAACCACGGCCTGGGCCAGGGGGAGAACGCCGCCGCCTTCTACCAGCTCCTCGCCACGGCGCTCGATGCCAAGGGCGTGGTGTTCGACGAGACCATCCACGGCTTCAACCGCACGCGCGGGCTGATCGCCGAGGCCCTGCGCTTCCCCATGGTGCTCGGCGTGATGCAGGGGCTGCTGCTGCTCGGCCTGGTGCTGTGGGCCGGCATGGGCCGCTTCGGCAAGCCGCTGCCGGTGACGCTGGGATTGGCGCGCGGCAAGGAGGTCTTGATCGGCAACACGGCCGAGCTGCTCGCCGGAGGCCATCACGCCGCCGACAGCCTGGCCCGCTATTTCCAGCAGACCACGCGGGCCGTGGCCGCCCACTACTTCGTGCCTCCGGACCTGCCGGAGCCGGATCGGCTGGCCCGGCTGCAACGGCTGGCCGAGCGGCACGGCAAGCGCATGAACCTGACGGCTCTGGAGGCGGACATCCAGCGGCTCCCCACCGGGCGCCGCGGCGAGGAGCAGGCGGCCTGGATCGCCCAGGCCCTGTACGACTGGCGACTGGAGATGACGAATGTCGACCGAAAAAGTTCGTGAGCTGGGAGCCGCCCTGCGGGAGCGGATCGGCAAGGTGATCATCGGGCAGGACGAGGCCATCCAGCTCCTCATGGTGGCCCTGCTCTCGGAAGGGCACGTGCTGTTCGAGGGTCCGCCCGGCACGGGCAAGACGCTGCTCGCGCGCTCGTTCGCCGCCTGCCTGAAGCTGGAGTTCAAGCGCGTCCAGTTCACGCCCGACCTGATGCCGGGCGACCTCGTGGGCACCAACCTCTTCAACTTCCAGACCAACACCTTCAGCGTCACCAAGGGGCCGGTGTTCACCGAGTTCCTGCTCGCCGACGAGATCAACCGCACGCCGCCCAAGACGCAGGCGGCCCTGCTCGAAGCCATGCAGGAGCGGACGGTGACGATCGACGGCACCTCCCACCCCCTGTCGGCCGGCTTCATGGTGGTGGCCACCCAGAACCCCATCGAGCAGGAGGGCACCTATCCCCTGCCCGAGGCGCAGCTCGACCGCTTCCTGTTCAAGGTCCTCATCAGCTACCCCGCCCGCGAGGAGGAGGTCGCCATGGTGCGCACCCACGGCCACCACACGGCCATGCCCAACCTCGACAAGCTGGGCCTCGCCCCGCTCTGCGACCTGCGCTTCATCCAGTGGGTGCGGCAGGTGGTGGCCGGCATCCGCCTGGCCGACGAGACCGTAGCCTACGTGGTGGACCTGATCCGCGCCACGCGCAACCATCCCGCCCTGCAGTACGGCGCGAGCCCCCGGGCCGCCAACATGCTGGCCGCGGCGGCCCGCGCGGCCGCCGTGCTCGAAGGCCGGGAGTTCGTCATTCCGGACGACATCAAAGGGCTCTTCAAGCCTCTCCTCCGTCACCGCGTGGTGCTCGCCCCCAGCGCCGAGGTCGACGGGCTGGGGACGGACCAGGTGCTGGACCAGGTGCTGGGGCAGGTGGCGGCACCGAGATGAAAAATGACCGACGGGCCGTGCCATCGTGCTCGCCGTGCTGGGCCTCCCCGTGGCGTTCCTGCCCGCGGCGGTGGATGCCCGGCTGTGGGCGTTCTGGCCGGTCTACCTGGGCGCTCTGCTGCTGGCCCTGGGGGTGGACGCGCTGCTGGTGCCGCGGGGGGCAGGGGTGACGGCGTCGGTCGTCATGCCGGGCACGATCTACATCGGCGAGGACGAAGAGGCGGTGCTGACCGTGGCGGTGCCCTCGGCCCGGCCGGTGCCGGTGACGGTGGCGGTGGACCTCTCGGACCGGCTGGTGCCGCAGCCGCAGCTCAAGGGCCGCGCCTCGCAGGAGGGTATCCGGCTGCCGTTCCGCCTCGCGGCCACCCGCCGCGGGCGCATCGTGGTGGAGCGCGCCTGGGTGCGCTGGTCCGGTCCCCTGGGGCTCATGGCCGCGGTGCGGCGGCTCGACCTCCAGCGGCCCGCCGCCGTGGTGCCCAACGTCCGGCCGGTCAAGACCATGGCGCTGCGCTTCCTGACCGACCGCGAGTTCCGGGCCGGCTTGAAGATCGAGCGCTACCAGGGAGACGGCACCGAGTTCGACTCGCTGCGCGAGCACGTGGCGGGCGACGACCGGCGCACCGTGGACTGGAAGGTCTCGGCCCGGCACCGCAAGCTGGTGGCCCGGCAGTTCCGGGCGGAGCGCAACCATCAAGTCGTGATCGCCGTGGACACCGGCCGGCTCATGTGCGAGCCCCTGGGCGGCATCCCCAAGGTGGACCACGCGGTCAACGCCGCCCTCCTCCTCGCCTACATCTCGCTCCGCGCCGGCGACCGGGTGGGGCTCGCCACCTTCGACTCCAAGCCCGGCCTCTACGTCGAGCCCAAGGGCGGCTTGCGGGGGTTCCAGATCCTCACCCAGATGGCCGGGCAGGTGGACTACTCGGACCGCGAGACCAACTTCACCTTCGGTCTGACCGCCATCGGCCAGCGCCTCTCCCGCAGGTCGCTGATCGTGGTGCTCACCGACTTCGTGGACACCATCACCGCCGAGCTGATGGTGGAGAACCTCGACCGTCTCTCCCGCCGTCACGTGGTGGTCTTCGTGGCTCTCCAGGACCCCGGCCTCGCCGCCGTCGCCGCCCAGGAGCCGAAGGGCCTCCTGGAGCTCAACCGCGCCGTGGTGGCCGGCGGCCTGCTGCGCGACCGCGAAGTCGTCCTGCGCCGCCTGCGCCGCCTCGGCATCTACCCCATCGACGCCGCGCCGGGCCAGGTCTCGCCGCGGCTCATCAACACCTACCTCGACATCAAGCGCCGTGAGAGAATCTGATCTCTCCTCAATCCATCCTCAATCCAAAATCCAAAATCGGAAATCCAAAATCTCATGTCCGCTCCTGCTTTCACGCTGAAGTCCGCCCAGTTCCGCCGCGAGCGCGAGGAGGCGTGGCGCGAGTTGGAGATGCTGCTGATGCGGGTGGAGAGCAAGGGGCTGCGGGACCTGACGGCGACAGAGCTCAACCGCCTGCCGGTGCTCTACCGGGGCGCCGCGAGCTCGCTGTCGGTGGCGACGGCCATCAGCCTGGACAAGAACCTGCTCGACTACCTGACCGCCCTGGTGGGCCGGGCCTACATCTCCGTCTACGGCGCCAAGCGGCGGCCCCAGGACGCCATCGCCGAGTTCTTCCGCCACGACTTCCCGGCCGTGGTGCGGCGCTACGCCGGTTTCATCGCCCTCTCCTTCGGCCTGGTGGCGCTGGGCGTCCTCGCCGGCTACCGGATGACGGCGGCGGACCCGGAGCGCTACTACAGCTTCGTGGGCGAGGGCCGGGCCCAGGGGCGTAATCCCGCGGCGTCGACCAAGGAGCTGCGGGACGTGCTCTACGGCCGGGGTGAGGGCGAGCTCTCGGTCTTCGCCGCCTTCCTCTTCACCCACAACTCCAAGGTGGGGATGCTCTGCTTCGCCCTGGGATTCGTGGCGGGCGTGCCGGTGATCTTCCTGCTCGTCTTCACCGGTCTGGAGCTGGGGGCCATGACGGCGCTCTATGCCTCGCGGGGTCTGGGCGCGGAATTCTGGGCCTGGATCCTCCCCCACGGCGTCACCGAGATCGGCGCCCTCTGCCTGTGCGGCGCGGCCGGCATGGTGCTCGGCCGGGCCCTCGTCTTCCCCGGCCGCCACACGCGGCTGCGCAACCTCGCCCGGGAGGGAAGAGAGGTGGCGCTGCTGGCCATCGGCGCGGTGGTGATGTTCCTCGTCGCCGGCACCATCGAAGGGTTCTTCCGCCAGCTCGTCCAGGACGTGGCCGTGCGCTGGTCCCTGGCCGCCGCCACCCTCGTCTTCTGGGCCTGGTACTTCGCAACCGTGGGGCGTGGGGCGGAGCCGTGAGCGCCATCTCGCTCGATAAGGAGCGCATCCACCGGGTGCCCACGCCGGAGGGGATCTCCCTGCCGTTCGTGGTGGCCCGCGCCGGCGACCGGGTGGCGGCGTTCTTCCTCGACCTGTTGATCATCGTCGGCTGCACCATCGCCGTCTGGCTGGTGGCGACGGTGGGGATAGTCGTGGGGCTCAAGGGCATCGGGATCTCTTTCGCCCTGCTGGTGGGGTTCCTGTTGTGGAACTTCTACTTCATCCACTTCGAGATCCGCTGGGGCGGGGAGACCCCGGGCAAGCGGAAGAACGGTGTGCGGGTGATCTCTCGCGACGGCGGGCCGCTCACCGCCGAGGCCGTGTTCGCCCGCAACCTGATGCGCAACCTGGAGTTCAACCTGCCGCTGGCGGCGCTCCTGGCCCCCCAGGCGCTGCTGCCCGAAGCGCCCGGCTGGGGCCGCTTCCTCGCCCTGGCCTGGATCATGGTTTTCGCCCTCATGCCCTTCTTCAACCAGGACCGGCTGCGCTGCGGCGACCTGGTGGCCGGCACCCTGGTGGTCAAGGTGCCCAAGGCCGTGCTGCTCTCCGACCTCGCCGACCGCGCCGCCGCCCGGCCCCTCGGACCGCCACGGCGCGCAGGCGTCGCCGTGCCGCCGCCCCTGCCCACGCCAGCCGAGGAGTTCCCCTTCACCCGCGAGCAGGTGGACATCTACGGCATCCACGAGCTCCAGGTGCTGGAAGACCTGCTGCGCCGCGACGACCAGGGAACGCTCGACGGCCGCGTGCTGGAGGAGGTCTGCTACAAGATCAAAGTGAAGATCGGCTGGCCCACCGAACGCTGGAACGTGCCCGTGCGGCCCTTCCTCCAGGCGTTTTACAGAGCCCAGCGGGGGGCGCTGGAGCAGCGGATGCTCTTCGGGCAGCGGCGGGAGCGGAAGAAGCGGTAATTCTCACCCCCTTTTCACCGCCACCACCGTCACGTCATCCGGCGGCTCCTCGTCCCCCAGGTGCCGGCGGCAGTCGTTGAGCAGGGCGTCCACGATCTCCAGGGGTGGGCGGTGGCCCATCACCTTGAGCACCTCGCGTCCGCGCTCGAAGCCGTAGGCGTTGCCGTTTCTGTCCAGGGCTTCGAAGAGGCCGTCGGAGCAGAGGAGGAGGACGCTGCCGGGCGCGAGGTCGAAGACGCGGTCCGGGTAGGTGCGCAGGGGACCCTGGCCCAGGGGGAGGCCGGGCAGGTCGAGCTCCGTCACCTCGCCGCGGGCGAACACCAGGGGATAGGGGTGGCCGGCGTTGCCGAGCTGTGCCTCGCCGGTCGCCGGATCGAGCCGCACCAGGGTGAGGCTGGTGAAGCTCTGCTCGATGGCGGCGCTCCGCAGCACGCGGTCGAGCTGGGAGAGCACCCGGCCCGGCGTCTCCTCCGGCGTCACCAGGCTCACCAGCCCCGCCTTCACCATGGCCTGCAGGATGGCGCACGAGTAGCCATGGCCCGCCACGTCACCGGCGGCGATCCACAGGCCCCCGGCGTCGTCGCGCAGGAAATCGTAGAGATCGCCTCCGGCTTCGCTCGCCAGCACCGAGCGGGCAGCGATCTCCCACCCCGGGACGCGCGGCATCTCGCGCGGCAGGAGCCCCACCTGCATGCGCGCCAGGAGGGCCACCTCGTGGCGCAGCCGGCGCTCCTCGGCCAGGCGGCGGATGAAGGCCGGCGTGGGCACGGCCCCGGTCTCGATCCCCTCCGGGCGGGAGAGCCCGAGGAAGCCCTGGACGGCGATGGCGATCGTCAGGATTGCGGTGACGCAGAGGGCCACCGGCATCCACCGCGCGTGGAGGATGGAGAAGAGGAGGGCCGGCAGCAGCAGGGAGACGACCGCGGCCGTGAGCAGGGCGGTGAGGCCGCGGCGGCGACAGACCCAGATCAGGAGGCCGGCGAACGCGACGTTGACGGCGAGCTCGACCGGGAAGGGCTTGAGCTGGAGAGGGGAGAGGGCGTAACCGGCCAGCAGGGCGGCGGCGCCCATCGCCCACCGCGCCGGCAGAAACCGCAAGGCCAGCGCCAAGGTCAGGGCGATACCGGCGGCGAGGACGATCCCCGATCCCACCGGGCTGTCGTAGGCGCCGAAGACCGGCGCCTCCACGCTCGGCGCCGCGGGCGAGATCCCCGGCACGATCGCGGCCAGGGCGTAGACGCCCAGGCGCAGGCCGGCGAGCGCCGCGCCGGCGCTGAGGCCGAGGAGGAGCGCCCGCCCGCCGCGGGGACCGAGCCGTCCCAGGCGCAGGGTGTCGAGGCTGGTGGTGAACTCGGGATCGGCGGCGCGCAGCAGCGACTCGCCAGCGGACCAGGCGAGGAAGACCAGCAGCGCCCGGCCGGGCGATGCAGCGAGGACGTGGAGCACGGTTTCCCCGATGGAGCTCCGCAGCTCGAACAGTGGCCGCAGGTCCGCGCTCACCAGGGTGATCAGCGCCAGCATGGCGCCGTTGACCAGGTCGATCCTCTCCCGCAGCAGCAGGGCGAGGAAGATCCCGGCGACGATCAGGAGCAACAGCAGGGAGACGGCGCCGGCAGCGAGCTCCGGGAGCACCCTGGCGGCGAGGCCCTTGTGTGCGGTCCCCGAAGCATGGCCCGGCAAGCGGAGGACTATGACGCTCCTCGGCGGCCCGATGACGACCTCGAGGTGCTGCGGCGGATCGCTCCCCACGAGATCGAGCTGGGTCATGAACGTCGGGCCCGCGATCGGGCTTTCCCGCGGCGGCCCGGCCGACTCTCCAGGAGCCGTCGCCAAGGGGGCAAGGCTCAGCCCCAAACGGACGAAGGCCGCGCGGTCGATGACCCGGAAGAAGGAAGCTCCCGGGTCTCCCCACTCGACGCGAAAGGGCCGACCATCGCGGGAGAAATAGATCTCGAGGCTCTCCGTGCCCACAGCTCCCGGCCGGTGGACGTCGTGGGAAACCTGGACCCCGGCAGCCGTCTGGGTGTGGGCCAGCCACGAGGCCCCGTCCTCCCCCAGGGTCCGGTAGGCCGCGCCGAAGAGCTGGAGCGGAGTGACCAGGACGGCGCGGGGCTCGCCCGGAGCGGGCTCGAAGCCGGCCTCCCGCGCCAGACGCGCATACCTTTCCTGGAAAGGCCGGACGCCGGCAGGGTCGCCGGCCTGCCACTCGGGCAGCAACGCCAGGGCCAGGGCAGCTCCCAGGACGAAGACGCCCAATCCCGCTCCCATCCGGGCGAGCAGCCTGCTGCGGCTGTCCGGCTCACGCCCTTTCATCCCGCTCCTCCCGCGCGCTGGAGCACTACCACCGTCGTGTCGTCCAGCGGCCCGCTGCCCCGCAGGTGCCGCCGCCAGTCGGCGAGGAGGGTCTCCAGGATCCGGCCGGCGTCGCGCGCCGCGGCTCCCCGCAGGACCTCCAGCGACCGCTCATATCCGTACGGATTCCCGCTGCTGTCCACGGCCTCGAACACGCCGTCAGAGCTGAAGACGAGCACGGCGCCGGGCGGCAGGCGCAGGGCCCGATCCTCATACCGCCGCGGCGGACCGAGGCCCAGCGGCAGCGACGGCATGGCGATCTCCGTCACCTCGCCCGCCGTCCGCAGCAAGGCGGGAGGATGGCCGGCGTTGCTCAACAGGGCCTCGCCGGTTTCGGGATCGAGCCGCAGCAGGGAGAGGGTGGTGAAGTTGCGGGCCGCGCCCGCGGCGCGCAGCACGGTGTCGGCGCGCTGGAGCACCTGGGCCGGCGTGCGGTCCGCACGGATGAGGCTGGCGAGGGCCGCCTTGGTCATGGCCTGGGCCACGGCGCAGGAGTAGCCGTGGCCTGCGACGTCGCCGGCGGCGAGCCAGAGGTGCCCGGCGTCGTCGCGCACGAAATCATAGAGATCCCCTCCCGCCTCGTTGGCCAGCACCGAGTGCGCGGCCACCTCCCACCCTTCGAGGCGTGGCAGGGTGCGAGGGAGGAGCCCGCGCTGCATCCGCGCCAGCAGACCCATCTCATGTTTCAGCCGGCGCTCTTCCTCCAGCCGGCGGACGAACGCCGGGGGCGCCAGCCGCTGGATCTCGGCCGCGGGCGAGCGGGAGAGCCCCAGCACGCCGAAGGCCACGATGGCCAAGGAGAGCCCCACCGTGGCCGCGAACGCGAGCGGCGTCCAGTCGAGGTGGAGGCCGGTGAAGACGGCGAGCGGCAGGAGGTGTGCCACGATGGCGGCGGTGAGCAGTGCCGTTAACCCGTGCCGGCGGCAGACATGGACCAGCAGGCCGGCGTAGAGGGCGTTCGCCACCAGCGACGCCGGCAGGGGGTGGATGGCGAGCGGCGAGAACACGGCGCTGGCCAGCAGGGCTGCCGCCGGCGACGCCCAGCGCAGCGGAAAGATCCGCAGGGCCAGGGCGAGGGCCAGGGCCACGCCGGCCGCCAGCGAGACGCCGGTCGTCACCGGGCTGTGGCCCGGCTGGAACACGGGCAGGTTGAAGCTCGCGTCCTCCGGCCAGATCCCCGGCAGGGCCACGGCCAGGGACAGGAGGGCGAGCCCGAGCCCGGCGAGGCCGGCGCCGAACGCGAAACCGGTCAGCAGGCCCCGGCCGCCGCGGGGCCCGAGCCGGCCCGCTCGCAGGGCGTCGAGGCTGGTGGTGAATTCCGGGCCCGTAGAGCGCAGCAGCGACTCGCCACACGACCACGTTAGGAAGATCCACAGCACCACGATCATCATGGCGAGGAAGGGGAAAGCCGGCAATGAGGTCAGGGGCGTCGGCTGCGGCGACAGGGTGACGAGGCCGAGCAACGCCAGGATCGCGCCGTTGACCACTCCGATCCGCGACTTGATGGCCAGGGCCACGAAAAGGCCCACCACGGCCAGGAAGGTGAGGAAGAGCGAGCCGTACCGGCCGAGGCTGCGGTAGAACAGGCTCTCGAACGATTCCATCACTCCGCTGGTCGACGCTCCGGCCCGGCGTCCCACGAAGCCGCTGATCGGGGAGATCATGACCATCAGGTGCTGGGGTGGGGAGCTCCCCACGATAGGGGCCACCAGCCGGGGGGAATTGCCGAAGGTGTCGCTCCGCGCTGGTCCGAGCGCTTCGCCAGGACCCAGGATCGCTGGCGCGAGGGAGTTGACGAGGCGCCGGTCGGCCACCGGATCGCTAGACCGGAGCAATGCGGCCCAGTCCCTGCTCAACCAGTTGAGCGACTGGGGCCGGGCATCCATGGAGAAATCGATGGTGAGCCGGCCCCGGCTCCGGGTCGCGGGAAGGCTCGCCTCCTGGAAGACCTCGACGCGGATTCCCGTATGAGTGGCGAGGAGCAGGTCCGTCCCTGAATCACCGAGGTTCCGGAATGGCTCGTACTCCACCATACCGCGCGTCACCAGCCGGATGCGCGGCTCGCCGGGCTCGGGCACGAATCCGGACCGCGCCGCCACCTCGCCGAAGCGCTCCCGGAACGCCTGCCGGGGCAGCGGCTGGATCTCCCGCCATTCGGGCAGATACGCCTCGGCCAACGCCAGACCGGCGGCGAAGACCGCCAGACCCAGGGCGATGCCGAAGAGGAGGATGCCCTTGCGGGGAGGAGGGGAGGTGGCCATGCGTCTTGTTAGATACGCGGGAACGGCTCCGGGGTTCTCGGAGAAGAGTCGCCCCGCCGTCCCCGTCAGGCATCCGCCCGGCGATGAATCGCATCGGGTCTAGAACAGCGCCCCCTGACGGGCCGTTAAGCCGCATTGATCCGGCAGCCGTCGATTCCTGGGCATGCACGCCCGGGCGGAAGCCAACGCCAACGGCGAACCTTCCCGTATGAGTCGCCCCATGACCGTCGAGTACGACACGGCCATCCGGCTGCGGCCTCGCGGGACATCGGGCGTCCATCCATCCAGCTACAGCACTGGCGACAACCACCGCGCCACGCGATCCCCGATCTTCTTCAGCAGGGGCCGGCGACGCCAGGCGTCCAGGTGGATCTCCTCGGAGCTTTCGAGGTCCTTGAGGAACGTCTGCTCCATGGTGGCCGCCGTGGTGGGGCAGAGGATCAGCAGATCGCACTCGTTGTTGAAGATGAAGGAGCGGAAATCGAGGTTCGTCGAGCCCACGACCGAGACGAGGCCGTCCGCCACCAGGGTCTTGGCGTGGAGGATGGCGGCCTGGTACTCGAAGATCCGTACCCCCCCTTCCAGCAACTGATGGAAGTAGCCGTGGCCCGCCCGGCGGGCGATGGGCACGTCCGACTTGCCGGGGAGGAGGAGGCGGACGTCGATCCCCCGGGCCGCGCTGGCGGTGAGGACGTCGATGCCCTGCTGGCCGGGGCGAAGTAGGCGTTGGTGATCCACAGCGTCTTCTTCGCCGCCGCCGCGATGGCCGCCAGCACCGCCGCCGACTCGGCCTGGCCGCGGTGGGGCCGCGAGTCCAGGACCAGGATCCGCGACCCCGGAGCCTCGAGCTCCGTTGACGGGAGGGGATCGATCGCGATCTCCCCGCCGCCGGAGTAGGTCCATCCCTCGGAAAAGACGACCGCCATCTCCCAGGCCGCCGGGCCGATGACCTTCACGTGCGTGTCGCGCCAGGTCTCTCCCGGCTTGGGGCGGCGACGCAGGGACCCGTACTCCTCGCCGATGTTCATGCCGCCCGTGAAGGCCACCTTGCGATCGACGACCAGGATCTTCCGGTGGTCGCGGTACGGCTGGTACCAGAGGGCCTTGATCAGGGGATTGAACAGTTTCACCTCGACGCCGCAGCTCTCCATCTCCTGCCAGAACTCGGCGCGGGTGGAGAAGGAGCCGATGGCGTCCGCCAGCACCCGGACCGCCACCCCTCTGGAGGCCGTCTCCTTGATCACCGCCAGGAACGCCTGGCCGGTCGAATCGTCCTTGAAGATGTAGGACTCCAGGAGGACCTCCTGCTCGGCGGAGCGTCCGGACTCACGCATGGCGGAGAAGGCGTCCCGACCGTTGAAGAACACCTCCACCTGGTTGCCCCCGTAGATGGGGGCGCCGTCGATGCGCCGCAGCAGCACTTCGAAGCCGGGGTCCGCAATACCCTGGGGCAGCGCCGCGGCCAGGAGCTCGACGCGGCCCAGCCGCAGGTCCGGCGGCAGCTTGCGCCCGGGGAACGGTCGCAGGATGGGCCGCAGGAGCCGGAGGCGGTGACGTTTGCGCGACATGGATGGCGTCAAGTATGTAGCAGGGGGGTGGGCGGGAGCTACGGTAGGATGAGTAAGTGTCCGGAAGCCCGGTCGCGACGGCGCCTCCGCCCGGGCATGAATGCCAGGGCTAAGAACGGCGCCGGATGAATCCGGCTTGCAAAGTCCCCCCCTTTGGGGTCAACCCCCTTCATGGGGCGCTTTCATAGCCCGGGTTCTGCCCGGGCGGTGGCGATTGAGTTGTCGGTCACTTTCGAGACACCCTCCGAGGAGAGCCCCCCATGCCACGCCAAGTCGCCTGCCTCTGCCTCCTCCTGACCGCGCACGTCCTCCTCGCCCAGGCGCCGCCGTCCACCCTCGCGGCACCCAAGGATCCGGTCCCCGTGGCCACCGGGTTTCTCGACCTCCTGCTCAAGGGGGACTACGCCGGTGCCGCCGCCCTGGAGGGGGGACCCATGAAAGAGGCCGCGACGCCGGAGAAGCTCCGGGAGATCTGGACGGGCATCCAGATGCAATTGGGCGCCTACAAGCAGCGGCTGGGGACGCGCGCCGAGCACCACGGAGCCTACGATTTCGCCTTCGTGACCACGGCCTTCGAGCGCCAGACCGTGGACCTCAAGGTGGTGATCGACGAGTCCGGGCACGTCGTCGGCTTCTTCATCGTCCCGGTGCAGCCAGCCACGCCGCCGGCGGACGCGGCGCCGCCCCCTTACGCGAAGCCGGACGCGTATCGCGAGCGCGACGTCACCATCGGCTCCGGCGAGTGGGCCCTGCCCGGCACCTTGACGACGCCCGTGGGACCGGGCCCCTTTCCGGCCGTGGTGCTCGTCCACGGCTCGGGACCCAACGACCGCGACGAGACCGTCGAGGCCAACAAACCGTTCCGCGACCTCGCCCTGGGCCTCGCCTCGCGGGGCATCGCCGTGCTGCGCTACGAGAAGCGGACCCGCCAGTACGCCGACAAGGTGAAGAACGTCGCGGGCTTCACCGTGCAGCAGGAAACGGTGGAGGATGCGTTGACCGCCGTAGCCCTGCTGCGGGGGCTCCCCGAGATCGATCCGCGGCGCGTCTTCGTGCTTGGCCACAGCCTGGGAGGCCTGGTGCTCCCCCGCATCGGCCAGAGCCAGCCGGCCCTCGCCGGGCTTATCGTGATGGCGGGACCGGCGCGGCCTCTGGAGGACCTCATCCTCGACCAGGTCTCCTATCTCGCAGCCCTGGACGGCGTCGTCTCCGATCCCGAGAAGCAGCAGATCGAGGGCCTGCAGGCCGAGGTGGCGAAGGTCAAGGCCGTAAAGCCGGGAGCCACCGACAGCGGTACCGGCAGCGTCTTGGGCGCCCCCGCCTCCTACTGGCTCGACCTCCAGGGCTACGATCCGCCCCAGGCCGCGAAATACCTCCCCCAGCCCATGCTCATCCTCCAGGGCGAACGCGACTACCAGGTGACCATGGCCGACTTCGCCGGATGGAAGAAGGTCCTGTCGAGCAAGCCCAACGTCACCTTCAAGAGCTATCCCAAGCTCGACCACCTCTTCCTCGCCGGCGAAGGCAAGAGCAGCCCGGCCGAGTACGGGAAGCCGGGCCACGTGGACGAGGCCGTGGTGGAGGACATCGCGGCGTGGATCCTGGGCCAGGGGAAGAAGCCGGCGGAGCGGAGCTGGTAGTTCTTCCCTGGCCAAAGATCGGACCACGCCTGATCGCGGCGGATCGTCCGGGTCATCCGGGCTAGAAAGATCGCCAGGGCGAACGTGCTCCACCGCTCGCCGCGGTAAGGCGGCCTCCTCCTCCACCCGCTGTCGTCTCTTCTCCAGGGATCTCGATTCTCCACTCAGGAACCGAACGCCGCAACTCTCCCTTGCCAAGTCTCACGGGTCGTGGTACTGAAGTTGCAACCCGCTGATGGCGGAGGGTCTACCCAGACCTCTCTCCGTGAGCGTTCTTCTGATCATCCGAGGAGGTGGCTGATCATGAATCCTACCCGCAGGGACTTCTTCAAAATCGGCTTGGCTGGAGGCGTGGGCGTCACGGTCTTCGGGTTCGACCTGGCTCCCGCCTACGCGCAGATGCGCGGGCTGAAGATCGCGCGCGCCACGGAGACGCGCTCGACCTGCCCGTACTGCTCCGTGAGCTGCGGCGTGCTCATCTACACCCTGGGCGACAAGGCCAAGAACGTCACCCCGCAGGTGGTCCACGTCGAGGGCGATCCGGACCATCCCATCAACCGCGGCACGCTCTGCCCCAAGGGCGCCTCCCTCCAGCAGGACATCCTCAACTCGCGGCGCCTCGTCAAGCCTCAGGTCCGCCGGCCCGGCTCCGATCACTGGGAGGACATCTCCTGGGACACCGCCCTCGACGAGATCGCCCAGCGGGTAAAAAAGTCACGCGACGAGTCGTTCGTGGAGCAGGACGAACAAGGGCGGACGGTCAACCGCTGCGAAGGGATCGCCTTCACCGGCGGCTGCACGGACACCAACGAATTCAATTTCCTGGTCGTCAAGACCATGCGCAGCCTGGGGGTCTGCTACCTGGAGAACCAGGCCCGGGTCTGACACGGCCCCACGGTCTCAAGTTTGGGACCATCATTCGGACGTGGGGCCATGACCAATGGCTACACGGACATCAAGAACACCGACATGATGTTGATCATGGGTGGCAATCCTGCCGAGAACCACCCGTGCGGCTTCAAGTGGGCGATCGAGGCGAAAAGAGTCCGCAACGCCAAGATGATCGTGGTGGACCCGCGCTTCACGCGCACGGCGGCCACCGCCGACCTCTTCCTCCAGATCCGCGCCGGCGCGGACATCGCCTTCCTCGGCGGCATGGTCAACTACGCCATCGCCAACGACCGGCTGGCCAAGGACTACCTCGTCAACTACACGAACGCCGCCTTCATCGTGAAGGAGGGATTCAAGCTGCCCGAGGACGGGCTGTACTCGGGGTACAACCCGCAGACGCAGGTCTACGACAAGTCCACCTGGAACTATGAGGAGGGGGGCAATATTACAGGCAAGCCCGTGCCGCCTCCGGCACCGGTCCCTGCTGCCAGCACGGCGGCCAAATCCGCGCCGCCGCCCGCCACCCTGCCGCCGAACGTGGCCTACGACCTGTCGCTGGAACATCCGCGCTGCGTCTTCCAACTGCTCAAGCGGCAATACTCGCGCTATACACCGGAGATGGTCGAGCGCGTCACCGGCATCCCCAGGGACCAGTTCCTGAAGGCCGCCGACCTCTTCACCTCCGTACGCAAGAACGGCGACATGAAGAAGGTCGCCACGATCATCTATGCGGTGGGCTGGACCCAGCACACCTTCGGCTCGCAGATCATCCGCACGGCGGCCATCCTGCAGTTGATGCTGGGCAACGTCGGCCGCGCCGGTGGCGGCGTCAACGCTCTGCGCGGGCATTCCAACATCCAGGGCGCCACCGACATGGCCGGCATCTTCGACAACCTGCCGGGCTATCTCAAGGTACCGGCTCCCGCGGACGCGGACTTCGCAGCCTACACGAAGCGCACCACGCCGACTTCCTCGAAGCCCACGGAATGGGATTCGTACAATTATTGGTCGAACACACCCAAGTTCGCCGTCTCTCTCCTGAAGGCGATGTACGGCGACGCCGCGAAGAAAGAGAACGACTGGGCCTTCCACTACCTGCCCAAGGTGGATCGCAACTACTCCTGGACCCAGATCTGGGACAACATGTACAAGGGCAAGGTCAAGGGGATGTTCGCCTTCGGCATGAACGGCGTCGCCATCGGTCCGGACTCGCAGAAGAACATCGAGGCTCTCAAGAAAGCCGACTGGCTGGTGGTGGGCGAGATCTATCCGGACGAGACGAGCGAGTTCTGGATGGCGCCCGGCATCTCCCGGGACGAGATGAAGAAGATCAACACCACCGTCTACCGCCTGCCCTGCGCGGGATTCGCGGAGAAGGACGGCTCGATGACCAACTCGTCCCGCTGGCTGCAATGGAAGAACGTGGCGCTGCCGCCGCCGGGGCAGGCGCGGCTCGATCAGGACATCGTGGCGCAGATCTTCCTCAAGGTCCGCGATCTGTACAGGAAGGAAGGCGGGAAATTCCCCGATTCCATCCTGAGCCTCTCCTGGCCCTACGTCGATCCGCAGCATCCGTCGCTTTCGGAGGTGGCCAAGGAGGTCAACGGCAAGGCGCTGGCTGACCTGGAGGACCCGAACACCCAGCAGCAGATCAAGGCGGGCCAGCAGCTTCCCGGCTTCGCCTGGCTCAAGGACGACGGCACCACCGCCTGCGGCAACTGGCTCTATTGCGGCTCGTGGACCGAGGCCGGCAATCAGATGGCGCGCCGGGGGACGGAGGATCCGTCCGGCCTCGGCATCCATCAGGGCTGGGCCTGGTCCTGGCCGGCCAACCGCCGCGTGATGTACAACCGCGCCTCCTGCGATCCCGCCGGCAAGCCGTACGACCCCGAGCGGCGGCAGGTGTGGTGGAACGAGGCGGCCCAGAAATGGGTGGGCAACGACGTGCCCGACTTCAAGGCCGACTCCCATCCGCAGGAGCACATGGGACCGTTCATCATGAACGCCGAGGGCGTGGGGCGCCTCTTCGCGCCGCTCGCCTTCTTCGCCGACGGGCCGTTCCCCGAGCACTACGAGCCGTTCGAGAGCCCGGTCCAGAACGCGTTCCATCCACAGCAATCGACCAACCCGGTGGTCAAGAAGCTCACCACCGAGGCGGACAAGTACGCGCCGGCGGGAAGCAGCGAGTTCAACATCATCTGCACCACCTACCGGTTGACCGAGCATTACCACTACTGGACCAAGAACAACCCGGTGAACGTGCAGCTCATCCCCGAGCCGTTCGTCGAGATCCCGGTCGAGCTCGCGGAGTCGCTGGGCATCCAGGGCGGCGACAAGGTGAAGGTGACGAGCATCCGCAGCCATTACGTCGCCAAGGCTTTCGTCACCAAACGCATCAAGCCCATGACGATCGACGGCAAGAAGGTCTACCAGATCGGCATTCCCATCCACCAGGGCTTCCGCGGCATTCAGGAGGACAAAGAAAGGAACGAGCGGACGCTGGTCAACCGGCTGTCGCCCACCGTCTACGATCCCAACGCCTACACGCCCGAGTTCAAAGGCTTCCTGGTGAAGGTGGAGAAGGCCTGAGGGGACTGCCATGAGCCAAGCCAACCTGGAAATCCGCAGGATCTCAGCCCATCCCGGCCCCGTTCCCGGCGCCGGCGTCAAGCGCGACCTGGAGGTCGCCAAGCTGATCGACACCACGACCTGCATCGGCTGCAAGGCCTGCGAGGTCGCCTGCCTGGAATGGAACGACCTCTCGTTCAGCGACACCACGTTCCAGAACAGTTACCAGACCATGCCCGAGACGGCCTGGAACTTCTGGAACCTGATCAAGTTCAACGAATACGAGCCCGAGAGCGGCAGCCTGATGCTCTTGATGCGCAAAGACCAGTGCATGCACTGCGAGGAGCCGGGGTGCCTCATCGCCTGCCCGGCCGACGGCGCCATCGTCCAGTACGTCAACGGCATCGTGGATTTCAATCAGGACCAGTGCATCGGCTGCGGCTATTGCATCACCGGCTGCCCGTTCAACATCCCGAAGTTCAGCCCCACCTCGCGCAAGGTGTTCAAGTGCACCCTCTGCTCGGACCGCGTGAGCGAGGGCCTGGAGCCCGCCTGCATCAAGGCGTGCCCCACGGGCTGCCTCCACTTCGGCACCAAGGAGGAGATGCTCGAGCTGGGCGAGGCCCGCGCGCACCAGCTTCGCGAGCATTCGAATTTCCCCCATGCCGGGGTGTACAACCCGGAAGGGCGTCAACGGCACCCACGTCCTCTACGTCCTGCACGACGCCACCAATCCGGAAGCCTACGGCGGCCTGCCCAAGAACCCGCGGGTGCCGTGGACGGTCTGGCTGTGGAAGAAGCCGCTCAAGTGGCTCGGCAACCTCGCCATGGCCGGCGGCCTGCTCGGCGTCTTCATTCACTACCTGCGCTTCGGACCGAAAACCGTCGAGGAAGACAAAGAGGTTCCACGGAAAGGAGAGCAGCCATGAGCCAGGTAGGACAATCATGAGGGATGAATCCCATCTCCTGCCGAATGGACGGGTGCTGCGCTACACCTTCCGCGAGCGGCTCATGCACTGGCTGGCAGGGCTGTCCTACCTCTACCTTCTGATCTCCGGCCTCGCCTTCTGGTCGCCCTGGCTGTACTGGCTCTCCGCGCTCACGGGCGGGCCCACGAGCTCGCGCATCCTGCATCCGTGGGCCGGCGTGATCTTCACCGTGGCGGTGCTGTGGATGGATCGCATCTGGGGCTCGCAGATGCATAGCACGCCGCGCGACCGCGAGTGGTGGCGGTCGGTGAAGCATTACATCCGCAACGAGGACGATCAGGTTCCTCCCGAGGACCGGTTCAACGCCGGCCAAAAGCTCCTGTTCTGGGGTTTCCTCTGGTGCGGGATCGTGCTGTTCCTCACCGGCCTGGTCCTCTGGGTCCCCCATTGGATTCCACAGAGCCTGGCCTTCCTGCGGCGGATCGCCGTGATCGTGCATCCCATCGCCGCGTTGCTGACGATCGCTCTGTTCATCATTCACGTCTACATGGGCACAGCGGTCGAGCCTGGCGCCTTCAGCTCCATCGTCCGCGGCGACGTGACTCGCCGATGGGCGGCCAGGTACCACCGCGCCTGGTATGAGAAGATCGCGCGCGAGCCCGCGGCCCCCGCGACCAAGGAATGACCAGCAGCGTCGGCAGGAAGTGGGACCAGCGGATCCGGAGAGCGAAGGAGCTCGCTCAGAAGTATCCTTTTGCCGCCGAAGCCCTGGGTTTCTACGAGAACGTCGCGAGCTTCCAGAAGTCGTTGTACGAGAGCTTGGCGTCCGGCAACGGCAAGGTCAAAAAAGACCGGTCCCCGGGCTCGTTGCGTGACGAGCTCGAGCTGTTCACCCTCCTCCCCTGGTTCTCCTCCTTCCTCGCCTTCGTCAAGGACGTCGCACCCTCCCCGCTCGCGCAGTCCGCCGCCGGGCTGAACGCCGAGGGGAGCGCGCGCTGGGAGGCGGTGCTCGACGAATTCTGGCGGCAGGGTGACGCAGGGCTCGATCCTGCCGAAGCCTTGCTGGCCTGGACCTTCCTGCAACCCTACGCCGAGTCTCTGGCGGATCACACCGCGCCTCTGGACATCCACGGTACGCCCCCCCTCTGTCCCCTCTGCCACGGCAGCCCGCAGGTCGGCGTCCTCCGGCCGCTGGGGGATGGCGCCAAGCGCTCGCTGATCTGTTCGCTCTGTGCGACGGAATGGGAGTACCGCCGGCTCGTCTGTCCCGCCTGCGGAGAAGAGAACGTGGACAAGCTCCCCGTCTACACCGCCGAGGAGCTCCCACACGTCCGCGTCGAGGCCTGCGACTCCTGCTATCACTACATCAAGACGATCGACCTGACGAAAGACGGCCGGGCCGTTCCCGTGGTGGACGAGTTGGCAGCGATTCCGTTGAGCCTTTGGGCGGCGGAGAAGGGGTATGAGAAGGTGTGGGGGAATTTGTTGGGGGTGTGAGTACATGCGAATTCATCAATAATCCAGCCCAGCCTCAGGCGTCCTGAAAAAAGTTCAGAGAACCCGGCTCGCTTTGGGCGGGATGAAGCACCCCCAAGTATAAGAGCGGAGTTCATGGAAGGCGGGGGATGTCATGGAGCCCTGCCAACTGGAAGCCAAAGGGTGTTCTGAGGTTCCGCCGCATGGCGTGGCGGAGCTGTTTTGGGCAGGAGTGCGCCCGAGGGCGCGAAGGTCAACCTTTTTGACGTATTGGAGGAGCGAGGTTTATGAACAGGAAAGCGATCTTGGTTGTTGGGATTATGCTCATCGCCTGGCTTGCGGGGAGCGTCGCGGAGGCGAAACGGTGGGGTTGCTGGATTCAGACGGACCGGAATGTGAGGATCCGCAATACCACCAGCTCCGCGACCGCAGCGGTCAACGATTGGAACAACTTGACCATCCTCAATCTCTCCTCGGTCAGCTCGGGCGAGGAGACCTATGTCTTCAACGCCAACTCCGGCAATACCGGTTGGGGCGGTCTCGCCAGCATCACCAACTACAGTGGTTGCACCATCCTCCGGGCGACCGCGCAGCTCAACACCTACTACTCGTGGACCACGAACGCAGCCCGCGGCGTCCACTGCCAGGAGGTCGGCCACACCTTCGGCCTCGATCACTCCAATGACGGCGGCTGCATGGGCGGTGGCTACTGGTACGACATCGGCACCCACTACACCATCGTCCAAGGCAACATCAACGAAATCGGCTCGATGTACGCCAACAAGTCGGCCGGCAACCCCGAGCACCCGATCGTTGGACCCGAGGCGGGCGCTCCCCGCTTCCACGCTTACTGGGTCAACCACCCCCACAGTCTCCGCGAGGCCGCCCGCCTGGCCAGCGACGTCGTCGTCGCGACGGTGAACGACGTGACCGAGGGCGACGCCATCGAGACCCTCGACCCGGACGGCAACCTCCAGCGCATCCCCACGGAGCGGGTGCGCTTCACCGTCAAGAACCGCAACCGGAAGGGCTCTCTCGAAATCGGCGAATCCTTCATCCTGTTCCAGAACGGCAACCACGAGAACCGTTTCGACGAGGACCCGAGCTACAAGGTGGGCCGCCGCTACCTGCTGTTCCTGGTCCCGCGCGAGGACGGCACCTATATGGTGATCTCCCCGGAAGGCCGCTATGAGGTGACCCGCCGCGGATTGGTTCCGGCGGTCGAGAAGGGCTTCGCCGGGGACCTCGCGGGCGCCAGCCTGCCGGACGTGATCTCCGACGTGGATCGGGCCCTCGCCGAGATCGAGCACGAGATCCAGCAGCAGTAGTAGTCTCTCGCCTGCATCCAGCGTGCGCCGGCGTGGCAACGAGGTCCCGCCGGCGCACCTGGAGCCTCCTCCTCCATGACCTACCATCGCCTGCTGGATCGCCTGGCCCCTCTCGTCCTCTGCCTGCTGGCAGCGATCGTGGCCACCTGGCCCCTCCTGCCGTCCCTCGCCAGCGCTCTGCCGCTGGGGACCGAGCATGAGGCGACCGTTCCGCTGTTCAATCTGTGGACCTTGTGGTGGGACGCGGATCGCGTGCCGCACGGCTTTCACGGCCTCTGGAACGCTCCCATCTTCCATCCGCTCGAAGGGACCTTCACCTTTTCGGAGCCGCTGCTCCTGCAAGGGGTCACCCTCTCGCCTCTCTGGTGGCTGGGGGCTCCGCCGGCCGCGATCTACAACCTGGCGATTCTGTTCACCCTGGTCTGCAACGGTCTCGCCACTCGGAGCCTGGCGCGGGCGCTCGGTGCGCCGCGCGGCGCGGCCCTGCTCGCGGCGCTCGCCGGCGTCACCCTCCCTTATACCGCCAAGGTCCTGGGAGTGCTTCCCGTGCTCCCCCTCTTCGGCACGATCTGGGCGCTCGCGGCCCTGGTTCGCTTCGGGGAAGAGGGCGGGTGGCGACCCGCCGCGCTGGCGGTCCTGTCGTTCGCCGCGCAGTTCCTCGCGGGGGAGCAGATGGCGCTCCTGAGCCTCCCTTTTCTTCTCCTGGCGGGGCTCGTGGCGCTGGCGGAACAGAGGTTCCGCGCCCGGTCGATCGCGACGCTCGGAGCTCTGGCGATTCTCGGAGCCCTTGTGCTCTCGCCCATCGCCCACACGGTCAGCTCCTTCCATGAGAAGTACGGGTTCAAGCGCTCCGAGGAGGTCGTGGCGGCCCTCTCGGCTCAAGGACGCGACTTCACGACTCGCCCCAGCTCCTCCCGACTCGCGTTTCCGCCCCGCGAGGACCCCTACGTGGGGGATACGGGGGGACTCTTCCCCGGTTTTCTCCTTCTCGGTCTGGGGGCAGCGGGAGCCTGGCTGGGTTGGCGCCGGGGGGAGCGGCGGCTCTGGATCGTCTGCCTTCTCGTCTGCGCCCTGGTGGGCGGGCTTCTCGCGCTCGGTCTCAACCTGAGGATTGGAGATTGGCGGCCCTTTGCCAGCCTGCGGGAGGTGGTGCCCGGCTTGCGCACGCTACGGAGCCCTTTCCGCGCCGTGGCGATCTCCCAGGCAGTGCTCGCGGCGTTGGCCGCGCTGGCTCTGGCCCGTCTCGCCTCCTGGCGCGGAAATGCGGGCAGGATCCTCGCTCTCGCCCTGGGGGTCCTGGCGGCAACCGAGAACCTCGCATCTCCCGGCGTCCTGGTGCCGACCCCCGCCACCCCGCGCACCGCCTGGACGAGCTGGTTGCGCGAGCAGCCGGGGAAGCTGATCGTGGCCCACGTCCCGCTGCCGCGTGGGCTGCACGTCTCCGACTACGAGGTGGAGGCGTGGCGGATGTTCGCCCAGATCGACCATCATCGGCCGCTGCTCAACGGCTACTCGGGCTACTTTCCCTCCGGGTACGGTACGTTCCAGGTGGACATGGACCAGAGCTTTCCTTCCGACCGCCTCCTCTGCATGATGGCGTTCGGCATGGGGGTCAACACCCTGATCCTGGACCGCCCCTACCTGGAGGAGCGGCGTGCCCTGTTCGAGAGCGACTCCCTGCGGAGCTTCTTCCGCCCCGGATATAGCGATCCTGGGGTGGTGATCGTGCACCTGAGCCCACCTCCCGAGGCCTGTGGCGTCCCACCCTCGTAGCCGCGGTGGCCGGGCATCGCTGAGCCGGCTGAAGCTAAACAAACCCTTCCGACGAGTGTCTTTGAGAGCAGATCGACTTGGGAGGTGCTTATGTTTTGTGCAACATGCGGCCGTCAGAATCCAGACAGCTCACGTTTCTGTGTTGGTTGTGGAGTCGCTTTGGGCGGGGCGCTGGTCGCGTCTCCCCCGACTCTTCCCGCACATCTCGGACAGCGCAGCCCGGCGAAAGTCTTCGCCCAGGGCAAATCGCCCGGCTTGGCCCTCGTCATGTCCCTCATCATCGTGGGGCTTGGACAGTTCTACAACGGCGACGTCAAGAAAGGCCTGCTCATGCTGGTCGGCGCCATCATCGGCGGCGTGATCTCGGTCAGTCTCCTGTGGTGGATCATGGCTCTCTGGTCGGCCGTCGACGCCTATCGTGTGGCCAAGTGCACGGTGCCGCTCTGGGCTTGATCCACGGTGACCGCGGTGCCTTTATCTTCGATCCACCCGGAGCGGAATCTCCCCCGCCGGCGAGCCGTGCCCTTTCGCATCCACGGCCTCCAGCTTCAACCGGTACGACCCCGGCGCGAGGAGCGTGGAGTAGAGCGCGATAGCCACCGTCCCATCCGCCCCAGCTTTCAGACCCTCTCCCTTCCAGACGGTACGATCACCCGTGGTCAAAGCTGCGCGGTAGGAAGGCGCCTCTTCGGCCGGCAGCTCCACGGAGAGGACGATCCATTCGGGATCGCGCCCGAGGTCGATGCGGGTGGGCGTCGGCTCGGCGCCGCGCACGAGGCCCAGCGAGAAGATCGGCGTATTCACCTGCGGTTGAGTCAGGCGGGCGATCTGCTCGGCGAGGCGGGTCCTGACGTCGCGTTCGGTGCGCAGCTCGGCCTCCAGGGCCTGCCGCTCAGGATCGGGAACGATCGGGGTCGGTGTGGGGACGGTGTGGGCCGGACGCTGTAAAGCGGCGGCTTCGAGCCGGGCGATCTGATCGCTCAGGCGTCCCTGTTCGCGGAGGAGTCCGGCGATCGGGAGCACCGCGAGGAGGAGGACCGCGGCGGCCAGGAGCCAGCCGCGGTGTCGCGCGATCCAGGCGAGCAGGCCCACGCGGACGACGGTGACCTTCGCCGCCTCCTCCGCGGCCACGGTGTGGAGCGAGCTCTGGAAGTCCTCCTCCCACTCCACCTGCCGGCGGCAGTCGGCGCACTCCAGGAGATGCTCCTCGAAGTGCTCCTCCTCCTCCGGCGTCAGGCTCCCCATCAGGTATCGCGCGATGACGTTCTGCTCGGCAATCTGTTCGTGTTCCATCTTGGCCTCACTGTCCCCGTCCGCCCAGGCGTTCCTCGAATAACTTGCGGTAGCGCTGGCGGGCACGGAAGAGCACGACGTTGAGCTCCGGGCTGGTGAGCCCCAGGTCGGCGCAGATCCTCTCCCTCTCCTCCTCCGCGATATAGAAACGAAACAGCACCTGCCGGTCCCGGTCCGAGGCCAGCTCGCCGATGAGCCGGCGGACCAGCCCGGCCTTCTCGGCCGCGAGCAGGCGATTCAGAGGCTCCATGGTGTCCCCGGCCGGGACGGTGGCTACCGCGTCGTCGAGGTCGCGCTCCCGGTTTTCCCGCAGCGACCCCTTGCGATAGTGGTGGGTGGCCAGGTTCTTCGCCAGCGAGCGCAGGAAGCCGGCCAGCTTCTCGGGCTCCCGCACCTCGCCGTGGCGGATCTTTTCGAGCGCCAGGCGCACGGTCTCCTGATAGAGGTCCTCGGCCGTGGCCCGGTCCCGCGTCCAGCGGCGCAGCAGGAAGACGAGGCCCTCGCCGAACCGCTCCAGCAATTCCTCATCGGCCCGGCGATCGCCCGCCATGATGCGGCGGACGAGGTCGCTGGCCGGCAGCGGCCGGACCCCCTCGTTCACCGGGATCCCTCCAGCCAGGATGGGATCGAAAAGGGCGATGGTCTCGAGCTCCACGAAGGCTCCCTCCGTTTGCCGGCGGACCTGGAAAAACGCCGGTCTCCAAGAAGGTGACGGGAGAGGCCCGTGAATTTCATTCCTGCTGGGGAGGATGCGCGTCGATGCTCATGGTGACGGTCTCCGCCACGGCCTGCGGCGCCCGCGCCGCCCCCCGCACCTCCACCACCCACCACGGCGTCTGGCCCAGCGGCGCGCGGGGCGTGCTGGTCTGGGCGCGGAGGAAGAGGTGGCGGGGATCGCCGAGCGCGGCCAGGGGCATGCGAACCACGAGCTTTCTCCCCGAGGCCGCAGCCCGCACCGTGGCGCGGGGGAGGGCGCGCTCCTGGTCCGCCACCTTGTAGGCGTGGGGCTCGATGCGGACGGCCAGCTTCGGCATGGCGCCGAACGGGCGGTCCGGCCGGTAGCCGAAGGCGTAGAGGGTCACGGCCGACCCTTCCGGCAGCGGACGCTCCAGATTCGCGGAGATCTCCACCTGGTCGCGCACCCGGCGCACCGTCAAGTCCTGGAGATCGACAACCTCGCTGGTTTCTTCTCCCTGGACCGCAGGCGCGCCCGGATCGTCCAGCAGGCGGACGGCCTCGCCCGGAGCGAGCACCGGAACGATCAGATCCCCATACAGCTCGTTGGCGCGCACGAAGGGCAGGAGGCGTGAGGCGCTGTAGCCGTATTGGGTGTGATGGGCCGCGAGGGCCAGGCGCTTGGCGTCCACGTCCTCGCCCGTCGAGCTCCCGGACCTGCCAGCGGAAGCCGGCCAGCAGCCGCGCCGGTGGCGCCAGCTCCTGGCCAGGGCGGAATCCCTTCTCCCCCGGCCAGTGGGGATAGTGGACGAGGAATGGATGCAGGGTCGCCGTCACCTCGCCCTGGACGTCCCACAGGGCCACGCGGGTGAAGAGGTAGAGAGCCGCATGATCCGGATGGTGGTCCGCGGGATGGGAGACGAAGATCCGGGTGGGCCGGAAATCCCGCAGGATGGCTTCGAGGTCCGCGAGGATCTCCTCGCCCTTGAACGGTGCGCCCGGACGGAAGGCCCTGGCATAGGGGACGGCCGTGGCGCGAGTGAGCCGGCCCCGACCCGGCGGCCGGGCACTCCAATGGGCGCGCCAGATGTTCAGGGTGCCGTAGTCCGGATAGCCGAGGAACGCGAGGTCGCGCTCCGGCACCCCCAGTGCCGCCGCCGCCGCCAGCGCCTCCTTTTGGCGCATCGAGCCCATGGCCAGCACAGCCCGGGGAAAGAAGACCGGGCGTTTGTGGTAGGCCAGGAACGACCACTCGTTGCTGTCGCCGTTGGTGAGGAACACGACGCGCACGGGAAGCCCCCGTCGCATCGCCTCCCGCAGCACGCCGCCCGCTCCCAGCACCTCGTCGTCCGGATGGGGTGCGAGCACCAGGATGCGATCGCTCTCCGAGAGCTGAACCTCTCCGCTCGCCGGCCGCACCACCGGCGAGCCCGCGGGCCGGCACCCGCCGAAAAGGCACAAGGCGATCGCCAGGACCAGGGTCCCGCAAAGAGAGAGGCGGAGTGAGGCCGTCCGGCCCCGGGCTGCGGCGGTCATCCGTGGAAGCTCGCCTGATTGTAGCCGGTGTGGAGGCCGGATGCACCTCAGAGATGCGAAGCGCGATCCTTGCCGACGACGGCTGGATCAGGTTTGCCAAAAACCGCTGCGCGGCCGATGAATCTCGACGGGGATGTGGTGGGAGTAGGTCTCGAAATCACCGTCTGTGCTCAGGATGGTCAGCCCATAGCGTTCGCAAGCTGCGCAGAGCAGGAAGTCAGTGTTCGATCCCTGGATGCCATGTCGCCTGCAGATGTTGAAGAGCTCTGCCGCCCTTTCATAATCCTGAGTCCCCAACAGGAGATCGGGGAAGGCCGCGAGGTGCCGTTTCAGATTCTCGAAGTAGGCGACCTCCCGGATTCCCGAGAGGACCTCCTGCCGAATGGGACCGATGATGCCGACCCGGGCTTCCCGGATCAGCTCTCTCAACTCCAGGACCGCCGGGTGGGAGCTAGGCTTCCTGCGTCGCAAGGCCAGCGACCAGACGCTGGTGTCCACCAGAACGCTCAACCTAGGGCTCGCTGCTTCTTGTAGTCGTAGTCCGGGTCGTAGTCGATCTGGCCAAACAGATCCAGGATCTTCTCCTGTTTGCGACGTTCGATGTACTCCTGGAGGGCAACGGTGACCGCGGCCTTCTTGGTCCGGTGGCCTCCCATCCGTCGTGCTTCCTCGATTAGCTCATTATCGATTGCCAGATTGGTAGCCATGGCTTCGCACCTCCCACACAATCATACGAGAGAATCTGTGTAAAGGCGGAACGGCGGCGGTCACTTGTTGATGAGCCTCCGGATCCTCTGCTGCAGCAGCCGGGTGTCGTAGACGTTGTCCGTGGCTACGAAGAGGGTGTCGTCCTCGGCCAGGGCTCCCACCACTTCGGGCCAGGCGGCGCTCTTGACGGCGACCGCTACGGCTTTGGCCATCCCCGGGCTGGTGTCGAAGACGAGCATGTGCGGCCCGGCGGTGCGCACGCGGCGGATGAACTCCTCCATCTTGCCGATCGATCTCTCGTCCCCCTGCGGGCTGGGGGGAATGTAGACGCCGTTGTGGCGCACCACCCCCATGGCTTCCAGGTCGCGGCTGACGGTCGACTGCGTCACCTTGTAGCCCTGCTTGCGCAGAGCCCGCCCGATCTCGATCTGCCGCCGCATCGGACTGGACGCCAGGATTTCGAGGATCGTCTTGCGGCGCTGGTCCTGGTACTCACGGTCGATAGGCATCCTCTTCCTCCTCAGTATGCGTTAGATTAACGGGTGCGGAGCAGGAAGTCAAGAAGGGGGCTTGACAAGACGTGCAAACCGTGTATTCTATGCGCACCAACGGGAGAGAACAGCGAAAGGCGGGCAGGGGAGACGTCGAGACGAGCGATTGGATTCCGGCGTCAAAGACGGTGCCGGTGTTTTGAGCCCGGAGTGGCTCAGAAAGGAGAAGCAGTCATGCCGAGAAGAGACACGAGGAAGAACGGGGTCCTGGGCGACCTCCAGCGTCTGCTGGTGACCATGGAGGCCCACCAGGAGCAGCTTGCGCAGTTGGAGCCGTTCCGGCGCAAGCTGGGGGACATCGTCACCCAGTCCCTGGACGTCAGCAAGCAGCAGGCTGCGTTCACGGCCAGCAAGCAGGAGGCTTCGAAGCAGCTCCGCCAGCTCCTCACCCAGGGCCAGCGGGTGGCTGACGTGATCCGCACCGTGGTGCGGGACCACTTCGGCCCCCAGGAGGAGAAGATCGTCGAATTCGGCGTGCAGCCGTTCCGCGGCCGCAAGGTGAAGACGCCGGCGGTGAAGCCGCCTGCTCCTGCTCCCACCACCCCGCCGGCGCCCGCCGGCTCCGCATCACCCGCCAAGTCGAATCAGTAGTTTGGTCTTGCGGGGGATGCGCTCGTCGCATCCCCCTTTTTTCGTTCCTTTCCCCCCGGAGAGCTGAGCCGGCGCACTTTAGTCGCCCCGGTGTGTTGATCAGTCGGATCGGTCGGATCGTCGGATCTGGCGTTGCCCCGGGACATCGATTCATTGCCCGGGGACATCGCCTCGTCGTACGCATCCCCTTCGCCGTTGTCCCGGGACCTCGCCACACGGTCCCGGGACATCCTCTCATCGAACGCGTCCCCTCTGCCGTGGCCCCGGGATATCGCGCCATCGTACGCGTTCCCTTCCCTCTCATCGTCCCGGGACATCCGTCCGTTGTCCCGGGACATCGTCTCGTGGTACGCGTCCCCTCTGCCGTAGTCCCGGGACTTCGTCACAGGGCCCCGGGACATCGCGCCGTCGTACGCGTTCCCTCTGCCGTTGTCCCGGGACTTTGAGTCGCTGGATGCGTCCCTTCTGCCGTTGCCCCGGGACGTCGCGCCGTCATGGCGAGGGCCAACTCCTCCAACTCCAGCGCTTCCTCGGCGCTCCGGGGTGCGCTCTTCCGGCTCGCGTCGTACACCTGCTCGGCCAGGGCGCGGCTTGCGGAGCGGGGGGAGAGCTCGATGAGGCGGCGGCGAAAGGGGATCGGGTACTTCTCGAGCGCCTTCCAGATCTGCTCCGCCTCGCGGCGCTCTTCTTCCGGAGTGGGCGGGGCCGGTTTCGTCGCAGGCAGGTCGAGGAGGTAGGGGGCCAGCGACAGGCGGACCGGATCCAGGAGCGCGAGGTCGCTCTCTCCGGACGCCCCCGGAGTCTTCTCGCGGCGAGCGACGACCGCCAGGAGCGCGCTGTAGAGCTGGCGGAGGTGGACCACCAGAGGCCAGTCGAGCCGGGCGACTTTCGCCATCCGGCGCAGGACCTCCTCTGAGGGGGCCACGTCGCCCGACTCGTAGCGGGACAGTTGGGCCTGGTCCACCCGGGCTTCCTTCCCGAACTGCGCCTGCGTCATCCGGGCCTGGGCGCGCAGGAAGATCACCACCAGCCGCAGAACGCTCGAATCCCCTCTTTTCGCCATATCTCCACCTCGAAACTAGACATAAGTCATGTAGATTTGGTCCACTTTTACCGGGAGGGCTGCCCTCGCGGCCAGGGAGGCCCCGATGGAGCGCTCTCCAAGGAGCCGCCATGACCACCGTCTCGATCCGCCGCAAGATCTTCGTCCTCTTCCTCCTGATCGCGTTCGCCACCACGCCCTGGGCCGCCGCCCGAGATCCGCAGGCTGAGAGCCCCCGAGCGGCGCAAGCCGTCGAAGGCGTACCGCTTCTCGGGAACTTCTGGATCTTTCTACGGAGCTTCTGGGAGAAGGAAGGCTGCAATATCGACCCGAACGGCCGTTGCGTTAACGAACCCGCCCACTCCACCCCCTCAGACGAGGCGGGCTGCCATCTCGATCCCTGGGGCAACTGCATCTCCTTACCCCTTCAGGCTCGGCCTCTTCCCTTTTTGTGGGGAGAGGCCGAGCGCCGTGCCCCCTTGACTCGGCGATCATCTGCCGCGCCAGCTCCACCGTGGCGCTCTCTTGGCAGGCGGCGTCACAGAAGATCCCCAGCGCGGCCAGAGCCTCCCGGTCAATCCTCGTTGGCCTTGAAGATCCGGCCCATGGCGACCGCCAGTTTCCGTACCTCCTCCGTGTGCCCGGCTGTCAGCCAGAGCACGGCAAGATCAAGCGAGGAGAGGGCCGCGTCGTAAGGCAGCTCGCGGTCCATGAACATCCCGGCTCACCCGCTCCAGGTCAGCGATGGCCTCCTCCGTCCGTCCCTGTCCAGCAGCCACTCTTGCTGAGAGCCAGACCACGCGGAGGAGATCCAGCTCGTTGCTCTGCTGGATGGCCAGCTCGCGCACCTGCGGGAGCAACTCCGGCCGCCTCCTCGTAGCGTTCCAGATGGCAGAGGTTGACTGCCATGTTGAAGCGGAGAGCGGAAATCTTGCGGGAATCTCCCGAAGTTTCGACAAAGGGAGCCGCTTCCGCCAGGGCCGCCAAAGCGTTTTGGTGATCCCCCATCTGCTCAAAGAGGCGCTCCTTTTGGAGTAGGAGGAAAACCAGGGCCTCAGGACTGGACCCTCCCGGGGAAGCTTTCGCCCGATCCAACAACTCCAGGGCTTCGGCGAACCGGCGCTGTGCTCGCCGTAAAGAGGCCTCCATGGAAGGCAGCACCCACTCGCCAAGCAGTTCGGAATCGGAGCCGGCACCCGCCTGCCACAGCTCCCAGGCACGGGCGAACGCCTCTTCGGAGCCCGCGTGGTCGTTGGCAACTCGCCGGGCATTGGCGATGTGCGCCCAGCAGTAACCCCTCAGGCGCGAGCGACAGCCTTCCTCGCCCGGGACCCGCTCGGCGATCGACAGGGCGAGCTCGGCCAGCTCCAGGGCTTCTCCGGGTCTGTGGGCCGCCTTCTTCACGCTCGCCTCGCACGTCCGCACGGCCAGCGCGCAGCTCCAGTAATCCGGAAAGGCTTCGACCAGACCTCGCCGCTCCTTGGGCGTGAGGCCGATCAGGGACTGGAGCAGCTCCTCGGCCTGCCGTTTCGCGGCTTCCTTCTTCCCCTGTTTCCTTCTGCGGATCAGATCGCTCCGGACGGCTTCGGCGGCGATCCCCCCCGCGGTCCAGGCAGCGGCCATGGCGGCGCGATCGATCGTCCGGCGATCCTCGGAGGCTTCTTCCGGGTGCTCGGGGTAGATCAAGCCGTGGGCGAAGAGGAGCACGTCCACGGCTTCCGGGGGATGGCCGAGGGGCTCCACCAGGGAGTCCAGCTTCTCGCGGGTCAGGGGTTTCGCGCCGCGCTCGTAGGCGGAGATCAGGGATTCGTCCGCAAGGCCCAGAGAGTGGGCCAGTTGCGTCTTGGACCAACCGGCAGAGGTGCGGAAGTAGGTGAGCGCGAGGCTCAAGGGAGAGGGGATCGGCTGTGGCATGTCAGACCCTTTTCGAGTGCCCATCGAAAGTATGGTTGCCGCCGGAGCCTTTTTCGTGACAAACGAACATGCGATACGGGAAGCACGACCTTTTCACCATGGCGGAAGAGATTATAGCGTCCCAGGGGCACGGGCAGGAGCAATCTCTCTACTCTGATGTCATGGAGGGACTGAATGGACTCGAGATCGAGATCGAACCCCCGGCTGTCAGCCCGTGGCATCCCCATCCCAGGCAATTGGAGCGCTTCATGACCGGCAATCTTTCGAAGCCCGAGGCGGCCGCGATCGTCCGTCACCTGTTGAAGGGCTGCCCGCAATGCGTCCAGGTGACGCGCCGGCTGTGGAGCCTGGGAGGCTGGGTATGACGGAGACACAGGAGACGTTCGCCGAGGCGAAGAGGCAGCTTCACAGGGTGCACGAGCAACTGGAGGGAATCCGCTGGCAGCTCCTCGGCATCCGGCACAGCCTGCCCGAGCCGGCCGCGGAAGGGTCCAGCACGCGGACGTGAGCGACGACCCGGATGCCGTGAGGGAGCTGCGGACCACCATCGACTGTGTGCTGGAAGATGACCTGAAGCCGGCGCTCCAGGACCTTCAGGAGGTGCTGGCGGGCAACGGTGTCAGGGGGGAGGAGGGGTGATCGCGGCCAGCCGGTCGAGGAGCTCGCGTGCCTCCTGGAGGTCGCGGGTCGCGAATCCTTCGGTGTAGGTCTGGTAGATGGCGGTGAGAGGAGGCAGGGCCTCGTCCACGCGCCCCTGCTCGGCGAGGAGGCGGCCCAGGCTTGTCGCCGTGCGCAGCTCGAAGGCGCGGCTCCCCTGTTCGCGAGCGATGCCGAGCGCTTTCCGAAAAGAAGCCTCGGCCGCTCGGGCATCCCCGGAGGCGCGCAGGAGCTCACCTTCCAGGCGGTGGATCTCGGCATCGAAGTAGACGTCGAGCCGGATTTCCGACCTGACCAAGGCTTCGCGGGTGGTGGCCAACCCGTCTTCGAGCCGCCCGGCCGTCAGGCAGGCCTCGATCAGGTAGGTGGTCCAGTATCCCATCGCCAGCCGCGTCCCGGTCGCCGCGAGAAGGTCGAGACCGGTCTGGATCAGCGCCGTCCCTTCAGCCAGGTCGCCACGCTGGCAGACGGCCCATCCCTTTCCACATTGGGCGACGGCATCGAGAAAGGCGAACTCCTGCTCTTGGGCCAGCTTCATCAGCCGCTCTGCCAGTTCCTCCACCCGCTCCGGGTCTCGCACCCGCAGGTCGTGCAACAGCGCCATCTCACAGAGCAGCGCCATGCCGAGCACGAAGGGGGAGCGCAGGGTCTCGACGATCGCGAGCACCGCGTCGTACCTGCGGACCGCCTGGTCCGGCTCACCGAGGTACCACAGGATCCAGGTCTGATAGACGCGCGGGATGAGGCAGGTCTCGCCACCGAAGGTCGCGAGCTCGGGGAGCATGCCGGGCTCGTAGAGCGCCGTCGCCTGCTCGGACAGGGACAGGGCTTCCGTGAGCCGGCCACGGTAGTAGGCGGTGACCGCTCGGGTGTAGTAGCCCATGTAGACCTCTGCGGGAGTCGCGGCCAGGTGCGCGATCTCGTCCGCGAGATCGATGGCGGGCTGGCGGTCTCCACGCAGGAGGTGGTAGGTCCACAGACCGTAGAGCGAGGGGATCAGCCGCGCCCGGTCCCCGATCTCCCGGCAGAGGGCGATGCAGCACTCGGCGTTGGCGCCGACCTCCGGGTCCCCCCAGCCCTTGATGGCTGGGAGGACGGCGCCGAGCACGGACCGCAGGGTGAGCTCCCGCCCCAGCCGCTCGGGCACCGCTGGCAAGCCGAGCAACAGGTCGAGGGCCCGGCTCAGGTGGCTCACCGCTTCGAGCGAGGCCGAGCGCTGCATGGCGCGGACGCCGGCTCCCTGGAGATATTCGATCGCCTCCACCGTCAGGCCGCCGCGCTCGCAGTGGTGTGCCATGAGCTCGGGCTCAGCCTCGGCTACCGCAGGGAATTCCTCCTGGAGCCGCCGGACGAGCCGCTGGTGGAGCTGCTGGCGATCGCTCGCCAGGAGCGACAGGTAGGCGGCGTCCTGGATCAGGGCATGCTTGAAGACGTAGCGCACACGGGGGGCTGGCCCGCGACGGTGGAGGATCTCGGCCTGGAGGAGCTGCCCGAGGGCGGCTTGCAATGCGGCCCCCTTGATCCAGGAGAACGCCTCCAACTGCTCCAGAGAGAAGGTGCGGCCGATGACGGCCGCGAGCTGCGCCACCACCTTGGCTTCCCCCAGGCGGTCGAGGCGGGCGAGCAGCGAGCCGTCGAGCGTGAGAGGGATTCCGGCCGGCTTGCGGAAGGCGTCATCCCCCTCCAGCACGGTCTTGGTCAGCTCCTCGACGAACAGCGGGATCCCGTCGGTGCGCGCCACGATCTCCCGTTGCACCTCGGTGGGCAGCCGCTTCCCCGCAGCCACCCGCTCGATGAGCTGCGCCGTGTGGGCTTCGTTCAAACCTCTCAAGCTGAGCTGGGTGAGCGAGGTCTGGTGGCGCCAGGGGGCGGAGAATTCGGGGCGGAAGGTGGCGACGAGCAGGAGGGGGAGCTCGGGGATCTCGCCCATCAGCAGGTCGAGAAAGCCGAGCGTCGAGGGGTCGATCCAGTGCAGGTCCTCGATCACCAGCACCACGGGCCGGCGCTCGGCCAGGGCGCCGAGGAGCGCCAGGACGGCGGCCAGCGTCCGCTTGCGCCGTGCCTCGGGGCTGAGGACGAGGGGTGGATAGTGCTCCTCGGCGGGGAGGGAGAGCAGCGCGCCCAGCAGAGGGGCGTAGTCCGGCCTGGGGAGGCCGTAGTCGTCGAGGACCTCCTCGAGCCGGTGGAGTCTCTCCTCGGCGGAGCCCTCGGCGCTGCCTTCGGTGGTGCCAAAGATCGCTCGCGCAATGAGATGGATGATGGGCGCGAGCGGCGTATTCCGTGCGAACGTCGAGCCGTGGGCGATCAGCCAGGTCGGCGCCTCGGCCGCGAGATGCTCGGCGAGGGCGCGCACCAGCCGTGATTTGCCGATCCCGGCTTCGCCGGCGATCAGCACCGCCTGGCCCGATCCCGAGCACGCCAGGCGGTAACGGTCGAGGAGGAGCTGGAGCTCGGGCTCGCGACCGATCAGAGACGAGTCTGCCTCACGGGTTCCAGGCTCCAGAGGAGGCCCGAGCTCGTACACGGCGACCGTCGTGTCGAGGTCCCTCAAACGGATGCCTGGCAGGGTTCGGGTGGCGAACCTCTTCTGCAGCAGTTGGCGGCTCGCTGCGCTCACCCCGATCCGTCCGGCCGTCACGTGGCTCTGGATCGCCATGGCGATGTCGAAAGTATCGCCGGGCTGGAGCGCCTGGCCCGCAGAGGGACGGGCCACCACCACGGCAGGCCCGGTGTGCACGCCCGTGCGGACGGCGAGCCGGTGAGCGGCAGAGAGGGGGAGGGCCGCGAAGCGCGCCTGGAGCTCCAGGGCCGCCTGGATTGCGCGCTCGGCATCGTCCTCGTGCGCCTGGGGGTAACCGAAGCAGAGCCACAGGGTGCGGTTGAGGACGGCGCCGAGGAAACCGGACAGCTCCCGGCAGATCTCCCGCCCGAGGCCCTCGAAGCCGATCGCGGTCTCGGAGAGGGCCTCGATCTCCAGCTCGCCCGTCTCCCCGGCCGGCCGGTCGAGCTGGACCAGCGCGCAGCAGGCGATGGTGACGGTCCGCCGTTCGCCTCGGCTCTGCCGAGCTTCGCCGTCCATGGTGCGCTGACCGGCGGGGTGGACCGGACGATCGACGAGCGTGGGGGCGGTGAGGTTGTCGAGCCGGAGCGGCGGAGGCGGGCGCCGCGGCTGGCGGTGCGCCGGCAACTCTCCGCCGGCGGGCCCGCCAGCGGTCTCCAGGGCCGCGAGCACCTCGGTCGCGGAATGAGGGCGATGGCGCGGCTCCTTCTGGAGCAGCCAGTCCACGAGGTCGCAGAGCCCCTCCGGGAGCGCGGGGTGAGACTCCTTGAGCGGCGGTGGCTTGTGCTCCAGCACCCTGGTGAGCGACAGCGCAGCGCTCTCGGCCTGGAAAGGCGCCTCGCCGGTCAGCATCTCGTAGAGGAGCGAGCCGAGAGAGAAGAGGTCGGAGCGCTCGTCGAGAGCCCGCCCGAGGACCTGCTCGGGAGACATGGCGAAGCAGGTGCCGAGCACGAGGCCCGGCGTCGAGAGCGTCAGCTCCCGGCCTTCCAGCTCGTTCTCGCGAGGGATCTCCTTGGCCAGGCCGAAGTCGAGGATCTTGGCCCGGCCGGAGGGGGTGACGATGACGTTGGCCGCCTTGAGGTCACGGTGGAGGATGCCGTTGGCGTGCGCCTCGGCGAGGCCCTCCGTGATCTCGCGGCAGAGCTTGACGGCGCGCGCCGGCGGCAGGGCGGTCTCCTCGTCGAGCAGGCAGCGGAGCGTCTTGCCGGTGACGAGCTCCATCACGATCCAGTCGCCGTCCGTGCCCTCCAGGATGTCGTAGACGTGAACGATCGACGGATGGTTGAGGCGCGCTGCGGCGCGAGCCTCCCGCCGCAGGCGTTCGCGGCCGTGGCGCACGGCCGCGTCGACGCGGATCTGCTTCAGGGCGACCCAGCGTTCGAGCCGCTCGTCCCAGGCGCGCCAGACCTCTCCCATGCCGCCAGTGCCGAGCAACTGGTCGAGCCGGTACGGTCCGAGCCTCGCCGGAGGCTCCGGTCCCCGTTGCTGGGTGTGCATGACCCGTAGTATACGAAAACTCAAGCGGGCGAGGAGAGCCGGTCGAGGAGCTCGCGCGCCGCGGTGAGGTCGCGGGTCGCGAATCCCTCATGGAAGGCTTGGTAGGCGGCAGTGAGAGCGGGCAGGGCCTCGCCGGGGTGGCCCTGCTCTGCGAGAAGCCGGCCCAGGCTGGTCGCCGCGCGTAGCGTCAAGACGCGGGAGCCTTGTGCGTGAGCGAGCTCGTGAGCCTTCCAGAAGGCGGCCTCGGCCGCTCCTGCGTCTCCTGAGCCGTACAGGCTCTCACCCTGGAGACGGAGGATCTCGGCATTGAAAAAGGTATCGAGCCGGGTCTCCGTCAGGGCCAGGGCATCGCGGCTGGCGGCCAGTCCCTCGGCGAACCGCCCGGCCGCCACGTAGGCTTCGGCCAGATAGGATGTCCAGTATCCCAGCGTCAGTCGCGCCCCGGTGGCGGCATGAAGGTCGAGGCCGGCCTGGATCAGTGCCGCCCCGCCCTCCAGGTCGCCACGCAGGGAGACGGCCCATCCCTTCCCACAGAGAGCCTGGGCGTGGAGCAGGGCGAATTCCTGCTCACGTGCCAGCTTCATCAGCCGCTCAGACACTCCGTCAACCCACTCAGGGTCCCGCCGCAGATCGCGCCCCACGGTCACCGCAGCGACCAGCGCCATGCCGAGCAGGAAGGGTGAGTGCAGGGTCTCGGCGGTCGCGAGCAACTCTTCTTGTGTGCGGAGCCCCCTGTCCAGCTCGCCGCGGTGCCACTGCGCCCAGGACAGATAGAGGTGCGGCATGAGCGTGGGCTCGCCGCCGAAGGCCGCAAGCTCGGGGAGCAGGTCGGGCTTGAAGAGCGCGATCACCTGCTCGGACAGAGCCCGCGATTCCTCGAACCGGCCACCATAGTAGGTGATGGCCGAGCGTAGGAAGCAGCCCATGTAGACCTGCGCGGGAGTCTCGGCCAGGCGCGCCATTTCGTCCGTGAGATCGAAGCAGGGCTGACGGTCTCCTTGCAGGAGGTGATAGGCCCACAGACTGAAGAGCGCGGGGAGCAGCCGCCCATGGTCACCGAGCTCACGGCAGAGGGCCACGCAGCGCTCGGCATTGCCGGAGACCTCCGGGGCCCCCCAACCCTTGATCGCTGCCAGAGACGGGGCGAGCACGGCGCGCAGCGCGAGCTCCCTCCCCGCCGACTCGGGCGTAGGCGGCAGGTCGCGCAGCAGGTCGAGGGCCCGGCTCAGATGGCTCACCGCCTCGAGCGAGGCCGAGCGCTGTACGGCGCGGACGCCGGCTTCCTGGAGACATTCGATCGCCTCCACCGTCAGGCCGCCGCGCTCGCAGTGGTGGGCCATGAGCTCGGGCTCGGCCTCGGCCACCGCTGGAAACTCTTCCTGGACCAGGCGGGCGAGCCGCTGGTGGAGTCGCTGGCGATCGCTCGCCAGGAGCGACAGGTAGGCGGCGTCCTGGATCAGGGCGTGTTTGAAGGCGTAGCGCGCCCGGGGAGCGGGCCCGCGGCGATTGAGGATCTCGGCGTGGAGGAGCTGCCCCAGCGCGGCTTGCAGTGCGGCCCCCTTGATCCAGGAGAAAGCCTCCAACTGTTCCAGAGAGAAGGTGCGGCCGATGACGGCCGCGAGCTGCGCCACCACCTTGGCTTCCCCCAGGCGGTCGAGGCGGGCGAGCAGCGAGCCGTCGAGCGTGAGGGGGATGCCGGCCGGCCTGCGGAAGGTGGCATCCCCCTCCAGCACGGTCTTGGTCAGCTCCTCGACGAACAGCGGGATGCCGTCGGTGCGCGCCACGATCTCCCGTTGCACCTCGGCGGGCAGGCGCTTCCCCGCGGCCACCCGCTCGATGAGCTGCGCCGTGTGGGCTTCGCTCAAGCCTCCCAGGCTGAGCTGGGTGAGCGAGGTCTGGTGGCGCCAGGGGGCGGAGAATTCGGGGCGGAAGGTGGCGACGAGCAGGAGGGGGAGCACGGGGATCTCGCCGATCAGCAGGTCGAGAAAGCCGAGCGTCGAGGGATCGATCCAATGCAGGTCCTCGATCACCAGCACCACGGGCTGGCGCTCGGCCAGGGCGCCGAGGAGCGCCAGGACGGCGGCCAGCGTCCGCTTGCGCCGTGCCTCGGGGCTGAGGACGAGGGGCGGATAGCGCTCCTCGGCGGGGAGGGAGAGCAGCGCGCCCAGCAGAGGAGCGTAGTCCGGCCTGGGGAGGCCGTAGTCGTCGAGGACCTCCTCGAGCCGGTGGAGTCTCTCCTCGGCGGAGCCCTCGGCGCCGCCTTCGGTGGCGAAGATCGCCCGCGAGAGGAGGCTGACGATGGGCGCGAGCGGCGTGTTGCGGGCGAACGTCGAGCCGTAGGCGGTCAACCAGACCGGCGCCTCGGCCGCGAGATGCTCAGCGAGGGCGCGCACCAGGCGCGACTTGCCGATCCCGGCTTCGCCGGCGATCAGCACCGCCTGGCCCGACCCTGAGCAGGCCAGGCGGAAGCGGTCGAGGAGGAGCTGGAGCTCGGGCTCGCGACCGACCAGGGGAGGGGACGCGTCGGCCTCACGGGTTCCAGGCTCCAGAGAAAGGCCGAGCTCGTAGATGGCGACCGTGGCATCGAGGTCCTTCAGATGGACGTCGGGCAGGGGTTGGGTGGCGAACCTCTTCTGCAGCAGTTGGCGGCTCGCCGCGCTCATCCCGATCCGGCCGGCCGTCACCTGGCTCTGGATCGCCATGGCAATGTCCAAGGTATCGCCGGGCTGGAGCGCCTGGCCCGCAGGGGGGCGGGTCACCACCAGGGCAGGCCCGGTGTGTACGCCCGTGCGGACGGCGAGCCGGTGAGCGGCAGAGAGGGGGAGGGCCGCGAAGCGCGCCTGGAGCTCCAGGGCCGACCGGATGGCGCGCTCGGCGTCGTCCTCGTGCGCCTGCGGGTAGCCGAAGCAGAGCCACAGGGTGCGGCCGAGCACGGCGCCGAGGAAACCGGACAGCTCCCGGCAGACCTCCCGCCCGAGACTCTCGAAGGCGATCGCGGCTTCAGAGAGGATCTCGAGCTCCAGCGCGCCCGTCTCCCCGGCCGGCCGGTCGAGCTGGACCAGTACGCAGCAGGCGATGGTGACGGTCCGCCGCTCGCCGCTGCTCTGCCGAGCCCCGCCGTCCATGGTGCGCTGAGCAGTGGGGTGGAGCGGAGGCTCGACGATGGTGACGGCCGTGGCGTCGCGCCGGGACGGCGGAGGCGGGCGCCGCGGCTGGCGGTGGGCCGGCACTCCTCCGCCGGCGAGCCCGCCAGCGGTCTCCAGGGCCGCGAGCACCTCGGTCGCCGACTGGGGGCGATGGAGCGGCTCCTTCTGGAGCAGCCAGTCCACGAGGTCACAGAGCTCCTCCGGGAGCGCGGGGTGAGACTCCTGGAGCGGCGGTGGCTTGAGCTCCAGCACTCTGGCGAGGGACAGCGCAGCGCTCTCGGCCCGGAAGGGCGCCTCGCCGGTCAGCATCTCGTAGAGGAGCGAGCCGAGAGAGAAGAGGTCGGAGCGCTCGTCGAGAGCCTGCCCGAGGGCCTGCTCGGGAGACATGGCGAAGCAGGTGCCGAGCACGAGGCCCGGCGTCGAGAGCGTCAGCTCCCGGCCTTCCAGCTCGTTCTCGCGGGGCATTTCCTTGGCCAGGCCGAAGTCGAGGATCTTGGCCCGGCCGGAGGGGGTGACGATGACGTTGGCCGCCTTGAGGTCACGGTGGAGGATGCCGTTGGCGTGCGCTTCGGCAAGGCCCTCCGTGATCTCGCGGCAGAGCTTGACGGCGCGCGCCGGCGGCAGGGCGGTCTCCTCGTCGAGCAGGCAGCGGAGCGTCTTGCCGGTGACTAGCTCCATCACGATCCAGTCGCCGTCCGCACCCTCCAGGATGTCGTAGACGTGAACGATCGACGGATGGTTGAGGCGCGCCGCAGCGCGCGCCTCGCGCCGCAGGCGTTCGCGGCCGTGGCGCACGGCCGCGTCAACGCGGATCTGCTTCAGGGCGACCCAGCGTTCGAGCCGCTCGTCCCAGGCGCGCCAGACCTCTCCCATGCCGCCAGTGCCGAGCAACTGGTCGAGCCGGTACGGTCCGAGCCTCGCCGGAGGCTCCGGTCCGTCTTGATGGATATGCACGACTGAATAGTATACGGAAAGTCGATGGGAAGACGTGATCCCACGCCCCTGATACCCCTGATAAAGTTGCGGCGTGCCCCTCACCGTCGTTCAGGACCGCCCCCCCATCATCCGTCGTTCGCGCACCGCCCGTTGGCGGGCCGCGGTGCTGATCACCATCCACCTCGCCGTGGCCGCCCACGTCGCCCACTGGCTGATTGCCGGGCGCACGATGACGCCGGTCGAGCCGTCGGAGGCCATGGCCCTGGCTCGCGACGGTGTGGTCAACGCCGGGCTGGTCTTCTTCGTTGCCGCGGCCCTGGCGACGATGGTCTTCGGCCGCTGGTTCTGCGGCTGGGGCTGCCACCTGGTGGCCCTCCAGGACCTCTGCCGGTGGCTCCTGGAGAAGGTCGGCCTCCGCCCGCAGCCGCTGCGCTCGCGTCTGCTCGCGTGGGTGCCGGTCGCCGCCTTCGTCTACATGTTCCTCTGGCCGGCGGCCTGGCGGCTGTGGCACGGCCCCGCGCTCCACCGGGTCGAGACCGAGTGGACCACGGCGAGCTTCTGGGCCACCTTCCCGGGGTGGGTGGTCGGCGGTCTGACCCTCCTGGTCTGTGGCTTTGCCACCGTCTACTTTCTGGGCGCCAAGGGGTTCTGCACCTACGCTTGCCCCTATGGCGCCGTCTTCGCCGTCGCCGACAAGGTGGCGCCGATGCGCATCCGGGTCACTGATGCCTGTTCGGGGTGCGGCCACTGCACCGCGGTGTGCACCTCCAACGTCCGCGTCCACCAGGAGGTGCACGACTACGGCATGGTCGTGGACTCCGGCTGCATGAAGTGTGGCGACTGCGTCTCGGTCTGCCCGAACGACGCCCTCTACTACGGCCCGGGGCCGATCGCCCTCTTCGCCAGGCCGCGGGTGCCAAACCCGGAGCCGCGCCGCTTCCCGCTCGCCGGCTGGGAGGAGGCGGTGCTCGCGGTTGCCTTCGTCGCGGCGTTCTTCACCTTCCGCGGGCTCTACGGCCTGGTGCCGTTCCTCCTGTCGCTGGGGCTCGCCGGGGTGCTGGCCTATCTCGTCCTCGTCGCTCTGCGCCTGGCCGTGCTGCCGCATGGGACGCTGCGGCGGATGGCGTTGAAGCGCGACGGCCGGCTGCTGCCGGGGGGGCGAGGGTTCCTCGCGGCGCTCGCCGTCGTCGCCCTGTTCTGGGGGCACAGCGCGTTCGTCCATGCCCACGCCGCCCTGGGTGAGCGCGACTTTCGCGCCGCCGACGGGCTGCGGGCGGCCTTCCTCGACCCGGCCGCCGAGACGGCGACGATGACGGCCGCCGAGCGCGACCGGCTGCTCGCCGCCCAGCGCCACCTAGCGGCGGCCGAGCGCTGGGGTCTGGTGCCTGAACGCTGGCAGGCCCTCCGGCTCGCCTGGCTGTCGGCGATCTTCGACCAGCGCAGCGACCTCGATCGTTATTCTGCGCTGGCGCTCGCCCGCGGCGAGGCGCCGGCGGAGGTCCACCAACTCGTGGCGCGGGATGCCTGGCGGCGGGGCGACGTGCCCGCTGCCATGGCGGCTTACGAGCGCGCGATCGCCGCCGCCCCCGGCACGGCCCGCCCCTACCTGGGGCTGGGCATCCTCGCCGCCCGGGCGGGTGACTTCGCCACCGCCCGCGCTGCCTTCGACCGCGGGCTGGCGCGGCTGCCCAACTCGGTGGACCTGACGTACAACGCCGCCCTCGTCCGTGCCATGGCCGGCGACCTGGCGGGTGCGATCACCGGCTTCGAGCGCACCCTCGTTCTGACACCCGGCCATCGCGCGGCGCGCGAGAACCTCGCCGCCGCGCGTGCCGCCCAGTCCCAGAGAACCCGATTTGGGTTAGAGTAGAGGAAGAGGAAATTATTGCGAGAGACCCCAGACCCATGACGACCGGACCACGCCTCGTCTCAACTCGCCGCGCCCTGATCGTAGTCTCCGGAATCGCCGCTCTGGCGGCCATCCTCGCCACCGTTGACGGCTCCACCCAGGCCGGGGCTGCGGCGGGGCCGGACGTGACGGTGTTCTCCTTCACCGACGTCCGCACCTATGGCTCCGCCAACGGCTTCGCCGCCTATGCGGTCGGCACCCAGTCGTGCAACCGCGGTGACGTGCCGCTCAACTGGTGCTCCTCCCAGAGCGCCCCCTGCGCTCCCGGCGCCGGTCTGTTGGATCACCCGGTGATTGCCCAGAATCTGTACCGGCTCAAGAACGGTCGTTTCGAGCAGATCGGTATGAGCTGGCTGAAGCACGGATTCCTGTCGACCAACTCGACCACCGCCGGTTGCGCCGGCGCTTCGGGGCAGTCCTGCACGTCGCCGCCGGCCAACGACGCCCAACTCGGCGTCGGCTGCACCGACCCCTACCAGGCGAGCCTCAACGGCGGCCGACCGCTGGGCCGTCGCTCCGAGGTCAACGGTACCACCGGTGTCTTCCCCTCGCCGTCAAGCCCCCCCGGACCGTACCAGGTCTACGATCAGCGGATCAAGGTGGTCACGACGGACCTCGACGCGGCGCAGAACGCCGGCGCCACCTACTGGGCGGAGGGGCAGTACATCGCCGGCGACGACGCGGCCGCCGGCAACGCGCTCAACAACGCCTCGCATCGCCGGGTCACCGTCGGTGCTGCCCCGAGCTACACCCTGACGATGACCGGGACCTTCTTCGAGCAGATCCCGGCGATCTTCGCCTGGCCGACACAGGATACGGGCGTGCTCCTGGTCAACGCCGACATCCCCGGAACGATCGTCGAGCGCTACCACGTGGCGCGCAAGGTCACCGACCTGGGTGGCGGCGTCTGGCATTACGAGTACGCCGTGCACAATCAGAACTCGGACCGCGCCGCCCGCGCCTTCTCGGTCGAGTTCCCGTTGTCGACCGCCTTCTCCAACGTTGGCTTCAAGGGCATCGCGCACCACTCCGGCGAACCGTACGCGACCGATGACTGGACGTCCTCCACATCGCCCAATACCCTCACCTGGTCCACCGCCACCTTCGCCGCCAACCCGAACGCCCACGCCTTGCGCTTTGCGACGATGTTCAACTTCTGGTTCGATGCCGACCAGCCGCCGTCGGACGCGATCGTCCACACGCTCGACCTGTTCAAGCCCGGCGATCCGCCCGCGATCGAGCTCACGATGGCCAACTCTCTGTTCAGCGACAACTTCGAGTCGGGCAGCACCGGCAACTGGAGCGGCGAATCCTCGCGCGCCTTCAGTGCCCTTCCCTGACCTCTCCCGAGCGCCTGGGCGAAGGCCTCGGGGGTGGTGTTGCCGCCGCTGACTACGACGCCCACCCGCTCGCCCGGAGCCGGGACATAGGCGCCGGTAAGCAGGGCGGCGAAGGCGGCCGACCCGCCCGGCTCGACGAGGAGACGCAACTGCTCCCACAGGGCACGCTGGGCGCGGCGGATGGCGCCGTCGCTCACCAGCACCACGCGGTCCACGTGGTCGCGGGCGATGGGGAACACCAGCTCGCCGACTTGGCGGGGGGCGAGCGAGTCGGCCGCGATGCTGCCCGCCGGGGCGTCGACCGGCCGGCCGGCCGCGAGCGCCGCGGTCAAGGTCGGCGCCCCCTCGGGCTCGACGCCGATGACGCGGACATTCCTGACCCGCCCGGCATGCCAGGCGGCAATGCCGCCGATCAACCCACCGCCGCCCACGGCCACGAGCAGGGTGTCGAGACCCGGGGCCTGGCCTGCGAGCTCCAGCGCGAGCGTCGCCTGCCCGAGGAGGGTCTCCGTCTGATCGAACGCATGCACGGCGAGCGCGCCCGACTGCGCCGTCCACTCCTCGCTCGCCGCCAGGGCCTCGGCGTAGCGCTCGCCCACGATGGAGAGCTCCGCGCCGTAGCCACGGATGCGCTGCACCTTGGCGGGCGGGGAAACCGTGGGGACGAAGATCCTGGCCCGGTGGCCCAGCCGCATCGCGGCATAGGCCACGGCGGCGCCGTGATTGCCTCCCGAGGCCGCAACGACGCCGGCGGCGGGCACGTCGCGCGTCAGCAGATGGGTGAAGGCCCCCCGCGTCTTGAAGGAGCCGGCGTGCTGCATCAGCTCCAGCTTGAGCGTCAGGGAAAACGGCGCGAGCCCGAAGTCGGCACCGTCGAGCGTCACGACCGGCGTGACGCGGACGTAGGGCTGGATCAGCTCGTAGACGGCGGCGATGCGGTCGCGGTCGAATCCGGCGGTCATGTCTCCTCCCATATCTCCTCCCTCTGGGCGCGACGCATCTTGACATAAGCGGAAATGCGCTAACCTACTCGCGCGACGTTCGCCGTCGCCTGGAAATTTCTACGAGAGGAGAGCCCCGATGCGCCACATCCTGCAACGGGCCGCGTTGTCCGCCGCGCTCGTCATCCTGCCGGCCCTGGCCGCCTTCGCACAGAACCCTGCCCCGTCCACAGTTGAGCCCACCGACATGAACAAGCCCCGGACCATTCCGGGCTTCGACCTGTCCGCCCTCGACCGCTCGGCCAACCCCTGCGACGACTTCTATCAGTTCGCTTGCGGCGGCTGGCTGGCGAAGAATCCCGTGCCGCCGGACCGCTCGCGCTTTGGCCGCTTCGAAGAGCTGCGGGAGCGCAACCAGTCGACGTTGCGCGGCATCCTCGACAAAGTCTCGAAGCCGGACCCGAAGCGCAACGCCATCGATCAGAAGATCGGCGACTATTACGCGAGCTGCATGGACGAGGCCGCCATCGAGACCAAGGGCCTCGCCCCTTTGAAGCCGGAGCTCGACCGCATCGCCGCGCTCAAGACCAAGGAGGAGGTCGCGGCGGTCCTGGCCCGGCTGCATGAGGCCGGAGTGGGCGCGCTCTTCCGCTTCGGCGCCCAGCCGGACTTCAAGAACGCGAGCCTCTACATCGCGGCCGTGGACCAGGCCGGTCTCGGCCTGCCCGACCGCGATTACTACTTAAAGGACGAGCCGCGGTTCGCGGACGTGCGCAAGCAGTACCCGGCCCACGTCCAGAAGATGTTCGAGCTGCTGGGCGAGAAGCCGGAGGCTGCGGCGAAGGACGCCCAGACCGTGCTCGACGTCGAGACCGCCCTCGCCAAGATCTCTCTCGACCGGGTGAAGCGGCGGGATCCCGCGAACCGCAACCACAAGATGACCCGCAAGGAGCTCGCGGACCTGGCGCCCCACTTCGATTGGGCGGCGTACTTCACGGCGACCGGCGCGCCCGCCTTCACCGAGATCAACGTCGGCTGGCCGGACTTCTTCAAGGGCGCGAGCGACCTGCTCGCGGCGCGGAGCCTCGACGACTGGAAGACCTACCTGCGGTGGCAGACCGTCCACGACGCGGCGCCGCTCCTGCCCGCGGCTTTCGTCAACGAGAACTTCAACTTCTTCGACAAGCTCCTGACCGGCACCAAGGAGCTGCAGGCCGCGCTGGAAGCGCTGCGTCGAGCTCGACGGACCGGCAGCTCGGCGAGGCCCTGGGCCAGCGCTACGTGGAGGCCACCTTCGGGCGCCGAGGGCAAGGCCCGCATGGCCAAGATGGTGGCGGCGCTCGAAGCCGCCCTCGACGCGCGACATCCGCGACCTGCCCTGGATGACGGAGGAGACCAAGAAGCGGGCCCTGGAGAAGCTGCGCTGCCATCGCCAACAAGATCGGCTATCCCGACAAGCTGGCGGGACTACTCGACGCGTGAAGATCGTGCGCGGCGACGCCCTCGGCAACTCCGCGCGCGCCGTCGGCTTTCGCGGCGAGGCGCGTGCGGCGACGAGATCGGCCAGCCGGTGGATCCCACGGAGTGGAGCATGACGCCGCCCACCGTCAACGCCTACTACAGCCCGCTCGCAGAACAACATCAACTTCCCGGCCGGCATCCTGCAGCCGCCGTTCTTCGACAAGGCCGATGGACGACGCCGTCAACTTCGGCGGCATCGGTGCCGTCATCGGCCACGAGCTGACCCACGGCTTCGACGATCAGGGCCGGAAGTTCGACCGCAAGGGCAACCTGACCGACTGGTGGACGGAGCAGGACGCCAAGGAGTTCGAGAAGCGCGCCACCTGCTCGCCGACGAGTACGCGGGCTTCACGGTGGCCGGCGGACGTCGCATCTGAACGGCCGGCTCACCCTGGGCGAGAACACCGCCGACAACGGCGGCCTGCGCATCGCCTTCATGGCGCTCGAAGACACCCTCAAGGGCGCAGTCCGTGCCGCCGCGCGACGGCTTCACCCCCGAGCAGCGGCTGTTCCTGGGCTGGGGCCAGGTCTGGTGCGAGAGCTCCACGGACGAGGGCGCCCGGCTGCGGGCCCAGACCGACCCTCACTCCCCGGGCCGCTACCGGGTCAACGGTGTCGTCTCCAACATGCCGGAGTTCCAGAAGGCCTACAACTGCGCCCCCGGCTCGAAGATGGTGCGTGAGAACGCCTGCCGGGTGTGGTGAATTGAAAGGAGATTCCCGATGAAAAAGATGACTCTGAAGCTCGCGCTGGCCGCCGCTCTCGTGGCGGGGGCCTTTGCCATCCCGGCGCCGTCGCAGGCGGTGTTCGTCGGCTGCAACCCCAATTTCCAGTGTCCCGACGTCTACCAGCCGGTGATCTGCTCGGACGGCCACGTCTACTCCAACAGTTGCTACGCCGCTCGCGCTTGTGCCACCGGGTGCGTGCCGTACGGCCTCGATTGAGATCAAGCCCAGCCGGCCCTACCCCTCTCTCCCCGGCTTTCCTGGCCGCTGGGGGAGAGGGGTTTGAGCCTTGGGGCTGCCGTTATTGGCTGCCGCCCGTAGGTGGCGGATCGGACTTGGCCACCGGCACGCAGAACTTCTGGCTGTCCGTCACCTTCACGGTCTCCGCCGGCTGATTGACCAGCAGGGGGTTGAGGTGGACCAGCCTGAGCGAGCGGTTGAGCGGCTGGCCTCGCAGTCTGTAGCAGAGGACGTCGGAATTCTGGATGATCGGCAGCACGTCGTCGGGCGGGAAGGCCGACTGCCCCGCCGGGGTGGTCTTCGCCACCGGCACGCAGAGTTGGAACGGATTGCTGAAGAAGGCCTGCTCCGGATCCGGAGGATTGCCGACGAGGAGCGGATTGAGGTGGTTGAGCTGGATGGGCCAGTCCACGGTCGGGGGAGCGTCGACCCGGTAGCACTTGACGTCCAGATACGCGATCAGCCGCCGGATGTCCGGCGGTGGAATGGCTGACTGGCCGGTCACCGGATCGATCTTCGCCACCGGCACGCAGAGCTGTTGCGGCTCCCGGACCGTGACGTCGTTGAAGGGAGTCCACGCGGCGATCACGGGATTGAGGTGCGTCAACCGCAGCGGCAGGTTGAGCGGCGGGCCGTTGATGCCGTAGCACCGCCAGTCCACGTACCTGAGGAAGGGCAGCGCGTCCGGCGGCGGAAAAATCCCGTTCTTGTAGACCGGAACGCAGAGTTGGTGGGGATCGAGGTCCACGAACTCCCGCGGCAATCCCTTCTCGATGAACAGCGGGTTGAGATGATCCAGGAACAACTGGATGGGCCGGTCGATCTTGTAGCACCGGACATCGAGATTCGAGATGAAATTCTTGGGGTCCGGCAAGGGAATTTGGCCCAGGGCTGGCGCCGAGGCGGCCGCCACGGTCAGGAGAAAGAGACCACAGACGACGGCCGAGCGGATGTGCCTGTTCATGCACACCTCCTGGCTGCTGGGCAGCAGCCGATCAGGGTTTGCGCTCTCCGGGCCCGGCCGAGACCTCTACGCAAGAGGTCTCTACACTTCTACAGTGTGCGCGGTCGTGTTTTCGTGACAGCTCAGAAGCCCAGCGTCCCATTCTCCCGGGCCCAGGCGAGCTGCTGGGCGAGGAAGTCGCGAGGATAGGAGATGGCCACGTCCGTCACCTTGCCGGCCTTGTCCTTGACGGGAGTCAGGTCGGCGTAGATCCCCGAGCTGTAGATGGGGAGCTGGAGCTTCTTGTAGCGGGCCACCACGTCGTCGCGCACGGCCGGGTCGAAGTGGGTGCCGTACTTGTCGATCAGGGCCTTGCCCCCCGCGTAGTCTCCCGTGGCCTTGACGCGCATGATCTCGGCCAGCAGCTTGCCCACGGCCTCATGGGCCTTGTCATAGTCCTTGACCGTGATGTACCAGTGGCCGTTCTGCTGCGTGCGCTCGAAGGCGCCGGCCTCGATGAGGTAGTTGGCCACCAGCAGCCGGGCGCGGTCGTGGTCCTCGGCGGCGGTGTCGCCCGTGGGATAGTTCTTGAGCGACACGAGGCCGGCCCGCGCCACCTGGCGGTAGAGCTCGCGCCCCACCTCGGGGACGTCGGGCACTCCCAGCTCGGCGAGCTTGGGATCGTAGATGTTCCAGTAGGCCACCAGGTCGGCCCGCGCCTCTTCGAGGGTGGAGTAGTACTCCCGCAGATAGGTCGGCGGATCGTTGGGCACGACCACCTTGCCGGAGCCGTGGCCGATGATCTCGTGGAGCGCCGTGTGCAGGTTGTCAGCCCAGGCGCCATGCTTCGCGAAGAGCTCCCCTTCGTCCGGATTGGGCAGGAACTCGACCGCCACCTTGGCGCCCCGCGTGCCGCTGATGGCGTTGACCGAGGAGGAGAGCAGCAGGCTCTTGGTGCCGTACTGCTCGCGGATGTCCTGCTCGTTGGGCAGGTTGTCGCCGATCGTGCCGACGTGGAAGTCGCCGCTGGCGACGAGCGTCTCGATGGCCTTGCCCACGGGTGGCTTGACGTCGAGCTTCTTGAATCGGTCCTCCCACGGCGCCTTGCGCTCGAAGTAGACGGCGTTGTCGGCGAGCTGGTGCATCAGGGGAGCGAGCGTCTGGTCCACCACCGCCACGATCATCTGTGCCGAGCCCTTGGCGCCGCGGGCGTCGCGGTAGACCTCGATGAAGCCGGAGGCGAAGTCGACGGTGGCGTCGTTCTGGAGCCAGAGGACGTTGAAGTCGTGCCAGTCCTTGGGATCGCCCGTCTGGTAGTAGTGGACGAGGGCGCGGAGGACCTTGGCCTGCTGGGAATCGGCCAGCTTGGCGGCTGCCTCCAGCTCGCGGTTCACGGCGGCGAGCTCCCTGGCGTAGAGCCCTGGAGGGATCTTTCCACCAGGGGGGCCGTCGGGAGTGCCGGCGCGGTAGACCTCCTCGACCAGCCGGCCGTCCTTCTTCACCAGCCGTGAATTGAGAGGGTGCTTCTCGACGAAGCCCGTGAGGTCCTTGAGCGTCACTCCCCGGTAGTAGTTGTTGCTGGAGGCGGTGAGGATGTCCTCGCCCGGGGGCGGGTTCTTCTCGGTGATCTGGGGCTCGAACTTGGGATCGAAGAGGGGGACCTCGAGCTCCTTCAGGGTCTTGGCGAGCTGCTCTTTCGAGCCCAGGCGGGCGCCGGCGGCCCGCGCGGCCTCGGCGGCGCGGGAGAAGTCCGCGAAGGAGATCGTGGGCAGGAGCTTCTTGCCCGTGGTGTCGTTGTGGTTGCCGCCGCTCCCGAGGAAGAGCGTGGCGTACTCGACGATCGCCTGGCGCGACTCTGAAGGCAGCCGCTCCGGGCGCTCGGCTAGGGCCCCGAGCAGGCGCTTGGCCTTCAATCCGTAATCGGACATCTGGTCGTAGAAGACGGGATCGAGCTGGATCGCCGCCCTGGTGAGGTGCCACGCGAGGAGCTTCTGTTGCAGGGGGAGCTTGGCGAAGCTCGGCGCCTCGACCTGGAGGAATCCACGGTCGCCGATCCGGCCGGCAAGGGGTGAAGGCGGCTGGGCGATCAGCGGAGCTGACAGGAGCAGGACGAGAGAGACCAAGAGGCGACGGAGGTTCATGGCACGGCATTGTAAGGGAGAGCGCCGCTTGTCCCGTCCATCGAAATTCTTGCACCCTTCACTATTGGATGTACTACGAGGAGAACGCCCCATGAGCCGCGCCATCCTGAAGCGAATCGACCGCACCCTGCCACTGTTGGCCGCCCTGCTGCTCGCCGGCCATGCAATCCCCGTGGCGGCGGCTCCGGAGACCACGGTGATTCCGGTGGTGGTCAACCTCTACGCCAACTCCGGCGTTACGGCGGCCCGCGCGAAGAGCGTGGTCGAGGCGGCCAACAAGATCTTCGCGGACAATAAGACCGGCATCAAGCTGGCGATCGTCGACACCAAGGACCTCAACGCCGCCGCCTCGAAGGCCGCAGGGGACGACGGCACCTCCGGCGGCTCCGAAGAAGGGACGGCATCGGATGGCAAGTTCACGGACGGCGAGCGGCCCAAGGTCTACGAGCACGGCAAGAAGGAGGTCGGCAAGCTCCCAGGCAAGAAGGGAGTCAAGGTCTCCTTCGCGCTGCAGCCCTCGCAGGAGATGCCGCTCACTCCCGGGATCACGGCCGGCAAGCACCCGGTCATCCTCATCAAGGACCAGGGAGGCGCGGCAGCCGACATCGCCAAGACCGGCTCCACCCTGGCGCACGAGGTCTGCCATCTGCTGGGGCTGCTGAACGGTCACGTCATCGAAGGCGACACCGTAGCCGACGGCGGCGGGCATGCGGACCCCGACATCGACGGCCCCACCGGCAAGGGTAACCTGATGGCCCCCTTTCGCCAACGCCGGGGCACGGCGCTGACCAAGGCCCAGATCGAGGTGATCCAGAAGAACGCCCGCAACTACGGCTGGTGCACGGAGCAGTTCCAGCAGAATTTCCCGGCCGTCAAGCTCAGCCAGGGCTTCGGCCGCAACACCGACGGCGTGGTGGTGGCCGCCGGTCTTCCGGCGCCGCCGCTCTACGACATCCGGGACGCGTGGCTCGCTTTCTCCGCGCCCACGGCCTCCGGGACGGCCCAGCTCGACGCCCAGGTCCAGATGGCGGGCGTGCCCGCGGTGGGGGATACCGTCTACGCCGTCTACGCCCTGGGCTTCGACGCCGACGCCAACCCGGCGACGGGGATCTCCTACGGCGGCGCCGCCGGGATCGACCGGATCGTGCGCACTACGGTCCAGGGCACCCTCCAGAGCCCCTCGGGCGCGGGCCTGATGGTGACCACGACGCTCCAGAACACCGCCACGGGTCAGGTCCAGTCGCTGCCGCCGGCGGCTCTGAGCTTCGACCGGGAATTCCCCCAGGACTTCCCCACGTCGCTGCCGCCCGAGATGCCCCCCATCTCCACCACCCTGTCGCTGAGCCTGGCGCCGGGCGTTCTCGGGCTTCAGGCTCCCCTGGTGCCCGTCGTGGCCACGTCTGGGGACGGCTTCTCGACCTGGAAGACCGCCTCCTTCGGCTACGACCAGCAGGCTTCGAGCCACCGGCCCGGGGTGTCGACCTACGGCACCGGCGTGCCGACCCCGGGGCAGCCCTACCCGGTGTCGATCACGGGCCTGGCGCCCGGCAGCCCCTTAGAGCTCGATCTGGACGACACGGCCGTGATCACCGGCACCCTCGACAGCCAGGGGAGCTTCTCCGGCAGCTTCGTCTTCCCGGCGAGCGTGCCCAACAGCCAGCCCCACTTCCTGACGGCGCTCGACGCCGTGGGCGGGCTCGCCACGGGCATGACCTGCCCGCAGTGGTGAGCTGGCCGGTGACTCGACCGCCGGAGGACCGCTCCGCGGCCGGCGACTTTGCGACATGATCTGCGGGTGTCCACCCGGCGCCCGCTGCTGATCATGGCCGCCTCCGCGGTCTGCTTCGCCCTGATGGCGCTGTCGGCGAAGCTCGCCGCGGCACGCCTGTCGGGAGGCGAGGTCGCCTTCATGCGCTTCGCCATCATGATGCTGCCGGTCCTCGCCGTGCCCAAGCTGCTGCGGCGTGCCCTCACCTTCCAGCGTCTCGACCTGCTGCTCTACCGCGGGATCTTCGGCGGCACGGCGGTGCTCCTCTACTTCCTGGCCATCGCCCACATCCCGGTGGGGATCGCGACGCTGCTCAATTACACCTCGCCCATCTACAGCGTCGCTTTTGCGGCGCTCTTCCTGGGCGAGCGGGTGGATCGCCGGCTCCTGCTGCCGCTGGTCGCGGCGCTCACCGGCATGGTGCTCGCCGCGGGTGGAGGGAGCCGGGCTGGCGAGCTGCTGCATTTCAGCCGCTGGGAGATCCTGGGGGCGACCTCGGCGGTGCTCACCGGCGCGGCGGTAGCGGCCATCCGTGCCGCCCGCCGCACCGAGGGATCGTGGGCGATCTACGGGAGCTTCACCCTCTTCGGCCTGATTGCCACGGCCCCCTTCGCCTTTGCGGACTTCAAGCTCCCCACGTCGCGCGAATGGCTGCTGCTCGCCGGCGTGGGCCTGGGGTCGGTCGCGGCGCAGCTCCTCATGACCTGGGCCTACCGCTGGGTGACCAACCTCCAGGCCGGGGTGCTGTCGCAGCTCACCGTGGTGCTCTCCCTCCTCTTCGGCGCCGTGTTCCTGGGGGACCGTCCTGCGACGATCCAGATCGTGGGGTGCTGCCTCACCCTCACGGGAGTGATCGGCGTCGTCTGGCTGCAGGCGACGCCCCGGGCCGTGGAGTGACCCCACCTTTGAGACACCCGCTCAGGGTTGTGTATTCTCCCTCCCCTGGCATCAGGCTTGAACCCTTACCTTCCCATGGAGGAGAACGCATGAACCTCGAAGTCAAGCACGACGAGCCGGGGCGAAAATACTTCGCCCTGGTGGATGGCCGGGAGTCGGTCTGCGAGTACCGGCCGTCGGGGGAGAAGACGCTCGTCTTTTCTCATACCTACGTGCCGCCGGAGCTGCGGGGACGGGGGATCGCGGAGGAGCTGGTGCGGCAGGCTCTGGACGACGTCCGCCAGCGCGGCTACACGGTCATCCCCTCCTGCTGGTTCGTGCGCGCGTACATCGACCGCCACTCCCAGTACCGGGACCTGCTGGCTTAAGGGAGGAGAACTCCGGCCCTCCGGCCGCGTATCTCAGAGGTCAGGAGGACCTTCATGACCGGACCCGAAACCCCTCTCTTCCTCCTCATCGCCGGCGCGGCCCTGCTGCTGGCAGGCCGGCGCCTCTTCTGGCTGTTCGTGGGGCTGGTGGGCTTCTTCACCGTCTATCGGTGGATCGAGCCTTATGGCGCGACGCCCACGGTGCGGCTGGTGGTGGCGGTCGCGGCTGGAATCATCGGCATCTTCCTGGCGATCTTCCTGCAGAAGGTGGCCGTGGCCCTGGCGGGCTTCTTCGTGGGGGGCTGGTTCGTGGCCCAGCTCCTGGGGCTGCACATGGCGCATCCCCGGGGGATGGACCTGCTGATCTTCGCCGCGGCCGGCATCCTGGCCGCCATCCTGGCGGTGAAGGTGTTCGACCTCGCCCTGGTGCTCCTCTCGTCGCTCGCCGGCGCCGGGTTGATCGTCGATGCTCTCCATCCAAAGCCTTCCGCGGAGCGCATCCTGATCCTCGTCCTCTTCGTCGTGGGGCTCGTCGTGCAGCTCGGTTTCACGGCGCGGCGGCGAAGGCAGGACTGAGAGGCGTGTTCCTCAGACCTTGGCGTAGGGTGACAGCCGGCGCATCTCGTCGCGCACGCTCTGGATGAGCTGGGCGGTGCCCCCTTCGTCGCCCAGGCGGGCGAGCTGCTGCTTCTTGTGGGCCAGCTCGCCGCAGAGCTGATAGAAGCGCCGGGTGGGGCGGAAGCAGCCGGAGCCCAGGGCGCGCAGGCGGGCGCCGGTCTGCGCGAAGAAGGAGACGGCCGTGCGGTATTGCAGGGGATCGAGGGCGCCCCACGTCACCTCCTCGGCGAGCTGTACTTGGAGCATCCGGCGCTCCCGCCAGAGGGCGGCCAGCAGGACGGCGGCCATCAGCAGCCAACCCATCCAATCGAGGAGGAACATGGCCGCGCCGTACCCGGCGGCCTGCGAGGCGGCCGTGGCGAGGCCGTTGTGGAGGGCGTGGGCGGCCACGGCGAGCCCCCAGCCCGCGGGGGGCGCCAGCCAGCGCACGAAGGAAGAGCGCGACAGGCGCGACGCAGCGAGGCCCAGGCCCGTCCAGGCGGTGTAGAAGGGGTGATCCCACGCTCCCAGGACGCCGCGCACCACCCACAGCCCCAGCATCCCCGAGGTCCCGGTCTCCGTGGCCTGGCCATAGAGGTAGAGCGTGTTCTCCGTGGCCGCGAACCCCAGGGCCACGACGCCGGCGTAGACCAGACCGTCGAGCACGGAATCGAACTCCCGGCGGAAGGCGAGGAAGACGAGGAGCACGGCGAATCCCTTGAGGCTTTCCTCGGTCAGGGGGGCGAAGAGCGTCGTGCCCGCGAGGTCCGCAGTCTTCTCCGAGCCGGTAAGCCCGTGCACCGCCCCTTCGAGCACGAGCTGAGAGATCAGGGCCCCGCCGGCCGCCACCACCGCCCCCCAGAAGAAGACGAGCCCCAAAAGCAGCTTGGGCTCCTTCTCGTAGCGATCGATCCAATAGATGAAGGTGGCGCAGAGGAGCGCGGGTACGAAGCTCAGGAAGACGGCGAGCAGGAAGGCCATGGAGTGGTCCTTGGAGGGATGAAGATATCACGCCCTGTCTCCCCAGGGGCGCAACGTGCTGACAGGCTCTTGCCTTTCTCCCTCTTCTCCCGGTGAGGGGGGGGCTGGGAGGGGTCGGGAGAAGAGGGCCGGGGTGATGAGGGTCTTGGGCGGGAGGCCCCCGGTCCTCGGAGGCCCTCCGAGTAGCGGGTCACTCCGGCTTCCAGCTCGGAATCCGGCCCGGCGTCCACGGCGCGCCGGCGGCTTCGAGCTGATCCTCCAGACCCTTCAGGTCCACCTCGACGGTCTTGCGGATGTCCTCCAGCACCGGAGCGAACTCGGCCGCGGCCAGGGCGTAGTCGTCCTGGAACGTCCGGGTCGCCTCCGAGGAGGACGCCCAGTGGCCGCCCACGATGTTCTCCACCCGGTCGAGGAGGGCCGGCGGCGTGGGCTCGTTGCGCGCGGCGAGGGTGGGATCGCCCGAGAGCTTCACGTCGATGTCCTGGAGATGGAGGTCGAGCTGACGGGCCTTCTCGATCAGCTTCACGTCGGCCTGCGGCGTGTCGAGGATGGCCTTCTGGACGTACTTCAGCCGCTCGCGGGCTTCATCCACGGCCTGGGCGGCGCCGCGCACCGCCCGCTGCAGCCGGGCCGTCTTGCGCTGGAACGCGAGCTGGGCCGCCTGGTCCTGGGCCGGCAGCGAGGCGAGCCCCAAGGGCACGGCCTCGAAGGTCTGCGGCGGGCCGAGAGGGGTGGTGATGCCGTCGACCACGCTTGGCCAGGGAGACCGTGTACTTGCCCGGGGCCGCCATCGGACCCTGGGGCGAGAAGCCGAAGTCCTCGCCTCGCCGGTTGGCGGCCTGGAGCTGCACCGGCGTCGAGGGCGGGAAGCGGAGGTCCCAGGCGACGCGATGGAAACCCGACTTGCCCGGCGCCGTGAGCCGCCGCACCACATTGCCCTCCTCGTCCGTGATGGTGAAGAGCAGCGACGGCTCGTCCTCGCGGTCCTCCGCGCGCAGCGACTCCCAGCGTGGGGTAAGACGACCGCGCCCCCCTCCTTCTCGAGCTTCTTCTCCGCCTCCTGCCGCACCTTCTTGCGGGTCTTCAGCTCCTCCTTCAGGTAGTAGGTGAAGACGGCGCCGAACGGCGGATTGGGGGCGGTGTAGTAGCGACTCGCCCTGGAACGCCTTGCCCCGCCCGCCCAGGGGCGAGGCCTCGATGTACATCGTCGCCTTCTTCACCGGGAAGAGGGCGGCGTCCTGCTCCAGGGTCTCCGGCCTTCGACCGTGCGCAGCGGCGTGTTGTCGTCGAGGATGTAGAAGCCGCGGCCGAACGTGGCCGACGACGAGGTCGTTCTCGCGCTTCTGGATCGCCAGGTCGCGCACGGCGATGGTCGGCAGGCCGCCCTTGAGCTGGATCCACTTCTTGCCGCCGTCGATGGTGAAGAACAGGCCGAACTCGGTGCCGGCGAAGAGCAGGTTCGGGTTCACGGAGTCCTCGGCGATCGTCCACACGCGTGCCGCGCTCCGGCAGGTCGCCGGCGATCGGCCGTCCAGGTCGCGCCGCGGTCGGTGCTCTTGCAGCAGGTAGGGCTTGAAGTCGCCGTTCTTGTGGTTGTCGAACGCGGCGTAGACGGTGTCGGCGTCGTGCGGCGAGGCGCTCGACGTCGGAGACGTAGGTGTCGTCCGGCACGCCGGGGAACTTCTCGATCTTGCGCCAGTTCTCGCCGCCGTCCTCGGTGACCTGGATCAGGCCGTCGTCGGTGCCGACGTAGAGCAGCCCTTCCTTCTTCGGCGACTCGGCCGAGCGCGACGATGTTGCCGTAGAACGAGGTCGAGGCGTTCTTGGCCACCGCGTCCGACGCCCCAGACCTTGCCCATCACCGGCAGCTTGTTGCGGTCGATCTGCCGCGTCAGGTCGCGGGCTGACGGCCTTCCAGGTGTCGCCGCGGTCGTCGCTGCGGAAGAGGCTGTTGGCCGCGAAGTAGAGCCGGGTGTGCGAGTGCGGGCTGATGATCAGCGGCGAGTCCCAGTTCCAGCGCAGCGGCCGGCTCGCCCTTGCCCGGCTGCGGCTGGATGCAGATCTGCTCGCCGGTCTTGCGGTCGAAGCGCACGAGGCCGCCGTACTGCGACTCGGCGTAGACGATGTTCGGGTCCTCGGGATCGACCTGGCGTCTGGAAGCCGTCGCCGCCCTGGGTGACGAACCAGTCGGAGTTGCGGATGCCGTGCGCGCTGCGGGTGCGCGACGGGCCGCCGAGGGTGTAGTTGTCCTGCGTGCCGCCGTAGACGTTGTAGAACGGCGCGGCGTTGTCCACGCTCGACGTCGTAGAACTGCGTGATCGGCAGGTTGCGCTTGAACTCCCAGTTGGCGGCGCGGTCGAAGCTCTCGTAGATGCCGCCGTCGCAGCCGACCAGGTAGTGGTCGGTGTTGTCGGGATCGATCCAGATGGCGTGGTTGTCGACGTGCTTGTGGCGCTCGCCGAGCGTGCGGAAGGTCTTGCCGCCGTCGTCCGAGACCTGGATGAAGCACGTCCATCGAGTAGATGCGGTCGGCGTTCGTCGGGATCGACGACGATCTCCTGGTAGTACTGCGGGCTGCTGGCGACCGTAGTCGCTGCGCTTGCTCCCAGCTCCCGCCGCGCGTCCGTCGAGCGGAAGATGCCGCCGGTCTTGCTCGGCGGCTTCGACGATGGCGTAGACCATGTCGGGCTCGACGGGCGCGACGGCGAGGCCGATGCGGCCCATGTCCTCCTTGGGCAGGCCGCCTGCGAGCTTCTTCCAGGTCGCGCCGCCGTCGGTCGACTTGTAGATGCGCCGCCTCCGGGCCGCCGTTGATCAGCGTCCAGACGTGCCGGCGCCGCTGGTAGGCCGCGGCGTAGAGCACGTCCGGATTGCGCGGATCGAACACGACGTCGGTGACGCCGGTGTTCTCGCTGATGGTGAGCACCGCCTTCCAGGTCTTGCCGCCGTCGGTCGTCTTGTAGAGGCCGCGGTCGCCGCCCGGCCCCCAGAGCGGCCCCTGCGCCGCGACGTAGACGGTGTTCGAGTCGCGCGGGATCGATGAGGATCTTGCCGATGTGCTCGGACTTCTTGAGCCCGACGTTCTGCCAGCTCTTGCCGCCGTCGACCGACTTGTAGACGCCGTCGCCGTAGGCGACGCTGCGCTGGCTGTTGTTCTCGCCGGTGCCGACCCAGACGACCAGCGGGTTCTTGGGGTCGATGGCGACGCAGCCGATCGAGTACGAGCCTTCGCCGTCGAAGACCGGCGTCCAGGTGGTGCCGGCGTTGGTGGTCTTCCACACGCCGCCCGAGGCCGCGGCCACGTACCAGGTGCTGGGCCGGGTGGGATCGACCGCGATGTCGACGATGCGGCCGCCCACCGTGGCCGGGCCGATGTTGCGCAGCTCGAGGCCGGCGAAGGTCGAGGCCGAGAGCCCGCCCTTCTTCTCCTCGGGCTTCTCATCCTTCCCCTTCCCATCCTTCCCCTTCTCGTCCTTGCTCTTCTTGTCCTTGCTCTTCTTGTCGGCCTTGTCGGCGGCCTGCTCGGCCTTGTCCGTCTTCTCGGCCTGCACGGCCTTGTCGGCCTTGTCCTTCTCAGCTTGCTGAGCCGGCGTCTGCCCCTTGTAGGCCTTGGGCGGAGCCGCGAGGGCGCCGGACGCGCAGAGGAGCGCGCCGAGCGCAAGCGCCACAGAGATCTGTTTCACGAAATTTCCTCCAATGCGGCCGATCGATCGTGCCGCGATGGGGGATTCTAGCTCCTCTGGGCTCTCCACCAAGCCTCCGCCTCCGCCATTCCCTCTTCGTAGCTGCGGAGCGGGGCATAGCCGAGCTCGGAGCGGATGCGGTCGTTGGAGCATCGGCTGACGAAGGAACCCCCCGCTCCAGAGGGCTCCTCCGGCTCTCCGGGGGCCGGCGGCGCGTCCGGAAACCAGCTCCGGACGTCCTCCACATACCGCTGCCAGGAGACGTGGCCGTCCACCACGTTGTAGGCCCGCCCGACGGCGGCTGGATTGGCGAGAGCGAGCTCCATGGCGTGCCCGACGTTCTCGACGTGGGTCCACGGCAGCGCGCTGCCGCCGGAGAGCGAGACCCGGCCCTCCCGGATCTTGGCCGGCACCAGAACCGCCCAACTGGACGTGGGATGGACCCCCAGCACCGCCCCGAGGCGGAGGATAGTGGCAGGCAGGCCACGCTCCATCTCGGCCTGCAGAGCGCGCTCCGCCTCGGCCTTGCTCAGCCCGTAGTACGGGGCGGCCGCCGGGGTGTGGGGATAGGGCTTCTCGATCGTCTTGAGCGGCGCCGTCTTGTCGAACACCGAGCCGCCCTTCTCCCAGTCGTAGACCGACACGGTCGAGACGTGGACGAACCGCCGGCACCCCGCTGCCCGCGCCGCCGCAGCCAGAGCCGCCGTGCCCCCGGCGTTCACCCGCCGCGCATCCGCAAGGTCGCTGCCGATGGTGGCAGCGGAGTGCACCACGAACGCCATACCCTCGCAGGCCTGCCGGGAGGTCTCGGGATCGACGAAGTCCCCCTCCATCTGGGTGATGTTTGGCGAGTTCAATCCTGGATGGTCCCCGCGCTTGCGGACTAGCGCGCGGACCTCGGCGCCTACTGCGGCCAGCCGGCTCGCCAGATGGCTGCCCACGAAGCCACTGCCCCCGGTGACCAGGACGGGGACATCGTGGAAAGTGGCTGAGCTTCCGCTATGCAGCTTCATCGACCAACCGGAGGGCGAGGCCCTTACCGAGGGCAGCCAGGGCTTTCTGGATGCGGGGCAACTTGGAGGAATGTCGGGGATCGAGCAACCTGCGGACTTCCTTTTCGTCACAACCCAGCCTTGCCGCGAGCTCGGACTTGGTGATTCCGGTCTCTTTCAGAGCCAGGTACAAGGCTGCCTTGGCTGCGGTCTGTGCTGGGACGGGAACCATGGGGAGCGATGCCGCCGGAGATGGCTGCGGGATCGGGTCTCCCCGCCGGATGCGTCCCGCGATGGCTTCCTCCAAAGCGTCAGCGGCCTCTGCGAGGGCATCTTCCACGGTTTCACCTTGGGTGATGGCCTCCGGAAAGTCCTTGAAAGTCACGACGAAGCCGCCATCCGTCGCATCAGGGGTCAGCGTCACGGGGTAGGTGAGCTCGTGGGTCATGGTCTACCTCCTACCTGTTGAGATCCTGGAGCGTCAAACCGAGTTGCTGGAGCATGGCATGAAGGGTTCCGGTCTTGAGCTCGTCTTTGAGGTCGCGAACGATCGTAGCCCGGCCACCGAAGTACAAAGTGCCGTGACTCCCTTTACCACGTTCAGGAATGAACTCTACGGTCACCCCGCGTTTCTTGGCGATCTTCCGAATGCGGCGAATGAACTCCGATCCCTTCACGACACCTCCACAGTATCGGACAAATATGTCCGAATTTCAAGAGACCGGACGAGCAGACCGCCACCGGAACAGCAAATACGCCGGCACCCCCAAAGCCACCAGAACCAATCCCGCGAGCGACTCCCAGGGGCTCTCCTTGAGCGTATTGCCGATCAGCAGCAGGCACGCCAGGATGAACAAAGCGGGCACCACAGGATAGCCCCACGTCCGGTAAGGCCGGGGAGCATCCGGCAGGCGGCGCCGGAACACGAACACGGCGGCGGCCGTCATGGCGTGAAACACCACCGAGGCGAAGATCACGTAAGTGTAGAGCTGCGAGTAGCTCCCCGACACCGTGAGCACCACCGACCACGCCGTCTGCGCCCACAGGCTCGGCACAGGCGTCCGGTACACGGGATGGATGCGGGCGAGCGACTTGAAGAACAGGCCGTCCTCGGCCATGGGGAGGTAGATCCGCGAGCTGTAGAGGATGGTGGAGGAGAGGCACCCGAAGGTCGAGACCAGCACGATGAGCGACACCAGCCGCGCCGCTCCGGACCCGAACAGCACCGATGCCGCCGTCTCCGCAATGCGGGTCGTCCCGGCCATGGCGGGGATCGGCAGCGCCCGAACGTAGACGAGGTTGAGGAGGAGATACATCACGATCACCGCCCCCGTGCCCAAAATCAGCCCGCGGGGGAGGCTGCGGCCGGGATTGCGCATCTCTCCCGCCGAGCACGTGAGGCCATACCATCCGTCGTAGGTCCACAGCGCCGCGATCATCGCCACCCCGAACGCTGCGAGGAGACCCCCGGGAATGTGCCCCGCGGGTCCGAACAGGTCCGGCTTCACCGGTGCCGGTGCGAACAGTCCCAAGGCGATGAGCCCTACGATGGCGCCGATCTTCAGCACCGTGAGAGCGTTCTGTACCCACGCCCCCTCCTTGAGACCGAAGTGGTTGACGGCCGTGAGGATCAGCAGCGCCGCCACCGCCGCCACCTGCCCGCCCGACAACGTCCACGTCCAGGACCCAATGGGAACGGAGAGCAGCACGTGCCGGGTGGAGAACCAGGGCAGGAACGATCCCAGATACTCCCCGAACGCCACCCCCAGCGCCGCATTGCCTCCGGACATGATGACCAGGAACGCCGTCCACCCGTAGAGGAACCCAATGAGGGGCCCATACGCCTCCTTGACGAAGTGATACAGCCCGCCCGCCCGGGGGAACATCGCCCCGAGCTCGCCATAGCTGAGCGCCCCCGCCAGAGTCAGCAACCCACCCGCCAGCCACACCAGCAGGATCAGCCCCGGATGGGGCAATACCCTCGCCATGTCCGCCGTGGTGATGAAGATGCCCGTCCCCACGATCGACCCGATGGTGAGCAGGGCGCCATCCCAGGTGGAAAGGCCGCGGACGAGGGTAGGGGGAAGGGGCGGGGGAGCGGACTCGCGACGTTCGGTCAAGGGCGTGGCCAAAGGCGGCACCTCCGGGTTAGGTGCGCGTAGTGTGGCGGGTTTGGGGGCGGAGGGGAAGGGGACTACACGCCCGCTTCCGCCCGGCGCACGATGGCCCGCAGCCACATGCGCCGGATCAGTGCGCTGCCGGGGTAGATGACGCGCCAGTAGTGAGCGAAGCGACGTTTCGACGCTCCGTCTGTCGCATACACACGCGTCTCGGTGGAGAGGATCGAGCCGCCGGTGCCGTCCGCTTCGACGCGGAAGCTCATGGCCACCTTCGCGAAGCCGGGACGCTGGAGCGCCTTGAAGGCGGCGGGAGTGCGGTCCCCAGGGGCGGCCCCGCGCGACGTGATGAAGAGAGTTCCCACCACGATTTCGCGGTTCGGCTCCTCCGCCAGTGGCAGGAAGCCCGTGCGCGTTGCGACCTCGAGGATGGGCTTCCGCTCCGGCGCATTCAGGATGCCTTCCGGCCCGGGGCGCCCAAAGCGCCGGATCCAGGTGAGCGTGCGGAAGAAGAGGATCTCGCTCGCAGTGACCTCACGGATGGCGCGAAAGACGCGTTCCGGAGGTGCGTTCGCTCGCGTCGTGTGGAGCTCGGAGAACTGCCAGGCCGGCATGAATTCGTCGAGACGGCTGCTTGGCGAAGCGACACGGGTCTCCGTCGCCGGCAGCGCCCAACCCGCGACGACAAGCAGTACGCCGAGCAAGAAGAGCGCTGCGCCTCGCCGGCGGGGGGATAGCCTGAGGATGCGCAACGGCCACAGCGTCGCGACGGCGCCGACGAGCGCCGCGCCGAAGCCTGCGTAGACCAAGACGACGCCGAGCATGCAGCACAGATTGTACTCGCAGGAGGCTCCCGGCGGCCTGCGGGTCTCCGGGGCCTCAGGGCGACCCCCGCGCTGGCTTGCACCGGCTTCTCGCCGGCCGGCGAGCGGCGAGCGCAGGACCTCCGGCGAGAGCGCCCTACCCCAAACACGCCATGCCGCGCCGGGGCGGGCAGAACCGGTCGCGCAGCTTCCACACGGCTTGCATGTCCAGCCGCTCGCCCTCGAAGACGATCTAGCGGCTTGTCTTTCCGGTTCTTGAGCCTTCCATCGGCCACGCACTCGTGCGGGGCTCTTATGATGGCGGTTCAGAGCGCTCCGTGTGCGGCAAGACGTTCGAAAGTAGAGGCCTCAGGTCGAGCACCATTCGGCAGGGGAAAGAGTTGGCGAGACGCAAGAAGCCGAAGCGTTCGTAGAACTTCGCCGCTGTCTCATCAATGGCATCCGTGACGAGGAGACGGAAGGCGACCGGACCGCTGCGGGCGAGCAGAAGGGTCAGCCCGAGCGCCTCCTCGAACAGGTATCGACCGAGACCTTGACCCTGAACGCGCTCGTCGACTGCGAGACGCGCGAGCAGTATGGCGGGGATAGGAAAGCGGGGCAGCCGATCGAGGGATTCAATCGAACCTACCGCACTTCGCTCCACGCTGGCGGTGGCCAGGGAGAAGTATCCCGCAAGGCGTTCTGCCCCGGCGGTACTCTCGATGGCAAGATAGGTACGCGCGAGGAGGTCTTTCTCCGAATGCCGTAGCGCGAAACGACGAAGGTAATCGACGAGAGACGGGTGCTGGTTTCGGAAGTCGTCGAGCAACGCCCGATGGTGCCTCCCAAGCACCTCGATCCGTAGAGGCATGGATCAGGCCGCGGTCTCTTTCCAACGTAGCCGTGGCGGTCGTCGCTTCGGGTCGGCCAGGCGTGAAAGCACCTTGCGTAAAGCAGGGGTCGGAGAGAAACCACGGTCAAGGATTTCGGAGAGCCGCTCGACCTCGGCATCTGTAAGGTCGATACGCTCCACGATACCCTCGTCGTGTTTCCGACGCAGGCGCTCGATAACCGGACTGCGGAGGGTCTCGACATCCCTCCCGCGTCGCGCCTCGATCCAGCGACCGGATTCAGCCTGTCGAATCACCCAGGCCGCAAGCTCAGCGAGCTCGCGGAGCAAGTCGGCTTTTTGATGCTCCCGCAACCCGAGGCGCTCGCGCAGGTCGGTCAGATTCTCGTCGAGTACGGCGCTGGTTTGGGCTTGAAAACGAGACATGGCTCAAATCCCCCGTGAGTAGGATACTACTCATTTCAAGTGGAGGCAAGCATTGGCCAGCGCGGCTGACACGTCCTCACCCCCGCCGCCGAGCCGCCACCGCCGGAGCCTCCGGCGCCAGGGCCCGCAGATACTGCCGGTCGAAGGCGGCGAGTTGGCTTTCGAGCTCGGAATAGGGGCCCGGGGTCCAGGCGTTCGAGGAGACTCCTTTGTACGCGTTGGCGCAGAGCTCCCAGTCCTGACGGTTGGTCAGGTCCCAGAAGTCGATGGCGGGTTGGGGATTGAAGCTCGGGGCGTTGATGGCGTCTGGATGGAAGTACCAGTCGCAGATGATGCGGGTGCGGCTCAGGCCGAGCGACGACGCCCGATGCACCATCACGTAATCGGGGTGGAAGGAGAGGAAGGCGCTCGGGAAGACCGTGTAGTAGTAGACGCGCCCGCGCTCCTCGGGGGAAAGACCGGTGAAGGGGGGTGCACAGCGCTCGCCGCCCATCGTCATGCTCCCCTCGGGGTTGCTCATCCACATCGGACCACCCAGGACCGGCCCTTCGTCGAGATCGTTCTCGGTGTTGCGGAAGGGCGTCAGCTTGTTGAGGTGCGGATGGACCGTGGGGCAGTGGTAACACTCGCTGTAGTTGTGGAAGAAAAGCTTCCAGTTGGCCTCGACGTCGTAGACGATCTGGCGGACCGACTGGAGCTCGGGGAGCCGCCAGGCTTCGAACTTGCCCGCGAGCCCCGGCAGGGCTTCGGCGAAGGGGACCGGATCCGGCGCGAGGCTCAGGAACAGCAGGCCCTGCCAGTCGGCGAGAACGACGGGCTTGAGCGGATACTCCCGGGAATCGAAGCTGGCGACCCCGGCCATGTTGGGCGCGGCGCGCAGGGCTCCGTCCAGCCCGTAGGTCCAGGCGTGGTAGGGGCACTGAATCGCAGGCCCAAGCTCGCCGCAGGGATCCTGGCAGAGGCGGCTGCCGCGATGACGGCAGAGGTTGTGGAAAGCGCGGATCGTGCCCTCGCCGTCGCGGAGAACCACGACGCTCTCCCGGTCGAGCTCGAAGAGGAAAAAGCTGCCCGGAGAGGCGAGCTGGGAGACGTGGCCGGCGAGGAGCCACGAGCGTTGGAAGATCCGCTCGCGCTCGGCTTGGAAGATCTCCTCGGAGGTGAAGTACTCGCCGGAGAGGGTGTGCTGGCCTAAGGCGGTGCGTGGTTTCATGGTGGGGTGGAATTTTAGCATTGAAGATCCGTGCTCAGAGGGTGTCGTGAAGCGCCCCTCGTGCCCTTCGAAGCCTCACCCCCGGCCCCTCTCCCGCCTCCCACCCGGCCCCCGCCGGGAGAGGGGAGGGTTACTCCGTACAAGGCCTCATTTCCCCAGTCCAAGCCCCCCCTCTCCCGGCGGGAGGAGGGGCCGGGGGAGAGGCTTCGGAGAGCACCCGACGGGCTTTACCGCGAACTTTGAGGCACCGCTCACCTCACCGATACGCCGCCGCCTGAATCCCATACAGCTCCGCGTACTGCCCGCCTTTGGCCATGAGATCTTCGTGCGTGCCGAACTCGACGAGGCGGGCGCCGTCGAGCACCACGATGAGGTCGGCCATGCGCACGGTGCTGAAGCGGTGGGAGACGAGGATCGTGATGCGTCCGTCGACTGTATCGCCCTGGCGGTGTGCGGCGGCGGCGTAGCGCTCGAAGAGGGCGTGCTCGGTCTCGGCGTCGAGGGCGGCGGTGGGCTCGTCGAGGACGAGGAGGAGCGGGCGATCGCGCATGAAGCCGCGGGCCAGCGCGAGCTTCTGCCACTGGCCGAAGGAGACTTCGACGCCTTCGGGCCAGGTGGGGCCGAGCTGGGTGTCGAGCCCGGCCGGCAATCGCGCCACGACGTCGTCCGCTCCGGCACGCTCGACGGCGCGGACGACGGCGGGCTCGTCGTCGAGCCGGGGGACGTCTCCCGACGCCGACGGACTGCCGCGCTCGGAATTCGAAGCGGAAGAAATCCTGGAAAGCTCCCGCCAGACGCTCGCGCCACTCGTCCGCTCGCATGCGCGCCAGCGGTTGGCCGTCCACGTAAATCGTTCCGGACGTGGGCTCGTAGAGCTTGCCGAGCAATTTGACGAGCGTGGTCTTGCCGGCGCCGTTTTCCCCCACGATGGCGATGACGGCGCCCGCGGGCAGCTTGAGCGACACGTCGTCCAGCACGAGGCGATCGGTGCCGGGGTAGGCGAAAGAAACGTGATCGAGACGAATGCCTTCGCGGAGCTCCACCGGCACGGGCAGGTCCGCATGGGCGACGAGCGAGGCTGCGTAATCCTCCAGCCAGGCGAGACGCCGGGAGCCATCCATCCAGATGCCGCGCAGGAAGCCGATTTCGCCCACGGTGGCGCCGATGTAGGCGGAGAGACGCGCGCCGGCCGCGAGGACGAGCAGCACGTCGCCCGCCGAGGCTTTGAGCCCCGAAGCCACGAAGGCGACGGCGCCCACGTAGGCGCCGCCGAAGATGGCCCAGCCGAGCGTGTGCCACGCGGCGGAGCCCCAGCGGGCGGCGGCGATCGGCCCGTACCAGCGCTCCCAGGCTTCCCGGCGCTCGGCGACGAGGCGCTCGCCGATGCCCCCTCCTCCGATAACGCGCACTTCCTTGCCGGGCGGAGCCGTGGTGGCCAGGGTGAAGAGATGCCGCGCCAGCCGGCTCGCCGGCGCTCCCCGCTCCTGGGCGATGCGTTCGACGGCAGGCCGCCACGTGGAGGTGAGCACGGTCGGCAGCGCGAACACGGCGAGCAGCACGAGCGCCGGATGGATCGAGACGAGTAGCGCGATTGTCACCGCCAGCCGCAGGATCCAGCCGCAGGTAGTAAAAATCGACATGTAAAGGTGATCGAGCACGAAAACCTGATTGCGCAGCACCGCGAGCCGGTCGAGATACTCGGGGCGCTCCTGGTGGGCGATGGTGGCGACCGACGCCTGCAACCGGGCCACGTGAGCCTCCAGCGCGATCGTGATCTTGTCGCGGAAGCGGCGCTGCACGCGGACGCTGATCGTGCGCAGCAACCAGGTGGCCGCGGCGGAGACGCCTAGGGCGAGCGCGGCGATGCGCACGATTTTCCAATCCCGCCCCAGCACGCCCTCGCCGATCAGCTTGAGCCACCAGGCGAGCAACGCATCCGGCAAGGCGGCCAGGAGCGCCAGCGTGAACGCCGCAATCATCAAGCTGGGCTCGTGTTTCAATCCGAGCTTGCACAGCCGCCACATGGACGACAGCGCGGGTGGCAGGTCGTCGATGCGCCCTGCCCTCTGACGGTTGCGATCAAGCGAGGACGTCATAGGTGACTCCTTCCTCGTCCTCCACCGCGTTGAAGCGTTGCGCCTGGAGATCGAACATCGTCCGGTACCGGCCTCCGAGCGCCATCAGCTCCTCATGGCTGCCGAGCTCGACCACCTTGCCGTGCTCCAGCACGCAGATGCGGTCGGCATGGCGCACCGTCGAAAAACGATGGGAAATCAGAATGGTCGTGCAATGTCTCGTGGCGGCGAGAATGCGATCGAAGATCTCGGCCTCGCCCCGCACGTCGAGCTGCGCCGTGGGCTCGTCGAGCAGCACGACTCCGGCGCCCCGCCGCACGGCATAGAGGGTCCGGGCGAGCGCGACCCGCTGCCACTGCCCGCCCGACAGATCGGTGCCGCCCGCGTAGCCGCGAGCCAGCACGGTGTCGAGGCTGGCGAGATTCGCGGCGCCGGCGTCCGCGAGCGCGGCGAGGACATCACTGTCTTTCTCAGTATCTTTCCGGGGTGCGACGTTGTCGCGCAGCGGCAGCTCGAAGCGGACGAAGTCCTGGAAGACCGCGGTGACGCGCGACCGCCACGCGTCGAGGTCGAGATCGCGCAGGTCCACGCCGTCGATCTCGATCGCTCCGGACTGTGGATCGTAGAGCCGGCACAGCAGCTTGGCGAGGGTCGTCTTGCCCGCGCCGTTCTGGCCCACGATGGCGAGCGACGATCCCGCGGGGATGGTGAGATCGAAGCCCTGGAGCACCGGGGCCGAGCCACCGGAGGGATAGGCGAACGTGAGGTTGCGGAAGCGGATCTCGCGGGCCGGCTTACCCGCAGCGTTGCGGGTCCCGGAAGGCAGCGCTCCGGCGACGGCCATGGCGGGCTCGAGGCGCAGCACCGCGGCCACCGGGGCCGCGGCGCCGTCGAGCGCCCAGTTGAGGCCGCCGAAGGCGATCATCGACGTGCCGACCGCGCTCTGCGCATAGATGACGAACGTGCCGAGATCGATGCGGCCACTGGCGACGGCGCTGGCGAGCGACCAGAGCACCAGGAGGTTGGCGCCGATCACGATCAGCATGCTCCAGACCATCGGTTTTTCGCGCAGGCGGGTGGCCTCGTACTGCAACTTGTGCAACAGGGTGCGGCGGTTGACGAAGCGATCGATGGTCCAGCCGGCGAGGCCAAAGAGACGCAGCTCCTTGGCGGCGGGCGGATCCACGGCGAGCCGGTAGGCGTACTCGGCGTCGCGCTGCGCGGCCCGCACGGTCTCGGTGTTGCGGTCGAACCACACCGAGCTCTCGCGCAGCAGCCAGTGCGTGGCCAGCCAGGCGCCGGCGAGCACGAGGGCCGCCCACCAGTGATACCTCGCGAGCACCACGGCGAACGCCAGGCCGCCGATCATCTCGATCAGACCCGCGGCGATGAAGTCCATGGAGATCGAAAGCGGCGGGCCGGTCATGCCGAGATCGAAATCGCGGGCCACGGTGAGGTCGTTGGTGAGCTTGGGGTCTTCGAGGTGGCCCATGCCGGGCGGACGGACGCAGGCCTCGGTCAGGCGGTCGTAGAGCCACGCCGCCGTGCGATCCCCGAGGTTGTAGCCCACCGCCTGGTGGATGGGCGTCAAGACCTGGAGCAGGACGAACACCACTCCAGCGAAGGTGAGCGGCGCGGTGAGCCCCGTGCCCCGCTGCACGGCGGACACCAGCAGGCCCATGGAGATGCCGAAGAGCGCGGGCAGGATCCCCCGCAGCACGAGCACCCCCCACCAGGCCACGGCCAATACGCGATCGGCCTTCGGCAGGACGGCGAAAAGCTTCCACTCCTTGCGTTCACGCAGGCTCGTCATACCCTCTCCTCAGGGCGGCATCCTATCGCAGAGAGGGTCTGGCGGGTGGGCGCGGTCCGCTACACCTCGCTCTCGAAGATGGCCATGACCTGCCGGATCATCTCCTCACGGCCGCCACGGCCCACGAAACGGGCGTCTTCGTAGCACCCCAGCGGGTTCTCGATCACGTGCCCCACGCACTTGTTGCAGAAGGTGCAGGGCGCCTCGGGAGCGCGCCCATCGGCCAGCAGGTTCGGCAGGTCGGGATTGGCGAGCAGGGCGCGGGCGATGGTCACCCCGTCGCAGGCGCCCGAACGGATCACGCGGCTGATGACGTCCGCCGACTGGAAGGCGCCCGTGACCAGCACCGGCACTTTGACGTTGGCGCGGACCGTCCGGGCGTACTCGGCGTTCAGCCCCTCCACCCGCTCGGGGATCGCCCGGCCGTCCGATCCCAGGAAGTCCAGGCTGCGCTCCCAGAGGAAGCGGAAAAGCGAGGGGAGGCAGCGGATGAGGAAGAAATTGCGGAACGTGTGCACGCCGCTCGCCAGGAGAACCTGATAGGTCCGGCGGGCGACCGAAATGGGGAAAGGCCCCGGCGGGTTTTTGGGATGCGGAAAGAAGCTCCCCGAGGAGACGTGGAACGCGTCGATGCCGTCCTCCTCCAGCCAGCGCGCCACCTGCACGGCGTCCTCCAGCTTGTTGCCTTTCTTCTTCCAGGGGAAGACGGCGTTGTCCTCGTCCACGGCGCCGAGCTTCGCCATGAAAAAGAAATCCGGCCCCACCTCGCGGCGGATGGCGCGCACCACCTCGCGGAAGAAACGGGCGCGGTTCTCCAGCGAGCCTCCATACTCGTCCCGGCGGTCGTTGATGGCGGAGCTCAAAAACTGAGTGAATAGATAGCCGTTGGCCGAGTGCAACTCGATTCCGTCGCAGCCGGCGGCGCGGGCGCGCCGGGCGCCGTCCACGAACCAACGGATCATCTGCTGGATCTGGCTCACCGTCATCGCCTGTCCGCGCAGGCCGTGGATGGAGTCGGGCCGGCTCGTCGAGCTCAGCGGCCGGCCGAGGGGCGCATCGTCCTGCCAGTTCTCGACCCCTTCGATGTCCTGCTGCCGGCCGCCGTAGGAGAGCTGGAGGATGTATTTGCAATCGGATTCGTGAACCGTGTCCACCACTGCCCGCCAGAAGGGGATCCTGTCGTCGTGGTCGATGGTGGCGTAGTTCGGCAACACCCGGCCGCTGACGTGGATGGGCACGTGCGACGAAATGATCGCGCCGCAGCCGCCGCGGGCGAACTGGCGCTCGAAATTGATCCGAGCCCGCGTGCCCGTGCCGTTGTAGTTGTCGATGCGCCCCGAGATGCTGGAGCGGAAGATCCGGTTCTTCACCCGGAGATTGCGGAACTCGAGCGGTTCGAAGATCACTTCGTGCTCTGGTTTCACGGCGTCTCCTCCTTGTGTATAGCTTCCAATGATAGCACATCAGGTTGCGGGGCGTCAGAGACTCCGCCAGGCCAAGCTGAAGACCCCGGCGGCGAATCCCCTCCAACCGGGAAGCGCCGCCTCCCAACCGGCCGTCGTTTGAGGTCCAAACGTCCATCGTTTGGGCTCCATCCAGCACGATTGAAGTCCAATCGTCCGTCGTTTGGGCTCTATCCGCGAACGTTTGGACTCCAATCAGCCGTCGTTCGGGCTCCATCCGTCGGGATTTGGGCTCCAACCGTCCGCCGTTTGGATTCCATCTCCGGAAGTTTGGGCTCTATCTACGGGAGATTTGCCTCGAGCGTCCGCCGGTTGGGCTGGATCGGAGGATGATTGGAGGGAGTCGAGAGCCGATTGAAGGCTGTCGGAAGACGATTGGAGGCGGTCGTCTCCCGGTTGGACTCTGGCGACGGCCGATTGGGCCATGCGGATCGCAGATAGAGCGCTGGAACTTGCCGACGGCGGGGTTGCTGGCGACGGGGCGGTCAGGCTTCTTCTTGAGCGGCGAGAGTCGTGGTAGGTTAAAGCCATGAGTGACGCTGACGTTGCCGAGATCTTGAGCCTTCCGACAGAGGAGCGGTTGCACCTCGTGGAGCTGATCTGGAAAAGTCTCGCTTCATCCCCCAATGCTGTGCCCCTGAGCGATTCCCATTGCGCGGTCATCGACGAGCGCGTCGCCGAGCACGATCGCAACCCGGATGATGTCGTGTCTCGAGACGAATTTCTCGCCGAGGCGCGGCGAGGTTGATGGCCTCAGAAGGCATGACAGAAATGCTGGCTGGCGAGGCCGCGCCGGCTTCGGAAGCGAAATAAGAACTGGCAGGGGAGTGAGGCCTACGCCCCGCGGATCGCCGCGATCAACCCGCGAGTGTCCTCAATGTCCTTTCCCGCACCCGCCCCGTAGCTCTCGAATCCCCGCAGCGCCGCCTCGGCGTACTCCAAGGCATCCGCCCGGCGGCCGGCGTTAAAGAGGGCGAGGGCCACATTGAAGCGGGTCTGGGAGGCGCCGTAGAGGTTGCCTGCCTGCTGATCGAGTTGAATCGCCTCCCGGTAGTGTTGCACCGCACGGTCGAGATCTCCTGCATTGCGGTATATCACACCAAGCGCATTGTGGGTTACAGCCAAGTCATTGACCGCATCCGCCGGAAGCAGATCGAGAGCTTCATGATTGAGCCTCACCGCTTCGTTGAGATGCCGGAGAAGCTCTTCCTCCAGTCGCTTTGCCGTCCGGGCCTCGCGGAAACGCTGATAGGCAACATTCCCCAACTGCATCACGCACCCGCCACGCCCCAGCCGATCGCTCTCGTCGTACAGTTCAAGGCTCCGCCGGTACCAGCGCTCGGCTTGGTCGAGGTCGCAGAGGGCGGGCAGATCCTTGAAGGCATGCCCAAGGTTGAACGCACAAGTTGCCGCACCGGCTCGTTCGCCGATTCGCTCGGATAGATCGAGGGCCTCCTCATAGGCCGGAACACACTCCGCCCGTCCCAATTCGCGCCGGATCTGCCCCAACTCGTGAAGATGAGCCGCAAGCATACGGATCGCGTTTCGCTCCCTACTCTCCAGAACCTCCGCCGGTCGGGCCAAAGCAGGAGCGGCACGCTGGCGATCCCAGTCTACGCAGACCGTCTGCAATCGTTCGGCCTCGGCCCACTGCCGCTCCTCTCGGGCGAGCCGCACGCGGTACTCCGTGACCAGACTCCAAACCTCCTCCCGGCTGGGCAAGGGGCCGTCATTCTCCGAATCGACAAAGTCCGGCACAATCTCCTCGACCAGCCGTTTCCACTCCGCCCGCCGGCCGGTGTGGTCATAGAGCTGCCGAAGGCCTTGCATGGCGCTGATCACCCGGTCCCACCAGCCGTGAGCCCGCGCCAACCGGCGAGCGTGGAGAAGGTTCGCCTCCTCGGCCCGCAGGGCGGCAAGGACATCGCGATTTCCAGCACCATACTGCTTAATGTAGTAGTTCCCCAACTCTCCCATGGCCTCGACGAAGGCGCGCACGGCCGCGAGGTCTTCGGCCGGATAGAACCGCTCGAAAAGACTTTTGAAGAACCAAGGAAGAGCGGGGTGGATCCCATAGTATCCGCCACCTTGCGCTATGAGGAGCCCCACCTCGGCGGCGCGATCGAGGAGAGCGATGCTTTCCTCCCGGGTCAGGCCTCTCACCTCGGGCAGGCACCACGAGGTTTGGGAGTCGCCCATGACGCGCAATGCATCCACGTCTACGGACCCCTGAAACAGATGGAGCAAGGCGAGCTTCTTCCGTTCCTCCTCACTGAAAGCTTGCTCGAATCCGTACGCAAGCGAGGCACCGAGGGAACGGGAGCGACCCTCGCCGACCTCGTCAGGGAAGGCGGCCTCTCCGGAGCGGAGGCGGGCGACGAAGGTTTCGATCTGCTCTTTTGCCTTGAGCCCTTCCCGTAACGCCTGACCGGCGAGGACGGTGAGCGTGAGGGGATTGCCCCGGGCGAAGGCGAGGAGGGGGCACCAGTCTTCGACATCGGCGATTCGGTGGCCGTGCTTGTCGGCCAAGGCGCGGACGAGTTGGAGGCTCTCCGTCATCGGCATCGGCGGCACCTCGATGCGGGTGGGCAGGTTCACCAGCCACGGCTGCTCGTCGCGGCGGGAGGTCAGGAGGACCTTCGCTTTCGTTTCCCGCAGGGCGCGGAGGAAATCGACGAGCTCCTTCTGCTCTTTCGCGCTCCAGGCCGACTCCGTGCCCGACGGAAAGCCGGCCACCGGCTCGACGTTGTCCCAGATCCACAGCACCGGAATCTGGGCGAGGACCTGGAGGGCCACCTGCCGCCGCGTCGCATCGTCGAGCGCCAGCCAATGGACGCCGGCCCCTTCCAGAGCCGCACCGAACTCCTGGCCGATCCGGTCCAGCACACGGGGCAGCGGGAGGTACCGCTCGAAGGTGGTGAAGAGGACGGGGCCGTCGACGCCGCCAGTCAATGAATACCAACGGGCGAATTCTGCAGCCGTGGTGGTCTTGCCGCTGCCGGCATAGGCGTGAAGGAGGACGATCGGGTTTTGATCGAAGGCGCGGTCGAGGGCGAGGAGCGTTTCGTCCCGGCCGAAGAAGCCGGCGTCGGGAGGCGGCGGGAGCTCGGCGTCGAGGCGGCCGGACGCTGAGGCCGTGGCTCCTGATTCGACATGGATTTTCAGGCCGCCGCCATCCTTCATCTTGGGGAAGATCTGCAGCGGCGTCGCCTCGTAGACGACGGGGACGGTCCAGTCCTGAAGCGGCAAGGGCGCGTAGACGACCTCGCGTAGAGAATTGTCGGACAGGTTCTTGCGCGCCAGCGTCACCGCTTCGCCCAGCGTGGCACCGCGGACGAGGGAGGCGTAGAGCTCGGCCACGAGCCGGGCGGCGGTGACCACGTAAAGGTTGTAGCGCATGGCCACGACCCCGGCCACGCCCGCGTCCATCACCTCCTGGGCGAGGGAGCCGAGGGCACGCACCTCGGAGTGAGGATCGGCGTTGCCGCCCGCCATGGGTGCCGGCGCCGGCTCGGTGAGCGCCGAGCGGCAGGCGTTGAGGACGAGGACGGACACTCCGGTCGTTGCGAGGAGCTGCCCCAGCGAGGTGCCGTCCACGAGCTCGCCATTTTTTTCGAGCTGCGAGTTCTCGAACCAGAGATAGCCATGCTTGCCCGTGCGCGGTCCGGCGAGGACGACCGAGGTGAGACGCCCGAGGAGTGCCCCGAGCGCTCCGGGCTCCTTGATCTCCATGTAGGTGCCGTGGCCGTCGAAGTGAACCACGTGGTAGGGCTGGCCCTCCCGATGCGCCTGGCGGAGCACCTTCCCGAGCTGCTCGAACGTGGGCGGGCGCAGGACATCGAGGTCATAGGCCTCGCGGTTGGCTTCGCTGAGCCCCTTGATCAACTGGCTCGCCACTGAGCGGAAGGGCACGTCCTCCTCTCCCCGCGGCCGGCAGATGACCAGGAGGATGCGGATCTTCCCCTTTTTCCTGGTGGGAAGGTGGGGAGCGAGGGCCGTGTTGGGCTGTGCGCGCACGAACGAGTGGGCCGTGAGGGCCAGGGCGGCGGTCGTCTTCGGCTCCCGCAGCAGCTCCCAGGGGATCGTGGCCGCCTCGGTCACCCCGGTGAGGATCTCGATCCGCGTCTCTCCCAGCCGTTCCCGCACTCGGCTCCAGACGTCCCGGGCGTCGTCGTTCGCCTGGAAGACCCCTGCGAACAGCTTCATCCCCGCCTCGGACATCAGCCCCTCGATCCGCCTGGCGATCGTCGGCGCCGGCTCCTGGGGATACTGGAGGAAGTCTTCCAGATACCAGCGCAGATCCTCTTCATCCTGCGGCGAGAGGCGGAAGTCGAACGTCGAGGTGGCTGCGCGGGGGGCGCCGTCGCCGGTGAGGTCGAGGTCTACCCGGTGGTGGCCCTCTGTTACAGCGTGTTGCCGGATTCGGAGCTGAAGCATGGCCGATTTTACCTCGTTTTTTACGGTCCGCCGATCGATCGGCCACGGTGGAGCAGTGATACACTCCCTCCCGGGGCACGCTGACCATCCCAAGGAAGCCCGCAGGCGCAAGGAGCCTCGATGAAGCTAAAGATCGTTCTTGAACCCAGCGAAGAAGGTGGCTACACGGCAATCGTGCCAGCCCTGCCGGGATGCCTGAGCGAGGGCGAAACCCGTGAGGAGGCCCTGGCCAACGTGGAGGAAGCCATCGCGCTCTACCTGGAGCCGATCGAGGACGACTGGGACTTCGCTCCCAATGCGGAAGTCTTGGAAGTCGCCGTTTGAGCTCGACGCTTTCTCATATCCTGAAGCAAGCCCACCTCGATCTGGCCGTGTTTCTCGAGCTTCTCTGAGCGCCTCGTGGGCGGATGCTGGGGGAGATCTACTTGTCTCCAGCAGAGACCTGGAGATACACTCCCCGCGCCCCAGCCGGGCCCACTGATACCGATGCCGATCCCGACGCCATTCCACGAGCGCACGCAGCCGCTGTGCACCAGCTTCCGGTGGAAGGACTGGGCGGGCTACTGCGCCGTCTGCAGCTACGACACGTCGCATGAGCGCGAGTACTTCGCGTTCCGGGAGTCGGCTGGGTTGCTCGACGTGACGCCGCTCTACAAGTACGAGGTCTCGGGGCCGGGCGCCCAGGCGCTCCTCGGCCGCATGATGGTGCGCGACGTGACCCGGCTCAAGGTGGGCCGGGTGGCCTACAGTTGCTGGTGCGACGACGACGGCAAGGTGATCGACGACGGTACCGTCTCCCGGCTGGGTGAGGATCATTTCCGCGTCACCGCGGCCGATCCCGACGCTCCACTGGCTGCAGGCGCTCTCCCGCGGACTCGAGGTGCAGATCGAGGACTCGAGCGCGCGTCTCGCGGCCCTGGCGCTCCAGGGACCCACTTCGCGGGCCATCCTGCGTGACGCCGGTGTCGCCGAGATCGACAAGCTCAAGTTCTTCGGCGTCATGCGCGCGGAGATCCAGGGGATCCCGGTCTGGGTCAGCCGCACGGGCTACACGGGCGACCTGGGCTATGAGGTCTGGGTCGAGCGCGAGCAGGCGGTGGCGGTGTGGGATGCCCTGATGGCTGCTGGGCAGCGGCATGGTATCGAGCCTGCAGGGCTCGACGCGCTCGACGTGACCCGCATCGAGGCCGGTTTCGTCCTCCTCGGCGTCGACTACTTCAGCTCGCAGAAGGTCGTCCTCGAATCCCGCAAGTCCACGCCGCTGGAGCTCGGCTTCGGTTGGATGGTCGATCTCCAGCGCGGCAACTTCATCGGCCGCGACGCCATCGCCGCCGAGATGAAGCGCGGCTCGATCTGGCAGCTCGTGGGCCTGGAGGTGAGCTGGGAGGAGCTCGAAGCCCTGTATGCGAGATTCAACCTGCCGCCGAGCCTGCCGGCGACGGCGCGGCGCGATGCCCTGCCGGTCTATGACGAGGAGGGCCGCCAGGTGGGCCAGGCTACCAGCCACACCTGGTCGCCGCTGCTCAAGAAATACCTGGCGCTCGCCTCGGTCCGCCGCGGCTTCGAGTACAAAGGGACGCAGCTTCAGATCGAGCACACCGTCGAATACGAGCGGCGCAAGGTCACGGCGACCGTGGCGCCCACCCCCTTCTACGATCCGGAGAGGAAGCGCAAGCCGTGAGCAGCACGCGATATGACGCCATCGTGGTGGGCGCCGGGCACAACGGCCTGGTCTGCGCGGCCTATCTCGCGAAGGCCGGGCGCAAGGTCCTGGTGCTCGAACGGCGGCATCAGGTCGGCGGCGCCACCACGACGGAGGAGATCTACCCCGGGTTCAAGTTCACCTGCTGCTCCTACGTGGTCTCGCTGCTGCGGCCCTGGATCATCCGCGACTTGGAGTTGCCGCGCCACGGCTACGAGATCCTGCCGCTGGAGGCGACCGTCACCCCGTTCCCGGACGGGCGGTACCTGGTGCGCGATTCCGATCCTGAGCGGACGCGCCGTTCCATCGCCCGGTTCTCGCCGCGCGATGCCGAGGTCTACAAGCGCTTCGGCCAGCAGATGGCCGAGCTCGGCCGCTTGATCAAGCCGATGATCGACCAGCCGGCTCCCGATCCCCTGTCGCGCGATCCGCGGGAGCTGCTGCGCATCGCACGTCTGGGAAAACAGATCCGCGGCGAAGGGGACGCCTGGCTCTTCGCCAACGTCAAGATGATGACGATGAGCGCCGTGGACTTCCTTTCGGAATGGTTCGAGTGCGAGCAGCTCATCGCGCCGATGGCGATCTCCGGCATCATTGGAACCTTTTTGGGTGTGCGCTCGCCCGGCACCGCCTACGTCCTCCTCCATCACTACATGGGGGAGATCGACGGCTCGTTCCGTGCCTGGGGTCTGCCCAAGGGCGGCACCGGCGCCATCGCGGACGCCATCGCCAGCTCGGCGCGCGAGCTGGGCGTCGAGATCCGGACCGAGGCGCCGGTCGCTCACCTGCTGATGCAGAAGGGGCGTGCCGCGGGCGTCGTGCTCGGGAACGGCGACGAGATCCGCGCCAAGGCCGTGATCTCGGGGCTCGATCCGCACCGCACCTTCCTGAAGCTCGTGGGCGAGGAGCATCTCGATCCCGAGATCGCGCAGCAGGTCAAGCGGTTCAAGATGCGCGGCTCCTCGGGCAAGGTGAACCTGGCGCTCGACGGACTGCCCACGCTCGCCTGTCTGCCAGATTATGGTCCCCATCTTCAGGGCGGCATCACGATTGCGCCATCGATCGATTATCTGGAGCGCGCCTACGACGACGCCAAGTACGGCGCCTTCTCCCGCCGGCCGTTCATGGACGTGCTCATCCCGTCAATGACAGATCCGACGCTGGCCCCGCCGGGCAAGCACGTGATGTCGATCTTCGTCCAGTACGCGCCCTACCATCTCAAGGAAGGGGCCGCGGACTGGCCGAACCAGCGCGAGGCCTTCGGCGACGCGGTGATCGATACGCTTTCGGAATACATACCGGACCTGAAGGACCGTATCCTGCACCGCCAGGTGCTCACCCCCTGGGACTTGGAGCAGGTTTACGGTCTGACCGAAGGCAACATCTTCCACGGTGAGCTGTCGCTGGAACAGCTCGCCTTCCTGCGTCCCATGGCCGGCTGGAGCCGTTATCAGACGCCGGTGCGCAACCTCTGGATGTGCGCGTCGGGCACCCACCCCGGCGGCGGCATCATGGGCGCGCCTGGCGCTCTCTGCGCCCAGACGATGCTCGCCAAGAGGGCGGTCTGATGGGTCACCCTGCGATTGACGCCATTGTGATCGGCGCCGGTCCGAACGGCCTCGCGGCGGCCGCGCGGCTTGCTACGGCCGGGCGCAAGGTCGTGGTGCTCGAACGCGCCGAGGCGCCGGGAGGCTTATCGGCGAAGCGCGAGTTTCATCCCGGCTATGCCGTGCCCGGCCTGCTTCACGACGAGGCCCTGGTGCCGCGTGGGATTGCGGAGCGGCTCGGCCTTACGAAGCACGGCCTTGGGTTTCGGAAGTCCCCAACCCTTTATATTGCGGAAGCGAACGGACCGGGGATCCTTCTGCCCGGCGACTCCGCCGGAGCCGTTGACGCGATCGGTCAACGTTCGCAGCACGATGCTCAGAGCTACCGGGACCTGCGCTCTTTTCTCGACCGGATCACTCCGCTCGTCAGTGCGATCCTGGCCGAAACACCGCCGCCGCTCGCGCCCGGATCGGCCGGCGACGTCTGGCAGCTCGTGCGCCGCGGCCTGGCGCTGTGGAAGATCAGCCGTCACGATCTTCTGGAGCTGGCGCGCGTGGCGCCGATGTGCGTCGCCGATTTCCTGAACGAACGGTTCCAGACACCGCTCCTCGTCGAAGCGCTCGCCGCTCCCGCGGTCGCCTCCACCTGGTCCGGCCCCTGGTCGGCCGGCACGATGACGAACTTCCTGCTGCGCGAATGCGCGGGCGGAGAGGCTCTCGCGGGTGGACCGCCGGCGCTTATCGCAGCGCTCCTCGCCGCGGCCCGCGCCGCTGGAGTCGAATTGCGCATCAGCGCTGAAGTCCAGCGCATCCGCCTGGATCGGGGAAAGGTGGCCGGCGTCACGCTCGCGTCCGGCGAGACGATCGACGCGCCGGTCGTCCTCTCCTCCGCCGATCCGAAGCGCACCCTGCTCGAGCTCCTGGCGCCGGGAGCCCTGCCGCTCAAGATCGAAGAGGAATTCCACCGGCTGCGTAGCCGGGGGAGCGCGGCGAAGGTCCACCTGGCCCTCTCGGGTCCGCTGGAGCTTGCGGGAAGCAACGGCCGGCTCGACGAAGCGATCCGCATCGGTGGCGGCCACGTCGACGACCTCGAACGCGCCTTCGACGCCATCAAATACCGGCAATTCTCCGAACATCCCCACCTGGAGATCCGGGTGCCCACCGTCGCCGATCCCAGTCTCGCCCCGGCCGGCCACCACGTCGTCTCGATTCTCGCGAGCTTCGCCCCCTACAAACTGGAAGGCGGCTGGACCGCGGAAGCCCGCGAGCGCCTGAGCGACGCCGTGATCGCGGTCCTCGAACGGCACGCCCCGGACGTGCGCCAACGGATCGTGGCACGGGAAATCCTGACCCCCGCCGATCTAGAAACGCATTTCGCCCTCACCGGAGGCCAGCTCCACCACGGCGAGCTGGCGCTCGACCAACTCTTGGTGATGCGCCCGTCGCCCTCTGCGGCGCGTTATAAGACTGTCGTTCCCGGGCTCTTCCTGGGTGGCAGCGGCAGCCACCCAGGTGGGGGAGTGAGGCCGACGGCGGGGGTGCTGGCGGCGGAGGCGGTGCTGGGGGCGTGACTGCCGTGCGTTTGTGCTCCCCTGAAAAAGAAAGGGCCGCTCCGAATCTCGGAGCGGCCCCTGGGATCGAACGGCGAGCGAAGCGGGTCAGCCGGCGACCTTAGTCACGTTCTCGGCGGCCGGGCCCTTGGTGCCCTGAACCACGTCGAACTCCACCTTGTCCCCTTCGGCAAGCGACTTGAAGCCGTTGCCCTGGATGGCGGAGTGATGGACGAAGCAATCCTTCTGCCCGTCCTCCCGCGTGATGAATCCAAATCCCTTGCTGTCGTTGAACCACTTCACTCTTCCGGTAATGCGCATACTTAAACTCTCCTTGATGGTGCCAGACAACACAAAAGGGACCCGCCAAAACCAGGTCCCTATGCCGTTCTCTGGGTGCTGCGACAGGCTTGTTCTGTGCCTGACGGGTGAACAGTACGCGGTGAGCGAGGCGTTGTCAAGGGGCGGGGGTGGGTGGACCCGTTGAGGAAACGACGGCGGCCTGCAAAGAGGTGACGGTGGCTGGGTGGGGGGGCCGGCGGTTGGCCTGCGGACAGGAGACGGCCTGGGGGCCCGTGGGCGACCTGCGGTGGCGTGCGAGCATGAGACGGCCCGACGTCCCCGTGTAGCCGAGAGGGTGTCGTAGCGGGTCTGGGCCGTCTCTACGGGACGGTAGCGCGTGGAAGGGACGGTATCGATTCCTGGGTGGTGGGCGATGTCGATTCCTGGATGATGGGCGGCATCGATTCCTGCGTGGATGGACGGCGTTGATTCCTGGTTTATTTGTGTTTGGCCTGCCAGCGCCTTGGATTATCTCGAATGTATTGACGAATGCGGTCCAATTCCTTGAGATTTGGAACGACGGTGTCGTGGAACCTTTCCTGCCAGGCGAACTCGGAATGGCCCAGGGACCGCACGACCTTCGTTACCTTTGACTTGAACCTGCCGATGATTCCTCCGAGAGGCAGGGATTCGAGACCGCCCAGAACCAACAGGCCGTGCAGGTGGTCGGGCATGACGATCGACTCGTCCAAGGTCACCTGCGGATGGCGCCGCGGAATCTGGCCCCATTCTCTGGCGACGACCTCGCCGTAGGGCGAAAGGACCACTCCGCCGTCGATCACCTCACCCAGGCATTGGACCCTGCCGTGGGTGCAAATCGTCACATGGTAGAACCCGGGCCGTCGATAATCCCAACGGTTCCACCGCGCCGGCGCCACCCGGTATCGGTTCCGGAACAACGATCGCGAATCGCCTTTGTACGCCATTCGTAACCGGAATCATATATGAAATCCTGCTCCACCCCAACAACCACTACCTACTGCCAACGCGACACCGTCCCGTAGAGACGGCCCAGACCCGATACGACACCCCTCGGCTACCCCGGGGACGTCGGGCCGTCTCATGTTCGCAGGCCACCCTCGCCTGCCATGGGGACGTCGGGCCGTCTCTTTTTTTACAGGCCACCCATCAACGGTCAGGATAGGATTCCCGGGTGAGCTCACCCTCGCCCCGGCCCTTCCTCACCGCCCAATGGCGGTACCTCGCCATGCTCAACTACGAGGTGCCGCCGGAGATCCTCGAGCCTCTGGTCCCCCGGGGCACCGAGCTGGATTCCTGGCAGGGGAAGACCTTCGCCAGCCTGGTGGGCTTCCTCTTCCTGGACACCCGGGTGCGGGGGCTGGCCATTCCCGGTCATCGCAATTTCGAGGAGGTCAATCTCCGCTTCTACGTCCGGCGCCGGGCGGCGGACGGTTGGCGCCGAGGGGTGGTGTTCGTCAAGGAGATCGTGCCGCGGTTCGCCATTGCGGCCACGGCCCGCCTCCTCTATGGCGAGAAGTACGTGGCCCTGCCCATGCGCCATTCGATCACCGGCGATCCCGCCCGGGGCGACATGCAGGTGATGTATGGCTGGCGGTACCGGGGGCGGTGGGACGGCCTCAGCGCCGTGGTCTCCGGCACACCCAGGGAGGCGGAGCCGGGCTCGGAGGAGGAGTTCATCACCGAGCACTACTGGGGCTACTCCTCCCTGCGAGGCGGCAGCAGCGTCGAATACAAGGTGGAGCACCCGCGCTGGCGGGTGTGGCCCCTCCAGCGCCCCATCCTCGACTGCGACGTGACCGCCCTGTATGGCAGGCCCTTCGGCGATCCTCTGGGGACTGAGCCCTCTTCGGCTTTCCTGGCGGACGGCTCGGAGGTGGCGGTGTATCCGGGGGAGCGGTTGGCGTAGCTTCTACGGTTCACGGGGAATCCGGGAGCGTGTTTGAGCGTTAGGTCGGGAGGTGCCCCGGGCGCGGCAACTGCGCCCGTAGGGTAAGATTCGCCGATCGCCGGAGATGGGCAGTGCGTTCCGTCTCCCTGAAACCCATCCCAAACGTTTGGAGAACCTCATGAACAAGCTCCTCACCCTCTCCGCTGCTCTGCTCGTTGCGGCGGCTGGAGCGGCGCACGGCCAGGAATCCGGCCAGCCGGCCCAGAAACCCGCGGCCCCGGCCCAGGCTCCCGCCCAGCCGTCCACCGCGCCGAGCGGCAAGCCGGAAGCCCTGGTGGACAAGGCCAGCTACGTCATCGGCGTCAATCTCGGCAAGTCCCTCAAGAACAATGACGTACAGGCCAACGTCGACCTCATCGTCAAGGGCATCCGGGACGGCCTCGGCGGCGGCCAGGCGCTCCTCACCGATGAGGAGATGCAGTCCACCATGCAGGCCTTCCAGCAGCAGTTGCAGCAGCAGCAGGAGGCGAAGAAAAAGGTTCTGGGCGAGAAGAACAAGACCGAGGGCGAGGCCTTCCTGGCGAAGACCAAGGCGCGCCCGGAAGTGAAGACGACCGCGAGCGGCCTCCAGTACGAGGTCTTGAAGGAGGGCACGGGTCCGACGCCCAAGGCCACCGACACGGTGACCGTGAACTACCTCGGCACCCTGATGGACGGCACGAAGTTCGACAGCTCCTACGACCGCAACGAGCCCGCCACCTTCGTCCTCAACCAGGTGATCCCGGGCTGGACCGAGGGCGTACAGCTCATGAAGGTCGGCTCCAAGTACAAGCTCTACATTCCGGCCGCCTTGGGCTATGGCGAGCGCGGCGCCGGCGCTGTGATCGGCCCCAACGCGCCCCTGGTCTTCGAGGTGGAGCTCCTCTCCATCGGCCAGCCCGAAGCGCCCAAGGGTGCCGCGGAGCAGGGCGGTGCGGCCCCGCAGGGCAGCACCCAGCAGCCGGCCACGACCCCGAAACCGGCCACGAAGCCCCCGGCCACGAAGAAGCCTGCTGATAAGAAGCCGCCGGTCTAAACGGGGGTTTTGGCGCGGCGGGGCCTACCCCATCACCTCCCGCCGCGCCGCCTCCAGGTCCTCCAATCCCTCCTCCATCCGGTCCCGGTGGGTGCGGAAGGAGAGGACGCAGATACGCAGGGCGAAGCGGCCTTCGAGCATGGTGCCGGTCAGGAACACCCTCTGGCGGTCGTTGACCCGCTCGATGAGCCGCCGGTTCAGGGCGTTGAGCTCCTCCGGATCGTCGATCCCTTTCGGCGCCAGACGGAAGGCCAGGAGCGAGAGCTGGGGCTCGGCCAGGATCTCCATCCCCTCCATCCCCCGGATGCGCTCCGCGGCCAGTCGGGTCAGGGCGAGCTTCTCCTCGAGCTGCTCGCGGAAGGCACCGGCGCCGTGCATCTTGAACGGCAGCCACACCCGCAGGCCCCGGAACGGCCGCGACAGCTCCGGCGAGTAGAGACAGAAATCCACCAGATCGGGATCGCTCTGCATGTGGGGCATGTAGTCGGCGGTCAGGGCGTGGGCCCGGCGCAGGGCCTGACCGTCCCGCACCAGCACGGCGCCCGTGCCATAGGGGAGAAACAGCCCCTTGTGAGGATCGAGGACGATGGAATCCGCCCGTTCGATCCCCCGCATCGTCTGCTTCCCCTCCTCGGTGAGGAGGAAAAATCCGCCATAGGCGCCATCCACGTGCATCCAGAGCCCTTCCCGGGCGGAGATTTCCGCGATCTCCTCCAGCGGATCCACGGCGCCGGTGTTGGTGGTGCCGGCGCTGGCGACGACCAGGAATGGCGTCAGCCCGCGGGCGCGGTCTTCCTGGATGGCGGCCTCCAGGGCGTCCAGCCGCAGACGGAAGCGCTCGTCCGTGGGGAGGGCCCGGATGTTGCGCTCCGGAAAACCGGCGAGGAGGGCGCCCTTGGCCACCGAGTGGTGGACCTCGCGGGAGGCGTAGATCACTCCGGAGAGGAAGTCGTCGGGCAACCGCTCGCGCCGGGCCGTGAACAGAGCCGTGAAGTTGGCGAGCGAGCCGCCGGTCGAGAGCGTCCCCCGGGCGTCCTTCGGGAAGCCCACGATCTGGCAGAACCAGTCGATGACGTTGGCCTCCAGCCGGGCCAGGGCCGGGGCCGTGGTGAACACGGAGGTGTAGCGGTTGATGGAGTCGGCGATCAGGTCCGCCACCGCGGACTGGAACAGGCCTCCCCCGGGGATGTAGGCGAGATAGCCGGGGCTCGCTGTGTTGTACGTGGGCTTGACGGCACGGTCGAAGAGGAGGTCCAGGAGCTCGGGCACGGGCGTGCCAGCCTCCGGGAGGGTCTCGGCCAGCGTGCGGGCCAGCTCCGCGCCGCCCCGGGTGTCCGACACCGTCTGCCGAGGGAGGGAGGCGAGGTGGGCCACGATCCGCTCCAGAGCCGACTCCACCAGGGCACGCATTCCGGCCGTATCCAGCTCTAGAGGATGGTCCTGGCCGTCGGACGTGACGTCGTTCGTGGGGCGGGTGAGGATCTCGGTCATGGGTGAGAACGTCTCTGGAAAAAGGCCAGAAAATCACTGGCGCCAGGGCGGCTTCATACTATATCCCCTGACCCGGGACGCAGCAGCGAAGCGCCTCGCGGCACCGGACGAGGACGGTGGCGCGCCATCTGCCATACTCCGCCCCGTGCCGCCCTCCGCCCGCCCATCGGCCGTGCCTCTCGGCGAGGCGGTCCGCGTCTGGAGCCGGGTGGCTCTCCTCTCGTTCGGCGGACCGGCGGGACAGATCGCGGTCATGCACCGCATCCTGGTGGAGGAGAAGCGCTGGATCAGCGAGGAGCGCTTCCTCCATGCCCTCAACTACTGCATGCTCCTGCCGGGACCCGAGGCCCAGCAACTCGCCATCTATGTGGGCTGGCTGCTCAACCGCACCCTGGGCGGAGTGATCGCCGGCGTCCTGTTCGTCCTCCCTGGATTCCTCTCCATCCTGGGGCTCTCCGTCCTCTACGCCGGCTTCCACGAGGCGAGCCTGGTCAACGCCCTGTTCTACGGCCTCAAACCCGCGGTGGTGGCGGTCGTGGTGGAAGCGGTGGTGCGCATCGGCCGGCGGGCCCTCAAGACCCGTTTTCAGATCGTCCTCGCGGCCCTCTCCTTCGTGGCCATCTTCTTCTTCGAAGTCCCCTTCCCGGTGATCGTGGCCGCCGCGGCCCTGCTGGGCTGGATCGCGGGCCGGCATCTCCCCGCCCCGGCTCCGGCGCCCGTCGAGATGGGGGACCAGCCCATCGCGGACGCGGCCGCCGTGACCCTCCGCCCCTCGCTCGCTCGCAGCGTCAAGGTGCTCGCCGTCCATCTCGTCCTCTGGTGGGGGCCGGTCCTGGCCCTGATGCTCCTCCTGGGACGGCGGCACGTGCTGGTGGAGGAGGGAATCTTCTTCAGCAAGATGGCGGTGGTGACCTTCGGCGGCGCCTACGCCGCCTTGGCCTACGTGGCCCAGCACGCCGTCGAGGACCTCCACTGGCTGCGCCCCGGCGAGATGCTGGACGGCCTGGGCATGGCCGAGACCACGCCCGGCCCGCTCATCATGGTCCTCCAGTTCGTGGGCTTCCTGGCTGCCTGGCGCCACGCCCTGCCGCTCTCGCCCCTGGCCGCAGGCATCGCGGGCTCGGTGATCACCACCTGGGTGACGTTCGTCCCCTGCTTCCTCTGGATCTTCCTGGGCGCGCCCTACATCGAAGCCCTGCGCGGCAAGGCTTCGCTCACCGCCGCCCTCTCCGGGGTGACCGCGGCCGTGGTGGGAGTGGTCTTGAACCTCGCCGTCTGGTTCTCCCTCCACACCCTCTTCGCCCGCGTGGGGGAGACCCACACCCTCGGCGCCCGCATCCTGGTGCCGGACTGGACGAGCCTGGACCCGGCCGCCCTCGTTCTCGCCCTGGCGGCGGCCGTGGCCCTGTTCCGTTTCAAGCTGGGGATGATCCCCACGCTCCTCGCGAGCGCGGCGCTCGGGGCGGTGTGGGCGCTGGTGAGGTAGGAAGGAGCTTGACAGAGAATAGGGACTCTACTAAAAGACGATTCAGGAGGTGTCAATCATGCAAATACGACTCCGTTCTCTGCTCCTTCCTCTTCTCCTCCTCACCGTGGTGATCTCTGTGGCTCCGCCCCTGATTGCTCCGGCCTCTGCAGCAGCGTGCCACGGGTTCAGCACCTGCCCCGACCCGAAGTCCTGCGGCGGCTGGTCGACCTGGGTGGCTTGCGACAGCCCCTATTGCGACGAAGCGGATTCCTTCTGCCTGGCCAAGAACGTTCAGATCGCAACCTGGCAGCCCAAGGAGCAGTTCCGGGCCTGCACCCTCTCGAACGGCTCGCAGTGCCTGGAGTGGGTGACCGCCTCGTTCCGGACTCACTGCGGCTGCTGAGGGGAGGACGGTTCCGGGGAAGGCCGAGGTGACGTATCGTCTCCTGACGCCTCGGCATTCCCCGGCGGACTTTTCGCCATCCCTGTAGAGTCGGAAGGGCGGCAGCATCTCCATTTGAGACACTGCGACCGAGATGGCAGCGATTCCCACCGGGGTGGGAGTCACTGCCACCGCGGTGGGAATGACTCCCACCGAGATGGGAATGACTCCCACCAAGGTGGGAGTGACTGCCAGAGCGATGGGAGCTCGTTTCAAGGGGTCTGAACCCCTCGGAGATCGAGTTGCGAGAGGCTGCGAGCGTGATCGGAGCCTCTCCCACCAAGATGGGAGCCTCCGCGACCGGGATGGAAGAGTCTCCCACCCCGATCGCGACATCTCCAGACGTGTCCGGAGGACCGCAGATCCAGTCGGCAACGATTGCGACCCCGGTGGGAATGGCTGCCATCTTGGTGGCAGCGGCTGCCAACCAGATAGGGAGAGGCCGCCAGCGGGACGGAGGAACCCGCAAGGGAGATGGGAGACCTGGCTACCTCGAAGCGAGAAGCTCCCACCCCGATCGCCACGATCGCGATCTCTGTGGACGCGGCCCGGACCGCGCTGGCAGCGACCGCCATCGCGCTCTGGAAGGCCGGGATCTGGATCGCGGAGGCTCCGATCAAGCTGGGAATGGCTGCCACCGCGGTGGCAGCGGTTGGGAGGTGGATGGCGGAGGCTTCGATCCAGATTGGAACGCCGTCATTACGGTCTGGGGAGGGCCCTCGAAGGCACCCGCACCTCCGGCTTCCACGGCGGGAGGTCGAAGAACGAGGCGTCATCCGCCAGCCGCAACCCGGGAACCCAGGGAACGCGGCAAAACCCGCTCCCTTGAAACCCTGTCAAGGGTGACATCCGGCGCCCTTGGCAGGGCGTCAATTCGTTGGTGGGCCGCCTTCGCCCTGGGCTATGAGTCTGCCGCCCTACGGGCTCTCGATTTCGATTTTCGAAGCGGCGGGTGCCTGGACCGCGTGGATCCCGCGTGGCTCTCGCGCTGAGCACGCAAATTGCAAATCCCGGCCCGCCGATGAAAGTCCTTCCCGGATCGCCTTTCCCCCTGGGCGCCACGTTTGGGGGCGCGGGGACCAATTTCTCGCTGTTTTCGGAGGTGGCGGAGCGGGTGGAGGTCTGTCTGTTCGATGCGCAGGGGGAGGAGACGCGGGTCGAGCTGCCAGAGGTCACGGCATTCTGCTGGCATGGTTATCTGCCCGGCGTCTTCCCGGGGCAGCGCTATGGGTTCCGGGTCCATGGGCCGTGGGATCCCGCCGCGGGGCACCGCTGCAATCCTGCCAAGCTCCTCCTCGATCCCTATGCCAGGGCGATCGACGGCCAGGTGGAGTGGCATGAGGCCGTGTTCCCCTATCCGTTCGGCGATCCCGAGGCGCGCAACGATCTGGACAGCGCGCCTTTCGTGCCCAAGAGCCTGGTCGTCAATCCGTTCTTCGATTGGGGGGACGACCGGCCACCTCGCGTCCCGGCTCACGAGTCGGTGATCTATGAGGTCCACGTCAAGGGTTTCACGGCGCGGCACCCGGCCGTGCCCGAGGAGGTGCGGGGGAGCTATGCGGCGCTGGCCCATCCCGCGGCTCTCGCGCATCTCAAGCGGCTGGGCGTGACGGCGGTCGAGCTTCTGCCCGTCCACCAGCTCGTGCACGACAAGGATCTGGTGGAGCGGGGGCTGCGCAATTATTGGGGCTACAACTCGATCGGCTATCTCGCGCCGCATAACGAGTACGCGGCGGCCGGGAGCGCTCCGGGCCAGCAGGTGCAGGAATTCAAGCACATGGTGAAGACCCTGCATCAGGAGGGGATCGAGGTCATCCTCGACGTGGTCTACAACCACACGGCCGAGGGCAACCATCTCGGGCCCGTGCTCTCGCTCAAGGGGATCGACAACGCTGCCTATTATCGTCTGATGCCCGACGACCGGCGGTGTTACCTGGACACCACGGGCACGGGCAACAGTCTCAACGTGCGCCATCCGCACGTGCTGCAGCTCATCCTGGACTCGCTGCGCTACTGGGTGCTCGACATGCACGTGGACGGCTTTCGCTTCGACCTCGCCTCCACCCTGGCCCGCGAGAACAACGGCGTGGACCGCTGCGCAGCCTTCTTCGACGCCGTCCAGCAGGACCCGGTGATCAGCCGGGTCAAGCTCATCGCCGAGCCCTGGGACCTGGGGGAGGGGGGATATCAGGTGGGGAATTTCCCGCCCCTGTGGTCGGAATGGAACGACAAGTACCGCGACGCCGTGCGCGACTACTGGCGGGGCGCGGAGCAGACCCTGGGCGATTTCGCCTGCCGCTTCACGGGCAGCCCGGACCTCTACGCCGCCACGGGCCGGAGCCCTGCGGCCAGCGTCAATTTCGTCACCGCCCACGACGGCTTCACCCTGCGCGACCTCGTCTCCTACGACGAGAAGCACAACGAGGCCAACGGCGAGGAGAACCGTGACGGCGAGAGCAACAACCGGTCGTGGAATGGCGGCGTGGAGGGGCCCACGGACGACCCGGAGGTCAACGCCCTGCGCGAGCGCCAGCAGCGCAACTTCCTGGCCACCCTCTTCCTCTCCCAGGGCCTCCCCATGCTGCTGGGGGGCGACGAGATGGGGCGCACGCAGCGCGGCAACAACAACGCCTACTGCCAGGATGACGAGATCTCCTGGCTCGACTGGGAGGCGGCGGACCAGGGGCTGATCGACTTCACGTCGCGGCTGTTCGCCTTGCGGCGCGAGCACCCGGTGTTCCGCCGCCGCCGCTGGCTCCAGGGCGCCCTCCACCACGAAGAGGGGGTGCGCGACGTCGGCTGGTTCCGTCCCGACGGCGAGCTGATGAGCGACGAGGACTGGCAGCACGGCTGCGCCAGGTCGCTGGGGGTATTCCTGAACGGCGACGCCATCCCCGGCCTCGATCCTCGGGGCGAGCGGGTGGTGGACGATACGTTCTACGTCCTCTTCAACGCCCACCACGAGCCCCTCTCCTTCCGCCTGCCGGCCCGTCCCGACTGGGGCGAGCGCTGGCGGCAGGCCCTCGACACGGCGCGAGACGGCGATGAGGAGACGGACGAGGTCTTCGCGGCCGGCGAAGAGGTGCGGGTGGAGGGGCGGGCGGTGGTGGTGCTGAAAAAAAGAAAGGGTGGGGGCGAGGCCCCACCCGAGCTGCCGGAAGTTGAAAAGCCTGGGAGTTGAGCGTCAGTTCCCGGCAGCGAAAGCCTGCTGATCGCGGTCGAGGCGACGTCTTCCTCTCATCTCATCCCGCTACGACTATGGGAGATGGACGTGGAGGGGGGAAGCGGGGAATAGCCTCATTGGACGTGGGGGATTTCCCTCAGAGGCGGGGAAGATGATGAGAGCTGAAAAAAAGGGGGGCGGAGACTGGCTCCACCCCCGTCGAGGCGTGGCGAGAACCTGCTGCTAGTTGCCGGCAGCGAAAGCCTGCCGGTAGTGGTCGAGGGCGAAGGCCAGGAAGGAGCGCGTCACCGGCTGGGTCGAATTGACGCTGGCCACGAGGTGCGGCTCGAAGTCGTTGGGTCCCTGCTGGAAGCTGAAGGAGGCGTTGAGGATGCCTTTGTCGAGGGCGAGCTGTACGTAGCCGCGCAGGCTTGAGGGGATCGCGGAGTTGTCGCTCACCACCACGGTCGTGCCGTTGAAGGTGGCGGTGACGTCCGCGCCCGCCTTGGCCTGGGCCGCGGCGTCGTGCCCCAGCGCTTTGACGAGGGCGACGGCGACGTCGGTCCGGCTCACGGGATCGTCGGGGAAGAAGCTCGACGGCTGGGCCGCCACCATGCCGCCGGGCGTGAAGTCGTAGTCGCGCAGGGTGGAGCCGTCGGCGGTCACGGCTTCGGCGATGGCCGCGAGCGGACCGGTCACGTCCGTGTACAGGGGGGAGTCGGCCAGCGACTGGCGCAGCGCGGTGTTCAAAACCAGGGTCTGGGCGAAGTCGGCGCGCGTCACCTTCGAGCCCGGGTAGAAGAGGCCGTCGCTCATCACGTCCATCATCCGGTTCTTGAGCACGAATTCGATCTCGGCCTGCGCCGGGTCGCCCTGGATGTCGCGGACTGCGGGCAGGTTGTGCACCCGCTGGCTGATGGTGCCGTCCACTGGGCCGGGCAGCGCCGCGCCCGAGGTGGGGAGCGAGACCTCCGGCAGGGCCGCGAGACCGCGTACGCCCCGCACCTCGAGGCGCCAGGAGCCGGGGACGGGATTGTTGACCACCACCTCGCGGTTGGGCGCGTCGAGGATGGGGATCATGATGCCGCTGGAGTAGATCAGGCCGTTGGGATCGGTCAAGAGCAGGGCCACGGTGTTGCCGTCGCCGGTCGTCAGCGCGTTGTCGACGTTGGCGAAGACGTCGAGCACCGAGATGCCGGCCTGGACCTGGAAGGTCGTGGCGTTGGCGCTGCCCGCGCCGGGCGTCGACGCCGGGTTGTAGTCGACGTGGAAGGGCTGCTGTGCGGCGGTGGTGGTGGTGATGCTCAGGTTGAATTGCTGCAGGTCGAGCGCGCCGCCGTAGGTGCCATAGGCCTTGCCGCGGTGGAAGACCCTGTCGAGGGCCGCGTAGACGTTGACGTAGCCGGCGCCCACCTCGAATTCGGAGAAGCCGGGCATCTGGGTGGCGGTCTGGGTGAGGATCGACTTCACCTCGTCCGGCGACAGCGTCGGGTCCGCGCTCAGCATCAGGGCCACGGTGCCGGCGATGAACGGCGCCGCCATGGAGGTGCCGCTGATCTCGGTGTAGTAGGGGAGGGCGGAGGCCGGGAGCTCGGCGTCGGCCGCGGAGGTCTCGCCGTTGGCGAAGACGTTGGTCTTCGAGCGGGCGGAGACCACGTCGGAGGTGAAGCGGCCGCTGTTCGAGGCGAATTCGCGGCCCGTGCCCGGAGCGGTGAGGGTGGGCGCGCTGAAGTCGCCGGCCGTGCGCTGGGCCTTGGGCACGCCGCGCGACGAGAAGCCCGCGAGACCGCCTTCCTTGGTCCCCGCGGCCACGCCGATCACGTAGGGGGATCTCGGCTCGGAGCTCATGGTGTCCTTGCCCGGGCCGGAGTTGCCAACCGCGAACACCACGACGATGCCGCGGTCGTGGGCCAGCTTGCTGGCGATCGAGACGGGATCGTTGGGATCGTACGCGCCCTGCCCGCCCCAGGAGTTCGAGATGATGCGGACGTTGTAGCGGGCCTGGTTGGCGAGCGAGTACTCGAAGCCGCCGAGGGCGTTGAGCACGAAGAGCACGGCGCCGGAGCCGAAGCCCACGAGCTTCACTCCCGGGGCGACGCCGGCGTACTGGCCGCCGGAGGCCGCGCCCGTCCCGGCCGCGATGCCCGCGCAGTGGGTGCCGTGCCCGACGTTGAGGTCGGTGTCCGGCAGGTTCTCGAGGAAGACGGGGGGGAGGAAACCGGTCAGCGTGTTGGTGTCGACGAAGGACTGCACGTTCTGCACGAGGTGCTCCGGGAAGTGGAGGTCGGGGTGGGTGCCGTCGATCCCGGAATCGTTGATGACCAGCGAGAAGCTCCCCTTGCCCGAGATGGGAAGCCCGTGGTTGAGCCGGGCGAAGTCCGGATCGTTGCGCACCTTGTCGACGCCGGTGAGGGTGCGGGTCTGATCATTCAGATAGTGCAGCCGGTCGTTCGCCCAGATCGAGCGGACGGCCGGGTTGGCGGCCAGGGCGCGGACCTGGCCCGCAGTGGCCGGCACGGCCACCATGCCGAGGTTCTGGAGCGTGGTGCCGCGGGTGATGCCGGCGAGAGTCAGGACCGACAGGTGCGCGGGCTTGAGGCCGTTGCTGGTGTTGAACGACACGATCACCGTGCCCACGCCGGCCGTATTGGGGAGGCCGTTGAGCTTGGCGATCAGCGAAGTTCCCAGGGTCGCTGCGGACGCGGAGCTGGTGATCACGAGCAGCAACGCGGCCATGCACAGCGCCGAGGCGCGGAAGCGGTGGATGGGTGATGCGTTCATGGGTTCATCCCTCCTTGGGTGTCTGCTACTCATCCCACCGCCACTATGCGGGGCGGGCCAAGAGGAGGGGAAGCGGGGAAGGGCCTCATTCCACGCTGGGGATTTCCCTCACCGGCGGAGCTGTCGGGGGGCTGAAAAAGTGGGGGGCGGAGCACGGCTCCACCCCCACGAGGAGGTGGGGAGCTGCTAGTCGTCTGCGGCGAACGCCTCCGCTGCCGGAGCAGCGATGACGGCTATGAGCGAGGCCGCGACCAGCACCGGGGCGCAGGCCCGCAGAGCCGAAGGGCGGCCGTGAAGGATGGTGGCTGTTCTCATCTCTCTCCCCTGTGGACTGCCTTGTTATGGACCCTACTATGGAGGGCTGAAGAGAGCCGGGGAAGCGGGGAATGCCCTCATTCGGAGTGGGGGTTTTCCCTCAGCAGGATTCTGGCGTGGTGCTTGCAATATAGAGCGTCCAATCCGAACCTGTCCCCCAATGGCGGCGGCGTGCTTCGGAAGTGGCTGGCTGATTTGGCAGTGACTTACCGGCTCGGGAAGGACGTCGACAACGAGAAGCGGACGTAGAGAGAGCGTCTCCATTTCGGCAAGCATTGGGCTGTACCATGGAGAGCTGAAGGAGAGGGGAAAGCGGGAAATCCCCTCATTCGGAGTGGGGGGTTTCCCTCAGGCGGAGCCCGCAGGGTGTATAGTGGTTGTAGGATCCAGATGAGTCACGCATCGTTTGCAGACGGCCTTTCTAGCTGAAGCTTGAAAGCGAGGTTGTCTCTCTCATGAGGATGATGGCCACTTCTCTGATGGTGGCCACTTATCTGGAAAGGGTGAGCGTATGAACAGAATTCTGATCGCGTCCCTTCTCGTCCTGGCCGTGGCCGTGCCGGCCGCAGCTCAGAGTGGAAATGCGGTGAGCCTGCCCACCGTGCTCGGCGGTGAGGTCACCGTGAGCTTCGAGAACGTCACGGGGTTGACTCCGGCCAATCTGGGGGTCACGACGCAGTTGGTCTCCCTGCTCGATCCGCTCCTTGCCGGGCGTCTGCCGGACCTGGCCTCGATCCCGGCCAGCTTCCCGGTGCTGGTGCGGATCGAGCCCCTGGCCGCGAGCGGCCTCACCTTCAACGGCGTCGCGTCCATCGAGATCCGGACGCCCCCTCTCCTGAGCCTCCTGAACCTGCAGGACTCGCTGCGCGTCTTCGCCGCGCCGCTGGGCGGCAGCTTCCAGGACATCACGAGCAGCATCCAGAAGGGCCCGGGATCCCAGTCCAGGAGCTACCGCGCCATCGGCACCAAGGGTGGGTTCTCGGAGTTCCTGGTGGTCATCGATCTGCTCCCCCTGAACCTGGAGATCGGGGCCAAGCTCAACCGGTTGGACCAGATCCTCGCGGCCAACGCCGGTGCGATTCCGGATGCTGTCGAGGCCGAGCTCGCCTCAGAGCTCGCCGCCGCCCGCTCCCACGCCCAGGCGGGAGACGATGCCGCCGCGATCCAGGACCTGGACGCCTTCATTGCCACGGTCGAGCAGCACAGCGGGACGGACATCCCGGACGTCTGGCGCGCGGCGCGCGACCTGGTCAACGTCGCGGGGTTGCTGCGCGCCGGGGCAGAGACCCTCCAGTTCAGCCTCCGGCTGCGGCAGGACCACGGCTAGTCGAGAAGAGGTCGTGATCCCATGCCGGCGCGCCTGACGATCCTCTTCCCCTCGGCTCCAGCCCGGGAGCTGATCCTGCCGGAGGGAGGAGAGACGGTCGTCGGGCGCGGCCTGGAGTGCGCGGTGAGGGTCGACGACGACTGCGTCTCCCGGCGCCACGCCGCTCTCGCTCCAGGACCGGCGGGCTGGATGGTGACCGACCTCGGGAGCAAGAACGGCACCCTGGTCGACGGCGTGCCGGTTGAGACCCGAGCGCTGGCCGCGGTGAGCTGGCTCAGCTTCGGCGGTCTGCTCGCTCGCTTCGAGACCGTGCCGGAGTCCGTCGAGGCGCTCAACGAGGCGCGGCTGCGGCGTCTCACCACGGCGCTGGAGGCCCGGCGCGACTTCGATCCCGAGTTGGGCCTTGGCGACCTGCTGTCGCGGGTAGTGGCCTCGATGCTGGAGCTCACGAACGCGGAACGGGGCTTCGTCCTTCTCGCTGGCGAGGATGGCGAGCTGGAGGTGGCGGCGCGTTCCGGCCTCTCGTGGGACGACTTGCGGGCCGCGGAGTTCGGGGGCAGCGTGGGCGCGGTAGAGAAGGTCCTGGCGAGCGGGAGACCGGTGGTCAGCACGGACGTGCGGGCGGACGCCGAGTTGGCGGCGCGGGCGAGCATCGTCGCCGGCGGCATCCGGGCCCTCCTCTGCATCCCCCTCCAGGCGCTCGACCGGCAGCTCGGCGTGATGTACGCCGACAGCCGCCGGCCGGGAGCGGCGTTCACCGAGCTCGACCTGGAGATCCTGGAGGCTCTGACCGCGCAGGCGGGGCTCGCCATCGCGGTGGCGAGCCTCGACGGCGAGCTGCGCGGGCTCTCCGAGCAGCTTGCGGACAGCGCTGCGGCCCCAAGGGACAGCATCGCGGTCCCGAGCCGGCTCGACACTTGGCGGGGCCTCCTCACTGTCCACGCGCCGCTCGGGGCTGCCTCGTGAACGGCGAGCACCCGGCGCGGCAGTGGGACCTCCCCACCCGCACTGCCGAGGGCGCCGTGCAGCGGCTGGCGGTGGGCTTCCTGCTCGCCGGGCGCTACCGCATCCTCGAGCTGCTTGGGGTCGGCGGCATGGGGATGGTCTACCGGGCCCTGGACGAGGAGCTCGGGCTGCCCGTGGCGATCAAGGTTCTGCGGCCCGACCTGGCCGGCGACGGGCGGTGGCTGGAGCGCTTCAAGCAGGAGTTGGTGCTGGCGCGGCAGGTGAGCCATCCCAACGTCGTCCGCATCCACGACATCGGCAGCGACGGTGACCTCGCCTTCCTCACCATGGACTTCGTCCCCGGCTCCTCGCTGGGCGACCTGCTGGCCGGGGAGAGGCGCCTCACGCCGGAGCGGGCGGTTGCGATCGCCCGCCAGCTCGCCCTCGGCCTGGAGGCGGCCCACGGGGCGGGGGTGGTGCATCGTGATCTCAAGCCCGGCAACGTCCTGATCGACGAGAGCGGGCCCACGCCGCGCGCCGCCATCACCGACTTCGGGATCGCCCGCTCGCTCGCGGGCTCGGGGCTGACCCTCCCCGGCACCGTGCTCGGCACCCTCGGTTATCTCTCGCCGGAGCAGGCGCGGGGGGACGCGGTCGATGGCCGGTCCGATCTCTACGCCCTGGGGATCATCCTCTACGAGATGCTCACCGGCGAGCTGCCGTTCTCGGGCGCCACCGAGGCCGAGACGCTCGCCCAGCGGTTGACCGGAGCGCCGCGTCACCTCCCCTGGCCGGCCGTGGTGCCGCAGCCGCTGCGCGGGATCGTCCAGAAGCTCCTGGCGCGCGATCCGGCGCGGCGGTATCAGAGCGCGGGCGAGCTCGCCAGGGATCTCGACCAGCGCCGCTCTGCCCCCGCCGTCCAGGCGTGGCAGATCGCCGTTGGCGTGGGCTGCCTCCTCATCCTCGTCCTTCTCGGCTGGGTCGTTCGCCAGCGGGCTTCGCCGGTACAGCCGCCGTCGGGGCAGCCTGTCGCTGCCAGGAAGGCCGCCGCCGGTCCCCGGTATGCCGTGGCGCTTCTCCCGCTGGCCGACGACACGGGCCGGCCGGACCTCGCCTGGGTGGCCACCGGCATGCCGGAGATGCTGGCCGCCTCCCTGGCCGAGAGCCCGGAGCTGCGGGTGCTCGACAGCCAGCGGGTCTTCCGCACCGTGGAGGACCTGAAGCTGCCGCACGGCCCGCTGCCCGAGACCGAGGCGCGGCGTCTGGCCGGGCTGCTCGACGCCGATCATCTGGTCAGCGGCCGGGTGCGCGCTGCGGGCGGACGGCTGCGCATCGACCTCTCGTTGCTGGCCATGGATCCTCCGGGTCTGCCGGCGGCGGCGCTCCACGCCGAGGCCGCGGAAGGGGAGGCCTTCCGCCTCGTCGAGCAGCTCGGCGGAGTCCTGCGCCGGGAGCTCGCGGTGCCCGTGACCGCGGCCGTGGAGCCGGCGGCGAGCCACTCGCCGGCGGCCCTGGCCGAATACTCCAAGGGGGTGGCGAGCTTGCTGCGGGGGGACGCTCTGGCGGCGGTGCCGTCCCTGGAGAAGGCCGTGGCGGCCGATTCCCACTACACCGCCGCCTGGGTGCAGCTCGCCCGGGCGCGCGAGGCCCTGGGCCGGGGAGAGCCGGCGCGGGAGGCGGCGCGGCGGGCCGTCGAGACCCTGGGAACGGGAGAGAGCCGCGCGGCCTACGAGGTCCGGGCTGTCGAGGCGCGGCTGCTCGGCCGCCCGGACCGGGCCCAGGAGATCCTCTCCCGGCTGCTCGCGCGCTACCCGGACGACGTCGAGGCGCGCATCGAGCTGGCGGAGGCCTGCGGCGAGCAGGGAAGCCTCGACCGGGCGGTCGCCGCCCTGCGGGAGGCGGTGCGCCTGGCGCCGCACCACCCGCGGGCCTGGTACCTCCTCGGCAAGTATTCGATCATGGCCGGCGACGCCCGGCACGCGGTGGACGAGCACCTGGTACGGGCCCTGGTGGTGCAGAACGAGCTCGGCAGCGATCAGGGGCGGGCCGACGTGCTCAACGCCTTCGGGGTGGCCTACCGCAACCTCGGGGAGCTCGACCGGGCGGTCGAGAACTACGAGAAGGCGGCGGCCCTGCGCAAGCGGATCGGCGACGAGCGCGGCTATGCCACCACCCTGCGCAATATGGCGACCATCAACATGATGCGGGGCGAGAACACGGCAGCCCAGGGGCAGCTCACAACGGCCCTGGCCCTGCTGCAGAAGCTGGGGGACGCGCCGGGCATCGCCGAAACCTACAACGACTTTGGAGCGCTCGCCGAGGAACGCGGCAACTATGAGGAGGCCCTGGAGCGCTACCGGCAGGCGCTGCGCGTGCGCCGCGACCTCGGCAACGACCTCGACCTTGCCCAGAGCTTCGGCAACGTGGGCTTCGCCTGCTACATGCTGGGGCGCTACGACGACGCCCTGGTCTACTGGCGCCAAGGGCTCGACCTGGCGAAGAAGAGCGCCGATCCGGGCGGCGTCGTCTTCGCGACGCAGAACCTCGGCCAGCTCGAGCTGGCGCGCGGGGAGTGGGACGAAGCGGCCAAGTCCTTCCTCACGACCCTCGGCTCCAGCCGCGAGCTGGGCATGAAGGAGACGGTCGTCGCCTCGCTCGGCAACCTCGGTCGCCTCGCCCAGTACCAGGGCCGCCCGGGCGCCGCTCTCGCCTCCTATGAAGAGGCGCTCAAGATCCTGCGGGAGCTCGCCGAGCAGCGGGGGCTCGCCGAATTCACCCTGGCCGCGGCCGAGACCGAGCTGGAGCTGGGGATGATCGAGGCCGCTGGCAAGCGCCTGGAGACCGCCGGGAAGCTGCTGGCCGGGGGGAAGAACCTGGAGCAGCAGGCCGAGCTCGACCGGCTGCGCGGCGAGCAGCTCCTGGCGCGTGACGGCCCCGGGGATCGCGCCTCCTCCTCCGAGGCCCTGCGCCGGGCGGTGGCCGAGGCCCGGGAGAGCCATGCCGTGGTCGAGATCCTCTCGACCCGGCTTTCGGCGGCCAATGCGGCAGGCCCATCGAAAGCCGGTCTCGCCGAGCTGGAGCGGCTGCGCGCCGAAGCCGAGGCCCTCGGCCATGCGCGGCTGCGGCTGCGGGCCGCCGAGGCCGTGGCCCGCTCGGCGCTCGCCATTGGCGAGCCGGGACGGGCCCAGGCCGCGGCCCGCTCCGGCCTCCAACTCGCAGCCGCTTGCGGCGGCTATGCCCGATCCTACCGGCTCCACAGTCTTCTGGCACGGGCCCTGGAGCGCAGCGGCCGCCGTGCAGACCTTGCCGAGGCCGCGGCCGAGCGCCGCCGTGCCAGCGAGGAGATCGCCAGGCTGAGCCGGGACCTCGCCCCCGAGCCCAAGAAATTCTTCATTCGTATGGTGGAGGCCCAGGATGGACCACAGCAGGACGGAGCCGGCGGACCGGGAGTCCGGCTCGGCAAGCTCAAGCCGAACGGTTGAGCCCGCGGATCCGATGCACGACATCGTCGACCGCGTGCAGGACATCACGCGCGCCAACGCCCGGCTTTTCGCGCGCTTGATCGAAGGGGAGCGCCGTTTCCGCGGCCTCGCCAAGGCGGTGTGGAAAGTGCAGGAAGCTGAGCAGCGGCGGCTGGCGCGCGAGCTGCACGACGGCCTCGGCCAGACCCTGACCGCCCTCACCCATCAATTGGAACGTCTGCGCGAGAAGCTCGACGGCTCCCTGCCGGCCGAGCATTCGGCCCGCCTCGCCGACTCGGTGGACATGGCGCGCCTGGCCTTGAACGAGACCCGCGAGCTGTCGCGCCTGCTACGCCCGCCGGTGCTCGATGACCTCGGTCTCGCCCCGGCGCTCACTTGGCTCGCCCGCACCCTGGAGCAGCGCACGGGCCTCAAGGTCGAGCTCGCTCTCGCGGCTCTCGACGAGCGGCTGGACCCGGACCTGGAGATCCTGGTCTTCCGTCTCGTCCAGGAGGCCCTCACCAACGCCCTCCGGCACGCGGGGGTGGACCGCGTCCAGGTCGCCGTGCGGCGCACCCCGGAGTCGCTGGAGCTCAAGGTAGCCGACGCCGGGCGGGGGTTCGATCCCCAGGCTGTGCTCGGAGGCACTGCCACGGGCTCCGGCCTGCGCGGCATGCGCGACCGGCTGGAGCTCTTCGGCGGGCGTCTGGATCTCGACTCGGCGCCCGGCGAGGGGACCCGCCTCTCGGCCGTGGTGCCCCTGACGGAGGCTCTGTGATGAGGCGCGTGCGCGTGCTGGTGGCGGACGATCACACGCTCGTGCGCCAGGGGCTGGTGAGCCTGCTGGTCGACAGCGGTGAATGCGAGGTGGTGGCCGAGGCGGCGGACGGCATGGAGGCGGTAGAGAAGGCGCGCGCCACGCGGCCGGAGGTGGCGGTGATCGACCTCACCATGCCGCGCCTCTCGGGCCTGGAGGCCGTGCGCCGCATCCACGAGGAAATGCCGCAGATCCGCGTGCTCGCCCTGACGGTGCACGAAGAAGAGGAATACGTGCTGCCGGTGGTGCGCGCCGGCGCCTCGGGTTATCTGGTGAAAGACAGCGCCGTGGCCGAGCTGCTCGCCGCCGTGCGCGCCCTCCACGCCGGCCAGGGCTACTTCGGCCCCCAGGCCGCAAGGGTGCTCGCCGAGCAGTACCGCCAGCCGGCCCACCAGGTGGAGGACCCCTACGGCGCCCTCTCCCCCCGCGAGCGTGAAGTCTTCCATCTCGTGGTCGACGGCCGCACCACCAAAGAGATCGCCCGCCAACTCGGGATCAGCGTCAAGACTGCGGACAACCACCGCTACCGCCTGATGGAAAAGCTGGGCGTCCACAACACCGCCGAGCTGGTCCGGTATGCGGCGCGGCGGGGGTTGTTGTCATAAAAAGACAAGGACACAAAGGACACAAAGGACAACAAGGACAGGGAGGACGCAGGTTTTTCCGTCCGTGCTTGTCCGTGCCAGTCCTTTCTGTCCTTATTCGGTTTTCCCACCCAGCCCGATCACCCGCCAATCCCCGATCGCCAGCTCCCGCAGGGCGAACTGATAGACGACGATCTTCTTGCCGGCGAGACGGTCATTGCCGGTGGCGAGGTCCTGGGCGAGGCGCTGGCGGGTGTTGAGGGCGCCGCCGCTGTTCAAGGCGATGCGATCGATGGGGCGGCGGAGGTGGTAGGCGAGCTGCTCGGCCAAGCCGGCGCCGGTGCCCCAGCCGAGGTCGCTCTGCGAGTAGATGTTGGTGAAGCTGTCGCCGAGGAGGAGAACCGGCGCTTGCGGGTCCGGCTTCCAGGAGCGGCCCTCGGCGGTCGTCACGCGCTGGATGGTCACCCTCTCCGGCTCTTTGAGCGGGTGGGTTGACGGTAGGGTGAGGAGGACGGCGAGGTCTCCTGTGTTCGAGACGTTCTGCGGCTGCCGGAAGTAGCCGACTCCCGTGGGCGGATCGAGATGGGCGAGAGATTCGATCCGCTCGGCGAGGTGTGTCGCCACGAGGTCCATGGCCTGGGGAGTCCAGTGGGTGTCGGTGCGGAGATATTGCGGCTGGCCGTCGTGCGCGGCCTTCCCCTGGACGAGAAGGGGAGCGGGATCGACGTATGCGATGCCCGCGGCGTCGAGACGGCGGGCAAAGTCGGGCCAGGAGGCGTTCTCCAGGGGGAGGCTCGCGGGACGGCTTCCCGCGAGCGACTCGGGATCGATCATCGGCTTGAGGGGCGTGGGCACCAGGAGAAGGGCGATGCCACGCCGGGCGAGCTGGCGCTGGAAATCGACGAGAGCAGGAATGGGATCGGGATGGGGCGCGTCTTCCCAGGCCTGGCCGCCGAGGCGCCGGCGTTCGAGGACGTTGCGATCCAGGAAGGGGAAGCCGGTGACGTACTGCACGTCCGGCGTGTAGTAGAGCCAGCGGTCCCTTCCGAGATAAACCTTTTCGTTGCCTACGCCGAGGGCCGTCAGCACGCGCTGCGTCCGCGGCAGCAGGGTGGCGCCGAGCCAGGACTTGCGCTCCAGGCCGTCTTCGAGCTGGTGCATCTGGTGCAGGAGGGCGTAGCTGCCGGCGATCCAGCCCTCCTGTTGGATGACGGGACCCACGGCCGCGAGCGAGCCCGGAGTGACGCCCGTCTGCCGGGTCCTGCCCGTGACCACGTCGAGGATCGGCACCGTGACGATCACCGCCAGGAAGAGGAGGACGAGCGCCCACGCCAGCGCGGGCGAGACGTCGGTGTGGCCGATCTCGATCTTGGCGATGCGCTCGCGTTCGGGCTCAGGGATCACAGGTCCGCCTCAGAAGATGAAGTAGATGAACGGGTTGTAGCCTTGCGTGGCCATGGCCGCCAGCGCCAGGCCGAGCAGGGCGAGACAGATCAGGCCCTTGGGCCAGGTCAGCCTTCGGGTCCAGTCCCAGGTCTGCGGGGCGAACCACACGATCACCGCCGCGAGCGCGAGGTTGAGCAGGTCGTAGGGCCGGCGGATGAGGCCGCCGATCAGGTTGCGCCCCGGGCTGCGTTGCCGCCCAGGCCGGCGAGGCTCCCCAGGTAATGCAGGGCGCTCGAGAGGTCCGGCGCGCGGAAGAAGACCCAGGCGATGAGGACGATGAAGAAGGTCAGCGCCACGCGGCCCACGTGCGGCAGGCGGCGGTACCAACTGTCTTTCCCCAAGGCCCGTTCGAGCGCCAGCCAGCCGCCGTGGATGGCGCCCCAGATCACGAACGTCCACGCCGCACCGTGCCACAGGCCGCCGATCAGCATGACGAGGAAGAGATTGACGTAGGTGCGCCGCTCGCCCTTGCGGTTGCCGCCCAGGGGAATGTAAAGGTAGTCGCGCAGCCAGGTCGAGAGTGAGATGTGCCAGCGGCGCCAGAAGTCGGTGATCGATTCCGCCTTGTAGGGCGAGTCGAAGTTCTTGGGGAACATGAAGCCGAGCATCAGGGCGAGGCCGATCGCCATGTCGGAGTAGCCGCTGAAGTCGAAATAGATCTGGAAGGCGTAGGCGAAGAGGCCCTGCCAGGCGTCGAGCGCGCCCAGGGCGCCGGCGCCGAAGGTGGTGTCGGCGATCTTGCCGCAGGGGTTGGCGAGCAGCACTTTCTTCGCCATCCCTAAGCAGAAGAAGGAGACGCCGCGGGCGAATTTCTCGCTGGTGATGGTGCGATTGACGAGCTGGTCCGCGATCTCCGAAAAACGGATGATCGGTCCGGCCACGAGGTCCGGGAACATGGATTCGAAACAGAAGAAGTCGCCGAGGTGGCGCATGGCGCGCGCGTCGCCGCGATAGACGTCGATGGCGTAGCTCATGCTCTTGAAGGTGTAGAAGCTGATGCCGAGCGGCAGCACCACCCGCATCACGGAATCGAGCCGCAAGCCGTGGAAGCCGAGCGTTTCGATCAGAGCGTTGTAGCTGTCCACCGAAAAGTTGAAGTATTTGAAGAAGCCGAGCAGCAGCAGGTTGGCGGTGATGGAGACGGTGAGGATGACCTTCTGCGCCCGGGTACGCGGCCCGCCCGGCTCGAGGATGGGGAGCTCGCCGCGAAGAGGCGGGCGGAACCCGCCCGTCAATCCCAGTCCGCAGAGGTAGTCGATGAGCGTCGAGGTGATGAGCAGCGGGATGAAGGCCACGTTGGCCCAGCCGTAGAAGACGAAGCTGAACAGGGTGAGGACGAGGTTCTTCCCCCGCCGCGGCGCCAGGAAGTAGGCCGCCAGGGCGAGCGGCAGGAAGTAGTAGACGAAGAGGTGGGAGCTGAAGACCAAGGGCGTTCGCTCACCCGCTCGTGGGGTCGTAGAAGAGCGGTGACGTGGAGCTGCCGCCGAGGTCGTTCGAAAGATAGATGCTTTCGAGCTGCCCGTTGGCGCTGAACGGCTCCAGCGTCAGCGGCACCGAGGCGCCCGGGGCCCCCCGCAAGACATCCAGCGTGGCTCCGTCGAGGATCACCCAGCGGGCCACGCGGATCGTCGGGCCCGGGAGCGTGCCGGAGAGCACGCGATCCACCCGGTATTCGCAGACGGCGAGCGCCTGGCGATAGGGAGCGATCTCGTCGAGCGAGGGGATGCGCGAGCAGCGCTGAAGGGTGGCGAGCACGCTCGTCTGGGGCACGGCCGTCCGGCGAGCCCGCGCCGTGGCGTAACGGCGGGCATTCTCCGCGGCTTCCTCCGGACCGAGGAGACGATCGTAGAGGGCTAGCTCCCTCGATCACTCCCTTCCAGGGTCGTTCGTTGTCGTGCCCCGCGCCGATCGTGAGAGCGCCCGGCTTCCAGAAGTAGAAGTCCCCCTGCCAGGCGTCACTGTCAACCGCCTTGACGCCGTTCACGTAGACCACCTGGCGGCCCGGGCTGTAGCCGGCGACCACGTGCACGGGCTCCCCGGGCACGAGCTTGCCGAACCGGGCCGGTGGGTCGAGCGACTTGTTGTGCAGCAGGCGCCAGACCAGGGCGTTCCCCTGCTGCTCGAGCTCAAGGAGAGGACCGCCCTTGTAGCGGCCGAAGGAGAGGACGACCTCCGACGTCGTGGGCCTCACCTCGGCGGAGTTGAGCGTCATCTCCACCGTGATCTCGTTGCTCTTCTCGGCCAGGTCCACGAGGCTCTTGCCCGCCGCCTCCTCGGCCTCAAAGGCGCCGTCGCCCACCAGCAGCATGGCGTGATCGTGATTCAAGCGTGCGCGGCCGTGGGGCGTCACGGCGTAGGTGCGGTCTGCGGCGCCCTGGGCCGGATCGGGCACGAGATTGGGCTGGTCGGCCGTCTCCCAGAGGAGGATGAGGCTCCTGGAATCCACCGGCCAACTGGGCGGCGGGATCTCCAGGTCGACGGGCGCGAGGGCGTTCGGCCGCTGTGCGCGGTCCACGATCCCTTCGAGGTGCAGCCGGTCCCCGGTCGTCTGATCCTCGGCCAGGGTGGCGACGAGGCCGCGGCCGTCCGCCTCGATCGCGGTCTGGGCGACCGCCCGTCCCGAAGCCAGCCGGGCCTTCACTCCACCCGGGGCCGCGGCGACCGGCTCGTCGAAGGAGACGAAGATCGAGCGCCCCTGGCGCAGCTCGGCCCGCAAAGCGTGGGGGGGCTGGGCCGGGAGCACGGTCACCCGGCCGCGGAGAGACTGGCCGTCCGCGGCGCGGGCGACGCCGGCAGATACCGAGAAGCTCCCCGGCCGCTCATAGGTGTGCTCGCCGTGGGCCGCCGAGGGGGGCGTGCCGTCGCCGAAGTCCCAGACGGCGCCGGGTCCGAGCTTCGGGTCCTCGAGACGGACGTGGAAGGGGGCCTCGCCGAACGTCCGCCCCAGGGGGAGCGGCTCCACGTGGACGTCCGGATAGCGGTCCGGGGTGGGCGCGGAGGTGTACTTGAGAGGCTGGCCGAGGACCTCCATGGTGTTGGGATCGATCTCGACCACGAACACGTCGTAGTTCCCCTTCTCGTGATCGTGCTCGTTAGCCGAGGCTCCGAAGGCTACGAGCGCCGAGCCGTTGGAGAGCATGGGGAAATACATGTAGGCCTGCGTGCCAAGCCGCGGATCGTTCTTCTCGAACAGCGTCCGGGTGGTGCGGGTGGCGAGCTCGAAGGCGCGCAGGGGGCCGCCGGCTCCCGCCATCCAGATCCCCCAGCGGCCGTCGTCGGAGAAATAGGGCTCGCAGCCGCCGTAGGGAGTGCGCTCGGTGACGTGTCCGGCGCTGTACAGCGAGAACGTGGGGAGCCCTGTGGTGGCGTGGGTCCGCGCGCGGTTCACCAGCCAGCCCTTGCCCTCGCTGCTGGGACCGGCCAGCGTCTCCTTCGTGCCCTTGGCGAGATCGAGGAGGATGGCGTTGCCGTCGCCGTCGATGTATTGCAGGAGCTTCTCGCCGTGCCAGAGGGCGGCGCGGTGGCCGCGGCTGTAGGTCTGCGCCGGCTCGGCGACCACGCGATCCCCCTTTCCATCGGCTCCGATCACGTGGAGCGCTCCCGCCTCCGGATCGGCGCCGTACTTGAAGTTGCTGAGGCTCAGGTAGGCCACCTGCTTGCCGTCCGGCGAGATGTGGGCGCAGCAGTGCTCGTGGCCGCTCTCCTCGGGACTGAGCTGGCGGAGCCCTGAGCCGTCGAGCCGGCGCGTCCAGATGCGCCAGGGCCCGGTGCGGTTCGACTCCCACACGAGGAAGCCCTCTCCCAGGCGGGCGTACTCCGGGGAGGAGATCTCCGGCCCCACGGGCTTGGCCGGAGGAGCGTCCGTGCCGGGGCTGAGGGCGCGGATGGCGGCGCGCACCGTGTCCTTGTGCCCGCGGGCCCACCAGGCGCCGGCGGCTGCGATCCCGATCGCGAGGCAGGCGATGATCAGCAGCCGCGTCTTGCGTGAGGTCCTGGGAGTTTCTGAGGTCATGGGGAGACGAGTGTCTTCTTCAGAGGGAACCGGCGGCTGCGGAGTGTATCCGGGGCGTCGCGGCAGGTTCAACCAGGAGTCTTTGGGCGCGCAGGAACCGCACCGTTTCCCGGGCGATGCGCCGGTGCCCGGCCGCGGTGAAGTGCTGGTCCTTGGCGAAGAAATCCACCTCGCCGTGGCGGATCGCCTCGCCGAGGACCGGCGTGAGATCGAGGACCGGCACGCCGCAGCGGGCGAGCGACGCCGAGAAGATCTCGTTCGGGAGCATGCGGTCCACCTGGGAGGGGGCGAGGTGGACCTGGCGCAGGGTGTCGTTCCAGAGACGGTCATCCGCCTGGAGAGCGGAGGGGAGGAGGAGGGCGACGACCTGGATGTGCTCGGCGCGAGTCAGGTCGAGCAGGTGGCGCACCGCCGTCTCCGAAGCGGCACCGCCACCCCGCTCGACCGCCGGCCGGCTTTTTGGATCATAGAGGGCCATCTCCTCCCGCAAATAGCGGACGGCCCCGGGCTCCGGCAGGCGGAGCGCGCGGCGCAGGGCACGGTCCACGGGCTTGGGCAGCGAGTACTTGAGCAGGGCGAAGAGCTGGGAGTGCTGGAAGAGCCAGTGCACCGTCGAGGATCGGTGCCGCTCGGCCTCGTCCACGATGTCGCCGTGGACCACGTAGATCGGCGGATGGTCCGGAGCGGCGTCCTGGAGGTCGTTGCCGGTGAAGATGCCGAGCACGATCAGATCGGGGTGGATCGACTGTCCATAGTTTTCGAACCAGGCCACCTCGTCGGGCAGGCCAAAGGCGCCCATCCCGGCGTTGATCCCCTCGGCCGGGATGCCGCCGCGGCTGAGCTCCTCGGCAATCCGGGCAGGGAAGGCCTCCTCCTCCTCGACCCCCGTGCCGAAGGTGAACGAATCGCCGAGCACCAGCACCCGCCGCACCCCAGGCCGGTGCGGACCGATCTCCGGACCGCGGATCCCGAGCTGGTTGATCCGCACGTGCGTGGTGAACTCGGCCCAGTTCCCCACAACTCCCCGCAGCCCCGGCCGCATCCGGTGCCCCACCTTGGGATCGTCGATGAACAGCCCCGGCGACGCATAGAACGCCGGCTGCGGCCAGAACGTCCGCACCGCCACCTCGGCGAGGGCCACGAGGATGAGGAGGATCAGGAGGAGGCGGAGCAGGCGTTTCCAGCGCATTCGAACCGGGGAGTATACCTACTTCCGGAAAAACCGCGCCGTGATCGTCTTCCCCCCTTCCTCGTCGCGGTACTCGATGCGGTCGGCGAAGCGGGCGACGGCGCCCAAGCCGGTGCCAAGCCCGCCGCGGCGGAGGATGAGGGCGGGATCGATGGGGCCCTGATCGTCGTTGCCGTCGATCATGGCGAGTTGGAGGTCACGGATGGGAGGGCCGACATCGTGGGCTTCGACGGTGATCTCATCCGGCGTGCCGGGATGGGAGGTGAGGACGATCTCCCCCCGGATGCCGTGCTTGACGATGTTCGAGGCCAGCTCCGAGACCACGATCGCGAGCTCCATGGCACGGCGGTCGTCGAGGCCGAGCCCCCGGCCCCATCGGCCGGCCTGGCTGCTGGCCACGACCACGTCGCTGCGTCCCCGGATGGGGAACGCCTTCCTGCTCAACCGGCTGCCTCCGTGCTCCGGGAGGGCTCCCGCAGCACCCGCTAGATCTCGCTGTCCCGGCGGGCGAAGTGCGATTTCTGCTGCACCACGAGCTGTTCCGTCTCCCGCAGGTAGAGTTGCAGAGCATCGCGCAGACTGCGCAGGGTGCGCACGCCCGTCAAGTCGACGCCGATGTGGGTGAGGGTCTGCGCGATCCCCGGATTGATGCCGCTGACGATGCACTCGGCGCCCAGCAGGCGCACGGCGCGCGCCATCTTGATGAAGTGGTCGGCCGTCTTGGTGTCCATCACGTCGATACCGGTGATGTCCACGATGGCCATGCGCGCCTGCTTGGCGACGATGGTCTCGAGCAGCGTCTCGGTCATCTCGGCGCTGCGCTGGCTGTCCACGACGCCCACCACGGGCAGGCAGAGGACGCCGGCCCAGACCTCGATGATGGGGGTGGAGAGCTCGCGGATGGCGGCCTGCTGCATCTCGATGGTCTCGAGCTTGGCCTCCAGCTCGCGGTTGGCGGCCTCCTGCTGGGCGAGCGCGCGGTTGAGCTCGGACTTGGCCTCGCCGAGCTCGCGGACGAAGATGGAGAAGGCCGTCTCCAGCTCGGAGAACTCGTCCTTCTCGGTGGAGCGCTGCAGCAGGGTGAGGCAGGAGTCGAATTCGTCGACACTTGCGTAGGAGAGCGCCTCGATCACCAACTGCAGCCGCTCGGAGGCCACGTTGACGTGGGGTACTTCGGTTTGATCCATACTTTTTTTCCTCGCCATTACACTTTCTCTACGTCAGCGTCGTTCGCGGACGGTCATTTCGTGAACATCGCGCGCCGGGAGGCGATCCACTGGCGGCCTTCCTCCTCGGTGTCGAAGAACGCGATGGGGTTCAGGTTCGCATCCCGGCGGAAGAGGTTGATGGCGGTGATCACCAGCTTGGTGACCACCCGGGCCTTGAGCGGCGCCTTGATGACGGCCATGCCGCGTAGCGGGATCTCCTTCAGCGTCTCGGCCACGGCCCGCCGCCCCTCGGGAGCGATGTTGTCGAGCTTCTCGGCGTCGATGAGGAAGAATAGCAGGCTCCTGCCCTTGGAAAAGTCGACCTGGCGCCGGAGCAGCTCCAGGGCGTCCTCCGTGGACGCGCTGCCGCCGAAGCGCATGTAGATGATGTCCGGCTCCTCGAAGTAGGTGACGTGCTTGCCGGCGATAAGGTTGGCCGGGTTGCTCCTCGCATCGCTCGCGGTCGCCATGATTCCCTCCAATCAGAAAGAAAGCTCCATTGCTTCATTTCGTTCGGCTCGCGTTGACCTGTGGCGCCGCCCAGGGGCGGCCGTTGGGACTCTCGGCGAGCAGCTCGGCCTCGCCGAAGCCGACGATGACGGCGGTGGCGTCGTCGTGGTCCCGTCCCCAGTGCTCGACGATGCGCCGCGCCACGACCTCCGGTGAGCCGGGCAGGCACGACTTCAGGTTGCCCCGCGTCGAGACGCCGTCGCTCATCAGGCAGTAGATGTCGCCCGGCTTCATGGTCACCCGCATGACCTTGGAGGAGCGCATGTTGTGCCCCACGATGCCGGCGAGGCAGAAGACGCTGGGCGGCTGGCCGTTGAGCGCCTGGACCTCGATGTTGCCGATGCCGCAGAACTCGCCCTCGCCCCCCGCGGCCACCTTGAGCAGGCCGACGGCGGCACCGCGGGTGACGCGCAGCTCTTGGTGGCAGCGCCGGAGGATCGAGTCCACCGACTGGTCGGCCAATTCGCGGATGACCTCCGAGGCCCGCTCCGCGGCCACCGACGACTCGTAGCCATGGCCGAGACCGTCGACCACGGCGGCGAGCAGCCCGCCGCCGCTCTCCTCGAGGACGAAGCTGTCGCCACAGATCGACAGCCCCTTGTACGGACGACTGAAACCGCCGCTTTTCAACGTTCCCCCCGGAAGACGCAGGTCACGGTGGTTCCCACGCCCGGACGGGTGTCGAGCTGGAACTCGTCGACCAGCTTCTTGACCGCCACCAACCCCTTGCCCATGCCGCGCTGCGATTTGTAGGTGCCGGCCCAGATCTCCTCGAGCTTGGCCGCGGGGATGCCGGGGCCCTGGTCGGAGGCGATGATCTGGAGCCCCACGACGCCGCGCTCGTCCTTGAGAGAGCGCAGCTCGACGGTGCCCTTGCCGGCGTAGAACACGATGTTACGGGCGAGCTCGGAGACCGCCGTCGCCACCTTCACCGAGGCGAACTTGGAGAGGCCGATGCGCACCGCCTCGCTCCACGCCTCCAGGCGGGCGGTGGCAATGTCCTTCTCCTGCTCGATGGGGAGCTTCTTGGGCGACGGCAGGGCTGCCACGGGGGCGCCGCCGGTCCCGCCTCCGGGCCCCGGGGCGCCGCCCTCCGCGCTCAGCGCCTTGGTGATGGAGGCGATGAGCTGCGTGCTGTTGCTGCGGGCAAACAGGCGCACCGAGTTCTCGAGCTCGGAGAGGATGGTCGCCCGGTCGCCCGGGGTGAGCTGCTGGATCGGCGTCGTGGCGAGGCCGCCCAGACGGTTGAAGATGCTCCGCTGGGTGATCGACGAGATCGTCCCCGCGAGGATCGCTCCGACCTCCTTCTCGACGGTCTTCACAGGAGCTCGAGCCTCTCCAGGGCCAGATCGAGGCTGAGGGCGGTGTTCACGGAGTCGAGCTCGACGCCCATCTCGATCAGGGTCATCGCCACCGCCGGCCGGATGCCGACGATGAAGCACTCGGCGCCCATGAAGCGCACCGACTTGCCGATGTCGTTCAGGATACGGGTGATGTAGCTGTCGATGACCTCCACGGCCGAGACGTCGAGGATGACGCCGCGGGCGTTGACGACGCGCACCCGCTCCATCAGGGACGCCTGAAGGTCCAGGGCCAGCCGGTCGTGCAACTCGGTCTGGATGCTCACCAGCAGGCAGTTGCGGATCTGGATGATCGGTAGCTCTTGCTCCACGGGCACTCCAATCACGAGGTCTGGATGAGACCGGCGCTCCGAGGCCAGGCACTCCGGGATGTCCTCCCCGAGGAGGGTCCAAGCCCCTGGTGCCTGGCAATCGACGTCGGAAGTTGGGGAAGTTTTTAGCATATTGCCACGGCGAAATCCACAGGGAGGTGGAATGACCGTGGCGGAGGGGTCCCTCTCCCAGCGCCGAGAGGGGCAAAGGAGAGAGGGTTTACACGGCTCAGGCCGCCCGGGATTCCCCGGGTCCGAGGGCCGCCTGGGCGACCTGGCGCAGGATGGGAGGAGCGGGATCGCGGAAGGTATCGACCGCCGAGGTCGCCCGGTGGGGCACCGTCGCCCGGCTGTGGGTGGACGCCTCCTTCAGACCCCAGAGGAGCAACAGGGTCACCACCACGATGCCGAGGATCCAGGGTACGGCACTGCTCTGCTTGCGTTCGACTCGGATCTCTGCCACGTCCGCCACGATGCGCCTCCTTTTCCCGTTGAGCCCGTCCTGCTCCGGCGGGGAGCCTGTCTCGGCTGCGGGGGATTGCAAGGAGCGCGCCTGATTGGGTTCGGAAAGTCCAGCCTGGTCCGGCCCGGGTGCCCTTCGAAGCCTCACCCCCGGCCCCTCTCCTAAAGGAGAGGGGGGACTTGGCTGAGAGGGTGGAGCTTGTAGGGTGTGCTATGCGCACCTTCGACATCGTTGACGGTGCGCCTAGCGCACCCTACGGCAATCTCGCTCGTCTGAGACCCCCCTCTCCCCCGGGAGAGGGGCCGGGGGTGAGGCTTCGAAGGGCATGCCGTCGGCGTAGCGATTCAACTCCCGGGCTCCGCCTCCTCCCACGACCTCGCGCGCTCGACGGCCCGGCGCCAGCGGTTCCGCTGCTCCGCCGCGCGGGCTGGATCGAGGGCAGGCTCGAAGGTGCGCTCGACCTGCCAGCGGGAGGAGATCTCGGCCGTATCTTTCCAGACTCCGGTCGCGAGCCCCGCGAGGTAGGCCGCGCCGAGGGCCGTCGTCTCTTGGACGCGGGGGCGGACGACGGGCACGCCCACGAGGTCGGCCTGGATCTGCATCAGCAGGTCGTTGACCGTGGCGCCGCCGTCCACCCGCAGCTCGGCCGTGGGGAGCCCCGAGTCCGCTTCCATGGCGGTGAGCACGTCCGCCACCTGGAAGGAGATACCCTCCAGGGCGGCGCGGGCGAGGTGGGCGGCCGTGGTGCCGCGGGTGATCCCCACCAGGGCGCCGCGGGCGTAGGCGTCCCAATGGGGTGCGCCGAGGCCGGTGAAGGCGGGCACCAGCACGACACCGCCGGAGTCGGGCACGCTGGCAGCCAGGGCCTCGATCTCCTCGGCGGAGCGGATGAGCCCGAGCCCGTCGCGCAGCCACTGCACCACGGCGCCGGCCACGAACACGCTTCCCTCCAGGGCGTACTCGGTGCGGCTGCCGAGCCGCCAGGCCGGAGTGGTGAGCAGGGCGTGGCGCGAAGGGGTGAGCCGCTCGCCCGTGTTCATCAAGAGGAAGCAGCCGGTGCCGTAGGTGTTCTTCACCATACCGGGCGCGAGGCAGGCCTGACCGAAGAGTGCGGCCTGCTGGTCGCCGGCGATCCCTGCAATGGGGATGGAGGAGCCAAAGAGGCCGGGGACGGTCTCGCCGTAGACCTCGCTGGAGGAGAGGACCTCGGGGAGAAGCTCCCGGGGGATGCCGAAAACAGCCAGCAGTTCCGCGTCCCAATCCCCGGTATGGAGGTTCCAGAGCAGGGTACGGGAGGCGTTGGTGACGTCCGTGGCGTGACGTCCGCCAGCCGGACCACCGGTGAGGTTCCACAACAGCCAGGAGTCGACGGTGCCGAAGGCGAGCCGTCCAGCCACGGCCGCCTCGCGCGCGCCAGGGATCTCGGCGAGGATCCAGGCCAGCTTGGTGCCCGAGAAATAAGGATCGAGCACCAGCCCGGTACGCTCGCGGACGAGGGGCTCGATCCCGGCGCGTTTGAACCGCGCGCAGGCGTCGGCCGTGCGCCGGTCCTGCCAGACGATGGCGTTGCCGAGGGGCAGACCGGTGGCGCGGTCCCACACCACCGTGGTCTCCCGCTGGTTGGTGATGCCGAGCGCGGCCACGTCCGTGGCCTTGAGCCCCGCGCGCTCCAGGGCCTCTCGCGCCGTGGCGAGCTGCGAGTCCCAGATCTCCAGCGGATCGTGCTCCACCCAGCCGGGACGGGGGAAGATCTGCTGGATCTCGCGCTGGGCCATGGCGACCCCTGAGCCCGAGTCGTCGAAGACGATGGCCCGCGAGCTGGTCGTCCCCTGGTCGAGGGCGAGGACGTAGGGCATGGATCGGTCTCCTCCCGGCGGGAACTATACCGCCGCCAAAGCCCTCATCACCCCGGCCCTCTTCTCCCGTCCCCTCCCACCCCCCTCACCGGGAGAAGAGGGAGACGAGCAGGGATAGAATCCCCCGCCGGAGGAGGGGGCATGCACGAGATCCGGTATCGCAGGAAGGTGGAGTTCGTGGACACCGACATGAGCGGGATCATGCACTTCTCCCGCTACCTCATCTTCATGGAGAACACCGAGCACGCCTTCCTCGCGGCCCTGGGCACGCCTGTCCAGTGGCGGGAAGGGGAGCGGGAGATGACCTTCCCCCGCGTCTCGGTCGCCTGCGATTACCTGTCCCCCTCCCGCTTCGGCGACGAGCTGGAGGTCCACCTGCGGGTGCTGCGCAAGGGGACGAGGTCGCTGACCTACGGCTTCGAGCTCACCCGTCCGGACGGCACCGCCGTGGCACGGGGGCGCTCCACCTGTGCCTGCTGTGAGCTGGGGGGACCGGAGGGTCTACGCTCCGTCCCCATCCCGGCGTGGATCGCCGACCAGATCGAGGAGGCGCCCTAAGCCGTCCGCCCCCGCCGCAGCGAGCGCAACCCCGCGGTCAAGAGCAGCAGCGCCAGCATGGCGAGACCTAGCTCGCCCAGCGTGGGGATCTCCAGCACGGACGGGGCCTGGACGATGACGGACGCCGTGGAGGCGTTGTTGCCGCCGGTCGGGTCCGTGGTCGAGCCCGAGACCGTGGCGCTGTTGACCAGGGTCGAAGGATTCACGGTCGCGGTGACCCGGATGGTGATCGGCGGCGCCGGTCCGGGGTCGAGCGTGGGCCGGGTGCAGGTCACGGTCCCCGCCGCCTGGTTGCAGGACCATCCCGTGCCGCTCGCGCTCACGAAGGTCACGCCCGCCGGCAGCGTGTCGGTTACCGTGACGTTGAGCGCCTGGCTCGGACCGTTGTTGGTCACCGTCAGGGTGTAGTCGATGGGGTCACCCTGGGTGACCGTGGGCGAGTCCGCGGTCTTCGCCAGCGAGAGGTCCGCGGGGATGGCGAAGTTCACCACCTGCGCCATCTCCTGGGGCGTCAGGCACTGGAGCGAGTTGGCCGAGAGGCCCGCCAGCTCCGCGGACTTGGCCTGGGCCGCGGGCCGGCTGGGCTGGCCGGTGGCGAAGTTCATGATGATGGCCGTCTGCCCGGCCCCGAGGCTGAACGAGTACTGCCAGCTCGGCGTCTCGTCGTCGTCGGCGAAGCTGACGGCCGTGAGGCCCACGGCGGCGTCCGGCCCCTGGAGGACGTGCCCGAGCCGCGGATCGGTGCTCTGCCCCTGGTTGTTGAAGCCCTGGTAGGTGGTCACCCAGGTGTCCGTCACGTCCATGGTCGTGTCGCCGCTGGACGTGGTGTCGATGCGGGTGCCCAGACCGTTGCTGGCGATGGTGTCCGACCCCAGGTTGTTGGTGGTCGAGAGGAGCACGTTCTGGGGCGAGCCGCTATTGTTGGTGACGACGTCGAGCCAGCGGGCGAAGGTGTCGTTGGTGGGCACGAAGAACTTGCGCGACACCGTGAGATTTCCCACCGTCTGCGGATTGAAGACGTACTGGCGGCCGCCGCACTCGGTGGTAGGCGGGCCGTTGTCCGTGTAGGGGATACCGCCGACCTGCCCCCGGCCGCCGCCGCCGATGCAGATGCCGCCGATGCACAGGCCGTTGTAGCCGTCGAAGGCGTCGGAGAGCGGCATGAAGAAGACGTCACCGCCGCTGGTGGTGGCGGCGACCGCGACGTTGGCCGTGCCGGAGAAGGTCTGGTTGCTGGTGGCATAGAAGGCGTCGAACACGGCGCCCGAGGCATTCGAGGCCGTGGACGTGGTGTTGGTGTTCAGGAACCACCGGAGGCTGGAGGCGTCGGAGAGACCGACCGAGCCCAGCGACTTGTCGGCGATGAAGTGCTCACGCTGACGGCCCGGCAGCGGTTTGGAGGCCCGGCGCTGGCGCCACTGCTCCGACTCGCGCGCATGCTTCTCGAGATGCTGCTCGAGCGACCGGCGCTCCACCAGCGCGACGTCGGCCAGAGCCGTGTGGGCGGTGAACAGAGCGACAAGGGAGATCAGCAAAGCCCGCTTCATATCGACCTCTCTACCTCCAGCCGGGGTGTAGACTTCGCCCCTTCGAACCCGGTGCCTGATGCGGATCAACAGGATGCCATACCTAGATATCACGGCCCCGAGAACGGTTGCAAGAAGGGCGAGACCGTTCCTCGCCGCGGCCCTGCTGCTCGCCGCGGGCTGCAGGCAAGGCGGCCGTCCCAACGTCCTCATCATTACGATCGACACCCTGCGGGCCGACCACGTGGGCGCCTACGGCTACGCTCCGGCCCGCACCCCGAGCCTCGACCGTCTGGCGCGCGAGGGGGTGCGCTGCACCGATGCCATCGCCGCCGCGCCCATCACCCTCCCCTCCCACTCCTCGATCTTCACCGGCCTCTACCCCCCGGCTCACGGCGTGCGTGACAACGGTGCCTATGCCCTCTCCGGCCGGGCCGTGACGCTCGCCGAGCGGCTGAAGGCGGCCGGCTACCGCACCCAGGCCATCGTCTCCGCCCTGGTGCTCAATCGCCGCTACAACCTGGGCCAGGGCTTCGACGGCTACGACGACGACCTGTGGAGCGAGGATCAGCCCGAGCTGTTCATGGTCCGCGACCGGCCGGCGCCGCGCACGGCCGAGCGCGCCACCGGCTGGTTACAGAGATGGGAGAAGGAGCCGTCCCGCAAGCCGTTCTTCCTCTGGGTCCACTTCTACGATCCCCACCAGCCCTACAAGGCCCCGGCCGCCGAGCTGCTGCGCTCGCCCAGCCCCTACGACGCCGAGATCGCCGTGGCCGACCAGGGGGTAGGGAAGATCCTCGCCGAGCTCGAACGCCAGGGCCGGCTCGACGATACCCTGGTGGTGGCGACCGCGGACCACGGCGAGAGCCTGGGCGAGCACGGGGAGAAGACCCACGGCGTCTTCCTCTACGATGCCACGCTCCACGTCCCCCTGTTCCTGCGCTGGCCCGGCCGTCTGCCCGCGGGCAAGGTCTACACCGGCCCGGTGCGCTCGGTGGACCTCATGCCCACCGTGCTCGCCGCCCTCGGGCTGCCGGGAGGCAGCGAGACTCAAGGGAAGAGCCTCCTGCCGGCCCTCCGGGGCGAGATCGCGCCGCCCGCTCTCCCGCAATACTCCGAGTCGCTCCTCTCCGAAGTGGGCTTTGGCATGGCGCCCCTCTACGGCCTGCGCTTTCAAGGGATGAAGTGGATCCGGGCGCCGAGGCCGGAGGTCTACGACCTGAAGCGCGACCCCCGCGAGCTGCGCAACCTCTATCCCCAGGAGCGCCGGACGGGCGCGCGGCTCGACCGCGAGTTGGAGACCATCCTGGCGGACAGCCGGCGCCGAGCCCTGCCCGCGGCGCCGAGCCCCATGGATCGCGAGACCCTGGAGACCCTCCAGGCCCTGGGCTACCTGGCTCCCCGCACCCAGCGCGAGGCCGTGGCCGGGATGGACCCCAAGGACGGTATCGTCCTCTACGACAAGCTGGAGGACGCCCGCCATCTCGCGCAGCGCGGTCGGTGGGCGCAGTCCGAGACGCTGCTGCGCGAGGTCCTGGTCGTCACCCCCAAGAACCTCACGGCGCGCAACATCCTGGCCCTCGCCCGCTGGCGCCAGGGCGATCGGACCGGAGCGCGGCAGGAGTACCTGAAAGTGCTCGCCGAAGATCCCCGGCAGTCCCGCGTCTACGCCATGCTGGGCAACCTCGCCCTGGCCGAGGGGAACCTCGAAGAAGCCGAGCAACGCTTCCACGAGGCGATCGAGATCACGCCCGGCTTCGTGGAGGCGATCAGCAACCTGGGAATGATCCAGGCGCTGCGCGACGACGAGGCCGGAGCCGAGGCCTGGTATCGCAAAGCCCTGGCCGCGGATCCCGGCTTCCCTCGCGGCAGCCGCCGGCTGGCCGACCTCTACTACGAGCGCGGGGACTACGCGAAGGCTCTCCCGCTCTACCGCAAGACCCTGGAAGGCGAACCCAACGACTTCGCCGCCCTCGTCCAGGCCGGCAACTGCGCCCGCCGCAGGGGAGATCCCAAGGGAGCCGAAGCGTATTTCGAGAAAGCCGCCCGCCTGCGTCCCGACTCCTGGGTGCCGCTCTACAACCTCGCCTGCCTGCGCGCCGTGAGCGGCGATCCCCAGGCCGCCCTCGCCCTGCTGGAGGAAGCGGTCGCGAAGGGTTTCCACCGGGCGGCGCTGCTGGAGGAGGACGAGGATCTGAAGGCTGTGCGGGGGTTGCCGGGGTATGGGGGATTGGTGGGGGAGGTGAGGAGGAAGGCAGAGACTTGAGACCTCGCCGCACAGATCGGGAGCCGAGAGAAGGGTTGAAAGAGCTTATCGAAGTATAGCGAAGTTCATCGCAGCCCAGGGGAAGAGCTCGACGACTTGCATCCGGGATCGCAGCCACTGCCACCCCGGTCGCAGCCGTTCCCACCCCGGTCGCAGTCGCTCCCACCGCGGTCGGAGTCGCTCCCACCGCGGTTGGAGTCGCTCCCACCTCGGTCGGAGTCGCTCCCACCGCGGTTGGAGTCGCTCCCACCTCGGTCGCAGCCACTCCCACCGCGGTTGGAGTCGCTCCCACCCCGGTCGCAGTCACTCCCACCGCGGTCGCAGTCGCTCCCACCTTGGTCGGAGTCGCTCCCACCTCGGTCGCAGTCACTCCCACCGCGGTTGCAGCCGCTCCCACCGCGGTCGCAGCCACTGCCACCGCGGTTGGAGTCGCTCCCACTGCGGTCGCAGTCGCTCCCACCTTGGTGGCAGCCGCTCACACCCTGGTCGGCGTCGCTTATACCGCGATCCGAGTCGCGGGAATCCAGTCGAATGGCACGTCCAAAGGGTTGAGATGGGCTGCCGAGGCTTCGCAGACTTCTGCCATCCGGTTGGCGGGAGTTGGCCCACTGGACTCAGCTTTCGTGTCTACGGTCGCGCTGCTCGGCCGCGCTCTTGACCTCCTTAAACCGCTCTTGGAGACGGAAGTTGGCGTGGACCTCAAGCTGCCCTAACTCCAGGGGCAGGATACGACCGATCCAGAGAGGATCCGCCTCCGTGACCAGGAGGCGGGGATCTCCCAATTCCAGAATCGATTCAAGATAGCTCCAGCGGACGGCCCCTTGGACACGGCGGAAGGCATCCATCAGCTCAACGACACAGCGTTCCCTATGCTGCCGAGCCAGTGCCTGGAGGCACTCCCATTGAACGTCGTCGTCGGGGTCCTCTTCGGCCATCCGCTGGAGATCCTCCTCTATGAAGCCGACTCCCTGCCAACCTGCGAGGTGGGCCGCCGCGCTCCGCACTCGAAAATCCGGAGAGTCAAGCCTCGTCCGAAGCTCCTCCTGCACTTGGGCTCCGGCCCGCCGTAGAACACGTGCAATCGCCCACAGGATTTCTGTCTTCTTTTCCCTCACTCCCTGTTCAATCAGCCCAAGAACCGCCTCTGGCCCACCAATCTCGAAGAGAAGGGAGACGAAAGCTTCGCGCTCCTTCGTTTCGGGGTTCTTCAGCCCTCTCCGTGCCGCTCGAAGCGCTTCCTCTGAGTCCAGCGAATGCAGAGCACGGATCGCATAAGTCCGAGGTCCTGTATGTTCGGCCTCGAACGCCGCCTCATTCCAGATCCTCTCCCGAACCTCTTCGGAATCGATCCGGGAAACGACAGGATAGAAGTGCTCCTGGCTTGACATCCGTAAGGAGTTCTTCCCATTCTCCCATAAAGCTTGCAAAAGCGGATCGGGCAATCTTCTGAACTGAGCCAGATGAAGCGCTACATCCATCTCGCTCTCTCGGAGCCGCCCATTGGATGCCCATCGCTCCAGCAGGTCGGATTCCAACCGGTCTGCCAGTTCTGGCGATTCGACTTCGTAAAGGAGTTGAACTGCCGTCCAGGGGAAGCGCCGTACGTCGAGCCTCTGAGCCAGCCCTCGCGCGCCTTCCTGATTGCCTCCTGCGAAGCGGTACACTAGATGGGCCGCCCGCACGTCCAGCGTCTCGAGGTCTTGCTGCCCGAGACTCTCAATGCCCTCCAGCCATTTGGAAAGATGCGAGAGCAGGTCCGCTCTCCCACTGATGGAGACGACCGCCATTCCCCGTATCCGTTGCTGCGGCTTGGCGCTCCTGAGCCCCTCCAGTGCCGGTGCGAGATCTGCATCCGACATCGGCGGTTTCCAGCGGCGCAACCTCCAGAGCTCCGTCAAGTCATCGTTCTCGACCTCCGTGTCCCAACCCATTACTGCTCGACGAGAGCTTGGTCGTCCCCAATTGCGGCAACAACCCATTCCTTGCTGGCGGCTATTGCGGCGATCTCCTCGGGACAGACTAACCCCCAGAACATTGCGTCATTGCGTTGATCGGAGTCCGAGGAGGCCAAGCCAGCCCGGACCAAGCGCCGGAAACCTTCACCCCCAATCTTCAGGAGAACGGCGCGTAGCTCTTCAAGATCGAAGTGCGACCCGTCGATCGACGCAGCTCCCAGCTCTCCAAGACTGCGATCGAGATCCGAACCGGAGCGAGCTTGGAAGCATTCGAGTAGGTCGATACGGTAGATTTTGGACAGTAGGTGAAGGGCGAGTTGTAAGTGGTTTTTGCTTCCTCGGCTCCTTGGAGGGACTCTGCAAGTTCGGCGGCCAGCCTATCGAGCAGAGCCTCTACAGTCTTCCTGTCCATCCACTCTTCGTACCACCTGTAGAGGCTCGCCAACCCTCCAGAAATCTGTACCTGCGCTCGCTCATCCTTTCCCGTAAGGCACGCCGAGTATCATCCGGCCGACTCAAGAGCAGGATCGGGAACCAGGCTCCACGAGAGGCAAGCAGGGTATCTAAGGGCACAGTTTCCAGGAGAAACAAGGCCCGCTCAGGGTCGATCCGCGCAATTCCCTCGAAGGCATTGTTATCTGTCCATTGCTCCTCGATAGGAAGCCATTCTTCAAGGCGAGGAATTTCTTCGGCGTCCCGGAAGACCCGGATGCATACCATCAGCGAGTGCAGTTTTCCAGGTCTGACTTTTTTAAACAGGTTTTGCTTCATGTCCATCCAGATGGAGCGGGCCGCGGGGTGCTTGATGTTGGCCAGCAGGTACGCCAACTCCCAGACGGGCTCCGTTTCTGGCCGGCTTTCCTGGATCTTGGCGCGGAGCCACTCGGGGTTGAGCTCCAGGCATGCACGCAGGGCGGCAAAGGCCGACTGGCGGCCGAAAACTCCCTCTTTTCCCTTGGTCTCTTCGATCTGCAACGACTTCTCGCGCAGCAGGTTCCAGAGCAGGTCGATGGCCTCGGCATGGGGATGCCGGGCCAGAACCTTGACGGTTACCTTGCGCACCAAACTGGAAGGATCTGAGAGACGTGCTGGCAGGTCTGCTCGCCCCTCTGGCTCTGTGCACAGGATCTTGGAGAGAGCTTCGACCGACAAGCTCGTGTAGGAGGAGCGGGCACGGTCGGGAAGGCGCCGGAGCCTCTCCAGGAGACCCGGATAATTCGCAAGCCGAGGGTCGGCAAGAGCCCTGCCTGATAGAGGCGACGATATCCGAATGGCCGCTCGTATTCCTCCAGGCTGACGAGCAGATCCGGGACGAGTTGGCTCTTTGCCGGATTACCGCTCAGAATCCACAGTACGTCCATAAGCAAGTAGGCCAAGATGCGCCGGATTCTCGAGTTTTCGGGCCGCCTATTGAGTTGGCTTGTTAGACTGGCGACCGTTCCTTGCTCTGCCAGTGCCTGAGACAGAGCCCAACTCAGCATCCGGTCGTGCCAGACCTCGACTCCCTCCTCTTTCGAGGTCCACCAGCCGACCTTCTCCAGCCGGGCTCGCGTCTCGGGGCTCACCCCGGCATTTCTCAACTGATCCCAGGTCCAAGGGTAGTGGGGCTCGTCGTCGAGAAGTTTCAGCGCCAGCCCCTTCAGAAGGTGGAGATCCTCGGGATTCTCGTTCAAGTCCCGGACTATTTTCTTCCAGGACTTTTCATAGAGCATGTACTCGTGGACCGGAGCAAAGTCCGGATCGGAGTCCAAGCTTGTGTAGAGACCCGCCAGCAGGGGCCGTTCCAAAGTACCGAGCACATCGCCAGGCACGGTCTCCCAGGATCGTCCATGTCGTCTGAGGTATTCCCGTAACTCGGAGGGGGTGAAGTCCCGCAGCCGCACATGATGCACGCGCTCCGGGTTCTCCTCCGCGAGGTCGTCCCCAATCTGGGGAGAGCCTGTCAGCACCAGTTCCACACCCCACAGCTCCCAATCGTAATCGCGGAGGAGCGCCCTGGCCTCTTTCTGGCTCCCCACGTTCTCCACGCAGACCGTGAGCCACACTCGTCCGTCGTTCCCCCGGACTTCGCGCCAGCGCTCCACCAATTGGTCGAGCGAGATCGACCGGTTACGACCCCAGGCCTCTTTCCAGAGCCGATCGGAGGCCTTTTGGAGGTCACCCTCCGCCTCTTCGACCGAATCCACCACGACCGTGAGCCGCCCTCCTTCTGCCCGATCCAGAGCCAGGCGCGCGGTCTGCCAGGTCTTGCCCTGTCCGCTCTCCCCGGAGAGGAAGAGGATACCTTTGCCCTCGGGCAAGTCGGCGCCTCCCGGACATCCTTCGCTCGATCGTATTTCCGGCGCGCGACCTCTCGATCGAGGACCTCACGTGCTTTGCGTCGGATCTCGTCCTCGTCGTTCAGCGAGACCCCGCTCAATCCGGCTTCTTTCAGAAGATCTTCAGGCATAAATTCGTTCTCAATTTCTTGCCAGTTCCCCTGCGCAGGATCATTGTGCAAAGCTGATCTCGTGTCGTGGGATCTGTCCTCTTTATGGTCGATCAAGGCCAAGTAGCCGCTGATCGATTTCTCTGGCTAATCGATCGGCTTCCTGATTCTCGCGGATCTCGAAGCGACTGAGAAGACGCCTGAGCTTCAGGTGCGTCAGCTCGACTTCTCGGAGCGAGCTCTTACCCGCTTCTGGAGCTTCTCTGGCAGCGGCGCGAAAGAGCATGCGGTCCTCTTTGCCAAGCCCGGTCAGCGGGTCCTTCTCGGGCATGGGTCCACTGAGCCTCTGAAAGAAGGCCAGGGCCTTGGGTCCTACGCGACCCTCCGTGGCAAAAACATATCTTGTCTTATCCTCGGGGAAATCCAGCGCTGGGTCGAGATAAAGATCGGGGATGACCTTGTCGAGGATTTCCTGAAGCCCCCAGAGAACGCCGTTGGTCCGGGCCTTCCATTGCTCGACGAACCGCCCTTCGGGCAACTCAATCCAGAGGTCGCCTCCTCCTTTCGGTGGCTCGACAGTGAGTCGTGCTCCTAAAACGGTCTTCTCTCCTCGCTTTTGAACTCGCAGCCCGACCGTGTGGTGCAAGCTGCCGAGGAGCTGATAAAGAATACCGTAAAGAGTTGCCGAACCGCCTGGAGGAACCATAGTGCTGATTTCTTGCGTTCTTAGCGCGGCCCTTCAGGCCTCATGAAGGTCCGATGTCCCGCAACCCAGGGCGTTGCCCTGGGCTCAGGAAGGACGACCCTTCGGGCCTGAAGAACCTCAGGGTTCGAGCCACTTGGCCATCCGCTGGTCGAACTCCTCTTCCGTCAGAGTCCGGCCCGCCTCGATGTCTTCGAGCCCGTGATCGATCTTCTGGCGGACGTAGATATGGTACTGGATGTCTTCCAAGGAGGCGTCGTCCGGCAGGCGCTCGAGGATGCGCATCACTTCTTCTTTGGCGGCGTTCACGGTCAGATTCTACTTCTCCTCGATCATCCCCTCGAACCGCGTCTTGATCCCGCGCCGGGCGATCCATGGGAAAGACGGCGGTGCAGCGTTCGTGCCCGGATGGACCCGTACCTACTCCTCCTCAATCCCTGCGGCGGCAGGGGTGAAGGGGAGGAGGGCGCGTGGTATCCTGATCTTCGAGACAGGAGCATACCCCTCTTGCCTTGACACGCCGATGCCGGGTAAAATCTCCAGAAAGAACGACTCCGACAGGGAGACCACCATGAGCCAGCCAGCCGTCGCGGCGCTCGCGCCCCTTCCTTTCGAGCTCGTCACGGACGACGGGGTACCCTTGGAAAGCGACTGGCACCGCGACCAGATCACTCTGCTCAAAGAGTTGGTCAAGCAGCTCATGAAGGAGCGCGGCCGCAGCGACTACTTCGTGGGCGGCAACATGTTCGTGTACTACTCGCTGGAGCAGGCACGGCAGGTTGCGGAGGACGTAGCGGCCGATATCGTCGATCAACGCCGCTATCGGGGGCCCGACGTCTTCTATGTCGGAGGTGTCGAGGGCCAGCGCAAGCGGCGGACCTGGACGGTGTGGAACGAGGGTTACCGCTATCCCGAGGTCATCGTGGAGTTGCTGTCGGTCTCGACGGCCACGATCGATCGCACGGTGAAGAAGGATCTCTACGCCGGCACCTTCCGGACGCCGGAGTACTTCTACTACGACCCGGACAAGTTGAAGCTGGAGGGGTTCCGCCTGGCCGGAAAGTCCTATCGGCCGATCGTGCCCACTGCCCAAGGTCGCCTGTGGAGCGAGCGGCTCGGCGTCGAGCTGGGCCTCTGGCAAGGTGTCTATCAGGAGAGTACGGACACCTGGGTGCGCCTCTTCCATGCAGACGGCCGTTTGGTGCCCACCGCGGATCGCGGCGACTAGCGGGCCGAAGCCGAGCGTCAGCGGGCCGAAGCCGAGCGTCAGCGGGCCGAAGCTGCCGAGGCCGAGCTTGCGCGGCTGCGGGCCCGTCTCGGGGACGGCTGAAAGGCCGCCGTCTACTCCTCCTCGATCATCCCCTCGAACCGCGCCTTGTTGGTGGCTTTCATGTAGGCCTCGCGGGGGGTGATGCGCTTCTGCTCGACCAGGGCCATCAGGGCGTCGTCCATGAGCTGCATGCCGGCGGTGCGGCCGCCCTGGATGATGGAGGTGATCATCGGGGTGTTGCCTTCGCGGATGACGTTGGCCAGGCCGGCGGTCTTCAAGAGGATCTCGTTGACGGCGCAGCGGCCGTGGCCGTCCGCGGTCTTGAGGAGAAGCTGCGAGACGATGCCGGCGACCGACTCGGCCAGGGTGGTGCGGATCTGCGACTGCTCGTCGGCCGGGAAGGCGTCGATCAGGCGGTCGATGGTGTTGGCGGCGCCGTTGGTGTGGAGGGTGCCGAAGACCAGGGCGCCCATCTCGGCGGCGGTGACGGCGAGGGAGATGGTCTCCAGGTCCCTCATCTCGCCCACCAGGATGACGTCGGCGTCCTGGCGGATGGCGGCGCGCAGGGCGGCTCCGAAGCTCTCGGTGTCGGTCCCGACTTCGCGCTGGGAGAAGACGGAGCGCTTGTCCTTGTGGACGAACTCCACCGGGTCTTCGATGGTCACGATGTGCTTGCTGTAGGTGGTGTTGATGCGGTCGATGATCGCCGCGAGCGTGGTGGACTTGCCCGAGCCGGTGGGACCGGTGATCAGCACCAGCCCCTGCTGGAAGTGGGCCAGGGTCTCGATGGCCTTGGGCAGGTTGAGCGCCTCCAGGGGCACGATGTCCTCCGGGATGATGCGGAAGACGGCGCCGCAGCCGTTCTCCTGGCGCAGGAAGTTGGCGCGGAAGCGGGCCACCCCTTCGAGGCCGTAGGCGAAGTCGAGGTCGCCGCAGCCTGTGTAGTCCTCCCACTGCGAGTCGTTGACGAGCTCGCGCAGCAGGGACATCAGGTCGTCGTGAGACTGCACGGGCCAGCCGCGGACGGATTCGAGCGAGCCGTGGACGCGGATGCGCGGCTCCAGGCCCGCGGCGAGGTGCAGGTCGGACCCCTTGTTGTCCTTCAGATAGCGGAACAGCTCGTCGATGCGGGCCATGGCGTCGTCCTGGGCTTCACCCCAGCTTCTGCGGTTCCTCGGCGTGCTTCAGGGCCTCCTCGCGGGAGATGTAGCCCTTTTTGATCAGCTCTGCGAGCGAGTTGTCCAGCAGGCACATGCCCTGGGAGCTGCCGGTCTGGAGCACGGATTTGATCTGGAAGGTCTTGTTGTCGCGGATCAGGTTGCCCACGGCTTTGTTGACCACCAGGATTTCGAGCGCCGGCACCCGCCCCGTTCCATAGGCCACGGGCACCAGGCGCTGGGAGACGACGGCGCGCAGCGACTCGGAGACCATGGTGCGGATCTGGTCCTGCTGCGACGGCGGGAAGACGCCGAGGATGCGGTTGATGGTGCGGATGGCGTTGTTGGTGTGCAGGGTGGCGAGGACGAGGTGGCCGGTCTCGGCCGCGGTCAGGGCGAGCGAGATGGTTTCGAGGTCGCGCAGCTCGCCGATGGCGATGATGTCCGGATCTTCGCGCAGGGCGGCGCGCAGGGCTCGGGCGAAGGAGCCGGTGTGGGGACCCACCTGGCGCTGGTTGACCACGCACTGCTTCGAGGGGTGGAGGTATTCGATGGGGTCTTCGATGGTGATGATGTGGTCGCGCCGCTCGTCGTTCAGGATGTTGACCAGGGCGGCGAGGGTGGAGGACTTGCCGCAGCCGGCCGGGCCGGTGAGCAGCACCATGCCTTGATGGAAGTTGGCGAAGCGGGCGAGCGACGTGGGCAGGCCGAGCTGCTCCAAGGTGGGCGGATGGGGCGGGATGGCCCGGAACACGGCGTCGATGCCCCGCTGCTGGCGGTAGGCGTTGCTGCGGAAGCGGCCGACGCCCGGCAGGGTGTAGGCGAAATCCACCTGGCCGCGGGTGCGCAGGGCCTCCTCCTGATCGGGATCGAGGATCTCCATCACCATCCGCTCGGCCGTCCGCGGGTCGAGAGGGGCCGGGTCGAGCTCGGAGAGCACGCCATGGGTGCGCAGCTTGAGGGTGGAGCCGCTGTGGACGTGGAGATCGCTCGCGCCGCTTTGCAGGGTGTGCTCCAGCAGCCGGTCGAGGGCCCGGGGAGCGTCGAGCTGGAAGTCGGCCCCGGCGGCCCCGGCGGACACTGCGGACGCCGCGGGAGCGGAGGACGCCTGAGGGGCGGCGGGCTGCGGTGGGCTGCTCGGCGGGACCGGAGCGCTCTGGGTCTGCTGCTTGGCCACGTAGTCGCGCTGCACGGCGAGGAGCTGCTCGAGCTGCGCCGGCGTCAGGTGGCCCCGCTCGACGAGGATCTCGCCGAGCCGCCGTCCGCTCCCCTCACGGGCCTGCCACTCGGTGGCGGCCAGGAGCTGCTCGCGGGTGACGAGCTTGTAATGCAGGGCGATCCGCCCGAACAGGAGGTCGTCTGAGCCGGAGGTCATCAGGGGTCAGGGTATTGAAGGCGCCCGCGCGCGTCAATCTCCTGCCGACCTCCTGCTAGAATCCGCCGCGCCGAGCAACGTGCTTATACGAGCGGCGGGATGCCGCGGGAGATCTCCGATGGCCGAAAAGGCTGAAACCAGAGGTGTCGTCGCAACCGGGGAGCCGCAGCGCAGCGAGGGTGGGGTCCTGATCGCGGGCCTGGCGCTCCTGGCGCTGGCGCTGCTGCTGACCTTCGCCCTGGGCAAGCCGCCGGCGCCTAGCCCCAAGGATGCGCCCGCGACGGAGTTCTCGGCCGGCCGTGCCGGCGACGTGTTGCGCGACCTGGTGGGGGACGGTACGCCCCATCCCGTGGGCTCGGCGGCCAACGCCCAGGTGCGCGAGCGGGTGGTGGCCCATCTCCGGGCCATGGGCTACGCGCCGGAGGTCCAGGAGGCGTCCACCTGCCAGGCCGGGTGGGGCTGCGCCCGCGTCGCCAACGTGCTGGCGCGCCTGCCGGGCCAGGAGCGCGGCAAGACCGTCCTCTTGATCGCCCACTACGATTCCGTACCGGCCGGTCCGGGCGCGAGCGACGATCTGACGGGTGTCGCCGCGGTGCTGGAGGTCGCCCGCGTGCTCAAGGCCGGCCCGCCGCTGCGCAATCCCGTCCTCTTTCTGATCGACGAAGGTGAGGAGGCGGGCCTCCTGGGCGCGCGCGCCTTTGCCGAGAGCAGCCCGGAGGCGGACAAGGTCGGGGCGGTCGTAAACCTGGAGGCCCGGGGCACGGAAGGCCCCAGCCTCATGTTCCAGACCAGCGTCGACGATGCCTGGCTGGTCGACGCCTGGGCCTCGCGGGCGACGCGGCCGTTCACCAGCTCGCTGTTCCCCACCGTCTACCGGCTGCTGCCCAACGACACCGATCTCACGGTGTTCCTGCGGCGCGACGTGCCGGGGATGAACTTCGCCTTCATCGATCACCCGAGCTGGTATCACACCCCTCAGGACAGTCTGGAGCACGCCTCGCCCGCGAGCCTCCAGCACCATGGCGACAACGCTCTCGCGGCCGTGCGCGGCCTGGCGGCAGCGGACCTCGACGCGCCGCCTGCGGGCGGGGCCGTGTTCTTCGACTTCCTGCACCTCTTCGTGGTGCGCTGGCCCGCGGGCTTAAGCTGGCTGCTCGGGCTGGTGGCCCTGGCGCTCTGCCTGGTGTCGGCGTCGCTCGCCCACCGGAAGGGGTTCATCCACCGGCTCAGCGCCGCCTCCTGGGGCGCGGTCGGTCTGGGGATCGTGGTGCCGCTCTTGAGCTTCATCCTCACCCTGATCCTGGCCATCGGCCTCCAGGTGCTCCTCGCCCGCGCCTTCCCCTCGACCTGGGTCGCCAGGCCGCTGCCCGCCATGATCGTCTTCTGGCTGCTGCCGCTCGCCCTCACGGCGGCCCTGGCGGGGCCCCTGGGCCGGCAGAAGAAGCCGGCCGGGGTGTGGGCCGGAGTGTGGGTGGGCTGGTCTCTGCTGGGCATCCTCACCAGCGTGACGCTGCCGGGCTTAAGCTATCTCTTCCTGCCGCCGGCGTTGGTGGCGGGGATCCTCGGCGTGATCGCCTTCGCCTCCGGCGGCTCGGCCGCGGCGCAGAGGGCGGCGTGGCTCGTCCCCATCCTGGTGGTGGGATTGCTGTGGTTCCCCGTCCTGATCTCGCTCTATACGGGGCTCGGGCTCTTCGGGCTGCTCGCGACGTCGGTCCTGCTGGCCATCGTCTTCAGCACGCTGATCCCCCTGGTGCGCCAGGCCGGCCCTCTGGGGCGGCGCTGGCTGCCCCTCGCCGCCGCGGCCGCGGTCGTGATCGGCGCTGTAGTGGCTCTGGTGACGCCAGCGAATTCACCGGAGGTGCCGCGCGACGTCATGATCGGTCTTCACCAGGACGCGGGAACGGGTGAGACCCGCTGGCTGGTGGAGAGCCGGCCGCCGCTGCCGCCGTCTCTGCGGCGGGCCGCGTCCTTCGCCCCGCAGCCGGTGACGCCGTTCCCCTGGTCGGGGCGTTGGGAGAAGGTGTTCGCGGCGCCGGCTCCCCGGCTCAGCGCTCCTGGGCCGGAGCTGGCCGTACTGGAGGATTCGGCCGTCGAAGGCAAGCGGCACCTGCGCCTGCGTTTGACGTCGCCGCGGGGAGCGACGGTGGGCAGCATCGCCGTGCCGCCCGAGGTGAAGATCGAGTCGATCAAGATCGACGGCCATGCCTTCCCCACGACCGAGCGCCGTGCCGGCCCTCTGAACGCCGCCGCCGGCTGGCGGGTGTTCTCGAACCTCACCCTGCCGCCGGGAGGCTCCGAGGTGGATGTCGTGCTCGGCGCGACGCAGCCGGCGAACTGGTACGTGCTCGACCGCTCCTTCGGCCTGCCTCCCAGCGCCCAGCCCCTGCTCGCGGCCCGGCCGAAAGACGCCGTGGCCCTCCAGGATGGAGATACGGTGGTGGTGAGCCGGAAGGTGAAGATCTGAGGGGGAAGACCCTCATCACCCCGGCCCTCTTCTCCCAGCCTCCCCCCCGTCCGCCGGGAGAAGAGGGAGAGGTTAGTCGAAGAAAAGAAGAGGGAGACTTTTTGCTTTTTCAGAACTAACCCGCTCCCCTCTCTCCCGGCGGAAGGGGGGGAGGCTGGGAGAGAGGGGCTGGGGGAGTGAGGGTCGCGAAGCGGCGGCCCCTGGCTCCGTCCAGGAGATCGGACGGCGTCAGGTTCCGAGCTCGCGGCGCTTTTCTTTCTACGCGCCAGCCTTGGCCGGAGCGATCGACTCCACCTTGATGGAGTCGCCTTCGGCCTCGCCGGTGACCGTGACCTCCTGGCCGAGGTTGTCCTTGGCCAGGTCCTGCTTGTCGAGCGAGTAGAGCTTCTGGTCGGCGTTGTTGTAGAACACGAGCTTCTCGCCCTTGGAGACGCACTTGAGAGAGCACTCCTTGTGCTCGGCCTTGGCACCCTTGGCGCCGCAGTGGGCGTCGGTGATCCAGCCGGTCCAGGAGCCCTTGGTGCCGCCGGCAAAGGCGACGGCGGCCAGGGCGAGAAGGCTGAGGAGCAGAACGGACGTCTTCTTCAGCATTGCGGTGGTCCTCCTGCAGGAGAGGCGGGGCCCGGAATGGGCCCGCGGAGTCTCATTGGGTCAGGGATGTTAGCACTTCCGCGGTAGGTGGGGTCTGTCTGCGATAATCCGTGGATGCCCACCTACCGTCTCACCCTGGAATACGAAGGCACCCGCTACCATGGATGGCAGGAGCAGAAGAATGCGCGCTCCGTGTCGGGCGAGCTGCGCCGGGCCGTGGAAGAGGCGGGAGCGGCCGTGCGCGAGCTGGGCGGCTCGGGGCGGACCGACGCGGGCGTCCACGCCCTGGCCCAGGTGGCGCACCTGCGGCTGCAGAGCCCGGTCGATCCCGGGCCCTTCCGGCGGGAGGTCAACGATCGCCTGCCGGCGGACATCCACCTCCTTTCCCTGACATCGGCGGCGGACAAGTTCCACTCCCGCCACGACGCCGTCTCCCGCACCTACCTCTACCAGATCTCGCGCCGGCGTACGGCGCTCGCCAAGCGCTGGGTCTGGTGGGTCAAGCGACCGCTCGACGAGCAGCGGATGACCGCGGCGGCCTCCCACGTCATCGGCCGGCACGATTTCCGTCTCTTCACGGAGAAGCCGTCCGAGCAGCCGAGCACGCTCGTGGTAGTGGAGAACGTCGAGGTCGCCACCGCCGGAGCCCTCATCCTCATCCGCCTCACCGCCTCCCACTTCCTCTGGAAGATGGTGCGGCGGGTCGTGGGCACGCTGGTGAAAGTGGGGGCCGGGGAGCTGGACCGCAAGGCCTTCGAGGAGCTGATCGCGGCGAAGACGCCGAAGTCGGGGAAAGGTCTCCCAGCCGAGTGGACCGCCCCCCCTTCCGGCCTCTTTCTCGAGCGGGTCCTCTATCGCGGTGATCAGCCGTTGGAGGCCATCCAGCCGGTGGTGCCGGTCTCGGGCGATTTTGGATTTTAGATTTTGGATTTTGGAGTTTTTGGGTTATGGATAGAGGGGAAAAGGGGAGCGGTATGGACGAACGGAGGTTCAAGGAAAGGACGAAGCAGTCGGCGCTACGGGTGATACGCGTCGTAGAGGGACTGCCAAGGAACCGGTCGGCTGACATCATCGGAAGGCAACTGCTACGATCCGCCACCTCGGTGGGAGCCAACTATCGAGCAGCCTGCCGTGGAAAGTCCGCCTCCGATGTCGTCGCCAAGTTGGGCATTGTAGAGGAGGAAGCGGACGAGTCGATCTACTGGATGGAGTTGCTGATCGAGGGAGGTCTGGTCTCCGCCGATCGTCTGAAGGAACTCCTGGAAGAGACAAATCAGATCGTGGCCATGACCGTCGCCTCCATCAAGACCTTGAGAGCTCGCAACCAGAGCCCCCAATCCAAAATCTAAAATCCAAAATCCCATGAGTCTTCTCTATACCGCCCACGTTCCAGCCGGGGACGGACCCTTCCCGGCGATCATTGCCATCCACGGTTGGGGCGCCAACGCTCACGACCTCTTGGGGCTTGCTCCTCTCCTGCACGGGGGGCGCGCCATCGTCCTCTGTCCTCAAGGTCCCGTGGCGGTGCCGTTCGGCAACGGCGAGTATGGCTACGGATGGTTCCCCCTCCGCACGGGGGCGCCGCCCGACGTCGAGGCCTTCGAGCGCTCGGCTGGGGTGTTGCGCGAGTTCGTCGATCAGTCCCTGAAGCGCTATCCCATCGATCCCAGGAGGGTGGTCCTCGCCGGCTTCAGCCAGGGCGGGGTGATGGGGTACGACCTGGCCATGCGCGAGCCTTCCCGCTTCGCCGGGCTCGCCGCCCTCTCGACCTGGTTTCCGCCCGAGTTGGCTGAGACTCTGCCGAAGCTGCCGGAGCAGGAGGGCTTTCCCGTGCTGGTAATCCACGGCACGCGCGACGACCGGATCTCCGTGGAGCAGGCCCGGGAGTCGCGCGAGGCTCTGCGTCCCTACGGCGTCACCCTCACCTACCGCGAGTTCGACATGGGGCACGAGATCCGGCAGGACGCCCTGCGGGTGGTGCTCCAGTGGCTGGACGGGAAGGTGCTGAAGGAGGGATGATATGCGAGGAGAGCGGCGATGAGCCAGACAATCCGAGAGCATGTCACTGTCCAGCGAGAAGGGGTGATCGAGATTCACCACCCGGTACTGGCTGTCGGCGCCCAGGCGGAGATCACCGTAGTGGTCGAGCAGCCCACCACAGAGAGACCCCCTCTCGTGAGCTTTATCGGTAAGGGGAAAGGCTGCTTTGCCAACGCTGCCGAGGTGGATGCCTTCCTCCGAGCGGAGCGTGACGATTGGGAACGCTAAAGGAGACGCTCGGCGAAAAGGTCTATCTCGATGCCAACTTCTTCATCTACGTGCTTGAAGAGGTAGAGCCCTGGGTTGGAGCGGCGAGACGAGTCCTGGCCGCCTTGGATACGGGGACGTGTTTCGGAGTCACCAGCGAGCTGAGCCTGGCTGAGTGCCTGGTGAAGCCGCTGGAGCTGGGACGGACGGACGTGGCCCAAACCTTTCAGGTATTTCTTCAGGACAGCCGTTTCTTCTCAGTCGTCCCAATCACCCGAGAGCTTCTCACCGAAGCCGCCAGACTTCGGGCGATTTCCCGCATCAAGCTGCCGGATGCCATCCATGCGGCCACCGCGCTGCAGCGGGGATGTACCTCGTTCCTGACGAACGATGACCGCCTGACGATCCCGGGGATCAAGGTTCTGGGCTGGGACGCTCTTCCGCAGGGAACGGCCTGAAAGGCGCTGCGCACTCTCCCGTGCGCCGCGCCCGGTTCCAACTCTCTACGCCGTGGCGACCGCCGCGGGCTCCGGCACCTCTTCGCTGCTGAACATCACCTTGCGCAGGCGGTCGAAGAAGGCGATCCAGAGGCTCCACATCTCTTCGGCGCTGGCCACGATCTGGTCGATCTCGCCGGGGGCGAAGTCCGGCTCGATGGCCTCGTTGACCTGCTCGACGTGGTCGGGCTCCTGGAGGACGTGGATGTCCACCCAGGGGAGGTCCTGGACGCCGGTGACGCGGCGGACGGCGTTGCCGATGCCGCCCACCATGGCGAGGTCGGCCACCTCGGTGCCATAGACGAAGCCCAGGGCGCTCAGCCGGTCGGCCGAGGCTTCCTGATAGCGCTGCACCAGGCGGCGGGTCTCCTCGAAGGGCGGCGCTTCGGACACGGTGGCCGCGTCGAAGCCGGCGTCGGTCATGGTCGAGACGTAGATCCGCTCGTGAGCCCGTGCGGGGGTCCCTTCACCGAGCTCTTGATAGAGGATCTTCGAGATCGCCGTCTTCATCTCCAGCATCGGCACCACGTCGATGGTGCGCGACAGGAAGTGCGGGAAGTAGTGCAGGGGATGCCACCACTGGCCGAGGAAGACGCCGACCTTCTCGCGATCCAGGCCGGGAGAGTTGCGGACTTCCTTGAAGAACGGGTGATGGATCAACTCCTTACGGAGGGGGTTTTCTTCAAGTCTTTCATTGATGCCGGTACCAAGCATGGGTTCTCCTTTCGAGGGTACGGGGCAGACCTTCAGCCTCGCTTCTCTCAGTGTGTGGCGCGCGGCAAGACGGGACATCCAGAGATGGCAATGTCTCGGTGGAACGGGGCAGAGGCACTATATGTTGGGCCAGGAGTGGTGCCCTCTCCCGTGTTTTGGGGGAACCCGCCGCTGTTGTTGTAACGCCCGTCAAACCGATGAGAAAATTTGGGTTTACGCAGGTTTCAGGTCGTTGCCTTTCGCTTCTCTTTTCAGAGGCCGGGGGAGCCCTGCCTTGACGGAGCGCATGGTCTCGCCGACGGTCCGGTTCGCTACGCTGGCCGGCATGCTGCGGGTCCGGGCGGCGGAACGGCCTGGGCAGGTGGCGTTCACCTTTCTGGCCGACGGTGAGACCGCGGCCGGACGGCTGACCTATGAGGAGCTGGACCGCCAGGCGCGGCGCATCGCTGCAACGCTGATGGAGGCGGTAGCGCCTGGAGACCGGGCACTGCTCCTCTATCCCTCGGGGCTCGACTTCATCGCCGCTTTCTTCGGCTGCCTCTACGCCGGCGTGGTGGCGGTGCCCGCCTATCCCCCCCGGCCCAACGACCGCTCCCAGGCGCGCCTGCGCTCCATCGTCTGTGACGCCGGGCCGCGGGCAGCGCTGACCACCTCGGCCGTGCTGGCCGGGACGAGGGGATTGGAAGCACTGGCGCCGGAGCTGGCTGCGGTGCGCTGGATCGCCACCGACGAGCTGGGAGGGGAGGGGGAGGGAGCGGCTCCGGAGATGAATTGGGAGCCGGACCCGGACTCCCTGGCGTTCCTCCAGTACACCTCGGGCTCCACCGCGGAGCCCAAGGGGGTGATGGTCACCCACGCCAACCTGCTGCACAACGAGCGGATGATCGGCGCGGCCTTCGAGCAGGACGAGCGCTCGGTGGTGGTGGGATGGCTGCCGCTCTATCACGACATGGGGCTGATCGGCAACGTGCTGCAGCCGCTCCATGCGGGGGCGCGGTGCGTGCTGATGTCGCCCGTGGCCTTCCTGCAGCGCCCGCTGCGCTGGCTGGAGGCGATCAGCCGGCTACCGGGGCACGACGAGCGGCGGCCCCAACTTCGCCTACGAGCTGTGCGTGCGCAGGGTCGAGCCCGGAGGAGCGCGCCGGGCTCGACCTCGCGAGCTGGCGGGTGGCGTTCAACGGCGCCGAGCCGGTGCGGGCCGAGACGCTGGAGCGCTTCGCCGCGGCCTTCGCGCCTTGCGGCTTCCGCCGCGAGGCCTTCTATCCCTGCTACGGCCTGGCCGAGGCGACGCTGTTCGTGGCCGGCGGCGTGCGCGGCCGGGCGCCGCGCGTGGCCTGGGTGGAGGCCGCGGCCCTGGAGCGCCATGACGTCGTGCCGGCGGCGGCCGAGGCGCCGGGCGCCCGCCGCCTGGTGAGCTGCGGCCGGCGCCTGGATGGGGCAGCGGTTGGTGATCGTCGATCGCCGAGACCGGGGTCGAGCTGCCCGCCGGGACGGGTGGGGGAGATCTGGGTCGCCGGACCCAGCGTGGCCGCCGGCTACTGGGGCAACCCGGAGGCACGGACGCGCGACTTCGACGCCTTCCTGGATGGGCGCGGACGACCGGAGATCGCGGGCCCGTTCCTGCGCACCGGCGACCTCGGGTTCGTCGCCGGACGGCGAGCTGTTCGTCACCGGCCGGCTCAAGGACCTGATCATCCTGCGCGGCCGCAACCACTATCCCGCAGGACGTCGAGCTGACGGCCGAGGCGAGCCATCCGGCTCTGCGGCCGGGAGGCGGCGCCGCCTTCGCCGTGGAGGCGGAGGGCGAGGAGCGGCTGGTGATCGTCCAGGAGGTCGAGCGCCGGCGCCGGATGGATGCGGAGGAGGTCGCCGAGGCGGTGCGCCGGGCGGTGGCCGAGGAGCACGAGGTGCAGGTGCACGAGGTGGTGCTGATCCGCGCCGGCTCGCTGCCCAAGACCTCCAGCGGCAAGGTGCAGCGCCGGCTCTGCCGGAAGCTCTACCTGGCGGGCGAGCTGAAGGTGGTGGGGCGGAGCGCCCTGGCGGCGGCGGACCCGGCGCCGGAGATCGGGATCGCTCTCGATCGTGGCGGGCTCGCGGCCCTGGACCCGGCGGAGCGCCGGCCGATGCTTCAGGCCTGGCTGCGCGAGCGGGCCGCCGCAATCCTGGGCGTGCCCGCGTCGCGCATCGGGGACCGCCAGCCGCTGACCGGCCTGGGGCTCGATTCTCTGAGTGCCGTGGAGCTCAAGGCGAGCGTCGAAGGGGAGCTGGGCCTGCCCGTGCCGCTCTCCGAGCTGCTGCGGGGCGTGGGAATCGCGGAGCTGGCGGACGATCTGCTGAGCGGCCTGGCCGAGGAGCCGGCGTGGGACGTGCCGTTGCCGCGGGCCTTGTCCCTCGCCGGGGGATCAGCCCCTCTCGCCGGGGCAGCGGGCGCTCTGGTTCCTGGAGCGGCTGGCCCCCGAGGCCGGGGCCTACAACGTGGTGGTGGCGGCGCGGGTGCGGGGGGGGTTGGATGCCGTGGCCCTGGAGCGGGCGCTGAAGGCCCTGACGGCCCGGCACGAGGCGCTGCGCACGGTGTTTCGGGAGGTCGAAGGCGAGCCGGTGCGGCGGGTGCTGCCGGCAGGCGGAGGTGGACTTCCAAAGGATGGATGCGGAGCGGGAACTGGCCGCCGAAGCGTGGCGGCCTTTCGATCTCGAAAGAGGTCCGCAGATGAGGGTCCGCCTTGGGGCGGCGGCGGATCGTCCTCCTCGCCGTGCACCACCTGGCCGTGGACTTCGCTTCGCTCGCCGTGCTGGCGCGGGACCTCGGGGCGCTCTACGCGCGGGAGGAGATCCCCCCGGCGCCAGCGTTGACCTACTCCGACTTCGTGCACTGGCAGGCCGGCCTTCTGGACCGCCGGGGGACGCGGCTCTGGGATTACTGGCGTGGAGCGCTCGAAGGCGTGCGGGACCTCGACCTGCCCACGGACCGGCCGCGGCTGCCGGTGCGGGGGTGGCGTGGCCTCTCGCGGACGGCGGCGCTGCCGGCCGGGCTTGCCGGTCCACTGCGGGGGCTCGCGGCAACGCGGGGCGCCACCCTGTTCACGGCTCTCCTCGCCGCCTTCCAGGCGCAGCTCGGCCGCTACGCCGGCCAGGAGGACTTCGCCGTGGGCGCTCCCACCGCGGGGCGGAGCGCGCCGGAGTGGGCCGGGGTGGTGGGCTACTTCGTGAACCCCGTGGCCCTGCGGGCGGACCTCGCGGGTGATCCTTCTTTCGCGATGCTCCTTAACCGGGCGCGGGACACGGCGTTCGCCGGGCTGGAGCACGCGGACTTCCCCTTCGTCCTGCTGGCGGAGCGGCTGCGGCCCGATCGCGATCCGGCGCGCTCGCCCCTGTTCCAGACGATGCTCACCCTCCAGCAGCGGCGCCCGGGGGACGACCCTGGCCTGCCGGCCTTCGCGCTGGGCGAGGAGGGGGCCCGGATCTCGCTGGGGCTCCTGGAGCTGGAGTCGATCGGTCTTTCCGAGCGGCGGGCGCAATTCGAGGTCTCGCTCAATGCGGCGGAGCTCCCGGGAGGCGGGATCGGTCTGTCGCTGGAGGTCGACGCCGATCTCTTCGACGCCGTCACGGCCGAGCGCATGCTCGGGCACTTCCGGACCCTGCTGGCTGCGGCCGTGGCGGCGCCGGAGCGTGCGTTGTCGGACCTGCCGCTGCTCACCGAGGCCGAGCAGGCGGAGCTGCTCGCGGACTGGCGGGCCACGGCTGAGCCCTCCGGTCCGGTGCCGGCCCTTCCCCTGCACGAGCTGGTAGCCGAGCGGGCGGAGCGGTCGCCGGCAGCTCTTGCCGTGACCCTGGAGGACGAGCGGCTCACCTACGCCGAGCTGATGGCGCGGGCGACCCGGCTGGCCCGGCATCTGCGGCGTCTGGGTGTCGAGCCCGAGATGCCGGTCGGCCTCTACGTCGAGCGCTCGGCCGACCTGGTGGCGGGCGCGCTCGGCATCCTTGCGGCAGGCGGCGTCTACCTCCCGCTCGATCCGGACACTTCGCCGGCGCGGCTTTCCTTCATGATCGAGGACGCGGGAGCGGCGGTCGTGGTCGCCCAGCGGCGCATCGCGTCGCAACTGCCGGGGACGGACGCTTCTCTCCTGATCCTCGACGACCTGCCGCCGGAGGAGAGCGCGGAGCCGCTGCCGCGCGTCCTGCCGGAGAATCTCGCCTATCTGATCTACACCTCGGGCTCGACGGGTCGTCCCAAGGGGGTCGCGGTGACGCACGCCGCGGCCGTCGAGCACTGCCTGACCTGGGCCCGCGCCTATGGGATGACGGAGGGCGACCGGGTCCTCCAGTTCCCCTCGTCCGGCTTCGACGCCGCGGTGGAGCAAGTCTTCTCGGCGCTCCTTTCGGGATCGACCCTGGCGCTGCGCGGCCCGGAGCTGTGGGGCACCCGCGAGCTGAGCGCGCGGATCGCAGAGCTCGAGCTGACGATCATCGATCTCCCCACGGCGTTCTTCAGCCGCTGGGTGCAGGACCTGGAGATCGATCCACCCGAGAGTCTGCGTCTCGTGGGCACCTACGGCGAGGAGCTGAGGACCGAAACCGTCCGCCGCTGGAGGGAGACGCCGCTCGCCCGCGTGCCCCTCCTCAACTGCTACGGCCCTACCGAAGCCGTGGTGTCGGCCACCCTGCACGCAGTGCGGCCGGAGGATGGCGAGGCCTGGACGGTGCCCATCGGCCGCTCCCTTGCCGGAAGGGTGGCGCGCGTGCTCGACGGTGAGGGAAATCCACAGCCCGTGGGGATTCCCGGCGAGCTCTGCCTGGGCGGACCGCTCGCCCGCGGCTACCTGGGCCGGCCGGACCTCACGGCCGAGCGCTTCGTCCCCGATCCCTTCGGCGCACCGGGCTCGCGGCTCTACCGGTCCGGGGATCTGGCGCGGCGCGGGCAGGACGGGGCGCTGGAGATCCTCGGCCGTCTGGACGACCAAGTGAAGATCCGCGGCGTCCGCGTCGAGCCCGGCGAGGTCGAGAGGGTGCTGCTGGAGCATCCCGGCGTACGCGAAGCCGCGGTGCTGGCGCTCGGGGAGCCGGAGAGAAGGCTGGTGGCCTTCGTGGCGCCGGAGCTGCCGGAGAGACCTGCGGAGCTTCCTCCGCGACCGCCTGCCGGAGGCCATGGTCCCCGCGGCCTGGGTGCCCCTGCCGGCCCTGCCGCTCAACGTCAACGGCAAGGTGGATCGCGCCGCCCTGTCCGCCCTCGCGGCCCAGGCCGAGGCGTTGGAGGAAGCGGGCTCTGACGCGCCGCGGACGCCGGAGGAGGAGCTGCTGGCAGGGCTCTGGGCCGACCCTCCTCGGCCGCGAGCGGGTGGGCATCCACGACGACTTCTTCGCCCTCGGCGGCCACTCGCTCCTCGCCACGCGGGCGGTGGCCGGGATCTCCCGCCTCTTCGGGGTGGACCTGCCGCTCGCCGCTCTCTTCCAGGCGCCCACCGTGGCGCGGCTGGCCGAGCGGATCGCCGCGGCGTCGCAGACCCCTTCGGCGCCGATTCGTCCGGTGCCGCGCACCCCGGGCGAGCCGCTGCCCCTCTCCTTCGCCCAGCGCCGGCTCTGGTTCCTGGAGCAGCTCGAGCCGGGCACGGCCGTCTACAACGTGCCGGGCGAGGTGCGGCTTTCCGGGCCGTTCGACGCTGCCGCCCTCACCGCGGCCTTCGGCGAGGTGCTGCGGCGCCACGAGGCCCTGCGCACGGTCTTCCCTCAGCGCGACGGCGAGCCGCTCCAGCGGGTGGAGCCTGCGCGCGGGTGGCTCCCCCTGATCGATCTGACTGAGCGGTCCGATTTTTCGGCCGAGGCGGAGCGGCTGGCGAGGGCGGAGGCGAGCCGGCCCTTCGACCTTGCCCGCGGCCCTCTCTGCCGGGGGCTTCTGCTGCGCCTGGGAGCCGAGGAGCACCGGCTGCTCGTCACCTTCCACCACATCGCCGCGGACGGCTGGTCGCTGGGGATTTTCCTCGATGAGCTGGCAGCCCTCTATGCCAGCGCTTCGCCGCTCCCCGAGCTTCCTGTGCAATACGCCGACTACGCGGTCTGGCAGCAGGAGGGAGAGGCGCTCGCGGAGTCGCTCTCGTACTGGCGGGGGCGGCTTGCGGGGCTGCCGGTCCTGGAGCTGCCGGCGGACCGGCCGCGGCCGGCGGTGCGCGATCCGCGGGGCGCCGTGCGCTTCCTCGACCTGCCGGCGGAGACGGTGGCGGCGGTCGAGCGGCTGGCCCGGCGCGAGGGGATCACGGTCTTCATGGCCCTGCTCGGCGCGTTCCAGGCCCTGCTCGCGCGGCTCACGGGCGAGACGGCGATCCCGGTGGGCACGCCGGTCGCGAACCGCCGGCGGCCCGAGGTCGAGGGCTTGATCGGTCTCTTCGTCAACACCCTGGTGCTCGACGTGAAGGTGGGGGACGACCCGGCGCTACGCGATCTCCTGGCTCGGGTGCGGGAGGCAGCCCTGGGCGGCTACGCTCACCAGGACCTGCCGTTCGAGCGCCTGGTCGAAGAGCTGCAGCCGAGCCGGGCCTTGAGCCAGAACCCGCTCTTCCAGACCATGCTCGTCCTGGAGGAGCCGCTGCCCGCCCGCAGCGCCGCGGGGCTTACCCTGGAGCCCCTGCGCCGCCACAGCGGCACGGCCAAGCTCGATCTCCTCCTCGCCATCTCGCCGCGCGCGGATGGCGGCTGGGACGCCGTGGCCGAATATCCCACCGCCCTCTTCGAGCCCCTGACGATCGACCGCCTGCTCGGCCACTGGCGGACGCTCCTCGAGGGCCTTGCGGCCGATCCCGCGAAGCGCCTCTCCCGAGCTCCCCCTGCTCACCGCGGCGGAGCAGCAGCAGGTCTCGGCGGAGTGGAACGACACCGGGGCCGCCTTCCCGGCGGGCCTCTGCCTCCACGACCTCGTGACCGCCCAGGCGGCGCGCACACCGGACGCCGTGGCCGTGGTGGGCGAGCGGGAGCGGGTCACCTACCGCGAGCTGGTGGCGCGCGCCGGACAGCTTGCCGGCTTCCTGCACGGGCTGGGGGTGGGCCCCGAGGTGCGGGTCGGCCTCTGCCTGGAGCGTACGCCGGACCTGGTGGCGGCGATCCTGGGGATCCTGGAGGCGGGCGGCGCCTACGTGCCGCTCGATCCTGCCTATCCCGCAGGAGCGACTGGAGCTGATGCTCACGGACTCGGGCGCGGAGCTGCTGGTCACCGAATCGGCGCTCGCCGGCCGCTTCGGGTCCTTCTCCGGCCCCCTGGTGCTGGTGGAGCAGATTGATCGGTCGGATCGGTCGGATTCTGCAGCGGCGGCAAGTGAGGGCAACCTCGCCTACGTCATCTACACCTCGGGCTCGACCGGCCGGCCCAAGGGCGTGGGGATCGCGCACCGGAGCGCCGTCGACCCTGTGCAGTGGGCGTTGGCGACCTTCCCGCGGGCGGACCTCGAAGGGGTGCTGGCCGCCACCTCGGTCTGCTTCGACCTCTCGATCTTCGAGATCTTCGTCCCGCTCGCCATGGGCGGCCGGGTGATCCTGGCGCCGAACGTGATCGCGGCTGCCGCAGCTCGCGGCGCTCGACGAGGTGACCCTGGTCAACGCCGTGCCCTCGCCCATGGCCGAGCTGGTGGGCGGCCGGCTGCCGGCGGGGATTGCGCACGGTCAACCTGGCGGGCGAGGCGCTCAAGGCGGACCTCGTGGAGCGGATCTACGCCCACTCCCAGGTCGAGCGTGTGGTCAATCTCTACGGTCCCACGCGAAGACACGACGTACTCGACCTGGACGGTCGGTGCCGCGGGGCACCTCGCTCGTCACCATCGGCCGGCCGCTCGCCGAACACCTGGGCGCGGGTGCTGGACCGGTACGGCGAGCCGGTGCCCGTGGGCGTCCCCGGCGAGCTGTACCTGGGCGGCGAGGGGCTCGCGCGCGGCTATCTCGGCCGGCCGGAGCTGACGGCGGAGCGCTTCGTCCCCGACCCGTCCGGACCGCCCGGCGCCCGGATGTACCGCACGGGCGACCTGGTGCGCCTGGCTGCCCGGACGGCGAGATCGAGTTCCTCGGCCGGCTCGACCATCAGGTCAAGCTCCGCGGCTTCCGCATCGAGCTGGGAGAGATCGAAGCGGCCCTGGCGCAGCATCCGGCCGTGCGGCAGGCGGTCGCGGCCCTGCGCTCGGACGGTCCCGAGGGCGCGCGGCTCGTGGCCTACGTGGTGCCGCAGGGCGACGATCCGGACCTCGCGGCTGAGCTTTCAGGGTTCCTGCGCGCGCGCCTGCCCGGCACCATGGTGCCCGCGGCGTTCGTCGATCCTCGACGGCGCTCCCGCTCTCGCCCAACGGCAAGGTGGACCGCCGGGCCTTGCCGGCGCCGGAGCGCTCGCGGCCCGGTGGCGGAGCGCGGCGCCGCGCAACGCCGCGGAGGAGAGGCTGGCGGGGATCTGGGCGCGAGGTGCTGGGCCTGGAGCGCGTGGGCATCCACGACGACTTCTTCGCCCTGGGCGGCCATTCGCTGCTCGCCATGCGGGTGGTGCTCCGCGCGGCGCGAGGCGTTCGGGGTGGAGGTGCCGGTGCGCGACCCTGTTCCAGGCCCCCACCGTGGCCGGGCTCGCCGAGCGACTGGAGGCGCTCCCGCCCCGAGGCGCTGATGGCGGCGGTGGCATCCATCCCTGCGGCGCCGCGTCGCGGGTCCGCACCCGCTCTCCTTCGCCCAGCAGCGGCTCTGGCTCCTCGATCGGCTGGAGCCCGGGCAGCGCGGCCTACAACGTGCGCCTGGCCCTGCGCCTCACGGGTCCGCTCGACGAGACGCGGCTCGCGGCCAGCCTGGGGGAGGTCGTGCGCCGGCACGAGCCCCTGCGCACGGTCTATAGGGAGGAGGCTGGCGAGCCGGTCCAGGTCGTGCTCCCGGGTGGCGGGCCGGTACCCCTGGAGCGGACTCGAGCTGGACGCGACGGCGGTCCGCGACGCGGTGCGCTCCGAGGTGGCGACGGCCGTTCGATCTCGAGCGGGGACCGGTCGCGCGCTTCCTCCTGATCCGGCTGGGGGAGGCCGAGCACGTGCTCGTCCTGACCGTCCACCACATCGCGGCGGACGGCTGGTCGTTGCAGATCCTGCTGCGCGATCTGGCGGCGGCCTATGCCGCGAAGCCGCTGCCGCCGCTCCCCCTGCGCTACGCCGACTGGGCGCTCTGGCAGCGGAGCGCCCTCGCCTCCGCGGTCCTCGACGAGCAGCTCGCCTTCTGGCGCCGGGAGCTGGAAGGCGTCCCTGTCCTGGAGCTGCCCACGGACCGGCCGCGGCCGCCGGTCATGGACCGTGCCGGGGTCGCGCGGCGGGTGGAGCTGCCGCCGGATCTCGTCAACACACTGCGGGAGCGGGCCCGCGGCGAGGGGACGACGCTGTTCACGGTTCTCCTCGGCGGCTTCTTCGCCCTCCTCGCCCGCTACGCCGGCCAGGCGGACTTCGCCGTCGGTATCGCCTCGGCGGGGCGCAGCCGCCGGGAGCTGGAGGAGATGGTGGGCTTCTTCGTCAGCACCCTGGCGCTGCGCGCGCCGCTCACCGGCGCCCCCGGCTTCGGCGAGCTGGTGCGGCGGGTGAGCGAGCGGGTGCGCGAGGCGCAGGGCAACGAGGACGTCCCCTTCGAGCGGGTGGTGGAGGAGCTGGCGCCGGAGCGCGATCCGGCCCGTACTCCTGTCTTCCAGACCATGTTCTCCCTCCTGAGCTCGCCGGGCGGGCCGCCGCGGCTGCCGGGGCTGGAGGTCGGCATCGTCGAGTACGAGACCACGGCGGCCAAGTTCGACCTGACCCTGTCCCTCCACGAGCTGGGAGACGGAGTGAGCGGCGGCCTCGAGTTCCGGACCTCGCTCTTCGAGCCGGCCACGATCGCTCGCCTGATCGGCCATTTCCGGACCCTGCTCGCCGGGGCCGCCGCCGATCCCGCGCGTCCTGTCTCGGCTCTCCCCCTCCTCGCTCCGGCCGAGCGCTGGCAGCTCGCCGCGGAGTGGAACGACACGGCGGCTCCCCTGGCGCGGGACCTCGGCCTGCACGATCTGGTGGCGATCCAGGCGGCGCGGACGCCGGAAGCGCCAGCGGTTCTCAGCGCTGACGGGGCCATCCTCGCCTACGGGGATCTGATGGCGCGCTCCAGGCAGCTCGCCGGCCGCCTGCGGCGCGCAGGGGTGGGACCGGAATCCGTGGTGGGGCTGTGCGTCGAGCGCTCGCCGGAGATGGTGATCGGCATGCTGGCCATCCTCGAAGCGGGCGGGGCCTGGCTGCCTCTCGATCCTGGTTATCCACCGGAGCGTCTGGCCCTGCTGCTCGCCGACGCTGGTACGGAGGTGGCGCTCACCCGCGAGGATCTGCGGGACCGCCTGCCGGCCGGCGTGCGGACGGTGCGGACGGTGACGTTCGAGGGTGAGGAGGAGGGCGGGCTCGTGGACGGACCGCGGGCCGCTCCCGGCAATCTCGCCTGCGTCCTCTACACGTCGGGCTCGACCGGCCGGCCCAAGGGAGTGATGCTCCCCCACCGCGGCCTCGTCAACCGGCTGCTCTGGGCCCAGGAGACCTACCGGCTGACTCCGGCCGACGCCGTGCTCTTCAAGGCCGCGTTCAGCTTCGACTTCTCGATCTGGGAGGTGTTCGCGCCTCTCCTCGCCGGGGCGCGGCTGGTGGTGGCCCGGCCGGACGGGCACCAGGACCCGGCCTACCTGGTGCGGACGATCGCCGGCTGCGGCGTCACCTTCGTCCACTTCGTGCCCACGCTGCTCGCCGCCTTCCTGCGTGAGGAGGGGGTCGAGGATTGCACGTCGCTGCGCCAGGTCTTCTCGGGCGGCGAGGCTCTGTCGCCCGAGCTGCGGGACCGCTTCTTCTCCCGGTTCTCAGCGGGGGCTGTGCCCTTGGACAACCAGTACGGGCCGACGGAGATCTCGATCGACACCACCCGCTGGGTGTGCAAGCCGGGCCAGGACCCGGCGCGGGTGCCCATCGGCCGGCCGATCGCCAACGCCCGCATCCAGCTCCTGGACCCTGCGGGCCGGGCGGTCCCCGTGGGCGTGACGGGCCGGCTGCACGTGGGCGGCCCCGGGGTGTCTCGCGGCTATCTCGGCCGGCCGGACCTCACGGCTGAGCGTTTCGTTCCTGATCCTCAGGGAGATGGCGAGCGGCTCTACGACACCGGCGACCTCGCCCGCCGGCTGCCGGACGGCACCCTGGAGCTCCTGGGCCGGGCCGACCAACAGGTCAAAGTGCGGGGCGTGCGCATCGAGCCGGGGGAGGTGGAGGCCGCGCTCCTTCGCCACCCCCAGGTGCGGGCCGCGGCCGTGGGCGCCGATGAGAGTGGCGAGCGGCTCACCGCCTGGATCGTCTCCGACGCGGACCTCGCGCCGGCTGCCTTGAGGGATTTCCTGCGCGCCATCCTGCCCGAGACCATGGTGCCGTCCCAGCTCGTCCGCCTCGACGCCCTGCCGCTCACGGCGACCGGCAAGCTCGACCGGCGCGCCCTGCCGGCCCCGGGGGCGACCGCCGGGATCACCGCGAGCGCCACGGCTCCGGCCTCTGCGGCCGCGGGGCTGCTGGCCGGCCTGTGGGCCGATGTCCTGGGAGTCGGACAGGTCGGCCCGGACGCGGACTTCTTCGACCTCGGCGGCCACTCGCTGCTCGCCACCCGGCTGGTATCGCGGGTGCGGGCGGCCTTCGGCGTGGACCTGCCGGTCTCGGCGCTCTTCGAGGCGCCGACGCCCGCGGCTCTCGCGCGGCGGCTGGCAACGGCCCAGGGCGAGCCGGTCTCGCCGCCGATCGTCCCCGTGCCGCGGGCGCCCGCGGGCATGCCTCTCTCCTACTCGCAGCGCCGGCTCTGGTTCCTGAGCCGCCTGGAGCCGGAGAGCCCGGCCTACAACGTCCCGGGAGCCCTGCGCCTGCGGGGGCCGCTGCGGGCGGAGGCGCTGGAGGCGGCCATCACGGAGATCGTCCGGCGCCACGAGTCGCTGCGCACGGTCTTCCGGGATGCCGTGCCCGAGCCCCTCCAGGTGATCCTCGATCCCTCCCCGGCGGCGCTGCCGGCGGTCGACCTCTCCGCGCTGCCGGCGGAGGAGCGCGAAGCCGAGGCCCGGCGGCTGCTCGCAGAGGAAGCGCGGCGGCCGTTCGACCTCGCCGCCGGTCCGCTCGCCCGCACCTCTCTCCTCCGTCTCGGCCGGGAAGACCACCTGCTGGCCGTCTCCCTGCACCACGTCGTCTCCGACGCCTGGTCGCTCCCTGTCCTGCTGCGCGAGCTGGCGGCCCTCTACCGGGGCGACGTCCTGCCCGCCCTGCCGGTGCAGTACGCCGACTTCGCGGCCTGGCAGCGGAGCTGGCTCGCCGGTGAGGTGTTGGCCGGGGAGCTGGCGCATTGGCGGCGGGCGCTCGCCGGCGCCCCCGAGGCGCTGGAGCTGCCCACGGACCGGCCGCGGCCTCCGGTGACCGCCGGGGCTTCGCGGGCCGGCCAGGTCAACTTCTCCCTGCCGGACGCCCTGGCGGCCGGCCTGCGGGCCTTGAGCCGGCGCGAGGGGTGGACCCTCTTCATGGCCCTCCTCGCCGCCTTCGACGCCCTGCTGGCGCGGCATGCTCCGCAGAATCCGACGGATCGGACCGATCCGACCGATCGGTCCGATCTCGTCGTAGGCGCGCCCATCGCCAACCGCAACCGGCTGGAGATCGAGGGGCTCATCGGCTTCTTCACCAACACCCTGGCCCTGCGGACCGACCTCGCGGGGAATCCCACCTTCACCGCGATCGCCCGCCGCGTCCGCGCCGCCACCCTGGACGCCTACGCCCACCAGGACCTCCCCTTCGAGCGGCTGGTGGAGGAGCTGGCGCCCGAGCGCCAGATGGGGCGCACGCCCCTGTTCCAGGTCATGCTGGTGCTGCGCAACCCGGTGCAGGAGCTGGAGCTGCCGGGGATCGCGGCGGAGCTGGTGGAGATCGAGATCCCCACCGCCAAGTTCGACCTCACCCTCTATCTCGGAGAGGATCTCGCCGGTAGCCTGGAGTTCAACCGCGACCTGTTCGACGCGACTACGGCCAGCCGGTTGGTGGGACGATTCGCGACCTTGCTGGCCGGTGCGGTGGCGCTGCCGGAGAGCCGCCTCTCGGGCCTTCCCCTGCTGACGGCGGAGGAGCAAGGGGAGCTCCTGGCCTGGAGCCGGAACCCGGTGCCCCATCCGCGGGGCCTGCTGGTCCACGAGCTGGTGGCAGCCCAGGCCGCGCGCACGCCGGAGGCGATAGCCGTGCTCGCCGGTCCGGACCGGCTGACCTACGCCGAGCTGGAGCGCCGGGCTGGAGCCCTGGCCCGGCGCCTCCAATCGCAGGGCGTGGGGCCGGACGTGCCCGTGGGCATCCTTTGCGAGCGCTCGATCGAGCAGTGGGTGGCCGTGCTCGCCGTGCTCAAGGCGGGCGGGGCCTACCTGCCGCTCGATCCCGCCAATCCCCCGGAGCGCCTGCGCGTGATGATCGAGGACGCGGGCGCGCCGGTCGTGCTCACGCAGGATGCGATCGCGAAGGCTGGCGGCACCCACGGAGACATCGAGCCTTGGGATTTCGGGGCCGACCCGGCGAGCCTCGCCTATCTCCTCTACACTTCGGGCTCGACGGGCCGCCCCAAGGGGGTCGCCATGAGCCACGCGGCGACCGTCAACATGCTCTCCTGGCAGCTCCGCACCTCGTCGGCCAGGGTGGGGACGCGCACTCTCCAGTTCGCGCCCTTCGCCTTCGACGTCTCGTTCCAGGAGGCGTTCTCCACCTGGGCCTCGGGCGGCACCCTGGTGCTGGTCTCCGAGGAGACCCGGCGCGACGCTCCGGCCCTGCTGCGCCTGCTCGCGGAGGACCGGGTGGAGCGCCTGTTCGTCCCCCTGGTGGCCCTCCAGCAGCTCGCGGTCGCGGCGGCCGCGCACCCCGAAGATACCGGCGTCACTCTCGCGCTGCGGGAGGTCATGGCGGCCGGCGAGCAGCTCTACGTCACCCCGCAGGTGCGCGCCCTCTTCGCCGGCCTGCCGGGGGCCGTGCTCCACAACCACTACGGCCCCACCGAGACCCACGCCGCCAGTTGGCTGACCCTGGACGGCGATCCCGCCGGCTGGCCCGAGCGGCCGTCGATCGGCCGGCCTCTGGACAACGCTCGCGTCGTCCTCCTCGGCCCCAGCCTGGAGCCGGTGCCGGCCGGCGTCCCGGGCGAGCTGTACGTGGGAGGGGAGGGCCTCGCCCGCGGCTACCTCGCCAGGCCGGACCTGACGGCGGAGCGCTTCGTGCCCGATCCCTTCGCCCTGGATCCTCTCGTGGACAACCCCGGCGAGCGCCTCTACCGCACCGGCGACCTCGCCCGCTGGCTGCCGGACGGCACCCTTGAGCTCCTGGGCCGCGGCGATCATCAGGTCAAGGTGCGGGGCTATCGGATCGAGCTGGCCGAGGTCGAGATCGCCCTCGCCCGCCATCCCGCCGTGCTCCAGGCCGTGGCCGGCGTGCGCGGAGGCGAGACGGGCGCGGGGGCCAAGCGCCTCGCCGCCTGGTGCGTCTTCCGCCCGACCGAAGAGAGTGTGCCCGAGCCCTCCTGGGGCGAGCTGCGGGCCTTCCTCGCCGCGACCCTGCCCGACTTCATGGTGCCCACCCTCTGGATGCGTCTCGACGCCCTGCCGCTGACCGGCACCGGCAAGGTCGATCGGCGCGCCCTGCCCGCCCCTGAGGAGACGGCCGGAGGCAGCGGCTTCGTGCCGCCCTCGACCCCCCTGGAGGAGCTGCTGGCCGGCCTCTGGAGCGACGTGCTGGGGATCGAGAGGATCGGCCGCCACGACAGCTTCTTCGACTTGGGCGGCCACTCGCTGCTGGCCACCCAGGTGGTCTCCCGGGTGCGTGAGGCCTGCGGCGTCGACCTCCCCCTGCGCCGGCTGTTCGAGGCCCCCACCCTGGAGGAGCTGGCGCGGGCGGTCGAAGCTGTCACGCTGGCGGGGGAGAGCGGCGGAGAGGCCGTCGATCCCATCCTGCCCGCGGACCGGACGGGGGAGCTCCCCCTCTCCTTCGCCCAGGAGCGGCTCTGGTTCCTCGATCAGCTCCAGGGCGGCGGCTCGGTCTACAACGTCCCCCTGGCCCTGCGCCTGCGAGGGAGCTTGAACGTGGAAGGGCTCGCCGTGGCCCTGCGCGAGGTCGTCCGCCGCCACGAGACGCTGCGCACCGCCTTCCCCGAGCGCGACGGCGAGCCCCGCCAGGAGATCGCGCCGCCTGCGTCCGCCTCGGCCTGGACCCCCCTCCCCCGGGTGGACCTGGCGAGCCTGCCGGCAGCGGCCCGCGAGGCCGAGCGCGCCCGCCTCACCGCCGAGGAGTCCCGCCAGCCCTTCGACCTCGCCCGCGGCCCTCTGCTGCGCGCCGCGCTCCTGCGGTTGGGGCCGGAGGAGCACTCCCTCCTCCTAACCCTGCACCACGTCGTCTCCGACCTGTGGTCGCTGGGGGTGCTGATGCGGGAGGTGGCGGCCCTCTATCGCGGGATACCCTTGCCCGATCTGGCGGTGCAGTACGCGGACTTCGCGGCCTGGCAGCGGCGGTGGCTCTCCGGCGAGCGGCTGGAGCGGCAGATCGGCTACTGGCGCTGGCAGCTCCAGGGGCTGCCCGCGGGACTCGAGCTGCCCACCGACCATCCGCGGCCGGCGGTGGTGACGGCCCGCGGGTCCCAGCGCCCGTTCGCCCTGGACGGCGATCTCTCGGCGCGCCTGGTGGCCCTCGGCCGGCACGAGGGCACAACACCATTCATGGTCCTCGCCGCGGCCCTCCTCACCCTGCTCGCCCGGCTCTCGGGCCAGGGCGACCTGGCCGTGGGCTCGCCCATCGCCAACCGCAACCGGTTGGAGACCGAGGGGCTCATCGGCTTCTTCGTCAACACCCTGGTGCTGCGGGCCGACTTGGGGAAGGCCCGCACCTTCCGCGACCTCCTGCGGCAGCTCCGGGAGACGACCCTGGGGGCCTATGCCCATCAGGACCTGCCGTTCGAAAAGCTGGTCGAGGAGCTGCAGCCGGACCGCGACCTCTCGCGCACCCCCTTCTTCCAGGTCGCGCTCGCTCTCCAGAACGCTCCGCTCGCCCCGGTCGCGCTGCCCGGCCTGATCCTGAGCCCCGAGGAGGTGCCGGGGCAGACGGCGAAGTTCGACCTCGCCTTCACCCTGGCGCACCAGGACGGCCGTTTCTCGGGAGCCCTGGAGTATGCGACCGACCTCTTCGAGCCGGCCACGGCGGCGCGCCTGTGCCACGGCTTCGCGATCCTGCTGGCGGCGGCGGTAGACGACGCCGGGGCCGCGCCGGCTTCGCTTCCCCTGCTCGACGCGGCCGAGCGCCACCAGATCCTCGCGGAGTGGAACGACACGGCCCGGCAAGCCGTGGACGATCCCCTGATCCAGGAGCTGTTCGAGGCCCGGGTGGATGCCGATCCGCACGCTCTCGCGGCGGTGTACGAGGGCGAGGTCGCTGACCTACGGCGAGTTGGAGGAGCGGGCCAACCGGCTGGCCGGGCTGCTGCGCCGCCTGGGAGCGGGGCCCTCGGCGCCGGTGGGAGTCTGGATGGAGCGCTCGCTCGACCTCGTCGTGACCCTGCTGGGCGCGCTCAAGGCCGGCGCCGCCTACCTGCCGCTCGACGCCTCATGGCCGGCGGAGCGAGTGGAGACGATCCTCGCCGGCACTGGGGCCGGCATCCTCGTGACCGGCGCCTCGCGCCTCGCGGCGGTCGAGGAGCTCAAGTGGCGGCTGCCGCGCCTCGCCGACGTCGTCTGCCTGGACGTGGCCGACCCCCGCCCCGCGCCCGAGCCCCTGGATGCCGCGGGCGTGACCTCGCTCTGGGACTACGTGGCCGAGCGGGCCGTGGACCGGGTGACGGCCGGCGGCTTCGTCCGCAGCACCACCGGCGAGCCGTTCAGCGAGGCCGAGGTGGACGAGTACCGCGACCGGGTGGTGGCCCTCGCCGCGCCCTGGCTCCGGCCCGGGGCGCGGGTGCTGGAGATCGGCAGCGGCTCCGGGCTCATCCTCTGGGAGATCGCGCCGCGGGTGGCCCGCTACGTGGGGCTCGATCCTTCAGAGCGCACCCAGGAGCGCAACCGCGAACGGGCCGTGCGCGAGGGCATGGCCCACGTCGAGCTGCCCACGGGCTTCGCCCACGAGATCGAGTCCTGGGTAGGGGAGAGCTTCGACCTCGTGATCCTCGCCAGCACCGTGCAGTTCTTCCCCGGCCCGTTCTACCTCGAACGGGTGCTGGAGGCGGCCCTGCGCCTCCTGGCTCCGGGCGGCGCCGTGCTGGTGGCGGACGTCCTGGACCCACGCCGGCAGGAGGCGCTCGGCGCGCCCCGGCTGGAGCTGAAGGTGGACGAGGACTTCTTCCGCGAATTGGGACGGGCCGAGGTCCATCATCGCCTGCAAGGCTTCGACAACGAGCTGCGGTTCCGTTATGACGTAGTGCTGACCCGCGGCGATCAGCCGGAGCGCCGCAAGCGGCTGTGGACCGGCTGGCACGCCGCCGCCTCGCCGTCTGAGCGGCCGGCGCCGCGGCAGGCGGGCGCGGTGCCCGAGGCCGTGGCCTACGTCATCCACACCTCGGGCTCGACGGGCGTGCCCAAGGGGATCGTGGTGCAGCACCGGCCGGTGGTGAATCTCATCCGCTGGGTCAACGGCACCTTCGGCGTGGGGCCGGGCGACCGGCTGCTGTTCGTCACCTCGCCGTGCTTCGACCTCTCGGTGTACGACGTGTTCGGCACCCTGGCGGCCGGCGCCACGATCCACGTGGCCCCGGAGGCGGCGCTGCGCGATCCCGAGCGGCTGGCGGGCCTGCTCACCTCCGAGCCCCTGACGATCTGGGACTCGGCGCCCGCGGCCTTGCAGCAGCTCGTCCCCCTCTTCGTTGACCCTCTCGGGCCCGGCCGCGGCGCGCCCCTGCGCCTGGCCCTGCTCTCCGGCGACTGGATCCCCGTCTCGCTGCCCGACCAGGTGAGGGAGGCTTTCCCCGGCACCCGGGTGGTCAGCTTCGGCGGCGCCACCGAGGCCGCGATCTGGTCCAACTGGTTCCCTGTCGCCGAGGTCGATCCCCGCTGGCCCAGCATCCCCTACGGCCGGCCCATCGCCAACGCCCGCTACCACGTGCTCGACCGCCGGCTGGAGCCCTGCCCGGTCGGGCGTGCCGGGAGACCTCTACATCGGCGGCGACTGCCTGTGCGTGGGCTACGCGCGGCTGCCGGAGCGGACGGCGGCGAGCTTCCTTCCCGATCCCTTCGCGGGCCGTCCGGGAGCCCGGCTCTATGCCACGGGTGACCGCGCGCGCTACAAGGCCGACGGCAATCTGGAGTTCCTGGGCCGCGTCGACTTCCAGGTGAAGATCCGCGGCCACCGCATCGAGCTGGAGGAGATCGAGGCCGCGCTGCTGCGCCACCCCGGCGTGCGGGAGGCGGTGGTGCTGGCGCGCGAGGACGTGCCGGGCGACAAGCGGCTGGTGGGCTACGTGGTACCCTCGCGGCAGCCGGCTCCCACGGCCGCGGAGATGCGGGCCGCCCTCCAGCAGACGCTCCCGGAGCCCATGGTGCCCTGGACGTTCGTGCTCCTCCCCGGCCTGCCGCTGACCGTCAACGGCAAGGTGGACCGGGCCGCACTCCGCCGGCGCCCGCGCACGGTGGCCGAGGCGGGCGCCGGGTTCGTGGCGCCGCGCAATGAGCTGGAGCGGGAGATCGGGGCTGTCTGGCGCGAGGTTCTCGGCCTGCCGCGGGTGGGCGTTCACGACAACTTCTTCGAGTCGGGCGGCAGCTCGCTCCTCGTCGTCAAGCTGCACAGCCGCCTCAAGGCCGCGCTCGGGGTGGACCTGCCCGTCACCGAGCTGTTCCGCCATTCCACCATCGACGCGCTGGCCCGGCGGCTCGCCGAAGAGCCCCGGGCCGAGGCCGTGGAAGAGAAGGTCGAGGCGGTCCGCGCCCGCACTCGCGGCCGGCAGGAGGCGCTGCAACAGATGAGTCAGGCCCGGGCGAAGCGCCGGGGCCGCAATGACGATTGAATGAATGGAGTCCGATTCATGAGTGAAGATCCCCAGCTCCAGGGTATCGCCATCATCGGCATGGCCGTCCGCTTCCCCGGTGCTGCGACCCTGGAGCGTTTCTGGGAGAACCTCCGCGCCGGGGTGGAGTCGATCTCCTTCTTCGGCGACGACGAGCTGCTGGCCTCCGGGGTCGATCCCGCGCTGCTGGCCGATCCCGCCTACGTCCGCGCCCGCGCCGTGCTCGACGGTGTCGAGGATTTCGACGCCGCCTTTTTCGGCTTCACGCCGCGCGAGGCCGAGATCCTGGACCCGCAGCACCGCATCCTCCTCGAATGCGCCTGGGAGGCCCTGGAGGACGCCGGCCAGGACCCTTCGCGCGCCGGCGGCCGGGCGGCCGTGTTCGTGGGCTCCGGCACCAGCTACTACCTGCTCGCGAACCTCCTGCCCAACCCCGGCCTGCTGGCCACGGTGGGCGGGCTTCAGGCCATGCTGCTCAACGACCGCGACTTCCTGGCCACCCGCCTCTCCTACAAGCTCGACTTGAAGGGGCCGAGCGTGCTGGTGCAGACGGCGTGCTCGACGGGCTTGACGGCCGTCCACATGGCGAGCCAGAGCCTGCTCGCGGGCGAGTCCGACCTCGCCCTCGCCGGGGCGGTCTCGATCGCCCTGCCGTCCAAGGACGGCTACCTCTACCAGGAGGGGGGGATCGCCTCGCCGGACGGCCACTGCCGGTCCTTCGACGCTTCAGCCGGCGGCTCGGTCGTGGGCAACGGCGCGGCCGTCGTGGTCTTGAAGCGCCTGGCCGACGCCTTGGCGGACGGCGACCGCGTCTATGCGGTCATCCGCGGCTCGGCGGTCAACAACGACGGCTCCGGCAAGGTGGGCTTCACCGCCCCCAGCGTCGAAGGGCAGGCGGAGGTGATCACCGAGAGCCTGCTGATGGCCGGGGTCGAGCCCGCCTCCATCGGCTACGTCGAAGGGCACGGCAGCGGCACGGCCTTGGGCGATCCCATCGAGGTGGCGGCCCTGGTCCAGGCCTTCGCGGCGGCGGGCGGCACGGAGTCATGCGCCCTGGGCTCGGTCAAGAGCAACTTTGGCCACCTCAACACCGTGGCGGGCCTCGCCGGGCTCATCAAGGTGGCCCTGGCCCTCACGCACGCCACCATCCCTCCCAGCCTGCACTTCGAGCGGCCCAACCCGCAGTGCGACTTCGGGCCGTTCCATGTCCCCACCCAGGCCCTCCCCTGGCCCGCGGACCGCTCGCCCCGGCGGGCCGGCGTCAGCTCGTTCGGCCTCGGGGGGACGAACGTCCACGCCGTGCTGGAGGAGGCGCCGGAGATGGAGCCCTCGGGTGCCGTCCAGGCCATGGCAGCTCCTGACGGTCTCGGCTCGCACGGAGACTGCATTGGACGCCGCCTGCCAGCGTCTGGCAGATCGCTTGGAGAGCGAGGACCTGGATATCGGGGACGTTGCCTTCACCTTGCAGATGGGGCGCAAGGCGTTCGCGAAGCGCCGGGCCCTCGTGGCCCGCGACCGCACCGAGGCCGTGGCCGCCCTGCGGGAAGGACGGGGCGCCCGCGGCAGCTTCGAGGGGAGCGAGAGGCCCGTGGTGTTCCTCTTCCCGGGGCTGGGCGACCAGGCGGTGGGCATGGGCCGGGAGCTGTACGACTCCGAGCCCGTCTTCGCCGCGGAGATCGATCGCTGCGCGGAGATCCTCGCGCCGCATCTGGGGGCGGATCTCCGCGAGATGCTGTTCACGGGAGCATCGCGGTCCGGAAATGGGCCCGACCTGCGGGCCATGCTGCGACGTGCGCCGCTCGACGAGGCGAGGCAGCGGCTGGCCCGCACGGAGCTCGCCCAGCCCGCGGTGTTCGTCGTCGAGTACGCCCTGGCGCGGCTGCTCCTGTCCTGGGGCGTGCGTCCCCAGGCGATGATCGGCTACAGCCTGGGCGAATACGTGGCCGCGGCCCTCGCGGGTGTCCTCTCCCTGGAGGACGCCCTGGCCCTGGTGGCACGGCGGGCTAAGCTCATCCAGGAGCTGCCCGCGGGAGCCATGCTGGCCGTGCCGCTGCCGGAATCCGCGGTGCGGCCGCTGCTGAACGAAGATCTGTCGCTCGCGGCCACCAACGGCCCCCACTTCTGCGTCGTGGCCGGCCCGGAGGCGGCGGTGGCGGCGCTGGAGGCGCGGCTCACGGGAGATGGAGTCGCCTGCCTGCGCCTCACCACTACCCACGCCTTCCATTCGACCATGATGGCCCCGGCCGCGGCGCCGCTGACGGAGATCGCCCGGACCCTGCCGGTGGCGGCGCCGGCCATCCCCTACGTCTCGAACGTCACCGGCACCTGGATCACCGCCGCCGACCTCGCCGACTCCGGCTACTGGGCCCGCCACATGACGCAGCCCGTGCGCTTCGCCGAGGGCCTCGCCGAGCTGCTGCGCGAGCCCGAGCGGGTGATGCTGGAGGTGGGGCCCGGTGCGACGCTCTCCACCCTCGTTCGCCAGCTCGGCACCGCGGCCCCGGTTGCCGCCACCACCTTGGGCCGGCCTGGCGAGGGGGCGGAGCCGGCCCTCCTCCTCGACGCCCTCGGCCGCCTGTGGACGGCGGGCGCCCGCTTCGATCCCGCCATGCTCTTCGCGGGCGAGCGGCGGCACCGGGTGGGTTTGCCCCCTTACCCGTTCGAGCGCCAGCGCTACTGGATTGACCCGCCAGCCCAGGGCAGCGCCCCTGCTGCGGAGACGACTCCCCGGACCGAGATTGCGGATTGGTTCTGGGTGCCGTCCTGGAAGCAGGTGCCCCTGGCTACGACCCCGAAGGAGGACGATGGCGGCTGGCTGATCTTCCTTGATGAAACTGGCCTGGGGGAGCGCATCGCGGAGCGGCTGCGCGGGGAGGGGCGGGCCGTGGTCACGGTCGCACCCGGCGAGGAGCCTGCTCTCCCCATTCCCGCCAATGTCCTCCACCTCCGGGGCGTGACAGCCGCGGAGCCCACCTACGACGAGGCCCAGGCCGCGGGCCTGCTCAGCCTCGTGCGGCTGGAGCAGGCGGTCTCCGCCAGCGGGGGAGAGCCCGAGCCCATGCACATCACGGTCGTGGCCAACGGTCTGCACGAGGTGGTGGACGGCGATCCCATCCACCCGGCCAAGGCGACCGTCCTGGGGGCCGTGAAGGTGATCCACCAGGAGTCGGCGCGGCTGACCTGCGCCAGCGTCGACGTCTCCCTGTCCTCTCCGGACCGCCTCGTGGACCAGATCCTGGCCGAAGCCCGAATGGGAGCAGGCGGCAGCACGGTGGCCTACCGCGGCCGGCAGCGCTGGGTGCGGGACTTCGAGCCGGTGCCCCTCCCCGCAGGGGACCTCGTCCGGGGTGCCGCCTATCTGGGTGCCGCCTACCTGATCACCGATGGGGATCACGGCGCGGGCGCGGCGCTCGCCGAATATCTCGTCCGCCATCTGGACGCCCGGGTGGCGATCCCCGGCCAGACACCGGGCATCCCCAAAGGCGAGCCGGCCGCGGTGCTGGCCGCGGCCCGTGCCGTCCTGGGACCGATCCAGGGCGTCTTCCACACCGCCGGCGCCTTCACCGGCGGCCTCATCCAGCTCAAGACGGCCGAGTCCCTTCTGGCGTCGATCGAGCCTGCCACCCGCGGCGCCGCGGCCTGGGTGGCGGCGGTGAGCGCCGCCCCCGAGCCGCCGGCCTTCCTCCTCCTCATGTCCTCCACCCTGGCCTTCACCGGCGGCCTGGGGCAGCTCGACCTCGCCGCGGCCGGCACCTTCCTCGACGCCCTGGCCCAGCAGCGGGCGTCGGTCGCCGGTCCCCGGGTCGTCACGGCTCACTGGGACCCCTACCAGTGGAACGGCTGGCTGGTGGCCGCGGCGGGAGGGCTCGCCGGTATGTCCGCAGAAGAGGTCCAGAAGGGGCTCGACGCCTGGGGCGTCTCGGCCGAGAAGAGCGGCGAAGCCCTCCGTCGCTTCCTGGCCGCGGACCTCCCCCGCGCCGTCGTGGCCTCGCGCGACGTGCGTGGCCTGATCGCCGAGGCCGACCTCGTGACGGCCGAGACCCTGCTCTCCCAGATGAGCCCTGGCAGTCGCGGTGAAAAAGCGCCGCGGCCGACCCTCTCGACTCCCTACACAGCGCCCCGCAACGAGCGTGAGGAGAGCCTGGCCAGCCTGTGGGAGGAGCTGTTCGGCATCGCGCCCGTGGGCGTCGACGACAGCTTCCTCGATCTGGGCGGCCACTCGCTCCTCGCCATCCAGATGGTCACCCAGATCAAGAGCCGCCTGGCGGCCGACCTGCCGGTGACGGCGCTCTTCGAGTCGCCCACCGTGGCCGAGCTCGCCAAGGCCGTGGGCCGCGCCAAGGGGGAGGAGAGCGAGGAGGACCTCGAAGCCCTGTTCGCCCTGGTCGAGGGGCTGTCGCCCGAGGAGGCGGCGCAGAAGCTGGCCGAGATGGAGACGGTACGTTGACGGTGGTGGATCGTCTCTCGGCGCTCACGCCGGAGCAGCGGGCCCTGTTCGAAGCCCTGCGCCGCAAGCAGCAGGCCGCCGCTCCCCCGCAGCCGCCTCCCGTGCCCCGCGTCACGGGCAGTGATCAGGAGGGATTGGCGGCCGGCGACTGGCCGCTTTCGATCGACCAGGAGCGGCTCTGGCGGCTCCATCAGGACAACCCCGGTCTGGTCTCCTGGAACGTGGATGCCAACAGCCGCCTGCGGGGAGATCTCGTCGTTGCGGCCCTGGAGGCGGCCCTGCGGGAGATCGTCCGCAGGCACGCCGTGCTGCGCGCCAGCTTCCCCCTCGTGGCCGGCCGGCCCGTGCAGCGGATCGCCGAGAGGCTGCCTCTTGACCTGCCCGTGATCGACCTCACGGCCCTGCCGCCGGAGAGGCGGGAGGCCGAGGGGTGCCGCGCCCTCTTCGATCGCACTCGGGCGGTCTTCGACCTGGAACACGGCCCCCTGGTGCGCGCCGCCCTGGTGCGGCTCGATCCCGCGGACCATCTCTGCCTCCTGACTCTCCACCACACGGTCACCGACTGGATCACCTTCCAGGTCGTCCTCCACGAGATGATGGTGCTCTACGATGCGGCCCATGCCCGGCGCGCGAGCCCCCTCCCTGAGCCCGAGCTGCAGTTCCCGGACTACGCCGTCTGGGAGCGGCAATGGTGGAGCGGCGAGATCCTGGCGGACTACACGGAGTTCTGGCGGCGCGAGCTGGCCGGCTTCCCCCTCGTTCTCGATCTACCGGGCGACCGCCCACGGCCGGCAAGGCAGAGCCAGCGGGGGGGCATGATTCCGTTCTCGACCGGCCCCGAGCCCGCCCACCGGCTGCGTGCCCTGGCACGGAGCGAGGGGGTGACGCCGTTCATGGCCCTCCTCGCCCTGGTGGACGCCCTCCTCTTCCGCCTGACCGGCCGCGAGAGGCTGGTGGTGGGCTCGAATAGCGCCAACCGCCCGCGGCCGGAGCTGGAGGCGGTGACGGGGCTCTTCCTCACCCAGGTTCCCTTCCCCGTCGATCTCGCGGGCGATCCCACCTTCCGCGAGCTGCTGGCGCGGGTGAAGAAGGCTTCCCTCCTCGCCTACGGCCACCAGAACATGCCCTTCGACAAACTGGTAACGGCGTTGGAGATCGCGCCGGACCCGAGCCGCTTCCCCGTGGTGCAGGTGCTCCTCCTCGTGCTGGAGGGGACGAGCCATGCGAATGTCGCGGATACTGGCAGCCTCGACTCCGAAGCCGTGCCGCTCTACGACGGCAACTCCCGTTGGGATCTGATGTTCGGCCTCTACAATTACGACGACCTCGGCTTCTCCGGGCCGGTGGAGTTCAACGCCGATATCCTGGACCGGGCCACGGTGGCGCGCTGGCTGGCCCTCTTCCAACGCCTCCTGGACCGGGCCACGGCCGATCCGGACGTCCGCCTCTCCCAGCTCCCGGCCCTGGAGGAGACGGCGTGAGCGTCGCGGACCGCCTGGCTTCGCTGAGGCCCGAGCAGCGGGCCCTGTTCGAGGCGCTGCGGGAGAAGCAGCAGAAGGCCGCGCGCATCCTCAGAGTCCCGCCGATCCCGCGGGTGAGCGGCCCCACCGCCGAGGGGGACTGGCCGCTGTCGTTCGACCAGGAGCGCTACTGGTTCATGGAGCAGCTCTTCCCCGACGGCGCAGGGCTGAACATCACGGCGGTCACCCGTATGCGCGGGACGCTCGCGCCCGCGCGGATGGAGATGGCGCTGACGGCGATCGCCGAGCGCCACGCCGCCTGGCGCACGGTCTTCCCCACAGTCGACGGCCGGCCCTTGCAGCGGGTGGTCGCCGCCCGCCCCGTGCCGCTGCCGGTGATCGATCTCAGCGGCCTGCCGGCAGACCGCCGCGAGCGCGAGGCGCTCCGCTTGGTGGAGGAGGGGATGGCGGCGCCGTTCGACCTCGAGCTCGGGCCCCTGGTGCGCGCCAGGCTGGTGCGTCTGGGCGACTGGGATCACGTCTGCCTGCTCGCCGTCCACCACCTGGTGACCGACTGGATCTCCTCCCAGATCGTCTGGGGGGAGCTGGTGGCGATCTACGACGCCCTCGCCAGGGGAGAGAGCGCGGCGCTGCCGGAGCCGCCGGTCCAGTATCCGGACTTCGCCGTCTGGCAGCGCGGCTGGCTCCAGGGGGAGGTCCTCGCCGAGCTCACCTCCTGGTGGCGCGAGCGGCTGGCCGGCTTCCCGGTGGACCTCGACCTGCCGACCGACCGGCCGCGCCCGGCGCAGCTCCGCATGCATGGCGGCCGGCTCCCGTTCACCGTCGGCGGCGAGCTGGCGGACGGCCTGCGGAGCCTCGCCCGCCAGGAGGGGGCCACCCTCTTCATGCTGGTCCTGGCGTTGACCGCCACCCTCCTGTATCGCGATTCCAGCCAGGAGCGGCTGATCCTCGGGGCCAATAACGCCAACCGCAACCGGCCGGAGATCGAGACGGTCCTCGGCTGCTTCCTCACCCAGGTGCCGTTCCTCGTCGACCTCGGCGGCGATCCGACGTTCCGCGAGCTGCTGGCGCGCGTCCGCCAGTCGGCGCTCGGCTCCTATGCCCACCAGGACCTGCCGTTCGGCCAGCTCGTCCAGGCGATCGGGCTGGCGCGCGACCCCAGCCGCCAGCCGCTCATCCAGACGCTCGTCCAGACGCTCGACGGCCAGTACTCGGCGGCGGCGAGCGCCAGCTTCTCCACCGAAGTGGTCGACGCCTGGGACGGCAGGTCCCGCTACGACCTGATGCTGACGGTCTTCGACTACCCCGACTACCTGCAGGGCGGGCTCGAATACGACGCCGACCTGTTCGACGCCGCCACCGCTGCGCGCCGCATGGAGCGCTTCCTGCGCCTGGCCGCGGCGGCGGTCGCCGATCCGGGCCACCGCCTTTCGGCCCTGCCGGCCCTCTCCGCGGCGGAGCGCCACCAGGTGGCGGTCGAGTGGAACGATACCCCTCCCGTCCTCTCCGGGGTGACGATCCACGGCCTGTTCGCGGAGCAGGCCGCCCGCGTGCCGGCGGCGGTCGCCGTGGTCTGCGGCGACGAGGAGGTCACCTACGGCGAGCTCGCCCGCCGCGCCCGCCGGGTGGCTGGCCGCCTGCTCGCCATGGGCCTGGCTGCCGAATCGCGGATCGCCGTCACGGCCGAGCGCTCGACCGGCCTGATCGCCGCGCTGCTCGGCATCCTCCAGGCCGGCTGCGCCTATCTGCCGCTCGATCCCGAGCTGCCCGAGGAGCGGCGGGATTTCATGCTGGCGGATGCGGGAGCGGTCTTCTTGGACTTGGATGAAAAGGGACCTCAGGGACTCCAGGGACAGCAGGGACAAGAGGAGCCTGCGGTCTCTGTTGTCCCTGGAGTCCCTGAGGTCTCTCCCTCCCAGCTCGCCTACGTGATGTACACCTCGGGCTCGACCGGCGAGCCGAAGGGGGTGGCGGTGACCCACGGCAACGTGGTTCGCCTGGTGCGCGGCGCCCGCTGGGCCGACCTGGGCCCGGATGAGACCTTCCTGCAGCTCGGCAACCTCGCCTTCGACGCCGCGACGCTGGAGATCTGGGCGCCCCTGCTCAACGGCGGCCGGCTGGCCCTCTTCCCTGGTCGCCGCGCCGGGCTCGACGAGCTGGCGGACGCGGTCGCCCGCTACGGCGTGACCTCGCTCTGGCTGACCGCCGGCCTCTTCCACCAGATGGTTGCGGAGCGGCTGGAGGGGTTGCGCCCCCTGCGCCAGCTCCTGGCTGGCGGCGACGTGCTGTCGCCCGCGCGCGTGCGCTGCGCCCTGGAGGGCCTTCCGGGTTGCACGGTGGTCAACGGCTACGGCCCAACGGAGAACACCACCTTCACCGCTTGCTTCCCCATGCGGGACGCCGCGGGGTGGGACGCCACGGTGCCGCTCGGCCGGCCGATCCAGGGGACGTGCGTGCACGTGGTGGACGCCGCTCTGCGGCCGGTGCCAGTGGGCGTCTGGGGAGAGCTCCTGGCGGGCGGCGAAGGGGTCGCGCGCGGCTACCTCGGCCGCCCGGCGCTGACCGCCGAGCGCTTCGTCCCCGACCCGTTCACGGGCGCGCCCGGAGGGCGGCTCTACCGGACCGGAGACCTCGTCCGCTGGCGGCCGGACGGCTTGCTGGAGTTCTTCGGCCGCACCGATTTCCAGGTCAAGGTGCGCGGCTTCCGCATCGAGCCGGGGGAGGTCGAGGCCGCCCTCCGCGCTCATCCAGCGGTGCGCGACGCGGTAGTCGTGGTGCGTCCGGGGGTGGGCGGGGAGAGCCGGCTCGTGGCCTACGTCGTCGGGGCCGCGGAGGAAGACCTGCGCGCCTTTCTCCGCTCCCGCCTGCCGGAGGCGATGATCCCCTCGCTCTTCGTGCTGCTTGCCGCGCTGCCGCTCAACGCCAACGGCAAGGTGGACCGCAAGGCCCTGCCCGCTGCGCAACCGGCGGCGAACGAGGCCGCCGGTGCGGCGCGCCCCGTACGCCGAAGGAGGAGCGGCTGGCCGGCATCTGGCGCCAGGTGCTCGGCCTCGCGGAGGTGGGCATCCACGACAACTTCTTCCAGCTCGGCGGCGATTCGATCCTGAGCATCCAGATCGTGGCGCGGGCCCGGCGCGAGGGGCTGCTCCTCACCCCCCGGCAGATCTTCGAGAGCCAGACGATCGCCGAGCTCGCCGCCATCGCCGCTGTCACCGCTGGCGACGGCAGCCTAGAGAGCCCGGGCGAGGACCAGGGTCCGGTCGTGGGCGAAGCGCCGTTGACGCCCATCCAGCGCCGCTTCTTCGCGGAGGAGCGGCGGGAGCCGTGGCGGTTCAATCAGGCCGTCCTGCTGATCCCCCGCGAGCGGCTCGTCGTGGCGTCGCTCGCGGCGGCCCTCGACCGGCTCGCCGCCCACCATGACGCCCTGCGGCTGCGCTTCGTGCGCACCGGCGACCCCGGCAATGAATGGCGGCAGGTGCACGCTCCCGTCGCGCCGGTGCCGCTCGTGGAGGTCGACCTCACGGCAAGGCCGGAGGGCGTGGCGAGCGCGCTCGAAGCCGCCGCGGAGCAGCTCCAGTCGGGGCTCGACCTCGCGCAGGGTCCGCTCTTCACCGCCGCCCTCTTCCGTCGGGACGGCAGCGACCGGCTGCTCCTCACCGCTCACCACCTGGCGGTCGACGGCGTCTCCTGGCGCGTGCTGCTGGAGGATCTGGCTGCGGCGTACCGGGGGCTCGATCTGCCGGCGAAGACCACGTCGTGGAAGAGCTGGACGGAGCGGCTGGCCGCCTTCTCCCGCTCTCCCGAGATCGCGGCGGAGCTGGATTATTGGCGCGATTATTGGCTCGATTATTGGCTCGATAATGGGCTCGCGCTCCCCGCCTCCGTGCCGCCGCTGCCGTGCGACCTCGCGGTCGGCGGCGCTCCTACTACCCGGGCGAGCGTCGCCGTCGAGCTCGGGGCAGCGGAGACGCGGGCGCTCCTCCAGGAGGTGCCGGAGGTCTACCGCACCCAGGTCAACGACCTGCTGCTGGCGGCTCTGGTCCGCGCCTTCGCCCCCTGGACGGGGGAGGGGACGCTGCTGGTCGACCTCGAAGGGCACGGCCGGGAGGAGATCTTCCCGGACGTCGATCTCTCGCGCACCGTCGGCTGGTTCACCACCGTCTTCCCCCTTGCCCTGACGCTGCCGCCGGGGGGCGGTCCCCGGGAGGCGATCCGGCGAGTCAAGGAGAGCCTGCGGGCGGTGCCCCGGCGGGGCTTGGGTTACGGCCTGCTGCGCTATCTTCCCGACCCTGGGGCCGGCGCCGAGACCGGAGACCGGCTGGCCGCGCTTCCTGCCCCCCAGGTCTCCTTCAACTACCTGGGCCGGTTCGACGCGGAGGTGGGGGAGGGGGGGCTCTTCGCTTTCGCCCCCGAGCCGGTGCGCGGCGCAGCGGGGGAGGTTCCGGCGGGCACCCCCCTCTTCGCCATCGACGCGCTGGTATTCGACGGCCGCCTGCGCGTGAGCTGGACCTACGATCCGGGGCGCCACCTTCCGGCCACCGTCGAGCGGCTGGCGAGCGGCTTCTGCGCCGAGATCGTGGCGCTGGTCGAGCATTGTCTGTCGCCCGCGGCCGGCGGCTTCACCCCCTCCGACTTCCCGCTCGCACGCCTGGATCAGGGGGCGCTCGACCGTCTGCTCGGCACGGGTCGCGAAAACAGCCGCGGGATCGAGGACCTCTACCCTCTGACCCCCATGCAGGAGGGGATGCTGTTCCACGGCCTCTACACGGGCGAGGGAGCGGACCTCTACTTCGAGCAGTTCATCGCCGTGCTCGCCGGACCGCTGGACGAGGCCGCCTTCGCCGCCGCCTGGCAGCGGACCGTCGAGCGCCACGCCGCGCTGCGCACCGGCTTCCTCTGGCGCGGCGTCGAGCGGCCGTTGCAACTCGTGCGGCGCGCCGCCGAGGTCCCCTGGATGTCCGTGGACTGGCGGCATCTCGCCCCCGCGGACGTCGAGACGCGCTGGCGCGACCTCCTCGCCGCCGACCGCGCGCGGGGCTTCGACCTCAGCCGGCCGCCGCTCCTGCGGATCGCGCTGGTGCGCACCGGCGAGCAGGAGCACAGGCTGGTCTGGAGCACGCACCACATCCTGTTCGACGGCTGGTGCCTCTCGCTGCTGCTGAACGAGGTCTTCGCGCTCTACGAGGCGGCGGTCGCCGGCCGCGAGGCCCCGCGGACGGCATTGCCGCCGCCGCGCCCCTACCGCGACTACGTCGCCTGGCTCGCCGGGCGCGACGCGACCGCGGCCCTGAGCTACTGGCGGCGTCGAGCTCGACGGCTTCACGGCGCCCACCCCGGTGCCGTACGACCGCCCTGGGGCTCTCGCCCGCGCGCACGGCGGCCGTCCCCAGGACTATCACGAGCGGACGGCCGTGCTGCCGGCGCCGCTCGCCCGCGCGCTGGAGGCTCTCGCACAGCGCCTGCGGGTGACGCTCAACACCCTGGTGCAGGGAGCCTGGGCCCTCCTCCTCTCGCGCTATGCGCAGGAGCCCGACGTCGTCTTCGGCGCGGTCGTGTCCGGCCGGCCGCCGGAGCTCCCCGGCGTCGAGTCGATGGTGGGGCTGTTCATCAACACCGTGCCGGTGCGGGTCACCATCCCGGGCTCCGAGCCCCTCGCCGCCTGGCTGCCGCGGCTCCAGGAGAGCCAGCTCGAGCTGCGCCAGCACGAATGGACGCCCCTGGCCGAGATCCAGAAGCTCGTCGAGCTGCCGCCCGGCGAGCCGCTCTTCGCCAGCCTCCTGGTGTTCGAGAACTATCCCTTCAACCCCTCCTCCGCCGGCGGGCCGAGAGGGCTGCGGGTCGAGAGCGCCATCCTCGCCGAGCGCACCAACTATCCGCTCACCCTGACCGTGGTGGCGCGCAGGAGCTTGAGCCTCCGCCTCACTGCCGATCGCCGCTTCGAGCCGGCCACCGTCCGGCGCCTGCTGGCCCACCTGGAGATCCTCCTGGAGGGCTTTGCCGCCGCTCCCGAGGCGCCGCCGGCCTCGTGGCCGTTGCTCACCGCGGCCGAGCGCCACCAGATCGCAGTGGAGTGGAACGACACCGCTCTGGCGGTCTCTGTCGCCGGGGCCACCATCCCGTCCCTGTTCGCCGCCCGGGCGGCACGAACGCCGGACGCTGTGGCCGTGGTCTGCGGCGAGGAGGAGATCACCTACGCCGAGCTCGCTCGCCGCGCCGGGCGGGTGGCCGGACGGCTGCTCCGTCTGGGGGTGGCCCCGGAGTCGCGGATCGCCGTCGTGGGCGAGCGCTCCCTCGACCTGATCCCCAGGCTTCTCGGCATCCTCCAGGCCGGCTGCGCCTATCTGCCGGTCGATCCCGAGCTGCCCGAGGAACGGCAGCGATTCCTGCTGGCGGATGCGGGAGCGATCTTCTTGGACCTGGGGGAAGAGGGACAACAGGGACAGCAGGGACAACAGGGACAAGAAGAATCTGATGTCTCTGGAGTCCCTGAAGTCCCTTTTTCGCTGCCCGCGGTCTCCCCAAGCCAGCTCGCCTACGTGATCTACACCTCGGGCTCGACCGGCGTCCCCAAGGGGGTGGCGGTGACCCACGGCAACGTCGCGCGCCTGGTGACCGGGGCCGACTACGCCCCTCTGGGCTCGGGTGAGACCCTGCTGCAGGTCGTCAACGTGGCCTTCGACGTCTCGACGTTCGAGATCTGGGGGCCGCTGGTCAACGGCGGGCGGGTGGTGGTCTTCCCCGGCCACCCCGCGCTCGACGACCTGGCGGCGGCGATCGCCCGCCACGGGGTGACCACGCTCTGGCTGACCTCGGGCCTCTTCCATCAGATGGTCCAGGAGCGGCTGGCGGCGCTGCGCCCCTTGCGCCGGCTCCTGGCCGGCGGCGATGTACTGTCGCCCGCCGCTGTGCGCCGCGCCCTGGAGGGGCTGCCCGGCTGTACGCTGATCGACGGCTACGGCCCGACGGAGAACACCACCTTCACCACCTGCCACGCGATGACCGTGGCGGAGCTGGCCGACGAGCGGCTGGCGGCCACGGTGCCGATCGGCAAACCGATCCGGGGGACGCGGGTGTACGTGCTCGACGCGGCCTTGCAGCCGGTGCCGGTGGGGGTCTGGGGGGAGCTCTACGCGGGGGGCGACGGCGTGGCGCGAGGGTATCTCGCCCGTCCGGCCCCGACCGCCGAGCGCTTCATTCCCGACCCCTGGGGGAGGGGGAGCCGGCTCTACCGCACTGGCGACGTCGTCCGCTGGCGGCCCGACGGCGTGTTGGAATTCCTCGGCCGGCGCGACGGCCAGGTGAAGGTCCGCGGCTTCCGTATCGAGCTGGGGGAGATCGAGGCCGCGCTGGCCGCCCATCCGGCCGTGCGCGAGGCGGTCGTGGTGCTGCGGAATCTGCCGGAGGACAGCCGGCTGGTGGCCTACGTGACCCTCGCGCCGGAGGGTGGCGACTCCGATCCTGCCGAGGTGCGCCGCTTCCTGGCCGGCCGGCTGCCCGAGCCCATGATCCCGTCCGCCTTCATGGTCCTCGACCGCCTTCCCCTCACTCCCAACGGCAAGGTGGACCGCCGCGCCCTCCCCGCTCCGGAAGGCGCCGCCGCCGCGGCCTACGTGCCCCCCGAGACGCCGGTCGAGGAGTGGCTGACCGAAATCTGCGCCGAGGTGGTGGGCCTCGAACGGGTGGGGGTGAGCGACAACTTCTTCGCCCTGGGCGGCCATTCGCTGCTCGCCATCCGGTTCGTGGCCCGCCTGCGGGAGCGGTACGACCTCGACGTGCCTCTCCGACTGGTGTTCGACGCCGCCGACCTGCGCGATCTCGCGGACCGCATCGTGGACCGGGAGCTGGCGGCGGCCGCGGGCGATCTGATGGACGACGTCGAGCCGGAGCCTGCCCCCCCTACCCGCCTGGCGGTGCCCCAGGCGCCCTACGAGCCCCCCGCGACGCCGGTGGAGAAGTGGCTGACGTCGTCCGCCGCCGCCGTGCTGGGCTGCGAGCGGGTGGGAGTGAGCGACAACTTCTTCGCCCTGGGCGGCCACTCGCTGCTCGTCGCCCAGCTCATCGCCCGTCTGCGGGAGAGGCACGGCCTCGACGTGCCCCTGCAACTGGTGTTCGACGCCGCCGACCTGCGCGATCTCGCGGCCCGTATCGCAGATTACGAGCTGGCGGCGGAGGGCGATCTGCTGAACGACGTCGAGCCGCCGGGCTCCGAACCCTCGGCCCGCCTCCTGGTGGTGCCCCGGCCACCCTACGAGCCTCCCGAAACGCCGGTGGAGGAGTGGCTGACGTCCACCGCCGCCGAGGTGCTGGGCTGCGCGCCGGTGGGGGTGCGCGACAACTTCTTCGCCCTGGGCGGTCACTCGCTGCTCGCCGCCTCGTTCGCGGCCCGTGTGCGGGAGCGCTACGGCCTCGACCTGCCCCTCCAGACGGTGTTCGACGCGGCCGACTTCCGCGATCTCGCGGACCGCATCGTGGAGGGGGAGCTGGCCGCGATGCTCTCCGAGGAGGACGCGTGAGCGTCGCCGACCGCCTCGCCTCGCTCACCCCGGAGCAGCGGGCCTTGTTCGAGGCGTTGCGGGAGAAGCAGCGTAGAGCGGCTCCTGCCGCGCCGCCGCCCATCGAGCGGGTGAGCGGCCCCCGGGGCGTGGGCGACTGGCCCCTGACCTTCGACCAGGAGCGGCTCTGGTTCCTCTACCTGCTCGATCCGGAGAGCACCGCCTCGAACATGGTCACGGCCACGCGGCTGCGGGGAAAGCTGGAGGTGCATGCCCTGGAGGCGGCTCTCAACGGGGTGATCGACCGCCACGGCGCCTGGCGCACCACCTTCCCTCTGGTGGACGGCCTCCCCATGCAGCGAGTGGCCCCGGAGCTGCGCCTGCCCCTGCCGGTGGTGGACCTCTCGGCCCTCCCGGACGGGATGCGGGAGCCTGCGGTCCTGGCCCTGGCAGCCGACGACGCTCGCCGGCCGTTCTCCCTGGAGCGCGGACCGCTGCTGCGGGTGACGCTGGCGCGCCTCTCCCCCCGCGAGCACGTCTGCCTGATGACGGTCCATCACATCGCGAGCGACCTCGTGAGCTTCCAGGTCTTCTGGGGCGAGCTTGCCCGGCTCTACGCCGGCTCGCCCCTGCCGACCCTGCCCGTCCAGTTTGCCGACTTCGCGGTCTGGCAGCGGCAATGGCTGGCCGGCGAGACTCTGGAGCGCGAGCTCGACTGGTGGCGCGAGCAGCTCCAGGGCTTCCCCCTGGTGCTCGACCTCCCCACAGACCGTCCCCGGCTGCCGGAGCCCACGGGCCGGGGCGGGCGCGAGACCGTGCTCTTCGACGAGCGGCGCACGGCGTCCCTGCGGACTCTGGCGCGGACGGAGGGTGTGACCCGCTTCATGGTCCTGACCGCCCTGGCCGCGGCCCTCTTTCACCGCCTCTCGGGCCAGGAGCGGCTGATCACCGGCACCCTCAACGCCAACCGCAGCCGGCCCGAGGTTGAGCCCCTGATCGGCTTCTTCCTCACCCAGCTCCCCCTGGCGGTCGACCTCGCGGGCGATCCGACCTTCCGCGAGCTGCTGGGGCGGGTGCGCGCCATGGCCCTGGGCGCCTTCGCCCACCAGCACCTCCCCTTCGGCAAGCTGGTGGAGGCCCTCCAGCCCGAGCGCGACACGAGCCGCATGCCCATCGTCCAGGCCCTGGTCCAGCTCTTCGGCGGCGAGCCCGGCGCCGCGGCCAGCCTGGGCGACCTCGAAATCGAGGGGCTCGACGTGTTCGACGGCAACGCTCGCTACGACCTGATGCTCGTCCTCTTCGAGCACGAGGACTCAATCGCCGGGCCGCTGGAGTACGACGCCGACCTCTTCGACCGCGCCACGGTGATCCGCATGGCCGATCTGCTGGCCGCGTTGCTCGACGCTGCCGCGGCCGATCCCGGCCTGCGGCTCTCCGCCCTGCCGGCCTTCACCGCCATGGCTCGCCACCAGGTGCTCGTGGAGTGGAACGACACGGCCCTGCCGGAGGCGCCCGTGGACGTGCTCGACCTCTTCGCGGCCCAGGCGGCGCGCACCCCGGAGGCGATTGCCTGGCAAGGGGAGGGCTGGTGCCTCACCTACGCCGAGCTGGAGGCCCGCTCGAATCAGCTCGCCCGCTACCTGCGGCGGCAGGGGCTCGGGCCCGAGGACCTCGTGGGGATCTTCCTGGAGCGCACGGCCGCGCTGCCGGTGGCTCTCCTGGGCGTGCTCAAGTCCGGCGCCGCCTACCTACCCCTGGATTTCGCCCATCCGCCGGAGCGCCGCGCCTTCATGGTGGAGGATGCCGGGGTCTCCCTCGTCCTCACCCAGGAAGGGCTGGAGGGCGAGGAGATCGCCCGCGAGAGCGCGGCGCCCTTGGTCCCGGTCGCGCCGGCCGCGGGGCCGGACCACCGCGCCTACGTCATCTATACCTCGGGCTCGACGGGCCTGCCCAAGGGGGTGGAGATCCCCCGCCGGGCCCTGGCCAACTTCGCGCGCGCCATGGGCCGGCTCTACGCCGTGGGACCGGGCGATGCCATGCCCGGCATCACCACCGCCGCCTTCGACCTCTCGGTCCCCGAGCTCTACCTACCCATGCTGGGCGGCGGCGCGACGCCCCTGCTCAGCCGTGACACGGCGGGCGACGGCGTGCTCCTCGCCCGCGCCCTGGAAGCCTTCGGCGCCACCGTGCTCCAGGCCACCCCCTCCACCTACCGCATGCTCCTGGAGTCCGGCTGGGCGGGCCGCCCGGGGATGCTCCTCCTCACCGGCGCCGAGGCCCTGAGCCGCGATCTCGCGGACCGCCTGCTCCCCCTGGGACGCGGGCTGTGGAACTTCTACGGCCCCACGGAGACCACGGTCTGGTCCACGGCCTGGCAGGTGGCGCCGGAGGGGGCCATCTCGCTCGGCCGGCCCATTGCCGAGACCCGGATCTACCTCCTGGACCGGGCTTTCGCGCCCGTCCCCCTGGGGGCCGCGGGCGAGCTTTGTATCGGCGGCCTGGGCGTGGCCCGCGGCTATCTCGGGCGGCCGGAGCTGACGGCCGAGCGCTTCATCCCCGATCCCCTCTCGGGCGAGCCTGGAGCGCGCCTCTACCGCACGGGCGACCTCGCGCGGCTGCGGCCCGATGGCCTCCTGGAGTCGCTGGGACGGATCGATCATCAGGTGAAGCTGCGGGGGTTCCGCATTGAGCTGGGGGAGATCGAGGCCGCCCTGCGGCGTCACCCGGCGGTCTCCGAGGCGGTCGTGCTGCTGCGCGAGGACCGCGCAGGCGATCCTCGCCTCACCGCCTACCTCGGTTTGATTCCTGGAGCAGACTCTCCTACGGAGCTGCGGCGGGATCTCGCCCAACGCCTTCCCGACTACATGATCCCCGCCGCCTTCGTGCCCCTGCCGGCTCTGCCGCGCAACGCCAACGGCAAGGTGGACCGCAAGGCCCTGGCGGCGATCCTCCCCGAAGGGACTGTTGCTGGACCGCGGATCGCTCCCCGCACGCCCGTCGAAGAGGTGCTGGCCGGACTCTGGGCCCAGGTGCTTGAAGTGGAAAAGGTAGGAGCCTTCGACGATTTCTTCGATCTCGGTGGCCACTCCCTCCTCGCCACCCAGCTCGTGATGCGGATACGAGATGCCTTCGGCGTCGAGCTGCCGCTGCGGGCCATCTTCCAGGCCCCCACTCTGGCGGCCCAGGCCGAGCGGGTGGAGGAGGCCCGCGGGGGAGGGGAGTCCCCCCGCGCCCGGCCCATTCCGCGCGTGCCACGAGACGGCAGCATCCCCCTCTCCTTCGCCCAGGAGCGCCTCTGGTTCCTCGACCGGCTCACTCCGGGCAGCCCCGCCTACAACGTGCCCGCGGCCTTCGACGTGCGCGGACCGCTCGACGTGCCCGCCCTGGAGCGGGCTTTCGCCGAGGTGGTGCGTCGTCACGAGGTGCTCCGTACGTCGTTCCCCTCTCGTGGGGCGGACCCCGTCCAGGAGATCGCGGCGCCCTCCGGCTGGACTCTGCCGGTCGAGGATTTCTCTCCCGACATCGCCACTGAGGAGGCCCTGCGGCCGTTCGATCTCGCCCAAGGTCCGCTGCTCCGCACCCGCCTGCTGCGCATCGACCCTGAGCACCACGTGCTCCTCTTGACCGTTCACCACATCGCCGCGGATCTCTGGGGCGTCGGGATCCTGATCCGCGAGGTGGCCGAGATCTACGGGGAGCGGAGCTGCCGGAGCTGCCCGTGCAGTACGCCGACTTCGCCGTCTGGCAGCGGGAGTGGCTCGATGGCGAGGAGCTGGAGCGCCAGCTCGCCTTCTGGCGGCGGGAGCTCGAAGGCGCGCCCCCGGCCCTGGAGCTGCCCACGGACCGCCCGCGGCCGCCAGTCGAAAGCTTTCGCGGCGCCAGCCTGCCCGTGACTATGACCCACAACCTCCTGGACTTGGGTCGGCGCTTGGGCGTCACGCCCTTCATGACGATCACCGCCGCTCTGGGCGTCCTCTTCTCGCGCTGGACGGGCCAGGACGATCTGGTGTTGGGCTCGCCCGTGGCCAACCGCCCGCGGCCCGAGCTGGAGGGGCTGATCGGCATGTTCGTCAACACCCTGGCGCTGCGCGTCCGCTTGGCCGGTGTCCCGACCTTTGAGGATCTGCTCGCCTGGGTGCGCCAGACTTCCCTCGACGCGTTCGAGCACCAGGACCTCCCCTTCGAGCGGCTGGTGGAGGAGCTGAAGCCCCGGCGCGACCTGTCGCGGCACCCCCTGTTCCAGGCCGTCCTCGCCTTCCAGAACGTGCGCCTGGGCAGCATCGATGTGCCAGGCCTGGCCCTGGAGCCCCTGAGCCTCGAAAGCGCCACCACCAAGTTCGACCTCACCTTCACCCTGTTCGAAGTGGAGGACGGGCTCGCCGGCCAGGTGGAGTACGCCACCGACCTGTTCGACGCCACCACGATCGAGCGCTTGGTGCGCCACCTGCGCAACCTCCTGGCAGGGATCGCGGCGGCGCCGGGCACCCCCGTCGCCGACCTTCCCTTGCTGGGCGAGGAGGAGAGCAGGCAGCTCCTGGCGTGGAGCGGCGAGGCTTTCGTCCACCCCCGTGAGGCCACGATCCACGGCCTCTTCGCCGAGCAGGCGGCGCGGACGCCGGATGCGATCGCGGTCGTCCATGGAGACGAGGCGCTGACCTACGCCGAGCTCGCGGCGCGCGCCTCGCGGGTCGCCGCCCGGCTGCTGCGCCTCGGCGTCCGGCCTGAGACGCGGGTGGCCGTGATGGGCGAGCGGTCCCCCGATCTCATCGCGGCCCTGCTCGGCATCCTCGAGGCCGGCTGCGCCTATCTGCCGCTCGATCCCGAGCACCCGGCGGAGCGCCACGCCCTCCTCCTGGTGGATTCCGGCGCGATCCTGCTGCCGGAGGAGGATGCGGACGGCGAGGCGGTCTCGCCGCCGGCGGTCTCCCCCGATCAGCTCGCCTACGTGATGTACACCTCGGGCTCGACCGGCCGCCCAAAGGGCGTCGCCGTCACCCATCGCAACGTCGTCCGGCTGGTCCGGGGCCGGGCTTCGCGGACTTCGGGCCGGACGCAGGCCTTCCTGCAGCTCGCGCCGCTCGCCTTCGACGCCTCGACGCTGGAGATCTGGGCGCCGCTGCTGAACGGCGGCCGGCTGCGTCCTCTTCCCCGGCCGCCGCGCCGCGCTCGACGAGCTCGGCGAGGCCATCGCCCGCCATGGCGTGACCGACCCTCTGGCTCACCGCCGGCCTCTTCCACCAGTCGTCGACGAGCGACCCGAGGCCCTGCGCGCGCCTGCGCCAGCTGCTGGCCGGCGGCGACGCGCTGTCGCCCGCGCACGTGCGCCGCGCCCTGGACGCGCTGCCCGGCATCACGCTCGTCAACGGCTACGGCCCGACGGAGTGCACCACCTTCACGGCCTGCCATCGCAATGACGGCGGCCGACCGCCGTCCGGCGACCGGTGCCCATCGGCCGGCCCATCGCCAACACGCCGGGTCTACGTGCTCGACCGGACGGCCGAGCCGGTGCCGGTCGGGGGTCTGGGGCGAGCTCTACGTCGGCGGCGACGGCGTGGCGCGCGGCTACCTCGGCCGGCCCGAGCTGACCGCCGAGCGCTTCGTCCCCGATCCGTTCGGCGCCTGAGGCGCCCGCCTCTACCGCACCGGCGACCTCGTCCGCTGGCGGCCCGACGGCGTGCTGGAGTTCCTCGGCCGCGCGACGGCCAGGTGAAGGTGCGCGGCTTCCGCATCGAGCTGGGCGAGATCGAGGCCGCGCTGACCGCCCATCCGGCCGTGCGCGAGGCGGTCGTGGTGATGAGGAATCTGCCGGAGGACAGCCGGCTGGCCGCCTACGTGACCCCCGCGCCGGGAGGCGGCGACCCCGATCCCGCCGAGGTGCGCCGCTTCCTCGCCGCCCGGCTGCCCGAGCCCATGATTCCGTCCACCTTCATGGTCCTCGACCGCCTTCCCCTCACTCCCAACGGTAAGGTGGACCGCCGCGCCCTCCCCGCTCCGGAAGGCGCCACCGCTGCGGCCTACGTGCCCCCCGAGACGCCGGTGGAGGAGTGGCTGACGGCGATCTGCGCCGAGGTGCTGGGCCTTGAGCGGGTGGGGGTGAGCGACAACTTCTTCGCCCTGGGCGGCCATTCGCTGCTCGCCACCCGGTTCGTGGCCCGCCTGCGGGAGCAGTACGACCTCGACGTGCCCCTGCAACTGGTGTTCGACGCCGCCGACCTGCGCGATCTCGCGGACCGCATCGTGGACCGGGAGCTGGCGGCGGCGGAGGGCGAGCTGCTTGAGGACGCTACGCCGCCGGAGTTCGATGACCTCGACGACCCCCCTGTCCGCCTGGCGGTGCCCCAGGTGCCCTACGAGCCCCCGCGACGCCGCTGGAGGAGTGGCTGGCTGAGTCCGCCGCCGCCGTGCTGGGTGTCGAGCGTCTAGGGGTGCGCGACAACTTCTTCTCCCTGGGCGGCCACTCGCTGCTCGCCACCGGTTTCGTGGCTCGGCTGCGGGAGAGGCACGGCCTCGACGTGCCCCTGCAACTGGTGTTCGATGCCGTCGACCTGCGCGATCTCGCGGGCCGCATCGTGGACCGGGCGCTGGCGGCGGCCACGGGCGATCTGCTGGACGACGTGGAGCCGCTCGATTCCGATCCCTCTGCCCGCCTCCTGGTGGTGCCCCGGCCGCCCTACGAGCCGCCCGAAACGCCGGTGGAGGAGTGGCTGACGTCCACCGCCGCCGAGGTGCTGGGCTGCGAGCAGGTAGGGGTGCGCGACAACTTCTTCACTCTGGGCGGCCACTCGCTGCTCGCCACCGCGTTCGTGGCCCGCCTGCGGGAGCGCTACGGCCTGGACGTGCCCCTGGAGACCGTGTTCGACGCGGCCGACTTCCGCGATCTCGCGGACCGCATCGTGGAGCAGGAGCTGGCGGCGGCGGGCGGACTGCCCGGCGAGGAGGACGCGTGAGCGTCGCCGACCGTCTCGCCGATCGTCTGGCCTCGTTGACCCCCGAGCAGCAGGCCCTGTTCGAGGCCCTGCGGCAGAAGCAGCGCCAGTCAACCCCGGCTGCGCCGCCCCCCATCGTACGGGTGAGCGGTCCGCGGGGGTGGGCGACTGGCCCCTGACCTTCGACCAGGAGCGGCTCTGGTTCCTCCACCAGCTCGATCCCGCGGACAGCTCCTACAACATGATCGCGGCCACGCGGCTGACGGGCGAGCTGGATATCACCGTTCTGAAGGCGGCCCTCAACGCGGTCGTCGACCGGCATGGCGCCTGGCGCACCACCTTCCCCCTAGTGGACGGCCGGCCCGTGCAGCGGGTGGCGCCGGAGCTGCGGCTGCGTCTGCCTCTCGTGGACCTCGGCGGTCTGCCGTCTCACCGCCGCGAGGCCGCGGTCCTGGCCCTCGCCCGCGAGGAGGCCCGCCGCCCCTTCTCCCTGAAGCACGGCCCCCTGGTGCGCGCCACCCTGGCGCGGCTCTCCCCGCGCGAGCACGTGTGCATCACGGCGTTCCACCACATCGTCAACGACCTCGTGAGCTTCCAGCTCTTCTGGGGTGAGCTGGCTCTGCTGTACACCGGCCAGGGAGCGCCCCTGCCACCCCTGCCCGTCCAGTTCGCCGACTTCGCCGTCTGGCAGCGCCAGTGGCTGGCCGGCGAGGTCCTGGAGCGCGAGATCGACTGGTGGCGCGAGCAGCTCCGCGATTTTCCCCGGGTGCTCGACCTCCCGGGCGACCGTCCCCGGCCTCCCGAGCAGACCTCCCGCGGCGGCCGGGAGCCCGTGCTCCTCGATGCGGGGCTCACGGAGGCCCTGCGCACCCTGGCGCGGCGCGAAGGAGTGACGCGGTTCATGGCGCTTCTGGCCCTCTCCTCCGTCCTGTTTCACCGCCTCTCGGGCCAGGAGCGGCTGATCGTGGGCACCATCAACGCCAACCGCGGCCGGCCCGAGGTGGAGCCGCTCCTCGGCTTCTTCGTCACCCAGCTCCCCCTGGCGGTTGATCTGTCGGGCGATCCCCCGTTCCGCGAGCTGCTGGGCCGGGTGCGGACCGCGGCCCTGGGCGCCTTCGCCCACCAGCACCTGCCGTTTGGCAAGCTGGTGGAGGCCCTGCAGCCGGAGCGAGACGCCAGCCGCATGCCCCTGGTGCAGACCGTGGTGCAGCTCCTCGAAGGCCAGAGCGGCGGCGAGCCGTGGCTGGGGAGCCTCCGCCTGGAAGGAATCGAGGTCGACAACGGCAGCGCCGCCTACGACCTGATGCTCGGCCTCACCGAATACGCGGATCACGTGGCCGGTCCCATCGAATACAACGCCGACCTCTTCGATCGCACCACCGTGGCCCGCCTGGCCGAGGGGCTCGCCGTGCTGATGGAGGCCGCAGCCGCCGATCCCGGGCTGCGCCTCTCGGCATTGCCAGTGCTCACCGCCCCGGCCCGCCACCAGATGCTCCGCGAGTGGAACGACTCGGGGGCCGAATATCCGACAGGAGGAGCGCTCCACGAGCTGATCGAGGCCCAGGTGGACCGCACGCCGGACGCCGTAGCCGTGACGTTCGAGGGCGCGAGCCTCACCTACGGCGAGTTGGATCGCGCTGCCAACCGCCTTGCCCGCCGCCTGCGGTCGCTGGGCGTGGGACCCGAGGCCCGGGTGGGCGTCTCCCTGGAGCGCTCTCTGGAGCTGGTGGTGGCCCTCCTCGCCGTGCTCAAAGCCGGCGGCGCGTACGTGCCGATCGATCCCGCGGGGCCCCCGGAGCGCCAGGCCCTGATCCTCGCGGAGGCGGCCGTGCGGCTGGTGCTGACCTCCGTGGAGGCCTTGGAGGCGGAGGAGCCGTCCGCGCGCCTGGCGAGCGGGGTCATCGCCGCCAACGCCGCCTACGTCATCTTCACCTCGGGCTCCACCGGCCGCCCCAAGGGGGTGATCAACGCCCACCGCCGGCATCCGTCAACCGCCTGCTGTGGATGCAGGACGAGCTACGGCCTCGGACCGGACGACCGCGTCTTGCAGAAGACGCCCTTCGGCTTCGACGTCTCGGTCTGGGAGTTCTTCTGGCCCCTGATGACGGGCGCGCGGCTGGTGATGGCCCGGCCCGGCGGCCACCAGGATCCGGCGTACCTGGTGCGGACGATCGCCGGCGGAACGGGTGACGACCGTGCACTTCGTCCCCTCGATGCTCCAGGCGTTCCTGGAGGAGCCGGATCTCGCGGCGCGCGTCGCGCCTCGCTCCGGCGGGTGTTCGCCAGCGGTGAGGCCCTGCCCGCTGCGAGCTGGCGGCAGCGCTTCCACGGCCCGCTGCCCGGGGTGCGAGCTGCACAACCTCTACGGCCCCACCGAGGCGGCGGTGGACGTCACCTTCTGGCACTGCCGCGCCGAGGCTGGCGGCGCGGGTGCCCATCGGCCGGCCCGTCGCCAACACCGCGCATCCATCTCCTGGACCCGCGAGCTGCGGCCGGTGCCCATCGGGGTCCGCGGGCGAGCTGTACATCGGCGGCGTCCAGGCTCGCCCGCGGCTATCTCGGCCGGCCGGAGCTGACGGCCGAGCGCTTCGTCCCCGATCCGTTCGCGGCCTGCCGGGCGCGCGCCTCTACCGCACGGGCGACCTGGCGCGCCGGCTGCCGGACGGCGTGCATCGAGTACCTCGGCCGGCTCGACTACCAGGTGAAGGTCCGCGGCTTCCGCATCGAGCCCGGGGAGATCGAGGCGGCCCTCGCCGCGCATCCGGGCGTGCGCGAGGCGGTGGTGCTGCTGCGCGAGGACCGGCCCGGCGACCGCCGTCTGGTGGCCTACGTGACTCCCAAGAACCTCGACGCGTCCCGAGCTGCGAGCCGGCCTGCGGCGCAGCCTGCCCGAGCACATGGTCCCCGCCGCCTTCGTGATGCTGCCGGCCCTGCCGCTGACTGCCAACGGCAAGCTGGACCGGAAGGCCCTCGCCCCTCCTGATGTCTCCGGCGCCACGCCGGACGTCGAGCCGCGCACGGAGCTGGAGCGGGAGGTCGCCGCGCTCTGGGCCGGAGTGCTGGGGATCGATCGGATCGGTGCGCAGCGCAGCTTCTTCGACCTCGGCGGCCATTCCCTGCTGGCCACCCAGCTCGTGACGCGGATGCGCGACGCCTTCGGCGTCGAGGTGCCGCTGCGGGCGATCTTCCAGGCCACGACCGTGGCAGCCCAGTCGGAGCTGATCGGGAAGGCCCAGGCTGGCGGGAAGGATTCACCCTGCGTCCAGCCGATCGTCCGCGCCTCCCGCGCCGGGGACCTGCCCCTCTCCTTCGCCCAGGAGCGGCTCTGGTTCCTCGACCAGCTCACCCCCGGCAATCCGGTCTACAACGTGCCCATCGTCCTCGCCGTACGCGGCCGGCTGGACGTGCCCGCCCTGGAGGGGGCCTTCGGCGAGGTGGTGCGCCGTCACGAGATACTGCGCACTTCCTTTCCTCTGAGGGGATCGCGGCCGGTGCAGGAGATCGCGCCCCCCGCGGGCTGGATCCTGACCGTCGAGGACTTCTCTCCGGACGCCGCAACCGGGGAAGCCCTGCGGCCCTTCGACCTCGCTCGCGGGCCCCTCCTGCGTACCCGGCTGCTGCGGATCGACGCCGAATACCACGTGCTCCTCCTGACCCTCCACCACATCGCGGCCGACCTCTGGGGCGCCGGAATCCTGGTGCGCGAGATGGCGGCGATCTACTCCGGGGCAAGGCTGCCGGAGCCGCCCATCCAGTACGCTGACTTCGCCGTCTGGCAGCGCCAGTGGCTCGACGGCGAAGAGCTCTCGCGCCAGCTCGCCTTCTGGCGCCGGGAGCTGGACGGCGCGCCGCCCGTCCTGGAGCTGCCCACGGACCGCCCACGCCCTTCTGTCGAGAGCTTCCGAGGCGCCGGCCTGCCATGGTCGGTCGAGGGCGGGCTGGGCCGCGCCCTCGCGGACCTGGGCCGGTCCCGCGGCGCCACCCTCTTCATGACGGTGATCGCCGCCCTGGGCATCCTCCTCTCGCGCTGGACGGGAGAGGACGACCTGGTGATCGGCTCGCCTGTGGCCAACCGCCAGCGGCCCGAGCTGGAAGGATTGATCGGCATGTTCGTCAACACCCTGGCGATCCGCGTCCGTCTCGCCGGGATCGCCACCTTCGAGGACCTCCTCGCTGGCGTGCGGCGGACCTCCCTCGACGCCTTCGAGCACCAGGACCTCCCCTTCGAGCGGCTGGTCGAGGAGCTGAAGCCCCAGCGTGACCTCTCCAGGCACCCTCTGTTCCAGGTCGCCCTGGCCTTCCAGAACGTGCGGCTGGGAAACCCGGAAGGTATCGAAGTGCCGGGCCTCGTCTTCGAGTCCCTGCCTCTCGCGAGCGCCACCACCAAGTTCGACCTCACCTTCACCCTGTTCGAGGGGGAAGATGGGCTCGCCGGCCAGGTGGAGTACGCCACCGATCTGTTCGACACCGCCACGGTCGAGCGCCTGCTGGGCCATCTGCGCAACCTCCTGGCAGGGATCGCGCGCGGATCCGGGCACGCCTGTCGAAGACCTGCCTCTGCTGAGCGGGGAGGAGAGGCATCAGCTCCTGGCGTGGAGCGGCACCGCGCCGGACGGCCCCCGCGAGACCACGGTCCATTCCGACAATTCATGGTCTTTTCGCCGAGCAGGCGGCGCGGACGCCGGACGCCGTGGCCGTGGTCCATGGAGATGAGAGGCTGACCTATGGGGAGCTGGCGCGCCGGGCCGGCCGCATCGCCGCCCGGCTGCTGCGCCGCGGCGTCCAGCCCGAGACGCGGGTGGCGGTGCTGGCCGAGCGGTCGCTCGACCTCATCGCCAGCCTGCTCGGCATCCTCGCGGCCGGCTGCGCCTACCTGCCCCTCGACCCCGAGCACCCGGCGGAGCGCCGGGCGTTCCTCCTCGCGGACTCCGGCGCGATCCGGCTGCCGGAGGAGGAGGTCGGCCGGTGACACGGTCTCGCTGCCGGCCGTCTCTCCCGATCGAGCTCGCCTACGTCATGTACACCTCGGGCTCGACCGGCACGCCCAAGGGTGTGGCCGTCACCCACCGCAATGTCGTGCGGCTTGTGCGGAGTCAACTACGAGCTCGGGTTTCATGGACATGGGGCCGGAGCAGACCTTCCTCCAATTCGCGCCCGTCGCCTTCGACGCCTCGACCCTGGAGATCTGGGCGCCGCTCCTGAACGGCGGCCGGGTCGTCCTCTTCCCTGGCCGCCGGGCCTCGCTCGACGAGCTCGGCGAGACGTGGCGCGCCGCGGCGTCACCTCGCCTGCCTCACCGCCGGCCTTTTCCACCAGACTGGTCGACGAGCGGCTGGAGGTCTGCGACCCCTGCGCCAGCTCCTGGCCGGCGGCGATGTGATCTCGCCCGAGCACGTGCGCAGGGTGCTGCGCGGCCCACCCGGCTGCCCTGATCGACGGCTATGGGCCGACCGAAGGCACCACCTTCACCTGCTGCCACTCGCATGACCGATGCGCGGCAGGTGGAAGCCGCGTGCCGATCGGCCGGCCGATTGCCAACACCCAGGTCTACGTGCTGGACGAGCGCCTGCGGCCCGTGCCGATGGGAGTGTGCGGGCGAGCTGTACGCCGGCGGCGACGGCCTGGCGCGCGGCTATCTCGACCGGCCGGACCTGACGGCCGAGCGTTTCTGCCCGATCCGTTCGGCCGCGGCCGGCGGCCGGCTCTATCGCACGGGCGACCTCGTGCGCTGGCGGGCGGACGGCATCTTGAGTTCCTGGGCCGCTCGACCACCAGGTCAAGATCCGCGGCTTCCGCATCGAGCTGGGCGAGATCGAGGCCGCGCTGACCGGCCACCCGGCGGTGCGCGAGGCGGTGGTCGTGCTGCGGGAGGACCAGCGCCTGGTCGCCTACGTTGTCCCCAGCCGGGCGGCGATCCCGAGCCGGCGGAGCTGCGCCGCCTCCTCGCCTCGCGGCTGCCCGAGCCATGGTCCCGTCCGCCTTCGTGGTGCTGGACCGCCTCCCGCTGACCCCCAACGGCAAGGTGGACCGCCGGGCCCTGCCCGCTCCGCCCCCGATGACACCGCGGCGGCGGCGGAGTCCTACGTGCCACCGGCGACGCCGGTGGCGATGCGT
>CAVQIV010000019.1:0-128133 GCA_963712665.1 Thermoanaerobaculaceae bacterium | reverse complement strand
CAGTCTGCCGGATCACCTAGCAACTCGACCGTGCCCCGTTTCATCGATCCTGTATTTGACTCTGGTACCAACCTGCTATGGACCAAGCCATCGAAGGAGACCGTGGTTGAAGCAACAGAGTCGCAACGCTTTACCGCCAGTAACTCGTGATCGGAAATTTAGCATACTGGCGGTTGCCGACGGCCGATGAGATCGGCAAACTGGAGCAATACGACCGCACTACTCGTAAGTACCGGAGCCCTCAGGCTCTCAATCTCGGCGAAGGGTGCTACTTTTATCGAAGAAGGATAACTACGGGATTGCAAACTTCTATTACTGCTTTGGCGGAGGGGGTTTCAGAGCGCTGGACAGCCCAAACTCGGTTCTCTGTGTCCATTCGGTTTCTCACTAGATGAAGTTGAATGGCAGGAGCCTTGGCCTTGGCTCAGTGAGGAAGAGTGTCGAGCAACTGACCAAGAAGCGCATAACACGGCCGATCGAGCGGACGGCAAGCCGCCGCTCATCGGAATCCACGTTGGCCGTCCTGGTTTTGTTGTGAGTGATCGAGAGGGTGTTGCCTTGAAAGTCCAGTAGTAAAGGTTTGGGTGACTGAAAGGTCTGCGCCTCTTCGTTCGGCGACTCCCTCCGAGAATCGTTGATCGCCTGCGAACCATCTCTTCGAGTCCTTCTGGGTGGCTCCGTGTTCGTCCTCCAAGACGTTGTCTCCCGCGCCCGAAGGCTGGAATCCACATGCGGGGCCTCTTGCCCTACCAGCGGTGCTTTCTCGGGAAGTTGCCCGAAACGATCTTGCCTTCGAGTTCCTGTGGTGTGGGACTTCACCGTCTGGCGGCGGTGGACCCGGTGGCACAGTGCAGATAGGGAACGTCGGAGGTCGCCTTTTCCGTTTCAGGCCGTCTGTGTCCCCTGTCCACAGGGTGAACGCCGCAAAGGACCTGCCCGATCAGGGAAGCGATTTTTCTGCGAAGGGGGCCTGCAACGTTCGGGCTCCGCGCCAGGCTGCCGAGCGGAAAGACCGTTGCTCACTTCGAAATCCATCTATGCCTGCCAACATTTTGGTCCAGAGCGGCGTTGCCCATTGACTAACCCGGTCCAAACCGTGGTACAATTCAAGAAACAAAGCCAGGCCGTCCAACACCGTCGCTCAAGCGGACGGCTGAGGCATTCTGAGACGGCAGTGGCCTTTGGAGGATGAGACTTCGAGGAGCGGCGGTGGCCTGCATGGGCCGCGCGCTTAGCTCCTCAGCGTTAGGCGTCAGGCGTCACTCGGAATGTCCCGGATGACTTGCGCTGGACAGGGCGGTCGAAGGCTCATTCGGGAGTGTTCTACCCCGCATCGTAGATGCTGGTCGGGGCACATCCGAGTACGCAGATAGATTCTTTGAACTTACGTAACGGCTACTGGCAAAAGGCCACAAAGAGGGGAAGACATGTGGGAGATCGCACTCGCGCTAGCCAAAGCCATTCTTCAAGAGCAAGAGAAACGAGAGGAAGCAGAGGCCCAAGAGCAAATCGCACTGAACATCATTGCTCAGATTGGACTTGCGATCGAGCGGGCGAAGGACCAGATCATCAATTTTCTTAGTCAGCAACGTCTCGACGACTTTATGGGAGAGGTAGACGGTCTCTTCACGACATTTGTGCGATACTCGGGTGATCCTCCGCACAATGAGGGGCGACTGATAGATCTCATTGATAGGCTGGCCATTCTCACAGGCCGCATGGCGAAGCAGCTACTGAGACTCGACAGCGAGGAGCAACGCTCTCTGGACCTCTTTCCGTCATATGCCAGCGCAGTCGCGTTGACTGCGATCTCGGTTACCGAAAGGCGTCTTCGCTTTCATGTCGTCGAGCTTATGGGTGGTATCCTCGAGGAGGCAAAGACTTTCTCGCTGAAGGTGAGGGATGTCCTGCGGCGCAGAAGCGATTCTCAATTCCGGTTTACCGTCATCACAGAGGAGCCCGGCTCACTAGGCCTTGGCATCACTTTCAATGGGGAGTTTGACATGCTCGCGATCGTGCCAGTGGGGGGGAACACAAGCGTGGCTCGTGAGGCCATTCATCGAGAAATGGTGAAACGTCGGGAGCTGGCATTTCCAACTTATCCCGGTGTACCTGAACTTCTTGCATTCATTGGACGCCTTGAGGAGTCCATTTCGATGGACAGCGTACGTCTGGCAGTGGCCAGTCGCTTGCCCTTGTTCGGCGCAGTAGTGGAGGAACCCATGGAGGGAATGAAGAGGAGGTTCAAACTCGCATAGCCCGTGCGCCGAACCGGCGTCGGATCGCGCCAAACGTAGAACGTATGGTCATGGCCCGGGTCAGTGCTGTGCCGCCTAACACGGGGCCTCAAGCGGACGGCTGACGCCGCGCGCTTAGGCCCAAAGGCGTTAGGCCGCAAGAACGAGGTTGGCAATGTCTAGAAAACCCTCCCTCAATGACCAGAACGCGCAGAGTCAGACCCGTGCTACCTGGCTCGCCTCACTGATCGCAGTCATCGCACTAGTCGTGTCTCTCTTCTCGTTGTATGAGTCGCACGAAGCCCGTGTTTCGACTGTCCGCGACGAACTCTTGCTTCGCGCTAGACGTCCGATGGGAGATCAACCGATCAGTATCCGAAAGTCGGCGGGCGAACTGCATTTTGGAAGCGTCGCGGTTCCTTGGGAACTACTTCTATCAAACACGGGAAACAGTACGGTCTCAATCACGAGATATGAGGTGTCGCAGATTGACGGAAACAGCAGTCAGGTTCTGTATTCGGGCCTCGACCGCGGTTTGTTCTCGCCGGAGGGCAATCAACCGGTGTCGCTTCCGATGGTTTTGGAAGCCGGAAAGAGCGTCCGCCTACTCGCCGTCGTTGGCCTAAACCCCGGAAGAAAGGCCTACACCACAATGGCTGAAACGATCCAGGGCAACGAGGCAACCGTGTCTCTCAGCAGTATCGAAGGAGCCCTCGCCAAGCGGGGCATCGACCTGTATGACAACCCAGTTGCGCCTTACATTTCTGATGGGGCAGTGATCGGGTGGCGCGTCGAGCAACAGGGCAAGGAGCAGGTCTTCCTGTTCAAGATGAACACCGCGCGAGGTGCCGTCGTTACCGAAGTATCTTCGTGGTACGACCTCAAGCGGTATTGAGCACGGTGTGGCCTAACCCTTCCATCGAGGGGACGTGCAACATCTGGCTTCGCCAGCCTGTCGCCCGCCCCTCATGTCAAACGTTAGCTGCCTTCCAGGTCGAACGTGACGAAATACGACGTGTTCATTTGCCACGCCTCTGAAGACAAGGAGAAGGTAGCTCGTCCTTTGGCAGAGGCGCTGCGTCAGGCGGGCGTTCAAGTTTGGTTCGATGAATTCGAACTGCGGGTAGGGGATAGCCTTTCGGAGCGTATTGATTCTGGCGTGGCTCAATCTCGTTTCGGAGTGGTTATCATCAGCAAGCGCTTCTTGGAGAAGCCATGGCCAAGGCGAGAACTCCGAAGTCTCGTATCACGCGAACTCGATTCGGGAGGAAAAGTCGTGCTGCCAGTCTGGCACGAGATCTCCAAGGAGGATCTCCTGGCTTTCTCACCAGCTCTTGCCGATGTTATTGCCGCTTCAACCTCAAGCGGTTTAGCGCACGTAATCGACAAGATTCTAGAAGTGGTTCGGCCGAGTGTTCTTCTTGGGAATGTGTCTCGCGGCAACGGCGACCAGAATCAGACCTCCCAAGTTGGGAGGTTGCGTGCCTCACGAAGGAGACTCGACGGTGAGTATCTAGAGGTCGGGCGTAATGCAATAGGTGGCGAATACCGAGGACGCGCCACCATTAAGGAGAATGATGGCGTTGTTAAGATTGTCTTCAGAATCGGGAAGGCAAAATACGTCTGCCATGGTAGGCGTAACTGTGAAAAGCTCAAGATCTATGGGGACTCGGAAGTTGAGTACGTCGTGAAAAATGATGGCGTGCTGGTGGGTGCGTGGGGAAATGGCGGCGTCGATACACTGATACCGATACGGAAGCCCATGGGGGCCGAAAACAAAGGCGCGGCAATAAAAAAAGCCTCGGCGCGGCAGCAGCTAACACTCGCTTGGAGCGGACCGGCGAGCGACCGGTTCAACATGCGGGACCGTCCGTGGTCGCCGGCCGCTCAAGCGTAAGCGTTGGGCGTCACTCTTGAGTAGGTAATTTTGTTATGACGGACGAAGCGGAAAAGGCACATACCTCTCACCTAGATTCCGAGGCTCCGCCTAAAGAGGCGCCGGCGAGGCGCGAGCTAGTCGTTGTAGTAAAGCAAGAGGAGGCGGGGCGCAGCCCTAGCAAGTGGGATGTGCTGGAGCGAGCCTCAAAAACACTCTCCATTGCCACCGAATAGGTGTCAGAGGTTTGTTGAAGGAAACAGCTCGGAATTGATCGAAGTCGACGGGCTAAGGAGTTGACGTCACGACTTCTGGCCCTCTGACGCTTCATCTGTCCTCTTTCTGGGCACACCTCTCCCCAGGCGAGCACACAAGCTTGTCCAGATGCCCCCCCGTCGGGCAGGCAACTGTCAAAGATCAGCTCTTGGGCCGCTATCCCGCCACGAAAGGCAGGCCCGGAGGGAAGCTCCCGACGGGGAAGCGCGCCTCGCGATCGCCTTGCTTCAACTTCTCGGCCGCGGTGCGGAAGGCGGCAACGAACCAGGCGTACATCTTGTAGAAGGCTCTTCTCGCCGCCTTCGTCGCAGCGTGCACGAGCGGGGCGGGGGAGCGGGCCAACTTGGCGGGGCGATGCAAGGGATCCCGTGCGAGGATCGACTCTACTCCCTCGACGGGCCGGCCCGCCCGGCTCCGTTCCAGCGCGGCCTCGGCGATGACCATATCCACGAGGGCTTGGATGCGAGCACGGTAGGCTTCCAGCGATAGGTGCGCCCAGCAGGGAATTGGCGAGAGTCCACAGTCTCTTTCGAGGCATAGCGGAGACGGTCGAACTTCTGCCCCTGATTGCGGGCCGCGTATTCCCGGCTCCGGTCGAACCAGTGGCTACGGTCGAACCAGTGGCTACGGAATAGGTGTCAGAGGTTTGTTGAAGGAAACAGCTGAATAGGTGTCAGAGGTTTGTTGAAGGAAACCAGCCGGAATAGGTGTCAGAGGTTTGTTGAAGGAAACAGCTCGGAATTGATCGAAGTCGACGGGCTAAGGAGTTGACGTCACGACTTCTGGCCCTCTGACGCTTCATCTGTCCTCTTTCTGGGCACACCTCTCCCCAGGCGAGCACGCAAGCTTGTCCAGATGCCCCCCGTCGGGCAGGCAACTGTCAAAGATCAGCTCTTGGGCCGCTATCCCGCCACGAAAGGCAGGCCCGGAGGGAAGCTCCCGCTCCGAATAGGTGTCAGAGGTTTGTTGAAGGAAACAGCTCGGAATTGATCGAAGTCGATGGGCTAAGGAGTTGACATCACGACTTCTGGCCCTCTGACGCTTCATCTGTCCTCTTTCTGGGCACACCTCTCCCCAGGCGAGCACGCAAGCTTGTCCAGATGCCCCCCGTCGGGCAGGCAACTGTCAAAGATCAGCTCTTGGGCCGCTATCCCGCCACGAAAGGCAGGCCCGGAGGGAAGCTCCCGACGGGGAAGCGCGCCTCGCGATCGCCTTGCTTCAACTTCTCGGCCGCGGTGCGGAAGGCGGCAACGAACCAGGCGTACTTCTTGTAGAAGGCTCTTCTCGCCGCCTTCGTCGCAGCGTGCACGAGCGGGGCGGGGAGCGGGCCAACTTGGCGGGGCGATGCAAGGGAGCCCGTGCGAGGATCGACTCTACTCCCTCGACGGGCCGGCCCGCCCGGCTCCGTTCCAGCGCGGCCTCGGCGATGACCATATCCACGAGGGCTTGGATGCGAGCACGGTAGGCTTCCGGCGATAGGTGCGCCCAGCAGGGAATTGGCGAGGCTTCCACAGTCTCTTTCGAGGCATAGCGGAGACGGTCGAACTTCTGCCCCTGATTGCGGGCCGCGTATTCCCGGCTCCGGTCGAACCAGTGGCCGGTCATGGGCTCACCGTCGAGCAAAGCGTTGACGCAATGCACTCCCGGCCAATCCTGCGGCCGATCGACCAGGCCCTCTTTGACGGAATTGCTGAGGATGTAGAGGAGCCTCTCGATCTGCGCCGCCTCCTCGTTGGTGACCACAGCCGAGTCGTAGCGGCGCTCGAAGACCGTTCCCTTCCAGCCGGTGAGGCGGTTGACCTCGATCGCCAGCTTGGACTTCAGATCTCGCATGAATCTTGATAACTGGCGCGCGTCATCGACGAGAAGGAGGAGATGGAAATGGGACGAAAGAACACAAATTCCACAGATCAGCATTTGATACCGCTTCTGCACGCGCCCGAGGATGCCGAGGAAGCGATCGTTGAAATCGGGGCCGGGCCGAAAGAGATAGCGTCCTTGGATAGTCCGGCAGGTGACGAAGACGAGGGTGGGTTGGGGGGACGGGTTGATGAAGCGAAGTTTTCTAGCCATGCCCTATAAAGACGTAAAATCTCTCTCCAATCTTACAAGGGTCGATTTGATGTCTATGTTAAAGCTTTATGGCTGATTTCGGCTCCACTTCATGCGTGATCGGAGTCGATGCAGAAACGGGCCTCTGCAAATCATTGTTCTGCGGGCTTTTGGTCCAGATAGGCAAAAATTAGTCATGAACCGCCTGAGCTCGCGGTGCCGCTCCGAGGCCTAGTCTCCCGCCCCGCCGCTATGGTACCGGCTGCTGTTCAGCGAGTAATCGATGTGGCCGCGCAGCCAGATCTTGATGCCGTCGACGTAGCGGGCGAGGTCGCGGTCGGTCTCCGGGCCGAAGCTGGGGAGCGACCGCTCAAGAGCGCGGAAACGCGCCGCCTCCTGGTTGACGCGCTCGACGGCCTTGAGCAGCGCTGCGGATTCCGACAGGCCCTCGTGCACCCGGTAGACCCGGACCAGGTTGAATGGGTCGGTGTCGAGCTCCTTGGAGGAGGAGAAAACGTCGTTCAGGAGGCCGGCGTGGAGGCCGCTGCTCTCGCGCAGGGCCCAGACCTGCGGCTCCTCGAGCACGGCGGCCGGCAGGTGGAGGTCGGCGGCGAGCTCGATGGTGTCCTGGACCGCCAACATCGCCCCGTCGAAGAATCGCAGCTTGAGATAGTCGTCGAGCGACGGCACCCGCCCCAGCGCGTAATATTCGACTGAGGCCAGCGCACCGCGGAAGAGATAGCTCTCCACGTCGCGGAGGAAGCGCGGCATCCAGCCCTCCGGGCAGAGAGCCGCCAGGGTCTGGCGCAGGTGGACCGAGAGGCGGTCGATCGCCGTTGGACGCGCCGGCAGGCGGCCGCTCGACAGGACCTCGAAGTGGCGTTCGGCTGCCCGCCGGGCCGCCGGCAGGTCTGGGCATCCCGGCGGCAGGCACTCGATCTTGTCGTCGACCACGAAGAACCATTGGAGGACCAGGCTTGCCGCCATCAGGCGTTCGAAGCTGGCGTAGGGATAGGCGTACGCACCGAGGATCGCGAAGCCCGCGAAGCGCCGCCAGGCAGCTTCCCCCGTCACCAGCCCCAGCTCCGTCGCCAGCTCGCACACCCGCTGGTCGTGTTCCCTGAGCTGCGGATGGAGGCGGCTCTCGCAGAGGAGATCGAGCCGGTGGTAGAGCTGCTCCGCAGACGGGACCTTCGGAGCAACGCGCCGCTTCCGGATGACCCTGCTGTCGGTGGGCTGCGCTCGGTCGTTGCGAGTCGGAAGGCTGATGGCCGGAAAGCTGATGGCAGAAGCGGTCATGATGTTCCCCCTATCGCCCCGTCCGGGGCCGTCGATGAGGTTCGGTTAAGACTGTCAGCAGAGGCCGCGCTATCTCACCTGACGTGACAAGAGAGGCCGGTTCTGGACTAGGTGTCTGGTCCAGGTCTCAGCTGCAGACAAACGCCCGAAGTGTGGTGTGGCGACCGCGGGGCATTCGCGGTAAGATGGGATTCGGAGCGAACGCCCCGCTTACATTCGTGAAGGCGTTTGCAGCAGAGCGCGAACGCTAGGCGTAGACCCAAAACAAGGAGACACACAGATGTCCAAAGTGACACCTTTCCTGATGTTCAACGACCAACTCGAAGCTGCAATAGCGTTCTACACCACCACATTCCCGGACTCTGAGATCAAGAACGTCGCCCGCACTGGTAAGGACGGCCCAATCACTTCCGCCGAATTCGTCATCGGTGGTCAGTCCTTCATGGGTTACAACGGCGGCCCGTACTTCAAATTCTCCGAAGGTTTCTCGCTCTTTGTCGACTGCGAAGACCAGGAAGAAGTTGACGAGTACTGGAGCAAGCTCGTCAGCGCCGGCGCAACCCCATCGCAGTGTGGCTGGATCACCGATCAGTTCGGCATCACTTGGCAGATCGTTCCGAGGCGTTTCATCGAGCTCATCAGCGACAAGAACGCAAAGAAGGTACAGGGTGTGATGGAAGCGATGATGAAGATGGTGAAGCTCGACGTGGCGGCACTGGAGAGAGCGTACGATGACGCATAGCAGACCAAGACGCCGAAACCTTTCGGCCGATCGGGAATCAACCTGCGACACTGTCTCGTTCGAAGTCCTTGGCTGCGCGGCGGCGGGCGGGCTTGCCCCGCCTAACAACGGCATGCAGCGGACGGCGCTGCGCGCCGCCGCTGATGCTGGGCGTTAGGCCGCACACTCGCTCCACGACCGACATCAATCTCCAAAGGAAATAGCACCATGGCCAAGTACCTGATCTCCTTTCCCAGCGCTGCGATGGTCGTGCCCGAAGGCGAGTGGGAGGCGGTGGGTCGCGACGCGCACGCCGTGATCGACGAGGCGAAAGCCGCCGGTGTCTACGTCTTCGGCGGCGGCATCGACGAAGGCGTGCCGCCCGTTCTCGTCGCAGCAGACGGAGCAGTCGCCGCGGGCGGCTACCCATGGGCGCCCCCGCTTGACGGCGGCTTCACTGTGCTCGAACTACCCTCACGCGAGGAGGCCGTCGCGTGGGCCGCGCGCATCGCGAAGGCCTGTCGTTGTGACCAAGAGCTACGCGTCTTCGGGTTCGACCCGCAGTCCTGAGGGCGGCATAGAAATGGCGCAGAAAGTGCGGCCTAACAATTCATTCAAGCCGACGCCGCTTCGCGGCGCGGCTTAATTCAAGCGTTATGCCTATGAAGATTGAAGGCAGCGAGAGCGTTCGAGACGTTTTTTCCATCTTCCATGATGGATCGCTCGTCTCGTACACCAATGACGGCGATGACCTTCGACTAGAGGTCGAGATCCAGTACTTAGCCGAGCGTGTGAATCCGAGCTTCCGAAAATTCAACGTGAATCTTTTCAGAGTGGGTGATCTCCAGTTCTCCACTTGGCCAAGCAATCTCAAGGCCGAACCGGAGACGATCACGGAGCTCCGAAGGATCTTTGAGGCCGGCCTAGAAATCCTGGAAGGCAATATCAAAGACGGCTTGATCGAGGTGGTTTGTAATCAGCATTCGCCTGCGTTTGCTTACTGCGGCGGTGAGCTTCGCTTTCGCTGCACATGTGCCACGGTTACAGACGAAGCTGGAAAAGCCTATTCGATCGAAGAACTCGATGCACTGTGCAAGGGCTATTGGGATGACTGGTCGAAACGAAATCAGGCATAACAAGCGAATGGAGTTCGCACGCGCCGCGTGCCCGACTCGCAAAAGTGATGCACTTTTGCTCGCGGCTCATTCACGACGTTGGGCGATTGACTCACCGGCCCAACGGGCCGAGAGAGCCAGGCTCGACTCGACAACGTCTGGGATGAAATCTCCCGCGACCTTTCAGGCCGCACTGCTTGGTGTGATCCTTTCTCCACCCAGGGCAATCGGCCTGCGGCCTTGAGGCCCTGGGCTTGGGATCTCTCGGCCCATTGGGCCGGCGGCCCAAGCGTGCCAGGGAATTCCCGCTGCTGCGTCGTTCAGCTTCCTGTCCCTGCTTTCCGCTTCTTCCGATGCCGGAGCGGCAGCCTCTCCGCCGGCCAGTCGACGTCCTCCCAATCCTCCAGCGCGGGTGCCGGAGCATCACCGGCACGCCCACGAGAAGAATCGCCAGCGTAAAGAGCCCGGGGCCGAGCAGGGGGCGGTACCGTTGGAGCCAGCCCCGCTCCCACACCTGCCAGGCTTCGACCTGGCCGTCGCTGGCCGCCGGTATCACGACCCGGGCTGCGGACAGGTCCTGGACCAGTTGCGCCCAAGCGAGGAAGGCAAGGATGATGAGGCTGAAGAACAGTTGCCCGCGGTTGTGCATCTTGGAGTGGAGGCTCATGCCTGACCTCCAGCCGGAAGAGTCGTCGCATCGAGGGGCTGGATCCGCTCTTCCAGGATCCGGATCAGGGCGACCAGGTCGTCCGGCTGGAAAGCCCACCGCTCGGTGATGATGCGCGCCGAGACCTGGCTCGGCCTCACCGCGAAGTCCTCGACCTGGAGCGCGACGGCCGCTTCGGGTCGGAAGGGCCTCGGCTCCGTGCGCCAGCAGCGGCGGCTGACCGCCAGCTTGGCCCACAGCGTCCAGACGCCCTCGCGGCCGCCGGCCGGCGGGAAGAGCATCTCCTCGATCCCGATCACGCGCAACCGGATCCCGTCCTTCCAGGGCAGGCGCAGGCGCCACCACAATCCGCGGTAGTGCCGCCCCCGGTGGTCCTCGTGCACCAGCTTTTCCGGCTGCTCCGGCCCGGACAGGTCGAGCCAGCCGACCGCCTCGGCCTCCCGGGGAGTGTGGCGGCCGATCTGCTCGAGGGCCTCGCGGCACGCGGCGAGCACCCGCTCGCGGGATCCGTAGGAATCGCCGGCGGCTTTCAGCGCCCGCTGCAGCGCCGCTCCCGGCGGCCGAAGCGGCTTGCGGGAGAGCCAGACCGCTGCGACCAGGGAGGCGCCGCCCAATCCCAGGTAGATCCCCTGAAACAGCCCGGCCTTTTCCGGGAAGAGCTCCCTGAACTGGATCGCGAGGCCGGCAAAGAACCAGAAGGCGATCATCGCCATGAAGGCGTGGGACGCCGGATTCTTGCGCGCGTACGGCGGCATCGGCGGGAAGGTGAACGCCACCATCAGGTACACCGCAAAGGCGAGCAGCGGCCCGTGCCGGGAGAAGGCGTGAGGCACGGCGCCGGTGAATTCCAGGAACAGGAAGGCCGCCGCGACGGCAGCGAGCACGAGCACAGCCCACCACCGCATCCGCAGGCGGCGCCGGTCGTCGGCCTCCTCCTCGGTCGGGTCAACCTCGCGCCGTTCCGCGCGGTCGCGAATCCGGCGTTCGATTTCAGCGAGGAGGCGTGGGAGGTCTCGCACCAGGTCGTCGAGGATCACGAAATCGTCGTTGGACCGCGCGGACCCCTCCGGGCCGGACGGTGACAGGCTGGATCTGACGATCGATCGTATCGAGGCCCATGGGATTTTTCCTCCCTGCAAGAAGTATAAGCGAAGACGCCCGGCCCCGGCGTTTGAGGTGGCGCCAAATAGGGAATTCCTGCGGGGCGCAGTGACTATGCTGGCAAGCGTGGCGTGGGAACCTGCAAGTTCTTGCGGTATACTCGTCGCAATGAAATCGCGATTGTGGAGCACCGTCCTGCGGCGGAGCCTTCGCTTAGGCGGTCTTCTTCATACGCGCAGATGATCGTGGAGGAGTGGAGGAGATGGCTTTGCGATGGCACGGATCGACGAGCGACGCCTTGGAGGGATGATGAGATCCGATCTGCGACTTCTACTCGTTCTCGCTGTTGCAACCTGCGGCACCGGATGTGTCGCTGCGCCCGAGGCGCCCGACGCGCTCTTCGATGAGGCCGTCCGCAGCTTCGGGCGTGAGCATTCCTGCCCCGCCAATCGCCTGCAGGTCAAGCATGCAGAGGTGCGGTTGCCTGACCTCGTGGAGCCCAAGCAGCCTCCTGCCGAGGTCGCAGCAGATGCCGGCCGACTGGCGGTTTGGAACCAGACAGTTAATCAAGAGCTCGCCAGCTATGACCGTCTCACCGCCGTCGACGTGGCGGGTTGCGGGGGCCACGCCACCTATTTCTGCTGGTATGGGCACCGTATACACCGGGACCACGAATGCATTCCGGTGGATCTGGATGATCCTCACCCGGACTTCGTGGCGATTCCGCTGAGACGTTCCGCCGGACAGCAGGTTCGCCAGCGGCTCGGCTTGCCGCCGGGCCCTCCTCCTGGCGAGGAAGCCCCTGCCGAGGGGGCTCAGCCGAGCGAGCCGCCGCCTTCCGCCGCCGCGATCAAGGCGGATATTGACGCGCGTTTTCGCGCCCGCGAGGAGGAGATGCGTCAGCGCCTGAACGCCCTCGAAAAGGAAACGTCCGCCACGCCCCCCGCCCCGAAGCCTTCTCCGCCACCGAATCGCTGAGACCGCCGAATGGACCAGACTCTCGGGCTCGTGGCCCTCGTCGTTCGCGGCAATCTCTGGGATCTAGTCCAGCTCAGGCAAGCCGGATAGCAGGTTCCAGAAAATAGCTCCCAAGGCTTTCTCGAAGCGTCCTGCTGGCTGAGGTGTCGGGCACTTCTTGCTGGCCCGAGATCCGAAGCCCACGCCCAGCGGCAAGACGAGGACGGTGGCGTTCCGAGCCTGAGTGCCAGGGACCTCGAGCGGCTGCTCGCTTTTCCGGGCGGAGGACACCCTACCTGGTGTACGTAGGCTTACTAAAAGGAGAGCTGATGAGACGAAGTCTGAGCACGTCCATTATCGCCGTTGTCCTGCTCTTTGGATTTTTCCTCGCGCCGCACGTCGATGGCGTCGCTGGCAACCCGCACGCAGCCGGTGCGGGGGCTGTTCCCGGTCTTCTTCCCGGTCATGCCCCTCTGGACGTCTCGTTGACGTCCCAGCAGGGCGAGCCAATCGCCTATATCGGCCACGGCGCGTTCTTCGAGCGGAACGGACGCCAGATCGTGCCGACTGCCCAGTGGGTGGCCAAAGCGCAGAGCTGGTATCGCGGCCAGCTCCTCGCCGGGCTCAAACCCAGCCAGAAGGCCGCGTTCCTGGACTTCGAAGGGCGATTGACCAAGGGGCTCAACCTGAGCGGGCAGGCGGGTCTCATCCTGCAGCAGCGCTCGCTCGATTGGCTGATCGCGAGCTCGCCGCGCACGCTGGCCGTGGGCCGCATGCAGGCCAAGCTGAACGCATTGAAATATCACCTGAGCTGGCGGCTTGCGCTCAGCGACGATCTCAAGCAGCTCCAGGAGCTCCAGCCGTTCAAGCTCGATCCGAAGATCGAAGCCCGGCTGCGGCTGCCGGAATTCAACCCGGTCAACACCAAGACGGCCACCACGAACAGCGGTGCGGCCTACACCGCCGAGTGCATGGCGGCTGGCGTGCCGATTCCGCCCTCGATCGGCAACCTGGGGGTCGGTGGGTGGACGAGCCAGGGCTTCATCCCGACGGGCGACCAGTTCATCGTCGGAACGCCGGCCGAAGTCCGGACCTTTGAAAACGCCCAAGGCATGTGCATCGCCCTGCCGCGGTACACGAACGGTACCCTGGCGACCGTAAAACTGGACGGCGTGATCTGCCTGAGCAAGACGACCTCGAAGGTCTGCTTCTGGGACAACCAGATGGGCGGCACCGGGTTCAACTTTCCGTCCGGCACCCAGATCCCCATCGGTACCCCGGATCTGAGCGTGGATCCGATGGGCCGGTACCAGGCGGGCGGCGCCGAGATCGAGTTCGGCGACGGCGGCGTCTGCACCGACTGCCACGCCGGCGAGAACCCGTACATCATCCATCCGGACTCCAACCTGGGCACGGTCCTGATGGGCGACCTCGGCAATGCGCCGCTGAACCTGCCGACCTTCGGGCCGAACCGGTACGATCCGCTCGTCGGAGCCTCCTGGCCGCAGAACTCGCTGTCGCAGGCCTTGAACGTTCCTCCGGTCTGCATCGGCTGCCATGATCACCGGTCGCCGGCAATGCCGGCCGGTTCCCGCACCTCTCCACCTCCTTGCCGGGCTACTGCGGAACGATCCTGGCGATGGCCCTCGCCAACACGATGCCGCTCGGCGCTGCGGGGACCCAGGTAGGCACACCGGACGTCCTCGCCCTCCAGGCCTGGTGCGGAGTCGCGGCGTCCTCGGGCCCGTCCAATCGGGGTGACCCACACCTCACCACCACCAACGGCATCAACTACGACTTCCAGGCTGCCGGCGAGTTCACGTCGCTGCGCAACTCCGACACGGGGTTCGAGCTGCAGACCCGCCAGACTCCGGTCCTCACCTCCTTCACGCCCGGCCCCAACGCCTGGACGGGCCTGGCGAGCTGCGTGAGCCTCAACACCGCCGCGGCTCTGCGTGTCGGCGATCACCGGATCAGCTATCAGCCGAGCGACCAGATCACCGACTCGCGGATGCTGCTGCGCATCGACGGCAAGGTGACCACCCTCCCGTCGGGCGGCATCAACCTGGGCGGCGGCAACCGGATCGCCACGGCCGCCGCGGGCGGTGGTATCGACGTCCGGACGTCGGATGGAACCCGTGTGAACATCACGCCCAACTACTGGACCTCGGAAGGGTACTGGTACCTGAACGTCGAGGTTCTCAACACTCCGGCCCGCGAGGGCACGATGGGCACCATCCTCGGCTCCGACTGGCTGCCCCTCTCCCCGAGTGGCTCCTCCTACGGCTCGGCGCCGGGCACCCTTGCGGGCCGTCACGCCCTGCTCAACGGGACGTTCGCCGACGCTTGGCACGTGACGAGCACCACGAGCCTGTTCGACTATGCGCCGGGTACGTCGACGGCGAGCTTCACCGAGAAGACCTGGCCCCCACCTCCCGGCTCGACCTGCACGACGATCCGCAGCAACCCCTGGCCCGGCGGGCAACCCCGGCGGCCCGTGTCGCCGATAGACCCCAAACAGGCCCAGAGCCTGTGCCGTGAGTTCACGGACAAGGCGGTCTTCGACGCCTGCGTCTTCGACGTGACGGCAACCGGCAATGCGTCCATGGTGGACGCCTACCGGCTGACGCTGCAAGTCAGGGCCCTTCCGTAACACCCTGCCGGCCGGCGCGGGACGAAAGAGATCGTTCCGCGCCGGCCCTGTCAGGTAGAGAGGGCCGCCGAGCTCCTTTGGCGAAGAGTCTGAAGCTCGGCAGGATTGAGTGAACGCGGGACGGGCTGAGCGAGGCACGCTGTCAGGGGCCGCGGCGCCCGGTAGGCCTTCAGGGCGCCAGCCGCTGCGCGACCCGGGTGGCGTCGGAGCGAGTGCCATACCCGGCTTCAATCATGGCCGGGGAGTCGATGGAAGTATGGATGACCGGCGTCATGAGAACGGTCCCGTCGACGACGACCGCCAGGAGGCTTCCCATGTGGTCGCCGGTGAATTTCTTGAGGCGGTTCGCGGCGTCGGGCTTGAAGTAGAGGTAGATCGCGTATTGGGTGACCACGTCCTCCCTCCACTGGGGGATCTCGAGCACCTCCACTTTGGTGATGTCGTCCTGGGTCAGGATGGCCTGCGCGGAAACGATCAAGGGCTTCCCGTCGGGTCCTTGCAACTTCAGCGTGCCGGGGCCGGGGTGGGTCTGCACGAGCCGGAAGGCGAGCGACGAGCGCGCCTTGCCGGCGGGCCGGTGCACTTCCCAGGACCGTAGGCTGCCGCCCTGGGCCAGAGCAGCGCCGACGGTGAGGAGAGCCAAAAGGAGGGCGGCTCCAAGCCGCGGGAGATACCGGTCAAAGCGGGTGCGCATTCTCGGTCCTTTCATGACCTCATCGACCTCGGATCGAACGGCCCGATCCTGGCGCCGGTCCCTGTGCCGAGCTTTGGAGGGCCCATCTTAGACAACCCTTCGCTCTCCGTCAAAGGCGGGCCGGCGGGACCCGGCGGGAAGTGAGGGGATAGGCTTTCCTTGCCGCCTTCGTTGCGGCGTGCACACCTGAGGGGCGGCCTGTGGCCGCCCCTCTTCACGACAAGCATGGCACTTCGTTTCCGGAAGCGGTTCCGCGCTTGTCGTCAGGGCTACTTTGCGCTACGCGTTACGGCTCCTGGCAGTTCACTCTCGGCGGCGGGCACGGGTCGGGCGGCGGCGGTGGCGGCGGCACGTAGATCGGGCGCGGACTGCCACAGGTCCAGCCGGGTGGGTTGCGGATCCGGTTATTCATCCGGTCGTTCGCCTCGCTCTGCGCGACGAGCCCAATCGTAGCAGGCACCCACCACTCGCCGAACTCGGCCAGGTCGCACAGCCACTCGATCTGAATCTGGTTCATCGAGTGCTGGTGGCCGGCGAGCGAGCCGTAGGAGTAGGAGTTGAGGTAGTGGAAGAACCAGTCGTCCGTGCAGGGTTCCGACCCGCAGTTGCTGCCCGGCAGGTTCGACCCATGGCTCGAGTCGAACGTGATGTGGGTCGATTCGTGCAGCATCGTTCCGGCCCGTACGCCGGCGGTCCGACTGTTGAAGCTGGGACACTTCATCTCCACGCGATCGGTCACGAACCATCCCCAGACCGACGTGGCATAGGCGTCGGTCGCATCCTTCGCCTCGTAGCGGAAGCCGTGCTGGTTGCCCGAGGCCCAGCGGTAGTAATCGACGTCGCTGTGCCAGGGGCCGAGGCTCCAGTCCTCCAATCCGTAGGTGATCAGGTAGGCCGAGTCCCACGTCTTGGGAAAGGCCTGGGTGGGATCGCACGAATCCCAGCCCCAGCTCCCGCTCCACTGGCCCGACTGAAGGTTGAAGTAGGGGCGGAACCAGTCGCGAAACGCCGCCCAGCAGTTATGGATGTTCCAGAGGGTCTGTTCGTCCGTCTCGACGGTGTTGGGGCACACGGCTCCAGCCGCGGCCGGCAGGAGGACGAGGGCGACTATCGCAAGGAGGGCTCTCGTCCGCAGCAGGGTCTTCGCTTCAGTTCTCATGTCTCACCCCCTCGTGGTCTTCTGCGGCCGTCGTCGTCTGGGGATTGGCTCCCCACTTCTCCTGCCAGGCGCGCAGCCGCCGCGTGAATTCCTCGCGATCCATGCCGCGTTGGAACCGCGGCCGTTCGACGTACGGGTGCAGCTCGGCGGGCAGCAATCGGTACAGCTCGGCGGCCGTCTCCTTGCGATCACCGTGGTTCCACATGTAGGCGTCGATCGCCGAGACCCGCACGTGAAGGGACTCGTGTTTCGCGATCACCTCGCGCACCGCCGCGTCGGCCTTCGGCGTCGCCAGAAAAGCCAGCCCCTGGACCGCCTTGACCTGAACCATCTCCTCGAAGTCGCGCGCGGTCAGTATGTCCGCCTGCGAGTCGGCGGGGGGGAGCGGAGCCCAGACCACCTCGCGCAGTTGCGCCATGGCGTCGGACCGCTTCATCTCGCCCAGCATGCCGAGGACCACGAGCCGGTGCTCGAGCGCCTCGGCCGGCAGTTGCTTGTACTGCCGCGCGATCGCCTCGACGGCGCCGGGCTGTTGGCGCAGTTTCGCCACGACCTCTGTGACCACGGGTAGATCCTCGATTGGTCGCGCGGTAGACCTGCGGCAGCACGTCGTACAGCGCCAGCTCCACCTGGTCGACCGAAGCCTTCGCCGGCAGATCGGCCACGACCTGCCGCAGGCGGCTGGCCTCGAAACTCTTACCCGAGCCCGTCTTGGAGCTCGCGCTCCGGTCTTCCCACTTCGGCGGTTCGGGCCTCAACAGCGGTGATGGTATCTGGCTGGCTCGAGGCGTCCTGCGGTGCCGGCGCGGCGAGCGCCCCCGCCGTCAGGAGCAGCGACAACAATCCCAAACTCAGCAGTATTCGGTTCATCATAGATCCTCCTGGCCAAGCCCCACCAGCGGGGCTGACTCGGAGTAAACGCTTAAACCCGGATGATCCCCTCATCGGGTACGTTGCTTGGAGCTGTAGCGCGATGTCATACTGAACGAGCCTGTCAACCGCTCGGGTGCCTCGCTGAGCTTCCGCAGGTCTCGAAAGGAGAGAGAGATGAAGAAAGTCCCGATCGTCATATCCCTGATCCTTCTCTGCGCCGCGTCCGCTTTCGGAGACTGCAGTACGCTCACGAACGTCACCGAGGTTGTGCCGTTGCTCCACGTGGGGGAGACCGTGCACTTCAACTTCGAGTTCATCGGCGGGACGGAACCGTACCACTTCGCGCTCGTCGCCGGCGCGCTGCCGCCGGGCGTTCAACTCACCGGCTCCGGCGGTCTGCGCGGCAAGCCGCGGCAGGCCGGCAGTTTCGACGCCTTTATCCAGGTGACCGACGCCGCCGGCTGCACGCTCACCGTCGCCTATGACATCCAGGTGGAATGACGTCTGCGATACGCCCTGCTAAAGTGAGAGCCGACAGCGGAAATGCGATGAAACGCACATGGACGATCATCGGCGTAAGCGACGTTTCCGGCAGCTTCAAATGGTACCAGTCGCTCTTCGGCCAGCCCGAGACGCCTCCGGCCCATGACCACTTTGGTCAGCTCCTGGATACGGATGGAACCGTCTTGCTCTGCCTCCACCGGTGGGGCGCGCACGAGCATCCCTCCTTGATGAGCCCGGACGAGGGGTCACCTGGCAACGGGCTCCTCCTGTTCTTCCGCGTCGACGACTACGAGATGGCCCTGAAGAGGGCACGCGCTCTCGTCGACCGGTTCGAAGAGGAGCCCCACGTGAACCCGAACACTCAAACCAGGGAGTTCTCACTCCGGGATCCGGACGGATACTACGTGACGATCAGTGCGCTCTCTGCGGCCTAGAGCGGCCGGGGGAGTGAGGGCTACGGCGGCGGCGGCGTCTCCGCCGGGACGTCCTGCGGTCCGGGCGATGGCGGCGGCTGGGGACCGGTGCCCTGGCCGTTCTTGCCGGGCATGCTCTCGCCTTCCTTGGGGATGTAGAACGCCTTCTGCTGGTACCAGGGGAGGCTCGCGATGGTGGACCACTGCGGGCTGTATTGCCGGTTGGGCTCGGTGCCGGCGACGAAGGCCTCCTTGAGGGTGCGCCCGCTCCCCTCGCCGCCCAGGAGGCCGCTGTAGTACTCGACGTCGCGCAGCACCACGCCGGGCGGCACCTGGAAGGTCTCCCCCTTCTGCAGCCAGCCGTCCGCGAGACCGGCCTCGGCGATCGACCGCCACATGGGCAGGGCGGCCACGGCGCCGCTCATCCCCGAGCCCAGCGACTTCTTGATGTCATAGCCCACCCAGGTGAGGATGGTGTAGCGCGGCGTGAAGCCCACGAACCAGGCGTCCGAGAAGTCGTCGGTGGTGCCGGTCTTGCCCGCGATGTCCAGCGGCAGGTCGTGGATCTCGTAGGCCGTGCCGTGGTCCACGACCCCCTCCATCATGTGGGTGAGCACGTAGGCCACGGGCGGCGTGGTGGCGCTGTAGGTGGCGGGGAAGTGCGGGGGGTCCAGCACCTGGCCGTCCGGTGTCGTCACCTTCTCGATCGTGTAGGGCTCGATGTGAATGCCCTGGTTGGCGATGGTGGCGTAGGCGCCGGCCACCTCCAGGGGCACGAGGTCGGCCGAGCCCAGCGCGATACTGGGCCAGGTGGGCAGCGGCGTCCGGATGCCGCAGCGGTGGGCGAAGTCCACCACCCGCTTGCCGGTGATCAGGTCGAGCAGCTTGACGGCCGGCACGTTGATCGACTGCTCCAGCGCCCGGCGCAGGGTCACGATGCCGGCGTGTTTATGGTAGTAGTTCTCGGGCCGGTAGCTCAGCTTGCCGTCGGCGCCAGTGAAGGAGGTCGGCGCGTCGAGTAGGGTGTCGGCCGGGGTCCAGCCCGCCTCCAGAGCGGCGCCGTAGACGAAGGGCTTGAACGAGGACCCCACTTGCCGGCGGGCCTGGGTGATGCGGTTGAACTTGTTGCGTTCGAAGTCCCAGCCGCCCACCATGGCGCGCACGGCGCCCGTCTGGTGCTCGATCACCAGGGCGGCCCCCTCCATGCGCGGCTGCTGCTCCAGCATCAGGCGCGGCACGGCCGCCGCCGCAGGCTCCGGCTTGGTCTTGTCGCCGGGCTTGGCCGCCGGCACCTCGAAGCGGAACCAGGCCACGTCCCCGCGCTTCAGCAACTCGGACGGCTGCTTGTGGCCGGTCCAGGAGATCCCCTCGGGGCCCAGGGGGTAGTTCTTCTTGCCGATCTTCACCTGCGCCTCGCGGGGCGCGGTCTCCATCACCAGGCCCTGATACCAGCGGCCCGTCACCGGCTCGCCCTGGCCCCAGGTGGGGAGCTGCTGGGTCTCCAGGCTGGCCGCCTCCAGGGTGGCGATGGGGCCGCGCCAGCCTTTGCGGTGATCGAGCTTCAGGAGCCCGGAGTGGACAGCGGCCTCGGCGGCGCGCTGCATCTGCGGATCGAGGGTGGTCTGCACCTGGAAGCCCTGCTCGTAGAGAGCGGTGGCGCCGTACTTCGTCTCGAGGAACTTCCGGATCTCCTCGGCGAAATAGGGGGCGAACGCCTCCTCGGCCTGCTGCGGAGCCACCAGGAGGGGAGTGTCCACGGCCTGCTGGTACTCCTGCTGGGTGATGAACCTCTCCTCCAGCATGCGGCGCAGCACCCGGTTGCGGTTATTGCGCACCAGGACCGGCGTGCGGTAGGGGCTGTAGCGGCTGGGCGCCGGAATGATGCCGGCGAGCATGGCGGCCTCGGGCAGGGTCAGCTTCGCGGCCGGCTTGCCGAAGTAATAGCTGCGAAGCGGCCTCCACCCCGTAGTTGCCGTGGCCGAGGTTCACCAGGTTGAGATAGAGGGTGAGGATCTGCGGCTTGCTGTAGTTCTTCTCCAGCTCGACGGCGAGGAAGGCCTCCTCGATCTTGCGGCGCCAGATCCGCTCGCGGGAGAGGAAAAGGTGGCGGGCGAGCTGCATGCTGATGGTCGACGCCCCCTCCACCACCTTGCCGGCGCGCAGGTCGGTCAAGGCGGCGCGGGCGATGCCCATGGCGTCGATGCCGCCGTGGCGGAAGAAGTTGGCGTCCTCGGAGGCGAGCACCGCCTGCTGCATGACCGGCGGCATCTCACTCTGCTTCAACATCACCCGCCGCTCGCGGGCGAAGGTGGCGAAGGGATGGCCGGTGCGATCGTAGAGCTGGGTCACCAGGTTGGGCGTGAAGGTCGAGAGCCCTTCGACGCGGGGGACGTGGATGGCCGCGGCCACGGCCACGCCGGCGATGGCTCCCACCAGCAGGGCCAAGAGCACGGGCCAGGCCCAACGCAGGACCCGGCGGGTCTTCAGCGGAGCGGTGCGGGACGATCGGGTCGGCTGGGGGTCGGACTCCATGGTCCCATTATAGGCGGCTCCGGCTCGTCCTGCCCTTGTTCGCCCTTGTCCGTCTCGTTCGGCGATGATAGAAAGGGCGCACCGGCAGGAGAAACCATCCGGCAAACCGGAGGACCGAATGGAACCCCAGGCCCCGCCCCCTTCCGCATCCCCGTTCAATCCCCAGCCCCAGCCGGCGGCGCCTCAGGGGCGTAAGGGTTGCTCCAAGCCGCTGATCATCGGCTGCGTGGTCGTCTTCCTGGTCGGCGCCATCGCGCTGCTCGGCGGCCTCTGGTACGTCGGCACCCACGCCGCGGCCATCCTCCAGTGGTCGTTCCAGCAGATGGAGACCGGCCTCATGGCCCAACTCCCCAAGGACGTCACGCCCGAGGAGAGGGCCAACCTCCAGCAGGCCTTCGCCGACGTGAGGCAGGCGATCAAGGACAACCGGATCAGCCCCGAGCGTCTCCAGCCCGTCCAGTGGAAGATGCTCGAGATCGCCCGCAAGGGGAACAACCTCACCCGCCAGGACGTCCTCGATGTCACCCGGATGCTGCAGGGGGTGGTGAGGACGGGAGGGACGGTGCCAGCGGGAGCGGAGCTCCGGCGCCGGCGGGGACGCCGTAGAGGGTGTCTCGAAAGTCACCCGCATGCCCTTCGAAGCCTCACCCCCGACCCCTCTCCCGGGGGAAGAGGGGGGGCTCCTGCGGTCGGGATTGCCATAGGGCATGCGCTTTGCGTGTCTTTCAAGACGTCAACGGTTTGTACCGCGTACCCTACGAGAGCCACCCCTTCAGCCAAGTCCCCCTCCCCCCCGGGAGAGGGGTCGGGGGTGAGGCTTCGGAGGGCATATCGTTCCCTTTTGAGATACCGCTCTTAAGCGGGAGCGGCGTCGCTGTAGGGATACAATCCCCCCATGGCAGGCTTCGAGATCGTTTCGCGCTTCACGCCCCAGGGCGACCAGCCCGAGGCCATCCGCCAGCTCGTCGAAGGGCTGCGAGCGGGGCGACAAGGAGCAGGTGCTGCTCGGCGTCACCGGGTCGGGCAAGACGTTCACCATCGCCAAGGTCATCGAGGCGGTCGACCGGCCCGACCCTCGTCCTCTCCCACAACAAGACCCTCGCCGCGCAGCTCTTCCAGGAGTTCCGCAGCTTCTTTCCCGCACAACGCCGTCGAGTACTTCGTCTCCTACTACGACTACTACCAGCCCGAGGCCTACGTCCCGGCCGACCGACACCTACATCGAGAAGGAGACCAGCATCAACGAGGAGATCGACCGCCTCCGCCTGCGCGCCACCAAGGCGCTATTCGAGCGGCGGGACGTGATCATCGTCGCCTCCGTCTCCTGCATCTACGGCCTCGGCTCGCCCGAGGCGTTCTTCGGCATGCTCCAGTTCTTCAGCCGCGGCGACACCGAAGGCATGGAGCCGGCCCTGCAAGCGGCTGGTCGACATGCAATACCAGCGCACCCAGCTCGACCTCTTCCACGGCAGCTTCCGGGTGCGCGGCGACGTGCTGGAGATCCTCCCCGCCTACGAGGAGGTGGGCATGCGGGTCGAGTACTTCGGCGACGAGATCGAGCGCATCACCCGCTTCGACGTGCTGCGCGGCGACGCCCTCCAGGAGGTCGACCGTATCGCCGTCTATCCCAGGACCCACTACGTGACGCCCCAGGACCGGCTGGAGCGGGCCATCGAGGGCATCAAGGCCGAGCTCGTGGAGCGGCTGGCCGAGCTGGAGGCCCAGGGCAAGCTCCTGGAGCGCCAGCGCCTGGAGCAGCGCACCCGCTTCGACCTCGAGATGCTCAAGGAGATCGGCTACTGCCACGGCATCGAGAACTACTCGCGCCACCTCTCCGGCCGCGCTCCGGGGAGCCGCCGCCGACCCTCTTCGACTATCTTCCCGGACGACTTCCTGCTGGTGATCGACGAGAGCCACCAGACCATCCCCCAGGTGCGCGGCATGTACCACGGCGACCGCTCGCGCAAGCAGACCCTGGTCGACTTCGGCTTCCGCCTCCCCTCGGCGCTCGACAACCGGCCGCTCACCTTCGACGAGTTCGACGCCCGGATGGGGCAGCGCATCTACGTCTCCGCCACCCCGGCCTCCTGGGAGCTGGAGCGCACGGGCGGCGTCATCGTCGAGCAGCTCATCCGCCCCACGGGCCTGCTCGACCCGGTGATCGAGATCCGCCCGGCCCAGGGCCAGGTGGACGACCTGATGGCCGAGGTCCGCAAAGTGGTGGCCAGCAAGGAGCGGGTGCTGGTGACCACCCTCACCAAGCGGATGGCCGAGGAGCTGACCCAGTACCTGGCCGAGCTGGGCATGAAGGTGCGCTACATGCACAGCGACGTCGAGACCCTGGAACGGGTGGAGATCGTCACCGCCCTGCGCCGCGGCGAGTTCGACGTCCTGGTGGGGATCAACCTGCTGCGCGAGGGGCTCGACCTCCCCGAGGTCTCGCTCGTGGCCATCCTGGACGCCGACAAGGAAGGCTTCCTGCGCAGCGAGACCTCGCTCATCCAGACCTCCGGCCGCGCCGCCCGCAACGTCAACGGCCGGGTGATCTTCTACGCCGACCAGCGTGACCGACTCGATGAAGCAGGGCCCTGGACGAGACCGACGCGCCGCCGCATCCAGCAGGGCGTCTACAACCAGGAGCACGGCATCGAGCCCGCGACCATCCTGAAAGACATCCACAACCCCCTGGTGCAGATGAGCAACCTCGACCTCTACTCCGCCGGCCCCACCCGCCTCGCCGACCTGGCCAGCGACACCGACATCCCCTTGAACGAGCGCATCGCCCGTCTGGAGAAAGAGATGCGAGCCGCCGCCAAGCGCTTGGAGTTCGAGGAAGCGGCAAACCTGCGGGATCAGATCAAGGAGCTGCGGGAGCTGCAGATTTATGCGGGGTGAGCGATATGTCGAAACCAAAGATGTCGTACTTCTCCCAGGAAGACGTTCTGCACTTCGTGATTTCCGACGATGAAGAGGCCAACAGCATCGAGCTCAGCCCCAACATTACAGCGGAGCTGAATGAGAAGGGCGAACTCATCGGGATTGAGATCCTCCATGCAACCTCGTTCGTGAGGGATTCCGTCATGGAGGGGGTACAGGCCAAGGTGCTGGATCTCGTCAGTGCTGAGGATGCCTGACCGGCGTTCCTGCCAGCTCCGACTCGCTCTCTCACCTTGACGACACATAGCACCTCTGGTTGGGAGGGAGCGGAACCGCTCCAAGGTGAGACTGCCCTTCCTCGGTTGTATCAGGCATTCCGTGCTAAGATACAGGCTTAATTCCTGTCAGCAGCAGAAAGGAACCCCATGACGGCCCTGCGATTCTTCGATTTCGACCTGCTGTTCCAACGGACGGCTCATGGGTATCGAGCCCAGGTGTTGAGCTCGCCCGCCGGTCAGGGGTCTGTCGAGTTCGCGCTCCCTTTTTCGGACTTGGAGATTGAGAACTTCCTGCTTCGCTTTGGCCGGACTCGCCAGCCGGCGCGCCGGCTAGGGTCTACACAGATCGAGGCGGCGCGAGTTTTCGGTGGCCGGCTGTTCGAGGCTGCCTTCAACGGCGAAGTCCGGAGCTGTCTGCGCAGTAGTCTCGACGAGGCCCATCACCGGGATGCCGGACTGCGTATCCGTCTCCACCTGACCGATGCGCCGGAGCTGAACGATCTGCCCTGGGAGTTCCTTCTCCATCCCGCGCTCAACCGTTTCCTCGCCCTCTCTGCCGAGACTCCGCTGGTCCGCTACCTCGACCTTCCCGAGACGATTCGTCCTTTGGGAGTGAAGCCCCCTCTCGAGGTCCTCACCGTGATCTCGAGCCCGACCGACTATCCGCAACTCGACGTGGAGAGCGAGTGGCGGCTGCTGCGGGAATCCTTGCAGGATCTGGAAGGGCGAGGGCTTCTCGCCCTCCGCCGACTGGAAAGCCCAACGCTCGCCCATCTCCAGCGCTGGCTACGGCGGGAGACTTGCCACATTCTCCACTTCATGGGCCACGGCGGATTCAACCCCAACACCGAAGACGGTCTGTTGCTGTTCTCTGATGAGAAAGGGCGCGGACGGGAGGTGACGGGCCAAGCGCTGGGCACTCTGCTCCACGACCACCGCCCGTTACGTCTTGCCGTACTCAACGCCTGTGAGGGCGCGCGTGCCTCTCGCTCTGATCCCTTCGCGGGTGTGGCTCAGAGCTTGGTCCGGCAAGGGATTCCTGCCGTCATTGCCATGCAGTTCGAGATCAGCGACATCGCAGCGATCGAATTCGCCCATGAGTTGTATGCCGCTGTGGTCGACGGCTATCCCGTCGACGCTGCCCTGGCGGAGGCGCGCAAGGCTCTTTTCTTCGCGGGCCAAGAGTTGGAGTGGGGCACGCCGGTGCTCTACATGCGCTCGCCGGACGGCCGGATCTTCAACATCGAGCTCGAAGCGGCACTGGCCGCGACCAAGATGGCACCTGTTGAAGCGAGACCAGTGCCCGCCGAACCGAAACCGGCGCCCGTCGAACTTAAACCGGCAGCGCCTCAAGTCAAAGCCGTTCCCGTTGCGCCGAAGACCTCCGGCGCCCGAGACCAAAGCGCCAGCGTTGGCAGCCCCACCTCCGCCAAAGCAGAGCCGCCAGCGGCTGGGGGCCAAGCGCCGCCGGCCCAGAAGGCGCCGCTTCTGTGCCCTTGCCTGTGCTAACCCGCCACCCGCGAAGAAGGCATCCGTGCCTTTACCCAAAGCGCCGTCTCTCTCCGGAGGCTTCCGGCTGGCAGCACCCAGCGCCTTTCCGACTGCCCCAGGTCGTAGCCCAAGAGAGAGGGCCGGAAGCTGTGGAGTGTCCCCGCTTGGCTTAATCGCGCTTCCGGTCTGTCGCTCTTGGGGATTGTAGCCTTGATTTTGGGCCGTCGCTTCTCCGGGAACACGGAGGCGGAGAAGGTTCCGTCTCCAACCGCGGCGACGGATGTCTCGACCCCGATCATGAAGCGGAAGCGGGCATCTATTTGACGGTCGGGGTTCGAGCAGGAGATGTGGTTGAGGCATCTGTGCTCGAGCTGGTCGAGGGAAACTCCTCCAACCCGGACGAACCCCGCAAGATCGGCGATGTTGAGACAGCTCTGTTTCCAGACCGATCTCGATCAAGGCCGTAAGCTCACATGGGACGATATCGGCAACAGTTGTCCGTAGATTCTCTCAAGAGGAGCAAGAGAATGAACAGAGTCATGCCAGCCGGTTTGTTGGCGTCCACTTTCTTGATATCCACTGGGACCAGTGCACTGGCCGAGGTGTTGCCTGAGCAGAGTAGATAAACTCGAAAGAGAGCTCGCCGCGCTCAAACAGCAGATTGAGCGAATGGCTGCTACCTCAGGTCAGCAGAGTGCCAAAGGAAGCAAGGGAGAACGCGGTGAACAGGGCCCGCCTGGTCAGAAGGGAGACAAAGGAGATCCAGGTCCTCCAGGTACTCGGTCGCTTCCGGGAATATCTTTCGGTGAGGGACAGACTCTGTTCACCAGTTCTGCAGGAAAACTCTTGGCTTACCTTGGCAAGATCGACCCTATACGGTGGCGTCTTGAAGCTTTATACCTCTACCGGGGACAAAATGGTCGGCATCTCTTCAGGGGTAAAAGGTGGCGGCTATGCCTACTTCTAAACCACGCCGGAAAAGAGGTCGCCTACATTGGCAGTACTATAGGGAAAAGGAAGGGTAATTATCAACGGAGCTAAAGTCCTCGACTACGCTGAGGTGTTCGAACTAGCAGAGCGGCAAGGAATAGGTCCGGGAAGTGTGATGGCGGTGGCCGGTCCTGAGGGGCGCATCGCCCCGTCGGCCGGTCCTTACGACCGGCGTGTCATTGGAGTCATCAGCGGCGCTGGGGGACTTCAACCGGGTTCAGTCATAGGAAACCGCGAAGACGGCAGCAACGACCTGCCAGTAGCGGTGAGCGGACAGGTCGCAGTTCGAGTCTGCCTCGAGGGTGGGCCCATCGAGCCAGGCGACCTTCTGGTAGCTTCGAGCCAGCCGGGCGTCGCCATGCGGGCGGCCGACCCGAGCCGGGCCGTGGGCGCGGTGGTCGGCAAGGCTTTGGAAGCCTTCGGCTCCGGCGAAGGCAAGGAAGGGCTCGTGCGGATGATGGTGATGTTACGGTAGTGCAACTAGACTGGAAGCGGGATGAACCCGATGCCGAATATCGACGCGTATGAGCTCGAAATTCTTAGATTAGCGCCTTCGAGGAAGAGAAGCTCAAATCGGTGGCAATGAAGGCTGAGCTTGCCAAATTCAAAGAGGCCGCCCGTGTCCACCGCCATCGAGGATCGGCGGGTCAATATCCGCCTGTCATCCGAGGAGGAGTCGTGAAACGCACCCATCAATGTCCCGCCTGCGGCGGGAGAGAGATCTATACGACAGAAGTTTACTCAGGGGGAGGTCACGCCCCCGATCTGCTGCCCGGGGCTCATCCATGGTGGCGGGCCGGTCGGCTGGAAATCTATGTCTGCGGAACGTGCGGCCATTTCCAATACTTCGTGCCCGAAAAGATCCTCAGCAAGGTGCGTGAGTCGGAGAAGTTCCGGAGGTATTTGTAGAGCTCAGCCAGACGGCGGGGGCTTCGTACCCTTGAACGGCCCAGAATATCGATAGATGGCCCGAAGTAAGGATCGACAGCGGGAAATAAGCATCCACAGCCAATTAAGGGTAGCCAGCCGAAAATAAGCATCGACGGCCCAGAATATCCATCGACGGCCCAAAATAAGGATCTACGTGCTGTAGATCGATCGACAGCCCGAAATAAGGATCGGCAGGCCATCCTATCCATCGACGGGCCGAAATAAGCATCGATGAGCCGTAGATCGATCCATGGCGCAGGATAAGGATCGACGCGCCGTCGTATCCATCGACAGGCCATGATGGATCGATGAGCCATCGTATCGATCGATGGCGCGTTGTATGGAGAGATGGGGGATCGCGCCGGCAGGTCTGAGCTCTGGGGATAAAAAAAGGGGCGTGCCGAAGCACGCCCCCAGTGGAATCAGCGATGTGGGATCAGCTCTTGGTGTCGGTGGGAGTCGCCGGGGTGGAGGGCTGCGGAGTGGGGGTGGGCGTCCCCGGCGTCTGCGGGGTCTTGGCCTTGCGGGTGCGGCCGCGGAACGGCTGCAGGCCGAACTCGGCGAGCTTCTCGGAGCGGATGCCGTAGTGCTCCTTGATCATCGCCCGCATGGCGTTGGCCAGGCGCTGGCCCTCGGTCAGGACCAGCCGGAGCTGCTTCGACGCCTCCTGCTTGCTGGCCGTCAGTGTGGACTGCTGTTTGTTGATCTCCTGCGCCCGGGCCAACTGCGACCCGAGCTTCACCCGAGGTGCCTCCAGGTGGGGGAGATCCGCGGCATTCACCATCACCATGTCGAGGAGGTGCTGCCAGTCACCCACAATTCCTTTGTCCGTCGTTTCCATCGTCCTACTCCTTTCTTGAGCCTTCTCGGCTCGTAAACCGACGTCGTATGGCGCCGGAGCTCAATCTCTCTCGCCTTCCTACCGACGTTGCAGTAACCTCGTAGGTCGGTAGAGTCACTTACGAGCAGGATGTCACTTCGTGAGATGCAACAACTGATGATAGTGTGCATAAACGGAAGAGAGTTGTCAAGGGGGGGGGAAAGTGGGGCGTAATTGCGCCCCGCCTGCTTACCGGCACGGCCCCGTCTTGGTGAAAGCCATCAGCCCGCGCCCGAAGGTTGCGGCATAGAGCCGGCAGGAGTCCTGCGGATCCTCGGCGAGCGCGGCGAACGCAAGGGGCAGGTGGACGTCTCCCAGGGGAGCCCAGGTCTCGCCGCCGTCGTCGCTCTCGTAGACCGTGTCGCCGGGCGCGCCGGCGTAGAGAGTGCCGGAGGCGGTGATGATCAGCGGCTGGTTCAGTCCGGCGAAGGAGCCAACCCGCGCCCAGGTGTCCCCGCCGTCGGTGCTCTTGAAGACTTCTCCGAGGAGCGAGAGGGTATAGATGGTTTTCGGCAGGAGAGGATCGACGGCGAGAGTCGAGAGGTTCAGGAACTGGGGGAGGCCGCTCTGGATGGCCGTCCAGGTGACGCCGCCGTCGGTGGAACGCACGAGCAGCGGCTGGGACGTAAGAACACCGAGCGCATAGAGGGTCGACGGTGAAGAGGGCGAGATCGCGAGCGACAGGAAGAAGCCGAAGCCAGTGGGCAGCACGGTCCAGGTGTCCCCGCCATCCAGGCTTCTGGCGATGCCCTGTCCAGCGAGCCACAGCTTGGCAGGGTCCTGCACGTCGGCCATGAGCACGGTGAAATCCGAGGGCAGTTCCGGAGTGCCGACCGCCACCCAGGTCTGCCCGCCGTCCTGGCTGCGCACGACCTGCCCAAAGTAAAGCTCTATATAAACGGTTTTCGAATCGAGCGGACTGACGGCGACCCGGCGGATTTTTTCGGCTGAGATGGCTGGATCGAGCGGAACCGGAGCCCAGGTCCGGCCGCGGTCTATGCTCCGGAAGAGAGCGAAATCGGCGACGATCCATATCGTATCGGGATTCTGCTCGTCCACCGCCAGCGAGGTGACGTTGGAGGCGAGGATGCCGTGGCTCCTGAACGCCCAGGAGCTGCCGCCGTCGTCGCTTCTGAACACCCCGGTCGGCCCATCCGAGTCGTTCACTCCCACGTAGAGCGTTTGTGGGTGCTGGGGCGAGGTGACGATGGCTATGAAGGCACCCGAGGGGGGAGGTCCTGGGTGAGCCGGACCCAAGTCTCGCCTCCGTTCGTGCTACGGAACAGGCCGCCGGGGTTCCGGCGTAGAGGACGTTCCTCTGGGTGGGATGGAGGGCGAGGCTCGGACCGTGCCGCGTTGAAGCCGCGAGCCGGGCCCAGGTCCGTCCGTCGTTGGTGCTCTTGAAAAGACCAGTCAGCGTGCCGGCATAGAGAGTGCCGACGGCGCGGGGGCATCCGCCGATCGACCGCCAGCGCTTCCACCTGCTGGCGCTCCATGGGCCGCTGTGAATCGGTTGCCAGGAAAATCCTCCATCGAGGCTCCGGTACAGACCCATTTCGCGTGAGGGACTGCTCAAGATCGAAGCGTAGAGCCGGCGGGGAGACACGGGATCGAAGGCGACGCCGATGGTGTAGGGCATCGCCGGCAGGCCCCGGGTGAGCTTCTTCCACCGGGCGCCGCCATTGTTGGATTGAAAGAGCCCCTGGTCCGTGGCCACGAACACCGTCTCGGGAAACTGCGGATGGACGGCGATCTGATAGACCGTCGGCAGGTTCCCCAAGGGAATTCTTCGCCAGGTGGCCCCGCCGTCCAGGCTCTTGAAGAGCCCCGTCGCCGCTCCGGCATAGACGATGGACGGATGGATGGGATCGAAGGCGAAGCTGCTGGGGATGAAGCCTTGATCGATCCCCTGGCCGCTCGGTCCCCAGGTAGCGCCGCCATCCGCGCTCTTGTAGACCCCGCCCAGTGTGCTCGCGAGCAGGAGTTGGGGATTCTTCGGCGAGGAGACCAGCGCGTAGACCGATCCGCCGTCGGGACCGAGCGTGCTCCAGGAGCCCGGCACGGCCGGCAGAGCGGACAGGGATGTCGCGGCGGCGAGGAGGATGAGGCAGAGGGAGAGAACCCGGGAGCGAAGCATGATAAGTCTCCTTCAGAGCCGCAGCTCTTGCTCTGATCCTAGAGTACTCCTTATACGGTCGGGAAGGCGCGAGCGTCAGGGCTTGCTACGAAGAGAGATCACCAGGTAGGGATACAGCACGGCTGGAAGGCGGTGCCAGCCTCTCGCGGCCATGCGGTCCAGGAAACGGAGCAACAGGGAGACAGGCGCGGCGGAGAAGCGGCCCCACCAGTGGCGGCCCACTTGGCGAAAGGCGAGGCGGCCCGTGAGGGCTTCGAGCTTTGCGGTCAGGCCCGCACCGAGCGCCCACCGGACCACGTCCCTGAAGTCGGGCAACAACGCATCAGGATTTCCGTGCCAGCGCAGCGCCCCCACCTGATCGCCGTGCCAGAAGTCGATGGGAAAGGTGCCATTCGGAAAATCCAGGTACGAAACACCTCCGGAGCGCACGATTCTGGAGAGCTCACCGATCACCTGTGCGCGCGACGCGTCCTGATCCGGCTCCGCATGGACGGTGTACGGGTTCGAGCTCTCCTGGACTCCCACATGCTCGATCATTCCGGAAGAGATCACGACGTCGAACGTACCTGGACGAAAGGGCAGGTTGCGAGCGTCCGCGAGGATGAACGGCCGTCTCTCGCGGTGCTCCGCGACCCAGCGCGCCAGACGATAGCGGGAGATGTCGACGCCGACGGCCTGGACGCCGGCAGAGCGCCAGGCGGTCACGGCGTAGCCGTTGCCGCAGCCGAGATCGAGCAGACGTTTTGCGTCGCCTGGCAGGCGCGTGGAGTAGTAGCTCACCCGCCAGGCCGAGGCCTCGCTCTCGAGGCGCTCGGCTTCTCTGAGGAGATCGCTCGTGCTCGGGGTCCGCATGGCCGCAAAAATATCATGCGGCCACCTTGTCTCTTAGCTGCCTCCAATGGTCTTGACCCAGGCCACGGACATCGCCACGGCTTCAGGCGGTCAGGGTGTCGCATCATTTCTGGTACACTTCGAGCGTGGCGGAAGGGGCTCCCAGCGAACCAGTTCTGCGTGTGGTCTTCTATCGCACCCAGGCCGGCAACGAACCTGTACGCCAATGGCTCAAGGATTTGAACCGGGAGGACCGAAGGATCATCGGCCAGGACGTCAAAACGGCGCAATACGGCTGGCCGTTGGGAATGCCGCTGATCAGGAAGCTGGAACCGGGCCTCTGGGAGGTTCGCTCCAACATTCCGCAAGGAATCGCGCGGGTCCTGTTCACCGTTGACGAGGGTGTGATGGTGTTGCTGCATGGGTTTGTCAAGAAGTCGCAGAAGACCCCGCTCGAAGACCTGAGGACGGCCCGGCAACGTCTTGCGACCCTACGTGAGGAGTGACGCGATGAAGAAAGAGCACATCGGCAGCGACTTCGATGATTTTCTACGGGAGGAGCGTCTCCTGGATGCCGCGGAAGCTACCGCCGCCAAGCGGGTGATCGCCTTCCAGATCGCCCAGGAGATGAAACGCTGCCGGCTCACCAAGTCGGAGATGGCCAGCCGCATGAAGACCAGCCGGCCCGTGCTGGACCGGCTGTTGGATCCTGCCAATCCATCCGTGACGCTGTCCACCTTGGAACGGGCTGCGTCGGCAGTCGGCAGGAAGCTCAAGGTGGAGCTGGCGTAGAAAGCCTAAAGCCCGCTTCCGAAATCCTGCACCCAGATCACCGTGTCCCCCATGGCCGGATTGTGTCCTACCACGACGCCGATGCCGATGTGGGTGAAGGTGGGGAGGAGGAGGTTGTGGCGGTGGCCGGTGCTGCCCAGCCAGTTGTCCATGACTTCCTGCACGGCCACGGGGCCGCGGGCGATGTTTTCCGCCACCATGCGGCTGGGGTAGCCGGCTTTCTTCACCCGGTCGGCGGGGGTGGTGCGGTCCGGGGAGACGTGGTTGTAGTAGGCGCGCACGAGCATGTTTTCGGCGTGGTGCTGGGCGGCTTCGTCGAGCCGCGGATCACGCTGGAGGAGGGGCACGCCGGCCGCGGCCCTTTCGGCGTTGACCCGGGCGAGCATCTCCGTGCGCACCTTTTCGAGATCGGCGAGGCTCGCGGTCTGGCGGGCGAAGGACTCGCTCTCGCGCCAGGCCAGGAAGAAGGTGTAGAGCGGCGACTTCCCCAGGTTGCTGATGCCCACCCCGAGCTCCTGGTAGTCCGGGTCCAGCAGGGCCCCGAAGGTCGCGGGCAGGTCGCTCTTGATCCAGGCCAGCACCTCGGCCGCGGTGCCGGGGGACGCCGCGAGCTCCTGGTGCCAGCCGTGGGCGATGTAGCCGGTCTTGCGCAGCCGCTGCTGGATCTTCGGGATCGACTTCTCGTCGTAGATGGGGACCTTGCCCGCCTCCCGCACCTCTTCCGCGTTCTCCTGGGCCACCTGGTTCAGGGGCTCGGCCAGCCTCAGTGGGGGAGCGCCGGCCACGGCCCGGGCCTCGTTCAAACGGGCGAGGAATTCCTGCCGGATCTGGTCCGGAGAGGGCGGACCCACGAGGACGGGGACCTGCGCTGCCTGGGCAGTGAGGAACAGGAGGAGAAGTGGGGCGATGAGCATGGCTTGCACAGTTTGAAGAAAGGACCGAAAGGACCTAAACGACCTAAAGGACTGAAAGGACAAGGATTCGAAGGGCTGAGCGAGGTTTTCTCGTCCCTTGGGTCCTTTGAGTCCTTTAGGTCCCTTAGGTCCTTTCCCCCTTCAACGTGGTCCGCCGATTGCTTGTTCCCGCGGCGTTGGAGGAAAGCAATGCGTGTGACGGTGCTGGTGAATGGCCGCTCGGGCGCGGTCCGGAAGGGGAGAGTGACTGCCGGGAGCCTGCTGACGATGTTCCAGGAGGCCGGAGTCGAGGCGGACGTCCGGATCCTTCCCGGCTACGAGCTTTGCGACGCGGCGCGCGAAGCGGTGAAAGCCGGGGCCGAAGCCGTGGTGGCCGGGGGCGGGGACGGCACGATCCGGGCCGTGGCCTCGGTGCTGGCCGACGGTGAGGTCCCCCTGGGGGTCCTGCCGCTGGGGACGCTCAACCACTTCGCCAAGGACCTGAAGATTCCCCTCGCGATCGAAGACGCCATCCGTCTGATCCCGGAGGGGGAGGTCCACGCCCTCGACGTCGGCGAGGTCAACGGCGAGATCTTCCTCAACAACTCGTCGCTCGGGTTCTATCCCCCCATCGTCCAGGCCCGCGATCAGGAGATGCGGCGCTCCAAACATGGCAAGTGGGTGGCCATGGCCATGGCTACGATCAAGCTGCTGCCGAAGCTCTCCTCGCTCCACGTGCGGATCTCCTCTGGCGACTGGCACGTCGAGCGCAAGACCGAGGTCGTCTTCGTGGGCAACAGCGAGTATCGGATGAGCCTCCTGGCCCACGGCGCTCCCGACCGGCTGGAGAGCGGCAACCTTTATCTTTATCTGGCGCGCAGCCGGAGCCGCCTCGGCCTCTTCGCCCTGGCGCTGGTGGGCCTGTTTCGCGACGTCAAAGAGACCCGGAGCGTCGAGGACTGGCGGCTGCCCGAATTCAGGATCGAGGTGCGGAAGAAGCGGGCCATTCCGGTGGCCTTCGACGGCGAGGTCAGTACGATGAGATCCCCCCTTCACTACCGGGTGCGGGCGCGGGCCCTGCGGGTGATCCTGCCGCCGCTGGAGACGCCAGCTCCCGCTTGAGCTCCTCGATCCCCCGTTCCAGCACCTCGTCCCTCCCCGCGCGGATCCCCTCGAGGGTGGGGGCCGCGGGCACGTCGGGCACGAGGCCGATCCTCTGGAGCTGGCGGCCGTCGGCGTGGCGCACCTCGTGGCCGCTGAAGCGGAAGGAGGGGATGCCGGGCACGGCGAAGAAGGTGACGTCGCCGTTGGCTCCGGCCGTGGGCGTGCCCACGAATTTCGTGCCGTTGGCCACTTCGAAAAAGAGGCCCAGGTGCTCGGCCTGGCTCACCGTGCGCTCGTCGATCAACAGCACGGTCTTGCCCTTGTAGATCCACGAGTCCGTGGGCTCGATGGGCTGCGAGAAGCTGACGCTCGTCCGCTCCCGCTCGCTGGACTCGGCCGAGACCAGCAGGCGGCGGAAGAGGGCGCCGTAGCGCGCCCCGCGGACGTTGAGCCGGGAAGCGAGAGGCCAGCCTGTGCCCTGGGGATAGCCACGCATGTCGAAGACGATTCCCCGCGTCCCTTTCAGCCGCTCGAACATGCCGTCGATCTTGTCGACCGTCAGCCGGTTCAAGTCCACATACCCCAGATTGTCCGGCAGCAGACGGACGGTCTCGCCCGCGGGCTTGGGAGTCCAGGGCTGGCGCTTGAGGGTGACCGTCTTCTCCCGGTCCTTCACCAGATCCTCCCGTCCCTGGACGGTCACGGAGACGGTCGAGCCCTGGGGGCCGGAGAGGAGACGGTCGGCGATCTTGCGCCGCAGCCCGGCCTCGGTAGAGGAGGCGTAATAGCGGCGCATCACGCCCTCGCGGACTGCCACGGGCTCGCCGTCCACGCTGAGCACCACGTCGCCGATCTCGACGCCTGTCGCACGGACGACCGGATCATCGGCCACGGCCGTGATCACCCAGGCCCCTTCGATTGAGCGCACGGCCACGGGCGCGGGCACCTCGCCGTAGAGCCGGTCGAGAGTGGGATTGCCGGTGAGGCTGATGTGGCCGTCCCCCCTGCGCGCGGCCATCTCCGCGATTGCCAAGGCATATTCGCGACCGTCCTTCACCTCCTCCATACGGGCGATGAATTCGGGCAGCACGGCGTCCCAGTCAACGATCAGATCCAGATAGGGAAAGAAGAAGTGGAAGACGTTCCAGATCCGGAACACGGCGAGCAGCCGGTATTCGAGCGATGGATCGGTCATCTCCGCATAGCTCTTGTCGGGCCGCCAGACGGGCTGGGGGAGGGGAGTGGGAGCGGAGACGGCGGGAGCCGGCCAACCGTCGCGGGCCAGCCTCAGAGCCGCAGCCTCCCCTTCGGCGGGAGAGACCTCCAGATCGGCGTGCACGCCCGTCCAGCCCGGGAGGGGCTCGATCTCCGAGGTCCGCACCACGGCTTCGAAGCCCTCGCCGAGCTCGACCGTGCGTTGCTGGACGAGCCCTTCCTCGCTGATCTTCCCCGTGGCCACGATCGCTCCCTGCCCCGAGGCCTGGAGAGCCAGGGCGAGCGGCGGGATCGCCGTGTCCCCGTTGACCAGGAACACGACCCGCTGGGGCGCCGTCCTCCCCGGGGCCGGCGTGAAGCTGTCGGGGAACAGGGCCATGAAGCCCGAGGAGTAGCCCGTGGGGCCGGGCAACTGCGTGCGGAACCCGGAGTGGACGAGGTAGCGCTGCGCCGGCGCCGTGAGGGGACGGCTCACGAGCAATCCCTCGATCGGGGACAGGAGATACCGGGGGTAGAACCGCTCGCCGCCCATCCCCCGGACGTCCACGATCACCGCCCGGGCCTTGGCGATCTCCGCGGGCACCGCCGTCATCTTCTGCATCAGCTCGTCGAAGGTCCGGGCGGAGTTGGGCCGCAGGTAGAGGGAGAGCATCCCGGGCTCCAGCCAGTGGGCGATGGGACCCAGATGATCCTCGGCTCCGGGATCGCCGTGGGGGACCGCCTGCACGTGGGTGACCGGATCGCCGAGCGCGTCGAGCATCCCCTGCACGGCCACCGCGTACTCCGCCGGCGTTCCGGCCGTGCGGACCTTCGGGATCGCCTGGACGAGCGCCGCGTCCCAGTCGATCTCCCGGGTGGCGAGCCAGGGGTGGAGATAGCGGACGGTGCCCCACAGCTTTGCGAGATGGGTGAGCCGCTCGACGGAAGAGGTCTTCACCGGAGCAGGGGCCTGGGCCATGAGGGGGGCCGATATGAGAAGACCGAAGAGTCCGAGGAGGATCCAGCGCATTGGGAGGCTTTCCTTGGAAGGAAGTGTAAAGGAAGAGTCGCCGGCTTGCCCTTCGAAGCCCTCATCACCCCGGCCCTCTTCTCCCAGCCTCCCCCCCGTCCGCCGGGAGAAGAGGGAGAGGTTAGTCGAAGACGAAGATTTCCATGCCAAAATCCCATATCGATTCCTCTCGATGGGTCTACAATGGGGGGATTGAACATGGTCCGCGAAGGAGCTGTACCCATGCCCAAGCGTCTCGCCCTCCTCCCGATCCTCCTCCTGGCCCTCGCCTCCCGGCCTGCCGCCGCGACCTCCGTGGTGGTGGGGACGGACGAGGACCTTTTCGATCAGGCTCCCGTGGTGCTCGAAGGTACCGTCCTCTCCTCGGCTCCCGCGCCGGGGCTCCCCGCCACCCAGTATCGGGTGCGGGTCGAACGCACGCTCAAGGCTCCGGGGGGGAAGGCCCTCAACGGTGAAGTCGTGGTGCGAGTGCTGGGCGGCGACGACGCCAACGGCAATCACCTCACGATCTGGGGTGCCCCTTCGTTGCAGATCGGTGAGCGGGCCCTCCTCTTCCTCGTCCGCCACGTCGACGGCACCTATGGTCCGCTCCATCTCGCCCTCGGCGCCTTCCATGAGGTGGCGGACGGTGAGCGCAAGCTCGCGATCCGGGACCTCACGGAGATGCAGGACGCCGGCGGGGGAGAGACTGTGCCGGCGCAGGATACGGCCCGCGATGCCGGGCGCTTCGCCACCTGGCTCGCCGATCGTGCGGCTGGGCTGCGGCGCCCGGCGGACTACTTCGTCCAGGGAGGCGCGGAGCTGCGGCGCTTCCAGGAAAAGTTCAATTATCTGGGCGGGATCAAGCAGCGCTGGAACGTGTTCGACAACGGCGGCTCCGTGAGCTGGCGCTACCAGGCGTCCGGCCAGCCGGGCCTTGCCGATGGCGGTGTGAGCGAGATCCGGAGCGCCATGAATGCCTGGAACGGCGATCCCAGCACCAACATCAACTACCACCTCGACGGTACCACCAACAACACCAATGGTTTCAAACACAGCGACGGCGTCAACGCCATCATCTTCGAAGACCCCAACGGCGAGGTGGATGGTACTTTCACCTGCAGCAGCCCCGGCCGGGGCGGCGGCGTGCTGGCCATCGGCGGCACCTGGACCAGTGGCACCACCGGGGGCGTCACCCGCGTCGTCGAAGGGGACGTGATCATCAACGACGGCGTCTCCTGCTGGTTCACCACCCCCAAGCGGGCGGAGCAGATCTTCGGCCATGAGCTCGGCCACACCCTCGGCCTCGGCCACTCCTGCGGCGACGACCGCGCGGGCCCGTGCACCGATCCGCTGGCAGCTCAGGCCCTGATGCGGGCCACCGCCTTCAACGACGAGCGCGGCGCCAGTCCCAACGACGACGACCGTGCCGGCATCTTCACTCTGTATCCCGGCTCCTCCAATCCGCCACCGCCACCCCCCGACGCACCGGCCGCCCCCACCAATCTCGTGGCTACGGTGTCCACGTCCACCTCGATCCAACTGACCTGGACGGACAATGCCACCGACGAGACCGACTATAAAGTGGAGATGAAGAAGGGCTCCGGCACCTTCCAGGAGGTCCAGACCCTGGGCGCCAACGCCACCGCGACGACGATCAACGGCCTGGCATCCCAAACCCTCTACACCTTCCGCGTGCGCGACCGCAACGGCACCGTCAGCTCCGACTACTCCAACCAGGCGAGCGCCACCACCCCGGCCGTCGCTCAGCCGCCCGCGGCTCCCTCGAACCTCACGGCCACGCCGGTCTCTGCCACCGAGATCCGCCTCGACTGGAAGGACAATGCCGCCAACGAGACCGGCTTCACGATCTCCGGCAGCTCTCCCAACGGCATCGTCACCAATTCGGTCGGCGCCAACGTCAAGACCTTCACCGTCAACAGCCTGACGCCCGGCACGCCCTACACCTTCAGCGTCCGGGCCACCAACGCCGTCGGCACCTCCGCCCCCTCGAACCCGGCGAGCGCCACCACCCAGGGCGGCCCGGCCGGACCCTGCGTGGCCGGCGCCGGAAACCTCTGCCTGCTGGGCGGCCGCTTCCGCGTCGCCGTCCGCTTCCGGGTCAACAATGCCCCGGGCACGGGCCAGGCCGTGCCGCAATCGAACCAGACCGGCCTCTTCTGGTTCTTCGACGCCGCCAACATCGAGCTGATCGTCAAGATGATCGACGGCCAGGGCTTGAACGGCTTCTTCTGGACCTACTACGGCGGCCTCTCCGACGTCGAGTACTGGATCACCGTCACCGACACCCAGAAGGGCGACTCCCGCACCTATCACAATTCGCCGGGGAGCCTCTGCGGTCTGGGCGACGTCAATTCCTTCGCTCATCCGGCGGCGGACACGGCGGGAGACGCGAGCGCTCCGGCGATCGCCTCCAAGGCCGGCTGTGCCCCGGGCACCCTCTGCCTCCAGGGCGGTCGCTTCCAGGTGAGCGTCACCTGGAAGACCGGCAGCGCCAATGGCACCGGAACCCCCATGACCCTCACGGACCAGAGCGGTATGTTCTGGTTCTTCGATCCTGCCAACATCGAGTTGGTGGTCAAAGTGATCGACGCCCGGAGCTTCAACGGCAAGTTCTGGGTCTTCTACGGCGCCCTTTCCGACGTGGAGTACGACCTCACGGTAACCGACACCACGACCGGCTTCAGCCACACCTACCACAACACCCAGGGCAACCTCTGCGGCAAGGGGGACACCTCGACCTTCCCCGGCTGACACCTGTACGGGGGAGCCGACACCTCCTGGGAGGGCAACCCCCTGGGAGCGCTGGCGTCCCGCCGGCAACTAACTCCGTTTTTTCTTCTTTTTCTTCTTTGAGGTGAGGGAGGAAATGCGGAGTTAGTAGGCCGGCGGGACGCCAGCGCTCCCAGGAAGGTGGCGCCCGGTTCGTCCTCTCCCTGCACAACGTTTCTGTCCTCTTCCGAGGACATCCCCTCCCTCTCTCCTCCCTCCTCACCCCTTGGAGAGCTCCCTTGGCATCTCCGTTGCTGAAGGCAGCCCCAGGTGTCAAAAGGAGAGAAACGATGATCTTACGAACCGCACGCATCTTTCTGGCCCTCACGGGGCTTCTGGCCTTCTCGGCCTTGCCGGCCCTCGCGCAGCAGCACCACTACTCGAGCCACCCCTACCGGGAGGCCCAGTTCCGCATCCACCTGGGCTCCTTCGAGCCGGAAGGCGACTCCGACTACTTCACCGGCATCCACGAAGATTTCACCGGCGCCGAGCCCAGCGACTTCGAGGACCTCAACTTCGGCCTCGACTACCTGCTCCCCCTGAACAGCCGGCTCAGCCTCATGTTCTCCGGCTCCGTCTACGAGGGCAAAACCACCAATGCCTACCGCGACTTCGCCGACGACGCCGGCAACCGCATTCGCCACGACACCACGCTCGACATCGCCGCGATCACCGCCGGCCTCGTGGTGCACCTCACGCCCCCGAACGCGCCCATCCAGCCCTACATCGGTTTCGGCGGCGGGGCCTACCCCTGGCGCCTCGAGGAGTCCGGCGACTTCATCGACTTCGGCCCACCCAGCCTGCCCATCTTCTCGGCCAACCTGAAGTCGGACGGCACCGCCTTCGGCTACTACTACCTGGCCGGTCTGGAGGCGCCCATCACCCGCCGCCTCTCCGTCTTCGCCGAAGGCCGCTGGACCCAGGTCGACGACGACCTCGAGGGCGACTTCGAAGGTTTCGGCAAGATCGACCTCTCCGGCCACGAATTCGCCGCCGGGCTCTCCTGGAGCCTGTAAGCCCCGCCGATCTCCACTCCAGGGGCGGGGCGCATCCCCCGCCCCTCGCGGTCTCTCCTCCGCCCCTCCTCGATTCTCGCCGCGCCCCCGCGAATTCCGTCCCCGCCCCGGCCGCGAATGGACGCGCCCTCGTGAATTCTGAACGCGCCCTCCCCATGAATGGACGAAAATCCGCGGGGAATGGACGCGCCCTCGCGAGGGATGGACAAGAATTCGCGAGCTCCGGACGCGCCCTCGCGATGAATGGACGCGCCCTCTTGGGGAATGGACGCGCCCTTTCGGGGAATGGACGAAAACCCGCCGGGGCTGAACGCGCCCTCGCGAATTCTGAGCGCGCCCTCGCGGGATAGCGTCCATTCCGGGAGGATGGAACCGTCCTAGAATGAGCCCTCATCCCAAAGGAGACCATGCATGAAGAAGACGGCGAAGAGGCTTACCTTGGCGCGGGAAACGCTCCGCAGGCTCACGGGATCGGAGCTGAAGCCGGTGGCGGGCGCCATCCACTCCGAAGACTGCATGACCGGCGTGTGCCCCACCGCGGAAACCCCCTGCGATCCCGTCACGTTCGTCTGCCCGACGACCGACGAGTGCTGAGACCCACCCAGGCATGAATTCTTCTCAATGTAGAGACGCCCCACGGGGAACCCCGTGGGGCGTCTCTGGGGCGGCGCCATCGCTTTCCCCTCGCAGACACCCCGCGGGCACGCCGGGCTCGAGAGGCAATGTCCATTCGCGGGAATGGACGCTACAGACCTCCGGAGGAATGTACGTTCAGGCCCGCCGGCCCCGGCGATACCGGGTGGGCCGCCGGCCGGAGCCCAGGCTCTCGACTTCCAGGGCTCCGTCGTCCAGCATCTCCTCGATCACGCGATGCAGCGAGCTGCGGCGTGGCTCATAGCCCATGGCCCGGCAGAGATCGCCCTTCTCGAAGACCTCTCCGAGCTTCGCCAGCGCCGCCTCCACCTCGGCCCGGATCTCCCCGGGAGACCGTCGCCCGTCCGGCGGCTCCGCAGCGGCCCGCACAGGCGCCTCCCGCACCGCCGGCTCGACCGCCGGCATCATCGTCTCCACGGCCGGTTCGATCCACAGCGCCTCGAGCGCCTCTACCTTCGCCCGATGCCCCGCCCGGAGCATCTCGATGCCGGCGCGCAGCTCCTCGTCAAGCTGCCGCCGGAGCCGCCGGTATTCGGCATGATCCACAGCTCTTGCCTCCGTTGTCTCCCCCCAACTTTACCAAACCGCGTCCTTCCGTGTCTTCCAAAAAGGGAAGCCCGGCGCGGCCTCCCAAAGGGCTGGAGCGACCCGCGCGGGTGATACCTTCTTCTTCAGCTCCTTGAAAACTGACATGGGTCCGAATTGACCTGAGCTGTACTGAGGGATCGGCGCCAGGATAACTGCGTCAGTTCTTGCTCCAGCCCCGAAGGGGGCGACAGCACGGAGCCTGGGGCGTCAGCCCCAGGAAGAAGCCACACCCCAAATCCTCGTAGCCTTGAAAGGGCGACAGCAGACCTTGGCGATCCGGTCTTCTGCTGCCCCTTTCAGGGCTTGAGGGGTGGTGGTGGATCCCGTACCTGGGGCTGACGCCCCAGGCTCCATTCTGTCGCCTCTTCGAGGCTGGGCTCCGGACGATTGGGACGGTATTGCCCCTTCGGAGACGTTCCGCGGTCCCCGTGAGGTCCGGACGGGTATCGTTACGACCTGGAACGTCTCTACCGCCTCCGCCGAGAGGTGCCCTAGCTGGCAGGCAGCGCACCCAACTGGGTGAGCAGGCCGAGCTGGTCTACGACGACCCAGTGATCGGTGATGTGCCCGTCGCGGCTGCGGAGGATGTCGATGACTTCGAATGCGATCGGGCGTCCTGAGGCGGGGACGCCGAGGAAGGGACCGCCATGAGTGCCGGTGAACTTCTTTCGCGTCGCGACGCTGCCCCCCTCGGCGATCTGATCCAGGATCTCGATCCGCAGATCGGGGAGCGCGGTCTTGAGAGCCGCGAAGAAACCTTTGACGTCGTCGCGCGTCGGGGGGACGCCGGGGAGCGGGGTGTGATCCACGAAATCGGGAGCCAGGATTTCATCCACGACATTCAGATGGCCGTTCTGCTGCGCCTCGACCACCAGCCGGCGGACCTGCGCCTTGTCTTGCTCTGCGGACATGGAAGACCCTCCTTTATCAGGGCTCTACGAAGGGAAGAGATGTTTTGGATGCGGAGCCGGCGCGCCGACGCGTCGGCGGGGCAGGGTGACGTGTCGCTGACGTGTCAGGAGGTCCAGGGAGGGACGGGAGCTCAAGGACGGGAGGGTGGCATTCGGTTTGCTCAGGGTATCATTTGCAGAACCGCTGGATGAATGGAGCGCCGCGGCGTTTCGCCTGGAGTGAGATCGCCGGCGGCCTCGCGACAGTCCTTGAGAGAACCGTCAGGACCGGCGCTTCTGCGGAAGAGAGCGCCCGGAAAGGAGAGAGCCATGCCCAATAATCCGTTCGCTGGAAAGTGGATCTATCGCAGCTATCTCAATGAGCCCTCGATGCCGGAGTTCGGCGAGGGGACGTTCACGTTCGACGACACGCCTATCGGTCATCTCTCGGGCAAGCTCCTGATGCCGATCGCCAGTCCCACGCTGCAGCTCAACCTGCGGGGCAACTTCCAGCTCGGGACTCCGTTCGCGGCCCGTTTCCAAGGCACGGGCGTGGCGGGCACGGGCACGGCCGGATGGGTCTACGACTACATCGGCTACTACATCCCCGAGTGGCCGAACGGAGTCAAGCAGGTGCCGGCGTTCGTGGGCTCGGTGGTCCGCACGGTGGCGCACGGCCCTGGCTCTCCGGCTGGAGTGGTGGCCTCGTTCATCGCCATCCGGGGATAGCTCCCGGCGTGAGAAGACGGAGCGAGAGAAAAAAGCTCCTTCTTCTGTGTCTGCTCAGGGTGCGAGCCTCTTGACTTTACCGTTGAGCGGCATCAGGATGCCTTCATGCGTACGACCCTCCCTTTGGATCCTGATGTCGCCGACCGGCTCTCCCGTGCTGTCCGGGGCAGCGGCAGGGCCTTCAAGGTTACTGGGAACGAAGCTCTGAGAATCGGTCTCGGAATGACCGAGAAGCCCGTGGACATGGAGCCGCCCCCGTTCCGGATCCGTGCTTTCATGGACGGTCTTCAGCCGGGTATTGATCCCGACAAGATGAACCATTTGCTGGACGAGCTTCAGACCGAAGCGGTTGCACGAAAGCACCGCGGATGATCCTGCCGGATCTCAACATCATCCTCCACGCTCACAATCGCGGGTCGGTGCTGCACGGGCCGGCGCGGGAATGGTGGGAGGCCACTCTGAGCCGCCCGCGACCGGTGGGGCTCTGCTGGGCGGTGATGCTGGGATTCATCCGTCTGTCGACCCAGCGTGCCGTTTTTCGAGAGCCTCTGCCCGTCTCGGCCGCTTGTGGTGAAGTGCGTGCTTGGCTTGCCCAGCCCCAAGTGATCGTTCTTAATCCCGGTCGGCGTCATGCCGGTATCGTGCTGGACCTTCTCGAGGGGCTTGGCGCTGCGGGCAACCTGACGACCGATGCTCACCTGGCTGCCCTCGCCATCGAGCACCAATTCGAGCTCTGTACGACGGACGGCGATTTCAAGCTTTTCCCGGGGCTGCGTTGGATGAATCCTCTGCCCGCTGAGGAGTGAGGGTGTCAAAAAAAGCCGTCGCCTCCGAGGAGACGACGGCTGACGAGGCCTGAGGATGGATCCCCGATCAGTGGGGGATCTGGGAGAAGGTCGGAGTCTCGAGGGGCGTCTCGAAGAGGAGACGGCCTTCGCGGTAGGAGGCTCCCCGGAGGGTGAGGGCGAGGACGTCGCCCAGATCCTCGGCGAGGTGGATCTTGAGGTCGTCCCGGACTTCCTTGGGGAGGTCGTCGAGGTCGGCCTCGTTGGCCTTGGGCAGCAGGATCTCGCTGATCCCGGAACGCACTGCGCCCAGGACCTTCTCCTTGACGCCGCCGATGGGCAGGACACGGCCGGAGAGGGTGATCTCACCCGTCATGGCGATGTCGTGCCGCGCCGGCCGGCTGGAGAGGGCCGAGACCAGCGCTGTCGCCATGGTCACGCCGGCCGAGGGGCCGTCCTTGGGGATGGCTCCCGCGGGGACGTGGACGTGCAGGTCGCGCTCGAAGCACTCGGCTGCGATGCCCAGCGATTCGGCGTGGGAGCGGGCGTAGGTCCAGGCGGCCCGGGCCGACTCCTTCATCACGTCGCCGAGCTGGCCGGTCAAGACCAGCTCGCCCTTGCCCTTCATGGTGGACGCCTCGACGAACATGATGTCTCCACCCATGGGGGTGTAGTACATGCCGGTGGCGACGCCCACCTGGTCGGCGCCCGCCGCCCGCTCGGGGTGGACCCGGGGCCGGCCGAGGAGCTCGAGCACCTTGGCGGCGTCCACGTCCACCCGCTCGGCCTCGCGGGCCGCGATCTTACGCGCCACCTTGCGGCCCAGCTTGCCGATCTGGCGCTCGAGTTGCCGCACGCCCGCCTCCCGGGTATAGCTGGTGATGACCATGGCCAGGGCCGTATCGGTGATGGCGATCTGCTCCAGGCTGAGGCCGTTCTCCTTGAGCTGCCGCGGCACCAGGTAGCGCTGGGCGATGATCAGCTTCTCGCGCTCGGTGTAGCCGGAGAACTCCACCACCTCCATGCGGTCCAGGAGCGGCCCGGGGATGTTCTGGATGAAGTTCGCCGTGGCGATGAACAGCACCTCGGAGAGGTCGAACGGCACGCCCAGGTAGTGATCCGTGAAGGTGTCGTTCTGCGCCGGGTCCAGGACCTCCAGGAGGGCGCTCGCCGGGTCGCCCTGGAAGGAGACGCCGAGCTTGTCGACCTCGTCCAGGAGGAAGACCGGGTTCTTGGTGCCGGCCTGCCGCATGCCCTGGATGATGCGGCCCGCCATGGCGCCCACGTAGGTGCGCCGGTGGCCGCGGATGTCAGCTTCGTCGCGCACGCCGCCGAGCGAGATGCGGACGTACTTGCGCCCCATGGAGCGGGCGATCGACTTGGCGACCGAGGTCTTGCCCACGCCCGGAGGACCGACGAAGAGGAGGATGGGCCCCTTGGCCGCTTTGTCGTCCGTATTGCCGGGGACATTGCCGGCGGCCTCCTTGCCGGTCTCCACGGTCGCGGCGGTTTCGCCTTCGGTCTCGTCCTCGGCCTCAGCCGCCTTGCGGGCTTCGATCTCCGCCTGCCGGAGCTGGCGCACGGCCAGGAACTCCAGGACGCGGTCTTTGACGTCGCCCAGGGCGTAGTGATCGGTCTCGAGGATCTCGGCCGCCTTGGGGATGTCCAGGTGCTCGTCGGAGCGGACGTTCCAGGGCAGCTCGGCGATGGTCTCCAAGTAGGTGCGGATCACCTGGGCCTCCATGGCCTCGCGGCCCATGCGGCCGAGGCGGCCGAGCTCACGGTCGACCTCCTTCTGCACCTCTTCGGGGAGGTCGAGCTTGGCGAGCTTCTCGCGCAGCTCGTCGGTGTCGTTGCCGCCTTCGCCCTCGCCCAGCTCCTTCTGGATGGCCTTGAGCTGCTCGCGCAGGAGCATCTCGCGCTGGCGGTCGCCCAGCTCTTCCTGCACCTTGCTCTTGATGTCCTGCTGGGCGTCCAGCACGTTGAGCTGGCGCTGGACGTGGATCAGCACGCGGCGCATCCGCTCTTCGACCGACAGGGTCTCGAGCAGCATCTGCCGCTGGTCCTTGCTCAGGTCGGTATAGCCCGCCACCAGGTCGGCGAGGCTGCCGGGGTCCTCGACGCCTTCGAGGACCTGCTGCACGACGTCCTCGTGGAGGCCGGACTTCATGCCCAGCTCGCCAGCGCGCTCCCGCAGCTCGCGGAAGAGGCCGACGAAGGCCGGGTCCTGCGGATTGAGGGGAGCCATCTCCTCCGCCTCCCGCAGCACGGCCACGAGATGGCCCTTCTGCTCGGAGACCTTCATCGCGATGCCGCGATGCTCGCCGTGCAGGAGGAGCTGCATGCCGGCCAGACCCCTCTGGAGCTGGCCGATACGGGCCACGGTCCCGATGGTGTGCAGCGACTCGGGCGTGACCTGCTGAACGTCCTCACGCTGGGAGACGGCGAATACCAGGCGGTCCGGCGTGTTCAACGCGGCTTCGATGGCCCGCAGCGTGGCGGGCTTGCCGGCGTTGATCGGCGCCGTGACGCCCGGGAACAGCACGAAGTCCCGCAACGGCAGGACGGGAAGGGTCAATCGTTCGGTCATCTCAAGTCTCCTTGCGACCACGCCCTTCCGGGGGGCCTGGTCTTTCGTACCAAGCATAACCGGTGCCTGGGACCCCGAATTCCAAAACTTGCGTCGAGGGCGCTCAAGCGTTGGACGAGGGTAGCTCATCCAGGGGCAGGTGGCAAGAGACGGTCTGGGAATATTTGACAAGAAGAGACTAAAGTCCGCGGAGGCTCACGCGCCGATTTACAGAATCGTTACTTCCTGCCTGAGGTACTAGCGAGTATACTGAGGATTGGCCTGCTGGAAAGGGGATTCTTTCTGCCTTCCCGGACGTGCCGCGAACTGCCCCGCCCTCCTCCCTGTCTCCCTGGAGACCGAACGCTTCAGGGAATCGTTTGTGTGAATCCAACTGACTGAGACTGGAGGAGTTATGAAGTCAAACGCTCTTCGAGCGATCCTGAGCATGGGAGCCGCGCTGGCGGTCTGCGGCTCGCTTTCCGCTGCCACGGTGCAGCAGATGAACCTGCAGCAGATGGTCGGCCGAGCCGACCGGATCTTCCGCGGCACGGTGCTGGACGTGCGGGAAGGCACCGTTCACGCCGGCGGCGTGGATCTGCCGACCGTCACTTATCGCTTGCGGGTGGACGACCCCTTGAAGGGGACCTTCACCCAGGTCAAGGGGCTGCAGATCGCCGAGATCAAGATGCTGGGCAAGGCCAAGGCCAGCGACTCGGCGCCGCTGCGCGCCCTCTCGGCCTTGCCGGAGCTGCCGAAGCTGACGGTGGGGCAGGAGTACCTGCTGCTCACCACCCGGCCGAGCTCTGTGGGCCTCTCGACCACGGTCGGGCTGGGCCAGGGCGCCTTCGGCCTGATCGGCAAGCCCGGCCAGGAGCTGGCGCTCAACGGCAACCAGAACCGCGGTCTCTTCCTCGGCATGTCCGGTCCGACCGGGCTCGCCGCGCAGCAGCCGGGACCGCTTCCCTATCCCACCCTCGCGGGCATGATCCGCAACCTCGTGGGGCAATGAGAGGAGAACGGCCATGACGACGAAGAAGCTTCTGCTCGCCGCCCTTCTCCTCTCGACCGCCGCGGGCCTGGCGGCCCCGGCCTTCGCCGCCGGACCGCTGGCGCTCTGCAACACCGGCCAGCCGTTCCTGTGGCCCAACAACGGCATCAACATCCCGTTCAACCCGGACCAGGGGAACCTGGGACCGCTGACCAACGCCCAGGCGGTTACCCTGGTGAGCACCGCGTTCCAGCAGTGGGGCAACATCCCCACCGCCGCCACCACCTATCAGCAGGGGGCGGCGCTGCCGGTCAACGTCGACGCCACGAACTTCGGGCCGTATCTCGAGCCCACGGCTCCGGACGGCCTGTCGGCCATCGTCTTCGACGAAGATGGCTCGATTTTCGACATCCTCTTCGGTCCGGGATCGGGCGTGCTCGGCTTTGCCAGCCCCGAGTGGGTCAACTTCACGACCTGCCAGATCCAGGAGGGTGTCGCGTTCATCAACGGCGGCGCCTTCACGGGGCCGGATGCCCTCATCATCGCCCTCGACATCCTGACCCACGAGTTCGGCCACTACCAGAACCTGGCTCACACCGTGGTCAACGGCCAGATCGTGATCGGCGACAACTCCGGGCCGACCCCGAACGACACCTTCCCCATCGGCTCGCTGGCCAACACGATCGAGACCATGTATCCCTTCTACTTCGGGCCGGTGGCGGGGTTCTCGACGCCGGAGAAAGACGACGTGGCCTCGCTCGCCGCCCTCTATCCCGAGCCCACCTTCGCCACTGCCACGGGGAAGGTCACGGGACGGATCCTGGCTCCCAACGGCACCACGCAACTGACGGGCGTCAACGTCATCGCCAGGAACGTGGCCAACCCGTTCGTCGACGCGGTGTCGGCGATCTCGAGCGACTATGCCCTCGACTTCACCCAGGGCGCGCCCTTCGTGGGCGTCTACACCCTGCGCAACCTGACGCCCGGGGCCCAGTACGCCATCTACGTGGACGAGATCCTGGCGGGCGGCTTCAGCACGCCGCCGCTCTTCCCCCTGCCGGGGCCGGAGGAGTTTTACAACGGCGCCAATGAGTCGACCAACGGGGCCACCGACAATCCCAGCGTCTTCACGGCGGTGACCGTGGCCGCTGGAGCGACCCAGAGCGGCATCAACATCCTGTTCAACGCGCCAACGCCGGGCGCGCCGCTGCCCGTGGGCGACGACGGCTCGGTGCAGGTCTTCCTCCCCTTCACCTTCGAGATCTGCGGCCAGCCGTTCGATTCCCTGTTCGTCAACGCCAACGGCAACCTGACGTTCGGCGTGCCGTCGGCGACCTTCGGCGAGTCGATCGATGGCTTCCTGGCCGGTCCGCCACGCATCGCCGGGGTGTGGGACGACCTGAACCCCGGCGCCGGGGGCACGGTCTTCTTCCAGCAGACGTCGAACACCTTCACCGTCACCTACCAGAACGTGCCGGAGTTCGTCAACACCGGCGCGAACACCTTCTCGATCAAGCTCTCGCGCTCGTCCAATAACGTCGACGTCAGCTATGGCGGGTTGACCCTGACCGACGGTCTGGCCGGGGTGAGCTGCGGCGTGGCCCTCACCTCCGGCTTCGAGCCGGCGTCGGACCTGACCCGCGACAACGGGCGCAACGACTTGAAGAAGCAGCCGGCCATCTTCGAGCTGTTCGGGCCGGGCAACCTCAACGACCTGGCGAACCGGACGGTGAAGTACGATGCCAAGGCCCACTTCGACGACGAATTCGAGTCCAACAACTCGATCGCCCGGGCCGAACGCATCGACCTGCCCTTCTACTCGGTGGACCTCGACGAATTCACCGACATCTCGCCGGCCGGCAATGACGCGGACTACTTCAAGATCCACGTCAAGGCGGGAGACATCCTGGCGGTCGAGGTGGTGCGCGGTGGCATCGACTCCGTGCTGGGTCTCTTCGACGCCGACAGCGGGCTCCTGCTGGCGGCCGACGACGACGGCGGCAACGGGCTCCTGTCGCGCATCATCGTGCAGGCTAACGTCGACTTGAACCTCGCCGTGGCCGTCTCGACCTTCCCCGACTTCGACTTCTCCGGCGACGGCGAGGGGAGCGGCCGCTACGTGCTCTCCATCAGCAAGTACCGGGGCACCATCCTGGCGGCGGGCGACGACACCGCGACCCCCCTCAACCTCGGCTTCACCTTCCCCTACCAGGGCAGCAACTGGACGAGCCTGTTCGTCAACTCCAACGGCAACCTGACCTTCGGCGCGGGCGACGTCGACTTCTCCGAGACGGTGCCGGAATTCCTCGCCGGACCGCCGCGCATTGCTCCCCGCTGGGACGACCTCGATGCCGGCGACGGCCTGATCGTCGCTTCGACGGCGGCCGACAGCGGCGATGGGTATGGTTTGAACGGCGGCCGGAGCGAGAAGAGCGATCACGGCGACGACGCCTCCATGACCGTCCACTTCATCAGCGTGCCGGAGTTCTTCACGACCTCCCCCAACTACTTCTCGGTGAAGCTCGAAAAGAAGGGCGACATCGGCATCGACTACGCGGCGACCTCCCGCACCGACGGCCTGACCGGCGTCACCAAGGGCGGGGGCTCGGCCGATCCCGGGGAGACGGACCTGTCGCGGGACGACGACCAGTCGGCCACAGGCACCACCTACGAGCTCTTCGGCACTGACGTCTTCAGCTTCGACCTGTTCTTCTCCGAGCTGAGCTTCGAGAAGGACGGCCACCACGACCACCACTAGATAAGAGATAGGAAGGAGCCCGCCGGTCCTGGACCGGCGGGCTTCCGCTATCCTTATCTCATGGACGCCGAAACCCCCCGCGATCGCTTCGCGGCCATCGCCTGCCTGCCGGACGAGCGCATCGATCTCGCGGAGGCCGCCCTGTGGATCGCTGCCGAGGAGCAGCCGGGGATGGAGCCCGCCCCCTGGCTGGCCCTCCTGGACGATTTCGCCGCGCGCCTGCGCCCCCGGCTCCAGGGGGTGGCGGACGAGCTCGACCGGGTGGGGCTCCTCGCCGCGTTCCTCTCCGGCGAGGTGGGGCTGCGGGGCAATGAAGAGGACTATTACGATCCCCGCAACAGCTTCTTGAACGAGGTGCTGGCGCGGGGGTTGGGCATCCCCATCACCCTGGCGCTGGTCTACATGGAGGTGGGCCGGCGGGCGGGCGTGCCGCTTCTGGGCGTGGGCTTCCCGGGCCACTTCCTGCTCCGGCACTCCCTCTATCCCCAGCTCCTGCTCGATCCCTTCGCCGGCGGCCGCGTGCTGACCGAGGCCGACTGCCGGCAGATGCTGGAGAAGCTGAGCGGCGGCTCCCTGCCCTTCGACGCCCGACTGCTGCGCCCCTCGGGGCCGCGGCAGATCCTCATCCGCATGCTCAACAACCTGCGGGGGATCTATCTGAACCGCGGCGAGCCCCTGAAGGTGATCGGCGTGCTCGACCGCGTGGTGCTCCTCGATCCCGACGACGTGGGTGCCCGCCGCGACCGCGGCCTCCTCTCCCTGCGCTGGGGCGATCCCCACCGGGGGATCGAGGACCTGGAGCGCTACCTCGCCCTGGAGCCCGAAGCCCCGGACGCCGAGGCGGTGGAGGATCTGCTGGCGGAGGCGCGGCGGCGGGTGGAGCGGGTGAACTGAAGCCTGTCTGAAGCGGCCTGCCCTCCGAAGCCCTCATCACCCCGGCCCTCTTCTCCCAGCCTCCCCCCCGTCCGCCGGGAGAAGAGGGAGAACAAGCCCCACTCTCTCCCGGCGTTTACCTCCGCGCTCCGAACGCCTGCACCCACTTCACCCGCCAGCCGTTGCCGCTCCTGCCCAGGGCGAGGCCGGAGCCCATCTCCTTGAAGTCGCGGTCGAGGATGTTGTGGCGGTGGCCGGGGCTGTTCATCCAGGTCTTCATCACCTCGGCGACCGAGGTCTGCCCTTCGGCGATGTTCTCGCCGATGGCCTGCCAGTCGTAGCCCGCCTCCTTCGAGCGCTGGCGCACGGTCTTCCCGTCGGGGCTCTCGTGGGCGAAGTAGCTCCTGGCCAGCATGTCCTCGGCGTGGCGCTCGGCGGCGAGGTCCAGCTTCGCGTTGGCAGTGAGCGGGGGGACGCCGGCCTTTTTGCGTTCGGCGTTGACGGCGGCCAGCATGGCGGTCCGGATCTGGCCGAGGTCGCGCAGGCTCGCGGTCTCGCGGCTGAAGTGCGCGGCCTGGGGCACGGCGTAGAGGAAGACGTAGAGGGGCATGCCGTCGAGGCGGTCGACGCCGATCCCCAGGTCCTGGAACTGCGGGTCGAGGAGCTTGCGGAAGGTGTCGGGATCGCTCTGCCGCCAGTGGCGCATCATGGTCTCGACGTCCTGGGTGGAGGCCTGGACGCTCTCGGTCCACTCGTGGGCGTCGTAGCCCGCCTGCTGAATCCGATCGTGGAGGGTCTCCGCGGTGCCGGGGGGCAGGCGCAACGAGCCCCCGCGGCGGGCGATCTCCCCCGCATGCCACTGGGCGACCTGGGAGAGCGGAGCGGCGAGGCGCAGGGGGGATACGCGGGCGGCTTGACGCATCTGGTTGATCAACCGCAACAGATCCTGACGAATATCCCCACGGACCTCGCCCCGGGCCGCGCCCGGGAGGACCATGGCGAGGAGGAGGAGGAAGAGGGAGAAGAAGGCGATCTCGCGCATGGCTGTGATAGGTTACGAGGCGCGCGCGCCCGTTCCAGCCGAGTGCGCTTCGCACGTCTTCTCTCATATCACTTTTGCAGGAGGAGTGGCCGTGGCCAGGACTTTCAATGACTTGACGCCGCCCGCGGACGGCCAGGAGATCGGCTGGCTGGCCGCGGAGCGCCGGCTGCAGGTGCCGGACCGGCCTATCATCCCCTTCATCGAGGGGGACGGCACCGGGCCGGACATCTGGAACGCCACCCGCCGGGTGCTCGACGGCGCGGTCGAGAAGACCTATGGCGGCGGGCGCTCCATTGCCTGGTTCGAGGTGCTGGCCGGCGAGAAGGCCTACAACCAGAAAGGGGAGTGGCTCCCCCAGGACACCGCTCGACGCCATCCAGCAGTACCGCGTCGGCCATCAAGGGGCCGCTGACCACGCCGGTCGGCGGCGGCATCCGCAGCCTGAACGTGGCCCTGCGCCAGATCCTCGACCTCTACGCCTGCGTGCGGCCGGTGCGCTACTTCCAGGGCGTGCCCTCGCCGGTCAAAGAGCCGCAGAAGGTCGACATGGTGATCTTCCGCGAGAACACCGAGGACGTCTACGCCGGCATCGAGTGGAAGGCGGGCTCGGACGAAGCGAACCGGGTCATCGAGTTCATCGCCGGCCTCGGCAAGAAGATCCGCGCCGGAGAGCGGCATCGGCATCAAGCCGATCTCGCGAATTCGGCAGCAAGCGGCTGGTGCGCAAGGCGATCCAGTACGCCATCGCCCACGGCCGCAGGAGCGTCACCCTGGTCCACAAGGGCAACATCATGAAATTCACCGAGGGCGCGTTCAAGGACTGGGGCTACGAGGTGGCGCGAGAGGAATTCGGCGACCGCCACGATCACCGAGGACGACGTCTGGAGCCAGCACAACGGCCAAGCGCCGGCGGGGAAGATCGTGGTCAAGGACCGCATCGCCGACTCGATGTTCCAGCAGGTCGCTGCTGCGGCCCGACGAGTACGACGTCCTCGCCACCACCAACCTGAACGGCGACTACCTTTCCGACGCCCTGGCGGCCCAGGTGGGCGGCCTCGGCATGGCCCCCGGCAGCAACGAGGGGGACGGCTTCGCCGTCTTCGAGGCCACCCACGGCACGGCGCCCAAGTACGCCAACCAGGACAAGGTCAATCCCGGGCTCGCTCATCCTCTCCGGCGTGATGATGCTGCGCTGGCTGGGCTGGGGCGAAGCCGGCGACGCTATCGAAAGCGGCGCTCGCCACGACCATCGAGCAGAAGCGGGTCACCTACGATCTCGAGCGGCAGATGGCAGGGGCGACCCTGCTCAAGACCTCGCGAGTTCGCGGGCGCGATCCTCGAAAACCTATAGCGATCAGATCCCGAAAGAGAGCTTTCGATGCGATACAAAGTCACCGTCGTGGGCGCCGGCAACGTCGGCGCCACCTGCGCGCAACGGATCGCCGCAGGCCGAGCTGGCCGACGTGGTGATGGTGGACGTGGCCGCCGACCTCGCCACGGGCAAGGCCCTGGACATGATGGAGTCGGCGCCGGTGCTGGGCTTCAACGCCCGCATCACGGGCGGCGGCGACTACGATCCGACGCGCCGGCTCGCAACCTCTGCGTGGTCACCGCCGGCCTGGCCAGGAAGCCCGGCATGAGCCGCGACGACCTGCTGGCCAAGAACACGGAGATCGTTCCGCGAGGTGGTGCGCCAGCTCGTCACGCGCTCGCCCGACACCATCCTCATCATCGTCACCAACCCGCTCGACGCCATGTGCGAGGTGGCCCGCCGGGTCTCCGGCTTCCCCCGCGAGCGGGTGATCGGCATGGCCGGCGTGCTCGACGCGGCACGCATGCGCTGGTTCATCGCCGAGAAGCTCAACGTCTCGGTCGAGGACGTCGACGCCTTCGTGCTCGGCGGCCACGGCGACACCATGGTGCCGCTGCCCCGCTACGCCACGGTCAACGGCATCCCGCCTGCCGCAGCTCCTCGACGGCCGAGACCATCGAGACGATCAACGATCGCACGAAGAACGGCGGCGCCGAGATCGTCAACTACTACAAGACCGGCTCCGCCTACTACGCGCCGGGCGCCTCCGCCTATCGAGATGGTGGCGGCCATCCTCCACGACAAGAAGAAGATCCTCCCCTGCGCCGTGCTGCTCCAGGGCGAGTACGGCTACAACGACCTTTTCATCGGTGTACCCTGCCGGCTGGGCCGCGGCGGCATGGAGGGGGTGGTGGAGCTGGAGCTGAGCCCTGAGGAGAAGGCGCAGCTCGACAAGTCGGCGGCGGCCGTCAAGTCGCTGGTGGAGGCGCTGCCCAAGGGTTAGCCTCCCAGGAAAAACTCCACCGCCCTCCTTCCGTACCTCCATCATGAAGAACGCGCGCTCCCTCGCCCTCTGGCTGCTGGCCGGCACCGCCGGCCTGATCCTCCTGGTCTGGGCCTACCCGCGCGCCTTCCCCTTCCTACCCGGCCACTGGACGACCACGCGGCAGGAGGCGACGGACATCGCCCTGGAGCGCTTCCGCGACCTGGGCGAGCCGGTGAAGGATCCCTACGTGGTGACGCGCCTCCAGCAGGACTACTTTCTGGAGCGCCGGCTCCAGCTCGCCCTGGACCGCGGGCAGGGAGCGAGCGTGCGGGCCTCGGACCTGCCCCGGCGGGTGACCTACTGGGAGGTCTACGTCTACCCGCGAGGAGCGCAGAACAACGAATGGACGTATCTAGGGTACGTCTCCCTCTCCGGTGAGCTCCTGGGAATGCGCCTGCGCCTCGACCCCCAGGTCAAGGTGCCTCCGATCTCGCAGCCGGAGGCTCGGCAGCGGGCCGAAGCCTTCCTGGCCCGCCAGGGGATCGATCGCTCCCGCTACGGCGAGCCCGAGATCCGCAGCGAGCAGCTCGCCGGACGCACCGACCTGACGGTCCGCTATCCCGACCGCATCCACCCTCTGCCAACCGGCTCTCACGGCATCCACGTGCGCTTCGTCGGCAACCGCCTCGCGGGGTTCGGCCCCTGGCTCGACGATCCGCAGGAAAAGGAGCTGACGCGCTCGCTGCGGGGCATCAATTTCCTGGGATTGAGCCGCATCATCTGGACCTTCCTGTTTGCCGGCGCCCTCGCCTTCCCCTTCCTCAAGCGCTATCACGAAGGGGAGATCGGAGTGCGTCGCGGGGCCCAGATTTTCCTCCTGGTGGTTGGCCTGGGGCTCCTGTTGTTCCTGCTCTCTGGTCGCGCGGACTCCCAGAACAACAATTTCGGCTTTGCCACCCGCGAGCAGAACACCGCTCTCTTCACGATGTTCGGGGTGGTCTTCTTCCTGCTGCCGGCGGCGGTGCTCGGTTTTTTTGCCTGGTCCGTGGGCGAGTCGGTCTGCCGCGAGCGGTGGGGCCACAAGCTGGCGTCCTTCGACGCGCTGTTCCAGGGGCGCCTGGCCAACGGCACCGTGGCCCGCTCCGCCTTCCAGGGCTGGACCGCGGCCCTGGCCATTGCGGGTGTTGCGGCGGGCCTGCTGGCCGCGGTCCGGACCGTGGGCGGCTGGCCCTTCTCGTCCCTGATGTTGGGCGGCGACAGTCTCTGGCCTGGCCTCGTGCAGGTGGCGGGAGCGCTCTGCTTCGAGCTGCCGTTCTACCTTGCCATCGTCCTCTGGCTGCTGCCGAGCGCCGCTCGCCGCCTGGGCGTCTGGGTGGGCTCCGGGTTGACGGTGCTGGTGGCGGCCCTGGTGATTCAAGCGGTCAGCGTGATCGTCCCACTGGGCTGGACCCTGGTGCTGAGCACCGTGCTGGGCGTCTTCCTGGTGCTCCTCTTCCTGGCGACCGACCTCTTCACGACGCTCCTCGCCGCTTTCGTGTCCCGCGTCCTGTTCGCGGTCTATCCCATGCTGACCTCGGCGGACGGCAGCCTGCAATTCCAGGGCTGGCTCGCCCTCGGCCTGCTGGCCGTGCCGCTGGTCGCGAGCTTGCGCCATCTCGGCAGCAACAAGGAGTACGAATACCGCTACGAGGACATCCCACCCCACGTGCGGCGCATCGCCGAGCGCGAGCGCCAGCGGGTGGAGCTCGAGACGGCGCGGGGGATCCAGAGCTCCATCCTCCCCGACCTGCCCCCCCGCCTCGCCGGGGTGGACCTGGCCCACGCCTACCTTCCCGCGACCGAGGTGGGTGGGGATTTCTACGACGTGCTGGCGCTGGAGGACGGCCGTCTCGCCGTGGCCGTGGGGGACGTAGCGGGCCACGGCGTCTCCTCCGGCCTCGTCATGTCCATGGCCAAGTCGGCGCTCGCCGTGCAGGTGACGTTCGATCCGGAGGTCGCCGCCGTCTTCAACACCTTGAACCGCACCGTCTACCAGTCGGCCCGCAAGCGGCTGCTGACCACCCTCTGCTACGCCGTGATCGATCCCCGGCGGCTGGAGATGGTCTACGCCAGCGCCGGCCATCTGCACCCCTACCGCATCAGCGCCGCGGGACAGGTCGACCCCCTGGAGTCGATCGCCTATCCGCTCGGCGTACGGGGAGCGCTGCCCATCGAGGCGCACACCGCCCGGCTGATGCCGGGCGATACGCTGTTCCTCTTCAGCGACGGGTTGGTGGAAGCGCGGCGGGAGGGGAGCGACGATATGTTCGGCTTCGAGCGCCTGGAAGCGAGCCTCGCCCGCCACGTGGGCCGGGGCCCCGAGGGGGTGCGCGACGGCGTCCTCGCCGACGTGACCCGCTTCACCGGCAACGCTCCCCGCGAGGACGATCAGACGATCGTGGTGCTGCGGTTGCCATAGAAAAGGACATAAAGGACTTAAAGGACCCAAAGGACGAAAGGGGAGTCCTTTGGGTCCTTTAAGTCCTTTATGTCCTTTAGTCCTTTCCTGGCTCCCCTACACCAGGTCCCGCAGTATCACGCTGACCTCCCGGCTCTTCTCCCCGGCCTTCACCGTGAAGCGCACCCGGGTGCCCGGCTCGGACTCCTTGAGCCGCACCCGGAGGTCCGGCAGGCGCAGCTCCTGCGTGCTGCGGCCATCCACGGCGAGGATCGTGTCGCCCGCCGCGAGGCCGGCCGCGGCCGCGGGCCCGCCCGCGATCACGTCCATCACCTCGAAGGCCTCGCCCGTGCGGTTGAGCCACATCCCGGAGCGGTCGTAGTTGTCGCGCCTGGCGAAGCTCCCGTTCGGCTCCAGGTACATCCGCTGCTTCCCGTAGTCGAAGGTGACGGTGAAGCGCCGCAGCACGCCGCCCCCCACGTTGCCGGCCAGGTAGCGGTTGTTGAACGACCCCTTCTGGCTCTGCGCCAGGTCGAGGACGGGGCCCGGCACCTCGACGTTCCCGAGCTTCAGGATGCCGGCCCGGCCCAGCCCTGAGCGCACACCGCCGCCCACGCCCCAGCCGGTCATGGCCTCGAGCTTCGCGCCGTACTTCGCTGCCAGACCGTGCTCCTCGACGAACGGGCGGGTGAGCGTGAGCGACGTGCGGCTGCCCGTGTCGATGGCGAGCTTGCCGGGGATGCCGTCGATCTCGCCTTCGACCTGGGGCGTTTCACCATCGAAGGTGAAAGGCACTGCGGTGGCTCCGGCCGGCGGCTGGAAGGCGGCGGGCAGGAAGAAGGTGATCTTGCCGCCGGCGTAGTCGATGCGGGCGATGAAGCGCTGGAGCACCTCGTAGCCCACGAGGCCGTCCACCGCCATACCTTCCGCGGCGGCGAGCCCGGTCAGAGGAAAGACGGCGAACGGCTGGTCGCGCAGCACGACGTTGCCGAGCGCAAGCTCCTGAACGTGGGTCAGGGCCACGTCCTCCGTCTTCTCGCCCACGCCCCGGCCCTGGAGGTTGCCTTCGGATTGGAGGCCGAGCCGCCGGGCGGCGTCGGGCGTCAGGATGTTGGCGCCCCCGGTGTCGAAGAGCATGCGGAGAGGACCTTTGCCGTTCAGCCGGGCTTCGACGTAGAGGTGATTGTTGAGGAGCTCGAAGGGAAGGTCGGCAGACGAGCCGCCGCCGGTGATGGCGAAGTCGCCCGTGCTCCCCTCGGGCTTATGGAACTTGACCTCGAGCTGGGCCTCGTCCACGGGGACGTCGACCTCGACGCTCTCGAGGGTCACGATCTGGTCGTACTTCGCCTCGCCGTTGGTCTGGCGCTCGGCGAAGGCGAATTCGAGATTGCCCACCTTGCGGTAGTCGGAGAAGAAGGTGGTGCGGGTGTCGCGGGCGGTCTTCTCGATGGTGCGGTCGAGCCGCCAAGTGGTGGTGTCGATCCACATCTCGAACGGGCGGCCGCCCGCGGGCTTCAGGATGAGGACGTGAAAAGTGCGATCGCCTTCGGCGCGTTCGCCCGCGTCCTCGACCGTGCCCGGCCGCCGGTCGGGATACCAGTAGGAGAGGGTGCGGCGGTAGGCGTCGTCGATCGTGCCTTCGCGGGCGTCGCCGCTGTCGTCCTCCAGGGTCTGACCCGAGGAGTCCTGGGTCCAGGCGGTCTTGCCGTCCCAGCCCTCGGAGCCGGAGAAGGGGCCGAGCTTGAAGGTGGTGGAGAAGCGGCCGGTGCGGACGTCTTCCCAGATCTCCGCCGTGCCCGAGAGACCGCTGGTGGTGACGCGGGCCCGGGTATGGAGGGTTTCTACGGCATCCCAGGCCGCGCCGCCGGCGGTCTCCTTGACGCGGGCGAGCACCTGCGCCGCATCCGCGGCGTAGGCGGACGGAGCAAGGAGCCAAGCGAGCGAAAATATAGCGAGGTTTCGGAGGATCGTTTTCATGCCCCCTCCTACGCCGCAACCCCGCCGGGGATTACGCCCCGGCGGGGGACTCTCAGGGCCGGGCCTGGACAGTGTGGGTCGGTCCAGCTCTGTGGATGGGAAGACCCGCGGCGCTCACGAAGCGATCGGCCAGCCGGGGCGCGTCGCCGCTGAAGCCGTGCCCGCCCGGCAGCTCGAATTTCTGCGCCAGGGCGGGATCGAGCTGCGGGCAGACGGTATCGGTCTCCTTGTCGCCGAAGACGCAGAGGACGTGCAGCCCCTTGAGCCGGGCGATCTCCGGCACCACCGGCACCTCGGGATCAGGGTTGCGCGCGGTCATCCAGCCGTCCGGATGGAGGTGGAACTGGGCGCCGCCGTCCGGACCGATGAGGGCTATCAGGGACACCCGGGAGCGCAGGGGCTCCGGCAGCCGGGCCACCATGAAGGGGACGACGTCCGCTCCCTGCGAGTAGCCGGCGACGATGACCTTCTCTTTGTGCCAGGCGGTCAGGTAGTGGTCGAGGATGCGGGCGAGATCCTGGCCCGTGCCGTCCGGGGTCCGGGCCTTCCAGAAATAGGCTGGGGAGGAGATGCCGACGACCGGCACCCCCCGCTGCGCGAGGTTCCTCCCCATCCCCCGGTCGAGCCCCACCCAGCCGCCCGAGCCGGAGAGGATCACGGCCAAGGTGTTCGTCTCGGGTCCGGTGGCGGGGACCTCGGTCAGGGGGAGGTCCTTGAGGGAGTCGCCCCGGCTCGCCGCTCTCGCCGCCTCCTGCCGGCTGCGCTCGGCGAACACGGCCAGGGCCTGCTGGAGCTGGCCCTGCCAGGCGTTTGCGGACGGCGCTTTGGAGTCGGCGGCTGGCAGGGAGATCGCCTGCGCGTGGGGGACCTTGCCGATGAAGCCCGCAGTGGACCCCAGGCTGCACTGGGCGTCGGTAGGGGAGGCGAGGACGATCCAGGGATCTTCGATCCAGGGGTTGGGCAGCAGGTGTTGGCCCGCCTGCTTCCAAGCACGGTCTTTCTTCAGGCCGTTGGTGTTACAGAGCTCACGGGGAGAGTCCAGCACCGGGCAGAAGCCGACGCTCACCGCGCCCGCGAAGGTGCCGGACGGAGACTGGGCCAGGGCGCCATAGGCCAGCGCAGCCCCGGCGCCGTCACCCACCAGGATGGGGGGGCGGTAGGCCGCCAATCCGAGCGTCTGCTGGCCAAATTGGCTCAGGGCCTCGAAATCCGCGGCAGGATAGAGGCACCGCTTGCCATGGGCCGCCGCGGCTAGATAGTGGGGAGTATCGATCTCCAGAACGAGAGCGCCCTGCCGGGAGAGCGCCGAGGCCATATCGGACGTCCGCGCCCCCAGCCCGTCCTTGTCCGAAAAGAGGAGGACCACCTGGGAAGGCTCCCCCTGGGGATGGACGACCGGGACCGCGCCGAAGCGCCCGTACTGGATCGAAGCCGGCGAGTCTGCGCCCGCCGGAAGGCCCGTGACGAGCAGAGAAAGGAAGAGGACGGATCTCAGTCGTGTCATGTTGTCACCTCGTTCGCCTCGCGCCGGGGTCTGGTGCAAGGGGCGAACCAGGGAGCTTGGGGAGGTGCTCTGGGATGGAGTATCCTAAGGGCATGAGCTACCGCGACCGTATCACCCTCGAACCGGGCAAGCGCGGCGGGAAGCCCTGTATCCGTTCCATGAGGATCACGGTCTACGACGTGCTGGGATGGCTGGCGGCGGGGATGACGACGGCCGAGATCCTGTCCGATTACCCGGAGCTCACCCCGGAGGACATCCAGGCCTGCCTCGAGATTTATTGACCTCTACGTGAGCGCCGAAGGCATCCGCGTCTGTCCGGCCCCGGCCTTCCTCTCCACGCTGGTGTGACCGCCCTCGTTGCCGCTCATCAGCACGGCGACGGGGCGCAGGACGGGGACGTGCTCGCAGACGATCTTGAGCATGGAGGTGATGGGCACGGAGAGCACCATCCCCCAGGGACCCCAGAGCCATCCCCAGAAGATCAGCGAGAAGAGCACCAGCAGCGGGCTCAGGTTGAGGCTCGATCCCATCACCCGCGGCTCCAGGGCGTTGCCGATGGTGAACTGCACGGCGAGGTTGAGCGCCGCCACCAGCAGGGCCTTGCCGGGCGAGAACTGGAGGAACATGAAGAGCGTGGGCAGGCCCACCGAGATCACCGCGCCGAAGTTGGGGATGTAGTGGGCGAGGAAGGTGAGGAGCCCCCAGAACAGGGGGAAGTCCACGCCGAAGGCCCACAGCAGCAGACCCACCGTGGTGCCGTTGACGGCGTTGATGAAGGTCTTGGTCAGCAGGTACTTCCGCACCTCCGACTCGATGTTGCTCGTCACTTCGCTCACCCGCTCGGCCTGCTCGGGCATCGCCGTCTGCAGCTTCTGGGCGAAGCTGCCGCTGCCCGCCAGCAGGAAGACGAGGAACAGGATGATGAGGAAGGCGTCGTTGAAGAAGAGCAGGAAGGAGCCCACCGTGGTGGCCAGGAAGCCGGTGAGCGAGGAGACCTCCACCCCCTGGTCCCACTTCCAGTGCTGGATCTGTCCCTCCAGGGTCGGCGAGTAGGAGCCCACCCAGGCGGCGAGGCTCTGGACCACCTGCTTGAGCCGCGCCTGGTAGGCGGGGAGGGCCTCGGTGAAGGCGTCGGCGCTGGAGTAGATCACCATCGACAGCAGCGTCAGGACACCGGTGACCAGGGCCAGCACCAGGAGGACCGAGAGGGCGGCCGGCACCCGCCGCCGGCGCAGGGCCTTGGTCAGCGGCGCGAAGATCTGGGCGAGGAAGAGCGCCACCACGAACGGAAGCAGGATGGGCTTCAGGGTCTGCAGCAGGAAGCCCACGGCGAGGAACGCGATGATGCCCAGGAAGACGAGAACGAGCTTCGATTCGCGCATGGCGGACCCTCGGCTGGAAAGGTGTTGCACCGTGAGCCTAGCACAGCCGGCGCTTCAATCCTCCTCTGCCGGGGGAGGAGCGGGCTGCCGGGTCGCCCAGGCCAGGGCTGCGGCCTGGAGCAGGGAGACGGCGAGGACCTCGAGCAGAGCGGCCGTCCCCGTGGCCGCGCGCGCGAAGAGCAGGGCGGACACCGCCGCCTGCGTCAGCCAGAGAGCGGCCACGAGGGTGAGCCAGAGAGTGAGGAATTGCCGTATCGAAGCGGGTGTAAAAACCCCCGCATGCTTAGCGAAGAATGGCTTCAAGAAGCTCGTCTCCGGCGTTTCCGCTGCCTGTCTCGCGAGGTTGTCCGCTTTTCCGTCCGTCCCCGCACTAAGGGGTAGTATGCCATCCATCCTATAGGCAGAGGCACGCCGTTTCTCGGGGACCCGGGAGCCCATTTCCCGGGACTGGTTTTTTCCTCAGCCCTAACTGGCACGCGCGCGGGGAGCGCAAAGGAGAAGGAGATCCATGCAAAGGAAAATCAGGATTTGGATCGGGTTGTTGGGCACTTTGTCGGCGCTGGGCCTGCTCTCGGCTTTGCTGCTCAAGCCGGCGCCCGGGGCGACCACCAAGACGCCGTTCGTCGGCCAGGCGAACGTCGCCGCACTGCAGGCTGAGTTCGTGGACTGGTCCGCCCGCCATGCGGCGAACGGCGGAGACCACAACGTCGTCTTCGGCCTCGGCTGGTCGAAGGGTCTGTCACGCGAGAACACCGAGGCCCAGGGCCTCGCCCGGCTCGACCTGATGGCCAACCGGGCCCAGGTCGCGTTCAAGGACCTGCCGGCCGGCGACTGGGACGTCTGGATGGTGCAGAACCATCCCGGCGGCTCCGTCGTGCCGGAGGTCGGGGACCGCATGCACCGGCTGGGCCGCGTGAGCTCGGAGAAGGGTACGGCGGAGCTCGCCGTGCGGCTCGAGCCCGGCTTCTTCGACCACTTCCAGGCCGATCTCATGGTGGTGACGCGGGCTGGCGCGCGCCCGGAGACCGCTGGCGTGCTCTTCGGCTCGCCCGACCTCTTCCAGCGGCTCTACACCAAGGGCCGGACGAAGACCGCCATGGCCGCGAGCCACACGCCGCTTCTGGCCTCGCTTTTCGGCCCCCAGGTCGCCACCGCGACGCCGTTCGACTCGCTGGACCCGCTGGTTGCGCGGGGCAACGACCTCTTCTTCAACGAAACGTTCGGCGGCAACGGCCGCACCTGCGCCACCTGCCACCCCTCGGACAACAACTTCACCATCGATCCGAAGTTCATCACGACCCTGGCGCCGAACGATCCGCTGTTCGTCGCCGAGACCAACCCGGCCCTGGCGCAGAACTTCGAGAACCCCACCCTGATGCGGGCCGCGGGCCTGATCCTGGAGAACGTGGACGGCTTCGAGAACCTGCAGACCAAGTTCGTGCTGCGCGGCGTGCAGCACCTGCTGGCCATGCAGCGCTCCCGCATCCCGCAGCCCGGCTCGCCCAACCCGCCGGCCGAGCGGCTCGGCTGGGACGGCGGTGGCGCGCCCGGCGCCGGCACCATCCGCGACTTCGCGGTGGGCGCCATCATCCAGCACTTCCCCAAGACCCTCAACCGTGTCGCCGGCGTCGACTTCCGGCTGCCGACCAGCGACGAGATGGACGCCCTGGCTGCGTTCCAACTCGCCCTGGGCCGCCAGCAGGACTTGAACCTCCCGGCCATGCAGTTCCGGTCGCCCGTGGTCACCCGCGGCCAGCAGATCTTCCTCGCTCAAGACACCGTGGGCGGCACGGTGGCGGCCGGCAAGTGCAACGTCTGTCACGGCAATGCCGGCGCTCTCGGCATCGATAATGACAACCGCAACTTCGAGATCGGCACCGAGCGGATCAAGGACATGCCGGCCGACATCATCATGCCCGGGGCCCGGCCGCGGGACGGCGGCTTCGGCAAGGCCTTCAATCCGAACTTCGGCTTCGGCAACGGCCGCTTCAACACCCAGGTGGTGGTCGAGGCCGCGGACACCGGCCCGTTCTTCCACAACAACTCGGTCACCACCATCGAGGAGGCCGTCGCCTTCTACAACAGCGACGTCTTCCAGAACTCGCAGGTGGGCGTGAGCTTCAAGGCGGCGGACACGGGCGGCATCGGCATCCACCTCGAAGCCACCCAGGTCGAGGCCGTGGCCGCGCTGTTGCGCGTCCTTAATGCCCTGGAGAACATCCGGTCGTCCTCGGAGCTCGACGCGGCCGCCGTCGACCTGAAGGACAAAGCCAAGGCCAAGATGCTGCTCAACCTCGCCTCCGTGGACACCGCGGACGCCGTCCGGGTGCTGCAGGAGAGGGGGCTGCACCTCGACGCCATGGGCAAGCTCCAGCTCGCTTTCGAGAAGGAGCGCGAAGGGGCCGAAGAGAACAGCCGTCCGAAGCGGGACGACCTCATCGCCGAGATCCTCCAGCTCAAGGCCGAAGCCAAGGCGTTGATGATCGTCACACCCTGAAGACCTGACGTCATTTCCTTTGCAGGTTCGACCCGGCCGGGCGGCCCGGCCGGGTCTTTCGTTTTTCCGGCCCGCTCCTGCCCTGCTGACGCACTCCTAAGGGTAGACAGTAAAAAAGAGGAGGAGATGCGATGCGACGAATGACGTTCTCTGTGCTGCTGCTCTTGCTGGCCGCCGCCGTCCTGGCGCTCCCCGCCGAGGCCAAAGTCACGCGCTACCTCACCGGCAACGCCGCGGACGTGGTGGTCTCCCTGGCCGGTCCCGCTCACGACTTCGGCGGCGGCGGCACCGACGTGGACGCGGCCCTGCAGTGGATCATCGACCAGGTCCGCGGCTGCACGAGCTGCGCCACCAAGATCGACGTCGTGATCCTCCGCTCGTCGGGGTCCAACGGCTACAACGACTACATCTTCGCCATGAACGGGGTGGATTCGGTGGAGACCCTGGTCATCACCAGCGCCAAGGACGCCAACACCGCGGCGGTCGAGACCACGGTGAAGAACGCCGAGGTGGTGTTCTTCGCCGGCGGCGACCAGTGCGACTACGTGAAGTTCTTCAAGGGCACCAAGGTGGAGACGGCCGTCGAGTCCGTCTACGCCCGCGGCGGCGGCGTAGGCGGCACCAGCGCCGGCCTCGCCATCCAGGGCGAGTTCAGCTACGACGGCTGCACCGGCAGCGCCGTGTCGAGCGACGCGCTGGCCAACCCCTACCACCGCACCATCACCTTCACCTACGACTTCTTCCATTGGGCCAACCTGGGCGGGGTGATCACCGACTCCCACTTCGTCACCCGCGACCGCATGGGGCGCACTCTGGCCTTCCTCGCCCGCCAGATCCAGGACGGCAAGGCCACGACCGCCTGGAGCCTGGCCGTCAACGAGGCCACCTCGGTGGTGGTGGACAAGAACGGCATGGCGACGGTGATCGGCGCCGGCCCCGCCTACTTCATCCTGGCCGATCACGCTCCCGAGGTCTGCCAGCCGGGCGTGCCGCTGACCTACTCCAACTACAAGATCTGGAAGGTGGCGGCGGGCGGCACTTTCAGCCTCAGGAACCGTCCCTCCACGGGTTACTACCTGCGCAGCGTCAGCAGCGGGGTGTTGAGCGCCGACCCCTATTGATCCCGGGCCGCTGGCACCCGGGAGGGGAGTCGGTGCATAATCGAGTCCAAGAATCCGGTAGTTCGATCGACCTTGAAAGGGGGAACACGATGGGCAGAGGCAGGTTTCCGCATCTCGCAATCGCCGCGGCTGCCGTGGTGCTGCTAGCGTTGGCCGTCCCGGCTGTGGCGCAGCTCCAGACCGGCGGCATCTACGGCACGACGGTGGATGAGCAGGGGCAGCCGCTCCCGGGAGTGACCGTCACGCTCACCAGCTCGTTCGGCGCGCCTCAGGTCCAGCAGAGCGGGGCGGACGGGCGGTTCCGCTTCCTCAAGCTCTACCCCGGCACCTATGCCCTGAAGGCGGAGCTCGATGGCTTCTCGCCGGTCGAGGTGCAGCAGGTCGAGGTCCGGATCGGCGCCAACACCGAAGTCCAGGTGACGTTGAGCGCGGCCGTGAAGGACACCATCACCGTCACCGGCGAGAGCCCGCTGCTCGACGAGCGCAAGACCAACCTGGGCGCCAACGTCGGCGCCGCCGACCTGGCCAGGGTGCCCACGGCGCGCGATCCCTGGTCGCTCCTGAGCCAGGCCCCGGGCGTGGTGGTGGACCGCGTCAACGTCGGCGGCAACGAGAGCGGCCAGCAGTCGAGCTTTCTGGGTGCGGGCTCGGGCTCGCGCGACAACACCTTCGCCGTCGACGGCGTCATCGTCACCGACATGAACGCAGTGGGCGGCTCGGCCACCTACTTCGACTTCGGCGCCTTCGAGGAGGTGCAGTTCACGGTGTCGAGCACCGACGTCACCGTGCAGACCTCGGGCGTCACCATCAACCAGGTGACCAAGCGCGGCACCAACCAGTGGCGGGGCTCGGGCCGTTTCCTGCGCACCGACGGCTCGCTGCAGTCCGAGCCCTCGCTGCCCAACGGCAACCGCATCGACAACGTCGACGAGTACGGCGCCGACGTCGGCGGTCCGCTGAAGAAGGACCACCTGTGGATCTGGGGCTCCTACGGCGAGAGCGACATCCGCAACCTGGTGACCAGCACCGGTAACAACACCCAGCTCGACCGCACCAAGCTGGAGGATTTCAACTCGAAGCTCAACTTCCAGATCGGCTCGCAGAACTCCGGCGTGCTCCACTACTGGACGAACGACAAGCTGAAGTTCGGCCGCGGCGCCGGCCCTACCCGGGCGCCGGAGACCACACTCGACCAGACCACGCCGCAGGATACCTACAAGGTCGAGGACACCTACATCCCGAGCTCCAGCCTGGTGTTCACCGGCCTGTATTCCCACAACCCCGGCAAGTTCACTCTGACTCCCCACGGCGGCCTCGACGCGGACATCTTCCTCGATGCCGACGGGGTGCTCCAGGGCAGCAACTTCGACTTCAAGCAGGACGCCACCATCGACCAGGCCAAGGCCGATGCCAGCTACTTCTTCAACACCGGCGCCGCCAGCCATGAGCTGAAGTTCGGCGGCAGCTTCCGCGAGCAGGAGAACAATTCGGGCACCGTCTGGCCCCGGGGCAAGAAGGTCATCGCCGGCGAGACGCTGGGCCTCGATCCCGGCATCGACCAGGTGATCTTCTACCGCAACCGCAAGAACGTCATCCGCTCCGACTACGCGGCCGGCTGGGTCCAGGACACCATCACCCGCGACCGCTGGACGATCAACGCCGGCGTGCGCTACGACCGGCAGTACATGAAGAACCTGGCAGCGTTCGATCCGGGCAATTCGCAGGCCGGGGACTTCCTGCCGCCCTTGGACTTCAAGGGCAACAACGCCGGCGGCTTCAGTTGGAGCACGGTGGAGCCCCGGATCGGCGTCACCTATGCCCTCGGCCAGGACCGCACCACCCTGCTGCGCGGCACCTACTCCCGCTACGCCGAGCAGCTCGGCCAGCTCCCGCTCTCCACCCGCGTCAACCCCATCGGCTACGGCTACGCCTACTTCTACTTCGAGGACGCCAACAGCAACCTGGTGCTCGATCCCAACGAGCTCGGTTCCCTGGAGTTCGCCTACACCTACAACATCGATCCCGCGAACCCCGGCTCGCTGGTGACGCCGAACGTCAACGATCCCGACCTCGGGCCGGCCTTGACCGACGAGGTCACCTTCGGCGTCCAGCAGGGCTTCGGCCCCAACGTCGCCCTCGGCGTCACCCTGACCTACCGCAACATCCACGACATCCCTGAGACCCGGGCCCTGGTGCTCGACGACGCCACGGGCCAGGTCCGCCAGGTAACGCGGGCGGACTACGTGCCCAACGGTACGGTCTCCGGCACCCTGCCCGACGGCCGCACCTCGACCGTCCCCGTCTTCTCCCTGCGCGACGGCCTCGAATTCACCGGCGGCACCTTCTACACCAACGGCGACCGCAAGCAGACCTACAAGGGGGTCATCGTCACCCTCGACCGCCGGCTCGCCAACCGCTGGAGCGCCCGCGGCCACCTCAACTACAACGACTGGACGTGGAAGGTCGGCAGCGGCTACAAGGCGGCCCACGATCCCACCAACGTGGTGTCCGACGACCTCGGCTTCCCCGACGGCAACGACGTCTTCTTCGAGCAGGGCGGCAAGGCCGACATCCTGACGGGCGCCAAGTGGTCCTTCGGCCTCTACGGGCTCTACCAGATCGCGCCGGACCGGCCCTGGGGGTTCAACGTCGCGGGCAGCGTCAACGGCCGGGAGGGCTACGTCTCGCCCCCCTACATCCGCAAGTCGGGCGGCACCGGCACCCGGCGGGTGCAACTCGCGCCCATCGAGGAGTTCAGAAACGACGACGTGATCACCTTCGACGCTCGCATCGAGAAGTCCTTCCACTTCGGCGAAACCGAGCTGCTTCTGGGCATCGACGGCTTCAACCTCACCAACGCGGACTACGTGCTGCAGCGGGAGCGCAACTTGCTGGCCGGCCGGGCCAATGAGGTCAACGAGCGGCTGAGCCCGCGCGTCTTCCGGATCGGGGCCACGCTGCGGTTCCGGTAGGGAGCGACCACTTCGCAGGGGCGGGCTTCTCCCCCGCCCCTGCCTTCTTCTCCCGTAAAATCCCCCCGCCATGATCCGCCGCGCCTTTCTCTACGCCGCCGTTGCCGTGGCGCTGCCCCTCCTGGGGCTGCTCACGCTCGCTTCCTCATCGGGCCCCGCGCCTGCCACGTCCCCCGTGGAGGTAAAACCCGAGCCCGGGCCGCAGATCCACCCTCTCCCTTCTCTGCGCGAGCAGGCGCGGGAGCAGCAGGCGTGGCTCACGAAGCGCCTCTCGGACGTGCTGCCGAAGGTGATGCGCGAGCACGGCATCGAGATGTGGATCCTCTCCATGCGCGAATACGCGGAGGACCCGGTCTTCTTCTCCCTGGCGTCCCCCACCACCTTCGCGGCCCGCCGGCGGTCGATCTACGTGTTCCACGATCAGGGGCCGGAGAAGGGGATCGCGCGCCTGGCCCTGGGCGGCGGCGACCAGGGCGGGCTCTACACGATCTATCGCGATCCCGCGCCGCGCGTGGCCGGGGCCGAGCTGGTGGGGGACGACCAGTGGCGCCTCCTGCGCCAGCTCGTGGAGAAGGCCGATCCCAAGACCATCGCCTTGAACGTCGATCCCGTGAACGCCTTCGCGGACGGCCTCCACGCCGGCGAGCGCGAGGCCCTGGAGGCGGCGCTGGGGCCGAAGCTCCTGAAGCGGGTGGTGCGCGAGCCCCGCCTCGCCGTCGAGTACGTGGGCACCCGCACCCCCGAGATGCTCCCCCGCTACCGGCAGGTCCAGGAGACGGTCCACGCCCTGCTCACGACCGCCTTCTCGAACGCGGTGATCCATCCGGGCGACACCACCACGGAGGACGTGGAGTGGTGGCTGCGGCAGCGGGTGCAGGAGCTGGGGATGACGGTCTGGTTCCAGCCCGACGTCCAGCGCGCCACGGACGGGGTGAATTGGAGCCCGGGGCCGATTCAGCGCGGCGACGCCCTGTGGGTGGACTTCGGCGTCATCGCCATGAGCCTCCACACCGACACCCAGCATCTCGGCTACGTGCTGCGTCCGGGTGAGACCGGCCCGCCCCCGGGCCTCCTCGCCTGTCTCGCCACCAGCAACCGTCTGCAGGACCTCGTCCTCGCCGAGATGAAGCCCGGCCGCACCGGCAACGAGGCCCTGCGGGCGGCGCGGGCGGAGATGGCCCGCCAGGGGATCGACGGCACGATCTACTCCCACCCCATCGGCGATCACGGACACGGCGCCGGCCCCTTGATCGGCCTCTGGGACCACCAGGAGGGCGTGCCCGGGCGCGGCGACCTCGCCATCCGCCCCAGCACCTGGTTCTCGATCGAGCTCCAAGCCACCTCGCCCATCCCGGAATGGAAAGGCCAGCGCCTGCCCTGCCGGCAGGAGGAGGATGCCTATCTGGACGAAACCGGCGAGCAGCACTGGGTGTACCGCAGGCAGGAGCGGTTCCACCTCGTGAGGTGAAAGGACCTAAAGGACAAAAAGGACCCAAAGGACTGAAGACCTCGTCCTTTGAGTCCTTTAGGTCTTTTATGTCCTTTGCCCTTGCGACTCGACTTCGCCGAGACGCCGCACGGACGCGATCCTCTCGCGCGGGATCATCAGGTGGTCGTACTTCTTGAAGACGCCTAAGCGGGCGGCGCGCTGCACGTAGTCGTCCTTGGAGCGGCCGCCTTCGCCGTCGCGGTGGATGTCGGCGTCATGGAGGAAGATGCCGCGGTCGTCCATGTCGTCGCACCGGCCCACGACGATCTCGGGGCCGGTGGTGTCGACGATCACGGTGATGCCGTGCAACTCGCCCTTGTTCTGGTGGAAGGTGCCCATCTAGCTCGCTGCCTGGGTCACCGCCGGCGTGGCGCAGAACTCGGTGAAGACCTGAGTCAGGTCGCCGGCCACCTGGCGGGCGTCGCGCCCCTCGATGCGGTGGCGGGGCATGAAGTAGACCAGCTCGCCGTCCTTGAAGAAGGCGATGGACGGGCTGCTGGGCGGGACGTCCGCGATGTGGGCGCGGGCGCGGGCCGTGGCCTCGAGGTCCTGCCCCGCAAACACGGAGGCGACGCGGTCGGGCCGGCGCTCGCCTTCGAGGGCCAGCCGTATGCCGGGGCGCGCCATGCCGGCGGCGCAGCCGCACACGGAGTTGACCACCAGCATGGCCGTGCCGGTCTTGTCATTCAAAAAGGCGTCCACCTCGTCGGGCGTCCGCAGCTCCTGCACACCGATGGTCGTCAGCTCTTCGCGCATCGGCCGGACCAGTAGCTCGCTATAGGGCACTTTCGCACCTCCTTGTTGGGTGTCATTCTACTCCTTCCGGGGCAACCTGGGGAGCGGCCGGGGCTATTCCCCTCTCATATGATAACGCCTGACCACAGGGAGGTCCGTCATGAAGCCTGCACCGATCTGCGCCGCGCTCCTCGCCCTGACCCTCGCCGCCGGATGCCGCCCCTCGGAGCCCGAGCGCCAGGCCAGGACCCCCACGCCCGCCGCCACTCCGGCCCCGACCCCGGCCGCGATCCCCACCCCGACGCCTACGCCCGTGGACCTCCCGGCCCAGGAGACCGGGACGCCCGCCGGCCGGCCGCTGAAGGCCGCGTTCCTGGTGGTCGACGGCGTCTACAACACGGAGCTGATGGCCCCCTACGACGTGTTCCAGCACACGTCGGCGCACGCGCAGCCGGGGATCCAGGTCTTCACGGTCTCTCCCGACGGCCGGCCGGTCACCACCTTCGAGGGGCTGCGCATCACCCCTCAGTACGGCTTCCGCAACGCGCCGCCGGCCGACGTCCTGGTGGTCCCCAGCGCCCGGGGGAGCATGGACGCGGACCTCAAGAACCCGGTCCTCATCGATTGGGTGCGGCGCACGGGCTCCCAGGCCCGCTACGTGGTGTCGCTGTGCGACGGCGCCTTCGTGCTCGCCCAGGCCGGCCTGCTCGACGGCGTGCCGGCCACCACCTTCCCCGAGGACTACGAGCGCTTCGCCCGCGCCTTCCCGCGGGTGGACCTGCGCATCAACGTCAGCTTCGTGGACGCGGGCAAGTTCCTCACCTCCCAGGGCGGGACCCAGAGCTACGACGTGGCCCTGCAACTGGTGGACAAGCTCTATGGCGCCAAGGTGGCGGAGGGCGTCGGCAAGGGGCTGCTGATCTCCTGGCCGCCCAACCCCCGGACCCGGGCGCCCTACGCCGTCATCCGGGAGCCCGCACCAGCGGCGACGCCGCCGGGGCTGTAATTCGCCGTGCTGCCGCTCAACGCTCTACTACCAACGCTCCGCTCGCGCATCGGGGGCCTGATCTGGGGCCGCAGGCTCGCCCGGGGCGGGATTCGCACCTGGATGCACGAGCCCGTGGTCCGGCGCTACGTCAACGAGTCCGTGACCGGCTCGCCCGACTGCTGGCCGATTGATTGGCTTGGGGAGTGGCTGCGCGCGCGCCTGGGATTCCACCGCTTTGCGACCGCCCTCAGCCTTGGCTGCGGCGACGGCCCCCTGGAGCGCGACCTCCTGGCCAAGGGGATCTGCTCCTCCCTCCTCGGCATCGACATCTCCGCGGACGCCTTGGCGCTCGCCCGGTCCAAGGCCGCCGCCCTCGGCCTTGCCGGCGTCGAGTACCGGCAGGGGAACCTGAATGCCCTCGACCTGCCGGACCAGGCCTACGAGGCCGCCTTCTTCCACCAGTCCCTGCATCACGTCGAGGACCTGGACGCCTGCCTCGCCGCCACGGCCGCTGCCCTCCAGCCGGGCGGTCTGCTCTACCTCGACGAGTATGTGGGACCTTCGCGAAACGAGTGGAGCCCGGCCCTGCTCGCCGACGCCGATCGGTTCTTCGCCGCCCTCCCCGCGTCGATCCGGCGCAGACGGCACCTCCAGGCGCCCCTCGACCGGCGCGATCCCACGGAAGCCGTGCGCTCGTCCGGGATCCTGCCGGCCGTCTCGCGCCACTTCCGGATCGCAGAGCGCCGCGACTACGGCGGCAACTTCCTGGCCGTCGTCTATCCTCACCTCCGGCTGGACCGGCTCACGCCCGAGGAGCGGGACGACGTGTTGCGGTCGGTCATCGCAGCCGAGAAGGAGCACCTCCGCTCCGGCGCCGCTTCCTACTACGCCGTCCTCCTGGGGAGCTCGGCATGAGCGAGCAGACCTACGACCTCGCTTGAGGTCGAGGAATCGTTTCCCGGGCTTTCGAGCACCTTCTCAAGTAGAAACAGGTCACAGGGCCTGAACCGAAGGGAGGAGAAACATGTCGAAGAAGATTCTGCTGTTCGTTGCCTGTCTGCTCCTGTGCGCGGGAATCGCGCTCGCTGGGGAAGCCGTCCCGGCTCCTCCGGCCCTCCTGGCCGCGCCCATGGGGCCGGCCTGCCAGGTCGACGCCGCAATGGCGTTGACGAACCTCGGGCTCCAGCCGGTCTACCGGGATCATGATCCGGCAACCTGTGCGAGGTGCCTGAACTGCGCGAGCACCAACGTATGCGCTGGCAAGCTGCTCGGCGACGTATGCAACATCAACGGCGGCACCTGCCAGGCGTTCGACGGCTGCGCTCTGTACAACTGCTGCCGTTGCGCCAACCTTCAGGCCGTCGGGGAAGCCGCTGCACGGCCTTAGGAGTTGCTCTAGCTCCCCGCCGGCTCCGCCTGTGGGGGATTGCTGCCCAGCAGGCTGTTGCGGCCTTCCCGGTACTGCCGGGCGATGTAGTCGCGGAGCTTGGCGGGGTCGAGGTCCAGCAGGGTGCCGCCGGACTCGAAGTGGTGGATGAAGGTGTGGCCCACGGCGTAGGTGGAGGCCGAGGCGAAGACCGGCATGGCGGCCGCTCCGGCGAGGGGGCCGACCACGGGGATCGCTTTGAGCAGCGAGCGGATCGGTCCCCAGGCCAGCTTGGTGGGCACGATGCCGCCCAGCAGAGCGCTGATCAGCGCCTTGCCCTGGTTCTCGGAGACCGGCTCGCCGTAGACCTCGCAGAGCGAGCTCACCATCCGGAGCTGCACCGTGCTGATCGCTGCGACGTCGAGGATGGGCAGCGGGATCAGGCCGAAGCCGAAGGACCAGCGGACGGCGCTGTCCACGACCTCCTCCGCCCGGCTCCGCCGGGCTTCGGGCATCAGAAGAATCTCGGATGATTCCATGAGCGCCTCCCTTTCGTGATCTTTGAAGCATACCGCAAGAGTTTGCATGGGGGAAGGGTCTGGATTTGGGGGTAGAATTAGGCCAGGAAAAGGAGTTGAAAATGGCCAGAATGAAACTCAGCGAAGATCTCCGCCCCCTCTCCGATCTCAAGACCCAGACTTCCGAGATCATCCAGCAGGCCCAGACCAGTGGCCGGCCGGTGGTGCTGACCCGGCATGGACGCGGCGTCGCTGTGCTTCTCTCGGTGGAAGCCTTCGAAGACCTTCAGATTTCCGCTGAAGCCTTGGAGCTCCAGCGCGCCGTCGACGCTGCGGAGCGAGACATGGCGGAAGGCCATTGGGTCGAGCATTCCGAAGTGAAGGCGAAGCTGAAGAGGTGGGCGGGTGAAACGTAGTCTGCCGATCCGGTGGTCGCGTCGGGCAGAAAAAGACCTCGAAGCAGCTCATGCCTACCTGGAGGAACGGAATCCCGAGGCCGCTCGTCGCTTCGCCATCCAGATCCTCCGCGCCGTTGAAAGCATCGAGGAGTTCCCCGAGATTGGGGCTGTCGCGAGGGACCTGACCCCCGCAGGCCAGTACCGTCACATCGTCAGCGAGCATCACCGCATCATCTACAGAATCGAGCCGGAGGTCATCCGTATCCTGCGGATCTGGGACTCACGGCGCAACCCGGCCGATCTGCGGCCTGACTAGCCTTCACCCCCTCTGCGAAATGGAATCCTTCTGAGGTACACTCTCTGGCAAGACCAGAAGGAATCCCATGTACATCAGAAGCGCCGCGCGTCCGATGCCGCGGCCAGAGGGGTCGGGGGACGATGACGGGAGCGCGCCGGCTGACGGCTGGCTCCGCATCTTCGTGGCCGCGGCCTCACTGGCTCTCCTGTCCCTCGTTTCCGTCCCAGCCCTCGGTGCGACGGAGCCGCCGGCAGCCTCCAAGGCTCCCGCTCCCGCGCCTGATACCCCGAAGGTCACGCTGAGCGCCGCCGAGGTGCCGGCGGCGGGGCTTGCGACGACCCTCCTCACCGTCGACCGCTTCGGCCGCTATTCCGTGCGCGTCGAGAACGCGCAGGGGAGCTCCATCGAGTTGGTGGACCGCATGGCGGGCTCGCTCGGCAAGGCGGGCGAGCCCGGCTCCGAGAGCGGGCGGCTCGACCTGTTCCTCGACCGCGGCCAGTATCAGGTGCGCGTCGAAAGCGCGAAGAAGGGCACCGGCAAGGTCAAGGTGCTGGCGCGGAGCTTCCAGGAAAGGGGAGCGACCGCCCCACGCCTCGTCGAGACCCGCCTGGTGCAGGGGAAGCTGGATGACCTGGAGCAGGTCTCCTACTGGCTGGAGATCGGCGAGCGGCGCGGCGTGCGGCTCGAAGCGGCGGGCCGCAACCTGGGCGATCTCAGGCTGTGGCGCGACGGCTCGTGGCTCGAAGGGGTGGAGCCCCAATGCCGGCAGATCCAGCCGGTCGTTGGCCAGCCGCTCTGGCGCTGCCGGCTGGCCGCGGTGTTGGAGCCTGGGCTCTATCTCTTGACGGCTTATGGCGGCGTGGCCCAGCCGTGGTCCGAAGGGTCGGACGAGCATCCTCTTTATATACGGTGGGGCGAGCCGAGGCTGCTCGAGTCCGGCCGTCGGCGCTACGTGGTGAGCCCGTTCGGCGAGGACCACTTCCTCGTGGCCGACAACGCCAACTTCTTCCGCATGGAGCTGCCCGAGGCGCGGGCCGCGGCGCTCGCCGCCGGCTGGGTGCGGGGCGGCAGCCACTACGAGCAGGTGATGGGCATGAGCTCGGGCGCGGTGACCAAGGAGTCCGTGCCGCCGGCCGTGGAGGTGGTGCGGACCGAAGGCAAGCCCGGGGACGACGTGCAGGCGCCCGAGGTCATCCCGGAGGACGAGAGCACGAGCTCCGAGGAGGTGTCTTCCCAGGAGAGCGGTGAGTCGGAGGAGATGTCGGAAGGTGAAGAGGGCTCGGGCGGCGAAGAGACCACGATGGAGGAGTCGTCCCAGGGTGAGGGGGAAGAGACCGCCGAGGCCACGGAGGGCGAGGAGGGATCCGAAGAGACCGCGGAGGAGACGCCGGCCCCGGCCCAGCCATCCGGTCCCGTGCCCTGGGAGCAGGTGGTCACGGTCGTGGGCGTGCCGGGGCAGGTCTACATTCTCCAGCATTTCGAGCAGCGGGACGTCTATACCTTCAGCCTGTCGGGCCCGCACTGGGTGTCGAGCGTCCACGCCGGGGCTGCCGAGGATTCGGTGGATGCCACGGCCGTGGTCACCGACACGCCGTCGGGTGAGAAGGAGCGGTTCCTGACCGCGGCGGCCATCCCCCTCGACCAGCAGACGGCCTGGTCGCGGCGGTTCAACTTCCAGGATGCGCTGACGCTGTTCCTGGAGGTCAAGGAGGCCGGCGCCTACCGGGTGGTGGGGAGCGGCGCGGACGCGCGGGCGCGGATCGAGCCGTTCCTCCTCGTGCGGCCAGAGCACTACGAGCCCCCGCCCTGGCAGGGAGCGAGCTCGAGCTGGAATCTCGATCCCGGCTACTACGTGCTGTCGCTGGAGCCGCAGAAGAAGGGGATCCTCACCCTCACGCTCCGTCCGGGCGGCAAGGGGAATCCGGAGGTCCCGACGCAGCCGGCGCAGGCCGCCGTCCGCTTCGCGCCGCTGACGCTCGATTCCTCGCACCGCTACACGACCTATATCAATCATCAGCCGGGCGTCGTCTCCGGTCTGGTGGTCCGCCCCTGGCCGGTCGATCTGAGCCAACCCTTGCCCGTGGCGCAGAAGCCGGGGGAGGCGTTCGAGATCCCCTTCCATATCGACACCGAGGGCACCCTGCGGGCCGAGCCGGACGACGGCACGAAGCTCGACGTGGCGGTGGATGGCGGCGCCTGGTCGCCGCAGGCTCAGGTCGGCCCCGGCGATCATCGGGTTGCCGTGCGACATGACCGGCTGGGGACTGTCAACTATTCGCTCTGGGTGGAGCCCACCATCCTGGAGGACTGGTCGCCGTTGCCGCCGCTGCCGGACGCGGCGTTGAACGCCCTGCCCAAGCTGCCGGTCCTGACGACGGGCGCGCCGCGCTTCCTCGATCTCGATCGCGGGCAGACGAGCTCCTATCTCGTGCAGGCCGACAAGCCGGGCCTCTACGCCGTGCGCTCGACGGGCCTCCTCGCCACGGCCGGCACCCTGCGCACCCGCACGGTGCCGGAGATGCGGCGCGACGCCCAGAACGGCGTGGGCCGCAACTTCCTCGTGCAGCAGTACCTGCGGGAGGGGGATTATCAGGTGACGGTCGCCGCGCTCGGCCAGTCGCGCGGCCACGCCGGCCTCGCGCTCGAAGCCACGCCGCTCCTGGACGGCGGCGAGCTGCGGGGGGACAGCCCTGCCCACTTCACCCTCCCGGCTGGCCAGGCCGTGGTCTTCCGTGTCGTGGTCACCGAGGCCGGAAAGTACACGCTGCGCGCTCTGGGCCTCGGCTTCAAGTTCCTCTGCCGCTTCGAGGACGCGGACGGCTGGCCGCTCGAAAAGCCGAACCTCCCGGCGGACCTCGACGAGACGCTTTCGCCTGGCTCCTACCGCTTCGTCCTCCTGCCCCAGCCGGTCGATGCGCGCGCCCTGGTGCTCCTCGAAAAGAAGCCGGAGACGCTCGAATTCACCGGTCACGGCCCGCATGCCCTGCCGCTCGAAACAGCAGTGGGGCACGTGTGGGTGGAGCCGGAAGGCCCGGAAGGATTGATCGAGGACGCGCCGCGTCCGCCGGACGTCTGGCGCTTCGAGCTGCCGGCCAAGGTCCACGCCGCCGTGGAGCTGACGGATGAGATGCAGGGCCGGCTCTCCCGCCTCGACGCCGCCGGCAACGCCACGGATCTCGGCTTCGTGCCTCCGGGCCGGGCCTGGAAGGGCGAGCTCGAGCCCGGCCGCTATCAGGTGGCGGCCGAGTGCTCGCGGCGCAACAGCCGCGTCCATTACCAGATCACGGTGCACACGGACGAGTTGGTGACAGGGCTGGAGCGCAAGGTGACGGCGCCCGCCGAGGTGCCGGTCGCCGTGGGGCGGGATGGTCTCGCGGAGCTGACCTCGATCGCGCCGGCCGACGTGCGCGCCCGGCTGCTCGACGGGGACGGCCACGTCGTGGCCGAGAACGACGACCGGCCGGACGACTGGAACTTCCTCCTCTTCCAGCGCCTGGCTCCGGGCCGCTACACGCTGCGGGTGGAGCCCGTGGGGGTGAGCTCGACCGAGGTGCGGATCGCCATGCGCACGCCGGCCGAGGTAGAGAAGGCGTCCGCGGCTCTGCCTGCCCACGACAATATTCAACTGGGCAGCGACGTGCTGCTGCGCCCATTGCCCGTGGGTCCGAAGGCGGACCTGCTGCTGGTGGCGGCGCGTTCGAAGGACAGTCTCGGTCTCTCCGTTGAAAGGCAGGACGCCGGGGCCTGGCGCACGGTGGGCACGGCGATCGCGCGGGATGCCCATCTGGAGATCCCGGTGGAAGGAAAGGGCGAGTACCGGCTGCGTCTGTGGTCTCTGGACCGGCATGAGACGCCCGTGAGGCTCTCCGCTGCGGCCTTGTCGACTCCGCGGGTCAGCGAGCGGGAGCTGCGGCGGGGAGCCAGCCTCAAAGCCGTGGCCGGGTTCGATCCTCCGCTCGCGGCGGCCGTGGTCGAGCTCGACCGGCCCGGGGTGTTCCGCTTTGCTGATCCAGGTCCGGACCTGCGCGGCTCCGGCGTGGCGGGCAGCCCGCTGGGCGTGTTGGAAGGGGCAGTGCTCTCCTCGCCCGGGCAGCGCTTCTGGATGGTGCGTCAAGGCAAGAGCTCGGGATCGGTGAAGGCCGAGCGGGTGACCGTGGCCGACGGGCTGGAGAACGGCACCCAGTTCCCGGTGCCGGATGGCGCGGCCGTGACCGCCGACCTCGGGGAGGGAGCCAAGGGCTCGGACGGCCCCCTGCTCGTCCTCGCCACGGCTCCCTCGGGCCAGCCCGGGGTGCGGGTGGGGGAGAGCGGGGACGATCCGCGACAGGGGATGGAGCCGGCCGCCACGGTCATGGGAGTGGGGCCGCGCACGGCCGTAGCCGTGGGGCTCGCTCCCCGGCATCCCGTGGCTCGCGTCTGGCAGGCCGGCCCTGGAGACGAGGGGACGGAAGAGCTGCGCCTCGCCCAGCTCCGCCTCCCGGCCACCACGGCGGAGGACGTGACCTGGGGCGTGCTCGACGGCCATCTCGACGGCCTCGCGGCCCGCCGGCTCGACCTGCCGGCCGGCCCCCGCAAGCTGCGCCTGGCGATCGGCGAGGCCACGGTCGCCGTGCTCGCCCGGGGCGACACGGTGGTGAGCACCCACTGGCAGGGGGGCGCGCCATTCGAGGAGCTTCTGGATGATAGCGGGGGCGCCGCCGACCGGCTGATCCTGCTCCACACGCGGCCGGGCTCCGATCCGTTCACCGTCGAGCTGCTGCCGCGCGACGGCTCGGAGGCGGCTCTGTCGCTTGCCGCGGACGCGCCGTTCGAACGTTCGCTCGACCGTGCGGGCACGCTGCGGATCGTCCTTGGAGCCACGAGTCCCTCCACGTTGCACGTGCGCGGCGCCGGCTCCGAGGTGATCCTCCTGGGTCGGGACGGCACCGTGGTGCGGGGGACCGACGTTCCCGCCGGGCGCGGCGGCGTGGCCCTCGTCCATCATGGGCCGGGCCTGCTGCTGGCCTGGCTGGGTGGTCCCGACGACGAGACGTCAGCGCTCTGGCCGGTCGGGGAGAGCCAGCGGCCGGCAGCCGTGAAGGTGGCGCCGCCCGCGAGCGTGCCTCTCTCCGGCCGTTTCGCCGAGCTTGCCCTCGCCGGCTCCGGCCCTCGCGTGCTCCACCTGCGGACGGCCGAGCCCCTCGCCACATTGCTTCATCGAGCGGATGGCAGCACTGATGAGGTCGAGGTGCACGCCGAAGTAGGCCGGCTGGATGCCTTCCTTCCTCCCGGCGAGGCACGGCTCGGTCTTCGTTCCCTGGCCGGAGCCCAGCTCTCGGGCGTGGCCGAGATCACGGAGACGCCGGTCACGCCCATCGGCGAGGGCCTCGGCCCCGAGGTGCTCCTGCCCGCGGGCGGCAGCCGCTGGTTCTCCTTCCATGTCGATCGCAAGGGACCGGTAGGAGTTGGTGCCCACGCGGGGTCCGACGTTGTGGAGATCGAACTCTACGACCGCGCGGGCCGGCGCCTGGAGGGGAAACGTGAGGGTGGGGTGGTGCGCATGCCCGAGCTGGCGCCGGGCGACTACCTGCTCGCCCTGAGCTCAGCCGTGAGTGCGGCGCCCGTGAAGGCCCGTCCCGCCCTAGCCGGGCTGGTGCTCCCTGACACGGGACCGCCCGCCGACGTCATCCGGCAGTACCTGCAGGAGGCCGGGGCCGAGGAAGCTCCGGCCCCAGAAAGCGTTCCCGGGAGTCAACCATGAGCCGCTTCTCGTCGAACCTTGGGCGCCGCGCCGCGGCCGCCGTCTGGATCTGTCTATCTCTCTGCGCTTCGTCTCTCGCGAGCGCTGCTCCTCAGAAGCGCTCGGGCCCGGTCGTGGTGCCCGACCGCTTCCTGCGCCGGTGGGACCCGGTGACCATCTTCTTTACTCAGGATCCCCGGGGCGACAAGGCGGGCAAGCCCGGCCCCGAGGATCATCCCGAGCGCTTCGTGCGCATGACGCCCTCCCATCCCGGGGCCTGGACCTGGGTGGATGCCCGCACCCTCCAGCTCAAGCCCGCCGAGCCCTGGCCCCCGCTCCAGCGCTTCACGTTCACGATTGGCGCGGGGGGCACGGCGGCCACGACCCTGGACACGCTCATCTCGCCGCCGACCAAGACCCTGCCCGCCGAGGGCGAGGAGGTGGCCGATCCCGTCAAAGCGATCACCCTCACCTTCCCGGAGCCGCTCGATCCCCAGACGCTGGGCCGCATGCTGTCGATCGAGGTGCGTCCGCTGCCCGGCGTGGCCCGGGGCGCGGGCGGAGCAGGGGCCGAGCCGCGATGGATCACGGCCCGCGACTTCCAGGTCAAGGCCCTGGACCGCAAAGAGCGGAACGATCCCGCGCCCTACGTGCTGACGCTGGCGACGCCCATCCCCCTGGGCGCGAAGGCCATCCTCCACTTCCGCCTCTCCCTGGGCGAGGCCGCGCCCGAATCGTCGCTCGACCTGGCGTTCACGACCGCCGAGCCGTTCCGCGTGATCTCGCTCGGCTGCTCCGGCTCCCGCGTGCCGGTCACCCCCGCGGGCACGCGCTACGGCCGCGAGCAGGCCCTGCGCTGCGGTGCCGACGACCAGCAGGTGGTGGTGGAGCTTTCGGCCGCGCCCGTCAATCTCGGACCCATCGAGGGGAGGAACCTGGTGCGCTTCGAGCCCGCGGTCTCCGGGCTCGGCTTCGAGGTCTCCGGCCGTGAGCTCCGGGTCTCCGGCAGCTTCCAGCGCGAGACCCTGTACCGGGTCTCCCTGGCTCCCGGCGCGGCAGCGTCCGCGGTCGTGGACAACCACGGCCGGCGGCTCGACCTGCATGGCCCCACCGAGGCCTGGCTCGTCTTCCCCCAGCGCGAGAGCTACCTGCGGTGGAGCGCGAGCCAGGGGATCGTGGAACGCTTCGGCCCCCGTATGGCGCCCATCGAAGGCCGGGGGGACGAGCGGCTCGACCTGCGCGTCTATCCCGTCGATCCCCTGGACCGCTCGTTCTGGCCGTTCCCCGAGAGTCCGGTGACGGTCGATGAAGGCAAGCGCCCTCCCGGCCCAGGCGAGGAGCCCGAGCGGTGGACGGCGCCGGAGCGCAACGTGCCGGTCTCGGAGCTGGCGCAGCACCTCCAGACCCTGGGCTCGCCGCCGGTCTCGACGCTCATCAGCCTGCCGCTGCGCCGCGAAGGCAGCTCCGCCCGCTTCGGGCTCGACCTCGGGCCCCACCTCGACAAGCTGGCTCCCGCGGGCTCGCCGGGCACCTATCTCATCGGCCTGCGGCGGATCGACCGTTCGAGCCAGCGCTCCTGGATCCGCGTCCAGGTGACGGACCTGACGCTCACCGCGGCCGAGGAGCCCAAGGCCGTGGTCTTCTCCGTCAATTCCCTCTCGACCTCGCTGCCCGTGGGCGGCGCCAAGGTGCGCGTCGAGGGCTCCGTGCGGGATGCGGGGGGCGGGGAGCCGCGGTGGACCACCTTCTTCGAGGGCACGACCGACGCCGCGGGCAGGGTCACCTGGAACCCGCCGGGGCACGATATTTCCGGTACATCGAGCCGCACGGCGACCGTGCGACGGATCGTGGTCGCGAACGGCAAGGACCTCCTCGTGCTCGATCCCACCCATCCGCCGGACGGCTATCAGGACGGGCAGTGGTCCCAGGCGCACGGCAACTGGCTGGGCTGGGCGTTCGACGACCTCGCCGAGCGCGGGCCCCAGGCCGAGATCCTCTGCCATCTCTTCACCGAGCGGCCCGTCTACCGGCCGGAGGACGGCGCCCACATCAAGGGCTATCTCAGGAAGCGCGAGAAGGGCGAGCTGGCCCCGGACCGCCGCGAGGGACGGGTGATCGTGCAGGGGCCGGGCGACCTCGTGTGGCGCTATCCGGTGGAGATCACGGCCGCGGGCTCGTTCTACAAATTCTTCAAGGAGGAGAAGCTGCCGACCGGAGTCTACTCGGCGCGCTTCGAGGACAAGGACGGGGTGTCCTTCGGCTCGGTCTCCTGGCGTATGGAGGCCTACCGCCTGCCGCGCTTCGAGGTGCGGCTCGACGCGCCCGACCTCGTGCCGCTCGACCGCGAGTTCAAGGTGGGCTTGACGGGCATCTACTACGCAGGCGGCCGGGTGGCGGCCCGGCCCATCGCCTGGCGGGTGACGCAGTTTCCCTACACCTGGACGCCCAAGCGCCGCTCCGGCTTCCTCTATTCGTCGGACGGCCGCTTCTCGCGCACCGCCACCTTCACCTCGACCCCGCGCCTGGAGAGGCAGGACACGACGGACGCCGAGGGCCTGGCCAAGCTCGTGCTCAATCCCGCGATCGAGCCCACGGCCCAGCCGCGGAGCTACGTGGTGGAGGCGACCGTCACGGGCGCCGATGATCAGACCGTCACCGCTACGAAGCAGATCATCGCCCTCCCCCCTTCGTGCTGGGCCTCAAGGTGCCACGCTTCCTCGAGCGCGCCACCCAGATCCGGCCGGAGGTCCTGGTCGTGGGCCTCGATGACAAGCCCCTGGCCGGCCAGGAGGTGAAGGTCCGCCTGCTCCAGCGGCAATGGCATTCGCATCTCAGGGCGAGCGACTTCTCGGACGGTGTCGCCCGCTACATGACCGACGTGGTGGACGAGAAGGTGCAGGAGGTGAAGGTCAAGAGCGGCACGGACGCCATCCCGGTACCGTTCGTCATCCCGCGGTCCGGCGTCTACATCGTGGAGATCGAAGCGAGCGACCGCCTGGGCCGCACGCAGGTGGTCTCCGTCGACCTCTACGCGGGCGGCGATCAGGCCGTGACCTGGACGAAACCGCCCGCGGGCGTGTTCACAGTGACGGGAGACAAGGACTCCTACCGGCCCGGCGAGACCGCGGCGCTCGTGCTCCAGAGCCCGTTCCAGAAGGGCGAGGCCCTGGCGGTGATCGAAGCGCCGGAGGGGAATCGTTACGAATGGGTGGCCGTCGAGGGCGGCGCCGCCACCTACAACCTGCCCATCCGCGGTAACTGGGCGCCGCGCATCCCCATCCATTTCGTGCTCATGCGGGGCCGGGTGCCCAACACCGGCCCGCAGCCGGGCAACAGCACGGACTTGGGCAAGCCCGCAACCGTGGCGGCCACAACCTGGCTCAAGGTCGAGCCGGTGGCGAATCGCGTGGAGGTCAAGCTCACCCATCCGGAGAAGGCGCGGCCGGGGCAGAAGGTGGAGATCAGGATCGACCTCCGCGATCCCCAGGGCCATCCGCAGCCGGGCGAGGTCACGCTCTGGCTGGTGGATCAGGCCGTGCTGGCGCTGGGCAAGGAGCAGCGGCTCGATCCCCTGCCGGACTTCATCACCAAGGTCTTCTCACACCTCCTCGTGCGCGATACGAGAAACCTCGTCTTCGGCTTCCTGCCGTTCGCCGAGAACCCGGGTGGCGACCAGGGCGGGGCCGGGGAGGGGAGCCTGCTCGACCGCGCCACCGTGCGCCGCAACTTCAAGGCCGTGCCCTACTACAACCCGGGCATCCTGGTGGGGCCGGATGGCACGACCAGGGTGACCGTCGAGCTGCCGGACGACATCACGGTGTTCAAGATCCGCGCGAAGGCGGCCTCGGGTCCCGACCGCTTCGGCGTGGGCACGAGCCAGATCGCCGTCCGCCTGCCGGTGGTGATCCAGCCGGCCCTGCCCCGCTTCGTGCGGCCGGGCGACCGTTTCCTCGCCTCGGCCATCGGCCGCATCGTCGAAGGCGATCTGGGGCCGGGTCAGGCCGAGGTGCGGGCGCAGGGCGTGCAGATCGGCGGGCCGGCGAAGAAAACCTTTACCTGGACGGCCCAGCCGGAGCGCGTCGAGTTCCCCGTCACCGTGCCCACGCCGCCGTTCAAGGCCGACGGCACCCTGGCCTATAACCGAGGTAGCGTTCACCTTCGGCGTCGAGCGCACGGCCGACGGCGCGAGCGACGCCTTCGAGGTGAAGCTGCCGGTGCGGGACGATCGCCGGCCCATCCAGGTCCGGCTGCTGAAGGAGCTCGCCGCGGGCGCCGCCCTGCCCATCCCCGCCCTGCCCGAGCCGGCGCGGCCCGGCTCCGTCCGCCGCTCCGTCCTGGTCTCGGATCAGGCCGCGCTGGTGCGCATGGCGGCCGGCCTCGACTTCTTCAATCAATATCCCTACGGCTGCACCGAGCAGCGCCTGAGCCAGGCGCGCGCCGAGATGGCCCTGAAGCGGTTCCGCGCCCTGCTCGCATCAGGAGGGGGACGACGCGCAGCATGAAGCGGGCCGTCGAGGACACCCTCGCAATGGATCCCCCAGGTGGTCGACCCCCACGGCCTCGTCGCCTACTGGCCGGGCTCGAACGGCTACGTGTCGTTGACCGCCTGGGTGGTGCAGTTCCTGGTGGAGGCCAAGGCCGCGGGCTTCCGGGTGGACGACAAGCTGATGGCCACCCTCACGCGCTCGCTGGAGCAGTCGCTGCGCTCCGACTACGGCTACTTCATCGACGGCGAGGCCTTCGCCGAGCGCTGCTGGGCTCTCGCCGCCCTCGCCGCCGCGGGCAAGTTCGACCCCGCCTATGCCGCGGAGCTGGCGCGCAAGGCCCAGTTCCTCGACCTCGAAGGGGTGGCCGAGGTGCTGCAGTCGTTCGCCAAGGCCGGAGACACCTCCTCGCCGGCCACGGACGCGCTCGCCGAGAAGATCTGGAACGGCGTCGTCCTGCGCCTCTACCAGGGCAAGGAGATCTACGGCGGACTGCAGAAGACGGCCACGGCGCGCAACGGCCTCATCCTGCCCACCGAGACCCGCACCGTGGCCGAGATGGCCCGCGCCCTGGCGCAGGAAGGACGGCAAGAACCCGAAGCTCCAGCTCCTCGATCGACGCCCTCGTCACCCTCGGCCGCGACGACGGCTGGGGCACCACCAACGCCAATGCCGCGGCCCTCCTCGCTCTGGGTGAGCTCCTCCAGCCTCCCTACGCCGGCAGCGCGCCGCACGTGGTGCAGGCGAAGCTCGGCAGCACAGCGCCGCAGCCGCTGAATCTGGGACCGGAATCCCCGGTCGCCTACCTGGTGAGCGAGGATGGGGGAGCCGGAAGCGTGGCCCTCCAATCCGGAGCAGCCGGCCGGCCCGTGCTGGTGCGGGTCGAAACTCAATACCTGCCTGCCGGCGACGGCGCGCAGGTGGCGGCCACGTCCAGCGGCTTCGTGGTGAGCCGCGAGATGCTGAAGCAGCAGGCGGGAGGAGCGCCGCCGGAGCGCATTCCCTTGGCCGACCCTGGGAAGACCGTGCGCATGGCCATCGGCGACGTGATCGAAGAGCACCTGCGGGTGGTCAATCCCAAGGATCGCAACTTCGTGGCCGTCGTGGTCCCGCTCGCCGCGGGCTTGGAGCCGCTCAATCCCGCGCTTGCCACCGCGCCGCCCGAAGCCAAGCCCAGCAGCGGCCCGACCTTGAAGCCCACCTACGTGGCCTTCCTGGACGATCAGGTCGCCTACTACTACGACACCCTGCCCAAAGGCACGTTCGACTTCTATTTCCGTACCCGGGCCACCATCGAAGGCAGCTTCATTCAGCCCTCCGCCCGGGCCGAGATGATGTACGACGGCGCGGTCACCGGGAGCTCTCCAGGAGCCCGCATCGAGGTCGTGCGGCAGGAGAAGTGAGGTGAGCGCGCTGTTCCGCCTCTGGCGCCGCCGGCTGCGTCGACGCTTTCACGGCGTCAACCGCCGGCGCTTGGTTCTTCGTACCCTCGTCGCCGCGGCCGTGGCCTTGCAGCTCGTCTGCATCTCCATCTTTTTCGTCGCCCTGTTCCGTGCCCACCTGGAGGCGCCGCCCCCGACCTTCCTCCTGCGGGACCGCCAGGGCCGCTTTCTGGGGGAGGTGGGAGCACCGGCGGACGGCGAGCTGGGGTACTGGCCCGTCGAGACCCTGCCGCCGCGGGTGGTGGCCGCCACCCTGGCGCTGGAGGACCGGCATTTCGATTCCCATCCTGGCGTCGATCCCCGGGCTGTCATGCGCGCCGTGCTCCAGAACCTGCGCCGCCGGGAGCGGGTCTCCGGGGCCTCGACGCTCGCCATGCAGATCGCTCGCATGCAGAGCCCGGGGGACCGCGGCTACCTGCGCAAGGCGACCGAAGCGCTCACCGCCGTCTTCTTGACCGGTCGCTACGGCCGCGAGCAGATCCTCCGCCACTACCTGCGGATCGTGCCCTACGGCAACCGCATCCACGGCATCGCCTATGCCGCGCGCCGCTACTTCGACAAACCGGTGGAAGACCTCTCCTGGGCCGAGATCGCCTTCCTGGCCGGCATCCCGCAGGCGCCCGGGCAAGATGAACGTCTACACGCCGGCGGGCCGGAGCCGCGCCATCGACCGCGGCCAGCGGGCCCTGCGCTCGCTCGCCGCCAAAGGCGTCCTCACTCCCGCCGAGCTGGAGCTCGCCCAGCGCCAGCTCACGGCGCTGCGCATCCCCTGGAAGGGCCGGCGCGCCGAGGAGTCGCTGCACGCCGTCCTCCGTCTCGAATCGCTGCTCACCGAGGAATCGAAGCAGAGGCGCCTCGATCCTCTGGTGCGGACCACCCTCGATCTCGATCTCCAGCGCCAGGTCTCGGGTCTCACCGACCGGGCGGTGCGCGGCTGGGCGGATCGCGGGGCCGGCAACGCCGCGGTGATCGTGATCGACCTGCCGACCCGCGAGGTGCGCGCCTGGGTGGGCTCGACGGGCTACTTCGATCCGGGCACGGCCGGCTCGATCGACTACACCCGCGTCCGCCGCTCGGCCGGCAGCGCCTTGAAACCCTTTCTCTACGCCCTGGCGCTCGACCGCGGCGTCATCCGTCCCTCGACCGTGCTCGACGACCTCCAGCGGGGCCCGGGGGGGATCACCAACGCCGACGACCTGTTCCTCGGTCCGCTGCTGCCGCGGGTCGCCCTCGCCAACTCGCGCAACGTGCCGGCGGTCGATCTTCTGAACCGCCTGGGGATGGAGCAGGGCTACGGCCTGTTCCGCGACCTCGGCCTGACCGACGGCAGCGTCCCCTCCGAGCACTACGGGCTGGGCCTGGCGATCGGCGGCCTGCCCGTGACCCTGGAGGAGATGACGACGCGCCTACTGCGTGCTGGCGGGCGACGGCCGCACCTCCGGCTTCCGCTGGCATCCCGGGCAGGAGCTGCCGCCGCCGCGGCGCATCGTCTCCGAGGAGACGGCGCGGCAGATCGCTCTCTTCCTTTCCGATCCCCTGGCGCGCCTCCCCTCCTTCCCGCGCATGGGCGCGGAGGAGTACCGCTTCCCTGTGGCCGTGAAGACCGGCACCTCGACCTCCTTCCGCGACGCCTGGGCCGTGGCCTGGTCCAATCGCTATCTTGTGGGAGTCTGGGTGGGCGCACCCCGCCTTCCGCCCCATGAACCGCCTCTCGGGCTACCTCTCGGCCGCCGAGCTGGTGCAGCAGGTGCTCACCGTGCTGCACCAGGACCAGATGGAAGGCTTCGACGACCTCTCCTTCCCACCGCCCCGGGGCTACCAGCCGGTGCGCGTCTGCGCCTTGACCGGGGCCCGCGCCACCGACGCCTGCGAGCAGGTCTTCCTGGAGTGGTTTCGTCCGGGAGAGGAGCCCACGGACGACTGCGCGGCCCACCGTTCCGCGCCATCGACCGCCGCAACGGCCTGCTCGCCATGGCGGACACCCCGCGCTCCGAGATCGAGGTCCGCACCTTCGTCTCCCTCCCGCCCCGCTACGCCGCCTGGCAACTCGCCGCCAACCTCCCGCACCCTCCGGACGAGGTGAGCTTCCTCCGCCCCGGCCAGGCGCCGCCCGCGGGGATGGCCTCGGGGCCGATGCTGGCTTCCAACCGGCCCGTCCGCCTCCACATCACCTCGCCCGAGCACAAAGTCCGCCTGCTGCGCGACCCCGAGACGCCGGCCGATCTCTCCACCGTGGCCCTGACCGTAATCGTCGATCCCCCCGTCCGCCAGGTCGTCTGGTACGTGGACGGCCGCCCCTACCAGACCGTCGACTACCCCTACACCACCCGCTGGCGCCTCCAGCCCGGCGAGCACACCTTCCAGGTGCGGGTGCCCTTCACCCCAGAGGCCTCGCCGGAGGTGCGGATGATCGTGCAATAAGGGGCAGGGTTCCGAACATCGTCAATCCTCTCGCTCTGGAGAACACTTCCAGGTGTCCTCGATGCTCTTGGCATTTTCAGGAAGAGACTGCGCGGGAACCTCGATCGTGACCGGCCCGAATCCCTGAAGGGCGGCATCAGGCTTGGGCACGAAGACGAACTCGTAGACGATGTACATCTCGTCTTGCTTGCAGTGTGTCGGCGACGCCCTATAGCCCCAGCGATAGCTGTCCGGTTCCGGCTCGTAGATGTCAGCCGCTTTCTCCCTCAGGCTTATGAGTTTCTCCCAAGCATCTTTCTGGGCTTCTGATTTTGTCTTAGGACTGTCCGCTCGAGTGTTGGTGATCTTTCGGTTGCCATAAGAAAAGGCCAGGGCAGGCGCTCTGCCAGGCCTGCACACGTCGGCCGGGAATGGCGCTTCCTCCGTTTCGAGCCGCGGCGGGCAAAGCCTGAACAAAACTTCCCCGCCTTCCCCTAGGATCGGCGCCTCCACGCCTGCAGTCTCGTAGACCCTGCTCAGGCGCAGGTAGACGCACTTAATGTCCTCAGTAATGTCGCCCCTCTGCAACGCTCCGCCTGCCAGATTCGACACCAACACTCTGCTGACATGCATCTCAACGGGCTGGGCGTCGCGCAGCACGAAACGCGCCTTGGGAGCCATGGGCGGCTTCGGTTCTTCACCCTTCAGAATCCGGGACAGGACCAACTGGCTCAGGTCCTCCAGGGTCCTCCATTGAGCGCTCTTGGGCAGGCCCTGGAGCTGCATCTGAGACTGCAACGAAAAGACCATCGCTCCGGTCTTGAGCTGGCGCTTGATGCAGATGTCATCTCCAGACAGGAAATTTATACCCATGAGTGGCTCGATGGGCGGAAAGGGAAGATCGAAATTCACCCCGAGAGCCTTCGCCGAGGCGCCCTTGAAGCCGTAGCCCAGGGGAGAGGCATGGGATAACGTTTCGCTATCCAAGAAGTCGGGAAGCGGAGCCTCTTTGACGAGGAGCACCGGCAGCCCCGTCGGCTCGTCCGTACGGTCTTGCGGCTGCGGAGCGAGCCGAAGCCCCGCCGCCATGGCCGCTGCCGTGAGGGGATTGTTGACGTCTCCTGGAACGGGGTATTCGATATAGACGGCCGGCTGATTGGGCAGCGGTCGATCCGCCACGAACCGCGCATCGTAGAGGCCGGAGCTTTCCGGAGTGTCTCCTCCGCGGCTCATACAGAGAGGAATTCCGAAGCTCTCGGGTTTGTAGAAGCCGAGGAGAAAGGAATCCGCCGGTCCGAGCCCCAGGTCCGTATAGTAGTGCCACACGAGTTGCGTGGGGTGAGAGATGTCTCCGATGTGGCTCGATCCACCGCACGCCAGCCTCAGGCCGGGGTTGAGAGGGCTCCGGCCGCCTCCGTAGTCCCTGGTCCAACGATCGAAGGCGTTCGGATGGTTGGCAGGATCGGCGAGTGACGCCTGCGGATCGAATTCGCCTGGCCTGATGAAATCCTGGTAGGTATGATTGGCGGATGACCCTCTGGGGCCATGTGCGAAAACCTGGCAGCTCATCATCCACAGGTATCGAACCGCCCCGTCTCCCAGGGAGAAATTTCCCAGGTCGATTTCTTTGTCTGGCAAAGCGTGAAGTGAGCTAGGGGTCCCGTGGCCAGCGTAGAAGAGAAGCTGCGACCCTTCAAGCCCCTCCACGGGATCGTCATCGACTCCCTGCTCCGCGTTGTTCGTGACTGTGTGATCCAAGTAAAATTTACTGTAGTCGGGGATGCTCTCGTCGAGATGCAGGTGCGGCCGAGGCAGCCACCCGGCAGGAAGATGCATGACAGGATCTCGGCATGCGCAGGTCTTCGGATGTATCTCACAGGAGAAGCTGCATCCAGTCAGGAACTCGCTGGCCGCGTCCGCGAAGTTGTCACCGTCTCCTTGCACTGCGGCGGCACTCATCGGCATTTCGCCATTGACGACAGCCGGTGTTGCCACTCCTCCGAGGACAGCTATTCCAAGCACGGTTGACAGGAGCAGGCATGAGCGGGAGTCATAGTTCCTTCTCATCTCAGCCACCATTGCCCAACTCAACTTCGGGGCACTTGGCTCCACCGGCTACAGCCCTCTTGACGCACGGGAAGAAGAAGTGGTTGGCTACAGCCCTCTGTTCGCTGGGCTTCAACAGCCGATAGAACCAGCGGAAAGCCGTCAGGTGTGAGTGATTCATTTCGCAGAAGGGTGTATCGGGGGCGTCGAGCGCTTCATCGATCTGGTTGACAACCTCAATCACGACTGGCTGTCCCGAACCGTCGGGCTCTATCGTGATCGAATCGCTGCCTATGGTAATTACGGTCTGGCCGATCACGTTCTCCTGTGTCACCACGACCTCTTCGGCCAACTTCACTGCATCCGTAAGCTCGCCCGGACATTCCAAGCCGTTGGCGGCCGTCTTGTAAGAATAGGCCGTATCTCCGCAGTCTGTTATGGGCTTCGCGACGACGGTGCCGGCGGTGATGAGAGCTCGCGCCGAAAGGCGCTGCGTGTCCAAGGTGTTCAACAGGAGATCTGGGTCGACTTGATCGAGGTTGGAAAGCCCCGTTGTTTCTACTGCGCTCAGCGCTCTCGCCGCGACGATCTTGTTCGAACGGCTCAGACTCGCGAGGTCGATGGAAATTCCTTGTACGTTGTTGGAGAAAGTCACATCGTTCCCCCTGATCGACCGGCCTTTTTTCGGGTCTGGCACGTCACCCGCCACAATACGCGCATTGCGAAAACGGATTCGCGCTCGATGAGGGGGAAAGGAACCCTTCAGCTTTGCGGCGCGCGCAGCAGGATCGGCGGGGAGCTCGGAGAGCACGCCGGGTGGAAGCTGCTCCTCCGTCGGGTCGGAGCCATAGTCGGCGTTGACGAGGAGCGCGTGGACTTTATCGGCATCCTGCACGAAAGCGATCAGCCCGAAAAATGCGATCTTCAGCGTGTAAGTGTTGTTGGCATCGGCAGCTTCCTTGGTGACCTTCTGTGGTGTGGGTGTGACCGTGGGATCGGATTGCTTGCAGCCTGCCAACGTCAGCGGCAGCAACAGTGCGCACGTCAAGAGCCTCTGTTTCATGATGTGCCTCTCCTCGGCAGAGATGAGATTGCGTCGTTTTCGGGTCCGCCTTCATAGACGGACACATCGCCGCTTTTCATCGCCTGCCTCGGAACACCTGGAAGGCCGCCCAGGTCGCGGTGCGGTCCCGCTCCGAAAGGCTCGAATGCAGAAGCGCGAGTTGGGCGATCTGCAGGGCCTCGTCCGTCGGCCGGCCGGCGGCGAGCTCACGGTGGAAGCGATCGAGGAGGAGGGCCGAAGGCTCGTCGGGGACTCTCCAGGCGGCGGCGATCACCTCGGGCACGCCGCGGGCCAGGAAGGCGGCGGCGAGACCGGTCACTTCGGCTGTTTCCCGGTAGGTGGTGAGGCCTGTGGAGCAGGCACCGAGGATCACCAGACGGAGGTGCCGCAGGGCGCGGGGGGGCAGATCTCGGGCCGTCAGAAGAGAGGAGTGGAGATCCGGCGCCGTAGGATCGACCGGCGCGAGGAGAAGCCCGCCCCGCTCCGGATACTGGGAGTTGGTGAGCCCGTGGCCGTCGAACTGCAGGACCTCGAAGTGGTCGAGAGCGGCCAGCAGAGCCGGCGCTGTGGCCCGCTGATCGCTCAGGACCTCGGCGTGGCCGTAATGAGAGGCGTATCCCGCAACGGCCTTCTGAGCCGCGGGCAGTTGGGACAGGTCGGGGAACAGCTCCCGGCTGAAGGCGGGATCCGAGACGAAAAGAGCTGTCTGTGGGGGACCGTACGGCGGGCTTGGAGTTGGGGAGGCGGCGAGCCAGGAGGAGAGGCTCGGCGTGTAGCTCAAGCGGAATCGCTCCACGAGGTAAGGGCTTCCCGGAGACGCCCGTAGCGCGGCGAACGGCAGCGAAGCCAAGGCTTCATCCGGAATCAGGAGCACCCGACTGCCGGCGGGCAGGCCTTGCAGGCGCTTGGGCAAGACGGTCTGCGCCAGCGCGTCACAGGCGGCTTCCCGTTCGGTGGACGAGGCCCCGCGGGACAGAAGGTCGCGGCAGAGCTGGATCTGGCGCGCGAGATCCGCCTCTGGGAGAGGCCGCTGCTCGAGCTCCATCCGTCCATCGAGGAAGGTCCAAAGGAGCAGACGATCGGCCAGGTGGCCGAAACGGACCACGAGGGTTCTTGAGGGGAGGATGTCGCGCAGAGCCTCTGCGCGGAAGCGGAGCGCACTCATGTCCGACCCGCCGAGGTGAGCCTCGGATGCGTCTGCCAGGACCCGATTGCTGCTCCGCTCGAAGGACGCGAGCGCGGCGCCCGCATCATGGAACTGATCGAGCTCCAGTCGGATGAGAGCGCGAAAGAGATCCCGGCCTTGGGCCAGGAAGCGGGCGCGGTCGTCCATCGCAGCCACTTCCAGGCGTTGCCGCTCCATTTCGGCGATGCCGCGCAGGAGGTCGTCGCGCGCCGCCGCGAAGCGCCCATGCTCCAACTCGACCTGGGCGCGCAGCTTGTAGAGCTTGAGGATCTCGACCTGATCGCCCAGCGAGTTGGACGGCCCGGCAAAGAAAGCGATGGCGTGATCGAACGCCGTCAGTGCCTCTTCGGGGCTCACGCCTTTGTCGAGCAGCGATCTCCGAACGTCGATCTCCGCCCGCAATCGACGGCGGCTCTCGTTTCCCACAGGCAGCCGCGACCAGATGTCGGCGGCGCGGTCCACGTCGGCAGCGGCTTCCGCTCTGCGGCCGATCTCGATGAATAGGTCCGCGCGATACATGAGGGTGAAAGCGAGGAGGTCGGTCTTGCCGGTCTCGCGGGCAGCCCTCTCCGCGGCCCGCATCTGCTCCGCGAGAAAACCGAGAGCGGCCACGGGGAAGCCCTGTCTGCGGAGGGCCTGGGCAGCTTCGTCGAAAATCGTAAAGAGTCTCTCCGGATCGTCGACGGATCGTCGCCGTGCGAGAGCGGTGAGGCGCTGGTGCCAGGCCTCCTGTCGCGCTCCGCCGTAGTCGTAGCTCTTGGCGCGCAGGGATTGGAGATAGACTGCATGGGCTGTCTCTCCGAGCCTGGAGAACAGATCGATCGCCGCGGAATAGGACCGATCGGCCTCGACGAACCGGCCCTGCACCATGCGGACGAGACCGAGGAGCCAGTCGGCCCGCCCTTCGAGGGACAGGTACCCGCGGCTCCGAGCCTCGGCGCGCAGAGCCAGGAGGATCGTCTCGGCGTGCTGGAAGTCCTTGTCGAAATAGGCGCACACTGCCTGGTCAACCCGGACCCAGCCTGCGAACGGGCTGCCGGCTGCTGCGAGAGAAGCTTCCGCTGAAGCCAACTCGTCAGGGCGGCACTCTGAGTAGATCGCCGTGCCGCGGACGTTGTGGAAAGCCGCGTGGCCGCGCTGGAGCCGCAGGAGCTGTTGCCGGTCGCCGTCCTCAAGGGCCTGGAGGATGACACCGACCGCAGAGCTCAACAGCCGGTCCCTGCTACGGGCCTCCAGCCGGGCGCCGATCACCCCGGCCTCCCGGAGGAGAGCTCTACTTCCCGACAGGTCTCCTCGAAGCCTGCGCGAACCCCACTCTCCCAGCAGCCACTCCCCCCGGCGCCGCAGCGGGAGTGGGTCCCCTTCCGCCACGCCGGCACTCTGGTCTCGCGCTCCCGACATGACGTTGCCTGCAGCCGCGAGCCCTGGAGGTGCTCCTGGTACCCGCCGCCACATCTCTTGAGCGGCGTCCCACAGCGTGAGGCACTGGAGCGCATAAGCGTGGTTGAAAAGCGCACTTGGCGTTGCGCCCGGATCCTTCGTGACGGGCTCCAGCAGCTCCAGCGCTGCAGCGAGCTCGGTAGGCTGGCCATCGACGCTGGCGCGCAGCAGATAGGCTGCAGCCAGATCGTTCTTGCGGTCCGCGGAGCCCGGCTCCCGCGCCAGGGCCGCCTGGAGCAGACGAATCATGTGGTTGCGGCCTTCGAACGTGGGCTGCTCGATCAGCTCCCAAAGTGCCCGCAAGCGGAGGACTTCCGCCTCCTCACCCCGCGATTGTGTGATCCGGGCGATCGCTCGACTGAGCTCGCCGAGCCGCGAGCGTTCCGCTGCGTTCTGGACCGGACGGGCCGGGCGGGCCAGCGCGGAGGGGCAGAGCTCCCCGGCGACTGTTTCGAAGCTCCGGATCCCAATCGAGCTGCCGCTGAAGCGAGGAACGGGCCCCAGGAGCCTGTCGACTGTATCGAGGACGACCTGATTCAGCTCCGCCAGCTCACGCTGGCTGGCCCGTGGGCGACAGGTGGCCACACTGATCAGGGTAGCGAGGAGGATGAGAACGCGAAGAGCACCTCTAGACGGAGTCTCACCCATTGTTTTTCGCGCTTCCCCGGCGGCTTCTCTGCCAAAGGCCAATGTCCCTCCGTCCTCTCCTGAGTGGCTGACGAGGCCGCCACTCTCGTTCGCGCTGAGTCATGTGGGGATGTGATGGTAACCGACATTATCTCTGGGAAATGAGCTACTCCCCCGTCCGCGCCGGCAGCTCTTGGCGTAGGGCAGCTCGATCATCTCCGCCAGATTTTCGGGGCGGGGAGGAGACCGCGGCGGGTGCGGTGGTGTTTCCGGCCGGGCCTAGCCAGTTCGCGAGACGGTGGGGGGCCGCGGCGCGGAAGTTGGGACAGCCGGCGGCCAGGAGATCGCCGGGTGGGATGCGCGGGTCAACGCCTCCTATGTCTCCGCGACCCGGCGCAACCGGGAGAGCGACGTCATGTGGCAAGCCTTGCGGACGTCTTCGGCGGTTAGAGAACGGCCCCGCCATTCCCGGCGCGCCCTCCCGGGGGCTGGACGCCGCCCCTTCCTCTGGTATGATGCCGCCTTCGTGTCGTGACGGATTGGAGAAGACCTTTTCGGGAGTTTGTCGAATGAATCAACGTCTCACCCGCAAGGAGATCAAGCGCGACGACTTCGCCTCGGCCATGGGGCGGGGGGTCGAGTACGCCGGGAGCCACGTCCGGACCATCGTCTATGCGGTGGTGGGCGTTCTGCTGCTGGCGGCGCTCGGCATAGGCATCTACTACTGGCGTTCCCATCGGGCGACCGAGGCGGGGCAGGCCCTGGCCAAGGCGGTGAAGGTGTATCAGGCCCCGGTCGTGACCACCGGCGCCAAGCCGAACGATCCGGAGTCGCCGAGCTTCCCCACCCCGGAGGCGCACCGCGCCGCGGCCAGGAAGGCAGTGGAGAAGGTCCGCGCCGATTACGGCTCCACCGTCGCCGGCGACGTCGCCGGCCTCTATCTGGCCCAGATCGACGCCGAGGAGGGGAAGCTCGCCGAGGCCCGCAAGCTCTGGCAGAGCTTCGTCGACGAGCATCCGAAGCACATGCTCGCCGCCGAGGCGCGCCTGAACCTGATCCACCTCGACCGCCAGCAGGGCAAGGCCGAGGAGGTGGTCAAGGAGCTGCGAGGCATGCTGGAGAACGTGGAGAAGGGCGACTCCCCGCTGCCGCAGGACGTCCTGCTGCACGAGCTGGGGGCGACCCTGGAAGAGGTCAAGCGGCCGCTGGAGGCGGCGCAGGCCTACCAGCGCATCCTCGACGAGTTCCCCCAGTCTCCCTATCGCCAGGAAGCGCAGCAGAAGGTGAGCGCCCTCGATCCCGCCCGCGCCGGCGCGTCGCCTCTCGGCGGTCTCCCGGGTCTCCCCGGCTTCCCCGGCTGATCCACGGCTGATCCCAAGCACTGCGCCATGGGCCTGCCTTACCGCATCCTGGAGCGCAAGCGCGCCGGGATGCGGCTCTCCGAGGAGGAGATCCGCGCGGTGGCGCAGGGCGCTGCCGATGGCTCCTGGACCGAGGGGCAGCTCGCGGCTTTCCTCATGGCCGCCGCCATCCACGGGCTGGACGCGGAGGAGACCCGGGCCCTGACGCTCGCCATGCTGGAGTCCGGCGAGCGCTGGAACCTCGCCCGCGAGGTGCCGCGGCTCTGCGACAAGCATTCGACGGGAGGAGTGGGCGACAAGGTGTCGCTGGTCCTCGCGCCCCTGCTGGCGAGCTGCGGAGTGACCATCGCCATGCTCACCGGCCGCAGTCTCGGCCACACCGCGGGCACCATGGACAAGCTGGAGAGCATCCCGGGGATGAGCCTCGAGCTCGACCGCGCCCGCTGCCTCGACCTCCTGGCCCGCTGCGGCATGGCCATCGGTGGTGCCACGGCGGAGATCGCTCCGGCTGACCGCCGCCTCTACAGCCTGCGGGACACCACGGCCACCGTCGATTCCACTCCCCTGATCACCGCCAGCATCCTGTCGAAGAAGCTCGCCATGGGCGCGGCGGCCGTGGTCTTCGACGTCAAGACGGGCAACGGCGCCTTCCTCCCCGAGCTGGAGCGCTCCCTGGAGCTGGCCCGCGGCCTGGTGAAAACGGCCCGCGCTCTGGGCACACCCACCTCGGCTCTGGTGACGGACATGAGCCAGCCCCTGGGCCGCTGGTCCGGCCACACGGCGGAGGTGATGGAGACCTTCACGTGTCTGGCCGGCGAGGGGCCGGAGGATCTCATGGAAGTCACCTTCGCTCTCGGCGAGGAGGTCTCCCGTCTGGTGGGGCAACCGGTGAGCCGCCAGGATATGAAGGACGCCCTGTCCTCGGGCCGGGCCCGCGAGCGCTGCGAGCAGTGGGCAGACCTCCAGGGGGCGGACCCCGACTGGCTGCGCCAGCCCCGCTTCCCTCTGGCCCCGGTGGAGAAGCCCCTCCTCGCCCCGCGCCCGGGGACGCTTGCTGCCGTGGACGTGCGGCAGCTCGGCCTCCTGCTGGTGGAGGCTGGGGGTGGCCGGACCCGGCCGGGGGACGCCATCGACTTCGGGGTCTCCCTGGAGACGAAGGCCCGCCTCGGTCAGGAGGTGAGGAAGGGGGATGAGTTGGCCCGCGTCTATCTCCGGCGGGAGGACGACCGCCTGTCTGGGCTCTTCGCGGGGTGCTTCACGGTCGCCGACGAGGGGGAGGCTCCGATTCTAATCCCCGCCCGGCTCCCCTGAACCCTGCGCTATCATCCCGGCATGAAGGCCGCCATCCTCGCCGTGGGGTCGGAGCTGCTGGGCACCGACCGGCTGGACACCAACTCCCTGCGTCTGACGGGCCTCCTCGCCCGCTACGGGGTGGAGCTGCGGCGCAAGGCCGTGATCGGCGACTCGGAGGAGGAGATCGCCAGCGAGCTGCGCTCCCTGCTGGGTCGGGTGGATCTCATCCTCGTCACCGGCGGCCTCGGACCCACGGCGGACGACGTGACGCGCGAGGCCGTGGCCGCTGCGCTCGGCCGGAGTCTTCATCAGGATGACGAGGTCCTGGCTACCCTCGAGCGGCGGTTCCAATCCCTGGGCTGGCGCATGCCCGAGGTCAATCGCCGGCAGGCCCTGGTGGTGGAGGGGGCGGAGGTCCTCCCCAATGCCCGCGGCACGGCGCCGGGTCTGCGGGTGGAGAGCGGCGGCTGCACCCTGTTCCTCTTCCCCGGCGTTCCCCACGAGCTCGACGGCCTCATGGAGTCGGCCCTGGAGCCGTGGCTCGCGGCCCGTTCGGGCGGTATCGCGCGGGAAACGGCGGTGCTCAAGATCGCGGGGCTCCCCGAATCCGTGGTGGAGGAGCGCATCGCGCCGGCGTACGACGAGTTCGGCCGCGAGGCCATCACCATCCTCGCCAACGCCGGAGAGATCCGCCTCCAGGCCACGGCCGCCGGCCCCGAGCCCGAGCGCCGGGCCCGGCTCCAGGCCATGGTGACCCGCCTCTCCGAGCTGGCCGGCGACGCCGTATTCACCACCCGCGAGGAGGATACGCTGGAGAGCGTGGTGGGAGACCTGCTGCACGCCGCCGGCGCCACCCTCACGGCTGCCGAATCGTGCACCGGCGGCCTCTTCTCGCAGCGCATCACCAGTGTAGCCGGCAGCAGCGACTACTTCCTGGGCGCTGCCGTGACCTACAGCAACGAGCTAAAGACCAAGCTGGTGGGGGTTCCCGCCACTCTGATCGCCGAGCACGGCGCCGTGTCCGAGCCGGTGGCCCGGGCTATGGCCGAGGGGGTGAGGCGGGTGCTCAAGAGCGACTGGGGCGTGGGCATCACCGGCATCGCGGGGCCGGGCGGCGGCAGTGCGGAGAAGCCGGTGGGCACGGTCCACATCGCCGTGGCCGGACCGCGGGAGGGCGAGATGGAGCACCGCCAGATCCGTCTCCCTGGAGACCGCGACCGGGTGCGCCGGTTCTCGGCCCAGATCGCCCTGGAGATGCTGCGCCGCCGGCTGCTGGTATCTGCGGCAGGGAAGGTTCCGGCATGAGGCTCTTCGTAGCCATCGAGATCCCCGAGCCCTCCCGGCGCGACGTGCGCCGCCGGGTGGACGGCGTGCGCGACCGCCTGCCGCGGGCCCACTGGGTGGATCTCGACAACCTGCACCTGACTCTGCTGTTCCTCGGCGAGACCGACGAGGCCCGGGTTCCGGCCCTGGCCGCGAAGCTGCGGGCGGCGTTCACCCGCTATCCCCCTCTCGCTTTGCGCCTCACGGGCGGTGGCACCTTCCCGCCGGGCCGCCCTGCCCGGGTGGCCTGGGTGGGGGTCGCGTCTCCCCCCGAATTGCTGGCGCTCCAGTCGGACGTCACCCAGGCGGCGGTGGAGGCCCTGGGCTTCGAGCCCGAGAAGCGACCCTACCATCCGCACGCCACCCTGGCCCGCTCTCCCGATCCCTGGCGGCGGGACGCCATCGAGAAGTTCACCAATGCCTTCACCGGCCCCGTGGGGCCGCCGTTCGTGGCCGATCACGGCGTGCTCTTCGAGAGCAAGCTGTCGCCCAAGGGGGCGCGCTACCGGACGGTCGAGGTCTTCCCTCTGGAGGAAGACTATCCGGAGGAGGAGGCGTGAGCCCCGGCCTCGCCGCGGCCCTGGTGGCCGGCGCCTATCTTCTGGGCTCGGTCTCGTTCAGCGTGGTGGTCGTGCGAGTGATCCACGGGCTCGACGTGCGCACCGTGGGCAGCGGCAACGCCGGCGCCACCAACGTCCTGCGTGCTGCCGGGAGGAAGGCGGGCGCCGCGGTCCTGGTCCTCGACATCACCAAGGGAGTGACGGCGGTGGTGGTCCCCAGAGCCCTCGACGCGCCGCCTGCGGTCGTGGGCAGCGCCGCCGTGGCCGTGGTCCTGGGCCACGTCTACCCGGTCTTCTTCGGTTTCCGGGGCGGCAAGGGTGTGGCCACTTCGGCCGGAGCTCTGGGCGCGCTCGCGCCGGTGGCCATGGCGTTGGGGACCGTGCTCTTCGTGGTCCTGGTGGTCTGGAAGCGCTACGTCTCCGTGGGCTCCATGGTCACGGCCGCGGCCTTCCCGTTGCTGGTCTTCCTGTGTTACCACTTCGGCTTGTCCGTGTACGGCGGCCCCGGGCTGATCGGCGCCTCCGCGGCCATTGCCCTCCTCATCATGGCCAAGCATGCCAGGAACCTGAAGCGGTTGCGGGATGGCACCGAGCCGCGTCTGGGAGAGTCGGAAGAGCCACGGCCGGAGCCGGCCGGAGGAGCGGGACGTTGAACGGCAGGGAGAGGCGGATCGGCATTCTCGGCGCGGGATCGTTCGGCACGGCGCTCGCCGCGCATCTCGCCGGTCCCGGCGGCCACCGGGTGAAGCTGTGGGCGCGTGAAGCGGAGCTGGCGGTGCGGATGGCGGCCGAGCGCGTCAATCCCGAGTTCCTGCCCGGGGTGGAGCTGCCGGCGCGGGTGGACCCCACGGCGGACATGGCGGCGCTTCTCGACAGCGAGTTCCTGCTCGTCGTCGTCCCCTCGCACGGCTTCCGGGACGTCCTGCGCCAGTTCCTGCGCCTCCACCCGGACGGCGCGCCGTTGCCCCTCATCTCGGCCGCCAAGGGGATCGAGACCGAGACCCTGGCGCGCATGAGCCAGGTGGCCTTCGAGGAGGGCACGGCCGCCGATCGCGAGGTCCGCTTCGCCGCCTTCTCGGGTCCCACCTTCGCCGCCGAGCTGGCCCGCAACGCGCCGACCGCCGCCGTCATCGCCTCGGAGGACGCCCACTTCGCCACCGACGTGCGGGAGTGCCTCTCCACTCCTTTCCTGCGTCTCTACTCTTCGCCGGACGTGGTGGGCGTCGAGCTCGGCGGAGCGGCGAAGAACGTCATCGCCATCGCCGCCGGCACTCTCTCCGGGCTGGGGCTCGGGCACAACACTCTGGCGGCGCTCATCACCCGCGGTCTGCACGAGATCACCCGGCTGGGGATCGCCTGCGGCGGCCAGCCCCGCACCTTCGCGGGGCTCGCCGGCCTGGGCGACCTGGTGCTCACCTGCACGGGAGGCCTGTCGCGCAACCGCCGCACCGGTCTCGAGCTCGCGGCGGGCAAGAGCCTGGCCGAGATCACGGGCGAGACCCACATGGTGGCGGAAGGCATCCGCAGCTCCATTGCCGTGGCCCGCCTCGCCGCCCAGAAAGGGGTGGAGATGCCCATCACCCAACAGATGGTGGCCGTCATGCATCAGGGCAAGGACGCCCGCAAGGCGGTCGAAGAGCTGATGACGCGCGAGCTCAAGGCGGAAACCGAGCTGTAACTATTTTGGATTTTAGATTTTGGATTTTGGATTGGAAAGGCAAGGGGGCAATGATGACTGACATTCGGGTTTCGAATCCAAAATCCAAAATCCAAAATCCAAAATCGATGCCTGTTCATCAAACCGTCCTCATCCTCGATTTCGGCAGCCAGTTCACGCAGCTCATCGCGCGCCGGGTGCGCGAGAACCGGGTGTACTGCGAGGTCCACCCGTTCGATATGCCGCTGGAGGAGATCCGGCGGCGGCAGCCCATCGGCGTCATCCTCTCGGGCGGGCCGCAGAGCGTCTACGAGGAGGGAGCGGCGCTCGCGGACCCGCGGCTCTTCGAGCTCGGGCTGCCGGCGCTCGGCATCTGCTACGGCATGCAGATCATGGCTCACCTCCTGGGCGGCAGCGTCGAGGGCTCGCAGCAGCGGGAGTACGGCCGGGCCGAGATCACCATCAGCGAGCCGGGCCGCCTGTTCGCGGGCCTTCCCACGGAGCAGACGGTGTGGATGAGCCACGGTGACCGGGTGAGCGGCGTGCCCCCGGGCTTCCAGGCTTCGGCGACCACCCGCAACGCGCCCATCGTGGCCTTCGAGAACGAGGAGCGGCGGATCTACGGCATCCAGTTCCACCCCGAGGTGGCCCACACGGTGGCGGGCGGCGAGATCCTGCGCAACTTCCTTTTTGGCGTCTGCGGCGCCCGCGGCGACTGGCGCATGGCCTCCTATCTGGAGGAGGCGGTGGCCACCATTCGCGAGCGGGTGGGGGAGGGGAAGGTGATCTGCGCTCTCTCGGGCGGCGTGGACTCCTCCGTGGTGGCGGCCCTGCTGAAGAGGGCCGTGGGCGAGCGCTCGACGGCGATCTTCGTGGACAACGGCGTGCTGCGCAAGGACGAGGCCGTGCAGGTCGTCCACAGCCTGCGCGACGGGCTGGGGATCCCCATCCGCGCCGTGGATGCCCGGAAAAGGTTTCTCACCGAGCTGGCCGGCGTCGAGGAGCCGGAGCGCAAACGAAAGATTATCGGCCGCGTGTTCATCGACGTGTTCAAGGACGAGGCGAAGACGATCGCAGGCGCGCGCTACCTGGCGCAGGGGACTCTCTATCCAGACGTGATCGAATCCGTATCGGTCAAAGGCCCCTCGGCGGTGATCAAAACCCATCACAACGTGGGAGGGCTACCCGCCGAGCTGGGCTTCGAGCTGGTCGAGCCGCTACGCTTCCTGTTCAAGGACGAGGTGCGCCAGCTCGGCCGCGAGTTGGGCCTGCCGGAGCAGATCCTCACCCGCCATCCCTTTCCCGGGCCGGGGCTCGCGGTGCGCATCCTGGGCGAGGTCAACCCCGAGCGCGTGACCCTGCTACAGGAAGCGGACGCGATCTTCCTCCATGAGCTGCGGGAGAGCGGCTGGTACGAGAAGGTGAGCCAGGCCTTCGCCGTGCTGCTGCCGGTCAAGAGCGTGGGCGTGATGGGCGATTATCGCACCTACGAGAGCGTCATCGCCCTGCGCGCGGTCGAGACCCAGGACTTCATGACCGCGGACTGGAGCCCCCTTCCGTACGAGTTGCTGGGGCGAGTCGCAAACCGCATCGTCAACGAGGTCAAGGGCGTCAATCGCGTGGTCTACGACGTCACCAGCAAACCTCCGGCGACGATTGAATGGGAGTGAGACCGGCTGGTCATGAAGAAAGATTCCGCGGGAGAGCTCCCCGACCTGGCCCTTGTTCGTGGCGTCGTCGCGCCGGAGATCCTCAGTGCCGCGGAGCTGGCATCCCAGAAGCTTCGTGAGGCTAACATCCCTCATGCCTTGGCGGGAGGCCTCGCCGTGGGGGCCCACGGTTATCCGAGAACGACGGCCGATGTGGACTTTCTAGTCGGCGACGAAGCCTTCGAGAAACATGCCGGCGGCCTCGTAACTCTGAAGGTCCCGATCATCGCCGTCGGCAAGGTCCTGATCGATTTCGTTTCGATCGACGAAACGAAAAATGAAGGCAGGCAGTTGCGACCGGCGGTGGAACAGCCGCCTGAAAGCAACGGCATACCGATCGTGCCTCTGCCCGCATTGGTCTACATGAAGCTGAAGGCAGGAAGGCAGAAGGACATCGCGGATCTGGTCGAGCTTCTGAAGCGTGGCGTGGTCGATCTGGAGGAGATCGATCGGCATCTGGCGGAGTACGCCCCGGGCCAGCTCAAACGCTGGGAGAAGGTCAAGGAGATGGCGGCGAGAGAGGAATGAGGATGCTAGCCATCTACGAGCTGGTCACCCGGGAGGGCTGCCATCTCTGCGACGAGATGGCGGCGCTGCTCGATGACGTCCTACCGGACTATGGCCTCTCATGGTCTCCGCGCGACGTGGATGCGGAGCCGGAGCTGCGGGCGCGATTTACGGACGTGGTCCCTGTCCTGCTGCGGGACGGCCAGCCCGTGGCCAAGGCGCGGGTGGACCGGCGGACCCTGGTCCGCATCGTCGAAGGACGGCGAGTGGTACCATAGAGCCATCTTTTGTCAGCCGGTCCTGTTTCCCGGGAGGCATCTTGACCGCGATCCTGTCCCTCTTGAGCACGGGCTTCGGCATCCTGCCGCTCGTCCTGACCGTGGTGGCCCTCGTCGACGCCGTCCGCGTAGGGGCGGACTGGTACTGGTACATGATCATCCTTGCCTTCCCCGTCCTGGGATCGATCGCCTACTTTGTGGTGGTGCGCAGCCCCATGCTCGGGGCCCGCAACGCCGGCATGATGTCGCCGGCGGCCGCACGGCGGCTCCAGGCCCGGCGCCACCTGCGCCAGCTTCAGGTGCAGCTCAACAACTGGCGCGGGCCGGGGATCCTGGCCGAGGCGGGCGAGGAGCTGATGGTGCTGGGCAAGCCCCAGGAGGCCGAGAAGCTCCTGCGCGAAGCCAAGGAGAACGGCGGCGCCGTCGAGGACGTCAACTTCGGCCTCGCTCAGTCCCTGGAGATGCAGGGTCGCTGGCCTGAGGCTGTGCCGCTCCTTGAGGATCTGGTCAAGGTCGAGCCGGACTCCCATCTCGGCGAGGGCCCCCTCCACCTCGCCCGCAGCCTGGACGAATCCGGCCGCGGCGACGAAGCCGAGCCCGTGCTGCGCAAGCTCCTCGAGCGCCGGACGGTCATCGAAGCCCAGGTCCGCCTGGCCCGCATCCTCCTGCGCAAGGGCGAGCGCGAGGAGGCGGGGCGATTGACTCGGGAGATCCTCACCGACGCCAAGACCCTGCCCCGATATCTCAAGCGTCAGCACCGCGCCTGGATCCGTGCCGCAGGCCGTCTCAAGATGGGAACAGAACGTCTCCCCCGTGCCAGGTTCGAGGGAAACCGGCCGCCTCTCCTGCAGACCGCCCTCGTCGTCGCGGGAGCGCTCGTGGTCGCGATCTTCCTCGTCGGGTACGTCTGGATGAGATATTTCAACCGTTAGGCTCGCGGGGCACCCCTCATCAACCCTCCGGCGTCACCACGTAGTCCGCGAACTCGCTGATGCTGTCGGTCTTCGACCAGACGCCCACCTTGCCGGCGACGGGGGCGGCGAGGGTGTAGTCGAGGAGCTTTTCGTTGTCGAGCCAGCCTTCGAGCTGGGTGCCGTGGACGACGATCTTCATCGCGTGCCATTCCTTGAAGGGGATGTGGACGTCTTTCACGCCCTTCTTGACGAAGCTGCGCTTCCCCTTGTCGAAGGTCCAGAGCACGAGGTTGTCTTCCTTGCCGTTGAAACGCACGGCGAGGTAGTCGCCGTTCGGCTTGAGGTTGAAGAGGATGCCCGCGCATTGGTCGAGGGCGCCCCCGAGCAGCCGGAAGCGCAGCGGAGATCTCGCCGTCGTGGAAGTCGTCGATGCCCTGGGTTACGGCGTAGGGGAAGTAGGCGAAGGCCTTGACGTTGTCGATGAATTCCTCGTGGCGCGAGCCGTAGATGGCGCGCGCCTTGTCCGCCAGCCCGCCGGCCGGCTGCCCCCTCTTCCACTGCCGGCCGTCCACCAGCAGGACTTTCTTGCCGTCGTCGGTGGCGATCGACCAGTCGCCCACCACGGCGAGGAAGCGGGAGGGCTCGGCCCCATCCTTCTCTTTGGAGAGGTCCACGCGCACGGTCTTCTGGGCGGCGGCGAGGCTGCAAAGGGCAAAGAAGAGAGCGATGGGAGTAAGGATCAGACGAGATTTCTGCATGACGACCTCCAACGGCCGCGCGAGGCGGCATAGGCCAGACCGGCGACGAGCGGCCAGGCGATGAAGAACAGGGGAGCCGCGCCCCGCGTGGACGCAGCGAGCGGATACCCGGGATAGGACAGCTCGGATTTTTCCGATGCTCCCGACGGCGCGGCGACGCCGGCGAGCTCATAGATCTTCGCGAGGACGACCGGCTCGATCGTCGAGCGCACCAGATCGCGCCGTTTTCCAACCTGATACCAGATCTCGCCGTAGTGGCTGTCCGCACTCTCGAACAGTCCCGTGCGGCTCTGCGCCGCATAGGTGACGTCGAAGCGGGGCAGCACCCGGCGCAGCTTGGCGAGCACGTTCTGCTGGAGATCCGTGAGCTTCGGATCCTCGGGCGAGAGGTAGACGGTAACGTGGACGGGCTGATCGATCCGGCGCAGGGCCGCCTCGTCAGCCCGTGAGAACGAGTTTCGGCGGTCCTCGGAAAGGTCCCAGCCCGAACGCCAGGAGGAGGCGAGCAGGGCGGTACCGGCGGTGAGGAGCACGAGGGCCGCGGAACGGGTGAGCCGCGAGGAGAAGGATCGATAAGGATCGAGCCAGAGGCCGGCGAAGGCGAAGCCGGCGAGGCTTGCAAGGATCACGACGGCCACCACGGCGAGACGGAGCTCGCCGTGCTCGAAGGTGCGCAGCGCCGCGGCCGGGGTGAACGGCGGCGAGGAGCGCCAGGAGCCCGCCGCGGCCGGCTGCCACGAAGTCGAGGGCCCAGGTGCCCACCGTGAATCCCAAGGTGACGATGGCCGCGCTCGCGCTGCTGCGGCACACCGCGGCGGCGGCCACCGCCACGCCGGCCGCCAGCAGGACGTGGAGCAGGTGGCCGAGAAAGACGTTGGCCGTCTCTCCGAAATTCAGGTGTCCGCCCTGGCCGCGCCAGAGGAGAAGAGCGACGAAGGCAGGGATCAAAGCGATGAGCCACCCGAGCAGGAGGACTCCCGCCTTCACTGCGAGCCGCATCCCCAGGCCCGCGGGTGTCTGCGCCAGGAGCTTGCCCGCCCCGCTCTCCCGCTCCGTGGCCACGAGACGGATGGCCACGAAGGGGAAGAGGAAGGTCACCACCAGATCATAGGCGCCCAGCGTGGGCACGAGGATGCCATCGAGCGGGCTCAACCCCTGAGCGAGCGCCGCCGGACCCCCGCCGGCCCCGCTCGCCTCGGCGTAGGACTCGACGGCCGTGATGAACGCCTGGCCCACGAGCGGCCCGGTCATGGCCAGGAGCAGCCACCAGGCCCGGGAGGCGAGCAGTTCCCGCCACTCCAGGCCGGCGAGCGGGAGGATTCCTCTACGTGAGCGCGAGGAACACCTCCTCGACGCCGCCGTCTGTCAGGGATTGAGACCTGCATGCTCGCGCAACGTTGGCAGCGTTCCCTCACCCACGACGCGGCCGTCCGCGAGCAGCACGAAACGGTCGCAGGCGCGGCCGGCGTCATTGAGCTGGTGGATGGAGAGAAAGAGCGTGCGACCGCGCGCCACCTCGCCGCGAAGGATTCGGATCGCCTCCTGAGTCTGGCGCAGGTCGAGGCCGTCGAACGGCTCGTCGAGCAGCAGCAGGGGCTGCGGCGAGAGGAGCCCGAGCGCGATGAGGAACCGCTTGCGCTCGCCTTTCGAAAGCGAGCGCACGGGGGATTCGAGGAAGCCGCGGAGCTGGAGCGCATCCACCACCCCGGTCACTCGCTCCGCAGCCAATCCCCAGAGGTCCCGAAAGAAGAGGAGGACACGGCAGACAGGCTGATCGGGCCATGGTGCGATGCCGTCGGGCACGTAGAACGTCACCGCGCTTCCGTGCCGCCGGGGCGAGGGAGCGGCCGTGGGGACCGCGGACCTCGCCGCCGTCTGAAGGGAGCACGCCGGCGAGACATTCGAAGAGCGTCGTCTTGCCCGCGCCGTTGGGACCGATGAGGCCCAGCACCTCCCCGGGCCGCACCGTGAAGCTCACCGCGTCGAGCACCCGGCGGGAGCCGTAGCTCTTGGTGAGATCGCGGACGGCCAGGAGAGGATCCATCATTCCCAAAAAGCGCTTCAGAACCGCAGCCGCGCCTGGAACTGCCACTGGCGCGCCGGATCGACGTTGGCAAGACCGCCGAGCGGCTGGCCGAACGTCCCGAGCGGCTGGCCACTGGGATCGTTGCCGTAGACGCCGTTGTAACCCACCACGTTCTCGTGATTGGTGACGTTGAAAACCTCGGCGCGCAGCCCGAGGGTGCCGAAGCCGATGGAGAAATCCCGCTCCAGGAAGAGCGTGAGCTGGTAGAGGTCGTTGCCGCGGCCCTCGTTGCGACTGATCACGTGGCCATTGATCACCGGCCGGTCCGTGTTCGCGCCGTCGCCGTTGTTGTCGACTCCGGTCGTGATGTTGAACGGCCGGCCCGTGGCGTATTCGGCGACGCCGCCGAAGCGGAGCTCGAACGGCAGCCCCATCCAACCGCTCAGCACGGCGCGATGGCGCTGGTCGAGCAGGCTGTCCGCCCACTCCTTGTCGAGCCGGTGCACGTCGTTGGGATCGCCGCCCGGCGCGTCGGGCTCGACGTTGTTGCGGGTGTGCGACCAAGTGTAGCTCAGGAGCATCTGGCCCCGGGCCGCGAAATCCTTGCGGAGATTGAGCTGCAGTCCGTCGTACCGGCTCTCGCCCTCATTCACTGTCACCAGGATGCGGCGATAGCCGTTGGGGGCCGGGGTGATGGGCCGCGTGGTATCGGCCACGGCCGCCGGCCGGGTCTGCCCGGGTGCCGTGCGGACGAATTCCGCAGGAGCGTTGAGATCCAGGTTGCGGGGGATGTCCGTGGTCTGCGAGTGCACGCCGTCCACGCTCAGGAACCAGTGGGGCCCGAATTCACGCTCGGCACCGAGCGAGGCCTGGGTCGTGCGTGGATTGATGAATTCGTCCGGATAACCATTGAGCCGCGAGACGTTGAAAAACTGATTGTAGAAGCCGGCGCGGCCCGGCCGTACCGTGATGTCGCGCGGCGGCAGCACGGCCCCCGGCGGGAAGGCCGGCAACGGCGCGAGCGAGGTGGGGAAGCCGAGCTGCCCCGGCGCCGCGCTGAAGGTGAAGAACCCGGTCGGGCCCGCGAGCTCCCAGCCGGCGTCGATGTTGGACTGGATCTCGGAGTAGTAGATCCCATAGCCGCCGCGGATGACGGTCCGCGGATCCTTGCCCGGGCTCCAGGCGAAGCCGAGGCGCGGCGCCACGTTGTTGGTGTCGTCCGTCAGGTCCTGCCGGTCATAACGCAGACCGAGGTTGACCGTCAGGTTGCTACGCACGCGAAAGTCGTCCTGCACGAAAAGCGACCAGAGGTTCTCGCTCACGGAATAGTGGACATTGCCGAACCCTTGGGTGAAGCGCTGGACGTTGTTGATCGTGAGCTGCGAGGTGGGAATCGCAGGCGAGATCCCGGGCAGGAACGTGAATTGTCCGAGGACGAACGGCGAGCCGAACTCCTGGCCGTTGCCGCCCGAGCGGGAGTGGGCGTAGTCACCGCCCAGCTTGAGGAGGTGACTCCCCAGCGAGAGGGAGACCGTGTCGGCGAGCTGCGTCTGCCGGTTGGTCAGCTTGGCGAAGCGTGACTCCCCTTCGGTCGAGACGCCCGTGCGCACGAACTGGGTGGAGGGGCTCAAGGGCTCGAATTGGGTGATGGGATCCCCGTCCAGCCACACCAGCCGCGCGTCGTTGACGGCGTCGGCGCCCAGCACGGCGGTCTCGCCGACTTGGATCGCCTGGGTCTCGCGCCGGAACGTCCGGCCCGCGCTCGGCAGCGTGTTGCCGCCTACCACGTCCTGGGGATTGGTGTCGGTGAAGTGATCGAAGCTGAAGCGGCCGAAGAGGTGGTTCTGGGAGTTGATCTCCGCGTCGGCGCGGGCGAAGAGCAGCTTCTGTTTGTAATGCCCCGTGAACACGCCGGGCGAGAGAGGCGAGGTGATGATCGAATCGCGATCCTGATCGTTGTACTCGCCGGCGATGGACCAATACGCCCGGTCGCGGACGATCGGACCTGCCAGGAAGCCGCTCCCCTGCCACAGCTCGTCATGGGATTTCTGATCGGTGACCGGCGCGTGCGCCTGCAGCCCGCCAGGCCGGGAGAGAACGGTGAGATCGCCGCGGAAGTCATTCGTTCCCGTACGGGTCACGAGGTTGATGGCGGCGCCGGCGCTGCGCCCATATTCGGCCGAGAAGGCGTTGGTGAGCACGGTGAATTCCTGGATGGCGCCCAGGGGGACGTTGGTGAAGATCGTCTGCCGCCCCCAGGCGTCGTCCGCGGAACTGCCGTCGATGGTGAAGCCCGCCTGCCGCCTGCCGCCGCCGGCGATGACGAACAGCGTATTGTTGAGGAACAGGTCGCCCGTGCCGCGCGCCGAGCGCACGGCCGAGTCGAGGAGCGGCAGCGACGTGAGCTTCCTGCCGATGATCGGCGTCTCCTGGATCTTCTGCGGCGTCGAACCGGCGGCCGAGCTGTGGCGAATCGGCCTGCACGCCCTCGGCCGTGCCATAGACGGTGATCGCCGCCTCCACGGCCGCGGGATTGAGCACCACGTCGACGGCCGCCGTACGGCCGGCGTGGAGCTGGAGCCCCACCCGCTCCTGCGGGGTGAGCCCTTCGTGGGCGACGCGGATGCGCCACGTCCCCGTCACCGGCAGCTCAGCGAGGGTGTAGTGCCCCTGGGCATCGCTGCGCGTCGTGCGCGAAATGCCAGTCTCCTCGTTGGTGACCGTGACCTCGGCGCCGGCGACCGGAGCGGCGGCCGGATCGGTCACCTGGCCGCGGATGGCGCTGATGCCGGGCGTTTGCGCCTGAAGGGCGCCGAGCACGAACAAGAAAAGAGCACAGAAAACAGTGATCGAACGGATGGTCCTGAAAACAGACATGGAAAAGCTCCTCCATTGCGGAAAGTGAACGATCAGACCGCCATTCCAGGCGGCATCTGCGACGGGGCTGTGAAACGGCCCGGTCTATTCGTTCTGCCGCTGTGTACGGAGGAGGATGTCGAGAGAGAGCGAAGGGCCGGTCCCCGCCCGCGACAGAGCGGCCCGGGGGCTGGTGATCGGAACCGTCTGGCTGCTCTCCGGCAGAGCGTCCGGAGACGGGGGAGGCACCGGCTCGGGAGCGAGCACCGCGGCCTCTTCATGCGTTTCGTTCGGCTGGAGCCCCTCCTGAAGCCTGGGAACCTCGGCGGCCACCACCTGGCGCAGCGAGCCGCCGCGGCGCGAGCCCTCCACCCAGGCGACGACTCCAGCTCGACCCGGGAGGGCCGGCTCGCCCAGGGTCGCCGCCCGGTGAGCATCCCGGAGATCGAGGAATGCCAAAACCGGAGAGTCTGCGATTGCGAACCGTTCCGGCAGCTCGATCGCGGTCTCCCGGCGCTCATCGCCGAAGCGCAGGAGGATGCGGGCGTCCGTCGTGGGGATGGGGGGGACCTGGAACTGGATCCGGCGCAGGTCCTGATCCAGGTGCGGCGTGATCCGCACCGGATACGTCGCGCCGCCGTCGAGGCTCAAAAACGCCTCCCACTCCTCGACGCGCGACAGGCGGTCGAAGGCCTCGGCCGGCGCCCATTCGAGCTCGGCCGTGGAACCCGCGGCCAGCACGGCGCCCCCCCGCGGCACGATCAACCGGACGGGCGCCGGACGGGCGCCCCCGCCGCGAAGCCCGCGGACGCAGAGGCCCAGAGCCAGGCAGACCGGTACGAGGAGGCGGAACAGGCGGCGCATCGTGCCGCCTATCCTAGCAAGACATCGGCCATCCTCAGAAGCTCACCCGCACTCCCACCCGCAAAGAGCGCGGCGGCGTTCGCAGCACCGGTTTCTTGTAGTCCGGATTGACGGGCGTCGGCGAGGCGTTGTCCGCCTCCTGGAATCCCCACCGCTGGTCCAGCAGGATCGCCCGCTGGGCGTTGAGGAGGTTGAAGACGTCGAGCGAGGAGATTGATCGTCGCCGGTCCCGACCGTCGAGCGGATAGCCGAGGTGGAGGTCCGCCTCGTAGGTCGAGGGCGTCCGGCCCTCGGCGCCGCGCTCGGTCGAGGAAGAACTCGTAGCGGCCGTAGGCGTCGGAGTAGCCGTAGCGGGTGAGCGGCGTGCCCGTCCGGTAGTAGGTCGCGCAGCCCGACCGACAGCTTGAAGGGCGTCACGTAGATGCCCGAGAGCTTGAACTGGTGCCGGCGGTCGTTGGAGAGCGGCCCGTGGTTGGTGATCGCGGTCGAGAGATCGCTGCCGTTGGTGAAGAAGTCGTAGTAGTCGTAGGCCGCCGAGATGTTCGGGATCGGCGCCGCGTTGGTGAACGGCGCGTACGCGCCGTCGTAGTTGCCGTCGAGCTTCGAGTAGATGTAGGAGGCGAGAGCCTGCCAGTTGTCCGAGAAGCGCTTGGTGACGTCGAGCTGCACGCCCTTGTAGATGCGCTTCGGCTTCGGCGCCGGGAATCTGCGAGTAGTCGAGGGTGAAGACCCGCTCGCATGATGCCGCGGCCCGGGTTGCCGATGCAGTAGGTGCCGTCGTCGGCGCAGAGGAAGTCTTCGATGACCTCGCCGTACTTGCGATAGATCGCCCTTGATGCCGACGGCGACAGGTCGGGAGCGATCTCGCGCTCGTCGCCGAGATGTACTCGTTGAGGTACTGGCCCTTGAGGTCGGGGTCGGACGGCTCGGTGAAGCCGCCGAGGATGGCCGACGTCGTGGCCGATGTCCGCTTCGGCGCCCGCGGTCCGGCGTGGTGCTGGTCGGGGCTGTAGTTGAAGATGCGCGGCTGCCGCTCGAAGGAGAAGGAGCGGATGACGAGGTCCATCGGGATCTGCTCGTAGTAGCGGCCGTAGGAGCCGAAGACCTTGATGCGGTCGTCGTCGCTCGGGTCCCAGATGAAGCCGATGCGCGGCGCGAAGTCCTTCTTCAGGTTGATCTGCCGGGTGCCAGCGGCGTCGATGATCTGCTGGTGGTCCCAGCGCATGCCGAGGTTGAAGGTGAGGTTCGGCCGCAGGGTCCAGCGGTCCTGGAGGTAGAGCGTCGAGTTCTTGTGCTCGGGCGCGGCCGTTCAGCTGCGAGATCGGCGCGTTGGTCGACCGTCGCCGTCGGGCGTCGTCCAGTAGAAGTGCTGATAGACCGGCAGGCCGGATTGACGGCGTTGTCGAAGACGTCGACCTGCTGGCCGCCCGACGAAGCGGCTTGCACGACGTCGGCCGTCTGCTTCTCGTACTCGATGCCGACCTTGAGCTCGTGCTGCGGCAGGTACTGCGTGACCGAGCCGCCGCAGAAATCGCGCTTGAACTCCTTGTCCTGGATCAGGCCGAAGCCGCCGGTCTGGAAGAAGTTGTCGTCGCACCGTCGCGGTACTGGATGACGTCGCCCGCCGGCCGAGGCCGGTCCCACGGTGTTCTTCTCCTTGTGCTGGGCGACCTGGGCGGCGAGCACCCAGTCGGGGCCGAGAGGATGCCCTGGTAGCGCAGGGCGTAGTCCCTGCCGCCGAAGCTCCTGCACGGCCGAGGTAGGTCGAGCGGATCGCCGTTCAGCGTGTGCTCGGCGTCGTTGATGGCGCCGGTGTCGTCGCGGGGGTCCTGGAAGTAGGTGCCGACCAGCGTCTGGCTGCCGGTCAGTGTTCCAGGTCAGCTTGGCCGAGCCCAGGTCCGGTCGCTCTTGCGCTCGCACCGACGCTGGCCGGCGAGCGGGCCGGCGGGCAGCGCGCTGTCCAGGCGTGTTCTCGACCCGGTCGTAGGCGCCGAAGAACCAGAGCCTGTCCTTGCATGAAGCAGCCGCCGAGGTCGAGGCCATAGTCCTGCCGGGTGAAGCCCGGCGACGGTGCCGCCGGTCGAGACCACGTGCTTGGCGTTGCTCTGCAGCGAGTCGTTGTCGAAGTAGCCGAAGACGTCGCCGTGGAACTCGTTGCCGCCCGACTTGGTGATGACGTTGATGATGCCGCCCGTCGAACGGCCGTACTCGGCCTCGTAGCCGCCGGTCTTGACGTCGACCTCCTGGATGAACTCGAAGTTCAGCTCCTTGCCCTGGAAGCCGTACTCGACCCCCGTGGTGTTGACGCCGTCGATGTAGAACACGTTCTCCGCCCCGGTCGAGCCGTAGACGGTGATGGACGACTGGCCGGCGTTGTCCGGATTGGCGTCGGAAGCGACGCCGGGCGTGATCTGGACCACCGCGGAGTAGTTGCGGGCCGTGGGGAGGGTCTGGATGGTGCTGGCGTTGAGGTTGGTCCCCAGAGCGCTGGAGGTGGTGTCCACCAGCGGCACGGCGCCGGTGACGGTGATCTCCTCGGCCAGCGCGGCGCCCAGCTCGACGTTGAGCGTGGAGTCCTTGCTCAGGCTCACCGCGACGCCCTGCTTGTTCTGGGTGGCGAAGCCCTGGCCGGTGAAAGTGACGGTGTAATCGCCCGGCGGCAGCAGGGCGAGGTGATAGGAGCCGGTGCTGTCGGTCACCGCCGTGCGCGATCCTTGAAGGGCCGGGCTCCTGGCCTCGACTGAGACGCCGGGCAGCACACCGCCGGCCTCGTCGGTGACCCGCCCGACGATACCGCCGGTAGTCTGCGCAGCGAGAGCCGCCGCGAATGCCAGGAACAGGACGACCGGAAGCAGCCATTGACGCAACCGACGCAACGAGCTCATCGCGACCTCCCTTGGGGAAGACAAGAAGTTGACCCGGGAATGTACCACAGAGACGGGGATCCCGGGATCAGGAGGGCAGATCTGTGAGTTGTGCCCTTGACCCCCTTGACGTCTCGCCGCGGAAGGTATATCCTACCTTCATGGCGCCGAAGACCCACTCCGTCATCGACGAGATCACCCAGCACTTGAAGGAAGGGCTGGAGGAGCGTTTCTCCGCTTACGCCGAGCAGGGGCAGTCGCTCGCCGGCATCGGCTCGGCGAAGGACGTGGCCCGGCGCATGCTGGAGGCCGTGCCCCTGCCCGGGCGCTGGGACGAGGCCCTGGGACCCTTCTACGGCACGAGCCAGGTCGCGAAGATCCTGGGCGGCGTCTCGCGGCAGGCCATCGCCGATCGCCGGGAGCGGCGCACCCTGATGGGATTGAAGACCGCGGACGGCGTGATGGTCTATCCCACCTTCCAGTTCGACGACCGCAACCAGGTCCTGCCGGGATTGGCGGAGATCCTCCAGGCCTTCCGCGCCAGCGACGTGGACGACTGGACCCTGGCCGGCTGGCTGGTGTCCCCGTCGAAGGCGCTGCGCGGACAGTCCGTCATCCAGTGGCTGCGGAGCGGCGGCGATCTCGCCTCCGCCCTGACCCTCGCCCGGGACACGGCCCGGCGCTTCGCGTCTTGATCCCTGACCGGGTAGCACCCAGCCTCGGCCAGCCGCCGGAAGACGCCGACGCCTTGCGGGATTTTCCCTGCCGGGGCCTGAACCCCGGAGGCGTGCTCTTCCGCATCGTCCGGCGGGGGAGGGGACCCTGGTGGTTCGGGAGCTCGATGGCGAGTCGCTTCGATCTCCCCGTTCCGCGAGGGACCTGCTACCTGGCCTCCGATCCTGTGGCCGCCCTGCTGGAGGTGGTGGGGCCGGATCGGATACGTGGCCTCGTCTCGCACGACTTTCTCCAGGAGCGCGGCCTCCGCGAGCTGCCCGTCCCGAGGGAGCTGGTGATCGCCGATCTCACGTCGCGTCAGGCGGCCGGGTTCGGGGTCACGGCCGAGATTGGCACGATCGTGCCCTACGACCTCCCCCAGACCTGGGCGGCGAAGCTCCATGAATCGCGATGCGATGGGCTCGTCTACTGGCTCCGCCATGATCCCTCGCGCGCGGAAGGGTGGGCTCTCTTCGGCCCGCAAGGCGAGCGAAAGCACTGGAAGCGGGGACGGGAGCTCCCCATCTCCGAGGACATGGTGAGGTGCCTGCGGCGGGAGTACGGCATCACGGTGGTGCGCATCCCGACTGCCAGAGAGCTCACGATCCTCGGCGACGTCTGAGCCCAGCTCCTTCCCGCTCAGGCCGCCTGGCGCTCCAACGCGCGCCGGCGCCGGCTGCCCATCTCGCCGTTCAACCAGCAGAGCGGACCGATGAGACAGTAGATGAAGCCCGGGAGCCCGAAGCGGATGCCGATCCCGGTCGCTGCGAGCCCGATCGAAAGCAGGCCCACACCCACGAAAATCAAATAGTGGAAGAGCCAGGTGCGCGCCTCGTTCCGCTCAGCCGCATCGAGCCCGAGCTCGTCGCGCCGGCTCCAGGCATGGGCGTAGAGCAGCGCCAGGCAGGCGAACACGGCCACGAAACCCAGGCCGTAGACCATCATCAGCGACGACACCTGGGCGCGGCCGACCATCGCGACAGGGCTCTCCTCCACCGGCCCGATGCCGAAGAACTGGTGGACGAGGACGGTGAACAGGAACTTGAGCGGAAAGACGTAGAAGAGGACGACGAACAGGAGGATCGAATTGAGCACCACCGTGCGGCTATCCTGAAGGCCATAGCGCCGGAAGAACCCGTTGTGCGCTGCCCAGATCAGGACGAGCATGGCGAACGTCAATCCGAAGGCGATGAACCCCCGCAGATTGGCGATCAGCTCCGGATAGGTGCGCGGCACCTCCAGCGAGACCACCAGCAGCGTGGCCGCGAAGGCGAACACCGCATCGCTGAACGCCTCCAGCCGCGTCACCTCATGACCGCGAGGCCGGCGGCGTCCAGCGGGTAGGGAGGTCGGGGCTGCCATATCGGGCTCGTTGCCCGATATCATGAGCAGCCGGAGTTCGATCTCAGCTCGCGACGAGCCACCGGCTCGTGACCGCGCCAGCCGCCGGCATGAATCTAAACAAAGGGGCCGGGAGTTTGTCCATACTATGGTGTGGATGGGCAGACGAAGTCACCGGACCCGACCGAGCGGCTCTTCTTCGCCGTCAAGGATGGAGATCTCCAGACGGCGACCGAGCTCCTTGCGCTCGGCGTGAGCCCCAACCGGCAGGAGGATTCCTCAGGGCTGACACCACTGCACGCCGCCGCGTACCTCGGGAATGCCGAGGCGGCGAGGCTGCTCCTCACCCACGGAGCTGATCCCGGCCTCCGCAATAACAGCCGCGTCACTCCGCTCCACGCTGCTGCCTACCTTGGCCACGCGGAGATCGTCCGCCTGCTCCTCGCGTCAGGAGTGGAGGTGGACAGCAGAAACGAGCAAGGTTTCACACCTCTGCATGACGCGGCCAACCAGGGTCACGCCGAGGTCATCGAGCTCCTCCTTGGTGCCCGCGCGAACATCGAAGCGACCGCGAACAAGCGAGAGACCCCCCTCCACATGGCCGCCTATTACGGCCGCCAGGAGGCCGTGCGAGCCCTCATCGAGCATGGAGCACGCCTGCACGAAAAGACGATCGACGGCATCACTCCGCTGCTCATGGCTGCTGTTCAACGGCATCTGCCCGTCGTTCGTCTCCTCCTCGACACGCGGCAAGGCGGCTCAGGCATCGAGCCTTCGGCTGAGGCAGGAGCTGTGCACGGCGAAGCGCGGGAAATCTGTCGTCGAGCGGCCGACCTGCGTCGTCAATGGCAGGACGAGAGTCATAGGGTCCAGGCGGAAGCAATGTTCCGGGAGGCGATCCAAAGATTCCCAAACTGCTGGGAAGGCCATTTTGGCCTGGGAGAGCTGTTGCTCCTCAAGGCGGGCCAGGAGAAATCAAAATCCGGGCCCTTGATCGACGAGATGATCCGTGAGCTGCGGGAGGCTGCCACGCTCGCGCCTGATAACCTGGAGCCGCTGCTCAAGCTCGCCAGGGCCGTCGCGGAGCTCGACGTCGAGAGTGTTGGGCCGCTCTATCGCAAAGCCATAGATACAACGGTCCAGGGCAGGCCCACGTTGTATGAGGAAAGCTGGCAGGCGGCAGATCATTGGGACATCGCAATCCGTGTTGCCGGCAAGCCTGGCCATGAGGGGCTCTCGTTCGAGGCCTTCTGCCGTGCCATCGATCTCGATCCCTACTACTACGGCGAGCACATCATGCCCTCCTACGACCGTGCTCACAGCATCTGGTCGCTGGCGCTGTTGGTCAAGCCCGGAAGGGACGAGCAGTCGAGAACATCGGGTACAGACGGACAATCCGAGCCACGGCAGACTGTCGACGACATCCCAAAGGAGCCGGATTTGGCCTCGCTTCACAACGAGAGCCTGATCGTGGGCCAGCGCTATCAAAGAACCACAGAGCTCGCGGATCTGGAGAAGGCACTCGATCTCGCTCACCGGGCCGTGCAGTTGGCACCGGCACATCCGAAAGCGCTGTCCAATCAGGGTTACCTTCTTAAACTGCTCTATGACCGGCTCGCCAGATCGGAAGATCTGAGGGCGAGCATCGCCTCCTTCGAGGTGGCGGTGGAGAATTAGGACGACGCGGTAGAGCGGCTGTCCGACCTGAACAACCTGTCCTCGCTCTGGCACTTGCTCTATGCCCGGACGAGCGAGCTCGACGACCTTAAACGGAGCATCGAAGCCGCGAGGGAGGTCGTGGAGGCTACTCCGCCAGCCTCGCCTCGTTTTCCGATCTACGCCAGTAACCTCGGAACCGCTTTCCTCGAACGCTACAAGAGGATCGGAGCCATCGAAGATCTCGAGACGGCGATCCGGATCTTCGAAGAGGCTGAGAAGGAGATTCTTCCCGGGTCCCCTTACGAGCCGACGTTTGTATACAACTTCGCCATCGCCCTGCGGAACTGGTTCGAACACTCAAAAGAAATCGCCGACTTGAGCCGCGCCATCGGTTACTTCGAAGAAGCTTGCGATGGCACACCCAAAGATTCTCTCGATTATCCCATCCGTCTCAATGGGCTCGCCAGCGCCCTCACCAACCGGTATTCGGTACAGGACTCAATCGAGGATCTGAACAGGTCCATCGCGCTGCTGGAGGAGGCTCTCGATAGGACCGAGCCAGACGGTCCCTCTTCCCCCTTTCGTCTCGCCAATCTGGCCAATGCCCTGAAGCTCCTCGGCGAGACCCCGGGACACGAATCGGAATTGGAGCACTCCATCGCCCTGTACGAGCGACTGGAGCAGATCACCTCCCCGGAGTCGTCCATGCGGCCCGTTTATCTGTTCAGCCATGGATCGGCTCTGGCGCTAAAATGGATACGTTCAAAATCTCCCCACGACTGGCGCCGAGCCATCGATACCTTGCAGCGATCTACGCACAGTGGGCGGGAGACAGCGGTTCAGGCGTCCCTGGATGCCGCGCGCCAGTGGCTGATTCTCGCCGTGTTTGAAAAAGAGTGGGATGAAGCGCAACGCGCTTACGGACACGCCTGGGAGGCCAGCGAGAAGCTGGTCCGTATACAATTCCTGCGACGGGACAAGGAATCCTGGCTGGAGCATACTCAAGGCTTGGCAGCGTCCGCAGCCTTCGCCTTCGCCAAAACAGGTCGTTTCGTCGAGGCCGCCGAAGTCCTGGAGCGAGGCCAGGCACGCCTCCTCGGTGAGACCCTCGCGAAGGAAAGGACGGCTTTCGAACATCTCGCAGCCAGCGGCCGTGCAGACCTCCTGGAGCGCTACCAGGATGCAATCGGCAAGATCCGCCAATTCTCCGACCAGGAGGCCCCATCTCCAGAGGCCCGCACCAGGATCGCCCAAGCGCAAGACGAGATCGAGCGTATCGTCGAGACCGTCCAGCGCCTGGAAGGCTTCGAGGACTTCCTTCAGCCTGCAACGTTCGCCGATGTTCAGCGTGCCGCGGCGTTCCGGCCTCTGATATACATCGCCGCCACGCCAGTAGGTGGGCTTGCCCTCGTGATCGGCGCGGGCGCGGCGGAGCTTATCTCGCCTGTCTGGCTTCCAGAGCTGACGGAGGATGCTCTCAAAATCGCTCTTTGGGGGGCGCAGACTTCCGGCGGACTGGGACTTCTCGGCGCCCAACGCGCTTGGCAGCAATCCCGCGAGCTTGATCATTTCAGAGCCTGGCTCTCGGCCCTGGAAAGTTGCGGGCGGTGGCTGTGGGATAGCGTTCTGGCCCCCATCCTCCAAGCCTTCCCAAAGCTTCGTGAGGCCTCCCTGATCCCGATCGGGTCGCTGAGCCTGCTGCCTCTCCACAGCGCCTGGCGTCAAGACTCGACCCGTCCCACCGGCCGGATTTATCTGCTGGATCTTCTGACCGTCTCCTATGCTCCGAACGCCCGGACCCTGCTCGGCGCCCGGGCCATCGCGGAGAGAGTCACGCCGCGGAAGCTGCTCGCGATCGACGAGCCGCGTCCCACGAGTAGTTGGCCGCTGCCAAGCTCAGCACCCGAGGTGTGCGCGGTCGCCGCTCACTTCACGGATCCTAAGATCCTCCGACACCATGAGGCGACGCTGGACAGCGTTCTGAACGCTCTGCCAGGACATGACGTGCTGCACTTCAGTTGTCATGGACACGCCGAGCTCACCAATCCTCTCTCCAGCTTCCTCCTGATGGCTCACGATCAGCGCTTGACCTTGGGAGATATCCTGAAGCGCCGGCTCGAGGGTGTTCGGCTCGCGGTTCTTTCGGCCTGTGAATCTGGCGTTCCCGGCCTGCGATTGCCGGAGGAAGTCGTGAGTCTGGCTTCAGGACTGCTCCAGGCCGGAGCTGCAGGTGTCATTTCGTCTCTGGCATCGGTTGACGACTTCAGTACGATGCTGCTGATCTCGAGCTTTTACAGCATCTGGCAGCAGGATGCTCCAGATCCTGCTCAGGCATTGCGCCGCGCCCAGATCTGGATGCGCGACACGACGAACGGCGAGAAAGTGCGCACCGCCAAAGACGCCCTCCAAGGCCGCTCACGCCCCGGTAGCCCGTGGTGGCCTCCTGAAACCGCGAACGCAATTCTCGCCAAGCTCGGTTCCCGGAATCCCGAGGCTCGCGATTTCAGCCATCCTTCCAAGTGGGGTGCTTTTCATTATGTGGGTGCTTAATCTTCAATGGTCTTTTTTGGTCACGGTGTGAAAGGAGCAATGACAATGAAGTACTTTGAGGTTCCCGAATCGAATCCTGGTAGCGGTGGGTTATGTTCTGACAATGATTGTCCGTGCGGACACCCAGGAGCCAGAATTCCTCGCGGATCTGGCTATATGTACGTTTCTAAGGAGGTGGTTGACTTTCGACAAGATGCGCTCACGGTTCGAGAGGCTGAGCAGAAGGTTGCTTTGATGCGGCAGCGAATGGACGCGTTCATTATGTTCGGGCAAAACGTGATCACGTCAACCTTGATGTGCGGGCTAGGAGCCAAGAAGAGAGGCCTCGACCTGGATGTTGCCGCAGCAGATGCCAAGTACTGGTGGAAGACAGGGTTGGTTCCCCTTCGGGCAACACCACTGGCTGGCAGTCCAGAGGCGAGAGAAGAAAGAGAAGGGGTAGGGAGCAGAGGACAATCATCTCCCGAGAAAAGACGCGCAGCCTCACCAGCAAAGAGGTGGTGGGAGTTTTGGAAGTAGCTGGGGGCTCAGCCCAAAACCGACACCTTCCCCAGCCCGAACGTCGCCCCCTTGCCCACGTGCACGATCTCGGCCGCGCGCAGCAATGGAGTGAACGGAGCGAGATCGCCGGCGAGCGTCAGGGTGCCCACGAGACCGCCGAGCTTCATCGCCGTCCCCTGGCGCTGGCTGAAGCGCTCCCAGTCGTGCCAGGCGAGGTCCGCCGCAACGATCCGGACATCGTCCGCCCGATCGAGCAGCGGCCGGAAATTCCAATCGATCCCGGCGCCGGGCACATGGAAGTGAGCCAACTCGAAAACGCGCCGGATCATGTTGAACGCCAGATCGCGGAACCGCGGCCGATCGTTCAGGTGATCGCGCGTCTTGATGCGCAGCGGCGTGTCGAACCGCAGAGTCACCTCCCCCTCCGGCAGGGGAGCCGCCTCGGGCACCGCGGCTGAGATCCGCGCGCCGGAGAGGGGAGCACCGGCGCGAAACACCTCCTGAGCCGAGCCGTCCGGAGAAAGGGCTTCGACCCTCTGAAGACGGAAAGGGACCCGCCGCGCTCCCAGCCCGACCCGGGCCATGCGCTCCACCGCGAGAACGGCATAGGCCGCAAGCTCCGTGGCCTGACCAAAGAGCAGGAGATCGAAGCGCACCGTCCCCCCAGGCACCAGCCCTCTGCCCTCCTCGAGAGGCTCGAACACGTAAGGCCGCACCGCCTGATCGACACCCCCCAGGAACGGCGGCTGCTCCCCTTCGACATAGGGCTCGAAGATCCGTGTATAGGCGCAAGCCTGACGCAGACCGCACTCCGCACAAGCCTGCTCCGGCCCCATCACACACACCATCCGGCGCAGCGCATGCCCGAACGCGCCCCGCAACGTCGATCCCAGAAACGGCGGCAACACCACCGCCTCCTCAGCGCTCAAAGTCATCCGCAGTCTGAGATAGGGAATCGCAGGAACCATGGCCCCAGAGTCTACCCCCCTGGGACCGCCGGCGTCCCGCCGGCAACTAACTTCAGTTGTTTTCAGGGCAGCGTGCTGAACGGCGTCAACGTGGCCAATCTGGTCACCCAAGTGCTCGAGCCGCCGATCAGAAAGTCACAATCCCACCGTCCTGCCCTGGTCAATTCCGGCGCGCCTGTGCGATCCAATCCTGAACGGGAATCAGGCCTAGCGTGAAGACGTAGTCAGCCATTCGGAGGTCAGCGTCAAAGGGTCCATATAGAGCTTAGCGTATTCGCGGAACGTGTCAACGTTGTTGACGCATTGACAAATTGAAATGAACCTCAAAGATTCCCTTCCGGGCTGTCCTTCTCTATGATGCTGGAGTGTTCACCCCGGAGCCTCTGAGGCGGTTTTTCCCCCAGGCTCCAGGAAAGAATCATGCCAGGCCCTTTTGGCCCAAAACGAGGGGAGGTAACGGCGGAGAGCGGAAATGCAAGAAGAAAGGACACTTACCGTCGCAGGCAGCCGCCTCGCAGGCGCGAATTCCGAGCGCCTGAAGGTCCTCCAAAAAGGGGTAACGGCGGAAGGCCCCTTAAGTGCTTCAAAAGACGGGGCTTGCAAGGGTGACAGTCGGAATTGACCAGGGCAGGACGGTGGGATTGTGACTCTACAGGCATAATAGCTATGGTTGTCATGGATCTCCGTCGGAATTGACCAGGGCAGGACGGTGGGATTGTGACTCACCATCAAAACGGGAACGGTCACGGTTGACCGCATCCGGATGTCGGAATTGACCAGGGCAGGACGGTGGGATTGTGACTTCTTCCTCTCCGTCGTTGGTGTACGGATAGAAGATCTCGGTCGGAATTGACCAGGGCAGGACGGTGGGATTGTGACTTCAGTTCCGCGAGCAAACCGTCGATCTGATAGTAGAGGGACGGTCGGAATTGACCAGGGCAGGACGGTGGGATTGTGACTTTCTCGGTGCCGTCGCGATCCTCCACGTCGGGAGTCGCCTGCGTCGGAATTGACCAGGGCAGGACGGTGGGATTGTGACTTTCTTGACGCCGTAGTGTCCAGTGTTCGCGAACGCCGGGGTCGGAATTGACCAGGGCAGGACGGTGGGATTGTGACGCAATCTATCGGGTCGCACTGTAGCTCGAAGATCAATACCTTCGTCAGGAATTGACCAGGGCAGGACGGTGGGATTGTGACTTCTTGTTGTTCCAGCTCAGATTCACGCTATTCGCTCCGTCGGAATTGACCAGGGCAGGACGGTGGGATTGTGACTCTTTGGACAGGAACCAGGAGTGAAGGGGAGGGCATCGGGGGACGGTCGGAAATCGACCAGGGCAGGACGGTGGGATTGTGACTCTTCGGGATCGGTCTCCGCGAGAGCGATCGTTTCCACCGGGTCGGAATTGACCAGGGCAGGACGGTGGGATTGTGACTTCGGCTGATGAAATCGATTTCCCTAATCTGAGTTCGTTTAATACCGTCGGAATTGACCAGGGCAGGACGGTGGGATTGTGACTTCTATACGAAGAAACAGTGGGCATTGTTTCGAGAACAGCAAATGTCGGAATTGACCAGGGCAGGACGGTGGGATTGTGACGACGAGGTTGGCACGGACGAGGTTGGCACCGTCGAGGTTGGCAGTCGGAATTGACCAGGGCAGGACGGTGGGATTGTGACGCCCGCGTGCCTCAGGATCTTGAGGTGCTGGCTGGTACCGTCGGAATTGACCAGGGCAGGACGGTGGGATTGTGACCAATCCGACCGACGCTAAATTCGACGTCAAATTGATCCAACGCGCTCTCATGGGGAGCCACTAGTGTCTCCTCGGGCTTTTTCTTTCTCTCGCCTTCAAAAAGAACGGAGTTAGTGGGCCGGCGGGACGCCAGCGCTCCCAGGAGGGGGCTTCGCTGAGGGCTGGTGGAGAGGCGGGGGCTTCTCTTTGTCTCCAGAAGACAGGTATACTTTCTCCAGTGGCGGAACATGCCGCCGATCCTCTGGAGAGAGGGATGATCGAGGAGATCCTGGAGCGAAGCAACCTTCGCCGGGCTTTTGCACGGGTGGAGGAGAACCATGGGTGCCGCGGGGCGGATGGCATGACGGTCAGCCAGTTCGCCGCGGACCTCGAATGGGAGCTCGACCGGCTTCAGGATCGCCTTTTATGTCGTCGCTATCGGCCATTTCCTCTGCTTCAGATCGCGGTCCCCAAGAAGAGCGGTGGCAAGCGGTTGCTGCGGATTCCCACAGTGCGGGACCGTGTGGTGCAGACGGCGGTGGACCTCGTGGTGCGTCCCATCTTCGAGGCCGAGTTCGAGGACTGCAGCTACGCCTTTCGCGAAGGCCGTTCGGTGCGCGACGCCGTGCGCAAGGTCTGCGAGCCGGGACCAGGGCTTCCGCTGGCTGCTCGACGCCGACATCGACGACTGTTTTGGGAGCATCCCCTACGAGCGGCTGCTGGACCGGCTCCGGCGCCTGGAGCTGGACGACTACGTGCTGCGCCTCTTCGAGAGCTGGGTGCGGGCCGAGGTTTACGATGGAAGCGCCTGTTCATGCCGGAGCGCGGCCTTCCTCAGGGCTCGGTGGTCTCACCGCTGCTCGCCAATCTCTTCCTCGACGAGTTGGATGAGAGCTTCGTCCTGTTCGAGCAGGTGATCGTCCGCTATTCGGACGACTTTCTGGTGCTCTGCCGGGACGAGAAGCGGGCCGAGGGGGCCCTGGAGGTGACGGACGCTCTCTTGGACGGTCTCGGTCTTACCCTGCAACGGGAGAAGACGGCCATTTCGAGCTTCGCAGGCGGCTTCAAGTTCCTCGGCGCCCTCTTCGTGGGCGACGAAGTCTACATACCGTTGCCGCAGAGCCGGGAGGAGAGTACCCATCTGCCCTTGCCGCCGCCCCTCGACCTCTGGACCTATCTGGAGCTCAAGGCTCTGGAGTAGCCCCGAGATGGCCCGTCTCTACCTCACCGAGCAGCATTCGATCCTCCGCAAGACGGGAGATCGTCTGATCGTCGAGAAAGAAGGCGAGGTGCTGCTCGAAGTGCCCTGCCTCAAGCTGGAGGCGGTGCTCATCTATGGCAACGTCCAGTTCACCACCCAGGCGGTGGTCGAGCTGCTGGAGCATGGCATCGAGCTGGCGATCTTCTCCTCCACCGGCCGGTTGTGGGGCCAACTCACGCCGCCCAAGGCGCGCAATGCGGTCTTGCGGCTGAAGCAATACGAGCTGGAGAAGCTCGGGGGAATTCTGCCTGGGGCTCGCCCAAGCCATCGTCCGGGGGAAGATTCGCAATGGGGTCGCGGTGCTCAAGCGCTTCCGCGCCAACCATCCCCAGGAGCTGGCGGAAGAGGTAGTCGGCGAGGTGGAGAAGGCACTCGGCCGCATTGATTCCTGCACCTCACTGGACATGCTGCGAGGCGTCGAAGGGAGCGCTGCCGCAGCCTATTTCAAGGGCTTTGCCTCCTGGGTGCCGCGCCAGCTCGGCTTCGCTGGCCGGCAACGCCGGCCGCCGCGCGATCCGGTGAACTCCCTCCTCTCCTTCGGCTACGTCATCGTCAGCAACGAGCTGCAATCCCTGTTGGATGGCCTCGGCTTCGATCCCTTCATCGGCTTCTACCACCGGCTGGACTATGGCCGGCCTTCTCTGGCGCTCGACCTGCTCGAGGAGTTTCGACCTGCCCTGGTGGACCGCTTCACCGCCAACCTCCTGAACCTCGGGGTGATCCAGGCCAAGGACTTCCAGCGCACCCCGGAGGGAGGTCTCTACCTGAACCGCGAGGGCAAGCGCCGCTACTTCACCGAGTACGAGAAGTTCCTGAACGAGCCTTTCGCCCTGGAAGCCGGCAGCCTCACCTTCCGCGACCTCTTCCGCCGGCAGGCCGAGCGCCTGGCAACCCTGCTCACCCGGGGCGAGCCCTACGAGAGCTTCACCTTACCGTGCTGACCGTGGTCTCTTACGATGTTCGCCAGACCCGTCACCGGACCCGTCTGGCCCACGCCCTGAAGGACTTCGGTCAGCGGGTACAGCTCTCGGTGTTCGAGTGTCATCTCGACGAAGGGCAGGTGGCAAGGATGAGGAAGGCAATCGAGAGGCTCATCGATCCGGCGGAAGACAGCATCCGCATCTACCTCTCTGCGCAGACTGCGCCAAGCGGCTGGAGACCCTGGGAGTGGGCGAGAGGACCGAGGATCCGGACGTCTACGTCCTCTAGTCAGGAAAAAATCATGCCAGGCCCTTTTCGGCCAAAATCGAGGGAGGTAACGGCGGAGAGCGGAAATGACAGAAGACAGGACACTTACGGGCGAGAGTAGCCCCGCCGGAGCCCAAGATTTCGGGCTCGCGGAAGGCCCTTGGAACGAGGTAACGGCGGAAGGCCACCTAAGTGGTGTAGATCAAGCGGCTGGAAGGGTGGCAGTGTCGGAATTGACCAGGGCAGGACGGTGGGATTGCTTTCTTCCAAGTACCTGAAGGGGGAAAGTGGGGAAGTGTCGGAATTGACCAGGGCAGGACGGTGGGATTGTGACTTCTCATGGCATCTCCTCCTTTCGGGCGGCTGAAGAAAATCGTCGGAATTGACCAGGGCAGGACGGTGGGATTGTGACGCCAATTATGGGTACCAAACTTCTTCAGCCAGTATGTCGGAATTGACCAGGGCAGGACAGTGGGATCGTGATTCCAGCAGGCAGAGGGTGTGTTGATCCGCCACGCAAACGTCGGAATTGACCAGGGCAGGACGGTGGGATCGTGACTCTTTGGAGGGTTTCCGCCGACGTGACATCTCTAAAATACGTCGGAATTGACCAGGGCAGGACGGTGGGATTGTGACTCGACGCAGGCGGAATTCTAGGACCGGTGGCGGCGCAAATGTCGGAATTGACCAGGGCAGGACGGTGGGATTGTGACGGCTTACCTGTTTCCATCCAGCGTCCATCGCTCAGTTGAGGCTAGTCGGAATTGACCAGGGCAGGACGGTAGGTGTGGCTCTTCCGGGGTCAGAGTCACGTCGACAAGAGGCTCGGCCGTGAGGTCTTTGCGATCCGTTTTCAGCAGGTAGTCGCCGTCGAGACGTGGGGCGCGCCTGGGACACTCCGTCCGTGAGTTCGCTTAGGACGCGTCACGAAATAATCGTGCCAGCTTTGCTTCTTCAGGCCCGAAAGGGGGCGGCAGCCTACAGCCTGGGGCGTGAGCCCCAGGGAAAGGATCCCTTCTAATCTTTGAAAATCCCTGGAGGGGCGGCAGTGGGCCTTGGCGATCCGGTCTTCTGCCGCCCCTTCAGGGCTTGAGGGGTTGTGGTGGAATCCCGTACCTGGGGCTGACGCCCCAGGCTCCATTCTGCCGCCTCTTCGAGGCTGGGTTCTGGGCGATTGGCTAACGTGGGAATCCAGGCTAGCGATCATGCTGGGCGTGCCGTTCCGCCAAGAAGAAGTCCCTGACACCTGTCTCCGGTAGGGAGGAAGCCCGCTACTGGCCGGTCTCCTTCTCCCAGGCCTTCTTGATGTCCTCCCAAGTCTTGCTGAACTCCTTCTGCTCGTCCTTGGTGAGGATTCGGAACGGCACTTCACTTCGCTGCCGCCGAAGTTGACGATGAGCCAGTGCTGGCCGACTTTGATGCCGCCGGGGATGTGGAAGAAGAGCCGCCCCAGACAGCCGCGGTCGGGGCTCAGCTCGACCTCGTCGTAGGACAGCCGGCCACCCGGGCCCGAGTTGGACAGGTCGGAGAAGAAGTGTATCGCGCAAGCGCGGTTGGCTTCACCCGGGAAGTAGTTGATCGGGTCGCGCTGGACCTTCGCTCGCTTGTTGAGCCCCTTGAGGTAGCCTGCCTCGGCGAAGTCCTTCTGCGTCGCCAGCCCGATCGTGCTGCCGTCAGGAGTCTTAACCGACAGATTGTCCCGTTTGAACGTAAGGTTCTTCGTTCCGGCGCGCACCGTGAGGCCGACTTCGAGCAGCATCCACTCCTCGCCGACCGACTCCTGGGCGATGCGGTACCCGAGAGTCGCAAAGCCCACGTCGTTGTAGGCCACGCGTACGTACTGGCCCATCAGCGTGAAGACCTGGGGCACCGTGGGTTGGGGCGGCGTGACTTTCGGCGCCTCCGCTGCACGTGCCGCACCGCCACTCAAGCACAGGGAAAGGGCGATTGCGCCGGCCGCAACGCGCGACCCGCCCCCGATCAGATGATTGCGATCTCGATTCATCACGGTTCCTCCTCGAGTTCTGTGGCATTGCCGTTCCTTCCATATGGTAGCGCCGCGGGCGGCCGAGGGGCATAGCCCTTTGGTCCAATGTCGGGGCGAGAATCGAGGGCGTAGAAACATTATTTCTCGGCTTAAACACAATGGGTCAAGACGGAGAAACAATGGGGTGAGGAGCTTTTCGCGACCGGGCTCCACGATCGCCGACTCTCCAACTTCTCACGCACCTGCGGCGGAGTGGTCGGCGCCTCGGGCGGAGCAGCTCAGCACGAGATCGAGGTGGAGGACTGCGTGGTGGCGGCGCTACGCTTCTCCAGTGGCGTTCGCGGCACGATCGCCACCATCACCGCGGCCAAGAAGTCCCTGACACCTGTCCCCGGCGGCCCCCCCAGCCCCACCCGGTCGCCCTCGAACAGGGCGAACGACAGGTCGTGGAACAGCGGCCGGGCCCCGAACTGCTTGGACACCGCTTCGCAGCTCAGGAGGACGGGGCGGAGTTATGGCGGGGGAATGATAGCGGGTCCGCCGCCGGAGGACGGGCTGAGCCGCGCGGCCGGTCCTTGGCATAAGCTTCTACATCTATTGCCAAGTCCCAGCGTATGGACGTATACTCGACACCCTTGCCAAAAGGAGACGAG
>CAVQIV010000018.1:0-99377 GCA_963712665.1 Thermoanaerobaculaceae bacterium | reverse complement strand
CGTCGCGCCGGGTGCGTGATCGTCACCCAGTCGCCGGTCGGCGATGCCCTGCGTCTCCGCCAGGCGCGGATGGATCTCGAGCCGCGGCTCGGGGTACTGATCCACCAGCGCGCCGATGCGGCGCGTCTGCGTGCCCGAGAGGTACTGGCTGACGACGCGGCCGGTCGTCAGGTAGATCGGGAACTCCTCGTCCACGGGATCGCCGCTCTCGCCGCCACTCGGTGACCATGAAGCGCGCCTTGCCGTCGGGATGGAAGAACCGGCCGCCCTCGAACAGCCGCGGCGTGCCCGGGATGATCCTCGCGTCGGGCACGGCCAGAAGACGCCCATCTGCGCGGTCGATCTTCTCGTAGGTGATGCCGTAGTAGTCGGCGATGCCCGCCGCGCGACGCCTCCCGCAGCTCGTCGAAGATCTCGCGCGGCTGACGGTAGGGGAAAAACCTGCTCCTTGCCCAGCCGTCGGGCGAGGTCGCAGTAGATGCGGCAGTCCTGCCGCGCGTTGCCGGGCGGGTCGACCGCCTGCTGGATGTGGATCACCCGCCCCTCGGCGCTGCAGACGACCCCTTCTTCCTCCTCCTGCAGGCTGCCGGCGAGCACGACGTCGGCGTGCTGCGCGGTCTCGGAGAGGAAGAAGTCGACGACGCCGAAGAACTCGAGCTTCTCCAGCGCCTCGCGCGTGAAGTTGGCGTCCGGCAGCGAGACCAGCGGGTTGAAGCAGATCGAGAGCAGCGCCTTGATCTCGCCGCGATGGATCGCCTCCATGATCTCCACGCGCCGAGAGCCCGGCCTGGGGGATCTCCTCGGGCGCGATGCCCCAGACCCGCGCCACGTGCTCGCGGGCCGCGGGATCGGTGATCGATCGCTGCCCCGGCAGCTGATCGCACTTCTGGCCGTGCTCGCGCCCGCCCTGGCCGTTGCCCTGGCCGGTGATCATCATGCAGCCGGCGCCTTCGCGGCCGATGTTGCCGGTGGCGAGGCACAGGTTGATCAGCGCCAGGCAGTTCTCCACGCCCTTGGACTGGTGCTCGAGCCCGCGGGCGTGGAGCGACGATCGCCCGCTCGGCGCTCGCCGAACCAGCGCGCGGCCTTCTCGATCGCGTCCGGCGGCACGCCGGTGATCTCGCGCCGCCGTCGCCGGGTCCCAGGCTTCGACGGACGCGCGCCACCTCTTCGAAGCCCGACGGTGTGCGCGGCGATGAAGTCGCGGTCCTCCAGCCCGTCGCGCAGGATCACGTGCAGCATGCCCATGCAGCAGCGCGAGGTCGGTGCCCGGGCGCACGCGGCAGATACAGATCGGCGTTGCGCGTGATCGGCGTCATCCGCGGATCGACGACGATCAGCTTGCCCCCGTTGTCGCGGCAGCGCCAGAGGTAGTCGCGTGGTGATCGGCGCGCACTCGGCGACGTTGGCGCCGATCGACGAACGACCACCTCGCGCCTTGGGGATGTCGCTCCAGGGATTGGGCGAGCGATCCACGCCGAAGGCCAGCTTGTAGGCCGTGCCCGCCGAGACCATGCACAGCCGGCCGTTGTAGTCGATGTGCCGCGTGCCCAGGGCCACGCGCGCGAACTTGCCCAGCAGGTAGGACTTCTCGGTGGTCAGCGACGCGCCGCCGTAGACCGCGACCGCGTCCTTGCCGTGCTTCTCCTGGATCTCGCGCAGCCGCCGCGCGGTGAAGTCGAGCGCCTCGTCCCAGCGTCGCCTTGCGGAAGCCGTCCGTCGGTGCGCAGCAGCGGAGTCGAGCAGGCGATCCGGATGGCTCGCTCTGCAGGTAGCGCTTCACGCCCTTCGGGCAGAGCATCCCGTGATTGAACGGGAACTCCTCCCAGGGCTCGAAGCCGACCACCTGGTTGTCGCGCACCTTGAGCTGGATGCCGCACTGCTGGCCGCAGAAGCAGCAGTGCGTCTTGACCAGCCGGTCCGGCGGATGCGCGCGCTGCTCCGCCCAGCCGCCCGGCGGCGCGTAGTTGAGGTGCGGGCCGTAGCGCTCGGATCGAGGCTCTCGATCGGGCAGGGGCGGTCTAGCCACGGGCGTCCTCCTTCAGCCGCAGCTGGGCGCGCGGCGATCGTCTTGCGCTTGCAGGCCGGACAGAGCTCCTGCCAGTGCCCGCCGGCCCGGGCATCGGTAGTCGAACCCGAGCTGCGGCAGCACCGCGCTTCAGGTCGTCGATGTGCATGCGCGAGGCGAAGCGCTCGCCGCAGCGCGCGCAGATGCGCCCCTTCGCCCTCCTCCCCGGCCTCCTGGTAGAGCTTCACGCCGAGCTGCGCCGGCCGCTGGAAGATGTGGAAGAACTTGCCGAAGGGCAGGTACAGCAGCGCCGCGATCACCGTGATCGCGTGGAGGATGGCGAGGAAGCCGTAGAAGCTCGCCCGCGCAGCCAGAGCGTCGAGGCCGTCAGCGCCAGCCCGGTCACCGAGATGGCGAAGAGCAGGATCAGCGGGAAGAAGTCCACGGCGAAGTCCTGCACGGCCAGCGCGCCCTGGTCGCGCATCCGCCGCCAGAGCGAGAGCGCGATGCCCGCCGAGCACCAGCACGGCCGCGATGTCGAGGCCGTGGAACAGCAGCCAGCGACGAGCACGGTGCGGATGCGGAACGAGCCCGTGGGGAAGCCGAAGAGGTAGGTGACGTAGGTCATCTGGTCCTGCGCGCAGGCTGCCGAAGTGGATCCAGCCGAAGACCAGCGGGAACGTGATGGCCACCGCCAGCAGGCAGCCCCAGAAGAGGCAGCTGGTGCATCCACCAGCGCAGGCGCGAGCGCTGGCGGATGAAGGTCTGGGCCGAGGAGGTGCGTCCAGGCTGAGCGGACCAGTCGCCGCGAGGCTCGTCGAGCATGCCGCGCTGCCGCAGCAGGCTGCCAGCTCCGCGCGCCAGTACATCCGCGTCGGCGGCTTCTGCAGCCAGACGCGTAGTGGTAGGCCACGCCCCAGGTGGCGAAGATGCACGGCGAACGTGTAGATCACCAGCGCCGGTCGAAGTTCTGCAGGTTGCGCGAGCCGACGACGATCGCGGCGACGAGCAGCGCCGTCCACAGCGTCGCCCAGGCGCCGGCGCGCAGCGGTCCGCGGCCCGGCGCGAGCTCCGGCGGGCAGCGCGCAGCTCCAGCGCCTCCTGGCGCGGCAGGAACACCCGCGCGGTTGAGCCAGGCGCAGGACGAGCGACGTCGCCGCGAGCAGCACGAAGCCCGGCCAGACGCACGCCGAGGCGGTCGCGGAAGAAGCCGAGCAGCAGCGGCGGGAAGAAGCCGCCCAGGCCGCCCATCGCCCCGACCAGCCCCGTCACCGTGCCCGTCTCCTTGGGGAAGTACTGCGGGACGAGCTTGAACACGGCGCCGTTGCCGATGCCCAGCAGCGCCGCGCAGCCGAGCGCGCCCACGGTGAACGGCAGCATCGACGGCCAGGCCAGCAGCAGGGCGAAGGGCACGACGCCGAGGAACACCCCGGCCAGCACGCGCGCGCCGCCGATGCGGTCCGCAAGCCAGCCGCCCAGCGGGCGCATCAGGGTGGCGAGCACCACGAACCCGGCGGCGCGGAACCCGGCGTCCGCGGGCGTCAGGCCGAACTGGTCCTTGAGCAGGGTGGGCAGGTAGATCGAGAAGGCGACGAAGCCGCCGAAGGTGAGGAAGTAGAAGAGCGGAGAGCACCCAGGCCAGCCGCTCGCGGGTGAGCACGCGCGAGCATGTCCCCGATCCCCTTGGGCGCGCACGCGCAGCGGCGCGTCGCGGGCCAGCAGGCCGAAGGCGATCCCCCAGACCACCAGCAGGACCGCGGCCACCGCGGAACACCGGCTGCCAGCCGATCCTCGCCGCGAGCAGCGGCCCCAGGAACACCGCCGCCGACTGGCCGATGTTCCCCAGGCCGTAGACGCCCAGGGCCGATCCCTGGCGCTCAGGCGGCGTCCAGCGCGAGACGTAGCCCACGCCCGACGGCGAACGACGAGCCGGCGATCCCCAGGAAGAACGCGATCGCCACCAGCAGCCGCGGTAGCTCCGGCTGCCAGGCACCAGCCAGGCGGGGACGGCCACCAGCAGCATGAGGACGGTGAAGACGCGCGCGTCCGCCGAAGCGGTCGGCGAGCATGCCCATCGGCAGCCGGGCCAGCGACCCCAGCAGCACGGGCACGGCCACCAGCAGCGCCGTCTGGGTCGCGCTGAGCGAGAACATCTCGCGGAAGCGGGGCGCGAAGGCGCTGACCAGCCCCCAGGCCGCGAAGCAGACGGCGAACGACAGGGTACCCAGGGTGAGATGGCGGGCTGCTGACGGTTGGGGATTGGCGCTCATGGGGTTTTCCTCCGGACCCGACCCTAGCCCACGGATGGGGATCGATCCTTGCGCGGGAACAAAGACCACGCAGCAAGAAGCCTAGCGCAGGGATATCGCGCCGCGACCCACCCTGAAGGGTAGGGCCGGCCCATGCTAACCTCGGGCTCCGCCGCATGCCTCCCCTCCGCGTCCACCCTGCGAACCCACGCTACTTCCAGGACGGAGAGGGGCGCGCCGTCTACCTGGCGGGCTCCCACCATTGGGACAACCTGGTGGACAACGGCGAGCGCCCGGGCGGCTTCGACTTCGAGGGGTATCTCGATTCCCTCACGGCCTGGGGGCACAACGTCATCCGCCTCTGGGCTCACGAGGCCTGGCTCCACGATCTCGATCCACGGCCGTGGCTGCGCACCGGTCCCGGGCTCGCGCTCGACGGCCGGCCCCGCTTCGATCTCACCCGCTTCGATCCCGAGTACTTCGCCCGCCTGCGCTGGCGGGTGCTGCGGGCCGCGGAGCGCGGGATCTACGTCTCCGTCATGCTGTTCAACGGCTGGTCCATCCACAGCAAGGGCGAAGGGAACCCCTGGGACCGCCACCCCTTCAACCGCCGGAACAACGTCAACAAGGCGGATGGCGATCTCGACGGCCGGGGGGACGGCGCCGATGCCCACACTCTCCGTGTCCCCATCGTCACCCGCCTCCAGGAGCTGTACGTGCGGCAGGTCGTCGAGGCCGTGGGCGACCTGGACACCGTGCTCTGGGAGATCTCCAACGAAAGCCCTGGCACCTCGCGCGACTGGCAGCGCTACATGATCCGGTTCCTCAAAAACCTGGAGTCGGTCCGGGGACGCCAGCATCCCATGGGCATGACCTTCGCCTTCCCCGGCGGCAGAAACGAGGACCTCCTCAAAAGCCCGGCGGACTGGATCTCGCCCGGCAATCGCGGCGGCTGGCGACACCGCCCGCCCGTGGCGGACGGCTCCAAGGTCGTGCTGGTGGACACCGATCACCTCTGGGGGATCGGCGGCGACCGGACCTGGGTGTGGAAGACCTTCCTCCGCGGCCATCACATCCTCTACATGGACCCGCTCGACGACGATCCCGTCCGGGAGGGAGCCCGGCGGGCGATGGGCGACACCGTCCGCTTCTCACAACGGCTCAACCTCGCCGCCTGCTGGCCAAGGATGAACCTGTCCTCCTCCGGCTACGCCCTGGCCAACCGGAAGCCGGGAGAGGTGCTCACCTGGCTCCCTCGCGGCTGGGGGTGGCTCCGCCTCGGCTGGCTCCCCGGCCCGTTGCGGCTCGAATGGTTCGATCCCGTGGCCGGCCGCTCCGAGGACGGCGGCTGGATGGAAGGAGGGGGAATCCGTTGGCTCCGGGCGCCGTGGCGCGGGGAGGCGGTGGCGTTATTGCACAGGAGATAGAGCCGGAGCGCGTAGCACCCCGGCCACCGTTTCCGCAAGCAGCTCGTAGCCGGCCGGCGTCAGGTGTTGATCGATAGGGTAGTAGATCCGCTCGCCGCGGGCGAGAGCGGCCCGGAAGGTGTCCGTCAGATCGAGCACGGGGATGCCGTGGCGGGCGAAGATCTCACGGAAGACCTGATTCGGCCGATCGGGATCGTATTTCGCGGGATCGAGGTCGAAGCGCTCCAGGGACGCTCGCCAGCGGGTGGGGTCCACCTGGAGGAGCGAGGGGAGGATCACTGCCTGAAGACGAACCCGACCGGCATCTCGCGCGAGATCCGTAACCGCCCGTTCCGTGGCCGCAGCCCCCAGCCGCACCGTCTCCGGCAGGTCGCCCCGGGTGTAGAGATCCATCTCCGTCTGCAGCTCCCGCTCCTCCAGCGGCTCCCGCAATCCCAAAAGATCGCGCATCCTCTCGCCCAGGACCGAATTCTTGAGCAGCACGAAGAGGTGGGAGTGATAGTAGAGCCAGCGCGAGACGCCGCCGTGCTTCTCCCCCTGCACGACCAGAGCGCCGTTCCTCACCTCGACCTTGGGACCGGGCGCCGCGTCCCGCAGGTCGTTGGCGACGAAGACCTGCACCAGCACCACGTCCGGCTGGAGCGGACGACCCCAGCGCTCGTACCAGGCCACCTCGTCGGGCACACCGAAGCCGGGAACCCCCGCGTTCAGCACCTCGGCGGCGACGCCGCGGGCACGGAGAGCCTTCTCGAGACGGGCCGGATAGGTCTCCTCCACCCGAGCGCCCACGCCGAAGGTGAACGAATCCCCCAGGGCCAGGACGCGCAGGGTCACGGGCGCCTTGGGGCCGATCTCCCCTCCCCGCAGTCCCATCCGATTGACGGCGATCGCATCCTCGAACTCGACGCGGTTAGTCATCGTCCCCCGGAACCTGGGATGCAGGCGATAGCGGCGGGGAGGGTCCAGCTCTTAGAGTCCGCGGGAGACCACCATCACCGCCTGGGGACGGACGAGACGGACGGCCCACTCGGCGACCAGGAGCCCAAGGCCGGCGCTCACCGCCAGCAGCAGGAGTCGGGCGGCGAGTCGGCGCAGGAGTGGGAGGGGCATGGGACGGCGGATGGTATCAGGGACGGATTGGCTAGTCTCCCAACCTGCGGTACAGTTGAGCCATGGAGCTCAAGGTGCTTCTCGAACAGGGTGAGGACGGGTACTTCGTTGCTCACAGCCCGTCACTGAAGAGCTGCTGGTCCCAAGGTAGAACTCGCGAGGAAGCCCTCCAGAATCTCCGCGAGGCGATCGAGCTGTACCTCGAGCCGGATCCCGAGGATCTGGAGGAGCACAAGGATCGCGAGGTCGTCGAGCTCGCGCTGTGAAACTGCCTCTCCTCTCAGGACGGCAGGTCGTCGCAGCGCTCGAGCGACTCGGGTTCATTGAAGCACACCGCAAGGGGAGCCACGTCAAGATGCGGCATCCCGATGGCAGGATCATCGTCTTTCCCTACCACGATGAAGTCGATCGCTTCACGCTGAAAGGCGCTCTGCGAGACGCAGACGTCGATCTGGAGTCCTTTCTGCGAGAGCTCCGCTGACTCTTCGGCTCACCACTCCCCGGAATCCAACCCACGCATGCCGGAGTCCCCCCCGAAGGTCGCCGCCGTCGTCGTCAACTACAACGGCAAGGACGTCACGATGCAGGCCGTCGAGAGCCTGCGGCGGATGACCTACCCCAATTTCGATCTCATCGTCCTCGACAACGCCTCGACCGACGGCTCCCCCGAGGCCCTGGCGAGCGCCTTCCCCGGCCTCCTCCAGGTGCGGGTCGAGGTCAACCGCGGTAGCTCCTCCGGCTATGCCGCCGGCTTCCGCTGGGCCTTCGAGCAGGGCTACGACTACGTCCTGCTGCTCAACAACGACATCGAGGTCGAGCCGGACCTGCTGACGGAGCTGGTGAAGGCGGCCGAGTCCGATCCGAAGATCGGCTGCGTCGGGCCCGAAGTGCTACTTCCACGGCGACCGGCAGCGGCTCTGGTCTGCCGGGGGCATCCTCCGCTTCCGCGAGTCCATCACCCGCGAACGGGGCTATGGCGAGATCGACCGGGGACAGTATGACCAGGACGCGGACGTCGATTACGTCAACGGCTGCGCCATCCTCATCCGCCGCGCCGCCGCCGAAGCCGCGGGGATGTGGGACGACCTCTTCTTCATCTGCGTGGACGACGCCGACTTCTGCACCCGCGTGAAGAGGCAGGGCTTCCGCTGCCTCTACGCGCACCGGGCCGTGCTCTACCACATGGTGGCCTATACGACCGGCGGCTACAGCGCGAGCCGCAACTTCCAGTTCGGCAGAAGCGGCGCCATCTATGTCCGGCGCTACGCCAATCCCTGGAACTGGCTCACCTGGCTCGCCTTCACCGCCGCCGCCTTGCCCGTGGCCTGGCTGCGCGAGCTGAGGAAAGGAAATCAGGCCGCCGCGGTGGCGAAGCTCAAGGGGATTCGGGAGGGGATGCGGATACCGATTCCGCCGCCGCCGCGGCTCACACCACCTGCTTGAGCCAATCCAGCCGGGATCGCTGATACCAGTGCCACCGTACCGGCCTCCCCAGCCGCATCAGCTCGGGGACGGTGACGAAGCGATAACGATCCCCCAGGTCCTGAAGGAGCCGCTCCACCGTGGCGAGCGTGGGCCGACGGTCGCGGAAGCGCTCGTCGATCGTGGTGTAGAGCGTGTCGTGGAAGAGGACGATGCTCCCCCGCCGCAGCCGGCGGTAGATGCGGGCGAGCATCACCTCGGGGAGATCGTCCCGCCAGTCCTCGGCGATCACGTCCCAGCAGACGACGGTGAGGCCCTGGGAGAGGGCGTCGAGCCGCGAGCCCAGCCTCTGCTCACCGTAGGGAGGACGGAAGAGGCCGGAGGCGTGGGGACCCAGGGCCTCCTGCGTCCATGCGAGTTGCCGCCGGCGGAACGGTCCCTTGAGAGACGGCAGGGAGAGATGGTCCCACGTGTGGTTGCCCAGGGCATGACCGGCCGCGACCATCCGCGCGATCAGCTCCGGATGATGGCGCGCTCTCTTCCCCACCACGAAGAACGTGGCCTTCGCCCCATACCGGTCCAGGAGATCCAGAAGCGGCGGCGTGTCCTCGGGATGGGGACCATCATCGAAGGTAAGGGCGATCACGGGCTCGGCCGTGGAGACGCGGATCACCGTGCCGAGAAGGAAGGCGCTCTCCGCGAGCCCCCGCTTGACCGCCGCCTTGAGCCACGGCAGGGCGCCCCGGGGCGGGGTGCCCTGCACCAGCGCGTCGCGTTCGTTCGCACTCACCGGTTGCGGCGGAGCTACGGTTCCACCGGGACCGGGGACACAGGCTTCCGTTTGCAGAAACAGCTCCCCACGTACTTGGGATGCTCCTCCGGAGGGTCACCCAGGCAGGCGAGGAAAATCCCGCAAGATCCGCCGCCCGAGCCGCAGATCCCATCGCATTCCGCATCTTTGTTGCAGTTGCAGAGCTCCACCGGCTGCACGATCGCACTGGCCTCCACCCCGAGCCGGGCCGCAAAGGCACGCACCGCCTCGTCCGGGATGCCGCAGGCCGGAATTGCCGGCGTGCGGTTGACCTGGAGATCAAGACGTACGGCGGAACGTTCCACGGTTCCCGCCCACGCTACTCCACCGAACGCGACCACTGCCACGAGCCCACCGAGAATCCACTTCAGAGGCGACCTCTTCATAGGAAATCTCCTTTCCGGTCGATACCGGACGGCATTCTACCTCGCGGAGACCACCTCTGCCGGCGGTTTGTAGACCAGCCCCTCCCGGTTCGCGGGCGGGTTGGGATCGTAGAGACGGATGATCTCCTCGGGCACCGGCGACAGGTCCGAGGCCCGCCGCAGCTCGAAGAGGGTGGTGCCCGTGCAGTGGCGATCGATGTTGGGCGCGCCTCCTTGAGAGGCCAGCTCGTCGAGATGGGCGGTGCGGAAGTCGATGCTGAAGCGCGACCGTCCCGAGGTGTTGGGCACCGTCGAATGCAGATGAGCCCCTGAGAAAAGGATCAGGCCACCCGGCGGGCACACGACGCGGATCTCCGGCTCCAGCTCCAAAGGCTCCAGAGGTTTGGGCTGCTTCCGGGTGTCCGCCTTGACCTCTTTGACGGCATTGGCCCGGCCCACCTTGTTCCACTCATAGTGGTTGTACTCCTCCGAGCTGTTCTTCACCGGCACGTTCCAGTATCGAGGATGAAACGCGAATGAGCTCTCCGACTCGAAGGGATAGACCGGCAGCCACCAGTTGAGCTGGCACGGCGGCGAGGAGTACCAGATGTCCCGGTGGGGATGGAGGACGTAGGCTACGCCCGCCGTGAGATACCCACCGCTCGTGGCCACCCGCATACGGGGCACGTCGAAGTAGGTCTTTTCCATGTCTGCCCCGAGATCGCGCAGGAGATCGAGCAGCAGCTCCCGCGTGCGCGGATGGTGGATGAACCGCGGCTTGAGCGGCCCCGCGATCTCCACGAACTCCTCAACCGGCAGACTCTCCTGAGCCCGCTGAGGATCGAGGGGGCTGAAAGCCTCCTCGATCAGCTCGCGAGCCAGTTCCGTAAGCGCCCGTGTGCTCGGGCGCGGCGAATAGACGAAGACGTCCCCGGCGTAGAGGCGGCGACGGCGTTCCTCGTCGGCAAGGTGGGTATCGAAGTAGAGGGTGGTCATCAAGGCCTTTCTAAAAGGAAGATGGTTCCTGGCTACGCTCAAACTCTTTTCTCAGATCCTTCCCACGGTGATATCCACGCTGGGTAATCAGATCCAGAGTATCCAGAGCTTCATGGAAATCCTCGGGTTTCATGCGCCGCCGCAAGGCTTCGCAATCCTCCTGATCCTTGGGCCTGCCGGCGAGAATCTTCAGCGCATAAAGATGGCCAGTCCTGACGACCGGGACGGAGACCTTCGGCATCACCTGCATGACCTCGGCAGCACGGACGATCTCGGGTTCCACTCCTGAGGAGGCAAACATGAGGTCCACAACTAGACCGCCTCTTTTCTCTCCAGGTACCACCAGGCGGACTGTCGCCAGACGGCCCACGTCCTTCTGTTCCATCACGGCTTGCTTTGGGACCTCATAGTAGCCGCGGGATCTCAGGGCCAGAACGATCGCTTCTGCTTCTCGATCTCCAGCGACGGCGATCGCCACATCCAGATCTCTCGTGGTCCTCGGCTCGGCCCGAGCAGCGACCGCCAAGCCACCGATTGCAGCCCATCGGAGGCGAAGAGCCTTAAGATCGGATTCGAGCCGGGTCAAGGCTCGGGCGAGCCGGATCACCGACGCCATCAGACGTCTGCGACCAACGGCTTAAAGGGTGTACTGTCGAAGTTCGGGTCCTTTCGCAGCCAAGCCAGGAGCCTGCGTTCGATCTGGCTGTCGCTTTCCTCCGGAAACCAGCGATGCAGATTTTGACGCATCATGACCTCGGCGGCCTCGTAAAGGTCGAACATGAGGCGCACCCGAGCAAGGACCTCAGGATCACGGATTGGCTCCATAGGGCTACTTCTCCACCTGTGAAGCAGATTCCACATAGTCCCGCTTCTCGAGCCAAGCCTTGAAGCGCTGATGGATCTCCTCCTCGCTGGCCTCAGGATGCCAGCGCCGGAGGTTCTGCCGCATGATCTGCTCGGCCGTCTCGCACAGGTCGAAGGCTGCAAGGGCGCGGGCCAGAAACTCGGGGTCCCGGATCGGCTCCATGTCTCTCATTCTACTCCATTTCGGGTCGCCCGACGACCCTTCACCCCTACGGTGAGCCCCCACCTGCGCTACACTCCGCCCCCGTGAGCCGCACCGTCCATCTGGCCCTTGCGTCGGTCACGGCGTTCTTCCTGTTGTTCCCGCTGACCCTCGGCAAGCCGGGTCTGCCGACCCATCTCAAGGCGGACGAGGCGGGGTATTACCTCGCGTCGCTCAGCCTTGCTCATGACCACGACCTACGGGTGGAGCCCAAGGACGTGGAGCGGGCTTTCGAGGAGTTCCCCTACGGGCCGGTCAACAACATGATCGTGATGACCGACGACGGGTGGCACACGGTCTATTTCGGCAAGCCCTATCTCTACTCCCTGCTCGCCGCTCCGTTCGCCTGGAAGCTCGGGGCCAATGGCCTGGTCTTCTTCAACATGCTGCTGACCCTGGGCATGGTGTGGATGGGCTACTTCTATCTCCGGCGATTCAATCCGCCGGGACTCGCCACCCTGTTCTCGGCGTCGTTCTTCCTGCTCAGCGTGGGGTTCTCCTACGTCTTCTGGATTCAGCCCGAGGTCTTCAACATGTTCTCGATCGCGGCGTGCCTTTTCTTCGGCCTGCCGCGCAAGGACGAAGCCGGGCTCCCCGATCTGCGGTGGGAGACGCTACTCGCCGCGCTCTCGGGCGCCGCGCTGGTGCTCGCCGTCTACAACAAGCCCATGTTCGCTGCCGTGGGGGTCGTCCCCCTCTGGGCCTATGCCCGGGAGCGGCGGTGGAAGACGGCCGCGGTCTGGATCCTCGGGGCGGTGGTGGGAATGGCCGCCGCCGCCGGAGTCGCCATGGCCCTCACGGGCCATCCTTCGGCCTATCTCGGGGTGGATCGCCAGGGGATCACGCTCTGCGAGCCGGGCAAGGTGCCGATCGGACCGGCGAATGCCGCTCCGGCTCCCCCAGCTCAGTCCGCGGGCGCCTCAAAGTCCGGAGTCCCGACCGCCGCGCCCCAGGCTTCCGTAGCGGTGCCGAGCTCCACGACGGGCAACGCCTGGACGTGGCTCCTCCGCAAGCCGGACGTCACCTTCTATGAGCTGGTGGAGAACATCGTCTACTTCCTCGTGGGCCGCCACACGGGGCTGCTGATCTACACCCCGTTCGCAGGCCTCGCCGTGCTCTTCTTCCTCTTGAGCGGCCGGGGACGGCGCAGCTCGGAGCGCTGGCTTCTCCTGGGGGTGCTCTCGGCCGTGGCCCTCTTCTTCCTGGTCTCCATCGCCTGGAACTGGCAGGGGGGCGGCGGCTTCGTGGGCAACCGCTACTACATCAACCTCATCCCTGGATTCCTCTTCCTGATCACCGAGATCCGGCCGCGCGGGCTCGTGCTCCTGGGGCATGTCGTGGCTGGCCTCTTCCTCGGACCGCTCCTCTTCACGCCGTTCGGAGCCGCGGTGCCCGAGCCCACGCTGCAGGCTCACGTGCGCGGTGTGCCGTTCCGCTTCCTTCCCCTGGAGCTGTCGCTCAAGAACGTGCCGGGCTACGAGCGGGTCCCCCTGGGCGACTTCCGGATGGTGGGGCGCAAGGACATCTTCCTCCCCTTGGGCGATCAGATGTGGGTGGGCGGCGCCTCCCGGGTGGAGCTCTACCTCATCGGCGAGCACCCCATGGAGAAAGCCGTGTTCCAGGTGGGCAACCTCGCGCCCGCCAATCGCATCGAGCTGGATCTCGACGGCCAGCGCAAGGTGCTGGACTTCGGATGGGAGGGACCGGTGTCCAAGCGCGTGAGCTTCGAGGGCGTGAAGCCGTTCCGGGTGCGGCGGCAGACTCTGGCCACTTTCTGGGTGTACCGGCTAGTGGTGACCACGCGCACGGGGAGCGTCCAGCACTGGACGCGGGAATATCCGCCCAATTCCTGCCCCTACTATGTGCAGGACGACCGGACGAGCGAGAACTTCTTCGTGGGCGCCACCCTCTCCTACCTGGGCACGGGCGCCAATCTCGACGCCGACCTCTATCAAGTCGAATGGGGGAAGGCTGAGGCGCCGCCGCAGGTGCGGGCGGGTGAGAAATTTACCGTCCTCACCCGACTCGTCAACCGTAGCCGCTATCCCTGGACCGCGGACGGCTCGGCGCGGGTGAACCTCGCCTACCATTGGCTGGATGCGAGCGGTAAAGTGCTGGAACAGGACGGCCAGCGCACTCCCCTGCTCTGGCCCGTGCAGCCCGGCGCTCAAATAGAGGTGCAGCAGAAGGTGATTGCCCCGAAGACGCCGGGACGTTACCTCCTGGAGCTCGACCCGGTGTTCGAGACCGTGGCCTGGTTCGCGGAGAAGAACGGCGGCAAGACGCTGCGCCTCCCCGTCGAGGTGCTGCCGGTCGAGGCGGCGACCCCGCCGCCGGTCGGGGAGGGCGCCGGTGTTCGATAACCTGCGGGAGGATACCCGCCGGCTGCTGGAGATCAAGACCAAGCCCTTCCCCTGGTATGTGATCGAGTCGCTCCTCTTCGAGACCGGCTACCAGGCGGTGGTCCTCTATCGCATCGCCCACTGGTTCAAGAGCCGTGGGATTCCGATCCTCGGTCCGCTTGTCGCCCGCGTCAATCATTTCCTCACCGGCGTGGACATCGCCCCCGGAGCGGTGATTGGTCCGGGTCTGCGGATCAGCCACGGCACGGGCCTGGTGATCGGCGGCTACGCGAAGCTCGGTCGTGGCGCCCTCCTCCTCCACGGCGTCACCATCGGCTCGCCCCATCCCGGACGGGTGGAGAAGATGCCGGTGATCGGCGACAACGTCTTCATCGGCGCCGGCGCCAAGGTGATCGGCGACATCACGATCGGCGATGACGTCTTCATCGGCGTCAACGCCATCGTGGCGGTCGATATCCCCAGCGGCAGCCGGGTGTTGTGCAAGTCGGAGATCGAGGTGACGGAGCGACGGGATCTGGAGGGGGCCACCTTATGAAGCTCCTCTCCATCCGAGGCGAGGTCTCAGTCTCGTGGTACGATTTTGCAGGAGGCTGTTGCTCTCCGGCGGGTTCTTGTGATTTGATCCCGGAATCCAACGGGAAAGGATGGCACGCATGACCGCGATCCCTCTCGAAAACGAAGTCTACTATCCCGAGTCTGACGGCGAGCCGATGGCGGAAACGGAGCTTCATCTCGAAGAGATGGTCTATGTCTGGGAAGCTCTGAAAGAGCGGTTCGAGAATGAGCCCGACGTGTTCGTGGGCGCCAACCTCTTCCTGTATTACCGGAAAGGGGACCCCAGTGCCGTGGTGGCGCCGGATGGCTTCGTGGTCAAGGGGGTACCGAAGCTGTTGCCCGGGAACCGTCGGCGCAGGAAGTACCTGCTCTGGGAAGAGGGGCAGGTGCCCTGTTTCGTCATGGAGACGACCTCGGAGAGCACGCGCAGTCAGGACACCGACACCAAGAAGGGCGACTACGAGAGGCTCGGCGTCGACGAATACTTCCAGTTCGACCCCCTGGGCGACTACCTGAATCCCAGGCTGCAGGGCTTCCGCCTCGTAGCGGGCCGGTATCGCCCGATGCGGCCCAATCCCGACGGCTCTCTCGTCAGCCAGACCACCGGTGTCGTCTTTCGCCCCGACGGGCCCCAGCTTCGTCTCACGGATGCGGTCACCGGCACTCCTCTGCTTCGCAGGGAAGAGGAGACGAAAGCACGACGGCAAGCCGAAAAAGCGCGCCAGCAGGCCGAAAAAAAGGCCGCCGCCGAGGCTGCGGCACGCCGTCAGGCTGAAAAGGCATGCCGCCAGGCTGAGGAGGCACGCCGCCAAGCCGAGGAGAGAACCGCCGCCGAAACAGCGGCACGCCTTCGGGCCGAGGAGAGGGTTCGAGCCCTTCAAGAAGAGCTCGGCAGAGCCCGCGGCAGCCGAGCTGAGGCTCGTAATCCAGATCTGGAGTGAGCTTCCAGGAGCCCTGGGCGTCCCGCTGAGGGTTGATTCCTGCAACGCGAATCAGCCCGTGCGTTCAGACATCGCCTCTCGGCTGGCCGTGCTGGGGAGATCAAACCAGAAGGTGCTTCCCATTCCGGGCTCGCTGTCGACGCCAATGCGTCCCGCCATGCTGCTCCACGATCGCCTTGCAGATCGCGAGGCCGAGGCCCGTCCCCCCCTTCTGGCGTTTGTCCGCCGGTCTCGACGTGGACGAAGCGCTCGAAAATCCTCTGGTGATAGCTGGCCGGGATGCCCTGTCCCCGGTCCTTCACGCAGACTCTCACCCAGGCATCGTCCTTCTCCTCGTGCCCACACCCGGATCTCCCGACCCGGTGGCGAGAACTTGATGGCATTGGAGACGAGGTTGATCAGGAGCTGGATGATGCGGGCCCCATCCGCTCGCAGCCGGATCTCGGTCGGCGAGCCGATGAGGGCGATCTGCTGCTCGTCCGCAACGGGCCGCACCGATTCCAGCGACTGCTCGAACAGCGACTGGAGTTCCACGTCGAGGATCTGAATCTCGAGCCCGCCACTGTCCAGGCGCTCGAAATCCAGGATGTCGTTGATCAGCGCAGTGAGCCGGACCACATTGCGCTCGGCCAGGAGGATAAGGTCCCGGACCTGCGGCGAGAGCTCGCCCAGCACACCGGCCGCCACGAGGCCCAGAGAGCCGCGGATCGAGGTCAACGGCGTGCGCAGCTCGTGGCTCACCGTGGACACGAACTCCGACTTCAGGCGATCCACCTCCCGCCGCTCCGAAATGTCCTGGAAGTTGCAGGCGAAACGGCGGCCTTCGGGAGCCGCAAACTCGAAGAGCGCCGCCTCAGAGCAGAAGATCTCGCCGTTCTTGCGGCGTCCCCAGGTCTCCGTCACCCGGCCGATCGCTTTCTGGTGGATCTGATGAAGGAACGACTCTGGATCGCCAGCCGGTGCTTCGGACAGGAGGACTGCGATGCTCTGACCGATCAGCTCCTCCTCCCGATAGCCGACGATCCGTTCCGCCGCCGGGTTCACCGATTCGATCAGGCTCTGCTCGTTGAACGTGATCATTCCTCCGAGCATGTGCTCCAGGATGTCCCGGGTCCGCGCCTCGCTGACCCGCGCGTCGGCAGTGCGGAGGACCATCAACTCTTCCGCCTTGGCCGTCCGCGAGGTGACCACGTAGAGGAAGGCGCCGAGCAGGCCGGTGAACAGGAGCCCGCCGAGGAGGATCAGCCAGGAGGACCACGACCGGTAGCCTTCCTGGAAGGCACGCGTCGCGGCCACGCGCACCTCCCACTGGCGTCCCCCGAACTTGAAGCGGTCCCGCCACCATCCCAGGCCACCCGCGGCCTCGTCGCTCCGGGAGGCCCACCGTGCATCGCTGTAGAGCAACTCGGGAGGCACCGGATCCCGGTCCTCGAACAGGGCGACCGTCACATCGTCCCGCGGCAGGTCCCGGATCGCGGTCTCCACCAGGTCTTTGAGGCGGAAGGCTCCGGTCGTATAGCCACGGACCTGCCGGCGGCGCTCCGCCACGGTCATGGGTGCCGTCCCGGGGCCGTAGACCGGGGCGAAAAGGAGGATGGAGAGCTGTTCCGCTTCGTCGTTGACCAGGTGGATCGGTCCCGTCGCAGCGATCTGTCCCGCGTCGCGGGCATGGGTCAGGGCTTCGCGCCGCACGGGCTCCGACGACACGTCGAAGCCCAGGGCTTTCCGGTCCGTGTCTGGCTCGATATACCCCACTACCACGTACTCGTCTCCCGGCCCTGCCGGCCCGCGCCGTCCCTGCGAATCGAGTTGGGTCAAGGGAACCCCGGCCTCGGCCTCGAAGCGCGCGCGGTCCGCCGCTGTGAGGCGCGGGTCCCACGACAGACCCCGGAGCCCCGGGTGCCGGCTGAGCGACCTGGCCACGAACCGGCTGAACTCCTCCTGGCTGACCGCCGGAACGCTCGAGAACAGGGAGTTGAGGGAGATCAGGATCTCCAGGTGACTGTCGCAGCTCACCCTGACGGCAGAAGACAATGTCCGGGCCCGATCCTGGAACGTCCGGCGCACGGCCTCGTCCTCCTGACGCCTTGCATACCCAAAGACGAGGACCGACAACACCAAAGTCGCCGCGACCGGGAGGATCACCGAAAGGCGGCCGTATCGCCGCCAGGAGAGAGCCATGGGAACAGTAATTCTACCATGATGGAATCGCTGGCCGGCGAGCTGTTCAAGGAGCTGGCAGCAAGTCCGCAAACTCCCGCAGCAGGCCGGCTGTCAGCAGCGCGTCCGCTGCTTCGCGGATCGCCGCAAAGCTCAGACCAGAGCGCTCGGCGATATCCAGCAGGGAGGAGTAGCCGTCCGACAGGTTGAGCACCCAGAGGAGGGCCAGCTCGCGGGTACGGCCGCTGTCGCCTCCGATCGTGCTGTAGAGCCCCCGGCGGCCGAGTTGGGGTTCGCACTTGGGGTTCAGATTGAGGTAGCGGCGGTTGCCTTCGAGCGTTTCCACCACCTTCAGATAAGTGCGCAGCGAGCCGGCGAGCGCGGCGGGCTGGACGAAGGCGAGGTTGTCCGCCGAGGTGTGGTACTCGGGATAACGCCCCAGGGCGTGCGGGTGAGGGAGCCCACGGGAAGGTCGAATCCGGGCGAGCAGTACTGCCGCTCGTCGTAGCCGAAAGGGACGAACTCTTCGACTCGAACGGCTCTCCCGAGGCCTGCAGCACGGCGGTCACGGCCTGGTCGATCTCCGCGTGCCCCCGCCGGCTCCGCTTGTAGTTGAACGGCCCAGGGTCGCCCAGGTTGGCCGCCACCAAGCCGTGGCGCGATCCGCCCGGCGCGCTCCTCGTTGCGGGCGAGCCAGGCGATGGAGCCGATGGTGCCGGGAATGAAGAGGAAGCGGTAGGAGTAGCGCCGCTGCTCGCGGGCCGCGAGCTCGCGGGCGAGCCAGGTCATCACCGCGATGCCGGAGAGATTGTCGTTGGCGAGCGAGGGATGGCAGACATGGGTCGAGAGGAGCACCTCCCGCTCGTCGCTCCCCGGCAGGAAGCATTCGCCATAGGTGAGCGAGCCCTCGGCGAGGGTCGAGTCGATCAGACCTCGTATTCGCCCTTCGGGCAGCGTCGCGAGCTGGCGATGGGCGAGGCAGAAGCCCCAGGTTTCCTTGTAGTAGGACGTGCGATAGGGGATCCAGTCCGGCTGGTCCGGCAGGGTGAACAGATGCGGACGCAGCTCGGCGAGGGACAGCCGCGTATGGATCGGGACGCTGTAGTTGAGGACGTGGAGGTTCGACGCCTGGAAGTCCACCACTTTGTTCGCCCGAAGCGATCTTTGATCCAGGCGTCGCGGATGTTCCACTCGCGCGGTACGGTCCAGTCGAAGACCTGGGTGCCGGTGGGGACCTCGTGGAGGTCGAGGGGGATGCGCTCAGCGATGCATGGCGAGGGTGCGGCGCACGCCGTTGCCCGTGATGCTGCGGCAGATGGGGAAGACCTCGGCGATGAAGGCGTGCATGTCATTGCCAGGGTCGCCGTGATCCATCAGGGCTCCTCCCCGAAAAACGGCAGATCCCGATCCTTCTCCGACATCACCGTCACCGGCTCGGGCCAGGGGATGGCGAACGCCGGATCGTCCCAGCGGAAGCCGCGGGCGGATTCGGGGGCGTAGGGCACGGAGATCTGGTAGAAGACCTCGGTGCCGTCCTCCAGGGTCTGGAAGCCGTGGGCTATCCCCTTGGGAATGTAGAGCTGGTTGCCGGCTTCGGCCGAGAGCACCACGGCGAAGTGATTTCTGAACGTGGGTGAATCGGGGCGAAGGTCCACGATCACGTCCCAGAGGGCGCCGCGGGTGACGCGCACCAGCTTCACCTCTTCGTGGGGGGCGGTCTGGAAGTGGAGGCCGCGCAGGGTGCCCCGCTTGTGATTAAAGGAGACGCTGCACTGGGCCACCTTGGGATCGAGCCCCCGCGTTGCGAAGTCCTGGCGGCAGAAGGTGCGGGCGAAGAACCCCCGCTCGTCCGCGAAGCGCTCGGGTGTGAGGAGCCAGGCGCCGGGCAGCGGGGTCTCGCGGAAGATCATGCGAGGATCTTCACCTCGGGGACGGCCACCACGAAGCGGCCGCCCCAGGAGCGGATGTCCGCCATCTGCTCCATGATCTCGTCCTTGAGGTTCCAGGGCAGGATGAGCACGTAGTCCGGCCGCGTCTCCCGCAGGCGGTCCGGCGCGTGGATGGGGATGCGGGTGCCCGGCAGGAAGCGTCCCTGCTTGTGGGGGCTGCGGTCCACGGTGTAGTCGAGGAGGTCGGTGCTCACGCCGCAGTAGTTGAGCAGCGTGTTCCCCTTGGCGGGCGCGCCGTAGCCGGCGACCGAGCGCCCGTCTTCCTTGGCCTGGATCAGGAAGCGCAGGAGCCCCCGCTTGACGCGGCGGACCTGCTCGCCGAAGGAGCGGTAGGTCGCGAGGCGCGAGAGACCCGCCGCCTCCTCGCGAGCCAGGAGATCCGCCACCCGCTCCCCCACCGGCTTCGTGGAGTCCTCGTCGTGGCGGGCGTAGATCCGCAGCGAGCCGCCGTGGGTGGGCAGCTCCTCGACGTCGAAGAGGGTCAGGCCGTGGGCCGCGAAGACCTTCTGCACGGTGGTGAAGGAGAAGTAGGAGTAGTGCTCGTGGTAGATGGTGTCGAACTGGTCTTCGGCCATCAGCCGCAGGAGGTGGGGGAACTCCATCGTCAGCACCCCGGCGGGGGCGAGGAGGAGCTTCAGGCCCGGCCACGAAGTCGTTGAGGCCCGGCACGTGGGCGAGGACGTTGTTGCCCACCAGCAGGTCGGCGCGCGTACCTTCCGTCACCAGCTCGCGGGCCGTGGCCTCGCCGAAGAACTTCGACCCGGGTGGGGATGCCCTCCGCCTCGGCCGCCTCGGCCACGTTGGCCGCGGGCTCGACGCCGAGCACGGGGATGCCCCGCGCCTTGAACCAGCGCAGCAGGTAGCCGTCGTTGCTCGCCACCTCGATCACCCGGTGCCCGGGGCCGAAACCGAAGCGCTCGATCATGGCCGCGGCGTAGGTCTCGGCGTGGCGCAGCCAGCTCTCGGAGTAGGAGGAGAAGTAGGCGTAGTCGGAGAAGATCGCCTCGGGCCGCTCCTCCTCGGGGAGCTGCACCAGGAAGCACTCGCCGCAGACGTAGACGCAGAGGGGGTAGAACGTCTCGGCCCGGCGCAGGTCCGCCGGCTCCAGGTAGGAGTTGGCGAGCGGCGAGGCGCCGAGGTCCACGAAGACATGGGAGAGCGGCGCGCCGCAGAAGCGGCAGGCAAGCCCCAGAGGGTTGCTCACCATCGCTTCCATGGAGTCTCCCCCCGCTTCCACAGGTCGTTCAGGTGGAGGTAGTCGCGGTAGGTGTCCATGGGGTGCCAGAACCCCTCGTGGAGGTAGACCGAGAGCTGGCCGTCGCGGGCCAGGTTGCGCAAGGGCCGCTGCTCCAGGAAGAGGTCAGGATCGTCGTCGAGATAGTCGAAGACCTCGCGCTGGAAGACGAAGAAGCCGCCGCTCACCACCCCTTCGGCCGTGGGCTTCTCGTCGAACTCCAGGGCCTTGGCACCGTCGGTCCTCAGCTCGCCGTAGCGCGAGGTGGGGTGGACGCCGGTGACGGTGGCGATCCTCCCTTGGGTCCAGTGGAAGTCCAGCAGGGCGTCAACGTCCACGTCGCTCACGGCGTCGCCGTAGGTGAAGCAGAAGGTGTCGGTGTCGATGTATTGCCGCACCCGCCAGAGCCGGGCGCCGGTGGCGGTCTCGGCGCCGGTCTCGGCGCAGGTCACCCGCCAGGTCTCGAAGCCGTCCTGATTGTGCACCGTGAGCGGCCGGCTGCCATCCATGGCGACCGTGAAGTCGCAGTGCATCTCCTTGTAGCGGAGGAAGTACTGTTTGATCTCCCACCCCTTGTAGCCGAGGCAGAGGATGAAGCGGTCGAGATCGAAGGCGCTGTAGGACTTCATGATGTGCCAGAGGATCGGCTGGGGTCCGATCTCCACCATGGGCTTGGGCCGGTACTCGGTCTCCTCGCGCAGACGGGTGCCCTTGCCTCCGCAGAGGATCACCACCGGCATGTCCTGTTTCGACGGCCTGCTCATCGACGGCTCCTTCACGATTCTATCTACAATCCGATATAGCCCAGGCTCCGCAGCTTCTCGATCTCCCGCTCGTTCATGGTGCTGTCGCGGCGTACGCCAGGCAGGCCCGGCGAGGGCCCCAGACCGCGGTAGGACGGCACCGTGCGCACGGGATGGAGCTGAACGAAGCCAGGATCGAGCGCTTCGAGCAGGATCTTCCCCTCCACGTCCTTGGGCACGGGCAGGCCCAGGAGGTAGAGCACGGTCGGATAGAGATCATAGACGCCGGCCCCCTGGAGAACCTCTCCCCGCTTCACGGGTCCGCCCTGCATCAGCAGGATGCCCGGCGGGCCGTGGAAGTGCTGGGTGTAGAGGCGGTCCACGATCGTGGGGCTGTGGCCGTGGTCCGAGGCCACGATCACCACCGTGTCGGGACCGGCCTGGGCGAGGAGGCGACCGAGAAAGGCGTCGAAGTCGCGGTAGACCCCTGGGATGCGATCGCCGTTCTCGGCCAGGAGCCGGCCGGCGCCGAAGAAGTGGTCGGGCTGGTACCACTTCCAATACCAGTGCTGGAAGCTGTCCGGCTGGTGGGTGTAGAGGTTGACGAAGCGCGGCTGGGGTTTGGCGCCGAGTTGGTGCATGAGCACCCCGGATTGCCACTTGAAGTCGCCTGCCGCGAGCACGGGCTTGAGCGAGCGGTAGAGCGCCACGTCCTTGGGCTGGGCAAAGAGCTCCAGACGGGAAGACGGATGGGCCGAGAACTCGTCGAGCCCGTAGGAGAAGAACCAGCTCCCGGGTTGCGAGGGCCGCAGGGCCGGGAAGGAGTAGAAGTAGGCATCCGCCACGCCGATCGAGAGCCCGGCCCGGTCAACGATCTCCCAGAGGGGAGGTGAGGCTTTGAGGGAGAAACGGTCCACCGGCACCTGCTCGGTTAAGCCCAGGGGCGCCACCAAGTCCGACAGCTCCTTGAAGAAGGTGCGATGGAGGGGGAAGATCCCCGCCGACTCCATGCCCGGGAAGCGAATGCGGTAGAAGTCCAGGACGCCGTGGCGCTCAGGCGTCTCGCCGGTGTAGATCGAGGCCCAGATCACGGCCGAGTTGGAGTGGTGAATCGTCGTGAGATCGGCGGTGGCGCCCGCCTTCACCATGCCGGCAAAGGCAGGGAGCATCCCCTTCTCCATCATCGGCTGGAGGACCCGCCAGTCAGCGCCGTCGAGCCCCACCATCACGACCTTGAGGCCCGTGTCCGCCACTGTAATCGGGGGAGGGACGGTCCGTTTCACCGTCTCTCTGCCGTTGTAGAGCGGCGCTGCCGCGTGCACAGCTACGGCGAGGAGGACCAGAGCCATCTCCAGCCGGTGCCGCCGGTGGGGGGCTGAGAGCAGCCGGACGAGACCCCAGGAGAGGGCTGCCACGCCAACGGCGATCCCCGCGGCCAGCAGGGCCAGCACCGTCGCCATGCCCCAGACGCCCGTGGGGTGAAAGGGTGCCTCGTCGTAGGTCAATCCGTAGAGGAGGGCGACCTCCCAGAAGAAGAGGTTGTAGAGGAAGAGCCCGGCTCCGAGACCGCGCCGTTCCAGGCTCTCCGGCCGCGAGAACGGCCAGACCGCCAGGGTAGCCGCCAGGAAGAAGGCGGCGCCCCAGAGGCCGTAGAGCAGGCCGAAGAAGACGAGGACGATCAGCGCGTCGCGGCTCGATCCCACCCGGTTGTGGAGGACGTGCAGGAAGGACAGGGTGGCCCCGTAGGGCACCGCGCCGTAGACGAAACCGGCGGCGCACGCGTCTCGCAGGGCTCGAAGTCTCATGCCGGCTTGCTTTTTACGGAAGGGGAACGGGAAGGGTCTATCCGGGCCGGGAACGAACCTAGCAGATGGGACCTATTCCATCAACTGGTGGTAGCCCTCGGTGGTCTCCGGCAGGGGCGCCACTCCCAGCTCGTCGAGGAGGATGCCGCACAGCTTGTCGTACTGGCGGCGCACCAGGTCGCGCCGCCCCTGCTGGGCGTAGAGGCGCATCACCGCCAGGTGGACCTTCTCGTTGAGGGGGTCCTCCACCAGGACGGCGCGATAGGCGTCCATGGCCTCGCCGGGCTTGCCCAGCCGCACGTAGAGGTCTCCCAGGTCGCGCAGGAGCTCCAGGTAGAGGCGATGGAACGACTCCCGGCGGGCGGTGACCCAGGCTTCGTAGTAGCCCTGGAGGAAGGGACCGCGGTAGAGCTTCCAGGCCCGCTGCCAGGAGCCGACCGCCCCTTCGAGGTCACCACGGCCCTCTTGATCCTTGCCTTCCTCCACCAGACGGCTGAAGTCGATGACGTCCACTTCCCAGGTCACCTCTGAGTTGAGCCGGTAGACGCCGCCGCGGAAGAGGAGGGGGGAGGGGAGGTCCCGGTCCTTGCGCCCGCCCTCCAGGGCCCGCCGGAGATGGCTCAGGGTGGGGTGGAAATTGCGCTCGATGGTGCGCTCCCCTTCCGTGGGCCACACGGCCTCGATGAGCTCTTCACGGCCGGCCTGGAGCCCGGGGGAGGAGGCGAGGTAGGCCAGAACCTGGAAGGAGCGGCGGAGACGGCAGTCGAGGTCGCGCTCGCCGTCCTCGTCCCGCTGCCGGGCGAGCGGGCTGCCCAGCAGCCCCAGGACGTAGACGGGCCGGCTGCCCGGGCCCTCCGATCCTGCGGACGCCGCCTTCGCCGCTCTCTCCTCCTCAGGAGAGGATGGGAGCACGGAGCGAGGGGCACGCCGCCGGCGCCGCTCGCGCTCCAGCAGGGCGGCCATCAGCGCGGGCAGGCAGTCGCGCTCCGGGCCCTCCACCCAGAGACCGAGGGCGTCGATCAGCCGCCAGGCCTCCTCCCCCTCCTCGCCAGCCCCCGGCCGCTCGACCGGTGCGTCGAGCAGCAGCTCGCTCTCCTCCCGGGGCAGGGCGTCCAGCACTTCGTGGCGGAGGAAGAGGCGCACGGCCGGGATCTTCAGCAGGGCGTCCGGGCAGGTGCTTTCGAGCCCCATCCCGCCGTTGGCTTCGAGCGCGAGACGCAGGGGGCGGTGCCAGCCGTCCGTGGCCTGCCGCAACGCGCGGGCGATCGTGGGTGGGAGCTCACCACCCGTCAGGACTTGGCTGAGCGAGGAGATCTCCCCGTCGTCGAGCAGCAGCTCCTGGGGAGGCACCAAGTCCAGAGGTAGGGTGGCGGGCCAGCGCCGGCCGGCGGCGAAGACCAGCCGCTGCCCGGGGCGGAGCCAGCGTTCGGCCGTGGCGAGCCGGTCGAACGGCGGCGGGCCCGGGACCACCAGCCAGCGGACCCCCACGTCGTGAGCCGACTCCAGGGCCTCTTGCAGGGCCGCTTCGTCGGCCACCGCGGCCAGCGGCAAGGCCAGGGCTCGCCGGCCCTGGCGCACCACGAGCGCCTCCAGGACAGCCGTCTCGCCTGTCCCCGGCCAGCCCCAGAGCTGGACGAGAGGGGAATCGCGGGCTTCGATGCCGCGCAGCAGACGGTCGATGTGGGGAAAGAGGTGGAACGGCTCGGCGCTCACAGCATCCGCTCACTGCATCAGGGGTCCTGGCGGTCCGTCGACTTGAGATCGGGCAGCTCGTCGGCCAGCCCGGAGGTCATCAGCTCCCGCGAGAGGGCCGCGATACAGCGGGTCGTGATCTTGCCGATGCTCGACTTCTGGTATCCGAGCTTGGCCGCCACCTCCGGCGGCTCGTAACCCAGCTGGTAACGGAGGCGGAGCACTTTCTGGCAGCGCGCCGGGAGGCGGTCGATCAGGCACTCCAGATCGCAGAGCAGGTCGGCCCGCTCCTGGGTGGGCGCCATGGGCTTGGACAACCACTCCAGGAGTGTGGAGTCCACCGCCAAGTAGATCCGCCGCCGGTTGGTCCGCCAGTACATCTGGCAGAGGCGCTTCACCGTGCCGGACAGCCAGCGCTCCGGGTCCCGGACCCGCTCCCATTGGTAGAGCAGCGCCAGGAGCGCCTGCTGGAGGAGGTCCTCCGCGTCCTCGCTGGGAATGCGGTATTTCGCCAACTGCCTTTTGAGCTGGGGTTCGACCGCCTTCAGGAAATCCTCGAAGGGGGGCGCGTTCTCGGTAGGAGCCGGGCTGAACATTCAGACCAGGGAAAAAATGATTTGATGTCCAACTTAACACCCTTCTCCACCTCCGTCCAGCTTATAGCTACCCCTACATTGGATGGAGATCTCTTACCTCTGGCGTAAGAAATCGCGGACCTGCTGCATGTCCTCCCAGGTGGGGCGCTTCAAGGCGGGATTGCGCAGCAGGGCGGCGGGATGGTAGGTGACCATGGTGGGGATGCCCTGGACCCGGAACCACTGGCCGCGCAGGCGCCCGATGGGGGCGTCGTTGCCGAGCAGCGTCTGGGCCGCGATTCGTCCCAGGGCCACGAGGACCCGGGGACGGACGAGGGCGATCTGCTGGTCGAGATAGCCGCGGCAGGCGGCGACCTCGTCGGGCTGGGGGTCGCGGTTGCCGGGGGGGCGGCACTTCACGACGTTGGCGATGTAGACCTCCTCGCGGGTCCGGTCGATCGCCTGGATGATGCGGGTGAGGAGCTCGCCCGCGGCGCCCACGAAGGGCAGGCCCTGCCGGTCCTCGTCCGCTCCCGGTCCTTCGCCCACGAACATCAGCTCGGCCATGGGGTTGCCCGAGCCGAAGACGACTTTGGTCCGCCCCTCGCTCAGCCGGCAGCGGGTGCAGCCGGCAGCCGCGGCGGCCAGGGCGGCGAGCTGAGAGGACCGCTCGGCGTCCTCCGGGCTTGGAGGGGCGACAGGAGGCGGCGCGATGGCAGGGACAGGAACCGGGGTCGCCGCAGCGGCCGCAGCCCGGGACGGCTCGACGTAGAGATCGCCGTAGCCCATCTCTCCGAGATAGGAGAGGAGGTCAGCGAGGGCGGGCTGCAGTCGAGGGCTCACGGTCTCAAGAGTGTAGCCGTGAACAGGTCGAAGAGCGAGGCCGCGAGCTCCGGCTTCGGCCGGCGGGAGAAGAAGAGGGGATCACCCTGGCGGCGGAAGACGGTGACCTCGTTGTCCCCGCTCTCGAAGGCGATATCGCGGCGCGAGACGTCGTTGGCCACCAGGAAGTCGGCTCCCTTGCGCTCCAGCTTGGCCCGGGCGTGGCGCTCGAGATCGCCGGTCTCGGCGGCGAAGCCCACCAGCACTGCTCTCGGAGCCACAGCTCGCAGGCCGGCCAGGATGTCCGGGTTCTCCTCCAGCTCGAGGGCGGGGAGCCCCTCCTCCTTCTTGATCTTGCCGGGGGCGACCCGCCGCGGCCGGAAGTCCGCCACGGCTGCGGCCATCACCACGAGGTCCGCGGCCGGAGCGTGCTCGTGGACCGCGCTCTCCATCTCCCGGGCGGTGACCACGTCGACCCGGATCACGCCCGAGGGGGTCGGGAGGGACACGGGACCGGCGACCAGCACCACCCGGGCGCCCCGCCGCGCCGCCTCGGCCGCGAGGGCGAAGCCCATCTTGCCGCTCGATCGATTGCCCAGGAAGCGGACGGGGTCGAGCGGCTCGTGGGTGGGGCCGGCGGTGACGAGCACGCGTGCCGGCCGGCGAGCGGGCCCGCGCCGACGGCCGCCTCCACCGCGGCCACGATCGCCTCCGGCTCGGCCATCCGCCCCATCCCCACCTCCCCGGAGGCCAGAGGCCCTTCCACCGGACCGGCGAGCCAGGCTCCGCGCTCCCGCAGAGTCGCGACGTGCTGTCGGGTGGAGGGCTTCTCCCACATGCTGGAGTGCATGGCCGGGCGCCACCACCAGGGGACCGGTGAAGGCGAGGGCCGTGGTGGTGAGGAAGTCGTCCGCCAGCCCCAGGGCCAGACGCGCCAACACGTGGGTGGTGGCCGGGGCCACACACAGCACCTCGGCCCAGGAGGCGGCGGCGATGTGCTCCTCCTCCCCACCCACACCAGGAGACACGCTTGGAACCAGATATTCCTCCTGATGGACCGGCCGGCCCGAGAGCACCTCCAGGGTGAGGGGAGCCACGAAAGAGACGGCGCTCCTGGTGAGGGCGCACCGCACCTCGTGCCCCCGGCCCCGGAGGCGACGCACCAGCTCGGCGGACTTGTAGGCGGCAATGCCGCCGCTGACGCCGAGCAGGACTCTCAGAGGTCGGCTCATGGGACGCTCGGCGCGCGGCGGCTCGACAGGGAAACGGAGTGCCTAGTGGACTTCTGCCGGCTGCGGCTCTTCGGCGGCCTCCCCCTCGGCCGGCTCGGCCTGCGGCGGCGGACCGTAGCCCCAGTCCACGAGCTTGTCGTCGAGCTCCTCCAGCGCCACCCGGGTGGGCTTGCGCTTGCCGGCCTCGACCTTGGGGCGGGCGCCCCGCATGAGCTGCTCGGCCCGGCTGGCCGCGACCAGCACGCGACGGAACTTGCTGTCCATCGTCGGCTTCTCTTCCATCGATAGTCTCTCCTTGACGGCGTCCGGGATCGATCCGGACCGGCGTCGGTTGAATTCTCTAGCTCGAATGGGTACCCCGGTCCTGGAAGTCCCGCAGAATCTCCTGGACCCGGGGCTGCATGCGCTCCCGCCGGTGGCGTTTCTCGAGGATGATGGCCGCGAGCACCTCGCTCGCACGGCGGGCATCATCATTGATGATAACATAGTGATACCGATCGTAACGGCTCATCTCCGCGAGGGAGACGGCGAGCCGCCGGGCGATGGTGGGCACGTCGTCCTTGCCGCGGCTGCGCAGCCGCCTCTCCAGATCCTCGTAGCTGGGCGGCATGATGAAGATGCCGTGCGCCCTCGGGTAGCGGGCGAGGACGCTCTCGGCCCCCTGGACGTCGATGTCCAGCACCACGTCGATCCCTCTCTCCAGCCGCGGGAAGACCTCGGCGAGCGAGGTCCCATAGTTGTGGTCGTGCACCTGCGCCCATTCGAGGAAGGCGCCGTCGGCGATCATCTCCTGGAAGGCGGCGGGAGTCACGAAGTGGTAGTCCTTGCCGTCGAGCTCCCCCGGGCGGGGCTGGCGCGTGGTGTGGCTCACGGAGAACGCCAGGCCGCCGAAGCCGTTGAGCCCTCCTGCCAGGAGGCTCTGGATGAGGGTCGTCTTGCCCGCGCCCGAGGGCGCGGAGAGGATGAAGAGCTCGCCGGGCTGCATGGATTCCTTCAAAAGTTCTCGAAAGGAGGGTGCTGCGCCGACTGTATCGTACCACTACTCCACGTTCTGCACCTGCTCGCGGATCTGTTCGCAGAGGACCTTGGCGTCGAGCACGGCGCGGGTCATCTCGGCGTTGCGGCACTTGGCGCCCAGGGTGTTGAGCTCGCGGAAGACCTCCTGGGTGAGGAAGTCGAGGCGCTTGCCCGTGGCGCCGGGCTCGCGGGTGACGCCGCGGAAGTGCTCCAGGTGGGAGCGCAGGCGGTCGATCTCCTCGCTGACGTCGCTGCGGTCGACCAGCAGGGCCACCTCCTGAGCGAGCCGCGTCTCGTCCAGGGGTTGGGCACCCAGCAGCTCGGCCAGGCGCCGGCGCAGGGTGGCCGCGATCTCCTCCCGCGCCGAGCCGCGCAGGACGTCGAGCCGGGCGACCGCCTCCCCCGCTCCCTGGAGCTTCTCCTCCATGACGGCGGCGAGACTGGCCCCCTCGGTCTCGCGGCCGGCCACGAGCTGAGCCACGGCCTCGCGGGCCACAGACAGGACCAGCTCGCCGTCCTCCTCGCTCCACTCCTCCCGTTCGAGGTCCACCCGGAAGGCCTCGGGCAGGCGCAGCAGATCGCCCGCCGAGAGCCCCCGCTCCACCAGCCCATCCTCGAAGAGCTGATGGATGGCCGCATGCGCCTCCCGGATCACCCCCATGTGGACCTGGACCGACGCCTTGCGCTCCACGACGGACCGTACCTCCACCCGCGCCTCCACCCGTCCCCGGGTCACCTCCTTGCCGATCAAGTCGCGCAGCGCCGCCTCGCTCCCCCGCAGGTCCTCGGTGAGCCGGAGCTGGAGATCCAGGAACCGGTGGTTCACCGCCCGCAGGCTCACCGTCACCCCATGCCGGGCATTCTCCCCGGACGCTTCACCGTAGCCGGTCATGCTGCGCATGGCTAAATCCTCCCTTCACATCCAAAGGCTCACCGGGCATGCCGGTCGAGAAGCTCCTTCAACAGCCAGGGGGCGACATGAAACGTCGTCCTCCGGAGCCGCTCGACCACCCCTGCCAAATCGATGAGAGATCGTCTCGCAGCCTGGTCGAGAATGCCGATGAGACCGGTCAGCCCCAAGCTTCGACTCGCGGCAGCCTCTCGCGCCTCCCAATCATCGAGGACCACCTGATCCGCCTTGAGATCCTCCGCCAGGAGAATCGCTTCACGCTCACCCGGCTGAAGATGCCGCAAATCCCGAGGTATCCCTGAGGGTGCCGAACAGATCTCCAGCCATGCTGGGGGGTTCGCCATCCACTCCCTCACGATCGCAGGAGCTTCAGGATGCCTGAGCTCCGTCGCAACGGCCAGGGGAATGAAGAGCTGATCGTAAAGGACAGGCAGCAGCTCGATCTCGCCGATCAGGAGCAGGTAAGAGATCGCAGAGGTGTCGAGGACGGCCCTCACTGGCCTGAAAGCCTGCGAAAGGTCTCGATATCCTTATCGAGATCCTCCACGGAGTAGAGCAAGTAAGCCTCTCTCTGCTTGAGGAATTCGTCCGTCTGCCATCGGGTCTCGAAGCCGAGCATCCGCTGGACATCCGCAGCGCTCAACAGCTTGCCGCGATATAGCTCCGCAGCCAGAGATTCCAGAGCCTGGCGCGGGAGATCCTCCAACGGGACTTGAAGTCTCTCGACGATGTCGTCCGGAACCGTGAGCAGCACGTCCATGGAATCCTCCCCTCTCGAATCCTACCACGCTCTCTCAGCCGATCCCTTCGCCCACCGCTCCGCCTCCACCTCCGCCCCGTCCAGCCGCCGTTTCAATTCAACCGCAGCCTGACCGAGATCGCCTCGCCGCTCCACGAAGAGCGGCTCCCCGTAGACGAAGTGCACCGTCGACAGCGGCAGGGGGACAAGAAAGCGATCCCAGGAGCGCAGACGCTTCGCCCGGCTTGCCGCTATGGCCACAGGCACGATGGGCAGCCCGGTCGAAGCCGCGGCCAGGATCACCCCGGGCTGGACCTCGCTCGCCGGTCCCTTGGGGCCGTCCGGCGTGAAGGCGATGTCCCAGCCCTCAGCCGCCTTGCGCAGCAGCGAGCGCATGCCGGCGATCCCTCCCCGGCTGCTCGAGCCGCGCGAGGAGTCGATCCCCAGGTGGGCCACGGTACGGGCGATCAGCTCGCCGTCGCTGCTCTGGCTCACCAAGACCGAAATCCTTCGCCCCCGATAAGCGTAGGGCATCAGCAGCAGGTGACGGTGCCAGAAGGCGAGGATGAAGCGCTGCTCTCCTTTCTCCCACTGGCGCAGCCGTTCATCTCCGTGATGCCGCAGCCGCACGGTCGCGCGCAGGACCCGGACGAACCAGGCCGCGAGGAAGGAGACGATGCCAACGGGTGGCCTCACACCCGGAACTGGAGGTCGAACAGCCGCTTGTACGAGCCGCCCAAGGCCAGCAGCTCGCGGTGCGATCCTTCCTCGACGATCCGGCCGGCCTCGACGACCACGATGCGATCCGCGCGGGTGACGGTGGAGAGACGGTGGGCGATGACCAGCGTGGTGCGTCCCTGCATGAGGTTGTAGAGAGCCTTCTGCACCAGGGCCTCGGACTGGCTGTCGAGGTGCGAGGTGGCCTCGTCGAGGATGAGGATGGGCGCGTTCTTGAGCAGGGCCCGGGCGATCGCCAGCCGCTGCCGCTGGCCGCCCGACAGGCGCACGCCCGACTCGCCGATCACCGTGTCGTATCCCCGGGGCAGCTGCATGATGAACTCGTCGGCGTAGGCTGCGGCCGCGGCCTCCCGCACCCGCTCCAGCGGCAGGTCGGAGCGTCCATAAGCGATGTTGTTGCGGATCGAGTCGTTGAACAGCACCGTGTCCTGGGTGACGATGCCGATGAGCGAGCGCAGGCTCTGGAGCTTGAGGTCGCGGACGTCCACGCCGTCGATCGTCAGCCGGCCGGCCACAGGGTCGAAGAAGCGCGGCAGCAGGTTGACGAGGGTCGACTTGCCCGCGCCCGAGGGTCCCACCAGGGCCACGATCTCGCCCGCCTGGATGGTGAGCGAGACGTCGCGCAGCACCGGCCGGTCCTCGTAGGAGAAGGAGACCCGCTCGTAGGCGATGGCCTCGCACACCGTATCGACCGCGCGCGCCCCGGGCCGCTCCTGGATGTCGTCCGGGATCTCCATCAGCCGCGCCACCCGCTGCCCCGAGGCCATGGCCTCCTGGAGGATGAGGTTCACCTTGTTGAGCTTGCGGATGGGGTCGTAGAGCATCAGCAGCGTGGTCAGGAACTGCACCAGCTCCGGAGCCGAGAGCTCGCCGGCACGGATCGACTTGCCGGCGTAGATGAGCAGGGCTGCGGCGCCCAGCACGGCGATCGACTCGACCACCGGGCCCGAGGAGTTGGCCAGCATCTGGGCCCAGAGGTTCACCCGCAGGTGCCGGCGGGTGGCCTCGCGGAAGCGGCCGAGTTCGAACTCCTCCATGCCGAAGGCCTTCACCACCCGGTGGCCGCGCACCCCCTCGGCCATCAGGCTCGCGAGATCGGCCATCCGCTCCTGGCTGCGGTGGCTGGTGCGCCGCATCCCCTTGCCGAAGCGGACGATGGGATAGAGGAGCAGCGGCGCCGCGATCAGCGAGATCAGGGCCAGCCGGAAGTGGGTCGACAGCAGCAGGGCCAGGAGGGCGACCAGGGTGAAGGACTGCTGGAAGAGGTCGAGGAGACGGTTGGAGACCGCGTTCTGCATCAGCGCCACGTCGTTGATGACGCGGGCCACCAGCTCCCCCGACGGGTGATCGGCGTGGAAGCGGCTCGACTGCTGGAGAATGCGCCGATAGAGGTCGTTCCGCATGTCGGTCGTCACCCCCAGGCCGATGTGCTGGAAGGCGTAGCCCGAGGCGAAGTCGGCGAGCGAGCGCAGCAGGAAGACCAGCACGAAGAGGAAGGGGACGAAGTAGACGACGTTGTCGCGGTTGATCCCCAGGCGGCTCTTCAGCGACTCGTAGGTGTCGTCGATCTGGCGGGAGAGGTTGAGCCGCTTCTTGAGGTCGGTGAGCACGCCCGGCGCGGGCCGCTTGCCGTTCTCATGGCCGGCCGTGAGACCGCCGAAGGGGGTCGGCGCGCTGTCGCCGGCGAGCAGCACTTCGCTGAAAATGGGCTTGATGAGCGCGGCGGTGCCGGCCGTGGCCGCGGCGTAGACGAGGATGCCGGCGGCGGCCAGCATCGCCCAGGCGGTGTAGCCGCGGAGATAGCGCCAGAAGAAGGAGGACATCTTCAATTTCGTGCGGCCTCCGCGAGCCTTTCGGCCACCAATCCCGCGGCCCGGCCGCTGGCTCCACCCTCGCCCAGGCGCCCGCGCACCTCGGCCAGGTCCTTGCGCATAGTCTCCCGCGCGCCAGCATCCGTGAGCAGGCGGGCCGCCTCGGCCGCGATCCGTTCGGGATTGGCCTGCCCCTGGATCAGCTCGGGCACCGCCCGCCGGCCGAGCACCAGGTTGACGAGGGCGACGTCGGGCAGCTTCACCAGGAGCCGGGCCAGGAGATAGGTCCAGCCCGCCAGCCGGTAGACCATGATCATGGGAGTGCCCAGGAGCCCCACCTCCAGGGTCGCCGTGCCCGAGGCGCAGATCGCCACGTGGGAATCGGCCACGGCGGCGAAACGATCACGATCGACGATCTCCACCGTGAGGCCCGAGAGCGCCACGGCCTCGTCCAGCAGCTCCCGAGGGACGGTGGGGGCGCGGATGATCCGCACTTCGATGGGGAGCCTCGTAGCCAGCTTCGCCACCGCCGCGAGCAGCGTGGGCAGCAGGGACTCCACCTCGCTCAGCCGCGAGCCGGGGAGCAGGGCGACGCGGAACGGGCCGTCCTCCCCGGCCCAGTCGCCGCGGTCCCAGGCCTGGGGGAGGACCGGCACCTCGTCCACCAGGGGATGGCCGACGTGGACCACGTCCACTCCGTGGACGCGGTAGAAATCCACCTCGAATGGGAAGAGCACCAGCATGCGATCCACCAAGCGGGCGATGGTCTTCACCCGGCCGCGCCGCCAAGCCCACACCTGGGGGCTGATGTAGTAGATCACTTCCAGCCCCCGCTCCTTGAGCTGGCGGGCGAGGCGGAGGTTGAAGTCCGGGAAGTCGATGAGCACGGCGAGGGCCGGCCGCCTGCGGTCCACCTCGTGGAGGAGGTCGGCGAAGACCTCACGGATGCGGGGGAGCACCTTCAAGACCTCGGTGATGCCCACCACCGACACCTCCGAGCTGTGGGCCACGGGCTCGAGACCGGCGGCGCGCATCTCGTCGCCGCCGAGGCCGAAGGTGGAGACCTCCGGCACCCGCCGGCGCAGCTCGGAGATCAGCCGCGCGCCGTGCAGGTCGCCCGAAGCCTCGCCGGCGACGACCAGCAGCTCGCGGGGATTCGATCGCATGCCCGGGCGGTCCCCTCTCGGCGCCTCGGCCGGGCTCACGGAATGGGGGCCGGCGGACCCGAGGGGAACGGATACATCAGCCACGCCACCACCAGACCGCCTCCCACCATGCCGAGGAAGATCTGGAGGAAGAGCTTGACCTGCTCCCGGCGGTTGCGACGCCAGAGGAGCGTGAAGAACAGGCTCACGATGAGGGCGAAGGTCACCATCAGGATGAAATGGCTCAGCACGGTCACTCCTTCTTGCCGCGGACGATGTCCCAGGCGTCGAGCACCAGCAGGAGGTTCATCAGCCCCGCCGTGAGCAGGAACGCGGTGCCGTACTCGAAGCCCGCTCCCATCACGTTGCCCTGGTAGTGGAGCCCGTAGCGCAGGACGTAATAGGGCACGCCCATGCCCATGGAGCCGGCCGTCGCCAGGATGCTGAGCGGCTGGCCGCGCTCGACCACCCAGAGCTTGCCCTCCAGCTTGCAGCCGATGAACATCGAGGTGAGGACCAGCACGAAGAAGGCCAGCCCGCGCAGGCGCCGCTTGAGGTAGAAGTGACCCAGCCCGGGCACCAGCCAGGCCGAGAGCACCGCCACCACCGGATTGCCCTGGGGCCTGACGATCTGCGGCGCCTGCTGCGACGCCTGCTGACCCGCGGGTGTGCTGCCGGATTCGGCCAATCAGTCCTCCTCTCGCGCGAAGAGCGCCCGCAGGCGCTCGCGGGAATGGCGCAGGTCCTCGGGCACGAGCCGGACCTCCGCCAGCACCGTCATGAAATTGGTGTCCCCGTTCCAGCGGGGGACGACGTGGAAATGGAAGTGCCCCGGCACCCCGGCTCCCGCCGGACTGGCCCAGGTTCATCCCCAGGTTGAAGCCATGCGGCTGATAGGCCGCGGCGAGCACCCGCTGGGCCTTGAGCACCAGCGGCCAGAATTCGGCCCGAGCCTCCGCCCGGCTTTCGAGCGGCGAGGTCAGGTGCTCGACCGGAGCCACCATCAGATGGCCGCTGGAATAGGGGTGGAGGTTGAGCATGACCAGATGGTGCTCCGCCCGGTGGACCACCAGGCTCTCCGGATCGACCGGCAGGCGTCCCGCGTCACAGAAGAAACAGTCGGAAGCCGCCGGAGTCGCGGTGATATAGGAGTACCTCCAGGGAGTGAAGAGCTGTTGCATCCGGGATCCGGGGAAAAGCAAGGCGCCCGCTCGCCGGGCGCCCGCCGTTTCAGCATTCGTCGTTGAGCAGCTCCCTCAGCTCCTTGCCAGGCTTGAAGTAGGGGATCCGCTTGGGCGGCACCTTCGACCTTGTCGCCGGTCTTGGGATTGCGGCCGGTGCGCGCGCCGCGATGGCGGATGCGGAAGCTGCCGAACCCCCGGAGCTCGATCTTCTCGCCATCCTTCAGCGAGTCGACGATGCTGTCGAACACCGTGTTGACGATGATCTCGGCGTGCTTCTTGGTGAGCTGAGTGGTGCGGGCGACCTCTTCGACCAGCTCGGCCTTCGTCATCCCGTCGCGTCATCTCCCACCCCTTTTCTCTCGTGGGCGACAGCACAGCCCCCGCGGCCTCCGCGAAGGCTCGCCGTGCTCCAGGTCCCAAGACTTACTCCGCTTCCTCGGCTTCTTCCTTGGCTTCTGTCCTCGACTTCTTCGCTTGGCCGCTTCGCGCTTCTTGCCGCGCGGCGCAGGCGCAGCAGGCGCCTCGCCCTCCTCACCCGCCGCCCCGCTTGGCGGCCGTGGCCTGCAGCTCCGCGATCTCCTCCTCGGACGGCTGCGAGACGCCGCGCATCGAGAGGCCGACCTTCTTCTCCTCCTCCTCGATGCGCAGGATGCGCGCGCGCACCCAGTCGCCGACCTTGAAGTGGTCCTCCAGCTTGGCGCCGGCGGGCACGTCGATCTCGCTGACGTGGGCCAGACCTTCGAGGCCGTGTAGATGTCGATGAAGAGACCGAAGTCGGTGACGTTGACCACCCGGCCGTCGAGCGTGTCGCCGGCGCGGTGGTCGCTCGGCGAAGTCCTCCCACTCGTTGGGCATGAACTCCTTGATCGACAGCGAGACGCGCTGGTTCTCGACGTCGATGTTGGTGATCCGCGCCTTGACGGTGTCGCCCTTCTTGAGGACCTCGCTGGGGTGCTTGACCCGCTTGGTCCAGCTCATGTCGGAGACGTGGATCAGGCCGTCGATGCCCTCGGTGATCTCGACGAAGGCGCCGAACTCGGTGAGGTTGCGGACCTTGCCCTCGATGACGGTGCCCACCGGGATGGGTGTCCGCCAGCTCCTCCCACGGGTTGCGCTCGGTCTGGCGCAGCGACAGGCTGATGCGCCGCTGCTCCATGTCGAGCTCGGAGACGATCGCCTCGACCTCGTCGCCCGACCTCCAGGATCTTGGCGGGATTGACGACCTTCTTGGTCCACGACATCTCGCTGACGTGGATCAGGCCCTCGACGCCCTCCTCGATCTCGACGAAGGCGCCGTAGTCGACGATGCGAGACCACCCGGCCGTGGACGCGCGAGCCGATCGGGTACTTCTTGTCGACCAGCGTCCAGGGATCCTCGCTGACCGCTGCTTGTAGCCCGAGCGAGACGCGCTCGGTCTCGGGGTCGAACTTGAGGACCACGACCTCGACCTCGTCGCCCACCGAGAAGTGCTCCGAGGGGTGGTTGACCCGGCCCCAGGAGATGTCGGTGATGTGCAGCAGGCCGTCGATGCCGCCGAGGTCGATGAACACGCCGTAGTCGGTGATGTTCTTGACCGCGCCCTTGAGCGCGCGCGCCCTCCTCGCAGCCGCTTCAGCGTCTCGGCCTTCTTCTTCACGCAGCTCGGTCTCGAGCACGGCCTTGCGCGACAGCACGATGTTGTTGCGCCGGCGGTCGAGGCTGATGACCTTGAACTCCAGCTCCTGGCCGCGCAGCGACTCGAGGTTCTTGACCGGCTTGATGTCGACCAGCGATCCGGGCAGGAAGGCGCGCAGGCCGACGTCCACCGTCAGGCCGCCCTTGATGCGGTCGATGACGCGGCCCTTGATGATGCGGCCCTCCTTGTAGGCCCGCTCCACCTCGGTCCAGCGCCGCATGCGCTGCGCCTTGGAATACGAGAGCAGCACGTGCCCTTCGAGGTCCTCGGTCTTCTCGAGCAGGACGTCGACCTCCTCGCCCACCTTGACGGCCATCTCGCCGCCGCGGTCGGTGAACTCCTCGATGGGGATCAGACCTTCCGACTTGTACCCGACGTCGACGATCACCGCGTTGGACGTGACGCCGATGACGCGGCCCGTCACGATCTCACCCTCGGTGAGATTGCGCATGCTCTCGTCGTACAGATCGAGGAGCTTCCTGTACTCCTCGGAGTCCCGCTCATCCTCGGACTCAGCCGTCATCAATGACTGGTCCTCGAGTTCTTCACTGGCCGGCATAGAAAAACGTACCTCCTTGGGTCTGGATTCAGGCTCTCGGGCCTGTCTTCCCCCACGGCCGTGGGGGGTTCGAGTTCCACTTAAGTCATTGAGAACTCGGGCCTTCGAGTATAGGGGGCGGCGGGGCCGGTGTCAATCCACCGCTGAAACGCCCGTGGACAGGGCTTCTACGGCCTTCTGGACCTCCGCCCGCACCGTCACGTCCCCCTCCTCTATGAGTGCCGCATCCAGGGCGCGGCGCGCCTCCTCCCCCCGATCCGCCCCAGCGCCCAGGCGGCGTGGCCGCGCACCAGGGGCTCGCCCTCCCGCAATGCTTCAGCGAGCGGCCCGACGTGGCGCGATTCCAGCCGGTTGCCCATGGCCACCGCGGCGTTCCTCTGGAGCCCTGCGAGCTTCGCCCGCTTCATGGGGCTCCCCCGGAAGCGCTCCACGTACTCCTCGCGGGGGAGGCGCAGGAGCCGGGCCAGGGTGAGCTCACCCCGCTCGGGTGGCAGCTCCATTTCCGGGTGGACGGGGGGATGGACGGCCCCGGCCGGCTCCGCGTTCCACGGGCAGACCTCCTGACAGACGTCGCAGCCGAAGACCCAGCCCCCCACCATCCGCCGCGCCTCAGGGGGGAGAGGACCGCGATGCTCGATCGTCCAGTAGGAGATGCACCGGTTGCTGTCCAGCCGGTAGGGCTCGGGGAGAGCGCCCGTGGGGCAGGCGTCGAGACAGAGGGTGCAGCTCCCGCAGAGATCGGTGAGCGGCGCGTCCGGAGCCAGATCGAGCGAGAGGAAGATCTCGCCGAGCAGGAACCACGAGCCCCCCTTCGGATGGAGCAGCATGGTGTTCTTCCCCACCGCTCCGAGGCCCGCCCGGGCCGCCAGCTCCCGCTCCAGCACGGGCCCCGTGTCCACGTATCGGCGGGTCTCGCACCCGGGGAACGCCTCCCGGACCCGGTCCTCCAGGCCCCGCAGCCGCTCCCCCATCACCTCGTGATAGTCCTTCCCCCGGGCATACCGGGCCACCCGGCGCCAGAGATCCCCCTTCGGCTCCGGCTGGCGCTCCCCATCCTCTCTCTCTAGAGGATGGTACTGGAGGGCCACACAGAGCGCGCTCCGCGCTCCCGGGAAGATCCGGGAAGGATCGAGACGCGCCTCCAGCCGCCGTCCCAGGTACTCCATCCCCGCCTGGTCCCCCCGCTCCAGCCACCGCACCAGCGCCTCCCCATGCTCCAGAGGACCGAGCTCCGCCACCCCGGCGCGGTCGAACCCGGCTTCCAGGGCCCAGGACTTGAGGAGGGAGGCGGTGGCGTGGGGGTCCATGGAGGTAGGATAACCGTCAGCGGCATGGACCGCCTTCCGAGACGAGACCCGAATGTTCGATACTACCGAGGAGCTGCTGCGCAAGATCCGGCTTGGCGAGGACTCCGTCCTCGAGCTCAAGGCGGTGCGCTTCCGAGGCAAGAAGATCGCCGGACCCGAGCGAGACGATCTGGCGGCCGAGCTGGCCGCCATGGCTAATACCGCGGACGGAGTCTGCATTCTCGGAGTGGACGACAAGGCACGGCAGGTCGAGGGCATTCCCCTGGAGCAGCTCGATGACGTCGAACGCTTTGTCCGGCAGATCTGCAACGACAGCATCGTCCCTCCCTTGACGGTGAAGATCGTCAGAATGGAGTTGCCGGACGAGGCCGGCGAGCTCCGGCCTGTCCTCAAGATCGACGTGCCGCGAAGCCTGTTCGTCCACAAGAGCCCGGGCGGATACTTCCACCGCCAAGGCAGCTCGAAGCGGGAGCTGTCTCCCGATCTTCTCGCCCGGCTCTTTCAGCAGCGCAGCCAGGCTCGCATCGTCCGCTTCGAGGAGCAACCGGTTCCGGAAACCTCTTTCCGGGACCTGGCGCCAGAGCTCTGGCAGCGCTTCCTGCCGCAGAGCCCCGAGGATCCGCAGTCGATCCTGCGGAAGATGAAGCTGCTGACGACCGACGACCTCGGAGAGGAGAGAGCGTCCGTGGCCGGGGTCCTCCTCTGCTCCCGGCGGCCGGACGCCTGGCTCCCCAGCGCCTATGTCGAAGCGGTCCGTTACCGCGGCATTCTTCAGGACTCCCGTCATCAGGTGGATGCGGAACGGATCCGGGGTCCCCTGGACCGGCAGATCCGGGAGGGCGTCGCCTTCATCCTGCGCAATATGTTCGTCGCCGCCGTGAAGCGGCCCGGCCGCGAAGAGTTCCCCCAGTACAGCGATCGGGCAGTCTTCGAGGCCGTGGTCAATGCGGTCGTTCATCGCGACTACTCCATTCACGGATCGAAGATCCGGATTCTCCAGTTCGACGATCGGGTCGAGATCTACAGCCCGGGACCGCTGCCCAACTCGGTGACAATCGACAGCCTGCCTCTGCGCCAGGCCACCCGCAACGAGCTCATCACCTCTCTGCTGGCCAGGACTCCGGTGGAGGGAGTCCAGGGAGCTGGCGGCCATCAATATTTCATGGAGAGGAGAGGCGATGGCGTCCCCATTATCCTCAACGAGAGCGAGCGGCTCTCCGGCCGGCGCCCTGAGTACCGCCTCCTCGATGACTCGGAGCTCCTGCTGACGATCTACTCGGCGGAGCTGCCGAACCAGTTCCCGCGGATCATCGAGCTGGATGAGGCCCCCCGGTAGGTCACTCTGCTATCCTCTGAGCGGGCGCCGCACCGGATGAGACTCAGCGCTCCTGGTGCGTGGCTTCAAGTTGGCGTCACAGGCTGGGTTCGGTAGCTGAGCCGTGGCGCTCCTTGACACCAACGCTGCGCTCCATGGCACAGCGCTGAAGCTCCTTGGCACGACGCCTGCGCTCCATGGCACAGCGGCTGTGCTGGGTAGCACAACGGCTGTGCTCCTTGGCACAGCGGCCGTGCTCCTTGACTCAGGCCCTGCGCTCCATGTCTCAGCCGCTGCGCTCCTTGGCACAACCTCTGCGCTCCATGGTTCGACCGCTGCGCTCCTGAAAAATCCCGGAATTGCACCCGCAAAGCTCTGCATTGGGGGAGAAACGGTGAAGACGGAGGCGGATTCTCTCGACTGGAAGGAGATCGACGCGCGTTTGGGCGAGATCGAGCCGCGCGTGGCCCGTGAGGTGCTCCTCGATCTCCTCTCCGACGAGATTTCTCCGGCGATCGCCCTGTCGCGCCTGCTCCTGGCGCTGGGATGGCCCGCCGAAGTGGAAGAGGCCCTCGCCGAGGTCGCGCAGCGCTGGGGACGGCCGCTCCACCCCTCTCTCTACGAGTTGGCTCGGCTCTTCCAGGATCACCCGGAAGGATGCGAGCGGGTGGCCACCATGCTGCGGGAGCACCCGGATCCCGACGTCTCCATCTCTCCGGCCGAGGACGTGATCGCCGCCTGCCGGTCGTTCTTCGATCGTGCCGTGGAGCGCAGCGAGACGGCGAGCGTGGCCGCCTACTCCCTGGACGATCCGGCTCTCCTGGAGCGGGCGACCCGGGAGGTGGTGGACCTCTTCGAGCGCTGGGGGCTCCTGGGGGCGGATCGCAGGACCCTGGAGATCGGCTGCGGCATCGGCCGCATGCAGGCGGCCCTGGCGCCCCGGGTGGGCGAGGCCCATGGGATCGACATCTCGCCACGGATGGTCGAGACGGCCAGGAAGCGCTGCGCCGGTCTCCCCAACGTCCACCTCTCCCTGGCCTCGGGGCGCGACCTCGCCGCGTTCGCCGACGAGAGCCTCGACCTCGTCTACGCGGTCGACTCCTTCCCCTACGTCTTCCAGGCCGGCCCGGCGTTGGCCGAGGCCCACTTCCACGAGGCCGCCCGGGTGCTCCGCCCCGGCGGCGACTTCGTCATCTTCAACTACTCCTATCGCGACGACCTGGAGGGGGACAAGCGGGACGTCCATCGTCTCGCCCGCGCCGCGGGGCTCACCGTGATGGTGGCCGGCGGGCAGCCGTTCAAGTTCTGGGATGGGATTGCGTTCCGCTTGCGGCGGGTGTAGTCTCTTGCCAGGAGGATATGGCGGAAAGGAAGGTCGGACCCATGGCTCAGAAGACGATCGAGATCCAGGAGCTCAAAGAGCAGCTCGGCAGCCATCTTCAGGAGGTCCGGGAGGGAGGGACCCTGATGATCATGGACCAGGGGAAGCCTCTGGCATGGCTCGTACCTTTTGCGGAAGAAGAGAGAGGCGCCGAGGAAGAGAAAAAGCGGGTTGCGCAGGATCTGCCGACCCCACCGCCTGGGCTCTCGCTCGACGAGAAAATCCAGAGGCTCATCGACGCTGGAGTGATCTCGTGGAACGGGCAACGGCTCCCCCCGGAGGTGCCCAGGGTGACTTTACGGGGGACCAAGACCATTTCGGAGCTCCTCCTTGAGGATCGGGATTGATCTGCTATCTCGATTCCAGCGCTCTGGTCAAACGCTACGTCACTGAGCGGGGCTCATCCTATATCGTCCGAGCGTTCGCCGAAGCGCGCATTGTGGGTACGGCGGCGATCAGTCGAGCCGAGGTGGTGGCTGGCTTTATCAAGGCGGTTCATCGGGGAGCTTTGCCGTCTGCGGAGGCCGAGCTCGCCCGTCATCAATTTCAGACGGAGTGGCGGTATTTCCAGCAACACCAGATTACGGATGCCCTCATTGGGCGGGCCTGCGATCTGGCTTGGACTTTCGGCTTGCGAGGTTACGATTCCGTCCAACTTGCCGCAGCCGTGAGATGGCAGGACGATCTGGATCTTTCTGTGACTCTGGCTACATTCGACGAAAGGCTCTGGAAGGCCGCCGCCCGAGCGGGCCTGGAGCCGTATCCTCCGGATCTCTTGGAAATCCGCTAGACTTCCCCACGCGGCACGTTCCACTGCGCCGCGATTTTTCATGACATGAGGAGATGAACACGATGGCCGACTGGGTCGAAGAGGGCGAGACTGCCCCTGATTTCACCCTTCCCGCGGATGACGGCGGGAAGGTCAAGCTGTCCGATCTCCGCGGCAAGCCCGTGGTGCTCTACTTCTATCCCAAGGACGACACGCCCGGGTGCACCCGCGAGGCGTGCGCGTTCCGCGATCGCACGGCGGATCTCAAAGCCAAGGGTGCTGTAGTGCTCGGCGTCTCTCCCGACGACGTGGCGAGCCACGGCAAGTTCCGCGACAAGTACAGCCTCAACTTCCCCCTCCTCGCCGACACCGACCACAAGGTGGCCGAGAGCTACGGCGCCTGGCGGGAGAAGAACATGTACGGCAAGGTCTCCATGGGCATCCAGCGCTCCACCTTCTTGATCGACCGCGACGGCAAGGTGCGCAAGGCATGGAAGAAGGTCAACGTGGACGGTCACGACGAGCAGGTGCTGGAGGCTCTCGGATTGCTGTAGGAGCTGTCGCTGTAAGAGCTGTGATACGTTGCCGCCAGAGCGCCATGATCCGCCACCGTCTCCACGCAGCGATTCTGGTCCTGGCCCTGGCGGCAGCCCCGGCGGCGGCCGTCCCGCCCATCTGCGACGGCTCGACGTCCCTAACCCTTATCGGGATGGACACCGCGGCCGGCCGCACGCTGTTCTCGATCCCCCCCGTCGGCGAGGGCCAGTCCGCGTGGATCGTCGAGCTCGACAGCGCGGGTCGCGAGGCCCGAGTCTATCCGGACGTGGCCAAGGGCCGCTTCGGGGGATCGGTAGGCCCTGGTCCGGTGGTGGCGGCGTCCCCCTGCGGTCCCTCCTGCCTCCAGCCGGTGCGGTGGCAGGACGGCACCTGGGAGCCGCTGGGCGACTCCGTGACTGCGCCGTCCGCCGTCACCTTCGCCGCCACCTATGACCGGACCGGGACGCCCTGGGTCGTGCTCCACGCCCATGGCGCGGCCGAGGGCCAGCTCAAGGCCTGGGCCTACCACCTGGAGAACCGGGAGTGGCAGAGCCGGGGCTCCGCGGAGGTGACGGCGGTAGGCGAGCCCCAAGCCCTGCCGGCGCCGCAGAGGAAGGACGGCATCCTCACCGGCACCGGCCTCTTCTCCGCCTCCGGCCCGCCCGAAGCCTGGGTGACCGGGCTCCCCAGCCTGCCCGCGAACCGCCGGGGGCAACTCGTGGCCCTCACCGGCACGTCGGCGGCCTACGTCTCCGGCGACGGCGTAGTCTACCTCTCCGACGACTCCGGCAAGAAATGGCGCCGCTCGACCTGGACCCCCTGGGGCGCGAAGGACACGGTGGGCATCTGGCGCCAGGGGACCGACTACTGGGTGGACCTCCCCTTCGGCGATCACCAGGCGGCCCTTCGCCTCGCCTGGTTCGACCGTCGGCGCCCCGCGGACGAGGTGCTCGTCCTCACCCGCCTGGGTATGAGGGGAGACTGGATCCGTCTCGCCGACGCTCCGGCCGAGGTGAAGTCGAAGAACGACGAGCACCTGCCCGTCACCCAGGTGCTCGTCCAGGGCGACACCTGGCTCCTCCTCTCCGGCTGCGCGGCCACGGCCGAAGGCTCCGGCCTGGTGCTCCGGGCCTTCGACGGCAAGGCCGTGTCCGCGGTGAAGCTCCTGCCGCTACGGTCGCCCTCTCAGTAGCAGCGGCTCAGGTCCGCACGCCCGCCGTGGCGAGGGCCGGGATGCGCAGCTTCTGACCGGGATAGATCTCGTCCGGGTCCTTGAGCATGGGACGGTTGGCCTCGAAGATCCGGTTGTACTGGTTGGCGTCGCCGTAGAAATGCTTGGCGATCTTCGAAAGGCTGTCGCCGGCCTTGACGTCGTAGTACTGGGCCTCCGGCTCGGGGCGCGACACCTGGAGCTGGTCGTCCACCTTGCCGATCCCCTCGGTGTTGCCGACCAGCAGCACGATCTTCTCGCGCACCTCCTGGCTCTCCACCTTGCCCGTGAGCGTGGCCTTGTCGCCGTCCACCTGGACGTTCAGGCTTTCGCCCTTGAGGCCCATCTGCTGGATGAGGTTGGTCAAGGCCGTAGTCTTCTTGCGGTTCTCCAGGGCATGAAGCTCCTGCTGCGACGGCCCCTGGGCCGGCTTCGGCGCCGCCTGGGCCGGCTTCGGTTCCTCGTGCCCGACGTTGAGCTTGTGTCCCACGTTCTTGATGAAGTCGATCAGACCCATGATGTGTGCTCCTTTCGCGGTTCATGCAGTCGGTCTGGGGAAGGACGCCGGGGTCGGCGCCCATCGCAGGCTCAGCTTTGCAAAACGGCTGCCGGGGTGAAGTCCTCGGAGAACTGAGATAGACTTTGGCGCGGGGTGCCCCATGCTCAAGAGTCTGGAGATAAAAGGCTTCCGCTGCTTCCGCGAGCTTCGCGTCGAACCTCTGACGCGGGTCAATCTCCTCGTCGGTCAGAACAACGCAGGGAAGACCTCGCTCCTCGAAGCCGTCGAGCTGGTGGCCATCGGAGGGATCGAAGGGCTCGTACGGAGCGCGGTGCGGCGAGGAGAGTGGGTGCTGGGGAGGTCAGAATCGGGAGGAGAGTTCAAAGAGCACGTCGTGGATCCTTCCCACCTCTTCTTCGGCCACGACCTCAAGTTGGAAAAGCTCTTCAAGATCGCGGCAGAAGGTGAGATAAAGCGCTGGATCCAATGCAGCGTCGAGTCCGCGTCCGATCAAGAGACCTTGATCAAGACTTTGTACCTCCAGAGTCACGTCACGGCTGAAAAGAAGGAGCCTCAACGTCTCACGATCTCCCCCTATGGCGGCGTGCTTCCTCCTCCACGCCGTGTGCCGGAACCGAGCCCCCGGGTGAATTTCCTCGCCGCAGAATCCACCGATGCAGCTCGCCTGGGTCAGCTTTGGGATGCCCTGGTCCTCACTCCCGAGGAGGAAGAGGTCACTAAGTCCCTGAGAGTCATCGAGCCCAGTATCGAGAGACTGGCCTTTCTCAGCGAGAGTCGGAGCAACTCGGCCAATATCGTATTGAAACTTAAGGACTTCGAACAACGCCTTCCCCTCGGGACTCTAGGGGGTGGCCTGAGACACCTCCTTGCTCTCGTCCTGAATCTCCTCTCCGCGCGAGGAGGTTTCCTTCTAGTCGATGAAATCGATACTGGCCTTCACTACTCCGTGATGGTGGACATGTGGCGACTTCTCGTCGAGAGCGCCAAGCGGCTCGGAATCCAGGTCTTCGCGACGACCCACAGCCTGGACTGCGTCCGTGCCTTGGGTCGCCTGGGTAAGAAATATCCGGACGTCGCCGCCGAGGTTACGGTTCACAGAGTGGAAAAGGACGTTTCCAAGACCATCGTTTATGTCGCTGACGAAATGGTCATTGCTGCTGACAGCCATATCGAGGTCAGGTAATGGGGCGACCATCAGAAGAGAGTCCATACCGACTGCTGGTCGAGGGTCCTGATGACAAGCATTCAGTGATCCACCTCATGGCCCGGCATAGCTTCGACTGGGCCGATGAGACCAAGGTTCGCCCTTTCATCCACAGCGAGGGGGGTGTTGAAAAACTTCTGGAAACGATTCCGGTGACCCTCAAAGGTCCCTATGCCCGGCTTGGGATCATTCTTGATGCGAATTCGGATCCCACCTCCCGATGGATTCAGGTACGAAATCGTGCACGGCGAGCCGAGTTGGACCTGCCGGACTCACCCCATCCGGATGGGACCATCATCCCGGGTCAGCGCCCCGGGTCGCGAATCGGCGTCTGGCTCATGCCGAATAACACCTCACCCGGCGCCTTGGAAGACTTCCTGGGCGGCCTCGTACCTCAAGGGCATCCAATCTGGGCTTACGCAGACGAGGCCACCATGGGAGCACGACAGCGGGGTGCTCGGTGCCGGCAGAAAGATCACGCCAAAAGCGTTCTCCATACCTGGCTGGCCTGGCAGGAGGAGCCAGGGCTGCCATTTGGGACGGCGCTCAAAGCCGGGTTCTTCGAGAAGGACAGCGAAGACGCCCTCCGCTTCGTCGCCTGGTTCCGCCGCCTCTTCGTGGATTCCTAGCCGATCCCCTCGATCTCCCGCGCCATCCGCTCCACCACCTCGTCGATCGAGAGATCCGAGGAGTCGATGAAGACGTAGGAGTCGTCGCGGGTGAGGGGGGAGTCGGGGCGGGTGGTGTCGCGCTCGTCGCGGCGGCGGATCTCGTCTTCGACGTCCGCGTAGGTGGCGGGGTGGCCGGCGGCCTGGAGCTCTTCGTAGCGGCGGCGGAAACGGACTTCGGAGCGGGCGTCGAGGAAGAATTTGTAGGGGGTGTCGGGGAAGACGCGGGTGCCGATGTCCCGCCCTTCGAGGACCGCTCCGAAGTGGGAGGCGGCCTCGCGCTGCAGGCGCACCATGCGCTGCCGCACCTCGGGGTAGGCGGAGATGGCCGAGGTCGCCTCCCCCACCTCGGGGGTGCGGATGCGGGGCTCGACAGGATCGCCGTCCAGCAGCACCTCGAAGCTGCCGTCCGCGCGCCGGCCCAGGCGCACGTCGGCGGCGTCGGAGAGGGCCATCACCATTCTGCGATCATGAGGATCGGCGCCGCTCTCCAGCACTTTGAGGCCGATGGCGCGATACATGGCGCCGGTGTCCAGGAAGGGGACTCCCAGCCGCCGGGCCAGGTTCCGTGCCGCAGTGCTCTTGCCTACTCCGGACGGACCGTCGATGGCCACGATCAGGGGCAGGCTGTCCCTCATCGCCGCCCCTGCCGCGGCGGCCGGGCTCCCGCCCGTTTCACAGCCGGCTTCTTGCGGGCTGCGGCCCGCTTCGGCGTTGCCGCCGGTCGCGCAGGCGCCTTCCTGGCCGCGGGCTTCTTCTCCGGCTTTTTTTCCGCCGGCCGGCCCGTGGACTTGAGGAGCCGCTGGACCTCCTTCTCGCTCAGCTCGCGCAGGGCGCCCAGGGGCAGGCCGGGATCGCGCAGGGGACCGATGGCGACGCGGCGGAGCTTCTGCACGGGGTGGCCGACGTAGAAGAACATCTCGCGGATCTGGCGGGTGCGCCCTTCGGTGAGCTCGACGATCCACCAGGAGTTCTCGCTCTCGGGCTCGCCCCGGCGGCGGGCTCCCAGGGGCTTGAAGGGGGTGCGCGAGGTGATGCGCGCCGGCGCCGTGCGTTTGCCGTCGATCGTCACACCGGCACGCAGCTTCTCGATCTGCGTCTCGCTGGGCATCCCCTTCACCTTGACCTCGTAGGTCTTGACGCTGCCGTAGCGCGGATGGGCCACGCGCTGCGCGAACTCGCCGTCGTCGGTGAGCAGGATGAGCCCTTCGGTGTTGTAGTCGAGGCGGCCGACCGGCACCAGGGCCTTGCGCATCCCCGGAGGCACCAGGTCGATCACCGTGCGCCGGCCTTCGGGATCGGTGACCGTGGACATCACCCCCTTGGGCTTGTTGAGCAGGAAGTAGTGACGCTCCTGGAGCGGCTGAATGCGCCGGGAGTCCACCTTGATCGCGTCGCGCTCCGGATCGGCCTTCTCGCCCAGCGCGGCCACCTTGCCGTTGATGGTGACCCGGCCCTCCTGAATCAGCTCCTCGGCCTTGCGGCGGGAGGGAGCGACGCCGGCCCGGGCGAGGATCTTCTGCAGGCGCTCTTCACTCATGGGGGCTCACGGCTCCTCCACCTCGACCGCCGCGTCCTGCCGCTCTTCGAGCTCGGCCGCCTCGCGCAAGAACTGCTCCTCGCTATCGGCGCCCACGGGCTCGACCAGCAGCTCATCCTGAGGCGCGCCCGCCAGCTCGGCCAGGCCGGCTACGGCCGAGGCGTCGCCGCTGCCGAAGGTCTCCTCGAACTCCTCGAGGGGCGGCAGGTCCTTCAAGCTGTTGAGCCCGAAGTGGACGAGGAACTCGCGGGTGGTGCCGTAGAGGAAGGGCTTGCCCACCACCTCCTTGCGGCCGGTGATGCGCACCATGCGGCGCTCCAGGAGAGTCTTCACCACGCCCGCGGGATTGACGCCCCGCAGCTCCTGGATCTCCGGACCGGTGATGGGCTGGCGGTAGGCGATGATGGCCAGCGTCTCCAGCGCCGCCATGGAGAGCTTGGTACCGCCGGAGACGTCGAAGAAGCGGCGCAGCCAGCTCACCACCTCGGGACGGGTGGCGAGGCGCACGCCGCCCGCCACGTCTTCCACCAGGACGCCGCGCCCCTGGTCCTCCTCCCCCTCGCGGCGGGCGTAGCGGGCCAGCACGGTCTCCAGGGCCGCGGCGGCCTCCTCCCTCTCCCCCTCTTCGAACAGCTCCAGCAGCTTCGTGCGCGGCACGGGCTCGGAGGACACGAAGAGGATGGCCTCGATGGCCGCCTCCATCTCGCTGCGCTCCGTCATCGACCGATGGCCTCCAGCTCGGTTTCACCCAGCTCGCGCGTGGTGCGGAAGAGCAGGATGTCGCCGCTCTCCGTCTGATGGATGCGGACCAGGTTGAGCCGTGCCAGCTCCAGGACCGCCAGGAACACGGCGATGGCCTCGGCGCGGCAGGAGCGCTGCTTGAGATCGATCACCAGGTCGAAGGGGCGGCCGGCGTCCAGGATGCCCAGCAGCCGGTCGAACTGGCCGCGCACCGAATACTCCTCGCCCGCGAGCTGGAGGGGCGGCGGATGCTCTTTCTCGTAGCGCACGAGCGCCTGTTTCAAGGCCGCCATGAGATCGAAGAGCGAGACCTCGCCCATGTCCACCTGCTGCTCCTCGTCCTCCGGCGCCGCGGGCATCGGCTGGGGGCGGCGCGTCCAGATCCCCAGGCGCAGCCGGTCCACCTCGGCGAACGACTGGGCGATCTCCTTCAAACGCCGGTATTCGAGCAGCCGCTCGACCAGATCCTGGCGGGGATCTTCCTCGGGCTCGCCTTCGGCCTTGGGCGGCCGCGGCAGGAGCATCTTGGATTTCAGATGGATCAGCAGCGCCGCTTCGTAGATGTACTCGCCGGCGATGTCGAGGTTCAGCTCCTCCATCAACGCCAGGTAGGCGTGGAACTGGTCGCAGATCGTGGCCACCGGGATATCGGTGATGTCCACCCGGTTGAGCTTGATGAGGTGGAGCAGCAGGTCGAGCGGCCCCTCGAAGATCGGCAGGTGGATCTTCCAGGTCGCGGGCAGGGAGGCGTCCGCGTGTCGTCGCCCTCGGCAGCGAGCGGCAAATCCGACCGATCCGTCAGATCCGGAAGCTCCGGCTGGTCCGGGAAATCCGGCGGTCTCTTCGCTCATACCTTCTCCGCCAGGGCCGCAGGGCCTTGCGGTAGTCGAGCCCCATGGCGTCGCGCACCTGCGCCAGGGTCTCGCCCGTGCGCTCGCGCGCCTTGCGCGAGCCTTCCAGGAGGATGTCGTAGATCGTGTCCCGGTCCTGCAGCAGCTCCTCGCGGCGGCGGCGGATGGGCTCCAGGTAGTCGATGAGGATCTGGGCCAGCAGCTTCTTGTCGTCCACGCAGCCGATCTTCGCCGTGCGGCATTCGAAGGCCACCCGCTCCTGCACGTCCGGCGGCGAGACCAGCTTGTGGAACTCGTAGAGGTTGCAGACCTCGGGCCGGCCGGGGTCGCTGCGCTTCAGGCGCTGGGGATCGGTGAACATCTGCATGCACTTCTGGCGGATGACGTCGGGCGAATCGGAAAGGTTGATGGCGTTGCCGTAGGACTTTGACATCTTGCGGCCGTCGATGCCCGGCACCTTGGCCGTGGGCGTGAACAGGCCCTGGGGCTCGGGGAAGATCTCGCGCTGGTAGAGGTAATTGAAGCGGCGCACGATCTCGCGGCTGATCTCGAGGTGGCTCGCCTGGTCCTCGCCCACGGGCACGAAGTGGGCGCGGTAGACGGCGATGTCGACCGTCTGCAGCACGGGATAGCCGAGGAAGCCGTAGGTGGCGAGGTCCTTGTTCTCGATCTGCTGCATCTGCTCCTTGTAGGTGGGCACCCGCTCCAGCCAGCCCAGGGGCGTGATCATGGAGAACAGCAGGTGGAGCTCCGCGTGATCGGGCACCATGGACTGGACGAAGATCGTGGACCTCGCGGGATCGAGCCCGGCGGCGAGCCAGTCGATCACCACCTCGAGGGTGTTGTTGGCGATCTGCGAGGGATCGGCGTAGTCGGTGGTCAGGGCGTGCCAGTCGGCCGCGAAGAAGTAGCAGCGGTAGGCGTCCTGCAATCCCACCCAGTTCTTGAGGGCGCCGAAGTAGTTGCCCAGGTGGAGCTTGCCCGTCGAGCGCATGCCCGAGAGCACGATCTTCTGTTCGGTCACTTCCAGGTCCCCCTCATGCCAGGTTCCTTCTTCACGAAATGTTGATCACCATGCCCAGGATCAGCAGGAACGGCACGAGCAGAAAGGGCACGAGGGCCAGCGCGGCCAGAACCCCGATCATAAAGCCGTAGGGGCGGATGGCCGCAAGCCGGGCTGCCCAGTCGGGGGGCAAGAGGCGCAGCGCGATCTGCCCGCCGGCGAGCGGCGGCAGCGGGATGAGGTGGAACGCCGCCATGAAGGCATTGAGCGACGCCATGCGCACCAGGGTGAACATCACCGGATAGGCGCGCAGCTCCTCCGCTCCCGGTTGATAGAGCAGCGACAGCGAGGCCGCCTGCCGCGCCTCGGGCCCCAGCACGTGCACGCCCACGACGAGCGCGACGCAGGCGGCGCCGGTGAGCAGCAGGTGGATCGCAGGACCGGCGCCCGCCACCAGGATCCCATCCCAGCCGGGCCGGCGCAGGTTGGCCTCGACCACGGGCACGGGGCGCCCCCAGCCGAAGAGGATGGGAAAGCCGGTGGCCGAGAACGCGAAGCCGAAGGCCAGGAGCAGGGCCGGGAACAGCAGCGTGCCCAGCAGGTCGAAGTGGCGCAGGGGATTGAGGCGGGTGAGCCCGAGCTTGCTGGCCGTGGGATCGCCGCACAGCTCCGCCATCCGGGCCTGGGCTGCGCCGTGGAAAGAGACGGCGAGCAGCAGGAGCAGGAACTGCACTGCCACGGTGAAGACGAGGTGCGCGGTCATGGCACGGCAGGGGGAGCGATAGGCGAAGAGGGCGAAGGGGGCGAAGGAGCGGCCAGGCGGCGGTCGATCTCCCCCATCAGGCGCTCATTGTCGGTCAAGACGCGCTGCTCGACCCAGAGGGTGTACACCTGGGTCGCCATGGCGCAGTAGAAGAGGACGTGGTGAATCCACGAGCGAACGGACCCGGTGGCGACGCCGCCTCCCAGGATGAAAGTGGCCATCACCAGGCCCATGGCCAGCATCAGCCAGGGGTAGGACTGGTTCTTGAAGCGCTTGGTCTCCTCGATGAAGGCGGGATCGAGCCCTCGCTCCTTCACCGCGTCCTTGATCGCCTTGCCGGTGCCGATGAGATAGAACATGATCCAGCAGTGGGAGAACAAGAGCAGCAGGCTCGACGCCAGCCCGATGAGCACGTGGCGCGGCATGTGGTCGTCCATGGGGCCGTGCAGGGTATAACCCACCACGGCCGCGGCGATGACGCCGAGCGTCGCCAGGGCGCCGACGATCAACAGGGCTCTTCCCATCATTCAGACGATCCTCCAATCCGCACGATCTCCCGCCACTGGGCCGCGGCCACGGACGGGCGGAAACGTTCGTCCACCCGTCGCCTCCCGGCCTCGCCCCGGCGCCACGCCTCCGCCGGTCCTGCCAGGACCTCGCCGAGGGCATCAGCCAGGGCCCTGGGATTCTCCGGCGGCACCAGCCAGCCGGTCTCGCCGTCCACCACCACCTCGGGGATGCCCGAGACGGCGCTCGCCACCACCGGCACGCCCGCGGCCATGGCCTCCAGCACCACCAGCGGCATCCCCTCGTAGATCGAGGGCACCACCAGGGCCGCGGCGCCGGCCAGCAATCGCCGCACCCGCCCGGCGTCACAGGTGCCGAGGAAAGCGACCGCCTCCCCCAACCCCAGCTCAGCCACCCGGCGCTCCAGCCGGCCCCGGTGCTCGCCGTCACCGGCGATCCGCAGGGTGGCCGTTGGATGCCGGGAGCGGAGCTCCTTCAAGGCCGCCAGCAGCACCTCGACGCCCTTGCGGATGCGTAACCGGCCGACGAAGAGCAGAAATCCCGGCTCCCCTTCCCTGAGATCCGCCGGGGTGGCAGGCGCGATCGCCAGCCCGCCCGTGACGTTGGGGATCACCCCCACGCCCTCGACCCCGTAATCGCGGCGGATCTCGGCGGCCGTGGCCGCGCTGGGCGCCAGCACCAGGTCGGCAGCCCAGGCGGTAAGCCAGCCCAGGAGGATCTGCAACGGCGCCTTGAACCAGCGGAAGCGCCTCTCGACCGCTCCCGGCCGGCCGAGCACCCGTCTGTCCGCGCCGTCTGCGATCAACGGGCGGACAGCTCGCAGCTCCTCGACATAGCTCACCTGGAGGAGGGCCACCAGGAGGGGGCGCGGCGAGAGGAGCGCTCCCACGACGGCCACCAGCAGCGCCGCCAGCGCTCCGTCCGACTCATGCACCTGCACCACGTGGGGCCGGAAGCGGCGCAACGCCCGCCAGGCCGCCGGCACCACCTTGAGCGGGAACAGCCCCTTCGGGCCGGGTCCGCGACCCAGCACCTCCACCTCGTCCCCAAGCTCCCGCAGGCCGGCCGCCAACTGTAGCACCTGTTCGCCGACGCCGGAAACGTCCCGGGGAGGCAGGGTGTTGGCGATCAGGAGGACGCGCATGACGCCCCCTCCCCTGACTGTTCCATACACAATCTCCCCCAAGGGAGTCTCTTACCTAGGAGTGCCAGTAGCGCAGCCTAGACCAATCCTTGCACAAAGATCCTATGCCTACTTTGCCAGATTGCCTTGCCGCCCCCCCGCCGGCTCGCAAACCTCTGGAACGAGAAGGCTTGCCCCCTCGCCGGCCCGCGTCGGGCCCTCGGCGATCCGAACTCTGCCCTCGCGAGTTTTCGTCCGGCCCTCGCGAATTCTTGTACCGCCCTCGCGAATTCTGGGCCGCCCCTCGCGAGGGCGCATATAGAATTCGCGAGTTTTCATATGGAATTCGCGAGGGCGCGACGAAAACTCGCGAGGGCCTTACGAGATCTCGTGAATTTTGGTCCGGCCCTCGCGAGGGCGCGACGAAAACTCGCGAGGGCGATGCGAGAATTCGCGAGGGCGCAATGAAAATTCGCGAGGGCGCAGCCAGAATTCGCGAGGGCGCACGGCCGGTTGTCCTGTTCGCGTTCGCCAACAACCGGGTCGACGAGACCCGCTATCTGCGCAACCTCCCTGAAGAGCAGCGCCGGGTGCACGAGGCCATGACCCCCGCGGAACAGTCGGGCCTCTGCGAGATCGTCGAGCGCGCCAACGCCACGGCCACCGAGGTGCTCGATGTGTTCCTAGACGCGCGCTACCGCGACCGGGTGGCGATCTTTCACTTTGGCGGCCATGCGGGAAGCGGTGAGCTGTTGTTCGAGTCTCCGGAGGGGCGCCACGGATCGTCCATGCCGCGGGCCTCGCCCGGTTCCTGGGCGAGCAGCGGGGGCTTGCGCTGGTCTTCTTGAATGGCTGCTCCACCCAGGGGCAGGTCCAGGCGCTCCTCGCCGCCGGAGTCCCGGTGGTGATCGCCACCTCCCAGGCCATCCTGGACTCGGCAGCCACGGAGCTCTCCGCCCGCTTCTACCAGGCTCTCGCCGCCGGCGCTCCACTGGGCTCCGCCTTCGCGGAAGCGACGGCGGCGGTGCAGGCCCTGAAGGACGATCTGCCGGAGGGGACCTATGCCGAGCTCGATCCTCATCCACCGGTCCTCGTCCAGGAGAGATGGCCCTGGGATCTCTACGTCGCACCCGGTGCCGAGGAGCACGTCCGGCGCTGGAGCCTGCCGCTGGGTAGCCCAGGACCCGCTCTTCGGCCTTCCCACCCTGCCGGCGATGGACCTGCCGCCGTCGCCGTTCAAGCACCTCGCCCCGTTCACCCGCGAGGATGCTCCGGTCTTCTTCGGGAGGGGCCGCGAGATCCGCGAGCTCTATGAGGAGGTGACCCGGCCGGAGGGTGCGCCCATCGTGCTCCTCTTCGGCGCCACCGGGGCGGGCAAGTCGTCGCTCCTTGCCGCGGGCCTTCTGCCGCGATTGGAAGTCTCCCACGAGGTGCTCTACCTGCGTCGCGACCGGGCCTTCGGCCTCGCCGGTACCCTGGCTCGCACGTTGGGGACGAGGATGCCATGCCGCTTGGCGCCGGAGGGAGGAGATAGCGGGCAAGCCCCTCGCCGTCATCCTGGATCAGCCGAGGAGGCCTGGACCCGCCCTCTCTCCCGCAGCGGGGAAGTCGAGGATTTCGCCGCCGTCCTGCGGGCGCTCTTCGCCGTCCGCGAGACCCGCCCCCGGGGGCGTCTCGTCCTGGGATTCCGAGAGGAATGGTTGGCCGAAGTGTTGCAGCTCCTGGACGCCGAGAAGCTCCCCCGTGCCCGAGTCGAGGTCGCCCACCTCGACCGCGACGGCATCGAGGAAGCCGTCCGCGGCCCGGCGTCGAGCGACCGCTTGCAGCGACAATATGGCCTGGAGGTCGCCCCCGAGCTTCCGGCCCGGATCGCCGATGACCTCGCCGGGGAGGGAGCCGCCACCATCGCCCCGATCCTCCAGATCCTGCTGACCCAGATGTGGACCGCAGGTCCAGGCCGGGCCCGCCTCCCCCCGCTTCACCCTCGACCTTTATGAGGGCATGAAGCGCCGTGGCCTCCTGCTCGACGACTTCATCGAAGAGCAGCTCCGCGCGCTCCGCGGATGGCGGCCCGAGGCCGTGGATTCCGGCCTGGTTCTCGATCTCCTGTTCTTCCATACCACTCCCCTGGGCACTGCCGAGACCCGGGGCCGCCGAGGTGGCGGAACGCTACGGGCATCGACAGGAGGTACCGGAGCTCGTCAGGCCGTGCAAGGACCGCTATCTCCTCGCCGAGGGCGGCCAGGAAGGGGAGGCGAAGGAATCGCCCTAGCTCCACCACCCGCCTGGCCCACGATACCCTGGCCCCGCTCGTGCGCCGGCGTTTCGAATCCTCGGACCTGTCGGGCCAGCGGGCACGGCGCATCCTGCTACGGGCGGAGGAGTGGAGGGAGGGCCGGAGCGGGGAAGTGTTGGGCGAGCTCGACCTGGCCCGCGTCGAAGAGGGCAAGGACGGGATGCGGGCACGCACGCACGACGAGGAGCGGCTGGTCGAGGCGAGCCGCCTCCAGGTGGAGCGCCGGAGACGACAGCGTCGGCGCCGCCAACTCGCAGCCGTCGTCGCGGTCGCGTTAATCCTGGGGGCGGCGTTGCTATTCCTGTGGCAACGGCAGCAGGCGCGCGCAGCGGAGGAGCGTGCGCGCGACCGAGCGTACGTAGCCCTCGGCTTCAATCTGGAGGCGGACCAACCATCTGTGGCCTCGCTTGTGGCGCTGGAAATCCGGCTGCCCGATTCGACACCGACCGCCGATTCCTTGCTCCATAAGGCTTTGGCGGACTCGATGCCGATCGCCACCCTGACGGGCCACAAGAGTCCGGTCATTGCCGCCTCCTTCAGTCCAGACGGCACCCAGGTGATGACCACGTCCTTGGACAACAACACGGCGGTGCGGATTTGGGACGCCGCAACCGGCCAACCGATCGTCACGGCCTTGCCCGTGTTCTTTAACCCGGATGGCACCTGGGTAGTGCCCACCTACGACCTGACGCCGTTGATCTGGAACGCCGGCACCGGCCAATCCGTCGCCACATTAACAGAACACACGGATACGGTCTTGGCCGCGTCCTTCAGCCCGGACGGCACGCGGGTCGTGGTGACCACGTCCGGGGACCAGACGGCACGGATCTGGAACGCCGCCACGGTCCAACCAATCGCCACCCTGACGGGGCACACGGACGCAGTCAGGGCCGCTTCCTTCAGCCCGGACGGCACTCGGTTAGTGACCGCGTCTGAAGACAAGACGGCGCGGATCTGGCCCGTCGCCTCTGAGTACATGCAGGGCTTGATCCGAGCCCGAACCGCGTCTCTGCCTTCCCGTTCAATTTCGCCGCAAACTCTAGGCGAGGATCAGCGAGAGGCCGAACATCAGGAGAAGGCCTGCCAGGCTTGCGTACCGAAGTTCTTTGCTCGGGTGAAGGGTGTCCCGCGCGGGGATGCGCAGGCCTACATCACGGCGTGGAGGGCGTATCGGGGATGCTTGAATGATGAAAGGTGAGTTTGTCAACCTGCGGCGATATCGGCCGGTGGTCCTTGCTGGGGCGGGGTGAGGCTTCGAAGGGTAGACCGCCTCGCGGATTCACTAGCGCTAATGATCACACGATACCTCCCTCCATCGCCTCGACCAGAGCTCGTTTGGCCTCGCCATCCAGCCGGCCCAGAATCTCACGAGCATCGTCCCGGGCCTTGACCAGCCAGTCCCAATCCTCGGGTAGCCGGGCCAGGCGCAGGGGGGGCAGGCCGGCCTGACGAGTGCCCAGCACGTCGCCCGGCCCGCGCAGGGCGAGATCGCGCTCGGCGATCTCGAAGCCGTCCTGAGTGGTGGCGAACACCTCCAGCCTTTCTTTCCCCGCAGCAGCCAGACGACCGTGGATCGCAATGCAGACCGACTCCCCGCTCCCCCGCCCCACCCGGCCCCGGAGCTGGTGGAGCTGGGCGAGGCCGAAGCGCTCGGCGCTCTCGATCACCATCCAGGTCGCCTCGGGCACGTCAACCCCCACTTCGATCACGGTCGTAGCGACCAGGGCCCGCACCTCGCCGGCGGCAAAGGCCCGCATCGTCCGCTCGCGCTCGGCGGCTGGCATGCGGCCATGGAGGACGGCGATGGGGAATCCTGGCAGAGCCTCCCGTACCCTTCCTTCGACCTCGGCCAGGGATGCGGCCCCCGCGCGGTCGCTCTCGTCGATGAGGGGCGCCACCACGTAGGCCCTGGCTCCGACTTCGATCGCCTCGCGCAAGCGGCGGTAGATTTGAGGACGGACACGGACGGGCAGCACCTCGGTCCGCACCGGAGAGCGTCCCGGAGGCAATTCGTCCAGGGTGGAGACGGGGAGGTCGCCATAGGCGGTGAGCGCCAGGGAACGAGGGATGGGGGTCGCCGTCATCACCAGCACGTCCGGCCTCTCTCCCTTCCGGCGGAGGAGCTCGCGCTGGGCCACGCCGAAGCGGTGCTGCTCGTCGATCACCGCGAGGCCCAGCTTTGGAATCTCAATCCCTTCCTGGATGAGAGCGTGAGTGCCCACCACGAGCTGCGCCTCGCCGGAGGCGATCCGGGATCGCAGGCGGGAATCCACGGTCCCCCCGGTCAGCAGAACCGTGCGATACCGGCCCCCCAGCAGGCGCGCGAGGCCCTCGTAGTGCTGCTCGGCCAGCAGCTCGGTGGGGGCCATGAAAGCGCCCTGGAATCCGCACTCCAGCACCAGGGACAAGGCGAGGGCGGCCACGGCCGTCTTGCCGCTGCCCACGTCCCCCTGGAGGAGACGGTGCATGGGGTGGGGAGCGCCAAGGTCGGCGACGATCTCTCCGAGCACCCGCTCCTGGGCGCCAGTCAGGGGGAAGGGGAGCGCCTCCCTCGCTCTTGCGCAGGACTGACGAGCCCAAGCCGGTACTGCCGCGTCCTGGGCTCCCGTTCCTCCCGCTCGCGGCGCAGAGCGAGGACGACCTGCATCTCCAGCAGCTCGCCGTAGACCAGCCGGTGATGCGCGGGGGTGCGCCGGGCGTTCAGGGCCTCGACGTCCTCCTCCCGCGGCCGGTGAAGCAGGTCGAGCGCCTCTCCGAGCGAGGGTGAGCCCATGCCGTTCCAGCAGCTCCGCGGGCAGCGTCTCCGGCACCTGTTGCAGGTCCACCTCAGCCAGAAGGTTGTCGATCAGCCGCCGCAGGAAAGCGGGGCCGAGTCCTCCCGCCGCGGGATAGACCGGCGCGATGCGAGCGCCATGAATAGCCTCGGTCGCGGGCTCGCACGACGGGTTCAGCAGCTCGACGCCTCCTCCCTTGGCCTCGCGCACCGGGCCATGCAGGAGGTACTCCTCTCCTTCTTCCGTCCGATCCGCCAGATAGGGACGGTTGAACCAGACCACGGGCAGCCGACCGGTCGCATCTTCCACGAATCCTCGCACCAGACTGAAACCCCGTCTCCGCGTCCGGATGCGCCGCAATCCCGAGAGCCGTCCCCGGAACGTGAAGGAAGCGCCGGGAATCGCCCCATCCACGGGCGTCACGTCGCGGCGGTCCTCATAGCGAAAAGGGAGGTGATGGAGGAGGAGGTCGCCGGCCGTATGGCATCCCGCCCTGGCGAGGGCCCGGGCGCGCGCGGGTCCCACGCCGCGGATCCGGCTGAGAGGGGTTTCGAGGTCCAGGGCCTACGGCACCTCGAAGCGGAGGACGACCACGCCGAAGCGCAGCTCGTCGCCGGGATGGATCTCGCCGGGCACCCCGGTCTCCAGCCGCTTGCCGTTCAGGAAGGTGCTGTTCATGGTGCCGATCTCCTCGCCGAAGAAGAATTTGCTGCCGCGGCGGTAGATCTTGGCGTGGCGGCGGCTCACCGAGCGCTGGTTGTCCACGGGGGTGAGGTCGATGTCGGGGTAGATCCCGGTCACCGGGTCCTTGCGGCCGATGGTGGTCTCCGTGCCGGTGGCGAGGGGGAACTCCATGCCGGAGGGGACGTGGACCATCTTCTCCGGCCCCTCGGCCGGCGTCTGAACCTCCGGCCGGGGCATCTCGCGCGAGCCCGTGACCTTGGTGCCCAGGAGCGACTTGAGCATCTCGTCCGTCTCGCGCAGCCGGCGGGAGAGCTTGCGCATCATGCGCACGGCGATCTCGGGGTTGCTCTGCAGGAGCTGGTCGAAGGTCGAGCCGTTGATCTGCAGCAGGCGGACGTCGGTGACCGCCCGCGCCGAGGCCGCCCGGGGGAGGTCCTCCAGCACCGACATCTCGCCGAAGAAGTCCCCCTTCTCCAGCACGGCGAGGCTCTGCTCCTCGTCGCCGACGTGGTTCAAGATCTCCACCTTCCCCTCGTTGATGATGTACATCTCGAGGCCCAGCTCGCCCTCGCGGAAGACGTACTCCCCCGCCTTGAGCTCGAGGCCATAGCCCTTCCGGGTCGTGCCGGTGCCGGGGCTGCTGGTGGTCTTGAAGACTGGATTGGCCATCGGACCCTATCCCTCATTCACCGAGTACGAGCCGGCCTGCCGTAGCGTCCAACCGCGCCGCCATCCCCAACGGGAGCGTGCGGTTGGGGGGAACGTGACCACTCTCGAGGCCCCAGGCGAGCGGCCAGGGGTAGCCTGCGAGGCTATCAGCTACCTGCGCAGCTACCTGCGCAACGGCCTGCGAGGGCCAGTCCACCGGATCTCGCCCCGGCTCCAGGCTATTTCCGAGGTGGCCGACGATCATGCCCGCGATGTTGGCGAGATTACCCGACAGTCCCAGGTGGGTCAACATGCGGTCGATGCGGTAGGGGGGCTCGTTGACGTCCTCCCAGAAGACGACGGCCCCCGCGAGGTCGGGAGCCCAGGGCGTGCCGAGGGTGGAGGTGAGGAGGCTCAGGCACCCGCCCAGGAGCGGCCCGCGGGCTTCGCCGGGGCGCAGCGCGGCCGTGAACGGCAGCTCCGCGGGCCAGCGGCCGGCGAGAGCCGCGAGGAATGAAGCCTCGTCCTCCGGCGACATCCCCCGCGCCAGGTCGGCGGCCACCATGGGGCCATGGAAGGACACCAGGCCCAGCCGGCGCACCACCTCCAGCAGGAAGGGGGTCAGATCGGAGTAACCCATGTAGGCCCGGGGACGGCGGGCCAGGAGGTCCCAGTCGAGATGGGGCAGCAGCCGCAGCACGCCATGGCCGCCGCGGGCGAAGAGGATGGCGGGGAGATCGGGATCGGCGGCCAGACGATGAAAGGCGGCGAGGCGGTCGGCATCGCTGCCCGCGAACAGACCGTGCCGGGAGAGGACGTTGTCCGCCACCACCGGCTCGAAGCCCAGCCGGCGCAGGGCGGAGAGGCCCGCCTCCAGACGGCCGGGATCGACGGGACCCGAGAGAGCGGCCACCCCGACCCGATCTCCAGGGCCGACGGGAGGCGGTAGTTGAGCAAGGGGGATCAAGACGCCGGAGAGCTCCGTAAGCCGAGTTCTGTCTCCCCGGCGCCGGAGCGCCGGGTAGCGGTCATTCCTCTGGGACCGGCGTTGCCGCCGGCCTCGAGCAACCTACCCGGAAGCGGCCCCGCACCCGGCGAACCGGACGTGGAGGCGGGACGGGCAGCCCGCATTCCGCTCCCCTATTTGGTCTTGCTCCGCAGGGGGTTTGCCGTGCCTCGTCCGTCGCCGGCCGAGCGGTGCGCTCTTACCGCACCGTTTCACCCTTACCGGACCCCGAAGGGCCCGGCGGTCTGTTCTCTGTTGCACTTTCCGTCGCGTCGCCGCGCCTCGCCGTTAGCGAGCCTGCTGCCCGTGGGAGTTCGGACTTTCCTCTCCGCGCCAGCCCGAAAGCCGCACGAAGCGACCGCCTGGAGCTCTCCGGCGTGAGGAGATTATACCTCAGGGGCCTACCACCCCGAAAACCCTCACCCCTGTCCCCTCTCCCACCGCACTCCCCCCGACCGGGAGAGGGGAACGTAGCTGAAGCGTTCTTGCTGTTCTCCCTCTTCTCCCGGTTGGGGGGAGTGCGAGGGGAGAAGAGGGCCGGGGTGATGAGGGGGCGCCTACCACCGCGTCCGCTTGTCCGCCTGGGACCAGGGGACGTTGATCTCCTCTTCGTCAACGACCTCGATGTCCGGCACGTCGCGGCCCTTGGGCTTGACGTCCGTCGTGGGAGGGAGCAGGGCCTCGCCAGCGGCGAGGCGCTCCTTCACCCTCGCCAGGGACGCCTTCAGCTCCGGGTCCCGCGAGCCCAGGTGCACGGCCCGCTGCAGGTTCTCGGCCGCCACCCGCAGCCAGCGGGAGTTGCGGGCCTGGAGCTTGCCCAGCAGGGCAAAGTACTCGGCACGGCCGTCGTCGGCCCGCACCGCCTGCTGGAGCAGCTCGATGGCGAAGTGGTAGTCGTCGGCAGCCACCAGCTCCAGGGCCCGCTCGTAGTACCCCTGGGCCACGCTGCGCGCCTCCTCTCGCCGGCGGCCCGCGCCCGGGCTCAGGGAGGCGCTCCAGGCCCCGGGATCGAGATCCCGGTCGTAGATCTTGCGCCGGTCGGGCTGGAACAGGGTGAGGTAGGCCAGAGTGAGCCGCTCGAAGAGCATCTCCAGGACCCCCTCGCGGCCCCCCAGCCCGAGGCGCCGGGCTTGGACGGGATGGACCAGGCGCGCAATCCGCTCGTAGGCCTCGTGCACCTCCTGGGCCCCGGCCGTGGGAGGGAGGTCCAGGAGATCGTAGAAGCTCGCCTCCCCCGCCTGCCGCAGCAGCGCCGCCACCCGCTCACGGTGGACCTCGGGGTCCAGATCCACCGGACGCTCCTCCAGCCTCTGGCCGATCCTTGCCAGGAAAAGGCGGAGCTCTTCGTCCGTCGGGCGCTGCGCAGCCGTGAAGCCGTCCATTTGATGGTCCCTATTCTATCGCGCTCAAGAACGATCGCAAGGGCCATGGCACGGATCAACGGAAAATCGGTCCGCTACGTATATTTGTGCAGTATGCGCTGGAAGACTACGGGTCTCAGCACCGCTCTCCTGGTCCTCGCCGCCGCGGTCCGCCTGCCCGCGCTCACGGCCGGCCTTCCCTACATCAGCTATGTCGATGAGGGACACGTGCTCCACCATGTGGTCCATCTCCTGGCGCAGCGGACCTGGGAGCCGGATACCTACAGCTATGGCTCGTTCCCCTTCTATCTGATTGCCGGAGCGGCTCTGGCCTGGTCGCCCGTCTACGCCGCCACCCACGGCCATCCCCTGGCGGACGACCTGTCGCCGGCCCCGCCCGTCTACTACGACCTCCTGGAGCCCGTGGATCTCCTCGTCCTCGGCCGGCTGGTGACGCTCGCCTTCTCCCTCGGCGTCGTGATCCTGACCGGCCTCCTGGCCCGGCGTCTCGCCGGCCCGGCCGCCGGCCTCTTCGCCGCCTGGCTCGCGGCCCTGGTGCCGGCGCTCGTGGCCCGCAGCACCATCGTCAACATCAATCCCCTGGTGGCGTTCTTCGTCCTGGCGGCCCTGTTCTTCGCCGAAGGGACGCGGGACGGCGACCGGCCACGGCGCGATGCCGTGCTGGCCGGTGCCATGATCGGCCTGGCCACGGCGACCAAATACCCCTCCGCCCTCGTCTGCCTGCCCGTGGCCCTGGCCATCGTTTTCAGCATAGCGCCCTGGCGGGAGAGATTCCGGCGCCTCCTCCTCGCCGGGGGCGCCACTCTCCTGACCCTCGTCGTGGCCATGCCTTCGCTCGTCCTCCGCACGGCCAACGTCGTCAAGGGAATCCGGGGGATGTCGCAAGCATATGGCGAGCAGGCTGCCGGCACCTATTGGGACCAGGCCCTCCGCCGGGCGGAGTGGGACCTGCCGCTGGAGCACCCTGAGGTGGGGATCGCCTTCCTTCTCCTCACCGGTGCCGGCCTCGCCGTGGCCCTGCGACATCACGGCTGGATCCGCTCCGTCCTGGGATGGATGCTATTCGCCGAGGCCACGGGCCTGCTGGTGGCGCCCTACAAGTTCCGGGCCTTCCGCAACCTCCTGCCCTTGATCCCGCTGGCCTGCGTGGTCGTCGCCCTGCTCTATGGGGCTGCCCGCCGCCGGCTGTCCCGTCCGCTGCCTCTGGACGTCGCCGCGGCCCTGCTGCCGGTCGTCCTCTTCACGCCGGCCCTCCACCAGTACGTCAGCTACCAGCTCGGGCTCGAGGACACCCGGGAGACCACGCTGCGCTGGCTCGCCAGCCATGCCCGGCCGGGAGACCGGGTGCTGTTCGCGGAGGAGCTGACGTTCCTGCCGAGCCGCCTGGCCGCGATCCCCAACCCCACGGTCGTGTGGCCGTGGGAGACGGCCTGGGGCCGCATCGTGAAGCGCCGCCCCCACTATCTGGTCCTGGGTCAGATTCAAAGTCCTGACGGCAACCCGCGACTCCAACCGGCAGTGGCCGACTGGCTCCTGCGCAACTACCGGCTCGCGGCCACCTTCGGCAGCAACCCGACGCCCTCGTCCGGGTACGAGCACATGGGGAACCAGCAGGTCATCTACATCCTGAGACGGGCACCCCCTAGGATGGAGCCTCCTCCGCCGCGTGGAGCTGGGAGAAGATCCGGCCGCCCACGGCGGGACCCAGCGCCTTCTGCAGATCCTCCAGGGTTGCCTCCTTGACGCCCTGGACACTGCCGAAGGTCTGGATGAGGAGCTTGCGACGGCGGGGGCCGACCCCGGCCAGCTCGTCCAGCCGGCTGTGGAGGGTACGAGCCGAGCGACGGGCGCGGTGGCGGGAGACGGCGAAACGATGGGCCTCGTCGCGGACCTCCTGGAGCAGACGCAGGCCCGCGTCGTCCCGCCCCAGGCGGAGGGGCTCCGGCAGCTCGGGGACGTAGACCTCCTCCTCCCGCTTGGCCAGCGAGACGATGGAGGTCTCCTCCACTCCCAGCTCGGCCAGGGCGGCGAGAGCGGCGTTGAGCTGGCCGCGGCCGCCGTCGATGAGGATCAGGTCCGGCATGGCTCCGGTCTCCTCCAGCACCCGGCGGTAACGGCGCTCCACGGCCTGGCGCATGGAGGCGAAGTCGTCCGGCTGGGTGAGGCCCCGGATGTTGAAGCTCCGGTAGTCGCTCTTGCGCATCCGCCCCTCCTCCCAGACCACCATCGAGGCCACGGTCTCGCCCCCCTGGAAGTGGGAGATGTCGAACCCCTCGATGCGCAGCGGCGGCTCCTCGAGACCCAGATGGCGCTCCAGGGCCGAGGCTCCCGGCGCGACCTTGAGGCCGCGGAAGCGCCGCTTGTGGGCCAGCTCGGCGTTGTGCATGGCGAGGGTCACCCGCTCGGCCTTGGGGCCGCGGGAGGGCATGCGCAGGTAGACCCGCTCCCCCTTCTTCTCCGACAGCCAGTCCACCAGCGCCTCCTCGCCCTCGATCGCCACCGGCAGGTGGATCTCCTTGGGGATGAACGTCGTCCGGTCGTAGACCTGGGGCAGCACCTGGGAGAGGAGGAGCTCGGGGGTGATCTGACCCACCGCCTCCCAGAACAGCTCCCGGCGATCGAGCACCTGGCCGCCGCGCATCACGAGAATCGCCACCGCGGCGTTGCCGCCCGAGATGTGGAAGCCGTAGACGTCCAGGTCCTCCTCCTCCACGGACGAGAGCTTGCGCCGCTGGCTGATGGCCTCGACTTCCGAAAGGGTGTCGCGGATCTGGGCGGCCCGCTCGTAGTCCTCGCCCTCGGCGGCCTCCCACATCTCCTTCTTGAGCCGCCGGGCGAGCTGGTCGTTGCGGCCAGTGAGGAAGAGCCGGGCCTGCTCCACGGCTTCGTCGTACACCTGCTTGGTGGTCAGGCCCGCGACGCAGGGGCCGAGGCAGCGGTGCATGTCGTAGTACAGGCATGGCCGTGCCAGGGAGCCGTCGATCTCGATGCGGCAGACGCGGATCTGGAACAGTTTCTGGATCAGCTTGATGGCCTTGCGGGCCAGCCCCCCGGGCAGGAAAGGGCCGAAATAATATGCGCCGTCGTCGCGGATGCGGCGGGTGAAGGCGATGCGCGGGTAGTCGTCCTGAAGGGTGATCTTGAGATAGGGATAGGTCTTGTCGTCCCGCAGCAGGACGTTGTAGCGCGGCTTCTTCTTCTTGATCCAGTTGTTCTCGAGCAGGAGGGCCTCGGGCTCCGAGTCCGTGACCACGAACTCCAGGTCCACGGCCTCAGCCACCATGGCGGCCAGGCGGGGCTCATGGTCCCGCGACAGGTACGACGAAGCCCGCTTGCGCAGCGACTTCGCCTTGCCGACGTACAGCACCTTCCCGGCGGCATCCTTGAAGATGTAGATGCCGGGCTTGTCAGGCAGCTCGCGAATTCGCTGGGAGAGGTACTCGTGATCCGGCATGGCGTCCCCGAAGGGACAACAGGATAGCTTGAGTGGGAATGCCCGAGGGAGGGCCTAGGGCGGGCCGGGGACCACGCCGGGCGGCACGATCGCCGGGCGGGCCTGGATCTGGAAGTTGACGGTCAGCACGTAGTAGACCTTGACGGGCTTGCCCTCCAGCATGGCCGGCTTGAAGACCCAGGTGCGGACTGCACGCTGAGCAGACTCCGCCAGGCCATTGGGCAGACCCTGAAGTACCCGCATATCGCGTACACAACCCTCTTCATTGATGATGGCTTCGACGATCACGACACCTTGCGTTTTGGCCGCCCGCGCCTCCTCCGTGTAGGTGGGACGCTCTTGAAAGATGATCTCGGGCCGCGTGACCTCGCCTTCGACCTTATGAGCCTCGGAGCTCGGCTTCGGCGGGTGCGGATCGTCCGGCTGGTGCGAGCGGGCCTGGCAGAGCACGATGCGGGCCTGGTCGAGGACCGTACCATTGGGTCCCTCGTCCTTGAGATAGGAACGGGCCGCCTCGACGGCCTCATCCCAGCGCTTCCTTATCAACAGGAGCTCCGCCAGGTTGTACCGGGCCAGCATTCCCCAGGCGCCACCGCTGCTCACCGCGTGACGGAAGGCATCCTCCGCCTCATCCAGGTCTTTGGACTGGAATGCGGCGGTCCCGAGCTGGTTGTAAGCCCGCGACTGGAGGCCGGGGGACTTCAGGAGAGGGAGAGCCTGCAGCAGCGTTTCCTTCGTTCGCTTCCAATCCTTCTCCGAAGCATAGATGTGCGCCATGCCGAGGAGACACTCGCCGCAAGGGCCCGCTGCCAGTGTCTGCGACCGCTCCAGCTCTGCTCGGGCTTCCTGGAACTTGCCGTCGGCGATGAGCTGAAAGGCGCGGTTGATCGAGTCCGTCAGAGCCGCCGGACGCTGAGCCGGCGGAGGCGTCTCCTGCTGGACACCGCGGGCGGGGCCGGCCATGCAGACCGCCAGCAGGAAGAGGAACAGACCGGCCAGGAAGCTGGCTTTAACCGACACTGAAGACATCCGCAAGACTCTCAGCGGTGGTGAAGCGGTCGATCCATTCCAGGAGGAGATCGGCATCGGCTGCGACGATCCGCTCGCGAGTGGCCTGGTCGACCGGGCCAAACCGCTTTTCCAGCAACCGCAGCAGAGCCCTGGCTTCTCCTTCCTGCCGGCCTTCCTGCCGGCCTTCCTGCCGCCCTTCCTGCCGCCCTTCCTGCCAGCCTTCCTGCCGCCCTTCCTGCCGGCCCTGCTGTCGATCTTCCTCTCTCCAGGAATCAATTCGTTCGGCGAGCATCGGTATAAACTCCTTCAAGGTCAGTCCCTGGGGGATCTCGTCCGCAGGTATTCCCAGGCGACGGAAGATCACCTCTCGGAGCCACCCTACGAACGCACGATACAGCTCCGGCTCCGTGTCGGGCTCTACGTGCTCTTCAAGACGCTCAACTCCAACGAGAACGTCCTTCCAACTCGTGCTCCGTTCCAGGCGAAACAGGTCCGCCACCGGGCTCTGCTTCTCCCCGAGCTCCTCCGCGCTGTAGGCCGCCTCGTGGACCAGCTTGTAGCGCAGGTGCGGCACGTAAGCTTCAGCCAACGGATCGAAGCGCTCGATCATCTCGGCCAGGTCCAGGGGCGTACCCCACGATCCCAGTCCATTGTAGACCACGATGGGGATCACCTGCGGCAGCCGGCCCGACGGCGCCAGCCGCCCCTCCGCGATCAGTTGCTCGTAGAACATGCCGATGTAGGTCATCAGGCGCACCGGCATGTAACGGTCCGGCCGGGATTGGAACTCCAACAGCACGTAGACGTAGACCGGATCGCCGGTATCCCGCCGCCGGAACTTCCAGATGACGTCGCTCTCCCGGTTCCGCCGGGTCTCGGAGGCGAAGGAGGCGTTGACCCTCTCCGCGGAGGCGAAGTCGATGACCTCCACCCAGGCCTCCCCGACCATCTCGCGCAGGAGGTCGCACACCATGCGGGCATGGGAAAAGAAAAGACGGTAGCTGAGGTCGTGCTGTCCCAAGAGGTTTTTTCCTGGGGACAGTATATCAGAGGATCAGAGTGTCATCTCGCCGCCGTCTCCACTTTGCTCCCCCGCGGTGCCACGAACCGCGCCAGGATCGGCCCCAGTATGGCGAGCAGCAGCACGTAGGCGGCTGAGAGCGGCCCCAGTTGCGGCTCCAGGCCCACCCCGAGCCCAGCGATGACGATGGAGAACTCGCCCCGCGCCACCAGGGTGGCCCCGGCCCGCCAGCGGCCGGGCGGATCGATCCCGGCCCGGCGGGCCGCCCACCAGCCGGTGAGCATCTTGGTCAGCGCGGTCACGGCGCCCAAGGCCGCTGCCAGCGGCAGCACCCGGGGGAGGCTCGCCGGATCGATCTCCAGACCGAAAAAGAAGAAAAAGGTGGCGGCGAACAGGTCGCGCAGCGGCGCGAGCATCCGGTGGGTCTGCTCGACGATGGCGCCCGTCAATGCGATACCGAGGAGGAAGGCCCCTACCGCCGCCGACACCTGGAGCCGCTGCGCCACACCCGCCACCAGCAGGACCAGACCGAACGTGCTCAGTAGGATGATCTCGTCCGATTGATGGGCCACCGCGCGGCTGATCGCCTTGCCGTAGCGCACGGCCACGAACAGCACCACTCCCACCGTGGCTAGGGCGATCAGCACGGAGACCAGCCCCTCCCGCAGCCCGCGCCCTACGAGCAGCACGGAGACGAGCGGCAGGTACACGGCCATGGCCAGGTCCTCCAGCACCAGGACCGTCAGGATGGTGGGCGTCTCCGGATGGCTCATCCGCCCCAGCTCACCCAGCACCTTGGCGATCACGCCCGACGACGAGATCCAGGTCACGCCACCCAGCAGCACGGCCGGCAGCGCTCCCCACCCCAGCAGCCACCCGGCGACGAGCCCGGGCAGGAAGTTGAGCGCGAAATCCACCAGACCCGCCGGCAACCCCGTGCGCAGGCTTAGCCCCAGCTCCTCGCCCGTGTACTCCAGGCCGAGCATGAACAGCAGCAGGACGACGCCGATCTCCGCGCCGATGTGGACGAAATTCTGGCTGACGTTGAGCGGCAGCAGCCCGCCATTGCCGAAGGCGAGCCCCGCCAGAAGGTAAAGAGGGATGGCCGAAAAACCCCACCGGCTCGCCAGGCGGGCCAGGATCGCGAGGCCCACGATCGCCGCACCGAGCTCGATGAAGATCCGCGAGACGTCGCCCGAGGCGGCGGCGAAGGCGATCGGCATGGCGCCGACTATATCTGCGACGCCGCCTCGGCAAAAAAATCGCGGGAGCGCCGGAGCGCCCCCGCGATCTCTACCTGTACGTGCGGCCTACTGCTGCGTGATCCTCACGTCGTCGATGGCGGCCTCGACCAGGCTGGCCGTGGACGCGTCCGCCGCTTCGATCAGGATACGGATCGTCTGCCCGGCGAAGGCACTGATGTTGGACGAAGAGCTGGCCCACACTGCGTCGTCGTCGGTGGTCGAGCCCAGCTCCTGCAAGACCTGCGTCGAGGTGGCGCCGACCACGGTCACGCGCAGGAAATCAGCCGTCGAGGAGTTGGTGCCGTGGGCGAAGTAGTAGGAGAGCGACAGCGTCAGCGTGCCCGTAGACGGCAGGGTGATGGCCGGTGACCGGATCGAGGTCACGCCGCCGTCGATGTCCTGATCGCCGGCCGCAGCGCCGGCCGCGGCGCCGGTCACCAGGTCGTTGGTGGGGCTCAACGCCGCAATCTGCTTGGGACCGCTGGAGTTGGTCGGCTGCGGCACGCCGCGCTCCCAGAGGCCCGTGGTCGCCGTGTCGGTGCCTGACGGATTGCGGGTCCAGCCCTGATCGGTCGTGAAGTCGTCGAAGAAAACGGTGACCGGGCCCGGCCCCGTCACGGTGAGCGACAGAGCGGCGTTGTGGGTGAGCACGCCGCTCACGCCCTGCACCTGGAAGCTGGTGGTGCCGGTGGCCGTCGTACCCGACACGCTCACGGTCAGCGTGCTGTTGGCGCTGCCGCCCGACGGCGGCGTCACGGAAGCGGGAGCGAAGGAGCAGGTGGCACCGCTCGGCAGACCGGTGCACGACAGGTTGACCGCGCTGTTGAAACCATTTTGTGAGGCCACGGTGCAGGTGCTCGTGGCGCTGCCGCCCTGGGCGGCCGACAGGCTCGACGGCGCGCAGGCGAGCGTGAAGTCGGGCGTGACCGAGACCGCCGGCGTCACCGTCAGGCAGTTGCTGGCGCGGCCGAAGCAGGCGTTCGACGCGCCGGCCGCCACCACGTTATAAAAATAATTCCGGCCGTTGGCCACCTGCGTGTCCACGAAGGACGTGCTGGTCACCTCCGCGATCTTGGCCTTGCCGAAGTCGCAACCGGCATGGCCTTCGCTGCGGAACACCCAGTACCGCGTCGCCCCCGTCACCGTGTTCCACGACAACGAGGCCTGGGTGTCGCCGGCCGTGGCGGCGAGCGTGGTCGCCACGGTGGGTCCGGCGCCGCAGCCGCTGTTGACCGCCGTGGGCGTGGCGCAGGCGATGCCGTGGCGATTGAAGGCGTTGAAGATCGCCGTCATGTGCGGTGTGCCGTCGTTGAGGTTGCCGTTGTCGTCGTCAGCCGCCAGCCACTGCATGTAGCCGTTGGCCGCGCCGCAGCCGGTCGCCGTGCCGCCGCAGGTGCAGGAGTGCCAGGCGCCGATGTTGCCGCTGCCTTGATAGAAAATCCGGTTGGCCACGATAAAGGCCGTCTGGCTGTCGAGATTGAACGGAGCGCCGCGCAGGTCGCGCGCCACCAGGTCCCAGGCCGCCTGCCGCGCCGGCGCCGCGGCGCAGTGCACCTGCCGGCCGCAGGGGCCGGAGCCCGTGAGACAGGAGGTGCAGACGAAGCCGAGAGGCGTGTCGGGCGTATGGTCCGCATGTTTGTCCCAGTCGGCGTCGCGCACTCCCGAGCAGTCGAGATCGCAGTGGGTTGCGCCCTGCTGGGCCTCATTGGCGTTGAAGCCGGTGACGTCCGCCGTCTGGCCGCATCCCTTGTTGCTGGTCGAGAAGAAGCCGTGACCCACGCAGGAGGTCTGCAGGCGATAGATCGCCGCGATGTCCGCGTATCCTTCGCTGGAGCTCGAGAGCACGCCGGCGGCGTCGTTGTCGTCGAGGCCGTGCCCCCACTCGTGATCGAACACGCCCGCGATCTCGCCTGTGTTGCGGCAACCGCCGCCCGAGCGGTAGAAGTTGATCGATGAGCCGCCCCAGAACGCGTTGCAGGTATTGTTGATGTTGACGTTGGTGGTCAACCGGCTCTGCAGCCAGGTATTCGTCGGCAGCCAGCCGCGGGCCATCTCGGCGAGCTTGTTGACCTCATAGAAAGCGGTGCGCGCGGCCGGGGTGTTGCCGACCGAGCCGCCGCCCGTGGTGCAGTCGTGCTGGTTGTTGGTGCCGCCGAGGTTGATCGCGCCGATCGTCGAGCTGTTGCTGACCGCGCCGCAAGTGTCGACGATGTCCACATAACGGCCGGTCAGAGTGGTGGTCGTCGTGCCGCTCGTGTAGTTGAAGAGGCCGGCGCTGTTGGTGAAGTTGTTCGGCGAGGCGAGCCCCGTATCCGCGAACGGCATGGGCCAGCCGCTCTGCAGGGTGCCGCAGGTGCCGGGCGTGGGGCAGACCCCGGTGGCGGTCAGCGGATAGACGCCCCCCGTGATCTGCTGATTGACGTAGTGGTTGACGTCCTGCAGCGCGAGGACCTCGCCGCTGTGGGCGTCGACCATGACCTCCCATTGGGCGTCGTCGGGCAGCCGCTGGAAGAGGAAGGTCCAGACCAGGCGGTGGCTGTAGCCGGAGCCGACCTTGCCCGCGAAGCCCTCGCCCTTCTGGGTCGCCTGCGGCGCCACCGGGACGATCTCCAGCGCCGGCTGCCTCAGGATCTGATCCATGGCCGATTGCCCGCCGGCATAGGCGAAGCCGGCGGTCAGGGCCTGGGCGGCGGCGATCGTGGGCGCCGTGTTGAGGCCCCGCACGTCACCCCAGGTCTCGGTACCGATCACCACCAGGTTGCCGCGGTTGATCGTCGCGGCCAGGCGTCCATAGCGGACCGGGACTCCCTTGTAGGTCTGCGGGATGCTCACGTTCCACAGCTCCGGCGACACGTCGGCGGCGCGGAGGCTGCCGAGTTGGGTCATGTCGATGCCCAGCAGGCCCTGGTTCGCGGTGATGAAGGCGAGCACCAGGTCGGCGATCGTCCGGGCATCGACCTTGTCGACCGGCCGGCCCAGCTTGGCCGAGAGGTCCGCGAGCTTGAGCTTGTTGCCCATGCCACGGCCGGGGACGAGGGGGAACGATCCCACCAGATTGGTGGCCGCTCCCGAGCGCGGATCGATGAAAGCGAGCGGCATCGCCCGGCCGGGCGACTCCAGCGCGGCTTTCTCCTGCGCCGCCATGTAACGCTCCCACACCGCCCGGTTGGGGAGCCGGCCGACGATCTCCTCCAAGGGCAACTGGGAGCTGCTGATGTACAGCTCCGGTTTGAAGAACGCCTTGTGCTCCAGGTATGTCTCCGGCTCCTTGGGATTCAACCCCCAGACCGCGCTGGCCAGCACGATCCCGAGCAAGCCGGCAAGCCCGGCCTTCCTGCTTCGCGACGACAGCTTCGACCTCTCCATGACTACCTCCCTCGCTCTGCCCCCGCTCTTCCGGCCGGGGTATGAAGGTCCATCGAGACGGATCCGCAACCGGCACGAACCGCCACGGGCACGCGAAGCTTTGCGGCTCTCTCGCTGACGAGCCTACAAGTCCTTTTACAAAAGTCTGGTGCCGGCCGCGACCAAAAGGTGACGGAGTGCCGAAAGCTCGCAATCCAGGAGTATCCTGCCCACCCGCTGTCAGGTCCCGGCCGCCCGCAGCTCCTTGAGGAACGCCTCCAGATACGATCCCCACACCGCCGGCAGGGAGTGCGTGCCGTGCCCTCGCGTCTCGTCGCTGATGGGGATCAGCACGTAGCGCCCCTTCCTGACGCGCGGCATGAGCTTCTCCATCAGCCCCAGCTCGGGCGGATTGACGAGGTCGTCCGCCGAATTGATGGCGAGCACAGGCGCCGTGATCTTCTCCAACTCCTTGGAGGGATCGTACTCGCGCGAGGCGTCGAAGGCGTAGAGCATGTCGTTAGCATCCATCGTGGCCAGCCGGCGCTGCATCTGATCGGCGAGGAAGGCGTCGGCCTGATCGCGGGTAGGCGCCGTCTTCTGCCACTGGAGGGGACTGCTGGTCATCATCAGCAGGATGTGAAGAGCCCCGGCGAGGCCCTGGCGCGGCGGTGCCTGATAATTGCCGTTGCGCCACTCGGGATCGCCCTCGATCGAGTCGCGGATCATCTTGCGCATCACGCGGTTGCGGCCCGCGATCTGGGTCGGCGCGCTCGCCAGCGGCACGAGCCCGTCCATGAAGCTCGGATACTTCTCTCCCCACACCCACGTGTGCATGCCCCCCATGGACGTGCCCATCACCAGGAACAGGTGGCTCACCTGGAGCCCCTCGGTGAGCAGCCGGTACTGGGCGGTCACCATGTCGTCATAGGTATAGCGGGGGAAGCGCATGTGCAGCCCGTCGCTCGGCTTGCTCGACTGGCCATGGCCGATGCCGTCGGGCAATACGATGAAGTAGCGCGTTGCATCGAGGAGCTGCCCCGGACCGAAGAGCCGGCCGGCGAAGGTCTCCGAAATGAAATTGCTCCCGGCGCCCGTGGTGCCGTGGAGGACGAGCACGGCGTTGCGCGTCACCCCCTGCGCGTCGCGCACCGGCTTGCCCAGCGTCCGGTAGTGGATCTTCAGCTCCGGCAGCGTCTCGCCCGTCGAAAAATGGAAATCGTGGAGGACGAAATCGCCCTGGACCGGATCGAGATAGGACGCCGCCATGGCCGGAGCGCAGGCGGCGAGGACCAGCACGACGAGGACAGGAAGGATCCGAAGGCGTAGCGTCATGATTCCTCCAGGACTGCTTCATTTCACGACCCGGGCCCGCCAGATGCGGTCCAGCCGCGGGAGCTCGCGGTCGAGATACGCGTTGCCACCCGCGAACAGAGGATCCTGCTTGCCGCCGCGGATCCCACCCCCTGCCGACTCGCCGTACTCGGCGTTCAGCGCGTCGGCCACGTCCATCCCCTCGATCACCCGTCCGAACGGCGCGAACCCCTGCGCATCGAGCGACTCCGAGTTGTCCTTCAGATTGAAGAACACCTGCGTCGTCCGGCCGTTGGGGACGGCGAACGCGAAGGCGATGGTACCGCGAACGTTCGATGCGCGGCGCGGGTCGTCTGGAAAAGTCCGCCCCCGCCAGAGCGTCGAGATCCTGCGGATCACCATGGATGCCGAACTGCGCCCACCGCCCCGCGACCACCCGGAAGAAGCGCGTATCGTCGTAATAGCCCTGGCGGACGAGGTTGTAGAACCGGTCCGCCCCGCGAGGAGCCCAGTCGCGGTGGATCTCCAGCACGATGAGCCCCCGGCTCGTCTCCAGCCGCACCCGGAACCCGTCAGGAGCCCGGCGGTTGACCTCCGGAGATTCGGGATGCAGCAGAGCCTCGCCGGCCGGGCGGCCCCCCGAAGCGCAGGCCCAGAGAAAGACCGCGAGGCCCAGGACAAGGAGGCGAAAGCGGCTACGAATCATGTCCGGTCTTCAACCCCCGGACGGATCGTAGCGCACTTGCGCTGACAGGAACGCCAGTCCCCGTCAGCGTGGCTCGAAGGCGTATGGCAGCGGTTGGTGCTGTCGAGAGCCCCTACCCTGTTGTCGGACACGAGGGCCATGGTGGCGCACCGACCTGGATCGTGGGGACCCCCGAGGGAGAGGGGGGGTTATAGGTGAGCGGGCAGCAGTTTCCGCCGTTGTTGGTGGGGCTGTTGGTGATGCCCGCGTAGTTGAAGGTAAAACTCTGGCTGCAGGTGCTCGATCCGCCTGGTTCGCTTCCTTGGACCGTGTAGGAGAGGTTCGGCAGGAAAAGATACAGACTGGCCCCGTTGATGCCCGTTGCGCCGGGAATGATGGCGGTGCCTCCCGTGCCCACCGACAACTGCGCCACGGCCGGGACCGCCGAGCTCGGCGCCGGACTCCAGTCCGGTGACGAGGGTGCGTAGGTCGGACAGAGGTTCGCCGGCGCGTTGGTAAGCACCTGGTGCGGAAAGCTGGGGTTCGCAGCCTGCAGTACGGTGGCGATCACCGTTCCGCCACTGTAGGCGAGCTGATTCAGACCGCTCGGATAGGGCTGGGTGTAGTCCGGCAAGACGGGCCCGACAGGCGAGACGCCGCCGTAGGGCATGCACGCCGAAGCCCCTGTCGGCGTGTAACTGCTGTCGGCGAGGACGGTGTAGAGCTCGGCGCCCGTAGCAGGGTAGGAATAGAAATCCTCCTTGGCACAGGGCCCGCTAGGCGACCCGGCGCAGGTGCCGAGCGGAGACGAGTAGGGACCGCCGGCATTCTGCACTTCCTGCACCACGTTGAGGAACAGCAGACCGCTGGCCCGGTCGTAGAACCAGCACTCGCCGTTCGGGCATTTGCTCGGATTGTTCAAGTCAGCGATGGTTGCGACCTGCGGCAGCGCCGCCTGAGTCTGGCTCGAACTGCCGCCGTAGTAGAACAGCGCACTCGGGCACAGAGTGCTGAGGCAATTGGGAGTGTCGACGCACAGATCATTGTCCAGGCCATTGCAGGCGAGCTGGTTGTAGTAGTCGGGCGCCAACGTGCCCAAATTGCCGTTGGGACCGGAGAAGGACTTGCTGCCCTTGTAGACTGTGAACGCCGAAGCGGCGGGGGCCGAGGCACCCTGGTTCTTGTAGCAGATGCCGACCCGCGCGTGGAACGGATTATCCGCCGAGATCCCACCCGGCACGCTGGCATCGCCGAACATCAGCGAGACGAAGCTCGGCATCCCCGCGGAGGCTCCGACCGTATAGCCGAGGCCATTCATCAGCTTCGGCTCGTAAATGCCCTCGCTATTGCGGCCGGTGAGCGCGACGCAGGCGTGGCCCGGGACGCCAGAGCTCCCCGCAATCGCGGAGCCACCGCACTTCACCGGGAATGTGGTTTTGGAGGCAGTGTTGATGGCAACGTCCGTGAACTGGATCTGTCCACCATAGTCGACCTGGTCCTTGGTGAAGATCAGTACGCTGTTGTTCTGGCACGAGCCATTGCCGTTGCACCCTGTCAGAGCGGAAAATTCCAGCGTAGCGTAGTTGTAAGGACTGATCAGCGAGGTCGGCCGGCCCTCGAGCGCGGCGTCCTGCTGGCCCATCGAGAGGCACTCGTCCGCCGTGCCGGGGCCGGCCAGGAAGGGAAGGTTGTTGAGCGAGATCGGGTGGACGCCGCGCACCGAGGTCGGGCTCGACCCGCTCGTCACCACATGGAGGCCGGTCAGGCTCTGATCGTGATCGAGGATGACCGTGAACTTGTCCCCGTCCGCGAAGTCGGCCAGGTTGCCCACGCAAGCATTCTCCTCCACGCTCTGAGTGTAGATCTCGTGGCGCAGATCCACGTTGTGATAGGTCAAGCCCTCGGCGTACTGGGTGGGGGGGTAACTGTTGACGTTGGACTGGAACCAGCCCATCGCCGCGTCACCCTCGTACTGGAAGGTCGGCGGCGAGCTGCCGTGGCAGGGCATGAAGTTGGTAAAGGGATAGAAATTGAAGTAGGCGAGGTCGCTCGCCGTGAGGTAATTGGAGATGTCCTGATTGAAGTTGACGAAGTGTACTCCCTCGAGCCGCGCCGGGCCGTCGTAGAACATGACGCCGAACAGGTTCCAATCCGGCATCGGATAACCGTTGCTGCTCACGTTGTTGCTCACCACCACTGGCGCGTAGCAGCCCGCGTTGCCGCCGAAGCCGTTCTGACCGGCGTACGGACAAGGTCCGAAGCGGTTCGGATTGTTGGTGCTGATGCCAACGATAATCGCGTCTCGGAGCAGGCTCCATTCGCCTGGCGGCGAGCCCTCGGTTCCGCCGCTCGAGACCAGCGAGACCCCGTCGCGGTTGGTGGCGAGACGCGCCTGCTCGACGTCGTACCAGCTTGCGCGCACCCAGATGCCTTGGTTGCGATTGCGAGTGGCGGTGAGCTGGTCGAGCTCGGTCACCACGTCACAATTGGTGCCGGAGCCGCCGCTGCCGCTCAGGCAGTTGCCCTGCGGCGTATAGAGTAGCGCTCCGGACACTCCATAATCAGAGGCGGTGTCGAATCCGGTGTAACAGCCGTGAGCCCGGTTCTGCGCGAAATTGCCGGGCGGGAGAGGAAGGTTCGCCGCGGAGGCGGGCGGCAGGATCCAGAAGCCAGTCCCCAAATCCTGGCACCCGGAGATCGAGTTGCCGATGAACGTATTCTGCCCAAGGTTCGTGATCCAGAATCCCGAAGCCGTTGTCGATGTGCCGAGCACCGTAGCTGGAGCATTGTCGGTGAAGGCGACGTTGAAGCCGTTATATCCATTGCTCAGGCCGGCAGCAGCGCCGCTCGCGTTGGTCAGATAGTCGCCCGCCCAGAACGCGCCCAGCGCGGCGGTATTGGTCGCGGGTATGCTGAAGGCGTTGCTCATCGCGCCGATCCCGAGATCGTAGGCGAAGGTATTGCCCTGCTCGGTCCCGGTTTCCAGGTAATAGAGGTGCCCCACCGCACGGGCGCAGACGTTGTTGGAGAGGGTGATGCCATTGGTCGAATGTAGAGTGACACACTTGTTGTAACTGTGGTGGATGGTGTTGCTGTTGATCAGCACGGTACCGGGCGTCACAGTGCCCGCCATGTGGAAGTGGATCGGGTAGCTGCCGAGTTGGTCCTTGCCGAACTTCTCGATCTCCACGCCCTGGATCGCCACCTGGGCGAACCCGTTCATGATGATGATCTCACCGCCGTTGGCGTGGTCAAGACCGGTGATCGTCGCGGTCAGCTTGACATTGCGGCTCACCAGGCCGACCTCGGCGCGCTCGTCGACACCATAATTCTTGGCGAAGGTATCCTGGAAGGCCGCCGGGCCGGTGTCCGGGGCCAAGCCGCCGAAATGATAGTTGACCAGAGGCGTGCTCGGGTTGAGCGTGATCGTGCAGGCCCCGCCGCCCGTGCCGGAGCAGGTGACGGTCGAAATCAGGACGAACTCGGCGCCGTCGGGCGAGAAGTCGGTGCCCGCCACTACGATCCACTGGCCGGGTTGCCAGTCGACCTTGTCGGTGACCACCAGCGTGGTGGCGCCGTTGGCCGCGACCGGGCTCGCCACGCCGAGGCCCTGGCCATAGGCGGCGGGAGGCCCGGCCGGCGCGGCCAGGTAGGCCCAGCTCGGCGCCTGGGGATTGGCGCCCGGCAGCGTGGTCGCTGGCGCCACCACGCCGGTCTGGCCATAAAGCAGCAGAGTACCGCCGGCGTGGACGGAGATCCCCTTGGTCGCGCCGACGGCGACGAGCGGGTCGGTGAAGTTGAGGGTCACCACGTTGCCGGCGCCGATCGGACTCTGTGCATCGCCGGCCTCCAGGAGGCCTTTGACTATGATCCCTCGAGTGTCGATTTGGGTGCTCTGATTGTCGAGGAAGACGAGTTGGCCGTCCGGGGCGATGGTGATGACACCGAGCCCGGCCGAGCCGGTGAACGATTGATCGACGTAAACGTCCGGCCCGCAGCCCGACGATCCAATGGTGACGTTGCGATTCGAGTCGAACGTGCAGGTCGAGAGCTTCACAGGGGAGGTTGCGGGAGCGCCGGCCGGTCGCATCTTCCCCCGCACCCCGTGGCTGAAGGCGCTGGGAGAGAGCCCGGGGATCCGGGAGGACGGCTCGGCCAGGTTGGCCGCGTCGCCGCGAGAGAAACCGAAGAGCTCAAAAAGAATGGCACAGAATAGGCACCAAATAAAGACCCGCGAACGAGTTGGTGATTCGCTCATCATTTCGCTCCCTCTTGAGAGTGGCTGCAATATTTCTCAGCCGCGTTTTGCCAACGAGCTCCGAGTCCGACTCCACGAGCTCGGGGTAACACAGACCCTCCCGGCTGGCACCTGTTGGGCCCGGAGGCCAATCCAGGGGGACGCCGCCGCTATAAGCTGCCACCCCGCTGGCGCGAGGTGGCAATGTTGCAGGCTGCGCGCACAGCTACTCTTTTTGAGTCAGTCGTTTGGTTTCCACGACCCTGATTGTCCCCTTCTCGGTGCTCGCCGCATCGCCTCCTGTGTCGACAACGATGATGGGCCACCAGTTGGTGGATGTCAGCGAGGTGTTGACCACCTGCCAAAACCCCAGCGTCGCCGATTGCGGAAACATCTGTGAAACATAAAAATCCATTGCTAATCCGCTGTTTTGGAAACCGACGCTGACGATGGTGCTGGAGCCGACGCTGTAAGACCACTGAACCCATTGCGAGCTACTCGCTGGGCACGACTGTTCAGTACCGACGACGATCTGATACGCCATGATAACTCTCCTTACTTTGTTAAAGTTTCGCGGAATGGCGAGTGTCTTTTTCTCGTCCGCTATGGACGAGGCTTCCACGATCGATCCTGCGCTGCTTGCCGCCGGCAAGCCAGGACAGCGCAAGCGCCGTGCCAGGTCAAATCACGCGGGAGAGCACGTTATTGAGGGGCAACCTACCGTCCCGACGCTCTCCCCTACCGTCCGACGGTACCGTCGGACGGTCCATCCTGCCCATGGGGCACTGTGGTCACGACATGGTACGCATTGTGCTAGAAGGCTGGTTCAGAAACTTGACAGAAAGGATGGAAAGAAATGGACCCGATCGCAATCTACAATTACCTGGTAAACTTCAACCCCGATAGCTCGCCTCCGATCACGTTTACTCCAACCACTGGCTTCCCAACACCACCACCACCACTGGGTCCGGGTGACCCAGTCACCGTTAAGTCACCGTTGGCCCTGTTCACCTTCACGCTCGATCCCGCGCCTACGGCTGTAGACGCGGCTTTTCTGTCCTACCCGATGCAGTGGTTTACCGACGTGGGCAGCACGAACAACCCGCCTCAGGATTTCCAGGTCCATTCGTACAGCCCCACATATTTTGCGGTCTGGGACTTCAACTCGACGCCTACAACGCTGCATCATCATTTCCAAATTTATGTTTCTTACGGTGGGACTATCTATCCGGGCGACCCGGTAATCATCAACGACCCGCCGATGGGACCGCCAACCTGATGGCGATGATCTCGGCCTACTCTTCGAGCCGCTTGCGGAAGTCTGGATCCTGCCGCAAGGGCTCGAACCAGGGGAGCGAGAACCAGCGCCGGTTGTAGCCGTGGTCCAAGGCTCGATCGGCGCTGGCGCGGGCCGAGGAGGTCTCGCCGATCACCGCGTAGACCAGCGCCGCCTCGAAGGCGAGGTCGGGGTTGTCCGGCGCGGCGATCACGGCCCGTTGGATCGTGGCGGCAGCTTCTTTCCTGAGGCCGAGGTGGGCTTGCGCCTGCGCCCTGGCCCCGAGGAGCTGCCAGTCACCCGGGGCGGGGTCGTGCGCTGCCAGCTCGATCACGCGCCGGTAGAGCGACTCTCCCTCGGCCCGATGCCCCAGCAGGGTTTCGGCGTCCGCGAGGTTCAGGGCAGCGGAGAAGGACTTGGGTGCAAGCCCATAGGCTTGCCGCAAGCTCGTGGCCGCCTCGCCATAGTGGCCGAGGAGGAGCTGGCTGAGGCCGAGGTTCGAAAGCTCGGTAAAACTGGGGCGGCGGCGGGCGAGATCTGTATAGAGGGCGGCGGCGCGAGCCGGGTCTCCCGCCTCCAACTCGAGCTGGGCAAGGAGGTTTTCGGCGCTCGCAAGCCCGGGGACGCGGCGCAGGAGATCCTCCAGCGTGCTGCGGGCCGCGGCCATCTCCCCCAAACGCATCTCGAGGTTGGCAAGCCTGATCAGGAACTGGGCCGAAGGACGGCGATCGACGGCGGCGCGCTGGAGCTCCAGGGCTTTCCGGCGGTCCCCCCTCTGCTCGCTCAGCATGGCCCGCTGTTGCAGGAGCCGTGGATCGCCGGGGAGGCGCTGCTCCAGCAAGATCAGGGCCTCCTCGGCCTCGCCGAGCCGGCCCGTGTTCAGCGTGACGTTGAACATCGTATCGAGAGGCAGCGGATCCGCCGGTGCGATCCGCCGTGCCTCCGCGATCAGGCCGAGCGCATGGTCGAGCTGTTTGGCGTCGCGGGTCAGGAAGAAGCGGTACCCTTCCAGATCGGCTTCCAGGAGATAGGCATCCAGGAATTGCGGCGATCCGAGGCGGATCTGATCGAGCTCGGCGAAGAGCGGCTGGAGATCGGCCGGCCGCTCGGCTGTCCACTTCCGCAGCACGCGCAGGTAACGCTCGTAATCCTCGGCACGCACCTGGAGCTGAGAAGCCCCTGGCCGTGCCTGGAATCCGCCATAGAGCGGCTTGAGATAGGTGGAGATGGCGGTGTCCAGGAGGCGTAGGTCGTCGAGCGGCACCTCGAAGGGCGCCGTGCTCGCGAGGAGCTTCCCATCGCTGCCGCGCTGGCGGCGCAGCACGGCCTGGCACTGGTGGGCCTGGCAGTCGAGGGTCGCAGTCACGACCTCTTCGGCGGCCAGCAGCCGGGAGAGTCGCTGGACGGTCGGAGCCGGCTCGCCGGGCTCCGGAGCGGGGGGAGCGAGCGCGGCGACTCCCTCCAGCGAGGTGAGCGCCCGGAGGGAGGCCGCTTGCAGGGCCGCGGCGGCCAGCGCCACGTCCTCCCGTCCGGTGCCGAGGCCGACCTCGGGACGGGCCACGGCCACGTAGAGCGGCTCGCGTGGCGCTGGCGGCGGGCTCGGGAAACGCAGGCGCCAGGCGAGGACGAGCCCCAGGGCCACCAGTAGAACCAGGGCCGCGATGAGCGGCAGACGGCGGGGAGCCCGGAGGCCGCGGTAGGGGGTTTTGGAGATCGTCCCGTCGCTCTCAGACAGGACCGTCGCCTCGTTCGCGGCCTGGATCCGGGTGAGTGCCGCGCTGGCGCTCCGGGGGCGACGGTGGGCGTCCTTCTCCAGCAAGCTGTCGATCAGCGCTGAAAGGGGCTCAGGGATCGAGGGAACCAGCTCGCGGGCAGGCGTCTGGAGATGGGTGCAGACCCGGGTCAGGGTCGCGACCGGCGTTGCGGCCTGGAACGGGGAGTCGCCGGTCGCCGCTTCGTAGAGCAGGACGCCTAGGGAGAACAGGTCCGACCGCGGATCGAGGGCGAGCCCGTTGGCCTGCTCCGGAGACATAGCGCGGTAGGTGCCGACGACCCCGGCAGTGCCGGCGGTGAAAGCCGCGGTCTCGCCCGCCGCTGGGTCCGATCCGTAGAGCTTGGCGAGCCCGAAGTCCAGAACCATGGCGCGGCCGGCAGGAGTGAGGACGACGTTCTCGGCTTTGAGGTCGCGGTGCAGGAGGCCTGCCGAGTGCGCCGCCTCCAGGGCCCCCAGGACGTCCCGCGCCAGGGTGAGCACCTGCTCGGGCGGCAGGGGTCCCTGGCGCAGCCGCTGGGCGAGGGTGGGGCCTTCGACGTATTGCAGGACGAGCCAGTCGCCGTCCGGCGTCTCGAGCAGGTCGTGGATGCGCACGATCGCGGGATGGTCGAGCTGGGCCACGGCGCGCGCCTCGCGGCGGAAACGCTCGCGGCGGAGCGGATCCCCCGCCATCTCCGGCCGGATCTGCTTCAAGGCCACGCGGCGGTCGAGCCGTTCGTCCCAGGCCGCGTAGACCACGCCCATACCGCCGATCCCAAGCTTCCTCTCCAGGCGGTAGGGGCCGATCCGCTCGGGCTCCATGTCAGCCGTCCCCGAGCTCGGTGCGCCGGATCTTGAGGCCGTGGGGGGAGACGCGGAGGTCGTCGGCCGCCGCGTCCAGGTCGCCGCCCGCGCGTTCGAGGGCCGATGCGATCTCGTCGCGGCTGAGGTCCGCGGCCTTGCGGATGGCTCCGTGACGCTCGACCAGAGCGTAGAGGGAGGTGCGCGAGACGTTGAGGCGCGCGGCTGCGCTCGCGAGGTTGAAACGGCTGGCACGCAAGGCCCCCAGCAGCTCGTCCTCCCCGATCTCCGAGGTGGACCGGTATGCGGTGCGCTCTCGCGGCGGCGCCGGCGGCTCGGGCACGTCCGGAGGACGCTCGGAGGGTCGCTCGGACGGGACGGTCCCGGCGAGCGCTCGTGCCACGGCTGCGGGGAGCTCGGCCTGCTCGGCATCGCGGCCCTCCATGGCCAGATGGCGTGCGACGTTGCGCAGCTCGCGCACGTTGCCGGGCCAATCGTAATCGGCCAGGCGCGCCACCAGAGCCGCCGGCAGCCAGGGCCGGCCGTGGGGACCGGGATCGTCGAGCCGGCGCTCTTCCCCCAAGGGCGCGAGCTCCTGGCGCAGGAAGTGGACAAGCAGCCGGCCGACGTCATCCCGGCGCTCGCGGAGGGATGGCAGCCGGACCTCGACGCCACGCAGGCGATGGAGCAGCGGGGCCCGGAACCGCCCCTGGGTGACGGCGGCCTCGAGATCCGCGTCGGTGGCGGCCACTACCCGCACGTCGACCCGTCGCAGCCCCTCGGCGCCCACCGGCTGGATCTCGCCGCTCTCCAGGGTCCGCAGCAGGAGGACCTGCACCTCCGGCGGCGCTTCGCCCACCTCGTCGAGGAACAGGGTGCCGCCGTCGGCACGTTCGAAGAAGCCCTCCCGCCGCCGGTCGGCCCCGGTGAAAGCGCCGCGCGCCGCGCCGAAGAGCTCCGAGGCGGCGAGCGCCGGCGGGACCGCTCCCAGGTTCAAGGCCAGGTAGGGCCGGTCCCGGCGCGGCCCAGCAGCGTGAATGCCGCGCGCCGCGAGCTCCTTGCCGGTCCCCGTCTCGCCGCGCAGCAGGACCGGCACGGCGAGCACGGCGACCCGCCGGATCTCCCGGCACAGGAGGAGCAGGGCCGAGCTCTCGCCGATCAACCCGAAGCGTTCGCTCTCGCGCGGCAGGACCGGAGGCAGGAGGTGAAGGAGCAGCGCCACCCGGTTGGCCAGCAGGACGACCACCCCGCGCTCCATCTCGGCCGCCGAGACCTCGCTCGGGGTGCCGGCGCCGAGGAGGTCGAGCCGGCATCCGTTCGTCTCGGCCGTGAGCCGGAGGGAGCCGGGCCGGTCTCCCGGGGTCAGGTAGACCGGGCTGCGGCTCAGATGAGGATCGGCGAGCGGGCGCGCGTCTCCGGCGCCGGGTTGCGCAAACAGCGGCGTGAGGCGCGACAACGAAACCGTCCGGCCCGAGCTCAGGGCCGGCAACAGGACGCGCTCCCCCACGCGCCGGAGGTCCGGATGGGCCAGAAGGGTGAGCGCCGGCACCCGGAGCTCTGGAGGACAGGCGCTCCGGGAAACGCTCGCCGCGGTGGAAGCGTTCAGCTCCCGCTCCCATTCACTTCGGGAGTTCGTCATCGGTAACAGCAGTCTAGCGAGAGCCCTGCGGCAAAGCAAGGCGGTCCTGAGCCTGAAACTTGTCCCCAAATCCGGGCGCGAAGCACCAGAGGATGTAGAGGCTCCATCTCCCTAGAATTCACAGCGGTCTGCTGCACCGTCAAGTCAACCCTTAGCGCAGCCCTATCCACTGCGCTTTGTCCATGGCCGGATGGTCCGGCCTCGACCTTACTCTGACGCAGGAGGAAACAATCCCATGCAGCGAATGACCCGTGCCCTGGGGAGCGCACTGTGCTTCGTCGTCTTGATGACGACCGGCACCGCCTTCGCGGACCAACCGATGTCGAAAGCCGCGCTCCACAGACAGCTCCGTTCCGCCTATGACGCCTTCAAACGCGACTCCAGCCTCAAGACACTGGAAAAGCAGGCGAACGCAAACCTCAACGACCGCGTGGCCGTGGATGCGTTTCTGAAAAAAATGCCACTGTCGCCCCTCGAATACCTGCAGATCGACATGGAAGTGAGGCACTACGAGGTCTTCATCCCCGAGTACATCCTGAAGCTCCACGTCCGCTGGGTCGAGCTCAACGAGAAGCGGGCCCGCGAGCTCTACGGCGACGAGAAAGTCGACCAACTGCTGAGCGGCTGGCCGGTCGACACCGGCCGGGACGAGGTTGGCGATTGGGGGGCTTGGGACAAGGCGGTCACGGTGGGCACCAACCGCGACGTGGCCTCGACCGCCACTCCCGCCCCCACCGACTATGACGGCGAGATCCAGATCGCGGTCAATCCCCACAACCTCAACCAGATGGTCGCCGCCGCCAACACCTTCGGCTCGGCCGCGGCCTGCAACAACCAGGCGACACAGGCCATCTTCTATTCGAGCGACGGCGGCACCACCTGGAGCCACACCTGCGCCCCCTCGAACAACGTGATAGGCCTCGGGACCTGCTCCGGGACCATCTTCGGCTCGGATCCCGCGGTCACCTGGAACGACAACAACGAGGTCTTCATCAACTACATGCTGCTCTGCGGCACGGCGACCACGACGCAATATTCGATGGTCCTGGCGCGCTCGGCCGACGGCGGCGCCACCTGGGTGAAGCAAGGCATCATCAAGAACTCGTGGGTGACCGGGACCGGCGAGGACAAGAACTTCTACGCCATCGACACCACCCCGACGAGCCCGTTCTACGGCCGTCACTACACCTGCTGGGACCGCGACAACAACGAGAAGATGGCGTTCTCCTCGAACAACGGCGTCTCCTGGACCGAGGTGGACATCCCCACGGCGCCGGTCGGCGGCATCGACCTCGGCTGCGACCTCGCGGTGCAGAAGAACGGCACCGTGCACATCATCTGGGACTCGCTCGCCTGCGGCGCCAACTGCACCGACGAGCGGACGTGGTACTCGCGGTCGACCAACGGCGGCGTCTCCTGGTCGGCGCCCGTCCAGGTGCACGACCACAACCTGACCGGCTTCTCCGGCGCCAACTCGCCGCCGGCCGAAGATGCCCGCGGCATCGGCCCCATGGGCGCCGTCGACGTCGACAACTCCGGCGGCGCCTGCGACGGCACGCTCTATGCCACCTTCGGCGACTTCGCCTCGGGCACCGTGGCCGACACCGACGTCTGGGTCGCCCGCTCGACGAACGGCGGCACCACCTGGTCGGCGCCGGTCAAGGTCAACGACGACGGCCTCGCGGGCCGCACCCAGTTCCACCCCTTCCTGCAGGTGGACCAGTCGAACGGCAACGTCGTCGTGGCCTGGCACGACACCCGGAACGACGCCAACAACCGCAAAGTGGACTACTACACGGCGCGCTCCACCAACTGCGGCGTCAGCTTCGAGGCCAACGTCAAGGTCAGCCAGCCGTCGGCCGAGTTCAACAACAGTGGCATCAGCACGACGGACGAGAACACCACCGACAATCCCAACCGCAATCCCAACCAGTACGGCGAGTACATGGGCCTAGACGTCAAGAGCAACAAGGCCTACCTCGCCTGGTGCGACACGCGGCAGTTCTTCCCCGGCTCGGCCACCAACACGCAGAAGGAGAACGTGGGCTTCGCCGTGGTCGACTTCGGCACGACCGCGGTCTGCGGCAACAACCTGAAGGAGGGGACCGAGGTCTGCGACGGCACCGACCTCAGCGGCCAGACCTGCGCCAGCCAGGGCTTCACCGGCGGCACGCTCTCCTGCAACGGCACCTGCTCGGCCTTCGTGACCACGGGCTGCACCTGCGCGCCGCCGGCCGCGCCGACCGGCCTCACCGCCACGGCCGTGAGCCAGACGCAGATCAACCTGTCGTGGACCGCGTCGTCGGGCGCGACCTCGTACAACATCCTCCGCTCGACGACGAGCGGCGGCCCCTACACCCTGGTCGGCACCTCGGCGACGACCTCGTTCTCCAACACCGGTCTGACCTGCAACACGGCCTACTTCTACGTCGTCCAGGCCGTGAATTCCTGCGGTACCTCGGGCAATTCGGCCCAGGCCACGGCCACCACGAGCGCCTGCTCCACCAACCAGGTCTTGACCTTCAACGCCTCGCCGGCCCTCGCCATCCCCGACAACAACACGACCGGCGTCACCAGCACGATCAACGTGCCCAATTCGATGACCATCACCAGCGTCAGCGTCAGCGTGGGCATCACCCACACCTTCCAGGGCGACCTCGAAGTGGCGCTGATCGGTCCGGACAACACCACGGTCCTGCTGCACAACCTGACCGGCGGCGGCACCGACAACATCAACACGACCTACAACATCACCACCCGCTCGGCGCAGGCGCTCTCGGCCTTCACCGGCAAGAACACGTCGGGAGCCTGGAAGCTGCGGGTGCGCGACCTCGCCGCAGCGGACACCGGCACGCTCAACACCTGGAAGCTGACTTTCAACGGCTACTACACCCTCACCGCCAACACGGCGATCCCCGACAACAACACGACCGGCATCACCAGCACCATCAACGTCCCGGCCACCGGCACCATCGTGAGCCTTTCCGTGCGGGTGGACATCACCCACACCTTCAAGGGCGACCTGGAGGTGGCGTTGATCGGTCCGGACAACACGACGGTCCTCCTCCACAACCTGACCGGCAGCTCGACCGACAACGTCCAGACGGTCTACGCCGACCTCACGGCACCGGCGCAATCGCTCGGCGCCTTCACCGGCAAGGCCATCAACGGCGCCTGGAAGCTGCGCGTGAGAGACCTCGCCGCAGCGGACACCGGCACGCTGAACTTCTGGGAGATCGACTTCCGCACCAACTGATTCCCACCAAGACCATCTCAGGGGCCCCTTCGCCAAGCGCGGAGGGGCCTTTTCTTTCCTTCAGACCTTTTTCCCTGCGGAGTCCTTCCACTGGAGACACGAATCGCGTAATCCAGCGACACTGCATCTAAATACTCACACGAACTACCATGCCGCACAAATCTTCTTGACAGGACATTCCGTTTCTGCTATTCTCGCATCGTTTCCGGAAATCTGACGTCCATTCTGGATTTCAGAGCAGCAGGATCCGGTCCGCAGCCGGAGTCGTCCATAACCGTCGTGGGACTGCGGGAGCTCACGGCAAAAGCGGGAGGCAAGAAGCTTCCCAGAAAGGAGTAGGACCATGTCGTCGAACGGCAAGGCAAACACGGTAGTGATCGGGCGCTGGAAGGTGATGACCACCAGCCTCCAGCCGCAGCTCGAGAAGCTGCCCCAACTGGCCGGGCAGTACACAGAGCTGGTGAAGGCCACCTCGGATGCCGAGGCTCTGGAGACGCGCCAGGCGCTGCTCAAGGCCGACCTCCAGGAGCTCAACCACCAGCGTCGGAACCTGCTGAAGTCCGGCGAGGAGCTGCGCAACCGCATCGGCGCGGCCCTCAGGGCCGAGCACGGCTTCACCAGCGAGCGGCTCCTGGAGTTCGGGCTGAAACCGAAGCGCCCGCGCGGCCGCGGCAAGAAGGCGAAGCCGGCCGACCAGCCCACCACCACGCCGGCCACCCCATCCTCGGCCACCAAGTAATCTCTGCCACACCCCGGGGGGCCGCAAGGCCCCCCTTCTTTTTTGGCTCGCCCCGCAGTCCGGACCATCCAGCGCAACGGATTTTTGAGTAGATCACGCCGCGAGAAAGTCAGATCACCGTTTGATCCACTCAAAAATCCGTTGCGCTGAGCAAATTTTCCGAGAAAAAGTCAGATCAGCCGCTGATCTACTCAAATTTCGGCCGAAATAGTCAAATCACCGTTTGATCCACTCAAAATTTCGTTGATCTGAGCAAATCTCCCGTTGCGCTGAGCAAATTTTGGCTCGGCAACCCAGCTCAGCGGATTTTCGGGTCGCGCAGACGATGCGCAGACGCCGCAGCCGGCGGGCTGTTCTGGGAGGCGTTGCGCAGGCAGGGCGGTCTCTGGGAGTCCAGCCAGAGACGGGCGGGACCGGCCTATTCGGGTTACACCTCTGCTAGAGTCAGGGTTGGCCGGAGAGTTCCCTTAGGAGATCGCCCAATGTCTGCCACTGCCTTTCTCGAAATCCCTCAGGAGGTCCTCGACTCCGCACGCCTGACGGCGGACCAACTCCTTGTCGAGTTGGCCGTGCATCTGTACGAACAGGGCCGTCTGTCCATCGGCAAGGCCCACGAACTGGCGGGGCTGTCTCTCTGGGAGTTCCGGCAGTTGCTCGGGTTCCGTCATATCTCTCCTCACTTTGAAGCTGAAGACCTGGAGCAGGACCTCGAGACGCTGCGTCACCTCGACGGCCAATAATTGTCGTCAGTAATACCTCACCCCTCACCAGGCTCACCGCCGTCGGTTATTTCGAATGCTGCTGTGGGCGCTTTAGGTAATCGACCAAGGGCGAGCGCGTCGGAGAGCTCCCGCTACTCTTAGGCTCGTCACAGAATAACTGTGGTAGTTTTTTGTCTCAGCCCCGAAGGGGGCGGCAGCGTAAAGCCTGGCGGCGTGAGCCCCAGGGAAAGAAAGGATTCCCCAATATCTTGAAAGCCCCGGCAGGGGCGACAGCAGACCTTGGCGATGCGGTCTTCTGCCGCCCTTTTAGGGCTTGGGGGTATGTGGTGCATCCCTTCCCTGGGGCTCACGCCGCCAGGCTCTATTCTGTCGCCCGCTTCGGGGCTGAGACCGGCTAGGAGGAGACGGGCGAGGCGGTGGCGCAGCTCGTGGCGGCTTCGTCGAGGGTCGTCAGGACGCCGGAACCGTGGGGCATTCTTCCTAGTTGACGAGCGTACGGCAAAGCCGTATAGTCTTCCGCGTGTTCACCGTCGTCGAAACGCCACTTTTCCAGCGCCTCGCTGACGACTACTGGAGCGAGGAGGAGCGCAGCTCTTTCGTGTCTTTCATCGCCGCCCACCCGGAGGCCGGGGATGTCATCCCGGGCTCTGGTGGTGTACGCAAGGTGCGCTGGAGCACGGCTGGACGTGGCAAGCGAGGCGGGGTACGCGTCATCTACTTCAATCGGCTCTCCGCTGGCGAAACCTGGCTTCTCCTCCTGTATGCGAAATCCGAGGCCGAGAACATCCCAGCTCACGTCTTGCGGCAGATCAAGGAGGAAATCGAGCATGGCTAAGGGTGACAAGAAACTCAGACTCGCTACGTCCGGCGAAGAGCTCGGCGAGCAGCTCCTGCAATCGGTTCGAGAAATGAAGGCCGGATTGCGCGGTCGCGTGCATACGCCCGCAGTGTCCAGCACCGTCGAGGCCCGCCTGATCTCAGGGCTCTCGCAAGCGGCGTTTGCCGCTCTGTTGGGTGTGTCCGTTCGCACGCTGCAGGACTGGGAGCAAGGGAGGCGGGAGCCGTCAGGTGCGGCGAAAACGCTCATCAAGGTCGCGAGGCTTCATCCCGAAATCCTGCAGGAGCTCGCCTCATAGAGCTCCGAGGCGCCATCCAGACGGTCGGGGACGCTCCTCACTGCTTCTCAACCGTCTCCTTGAAAGTCCCCTTCGCCTTGGCCGTCGCGATCAGGGTCGGATAGAACTGCACGAACGTCTCGTCCACGGCTCCGTTCTGGGAGTGGCACTTCTGGCAGGTCGAGTCGGCTGCCAGCGGTTTGGCGGTCGTCTCGGCGCCGTTGAAGCCGAAGAAGGCCCACTTAGTGGATGGGAAGCGCGCCTCGTCTTTGAGGTGGATCTCGAGCCCGGCCAGGCGATCCTGGAAACGTCCACCCTTGTTGATCGATCCATGGCTCGCCGAGTAGCGAACTTCGAGCGCCAGCATGGTCTTGTCGGGCCAGGTGCCGGTGGCAAGAAAGGCTTTGTAGGCCTGGGGCGTGACGAAGACGTTGTCGAAGTCCTCGTCATCCTTGTTGGCGATCGGCGCGCCGTAGGTCATCCCCAGCCCTGAGCTGAGATAGATCCATTCGCGATAGTTCTCCGGCTTGATGAGCTCCCCATCCTTCGTATATTGCGGCTCATTGGGCGGCGCCTGATCCGCGAGCAGGCCCGCGCTCAGCAGCACCAGGACGATCAAAAGCTTGGCTTTCATGGTCACCTCTCCCGCGCCAGGTCGTTAATCCACCCTTGTGAACTTCAGGTCGCGAGCCCGCCCCGCGCCGACCAGGAATCCGGTGACCTTCTTCTCGCCGTTGCGCTGGAAGCGGATCAGCCCGCCCGGACCGTTGAAGGCATCGGTGAAGCTGGGCTCGAGCGGAGCCTTTGGTCCCCGTTTCGGTTGCAGGACGAGACGGTCGCCATCGATCGCCAGGGTCCAGACCGTATCCAGCTCGGCGCTGGTATAGGTGCCGGCGTAAACCTTCAGATCCTCGGGCTTGAGCGAGACCGGTTGCACCTCCTCGAAGACCATGGGTTTGGCGCCGTCGGAGGCGACCAGCATCCGTCTGGGAGCTTGAGGGGCCTGCGAAGGGAAGGAAACCTCCGTTGCGCTGGGCACGCCCAGCATCGCGAAACGATCACCGCCCAGGAAAGCCAGCTCGGACTCGCTCTCCTGGCTGCGGAAATAGAAAAGCTTTCCATCCTTGGCATAGATTCGGCGCACGAAGCCCACCGTCGGACTCCAATAGAGACCGGCATAGCGGGCCGTGTCGACGGCCCCGCCAACCGGGGCCCCAGTGGGTGCGGAGGGTGGCGCGGGAAGGGGACTCAGCTTGTCGGCGAGATAGAGGTCCGCCACCTGCTGGGCGAGGGCGGTCGGGTTCGTGCTCGCCAGGTTGCACAGAGTGACCACCGAGAGCCTCTGATCCGGGAAACGCACGAGATCGGCGCGATAGCCAGCCCAGGCGCCCCCGTGGGAGACGCGGCGCAGGCCGCGATAGCTGCTCACGAACAGGCCGCGAGCGTAGTCGATCGTCTCGCCGTCGTTGAGCGTGCCCTTCGTCTGGAGCTGCTCGATCAGCCAGGCTCCCCCCACTTTCGGCTGGTAGAAGTTGCGATCCCATTTCGCAAGATCCTCGACCGTGGTCTGTACCCCGCCGTCCCCCGTCTGCTCCCAGTTGGATGCCTGGACACCGAAGCCACCCGTGGGGAGAGGACCATAGGATGCGGCACGGTGAGGGATGATCGCGGTGTGGTCATCCAGAATACGCGTGTCGGTCATGGCCAGAGGCGTGAAGATACGCTCCTGGGCGAATTCGCGCAGGGTCTTGCCGCTCACCCGCTTGACCACTAGAGAGAGGAGGAAGTACCCGGAGTTGCTGTAGCTGTGCTCGGACCCGGGCTTGAAGTCCAGGGTCTTCTGGCGCACGATGGCGGCGAGGCCGTCGTCATCGGTCGTCCAATCTTCGATGTTGATGCCGCCCATAAACATCAGGTTGGCGTAGTCCCGCATGCCGCTCGTGTGGTGGAGGAGATGGCGGAGAGTCACCGGCGTACCATAATCCGGCAGCTCCGGAAGGAACTTGTGGACGTCGTCGTCCAGAGAGAGCTTGCCGTCCTGAGCCAGCAGCAGGATGCACGTCGCCGTGAACTGCTTGGAAGTCGAGCCGATGTCGAACACCGTCTGCCGCGGATCGATGGGCACACCATGCTCTACGTTCGCCAGACCATAACCCTTCTCATAGACGATGCCACCGTCGCGAATGACGGCCAGAGAACACCCCGGCGATCCTGGCTTGGCATAGTCGGCAAAGACGGCGTCGACGCTCTTGGCAAGGTCCGCGGGCTCAGCCGCCGAGGCCGGTCTGCCAGGGAGAATCGGGAGGGCGAGAAAAAGCGCGCAAAGGATCAGACGGCCGGTTCGGGATGGCATGAGGGAGCCTCCTGTTTATGGATCAACTACGGCGGGCCAGGTCGTTCAGGATCAATGCCGCCAGCGCCGTCCACCCCGTCTGGTGGCTGGCGCCCAAGCCCTTACCGGTGTCGCCGTGGAAATACTCATGGAAGAGTATCAGATCTTTCCAGTGAGGATCCTCCGCAAAGCGCCGATCGCCGCCGTGGCAGGGACGGCTGCCGTCCGGGCCGGCCAGGAAGAGGCGGGCGAGGCGGTGGCGCAGGTCGGTGGCGACCTCGTCGAGGGTCATCATCACGCCCGAGCCCGTGGGGCATTCCACTTTCAGGGTGTCGTGGTAGAAGTGGTGGTAGCCCTCCAGGGCTTCGATCAGCAGGTAGTTGCTGGGGAACCAGATGGGGCCACGCCAGTTCGAGTTGCCTCCGAACATCCAGTCCCGCGACTCCCCGGGCACGTATTCGACGCGGTGGACTTCGCCATCGATCCTCAGCTCGAAGGGATGGTCGCGGTGGATTCGCGAGAGGGAACGCAACCCAAAGGGGGAGAGGAATTCATTTTCGTCCAGCACGTGACGCAGCACCCGCACCAGGCGCTCGCGCGAGGGGATGGCCAGCAGGTAGATGTTGTCGCCTGGCCGCTGCGGCGAGCTCATGAAGGAGACGTTGTCGGCCAGGTCCGGGCGGTTGCGCAGGAACCAGCGCATCCTTTTGGCGAAGCCGGGGAGGCGCCGGAACACCACCTCTTCGGCGATGGCCGAAACCGCGAAGAGCGGGATGATCCCCACCATGGAGCGCACGCGCAGGGGGAAGCGGCGGCCGTCGAATAGTATCTGGTCGCAGTAGAAGCCTTCTTCGTCGTTCCACAGCCCGGAGCCCCCGAGGCTGTTCATGGCGTCGCTGATGGCCACGAAGTGCTCGAAGAACTTGGAGGCCACGTCTTCGTAGGCCGGGTCCTTGCGCGCCAGCTCCAGGGCCATGGCCAGCATGGTGATGCAGAAGAAGGCCATCCACGCTGTACCGTCGGCCTGCTCCAGGCTGGCGCCGCCAGGCAGGGGGCGGGAGCGGTCGAAGACGCCGATGTTGTCGAGCCCCAGGAAGCCGCCCGAGAAAAGGTTGTTGCCTTCGGCGTCTTTGCGGTTCACCCACCAGGTGAAGGTCATGAGGAGCTTCTGGAAGGCACGCTCCAGGAACAGACGATCGCGTTCCCCTCGCGGTGCCGCCATCTTGTAGACCCGCCAGCAGGCCCAGGCGTGCACGGGCGGGTTGACGTCCGAGAAATTCCATTCATAGGCCGGGAGCTGGCCGTTGGGGTGCATGTACCACTCGCGCAGCCAGAGGATGAGCTGCTCTTTGGCAAACTCCGGATCGAGCTTGGCGAAGGGCAGCATGTGGAAGGCGAGGTCCCAGGCCGCCCACCAGGGGTACTCCCACTTGTCGGGCATGGAGACCACGTCGCGGCTGTGGAGGTTTTCCCAGCCGACGTTTCTCCCCACCTTGCGGGACTCGGGGGGCGGCGGCTGTCCGGGGTCGCCTTCCAGCCAGTCCTTCACCACGTAGAAGTAGTACTGGCGGGACCATAAGAGCCCGGCCGCCGCCTGCCGGGTGACGCGTTGGCCGTCCTCGCTGGCTCCTGATGGGATGAAACGGGCGTAGTACTTGTCGGCCTCGCGGATGCGATCGGCGAACGTGGCGTCGAAGCCAGTCCCGAAGGGGTCGACCGGGATCTCTTCCGCAAGCGAGAGCCGCAGCCGGAGCACGATCTCTCCTCCGGGAGGCACTTCCTGGTGATAGACGAAAGCCGCCTTGCTCCCCGTGCCGGCTGGATTGACGGCTCCCGTCTCCCCTTGGATCAGATAGCGATGGAAGGCGTCCTTCACCCAGGGCGACGGATTGGCCGCGCCGAACAGTCGCTGGGCGTTGGTCTCGTTGTCGGTGAACAGGATCTCCGCAGGCGTCTCTGCCGCGGCGAGCCGGCAGCGGCCGAGGCCGGGGTGATCCGCGGCCAGAGCGCTTTCACCGTCGCGGACGATCGTGCCCTTGGGCCAGTATCCCTCCTGACCGTCGCGCTCCCAGCTCCAGGTGTTGCGGAACCAGAGGGTGGGCAGGAGGTGGAGGATTGCCGCGTCCGGCCCGCGGTTAGCGGCCGTGATGCGGATCAGGACGTCGTTGGGCGAGGCTTTGGCGTACTCCACGAAGACGTCGAAGTAGCGGTTGTCGTCGAAGATGCCGGTGTCGAGGATTTCGAATTCGGGGTCACCCTTGCCGCGGCGGCGGTTCTCTTCCACCAGCCAGGCGTAGGGAAATGGAGACTGGGGATATTTGTAGAGAGCCTTGGCGTAGGAGGCGGTGGGCGTCGAGTCGAGGTAGAAGTAGGCCTCCTTGACGTCTTCGCCGTGGTTCCCCTCGGGCCCGGCGAGGCCGAAGAGGCGCTCCTTGAGGATGGGATCGCGCCCGTTCCACAGGGCGAGAGCGAAGCAGACGCGGCACTGGCGGTCGCAGAGCCCCAGGAGGCCGTCCTCGCCCCAGCGGTAGGCGCGGCTGCGGGCGTGGTCGTGAGGGAGGTAGGTCCAGGCGTCGCCGGTGGCCGAGTAGTCCTCGCGCACCGTGCCCCACTGCCGTTCGGAAAGATAGGTGCTCCAGCGCTTCCAGTTCTTCTCCCGCCGCTGGTCCTCCTGGAGCCGGCGGGTTTCCGGATCGCTGGGAGGCGGGGGGATCATGGAAGGAACCTACATCGCTTTCCGATAGCGGTTGAACGAGCGGGTGGCGAGGAAGCCGCAGATCAGGGCGAAGCCGGCCAGGAGCGAGAGGCGGAGGATCAATTCGGACGAGTCCCGGCCTTCGAAGCCGTCGCGGGCCGCGGTCACGGCCCAGTTGACGGGATTGAAGCGGGAGACGCCGCGGATCCAGCCCGGCATCAGTTTGGGGGACATGATCATGCTCGACAGGAAGGTGCTCGGCAGCACCACGAAGTTCATGGCCGCGATCACCAGCTCCTGCCGGCGGGCGATGAGTGCCAGGGCATTCGAGAATCCGGCAAAGGCCGCGCCCAGGAGCGAGGCCGAGAGGAACACGGCGAACACACCCGGCAGGCCGCCGTGGGGACGCGCACCCAGGAGGCAGGCGACGAGGAGGATGATCGCCGCCTGCACCACCACCTGCACGGCCGCGTGCAGGATCCTCCCCGCGATCAGCGCGCCGCGTGACACCGGAGTGGCCAGCAGGCGGTCGAGCACGCCGCGATCGATGTCGACCAGGAGGCCCATCCCCGAATAGGCGGCGCCGAAGAGGGCCGTCATGATGGAGATGCCCGGGGCCAGGAACTGGACGTAGGAGCTCGCCCCGAAGCCGGGGATGGTGGTCACCGACTTGAAGAGCTGGCCGAAGAGCAGCACCCAGAGGACGGGCTGGACGATGGAGATCATGACGAACACGGGCATCCGCATCGTCATCCGGATGAGGCGCAGGAACAGGTGCCAGGTGTCACGGAGGAATTCCATGGGTGGTCGTCTCAGCGCCGGGGAGCCGGCTCGCCCTCCTCGTGGTAGGCGTGCCCGGTGGCGGTCAGGTAGACGTCGTCGAGCGAGGGGCGGGAGAGGGAGACCTGGGCCACGTCGAGGCCCGCTTTCTCCAGAATGGCCAGCAGCGACGGCACGGCGCGGGCCCCATGCCCCACCTGGGCGAAGAGTCGGGTGCCGTCCACCATCACTCCCGCCACCTCTTCATGATTGCGGAGCACGGCTGCGGCCTCGGCCGTGCGTCCGCGGTCCGCGAGCTCGACCGAGACCACGTCGCCACGCAATCGCCCCTTGAGCTCATCGGGCGTGCCCTCGGCCACGATGCGGCCGCCGTCCACGATGGCCAGGCGCTGGGCGAGCTGATCCGCCTCCTCCAGGTAGTGAGTGGTGAGGAGGAGGGTGAGCCCCCCTTCGGCCAGGCGCCGGACCTCCTTCCACATCACGGCCCGGCTCTCAGGATCGAGGCCGGTGGTGGGCTCGTCCAGGAACAGCACCTCGGGCTGGTGGATGAGCCCCATGGCCACGTCGAGGCGGCGGCGCATGCCGCCGGAGTAGGTCTGGCCCGGCCGGTCCGCGGCGGTTTCGAGCTGGAAGAGGTGGAGGAGCTCCTCGACGCGGCTCCGCAGCTCGGCGCCCGAGAGGCGGAAGAGCTGCCCCTGGAGGGTGAGGTTTTCGCGGCCGGTGGCGGTCACATCCACGCCCGAGGCCTGGGCCACGTAGCCGATGCGGCGCCGCACCTCCCGGGGCTTCTCCACCACGTCGAAGCCGGCCACCCGGGCCTGGCCCGCCGTGGGCGCCGAGAGTGTCGCGAGAATGCGGACGGTGGTGGACTTGCCGGCGCCGTTGGGCCCCAGGAGGGCGAACACCTCCCCAGCGCGGACGGCGAAGGACACCCCCCGCAAGGCCTCCACTCCGCCCGCGTAGGTCTTGCGGAGGTCTGCGACCTCGATGGCGTTCATCCGGCTCAGTCGATCCAGATCACGGCTGACCCGGCAGGCGTCCGGGGATCAGGCTGCCCGGGATGTGGATGGGCACCGTGGAGCCGGAGGCGGGATCGCGCCCATCGTGGCCCGGCCCGCCCGGCATCATGGGCGGCTTGTGGTGAATCGGCGGCGTCGCCACCACGAAACCGGGAAGATAGATCACCGGCTCGCCCCAGGCGGTGTAGGGCCCGGGAGCATAGGGATAGCTCGGATAGCTCGGTTGGGTCAGCTCGCGGGTGATCATCAGCTCAGTGAGGGCAGCCATCCGCTCCTCGCGCGCGGCCCGAGCCCGCTCGTCGCGGTCGGCGCGGTGCCGGGCCTCCTCCTCCCGCTGGTCGCGCAGCCTCTCCTGGTACTCCTCGCGCGAGATCCACTGGTTGCCCATCTGTACGAAGCCCCGGTTGCGCATGGCCTCGGCATAGGGCACCCAGCGGCCCATCTGCTCGTCGAGCACGTAGCCGTAGCCGCGCAGAATGGAGGCGAGGCCCGGAGCGTGGGGATCGAGCGCCGCGGCGGTCAGCGCCGACTCGCGGGTAGCCTGGTCGAGCTGCCGGCTCTGCGCCCACCTCGCCAGCTCGACCCAGTCCGCGGCTATGGTGCCGGGGTTCTTCTTGAGAGCCTCACGGCGGCGCAGGAACTCGGCCAAGTTCGAGTCTCCCCCCTCCACCCGCAGCACCTGGCTCTTGGGAAGGACGACCACCCCGCCCTGGATCTGGATCCGCACCTGAGTGTCCGTGACTTCCGTCATCACGTCTTCGAACTTCCGGCCATTCACGAGGTAGACGTCGTCGGCGAAGACGGGAAGAGCCGTCAGGAGAAGGAGGAGGAGAGGGAGGGGACGGATTCGCATGGCGGTCTCCCTTTCGTTGACAAGACCATTCTAGCACCGGGGACGCCCTGCCGCTGGAAAAAGAACGGGGCGGCCTTGGCAGGCCGCCCCGGATTTCGCTACGGAAAGAGTGAAGCCCTAGTCGCCCTCGAGGACCTCCTGCGGCAGGCTGCGGATCTCCTCGTCGCCGAACTCGAAGAACATCTCCTCCTCGACCTCGGGCTCTTCGGCGACGAACTCCTCGGCCATGTGGAAGTCGTGGTAGAAGCCCATGCCCGTCCCGGCCGGGATGACACGGCCCACGATCACGTTCTCCTTGAGACCCCGCAGGCCGTCCACCTTGCCGCTGATCGCCGCCTCGGTCAAGACCCGGGTGGTCTCCTGGAAGCTCGCGGCGGAGATGAAGCTGTCCGTCGAGAGCGAGGCCTTGGTGATGCCCAGGAGCAGCGGCCGGCCGATGGCGGGGGTGCCGCCGGCGGCGACGACGCGCTCGTTCTCCTCCTGGAACTTCCAGCGGTCCACCTGCTCGTCGATCAGGAACTCCGTGTCGCCGACCTCCTCGATCTTCACCGACCGCATCATCTGGCGCACGATCACCTCGATGTGCTTGTCGTTGATGGCCACGCTCTGCGAGCGGTAGACCTCCTGGATCTTGTCGGTCAGGTAGCGCTGCAGCTCCTTCTCGCCCAGCACCTGCAGGATGTCGTGGGGGTTGATCGGGCCCGTCGATCAGGGGCTCGCCGGCCCGCACCCGCTCGCCCTCCTGCACGTTGATGTGGATCGAGCGCGGCACCAGGTACTCGCGGGAGTCGCCGAGCTCGCTCTCGACGACGACCTTGCGCATGCCCTTGTGCACCTCGCCCAGGTGGACGACGCCGTCGATCTCGGTGATGATCGCCGGCTCCTTGGGGCTCCGGGCCTCAAAGAGCTCGACGACGCGGGGCAGACCGCCGGTGATGTCCTTGGTCTTGGTCGTCTCGCGCGGGATCTTCACCAGCGTGTCGCCCGCGAAGACGTCCTGACCGTTCTGCACCACGAGGTGGGAGCCCGACGGCAGCAGATATCGCTTCTGCCGCCCGTCCTCGCCGTGGACGAGGACCGCCGGCACGCGCTTCTCGTTGGCCGACGCCTCGACGATGATCTTCTGCGACAGGCCGGTGACCTTGTCGGTCTCCTCGCGGACGTTTTCGCCCTCGACGATGTCCTGGAACTCCACCTTGCCGCCGATCTCTGAAAGGATGGCGGAGGTGAAGGGGTCCCAGGTCACCAGCTCGGTGCCCGGCTGGATCTCGTCGCCCTCGTGCACCAGGAGCTGCGAGCCATACGTCAAAGCGTAGCGCTCCCGCTCGCGGCCCTTCTCATCGGTGATGACGAGCTTGCCGGAGCGGTTGATCACGATCAGCGAGCCGCGCCGGGCCTCGACCGTGTTGACGTTCAGGAACTTCACTAGCCCCGGGTTCTTGGCGATGTGCTTCGACTGCTCGGACACGCGCGACGCCGTGCCGCCGTAGTGGAAGGTACGCATGGTGAGCTGGGTTCCCGGCTCGCCGATCGACTGCGCGGCGATGACGCCCACCGCCTCGCCGATCTCCACCATCTTGCCGGTGGCCAGGTTGCGGCCGTAGCAAAGATGGCAGACTCCCCGCCGCGTCTCGCAGGTGAGCACGGAACGGATCTTCACCCGCTCGATGCCCGCGGCCTGCACAGCGGTGCCCAGCGTCTCGGTGATCTCCTGGCCGACGGAGAGGATCAGCTCGCCGGTCATCGGATCGTAGATGTCTTCCTGGCTGACGCGGCCGACGATGCGGTCGCGCAGCGGCTCAAGGATCTCGCCGCCCTCCATGATCGCCGTCACGTAGATGCCGTCGATCGTGCCGCAGTCCAGCTCGTTGATGATGACGTCCTGTGCCACGTCGACCAGGCGGCGGGTGAGATAGCCGGAGTCGGCCGTCTTGAGCGCCGTGTCGGCGAGACCCTTGCGGGCGCCGTGCGTGGAGATGAAGTACTGCAACACCGACAGCCCCTCGCGGAAGTTCGCCGTGATGGGCTGCTCGATGACCTCGCCCGAGGGCTTGGACATCAATCCTCTCATCCCGGCGAGCTGGCGGACCTGCTCGCGGGAGCCGCGGGCCCCGGAGTCGGCCATCAGGTTGATGGGGTTGAAGACGCCTGTCGTCTTCTCCACCTCCCGCATCTCGCGGAACATCTCCTCGGAGACCTTCTCCGTCACCCGGTGCCAGATGTCGATGATCTTGTTGTGCCGCTCACCGGCGGTGATGACGCCGGCCGAGCGCTGCTTCTCGATCTCGACCACCTCGTCGCGAGCCGTCTGGAGAATCTCCGGCTTGCGGCTCGGCACCACCATGTCGTCGACGCCGAAGGAGATGCCCGCCCGTGTGGCGTAGAGGAAGGTGACCTCCTTGACCTCGTCGAGCATCTGCACCGTGGCGTCGTTGCCCAGCTTGATGAAGCAGTAGCCCACGAGGTCCTGCAGGCCGCGCTTCTTGAGCAGACCGTTGATGTAGGGGATGTTCTTCGGCAGGTGCATGTTCA
>CAVQIV010000017.1:0-5401 GCA_963712665.1 Thermoanaerobaculaceae bacterium | reverse complement strand
TGACTGTCGAGAGATCCCTCTCGGCGCCATCCGTCTGGTCTTCGTTGGATCGCAGGTCCACGCCACAATCCGCCTCCTCTGCTCCGTGGCGGCGGTCGGCTGTGAGAGAGTTCACGAGAGAGCACTCCAGCGAGGCGCTGGTTGCGCTCATGGAGTCGAGCCTTCACGCGAGGTCTTACCGATGAGCACGTACATTCGTCGCCGCCCCGATCCTTCCGACCGGCTGTCCGGCAACAGGTGGGCCCTTCTCGCCATCGCCTTTCATCTTTTCGTCGTCGTCACAAGGCTGTCAGATGCCCTACCGGGCTGGCAGGTAGCCAAGGTCACTCTTCTCCTCGCAACGGCACTGGCTCTTCACTCCCCATCACGATCGCGCATCACCATGGCTTCTACCGAAGTCAGGCTCGTCATTGCATTGTTCGCGCTGTCAGTCCTCTCGCTCATCACCAGCGCTTGGCCCTCCCAAACGTTCAATTATATAACGTCTACGTCCATCCTGCTCACTTGGTGCTTCATCTTGTTGGTCTCTTGCATCAAGACTCCGGCCGACGCTGCCCTCATCACCTGGGCGTTGATGATCTCGCTTTCGAGCCTGGCATGGGTTTACCTCGCCGCCCCGCCTGGCGTCAACGTCACGAATACGTACGACCGCAACGATCTCGCCTTCGTCTTCAGCATGGGTCTCTTCGCCGGTCTCGGGAATATGCTGTTCGCAAAGGGATGGCAACGCTGGGCCGCCCTCGGAGTCATCGTCACGACGCTTCTCGGTGTAGTCAAAACCGCGTCTCGGGCAGGCTTCGTCACCCTGGCCGTGGTTGGACTCTACGCGCTCTGGCGGTATCGGTCGCGCGCGCTCGTCCCGGGCCTCCTCTCCATCGCGGCCATCGCACTGGTGGTGGGCGTCTATGCGCCGGCCGACTACTGGGACCGCATGAGCACGATATACTCGGACGCACCGTCAGAGAACGTCTCAGACTACGATGCCGGGGGTCTCTACGCCGCTCGCTGGACCGTGTGGGTGGGTGGTTTGAAGCTTCTCCTGTTCAATCCCATTCTCGGCGTCGGCGCCGGGGCCTACGAGGTCGCCGAGGGCCTCTCCCATCAAGGCGTTGGGAGATGGGGCGCCTCGCACAACTCCTTCATCCAGGTTGCCGTCGAACTCGGCCTGCCGGGGCTGGTGGCATTCGTCTGGTTCGTGGCGCGAGGGTTCACCAACTATCGTCACGCCGCGCGAGCAATGAGAAGACGACAACTCTGGCCGCGCTATCAGTGGCTGCCGGAGGCCCTCACGCTCTCTCTTCTCGCGTACGTCGTGGCCGGCTTGTCTCTCTCACAGGGGTATTCGATCATGCTATATACGCTGCTCGCCGTCGCAACCGCCCTTCGCGCCGTGGCGGAAAGGGCATCATCGGACGGGGCCCACGGTCTGACCGATCCTCAACGGTTCGGCCGTGAGCGCCGATGGGTGCCATCATCTTCAGCACGCCCCGTGGCTCCAGGACGCCTGGTCAACTCGTTGACCCGTCTACTTCCGATCCTCTGTGTCACGGCTCTGCTCAGCCTGCCCGCCGGGCTTGACGCTCAGACCGCCGCGTCGCCTGGTCAGGACCGGAAGATTCCAGCACTCTCGCAGTGGAAGAGCAACATGGTCAGGTACGGCCGCCGCCACTGCGACTACCTGAAACAAGCAGGGAACACTGCCGACGCCAAGCTTGCCAATACCTACTACGACCAGGTGCGGGTATTTCACCAGATCGCCAAGTACACAGGCGAGGACGTCTGGCTGGACTGTGCGCGCCGAGCGCGAGCCGTCTACCGGGATTGGTATGTGTTTCGAAACGCGGGTGGGGTGCCCGGCTACTGGAACTTCACCACCGGACTGCGCATGGACTACGAGCTCACGAAAGACCCCGCGTCCCGGCAAGCGGTCATCCTGCTCTCGACGTCCGCGGCCTTTTCGGCCGACTCGACCCCGATCGAGTGGATCATCCCCGTCCCGTTAAGCCGAGAGGTCGCCTACGCACTGCTGGCACATCAGGACGCGGAGGCCCTGGGCGCGCCGCCTCGGCCCCTCCGCCGCCAGCTCCGCGACATCGCGTATGGCCACTTTGCGCAGTGGTTCGGCGGTGCCACCTACCGCGGCAGCGGGAGGCAGTTCTCCCCATTCATCGTAGCGCTCTCCGCCCACAGCCTGATTCGAGACTGGGAGGAGACTCGCGATCCCCGCTGCCTGCCGACGCTTCGACAGGCCGCGGACTGGCTGTGGTCGAACGCCTGGGATTCCAAGGCGGGAGGAATGGCCTATGACATCAATGGGATCGACGGTGGGACGACAGGGGCAGTCGATCTCAATCTACTGATTGCTCCCATGTATGCCTTCCTCTACGCAGAAACGGGAGATTCCAAGTATCGGGATCAGGGGGATGCCCTTTTCTCGGCCGGAGTCCACCACGCGTTCCTCGAAACGGCAAGCAGTTCAACCAGAACTACTTGTGGAGCTTCGACTTCGTCCGATGGCGGACGCAGGGCCAACGCTGAGCCAGCCACCTTGCAGGTTCACCTTGATGAGACATGCCCATCAGGTACGGCCCCCGCTTCCAGCTGATGCCTTGGAGCACGCTGACTTCGCTGTTCTGACCGTTCGCACCTGAGCCTGGATGCCACGCTCGTCTACCTCCGAAGTCTATTACGCGTACGTGTGCAGCGAATGAGCGCTCTTCAGCGAGCATCCCTCGAACTGCGCCACAGGTCAGGTCAGTGCCTTCTCGGAATTGAGCCATGAAGATTGAGATGGTTCTACCCGGTCTCATCTATGCGGGCATGGAGACCGTCGTTGCGCAGCTCACAGAGGATCTCGCTGGCGGGGTCACGATGTCGGGATTACCTGCATCGAGTTCGAAGGACCTCTGGGCGAGAAGTTGCGAGGCGAGGGAGTGCGTCTCACTCTCGTTCCGGCTCCAGGCCTTCGAACGATTCCCTTTCCGACTCAACTCGTCCGATGGTTCGCGACACTCCGGCCCGATGTTGTCCACGTGCACAGCGGGGCCTGGCTTAAGGCGGCCCGGGCCGCCCATCTCGCTCGCGTTCCGAGGGTCGTCCATACTGTCCATGGATTGGGCGACCCCGAGCCGTGGTACGGCCCGCCCCTCATGTGGTGGGCGGCCCTCTATACGTCGGCCATTGCCGCCACTCTGACCCGCTCGCTGACTATCTGAAGCGGGTTGCTCACGTCCCATCGGCGCGCATTCACGTTGTGCCGAATGGCGTCGATACGGACCGTTTCAGACCTGGACCCAAGCAGGGCATCCTCCGTGCACGCTACGCTCTGGAGCCCCATGCCTGTGTCTTCGGGCATGTCGGCCGACTCGTTCCGGTCAAGAATCATGCGCTCCTCTTCAAGGCGTTCGAGCGTGTGCTGAAAAAGCACCCCCACATCGCTCTGGTGCTCATCGGAGACGGCGTCCTGCGTGCGTCACTCGAGGAACTCGCCCGGCAGCTTGGGATCGACGGGCGCGTCCACTTCTTCGGTGAAACCAGCGATCCGAGCGACGTGTATCGTGAGCTCGACGCTTTTCTTCTGCCGTCGCTGGCCGAGGGCACCTCGATGAGCATCCTCGAGGCCATGGCGACCGGCCTTCCGGTCGTCGGTAGCGCCGTCGGCGGCACGCCGGCGCTTCTCGCTCACGGTGAGGCGGGCCTGTTGGTCCCCCCGAACGATGCCGATGCCTTGTCGGCTGCACTGGACACGATCGCGTCCGACGCGGAGATGCGACGCCACCTCGGACTCAAGGCCCGACACCGGGCGGTCTCGCACTACAGTCACGAGCATGTGGCGAGCCGTTACGAGCGGCTGTATGCCGCCTCGACAACCAGCCCTGCCAACTAGCCCCAATCGGCGAATAAATCAGGCCGCCAGACGGTGAGCGATCTGCCCATACAGGGTCTCCGTCGCGGGGTTCTTGGTCAGGCGGAGCACGTTCCGGCCTCCGAGGTCGGGTCAGGCGCCCGGCCCGGGCGATGAGGAGGAACCGGAGCGTGCGCATGCTGCGGAAGAGGTAGGCGTAGGTGCGCTTCCGGGACCGGGGCTTCGGCTCGGCGAGGGTCTCCAGCTGGAAGCTGCGGATCAGGTTGTGGGCGAGGATGCTCAGTTGCTGCCAGGCGCTGTTCGCCGCGTAGTGCTTGGTCGGGACCACGTCGAGGGCGAACTCCCCTTTGAGCTCGGCGAAGGTCTTCTCCTGCGCCCCACGCCCGCAGGCGAAGGCCCAGAGCGCCGGGAGGCCCAGGGGCAGGTTGGTCGCCACGGCCGAGTACTCGAAGTGCCCATCGTCCGGGGTGAACAGGTCCAGCTGGAAGTTCCGGCGCGTCTCGTGGTGGACGTGCTTCCGGTACAGCACCACGCGGAGCCGGAGGTCCTGCCACTGAGGAATGACCAGCTCGGTCTCGTGGCCGGTGACGCCGGGGGCGACCGGCTGCCAGCGGCGGCAGGCGGCGGCGATCGCCTTGAGCGGCAGCCAGCTCCAGTAGCCGACCTTGATCGCGTAGCCACAGTCCCGGCGCGGCGAGCAGGTGCAGAATCCCGCGCTGGAAGAAGGCGGCGTCCATGCGGAACTCCAGGGCCACGCGCCGGCCGAAGCCGGCCGCGGAGGTCGTCGATCAGGTCGCGCAGGAACGGGACCGCCTGCTTGGAGTCGTGGACGTTCCCGGGCCGGTTCTTCAGGCGAAGGATGTGGCCCGTCTGGGCCACGTGGGCGACCAGCGGGTAGTAGCTCGGGTCCTTCCGATGATGGGGGTTGAAGCCGCGGAAGGCCCAGCCGACGGTGGCCCCCGTGCGGATGACCGACCCATCCACGTCGATCGTCAGGCGCGGCAGCTCGAGCCGCGCCAGCGCCTCGGTCACGAGATCCCGATTCAAGGCGACGAGCGGCGCCAGCGTCTCCTGGGTGAACTGCCGCAACCAGTCGGCGACCGTGCGGCGGGTGGGCAACCGGGCCAAGCCGCAGAAGCGCGTCACCAGCGGATCGCCGCCGAGGTACCGCAGGTGCTCGAGGCGCCGGGCCCCGACGTAGAACAGCGCCAGCAGCACCATCGCGATCCGGCGCACTGCCGTAGTCGCTGCGCAGTCCCGCGAAGGCCTGGCGCAACCGCGCCCCCAGATCGATCTGGCGCAGATAGCGCCCGAGCAGCTCCAGGCCGCCGTACGACGTGAGCGCCTGGGGGACGAACTGGATCGTGAGATCACCCTTGACCACCCGCCGCAGGCTCGCTATCGTCAAGCGCATCAGAGGGGCCTCCAGTGTGCGAGGGAGTGCATTGGCGTGTTCTCCCTTGAGACCGCATTGGAAGCCTCTCTGATTCATGTTCCCCGCAGTTTCCCGTCCCGCTTATTCGCCGATTGGGGCTA
>CAVQIV010000016.1:0-11250 GCA_963712665.1 Thermoanaerobaculaceae bacterium | reverse complement strand
GGTCGTGCCAGGCCTTGAGTTGGGAGCGGTGGGATGGATCGGCCCAGCGCCCGGCGATCTCCCAGGGTTGGGAGATCCACTCGTCGATGAAGCCTCGCGGCTCCTTTGCCAGAGGGCCGATCCGCTCGGCCTTGGTTCCGGTCACCCGGAAGGCTCGGACGTAGTCGCGGACCAGGATGCCGGCGTCGAGGCTCTGGCTTCCCTGAAAGGTCACGCGGAAGCGGTCCGCTTCGATGGCCAGCTCGAAGTCCCAGTCGAAGATGCCTTCCATCTCCTCGAAGAAGGGGACCGGCCGGAGGGGATCGCCCCCCAAGCGGTAGGCCCGGTAGCGGAGCCGTTGCCAGCTCGAGGAGCACCAGGGATTGACGTCCGCGGCGACGATGAAGAAGCCACCCTTCTTGTCCGGAGGAGAGATGCGGAAATCGAAGGAGCCGAGGCCGCCGCTGACCTTGTCGTAGCCATTCGATTCCAGGGCGAAGGCCAGGCGCCAGCGTTCGTCCTTTCGCTCGAAGAGATAGAGCGCGGCGTCGCTGCCGCAGGAGATCCCCTGCGTCACGGTGACCGCCAGCAGGCGATCGTGGCCCGCGGGCCGCTGGACGTCCAGATCGCTGAGCCAGCCGTAGGGACCGCCGTCGGCGCTCGGTTCTTTCTCGATGGGCACTCCCTCACGTGCGAGTGCTGTCTTCAGATCGTCGCGGATGCGATCCGCCGACGCGTTTCGGTAGGGGCCGGCGTTCAACTCGCGGGTGATGAAGCCCCGGAGCTGCTTCTTCCACGCCGCGATCAGCGAGCGGGCTGACGGGGGGACGTCCCTCTCCTCGACGGGCTGGATACGGCGGAGCTGGCGGGCGGTGCCGGCGAGGGATTCGATCGGGGCCGGCTCGGTTCCGGCTCCGGACAGCAAGACCGCCGCGCAGACCGTCAGCATAAGGGGGAGAGGACGGGAAATGAGAGCCGGAGACACGGGGACCTCCTGGGGATGGAACCGCGTTGAGCTCATGGTACTCCTGTTCGGAATCCGGCCCTATCCGCGATCCGGTCGATGGGGCCTACGGCGCGCTACGTCCTCATTCAGGACCCGGCGGGCGCCGTCTGCATGCTCTACCAGACCTGACCTCCTGCTCTACAATGCGGGTGGACGTCCTTCTCAAAGGAGATGCCCGTGCCTGCCACACTCCGCCGTGCCGCGCTGTTCGTTCTCCTGCTGCTCTCCCTCGCCGCCGTCCTTCCCGCCGCGGACGATCAGGACGTCGACCTCCAGTGGGGCCTTCGCATTCCCATGCGGGACGGCGTCGAGCTGGCCGCGACTCTCTACCGCCCCGCAGGCCAGAAGGAACCGTTGCCGGTGGTGTTCACGCTCACGCCCTACATCGGCGACAGCTACCACCCGCGGGCGATGTACTTCGCCCGTCACGGTTATGTTTACGCTCTCGTGGACGTGCGGGGGCGCGGCAGCTCGGGCGGCACCTTCGATCCTTTTGCTCAGGAGGCACGGGACGGCTATGACGTGGTCGAGTGGCTGGCCCGCCAGCCGTGGTCCAACGGCAAGGTGGCGATGTGGGGCGGCTCCTACGCCGGCCACGATCAATGGGCCACGGCACGCGAGCGGCCACCTCACCTCGCCACCATCGTTCCCGCCGCCGCCGTCCATCCGGGCATCGACTATCCCGCGCCCAAAAACATTTTCTTCTCCTATGACATTCAGTGGTTGACCTACACCAGCGGCAAGACGGGGAACAACCAGCTCTTCGGCGAGGGGTCCTACTGGAGCCAGAAATTCCGCGAGAGGTACGTGGCCCACCGCCCATTCCGCGAGCTCGACCGGATCGCGGGCAATCCGAGCGCCATTTTCCAGCAGTGGCTCGCCCATCCCACGTACGATAATTACTGGCAATCGATGGTGCCCTCTCCCGAGCAGTACGCCAAACTCGATCTGCCCATCCTCACCATTACCGGTCATTACGACGGCGATCAGGTCGGCGCCCTCACCTACTACAAAAACCATATGCGTCTCGGCTCGCCGGCGGCCCGCGACCGCCACTACCTCATTATCGGCCCCTGGGATCACCCCGGCACCCGCACCCCGAACCCCAAGGTGGGCGGACTGACGTTCGGTGAGGCGAGCGTCCTCGATCTCAACGACCTCCATCGCCAGTGGTACGACTGGACGATGAAGAGCGGCTCCAAGCCCGATTTCCTAAAGAAGCGGGTGGCCTACTACGTGGTCGGTCCCGGCGCAGAAAAGTGGAAGTACGCGGACTCCCTGGAGGAGATCGGCGCCCAGAAGCGCACGCTCTACCTCGCCTCGGAGACTGGACAGGCAGGCGACGCCTTCCACTCCGGCGCTCTCGCCGAGTCGAAGCCGGCGGGGCCGACGGGGAACGCCGCGCCCGATCGCTGGGTCTACGATCCTCTGGACGTCCGGCCGGGTGAGGAGCTGGAGCGCCAGGACGTCGAGAGTCCACTCACCGATCAGCGCAACGCCCTCAACCTCTACGGCAACGGCGTCGTCTACCACTCGGCGCCCTTCACCGAGTCCACCGAGATCTCGGGGCAGGTGAAGCTGACGCTGTGGCTCGCCCTCGACGTGCCCGACACGGACTTCCAGGCCAGCCTCTACGAGATCCTGCCCAACGGCGGCAGCGTCTTCCTGACTTCAGACCTCCTGCGCGCCCGCTACCGCGACTCGCTGGAGAAGGAGACCCTGGTCCCCAAGGGCGAGGTGGTGCGGTATCAGTTCAACGGCTTTACCTGGTCCTCCCGGCAGGTCTCCAAAGGTAGCCGGCTGCGCCTCGTGGTCTCCTGCCCCAACACGATCCAGCTCGAGAAGAACTACAACTCCGGCGGCGTAGTGGCTGATGAAACGGCGAAGGACGCCCGCACGGCCCACGTCGTCCTGTACCACGACGCCGGGCACCCCAGCGCGCTGGAGATTCCGATCGTCAAGTGAGGGGCGCTGCATTGACATGGAGCCCGGGGTTCTTCCAGAATGGCCGGGCACCAGCGACGAATTGCCCGGCCGCCGGCTCGATGAGCGCTTGGTTCCTGTGGGTTGGGGATAGGTAACGACTCCGTCAAGAAGGGAGCTGCCGAGATGTGGTACTTCGCACGAGAGGGGAGACAACAGGGGCCGGTGTCGGACGAGCAGATTCGGCGCATGGCTCAGGACGGGAGCCTGCGGCGAGAGGACCTGGTCTGGAAGGAAGGGATGGCGGAGTGGCGACCGGCTTCGCAGGTCCCCGAGCTCAACTTCCCTTCCGCACCGGTGCCCTCTTACCAGTCCCCGCCGCCACCTCCGCCCCAGTACTCTCCGGCGGTGTATACCCCTCCTCCACCGCCCTCGTACGGGGCTCCTCAAGCCCAGTACAATCCGATGGGCACTCTCCAGGGAGCGAGCATTCCGAACTACCTCCCCTGGGCCATCGCCGCCACGCTGCTCTGCTGCTGGCCCGCCGGCATTCCGGCCATCATCTTTGCCAACAAGGCGAACAATGCGAAAAACATCGGCGATCTGCAGACCGCCCACGACGCCGCCAACAAAGCGAAGACCTGGCTGATCATCTCCGTCGTCGGCGGTCTCCTGGCCGGAATCGTCGTCTTTTTCGCCAGCCTCAGCGGCAATCTGCAGTGAGGACAATCGGCGGGGCGAGCTGCGACCTACTCCCGCCGGTTCACCCACTCCCACCCGAACCGTCCTTTGATGCACAGATGGCCGCGGGTGACGCGGTGACTCTTCCCAGGGAACTCGGCCTCGAGAAGGATATCGCGCAGGATCTCAAGCGTCGAGGGTAGCATAGCGGACGGTCGGCAGGATGAGGCGAGATTTCCTCTGACTCAACGAGCCGTCAGTCACAAGATCGATGGGTCTCTCGAAGAGTCCCTGGAGGAACTCGTGAATGGCAAAGAAGTTATCATAGGACTTCATCCCGGCGGCGAATTCGAGGTAAATGTCCACATCGCTCTCCGGCGTGTCCTCGCCTCTAACGAAAGAGCCGAACACTCCGATTCTCTGCGCACCGAGCTTACGCAATTTCGCAGCATGAGCCTCCATCAGTTTTAGGGGATCCATATCGTCGACTCCGCTCTTGCTTCTTCCAGCCCTCCCCGCGTGGTCAATAGGCAATGCCTAGCCACCGAGATGTCGTATTATGTCATCAGTACAGCTAAATTTTGATAACATGCGAGCCGCTCTTTCAACAGCATTTCTGGCTATTAGCTCAGCTATCAGTGATGGGCTAATGATCCCCGCTTTTACCAGATCCACAACCTCATCTAGGTCGGAATCATAGCCGATATTGAGATTTCCCTGTTCTCGCTGTTTTGATCTTACGGCGTCCAGGACTGCATCGCCATTACGCCCAACAGCTTCAACGTTATTTTTCAAAGGCATCTCAAGAGCAGTAACCAAAATACGGCAGGCTTGTCTTTCGGTTTCCTCCAACGGATTCTGTTGTCGCAATCTGAAGGCTACATTCGCAAACACAATATTCTGCCCGGGAACGTATCCTGATATTATACCTGCCTGAACAGCCGTCAGTGCTCGGTTGACCAGCTTCAGCTTTTCCTTGCGTTCCTTGTCAGAACGACCGCCGACCAGGATTCTGGCTACTCCTGTGACCAGCTTGGTAAGGCGACCCCTAAGCTTTTCTCCAGCATAATCGCTTGTGGTCTCGGCAATCTGTCTTCTGAGCTCGCTGACTCTAGCCTTAATCTTGTTGCGATCTCCACGGCAACCTATAAGCATCGTAGAATTCTCAGTGGCTATCACTTTATCCGCTTTGCCGAGATCATCAATAGTTGCATTAGTTAAATCATGCTCTCTGAATACCCTGCCTCCGGTAAGAATAGCTATATCTTCGAGCATCGCTTGGCGGTTATCTCCGAATCCCGGTGCCCCGACCGCCAAGACATTCAAGCCTTTGCTCCGCTTGACCTGCAGAAGAACGTCAAGTACCTCTGGCTCCACATATTCAGCTATTATCAGTAGATTGGGCTGCGATATCTCAACCAATTTTTTGGCAAGGAGATTCAGTTCATCGGGCTGAGTAAGTTTCTGATTGGCAAGGAGAATGAGTGGTGCTTCAACGATCGCCTTCAAGGTTTCAGGATCGGTCAGAAAATCAGGAGTGATATAACCGCGATCAAACTGCAAACCTTCAATGATCTCAAGCGTAAGTTCTCGCTGTCCGGTCTCGGCTACTATCGGACCATCCCTACCCACTTTGTCTAAGCATATACAAATCACATCTGCGATTTCCGTGTCGCCAGAGGCAGAGAACGCTAATCGCGAAATCTCCTCCCTTTCCACTGGGCGAGTACTCTCAGCGAGGAATCGCGATATTCTATCGAATGACTGCAAAAGACTCTTGGCCAATAGCTTGGGGTGCGTCTTGCGCGCAATGACTTGCGCTCCCTCGATGATAATAGTGCTTGCGATTTGATAAGCAGTCTGTGACATATCTCTGTCGTGCAGCTCTTCATCCAGTTGCTGCTTGAGCTCAGCAAGGTCGTTGGCCAACCGAATGCTCGCATCTGCCAACGGACTACCGGCGACGATCTTGTTTGCGTTGGTACTGAGTCGCGTTGTCAGGGCCTTTAGGCCAGCGGCATAGCCGTCGGCAAATTCCATGATCTTCTGGTACCCAGCCCATAATGCAGGCAATTCTGCAGGAATGATATTCAATGGGATGATTTCTATTTTCCCTTCATGGGCAAGCATTATAGCTGTATTAACCTCAGTGCGAACCCAACGAGATGCTATCGCCGAAGGCGTGAGGACTATGACAATGCAGGTAGACGTGCTAAGACCGCGATTGATAGCACTAACCCAGTCTTCACCTGCCAGAATGGAATCAGGAGCAATCCAAATATCAACACCATTTGCCCGAAGGTCGGCGGCGATCTTCCTGGCAAATTCCTTATCTTCTGCGGCATGGCTTATAAAAACTTGCATATCAGGAATCAGACCCGGGGCGGGCGGCATAGAGGCATGAATCTACAACTCCTACTCATCCACGTCAAAGGGGCGAGTTTGGTAAGGAAGTAGCTCTCTAGAATCGCTCCCCAGTTGGAACGATCTGCGGTAGCCCTGAAACTCCCGAAGCGCTTCGTAGTCGGCAGGCCGGCAGGATGCCGGCGCTCCCAGGGTCCCACCCACCCTATGCACAGCTCGAAGAGCATGTCCCTACTCCCGCCGGTTCACCCACTCCCACCCGAACCGCCCTTTGATGCACAGGTGGCCGCGGGTCACGTCGTTCTCGATGGGCGAGGTGACCTTGACGATCTTCTCTTCCTGGACGTGCACGGTGAGCGTGCAGCCGACGCCGCAGTAGGGGCAGATGGTGTCGGTCTGCGTCTGGCGTGACTCCTCCCAGGTGCCGGCTTCACGCATGTCGTGCTCGCTCTTGAACATCAGGGCGCCGGTGGGGCAGACGCCGATGCAGTTGCCGCAGTAGACGCAGGCCGAGTCGGTCAGGGGGACGTCGTATTCGGTGGAGATGCGGGCGTCGAAGCCGCGGCCGGCGAGAGCGATGGCAAAAGTGTTCTGCGCGTCTGTGCCGCAGGCCTCCACGCACTTGTAGCAGACGATGCACTTCGAGTAGTCGCGGACGTAGAGCTCATTGTCCACTTTCACCGGCTGGTGGACGTTGGCGGCGCAACCGTCGTGCGGCGGATGATGATGACCGGGCAGGGCGGCGTCTCTCTCGCCTTCGGCCGCTGGAGGAGATGGAGGGCCGAAGCGCTCGGGCCTGGCGTCGTACCGCTCCATGTAGCCCTGGATCTGCGGCGCGGTCGAGAGGTCTACGGAGGAGCCCAAGAGCTCCAGCACGAGCTTGCGGGAGAGGCGGACGCGCTCGGAGTCCGTGCTCACTTTCATCCCCGGCTCGGCCTTGCGCGAGCAGGCGGGGACCAAGGTGCGCGAGCCTTCGACTTCCACCACGCAGATGCGGCAGACGTTGACCGGCGTCAGGTTTTCCAGGAAGCAGAGGGTGGGGGTCTCGATCCCGAGCTGCCGCGCGGCTTCGAGCAGCGTGGCCCCTTCGGGCACGGCCACGCTCTGGCCGTCGATCGAAAGCTCCACCATGCGCCGGGGGCGCGGCGGTGGCGCCACGGGCACGGGTCCTCGGGGAACGGGGATCTGGGGATGGGGCGCGTCCTGCGAGGTCATCGCGTCTCCTGATAGATCGGGAATCGGGCGAGGGCGGATTCGATGGCGCTCGAGGCCGTCTGGCCGAGGCCGCAGATGGAGGCGTCGCGCATGGCCTGCCCGAGCTCCTTGAGCAGCTCCACCTCCTCGTGCAGAGGACGGCCCGTCGCCAGCCGATGAAGCAGCTCTTCCTGGCGTACGGTGCCGACGCGGCAGGGCACGCACTGGCCGCACGATTCGTCGCGGAAGAATTGGGCGATGCGCCGCAGGATCTGGCGCAGATCGACCGTGTCGTCGAACGGCATGACGACGGCCGAGCCGAGCGTGGCGCCGATGGCCCGCGTCCCTTCGAAGGTGAGGGGAGCGTCGAGCTGATCGGGGGTCACGAAGGCTCCAGCCGCGCCGCCCAGCAGCACAGCCTGGAGGCGTCCGCTCCCGCCAACTCCACCGGCCAACTCGATCAGCTCGCCCAGGGTGATGCCGAAGGGCACCTCGTAGACGCCGGGCTTATTGACGTGCCCCGAGACGCAGAAAAGCTTGGGGCCGGTCGAGCGCTCGGTGCCCACAGCGGCGTAGGCCTTGCCCCCTTCGATCACGATGGGAAGGACGTTGACCAGCGTCTCGACGTTGTTGATCACCGTGGGCTTGCCGAAGAGGCCCACTTCGGTGGGGAACGGCGGCTTGTTGCGCGGCTCGCCGCGGCGGCCTTCGATCGAATTCATGAGGGCCGTCTCTTCGCCGCAGATGTAGGCCCCGGCGCCGCGCCGCAGCTCGACGTCGAAGCGCACGCCATCGCCCAGGACGTTGTCCCCCAGGAACCCGCGCTCGCGGCACCGGGCGATGGCGTTCTCCAGGCGCGCGAGGGCCAGGGGATACTCGCCGCGCAGGTAGAGATAGCCGCGCTCGCAGCCGGTGGCGAAGCCCGCGATGGTCATGGCTTCGATGAGCGAGAAAGGATCGTTCTCCATCAGCACGCGGTCTTTGAAGGTGCCGGGCTCGGACTCGTCGGCGTTGCAGATCAGATAGCGCGGCAGCGCGGCCGAGCGGGCGCCCTGCCACTTGATCCCGGTGGGGAATGCGGCGCCGCCGCGGCCCACGAGCTTGGAATCCACGACCTCCTTCACCACAGCCGCGGCGCCCATCTCGAAGGCCCGGCGCAGGGCGAGGAAGCCGCCGGCCGCGCGGTAATCGTCGAGGCTCGTGGGATCGATGCGGCCGACGCGGGCCAGGAGCTTCAACCCCGGTTGCCCGGGTTGTCCCACTTGGGGAACGGAGACCGAGAGGGGCGGAGGGGGCACGGGAGCGCCCGCGATCACAGCGAGGACGTCGGCTCCCGTGGCCGGAGCCAGGTCCCGCTCGCGGGAAGGATGACCGGCCGCGATCACCAACGCCGCGGGCGCCCGCTCGCAGAGGCCGAGGCAGGGGCTGCGATGCCAGGTGGTCAGCCCGTCCCGGGTCTCGCCCTGGGGTCCGAGCGCGACTTCGACCTCCCGGCAGAGGGCCTCGGCTCCCCGGGTGCGGCAGGCGATGTCGTCGCAGACGTGGACGGTCACCGGCGGGTGGGGCCGCGTCTGGAACAAGGCATAGAAGTCGGCCACGCCGAACGCTTCGGCTGGAGGCACGTCCAGACGCAGGCAGGCATAGTTGAGGGCGCCCGGGCTGATCCAGCCCTTGCGGCCCTGGATGGCATGGAGGACGGGCAGCAGATACTGCCGGCGGTCGCCGTTCAGCTCCAGCCCGGCGAGGCAGCCGTCGATGGCCTCCTGCTCTTCCGGGTCAGCTTGGTGCTCGGTGAAGTGCAGATCCATAGCGAGGAGGGATCATACCGAATTTCGCCGGCTTGCCCTTCGAAGCCCTCATCACCCCGGCCCTCTTCTCCCAGCCTCCCCCCCGTCCGCCGGGAGAAGAGGGAGAGGTTGGTCTTAAGAAGAGACAAGAAGGGAGCTTCTTTAGCCCTCTCTCTCCCGGCGGACGGGGGGGAGGCTGGGAGAGTGAGGGTTCGCCCCGCAGGGGCGCTGACAACGCTGGGCCGGGCAATCTGGCAAAGCAGAATTAAACCGGTACCGGAACCGCCTCCTCCTCCACCGCCGCCTTCTCCGGCCGTCCCACCGGCTCGACCCGCACCGCCGTGGCCTTGAACTCCGAGGTGCCGGACTTGGGGTCGACGGCGTCGACCGTCAGCTCGTTGGTGGCCACCTGGTCGGGGAAGTGGAGGGTCATGAACGCGAGGCCCGGCCGCAATCCAGCGTCGAAGCGCACGGGAGCGACCACGGCGCCGCGCCGCGAGACTACGCGGACGCGGTCACCCTCGGCGAGCCCCAGGCGCCAGCCGTCCTCGGGATGGAGATCGATGCCCGCGGGCCGGCGGTTGGGTGAGGCGTAGAGCCCGGTCTGCACGCCGGTGTTGTAGGAATCCAGACGGCGTCCCGTGGTAAGGCGGATGCGGGAAGTCGTCCGTCAGCTCATCGACCGGCGGCTCGTGCTCGACGCAGGCGAACGGGGCCCGCGGCCCCACGACCGGTCGCTCCCACAGCCGACCATGCAGGAACATCTCGCCGGGATGGGACTCGTCGTAGCACGGCCACTGGAGACCGCTCTCCGCCTCCAGCCGGGCGTAGGACATGCCGGCGTGGACCGGCGAGAGCGAGCGGAGCTCGTTCCAGAGCTCCTCGGCCGTGGGATTGCCGAGGTCGCGGCCCATGCGGCGGGCGAGATCGCAGAGGATCTCGATGTCGTCGCGCACGCCGTCCGGCGGCGGCAGCGCCCGGCGCACGCGCTGGACGCGCCGCTCGCTGTTGGTGACCGTGCCTTCGGACTCGCACCAGCCCGCCGCGGCCGGCAACACCACGTCCGCCAGCTCGGCGGTGGCGGTCAGGAACATGTCCTGCACGACGAGGAATCCAGCCCCGCAGGAGCTGCATGGCGCGGTCTGGTCCGGCCTCGGAATCGGCCGGGTTTTCGCCGATGACGTAAAGCGCCGTCAGCTCGCCGTGCTCCATTGCCTCGAACATGCCGCGACAAATGCCAGCCCCGCTTGGCGGGATCTGCACGCCCCAGGCGCGCTCGAACTTGGCCCGTAGCTCGTCGTTCTCCACATGCTGGAAGCCTGGCAGCCGGTCGGGAAGCGCGCCCATGTCGCCGCCGCCTTGCACGTTGTTCTGTCCCCGCAGCGGATTGACTCCTGAGCCGTAGCGGCCCACGTGGCCCGTCAGCAGCGCCAGGTTGATGAGCGCGAGAACGTTGTCCACCGCGTTGTGGTGCTCCGTGATGCCGAGCGTCCAGCACAGCACGGCGCGTTCGGCGCGCGCGTAGGCGTGGGCCACCTCGCGGATGTGCCCCGGCCGGCACGCCCGTGACACGCCTCGGCGTACTCGAGCGTGTATGGCTCGACGCTGCGGCGATAGCCTCGAAGCCGCTGTCGCATTCTCGATGAACTCCGTTTCGAGACCGCGCGAGGATCTCCCGCGCCACGGCATTCGCAGAGGCGATATCGGTGCCGACGTCCAGCCCCAGCCAGGTGTCAGCCCACTGGGCGGAACTGGTCCGCCGCGGATCCACGACGTACAGAGCTTGCGCCCCGTTGCGGATCGCCTTAGCACGTGATGGAAGAAGATCGGATGCGTTTCCCGGGCGTTGATCCCCAGAGGATGACGAGGTCCGTCTCCTCGACCTCGCGGTAGGAGCTCGTTCCGCCGCCCATTCCGAAGACCGTCGCCAGACCGACGACGCTAGGGGCGTGTCAGGTACGGTTGCAGCTGTCGATGTTGTTGCTGCCCACCACCACCCGGGCGAACTTCTGCGCCAGGTAGTTCATCTCGTTGGTTGTCTTGGAGCAACTGAAGAGCCCGAACGCCTGCGGGCCGTGCTTCGAGACCGCCGGCGAAATCCCGCCGCGGCGCGGTCGAGCGCCTCGTCCCAGGTGGCAGGGCGAAGCTCGCCGTTCCTCGCGAACGAGCGGTGTGTTGAGACGGGTATTGCACTTGGACATGAGAGCACCTCCGACGAGGGGAGTATACAACGGGGGCCAGAGGGATCGCTCCGGGCGGTCTACGGCGAGGTGGCCACCTCTCGTCCTCAGCGGCGAGCCTTTTCCGCCCCCGCCT
>CAVQIV010000015.1:0-63425 GCA_963712665.1 Thermoanaerobaculaceae bacterium | reverse complement strand
ATAAAAACGGCCGGAGCATATCGCGAAGGGGCGCCACATGAGCGAGACGAAACCGAAGACGCCGGACCCGGCGACCGATCTCACCCGCTACCGGTTGAGCCTCCAGGATGAGATCGACAGCGCCTTCCTCTACCGGGCATTAGCCGAAGCCGAGCGCGGCAGCCGGATCGGCGAGGTCTACCAGCGTCTCGCAGCCGTGGAAGAGAAGCACGCCGCCTTCTGGGCCGACGATGGCTCAGAGATCTTCTGAGTTGCTCGGTCGGCGTCGATCAAGCTCGTGCGTGACTGTGGTGAGCACAAAATGGCTCCGGTCGAGCTCCTCGCGATCCATCGCGTGGACGATCTCCAGGGGAAGGGTCACTGTGACTCGGGAATTCGACATAATCCATTCTCCTGGCTGATCATACTTAAAGTCCTACCTGACTTCCACCGAACGTCCCCATCGAACTGGGCCTATCCCCCCTGGGCCAGCTTCGTCAGCTCCGGGCTCGACGGGAACTTCCCCATGGCGTAGCGCAGGAGGCTCGTGGCGGACCTCGGGTCGTTCAGGATGCGCAGGGTCTTCACGGCTTCGGCGTAGGCCTGGGGGCTGGAATTGGTCGTGGTCAGATTCTGGAGCATGGCGCCGACTTCGGAGTTGCGGCCGGTGAGAGCGTAGAGGATGGCGAGGCTCGAGTAGCCGCGGACGTTGTCGGGGAAGAGCTCGATCTCTTTCTTGAAGGCCGCTTCGGCGCCCGGGGCGTCGCCCTGGTCGGCCAGGATCTTGCCGTGGATGAGGTAGAGGCCGCGCACCAGCTCCGGGTCCTTGGCTTCGCGCTGGTTATAGGTCTTCCTGGGCCTTGCGCACGGCGTCCATGGCGCCGGCGTCGTCCTGCTTGGCGTGGAGAACCTGGGCCAGGGTGATGAGGGGACCGACGCGGATGCTCTTGTCCTCCCCCGCGGCCCTCGCTTCGCGCTCGGCCACGTCGAGCTGTTTGCGCTCCAGGGCGATCTGGGCCAGGAGGCCGTGGGCGAAGGAGGGATGGGCTGAGAGGGCCATCTTGGCGTGGATCTCGGCGTCGTCCATCCGGCCGAGGTCGAAGTAGAGGGAGGCCGCGGCGACCGCGATCTCGGGGGAGCCGTTGGAGATCTTGAGCCCTTCCTTGAACGCCTCCAGGGCCTGCTCGCTCTGGCCCATGCGCTGCAGGGCCCGGCCCAGGTACTCCCAGGCGTCCACCATCTTGGGATTGTCGGCGATCACCCGGCGGAAAGAGGCCGCGGCGGCCGGATAGTTCTTCTGCGAGGTGAGCTGGAATCCCTCGCGGAGGTCTTTCAAGGCGCCGATCTTGGTGCGCGGCGAGGGGAGCGGTCCCTCGGTGGGGCCGCCGCCCGAGATGTAGCCCAGGGCGGCCATGGACTGGCGGGTCTCTTCGTCGACGGCGGACGGGGGCGCGAGCTTGCGATCGTAGCCCTCCTCCAGGTCTTTCCTCATGGAGGCGTAGACGCGCCGCTCGTCGCGCAGGACGTTGGTGGTCTCCTTCGGATCCTTCTCGCGGTCGTAGAGCTCGGGGTCGGGGCTGTCGATGTAGTGGTCTTTCTCGTCGATCAGCGAGAAGAGCTCGCTCCAGCCGAAATGGAGGCGGGAGTAGAAGGTCTCGGAGTAGATGCGGCGCGGCGGCACGTTGGCGGCCAGGAGCGATACCCCCGGCATGGGCTTGGGCACGTCGAGCCCCAGCAATCCCAGGACGGTGGGGGCCACGTCCAGGAGTTGCACGGGCCGCGTCGTGGTCCCTCCGGCCTGCTGCGATTTGGGCAGCTTGACCATGAGGGGCACGTGGATGGCTTCGTTGTAGAGCAGCACGCCGTGCTCTTCCTCCCCATGGTCGCCCAGGCCCTCGCCGTGATCGGAGAGGAGGACGACGAGGGCCCGGTCGTAGACGCCCAGGCGCTTCAGGTCGTCGATCAGCTCGCCCACGATGTGATCGGCGGTGGCGATCTCGCCGTCGTACTTCGAGGGGGTAGCGCGAGGCGTAGGGCTCGGGCGGCGCGTAGGGGGTGTGGGGCTCGTAGATGTGGAAGAAGAAGAAAAAGGGCTTGTCTTTCACGGATTCGAGCCAGGGGCGGGAGAGCTTGAGCGTCTCGCTCCCCGGGCGCTGGAGGCCGCCGAGGCCCATGTTGGTGCGGAACTCGATGCCGTCCTCATAGAAGTCGAAGCCGGTCGAGATCCCGGTCTTCCCCTGGAGGACGTAGGCGGAGACGGCGCCGCCCGTGGCATAGCCGGCTTTCTTCAAGATCTCGGGCAGGAACGGCAGGTCGCCGCTGCCGATCTTCTTGGCGTCGAGCTTGTAGCCCACGTTGTCGCGCACGCCGTGGACGGCGGGGAGGACGCCGGTCAGGAGCGTCGAGTGGGAGGGGAAGGTCAGCGGCGTCGTGGAGTAGGCGTGCTCGAAGAGGACGGAGTCGTGCCGCAAGGCGTCGAGCGCCGGCGTCTCCACCCCCTTGTAGCCGTAGGCCGGCAGGTGATCGGCCCGCAGGGTGTCGATGGAGATGAGGATGACGGGCGTGTCCTTGGGCACGTCGGCGGAGGCGGCGGAGGTGGAGTTGCCGTTGTGGCGGCAGGCGGTGAGGAGGAGGAGAAGGAGGAGGAGGAGCCCCCACCCAAGACCCTCATCACCCCGGCCCTCTTCTCCCAGCCTCCCCCCCGACCGCCGGGAGAAGAGGGAGTGGTTAGTCGAAGAAGAAGCATGAAAAGGCCTCTTTAAGCCCTCTCTCTCCCGGCGGCCGGGGGGGAGGCTGGGAGAGAGAGGGTTGGGAGAGTGAGGGTTCGCCCCGAAGGGGCGCCGACGACGGCTTGGGAGGGCACTCTGACAAAGTGGAATCATGGCTTCACCTGCCGCAGAAACGCCTTCGCCTTGTCGATGTCCGGACCGTAGCGGTCGGTTGGGGCCCCGGCGGCGAATTTCTCCAGGGCTTTGCGCGCCTGACTGGTCTTGCCCTGCTCGGCGGCTTTGGTGCCGAGGTTCCAGAGGGCGTCCCAGAGGTCGGGCTTGAGGTCGACCGCCGACTGCCAGGCGTCCAGGGCCTCGCTCTTCTGCCCGAGCTGGTAGAGGGCCACGCCGAGGTTGTTCCAGGCCAGGGGCAGCTTGCGGTTGAGCTCCAGGGCCCTTCGCGAGCGGTCGCGCGCCTCCCCCCAGTGGCCGAGCCGGAGCTCCACGAGGCCGAGCTGCTCCCAGGCCTTGGGATCGTCCGGCTGATTCTTCAGCACCCGTTGCAGCGTCTCGAAAGCCTCCTTCTGCCGGCCGGCCTCGGAGAGGGCTAAGGCGTAGGCGTTCAAGGACTGGGGATCGCCGTCCACGGTCAGCGGCTTTAGCACGTCGATGGCCTCGTTCGCCCTTCCCACCTCGCAGAGGGTGAGGCCGAGCTGGCGCAGCAGGTCGTCGGAGACGGCTCCCAGCTTGCGGGCGTTCAACATAACGTCGAGCGCTTCCTGCGTCTTCCCTGCCTGGAGGAGGGCCTGGGCCAGCACCGAGTGGCCCAGGGACATACTGGGCCGGGCCGCCACCACCTCCCGCGCCTTGCGGATCGAGTCGTCCACCCGGCCCCGCATGTAGAGGTCGATCACGTCGTGGACCTTGTTGTCGAGATCGATCAGCCGTTTGGGATCGTCCTCCGGGCCGTAGCTGCTCCGGGCCGGCGCCGCGCCCACGAGATAGCCGAGGCTGCGCAGGCGGGCCTCGGTTTCCGGCGGCGTCGGATTCGTCGCATCCCGTCGCGGCGGCCACTCGGATTCCCTGGGGAGCGCCGCGAACACGCCCTGGGCTGCGGTCCGGTCCCGATCGATCTGATTGGTCTTCTCCCCCGGGTCCTTCGGCAGCTCGTAGACCTCGGGCAGGGGGAGGGAGATGAACTTGGTGCCGTTTCTCAACAGTCCCCGCAGGGGGGCCCAGCCGCGGTTCAGGGTGGCGGACAGGGCCTCGAAGTAGGAGTCGTTCCCTTCATTGGCAGGCGGCAGGAGGAGCGACCGGCCGGGACGGCGGAGCCCTCGCGGCGCGGGCGGGTCCGGGATGCCCAGGGCCTGGAGGATCGTGGGGAAGACGTCGATGTGGCGGGCCGGCCGGGCGTCCCTGCCGGGCGTGATCCCTTTGCCCCAGAGCACGAGCGGCACCTTGAGGGTGGGCTCGTAGGCGAAGAGACCGTGGGATTGCTCGCCGTGCTCGCCCAAGGCCTCGCCGTGGTCGGCGGTGACCACCACCAGGGCCGGCTTCTCGCGGCCGTCGAGGATCGGCGCGAGGAGAGGCGCGAGGAAGGAGTCCGCGGCCGCCACCTCTCCAAGGTAGGGGCTGTCCTTGAAGCGCGAGGCGAAGGGCTCGGGGGGATCGTAGGGCGCATGGGGGTCGTAGAGGTGGACCCAGAGGAAGCGGGGCCTCCCCTTGTGCTGCTGCCACCAGGCCAGGGCGAGGCGCACCACCTCGTCCCCCCGGCGCTCGGCCATGATGAACTGGTCCTCGTGAGCGCCCTTGGGATAGTGGTCGTCGTAGGTGTCGAATCCGTGGTTGAGCCCGAACTGCGAGTCGAGGGGGAAGGCGCCCACGAACGCGCCCGTGGCAAAGCCCGCGTCGTGGAGGACGGTCGCCAGGGTGGGGACGCGGGCCGGCAGCCGGAAGCCCGTGTTGTCCCGCACGCCGTGCTGGAACGGGTAGAGGCCGGTCAAGACGTTGGTGTGCGAGGGCAGGGTCACCACGTTGTGGGCGTGGGTGTTGGTGAACACCCTCCCCTGCGCGGCCAGGCGATCGAGGAGCGGCGTCGGCGATGGGGACCGGCGATTGCCCGCAAACCCTGGAGCGTCGGCCCGCAGGGTGTCGATGGTGATGAGGAGGACGTCGCGGGAAGCGGCCGGCGAGGATGCAGCCTTCGCCGGAGCCTTCGCGGCTGGCGGGGCCGCGGCGGTGAGGAGGAGAGCCGCCAGCGCGGCGACGGCCGCGGCGAGGTGCTTCGACATGGCGGGGATTGTAGCAGCGGGCCCTACCCCCGCAGCCGGTGCACGATCGGCTGCAGGCGCTCCACCAGGGCTGGCAGGTCGATCAGCTCCAGGCCCATGCCGGCGAGGAGGTTGAGACCGCCGGAGCTGTCGCCGGAGTGGGGATCGAAGCGCTGGACGACGCGGGCGCGCACGAGGATGGGATCAGCGCCGGGGAGGGGGGGGTGGAGCTCCACCATCACCGCTTCCTGGATGCGCGCGGGATGGAGCGTCGAGACGAAGAGGCCGCCCTGGAGGATGTCCCGCCGGTAGACCTCCAGGAACTCGTCGGTCGAGGCGAAATGGATGCTGAAGGCTCCCTCCCCCACTGGCCGCGGCGCCGGCCGCGTCAGGAGCGGGGAGGGCGGTGGCGAAGTCGGGGGCGGCGAGGGAGGCCGCACGGGATCGGGGAACGAATCAAAGAAGGAAGAGGGCTCCGGAATGGGCTCCGGCATCTCCAGCTCGGGCATCTCCAACTCGGGCACTGGCTCTATCGTGTCCGGCGGAGTCGAGGCCTGGGGGATCTCCTCGGTCCCGGTCGGCATCAAGGCCGCGGGGAACAGCTCCCGCACCAGCTCTTCGACGGTGAGGAAGCGCACGCCCATGCCGGACTGGGTGACCCGCATCAGCTCGCCGCGGACCTTCCGCGCGTGGGCCACGACCCCCTCTACCATGAAGCCCCGGTCGCGATCGGCGTTCACCTCGATGCGGATACGCGAGCCTCCGGCCATGGGGCTGTTGGTGGCGATGAACATCCCCGTCATGGAGATGTTGGTCGTGTAGCCCACATAGGTGGTCGGGTCTCCCCGTCGCCAGAAGTGGACCTGGACTCGGCGGGGCCGGCGAACGGCGCGGCGTCTCGACATCAGAGAGGGATTTTACCGCGAACCCCCGCCAGGGATTGAAATCCCTGGCTACCCTCGGTATCCCCTACGGGGTCACAGAGGCATCCTTGCCGCGACTCTCCCTTGCCCATACGATGTTCCCCGATGGAGACGCCTGTCATCGTGGACTCTATGATCGTGGCCGCCTGCGCCGGGGACGGCGCCGTGCGCTTGGAGACCCGGCCGCGCCCCGAGCCCGGCCCGGGCGAGATGCTCCTGCGCCTCTCCGTTGCCGGGCTCTGCGGCACGGATCTCTTCAAGCTCCGCCACGGCACGGCCGTCTCCGGCAGTGTACTGGGCCATGAGATGGTGGGCTCGGTCGCGGTTATTGGCAGGGGTGTGGTGGGCTTCGCCGTAGGAGACCGGGTGGTGGTGCCCCATCACGTGGCCTGCGGCGAGTGCGATTTCTGCCGGCGCGGGAGCGAGCCCTCCTGTCCGATGTTCCGGGAAAACCTGCTCTCCCCTGGCGGCTTCAGCGAATGGGTGCTGGTGCGGGAGCGGGCCGTGCGTCAGGCCGCCTTCGGCCTGCCCCCTCATCTGAAGGATGAGACAGCCGTGTTCCTGGAGCCCGCCGCCTGCGTGCTGCGCGGAATCCGCCAGGCCCGGCTGCCCGAGATCGCCCTCGCCGGTCCCTCCCCGGGCTGCGTGGCCATGCTCGGGGGCGGCAGCATGGGGCTGCTCCATCTGCTCGTCTTGAAGGCGATCCACCCCACGCTGCGAGTCGTGGTCTCCGATCCCCTGGCGGAGCGCCGGGAGATGGCCCGCCGGTTGGGAGCGGACGCGGCGGCGGATCCAGGGGAAGCTGTCCGGGAGGCCGTCGCCGATCTCTCTGGGGATCGGGGCGCCGACGCGGTCTTCGACACGGTGGGTGGTGCCGGTCCCCTGGAATCCGCCCTGGCCCTCACCCGGCCGGGAGGGACCGTGGTCCTCTTCGCTCATGCGAATGTCAGCGAGCATGGCGAGCGCGCCGGTTTCGATCTCAACGCCTTCTTCAAGAGCGAGCGCCGACTCCTCGCCACCTATTCGAGCGGTCTCTCTGAGCAGCGGGAGGTCTACCGCCTGCTGGTGACGGGCCGGCTGGACCCGTCGCCCGTCGTCACCCATCGCCTCCCCCTCTCCCGCTTCGCCGAGGCGGTCGAGCTCAGCCGGGACCGGCGGGCCCTCAAAGTCCTGCTTGTTCCTGACAGTCCGCCGGACGAGGAGCGGCCCTGACTCTCCCCGCCCGCCAGACCACGGCCATCCTGCTGGGGCCGGAGCGGCTGGAGCTGCGGGACGTACCCGTGCCCGCTCCCGGTCCAGGCGAGATCCTGCTTCGCGTGGGCGCTGCCACCACCTGCGGCACCGACCTCAAGGTCTTCCAGCGCGGCGGCCACCCCCGCATGTTGAAGGCCCCCACCCCCTTCGGCCACGAGATGGCCGGTACCGTGGCCGCCGTAGGCGAGAAGGTCGAGCACTGGCGCGAGGGGGACCGCGTGGTGGTGGCCAACTCCGCTCCCTGTGGCGTCTGCGAGTGGTGCTCGCGGGGCCGGGAGAACCTGTGCTCGGACCTCCACTATCTCAATGGCGCCTTCTCCGAGTACCTCCTCGTGCCCCGGCGCTTCGTGGCGCGGAGCACCTATCCTCTGCCGGCGGACCTCCCCTTCGAGGTGGCGGCCCTGGCCGAGCCCCTGGCCTGCGTGCTCCACGGCCTGGAGATCTCGGCGCTGGAGCGGGCCTCGGAGGTCGTGGTCTACGGCGGCGGCCCCATCGGCCTGCTGTTCGTGGACGTGCTCGCGAGCTCCCCGCCGATTTCCCGGCGGGAGGCGAGCACCACATCGTGCTGGCCGACCCCAATCCGGCGCGTCTGGAGGCGGGAAAGCTCCTGGGCGCGGACGTGGTGGTGCAGGTGGATCGCGACGGCGGCGAGGCCGCGAGGCTCTGCAAGACCTCGCGCACGGGGGACGGCTTCGACGTGGCCATCGAGGCCACGGGCTCTCCCGCCGCCTGGCAGGACGCCCTCGCCTCGGTCCGTCCCGGCGGTCTCGTCCAGCTCTTCGGCGGCTGCCCGCCGGGCACCACCGTGCCGCTCGACACCCACCGCCTCCACTATTCGGAGATCACGGTGAAGAGCGCCTACCATCACCGTCCCGCCACGTTCGAGCGGGCCCTCGACCTGCTGGCGAACGGCAGGCTCCACCCGCGCGTCCTCCTCTCGGCCGAGCGCCCCCTCTCCCAGCTCGAGGGGGCCCTGCGCAGCATGCGGCGGCGGGAGGCGTTGAAGGTGGTGATCCGGCCGTAGGGTGCGCTGTGCGCACCATGCACATCGGACGGATCCGACCGATCCCCCTTGCCTTTCCACAAACACATAGCTATACTTCTATTTTCAACATCTTTTCCTGGAGGACTGCCATGGGCCCACGACCTCTTTTTCGTCCGCTTCATGCCCTGCTCTTCGTCCTTCCCTTCCTCGCCTTCGGCTGCCAGAACGGCGGGCACATGCCCACCGAGCCGGCGATGGAGTCCAAGGCGGCTTCGGTCGCCAGCTCCGACGGTCAGACCGCACCGGCGAGCGACACGGCGGAGGCCAAGGCCCGGGGTGGCAACGGCAATGGCAACAACGGTAATGGGAATGGCAATGGCCATGGGAACGGTAACGGCAATGGGAACGGCGGCCATGGGATGGACCTGCAGTTCGAGATCCAGCCCGACGAGTGGAATACGAACTGGGCGCACGCCTCGGGCCTGGTCCAGGCGTTCGTCCGCGGCGCGGACGCAGGGAAGATCGTGACCGGCTCGGTGAAGCTGGCCTCCGACCAGGGCGGCCCCATCTCGCCCCGCTCGGCCCGCATCGCCGGCGGACAGCTCGTGGCCAGCTTCTCCAAGTCCGAGGCCATCGGCCTCCTCACCGCTCCCAAGCGCGGCGATCGGACCACGGTGACCCTGAGCTTCGACGTAGGCAGCGATCACAAGGAGCTCACGGATCAGATCCGGATCGTGGGGCCTGACGACGGCAGCGGCGGCCCGGGTCAGGGCAGCGGCGAGTTGCGCCTCGATCTCGATCCCGACGACTGGAACGTGAACTGGGCTCACAGCTCCGGCGTCGTTCACGCTTTCCTGCGCGGCCCGGGCCTCAAGGACGTGGACCTGACAACCGTCCGCCTGGTGGGCGACAAGGCGAGCGCCGAGCCCCTGGCGCCGACGGACGTCCGCCTGGTGGGCAACCAGATCGCGGCCCGCTTCGCCAAGAGCGCCGCCTTCGCCACTCTGGACAACCCCAAGCCGCGCGAGACGCACGAGGTGAAGATCCGCTTCACCCAGGCGGGCACCCAGAAGGAGCTCTCCGCGCGCGTCCGCATCGAAGGCAGCGGGCACTAGACAGCTCTACTCTCACCCGGCGGGCGGCTCGGGATCGATCCCCAGGCCGTCCGCCAGCCGGTTGTAATAGGCGAACAGTCCCACGATCTGGACGACGTCGTGGATGGCCGTGTCGCTGAAGCCGGCGGCGCGGAGGAGGTCCACGTCGTCCCGCGTCATGGCGCGGGGCTCGCGGGTGAGCTTGACGGCGAAGTCGAGCATGGCCCGGTCGGCCGGGGAGAGCTCTGCGGCCGGCGGGGCCGCCTCATAGCCCTCTCTCATGGCGGCGACCAGCGCCTCGCCTCTCTCCCCTGGTTCGCGACCTCGGCCCGGAGGTCGTCGGCGTGGGCGTCGATTCAGTAGTGGCAGGCGTTGGCGCGGGAGACGGCGACGGCGATCATCTCCCGCTGGGCGCGCGTCAAGGGGCTCTGGTCGGAGAGCATCAGGGCCTTGTAGAGATCGAGCCCGGCCGCGAGCACGTCCGGCCGCAGGCTCTGGATGCTGACGACGTTGAACACCTTGCCGGCGCGCTCGACGGCTTCGTCGTAGATCTGCTTCAGGATACCCTCGGCCTCGCCGGGAGCGATGGTGCGGATCCAGGGCATGGTGGGGGAATCATACCTTCACAACTGCCCGCTCAGCATGTAGCACAGCCGGTCGACGCTGCGGTGCCAGAAGGTGCACCGCCTCTTCCATTTCGCCGCCGTCAGCTCGATGCAGGCTTTAAGGTCCTCGTTGAACGCGTCCTTGAGCTGGGCCGCGATGGATTCGTCCACGATCCCCACGCCGGCCTCTTCGTTGATGTCGAACGAGCGGGAGTCGAAGTTGGTCGAGCCCACGTGCGACCAGAGGCCGTCGACGATCATGATCTTCTGGTGGATGAGCGTGCGCTCGTGCTCGAAGATGTGGACGCCGCAGCACAGCAGGTCGTCGAAGTGGCGGTGACCGGCGTGGCTGACGATGGGGCTGTCGGTGATGGAGCCCGGGATCATCAACTGCACGTCCACGCCCCGGCGCACGGCCCGCTTCAGCAGCTTGACGGTCTCCAGATCGGGGATGAAATAAGGATTCTGGATGAGGCAGCTCCCGGCGTGACGAGGCGATGGCCATCTTGAACATCAACTCCAGGTCCGAGATGCCGCCCAGGGGCGCGCCCGCGAGCACGTGGACCCGGATCTTCCCCGCCGGCTCGAGATGAGGGAAGTACTGCTCCCCCATCAGCACCTCCTGCGTCTCCTCCACCCAGTGCTGGGCGAAGACTGACTGCACGCCGTTGACGATCGGTCCCCGGAGCCGCGCGCCGGTGTCGCGCCAGTGCTCCTTGTCCTGGCCGTGGCCCATCCACAGCCGCGAGACGCCGTGACCGAAGACGTAGGCCACCCGGCCGTCGAAGATGGCGAGCTTGCGGTGGGTGCGCTTGTTGAGCTGCCCGAAATCCGCGGGCCGGATGGGGTGGTAGCGGGCCACCTTGCAGCCGGCGTCCTGCATCAGCTCGCGCAGCTTCCGGCTCATCTTCATGGAGCCGAGAGCGTCGATCATGATCCGCACTTCGATCCCCTCCCGCGCCCGCTGCGCGAAGGCCTCGGCCACGGTGTCGCAGATGTCGCCGGACCACCAGACGTAGGTCTCGAAGTGGATCGTCACCTTGGCCTCCGCGATCGATTGCAGGAGCGCGGGGAAGAATTCGTCGCCGTTCTGGAGCACCTCCACTTGATTGTCGGGCACGATGATGGCCTTGGTCATGCCGGCGATCGACGGCAGCGCCTCTTCGAAGGAATCGATGTCCGGCACAGTGACGTGGAAGCTGCGCTCGCGCAAGTTGGTCCACAGCATCGTCCCCAGGATGACGATGAGGAAGACCATCGACACGAAAACCCAGGTGGGAAGCTCGATCATCTTTCTAGAGCTGCTCGTTGAGCATGTAGGACAGCCGATCGACCGCCTTGTGCCAGAGCGGACGCTGATCCCAGGCCGCGGCGTCGAGGGGTTTACAGTCCCGCAGATCGCGCGCGAACGCCGCTTCGAGCTCTGCGGCCACGCTGGGATCGATCAATCCCACACTGGCCTCGTCGTTGATGTCGAGCGACCGGTCGTCGAAATTGGTCGAGCCCACGAGAGACCAGAGACCGTCCACGATCATGATCTTCTGATGGGAGAGGGTGCGCTGGTACTCGAAGATCTTGATCCCTTTTTCGAGGAGCTGGGTGAATTGCCGATGGCCGGCGTGGCGGACGATCGAGTTGTCCGTCACCGGACCGGGGATCATCAACCGCACCTCCACACCGCGCTGCACGGCCTGGGCCAGCAGGTCCACGAGCTCCTGGTCGGGGATGAAATAAGGGTTTTGAATCACCAGCCGCTTACGCGCCGAAGCGATCGCCATCTTGTCGAGCAGCTCCATGTTGGAGACGCCGCCGTGGGGCGCGCTCGCCGTCATATGGGCCCGCACCGGCCCCACCGCCGGCTGCACGGGAAAATATTTCTCTCCGATCAGCACCTCGGCCGTGGTGTCCACCCAGTTCTCGGCGAACACGGCCTGGACGGCGTTGACGATCGGTCCCTCCAGGCGCACGCCCGTGTCCCGCCAGTGCTTCTCGTCCTGGCCATGGCCCGTCCACTCCTCGGCGATGCCGTGGCCGAAGACGTAGGCCACCCGGCTGTCGACGATCACCAGCTTGCGGTGGGTGCGCTGGTTGACCAATCCCAGATCCGCGACACGGACAGGGTGATAGAGGGCGATCTTGACGCCGTTCTCCTTCATCTTGTCGAACAGCTCGTCGTCCCCGCGGTGGGAGCCGGCAGCGTCGAGGGTCACCCGCACCTCCACCCCGGCCCTGGCCTTGCGGGCCAGGGCATAGGCCAACTGCTTGCAGACCTCGCCGTCCCACCAGACGTAGGTTTCGAGATGGATCGTCTGCCGCGCCCTGGCGACGTCGGCGAAGAGGGGCGGGAAGAATCCGTCGCCGTCCTGCAGCACCTGAGCGCGGTTGCCGGGCAGGATGGCCGAGCCGGTGAGAAAAGCGATCGAAGGGAGAGCTTCCTCGAATTTCGCGATGTCCGGCACCCGGACGTGAGAGTCGTGCTCCCGCTGGGTGGACCACAGGAGGATCACCAGGAAGAGGATGAGGAACAGGTAGAGCGTGGCGGCGGCGAAGGAGATCTCGACCGTCCGGCCGCGAACCATGGGCCGCTTGCCGCTCCTGGTCTTCTGCGGCCTTTCCGGCTCTTTCGGTTGGGCCTTGTGCCTCAGGGGGACGCTCATTGGAACCTCCTCCCCGCCGGCGCCGGGCCGGCGTTCAGTCCTGGGATGGCCGGTGCAGCTCCACCAGCACGGGCCAGTGGTCGGACGGCCCGGACCGGATCACCTGGTAGGACTCGGTCGTCCAGCCGGGATCGGCGAAGACGTAATCGATGCGCTGGCGCATGTACCGGTGGGTGCAGGCGATGTCGTCGCCGCACATCCGGAACAGCTCGGCGGCCATCAGGTTCCCGATCTCGGGAGCGCCCGGCGGCGCATTCAGATCCCCCACGAGAACGAAAGGCCCCGCCTGCTGCCGCAACCGCTCGACAAGACCCTGGATTTGCACACTCCGTGCCGACCGTCCCCAGCGGAACCAGGCGGCGAGGTGGGTGACGAAGAAGTCGATCTCCCCCGCGGCCAGGGAGATCCGCGAGTGGAGCAGGGTGCGGGGCTCGCCCGGCCCGGGCAGGGGATGGACCTGGGTGGACCGTAACTCGCCGGTGGTGAGCAGGGCGTTGCCGAACTCGCCGGCCCCCAGGTCGAAGCTCTTGCCGAACTCAACCGACATGCCGGTGAGCCGGCCCAGGGCCTCGGCCTGGTCCTCCAGCCGCGAGTGCTTCGTGCCGCGGTGGACCTCCTGGAGCCCCACCACGTCCGCTCCCCCGTCGACGATGGCCGCGGGCGATCCGGTCGAGATAGCGCCGGCTCCACCGGGCCCCATGCCCCCCGACGTTGTAGGACATGACTTTCACGCGCAGGCCGGCCATGCGCGGAGGGGATTGCGAGAGGCGTGCCGGGCACCCCCGGGCTGATGAGGGCTACTGCCCGCCCTGCCGGCTCCACGGCGGCACCACGCCGTTCGTCCGCGCGTAGGCGATCGACTGGCCGAGGTGCTCGTGGGCATGGGTGGCGATGATGAGGAGGACCTCGCGTACGGTGCCCTCGTGATCGAAGACCTTGACGCTCTTGTCGAGGTCCGCCTCGGGCACGGCCGCGATGGTTTGCTTCACCGCGTCGAACGACTTCTTGAGATTGTCGATGGTCTTGGCCTTGTCGCCTCCCTCTTTTTCAAAGCCCCGGGGATTGACACCCGCCGGCGGCTTGGCGCCCCAGAGGGTGGGAAGGAAGTAGTTGCCGCCCGCCACATGGGCGAAGACCTCCCCCACGGAGCGCACGCCCTCGCCCGGGCGCCAGGTGTACTTTTCAGCGGGAAACGCCTCGGCGAGGGCCACGAGCTTCTCCTGGGCATCGTCGAGCGAGCGCACGATGTCGGCCTTGACGCTGCTCGCGGGGGCAGGCTTGGCTTCCGCCTTCTTCTCCACGGCTTTGTCCTGGGCCAGGGCGGGCACGGCCAGAGCGAGGGTCAGCAGAGCGGTCGAAGCGAAGAGTCTTCTCATCTCGAATCTCCTTTGTCGATCCCGAAAGGGTGTGGGTGGTCGCAGCGGTTGTAGGAACCCGGGGATTCTACTCCGGTGGAGCCCCCCGTCCGCTAGACTCCCCGCATGCGGATCGTCTCCCTCGTCCCCAACGGCACGGAAATCCTCTTCGCGGTAGGCGCCGGCGACCTGGTGGTCGGCGTGAGCCACGAGTGCGACTACCCCGAGGAGGCGAGGACGCGGCCCATCCTCACCGGCAGCGCCCTCACTTCGGGGATGACCGCCGCCGAGGTGGATGCCGCCGTCTCCGCCCAGGTGGGGAGCGGCGCGAGCCTCTACACCCTGGACGAGGCCCGGATCGCCGAGCTCGCGCCGGACGTCATCGTCACCCAGGAGCTCTGCCCCGTCTGCGCCGTCTCGACGGAGCAGGTGGATGATGCCGTCCGCCCCCTCCCCCGCTGTCCGGAGGTGGTCTCCCTCGATCCCCGGTCGCTGGCCGACGTCTTCGCGGACGTCCGCCGGGTGGGCGAGCTCACGGGCCGCGCGGACCGCGCCTCCCTCCTGCTCGAAGACCTCCAGGTGCGGCTCGACGTCGTCCGCCACGCCGTCGCCGGCAAGCCCCGGCTCCGGGTGCTGGCCCTGGAGTGGCTCGATCCGCCGTTCGCGGGCGGTCACTGGGTGCCGGAGATGATCGTCCTCGCCGGCGGCGAGGACGTCATCGCCAAGCCTGGCGATCATTCCTCCCGCCTCACCTGGGAGCGGATCGCCGCGGCCGATCCGGACGTCATCGTCGTCATGCCCTGCGGTTTCGACGAGGCCGGAGCCCAAGGCCAGATCGAGACGATCGCTGACCATCCCGAATGGCAGGCCCTCCGCGCCGTCCGCGACGGCCGCGTCCATCCCGTGGACGCCAACGGCTGCTTCAGCCGTCCCGGCCCCCGCCTCGTGGATGGCATCGAGCGTCTAGCCGCGATCTTCCATGGGGAGAAATAGCTCCTCCCCGTCCGTCTAAACCTTTGAGAGGTTAGCCGTGTCTAACCTCTTTGGGGGCAGACCTGCGGTCTGTCCCTGGTCAGTCCACCCCCTGGACCGACCTCCTCGTCGAAGATGCCTCCCCTCGGAGGCATCCTTTTTCTTTGGGCCGCTGGAATCCCGAAAATCCTCCCTGGTCTCCGCGTGTTTCGACCGGGGGTCCCCCTGAGGGGATCGCCCGCCGTGGATCGTTTCAGGCGGGACGCGGCACTTAAGATTCAGAGCCGCGCACGCCGTCAAGACGGCTCACCAGGAACCAACTTCAAGGAGATTCGACGGATGACTTCCCTCTCTCGTAAGGCAACCCTTCTACTCCTCGTCGTGGCCCTCGCGCTTCCTGCGCTGGCCGCGGCCAAGACGTCCTCCAGCCCTGTCTCCCCCATTGAGCGCCGGGCCCTCACCACTCACGTGGCCGAGTACTTCTTCAAGGTGCGGGTGGGCTCTGGCCCCTACGACGAGATCGGCGTCCACCGGATCGTGAAGGAGATCGCGCCCAATGTGCCGGTCCATGCCAAGGACGCCCTGTTCCTCGCCGCCGGCGACATCTGGAGCTTCCGGGCCGCCTTCTTGACTGGCGCCCATCCCTTGCCCGTCTTCCTGGCCGAGAACGGCGTGGACGTCTGGGGGATCGACTACCGCTGGACCTTCGTGCCGGCGACCGTGACCGACTTGAGCTTCATGAAGGACTGGGGCTTGGAGCAGGACGCCCGCGACCTCGGCATCGCCCTCGGCGTGGCCCGCTTCACCCGCGCTCTCACGGACAGCGGCTTCGGCAAGATCGACCTCCTCGGCTGGAGCCGCGGCGGCCAGATCGGCTATGCGTACCTGAATGGCGAGAGCCAGTTCCCCTCCGGCCTGCGCCAGGTGAAGGGCTTCATCCCGGTGGACATCTACCTCAAGACCGACGTGCCGCAGCTCCAGGCCTTCGCCTGCCAGCGCCAGCAGAACACCGAGGCCACGATTGCCGGCGGCGGCTTCGCCAATCCCTCGGGCGGTCTCATCGCCACCCTGGGCGTGCTGGCCGCGACCGATCCGAACGGCTCCTCGATCTTGAACGGTCCACCCTTCAACCTGCCGGGCTACACCAACCGCCAGGCGGGTCTGCTGGTGGGCGAAGCGACTTTCGCCTTCCTTGCCGGCCTCGAGCCCTCGCCCTTCTACCACTTCACCGGCGGCACCTTCGATGCTGAGGGCAAGCCCTCCGGTCTCCTCTACTCCAACGAGGCCGACCTCTTCACCTTCGAGCAGGCCTCCGCGCCCTTCCAGCCCAACCAGGAGCTGGCGGACGCCGACGCTTCCACCTGCGGCCAGACCGACGTGACCTTCGACGACCATCTCGGCGACATCAAGGTGCCGGTTCTCTACATCGGTGCCGGCGGCGGCTTCGGCGAGTATGGCGTCTACACCACGACGCTCCTGGGCAGCACGGACGTGACGACCCACATCGTCCACAAAGTCCCCGCCGACCAGCGCCTCGTCGACTACGGCCACGCCGACCTCTTCCTGGCCAACGACGCCCAGACGCTCGTCTGGCAGCCGCTCCTGGACTGGGTGCGGGCGCACTGAGATCGCGCTGAGAGAGAAGGAAGGGTCTGGATTCTCGTTCAGGCCCTTGCTTTTTTTCCGGTTCATGGTATAGTCCCGCCATGGGGAAACACATCGCTCCACCCGCGACGGCCGAGCAGATCATGCGATCTCTCGGGTTGACCCGTGAGGACAGGGAGATCATCGACCGAGTCCTGAAGGAGGTCGATGAAGAAGAGAGGTATGCCATGCGAGAGGATGACCCTGCCGGGACATCGTGCTCTTCCGTCCAGCCCCCCATCCAGCGACTGGATCCGGATGCTGAAGATGACTCCTTCAACCCCAGGAAGGAACCGAAGTCCTGATCCAGAATGGAGCCCTCAGAATCTTCAGCTCTGAACGATCAGAGCGTCTTCCTCAACGTCCCCTTCGATCCTGAGTATAGCTCTCTCTTCATCGCGCTGATCGCCGGCCTCACCGCTCTCGGTCGCAGGCCGCGCTGTGTTCTAGAAGTGCCCAGCGATGGCAGGAACAGACTTGAGAGGATCTTTAATCTCATTGCAAGCTGCCGTTCTTCCATCCACGACTTGAGCCGCGTTACGCTTTCTGGGGACCTGAATGTCCCCCGGTTCAATATGCCGTTCGAGTTGGGAATGGCCTGTGCTCTTGGCCAACTAAGGCCCCACAGCTTCTTCATTCTGGAGGAAAAGCGGCTCCGACTTCAGGCGAGCCTCAGTGACCTGAACGGCCACGATCCCCACATCCATGGAGGAGATCCGTCTGGAGTCCTCCGCTGCGTTCTGGATTGCTTCGGCGCCCCATCAGATGCGCCTCCTCTATCATCGTTGGAGTCGCTGAACCGTCGGCTGACGACCACTGCCAACAAGCTCCAGAAGAACCATAGAGCGGACGGCCCATTCCATCCTTTCCTCTTCCGTCGGCTCACCGGAGCTGCAAGCCAGGACGCCCGCGCACGAGGCTTGATTCGGTAGCGCCTGGAAGCCTTTCTCCCTCTCGGTTGTTCAGAGGTGAGGAGCCAGAAGGCTCCTTCCTTGCCTCCCCTGGCCAGATCCGCTTATCGTGAAGGCCATGGCAGGCTGGGATTTCGACCGGGAACGCGATGAGGAGTTTGCCGTCGAGGAGCGCCGGAAGACCCGGCGGCCCCGGAAGTGGAAGGTGATCCTCCACAACGACGACTTCACCACCATGGAGTTCGTCATCCACGTCCTGATCACCCACTTCCACAAGCCGCCGGCCGAGGCGACCCACGTCATGCTCCAGGTCCACCAGAAGGGGATCGGGGTCGCAGGCGTATATTCCAAGGAGGTGGCCGAGACCAAGGTGGCCGAGGTCACCGACGAAGCGCGGGCCCACGGCATGCCCCTGAAGCTCACGACCGAGCCCGCCGAGGAGAGAGGCGAGGAAGAATGAACCTATCCGAAGACCTGCAGATCTCCCTGTCCGTGGCCGTCTCCGAGGCGGGCCGGCTGGGTCATGAATACGCGGGCCTGGAGCACCTGCTCTACGCCTTGACCTTCGACGACGAGACCGCCGGCGTGCTCAAGCACTCCGGGGCCGATCTCGAGCGGGTGCGGGAGGACCTCGCCGAATACCTCTCCGAAGAGCTGGAGAGGATCGAGGACGAGGACCTCCAGCCGCGCCTCACCCTGGGCGTCCAGCGCGTCCTCTCCCTGGCCGCGGCCCGGGTGGGCAGCTCCGGCAAGGACGAGATCAAGGGGCCGGACGTGCTGGTGGCCCTCTTCGACGAGCCCGACTCCTACGCCGTCCAGGTGCTGGAGAGCGAGGGCGTCTCCCGGCTCGACGTGGTGAGCTTCCTAGCGCACGGCGTCTCGCGTCTCCAGCCCCCCTACTTCGGCGGCTCCCGTCACGCGGACCTCCCCGCGGGCGAGGAGGACGAGGACGACGAGGAGCTGCGGCGGCCCGGCGGCCCCCCGGCGGGCGATCCCCTCAAGGCCTTCACCCAAGACCTCACGCTGCTCGCCGAGCGGGGCGGCATCGACCCCTTGATCGGCCGCGAGCGCGAGATCCAGCGCACCCTCCACATCCTCCAGCGGCGACGGAAGAACAACCCCGTCTACGTGGGCGATCCCGGCGTGGGCAAGACCGCCCTGGTCGAGGGCCTGGCCCTGAAGATCGCCAAAGGCGAAGTGCCCGAGCCCTTCCGCAGGACCAAGGTCTACCGCCTGGACCTCGGAGCCTTGATCGCCGGCACCCGCTATCGCGGCGACTTCGAGAACCGCCTCAAGGCCGTGCTCCACGCCCTGGCGGAATTGGAGAACCCGGTCCTGTTCATCGACGAGATCCACACCGTGGTGGGCGCGGGCAGCGCCGGCCGCGGCACCATGGACGCCTCGAACCTCTTGAAGCCCGCCCTTCAGGACGGCACCTTGCGCTGCATCGGCGCCACCACATGGGAGGAGTTTCGCCAGACCTTCCAGAGCGACCAGGCCTTGGCCCGCCGTTTCCAGAAAGTCGAGGTCACCGAGCCCTCGGCCGAGGAGACCACCAAGATCCTCCTGGGCCTCAAGGAGCGTTACGAGAAGCACCATGGCGTGACCTTCCAGCCGGAGGCGATCGACAGCGCCTCCCTCTTGGCCGACCGCTACATGCGCGACCGCCGGCTGCCGGACAAGGCCATCGACCTCTTGGACGAAGCGGGAGCCGCCGTGGCCCTGCGGCTGGGCAAGGAGGTGACCGAGGCGGATCTCGAAGAAGTCCTGGCCACCATGGCGCAGATCCCGGCCCGGAGGGTCAAGGGGGGCGAGAAAGAGCAGCTCCGGCATCTCGAAGAAGAGCTCAAGAAGCAGGTCTTCGGCCAAGACGAAGCCATCGAACGCCTAGCCTCGGCCATCAAAGTTGCCCGGGCGGGGCTGCGCGACGCCCAGAAGCCGGTGGGAGCCTTCCTCCTCACTGGTCCCACGGGCGTGGGTAAGACCGAAGTGGCCAAACGCCTGGCCGAAGTGCTGGGCATCGCCTTCCTGCGCTTCGACATGAGCGAGTACATGGAGAGCCACACCGTCTCCCGCCTCGTGGGAGCCCCGCCCGGCTACGTGGGCTACGACCGCGGCGGCCTCCTCACCGAAGCCGTGGCCAAGAGTCCCCACGCCGTGCTGCTCTTGGACGAGATCGAGAAGGCCCATCCCGACGTGTTCAACATCCTCCTCCAGGTGATGGACCACGGCACCCTGACGGACACCAACGGCAAGCCCACGGACTTCCGGCACGTCATCCTGCTGATGACCTCCAACGTCGGAGCCCGCGAAATGGCCCAGCGCGCCCTGGGCTTCAGCGAATCCGCCGAAGGCGCGCCGCGCATGCCCAAGGACACGGACGCCGACCGCGCCGTCGAGCGTCTCTTCAGCCCCGAGTTCAGAAACCGTCTCGACGCCCGCCTCCGCTTCAACGCTCTCTCGCCGCAGGTGATGGAGCAGATCGTGGACAAATTCATCCGCGAGCTCTCCGCCCAGCTCGGCGAGAAAAAAGTCGCCATCGAGATCACCGCCCCCGCCCGCACCCTCCTGGCCGAAAAGGGCTTCGACCCCACCTTCGGAGCGAGGCCGCTCGGACGGGTAATCGAAGACAAAGTGAAGCGCCCGCTCACCGAGGAGCTCCTCTTCGGAGCTCTGGAGAACGGGGGGACGGCGACGGTGGATGTGGAGGGCGGGGAGGTGGTGATGCGGTATGCCGAGCGAGTGCCAGGTCTTCAGATAGAGAACTGAGCTCGGTAGGGCGAGTTCGTTCGCCAAACCCTCGGTGCCTTTCCCCGATCGCCGGAAGCGCATCCGCCGAACGCGCGCCTTTCGGAGATACAATCCAGAGTCGATCCCATTTCTCGTCAAGGAGGACCCGCGGATGGAGCATCGCGGACGCGGTGAAGGCGCCGGCCGGGAAGCGGCGGCCTTGAGCTGGCTGGAGGGGCACTTGTCGGGTTCGGCCGTGGAGCCGGAGCAGGTGCACGAGGCTCTGGAGCAACTGGAGGAGCGCTTCGCGCAACGGGAGCCGTCGGTCCGGGCTTTTCTGCTGGAGACAGGACGCTTCAAACGCCTGCACCGGGAGGCGGATGAGGCGTTTGCCGCGCATCCGGATCCTCACTCCCGCGGCCCTCTGTTCGGCGTTCCCTTAGGCGTCAAGGACGTGCTCCACGTCGACGGGCTCCCGACCCGCGCCGGCAGCCGCCTGCCGCCGGAGGAGCTGGCGGGCCCACAGGCGGGGGCCGTCGCCCGGCTCCGCACCGAGGGCGCGCTGATCGCGGGCAAGACCGTCACGACCGAGTTTTCCTACTATGCATCCGGCCCGACCCGGAATCCGCACAACCCGCTGCACACACCGGGCGGCTCGAGCAGCGGCTCAGCCGCCGCGGTGGCGGCCGGCCTCTGCCCGGCGGCGCTCGGCACGCAGACGATCGGATCGATCATCCGGCCGGCCTCGTATTGCGGCGTGGTCGGCTTCAAACCCAGCTTTGGACGGGTCTCGGCCGAGGGATTGATCCCACTGGCTCCCTCGCTCGACCACGTCGGTTTCCTCACCTCCGACATGGCGGGTGCGAGCGCTCTCGCAGCGATCCTGCTGAAAGATTACGATCCGGACCGCGCAGGCCGTTTCCGTCAGCCGGTGCTGGGGATCCCGGAAGGCCCCTACCTCTCGCACGCGTCCGAGGAGGGTCTGGCCCACTTCCGCGAGACCTGTGAGCGGCTGGCCACGCAGTATGAGGTGCTGCCGGTGCCGGCGATGCCGGATTTCAGCCGGATCGTGGCCCGGCATCACCGCCTGATGGCGGCCGAGGCGTCGCAGGTCCATGCGGATTGGTTCCGGCGCTTCCCCGAGCTGTACGCGCCGCAGACGGCGGAGCTGATCGAGCGCGGGCGGGAGATCCCGCCGCACCAGACGAAGCAGGACCGCGCCGGCTGCAAGACGCTGTACACCGAGCTGACCGAGCTGATGGACAAGCACGGCATCGACGTCTGGATCTCGCCGTCCGCGCCCGGCCCGGCGCCGCGCCGGCTCGCCGGCACCGGCGATCCCGTCATGAATCTGCCTTGGACCCATGCGGGCCTGCCCGCCCTGGGCGTTCCGGCAGGCTGTAACGCGGAGGGCCTGCCGATGGGGCTTCAGCTCTCCGGACGCTGGCTCGCCGACGAGGATCTGCTGAGCTTCGGCCATGAGATTGCGCGCATGGTGGCTCCCCCTCCCCCACGTCGATCCTCACCATCCTGAAATCCTCCCCGCGGCGCTGGACGATGAAGTACAACTCGCGGGGAAGGGTGTTCGGATGGGGGGCCGGGTCGATGTCGAGCCAGATCTGTGAGCGGGAGGGGCCGCAATCCTGGAGCGAGCCGAACTCGGTGTAGGCCTTGGTTCCGGTCACGCGGAAGGCTCGGACGTAGTCGCGGACCAGGATGCCGGCGTCGAGGCTCTGGTTTCCCTGGAAGGTCACGCGGAAGCGGTCCGCTTCGATGGCCAGCTCGGGACGAGGAACCGGAAGCACGGGGACCTCCTGAGGATGGAACCGCGTCGAGCTCATGATACGCCTGCTCGGAGTCCGGCGGCATATACTCCCGGCCCATGAGCGACGACAAGCCAGCGGTGGGCAGCATCGGTTGGGTGGACCTCACGATCCAGGATGCCGAGGGGATACGGGACTTCTACGCCGAGGTCGTGGGCTGGCAGCCCGAGCCGCTCGACATGGGCGGCTACGCCGACTTCGTGATGAAGGAGCCGGAGAGCGGCAAGCCGGTCACCGGCGTCTGCCACGCCCGCGGTGGCAACACGGATCTGCCGCCGCAGTGGCTGGCCTACTTCGTGGTGGCCGATCTCGACGCCAGCCTCGCCGCGGTGGTGCGACGGGGCGGCAAGGCCCTGTCCGCGATCCGGTCGATGGGGCCTACGGCACGCTATGTCCTCATTCAGGACCCGGCGGGCGCCGTCTGCATGCTCTACCAGGCCTGACCTCCTGCTCTACAATGCGGGCGGACGTCCTTCTCAAAGGAGATGCCCGTGCCTGCCACACTCCGCCGTTCCGCGCTGTTCGTTCTCCTGCTACTCTCCCTCGCCGCCGCTCTTCCCGCTGCGGACGATCAGGACGTCGACCTCCAATGGGGCCTTCGCATTCCCATGCGGGACGGCGTCGAGCTGGCTGCGACGCTGTACCGGCCTGCCGGACAGAAAGAGCCGTTGCCGGTGGTGTTCACGCTCACGCCCTACATCGGCGACAGCTACCACCCGCGGGCGATGTACTTCGCCCGGCATGGCTATGTCTACGCTCTCGTGGACGTGCGGGGGCGCGGCAGCTCGGGCGGCACTTTCGATCCCTTTGCTCAGGAGGCGCGGGACGGTTACGACGTCGTCGAGTGGCTGGCCCGCCAGCCGTGGTCCAACGGCAAGGTGGCGATGTGGGGCGGCTCCTACGCCGGTCACGATCAATGGGCCACGGCTCGCGAGCGGCCGCCTCACCTCGCCACCATCGTTCCCGCCGCCGCCGTCCACCCGGGCATCGACTATCCCGCGCCCAAAAACATTTTCTTCTCCTATGACATTCAGTGGCTGACCTACACCAGCGGCAAGACGGGAAACAACCAGCTCTTCGGCGAGGGGTCCTACTGGAGCCAGAAATTCCGCGAGATGTACGTGGCCCATCGACCTTCCGTGAGCTCGACCGGATCGCGGGCAATCCGAGCGCCATTTTCCAGCAGTGGCTCGCCCATCCCACGTACGACGACTACTGGAAATCGATGGTGCTCTCCGCGGAGCAGTACGCCAAGCTCGATCTGCCCATCCTCACCATCACGGGCCACTACGACGGCGATCAGGTCGGCGCTCTCACCTACTACCGCAACCATATGCGTCTCGGCTCGCCGGCGGCCCGCGACCGCCACTACCTCATCATCGGCCCCTGGGATCACCCTGGCACCCGCACCCCGAACCCGAAGGTGGGCGGTCTGACGTTCGGCGAGGCGAGCGTCCTCGATTTGAACGACCTCCACCGGCAGTGGTACGACTGGACGATGAAGAGCGGCTCCAAGCCCGATTTCCTAAAGAAGCGGGTGGCCTACTACGTGGTGGGTCCCGGCGCGGAAAAGTGGAAGTACGCCGACTCCCTGGAGGAGATCGGCACCCAGAAGCGCACCCTCTATCTCGCCTCGGAGAATGGACAGGCAGGCGACGCCTTCCACTCCGGCGCTCTCGCCGGCACGAAGTCGGCGGGGCCGACGGGGAATGCTGCGCCCGATCGCTGGGTCTACGATCCCCTGGACGTCCGGCCGGGTGAGGAGCTGGAGCGCCAGGACGTCGAGAGTCCACTCACCGATCAGCGCAACGCCCTCAACCTCTACGGCAACGGCGTCGTCTACCACTCGGCACCCTTTACCGAGTCCACCGAGATCTCGGGGCAGGTGAAGCTGACACTGTGGATGGCCCTCGACGTGCCCGATACGGATTTCCAGGCCAATCTCTACGAGATCCTGCCCAACGGCGGCAGCGTCTTCCTGACTTCAGACCTCCTGCGCGCCCGCTACCGCGACTCGCTGGAGAAGGAGACCCTGGTCCCCAAGGGCGAGGTGGTGCGGTATGAATTCACCGGCTTCACCTGGTTCTCCCGGCAGGTCTCCAAAGGCAGCCGTCTGCGCCTCGTGGTCTCCTGCCCCAACACGATCCAGCTCGAGAAGAACTACAACTCCGGCGGCGTAGTGGCCGACGAAACGGCGAAGGACGCCCGCACAGCCCACGTCGTCCTGTACCACGACGCCGAGCACCCCAGCGCGCTGGAGATTCCGATCGGGAAGTGAGGCGCGCCGGTTAGCTCCTGCATTGACATGGAGCCCCGGGGTTCTTCCAGAATGGCCGGGCACCAGCGACGAATTGCCCGGCCGCCGGCTCAATGAGCGCCTGGTTCCTGTGGGTTGGGGATAGGTAACGACTCCGTCAAGAAAGGAGCTGCCGAGATGTGGTACTTCGCACGAGAGGGGAGACAACAGGGACCGGTGTCGGACGAGCAGATTCGGCGCATGGCTCAGGACGGGAGCCTGCGGCGAGAGGACCTGGTCTGGAAGGAAGGGATGGCGGAGTGGCGGCCGGCTTCGCAGGTCCCCGAGCTCAACTTCCCTCCCGCGCCGGTGCCCTCTTACCAGTCCCCGCCGCCACCTCCGCCCCAGTACTCTCCGGCGGTGTACTCCCCTCCTCCACCGCCCTCCTATGGGGCTCCTCAAGCCCAGTACAATCCGATGGGCACTCTCCAGGGAGCGAGCATTCCGAACTACCTCCCCTGGGCCATCGCCGCCACGCTGCTCTGCTGCTGGCCCGCCGGCATTCCGGCCATCATCTTTGCCAACAAGGCGAACAATGCGAAAAACATCGGCGATCTGCAGACCGCTCATGACGCCGCCAACAAAGCGAAGACCTGGCTGATCATCTCCGTCGTCGGCGGTCTCCTGGCCGGGATCGTCGTCTTTTTCGCCAGCCTGAGCGGCAATCTGCAGTGAGGAAGATGAGCCGTGTCGAGAGATGGATCTCCACGGCCACCTCTCGAAGGCAAACGGGTGAGGGTCAGGATCGAGCCGGCGGAGGATTCAGAGGCTGAGCTCCAGCCGGAAGCTCAAGCTCGACTGTGGCAGGAGTGGATCAATCACGGACCCCAAGGATCAGTGGAGCTTGAAGAGGAACCCGACGAAGCATGCCCGGTCCCCGGATCGCCGGTGAGGTGACTTTGATTGACTCTACCCAATACGTTTGGTCATCTGTCCTGGTCGTATGATTTTACGATCGGCTCAAGCGTCGATGGCAGCATAGCGAACGGTTGGCAGAATCAGACGAGACTTCCTTTGGCTTAATGAGCCGTCAGTCACAAGATCAATGGGCCTCTGGAAGAGACCCTGGAGAAGCTCGTGAACGGCAAAGAAGTTGTCGTAGGATTTCATTCCCGTGGAGAATTCGAGGTAAACATCAACGTCACTCTCGGGCGTAGTCTCTCCTTGGGCGAAAGAGCCGAACACGCCAATCCGCCGCACACCGAGGGCGCGCAGCTCAGCGGCATGAGCTTCCATCAATTTCCAGGGATTTATATCGCTGTCCATGAATGAGTATTCCCTTCTTGGATTCCTACTCCCGCCGGTTCACCCACTCCCAGCCGAACCGCCCCTTGATGCACAGGTGGCCGCGGGTCACGTCGTTCTCGATGGGCGAGGTGACCTTGACGATCTTCTCTTCCTGGACGTGCACGGTGAGGGTGCAGCCGACGCCGCAGTAGGGGCAGATGGTGTCGGTCTGCGTCTGGCGTGACTCCTCCCAGGTGCCGGCTTCGCGCATGTCGTGCTCGCTCTTGAACATCAGGGCGCCGGTGGGGCAGACGCCGATGCAGTTGCCGCAGTAGACGCAGGCCGAGTCGGGCAGGGGGACGTCGTATTCGGTGGAGATGCGGGCGTCGAAGCCACGGCCGGCGAGAGCGATGGCAAAAGTGTTCTGCGCGTCTGTTCCGCAGGCCTCCACGCACTTGTAGCAGACGATGCACTTCGAGTAGTCGCGGACATAGAGCTCGTTGTCCACTTTCACCGGCTGGTGGACGTTGGCGGCGCAACCGTCGTGCGGTGGATGATGATGACCGGGCCGGGCAGCGTCTCTCTCGCCTTCGGACGAGGGAGGGGCCGGAGGCCCGAAGCGCTCAGGCCTGGCGTCGTATCGCTCCATGTAGCCCTGGATCTGCGGCGCGGTCGAGAGGTCTACGGAGGAGCCCAAGAGCTCCAGCACGAGCTTGCGGGAGAGGCGGACGCGCTCGGAGTCCGTGCTCACCTTCATCCCCGGCTCGGCTTTGCGCGAGCACGCCGGGACGAGGGTGCGCGAACCTTCGACTTCCACGACGCAGATGCGGCAGACGTTGACCGGCGTCAGGTTTTCCAGGAAGCAGAGGGTGGGGGTCTCGATCCCGAGCTGCCGTGCGGCGTCGAGCAGCGTGGCCCCTTCGGGCACGGCCACACTCTGGCCGTCGATCGAAAGCTCCACCACTCGCCGGGGGCGCGGCGGTGGCGCTACGGGCACGGGTCCGCGGGGAACGGGAATCTGGGGATGGGGCGCGGCATCCTGGGGGGAAATCATCGCGTCTCCTGATAGATCGGAAATCGGGCGAGGGCGGATTCGATGGCGCTCGAGGCCGTCTGGCCGAGGCCGCAGATGGAGGCGTCGCGCATGGCCTGCCCGAGCTCCTTGAGCAGCTCCACCTCCTCGTGTAGAGGACGGCCCGTCGCCAGCCGATGAAGCAGCTCTTCCTGGCGCACGGTGCCCACGCGGCAGGGCACGCACTGGCCGCACGATTCGTCGCGGAAGAATTGGGCGATGCGCCGCAGGATCTGGCGCAGATCGACCGTGTCGTCGAACGGCATGACGACGGCCGAGCCGAGCGTGGCGCCGATGGCCCGCGTCCCTTCGAAGGTGAGGGGAGCGTCGAGCTGATCGGGGGTCACGAAGGCTCCAGCCGCGCCGCCCAGAAGCACAGCCTGGAGGCGGCCGCTCCCGCCCACACCACCGGCCAACTCGATCAGCTCGCCCAGGGTGATACCGAAGGGCGCCTCGTAGACGCCGGGACGCTGCACGTGCCCCGAGACGCAGAAGAGCTTGGGGCCGGTGGAGCGCTCGGTACCCACGGCGGCGTAGGCTTTGCCCCCTTCGATCACGATGGGGAGGACGTTGACCAGCGTCTCGACGTTGTTGATCACCGTGGGCTTGCCGAAGAGGCCCACTTCGGTGGGGAACGGCGGCTTGTTGCGCGGCTCGCCTCGGCGGCCTTCGATCGAGTTCATGAGGGCCGTCTCTTCGCCGCAGATGTAGGCTCCGGCGCCGCGCCGCAGCTCGACGTCGAAGCGCACGCCGTCGCCCAGGACGTTGTCCCCCAGGAACCCGCGCTCGCGGCACCGGGCGATGGCGTTCTCCAGGCGCGCGAGGGCCAGGGGATACTCGCCGCGCAGGTAGAGATACCCGCGCTCGCACCCAGTGGCGAAGCCTGCGATGGTCATGGCCTCGATGAGCGAGAACGGATCGTTCTCCGTCAGCACGCGGTCTTTGAAGGTGCCGGGCTCGGACTCGTCGGCGTTGCAGATCAGATAGCGCGGCAGCGCGGCCGAGCGGGCGCCCTGCCACTTGATCCCGGTAGGGAACGCGGCGCCGCCGCGGCCCACGAGCTTGGAGTCCACGACCTCCTTCACCACGGCCGCGGCGCCCATCTCGAAGGCCCGGCGCAGGGCGAGGAAGCCGCCGGCCGCGCGGTAATCGTCGAGGCTCGTGGGATCGATGCGGCCGACGCGGGCCAGGAGCTTCAACCCCGGTTGCCCGGGTTGTCCCACTTGGGGAACGGAGACCGAGAGGGGCGGAGGGGGCACGGGAGCGCCCACGATCACGGAGAGGACATCGGCACCCGTGGCCGGAGCCAGGTCCCGCTCGCGGGAAGGATGACCGGCCGCGATCACCAGCGCCGCGGGCGCCCGCTCGCAGAGGCCGAGGCAGGGGCTGCGATGCCAGGTGGACAGCCCGTCCCGAGTCTCGCCCTGGGGTCCGAGCGCGGCTTCGACCTCCAGGCAGAGGGCCTCGGCTCCCCGGGTGCGGCAGGCGATGTCGTCGCAGACGTGCACGGTCACCGGCGGGTGGGGCCGCGTCTGGAACAGGGCATAGAAGTCGGCCACGCCGAACGCTTCGGCTGGAGGCACGTCCAGCCGCAGGCAGGCATAGTTGAGGGCGCCCGGGCTGATCCAGCCCTTGCGGCCCTGGATGGCATGGAGGACGGGCAGCAGATACTGCCGGCGGTCGCCGTTCAGCTCCAGCCCGGCGAGGCAGCCGTCGATGGCCTCCTGCTCTTCCGGGTCAGCTTGGTGCTCGGTGAAGTGCAGATCCATAGCGAGGACGGATCATACCGTGCTTGCTGGACCCGTCCTCGGTTCACACCGGTACCGGAACCGCCTCCTCCTCCACCGCCGCCTTCTCCGGCCGTCCCACCGGCTCGATGCGCACGGCCGTGGCCTTGAACTCCGAGGTGCCGGACTTGGGGTCGACGGCGTCGACCGTCAGCTCGTTGGTGGCCACCTCGTCGGGGAAGTGGAGAGTCATGAACGCGAGGCCCGGCCGCAATCCGGCGTCGAAGCGCACGGGAGCGACCACGGCGCCGCGCCGCGAGACCACGCGCACTCGGTCACCCTCGGCGACCCCAGGCGCCCGCCGTCCTCGGGATGGAGATCGATGCCCGCGGGCCGGCGGTTGGGGAGGCGTAGAGCCCGGTCTGCACGCCGGTGTTGTAGGAGTCCAGATGCCGTCCTGTGGTGAGGCGGATGGGGAAGTCGTCCGTCAGCTCGTCGACCGGCGGCTCGTGCTCGACGACAGGCGAATGGCGCCCGCGGCCCCACGACCGGCTCGCTCCCATAGCCGCCCGTGCAGAAACATCTCGCCGGGATGGGACTCGTCGTAGCACGGCCACTGGAGGCCGCTCTCCGCCTCCAGCCGGGCGTAGGACATGCCGGTGTGGACCGGCGAGAGCGAGCGGAGCTCGTCCCAGACCTCCTCGGCCGTGGGATTGCCGAGGTCGCGGCCCATGCGGCGGGCGAGATCGCAGAGGATCTCGATGTCGTCGCGCACGCCGTCCGGCGGCGGCAGCGCCCGGCGCACCCGCTGCACGCGCCGCTCGCTGTTGGTCACCGTACCTTCGGATTCGCACCAGCCCGCGGCGGCCGGCAGCACCACGTCGGCCAGCTCGGCGGTGGCGGTGAGAAGCATGTCCTGCACCACCAGGTCTCCAACCCTCGCAGGCGCTTCATGGTGAGGTGCTGGTCCGACTCGGAGTTGGCCGGGTTTTCGCCGATGACGTAGAGGGCCGTCAGCTCGCCGCGGTCCATGGCCTCGAACATCGCGAGAGGTGCCAGCCCCCCTTCGGCGGGATGGGCACGCCCCAGGCGCGCTCGAACTTCGCCCGCAGCTCGTCGTTCTCCACGTGCTGGAAGCCGGGCAGCCGGTCGGGCAGCGCGCCCATGTCGCCGCCTCCTTGGACGTTGTTCTGTCCCCGCAGGGGGATTGACGCCGGAGCCGTAGCGCCCCACGTGGCCCGTGAGGAGGGAGAGGTTGATGAGCGCGCGCACGTTGTCCACCGCGTTGTGGTGCTCGGTGATGCCGAGGGTCCAGCACAGCACGGCGCGATCAGCCCGTGCGTAGGCATGGGCGAGATCGCGGATGTGCGCCGCGGGCACGCCGGTGACGGCCTCGGCGTGCTCCAGCGTCCAGGGCTCGACGCTGCGGCGGAAGTCCTCGAAGCCGCTCGTCGCGTGCTCGATGAAGCTCTTGTTCTCGAGCCCCGCGGCGAGGATCTCCCGCGCCACGGCATTGGCCAGAGGGATGTCCGTGCCCACGTGGAGCGGCAGGGCCCCCGGGAACGGACCACTGAGCGGAAGAGGTCCGCCGTGGATCCACCGTGTAGAGCTTCGCCCCATGGTGGATCGCCTGGAGCACGTGATGGAAGAAGATCGGATGCGCCTCCCGGGCGTTGCTCCCCAGAGGATGACGAGATCCGTCTCTTCCACCTCGCGGTAGGAGGTGGTGCCGCCGCCCATTCCGAAGACCGCCGCCAGACCGACGACGCTGGGGGCGTGTCAGGTCCGGTTGCAGCTATCGATGTTGTTGCTGCCCACCACCGTCCGGGCGAGCTTCTGCGCCAGGTAGTTCATCTCGTTGGTGGTCTTGGAGCAACTGAACAGCCCGAACGTCTGCGGGCCGTGCTTCGAAACCGCCGAACGGAATCCCGCCGCCGCGCGGTCAAGCGCCTCGTCCCAGGTGGCGGGACGCAGCTCGCCGTTGTCGCGCGGACGAGCGGGGTGGTGAGACGGGTATTGCGCTTGGACATGAGAGCACCTCCGACGAAGGGGAGTATACAACGGGGGCCCAGGGGACGGAGACTGAGGTAAACTCAAGTCATGAAGCGCATCACCTGGCAACAGAGGGTCGTCGCCGATCCCGAGGTTCATCATGGAGAGCCCTGCATTGCAGGGACCCGCATCCCGGTACGGATGATCGTGGGAAGCCTGGCGGATGGCCTGACGGTCGAACAGATCGTGGCGGAATATCCCGCAGTTGACTCCGGAGGACGTCCTGGGCGCCCTGGCCTATGCCGCGGAAGGTCTCTCTGCCTGTGCTCTGTAAAGAAAGAGTATCAGGGTCGCCGAGGTGATCGACAAGCCGAGTTGATCGCAGCCATGGCGATCGAAACGACCGACACCCAGGCGCGCGGCCATGGCTGGAAAGGGGAGAGGATCGCGGCGGTCTACGGCGAGGTGGCCACCTCTGCGTTTTCAGCCGCTCATCCCAGCCACGTCCAGCGCAGCTTCACCACCACCTGATCCGCTTCGGAGTCGAAGCGGGTCCGGGGCTCGGGGAGGCGCTTCCAGTTGTGATTCCATACCAGGAAGAGGTCACGTCCCGGGCGGAGGGTCCAGCGCAGCCGGGCGTTGAGGCCGAGGTCCCGCGACTCCGAGTCGTACTGCGTGAGGGCGGAGAGGACGAGGTCCGGCGAGAGGGCGTAGATCGTCTTGAGCTGCAGCAGACGCTGGATGAAATTCCCCTGCGGCAGGTAGCCGAAGTCGTTCTCGGCGTCGAGCTCGAGGCGCAAGCGGCCGGGCCCCGCCGTCCAGCTCACGAAGGCTTCCCACTGCGTGAGATGGCCGCCGAAGAAGGTCCCGAACCAGACGGTGGAGCCCACCTGTCCGGGGCGGGAGCTGGCGGACTGACCCTCCACCCGGAAGCGGTCGAAGCGATACTGCCCGGCCGGGATCACCACCCCCCGGGCCACCTCGAAGGGCTCGTCCAGGCGCTCGAACTGCGGCGCCCAGTTGGCTTCCAGGTGCTCGCCCGAACGGGTGGAGACGTTGAACGGCGCCATGAACACGCGCCAGCTCTCGGTGGTGCCGTCGAGCCGCTCCACCCGGCTGGGGAAGAGCTCGAAGAAGAATTGGCGGATGCGGGAGAAGCGTCCATCCTCCCGCGGTCGGGGCTGATAGGCGAGGCCCCCCGAGAGTTGGCGGGTGCCCGGACGGGGCAGGAAGCCGAGGGCGGGATCGAGGGCGTCGCCGAATTCCACGAATTGCAGGGAGACGTCCCAGAGGTCGTTGGGATAGTCGACGCGGGCGCCCCATCCCGTGGGCCGCCCATCCGGCAGGTCGCCGTGGCTCTGGGCTGCCCAGGCGGCGAGGGTGAGGTTCTTGTCCCCCTTGAAGCTGGAGGTCTGCCAAACGGCGTCGAGGCCGGCGAGTTGGTTGCTCCTCTCGCTCTGCGGATCGCCGCGGGTGGCAAGGGCACCCACGCGCAAGTGGGCGTCCAGGTCCCAGGTGATGCGGCCGGCGAAGAGGTTGGCGGTCGGCGCGGCCGGAGAGCTGCCGGTCTCCACGTCGAGGAGGGAGAGGGCGAAGGGGCCGGTGCGGCCCAGGAGCTTCAAGCCCGCGTCGAGGGGGATCACCCGGCCGCGCACCAGCCCCACCTGCCGCGAGTAGAAGGGGATGAACGTCTCCTCGAGGCCGGAGCCGAAGGCGAAGAGGTTCGAGCCTTCGAGGAAGAAGGGGCGCTTCTCGGGGAAGAAGAGCGAGAAGCGGGTGAGGTTGATCTGCCGGGCGTCCACCTCGGTCTCGGCAAAGTCGGTGTTGACCGTGAGCACGGTGCCGAGCTGCGGTGTGAGGTTGTAGGAGAGGTCGAACCCGGCGTCCCCTCTCGCGAGGCGGCCGTCGCTGCCGTCGTGTTGCTCGGTGCGGCCGAGGGCGTAAGGGGCGACGGCGAGGCCCACCCCCTGGCGCAGGGCGGCGACGCCTCCGAGCGCGCCGACGCGCCGCAGGTCCCCGAGCTGGGCGTCGAGGCTGGCGCCGGCCCAGCGCAGGGTCAGGCGGTCGCGGGCCACGAAGCGCTCGACGTTGAGCCCCCAGCTCGCGAGGCCAGGCCGGAAGCGCAGGCTGCCGGCCGAGACGGCGACCTCGGCCGTCCATCCGTCCGCCGTGCGGCGCACGCGCGCATCCCAGATCCCATCCCAGTCGAGAGAGGTGCCGTCGGTCGCGGAGATCAGGCCGTCCTGCCGCGCACCGCCCGCGTTGATGCGGAACAGGTACCCCGTCCGCCCGTCGCCGAAGGTGTCGAGCACGAAGGCGAGCGAATCGTCCCCCTCCAGGTCTGCGTCGCGCTGCAGGGTGTGGACGGCGATCCGGGCCGGCTCCGGATCGAAGGCGGCGACGCCGAAGTAGAGCATGTCGCCGCTGGCGAGCACGGCCACTCGGGTGCGGTAGGGCGTCGGCGCCCCCGGGCTCGGCTCCTGCTGGATCAGGTCGGGGATCACCCCCGCCGTCGCCCACGCCGGCTCGTCGAGCACGCCGTCGAGGACGAGCGGCCCGGTGAGAGGGCTGGCGGTGACGATGGGATGGAGCATCTCCTGGCCGGCGGCGGAACGGACCGCTGCCAGGCAGACCAGGAGCGTCAGGGCAAGGGCAGAGCGCGGTGGCAAGCGCGGCTATTTAACCACAGCCGCCCCGGCCTGAGCCTCCAGCGCCGACTTCAGACCCCGCGCGAGTTGGGCGGCAGGTCCGATCCCCCAGTAGTGGAGGAAAAGGACACGTGGCTCCTCTTCCGTCATGTGGCTGTGGATGGCGACGACGTCGATGCCGGCGGCGCGCAGGGCCTTGAGCACGGCCTGGAGCTCGCCGGCGTACATGGCGAAGTCGCCGTCCATCACGGCCTGGGCGTCGCTGCCCGCGAAGGCGGCCCAGGTGTTCACCCCCATGGCGTTGCCGATCGCCTCGCCTCCCATGTGGGTCGGCTTGCCCACGGCGAAGCGCAACACGCCGTCCTTGAAATCCCCCTTGAGACCGAGGATTCCTTCGAGGGCCTTGGGGTCGAGGCTGGTCTTCGCCGGATCGATGTCGGCCTTCGGGGTCGGGGCGGGCTTCTCTTGCGTCGTCTGCGATGTCTGCAGGGTGCGGAAGACGGTGCCCACGGCCATGGCCAATTTTTCCACGGGGCCGTGACCGCCGATGTGCATGAACATCACCCGCGGCGAATCCCAGAGGAAGTGGTTGTGGAGGGCCGTGACCTCGAGGCCGGCGTCCAGGGCGGCGGACATCACGGGATTGACCTGGTCCTCGCGCAGCACCAGGTCGCCCATGACCATAGCGTGATCCCCCATCTTCTTGAACGCCGCCCAGGAGGTGATCCCGAGCCGGGGCGTCATGCGCACCCCCGCCACCGAGAGACCGAGATCCGTGCGCGGCACGCTGACCTTGAAGACGCCTTCGGCCGTGTCGAGCGTCCCCTTGGCGCCGGTGAGGCGCTCGATGAGAGCCGTGTCGAGCCCGGCCGGGGCCGCCGGCGGCTGGCCCGAGGCGGGGAAGGCGGCCAGACCGAGGAGCAGGGCGAGCATGTAGATCTTCATGGCTTTTCCTTTCCCGGGAAGGTGGATCGAGAGCAGAACAGGTCTGCCGCAGCACGGGATTCTACCCGTGGGAGCGCTGTACCTATCCTCGCCACCCGAGTCGGCACGGACACGGCGTTTTCTCGGCAGCCAGATCGGTGCGCTTTTTGCAAGACCTGAATCAATCGGGGCACGATAGAGATGCCGCCTTCATCACCTTCCGGAGGTTTCTATGTATCGCCCTTCCAAGCTCTTTCTTACCGTACTGGCTGTCTGGCTCGCCGGAGCGAGCGCCGCGTGGGGACATTCGAAAAGCGCCTTTCAGGATGACATGCGTAAGCTCTGGGAAGACCACGTGGCGTGGACTCGGCTCTACATCATCAGTGTTGCAGGCGGTCTTCCAGACGCGAAGCTCAATGCGGACCGGCTGCTGCGCAATCAAACCGACATCGGCAACGCCGTCGCCGACTTTTACGGCCGCCCAGCAGCCGACAAGCTCACGGCGCTGCTCAAGGACCACATCTTGATCGCTGCGGATCTGGTGGGAGCAGCCAAGGCAGGAGACCAGACCAAGGTGGCAGACGCCAAGAAACGCTGGTACGCCAACGCCAATGACATCGCCGACTTCCTGCACAAGGCGAATCCCGACCACTGGCCGCTGGCCACCCTCCAATCGGCCATGAAGATGCACCTCGATCAGACGCTCGACGAAGCGACCCATCGCCTGCAAGGGAAGTTCGACCAGGACATCAAGGACTACGACGCCATCGTCGATCACATCTTGAAAATGGCCGATACCCTGAGCAGCGGAATCATCGCCCAGTTTCCGGCGAAGTTCGACAAGGCGTGATGCGCCTGAGGCAAGACAGGGCGACAGGATCGCAGGGGTCTCCCTCCCGGTTGCAGTCTCCGTCACCGGGATCGCGGCCAGTCCCGCTCAGATCTCAGTGCCTCGGACGCAAGTCGCAGTCTCCGCAAGGGAGATAGAGACCTTTCCCACCTTGGTGGCAGTCGTTCCCACTGCGGTGGCGGTCCTCCCACCTTGGTCGGAGTCGTTCCCACCGCGGTCGCAGTCGCTCCAACCTTGGTCGCAGTCATTCCCACCGCGGTCGGAGTCGCTCCCACCGCGGTCGGAGTCGCTCCCACCTAGCTGGCAGTCGCTCCCACCTTGGTGGCAGTCGCTCCCACCGCGGTGGCGATGGCTCCAACCTTGGTCGGCAGTCGCTCCAACCTCGGTCGGAGTCATTCCCACCGCGGTCGGAGTCGTTCCCACCGCGGTCGGAGTCGTTCCCACCTTGGTGGGAGTCTCTCCCATCTTGGTGGCCGTCATTCCCACCGCGGTGGCGATCGCTCCAACCTCGGTGGGAGTGACTCGTATCCGCTACGCCGATCCGCAGAATCGGTCTCGAGTGCCTGCGGAGGGATTCTTCTTTCTACTTTGTGGACGCCCATCCAGCTCCTCGGTGATCTGCGCATCTCCCCTCTGGGATAAACTCGCCGCCGCATGCCCACCAACGTCCATGCCTTCATCCTCAAGTGGTCCCAGGTCGCCCTCACCGAGCGCTCGGCCTCGCAGCAGCACTTTCTCGATCTTTGCGAAGTCCTCGGCCATCCCAAGCCGGCCGAATTGGACCCGGAAGGCGAAAGCTTCACTTTCGAGAAGGGCGCCGCCAAGTACGGCGGCGGCTCCGGCTGGGCCGACGTCTGGAAACGCGGCTTCTTCGCCTGGGAGTACAAGCGCCGCCACGCCGACCTCGCCGCCGCCTACGACCAGCTCCTGCGCTATCGCGAGGCCCTGGAGAACCCGCCCCTCCTCGTGGTGTGCGACATGGACCGCATCGTCGTCCACACCAACTTCACCAACCGCCCGGCGGTCGTCCACGACATCGCCCTCAAGGATCTCGCCAAGCCCGAGAACCTGGAGATCGTCCGCGCCGTCTTCTTCGATCCGAAGAAGCTCGAGCCGGGCACCACCCGCGAGGCCATCACCCAGGACGCCGCCAGCCGTTTCGCCGCCATTGCCCAGACCATGCGCGAGCGCGGCCTTAACGCCCACGAGGTCGCCCAGTTCCTCGACCGCGTCGTCTTCGCCCTTTTCGCCGAGGACGTGAACCTCCTCCCGGAGAAGATCTTCACCCGGCTGGTCAAGAACAGCGACGACCGGCCCGAGGTGTTCGCTCGCCTGGTCCGCGAGCTGTTCCAGGCCATGTCCCATGGCGGCTTCTGGGGCGTCGAGATCATCCGCCACTTCAACGGCAACCTCTTCACCAACGGTCCCATCCTCACCCCCACCCGCGACGAGCTGAAAGAGATCCGCAAAGCGGTCAAGCTCGACTGGAGCGCCATCGATCCCTCGATCTTCGGCACCCTCTTCGAGCGCGGCATGGACCCCGACAAGCGCTCGCAGCTCGGCGCCCACTACACCAGCCGCGAGGACATCGAGACCCTCGTCGAGCCGGTCGTGATGCAGCCCCTCCGCCTCGAATGGGCCGAAGTCCAGCGCATCGCCGGGAACCTCCTCGCCACGGGCAAGAAGGACCCTGCGGACAAGGATCACGCCAAGCTCCCCGCGGGAGGTCTCCAGGGTCCTGCCCTGCGTAAGGCCCGCGTGGAGGCCGACCTCATCCTGCGGCGTTTCTGGGAGCGCCTGAGCAAAGTCCGTGTCCTCGATCCTGCCTGCGGCTCCGGCAACTTCCTCTACGTGACGCTCCAGAAGCTCAAGGATCTGGAAAAGGAGCTCATCCTCTACGCCATGGACTGCGGCTTCCCGGGCTTCCCGCCGATCGTCGGCCCCTGGCAGCTCCACGGCATCGAGATCAATCCCTACGCCTTCGAGCTCGCCCAGATGAGCGTCTGGATCGGCTACCTCCAGTGGATCCGCAACAACGGCTTCGGAGAGCCGGAGGATCCCGTCCTGCGCCCCATGGACACCTTCGAATGCAAGGACGCGATCCTGGACCTCTCGGATCCTGAAAACCCGAAGGAGCCGGAATGGCCGAAGGTGGATTTCATCGTGGGCAACCCGCCGTTTCTGGGCGGCAAGAAATTGCGGGCCGGATTGGGCGATGACTACGTCGAGACGCTCTTCCGGACGTGGGAGGGGAAGGTGCCCGCGGAAGCCGACCTGTGCTGCTACTGGTTCGAGAAATCGAGAATGCAGGTCGCGACCAATAACTGTCAGAGGGCAGGGCTCCTGGCGACGCAAGGAATCCGAGGAGGAGCCAATCGCGAGGTCCTGGAACGCATCAAGGAGAGTGGAGATATCTTCTTCGCCGAGAGTGACCGGGATTGGGTGCTTGATGGTGCCACAGTCCACGTCTCGATGGTGGGTTTCGACGATGGACAGGAGTCATTCCGGACTTTGGACGGAGCAGGAGGGATCGAGGAAATCTTCTCGAACCTGACTGCCAACGTAAACGTAACCAAGGCGCGAAACCTTCCAGAGAATTTTGGACTCTCGTTCATGGGAGACACAAAGGGAGGAAAGTTCGAGGCGTCCCTGGTGGAAATCGACTGGATGCTCTCGGCGCCAAATCCCAATGGGCTACCCAACTCAGATGTTCTTCGGCCCTGGCTGAACGCCGAGAATCTTACCCACGCCGGTAAGGATATGCTTATTGTGGACTTTGGGGTATATTCCTCCGAGCGTGACGCCTCGTTGTATGAGGCACCGTTCTCTTTTATAGAAGAGACGATTAAGGCCAAGAGACTCCAAAATCGCCGCGAGCTCTACAGGCTCTATTGGTGGAAACACGTTGAGCCCCGGCCAGGAATGCGTCGAGCCTTAAGCGAACCTTCCCCGTTTCCTGGCTACTCCGATTGTATCAAAATTCCGCCTCTTTGTTTGGCTCGCCCCAGAAGTCCTCGCTGATCACGCTCTGATCGTTTTCGCTCGATCTGATGATTACTATTTTGGTGTACTCCATTCTCGGCTTCATGAGGTTTGGGCATTGTCTCAAGGAACTCAGGTTCGTGAGCGAGAGAGTGGGTTTCGTTATATTCCGACGAAGACGTTTGAGACCTTTCCTTTTCCCCATCCTGATTCAGACCAAGAGGCTACCATCGCCGTTGCCGCCAAGGAGCTGGACAACCTCCGCAACCGCTGGCTGAATCCGCCGGAGTGGACGCGAGAGGAGATCCTGGAGTTCCCCGGCTCGGTGAACGGCCCCTGGGCCTGCTATCTCCACGATCCCGACGCGCGAGGGATCGGCACGGTGCGCTATCCGCGGCTGGTGCCGAAGGACGAGGAGGCAGCGGAGAAGCTCAAAACGCGGACGCTCACCAATCTCTACAATCAGCGGCCCACCTGGCTCGATCTTGTCCACCGCAAGCTCGACGAAGCCGTCTTCGCCGCCTACGGCTGGGACTCCGGAATCTCGGACGATGAAATTCTGGAGCGCCTGCTGGCCCTCAACCTCGAGCGAGCCGGGGCGAGTTGACTATCGGGGCGAGGCCGCGGGAGACGAAGGGTAGAAGGAGCGCACGAAGCTCAGGTGTTTTCCTCGTAGAGCAAGGGATCAACCCCAGGGGTGGGGCTTGCGCAGGGCTGCCGCGAGCTCGGCCGTGGTGAGGCGACGCGCGGCCTGCTCGGGGAGGAGAAGGCGCCAGTCTTCGCCGTCAGGCTCCAGGGCGGGGGCGTCCACCTCTCCCTGCACGAGGACGAGGGCGCAGCCCAGGAAGTGCTCGCGGAGGAGGTCCTTGAGCACGGGCTGGCCACGGAGGGGTTTGACGGACACGGACCTCCCCTCCCCCACTGCCACGGCGCGGAGGGCCCCCAGGTCCGCGGCCGTCGCTAGGGCTGGGGGGATGGGATTGGGCGCCGGGCCCAGCTCCAGCCAGCCGACGCGGAGGCCGAGAGCGCGGGCGGCTGCGATCAGGGGGGTGAAGCGGTCCGGGGGCGCGGTCACCCGGAGGAGGTGGGGCGACTTCACTCTTCGGCCTCGGGATAGAGCAAGATCTCCCGGCGCTCGGCGCGGAACCGCTGCTCATCCTCATCCCAGGTGGCGAGCCAGTCCGCGAGGCCCGTTCCTGCCTCGATGGCCTGCCGGCACTCGGGGCCGCCCGTCAGCAGGTCGATGGCCGGGACGTCGGAGACGAACTCGTAGGGGGCCGCGCGCCAGGCGAAGTCGTCCGGCCACAGGCGGTGGATGGCCGCCAGCAGCTCGACGCCGGTGCGGTAGGAGCGGAAGGCCGCGCGGTCTGTCACCAAGAGCTCGACGCCGCCGCAGACCGCCCCCCGGTGCTTCTGGAACTGCGGCCGGAAGTAGTTGGGGACGAAGACCACGCCGGGCAGGCTGCGGCCGTTCAGGTCCTCGGCCAGGCGCCGGGGATCGACGAACGGCGCGCCCGTGAGCTGGAAGGGCCGGGTGGTGCCCCGCCCTTCGGAGAGCTCGGTGGCCTCGATCAGGCAGCCGCCGGGATAGACGAGGGCGGTCGTGGGGGTCGGCATGTTGGGGGACGGCGCGACCCAGGGGAGGCCCGTGTCCTCCCAGGTCATGAAGCGGTGCCAGTCCTCCATGTACCAGACGGCGAAGTGAGCGCGGGCCCCGGTCCACTGCCGGCGGCGGGCTTCGAGTCGGAACAGCTCGCCCAGGGTGAGGCCGTGGCGCACCGGAAGCTGGAAGGCGCCCACGAACGACTCGTAGCCGGGCGCCAGGAGGTTGCCCTCGATCACCGTGCCGCCCAGCGGGTTGGGCCGGTCGAGCACCCAGACCTCGCAGCCCGCGGCCATGGCCGCCTCGGCCGCCCAGATGGCGGTCGCCGCGTAGGTGTAGTAGCGCGAGCCCACGTCCTGCAGGTCGATGAGCAGCAGGTCGAGCCCCTGGAATGCCGTGGGACAGGGGCGCAGGCTCCGCTCCGAGTCGCCGTAGAGGGAGACGATGGACGCGCCCGTCCACGGATCGAGGCCGCCCTCGGCGGCGATCATGTCCTGCTCGATGCCGTAGTAGCCGTGCTCGGGACCGAACAGGGCCTGCGGCGGCCCTGCCGGGCTGGCCGCGAGCGCGAGATGGATGGGCACCCCCGCGGCCGTGATCGACGCGCCGTGGGCCAGCACGCCGTAGCGCCGGCCGGCGAGGCGGTCGGTCTGGACGAGGAGGCGTTCGAGGCCGGTCTTGGTCATGGGGTCCGCCGATAGATGCCCGTGCGTCCGCCGCTCTTGGCGTCCAGACGCAGGTCGGTGATGACGGCGCCCTTCTCCAGGGCCTTCACCATGTCGTAGAGGGCGAGGGCCGCGGTCGAGCAGGCGAGGAGAGCCTCCATCTCGGCGCCGGTTCGGGCGTTGACCACCACGCGGCTGCGGATGATGACCCCCTCGGGGATGGGATGGATCTCGATCTCCACCTGGTCGAGAGGGATCTGGTGCGCGAGGGGGATCAACTCGGAGGTGCGCTTGGCCCCCTGGATGCCGGCGAGGCGGGCCACGGCAAAGGCGTCCCCCTTGGGGAGGTTGGCCAGCCGGATGAGGGTCTGAGCGGAGAGCAGCACGCGGCAGGAGGCCTCGGCCACCCGCCGGGTGACGGGCTTCTCCGACACGTCCACCATGTGGGCGCTGCCCTGGGGATCGAGATGGCTGAAGGAACCTTGCGAGCTCATGGCGCGACGTCTCCCTGGCGATCGAGCGAGCGCCTGCATGCTAGCATCTCGCCATCTTGGACCCCAGGCGACTGGCGATCGTGGTGCCCACTCTCGATGAGGAGGACACCGTGCGCCGCTTCCTGCCCGCCGCGCTGGCGGTGGCGGACGAGGTGATCGTCTCGGACGGCGGAAGCCGGGACGCCACGGCGGAGATCGCCCGCTCGCTGGGGGCCCGCGTGGTCACGGGGCCGCCGAGCCGCGGCGGCCAGCTCAATCGCGGCGCCGCGGCGGCCATCGCAACGGGGGCCGACGTCCTCCTCTTCCTCCACGCCGATACCACGCTGCCCCCCGGAGGGGCGGAGGCCGTGCGCCAGGCCGCGGCCCGCGGCGCTCCGGGCGGCGCCTTCCTCCTGCGCTTCGACGCGGCCCATCCCATGCCGCGGCTGGGCTCCTGGCTGGTCAGCCTGCGGACGCGGTGGCTGCGCGTGCCGCTGGGCGATCAGGCGCAGTGGGTGACGCGCGAGACCTTCGAGCGGCTGGGAGGGTTTCCCGACTGGCCGCTCCTGGAGGACGTGGATTTCATGCGGCGCCTGCGACGGCTCCCGGGTTTCACGGTGATCGAGCAACCCGTCACCACCGGCTCCCGCCGCTTCGTCGAGCTGGGCACGGTGCGCACGGTGGCGACCAACTGGCTGATCTGGCTGCTGTTCTTCTGTGGCGTCTCACCGCACCGGCTGGCGCGGCTCTATCGGCAGATCCGTTGGACAGCAGGACTTCAGGACAGCGGGCCCGCGGATCGCCGGTCTCCTCGCCCGGGGCTCCCAGTCAGTTGTCCTGGCTCGGTTTCCGCGAACGGGGTCCTCTCTACTTCCGGCCCCGCTTCTTGGTGTTGACGCTCTCCTTGAGCTCCTTGCCGGCCTTGAAGCGTACGGTCTTGCTGGCCTTGATCGTGATGGACTCGCCAGTGGCAGGGTTACGCCCCTTGCGGGCTCCGCGCTCCGCGACGACGAAGCTGCCAAAGGCGGGGATCTTCGCGGACTCGCCGGCCTTCAACGAGTCCGTGATCGCCGTGAACACCGCCTCGAAAGCAGCGGTGGCCTGCCGCCGGTTGATGCCCTCGACGGAGTCCACAATGCTATTCACCAAGTCAGCCTTACCAGCCATCTCTCTCCTCCTTCAGTCGTTTTTTTGAACGAAAGTGACTGCCAGAAACGATAAGGCAACGCGGCGGGGCTGTCAATACGTGGAGAGGCCGGAAGTGGGCCTAGATCGGGGCTTTCGTGAGCACGTGGAGGGAGAAGCCGTCATGGTCCCCGCCGGTGAGGATGCGCCAGGCCCCGGGGCCTACGAGACCCGCTGCCACGGGCTTTTCCAGCCGCTCCAGGAGGGGCGAGAGGGAGAATTCCGGGTGCGTCGCCAAAAAACGTGCCACCACGTCCTCGTTCTCCTCGCTCTCCAGCGAGCAGGTGATGGCCACCAGCAGGCCGCCGGGAGCCACCAGAGGAGCGGCACTCTCCAGCAGGCGTAACGCCTGGCGCGACAGGCGGCCGATCTCCGCCTTCGCTGATCCGCCACTTGATCTCCGGGTGCCGGCGCAGCGTCCCCGTGCCGGTGCAGGGGAGGTCGAGGACCACGCGGTCGAACGGCCGCGTGAAAGGGGGAGCGCCGGCGTCGGCCAGGACCAGCGGCAGGGGACGCCGCAGGCGCCGCAGGTTGGCGCGCAGCAGGCCGGCCCGCGCCGCCGAGACGTCGGCCAGGGTGAGCTTCACCCGCGGCTCCCAGGCGAGGAGGGAGAAGCTCTTGCCGCCCGGCGCCGCAGCGGCGTCGAACACGGTCTCACCCGGGCGCGGTGGCGGGATCAAGGCCGCGGCCTGGCTCGCCTCGTCCTGCACGTAGAGCTCGCCGCGCTCGAAGGCCGCCGTGGACAGGGGGTTGCCACGGCGGACGGTGAGCCCCAGCGGCGAGAGCGCGGCGGGCTCCACCTCCAGCCCCTCGTCGATCAGCGACTCGGCCAGCAGCTCGCGGCCGCCGCGGTCGCGGAAGGCGAGGACCTGCATGGGCTTGGCGCGGTTGTTGGCGTCGAGCAGATCGCGGGTGCGCTCGGCGCCGAAGCGCTCCAGCCAGCGCGCCACCAGGAAGTCGGGGTGGCTCTTCGCGATCGCCAGCCGGCGCACCGGGTCGGCCTCCTCGACCGGCCAGTCCTCCAGCCGCGGCTCGCGCGCGATGCGGCGCAGCACGCCGTTGACGAAGCTCGCGCCTCCCCGGTGGGTGGCCTGGTGCGCCTGCTCGACCGCCTCGTGCACGGCGGCGTGGGCCGGCACGCGGTCGAGGAACAGGAGCTGGTAGACGGCGATCCGCAACGGCGCATGGAGCGGCGCCTCGATCTGCGAGAACGAGCGGTTGCTCGCCGCGGCGATGACGTGGTCGAGGCGGCGCAGCCAGCGCAGGCTCCCCATCACCAGCTCCTTGAGCAACCCCTGGTCGCGCTCGTCGAAGCGCGGCAGGGCGCTGTCCAGGAACGAGTCGGCGGGCGCCAGCGACTGCAGGGTCCGGTCGAGCACCCAGGCCGCGGCGGCGCGCACGTTGTCCTGCGGCGTGCGCCGGGGCGGACGGCCCCGGCCGGCGTCGGTCTGGGCTCTGGGAGGTGGAGCGATGTGGCGTTTCGACATTCTCGCGTCCGATTCGGCCGATCACCCAATCCCTCAGGAGAAGCTCTCGCCAGCCTTCAGGCGCTCGCCGTTGGCGAAGTCCGGGGCGCGGAGGACCCGCTTGCCCGGGCGCTGGAGCTCGGCGATGCCGAGGACGGTGCCGCCGCCGCAGGAGACGGCGAGGCGCCCGTCGCGCAGCCCGAGGAAGGTCCCAGGCCCGGCTTCCTCTTTTCCATCGAGGACCTCCGCCGCGACGATCTTCACCGGCGCGCCCTTGAGCTCGGCCGTGAGCCCGGGCCAGGGGGTGTAGGCGCGCAGCCGGTTGAGGATCTCGGAGGCCGTGAGCGACCAGTCGATCCGGCCGCTCTCCCGGGTCAGCCGTGGGGCGTAGGTCGCGCCCTCGGAGCTTTGAGGGCGAGGCACCAGACTCCCGCGCTCCAGCTCTTGCAGGGTTTGCACCATCAGCCGGCCGCCGGCTTCGGCCAGCCGCCGGGAGAGCTCGCCAGCCGTTTCCCCGGGCCGATCTCGCGTGGCTTCTGCGAGCAGGATGGGACCGGTGTCGAGCCCGGCTTCCATGAGCATCGTGGCCACTCCGGTCTGCTCGTCGCCGGCGGCCAGGGCGGCCTGGATGGGCGAGGCGCCGCGCCAGCGGGGGAGGAGCGAGGCATGGAGGTTGATGCAGCCGAGCCGCGGCAGCTCCAAGAGGGCGCGGGGAAAGATCTGCCCGAAAGCCACCACCACGGCCACGTCCGGGGCGAGCGCCGCCGCCTGCTCCAGGAAGGCGGGATCGCGCACCCGCTCGGGGCTGGCCACGGGCAACCCGTGCTCCCGGGCCCAACGGGCCACGGGCGGGTCCTGCGGTCGCTGGCCGCGCCCCGCGGGCCGCGCCGGCTGGGTCACCACGAGCACGGGGGCCCGCCCGGCCGCCACCAGAGCCGCCAGGGTGGGAACCGCGAAATCAGGGGTGCCGAAGAAGAGGATGCGCTCGATCGCGGCCATGCCGGCGAGAGAATAGCACCGGGAGGAGAGGGCCTCTCGAAGACACCGACGCCCCATCCGAGAGGATGGGGCGTCGGGCGGCCGCCGGAAGGGACCCACGGCTTCAGGGCTCGTTGGCGATGATGAACCGGCGCTTGCCGATGTAGGTGTTGGCGCCGACGTTGTCGACCACGACCGCCTCGAGGAAGTGCTCGCCATCCGCGAGCTTCGTGGTGTCGAGGGTGAAGGCCCAGCCGGGAGCCGCGAGGTTGGGGTAGCCGGCGTAGAAGTAGAGGTCCTGCACGTCGGGCCGGGGGATGCCGTAATTGGCGAAACCGACGATGGTGCCGTCCACCAGGACGATGACCTGGGACACCCCTTCGAAGTCGATCGCCCAGCCAGTGGCCTGGATCACGCCGTGGTACTGCAGCCCGCGTAGCGGGACGTCGATGTTGCCGGTGGCGTTCTCGTTGGCGTTGTTCTGGTCGCAGGAGAAGGTGACCGGGATCTCCGCGATGTTGCGCACCTGGTTGGCGTGGTCGCCGGCGCGGACGGTGAGCACGTGGTGGCCCTGGCTGAACGGCGGGTCCATATCGGGGTCCGGCCGGGTCACGAGGGCGCCGATGTCGAGCACGAAGCGGAAGCCGCTGTGGGGGCTGTCCTTGAGGCTCGGGTACTGGCGCTCGACGTCCAGCCGCAGCAGGCCGTAGCATTCGGTCAGGCCGCCGGTGAAGTTGTCGAAGAAGCAGTCGAGGTCCGAGTTGAACACCACGGCGCGGTCGATCAGCAGCTCGACGTAGCCCACGCCGTAGTCGTCCTCGCTGACGCCGGCGTCCAGGGCGTGGCCGTAGACGACGCTGAAGCGGCGTGGGGCCTGGGGGTCGAAGTTGCAGGTGCCGCGCAGCTCGGCCTGGGGCCGGGGGAAGTCGATGGCCCCGAACGGCTCCAGGACGTGCTCGCTGTTGGTGAACAGGATGCGCCGCGGCTCCAAGAGCACCGTCTCGCCGGACCGGCTGCGCACCCGGGCCTGCACCGTGTGCACGCCATTCAGGAAGTGGGTGGAGTCGAGCTGGAAGCCGAAGCCCGGCAGGTCGGAGTCCGGGAAGCCCGGGTAGCGGGCGAGCACACCGGGCCAGGACATGCCGAAGAAGGCCCGGCCCACGAACGTGCCGTCGACGATGATGTCGACGTTCTGGATGCCGTTGTCGTCGAGCGCCCAGCCGGCGATGGGGATGACCCCCGAGCCGCCGTTGGCACCGTCGAGCACACCGCCGAACCAGCCGAACGGCGGCGCCGCCACCGCGGGAACGGCCAGCAGGACTACAGCGAGCACACCTAGGATGACGTTGCGCTTCATTGCTCCTACCTCCTCCACGACCACTCCACCCTGCAACCCCTGTGTGAAACGTCGGAAACAGACTGAAGGACGCGGACCTGGACGGTCACCCTTCAAGTGTTACGTTAACTTTCAGGGATTTTATGGCGATGCCGGCAGAAAGTCAATCATTGGTTTTCGGCTATACGCTGGGACGTCCACCCGCCAGCCCTTCCAGGTGGTCCTCGACCAGGAGAGGAAGGTTGGCGAGGTCGTAGCCGCCCTCGAGCACGGCGAGCACGCGGCCGCCGCAGACCTCGGCGGCCAGCTTGGCGCACCAGTCGCCCCAGGCGCGGAAGCCGTCGCGGGTGACCCGCATGCCGCCCAGGGGGTCGGCCTGCCAGGCGTCGAAGCCGGCGGAGAGGAGGAGGACGTCGGGAGCGTAGCGCTTCAGGGCCGGCAGGACGCGGCTCTGGATGGCCTCGGCATAGCCGTCGTCGCCGGTGCCGGCGGGCAGGGGGACGTTCAGGGTGAACCCCTCGCCGGGGCCGATGCCCGTCTCGCCCGCGGCGCCGGTGCCGGGGTAGAAGGGGTACTGGTGGGTGCTGGCATAGAGGACGTCCGCCCGCGACTCGAAGAGGTGCTGGGTGCCGTTGCCGTGGTGGACGTCGAAGTCGAAGATCGCCACCCGCTCGGCACCGTGGCGGCGGCGCAGGCGCTCGGCGGCCACGGCCACGTTGTTGAAGAAGCAGAAGCCCATGGCCACCGCGCGCTCGGCATGGTGGCCCGGCGGACGCACGGCGGCGAACGCCGTGCGGTCGCCGTGGTCACCGCCGCCTGCTACCCAGTCCGCGGCCGCCAGGGTGGCCGAGACCGCGGCCCAGGCGGCCGGCCAGGTGCCGGCGGAGAGAGGATTGTCCGCCGAATCGAGGAGGGAGTCGCCGCGCGCGGCGGCACGCTCAAAGCGGGCGACGTAGCCCGGATCGTGGAGGGCGAGCACGTCGTCGCGGGCGGCTTCCACCTCTCCTCCCTCCGCCACCTCCCAGCCGCCCTGCCGCAGCCGGGCCATCACGCCCGCCAGCCGCTCGGGCTTCTCGGGATAGCCCGGGGGGATGCGGTGCGCGAGGCAGTCGGGGCTGGTGAAGACGCGGATCATGGCGACCATCCTATCCTGTCCTCATTCCTCTCTTCACCGGCTCGGCAGCTCGGCGCGGCAGCTCGGCGCCCGGGGCGAGGCGGCGCTTGGCCCGGTGCACCAGGGTGTCGACCGTGCTGACGGCCAGCCGGCCGCCCTCGGCGCGCACGATCTCGTGGCTGCTCCAGCCTTCGAGCAGGGCCCAGCGCAGGACCCGCAGGTTGCGCTGGCGGTCCTCCGGGCTCATGGCCGTGGCGGCCAGCAGACGGCAGCGGGCGAGCAGCTCCCGGCGGGAGTCGGCGCGGATGGCGAGCTCCTCGGGCGTGCCGCGGGAGTCCACCACCCGGTCGGCCAGCGCCGCCAGCCGTCCCCCGAGAGCGATCTGGAGGCCGGCACCGCGCTTGGCGGCCCGGGCGGCCCGCCCGGCATCGCAGACCACCCGTTGGGCCGTGCGAGCCAGATAGTTGATGACTTGCGCTTCGCTCCACTGGCGGAGCTGACGCAGCAGCAGGGCGCCGCCCAGGAGCAGCCGGCAGTAGACCTCCTGCACCCGGTCCTCCACCTGGTCGGGCTCGGGGCTCAATCCCGCGCGGCACAGCGACCAGCGAACCTGGACTAGCACCCGGTGGCCATAGCGGTCCACCAGGTCCTCCCAGGAGGCCTCGAAGACCTCCTCCCGCCCACGATCCAGACGACCCAGGCGGTGCTTCTTCAATAGACGCATCGTCCTCTCTCCTCATGGCAAAGGAGAGAAGGCGCGACGAAAGGAAACGGGGTCCGGGAGCGTCCGGCACGGAAAGGAGCCCTCTTTATACCGTCTGCGGAAACGGAATGCAAGCGGCACGCTCGGAGTTGACAACCCACCCTCCCTTCCCTATCATTGGCGCTCTTTGGCGGCAGGGGAGGTTAGCTCAGCGGTTAGAGCACCTGCCTTACACGCAGGGGGTCGCGGGTTCAAATCCCCCACCTCCCACCAGGAGGTCGAGGTGCCGCCACCCGGAAGTTTTTTCGCGGGGCTGTAGTTCAGTTGGTTAGAACGCCGGCCTGTCACGCCGGAGGTCGCGGGTTCGAGTCCCGTCGGCCCCGCCAATCATCGAGAAGAGAGAGACCCGAGATGCGCGAGAAGATCAAGTTGGTTTCGTCCGCCGGCACCGGCTACTTCTACACCACGACGAAGAACAAGAAGCTCTCCACCGAGAAGCTGCGGATGAAGAAGTACGACCCCAAGGTCCGCAAGCACGTAGAGTTCGTGGAAGAGAAGCTGCGCTAGCCGTCCCGCTGCCGTGCCGGCCCTCCCCAGGCCCCCCTCGCGGGGGCTTTGGCGTTTCTGGTGAGGTTTCTGCAAGAATAGGCGCCGCGGGGGGCGAATCCCAAGCCTCTCCCCCCTCCGCGCTGCGCGCGCGCCTTTCACATCCGACCCCACCAAGGAGGGAAGTCCGATGCCCTATCAGTTGCCTGCGCTGCCCTATGCCTTCGACGCGCTGGAGCCGCACATCGACGCCAAGACGATGGAGATCCATCACGACAAGCACCACGCCGCCTACGTCAACAACCTCAACAAGGCCCTGGCCAAGTCATCCGGACCTCGCGGCCAAGTCCGTCGAGGACCTGCTGCGCGGCATCGACAGCGTGCCCGAGGCGATCCGCGGCGCCGTGCGCAACCACGGCGGCGGCCACGCCAACCACTCCCTGTTCTGGGAGGTCATGGGCCCGCACGGCGGCGGCAAGCCGATCGGGCGAGTTGGCGACGCCATCGAGCAGCGCCTTCGGCGGCTTCGACGGCGTTCAAGGAGAAGCTCGACCAACGCCGCGGCCAACCAGTTCGGCTCCGGCTGGGGCTGGCTCGTCGTCGAGCGGCGGCAAGCTCGAGGTGATCGACCAAGCCCAACCAGGACAGCCCGCTGATGGAGGGCAAGACCCCCATCCTGGGCGTCGACGTATGGGAGCACGCCTACTACCTGAAGTACCAGAACCGCCGCCCCGACTACCTCGCCGCTTGGTGGAACACCGTCAACTGGCCGGCGGTGGGCGAGCGCTACGGCCGCGCCCGCGGCTGAGCCGTTCCGGCTCCAGATCCTTCACACAGGGCTCCTTTTTGGGGAGCCCTGTCCCGTTTTTCCCCCTTCAAGCTACTCGCGACGCTCCGGTGACATCGACCTAACTTTTTGGTTATAGAGAAGTTTGCACCTGTCTGCTCAAAAATTGGGCAACATCCTGTACCACTCCTCGCGCAGTATCAAGTATGTTTCAAGTATGGCTCCTCTACAATGGGTCTATTGACGGCGCGCTCGCTCGCAACCCTTGTTTGAAGGAGAAGAAGGAAACATGGCCAACATCGACCGCGTGACCCATGACTTCAGGCGTGAGGAACGGCATCTGACCAAAGTCTTCAAGGCTCTGTCGGACGGCACCCGGCAGGAGATCCTGAGGCTGCTCGAAGGGCGCCAGCGCACCGTTGGCGAGATCGTTGGTAACTTCAACCTCTCTCAGCCCACCATTTCGCGCCATCTGTCCGTCCTCAAGGAAGCGGATCTGGTCCTCGATCAGCGCCAGGGCCAGAACGTCATCTATCGTCTCAATGACAATGCATTGTCGACTTCGATGCAGGAGTTCTTCGGTCAATTCCATAGCTGTCAGGAAGTGATGCGTTAGGCCCGAGGAGGCCGCTTTTGGGGGGTGGGACCGGGCGCCCGTCACAGGGCGCCCGCCGCATTTCCCGCTTCGCAATCTCCTGTTCCATCCTGGCTGGCCTCAGTGGGCCGTCTCGGTTATAATCCGCCCGCGTCCGAAGGGCCCTCCGTCCCGCCCTTCCTTCATCCGTATCCCGGCGGTGTAGCTCAGTCGGTTAGAGCGAGCGGCTCATAACCGCTAGGTCATGGGTTCGAGTCCCGTCACCGCCACCATTCAAGCCGACTTCATGGACCTTCTTCACAGACTGGAGGGTTTCTTCCGTACGGAAGCTCCCCTCGCTCCAGAAGACGGCGTCGTCGTCGCCTTCTCGGGCGGCCCCGACTCCACCGCGCTGCTCTGGGGACTGTCCCGTCTCGCCCCCTGTCTGAAGATGCGTCTTTTCGCAGTCCACCTCGATCATGCCATGGATTCCGGCTCGGCGTCACGGGCGATGGCGGCGGCGCGCCTCGCCTCCCGGCTGGGAGTGCCCCTGATCGCGGCGCGGCGTGACGTGACGGCCGGCCGCCGCTCAGGGGAGAGCGGCGAGGCGGCAGCCCGGCGGGTGCGCTACGAGCTCCTGGAGGAGGTGCGCCGGAGAGCGGGCGCCTGCTGGGTGGCCACCGCCCACCACCGGGACGACCAGGCCGAGACCGTGCTGCTGCGCCTCCTCTTCGGCAGCGGCGTCGAGGGGCTGGCCGGGGTCCGACCCGTGCACGGCGCCGTGGTGCGCCCCCTCCTCGGTGCCCCCCGGGCCGAACTGGCGGCGGCGGTAACCGCCGCGGGGCTGATTCCCGTGGAAGACCCCACCAACCGCGACCTCGGTGTGCCCCGCAACCGGGTGCGGCACCGCCTGCTGCCGGCCCTCACCCGCGACGATCCGGAGGCCGCTTCCCGCCTGGCCCGCCTCGCCGGCCGCGCCCGCGCCGCCGGCGCCGTGCTCGACCGCCGCCTGGCCCGCCTCCTCGGAGCCTCGGTCGAGGGCGGAGACGTGGCGATCCCCCGGGCCGCCTGGGCAGCGCTCCCCCCGGAGCTGCGGCCCTCGGCCCTGGCCGCGCTCCACCGGCGGGCGGGCGCTCCTTATCCCGCGGGTGCGGCGGCGGGCCGCGAGCTCGCGCGGCAGCTCGGGGAACGGGGGTGGGCGTCCTGCGACTGCGGCGGCGGCTGGCGTTGGGAGTCGGCCGGCGACCTCCTGATCCTGCGGCGCGCGCAGCCGGCGCGAAGGCCCGTCCCCGATTTCACTTATACTCTTGAGGTTCCGGGCGAGCTGTATGTCCCGGAGGTCTCCGTCCGGATGCGCCTCGACCGCCGCCCGGTCGCGCCCTGGATGTTCCAGGGCTCGCCCAGTCGCGCCGGGCTGGCGCTGCCGCTGGCGGAGGGAGATCGGGTCACGATCCGCAACCGCCGCCCCGGGGACCGCATCCATCCTCTGGGCGCGGGCGGCAGCCGGCGCTTGAAGGAGGTGCTCATCGACCGCCGGGTGCCGCGGCCGGAGCGCGAGCGGCTGCCGCTGCTCTGCGTGGGCGAGCGGATCGCCTGGGTGCCAGGGATTACGATCGAGCAGCACTATCGCTTGGCCGGACAAGCGACCGCCTGGGTCGCCGAGGTTCTGACGACATGACTGTAGACATTCCGCAGGCCGGCATCGAGATTCTCTTCGACGTGGCCGAGGTGCGCGACAGCGTCACGTCCCTGGGCCGCCGCATCGCCGCCGAGCTGGGCGGGGAGGACCCGCTGCTGATCGCGCTCCTGGGCGGCTCGGTGATCTTCCTCGCCGACCTGGTGCGGGCCATCGAGCAACCCGTGCGCTACGAGTTCATCGACGTGGACTATCGCGCCGCTCCCGCCGTCACCGAGGAGGAGGCCGAGGTGCTGCGCATCGAGTACCCCATCCCCATCGAGATCGCGGGGCAGAGCGTGCTGGTGCTCAAGGACGTGGTCGCCTCGGCGGTGACCGAGCCCTACCTGGAGCAGCAGCTCCGCGATCACGGCGCCCGCGAGGTCCGCTTCGCGGCGCTGATCGACATGCCGGACGAGCGCAAGACCGCCTTCAACCTCCAATACAGCGCCTTGACCACCCACCGCCACGGCCTGCTCGTGGGCTACGGGCTGAAGCACCAGGGACGGTATGGGAACCTCCCCTACGTCGGCCGGCTGGCGGACGGAGCTTGACGGCGATGCGCCCGGGAATCGAACGGACCTGTCCATGGGTTGTCACCAAGAAGGGACTTTTCCGTCCCATTGCGACGCAAGAGGAGCGCCTTCCCTGGCGCTCGAGTGAGGTAGCCTAACTTTGAGCTCTACGGTCAAAACCCTGTTTCTCTGGATGGCCATCTTCGGGGTGGTCATCCTGCTGTGGAATACCTTCCAGGGCGGCAAGACCGCCCAGAAGGATCTGAATTTCTCCGAGTTCATCTCGGCCGTGAGGACGGGTGAGGTCTCGGAGGTCACCATCCGGGGCAAGCAGCTCAGCGGCAAGTTCAGCGGCCGGTCCGGCGCCGGCGAGTCCCGGTATCCGGCGGGCCAGGAATTCAAGACCCAGCTCCCCCCCGAGTATCCCGAGCTGGTCAAGGAGCTGCAGACCGCCAACGTCCAGATCAAGGTCGAGGAGCCGCGGGACAATCCGCTGCTCGCCGTGCTGCTTGACCTGGGCGCCGGTGCTGCTGATCGTCGGCCTCTGGATCTTCTTCATGCGCCAGATGCAGACCGGCGGCAACAAGGCCCTCTCCTTCGGCAAGTGCAAGGCCAAGCTGCTGAACACCTCGGGCAAGAAGGTCACCTTCAAGGACGTGGCCGGCGTCGAGGAGGCCAAGGAGGAGCTCCAGGAGATCGTCGAGTTCCTCAAGGACCCCCAGAAGTTCCAGAAGCTGGGCGGCCGCATCCCCAAGGGCGTGCTGCTGATGGGCCCGCCCGGCACCGGCAAGACCCTGCTCGCCCGCGCCATCGCCGGCGAGGCGGACGTGCCGTTCTTCTCCATCTCCGGCTCCGACTTCGTGGAGATGTTCGTGGGCGTCGGCGCCTCGCGCGTGCGCGACCTGTTCGAGCAGGGCAAGAAGAACGCGCCCTGCATCATCTTCATCGACGAGATCGACGCCGTCGGCCGCCATCGCGGCGCGGGCTGGGCGGCGGCCACGACGAGCGCGAGCAGACGCTCAACCAGCTCCTGGTCGAGATGGACGGCTTCGAGTCCAACGACGGCGTCATCCTGATCGCCGCCACCAACCGGCCCGACGTGCTCGATCCGGCGCTGCTGCGCCCCGGCCGCTTCGACCGCCGCGTCGTGGTGGACCGGCCCGACGTCAACGGCCGGCTGGGGATCCTGAAGGTCCACACCCGCAACATCCCGCTCGCCGAGGACGTGGACCTCGAGGTGATCGCCCGCGGCACGCCGGGCTTCGCCGGCGCCGACCTCGCCAACCTGGTCAACGAGGCGGCCCTGCTCGCCGCCCGGCGCAACAAGAAGAAGGTCGAGATGGACGACTTCGAGTTCGCCAAGGACAAGGTCATGATGGGCGCCGAGCGCAAGACCATGATGCTGACCGACGAGGAGAAGACGGATCACCGCCTACCACGAGGCCGGCCACGCCCTGGTGGCGGCCTTCACGCCGGGAGCCGACCCGCTGCACAAGGTCACCATCATCCCGCGCGGGCGCGCCCTGGGCCTGACCATGCAGCTCCCCACCGAGGACAAGTACACCTACAAGAAGCATGTACGTGGAGGCGCAGATCGCCATCCTCATGGGCGGCCGGGTCGCCGAGGAGCTGACGTCAGGAGGACATCACGACCGGCGCCGGCAACGACATCGAGCGCGCCACCGACCTGGCCCGCAAGATGGTCTGCGAGTGGGGCATGTCCGAGCTCGGCCCGCTGGCCTTCGGCGCCAAGGACGAGCCGGTCTTCCTCGGCCGCGATTTCGCTCAGCGGGCCGACTACAGCGAGGACACGGCGCTCCGCATCGACCACGAGGTCACCCGCATCGTGCAGACCGGCTATGAGGACGCCCGTTCCATCCTCACCAAAAACCGGCAGGTGCTCGACCGGGTGGCCCAGGACCTGCTCGAGCGCGAGACGCTCGGACGGCGAGGAGGTCTACGAGATCATCCGCACCATGACCGGGCACGAGCATGCTCCCACCCGGCCCGTGCCGCCCGGCGAGGGTCTGGTCGTCGGCGGTCACGAGGTGCCGGAATCGGTGGTCACCGCAGCGCGCGCTGGCGCTACCGGCGCTGCGCCGACCGAGCAGACCGGGGCGGCGGACGTGTCGGACGAGGTCACGAACGAAGTCGAAGCCGAGGTGGCCGGCCCCAAGCGCCGCGCCGCCCAGCCTCCGCCGCCCGTCCCCGAGCAGTCGCGATGAGGGCCACGTCAGGGGTGGTGAGGGCCTGCTTCCCACGATAGACTGTTGTGGGCAGTCTATAGGATAAAGGCCGGCCCACCCCCTGGATGGAGACCGCGACCCACCACGATACCGTCCGCACCTGGACCCTGCGGCTGCCCCGCGGCCGTTCTCTCGTGCTGGGAGAGCGCCCGCGGATCCTGGGCGTCCTCAACCTCACTCCCGACTCCTTCAGCGACGGCGGCCTGTGGAGCGATCCGGCGCGGGCAGTCGATCGCGGCCTCGCCATGCTCGCCGAGGGCGCCGACCTCCTCGATCTCGGCGCCGAGTCGACCCGGCCCGGAGGCGGCGTCTATGGCGAGGGGGCGCGGACGGTGCCGCCCGAAGAGGAGGCCGCCCGCCTCCTGCCCGTGCTCGAGCGGCTGCGCCAGGCTACCGGCGCCCCCCTCTCGGTCGATACCCGCAAAGGGGAGGTGGCCGAGCGGGCCCTGGACGCCGGCGCCGATCTGATCAACGACGTCAGCGCCCTCGCCGACCCCCGGCTGGGCCGGGCCGTGGCCGCGGCCGGCTGCCCGCTGGTTTTGATGCACAGCCGGGGCGAGCTCGCCGCCATGCAGCAGGGCATCCGGTTCGGCGACCTGCTGGGCGAGGTGCAGGCCGAGCTGGCCGCGGCCATGAGGCGCGCCGTAGAAGCCGGCATCGCGGAATCGCAGCTCGTGCTCGACCCCGGCATCGGATTCGGCAAGACCTGGGAGCAGAACCTGGCGCTCATCCGCAACCTCGGCGTGCTCGCGGACCTCGGCCGGCCCCTCCTCGTGGGCGCCAGCCGCAAGAGCTTCATCGCCCGGGCAGCGGAGCGGCCGGGCCTGCCGCCTGCCCCTCGCCGATCGCCGGCTGGGCGGCAGCCTCGCGGCCGTGGCCTGGGCCGCGGTGCTCGGAGCGGCCGTGGTGCGGGTCCACGACGTGGCCGAGACGGCCCAGTTCCTGGACGTCTGGCACGGCCATCGCACGGCAACGGCAAGGGAGCGCGCGTTGACCCTGCTGCGCTTCCTCGAGCTCCTCACTTGGCGCGACGCCGTCGACGTCCTGGCGGTCGCCATCATCATCTACAACCTGCTGCTGCTCATCCGCGGCACGCGCGCAGTGCAGATGCTTTTGGGCCTCTTCTTCCTGGGCATGGTCTACTACGTGGCGGTGCTCGCCGAGCTGCCCACCCTGCAGAAGATCCTCGAGAACCTGCTGATCGTCCTCCCCTTCGCCGTCATCGTGCTGTTCCAGCAGGAGATCCGCCGCGCCCTGGTGAGCTTCGGGCGCAATCCGCTGTGGGGGCTCGCCAAGCAGCAGAAGGTGGTGGCGTCGTTCAGCGAGATCGTGCTCGCCGCCACCACGCTGTCCGCCCGGCGCACCGGCGCCCTGATCGTCATCGAGCGCCTGCACGGGCTGCGCAACTACATCGAGAACGGCATCTCCCTCGACGCCGTGGTCTCCTACGACCTGCTGATCAACATCTTCCAGCCCGACACGCCGCTGCACGACGGCGCGGTCGATCATCCAGGACGACCGCATCGCCGCCGCGGCCTGCTTCCTGCCGCTGACCCCCAACCCGGAGCTGTCCAAGGAATTCGGCACCCGCCATCGCGCCGCCCTGGGTCTGACCGAGGAGACGGACGCCGTGGCGGTGGTGGTCTCCGAGGAGACGGGGGTCATCTCCGTGGCCTTCGACGGCGAGATGATCCGCGACCTCGACAGCCACGGCCTGAGGAACGCCCTCTACAAGTACCTGCTGACCGACCTCTACCCGCAGCGGGGGGCGGCATGAGCGAGACCGCCCGCACGTGGGGCCTGCGGCTGCTCGCCCTGGGCATTGCCATCGGCATCTGGTTCAACGCAGCGGCGGCGAGGAGCGCAGAAAGGCTTACGTACCGGCCCAACCTCCGGGGCGCACAGTGTTCGTGACTGGTCATGAGAGACGCGGTAACTACATCGACGACCACTGGCGGCACAGCCCAGGAACCGCAGACGACTGAGCGCCGACGCAGCACAACTGAGGTCCAGGGAGAAAACGGCATCTGCTCACCATGGTGGCAGTAGTCTCTGGTCGACGCACCCGCTTCGCCACGTCCGTGTATGTGTTGCCCCGCCCGACGTCGACGAGCGCCCCCGCGATCTCGCGGACCAGGTATTCGAACTCCGCCGGCGCCGCTGGACCCTCGTGCGGCTCGACGTGTCTCTCGCACTCGGCGCAGGTTTCATCCGTCGCGCATGTACTGCTCACGGCGCCGAGAAACCGGTGATAGACACCATCGGGATCAAACCCCAATGGCCATATCGCCGAGGATTCCCATCTCACTGATGAGTGCGGCCGAAGCGAAAGCGCTGGTAACCCAGGCAGGCGGCGGCCAGGTGTACCATCACCGGTCGAATGGGCAGATCCGTGACGCAGATACGGTAAAGCCGGCGACGAGTCCAAGGCGAAGGACACAGCTCAGTTCGTTATAGACCTCGCCGGGGCATTTGGTACTCGATCTCCCTGCGTGCACGCCTGCATACAATTCCAACGGTGAGAAGCGATGTGGTGCCGCCGAGAGTGTCGGGGTTCAGAGCCCCGGAATCGACTGTTTCGGTTCAAAGCCCGAACCTTGGGTCATTCCCAGGACTGCGCGCGAGTTCTGCAACGATTCCCGCAGATCCGGGCGACGCAGGGTTCAGCTTGCCCAGCGCCCCGCCGCCATGCGACGGAAAACATGGCTCACTAGATCCACCATCCCATTTCGCGAACGGTAACGGACCCTTTTACACAAGCCCAATGCGGTACCGGCAGTGTCATCCACTTTGCATCGGCCTCACTACTACTACCCGGCAACTTAGAGCAGTATTCCTCGGCAGCTTGGGCCTGCAGTGCTGGCGGCGCGGCGAGCGCAACTGCGGTGAGAATCAACAGGCCTGCGATGAAGGCGGTGGCGCCCGCCGAATCCTCTCGCTCGCTCACGGAGAGCCATGAGGGTTGTGATGAGCCATTTCGATCCCTGCCCGTACTTCCGCTACTGACCCGGGTCGAAAAAGGTGCTCACGGGTGGGCAAGTTTCATTGGCATGATTCCAATCCTCAGGACTTATGTCATCACCAAGCAACGAGTTTGAAACGAACGGATCTGTCGCATATGTATCGACGACAGTCTCACCGGGGGATGGGCGCCGAGTACACGGCGGGTTGCGAAGCTGTGCTCGCCGCACTCCTTGTCAAGCATGTCAACTTCCCGCTTTCTGGTACTCCCAATCTGCAGCCGGACACGACTCCTCCAGCTGTTGGTACTCCGATTGCGAGAAAGGAGCAGCTTCCGCTCTTGGAACGTAGGGATCTTCTTGATAGGTATCGAGAAACACCTGCATGCTAGGTATCTCGATGTCATATCCCAAGCCCTTGAGGCACTGGGCTTCTTCGACCACGAAGGGATAGTACTCCGCCAGCTCAGTATCCGTCATTGGGGCGACCTCCGCGCCACCTTGCACCTCTTCGGAACACTCGTTGAAGTCCTCGTTGAATACGTCGACCTGCTCAGGTGCGACCTTCACAATGCCGTTCGCCGCATCCGTAACTTCCCACCCGAGCTCCTCCAAGCAAGCACCCACTGCCAGCATCGAATCTGCATTGGGATCCTGAGCATCCGGAGCAGAAGGCGGAACAGCCTGGTCGGGCTTTGCGGAGCACCCGACCAGGCTGAGCAGCAGAACTGCGGACACGCACCATGCAGCTTGGCGGAGATTGGTCATGTTCGCTGCTCCCTATCTCAGTAGCAGGTTCCCCCAGACGAAGGCATTGGCCCGTTTGCGTACGTTGCCCAGCCTGAGGACTTTGCCCCGGAATAAGTCTGCTTGTATACGGCAACGTTCTGGTTGTTGGTCCAGTACTGGGTGGTTCCGTTGTAGGCGTAATAGTGGTTGCCGTTCGAAGCCGGACTGACACTCCACACAGAGACGGTTTTCGCGCCGGTGGCCGGACAAGTGGTCGTGCCGACTGCTGCCAGAGCAGGTGCGGCAAGGCCACCGAACGTGAGAAGTGCAGTCGCACCAGCAGCGATTATCACCGTAGATAGCTTCTTCATCGTCATCCTTAAGTTGCCCACGATGACGTGCGGTCACGTCGTCGAGTGGTTGTTCGAAATCTATCCACCCTGTTAAGTGAAGTCTAGTCAGCATTAAGGGGGACCTCTCGGGGTAGAAGGCCATCTCGTAGCTCGTCCAAGACAACAGGACCGTTAGAAGGTTCGTGTAAGGGGCAGTGCGCCTGGTCTTACTGCCGGCTGCATTTGCGGCCTTCCCTGTTGAGGTTTTCTAGGCGATATCATCGAGGAACCTACGAACTGGGTTGGCTGGGAGAGGGGGCGGAATGACGGACATCGACTCCGCACGCAAGGGGCAACGTTGGCCCGTATGGCTGGTCATGGGCCTGGTCACGCTTATCGTGGGCGCCGGCGTCGGCTGGGCGGGCGCGGCAGTGTTGACTCCGGCAGAGGATGTGCTGGATTCGACGGCGTTCACCTTCGTTGAGGTGGTCGACGGTGAGGTCGGCTCCAGCATCAACCTGAACACGGTGGCGGAGTGGACCCCGGTGCCAGTGGGGACCAACCAAGCATCCGGAACCGTCACCACGGTAGATGTGGCGGCTGGCGATGAGGTCAAGCAGGGCACCGTGCTGTACACGGTGAACCTGCGGCCGGTGGTCGTCGCGCAGGGGTCGATCCCATCGTTCCAGCCGTTGGCCCGCGGTTCCGAGGGTGCGGATGTGACTCAGGTGCAGGCGATGCTCGCCGAGCTCGGCCACTTCAAGGGCACGCCGGATGGAGAATTCGGTTATGTGACGGAGCGGGCGGTGAAAGCCTGGCAGAAAAGCTTGGGTGTTCCGCAGGAGGGGGCGGTGCAGCCGGGTGATTTGGTGTTCGTTCCCACGTTGCCGACCCGGTTGGCGCTGGATACCGAGGTGATCAAGCGCGGCGCGATCGTCAGTGGCGGCGAGGCGGTAGTGAAGGGCCTGCCCGCGGCGCCGACGTTCGTGATCCCGGTGACCGAGTCGCAGACGTCGATGATGCCCAACGGCACCCGGGTGGAGATCACCAACGGCGACGCGACGTGGGAGGCGGTGGTGGTCGACCAGGTGACGGATGAGATGGACGGCACCACGATCATCCTCGCCGGCCAGGATGGCGCGGTCATCTGCGGTCAGGAGTGCGCCACCATTCCGGTGACCGGCCAGACGTTGTTGCGGTCACGGATAGTCACCGTAGAGACCGTGGCCGGCCTGGTAGTGCCGTCCGCGGCCCTGCTCAGCGGCGCCGACGGAAAGGTCACGGTCACCGATGCGGAGGCGGTGTCGCATCCGGTGACGGTAATCACCAGCGCCCGGGGCATGTCAGTGATCGAGGGGGTGCCAGCCGGTACCCGCGTGCGGGTGCCCGCCTCCGCGGAGTAGCCCCGATGGGAACCGCACTGTTAGAGGCCCGTGGGATCACGTTTGGCTATGGGCACAGCGCCGAGATCCTCACCGGCTGGGATGCGACATTCTCCGCGGGGGAGGTGGTGGCGATCACCGGCCCCTCCGGGCGCGGCAAGTCCACCCTCCTCTACCTGCTCGGTCTCATGTTGAAGCCCGGCGCCGGTCAGGTCCTGATCGACGGGGCGGATGCCGCGGGGCTGGCGGATGCGCGCCGGGCCCGGTTGCGGGCGTCCCGGTTCGGGTTCGTGTTCCAGGACGCGGCGCTGGATGCCACCCGCACCGTGCTGGACAACGTGATCGAGACCGCCCTCTACCGGGGTGAACCGCGCGAGGCGGCGAAACAGCGCGCCCTGGAGTTGATGGCCCAGTTCGGGGTCGAGCTGCGGGCACACCACAAACCCGGGCAGGTGTCCGGCGGGCAGGCGCAGCGGATCGCCCTGTGTCGGGCGCTGCTGAACGATCCGCGCATCCTGCTCGCGGATGAGCCGACCGGGAACCTGGACCCGGACTCGGCCACCATCGTCGTCGACGCCATGCGCGCCCAGGCCCACGGCGGCGGCACCGTCGTGGTCGCCACCCACGACCCGGTGCTGGTGGCCCGTTGTGATCGGGTGATCACCCTATGAACGCGATCCGCCGGATGCTCGCCATCATTCGGGAGGCGATGGCGTCCGCGCGCAGCCAACCGGTGGCATCCGTTGTCTCCATCATCATGGTCGCCGGCATGTGCGCGACCGTGCTGCTGACAACCGGCCGCACTGCTGGGGCGGAACAGGCCGTGGTAGCCAGCATCGACTCTGCAGGCACTCGCGCCGTCGTGGTGCGGGCCGACGCTGATCGGGTCTGAACACCGCCGTGCTGAAGCGCCTTGCCAACGTGGACGGCATCGAATGGGCCGGCGCGTTCGGCACCGCCCACGACGTACAAAACGCCGCCTTCGAAGGCGGCACCCGAGTGCCGGTGCGTCTGGCCTACGGTGACGACATCCACCAGCTCACCGGGAATCTTCCCGTCAACGGCTCCGCCTTGGCCTCCGCTGCGGCCCTTCTGCAACTGGGAATGCCCGACAGTGTGGGCGGCGTGGTCTCCGATACCGGGGCCAACTACGCGATCACCGGCCGCATCCAAGTGCCCGAATACCTGCGCTTCATGGAGCCCCTGGTTGTGGTCCCGGAAACCGAGTCAGTCGATGCGATCCCCGCGCCGGTTAGCGTGCTGGTGGTCATTGCCGCTCGCCCCGATTTGATCGTTCCCGTTTCTCAGGCGGTGCAGTCCGTGCTTGCCGCTGACGACGTGAGCAAGGTGAAGCTGTCCACTAGCGAATCCCTCGCCGAACTACGGGCCCTGGTGCAGGGCCAGCTTGGTAGCTTCGGCCGCAACCTGGTCCTCGTGATCCTCGCCCTGACCGCTGTACTAGTCGCCGCCATCCTCTATGGACTGGTCATGCTGCGCCGTAAGGACTTCGGCCGCCGCCGCGCCTTGGGGGCGTCCCAAGGGCTCATCGTAGGACTGCTGCTCACCCAGATGGTGGCGCTCAGCGTGATCGGTGCCGTCGTGGGCAGCGCAGGTGCCGCTATCGGCCTGGCTGTCACCGGCGATCCACTTCCCGGCTGGAACTTCTTCACCGCTGTCGGAATTCTCGCCGTGATTACCGGACTAGCCGCCGCCGTCATCCCTGCACTCGCGGCAGCTCGACGCGACCCTGTTAAGGAGCTGCGAGTACCGTGAGCGGCCCTGTCGACCTGTGGACGGCCTGCTCCACCAATCATCCCGGCTGTTCCCATAAGCGAATCTCTCGATCTAAAAACATGGCGAGAAAGACGACCTCCCGAAGAAGGCCGTCTTCCTGAGCCTATGGCCCTACATACAGTTGGCTACGGGCGGCGAGTAGAAACCGGGCGCTGTTACCAGCCAAGCTGCACTCTGATACGGGGACCACTTCAATGAATATCCGCCTGCGAAGTACATCGGCTGGTTTTGCGAGCCGTTGTAGTAGTTGGTCCAAGTTCCTGAGCCCGAGGGAGATCTTCCCCGATGTTGCACCAAAGGTACGGTTGACTCAACAAATATTCAAGAGCTGCTCAATTTATAGTCCGTCGAGGTTGAGGAACCATGTCGGTGGGGGGCATTGCGCTATGACGGAAGTCATGTCCGCTTGCCCAAGGCCGGTAAGCGACTGAATCGCATAATACTGATCCGCACTCTTGAATGTGTCCAGGTAGGACTGAAAAGTCGGCGCTTCCTCAATCTCGTAGCCGAGGTCAGTCAAGCATTCGTATTCGGCCACTTCTTGTTCGAACAGTTGCTCTAGTTGCGCGTCGGTTAGCGAGTTAAAGCCTTCGCTCCATCCGCTCTCCACGGAACATTTCTCGGCAGTTGCTTGAAATTGGTCTAGCTGTGCAGTCGGCAAGTCCGTCGGGCCTTCGATACCGCCTGTCCAGCTGCGTTCCGCTTCCCACCCACCATCATGAATGCATTTGACAAAACGATCCGTTATTGGACTTGCGGGCATTGACGGTGCTGCCTCATCCTCAATCGCCGCAGGGGGCGCTTGGACGCACCCTGCAACAGCGACACAAATCGTGGCGAGGACAAGAACTATCCTGATGTTGCGCGCTGCTATTGGCTTCATGACTCGCATCATCGCGTCCTCAACCCTGTCCTGTCAATGCTGCCTCCACTAAGCAACCTGAGATGATATCCACCAGTTCAGCGTCGGCCATCCGTCAGTCTCAACTCCGTTCCGGCGAGTCACGGCGGTGAGCTCGGTTACCCGGGCCGTGACCTCGGCGGCACGATCCGAAGATCGTCGGCTCATCGGCTACTACGGGAACCTGTGTGCCGCGACAATGGCGGCGTATATGCACTTCGTTTCACGGCACGGGGTGAACGGGCCGGTAAACGGGCGTCGACTGTGACCCGAAAGCTGGGTCGGCCTAGATGAGTAAGTCCTATTAGGTCGTAGCCGCGTGGGTGCTGTTAAACGTGGGCGGAGGGTGTTAAACCGCTGGTGTGAACAATGAACTCAACACCCTCCTGACCACACTTTACGTGTTCCTTGATGATCGGATCCTGCCTGGGATCGGCTTGTCTAGAACCCATGTCCGGGGCCGGAAGCCGCGCCTGTCCGACGCTGAGCTGCTGTGCTTGATCGTCGCCCAGCATCTGCTGCAGTTCGACTCGGAGACCCGGTGGATTCGCTATGCCAGCACTCACTTGAAGGGCATGTTCCCGAATCTGCCAGGTCAATCCGGATACAACAAACGGGTCCGCGCCGCCGGCCCGCTGATCTCTGCCGTGATCACCGCTCTGGCCAAAAACACCCCGTCCTGGCATGAACTGCTGCGGCTGGTTGACTCCACCCCGGTGCCAGCCGGCATGTCGCGAGAGACAACGAAACGATCCGACCTGGCCGGAGACCGGTGACGTCCCGCGGAGTGGTGGAGATTCGGATGGGGTTGTCTGCGTCGTAGACGTGGGCTTGGAGCTATCGCGTTGTGTCCTTACGTTGAGATTCCTAGACAGTTCTCACTGACCATCGCACGATGGCTCACCCACGTCTACGACGCAGACAACCCCATCCGAATCTCCACCACTCCACGGGACGTCACCCGTCTCCGGCCAGGTCGGATCGTTTTCCGTTGTCTCTCGCGACATGCCGGCTGGCACCGGGTGGAGTCAACCAGCCGCAGCAGTTCATGCCAGGACGGGGTGTTTTTGGCCAGAGCGCTGATCTCTGCCGTGATCACCGCTCTGGCCAAAAACACCCCGTCCTGGCATGAACTGCTGCGGCTGGTTGACTCCACCCCGGTGCCAGCCGGCATGTCGCGAGAGACAACGAAACGATCCGACCTGGCCGGAGACGGGTGACGTCCCCTGGGGTGGTGTAGTTCTTGGGCTGGGGTTGTCACGTCGTTGACGTGGTGAGCCATCGTGCGATGGTCAGTGAGAACTGTCTAGGAATCTCAACGAAAGGACACAACGCACGATGGCTCTTGACCAGTCTGCCCTCCTCGAGCTCCTTGGGGAACTGAAACTCACCGATGTCACCGACCGGATCCGGGTCGGCGACCGAAACGCTCTATCAGGAGCTGATCGACGCGGAAGCCGCCGCGTTCATCGGCGCCGCCCCGTTCGAACGCACCCCGGAACGAACAACGCAACGCAACGGCACCCGGCCGCGCACTCTGACCACGACCGCGGGGGAACTGGATTTGCGGATCCCGAAGCTTCGACAGGGGTCGTTCTTCCCGTCGCTGCTGGAGCGGCGCCGCCGCGTCGATCAGGCCCTGTTCGCCGTCGTGATGGAGGCGTATGTTCACGGTGTCTCGACCCGCAAGGTCGATGATCTGGTGAAGGCGCTCGGCGCGGACACCGGCATCTCGAAGTCCGAAGTCTCACGAATCTGCGCGAACCTGGACGAGGACGTCGCCGCGTTCCGGGACCGGCCGCTGGCCGACGCCGCGTATCCGTATGTGTTCCT